>NZ_CP069526.1:0-4800000 GCF_016889705.1 Amycolatopsis sp. FDAARGOS 1241
CGTTCGCCGGCCGCGCCATCGCCGACCAGGTCTCCGAAGCCGGCTTCACCGCGGTCGTCCCGCGCACCCGCCACCGCTCCGACCTGGCCTACCGCGACCTGGCCACCTTCGTCGAAAACGCGCTGGCCACGGCCTTGGCCGACCCCGCGCACCCCGATCGCGACCAGCTGACGTCCGCCGCCCGCTCCGCCTACTCCTGGACGCGCACCGCCGGCCCCGGCGACTTCCTCCAGTGCTGGACTGAACTCACCGCCACCCGCTAGCCCGCTCGCCCAGCCCGCGAACCTCCGGCGGAAGCACGCACACGCCCGCCGCGCCCCGCACCGACGACCACGCACCCGCACCCGCGCAGCCAACGAACGCCGCGCCCCGCACCGACGACCACGCACCCGCACCCGCGCAGCCAACGAACGCCTCGCGCAGCCCACGTACCGGGGACGCCCGCGTTCGACTTCGGCCTCATGCTGAGCACCATGTCGGACAACACCAACACCCTGCCGATCACCGACCGGCGACCACCACGGAACGAGCCCTGACAACGCAACGCAACCGCGCCGGGGGTCCAGGGGGGCGAAGCCCTCCCTGGCGGGGGCCTGGGGGTCCGACCCCCAGAAGACACACGAGGAAGGCCCCTTGTCCGCGCTTTCCGCGGACAAGGGGCCTCCGGACTTACTCGTCGGGGTGGCGGGATTTGAACCCACGACCTCCTCGACCCGAACGAGGCACGCTACCAAGCTGCGCCACACCCCGAGGTACTGCTTAACGGGTCGTGGAGAAGTTTAGCGGACGGTCTTGGCGGCCTTGCGCGGGGTTGTCTTTAGGTCGTCTTCCGGGCTGACGCCGCGCGGGACCAGCGTCAACAGGCTCGCCTCCGGCGGGCAGGCGAAGCGAGCGGGTGCGTACGGCGACGTGCCGAGACCCGCGGAGACGTGCAGCCACATGTGCGCGCCCCAGCGGGAGGCGCCGCGGGCGCGGGTGCGGTCGAGCTCGCAGTTGGTGACCAGCGCGCCGTAGCCGGGCACGCGCAGCTGGCCGCCGTGGGTGTGGCCGGCGAGGACGAGGTCGTAGCCGTCGGTGGCGAACGGGTCGAGCACACGCGGCTCGGGCGAGTGCGTGACGCCGAGGCGCACGACGGCGCTCGCGTCGGCCGCGCCCGCGATCTCGCTGTAGCGGTCGCGGTGCAGGTGCGGGTCGTCGAGACCGGCGGCGAACACAGCCCGGCCACCGACGTCGATGGTGCGGCGCACGTGCGTGAGGTCGGTCCAGCCGTGCTCGACGAATGCGGCGCGCAGGTCGCGCCACGGCAGCTTGGTGCCGTGGATGCGCTTCTTCTTGCCCTTCGGCATGAGGTAGCGCGCGGGGTTCTTGGGCTTGGGCGCGTAGTAGTCGTTGCTGCCGAAGACGAACACGCCGGGCCGGTCGAGCAGCGGGCCGAGCGCGCGCAGCACCGACGGCACGGCCGTGCGGTGCGACAGGTTGTCGCCGGTGTTCACGACGAGGTCGGGTTCGAGCTGGTCGAGCGCCGCGACCCAGCGCTGCTTCGCGCGGTGTCCGGGCAGCATGTGCAGGTCGGAGACGTGCAGGATCGTGAACGGCTTCGACCCGGGCGCGAGGACCGGCAGCTCGGCCGTCCGGAGTGTGAACCGCCGCCGCTCCACCCCCACGGCGTAACCGAGGGTCGCGGTCCCGAGGGCGACGGTCCCCACCGTGAGCTTCTTGACGGTGCTGGTGTTACTGAGCGTGCGCACGACGCGAGGATACGTGTTCGATCGTGGTCCGCGTCGGCGCGGGGACACCCCGCTGCGCTGATCACGCTGCGTGCTCGCCAGCTTCCGATGCGTGGCGGAGATCTCCCGAACGTGATCGCGACGAGACCCCTGGCGTCGTCGCGCGAGGCCGCTTTGGTGACGCAGGCGGCCGGCGCGCCGGCCGCCGCCCACGCCTGTAGCCTCGGCCGCACCGCCCCCGTCACCGACGACTACCGCACCTGCTGCGACGGCACACGAGTGGTGCAACCAGCTAATCCTGTTCAAGCCCTGACGCCACGCGGTTGCCGCCGCCAGATCACCGACAGCCGCACGATCGCGACCACGGCGCCGGGTGCGAACAGCGCCACCCACCAGAACAACGACGCCCACAGCACGGCGAGGAACACCACCGACGCGAAGAGGTGCAGGCCCAGCACGACTTTCTGCCACTGCGGCGAACGGACCGGCCAGCACGCGACCACCATCGACGGTACGAACGTGAGCGCCAACACCACGATCATGGCCGCCATGTCGGCTCCTCCCCCTGGAGTCCCATTGTCCGCCGAAACCGTCCCAGCCGTCCAGGTGATCGCGGCGACTGTCTGTCCGGCTGCTTCGGGAATCGTCGGGCGGGTGCGCGTTCAGACCGTTACGAACCTCATTTCGGCTGCCTGCCGCGCGAATGCGGCCGGAACAGGGAAAGACGAACGAGTGCGATCAGGGAACCCGGTCCGAACGTGACGAGCCACACCAGTGGTGACCAGTACTTCGCATTCCAGTCCGCCAGGTAGATGAACGCCACGACAGCCAGCGAGCCGAGTGGAATCGCCGCCAGCACGCGAGTTCTGACGCGGCCACGCCACGGCAGCACCGCCAGGATCACCGAGGTGGCGAACAATTCGACCAAGAAGAGAAAAGCGATCCCCACTGCCACTCCCGGCTGATGGTCCGCGGCCCGGTCTAGCCGTGGAATTGCTGCAACGGGCAGCTGCCGATCGGGCCGAAAAAACGCCGGCCGGGAGCCGAGGCTCCCAGCCGGCGTTCGATCACCGTCCGGTGTACTTCGGATCCTCCGGTGGCAATGGGGCGATCGGCTGCCCCTCCATGATCTTCGTCATCGCGCCGAACCAGGTTTGGGCTGGGGTCTTACCGCCGAACATGTTGCCGGTGCCGCAGGTCGTGACGGTGCCGACGGAGCGGAAGCAGAGCCCGCCGGAGCCGCCTTCGGGGCGGAACACCATGGCGGCGCCGGCCATCTGGGGCGTGCCGGCGACGAACGTCGCGGAGCCGTTGTTCTGGGTGGTGCCCGTCTTGCCGAGGATCGGGCGGTTCCAGCCGACGGCCGCGGCTGCCGCGGCGGACGTGCCACCCGGCTGATCGTCCTTGCTCATGCCGACGACCATGGTGTTCGCGAGGCCTTCCGGCACCGCCTGCTGACAGGCCTCTTCCTTGTACGGCACGGTTTTCCCGTTGCGGTCGGTGATCCCGGCCAGCGGTGTGGGCGGGCACCAGACCCCGCCACTCAGCAGCGTGGCGGCGACGTTCGCCAGTTCCAGACCACTGGTCGGACTGAAGCCCAGGGTGAACGCGCCGAAGCCGGGGCTCTTGTCAGTCGGGCCGTACGCCTTGGACTGCGGCACGCTCTTCGGGTCCTTGGGGTCGACCGGGTTACCGCCGGTGTCGCTGGCCATGGTGTTCTTCATCCCGAGCCGGGTCGCCATGTCGATGCCCGGCCCGGTGCTGCCCAGCTTGTCTTCGAGCGCCACGAACGCGGTGTTCGGCGAAGTCGCCAGCGCGCCTTGCAGCGTGTTGGACGCACCGTAGTGACCGGCGTTCCCCACGCAGTACCACCGCGACCGCAGCGGCGGACCGGTCGGCGGGCATTGGTCGCCACCACCCGGGAACACGTGCGACACGTAGCCGTCGCCCACCGGGATGTTGCTGTAGATCCCCGCGATCCCCCGGTCCAGCACCGCAGCCGTGGTGAAGATCTTGTAGCTCGACCCCGCGCCACCGGTGTTGTAGACGCCCGAGGGCAGCGCGTAGGTGGTCTGGCCCGCGTCGGCGTCGATCCCGTAGTCGCGGTTCGCCGCCAGCGCCACGACTTCGTGCCGCGTTTTCCCGGGCCGTACCAGGGAAAGCGTGTTGGCCACGTTCTTCTGCGTCTTCTTGACCTGCGTCTCGGCCGAGACCTTGGCTTCGTGGTTGGCCTTTTCGTCCAGCGTGGTCTTGATGGTGTAGCCGCCGGTGTACAGGTCGTCCTTCGTGAAGCCCGACTTCAGGAGGTAGTCCTCGACGTACTGGCAGAAGAAGCCGTTCTCCGGGCCGGCGCCGGTGCAGTTCGACGCGGGCTTCGCGGGCGCGTCGGGAACCACACCCAGCGGCTCGGCCTTGAAGCGCTCTGCGTCGGCCTTCGCGAGTTTGCGGTTGTCGACCATGCGGTCCAGCACGAGGTTGCGGCGCGCGGTCGCCTTGTCGGGGTGCTTCCACGGGTCGTTGTTGATCGGGTTGTTCACCAGGCCCGCCAGCAGCGCCGCCTGCGGCACGGTCAGCTGTTCCGGCGTGGTGTTGAAGTACGCGTGCGCGGCCGCGCCGATGCCGAAGATCTGGCGCGAGAACTCGACGACGTTCAGGTACCCCGCGAGGATCTGCTGCTTCGACAGCTTCGTTTCGAGCTGGATCGCGATCCGCGCTTCCTTGAGCTTGCGCGCGAGCGTCTGCTCCTGCGCCTTCTCCTGACCGGCCTTGTCGCTGCGGTAGACGACGTTGATCAGGTAGTTCTTGACGTACTGCTGCGTCAGCGTCGAGGCGCCCTGCGTGTCGCCGCCGGTGCTGTTGGACACCGCGGCGCGCAGCGTGCCCTGCCAGTCGACCCCGTGGTGCTCGTAGAAGCGCTTGTCCTCCACCGAGACCAGGGCCCACTTCATGGCCTCGTTGATCTGGTCGGCCGCGACCGGGATGCGGTACTGGTCGTACAGCGTCGCGATCGGCTTGCCGCCGGAGTCGGTGATCGTCGTCACCAGTGGCGGTGGGATGTCGGCGAGATCGGACGAGGTCTTCTCCACCGTCTCGCTCGCCTGGTTCGAAGCCACCCCGGCCGCGCCCACCACCGGGAACAGGATTCCGGCGATGAGCACCCCCGCGAGCAGACAGAGGCCGATGAGCTTGAAGAGACCGTCCGTTTTGCGCACGCAGCCAGGGTACTGAAGGCCTGTGGTGCCGCCGTGACCCTCACGCCCGTGCGTGGCGGTCAGTGCCGGCCGGTGCCGGCCGGTGCCGGTCAACCGTGACAAAACGGACCCCAAGAGGTGACTTCCGGTAACGGAATGCATGCTAGGGCTTGGCGGGGGGAACCGACGACCCCTACAGTCCGTCAACGTCTCACGAAGAATTGCCGACGGATGGTCCAGCGCGAGAGGGAGCTGTGCTGGGCCGAACGGAGGCAGCGGCACCGGGGAGGTGCCGTCACCGACGTGGGACGCAGAGGGAGACACGCTCGCGGGGGTGGGAGCGGGAGCTTCGCCTCCGCTGGTGTCGAACACCAGGGTAGGGAGCTGGGGGTATGGAGACCAACCAGTCGAGCTGGCGCGTGAGCGCTTCGTGCCGGGACGCCGATCCCGACGGGCTCTTCGTGCGCGGGGCCGAGCAGAACCGGGCGAAGGCCGTGTGCCTGGGGTGCCCGGTCCGCACGGAGTGCCTGGCCGAAGCGCTCGACGGCCGGATCAACTTCGGAGTCTGGGGCGGCATGACCGAACGCGAGCGTCGCGCGCTGCTGCGCCGGCGCCCGGACGTGATCAGCTGGACCGAACTGCTGGAAGCGGCCAAGCGCGACGCGCTGGAGAGCGCACGCGTCAGCTGATCCGTCGTGAGGGTCGCGCGCCGGACGCCCGGCGCGCGGCGCTCACGAGTTCTTCGCCAGCTTCGCCCCGATGTCGCGCAGGCCCTCGAGGTCGTGCACGTCGCCGGCCAACGCCGGCACGCGCACCAACGGCACCTCCGGGTGTGCTTTCGTGAACCGCGAGAGCAGCCGGTTCTCGCGTTCGGCCAGGGCTACGCGGTCGGCGTGCAGCCGGAGCACGGCCTCGGCCAGCGGCGCGCTCGTGTCGCCCTGGTGCAGCGACTCCGCGGCCGCGAGCGCCTCCGACGCCGACAGCGGTGCCAGCACTGGGTGCGTCCGGTTCGCGACGAGCCCCGCGAGCGGCATCGACTCGCCCGCCAGCCGCTCGACGAAGTACGACGCCTCGCGCAACGCGTCGGGCTCCGGCGCGGCGATCACGAGGAACGACGTGCCGCTGGACCCCAGCAGCTCGGCCGTTTTGCGTGCGCGTTCGCGGAACCCGCCGAACATGCTGTCGAAGGCCTGCATGAACGCCGATGCGTCGGCCAGCAGCTGCCCGCCGATGATCGTCGACACGGCCTTGGCGAACATCGAGAACCCGGCGCTGACGACCTTGCGCAGGCCCCAGCCGCCGGCCTTCGCAGGTCCGGTGAGCAGGCGGATCATGCGCCCGTCGAGAGCGCTGGACAGGCGCGTCGGCGCGTCCAGGAAGTCGAGCGCCGAACGGCTCGGCGGCGTGTCGACGATGATCAGGTCCCACTCGTCCGTGGCGGCGAGCTGGCCTAGCTTCTCCATCGCCATGTACTCCTGCGTACCGGAGAACGACGTGGAAATGGTCTGGTAGAAGGGGTTCTGCAGCAGCTGCTCGGCCCGCTCGGGCCCGGCGTGCACGCGCACCATGTCGTCGAACGTGCGGCGCATGTCGAGCATCATCGCCCACAGCTCGCCCTTGGGGTCGAACCCGTCGACCTGCACCTGCCTCGGGTGGTTGCCCAGCTCCCGCAGGCCCAGCGCCTGCGCCAGGCGGCGCGCCGGGTCGATCGTGAGCACGACGGTCTGCCGGCCGCGTTCGGCGGCGCGCAGCGCGAGCGCCGCGGCGGTGGTCGTCTTGCCGACGCCCCCGGAGCCGCAGCACACGATCACGCGGTTGGCCGGGTCGTCGAGCAGGGCGTCGACGTCGATGGCGCTCTCGGTGGTGGTCATCAGCGCACCCCCTGGTCCAGCAGGGCTTCGGCGAGGTCGTAGAGCGCGGCCACGTCGACGCCGTCGGTGACCTCCGGCAGCTCCAGCGTCGGCAGGTCGGCCTCGGCGAGCTGCTCGCGCGCCCGTTGCTCGGCGGCCACGCGCACGGCGTGCTCCACGGTCTCCTCCACCAGCGCGTCGAGCATCTCCTCGGGCAGCTTAAGCCCGGCCGACGCGAGGCCGGAGCGCACGCGGCCGGCGTCGACGCGACCGTCGGCGGCCGCGGTCACCGACCGCGCGGGCAGCCGCGGCGGGCGCACGCGGTTCACCATCACGGCGCCGGGCCGCAGGTCCGCGCCGTCGAGCTCGGCCACGGCCTCCACGGTCTCGCGCACCGGCATCTCTTCCAGCAGCGTCGTGAGGTGCACGACGGTCTCGCCGGAGTGCAGCAGCCGCACCACGCCGTCGGCCTGGCCGCGGATCGGGCCGGTCTTGGCGAGGTCGGTGAGCGCCTTGGTGACGTCGAGGAACTTGACCACGCGGCCGGTGGGCGGTGAGTCGACCACCACCGCGTCGTAGGTGTGGCGACCGTCGGACTCCGTGCGGCCCACGCACTCCTTGATCTTCCCGGTGAGCAGGACGTCACGCAGGCCCGGCGCGAGCGTGGTCGCGAACTCGATCGCGCCCATCCGGCGCAGCGTCCGGCCGGCGAAGCCCAGGTTGTAGAACATCTCGAAGTACTCGAGCAGCGCCGCCTCGACGTCGATGTGCAGCGCGCGCAGCTCGCCCCCGCCGGGGACGGACGCGATGCGCTGCTCCGCGTACGGCAACGGCTCCGTGTCGAAGAGCTGGGCGATGCCCTGGCGGCCCTCGACCTCGATCAGCAGCACCCGGCGGCCCTCGCGGGCGAGAGCCAGCCCCAGCGCCGCGGCGAGGGTGGTCTTGCCGGTGCCGCCCTTGCCGGTGACGAAGTGCAGCCGGGCCCGGGTGAGCTCGTCGGGCCAGCCGGCGGGGGGTGTGGTCACACCGTCAACCCTAAACCGGCTCTCAGCTGGCGAGCACCATGACGCCGACCGCAGCCGCGGTCGCCGCGACGAGGATCCAGGTGAGCGCGCCGGGCAGCACGGTCAGCGTGAGCACGCCCACCACCACGAGCGCAGTGAACGTCACGGCACCGCCGATCGCGACCTGCGCCGAGCTGTTCGCGCGGTCGCGCACCTTGGCCATCACCACGAGCACGAGCGGCAGCCCGGCTGTGGCGAGCAGGGCGGTCGCGACGATCCGCCACGTCTCCACGCCGCCCACGCTAGCGACCCGCGCTCGTGTGAAGTGGCCCACATTCACCTGTGGTCGGTGAGTCGTTCACCTGGACGGGTGCACCCAGGGCGGTAGGGCGTTGGGCGGCGGTGGCCATGACCGCCCTTGCCCGCTTGGCTACGCTCCCCGGTCATGAGCGCCACCAAATGGGAGTACGCCACCGTCCCCCTCCTGATCCACGCGACGAAGCAGATCCTCGACCAGTGGGGCGAGGACGGCTGGGAGCTGGTCACCGTGCTGCCGAACCCGAGCGGCGAACAGCACGTCGCGTACCTCAAGCGCCCGAAGAACTGAGAGGGAGACGCGTGACCTGGAGTTCCCGGCTCGCGGAGCTCGGCATCGAGCTGCCCGGCGTCGCCGCGCCGCTGGCCGCGTACGTGCCGGCTGTGCAGAGCGGTTCGCACGTGTACACGTCCGGCCAGCTGCCGTTCGTCGACGGCACGCTCGCCGCGACCGGCAAGGTCGGCGCGGAGGTCAGCCCCGAGGAGGCCAAGGGCCACGCCCGCACCTCCGTGCTCAACGCGCTGGCCGCGGTGCACGCCCTCGTCGGCATCGACTCGGTGGTGCGGATCGTGAAGGTGGTCGGCTTCGTCGCGTCCGCGGAGGGCTTCACCGGCCAGCCCGCCGTGGTCAACGGTGCGTCCGAGCTGCTCGGTGAGGTCTTCGGCGACGCAGGCAAGCACGCCCGCTCGGCCGTCGGCGTCGCGGAGCTGCCCATCGGGGCGCCCGTGGAGGTCGAACTGATCGTGGAGGTGAAGTGATGGACCCCGACATCGAACAGTCCCTGCACGAGCTGCTGATCCGGCTGGCGGGCCGTACGCCCGACCAACTGCTGTGGCGGTTCCGCGACTGGCTCGGCGAAGGCGCCATGGGGACGCTCGCGCGCACCCTGCCCAGGTCTTTGCTTAAGCACAGGATCGATCTGGACCAAACCGAGTACCGCCTGCTCGTCGCGGGTCTCATCCCGCACGGCGCCGACTGGCACCAGGTGAGTTCCACCCTGGGGGTAGACGACGTCACCGAGACCAGGTACACATTCACGCAGAGTGCGCCCGAATGGGTGAACTCCGTCGACTCTGTGTCCGTCTTGCTCCACGCAACGTTGCGAGGACGCGCGGATGTGGGGGAAGTGCGGCAAAGCTGGCGACACCTCGGTGTGGTCGGTGAGGGTGGGGCCAAGCGAGTCCTGCTGGTGACGGCGACGTCGGGCCTCCCGAGGCTCACCGGCGAGCTGCAGCGGGTGCTGCGGGTGCTGGGGGACGAGGAGCCCAGCGTCGAGGTCATCCCTCCGCGCTTCGACCTTCCCGGGTACCACCGGGCCGCGCTCGCGAACTCCGAGCTGGTCTGCGTCGGTGCCGCGGGATCCGGTAATCGACTCGTCGCCGCTTAACGCTCGTTGCCGCCAGGCGAGCTGGGAGGAGCAGAGCAATGGTGGAGGTTCACGACGGCCCGCCGATGGACGGGTTCTCGGTGCCCCTGCGCCTGCACAACTTGTTGCTGGCCCTGGCGGGCCGCATCGACGACAGCGCGCTGACCGAAGCGCGCGAGCTGATCGCCCGCGCGCACATCGACGAAGCGGTGGAGCTCACCACGGGCACGCTCATCGCGGGCCGCATCCCGGTCAGCTCGTCCGAGCAGCGTGAACTGGCGCTGGTGCTCGAGATGAGCCGGTCGGACGCGACCCTGGCCAACGACCTGCTGGTCGACGAGGCCGAGCAGGTCCACAGCCACCGCTTCACCGGGGACAACCAGCCCGAGTTCGGGCTCGCCGAGGCACTCGACCGCACCCTCCAGGTGCTGCCGGACGTCCGCTCCGTGCACGCGGTGTGGCGCAACACCCCGGCGGGCAGCGTGCCGGGCGCGCTGCCACAGCGCGTGGTGCTGGTGGAGCTGGGCCCTGAGGGCAACCCGCCCGCGGTCGCGTTCCGGGTCGACACGGCCCTGCGTCGCGCCGGCATCCGCTCAGTTGTCGAGGTCAGCGGTCCTGGGGTTGCGCGGTCCGATTACCACCAGTCGGCCGCGGCCGTCGCGACACCGGTGTGGGTCACGGGGAGCACGCACACGACCACGGACTACCGGCCCGAGCCGGTGATCACGCCGCCACCGCCGGCTCCCGTGCCGACGCCGGCGCCGGCGACCGTGGCCGAGCCCGTCGTCGAGGCCCCGAGCCGGCACAGCATGCGGGCGGAGCCAGAGCAGCCGGTCGCGCCCGTGGTGCCGATCGTGCAGAACCCGCCGGCCCCAGCGGCGGACAACCCGCGCAAATCGCGGTCGGAGACGCGCGCCGAGCGCACCGCCGACCTGACGCCCGCCGAGGTCGCCCAGCTGCGCCAGGCGCTGGCCGAAGACCCCGAAAAGGGCCGCGAGATCGCCGCGGGCAAGCCGAGCCTGCACGAGGTCGTCGAGCTGCCCGCGCTCGACCTGGACGACCCGAGCCTGTCCGAACGCGATCGCGCCCTGCTGCGCGAGCTGCACGAGGAGCTCGCCGAGCGCGAGCGCGCCGAGGCGGCCCGGCTGCGGCTGAACGGTGCGTCGCGCTCGGGTGGCGGCGACCAGCGGTGGTCGTCGTCCTGACGGTCTGACGCTCGACGCAGCCCCCTGACCCGCACGCGGCCCGGGGGCTGCGCTGCGTCGGCGATATGTCACAAGTTGCAGGCGTCAGGTCACGGCTGCGAGGTATGTTGCCCCGGTGGATCGGCCGCGTGAGTTCGTCTTCGACATCCCCGTGGGGGCCGGCGTCGGCACGAAGGCGAACGCCGACGGGCCGCCCGTGACACCCAAGGACGCCGCCACGGTGATCCTCGTGCGCGACGGGTCCCAGGGCGTCGAGGTCTTCCTGCAGCACCGCGTCAAGGGCATGCCCTTCGCCGGCGGCATGACCGTGTTCCCCGGCGGCGGGGTGGACCCGCGCGACGCCGACGCGTCCGTCGCGTGGGCCGGGCCGCCGCCGAGCTGGTGGGCTGAGCACTTCACCTGCGACGAGAGCCTCGCCCGCGCGCTCGTGTGCGCGGCGGTCCGCGAGACGTTCGAGGAGTCCGGCGTGCTGCTGGCGGGCACCGAAGACGCCGTGGTCGCCGATGTCACGCCGTACGGCGAAGCGCGCAAAGCCTTGGAGAGCCGGGAAATCTCGCTGGCCGCGTTCCTCCAAGACGCCAGGCTGACGCTGCGCGCCGACCTGCTGCGGCCGTTCGCGCACTGGGTGACCCCGCCAGAGGAGCCGCGCCGCTACGACACGCGGTTCTTCTCCGCGAAGCTGCCCGAGGGCCAGCGTGCGGACGGCGCGACGTCGGAAGCCCACGCCACCGGCTGGCAGAGCCCCGCCGCCGCGATCGGCGACGCGCGCGAGGGACGCCGCATGCTGATGCCGCCGACGTGGCTCACCCTCACCGACCTCGATGAATTCGCCACGGCCGACGACCTGCTCGCCGCGCCGCGCGAGATCGTGAAGACCATGCCGACCCTGATCCAGGACGGCGACAAGTTCCGCGTCGTGCTCGACCCGACGGAGGCCTGACGGTGACCGCTCCCGCGTACGGCGTGCTGCGCCGCGTCTCGGAGAACGCGCAGGTGCTGCTGGAGAACAACCCGTCGACGATGACGCTCGAGGGCACGAACAGCTGGGTGCTGCGCGCGCCCGGCGCGTCGGCCGCCGTGGTCGTCGACCCGGGTTACCGCGACCTGCAGCACCTGGAGAAGCTCGCGGCTGTCGGCGCTGTGGAGCTCGTGCTGCTGACCCACCACCACGCCGACCACGCCGAGGGCGCGCCGTGGTTCGCCGAGCGCGTCGGCGCGCCGGTGCGGGCGTTCGACGCGTCGCTGTGCATTGGCGCCGAGCCGCTGGCCGACGGCGACGTGTTCACCGCGGGCGGGCTGGAGTTCCGCGTGCTGCACACACCGGGGCACACCGACGACTCCGTGTCGCTGCACTTCGCCGGTCGGCTCCTCACCGGCGACACGATCCTCGGCCGTGGGACGACCGTGCTCAAGGACCTCGGTGACTACCTGCGGTCCCTGCGCAAGCTCATCGAGCTGCCCGACGGCACGCCCGGCCTGCCCGGACACGGTCCCGAGCTGCCGAACCTGCCCGCGACGGCCCGGGAATACCTGGCCCACCGGGAACAGCGGCTGGACCAGGTGCGTTCGGCGTTGAAGGTGCTCGGGGCGGACGCGTCGCCGCGACAGGTCGTGGAGGTCGTGTACGCCGATGTCGACCGGGCGCTGTGGGCGCCCGCCGAGCAGAGCGTGCGGGCACAGCTGGACTACCTACGTGCTTCGGAGGACGGGCGATGAGTGACGTCGAGGTCGAGTTCTACTGGCGGCCGGGCTGTGGCTTCTGCGCGGCGCTGCGGCGGCCGCTGATGGCGAGCGGCCTGAACGTCAAGGAGATCAACATCTGGGAAGAGCCGGGGGCGGCCGAGCGCGTGCGCGCGGTGGCGAACGGCAACGAGACCGTGCCGACCGTGATCATCGGTTCGACGGCGCTGGTGAACCCGACGTTCGACGAGGTCGAGGCCGCGGTGAAGGCCGAGTCGGCCGCCTGAGCGCTTTCGCGGGGCCGCTCACCGGTGGTGGTGAGCGGCCTCGCCATGTTTAGAACCGCCATGTTTAGAACCGCCGTGTTCAGAACTGCCGTGTGGTCTGAGAGCGAGGCGACGGCAGAGGCGTTCGTGGTCAGCGGGGCAGTATCGGCATCAGCAGGTACGTCAGGTCCACCTCCTGCTCCTCGACCGCCCGCACGACGCACGCCCGCAGGCCCGGCTGGATGGCCAGCCGGACGGTGGCGCCGGAGAAGGGAGCGAGGGCGTCGAGGAGGTAGCGGGCCTGGAAGGACGGGGAGGTGCGGCCGCCGGAAACGTTTGCCTTCAGGGTTTCCTCGGCTTCGCCCGTGTCAGCGCGGGTGCTGGCGAGGCGGACGTGCGAGTCGCCCACTTCGAGGGTGAGGACGCGGCGGTCTTCGGCATACACGCCGACCCGGCGGACGGCCGCGGCGAGCGCGTCGGCGGGCAGCGAGAGTTCCGTGTCGACGGCGTTGCGGGGAATGGTGTCGGCGGAGAGGAAGCCGGCGTCGAGGACGGCGGTGGTGAGGGTGCCGCCGGGCCAGCCGAGGCCGAAGTGGGCGGCGTCGGCGTGGAGGCTGACCGGGCCCGACGCCTGGCGCGTGGCCTCGGTGAGCAGGCGTGCGGGCACCAGGACGTCGAGCGGCCCCCACGCCGCTCGCAGCCGAATCCGCGCCACTGCCATCCGGTAGCGGTCCGACGCGGTGAGCACGAGCTCGTCGCCCTCGGTCTGCACGCGCACGCCCGTGAAGACCGGCAGCGGGTCGTCCTTCGCGGCCGTACCGGCGACCGTGCGCACGGCCGCTGCGAACAAGGACCCGTCCACTTCGGACAGCCGCGGTGGCTGTGCCGGCTCCACCCGGGCACCGCCGTCCAGCAGCGGTAAGGCGAAGCGCGCCCCCTCCACGCGTACCGCCAGCCGGCTGCCCTCGACGACCAGCCGCACGCGGTCGGTGTCGAGCATCTTCACCGTCTCGGCCAGCGGGGCCGCGGGCACGAGCACCTCCCCGTCGACGTGGGCCGTCGCCGGACACGTCAACCGCACCGACAGGTCACGATCGCCGGCCGCCACCTCGAGCCCACCTGCGGCCGCGCGCAGCCGCAGCGCCGCCCCCGGCACGAGCCGGGCCACGGCGTTCACGGCCGCGGACAACGGCCGCACCGGAGACGTCAGATCCATGCCCGGAAAGCTAGTGGTGGGCACCGACAAAAACCGCACGCTGAGCACTTGACCAGCGGAAACGACGCAAAATCGACCCATTCAGGAGCACCGGTAGCCGGCTGAGTTGCAGCCATCCGCCGCGCAGCCGGGACGCGCCGAGTGGATCCGAGCGACGTACATCGAGTTCGACAGCCACCGACGACCCGGCCTGTCTCGCGATGCGACGGGCGCTACCGGCCGGTGTGCCGCAGCCCGTCAGATCGGTCACTCGGCCGCGCCCCGCGCAGCATGGCTGCGGGCGAAGATGAGCTCGGCAGCCGCGTGGCCCGTCGCGCGAAGTGAGCGCTCACGCCGGCGCCGACAGCCTCGCGAGTGGTGGGCCGTCCGGTCGGTCGCCTGAACCGTCGCCCCGCTGTACGGCTGAGGACGAAGATGAGCTCGGCAGCTGTGTCGCCCATCGCTCCGTGTGAGGGCTCTCGCCCGCGCCAACGGCATAGCCGGGTTGGCACCCCTGTCCGGTCGGTCGCCTGAACCGTCGCCCCGCTGTACAGCTGCGGACGAAGATGAGCTCGCCAGCTGCGTGGCCCATCGCTCGAAGTGAGCACTCACGCCGGCGCCGACAGCCTCGCGAGTGGTGGGCCGTCAGGTCGGTAGCTCGAACCGTCGCCCCGCCGCACGACTGAGGCCAGATGAGCTCGGCAGCTGCGTGGCCCATCGCTCGAAGTGAGAGCTCTCACCCGCACTGGCGGCCTCGCTGAGTGCCAGACCTGTCCGGTCGGGTCGCTCGAACCGCCATCCTGCGCGGGCTCCAGCGTGAAGGCGAAAACGGTCCCGGCAGTCACCCGCCGGGCCCGTCCTCACAGGGAACCCCTACCGCCCCGCGGTCACCAGCTCGTCCGAGTCGGTAGGCGACGGAGCCTGCGGCGGCACCGTGCCGCGCAACAGCCAGACCACCGTGGCCAGCGCGAGGCCGGTCGCGCCGGCCGCGAGGAACGAAGCGCCCGGGCCGGCGTGCTCGACCAGGTAGCCGCTCACGGACTGGCCCGCGGCGAGTCCCAGCGTCACCGCCGTGAGGACCCAGCCGAAGGCCTCCGCCGCGGTGCCGCGCGGGGCGACGACCTCGATGGCGGTCGAGTGGGTCGTCGACTGGGGCGTGATGAGGGCGCCGGCGAGCAGCATCAGCAGTGCGAGGCCCCACAGGGACGACGTCAGGGCCAGGAGCGCGACCAGCGCCGCGAACCCGCCCAGCAGCGCGGGCAGGCGCAGGCCGAGCCGCCGCGGCCACGGGCGCAGGCTGTAGGCCACGCCGAACGCCACCGACGTCAGCGACCACGCCGACAGCAGCAAGCCGCTCAGCGCGGCGTGGCCGGACTCCGTCGCGGCGGCCGGCACGGCCACCTCGACGAACCCGATCACCACGCCGAAGCCCAGCGCGGCCACGGCCAGCGTCCGCATGCCCGGGCCGGCCAGCGCACCCAACAGCCGGGACTTCGCCCGCGGCGCCGGGCCCCAGGCGCGCACGGCGGGGCTCAGCGCGAACACCGTCGCGCCCGTCGCCATCGCCGCGGCGCCCACGACCATGCCGGTGCCGGCCCACGGTGCCGTGATCAGCAACCCGGCGATGCCCGGGCCGAGGATGAAGAACACCTCCATGCTAATGGCTTCGTACGAGAAGGCCGCGTTGCGCGCGGGGCCTTCGGGCAGCAGCTTCGTCCACAACGCCCGCGAAGCCGAGCCGATCATCGGCTCCGACAAGCCCGTCGCGGCGGCCAATGCGACCAGTACGAACGTCGTCGCGTGCGCCTCGATCGCAAGGGCCAGCGCGGCCATCGACACCACGAACAGCGCCACCACGGCCAGCAGCGGACGCGTCGGCCCGTAGCGGTCGATCAGCCGCCCCTGCACCACCGCGCCCACGGACACGCCGACGAGCGAGCTGGCGGAGACCAGCCCGGCCGCGGCGAACGAACCGGTTTCTCGCTGCACGTATAGCAGTGCGGAGATGCCGATCATCGCGATCGGCACGCGGGCGAGCACCGACGCGACGACCGGGCGGCGAGAGCCGGGAGCCCTCAGCGCGGCGCGGTAGTCGGCGAGCGTGGTGCGGCCTTCGGAGTGAGCAGAGTGGGACACGCGTACCAGTATGCCGGAGAATGGTACGGAAGTACCAGTTGTTTTGCGGTCAGGTGCGTCACCGTCGCAACCGAGCCGGGAGTTACGCCTTGGAGGTCTCGATCCCGTAACGCTCTATGGATTCTCGGTGAAGTCGTGCAACGAAATGGCCGAACGGGCGTCCTTGAGAGTGAAAGGCCTTGAATTCGTGGGTACAGGCCATGATGGTTGAACAACAACACAACCCAGCTCCCTCCGGCGTACGGGTCGGGGCCTGAACCGGAGGGCGGGGAGCGCGGATCGTCGGGGGATGGTCCGCGCGCACGCGGGGAGCCGGTGCGCCACGTCGGGGGTGGCGCCCGGCTCCTCGTCATTTTTTGCCTTCACGCCCCGAAATCCGCGCGCGACACGGCTCGAACCGCCGACTCCCCTCGTGTGGGGGACCGGCATCACTCCCCCGGGACGCCGAAGGCCACCCGCCGCGCGAACGCGGGAGGTGGCCTTCGAACGAGGCGAAACTCAGCGAGCGCGCCGCGCCAGCCGCTCCGGGTCGAGGATCAGCACGCTCTTGCCCTCGAGCCGCAGCCAGCCGCGGTGGGCGAAGTCGGCGAGAGCCTTGTTGACGGTCTCACGGGAGGCGCCGACGTACTGGGCGATCTCCTCCTGTGTGAGGTCGTGGGTCACGCGCAGCAGGCCGGCCTCCTGGCTGCCGAAGCGCTGCGCCAGCTGAAGCAGCGCGCGCGCCACGCGGCCCGGCACGTCGGTGAAGATCAGTTCGGCGACCATGTTGTTCGTCCGGCGCAGCCTGCGGGCCACGACGCGCAGCAGCTGCTCCGCGATCTCCGGCCGCGTCGAGATCCACTGGCGCAGAGCCGGGCGGTCCATGGTGACGGCGCGGACCTCGGTGACCGTGGTCGCGCTCGACGTGCGGGGGCCCGGGTCGAAGATGGAGAGCTCGCCGAACATGTCGGACGGGCCGAAGATCCCGAGCAGGTTCTCGCGGCCGTCCGGCGACTTGCGGCCGATCTTGACCTTGCCGGACTGAATGATGTAGAGCTTGTCGCCCGGTTCGCCCTCGCTGAAGATGACATGGCCGCGGGGGAACTCCACGGATTCCAAGGTCTGGGCCAGCGCCTCAGCGGCTGCCGGCTCAACACCCTGGAAAATGCCCGCACGGGCCAGGGTTTCGTCCACCTCGGGTGCCTCCTCGTCGAGAAACGATCACTTCCTCCGCAGGTCGAAGGCCGTGTCGCCGATCACTTTCGCGTCAGTCTAGGGCGTGTCGGCGAGATCGCCCGTCGGCTCGCCGCCTGGGGGCGGCGTCCGGAGACGATCTCGCACGAACAGGGAGCCTAACTCCGCACGCGCCGCGCGCGTAGCCTGGCTGCCCGTCCGCCCAGCCTGCGGAGCCGGAACAGCTCCAGCGCACGGCCGATCCCGTGGCCGTAGAGCGCCCTGACCTCGTTGGGTTGTGCCTGCTCCAGGAACTCTTCGACCTCGTTCTCCTGCACCGCGACGTGCTTGAGACGGCTCTCCACGCGCTCCATGAACAGCGCGAAGAACATGATCACCAATGGGACCAGGATCACGAACCACGCGGTCATGACGCGCATCCACTGCTGAAGGTAAGCATCGCTCCAGATCCTCGCTCCTCGCGGCACACGGTGCGCCGAGGTGGTGCTCTGGCGTGTCGGCCGTCCACCGGCGGGTGCTCCCGCCCGGCTCGTCCGACGCGCCCGTAGGCTATCGGGGTGCCACCTGCCGTCACGAACGCCCCCCGAGAGGGCGCCGGTGAGAGCCGGCTTGCCTTGGTGAGACGCGCCCGGCGTATGAAGCGTTGCCTCGACGAGGTGTATCCGGACGCGAAAACCGAGCTCCACTTCACGAACCCGCTGGAACTCCTGGTCGCCGTCGTGTTGTCGGCGCAGACGACCGACGTCCGCGTGAACCTGGTCACGCCCGCGTTGTTCAAGCGCTACCCGACCGCGGCGGCCTACGCGGGCGCCGACCGCACCGAGCTCGAGGAGTTCCTGAGGCCCACCGGGTTTTTCAGGGCCAAGGCCAACTCGGTGATGGGCCTCGGCGCGGCGCTCGTCGAGCGCTTCGACGGTGAGGTACCCGCCAAGCTCGACGACCTCGTCACGCTGCCCGGTGTGGGGCGCAAAACGGCCAACGTCGTGCTCGGCAATGCCTTCGGCAAGCCCGGCATCACCGTCGACACGCACTTCGGCCGGCTCGTGCGCCGCTGGGGGTGGACGGCCGAGGAGGACCCGGTCAAGGTCGAGTTCGCCGTGGGCGAGCTGATCCCGCGCAAGGACTGGACGATGCTGTCCCACCGCGTGGTCTTCCACGGCCGCCGCGTGTGCCACGCTCGCAAACCCGCGTGCGGCGCCTGCCCGCTCAAGAAGGACTGCCCCTCCTACGGCCTCGGGCCCACCGAGTTCGAGGTCGCCGCGAAGCTGGTCAAGGGCGAGGAGCGTGAGCACATCCTCGAGCTGGCGGCGCGCGGGTGACAGCGGTCACCAAGTGGGCACTCGGCGTCGCGGTCCTGGTGGTCGCGGTGCTCGTCGCCGTGCTCACGACGCGCGGGGGCGCGAAGAACGCGCCCGCGGCGACCGGTGACCTCAGCGCCGCCCGCGCCGCGGCTGCCCTGCAGGCCTGCCCACCCGCCGCGTCCGGACCCGCCGTCGGGCAGCTCTCCGGCATCCAGGCCGACTGCCTCGGTGACGGTTCGCGCGTCGACTTCGGCAAGGTCCTCGCCGGCACCCCGACGCTGGTGAACGTGTGGGCGTCGTGGTGCGTGCCGTGCCGCACCGAGCTGCCGGTCCTCCAGCGCTACGCGGCCGAGCCCGGCGCCGTGCGAGTGGTCGGCGTGCAGACCGCCAGCCCGGCCGCCGACGGCCTCGGCCTGCTGCACAGCCTCGGCGTCCACCTGCCGTCGGTCTACGACGGCAACGACCAGGCCGGGCCGATCCGCACCGCGCTCAAAGTCCCCTCGCTGCCCGCGTCGTACGTCGTGACTGCCGACGGCCTGGTCCACTTCATCTCGAACCCCCGCACGTTCGACAGCACCGACCAGGTGCGCGCAGCTGTGAAGGACTACTCATGACCGGTCCCCTCGTCGAGCCCGAAGCCGTGCCCGAGTGGCTGCGGCCGCTGGTCAAGGTGGCCGGTGACGTCGACAGCCGCACGTTCACGCGCTTCGACCTCGACCCCGAGCAGCTCACGCGCTCGGCCGCGGTGCTGATCCTGTTCGGCGAGCGCGCCGACGGTCCCGACGTGCTGCTGCAGCGCCGCGCCGACACCCTCGGCTCGCACGCGGGCCAGGTCGCCTTCCCCGGCGGCGGCGCGGAGGACGGCGACGACGGACCCGTCGGCACGGCCCTGCGCGAGGCCGAGGAGGAGACAGGGGTGGACCCGTCCGGCATCCTGCCCGTCGCGATCCTGCCGCAGCTGCCCGTGCCGGTTTCGCGCTTCGCGGTGACGCCCGTGCTCGCCTACTGGCACACGCCCTCGCCCGTCCACGCCGTGGACCCCGGTGAGACGGCGGCCGTCGCGCGCGTCTCGCTCGCCGATCTCGCCGACCCGGCCAACCGCTTCCGAGTGCAGAAGCGCGGCAGCTCGTGGCGCGGCCCGGCGTTCGACGTGGAAGGCCTGTTCGTGTGGGGTTTCACCGCCGGTCTGCTGTCAGCGCTGCTGTCGCTCGGCGGCTGGGAGCGCGAGTGGGACACCGGCGACGTGCGTGACCTTGACGTAGCGTTGGCCGAACACCGGGCCAGAAACGGGGCGCCGGGAAGGGCGAACGAGGGGTGACGGCGTGAACTGGGTCGATGTCCTCGTGGTGGTGCTGGCGGTGCTGGCGGCTGTCTCGGGGGCTCTCCAGGGCGCGATCGTCGCATTGCCCGCGTTGATCGGCGTCGCCATCGGCGCCGTGCTGGGGGTGAAGCTGGCGCCGTTCGTGATCGAGCTGTTCGACAACCCCGTGGCCAAGGTGGCGTTCGCGCTCGCCGTGGTGGTGTTCCTCGTGGTGCTCGGGGAGACGCTCGGCGTGTGGGCCGGGCGCAAGCTGCGCCAGAAGATCAGCCCGAACCGGGTGTCCGGAGTGGACAAGACGCTGGGCGCGATCGTCCAGGCCGCCGCGGTGTTCGTGGTGGCCTGGCTCGTCGCGAACCCACTGACGACCGTGTCGGCGATCCCGGGCCTGGCGAAGTCGATCAACTCGTCGGTGGTGCTGGGCGAGGTCAACGACCTGATGCCGGCCGAGGCGCAGGGCCTGCCGAGCGACCTGCGCAAGCTGCTCGACGCGTCGGGTTTCCCGTCGGCGCTCTCGCCGTTCGAGAAGGCGCCGGCGGCGGATACGGCCCCGCCGGACACGTCGATGAACGTCACCGCGGTCGCCCGCCGGGTGCACCCGAGCGTGGTGAAGATCCGCGGCAACGCGCCGTCGTGCTCGAAGGCGCTGGAGGGCAGCGGGTTCGTGATCGCGCCGCAGCGCGTGCTGACCAACGCGCACGTGGTGGCGGGGACCGACGAGGTCGGGATCGAGTCGACCCGCGGTGACTACCGGGCCCGCGTCGTGTACTTCAACCCCGAGGTCGACATCGCCGTGCTGGCCGTGCCGGGCCTGAGCGCGCCGACGCTGCCGTTCGCGCAGGAGACAGCGCGCGCCGGGGACAACGCGATCGTGCTCGGCTACCCGCTCGATGGCCCGTACACGGCGACGCCCGCTCGCGTGCGCGGCCGCATCAACCTGCGTGGCCCGGACATCTACGACGCGAAGACCGTGCAGCGCGACGTGTTCACCATCCGCGCCATCATCCGCAGCGGCAACTCCGGCGGGCCGATGATCACGCCCGAGGGCGACGTCATCGGCGTGGTGTTCGGCGCCGCGGTGGAGGATCCGGACACCGGCTTCACGCTCACGGCGGACCAGGTGCGCGCGGAGGTCGCGGCCGCGCCGTCGCAGACGACGAACGTCAGCACCGGCGCCTGCGCGAGCTGATTACCAATCCGACCAAAAGTAGGCCACCCCGGGGCACGACGTAACCGTTGCTACGCAAGTGGATGGCCGTGGCTGTGGCCGGATTAGTGATGAACGGCGCAGTAGCCGATGAAGTCCACAACGGACTTCGTCACGCGGTCCGGTTCCTCCAGGTGCGGGAAGTGCCCGACACCCGGCCAGATGCGCGGTTCGCCGTGCGGCCCGGCCCAGTGCACGGACGCGCGCGCGGTCTCGGGGACGATGCACGTGTCCACGGCGCCGTGCAGCTGCAGGACCGGCGCGGCGACGCGGGTGCCCACCGCGTCGGTGAAGCGGCGGCCCTCGCCGCGGAACTGGGCGCGGAAGGCCCAGCGGTAGTACTCCAGCGCGGAATGCGCGACGCCCGGCACGAGCATCGCCTGGCGGAACAACGCGATCGAGGTGGTGAAGTCCGAAGCGGACCGCCACGCCGGTCCGGACCAGGCGTGGAACAGCGCTTCCACGTTGGCGGCGCCGTCGCGCACGAGCCACTTCTCCGGCGCCATCGGCACCTGGAAGCGGAACAGGTGCCCGGCCGCGCGGGCCTGGCCACCGCGCAGGCGCAGGGCCGAACGGAGCACCGCGGACTTGAGCGCGAGCGGGTGCGCGGCCCCGACGGCCGTCACGGAAGCCACGAGCCGGGGGTGCAGGGCGGCGACCGTCCACGCGAGCAGGCCGCCCCAGGCGTGCCCGACGAGATGTGCGCGACGCGCGCCGAGCGCCTTGATCAGGCCGCCGACATCACCGGCCAGCGTCCACGCGTCGTAGCCGCGCGGGGGCTTGTCGGAGTCGCCGTAGCCACGCAGATCCACGGCCACGGCGCGGAAACCGGCGTCCGCGACGCCGCGCAGCTGGTGGTGCCACGTCCACCAGAACTCGCCGAACCCGTGCAGGAACAGCACCAGCGGTCCGTCACCGGCTTCGGCGACGTGCAGCCGGATGCCGTTGGCCGAGACGTCGCGGTGCGTCCACGGTCCGTCGATGCGGACGATCGACGGGTCGGGCGTGAGCTGCACTGGTTCGCACCGGCCCGGCGCGTCAGGGGCGCGTCGCGGGCAGGTCGTCTTCGGCGGTCCGGCGCGGCTTCAGCGCGGCGGCCGTCTCCTTGACGCTGTCGATCGTGCGCTCCGGCGCCTTGATCTTCTTCACCTTGCGCCAGCCGAGGAACGCCGTGACCGCGGTGGTCAGCAGCATCAGGCCGAACACGGTGAGGAACGCCGGCCAGCGCACGCCCCACCAGTCGGAGAGGATCTCGGCGATGAACAGGAACAGGAAGTACGTGCTGTAGAGCCCCACGGCGAGGGCGATCAGGAAGAAGACGGCACCCTTCATGCCCTTCTTCGCCTCGCCGACCAGCTCCGCCTTCGCCAGCTCGACCTCGGCCCTGACCAGCGTCGACAGGTGCTGGGTGGCGTCGCCGACGAGTTTGCCGACGGACTGTTCGGCGGCTGCGGCCTCTTCATCACTCGACAGGGGCAGGTACGGCACGGCCCCCACGCCGTCGGGGCCGGTGCGTCCGTGTTTGGGGCTGCTCACCGGGTCATCGTGCCACGTACCCCTTCGCCAAGCGCGGCGGACCGGCGGGAGTGTCGGGATCACGTCCTCCGAGCGTGCGCCCGGCTGCGCCGCAGCAGCAGCCCGGCCGCCGCCAGCGACGCGATGGTCGACGCGATCAGCACCGCCGCCTTGGCCACGTCGGTGTCCGGTCCGCCGAGCGCGAGCTCGGCGATCAGCAGGCTCACCGTGAACCCGACACCGCCGAGCATCGCGAGCGCGCACAGGTCGCGCCAGCTCGTGCCGGTCGGCTTTTCCGCCACGCCCAGCTTCACCGCCAGCGCGCTCGCGCCGAGGATGCCGGCGAACTTGCCGGCCACCAGTCCGAACAGGACCGCGAGCGGCAGCGCCGTGGTGAACACCCGGCCCAGCGCGTCGCCGCTCACCGAGACACCGGCGGCGAACAACGCGAACACCGGCACCGCGACGCCGGCCGACCACGGCTGCAGGCGGTGCTCCAGGCGCAGGGCCGGCGCTTCGTCCTCACCCTCGTCGAGCTTGACGCGCGTGAGCAGCCCGAGCGCGACGCCGGCGATCGTGGCGTGGATGCCCGCCGAGTGCACCGCGACCCAGGTGATCACGGCGAGCGGCACGTACAGCCAGGCTGTGCGCACGCGCTTGTGCTGCAGGTACGCGTACAACCCGAGAGCCAGCACCGCAATGCCCGCAGCCACCAGGTTGAAGCCCGACGTGAAGACGATCGCGATCACGAGGATCGCGCCGAGGTCGTCGACCACGGCCAGCGAGAGCAGGAAGACCCGAGCGCTGCTGGGCAGGTTCGACGCGGTCAGCGCCAGCACGCCGAGCGCGAACGCGATGTCCGTGGCCACCGGGATCGCCCACGCCTGGCCGAAGCCCGGCGTTCCGCCGCCGATGGCGAACGCCACCACGGCCGGTACGACCATTCCGCCGAGAGCCGCGAGCACCGGTAGCACCGCCTGCTTGACCCGCGACAGCTCACCGACCACGAGCTCGCGCTTGAGCTCCAGACCGGCGACGAAGAAGAACAACGCGAGCAGGCCGTCCTTCGCCCAGTCGCCGACCGAGAGGTTCAGGCGGAGGAACTCCGGCCCGAGGTGGAAGTCGCGCACGGCCCGGTAGACGTCGCCGGCCGGCGAGTTCGCCCAGACCAGTGCGACGGCTGTGGCGACCAGCAGGATGATCCCGCCGGTGGTCTCGGTGCGCAGGTAGCGGGCGAACTCGGCAGCGGCTCGGCGAGGTGCGTTCACGGGCGGGACCTCCGGGTACGGCAATCGGCACAGACTGTTGCCGACCAGGCTTCCCGGCGCACCTTGAGGTCATCTTAACGAACGCGAAACGACCGTAAGCGGCGCGAATGACCCTTCCCACACCCGGTCCGGTGTTCCGTTCACCCGTTTGCCTTCTAGCATGCCAAGCAGAAACGACAACGTTGTCCAGGACAGGAACGAGACAGTTGTGAGCACCTCCACCGAGGTCCAGCAGGACACGAGGTTCTTCGGGCACCCACGAGGACTGGCGAACCTCTTCGGCGTCGAGATGTGGGAGCGTTTCTCCTACTACGGGATGCTCGGCATCCTCGCCATCTACCTCTACTACTCGGCCGACAAGGGCGGCCTCGGCATCGACCAGGGCGCCGCGCTCGGCGTCGTCGGCGCGTACGGCGGCACGGTCTACCTCGCCACCGTGATCGGCGCGTGGGTCGCCGACCGCATCCTCGGGTCCGAGCGCACGCTGTTCTACAGCGCCGTGCTGGTCATGATCGGCCACATCGCCCTGGCGCTGCTGCCCGGCATGACGGGCATCGGCGTGGGCCTCGCGTGCGTAGCACTCGGTTCCGGCGGCCTCAAGGCCAATGCGACCGCCGTCGTCGGCACGCTGTACGCCGAGGGCGACGAGCGCCGCGACGCCGGCTTCACCCTCTTTTACATGGGCATCAACCTGGGCGCGTTCATCGGGCCGCTGCTCACCGGGCTCGCCCAGTCGGAGGTCGGCTTCCACCTCGGCTTCGGCCTCGCCGCGATCGGCATGGCGCTCGGCCTGATCCAGTACACGCTCGGCCGCAAGAACCTCGGCGCGAAGGCCTCGGAGGTCCCCAACCCGCTGCAGCCGTCGCAGCGCTGGCTCTTCGTCGGCATCGCGGTGGTCATCGTGGCCGCGATCGTGGCGCTGATCCTCTCCGGTGTCGTCGGCCCGGCGAACCTCGCGGACGTCGTCGTCTACGTGGTCATCGCGATCTCGGTCGTGTACTTCGTGGTCATCCTGACCAGCCGGAAGATCACCTCCGAAGAGCGCAGCCGCGTGTTCTCGTTCATCCCGATGTACATCGCGAGCGCCGCGTTCTTCTCGCTGTACCAGCAGCAGTCCACGGTCGTCGCGGCCTACAGCGACCAGCGGCTGAACCGCGACCTGTTCGGCTGGCTCATGCCGGTGTCGTGGGTCAACTCGATCAACCCGGTGTTCATCATCATCCTGGCACCGATCGTCGCCGCGATCTGGACGAAGCTCGGCGACCGGCAGCCGTCCACGCCGATGAAGTTCGTGCTCGGCACGGTGTTCATGGGCATCGCGTTCCTGCTGTTCCTGCCGATGACCGGCACCGGCCAGAACGGCAGCCCGCTGATCGCGCTCGTCGGCATCCTGCTGGTGTTCACGGTCGCCGAGCTGATGCTGTCGCCGGTCGGGCTGTCGCTGTCCACGAAGCTCGCGCCCAAGGCGTTCCGCACGCAGATGGTGGCGCTGAACTTCCTGTCGGTCTCACTGGGCACCGCGATGTCGGGCAAGCTCGCCGAGTCCTACGACGTGCACGACGAGACGCCCTACTTCAGCATCATCGGCGGTGTCGCGATCGTCGTCGGCCTGGTGCTGCTGGCGTGCATCCCGTTCATCAAGAAGCTGATGAAGGGCGTGCACTAGCTAACCGACAGTGGTGCCGAACAGCACCCCCACGAAGTAGGTGACGAGCATGGTGAGGGCGCCGACGCCGACGTTGCGGGTGATCGCGCGCCCCACCTGCGCGTTGCCGAGCCGGGCGCTCACGAAGCCGGTGAGCGTCAGGCCCACCACCACGGCCAGCGCACACGCCCACACACGCACGGACACGGCCGTCCACGCGATGGACAGCAGGGGCAGCAGCGCGCCGACCGTGAACGCGAGCAGCGAGGCCCACGCGGCCTGCCACGGGCTCGTGAGGTTGTCGGGGTCGATGCCGAGTTCGGCCTCCGCGTGCGCCTGCAGCGCGTCCTTTTGCGTCAGCTCGCGGGCGACCTGCGCGGCGAGCTCCTTCGACAGGCCCTTCTCCTCGTAGATCCCGGCGAGTTCGCGTTCCTCGGCCTCCGGCATCGTTTTCAGCTCGTGCTTCTCGAGCCGAAGCAGGGCGCGTTCCGTGTCGCGCTGGGTGCTCACGCTCACGTATTCCCCGCCGGCCATCGAAAACGCGCCGGCGACGAGCCCGGCGATTCCGGCGGTGAGGATCGTGGTGCTGCTGGTGGTGGCACCCGCGACCCCCACCACGATGCCGGCCACGGACACGATGCCGTCGTTCGCGCCGAGAACCCCCGCGCGCAGCCAGTTCAGCTTGCCGCCCACGTCGTCGTGTGGTTCGTGGGAGAAGTGGGATTCCATCGTGTCCACCGTTTCGGTCACTGGAATAGTGAAACACGGAATTCGCGTGGCCGCGACAGATTGTCGCTGTCGGATGGGCTACATCAAGGCAGGGTTTCCTTATTTAATTGTGCCTTGCCTTCGTCCGAATTCAGCCGATCGGCTCGGGCAGCGGCGCCACGGTGTAGGTCAGTTCGAGCACGTTGCCGTTGGCGGGGTCCGTCATCGCCACGCGCCAGCTCTCGCCGAACTGGTCCACGGCCGGGTCCATCGGCAGCGTGCCCGACAGCAGCGCGGTGCCCGGCGTCGCCAGGCCGCGCTCTTGGAGCACCGGCAGCCAGTACGACGGCGGGAGCAGTTCGGCGAGTGTGCCGTCCTGCACCGGCACGCCGTCGACCCACGACTGCAGGCGGACGGCGTCGAGGTCGGTGATGTCGTCGAGCCGCCACGCGCGCCGCGAGAGCACGTCGGGGTCGGCGTTCTTGCTCCAGGCGACGCCGTGGACCTCGAGTTCGCGGTCGGTGTGGTCGCACGCGGCGGTGAGGAGCACACCTTCCTCGGTGATCACGAGCGCCCACTCGGCTTCGCCGGACGTGCGCCCGTGCTGCGCCGGCACAGTCTCCGTCTGCTGCGCGAGGTAGGGCGCCACCGGGTACAGCGCGGGCGTCACCGACGGCGCGGGCACGCCCAGCTCGGCGAGTTCGCGCACGTGGGCAGCCACGTCGTCCTGGCTGCGCCCGGCGTAACCGGCATTGAGCAGCGTGTGCACGGAGGTCGTCACTTCGGAGCCGTCGAGCAGGGTGAAGCGCACCTGTGTACCTCCGGGAGTCTTGCGTCCAGCCTTGTATACATGGAGTATATCCGCGGGGGTGGCGTTGTCGCGGAGGTTCGCGGAATGAGCTGGCAGGAAGTGTCCACTGTGGAAGGGCGAGTGCTGGTCGGCGGCACGGCGTCCGTCCGCGAACGCGAGCGCGCCGCCCACGGCCTGGTGTACGAGATCCGCTACCCGGCCGGTGTCGGCTCGCCCTTGCACAGCCACGACCACGACAGCATCATCTACGTCCTCGAAGGCCGGCTCGCGGGTGAAGTCGACGGTGTGCGTGGCGAGTTCGGACCCGGCGACACCGTCGTGCACCCGCGCGGCGTGCCGCACCAAGTGACGGCCATTGTGGACAGCCGGTGGCTCGAGTTCAAAACCCCGCTGCCCGAAAAACCGCCCCTGGCGTGACGAAGGCCCGGCACCGCGAAGGTGCCGGGCCTTCGATCAGAACTGTCAGACGTCGAGGTCGGCAAGCGCCGCCTTGGCGGCCTCCAGCTCGGCCTCGAGCTGCGCGACCTTCGCGGCCTGCGCCTCACGGGCCTGGTTGATGACCTCGTCGATCGGAACCGACAGGTCCTCGTGCAGCTCGCGCGCGGCGCGCGACACGGCGGCGGCGGGGATCTCCAGGCCCTTCGCGACCCACTTGCTGCCGTTCTTCAGCTCGGCCTGCCACTCACCGTCGGCCGTGCCGGTGACGGTGAGGGTGAGTTCCACCGTGCGGGTCTTCTTCGCCGTGGACGCGGCGGCCTTGGGCCGGCCGCGCTTCGGCTTCGGTGCTTCCTCGGCGGGCTTCTCCTCGGAAGCGGGGGCCGGCTCCGCCGAATCGGAAGACGACGCCGCCGGGGTGGCGGGCTCGGTGGCCTCCGCGGCTTCGGTGGCCTGCGCTTCGCCCGCAGTGTCCTCGTCGTGCGTCAAGGCTTCCACGGTCATTCGTGTCGTCTCCTTGCCCGGGTAGGGGTGGGTACCGCGGCACATCTTAGAACAAGCGTTCGATGTCCGCCATTCAGGGTAATCACGCAGGAAGGGGCCCTCCCGGCCGGGAGAGCCCCTTCCTCACGACGGAGAACTTACCCCTACTCTTCCTTGCCCGACTGCAGGCCGGACGAGATCAGGTCCATCACCGAGGAGTCCGCCAGCGTCGTCACGTCACCGATCGCCCGGTTCTCCGCGACGTCGCGCAGCAGGCGGCGCATGATCTTGCCCGAGCGCGTCTTCGGCAGCTCCGGCACGACCATGATCTGGCGCGGCTTCGCGATCGGGCCGATCTCCTTGGCGACGTGGTTGCGCAGCTCCTGCACGGCTGCCTCGCCACCGTCGACGGCGTTGCCGCGCAGGATCACGAACGCGACGATGCCCTGGCCGGTCGTCGGGTCGGTCGCGCCGACCACGGCCGCTTCGGCCACGGTCGGGTGCGAGACCAGCGCCGACTCGACCTCGGTGGTCGAGATGCGGTGGCCCGACACGTTCATCACGTCGTCGACGCGGCCCAGCAGCCACACGTCGCCGTCGGCGTCGTACTTGGCGCCGTCACCGGCGAAGTAGAAGCCCTGGTCGGCGAAGCGCGACCAGTACGTCTCGCGGTAGCGCTCCTCGTCGCCCCACACGCCGCGCAGCATCGACGGCCACGGCTTGTCGAGCACCAGGTACCCGCCGCCGCCCTTGCCGACCTCGTTGCCCTGGTCGTCGACGACCTTCGCCGAGACACCCGGCAGCGCGCGCTGCGCCGAGCCCGGCTTCGCGCCGGTGACGCCCGGCAGCGGCGAGATCATGATCGCGCCCGTCTCGGTCTGCCACCACGTGTCGACGACCGGCGTCTTGTTCGCGCCGATGGTCTCGCGGTACCACATCCACGCCTCGGGGTTGATCGGCTCGCCGACGCTGCCGAGCACGCGCAGCGACGTCAGGTCGTACTTGGCCGGGATGTCCGCGCCCCACTTCATGAACGTGCGGATCAGCGTCGGCGCGGTGTAGTAGATGGAGACCTTGTACTTCTGCACGATCTCCCAGTGCCGGCCCTCGTGCGGGGTGTTCGGCGTGCCTTCGTACACGACCTGCGTCACGCGGTTCGCGAGCGGCCCGTACACGATGTAGCTGTGGCCGGTGATCCAGCCGATGTCGGCGGTGCACCAGTACACGTCTTCGCCCGGCTTGTGGTCGAACACGTTGTGGTGCGTGTACGCGACCTGCGTGAGGTAGCCGCCGGAGGTGTGCAGGATGCCCTTCGGCTTCCCGGTGGTGCCGGAGGTGTAGAGGATGAACAGCGGGTGTTCGCTGTCGAACGCCTCCGGCGTGTGGTCGGCCGGCTGGCCGTCGACGAGTTCGTGCCACCACAGGTCGCGCCCCTCGGTCCAGGGCACCTCGCCCGGGAGGTCGCTGCCGGTGCGGCGGACCACGATGACCTTCTCCACGGTCTCGGCGCCCTCTAGCGCCTCGTCCACATTGGCCTTCATCGCGGCGGCCTTGCCGCGGCGGTACTGGCCGTCGGAGGTGATCACGATCTTCGCCGCCGCGTCGTCCACGCGAGCGCGCAGCGCGGTCGGGGAGAAGCCGCCGAAGACGACGCTGTGCAGCGCGCCGATGCGGGCGCACGCGAGCATCGCGAAGATCGCCTCGGGCACCATCTGCAGCTGGATCGCGACGACGTCGCCGGCCGTCACGCCGAGCGAGGTCAGCGCGTTGGCGGCCTTGGAGACCTCGTCCTTCAGCTGCGCGTAGGTGATGTCACGGGTGTCGCCGGGCTCGCCGACCCAGTGGATGGCGACCTGCTCGCCGTGGCCGGACTCGACGTGCCGGTCGACGCAGTTGTAGGCGACGTTCAGCTTGCCGCCGACGAACCACTTCGCGAACGGCGCATTGGTCCAGTCCAGTACTTGGGTCCACTTCGTATCCCAGCTCAGGCGCTCGGCCTGCTCGGCCCAGAACTGCTCCCGGTCGGCGTCCGCCTTGTCGTACATGTCGGCTTTGGCGTTGGCCTGGGCGGCGAATTCGTCGCTCGGCGGGAAGGTGCGGCTCTCGGTGAGCAGGTTGTCCAGAGCTGGGGACTGCTCGGTCATGGTTGCAAGGCCTCCTGTAGTGCGAACCCGCGGCTCACGGCACGCTAGCGACGTTAGTCCGCCCAGGACAAGCGCGCAGCTGTGTCGCGGGCCGTCAGGCGAGGCGGGCCAGCAGCCGGGCGCGTGCGCCGGGCCATTCAGCTTCCGTCATCGAGTACACCACCGTGTCGCGCGTCGTGCCGTCCGGGCGGATCCGGTGGGCCCTCAGCACGCCCTCGCGCTGGGCTCCGAGTCGTTCGATCGCGCGCTGCGAACGCAGGTTCCGGCTGTCGGTCTCCCACGCCACGCGCTGGGCGCCGAGCACCTCGAACGCGTTGCGCAGCAAGAGGAACTTGGCCTCGGTGTTGAGTGCGGTGCGCTGCCACCGGGGGCTGAGCCACGTGTGCCCGATCGACAGGATCCGGTGCTTGGGCACGATTTGGTAATACGAGGTGGTGCCGGCGACGAGGCCGGTGGTGAGGTCGACTTGTGCGAACGCGAGGCGGTCGGGGTCGGCGACGGCGGCTTCGACGTACCGCTCGGCGTCGGCCGGACCCTCGAACGGCCGGGAGCTCAGCCACGTCCAGATCGCCGGATCGGGTCCGGCTTCGAACAGGCCCTTCGCGTGGTCCGGACGCAGCGGTTCGAGGCGCACGTGGGTGCCGGACAGGGTCGGGTGGTCGCTCCAGTCGCTCACGAACCGAAGCTACGAGCGTAAGTGGTCTTGCGTGATAGCCAATTCTCGATCATTTCGCCAGGCCACTTTTCGGTTGCTTATGCTCCCTGGACCGACGGAATGGAGAGGCGCGGCATGGCTGACGAGCGGGAAGAGCTCACCTGGGAGTTGTTCGGCGGCGCCAGCAGGGAGCTGGCGGAGCAGGTGGCGGCCGACGGCTTCGAGCCGGACCTCATCCTCTCCATCGCGCGCGGCGGGCTGTTCGTCGCCGGCGCCCTCGGGTACGCGCTCGACGTGAAGAACCTGCACGTGATGAACGTCGAGTTCTACACCGGCGTCGACCAGCGCCTCGACCTGCCGGTGATGCTGCCGCCGGTGCCCAACGTCGTGGACCTGAGCAACAAGAAGGTGCTCGTCGCCGACGACGTGGCCGACACCGGCGCCACGCTCAAGCTGGTGCGCGACTTCTGCGCCGACCACGTGGCCGACGTGCGCTGCGCCGTGATCTACGAGAAGCCGCATTCGACGGTGCAGAGCGAATACGTGTGGCGGCGCACCGACCGGTGGATCAACTTCCCGTGGTCGGTCCTGCCGCCCGTCGTCAAGCGCGCGGGCCAGGTGCTCGACGCATGAGCGACCCGCTCAAGCCGCTGCTGGACCTCGACGGCGTCGCGGCCGCGGCCAAGGCGGCGCAGGACGCGGTCTTCGCCGTGCACCGGCTGCCCGCGAACCTGCGCGGCGGTGCGGAAACGGCCGCGGAAGCGTCCGTCCGCGCGGCCCGCGCGTCGGCGGGGATCGACGGTGCGAACCCCGAGCTGCCGGCCGGCGGTGCCGTGGCCGATCCGCTGCTGGCCGGCGCGTTGCGCGTGGCCGAGACGCTCGAAGCCATGCTGCCCACGTGGCGGCGCGCACCGTTGCAGGCGCTGGCGCGGCTGCACGTGCTCGCGGCGGCCGACGTCGTGACCGACCAGAACGCGCTCGGCCGGCCCCGCTCCGGCGGCGAACGCCTCGAACTGCTGGCCCAGCTCGTCACGGGTGCGACTTCGGTGCCCGGCGCGGTGCTCACGGCCGTGGTGCACGGTGAGCTGCTCGCGCTGCGGCCGTTCGGCTCGGCCGACGGGGTGGTCGCCCGCGCGGCGGCGCGCCTGTCGATGGTCGCGACGGGGCTGGACCCGAAGTCGCTGACCGTGCCGGAGGTGGCGTTCTTCCGGCGCGTGCCGAAGTACGTCGAGCTGGTCGACGGCTTCGCGGCCGGCACACCCGAGGGTGTGCGCGAGTGGCTGCTGTTCTGCTGCGAAGCGTTCGAAGCGGGCGCGCGCGAGGCCCGCAGCATCTCGTCGGCGGCCGGCTGAGACGTGTGGCAGTGCCACACTGGGTTTTGCGGTTCTGTGGTGGCTCGGCACATGGTCGGCAAGGTCGGCGCACCCTAACCTCGTAGCCCATGACCAGTGGTGCACGTCACAGCTCGCCCCGTGCTCTCGATGGCCGGGTCGCCTTGGTGACCGGCGGAGCGGGCGGCATCGGCCTCGCTTGCGTGCGGGCGCTCGCGGCGGTCGGAGCCAAGGTGCACGTCGTCGACGTCGACGCGGCCGGAGCCGAAGCGGCCGCGGCCGAAGCCGGGGGCTGGGCGCACGTCGGCGACCTGACCGACCCCGCGGTGATCGACGCACTGCCGGCTGAGCTCGACGTGCTCGTGAACAACGCGGGCGTGCAGCACGTCGCCGCGCTCCACGAGTTCCCGCCCGAGGAGTTCGCGCGCATCCAGGCGCTGATGGTCACCGCGCCGTTCCTGCTGATCCGCCGCTCGCTGCCCGCGATGTACGCGCGCGGCTGGGGCCGGATCGTCAACCTCTCCAGCGTCCACGGCCTGCGCGCCAGCCCGTACAAGGCCGCGTACGTGGCGGCGAAGCACGCGCTCGAAGGACTGTCCAAAGTGGCCGCGCTGGAAGGTGCGGAGCACGGCGTGACGAGCAACTGCGTGAATCCCGGGTACGTGCGCACGCCGCTGGTCACCGCGCAGCTCGACGCGCAGGCCGCCGAGCACGGGCTCGACGCGGACGACGTCGTCGAGCAGGTGCTGCTGCGGCGGGCCGCGATCAAGCGGCTCATCGAACCGGCGGACGTCGCCGACCTCGTGGTGTGGCTGTGCGGCGAGCACGCCGGCCACGTCACGGGCGCGTCGCTGCCCCTGGACGGCGGCTGGTCGGCCGCCTGAACCCCCGTCCCCACAGCGAAGTGGAGTCCGAAGTGGACAACGTGACGACCGCGCCGAGGTCCGGGCTGCTCCGGGTCGTCGGCGCCAGCCTGATCGGCACCACCGTGGAGTGGTACGACTTCTTCCTCTACACCTCGGCCGCCGCGCTGGTGTTCAACAAGCTGTTCTTCCCGACGGCCGACCCGCTCACCGGGACCCTGCTCGCGCTGCTGACCTACGCCGTCGGCTTCCTGGCGCGGCCCGTCGGCGGGCTCGTGTTCGGGCACTTCGGCGACCGCATCGGGCGCAAGCGCCTGCTCGTGGTGAGCCTGGTGATGATGGGCGGTTCGACGTTCCTCATGGGCGCGCTGCCCACGTACGGTGCGGTCGGCGTGCTCGCGCCGATCCTGCTCACGCTGCTGCGGCTCGTGCAGGGTTTCGCGCTCGGCGGCGAGTGGGGCGGCGCCGTGCTGCTGGTTTCGGAGCACGGTGACGACCGGCGGCGCGGGTTCTGGGCCTCGTGGCCGCAGACCGGCGTGCCCGCGGGGAACCTGCTGGCCACGGCCGTGCTCGCGATCCTCGCCGCCGTGCAGTCCGACGCGACGTTCACCTCGTGGGGCTGGCGGATCCCGTTCCTGCTCTCGGGTGTGCTCGTGGCGATCGGCCTGTGGGTGCGGCTGGCCGTGGCCGAGTCGCCGGTGTTCGTGGCCGCGAAGGCCGCTGCCGGCGAACAGGAGCACGCGCCGATCGTCGACGTGTTCCGCGGGCACCTGCGCGGCCTGGTCGTGACGTTCGGCGCGCGGCTGGCGGAGAACGTGTCGTACTACGTGATCACCGCGTTCATCCTCGTGTACGTGACCACGGGCCTCGGCATGCCGAAGGCGACCGGGCTGACGGCCGTGCTCGTGGCGTCGGCCGTGCACCTCGTGACGATCCCGCTGTGGGGCCTGCTGTCGGACCGGGTCGGGCGCAAGCCGGTGTACCTGTTCGGCGTGATCGGGATGGCCGCGTGGGCGTTCGGCTTCTTCTGGCTGCTGGACCTGCGCACGACGGGCGCGGTGATCGGGGCGGCGACCATCGGGCTCGTGGTGCACGGCGCGATGTACGGGCCGCAGGCCGCGTTCTTCGCCGAGCAGTTCCCGACGCGCGTGCGCTACACCGGCCTGTCGGTCGGCGGGCAGCTGTCGTCCATCGCGGCGGGCGCGATCGCGCCGATCATCGCCGTGGCGCTGTTCCAGGCGTACCACACCACGGTGCCGGTCTCGGTCTACGTCGCCGCTATGTGCGTGCTGTCGCTGCTGGCTCTGCTCGGCGCCCGCGAAACGCGGGGCGAGTCGCTGCACGACGTCCCGGCTGACGCGGGGCGGTCTTCAGTGACAGCATGACCTGCGTGGACGCCAACCGCCGGCTGCTCGAGCTGCTCGCCACCGGGGCGAGCAGCGAGCAGCTGGCGCACGCCGCCCGCGCGGCCGGCGGCGACGCGGCCGAGCTCGCGCTGCGCATCCGCGAGACGCTCACCGAGCACCAGCGGCGTGAAGCCGAGCTCACCGCGCTGTTCGACACCGCGAGCGACCTCGCGCGGCTGCGGGACCCGGACGCCGTGCTGCGGTCGATCGTGCGGCGGGCCCGCACGCTGCTCGGCGTGGACGTGTCGTACCTGAGCCTCAACGACGAAGCCGCCGGCAAGACCTACATCCGCGTGACCGACGGCTCGGTTTCGGCGCTGTTCCAGCAGATCGTGCTCGGCATGGGTGAGGGGCTGGGCGGGCTCGTGGCCCAGACGGCGCGCCCGTACGCGACCGCGGACTACTTCGCCGACGCACGTTTCCGGCACACGGCCCCGATCGACACGGGCGTGCTCGAGGAAGGGCTCACGGCGATCCTCGGTGTGCCGCTGGCCATCGGCGGCAAGGTGCTCGGCGTGCTCTACGCGTCGGACCGTTCGCCGCGCGAGTTCTCGACGGCGGAGGTCGCGCTGCTTTCGTCGCTGGCCAACCACGCGGCGATCGCGCTCGACAACGCGCACCTGCTCGACGAGACGCGGCAGTCGGCGGCCGAGCTGAACGCCGCGAACGCGACCATGCGCCGCGCCGACGAAGCGCACGACCGGCTCATGGACCTCGTGCTGCGCGGCGGTGATCTGCCGGAAGTCGCCGCGGAGGTGGCCGGCGTGCTGCGCGGGGAGATCGCCGTGCACGACCCTTCGGGTGAGCTGCTGGCGGGCTCCCCGCTCTCGTTCGACGGGCCCGCTGTGGCGTCTTCGCGCACAAGCGGGCGAGCGGAGTCCACGGAGGACACCTGGGTGTGCGCGGTGCAGGCGGGCCAGGAACTGCTGGGGAGTCTCACGCTCGCCGGCCGGCCCGAGCTCGCGGGCGCCGACCGCCGGCTGTTCGAACGCGCGGCCGTGGTGACGGCACTGCTGCTGATGCTGCGGCGGTCCGTCGCGCAGGCCGAGGACGAGGTGCGCGGCGAGCTGCTCACCGATCTGCTGACCGCGCCGGCGCGCAACCCGGCGTCGCTGACGGCCCGTGCGCGACGGCTGGGGGTCGACCTGGCGGCCCCGCACGTGGTGCTGGTCGCCCACGCGCCGGGCACGTCCCGGCGGGCACTGGCGTCGGCGTGCGCGCGGTTCGGTGACCTGGTGGGCGTGCACGCGGAGCAGGTCGTGGCGCTGGCGCCACCGGGCGTCGCGGCCGCGAAGGTGGCGAGTGAGCTCCGGTCCGTTGTGGACTGTCCGGTGACCGTCGGTGCTGCCGGGCCCGCGACGGGTCCCGCCGCGTTGGCCGACGCGTACAGCGAGGCCGTGCGCTGTGTCAGCACGCTGCTGGCGCTCGGCCGTGCAGGCGACGGCGCGGCGATGGCCGAGCTGGGGTTCCTCGGCGTGCTGCTCGGCCGCCACGCCGACTTGCCGGCCTACGTCCGCGCGACGCTCGGCCCGGTGCTGGACTACGACGCCCGCCGCGGCACGGACCTCGCCGGCACGCTGCGCGCGTACTTCGCGACCGGCGGGAACCTGGCGCGAGCCAAGGACGTGCTGCACGTCCACGTGAACACGGTGGTGCAGCGGCTCGACCGCGTTTCGGCACTACTGGGCGACGACTGGCGCGACCCTGGCCGCGCGCTGGAGATCCAGCTCGCGCTGCGGCTGGCCGAACTCGGCCCTACTCAGCCGGGCTGAGCCGCGCCGACCACTTCTCCTCGATGCGCCCGAAGCGCCAGACGGCGAGCGCGACCAGCCACGTCACGATGAACAACCCGACGATCCCGAAGCCGACGTAGTCGAGGTTGATGTCCGCGATCGCCGCCAACGGACCGTTCGTGATGTCCAGTTTCTCCGCGAGGATCGACACGAGCTCGATCGTGCCGATCAGCAGCGCGACGGCCACGGACAGCGCTGTGACGGTGATGTTGTAGTAGATCTTGCGGATCGGCCGTGCGAACGCCCAGCCGTAGGCGAAGTTCATGAACACACCGTCGGCGGCGTCGAACAGGCTCATGCCGGCTGCGAAGAGCACCGGCAGTACGAGGATCGCGTACCAGGGCAGAGCGAACGCGGCGGCGCCGGCGGCGAGCACGAGCAGGCCGATCTCCGTCGCGGTGTCGAAGCCGAGTCCGAAGAGGACACCCACGGGGTAGATGTGCCAAGGCTTGCGCACGGCTTTCGTCGCGCCGCGCAGCAGCCGGTTCATCAGGCCGCGGTTGTCAAGGTGGCGTTCCAGGGACTCCTCGTCCAGCTCCCCTCGGCGCATCCGCGCGAAGACCCGGCTGATCCCGACGAGCACGACGAGGTTCATGATCGCGATGAGGTAGAGAAAAACGCCCGAGACGGACGTGCCGATCAGGTCCGTCGTCTCGTGCAGGGTGGACGAGTTGTCCTCGAGCTGGCCGGCCACCGCGCGCACGCCCAGCGACAGCAACAGGCACAACCCGAACACGATCGTCGAATGCCCCAGGGAGAACCAGAACCCGACCGAGAGGGGCCGCGTGCCGTCGGCCATCAGCTTGCGCGTGGTGTTGTCGATCGCGGCGATGTGGTCGGCGTCGAACGCGTGCCGCATGCCCAGCGTGAACGCCGTGACCCCCAGCCCGATGCCGAACGCGCCCGACGCGCCGAGGTTGTAGTGGTGCGGCGCGATGAACAGCACCAGCACGCCCCAGCCGAGCAAGTTCAGCAGCAGGATCACCGCCGCCATCCCGGAGATCGACCCCCACTCGCGCCTCGACAGCGGCTGCCTTGCCTGCCCGCTGCGGGTGTGCGGTGCGGAGCCCCCGGCCATGCGAACCCGCCTTCTCTCGTGCAACACCTGAGAGAGTAAGCAGGTGAAAAGATGAACCGCAATACTCGAAGGTTCACAACGCGATCCCCTCACCACACGAGGTGAGGGGGCCCTTCGTCGGATTCCGGCACACGCCACCGCGAGATCGAGAGGTCTACATCCCTTGCCACAGCGCGAGATCGCGCCGGTTTCTGGACTGAGCGATGTGCTCGGCCCCGGCCGAGCACATCGTGAGGGAAGAAACCGGGTCAACGCGATCTCGCCGCCCTGGCGGAGCCGACGCAGACAACACCGTGATCTCGCGGCCCCGGCGAAGCCGGGGCAGACAATTCAGCCGGCGCGTAAGTGCAGGGAGTCCAGCGCCTTGCGGACGTGGCCGCTGTTGGCTTCCAGTGCGGCCGCCGCGTGCTCGACGTCGGAGCCGGACAGCAGGTGCACCAGCGCCACCTTGAGGTCGCCGCCGGCGTCGGTGAGCGCGTCGGAGCACTCGGCCATGGTCAGTCCCGTGGCTTCCTGCAGGATCCGGATCGTGCGGCCGCGCAGTTTCGCGTTGGTCGCTCGCATGCTGACCATCAGGTTCGAGTACGTCTTGCCCAGCTTGATCATCGTGGCCGTGGAGAACGCCGTGAGGATCAGTTTCTGCGCCGTGCCCGCCTTCATCCGGGTCGAGCCGGCGATCACCTCGGGGCCGGTGGCCACGGCGATCAGCACGTCGACGCCGGCCGGCTTGGCCGCGCGGGGGTTGGCCGAGACCAGCCCCGTGTGCGCACCGAGGCGGCTCGACGCCTCGAGGGCGCCGAGCACGAACGGCGTGCGCCCGGACGCGGCGAGACCGAGCACGAAGTCACCCGGACGGACGGCCGCGGACAGTTCGGCCGCGCCCGCTTCGTCGTCGTCCTCCGCGTTCTCGACCGCCTGGCGCAGGGCCTTCTCCCCACCGGCGTGGTGCGCGACGAACCAGTCCGCCGGCACGTTGAACGTCGGCACGAGCTCGGCCGCGTCCAGTGTGGCCAGCCGGCCCGAGGTGCCCGCCCCCACGTAGTGCACGCGGCCGCCGTCCCGCAGGGCTTCGACGGCGTAGTCCACCGCGCGCGCCAGCTGTGGCAGCACCGCGGCCACCGCGTCGGGCACCCGGCGGTCCTCGGCGTTGATCGAGCTGAGGATCCCCATGGTCGACATCAGGTCGATGTCCACCGTGCGGGGGTTGCGCTGCTCGGTCGGCGAATCGACGTGCACCGCCTGGCAGGGGACGGTCATCATGCGCCTCGTTTCTGAGTTCACTTACCGGTTTCCCGCGGACGGCGGCGACCGTCGGGCCTGACCCCGAGCCGGTGCGAGCCGACCGCGTCCCTCGTCGCGTCCAGGGCGCTGACGGACTCGTCCATGTGCCGCTGCGCGACCCCGATGAACAGGCAGTCGATGACGGTGAGCTGGGCGATGCGACTCGCGGTCGCGCCCGAGCGGAAGGTGGTCTCGCGCGCCGCCGTGGTGAGCACGTGGTCGGCGACCTCGGTGATCGGCGAGCGCGGGAAGTTCGTGACCGCGACGGTGATGGCGCCGTGCTCGCGAGCGACCCGCAGGGCCTCGACGGTGTCGGTGGTCGCGCCGGTGTGGGAGACACCGATCGCGATGTCGCCGGGGCTCAGCACCGCGGCCGAGGTGAGCATGATGTGCGTGTCGGACCACGAGAAGCTCACGCGACCGATGCGGTGCAGCTTCTGCTGCAGGTCGGCGGCCACGAAGGCGCTCGCGCCTACGCCGTACACGTCCACGCGGCCGGCCTCGGCCACGAGGTCGATCACGCGCTGCAGCTCCGCCACGTCGAGCTGGTCGGCGGTTTCCTCGACGGCCCGCGCGTCGGCGAAGCTGACTTTGCCGATCACGGCGGCCAGGTCGTCCTCGGGGCCGATCTCGCCACCCAGGTTGCGGGTGGTTCTGGCTTCGGTGCGGGCGGTGTCCGCGGCCAGCGCGATGCGTAGCTGCGGGTACCCGCCGACGCCGACGGCCTTGCAGAACCGCGTGACCGTCGTCTCGCTGGTGTTCGCGGCGAGAGCGACCTCGGTGATGCTGCGCCGCGCGACGGACGCCGGGTCGTCCAGCACGACCTTCGCGACCCGCTGTTCCGCGCGGGCGAGACCCGGCAGGAGCGACCGGATGCGGACCAACGGGCTCGCGTCGGCGTCACGCACAGTGGTCTGAGCTGCGGAATCTCCGGACGGTGCCGGGATGGTCACGGAATCGGCATCGTCGACCGTCGGAAAGTTACTAACCGTTGGCATTTGCGACAAGGCTACCCACATCCTTCGGCAGGATCGCAACCCGTCCGTGTCTGCGGACTTCGATTTGCGATTAATCGTTGACCAGAAAGTCGCTAACCAGGTCGCGGGTGTTAACGAGCTCAAGCTAACGACTTGGCAACTTAGTGGCGCCCCGCAAAAGGCTTCGGATCGCTGAGTGGGAGGTTCAGTTCGGCGCTGCGCGACAGCGCGGTCACCGGTTGCTCAACTTCCACCCGATCGCGGTGAGTGCCGACGGGTTCCGCTCACCATCGAGAACTGTCCGGCCGCGTTCGGTGACTTTCACACCGTCTAGAGAAACTCCGCGCCCGGTGTAATTCGGATCGGTGCTGTAACGCCAGCGGAGGCTCGTAACGCCGCCGGCCGGCACGTCGGCCGTCACCCGCCACCAGGCGCGGTGCCCGTGGCCTGAGAGCGAAGTCACCTCTCCCGGCGGCGCGCCCGGTCCCGTCGCGTGCACGGCCACTGGTTGCCAATTGACGCCGTCGGAGGACGATTCCAGCTGAAGTGGATCAGATGGTCCCTCGGTGTCCACGAAAGCGTAGAAGGAGACCTGCAGGGCACCATCGGACCGCGGTGTCAAGGGCTGCGTACTCAGCGTAGCCGTGGACTTGTCGCCGAGGTCCGAGTACCAGGCATCGCGGCCGATTTTGGGCCGGACGGCCATCGCCTGAGCCAGTGAAGAGGCCCAGACCTGGCGCGCGGTGTTGATGGACCCCCAATTCCGGGTGGGGTGCACTCGGTTGGACAGCAACAGCGCGAACGAGCGCGACTCCGGGTCGATGACCAGCGTCGTGCCCGTGAAGCCGGTGTGGCCCGCTGTGACGGGCGAGGAGAGCGCGCCCATGTACCAGGGCTGGTCGAGCTCGAAGCCGAGGCCGTGGGAGTCGTCGGGGAACTGCTGGTTGTAGTTCGTCAGCATCTGCTCGACGGTGTCCGGCCTCAGGATGCGGTGGCCGCGGTAGGTGCCGCCGTTGAGGATCGTCTGGCAGAGGATCGCCAGGTCGCTCGCGGTGGAGAACACGCCGGCGTGCCCGGCGACGCCGCCGAGCGACCACGCGTTCTCGTCGTGCACCTGGCCGCGCACGAGCCCGCGCGGTGGGTTGCTTTCGTACTCGGTCGCGGCGATGCGGTCCAGCTTCGAGGCCGGCGGGTTGTAACCCGTGTCGACCATGCCGAGCGGCGCGGTGATGCGGTCGTGCACCACCTTGTCGAGCGTCTGCCCGGTGAGCTTCTCGATGACGAAGCCGAGCGTGAGCATGTTGAGGTCGGAGTACAGGTACGTCGTGCCCGGTGGGTTCTTCAGCGGGCTGTCGAGCACGGCCTTGCGGCGCGCCGGAATGTCCGGGTAGCCCTCCCAGAGCGACGGTGCCGGGTCGGCGTCGAAGCCGGACGTGTGCGTGAGCAGCTGCTCGATCGTCACGTCCTGCTTGCCGTTCACGGCGAACTCGGGCAGGTAGCCGACCACGGGCGCGGAGACGTCGAGCTTGCCCTGGTCGACCAGCTGCAGTGCGGCGATCGAGGTGAACAGCTTCGAGATCGACGCCAGGTCGAAGATGGTGTCGTTGCGCATCGGCACCTGCTGCTCGGGCGGCAGCTCGGTGCCCGCTGCGTCGGCGTAGCGCACGGCGCCGCCCACGGCGTAGCGGTCGACGACCACACCGTCGTGCGCGAGCAGGCCGACGGCGCCGGAGAAGTGCGGGTGACCGCTTGCGTCGGGCTGTGTCCAGCTCGCCAGGAACTGCTCGGCGCCGCGGATCGGGCCCGGGTCGAGCCCGACGTCCGCCGGTTCGCCCTCGCGCAACGTCGTCGACGGCGGCGCGAACCCGTGCCGGGGCACGTCGAAGCGCCCGGCGAGCGGATCGTGCTGCGTGGTGGCGATGGCGGAGGCTCCTGCGGTGGTCGAGGCCGCGACGAGCACGGCGATCGTCGCGACGAGCACCTTCCTAGCACGCATGACCGGTCTCCTCAGCGGTAGATCAGGTAGGGCCGGCGTCTGCGGTCGAACGAGGCGAGCTCGGCGCGCCAGGCGCCGGTGACCTCGTTGACCCCGGCGCCGGCGTCGATGGAGGTGCGTAGCCGGTCGGATCCGGAGAGCAGGTCGATGGCGTGGTCGGGCCGCCAGCCGAAGGTGGCGGGGGCGATCTGCTTGGCCGTGACGAGCATGGCCACGGCCGTGGTGATGGCGTCGAAGGACCGCGGGTCGGTCACCGTCAGCTCGACGCCGCCGCAGGTCTCGTTGACGAACTTGCTGAACGTCGGCACGAAGTAGGTCTCGCGGAACTTCACTCCGGGCAGGTCGAGCGCTTCGAGCTTGTCGCGCCAGTGCCAGTCGACGCCCGGTGCGCCGATGATCTCGAACGGGCGCGTGGTGCCGCGGCCCTCGGCGAAGAGCGTGCCTTCGAACAGGCAGGTGCCGGGGTAGACGAGCGCGGTGTCGAACGTCGGCATGTTCGGGCTCGGCATGATCCAGTCGAGGCCGGTGGCGGGGAAGAGCACGTCGCGCCGCCAGCCGCGGACCTCGACGACTTCGAGCTTGTCGAGCTTCACGCCTTCTTCGGGCAGGAACTCGGCGGCGTACAGGCGGGCCAGCTCGCCCACGGTCATGCCGTGCTGCTGCGCGATCGGCTTGCGGCCGACGCCGGACGCGAACTTGGGGTCCAGCACCGGCCCGGCGGCGCGGCCACCGATCGGGTTCGGGCGGTCGAGGACCACGAACGCCGCACCGACCTCGGCCGCGGCGACCATCGCGGTGTAGAGCGACCAGATGTAGGTGTAGAAGCGGGCGCCGACGTCGGCGATGTCGAAGACGACCGTGTCGAGCCCGGCCTTGGTGAACAGGCCGGCGAGCTTCGTCGCGTCGGCGCCGTACGCGTCGTACACGGGGATGCCGGTGCGCGGGTCGGTGTAGTCGCCTTCGGACCCGCCGGCCTGCGCGCTGCCGCGGAAGCCGTGCTCGGGGCCGAACGCCGCCACGGGCCGGACCCCGGCGGCGACCATCGAATCGACGATGTGGTCACCGTTCGCGAGCACGCCCGTCGGGTTGGAGAGGACGCCGAGCTTGCGGCCGGCGAGCGGCCGCCACTGCTGGGCGGCGAGCTGCTCGGCGCCGGTGAGCACTTCGCTCTCCAACGGGTTCTGCGCGGGCGCGGCCTGAGCGACGGCCGAGCCGCCCGCGAGCACCGGTACCGCGAGCGCGGGGACGGCGAGGAACTTCCTGCGGTTTACGGTCACCAGCTCAGTCCATGTCCGAAGGGGTACTTGACGGTGTTCACGTCGGCGCCGGCCGGGACGTCGACCGGAAGCTTGCCGCTCGGGGCCGTCTCACCGAGCACGACCTTCGCGAGCGCCTCCAGTGAAGGCGTGATGTAGCCGTAGGTCGCGAGCCACGTCGGCACGGGGTTGGCGTATCCGGCGTCGTACGGGATCTGCGCGGCGACGGCGACCACGGGCTTGCCGGTGGCCATCAGCGCCTGCAACAGCTTGGTCTGCAAGGGAAAACCACCGATGTTGTTCGTGAGCACCACGACCAGGTCGGTCTTCGCGGCGGCCGCGGCGGCCTGTGCGATGGCCGCGTCGGACGGAGTCTGGCCCGTCTGCAGCGCGGTCGCCTTCGTGCCGTGGGCGGTGAGGCGGTCGGCGAGCGTCTGCGTCGAGGCCACGCCCCAGCCCGTGACGAGCGCGGCGGCGGGCTTCTCCTTGAACGGCAGCACTCCGGCGTCGTTGGCGATGGCGGTGATCGACCGGTCGGCGATGCCCTGCGCGGTGGCCAGGTGCGCCGGCGTACCGACCTTCTTCGCGACCAGCGCCGGGTTGTCGAACGGCGAAGTGAGGATGCCGCGCTTGAGCTTCAGCTTGAGCACGCGCAGCACGCTCTCGTCGATCCGCTGCATCGGCAGGTCGCCGGACTTCACGGCGTTGATCACGGAGCTGACCGCGACGTCGAGGTGCACCGGCATGAGCAGCTGGTCGACGCCCGCTTTCAAGGCCAGCACGGGGATTTCGGCGTCGCTGTGCAGCTCGCGCACGCCCTGCATCTCCAGGGAGTCGGTGATCACCACGCCGTGGTAGCCCAGTTCGTCGCGCAGCTTGCCGGTGATGATCGGCTTCGACAGCGTGGCCGGCTCACCCGACGGGTCGAGGCTGGGGAACTGGATGTGTGCGCTCATGATCGAGTCGATGCCGGCGGCGATCGCGGCCTTGAACGGCGGTACGTCGATCTTGCGCCAGTCGGCCTCGCTGCGGTCGATGCGCGGCAGGCCAGTGTGGCTGTCGGTGGCCGCATCGCCGTGTCCCGGGAAGTGTTTCGCCGTGGAGGAAACGGTTTCGAACGGCAGCCCGGAGTCCTGGTAGCCCTTGACCTCCGCCGTCACGAACTGGCTCGCCAGGCCCGGCTGGCCGGCGAACGAGCGGACGCCGATCACCGGGTTGGCCGGGTTGGAGTTCACGTCGGAGTCGGGGGCGAAGTCCTGGTTGATCCCGACGGCGCGCAGCTCGTGGCCGATGATCGTGGCGGCCTGCGTCGCCGCGTCGGTGCTGCGGCCGGCGGCGATCGCCATCGAGTTCGGGAACTCCGTGGCCGGCGCGCCCATGCGGGTGACCGTGCCGCCCTCCTGGTCGGTGCCGATCTGCAGCGGGATGTGCGCGCCGCTCGTGATGGCGGCCTGCTGGAGACCGTTGGACAGCTTGGCGACCTGGGTGGGGTCGTCGAAGTTGTCGCGGGTGTCGTTGTTGAAGTAGATGACGCCGCCGAGGTGGTACTTGCGGATCACCTGAGCGGCGGTGTCGACGCCGAAATCGGCCTGGTTCTTGGGGTTCACCTCGTCGGCGGACTTGCCGTTGACCCAGGTGACGAAGAGCTGGCCGACTTTCTCCTCGAGCGTCATGCCGTGGAGCGCCCGCTGGGCGGCCGCGTCGGTGGCGGTCACGGCCGGGGCCGCCGGGGTGCTGCCGGACGCGGTCGCGCCGAGCCCGGCGACGGCGAGCAGCCCCGCGAGGGGAACGGCGAGCGCATGGATCCTCCGCGGGCGCGTGCGCGCGAGTCGGTTCGTCACGTAAGGCCTCCCAGTGTCGTGCGCCGCCGGTGGTGAGAAGTCCACTGGGCGGCGCCGGTATCGGGAAGCTACTCACCGGCTCGAGCGTTGTCCATCGGCCGTGCGCAGGAACGTGGGGGGTCACCTGGGATTTCTTGGTGAAAGACGCAGCTCGGTGAAACGCTGGCGGCGCCCGTCGGCCGAAGCCGGCGGGCGCCGCCTGCAAGCGCGGAACATCTCGGGCGACCAAGCGTGCAACTCTGGTCGTACCTTCATGGACTCGGCGTCCGGCGTCCCGGTACGCAGTCCCTAGACGACGAGCCTCCCGCGGCGTGCTGCGCGTGGGTACCCGGAGTCCGCGCACGGAGGTCGCCCGGGGTGGTAGAGGCTTCTCTTCTACCTCTGCCCTGGCCGGCTCGACGTCCGCACCTACTTTCTACGCCGTGAGCACGGTCACTTCAAGACCGTGGACGGGTGCACCGGCAAAAGAAGCTCGATCCGGTGAGTCAAGTACCCTGAGCAACCGCCGATTCGGCTCTGTGCTTGAGAAAACCGGCCCGGTACCGCCGTGTGGGTGCTCAGCTCGGCGGGGTTCGGAACCGTCGGCGACGACTCAGGCTGTACCACGTCGCGCCCGCCGCGACGGCGCCCACGCCGAGGGCCACCATGCCGGCCGAGCGAGCGGGGATTCGGCCGCGCAACGACATCGGGCGCTCGAACGCGAGGATCGGCCAGCCGCGCTCGCCGGCCTCGCGGCGCAAGAGCTTGTCGGGGTTGACGGCGTGCGGGTGACCGACGACCTCCAGCAGCGGGATGTCCGTGCTCGAATCGGTGTAGGCGTAGCACTCGGCGAGGTCGTACCCGTGCGTCGCGGCGAGCTGCTTCGCGGCGACGGCCTTGTTGTCGCCGTAGCAGTAGAAGTCGACTTCGCCGGTGTAGCGGCCGTCGGCGATCTCCATGCGCGTCGCGACGCACCGGGTCGCGCCGAGCATTGCGGCCACGGGCGCGGCGACCTCCTCGCCGGTCGCGGAGAGGATCACGACGTCGTGGCCGTCGGCGAGGTGGCGCCCGATGAGATCGGTGGCCTCGACGTACACGAGCGGGTCCACCACGTCGTGCAGTGTTTCCCGCACGATCGCCGAAACCTGCGCGACATCCCAGCCGGCGCAGAGCTTCGAGACCTCGGCGCGCATGCGTTCGGTCTTGTCGGCGTCGGCGCCCGCGAGGGAGAACACGAGTTGTGCGTACGCGCTACGCAATGCGGCCCGCCGGTTGATCAGCCCTTCTCTGAGCAATGGTTTGCTGAACGCCAGAGCGCTGGAAGAAGCGATGATCGTCTTGTCGAGATCGAAGAACGCGGCGACAGCTCGCCGGGGTTCCCCGGGGACGGATTCGCGCGGCGGTGCGCTGCTGGGTTCGGGCACGTGATCAGGATAGGAGAACTCCCGAGCCCCTTCGCGCGTTGATCGAACACCGGCGCGCCCGCCCGGCGGAAAATCCATGACAGGACTGGGCATCCGGCTTTGGATGCCGTTATCGAATCGTAGGTGTCGCTCACAGCGCCAACCGGTGCCCGGCGGAGTTAAGGTGTGTGGACCCGGTGTCCAACCGGGCCGGTTCAGTCCGACCCCCCGGGGCTGAACCCACGGCGGCCCTCGTCCCTCCCCCCTGGCGAGGGCCGCCCTCTTTTGTGCGGGCTCAGTATTTTTTTCCGCCGCGGCCCCGGATCTCCGGGAGCTCTTCCGTCGGAATTTCGCCGAATCCGGAATTCTCGGCTCCGTTTTGCGGCGCTGGGGCCGCGCATTGTGCCGCATCCGCTCCTCCACGCGCGCTTGGTGGCGGGTTTCGAGCGCGAGTTGTCCACAAGCCCCGAGTTGTCCACAGGCCGCCACATCGCCCATTGCTGCGACCCGCCGGCCCCAGAGACCGTGGAACCACACCCGGCGTGCTTCACCCGGGTTCCACCAAGGGGAGACCCATGCGATGCACACACCCACTCCTGCTCTCGGTCCACTTCGGCCGGTTCCCGCGGGCGAGCCGGATGAAATCACGCGCTTACATGCGACCGCCGGCTCGGGGCTCAATGCTCCTGCGTGCCACCGCCCGATTTCGTTGTCAAGGGAACCGTCCGCTTACCTTCCACCGCCGCGGCGCGGCATGAATGGACTCGTTCAGCCTTGGCCCGGTTTCGCCGGCCGAACCCGAAGAAAACCGTCCGCTTACACACCGGCGCACGGCTTCTCTCCGAATGACCGTCCTGTCAGAAGCCGGTTCGCCCCAGGGAAGACCTCTGAGAACCCGTCTCACCCTGTGTTCGACGAAGGGCCTCGGCAAAGCACCGAATCTCCGACCCGCCTGCACGCTGCCGAACCTGCACTGCTGAACGAATCGACCCGCTCGACCGGGTTTGGCCTGGGACGAGGAGACCGGTGAGGGCGGTCCGCCGACTTGTCGGCAACGCCACGCTCGACGAATTGCCCGAGTCGGCGCCAAGCGGATTCTCCGCCGCAGGCCGAGGTCATCAACCGCGCCGCTGAATCCGCGCTGGTGAACCAAGCGACCCGCTCGACGCCAACCGCGTTCTGCCTCGGGAAGGGGAGCTGTGAGAACCGAACGTCGACCTGTCGCCAGGACCACGCTCGATGAGTGGCCTCGGCGCCGACCGGGTTTCTCGGCCGTGAGCCGAGCCCGAAGAGCGCCTGTGTCGCCCGCAGGCTGCCAAACCCGTACTGCTGACCGCAACAACTTGCTCAACGCCGACCGTGTTCTATCTGGGAAGGGGAGATCTGTGAGGACCGAACGTCGACTTGTGGCCGGCGCCACGCTCGATGAGTGGCTTCGGCGCCAGCCGGGTTTCTCGGCCGCGAGCCGAGGCCGATGAGCGTGCCTCACTCGCACGCCGCTGAATCCGCGCTGCTGACCACAACGACCTGCTCGACGCCGACCGTGTTCTGCCCGGGGAGGGGGAGATCTTTGAGAACCGAACGTCGTCCTGCCGCCGGGGCCAGTGTCGATGAGTGGCTTCGGCGCCAGCCGGGTTTCTCGGCCCCGAGCCGAGGCCGATGAGCGTGCTTCCCCACACGTTGCCGAACCCGCATTGTTCACCAAAACGACCCGCTTGACGCCGACCACGTTCCGCCCGGAGGGGAGAACCGAACGTCGTCCTGTCGCCGGCGCCACGCTCGATGAGTGGCCTCGGCGCCGACCGGGTTTCTTGCCTGCTGGCCGAGTCCGATGAGCCTGCCTCGCCCGCACGCCGCCAAACCCGTACTGCTGACCACAACGACCCGCTCGACACCGACCGGGTCCCGCCACTGGGGAGAGCCAGATGAAAAACGCCCGCCCGCTTGTCATCGCCGCCGAGGGCGCCGTGCTCGACGAGGTCTTGCGTGTCGCCGCCGTGGCGGGGTGCGAGCTCGATCGCGCGCCCGACCTCGCGGCCGCCCGGTCGCGCTGGAGCCGCGCCCCGCTCGTCGTGATCGAGGAGGACTGCGCCGACGACCACGTGGCCATGCCGCGCCGCGACGGTGTTTTCGTGGTGTGCAAGGGCTCCGCGGACGTGGCGGTCTGGCGCCGGGCCGTCTCCGTCGGGGCGCGGCGCGTCTTCTGCCTCCCCGAAGACGAGTCCGAGTTGACCGTCGCGTTCGCAGATGTCACCGACGCCCCCGCCGATTCGCCCGGCCCGGTGATCGCCGTCGTCGGCGGGCGCGGGGGTGCCGGCGCCTCCGTGCTGGCGGCCGCGCTCGCCGTCGAAGCCGACCTCACCGCCCCGGCTCTGCTCATCGACTGCGACCCCCTCGGCGGCGGCCTGGATCTGCCCCTGGGCCTGGAAAACACTCCCGGGCACCGCTGGCCGGACGTCCGCCTTTCGGGTCGCGTCTCCCTCCCGTCGCTGATCGACGCCCTGCCCCACCGCGGCACCCTGCCCGTGCTGTCCTGCGGCCGCACCGCCGCCGGCCCCGCGCCGCGCGCCCTGACGGCTGTCGTGTCCGCTGCCCGCCGCGCCGGTCGGGTCGTCGTCTGCGATCTGCCCCGCCACCTCGACGAGGGCGCACTCGCCGTCGCGGAGCTCGCCGACCTCGTCGCGCTGGTCGTGCCGATCGAGTTCCGCGCCTGTATGGCCGCCAAACAGGTCCTCCACCACCTCACCGCCCACACCGACCGCCTCGGCATCGTCGCAAGTGGACATCCGCGCGCCGCCGCGCCACCGTCCCGCACCGCAGCCCTCCTGGGCCCGCCGCTGCTCGCCACCCTGGCCCCCGAGCGCCGCGTCGCCGCGACCCTCGAAACCGGCGAGTTCGACATCCCGCCCAAGGGCTCCCTGGCCACCACGGCCCGCGCCCTCCTCGCCGAGGCCCGGCCCAAGCCGGCTCACCTCGCTTCAGCCGCCTGATCCGTCGAACCACGTCTGGAGAACTCCCGGCATGACCACCGATTTCGTCGAGCGCGTCCGCCACCGGCTGGCGGGCGAGAGCCGCCTCGCCGACCCGGTCGCCGTCGCCGAGGCGGTGCGGGCCGAGGCCGGCGGCACACTCAGCCACGACGCCGTGCTGGACGCCGTCCGCCAGGCCCGCGACGAGTTCGTGGGCGCCGGCCCGCTCGCGCCGCTGCTCGAAGACCCCGCCGTTACCGACGTCCTCGTCACCGCACCCGACCAGATCTGGACGGACGGCGACGCCGGCCTCGTCCGCACCCACCTGCGGTTTCCCGGCGAGGAAGCCGTTCGCCGCCTGGCCCAGCGCCTGGCCCTCGCGGCCGGCCGACGGCTCGACGACGCACAGCCCTATGTGGACGGTTGGCTTCCGGCCCCGGGTGGTCACGTCCGCGTCCACGCCGTCCTGCCACCCATCGCCCCGAACGGCACCTGCCTGTCCCTGCGTGTCCTGCGCCCCGCGACGCACACCCTCGACACTCTGACCACCCTCGGCGTCGTCACCGAAGAGGGCGCGGAGCTCCTCCGCTCGATCATCACGAGACGCCTCGCCTTCCTCGTCACCGGCGGCACCGGTGTCGGCAAAACGACACTCCTGAGCGCTCTGCTGAGCGAAGTCGACCCGCGTGAACGCATCGTGTGCGTGGAAGACGCCGGCGAGCTCCGCCCTGCGCACCCGCAGTTCGTCAGCCTCGTCTCCCGCCCGGCCAACGTCGAAGGCGCGGGCGCCGTCGAACTCCCGGAACTGGTCCGGCAGGCCCTCCGCATGCGTCCCGACCGCCTGATCGTGGGCGAAGTCCGCGGCGCCGAGGTGTGCTCACTGCTCAACGCCCTCAACACCGGCCACGACGGCGGCGCCTGCACCCTCCACGCCAATTCCCCCTCCGAGGTCCCCGCGCGCCTCGAAGCGCTCGCCTCCCTCGGCGGCCTCACTCGCGACGCCCTGCACAGCCAACTCGCCGCCGCAATCCGCGTCGTCCTCCACCTCAAACGCGACCCCGACGGCACCCGCCGCCTCACGGAAATCGCGGCAATCCAGCGCACCACCCGCGAGGTCCACCCCACCCCCCTCTGGCGCGACGGCCAGTGGACCTCCCACCGCCCCCTCTTCGAAGAGGCCACCTCATGACCCGCGCCTTCGCCCGCACCCCCCACCTTCGCGGACATCGCGGCAACGGCGCGCCCGCACCCGCTGCCGGCACCATCGGCTCGCCACTCGAGGCTCGCGGCATTCCCCGGCGTCCTGGCAACGGCGGCCGCGTGCGCGTAACTGGCACGGTCGACTCGCCACTCAAGCCGGACGGTATTCGGCGATGTCGCGGCTGTGGTCCGATCGCGAGGGGCGGCGTGCGTGTTGCTGGCCGCGTCGGCTGGCCGGTCAAGCCGGACGGTATTCACCGACGTCATCGCTGTGGCCCGATCGCGACGGGTCGCGTGCGCGTTGCTGGCAGGATCGGATCGCTAGTGGAGGCGCGTGGAATTTGCCGACGTCACGGCTTTGGCGCGATCACGAACGGCCGCATGCATGTTGCTGGCACCGTCGGTTCGGCACTCAAGCCCGACCGTATTCACCGACGTTCCGGTTGTGCCCCGACCACGACGGGTCGCGTGCGCGCTGCTGGCGGCGTCGGCTCGCCGCTTGAAGCACGTGGAAATCGCCGTCACGGCTTCGGCGCGATCACGACGGGCCCCGTATACGTTGCTGGCACCCTCGGTCCGCTACTCAAACCGCACGGTACTCGCCGACGTCTCGACTGTGCCCCGACCACGTCCGGCCACGTGCGCGTCGCTGACACCGTCCGCTCGCTACTTGAGGCGCACGGTATCCGTCGGCGTCGCACCAACGGCGCGCCCGGCCACGTGCGCATCGCGGGTGTCGGCGGCTCACCACTGCAGCCGACCCGTCTTCGCCGACGTCCCAGCAATGGCGCGATCACGACGGGCCGCATGCAGGTTGCCGGCAGCATCGGCTCGCTGCTTGTGGTGCGTGGTGTTCGCCGACGCTGCGGCATCGACCTGACCACGACGGGCCGCATGCGTCTTGCTGGCACCGTCGGTCGGCCAGTTGAGGCGCGTGGAGGGCACCGACGTTGCCGCTGTGGCCCGACCGCGACCGGCCACGTGCGTGTTCGGGACACCCTCGACCGGCCACTCGAGGTACGCGGCTTTTGGCGGCTCTGCGGCAATACCCATGACTTACCCGGGAACCAGCCCGTCATGACTCACCACACGCCGGCCGGCGCCACCCCCATCCGCAGGCGCCGCAGCGCTGATCGCCACCACGGGAACCACCGGCCCTCCACCCGTGCGCTGCCGGACCGAGTTCCTCCCCACGAGGAGGTCACCTCGGCCACCCGGCGAACCGGCCAGGCCAACCACCACCACCTCGACCACCGACCGCCTGATTGCGCACAGCTCAACGGAACTTCCGCGACCCGATCAGCCGCTCGCCGACCTCCGAGGAAGGTCGCCGGATGATCGACTCCTGGCCCTTTCTCTGCCTCGGCACCGCACTCCTCGTCTGGCCCACTCTGCCGACCCGCCTCGACCCACCGCGGCGTCCCACCCTCACCATCCCGCACCTGCCTCGCCGCCTCCGTTGGCTCTTGCCGGCTCTGGCCGCCATCCCGATCGCCGGGCCGGGGGCAGCGTTGGCTGTCGCAGTCGTGACCGTCGCGGTGAGGCAGGAGTGGCGCAGCCGCAAGGAATCCGCGGCGACCCTGACCCGCGGAGAGCAGACCTCGGCCGCCCTGCGGGCGATGGTCGCGGAGCTCCGGGCGGGCGCGCACCCCGTGCTCGCAGCCGAAGCGGCGGCCGACGCCGTCCCGGCGCTGTCGGCTGAACTGCGCAACCTCGCCACCGCCGCGCGGCTCGACGGAGCGCTCGAATCCCGGCAGCTGCCCGAACTCGCCGCCGCCTGGGGGCTCGCCCGGAGGCACGGCCTCCCGATCGCCGACACCCTCGACGCCACCCGCCGCGACACCGACGCCGCCACCGCCTTCGCGCGACGTCTCCACGCCAAGATGGCCGGCCCGCGGATGAGCGCGACCGTCCTCACCGCGCTCCCGATCGTCTGCCTCGCCATGGGGCAGGCCATCGGCGCCGATCCGCTGGCCGTCCTCACCCACACGCTCCTCGGGCAGCTCTTCCTCGTCACCGGCGCCGTTCTGATCTGGGCCGGCACCGCCTGGTCGCGCGCTCTGACCGCCCCACGCCGGGAGGCCCCGTGACCCCGTACCTCCTCGCGGCCGCAGCGCTCCTCATCTGGCCCAGTGCACCCGCGCCACGCAGTCTCGCCGAACGCGTGAAATGGCGTCCGAAGCTGCCCAGCCTCCGCATCCGGCACTTCATCGCAGCCGTCCTCGCCGGGGCCTCGGTCGCCGTGTTCGCCGGGCTCCCCGGCGGTGCCCTCGCCGGTGGGGCCGCGTGGTGGCTCCTGCGCCGCTCGCGGCGCCCGAAGGCCGACGACGTCGGCGAACGCCTCGCCTCCGCCGCCACGCTCGACCTCCTCGCCGCGTGCCTGCGCACCGGCCTGCCGGTGCCGACGGCCCTCGAAGCCATCAGCACCACCGCGCCCGAGCACACGGCCACGGCGCTGCGAGCCACCGCCCACCTCCTCGCCCTCGGTGCCGACCCGCCCGAGGCGTGGGCGCCGACCAGGACGCGGCCGGGGTTCGAGGAGCTGGCCGTGGCCGCCACCCGCACCGCGCGGTCCGGGGCCGCACTGGCCGCGACGGCCGACGGAATCTCCCGCCGCCTCCGCGACGGGCTCGGCGTCGAGGCCGAAGAACGCGCCGAACGGGCCGGGGTCGCACTGGCGCTGCCGGTCGGGCTCTGCTTCCTGCCCGCGTTCTTCGTCCTCGGCGTGCTGCCGGTGGTGCTCGGCCTCGCCGGGCAGATCGGCGGTCTGCTGTAGATGAATCCACAATGGACAGAAAGGAACCGGAATGGACTTCCCCAGGCTCCCCGGAGACGAGGGAACCACCACCGCGGAGTACGCGATCGGCACCGTCGCCGCCGCGGCGTTCGCCCTCGCGCTGCTCGTCCTGCTCAGGGGCGACGCGATCGCCTCCGCGCTCTCGGGCCTCGTACAACGGGCCCTGACGGTGGCGAACTGATGGCGGGCCGTCGCCGGGACGGGGGCTTCGTCACGGTCGAAGCCGCGATCTCACTGGGTGCGCTCATGGCGGTGGTCGCGGCTCTGCTCGCGGGCCTCGCGGCGGTGCTTGGGCACATCCGTTGCCTCGACGCCGCTCGCGAAGCCGCGCGGCTGACCGCCGCCGGGCAACCGGGTGCTGCCGAAGCGGTCGTGCAGTCGATCGCCCCACGCGGGGCGCGGCTCACGGTGACCCGTGCCGGCGACGGCATCACCGCCGTCGTCACCACCGACACCCTCGCCGGCCTCCACCTGGACGCCAGCGCGTATGCCATCGCCGAACCGGGAGCGCAGACGTGAAGAACGACGAAGGAGTGGCGACCGTCTGGACGGCCATCGTGATCGCCGCGCTGATCGGCCTCGCGGCGGCCGGCGGCTGGCTCGCCGCGGCGGTGGCGGCCCGGCACCGCGTCGAAGCCGCGGCCGACCTGGGTGCCTTGGCCGCCGCATCGCACGCCGCCGACGGGCCGGCGCGAGCCTGCGACCGCGCCCGCGAGGTGGCCGACCACGAGGGCGCCGTGGTCACAGCCTGCACCTGGCGGGAACGGGACGCGCTCGTCGAAGTCCGCGCCGGGAGTCCACCCATCCCGGGATTGCCGGCGCCGTCGGCGCGGGCCAGAGCGGGTCCGGTCGGACTGCCGGACTGACCTTTGCGCCGCTCGTCCGCAACTGCTGTCGACGAGTGGCGGACCGATGTTGATCTCCGCGGTGGCCGTCCGACGGGCGGCGACGACGAGCGGCGAAGCCCGCGAGCAGCGGTAGCTGACACACGGCGAACGGTCGAAACCCGAGGTCAGAGGGGTAAATCGACAAGGTGTCCCACGGGGCGCGTGACGGGTGTCGAATGTGTCCGGCCCCGTTCCAAGGGGGTCGAGCGGTGGTTCAACGGCCGATGATCGGCAGCTCGGTATCGGTCGAACGGTGCACTACTTGGCGTTCATCGCCCAGTAACCACCGGTTGTCGCGAACCCCTTCCGCGCAATGTGCAACTTGCCGTTTAGTGAGACGTGCGCCACCAACGGCCCCGACCCGGGTGGCGCAAAACCGGAACTTGAAGGCAGGAAAGCAATGTTGGACGCGAATTGGCCGGACAGCTGGCGGAGCGCCTTCCGCATCGAACTGCGGGCGGAGGCGATCGGCCTCGCGTGGCGCGGCTGGCCGGTGCTCCCGGGCGCGACCCCGGCGTCGATCACCGGTGACGACGACCTCACGTGGCGCCGGCCGGTGCCGGCCCGCGACGACTGGCGCGAGCAGATCGGCACGCACGCCCACGAGGTCGCCACCTGGTTCTCCGACCGCACCCGCAGCCTGCTCGTGGCCACCGGCACCGCGCTCGACGCCATCGAGGTCGACGACGAGCTGGGCAAGCGCGCCGCCCGGCTGCTCCGCACCCTCGGCCATCCCGCGCCGATCGTCGCGATGCCCAACGGTCGCTGGCTCTTCCTCACCGTGCCCGCCGAAAACCTCCCCGCGGAGCTCGCGGCGCAGGCTTCCGTGCAGTGGCACGGCGCCGGCAGCTACATCCCGCTGCCGCCCTCGCCGTTCCAGCACGGCGTGGTCCACTGGCGCGTGAAGCCCGAGGTGTGCGGCTGGCAGCTGCCCGACCCGGCCGAGGTGCACGACGTCCTCGTGCGCGCCCTCAGCGACCAGCACGCACCGCTGCTCGTGGAGACCACCGCTGCGTGACCGGTTCCACCCCGGCACAGCAGCGTTGACAACTGAAGAGGTTCACGAACCACCGTGGCCGCACTGTTCCCCGTGCTGACGCAAAGCCCCGAGCACGGCATCCAGAACGGCCACCGCCCCCGCCTTGTCCAGCGGATCGTTGCCGTTCCCGCACTTCGGCGACTGGACGCAGGACGGGCACCCCGTCGGGCACTCGCAGGAGACGATCGCCTCCCGCGTTGCGGCCAGCCACGGGACAATCGCGGCATAACCGCGGTCGGCAAATCCCGCACCCCCGGGATGCCCATCGTGCACGAACACCGTCGCCTCCCCGGTGTCCTCGTGCCACGCGGTAGACACCCCGCCGATGTCCCAGCGGTCGCACGTAGCGAACAGCGGTAGCAGGCCGATCGCCGCGTGCTCGGCGGCATGCAGAGCGCCGGGGACGCGCGCCGGGACCAACCCGGCGCCCCCCGGCGCCCTGTCGACACCCCCGGTCCCCACCGGCGCCACCTTCCCCACCGGTGGCACCCCGGGCCCCCGCTCCTCGGGCCCGGGTGCCTCAACGTCGAGCAGGTCCCGCTCCACGGCCTGGCCCGAAGGCTCCACGGGCGTACCAGATGCCGCATCACGCTTCGCTGCGCCACCGGATCCGCCACGGCCGGCCCCGCCCACGTCGTTGCCGGCACCTCCCGCGCCCGCAACGGAATGGCCGCCAGACTCGGCGACCCCGGCAACTTGGTCGCCGGTGGCGCCGGCGCAGCGGCCGGCCGAACCGCCACTACTCGAGCCGCCACTGCCCGAGCCGGCTGTGCCGGCACGGTCCGCGTCGGCCGCGCCGCTACTGGCGGATTCAGCGTCCGCCGAGTCACAGCCGGCCGATTCACTGCTAGTCGAGTTGGCGCTGCCGGAGGCGGTGGTACTGCTGTCGGTGTCGGGTTCAGCGCCTGCGGGGTTGGCTGAGTCACTGCCAGGCGCGTCAGCGCTGGCGGAGCTGGTGTTGTCCGGCTCGGCGGCACCGTTGTCGGAGCCGGTGTTGGTGCGGCTGCGGTCAGCTGAGTCACGGCTAGCCGAGTCGGCATTGCCCGAGGCGGCGGCACTGCTGTCAGTGCCGGGTTCAGCGGATTCGGGGTTCGCCGGGTTACCGCGAGCCAAGTCGGTGCTGTCCGGCTCGGCGACACCGCTATCGGAGCCGGAGTCAGTGGAGCTGCGGTCAGCCGAGTCACTGTTAGCCGAGTTGGGGCTGCCGGAAGCGGCGGAACCCCTGTCGGTGCCGGGTTCCGCGCAGCTGCGGTCAGCCGGGTCACCGCCAGCCCAGTCGGCGCTGGCGGAATCGGTGTTGTCCGGATCGGCGGCACCACTGTCGGAGCCAGCAGAGGTGCGGTCAGCAGGGGCGGGGCCGGCCGAGCGGTCACCGGCAGCGACATCGGCAAGGTCCGCGTCGGCATCGCTGCCGGCCGAGTCATCGCCCGTGGGGCGGTCGGCTGAGGCGGTGCCCGGCGAATCGGTTCCAGCCGAGCAGTCGGCAGGGTCGGCGCCGGACCACGCAGCCGCGTCGCCGGAGCTTGAAGTGCCACTCGGCCCAAGGGGCGCCGCGGATTCGGTCCCCACCCGAGCATCCCCGGTCACCGTCCGGTGCGGGGGGCCGAGCAGGTCGTCGGACAGCGTGTACCAGACGGCGCGCGTGTGCAGGCTCTGCTCAGGCAGATCGAGTGGCGTGTGGTCCAGCACCTCGCCGGACGGGCGCCGCCGCAGGTAGCCGACGACCTGCGACGTCACCGCGACTTCGCCGAGGCACACGGTGACGCCGCCGTGGCGGCACCGCTGTTCGGTGGCCAGCACGGAGATGTCCACGACCTCCCGCGGCGATGTGTGCCAGTCCGGGTCCTCCGCGTGCACGAGCGCGAGCCCCGTCTCGAGGTCGAGCTCGTCGACGACGTACGACGAGCCCTGGTGCAGGTACACCGCGCCCGGGTGGACGGCGTAGCACGCCGAGCCCGGGTCGACCGTGCCGAGCATGCGGCCGGAGTCCGCCTCGACGACGGCGACCTGGTCGCCGCCCGAGCCGCGGATGCCGACTTCCGCATGGGGGCGGTCGCGCGAAGTCCAGTACCAGCCGCTGGAACGGCGGCGCAGGAGCTTCTCCGCAGCCAGGTCCGCCAGCACGTCCCGGGCCGCGGCGCCGCCGAACATCGCCAGCTCCGGTTCGGTCAGCGGCAGTTCCGCGACGGCGCACGCGAGCTGCGGACCCAGCACGTACGGGTTCGTCGGGTCGAGCACCGCCGTTTCCACGGGACGATCCAGCAGCGCCGCCGGGTGGTGCACGAGGTAGGTGTCCAGCGGGTCGTCGCGCGCGATGAACACCACCAGCGCTTCGTCGCCCGACCGGCCGGCGCGCCCGGCCTGCTGCCAGAACGACGCCAATGTGCCCGGGTACCCGGCGAGCACCACTGCGTCGAGACCCGCGATGTCGACGCCGAGCTCCAGCGCGTTCGTCGTCGCTACCCCCAGCAGCCGGCCGGACAGCAGAGCTGACTCCAGCGCCCGCCGCTCCTCCGGCAGGAAGCCGGATCGGTACGCCGCAACCGTTTCCGCCAACGCTGGGTCCACTTCGGACAGCAGCCGCCGCGCGCCCAGCGCCGTCAGCTCCGCCCCGCGCCGCGAACGCACGAAAGCCAGCGAACGCGCGCCCTCCACCACGAGGTCCGTGAGGATCCGCGACGCCTCCACACCCGCCGAACGCCGGACCGGCGCGCCGTTCTCGCCCGTCAGCTCGTCGAGCAGCGGCGGCTCCCACAACGCGACCGTCCGCGCGCCCCGGGGGGACGCGTCTTCGGTCACCGCCTCGCACGCCACCCCGGTGAGCCGCGACGCGAACTCCGCCGGCGAAGCCGTGGTCGCCGACGCCAGCACGAACACCGGCGAAGCCCCGTAGTGCGCCGCGACCCGGCGCAGGCGGCGCAGCAGCAGCGCGACGTGCGAACCGAACACCCCGCGGTAGCTGTGGCACTCGTCCACCACCACGTAGGCGAGGTGCTTGAAAAACTGGGTCCACCGCGAATGTGCCGACAGGATCCCGCGGTGGAGCATGTCGGGGTTCGTGAACACCCAGTTCGCGTGCGCGCGCACCCAGTCGCGCTCCGTCATCGGCGTGTCACCGTCGAACGACGCCGCTCGCACCCCCGGCAAGTCCAAAGAGGACACCGAACGCAGCTGGTCGGCGCCCAGCGCCTTCGTCGGCGACAGGTACAGCGCGGTGGCGCTCGAACCCGTGGCCAGTTCGGACAGCACGGGCAGCTGGTAGGCCAGCGACTTCCCCGATGCCGTGCCCGTCGACACCACCACGTGCATGCCCCCGTGCGCGTGCGAGGCCGCCGTGACCTGGTGCTGCCACGGCTTCTCCACCCCCGACGCCGCGAACGCCGACACCACCGCCGGCGCCGCCCACTCCGGCCACGGCGCGAACCCCGCCGGACGCGCGGGCAATTGTGCCACGTGCGTCACCGGGTTCTCGTTCACCGGCACCCCCGCCGTGACCCGGCTGAGCAGCCTCCGTCCTCGCTCGACCACGTGCCGAAGCTTCGCACAGAGCACCGACAGAACCGACCCGAGATCGATCAAGTGAGCAATCACACAAGGTCACGGAACGTGCTGTCACCGGGACGCGTTGCAGGGCCGCTGAGCACTACCAATACACTCCCGCAATCCACACCCTCTGTGGCGAGCGTCATGTGAGACGTGCATTGCCCGCACGGCTAGCGTGTCGATCGGTACAGATCCCATGCCAGCGCAGGCACGGCGGGTACGACGAGTCCGCGCTGGCCAACGGCGTTCCCAGGAGGACGAATGTCCCGGCAGTTCCTCGCGGAGGGCGGTCTCACGCTCTCCGGGGGTGGCTACACCATCGTCGGTGTGGTCGCCGTGGTCGCCCTTGCCGCACTCGCCATCGGTTACGTGCTGCTCAGGGAGGTGCTGGCCGCGGGCCAAGGCACCGCCAAGATGCAGGACATCGCCAAGGCGGTGCAGGAAGGTGCGGCCGCATACCTGAAGCGGCAGCGCAACACCCTCGCCATCTTCGGCGTTATCGTGTTCCTGCTGCTCTTCGCACTCCCCGCCGACGACTGGAACGAGCGCATCGGCCGCTCGATCTTCTTCCTCGTCGGCGCGGTGTTCTCGTTCACCATCGGCTACCTCGGCATGTGGCTCGCGACGCAGGCGAACCTGCGCGTGGCGGCCGCCGCGCGCGAGGAAGGCGGGCGTGAGATCGCGATGCGCGTGGCGTTCCGCACCGGTGGCGTGGTCGGCATGATCACCGTCGGCCTCGGCCTGTTCGGTGCCGCGATCGTCGTGCTCGTGTACACGGGCCAGGCCCCGAAGGTGTTGGAGGGCTTCGGGTTCGGCGCCGCGCTGATCGCCATGTTCATGCGTGTCGGCGGCGGCATCTTCACGAAGGCGGCCGATGTCGGCGCGGACCTCGTCGGCAAGGTGGAGCAGGGCATCCCGGAGGACGACCCGCGCAACGCCGCGACGATCGCCGACAACGTCGGTGACAACGTGGGTGACTGCGCCGGCATGGCGGCCGACCTCTTCGAGTCCTACGCGGTCATGCTCGTCGCCGCGCTGATCCTGGGCAGCTCCGCGTTCGGTTCCAGCGGCCTGATCTTCCCGCTCATCGTGCCCGCCATCGGTGTCATCACCGCCGTCATCGGCGTGTACATCACGAAGGCGCGCGCGGGCGAGGGCGGTCTCGTCACGATCAACCGCTCGTTCTACATCTCCGCGGTGATCTCCGCCGTCCTCTCGGCCGTCGCGGCGTTCGTGTACTTGCCGAGCAGCTTCTCCGACTTCGGCGCGCAGTTCGCGGGCACCAGCGGCAACCCGGCGGTCATCGCGACCGTCGCCGTGATCATCGGCATCGTGCTCGCCGCGATCATCCTGAAGCTAACGGGTTACTACACCGGTACCGAGTACAAGCCGGTCCAGGACGTCGGCAGGACGTCGGAGACCGGTGCGGCGACCGTCATCCTGTCCGGCATCTCGGTGGGCTTCGAGTCCGCTGTGTACACCGCGCTCGTGATCGGTGCCGCCGTGTTCGGCGCGTACCTGCTGGGCGGCGCCGTCGCGCTGTTCGCGGTCGCGCTCGCGGGCACCGGTCTGCTGACCACCGTCGGCGTCATCGTCGCCATGGACACCTTCGGCCCGGTTTCCGACAACGCGCAGGGCATCGCCGAGATGTCGGGCGACGTCGACGAGAAGGCCGCGCAGATCCTCACCGAGCTCGACGCGGTCGGCAACACCACCAAGGCCATCACCAAGGGCATCGCCATCGCCACGGCGGTCCTCGCGGCCACGGCGCTGTTCGGGTCCTATTCGGACGCGATCACGAAGGCCGTCGGCGGAGCGGGCACGTTCCTCGCGAACATCGTCAGCCCGCCCACGCTGGTCGGTGTGATCGTCGGTGCGGCGGTCGTGTTCCTGTTCTCCGGCCTCGCGGTCAACGCGGTGTCGCGCGCCGCGGGCGCCGTGGTGTACGAGGTGCGCCGCCAGTTCCGCGAGATCGCCGGGATCATGGAAGGCACCACCCGTCCCGAGTACGGCAAGGTCGTGGACATCGTCACGCGCGACTCGCTGCGTGAGCTCGCCACGCCGGGTCTGCTGGCGGTGTTCGCCCCGATCGCCGTCGGCTTCGGCCTCGGCACGGGTGCGCTGGCCGGTTACCTGGCGGGTGCGATCGCGACCGGCACCCTGATGGCGATCTTCCTCGCCAACTCCGGTGGTGCCTGGGACAACGCGAAGAAGCTCGTCGAAGACGGCAACCACGGTGGCAAGGGCTCCGAGGCCCACGAGGCGACCGTCATCGGTGACACCGTCGGCGACCCGTTCAAGGACACCGCCGGCCCGGCCATCAACCCGCTGATCAAGGTCATGAACCTGGTCTCGGTGCTGATCGCGCCCGCGGTCGTGACGCTCTCGGCCGGCGGCGGCGTGGACACCACCTGGCGCATCGTGATCGCGATCGTCGCGGTCGCGGTCGTCGTCGCGGCGATCGTCGTGTCCAAGCGGCGCGGCACGGTCATCGCGGACACCCCGGCGGAGGCGAAAGCCTGATCCGCCGAAGCGCGAACACCGTCGGGGCCCGGCACGCCGCGTGCGCGCCGGGCCCCGACGCGTGCGGTGACTCTTCCCGCGCCCCGAAGAGTGACTTGCGAATGAATCTCGGATCGGTACGGTCGGGGGCACCTGGACGTCGACGAGCAGGAGGTGTGGGGGTGCGGCCGCGGTTGACCGTTCTAGCCGCGCTGGTGACAGGACTCGGGATCGGCCTCGCCGGCTGCGGGCAGCAGCCACCGGTGTCGCACATCCAGCCGGGTGGACAGGCGGACGCCGCGAGCCAGGCCGATCCGGCCGCGAGATGGGCGGACGGCTACTGCGCGGCCGTGACGCACCTCGTGCGCACGCTCTCGGCCCTGCCCACGATCGACCCCAGCTCTCCTGCGCAGGCGTCCAGGACGTCGAGCCGGCTCCTGTCCTCGGTGGTCGACGGCATCGACCAGACCGTCGCCGGGCTCGACGATGTGGGACCGCCGCCGGTGCCGGGCGCCGACAAGGCGCGCACGGACCTGCTCAACCGGTTCTCAGCCGTGCGTCAGCGTGCCGATTCGACCCGTGAACGCCTCGACACGGCCACCGACGCGGCTGCCACGAAGGCCGCGCTGGGCGACGCGAAGGCGAGCCTCGACGACGTCGCGAAGCTCGACGTCCTCGAGGTCCTCAACGCGACGCCGGAGCTCTCGGCGGCGGGCAAGCGCGCGCCGGGCTGCCAGCAGCTCGTGGTGCCGCCGGCGCCGCGTTAGAGCTCTTCGGCCAGCCGCACGAGGTAGCCGGCGAAGCGCCGGCGATCGGCCGCCGCCCAGGTGGCGGTGAGCTCGTCGAACGTCCGCCGCTGCCACTGGTGCGACGCGGCGAGCAGCTCGCGCCCGCTGTCCGTCAGCTGCAGCGACGCCCGGCGCCGGTCTTGCCCCGACGTACCGCGGGTGAGGTAGCCGGCGGCGGTCGCGTCGCGGACCAGGCGGCTGGCACCCGAGTGGTCGAGGCCCAGGTGGTGCGCGACGGTCGCGACCGTCACCTCACCGGGGTGTGCGCCGACTGTGTCGACGGCTTCCACCGCCAGGATGTGCTGAACGTGGCGCTGTTCGCCCATCAGCTCGGCCGCCGTGCGGGTGGTCCACCGCCGTGACCAGTGCCTGACCAGGCGGAAGAGTGCGGGCCCGGCTTCTTCGAGAGGAGCTGTCACGGTACTCAGAGTACCTCGACTGTATGCGTTTCGCATACATAACGTGTGCGATATGCAGATAAATCTGCGAGGTCGGGGCACTGCGTTCGCCGCGCTCGCGCTGGGGATGCTGATGGCATCGCTGGACACCAACGTGGTCGTCGCGGCGCTGCCCGTGATCGCCGCGGATCTCGGGGGCGCCACGCGGTGGGCGGGGTGACGGCGGCCTACCTGCTGGCCGTGGCCGTGTCGACGCCCGTGCACGGCAGCCTCGGTGACCGCTGGGGCCGCCGACGGACGTTCGCCGGCTCGGCGCTCGTGTTCGCCGCCGGGTCGCTCGCGTGCGCGTTGGCGCCGGACGTGCCCGCGCTGGTCGCTTTTCGCGCCGTGCAGGGGCTCGGCGGCAGTGGGCTGATCGTGGCCGCGGTGGCGGGCCTGGCGGAGCTGTTCGACTGCGCGGAGCTGGTGCGCCGTCAGGGCTGGCTCACGGCGGTGTTCGCCGTGTCGGCGATCGGGGGCGCTCCGCTGGGCGGCGTGCTGGCCGCCACGGCGGGTTGGCGCTCGTCTTCCTGCTGAATCTCCCGCTCTGCGCCGTGGCGCTGCTGGGTGCGCGAGCGGTCCCCGGCGCCCGCCGGGTGAGCCGAACCGCGTTCGACTGGGCGGGCGCGCTGCTGGTCGCCGTGGCCGGCGGCGGGATCGTCGTGCTCGGCAGTGCCGGTGCGATTGACCGCGATCCGCTGCGGGCGACCGTGGTGGTTCTCCTCGCTCTCGTCGCGACCCTCGCGTTCGTCCGCGTCGAACGGCGCGCCGCCGCACCACTGCTCCCACCGCGCCTCTTCGCCGACTCCGGGCTCGCCCGAGCCATCGGCGTCACCTTTCTCAGCGGAGTCGCGCTCTTCGGCAGCTTCACCTACGTCCCGCTCGTCCTCGGCGGCTCGCCGGCCACGACGGGTCTGCTGCTCCTGCCGATGACCGCCGGGCAACTGTTGGTGACCAGCGGATTCGCCGCGTTCACGCGCCGGTTTCCCCGGCTCACGGCCTGGGGTCGGCTGGGCCCTGGCCCTCGGCGTGGCGGGACTCCTCGCGACGGCCGCGATCCCGATAGTGCCGCCGGGTGGCGCCCGGTTCGGGGTGAGCATCGCCGGACTGGCGTGCAACGGGGCCGCTCTCGGCCTGTCCATGCAGGTCTACGCGCTGCTCGCGCAGTACTGGGCGCCTGCGGACGTCCTCGGCTCGGCGATGGCCACGCTCACCTTCGCGCGGCAGATCGGCGGCTCGCTCGGCATCGCCCTCTTCGGCCTCCGGTCCGGGCCTGCGGTGTTCGTCGCGGCCGCCGCGGTTCTGCTGGTTGCGTGGATTTTCGCGCCGCGGGCCGCGCACGACCGGCTCGTGCGGTGATCGCTCGATCGGCGAAAATCCGGGCGCAAGTCTCGCGGGCGATCGAACTTGTGTTCTATCATGCTCCGCGTGGATCGGACGATCTCGCTGTTCTCGGCGGAGGCGAGCGGCCCCGGGCTCCCGGACCTGGCCGGCCTGCTGTGCTGCCAGGGACAGATCACCGGCTTCGGGCGCACGGCGGCGCGGCTGTCCGTGATCGTCGACGAGCAGTGGCGCGCGGGGGTGCTGGCGCGCGAGTGCCGCCGGCGTGGGGCCGACGCGCAGGTGACCGTGGCCGACTGTGGCCGCCCGCAGGTGCGCACGTCGTTCCGTGTCGATCTGCTGCCGCTGGCGGCGCGGTGGCTGCGCACAGGGTGCTCCGGTCCGACCGAAGACGATTCGGGCAAGGCGGTGCCCGACGGGTTCCGCCTGAGCGGCGCGATGTTGCGCATGTGGGCGCTCGCGGCGGGGCGTCCGGGCCCGTCGGGTTACCTGCTCGGCATGGACCCGCTCGCGCCCGGGATGCACGAGGAACTGCTGGCCGCGCTGGAGCCGCTCGGCGTGCAGGCGCGGCTGCTGGGGCCGAAGGCGGAGGAGCCGGGCGTACGGGTGTCCGGCCGGCGCCGGCTCGACGGGTTGCTCGAGCTCATCGGCGAACCACCCGCGGGCGCGGAAGCCGCGTGGCCCGAGCTGCCGGAGCCGAAGGACGCGGCGGCCTGGCCCGGTCGGGCCCGGCCCGCCCCCGAACGCACCGAAGGGGACCCTCGCCGAGGCGAGAGTCCCCTTCAGTACTTGCTGGAGGCCGTTGGTTAGAAAACTCGTCCGGTCGCGGGTTTCGGCAGCGCGCAGCCGGGGCGGGCGAGGTCGATCTCGCTGGCCGGCGTGAGGCAGGCGGGAATACTGAACGTCTCCTCGCCGTACTTGCTACCCGGGTGCACGGTGACGGTCCCGGACCCGTCGACCTCACAGGGGTTGTCGAGGGTGCAGCGCTCGCCGTTCTCGTTCGACGTGTTGTTGATGCCGATGACCTTGCCGGTCGTGGTGTCGACGATCGGCGAGCCGGAGGTGCCGCCGACGGTCTCGCACTCGGGCGTGTAGCGGATCGAGTCCTTCCACACCCAGCCGTTCTCGTGCAACTCGTTCACGAACCCGTCGATCGAGCAGGAGTAGATGGTCTTCCAGAAGCCCGAGACCACGTCGATTTCCGTGCCCGCCGCCGGGTGCGCCCCGGCGAGCTCGAGCGGCGAGATCCGGTACTTCTGCTTGATCTTCGCGTAGCTGGTGTCGAGCTGGTAGAGCGAGACGTCGGTGTCGGTCATGGTCGCGTACACGACTTTTTTGGCCTTCAGCGTGCCGAGGCTCTGCTTGCCGTCCGGCGACAGCAGGCTGAACGTCCGCGTGGACTTCTCCCCGACGACGACCTGGCCCGGTTTCGGGAACCCCGACTCCAGGCAGTGACCGTTGGACATCACGAGCGCGGGCGCCGTGTCGGGCGTGCCGGCCGGTTTGACCACCGAACCGGAGCAGTTGGACAGGGCCACCGCCCCGGCGAACGTGGCGGTCACCGCACCCGCCTCGGGTGCTGTGACCAGGGCAAACGCGGCCACGGCGGCGACCACGCCACCGAGCAGGCGTCGGGTCATGGTGGTTCCTTTCGGCTCGACGAGGTAGTAAGTGAAGCGGTGTCGACGCCAGGCCCACCACCGTCGAACGGAGGGTATCGACGTGATCACGAGATACCCTGCACGGCACGTGTCCGGAATCACGTGCTAGGTCTGGATAGGAAACATCGTCGAGGTCAGCGGCGATCCGACGGGCAGGGGCCGGACGGCGTGTCAGGCCACCTAGCCGCTGTCGGGCCGGTGCGAGCGTGCACACTGGCTGGTCGAAGACGCGGGCGCAGAACCCCTCGTCGAGGGGTAAAGCAGTGCCGCCGCCATCGTGGGCGATGGCGCGGAGATGAGTGGAGAGCAGGGCAGCGTGGCAGGAGCACGGACCAAGAAGAACGGCACCGGGACGGACGGCGCCGGGCGCCGGCGGCTGGTGATCGTCGAGTCGCCCACGAAGGCCCGCAAGATCGCCCCGTACCTCGGCGGCAACTACGTCGTGGAGTCCTCCGTCGGGCACATCCGCGACCTCCCGCGGGGTGCGGCCGACGTCCCCGCCCAGTACAAGGGCGAGTCGTGGGCGCGCCTCGGCGTCGACATCGACAACGACTTCAAGCCCCTCTACATCGTCACGCCGGACAAGAAGTCCAAGGTCACGGAGCTGAAGGGCCTGCTGAAGGACGTCGACGAGCTCTACCTCGCCACGGACCCCGACCGCGAGGGTGAAGCCATCGCCTGGCACCTGCTCGAGACGCTCAAGCCGAAGGTGCCCGTGCGCCGCATGGTGTTCCACGAGGTCACCGAGCAGGCGATCCGCGCGGCCGCCGACGCCACCCGCGAGCTCGACGCCGACCTGGTCGACGCGCAGGAGACCCGCCGCATCCTCGACCGGCTCTACGGCTACGAGGTCTCGCCCGTGCTGTGGAAGAAGGTCATGCCGAAGCTCTCGGCGGGCCGCGTGCAGTCCGTGGCCACGCGCATCGTGGTCGAGCGCGAGCGGGAGCGCATGCGCTTCACATCGGCGTCGTACTGGGACATCTCCGCGACGATGGACGCGGGCGAGGACGCCTCGCCGCAGACGTTCCAGGCACGCCTGGTCTCCGTCGACGGCGCGCGCCTGGCCACCGGTCGCGACTTCGATTCCAACGGCCGGCTGAAGGGCTCGGCCAACGAGATCCGCGTGCTGGGCGAAGCCGACGCGCAGGCCCTGGCGCAGGCCCTGGCCAACCGCGACTTCCGCGTCGCGAGCGTCGAGGAGAAGCCGTACACGCGCAAGCCGTACGCACCGTTCATGACCTCGACGCTGCAGCAGGAAGCGGGCCGCAAGCTGCGGTTCACGTCCGAGCGCACGATGCGAATCGCGCAGAAGCTGTACGAGAACGGCTACATCACCTACATGCGTACCGACTCGACCACGCTGTCGGAGTCGGCGATCTCGGCCGCGCGCAGCCAGGCGACGCAGCTGTACGGCAAGGAGTACGTGTCGCCGTCGCCGCGGCAATACACGCGCAAGGTCAAGAACGCGCAGGAGGCCCACGAGGCGATCCGCCCGTCCGGTGAGGTGTTCCGCACGCCGGGCCAGGTCGCGGGTGAGCTGGACTCCGACGAGTTCCGCCTGTACGAGATGATCTGGCAGCGCACGATCGCGTCGCAGATGGCCGACGCGAAGGGCACCACGATGTCGGTGCGCATCGTCGGCACCGCGACCTCGGGCGAGGAGTGCACGTTCGCCGCGTCCGGTCGCACCATCACCTTCGCGGGCTTCCTGAAGGCCTACGTCGAGGCGGTCGACACCGAGGCCGGCGGCGAGGCCGACGACAAGCAGAGCCGTCTGCCGGTGCTGGTCAAGGACCAGGGCCTGACCGCGAACGACCTGTCCGCCGACGGCCACACCACGTCGCCGCCCGCGCGGTACTCGGAGCCGAGCCTGGTGAGCAAGCTCGAGGAGCTGGGCATCGGCCGGCCGTCGACCTACGCGTCGATCATCAAGACCATCCAGGACCGCGGGTACGTGTGGAAGAAGGGTTCCGCGCTGGTGCCCTCCTGGGTCGCGTTCGCCGTGATCGGCCTGATGGAGCGGCACTTCGAGCGGCTGGTGGACTACGACTTCACCGCCGGGCTCGAGGACGAGCTCGACCGCATCGCCAACGGCGACGAGCACCGCGCGCAGTGGCTCTCGAAGTTCTACTTCGGCGGCGATTTCGGCGTGGAGGGCTCGGTCGGCCGGCTCGGCGGGCTGAAGAAGCTGGTCGACGGCAGCGTCGAGGGCATCGACGCCCGCGAGATCAACTCGATCCCGCTGTTCAACGACGCCGACGGGCACAAGGTCGTCGTGCGCGTGGGCCGCTACGGGCCGTACCTCGAGCGCGAGGTCGACGGCCAGTCGCAGCGCGCCAACCTGCCCGAGGACCTGCCGCCCGACGAGCTGACGTCGGAGATCGCGGAGAAGCTCTTCGCGACGCCGCAGGAGGGTCGCCGGCTGGGGACCGACCCGGTGAGCGGGCACGAGATCGTGGCGAAGGAAGGCCGCTTCGGCCCGTACGTCACCGAGGTGCTGCCCGAGCCGGAGCCGCTGCCAGAGGGCGCGACGGCCGCGCAGAAGAAGGCCGCCAAGGCGAAGCAGCCGAAGCCGCGCACGGGTTCACTGTTCAAGTCCATGGCGATCGACACGATGACGCTCGACGACGCGCTGAAGCTGCTGTCGCTGCCGCGCGTGGTGGGCAAGGATCCGGAGTCCGGTGACGAGATCACCGCGCAGAACGGGCGCTACGGGCCGTACCTGAAGAAGGGCACGGACTCGCGTTCGCTGCAGACCGAGGAGCAGCTGTTCTCGATCACGCTGGAAGAGGCGTTGAAGATCTACTCGGAGCCGAAGCAGCGCGGCCGGTCGGCCACCGCGAAGCCGCCGCTCAAGGAGCTCGGCGACGACCCGGTTTCGGGCAAGCCGATGGTGGTCAAGGACGGCCGCTTCGGCCCGTACGTGACCGACGGTGAGTACAACGCGACGCTGCGGAAGACCGACAGCATCGAGGACCTCACGGCCGAGCGGGCGGCGGAGCTGCTGGCGGACAAGCGGGCGAAGGGCCCGGCGCCGAAGAAGCGCACGACGACCCGGAAGACCACGACGGCGTCGAAGTCGACCGCGACCAAGACCGCGGCGGCCAAGAAGGCGCCCGCGAAGAAGACGAGCACCGCGAAGGCCAAGTAGGCGGCGGAAGTTCCGTCGGGGGCCACCCGAACGCTTCGGGTGGCCCCCTTCGTCACGCCTGGGGGACAGTGGGTGGAGCAGGCTCGGCGTGCGCGCGCCGCGGTTTCGGTGGTGTTCGCGGTGTGCGGGGCGGCGTTCGCCACGTGGGCGGCGCGGATCCCGGCGGCGCAGGCCCACGCCGGGCTGAGCGCGGGCCGGCTGGCGGTCGGCTTGTTCGGGCTCGCGGCGGGGTCGGTGGCCGCGCTCGTGGCAGCGGGGCCGGTGCTCACGAAGATCGGCAGCCGCCGCGGAGTGCTCGCCGGTGCGACCGTGTTGTGCGCGGGACTGCCGCTGGCCGCGTTCGCGCCGGATCTCGTGACGTTCGTGGGCGCGCTGGTCGTGCTCGGCGTGGGCAACAGCCTGCTCGACGTGTCGATGAACGCCCACGCCCTGCGCGTCGAGGAGGAGTACGGGCGGCCGATCTTCGCCGGATTCCACGCGTTCTGGAACATCGGCGGGCTGCTGGGGTCCGGTGCCGGCGCGCTGATGGAGACGTGGCGGGTGCCGCTCCAGGTCCACTTCACGGCGACGGGGGCCGTGCTTCTGCTCGTTGCGCTGGGTGCGGCGACGCGGTTCCTGCCGGGTGCCGACCGCGGCCAGGGCGACGCGGCGTTCGCGCTGCCGTCGAAGGCGCTGATCCCACTGGGGGTGATCGCGTTCTGCGGGTTCGTCGCCGAGGGCACGGTGAACGACTGGAGCGCCGTGTACCTGCGGGAAGTCACGTCGGCGACAGCGGCTCTGGCGTCCTTGGGCTACTTCGGGTTCTCGATCACGATGATCGCGGTGCGGGTCGTGGCGGACCGGCTCGTGGAGCGCCACGGCGTCGTGCCGTTCATGCGCACGGCGGCGGCGGTGACGATGCTCGGGTTCCTGCTGGTCGTGGCCGTGCCGCTGCCGTGGTTCGCGGTGGCCGGGTTCGCCGTGGTCGGCCTCGGGGTGTCGGGGATGGTGCCGCTGGCGTGGAGCGCGGCGAGCCGCAAGCAGGCCGACGCGCCGAGCCGGGCGATCGCGGCGGTGGCCGCGTGCGGGTACTTCGGGTTCCTCGTGGGGCCGGTGCTGATCGGCGCGCTGGCCGGCGGGATCGGGCTGCACTGGACGCTGGCGGTAGTCGGGACCATCGTCGTGTCCGTGTACTTCCTGGCGCCGACGATGCGCGTCGCGCAAGCCTCTTCGAGCCGCTGACGGACCGTTCGGCGCACAATCGTGTGGATTCGAACAAAAGTTCGAAAAATTGTCGGTACCAGGGTGTTCAATGGTGGGGTGAGCAGTTCAGCAGCCGTCGTCTTCGACGTCATCGACGAGGTCATCGCGCCGCTCCGGGCGGAGGTTCCGGAGCGGCCGTCCGTGATGGAGTTCTACGACCCGCAGTTCAGCGTGCCCCCGGTGCTGGTCGAGTCCACCGGTGATGAGCCGGATGCCGAGCCGCTGAGTCTCGCCGACGAGGTGCAGCAGTCGTTCGGGCCCTCGCTGGGGCCCGGACTCGTCGAAGAGGTGGAGCAGTACGCGCGGTTCGTGGCCGGGATGTCGGCGCTCGGCCTGGCGCCTGAGGGAGAGGTGACCCCCGAGGCGGTCGGGCTGTACCGCGTGCTGCGCGGTGGCTTCATCCGCGGGGTCGTCACGGGCGTTTTCCCGACCCGTGAGGAGCCCTGGGAGGTCCGCTTCTTCGGCGACGACGACTACACCACGGTGATGAGCAAGCGGGGCCGCCGCGCGCGCCTGCGGTCCGGCCTGCTCAGCGCCCTGCCCGGCTGGGTCTTCGACGGTCTGCCCGACCGTCCGCCCGGACCGGGTCCCGCCGTCCGCATCGAAACCGACCACAGCGGGCTCGTCCCGCCTGTCGCGTGGGGCTCGCTCGACGTCATCCGCTCGGCGGTCGCCCGTCCACGGCTCGGCACCGTTCTCGTCGACCTCGCGGTGCGCGACGCCGTGCTCGCCGAGTACCCGCACGGCGCCTTCGGCCTGGTCGACAACGACCAGGGGCGCTACCAGTTCCGGGCGGCGCCGCGCCCGGACGGTGGCTGGGTAATGACGTGGACACCGGCGACGCGAGGGACGGCCGAGGCGTGGATCGTCGAGGCGGTGAAGCGTCACGCGTGAGGTCGGTGGAGCCGGGGGTCCCGGGGTGGGGTCCGGGGAGTGTGGCGCGATGGGCTGGTGAGAGGCGAGTGACGTTGGCGGAGTGGGTGTTTGTGCGGTGGTAGTGGGAGTTGAGTGCGGGGCGTTGTGGTTCTCGCGTCTGACGAACCGTGGGCGGGCGAACCGTGGGCTGGTGGCCGGCGGGCGAGGCTCGGTGACGGGCGGGTTTCGCGATGGGCGCGGCTTGGCGAGGGGCCACGGTGGGGCCTCAGCCACTGCGGCGATCGGCCGATGCTTGGCGACGGGTGGGGCTTCGCGATGCGCAGGTCTTGGTGACGGGCGCGGCTTGGAGACGGGCCGCGGCGCGCCGTCGGTGAGTGGCCATCGGCATGGCTCGGTGTAGGCGCGGATTCGTGACGGTCGCGGCTTGACGGCGGCGAGGTGCGGGTGCGGTGACCTTCGAACCGGCGGCGACGCGTGAGGCGCGGCTTCGGGGTCGGAGACTCTTGATCCGGCGGCGATGGGTAGGGCGCAGCGACAGGCGGATGCGTCGGACGGCCAGCGGCGGCCGGCCGGGCGCGGCGCTGGCGTCTCGCAGCGGCGCTTGCGGCGTGAGGTGGTGGTTCGCGAAGTGGGTCGCGGCCGGTCGGCGGAACGGGCGCGTGGGACGCGCAGGTGAGGCCCGGCGGGCCGGGTAAAACACCCCAGGTCGGTTACGAAGAGTGCCCGATCTCGTGATCGGGATCACCCGCGGACGACACCAGCGGCGGTCGACCGCGAGGGCCTGTACCTGCAAACTGCTGCGGGGATCGGCTGGTGCGCCGCGGAGTTGTGCGGCCATTGGGCGGATGCGGGAGCCGGTAGTGTCGCCGACACTGGCCGGCGAGGACATTCCGTAGTGAGGTGGTCACCATGAGCACGACCGGTGGGGCTCCTTTCTTCACTGCCCCCGAACCGGAGCGCGACGGGACGCTCCAGGGCAGCGTCACCGGGGAGCGGTTCGCCGATCCGCTGTCCGGGTTGGTCACCGCGGCCGACGCGGCGCCCGCGACGACTCCGGACGAGGCGTTGCCCACGGCGCGGCCCGTGCAACACGACCCGGAGGCCGTGAAGCGGATGGTGGAGGCCGCCCTCAAGGAGGAAGCGGCGCAGACGCCGAAGGAGATCCCGCCGTTGAGCGGCGACCGGCCGGACAACGTGCCGCTGGGGCTGCTGCCCCGGCAGCGCACGTGGCCGACGCGGGCGCCGCAGCTGCTCAAGAAGGTCCCGCGGCCCCGGCCGAAGGCGAAGACGGAGATCGCCGACGACGACATCGAGGCGGAGCTCGCCGAACGGCAGGCGAGGGGGCGCCGACTGCCCACCATCGGCATGCCGAACCTCGGCCGTCCGTCCACGAGCACGGCGGGCGTGTTGCTCGCCGTCGTGCTGCTCATCGTGTTCGCGGTCGTCGCTTTGCTGATGCTGTCGAGCCTGGTCAGCAGCGTGAGCGGGCTGTTCGGCTGACCTCGCGACACCCCCGCCACACCCGGGCCGGTGCCGGGCCCGGGTCGGTGATCGGGCTACCCTGACGACACGGTCGGGGGACCTGGAACAGGGTTTCCCGACGCCGCCGTGACGAGTGGGGTGGGCGTATCAGCGAGGGCGTACGGTCGGTACCCGGCGTCGATCCGGGTGGGTCGGCGGGTGCTGAGGCCTCCACGATCCACCGGGTCAGGCGCGTTCTGGCCATCAAACCGTTCCGTCGGCTGTGGGGCGTCACCTACCTCTGCAGCGTCGCCGATTGGCTCAACCTGCTGGCGCTGACCAGCCTGAGCACGAAGCTGCTGGACAACTACACCGCGCAGAACTTCGCGTTCGTCGGCGTCGTGCTCACGAACCTGCTGCCCGGGCTGCTGTTCGCGCCGGTCGGCGGCCTCCTCGCCGACCGCTTCGACCGCCGCAAGGTGATGGTCGTCTGCGACTTCCTGCGCTGCGGCTTCCTGCTCTCGATCGCGATCGTCGGCGCGCCGTGGTGGCTGTTCGTCGCGAACTTCCTCGTCGGCTGCTGTTCGATCATGTGGATCCCGTCGAAGGACGCGGCGGTCCCCAACCTGCTGCGCCGCCCCGACCAGGTCGAGACCGCAAACCAGCTCGGCATGGTGATGACCTACGGCCTCGCCGTGATCACGGCTGCGGGCGCCAACGCCCTCATCCTGGGCGCGAACACCACGTTCCACTTGTTCCAGGGCGCGACGGCCGACCTCTACATCGCGAAGATCGTCGTCGTCATCAACGGCTTGCTGTACCTGACCAGCGGCATCCTCATCGCGACGCGGATCCCCGAGCTTTCCCTGCGCGATGTCCACAGGCTGCCGGACCAGAAGGTCAAGAAGGCCCACGAAGAGAAGTTCGGCCTTGGCGACATGGTCCGCGACGGCATCCGGTTCGTGAAGAGCACGCCGCTGGTCCGCGGCCTGCTGATCGGCGCGTTCGGCGCGTTCGCGGCGGGCGGCGCCGTCGTGGCGTCGGCCAAGCCGTACTCGTCGTCGCTGCTGGCGGGCGACGCGGCGTTCAACCTGCTGGTCTTGGCCGTGTTCCTCGGCCTCGCCACGGGCATGGCCATCTCGCCCAAGCTCGCGCGCCGCCTGCCGCACGACCGGCTGTTCGGTCTCTCGATCGTCGTCGCCGGGCTCTCGCTGGTGATCATCGCGTTGTCCCCGCACCTGGCGATCTCGGTGGTGGCCGTGGCGCTCACGGGCGTCTGCGCCGGCACGGCGTTCCTCACCGGTGTCACGATCATCGGCTCGCGGGTCGAAGACGCGATCCGCGGCCGGGTCAACGCGCTCTACCAGTCGATGCTGAAGATCGTGCTGTTCGGCTCCACGATCATCACCCCGGCGCTCATCGGCCTCGTCCGGCCGCACCAGATCAACGTGTGGGGCAGCCCCGTCACGATCGACGGCACGCGCCCGGTGATGATCGGCGGCGGCGTGCTCGCCGTGCTGCTCGGTGTGATCGCCTACCGGCAGATGGACGACCGCCGCAGCGAGAAGATCCTCACCGACCTGCGCAACGCCCTGCGCCGTGCGCCGCGGCGCGTCAACGGCTTCCTCATCGCGCTCGAGGGCACCACCGCCATCAACACGGCCAGCCAGGCCGCGCGCCTGTCGCGCTGGCTCGGCACCGGCACCCGGCCCGTCGTGCTGGCGGCGGACCCGGCGCTCGACGAGCGGCGTTTCCGCTCCCTGATCTCCGACGCGTCGCTCATCGGCGCGCGGGCGCAGGCGCTCGTCGCCGCGGCGGTCCGGGCCGAGCTGGTGGAACGCGAGATCCAGCCCGCGCTCGACGCCGGGCACGTCGTCGTCATGGAACGCTTCGTCGACTCGCCGCTCGCGCAGCTGTGCACCGTCGCGGGTCTCGACACCGGCGAGGTCGAGGGCCTGGCCGACTGGGCGACCGGCCGGTTGCGGCCCGACCTCACCGTGCTGCTCGACGCCGATCCGGGCACGCGCGAGGAGAACTCCTCGGTGTCGATGAACGACCAGTGGCGCATGCAGCACCTGCTCGCCGAGATGGCCGCCGCCGACCCCGACCGCTACGTGGTCGTCGACGCCGACGGCACCGACGACGAGGTGGCGGCCCGCGTGCGCACGGCCGTGCGAGCGGTGTTCGTCGGCCGCCTTTCCGGGCTGGCGCCGACGGAACCCGCCGAGCGCGTCGACGCCGGCAGTGACGAGCTGTTCGTGGCGACCGCCGACGTCGTCGAAGGCGAAGCCGCGGAAGCCGAGCTCGCGCCCGCGCGCGAGCCGGAAGTGTCCGAAGTGGAGGCCAAGTGACCGGGCCGATCGGCGTCTGGGCCGAGCTCGTGGGTCAGGAACCGGCGGTGGAGACGCTGTCGTCGGCGGCATCTGCGGCGGCGAAGATCGTGGCGGGGGAACCCGTCGCGCCGGCCGCGATGACACACGCGTGGCTGATCACGGGTCCGCCCGGCTCCGGCCGTTCGGTCGCGGCGCGCACGTTCGCCGCCGCGCTGCAGTGCAGCACCGGCACGGGCTGCGGCGCGTGCCCCGGGTGCCGCACGACGATGGCGGGCACCCACGCCGACGTCCGGCTCGTGGTGCCCGAAGGCCTGTCGATCTCGGTAGCGGAGATGCGCGCCCTGGTCCAGGCCGCCGCGCGGCGCCCGACCACGGGCGAGTGGCAGGTCGTGATCATCGAGGACGCCGACCGGCTCACGGAAGGCGCGTCGAACGCGCTGCTCAAGGCCGTCGAGGAGCCGCCGGAACGCACGGTGTTCCTGCTGTGCGCGCCGTCGGACCACCCGGACGACGTGTCGGTGACCATCCGCTCGCGCTGCCGGCTGGTGACGCTGCGGACGCCGCCGCCCGAGGCCATCGCTCAGGTCCTCGTGGCGCGCGACGGCGTCGATCCCGAACGCGCGCAGTGGGCGGCTGCGGTGTGCAACGGCCATGTCGGCCGCGCGCGCCGGCTGGCCACCGACGAGTCCGCGCGCCAGCGCCGTGCCACCGTGCTGCGGATCCCGACGGGCCTGCGCCGCCCCGCCGATGTCTTCACGTGCGCTGACCAGCTGATCAGCGCCGCGGAGGCTGACGCAGGCGAGGAGAGCAAGGCCCGCGACGAGCTCGAACGCTCCGAACTGCGCACCGCCATGGGCGGCGACGGTGTCGGCAAGGGCGTCGCCGGCGCCAAGCGCGCGGCCGAGGCCGCCGTGAAGCAGCTGGAAAAGCGCCAGAAGTCCCGCGCGACCCGCACCCAGCGCGACACGCTGGACCTCGCGCTCGTCGACCTCGCGGGCTTCTACCGCGACGTCCTCGTCACCACCACCCGCTCCGGCGCGACCCTGACCCACCCGGACCACGCCGACGAGATCCGCTCGGCCGCCGCGGCCTGGACACCGGAATCCACTCTGCGCCGCCTGGAAGCCGTCCTGGGCTGCCGCGAGGCGATCGAGCTGAACGTCAAACCGCGCATCGCCGTGGAGGCGATGGTGACCGCCCTGCGCCAGGGCTGAGCGCGAACCGGCCCGGTCACCGTTCGACGGTGACCGGGCCGCGTCAGCGAACTTCCGGCTTGCTCAGTCGCGCGGGTGCGGCGACGGCTTGAACGGCTTCGGGTCCTGCTTCTGCACCACGGCGGCAACGGTGCGGCGGCGGTTCGGGAACGCCGCGACGAGCACGACGCCGAGCAGCAGCATCGCAGTGCCGGCCCAGAACAGCGGGATCGTGTCGTAGGCCGTGCCCGTGTAGGCGAGGTTCTTGACCGGGCCCTTGGGCGCCTGGCCGCCGGCGGGCGGCGAGGTGGTGGCTGTGCCGCAGACGACGCCGCCGGTCGGGGCGTAGGCGCGGGCGACCTGCTCACCGAGGGACAGCTGCGCGAGCGACGAGGGCAGGTTGTCACCAGCCCCGCCGGGCAGCAGCGACTTCAGGTTCTTCGTCGGCAGCACCTGCAGGTCGAACAGCCGCGCCGACGCGCCCAGCTGGTAGCCCTTGAACGGCGTGGTCGCCGCGGTCGCCTTCTTGTCGAGGCCCGCGATCGACAGCCGCAGGACGCCGAGGTCCAGCACGGTGCCGGCGGTGTCGCCGACCTGCTGGACGCCCTTCGTCACCGTCGACACGAGGCCGCCGACGACGGGGATGGAGTTGAGCCGGCCGAACTGGTCGGACAGGCCGGCGAGCGGCAGGCCGATCGGGATGTCCTTGGTCGGGTGCGCCGCGTCGAGCGTGTACAGCGTCTTGCCGCCGGCCTGGATCGACAGGACGGGCGCGGTGTAGTCGACCTTGGAGGTCTTCTCGTCGCCGGTCGAGGTGACCGTGAGCGTCGGCTGGCTGGTCACCTTGATCGACAGCTCCAGGGGCGTCCCCTTGAGGATGTCGATGTCGGCGGCCTGCAGCGTCGACGTCGACTGCACCGCCTTGTTCTTCGACCCCGGGATGTCCACGAGCTTCACCTGCGACCGCGACGACAGGGTGCTCGGCAGGCTCAGCAGCGAACCGGTGCCGTCGGGCGCGGTCTGGCCACCGCCCGAAAGCAGGCCGCCGAGGCTCTGCAGGCCCTTCGCGGGGTCGAAGCCCTGCGCGAGCTGCGCGCCCTGCGGCAGCTGCAGCGCACCCTGCCCCAGCATCGGGATCTGCGGCAGCGTCGGGATCACGTTCAACAGCGAAAGGCTCGCGACCGACGTGCTCGAGTCGGCGATCGTGTCGACGCACGGGCCCAGCGACTCGCTCCAGCGCGCGTGCGCCGTGCCGTTGAGCACGCCGATGTCGAGCAAGGGGTTCTTCGGCGCGTTCAGCCCGCCCGACAGCTGCTGCGGGTTGTCCGGCAACGCGGTCTGCACCACGCTGCCCGGCGTCTGTGGCGCCTGCCCGCCCACGGCCAGCCCGAACGGCGACGCCTGCGCGATCGACTTCTCGTAGCTCAGGTACGCCTCGGAGTTCGCCGACGCGCTGGACAGGCCCATGCCCGCTTCCAGCGCCGACTGCTTCGGCAGCGTCTGCCCGAAGCCCGGCAGGATCGTGTCCGTCGGCACGGAATTGGGTAGCAGGCGCAGCACGCCGAGCGCCGTGCCCGCGTCACCCACCGCGTGCCCCAACGGCTGCGACCCGCTCGGCGCGGACGCCGGGGGCTGCGTGGGGTTCACCGGCTGCGGGATCGGCGTCGTCGGGATCTCCTGCGCGCCCGCCGGACCCGCGGTGAGCAGCAGCAGCGCCGCTGCCGCGGGCAGGGCAACCGCGCGGGGCAGTCTTCGCCGCATGGGCCGGGTCCTCCAGGTCGTCGGGCGGTCGGGGAGTGAGACCGAGGTCATAGGACCCTAACGACGCGGCCCCCGCAAGGTGACGCGTCGGGGCTCCGCTACACTGATCTCGTCGGACGGCACCAGCCACCCGACGCGCCGCCTTAGCTCAGTCGGCCAGAGCGATTCACTCGTAATGAATAGGTCGGGGGTTCGATTCCCCCAGGCGGCTCCCCAGGTCAGGGCCCATCCGAGACACCTCGGATGGGCCCTGATTCGTGTGGTGTGTGGCTAAGCGGATGACTAGGCAGGCCGGCGCTGCTCGTCAGACTCGGGACTTGCCGAGATCACCCGTCGAAGGGAACACCTGGTCCATCACGGCGGCGGCGGGCTGGACCACCGGGCGGATCTTCCGGCGAAAGTTAAATCTCTGCGCCGGCACCGATGAGTTCGCCGACCCGCGCCGGTAGGTACCGGTGTCGAGCCACCCGGCCGGCGCGGGTTACCGAACGAAGGAGTCCGTCATGGGCGACCTGATCGTGATCGAGTTCGTGACGTTGGACGGCGTGGTCGAAGACCCGGACGGCTCCGGCAGCACCGCGGCCGGCGGCTGGGCGTTCCGGTACGGCCCGGAGGCGGTGGCCGGTGACAAGTTCGAGCTCGGACCGCTGCTCGACACCGGCGTGATGCTCTTCGGGCGGACGACGTGGGAGCTGTTCGGCAAGATCTGGCCGGACCGGACCGACGCGTTCTCGGCGAAGATGAACGCCATCCCGAAGCTCGTCGCGTCGCGGTCGCCGGCCAATACCGATGCGTGGCAGAACTCGTCGCTGGTCGAGGGTGATCTCGCCGAGGCCGTGCGGCAGCGCAAGGCCGCGCAGGACGTGATCGTCACCGGGAGCATTCAGCCTGGTGCACGCCCTCGGCGAAATCGTCGACGAGTACCGCCTGATGGTGTTCCCGACGCTCGCCGGCCGGGGCCGGCGCCTGTTCACCGAACGGACGCCGCAGACAGACCTGCGGCTCACGTCGGTCGAGCAGAAAGGCGCCGCCGTGCTCATGCGCTACCGCAAAACCGGCTGAGCCGGCTCGTTCCACCTGACCGGGTGGCGCTGATCGCCTGGGTGAGCTGCACCGTCCACAGTGGAAACCGACCCCTGCCGCCGGCTCGGCCATCCGGCTACCCGGCTCCGGCCGGAAGTTCGATGCCGCCGTGGGAGGGCGCGGATTGACTCGGTGGCATGAACGAAATCGGGAAGACGGCGATCTGGTTCGCCGCCGCCGCGGCGGCTTTGGCGACCGTCGCCGCGTGCGGGCCGGACGGGCCAGACCACGCGAAGAACGTCTCATACGTCACGGGTGCCCAGGGCAAAGCCGATGCCGACGCCCGCCTACCGGGCTGGGTGCCGGACGACGCGACCGCCGTCACGGAGGCCATCCGCACCACCGGGTCCGAACGGATCCTGCGCTACACGCCGGGTGCGTCCGGACTGCCGGCCACGTGCGCGCCGGGCCCCGCGCCGGCCAAACCGGCGACGCTCTCGGCCGGCTGGTGGCCCGCCCGGCAGGAGAAGCGCACGGACCGCGTCTGCGACGGCGACTGGCACGTCGTCGAGGACCACGGCGACATGTACGCGTACAAGCCGGAGACGGTGTCGCACCGCTGAACGTGAGCGGGACTCGCAAAAAGGGGATCGGGCTGCCAGGATCGTGAAGTCCGGCAGCCCGATCCGCGGGTCCGAAGTGGTCAGTCCTTCGGCGGGGTCAGCTCGAGCACCGTCGCGGTCGTCTCGCCGCGCGGGGTGCGGTAGGTGATCTCGTCGCCGGCCTTCGCGCCGACGAGCGCGAGGCCCAGCGGGCTGTCGGAGGTCACGGAGTCGAGATCGTCGCCCGGGAGCGTGACGACGTTGAGCACCTCTTCGTCGCCGTCGGCGAACCGCAGCGACACGCGCGTGCCGTCCGGGAGCAGGGAACTGTTGTACGCGCCGTGTTCCAGCTTCGCGGACACTTCGGAAATCTGGCGGTCCAGCCGCGCGGCGGCCTCGGCGCGGTCGATCACGTCGGCCTGGTCGGCCGCGTCCCCGGTGCGTTCCTGCTCGCCAGGCTGCGGCGCGAGCGCCGCCCGTTGCGCGCGCAAGTCCGCGATTTCCTTCTGCAGCTGGCGGCGTGCCGCCTCGCTGAGCCCCTTGTCCCCTGAGATCACCATGCCGGGCATTGTCCGCTGCGCGGAGCGGGGTGGCCAATCCGGTTTTTCACCCGGAGGGGCCTGGTGGGACGTCTGCCCTAGGATTCGGGCCTGTCGTCCTGAATAACGTAACGAGGATCACCGTGACCGCCGTACCCGGCCGCAGCGAGCAGCTGTCGCCCAACCAGCTGCAGAAGCAGCAGCAGATCGTCGAGGCCGCACGCGTCGTGCTCGCCAGAGACGGGCTGGCCGGGTGCACCGTGCGCGCGATCGCCGACGCGGGCCCGCTCACCAAGAGCGCGATCCACTACTACTTCGCCGACATCGACGTGCTCATCGACCGCGCGATGGCCGCGCACATCACGAAGTTCGCCGCGGATCTGCGTGCGGTGGGCGAGAAGTGCGAGGACCCGCGCGAGCGGCTGTTCGAGGTCACGCGCGCCTACCTCGCGGAGTTCGCCGACCGGCCCAACGGCGCGTTCGTCTGGTTCGAGTACTGGATCGCGGCCGGCCGCGCGCAGCACCCGCAGGCGATCGATGCGATGTTGACTTCGATCACCGAGCTGTTCGCGGAACTGCTGGCGCCGCTGGACGTCGACGACCCGCGCGCCCGTGCCCGGGCGCTGCTGAGCTACCTGCTCGGCGCCGTCGTGCAGCAGCGTGTGCGGCCGCGGCCGTTCGACAGCCTGCGCGGGGACGTCGAGGCGCTCTGCTTCGCCGGTTATTAGGGTGCTGGCATGCCTCTGTTCTCGTTCGAGGGCGCCAGCCCGCAGGTCCACCCGGACGCCTGGATCGCCCCCACCGCCACCCTGATCGGCGACGTGACCGTCGAGAAGGACGCCTCCGTCTGGTACGGCGCCGTGATCCGCGCCGACTTCGGGCCGATCGTGATCCGCGAAGGCGCCAACGTGCAGGACAACTCGGTGATCCACTGCGGCGGCACGGTGACGGAGATCGGGAAGAACGTGACCGTCGGGCACCAGTGCCTGGTCCACGACTGCACGATCGGCGAGCAGGCGCTCATCGGCAACGGGTCGACGGTGCTGGACAAATCGGTGATCGGCGCGCGGTCGCTCGTGGCCGCGGGCTCGACCGTCACGCCCGGCACGGAGGTGCCCGCAGAGGTCATCGCGATGGGCAGCCCGGCCAAGAAGTTCGTGCCGCTCACCGACTCGGCGCGGATCTGGGTCGAGCACAACGCCGCGATCTACCAGGACCTCGCCCGCCGGCACCGGGAGGGCTCGAAGCCGGTGTGACGGCTTCCGGCGTGCACTAAACTCCGGCTCGCAGCTGCGACTGGCGCCATCAGAGGTGGAGCACCACCGGGAAGCGACGACGAGGCCGGCACCGCGCGCCTGGGTGCCGGCCACAGCAGAGCCGGAGTACGCCATGACACACCAGCCCGCCCTTTCCGCGCTCGCCGCGACGGACCCGCAGATCGCCGGGCTCGTCGAGGACGAAGCCCAGCGCCAGCACGACAAGATCCGGCTCATCGCGTCGGAGAACTACGTCTCGCGCGCGGTGCTCGAGGCCACGGGCACGGTGCTCACCAACAAGTACTCCGAGGGCTACGCCGGCAAGCGCTACTACGAGGGCCAGCAGTTCATCGACCCGATCGAGCGCCTCGCGATCGAGCGCGCGAAAGCGGTGTTCGGCGTCGACCACGCGAACGTGCAGCCGTACTCCGGCTCGCCGGCGAACCTGGCCGTGTACCTGGCGTTCGCGCAGCCCGGTGACACCGTGCTCGGCATGGCCCTGCCCGACGGCGGTCACCTCACGCACGGCTGGTCCGTGTCTGCGACGGGCAAGTGGTTCAACGCGGTCCGCTACGGCGTGCGCAAGGAAACCGGCCGCGTCGACTTCGACCAGGTGCGCGACCTCGCGCTGGAGCACCGCCCGAAGCTGATCTTCGCGGGTGGCACGGCGATCCCGCGCACCATCGACTTCCCGAAGTTCGCGGAGATCGCCCGCGAGGTCGACGCCGTCCTCGTGGCCGACATCGCCCACATCGCCGGCCTCATCGCAGGCGGTGCGCACCCGTCACCCGTCGGCCACGCCCAGGTCATCACCACCACGACCCACAAGACCCTGCGCGGCCCGCGCGGCGCCATGATCATGTCCGACGCGGAGCACGCGAAGGCCCTCGACAAGGCCGTGTTCCCCGGCCTGCAGGGTGGCCCCCACAACCACACGACGGCCGCCATCGCGGTCGCGCTGCACGAGGCGCAGCAGCCGTCGTTCTCCGACTACGCCCACGCCATCGTCGCCAACGCGCGGGCCCTCGCCGACGCCTTGCTCGCCCGCGGCTACGACCTCGTCTCCGGCGGCACCGACAACCACCTGCTCCTGATCGACCTCACGAACAAGAACGTGCCCGGCAAGCCCGCCGCCCAGGCCCTCGACCGCGCCGGAATCGAGCTGAACTACAACACCGTGCCCTTCGACCCGCGCAAACCCTTCGACCCGTCGGGCATCCGCTTGGGCACCTCCGCCATCACCACGCGCGGCCTCAAGCCCGAGCACCAGCCCCAGGTCGCCGAGTGGATCGACCGCACCATCACGGCGGTGGCCACCCAGGACGAGGCCGTGCAGGACACCATCGCCGCGGAGATCCGCGAATTCCTGGCCCCGTTCCCGATCCCCGGCTACTCCGCCTGACCACACCTCAACCGCCGGCGAGGCTCGGCCGGACTGCGAAACCGCCGGCCGACTACGGATCGCGGGGAACCGCCCAGCCTCCTCCCGGCCGCGCCGATCCGCAGCCAGCACACGTTTTGGGGCCGTTCGTCAAGGTAGCTTTCCCGCCTTGAGGAACGGCCCCAAACGTAGCCAAACTCGGCTGTCGGGGTGCCGTTCCACGCCCACCCGAAACCACGCGGCCGGCACTCGACCCGCGGCCAACGGAGATGGCCGAATGCCCACCACCACCCTCCCCACCACTCTCGTGGTCCGCTACCGCGCCGTAGACCGGGAACGGATCGGCTCTGCCCTCGTCGACACGCCCAGTCACCTCGACGCCCTCACCGCCGACATCGCCGAACACGGCATCCGCACCCCGCTCCGCCTCGGCTTCAACGAGCACATCGCGACCCTCGACGGCGCAACCACCGCATCGCCGTCGCACTCCGGCTCGGCCTCACCGAAGTCCCCGTCGCCCTCGCCCGCGAGCCCCCACTCCTCGCCCGGGTCACCCCCAGCCGATGCGCGCCGAAGACTTCGCCTTGCTCAGCCGTCACTTGTGACCCTCTGCGATCACGGCGCGGCGGAGACGGCGGTGTCCCTCTCGAGTCGGTTCGGCACGGTCGGTGACCGGATCGCCGCGGCCGTCCGCTTCGGCGATGAGCACCCCGGCGGCCCTGGTCGGGTTCCTCGAGGAGGAGCCGTCGCCGGGCGAGTCGGCGATGGAGCAGAGGTCGGGGGAAGCCGCGCTCGACCTAGCTTGGGATGCCCGCCTCAGACAGGGAAAGGGCCGTTCACCCCGGACGGGATGAACGGCCCTTTCGCGCGTTCGAGGGCGCTCTCAGTGAGCCGAGCCCTCGACCTCTTCCTTGGCCAGCCGGTCCTGCTCCCGCTCGTACGACCGCGAGATCTCGGCCTCGGCTTCCGCGCGGCCCACCCACGTCGAGCCCTCGACGCTCTTGCCCGGCTCGAGGTCCTTGTAGACCTCGAAGAAGTGCTGGATCTCGAGCTTGTGGAACTCGTTGAGGTGGTGGATGTCGCGCAGGTGCTCCAGTCGCGGATCGTTGGTCGGGATGGCCAGCACCTTGTCGTCCGGGCCCTTTTCGTCGGTCATGCGGAACATGCCGATGGCGCGGCAGCGGATCAGGCAACCCGGGAACGTCGGCTCCTGCACCAGCACCAGCACGTCGAGCGGGTCGCCGTCCTGGCCGAGGGTGTCGTCGATGAAGCCGTAGTCAGCCGGGTACTGCGTCGCCGTGAACAGGGTCCGGTCGAGCTTGATGCGTCCTGTCTTGTGGTCGACCTCGTACTTGTTGCGCTCCCCCTTGGGGATTTCGATCGTGACGTCGAACTCCACGGCCGTCCTCGCTGCTTCTCGAATCTCGGTGTCCCACGCGTCGTGGGCGGCAACCGTAATCACCTCGTTGACGTCACTAGTGTGGACTACGCTCCGCCGACGGGTCCCACGGATGTCGGCTAGGCGGCATGTGACCTTGGCCCCTTCCGGGCAGGTGAGAAGGAGTGGTGGGTGCCGGACAACGATCAGCCGATGTGGCCCGAGGGTGACGCGGACACGTCGTCGCGCAGTGCCGGCGCGACCGCGCGCTTCCCGATCCCGAAGCCCGGCCAGACCGTCACGGACCAGCTCGCCGTGCCGAAGGTCACACCAGCCACACCTGCCGCACCTGCCCCGTCCGGCGACCGCCACCCGGGCACCTGGTTCAAACCGAACGTCCCCCCGACGCTGGTCCCCGGCCTCAACACCCCGGTCGAACCACGCCCCACCGGGGCGCCGTCGTGGCCGCCGCCCGCCGGTCAGAGCGGACAGGGCGGGCAGGGCCGGCAGCCGGGACCGGCAGGAGCGCAACCCGGCCAAGGCCAGCGGGCTCCGTCTTCGCAACAGTCACAGCAGCCGCAACAGGGCACAGGCTCGTCGACCGGGCAGGAACAGCCCAAGCAGGACCTCGCCGACCGGCTGAGCGGATCACGGCCCGGTGAGCCGCGCCCCGAGCAGGGCCGGCAGCAGAGCCGGCAACCGGCGCGGCCGCAGTGGGCGCCGCAGCCGCAGAGCAGGCAGGCGCGGCCACAGAGTCTGTTCCAGGGGCAGCAGCAGAGTCGCCTGCCGGCGCAGGGCGAGCAGGCCCAAGGCCGGCCCGGGGAACAGCAGGGTCGGGGCCGCCAGGACCAGGACGAGAGCGGCCAGGACCAGGGCGGCCGCCCCGGTGCGCAAGAGCAAGGCCGGGATCGGGGACAGCCCGGGGGCCAGGAGCAAGGCGCTGCCCGCGAGCAGCAGAGCCGGCCGCAGGAGCGATCCGACCAGTCGACCCAGCAGTTCCCGGTGCGCCTGCCGCAGACGCCGATCGTGCCGGTGGTGCGTCCGGGTCAGCCCGCGGACAGTGGCCGAGACACCGAGCAAGGCCAAGCCACCGAGCAAGGCCAAGCCACCGAGCAAGGCCAAGCCACCGAGCAAGGCCACAGCGCCGATCAGAGCCACAGTGCCGAGCAGAGCGACAGTGCCGAGCAGAGCGACAGTGCCGAGCAGGACAACAGCGGCGAAGAGGCCACCCAGCAAAACCGCAGCGACCAAGCCGGCGGCGACCGAGCGCGGGATGCCCAGGCCGGCGATCGCCCAGCGCAGGCGACCGGCGACCAGAGCCGTGCCGGCCAAGGGGCGCAGCGCCGGTCGGAGCCAACCCGTTTTGACCAGCCGCACGGCGACCAGAGTCCGGGTGCGCGGGGCTGGGGTGACGAGGACCGCGGCGAGCGGGCCGAAGAGCAGCGTCGCCCGGCATCGTTGTTCGAGCCCGTGCGCAGTCCGGAGCCGGACGAGCAGCCCGAGCAGGACTCGCACCAGGAGAACAACGAGTCCACCCAGTACATCGACCCGACCAAGTGGGACGTCTTCCGCCCCGAGCCGGCGCGTCCCGAGGCCGCGCGGCCGGAACCGCAGCGCGAAGTACCCCACCGCGAAGAAGGCGTCGAGACGACCCAGCGCTGGAGCGTCTTCCACACCGCCCAGAACCCGGACCCGCAGGACCGGCCCCACGGCGCCCCGCAGTGGGACAGCCTTTCGAATGAGCCGGGCGGGGTGCCGTCGGCGTCGGCGGCGCAGGCGCGGCCGGTGCGGATCGAGCCGGCGTCGGAGGCGACGGTCGGGATCGAGCGGCCCGAGGGGTTCGGGGAGCCGGCCGGGGCGCCGGAGAAGCAGCCCGAGCCGCCCGAGCAGAAGACCAAGCGGAGCAAGAAGAAGCTCCTCGTGCTCGGGATCGTCGTGGTCCTGGTGCTGGCGGCCGCGGGCGTCGCCGCGGCGATGCCGAAGGTGTCCAACCGGCTGGGCCTGCCGTGGGCGCCCAACGCGCCGAAGGGTGAAATGCCCGATCCCGCGTCGGTGAGCCTCGCGCTGCACGGACCCGACACCACCGGCCAGGGCCCGACGGCGAGCGGCGTCGCGTCCGCGCTCTCCGGGCCTGCGGGTGCCACGGCGCTCTCGCAGCTCACCGGCAGCGTGATCGATCCCGTCACGGGTGACGTCCTGTGGGACCACGGCTCCGCCCAGCCGATCACGCCGGCGTCGACCACCAAGATCCTCACCGTGTCGGCGGCGCTGCTGTCGATGGACCCGACGAAGCGGATCACGACGAAGGTCGTCGAGGGCTCGGACCCCGGAACGGTGATCCTCGTCGGCGCCGGTGACCCCACGCTCACGGCGCTGCCCATCGGCACCGACTCGCCGATCTACCCCGGCGCCGCCCACGTCGACGACCTCGTCGCCCAGATCAAGAAGGCCGACCCGGACGTCAAGCGGGTGCAGGTCGACGTCAGCGCCTACACCGGCCCCACCACCGCCCCCGGCTGGGAAGCGAGCGACGCGCCCTCCACGTTCGGCGCCCCGATCGTGCCCGCGATGGCCGACGGCGGCCGCGGCAACCCGTCGGTCGACGAGACGATGCGGTCGGGCAACCCGGCGACCACGCTCATCCAGCTCATCGCCGACAAGCTGGGCGCGCAGCCGGCCGGCACGGCGAAGGCGCCCGTCGACGGGAAGGTCGTCGCGCAGGTGCAGTCGGCGCCGCTGCCGGACCTCGCGTACGCGCTGCTCCAGATCTCCGACAACGTCCTCGCCGACGAGCTTGGCCGGCAGGTCGCCATGTCCGCCGGGGCGGACCCGTCGTTCGCCGGCGCGGCCGTATCGGTGAAGAAGGTGCTGGCCGACCACGGCTTCGACGTCACGGGCCTGCAGCTGTCGGACACGAGCGGACTGTCCAACCAGAACAAGGTGCCGGCCCGGTTGCTCGCGCAGGTGCTTGCCGCGGCCGCGGCACCGGACGGCAAGAACCCCGACACCCCCAAGCTGCGTCCACTGCTGGCGGGCCTGCCGGTGGCGGGCAGCCCGGCCGGCACGCTCGGTCCCCGCTACGGCACGCCGAACACCGTCGCGGGCAAGGGCTGGGTGCGCGCCAAGACCGGCACGCTCACGGCCGTCAACACCCTCGCCGGCTACGTGCTCGACAGCGACAACCGCGTGCTCGCCTTCGCGTTCATGTCCAACGGTTCGCAGAAGGACCCGGGTCAGGCGGCGCTCGACGTGCTCGCCACGACACTGCGCAAGTGCGGCTGCCACTGAGCAGAACCCCGGACAGAACCTCGGGCACTAGGCCGATCGGCGCCGACTTGACCGCCGCCGGTCGGGAAAAACGCCCGGATGCAGGTAGCGTCGGACGCGTGAGCCAGGAAACCGAGACCCAACGGCGGCCGATGGTCGACTGGGACCTCGCGGCGTCGACCGGTGCGCGGCTGGTGCGCGGCGGCCCGCAGGTGCCCAAGGAGGAGGCTGCCCGCGCGGTCACCGACCTGCGTGACCTCACGGCCGAGGCCGAGAGCCACGTGCGCGAGGTGACCGGGCTCGGCGAGGACCTGCCGCTGCTGCCGGGCACGGTCGTGGACCGGCCCGGCTGGGTGCGCTCTGCCGCGTCGGGGCTCGGCGCGTTGACCGGCCGCGCGCTGCCCGAAGCGCAGGGCGGTCCGCTCGGCCCGATCCTGGCGTCCGGCGCCGGTGTGCAGACGGGGCTGGTGCTCGCGTTCCTCGCGTCGCGGGTGCTCGGCCAGTACGACCCGTTCGGCGGGCCCGAACGCGAGGGCCAGCTGTTGCTCGTGGCGCCCAACGTCGTCGCCGCGGAGCGCGCGATGAAGGTGCACGCGCCCGACTTCCGGCTGTGGGTGTGCCTGCACGAGTGCACGCACCGCCTGCAGTTCACGGCCGTGCGGTGGCTGCGCGACTACTTCGCCGACGAGGTCGAACGCCTCGTCACCGGCATCGCGGGCCACTCGGCCGACGGCCTGTCCGACCTCGTCGGCCGACTGCCCGACGCGCTCAAGCAGCGCGGCAAGGGCGTCGGGCTCGCGGAACTGCTGCAGTCGCCGAAGGAACGCGCGATCTTCGACCGCTTGCTCGCCCTGTCGACGCTGCTGGAAGGCCACGCGGACTACGTGATGGACGCCGTCGGTCCGCGGGTCGTGCCCACCGTCGAGACGATCCGCTCGCGGTTCAGCGCGCGGCGCCAGAGCGGGGGCGTCTTCGACCGGCTGCTGCGCGCGCTGCTCGGGCTCGACGCGAAGATCCGCCAGTACGAAGAGGGCGCGAAGTTCACCAAGCACGTGGTGGACGCCGTCGGCATGGCGGGCTTCAACGCGGTCTGGCGGTCCCCGAACACACTGCCGACCCGGGCCGAGATCAGCGATCCCGCGGCCTGGGTACGGCGCCTGCACGGGTGAACGCGCTCGCGGCGGTCCGCCGGGCCGTGCGGGAATTCCTGGCGACGGCCGGCGTGCCGGACGAGGTGTGCGTCGCCGTGTCCGGTGGCGCGGATTCGCTGGCGCTCGCCGAGGCCACCGCGTACGTCGCCCGCCACCGGAAGCTGCGCACGCGCGCGCTCGTCGTCGACCACGGCTTGCAGGATGGTTCCGCCGAAGTCGCCGCTCGCGCCGCCACGGTGGCGAAGGAGTTCGGCCTCGACACGGCCGAGGTGCTCACCGTGTCCGTCACGGGCAAAGGCGGCCCCGAAGCCGCCGCGCGCACCGCGAGGTACCGCGCGCTGCGCGAAGCCCTGCCTGGCGGCGAAGGGCTCGTGCTGCTCGGCCACACCCTCGACGACCAGGCTGAAACAGTCCTCCTGGGACTCGGCCGCGGGTCCGGACCCCGCTCGCTGGCGGGTATGCGCCCGCACGACCCGCCGTGGGGCCGTCCCCTGCTCGCGATCACGCGCGCGCAGACCCGGGAGGCCTGTGCCGAGCTGGGCGTCGAACCGTGGCAGGACCCGCACAACGCCGATCCGCGCTTCACGCGCGTCCGGTTGCGCGCGGAAGTGCTGCCGCTGCTGGAGGACGTGCTCGCCGGCGGCGTCGCCGGCGCACTGGCCCGCACGGCCGCGCAACTGCGCGAAGACGCAGAGGCGTTGGACACAGTGGCGGACAGGATTCTCACCCGCGCGAGCGGCGCCGAAGGGCTCGACGTGGCGGTGCTCGCGGCCGAGCCCGCGGCGGTGCGCCGGCGGGTTCTGCGCAGGTGGCTGCTGGCCTCCGGCGTGCGCGAGCTGACCGACGCGCACCTGCGTTCGGTCGACGCGCTCGTCGCGCGCTGGCGCGGCCAGGGCGGCGTTTGGTTGCCGGGCAACTTGGAGGCTCGGCGGTGCCGTGGCAGGCTCACGCTTGCCGGACCCGAACCCACCACCCGAGGGGAATGACCCGTGTACGAGGGCGAGATCGCCTCCGTGCTCATCACCGAGCAGCAGATCAAGGACAAGATCGCGGAGCTGGCGGCCAAGATCGCCGCCGATTACCCCGAGAACGGCCAGGGTGAACTGCTCCTGGTGGGCGTGCTCAAGGGCGCCGTGATGTTCATGACCGACTTCGCACGCGCTCTGCCGCTGCCGACGCAGCTGGAGTTCATGGCCGTGTCGTCGTACGGCTCGTCGACCTCGTCCTCGGGCGTGGTGCGCATCCTCAAGGACCTCGACCGCGACATCGCGGGCCGCGACGTGCTGATCGTCGAGGACATCGTCGACTCGGGGCTCACGTTGTCGTGGCTGCTCAAGAACCTCGCGAGCCGGAACCCGGCGTCGCTCGAGGTCGTCTCGTTGCTGCGCAAGCCCGAAGCGGTGAAGGTCGACGTGCCGGTGAAGTACATCGGCTTCGACATCCCGAACGAGTTCGTGGTCGGCTACGGCCTCGACTACGCCGAGCGCTACCGGGACCTGCCCTACATCGGCACGCTCGACCCGCGCGTCTACACGTCCTGAAACCGCGGTGAACCCCGCGGCGCTTCCGCCCGTGTGAACTGCGGAAGACGCCGCGAACAGGTGTTGCGGCGATCACACCAGGTGCGGAACCCTGGGTTCGCCGATCGCGTCATAGGTGCGGACCAGGTGCGTTAACCTAAGCGAAGACCATGCCGATGCGGGCGGGGAGCTCCCGCGGGGGAACGGAGAGAGGGCAATGGGCAACAGCAGCTTGGCCGATGCCAACGCGTTCAAGAACGCCGCCGTCAACGGCCAGCTCGGGGTCGACCCGGACGCGGCGCAGGCGGTGCTGAAGAAGATCCGCACCGGCAAGGACGCGGTCGAAGCCCTGCTCAACAGCGCGGGCTCGCTCGCCCAGCCGCCGAAGCTCGGCGCGAACCCGGTCGGCGAGGCCATCGCGACCAAGTTCGTCCAGCGCGCCGACGGTGGCGGTGACTCCTACACCTCGGCGCTGCAGAACCTCCTGAGCCAGTACCAGGCGGCCGAGGAGGGCATCGTCGCGGCGATGTCGCGCTACCACGAGATGGACCAGTCCGCGGCGCGCTCGCTCAACCAGGGCTGACGAGGGGGATCAGGAAGTCATGGCTCCGAACTACGACAGCAGCGGCTACGGCCAGCAGCCGCCGGCGCAGACCCCGGCGGCGAGCGGTTCCGCCGTGCCGCTCGGGGACAACTCCGCTGCGCAGAGCATTGTCGCTTCGGCCCGCAGCCGGGCCGGCGGCTTCGAGATGGGCGGCGACCGCGCGATCGCGAACCCGCCCAACTGGAACGCGCAGGAGAGCCACCAGCTCTACAACGGCGCCGTCTCGAACAACGACCCGGGCACGGCCGAGGCCACCGGGCAGCAGTGGGCCAAACACGGCACCGCGCTGAAGACCGCGTCGGACGACCTCTACACCGCGATCGGCGAGCTCGGCAACGCGTGGGTCGGTGAAGGTGCCGCGGGTGCGCAGGGCGTGCTCGTCGCCATCGCCAACTCGGGCACGCAGGCCTCGGACGCCGCGCACACGATGTCCGACCGCCTCGCGAAGCAGGCCGCGGCCGCCGCCGAGGTCAAAAAGATGCCGGCGCCGGTCGACTACGACCCGAAGCAGGCCATGTCCGCCGCGCTCGCCGGCGGTCCGGCCGCGCTGGCCGCCGACCAGAAGGCGCAGGCCGACGCCGCGAACGACGTGAAGGCGCAGCAGGTCGCGTTCTTCAACGCGTACACGCAGTCGATGAAGGAGATCGACGGCTCGACCCCGAGCTTCGGTCCCGATTCGCTCGGCATGAAGCCCACGCCCACCCACTTCAACGGCAACGACTTCGCCGGCGGCGGTTCGCACGGCGTTTCGGTCAGCGGCCCCGGCGCGCTCGGTGGCGGCGGGAGCTACACCTTCGGCGCCGGCGGCTATGGCGGCCACGGCGGTGCGGCCTCCGGTGGCGCCGGTGCGTCGGGTGCGGGCGGCCACCAGGTCACGGCTGACTCCGGCACTTACGGCACTTCCGGTTACGACGGCGGGATGGCCGCCACGGCGAGCAGCGGTGCGGCCGCCGCGCCGGCGCCGGCCGCGCCGGCTCCGGCCACGGGCGGCGGCGCTTCGGGCGTCGGCCAGGCGCTGGGCGCCACCGCGCTCGGCGGTGGCCTCGGCCTCGCGGGCGGCAAGCTCGGCCAAGGTGCGCGCAGCGGCTCGCGCAACGACGAGAAGACGTCGGCGGCCGCCGAGCACCAGGGTGGTCAGGCCACGCCCGCGCCGCAGCAGGGTGTCGTTTCCGCCGGCGGCACGATCGGCGGGCAGCCGGCACCGGGGATGAACCCGATGGGCGGCGGCATGGGCGGCATGGGTGCCCACGGCGCCGGCCAGGGCCAGGAGGACGAGGTGCACACGCACGCGTCGTTCCTCATCGAGCCCGACCCCGACGACGCGTTCGGCGCCAACGAAGCCACTCCGCCGCCAGTGATCGGCGCGTGGTCGGACGACGACGACAACTGATGTGCTTCCCCCGGGCGCGCGGCCACCTCGGCTGCGCGCCCGGGCTGTCTCGAACACTGTCCGTCCTGAACGACGCTAGGCGTTGGGGGGTTTGGTCGATGCCGAACGCGGAGCTGCTCACTCCGGCCGAGGTGGACTTCCTGTGGGAGTCGGCCGCGCTGGGTGAGCTGCCCTACCCGCTGCGGATCAGGTCGCACGGTGCCACCGTCGACGAGCGCGCCGCCCTGCGCGCCCGCACGTTCGCCGGCCTCGTCGAGCGCGGTGTCGCCGACGGCCGCGGCCGGCCTGCGCCGCACATTGAGGAGTACTTCGGCATCCTCGCCTCACCCGACGTCAGCCTGGACACCGTGCAACTGCTCGACCCCAGCGCCGAGCCGCTGCTCGCCGTCGCCGGAGCGATCGGTGGCCAGGGCTTGCTGGCCGTGCAGGATCAGCGCGGCCTGCACCTGCAGCCGTGCCCGGCCGACGGACTCGCCACCGCTGTCGTGTCGCTGCTGCCCGGCTCCCCGCGCGGTACCGAGAAGTCGATCACCGTGCCGCTCGAGCAGCTCGTGGGCAGTTCCGGCGTCGACTTCATGCAGCGCCGCGGCAACACGGTCGACGCGTCGGGCCGCGCGAGCGTGGACGAGGACCGCAAGGCCCTCGCGCGCCTGCACGCCCAGCCGCGCCTGCGCGGCGGTCAGATCGGTGCCAACGCGCGCAACCGCCTCGGCGGGCGCACGCGCACGCCGGTGCTCAGCTGGTTCGACACCGAAACCGGCCGCTACTTCACGCAGGCCACCCGAGGCCGCGACGGTCGCGACTGGATCACCATCGCGCCGGCGGACGCCGCGACGCTGCGGTACCGGCTCGGTGAGATGCTGTCGGGCGCGGCGGAGCAGGCGGGCGCGGCGGCGTTCTGACGGCTGCGGCACTTCCGGGCCGTCTCGGCCCGCGGCCCGCTCGCGCTACGCTGAGCGAGAGTTCGATCCTGGAGGGTGAGCACCACCGCATGCACCAAGAGTTCTTCTCGTTGCTGGCGTTCGATTTCCTCTGGGAGGCCGCCGAGCTCGGCGAACTGCCGTACCCCCTGCGGGTGCGCTCGCACGGCGCCACCGAGGACGAGCGCGTCTCGTTGCGGCACCGGGTCGACGTCGAGCTCAAGGCGCGCGGCATCCGCGATTCGCGCGGCCGCCTGGAGCCGCCCGTGGAGGAGTGGCTGGACCTGCTCGCCCGTGCGCCGCTCACGATCGACGCGCTGCACATCCCCGAGTTCCAGGCCCACCCGGTCGCGCTGCTCGGCGCCGCCGACGAGCGCACCGGCGTGGTGGCCGTCCAGGACGCCGACGGCGTCTGGCTGCGCGAAGCCCCGGCCGACGGACTGGTCTCCGCGATCGTCGACCTGCTGCCCGGCGGCCGCCGCGGCAGCGAGGCGTCCGTCACACTCCCGCTCGACGAGGCATTGCACACCCGGCCGATCCGCGTGCCCGTCGCGGCCGGCGGCCTCGGCGGCGCGCCGGAGGCGAAGGGGCGGCGGGCGAAGCGCCAGTCGCTGAGCGACCGCGTGAACGTGGATCCCCGCGAGACGTACGGGGTGATCTCCGGCCAGCCGCGCCTGCGCGGGGGTCAGCTCGCCGCGAACAGCCGTACCCAGCTCGGAGCCCGGCAGCGGTCCCGCGTGCTGGGCTGGTTCGACACCGCCACGGGCCGTTACCTGAGCCTGTCTCGGCCGGGCTCGGACGGGCGCGAATGGGTGACCGTGGCGCCCGCGGATCCCGCGACCTTGCGCACGCGACTCGGCGAGATGGTCGACTCAGTGGCTGCCGACACACGCTAGGGTGACTCGGACCGGCGCGGTCCGGGAACCCTCCGGCGGTATCGCCCGTTGACCTGCGAGAGGCTCACAAGGGTCGATCGTCCGAACGGACGGTACCCTGGTGGGACGGGTGCCCGGGGCACCTACGGGTTGTCAAGATCGTGATGGCGGGTATCACAGGAGCCGCCCAACCAGGGAGGGTCGAGGCCACAAGGGCCGAGTCGTATGAACCGGAAGAGCGTGCTCAGGAACCCACTGCTGTGGATCGTCGCGGGGTTGCTGGCGTTGTTCGCCTACAACACGATCTTCGACAGCGACCGGGGCTACACCCAGGCGCCGATCTCCGTGGCGAACCAGCAGATCAAGGCGAACCACGTCAAGGAAGCCAGCCTTGAGGACAAAGAGCAGCAGCTCAAACTCTCGCTGACGCAGAAGATCGACGTCGACGGCACCCAGACCGACCAGATCGTCGCGCAATACCCGGCTGACGCCACGAACTCGATCTACACCGAGTTGACCAACGCGCAGCTCAACGGACAGCCGATCAAGTTCACCACCAAGGTGACGCAGCAGGGCATCCTGACGCAGATCCTCATCTTCGCCATCCCGCTTGCCCTCGTCCTGGGCTTGCTGATGTGGATGATGAACAACGCGCAGGGCGGCGGCAACCGCGTCCTCAACTTCGGCAAGTCCAAGGCCAAGCAGCTGAACAAGGACATGCCGAAGACCACCTTCGGTGACGTGGCGGGCGCCGACGAAGCCGTCGAAGAGCTGTACGAGATCAAGGACTTCCTGCAGAACCCGGCGCGATATCAGGCGCTCGGCGCGAAGATCCCGAAGGGTGTGCTGCTCTACGGGCCGCCCGGTACCGGTAAGACGCTGCTCGCGCGAGCCGTCGCCGGCGAGGCGGGCGTGCCGTTCTACACGATCTCCGGCTCCGACTTCGTCGAGATGTTCGTCGGTGTGGGTGCGTCCCGCGTCCGCGACCTGTTCGAGCAGGCCAAGCAGAACGCGCCGTGCATCATCTTCGTCGACGAGATCGACGCGGTCGGCCGCCAGCGCGGTGCCGGCCTCGGCGGTGGCCACGACGAGCGCGAGCAGACCCTGAACCAGCTGCTCGTCGAGATGGACGGCTTCGACGCCCGCGGCGGCATCATCCTGATCGCGGCCACGAACCGCCCCGACATCCTCGACCCGGCGCTGCTGCGCCCGGGCCGGTTCGACCGCCAGATCCCCGTGTCGGCGCCGGATCTGCTCGGCCGCAAGGCGATCCTCGAGGTGCACGCGAAGGGCAAGCCGATCGCGCAGGGCGTGGACCTGACGGGCCTGGCCAAGCGCACCGTCGGCATGTCGGGTGCGGACCTGGCCAACGTCCTGAACGAGGCCGCGCTGCTCACCGCCCGCCAGAACGGGCACGTGATCACCGACGTCGCGCTCGAAGAGTCGGTGGACCGCGTGGTCGGCGGACCGGCGCGCAAGAGCCGGATCATCTCCGAGAAGGAGAAGAAGATCACGGCCTACCACGAGGGCGGGCACGCGCTCGCCGCGTGGGCGATGCCGGACATCGAGCCCGTCTACAAGCTCACGATCCTTCCGCGCGGCCGCACGGGCGGGCACGCCCTGCTCGTGCCGGAGGACGACAAGCAGCTCATGACTCGGTCGGAGATGATCGGCCGCCTCGTGTTCGCGATGGGTGGCCGCACGGCGGAGGAGCTCGTGTTCCACGAGCCCACCACCGGTGCGTCGTCCGACATCGAGCAGGCCACGAAGATCGCCCGCTCCATGGTCACCGAGTACGGCATGAGCGCGCGGCTCGGTGCCGTGAAGTACGGCCAGGAGCAGGGCGACCCGTTCCTCGGCCGCTCCGCGGGGCGGCAGGCCGACTACTCGCTCGAGGTGGCGCACGAGATCGACGAGGAGGTGCGCAAGCTCATCGAGACGGCGCACACCGAGGCGTGGCACGTGCTCAACACCTACCGCGACGTGCTGGACAACCTCGTGCTGGAGCTGCTCGAGAAGGAGACGCTGCAGCGCAAGGACCTCGAGCGGATCTTCGAGACCGTCGAGAAGCGTCCGCACATCACCGTGTTCAACGAGTTCGGTGAGCGCACCCCGTCGGACAAGCCGCCGATCAAGACCCCGGGCGAGCTGGCGATGGAGCGTGGCGAGCCGTGGCCGCCGCCGGAGAAGGAGAAGAAGCCGGTCCTGCAGCCGGAGCCGACGCCCGTCGGCACCGCCGCGGGTGGCGGCGATCTCCCCGGTGGTCCGCCGTACCCGGCGCCGACACCGGATCCGAACGCCAACCCGTACGCCCCGCCGCAGCCGAACGGCGGCCGTCCGAATGGTGGGCCGAACGGCACCGGGCGCTGGCCGCAGTCGTATGGTGGTCAGCAGCCGGGCGGTCCGGCGGGCGGCTACTACCCGGGTGGCCCGGGTGGTACGCAGAGCGGTCCGCCCAACTACGGGGCGCCTCCGGGCTGGACCCCGGCGACGTCCCCGGGCAGCCAGCCGTGGCACCCCGCCGAAGACCGTCCGCGTGAGCAGGGCTGGTTCGCCGACGGCGCGAACGGCCAGCAGCCGGACGAGGGGCAGCAGCGGCGTGACGTGGACGGATCCGACAACAAGCAGTGACGACGGTCTCCGCCCGGTCCCGGTCTTCGACCAGGGCCGGGCGGAGCGTGCTATCCGGGAACTCCTGCTGGCCTGCGGCGAAGACCCCGACCGCGACGGCCTCCTCGAAACACCGGCCCGGGTGGCCCGCGCCTACCAGGAGATGTTCGCCGGCCTCTACACCGACCCGGACGACGTACTGGCGAAGACCTTCGACGAGTCCCACGAAGAGCTGGTGCTCGTCACCGACATCCCGCTGTACTCGTTCTGCGAACACCACCTGCTGCCCTTCCACGGTTTCGCCCACGTCGGGTACATCCCGAACGCCGACGGGAAGGTCACCGGTCTTTCGAAGCTGTCGCGCCTCGTCGACCTGTACGCCAAGCGGCCGCAGGTCCAGGAGCGCCTGACCTCTCAGGTCGCCGACGCGCTGGATCGGAAGCTGGAGCCGCGTGGCGTGATCGTGGTGATCGAGGCCGAGCACCTGTGCATGTCGATGCGCGGGATCCGCAAGCCGGGCGCGCGGACCGTGACGTCGGCGGTGCGCGGGTTGCTGCGGACGTCCGCGACGTCGCGCGCCGAGGCGATCGAGCTGATCAAGGGGCGTCCGTGATCCCGGGGCTGCCCCAGCCCGGCCGCTGCGCGGTGGTGGGCGTGCTGAACGTGACGCCCGATTCGTTCTCCGACGGGGGCCGCTACCTGGACCTCGACCAGGCGCTGGAACACGCGCGGGAGATGTGGGCGCTCGGCGCGGACCTGATCGACGTCGGCGGTGAGTCGACTCGGCCCGGCGCGCTGCGGGTGGACGCGGAAACGGAAGCGAAGCGGGTGCTGCCCGTGATCCGGCAGCTCGCGTCGGAAGGTGTCGTGCTGTCCGTCGACACCACGCGCGCGGCGGTGGCGGAAGCCGCGGTCGAGGCCGGCGCTCGGGTGATCAACGATGTTTCCGGTGGGCTCGCGGATCCCGGCATGGGGCGCGTCGCCGCGGACTGCCGCGTGCCGTGGGTGCTGATGCACTGGCGCGGGCACAGCAAGGACATGAACGCGCTGGCCACCTACACCGACGTCGTCGCCGAAGTACGGGCCGAGCTGGCGTCCAGAGTGGACGATGCGCTGGCGGCCGGCGTCGAGGAGAGCGCGATCGTGCTCGATCCCGGGCTCGGGTTCGCGAAGCACGCGGAGCACGACTGGGCGTTGCTGCACGCTCTGGATTCCGTGCTGTCACTGGGTTTTCCCGTGCTGGTGGGTGCTTCGCGCAAACGGTTCCTGGGCCGGCTGCTGGCCGACAAGGACGGTGAGCCGCGGCCGCCGGACGGGCGCGAGCACGCCACCGCGGCGATTTCCGCCCTGGCCGCCGCGGCGGGGGCGTGGGGCGTGCGGGTGCACGAGGTGGGCGCGTCGCTCGACGCGGTCGCCGTCGCGGCCGCGTGGCGGAAGGGGCGGGCCGATGGCTGACCGCATCACGTTGACGGGCCTGCGCGTGTTCGGCCGCCACGGCGTGTTCGAGCACGAGAAGCGCGACGGGCAGGAGTTCGTCGTCGACGTCACGGTGTGGCTGGACCTCGGGCCGGCCGCCGCGTCCGACGACCTCACCAAGACGCTGCACTACGGCGAGCTCGCCCAGCTGGCGGCCGGGATCGTCGCGGGCGAGCCGTACGACCTGATCGAGAGCGTCGCGGGCAAGATCGCCGACGAGGTGATGCGCGACGAGCGGCTGAGCGCCGTCGAGGTCACCGTGCACAAGCCGGCGGCTCCGATCCCGCTGACGTTCGACGACGTCGCGGTGACCGTCCGGCGCGACCGGTGAGCCGCGCCGTCCTTTCGCTCGGCTCCAACCTCGGCGACCGGCTGGCCTACCTGCGCATCGCGGTGAACGCCATCGGACCGGCGCTGGTGGCCGTGTCGAGCGTGTACGAGACCCAGCCGTGGGGCGTCGAGGACCAGCCCGACTTCCTCAATGCGGTGTGCGTGGTCGACGACCCCGGCCGTGACCACTGGGGCTGGCTCGCCACGGCCCAGGCCGCCGAGCAGGCGGCCGGCCGCGTGCGCGAGCTGCGCTGGGGGCCGCGCACGCTGGACGTGGACGTCGTCACGGTCGCGGGTGTCACCTCCGAGGACCCCCGGCTGCTCCTGCCGCACCCCGGCACCCCGGATCGCGCCAGCGTGCTCATTCCCTGGCTGGAGATCGAGCCCGACGCCGTCCTGCCCGGTCGTGGTCCCGTCGCGGATCTCCTGCGGCGCCTGCCGGAGGACGACAAAGCGGGTGTCGTCCCCCGGCCCGACTTGCGGCTCGCCTAGCCCGCGACCTGCGGTTGCGGTGACTCGGCGCCGTTCACCCACCGTTCACCGATTCGGCGGTAACGGGGTCAACCGGGTCACTGCCGCAGCGCCGCCAGCATGAAGGCGACCTCCGGCTGGGCGGTCGGGATGGGCGGCCAGCCGTTGATCGTCGCCAGGAGCTGCCAGTAGCGCTCGGCCCGCGGATCGCCGCCCTGGGCGAACTTGTCGGCCAGGGCGCGGCGGAACGCAGGGTCCGCCGGATCGTCGCCCGGGGCCGCGGACGCCGTGGCGATGGCGTCCGCGAGCTCCCGGCCCTGGGCTGAGTCCGGGCCGGCGCCCGCGTCGAGCGCGGCGCGGGCATCGGCGCTCCAGGAGAACCAGTGGTCCCGCTGGGCCTCGGCGACCTGTGTGGATTCACCGGCCGCGCGGTCGGCCGCGTGGCGCTCGCTCATGCCGCGGATGAGGCGGCGGAAGTCCTGGTCCTGCACGAGTTCGGCGAACTCGATCCAGGCCTCGAGCTGCTCGGGCGACGGGTCGTCCGGCAGTTCGGGCTTGGCGGAGCCCATGCGCTCGTAGAAGGCGGGGTCCACGTCGAGCCCCTCGGTCATCTCGGCCCAGAACTCGTCGACGAGGCGCTTGCGCTCGTCGTCGGACATCTGCGCGAGGCGGTTCATCAGGTTCACTTCCTCCAGTTCGGTTCCTCTCTTCGCCACCGCCCGCAGCACGGCCCGGCGCAGCCGGAGCCGGCGGATCTGCTCGTCGAGGGCCTCGACGTGGCGCACGGCCAGGTCTCGCACCGACGTCTCGCGCTCCAGTGCTCGCGCGACGTCGGCGAGCCCGACGCCCAGCTCACGCAGCGTCCGCACCAGCTCGAGCCTGGCGAGCGCGTGCGCGTCGTACAGGCGGTAACCGGCATCGGTGCGCTCAGTGGGCGGGAGCAGGCCCTCGTCGGAGTAGTAGCGGATGGTCTTGACCGGCAGCCCCGTCCTCCGGGACAGCTCGCCGATCGTGAAGACCGCGGTGGCACCCACACGTCGCATGGTGGAGTCTCCAGTCGCTGGAGGGTCAAGTGTCGCACTTCGCGCTCGGTACGGTGGGTCCATGCACTTCACCCGGCCCCGAGACCTGGTGGTGGCCGCGGTTCTCGGCCTTGGCCTCGGGTACGCCCTGTTCCAGTTCGCCTACGGTGACCTGCCCCGACTCCCGACGCTGGCCGGAATCACGTTCGCACTACTCGCAGTGGTCGAGGCGATCATGGGCTACACGATCAGGTCGAGAATCAAGGCCGGACGGGTGACCGCATCGATCGGTATCGCACGCTCCGTAGCCCTCGCCAAGGCGTCCTCGCTCGCCGGCGCCTTCATGACAGGGGGTTGGCTGGCTGCGTTCGCGTATGTTTTTCCCCGACGTGACGAACTCGTCGCCACCGTGTCCGACACCCGAGCCGCGGTGGTCGGTGCGGTGTGCTCAGCACTGCTCGTAGCTGCGGCTTTGTGGCTCGAACACTGCTGCCGGACCCCCCGGGACGACGAACGGCCGACGACACGTGGGACGACCGGTTAGCGACCAGATCCTGCCGCTCGAAGTACCGACTAGGTCTCGTTCGGATCACTAGAAGGTACGGTGTCAGACATGACCGGCGTGGGTGACGACTCGCGCGGCCGCCTAGTGGGCAGGCCGTGGCTCGTCGTCGGATTCCTCCTCGCCATCGGAGCCACTCTCGCACTGGTGCTCAGCGACGACCTCCGGTTCCTCCGGCTCGGCATCGTCGCGGCACTCTGGGCCGCCTTGATCGGCGCCTTCCTCTCCGTGAGGTATCGCAAGCACGCGGCGCACAGCGAGGACGAGGTCGCCGAGGCGCAGGCGGTATACGAATTGGAACTGGAACGCGAGATCGCGGCTCGGCGGGAGTACGAGCTCGAGATCGAAGCCGAGACACGGGAGGCCGCGGAGGCCAAGTCGCGTGAGGAGCTCGACGCGTTGCGCGCCGAAGTCGCTTCGCTGCGCGAGAGCTTGCAGTCGCTGTTCGGCGGCGAGGTGCTGCTGGAGCGGGTCGCGCTCACCGCGCAGGCCACCCGCATGCGCGCGCTCAACGACGAGCAGCGGCTCGTGCCGGCTGGGTCGGAGTCGAAGAACGGCAACGGCAAGAAGCCGGCTCAGCTGCTCGCGCCGAAGAAGCCGGTGGTCGAGGTCAACGAACGGCCGACCGAGCTGATCGACCGCGTCGTCGACGACCCGGGCACCGAGCGTCGTCGCAAGCAGGCCGGCGGCGCGGCTCCGCACGGTCCGGGTACGCAGCACGGGCCCGGCCAGGGGCAGGGGCCGAACGGCAAGCCGCAGACTCTGCGCACCCAGCAGCTCGCGCGGCAGAAGCCGGCCGGCCGGCCGCAGCCGTCGGCTCAGGCGCAGGCCGAGTCCGAATCGGCTGCCGCGCGTGCGGTGAAGGCGGCCGAGCTGCGGGCAGAGGCCGCACGGCGCCAGGCCGCCGAGTCCGCGCAGCCGACCCGCACCGTCCCGGCCGTCCCGAAGCCCGACGCGCTCGAGGCGACGCGCCAGGTACCGCGCGCTGAACTGCAGCGAGAAGCTTCGCGGCCGGCGATGCGCCCCGCTTCGCGGGCCGAGGCTTCGCGTCCGGGCCTGCGCCGAGTTGAGTCTGCGGCGGAGGCTTCGCGGCCGGCGATGCGCCGGGTCGAGTCGCCGTCGGAGGTGTCGCGAGGGGACCTGCCGCGCGTGGGCCTGCCGACGGCCGAGCCGGCCGGCGAGTCGACCGCCGCGCGGAAGCCGGCGTGGGATGCCTCTGCCGACTTCGCCGAGCGCCGCTCGACGGGCGGCGCCCCGCCGAAGCCGCGCGAGGCGGCGGCGTCGCGGACGGATCTGCAGCCCGTCACCGAGAAGCCGCAGCCGGCTGCCGAAGAGCCCGCGCCGCGGAAGCCGTCGCGGCTGGAGCAGTTCTCGCGGGCGGACTTGTCGCCGTTGGCGGAGTCGGCTCCCTCGACGCGGCACGGCGCGCACTCGACGGAAGACGCGCAGCCGGAGGAGCCGGCCGTGAATCCGACGTTGCCGGAGGCCGTGCGCAGCAGTGTGGCGAAAGGGAAGTCCGGCGGGCGCCGGCGGCGTTCGGCGGAGGACGACGCGGCTGACACCGCGGCCGGCGGGCGTCGGCGGCGTCCGGACGGAGAGCCGCCGGCTTGGGAAGGCATGGTGTCGGAGCGGGCGTCGCAGAGCCGTCGGTCGATGCCGGCGGTCGACGCCGACGACGAGGCGCCCGGACGTCGTGGGGCTGCCGATACGGGATCGCATGCGGCTGGGCGGTCGGTGACGGAGTTGCTGGCTGCCAACGGGGCGAAGAAGGAAGGTTCACCCCGGCGGCGGAGGCGTGCTGAGGATTGAGGAGTGGGTGAGAGCCCCGGTCATCTGTGTGGTGGCCGGGGTTTTGCTGTGTGTGGGGTTTTTGGGGGGTCGGGGCTGCGGCGGGCGGCTCGTTGCGCTGGGGCGCAACGTTGCGCCCGGGGTGGTGCGCAGGGCCACCCCGACTCTAATTGTGACGACCGCGTGGAAGGCGGAATCGGGGTGCAGGGAGGGGGCTGGGTGCGGGGTTTCGTGGGGGGATCGGTGGCCGTTCGCGGGGTGATCAAAGGCTGGGCCCGAGGTGGAGGGCGGGGGCTGGGCGCGGAGGGCGTGGGTCGAGGTGTCGGACTGACGCTGGGTGCACGGTTTTGTAGATCGGTGACCTTGTCGGGTGGCTGAGGGGGGCCGAGGTGCGGGGCTGACGCTGGGTGCGCGGTTTCGCCGGATAGGGCGACGGCCGTCGGCACGGTGATCAACGGCGGACCCAAGGTGCGGGGCGGGCTCGGTGCGCGGGGCGGACGGATCGGTGGCTGCTGGTGGGTGGTCAAAGGCAGGGATCGAGGTCGCGGGTGGGCGTGGGTGCGGGGTTTCCGTGGGTGGGTCGGTGACGGTCGGCGGTGCGGTTGAAGGCGGGGATCGCGGTGCGTGCAGGGGCGTCGTGTGGTTCGGTGACTGTTGCCACGTGATCAGAGCGCAGCTGTGAGTGGGGCTCGGGTTTGGTTGCGGCGGACCGGTTCGGGGTGTTGCCGCTGCACGGTCGGGGTGTTCGCGCGCGTGGCGGTTTCCGTGGGCGCTCGGGGTCTACTGTCCGTTGGTGTGGGGGCGTTGCCCGTCTGGCGCGGCACGACGAACCACAGCCAGCACCACACACCTCACCCCCGTATGGTGACCGCTCGTGAACGGAACCCTTCCCACCGCGCAGGGTGCGCCGCCGAGGAGGCGGGCGCGGTTGCCGCGGCGAGTGACGGTGTTGTTGCCCGTCGGTGGGCTCATCGTGGTGGCCCTGTGCGGGCTGTTCCTGTTCGGGCTGGCTACCACGCGCGTCGGAGTGGCGGCCGTCGCCATGGGGGTCGTGGCGGCGCTGGTGCCGGTTGTCGTGGTGGTGGCGGGGTTCCTGTGGGTGGACCGGTGGGAGCCGGAGCCCGCGAAGCTGCTCCTGCTCGCCTTCGCGTGGGGAGCGTGCATCGCGACGATCACGGCGCTCGCGATCAACAGCGGGGCCGAGGCGGTCGGTGACCTCCTGCTCGGCAGCGGCCACGGAAGCAAGATCAGCGCGCTCGTCTCCGCCCCGCTCGTCGAAGAAGCGGCCAAGGACGCGTTCGTGCTGCTGATCTTCTGGCGGCGCAGCGCGGAGTTCGACGGGATCGTCGACGGCATCGTCTACGCGGGATTCTCCGCTGCCGGCTTCGCGTTCACCGAGAACATCTACTACTTCGGCCGCGCGTTCGCCGAGTACGGGTTCGGCAACGGGGCCAACTCCGGTGTCCTCGCGGCGTTTTTCCTGCGTGGCGTGCTTTCTCCGTTCACGCATCCGTTGTTCGCGGTCATGGCGGGCATCGGATTCGGGGTGGCGGCCCGGACACAGCAGAGGTGGCTGCGCGTCGTGGCGCCGCTGACCGGGTACGTCGCGGGCGTCCTGCTGCACGCGCTGTGGAACAGCTCCGCCACGCTCGGTGGGTCGAAAGCGTTCCTCACCGTGTACTTCCTGATCATGGTGCCGCTGTTCGTCGGCGTCGTGTACGTGATCGTGCTGCAACGCCGGCGCGAACAGCGGATCGTGGCCGCTGCGCTGCCGAAGATGGTGGAACGGCGGTGGATCGCGCCGTCGGAAGTGGACCTGCTGTCGAGCCTCTCCGGCAGACGGGCCTGGCGGCGGCAGGCGAGACGGGAGTCGGGGCGGGACGCGGCGCGCGCGGTCGGTCTGTACCAGGCCAGCGTGACCGAGCTGGCGTTCCTGCGCCGCAACCGCATCCGCACCGACGAAGACCGCCACCGCCAGGACGAGCTCCTGCACACGTTGAAAACGGCCCGCGCCGACGCCGTCCGGCTCGCCGCCGGAGGCGCGGGGTGATCGTCCTCCCCCTCCGGGGGTAGCTCGACCGAGCCAAAACCCGAGGTCAACACGGGTGCGGCGGACCTGTCCCGAGCCCGCGAGAGCGGCGCGATTAAAGTACCTCCGCGATTGAACGACCGGGTGAAGCTCATCACCAGAGCTCTACGATCCGGACGCAGCGGGGCTACTCTCGCGCCGTCGTCTGGTACCCGCGCCGGAAGAGCGGGACTGGAACGAGCCATAGGAGTTTCGAGCCATGAGCGTCCACAGGCGCACGCCATGAACCGGCCGGCCCGCCTGGCGGTGGGCGTGGTTTCGGCCGGCCGGGTCGGCAGCGTCCTCGGTGCCGCACTCGCCAGGGCGGGACACGCGGTGGTCGCTGCCTCGGGCCTGTCGGCCGAGTCGCTCGCCCGCGCCGAACGCCTGCTGCCCGGCGTCCCCCTGCTGCCACCCGACGAAGTCGTGCGCCGCGCCGACCTGGTGCTGCTCGCGCTGCCCGACGACGCGCTCGAGGGCATGGTGCACGGCCTCGTCGCCACGGAGTCGCTGCGGCCCGGCCAGATCGTCGTCCACACCTCCGGCGCCCACGGCGTCGGCGTGCTCGCGCCCGCCGCCGCAACCGGCGCGCTGGCGCTCGCGCTGCACCCCGTGCTCACGTTCACCGGCCGCGCGGAAGACCTCGAACGCCTCAGCACCGCCAGCATCGGCGTCACCGCGGCGACGGGCGACGAAGCGGCGTGGAACGTCGGCGAGGCGCTCGCCGTCGAGATGGGCGCCGAGCCGGTGCGCATCCCCGAATCCGCCCGCGCGCTGTACCACGCGGCGCTGGCCCACGGGGCGAACCACCTGATGACGCTGGTGGCCGATTGCACCGAGCTCCTCCGGGAAGCCGGAATCGGGCAATCGGAACGACTCGTCGCACCACTGCTGTCCGCCGCACTGGATAATGTGCTGCGCCACGGCGATCGCGCCCTCACCGGCCCGGTGGCCCGTGGCGACCTCGGCACCGTCCGCAAGCACCTCACCGTGCTCTCGGACTCCGAACCGGCGATCGCGCCGGCCTACCGGGCGCTGGCCCGGCGCACGGCCGAGCGGTCCCGGGCCGCCGGGCTGATCGACGCGGCAACCGCCGCCGAGCTGACCGACCTCCTCGACGATCCCGCCGAAGGGCAGACCCCGTGACCACACCGAAGTTCCAGCGCGGCACGCTCAACGCGTACCAGCCGCCCGAACACGTCAGCCAGGTGAGCCGCGCGCTGCGCAGCGTCGGCCGCAAGGTTGCGCTCGTCCCCACGATGGGTGCGCTGCACGCCGGGCACCGCGAGCTCATGCGCCGCGCGAAGCGCCTGCCGAACACGATCGTGGCCGCGTCGATCTTCGTGAACCCGTTGCAGTTCGGCGCGGGCGAGGACTTCGAGGCCTACCCGCGCCGGCTCGAGGACGACCTCGCGGTGCTGGGTGAAGCCGGCGTCGAACTCGCGTTCACGCCGAAAGCCAGTGACCTCTACACGGAGAACGCGATGGTCACCGTGCACCCCGGCCCGCTCGGCGACGAGCTGGAAGGCGCGGCGCGGCCCGGGCACTTCACCGGGGTGCTGACGGTCGTCGCGAAGCTGTTCAACCTGCTGCGCCCGGACTACGCCTTCTTCGGGGAGAAGGACTACCAGCAGCTGGTGCTCATCAAGAAGATGGTGGCGGACCTGAACATCGACACCCGCGTGATCGGGGTGCCGACGGTCCGCGAGCGCGACGGGCTCGCCCTGTCGTCGCGCAACGCGTACCTCACGCCGCAGCAGCGCGAGGACGCGGTGGTGCTCTCGGCGGCGCTGACCGCCGGAGCCCACGTCGGCCGCGACGGGGCCGAAGCGGTGCTCGACCTCGCTCGCCGGACGCTCGCCGAGCGTCCGCAGGTGGAAGTGGACTACCTGGAGTTACGGGGAACCGACCTCGGGCCGGCGCCCGTCGACGGTGAGGCACGGCTGCTGGTCGCCGCCCGGGTGGGGAGCACCCGGCTGATCGACAACGTGGGAGTGCTGCTCGGAAAGGCTGTGGAGCATCCGAGCGTTGAACCGGACGCAGGGGAATAGGGAGGGTCCACGATGTACCGCACGATGCTGAAGTCGAAGATCCACCGGGCCACGGTGACGCAGGCGGACCTGCACTACGTCGGGTCGGTCACGGTCGACGAGGAACTGATGGAGGCCGCCGACCTCCTGCCCGGCGAACAGGTGTCCATTGTGGACGTCACGAACGGGGCGCGGCTCGAGACCTACGTCATCAAGGGCGAGCGCGGCAGCGGCGTGCTCGGCATCAACGGCGCGGCGGCGCACCTGGTGCACCCCGGCGACCTCGTCATCCTGATCTCCTACGGCCAGATGGACAGCGCGGAGGCGCTCACCTACGAGCCGCGGGTGATCTTCGTCGACGAGCGCAACCACATCGTCGAGCGCGGGGCCGACCCCGCGCACGCGCCCGAGGGATCGGGGCTGCTCTCCGGCACCGTCACCCTGCCCGAGGAGGACACGATCGCCTTCCCGGTCGCCGAAACGGCCGACGCGCGCCGCCTCGACGCGTTGCTGCACGCAGACAGCTAACCCACCAGGCAGCGGTGAAACCGGGCCGCAGTAAAGGAAGTCCGCGTTGCTGCTCACGGTCGACGTCGGCAACACCAACATCGTGCTCGGCCTGTACGAGGGGCAGGAGCTCGTCGGCGACTGGCGCATGCGCACCGACGCGCGCATGACGGCCGACGAGCTCGCGCTCACCATGCGCGGCCTCCTCGGTCCGCACGCCGACGCGATCACGGGCATCAGCGCACTGTCCACAGTGCCCGCCGTGCTGCGCGAACTGCGGGTGATGCTCAGCCGCTACTACGCGCGGCTGCCGAAGATCGTGGTCGAACCAGGTGTGCGCACGGGCGTGCCGCTGCTCGTGGACAACCCGAAGGAAGTCGGCGCCGACCGGCTCGTGAACACACTCGCGGCCCACCACCTGCACGCCACCGCGTGCGTCGTGGTCGACTTCGGCACGTCGACGAACGTCGACGCCATCTCCGCCAAGGGCGAGTTCCTGGGCGGCGCGTTCGCCCCGGGCATCGACATCTCCGTCGACGCGCTCGCCTCCCGCGCCGCCGCGCTGCGCAAGGTGGAACTCGTGCCACCGCGGTCGGTCATCGGCAAGAACACCGTGGAATGCCTGCAGTCCGGCATCCTCTACGGCTTCGCGGGCCAAGTCGACGGCCTCGTCCGCCGCATCGTCCGCGAACTGCGCCACGACGAAGCCGAACCGGTCGCGGTCCTCGCGACCGGCGGCCTCGCGCCGCTGGTGATCGGCGAATCGGAGACGATCAAGGAACACGTGCCGGACCTGACGCTGCTCGGCTTGCGCCTGGTCTACGAACGCAACGTGCGGTAATGCTGTGTTGTCTGCCCCGGCTTCGCCGGGGCGGCGAGATCTCGCGGTGTGGTTCAGTTCCCCGTGTCCGTAGCGGTGGTGGCGGCCAGGTAGGACTCCCAGGTGCGGGTGCCGGTCTGGGCGTCGAGGTTGAGGTTGGCGCCCGCGCGGTAGGCGCGGCCGGCCTTGCCGGGTAGGCGGATCGGCAGCTTGGGACGGCGCTTTCCGTTGGCGCGCAAGTAGTCGTCGACGAGTTCGCGCATCTCGTACACCCGTGGTCCGGCCAGGTCGGGCACACGGCCGGCCGGGGCGCCGAGGGTCAAGTCCGCGAGGCGGGCCGCGACGTCGCGCGCGTCGACCGGCTGGAACCGCATGCCCGGCACCGGGACGAGCGGCAGCTTGGCGACCGCGCGCACGGCGTCGAGGCAGAAGCCGTGGAACTGGGCGGCGCGCAGGACTGTCCACGGCAGACCCGACGCGATCACCGCCTCCTCGGCCGCGTGCTTGCGCCTGAAGTAGCCGAGCGGCACGCGGTCGGCGGCGATCACCGAGATGAACGCGAAGTGGCCCACCCCGGCTCGACGGGCGGCGCGAACGAGGTTCTCCGTCGCCACGTCGTCACCCTTGGGGCCGCCGGCCAGGTGCAGCACCACGTCGACCCCGTCGACCGCGGGCTCCAGGCCCTCGCCGCGCGTCAGGTCACAGGCGAAGTACTCGATGCCGTCGGCGGGCTCGTGTCCGGTACGGCTCAGCACGCGCAGCTTCGCGTCCCGCAGCAGCGGGGTGACGAGGGAGCCGAGCGTGCCGGTGCCGCCGGTGACGAGGATCGTGCTCATGGGTTCCTCCGTTCCGGTCACGTGACCGGGCTCGATGGGGTCTACTTCGGTGAACCCGCGCGACGGAGGAATGTGACACGTGGACGAAAGAGCCTGGCTGGCGCAGCAGTTCGAGGGGAACCGGCCGCGGCTGCGCGGCGTCGCCTACCGGATGCTGGGCTCGCTGAGCGAGGCCGACGACGCCGTCCAGGAAGCCTGGCTGCGGCTCGATCGCACGGACGCCGCGGAGATCGAGAGCCTGCCCGCGTGGCTCACCACCGTCGTCTCGCGCGTGTGCCTCAACCAGCTGCGGACGCGGCAGCGCCGGCGAGAGGAGTCATTCGACGCGAATCCCGTCGAGCGCGGTGACCCGAGCGTCGACGTGGAGGAAGAGGCGCAGCTGGCCGACTCCGTCGGGCTCGCGTTGCTCGTGGTGCTCGACTCGCTCGGCCCGGCGGAGCGGATCGCGTTCGTGCTGCACGACATGTTCGCCGTGCCGTTCGAAGAGATCGCGCCCTTGCTCGACCGCACGCCCGCGGCCGTGCGCCAGCTGGCCAGCCGGGCCCGCCGGCGGGTCAAGGGCGGCGACCGGCCGGCCGACGTTTCCCGCGGCCGGCGGGTCGTCGAGGCTTACCTGGCGGCCGCGCGCAGTGGCGATTTCGAGGCCCTGCTCCACCTGCTCGACCCCGATGTCGTGCTCCACGCCGACGCGGCCGTGTCCGGCACGCCGGCGCCCGTGGTGCTGCGTGGCGTCCGCAGCGTGGGCAAAGGCGCGCTGCTGGCCGCCGACCGTGCCCGCGCGACGACACTCGCGCTGGTCAACGGCTCGCCGGCCCTCGTCATGGCGCCGCGTGGGCACTTGCAGGTCGTGCTCAGCTTCACCTGCAACGGCGACGCCATCACCGGGATCGACGTCATCGCCGACCCCGACCGGCTGCGCACCCTGGAGATCTCCCTGCTCGGTGAATGAGGTGCAGCGCGCCGGACCCCCGCGACGATGAGCACGAGGCACGCCAGACGGCCGATCGTCGCGGGACCGTGCAGCGCGAAGATGCCCACACCGCGTAACCGGTACCGACGGGGATGCTGCGCAACGCATACGCATGGGTCGGTGATCTTCGTCGCCAGGCTTCACACCTTCCGCGCGCGGAGCGCGGTCGTGATCAGCGGGTAGTCGAACTCGCCGCTGCTGGTCGTGGGCACGCTGTGCAGGTAGTCGCGGGCCGCGGCCAGGGCGGCGTCGCGGTCGGCGGGGTCGGCGACGAGCAGGTTCGAGTGCGTGGCGACGGTTGCGAGCAGCGAGTCGATCGTGCGCCGGTGCGAATGGGGGAACTGGTGTTCCTCGAACGGGGCGAAACCCGCAGCGTCCAGCGTCCGGTTCTCGGCCAAGGCCACGCGCGTCACGCCGCCGCGCACGAGTTTCGAGAATTCGACGACCCACTCGACCTCGACGTCGTCGTGGTTCCACAGCGCCACGACGACCCCGCCCGGGCGCAGCACGCGGCGGATCTCCGCGAACGCCGGTTCCCAGTCGAACCAGTGCAGGGCCTGGCCGATGAACACCGCGTCGACGGACTCGCCGGCCAGCGGGATGTCTTCGGCCTTGCCGGAGAGCGCCGTGGTGTCCGGCAGCAGCTTGGCGAGTTGCGCGAGCATGCCCGCGTCGGGCTCGACCGCGGTCACGGTGAGGCCGAGGTCGACCAGGCCCTGGGTGAGCTTCCCGGTGCCGGCGGCGAGGTCGAGCACGTCCTGCGCCGGGTGCGCGGCGCCGGCGAGGCCCCAGTCCAGCGCGGCCAGCGGGTAGTCGGGCCGGTGCTCGGCGTAGGCGGCGGCGTGAGGGCCGAAAGACGACGCGCGGCGGGCGTGAAGTTCCTGGTCATATGTGGGATCCGTCACGGGAACCGAGACTAATACGGGAAAAGGCAGCACCGCCCGGCGCGAAGGGTAATCCGGTTGGCGTTGCCGACCAGCGGGTTCGTACGCTATGGCCCATGACCGAATTCCCCGCGCCCGATGCGCTGCCCGAAGACGACCTGCCCGAACAGATGCGGGTGCGCCGGGAGAAGCGCGACCGGATAATCGCGGAGGGTGTCGATCCTTACCCCGTGGAGGTTCCCCGCACCCACTCGCTCGGCGAAGTTCGGGCGGCTCATTCCGATCTCCCGCCCGACACCGCCACTGGTCAGAAGGTCGGGATCACCGGCCGGGTGATGTTTCTCCGCAATACGGGCAAACTGTGTTTCGCCACTCTTCGTGAGGGTGACGGCACGCAACTTCAGGCGATGCTCAGCCTCGCGAAGGTCGGTGAGGACTCGCTCGCCGCGTGGAAGAGCGATGTCGATCTCGGTGATCACGTATTCGTCTCGGGCGAGGTGATCACTTCCAAGCGCGGTGAACTTTCCGTGATGGCCGACTCGTGGCAGCTCACCTCCAAGGCGCTGCGCCCGCTGCCCAACACGCACAAGGACCTCGCCGAGGAAACGCGAATCCGGCAGCGTTATGTCGACTTGATTCTGCGCGACCGGGCCCGCGATGTGGTGCGTACGCGCGCGGGCGTGGTGCGTTCGCTGCGCGACTCGTTCCACCGCCGCGGATTCACCGAGGTCGAGACGCCGATGCTGCAGACCCTGCACGGCGGCGCCGCGGCCAGGCCATTCACCACTCATTCGAATGCGTTCGACATCGACCTGTACCTGCGCATCGCGCCGGAGCTGTTCCTGAAGCGCTGCGTGGTCGGGGGCATCGAGAAGGTTTTCGAGATCAACCGCAACTTCCGCAACGAGGGCAGTGACTCCTCGCACTCGCCGGAGTTCGCGATGCTCGAGTACTACGAGGCCTACGCCACGTACGACACGAATGCCGTGATGACCCGCGAACTCATCCAGGAGGCCGCGGACAACGTGCTGGGTACGCAGGTCATCACCCTCACGGACGGAACGGAGTACGACCTTTCCGGCGAATGGACGACGCTCGGCATGTATGAGTCGTTGTCGGAGGCATTGGGCGAAGAAGTGTCACCCGAGACGCCTGCCGAACGGCTGCACAAGATCGCCGAGGCACGCCAGATCGAGGTCGACCCGAAGCTCGGCCACGGCAAACTGGTCGAAGAACTGTGGGAACACCTCGTCGGCGACGATCTCACCGCGCCCACATTTGTGCGTGATTTTCCGCTCGAGACCTCGCCCCTGACCAGGCAGCACCGCAGCCGGCCGGGGGTCGCTGAGAAGTGGGACCTCTACGTGCGCGGTTTCGAACTCGCCACGGGTTACTCCGAGCTGGTCGACCCGGTCGTGGAGCGCCAGCGCCTCACCGAACAGGCCCAGCTGGCGGCGCAGGGTGATAGCGAAGCCATGCGACTCGACGAGGATTTCCTGCGGGCCCTGGAGTACGGAATGCCGCCGAGCGGTGGTGTGGGAATGGGGATCGACCGGCTGCTCATGGCGCTGACCGGTCTCGGTATCCGGGAGACGATCCTCTTCCCCCTCGTTCGGCCTGAATAACCCACCCGTCGGTAGGAACCACCGGGGTTTATCTCAAACGAGATTTGCACCAGCCCGGGTGAGCGGGTATTAATGTGAGTGACAAAGACTTCTGTCCCGGGGCTCGCCCCGTAACCAGATCATTCGCGTAAGCCCCGCAGGAGGAATCAGATGGCACAGAAGGTGCTCGTCTCCCTGGTCGACGACCTCGACGGCACAGAGGCTGAAGAGACCGTCGAGTTCGGTTTGGACGGTGTGACCTACCAGATCGACCTGTCCTCGGAAAACGCCGAGGAGTTGCGCGACGCACTCGCCCAGTACGTGGAGCACGCGCGCCGCGCCGGTGGCCGCAAGCGCGCGGTGCTGCGCCCGGTGGCCGGCGCGAAGGCGGCGGCCCGGCCGGCGACGGTCGACCGCGAGCAGAACCAGGCCATTCGCGCCTGGGCTCGCAAGAACGGTTTCGCGGTTTCCGACCGGGGACGCATCCCGTCGGAGGTCGTGGAGGCCTACCACAAGAAGAACTGAGTGGCAGTGCTTCGCCGACGGCCGCCGGGTTATTTCCGGCGGCCGTTTTGCTTGTCCGGTTTCTGTCCGGTCGGCGCCGGGGCGCGGGCCGCTCGGGCGAACTCGGTCGGCGAGCGTCCCGTCACGGCGCGGAAATCGCGGGTGAAGTGAGGTTGATCGCCATAGCCGAGCCGGGTCGCGAGGTCCGCCTAATCGGGGGACTCCTCGTCGGCGAGCCGGTGGGCCGCGTCGTTCAGCCGGTATATCCGGATCGCCCACTTGGGCGTGCAGCCGACGTGTTCCGCGAACAGCCGCTGAAGTGCTCGTGCGGACAAGCCGACGCTCGCGGCGAGGTGATCGACGCGCGTGATTCGCGGATCGCCCGCGATTGTTTCCACCGCCGCCGCGGCCGTCCGCGCGGCCGGTGGAAGTGTCACCCGCTTTGCGATCAGCAACTTGTCGACTGCAGCGATCATTTCGGCGTCGGAACTCGCATTTCGCACCGATTCGGCGGCTTCGGTGCCACAGTGCCCGAAGACGTCCTCCAGCGCTGCGGATCGGTCGGCGACGGTTCGCACGGGCGCGCCGAGGAACGGCCGGAAACAGCCGGGCCGGAACCGCACGCCGAGGCCGTGCGCGCGGCCCTCGAGCCGGTGGGTGAACAGCGTGTGGTCCGGGCCGTAGACGCCGCGCGCGCCGGGGAAGAAGGTCACGTGCACCGCGACGTTCGGCAGCACGTGCTGGTCGTGGCAGCCGTCGAGGTCCCCGTGCAGCACCCAGTGGTAGTCGACGACCTCGGCCAATTCGGGCGCGGGCGCGTGGCGGGCGAGCGTGAACTTGGTGCGCGCCACCTGCTCGTCGACGATGCCGCGCGGAATCCGGCGCATGTGCCTCACGCTGGTGCGTCGCGTTCTTTCAAGACGCGCGTCGCGTGCCGTGCTTGGCTTCGCGCATGACCGACCACTCCGCCCTGCTGAGCCCGGCCGCGGCCGAGTTCTTGCGCGCCGCTGCGCTGCCCACGGCGGCGGCTCGCACTCCGTGCGCGGACTACGACGCTCGCGGCCTGCTCGACCACCTGCTCTACTGGGGCCCGTGGCTCGCCGCCGCAGGCCGTCGCGAGTCCTACACCGCGGACGGCTCCGAGGCGGATGCCGCGCTGGTCACCGGCGACTGGCCCGCGAAGCTCGAGAAGCAGACGCAAGACCTCGTCGACGCCTTCACCGCGCCCGGCGCGTGGCACGGCACGGTCGCGCTCGGCTCGGCCACCCTGCCGGCCGCCGTGGTCGGCGACCTGGTCCTGGGTGAGTTCGTGCTGCACGGCTGGGACCTCGCCCGCGCCGCGGGAGCCACGCTGAGCTGCCCCGACGAGACCGCGGAGGCCGTCCGGGCGTCCGCGGTCGCGATGGGCGGGCAGGCGCGCTCGATGGGCGTCTACGGCCCCGAGGTGGCAGTGCCGGCCGACGCACCGCCGCTGGACCGCGCGCTGGGCGCGAGCGGCCGCGACCCGCGCTGGCGGCCGTGAGCTAGCGGGAACAGATGCGCGGGCATTCCCCGCACTCGGACTCACCCGGCAGCAGGTAGGAGAAACAGCAGCTCTCTCGCCGTCGCTCCCAGCCGCGGTGCCCGCTTTCGTCGACCGCGACGCGCAGGGTGGAAGCCGAGGTCAACGGCCGGTAGCGCGCGTCGAGCACGAGTGCGGCGTCGGCCACCCCGGCGCCCTCGGCGTCCGGCGTGCCGCCCTGACGGCCCGCCCACCACAGGCAGTTGTCGAGCGCGTCCGTCGCCGCGGCCCACAGCGTGCGCCGGCCCAGGCGGCTGCCGGGCGCGTACGCGCGGACGAAGCGCGCGGCGTGGGCCACGTACTGGGCGCGCAGCACGGCGGCCAGCGCGTGCTCGTCGGCCACGACCGTCGCTTCCGGCCGCGCCGAACCCGGGTCAGTGGGCAGGCAGTGGAAGCCCTCACCCAGCACGGCCATGCCCGCGGGGTGCGGACGGTCATCGCCGAGGCCGAACGCGAGCTGCTCCGGTGTGAGCGACGGCACGCGCCGCTCGTGGTGCAGCAGCAGTGCGCCGACGTACGCCGGCACGTGCAGGTACCAGGACATGACGTAGCTGGCGGCCGTGCGCTCTGGGGCCGCGCCGTGGTTGCGGACGAGCCAGGTGGCCAGCCGGTCGCGCCAGTCGCCGAACCGCTCGGGTTCGTCGAGCAGGTCGGAGCAGCGGAGCCAGCCGGCCGGGACGTCGGTGCACAGCTCGCCGCGCTCCTGGAGCCCCCCGACCCGCAGGAGCGACGACGCGAGGTCGTCCCCGACGTCGCGCGAGTTCCGGTGATCGCGGAAGGACCGCTGCTGGTTCACCGCGGCCCTCCTTGACTCGCCGGACTCATTAGGCGTGCCTAACCTTACAGAGAAAGGGCTGTTGCGCCAATCGAGTGCCCACTTCGCGGAAACCTCCAGCTAGCACCCCTTGTTCGCGCTGAGCGGACAGGGGACCCTGAACGGAATCCGTGCCCGCGCCCGTACGTTCCACTAGAGGTAAAAGTGCAGGGCAACCGGATGTCGGAGGTTGACCGGTCGGGTCACCTGCCGGGTGTCAACGGGCCACGGGAAGCCGTAGTGGTACGCAAGCGCGACCGCTTGGCTACTAGAGTGGTCTCACGGTGCTGTCTCCTCGTGGGTGCGATCCGCGAGGTGAAACGGGCCGCCGACGCAGCAGTCGAGGGAGTGCGCATGTTTGAGAGGTTCACCGACCGCGCGAGGCGGGTGGTCGTCCTGGCCCAGGAAGAGGCCCGGATGCTCAACCACAACTACATCGGCACCGAGCACATCCTCCTGGGTCTGATCCACGAGGGTGAGGGTGTCGCCGCCAAGGCGCTCGAGTCGCTGGGCATCGCCCTCGAGGGTGTGCGCCAGCAGGTCGAGGAGATCATCGGCCAGGGCCAGCAGGCGCCGAGCGGGCACATCCCGTTCACGCCGCGGGCCAAGAAGGTGCTTGAGCTGTCGCTGCGCGAAGCGCTGCAGCTCGGCCACAACTACATCGGTACCGAGCACATCCTGCTCGGCCTGATCCGCGAGGGCGAGGGCGTCGCCGCCCAGGTCCTCGTGAAGCTCGGTGCGGACCTGAACCGGGTGCGCCAGCAGGTGCTGCAGCTGCTGTCCGGCTACCAGACCGGTGAGAAGTCCACCGAGAGCGGCTCCGGCCGCGGCGAGGGCACCCCGTCGTCGTCGCTGGTGCTGGACCAGTTCGGCCGCAACATGACCGTGCTCGCCCGCGAGGGCAAGCTCGACCCGGTCATCGGGCGCGGCAAGGAGATCGAGCGGGTCATGCAGGTGCTGTCCCGCCGCACCAAGAACAACCCGGTGCTCATCGGCGAGCCGGGCGTCGGCAAGACCGCCGTCGTCGAGGGCCTGGCCCAGAGCATCGTCAAGGGCGAGGTGCCCGAGACGCTCAAGGACAAGCAGCTCTACACGCTGGACCTGGGCTCTCTGGTCGCCGGCTCCCGCTACCGCGGTGACTTCGAAGAGCGCCTCAAGAAGGTGCTCAAGGAGATCAAGACCCGCGGCGACATCATCCTGTTCATCGACGAGCTCCACACGCTGGTCGGTGCGGGTGCCGCCGAGGGCGCCATCGACGCGGCTTCGATCCTGAAGCCGATGCTGGCCCGCGGTGAGCTGCAGACGATCGGCGCGACCACGCTCGAGGAGTACCGCAAGTACATCGAGAAGGACGCCGCGCTGGAGCGCCGCTTCCAGCCGATCCAGGTCGGCGAGCCGTCGCTCGAGCACACGATCGAGATCCTCAAGGGCCTGCGCGACCGGTACGAGGCGCACCACCGCGTCTCGATCACCGACTCGGCGCTGGTCGCGGCCGCCACGCTGGCCGACCGCTACATCAACGACCGCTTCCTGCCGGACAAGGCCATCGACCTCATCGACGAGGCCGGCGCCCGCATGCGCATCCGCCGCATGACCGCGCCGCCGGACCTGCGCGAGTTCGACGAGAAGATCGCCGAGGTCCGCCGCGACAAGGAGTCCGCGATCGACGCGCAGGACTTCGAGCGGGCCGCGCGCCTGCGCGACGAGGAGAAGACTCTCCTCGGCCAGAAGGGCGAGCGCGAGAAGCAGTGGAAGGACGGCGACCTCGACGTCGTCGCGGAGGTGGACGACGAGCAGATCGCGGAGGTGCTGGCCAACTGGACCGGCATCCCGGTGTTCAAGCTCACCGAAGAGGAGACCACCCGGCTGCTGCGCATGGAGGATGAGCTCCACAAGCGCATCATCGGCCAGGAGGACGCGGTCAAGGCCGTCTCCCAGGCGATCCGCCGCACCCGCGCCGGCCTGAAGGACCCGAAGCGCCCGTCCGGCTCCTTCATCTTCGCCGGCCCGTCCGGTGTCGGTAAGACCGAGCTGTCCAAGGCGCTGGCCTCCTTCCTGTTCGGCGAGGACGACGCGCTCATCCAGATCGACATGGGTGAGTTCCACGACCGCTACACCGCTTCGCGGCTCTTCGGTGCCCCTCCGGGCTACGTCGGCTACGAAGAGGGCGGGCAGCTGACCGAGAAGGTGCGGCGCAAGCCGTTCTCGGTGGTGCTCTTCGACGAGATCGAGAAGGCGCACCAGGAGATCTACAACACGCTCCTGCAGGTGCTCGAAGACGGTCGCCTCACCGACGGCCAGGGTCGCACGGTCGACTTCAAGAACACGGTCCTGATCTTCACCTCGAACCTGGGCACCTCGGACATCTCCAAGTCCGTGAGCCTCGGCTTCTCCTCCGGAGCGGACACGAGCAACCGCTACGAGAAGATGAAGCAGAAGGTCAACGAGGAGATGAAGAAGCACTTCCGGCCCGAGTTCCTGAACCGGATCGACGACATCATCGTCTTCCACCAGCTCACGCAGGAACAGATCATCGAGATGGTCGACCTGATGATCGGCCGGGTCGAGACGCAGCTCAAGGCCAAGGACATGGAGATCGAGCTCACGTCGAAGGCCAAGGCTCTGCTGGCCAAGCGCGGCTTCGACCCCGTGCTCGGCGCCCGACCGCTGCGTCGCACGATCCAGCGTGAGATCGAGGACCAGCTGTCGGAGAAGATCCTGTTCGGCGAGGTCGAGCCGGGCCAGATCATCCTGGTCGACGTCGAGGGCTGGAGCGGCAACCCCGAGGACCGCGACGACGAAGCGCACTTCACCTTCCGGGGTGAGAGGCGCCCGTCCTCGGTTCCGGACGCCCCGCCGGTCAGCATCGGCGCGGCCGAGAACCGCGAAGCCGACAACGACTGATCGCGGCTGACCACCCGGAAGGGCGGCTCCCCACCACGGGGAGCCGCCCTTCCGGCGTTTCGGGGGCCGCCGGTTCGCGTAGGGTCGGGGCATGGGGGATGACCGTCTGCGCCGGCACTCCGTCGTGTCGGCCGCCCTGGCGGGGCTGGCCGACGAGCAGCTGCTGAAGCTGCTGGCCGACGCGCCCGTGGTCGCCACCGGCATCGGCGGCACGGGGGTGCGGTTCGACGTCGACGGCGTGCCGGTGTTCGCGAAACGCGTGCCGCTCACCGACCTCGAACGGCAGCACCCGCGCTCCACCGCCAACCTCTACGGCCTGCCGGTCTTCTGCCACTACGGCCTCGGTTCGCCGGAAGGCTCGGCGTGGCGGGAGCTCGCGCTGCACGAGCTGGCCACCGGCTGGGTGCTCGACGGCGAGTGCGCGCACTTCCCGCTGCTGCACCACTGGCGTGTGCTGCCGCTCGCCGCGGGCCGGGTTCCCGACCGCACTCTCGAGGAGGACGTGGCGTACTGGGGCGGCTCGGCGGCCGTGCGCCGGCGGCTCACGGAGCTGGCCGGTGCCGCGTGGAGCGTCGTGCTGTTCTGCGAGTACTACCCGACCACGCTGCACCGCTGGCTGCCCGGTCACCTCGACCAGACCGACCGCATGGCCGAGCAGCTCTTCGACACCACGTCCTTCCTGCGTGCGCAGGGATTGCTGCACTTCGACGCCCATTTCGACAACTTCCTCACCGACGGCGAGAGCCTCTTCCTCACCGATTTCGGTCTCGCGTTCGCGCGCCGGTTCGACCTGACCGCCGAGGAGCTGGCCTTCGCCGAGCTGAACGCGGACCACGATCGGGCGTACGTGTCCATGCACCTGGTCAACTGGCTGATCACGGAGCTGCGCGGCGCCCGGGACCGGGCCGGCCGCGTGGCGGCGGTGCGGCGCGCGGCCGAGGGCGAGGTCGAACTGCCCGACGCCGTCGCCGGGCTCGTGACCCGGCACGCGCCCACGGCGGTGGTGATGAACGACTTCTACGACCGGCTCGTTCACGAAAGCCGCGAAATCCCCTTCCCGGCCGAGCTGTGTTGTCTGCCTCGGCTCCGCCGAGACGGTGAGATCGCTTGACCCCGGTTTCTCCCTCCCGCTCAGTCCAGAAACCGGCGCGATTTCGCGGAGTGGTCCAGTACCTCGTCGGCGGACCGAGCTGCAAGCGCCGGTGCGGTAGAGCCTGCTGCGCAGGTAACTGATCGCCGCCACGATCCCGGCGGCCGCCGGCGAAGAAGAACCGCAGGCCGGTGGTCAGCGGGGACCTGCTGCGGCTGTGGCACAGGCTGCGACACCGCAACCGCCCCAGCCGACGCGGACCACAGCGGTCGTGGTGTCGCTTGTGGACGGACTGGGACGAACGCCGGCACCGTCACGTCCGGCTCACGGTGGCCGGCCTGCTGCCCTTCCCGGCCGACGGCCGCCCGGTCCGCGGCACACTCATGAGCACCGGCGCCGGCAAGACGCATCAGGAGGCCGAAGAGCTCGTGCGCTACTTCACCGACGAGCTCAAGTCGGCGCCACCTAGTTCAGCGTGCCGGCCGCGACGTGCAGGTCTTCGCTCGTGGTCAGTGCCGCGTCGATCACGGCCTCCAGCGCCGTGGCCGATTCCTCGACGGCGAGCGCCGGCTCACCGCACGCGACCTGCTCCGGCGCCGACGGCACGTGCACGAATCCGCCTCGCAGCGCCGGGAAGTCCGTGGCGAGCAGGTGCATGAGGCCGTAGAACACCTGGTTGCACACATAGGTCCCCGCTGTGTACGACACGGCCGCCGGCACGCCCCGCGCCTGGATCGCCGCCACCGCCGCCTTGACCGGCAACGTCGTGAAGTACGCCGCCGGTCCGCCCGCCACCACGGGCACGTCGACGGGCTGCCGCCCGGCGTTGTCGGGGATCCGCGCGTCGACGACGTTGATCGCCACCCGCTCCGGCGTCACCTCGTCGCGCCCGCCGGCCTCACCCGCGCACACCACCAGGTCCGGCCCGTGCGCCTCGATCGCCGCCCGCAACGCCGGCAGCGACGCACCGAACTCCACCGGCAGCTCCACGGCCACCACGTCGTCCCTCCGGCCTGCCACCAACCCCGCCGCCCGCCACGACGGGTTCGTCGCCGAACCACCGAAGGGTGCGAACCCCGTGAGCAGCACCGTCATGCCGAAACTCCCTCCTGCGCCGTGACGGTCAGCATAGGTTCGGACCACAGGGCCGCCCGGGAGGAGGGGCGTCGACCATCCGAACGCTTCCCGCAGCCGCGGACGACTGGCCCGCCCTCGAGCACCTCTTCGGACGCATCGTGCCAGGGCATCGGCCACCATGACCGGCGGGACAACCGCACTGCGCTGCGGCACGAACTCGGACAGCGCCCGTGGGGGCCGCTCGCCCGCGCCGGAGTCGAGCCCGCCGGCTGGACTCGCCTCGCGCCCCGCCACCTCGTGCCGGTGTCACCGGCAGCCGCGCCCCACGGCGGCTGCTCGAGCCGGATGACTCGACCTGGTGGTTCGCCTGCTTCGCCGACCAGCGCCGCCGGCGTCGGCGCGGCATTTCTGCACGCCGCGATCCGCCACGCCCGCACCCACGGCGCGACCGTCCTCGACGGACCCGTCGACATCGCGCGACATCGCGCTCCTGCGCGGCGCTGCCGGTGTTCGATACCGCGGCTTCACGGAGCTCGGTTGCACCCGCCCGTCGCGGCCGGTGATGGGCAAGCACTTCCGCCCGACAACGCAACGGCCTCCCCCGGCACAGCAGGGGAGGCCGTCACGAAACAGCGGAAGATCAGGCCTTCGGCTTCAACTCACCCGGGTACAGGTACTGGTCGGCCGGCTTGCCGGCGCCGTAGATCCAGGCGTCGAAGAAGCCCTGGAGGTTCTTGTGGGACACGGCTTCGCAGTAGTGCTGGAACTCCTGCATGCTCGCGTTGTCGTTGCGGTGCAGCGCGGGCCACGTCTTGAGCACCTTGTCGAACGCGGCCTGGCCCATGTACTTGCTCAGGGCGTGGAGCGCGAGCGGGCCCTTCGAGTACACGTAGGTGAACTCGTTGCCCGGGCCCATGTCGTAGAGCTTGCCGTTCCAGAAGCGGTCGGACGCGGTCGCGACTTCCGAGCGGTACTCGTCGTCGAGGTTGAGGCCTTCCTTGGCTTCGGCCCAGAGCCACTCGGCGTAGGAGGCGAAGCACTCGTTGAGGCAGACGTCCTTCCAGTGGTCCACGGCCACGGTGTCGCCGTACCACTGGTGGGCGTTCTCGTGCACGATCGTGTCGACGTTGCCCGCGCGGCCGGAGTAGATGGGCCGGCTGAGGGTCTCCAGGGAGAACCCGATGGGCTCGGCCAGGAAGATGCCGCCGGCGGCGTCCACGGGGTACTTGCCGAACTTCGACTCCAGGAAGTCCAGGATCTCGGGCAGCCGCGCTTCGGCCTGCTTGGTCGAGTCGGGTGTGCCCGGGGCGAACGCGCTGACGATCGGGGTGCCGTCCTCGCGCTTCTGCCGGTCGAAGGTCCACTTGTCGATGGCGACCGTGGTCATGTACGGCGCGGCCGGCGTGCTTTCGGACCACACGTGCGTGGTGCCCTTCGGCGTCTTGTGTGAGCCGAGCTCGCGGCCGTTCGCGATCACGCCCCACTCGGACGGGACCGTGAGGGCCAGGTGGAACGTCGCCTTGTCGCGCGGGGTGTCGTTGACGGGATACCACGTGCTGGCCGACTTCGGCTCGCCCGCGACGAACGCGCCGCCGTCCGCGCTGTACTGCCAGCCGTTCTCGCCCAGCACCGGGTCGACGATCGGCGCCGGCACCCCGTGGTAGGTGATGACGGCCCGGAACGGCAGGCCCTTCAGCAACGGGATCCGCGGGGTGATCACGAGCTCGTGGTCACCGGTCCGCGTGAACTTGGCGGGCAGGCCGTTGACCTTGATCGAGTCGACCGTGAGGCCGTTGAGGTCGAGGTCGAACGAGCTCAGCGACTGCGTGGCCCGCGCGCTGATGGTCTGTACCCCGGTGAGCTGGTGGCTGTCCGGTGTGTACGTCACGTTGAGGTTGTAGTCGGCGACGTCGTAGCCGCCGTTGCCGTCCTGCGGGTAGTAGCTGTCGCCGGCGCCATCGGCACCCGGTGTCGGCTTGTCCCAGCCGTGGCCGTCCTGACCGGCCGCCGCGACACCTCCGCCCAGGCCCAGCGCGGCCAGCGTGGCCACGACCGTCACTACCGGGCGATGCCAGCGGTGCTGCACTCTCATCTGCGCTCCTGTCTGCTGCTTCCGAACCCGTTCGCAACGTATCGCCGCGCCGCACCACTTGCGCCCTGCTGTCGGCTTTTGTCCGGAAAGTCCACACTTAGGTCGGTTCCCCGCGGCCGTTCGGGCACATCCGCGGCGGCCGTCTGGAAAGCTGGTGGCATGCGCTTGGCGCTGCTGGGCCCGCTGCGTGCGGAGACGGAAGAAGGCACCGCGGTGGACATCGGCGGGGCTCGCCTCCGCATGCTCCTCGCGCGGCTCGCTCTCGACGCCGGCCGGGGTGTGCCGGCCGAAGTGCTCATCGACGGCCTCTGGGCCGACGAGCCGCCCGCCGACGCCGCGAACGCGCTGCAGTCACTGGTCTCGCGCCTGCGGCGGGCCCTGCGGCCGGCCGGTGCGGAGCTGGAATCCGGCACCGGCGGCTACCGGCTCGCGCTGCCCGCGGACGCCGTCGACGTCCACCGCTTCGAACGGCTTGCCGCCGACGGCCGCCGGGAGCTGGCCGCGGGCCGGGACTCGCGCGCGGCCGAACTGCTGCGCACGGCGCTCGACCTGTGGCACGGCGACGCGCTCGCCGACGTGCTCGACGCGCCTTTCGCCGCCGTGCCCGCCGCGCGCCTGGAGGAGCTGCGCAGGGAGGCCGTGGAGGACCGGTTCGACGCGGAGCTGCGGCTGGGCCGCCACGCCGACGTGCTCGCCGACCTCACGGCGGCCGCCGAAGCGCACCCCTTGCGTGAGCGGCTGGCCGGGCTGCGCATCCGCGCGCTGTGCTCGGCGGGCCGGCAGGCCGACGCGCTCGCGGTCTACACCGGGGTGCGCCGGACCCTCGCCGACGAGCTCGGCGTGGACCCCTCGGCCGAGCTGCAGGAGATCCACCTGCAGGCGCTGCGCGGCGAGTTCGCCCTCGCCGCCGTGGTCGCCGACCGGCTGCCGGTGCGGCTCACCAGCTTCGTCGGCCGAGGCGACGAACTAAAGCTGCTGGCCGAGCTGCTCGAAGGCGCGCGGCTGGTCACGCTCGTCGGTCCCGGCGGCGCGGGGAAGACGCGGCTCGCGACCGAAGCCGCGTCGCGCCACCCGGCGCACGCGGCCGGACGCGTGTGGTTCGTGCCACTCGCCGGTGTCCGCGACGCCGAAGACGTGCGGGGCGCGCTGCTCACCGCGCTCGAGATCCGCGACGTGCGCGCCACCGAAACCGAGGTGCTGCGGCGCCCGATCGACCTGTTCGACCACGCCGTCGACGCGCTCAGCGGCAGCGAAACCCTTCTGGTGCTGGACAACTGCGAGCACGTCGTCGAGGTCGCGGCGCAGCTCGCCGACGACCTGCTGCGCCGCGTGCCGGCGTTGCGGATCCTCGCGACCAGCCGGGAGCCGCTGGCCATCACCGGTGAAGCGCTGTGCCCGCTCGGACCGCTGCCGGTGCCCGTCGAGTCGACGCCACCGAGTGAGGTGGGTGCGCTCGACTCCGCGCGCCTGTTCCTCGACCGCGCCGTCGCCGTGCGGCCCGGCTTCGCGCTCGACGAGTCCACAGTGGATGCTGTGACGCAGATCTGCCGCCGGCTCGACGGCATGCCGCTGGCTCTGGAGCTCGCGGCCGCGCGCTTGCGGTCGATGCCCGTCACCGGCATCGCGGAGCGTCTGGACGACCGCTTCCGCCTGCTGACGTCCGGCAGCCGCACGGCCCTGCCGCGGCAGCGCACGCTGCGCGCGGTGGTCGAGTGGAGCTGGGACCTGCTGTCGGACGCGGAGCTGCGGCTGGCGCGCCGGCTGGCGGTGTTCGCCGCGACCTTCGACGAGGAGGCCGTGACCGCCGTCTGCGCCCACGACGACCTGCCCGCCGAAGACCTCGTGTACGTGCTGGGTTCACTGGTCGAGAAGTCCATTGTGGATACAGTGGGGGCGCGGTACCGGATGCTGGAGACGCTACGCGCCTACGCCACCGAACGCCTCGCCGCGGCTGGGGAGACGGAGCGGTCGCAGCGCGCGATGGTGCGCTACTACGTCGGCCTCGTCGAGCGCACCGAACCGTTGCTGCGCACGCGCGACCAGCTCGACGCGATCGCCGTCTTCGAGCACGAGAACGACAACCTCACCGCTGCATTGCGCGCCGCCATCGAAGCCCGCGACGGAGAGCCGGCGGGCCGCCTGCTGTACGGCATGTTCTGGTACCTGTCGATCCTCGGCCAGAGCGAACGCGGCGCGCGGTTCGTCGAGGAGGTCCTGGCCCTGGGCGACGGCCTACCGGAGGACATCGTTGCCAGCCTGCGGCTGAGCGAGGTGATGATGCGCATGGTCACCGGCCCGCTGGAGATGGAGGGCACGCGGGAGCTGATCGACGACTGCGTGCGCACGGGTGCGGCGAAACGCAACCCGTGGCTCTCGATCGCGCTGCCGATGGTGGCGTTCCTCAGTGGACAACGGGACCTGGCCCGGCGCGAGATCGCCCGCGCCGCCGAGGGCGGCGACCCGTGGGGCCGCGCCGCGGGTCTGTGGGCCGAGAGCTTCCTGCTCGCCGACGAAGGCGATCTGGAAGGTTCCGCGCGCGCCCGCGAGCAGGCCCACGCGGGTTTCCTCGAGATCGGCGACCGCTGGGGCCTCGCGATGACCTTCAGCTTCCGCGCCGCGGGCCTGTCCCAGAACGGCGACCACGCCGGTGCCATCGACGCGTACACCGAGGGCCTGCGCCTGGCCCTGGAACTGCGCTCCCACGACGACGTCATCCAGCAGTGGTGGCGACTGGCCATGGAGCGCTCCCGGTGCGGAGACCACGCGGGCGCGTGGCGCGAGCTCGAAGCCGCCGACCGCTACGCCCGCGGCTGCGGCAACCGCCAGCTCGAGATCATCCTGGCCTTCGGCCGCCTCGAGCTGCTGGTGCGCGAACGCCGCCTCACCGAGGCCCGCGCGGTCGGCGCCGACATCGCCGCCGGGCGCGCCGACTGGCCCTTCCCCGGCGGCTTCGAAGACGAGTGGGTCGGCCTGTTCCACGCCAGGCTCGCCCTGGCCGAAGACAAGCCGGACGAAGCCACCCCCTACCTCGCGGCCGCCATCCGCTCCGCCGCGCGCCGCGTCGACATGCCCGACCTGGCCGGCGTCGTCGAGGTCCTGGCCGAGATCCGGTACAGCCAGGGCAACTTCGAAACGGCCGCTCGTGCGTTGGCGCTCAGCGCCCTGATCCGCGGCCAGTTCGACCTGGGCAGCCCGGAAGTGAAGGCGCTGATCGGGAACCTGCAACAGGAACTAGGCCACGACCGCTACCAACAACTGGTCACGGAAGTCCGCACCATGGACCGCGCCGACGGCATCACGTGGCTCCTCAACGAAGTCGGCGAATAGCCGTCTCCAAACCAGCCCACCACCCAACGCACCGCCACTACGGGGAAAGCAGCCACACCCCACCGTGCATCCCGATACTAAGGAAGCTCGGGCTTCGGGATGCTTCCCCAGTGACGTCTTCGTCTTCAGAGCCGGCCCTACCGCACCGAAGTCACCACACGAACGTTGCTACAGCACGGAAAGGCGCTGGCGCGCCAAAGAACCACACGACGGATCCCGAAGCCTGATTGTGACTACGCTTTGCCCCTGCTCGTCACGGCGGGAAAGCGTACCTTGACAAGCAGGGGCAAAGCGTGTGGCGGCTTCGTATCGGGATGCAGGGCGGGGTCTGGCCGGTCGTCTTCGTTGACGAAGTCGCTTGCGCTGGTCAGGGGTTTTCGCTGTCGCGAGAAGAAAGCCCCATCTCCACGCAGAAAACAGGAACGGCCCCCTCCACCACCCCCGCGGTGAAAGGGACCGTCCCAACCCTACCTCACACCCGGCGGCGATAAGCCCACGTCGCCAACGGGAAGAACACGACCACGGCCCCGACCATCCACGCCAGTGCCCCGCCGAGTTGCCCGGCCACGGGGCCGCCGTTCATCAACCCCCGCAACGCGTTCGCCATCAGGCTCACGGGGCTGATGTCCGCCCAGGCCTTCAGCCACCCGGGCATCGTCGCGGTCGACACAAACACGTTGCTGCCGAACGTCAGCGGCATGATGAACACGAACATCAGGCCTTGCGCTGCTCCCGGTGACTTCATGAGCATCCCCACGAACACCGAGCCCCAGCAGAAGCACAGCCCGAACGCCAGCACCAGCAGGATCGCGGCGACGAACTGCAGCGGCCCGGTCTCCACGCGGTAGCCCATCACCATCGCGACGACCATCAGCACCGCGAGGCACACCAGGTACCGCACCAGATCCGCCAGTACCGCGCCGACCAGCGGCGCCGACCGCGCGATCGGCATGCTGCGGAAGCGGTCGAACACACCCTTGGTGACGTCGGTGTTCAGCTGCACCCCGACGGTCAGGCTCGCCTGCAGGATGTTCATCACGACCAGGCCGGGCACGAGGTTCTGCAGGTAGTTCGAAATCGAGCCGCCGAGTGCGTTGCCGAACAGGTACGTGAACATCAGCAGGAAGGTGATCGGCATCAGCGTCACATCGGCCAGCTGATCCGGGTTCTTCCGGATCTTCAGGATTCCCCGCCACGCCAGCGAAAGGGCGTGCTGCGCGCCCTTGAGCGGGCTGAGGTGCCGCGGCGGGTCGAGGGCGAGCGTGGTCACGCGAGGCTCCCTTCGAGCTCGGGTTCGGCCGAATGGCCGGTGAGTGCCAGGAACACCTCGTCGAGGCTCGGCAGGCGCAGCGCGAGCTCGTCGGAGGTGATGCCGGCTTCGTCGAGCTTGCGCACGAGCGTGGACAACAGGACGGGGTCGGACACGGGCGCTGTCAGCAGGCCTGTGTCGTGGTCGCGCGCCGGCCGCACGCCGGTGAGCTCGCCGAGGATGCGTTCGACGGCGTCGAGGTCCGCGAGCCGCGTCGGCCGCACCTGCAGCGTCTGCCCGCCGACGCGGCGCTTCAGTTCGTCGGCGCGGCCGTCGGCGACCACGCGGCCGTGGTCGATCACGGTGATCTTGTCGGCGAGCTGGTCGGCTTCCTCGAGGTACTGCGTGGTGAGCAGCACCGTCGCGCCGTCGGCGACGAGGCCGCGGACCACGGCCCACACCTCGTTGCGCGCGTGCGGGTCGAGGCCCGTGGTGGGCTCGTCGAGGTAGAGCACCTCCGGCCGCCCGACGAGGCTCGCCGCCAGGTCGAGGCGCCGGCGCATGCCGCCGGAGTACGTGCGGATCGGGCGCTTCGCCGCGTCTGACAGCTCGAACCGCTCCAGCAGTTCCTTCGCCCGTGCCTTCGCGTCGGCGCGGGACAGGCCGAGCAGCCGGCCGATCAGCACCAGGTTCTCGGTGCCGTTCAGGTCCTCGTCGACCGACGCGTACTGACCGGTGAGCCCGATCAGCGACCGGACCCGCACGGGGTCCCTCACGACGTCGTAACCCCCGACGGTGGCGGATCCGGCGTCCGGCTCGATCAGCGTGGCCAGGATGCGGACCGCGGTCGTCTTGCCCGCGCCGTTGGGTCCGAGCACCCCCACCACCTTGCCGAACGGGACCTCCAAGTCCACCCCGCCCAGCGCCTTCGTCTCCCCGAAGTGTTTGACCAGGCCCTCGGCCGTGATCGCGTGTGACATGGTGTTTCCTCCTCCTGCGTCGCCCTCCGGAGAACACAGTGGACTTCGCACCTGTCAGCGCGCGCACACGGCGCTGACAGCGGCTGCCAGAACCGGTGTCGGCGCTGTGTGGAGGAGTTGTGGAGGTGTCGTGGCGCCGCGCGCGGGAGCCGCGGGAGTCGGCATACTCGGGGCGTGGTGATCAACGAACGGGTACGCCCTGCCAGGCGGCTGGTCACGGGCCTGCTGCTGGTGTTCGGCGTGCCCTTGCTGGCGATCACGACCTTGCGAGCGCTCGGTTTCGACGGTGGCTGGCACACGCTCATCCTGCTCGCGCTCACGCCGTACGCGGTCGTTTACGGTGCGTTGCTCGGCGGCGCCGCGCTGGTGCTGCGCCGCTGGTGGACGGGCGGGATCGCGCTGGCGATGACCGTGCTGCTGGCCGTGTTCGTCGCGCCGCGCGCGATGCCGGACCCGCAACCGACCGCGGCGGGGAAGTCGCTGCGCGTCATGTCGGCCAACCTGCACCTCGGTCACGCCGACGCGGGCGCGGTGGTGCGGCTGGTACGCGAGAACCGCGTCGACGTGCTCAACCTGGTGGAGCTGACGCCCGCCGAAGAGTCCGCTTTGGACGCGGCCGGGCTGTTCGCGCAGCTGCCGTACCGCGTCGTGCACGCCGCACCGGGCGCCGATGGCTCGGCGGTCGTGTCGCGCTACCCGCTCACGGAAAAGAACTACACCGGCGACTCGGCGGCCAAGCAGCCCGGCGCGGAAGCCGACCTCGGCGGCGGCACGGTCGTCGAGATCGTCGCCGTGCACCCGCAGTCCCCGGACACCGGCTCCGGCGAATGGGTGCGCCAGACCCGCGACCTCTCCCGCGCTGCCGGCGAACACGGCCTGCGCATCCTCGCCGGCGACTTCAACGCGACGCTCGACCACTCCGCGCTCCAAACCGTCCTGAGCCGCGGCTACCACGACGCCGCGGACGAACTCGGCGACGGCCTCCAGCCGACCTGGCCCGCGGACGCGCTCCCCGTGGTTACGCTCGACCACGTGCTGGTCGACAAGCGGGCGGCGGTGCGGGACTACCGGGTGCTGGCCGTCCCCGGCACGGACCACCGAGCCGTCTACGCCGAGGTGCAGCTGCCGTGACCGCCGAACTCCGCCCCGTCGCGGGCGAACGCGAGTACCCGCGGTTGCTGCAGGTTTGGCGCAGCTCGGTCGAAGCCACCCACGACTTCCTCACGCCGGCCGACGTCGAGTTCTTCGCCGAGCGCGTGCCCGCCTACTTCCCGGCGGTCGACCTGACTGTGGCGGTGGTCGACGGGGCTGTCGCGGGCTTCTCGGGCGTCGCCGACGGCGACCTCAGCATGCTGTTCGTGCACGCCGACTACCGCGGTGAAGGAATCGGTTCCGCGCTGCTGCGCAAGGCGTTCGCCCAGTTCCCGCAGCTGACGGTCGACGTCAACGAGCAGAACTCGCAGGCCGTCGGTTTCTACCTGCACCACGGCTTCGTGGTCGCGGGGCGCTCCGAGTTCGACTCGGAAGGCCGTCCGTTCCCGCTGCTGCACCTCAAGCGAGCTTGAGCAGCGTCTCCAAGGCCCCCGCGGCGATCGACACCCCGCGGCCGTGGCGGATCTGCGGCTCGCGCGGGTTGATGCGCACCAGCGCACCCGTCGCCGCGCTGGCGAGTTCGGAGTAGCGGCGGACGGTCGGCACGGCCTGGCCGGCGCCCAGCTCCACCACCACGAGGTCGCGGTTCGCGCGCCGCCACGCGGTCAGCTCCTCGAGCTGGGTGTCGCTGCGGTCGGGGACCCACGAGAAGTCCCCGAACATCAGGATGTTCGGCCGGGCCAGGCCGCCGCAGCGGGGGCACGATGGCAGCGGCGGGCGGGCCCGCATGGTCGTTTCGTCGATGTTCACCTCGACGCCGGCGGCGGACCAGATGTCGTCCGAGCACCCGGCGAGGCACTGCAGGTGGTGGATGGATCCGTGCGCTTCGGCGACGTGCGGGAACCCCGCTACCTGGAACTGGCCGTCCACATTGGACGTGAACACGCGCACGCCACCGGGTTTCGCCTGGCCCCACCGCAACAGCAGGGCGAACCCCTCGTGCGGCACCGTCGAGCGGTACAGCGCGAGCCGGTGGCCGTAGAAGCCCCACGCGAGTTCCGGGTCGTCCGCGAAGTGGCGCGGGTCGGCGATCTCCTCGAAGCTCAGGCCGAGCCCGGCGTACGGCGGGTAGGCGCGCCAGAACCCCTCGTCACCGCGGAAATCGGGCAGCCCGGAGTCCACGCCCATCCCGGCGCCGGCGCACACGAGGAGCGCGCCGGCACCGTGGACGAGCTCGGCGGCGTGCGCGAGGTCGTCACTCACCCGGCTTGGACGCCTGCACGACCTCGAACTCGAGCAGGGTCGCGCCGCTCGACACCGGCTTCGCGCGCTCACCCGAGTGGGCCTCGCGCGCGGGGCCCGCCGCCCACGCCTGGTAGTGCTCCTCCGACTCCCACTTCGTGTAGACGAAGTAGCGCTTGTCGCCGGAAACCGGGCGGAGCAGCTCGAAGCCGAGGAAACCGGGCTGGTTGTCCACGGCGTGCAGCCGCGCGGCGAAGCGCTTCTCCAGCTCGGGGCCGGCGCCTTCGGGAACTTCGATCGCGTTGATCTTCACCACTGCCATGACCCCAGCCTACTGTCGCCGGACGCGGCAGTCGCCGCCGGAAACCTGGCGCAAGTGGCCTGCTCGGGCGATTCGTGCCACGCTGGGGCACCTGGGGAAAACCATGAACTGCTGGCCAAGGACGTGCAGCGCATCATCAAGGCGACCGCCGATTCCGCGGCCGGTGAACACGCCGGCGAACTGGTCGACCCCGTCACCGCCCACCTCGGTGTGCCGCTCACGCAGGCGCTGGTGATCACGCGAACTACGAAGACTGGGAGCACGCCAACATCCAGGCGGGCGTCGATGCCTACCTGGCCGAACACGGCGTACTCACCGACTGGTTCGGCATCGCGGGTGGGCAGCGCGGCCACGAAGACCTCGTGGACATGCTGTTCGCCGCGCGCAGCCACCAGCTCTTCGAGCTGGGCGCCGTCGACTACACGACCGCGGCCGTCGGGCCCGACGAGGCCGTCGAGGTCGTGCAGTTGGGTCTCGGCGGCACCACCGCGCCGGACGGCACGCCCGTGCTGGTCGGCGTCCGCGGGGCGAACCCGCAGTACGGCCGGCTCCAGTGCCGCCTGGAGGTGATCGCGGGCGGGCGGCCCGCGGCCACGGCGGCGCGCGACCGCATCGAGCAGCTGATCGCGAAGCACGACATGCTGCAGGGCCAGGTCCTCGCGTTCGGCGTGAGCGAGCACCGCGGCAACGAGCTGCTCACGTTCCTGCCGCGGCCGTCGATCGACGCCGAGGAGGTCGTGCTGCCCGAAGGCGTGCTGGACGCGGCCGAGCGGCACACCGTCGGCATCGCCGAGCACGTCGGACGGCTGCTGGCGGCGGGCCAGCACCTCAAACGCGGGGTGCTGGTCCACGGCCCGCCCGGCACCGGCAAGACGCACACCGTCCGGTACCTGATGGGCCGGCTGCCGGGCAGCACGATCGTGGTCCTCACCGGCACCGCGATGCGGTTCGTCTCCAAGGCCGCGACGATCGCGCGGCGGCTGCAGCCGAGCGTCGTGGTGCTCGAGGACGTCGACCTCATCGCCCAGGAGCGCGACCACCGCATGGGCGGCACGCCGCTGCTGTGCAACCTGCTCGACGCCATGGACGGCGGCGACGCCGACGTCACGTTCCTGCTCACCACCAACCGCGCCGGCGACCTCGAAAACGCCCTGGCCGACCGGCCGGGCCGCGTCGACTCGCCGTCGAGATCCCGCTGCCCGACGCCGCCGGGCGCGCCGCGCTGCTGGAGCTGTACTCACGCGGGCTCAAGGCGACGGCCGACCTCGGCCCGGTCGTCGAGGCGACCGAGGGCGTCACGGCGTCGTTCGTGAAGGAGCTGCTGCGGCGCGCGACCCTGCGCAGCATCGCCGAGCGACCCGACGACGACGTCGTGGTCGGAGACGCGGAGCTCACGTCGGCGCTGGCCGAGATGAACGACGCCCGCAGCGCCCTGACCAGGTCGTTGCTGGGTGCTGCGAATCAGCGCCGCAGCGAACCGGGGTAGAGGTCGGCGTCGGTGGGCAGCCCGTCGCCGCGGAACCAGTCGTCGAGGAACGGCGTGAGGTTCTGCCCGGCGAGCCGGTTCACGAGCTGCTCGAATTCGGCCCACGTCGCGTTGCCGTGGCGGTGCTGGGTGGTCCAGTCGTGCAGCAGGGCGGTGAACGGGCCTTCACCCATCTTCCGGCGCAACGCGTGCAGCGCCAGGATGCCCTTGTCGTAGACGCCCTCGAACTCATGGCCGGCGCCCATGCCGACGAGCTTGCGGTTCCAGAAGTCCGTGCTGCCGTGGAAGATCTCGATGGCCGCGCGGTAGCGGTCGTCGAGGTTCTCGCCCTCGCGCTCGGACCACAGCCACTGCGCGTAGGACGCGAAGCACTCGTTGAGGCAGATGTCGGACCACGAATCCAGCGACACGGAGTCGCCGAACCACTGGTGCGCGTTCTCGTGCACCACGGTGAGGATGTCGGCCCACTTCGCGTACGTCGGGCGGGTCTGCGTTTCGAGGGAGAACTGGATGTCCTCGTTCAGGTAGATCCCGCCGGCCGCGCTCTGCGGGTACGGGCCGAACTTGCCGGCCAGGAACGCAATGATCTCCGGCAGACGGTCGCCGGTGGCGTCGTTGCCCTCGGCGCCCGGCGCGTACGCCGACACCACTGGGGTGCCGTCGGGCAGCGTCGCGCGCTTCACGGTGAACTTGCCGATCGCGATCGTGGTCAGGTAGCTCGCGACCGGGTCCGGCTCGGACCAGGTGGTGGTCGTCTTGCCGTCCTTCGCCGTGCTGCCCTGCTCACGGCCGTTCGAGAGGACGGTCCAGCCGTCGGGCACGTGGGCGGTCAGCGTGAACGTCGCCTTGTCCCGCGGAGTTTCGTTCACCGGGTACCAGAACGCGGCCGAATGCGGCTCACCGACCACGAACGCGCCGCCGTCGGCCGAGCGGCTCCAGCCGATCTCACTGCCGCCGGCGTGCGGCGTCTTCGCCGGGTCGCCCGAGTAGCGCACGCGCGTGCGGAAGGTCGAGCCCGCCGGCACCGGCTGCGCCGGCGTGACGACCAGTTCGAACTCCTTCTCCCGGCTGAACTTCGCGGGCTTGCCGCCGACCTCGACCGAACGCACGTCGAGCCCGCGCAGGTCGAGGTCGAAACGGTTGAGGTCCTGCGTGGCCTTCGCGGTGACGGTGGTGTCGCCGTCGAGGTGGTCGCTCGCCGGGTCATAGCCGACGTCGACGTGGTAGTCGAGCGCGTCGTAGCCGCCGTTGCCGTCGTCGGGGTAGTACGGGTCGCCCGCGCCGCTCGCGCCCGCGGACGGGTTCAGCGGTTGCGGCGTGTCTGTTTTGTCCGCCGTGCACGCGGACAGCACCAGCACACCGGCGAGGACGAGGGCGAGCGGGCGGTGGCTGCGCATCCTTCGACTCTATGTGTTCGGATGTGCTGAGGTGATCGAGCGAGCGAGGGGAGACGTCGTGCGACCTGGCGTGATCCACTTCGGTGGCGAGCCGGACACGGGCGTGTCGGTGCTTCTGCTCCACGGGCTGATGGGCCGCGCCCGCACGTGGTGGCCCGTCGCGCAGTGGCTCAAGCCCTACGGGTGCGTCCACGGCCTCGACGCCCGTGGCCACGGCCGGGCGCCGAAGACCGGGCCGTGGACCACTGAGCAGTTCGCCTCCGATGTGGCCGAAGTCCTGGCGGAACTCGGTCCTTCCGTGCTCATCGGCCACTCCATGGGGGGCCTGCACGCCTGGGCGACGGCGGCCGAGTACCCGGAACTCGTGCGGGCCGTCGTGAGCGAAGACTTCGCCCCCGACCAGCGAGGCCGCACCGTCGAAACCTGGCGCGGCCACTTCGAGAGCTGGCCCGTGCCGTTCGAATCCCTCGCCCACGTGCGGGCGTTCTTCGGCACCGCGGGTGATTACTTCACCGAATGCGTCGAGGAACGCGAAGACGGCTACCACCTCATCGCGGACCTGGAGGCCCTCTACGAAATCGCCGCCGAATGGGGTCGCCGCGACTACTGGTCCACAGTGGAGGCGATCCGCTGCCCGCTGCTGCTCGTCGAAGGCGAGCACACGGCGATGCCCGCGGGCCAGCAAGCGGAGGTCGCCGCGCGCGTGCCGGGCGCCCGCCACCTCGTCGTGCCCGGCTCCGCACACCTGCCACACGCCGAAGCTCCGCGGGTGTACCGCGGGGCCGTGGAGGCGTTCCTCGCCGGGTTGTGAAAAAGGGGCTGCGAAAAAGCAGGCTGTGAATAAGCCGGCGGGTCCCGTGCACCGCCCTCGCCGGCGCGCACGACCCGCCGGGGTCAGTGGGCGAGTTCCGTCCGCCACGCCGCCGCGGCCTTGCCCGGCGGCACGATCAGCGGCCACACGTCCGAGCCGAGGAAACCCGACTCGTCGGCCGCGCGCGCCGCCGTGCAGGAAGCACGCGACAGCCCGTGGGCGGCGGCCAGCCGGGTCACCGCGTCGGTTGTGGACCGTCCGAACACCCCGTCCACCGGGACGCCGTAGCCGGCGGCGCGCAGGAAGCGTTGTGCGGTCTGCACCTTCGGCCCGGCCTGCCCCGGTTTGAGCAGCGGCCACTCGGGCACATCGGCCCGTGGCGCCGCGACGCCGAGCACCCGTGAGACGGCCGTGCGCAGCTCCGGGAGCCGGTCGTAGAGCACCTGGCCGCAGCACTCCGTCGAGTTGAAGTCACGGTGGCCCTTGATGAAGCTCGGCGCGATGCCGTACTGATCGGCGATGTAGGCGACGAGCGACACCAGCGAGTTCCACAACGCCACCGGCACGTCGACGGTGCTGTAGAGGCCCTCGTTCTCGATGCCGAGACACTCGCTGTTGTGGTTGCCGACGTTCGCGCCCTGCACGTGCTGCGTGCCGCCGCGCAGGATCTCCAGGCTGCGGTGCCGGCCTTCGGTCACGTACCCGCCGCGGCTGTTCGTGAACTGCTGGCCCGTGTCGATCCAGCCGCGCGTGTCCATGTGGAAGGTCTGGATGTCGCGCGAGATCTGCAGCGCGTGGGCCAGCGAGTAGTCGGTGTTGTTGCCCGGGTCCACGGTGTGGTGAACGACGATGTACGTCGGTTTGTGGTTCTCCACCACGATCGCCCCGGAAGCCGGGCGTGCGTTCCACTCGGACGTCGGGTGGATCTGCGGCACCGCCGCCGACGCCGTGCTCGCCGAACCGAGCCCCAGTGCGCCGGCCGCGGTGACCGTGAGCCCTCCCTTGAGGACGGCACGACGAGTGGCTTCCCCCATGACGAATCTCCTTCGCCGGAAACAGCGCCGGAAACAGCGTTCGGGGGAAAGCTAACCCGCCGGGAACCTCAGGACAACTTTTCGCCGACTTTCGTCGTAGGCGGTCAGTGTTCCCCCGGGAGGGCGAACAGACCGCTGTCGGTCTGCTCCAGCAGCCCGTCGACCAGCAGCGAATCGAGACACCGGTCGCGCTGCCCGGCCTCGTGCCACACCAGATCGAGGCGCGCCTTCTCCACCGGGCCCTCGCTGCCGCGCAGCACGTCGAGCAGCAGACCGCGCACCTGCCGGTCGGTGCCCGCGAACTTCTGCACGGGCTTGGCCGGGCCCGCGTACTCGGGCCGGCCGTTGTGCTGCCACGTGCACGTGTCGAACACCGGGCAATCGGCGCAGCGCGGCGACCGCGCGGTGCAGACCAGCGCGCCGAGTTCCATCAGCGCGGCCGACATCTTCGCCGCCGGCTCGTCTTCGGCCGGCAGCAACGCCTCGACATCGGCCATGTCGCGCGTGTTCGACGCCGGGCCGGCGTCACCCGCGCCGTGCACGGCCCGCGCGACCACCCGCCGGACGTTGGTGTCGACCACCGGCGCTCGCTTGCCGTACGCGAAGGCCGCGACCGCACGGGCGGTGTACGCGCCGATGCCCGGCAACGCGAGCAGCGTGTCCACATCGGACGGCACGACGTCGTCGTGCTCCGCGGCGATCACCGTCGCCGCCGCGTGCAGCCGCAGCGCGCGGCGCGGGTAACCGAGCTTGCCCCACGCACGCACGACCTCACCCGTGGTCTCCGCGGCCAGCGCCGAGGGCACCGGCCAGCGGGCCATCCACTCGAGCCAGATCGGCTGAACCCGCGCGACCGGCGTCTGCTGCAGCATGATCTCGCTGACCAGCACGCCCCAGGCGGAGCGATCCGGTTCCCGCCACGGCAGGTCTCGCCCGTGCGTGCCGAACCAGTCGATCAGTACGTCCGCGTCCACAGCCACGCGGACCATTGAAACCGATGCGGTTCAGGCGACCTCGGTCAGGCTCCCGGTTTTCACGTCGTAGACGAACCCGCGCACGTTGTCGCGGTGGGGGAGGAAGTCGCTGCGGCGCACCCGCTCCACCGAGACCCGCACGCTGTCCTCGACCTTGCGGAACGCCTCGACCGACCAGGTCGGGCGCAGCCCGGTGGCCTGTTCGAGCTCGTCCTTGAAGTCGTCTTCGGTCACCATCGACAGGCCGCACTCGGTGTGCTGCACGATCATGACCTCACGGGTGCCCAGCTTGCGCTGGCTCAGCGCCAGCGAGCGGATCATGTCGTCGGTCACCACGCCGCCGCCGTTGCGCAGCACGTGGGCCTCACCCTGGATCAGCCCGAAGATCTCGAACACCCGCACGCGGGCGTCCATGCAGGTCAGGATGGCCACCTGCAGCGACGGCTTCGGCGACGAACGGTCGCCGGGGACGATGTCGCCGATCTCCCGGTTGCGCTTGAGGAGGACGTCGATGGAGGTCATGGTCACCCTTCGGCCACGCGGCCCCGACTACACGGGCGGTCCCTCCCATGGAACCCGCCCGAAGCGTCCCCCACAACGTGATAACTCCGACTTCACGGAGGGACTGTGGTGTGCTCAGCCCCCTGCTCAGCCCCCGAACCACGGCTCCTCGACGGTCCGCGGCGGCGCCGACGTGCGGCCCACCCGCAGCTCGGTCGGCAGCGTGATGACCTTCGGGCCCACGCGTTCGGCCGAGCCGAGCAGCAGCCGGCCGGCCACCTTGCCCTTCTCGAGCACGGGCTGGTGCACGGTGGTCAGGCCGATGCGCTCGGCCTCGGCGATGCCGTCGAAGCCGGTGACGGTGAGGTCCAGCGGCACCCGCAGCCCGCGGCGTTCGGCCTCGGCCAGCGCACCGAGCGCGAGGATGTCGGACGTGCAGATCACGGCCGTGACCTGCGGATACGCGTCGAGCAGCTGGCGGGCGGCCGAAGCGCCGTCGTCGACGGTGTGGTCGAAACGTTCGACCACGGGCACGGTGGCCCAGTCGACGCCGGCCGCGGAGAACGCCGTGGCCAGGGCTTCGAGGCGGATGCGCTGCACGTGGAAGTGAGCGCTGCTCTGGCGCTGGGCCGTCACGAAGTCGTCGTTGCGCTCGCGCGCGAGCCGCATGCACAGCACGCCGACCTGCCGGTGGCCGAGTGAGACGAGGTGCTCGGCCAGCCGGGTCACGGCCGCCGCGTCGTCCGGGCCGACGCGGTCGACGCCGTCGATGCGGGGCTGGTCGATGATCACCGTCGGGACCGGTCTCTCCAGCACGGCGGCCAGGTGCGGGTCGTCGTCGGGCACGGAGTAGACGACGAACCCGTCGACACCCGCGCGGTGCACGGCGGCGACGTCTTCGCGGCCCGGGCTCGCGGGCACCAGGTGCAGTCCGACCCCGGCGTCCTCGCAGGCGAGGGCGAGGCCTTCCAGCACACCGACCGCGGCCGGGTCGCGGAACGCGTAGGACAGGTTCTCGGTGAGCAGCAGCCCGACGGCACCGGCCTTGCGCGTGCGCAGGGAGCGGGCGACGGGGTCGGGGCCGGGGTAACCGAGGCGCCGGGCGGTTTCGAGGATGCGCCGGCGCAGCTCCGGGGACAACTGATCAGGACGGTTGTAGGCGTTGGACACGGTGGTCCTCGACACCCCGAGCTCCGCCGCCAGCGACGCCAGTGTCGCCTGCCTCCGGGTGCGAATAGGACGGCCCATCCGCAAACCGTAACGGTTCAGATCGTTTTCCAGAAGCGACACCCCTGTGGTGAGCGTCTCGATCCGCTGAGTGACGACAAGGGGTTCTGCCACCCGGTGGAGCGGGGTCTGTCATTCGGATGGGGTAAAGTGAATCTGACAACGATTTCCATTAGCTGATCGGTACCACCCAGGAGAGTTCTCGATGACTTCCCGCCGCACCAAGAGCGTCCTCGCTGCCGCGTCGGCTTTGGCCGTGCTCGCGCTCAGCGCCTGCTCCAGCACCGACTCGGGTGGTTCCGGCACCGCCGGGTCCGGTTCCGGGGACCAGATCAAGGTCGTGGCCGCCACGGACGTGTGGGGCAGCGTTGTCTCGGCCATCGGCGGGGACAAGGTGCAGGTCAAGTCGATCATCAACGACCCCTCGGCCGACCCGCACTCGTACGAGTCGACCGCCGACGACGCGCTCGCGGCCAAGAACGCGCAGCTCACGCTCGCCAACGGTGGCGGGTACGACGACTTCTTCTCCCACCTCGCCGACCAGGCGAGCGGCGCGAAGAAGCTGGTCGCCTACGACATCGCCGCGACCGGCAACGAGAACGAACACGTCTGGTACGACCTGCCGGGTGTGGAGAAGGTCGCCGACCAGGTCGCGAACGCCCTCGGCCAGATCCAGCCGGCGTCGAAGCAGACGTTCGACGACAACGCCAAGGCGTTCAAGGGCCAGGTCGACGCGCTGCTGAAGAAGGCGGCCGACCTCGGCGCGGCGCACCCGGGCACGAAGGTCGTGGTGACCGAGCCCGTGGCCCACTACCTGCTCGAGAGCGCGAAGATCACCGACGCCACGCCGAAAGCCTTCTCCGACGCGGTGGAGAACGAGACCGACGTGCCCGCGACAGCCGTCGGTGACTTCACCCAGCTGATCAAGTCGAAGCAGGTGAAAGCCCTGATCAACAACGTTCAGACCGTCACGCCGCTGACCCAGCAGGTGGTGGCCACGGCGAAGTCCGCCGACGTGCCGGTGGTGGACGTGGCCGAGACGCTGCCCGCCGACGTCAAGGGCTACATTGACTGGATGACCAAGGAAGTGGACTCGCTGTCCGGGGCTCTGAACAGCTGATGTCCGCCTCGCTCTCGACGGTTCGCCCCGCGGTCCGCGTGCGCGGGGCCGGCCTGGCGTTCGGCAGCCGCACCCTCTGGTCGGGGCTCGACCTCGACGTCGAAGCGGGGGAGTTCCTCGCGATCCTCGGCCCCAACGGGTCCGGCAAGAGCAGTTTGCTGAAGGCGCTGCTCGGCATGCAGGGCCTGTCGGCGGGCAGCGTCGAGATCGCCGGCGGCCGCCCCGGCGGCGCGAACCGCAAGGTCGGCTACATCCCGCAGCAGCGCGCGATCGACGACGGCCTCACGCTGCGCGGCGTCGACCTCGTCGGCCTCGGCCTCGACGGGCACCGCTGGGGGCCCGGGCTGTCCGGCGGGCGCGCGCGGCGTCGTCGCGTCGCCGAAGCGATCGAAGCCGTCGGCGGCACGGCGTACGCGAAGCAGCCGATCGGACGGCTTTCCGGCGGCGAGCAGCAACGGCTCCGCGTGGCGCAGTCGCTGGTCGGTGACCCGGCGGTGCTGCTGTGCGACGAGCCGCTGCTGTCGCTCGACCTCGCGCACCAGCGCGCGGTCAGCGAGCTGATCAACCGGCGCCGGCGCACGGAGAACACGGCCGTGCTGTTCGTGACGCACGAGATCAACCCCGTGCTGCAGTTCGTCGACCGAGTGCTGTACCTGGTCAACGGCTCGTTCCGCATCGGCAAACCCGACGAGGTCATGAACTCCGAAACGCTGTCCGAGCTGTACGGGACGCGGATCGAGGTGCTGCGCGTCGGCGGGCAGATCCACATCGCGGGTGCGCAGAGCGCCCTGTGCGAAGACCAACCCCACCACCACGAGCAGGAAGCAGTGGGCTGAGCCTTGGACGGCATGTTCGACTTCGGCAAGACGTGGGAGCTGATCGTCGCGCTGCCCAGCGTGCAGACGGCCCTCATCGCCGCCGCCGTGCTGGGGCTGGTGGCCGGGATCCTCGGCCCGCTGATCGTGATGCGCCGCATGTCGTTCGCCGTGCACGGCACGTCGGAGCTCGCGTTCACCGGCGCGGCCGGCGCACTGCTGCTGGGCATCGGCGTCGAGTACGGCGCCCTGCTCGGCGCCGTAGCCGCCGCGTTGCTGCTCGGCATCCTCGGCACGCGCGACGCCGACCGCGACTCCGTGATCGGCGTGATCCTGTCCTTCGGGCTCGGCATGGGTGTGCTGCTGCTGTCCTTCTACAAGGGACGGTCGGCCAACAAGTTCGGCATCCTCACCGGCCAGATCATCACGGTGGACTCGACCAACCTCACCGCGCTGGTCGTCTCGGCGGTCGCCGTGCTGGCCGTGCTGGCGTGCGTCTACCGGCCCCTGCTGTTCGCCAGCGTGGACCGCAACGTCGCCGTCGCGCGCGGTGTGCCGGTGAAGTCGCTGACCGTGGTGTTCGCCCTGCTCGTCGGCGTCGCGACGGCGTTGAGCGTGCAGATCGTGGGTTCGCTGCTGGTCGTCGCGCTGATGGTGACGCCCGCGGCCGCCGCCGCCCGCGTCACGGCCAGCCCGCTGCGCGCCACGGTGCTTTCGGTGGTCTTCGCCGAGGTGTCGGCGCTGGGCGGCATCGTATTGTCCCTGGCGCCGGGCAAGCCGGTGAGCGCCTTCGTCACCGCGATCTCGTTCCTGATCTACCTGGTGTGCCGCGTGGTCTCCTGGGCCCGCGACCGGCGCGGCGGCGTCCGGGTCACGGTCCCCGAACGCCGGCCGGTGGCGGTCTGAGTTGCCAGGCCCGGGTCGTGGTGCAGCCGGAGTTGCCGTGGACCTGGTCGGGGTTGTCGCCTGCGGTCATCCGTGCTGAGCCACCCGCAACGCTCGAGCTGCCTCGACATTCGAGGTTGCGGTCGCGGTGCCGGCCGGCACGGCGCACGCTGCTGCTTCGGCATCGACCGGGTCTGACTTGTCGCGTGCTCGCCGATCCGGGGCCGGTCGACCTCGATCACCGGTGCCCGCGACGCTCGAGCCCGCCCCGGCGCCGCCCCGGCCAGTGCCCTGGCTTCCGAAGGTCGGTCGGCCAACGGGTCAATTCGGGCGGATGACCCCGCACCCCGTCGTCAGCGTCACCGGATCGGGTGTTCGGCCAGCGCCGTCTTCACCGCCGAGATGAAGCCCTCGTCCGTGAACGGCACCAGGCCACCCGCGACGTTGCGCTCCACGGCCTGCAGCACCACCACCTGCGAATCCACGAACTGGTTCACCGCCTGCGCCTGGGGCGTCTTGTCGGTCGAGTACGCCAGGTAGGTCAGGTTCGTGAACGCCGCGGTGAGGTAGCGCGAGGACGCGAGGCTGAACGAGTCCCCGTAGATGAGCGTCGGCTTGCTGATCGTGCCCGGCAGCGGGGCCGAGGTGCGGTGCACGGGCTGGTCGATGTTGGCGATGAAGCCCGACGCGCGGTCGGTGACGCCGTCGGGGCGCAGGCTGTACTGCGTGTTCGACTTCACGCCCGACTTGCCGAGCAGCAGCGGCAGGTCGGCGATGGCGTCGTACCGGCCGTCCGGAGTGGACATCCAGCTGGTGGTGACGCCGGGCTGGATCGTCTCGGCGAGCGTGCGCGTGAGCACGATCCCGCCCTCGTCCTGCCAGTGCGTGTCGTTCGGCGCGTAGATCGGGTGTCCGACATGTGCCGCGGACGCGGCGAGGGCCGGCCGCAGATCCAGCGAGTGACCGACGGTGGTCATCTTGTACCAGTCGTTCGGCGCGGCGGCCTGCGAGCACTCCTTGCCCGGGTAGCTGTCGGGCAGGAACTGGGGCACCATCGTCGTCTTGTCCGGTGTCACCACGAACACGAACTTCCGGCCGGACGCCTCCACGGCGGCGCGCAGCTCGTCGACCTTCTTCAACGTCGTGTCGAGGTCCTGGGTCGGCGTGCACTTCGCCTCGGCGTCGTAGCCGTAGTACAGCCAGCCGTCGAGACCCTGCACGACCTTGCGGTAGCCGGCCTGGCTGCTGCCCGGAGAGCTGGGTGTCGTCGGGGCGTTCGGCGCGCCCGGCTGCAGCGGCGGCGCCGGGATCGGGCCGGAGTCCGACGACGGACCCTGGTCCAGCGGAGCTTCCTCACCGAAGACCGTGCGGCTGACGCCGTCGGCCGCGTTGATGGCGCCCGCGCGGAACGACAGCTGGTCGATCGCCCACTGGGGCAGGCCGGTGAAGAAACCGAACCCGTCGCCGATGCTCGGGAAGCCCGCGAGCTTGTGATTCTCGATCTCCGTCGGCCGCACCCCGAACACCCACAGCAGCGTCGGCGTCGTGAAGAACAGCAACGCGCAGATCAGCGCCGTGAGCTGCCGCTTGCCGTGGCGGGGGCGGTGCAGCGCGTGCTCGCGCGGCAGGTACGCCTCGTGGACGGCTGGCAGCTGGTGAGATTCGGACGCCACTTGCTCACGGTAGCCACTTCGGGTGAACGGGGTGCGGGCAACCGCCGAAACTCAGCCGAGCATCAGCAGGACCTGCAGCTCACCGACCACGAACCCGATCACGCCGCCGACGGCGATGAGCTTCCACTCGTCCTGCCGGAACGCCGGACGCAGCAGGCCCTCGAACTCCACGGGTGTGAGCGCGAGCATGCGCTGTTCGATGACCTTGGCGACGTCCATGGCCTGCGTGAGGTAGCCCTCGGCGTAGCGGACGGTCAGCGGCAGCTCCGCGAGCGCCCGCTTCGCCGCTTCGTGCTTCATCTCCTGCAGTCGCCGGCCGCCGACGGCCATCGTGAGCACGGGTTTCGCCAGGCTGGCCTGCTGGTCGACGGCGTGGCCCACCGCGCGTTCGACCATCGCCACGAGCCGGTCGGACTTCGGGCCGCGCAGCAGCGCCTCGAGCAGGTTCGCCGTGGTCAGGACCTCGGAGGCGATCAGCTCGCCGTACTGCCGGGCGACCTCGGCGCGCCGGCGTTGGAACTTGCCCTGCAGGATCACGCGGCCGAACCGGACTGGTTCGCGCGGCAGGAAGATCATCTTGATCGCCAGCCAGTCGGTGAACAGGCCGATGCAGCCGCCGAAGAGTGGCAGCACGAGCGGCTGGCGCGTGAACGCCCACACGACCGCCTGCACGACCCCGAGACCGAACCCGAAGAAGATGCCGGCGCGCGCGATGAACGTCATCTCCGGGCGCGACGTCTCGCGGATCAGCTTCACGAGCAGGGCCTTGTCGCGCGTGAGGGCTTCGACCGTCATGTGCCGCACGTCGAGCACTTCGTCGAGGTTGTCGCGCACGTCCTCGAGGAACTCGCGCACGAGCCGCGGCGCGTTGGCCTGGACCTGCTTGATGAGCAGCTCCTGCGCGAGCGTCGGCAGGACCTCCCACAGCCTGGGGTGGTGCTGCTCCAGCACGTCGCGGGCGATGCCGTCGACGGCGCGCAGCAGCGGTTGCTCGAGCTCGCGCGTGACGATGACCGGGTCGATCTTGTCGAAGATCTCCTTGATGTCGAGCAGGTTCGTCGTGAGCAGTTCGGTGGCGATGGCCGCCATCCGGCCGCCGTGCTTGGGCACCACGCCCTGCCAGCCGAGGAACGGCTTGATCCCCACGAATTCGAGCGGGCGGAACATCATCTCGATCGCGACGCGCTTGGTGACGTAGCCGATCAGCGCGGCGATGAACGGCATCGTGGCGTAGACGGGCCAGTGCCGCGCGAGGTCGTCGAGGACCACGTCCAAACCGGCCTCCCTCCCGCTCGCCAGCAGAACGGTATCGCAGTTTCAGCGCAGGACGACCAGCGCCTGGAGCTCATCGACGAGTCCGCCGATGACCGCGCCGACGGCGATCAGCTTCCCTTCGTCCTGCCGGAACGCCGGGCGGCGGATGGTCTCGGGCACGCGTTCGGCGGATTTCGCGGCGGCGGCCTGCTTCATTTCCTGGAACCGTTTCGTGCCGACGGCGATCGCGACGAACGGCTTCAGGACGCGCGCCTGCGAGTCGATCGTCCGCTGCACCTCGCGGGTGATCATCGTGAACAGGCGATCGGACTTCGGGCCGCGCAGCGCAGAAAGACGCCCTGCCACGAGTACAGGCCGAAGAACCGTTTCGGCTCAAGCGAGAAGAAGATCATCTTCAACGCGAGCCAGTCGGTGAGCCAGCCGATGCCGAGGCCGAACAGGGGCAGCACGATCGGCGATTTCGTGAGGGTCCACGCGAGCAGCTGCACGCACCCGAGAACGAACCCGAAGACGATTCCCGGCCGCGCGATGAACTGCGTTTCCGGCGGGAGGTGTCGCGGATCAGGCGGTCGAGGAGCGCTTTGTCGCGACGAGGCTGGTCACGACAAGATGCTCGAGGTCGAGCACGGCCTCGATGTCCAGCACCTCGCGCGTCACGTCTTCGACGACTTCGAGCAGCGGTTGCTCGATCTCCTTGGCCACCTGCGCGGGGTCGAGGCGGGCGAAGATTTCTTTCGGGGCGACGAGGTTCGTGGTGAGGATTTCCGCGGCCGTCATCGCTATGCGTTCGGCGTTGGCGGGAAGCACCTTTTGCCGGCCGCGGAACGGTCTGACGCCGACGAACTCGACGGGCCGGAACATCATTTCGCTCGCCACGCGTTTGGTGACGTAGCCGATCAGCGCGGCGATGAACGGCATCGTCGGGTAGACCTGCCAGTGCTGCACCGCGATCCCCTTGTTTCGCGTTCACCGCACGGTTGCGGGCCGAGGTCGGGGCGGCAGGGGCAAGACCTGCGGTTCTCCGGTTCTGTGGTTCGTCGGCGATGCGGCCGCTGCGCGAGGTCTCGACCAACGCCGGCGGAGCGTTTCGAGCCCGGTGACCTTTTTCTCCGCATCGAGCCCAGGCAAGAACCTGTCTGGGGTCAGGAGGCGCCTCTAGGGTCCGGAACAGCGTCTCGATCGCGACGCGTGGGGTGGCGTAGGCGATGAACGGCGTGGTCGGGTACGTGCCGGTGCGCGATGTGGTCGTGGGGGATTGGCGCACTGTCCATTCGGGTCTTCTGCCGTTACCGTGTTGTTAGCCCGATTGTCGCCGGCAGGACAGGATGCCATGCGTGACGGGCTGTTCCGCGTTTCGTAATGCAGCCGTTTGGCGGTACGTACGAACGCACCGCCCCTCACTAAGGTGGCCCGATGGTCGCGCCCGAGAAGTCCGAAGCCACCCCGAAGAGCGCCCCGTTCGCGGTCGCCGTCAGGGGTTACAACCAGCGCCAGGTCGACGAGCGCCTCACCGCGCTCACGCGCGAGCTGCGGGAGACGTCGCGCAGCCGCGACGAGGCCATCGCGACGTCCGGTGAGCTGTCGAAGGCTCTCACCACCACTCAGAACGAGCTCTCCGAGGCGAAGGCCGCTCTCGTGCGGCTGAGCTCGAGTCCTTCGGGCGCGGGCGCGATGGCGGAGCGCGTACGCATGATGATGCAGCTCGCCGAGGAGGAGATCGCCGACCTCCGCTCCGCGGCCGAAGCCGACGCCGCTTCCACCCGCACCGAGGCCGACAAGTACGCGCACGAAACCCAGCGCACGATGGAACGCCTCGCCAAGGAAGCCGAAGCCGAACGCGACCGGCTTCTCGCCGAAGCCCAGGCCGACATCGCGTCCCGCCTGCAGGCCGCCGAGGACGACATCGCCGCGCGCATCGCCGCCGCCCACGCGGACATCGAATCCCGCACCCTCGCCGCCGACGAGGACATCGCCTCCCGCACCGCCGCGGCCAACGCGGACATCGAGGCCCGCACCCGCGCCGCGGATGAGGACATCGCGACCCGCACCACCGCGTGCAACGAGGACATCGCCACCCGCACCGCCGCCGCCAACGCCGACATCGAAGCCCGCACCCAGGCCGCCGACCGCGCCCGCACCGAAGCGGACGAAGCCGCCGCCCGCGCCCGCGCCGAGGCCGACGAGGCCGCCGCCACCGCCCGCGCCGAAGCCGACGCCGCCGCGGAAGCCGCCGCCTCCGCCGCCCGCTCCGAAGCCGACCGCCTCGCGTCCGAAGAGATCGCCACCAAGAAGTCCCAGACGGACTCCGCTCTCGCCGACGCCCTCCAGAAGCAGGCCGAGGCCACCGAGTCCCGCACCCTGGCCCTCGAGCTGCGCGCCAAGGTCGCCGACCGCATCGCGGCCACCAACGTGGCCGTCCAGGAAGCCCTCCGCCTCCTCTCCTCTCAGGACCAGGCCGCGACCGACCCGGCCACCTCCACCTCCGAGGCCCCCGCCGACTCCCCGGACACCGACTCGGTGTCCCCGGCCACCGCCGAGGACACCGAGCCCCCGGCCCCGGCCGAGCGCTCGACGCCGGCTAGGTCCTCGAACTCCACCAAGCCCTCCGGCCGCTGAGCCACCTCCTTCGTCCACTCTCGCGGGCCCATCATCGGTGGGCCCGCTCTTCATTGCCCTCGCCTGCACGGTTCGCCGTCCAGGACGCCGAGTGGTCGGTCTCGGCCAGGCCCTCAACGCCGATCCGTTGCCACTCCTTGATCAGGCCACCCGGCAGTCCGACGAAGGTGCGATCGAGGCGTGCGGCCTCGGGCATCGGCGGAGCTTGTTCGCCGATCCCGCACCGCCGAAGGGGGTATTCCGGCTCAATACTGGCGGCGCCAATCTGCTGGGCCTGCCGACCGGGTTGTCCGTGCCGGCCGGGCCGTTCGACCTGCGTCCCAGCGCGATCGGCGCCGGAGTGCGGGAGCCGGGTGACGGCATCCTGACCGCGGGTACCACGCTCGCGTGCCAAGTGCGCACGGCCGACATGGCATTCGAACGCGAGGGCGAGCGGGCCGGAATGTCTCTGTCCACACCGGACGAGTCGCGGTACTTGCCGGCGATGGTCGGCACCGCCGGCATCGACTGGGTGTGCGCGTTGCTGCGTTACGACGTCGCGGAGATCGACGCGCTACTGGCGAGCAGCGCCGCGAGTGCGGGTGGCGTGCGAGCGTTGCCGTTCCTGTCGGTTTCCGGCGAGCGTGCGCCGTTCGTCGACGCGGGCGCACGGGCGCAGTTCGCCGGGCTGAGCCTGGAAAGCAGCCCGGGGTGACTGGTGCGGGCGTTGTGCGAATCGATCGAGTTGGCCGCGAGGCACTGCTTCGAGGCGGCCGGGCTTTCGGGCCGGCCGTACGCGTGTGGCGGGGGCACGCGCTCGCAGGGGTGGATTCGGATCTTCGCCGACGTGCTGGGCCGGCCGATCGTGATCCCGAGCGATCCGGGAGTCGGCGCGCGGAGCGCGGTTCTCACGGCCGCTTCGGCACGCCGTTCGACCAGGAGCGGTGGGCGGCCAACTCGCGAACGGTGGCCGTCCGGCCGGAGAATGTCGAGGTCTACGAGCGCGGTTACGCCGGCTACCAGGGGTCCCTCGCCGCCGCGCGCGGACTGTGGAGGCTGTGATGATCCTCGAGGACGAGCGGGCCGCCGTCTGCGACTACGCGCGTCGCCTGACGGCCGACGGCCTGGTCGTCGGCACCTCCGGCAACATCTCCGTCCGAGATGGCGCGTTGATCGCCGTCACGCCCACGGGCGTCGACTACGCGGGCCTGCAGCCGGCCGACATCCCCGTCGTGAGCGTCGACGGCGAACCCGTCGAGGGCGAGCTGAAGCCGACGAGCGAACTCCCGATGCACCTCACGATCTACACCCGCGCCGCCGACCCGGACGGCGCGCCGATCACCGCGGTCGTCCACACGCACTCCGTGCACGCCACGGCTGTCTCGACCCTGGTCGACGAGGTCCCGCCCATCCACTACATGCTCGCCACCGTCGGCCCGACCGCCCGCGTCGCCCCCTACGGAACCTACGGCACCGACGCGTTGGCCCACAACATGCTCAAAGCCCTCGACTCCCGCCGCGGGTGCCTCCTGGCCAACCACGGCACCATCACCTACGGCGACACCCTGCGCGCCGCGTACGACCGCGCCCAGCAACTCGAGTGGGTGTGCCGCCTGTGGCTGCTGGCCCGCTCCGCGGGGGCCCCGGCGTTGCTGCCCTCGGAGGAGATCGAGCACGTGGTGGACAAACTGCGGGATTACGGCCAGCGCTGAGTCGGGCGCGCTGTCGGCTGCCACCGCAGACGTCCTGGCGATCAGAATTGGTAGTAAAGGAACGGACTGAACGTCCCCGTCGCTACCAGGATTGCGGCGTAGACGAGGCCGGCGGTCATCACGCCGACGCGCAGGGCCGTGGCGGGGCGGGTGCGGGACGACTCCAGGAGGGGGCCCGTCACGGGCTGGGCAGGCAGGAGGAAGACCGCGAGAGCCAGAATCAGGATGACGAGGCGCTGGTTGGTCAGCGCGCTGGACACGACGTCGCCCAGGCCGGTGAAGTCCGGGAGGAGCATGTGGCCGATCATGGCGAGCGCGTGGGCCAGGTCGGCGGAGCGGAAGAACACCCAGCCGAACACCACGAGGACCAGGGTGAGCAGTCGGCGGGCGAGGCGGGCGACGCGGCCGGTCGGGGTGTTGCCCCAGTTGAAGCGGCGTTCGATGACCAGCAGGGCGCCGTGGTAGCAGCCCCAGACCAGGAACGTCCACTGGGCTCCGTGCCAGAAGCCCGTCAGGACGAAGACGATGCAGAGGTTGCGGTAGGTCTTGCCGGCGCCGGAGCGGTTGCCGCCGAGGGGGATGTAGACGTAATCGCGGAACCAGCGTGACAGCGACATGTGCCAGCGGCGCCAGAATTCCGTGATGGTGACCGACGAGTACGGCCGCGCGAAGTTCTCCGGCAGGCGGAAGCCGAGCATGCGGCCGAGGCCGATGGCCATGTCCGAGTAGCCGGAGAAGTCGAAGAACAGCTGCAGCGTGTAGCCCACGGCGCCGAGCCAGGCCGTCGCGAACGTCATCTGGTTGCTGGGCGTCGAGAAGCACGCCTCGACCATGGGGGAGAGCGAGTCGGCGACGATGGATTTCTTGCACAGGCCCAGCGCGAACCGCGGGAAGCCGGCGGCGATGTCGTCGAGGCGGTGCGAACGCTGCTGCGGCAGCTGGTCCGCGATCTCGCGGTAACGCACGATCGGGCCCGCGATGAGCTGCGGGAACATCGCGATGTACGCCGCGAAGGACACGGGGTTGCGCAGCGCGTGCCGTTCGCCGCGGAAGATGTCCACGACGTACGAAATGTGGTGGAACGTGTAGAACGAGATGCCGATCGGCACCACGATGTTCGCGACGCCGACGTCCCCGCCGAACCAGTGCGCGACGGCCGCGATCTGCTGCGTCGCGAAGCCCGCGTATTTCCAGATCACCAGCACGAGCACGTCGAGCGTGACGACGCCGATGAGGATCCGCTTGCGCCGCTTGCCGTGCACGTCCCACGGGCTGGGCTCGAGCGCAGGCCCCGCGAGGAAGTTCACGGCCATGCAGCCCAGCAGCAGGAACAGGTACGGCCCGGCGCCGATCGTGTAGAACAGCAAGCTCGCCACCGCGACGATCGCGTTGCGCCAGCTGCGCGGGCACACCAGCACGGCGACCAGCACCGCCGGCATGAAGTACCACAAGAACAGCGGCGAAACGAACGACATCGGTGACGGACCCCCTCGGTTCCGGAGCTGACCTTAGCCCGAGTGGGTGGCCCAGTGGAGTGAAGCCCAGCCGATCCCGGCGCGAATCACTGACTGTGATGGCACAAGGGGCACCGCTGACCCTCGCGCGACGAGGTCCAGACCCCTGCGAGCGCCTCGCCCCGGCGGACATGCCCCCGCCCTCCCCGGGGGCGTCCCCGACCCATTTTATCGGTGAGGGGCGACAAAACGGTCGGACGGCTCTTGGAGGGCGGAGCTGTCCACAATTCGGTCGGGCTGTGGGTAACTGCGTCGGCTGGAGGGGTGAGGCTGCTTTGCTCGGTAAGTACCTCGCGAGGCGAGGCAAGGCGGCGCGGCGCCGAGCGAGTGCTGTGGTCCGGATGGTGGATGAAGGCGAGGCGGTCCGGCACCGGCGAAGGCTCCGTTCGGATGGCGGGCGACCTCGCAACGCGAGGCCGTCCCGGCACCGGCAAAGGCGTGATGCCGGCAAGCGAGCTGCGGCCGCAGGGCGTGCGGCCGGTGGTCCTGGAGCGCGCCGCGGAGCCCACGAAGGGTGCGCGCGCTCGGGCTGCACTCCCGCAGCATCGAGCCGATGGACCAGCGCGGGCTGCTGCAGCGGTTCCTCCCGGAAGGGCAGCGCCACCCGCTCGCCGCTTCTTCGCGGGCATCGAGAAGCCGGCGCCGCACGGGCTGGACACGCCCCACCCGTTCGCGCTCGGTCGGATGGCGGGTGATCTCGTGGCGCGAGGCGGTCCGCCATCCGAACGAGAGCGTCCGTGCGGACGGTGGGAGACCCGGCGAGAAGAGACGGGGCCACGGGCAAGAGCATCCGTGGAGGGCGGGCGACGTCGGCGAGGCGACGCGAGGCGGCCTGACACCGGCAAAGGTGAGATGGCAGGCCGCGTCAGCGAGGCGACGCGAGGCGGCCCCGACAACCCGAGACCCCGAAAACCCGACAAGATCAGCTCAGGCGACCCGCCAAGCGGCGACGGCGGGCGACCTCCGCCAGCAGCACCCCGGCGGCGACCGAGGCATTCAGCGACTCCACGCCGGCCGCCATGGGGATGGAGACGGTGGCGTCGCAGGTTTCGCGGACGAGGCGGGACAGGCCGCGGCCCTCGGAGCCCAGGACGACGACCAGCGGGTCCGCCGCGAGCTCCAGGGAGTCGATGTCCACGGTGCCGTCGGCGTCGAGACCGACGATCATGAGGCCGTCGGACGCCCAGGCGCGCAACTGGCGCGTGAGGTTCGTCGCGACGGCGATGGGGAGCTTGGCGGCCGTGCCGGCGCTGGTGCGCCAGGCCACCGCGGTCATGCCGGCGCTGCGGCGCTCGGGCAGCAGCACACCCTGGGCGCCGAACGCGGCGGCGGACCGGATGACGGCGCCGAGGTTGCGCGGGTCCGTGACGCCGTCGAGCGCGACGAACAGCGGGGTGCTGCCGGAATTGCGCGCGGCGGCGAGCAGGTCGTCCGGGTGCGCGTACTCGAAGGGCGGCACCTGCAGGCCCAGGCCCTGGTGCATGGCCCGGTTGGTCTTGCGGTCGAGCTCCTCGCGCGGGATCTCGAGGATGGAGATGCCCTTGTCCGCGGCCAGGCGCACGGCCTCGTTCACGCGGTCGTCGATGTCGATGTTGAGCGCGACGTACAGCGCGGTGCCCGGGACGTCGGCGCGCAAGGCCTCGACGACCGGGTTGCGGCCGGCGATCAGCTCCGGCCGGTCGGCCTTCTTCTGGCGCTGCTGTTCGCGCGTCTTCTCACGCGCCTTCGCCGCCTGGGCGGCGCGGTGCGCCTTGTGGCCCGGCCGGTCCTCGGCCTTCGGCGTGGGGCCCTTGCCTTCGAGCGCCTTGCGCCGCTGCCCGCCGGAGCCAACGACGGCGCCCTTCTTGGTGCCGGCCTTGCGGATGGCGCCCTGACGCCGTGAGTTGCCTGCCATGTGTAACCGAGTCCTTCACTCTCCCGCAAGCGTTCGGGTCAGGAGTTCCTGACCGTCCACTGCGGACCGTTCGGGGTGTCCTCCACCGCGATGCCCGCCTCCTGGAGGCGGTCGCGGGCGGTGTCCGCGCGCGCGAAGTCTTTCGCGGCGCGCGCCTCCTGGCGTTCGGCCAGGAGTCCTTCCACGAGCGACGCCAGCGCTTCGCGGACCGGGGTGTCGCTGCCGCCCTCGGCCCAGCGTTCCGACAGCGGGTCGATGCCCAGCACGTCGGTCATCGCGCGCACCGAGGCGGCGAGTTCGAGCGCCTTGGGGGTGTCGCCCGCGTCGAAGGCGGCGTTACCGTCGCGCACCGTGTTGTGCACCACGGCGAACGCGGCCGGCGTCGCCAGGTCGTCGTCCATCGCTTTCGCGAAGTCCGGGTGCACCGCGCCCACGGGCACGGCGCCGGCGGCGGCCGCGCGGCGCAGGAACGCCTCCACGCGCCGGTAGCCCTGGGCCGCTTCCGCGACCGCGCCGTCGGAGTACTCGATCGTGGACCGGTAGTGCGGCTGCACGAGGTAATACCGCAGCTCGACCGCCCGGTAGCGCTCCAGCATCGCCGGAATCGACACGGTGTTGCCCAGCGACTTCGACATCTTCTCGCCGGACATCGTCACCCACGCGTTGTGCAGCCAGTACCGCGCGAACGGGTCGCCGACCGCGTTGGACTGCGCGCGCTCGTTCTCGTGGTGCGGGAACACCAGGTCGACGCCGCCGCCGTGGATGTCGAACTCCGGGCCGAGGTAGTTCGTGGACATCGCGGAGCATTCCAGGTGCCAGCCCGGCCGGCCGTCGCCCCACGGCGTGGGCCACGACGGCTCTCCCGGCTTCGCGCTCTTCCACAACGTGAAGTCGCGCGCGTCGCGCTTGCCGCGGGTCGGCGTCTCGCCCTGCTGGACCTCGTCGAGGTGCTGGCCCGACAGCTTGCCGTAGCCGTCGAACGTCTTCACCGAGAAGTAGACGTCACCCTCGGCCGCGTACGCGTGTCCGCTGTCGATCAGGCGCTGCATGAGCGTGATCATCTGCGTGATGTGCCCGGTCGCGCGCGGGTTGACCGACGGCGGGAGGCAGCCCAGGTCGTCGTAGGCCTGCTCGAACTCGCGCTCGTGCGTCATCGCCCACTCCCACCACGGCCGGCCCGCTTCGGCGGCCTTGGTGAGGATCTTGTCGTCGATGTCGGTGACGTTGCGGACGAGCAGCACGTCGAGTCCACTGTGGAGCAGCCAGCGGCGCAGGACGTCGTAGTTCAGGACCCCCCGGACGTGCCCGATGTGCGGCACCCCCTGCACGGTGGCGCCACACAGGTAGATGGACGCCGTTCCGCTGCGGACGGGAACGAACTCCCGGGGGGCACGGGTCGCGGTGTCGAACAGGTGTAGGGCCACCCTGAAAGGGTACGGGGTCGGCGTGAGCGACGTCGCAAGACGTCAGAAGACGCCGTGCTCCCGCAGCGCCGCGAGCAGGGCGTCCGGCCGCTCGGTGGTCGGCAGCGGGTCCACCAGTGCGAACGCGCAGCCGAGCGCCCGCGCCCCGCCGTCGGCCTCCTCGCTGTCGCCGACCATGAGCGTCTCCTCGGCGCGCACGCCCAGCCGCTCGATCGCCGTCCGGAAGATCTCCGGCTGCGGTTTCACGGCCCCGACCTCGAAAGACAGCACGAACTCGGCGACGTGCGCGTCCCACCCGCGCTGCGTGAACGCCGGACGGATGTCGAACGCGATGTTGCTCAGCACGCCCACCAGGGGGCCGGCGGCCTTCAGTGCGTCCTGTGTGTCGGGGTACGGCGTCCACTCGCCCGGGGTGATCAGCCGCTGGTAGAGCGCCTCGGCCTGGTCGAGGTGGTGGACACCGGAGGCGCGCAGGACTTCGAGGTAGACCTTGCGGTGCAGCGCGGGGTCGAGGTCGCGGTTGTGCCAGGCGTACTGGTACTCCTCGTCGAGCTCGACGACCTGGCCGACCGGCGCGGTCAAGCGGCGCATCAGCTCCGTCTGGGCTTCGAGGTCGAGGGCCGCGCCGCTGTCGTCGCGGACGTCGGTGAGCCAGGAGGGGTCCTGCTCGAGACGGAAAAGGGTGCCGGAGAAATCGAAGAGGACAGCGTTGATGGCCACCCGCCAACCCTAGCCAGGACTGCCGCCGCCGGGTGCGAAAACCCGGCGGCGGGCCGGCTCAGGCCGCGTTGCCGGTGATCTTCTCCGGGATGACGCGGACGAGGACGCGGACGTTCTCCGGCGGCTCGGCGGGGTAGTCCTTGCCGGTGTACTTGTGGGACAGCTCGTTGATCAGCTCGCGGCCACCTTCGTCCGTCATCTCGACGCGGCCGCGGATCTCGACGTAGTTGTACGGGTTGTCGGTCTCGAAGACGGACACCGAGACGCGCGGGTCGCGGGCCATGTTCCGTTCCTTGAGGCGGCCGCGGACGGTGGCGAAGATCAGCGTGTCGCCGTCGCGCTTGGCCCAGAGCACCGACGTCTGGGCGGAGCCGTCCTTGTTGAGGGTGGCGAGGACGGGGAAGTTCCTGCCGTCGAGCAACGCCTTCGTGGCGTCGTTGAAGGTCACCATGACGGCGACACTAAAGGATCACTCCCGTACGAGGAGCGCGGTGGCGACGGCCGCGATGCCCTCGCCGCGGCCCGTCAGGCCGAGGCCGTCCGACGTGGTGCCGGCGACGCTCACCGGGCCGCCGACGGCGTCGCTCAGCGCGCGCTGGGCCTCATCGCGGCGCTTGCCGATGCGGGGCTGGTTGCCGATCACCTGGACGGTCGCGTTGGCGACCCGCCAACCCTCGGCTTCGACCAGGCCGCGGACCTCCGCGAGCATGTCGGCGCCGTGCGCGCCGTCCATGCGCGGGTCGCCGGTGCCGAAGACCGCGCCCAGGTCGCCGAGGCCGGCGGCCGACAGCAGCGCGTCGCAGAGGGCGTGGGCGGCGACGTCGCCGTCGGAGTGCCCGGCGCAGCCGTCGACGCCCGGCCAGAGCAGGCCGGCCAGCCAGCACTCGCGGCCCGGTTCGATCGGGTGGACGTCGACGCCGTTGCCCACACGGAGGTCGGTCACAGCGGGGCCTCCTGGTCGCCGCCGGCCACGAGGGCTTCGGCGAGCGTGAGTTCGAAGGCGCTCGCGACGCGCATCGCGTCGGGATCGCCGGGGACGGTGATCGCGCCGGCCAGCGAGCCGAAGCCGGGCTCGGTGCTTTCGGACAACGCCGCGCGGAACGCGTCGAGTGAGAATCCGACGGGCGTTTGCGCGGTCCGCAGGCCGTCGCGGTCGACGGTGGCGGTGATCAACCCGGCCGCGTCGGTCGCCTTCACGGTGTCCGACATCGGCAGCACCGGAACGACCACGCGGGACCCTTCACGGACGGTGTCCAGAACTTCACGGACAGTCCGTTGTGGAGTGAACGCCCGGAGTGCGTCGTGCACCAGCACGATCGCATCGGGTGAGAGCAGCGGCTCGACGGCGGTGAACACCTGCCGGAGCGACGCGCCGGCGACGACCCGGCAGCGGTCGGCAAACCTCGTGAGGGTTGCCGCATACGAATCAGCACACCGCTGGGGGGCCGACACGACCACCAGATCGAGATCCGGCGTGCCGAGCAGCCCCCGCACGGTGTGCTGAAGGAGAACTTCACCATTCACCGTCGAGAGAGCGCGCTCTTCGTCGGCGGTGCGGTGTGCGACAGTCACGAACGCGACGCTGTGCACCATCTGGTTCATCGGGTCGTGATCGTAGAGAAGCAGCTTCCCGGTGCCTCCTCCGGGAGCTGCATGACCTCGGGGGTCAGACCGTCGCGGTTTCCAGAACTTCGTCGAGGAGGGTTTCCGCCTTGTCCTCGTCGGTGCCTTCCGCGAGCGCGAGCTCGCTGACCAGAATTTGCCGCGCCTTCGCCAGCATGCGCTTCTCGCCGGCTGAAAGTCCGCGGTCCTTCTCTCGCCGCCAGAGGTCGCGCACCACTTCGGCCACCTTGTTCACGTCGCCGGAGGCGAGCTTCTCGAGGTTGGCCTTGTACCGACGAGACCAGTTCGTGGGCTCTTCGGTGTGGGGAGCACGCAGAACGTCGAAAACCTTGTCCAGTCCTTCTTGCCCGACGACATCGCGCACGCCGACGATTTCGGCGTTGTCGGCAGGCACGCGAACCGTGAGATCCCCTTGCGCGACCTTGAGGACGAGGTACTTCTTTTCCTCGCCCTTGATCACACGGGTCTCGATGGCTTCGATGAGTGCGGCACCGTGGTGCGGGTAGACGACGGTCTCTCCGACCTTGAAAACCATGTGTCCTCTGCCCCTTTCGCTGATTCCATCCTAGCACGGTCTTCAGATGGCCACCTAGCGCCCCGGGATCGTCGTCGCAGGTCAGCGGCCTGGTTGGGCTTGACAAACCAGAATGGCCCGTGCTCATGCAGGTGACGACGGAACCGGTGATCAGCAGTTTCGAAATCCACTGTGGACGGTTGATCTTGGGTGGCGGGGCACCCGCAACCCCCACCGGTGCCGCGTGCGCGCGGGCGCCCGGCTACTCTTCGACGTGACGAGGCCGTGAGATGGAAGGACTCCGACGTGAGGCTGCAGAATCGTCGCGTGCTCGGCGTGACCGTGTCGGCGCTCGGCGCCGCGCTGGTACTCGCCGGTTGCGGGGCCGGTCAGATCACCCAGACCGACACGCAGCAGCCCGCTGTCAACGGCACGTACGCGCAGGTGAAGACGCTGGTCCTGCGCAACGTGGCCGTCCAGTACCCGGGCCAGGGGGTCGCGTACTCGGCCGGTCAGTCCGCGCCGCTCACCCTCACCATCGTCAACCAGGGCGCCCAGGACGACCAGCTCGTCTCGGTCACCTCGGAGGGTTCGAACGGCCCCGCGAAGATCTCCGGCGCCACCGACATCGTCGCCGGCCACTCGCTGGTCATCGGCCCGGACGACGCCGTCGAGTCGACCAACGAGCAGGCCCCGCCCACGCCGTCGAGCCCGGCGTCGACCCCGCCGAGCGGCACCTCCGGCGCGCCCGCGAGCAGCGCTTCCCCGGGTGACGGCGGCGCGGCGGCCACCGAGCTGGGCAAGGGCACGGTCGTGCTGCAGGGTCTGAAGCAGCCGCTGTGGTCGGGCATGACGATCAACGTCACCTTCACCTTCCGCAACGCCGGGCCGATCACCGTCGAGATGCCGGTCGCCGCGCCGGCGCACGTCGAGCCCTGACGGGTTTTGTCGGTCCGCGCCGATAGCCTCGGCGCGTGGTGAAGAAGTCCAGCACCGTCTACCGGTGCGCGGAGTGCGGTTACGAGGCCGCCAAATGGCTCGGCCGGTGCCCGGAGTGCCAGGCCTGGGGCACGCTCGAGGAGCGCGGCGGGGTCAAGCCCGCGATCACCCGCGTGGCCGCGGGCGCGCCCAGCGCGCCCGCGCAGCCGATCGCCGAGGTCGACGTCGAGACGGCTCGCGCGAAGGCGACGGGCGTCCCCGAACTCGACCGCGTGCTCGGCGGCGGGCTGGTGCCCGGTGCCGTGGTGCTGCTGGCGGGTGAGCCGGGCGTCGGCAAGTCGACGCTGCTGCTGGAGGTCGCCTACCAGTGGGCCGCCACGGCCGGGCGCTCCCTGTACGTGACGGGTGAGGAGTCCGCCGGGCAGGTCCGGCTGCGCGCCGAGCGCACGGGCAACGTGCACGGCGAGATGTTCCTCGCAGCCGAGAGCGACCTGTCGGCGATCCTGGGGCACGTCGACGCCGTGAAGCCCGGTGTGCTGATCGTCGACTCCGTGCAGACGATGGCGTCTCCGCAGGTCGAGGGCTCACCAGGCGGCGTCACGCAGGTTCGCGCCGTCGCGGCGGGGCTCGTGGCGCTCGCCAAGGAGCGTGGGCTTCCCGTCGTGCTGGTGGGGCACGTCACAAAGGACGGTTCGGTCGCCGGTCCGCGCGTGCTGGAGCACCTCGTCGACGTCGTGCTGCAGTTCGAAGGCGACAAGCACTCGACGCTGCGCATGGTCCGCGGCGTGAAGAACCGCTTCGGCGCGGCCGACGAGATCGGCTGCTTCGAGCTCACCGAGGGTGGCATCGTCGGCGTGCCCGACCCGTCGGGGCTGTTCATGAGCGGCACCGCCGAACCGGTTCCGGGCACGGCGATCACGGTCGCCGTCGAGGGCAAGCGGCCGCTGCTCGGCGAGGTGCAGGCGCTGGTGTCGAACACGAGCATGCCGCAGCCGCGGCGCGCGGTGAGCGGCCTCGACTCCGCGCGCGTCGCCATGGTGCTCGCCGTGCTGGAGAAGCGCGGCCGGCTCAAGCTCGGCGACAAGGACGTCTACGTCGCCACCGTGGGTGGGATGAAGATCACCGAGCCGGCGATCGACCTCGCGCTGGTCCTGGCCCTGACGTCGTCGCTGCACGACGTGGCCCTGTCGCCGCGGCTGGTGGCCGTGGGCGAGGTCGGGCTGGCCGGCGAGGTGCGCCGGGTGCCGAACGTCGCGCGCCGCCTCGCCGAAGCCGCCCGGCTCGGCTTCACCCACGCCCTCGTGCCACCCGACTCCGGCAAGCTCCCCGACGGCATCCGGGTGCTGGAGGTCGGCGACGTCGCCAGCGCGCTCAACGCCGCCAACCACGCGAAGTGATCAGGAGCCGAAGCCGCTGGTGATCTCGTAGGTGAACTCGGCGGAGCTGAGGCCACGGCCGGCTGGGATGCCGTAGAAGTTCTGGGTCGTGACGTTGGCGGCGCCGATCAGCTGCGAGGTCGCGGTGTTCACGTTGACGACGAGTTCGTGGTTGCCGTAGCTGATGGTGTAGGTCTCGACGTCGGCGTGCTTCTCCTTCGAGGAAGCCGAACTGCGCAGGAGTTCGATGATCGCCGTGCGCAGCGGGCGGGGCGCGAGTCCCGAGGCGAGCACGGTGAGCGGGCGCATCTGCGTGTCTCCGGGGCCTGGGTAAGCGGCGACCGCCGACCCGAAGGTGGCCGGTTGCGGCGTCTTCGGCGTGCTCGTGACGCCATCCGGAACCTGGGTGCTGCCGGTGTAGGACAGCATCGGCGGGAGGATCTGCTCGGGCTCGCTCGACATTTTGCCCGGTTTCCAGCGCTCTTCGTCGGCCGAGAGGAGCTTCGTGAGAACCACGGGATCTGCCGGCAGGGTGGCGACGAACTGCGGGGTCGGCCGGAACCAGTCCGGGCCGACGGTGAGGTTCCAGCCGCCGGGGTGGGGGAACGGCTCCTTGAAGTCCCCGCCGGGGGCGACCTGCGTGGCGGAAACAGGTCCGACGCGTCGGCGGGGAGCCAGAACTCGACCTTCTGCCGCACGGCGAACGCACTGCGGTCGGCCACCCATTCGACGTCCGTGTAGGTGTTGGTCACGTGGGTGTACTGCCCCGGCCCCGGCTGGACGTCGGCGGCCGGTGTCGCCGCCGGGGCCACCGCAGCAGGGCGTTCGACGACCTCGCGGGCTACCACCACCCCACCCGTCACCACGGCTACCGCAGCGGCCACGGCGATCCACCGCCACGTTCCGGAGCGCTTCTTCTTCGCCTGCGGGGCCGTGTGCGCGCGGCCGGTTTCGGCTGCGGCGGCGCGAAACAACGTCGCGCGGGCGCGGTCCAGCTCGGCGGGATTCGTGCGTACGTGGGGGTGGAGGGCGTCGAAGGCTTCGTCGAGCTCGGCGTCGGACCACAGGTGGCGCACGTTGTCGTCGTTCAAAGTTCCTTCGCCTCCTCGGTCGAATCGGGAGTCGTGGTCGCGGCGTTGGCGCGCAGCCAACGGCGGATGCGGTGCAAGCGCGAGCGGATCGTGCCAGGCGGCACGCCCAGCGCTTCGGCCACCTCCGACGGTTCCAGCCCGGCCCACGACACGAGCAGCAGCGTGTCGCGATCGGCGGCGCTGAGCTTCGCCAGTGCGCCCGCGAGCTGCGCCGCACGCGTCTGTGCGTCGACCTGCTCGGCGACGCGGCCGTCGTGCCCGGCGGTGCTGTGGTCGCCGGCGTACGCGAGCCGCGCGGTCGCCTTCAGCGCTCGCGTTTCGCCGCGGACGTGGTGGCGCAGCAGGTTCGTCGCGATCCCGTAGAGCCACGAGCGCGCCGTGCCGAGCTCCGGCCGGTACGACTCCCGCCGCCGCAGCGCGACGAGCAACGTTTCGGCGACCAGGTCGTGCGCCGCGTCGTCGCCGGCGCGGCGCGCCAGGTAGCGGTGCATCTGGTGCGAGTGCGCGTCGAACAGCCGCCCGAAGACGGGCGCCGGATCGGGAACGCCCAGGTCGGGGCGGTCCAGCGAATCCAGTAACACCGGATCGGGACCGTCGTGGATCACCTGCATGTTCTGTGTCGCCCGCAAGCGCCCGCAGCGTTCACCGGCCGAGAATACTTTCGCAGTGATCTTCACGAGCCCGTGGGCTCGGCGGCCGAGGGGACCGGATCAGGCAGGTCATCGACGGTGCGCGGTCACCAGATCGGGTGGTCGCTGAACTTCTCCAGCGTCGAAACCGAAGGGCGGACGTAGAAGAGGCCCACGGCGTAGCCGAGCACGCCCAAGGCGAAGTTGGCGAACGTCGCCAGCAGGTCCGTAGCGCCCAGGCGGTCGTGGTCGCTCCAGAGGTCGACCAGGGCGGACGCGGTGAGCGCGAACAGGGAGGCGACGACCAGCGCCGTGAAGCACGCGGCGAGGGCTTTGCGCGCAGCCCGAGCGCGGGCGACCACGAGGTAGTCGCCCTGCAGGCAGCCGCGGCACGAGAGCACGACGACCGCCGTGGCGACCACGGACAGCGTGGGGAGCAGGAGGCCGAGGACACCGACCGGGGAGTCCGGGAGGCTGTGCCCGTGCAGCGGCCGGTTGACGAACGCCGTGAGACCGAGGACGAACGCCGTGCCGATCAGCAGCGCGACGCCCGTGACCAGCGAACCGACGCGCACGCGAGCGGCGAAGAGCGGCGGCAAGGGGGCGTACTCGGTGGCTTGTTGCCCGTAGTACTGCTTCATCCCGTCACCTCCGCCCGCGAATGCAGGATGAACGTGCAAATGCTCGTGAAGGTCACCTTAAGGGACAGTGGGTCTCTCAAGGTGACCTTCACGGCACTTGTCACCGACCTGTGCTAACGCACTACGCCGGTGACAGGTGTTCACAGCTTTTCGGCGAGCAGGTTCGCGCAGCGGATCAGCCCGATGTGCGAGTAGGCCTGCGGGTGGTTGCCCAGCGAGCGCTCGGCGATCGGGTCGTACTGCTCCGGCAGCAGGCCCGTGGGGCCCGCCGAGGCGACGATCTGCGTGAACAGCTCCTCGGCCTCGTTGCGCCTGCCGGTGATGAGATATGCCTCGATCAGCCAGGCGGCGCAGATGTGGAACCCGCCTTCGCCGCCGGGCAGGCCGTCGTCGCGGCGGTAGCGGTACACGGTGGACCCGCTGCGGAGCTCGGCTTCGATCGCCGTCACCGTCTTCTGGAAGCGCTCGTCGGCCGGGTCGATCAGGCCGGTCAGGCCCACGAACAGCGAGGCGGCGTCGAGGTCGGTGCCGTCGTAGGCCGTGGTGAAGGCCTGGACCTCGTCGTTCCAGCCGCGCGCCAGCACGTCGGCCTTGATGCGGTCGCGCAGCTTCGGCCAGGCGCTCGGCACGTCACGGCCGTACTCGTAGCCCAGCTTCACCGCGCGGTCGATCGTGACCCAGCACATCACGCGCGAGTACACCCGGTGGCGCGGCACGTGCCGCTCTTCCCAGATGCCGTGGTCCGGCTCGTTCCAGCGCCGCGTGACGGCCTCGGCCATCGCGCGCACCAGCTGCCAGTCCTCGTCACGCAGCTCGCCGCGCGCGTCGGCCAGCGTGGTCACGAGCTCCACGACCGGGCCGAACACGTCGAGCTGCACCTGGTGGTTGGCGAGGTTGCCGACGCGCACGGGCCGCGAACCCGCGTACCCGGGCAGCGACTCGATCACGGCCTCGGCGCCGATCACGCTGCCGGCCAGCGTGTACAGCGGGTGCAGCCGCTCCGGACCGGCCAAAGTGGACAGCACGCCGTGCAGCCACCGCAGGTAGCCCTCGGCTTCCTCGTTGGACCCGAGGTGCACCAGCTCGCGCACGGTCATGGCCGCGTCGCGGATCCAGCAGTAGCGGTAGTCCCAGTTGCGGACGCCGCCGATCTCCTCCGGCAGCGACGACGTCGCCGCCGCCAGCACGCCACCCGTGTCGGTGTCGACGAGGCCGCGCAGCGTCAGTGCCGACCGGCGGACCAGCTCGGTCTGCACGGTCGGCAGCTTGAGCTTCGCGGCCCAGTCGCTCCAGTAGCGGCCCGCCCGGTCGCGACGGTCTATTTCGGACAGTTCATGGGGCTCGAGATCCGTGGTGCCGCATCGCAGTTCGAGCACCACGGGGTTCTCCGGCGTCGGCTCCACGAGCGCGGTGGCGGTGTCGTGCAGTCCGTCGGACGTGATGGTCCAGTCCACGCCGGCCGAGCGCAGGACGAACGGCTCCGACGTGCCCAGCACGCGCAGCCCGTCGCCCTCGGGGACGATCTTCACCGGCACGCCGCCGAACTCCGGCCGCGGCGCGAACAGCACGTCGGCGGCCGTCTCACCCGAGATCACGCGCACCATGTCCGTGCGGTGCGAAGGGCTTTCCGGCTCGAGGTAGTCGGTGACGAGCAACCGTGACCAGCGCGTCTCCACCGTCATCGTGTTCGGCAGGTAGCGCTGGCCGAGCGGCAGCCCGTTGCGGTGCGGCTTGATCGAGAAGCAGCCGGCGCTCGGGCCGCCCAGCAGGTCGGCGAACACGGCGGGCGCGTCCGGCCCCGGGTGGCACAACCAGGTGAGCTTCGCGTCGGGCGTGACGAGGGCCACCGACCGCTCGTTGGCCAGCAGCGACAGCCGCTCGATGGGCGGCGCCGACTCGCCGTAGAGCCAGTTGCGCCGCTCCTCCAGCATGAACGCGAGCACCAGCGCGACGTCGACGGTGTCGGGCACGCGGTAGGTGGCGAGCGTCTCGCCCTCGCCCACCTTGATGCCGAGGTCCGGACCGGACAGGCGCGCGAACGCCTTCTCGTCGGTCACGTCGTCGCCGAGGAAGATCGCGGCGGTGGCCCCCACCTGGTGGCGCAGGGTGTCGAGCGCGCGGCCCTTGTCCGTCTGGACCACCGCGAGCTCCACCACCTCCTTGCCGTCGGTGGTCGACACGCCTTCCCAGGTCGACGGACCTTCGTGCACGGCCGCGAGCACCCGGCGACCGGCCTCGTGCTCGGCCCGGCGCACGTGGACCGCGATGCTCGCGGGCTTCACCTCGAGCGACACACCCGGCACCTCGAGCACCAGGTTCTCCAGCTCGGCTTCGAGCCGGCGGTGCAGTGCCCGCGCCTCGTCGTCGAGGGCGTGGATGAAGCCGATGTCGAACTCGGAGCCGTGGCTGCCGACCAGGTTCACCTCGGCGGGCAGGCGCGAGAGCGTCGCCAGGTCGCGCAGCGCGCGGCCCGAGATGACGGCCGTGGTGGTCTCGTGCAGGCCGGCGAGGGATCTGAGTGCGCCGACGGACTCCGGCAGCGGCCGGGCCTCGTCGGGGTTGGCGGTGATCGGGGCCAACGTGCCGTCGTAGTCGCAGGCGACCAGCAGGCGCGGGGTACGGGCGATCTGCACGATCGCGCGCCGTAGCTCCGCGGGCAACGCCTCGGCGGTCAACACTCCTCCTCAGGAGGTCCAGCGCGGTACGGGGGAGGTCAGTCGACCGGCTCCGCACCCAGCGCCTGCAGGAACGAGCGCGCCCACCGGTCGACGTCGTGGGTGAGGACCTGGCGACGCATGGCGCGCATCCTGCGTCGGCCCTCGGCGGGGTCGAGCGTAATAGCAGCCACCAACGCGTTCTTCACCCCGTCCAGATCATGCGGGTTGACCAGGAATGCGCTGGTCAGTTCGGCAGCGGCGCCGGCGAACTCGCTGAGCACGAGCGCCCCGCCGAGGTCGTGGCGGCAGGCGACGTACTCCTTGCAGACGAGGTTCATCCCGTCGCGCAGAGGAGTCACCACCATGACATCCGCGGCGGAGAAGAACGCGGCGAGCTCGGTGCGGTTCACCGATTGGTGCAGGTAGTGCACGACCGGGTGACCCACGCGCGCGAACTCGCCGTTGATGCGGCCGACCATCTGCTCGATCTCGCCGCGCATGCGCTGGTAGTGCTCCACGCGCTCGCGGCTCGGGGTGGCGAGCTGCACGAAGGCGACGTCCTCGGGCTGCAGCCGCTCCTCGTGCAGCAGCTCGTGCAGCGCCTGCAGCCGCAGGTCGATGCCCTTCGTGTAGTCGAGGCGGTCGACGCCGAGCAGCACGGCCTTCGGGTTGCCGAGATCGCGGCGGATCTGCTTCGCGCGCTCGACCACGCCCTTGCCGCGCGCGACGCTGTCGAGGCCCGTCGCGTCGATGGAGATCGGGAACGCCCCGACGCGCACGGTGCGGTCGCCGACCTGCACCATGCCCGGCCGCGACCGCACGCCGACGGCCCCGCGCGTCGGCTCGAGGCCGACGAGCTGACGGGCCAGCCACAGGAAGTTCTGCGCGCCGCCAGGGCGGTGGAAGCCGATGAGGTCGGCGCCGATGAGCCCGCGCACGATCTCCGCGCGCCACGGGAGCTGCATGAACAGCTCGACCGGCGGGAACGGGATGTGCAGGAAGAAGCCGATGCGCAGGTCGGGCCGCAGCTCGCGCAGCATCGTCGGCACCAGCTGCAGCTGGTAGTCCTGGATCCAGACGGTGGCGCCGTGGGCCGCGACTTCGGCGCTCGCCTCGGCGAAGCGGCGGTTGACCTTCACGTAGCTGTCCCACCACGCGCGGTCGAACACCGGCGGCGCGACGACGTCGTGGTACAGCGGCCAGAGCGTGGCGTTGGAGAAGCCTTCGTAGTAGTCGCGCACCTCGGCGGAGGTGAGGGAAACGGGGTGCAGCACGAGACCGTCGTCGTCGAACTCCTCGACGTCGACGTCGGGCACGCCGGGCCAGCCGACCCAGGCGCCCTTGCGCGCTCGCAGGAACGGTTCGAGCGCGGAGACGAGCCCGCCGGGGCTCGCGGTCCAGCGCCGGCTGCCGTCCGCGGTGCGTTCGAGGTCCACGGGCAGCCGGTTGGCCACCACCACGAAATCGGCGGACGGTGCGGTCTTCTGCTCGTCAGTCACTACAGCTGCTCCCTCGTCACCCGCGGGTCGCGGCCCCAGTGAAACCCTAGCGCGCGTGGAGTGACCGGCTGCTGATCAACCGGTTACTCCAATCGCCTCTCCGTCGGCTCCAACGGTCCCGCCATCCGCGGGCCGGCCAGCTTGCGCTCGAGCCTGCCGAGCCGCATCCGGACGGGTTGCGCGAGGTATTCGCCCAGGACAACGCCCGCTGCGAGCGCGAGCCCGATGGCGACGGCGGTCATGAGGGTGGAGAGATTGCCGCCGGGCTCGACGCCCAATTGGTATAGACCGCGATAGGTGGAAAGTCCGGGTAGCAGGGGGGTGATCCCGGACACGGCGACGACGAGCGGGGTCACTTTCAGCCGCCGCGCGAGCAGGCCGCCGCAGAAGCCGACGAGCGTGGCCGCGATGGCCGAGGCGCTCACGGCGTCGAGCTGCGTGAGCGTCAGCGCGCCGTAGACCAGCGCCCCGATACCGCCGGCGGCCGCGGCGACGAGCAACGCGCGCAGCGTGGAGTAGGAGGCGAGCGCGAAGCACGCGGCCGCGCCGGCCCCGCCGATCACGACGATCGGCAGCTGCTGCGGCGTCGAGCCGGTGACCTCGGGCAGCGGAGTTCGCGGCAACCCGAGCAGCACGGCGAGCTTCAGCGCCAGGACGACCCCGGAGATCAGGCCGGCACTCATCAGGGCCGTTTCCATCGTGCGGCCGGCGGCGGTGACGTTGTAGCCGGTGATCGCGTCCTGCACCGCCGAGACGGTGGAGAGCCCGGACAGCAGCACGGTGACGGCCGCGGCGACCACGAGCGTCGGCCGGTCCGTGGTGAGGACGTTGCTGCTGACTATCGCCATCGCCGACAGCGTGGCGACGAGACCGCCGACGACCTGCTGGAAGAAGAACGGCAGGTGGTAGCGGTTGAGGAACCGGCCGAGCCGGTCGATCACCGAGGAGATCACGAACGCCACCACGGCGATGTCGGGGCCGCCGCCGAGCAGCAGGGTGATGAATGCGGCCAGCCCGCCCCACGCGATGGTCGCGACCCAGCGCGGGTACGGGTGCGGCGCCGACGTGATGCGCTCCAGCTCCGTGTGCGCCTCCTCGGCGCCCATGGCACCGCGGACGATCTTGCGCACGAGGATCTCGGCCTGCGTCAGCCGCGTGTAGTCGAGGCTGCGCGAGCGGACCACTCGCAGCGCCGTGACCGGCGCCAGTTCCGTGCCGCGGTGGCAGGTGACCGTGATCGACGTGAAGATCACGTCGACCTCGCAGTGGGGAAGCCCGAGCGCGGAGGTGAGGGCGAGGATCGTGGCGGTGACGTCGGACGCGCCGGCGCCACTGGCCATCTGCACCTCGCCGATGCGCAGCGTCAAGTCGAGCACGAAGTTGACGGTCGCGTCGTCCGGCGGCTGCGGGCCCAGCGCCTCACCGCTGTCGACGGCCGGTTGTTCCGCCGTCGGCGCCTCCAGGATGTGCCACGCCCGCCGGCGCAACAGGTTCGGCCGGTGGCGTTGGTTCGACCGCGGCCGAGGAGGCTCCAGGATCGGCCACCGTCTGCGGTGCACCCCCTGGTCGGCGCGCTCGTTGATCTTCAAGATCGATCCCACCTCCTCGTCCGTGTGCTCGACGTTCCCGGGGACCATCGGCGGCCGCGCCCTGGCTGTTGCATACCCGGCGGAGTGGTGTGCACCACGTCTTGTGTCGATCGTCTCTCAATGCGGGGCGAGCCGCGCGGTTTCGAGGTCTGAGCTGGGGTTTCGGACCAGTGGGGTGATCGTGGTGACGGCGCTCGGGGCGGTCGTCGGGTTGTGCCGGCGTGGTTTGCGGAGGGCGCGGAGGCGTCACCCGGGGAGTACAGGTGTTGTCCATCTTGGCGCAGGAGTCGGCAACCCCCTTGGCTCAACCACCGACTGAACGGATCTCGGGTGTGGGCCCCGGTCGGCTCAGTCCTGATCGGCGCGCGGAAACCCTTGTGGAACCGGTTGCGAAATGGGTTCGTGCCGGGACTCGGATGGCTGAAATTGGCGGCTCAACTTTTCTGAGTTTGCGCTGGTAAGAATGGGACTGTGCGCACGTAAATCGCGACTGATACCACCTGGTATTTGCTTGGTTCAAGGAGTGGTAATTGTTGATCTGTGCCGCTGATCACTCTTTCGTGCATTCCTGTATTTCATTTCGTAATGTGCCCGTGTTCTCGCGGTGACCTGCGGTCGGAAGTCGATCAGCGGCCGCACGCCGCCCGTCGGCCGAGGTGATACCCCCGATCACCCGAACAGGCCGGACGGCGCGGGTCACCGCGGCAAGCCCCCCGACGGCCCCCGGAAGGAGCCCTCCCCGACATGGCACCTCACCGTCTCGAAGATCGCCCGGAAACCGGGCCCTCGCACAAGCGGTACTTCGTCCGCGCCGCCCTGACGGCGACGGCGATGGCCGCCGCGATGGCCGCCACGGCCGGCCCGGTCCTGGCGAGCACCGCGACCGCCGCGACCCCGGCGCCGGCCTCGGCTACCGCGCAGGCCGGCAAGGGCGCCGCCGCGCTGGCCCGCGCACTCACCCAGCGCGGTAAGCCCTACGTCTGGGGCGCGGCCGGCCCGAACGCCTACGACTGCTCCGGCCTCGTCGTCTGGGCGTTCAAGCAGGTCGGCGTCGCCCTGCCGCACAGTTCGCGGCTGCAGTCCGGGATCGGCACGCCCGTGTCGCGCGCGGCCCTGCAGCCCGGTGACCTCGTGTTCTTCTACAGCCCCGTGAGCCACGTCGGCATCTACGCCGGTGGTGGCAACGTCCTGCACGCCAGCCAGCCCGGCCAGCCGGTCAAGATCTCGCCGCTGGCTTCGATGCCGTTCCACAACGCTCGCCGGATCTGACGGCACCCGGCGCAGCGACACCCGGTCGCGCGGCCGCTTCGGCGCAGCCGCCTTCCGGGTGCCGCCGGGCCCGGCTGGGCCGATATACTGGCCTGCGCCCTCGCCTGGCGCGTGGGGCGCAGGCCGCTATAGCTCAGCTGGTAGAGCATCTGTCTTGTAAACAGAAGGTCAGGGGTTCGAGCCCCCTTGGCGGCTCCATTGCTGACCAGGGAGTTTCCCGTTGTGGAAATCTCCCTGGTCCGTTCCGTCTCAGTTGTCGTTCCAAGCGGCTACCGGTGGCTTTCCCCCGTCGTCTCCGGGCGGTCCGCCGAGCTGCGTAGCAAATGTCACACGCCGGCCGGGGTTATGCGCTAGAACAGAGCCCATGGTCGCGCCCGCGTTCGACGCCTACGGCTACTCAGTTTTCGCGAGCGGCGCGAGCACCGATCGGTTCGTGGTGCTCAACGACGCGCCGTTGGGTGAAGGTGACGGTGCCGACCTGCTGGAGACGACTCCGGTCGCGCGCGGGCTCGCCGACCTCATCGTGGCGTCGCGTGCCGCCGCGCCGTTCGCGCTGGCCGTGGACGCCGCCTGGGGCATGGGGAAAAGCAGCTTGATGCGCAAGCTGGAGTCGACGCTGGCCGCCGAACCGGCGGTGTCGGTGGTGTGGTTCAACGCGTGGACGTCGGGGCAGGCCAGCGCGCTCGAGGGACTGATCAAGTCCGTGCTGTTGCGCTTCGACCGCAACCTCGTGCGGCGGGCCGTGCGGTCGATCCAGCGGCGGACCCACCTGCTGGGGGTGCTGCGGGCGGCCGCGTTGGTGTCGGGCAGCGTGTTCGGTCTCGGTCGTCTCGTCGACGAGATCTGGCGGGCGCTGTCGGTCGATGCCCGGTCCCGCAACCAGATGAAGGGCGTGCTGCGCGACCTGTTCGCCGCGTGGCTGGCCAAGGGCGAGCGGGCGGGTGATCGCCGGCTGCTCGTGGTGTTCGTCGACGACCTCGACCGGTGCGCGGCCGAGCGCATCGTCGAGGTGTGCGAGGCGATCAAGCTGTACCTCGACGTGCCGGGCGTCGTGTTCGTGCTGGCCTGCGACCAGGCAGTGCTGTGGAAGGCCGTGCAGGGTTCGGCGCCCGAGGGCGAGCCGGCGGGTGCGGTCGAGTACCTGGAGAAGATCATCCAGATCAACTACCGGATCCCGCCGCCGAGTGCGGCTTCGGCGCTGCGGCTGGTCGACGGTTACCTGGAGCTGTCGCGGACCGCGGGCCTGTTCGACGACTCGATGAAGAGCGTGATCATCGAACGCTCCGGGCGGAACCCGCGGCGGATCAAGCGGCTCATCAACAGTTTCGTGCTGGAGTACCACCTGAACCGGTCGTGGGACGAGCTCGGCGTCGCGAACCTCGTCCGGGTGGTGCTGCTGCAGCACTTCTACCCGACCTTCTACAGCATCCTCGTCAGCCCGCGCGAGGCGGACCCGATCCGGGACTTCCTGCGCTACCAGGAGTTCCGCGCGAAGGTCCGCCACGGCGAGACCGAGGACCGGCACGACTGGCGGGAACTGTTCGCGGACAAGCGACTCCGGCCACCCGATGCCGCCCAGGCGTCGCTCACCGAGTCGCTCGCCGAGCTCGAACGCGAGCTGCCGGCCCAGTTCCCGCTGCTGGCGGCCGACCGCGACTTCGTCGCCCTGCTCGAAAGCCTCGACGGGCCCGCCAATTCGGACCAGTTCCGGCGGCTCCTGCGCAAGCCGCTGACCGGTGGCCCCGCGCTGCCCCTGCCAGACCCGGCGGACGTGGCGCTGTTCGCACAACCGCGGCAACCCCTGACGGCGACCGGCCGCGACGTCGATCTCGCCGGCGTGCGCGTGCTGTGGATCGACGACAACCCGGTCAGCAACCGCCGGGTGATCGAGCGCCTGTCGAATTCCGGGGCCATCGTGACGACGGCGACGGACCGCACGGCGGCCGTCGCGGCACTGCGTGAGGGCGAACCCGACGTCATCCTCTCCGACTTCACCCGCGACGGCTATCCCTTCACCGGCGTCGACGACGTGGCCTACTTCCGCGAGCACGACCTCTACCACGGGCCGGTGGTCTTCTGCTCCGGTCAGCGGCTCCCGCAGCTGCTCCGCCGCGTCGAAGAGCTCGACGCGATCGGCCCGACCAACGACGAGAACGAGATCGTCCGCTGGGTGGCGCGCATCGCGGCGGAGAAGGCCGCGGCACGCACGCGCGACTAGCGCTGGACCGATGGCTGTCGCGTTCAAGGCGAACGTTCCCCGGTGCGATCGCGCTGAGCGGGCGGCGCTCGACGCGCTCCCATCCGGCCAGACCGTCGAGTTTCCGGGGCCCCGCAGTGCTCCCCGAAAATCGGGCGGATATGCCTGACCAGCGGCGATCATTCGTTGTCGGCCCGGAATCTTCAGCGGCAAGTACCGCGGTCCCTACCCAGGCAGTGGTGATGTCATCGTGGACGGAGCGGACCAGTTCTCAGTGTGTCCGATGAACATTTCGGCGACGTCGACGGGCCACCGGGGCTTGTCCACGACGTCGAACTCGGCGCAATACTCCAAAGGACTGGCCGTGGGGTGGGCACGGGGATGGCTCGCGACCTCGGCGAACTCAGCGACGACAAGGCCGAACATGGCGGCGCTGCCAGTGAGGAACAGCGTCCCAGCGTGCACGTGGTGCACGAAGCGGTCGCGATTCTCGCGGTGCCGGAGCTGGGGATAGTCCTGATCGAGGCGGGTCCGCACTGCTTCGTCAGGCAGGCCGACGGTCTGTGGGTGACCAGCGCCGAGGCTTCGCGGGATCCTCGGCCACGCCGAGGGCCGTAGGTGGAGCGAGTGGTGAACGAGGACCACATCCAACGCGGGCAGGTCAGCTTGCCGGTGCGAGTCGGTGTCCAGAGCGTTGCCCCGAAGGGGAAAGTAGAAGATCGAGCGCGGTGATCGGGCTGCCAACTCCCAGAGGCCGGCGAACTGTCTCGCCGTTGCCTGGTCCAGGCGTAGGTGGAAGCACGTGCGCGCATCGCGCAGTGTCGCGTGCAGGGGTCTGGGTCGCGGTTGGACGATCCGGTACTGCCTGGCGCCGAGCCGGACCTGGTGCCTGGTCACGCGAAGTTTCACCGCCGCCACACGGCGATGGCGTCGTACCCGCTCTCCGCGTTCTCGGCGGTGTGCGTCGGATCGCTGGCACGCGACACCGCACAGATCGTCCTCAAGCTTGGGAACCAATCGCCCGCGACCGACCTCAGGTAACCAGAATTCTTCCGCGCTTCCATCGCCGGATCGTCCCATGACTGCGCAGGCCCAGCGCCTGCACCGCGTCACCGGATCCGTCACCGTCGAATCCGCCGCCCCGCCACCATGAGCCGGGGCAGGGGAGACCGCCGTGACCCAGGTGGATGTCCTGTCTCGCTGAAGCCTTCACCGGACTGGGAGGCGTCACGGCAGGTGAGTGGGTAGGCGTCGGTGAGTGTCAGTGGCGCTGGGCCGAGGGTGATGCCCGACCTCGGTGTAGGACAGATTCCGCGGTGCGCGTCGGGCCGGCCGAGATGGGCGGGCGCTTCGGCCTTCGGGCGGCTGAAGCGGGTGGCCCGCGACGAACCACCGGGGATCCGCGTCACGCGGTGGCTGCTGTGGCTGCAGGTCGCGAGCTGCCTTCTGATCGCGGGCTTCGCCGCGGCTGGGTTCGTCGACAGCGGCGGCTGGTGGAGCGTGCTCCTCGGCTTCATCGTGGTGTTCGACGTGGTTCCCGCGGCGTGTGCCGGGGCGATCGGGAACGGCCCGCGGCGGGTGCTGCGCAGCGTGCTGACGCTCAGCATGGGGATCGCGCTGCTCTTCGGGGATACTTTTCGTGAATCCGTCGTGGGTGCTCGCCGGGACGCAGTTGCGGCGTCGGCCGGGCGACGAGGAAGAGGCCTGGTTCGACGCCTGAGCGATCCTGAAGACCCCCAGGCTGGGCGCGGTGGACGACGAGCAGGTGGTTGGCGGCCTTGCCTCAACTGCGAAAACAGTGGTGTGAACCTTTGCAGACAGCGCTGTGGTCGGCCGTGCCGCGTGCGGGTGCGGTACTCGGTCTGCCGGCACGAGTCCGAGCGGAAAGGGGTGGGGCGCCAGAGCTTTTCGTCGGCTGTGGGATGTTGAGCGGGGAACGCAAGCCGCCGGTATTGAGAGGAACGAGGGGCTGCGCATGACGTCTCCGCAGGTTGAGGCCGGTCCTGTCACTGGCCGGGCCGACCCGGTCAGCGTTGACCGGACCAATCCTCTGTTCGACGCGCGGACTGTCCCGCCGAAGCCGCACACGGACCCGCCGCCGCTACGGCAGGAGTACGTCGAGGCGGCCACGAGCGCGCCGACTGCTCTCACCAACCGGGCTGAGCCGCCCCGCTCGACCGACCGGACCGCTGCCGTGTCGTCCGTCGACCAGCCCGGCGACCGGTCCGGCGACCGGCCCGCCCGGCAGCCGACTGCAGAAGTGCCGGCCGAGCCGTCACCCGCGGCTGTCCCCGTGGAGACGCGCGAGCGCCGGACGGGCTGGCGCGCCTCCGTTGGCGGGGCCATCGTCACGCTGGGCCTGGTGGCCGCCGTAGCGCTGGCTCTGGTCGTCGCGCTGCGGTTGCTCAACGCGGCCCCGGGCTGGCTCGCGTGGCTCACCGAGGGCCCGGGCTGGTGGCACGCCCTGATCCCGGTCGGCGGTGCGGTGCTGGTGCTGCTCGCGGTCGGCGGCGCGCTGGTGGCACTGGCGCCGAAGCGCACCGTGGAGGTTCAGCCGGGTTCGCCGCTGCACGCCAAGGGCTGGTACGCGATGTTCGCCGGGGCGCTGTTCCTGTCCGGCGACACGTCCGCCCGGTACTTCACGCAGGTGCTGCACTTCCACCCGTGGGAGACCGCGGTCGTCTTCCTGCTCATCGAAATCGGCCTGCTGTCGGCCGCACTGGAGATGCGCGACATCCTCACCCGGCCCGACGGTGAACGAGCCGGCCTCGGCAAGGCCCGAGCGCTCCTGTGGACGCTGTTCGGCGGCCAGGCCATCGTCGCGGTGGCGCTCAACATCGACCCGCGCGAGCTGGTCGTGCGGCTGGTCTTCGCCGGGTTCGGCCTGCTGGCGATCCACCAGGCCCTCGGCGTCGACGTCCGCGAAGCCCGCCGCCACAGCGGCACGACCGGCGAGCTGTCCTACTTCGGCCGCTTGCTGCGCGAGCTGCGCGACGCAGCGCTGTCCTGGACCGGGCTGGGCGAGCCGGAGCGCGACGCGCTGCAACGTCGCCGCGAGCGGGCCGCCGACCGGTACGCCCGGCTGTTGAGCGAGGGCAAACCCCAGGGCGACGGCAAGCACCGGTGGTCGGCCGCGGCGCGGTGGACGCGCAACGTGCGTCGCGCCCGCCGGCGCGCGAACCTGCACGACCCCACGCAGCAGGAACGCGTGGTCCGCGTGATGCAGCACGAGCGCGCGGACGATGAGCTGATGAACGCTCGCCTCCCGAAGCTGTTCGACCTGCCGGCCACGCCGGGGGCCTCGGCTGCGGCCGATGTCGACAAGGCGGCGGGCGACCAGCCGGGCGAGCAACCGAACGCCTGGTGGCACGCGGCAGGTGGACCGGCCGCGCGATGAGAAGCCGAGGCAGGGACCGAGGCCGGCGTCATGACAAGCATGCCGCCGGCGGCTGACCGGGCCGGCGAGAGCGCCGTGCCCGGGCTGGTCAGGCGGAGACCGGCCGCCACTGCTCGGCGAGGGGCTTGCCCGGCAGCGGCTTGCCGAGCACTGCCAGGGGCACCAAGAAGGTGACCTGGCCGATCGCCATCGTCAGCGTGGCCAGCGCCTTGTCGTCGTAGTGCGTCGCCACCCGGGCGTAGAGCTCGTCGGAGACTCGCTCTCCGTGCGTCGAGGGCTGCAGCACGGCCTCCACCAGCGCGAGCGCCGCGCGCTCGGGCTCGGTGAAGTACGGCGCGTCCGGCCAGGTCGCGACGGCGGTGATCCGCTCCTCGGGCTCCCCGGTCCTGCGCAGGGTGCCGGTGTGCAGCACGGTCAGGTGGGTGTTGCCGACGATCTGACCCGCGCGCAGCTGCATCAGCGCGATTGTGGCCCGCGGCACCGAGCCGTTGCCGGTGACCTTGAACAACGCCGCCGTCAGCTCCCGCAGTTCGGGGATCAGGTCCAGCGGGTTGGGCAGCCGTGATTGCATGTTCTCCTCCATCACTTCGTGTTTCCCGGTGTCCGGAGCGATGACGGACCGCGGCACGGCGATGTGACCGCGACAATCGGCGCGCTGGTGGGACGCCGCGAACAGGCGAGCTTCAGCTGCTCCTGCTTCGTGCGAGCCGGAAAGCCGACCACGCCCGGGAACTTGCCGCCGGCACGGGCATCGAGCGACGCGAGCGCGCGCGACCAGTCGCGGTCGTGGTCGTCCTCAGTGGACTGAACCGCGGCCGGCCCGGTCGCGCACCGTGTCGCTCACCGCGACCGCCAGTACCACCAGCATGATCACGAACGACAGCACGAGCTGGGTCGCCACCAGGGAAGCCGGCACCAGTACAGCCAGCCCGCACAGGCCGGCGAGCCGCGAGACCACCCAGCGTCCCGAGACCGTCCGCTGGAAGAACAGGTGACCGGCGAGGAACAATCCCGGGCCCAGCAGGGAAACGGCCGCCGTGACGGGCGTGAGGTGGCGGTGCGGCTCGGCGATCGTCAGCTCGTCCGCGACCGCCGTGACGATGATGCCCGCGACCATCGGGATGTGCAGGTACGTGTACGCCGTGCGCCCGATTCACGCGGGGTCCGCGGACGCGGCGATCGCCTCCGCGCCGAAGTGGGCTGAGCGGTCGAAGTACGTCCACCACAGCGCCACGCACGTCAGGAAAGCGACGATCAGCGCCGCCACCGCGGACGCCGAGAAGCGCTGAGAGGCGAATGCCGTCCCGGTGACCACCACGGACTCGCCAGCGCAATGATCACGAACAGGTGGCAGCGTTCGGCCATGTGCGAACCGGTGATCACGCGGTCGGCCGTGCCGGACTTGCCGAGCCCCGGCACGTGGAATCCCGTGAGCGGCCCGACGTTGTCCACGATCACCGCGGCGAGCCACCGGAGGTCGCGCGCCGGACCGTCCACAGTGGCGCCCGCGAGCCACAGGGCACCGGAGGCGCAGAGCCACACGGTGATGCGCTGGAACGTCCGCCGCAGCGTCGCGTCGCGCCGGCTGCGCCACAGCGCGGCGAGCGTGCGGCCGATCTGCATCAGCACGTAGCCGCCCGCGAACCAGAACCCGCGATCGCCGAACGCGCCGGGCACGCCCGCGGCTGCGACGAGGCTGACGAGCATCGTGGCGATCAGCACGGCGCGCACCGGCAGGACTTCGGGGTCCAACCAGTTCGTCAGCCACGTCGAGTACATCCACGCCTGCCACACCGCGAGCAGCACGAGCGCCGCGTGGAACGCGCCGCGCCCGCTCAGGTCGCCCAGCAGCAGGTGGGAGATCTGCGTGACGGCGTAGACGTAGACGAGGTCGAAGAACAGCTCGACGAACGTGACCTCGGTGGCGTCCTCGGCCCGTGCCCGCAGGTAGCGAGAGGTGATCACGAGCGCGGCGCCGTGATGCGGCGGACGGCTTCCAGCAGCGCGGCCCGGTGCCGGCCCAGCCCGTCGCGGCCGAACGCGGTGATCAGCGCGGGTGGTGCGTCGAGCCAGCTCTCGGTGATCCGCAGGACCATCGCGAACAGGTCGGCCGCCGGCAGCCGGTCGTCCAGCCGTCCTTCGCGTTGCGCGCCCGCGACGGCCTCGATCGCTTCGCGGTAGCTGGTGATCTCGGCGCCGCTGTGGTGGATCCGCTCGAAGCGGCGCCACGCGGCCAGCCGCGCCGTCTCGGGATGGCTGCGCATGAAGTCGAACCGGGCAGCCTCGTACGCCTCGAGATCGCCGTCGACCAGCGGCGTCTCCTCGTGCAGCAGCCCGATCTGCCGCTGCAGCACGGCTTCGAACAGCTGGTCCTTGTCGCCGAAGTAGACGTACAGCAGCCGCTTGTTCGCGCCGGCCCGCTCGGCGATCCGGTCGATGCGTGCGCCGGCCAGGCCGTGGTCGGCGAACTCCGCCGTCGCCGCGGCCAGGAGCAGCTCTTTCGTGGCGCGGGAGTCGCGCGGTCGCTGGGGCACGCAGACCACGGCAGCCGAAGTAACCAACTTTTGATTTACATCTCCCGCTGCCCGAACGGGTAGTCATCCGCCACCCGCGCGGCCGCGAACTTCTGCCGACGCGGCGAGCGCCCTGGCTGTTTGACTGCAGCCACCTCGATGACGAGACGGGAGACAGTGGTGGCACCTGAACGAATGTCGCACACGCTGCCCGGGCTGACGGCGCCGGCCGAGATCGTGGTCGACCGCTGGGGCGTGCCCCACATCTACGCGGCGAGCACGTACGACGCCTTCCGCGTGCAGGGCTTCAACGCCGCTCGCGACCGGTTGTGGCAGATCGATTTCTGGCGCCGGCGCGGGCTGGGCCGGCTGGCCGAGGTCTTCGGCGCCGAACACGCCGAGCGCGACCGCGCGGCGCGGTTGTTCCTCTACCGCGGCGACATGCACCGCGAGTGGCTGGCGTACGGTTCGGACACGAAACGCGCGACGACGGCGTTCGTCGAAGGCGTCAACGCGTTCGTGGAGCTCACGCGCGGCAACCCCGAGCTGCTGCCCGCGGAGTTCCGGGAGCTGGGCTACGCGCCGGCGTTGTGGGACCCCGAAGACGTGGCGCGCATCCGCAGCCACGGCCTGTTCTACAACCTCCGCGAGGAGGTCGCCCGCGCCCGGACGCTGCGCGACCTGCCCGGGGACGTCGAAGAGCTGCGGCGCCGGCGTGAGCCGTGGCGGCCGGTCGAGGTCCCGGACGGCCTCGACCTCGCCGCGATCCCCGACGACGTGCTGCGCGTGTACGACCTGGCCACGACCGCGCCGGTGTTCGCGCCGGCGGCGCCGGACGATCCGCAGGGCGAGGTGCTGCCCGAAGGCAGCAACAACTGGGTCCTCGCCGGTTCGCGCACCCGCTCGGGCCGGCCGCTGCTGGCCAACGACCCGCACCGCGCGGCCGCCGCGTTGCCCGGCCTGCGCTACATCGCGCACCTCAACGCGCCGGGCCTCGACGTGATCGGCGGCGGTGAGCCGGCGTTGCCGGGCATCTCCATCGGCCACAACGGGCAGATCGCGTTCGGGCTCACGATCTTCGCGATCGACCAGGAAGACCTCTACGTCTACGAAACCGCTCCCGGCGATCCCACGAGCTACCGCTACGACGGCCGCTGGGAGCCGATGCGGCGCGTCACGGAGACGATCGCGGTGCGCGAGGGCGACCCGGTCGAGGTCGAGCTGCTCTTCACCCGCCACGGCCCGGTCGTGTACCAGGATCCGGACAAGCACACGGCGTACGCGGTGCGCGCGGCCTGGCTCGAGGCCGGCATGGCGCCCTACCTCGGCAGCATGGACTACATGCGCGCCCGCAACTGGGACGAGTTCTCGGCCGCGATGAACCGCTGGGGCGCGCCGCCGGAGAACCAGGTCTACGCCGACCCCTCGGGCCGCATCGCCTGGCAGACCGGTGGCCTCACCCCGATCCGGCCCAACTGGGACGGCACCCTGCCCGTCCCCGGCGACGGCCGCTACGAATGGGCCGGCTTCTACGACACCGACCAGCTGCCCGGCGCCCTCGACCCGGAAGCGGGATTCCTGGCCACGGCCAACGAGATGAACCTGCCGCCGGACTACCCGCCCGACCGGCACATCACCTACGACTGGTACGCGCCCTACCGCAAGCACCGCATCGACGAGATCCTCGCGCAAACCACCGACGCCACCCCGGCGAGCATGCTCGCCCTGCAGAGCGACTTCCTGTCCCTGCCCGCGCGCCGGATCGTCGCGCGGCTGCGCGAGCTGAGCGTGACCGTGGACGGGCTCGACCTGCTGACCGGCTGGGACGCCGTGCTCGCCCCCGACAGCGCGGCCGCCGCGCTGTTCGAGGTCTGGTACCGCCGGCACCTGCGGCCCGAGCTGCTGGCCCGGGCGCTGGAACCGCTGGTCGGCGGGGAGGCCGCCGCGACGGCCGCCCGTATCTCACCGGCCGAGGACCTCCTGGCCGACGCGCGCATCGACGTCGAACTGGTGGAGAACTCCGACGCCTTGGCCGAGATCGTCGCCAAGACCCTGCCCGCCGCCGTCGCCGAGCTGGAAGAGCTGCTGGGCGCCGACCGGCGCGCGTGGGAGTGGGGCCGGCTGCACGTGGCCCGCGCGCAGCACCCGCTCAAGGCGCTGCTGGGCAATCTCCCCGCGGACCGGCTCGCGACGGAACCGCTTCCGCGCGGCGGCAGCGGCGACACCGTCGGGAACACCGCCTACGGCCCGAACTTCGTGCAGACGGCCGGCGCGACGTTCCGGATCGTCGTCGACGTCGGCGAGTGGGACTCATCACTCGCCATGAACGCACCAGGCCAGTCCGGCCGGCTCGACGACCCGCACCTGACCGACCTGTTCGCCCCCTGGACCCGCGGCGAAGCCTTCCCCCTGCTCTACAGCCGCGAGCGGATCGACGCCGAGGCCGAAACCGTCATCGAGCTCAACCCGCCCGCCTGAACACCTGCTTTTCCCAGAACAGAGCCAAATAACACGAGGAGGACCCATGGGTCACCTGCAACTCCCACCCGGCAAGAAGATCGCCGTGAACCTCGGCACCGACTTCGACGCCCAGTCGCTGTGGCTGGGCGGTTTCAACCGGCCCAGCCCGTCGTTCATGTCGCGCGGTCAGTTCGGCGCCGAGGTCGGCGTGCCGCGGCTGCTGGAGCTCTACAAGCGCTTCGACATCACCACGACCTGGTTCACCCCGGGGCACTCCGTGGACACGTTCCCCGAGCAGTGCAAGGCGGTGCTGGAGGCGGGCCACGAGTTCGGCCACCACGGCTACTACCACGAGATCCCGCCGGGCATCGAACGCGACACCGAACGGCGGCTCGTGGACCTCGCGTTCGCCACATACAAGAACGTGCTCGGCATCCGCCCCACCGGCTACCGCTCGCCGTACTGGGACTACAGCGAGCACACCCTCGACATCATCGAGGAGTCCGGCTTCCGCTACGACACGAGCCTGATGGCGCGCGATCTCGTGCCCTACCACCCGCAGCGCTGGCAGATCAACTGGGAGAAGGGCAACGTCGCGGGCCCGGCCAGCTCCGTGCTGGAGATCCCGGTGAACTGGTACCTCGACGACTTCCCACCGCTCGCCTACACCGGGACGTCCACCGGCATGCAGGACACGGAGACGATCTTCCGCCGCTGGCGCGACATCTTCGACTACGCCTACGAACGCGTGCCGAACCCGGTGTTCGCCTCGTGCGTCCACCCGCAGATCATCGGCCAGGCGCACAACATGCTCTGGTACGAGAAGCTCATCGAGCACATCGTCTCCCGCGACGGCGTCTGGTTCGCCACCTGCGACGAGATCGCCCGCGCGTGGGTCGACGACGAGGAGGACGAACGCCTCATGGCCCTGCCCGAGGTCCGCGGCGTGGAGCCGGCTCCCGCCGACTCGAGCTGGGCGCGGCAGGCCTGACCCCTGCCTCCCGAAGCGTCGGCCCGGACCGGTCAAACCGCCGGTCCGGGCCGTCTCGCCGCCGCCGGAGCCGTGACGGTTCGCGGTTCGTGTGGGACGCTGGCGGGCGCGCAGAGAGGACGAACGCTCGTGGACTACCTCGTCGACGGTGGTGGTTTGCAGGCGATCGACGACGCCCTGCGCCCGATCCTCGACGAGATCCGGGAGCTGCTCGCGGCCGACGTCGGCCTCGTCGTGTACGAACCGCGCCGCAGCGGGCCGCCGCACGTCGTGCTGTCAGGCACCACCGGCTGGAGCGAGCGGTTCCTGCCGCACGAACCCGTGGTCGCCAACCAGCCGCTGCCGCGGCGTGAGCCGGGTTCGCTGGTGGAGCTGGAGATCCGGTCGAAGCTGCGCAACCACGCTGTACGGCTCGCGGCGTGCGTCGTGGTGCCGTGGCGCGACGCCCACGGCACGGGCGCGGTGGTCGTCGGCACGCTCGGCGCGCCCGTGTGCGATCCGGCGCAGCTGGCCGACGACGCGCTGCGCAACCACTACCGCACGACGATCGCGCGCGCTCTGCGCCAGGCGCGCCGTTCGGGCGCGCTGCAGCTGGGCCGTCAGCTGCGGGGTGCGGCGCGGCTGGTGGCCGAGGCCGCGGTGGACGGCCCGGACGTGCCGACCGTGCTGTCGGCGGTGCTGACGTCCGCGCGCGACCTGATGCGGTCGGAGGTCGCGTACCTGGCCGTGCCGGACGGCGGGCCGGGGACGTTCGTGTTCGACCAGGTACTGGGGATCCGGACGCCGGCGTTCCGGAGCCTGCGCGTGCAGCTGGGACAAGGCCTCGGCGGGCTCGCGCGCGAGCTGGGCCGGCCGATCCGGTCGGCCGACTATGCGGCCGACGCGCGGCTGCAGGCCGCGCCCGTGAGCGAGACGCGGGGCGAGGGCATCATCTCGGCGATGGCCGTGCCGGTGCTGGTGGGCCGGGAGATCGCCGCCGTGCTCTACGTCGGCGACCGGCGGATGCGCGCGTTCACGCCCGTCGACGAGGACCTGCTGGAGGAGTTCGCCGGACACGCCTCGCTGGGTCTGCGGCGGCGGCTGAGCGAAAGCCGCCGGCTGGCGACGGTGGAGCGGTCCGTGCGGGAACAGGTCGCGTACGACTTGCACGACTCCGTGGTCCGGGGGCTCGTCACGATCGGTTTCGAGGCCGAGCAGGCGGGGTTTTCCGCCACGGATCCCGAAACCGCGTCGCGGCTGGCGACGATCGCGCGGGCCGCCGAGGCGTGCATGGCGCGGCTGCGCGGGGAGCTGGGCACGCTCGTCGTCGGGTCGCACCCGGGCGTGGTGCGGGCTTCGGAGGTGCTGGAACGCATCGACGGTCTGCCGGACCGCGGTGTGCCGCGGGTGGTGGAGCTCGAGGGGGAAGACGTGCCGCTGGTGCGGGAAGTGGCCGACGCGCTGGTGCGCGTGGGCCGGGAAGCTGTGGCGAATGCCGAGCAGCACTCGGGTGGCTCCCGGCTGGCGGTGCGCGTGGCGACGACCACCGCGCGGGTGGTGAGCCTGCAGGTCACGGACAACGGCACGTTCGACGCCGCCGCGCTCACGCCGTCTTCGGGCCACTTCGGGATGCGCGCGATGCGTTCGGCCGTCGAGGAACTGGGCGGGCAGCTGACCGTGGCGGCCGCGCCGGGCCACGGCACCGTGGTCCACACGACGATCCCCGTGTGGCCCGCGCCCAGGACGGTGCCGTCGTGATCCGCTTCTGCGTCATCGACGACCACGAGGTCGTCCACGACGGCCTGCGCGCCATGGCCGACCGCGAACCGGATCTCGAGTTCCTCGGCGGCGCCACGACCGTCCCGGACGGCGAGCACCTCGTCGAGCGGGTCCACCCCGCCGTCGCCATCCTCGACCTCCGCATCGGCGAGCGCGACGGCGGCAACGGGATCGACCTGTGCCGCACGTTGCACTCGCGCTACCCGTCGATGTCAGTGGTGCTGTTCAGCGCGTACGGCAACGGGGAACTGCTCGCACAGGCCATCGCCGCGGGCGCTGCGGGCTACATGCTCAAGGAGACGTCCGTCGGCCGCGTGCCGGGCATCCTGCGGGAGATCACGACGAGCGGGAGCTGGTTCGAACCGCGCATTGCCAGCGAACTCCTGCAACGGCGCGCGGGCGGCTCCGCGCCGGGCGCCTTCAGCGCTCAGGAACTGGAGATCGTGCGCGGTATCAGCCGGGGTGAGAACAACCACGAGATCGGTGAACAGCTGCACATCAGCCCGCACACGGTGAAGTACCACATCGCGTCGATGCTGCGCCGCCACGAGGTGCACCGCCGGGCGGAACTGGTGCGGCTGGCTTCGGACCTGCATTTGCTGGAGTGAAACCGGATCGCTCGTGACGCAGCGGAGTTTGCCGGTGGTTTGCCTTGCCCGGCCGGGTTTCCCACGGCTGCAGATGGGTCGCGGCAGCGGATTCGTTCGCAGGCCAACCTTGCCGGCACGGAAACCGGCCCGGCGGGCTCCGGCGCTCACGCCGCCGCGCAGTTCATCTCCGCTGAGTCAAGCTCCGCGGAACGGCACCGCTTCGGACCAGGTAGCGGTGTTCTTCGCGAACTGGCAGGCAAGTGCCTGCGTCGGGCACCAACCCGTGATCCGGAACCGGTTCAGCCCAGCTCAGTGCCCTTGGACTGGACCTTCCCCTCAAGCCCGACCGGAAACCCTGTGTGGGCGAACCCCATCGAGGGTTTTCCGTACTCAGGAAGCCGCGGCCAAGCGCACCCGGCGGGTGCGCGCGTACGACACCAGCTCACGCACTTCGTCGGTCGTGATGATGCGCACGGCGTCGTCCAGGAGTTCGGCGGTGGCGACCTGCAGGGGCCAGCCCACCAGCCCCGGGGCGGGTTCGTGCCAGAACCACTGGCCCTGCGTCAGGTCCTCGGCAAAGACGGTGTCCTCGGCGAAGACGGTGATTTCGTCGGAAGTCATGCGCGAAGCCTATCGGCGCCCAGCGACAAAAAACGGTCCACCGTGGACCACCGCCGTGACCGGCGTTTTTTGCGAGCGGGCGCCCGCTGGCCTAGGCTGCGCCGAATCACCGGGAGTACCGCGGACCACCGCCGGCCCGGAAGGAGAACCGGAAGAACAGGAACAGGCGCCATGCCCCTGCTTGACTCCGGGTCGTACCGTGACGTCGACCTGCCGACGATCGTCCGCATGGAGCGGAGGCTGCCCTGGTTCGGGTGGCCGCACCTGCCGCTCGGCCTGCTGGTCTGCGTCGCCGCGATCCTGGCCGCCTACCGCGTGCCCGTGTCGTACCACACCACCACCGCGCTGGTCGCCGGCGGCGGCGTGCTCGGGGGCTTCTGCGGCTACGGCTGCGGCCTCGTGATGGTGAGCACACCCGACCTCGTCAAGACGGGCCGCCTGCGCTGGCGCCGCACGCGCGTGCTGCGCGGCCTGCTGCTCGCATTCGCCGCGTTGTCGGCGGCGTCGCTGGTCCTCGTCGCGGTGTGCCACCTCGTGCTGCTGGCCGGGGCGTCGGGCCTGCACCCGTTCACGCTTTCGCTGCAGGCCGCGATCTACCTCGTGCTGGCCGCGGTGAACACCGCGCTCGCGGTGCTCGAAACGCTGCAGCTGACGAAGGTCCTCAATGGAGTGTCCGTTGTGGACGACAAAGTCACCGGCGCCGCAGCAGGACTTCCTGCGTGACGGAAGCCACGAGCCGCCCGTCGGTGGTGTAGAACTCGCCGTGGGTGAGGCCGCGTTCGCTCGAGAAGCTGCGGCTCTCCATGTCGAACAGCAGCCACTCGTCGGCGCGGAACGGGCGGTGGAACCACACCGCGTGGTCGAGGGAAGTCAGGTGCGGCTTGCCCGGCTCGCCGCGGTGCGGCAGCGCGGCCGTGCCGGCCAAGCGGATGTCGGAGATGTAGGTGAGCGCGCACACGTGCGCCAGCGGGTTGTCGGGCAGCCGGCCCTTCGCGCGCACCCAGATGCGCTGGCGCGGCCCCGCGCCGAGGTCCGGCAGCCCGGCGGCCGGGTCGCTGATGAACCGCGCTTCGATCACCGACAGCATGATCGGCAGCTCGTCCTCGTCGCGCACCTCGACGTCGTCGGGCTGCGGCACCTCCGGCATGCGTGCCTGGTGCTCGCTGCTCTCGGCGGGCCGCTGGAACGAAGCCGACAGGCTGAAGATCGTCTCGCCGTTCTGGATCGCCGCCACGCGCCGCGTGGTGAAGGAGCCGCCGTCGCGCGTGCGCTCGACCTCGTAGACGATCGGCAGGTCCGTGCGGCCGCCGCGGATGAAGTAGCCGTGCAGCGAATGCACGCCGCGGTCCTCGGGCACGGTCGCGCCCGCCGCAGTGAGGGCCTGCGCCGCGACCTGGCCGCCGAACGCCCGCTGCGGTGAGCCCTCGTGGCTCGAACCGCGGAAGAGGTTGCGTTCGAGCGGTTCCAGCTTGAGGAGCTGGTCGATGCCGGGGTGCACGGGGTCGCTGATCACGCCGTCATCGTAAGTGACCGCTCAGCCGTCACGCTCGGTGAGCTTCGTCAACAACGGCAGCAGCGCGGCAGGGTCCTCGACGTGTGCGTTGTGCCCGAGTGCGGGCAACGTCACGGCGCCGGCCGCCAGTGCTCGCAGCTGTTCGGGCCGCGACATCGGGTCGTTCTCCCCGGCTGCCAGCACGACGGGACATCGGGCTTGCGCGAGCAGGCTCCGCACGTCCGGCGCACCCACGCCGAACGCCGCCGCGTCGAGCGAAAGCCGCCAGCCGTCCGGAGTTTCGACGACGCCGGCCGGATCCGCGGGCGCGATCCCCGTGAGGCCGGACACCTTCAGGTACGCGACTTCCGCGTCCTCGCGCGCCGGGAACAGCCGCGGCGCCCGGGCGGCCATCGCCGCGGCCCGGTCCAGCTCGGCTTCGCTCCACACCACCTTCACGCCGAGTGCCAGCACACCCGCGACGGCGAGCCCGTGCCGCCCGCTCGCCAGCTCCAGCGCGAGCACCCCACCCAGCGAATGCCCGACGACGACCACCGGCCCGGACTCGGCCAACCCGGCGGCCACCGCGGCCGCCATCGCCGGGAACGAGTACGCCGGCAGCGGCGCGGAACCACCGTGCCCGGGCAGGTCGGGGACCAGCAGCCGGTGGTCCAGCAGCTCGGCCAGGCCGTGCCACACCGCACCGGTCGCGCCGAGGCCGTGCAGCAGCAGCACGGCCGGTTCACCACGGCCGCCGGTGCGCAGCTTCAGGGTTTCCACCGGACGGATCCTCCCGCAGCCGGGGCTCGCGGGGCTAGGGTCGGGACCGTGTCGAGTGCCGTGATCGCCGATCCGGAGACCTACGTCGAGGGCGTGCCGTACGACCTGCTCGCGCGGCTGCGCCGCGAGACGCCGGTGACGCGCGTCGGCGACTTCTGGGCCGTGCTGCGCCACGCCGACGTGCGCCACGTGCTGCGCAACCCGGCCACGTTCTCGTCGCAGCTCGGCGGCACGCAGATCCGCGACCCGGCGACCCCCGAAGACCTGCGTTACGTGCGGCGGATGATGCTCAACATGGACCCGCCGGAGCACGGGCGCCTGCGCGGTCTGCTCACGAAGGCGTTCACCCCGCGCGCGGTCGGCCGGCTCACCGAGCGCATCGAGAACTGGGCCCACGACCTGGTCGCGGCCGTCGCCGGCCGCGGCGAATGCGACTTCGCCAAGGACGTGGCCGCCGACCTGCCGCTGCTCACGCTCGCCGAGGTGTTCGGCGTGCCGGAGCAGGACCGGCGGCTGATGTTCGACTGGAGCAACCGCGTGATCGGCTACCAGGACCCCGAATACGCGGTGAGCGCGACCGTCCGGCCCGAGGACGTCACGGACCTCGCCCGTGAAGCGCTGGCCGTCCGGCCGGAACCGGCCCCCGGCGGCGCGATGCCGGACCCGCGCACGCGCGCGGGCATGCCGGACCTCTACGCGTACGCGAACGCGCTCGGCGAGTACAAGCGCAGCCACCCCGGCGACGACGTGATGAGCAACCTCATGCGGCACGTCGACGACGACGGCGGCCGGGTGTCGATCGAGGAGTTCGAGAACCTCTTCTGGCTGTTTTCCGTGGCGGGCAACGAAACCCTGCGCAACGGCCTGCCCGGGGGGCTCGCGGCGCTCATCGCGCACCCGGACCAGTACCGCAAGCTCCTCGACGACCGGACCCTGCTGCCCGGCGCCGTGGAGGAGATGCTGCGCTGGTGGACGCCGGTCATGCACTTCCGCCGCACCGCCACCGAGGACACCCGGCTGTCCGATGTGGACATCAAAGCCGGTGACAAGGTCGTGGTCTGGTTCTCCTCCGCCAACCGCGACGAGACCGTGTTCGCCGACCCCGACGCCTTCGACGTCACGCGGGCGCCGAGCGAGCACCTGACGTTCGGCCACGGCCCGCACTTCTGCCTCGGCTCGCACCTCGCGCGCGTGCAGCTGCGGGCGCTCTTCGGGGCCGTCCTGGACCAGCTCGGCGAAGTCCGCCTCGCGGGCGAACCGCGGCGGCTGCGGTCGAACTTCCAGAACGGCCTCAAGAGCCTCCCCATCCGGTGGGGCTAGGGCGTGTCTGACAAAGGTTGTTGCTGGTGGCTGGGATGCTGCTGGTGTGTAGCGGTTTCAGTTGCTTTCGGATGAGCAGTGGGTGTTGATCGAGGACTTGCTTCCGGTGCGGACAGGTAAGCAGGGGCGGCCGTTTTCTGATGCGCGGGCGATGGTCGAGGGGATCATCTATCGGTATCGGCGATCCGTGAGTTTCTGCGCGCCCGCCGGATCACCGCCGTGATCCCCGAACCTGCCGACCAGATCGGGCACCGCAAGCGCCGTGGTTCCCGCGGTGGACAGCCACCGGCATTCGACTCGGCCGGCTACCGCGGCCGCAACGTCGTCGAACGCCACTTCAACCTGCTCAAACACTGGCGCGGCCTGGCCACCTGACCGCCACCGGTCCTGTTCTGGGTGTTCGCACCGCAAGTCCCTTCATCCGTGGTCGGCTCGCCACCCGAGTCTCGGGCCCAGCCGCTGGGTGGTCATTGTGTCGATCGTGCTGTGCCCGGCGGTCTTGCGCCTCCTGCGCGGGTCCGAAGTGCCTCGGCCGTGAGGCTGACCTCGGCTGTGGGCGAACTGCCGCCCAGCCCGCCGGCCGTACCGAGCCCGGGTGCCGCGAGCACGCCGCCCCGGCCGCGCCGGAGCTCCGGCCGACCCGTGTGATCGCGCGGCCTCAACTTCAGCCGAAGCTGACGAGCGACAGCCACCGGTCGAGGAAGTCCGTGTCGCCGGTGCGCTTCGCGGTGCCGGCAGGAGCGCGGCCGTAGACGATCAGCAGCAGGTCGGTCAGCGGGGCTACGACGGTGACCGCCGGGTGGTCGACGGGCCCGGGCCGCCAGGCGGGCAGCTCGCCGGTGAGGTCGACCGTCCACGAAGCCGCGTGGTCGGTCGGGGCGAGGTGGATCGTGTGGCCCGGACTCTGGAGTGAGCGGCGCTCGGGGAAGTATTCCAACATCACCGCCAGCGAGCCGAGTTCGAGCCACTCGTCCATCGTGTCGCGGGCGGTTTCGGCGTCGAGCTCGAACGGCTGCCCGAGGGCGAGCGCGACGTCGGCCCGGTGCATCGCCGTCTCGTGCAGGAAGCGCCGCGCGAAGAACGCGGCCCTCGGCGGCCCCGCGGGCACCGGGGTCCACACCACGGCGTCGGGGCCGGCGGTCCGCAGCGTCGCCGCCAGGTGCGCGGCGCCCGCGGTCAGCCACTCACCCGGCCGCACCTCGTGGCCGGGGTTGCGCAAGTAGTCGTCCGACGGCGGTTCGGGCTCGCCGCCGCGCACGATCTGCTCCGCGTAGCGGTGTCCCGCGCCGACGTGGTTGAGCAGCTGCCCGAGACTCCAGTCGGGGCACGCCGCGATCCGCGTGGCCAGGTCCGCGCCCTGTGCGGTGGACCGCAGCAGCTCGGTCTGCTCCACGATCCCGGCGACGCGACGTTCGAAATCCATGACGTGTCCTACCTTCTTTGTTGGGTCTGAACTGGTCATTCGTAGGATCGGTGGGCCCTGGGGCTCCGGGTATGGCTTGCATGGCGTCGCCGTTGGCAAGGCTGAAAGGACTTGGCCGCCCGGTCCCTCGCGACGACTCGACCGCTAATTGGGATACGCGTTGATCGCTGTGTAGGACATCGTCGGCGTGGTCGTCTGTGGGTGAACTGTTCTGGTGAGTGATGGAGGTGGTCGTGCCCCGAATCTGGGCCGGCGTGGACATCGGCAAGGAACACCACCACTGCGTGGTGATCAACGACGACGGAGAACGGCTGTTGTCCCGGCGAGTCCAGAACGACGAAACTGAACTGCTGAACCTGATCGCCGACGTCGCGGCCGTCGACACCGACGTGCTGTGGGCAATCGACCTGAACACCGGCGGTGCCGCGCTGCTGATCGGCCTGCTGGTCAACCACGGTCAAGAACTGGTCTACATCACCGGGTTGAAGGTCCACCGCGCCGCCGGAACCTACCGAGGCGAGGGCAAGACCGACGAGAAAGACGCGTTCGTCATCGCCGATCAGGCCCGCGTCCGCCGCGACCTCGGCCCGCTGCGGGCCGGGGACGAACTCGCGGTTGACCTGCGGACCCTGACCAACCGGCGCACCGACCTGGTCTGCGACCGCACCCGGGCGATCAACCGTATCCGCCACCAGCTGCTGGAGTACTTCCCCGCGCTGGAACGCAGCCTCGAGTTGTCCCGCAAAGGACACCTGGTGCTGCTGACCGGCTACCAAACCCCGGACGCGATCCGGCGTCTGGGCGAGCAACGCCTGATCCACTGGCTGCACAACCGCAAGGTCCGCAAAGCCGACACGGTCGCCCACGCGGCGATCGAAGCCGCCGCCGCGCAACAAACCACGCTGCCCGGGCAGAAACTCGCTGCCGCGATGGTCGAACGGCTGGCCAAGGGGGTGATCGCCCTCAACACGGAAATCGCCGAGCTCGACGCGATGATCGAGGAGCGATGTCGCCGGCACCGCTACGCCGACGTGATCCTCACCCTGCCCGGGTTCGGCCCGACCCTCGCCGCGGAATTCCTCGCCGCTACCGGCGGGGACATCGCCGCGTTCGGCTCGGTCGACCGTCTCGCCGGCTACGCCGGGCTGGCTCCGGTTCCCCGCGACTCCGGCCGGATCCGCGGCAACCTCAGGCGGCCTCGCCGCTACCACCGCGGTTTGCTGCGGGCCTGTTACCTCGCCGCCTCGGCCAGCCTGCCCGGCTGCCCGATTTCCAAGGCCTACTACCGGCGCAAACGCGCCGAAGGCAAACGACATGAACAAGCGCTGCTCTGCCTCGCCCGCCGACGCCTGAACGTCCTGTGGGCCATGCTCCGCGACAACGCCAACTACCACGCCTCACCCCCGATCCCAGCAGCAGCGTGACTTGACAATCCCCATTGGGAAGTCCTTTCCCGTTCGGTTCACGAGGGAGTCGGAACCGCACCGGCGGACCGGACACGGGACGTCAAGAACGTTCCGGAACCGGGTCGAACGCGATCGACCGGGGCCAGGCCCACGAGGGCTCGACCCCCGCGGGCCGTTCGCGAAGCGCCGTCGAACGCGTCCGCACCCAGGGACAGCCGCCGCGGCGGGTCAGCGGACGACGTTGTACGTCAGGTGCGTCATCGTCGGTGTGGCCACCACGTCGGTGCGCTCCAGCGCGATGTGGCGTTCGGCCAGGTCGCCGAACAGCCGCACGCCCGCGCCGAACACCAGGGGCACCAGGTGGATGCGCAGTTCGTCGACGACGCCGAGCTGCAGGCACTGGTCGATCGGCGAACCGCTCATCAGCACGACGTCGAGGTCGCCCGCGGCCGCTTTCGCTTGCGCCAGCGCACTTTCCGGGCCGTCGGTGACGAACGTGAACGTGGTCTTGCCCTGCACCCGCGGTTCGGCCGCGCGGTGGGTGAGCACGAACGACGGCCGCTCGAACGCTCCGTCCGGGCCCCATATGTCGATGCCCATGTCGAACGTCGTGCGCCCGAGCACGAACGCCCCGGTACCGGTGAAAAACCCGGCCATCACCTGGTGGTCGACTTCGTTGCCGTGGGCCATCCACGTGTGGAGCAGATCGCCGTCGCGCCCGAGCCGGTGCTCGGTGTTGGTGCCGGGCCCGGCGACGACGCCGTCGAGCGACATGCTGATCTCCGCGATGACCTTCCCCATCGGCCTGCTCCTTCGTGGTTCAGCTGCCGGCCTGCTCTGTCGTGGTCCAAGGGTCGCCCCACGAAGCGTCGCGGGCCGCGCGGTAGCGGGGACCGTGGCGTTTGGACACCGTGACCCCCGGCGCGAGGCCCTCCACGGTACACAAATCCAGCTGTACGAAGCCCTTGTGTTTGCGGGGGTGCCGCAGGATTCGCGCGGCGGGCCGGTCGAGCGCGGTGCCCAGCGGCGCCGTCGCGACGTACGAGAACTTCTCGTCCTCGAACCCGAGCGTGCCCGACTTGATGCGCCGGTGGACCCCGGAACGCGGCAGCCGTGCCGAGAAGTGGCACCAGTCGTCGCCGGGGACGATCGGGCACTCGCCGTCGTGCGGGCACGGCGCGACCACCGCGTGGCCCAGCTCCCGCAGCACGTCGCGGGCGGCGCGGATGCTCGCGAAGCCGGCGGGCGTGCCCGGCTCGATCAGCGCGACCACGCCGGCCGACGCGGCCAGCCAGCGCACCACGCCGGCGCGCTTGGCTTCCGGCAGCTCACCCAGCACGTACGACAGCGTGACCAGATCCGTTGCCGGCAACGGCACCGATGGGTCGATCAGCCCGCGCTGCCACGTGGCACCGCGCACCGCCGGCTCCTCGGCGGTCGCCGCCAGCTTGCGGCCCAGCGTCACCGCGCCCGCGACTTGTTCGACGACCGTGCACTTCTCCAGCGCCGGCCACACGCCGGCCGCGGCCCAGACCGCCGCGCCCGTGCCGCCGCCCACGTCGAGCTGCGTGCGGGGCGCGAACGAAGGAGCGGCCGCGGCGACCTCGCCGAGCACGGAGCTGACCGCCGCGTACGTCGCCGGCATCCGGTAACCCGCGTAAGCGGCGACGTCGAGCTCCGAGGCGAGGATCGGCGCAGTCGCGGAGTCGCCCGAGCGGTAGCGCGAGCTGAGCTTGTCGACCGCCTGGGCGAGCCGGGATTCGGGGAACCGGCCCAGCTCGTCGTCGAGGGCGGTCCGCAGGTCGTCGGGGAGGTGTGCCACGACCACAAATTCTCTCACGCCCGATTTGTCCCCGAGCTGACGCCTGACCTGCTAGTTTCGGCGCCTGGAAAAAAGTTCGGGCGCCTTGTCGATCCAGTGGCCGCCCGTTCGACGCAGGGGTGAAGACAAGCCGAACACAGAGAGAGGATCTCCGAAATGCGGTTCATGGTGATCATGAAGGCCAGCGAAGAGTCCGAGTCCGGCCAGCTGCCCAGCACCGAGATGCTCGCCGAGATGGGCAAGTTCAACGAGGAGCTCGTGAAGGCCGGCGTGATGCTCGCCGGTGAGGGCCTGACCTCGAGCGCGGACGGCGCGCGGGTGCGCTTCTCGGGCAAGTCCGAGCCGACGGTGATCGACGGACCGTTCGCCGAGACCAAGGAGCTCGTGGCCGGCTTCTGGATCCTGCAGGTCCGCTCGAAGGAAGAGGTCATCGAGTGGGTCAAGCGCGTGCCGAACACCGACGGTGCGCACCACGAGATCGAGATCCGGCGCATCGCCGAGGCCGAGGACTTCGGCGACAACCTGACCCCGGAGCTGCGCGAAGCCGAGGAGCGGCTGCGTGAGCAGGCGGCGAAGAACGCCTGATGCGTTTCCTGGTGATGATCAAGGCCAGCGCGGACTCCGAAGCCGGGGTCCCGCCGAGCCGCGAGCTCGTCGAACAGATGGGGAAGTTCAACGACGAGCTCGCGGCCTCGGGCTACCTCGTGGCGGCCGAAGGACTCACCCCGAGCTCGGCAGGCGCGCGATTGGTCTACTTCGACGGCGATCCCGAGCCCCAGGTGGTCGACGGGCCGTTCGCGGAGACGAAGGAGCTCGTGGCCGGGGTGTGGATCCTGCAGGGGGAGTCGCTCGCGGAGATCGTGGAGCTGCTCAAGCGCGCGCCCAACCCCGAACTGCGGCCGGGCACCGTCGAGGTCCGGCCGCTGTCCGAACCGCTCTGACCCGTGGCTCGCCCGAGGCTTGCCCTCGGGCGAGCCAGCCTGTCTGATGGGCTCGTGGACACGCACGGTGCCGTGGAGGCGGTCTGGCGGATCGAGTCCGCGCGAGTCATCGCTGGTCTCGCGCGGATGGTGCGCGACGTCGGGCTCGCGGAGGAGCTCGCGCAGGACGCGTTGGTCGCCGCTCTCGAGCAGTGGCCGGAGACCGGTGTGCCGCGCAACCCCGGTGCGTGGCTGATGACCACGGCCAAGCGCCGTGCGATCGACCAGTTCCGCCGCAACGAAACCTTCGGCCGCAAGCTCGAGGAGATCGGGCGCGACCAGCAGCTCGGCGAGGGTGTGCTGCCGGACTTCGACGCCGTGCTCGACGAGGAGCACATCGAAGACGACATCCTGCGGCTCGTGTTCACGGCGTGCCACCCGGTGCTGGCGACGCCGGCGCGGGTCGCGTTGACGCTGCGCATGCTCGGTGGTCTGACCACCGACGAGATCGCCCGTGCGTTCCTCGTCAAGGAGTCGACGGTCGCGCAGCGGATCGTGCGCGCGAAGAAGTCGCTGGCCGACGCGAAGGTGCCTTTCGAGGTGCCCGTCGGCGAAGAGCGGCGGGCGCGGCTTTCCTCCGTGCTGGAAGTGATCTACCTGATTTTCAACGAGGGCTACTCCGCCACCCGCGGCGACGACTGGATGCGCCCCGCCCTGTGCGAAGACGCGCTGCGGCTCGCCCGCGTGCTCAGCGGGCTGATGCCCGACGAGCCGGAGGTGCACGGCCTCGCCGCGCTGCTCGAGATCCAGGCGTCGCGTTCGGCCGCGCGCACCGGCCCGGGCGGCGAGCCGGTTCTGCTGCTGGAGCAGGACCGCGGCCGGTGGGACCAGCTGCTGATCCGCCGCGGGCTCACCGCGCTGACGCGCTCGGAAGAACTCGCGGACGGCGCGTACGGGCCGTATTCGGCGCAGGCCGCGATCGCCGCGTGCCACGCTCGCGCCCGCACCCCGGAAGAGACGGACTGGACGCGCATCGCCGCGCTGTACTCCGGCCTCGCCCAGCTCACGCCGTCGCCGGTGATCGAACTGAACCGCGCGGTCGCCGTCTCGATGGCCGACGGCCCGGAAGCCGGCCTGCAACTCGTGGACAAGCTCTTGGACGAACCAGCGCTCAAGAACTACCACCTCCTGCCGAGCGTCCGCGGCGATTTCCTGGTGAAACTGGGCCGTCTGAGCGAAGCCAAGGCGGAATTCGAGCGCGCCGCGGACATGACCGGCAACGAACGCGAACGCACCCTGCTCCTCAACCGCGCGGCGGCTTGCTGATCGGGCGTCTGTGTGGCGGTGTGCGGTGTTCGGTGTCCTGTACGGGGTTGGCGGGCCGTTGTCCGGGTGCCGGGCGGTCGCCGTTGCGCTGGTGGCGGCAGCTCGGCGAGCTGGAAGCTGCCCGGCGGTTTGCTGATCGGGTTTTGCCGCTGTGTGGCGGCATTCTCCGTTGCGCGCGCGGCTGACAGGCCGTTGTCCGGGGAGCAGGCGACCTGCCTTGCGCCGGTGGCGGCAGGCCGGTGAGCGGGAAGCTGCCCGGCGGTTTGCTGATCGGGTTATGCCGCTGCGTGGCGGTGTTCGGTGTCGTGTACGGGGTTGGCGGGCCGTTGTCCGGGATGCCGAGCGGTCTTCGTTGCGCCGGTGGCGCCAGGCCGGTGAGCGGGAAGCTGCCCGGCGGTTTGCTGATCGAGTCTGCCGCTGTGCGGCGGCATTCTCCGTTGTGCGCGGGGTTGGCGGGCCGTTGTCCGGGATGCCGAGCGGTCTTCGTTGCGCCGGTGGCGGCAGGTCGGCGAGCTGGAAGCTGCCCGGCGGTTTGCTGATCGGGTTATGCCGCTGCGTGGCGGTGTTCGATGTTGTGCGCGGGGTTGGCGGGCCGTTGTCCGGGATGCCGAGCGGTCTTCGTTGCGCCGGTGGCGCCAGGCCAGGGAGCGGAAAGCTGCCCGGCGGTTTGCTGATCGAGTCTGCCGCTGTGTGGCGGTGTTCTCCGTTGTGCGCGGGGTTGGCGGGCCGTTGTCGGGGTGCCGGGCGGTCTTCGTTGCGCCGGTGGCGGCAGGCCAGGGAGCAGGCAGCCGCCCGGCGGCTTCCTGATGGGGCGTCTGTGCTGCGGTGCTCGGTGTTGTGCGCGGAGTTGGCAGGCCGCTGTCCAGGGAACCGACGACCTGCCTCGCGCGGACGGCGGCAGACCAGGGAACAGGAAAGCCGCTCGCCGGCTCGGGATCTGTTACCGGGGTACGAAACGCTGCTTGTGGCGCCAACCGTACTGGTGATTCCGAGGCCTTTCCGGCCCTGGACAACCGATTCCCTATCGCCGGCCGGGCCCGACCCCGGGAACCTCACCCGACAGGATCCCGGCCACCGTCTGCCGGGACATAACCGCGACCGAACGCACCCAAACTCGGCCGAACGACCCCGCAAGACCTCCAACCGGGATACTCCGAAGGCCTCACACAGTTGCTCACCATGGACCAGCAGCAGCGGTCATAACCCCATTCCACCAACTGCCGGCCCATCCCGGCCGGGAGAAAAGTCCCCCGCCCTCCCAAGGGGGCGTCCCACGTCCATTCTATCCGCCACCCCCGACAAATCCGGCCGCGAGTCGAGATGGCCACGAGTTGTCCACAACTCGCCCGCCCTGTGGACAACTGCTCACGCTTCGACGAAAACGATGCGTTCCGGTGGCACAATGAGTTTCACGGTCTGGCGCTTGACTTCGACGAGCGTGGCGAGTTCCGTTGACTGTCCATCCGGGACGGTGAACAGGCGGTCGTCGCGGGTGTCGAGGAAGTGTGCGAAGCCGGCGAGGGACACGCCGCCCGTCTCGTCGAGCGCGAGGTAGTCGGCGAGGCGGCGGAAGAGCTTGGGCAGCAGCACGAGTTCGTCTTCCAGTTGCGCGCGGGAACGCAGCCGGAAGCCCGCCGTCGTCACGTCCGAGGCCCACACGCCGCTGCCCGAGGCGCGTGCGGCTTCGGCTGCCTCGGCGAGCGATTGGCGCAGATCGACGTACAGCAACGAGTAGAAGGTGGGGTAGGTGAGGCCTTCGGAGACGAGCTGGTAGTTCACAGAGTTCTTCAGCGCTTTGACGTCGAGGAACACCTCGCTGCCGTCGACGGAGCGGCCGGGCCGCTGGCCCGGGAAGGCGAACGCGACCGCGCGACCGTACTTGTCGGCGAACCTCGTGAGGATGTGCCCGGCGACCTTCTCCGGTTTCGCGGACGTGACCGCACCGCTGTCGTCACGGGTCACGGAGGTGAAGCCGAGGAGTGCGACGAGCCGATCCGCCGCTGCGCCGCCGAGCGAGGCGGGCTGGTGCAGCATGTCACCACTGCGGGGGCGGTAGTGCGTCTCCAGCGCGTCGATTGCGTCGAGGCGCAGCTGCATGCCGCCGCGGGAGTTGAGCCGCACGCGGAGGCCGGCCTTCTTCGTCGCGTCGGGGTCGTCGGGGTAGAACCGCACGGAGTCGCCGTCCGGTGCGGCACCGAGGAGCTGGAACGTGCCTTTGATCAGCGTCAGTGGCATGTGTTCCACGGTAGGTCGCGCGGCGGCGGAGGTGCCCGGTTTTCATCCGGACAGCCCAGCAACCGCCCACAGTGGACGGTTACTGGCTGACCGGAAACGCGGGAAAGCCGTCAAGGGATCATGAACTCGAGCACGGTGGCCTGCAGCAGCGAGATCACGCCGACCACGGCGGTGCGGGCGAGCGACCACAGGAAGGTCTGGCGCAGCAGTGATCCTTCCTTTCCGCTCTGCCCGATCGCCGTCGCGCGATCGACAGGTTCTGCGGTGAGATCATCTTGCCCATCACGCCGCCGGAAGTGTTGGTGGTGCCCGCCAGCACGGGGTCGAGGTGCAGCTGCTGCGCCGAGATCACCTGCATGGGCCCGAAGAGGCTGTTGGTCGACGCGTCGGAACCCGTGAGGAACACGCCGAGCCAGCCGATGTACGCGGAGAAGATCGGGAACAGGACACCGGTGGTCGCGAGCGCGAGGCCGAGCGTCTGCGTGGCGCCGGAGTAGTTCATGACGAACGCGATCGCGAGGATCATGAAGATCGTCGCCAGGGCCCAGCGCATCTGGTGCAGCGTGTCGCGGTACGTCCGGAGCAGTTGCTTCGGCCGGGCGCCCATGGCGAATCCCGCGATCACCGTGGCGATCAGGGCGACCGTGCCGGGGAGAAGAGGAAGTCGACGGTGAACGTGGCCGCGTAGGGCGTGTTCTTCGGCGTGATCGGCCCGTGCTGGATCACCTGGTTGTGCAGACCTGGACAGGCGAAGACCCAGTCGGCCTTGTGGAGGAGCTTCGTGAGGTCCAACCACACGGGCAAGTGCGTGAAGATCGTGCCGATGCGGGAGAGGAAGATCGCGATGATCAGGATGATGTAGGGGCCGCGGGTGGGCCGGGCCGGAGTTGGGGTTGGTGGCGGTGGTGGGTCGGGGTGGGAGTCGATGCGGTGTCGGCGCGGCAGCCGGTCAGGAGCTGGGTGGGTCCTGGCGGCTGCGAGATGCGCGGGTCGGGCTCGGATTGGTTGCCGATTTGCGGCGGGTTGCGAACAGAGTGAGCTGGGACTGCGGGCTGCGGCGTACCGGAGGCAGGCGGGGTCGGGCTTGTGGGTGGGCCGGGCCGGAGTCGGGTTGGGGTCTGCCGGTCGCGGCGGGTGCTGGCCGAGATGGGTTGGTGTCGGTGGCGGTGGTGGGTCGGCGTGGGAGTCGATGCGGTGTCGCCGCGGCGGGCGATCAGGAGCTCGGTGGGTCCTGGTGGCTGCGGGATGCGCCGGTCGGACGCGGATCGGTCTGCCGGTTTTGCCGCGAGTCCCAAACGGAGTGAGCTGGGACTGACGGCTGCGGGGTACCGGAAACCAAGACGGGCCGGGCTTGCCGGCGTGGTGGGCCGGGCCGGGTGGGTTGACGTTGCCGGTCGCTGGTGGGTGAGCGGGGCGGATCTGGTTTGGTCGGTGGTGTGAAAGGGGACGGGTCAGGTGCGGTCGGTGGTGGGTGAGCGGGCGATCGGGTGGTCGATGGGCGCCGCCACAGCGGTGCGCGCCTGTGGTAAAGGGCTGCCAGTCCCGGAGCGCGAGCCGAGCCGGCTGTCGGTGGGGGTAGGGCTGTGGCGGGCCGGGCTGTCTGCCGCGGAAGAGCCGGGGCGAGCCGCCGGCCGTGGGGTGCTGGGCCGGAGGAGTGCCGTTGCCGGTCGCGGGATGGCTTGGCCGGCCGCGGGGTCGCCGGGCCGGGCAGGCAAAAGCCAATAGCCAAAAGGCAAAAGCAACCAGGCAAGCAGCCAACCAGGTACGCGGGCTAGCGGCTGCGGACGTACCCGAGCCGCAGCGACAGGGCAGCTGCCGCGCCCGCGACCGTGGCGCCGAGTTCTTCGACGCGGCGCAGGACGCGCGGCGCGGGGCCGGCGACGCTGATGGCGGCGATCGGGCGCCCGGAGTGGTCGCGGACGGCCGCGGCGACGCAGCCGACGTCGGGTTCGTTTTCGACGTCGTCGACGGCCCAGCCGCGGCGGTGGGTGCGGGCGAGTTCGTCGAGCAGGCGGCTGGGGTCGTTGATGGTCTTGAGGGTGAGGCTGTCGAGCTTCATGCGGCGGACGCGCTCGACCCGGTCGTGCTCGGGCAGCGCCGCCAGCCAGGCCTTGCCGAGCGACGTGGCGTGCTGGGGGCGGCGCGTGCCGAGCCGGCAGGCCAGGGTCACGGCGCTGGCGCTGCGCTCGGTCGCGACGTAGACCATCGTGTCGTTGTCCGGCACGGCGAGGTACGTCGTCTCGCCCGAGCGCTCGGCGAGCGACGCGAGGTAGCGCGGCGCGCACCGGTGCAGGTCGGTGGCGGCCATCGCGCGCGCCCCGAGCTCGACGAGCCGGGTGCCGAGCCGCACGCGACCCGTGACGCTGTCGGCCTCCAGGTACTCCAGCCGTTTCAGCGTGCCGACGATCCGGTACGCCGCGCTGCGCGAAAGACCCAGTTGCCTCGCGATCGCATTGGTGGAAATCTCCTGGTGCTGCCCGACGTGTTCGAGCACCGCGAGCCCGCGCTCGAGGGTGCCGCTCTGGTCCAGTGTCCGTTCCGCCACGTCGTCCGCCCCTTCACCCGGTTCCCGCTCATCGGCACGTGTTTCCGGTAAGCGGGGTTGGACGCTAACAGCTCCGATCTAAGTGCGAAAGATCTTCACCTACTTTCGTATTGCTCCTGGTCAAGGACTCCCCGAATGGTTCAACCTCCGATCGATAGGACAGCTAACAAACTATTTTCGCGACGCCGACCATGCTCTCAGGGAAATCACAGCGCCACCCGGGCACGGTTTCGCCGATGGTCCCACTGAACCGAAACCGGCAGCCGCTCGGTGACAGTGGATTCACATCGAGCTCGTTACGTTGCGTACGTGAAACTGCTCGCTGTGACCGGCGTCCGGATGCGGACCACGGCCGTCGCGGTGCTGGCGCTCGCGCTGGCCATCGCCGCGGCCTGCGTGGTCGTGGTCCTGCTGCTCGACGAGTCGCTCGACCGCGGCGTGACGGAGAGTGCACGCAGCACCGCCCGCCAGGTCGCCATCCAGCTCGTGCGCGAGGGTTCGAAAGACCTCTCCTCCAGCGACGTCGCCAGCACCGGCGACACCGAGGCCGTCACGCAGGTGCTCGACCGGCGCGGCACGCCCATCGCCGGCGATCCCGCCATCGTCGGGCACCCGCCGCTCACCGGAGCGCACCCGGCGCCCGGCCGCGAAAGCGTGCAAACCCTCCCGCTCGGGCTCAACGGCGACGGCGACGACTACCGCGTCGTCTCCCAAGGCGTGAGCGGTCCCGGTGGTCCCTACACCGTCATCTCGGCCCGCTCGCTCGAACCCGTCACCGAAGCGTCCACCCGCCTCACGCTCCTGCTCGGCCTGATTTCCCTGCCGTTGCTGGCCATCGCGGGCTTCGCCGTCTACCGCTCGGTCGGCGCCGCGCTGCGGCCGGTCGAACGGATGCGCCGCACCGTCGCCGAAATCTCGACTCGCGACCTCGCTGCGCGCGTGCCGCTGCCGCCCGGCCGGGACGAGGTGCACCGCCTCGCCGTCACCCTCAACGAAATGCTCGCCCGGCTCGCCTCCACCCAAGCCGCGCAACGGAGGTTCGTCGCCGACGCCAGCCACGAGCTGCGCTCCCCGCTCTCGACCATCAGCACCGCGCTCGACGTCTCCGGCCGTCATCCCGAGACGACCGGTGAGCTCGTCCCCGTGATCACCCGCGAAACCGCGCGGCTGCGCGAACTCGTCGACGACCTCCTGATGCTCGCCCGCACCGACGACACCACCGACCGCCCCGCGAGCACCGAAGTGGACCTCGACGACATCGTCCGCGCGGAGGCCGAACGCGTGCGCGCCGAAGGCCCCGTCGAGATCGAAGTCCGCGCCGGCCCCGCGAAAGTCCGGGGCAGCGAAGCGCAACTGCGCCGGGCCGTGCGCAACCTCGTCGACAACGCGCGCGGCCACGCCCGCGAGCGCGTCCGCATCGCCAGCTGGGTCCACCACGGAGCCGCGGTCGTCGAGGTCAGCGACGACGGCCCCGGCGTGCCCGCGCAAGATCGGGAACGGGTCTTCGAACGGTTCGTCCGCCTCGACTCGTCGCGCCAGCGCGACCACGGCGGCACTGGGCTCGGCCTGCCCATCGTCGCGGGGATCGCCGCGCGGCACGGCGGACGCGCCCACTACGCGGACGTGACCGACCCCAGCTACCCCGGCGCGCACTTCCGCATCGAGCTCCCGCGAATCGAGGAGGACCGCTGACATGCGCCTGCTGATCGTCGAAGACGAACGCGAGCTCGCCGAAACCGTCCGGCGTGGACTCGTCGCCGAGGGTTTCACCGTCGACGTCGTCCACACCGGACGCGACGGCCTGTGGTCGGCGACCGAGCACGACTACGACGCCGTCGTGCTCGACATCATGCTGCCCGAACTGTCGGGCTACGAAGTCCTCAAACAGCTGCGCGCGGCCGAGAACTGGACGCCGGTCCTCATGCTCACCGCCAAGGACGGCGAATACGACGAAGCCGATGCCTTCGACCTCGGCGCCGACGACTACCTGTCCAAGCCGTTCTCCTTCGTCGTCCTCGTCGCGCGCCTGCGCGCCCTGCTTCGCCGCGGCGCGCCCGCGCGCCCGGCCGTGCTCTCCGCCGGCGACCTGCGGCTCGACCCGGCCGCGCGGACCGTCCACAGGGGAGAGACGCGCATCGGACTGACGGCCCGTGAGTTCGGCCTGCTCGAGTTCCTGCTGCGCCGCCAGGGCGATGCGCTCTCCAAGAACGAGATCCTCGGCCACGTCTGGGACGCCCACTACGAGGGTGACGAGAACGTCGTCGAGGTCTACGTGGGATACCTGCGGCGCAAGATCGACGCTCCGTTCGGCACGCACACGATCGAAACCGTGCGGGGGGTCGGCTACCGGCTCGTCACCTGGAAGAACTCTCCCTGAACACCCGTTCCCCGTGCTTCCTGCTACACCCGTGCCAGTGGATGCTGGGCCCGTGGCAACGGGCACCTTGGTCGGCAGCGCAGCCTCCGTGGAACAGGGCGAGCCGATCACCTTCACCTACACGACCCCGCAGTTCTCGGTGGCCCCGGAGAACTGGGTCGGTCTCTTCCCCGACCCCGTTAACGGTCCCGGCGCCCAGACCTACGCCGGCCCGCCGACGCTGCGGGAGTACACCCCGCTCGCGAGCGGTGCGGTCTCGTTCGCCACCGGCTCGCTGCCGCCCGGGAACTACCTCGCGTTCTCCCTCGCGAACGACGGGTACACCTGGCTCGCCGAGCCCGTGCGGTTCACCGTCCGGGCCGTCCCGCGGATCCCGCCGCCTCCCTACCAGGGTGCGTTCGGGCGCAGTGGCCGTGGCCCCGCGCAGTTCAGCAGTCCGGCGGGCCTCACGGTCGACGAGCGCGGCCAGATCTGGGTCGCCGACACCGGTAACGACCGCGTGCAGGCGTTCACCCGCGACGGCCGGCTCGTGCGCGTGCTCGCCGGCCGGTTCAAGTAGCCGCAGGCGGTGGCCGTGGACCACGCGGGCAACGTCTATGTCGCCGACACCGGCAACAACCGCGTCGTCCGGTACTCGTGGTGGGGCGGGTTCTCGCGCGAGTACGGCGCGGACGAGCTGGAAAACCCGCGTGGCGTCGCCATCGACACCGCGGGCCGGCTGCTGGTCTCCGACACCGGGCACCGGCGCGTCGCGCGCTTCGACACGTTCACCGGCAAGGCGCTCACCGACATCACGGAGAAGGTCAGCTCGCCACAGGCCATCGTGAGCGACGGCAGCGGTGGCGTGTGGATCGTCCACAACGGACGCGCTGCGAGCGGGCACGTCGCCGTGGTGCACTACGACGCCGACGGCAAGGCACTCGGCTCGATCGGCGACGGCCGCAACAGCGAACTCGGCGGGCCGGCCAACCCGGCCGGAGTCGCGCTGAACGCCGGCGGCGACGCGTTCGTCACCCTCCCCGGCCACGGCTGGGTGGCGCAGTTCCGCACCACCGGCCCCTACCGCACGGAATTCGGTACCGACGGTCCGGGTGCGCTGAGCTTGCCGCTCGGCGTGGCCGTCGACGCGCAGGGCCGCATCTTCGTCGCGGACACAGGAAACGACCGCGTGGTCCACTTTGGAGTAGGAGTGTGAGCGAGCAGACCCGGCGTCAGGTTCTGCGGGCCGCCGGATCGCCCGTGCCGCGATCCTCCTGCACACGACGTGGGACACGCTCTGGATCGAGCCCAAGACCACGGGCGCCGTGACGTCGGCCCGCCGCTTCGACCGCCGGCCCACGCACTACCCGAGTGGCGACGAGGCCGTGCGCGGCGACGGCGACGGCGCCGGCAGCCGAAGGCCACGCGGGCGGCGTAAGCCGTCAAGCGCCGCCGGGATCAGTTCTTGCTGATCGCGGCGACGGCGCGGACGACGGCGGTGCAACGGTCCTCGACGTACTCCAGCCCGCCGTCTTCGGCGATGCGGCGGGCTTCGGCCGAGACGATGCCCTGCTGCAGCCACAGCGCCTTGGCGCCGATCGCCACGGCGTCGGCCGCGATGGCCGGGGCCTCGGCGGCCGGGCGGAAGACGTCGACGAGGTCCACCGGCTCCGGGATGTCCTTGAGGGAGCGGTAGACCTTCTCGCCGAGCAGCTCGGTCGCCGACGGGTGCACGGGGATGATGCGGAAGCCGTGCGCCTGCAGCGCGGCGGGCACCCCGTGCGCAGCCTTCGCCGGATCGCGGCTCAGGCCGACCACCGCGATCGTCGTGGCGTTCGCGAGGATGTCTTCAGCTTGCATACGTGCGACAACGTCCGCGGCGAAGAGAGGATTCCTCCTCAGCCGATCTTCGAGCCGTACATCTCACCGAGGTCGTCGGCGATGAGCTCGATGCGGGCGCCGTCCGGGTCGGCCAGGTAGATCGACGTGCCGCTCTCCTCCTGGTACTTCACGCCCGCCGCGTCCAGGCGCGAGCGCGCGGCCGCCCAGTTCTCCGGGGTGAGCGACAGCGCCAGGTGGTGCAAGCCACCGAGCACCTCCGCGTACTGGCCCAGGTCGAGGCCGGGCAGGTCGAAGAACGCGACAGCGTTGCCGTTGCCGACGTCGAAGAAGAAGTGGCTGGAGCCCGGGTAGTCGCGGTTCTCGATGAGCTCCGTGAGCGGAAAACCGAGCACGTCCTGGTAGAAGGTGATCGTGCGCTCGACGTCGCTGGAGATCAGCGCAGTGTGGTGGATGCCGCGGCCGGCGGTCGTGGCCCGGTCGGCGGCGGGGTGCAGGTGCTTCGTCCGCAGCTCATCACGTGCTTCGGCGAGCTTCGCGACTTCGGTCTCGGTGGGAGCCATCGGGATCACGTCCTTTCTGGGGCTGATGTCGTAGAACGCTACTCCCCACATCTCTCGCGCGCAAGATATTTCTTCGCGAGATAACTTTGCGTGCCGTTCAGTGGAACGGGCTGATTGCTGAAAGCCCAGCCGACCAGGCAATGTGCTCCGTCGTGGACGCTACTGAACTGCAGAGCCTGGCGACCGTCGCGACGACCGGGTTGCCCGGGATCACCGGGACGCGCGGGTCATCGAGCCAGGCAGCACGACGTGGCCCGGCTCCAGCGTCACGCCCAACGGCCCGACCGTGTTGGCCCGCCAGACGAGCGCGGTGAGCGGTGAGCCGAGCGCCGCGCCGCCGGCGCCGGTCGCGGCCGTTCATGCCGGAACAGCCCGACGGGGATCGGGTGGTGTTTGAGGTGGAACATCGACATGGTGAGGTGCCCGTAGCCCGGTTGGCCGAAGCCCATCCGGCGCTGCATCGCCGCCGAGGCGGGCTCGACCTCGTGCCCGCGCACGGCGCCGCCGGCGGCGACCAGAGGCGCGAGGAGCTCCGGCTGGATCCGGTACGCGTGCTGCTGGAAGCCGACGGCCAGATCGTCGACACCGCGACCGGCGCCGCGCTGGGGCAGCCGGCCCACGCGCTGGCGAACACCGGCGGAGCGGGCCGGGTGTTCGCGGCGGACGGGTTGACGCCACGCGTCGTGCGCCGAGACGGCCGAGCTGGTCGTGGCTCAGAGGCGTCGCTGAGGCGGTGAAGGCGGATCTGTCCCTTGAGGATGATGCGCGCTCGATGGTCGACGCCGCCGTCGCGGCGTACGGCCGGCTCGGCGGCGCGTTCACCAACGCCGGCATCGACGGTGCGTTCGAGTCCGTCGCCGATTCGACGCGCGAGAACTGGAACCGCGTGATGGCGGTGAACCTGGACGGCGTGTGGCTGTGCCTGCGGTCCGAGATCCGCGCGATGCTCGCGACCGGCGGCGGGGCCGTGGTGAACACCTCGTCGATCGGCGGCCTGGTCGGGATGGGCCTCGGCCTGTCGGCCTACGCCGCGGCCAAGCACGGCGTCGTCGGGCTCACCCGCGCCGCGGCGCTCGAATACGCGACACAGGAGATCCGGGTGTCCGGCACCGCCCGGACCGGGAGGTACGGACAGGTCGGGGCGACCGGGGTCGTCACCGAGCAGGAGATCGCGGCCGTGCAGCCGATCAACCGGTCGGCCTGGCCCGAGGAGATCGCCGAATCGGTGGCGTGGCTGCTGTCGGACCGCGCGTCGTTCGTGACCGGGCAGGCGCCGGCCGTGGACGGGGGCCCGGTGGTGCAGTGAGCTAAGGCCGGCGGCCGGCCACGCGCTCGATGCCGGCGAGCACGCGCGGCCAGACGTCCTCCGGCAGGTCGTGGCCCATGCCGGGCACGACGTCGAGGTCGGCCCTCAGCGCACGGGCCGTGGCCCGGCCACCCGAGACGTGGACGAGCGGGTCACGCGCGCCGTGGACCACGAGCGAGGGCACGTTGAGCCGGCGCAGCGCGGCTGTGCGGTCGCGCGTCGAGAGGATGGCGGCGAGCTGGCGCGCCGCGCCGGCCGGGTTGACACCGCGGTCGAAGGTGCGTTCGGCGCGTTCCCGCATGCGCTTCTCGTCGAACGGGTAGCCGGGCGAGCCGATGAGGCGGAACGTTTTGACCAGCAGCTCCACGTACTCGGCGCGGCTGCGCGGCTGGGGCGCGAGCATCGACGCGGCCGCGCGCGGGCTCGGGTGGCCGAGCAGGCGGCTGCCGGTGGTGGACATGATCGACGTCAGCGACCGGACCCGCGCGGGGTGCCGGATCGCGAGCGCCTGCGCGATCATGCCGCCCATCGACGCGCCGACGACGTGGGCGCGTTCGACGTCGAGCGCGCCGAGCAGCCCCGCCGCGTCGTCGGCCATGTCGGCGATCGAGTACGGCGCGCTCCGCAGCAGGTAGGCGCGGGCGAGGTCGGTGCGCCCGGACATGCGCTGCGACCGGCCGACGTCGCGGTTGTCGAACCGGATCACGCGGAACCCGCGACCGGCGAGCTGCTCGCAGAAGTCGTCGTCCCACCACGTCATGGGCGCGGCCAGCCCCATGACCAGCAGCAGTGGCGGGTCCGCCGGGTCGCCGAACTCCTCGTGGCACAGGGTGATGCCGTTGGCCTCGATCGTCGACTCGGTCATGGCCCCTTTCTACTGGGTACGCGTGTACCGGGCGCGCAGGAACGGGGTGAATTCGGCCGCGTCGACCATCCGGACGTCGATCTCGTGGGTGAGCTCGTCGTCGTGCGGGGTGAGCCGGTGCCGCGCGACGCCACGCGCGGTGTGCTTTTCGAGGTGAAGGGTCCCCTCGCGCCAACCTCCGCGTGCCGGCTCGCCGGGCGGGAAGCCGTAGCTGTCGAAGCCGTACCAGAGCGTCTCCTGCGTCGCGGGGTCGACCGTGAAGACGTTGTGGCCCAACAGGTGCCCGCCGTCCTCGCGCGTCTGCGCGTACTCCTGCACGACGGCGAACCCGGCCAGCGCCTCCCGGTAGCTCGCGGTCGCCTTCGCGCTCGTCTGCGGCGCCCACGCCGACGCGGCGAGTTCCTCGGTCCCCGCCCACTCCCCGACGAGGGCGCTCAGCGCTTCGTGCGCTTCGGTTTTCGTGGGCATCTCCACGGTGGACTCCTTTCGACAGGCACCTGTCAATATGGGAGGCTAGCACGCATGACCGCCCGGGCCGAACGCGTTACGCAGCTGGTCAACGACGTCATCGTGACCAACGGAGCACTGCTTTCGGCGGGAGACGCGTTGACCGCGCCTTCCGGCCTGACGGCCGCGCAGTGGCTCGTGCTGGGTTTTCTCGAAGACGGCCCCGCTTCGGCGGCGGAGCTCGCCCGCCGCCGCGGCTTGCGCCGGCAGAGTGTGCAGGAGACGGTGAACCGGTTGCTGCGCAACGGAATGCTGACCCGCGCCGCAAACCCGGCCGACGCGCGGGCGCCGCTGCTCGACGTGACCCCGAAGGCTCGCGCGGCCCTCCGCGCGCTGAGCGATCGCCGGGACCGGTGGGCGGACGCCGTGGCGGCGGGGCTGGCGCCGGAGGACCTCGAGGTGACGCTGCGGACGCTGGCTTCTCTGCGCACCCTGCTGGCCGAAGCGCCAACGAACTGACGGCGTCGCGTCGGGCAGCTGCCGGCTTCCCGCCATGGCATCGCTTTTCAAAAAACCGGCTATTCCGAAACTCGGCACCGGCTCGGCTTGGTCTGACAGCTGATCGGCGCTACTCTCTCGCTAGAGCGATCTATCAAATCGCAAGGGGTGAACCGCATGGACGTTCTGCAGGGGAAAGGACTGACCAGCCTCCGCGTGATCCTCGGTTTCACGCTGCTTACGACCACGTTGCACTACGCGCACAACATCATCCGCGCACAGGACTATCCGCAGATCCCGGGCATCGCGGTGCTCGCGGCGCAGATCACCGTCGCGTTCGGGTGGGTGTTGTTCACGGCGTTCGGGTTCTTCGGTTACCGCTATTACGTGCGGGAGCGGTACTGGCGGGCGCTCGGCTTCCTGGTGGTCTACTCGCTGGCCGGCCTGGTCAGCGCGGGCCACTTCCTGGTGGGTGTGCCGCAGATCCCGGCGTTCTGGTTCTCGACGATCTTCACCGACACCGCGGCGGCGATCGCGTTGTGGTTGTTCGTGTCGTGGGCCGCGGCGAAACTCAACCGGGTGAGCGTGCCGGATCAAGCGTCTACACAACATTGACGCTAGTCGCCAATATGTAGACAATCAGGGAGTGACCACCACCACGACGGTGACGTTCGAGCGCCACCCGGACACCTACCGGCACTGGAAGCTCAGCGTCGACGGCGAGGTCGCCTGGCTCGAGATGGACGTCGACGAGCAGGGCGGCCTCGTGCCGGGCTACGAGCTGAAGCTGAACTCCTACGACCTCGGCGTGGACATCGAGTTCTACGACGCCACGCAGCGGTTGAGGTTCGAGCACCCCGAAGTGCGCGCCGTGATCGTGACGAGCGCCAAGGACAAGGTGTTCTGCGCGGGCGCCAACATCCGGATGCTCGCGTCGTCGCCGCACGAGTGGAAGGTGAACTTCTGCAAGTTCACCAACGAAACCCGCAACGGCCTGGAGGACGCCACCGAGTTCTCCGGTCAGCGGTACCTGGCCGCGGTGAACGGGAGCTGTGCGGGCGGCGGCTACGAGATCGCGCTCGCCTGCGAGAAGATCCTGCTCGTGGACGACAACTCGTCGACGGTCGCGCTGCCGGAGGTGCCGCTGCTCGGGGTGCTGCCCGGCACCGGCGGCCTCACCCGCGTGGTGGACAAGCGCCGCGTGCGCCGCGATCTCGCCGACGTGTTCGCGACGCGTTCCGACGGCGTGAAGGGCAAGACTGCCGTCGAGTGGCGGCTCGTCGACGAGCTCGTGCCGCGCCAGGAGTTCCGCGAGTCCGTGCTGGCGCGGGCGCGCGAGCTGGCCGCCGAGTCCGAGCGGCTGCCCGGCGACCAGGGCGTCGCCCTCACGCCGCTCGACCCCGAGATCACGGAAGACGGCATAGCGTACCGGTACGTGGACCTCGCCTACGACCGGCCGGCCGCGCTGGCCACCATCACCGTCCGCGGGCCCGAGGGTGACCCCGGCGACCTGCACGCCGAGGGCGCCGACAGCTGGCTGCTGCGCCTCACCCGAGAGCTCGACGATACGATCCTCCGCTTGCGCACCAACGAAACCGAGCTGGGCACGTGGGTCCTGCGCACCGAGGGCGACCCGGCGAAGGTGCTCGCGCACGAACACGCCGTGCTCGGCGCGAAGGATTGGCTGGGCAACGAGATCCTGCACTACTACAAGCGCACGCTGAAGCGCCTCGACGTCACGAGCCGCACGCTCGTCGCGCTCATCGAGCCGGGCAGTTGCTTCGCGGGCGTGCTGCTGGAGCTCGCGCTCGCCGCCGACCGCCAGTACATCCTGGACGGTCCGCCGCTCGACGACGAAGATTCCGAAGAGCGCGCGTCGATCACGTTGTCGGAAGCCAATTTCGGCCCGTTCCCCATGGGCAACGGCCTCACCCGCCTGCAGTCGCGCTTCTACGGCGACGACGACCACCTCGCGTGGCTGCTGCGCGAGCGCGACCGGGCGCTGTCGCCGGCGGAGGCCGTGGAGCTGGGCTTGGTCACCGACGCGCCGGACGACCTCGACTGGGAGGACGAGATCCGGATCGCGCTCGAGAGCCGTGCTTCGCTGAGCCCCGACGCGCTCACCGGGATGGAGGCGAACCACCGGTTCGTCGGCCCGGAGACGATCGAGACGAAGATCTTCGGCCGCCTCACGGCGTGGCAGAATTGGATCTTCACCCGACCTAACGCCTCTGGTCCCGAGGGCGCGCTGCGGCGCTACGGTACGGGCCAGAAGGCGATCTTCGACAGGAAGCGGGTCTGAACCGATGCCCGAGCGGATCGACTACGACGCCAAGATCCCGAACAACGTCAACCTGCGCGACGACCGGCGGTTGCAGCGGGCGTTGGAGGGCTGGCAGCCCAAGTTCATGAACTGGTGGGGCGAGATGGGCCCCACGCTCGAGACCCACGGCGTGTACCTGCGCACGGCCGTGAGCGTCGGCCGGGAGGGCTGGGCGCACTTCGACCACGTGAACGTGCCGGACTATCGGTGGGGCATCTTCCTCGCCGAACGCGACCGCGACCGGCGCATCGCCTTCGGCGAGCACGCGGGCGAGCCCGTGTGGCAGCAGGTGCCCGGTGAGTACCGGGCGGACCTGCAGCGCTTGATCGTGATCCAGGGCGACACGGAACCGGCCTCGGTGGAGCAGCAGCGGCTGCTCGGCCTGACCGCGCCGAGCCTGTACGACCTGCGGAACTTGTTCCAGGTCAACGTCGAAGAGGGCCGCCACCTCTGGGCCATGGTGTACCTGCTGCACGCGTACTTCGGCCGGGAAGGCCGCGAGGAGGCCGAGGGCCTGCTGCTGCGCAACTCCGGCAGCCCCGACGCGCCGCGCATCCTCGGCGCGTTCAACGAGGAGACGGCCGACTGGCTGGCCTTCTACATGTTCACCTACTTCACCGACCGCGACGGCAAGTACCAGCTCGGCACGCTGAAGGAGAGCTCGTTCGATCCGCTCTCGCGCACCTGCGAGTTCATGCTCAAGGAAGAGGCGCACCACATGTTCGTCGGCACCACGGGTGTCGACCGCGTGGTGCAGCGTTCGGCCGAGCTGATCCGTGAGCACGACACGATGGAGATCGGCTCGCACGGCGGCATCCCGCTCGACGTCATGCAGCGGTACCTCAACTTCCACTACACCGTGTCGCTCGACCTGTTCGGCAGTGAGACTTCCACGAACGCGGCGAACTACTACACCGCGGGTCTCAAGGGCCGCTGGCAGGAGACACGGCGCAAGGACGACCACAAGCTCACCGAGGACGCCCGTGAGCTCGACCGGCCCAACGAGGACGGCACGTGGTCGAGCGACGAAATGCAGGCGATCCTCCTGCTGAACCTCGACCTGCGCGGCGAGTACACCGCCGACTGCCAGACCGGCGTCAACCGCTGGAACAAGATCCTCGCGGACGCGGAGATCGACTTCCGCTTCAAGCTGCCGCACCCTGGTTTCAACCGCGAGGTCGGCATAAACTCCGGCCACCACATCACTCCCGACGGCAACATCGTCGACGAGGCGACGTGGGAGGCGAACCGGCACCGCTGGTTGCCGACGGCCGAGGACCTGACCTTCGTCCGCTCGCTCATGCAGCCCGTGTACGAGCGGGGGAAGATCGCGAGCTGGGTCGCGCCGCCCCGGCAGGGCATCAACGGCAAACCGTTCGACTACGAGTACGTGCACCTCACCTAGAGGGGGCCCCATGAGCGGGTTCAACGCGGCCGAGTACCTGTTGGCCCAGGGGCGTCCCGACGCACCCGCCGTCGTCTCCGCGCGGCGGACCCTGAACTACGCCGAGCTGACCCACGAGGTCCACCGGGTCGCGTCGGGACTGCGTTCCCTGGGCGTGCGCCCCGAGGAACGCGTGATGTTCTGCATGGTCGACGACGTCGAGCTGCTCACCGGCATCCTCGGCGCGATGCTCGCGGGTGCCGTCGCCGTGCCGGTGTCCACGATGGTCACCGGCCTCGAGCTGGGCAAGGTGCTCGCCGACTCGCGGGCACGCGTGCTGTGCGTGTCGGGTGAGTTCGCCGGGCAGGCGGTGGCGGCGCTGGCGGCCGCGCCGGAGGTCACCGACGTACTGCTCGACCGAGCGGACGCGGCGGAGTTCCCGCCGGGGGTCGCGACCCACGCGTGGCCGGCAGTGGCCACTGTGGACGGCCAGGACCTCGAACCCGCTCGCACGTGGGAGGATTCGCCCGCGCTGTGGCTGTACACGTCGGGCACGACGGGTCAGCCCAAGGGTGCGATGCACCGGCACGCGAGCATCCGCGCGGTGTGCGAAACCTACGCGCGCGAGATCCTGGCGACGACACCGGCCGACCGGTTCCTGTCCGTGCCGAAGCTGTTCTTCGCCTACGGGCTCGGGAACTCCGCGTTTTTCCCGCTCGCCGCCGGCGGCACGACGCTGCTGGAGCCGGCACGCCCGACGCCCGCGCTGTTCGCCGCCCGGGCGCGGGCCGCCAAGCCGACGTTGTTCTTCGGCGTGCCGACGTTCTTCGCCGCGGTGCTGGCCAGCGATGTGCCGGACGATTCGTTCGAGTCGGTGCGCTACGGCGTGTCGGCCGGGGAACCGTTGCCGGCTTCGATCTTCACCCGGTTCCGCGACCGGTTCGGTGTCGAGATCCTCGACGGCATCGGGTCCACGGAAGCGTTGCACATCTTCCTGACCAACCGGCCGGGCGCGATCCGGCCGGGCAGCACGGGCACGGCCGTGCCCGGCTACGCCGTGGAGATCCGCGACGAACACGGCGCGCTGATCGAGGGTTCCGGGCAGCCCGGTGAGCTGTTCGTGTCGGGCCCGTCGACGGCGATGGGTTACTGGGCCCGGTACGAGACCACCAAGCGCGTGTTCCAAGGGGAATGGCTGCGCACCGGCGACAGCTACGTGCGCAACGACGACGGCACCTTCACCTGTCTCGGCCGCTTCGGCGACATGCTGAAGGCGGGCGGGATCTGGGTGTCACCGTCCGAAGTGGAGGAACGACTGCTGCGGCACCCGGCCGTCGCGGAGGTCGCCGTGGTGGCCGCGCCGGACGCCGACGGACTGGACAAGCCGGTGGCGTGCGTCGTCGCGGCGCCCGGGTTCGCCGTGGAGCCGGACGAGCTGATCGAGTTCTGCCGGGCGGGGCTTGCCGCGTTCAAACGCCCGCGTGGCGTGGTGGAGCTGCTGGAACTGCCGAAGACGGCGACGGGCAAGATCCGCCGCAACGTGATTCGCGACCTGGTGCGCGAGTCGCTGCTGCCGGTTCCGGCGAAACCGTGATCGACTGATCGGCATGATCGACGGCCGTTTCGTGGTGGACGCCCACGTCCACACCCCCCGGATCCCCACCGTGAAGCAGGCGTGGAAGGACTGGGCCCGCGACTTCGCCGGCGCCTACCCGTGGCGCACGGTGTACGACGACGCCGGTTCGGTGATCCCCGCCGCGATGGACGAGCTGATGGAGGCCGAGGGCGTCGACCGCGTCCTGCTGTTCTGCGAGTACAGCCCACGCGCCACCGGCATCCAGCCGATCGAGGACAACCTGCCGCTGGTCGCGTACAACCCCACGCGGTTCCGCTTGGTGGCCAACGTGAACCCGCACCTGCACCACCCGCTGCGCGACGAGGTCCGGCGGCAGCTCGACCTGGGCGCGGTGGCCTTGAAGATCCACCCCGTCCACGGCTGCTTTTCGCCCGCGGACAAGGAGCTGTACCCGGTGTACGAGCTGTGCGCCTCCCTCGGCGTGCCGGTCATCCTGCACTCCGGCTGGTCCGTGTTCCCCGGCTCCCGCGCCAGCTTTGGCGACCCGGCCCTGCTCTCCGACGTCGTCGAAGACTTCCCGTCGGTGAACTTCGTCTTCGCCCACGGCGGCCGCGGCTGGTGGTACGACATCGCGGCCTTCATGGCCCAAGCGCGCCCCAACGTCTGGCTCGACCTCGCCGGCCTGCCCCCCAAGAAACTCCCGGACTACTACGCCCGCTTCGACCTCCCGCGCCTGGCCCGCAAGTGGATCTTCGGCACGGACTGGCCGGGCGTGCCGGGGACCGCCACCAACGTCCGCTCGATCGCCGGGCTGGGCCTCCCGGAGGAGACGCTGGGGGACGTCCTGGCGGGCAACGCGCTGAAGCTGATGCCGGGCCTGAAGTAGGTCCTCCCCGTCACCTCGAGAGCGACGCCTGCAGCTTTGTGGCGATCAACGGCCCGGGTTCGGCTACCTGAACACGGTGCTCGACCGTGGCGCCCGGAGACGTTGCCCGGCTCAGCATCGGTGTCGCTGTGCGCATTGCCCGGTTGTGGCTGAGGACGTACAACCGGTCTGTCGGATCCGAGGGTGGATCGGCGACGGGTGCGCCGAGTGACCTTGCCGAAGAGCTCGGCTGAAGGCAGCGGATCACCAGACGCGTGGCGCGTTCTCCGGGGTCCAGTCCGCGAAGATCTCCCGCCCGCGACCCCGGTCGGTGGCCAGGTCGAGCGCGACGAACAGATCGCGGACCGTCGGCAAATTCTGCTCGTCGATCGACTGGGCGTTGCGGAACGCGGTCATGACGGCAGACACCGAACTTACCGACCGTTCCAGTTCTCGCGCCGACGTTCGGACGGGTGCCGGCTGCTTTGGTGCGAGGAGCAAGGCCGACGCGACCTCGAGGGCCACGTTGCCGTTGAAGGTGTCTCTGTCGGGCGGGTGGTTCGCGCGGCCGGCCGGACCGGCACTTCGACCAGGACTCCGGTCCCGGCCAGGCGGAGGTGACCACGAAGGTCCAACCAGCCCCAACCCCGGTTGCGGAGAACGTCCCTTGATTTGCGGCTCAGACCACCCGGCATCGCCGTCGACGCGGTCGTCACTTCGACGTGCGGGGACACTCCGCGCACCTCGACCGCGAGATCCGCGATGTCGCCGCGGTCGGCCGACCGCGGCCGGGCTTCGAACCCAACTTGTCCCAAGGCGTCGACGAGCTTGGCGAGCGCGTCGGCGTACGACAGGGGCGTTCGGTGTTCGGTCACTAGCGAACACCGAACACTTCACCCGGTGCAGCTCGTCTGCCTGCGGATACATGTTTTCGCCCGATTCGGCGGTCGGTGTGGGCCGTGGGATCCGGTGGGGGTGTTCGCGTCGTCTGCGTTGCGGACGAAAGGACGTGGGCATGGGCATGGCCGACAACGGGGAGCTGAGGCGGCTTTCGGAGCTGGTCGTGCGGGTGGTGGCCGCCGATCCGGGGCTGCGTGGTGAGGCGGAGGACGCGTGCCAGTCGGCTTGGCTGGAGTTCCTCAGGCGACCCGTCGGGGTGCGCGAGGAGTCCCGGCTCGGCGCCTGGTTGTCGACGGTCGCGCGGCGGCACGCGATCCGGTCGGTGGGGCGGCGGGCGCGAGGCGCCGAGGCAGCCCTGGCGCCGGACAACTCTGCCGAGTCGCCGGAAGCGGTCGCGGTGCGGGGCGACTTGGCCGCCGCGTTGTGGCGCACGGTCGAAGGACTGCCGGATCGGCACCGGCGGTTGATGTGGTTGCTGGCGCACCGGCCGGAACTTTCGGCTCGGGAGGTGGCGGCCGAGCTGGGCGTGTCGCCGAGCAGCCTGGGCAAGTTGCGGAGCCGGTGCCTGGCCGTGCTCAGGTACCGGCTCACCGCGCAGGGCTACAGCTACCCCTGACCGGCGGACGAGGCCGGCGAGCCGGTCGGCAACCGCTGCGGGTCAGTGGGATCCCGCCGGGTCAGCAGAACGCAGGCAGCGGAACCCGCCGGCCAGCAGGAAGCGGGCCGGGGAACCCGCCAAAGAAGCGGTTCAGCGGAACCCGCCAGGCCAGCAGAAATCCGCCCGTCAGCCCGTGATCTCGTGGAGGCAGAGCACGTTGCCCTCCGAATCCGAGAACCACGCCGCCCGTTCTTTTCCCACCTGGGCGATGTGGTCGACGGTCTTCAGACCCTCCATGTCGATGTCCTGGAACTCCACGCCGCGGTTCTCCAGGGCCGACAGCTCGGCCGGGAGGTCGGACACTTCGAAGCTCAGGGCCGTGTTGGGGCTCTGCGAGCCCGGCGGCATGGGACGCAGGCCGATGGTGCCGGCGCCGGCCGCGAAGTACTGGGTGCCGTCCTCCCCAGTGGCGACGGGGGCGAGACCGAGGGCGTCCGAGTAGAAGTGGGCGGCGCGGGAGGCGTCGCTCACCGGGAGCATGATCGTGATGGTCGAGTCGGTGAGCATGTCAAAAGCATGCGCCGACCAGGCAAAACGCCGGTAGTGCCCGTTTTTCAGCCGTTGACCGAACGCAGGGTCCGCATGGCCGACGCCAGCGAAGCCGCCTCGTCGCCCAAGGGCGCCAGGACGATGCGGCGCAGGATCTCCGCACCCGCGGACCGGGCCTTCAGCGCGACGTCGAGGCCGTGCTCGGTCAGCGACGCGAACGTGACGCGCCGGTCGTCCGGGCTCGGGACGCGGCAGATGAGGTCCGCCGCGACGAGCCGGTCGGCCACTTTCGTGAAACCGCCGCTGGACAGCGCAGCCTCGGTGGCCAGGCGGGTCATCGGCATGCGGTGGTCGGGCGACCGCACGAGCCTCAGCAGGATGTCGAACGACGCGGGTGCCAGGCCGAAGCGGTCGGCGATCTCGCCCATCAGCTTGTCCTGGGTGGCCAGGTAGCCTTCGATGACGAGGCCCCACCAGGTCACGATCTCGTCGTCGTCCGTGCGCGGGTCAGGTGTCACGGGCCACAGGTTACCCCACAGTCTCACCGGAATATATCTTGCGCGCGAGAGGTTTTGCGGGTTAGCGTTGAGCAACAGCACCCGAGGAGACCCGATGTCCATCAAGACCAGCGGGCTGCACCACGTCACCGCCATCGGCGGCCACCCGCAGCGCAACGTCGACTTCTACTCCCGGACCCTGGGGCTGCGGCTGGTGAAGACCACCGTCAACTTCGACGACCCGGGCACCTACCACCTCTACTACGGCGACCAGTCGGGCAAACCCGGCTCGCTCATGACCTTCTTCCCGTGGCCCGACGCGCCCAGCGGCCGCCTCGGCACCGGGCAGGCGACTACCACGGCGTTCTCCGTCCCGGAATCCTCGCTCGGCTGGTGGCAGCAGCACCTCAAGGAACAGGGCGTCGAAACCAGCAAGATCCGCAACGCGGACAACGAAGAGACGCTCACCTTCCGCGACCCCGACGGCCTGCAGATCGCCCTCGTCGCGCACCCGCAGGGAGACCCGCGCGACCCGTGGGACACGAAGCTCGTCCCGGCGGAGAACGCCATCCGCGGCCTGCACTCGGTCACGCTCTCGGTGTCCGAAGAGGACGCGACGGCCGGCATGTTCACCGACGGGCTCGGACTTTCCTTCCACAGCCAGGAGGCAAACCGCTTCCGCTTCGAGGCGGGCGCGGGCGGCCCCGGTGCGTACGTCGACGTCCTGGTGACGCCGGAAGTCCCGCGTGGACTCGTCGCCACCGGCACCGTGCACCACGTCGCCTGGCGCGCGCCCGACGAGCCGACACAGGCCGCGTGGCGGGAAGAGCTGGTGGACAAGGGCGTGCGTGTGACGTCCATCCTGGACCGGCAGTACTTCCGCTCCATCTACTTCCGCGAACCCGGCGGCACGCTGCTCGAGGTGGCCACCGACGCACCCGGCTTCGCCGTCGACGAGCCGTTGCTCGAACTCGGCCGCGCGCTGAAGCTGCCGCCGTGGCTCGAACCGCGCCGCGACGAGATCCAGCACATGCTGCCGAAGCTCAACCTCCCCACCGAGAACAACCCGGAGCTGGCATGAGCGCGCTCGAGCACAAGTACGTCGAAGGTGACCCGGCGAAGCCGGTGCTGCTCCTGCTGCACGGCACCGGCGGCGGTCCCGACGACCTCCTCGGCCTGGCGCGCGAGCTGAGCCCCGGCTCGGCGACGCTCGCCCCGGCCGGGCCGGTGTCGGAATTCGGTGCCGCGCGGTGGTTCCGCCGGCTCGCCGAGGGCGTGTTCGACCACGAGGACGTGGTGCGGCGCGCCAACGAGCTCGCCGACTTCGTCACGTGGGCCCGCGAGGAGTACGGCCTGGGTGATCGACGGCTGGTGGCCGTCGGTTTCTCCAACGGTGCCAACATCGCCGCCGCGGTCACGCTGCTGCGGCCCGAAGTCCTGAGGGAAGCCGCCCTGTTCTCCGGCATGTCCCCGGTTCCGCAGCCGCCCGAGTTCGACCTGTCGGGCTCGCGCGTGTTCCTCTCCAACGGCGAGCAGGACCCGATGGCGCCGCTGTCCTCGACGGAGGAGTACATCCGGTTGCTGGAGGAGCGGCACGCGGACGTGACGGTCCACCGTCAGCCCGGCGGGCACCAGATCACGCTCGACGGCGTCCGCGCGGCCCGGGAGTGGCTCGCTCGCTAGGGTCGACCCCATGACTTCCGGGGCACTCGAGCGCGCGACGAACCTGCTGAGCAAGACGATCCTGTCCGACGGTCACAACGATCTCCCGTGGGAGCTGCGGAAGCAGGGTGGACCCGACCCCGCTGCCGCGGCCGCGGCGCTCGACCTGACCATGCGCCAGCCGTCGCTGCACACCGATTTCCCCAAGCTGGCGGACGGAAAGCTCGGCATGCAGTTCTGGTCGGTCTACGTGCCGTGCCAGTTCGAAGGCGACAGCGCGGTCACGGCCGTGCTGGAGCAGATCGAGGTCGTGTACCAGCTCGCCCAGCGCTACCCCGACCGCCTGCGCATCGTGACCACGGCCGACGAAGCCGAAGCCGCGTTCGCCGACGGCCGGATCGCGTCGCTGCTCGGCGCCGAAGGCGGCCACAGCATCGCCGAATCCCTGGGCGTGCTGCGGATCCTGCGCCGCCTCGGCGTGCGGTACCTGACGCTGACGCACAACTTCAACACCACGTGGGCCGACTCCGGCACCGACGAACCCGCGCACGGCGGGCTCACCGACTTCGGCCGCGAGGTCGTGCGCACGATGAACGAGATCGGCATGCTGGTCGACCTCTCGCACGTCGCGCCGAGCACCATGCGCGCCGCGCTCGAGGTCTCCAGCGCGCCGGTGATCTTCAGCCACTCGTCGTGCATCGCGGTCAACGACCACCCGCGCAACATCCCCGACGACGTTCTCGCGCAGCTGCCCGGCAACGGCGGCGTCGCGATGATGACGTTCGTGCCCGCCTTCATCTCGCCGGCCGTCTCCGCGTGGGACGAGGAGCTCAAGGCCGCGATGACGGCCGCGGGCCAGGAGTTCCGCAACCTCGGCCGGCGTACCCGCTTCGCCGAGACCTGGGACGGGCCGCCGAAGCCCAAGGCGACGGTCGCCGACGTCGTCGCGCACGTCGAGCACGCGCGTGAGGTCGCCGGCGTCGACCACATCGGCCTCGGCGGCGATTACGACGGCGTCGCTTCGCTGCCGGAGGGCCTGGAGGACGTGTCGAAGTACCCGGTGCTGTTCGCCGCGCTGATGGAGCGCGGCTGGAGCGACGAGGATTGCGCGAAGCTCGCCGGCCGCAACGCGCTGCGGGTGCTGCGGGACGTCGACCTCGAGCGCTGAAACACCGGTACTCACCCGTTAGGGTTCCAGAACCGGCGTTCGCGCGGGTCGGGGCGGACAATCAGGGCATGTCCCACGCACGAAGTGACCACACCACCGGAGCCACGGGCTCCGGGACCCCCGAGGCGCCGGGTGTCGAGGTGCCCGGGACCGAACCGATTCCGACTCAGCCGGGTGGCACGTCCACACCGACCAAGCCCGGGAAGAAGCGCCCGACGCGCGTCAGCGGTGCTTGGATCGCGGCGGTCGTGGCCATCGTGCTGCTGGCGTTCCTGCTGGTGTTCATCCTGCAGAACCTGGACAGCGTGACGGTGCACTTCCTCGGCATGTCGGGCAGCCTGCCGCTCGGCATCGCGATGCTGCTGGCGGCACTCGGCGGCATGATCGTGATCGCCCTGGTCGGGGGAGCCCGGATCTACCAGCTGAAGAAGCAGTCCAAGCGCCTGCAGAAGTGACGGGGTCCGGCCCGGTGGACGTCGCGCGCCGAAACCGGCGGTGCGACATCCACCGGGGACACGTGTGCCCGGCCGGGTGAGCTCCGCCGCCGCAAACGCCCGCGGGCCGCCAAACGCCGCCGTCAGACGATGATCGACACCATCTCCAGCGCCGCCGCGCAAACGCTTTCGTCGCCCTTCGCGGAGATGCGATCCGCCACGTCCGCGGGCTGGACCATGCGCACGCACAGCCGCCAGAACGTGTCAGCGTCCGTCGTCACCGACGCGAGCGGCGCGCGCGACGACGGCGCCCCGCAGTCGAGCGTCCAGCCACCGGACGTGGCGCGAGCGGTCCACCGGCCACCGCTTCGGCCCGTGACGGTGTAGCCGACCTGCCGGCCGCTGCGTGCCGTGACGTCGCGCAAGGTGTGCGGCAGTGCGCGCATGAAGGTGTCCACCACCGGCGCGCGGAACTCCGGGCCGTCGAGCAGCGGCGCGCCCACGGCTTCGCGGATCTGCTGCTGGTGCACCCACAGCTCCGTGTACTCGCGCGCCACGTCGAGCCACCGCGGTGCCGGCGCCGGGCCCGCCCACGTGACGGGCCCGCCGAGCTCGTCGAGGTCGTGGCGCTTCCACATCTCGGTGAGCTGCGCGGTGCTGTCCACGACCATGGCGAACAGCACCTCCGGCGACAGCCGCCGGCACGCGCGCACCCACTCGTCGTTGCTGCGGTGGATGAACGCGGGGAAGGCCTCGCCCGGCGCGGGCGAGACCGCTTCGTAGCCGTCGCGGTCGCGGGAGAGCCGGCCGAGCTTGTCGCCCAGCACGTGGGCGACGAGGTCGTGAACGCTCCAGCCGGGGCACGCCGTCGGCGCCGCCCACTGGTCCGCGTCGAGGTCGGTGAGCACGCTGACCAGGGCTTGTTCCTCGCGGGCGAACAGCGGGAGGACGTCGATCGGCAGTCCCCAGTGCGTCGCGGTCATGGGCGTCATCCAACACCACGCCGGATTGGCTACCCGCAGGTAGCATCAGCGCGGAGCACGAGGAGGACAGGCCTGTGGACAGTCAGCGACCGAACGGCCGCGTCTCGGCCGGGGACGTGGCCGACGTGGCCCGCCGCGCCGGGCAGCTGGCCGGCTGGGCCGCGCGCGCCGGGTTCGGGCTCACGCGCAAGCTGCCTGTGCTCGACTCCGCCGAGCGCGGGATCCGGCAGGTCGAGCGCACGCTGCTGAGCGAGCTGCGCCGCCGCCTCGACGAGGTCGACGACCCGTACCACGCGGCGCTCACCGCGGCGTCGGCGATGCACCGCGGCGAAACCAACGGCCGCGTGGCCGAGCCGGCCGTGACCCTCGTGCCGGGCCGTCAGCACGAAGAGCCGCTGCGCGCCGCGATGGCCGAGCTGCTCAACCACTCCATCGGCTTCGGCCGCGACCGGGCCCGCGAGTACTTCTACGCGATCATCCTGCGCCAGCTCACCCCCGACGAGGCGCGCATCCTCGCCGCGCTGGCCGACGGTTCGCCGTTCCCGACGGTCGACATCGCCGAGCGCACGAGCCTCGGCGCCGCCGGGCGGATCGTGCTGCGCAACGCGTCGACGGTCGGCAAAGCGGCCGGGGTGTCGCTGCCCGACCAGGTGCCCGGTTACGTCACGCGACTGATCGGTCTCGGCCTCGCCGACCTCGACGAAGAGGTGCCCGCGCTCGAAACCCAGTACGAAATCCTGCTGACCGACGAGACCGTGCGCGAGGTGGAGAAGCAGGTGAAGCGGGTGAAGGTGATCCGCCGGACCGTGCACATCTCCCGGCTCGGTGCTCAGTTCTGGCAGGCCTGCGACCCGAGCCTGGGCTAGCGTGGGCGCCTTCCTCGCCGGCCTCGTCGACGACTTCGCCCGCCATTGGCCGCTCTACGTCTCGATCCCCGTCGTCGCCGCGCTCATCGGGTACGGCACGAAGCTCGTCGCGATCCGGATGATGTTCCAGCCCGTGGAGTTCCTGGGGATCAAGCCGTTCCTCGGCTGGCAGGGCATCGTGCCCAAGCGCGCCGCGCGGATGGCGAGCATCGCGTGCGACACCATGACGGAGCAGCTGATCAAGCCGGCCGAGATCGTCGCGCGGCTCGACGCCGAGCGGATCGCGCGCGAGATCGAGAAACCGTTGCAGGCGGCGGTCGAAGACATCGTGCGCGAGGTCGCGGGCCACTACCGGCCGGGACTGTGGGAGTCGCTGCCGGTGGGCGTGCAGCGGCTGCTGATCCAGCGCGTGCAGACCGAGTCGCCGCACATGGTCAAGGCCGTGCTGGAGCTCATCAAGTCCGATGTGGACAGCGTGTTCGACCTCAAGGGCATGGTCGTCACGAGCCTGGTGAAGGACAAGCGCCTGCTCAACCGGATCTTCCAGGAGGCGGGTGCGCGGGAGTTCACGTTCATCGCCCGGTCGGGCCTGGTGTTCGGCGGCCTGATCGGCGTGATCCAGATGATCGCCTGGGTGCTGTTCAAGTTCCCGCCGATCATGCCGGTCTTCGGTCTCTTCACCGGCTGGTTCACCGACTGGCTCGCGCTGCGCATGATCTTCTACCCGCTGGAGCCGAAGCGGTACTTCGGCGTGCAGTGGCAGGGCCTGTTCCTCAAGCGGCGCGCGGAGGTGGCCGAGTCGTACGGCGCGTTGATCGCCAAGGAGATCATCACACCGCACAACGTCATCGAGGCCATCCTGCGCGGCCCGCTGTCCGACCGCGTGCTCGGGCTGATCCAGCGCCAGCTCGACGTGGAGATCGGCCGCGCCGCGAACGTCGCGAAGCCGCTGCTGGTGTTCGCCATCGGCAGCCGTCGCTACCAGGACGTGAAGTTCACGATCTCCGAGCAGATCATGGCACGCCTGCCCGAGACGATGCGCTACATCGAGGATTACGCCACCGACGCAATGGACATCCGCAACGTGCTGGTCACCAAGATGAAAGAACTCCCGCCCGAGGAGTTCGAGCAGTTGCTGCGCCCGGCGTTCCAGCAGGACGAGTGGATCCTCATCGCGACGGGCGCCGTACTCGGGTTTTTGGTAGGAGAGGGCCAAGTTCTGCTGCTGGAGCACCTCGCCTCTTGATCACAGCGCTACTGTGCTGCCGTCGGGACAGGGGCGTCGAGGGGTGTGGCATGAGTGAGGGAGCGGCCCCGTGGCCGCAGGAGATCCGGCTCGCCATGACGATGGTCGGGAGCGCGAGCCTGGCCGTCTGGATGAGCGGGGTGGCCACGGAGACGTCGGCACTGCTGCACGCGTCGCGCACGCCGGGCGACGGCAGCGGCTACCGCAAGCTGCTCGACCTGCTGCGCGCGACCGTCCGGCTGGACGTGCTCACGGGCACGAGCGCGGGCGGCATCGGCGCGGCGGGGCTCGGACTCGCGGAAGCGTTCAAGTCGTCGCCGGGGCCGCTGCGCGACACGCTCCTCACCGCCGGCTCGCTGGAGAACCTCATCCGCGACCCGAACGAGAAGCAGCCGCGCTCGCTGCTTGACGGTGACCGGTTCCTGGGCGACCTCGAAGGCGCGTTGCGCACGATCGCCGCCGGCGGCACCACGCCCGCCGACGCGCCGGACATGACGCTGCTGCTGCCGGGCACGATGATCGACGGCGAGACCTGCGCTACGACGACGCACTCGGCAACCTGGTGCGCGACACCGAACACCGCATGCTGTTCCGCTTCGCCGGTCCACTGTGGAACAGCCGGGTCATCGCGCCGCTCGCGCTCGCCGCGCGGTCCACGGCCTCGTCGCCCGGCGCGTTCGAGCTCTCGCGGCTGCCGCTCGGGCCGGCGGACGCCGACCGGCTGCACCCGGACATGACCGATTACACCGAGCTGACCCGGTCGCACTGGCTCACCGACGGCGGGGTGCTGGTCAACAAGCCGCTGCGCCCGGCGCTGCGGGAGATCTTCGAGCGCCCGTCGTCGTCGGACGTGCGGCGGCTGCTGCTGTACGTGGTGCCGGCCATCGAACCGGAAGCCGCCGCGGTGCCGGTCGATCCGGCGAACCCGCCACTGCTCGGGACGGCGCTGGCGAAGGTCGCGTCGACGGTCATGAACCAGACGATCAGCGCCGACATCGAGGAGCTGACCGAGCACAACGACGCTGTCGTCGCCACGCGCGACACGCGTGTTTCCCTGGCGGCGCTGGGCCTTCGCGGCGGCGAGCTGGTGGACCGGCGCGTGATGGCGGCCTACCTCGAGCGGCGCGTGGCCGACGACGCGGCCGAGCTCGTGCGCACGGCCACGAGGTACTACGCCTTGTCCACTATGGACTCTCCGGTCGAGGACGAGTGGGCGATGGGCAGGTCGACCCAGCTGCGTGCGGTCGCGGCCGACGGGCTCCGCAACGGCATGCCAGCGAACGCACCGGGACCGGCCTGCCGCGTCGAAGACCTCGCGATGTTTCGGACGACAGCGCTCGACGACTCCGTGGCGACGGGCCTGCAGCTCGTGAACGCCGCGTTCCACCTGTGCCCGGACCAGAAACACGCCGACACGCTCAACGACGTACGCGCGCGGCTGCACGCGGCTCGGAGCAAGGCGGCGCGCGGCATCCGCATGTCGCCGTGGATCGCGCGGCACGAACCGCCGCCGGCGGGGACCTCCCTGTCGGACTGGGTCGGGCAGCTGGCGCACGAATGGGCGCAGCTGGGCAAGTCGGACGCGCTGCGCGAGGCGTGGCCGCTCGTCACGTCGGCGCTGCGGGACGCGGCACCGGTGCTGCAGGAACTCGCGGCGGAACCGCCGGCGAAATCCGCGCTGACCGAGGCGGGCGGATCGGGGCCGGCGGTGGAGACCAGCGGGATCGAGCTGGAGGCCGACGTTGCCCGGCTGATCGCCGACGCCGTCGACACCGTGACGACGTTGCTCGGCTGGTTCGGCCTGACCGGCGGGGACGGGTCCGACCACACCGACCACACCCTGATGTCGCGGTTGCTCCTGCTGCACATCGCGACCCGCGGCCTGCTCGCGCAGCCACCGTCGGTGGACCAGCGCGTGGATCTCGTGCAGGTCAGCGCCGACTCGCGCACGCTGCTGGACCTCGGCCGGCAGCGCGGCTGGACCAAGCTGACGGGCCTGCAGGCGAACTCCTTCGGCGCGTTCTACAAGGCTTCGTGGCGCGCGAACGACTGGCTCTGGGGCCGGGTCGACGGTGCCGGCTGGCTCGTGCAGTGCCTGCTGGATCCGCACCGGCTGCGGGTGCTGCGCAATGTGCTCGGTCCCGAGGCGTTCCGCGCCGAGGTGCGGGAGGCGTTCAAGGCCGTCGGCTGGCAGCTGCCGAGTGTCGCGGACAACGGGCCGGCCGGGGCTGTCGAAGCGCTGGTGGCCCAGGTGGGGGAGGAGCTCGCTTTCCTGGGCTTGGACGCTCAGCTGGGCGACGTCGCGTTCACCGACGAGCTGCCGGCCAGCCTGCCGGTGACGTCGATGGTGCTCGCGCGGGGCCGCCAGGTGGAAATCGCGCGGGAGGAACTGCCGGTCGTCGCGGAGCAGGCCGCGGCCGACGCAGCTCTGGGCAACGGCAAACCGTCCGAGGCGTTCCGCAAGGTGATGGCCACGCCGCCCGCGGACGCCGCCGCGACGCAACGCGCGTTCCAGGCCTGCCAGGTCTCGGCCGAACGCTTCGACGGCGAACGGGACACGATGCTGCTGACCAAGACGCTGGTGAAAGCCGGTGCGACGGGCATCAACGCCGCGGCGAGCGCCACTCGCGTGCCGACGTCGCTCCAACCGGGTGCCAAGCTCGCGCAAGCCGTCGGCCGCAGCGCCTGGTGGGTCACCCAGGGCGCGACCCGGCTGGGCCGCCCGTGGAACCTCGTCGCCGCCGCCGTGACCGCCGTCGCCGGCCTCGTCCTCGGCGGCAACGGCGGCCAGGTCCTGCAGTGGGTCGGCCCGCCGGTCGCCGCGGGCGCGGTCGTGTTCCTCGTGGTGAGCCTGCTGACGCTGAAGCGCACGTGGCGGATGGTGCTCATGCTGCTGTGCGTGCTGGTGGTACTGGCGTTGCTCTTCGCCGCGTTCCTGCCCGTGCTGGCGGTGCCGCTCTTCGGCTGGCTGGGCACGCTCGTCGCCGGCTGGCAGCACGGCGAGGCGCCGGTGTGGTGGCTGCTGGTGGTGCTGTTGCTGGTGTTGCCCGCGGTGTGGTCCCCCTTCGCCGCGCTCCGGCGCCGGAACCGCTCCCGGAGGCCGGCCGCGCGGCGGTCCTCTGTGGCCGGCCGGCGCCCGCCGGGCGCTGACCGAGCGTCAATTGTGGTCGGCGGGGCGCCCGGTGAAAAGTTGGTACCGACCGGAATCGACCGACGCGGCCGACCGGGCTGCCGCTGAGCAGCGCACCCCCGGAAATCCGCTGGTCCCCGCCTGTGCCCGCAACAGCCGTGCTGATCACCCAGCGGGTTCGGCACATCACGGTGGAAGTCGAAGTCCCAGGTCAGGACGCGCCACCTGGCCTCGGGAACGAGGCGCCCGCGTTGCGAGGAACCGCGTGAGGCGTCATCGTCGGAAGGGCGAACCTCTCCGGAGGCCGCTCACCGCGGTGAGCGGTCCAGGCGCGCGTATGCCCCGTGTGGCCGCTGGTGAAACGTGTTTGTGGGCCTGCTCACCGGACAGTTCGCGTTGCCGCAGGTGAGGGAGGTGAGCGTGGTCCGCGTCGCTGGCGGTGGGAAAATTCTCTGTTACGTTTCCTGAGTATGTCCGGAAAGCACTTGATCGAATCCCCGACCAAGGCCGATGGCGCCGCCCTCTGGCGAATCGCGCGTGATTCGCAGAAGCTCGATCTCAACTCTCCGTACGCGTACCTGCTGTGGTGCCGCGATTTCGCGGAGAGTTCGGTGGTCGCCCGAGTCGACGGTGCGGCGGTGGGGTTCGTGATCGCCTACCGGAGGCCGACCGAGCCCGACGTCGCGCTCGTGTGGCAAGTCGCCGTCGACGCTTCACAGCGCGGGAAAGGCCTGGCCGGGCAGCTGCTCGACGCCCTGTATTCCCGCTTGGTCGACAATGGGGTGCGGTACCTCGAAACAACGATCACCCCGGACAACGAGGCTTCGATCCGCCTGTTCGCATCGTTCGCGAAGCGGTGGAACGCTTCGTTGGACAGCAGCAGACTGTTCGAAGCCGGAGATTTCCCGGAAGACGGCGAAGGCGGGCACGAGCCGGAAGACCTTTACCGCATCGGGCCGTTGGTCCGTCAATAACGCGTCAATTTCGGGGCGAGTAGGAGCAGAGAAACGTCATGAGCATCTTCGAAGAGCTCGAATCGGAAGTCCGCAGTTACAGCCGGGGCTGGCCGGTCGTGTTCGATCGCGCTCAGGGGAGCCGGCTGTACAGCGAGGACGGCAAGCCTTACCTCGATTTCTTCGCCGGTGCCGGTGCGCTGAACTACGGCCACAACAACCCGAAGCTCAAAGCCGCGCTGATCGACTACATCCAGCGCGACGGCGTCACGCACGCGCTCGACATGTTCACCGTCGCCAAGCGTGACTTCCTGGAGACCTTCAAGCAGAAGATCCTCGGGCCCCGCGAGCTCGACTACAAGATCGTCTTTCCCGGCCCCGGCGGCGCCAACGCGGTGGAAGCCGCGCTCAAGCTGGCCCGCAAGGTGACCGGCAAGGAGGCGGTCATCAACTTCACCAACGCGTTCCACGGCATGACGCTGGGCGCGCTGTCGGTCACCGGCAACTCGATGAAGCGCGGCGGGGCGGGCATCCCGCTCGTGCACGCGACGCCGATGCCGTACGACCGCTACTTCGACGGCACCATCCCCGACTTCCTGTACTTCGAGAAGCTCCTCGAAGACTCCGGCAGCGGCCTCAACGAGCCGGCCGCCGTGATCGTCGAGGGCGTGCAGGGCGAGGGCGGCATCAACGCCGCGCGCCTCGACTGGCTCAGGGGCCTGTCGGACCTGTGCCAGAGCCACGGCATCCTGCTCATCCTCGACGACGTGCAGATGGGCTGTGGCCGCACCGGCCCCTTCTTCAGCTTCGAGGAAGCGGGCATCAAGCCCGACATCATCTGCCTGTCGAAGTCCATCAGCGGTTACGGCATCCCGATGGCGCTCACGCTGATCAAGCCGGAGCTCGACGTGTGGGAGCCCGGTGAGCACAACGGCACGTTCCGCGGCATCAGCCCCGCGTTCGTCACCGCCACCGAGGCGATCAACGTCTACTGGAGCGACGACGAGCTCGAAAAGTCCACGAAGGCCAAGGGCGAGCGCATCGCCGCCGCTTTCAACGACATCGTCGAGGCCTACCCCGAAGCGAACCTGCTCGCCAAGGGCCGCGGCCTGGCGCGGGGCATCGAGTTCGCGACCGGCGACCTCGCGGGCGCCGTGTGCAAGGCCGCGTTCGAGCGCGGCCTGCTGATGGAGACCTCGGGGCCGGACGGCGAAGTCATGAAACTGCTGCCGCCGCTGACCCTCACCGACGACGAGCTCACGCAGGGCCTGTCGATCATCGACGACTCCATCGCCGCTGTCCTGAAGTAGCCACTTCGGACACGAACCGGCCGGAAGTTCACCGCCGGTCCCGAAAAGGCTGGGCTGAAAAAGTTCTGTCCTGAGAAGACTCCTCCCCCGAGAAGACTCCTCCCCCGAGAAGACTCCTCCCCCGAGAAGACTCCTCCCCCGAGAAGACAAGGAGCGACCTTTGCTGGTCCGTACGCTCGACGAAGTCACCGACACCGACGCTGACATCAAGACGCCCAACTGGCGCAGCAAGCGCATCATCCTCGCCAAAGAGGGCGTAGGCTTTTCGGTGCACGAAACCACGCTGTACGCGGGCACGGTGAACGACTTCTGGTACGCCAACCACATCGAGGCCGTTTTCATCACCTCCGGTGAGGGCGAGGTGGAGGACCTGGCGACGGGCGAGGTGTACCCGCTCAAGCCAGGAACGCTCTACCTGCTGAACAATCACGACAAGCACCAGGTACGGCCCAAGACCGAGATCAAATGCGTGTGCGTGTTCAACCCGCCGGTGACCGGCAGGGAAGTGCACGACGAGAACGGCGTGTACCCGCTCGTGACCGAAGAGACCGCCTGAGCCCTCCCGGCGACACCGCCCGCTGCCACCACCGCACCCCACGAGAAAGAACGTTTGAACCAGGAGGCGAGCCACTGTGACGCTCATGGACACTCGGGTCGGGGACAGTTACCCGACGCGGATCACCGGTACGCCGGAGCACCTTCCACGTGTGCACCCCACGGTGTGGGGCACCGAGGCAGACGGCCCCATCGACGCCGCCACGCTGGCCAACCACGAGGCTCGCGGGTACACGATCGACGAGGGTCTGCTCTCGCCCGGTGAGGTCCAGACGTACTGGCAGGAGCTCGTGCGGCTGTCCTCCGACCGGGAGCTGCGAGCCGACGAGCGCGTGATCACCGAGGCGAAGACCGGCGAGGTCCGGTCGATCTTCGACGTCCACGAGATCTCGGATCTCATCGCCGAGCTGGTCAAGGACCCCCGGATCCTCGACCGGGCCCAGCAGATCCTCGCGTCCGACGTGTACATCCACCAGAGCCGGGTGAACTACATGCCGGGCTTCAAGGGCACGGGGTTCTACTGGCACTCGGACTTCGAGACGTGGCACGCCGAGGACGGCATGCCGACGCCGCGGGCTGTCAGCTGCTCGATCGCGCTCACGGACAACTACGCGTTCAACGGCGGGCTGATGGTGATGCCGGGCTCTCAGCGCACGTTCGTGCAGTGCGTCGGCGAGACGCCGGACGACAACTACAAGAGCTCGCTGAAGGACCAGCGCGTCGGTGTCCCGACCGAGGACGACATCACGAAGATGGCGGCCGAGTACGGTATCGACCAGTTCACCGGCACGGCCGGTTCGGCGCTGTGGTTCGACTCGAACGTCATGCACGGCTCGTCGAACAACATCACGCCGTACCCGCGGTCGAACATCTTCCTGGTGTTCAACAGCGTCGAGAACGCGCTGGGCAAGCCGTTCGCCGCGAGCGAGCCGCGGCCGTCGTTCATCGCCGGCCGCGACAGCACCCCGGTGCGACGGTGACCAGCGTTACCACGTCGTCCGGGCGGGTCGCCCGTAGCGGAGGATGTGCGCCCTGTTACTTTGTCGCCACTCCGCCCGGACCCCTCGGGGCCGCCGCGGAGGAGCTGTCCGCGGCAGTCCGGGTTCTTCGCTCGGGGTGAGCCCACCCGTCCCGCCGGGACAGCAATGAAGTCGGGTGGACCGCGCCCCCTGGCGGCCCAGCCGACGTCACCGAGTCCGGCCCCGCACCATCAGATCGGGACTGATGGTGCGGGGCCGGATTCGTTGTGCCGGAGGGTGATCCCGCTACGACATCCGGGCTACGGGCGCTGCTCGGTGGAAAAACCGTGTGCACAACCGGTGAAACAGCGGCTTACGTGCTGGTGTCCGGCGGGTGGAGTTCACGAAAGAGTTGTGTCTGTCAGCTCTCGATCACGGTAAGTTGTGCCTTTCTGGCGGGGGAGATGCCGGGACGGGAGGTGCGCGCGAGCATGGCCGAATTCTCGGGCGCGCACGTGCAGCTGCTCGGCCCGGTGAAGCTGCTCGACGGGGCACGTGCGGTGTCCATCGGCGGCCCCGGCGTGAAGGGACTCCTCGCGCTGCTGGCGCTGCGCGTCGGGAAGGTCGTGCCGCTCGAGGAGATCATCGACGCGCTGTGGAGCCACGACCCGCCCGCCACGGCGCGGACGATCGTGCACGGCAACGTCTCCCACTTGCGCCGTGTGCTGCGCGACATGGGCGGTGCGACCGTGGCCGAGATCCTGACGAGCCCACCGGGCTACCAGCTGGCGGTCGATCCCGGCCGCATCGACGCGCACCGCGCCCGGGCGCTGCTCGACCGGGCCGTGCTGGAGGTGCCGGGGCGGGCGTCGGCGCTGCTGGGCGAGGCTCTGGCGCTGTGGCAGGGACCCGCGCTGGCCGGCGTGCCCGACTCCGTGCGCGCGCCCGAACTGGAGGACCTGCGCCTGGCGATCCACGGCGCGCGCGTGGACGCCGACCTGGAGCTGGGGCGCCACGCCGAGCTGATCGTGGAGCTGAGCCCGCTCGTGCGAGCCGACCCGCTGGCCGAGCGGACGGCTGGGCAGCTCATGCGCGCGCTGTACCACGCGGGCCGCCGTGGCGACGCGCTGGAGCTGTACCGCACGGTCTCGCGCGCGACGCTGCGGACGCTGGGCGTCGAGCCCGGTGGCGACCTGCGGTGGCTGCACGAGCGCGTGCTGAACGACGACCTGGGTGTCGTCGCGACAGGTCCGGACGAATCCAGGAAAGCGCCTTCCCAGCTGCCCGCCGCGGTGCCGTCGCTGGCCGGCCGGGAGGCCGAGCTGACGTGGCTCGACGAGCTGGCGGAGACCGGCGAGAGCACCGTCGCGGTCGTGTCGGGAACCGCGGGAGTCGGCAAGAGCGCGCTCGTGGTGTGGTGGGCCCACCGCGCGGCCGCGCGCTTCGCCGACGGCGTGTTGTTCGCTTCCCTGCGCGGCTTCGACCCGCGGCACGCGCCGCTGGAGCCGGTGGACCTGCTCACGCAGTTCCTGCTCGGCCTCGGCGTGCCGACGGGTGAGGTGCCCGACCGGCTGCACGAACGCGTCGCGCTGTACCGCTCGCTCATCGCCGAGCGCCGGCTGCTCGTGCTGCTCGACGACGCGCGCTCGGCCGAGCAGGTGCGGCCCTTGCTGCCGCCGAGCTCGCGGTCGATGACCGTGGTCACCAGCCGGTCGAAACTCGAGGGCCTGGCGGTGTCGAACGCGGCCCGGCTGCGCGTGCTCGGCACGCTCGCGCCCGCGGATGCCGTGCGGGTGATCGAGGAGCTGGCCGGGCCCGCGGACTTCGACCTCAACCACGCGCTGGCGCGACTGTGCGGGTACCTGCCGCTGGCGCTGCGGATCGCCGGCGCGCGCCTGTCAGCGAGTCCACAGTGGACCGTGCAGGACCTGGTGGACGAGCTGGGCAACGAACGCACCCGCCTGGCGGCACTGGAGGTCGACGGTGCCGACGGTGCCGACGGTGGCGTGCGCGCGGCGTTCGACGTGTCGTTCCGAGGGCTGGCGCGGCCGGCGGCCGATCTGCTGCTGCGACTGGGCGCGTTGCCGGTGCGGCAGGTGGGCCCGCACCTGGCCGCGGCGGTGGCGTCCGTGCCAGTGGTCCAGGCCCGTCGAGTGTTGCGCACGCTCGCGGCGCACAACCTGCTCACCGAGACCGCCCGCGACGTCTTCGCGCCGCACGATCTCGTGCGGCTGTACCTGCGCGAGCTCGCGGAGTCCGAACTGGACGCTGCCGAGCGTGCCGCGGTGCTCTCGCGCGCGGTGCGGTTCTACCAGGCCGCCTCCGACACGGCGCGGCGGCGGATGCTGCGGATCGTCGACCCGCTCGATCTGAGGGAGCTGATGCCGACCGACGCGCTGCCGGTCTTCCCCGCGTTCGACGAGGCCCAGGACTGGTTCGCGGCGGAGTGGGCGAGCATCCTGGCCCTGCTCGACGCCGCCTCCGCCGCCGGCCTCCACACCGACACGTGGCGGCTCGCGCGCGTCGCCCACACGTACCGCGTCGTGTGCCCGCTGCTCGACGAGTGGACGCGCGTGGTCGACCTCGGCCTGGCGGCGGCCGAAGCGTCGGGCGAGGTGCTCGGCCAGTGCTGGATGCTCATCTCGCGCTGCGCGATCGCACTGACCTTCGAACTGCCCTCGCTGTGTCCCGGGGACGCCGAACGCGCCCTCGAACTCGCGGTCCGGCTCGGCGACGAGCGCTCCGTCACGGTCGCCAACATCCACCTCGGCAGCATGCTGTCCCTCGAGTCCCGCCACGACGAGGCCATCTCCCGCCTCCTGGACGCCGTGGCCGAAACCGAACGGACCGGCGACCTCGAACTTCGCGGCCAGGCCCTCAACAACTGCGCGGAGACGGAAAAACGGGCCGGCCGGCTGGAGGACGCGGTCGCCCACGAACTCGCGTCGCTCGCCATCGACCGCAAGCTCGGCGACGACAGCTACGCGACCGTTTCCCTGAACAACTTGGCCGAACTGTCGGTGCGGCTGGGCGACCCGGCGGCCGCTTCGCGCTATGCCCGCGAGGGGATCGCGCTGGCGCACGCCCGCGGCTTCGACCTGCACGAGGCCATCCTGCGGGTGACGCTGGCGCGGATCCTGCGCCTGGCGCCGGTGACGGTCGCGTCGGCTCGGGAGCAGTACGAGCTGGCAGCGCAGCTGTACGAGCGGGTGAACCCGCGGCAGGTCGCGGACGTCCGCGCTGAGGCGGCTTCGCTCGGCTGAAGATCGCCTCGGACGATCCGTGCAAGCGGGTTCTTGGACAATGTTCACCCGCGTTTGCGCAGGCCGGGGATACCCTGGCCGGGCATACTTAGCGGTTTCTTAGCGTCCCGGGGGCGAGGCCGCGTAGGGTCGGTGACGGTGCCGGCGGAGCCCTAGGGGAGGGGCAGGCTGTGAAGCCGGCGCCGCGGGCTCGCAGTCGCGTGCGGTGGGCCCGGAAGAGCCGCCAGGAGCGGCTCGGTGGCGGTTGGCCGGCCGACTTGGGGGTAGGCCGGCCGGCCGCCAGGCCCCGGGCAAGTGGCCCGAAACCCCGAAGTACCAGGCTTACTCGACGTTGGCGGTGCAGAGCGCGATCGTCGAGCCGCTGTTGTCGGCGACCTTCTGGCCGTCGACGGTGATGGAGCAGGAGATCTGGTTCGCGACGCTCGCGTTCGCCGTATCGGCGGTGAGCGAGAGGATCGGGGTGCCGCCGCTGAAGGAGCCGCGGCCGTGCCAGTCGTCGGTGCTCGCGGGTGCCGTTTCCGTGCGCTGGTCGTTCAGCGTGCCGTAGCGGACGGTCGCCCCGCCTGCCGAGGTCACGACGAAGTCGACCTGGTGCTGGTCGCCCGCCGCGGGCGGGATGTGGAGTTCGCCGGCGCTGCGGGCGCCGAACGCCGACGGGAACAGCACCATCGTCGCCGCCAGCAGCGCCGCCACGACCGCGACGACCACCGCCACGACCGCGATCGCCTTGCCGCGCGCTTTCCCGCGCGCGGACTGGACCACACCGGCGACCCCGAGCACCAGCCCGACGCCCGCCAGCGGCCAAGCCACGTACGCGTAATCGGGCACGAACACCGCCCCGGCCGCCGCGAGGCCCAGCACCACGCCGACGATCCCCAGCACGTTCTGCTTCGGCGGCGCCGGCGGCCGGTTCCGCGGCACCGGCACCACACCACCCGGGGCCGAGGCGGGCTGCCGCGCGGCCACCCCACGGGGATCGGCAGCCCGGTCGAGCCGTCGCGAACCGCCGAGCGGATCGGCCTGCCGCGAACCCGGGTCGCCACGGCCGGTCCGCGCCGCGGCGCCCGGCTCCACCGGCCACGAGCCCGAGTCCGAAGGGCCGCGAGCGGCCGGCCACGAGCCCGAGTCCGAGCCACCCCGACCCGGCGCCGATCCCGAGTCGCCCGGCGGAACCGCACGCCGGTCGCCCGGCGGTCCGGGTACGCGTCCAGTAGATCGGCCGTGGCGCGCGGGTGCGGACGGGTACCGCGGATCGGACGTCATGCGTGTGGGGCCTTCCGGGTCGAAGTGCGACGACGTTAACCCACACGTACGTGCAAGAGGCGAAATCGTTACGTACTGGAAAACGTCAGCTATTCACCACGCCGATGAACCACCGGTCATTTACCGCCCGCGGAACCAGCCTGTGACCTGGTCATTCGGCGCCCGGAAAGTCGGAAGACCCACCGAATAGGCCGCCTGTATACGCGGCGCATGCGAAACGGGACCGAATTCACGCTGGTGAACGAACCGAGCCCGATTTCAGTGGTCGAACAAGCTGACTTCGGGAGTGATCTCCAGCAGTTCGTGCACGGGCCGGCCGCGGCGCCCGTCGATGGTCGTCGTGCGGACGACGCGCAGGCGCGCCGTCACCGGCCGGTCCAGGTTTTCCTTGATCTGGTCCAGCAGGTCCTCGGCGACGGCGCCCTGGATCGTCCCGCCCGATTCGCGCTCGAGGTAGAAGATGCGCCGCCGCGTGCGGACGCCGTCGAGCCGGCCCGTCACGGTCTCGTAGCCGACCGCCTCGCGCGACTCGCGCAGGCTGCCCTGCAGCACCCGCGCCTGTTCGGTCGTCATGCTCCGCGTCACCTGTTCGCCCGCGGTCGGGGTCAGCGCCATGCCGATCCCGGCGTGCTTGCTCACCGCGTTGACGATGTCGCTCACCGCGTTGCGCACGGTGTCGCGCTGCAGCAGCACGGCATCGAGCGCGCCATCGTCGGAACCGTTGGCCGGCAGGAAGTCGCACAGTTCCTTGACGGCCCGCTCCGACAGCGTCTCGATGCCGTCGTGGATGAGCGCGTCGTCGAGTGCCGGTTCGGGGAAGCCGAAGAAGATCGCGTTGCCCGCCTGGCCCTTCTGGATCAGCGGCGCCTTGTCGCGGTCGGCCTGCTGGACGAACGTGACCTCGTTCGACGGGTTCCGGATGATGTGCCCGATCTTCGCCGTCGCGTCCTGCAGCGCGCGGCTGATGTCGGAGAACGTGTACGCGTCGATGTGCGTTTCGCCGATCACCGACACGTGCAGCAGCGGCGAGCGCGATGTGCGCTCGAACTTCGCGTTGGCGGCCATCGCCGACGCGCGTGCCAGGTCGTCGAGCCACGTTCCGCCGGGGATCTCGTCGGCGATGCGCCGGAACTCGTTCCTCACCACACCAACTCCGGAATCCCCTTGCCGCCCTCGGCCCACACGGATTCCCACACGTCCTCGTCGCCGGGCCGGCACAGGAACCCGTCGAGCATGCCGCCCACCGGCTGGACCTGGTCGAGGTACATCGCGGGCTGCCCGACGATGACTCCACGCAGTGTGAGCAAGCCGTACAACGCCGTCCGCCCGCTGTCGTCGAGCCGCTTGAGCGCACCCCACTCGTCGGGCAGCAGCACCACGTCGAGGCCGCGCGGCGGGTGGGCCGTGCGCGTGACGTACGCGCCGCCGATCCACGCGCGCCCCGACGGGATCACCCGCTGGGCGACGCCGAGGTAGCTGTTGAGCGCGCTGAACAGGATCTCGCGCTCGTTCTGGTGGGGTGCGTCGTACACGAGCCGCTCGTAAACGTCCGCGAGGTCGGCGTGGTGCCGGCCCGGCGGCAGCAGGTTCTGCGGCGTCCAGTGCGGGAGCGCCATCGGACCTCCTGACGTTGTCCGGGGCTCACGGCTCCCGCTCACAGTGCGTAGCCGAACTTACCAGGTGGGTGTCAGCCACCTCGCCCAGGCCGCCGGGGTGCGGACTCGTGCGCCTCGTCCTCGCGCGGCCAGTCGCCGGCGGGCCCGTCGGCGGCCGGCCAGTTCAGGTCGCCGGACAGGCGCGGTTCGGCGTCCGGTAGTTCTCCGGTCCGGTGGCCGGATTCGTTGTCCGCGGCGTACGGCTCGTCCGGATCGACGTCGGGGTAGTCGTTGTAGACGCGTTCCGGCGGCTCGTCGTAGTGCGTCACCGGGATGTACTGGGTGCGTTCGGCTTCCACGGGTTCAGGCACTTCGACGCGCTCCGGCACCGCCGCTTCCGCTTCGCGGCGCGGCTTCGGCCGGGCCGCGCGCGTGATCAGCCACATCACCAGCGCCCCCAGCAGGAACGCGACGAGCAGCCACAACCAGATCTGCCCGAAGAGCCACAGCATCCCCGTCACCTCTCTTCGACCGTGATCTCGACGCGCCGGTCGCCACCCTCACCCGGCGCCGCGGTCCCCGTGCCGCGCGCCAGCAGCCGGTTGGCCGGCACGCCCGACGCGGTGAGCAGCCGTACCACCGCCCGCGCGCGGCTCTGCGAAAGCCGGATCGCCGACGCGCGCCCGCCGGGGCCTTCGCCGACGTGCCCCGTGATGCGGTAGCGCAAGCTGTTCGGCGCTGCCGCGAGCAGCTTCGCGACGGCCCGCGCGGCCTGCGTGCCCTCGGGCGTGAGCTGAGCGCTGTTGGGCTTGAACGTGATCGGCGCGTCGGCCAGCTGCGCGTCCACCTCGTCCTGCACACCCGCGCGGTCGGTCGGCGGCGCCGACGACGTCGTGGTCGGTGCCGCGCTGCTGGACGGCGGCTCCGACGCCGCCGTGGTCGAGGGCGCGGGCGATGGCGGCACCGGCGCGGGCCCGCCGGACACCTGCGCGGACTCGACACCCTCCACTCCCTGCACGATCCCCAGCGCGCGCCCGGCCTGCTCCGCCCGCAAGCCCGACAGCGTCGCCTGGCGGCCGGAGAACGTCACGTCGCCGCCCGTGATCCCGGCGGCGGCGAGCGCGGAGCGTGATCGGCCGGCGAGGTCCGTTTCGATCCCGTCGGCCCGCACCAACGTCGCCACGCCCGCGAGCACGGCCGTCACGAGAAGCGCGATCGGGATCAGGCGGAGCCACCCGCGTACACCGGACATAAAGGGACCATAGGCCGGGCCGGGCCCGATGGCGACCTGGTCGGGGGCGCCATTCGGGTGGCGCTCGCCCGATCGGACCACCGTCGGTCAGCTCGCGGTGGCGTTGTCCTGGAAGTCGCCCAGGCCGAGGTCGAACGCGGCCGCGTCGGCTTGGACGAGCGGGGAGAGTTGCGGGCGCTTCGGTGACAGCCCGTCACCCATGGACTCGCCGCGGAGCTGTCGGCGGATCCAGGGCAGCAGGTGCGTTTTGGTCCACGTGAGGTCCGACCGGCGCGACGTGATCCACGTGGCCGGTTCGGTGCTCGCGGGGTAGGGCTCGCGCCAGTCCTCGGTCACCGGCACGCCCAGGACCTCGGCCGTCAGCAGCGCGATGCGGCGGTGCGCGTCGGGCGTGAAGTGCAGGCGGTCGTCGCTCCAGGCGCGCCGGTCGTGCAGCGGCTCCATGGTCCAGAGGTCGACCATCTTCGCGCCGTGCCGGGCCGCGATCGCCCACAGGTACGTGTTGTAGATGCCGATCTTGCCGCGCAGCACGCTCATCACCGACAGCGCCTTGGTGTCGGGTCCGTTGAAGATCACGACCGGGATGCCGGCCTCGCGCAGCTTCACGATCCCGGCTTCGAAGCGGGCGGCGATCGCATCGACGTCGGCGCCCGGCACGATCACGTCGTTGCCGCCGGCGCACAGGGTCACCAGGTCGGGCTTGAGCTCGAGCGCGATGGGCACCTGCTCTTCCATGATCTCGTCGAGCATCTTGCCGCGCAGAGCGAGGTTGGCGTACTGGAAGTCCGGCCGGCCCGCGGCGAGCATCTCGGCCAGGCGGTCGGCCCAGCCCCTGAAGGAGCCGTCCGGCAGCCCGTCGTTGAGGCCCTCGGTGAAGCTGTCACCGATCGCCACGTAACTGTCGATTCCGAACACCCTGGGATCCCCTTTCCCCGTCTTGCGCGCCTACCCCGAGTGAAGTTGTACACCACAACTAACAATCGGACGTCCCCGTATCCTTCCCATCCGCCACCCCTGGTTCAGCCGGAAGCCACAGTCTCTTACCTTGTCGGCACTTCCGTCGCTCGTATTACGGGAATTTCACCGTCGAGCGGGGTGACGAAGCACTCGGATGAGCACCGAGCGGGCACGCTGTGTGGTGAAGATCTCCCGGTCCGGGACGTTCGCGCAGGTATCGGGCAGGCTGGGAATGTGACGGATGAGACGACGCCTCCGCGCGAGTCGCTCACGCAGATCCTCGGCGGCCGCCGAGGCGCGATCGACGCCAGCATCCCGCCCGTGGTTTTCGTGATCGGCTGGCTCGCGACCGGGCGCTCGATCTCCTGGGGTGCGATCATCGCGATCGGGGTCGCCGTCGTGCTCGGTGCCTACCGGCCGCGCCGGAACCGGGTTCGGAACCGCATCCGGAAAACGGACCCAGGGCATAAGGCGGCCCCCGGCGAGGGGGGAGGGTCCGGGGGCCGATCCCTACGGTACCCGGAACGGAGGGGTTGAGTCGACGGTTTGGACACTTCGAACCCGGTTTTGCTGGGGTTCACGTTCGGGAAGGGCGCGCCGCGGACTCCCCCCAAGCGTCCACAGCGGCCAGCCACGCGGCGCCGAGCACGCCGTCGGAGCTGGTCAGCACGTCGAGACCGGCCAACTCCGCCCGCACGAGCCGCCCGACGGGACCGGTTTCCGCCAGGACGCTGCCCACGAGCACAACCGGAGTTTTCTCGTCCGGGTCGCGCGTGGCGAGCGCCGTTCGCACGAGGTGCTCGGCCGCTCGGGTGACGATGTCCGTCGCCGCCGGCTCCCCGGCGGCCGCCGCGGCGCTCACGAGCGGAGCGAACCGGGCGAGCCGGATGGGCGGTTCGGCGTTGACCCGAGTGATGAGCGCACGCGCGGTACTCAACCGATTCGCTTCCGTGACAGGCGAATTGGGGAAAGTCTGGTTGCCGCAATCCGCCCGGCCCGGGTCGCGCACGTCCACAGCGGACGGTGCGAACGCCTCGGTGAGCACGGCGGCCGGCAGCCCGGCGAGCTCCGGCCCGCGGCTGAGCGCATCCAATGTGGAGCGCACCGCCTCGCGCCCGAGCCAGAACGCCGAACCCTCGTCGCCGAGCAACCAGCCGTAGCCGCCCGCGGTGGCGATCATCCGGCGCCCGCGGACGCGGCCGGCGATCGAGCCGGTGCCGGCCACGAGCACCGTGCCGTCCGGGGCCGACGTCGCCGACGCGTACGCGACTTCGGCGTCGGCGACCACGCGGACCAGGCCAGCGAGCCCGATCCGGTCCCACGCGTCGGCGAACACCGCCGCGACGATCGGGTCGGACAGCTTGCTCACCCCGGCCAGGCCGACCACGGCGGCGAGCACGTCGGTGCGCCCGCCCAGCGCACGTTCGACGGTGTCGGCGATGCGCGCCGCCGCCTCGGCGGGCGAGTGCGAGTTCGGGTTGGCGCCGCCGCCCGTGGCGGTGCCGAGCACGGCGCCGGTGGCGTCGACCGCGAGCGTGCGGGTCGACGTGCCACCGGCGTCGACACCGACGACCAGGCTCACCGGGTCTTGGTCACCTTCAGCAGCCCGCGCGGGCTGTCGGGGTCGCCGCCGCGGGCGAGCGACAGACCGAGCGCGATGCGCTGGATCGGCAGGATCTCGAGGATCGGCGCGAGCTCTTCGGCCGTCGGCGCCACCGGGATGCGCAGCGCGGCCGGCACGTCGGCCGAGGCGGAGCCGACCGCGAGCACGTCGGCGCCGCGCTTGCCGACGGCGTCGAGGACCTCACGCATCGCCTCGCCGCCGTGGCCGGAGCTGGTCACCGCGAGCACGGCCGTCTCGCGGTCGACCGCGGCGACCGGCCCGTGGAGGAGGTCGGCGCCGCTGTACGCACGGGCCGCGAGGTAACTCGTCTCGGCCAGCTTCAGCGAACCCTCGAGCGCGGTCGCGTACGAGTAGCCGCGGCCGGTGGTGAGCACGCGGTCGACGAAGCGGTAGCGGTCCACCGCGCGCTGCACGCCCTCGCCCGCGCCGTCGAGCGTCTGCTGCGCGAGCTCGCCGAGGTCCTGCGCGTCGGCCGCCTTGCCGCCGCGGACGGCGTCGACGAACAGGTACAGCGCGAGCAGCGTCGCGGAGTACGTCTTGGTGGCGGCCACCGCCTTCTCGACGCCGGCACCGATGTCGACGCCCAGCTCGGCCGCCGCGCGCAACGGCGAGTCCGGCGTGTTCGTGACCGACACCGTCAGCGCGCCCTGGCGCCGCGCGGCTTCGGTGACCTCGATCAGGTCGGGGGAGCCGCCGCTCTGGCTGACGGTGACGAAGAGCACGTCTCGCAGGTCCGGTCGTGCGCCGTAGAGCGTGGCGGTGGACGGTGACACGAGACCCGCGGGAAGACCCAGGAGCACCTCGATCAGGTACTTCGCATACAACGCGGCGTGGTCGCTCGAACCCCGTGCGGCGAGCAAAGCGAAACGGGGCGGCTGTTGTGAAATCTTTTCAGCTACTTCGGCTATTTCGCCCTGCCGCTCGACGAGGCCGGCCAGTACGGCAGGCTGCTCCGAGATTTCCGCGGCCATGTGCTCGCCGGGGCGTTGTTGGGTCATCACTTTCCTCTCCGCCGGGACTGGGAGCCCCGGGTGTGCTGAGCGGCGTGCGTCCAGGTCTAGACCAATGCTAGCCGGGCGGAGTGTTTGTGGTGAAGGGTACGTTTCTTGACGGGGATGTGGCGCGATAGTGAGGGAAAGCTGAGGGAGCCGGTCATGTTGGAGACAACCCCCGCGAGTGAGGCGGGGACCACGGCGGGTGTGCGCGGTCAGCGCGAACCCAAGTACTGGGCGTTGAAACAGCACCTGCTGGATCTGCTCGACACCATGCCGCCTGGGTCGCCGATCCCGACGGAACGGGCGCTGGCGGGCGAGTTCACCGTCTCGCGCACCACCGTGCGGCAGGCGCTTGCGGACCTGACGGCCGAAGGCCGCTTGCACCGCGTTCAAGGGAAGGGCACGTTCGCCGCCGAGCCGAAGCTCGCTCAGCGGTTGCAGCTCTCCTCGTACACGGAGGACATGCGCAAGCAAGGCCTGAAGCCGTCGTCCAAACTGCTCGAACTCGAGGAGTTGCCCGTGGAAGGTGAACTCGCGAAACTGCTCGGGATCCGGCAGGGTGCGAAAATTCTTCGCCTTCGTCGCCTTCGGCTGGCCGATTCCCAGCCGATGGCGCTCGAGACGACGCACCTGCCGCTGGGCCGCTTCCGCGGGCTGCGCAAGCACATTTCTGCGGGCGGGTCGCTCTACGCGGTGCTCCAGGAGCACTACGGCGTGGAGCTCGAGCGCGCGGAGGAGACGATCGAGACGTCGCTCGCCGGCCCGGAGGAAGCCGAGATGCTCGGCGCCGACGTGGGCATGCCAGTGATGATGCTGACGCGGCACTCGTTCGCCACCGACGGCAAGCCGGTGGAGTTCGCGCGCTCGGTCTACCGCGGGGACCGCTACAAGTTCGTCACGACACTGCTGCCGTGAGCCGCAAACGGGCGCCGGGTGCGGGTGGTTGCGCCCGGCCGTCCGGTTCGCCACCGTGTGCGCATGAGCTTCGAGCGTGCGCGGTGACCGCACGGTGACGACGACAGACAGCGGGGTTCGCTGGGGCACGCCCGTGGCGCGCGGGGTGCTGGCGACGACGATCCTCGGCTCGGGCATGGCGATGCTCGACGGGACGATCGTCAACGTCGCCCTGCCCCGGATCGGTGAAGAACTGCAGGCGTCGGTGGCCGGCCTGCAGTGGATCCTCGACGGCTACATGCTGGCGCTCGCCGCCCTGATCCTCGTCGCGGGTTCACTCGGCGACCGCTACGGGCGGCGCCGCGTGTACCTGATCGGCGTGATCTGGTTCGGCGTCGCGTCGGGGCTGTGCGCGATCGCGAACTCGACCACCGAGCTCGTCGTGTTCCGGATCATCCAGGGCATCGGCGGCGCGCTGCTCACCCCCGGGTCGCTGGCGATCCTGCAGTCGACCTTCGCGCACAACGACCGGGCGCGCGCGATCGGCGCGTGGTCCGGACTGGGTGGTCTGGCCGCGGCAGTCGGACCACTGCTCGGCGGTGTCCTCGTCCAGGTCTGGTCCTGGCGGCTCGCGTTCCTGATCAACCTGCCGCTGGCGCTCATCGTGGTGCTGATGGCCCTCAAGTTCGTGCCCGAGTCACGCGACGAGACGGCCACCGGGCACCCCGACTTCGTCGCCGCCGCGACGGGGGCGATCGGCCTGGCCGGCCTCACCGGGGCGCTGGTCGAGGCCCCCGTGCGCGGGCTGGCCGATCCGGTCGTGCTGATCGCGCTGGTCGCCGGCGTGGCCGGGCTCGGGCTGTTCGTGTGGCTGCAGCACCACTCCCACGAGCCGCTGGTGCCGCCGAGCCTGTTCCGCGACCGGACGTTCACGCTGTCCAACGCCCTCACGTTCGTGGTCTACGCCGCGCTCGGCGCCGTGATGTGGCTGCTCGTGCTGCAGCTGCAGGTGTCGCTGAACTACCCGCCGACGCTGGCCGGGCTGGCCGGGCTGCCGATCACGATCATCATGCTGCTGCTCTCGGGCCGCTCGGGCGCGCTGGCGCAGCGCATCGGGCCACGCCTGCAGCTCGTGGTCGGCCCGATGGTGATCGGGGTCGGCATGCTGCTGCTCATCCGCGTCGAACCCGGCTCGTCGTACCTCGGCTCGGTGTTACCCGCGGTGGTCGTGTTCGGCCTCGGTCTCGCGTGCACGGTGGCGCCGGTGACCGCGACGGTGCTCGCCGCGGCCCCCGACCGATTTGCCGGAGTCGCCTCCGGAGTAAACAACGCGATCGCCCGAACGGGTGGACTTCTTGCGGTCGCGGTGCTCCCCGCGGCGGCCGGACTGACCGGTTCGGCGTACCGCGACCCCGTCGCGCTGACCGCCGGTTGGCGCATGGCGTTGCTCATCTGCGCCGTCCTGGCAATCGCCGGCGGCCTCATCGCGTTGGGGATTCACAACGGCGTGCTCGGCGCGGGCGCGGCCGAGCCCGAGCAGAAGCGCGTTGTGGACGACGAAGCTCCACATCCCGGCGAGTGCTTCCACTGCGGGGTGGAGGGACCGCCGACCCACGTCCGCCCGGGCCCGGCGCGCGGCTGACCTACCCGAGCAGCTCGGCGAGCAGCGCCGGGTCGATGTTGCCGCCGGAGACGACGGACACGGTCTTGCCGCCCGGCAGTTCATCGGCGTGGTGCAGGTACGCGGCGGTGGCGGTCGCACCACTGGGCTCCGCGACGATCCGCGCGCGGCGGGCCAGCACGCGCACGGTGTCGCGGATCTCGTCCTCGGTGACGGTGACGATCCCGTCGAGCACCTGCTGCAGGTGGGCGAACGTGAGGTCCGACGGCTCGGCGCGCAGGCCGTCGGCGATCGTGCGGGCCCGCCGCTCCATGGGCCACGCGACGCGCCGGCCGGCCCGCAGGCTCTCAGCGGTGTCGGCGGCCAGCTCGGGCTCCACGGCGTAGACCTTCGCGCGCGGGCACAGCGCCTTGATCGCCGTGCCGACGCCGGCCGCGAAGCCGCCGCCGCTCACCGGCACGAGCACCGTGTCGACGTCCGGCAGGTCGGTGGCGATCTCCAGGCCCGCGGTGCCCTGTCCGGCGATCACGTGGGCGTGGTCGAACGGCGGGATGAGCGTGAGCCCGCGCTCGGCTGCGAGCGCGTCGGCGGCCGGCGCCTGGTCCGCGATCGGCACCTCCACGACCTCCGCTCCCCAGCGCCGGGTGGCCTCGACCTTGAGCCGCGGCGCGACGTCGGGCACCACGATCACGGCCGGGATCCCGAAGGCGTTCGCGGAGTAGGCGACTGCCTGCGCGTGGTTACCGCTGGAGTAGGCGACCACGCCGCGCGCCCGGGCGGCGTCGTCGAGCGAAGCGATCGCGTTGAAGGCGCCGCGGATCTTGAACGCGCCGATCTGTTGCAAGCTCTCGGGTTTGAGCCACAGTTCGCCGTCCGCCCAGGGCTGGCGCAACAACGGAGTGTGCACGGCGTGGTCCGCCACGCGCTTCGCCGCGGCCTCGATTTCGGAGATCGTCACCAATCGCATGTGGTGAGTATGTCAGGAAAGTGTGGGTCATGATCCATCCACTGTGGACGGTCGACGTGTCGTCGCTCACGCTTGTGCAACGCCGGGAGTTCGCCGAGCGCCTTCATCGTTGAGGAGTTTTGGGGATGAGACGGGACTACAGAACGGGATCATGGTCGACGAGCGGGAAAAGACTGCGGAGCAGGGCGAGAAGAAGAGCCCGCGGACGGTGCAGGTGCTCGCCACCGCGCTGGCCGCGGTGACGGCTGCGCTGCTGGGTTCGACGCTCGGCGTCACCGGCACCGTGGTGGGGGCCGGGGTCGCGAGCGTCATCACCACCGTGGGCGGCGAGCTGTACCTGCGTTCGCTGCAGCGCGGGCGCGAGGCCGCGTTGAAGGCGCGCGACGTGATCGTGACGGCGGGACAGCGGCGGGCGAGCCGGCCGGGCTTGCGGCCGGTGGACGACCCCGCGCAGATGCCGACCGTGCTGCTGCCGCTCGACCCGTCGGAGATGCCGACCGTCCGACTCTCGAAGCTCTCGCCGACGGCTCAGGCGAAGACCCAGCCCGAGGAACCCGAGTCGTTCGCCGACAAGCTGCGAAAGCTGCGCTGGCCAATCATCATCGGCACGAGCGTGCTCGCGACGGCGATCGCCATCGCCGTGTCGCTGGGGCTCGATGCGACCACTGGCGGTGCCGTCGGCCCGGGGGTCTTCTCCGCCCGCAACAACCCTGCGACGACGCAGCAGCAGACACACGACGACAACCCGCCGGCGACGTCGGAGAACAGCCCGCCGCCGTCGACCGGTGTGTCGCAGACGCCGCCGCCGACCACGTCGTCGTCCAGCACGTCGACCACCGAGACGCCGACGTCCGGCAGCTCCGGCAGCTCCGTCAGCGAGACGCCGCCGCCGTCGAGCACGGGTGGCGCGACGTCGACCACGCAGAGCCAGCCGCGGACCAAGGCGGGGTCGGCGACCCCGACCCCGTGACGCCTCAGCCGAGCTGGGCCTTGAGCTTGCGTGCGGCTTCGGCCGGGTCGTCGGCGTCGGTGATGGCGCGGACCACGACGATGCGCGACGCGCCGGCCGCCAGCACCTCGGGCAGGCGCTGCTCGTCGATGCCGCCGATCGCGAACCACGGGCGGCCGGTGCCGCTCGCCGCGGTCGCGCGCACCAGGTCGAGGCCGGGGGCGTGGCGGCCGGGCTTGGTCGGCGTCGGCCAGCACGGGCCGGTGCAGAAGTAGTCCACGCCGTCCTCCGCGGCGGCTGCTTCGGCCTGCTCGACGGAGTGTGTGGAGCGGCCGATCACGACGTCGTCGCCGAGGATCCGGCGGGCGAGCGGCACGGGGATGTCGTCCTGGCCGAGGTGCAGCACATCGGCGCCCACGGCGAGCGCGACGTCGGCGCGGTCGTTCACCGAGAGCAGTGCGCCGTGGCGCGCGCAGGCCTCCGCGAGCACTTCCAGAGCCGCGATCTCCTGGGCTGCTTCGAGCGGCGCGCCGCCGGACTTGTCACGCAGCTGGACGATGTCGACGCCGCCGGCCAGCGCGGCGTCGGCGAACTCGGCGAGGTCGCCGCGCGAGGAGCGGGCGTCGGTGCACAGGTACAGCCGCGAACCGGCCAGGCGGGTGCGGATCTGTTCTCCGGTGAAGGCGGGCATGGCGGCGACGTTACCCGCGCGCTACGGTGGGGAGGTCCGCACGGGAGCCCGAGGCACGGGCTGAGAGGGAGCTGCCGCTCCGACCGTGGAACCTGATCCGGGTCATGCCGGCGCAGGGAGCGTGATTTTCATGAGCAAGACCCTCACCGTCGTCGGCGGCGGTGTGATCGGCCTGTCCGCGGCCTGGCGCGCGGCGGCCCGCGGCTACCGCGTGACGGTGCTCGACCCTTCGCCCGGCGAGGGCGGTGCGTCGTGGGTGGCCGGCGGGATGCTGGCGCCGGTCACGGAGGCGTGGCCGGGTGAGGAACACGTGCTCAGCCTGGGCGAGGAGTCGCTGCGGCGCTGGCCGGCGTTCGCTCGTGACCTCGAGGCCGAGGGCACGGACCCCGGACTGGCTGGGCACGGCACGATCGTCGTGGCGTTCGACAGCGCCGATGCGGGGCACTTGGACATCCTCGCGGAGTACCTGACGTCGCTGGGCCGCTCAGTCGAGCGGCTCACGGGCCGGGCGGCGCGCAAGCTCGCGCCGGGGCTCGGGGCCGTGCGCAGCGGTCTGCACGTGCCCGGCGACCTGGCCGTGGACAACCGGAAGCTGCTCACGGCGCTGCTGCAGGCGTGCTCGAAACGCGGGGTCGAGTTCTCGCCGGCGCGGATGTCCCGGCTCGACGAGGTGACCGGTCCCGTCGTGCTGGCGGCCGGTGCGTGGACGGGCCGATTGCACCCGCTGCTGGCCGACGCCGTGCGGCCGTTGAAGGGCGAGATCCTGCGGCTGCGGCCACGCCGGGGTTGCCTGCCGCCTCCGCCGTACACTGTGCGCGCGATGGTCGAGGGCCGGCCGATCTACCTGGTGCCGCGCGCCGACGGCGAGCTGGTGCTCGGCGCGACGCAGTACGAAGCGGGCTTCGACGTGGCCGTGACCGCGCGGGGCGTGCGTGAGCTGCTCGAAGGCGCCGAACGGATCCTGCCGGGGATCACGGAGTACGAGCTCGTCGAGACGGCCGCGGGCCTGCGCGCGGGCAGCCGCGACGCGTTGCCGTACATCGGCGAGCTCGGCGAAGGCGTGTACGCGGCCACCGGCCACCACCGCAACGGCTTGTTGATGGCCCCCGTGACCGCCGACGCCGTGGTCGCCTGGCTGACCGGCGAGCGGCCGCCGGACGAGATCGGTGCGGCCACGCCCGCCCGGTTGCCCGCTTCGCGTCCGAATTCCGCAGTGGAGGAACGAGTCTGATGGAGATCAAGGTCAACGGGGACTGGCGCGAGTTCCCCGACGGCGCGACGGTGGCACAGCTGCTCGACGCGCTCGACGTTTCGCCCCAGGGCGTGGCCGTCGCGGTGAACGGCGTGGTCGTGCGCCGGGGCGAGTGGGGGGAGTCGGTGGTGCCGAAGGGTGCGAACATCGACGTGCTGACCGCGGTTCAGGGAGGTTGAGGTGGACGACGCTCTGGTCATCGGCGAGCACAAGCTCTCGTCGAGGCTCATCATCGGAACCGGTGGCGCGGCGAACCTCTCGGTGCTGGAACGCGCGCTGATCGCGTCGGGCACCGAGCTCACGACCGTCGCCATGCGCAAGGCGGACGCCGAGCACGGCACCGGTGTGCTGGGTCTGGTGCGCCGGCTGGGCATCAAGCTGCTGCCGAACACGGCGGGCTGCCGCACGGCCGCCGAAGCCGTGCTGACAGCGGAGATGGCCCGCGAGGCGCTCGAGACGGACCTCATCAAACTCGAGGTCCACGCCGATGACCGCACCTTGCTGCCCGACCCGTTCGAAACGCTGGACGCCGCCGAGCGGCTGGCCGCAGACGGGTTCACCGTGCTCGCGTACACGAACGACGACCCCGTGCTCGCGCTGCGCCTGGAGGAAGCCGGCTGCGCGGCCGTCATGCCGCTGGGCGCGCCGATCGGCACGGGCCTCGGCATCCGCAACCCGCACAACATCGAGCTGATCGTCGCGCGCGCCATGGTCCCCGTCATCCTCGACGCGGGCATCGGCACCGCCTCCGACGCGGTGCTCGCGATGGAACTCGGCTGCGACGCCGTGCTGCTGTCCACCGCCGTCACCCGGGCCAAGGACCCCGAGCGCATGGCCGCGGCCATGAAGGCGGGCGTCGAAGCGGGCCGCCTGGCCCGCGACGCCGGGCGGGTGCCGCAGCGGTTCTGGGCGCACGCGTCCTCACCGCCGCGCTGACCCGAAGGCGCTGACCCGGACGCGCTGATCGCTCCTGCGCGTGCTGGGCCGACCACGCGCAGTCGCCTTGCCCCGTGGGGATTTCATCCCCCGCGGGGTACACGCGGGTAAGCCGCCTGGTGCGTCTGGGCCGCGTTTCGCACCCCAGTCGGTGATTTCGTCCGCGCTTAACGCCGATCGAGCACCGCGAGGCCTTATGGTGGACGGCACCTTTCCGGCGCACCAGCGGCGGGCAACAGCAGCAGGAGGAGCCAGCCGTGACACTGTCCTCGGTCCAGGATGTCTCGGGCAGGTTGTACCTGGCCGTCGGACGCCTCTCGCGCTCCTTGCGGCAGGCGGGCGTCCCCGGCCCCGGCCACGGTGCGATCTCCGCCCTCGCCACGCTCGTCCACTTCGGTCAGCTCCGCCTCGGCGACCTGGCCGCCAAGGAAGGCGTCGCCGCCGCGACGATGTCGCGGATCATCGCCACACTCGTCGAGTCGGGTTACGTCACGCGGGAGTCCGATCCCGTCGACCGTCGCGCCTGGCTCGCCCGCGCGACGGAGGAGGGTGAGCGCCTCGTGTCCGGCGTGCGGTCCACCCGCGTGCAGGAGCTGAATCGCCGCCTCGACAAGCTGAGCCGCGAGGACCGCGACGCGATCACCGCCGCCCTCCCGGCCCTCGAAGCCCTCATCTCCGACGACAACTAGGGGCTCCACCCGCGACTTCCGCGCGAATCGTCGGCCGCCATCGCCGGACAGGGACCGGCGCCCTGTTTCGGCTGCGCGGGGAACCGGGCGGTGATCCACCAGCACCCGGCAGTCCGGTCTAGCGCTCCTCCGGCGCCAGCCGCCAGAACGCCGACACCGGGCCGACCTTCGCGCCCATCGGGTACGAGTGCTCTACCGCGTGCGACACGAACCACTTGCCGTAGCGGGCCGCGTCCTCCACCGACATGCCCTTGGCGAGACCGGCCGTCAAAGCGGACGCCATCGTGTCGCCCGCGCCGTGGGTGTGCGGGGTGTGGAAGCGCGGCCCCGGCAGCTCGATGAACTTCGCTCCGTCGAAGAGGAGGTCCACGCACTCCGGGTCCGCGACGAGGTGGCCGCTCTTCACGAGCACGTACTTCGGCCCCAGCCGGTGCAGCACCACGGCCGCGGCGTGCATGCCTTCGCGATCGGTCACCGTCAGGCCCGTCAGCAGCCGCACCTCGTCGAGGTTCGGGGTGAGCACGGTGGCGCGCGGCAGCAGTTCCTCGCGCAGCGCCACGAGCCCGTCGGCGTCGAACAGCGGGTGCCCGGTCATCGACGCCGCCACCGGGTCGACCACGAACGGCACCTCGCGATCACGCCCGATGCCCGCGTTGTCGCACGCGGCCGCCACGGCGTGGATGATCTCGGCCGAGGCCAGCATGCCCGTTTTCGCCGCGCCCACACCCATGTCCGACGCGACGGCCTCGATCTGGCCGGCCACTACGTGTGGCGGGATGTCCGCGCGGTCGTGCACCCCCAGGGTGTTCTGGACCGTCACGGCCGTCACGGCGACGAGCCCGTGGACGCCGCACGTGAGGAACGTGCGCAGGTCGGCCTGCAGCCCGGCGGCGCCGCCGGAGTCGGAACCGGCGATCGTCAGCGCGGACGGGGGGCTCGGGTTTTCGGTCATGGTCGCTTTCCGACTTCTGGTCTAGTCCATTTGGTCAGCTGGCCTTCATCCACAGTCCACCACGGTGGCACAGTGTGAAAGCTGTTGCACTACCGGTGTGGGCGAAGGGGACGGGATGAGGTTCTCGCACGTGGTTGTGGTGGTCGGTGCGCTGGTCGCCGCCACGTTGTCCGGGGCGGCCGCGGCGAACGCGGACAGTCCGAAGCTCTCGCACGTGACGATGGTCGGCGTGCACAACACCTACGACCCCGCGGCGTACCCGTTCCTGGCGCAGGCGCTGGACAACGGTTCGTCACTGATCGAGCTCGACGTGTGGCCCGACATCATCACGCACGAGTGGAAGGTGAGCCACTCGAACCCGTTGGGCAACAGCAACAACTGCGTCGCCGCGTCGACCACGGCCGACCTGTACCAGGGTGGCGCGAACAAGGACCTCGAGTACTGCCTCGACGACATCCGCATCTGGCTCGCGGCGCACCCGGGCCACGCGCCGCTCACCCTCAAGCTCGAGATGAAAACGGGCTTCTCGGACAACCACGGCCTCGGCCCGGACGAACTCGACGCCGCGTTCCGCGCCCACCTCGGTGGCGCTGTCTTCAAGCCGGCCGACCTCCTCGGCGGCTACGCGACCCTCGACGACGCGGCCAAAGCGGACAACTGGCCCACCGCGGACGCGCTGCACGGCAAGGTGCTCACCGAGATCATCCCGGGCACGGTCGAGGAGCAGAACCCCACCGACACGCTGCACACCGACGTCGAGTACGCGAACTACCTGCTGGCGCAGAAGAACGCGGGCGAGCTCGGTGCCGTCCAGATCTTCCCGACCGTGCACGGCGCCGTCGGCGGCGACCCGCGCGACCAGTACGCGGCGAACCTCAAACCGTGGTTCGTGGTCTTCGACGGCGACGCCAACGCGTGGGTGACGCAGACCGGCCCGTGGTGGTACGACGCCAACCACTACTACGTGATCATGACCGACGGGCAGAACGTCGCACCCGCCATCGACGACCACAACCCGACCGTCGACCAGGCGAACCAGCGCGTGGCCGACCTCGCGAAGCAGCACGCTTCCGTCGTGACGTCCGACTGGACCGGCCTGACCACGGTGCTGCCGCAGGTGATCGCGCGCGGCTGAGTGTCCACAGTGCACGGCCCCCGGATGCTCGCCCGGGGGCCGTCTCACGTCACACGGTCAGGACGATCTTCCCGGTCGCCCGGCCGGCCTCGCCCCGTTCGTGGGCCTTCGCGACCTCGTCGAGCGGGAACGTCTGGTCCACGCGGACCTTCAGCTTCCCCTCCTCGACCAGCTCGACGAGCCCGAGCAAGCCGATCCGGTCCGGTTCCACGAGGAGCGGCGACGTCCGCACGCCGCGCTTCTCCGCTTCGGCGCGCACCGCCGGCGCCACGCCGCCGGGCACGCTGATCACCAGTCCGCCTTCCTTCACTGCGGGCAGCCACCGCAGGTCGCCGCGTTCACCGACGAGTCCCAAGTGGACGTCCACGTCGGACGCGGTGACGGTTTCGTCGCGGTAGTCCAGCGGCTCGTCCACCCCGATCGAACGGAGGAAGTCGTGTTTGGCCGCGCTGGCCGTGCCGAGCACGTACGCCCCGCGCGCCTTGGCGATCTGCACGGCGAGGTGCCCGACGCCGCCCGCGGCCGCGTCGACGAGCACGCGCTGTCCACTCCGGACACCGGCTACGTCCACGAGTGCCTGCCACGCCGTGAGCCCCGCCAGCGGCAACCCGGCCGCTTCGACGTGCGACAGCCCGGCCGGCTTGCGGACGAACTGGCGCGACGGGGCCGTCACGTACTCCGCGTAGGCGCCGGCCTCGCGCGGGAACCACGGCATGCCGAGCACCTCGTCGCCCGGCTGCACACCGGTGGCGCCGAACCCCACCTCTTCGACCACTCCGGACACGTCCCAGCCCAGCGTGTAGGGCGGCTTGCCCAGGAACACCTCCTGCGCCCGCGACTTCCAGTCGACGGGGTTGACGCCGGCGGCGTGCACCCGCACCAGCACCTCCGTCGGCCCGGGCACCGGCCGCGGCGCCTCGACTACCTGCAGCACCTCCGGTCCGCCGAACTCCTGCTGCGTGACCACTCGCATCCGTGCTCTCTCCTTCGTCGTGGATCTTCACCACCCATGCTCCGGCGATCCGTCACTTTCCGCCAGAAGGCACTTCCCGGTAAACGCGCCGTCGGGGCATCAGCCAGGAGATGCTCACGCAGGACCTGCGCAGCCTCGAGCGCGACGGGTTCGTACCCGCACAGTGTCCCCGACCACCCCGCCGACGGTCGAGTACGCGCTCACCGAAATGGGCACCGAGGTGAGTGAGCACCTCGTGGCGCTGAGCCGTTGGTCGCAGACCGACTTCGATCGGATCCGCGAGGCGCGCAGCGTCTACGACTCGCGCTCGCCCGAACCCGTCACGTGATTCCGCGCGGTACGGGCGGTTTCGTCCGTACCGCGCGGAATATCCAGTTCGGGCTCAAGTGAAGCGTGGTGGCGGTTTCAGCACGCTCGCCCGGTAATCGGTCACCGCGCGGCTCTCGGCGATTCCGGGCTTGGGGTTCAGGCCCCACTTCCGGATCACCTTGAGGGCCTGCGCCGGCCGGTTGTCCGAAACCAGTTTGTCGACCTCGAACTGCAGGTCCAGCGGCATGGTGGCCCACAGAGCGCGGGCGGCGGCGTCGTCGGTCACGGGTCCAGTGTGGCCGGTCAGTGGGCCAGCCGCCAGAACGGGGAGACCGGGCCCACGCCCGCGCCCAGCGGGTAGGCCTCGGCGACGCAGCGTTCGATGAACCGCTTGGCTTCGCCCACGGCCGTCGGCACGTCGGCGCCCTTGGCGAGCGACGACGTGATGGCCGAGGCCATCGTGTCGCCGCCGCCGTGGGTGTTCTCCGTCGCGATCCGCGGTCCGCTGAACTCGACGACATCGGTGCCGTTCGTGAGCAGATCCACGCAGTCCTCGGCCTCGTGGAGGTGCCCGCCCTTCACGAGCACCCACGACGAACCGAACTCCAGCAGTGCTTCGGCCGCCGCGCGCTGGGTTTCGGTCCCGGTGACCGTGACGCCGGTGAGCAGCCGCACCTCGTCGAGGTTCGGCGTGATCAGCGTGGCCCGCGGGAAGAGCTCGGTGCGGATGGCTTCGAGCGCCTCCTCGCGCAGCAGCGCGTGCCCGGTCATCGAGGCCGCGACCGGGTCGACGACGAACGGCGTGTCCGTGTCGCGTCCGATGTGGACTTCGTCGAGCGTCTTCGCGACCGCCTGGATGATGTCGGCGGTGGCGAGCATGCCCGTCTTGGCCGCGTTGACGCCCATGTCGCCGGCGACGGCCTTGATCTGCGCCGTGACGACGTCGGCCGGGATCTCGGTGAAACCCTGCACGCCGAGCGAATTCTGCACGGTCACCGCAGTGAGGGCGACGAGCCCGTGGACGCCGTTGGCGAAGAACGTGCGCAGGTCGGCCTGCACGCCCGCACCACCGCCGGAGTCCGATCCGGCGATGGTGAGGGCCGTGCGGGGGGTGCTGGTCATGACTTTCTCCGGTTGTGCTGGTGCTGCTGGTGCTACTGCCCGACAACAGGCAGGTAGACCTTGTTGCCCTGCTCACCGAACTCGGCGGACTTCTCCGCCATGCCGGCCTCGATGGCCTCCACAGTGGACAGGCCGTGCTCCTCGGCGTACTTGCGCACGTCCTGCGTGATCCGCATCGAGCAGAACTTCGGGCCGCACATCGAGCAGAAGTGGGCCGTCTTCGCCGGCTCCGCGGGCAGCGTCTCGTCGTGGAACGAGCGAGCGGTGTCGGGGTCGAGCGCGAGGTTGAACTGGTCGGTCCAGCGGAATTCGAAGCGGGCCTTGGACAGCTCGTCGTCCCACTCGTGCGCGTGCGGGTGGCCCTTGGCGAGGTCGGCGGAGTGGGCGGCGATCTTGTAGGTGATCACGCCGGTCTTCACGTCGTCGCGGTTGGGCAGGCCGAGGTGCTCCTTCGGCGTGACGTAGCAGAGCATCGCCGTGCCGTACCAGCCGATCTGCGCCGCGCCGATGGCGGACGTGATGTGGTCGTAGGCGGGCGCGATGTCCGTCGCGAGCGGGCCGAGGGTGTAGAATGGCGCCTCGCCGGTGAGCTGCTCCTCGAGTTCGACGTTCTCCTTGATCTTGTGCATCGGCACGTGGCCGGGGCCCTCGATCATCACCTGCACGTCGTGCTCCCGCGCGATGTGTGTGAGCTCACCGAGGGTTTCGAGCTCGGCGAACTGGGCGCGGTCGTTGGCGTCGGCGATCGAGCCGGGCCGCAGGCCGTCACCGAGGGAGAACGTGACGTCGTACTTCCGCAGGATCTCGCAGAGCTCCTCGAAGTGCGTGTACAGGAAGGACTCCTGGTGGTGCGCCAGGCACCACGCGGCCATGATCGACCCACCGCGGCTCACGATGCCGGTGACGCGCCGCGCGGTGAGCGGCACGTACCGCAGCAGCACTCCCGCGTGGACGGTCATGTAGTCCACACCCTGCTCGCACTGCTCGAGCACCGTGTCGCGGTAGACCTCCCACGACAGCTTTTCCGGCTCCCCGTTGACCTTTTCGAGCGCCTGGTAGATCGGCACGGTGCCGACGGGCACGGGGGAGTTGCGGATGATCCACTCGCGGGTCTCGTGGATCCGCTTGCCGGTGGAGAGGTCCATGATGGTGTCGGCGCCCCAGCGGGTGGCCCACACCATCTTGTCGACCTCTTCCTCCACTGAGGACCAGACGGCCGAGTTGCCCATGTTGGCGTTGATCTTCACCAGGAACTTCTTGCCGATGATCATCGGCTCGGTCTCGGGGTGCTTGCGGTTGGCGGGGATCACCGCCCGCCCGCGCGCCACCTCGTCGCGCACGAACTCCGGCGAGCACCGCTCGCGCGCGGCGATGAACTCCATCTCGCGCGTGATCACGCCGGCTTTGGCCCAGCCGAGCTGGGTGTTGTGCGCGCGGCCGTCGGCCCAGCCCGCGCGCAGCGGGTGAAGTCCACTGTGGACGTCGATCGTCACTTCGGTGTCCGTGTACGGACCGGACGTGTCGTACACGTCGAAGTGGTCACCGTTCGTCAGGTCGATCCGCCGCGCCGGCACCCGCAGGCCGGATTCGGTGTGGTGGTAGACCTTGCGCGAGCCCGTGATCGGCCCCGTGGTCACGGAAGGCGTGATGGTGGGCTCGTTCTCCAGCGTCGTCAACGACGTTCACTCCCTACGCCGGCATTACCCGGTCAGGTTCATGCGGTCGGCGGCACCGGGTGTCCTCAGACAGACACCAGCCGCCCTCTCAGCCCGCCAAGGCGCGAGCTCCCGCGTTGGTTATGGGGTTGTCCCCCGACCATGCCACGGCGGATCACGCGAGCACAAGGCGACTTGTCGACCCGTGTGTTCTTCACCGGATCGGAGCAGGCGGACGGCAGCGCTTCACGGAAGAGCGCACGAGCACGACACCCCGCGACACAAAAGAGCCTCCCCGCCCACCAGGGCGAAGAGACTCCTCGAGAAACCACCGAGACCGTCAGGCTTCAGCAGACTCCTCCGCGCCTTCCTTCGGCGGCAGCCAGCTCAGCCCCGGCACTCCCCACTTGTTCTTCTTCAGCATCTTCTTCGCCGCCCGCGCGTGGCGGCCCACGAGGCGGTCCAGGTACAGGTACCCGTCGAGGTGATCGGTCTCGTGCTGGAGGCACCGGGCGAAGTAGCCCGTGCCCTCGACGGTGATCGGCGTGCCGGACACGTCGAAGCCCGTCACCCGGGCCCAGGACGCCCGCCCGGTCGGGTAGGACTCGCCGGGAACCGACAGGCAGCCTTCCCAGTCGTCGTCCGGGTCAGGCATCGTTTCGGGGATCTCGGAGGTCTCCAGCCGCGGGTTCACCACCACGCCGCGGTGCTCGACGCCCTCGTCGTCGGGGCAGTCGTAGACGAAGACGCGCAGGTCGAGGCCGATCTGGTTGGCCGCGAGGCCCACGCCTTCGGCCGCGTACATCGTCTCGAACATGTCCTCGGTGAGCGTGCGCAGCTCGTCGTCGAACTCCGTGATCTCACGGGTCGGCTGGTGCAGCACGGGATCGCCGGCGATGCGGATGGGGTGGACGGTCACGAGCAGCGAGTTTAGTCCGACCCTCCATTACACCTGGATCGGACCGTGACGCGCCGCGCCGGATGCCCATGTCGAGCATCGGTTCCGTGGTTCAATGACGCCCGCGGAAGGACAGCCGAAGCGATTGCGAGGACCGCATGGACGCCGCGGAGTCGATGGCTGGTGATCAGCCGTCGCCGCCGGAGAGTACGGGTGGCCTGACCGAGCGCGAGCTGGACATCCTCGCGTTCGAGCGCCAGTGGTGGCGGCACGCCGGTGCCAAGGAGAACGCCATCCGGGAACGCTTCTCGCTGTCCTCGACCCGTTATTACCAGCTGCTGAACACGCTGCTGGACAAGCCTGAGGCCGTGGCGGCCGACCCGATGCTGGTGAAGCGGCTGCGCAAGACGCGCGCCGCCCGGCAGCGCAAGCGCGGCGCCCGGCGGCTGGGGATCGAACTGTCATGAGCTTCTTCTCGGGACTGTCCCGGCCCATGCGGGCCGCGGGCGTCGCGCTCATCGGGGTCGCCGTGATCGCCGCGATCATCGGCGGCGTCACCGCGCTGTCGGGCGGCGGCCCGAGCGCCAACAACGCCGGGCCCACCAGCAGTTCGGGCAGTCCGTCGGCTTCGTCACCGGCCCCGGGTTCGTCGTCGTCCGCGACGCCGCCCTCGTCGTCGGCCGTGTCCTCGGCGCCGTCCTCCGCGCCGGGCAGCCCGTCCGGACAGCCCAGCACGCAGCCGGGCCAGCAGAGCGGGCAGCCCGGCCAGCCGGGACAGCCGGGCGACCAGCAGGCGTCCAACAAGTGGGTCACCCTGCGCGTCTACAACAACTCCCTGGTCCAGCACCTCGCCGAACAGGCCGCCAACGACTTCCGCGGCGGGGGCTGGAACGTCGCCGAGGTCGGCAACTACTCCCAGGGTGTGATCCCGCACACCACGGCCTACTTCCGCCCCGGCACCGACGAGGAAGCCGCTGCGAAACAGCTGGCCGCCGAGTTCGGCTTCGTGGCCGAGCCCCGGTTCGAAGGCATCCAGAACTCGAGCCCGGGTGTCATCGTGATCATCACGAAGGACTACCAGAGCGGCCACAAGGGCAGTTGACCGGCGAAAACAGGAGGACCCGCCGCCCTCGGGCAGCGGGTCCTCCTGTGTTTGGCCGGTCAGCCGGACAAGTGATCGTTCAGCGTTCTCGCTGCGCCTGCGCGTAAGCCTCCAACGTCGCCAGCTGGGCCGGGTCCAGTGAAGGCCGCACCGTTTCCCGGGCCTTCGCCAGGTGAGCGGCCGTGACCTCGCGCGCGTCTAGCGATTCGCGCATCGCCGTCAGGGCCGCCTCGCGGATCAGGGCGGCGCAGTCGGCGGCGGAGTAACCGTCCAGGGTGGACGCGAGGGCCGCGAGATCCACATCGGACGCCAGTGGGGTGTTCTTCGACGCCGCCGTGAGGATGGCGGCACGGGAGTCGGCGTCGGGCGGCGGCACGTAGATGCGGCGCTCCAGGCGGCCCGGCCGCAGCAGCGCCGGGTCGACGAGCTCGGGCCGGTTCGTGGCGCCCAGCACCACGACCTCGCGCATCGGCTCCACGCCGTCGAGCTCGGTGAGCAGGGCGGCGACCACGCGGTCGGCCACTCCGGAGTCGGAGGACTGGCCGCGTCGCGGCGCCAGCGCGTCGATCTCGTCGAGGAAGATCAGCGACGGCGCGGCGTCGGCGGCCCGCCGGAAGAGGTCGCGCACCGCGCGCTCGGATTCGCCGACCCACTTGTCCAGCAGCTCCGCGCCCTTGATCGCGAACACGTTGAGCGCGCCCGTGCCCGCCAGCGCTCGGACCAGGAACGTCTTGCCGCCGCCGGGTGGGCCGTAGAGCAGCACGCCGCGCGGTGGGTCGATGCCGAGCCGGGCGAACGAGTCGGGGTAGCGCAGCGGCCACAGCACCGTCTCGGTGAGGGCCTGCTTGACGTCGACCATGTTGCCGACGTCCTCGAGCGTCAGCCCGCCCGTGGCGAGGTTGTCCGAAGTGGACAGGGAGATCGGCCGGACGGTGGCCAGCGCGTCGAGCAGGTCCTGCTGCGAAATGCTCGGCTCCTCGACGTCACGCTGGCGCAGGGCGGCGCGCAGCGCGGCGTCGCGGCGCAGCGCGATGAGGTCGGCGGCCACGAACCCGGGTGTCTTCTCGGCGAGCACGCCCAGATCGGCGCCCGGTTCGACGGGGACGTCGCGCAGCAGGATCCGCAGCAGCTCCACCCGGGACTTCGCGTCGGGCAGCGGCAGGCCGAGCTCGCGGTCGAGCAGGTCGGCGGCGCGCAGCCGCGGGTCGACGGACTCGGCGCGCTGCGTCGTGGCCACCACGGCGATGCCCTCGAGCCGCATCGCCCCGCGCAGCTCCTCCAGCACGACGGTCGCCACCGGCGGCGGCTGGCTGGCCGGCAGGAGCGCGTCGACGTCGTTGATCAGCAGCACCCCGGGCCCGTCCCCGTCGGCGGCGTGGCCGATGGCCTCGCGCAGGCGCGCGTGCACGGTGCCGGGCTCGAGCACGGCGATGTTCGGCGCGGTCAGCGCCACCACGCGCACCTTCTCGGCCTGCGCGACGGACCGCACCAGCGTCGCCTTGCCGACGCCTTCGGGGCCGGACAGCAGCACGCCGAGGTGCGCCGACGTGCCGAGCCGCTCGAGCAGGTCCGGCCGGTGGAACGCCAAGTCGAACCACTCGGCGAGCTTGCGGGCGGCACCCTCGGCGCCGACGAGGTCGGTGACGGGCGGGACCGTTTCCACCAGCTCCTCTGCGGGCTCCTCGACGATCTCCGCGTCGAGGTAGTCCTCGGCCGCCGTGACGGCCGTCCTGCGCACGAGGGCGGTGGCGCTGCGGACGGGCGCCGGGTCACCGGCCGGTTCGCCGGTGCGCGCGCCGTCGCGCCAGCTGACCACTGTGGACGGTCCGACGACGACGGCGCCGACGGGCTCCGTCGCCGTGACGGTGAGCAGCTCATTGGTCCACGTCGCCCCGATCACCCGCGAGAGCTGGCCCCGCACGGCCGCGACGTCGGCCCCCGGCGCCGGGGCGAGGTCCTGTGGCAGCAGCGACACCGCGTCGCCGCGCGTGAGCACCTTGCCGGTCAACGCCAGCCGCAGCGTCTGCGGCGGTACGGAGACGCTGGCCAGCCTCGATCCGGCCACCGTCACCGTCTTGGCGGCCGCCACGTCGGCCGGCGCCACCACGACCTCGCCGCCCTCGGACACGCCCAGGTTCGACAGGGTGACGTCGTCCACCAGCACGACGCCGGGTATGCCCTCTTCTCCGGACGGCGCGGCCAGCGCGGCGCTGCGGCGCGCCCCGGTGAGGTGCACGGCGTCCCAGGGCCTCAGCCCGAGCGCGTCGAGCACCTCGGGGTGCAACCGCACAACCCCCCGTCGCGAATCCAGCGCGGACGGCGTGTGCCGGACGGTCAGCGTGATCTGCGGAGCGCTCACGCCGTTCACCCTAGCGACGCGAGGCCGCCCCATGTGCCGAACGACGGGATGTCGCGCACCGGCGGGGGGAGAACTTCCGCTGCCCTTCGGTCCTGATCAGCGCCGGCGGATGCCGATCCGCCGCCACGACCGCCGGCGCTGGCCCGGGCCCGACGCGCCGTTGCCGCTCGCCCCGCCGACCGTGCCGGTGGTGCCCCGGTCCCGGTCCCGCAGCGCGCGCGTCACGCGCACGAAATCCGACCCGTTCCGCGGCAACCGCACCGCGCGCATGGCGCCCGCGACGCGGCGCGAAGCCGGCCGCAGCCGCAGCCGGCGCTGCGAGCGGGCCCGGCGGATGGCGCGGCGCTCGCGCGGCGGCACCGTCCAGGCCTCCGGGTGGGCGGCCAGCCAGCGGTGCCGGTAGACCGAGTACGGGATGTGCAGCAGGTACAGCACCAGCGCGATCGCCAGTGCGACCAGCGGGAACTGGATGATCGCCGCTGCCAGGAGGCCGACGCCGACCAGCAGCGGTGCGATGGCCTTGGCGGGGGCCTTGACGGTCTTCAGCGACAGCGTCGGGATGCGGCTGATCAGCAACGCGGCCACGGCGATCGTCCAGACGATCACCACGTACTGCTCGGACCACCAGCCCTCGCCCCACTGCAGCGTGGCGATGAGCGGCAGCAACGCGACCAGGCCCCCCGCCGGGGCGGGGACGCCCACGAAGAACTCCGCGGCATACGGGGGCTGCTCGGTGTCGTCGAGCAGCGTGTTGAAGCGCGCGAGCCGCAGGATCATGCAAACGGCGAAGATCAGCGACGCGACCCAGCCGATGCGATCGCCGTGCGACTGCCACACGTACAGCACCAGCGCGGGCGCCACGCCGAACGAAATGCCGTCGGACAGGGAGTCGAGCTCGGCGCCCATCTTGGACGTCGCGTCGAGCAGGCGGGCGATGCGGCCGTCGAGGCTGTCGAGGACGGCCGCGATGCCGATCGACGCGATGGCCATCGCGTAGTTGTTCGTGAGCGCGAACTGCACGGCCGACAGGCCGGCGCACAGCGCGAGCACGGTGATGGCGTTCGGCAGCAGCCTGATGCCGGGGGTGGTCACGCGGACCATGATCAGCCTTCTCCCAGTGCCGGGAGTTCGGCGAGCACCGTCTCGCCGCCGACCGTGCGCTGGCCCTTCGAGACGAGCACGCGGCTGCCGGGCGGCAGGTAGAGGTCGACACGGGAGCCGAACCGGATGAGGCCGTAGGTGGCACCGGCGGCCACCTTGTCGCCCTCGCGGATCTCGCACACGATGCGCCGCGCGACGAGGCCGGCGATCTGCACGACGACGAGCTCGTGGCCGTCGACGGTGCGCATGAGCACGGAGTTGCGCTCGTTGTCCTCGCTCGCCTTGTCCAGGTCCGCGGAGAGGAACTTGCCGGGCCGGTAGGCCACCTTCTCGACGACGCCCGGGGCCGGGATCCGCTGGACGTGCACGTCGAACACGGACAGGAACACGCTCACGCGCATCCGCGGCTCGGCGGGCAGCCCCAGCTCCGGCGGCGGCACGGCCTCCTCGATGAGGGACACCAGCCCGTCGGCCGACGCCACGGCGATGTTCGGCCGTTCCGGCGCGACGCGCTTGGGCTCGCGGAAGAACGCGGCGGTCGCCGCCGTCGCGAGCGCGCCCACCACGCCGAGGCGCTTGGAGAACCGGCGCAGCACCAGCGTCGCCGCCAGCCCGCCGAGGACGAACGGGCGTCCGGCGGGGTGCATCGGCGGGATGGTCTCCCGCGCGAGCTCCACTGCGTGGGTGAGGGGATTGCCGGTGGGCTTGCCGCTCATGGATCGGTTCCCCGCGTTTCGTTGCGATCGGAGGGAGGGGACGGTTTCACGTCCGATTTGGGCGTCACCACGCTACCGCCCGTCGGCGGGCGGACACGCCCAGGGCTGGCGGGCTCTCTCCCGCAAGGGTTTCCCCGCAGCGGGTGGGCATGCCCACAAACCGGTAACGACGAGTCGAATTCCTCGACAACTCCCAGTAGTACCAGCCGCTCGGGCCCGGTGCCCGAGCCGAAACCGCCGAGGAAGCGATGGCCGTGCCCGATCCGCTCATCGAGCTGCTGTGCGCCTGGCGACGGGAGATCTCCGCCGCGCCGATGCCCGTGCTCGTGGACACGGCGCTGGCCGTGCGCGTGGTCAGGGAGGCCGCCAGGGCGGGCCGGGTGCATGCATCCCCCGACGACGCATGCACCCGGGCGCGGAACTGACCAGTTTAGGGGTTTCGGGGACGTTACTGACGGTTCGTGGGCAAACCGTTACAAACGGTCACTGGGCCGCCGGCCGATCGCGCTGATCAGCCGCAGGATTGCCAGCAGCACGATCGCGCCGAGGATCGCGACGCCGAAGCTGGGGAAGTCGAATTCGAACCGCTGCTGCTCACCGGTCGCGAGGCGGTAGATGAAGCCGCCGAGGGCCGCTCCGAGCACGCCGACGAGCACGCTGACCAGGCATCCCTGCCGGCGCCGCTCCGGCCCGCCGACCACGAGGTTCGCGAGCCAGCCGACCAGTGCGCCGAAGATGATCCAGGTGAAGAAGCCCATGGCGTGAGGATACCTGCCGGTATTGTACAAGAGTTGTTGTACAACTACTCTTGTGTGCCATGGCCCACGAGATTCGCGATTCCCGGGTGCTCGCCGCGATGTCCCACCCGCTGCGCCGCCGCCTCCTCGACGTCCTGCGCCTCGACGGCCCGGCGACGGCTTCCGGTTTGGCCGCTTCGCTCGGTTCCGCGGTCGGGAACGTCAGCCACCACCTGAAGGTGCTGGCGGGCGCCGGCCTGGTCGAAGAGGCACCGGAGCTGGCGCGCGACCGCCGCGAACGCTGGTGGCGCCGGCCCGACGGCGCGCTGTCGTGGTCCACTTCGGACTTCGTCGGCGACCCCGTCGGCGACGCCGCGGAGATCGTGGCACTCGACCGGCAGACTTCGCTGTCGCGGTCGTGGCTGTCCGCTTTGGAGACCGCACCGGCCGAGTGGCGGGATTCGTGGTTCACGAACGAGACCTGGGCGCGGTTGTCGCCTGAGGAGCTGGCTTCGCTGAGCTCGCGGATCCTGGCGCTGTTCGCCGAGTACGCCGACCGCGAGCCGCCCGACGACGGAGTCGAGCGGCAACCGGTGTTCCTGTTCGCGCGTGGCTTCCGGGCTGAACCGTGACGGTTCGGTCGGCCGGGCTGCGTGTTGGGGTCGAGCGGGCTGGGCTGGCCGCGGAGGTTGAGCGGATCGGCTCGGGTGTCGTGGTTGAGCCGGCTGGTATGGCTGGTGTGGTTGGTCTGGTGGAGCTGGCTGGTATGGCTGGTGTGGTTGGTCTGGTGGAGCTGGCTGGTCTGGCTGGTGTGGTCGGTCTGGTGGAGCTGATTGGTCTGGTTGAGCTGGATCGGGCGGTCCCGGCGGTTGCACTGATGCAGCTGGTCGACCTCGACGGCCCGGTCGCTCCGGTCGGGAGGCGGGGTTGTCCACAACTTGGCTCTCCTGTGGACAACCTGGCTGAGCGAGCCGTTTTGTCGGTGGGGGCCGATATACTGGACAAGGGCCGTCCCCCTGAGGTTGGGCGGGGGCTCGCTTGCTGGCGGGGTTGCCCGCGACAGCAGGGTTGGGCGCGGAAAGTTGTTGCGCTGCAACGAAGATCGGCCACTTGTGCGGTGAAGGACCGTAGGCAACGGAGTTCGGTTCTCAGCAGGCGGCGATCGGGCGCGATTTCTTGCCGGCGGCCGAATCCGGCTCGCGCATGAGCACCCGCGTGAGTCTCCGGCGCGACCGGGACTTCCGTCTCGTGTGGACCGGCGAGACGATCAGCACCCTGGGCAGCGCGGTCGCCGGCACCGCGCTTCCCCTGACCGCCCTCCTGGTCCTCCACGCGACCACTTTCGAAGTCGCCGCGTTGTCGGCTGTCGCGTGGGCGCCGTGGCTGGTGGTTGCCCTGCCGGCCGGGGCGTGGGTGGACCGGTGGCGCAAGAGGCGCGTGATGCTGGTCTGCAACGTCGTCTCCGCGCTCGCCTTCGCGGCGGTGCCCGTCGCGTACGTGACCGGCCTGCTGTCCATGCCGTTCCTGCTCGCGGCGGCGCTCGTGGGTGGCGTCGCGAAGGTGTTCTTCTCCCTGGCCTACCGGGGGTACCTGCCGGCGCTCGTGCCCAAGGACCGGCTGCTCGAGGCGAACGTCAAGCTCCAGGGCAGCGAATCAGCCGCCCAGGTGGCGGGCCCGGGGCTCGCCGGGGTGCTCGCCGCCGCGGCGGGACCGGTGACGGGGGTGCTGGCGAACGCCGTCAGCTTCGCGATCTCCGTGCTCTGCCTGCACCGGGTCCGCAAGGAAGAACCGCGGCCCGAGCCGCGGAAAACCCGGCTCCGCACCGAAATCGCCGAAGGACTGCGGTTCCTGGCGAAAGACCCGTACCTGCGCACGCTCGTCGCGGCCGCCGCGATCGCCAACCTCGCCCTCGACGGGTACGCCGCCATCCAGGTCGTCTTCCTCGTCGATGACCTCCACACCGGCGCGACGGCCACCGGCGTCGTCCTGGCCCTCGCCGAGGCCGGCGGAGTCGCCGGGGCGCCCCTCGCCGCCCGGCTGGCCAGGAAGGCCGGCACCGCGCGCGCCTTCCTCCTCTGCGAAGGACTCGCGGCGCCCGCGATGCTGCTCGGCCCGTTCGCGGCGCCCCGCGCCGGTCTTGTCCTCTTCATCCTGTCCGGCACGGGTGTCGCCGCCGGAATCGTCGGGTCGAACGTGCTCGCCGGCACCTTCCGCCAGGAGTACTGCCCACCCGGGCGCTACGGCCGCATCACCGCGAGCTCCGCCGTCGTCAACTACGGCACCATCCCGCTCGGCGCGCTCCTCGGCGGCGTGCTCGGCGAAGCGCTCGGCGTGCGCGAAACGCTCTTCGCGATGGCCGCGGTCCAGCTCGGCTCCCTCACGGTCCTGCTCACCAGCCCGCTTCGCCGCCACCGGGACTTCCCGGCGGCGGCAGCAGCTCAGCAACCCGGGTGACGGCCCCTACAACAGCAGCACGTCCACTTCCGCGCTTTCGGCGGCTTCCGTCGCAGCCCGTGGTGGTCGCTGCGTGAGCTCCCTACAGCAGCAGCACGTCCACTTCCGAACCTTCGGCGGCTTCCGTCACCTCCTCCGGCAACACGATCAGGCAATTGGCCTGCGTGAACGCGGCCAGCAGGTGCGAACCCGGCCCGCCGCGCGGCCCGACGACGCCGGTGACCTGGCCCTCCGTCGGCGTGTAGTAGCCGCGCCGGAACTGGCGCCGGCCGCCCGGCGACGTCATCGCCTCGGTCAGCCGCGCCCGCACGCGACGGCGGTCGAGCACCGTGTGCCCCATCGCCGACAGCAGCGCCGGGCGCAGGAACGCCTCGAACGACACCAGCACGCTCACCGGGTTGCCCGGCAGCGTCACCACGGGCACGCCGTTCCACCGGCCGCACCCCTGCGGCCCGCCGGGCTGGATCGCGACCTTCCGGAACTGGACGCCCTGCCCGGTCAGCGCGTCCTTGACCACCTCGTACGCACCGGCGCTGACGCCGCCCGACGTCACGAGCAGGTCGGCGTCCGCGAGCTTCGGCTCGATGATCTTGCGGAACTCCTCGACGTCGTCCACCACGCTGCGCACCACCGCCACGCGGCAGCCCAGCTCGCGCAGCGCGGCGGCGAGCATGACGCTGTTGGACTCGTAGATCTGCCCGTGCCGCAACGGCTTCGGCGCTTCCACGAGCTCCGTGCCGGTCGACACGACGAGCACCGACAACGGCCGGTACACCTTCAGCTCGGCCAGCCCGACGGCGGAAGCGAGCCCCAGCTGGGAGTGGCCGAGCACGGTGCCGGCGTACAGCGCCACCGTCCCCTGCGTCACGTCCTCGCCGGTGCGGCGCACGTGGTCGCCCGCGGTGGCGGCCGTCGAGATCAGCACCTGCTCGGTGCCGCGGTCGGTGTCCTCGACCATCACGACGGCGTCGGCCCCCGGCGGGATCGGCGCGCCTGTCATGATCCGCTGCGCCGTACCCGGCTCCAGCGGCCGGACGTCCACGCGTCCGGCCGGGATGTCGTCGGCGACGGGCAGGGTCACGGGCACTGCGGCGACGTCGGCGGAGCGCACGGCGTACCCGTCCATCGCGGAGTTGTCGAACGGTGGCAGCGACACTCCCGCGAGCACGTCTTCGGCGAGGACGAGCCCGGCGGCGTCGGCCAGGGGCAGGGTGGTCACGGGCGCGCGGCCGAGCAGCTCGGTCACGGTCTCGCGATAGGCGTCGACGGAGATCACGCGGACCATCCTCCCCCGCGCGCGCGGGCGTGCAACACTCTCCCGCGGCAAGAGTCGGGGTTCAGGGGAGAAGTCATGCAGGTACAAGTGCGCCACCAGCCGTCGTTCGCGGTGGCGCGGCCGGAGCCGGCGCCGGGCGAACCCGTGCAGGTCGACGCGGGCGCGATGATGGCGACCAGCTACGGCGTGACCGTCCAGTCGCAGTCGCAGGGCGGGCTCATGACGGGCCTGGGCCGCTCGTTCCTGGAGGGCGAATCCTTCTTCATCTCCACCTTCACCGCTCCGCAGAACGGCGGCTGGGTCGCCGTCGCGGCCAACCTGCCCGGCGACATCCAGACCGTGACCCTCGACGGCCGCACCGGCTGGTGCATCACGCAGGGCAGCTGGCTCGCCTCGTCGCACGGTGGGCAGACCGAGACGCGCTGGGGCGGCTTCAAGAACCTGGCCGGCGGCGAGGGCGGCTTCCTGCCCCAAGCCACGGGCCAGGGCCAGGTGCTCGTGTCCTGCTACGGCGGGCTCGACCTCATGACGCTGCAGCCGGGCGAGGCCGTCACGATCGACACCGGTCACGTCGTCGCGTACGCCGACACCGTGCAGTATCAGGTCCGCAAGGTCTCGAAGGGCGTGATCCAGTCGATGAAGAGCGGTGAGGGCCTCGTGTTCGACTTCGCCGGCCCGGGCCAGGTCCTCACGCAGACGCGTAACCCGTCTGCGCTGATCAGCTGGATCCTGTCCTCCGTCCCGTCCCGCTGACATGCGAGTCCACACGAGGCACACGCCCAACTTCGGCGTCGCGCGGGTGCTGCTGGCGCCCGGCGAGGCCGTGCAGTCGGCGGCCGACACGATGCTCGCGACCAGCTTCGGCGTGCGCGAGAGCGCGCCGCCGGCCCGCGGGGGCTCGCGCAAGCCCGGCCTGTCCGTGTTCACCGCGCCCGCCGAGGGCGGCTGGGTGGACCTCGCGCCGATCGGGCCCGGCGACGTCTACCCGCTGGAGCTCACCGGCACCACCGGTTGGTCGGTGCACCACGACGCCGTGCTCGCGCGGCCCGCGTCGGTGCGCCACGACCAGGCCTGGGCGCCGTTGCAGCAGCTCTTCGGGTCCGACAGCGGGTTCCTCGACCACTACAGCGGTACCGGGCCGCTCGTGCTCACGGCGCCGGGTCCGGTCGACTCGTTCGAGCTGAAGCCGGGTGAGCTGGTGACGGTGCGGCCGGACTACGTGCTGGCCTACCCGGACACGCTGCAGTGCCGGCTGCGCGCCGTCGACCCGAGCGGCCCGCAGTCGCTGCGGACGGGGGAAGGTCTGGTCCTCGATTTCGCCGGACCTGGCACCGTTCTGGTCCAAGCGCGGAACAGGCGGGTTTCGCGCGCCTGACGAATCTCCGAATTGACCATTGCCGAAGTGCGTAATTCCGGTAGCGTGAACTGCACTTCCAGCCGCTACCGGGAGAGCGGATCTTGTCCTGAGGGAGGGCGCCGTGGCTGTCGGCACCGTTAAATGGTTCAACTCGGAAAAAGGCTACGGCTTCATCGAATCGGCGGAGGGTCCGGACGTGTTCGTCCACTATTCGGCTATCCAGGCCGAAGGATTCCGCACACTCGACGAAGGCGACCGCGTGGAGTTCGAGGTCCAGTCCGGCCGCGACGGGCGAAGCCAGGCCGCGGACGTCCGCAAGGTCTCCTGAGTTCTCCTCGCCCGACCGGTTGGGCGAACCCCCCATCGCTGCGGATTGCTGGGCGTTAAGCTGCGCAGCGTGACAGGCGATGTGTCGGGGGACCTCACCGGTCGCCGGCTGGGCAACTACCGCATCGACTCGGTGCTCGGCAAGGGCGGCATGAGCGTGACCTACGAGGCCACCGATGTGCGGCTCGGCCGGAAGGTGGCGCTGAAGGTCATCGGCGACCACCTGGGCACCGACGCCGAGTTCCGCGAGCGGTTCGTGGACGAAGCGCGCAACACGTCCGCGATCGACCACGCCAACATCGTGCCGCTGTACGACTTCGGCGAGCTCGACGGCATGCTCTACATCGCCATGCGCATGGTCGACGGCGGCGACCTCGCCGGGCTCATCTCGTCGGGCCCGATCGCGCCTGCTCGAGCCCTGACCCTGCTCGACCAGGTCGCCGACGCCCTCGACACCCTGCACAACCGCGGCCTGGTGCACCTCGACGTGAAGCCCGCGAACGTGCTCGTGACCAATCGCGAGACGTCCCGCGAACACGTCTACGTCGCCGACTTCGGTCTGACGCGCCGTGGCGCCACCGGTCACCGCACCCGCGGGGGCGACTTCCTCGGTTCCCCGACGTACGCCGCGCCCGAGCACCTGCGCGGCGAGCCGCTCGACGGGCGCACCGACCAGTACGCCCTCACCTGCGTGCTCTACGCGTGCCTCACCGGCAGCCCGCCCTTCAAGGGCGACGTGCCCACGGTCATCAAGGGCCACCTCAACGGCGAACCGCCCTCAGTGGCGCGTGTGGTCGCGCTGCCGTCCGCCGTCGACGACGTCATCCGCAAGGGGATGGCGAAGAACCCGGCCGACCGCTACCCGAGCTGCGTCGCGATGATCGCCGCCGCCCGCACCGCCCTCGGCCCGCTCGCGACGTCTGACACGCCGCCAGGCCCGCCGGGCACCCAGCAGAACGGACCGCCCGCGCCGGTGCAGGGGGAGGGAACCGCCGCGCAGCCCTTCGGCGGACGGCAGCCCTACGCCCAGAGCGGACCGGGGAGCAACGGTGGCGGTCAGTGGCCGGGTGCTCCCGGTGCGCCGGGTGGGCAAGGCACTCCCGGGCCTCCGGGTGCGCCCGCTGGGCCCGCTGGTCCGGGTGTCCCTGGTGGACCGGGTGCGCCGGGTGTCCCCGGTGGACAACGCGCTCCTGGTGTCCCGGGTGGACAGGCCGCGCCCGGTGTGCCGGGTGCGCCCGGCGGGTGGCCGGGAGCACCGCAGAACCCAGCCCAGGCTCCGCCGCTCGGTTACGGCTACCCCGGCGCGCCGCAGGGCCCCCAGGGCCATCCCGGCTACGGCTACCCGAACCGGCAGCAGGGCTACTCCGCCGTGCCGCCGGGCTACGGCCCGCCCGGTGATCCGATGCGCCTGCGCCCGCCGTCACCGGCCGGCGGGGCCGGAACGTTCCAGCAATCCCGCGGCGGCGAGCTGAAGTGGCTGTGGCTCGTGCTGGGGATCGTCGTGATCGCCGGCCTGGTCGTCGGCGCGATCTTCCTCTTCGGCGGTGATGACTCCGGCGGCGGCACCACCACGCCCACCACCGCCCCGAACATCCCCGTCGGCCCCGACGGCTCGCAGCCCAACGCGCCCGGGTCGTCCCTCAACGCCCCTCCGACGTCGATCCCCATCCAGCCGAGCCGTTGACCACCGCTCGCCACTGACCTGCGATTCTTGCACTCTCACCCCGAGAGTGCTAAACACGGCATTGGCACTCGGCGCCGTCGAGTGCCAGGCAGCGGTCGCGGACCGCTCGCCTGAAGGTCGGGACGGTGAGGCTGACCCATCCGGTCAGTCGTCCGTCGCGGGCACCGAGCCTGGCCAACGCAAGAGTCCTGCTGCCGCCGCTGCTGAGAGATTCGAAGCATGCCGCGGCGGTGGCGCCCAATACCGGAGGACCACACCGCAATGGCCAAACTGATCGCGTTCGACGAGGACGCCCGCCGCGGTCTCGAGCGCGGCCTGAACACCCTCGCCGAAGCCGTCAAGGTGACCCTCGGCCCGCGTGGCCGCAACGTCGTGCTCGAAAAGAAGTGGGGCGCGCCGACGATCACCAACGACGGTGTCTCCATCGCCAAGGAGATCGAGCTCGAGGACCCGTGGGAGAAGATCGGGGCCGAGCTCGTCAAGGAAGTTGCCAAGAAGACCGACGACGTCGCGGGTGACGGCACCACCACCGCCACCGTGCTCGCCCAGGCTCTCGTCCGCGAGGGTCTGCGCAACGTGGCCGCGGGTGCCGACCCGATCAGCCTGAAGCGCGGCATCGAGGCGGCCGTCGAGGCCATCACCGAGCAGCTGCACAAGGCCGCCGTCCAGATCGAGACCAAGGAGCAGATCGCTGCTACCGCCTCGATCTCGGCCGCTGACCGCACCATCGGCGAGCTGATCGCCGAGGCGCTGGACAAGGTCGGCAAGGAAGGCGTCGTCACCGTTGAGGAGAGCAACACCTTCGGCCTCGAGCTCGAGCTCACCGAGGGTATGCGCTTCGACAAGGGCTACGTGTCCGGTTACTTCGTGACCGACCCGGAGCGCCAGGAAGCCGAGCTGGAGGACCCCTACATCCTCCTCTTCGGTTCCAAGATCTCGAACGTCAAGGACGTTCTGCCGCTGCTGGAGAAGGTCATCCAGTCCGGCAAGCCGCTGCTGATCATCGCCGAGGACGTCGAGGGCGAGGCCCTGGCGACCCTGGTGGTCAACAAGATCCGCGGCACCTTCAAGTCCGTCGCCGTCAAGGCTCCGGGCTTCGGTGACCGCCGCAAGGCCATCCTGCAGGACATCGCGATCCTGACCGGTGGCCAGGTCATCTCGGAGGACGTCGGCCTCAAGCTGGAGAACGCGGACCTGTCGCTGCTGGGCCGCGCCCGCAAGGCCGTCATCACCCGTGACGAGACCACGATCGTCGAGGGTGCGGGCGACGCGGACCAGATCCAGGGTCGCGTCAACCAGATCCGCGCGGAGATCGAGAACTCGGACTCCGACTACGACCGTGAGAAGCTGCAGGAGCGCCTCGCGAAGCTGGCCGGCGGCGTCGCCGTCATCAAGGCCGGTGCCGCGACGGAGGTCGAGCTCAAGGAGCGCAAGCACCGCATCGAGGACGCGGTGCGCAACGCCAAGGCCGCTGTGGAAGAAGGCATCGTCGCCGGTGGTGGCGTGGCCCTGATCCAGGCCGCCGAGGCCGCGTTCGCGGGCCTGAAGCTGACCGGTGACGAGGCCACTGGCGCCAACATCGTCAAGGTCGCCGTCGAGGCTCCGCTCAAGCAGATCGCGATCAACGCCGGCCTCGAGGGCGGCGTCGTGGCGGAGAAGGTCAAGTCCCTCCCGCAGGGCCACGGCCTCAACGCCGCCACGGGCGAGTACGAGGACCTGCTCGCGGCCGGCGTGCCGGACCCGACGAAGGTCACCCGCTCGGCGCTGCAGAACGCCGCCTCCATCGCGGCGCTGTTCCTGACCACCGAGGCTGTCGTGGCGGACAAGCCGGAGAAGGCTGCTGCCGCTCCGGCCGACCCGTCCGGTGGCATGGGCGGCATGGACTTCTGAGTTCGCCTGGCTGCTAGACCCGGAAAAGCCCGGCCCGCTTCGGCGGACCGGGCTTTTCCCTGTGTTGATGCCAGATCGGTGCCCCCCGCGCGCATCCGGCCGGCGACTTCCGTTGCGCGGCTTCGGGTGCTTCGCCAGGATCCGGCGGCCGGCACCACACCGTTACGCGAGGGGCACGGTCCGGTGTGGACGCAGGAAAGAGCCCGGACGCTCCCCGACGCGCCCGGGCTCTTTCTCCCCCTTTGTGGTGCCACCCCGTTCCCCCAGCGACCGCGGCCCTCCCCAGGCCGCGGCGGATCAGGAAGCCGCCTCCGGGGTGAGCACAGCGGCGGCGAGGTAAATCGGCACGGCCAGCCCGGCGGACAACACCGCCGCGGCCACCACGGCGATGCGGACCATCGACGGGTCGACACGGAGGTACTCGGCCCAGCCCCCGCACACGCCGGTGATCATCCGGTCGCTGCGGCTGCGGTAGAGCTTCTTGGTTTCCGGGGTGTACACGCTGTTCGTCATGCCATGAATACTCCGCCCGGCGGCCGCTGGGCACATCGGGGAACGCCCCGGAGACCAACCCTGGACTCCGACCCCGAGACCACCTCGGGGAAATCCGGATGCCCGGGTGTCGAGCGCCCAGCCGGCGCCGTAGCGCACTCCTGCCTGGACTCCGAAGACCACAGTTCTGCGCCGGTCCCTCCACGGACACCGGTCGCCGGCTGTACCCAAGACCTGTCTGCGCGTCCGGTTGGTTGCGCCGTCGGCCCAGCCGGGCCCGCACCTCCGCCGTACTTGTTTTCGGCTGCGTTCGCACTCCGCCTGCGCCCCGACCTCGACTGTGCCGCAAAATCGCTGGCACCTTCGATCTCGCCGCCGGCATTGCCTGTCGCAGATGCGCCCGATTTCGGGCCACCGTAGGTGGGCACATCGCTACCGACCACACCCCCAAGCGGCGCCGCGCGTCAGTCCATCGCTCGATGGCCATCCACAGCCCAACCGAGTTGTGGACAAATCGACTGCGCTGCAGGAGATTCTCAAGAACTGTCGGCGTTGGCCAGTAGAATGGACATGGGACGCCCCCTCAGGGAGGGCGGGGGCATGTCCGGGCCGCCGCCGGGGCAGGGGCTCCGGCAAGCGCGGCGTGGCCTCTCATTGTGCGGGCGTCGCGGCACTGTTCGGGCGAGCTGGCGAAAGACCCGCCGTGCCCGGGGCATCACTACGGGCCGTCGTCGTGGTCCGGTTCCGCTCGGTTCCGGCGGCGCGGTCGTGCCACGCGTGCCGAGGCCGCTGCGGGACGGTTCGCGTATGTGCCGCGCCGTTGCCCGAGGAGCCCGACGAGGAGTGGGCCGACGACTTCCTCGTCCGCGCGCACCTGGCGTACTGGGCGTGAGTCAGAGCAGCGCGTGGACGCGCTCGAACCGGGCGCGCCACGCCTGCGTGACGTCGGGCGAAGCGGCGAAGTCCTCGAAGCGGTCCGGGGCGGGAGCCTGCCGCGGCACGGGGAGGTAACCGTCCACAGGCGACAGCGACGACGTGCACACGTCCCCCGCCAGCAGGGACACCGTGCCCAGCCCGCAGGCGAACTCGAGCGAGGGCAGGGCGCCCGCGAGCGCCAGGCCGGCCGCGAGGCCCACGCTCGTCTCCACGGCGGACGACACCACGCACGGCAGCCCGCACGCCTCGGCGACCTCCAGCGCGCGGCGGACCCCGCCGAGTGGCGCGACCTTCAGCACGGCGATGTCGGCGGCACCCGCGACGGCCACCTTCAGCGGGTCCTCCGCGCGGCGGATCGACTCGTCGGCCGCGATGCGCACCGACACGCGGCGGCGGACGGCGGCCAGCTCGTCGATCGTGCGGCACGGCTGCTCGGCGTATTCGAGCCCGCCGGCCGCCTTGTCGAGGGCGGCGAGCGCCGTCACCGCGGTGTCGACGTCCCACGCCATGTTCGCGTCGACGCGGATCGCGCCGGCCGGGCCGAGGGCGTCGCGCACGGCTTCGAGGCGCGCGCAGTCTTCGGCGAGGGAAGAGCGCTTGTCGGCGACCTTCACCTTCGCCGTGCGGCACCCGGACGCGCGGACCAGTGCGTGAGCGCGGTCCGCGGGCACGACCGGGACTGTCGTGTTGATCTCGACGCGATCGCGCACCGGCGCGGGCCAGCCCTGCTCACTCGCCTCGAGCGCGCTCGCCAGCCACGGGACGCCTTCGACGTCGGAATAGTCCGCGAACGGGCAGAACTCACCCCATCCGGCGGGCCCTTCGAGCAGGACGCCTTCACGGACGGTGATGTCCCGGAACCGGTTGTGCAGAGGCAGCGCGTAGACCTTCATCACCGCAGATCATGCCACCTGCCTCCAAACGCGGAAGGCACGTGCCGAACGGCCCGTCACCGGCCAGAATGGGGCGGGTGGACGGCCTCGACTTCCGGGTGCTCGGCCCGGCTGAGGTCGTGGCCGAGGGCCGCGCCGTGCCGCTGGGCGGGAGCCGGCCGTTGATCGTGCTGGCCGGGCTGCTGCTGCGCGCCAACCGCGTGGTGTCCGTCGACGAGCTGAGCCGCTGGCTGTGGGACGACGACCAACGTCGATCGAAGGGTGCGCTGCAGACGTACGTGCTGCGGCTGCGGCGCGCGCTGGGTGAGGCCGTGGTGATCCGCACCGAGCGCGGTGGGTACGTGCTGGAGATCGACCCCGACGCGACGGACCTGGGCCGGTTCCGCGAATTGACCGTCCGCGGCCGGGCCGCCGCCGAGCAGGGGGAACACCGGCGGGCGGCCGCCCTGTTCGCGCAGGCGCTGGCGGAGTGGCGCGGGCCGGCGCTGCAGAACGTCGAGTCCGACGCCCTCCACCGCGACGAAACCGGCCAGCTCGCCGAGGAGCGCACGCGCGTGCGCGAGCAGTGGGCCGACGCGCTGATGGCCGTCGGCGAGTACGGCACGGTCGTGCCGGAGCTGACGCGGCTCACGCGGGAACACCCGCTACGGGAACGGCTGCACGAACAGCTGATCCTCGCGTTGTTCCACTCCGGACGACAGGCCGAGGCGCTGGAAGTGCACCGGCGGATCAGCGCGGTGCTGGCGGAGGAATTGGGGCTCGACCCGGGCGCGGGGTTGCAACGCGCGCACCGGTTGGTGCTGGGCGGCGCCCCGTACCAGCCGGCCGCCGAGCCGCAGGTGCCGCACCAGCTGCCGCCCGATCTCGGGGCGTTCGCCGGACGCGAGGCGGACCTGAAGGCGCTGCACGCGCTGCTGCCGGCCGACGACAGCACGTCGACGCCCATCGCGTCCGTCGAAGGCATGGGCGGCATCGGTAAAACCACCTTGTCCGTCCACTTCGCACACGGGATCGCCGACCGGTTCCCGGGTGGGCAGATCTTCCTGAACCTGCGCGGGTACGGGCCCGGTGAACCTGTGGAACCGTTGGCCGCGCTGGAAACCCTCCTCGCCGCGCTGGGTGTGCCGGCCGAACAGATCCCGACGGACCTCGACGGACGCGCCGCGACCTGGCGCACCCACACGGCCCGGCGGCGGCTGCTCGTGGTGCTGGACAACGCGAACAGCACCGAACAGGTGCGGCCGCTGGTGCCGGGGCCGGGGTGCCTGGTCGTGGTCACGAGCCGCTGGCAGCTGCGTGGGCTCGTCGCGACGCACGGCGCGCGGCGGATCGCGCTGGAGGAGCTGGACGAGCCGGACGCCGTCGAGCTGCTCGCGTCCGCGATCGGCGTCGACCGCGTGAACGCCGATCCCACGGCCACTGCGCGGTTCGTGCGGTACTGCGGCGGGCTGCCGCTGGCCATCCGGATCCTGGCGGTGCGGGCAGCGCAGTTTCCGGACTACCCACTGGGGTCCTTTGTGGACTCCCTGGAGCCCGACCGGCTCGGGTCGTTCGACCTCGGTGACGGCGACGAGACGAACATCCGGGCGGTGTTCTCGTACTCCTACCGCGCGTTGCCCGTCCAGGCGGCGCGGCTGTTGCGGTTGCTGGGCCTGCCGTCGGGGCCCGACGTGACGCCGGACGTGGCTTCCGTGCTGCTGGGCGAACCCGCGTCGGCTGCGTTGGACGCGCTCGTTTCGGCGCACCTGCTCGCGCAGCCGCAGCCGGGGCGGTACCAGTTCCACGACCTGATCCGGGCATACGCCGCGGAGCTGAGCCACCGCGTCGACAGCGACGAGATGCGCTCGGCGGCGCGGCTGCGGTTGCTGGACTTCTACGTCGCTTCGGCGTTGAACGCGTCGCGCGCGATGCGGCCGGAGCGGATCTACGAATCGCTGGGACTCGAGCCGGTCGACGGCGGCCTGGCGTTCGCCGGCTACCACGCGGGGCTCGCGTGGTTCACCGAGGAGTACGGCAACCTGGTAGCAGCCGTGCACTTGGCCTTCCGGCTGCGGTACTTCAGGCACTGCTGGCAGCTGACGTGGCTGATGTTCACGTACTTCGCCGGCCGCGGGCGCATCGATGAGTGGCGTGCGCTCAACGAGCTGGCTCTGCGCGGCACCCGGCTCTCGGGTGATCGCCGCGGCGAGGCGGGGATCTTGAACTGCCTGGGCGTGATCGACGGCGTGGTGCGGGACTACGCGTCGGCGCGGCTGTACTTGTCGCAGGCGTTGGAGCTGCAGCGCTCGCTCGGCTCGCGGCTGGGGGAGGCGCGGGCGCTCTACAACCTCGCCATGGCCGCGGACAGCCGGGACGACTACCCCGCTGCGCTGGCCCACGGCTACGAGGCCCTCCACATCGTGCGGGACCTGCGGCTGGTCGGATTCGAGGCCAACGTGCTGCGCGCCCTGGGCGACTTGTGCGCGCGCTTCGGCGACTACCCGCGGGCGCTGTCCCTGGCCGACGCGTCCCTGTCCCTGGTCGACGGCGATCCGCGCGCGGGCCGGTTCTCCTTGACCACGCGCGCGAAAGCCCTGCTCGGCCTGGGCCGGCACGCGGAGGGCATCGAGTGCATGTCTGACGCGGTGGACCAGTTCTTCGCCGTGGACGAACACTACGAAGCCGCCGACGTCCTCTCCCAGCTCGGCTCGGCCCACCAGCGCCTCGGCCACCCGGCCGCCGCGCGCGACTGCTGGCTCCGCGCCGCCCGCCTCCTGACCGACCTCTCCCACCCCGACGCCGACGACGTGCGCGCCAAACTCGCCGCGCTGGTCGGCGGCTGAGCGTTGGTGGGTAGGTGCCGCCCGGCCGCGGTCGAGCTGCGCGGCGGTTGGCCGGCGAGGTCTGCGGCGCTCGGCGGGTGAGTTGCCAAAGCCTCGGGAGTGCCGGGGTGGACGTCAGCTTGCCGGCGGACGTGGTGGCTTGCCACGGCGGAACGCGGCTTGCCATAGGGGGTGGCGGCTTGCCGAAGGGCAGGTGGTGCGGTGGTCTGCATGCCGACCCCCAGTGACAGCAGGCAGACCACCCGCACCCGTATGCGTCACCCAACCGGATGGCGCTCACTGTGCGCTCACTGCGCCGGGGGCAGGCCCAGGAGGTTCTTGAGAGTGATGGCGTTGCGGGGTGCTTCGACTTTGACGTCGTTGTCGAAGTAGACGTGGACGTCCCGGCGGCCGGAGTCGTGCCAGGCGGTCACCTTGCCGGCCCAGGTGCGAAGGGCGGAGTCGGTGTAGCCGCTGGTGTAGAGCTCGACGTCGCCGTGGAGGCGGACGTACGTGAAGTCCGCGGTCTGGTCCTCACGGTACGGCCAGCGCCCCGCGGTGTCCGCGACGACCAGCGCGACGCCGTGGTGCCGGAGCAGTCCGAGGGCCTCGGGCGTGACGAAGCTCGGGTGGCGGACTTCGAGCGCGTGGCGAACCGGACGTTCCTCGCCCGGTTCCAGGTGGGGCGGAGCCTTGAGTTTTTCGTCGTGCTTCGCGCCGAGTTTCGCAGCTTCGGCGGTGGTGCGGGGAAGCAGGCCGAGAAAGGTGTCGACGCGGTCCGGGTCGAACTGGAGCCGCGCCGGCAGTTGCCACAGGACAGGGCCCAGTTTCGGGCCGAGAGCGAGCAAGCCGGACGCGAAGAAGTTCGCCAATGCGGGTTCGACGTCGCGCAGCTGCTTCATGTGGGTGATGAACCGCCCGCCCTTCACGGCGAACACGAAGTCGGCCGGGGTCTGCGCAGCCCATGAGCGGTACCACTCCGGCCGCTGCAAGGAGTAGAACGACCCGTTGATCTCGACCGCGTTCACCTGACGCGACAGGTACTCCAGTTCCCGCCGCTGCGGCAGGCCCGCAGGGTAGAACTCGCGCCGCCACGGCGGGTACCGCCAGCCCGACGTGCCCACCCGAATCTCGGCGATCGTCCTCACCGCCTTCCTGTGCCGCGAATTTCCCCGCCGCCGGTTGCGGTAAACGCGCCCGCGCAACGGTCGTCCGGACACGCGCACCGGAGTTCGGGACAGGTGACCCAACCTGGCGGACAGTCGTCTCACGGGATCACCGCCCGCTCGATGAACCGGGGCCCGACGTGGCGAGCGCGGCCGCGATCGTGCGCCGTCCTCACCGCTGAGCTCGTCAGCTGGGTTCGGCCGAGCTCGCGCGTGGTGAGGGGTACCGGCCGGCCCCGGGGTCCGGGAGGTCGGCCGGCCTCGCGGGTCATGCCCATGAGAACTTCCACCGGCGGGACTGCACGAGGGTGCTCGCGTACTCCCGCAGGTTTCCGGGCTGCGACAGGTACGTGGGCAGGCTGAAGGCGCGGTGCTCCGCGGCGACGGTAAGCGCCCGCGCCAGCGTGCGGGGCGGCGCGGAGACGGACAGCTCGAGCGAATCGAACCCCATCGACAGCAGCGTGGCGCCGAAGCGGTCCTCCCAGCTGCGGAGGACGGCGGACAGCTCCGCGACCTGGTCGGTGGACTTGATCATGCCCGTCCAGCCGAGGAGGGCGGGAACGTCGGCCGGGCGGTCGGTCTGGACCAGGCCGAGGCGGTGCGGCGCGCGGGCCGCCAGGATCGAACCCGTGTTGCCGGCCTCGGCGAGCGGGTCGGCGCGGCGGTGGGTGCGGCGGGCGAGCCCGGGAAAGCGGGCGCCGAAGGGGCGCAGGCACGCGCCGTCGCAGCAGGAGGTGTCCCACCACCGCGCCAGGGCCGCCGCGGGGTCCGCCGAGTCGATCCGGTGCCCGGCCGGCGCGAGGCGGCCGCGGTCGTCGAGCCAGTCCTCACCGCGCGCGGCGAATCGCTGGTCGTGCGGGATGAGAACGGGCCAGAGGCCGGAGCGCTCGAACTCGGCCACGCACGCCAGGTATCGCTGCGGCTGCGAGAGCGGCTCGTCGGACACCCAGATCCGCCCGTGCCACCTCCCGGGCGGCAACGTCTGGACCGGCGGTGCGCCGACGCTGGGGCGGAACGGAGCGATCGTCATGAGCTTCCCCTCGAACTGGTGTTCGGTCCTGCTTGTCGAACAGTAGTTCGAGGGGCCGACAATTTCCAGGGGTTTGCTCGCTCATCCGTTCGAGTGAATCGAGAAAAGTGCAGGTCGGAGGTACTCCTGTGACACATGGGGCGATTGGGCCGGATGGGTAGTCGAAAAGGCCGGCGACGGGCGGGCAGGGAGCGCCCGTTGTCCACAGGGCGGTCGGGTTGTGGACAGGCAGCCTCTCGGCCGGCGTGGCCGGCGGCTGATCGTTCACCATGGGCTTGACCAGCGGTGGAGCCCGCGGCGGATCATCGGCAGCCGGCGCGATCCCCCCGGCCAGTTTGGGTGACGGGTGACGTCCGAAACGATCTACCAAGCCCGCAGATCCGCCGGCGGCCGCACCCACTGCGCTGCGCGACGCGCTCGTCGCGAAGAGCGCGACCCTGCCCAGACAGCCACAGCGCCGGCTGACTGACCTGGGGCCAGAGCGGCGAAACGCATCTGCACGGCAGGTCCGGGGCGAACCCGCCCTTACAACGGCCGGCGCAGGTCCTCCGCGTCGACGATGCGGTAGGCGTACCCCTGTTCCGCCAGGAAGCGCTGCCGGTGGGCCGCGTACTCGGTGTCCACGGTGTCCCGCGAGACGATCGAGTAGAAGTGCGCCTGGCGACCGTCGCCCTTGGGGCGCAGGAGCCGGCCCAGGCGTTGGGCTTCCTCTTGGCGGGAGCCGAACGTGCCGGAGATCTGGATGGCCACCGAGGCTTCCGGCAGGTCGATCGAGAAGTTCGCCACCTTCGACACCACGAGGGTCCGCAGTTCGCCGCGGCGGAAGCGGTCGAAGAGTTCCTCCCGCTCCTTGTTCTTGGTCGCGCCCTGAATGACCGGGGCGTCGAGCTCGGCGCCCAGCATCTCGAGCTGGTCGAGGTACGCGCCGATCACCAGGGTGGGCTCGCCGGGGTGACGCTCCACAATGGACTTGATCACCGGCGTCTTCGTCATGGCCGTGGCGGCGAGCTTGTAGCGCTCGTCGGCGTCCGCGGTGGCATAGGACAGCCGTTCGGCGTCGGTCAGCGTCACGCGGACCTCGGTGCACTCCGCGGGCGCGATCCAGCCCTGCGCCTCGATGTCCTTCCACGGCACGTCGTACCGCTTGGGCCCGATCAGCGAGAACACGTCGCCCTCGCGGCCGTCCTCGCGCACCAGCGTCGCGGTGAGGCCGAGGCGGCGGCGGGACTGCAGGTCGGCCGTCATGCGGAACACGGGCGCCGGCAGCAGGTGCACCTCGTCGTAGACGACCAGGCCCCAGTCGCGTGAGTCGAAGAGCTCCAGGTGCCGGTATTCGCCCTTGGTCTTGCGCGTGATCACCTGGTACGTGGCGATCGTGACCGGCCGGATCTCCTTCTTCTCGCCCGAATACTCGCCGATCTCGTCCTCGGTCAGCGACGTGCGCGCCACCAGCTCACGCTTCCACTGCCGCCCGGCGACGGTGTTGGTCACCAGGATCAGCGTGGTCGCCTGGGCGTGGGCCATCGCGGCAGCGCCGACGAGCGTCTTGCCCGCGCCGCACGGCAGCACGACGACGCCGGAACCGCCGGCCCAGAACGCTTCCGCGGCCTTGCGCTGGTAGTCGCGCAGGTGCCAGTCCTGTTCCTCCAGCGCGATCGGGTGCGCTTCACCGTCGACGTAGCCCGCGAGGTCCTCCGCGGGCCAGCCGACCTTCAGCAGTGCCTGCTTGAGCCGCCCGCGCTCCGACGGGTGCACCACCACGGTGTCGTCGTCGATCGACGTGCCGAGCATCGGGCTGATCTTCTTGTTGCGCGACACCTCCAGCAGCACTGCGCGGTCGGTGGTCGTCATCACCAGCCCGTGGGCCGGGTGGTTCGCGATCTGCAGCCGGCCGAAGCGGCCCATCACGTCGACGACGTCGATGAGCAGCGGCTGCGGCACGGGGAAGCGCGAGTACGTCGTCAGCGCGTCCACGACCTGCTCCGCGTCGTGCCCGGCGGCGCGCGCGTTCCAGAGCGCCAGCGGCGTGATCCGGTACGTGTGCACGTGCTCGGGCGCTCGTTCGAGCTCGGCGAACGGCGCGATCGCGATCCGCGCGTCGTCGGCCTTCGGGTGGTCGACCTCGAGCAGCACGGTCTTGTCGGACTGGACGATCAGGGGGCCATCAGTCACCCGTCCTTTATACGTTCTCCCGGGCCGTCCCTCCCGTCGCGCCCGCGCGGGTGCCAAGATGATCGGCAGGAAAAAGCTGGAGGGGACCTTTGACCACACCACCGTTCGGCGTCCCGTCGGCCGCGAACCCGTTCCAACCGCCGAGCGCGCCGCCGGGCCCACCGCCGGGCGTGCGGCGCGGGGTCGGCGGCACGGCCAAGGCGCTGATCGCCGCCGGCATCGTGGCGGCGCTGGGCGTCGGTGTGCTCGCCGCGTTCGGCGTGGCTGCGATCGCGCGCTCGGCGGGCACCCCGGTGGCGGGCAGCTGCCTGTACCTGTCCGACGTCGGCTCGGGTTCGCAGAGCTACCACGGCATCAGCTGCTCCGAGCAGCGCGCCACCTACCGCGTCGACGACGTCGAGAACGGTTCGTCGAGCTGCCACGGCGACGACTACGTGCGCTTCCAGCTCTTCGGCGCGTCGAGCAGCAGCCGGAGCACTTCGCCGCGCGAGACGCTGTGCCTCGCGCTGAACGTGAGCACTGGCGACTGCCTGCGCGACGTCGACGACGAAGCCGAGGTCAGCAAGATCAGCTGCAGCGACCCCGACGCCGAGGCCCGCGTGACCGTCCACGACGGCGAGGCCTCCGGCGACACCTGTGGCGACGACGGCACCGCGCTCGTCTACGCGGGGCCGCCGGAGCGCACGGTGTGCCTGGCGCCGGCCGGCGAGAACATCTAGGGCCGGCCCTCGGCGGGCAGCATCGCCTGCACGTCGAGCCGGCTCGGGATGAGGTTCGACGTGTGCATGAGGTCGGCCACGCGCTGCAGCCGGATCGCGGACAGCGTGGTCGGGTACGAGCCCAGCGAGATCAGCGCCGCCGTAGTCGGGTCGATGTCGGAGAACGTCGGCAGCGCGTCGCGGACCGTCGCGGGGTCGGCGGCGGCCTGCTGAGTCTGCATGAGCACGCGCCGGAACGCCGCCAGCGAGCGCGGGTTGTTCCGGGCGAAAGCGCCGGTCGCGGCGTAGCCCGAAGCCGGGAAGTCGAGCGTGGCGCCGGTGGAACCGTCCGCGAGGATCTGCGCGCCGAGCTCCTTCTCGGCGCGCGTGATGTACGGCTCCACCATGAGCGCCGCGTCGACGTCGCCCGCCTGCAACGCGGCGGGCATCTGGTCGAACGGCTTGGCCTGGAAGTGGATCCGCGCCGGATCGACGCCCGCGGTCGTGAGCACCGACCGCGCCGTCAGCGCGCCGATGTCGTCGACGTCGTCCACCGCGATCTTCGGGGACTTCTCGGCCGTCGGCTCGGTGTAGCCGGAGTTCGGCAGCGTCACGAGCGCGATCGTGTTGCTGCCCGACGTGTACGCCTCGCCCTGCAGCTGCAACGCGGTACCTGAAGCGGCCGCGCGGAACAGCGACACGTCGCTCGCGAACGTCACATCCAGTTGCCCCGCGGCGAGTTGCGTGATCCCGTCGCGGGCCCCGAGCTCGACGAGAGTGACGTTCAGCCCGGCCTCGCGGAACTTCCCGACGGCCGCGGCGATGCGCAGCGGTGCGGTGTCGATCGGCCCGCCGACGCCCACGCGCAGCGTGGTCCGCTCCAATACCGGGGGCGGCGCTGCGTCACCTGAGGAGAACAGTGAGCAGCCGCTGACGGCGAGCAGGACCACCACCAGCGGCAACACCATTCCGCGCACGTTCATCCGCTCTCACCTACCGGGAGAATGTCCCCATCAAGCTGGATCGTATGGGCCACTGCCCATACGATCCCCGACAGGGCCGTGAGCCCGCCAGTGCGGCTGCCGGTCCGGTGACCGATACCTACTGTTCAGTAGACTGGCGCCGGACAGCCTCGAGGTCGTCCGCGGGTGAGGTCCCGCGGTGGAAAAGGAAGCTTAGGTGAGCCGTCGCGACCAGCGTCCCCCGAAGGGCGACGCGACGGATTCCGCTGCGGCGAGAAGGGTCGGGAGCCGCTGGCGGCTGCGCAACTGGCACTTGCGCACCAAGCTCTTCGTAGTCCTGCTGATCCCCGCGCTCGCCGTGATCGGGCTCGTCGGCCTGCGCGTGAGCACCGATCTGCGCGACGCCCAGCAGCTCGCCGAGTTCGCCGCCCGCAGCCGCGTGGACAGCACCGTCGCCGAGGTCCTGCACCAGCTGCAGCGCGAGCGCGATGTGACCGTCCGCTTCGTCGCCGGCAACCGGCAGGGCGCCACGACCGACCTCGCGGGCCAGCGCACGCGCGTGGACCAGGCCATCGGCACGTTCGAGAAAACGCTGGCGGACAGCAAACCGCGGCTCGACCAGGTCGCGGCCGGCAGCCTGCAGCAGAGCGACGACCGGCTGCGCGTGCTCGGCGGCCTGCGCTACTCCGCCGAGCACTCGGCGTTCCCCGCGGACGCCGTGCTCCGCTCGTACAGCGAGCTGATCTCCGGCCTGCTCGACATCAGCGACATGGCCGCGGCCGACGTGTCCGACCCCGACCTCGCTCGGCTGCGCCTGGCCGGCAACGCGCTCGCGCGGATCAAGGACCAGATGTCGGTCAAGCGCGCGATCATGTCCGAGGCGCTGGCCGTCGGCAGCCTCAACCGCGAGCGCACGCGCGCACTGCTCGGCGCCGAGGCCGAGCTCAACGCCGCGCGCAACGACTACCGCACCTTCGCGACGCCCGACCAACAGCGCATGTACGACGACACCGTGATCGGCCTCGTCGTCGACATCGGCAACGATATGGTCGAGTCCGCGCTGACGCGCGCGGAGAACGGCCAGTCGCTGCAGGGCCTCGACTCCAACCAGTGGGACACCGCGGCCACCTACACCATGAACCTCGCGCACCAGGTGCAGGAATCGCTGCTCGTCCAGCTCCAGCAGCAGACCGACGCGCAGGCCGCCCGCGCCCGCACGTCGACGATCTGGGACGGCGGCATCGTGCTCGCCGTGCTGCTCGTGGCGGGTGTCCTGTCGGTGGTCATCGCGCGCTCACTGCTGCGGCCGCTGCGCGTGCTGCGGCGCACGGCCCTGGACGTCGCCGACCACCGCCTGCCGGAGGCCGTGCAGCGGCTGCTCACCGATCCCGATCCCGCGCCCGAAAACCTGCGCCACCGAGCGGCTGTGGCGCCCGTGCCGGTGTTCACGCGGGAAGAGGTCGGCCAGGTGGCGCGCGCGTTCGACGCGGTCCACGGCGAGGCCGTGCGGCTCGCGGCCGAACAGGCGATGCTGCGCGAGAACGTCAACTCGATGTTCGTCAACCTCTCGCAGCGAAGCCAAGATCTCGTCGAACGACAGCTGTCGGTGCTCGACCGCATGGAGGCTGGCGAGCAGGACCCGGACACGCTCGCGGGCTTGTTCGAGCTCGACCACCTCGCCACGCGGATGCGCCGCAACAGCGAGAACCTCCTGGTGCTCTCGGGCACCGATCTCGTGCGCGAGGACAGCGGGCCCGTGGTGGCCGACGAGATCATCGGTGCCGCACTGTCCGAAGTGGAGGACTACCAGCGCATCGAGCTCGGTTCCGCGCCCGCGCTCGCGGTGCGCGGCGAAGTCGTGAACGACCTCGTGCACGTGGTGTCCGAGCTGCTCGAGAACGCCACCCGCTACTCCGCCGAGCGCGCAAGCGTCACCGTCGAAAGCGAACAGACGCCCGAGGGCGACTGGCTCATCGAGATCACCGACCGCGGCGCGGGCATGCCGCAGGCCGAGATCGACCGCACCAACGCGCGGCTGGCCAACCCGCCGGAAGTCGACGTCGAGGTGTCGCGCCGGATGGGCCTGTACGTGGTCGCGACGCTCGCCGGGCGCCACCACATCGACGTCTCGCTGCGGCTCGCCGAAGGCACCGGCATCACCGCGACGGTGCTGGTGCCGGCCGCACTGATCGTCGAAGCGCCGCCGCTGCCCGAACCGCCCGCGCCGGCGGCTCCCGCGGAACCCGAGCCGGAGCTGCTGCCGCCACTCGCGCCGCTGGTCCCGGTCGCGGAGGAAGAGGAACCGGAGCCGGCCGAGGAGTCGCCGATCGGCCCGGTCCTGGAGCCCGGCCCGCCGCGCCGCGCGCCGGTGGTGGAGAGCACGCCGCAGTGGCCCACGCCCGAAGACCGCTCCCACCTGGACCTCGACGCCCCGACCGAGCGCATGCCGGCTTACCGCGACGTGCTGTCCCGCTGGTTCGACGCCGCCTCGCCGCCGCCGCAGGGCCGCCCGGCCGCGCCGGCTGAACCGCTGCCGGTGGCCGAACCGGTGCCGGCACCGCAGGCCGGGCCGGAGCCGCAACCGCCATCCGAACCGGAGCCGCCCCCGTCACCACCGGCGGCCGAACCGGAAGCACGGCACGTCCGCGCGGCCCTCGAACCGGAGTTCACCGGGCCGGGGTACGCCGAATCGGCGTACCCGCAGAACGAGTTCCCCACGACCGACCCGGACGACGAGATCCCCGAACCGGCGCAGGAACCGCTCCAGTGGCCGACGTCCGACGAGCTCGAACAGGAGGACGGCAGAGAGGACACCTGGCCCTTCCTGCGGATCTCGGACGTCGGCGCGGTGGCAGCCGGCGGCCCCGGGCAGGTGCCCGAGCAGCGGCCGATACTCTCGCTTTCCCCCGAAGCGGTGCGCGAGCGGATGACGAGCCTTCAAGGCGGGTTCCGGCGTGGTCGTCACGCCCGGGGGGACGAAGCCCCACGACCCGATTGAACGGATGACCGATGAGCTCGAAGACCGCCCTGCTGGAAGTGATCGCGCTGGGCGCCGAGGACGCGGAGCGCGCTCAGGAAGGCGGGGCGGACCGGCTCGAGCTGGTCGCGAACATGGCCAAGGACGGCCTCACGCCTTCGGAGCAGACCGTGCGCGACGTCCTGGCGGCCACCGACCTGCCGGTTCGCGTCATGCTGCGCGCCGCGGACGGCTTCGCCGCCGGTGACCTCGACGCCCTTCGCGCCGACGCGGCCCGCCTCGTGGCCGCCGGCGCGCGCGAATTCGTCTTCGGGTTCTTGACGGACGGCAACGAGGTCGACGTCGACGCGTGCCGCGCGCTGCTCAAGGAGCTCGACGGTCGCGCCTGGACTTTTCACCGGGCGATCGACCGCGCGCGCGACCCGCTCGCTGCCTACGACGTCCTGACCGAACTCGGCTGCGACACAGTGCTGGCGGCGGGCAGTCCGCACGGCGTCGGCCGCGGGCTTTCCGTGTTGCAGCAGCTCGCGCGACGGACGGACGGCCCGGCTCTGCTCGTCGGCGGCGGACTGCGGGCGCAGCAGGTGCACCTCCTGCGGGCGGGTGGGGTGCGCGGATTCCACGTCGGCAGCGCCGTTCGCCGGAACGGGTGGCCGTCCCCTGTGGACGTCGCGGCGGTGCGCGAATGGGCCGAACGCATCAAGGGTTGAGTTAGCATTTCGGCAGTTCTCCGGTCCAGCCGGGTAGTCGAGCCGAAAGCGCGGGCCGTGGAGGCGAGCGAGCACGGAAGAAGGGACGACAGCGCGCTTTCCCGTGCCTGGGAACGGGTCAACGAGCAGGCGCGGCGATTGCGCAGCGACGTCACCGTTTCGATCTTGTGCCAATCGGCGGTCGCGTGGCTGGGGGTGGCCGGAGGATGCTTGTCGGTGAGCACCGGGCCGGGTACGCAGGAAGTCCGGGCGGCGACCGACGAACTCGCCTCCGTGCTCGCCGAATTGGAGATCACTGTGGGGGAGGGACCGGTGCGCAGTGCCCGTGAGCTGGGCTCGCCCGTGCTGGTCGGGGACTTCGACGGCCTCGAGAACTCGCGCCGCTGGCCCCTGTACGCCCCGCTCGCCGTGCAGGCCGGGGTCCACTCCCAGTTCGTGCTGCCGCTGCGGGTCGGGCTCATCGACGTCGGCACGCTCGTGTTCCACCGAAAGGCCGCTGCGCCCCTGGAACCCGTTCTGCTCGCGGACGCGCTGGCCTACGGTGAACTGATGCTCCTGCTGTTGCTCGACGAGCAGTCGGGGCGCGGGCATCCCGAACCCGTCGGCCTTTCGCTGCGATCGACATACGTGCACCAGGCCACCGGCATGGTCGCGGCGCAACTCGACGTGAGCCTCGACGACGCTTTCGCCGCTCTGCGCGCGGGGGCCTTCGCGGAGCAGCGTCCCCTCTCGGAACTCGCCGCGGATGTCGTGGCCAGGCGGTTTAGGTTCGAACGCAATGGGGGAACCCAATGAAGTTGGGGTGTGGTGTTGTGGTGGGAGATGGTGCGGGTGATTGACGGACGCCTCGTCGACACATTCGTCGAATTGGCGGACACGCTCACGGATGATTTCGACGTGATCGACTTCCTGCACTTGCTGTCGGCTCGCAGCGTCGAATTGCTGTCCGTCGACGCGGCGGGTCTGTTGCTCGCCGACGCGCACGGCGAGCTGCAGCTCGTCGCCAGTTCGAACGAGCAGGTGCGGCTCCTGGAGCTTTTTCAGCTCCAGCGAGACGAAGGCCCCTGCCTCGACGCCTTCCGGCTGCGTCAGTCGGTGACGATCTCCGACCTGAGTGCGGACCCGGGGAAGTGGCCCTCGTTCGCGACGGTCGCGCTCGACCAGGGCTTCCGCGCGGTGCACGCCTTCCCGATGCGGCTGCGCTCGGAGGTCATCGGCGCCCTCAATCTGTTCTCCACGGGGCCGGGCGAGCTGGCGGCCGAGGACGCGCGGGTGGCGCGCGGCATGGTCGACGTGGCCACGATCGGCCTGCTGCAGGCGCGCACGATCCACCGGCACGAGGTGCTGGTGGAGCAGCTGCAGACCGCGTTGAGCAGCCGCGTGGTGATCGAACAGGCGAAGGGCTTCATCGCCGAACGCCTCGGCCTCGCGATGGACGAGGCCTTCTCCCTGCTGCGCCACTTCGCGCGCTCGCACAGCCGCAAGCTGAGCCTGGTGGCCGCCGACGTCGTGAACCGGGCCGAGACCGTGCGGGAGCTGTTCGACAACCCGCCCACGCGCTGACTTGCGCCGCTCGGAGCAACCTCGCCGCGCGGATTGGGGCTAGCGTGGACTGTTCCGTCCCGGCCCCCGGCGGACTGCGGTTCCGGTCCGGCAGGTGCGGAGGGGCGCGTGATGGGCGTGCGGATCCAGTTCGGGACGCGCTCGAGGACTCGGCGAGGGGTCTCCTCGATAGCGCTCGGCATTCGATGGCTCAGGCGGCTCTCGCACCGTCTGGACCGGAGCCGCCACTGACGGGTCAGTCGTCCTGCTTCGGCAGCGGACCGCCCTGCAGCAGGCGGCGCAGCTTCGCCAGCGCCCGGTGCTGGCTCACGCGCACGGCTGCCGCACTGGGCAGGCCGAGCGCCGTAGCCGTCTCCTCCGCCGTGTAGCCCAGGAGGACGCGCAGCGTCAGCAGCTCGCGCTGGGCCGGCGGCAGGTGGTCCAGGAGCTGTTCGATCTGCAGCCGCGCGTCGGTGCGGGCGTACTCGTCGGGGCCGGGCTTGTTCTCGTCGGCCGGGTCCGCGTGCGGGTCGGCGCGGTTGCGGGCGCGGCGGCGGAACTCGTCGATCACCTTGTGGCTCGCGATGCCGAAGACGAACGGCAGGAAGCTCTCCGGCTCGTAGCGGTAGCGCGGCAGCTCCACCAGCACCGCGAGCAGCACGTCCTGCGCGCAGTCCTCGGCGACGCTGCCCGAGCCGTGCGTGCCGAGCCGGCCACGGCAGTAGCGCAGCACCAGCGGGCGCAGGAACTCCAGCAGCTCGGCGACAGCGGCTCGGTCGCCGTCGACGGCCGCCTCGACTACCCGCCTCTCCGGGCGAGGTGCGGGCGCGCGGTCGTCGGTCGTCATGTGCTTCTTCCCCCTCGTGCGGGCCACCGCGCCTGAGCGCCTCGGTGGCGGGGCCGCTCGACCGCCGGGGTCTGGGGGAAGCGTCGCGGGCCAAGCGAAAGCCTGCTACGAAGATACCGGATTGTCCATGGCGAATCGGCAGCAAGCAGGGCGAACCCGGCAAATCCCGCATTTACGAAGCGGTGCCGCAATTCGGGTCAGCTCTCCCGAAAACACGAGGAATAGTTCTGGTGAAAGACAAACGAACCCCAGCCAAAAGTAGGTTCCTCGGTGTCGGGGTGGTTCTTATGCTCATCCGCAGGCCGGGACAACACCTGTCAGTGATGGGTGTTTCGGTCAGGTCCCCCACCGTTTGAGAGGAATTGCCATGCGCTTGCGCAAGCTCGTCGCCGCAGCGGTCCCGCTGCCGGCGTTGCTGTGCCTTTCCCTGGCCGGCGTGGCCCACGCCGATCCCTTGATCACCTTGAGCGCCAACGCCGCCCCCCTGACCTCGAGCGCTCGTACCGGCGACGTCGAGGCAGGTAAGCAGATCACCGCCGCCTTCTCGCTCAAGCTTCACAACCAGCAGGCCCTCCAGCAGTTCCTCGCCGACGTCCAGAACCCGGCCTCGCCGCAGTACCACCGGTTCCTCACTCCGGCGCAATTCAATAGTGCATTCGGCCCAACGCAGGCTGATGTGGCCAAGGCCGTTTCATTCCTGAAACAAAACGGCGCCCGTGGAATCGAGGTTTCCGGTAACCGGCAGGCCATCACGTTCACCGGTTCGGCGGGTCAGCTGGAATCGACATTCCACACGCGCCTCGGCAATTACACCGACACGAGCACCGGACGGAAGTTCTTCGCGAACGACGCGGCGCCCGCGCTGCCCGCTTCGGTTTCCTCGGTGGTGCAGTCGGTGGTCGGTCTCGACAACCACGCAGTGAAGGAGCATTCGGCCACCAAGGCCGCTCCGCGCGTGGTGAAGGCCGTGACGCCGAGCATTCTGCGCACCGCGTACTCGACCAGCGGCCTCTCGGCCACCGGCTCGGGCGTGAACGTCGGCTTCGTCGAGTTCGACGGGTACCGCAAGTCCGACATCACCAGCTACGACACCAAGTACGGTCTTGCCGGCGGCAGCGTCACGACGGTTCCGGTGAGCGGTGCCAACTACGACTCGAATCCGGGTGACGGCGAGGTCGAGGTCGACCTGGACATCGAGGTCGTGCACGCCCTCGCCCCGGCGGTGAGCTCGTACGTGTACGAGGCCCCGAACTCCAACGCCGGCGAGCTGGCGATGTACCAGAAGATCGCGTCGGACGACCGTGTCGACGTGGTTTCGATCTCGTGGGGCTCGTGCGAGGCGGCCGAGGGTTCGTCGGCGGCCAACAGCGTGAACAACGCGATCGCCACCGGCACCGCGGAGGGCATCTCCTATTTCGCGGCCGCGGGCGACGACGGCACCACTGACTGCGCCCGCCAGACCGGCAGCCTGTCGAAGGCCGTCGACTTCCCGGCGTCGAGCCCGAACGTCAGCGGTGTCGGCGGCACCCAGCTGACGGTCACCTCGTCCAACACCTACAGCAGTGAGAAGGCCTGGAACGACGGCGCCTCGGCCGGTGCCGGCGGTGGCGGCATCTCGACGCTGTTCAACGCGCCTTCCTGGCAGTCGCACCAGAGCACGACGAAGCGCAAGGTCCCGGACGTCGCGGGTGACGCCGCCTCGGGCTCCGCGTACACCATCGTCTCCGGCGGCCAGACCGGCAACGTCTGGGGCACGTCCGGCGCGGCCCCGCTGTGGGCCTCCTTCACCGCCCTGCAGAACCAGCTCCACGGCGGCTCGCTCGGCAACCTGAACCCGACCTTCTACGGCATCGGCAACGGATCGTCGTACTCCACGGGCTTCCACGACGTCACCACGGGCAACAACACGTTCAACGGCACCACCGGCTTCTCCGCCGGCACGGGCTACGACCAGGTCACCGGCTGGGGCTCCTTCAAGGGCACCGGGCTGTCGGGTCTGATCGGCTGAGCCTTTTCGTTGCAGTGGGGCCCTTTCCTGCGGGAGAGGGCCCCACTGCCGTGTTTGCGCGCGGCGACGCCTGGGCCGAACCTGATGCTCCGAGTGCCGCGTGATCGGTGACACAATGCGCTCATGCCGACACTGATCGCGACGCCCCGGGCTCGCGCATTGGGCTTCTCGCTCAGAGCCGCCCGCGAGGAGCGCCGGATGGCGCTGCGCGAACTGGCTCGCATGGCCCGCATCTCGCCGGGCCACCTGCACAACTGGGAAACCGGCCTGCGAGTGCCGAAGGAGTCCGAAGTGGGCCTCCTCGCGGGGTGCCTGCGGATGACCGTCGAGGAGCGAGACCGGCTGGGGGAGCTGGCTCGGAACGCTCGCGAGCCGAACTGGCTGGAAAGCGTGGTTCCCGGCGCACCTAACGAAGCGGCGGTGTACGCGGAGTGCGAGCGAACCGCGAGCGCGATGTTCAACTGGCAACCGCTGCTGATTCCGGGATTGCTCCAGACCGGCGATTACGTGCGCGCGAGCCTTAGAGCTTGTCTCATTTGGCGAGTTTCTTGTGGCAGGTGATGGTGGCGGCGAGGGTGAGGAAGGCGAGGTAGTGGCCGGCTTTGCGTTCGTAGCGGATGGTCAGTCGCCGGTAGCCGGTCAGCCAGGCGATGGACCGTTCGATCACCCACCGGTGTTTGCCGAGTTTCTCGGCGGATTCGATGCCCTTGCGGGCGATGCGCGGGACGATCCCGCGCTGGCGCAGCCAGGCGCGCAGGGCGGGGATGTCGTAGGCCTTGTCGGAGTGGAGTTTGGCCGGTTTCCGGCGCCGCGGTCCGCGGCGCGATCGGATCGGCGGCAGCGCGTTGACCAGAGGTCTGAGCGCGTGGCTGTCGTGAGTGTTGGCCGCGGAGATCGCGACGGTCAGGGGCAGCCCGGCCCCGTCGGACAGTACGTGGATCTTCGAGCCCGGTTTGCCGCGGTCGACCGGGCTCGGACCGGTCAGACCGCCCCCCTTTTGGCCCTGACGGATGCTCCGTCGAGGACCGCGCGAGACCAGTCGATCAAACCCCGGCCGCCCAGTTCGTCCAGCACTGCCTGATGCAACTGCCGCCACAGCCCGGCCTCGGTCCATTCGGTGAACGTCCGGTGCGCCGTGGGCACCGATACCCCGAACGAGGGCGGCAGGTGCCGCCACGCACAACCACTGGTCAACACGAACACGATCGCCGTGAACACCGCCCGCGGATCAGTCCGCGCACGACCACCACCCTGCGGACGCTCCTTTGCCGGCGGGACCAGCGGTTCCACCAACGCCCACAAGTCATCGGGCACCAGCCGTTGCGACAGCGAGTCGATCACGGTACAAGATCATTGCAGCCCAGCGGGAAAGATCCAAACGAGACACGCTCTTAGCGGGCGAAGCGGGTGGTCGAAGGACGATGTCGAGGTCGCGGTGCTGATCCGGATGGCCCGCCGCGACGTTCTTTCCCGACTGGCGGAGTTCACCGCGATGATCGGCGAGGAAGCACTGCGACAGAACATCGGTGGTGCGGCGACCATGGGTGCCCAGCTGCACCACCTGCTCACGGTCGCGAGACGCCGAAACATCGCGATTCAGGTTGTGCCGCGTGGGGTCGGATTCCACCCCGGCTTGTACGGGTGCTTCGTTGTCCTCGACTACGAGAATCTCCCTTCGATCGTGCACGTGGAGGAATTTCGAGGCGGCGCCTACTTGTACGATGAGCCTGATGTGGCCGCGTACCGTGAGGCCGCGAAGGAGCTGGCGGAACTGGCCCTGGACGAGCAGGAGAGCATCGAGTTCATCCAGGGGGTGCTCGCCGAACTGGAGGCTTGAAGATGCTTGGCAGCGCTTGGCGCAAGTCCAGCTATTCCGATACGGGCAATTGCCTTGAGGCTGCGCTGCGCAAGACGGTGCGAGTCCGCGACACCAAGAATCGCCGCGGCGGCGAACTGACCGTCGCGCCTGCCGCCTGGTCCGCTCTCCTCCGAAAACTCGGCTGAGCGCCGCCCATCCCCGGCAGACAAGCCCCCGCCCTCCCGAGGGGGGCGTCCCCACGTCCATTCTATCGGCCACCACCGACAAAACCGGGTCGGAAGCCGGGTGAGGGCTGAGCTGTCCACAACTCGCCTGCTCTGTGGACAAACCCGCTCGGTGCCCGAAAAGCGGTGCAGGGAGCGAAGACGCTCCGGTTGTGGCCGGACGGCGAGGCAGCGCGGGCGGTGGCAGAAAATCTGCCGAGGCGTTGCGAGCGGTCCCCCGGCCGACCCCCACTCGGGCCAGACTCGTGCCGGTCAGAGCGATTCCGGCCGGTCGCGCCTCGCCGAAGACTGACCACGGCCAGACCCGTTCCGGCCAGGCCGATTCCCCGGTCGACGCACCTTGGCGAAGATGCCGCCTTGGCGAAGATGCCGTCTCGGCGAACACACCGCCTCGGCGAACACACCGCCTCCGCGAAGACCCCGCCTCAGCGAACACACCGCCTCAGCGAAGACCTACCTCCGCGAACACCCCGGCCGGGCGAAGACCCCACCTCGGCGAACACCCACCGGCCCAGCCCACCCCAAACCAACCACCCGACCGTTCCCACCTGCGAACACGCACCCAACGTTCACTCGGGTGGGTGACACGAGGAGCCCCACCGCGAGATAGCCTCCGGATCATGCGCACGATTCGCGACGCCACCCGGGAGCTGCTCCGCAACCTGGGTCTGACCACGGTGTTCGGCAACCCCGGCACCACGGAGATCGCCTTCCTGACCGAGTGGCCGGACGACTTCACGTACGTCCTGGGGCTGCAGGAGTCGGCCGTGGTGGCGATGGCGGACGGGTACGCGCAGGCGACACGCAAGCCCGTGCTGGTGAACCTGCACTCGGCCGGCGGGGTGGGCCATTCGCTGGGCCACGTGTTCACCGCGTTCCGCGACCGGGCGCCGTTGATCGTGCTGGCGGGGCAGCAGACGCGGTCGCTGCTGCCGGACGAGCCGTTCCTCGGGGCCGTGGAGGCGGCGAACTTCCCGAAGCCGTACGTGAAGTGGAGCATCGAGCCGGCCCGGGCGCAGGATGTGCCGGCCGCCATCGCGCACGCGTACTACGTCGCGACGCAGGCGCCGCAAGGGCCGGTGTTCGTGTCGGTGCCCGTGGACGACTGGGACGCCGAAGCGACCATGCCGTTGCCCACCGGCACCAGGACGCCGGGCTTCGCGCCCGATCCCGAGGCGCTGCGAGAGCTCGCCGACGCCCTGGACAGCGCCGGCAACCCCGCGCTCGTCGTCGGGGCCAGCGTGGACGCCGACGGCGCGGTGCCGGACGTCGTGGACCTCGCCGAGAAACTCGGCGCCGGGGTGTGGGCCGCGCCGATGTCGTCGCGCTGCTCGTTCCCCGAGGACCACGAGCTGTTCCTCGGTTTCCTGCAGCCCGAACGCAAAGCGGTGGCCGAGGCCCTGCGCGAGCACGACGTCGTGGTGGTGCTGGGCGCACCCGCGTTCACCTACCACGTCTACCGCGGCGAGCCGGGAGAACCGTTGCCGCCGCTGTACCTCGTGAGCGACGACGAGCAGATCCTCGCCCGCGCGGGCACCGGCACCGGCATCCGGTCCACACCGAAGCTCGCGATCCGCGCCCTCATTGAACGCGTCACCGCGAAGACGCGCGAAACCAAGCCCAGGCCCGAAAAGCCCGCCAGGCCCGCGGAAACCACGCCGATCTCGCCCGACTTCGCCTATGCGACCGTCGCGGAACTGTTGCCGGACAACGCGATCGTCGTCGAGGAGACACCGAGCCACCGCAACTGCCTCCACGACCACCTGCCGATCACCTCGACCGACACCGGGTTCCTCACCGTCGCGAGCGGCACGCTCGGTTACGGCCTTCCCGCGGCCGTCGGCGCGGCGCTGGGCCGGCCCGACCGCAAGGTCGTCGCCGTGCTGGGCGACGGCTCCAGCATGTACTGCGTGCAGGCGCTGTGGACGGCCGCGCGCGAGAACGCGCCCGTCACGTTCGTGGTACTGGACAACGCGCAGTACGCCGCGGTCCGCATCCTCGGTGAGACGGCCGGCGGCACGAAGGTCCCCGGCACCGATCTCGGCGGCATCGACTTCGCGCAGCTGGCGCAGAGCATGGGCGTGCCGGCGCGGACCGTAGAACAGGGCGCCGACCTCCGTGACGCACTGGCGAACGCGCTCGCGGAGAACGGACCCCGGCTCGTGCACGTGAAGGTCGACCCGAACCCGCAAACACTGTACTGATCTTCGCGATTGACCCGACCGGGTGACGCTGTTTTGATGGCCGGGTGCGGCCTGTGCTCACTCCCCGTCAGCAGGAACTCGTCGACCGGGCCCGGAAGCTCGCCGACGTGTTCGCCGAGCGCGCCGCCGGGGTACGACCGCGAGAACACGTTCCCCCATGAGAACTACGACGACCTGCGGGCAGCCGGGTTCCTGCGGCTGTCGGTGCCGGAGGAGCTGAACGGGTTCGGCGTCGGGTTGCCGGAAATCCTGCCCGTGCTGGAGCGGCTGGCGATGGGCGACGGCGCCACCGCGCTAGCGTTCACGACGCACCTCTCGCCGCTGGGGCAGTGGGCGAGTGTCTGGCGCCGCGCGCAGTCACCCCGCCTGGCCGAACTGCTCACGAAAGCGGCCGAGGGCAAGCTGATCTGGGCGTCGGTGACCAGCGAAACCGGTCTGCGCAACGACATGACGGACGCCAACGCCCAAGCGGTCCGTGTCGGCGGCGGTTCGTGCTCACCGGGCGCAAGAACTTCGCCACCAACACGTCCGTCGCCACACACTGTTCCACCACCGCGCGCTACGAAGACGCCGACGGCGGCCCGCGGCTCCTGCTGTGCCAGATCGCGCTCGACCAGCCGGGTGTCCGGATCCACCAGACCTGGGACACCATGGGCATGCGCGGCACGCAGAGCAACGACGTCGAGCTCACCGAGGTGTTCGTCGAAGACTCGGCCGTGATGCACTCGCTGCCGGTGAAGCACCTCGACGCGCGCGTGCTGGAAACCGTGTGGGCGTGGGCGTGGGGCGATGCCGGCGTTCTCGGCCGTCCACACGGGAGTCGCGGCCGGTGCGCTGGACTGGACCGTTCGGTCGCTGCGGAAGCGGGGCAAGACGGGTGACCCGGTGCTGCAGGACGTGATCGGCGAGTGTCGGATCCTCCTCGAGAGCTCACGCGCGCTCATCCACCGCCAGGCCGAGGATGTCATGTCGCGGCGCCTCTTCACCGGTGACGTGCAGGACGAGGTGGCCCGCTGCTCCGTCGTGAAGTACGTGGCGGCCAACAACGCCGTGCAGGTGATGCAGCGCCTCGTCGACGTGCTGGGCGGCATGTCGTACACGAAGAAGCTGCCGTTCGAGCGCATGTGGCGCGACGTGCAGGCGAGCACGTTCATGCCGATGGGCAACCTGGCCACGCGCAGGCTGGTCGGCGCCCACGTCCTGGGTGTGCGGACGCTGCCGGAGATCGGCCCCGGCGAAACCGGCCCGGATTCCCGCGCCAAGGCCTGACCCGGGAAACGGGGCGCTCGCGGCCGGGCGCCCCGTTGTCGTTGCAGAGTCTCAGTGCTGCGCCTTGGCTTCTTCCTTCTCGGCCGCGACAGCCGCGGCAGCTTCATCAGCAGCCGCCACCTCGGCTTCATCGGCCACCGCCGCCGACGCCGGCCCGTGCAGCAGCCGCGCCACCTCGGCGCGCATCGTCACGAACTCCGAAGACTCGCGCGTGGTGATCTGGTCGCGCTCCTTCGGCAGGCCCACCGGCAGGTCCGCGACGATCGACGCCGGTGACTTCGACAGCACGAGCACCCGGTCGCCCAGGTACACGCTCTCGTCGATGTCGTGCGTCACCAGCAGGACGGTGGTGCCCTGTTCTGTCTGCACGCGCCGCAGCAGGTCCTCCAGCTCGAAACGCGTCTGCGCGTCGACGGAGGCGAACGGCTCGTCCATCAGCAGCAGCGCCGGCCGCGAAGCCAGCGCCCGCGCGATGGACACGCGCTGCTGCATGCCGCCCGAGAGCTGCCACGGGAACTTCGAGCCGACGCCCGCCAGGCCCACGGCCTCCAGCGCCTCGGCAGCTCGCCGTCGCCGCGCCGCCTTGTCGAGTTTGGTCCAGCGCAAGGGGAACTCGACGTTCTTCGCCACCGTCAGCCACGGAAACAGCGAACGGCTGTAGTCCTGGAACACCACGGCGAGGTCGTCCGGCACACCGGTGACCAGGTCGCCGTGGAGGCTCACGGTGCCGGCCGTCGGCGGCACGAGGCCGGCGATCGCCCGCAGCAGCGTCGACTTGCCGCACCCGGACGGGCCGACGATGCACGCCAGCTGGCCGGCCTCGACCGTGAACGACAGGTCGTTCACGGCGATGTGCGCGCCGTCGCCGCTGCCGTAGCGGTGGCTCAGGTCCGAGACCTCGAGCATGGTCGACATTCTGACAACCTTCCGGAGAGATCTAGTGACGGCCGGGCTGCCACGTGAGCACCCGGCGCTCCACGGCGAGCAGGGCCGCGTTGAACCCGTAACCCAGGATGCCCAGCAGCACGATCCACGCCCACATCTGGTCGAAGTCGTACTGGCGCTGGGCGTTGATCAGCGCGTAGCCGATGCCGTTGAGCGCGCCCACGAGCTCCGAGATCGCCATGAGGATCAGGGAGATCGACAGCGACAGCCGCAGGCCGGCGAAGATCTTCGGCAGCGCCGCCGGGAGCACGACGAGCCCGATCCAGTAGCGCCGCGGCGTGCGGAACGCTCGCGCGGTGTCCACCTTGACCTTGTCCACCGAGCGCACACCGTCCACCGTGTTCAGCACGATCGGCCAGATCGAGCCGAAGATGATGGTGGCGACCTGCATGCCCGGTCCGATGTGGAACAGCACGATGAACACCGGCACCAGCGCGGGCGGCGGGATCGCCCGGAAGAACGCGAACAGCGGGCCCACGTAGTCCATCCCGGTCTTCGAGCGGCCCAGCGCCGTCCCGAGCGCGACACCCAGCACGACCGAGAGGAGCCAGCCGCCGAGCACGCGCTCGAGGCTCGGGAAGACGTGCTGGAACACGGCGTCGCCGAGGAAGACGTGCGAGGCCGGTCCGGAGAACCACAACTTCGCCGCGGCCGCGACGATCTTCGTGGGCGGCGGGAAGAAAACGCTCTCCGTGAACTGCGTGACGACCTGCCAGATCACCACGAGCACCACGAACAGCAGCCACTTGCGCGCGAACCCGCTCAGGCCGCTGCGCACGCGGCCGCGGGTGGCCGCGGCGGGTTTGCCGACGACGGTCACGCGAGGTCCCCTTCGTCGTTGCTGCTCCAGCGGAAGAGCCGGCGCCCCAGCCGTTCGAGCCCTTCGTTGGCGAGGTACCCGAGGATCCCGGCGACGACCGTGCCCGCGAGCACCAGGTCCATCCGGCCGGAGCCCGAGGACGCTTCGAGCACGAACTGGCCGATGCCGAGCTTCGCGCCGGCGAGGAACTCCGTGCTGATCACGAGGATCAGCGAGATCGCCGCGGACATGCGGATGCCGGTGAACACGAACGGCGCCGCGTGCGGCAGCGCCACCGAGGTGAGCAACCGTGACTTCGGCGTGCCGTACGACCGCGCGGTCTCGATGAGCACGGGGTCGATCTCGGCCATCGCGTAGATGGTGTTGAACAGGATCGGCCACACCGCCGCGTAAACGGCGAGCAGGATCTTCGACTCGGGCCCTCCGCCGACCACGAGGAGGATCAGCGGAATCCAGGCCACCGACGGGATCGGCCGCAGGAACTCGACGATCGCCTTGGTGGCATCGCGCAGCCAGCGGACACTGCCGAGCAGCAGGCCCGCCGGCACCGCGATCGCGATCGAGATGCCCATGGCGATGAACCACGCCAGCACCGACGCGATCACGTCCCGCACGAACTCCGTGTCGCCGAGCAGTTCGCCGATCCGAGCGAACACCACCGTCGGCGGCGGCACGTCGTTCTGGTCGATCAGACCGGCCCGCACGACGACCTCCCAGATCAGGAGGAAGCCGAGCAGGCCGGCCAGGTTGCGAACGATCCGCACGTCAGGAGGCGCTCGGCTGGGACACGATCATCTGGGCGACGTCGATCTTGGCCGGGATCGACCCGAACTGCTGCAGCAGGTCCGGCACGCGCTGGATGCGGCGCGCGTCCAGAGTGGACTGGAAGGTGAGCAGCGCGGTGAGCGAGGCGGTGGCCTCGTCGACCTTCGAGAACTTCACCATCAGCGGTTCGATCTTGGAGCGGTCCGCCGACTCCTTGGTGGCGCGCAGCATGGCGCGCTGGAAGGCGGCGACGGTCTTCGGGCTCGACGACGTGAACTTGCCGAGCGCGCCGTACCCCGCGGTCGGGAAGTCCTGCGTGGCGCCGGTTGCCGTGTCGATGATCGGGACGGTCCCGTTGGTCTTCGCCGAGCTCGTGATGAACGGTTCGGTGAGGAAGCCCGCGTCGACGTCGCCGCGCTTCACGGCCGCGCCGATGCTCGGGAAGGGCAGGGACACCCACTGCACCTTGGAGTAGTCCACACCGTTGTCGCGCATCACGGACTTGGTCAGGGTGTCGGACACGGTGTTGGGAGCGGAGATGGCGATCTTCTTGCCCGCCAGGTCGCGCACGGTCTTGACCGGTCCGTTGGGCATGGCCACGATCTCGGTGCTCTTCGGGCCGGCCGAGGAGGCGTCGGACACGAACTTGATGTCCGCGTTGCCCTTGCTCTTCGCGATGAAGAACGGTGTGTAGCTCGAGTAGGCGATGTCGACCTCGCCGGACAGCAGCTTCGTGACCGACGCGTCGCCGCTCGCGGCGTCGACGGACTCGACTTCCAGGCCCTCGTCCTTGAAGTAGCCGTTCTGCACGGCGAGGTGGAACGGCGCGACGTCGATCGTCGGCATGACCGAGACCTTGATCTTGGACTTCTCCAGCCCTGAACCGCCGCTCGTGCTGCCCGAATCGTCCGAACCGCCCAGCAGGCCGCAGCTGCTCGCGGTCAGTGCGACGCCGCTCGCCATGGCGAGGGAGAGGAAGCCACGGCGCCCGAGTCTGGCCTGGCTGCTCCCGGCTGATTCAAACAAGTCCACTCCTTGGAAAATGAGGTCACGTGGGTGTTGACCGTGCGGGGATGGTGGGTGTGGCTCATTGTCCGGAGTCACGCGGCCACTGTAGAGAAGCGACGCATCCATCACAATGGGTGGTCATCAACGGTTCAGCAGTGTCTTGAATCACTCGATCAGGTGATCCAGTTCCTCTGGACAGCGGTCATCCAGCACGTCGAGACCGTGTCCGGTTGGTCTTGATCCGCTAGCCGGGTGCTCTGGTAGGGCCGTCGGGAGGGTTACAAATCGGCGTGTCGTTCGCTACCCTCTGCTCCGGCAGTGTGAGGTGTGGACCACCGATGTAGTGAGAGTCAGCCTCGTCGAGAGGCACTCTGCGCAGGCCGGCTCCCGTCGGCGGACTGGTGGCTTCGGCCTATTGGACCAGCTGATCGACCAGTGCGGGGATCGAACGCCATGCAAGTACTGAACCGATTCCGCGTCAACCGCGGCGCGAAACCGCACCTGGAAGTGGATCTTTTCACCCGAAAGGGTGTAATGGGCCGGGTCAACCGGACCGTTGGGGTGCCGGGTGGGCTGCCGGGAGCGTGCGGCTAGTGGTCGCGGGCACGGCAGGCTTCAATTCACAGGGTCCCACGGGGCCGGAAGACGATGGTGGTGCGGCGGTGCCGAACGAAGACACCGCGGGGGTGGGAGGGGCCCCTGCGCGCGGAGGCGGGGTGAACCCGTCACGAAGGGGTTCGGTCTTCGCGCTGAACAACTGGCGGCTTCGGTCGAAGCTCGCCCTCGTTCTGATCATCCCGACGCTGACCGCGCTCGTGCTCGGTGCGCTGCGCGTGGTGGACGACGCCCGCGAGGCCGTGCAGTTCGGCCACACCGCGGACCAGGTCGCCTTCGCGGTAAAGGTGACCACGGTCATCCACGACCTGCAGGGCGAGCGGACGCTCGCGGTCGCGCGGCTCTCCTCCGGCGACTCCTCGCGCCAGACCGGGCTCGACGCCCAGATCGCGAAAGTCGACCGCGACGTCGACGACCTGCGCAACGCGCTCGTGAACCTCAACCCCGACGACCAGGCGACCAGCGACCGGTACGCCCGCGGCATCCAGCGCCTCGACGCGCTGCGCCCGCTGCGCGCGGCCACCAGCTCCTCGTCCTACTCCGACGTCGCGGTGCTCGACACGTACTCGTCGATCCTGGACTCGCTCATCCAGCTCGGCCGCGAAGTGACCACCGCGGTCACCGACCGCGACTTGCTGAGGCTGGGCAACAGCACGCAATCCATCAGTGAGGCCAAGGAGTTCACGCTCCGCGGCGACACCGCGCTCGAGATCGCGGCGTTCCGCAACGGCTTCCCGGGCGACCTGCTGGACCAGACCCGCTCCGCCGAGGCGAGCGGTGACGCGTCGATCGCCTCGTTCCTCGCGAACGCCACCGACGACCAGGTGCAGCTTTACTCCGACACCGTGTCGGGCCCGGAGGTTGACGACCGGCGCCGGATCCAGAAGCAGGCCTTCTCGTTCGCGCAGCAGGGCGAATCGCTGAACCTCGATCCGACTCGGCTCGCGCAGGACAGCACCGTCGCGTCGGACAAGATGCGCGCGGTGGAGTCGAACCTGCTCACGCAGCTGCGCACGCAGGCCGACGACCTGGCCAGCTCGGCCGTCCGCTCCGCGTGGGTCGGCGGGGTGATCGTCCTCGCGGCCCTGATCGCGGCGCTGGTCCTGATGCTCGTGGTCGCCCGCCTCATGCTACGCCCGCTGCGCGTGCTGCGGACAACGGCGCTCGACGTGGCCTACACGCGGCTGCCGGAAACGGTTCAGTCCATTCTGGACGATCCGGATCCGGTCAACGCCTCGAAGAAGGCCGTGGACCCGGTTCCGGTCGTCTCGCGTGACGAGATCGGTGAAGTGGCGCGCTCGTTCGACGTGGTCCACGAACAGGCCGTCAAGATGGCCGCCGAACAGGCTCTCCTGCGCGAGAACGTCAACGGCATCTTCGTGAACCTCTCCCGGCGCTCGCAGCGGCTGGTGGAACGCCAGCTCGGCGTGATCGACCGCCTCGAGGCCGACGAGCAGGACCCGGACCACTTGGCGAGCCTGTTCGAGCTCGACCACCTCGCGACGCGGCTGCGGCGCAACGGCGAGTCGCTGCTGGTGCTCTCGGGTGCCGGCCTCGCGAAGTCCGTGCCCAAGCCCGTGCCCGCGGCCGACGTGATCGGCGCCGCGGTGTCCGAGATCGAGCAGTACGCCCGCATCGAGGTCGGCATCGTGCCGGAGGTCGCCGTGCAGGGCCTCGCGATCCACGACCTCGTGCACGTGCTCGCCGAGCTGCTCGACAACGCGACCTACTTCTCCGAGCCGGAGACGAAGGTCACAGTGCGGGCCGTGGTGACTCGCAAGAAGGCGCTCGCCATCCAGATCACCGACCACGGTGTGGGCATGGCCGAGGACCGGCTCGCCGAGATCAACCAGCGCCTGGCCGACCCACCGGACCTCGACGTCTCGGTGACGCGGCGGATGGGTCTGTACGTGGTCGCGCGACTGGCCCAGCGCCACGGCATCGAGGTGCGGCTGCGCGAGAACGAGGACATCGAAGGTGGCGTGATCGCCCGCGTGGTCGTGCCGGCCGAGCTGCTCACGCAGCTGCGCCCGAACACCGTCGCGCCGCGGCAGACGCCGCCGCTGAACCGCAACGAGATCTCGCACCCGAGCCTGCCGCCCCTCAACCGGCAGATCGAGTCGACGCCACCGCCTCCCGCGCAGTCGGCGCCGCCGGCGCCCCCGCCCGTGCCGGCGCAGTCGAACGGCGGCCTCGTACCGCTCGACCAGCCGATCAGCCTTGACGACCTCGTGGCCGGGAACCGCGCGGCCGGGCCGTTCCTCAGCCCCGAAGCGGCGCTGCCGGAAGCCCCGGCGTGGCCGACGGCCGAAGACCTGGCCCCGCTCACCCAGCAGTCCAACGGGGACGGTGCGAGCCTGGCGGAGACCGAGTTCCCGCCGCTGGTGCTCCCGAAGCGCGAACCGAAGTACGTCGCGCCGGAGGAGCCGAAGCGGGAGGAACCGGCCGTGGACGACGGCGCGTCGGCCCTCGAGGACGACGTGCCCACCCGGCGCCTGCCGATCTACCAGTCGGTGCTGTCGCGGTGGTTCAGCGAAGGCAGTGAAGACGGCGAGTCCGGACCGAGCGCAGCGCTCGACGAGTTCGCCGTCCCGGCGCCCTCCGAGAGTGCCGCCGAGCCGAACGCAGCGACCGAACCGGCGGCACCGGAGGCCGGCAGCCCGGACGAGAGCCGTGAGGAGGAGCCGAGCGAAGCCACGCCGCTCTACCCCGGTTCCGAGGACGGCTGGAGCAGCGCCTCCGACGAGGGCTGGCAGGCCGCGCAGTCGCTGCTCGAGAACAGGGCCGAGGAGATGACGCCGGCGGGCCTGCCCAAGCGGGTGCCCAACGCCTACCTCGTGCCGGGCTCGATCGGCAGCCGGCCGGCAGCGGGGGAGCAGCAGAATTCGTTCACGGACGCGACTGCCGGTCTGCCCGGAACGGGTGCTATCACCCGCTCGGCTGCCGCGGCCCGCAACCGGATGGCAAGCTTCCAGCGTGGGTACACCTCCGGACGGCACGCTCTGCAGGAGCGGCCGGCCGATGCCCGGCTCGACGAGGATGGCGTCCGGGTCACCGGAGCCGGGTATGTGAGCGACAGCAGTGAGGAGCGACAGTGACACGGGCGGGTGCAGTGCAGCCGGGGGGCGGCTCGGCGCCGAACGGCAGGGCTTCGGCCGGCGCGGCGGGCAGCTTCGCGTGGCTGATCACGGACTTCGTCCACCGCGTGCCCGGGGCGGCGCACGCGGTGGTCGTTTCGGCCGACGGGCTGCTGCTCGCGGCTTCGCGGGGGCTGCCGAAGGACCGAGCCGACCAGCTGGCGGCCGTCGCGTCCGGGCTGACCAGCCTGGCGCGCGGTGCGGCGAAGGTGTTCGAAGGCGGCCCGGTCGCGCAGACCGTGGTCGAGATGGCCAACGGCTTCCTCTTCCTGATGTCGGTCTCCGACGGCTCGTGCCTCGCGGTGCTGGGCGCGCCGGACAGCGACATCGGGCTCGTGGTGTATGAGATGACGCTGCTGGTCGAACGCGTCGGCCAGCAGCTGACACCGGAGATGCGTGCGCAACTGCAGGGCGCTGCGATCCGCCGCTAGGCGGATCGGGAACTTCAGGAGCAAACCGTGGACGACGGGCGCTTGAGGGGCGATGGCCGCCTCGGTGACGACAACACCGGTGGCTGGGCCGAGCGGGACGAGGGCCGGGAGGACTGGAAGTCCTTCCGGGACCGGGTGGACCGCGAGTGGCGTGCCCGGCGCGCCACGGGATCCGACGCGGACCCGGTGCGGGAGCCTCCGAACTGGCTGACGGACTCCAACGCCGGGCAGCAGCCGATCACCGGCGAGTACCGCGACCGCCTCCTGGGCGGTCCGGGCGCCGAGCTGTTCGGCGGGTCGAGCGGCCCGCTGTACGACTCCGCCGAGTTCGCGGCGTTCTCCGCCGCGCGCGACGGCTCGCCGGGCCCGTCGTCGAACGAGCTCTCGGCCGCGCTGCCGCTGCAGGCCGCGGGCGAGTTCGTGGACGAACCGCCGGTCGCCGAGGTCGAGACGTCCGGGCTCGTGCGGCCTTACTTCCGCACGCGCGGGCGGACGAAGCCGACCTACGACCTCGCGATCGAGGCATTGGTCTCGACCAGCGAACAAGGGCGCGTGCTCGACCGCGTGCGCGTGCCCGAGCACCGGTCCATCTGCGATCTGTGCATCGACACCCGGTCGGTGGCCGAGGTGGCGGCGCTGCTGCGCCTGCCGCTCGGCGTCGTGCGGGTGCTCATTGGTGACGTGGCGGGTCTCGGACTGGTGCTGGTGCACACGACCACCAGCACGACCTCGGGCGACCGCCCCAGTATCGAGTTCATGGAAAGGGTGCTCAGTGGGCTTCGGAGAATTTGACTCCGACGCGAACACACCGCAGGTGACGGGTCCGACCTCGTCGGCCAAGATCGTGGTCGCGGGTGGGTTCGGTTCGGGCAAGACGACACTGGTCGGAGCGATCTCGGAGATCGACCCGCTGACCACCGAGGCCATGATGACCGAGGCGAGTGTCGGCACCGACGACACTTCCGCCACGCCGAACAAGATGACCACCACGGTGGCCATGGACTTCGGCCGCATCTCGCTGGACTCGGACCTCGTGCTGTACGTGTTCGGCACGCCGGGTCAGCACCGGTTCTGGTTCATGTGGGACGACTTGGCCGTCGGCGCGATCGGCGCCGTGGTGCTGGTGGACACGCGGCGGCTCGCCGACGCGTTCCCCTCCATCGACTTCTTCGAGAACCGGAAGCTGCCGTACGTGGTCGCGATCAACTGTTTCGACCGCTTGCTGCATCACCAGATCGAGGACGTGCGGCACGCGTTGACGATCTCCCCGTCGGTGCCGATCATGGCGTGCGACGCTCGCGAACGGGACTCGGCCAAGCAGGTGCTGATCTCGGTCGTGCAGCACGCGATCGCCCACGACACGGCACTGCGGGCAGGCTAGAACCCGAGTACCCGGGGCCGGGTGCGGCCGTTGGAGTGAACTCCACGTGCTTCACCCGCTTCGGGGAGTGGTGCCTTCGACCGGAGTAGGGCTGCGGTGGTGCTCTTCGGTACGGTCGGGGCCGGCAACGCCCGAACGGGCAGCCGGAACGCCGGTGACCTGCGCGGACATCCCACTGCGTACCGTTGCCGACGCCACCACCGAGTGATCCACGCATGCGTGGTCCTCGGTGGGTCCGCGCGGTGTGCGTTCGCGTGCGCACGCACAGTGCGCGGTGCTCGACGGACGCGGGCTCGACAGTGTCGGGCGGGTGAATACGCTGGAACGGCGTCTTCACGGCCGCCCGGTGATCATGGCGGAGCTCGGCGGTGTTCGACCGGTTTGGAGGAGCAGTGACCGTTTCCGGCCAGGAGAGCCAGTTCGGCTGGCTGATCACGGACTTCGTGCGCCGGGTGCCCGGTGCCGCCCACGCCGTGCTGGTGTCGGCCGACGGCCTGCTGCTCGCACCGTCCGAGGGGCTGCCGGGGGACCGCGCGGAGCAGCTGTCGGCCGTCGCGTCGGGCCTCGTGAGCCTCACGCAGGGCGCGGCCCGCTGCTTCGAGGCCGGTGGTGTGAACCAGACCGTGGTCGAGATGGAGCTCGGGTACCTGTTCCTGATGTCGGTGTCGGACGGGTCTTCGCTGGCCGTGCTGGCCGCGCCCACGTGTGACATCGGGACCGTCGCGTATGAGATGACGCTGCTCGTGGAGCGCGTCGGCCAGCAGCTCACGCCCGAGCTGCGCGCCCGGCTCCAGGGCGGGGTGCGTGGGTAGTAGATGAAGATCTCCGGTTTCGGCGAGCAGGACACGAGTGCCTGGGACGCGCTGCACAAGGGCACCGATCGCGAGAACTTCGATTCGCCCAGCCACTACGAGCTGAGCACGCTGAAGACGATGCTGCCGCACCGGCGGCCGTCGCCGCCGCCTCCGCCGGCACCTGAGCCGGACATGCGGGAATGGTCTGGTTCTGCTGCCGCTGCTCCCGGGGCTGCTCCCGCCGAGTACGACGAAGACGACGGCTACGAGTGGGTCGAGGACGGCGAGTCCGGCTACTGGGAGGAAACGGGCTCCTCGTCGGGCTATTACGACACGGAGTCCTACCTCACGCACGACGACCGCCAGGTCCCGGAGGACTCCGCGTACGGCCGCCGCCACCTCACCGCGGTGGACGATTCGCAACCCGAGTACTACCGCGATCCGGCGACGGAGCCTTCGGGTTACCCGGCGGCCACGGGGTACCGGCACGCTGCTGACTCGGGTGAGGTATACGGGTCGGGCTATTACGCGACGCCGCCGGCCGAGGCGGCTGATGCGTCGGGTTATTACGGTGCGAGGTCGACCGGTGCGTCGGCTCATCACGAGGCGCGATCTGCTGAATCTGTTGACGCGTCCGGGTATTACGCGATGCCGGCTGCTAAATCGGTGGATGCGTCGGGCTACTACGCTGCGCGGCCAGGTGAATCGGCTGATGAGTCTGGTTATTACGCGACGCGGTCGGCGGGATCGGGCCAAGCGTCTGGTTATGACGTAGCACCGTCTGCCGAATCGGCTGGTGTATCTGGGTATTACGCGACGTCGTCTGCGGAGCCGGGGTATTACTCGGCGCGGTCTGCGGACACGGCTATTGCGTCTGGTTTCCACGCGGTCTCTTCTGGGGAATCGGCTGGTGCGTCGGGTTTTGGTGCTGCGCGGTCCGCCGAGCCGGTTGGTGGGTTTGGTTCGCATGTTGCGTCGGCTGATGAGCCGGGGTATTACTCGGCACGGTCTGCAGAACCGGCGGCTGCGTCCGGATACGCCGCCGCCTCCGATGCCGACCCAGGTGACGAATACGCCTCGAGCTACCGCGCCGCGCCGCCGGCGGCCTCGGGTGAGGCGTACGCGTCCGGCTACTACGCCACGCCGTCCGCCGAGTCCTACAAACCCGCCGAGCCGACCGGCCGGCACGCCGTTGTGGAGCGGACCACCGAACCGAACCGCCGGAGCGAACCGAGCCGTCGCCACGCGGCCGTCGACACCGCCGACCGTGAATCCGGCTACCACCCCACGCCCGCGGACGTCGGTTACCTGCCCCCGGCCGACGGCCAGCACCGGCTCGCCGAGCCGCGCGAGCGCACCACGCCGCGTCCGTCGGGTCGACGCCGCGCGCCGGAAACCGTTGCGGCGCAAGAGGAAACGTACGCCGAGCCGACGTCGTGGCCCGAGCCGCCGCGCGCGGCGCCGCCGCCTGCGAAACCGGCGAAGTCGCGGGTGCGCCCGTACGCCCGTACCCGCGGCCGCACGCGCTCGGACCACAACCTCGCCCTCGAAGCCCTGGTCTCCACCAGCGACGACGGCCGCCGCTACCGGGGCGTGCGCTCCATCGAGCACCGGCGGATCTGCGACCTCTGCCTGGACACCCGGTCGGTCGCCGAGATCGCCGCGCACCTGCACCTGCCGCTGGGCGTGGTGAAGGTCCTGGTCGGCGACATGGCCGATATCGGCCTCGTCCTGATCCACCAGACCGACCTCGTCCTGGGCGACCGCTCGTCGCGCGAGTTCATGGAACGGGTGCTGCAGGGTCTGCGCAACCTCTGAGCCGGCAGCGGGTGCTGTCGGAGCCCGGCGTGCGCTGTGGGCTGTCGACCACGAGTGTCGCGAGTGCGGCGGTGCTTCTTCTCGTCCGTGTCCAGCGGGGTTTCGTCGATGAGGGTGTCTTGGACGAGGCGGGCCAGTCGAGGTCCGCGCGCAGCACGCCGGCTTCCTGCGCGCGCCGGAACAGCCGCACGCACGCCTCGCGTACCTTCTCGTGGACCCGCACGACCTCGCGGCTTGCCGACGGCGCCCGGCTCATCATGAACACCGTCCGCACCGGCCTCGCCCGGCTCCTGGACCACGACGGCGTAACGGTTTCCCACATCGCCCACCCACCTCGACGTCGCCTGCGCACCTGGACATCAAGGTGGACACGGAGACTCTCGCGGCTCCGGACCGCCTCTTCCCGGCCTCGGGCCGACCACCACGAACCCCGCTCCGGATACCTCCGGCTGACTGGTGCTCTCAGCTTTCCCATGCCGCCACGCTGCCACACCCGGTCGGCAACCCGCGGCCACTTCGGCCGGTAGTCCACAGGCTGCCCGAGTTGTGGACAACTGCCGCCTGATCTGCTGTATTTGCCGGGACCGTCGGCGGCGGCCGGTAGAATGGGCATGGGACGCCCCCCTCGGGAGGGTGGGGGTTGTCTGCCCGGCCCGGGGCTGCCGGCAGCACTCAGCCCGCCCGATTAGGTCGCAGATGTGTTGTGGTGCAACGGAAATCGCCAGTGATCGGCCGTCGTCTGGGCTGGTCGGTGAGGTGCCGGTTCCGCTCGACCGCCTGGCGCTCCATTTCCGGTGCGACGCGTAATGATCTGCCACAGAAGCTGCGAAAAATCCCGACTCTCAAGCGCGGCCCAACCACGTCGGCGGACGGCGACCAGTCTCAACCGCTGTCCCCCCGGGAAACCTCAGTCCTCGACCAAAGCCGCCGACGTGATGCGGTGCAGTGGGTACCGCTCGTGGTCCGTGCCGACCAGGACGCCGCCGCCGACGCGGATGGGGCGGACGACGCGCTGGCTGGCCGTGCCGCGGGAGTCGACGAAGCCGATCCAGACCTCGCGGTGCTCGAGGGTCGCGCGGGAGAGCAGTTCGAGCGTCGCAGTGGTGTCGGCGCCGCCGCCGGAGGGGGCGCGGACGGCGGCGCCGCGGCGGCGCGCGGAGGCCGAGTCGCCGGCGCGGAGGTTGGAGACGATGCGGGCCGCTTGCTCGTCGGTCAGCACGGCCTGCTCGCCGGGGCGCGCGCGAGCGGCGCGGACCCGCGCGGGCAACCGGCGGCCGGACGGGCGGAGGTCGACGACGCGGCCGTCGGGGCCCTCCGCCGCGGGCGCGAAACCCGCGCCGCGCAAGGCTTCCAGGACTTCGCCCAGGGAATACGAGCTGATGAGGACCGTCGGCGCGATCAGGCGCAGGTCGAACTCCGCGGCGATCGGCGAGGCCAGCACCTCGGCCAGCAAAGCTTCGTCGTCGCACCGCAGGAAGGAGCCGGCCGCGCCGCCGCGGAGGCGGCCGTGGCGGCGGGCGACGTCGTCGATCAGGTAGGTCAGGCCCTGCGGCACGGGCGTCGCCGACTTGTCGCGGAACAGGGCGTGCAGCTCGTCCGCCGTGCGGCCCGTGTCGAGGGCGCGGCGCACGGTCTCCTCGGTGATGCGGTATACGGTCGCGTGCCCGGCCGACTCGATGCCGGCCACCGCGGCCATCTCCGCCGCCAGCTCAGGCGTGAGCGGTCCCGGCGCGACCACCGTCAGGTCGGCCTGCACCAGCACGTGGTCGACGGGCGCCGGCAGCGCGTCGTGCATCGCCTCGACCGCGGCCGGCCGGTCGTCGTCCAGCAGTGCCCGCGTCGCGGACGTCAGCGCACCCAGCCCGACGAGCCCCAGCGCCGACGCTTCGGCCATCGCCCAGCGCACGGTCTCGTCGCGCAGCCGCCCGCCCCGCCGCGGCGCGCGCCACGCGAGCACGGCCACCAGCTCGTCCACGCTCTTCACGCCCGACCCGGGCGGCAGCTCCGCCAGAGCCGCGAGCACCCGCCGCCGGCCAACCGGCGCCAGCGGCCGCCGCAGGTCCTCCGACAGCGGTGCGATCGGCTTGTCCTTCGCGTCGCGCCCGCCCGCCAGCCCGGGCAGCCGCGGCAGCTCCAGCCAGGCCTGCGCGAGCGTCATCCACCGCTGCACGGTCGGCGACGCGAGCCAGGTGTCCGTGAGCGTCGTCGGCACCCACTCCGGCGTCGTCGACTCGCTGTCGGCCACCAGTCCCGCGCCCACGGCCAGCTCCGCGACCAGCGTGGCGCGCGCTTCGTCGACCTCCAGGTCCTTCGCCAGCTTCCGCAGCTCCCGCACGCCCAGGCCGCCGGCCTTGAGCACGGGCGGCGGGGAGGCCGACCACGACCGCAGCAGCGCTTCGGTCTGCCGCAACAGCTCCATGGCCTCGCCGGCCGCCGTGGTGTCCACAGTGTCCGTCTCATGTGGATGGACGGGCAGGGCGGGTTCGTCGAGCGTCGCGGGGTCGAACGCGCGGCCGCCGCGCAGCAGCAGGCCCAGCTCGAGCGGCAACTCCACCGTCTGGTCGTCGCGCCGCAGCAGCAGGCCGCGCGCGAGCAGCTTCTGCACGGGGGTGGCGGCGTCGGACAGCGCGACGTCGAAGCTCGCGTCTCGCGTGCGCCCGATCGGCGGCCCCGCGGCCAGCGCCGTGAGCACCTTCCGCTCGTCTTCGGTCACCTCGGCCACTCGCTCGGCCACGTCGATGGCGGCCAGCGCGGGCGACGGCGCCCCCAACCCCGCCGGGTACGGTCCGAGCGCGTCGCGCGCCGCCGGCGGCACGCGCAGCTCGTCGTCGGCGCCCCAGACGAGGGCCCGCGCGCGCAGCCGGGCCAGCTGGTCCGTGATCTCCGTGCCGACGAGCTCCGTCACGGTCGCCAGTGGCGCCGGCGCGGTGTCGGCTCCGGCGACGAGCAGCGCGTCGAGCACGGCCAGGGTGAACGTGTCCAGGTCCTCGCAGGCGCGCGCGACGGAACCGGGGGTGCCGGCGCGGGTGGCCAGCACGGTGGTGTCGGAGGGCGGTGGGGTCGACAGGTCGCGACGCGTGCGCAGCAGCTCGGTGAGTGCGTCGTCGGACTCCGCACGCAGCCAGTCCGCCAGAGAGGTCGCGGGCATAGAAGCCCAGGATACCGGGCGGGTGCGCGGGCTCGGGGGGTGTTGGGGCAGACTGTGTGCGAAGCCGGTGCGATTTGCCGATGGAGGACGTTGTGGCCAAGGGTGAGAACGGCAGGAAGAAGGGCGTCGACCCGACCTGGCCGGGCGAGGACGGCGAGCACCCCGTGACGGAGCTCTCGTCCGACCGCCAGGGCGCGCTGTCGCCGTTCGGCGAGCTGACTTTCCCGCTCGACACGGTGCCGTACGTGCATCCGGAGACGGAAATCAACTGGAAGTAGGGGGCCGCCGGAGTTACCGGCGAGTCACCCGGTTGGGGTCGGGTGTCCGGCGTCACGGGGCTAGTGTCGTGAGTGTCCTAGCCACAGGTTTCCCAGCGGGGAGTTAGTGCCATGCCGGTTCCCGGTCCCGGGTATTCGATCACCGTCCGGGTCGAGGCCCCGGCTTCGTCCACCGCCGCCGGTGACCTCACCACCGCCGTCGGCCGCGTCGGCGGGGTGCTGACGGCGTTCGACGTCGTCGAGTCGCACGCCGAGATGATCGTGGTCGACATCAGCGCCAACGCGCTGTCGGAGAACCACGCCCAGGACATCACCCAGGCCCTCGACTCCCTGCCCGGGGTGAAGGTCCGGAAGGTTTCGGACCGGACGTTCCTGATCCACCTCGGCGGCAAGATCGAGGTCAGCCCCAAGGTTGCGCTCCGCAACCGTGACGACTTGTCCCGCGCGTACACGCCGGGTGTCGCCCGCGTGTGCCAGGCGATCGCGGCCAACCCCGAGGACGCCCGCCGCCTGACCATCAAGCGCAACACCGTGGCCGTGGTCACGGACGGGTCGGCCGTGCTGGGCCTGGGCAACATCGGCCCGGCGGCCGCGCTTCCCGTCATGGAGGGAAAGGCGGCGCTGTTCAAGAAGTTCGCGGGCGTCGACGCGTGGCCGGTGTGCCTGGACACCCAGGACACGGAAGAGATCATCAAGATCGTCAAGGCGATCGCGCCGGTGTACGCGGGCATCAACCTCGAGGACATCGCGGCGCCGCGCTGCTTCGAGATCGAGGCGCGCCTGCGAGAGCAGCTCGACATCCCGGTGTTCCACGACGACCAGCACGGCACGGCGATCGTGGTCGTCGGCGCCCTGCGCAACGCTTTGCGCGTGGTCGGCAAGAACATCGAGGACTGCAAGATCGTGGTCAGCGGGGTCGGCGCGGCCGGCTCGGCCATCATCCGGCTCCTGCTGCGCAAACAGCCGCGCGACATCGTGGCGGCCGACATCGACGGCATCGTCCACCCGGACCGCGGCAACCTCGACGAGAACCTGAGCTGGATCGCCGCGCACACCAACCAGGACAAGCAGTCGGGCACGCTGCACGAGGCGCTCGTGGGCGCGGACGTGTTCATCGGGGTGTCCGCCCCGAATCTGTTCGGCGCCGACCAGGTCGCGACGATGGCGAAGGACGCCGTGGTGTTCGCGCTGGCCAACCCGGACCCGGAGATCGACCCGCTCGAGGCGCAGAAGCACGCCGCCGTGGTCGCCACGGGCCGCAGCGACTTCCCGAACCAGATCAACAACGTGCTGGCGTTCCCGGGCGTCTTCCGCGGTCTGCTCGACGCCGCCGCGCACGACATCGACGACACGATGCTGCTGGCCGCCGCCGACGCGATCGCCGACGTGGTGGACCACAGCCGGCTCAACGCGTCGTTCATCGTGCCGAGCGTGTTCGACAGCGCGGTCGCGCCGGCCGTCGCGGACGCCGTCCGCGCCGCGGTGCGCAAGGAAGCCGCGATCGGCTGAGATTTCTTCGCGACGGGGCCCCGCTGCTGTTCGCGGGGCCCTTTGCGTGCTCTCCGGTGGCGGCGTGGGTAGCCTCCAGGGGTGAGTGAACTCAGCCACGTCGATGCCACCGGTGCCGCGCGGATGGTCGACGTCTCCGGCAAGACGGCGACCGCGCGCACGGCTCTCGCGGGCGGCACCGTGCACACCACCGCCGAGGTGGTGGGTTTGTTGTCCGCCAACGGGTTGCCGAAGGGCGACGCGCTGGCGACAGCCCGGATCGCCGGGATCATGGGCGCGAAGAAGGTGCCGGACCTGATCCCGCTGTGCCACCAGATCGCGCTGTCCGGCGTGAAGGTGGAGTTCGAACTCGACGACGCGGCCGTGCACATCACCGCGACGGCGAAGACCACCGACGTCACCGGCGTCGAGATGGAGGCCCTCACGGCCGTCGCCATCGCCGGCTTGACCGTGCACGACATGATCAAGGCCGTCGATCCGGCCGCGACGCTCGACAACGTCCGCCTGATCCGCAAGGACGGCGGCAAGACCGGCACGTGGGAGCGGCAGTCATGAACAAAGCACGGGTGATCGTGGCGTCCAACCGCGCCGCGAAGGGCGTGTACGAGGACAAAACCGGGCCAGTGCTGGTTTCCTGGCTGTCCTCGCACGGGTATGACGTGCCGGCGCCGGTGGTCGTCGAGGACGGTGCGCCGGTCGGCATGGCGCTGCGCGCGGCGGTTTCCGACGGCGTCGCAGTGGTCTTGACCACTGGCGGGACCGGGATTTCCCCCACGGACCGGACCCCCGACGTCACTCGCGAAGTCCTGGACTACGAGCTGCCGGGCGTGGCGGACGCCATCCGGGCGGCCGGGCTGCCGCACGTGCCGACGGCGGTGCTGTCGCGCGGGGTAGCCGGTGTGGCGGGGCGCACGTTGATCGTGAACCTGCCCGGGTCCACGGGCGGGGTGAAGGACGGGCTGCGCGTGCTGGAGGACATCCTGGCGCACGCGGTGGACCAGCTCGCCGGTGGTGACCACCCGCGGCCTCCGACCACAGAGGACGCTGCCTCGGTGGCGGACGCGCTCGCCGCTGCCCAGCCCGCGGAGTCCGTCGCCGTGGCCGCGGCCCCGGCGGTGCGGATCCTGCGCGCCGACGTCAGCGACCAGCCGCTGTCGGTCGACGACCACGCCCGCCTGGTCGAAGACGACGCCGCCGGCGCCGTGGTGACCTTCGGCGGGGTCGTGCGCGACCACGACGGCGGCAAAGGCGTCCGCGACCTCACGTACGAGGGCCACCCCACGGCCGGGGACATGCTCGCCCAGGTGGTCGACGACCTGGCCGGCCGGTGGACGGGGGTGCGCGCCGTGGCGGTCAGCCACCGCGTCGGCCCGCTCGCCATCGGTGACGTGGCCCTGGCCTGCGCCGTGGCGGCCGAGCACCGCGGGCAGGCTTTCGCCGCGTGCGCAGAGCTGGTCGACGAGGTGAAGGCCCGGCTGCCGATCTGGAAGCACCAGCACTTCACGGACGGCTCGGACGAGTGGGTCAACTCGCCCTGAAGACGAACCACGGCTCTGAAACGGGCTGAGCGCGCCCGGACCGGCCGAACCGGCATGGAATCGGGCGAAGCGGACGAACGGTGCGCTCAGTGCGCCTGAGTCGCGAGAATCGCCGTCGGCGTCCGCACCACCGGCTCAGCGCCGGGTTCCGAACCCCGACCTCGAAGGGCCCCACCGCCGGGGGAATGTCGCGGTGGGGCCCTTCGTCGGGGTTTACCAGCCCGATGGAGCGGTCAGAGCCTCCCGGAGGAGGCCCGGATCACTTGGTGGCGATCTTCTGGCCGACCAGGATCAGGTTCGCGTTCGGGATGTAGCCCTTGTTCAGGTCCTGCAGCTTCTGGTAGCCGCCCTGGACGTTGAACTTGCCGGCGATCTTGGACAGCGTGTCGCCGGCCACGACGGTGTAGTCACCGTTCGGGTTGGACTTCGAGACGCCGGTCGCCGGGGTCGAAGCGACCTTCTTCGCGGCGCTCGTGCTCTTCTTCGGGGTGACCTTCTTGGTCGACTTCGAGGTCGACTTGGTCGACTTGTGCGAAGCGGTCGAGCCGCCCGCGCCCTTGGCGTAGCAGTTCGGCCACGCGCCGCCGCCCTGGCCGGCCAGGACGCGCTCGGCGACGGCGATCTGCTGCTCGCGCGAAGCGTTCGCCGCGCTGCCAGTGCCGCCGTAGGCCTTCCAGGTGCTCTGCGTGAACTGCAGGCCGCCGTAGTAGCCGTTGCCGGTGTTGGTGCTCCAGTTACCGCTGCTCTCGCACTGCGCGACAGCGTCCCAGTTCGTCGCCGACGCGGGGGTCGCGGCGATCGCAATGGGTGCGCCGACCGCGATACCCGCAACTGCGACGCGGGCGATGGTTCGGGTGGCAGCGGACATCTTGCGGTGCTTGCCTCGGTAAGACATCTGAATACATCTCGGTTTCCTGCGCCTACGAGCCCGAAGGCTGAGGGCCGGGTTGGGGGGCCCGTCCGCCCGTTGCCGGGCGGCAGACGCGGACAGCGCACGATGCGCGGTCTTCGTCCCCTCGTCCCTGTCCGGAAATGCTTTCGCTCGGGGTATGGGTCCGGGGATCCGCTGGACAGGGCTAGGCGCTACGGATTCCCGGTCTTGCTCGGTCGGTCGGGGCCAACCGAAAAGCGACGGTACGTAACGAGAGCCGTGATCGGAAATTATTCGGCATGTGACCTACATCACAGTAACAGCAGGCAACCTCCCACGATCGGCATGTTTCCGCAGGTCAGAGGACCGTTATCTGCGCGTTTTCTGGCCGAGATATTTCACGGATCGTGAGGCTTGGGTCACGTCGATAAGGTGTCAACGGTCCATTCGTGCGTCGAATGAGTGGCGCACCTTAAACCACTCAGTGCGAAGTCCGCCAGTGCAGGGGGAGTGGTTCCGGGAAAGCCTGGAATACGCCGTGAGCGAACTACTTCGGAGAGTAGGGATTAGCGAAAATGGCCGCTCACGGCGTCTGGAGCGCTGTTTGCTATGGTCCGGACCAAATGGCGCGGGACGCCCGTTGCGGCGCCCAGTGAGGCGCTGAGCGCCGTCGGACGCGGTTCAGGCGCAGGTCACCCGCCGGCGAACGGCGGAAGAACGTCGAGTTGTGCACCGTCACTGAGCGTACGATTCTGATCACGGACGGCGATCTCGTTCAGCAGGAAGCTCGCCGCGTCGAGGATGCGCGACAGCTGACCCGGATGCAGTTCGCGCACCACGCGGACGGCGTCCGCCACCGTGGCGCCCTCGGACAGCTTCAGCTTCTCCTCCTCGACGCCCGCCGCAGCGCGCGCCGAGGCGAAGTAGCGGACCAGCACGGTCATCGGTTCGAGGGACTGGGGTGCCATGTCATCCGCCGATCGCACTCATGGGCCGGATCGGCTGCGCGAACCCGGCTTCGTTGATCTCGTGGCCCGCGAGCTTGCCCCACATCGTGGCCCGCCACGCGTCCGCCACCTCTTCATCGCGCGCGCCGCCGCGCACGAGGGCACGCAGGTCCGTCTCGTCCTGGGAGAACAGACAGGAGCGCACAGCGCCGTCGGCCGTGAGCCGGGTGCGCTCGCACGCGGCGCAGAACGGCCTGGTCACCGACGCGATCACCCCGACGTCGCCGGGGCCGCCGTCCACCAGCCACCGTTCGGCCGGCGCGCCGCCGCGGGCGGCCGGGAACGGGGACAGGGTGAACTCCTCGCCCAGCATCGCGAGGATCTCTTCCGCGGTGATCATGTCGCGGCGGCTCCAGCCGTGCTGCGCGTCGAGTGGCATCTGCTCGATGAACCGCAGGTGGTAGCCCTCGGCGAGGCAGAACCGCAGCAGCGGGACGGCCTCGTGGTCGTTGAGCCCCCGCATCAGCACGGAGTTGACCTTCACCGGCGCCAGGCCGGCGTCGCGCGCGGCCGCCAGCCCCGCGAGCACGTGGGACAGCCGGTCGCGCCGGGCGATCTTCTCGAACAGCTCGCGGTCGACGGTGTCGAGCGAGACGTTGATCCGGTCCAGCCCGGCCGCCGCGAGGGCGGGTGCGCGCTTGGCGAGCCCGATCCCGTTGGTGGTCATGGAAACCCGCGGTCGCGGCTCGAGTGCCGTGATGCGCGCCACGATGCCCTCGAGGCCCGGGCGCAGCAGCGGCTCGCCGCCGGTCAGGCGGATGTCCGTGACACCGAGTTGCTCGACGGCAATGCGCATCAGCCGCACCAGCTCGTCGTCGGTGAGCACCTGCTCGCCCGGCATCCAGTCGAGGCCCTCGGCGGGCATGCAGTACGTGCAGCGCAGGTTGCACCGGTCCGTGAGGGAAACCCGCAGGTCGGTGGCCACGCGGCCGAAGCTGTCGAGGAGTCCGGGGTGGTCTGGCCGGGGGCTTGCGGGTGCGCCTGAAGAACCTCGTGCACCGGCGACACGAGGAAACCCGAGATGTACTGCCGTCATTACGCACAGCTTAACTCGCGAACGCCCGAATGCCGACTCCTGGGAATCCACGGACGAGCCGTTGAGACCGGCTTCGAAGCGCGGACCGTGACCGCATCGTCACCGCCCGCCGAGGCGTGCGGCGGGACCGTTCGCGCACTGGCGCGCCCGCGACTGCCCAGAAGCGACGCCGGCCGCGCCCGACCTCGCCCGATGTGCGGCGGAATACCAGGTTGCACGGGGTTTTGCGGCTGTCGCCGGACTGTCCACTCCGGCTGTGACGCGGGTCATCACCTCGGGCGATGACCGGTGTCCGGAGGTCTCCGCCCGGACGGTTCTCACGAACGCGGGACAAACCCGGGCGTTATCAGAACGCAATACCCGAAGCGTTACGCAACAATTCGCGGTTCGCATGGCTTTTCCTCAACTGCGGCGATAATGTTCCGGCCATGCCGCAATTTCGGTTGTCCGAGGCCGCCCGGCTCCTCGGCGTCAGCGACGACACCGTCCGGCGCTGGGTCCGGGCCGGTCAATTGACCGCGACCGACGACGCCGCCGGCCGGAAGGTCGTCGACGGTGCACAGCTCGCGGGGTTCGCCCGCGCACAGGCCGCCGGCCCCGACGACCCGTCGGCAGTCGGCCGCTCCGCCCGCAACCGCTTCGTGGGGCTCGTCACCGAAGTCACCGCCGATAAGGTGATGGCCCAGGTCGAGCTGCAGTGCGGGGCGCACCGAGTGGTGTCACTGATGAGTTCGGAAGCCGTCCGCGAGCTCGGGTTACGCCCGGGTGTGCTGGCGGTGGCCGTTGTCAAGGCGACCACCGTAGTGGTGGAGACCCCGGAAGGAACCAGATGAAGAAACTCGCCATCGCCAGCGCCGTCGCGGCGGTAGCGGTTTTCGCCGGTGCGTGCGGCTCCGGCGACCAAGCCAGCACCAACTCGGGCTCCGGCAGCGCGTCGGCCCCGGCGCCCGCCAGTGCCACGGGCACGCTCACCGTGTTCGCGGCCGCTTCCCTGACCGAGTCGTTCAACGAGCTCGGCAAGCAGTTCGAGGCCGCGCACCCGGGTGTCACCGTGAAGTTCGACTACGAGGGCTCCTCAGCGCTCGTGCAGAAGCTCGACAACGGCGCCAAGGCCGACGTGTTCGCCTCGGCGGACCAGGCCAACATGGACAAGGCCGTGCAGGGCGGGGTGATCGACGGGCAGCCGACGGTCTTCGCCACCAACAAGCTGACGATCGCGGTCGCCAAGGGCAACCCGAAGGGCATCAAGGCGTTCTCCGACCTCACGAAGAGCGGCTTGTCCGTGGTCGTCTGCGCCCAGCAGGTGCCGTGCGGCTTGGCGACGAAGAATGTCGAGCAGAACACGGGCGTCACGCTGAAGCCCGCGAGCGAAGAGACCGACGTCAAGCAGGTGCTGGCGAAGGTGCAGTCGGGTGACGCCGACGCCGGGCTGGTGTACGTCACCGACGCGACGTCGGCGGCGGACAAGGTCGACAAGGTCGACTTCCCGGAGTCGAGCGGCGCGATCAACAGCTACCCGATCGCCGTGGTGAAGGACGCCCCGCAGCCGGCGCTGGCGAAGGAGTTCACCGACTTCGTCAACGGCCCGCAGGGCAAGACCGAGCTGACCAAGATCGGGTTTGGCCCGGCTCAGTAGGGGACAGCGGAGTGCGGCGGTAACCGACCAGCCGCCGCACTCGCGCGTCCCTGGTGTTCTCTGGTTCCCCGCCGTGGTGGCGCTCGCGCTCGTGGTGCTGCCCGTCGTCGGGCTGCTCGTGCGCTCGGACATCACCCGGTTCCCCTCGCTGCTCGTCTCGGCCTCGTCGCTGGCCGCGCTGAAGCTGTCGCTGATCACGGCACTGCTCTCGACGGCCGCGTGCGTGGTCCTCGGCGTGCCGCTGGCCATCGTCCTGGCCCGCTCCCGGCTGCCCGGCGTGCGGCTGCTGCGCTCGATCGTGCTGCTGCCGCTCGTGCTCCCGCCCGTGGTCGGTGGCCTCGCGCTGCTGTACCTGCTGGGCCGCAAGGGTTTTCTCGGCATCCTGATCAGCGCGCTGACCGGCCAGCAGATCCCGTTCACCACCACGGCGGTCGTGATCGCGCAGACCTTCGTCGCCATGCCGTTCCTGGTGGTGAGCCTCGAAGGCGCGCTGCGCGGCTCGGGGGACCGCTACGAGCAGGTCGCTTCGACGCTCGGCGCGCGCCCGTGGACGGTGTTCCGCCGCGTGACCGTGCCGCTGCTGCTGCCTGCGCTCGGGTCGGGGGTCGTCCTGAGCTTCGCCCGGGCACTGGGCGAGTTCGGCGCGACGATCACGTTCGCCGGTAGCCTCGAAGACGTCACGCGCACGCTGCCGCTGGAGGTCTACACGCAGGCCGAGGTGGACGTCGACAGCGCAGTGGCGCTCGCCTTGCTGCTCATCGTGGTGGCGATCGTGGTCATCGCGGTGGCGCGGCCCCGGTCGTTCGAAGGTGGTCTGCGGTGACGCTCTCGGCCCGGATCGCGCTCACGCGCGGCACGTTCTCCCTCGACGTCGAGTTCACCGTGCCCGAGGGCACCGTCCTCGCGCTGCTCGGGCCGAACGGCTCCGGCAAGTCCACCGTGCTCGGCAGCCTCGCCGGCCTCGTCCCGGTGACCTCGGCCGACATCACGCTCGCCGGCCGGACGCTGGCGGGCGAGCGGGTGGACCTCGCGCCGCACGAGCGCGGCATCGGGCTGCTCTCGCAGGATGCGCTGCTGTTCCCGCACCTGTCCGCTTTGGACAACGTCGGCTTCGCGCCGCGCGCGGCCGGGGCGAGCCGGGCGAAATCGCGTGAAGTGGCCCAGACGTGGCTGGCCGAAGTGGACGCTTCGGCGTTCGCGCGCCGACGGCCCGGTCAGCTCTCGGGTGGCCAGCAGCAGCGCGTGGCGATCGCGCGGGCACTCGCGTCCGCGCCGTCGTTATTGCTGCTCGACGAGCCGTTCGCCGCGCTGGACGTGGACGCGGCGCCCGCGATCCGTGGCCTGCTGCGGCGCGTGCTGCGCGGCGGCCCGACGACCGTGCTGGTCACCCACGACCCGCTCGACGCGCTGGCGCTGGCCGACCACGTGGCCGTGATGTCCGGCGGGCGCATCGTCGAACGCGGGCCGACGCGCGACGTGCTGGCGGCGCCGCGCACGGCGTTCACGGCTCGGATCGCCGGCCTCAACCTGGTGGCCGGCGTCGCCGAGGCGGACGGGCTGCGCACGAAGTCCGGCGACCTCGTGTCGGGGCTGCTGTCGGAGGACGCCGTGGTGGGCGAAGCCGCGGTCGCGGTGTTCGAGCCCAGCGCGGTGGCCGTGTACCCGCACGACGGCGAGCACCGCGGCAGCCCGCGCAACACCGTCGAGGCGACGGTGGCGGCGCTCGAGCCGCACGGGCCCGTGATCCGGCTGCGCGTGACCGACGGCGGCTGGGGCGATGGTCTCAGCGCTGACCTGACGCCGGCGGCGGTCGCCGATCTGGAACTCGAACCGGGGTCGCCGGTGACGCTGTCGGTGAAGGCCGCGACCGTGGCCGTGCATCCGGCGCAGTCGTGACGGAGGCGTTGCGCCGCAAGGAGAATCCCAGGATTCGGGCAGTTTTGCCGGCTCCCCGTGATACCGTTCGGACTCGATCAAGAACCTGCGTGGAAGAGGACGGCGACGGTGACCGAAGGCCGCTGGAACTACCTGAGCGACATGGACGGTGTCCTTGTTCGCGAGGAGCACCTCGTACCGCGCGCGGACGAGTTCCTCGCCGAACTACGCGACAACGGCATCGGTTTCCTGGTGCTCACGAACAACTCGATCTACACCCCGCGTGACCTGCGGGCCCGGCTGCTGCGCACCGGGCTCGACATCCCCGAGGAGTCGATCTGGACCTCGGCGCTGGCGACCGCGCAGTTCCTCGACTCGCAGCGCCCGGGCGGCACGGCGTTCGTGATCGGCGAGGCGGGCCTGACCACCGCGTTGCACGAGGTCGGTTACGTGCTGACCGAACGCGACCCGGATTACGTGGTACTGGGCGAGACGCGCACATACAGCTTCAGCTCCATCACCAACGCGATCCGGCTGATCGAGCGCGGCGCGAAGTTCATCGCCACCAACCCGGACGCGACCGGGCCGAGCAACGAGGGCTCGCTGCCGGCGACCGGGTCGGTCGCGGCGCTGATCGAACGCGCGACCGGGCGTTCGCCGTACTACGTGGGCAAGCCAAACCCGCTGATGATGCGCTCGGCGCTGCGCCGGCTGGGGGCGCACTCGGAGTCGACGCTGATGATCGGCGACCGCATGGACACCGACGTGCACGCGGGCCTCGAAGCGGGGCTGCAGTCGGTCCTCGTCCTGTCGGGGATTTCCACTCCGGAGTCGGCCGAACGCTATCCGTACCGGCCGACGATGGTGATCGACTCCGTCGCGGACCTGATCGGGCGAACCCTGGACCCGTTCGGAGAAGGCTGACCGGTACGGGCGGCGGAGCAGGGCCTATCGTCGAACGATGAGCGTGTATGTGGTGGGCGACGTCCACGGGCACCGAGACGCCCTGGCCGACGCCCTGCGCGCCGAGGGGCTGGTCGACGGCGACGACAAGTGGAGCGGCGCCGAAGACCAGGTGTGGTTCCTCGGCGACTTCGTGGACCGCGGCCCCGACGGGGTGGGCGTGATCGACTTCGTGCGTTCGCTGCAGGAGCAGGCGCCGGAGGCCGGCGGATCCGTGCAGATGCTGCTGGGGAACCACGAGATCCTGCTCCTGGGGATGTACCACTTCGGCGACCGCCAGGTGCCGTCGGACTTCGGGCCACGCAGCTTCGCGCGCAGCTGGGAGATCAACGGCGGCCTGCTGTCCGACCAGGACCGGCTCACGCCGGAGCACATCGAGTGGCTCTCGGCGCGTCCGGTGGTTTCGCTCGTCGACGACCACCTGCTGATGCACTCCGACACGCTCGAGTACCTGGATTGGGGCGCCGACCTCGACTCGATCAACTCGGCCGTGCAGGAGATCCTGACGGGCAACGACATCGAGGCCTTCTGGGAGGTCTGGCGGCGGATGACCACGCGGTACGCCTTCCGCGGCCCCGCGGGGGAGGACAACGCGCGGCAGCTGATGGACGCCCTCGGTGGTTCGCGGATCGTCCACGGGCACAGCGTGATCGCCGACCAGCTGGGGATCCACCCGGCTCAGATCGAGGGGCCGTACCTGTACGCCGGCGGCAAGGCGCTGGGGATCGACGGCGGGTTGTTCGTCGGCGGGCCGTGCTTGGTGGTGGAGCTGCCGTTCGTGCCGGAGCCCTAACGCATTTCCGGCGCCGGCACGATCTCCTTGCCCAGCGGCATGAGGGAGATCGGGATCAGCTTGAAGTTCGCCAGGCCCAGCGGGATGCCGATGATGGTGATGCACAGCAGCACGCCCGTGATCACGTGCCCGATCGCCAGCCACAACCCGGCGAAGATGAACCAGATGATGTTCCCGAGGACGGAGCCGACCCCCGCGTCGCGCCGGTCGACGATCGTCCGGCCGAACGGCCACAACGCGTAGTTCGCGATCCGGAAGCTCGCCAGACCGAACGGGATCGTGATGATCAGGATGCAGCAGATGATGCCCGCGACGAGGTAGCCGACGGCCATCCAGAAGCCGCAGAGCACGAGCCAGATGATGTTCAGCAGCAGGCGCATCAGACGTGCAGCTCCCCACTCACCACCGTGACCGCGCGGCCACTGATGTGCACGCGGTCGTTGTCCAGTTCCGTGGTGACGACCCCGCCCCGCTGCGACACCTGAGCCGCGGTCAGGTTCGTCTTCCCGAGCTTGCGGCCCCAGTACGGCGCCAGGGCGCAGTGCGCCGACCCCGTCACCGGATCCTCGTCCACCCCGACCCCGGGCCCGAAGAACCGGCTGACGAAGTCGTATTCGGTGGCTCGCGCCGTGATGATCAGGCGGCCGGTCCAGGTGTTCCTGAGCTGCTCGAGGTCCGGCTCCGCCTTGCGGACGTCCTCTTCGCCCGGCAGCTCCACGAACAGGTTCTCCTTGGCGCGGCCGACATACGAGGTGTCGCCGGCGAAGAGGTGGCCGACGTCCTCCCCGGTCTCGTGCGGCTCGTCCGCAGGGAAATCCATGCGGATCCAGCCGTCCTCGTTCTTGCTGCAGGTGAGGATGCCGCTGCGGGTCTCGTACGTCTGCGTCCCGCCGAGCACCTGCGTCGCCGCGATGGTCGCGTGGCCGCACAGGTCCACCTCGGTGGTGGGGGTGAACCAGCGGAGTTCGGTGGTGTCGTGCCCGGGCTTCACGAACGCCGTCTCGGAGTGCTTCATCTCCGCCGCCACCTGCTGCATCCAGCCGTCCTCGACCGGCCGCTCGAGGACGACCACCCCGGCCGGATTCCCGGCGAACGCCTGGTCGGTGAACGCATCGACCACGTAGAACCGCATGTACGTAACGTTACCGGTGGTGGTCGGGGGAGAGGGTCAGGGATTTCCCCTGGAGTTTTGTGGCGGGTTTGTCGACTTTTCTGCGGGCCCGTGCTCGCCGGGATCCTTCAGGGCTGCCTGGGTTGTTCGGCGTGCGAGCAAGCCCGGTTCCTTTGGCGTCGCCTGACCTGGTGCTGGCGCGACTTGTGTGAACACGCCGTCACCGCGGCCCGTCTTCGGTGCCTGAACAACCCCGAACACGGTGCGGCGCTGCCCACGTCGTGCATCCGCATTCGGTGGGTGAACGGCACTACCCGGCACCGCGCTCACCGGTGTTCGGCGTGCGAGCAAGCCTGGTTCCGCTTCGGTGGCCTCGCCCTCAGAGCCGGTGGGCAACGCGGCGTCACCCCGCAGGTGACGCCGCGCCCTCGCTCACCCTCCGATGACCGGTGGCGTGATCTTCTCGCCGTCCGGGCCACGCTCGGGCCGCACCTCGAACACCTCGTCCGGGTCGACCTGAGTGGGGAGCTTGTTCTTGTGCTCCTTGTCGTCTTCCTTCTTCTTGCCCGCGCCTGCGGCTCCCGCCGCCCCAGGTGCGCCGGCCTTGCCGCCTTTGCCGGCGTTGGCCGCTGCGGTCGCGCCGCGCTCGAGGCGTTCGCTCGCGCCCTTGGCGCCGCTGCTCTCGCCTTCGCCGGGCTTCGCGGTCGCTCCGCCGCCGGAGACGCGGCTCCCGGCGGACCCACCGCCGGCCCGTCCGCCACCGAACCCGGACCGGCCGCGCACGGTGTCCTCACCACTGCCTCCCACACCACCCGGGCCGCCGCCGAGCGCCACCGCATCGGGGGACAGCCGCCCGAACCCGCCGCCGGCAGTCGGCGAGCGGAAGCCGCCTCCACCGCCAGGCCCGGTCCCCGGGAACGCTCCGGCGCCGGTGCTGGCTCCGGGCGGGGTGTAGGCGTTGCCGCCGAAGTTGGCCGGCCCCCCTCCGCCAGGTCCGCCGCCAGGGCCAGTGCTGCCGGTGCCGGCGAAGTTGGCTCCGGCCGGGCCGTTGAAGCCACCCCCGTACCCACCCGTGCTGCCCACCGGCGAGGCACTGCTGATGTGGGTGCTGTTGTCGGTGCCCCCGAGCTTTGGCGGCGCAGAGTAGACCGGTTGAGTGGTGGCAGTCTCGTGGTACGTGCTGTCCAGCCCCTGCATCACCTGCACAGCCTGCTGGTGTGCGGCGTCCGCTTGCTGCTGTTTGGCGGCGATGGCGTTCATCGTCTGCACGGCGCCCGCCGGGTCGCCGCTGGTGATCTGTTGCGTGGCCTTGTCCATCTCGGCCTGCTGGTCGAACCCGGTGGGTTCCGGCATGTTGTGCTGCGCGTAGCTGGCCGCGGCCGCCTGCTGGGAGTACCGATTGGAGCTCAGCTGAGCGGCATTTGCGGTTTGTGCCGTGTACGACGCTGTGGCTTGGAAGAAGTTGTGCGCTTGTGACGCGCCTGCTCCCTGCCACACCGCGCCGCTGGTTTTGGTCGCACTGTCCACCGAGTCGGAAATCGTCGCCAGCCAGTTTCCTAAGTCGTTGGAGACACGTCCTCGTGCATCAATGCCCCCGACGTCCAGATTGGTGTGGACCATGTTGTACAGATCTTCGTGATCATGGGCGGCGTAGTTGGCGTTGGGGGCAGGAGCATCGCCTCGTGTCGCCTGGTCCTGCAGCAGTTGCGCGCCTTGGCTGACAGAGTAGTTCGACGCCGCCTGCCCTGTGCGATTGTCGACCGAGTCGCGGATGTTCCGCTGGTCCTCGGCACCGAAGCGGCCCGGCGTGGCCTTCCTGGACAGGTCGGCGTGGGTCTGGCTGTAGTAGTCAGCCTCGTACTCGCGTTGCTCGACGTGCCTCTCCGTCATGAGTCCGCCTTGTTCACGTTTGAGAGGTTTTGCGTTTGTTCGCCGTCGGTTTTTCGGTAGTTGTTCCGAGCGACGACGAGAGCTTCTTTGACCTGCTCGAAGCTATTCTTGAGCAGCTCCAGGTTGGGTATTAGTGACTGCGGGTCGCCGTTGGCGACCTTGCTATTGAAATCCGCGACCTCTTTTGCGTAGTCACTGTTTCCCATTTGAGCTCGAGTTGTCAGAAGGAAAAGGTTTCTTTGAATTGGGCCATATCCGTTGAGGAATTCGTCGCAAACCTTCTCGTAGGCTTTGAATGCCTCATCGTTGATGGTGAAACCGCCGCTCTCGGCGAGGGCTTTGAATTGGGCAGCGCCTTCGCTGATCCGCTGAACCCCTGCGTCGTCCAGTGGATTTGCAACCAGGTTGGAAGGGAGGCTTTGCCCAGGATTTCCAGATGGTGCTGCCGGCGCTCCTCCGCCGAAGTCAGCGTTCGCGTCACCCGTGGTCATCAAGCCCCTCCTGGATACCCTGTGTACTCCCTCGTTCACTGTAACTGGCTTGGTCTGCGAAGTCAGCGAGTTCGGGCGATCGCTGATCAGCCAGTTTTCGGCAGCAGGACTTCTACGGCTTTGGCGATGCCGTCGGCGTAGTCGCATGCTTCGTCAGTGCTGCCGGTCGCCAGCGTGCCGACCACGATCGCTCGCGAGTGCGGCTTGACCTCCATCCGGACGGCGCATCCTCCGGTGGCGTGCAGGAGGCCGCGTTCGAGGATCGCTTTCCGGCCGTTGATCGATCCGGTCTTCGCTACGGAGGGGTCAGTCAGGTCTTGGTCTATGGTCATGCCGTCTTGGAGCTCGAGGCTGACTCCGTGGCCGTCAGGCCGGTCGGTACCGCAGGCGTGCTCTAGGTCGGCGGATTCGGGCTTCGCCGGGGGGAACCCCTGTCCAGTGAGTGCTTGGTCCAGCGTCTTGCAGGGATTCATCCCTGCCAGCGGAGTGTTCGAGTCTGCAGCTGAACTGCTCGGCGCGGACGCAGACGAGGTCGCCGGAGTGGGTGTGCCGCCGACGGAGGAGCCGTCGCAGGCGGTCAGGGCGCAGGCGAGTGCGGCGAGGCCGACGAAGGTCATGAAGCCACGGATCGGTCCAGTCACCCGGTGAACACTACGGGTAGGTGATCGCCGGAGGCGAGCCTGTGGCCGGATGCGTTCAGCGAACGCCTTCCTCGATCGCATCCAACAGCCACCTTCGCAGGTGCGACCCGTCCGACGGGACGAAGCGCAACCGGAACCCGCCATCGCGAAGTGGGTCCGAGAAAGTCACGTACCGTCCTCCGTCCGTATCCACGAACGTCACCGTGCCGACAGGTCGCAACGCGCCGTGGCGGGGGCGCAGGGACAGTTCCACGGTGCCGTGCCGGTGGAGGGGCCACTGCGAGTACGCGGCCAACGCGTCCCGATCACGTCGGGAAGGTGCGGCCGAGGTGAAGTCGCGGTCGGAGAAGTCCGAGAAGTCCGAAGAAGAGTGCCGCGCGGGGGACTGCGTGAACGAGACCGGCGAAACCGGCAGGGGAGGGTAGGCGGGGAACATGCTCAGCACCGTCTCGGCCAGCCGCTCGGGGCGGACCTGCTGGAAGCGGATGCCGTCGTCGGAGGACGAGGAGAACACGCCCAGGCCGAAGCCCGCGGAGGCGCGGTACAGGACCGTGCCGGACGGCAGTTCGGCGGCGCGGACGATGATCAGGACCTCCGGGCGGGTCCAGGCTTGCAGTGTCGCCAGGACGTCCGGGTCGAGTTTGTCCGCTTCGGCCAGCCCGCGAGTCCGCATGGAGTCCCAGGCGGCGTCGGACAAGCGCTGGTGCTCGTCGAGCGTGTAGCCCGGGCTGCGGATCTCGAAGGGGTGCCACGAGGCCGGCAGGCCGCTGCGGCGCACGGCGACGTCGACCTCATGCCAGCTCAAGGAGAATTCCTCCGGCACAGCCCCAACCCCTCGTGAAAGGATCCCCAACCGCCACTGAGCGTAGCGGACGCCGCACGGCACTAGACTCCCGTTGTCGACGACGACCGCCACGGGAGGCACCCATGCCTGACGCGCCCGCACTGCCCAGTTACGCCTCCGGGACGTCCGATGTCCCCCTGTTGGGCGACACCATCGGGGACAACCTGGACCGCACGGTGGCCGCCTTCCCGGATCGCGACGCGCTGGTGGACCGCGCGGCGAACACCAGGTGGACGTACGCGGAGTTCAAGGCCGACGTCGACACGCTCGCCCACGGCCTGGTCGCCAAGGGCATCCGCAAGGGCGACCGCGTGGGCATCTGGTCGCCGAACCGCGCGGAGTGGACGGTGCTGCAGTACGCGACGGCCAAGATCGGCGCCATCCTCGTCAACATCAACCCCGCGTACCGCTCGCACGAACTCGAGTACGTCCTCAAGCAGGCCGGCGTGCGGATGCTCGTCGCGGCGGACAAGTTCAAGACGTCGGACTACGCGGCGATGATCGAGGAAGTCCGGCCGAAGTGCGCGGACCTCGAGTTCGTGGTGCTGCTCGGCACCGACGCGTGGACCGACCTCATGGCCGCAGGAATTGGCGGCGACCCGGCGGAGCTCGCGAAGCTGCAGGCGAACCTGTCGGCCGACGACCCGATCAACATCCAGTACACGTCCGGCACCACGGGTTTCCCGAAGGGCGCCACGCTTTCCCACCACAACATCCTCAACAACGGCTTCTTCGTCGGCGAGCTGTGCAACTACACCGAGGAAGACCGCGTCTGCATCCCCGTGCCCTTCTACCACTGCTTCGGCATGGTCATGGGCAACCTCGCGTGCACCAGCCACGGCGCGGCCATGGTGATCCCGGCCCCGGCTTTCGACCCGAAGGCGACGCTGGAAGCCGTTGCGGCGGAAGGGTGCACCTCGCTCTACGGCGTGCCGACGATGTTCATCGCCGAGCTCAACCACCCCGAGTTCGAGTCGTTCGACCTGTCGTCGCTGCGCACCGGGATCATGGCGGGTTCGCCGTGCCCGGTCGAGGTGATGAAGCAGGTCATCGACCGCATGGGGATGACCGAGGTGTCCATCTGCTACGGCATGACGGAAACCTCCCCCGTTTCCACGCAGACCCGCGCCGACGACTCGGTGGAGCGCCGGGTGTCCACAGTGGGCCGGGTCGGGCCGCACCTCGAGTCCAAAGTGGTCGATCCCGACACCGGCCTGACGGTGCCGCGCGGCGTGCCCGGTGAGCTCTGCACACGCGGCTACTCCGTGATGCTCGGCTACTGGGACCAGCCCGACAAGACGGCCGAAGCCATCGATGCCGCGCGCTGGATGCACACCGGCGATCTCGCGATCATGGACGACGAGGGCTACCTCAACATCACCGGCCGCATCAAGGACATGGTGATCCGCGGCGGCGAGAACGTGTACCCGCGCGAGATCGAGGAGTTCCTCTACACGCACCCGGACGTGCTCGACGCACAGGTGATCGGCGTCCCCGACGTCAAGTACGGCGAAGAGCTCATGGCCTGGATCCGCATGCGCGAGGGCGCCGAGCCGCTCACGGCCGAAGCGGTGCGCGAGTTCTGCACGGGCAAGCTCGCGCACTACAAGATCCCGCGCTACGTCCACATCGTCGAGGAGTTCCCGATGACCGTCACGGGCAAGGTGCGCAAAGTCGAGATGCGGGAGCAGTCCGTGACGCTGCTCGGCCTCGAAGCCGCCGCTGCCACGCCGCACGCGTAGGGAGGCACCGGGCAACTCGGTCGCGGGTCGCAGACGGCCCAGCTCACCGCGCTGCCGGCGCTCGGTGGCGAGCTGGGCCGAGCCGCGGCGACCAACCAGGCCGTCGTCGCCGGTCGGGTGGGCCGAGGATGCCGTGTGCGCTGGGCCCGACGAGTCCCGAAGGCGGCCGGATCCGTTGCCGGGCCACAGTTTCGCAACGGCAACGGTGGCCGGCTCCCGTGCCGTCGCACCCGCCGGCGGTGGCGTGGGTGCTCCGGCGATGACGCGACGGCCGTCCCCGGACGAACCGGGGACGGCCGCGACATTCTCTTGGCGCGCCGGTGAAATCCCGCAACGGCCGCTCAGGAAGCCGCGGCAGCCGCTTCCGCCAGTGCCTTCTCGTCCTCCTCGCCGAACGTTTCTTCCAGCTGCTCCGGCGAGTAGTCCAGGTCGATCTGCTCCACCGGCGTCCCACGGGCCGACTCGATGGCGCCGAGGCGGCGCTGCGCGCGGTCGGCGGCGTACTGGAGGAGCTCTTCCGGGTCGTTGTCGAACGGGACTTCCTCGAACTGGTCCTGCACCCACTGGATCATGCCGAGCGCGTGGGGCAGCAGTTCACCCATGCGCTGCTGCACGGCGTCCCACAGCGAGTCGTCCGCGGCGACGTGGCGGCGGCAGGTGAAGGTGCCCCACGCCATGTGGCGGCGTTCGTCGTCGCCGATGCGGCGGACGAGCTCCTGCATGCCGGGCAGGATCTGGTTCTGGGTGCAGATCAGCTGCCACGAGTAGTAGCCCGTGAGCGCCAGGCTGCCTTCGATCACGTGGTTGTAGGTCACGCTCGCGCGGATCTGGTTGAGGGGGCTGGGATCGTCCTCCAGCGCGCGTAGCGACTGCGGCAGCTCTTCGTAGAACAGCTTGCGGTAGTGCGGGTTCTCCGCCACGTACTGGTGGAGGTCGTGGTCGAGGCCGACGGCGTCCATCCAGCGCCGGAACACCTCGACGTGCTTGGCCTCCTCGAAGCAGAACTGCGTGAGGTACATCTCGTCGCCGAAGCGGCCGGTCGCCGACATCGCGCGCATGAATGGCTGGATGTCCTCCGTCACGGCCTCTTCGCCGGCGATGAACTGCGCTACGAGGTAGGTGGTGGAGCGCTGCTGTTCCGGGGTGAGGCTCAGCCAGCCGTCGCGCTCCCGGCTGAAGTCGAGGTCGGCCGGGTTCCAGAACTTCTTGTTGCCCTTCACGAACAGGCGCAAGGGGAATGAGTCCCAGTTGAGCCCGCCCTCGCGCAGTGACGAGAACCCGCTGCGCAGTTCGGGGAGCGTGTCGGTCATGGCTGGCCCTTTCGTGTCACTCCGTTGTGGGCGAATCTGTGGATGAATCTGCGGACGGCTCGCGGACGAACTGCTCGATGGCGGGAACCAGGACCGCGACGACGGCGTCGGCGGCCACGGTCGCGGAATGCGTCGGCAGCACCAAGTGGCTCAGCGACAGCCGCACGACGGTTTCCGCCAGCAGAGCGGCGGATTCCTGCGAAAGCCGCGGTTCGAGCTCGCGGTAGTGCTCGGTCGCCAGGTCGGCGGCGGCCGTGAGGATGGGCTCGCCCTTGGTGGTGAGCAGGGGGAGCAGGTCTTCGCCCTCGCCGGTGCCGAGCGCGGCGGCGACGAGGCGGTTCTCGCGGGCGTGGTCGATGGTGTAGACGACGCCGCCGTGGATCGCGGCGGCCAGCCCGTCGGCGTTTTCGAAGCGGCAGCGCAGCGCGTCGAGGAACGCCGACGCCGTGCGCAGCGCCACGGCCTGTACGAGCGCCGCTTTGCTGCCGAATTCGTTGTAGACCGTCTGGCGGCTCACGCCGGCGCGCGCCGCGACGTCGGCCATGCGCAGCCCCGCGTGGCCGCGGTCCGGGAGCAGGTCCGCAGCCGCGTCGAGGAGGGCCTCGCGCAGCGAAGCCTTGGTGCGCTCGGTGAAGCTCGTCACACCGCCAGCTTGACACATCTCAAAAATGTGTCAAGAACGTTTACCGAACTCGATCGGATGTACAGCATCGCGGTTCTGTCGGTGCCGCCCGCTACCGTGGCGGCCGTGGGCATCACGGTGGGCTTCGACCTGGACATGACGCTGATCGACCCGCGGCCCGGCATGGTCGCGGTGATGAACGCACTCGGTGCGGAGGCGGGCCTGCCGCTGGACGGCGAGCACTTCGCCGCCAACCTCGGCCCGCCGCTGGAGGACAGCCTGCGCGGCTTCGAGGCACCGGAGGAGCGCATCCCCGAGCTTGTCGGCCGGTTCCGCGAGCTGTACCCGGAGGTGGTCGTGCCGAGCACGATCGCGCTGCCGGGCGCGGCGGAGGCACTGAAGGCCGTGCGCGCGGCCGGCGGGCGCACGCTCGTCGTCACGGGCAAGTTCGGGCCGAACGCGCGGCGGCACGTCGAGGCGCTCGGGCTGGAGGTCGACGAGCTCGTCGGTGAGCTGTGGTCCACGCAGAAAGCGGTGGCGCTGAAGGAGCACGACGCCCGTGCGTATGTCGGAGATCACCTCGGCGACGTGCGGGGCGCCCGGGCGGCGGGCGCGCTCGCGGCGGCGGTCACCACGGGGCCGTGCACGCGGGAGGAACTCGTCGCCGAAGGAGCGGACGTGGTGTTCGCCTCGCTGGTGGAGTTCCCGGACTGGTTCGCGCGGACGTTCGGCTGAGGCTCAGCCGTGCTTGCCCGCGCGCGCCTCGCGGACCAGCGCGATCAGGCCCAGCAGCAGCCCCAGCGGCGTCACCACACCGGCGACGGCGCTGAGCCACACGGGCAGGTTCTCCAGGCCGGCGGCGAACATCACGAAGACCGCCAGCACGGCCACCATGCCGATGCCGAACAGGCCGATGCCGATCCGCATCAGGATCGGTTTGCCGGTCCGGGTCCGGCCGGTCTGCTTCGCGGTTTTTTCCATGGCGCTGAGGGTATCGGCCGTATCCGCTTCTCCCCAGGGCATGTGGCGAGATACGCTAAGCAGACGCGCGCCCTGGGTACGCCCGGGGCGCGTTCGTCGTGAGCAGCACAGCAGAAGGACTGGTGAGGGAAGTGCCGACCGGCAAGGTCAAGTGGTACGACGCGGAGAAGGGGTTCGGGTTCGTCACGCAGGACGGCGGAGCCGACGTCTACATCCGCAAGGCCGCGCTGCCGCAGGGCGTCGAAGGCCTGAAGGCCGGGCAGCGGCTGGAGTTCGGCGTCGCCGACGGCCGTCGCGGGCCGCAGGCGCTTTCCGTCCGGTTGCTCGACCCGATGCCGTCGGTCGCCGAAGCGCGCCGGCGCCCGGCCGAGGAACTGCACGGCCTCATCGAGGACATGATCAAGCTCCTCGAACTCAAGGTCCAACCCGACCTGCGGCGCAACCGGTACCCGGATCGCAAGCACACCAAGCAGATCGCGGAGATCATGCGCGCGGTCGCCCGGGACCTCGACCCGTAAACCGAAGGCGGGAACAACTGACGATTCCGGCGGGGCGAACCGAAAATCGATCGCGCCGCCGGGATCCGCGCCCGCTGCGACCGCCGGAATCAGGCGGGCTGCACCTGGAGCGACCACAACGCCGAGGTGATCGGCTCCGCGTCGTTCGGGTCGCCGGTGCGGCTGATGACCGTGGCCTGGGCGATCTCGACCACCACGATCTGGTCGTCCTTGGACGGCGGCGTCGCGGTGTAGGCGTACTGGTCGCCGCTGGTGATGATGTCCTCCTTCAACGGCTGGGGCTGGCCCTTGCCGTCGATGGACTGCACGGTGACCTTCCACGGGCCTTCGGCGATCTCCTTCGGCACGGAGACCTGCACCGACCGGCCCGGGCGCACCTTCAGCGTGCCCGCGGCGCCCGGATTGGCGGAGCAGACGCCGGTGCTCAGATCGCAGTTGCCGATGGGGCCGACGCGGATCGTGTGCCCGTCGCCGTAGAACGTCACCTCGGCCGGGCCCGGCGCGGAACAGCCGGCCACAGCGAGACTACCGGCCGCGAGCACGGCCACCAAACGGGAACGTCGCATGGCCGAAGATTACCGACGCTCGCGCGGCACACCCTGCGCGGGGAAGCTGCCGGTCGGTTCGGGCCGCAGTGGGCGGTTTCCACCGAGCCCCGGCACGAGCGAACCGCCCCGGCGCACGAGGTAGGTCTGCGCGAGGCCCACGCCGAGCAGCAGCGTCACCACGAGGAAGCCGAGCCAGTACGTCGGCGGCAGCAGCAGGCCGACGGCGCCGCCGAAGCACCAAGCCAGCTGCAGCACGGTTTCCGACCGTCCGAACGCCGACGCGCGCGACTGCTCCGGCAGGTCCTCCTGGATCACGGCGTCGAGGCTGATCTTCGCCAGCGCGCTCGCCGTCGCGCCGATGAGGCCGACGATCGCGGCCGTCGCGAGTCCCGGTAGGAGGGTGGCGATCAGCGTCGTGCCGGCGCACGCGGCGATGCACCCGAGGATCACCTGGTCCGGCGAGCCGAACTGCAGGCGCGAGCCCAGCGCGTTGCCGACGAACCCGCCCGCCCCGGCCGCGGCGCCGATGATGCCGAGCAGCAGCAGCTGCATGAACGGGCTGTGGCCCTGGCCCTCGGTCTGCGCTTTCACCGCGAACGCGGCGAACATCATGAGGAAACCGGTGAGCACGCGCACGGAACCGTTGCCCCACAAGGCGACCACGATGTGGCGGCCCATCGGCTGGCGCTGCTTCTTCTGCTTGGGCTCCGGCCGCGCGGACAGCGATGTCGGCACCTCGCCCTCGGTCACCTCGACCCACGACGGGATCCGCATCGACTGCACGGCCGCGGCCACGCAGATCAGCGCCGTGAACCACAGCGCGCCCGCAGAGCCGCTGAACGAGCTGACGCCGCTGGCCAGCGCGCCGAACACACCGCCGGCGATGAGGCCGAAGATCGTGAGCCGCGCGTTGGTCTTCGACAGCGTGATCTCCGGCGGCACCACGCGCGGCGTGATGGCTGCCTTGAGCACGGTGAACGACTTCGACAGCACCATCATCCCGAGCGCGGCCGGGTACAGCAGCCAGTCGTCGAAGTGCAGCGCCATCACCACGGCCATCAGGCCCTGGCCGAGCGAGGCCGCGCACATCGCGAGGCGCCGGCCGCGCTGGATGCGGTCGAGCGCCGGCCCGATCACGGGCGCGACGAGCGCGAACGGTGCGATGGTGATCAGCAGGTACAACGCGACTTTGCCCTTGCTCTCGCCGCTGGTGGCGGCGAAGAAGAGCGTGTTGGCGAGCGCGATGGCCATGGCGGCGTCGCTCGCGTAGTTGAGCATCACCGCGTACATCAGCGACGTGAGGCCCGACTTGTCCGCGCCGTCGGCCTTCGTGGCGCGCTGGAACATGCCGATGGCCTGCCCGCTCAGCTGCCGGCTGCGCAGCGCCGCGACGCGCGTGACGGTGAGCTTCTTCGGCAGCTTCGGGATCGAGCCCGCGCCGGGCGCCGCGGTGGTGTGCAGCTCCTCGTCGCGATCGGGGCCCACCCGCGGCTCGCCCGCGTACCCACCGGTGTCGTAGTGCTCGTACTCATCGCTGCCGGGCCGGTTGTCCGGCCGCGGCCGCACGGGCTCCGTGCGCTGGTCCTGCGGTGGGTACGGGCGGGCCCCGCGGTTCGGCGGCGGCCGGTGACCTCGCGGGACGGCGCCGGTGGGGGCTTCGTCGGCGGTGGGCGGCTGGTCGTAGAAGGGGCTGCGGCCGCGGCCGGCCGGGGGCGCGTGCTGGGGCCGGGCGCGCGGCTGGTCGGCCGCGACGTGTTCGGGCGGGACGCGGCGCGTCTGCTGGTCGGCGTACTCGGGCGGCGCGGGCCGCTGCTGCTGGTCGACGCGCGTCGGCGGGGGCGGCGGCGCGTCGCGCCAGGAGCGGGCCTGGGCGGCGCCGGGCTCCGGCGTCCACTTGCGCTTGGACTTCCGGCCGCGCCCCTTGCCCGACCGCGCGGAGAAGGTGCGGTCGGGTTCGGAGCGCGAACCGAAGAGTGCCACGTGTCAATCCTGCCTCATCGGGGCGCCGTTCCGCCCGCTCACGTGCCGTTCTGTGCGTGCCCGGTCTTCGCGGGGACGAACTTCACCCGGAACATCGAGGGCCAGAGCTTGCCCGTGACGAGGAATTCGTCGGTGCCCGGGATCGCGGCTATGCCGTTGAGCACGTCCTCGCCGGGGTCGACGGGCGTACGCAGTCCGGACGCGTCGATGCGACCGGTGATCTGTCCGCTTCGAGCGTCGATGCGCAGGATCGTCCCGGTCTTCCACACGTTCGCGTACACCGTGTCACCAACGCACTCCAGCTCGTTGAGCTGGTCCACGCCGACGTCGACACTGCCGGTGACCGCAAACGTCTGCGGGTCACGGAACGTGAGCTTCGAGCTGCCGTTGCTCATCACCAGCCGTCCGCTGGCCTGGTGGCACAGGCCCCAGCCCTCGCCGCCGAACGGGACGCGGCGCAGCTCGGCGAGCGTCTTCGCGTCGCGTTCGATGGCGAAGCCGTCCTGCCAGGTCAGCTGCCACAACTTGGGCCCGAGGATCGTGATGCCCTCCGCGAACAGCGGCGACGGCAGCGCGACGCGGGTGGCCGGCGCCCGCCCGGCCGGCCCCGCGGTGAGCGCCGACTCGCCGGACAGGCCGCGGCTTTCGTACAGCGTGGTGCCGGAGAACTCGAGCCCCTCGGTGAACGCCGACGTGTCGTGGGGCAGCGTCTGGAGCACCTGGACGGTCAGCGCTTCGGGCGCCGGCGGTGCCGCCGGGGTGCCGGCGCAGCCGCCGAGCAGGGCGACGGCGAGCAGCGGCCAGACGATCAGTGCCTTGGAGGTACGCACGGGGAACAGCCTGGCACGGCCGTCGCGGATGCGTGCGGCACAATTGGGCCCATGACGTTGCTGTTGACCCTCGACGACGGCTCTATCCAGCGGAAGCTCGCCGACGCAGTGGACGTCGCGCGCGATGCCCTGCTGGCGGATGCGCCGGCCGAGCAGGTCGGCGAGCACGTCGGCGTGAACCGCGAGGACGCCGTCTCGGCGACCCACCTGTTCGAAGCGTCGGTGCCCGGCTACCGCGGCTGGCGCTGGGCGGTGACCGTGGCCGTCGCCGGCCTCGACGAGCAGGTGACGGTGAGCGAGCTGGAACTCCTGCCCGGCCCGGACTCCCTCGTCGCGCCGGCCTGGGTCCCCTGGGAGCAGCGCGTGCGCGCCGGCGACCTCGGCGTCGGCGACATCTTCCCCGCGGACAAGGACGACCCGCGCCTCGCGCCCGCGTACCTGCAGTCCGACGACCCGGCCGTCGAGGAGGTCGCGCACGAGGTCGGCCTGGGCCGCGTGCACGTCCTGTCCCGCTACGGCCGTCAGGACGCCGCCGCCCGCTGGCACGGCGGCGAATTCGGGCCGCGGTCGGACATGGCCCGCAGCGCCCCCGCGACCTGCGGCACGTGCGGTTTCTTCGTCACGCTCGCCGGTTCACTGCGCGGCTCCTTCGGAGTCTGCACCAACGACATCTCCCCGGCCGACGGCCACGCCGTGGACGTGGAGTACGGCTGCGGCGCGCACTCCGAGGTCGAGGTCGAGGTGACCTCCTCGGTGCCCGTCGCGGAACTCGTCTACGACGACTCGCTGATCGACTTCTCCCCGGCGCCGGACGCGGAGCCGGTTGCCGATGAGCCTGCGGAGCTTGCCGAGTCCGACGCCGGCGTGGTCTCGGAGGCTGCTTCGGCCGCCGCGGTCGAGACGGTCGCGGCTGGTTCGGTCGAGCCGGAAGCCGCGGCTGAGGTGGCTGTCGAGGAGGCGGCTGCTGGTGGTGCCGCTGATGTCGCCCAGCCCGCTGCGGCCGCGGGCGAGGCGATCGCCGAGCCGGTTTCGGCTGCGGGAGAGGGCGCTGTCGAGGCGGCTGGGGTTGCGGAAGTAGCCAACGCTGAGCCGGCTGCCGCCGAGGTTCCAGCCTCGAACGAGGCCACTGGACCGGAATCGGTGGTTGCCGCCGAGCCGGTCGCCGGAGTCCCGGACACCGAGGCAGCGGCTGCCGCTCCTGAAGCGACTGTCGCCCCCGCCGAACCACAGGCCGCGACGGATGCGATTCCCACCACCGCGACTGCAGCTCAGACGGCTGACACTGCCGAGGAAGCCACCGCTCCGCAGGCCGCCCCCGACGCCGCCACACCCGAATCGACTGCCACCGCCGAGCCGGTGACCGACGCGGCTACGCCTGAAGCTAGTGCGACCGCCGAGCCCGTGACCGACACTTCTGCGGACGCTGCCGCTGACCCGGATGCGGTTCCCGACGCCGGTCCTGCGACCGTGGCTTCGGCCGACCAGACTGTGTCCGACTCCCCGGCCGAATCGGCCGATACGGTCGCGCCGGAGCCGACGAGTGCCGACGCGCCGGTCGCCGAGGCGCCGGTTGCCGAGGCACCGGCCCAGACCATCGGGGCGGCGACGGATGTGTCTGACGATGCCCCCGCCGACCCGTCCGCGGCCGAAGCCTCGGCGGATCCGGCGGTGGCGACCGATGCCGCTGCATCGGAAGACGCCGCGACTGCCGAACTGGCGACCGATGCTTCTGCTGAAGCCGCCGGTGCGTCGGCCGCGGCCGACGCACCAGCCGAGCCGAGGGTTGCCACCGAGGCGGCCACTGTCGCCGGGCCGGAAGCGGCTGCCACTGCCGGTTCGGCGGCGGATCTCGCGGCTCCGACCGTCGAGTCAGCGGCCGATGCAACCGATGTTTCCGGCGAAGCTGCCGCCGAGCCGGATGCGGGCGACGCGCCAGCCGGGTCGCAGGTTGCTACCGACGTGACTGGTGCGGCCACGCCGGAGGTGGCTGCCACTGTCGAGTCGGTGGACGACGCTGCGGCAGCGGAGTCGGTGAGTGATGCTTCTGACGAAGCCGCCGCCGAACCGGTTGTGGCCGATGTGGCCGGGTCGACGGTTGCCGCTGAGGTGGTTGATGCGAGCGCGCCGGAGGTGGCCGACGCTGCCGAGCCGGTGGGTGACGCTGAGACTGAGGCTTCCGGATCGGCGGCCGAGGTGTCTGGCGAGTCCGCCTCCGAACAGGCTGTGGCTGATGCTCCGGTCGAAGACACTGGGGTGACCGCGCCGGAGGAGACTGCCGCTGGTGCCAGGCCGGTTGGTGAGGCTGCTGCCTCGGGTACCGAGGCTGTGGCTCGTGGCACTGAGTCCGCGACGGGTGGCGGAGCTCCCGCTGAACCGGCCGTGGCTGCCGAGGCGACCGGTGCCGCCGCGCCGGAAGTGGCTGCGACTGCCGGGCCGGCGGGTGACTTCGCGGCGCCGGCCGCCGAGTTGGTGAGCGAGGTTTCCGGCGCAGATACGGCAGACGTTGCTGCGGAGGAAGCTGCGGCCAGCGCGACCGGTGTGGACACGCCGAGTGTCGCAGCCGGGCCTGGGCCGGATGCCGAGCCTGCGGCTGGAGCTGTGGTCGCGGGTGAAGGTGCCGGGATGGTTGGCGAGGCCGAAGAGGCCACGGGCGAGACGGTCGGTGAGGTCGCGGCTGAAGCCGGCTCCGAAGCCAAGGCCGAGCCGGAAGCCGACACCAACACCAAGGTCGACCCGGAAGCCAAGGCCGACACCAAGACCGAAGCCGGCATCGACACGCACGCCGACTCCGAAGCCAAGCCCGCAGCCGGCGATGGCACCGACACCGGCAACGGCACCGACGCGGAAAGTGGTGACAGCCTCCGGTGACCACTGTGGTGGGGGCGGATCCGTTCGGGACCGAGCGGTTGCGGGCGGCGGTCCTGCGGGCGTGGCAGGACTCCCCGACGAGGTTCACCGAAGACACGAACGCGGAACGCGACCTGAGGGTCGGCGCGTACCGCGACCGGCTGTTCGTCGAGCTGGCGCAGAACGCGGCGGACGCGGCGCAGGCGGGCGGGAAGCCCGGGCGGGTGCGTGTGTCCGTTGTGGATGGCGAGCTGCGGTTCGCCAACACGGGCGCGCCGCTGGACGGGCGGGGCGTCGAGTCGCTCGCGTCGTTGCGGGCGTCGGGCAAGGAGCGCGGCTCGGTGGGGCGCTTCGGGGTCGGCTTCGCGGCCGTGGTGACCGTTTCGGACGAGCCTCGGGTGGTGTCGTCGACGGGGAGCGTGGCGTTTTCGGCCGGGCGGACGCGGGAGGCCTCCGGACGGGACGGCGACGTGCCGGTGCTGCGGCTGCCGTGGCCGACTGACGAGGTGCCGCCGGAGGGGTTCGACACCGAGGTGCGGTTGCCGCTTCGCGACGCGGCTGCGGGAGAGACCCTCCTCGCCGCCCTCGACCGGGAAATCCCCGATCTCCTGCTCGCCCTGCCGTGGCTGGGCGAGATCGAAGTGGACGGTCGCACCTGGACCCGGACCGGGGACGAAGCCGTCGAGATCAGCGGGCCCGAAACCACGCAACGGTGGCTGACGCACGACGGCTGGGCCGTTCCGCTGGCCGAGGACGGCACGCCGCTGCCACTCACCGAAGACGTCCTGCACGCGCCCACCCCCACCGACGAAGCGCTGAGCCTGCCGGCGCGCCTGATCGCGCCCGTGCCGTTGGAGCCGTCGCGGCGGCGGGTGCTGCCGGGTGCCGCGCTGACCCAAGCGCTGGACACCGCCGCCGGGAGTTACGTCGGGCTTGTCAGGGAACTCCCGGCCGAGCACCGGTTCGCGCTCGTGCCCAGCGTCGGTTTTCCAAGGTCCACACTGGACGAACAGTTGCGCGAGCACGTTTTCGCCGAGCTGGCGACCCGGCCGTGGCTGTCCACTCAGGACGGTGGGGAAGTCGCCGGACGTGAGGCGAAGGTCCTCGACGTCGACGTCCCGGGGCTGGCGCCGTTGCTCGAGGACCTCGTGCCCGGTCTGGTGCCCGCCCCGAAGGACGCGGCGCGCACGCTCAAGCCGGTTTCCGCGCAGCCGCTCACCGTCCAGGACGTGCTCGGCGTCCTCACCGGCGTCGACCGCGAACCGGCGTGGTGGCACCGGCTCTACGCGGCGCTCGCCATCGGGGTCGACACGCACGAAGTCCAGCCGGCGCAGCTCGACGGCCTGCCCGTGCCGCTGTCCGACGGCCGCACGCTGCCGGGTGCCCGTGGTGCGCTGCTCGTCGACGGTTCCCGCGAGTTGCTCGAGCTGCTGTCCGATGTAGACGTTCCGGGACTCAGGCTTGTCCACCCCGCCGCCGCGCACCCCTTGCTGGAACGCCTGGGCGCCAAACACGCCGGCGCTCGCCAGCTGCTCGAAGCCGAACAGGTGCAGTTCGCCGTCGAGCGCAGTGTGGAGGACGTCCGATCCGGGCTGGACGGGATGAACCTCGCGGGCGCCGTCCTGCGGCTCATCGCCGAGTGCGGCGACGACGCGCCGGAGTGGGCGCGCGCGCTCGCCCTGCCTTCGGAGGACGGCTGGCGGCGCGCCGACGAGCTCGTGCTGCCGAATTCGCCGTTGCTGGAAGTCTTCGACCCCGAAGTGTTCGAAGAGGACGGTGCGCTGTCCGTTCTGGACGACGAGTTCGCCGAGGACTGGGCGCCGGCGACGCTCGAAGCGGTGGGCGTGCTCGACTCGTTCGCCGTCGTGCGCGACGAGGAGCCCCACGAGCCCGGCCACGGCCTGCCGGACGAAGAAGCGTGGTGGGACTCGTTCGAACGCGAGCCCGCGACCGTCCTCGCGATCCGCGACCTCGACCTCGTCGCCGACGACGCGTGGCCCGACGCGCTGCGGCTCATCGCGGCGCGGCCCGAGACGTGGCAGGCGCTGCACGTCCCCGACGGCCACGCCCGCTGGTGGCTCTCCCGCTACGCCCTCCTCGCCGGCGAAGCCCCCGGTTCGTGGCGCCTGCGGAAGGCGGCCGACCTCGCCGGCCTCTACGAAGAGGTCCCCGACCTCGGCCTCACCGACGAGCTCCTCGAAGCCGCCGGCGTCCGGACCACGCTCGACCTCGCCACGGCCGAAGACGTCACCGACCTCCTCGACCGCCTCGGTGACCCCGAGCGCACGCCCAGCCCCGGCCTCGCCGCCCGCGCTCACCGCGCGCTGGTCCACTCACCCGTGGAGGTGGACGAGCTCGACGCCCCCACCCGCGTGCGCGCGGCCGACGCGTCCGTCGCCGACGCCGACACCGCCGTGGTCCTCGACGTCCCGTGGCCCGCGTCCGCGCTGCCCGCGGCGCGGCTCGTCGCGGCGCCCGAGGAGCCCGAACGCCTCGCGGAACTCCTGGACCTCCCGCTCGCGAGCAGCCTCGCCGGCGAGGTCACCAGCACCGGCGAGTACGTCGCCTGGGCCGATCTGGCCGCGCTGCGGCTCGTCGCCGACCAGCTCGGCCTCGAGCTCCCGGACGGTGGCCCGCTCCTGCACGACGTGCTCACGGTCACCGTCGACGGAGCCACCTCGGAGGTCCCGTGGTGGGCCGACCAGGAAAACCGGTTGCACGCAGCGGACACGTCCGAAGGGCTGGCCCGTGCGTTCGCCTGGGCGAGCGGCCGGTGGGCCGAGCGCTACCGGATCACGGCGCTCCTCGACGACCCCGCGCCGCACACGCTGCTGAACTAGCGGCCCGAAATCAGCGACCTGAACTAGAAGCGCTGCGCCGACTTCGAGCCCCGCCGGGCGGCGGCGCGCTGCCAGAACATGATCCCGAACCCGATGAACCCCAGCACGATCCCCGCGAACGCCGTCCACACCCACACGCCGCTGGTCAGCACGAAGAGCACCACCAGTGCGACGGCCCACAGCGAGGTACCTACGATCACCACCGGGGTCAGGTCGGTCAGGCGCTTGGGCAGGTCCGGCGTGTGCCGCAACGTGCCCGTTACCTCCGTGGGATTGATCGGTTCGTCCACGTGGTGAAGGGTACCCCCGAGCAGCGACCACGGAGGGCCAGGCGGATGACGGATCAGCGTGAACGGCGACAGACGGTGTCCACTCTGGACCGTTTCTTCAAGATAACCGAACGCGGTTCGACGACCGGACGCGAGGTGCGGGGCGGCATCGTCACGTTCGTGACGATGGCCTACATCGTCGTGCTCAACCCGCTCATCATCGGCAGCTTCGCGGCCGACACCCCGTCGGCGCACAAGGACGTGCTCGGCCACATCCTGCCCGTGCCCGCAGTGGCCGCGGTGACGGCGCTGGTCGCCGGCGTGCTGACGATCCTGATGGGGCTCGTCGCGAACTACCCGTTCGCCATCGCGACGGGGCTCGGGCTCAACAGCCTGCTGGCCGTCACGCTCGCGCCGCAGATGACGTGGCCCGAGGCGATGGGCCTGGTCGTGATCGAGGGCCTCATCATCGTGCTGCTGGTGCTCACCGGGTTCCGCACGGCCGTGTTCCGCGCGGTCCCGCCGGCGTTGAAGTCGGCGATCGCCGTGGGCATCGGGTTGTTCATCTGCTTCATCGGCCTGGTCGACGCCGGGTTCGTGCGCCGCCTGCCCGACGACGCGCACACCACGGTGCCGGTCGGCCTCGGCATCAACGGCTCGGTCGCCTCCTGGCCGACGGCCGTGTTCGTGGCGGGCCTGCTGCTCACCGGTGTCCTCGTCGCGAAGAAGGTCAAGGGCGCGATCCTCATCGGCGTGCTCGGCTCAACCGTGCTGGCGATCCTCGTCGAGACGCTCGTGAAGGCCGGCCCGTCGAACGGCACGAATCCCAAGGGCTGGAACCTCGGCTACCCGGCACTGCCGGACAACGTCGTCGGCGTGCCGGACCTGTCGCTGGTCGGCGACGTGTCGTTCGGCGCCTGGACGCGCTTGCCGATCATCACCGTCGTCCTGCTCGTGTTCACGCTCGTGCTTGCCGATTTCTTCGACGCCATGGGCACCATGACCGGCCTCGGCAAGGAAGCCGGCCTGATCCGCAAGGACGGCCAGCTGCCCAACGTCGGCCGCGCACTGTTCGTCGAGGGCCTCGCGGGCGCCGCCGGCGGCTTCGGCTCGGCCAGCTCGAACACGGTGTTCGTCGAATCGGCGTCCGGCATCGCCGAGGGCGCGCGCACCGGCCTGGCCAACATCGTCACGGGCGTGCTGTTCCTCGCCGCGATGTTCCTGACCCCGCTCTACCAGGTCGTGCCCGTGGAGGCCGCCGCGCCGGCGCTGGTCGTCGTCGGAGCGCTGATGATGGGCCAGGTCCGGGAGATCGACTTCACGGACTTCTCGATCGCCCTGCCGGCCTTCCTGACGATCGTCGTCATGCCCTTCACTTACTCCATCGCCAACGGCATCGGCGCGGGCTTCGTGAGCTACGTCGTCATCCGCGCGGTGACCGGCCGGGCGCGGCAGGTGCACCCGTTGATGTGGGTAATCGCGGTAGCGTTCGTGGCGTACTTCGCGGTCGGCCCGATCCAGGCGGCCCTGAGCTGAGCTCCACCGCCTGACCCCACCGCCTAACCCCCAAGCGCCTGACTCCTGCACCACGCCTGGCCTCACACCGAAGCTGAGCGTGACCCCGTCCGTGCGCTGAGCGTGACAAAAGAGGGTGTCCGGGTTCACCCGCCGGCGAATTTTTCGTAAGGTATGCTAACTATATGTCCGGCGACACGCATGAGCGCTCCCTCGCGAGCCGCTTGCGTCTCGCGGTGGTCCGGCTCAACCGCCGGCTCCGGGCGCAGCGCGTGGCTGATGACGTCACTTTGACGCAGACCGCGGCGCTGTCCACGTTGTTCAAGTGCGGTCCGCTGACCCCGGGTCAGCTGGCCGCGAAGGAAGGCGTCCAGCCGCCCTCGATGACGAGGGTCATCGCCGCGCTCGAGGAGATGGGGTTCGTCGAGCGACGTCCGCACCCGACCGATGGCAGGCAGGCCATCGTCGAGCTGTCCGACGACGGGTTGGCCTACGTGAAGAAGGCCATCTCGGTCCGGGAGGCGTGGCTGGACCGGCAATTGGCGGAACTCGGCGAGGAAGAGCTGGATGTGCTCTCCCGCGCCGCTGAGATCATCGACAGGATGGCGGGGAACTAACACCGGTGGCGACCACGGGTAGCGACACAGACCGTAAGACCGAAACCACTGCTACCCGGGAAACGGCACCTCAGCCGTCGGGCCCGCCCCCGTCCGGACCTCCCGGCAAGGTCGCCGCCGACCAGGCGCTGGCCCGCGCGAAGACCGGTGAGAAGAAGCTCGTCCCGCAGGTGCCGGTCGGCGCCGATCGGGTCCCGGAAGAGCCCGAAAGACCCGCGGAACCCAAGAAGGGCAAGGGGATGTTCGCGTCCCTACGGGTCCGCAACTACCGGCTGTTCTTCAGCGGCCAGGTCATCTCCAACGTCGGCACCTGGATGCAGCGCATCGCCCAGGACTGGCTGGTCTTCCAGCTCTCGGGCAACAACCCGGTGGCGCTCGGCATCGCCGTCGCGTTCCAGTTCACGCCCACGCTGTTGCTGTCGCTGTGGGCCGGCGTGCTCGCCGACCGCGTCGACAAGCGGCGCCTGCTGATCCTCATCCAGAGCATCAACTGCGTCCAGGCGACGCTGCTGGGCGTGCTGGACCTGACCGGCGTGGTGCAGATGTGGCACGTGTACCTGCTGTGCATGATGCTCGGCATCACCTCCGCGGTGGAGGTGCCGACGCGGCAGTCGTTCGTCGCCGAGATGGTGGGCCGCGACCAGATCGCCAACGCCGTCGCGCTCAACTCCTCGATCTTCAACCTGGCCCGCATCGTCGGCCCGGCCATCGCCGGGTTCGCGATCACCTGGGTCGGCACCGGCTGGCTGTTCGTCGCCAACGCGGTGAGCACCGTCGCGGTGGTCACCGGGCTCGCGTTGATGAACCCGGCCAAGCTCTTCCGCGGGCCGGCGATCCCCCGCGCGAAGGGGCAGCTCGTCGAAGGCCTGCGCTACGTGCTGCACCGCTCCGACCTCGTCACGGTCATGGTGCTGGTGCTCTTCGTCAGCACGTTCGGCATCACCTACTTCACGTCGTTGCCGATCGTCGCCGCCAACGTCTTCCACACCCAGGCCGACGGGTACGGCCTGCTCTCCACCCTCGTCGCCGTGGGGACCTTCGTGGGCGCGCTGCTGTCCGCGCGCCGCGGCATCAAGAGCCGCCCGCGGGTGCGGACGATGCTGCTCGCGGCGGCCGCGCTCGGCCTGTTCGAGTTCCTCACCGCCTTCATGCCCACTTACCTGGCCTTCGGCATCGGCCTGATCCCGCTCGGCTTCGCCACCATCACGTTCCTCAACACGGCCAACGCGCTGGTGCAGACGTCGGTCTCACCCGAGATGCGCGGCCGTGTGATGGGCATCTACGTGCTGGTGCTGATCGGCGGCAACCCCATTGGCGGCCCGATGACGGGCTGGATGGCCGACGCGTTCGGCGGACGCTCGCCGTTCTACATCGGCGGCGCGATCTCGCTGGTCGCCGCGGTGGTGTGCGCACTGGTCCTCGTGCGGCGGGGCGGGGTGAGCCTGCCGGTCCGCCGGTTCGGCAGCGGGTTGCGCGTGCTCAAGCGCGAACGCGTCTGACGCCTGGCTCGAAGAGGGCGCCTCGGGAGCTTCCCGGGGCGCCCTTGCTCTTTTTTCACGGGTCACCCGAGCGAGGGAGAGATGAGGCTTCGCCATCCAAGGGTTGCCGCTCGTATGAGGTTAGGCTAACCTCATACATGTCCGCTTCGTGGTGGGAGCGGCAGTCAGTTCGGGAACGGACGGAGCCCCGCCCCCGGGAACCCCCGGGGCGGGGCTCCGTTCATGCCGGGCGATCCGCCGCATTCGGCCCCTCACGACGGGTTCATGGTCGGGTCGGGCGCACGCTGCGTCAAGGGGCGCTCATCAGGCGGGGCGGGAAGTCGCGTGAGCGTCAGGCCGAAGTAGACGCGGTAGGCCGTGCGGATCGCGGTGTCGTTGGGGAGCAGCACTTCGTGGCGCACGCCGTCGACGGTCTCGATCAGCCGATGGCCCGAGAGCGTCACACGGCCCTGCGACGTCGTCCGCGAGCAGGTGAGGCGCCCGGTGAAACTCGAAGCGGGCGACGTCGACTGCCACCAGGCCATGGGGCTGAACTCCGAGAGCTGCCGCGGGCGCCGTTCGAGGCGGTAGGCGGGTTTCCCCTCCAGTACGACGTCGAGATCACCGTGGGGCGCGTCCAGGAACAGGAACTCGCCCTCCGGGTCGGTCTGCACGTCCACGGCCGACATTCGCAGCGGATACCGGCTGAACCGGCCGAAACCGACGTCGACGAGCCACTGCTCGCCGTCCAAGCGCACGACGACGGCCGCGTGGTCCAGCGGCGGCCCGGGCACCCCCTCACCGTCGAACACGTACGCCCCGCGCAGCTCCGCGTCGAAGCCGAGCTCGCGCAGCAGCGCCGTGAAAAGGCCGTTGAGCTCGTAGCAGAACCCACCGCGGCGGCGGCGCACGATCTTGTCGAACAGGGCGTCCTCGGCCAGTTCGATCGGTTCGCCGAGGTGAATGCTGAGGTTCTCGAACGGCACGCGTTCGAGGTGGCGTTCCTGCAGCTGCCGCAGCGCGGCGAGGTCGGCCGTGGCGGGGAGCGCGAGGTCGAGTCGGGCGAGGTAGGCGTCGACGTCCATGACCACAGCCTCACACCTCGAGCGTGCTCGAAGTCAACCGAGATACGGAAAAACGGGGCCCTCCCGGTAGGAGAACCCCGTCTTCCGCGAAGGTGAACTTCAGCTGAGCAGTAGGCCGTTGCCGCCGGCGACGGCGTTGTCGAACCGCTTGCTGATCTCGCCCCAGTTGAAGATGTTCCACAGGGCCTTGACGTAGTCCGGCTTCACGTTCTTGTAGTCCAGGTAGAACGCGTGCTCCCACACGTCGACCAGCAGGATCGGCGTGGTCGGCAGGACCAGGTTGTTGTGGTGGTCGCGCAGCTGCTGGGTGATCAGCGTCTTGCCGATCGGGTCCCAGGAGAGCGCGCCCCAGCCGTTGCCCTGGATCGTGGTGGACACGGCGGTGAACTGGGCCTTGAACTTGTCGAACGACCCGAACGCTTCGTCGATCGCCGCGGCCAGCTCGCCGGTCGGCTTGTCGCCGCCTTCCGGCGAAAGGATCTTCCACCACACGACGTGGTTGGCGTGGCCGGCCAGGTTGAAGGCCAGCGTGGTCTCGAGACCGACGATGTTGCCGAAGTCGCCCGCGTCGCGCGCCTCGGCGATCTTGTCGAGCGTGTCGTTCGCGCCCTTGACGTAGGTCGCGTGGTGCTTGCTGTGGTGCAGCTCGTTGATCTGACCCGAGATGTGGGGCGCGAGAGCGCCGTAGTCGTAGTCGAGATCGGGCAGCTCGTACCGGGCCATTGGCCCTCCTTCTGTCTTCGACACAAGTTCCTACTACCGAACCTAGTAGCACACCCGGGTTCCCGGCGACCGGGGGCGGCGTCCGTACCGCGGGTGGGCACACTCGTCCGTCTGCCGCATACCCGGGTGGGCACCGGGCGAAACCGAGCCTTGTACCTCGACCAAGCTGGAGGTCAACTCCGTGTGATCAGCTCCATCCGGGTGCCGGTCAGGTGATCCGGTAGCGCGCCAGGTCGAGGGCGAGCTCGTCGAAGACGGCGACGTTGTGCTCGAAGGCCACGAGTGTCTCGTCGATCACCCGGGCCCGCGCGGTGTCGTCCCACGGCGCCGCGTCGAGTTTCGCGCGGTAGCGGTCGCGGAACGCGGGCGCGCTGCCGAGGTCGTCGAAGTGGTAGAACAGCGAACCCGCTTCGGCGAGGTCGAACTTCTTCTCCACCAGCCGCCGGATGATCTGGCCACCCGCGATGTCGCCGAGGTAGCGCGTGTAGTGGTGCGCCACGTAGCCGCCGGCCCACTGCGCGGCTTCGGCCACGCGCGCCGTGTACGCCTCGGTGCTGGCGAGCGGCCGGACGGTCGAGCGCCAGTCCGGGCCGACGAGGTGCGCGAGGTCGCGTTCGAGCGCGGGCAGCCGGCGCAGTTCGTCGAACACGAACTCGCCGCCCACCGGGTCGCCGGTCATCGCGTCGGTGGCGCGCTCGATGGCCTGGTAGATGAAGAAGTACTGGATCGCCAGCTGCGTGTAGCCCGCAAGCGAGAGCTCACCGCCGAGCAGCGCGTTCATGTACGTGGAGTGGTTGGCCCGCTCGTGCACCACCCTGGTCGACGCCCGCAGCTCGGCTGAGAACGGGCGGGCTTCCAGTTCCGTGGCCACCGACATGGGACCTCCCTCGATCTGACAGGTTGTCAGAAAGAGCGTAGGTCACCACCGCGGGTCAGGTCACCCTAATTCGGCGGAAGTTCACTCGAACCGATGGCTTGCAGCACGAACCGCACGGCCGCGTCGACCACCGCTCCCAGGCGCTCCGGCGGCACGTCGACAACCTGCCTCGTGCCGAGCGCCGCGGTGATCATGGGGACCACCACGTCGACGTCCTGCGCGGGCCAGCTGCCCGCGTTGACGCCCGCGAGCAGCACCGCCCGCAGCTGTTCGGTGATCGGGTCCGCGTGCGCGCTGATGCGCCGGTACGCCGCGGGCGCCAGGGCGGACTCCAGCGCCCCGCCCGGCGGCAGGTGGTGTTCGGCGAGCACCCGCAGCTGCAGGCGGACGAACGTCGCCAGCTGCGCCACCGGATCCGTCTCGGCTTCCACGGCCTCGCGCAGCCGCGTCACGTACTGCGCGGCCTCGTCCTCGACGAAGGCGACGAGCAGGCTCTCCTTGTCGGGGAAGTGGTTGTACAGCGCGGTGCGCCCCACGCCTGCGTCGGCCGCGATGCCCGCGAGCGTGATCGCGTCGAAGCCGCGCTCGTAGAGCTGCGCGCGCAACACCTCGAACACCCGGGTACGGACCTCGCGCCGGTGCGCTTCGATCGAGCCGCCGAGAACTTTCGGCACCTTGGGTTCCCCTGCCTCGTGAGACCTTGTCCGGCCACCATAAGGGCGACGGGCGCGATCGACTCAGTCGATGAGCGGCCAGGTGTGCACGGGATCCCCCTCTGCCGACAGGTCGAGGTAGCGCCGGAGCATGCGCAGCAGCGCCTCTTCGCGGTCGGCGCCGCGTTCCTGGGCGCGCTGGACGTAGTCGCGCTGCCAGGTGGCGCCGCTGCGGCGTGCGAGACAACGGCGTTCGACGACGCCGAGGTACTTGACGCGCGCTTCGTCGGAGACGCCGCAGCGGCGCAGGCCCTCGTGCGCCAGCGGCAGCAACACGCGCAGCGCCAGCTCGTCCGGCGGGATCCAGCCGATGCCGGGCCAGTACAGCTGCGCGTCGAACCCCTTGCGGGCGCCTGCGTAGAGGTTTTCCTCGGCGGCCTGGAACGACATCTGCGTCCAGATCGGGCGTTCCTGTTCGGCGAGCGCGCGCTGGGCACCGTAGAAGAACGCGGCGTTGGCGACGATGTCGACCACCGTGGGTCCGGCCGGCAGAACGCGGTTCTCCACCCGCAGGTGCGGCAGGCCGTCGACGACGTCGTACACCGGACGGTTCCAGCGCCAGATCGTGCCGTTGTGCATGCGCAGCTCGGTGAGCTTCGGCGCTTGGCCGGACTCGAGCGTCTCGATGGGATCCTCGCTGTCGGTCTGCGGCAGCAGGCCGGGGAAATAACGCACGTTCTCTTCGAACAGGTCGAAGATCGACGTGATCCACCTCTCGCCGAACCACACTCTCGGCCGAACGCCTTGGTTCTTCAGCTCTTCCGGGCGCGTGTCGGTGGCCTGCTGGAACAGCGGGATGCGCGTCTCGTGCCACAACGCCTTGCCCAGCAAGAAGGGTGAGTTCGCCGCGAGCGCCGTCTGCACGCCGGCGAGGCACTGCGCGGCGTTCCAGTGCGCGGCGAATTCCTCGGGCGCCACCTGCAGGTGCAGTTGAACCGACGTGCACGCTGCTTCCGGGAGGATGGATTCCGCGTGACTGCGGAGCCTTTCGGGTTGTTCGCCCGGAAGGGGAGCGCCGTCCATGGAAAGGGCGATCCGTTCCCCGCGCGCGGCGAAGATCTGGTCGTTCAACGACGAATACCGCGTCTGGTTGGTCAGCCATTTCTGGTCGAAGTGCTCTTGGCGCAGCGTGGGCAGGATGCCGATCATCGCGAGCGTCGAACCCGTGTCGGTGGCGGTGCTCGCGGCCCGGCCCAGGTACGCGCGCAGATCGTCTTCCAATTGCAGCGCCGAATCGCCGGCGAGCGGGCGCGGCGGCACGTTCAGCTCGAGGTTGTGCTGCCCCAGTTCGGTGGTGAACGACGGATCGTCGAGCGCTTCCAGCACCGCCGTGTTGGTCATCGACGGGCGCAGCTGGGGGTCGACGAGGTTGAGCTCCACTTCGAGGCCGATGTTCTTGCGGGGAAAGGAAAAGCTCCCGTCGGTGAGCATCCGGGCGAGGGTGTCGAGGCAGCGCTGGACCTTACGGCGGTACCGTCCGCGGTCGAGCTGGTCGAACGGTTTCGCCGAGAGATCGGTACCCATGAGTGACGCACTCCAAGGCTTCGGTCCGCAGGTGTCCGGGCGGGGACTGCCAGGCCGCCCACCGTCGCACAGCGCGGCGCATCCGGGCTAGCGGCCAAACTGGTGCTCTCCGTCACGGGGGGTTGACGGTGCGCGAAAATGGCCCATTCGTACCACAGTTCTCCCGACGTTCGGCCCAGCTTTGTACCGGGCCGGCGTCCACCGCTCGGATGCCACACTGTGCGGTGTGGCTGAACTGATCTTCACCGAGGACCCGCGCGATTCCCGGCTCGACGACTTCCGCGACCTGTCCACAGCGGACCGCCGGCCGGACCGCCCCGGCGGGCGCGGGCTGGTGATCGCCGAGGGCACGGTGGTGGTCGAGCGGATGCTCGCGTCGCGCTACCCCGTGCGCGCGCTCCTCGGCGTCGAACGACGCGTGCGCGACCTGGACCTGTCGGGGGTCGACGTGCCCGCGTACGTGACTTCCGCGGAAACCATGGCGGAAGTCGTGGGGTTCCACCTCAACCGCGGTGTGCTGGCGGTCGCGGACAAACCGGCGCCCCTTGCGGTTTCCGAGGTCGTGGCGCGTGCGGACGTGCTCGCCGTGCTCGAAGGCGTCGGAGACCACGAAAACCTCGGTTCGATCTTCCGCAACGCGTCCGCGCTCGGTGTCGGCGGTGTGCTGTTGGGGCCGGGCTGCTCGGACCCGCTGTACCGGCGCAGTGTGCGCGTGTCGATGGGTCACGTGCTGCGCGTGCCGTTCGCGCCGCTCGAGGACTGGCCTGGCGGTCTGGACCTCTTGCGGGAGAGCGGTTTCACCGTGGCGGCCCTGACGCCGCGGCCGGGTTCCGTTCCGCTGCGCGGGCTGCGCGCGAAGGTGACGGGGCGCGTCGCGCTCGTGCTCGGCGCCGAAGGACCCGGTTTGACGGACGAGGCGATCGCGGCCGCGGATCTCGCCGTGCGCATCGAGATGGTGCCGGGCGTCGACTCGCTGAACGTCGCCACGGCGGCCGCGGTCGCGTTCCACGAGTTCTTCGGCGTGGACGCGGCCGCCACGCGCTGACGTCATCATGGTTGAGGGGTACCCAATTTTCGTTGCGTTGCTCAGGAAGCCGGTGTCATCCGGGCACTGTTCCCCGCCTGCTGGGCTCTGCTCGACCTGCGGGTTCAGCCGGGTACGCTCCGGGTGGCGGGAGGACGGCCACGCGGGGAAGGACACTTGTGGAGCTGCGGATCCGGGGCGAGCGCGCGGTGCTCGCCGGCCCGGGTGGCGAGCACGCGCGCGAGGTCGACCCGCGTCGGCTGGCGATCGGGCCGGACTTGGCGCAGGCGCTCCACGAGTGGGCGCGCGTCGCGTCCGCGGTGTCGCGTACCGGGGGCGAAGCGGAGGTCGCGGCGTCAGTCGTGTCGCAGCGGGGCCGGCAGCTCGCCGGGCGGCTGGCGACGGTGATGGGCACGACGGTGCGGTTCGTCGACCCGGTGTCCGGCGTCGAGACGGTGGTGGAGCCCCCGGCGCGCGTCGTGGCGCGGCGGCGGCCGGCGCCGCGGCCCGAGCCGACGCCGTGGCTCACCGGGCTCCTCGTATCCGGCTTCGCCGCGGTGCTCGTGGTCGTCGCGATGCTCGCGCTGGCGACCACGCTTGCCAGCGCGACGAGCGGGTGGCTCGCCCTCGTCGCGACGGTCGTGGTGACCGGTGGCATCGGACCGTCGTTGTGGCTCGGGCGGAAGCTGCCGATCGTGCGCTGGGCCGTGTACGGCGCGGGTGCCGGCATCGTCGCCGCGTGGATCGGCGTGCTGGCGATCGTGCTCTGACCGGCCGATACTGGCCCGATGGCGCCTCGACGCGAACTCGATCGGCTCCGTGCGCTGTGCCTCGCGCTGCCCGAGACCAGCGAACGTCTCAGCCACGGCGAGCCGACGTGGTTCATCCGCGGGAAGAAGACGTTCGTGATGTTCGCCGACCACCACCACGACGACGACAGGCTCGCGTTCTGGTGCCCCGCCCCGCCCGGTGCGCAGGAGGGCCTCGTGCGCACCGAGCCGGACCGCTTCTTCCGGCCGCCCTACGTCGGCCACCGCGGCTGGCTCGGCGTGCGCCTCGACGTGGACGTCGACTGGACCGAGATCGACCGCATCGTGCGCGATGCCTACCGGCTGGTGGCGCCGAAGTCGCTGGCGGTGTTGCTGGGGAGCTAACCGCGCTGGGACCGGACGCCCAGCAGGACGTCCTCCCACGACGGCACGATCGGGTGGTTCTTCTTGGCCTTCGCCCGCGGCTGCTCGTCGTCGGAGGCGGACGCGGCGTCGTCGTCCGAGGGGACGCGCGGGATCTCGCGCGTGTCGTCCTCTTCCGGCGGCTCCGTCGGGGCCTCGAGCGCGCGGACCTCGTCGTCGCTCGCGTCGAGTGTCGGCTGGACGACGGCGTCGCGGGCCGGGTCGAGAGCGCGCACCGTGCGCGGCGGGCGGTAGGCGTTGGGGTTGAGCAGCACCTCGGCGTTCTCGTCGAGGGCGTGCACCGTGCCGCCGTGGGCGCCGGGCGAGAAGGACCAGTGGGCGCGGTTGTCGGAGCGACCGGCCTTCCACTGCAGCACGACGACCCACTTGCCGTCGTCACCGCGCCAGGAGTCCCAGCGGGCCTGGGAGTAGTCGTGGCCGCGGACGCCGAACGCGTACGCGATCACTTCGCCCAGCGTCTGGACGTCGGGGCCGTCCTCGCGCACGGGGTGCGCGCTCTGTGCCAGCTCCGCCGTGCGCGAGCGCTCCAGCAGGACCGGGTAGGCGAATCGCTCCACGCGCTGCGCCGACACCCCGGCACTGCTCGCGACCTGTTCGACGGACTCGCCGGCGCGGATTCGCGCCTGGATCTCGCGTGGCCGCATCTGGCTCTCCAACTCGATTTCGATCTGGCCCAGCCGGGCGATGTCCCCCCTAGCCGCTGCTCGCAGTCGTTCGTCGGCCGGCAGCAGGAAGCGCGTGCGGCTCGCCGGCTCCTCGAGCACGATGGACTTGCCGTCCTCGTGCAGCCCGATCACCCGTAGCGCCCGCATTTCTCGCCTCCCCGATCTTCACCTTTGTGGGTGTTCACGTTAGAACGGCGCGTCGGCTTGACGCGCGAGGCGCGCCGACGCAACACCGATCCGTCACCCGATTGCCGACGATCTCCGTCATCCTCCACTGCCCGCTCACCGGGACCGTTCAGGACACGCCGGCCACGTTCCGTCACGAATGAGTGGTGTTCCGTGTTCGTCGCGGAAACGACGAAGGGCCCCTCCACGTGGGAGAGGCCCTTCGGGTCGCGCGAACTCAGCCGAGCCGCTCGACGACGTATTCGATGCTCTGCGTGAGCTTCGTGATGTCGTCCGGGTCGATGGCCGGGAAGAGGCCGACGCGCAGCTGGTTACGGCCGAGCTTGCGGTACGGCTCGGTGTCGACGATGCCGTTCGCGCGCAGCACCTTGGCCACGGCGGCGGCGTCGACCTCGTCGGCGAAGTCGACGGTGCCGACGACCTGCGAACGCAGGTCCGGGTCCTTCACGAACGGCGTGGTGTAAGAGGTCTTCTCCGCCCACTCGTACAGCCGCGTCGACGACTCCTTGGTGCGCGAGGTCGTCCAGGCGAGGCCGCCCTGGGAGTTCATCCACTCGATCTGGTCGGCGAGCAGGAACAGCGTGGCCACGGCCGGCGTGTTGTACGTCTGGTCCTTGCGCGAGTTGTCGAGCGCCGTGGTGAGCGACAGGAACTCGGGGATCCAGCGGTCGCCGCCGCCGAGTTCGCCGATGCGCTCGACCGCGGCGGGCGAGGCCAGCGCGATCCACAGGCCGCCGTCGGACGCGAAGGACTTCTGTGGCGCGAAGTAGTAGACGTCGAAGTCTTCGGCCTTCACCGGCAGGCCGCCGGCGCCGGAAGTCGCGTCGATCGCGACGAGCGCGCCGTCGCTGCCCGCGGGGCGGCGGACCGGCACCGCGACACCGGTGGAGGTCTCGTTGTGCGCCCAGCCGACGAGGTCGGCACCGGTTTCGTACGCGATGTCGGGCGCGCTGCCCGGCTCGGCCTTCACGATGATCGAGTCGCCGAGGAACGGCGCCTTGTTCGTGACGGTCGCGAACTTCGAGGAGAACTCGCCGTAGGCGAAGTGCTGCGCGCGCTCGCGGACGAGGCCGAACGCGGCGGCGTCCCAGAACGCCGTGGTGCCGCCGTTGCCGAGGATGACCTCGTAGCCCTCCGGCAGGGAGAACAGTTCGGACAGCCCCGTGCGCACGCGCCCGACCAGTGACTTCACCGGCTTCTGGCGGTGCGACGTGCCCAGGTACGTGTGCCCGGACTGGGCCAGCTTGGCGAGCTGCTCGTCACGGACCTTGGACGGTCCGCAACCGAAGCGCCCATCGGCCGGCTTGAGGTCTTCGGGGATGCTCAACTCCGCTGCGTCGGTCATGTGGCCAGTCTCTCAGGTCGGGATGAGCCTGCTCAATGCGGTGGGGAGGTGTCCGGCATGTGGAACCGGACACCTCCCTCCGGTCCCGGCGAAACAAGCTGCGCGAACCCGGTTTCAGCGCCAACCGGCCTCGTCCACGCCGCCCGGGATGGGCGCGGCCGGGTCGTACGGGGTGCGACTGAAGATGAACGTCGCGAGGTCCAGGTGGGTCGCCACCCCGTTCGCGTCGCGGCCGACGGTCAGCGTCTCGCCCGTGTAGTAGCCGTCCAGGCCCACCCACGTGTCCGGGCCGACCGGGCGGAAGCGGGACGCGCGGCCGGCCCCGCTGACCGGGTCGAGCGAGATCGTGTCGGAGCCGAGCACGCGCAAGTGGTACGGCGTCGGGCCCCAGTGCCACAGCCCGGTGAGCGCGAGCAGCGCTGGGTCCACAGTGGACGGCCGCCACTCGTCCGGCAGCGCCGGTTCGAGTTCTTCCACGGTGCCGATGAGGTCCAGCACGAGCTGCGTGATGCCGACCCCCGCGGTGGCGTTGGCGAAGCACAGCGCGCCGGTGCCGGTGACCGGATCGACGAGCGACGCGGCGAGGAAACCGGGCATCGAACCGGTGTGGCCGGACAGCCTCCTGCCGTCGACGCGGACCTGCATGATGCCGAGCCCGAAGCCGGTGTTCCAGACTTCGCCGTCGTCCACGGTGTTCACGGCGCGCATCTCCGCCATCGTGTCTTCGCTCAGCACACCGCCGGTGTGCCCGCCGACGAACGCGGTCCAGCGCGCGAGGTCGGTGATCGTCGACCACAGCTGGCCGGCCGGGGCCATGGCGCCGGCGTCCGGCGACGGTTCGGGCAGCAGGACATCGGCGAACGGGTGCACCGCGAACCCGTCGGCGTGCGCGCCCCGGGGGTGCGGCATCGTGCGCGTCATGCCCAGCGGCGTGAGGATCTCCTCGCGCACGACGTCGAACCACGCGCGGCCGCGGTGGCGCGAAACGAGTTCGCCGAGCACGCCGTAGCCGACGTTGGAGTAGTGGAACTTGAACCCGGGGCGCAGCTTCGTCGCGTCCTTGTCGAGGCTCTCCTCCAGCGCGGCCCAGTCGCCGCCCTTCGTGCGCTCCCACCAGCCGCCCGGCGACTCCGACGTGAGGCCGGAGGTGTGCGAGAGCAGCTGTGCCACGGTCACCGAGCCGAACGCCGTGCCGGGCACGTGCTTCTCCAGCGGGTCGGTGAGCTCGAGGCGGCCTTCGTCGCGCAGGCGCAGCACGGCGGTGGCGATCATCGTCTTGGTGATCGAGCCGAGGCGGTACTGCGTGTCGGCGTCCGGCCGCGCGGAACCGACGCGGCCGCGGGCGCCGGACCAGACGAGGCTCCCGTCGCGCACCACGCCGGCGACCAGCGACGGCACGCGGCTGGTGGCTTGCTCGCGCGCGAGCCGGCGGTACAGAGCGAGTTCGGTGGAGTCGAGCATGCGGGCCATTCTGCCCCGGCTTCTCAGCCCCGCAGCCGGCGGTCCAGTGCGGTGGTGACGGCCGCGGTGCGGTCGGACACCCCGAGTTTCCCGAACACCCGCAGCAGGTGCGTTTTCACCGTCGCCTCACCGATGTGCAGGCTGCGGCCGATCTCGGCGTTGGTGAGTCCCTTCGCGACGAGCCGCAGCACCTCGACCTCGCGCGCGGAAAGCGGTGACGCGGGCCCGGGGTTGCGCACGCGGTTCACGAGCTTGCCGGCCACCGACGGCGCCGGCACGGTCTCGCCGCGCGGATCACGTTCGCCAGCTCGACGCGTGATGCGTCCTTGAGCAGGTACCCCGCCGCGCCGGCCTCGACGGCCCGCAGGATGTCGGCGTCCGTCTCGTACGTGGTGAGCACGACGATCCGCCGCGCCGGCGTCTCCTTGAGGATGCCGCGGATCGCGCCGACGCCGTCGAGGCCCGGCATGCGCAGATCCATCAGCACGACGTCGGGCTGTTTCACGCGATCGAGCGCGATGGCCTCCTCGCCCGAGCCGGCTTCACCGACCACGGTGAGGTCGTCCTCGGCCTCGAGCATCTCGCGCAACCCCTCGCGCACCACGGGGTGGTCGTCCACCAGCATGATCGTGATCACGCGGGCACCTCCAGCTCCAGTTCGGTCCCGCCGCCCGCGCCGTTGCGGACGTTCAGCCGCCCGCCCACCGCTCGACGCGCGATCGCACCACGCGCAGCCCGAAACCGTCGGTGGGGGCGGTCGGGGAGAATCCGCAGCCGTCGTCGCGCACGCGCAACCGTACCGTTTCGTCCGCAGCGGACAACCGCACCAGCACCGCGCCCGCACCGGCATGTTCGCGGACGTTGACCAGCGCCTCCTGCACACCTCGCAGCAGCACGACCTCCGTGGCCGTCGCCAGGCGGGGCAGCGGACTGTCCACTGCGCACTCGACGTGCAGCCCGGCCTCGTCCGCGAGCCGGCCCGCGGCGCGGCGCACGGCGTCGGGCAACGAGCCGGCCGCGATGTCCGACGGAGCGAGCGCCGCCACCATCGCCCGCGCCTCGGGAGGTTTTCCCGCGCGGTGAGGCGAGGTCGGCGCGAGGTGCTTGCGCGCCGCGGCGACGTCGGTGTCCCGTTTCCGGTCGGACCGTCCAGGATGGACCCGAGCAGGATCATCACCACCGCGGGCAGAGAGAAGGTGAAGACCACCTGCTCCTTGTTGCGGAAGAACTGCCGGAGCTCGAAGCTGCCGCGCGCGGCGCCGAGCGTGGAGGTGCCCGGCAAGGCGAGGGGCAGGCCGTTGTCTCGTCGGGACAACTGCTCGCCGCGAGCATGATCGGCGCCGGCATCGTGTCGACGTCGTTCAACAGCGTCGGCACCGGGATCGCGGCCGACCGCGAGGTGGAGCGCACAGCGTTGCGACCAAGCTCGTGAACCAGCTTTCCGGCGGGGGCGGCGAGCTCGCCGGCCTGACCGTGACCCGGCCCAGGCTGGAAGACGTCTACCTCGGGCTGATCGGGGAGAAGCCGTGATCCCGTCCCTGCTCGGCGACTTCACCTTCGACGGCTTCACGCCGCCGCGGCTGCAGTGCGACACGACCTTCCACAGCCGGCGGCCGACCGGTGAGGCCCGGGGGGCTCACCGGCGCAGCCGCCACCCAGACCACCGGCTGGGGCCACCGCCAGCTCGACCGAATCAGGGAGAAACCGTGACGACCTGGCCGACCGGCTCGTGGTGGTCGCCAAGGGCAGCGTGGTCGCCGAGGGGATTCCCGAAACGCTCGGGGGCCGCGGCCAGGCCGAGGCGCTCGTGCGGTGGAGCGACGACACCGGCGACCACGAGCGCCTCCACCTCGTCGAGGTAGCGCGAGGTGAACATGATCGTGGTGCCCTCGTGGGCGAGGCTCTCGATCAGGCCCCAGAACTGGCGCCGCGCCTCGGGGTCGAACCCCGTGGTGGGCTCGTCGAGGAACAGCAGTTGGGGACGACCGATGATGCCGAGCGCCACGTCGACGCGGCGGCGCTGCCCGCCGGAGAGCGACTTCACACGCGTGCCGGCCTTCTCGCTGAGCCCGACCCGGTCGATCACCTCTTCCGCTTCTCGCGGGTTGGGGTAGTACTTCGCGAAGTGCCGCACGGCTTCCGTGACGGTCAGCTGAGCCGCGTCCGTCGCCGTCTGCAACACGATGCCGAGCCGCGAACGCCATTCGCGGCCGGCTTTTCCCGGGTCCTCGCCGAGCACGGCGGCCTCGCCCGCCGTGCGCTGCCGGTGTCCCTCGAGGATTTCGACGGTGGTGGTCTTGTCCGCGCCGTGGGGCCCCAGGAGCGCGAACACCTCACCTTCGTGGATGTCGAGGTCGAGACCGGCCACGGCGATGTGGCCCGGGTACACCTTGCGCAGTCCGCGCACCCTCACTGCAGTGGTCATGGCTTCACCCTGCGATCACGGACCGCGTCCGCGGGACGTCCGGCCAGTGGAATCGAGTTGTCCACCGAATGGTGGACACGGGTGGTGTGTTTCCCGTGGAACCAGCGAAAACGCCGTCACGAAGGCCGAAACCGGCCCACCGCACGATCGGCCGGTGCCCGGCAACCGCCGCGGAGGTGAAACCACCTTGTTGACACGTTGTCTAACCTGACGGGATGTCTCACCAGCAGGTGACCGCCAGTGACGGTGTCCGCCTCTCGGTTCGCGTCAGCGGCGCCGAAGACGGGCCCACGGTCGTGCTCGTGCACGGCTACCCGGACAGCGGTTCGATGTGGGACGGCGTGGCCGCCGAACTCGGCCGCCGCCACCGCGTCGTGGTCTACGACGTGCGCGGCGCCGGCGACTCGGACAAACCGCGCGAGCGCGCCGCGTACCGGCTCGACCAGCTCGCCGCGGACCTCAAGGCCGTGGTCGACGAGGTGCAGCCGAACGGGAAGGTGCACCTGCTGGCCCACGACTGGGGTTCGATCCAGACCTGGCACGCCGTGACCGGCGACGGGCTGCGTGGCCGGATCGCTTCGTACACCTCGATCTCCGGCCCGAGCCTCGACCACGCCGGCGCGTGGTTCCGCGAGCAGTTCAAACGCCCGGCAGGGGTGCCGCGCGCGCTGCGCCAGCTGCTGCACTCGTACTACATCCTGCTGTTCCAGCTGCCGCTCGTGCCGGAGCTCGGCTGGCGCTCCGGGCTCGTGCCCGCGCTGATCCGCCGGCTCGACCCCGCGGCGGGGCGCGTGAAGATCGCCGACGCCGTGCACGGCCTGAAGCTGTACCGCGCCAACATGTTCACGCGTCGGTCGCGGCCCGCGCCGCGCCCAGCCGAGGTGCCGGTGCAGGTGCTCGCACCGGTGGGCGACGCGTTCGTGACCGCGCCGCTGCAGACGGAGATCGCGCGCTGGGTGGCGGACCTGCGCGTGCGGCGGCTGGTCGGTTCGCACTGGATCGCCCGCAGCAAGCCGGCAGTCATCGCCGCGGCGACGGCGGAGCTCGTCGAGTACGCCGAGGGCGGTCAGGAGAGCCGTGCGCTCAAACGCGCCCGCGTCGGTGGTGAGCCAGGACGGTTCGCCGACCGGCTCGTGGTCGTCACCGGCGGCGGCAGCGGCATCGGGCGCGCGACCGCGCTCGCGTTCGCCGCCGAAGGCGCCGATGTGGTGGTCACCGACATCGACTCGGCCGCGGCGGCGGAAACCGCGAAGCTGGTGCGAGACAAGGGTGTGGACGCTGGTGAGTACACAGTGGACTCGTCCGACGCCGGGGCCGTCGAGGAGTTCGCGGCGCGGGTGCGGGCAGAGTTCGGGGTGCCCGACGTGGTGGTGAACAACGCCGGGATCGGCATGTCCGGGCCATTCCTCGACACCACGCCGGCCGACTGGGAGAAGGTCGTGGATGTGAACCTGTGGGGCGTGATCCACGGGTGCCGCGCGTTCGCGCCCATGATGAAGGACCGGGCTCAGGGCGGGCAGCTCGTGAACCTCGCGTCGGCCGCCGCCTACCTGCCGTCGAAGATCCTCACCGCGTACAGCACGACGAAAGCCGCCGTGCTGGCACTGAGCATCGGCCTGCGCGCCGAGCTCGCGGCCGACGGCATCGGCGTGACGGCCGTGTGCCCGGGCCTGGTGAACACGAACATCACCAGCACCACGCGGTTCGTCGGCGTCGCGGCCGGCGAACAGGCCCGGCGGCAGCAGGCGGCGGCGAAGCTCTACGCGCGCCGCGGCTTCGGGCCGGAGAAAGTGGCGCGCGACATCCTGCGCGCGGTGGAGCGCGACCGCGCGATCCAGCCGTCGACCCCGGAAGCCAAGGTGGCGCTGGTGCTTTCGCGCCTGACGCCCGGCCTGCTGCGCGCGGCGGCGAAGCTGGACGTCACGCCGTGAGCCGCCCGCTCCGGATGACCCCGCATGCCCGGCGCGCCGACCTGATCGCCGCGGCGCTCGGTCCGTTCGGCAGCCGCGCGCCCGAACTGGTGACGGCTGGAGCAGGGGCCGCCGGAAGGCCGGTTGCGCGCCGCCGTGCGCGGGCTCGTCGACGTGGCCGCTCCCTACCGCCCCGGGTACGTCGCCTTGCTGCGCACCGGTTCCGTGATCGCGACGTCGGAGACCGACGCGGCGATCGACGAGGTCCGGCACCGGTCGGTGGAGCTGATCCTCGACGCGCTCGGGATCGCCGAACCGTCGGCGCTGCAGCTGCTGACGCTGCGGTGCCGGACCGACGTGGTCGAGGGCGCGCTGCTTTCGTGGCTGCAGGAGCGCGACGTGCCGCGCGAGGTTCTCGACGGGTGGCTCGTCGACCAGCGCACGGCGATGCTGGAGACCACCGGAGGGCACGAACCCCCAGTGCCGAACCCCCAGTGCGCTGAAGGCCGCCCTGGGCGAACGGCGCGGCCTTCAGCGCGACGGGTTCAGTGCTTGGTGACGCTGTCCCAGCCCTCGACGTCTTCCGGCTTGCGCGGGCCCGGGCCCACGTACTTCGCCGACGGGCGCACGAGGCGGCCGGTCTGCTTCTGCTCCAGGATGTGCGCCGCCCAGCCGGCGGTGCGGGCGGAGGAGAACATCGACGGCATCATGGCCGGCGGCACCTTCGCGAAGTCCAGGATCACGGCGGCCCAGAACTCCACATTGGTCTCGATCGGGTGATCCGGGCGGCGCTCGCGCAGCTCGGTCAGCGCGGCCTGCTCCAGCGCCGCGGCGACCTCGTAGCGCTCGGCGCCGAGCTCCTTGCACGTGCGGCGCAGCACGCGGGCCCGCGGGTCCTCCGCGCGGTACACGCGGTGGCCGAAGCCCATCAGGCGCTCCTTGCGGTCGAGGATGCCCTTGACCAGACCGGCGGCGTCACCGGACCGCTCGACCTCCTCGATCATCGGCAGCACGCGCGCCGGCGCGCCACCATGCAGCGGGCCCGACATCGCGCCGACCGCGCCCGAGAGCGAAGCGGCCACGTCGGCACCGGTCGAGGCGATCACGCGCGCGGTGAACGTGGATGCGTTCATGCCGTGCTCGGCCGCCGACACCCAGTACGCGTCGAGCGCCTTGACGTGGGCGGGGTCCGGCTCGCCGCGCCAGCGGATCATGAAGCGCTCGGTGATGGACGTCGCCTTGTCGACCTCGGATTCCGGCACGGCCGGCGTCGAGGTCCCGCGCGCCGATTGCGCGACGTAGGACAGCGCCATCACCGAAGCGCGAGCCAGCTGGTCGCGGGCCTGCTCGTCGGTGATGTCCAGCAGCGGCTGGAAGCCCCAGATCGGCGCGAGCATCGCCAGCGCCGCCTGCACGTCGACGCGTACGTCGCCGGTGTGCACCGGCAGCGGGAACGGCTCGGCCGGCGGGAGCCCGTTGCCGAAGCGGCCGTCCACGAGGAGTCCCCACACGTCACCGAAGGTCACCTTGCCGGCGAGGTCCTCGATGTCGATGCCGCGGTAGCGCAGCGCGCCGCCGTCGCGGTCGGGTTCGGCGATCTCGGTGCGGAACGCCACCACACCTTCGAGGCCCGGTTTGAAGCCGTCGTCGGCGTGGTCGGAGTTCTTCTGGCTGATGGTGGAGGTAGTCACTTCGCGAACCTTTCGATGCGCCCCGGCTTTGGCCACTTCACGCTGTCTCACTCGCGCGGACGGGATACACGCGCACCCTGGGCGCGCCTCATCGCACGGTTGGACAAACCTTGCTCCTTCGCGGCGACCTGGGCAATGAAAGATGTGGTGGTTTCGGTCACGATTCCGAGAACGATTCAGTGGGGAAAGGCCTCTCGCGGCAAGTTCTTCGTCAACCTGTGGTGACCGAGCCCGCAGACGGGCGGTGTAGCGAAGGTAAATCCTGTGTTTCCGAATCCGGCGGAGCCGCGGACCCGGTGATACACCTTTCGCATGCACCTGAGCCCGCAGGAACGCGACAAGCTGCTGGTCCACGTCGCCGCCGACGTTGCGCGCCGCCGGCTGGACCGCGGTGTGCTGCTCAACTACCCCGAAGCCGTCGCGCTCATCACCGACCACGTGCTCGAAGGCGCGCGCGACGGGCGCACGGTGAGCGAGCTCGCAGCCAGCGGCCGGGCGGTGCTCAGCCGCGCCCAAGTGCTCGGCGGAGTGGCCGAAATGGTCGACTCCGTGCAGGTGGAGGCCACTTTTCCGGACGGGACGAAGCTCGTCACCGTGCACGACCCCATCAGCTGAAGGAGCGCGAGTGCGGCCAGGCGAGATCATCCCCGGCGACCAACCGGTGGAGCTGAACCCCGGGCGCGAGCGCGTGCGGCTGCTCGTGCGCAACCTCGGCGACCGGCCCGTGCAGGTCGGCTCGCACTACCACTTCGCGGCCGTGAACCCGGGGCTGGAGTTCGACCGCGAGGCCGCGCGGGGGCACCGGCTCGACGTGCCGGCCGGCACGTCCGTGCGGTTCGAACCCGGCATCGAGCGTGAGGTGGACCTGGTGCCGTTGCGCGGGCACCGGCGAGTGCCGGGGCTGCGGGCCGAGCCCGGCCGGGAGCGCTGAGGCGTGCCGCAGATCGATCGTGAGCGCTACGCCGAGCTGTTCGGCCCGACCACCGGCGACCGGATCCGGCTCGCCGACACCGACTTGCTCATCGAGGTGACCGAAGACCGCTCGAGGGGCGCGAACGGCAGCGGCGATGAGGTGCTCTTCGGCGGTGGCAAGGTCATCCGCGAATCGATGGGCCAGGCGATGGCCACGCGCGCCGAGGGCGCCCCCGACCTCGTGATCACCGGCGCCGTCATCCTCGACCACTGGGGTGTGGTGAAGGCCGACGTCGGCGTGCGTGACGGGCGCATCGCCGGCATCGGCAAGGCCGGCAACCCGGACACGATGGACGGCGTCGACCCGGCGCTCGTGATCGGTCCGTCGACCGAAGTGCTGTCCGGCAACGGAAAAATCCTCACAGCGGGCGGCATCGACTGCCACGTGCACTTCATCTGCCCCCAGCTCGTCGACACCGCGCTCGCCGCCGGCCTGACGACGTTGGTGGGCGGCGGCACGGGGCCGAACGAGGGCACGAAGGCCACCACCGTGACACCCGGGGCCTGGCACCTCGGCCGCATGCTGTCCGCCATGGACGGTTACCCGGTCAACGTCCTGTTGCTGGGCAAGGGGAACACCGTGCGGGCCGAGGCGCTGCGTGAGCAGCTGGCCGCCGGTGCCGGCGGGTTCAAGCTGCACGAGGACTGGGGCACGACGCCCGCCGCGATCGACGCGTGCCTCAGCGTCGCCGACGAATCGGGTGTGCAGGTGGCGATCCACACCGACACGCTCAACGAAGCCGGGTTCCTGGAGTCCACTGTGGAGGCGATCGGTGGCCGGTCGATCAACGCGTACCACACCGAAGGCGCCGGCGGTGGCCACGCGCCGGACATCATCCGAGTCGTGGGACTGCCGAACATCCTGCCGTCGTCGACGAACCCGACGCGTCCGCACACGGTCAACACGCTCGACGAGCACCTCGACATGCTCGTGGTGTGCCACCACCTCAACCCGTCGGTACCGGAGGACCTCGCGTTCGCCGAGAGCCGCATCCGGCCGAGCACGATCGCCGCCGAGGACGTGCTGCACGACCTGGGCGCGATCTCGATGATGAGTTCCGATTCACAAGCCATGGGCCGCATCGGCGAGGTGGTCATCCGCACCTGGCAGACCGCGCACGTGATGAAACGCCGCCGTGGGGCGCTGCCCGGCGACGGCGCGGCCGACAACCTGCGCGCCCGCCGGTACGTCGCGAAGTACACGATCAACCCGGCGATCGCGCACGGGATGGAGGCCGAGATCGGCTCGGTCGAGGCCGGCAAGCTCGCGGACCTCGTGCTGTGGGAGCCGAAGTTCTTCGGCGTGCGCCCGCACGTGGTGCTCAAGGGCGGCTTCCCGGCGTGGGCGGCGATGGGTGACGCGAACGCGTCGATCCCGACGCCGCAGCCCGTCCTCGCCCGGCCGATGTTCGGCGCGGCCCCGCGCGTCGCGGCGGCGTCGAGCCTGCACTTCGTGGCTCCCGAAGCGCTGTCGTCGGGGCTCGCGGACACGTTCGGCATCCACCGCCCGCTCGTCGCCGTCGCGAACACGCGGGCGCGGACCAAGGCCGACATGGTGCTCAACGACGCGACCCCCGACGTGCGCGTCGAACCGGACAGCTTCGCGGTGCGCGTGGACGGTGAACTCGTGGAGCCGATGCCGGTGACGCGACTGCCGATGGCCCAGCGGTACTTCCTCTTCTGATGGCCCACTGATGGACGTCTGCGCGCTGATCCTCGCCGATTCCCGGTTCCCGGGCGGCGGCCACGTGCACTCCGGCGGACTGGAAGAAGCCGTGAGCCGTGGGCTCGTGACGAGTGAGACCGACCTGCCGGGGTTCCTGCTCAGCCGGCTGCGCACCGCCGGCGCGCTCGCCGCCGCGTTCGCCGCGGCCGCCGCGCACGCCGCCGCGCGCGGGGTCCGGAGTGGACACTGGCTGCGGCTCGACCGCGAGCTGGACGCCCGCACGCCGTCACCCGCGCAGCGCGTGGCGTCGCGGGCCCAGGGGCGCGGGACCGCGCGGGCCGGTGCGGTGGCGTGGCCTTCGCCGGTGCTGACGGCGCTGCTCGCCGAAACCCCGCGGCCGCACCACCCGATCGTCTGCGGCGCGCTGGTCGGGATCGCCGGCGGCGTGCCCGCGGACGCCGCGACGGCAGTGGGGTACCTGTCGGTGAGCGGGCCCGCGAGTGCGGCGGTGCGGCTGCTGGGGCTCGACCCGTTCGCCGTCAACGCGGTGGTCGCCCGCCTCGGCGCCGAGGTGCGCCGCGTGGCCGGCGAAGCCGCCGCCGTCGCCGGGGCCGACCCGGTGGAGCTGCCCGCGCCGGGTTCGCCGGCGCTGGACCTGTTCGCCGAGGCGCACGCCCGGCACCACGAGGAGGAGGTGCGGCTCTTTGCGAGCTGAACACGGTCACGGTCACCCGCACACGCACCCGATCAGCTTCGACCCGACGGCGACCGAACCGGACCGCCACCCGGCCGCGCCGGCTGCGGGCCGCGCGTACCGCATCGGCATCGGCGGACCCGTCGGCAGCGGCAAGACGGCGCTGACCGCCGCGCTGTGCCGCGCGCTCGGCGGCGAGCTGAACCTCGCCGTGGTCACCAACGACATCTACACCACCGAGGACGCCGACTTCCTCCGCAAGGCGGGGGTGCTCGCGCCCGAGCGCATCGAGGCCGTGCAGACCGGCGCCTGCCCGCACACCGCGATCCGCGACGACATCACCGCGAACCTCGACGCCGTCGAGACGCTCGAGGAGCGCTTCCCCGGCCTCGACCTGGTGCTCATCGAGAGCGGCGGGGACAACCTCACCGCCGTGTTCAGCCGCGGGCTCGCCGACAGCCAGGTCTTCGTCGTCGACGTCGCGGGCGGCGACAAGGTGCCGCGCAAGGGTGGCCCCGGCGTGACGACGGCCGACCTCCTGGTGATCAACAAGATCGACCTCGCGCAGTTCGTCGGCGCGGACCTGGGCGTGATGACGGCCGACGCGCACCGCATGCGCGGCGACCTGCCGGTGCTCGCGCAGTCGCTGGTGCGGACGCCGGACGCACCCGACGTCGCGCGCTGGGTGCGGTCGGTGCTGCCGGTGCGCGCGGGGTGAAAGCCCACGCGCGGGTGGTCGCGTGTTTCGAGGACGGCCGGACGGTGCTGCGCGAGCTGCGATCGATGGCACCCCTGACGTTGTTCCCGCGCCGCGGCCGGGGGCCGGACGCGGTCGTCCACCTCGTCTCGTCGGCCACGACGCCGTTGGGCGGGGACGAGCTGCTGCTCGACCTCCGGGTCGGGCCCGCAGCCGTGCTGCGGTTGTCCGGAGTCGCGGCGACGCTCGCGTTGCCCGGACCCGGCGGCGCCGCGAGTTCGTCCACTGTGGACATCGAAGTGGCGGACGGTGGGTCGCTGACCTATCTGCCGGAGCCGACCGTGGTCACCACCCGCGCGGACCACACGGCGGTGCTGCGGGCCTCGGTAGGCGAAAATTCCCGTTTCCACACCCGGGAAGTGCTCGTGCTCGGCCGGGCGGGCGAACCGCCGGGCCGGCTCACCACGACCGTCCACGTGACGCGCGGGGGCCTGCCGGTGCTGCGGCAGACGCAGGAGATCGGTGACCCGGTGCTCGACACCGGACTCGCCGCGCTGGCTGGAAAGCGCGTGCTCGCGACGGAGCTGGTGATCGGTGGTCCAGCGCGTCCCGCGGCTTCGGGGGAGTGGTGGGCGCGCACGTCTCCCGCACCTGGCGTCACGGTCACGACGTCTCTCGCGGCGGACGCGGTTGTTGCCTTGAAAGGTCTGGACTGCTAGAACTTCGTGCCTTGTCAGCACGTGGTGTTCTCGCAGCGAGGGGTGGCTCTGAACGGCGTTCAAGCGTCCGGTGCAGGGACGATTCCCAGGCGTGGCAACGGCTTAGCGTTCGGTGATCGCCTGTGGTGGGGCCTGCGCGAGACGGGTGACCTGCTGCTCGATACCGTGATCGCCGCACGTTCGACGGCGCGCTCCGCCGGGCCGTGCGCGCGGTTACCTGAATCCGGACGCGCGCTTTCGCCTCCGCATCAGCGGTAATTGCGATTTTCGCAAGGTTGACGCCGGCGCTGCCCCCTGGGCGGAGCGCGGCGGGAAGGAGGGCCGGTGGCCCGGACCTACGGTGGCGTCCCGCCGGAGCAGAGACGCGCCGAGCGTCGGGAACGGCTGCTGACAGCCGCCCTGGAGCTGTTCACCACGACGGGCTTCCGGCAGGCCAAGATCACCCAGTTGTGTACTCGTGCCGGGGTGTCCACGCGGAACTTCTACGAGGAGTTCGGCAGCAAGGAAGAAGTGCTGCGGACGCTGCACGACCGGATCAACTCGCTCGCGCTCACGCACGTGTCGGCCGCGCTCGAGGAGGTCAAGGACGCCGACGCGATGACGCGCATCGCGAAACTGCTCGACGTCTTCGTCGCCACGGTGACCCTCGATCCGCGGATGCCGCGGCTCAACTACGTCGAGGCCGTGGGTGTGAGCCCGGAGCTCGAAGCACAGCACCAGGTGTGGGTGGACCGGTGGGCCACGTTCATCGAGACGGAGGCGCGCCGAGCCGCCAAGGCCGGCGTCGCCCCCGACCGCGACTACCGGCTGACTGCGATCGCCCTCGTCGGCGCGGCCACCGGGCTGCTGCGCGAGTGGCAGGCGCACGAGCCGCCGCTGCCCGTCCACGAGGTCGGTGCGGAGCTGCGGGCGCTGATGCTGGCGGCGATCACGCGGGCCTGACTGCGCTGGTCGGGGGCTCGCGCCGGGCCCGATCGCGGCTTGATCGATCAGGGACGGGACGGTTGACCACGGGTTGGCGGACGCGGTCCGGCGAGGGTGGCAGGAGTCACCGTTCGGTGGGTTCCGCCGCAGCTGGCGAGCCAATACCGTCGCTGGATACCGATGAGTCGACACCCTCACCAGGGGTACGGAGGTTGGGGCCCATGATGCCGGAGATCGACGAGGTACCGGACGCGGTTGTCCGGCTGCCCGGGATGCGGGTGGCCTACGACGGGGCTCCCTTCGACGAGGCGGCCCTCGCGTCCACCTGGACCGAGCAACTGCAGAACTGGCTGAGCCAGGCGATCTCCGAAGGCGTCGCCGAGCCGAACGCGATGGTTCTGGCCACTGCCGACCCGCAGGGGCACCCGTCCTCCCGGACGGTGCTGTGCAAGGGGCTCGACGAGCGCGGGGTCGTGTTCTACACGAACTACACCTCGGCGAAGAGCCACGACCTCACGGCCACGCGCTACGCGTCGGCGACGTTCCCCTGGTACGCGCTGCAGCGCCAGGTGACCGTGCGGGGTGAGGTCGAGAAGGTCGCCGCCGCGGAGACGGCGGCGTACTGGGAGCAGCGGCCCCGGGGTTCGCAGCTGGGTGCGTGGGCGTCGCCGCAGTCGCGGATCGTGGACGGGCGGCGGGCGTTGGACAACGCTCTGCGCGGGATCGAGCGGCGGTTCGCGGACGTGGAGAGCATTCCGGCGCCGCCCCATTGGGGTGGGTGGCGGATCCGGCCGGATGTCGTGGAGTTCTGGCAGGGGCGGGAAGACCGGATGCACGACCGGTTGAGGTTCCGGCGGACTGATGATGGGTGGGTTGTGGAGCGGTTGGCTCCGTGACTCGCTGAATCTGCTGGGTGTTTCGCGGATTCCGTCGCCATTCTCGCACTGGTCGCCACACTCTGCTGCGGTCGCCAGTCTGTCGTGGTCGCCACTCTGTTGCGTGGGGGCACCCCGATCTTTGATTGTGAAGGGCGCGGGGATCGAGGTGCGGGGCGGGGGGCTGGGTGCTTGCTTGGGGTGCGTTGTCGGCCGGCGGAGTCGTAGAGGTGTTCGGCTGGCGGCGAAGGGTAGGGGTCCTTTGGCGTTCGGTTTCGGCTGGCGGCCGGGTCGCGCTGGAGTCTCGCGGGTGCGCGTGAGCTTGGGTCGCGGGGCCTTCGTCCCTTGTCTGGGGTGGTCGTCGCAGGTCAGTTCGGTAATCCGGCAATTCGGACGACGGTCGCCTCGCGAGCAAAATCACGCGCGGCCGGTTAGTTAGCACAGCTAAGATGGTGTGTCGTGAGTTCTGATCCGGGGACGTTGCCGCCCCGTACTGGGGTTCGGAAGCTCCTCGGCCGCATCGTGGTGGACACCCGTCCGCTCAGGATTCCGGCGTTCAGGCGGCTGTGGGTGTCCACGGCGGTGACCGCGGTGGGGTCGCAGCTGACGGCCGTGGCGGTGCCCAAGCAGGTGTTCGACCTGACCGGGTCGTCCGGGTACGTGGGGCTGACCGGGGCCGTCGCGCTGGTGCCGCTCCTGGTGTTCGGGCTGTGGGGCGGGGCGATCGCCGACGCGGTGGACCGGCGGAAGCTGCTCCTGGTCACGAACGTCGGGGTGGCCGTCTCGTCGGCGCTGCTCTGGTTGCAGGCGTTCGCGGACTTCGGGTCCGTGACCCTGGTGCTCGTCCTGCTGGCGGCGAACCAGGCGTTCTTCGCGATCAACATGCCGACCCGCGGCGCCGTCGTGGCGCGGCTGGTGTCGCCGGAACTGCTGCCCTCGGCGAACGCGCTGAACACGACCATGTCGACGTTCGGCGCGGTGTTCGGGCCGCTGTTCGGCGGGGCGCTGATCCCGGTCATCGGGTTGTCGACGCTGTACCTCATCGACGTGTGCGCGCTGATGATCACGCTCGTCGCCGTGTGGCGGTTGCCGTCGATCCCGCCGCTGAACGGGCCGTCGCGCCGGGCCGGGGTCGGGGACGTCGTCGACGGATTCCGGTACCTGGCCACGAAGAAGGTGCTGCTGGCGTCGTTCGTCGCCGACATCATCGCGATGGTCGCCGGCATGCCGCGCGCCCTGATCCCCGAGATGGCCGAACGCACGTTCGGTGACCCGCCCGGCGGTGGCCCCGCCCTCGGGTTCCTGTACGCGGCGCTGCCCGCGGGTGCCATGATCATCGGCCTGTTCTCCGGCTGGCTGCACCGCGTCGGGCGCCAGGGTGTCGCCGTGGTCGTGTCGATCTGCCTGTGGGGCGCGGCGATCGCGGCCTTCGGCCTGGCCCACTCGCTCTGGCTCGCCGTGCTCTTCATGGCACTGGCCGGCGGCGCCGACATGGTCAGCTCCGTCTACCGCCAGGCCATCCTCCAGACCGCGACCACCGACGAGATGCGCGGCCGCCTCCAGGGTGTCTTCACCGTGGTCGTCGCGGGCGGGCCGCGGCTGGCCGACCTCACCCACGGCTGGGCGGGTGCGCTCTTCGGCACCGAAGCCGCCGCCACGGGCGGCGGGCTGCTGGTGATCGTGCTCGTGCTCCTGGCGATGCTGGTCCTTCCGGCGTTCTGGCGCTACCGCGCACCCACGGGCTGATCCGGGAACCCCGGTGGCGCCGCCCGGGCTAACCGGCGTTGCACCGAACGGCCTACGATGCCGGGCATGCGTGCTCACCCGATCGCCGCTGTCCTGCTAGCCGCCGCCGCGCTCGCCGCCTGCTCTACGGGGCAGCAGCAGGCCGCACCGTCGAAGTCCAGTACGTCAGTGCCGCCGCCGAAACCCGGCTCGACGTGCTCGCTGCTGTCCGCGGACGAGGTCGGCAAGGCGATCAACATCCCCGGCATCGTCGCCAAAACCGGCCCGAACCAGGAGAGCCCGAACAACGGCGGCAAGTCGACCAGTTGCGAATACCTCCTCGGCAACAAGCAGGCCGGCGCGCTGGCCGTCACGCGCTACGAGGGACGCAAGGCCAACCCCCAGGACATGGTCGCCGCGATCAAGAAGGCCAAACCCGGCGCGGTCGACGTGCCCGGGTTCCCCAGCGGGGCCGTCTACTACGTCGACGAGGCGAAGACGGCGACTCTCGCCGCGGCCAAGATCGTCAAGGGCGTGCCCGTACTGGTGAACTACACCGGTCCGGTGAAGATGACGCAGCAGATGATGGCTCCGCTGGTCAAGACTGCAGTCACGGCCGTCTGACTTTCGCCCGGCTGCCGGACAAGGCAGACTATTCGCCCATGACGGACGTGAGGGCGGAGGGTCCGGAAGTTCGGCAACCGGCGCTCCGGCGCGTGATGGGGCCGAAGCTGCTGCTGTTCTTCGTGGTCGGCGACATCATCGGCACAGGCGTGTACGCGCTGACCGGCCAGGTCGCCGGCCGCGTCGGCGGGGCGCTGTGGCTGCCGTTCCTGCTGGCGTTCGTGGTCGCGTTCATGACCGCGTTCAGCTACCTGGAACTGGTCGGCAAGTACCCGCGGGCCGCGGGCGCCGCGCTGTACACGAACAGAGCGTTCGGCGTGCCGTTCCTGACGTTCATGGTCGCGTTCGCCGTGATGTGCTCCGGGATCACGTCCGCGTCGTCGGCCGCGGTGGCGTTCGGCGCGACCTACCTGGCCGCGTTCGTGAAGCTGCCGATGGTGCTCGTCGGCATCGGGTTCGTCCTCGCGCTGGCGCTGATCAACTTCCGTGGCGTCGGCGAATCGGTGAAGGCCAACGTGGCCCTCACCTGCATCGAGCTGTCCGGGCTGCTGATCATCATCGGCGTCGGCGTGTGGGCCGTGATCAACGGCGACGGCGAACCGGCGCGCCTGGTCGAGATCAACACGGCCGACAAGACGTGGCTCGTCGCCATCACGTCCGCGACCTCGCTCGCCTTCTTCGCCATGGTCGGGTTCGAGGACTCGGTGAACATGGCGGAGGAGTGCCACGACCCGGTGCGCATCTTCCCCAAGGCCATGTTGTGGGGCATGGTCGTCGCCGCGACGATCTACGTGCTGGTGTCCATCACGTCTTCGCTGCTCTTGCCGGCCGGCGACCTCGCCGCCGCCAAGAGCGACGCACTGCTCAAGGTGCTCGACGTCGGCGCGCCAGGCTTCCCGCGGGAGATCTTCTCCGCCATCGGCCTGTTCGCGGTCATCAACTCGGCGCTGATCAACATGCTCATGGCCAGCCGCCTGCTCTACGGGCTGGCCAACGAGCGCGTACTGCCCGCCGTCTTCGGCCGGGTGCACAAGACGCGCAGCACGCCGTGGGTGTCGATCATCTTCACCAGCGCCATCGCGATCCTCCTGGTGTCCTTTGTGGACATCAGTGCGCTCGGTGGCACGACGGCGCTCCTGCTGCTCGTGGTGTTCGCGATCGTCAACGTCGCCCTGCTCGTGCTGCGCAGGGACAAGGTGGTGCACAAGCACTTCCGCGCGCCCACCGCGATCCCCGTGCTCGCCGCGATCTTCTGCGTTTACCTCGTGAGCCCGCTGTCGGGCCGGCCGGCGAGTGACTACGCCGTGGGCGCGATCCTGCTCGGCGTCGGTGTGGTGCTGTGGTTCGTCAACTGGCTGGTGAAGCGCGGCCTCGACCGCCGCGAGGTCAAACGCGGTTCGGCCGGCTGAGGCGCTCGAAGTCGGTGAGGTCGTGGGCGGCGAAGATCGTCACCTCGCCGGACTGGCGCAGTTCCCGTAGGCGCCGCTGGTTCGCGATGCGCTGCGCGGGCGCCGTCTGCACGAGCCGTTCGAACATCGCCAGACCCGGCGGGATGGCCGGCGGCTCGTCGATCTCCGCGTGGAAGAAGTACGCGTCGCCGGCGTTGGGCAGCCAGCCGGTGTCCGTGTGGACGGCGATGCCGGCGTGGCCGGGTGTGTGGCCCGCGAGCGGGACGAGCGCGATGTCCGGCACGCCGTCGAGCTCGCGCACGGCGAGAAGCCGAACCAGTTGTCGCCCGCGTCCGCGTAGGACGTCCACTGTGGACCGTGGGCGAACTGCACGCGGCGGTACCGCTTGTTCCCCGCGTGGTACGCGGCCAGCTCCGCCGCGTATACGTGCACCCGCGCGTGCGGGAAGTCGACGAGTCCGCCCGCGTGGTCGAGGCGAGGTGCGTCAGCACGATGTCGCGCACATCCGCCGGGTCGAAGCCGAGCGCGCGGATCTGGCTGACGGCCGTCTCGTGCGCGCGGGCCACGGGCTGTGACAACGCGAGGAACCACCGGCCCAGCCAGCGCACCGGCTCGCTGACGGCGGGTGTCCCCATGCCCGTCTCGATCAGCACGAGGCCGGTGGCGGTTTCGAGCAGCAGGCAGTGGCACACGAGCTTGGCGCGCCGCAGCAAACCGGGGCGGCCGTCGACGAGCTTGCCACCGAACGGGGCCATGGTGCCGGTGTTCAGGTGGTGCACGCGCATCACGCGAACTCCCTCTCTGCGGTCGTGTGCAGGTGGGCCGCGATCGCGCGCAGCGGCGCGACGTCGCGGCGGGTCTTGGCGAACAGCAGCGCGCCCTCGATCGAGGCGAGCACCACCGTCGCCAGCGAAGTAGCACGCTCGGCCGGCAAGCCCTGGCGCGTGAAGTACTCGGCGAGCGAGTGCTCCCACGAGCGGTAGCCTTCGTCGCACGCCTGGCGGATCAGGCGACTTTCGGCGGCGGCCTCCAGTGCGACTGTCGCAAGTGGACACCCGCGCTGGAAATCGGACTCCGTGAGCGCGGTCGTGAGGGTGTCCACCACCGCGGCGATCGCAGCCGCGGGATCCGGCGCCGCGGCGACCACGGCGCTGAGCATTTCGGCGATCCGCTCGCTCGACAGCCGCACGGCCTCGGCCGCCAGTTGCTCCTTACCACCGGGGAAGTGGAAGTACAGCGAACCCCTCGGCGCCCCGCCCGCTGCGACGAGCTGGGTGAGGCCAGTGGCGTGGTAGCCCTGCGCCTGGAACAGCTCGGCGGCGGAGTCGAGCATGCGGCGGCGGGAGTCGGTGCGGCGGACCATGACGTCACCGTAGCTCAAACTATGACGACCGGTCTAGTTAGTTTCGGCCGGGCACGACGGACGGCTGTGCGCCGGTAATGTCTGCGGCATGGCCAATCCCACCGGAGAGCAGTTCGAGATCACCCGCGGCAACGCCCGCGCCGTCGTCACCGAGATCGGTGCCGGCCTGCGCGTGTTCGAGGTCGGCGGCGTGCCCTACGTCGAGGAGTTCGAGGCGGACGAGAAGCCGCCGAAGGGCCTCGGTCAGGTGCTGCTCCCGTGGCCGAACCGCACCAAGGGCGGCGAGTGGGAGTTCCAGGGCGAGAAGCAGCAGCTCGAGATCACCGAAGAAGCGCGCGGCAACGCGATCCACGGTCTCACGCGGCACAAGGAGTGGGAGCTGCTGGAGCACGCCGAGTCGTCGATCACGCTCGCGGTCGACGTCGAGGTGCAGCCCGGCTGGCCGGTCCCGCTGCGCGCCACGATCACCTACGACCTGCACCCGCGCGAGCTCACGATCACCCACGAGATCCGCAACGAGGGTGAGCAGCCGATCGGCGTCGGCGTCGGCACGCACCCGTACTTCCGCATCGGCGACGTGCCCACCGACGAGCTGACCCTCACGCTGCCCGCTTCGCGCGTGCGCCCGTACGTCGCCGACCAGCAGATGCCGTACGCGGACGAACAAGACGTCGAGGGCACCGAGTACGACTTCCGCGGCGGCAAGGTGCTCGCGGGCGTCGACCTCGACACCGCCTTCGGTTCGCTGGCGACGGCTGACGACGGCACGCACCACCACGTGCTCACCCACCAGGACAAGCAGTTGCTGGTCTGGACCGGTCCCGACTTCCGCTGGGTGCAGGTGTTCACGCCCGATGACCTGACCGGCCGCGGCCGCGCCGTCGCGATCGAGCCGATGACCTGCCCGGCCGACGCGCTCAACACGGGCACCGACCTCATCGAGCTGGAGCCCGCGACGTCGTGGTCGGGTAGCTGGGGGATCCGCGTCCTGTGACGCCGGAGCTGCTGACCGAGGCCGACGCCGGGGAGCTGCTCACGGTGCAGCGCGCCGCGTACCTGTCGGAAGCTCGCGCGCACCGGAACTTCGACCTCCCTCCGCTGGTGGAGACGGTGGAGCAGGTGCGCGCGGCGCTCGCAGATCCGGCGTGGCGGGTGTGGGGCGTGCGTGACGGTGGCCGGCTGATCGCGACCGTGCGGCTTCGCGTGGCCGGTGCCGTCGGCGAGGTCGCGCGGCTGGCCGTCGCGCCCGACCGGCAGGGCGAAGGCCTCGGCAGCGCGTTGCTGCTGGCGGCGGAAGAGCTTGCGCCCGCTGAGGTCACGCGCTTCCGGCTCTTCACCGGTGAGCGTTCGGCCGGCCCACTGCACGTGTACGCGAAGCTCGGCTACCGCGAGACGCACCGCAGCCCGGAAGCGGACTACCAGCTCATCCACCTCGAAAAGCCCCGCGGTCGCGCGCCGGCGGCAATTCGTTAGCGTGTCAAACTATGGCATCCAAGGCGATTGTGGGGGGCTACGTCGTCCCCGTTGGTGCGGCACCCATCGAGGACGGCACCGTGCTCATCGAAGACGGCAAGATCGTCCAGGTCGGGGCGGCCGCTGACGTCGACGTCCCGGAGGACGCCGAGCTGGTCGACGCGTCCGGCAGCTGGGTCCTGCCGGGCTTCATCGACGCGCACGCGCACCTGGGCGTCCACGAAGACGGCGAAGGCTGGGCCGGCAACGACACCAACGAGATGACCGACCCGATCGGCGCCCGCTTCCGCGCGGTCGACGGCATCGACCCGTACGAGCCGGGCTTCGACGACGCGCTGTCCGGCGGCGTGACGAGCGTCGTCATCAAGCCGGGGTCCGGCAACCCGATCGGCGGCCAGACCATCGGTGTGAAGACGTGGGGCCGCAGCGTCCTCGACATGATCTTCGCCGAGCAGGTGAGCGTGAAGAGCGCGCTGGGCGAGAACCCGAAGCGCGTGTATGGCGACAAGAAGCAGACGCCCTCGACCCGGCTCGGCGTCGCGGCGATCCTGCGTGAGGCGTTCACCAAGGCCCGCAACTACCAGGCCAAGCGCACGCACGCGGAGTCCGAGGGCAAGCCGCACGAGGTCGACCTGACCAACGAGACCCTCGCGAAGGTCCTCGACGGCGAGCTGTACTGGGACCAGCACGTGCACCGCGCCGACGACATCGTCACGGCGCTGCGCCTGGCCGACGAGTTCGGCTACAAGCTCGTGATCAACCACGGCACCGAGGGCCACCTCATCGCCGACCTCCTGGCCGAGCGCGGCGTTCCCGTGATCCTCGGCCCCCTGTTCACCACGAAGTCCAAGGTCGAGCTGCGCAACCGCACGCTGCGCTCCGCGGGCATCCTCGCGCGGGCGGGCGTGAAGATCGCGATCACCACCGATCACCCCGTGGTGCCGATCAACTTCCTCGTCTACCAGGCCGCCCTCGCCGTGAAGGAAGGCCTGGACCCCGAGACGGCCCTGCGGGCCCTGACGGCGCACCCCGCCGAGATGCTCGGCCTGGCCGACCGCATCGGCACCCTGGCGCCCGGCCTGGACGCCGACGTGGTCCTCTGGTCGGGCGACCCGCTGGACGTCATGAACCGCGCCCTGCGCGTCTTCGTCCGCGGCCGCGAGGTTTACCACTACGACGAGGCCACCGGCGAGGGCGTCGCCGAGGATCGGCGTTACCGCGAGACCCGTTGACGCACAACCGCTTGCGGCGCCGGGGTTTCCTGGCGCCGCAAGCGGTGAGCGTGGTGAGGTCGATGTTCGCGGGAAACGGCTCGCTGGTGGCGAAAACCCCGGTGACGGCCGGTGCGTCCGGGTAGTCGAGCTCGCCGGCCTGGTGGCAGGCGACGACGGAAACCGGGTCGCCGAGGTCGACGATCCAGTAGCACGGGAGGCCGGCGTCGGCGTACTCCTCGTGCTTGGTGACGTGGTCGGTGCGCTTCGATCCCGGCGACACGATCTCCACCGCTACCAGGACCTCGTCGGCGCGCAGCATGCCACCGTCGCGTGTGACTGCCGCTTCGGTGGTCACTACCAGGTGGTGGCCACTACCAGGCCGACGCGAGAACCCGGGTTGGCCGGCGGTTCAAGCTGCCCGGCCGGGTCGACGGTGGCCGCGTTGTGTCGCGGCCTCGAGCCGGGTGCCGGCACGAGGCGGCCTTCGACGAGTTCGGTGATGCAGGATTCGGTTTTTCCGAGAGCCGCATATTCCTCGCTCGACACCAGACGGCCCGGTGCAGGCCAGCGGAGCTCGCACCCGGGCGGGTTGTCGGAGGTCATGTCGGCACCACTCTCCTACTTCGGGCGAGCACAGGGGTGCCGAGTGCTGCGGTGAGTGAGGGCGTCAGGAAGCCTTCAAGGCCCGTGCGATGACCATCCGCTGGATCTGGTTCGTCCCCTCGAAGATCTGGGGCACCTTCGCCTCCCGCAGGTAGCGCTCGACCGGGAAGTCGCGCGTGTAGCCGGCGCCGCCGAGGACCTGGACGGCGTCGGTGGTGACTTTCATGGCGCCGTCGGTCGCGACGAGTTTCGCGATGGAGGACTGGCGCTGGAAGTCGAGGCCGCGGTCGCGGCGGCGGGCGGCTTCCAGGTAGGTCGCGCGGGCCGATTCGACGGTCGCGGCCATGTCGGCCAGCAGGAACTCCAGGCCCTGGAACTCGATGATCGGCTTGCCGAACTGGGTGCGGCCCTTGGCGTAGGCGACGGCTTCGTCGAGGGCAGCCTGGGCGAGGCCCACCGCGCACGCCGCGATGCCGAGGCGGCCGGAGCTCAGGGACGACAGGGCGATCTTCAGGCCCGCGCCCTCGTCGCCGACCAAGCGCGAAACAGGGACCTGCGCGTGGTCGAAGATCATCTGGGCCGTCGGTGAGCCGGTGAGGCCCATCTTGCGTTCGCGCGGGGCCGCCGACAGGCCCGGAGTAGCGCCGTCCACCAGCAGGCACGAGATGCCGTGGCCGCCGTCGTCGCTCGTGCGGACCATGGTCGTGTAGAAGTCCGCGACGCCGGCGTGGGTGATCCACGCCTTGGTGCCGTTCACCACGTACTGGTCGCCCTCGCGGCGGGCGCGGGTCGACAGCGCGGCCGCGTCGGAGCCCGCGTGCGTTTCGGACAGGGCGTACGCCCCCAGCAACGAGCCGCCCAGCATGTCCGGTAGCCACTGCGCCCGCTGCTCGTCCGTGCCGTAGTGGGCCAGCGCGTAGCACGACATCGTGTGCACCGACAGCCCCACACCCACCGTCATCCACGCGGCGGCGATCTCCTCGAGCGCCTGCAGGTAGACCTCGTACGGCAGCTCCGCGCCGCCCCAGCGCTCGGGGTAGGGCAGGCCCAGCAGCCCGGACTTGCCGAGCAGCGTGAACTGCTCGCGCGGGAACTGCTCCGCCTCTTCGGCCGCGGCGGCGCGGGGCTTCAGCTCGTCGCGCGCGATCTCCGTGACCAGGTTCAGCAGGTCTTCGGCCTCGGTGGTGGGCAGCAGTCGTTCTGCCGGCATGTCTCCTCCAGCGGCGATCGAGCGGAGCAGCGGTACTGAAAACAGTACTGGGGGCCGTTTGAGAGTACCGTATGGAGGACGCGGCCGTCCTGGATTCATGAGGGATAGTGGCTCGATCACGAAAGCTGGTGGCCGATGACCGCACCCGAAGCCCGCCGCCGCCCGACGGCGCGGCAGCAGGCGCTGCTCGCCGAACTGGAGAGCCTCTTCCTCGCCGAGGGCTTCGCCGGCTTCACGCTCGACGACCTGGCCGCCCGCCTGCGCTGCTCCAAGTCGACGCTGTACGCGCTCGCGCCCAGCAAGGAGCAGCTCGCCGTGAAGGTCGTCGCCCACTTCTTCCGCGGCGCCGCCCACCGGATCGAGACGCGCATCGAGGGCATCGACGACGCGCGCAAGCTCATCGGGGAATACCTCGCCGGAGTCTCGGAGCACCTCAACCGCGCGTCGCCCGCGTTCATGACCGACATCGCGCGGTTCGCGCCGGCCCGTGACACCTACCAGCTCAACAGTCGCGCCGCCGCGCGCCGCATCCGCGAGTTCATCGACAAGGGGGTGGCCGACGGGGTGTTCCGCGACGTGCACGCCCGCCTCGTCGCCGAGATGACAGGCCTGATCGTCGAGGGCATCCAGACCGGCGTGCTCGGCCGCCGCACCGACGTGTCCGACGGCGAAGCGTTCACCGCCCTGGGCGAGCTCCTGCTGGGTGGGCTCACGAAGGACTGAAGACACGAATTGTCACGAACGGGTCCTCTACACTCGCGTTCGTGATCGTGGTGGGTGGAGAGGCGCTCGTCGACCTCGTGCCGGGTGAACCGTTGGACTCCAATGTGGACAGTGGGCTGCGCGCGCTGCTGCCACGGCTGGGCGGTGGGCCGTACAACGTCGCACTCGCCGCCGCGCGGCTCGGTGTCCCGTCGGCGTTCCTGTCGCGCGTCTCCACCGACCGCTTCGGCGCCGCGCTCGTCGACCGGCTCGTGGGCTCCGGCGTCGACACATCGCTCGTGCAGCGCGGCGACGAGCCGACGACGCTCGCCGTGGTGGCGTTGGACCGTTCGGGGGCCGCCCGGTACACCTTCTACGTCGACGGCACGGCCGACCGGCTCGTGACGGACCCCAGTGTGCTGCCCGCTGAGGCCACCGCGCTCTCGCTCGGCACCCTCGGGATGGTGCTCGAGCCGGGCGCCAGTGCGTACGAGGCGGTGCTGCGCCGCGAATCGGCGCGCGGCACGCTCACCGCGCTCGACCCGAACATCCGCGAAGCGCTCATCGCCGACCCGGCCGCCTACCGTGCACGGTTCGAGTCGTGGCTGCCCGATGTCCGGTTGCTGAAGATCTCCGACGACGACGCCGCGTGGCTCGCCGAAGGCGCCGACCCCGTGGCCGCCGCGAAGACGTGGGTCGAGTCCGGTGTGGACGCGGTCGTGCTGACGCGGGGCGCCGCGGGCCTGTCCGTGATCACCGCCGCAGGTGAGCTGGCCCACGTGCCTTCGCGCCGGGTCGAGGTGGTGGACACGATCGGAGCCGGCGACACCGTCCAGGGGGCGCTGCTGGCGTGGCTGCACACCCACGAGGTCCGTGACCTGGCCGCACTCGGCGCGGACGCGTGGCGCGAGGCGCTCTCCTACGCCGCGAAAGCGGCCTCCATCACGGTCTCGCGCAGCGGCGCGGAGCCGCCGACGGCCGCGGACATGGCTTCCACCGTGTGAACCTGGTCCCAAAGGGGCCACTGAGAGCAACGCAGCGGCTGCGCGGACACCCTTATTTCGACTAGCGTAAGGGGTGAATTCATACCCCAGCGGGGCGGTGTGCAGCGAGGCGACGTGTTTCCTCGCGTGAACACGTGGCTACCTGTGAAACGTACAGGCGCCGCCGGCCCGTGCCAACGTGAGAGGGACCTGCATGTCCGACGCGACGAATGCGGGGCAGTCCGGCGGCGAAACCGCGACGCTGCGCCTGCCGAGTGGCGAGCACGAATTCAAGGTCGTCCAACCGGTGGAAGGCGCACCGGGGATCGAGCTGGGGAAGCTGCTGGCGTCGACGGGGTACATCACCTACGACCCCGGTTTCGTGAACACCGGTGCCGCTTCGTCGGCCATCACCTACATCGACGGTGATGCGGGCATCCTGCGCTACCGCGGGTACCCGATCGAGCAGCTCGCCGAGAAGTCCACCTTCATCGAGGTGTCCTACCTGCTCATCTACGGCGAGCTGCCCACCGAGGCCCAGCTCGCCGATTTCACCGAGAAGATCCAGCGCCACACGCTGCTGCACGAAGACCTGAAGGCGTTCTTCTCGGGCTTCCCGCGCGACGCGCACCCGATGCCCGTGCTCTCGAGCGCGGTCTCGGCGCTGTCGACCTTCTACCAGGACTCGCTGAACCCGTTCGACGAGCCCAACGTGGAGCTGTCCACCATCCGCCTGCTGGCGAAGGTCCCGACGCTGGCGGCTTACGCGTACAAGAAGTCTGTGGGCCAGCCGCTGCTGTACCCGGACAACTCGCTGGGCCTGGTGGAGAACTTCTTGCGGATGACCTTCGGTTTCCCGGCGGAGCCGTACGAGGTCGACCCGGCCGTGGCGAAGGCGCTCGACCTGCTGTTCATCCTGCACGCCGACCACGAGCAGAACTGCTCCACGTCGACCGTGCGCCTGGTCGGCTCGTCGGAGGCCAACCTGTTCGCCAGCATCTCGGCGGGCATCAACGCGCTGTTCGGCCCGCTGCACGGCGGTGCGAACGCGGCCGTGCTCGACATGCTCGAGTCGATCCGCGACGAGGGCGGCGACGTCGCTTCGTTCGTGAACCGCGTGAAGAACAAGGAAAAGGGTGTCAAGCTCATGGGCTTCGGGCACCGGGTCTACAAGAACTACGACCCGCGCGCGAAGATCATCAAGAACACCGCCGACGAGATCCTCGGCAAGATCGCGGGTGGCGACCAGCTGCTCGACATCGCGAAGAAGCTCGAGGAGACCGCGCTTTCCGACGACTACTTCGTCGAGCGCAAGCTGTACCCGAACGTGGACTTCTACACCGGCCTGATCTACCGGGCGCTCGGGTTCCCCACGAAGTTCTTCACCGTCCTGTTCGCGCTCGGCCGGCTCCCCGGCTGGATCGCGCACTGGCGCGAGATGATCAACGACCCGCAGACCAAGATCGGCCGTCCGCGGCAGATCTACACCGGTCACGCTTCGCGGGACTACACCCCGATCAACGACCGCTGAGCACGCTTTCCGAAACGCCCCGCTGTGCATTCGCACGGCGGGGCGTTTAGCGTTGGCGGGTATGACCAGGGTGTTGTGGTTCCGCCGGGACCTCCGGCTGGGCGACCACGCGGCCCTGCTGGCCGCGGCCGAAGCCGGCGGGCCCGTGCTGGCCTTGTACGTGCTCGACGACCGGCTGCTGAAACCGTCCGGTGCGCCGCGCCGGGCGTTCCTCCTCGACAGCCTCCGCACTCTCGACGAAGCGCTCGACGGCCGGTTGATGGTGGTGCACGGCGATCCGGTGCGGGAAGTCGGGCGCGTCGCGCGGTCGGTCGGCGCGTCGGCGGTGCACGTGAGCGCCGACGCCGGACCCTACGGCCGCCGCCGTGACGAGGAAGTCGCGAAAGCCCTGGCGGAGCACGACGTCGAGTTCGTGGCCACGGGCTCGCCCTACGCGGTGACGCCGGGGCGGGTGACCAAACCGGACGGTAAGCCCTATCAGGTGTTCACGCCGTTCCGGCGCGCGTGGACCGAGCACGGCTGGCGCCGTCCGGCCGACACCGGAGCGTCCCTTGTGGACTGGGTGAAGCCGGGGAACTCCGCGAAGATCCCGAAAGCACCCGATCTCGGTGACGTGGAGCTGCCCGCACCGGGCGAAGCCGCGGCGCTGGCCGCATGGCACGAGTTCCTCGAGTCGGGGCTGCGGCACTACGCGACCGACCGGGAGCGGCCCGACCGGCCGGGGACCACCCGCATGTCGGCGTACCTGCACTGGGGTGCCATCCACCCGCGTACGATGCTGGCCGGGCTCGCCGGGAAATCCGGTGAAGGCGCCCAGTCGCTGCGTTCGGAGCTGTGCTGGCGCGAGTTCTACGCCGACGTCCTGTGGCACCGCCCGGAAACCGCGCGCGAGAACTACGACCACCGGTTCGACGAGATGGAGCACAACGCGGACCGGGACGCCTTCGAAGCGTGGTGCGCGGGCCACACCGGCTACCCGATCGTCGACGCGGGGATGCGCCAGCTGCTGGCGGAAGGCTGGATGCACAACCGGATCCGCATGGTCGTCGCGAGCTTCCTCGTGAAGGACCTGCATCTGCCGTGGTGGTGGGGCGCGCGGCACTTCATGCGCCACCTCGTGGACGGTGACCTCGCGTCCAACCAGCTCAACTGGCAGTGGGTCGCCGGCAGCGGCACGGACGCGGCGCCGTACTTCCGCATCTTCAACCCCACGACGCAGGGCGAAAAGTTCGACCCCGACGGCGACTACGTGCGCAAGTACGTGCCCGAACTCCGTGGTGTGGAGGGAAAAGCGGTGCACAAGGTGACGGACCGGCCCGCGGAGTACGTCGCGCCGCTGGTGGACCACGCGGAGGAACGCCAGGTGGCCTTGCGGCGCTTCGGCAAGATCAAGCAGTCCTGAGCCGACGGCCCGGCGATGCGGGCCGTCCGTCCCTCGGTTCCGCCGCGTCAGAGGCCGCCGATGGCGAGCGCGATCTTCTGCACGATCTCGGGCTGGCCCTCGAAGCCCTTGTCGGTGGTGTTGATCGAGTAGACCACGCGGCGCTGCAGGTCGCGCGTGGCCCAGATGCCGTTGGTGTAGCCGTAGCGGCTGCCGGTCTTGCCCCAGACGGTGACGCCGTTGACGGTCGAGGTCATCAGGCCCTGGCTGTAGATGGCGGGGTCGGCCGAACCGTGGATCTTGACGTCGGGCACGGTGAACATGCGCTGCAGCACCGGATCCGGCACGAGCCGGCCGCGGAACAACGCGATCAGGAACTTGTCGAGGTCGTCGGCGGTCGAGATCATCTCACCCGCGGCCCACGGGATCGACTGGTTCATCCGCGTCAGGTCCACGAGCTGCCCGTTCACGACCTGGTACCCGTGGGAGTAGGGCGCGGGCAGGTTCGGGTTGTTGCCGGGCACGGAGGTGTCGCGCAGGCCGAGCGGGCGCAGGATGCGGTCGCGCACCTCCTCGCCGTACGAGCGGTGCGTGATCTTCTCGATCAGCAGCCCGGCGACGAGGTAGTTGGTGTTGGTGTACTGCTGCTGCGCGCCGGGTGCGAACACCGGTTCGTGCCGGAACGCGGTGGCCAGCACCTGCTGCGGCGTGAAGACCGTGTAGCGGTGGTCGACGATCCATTGTGGATCCCCCGGCAGGTCGACGCCGGGCAGTCCGCTGGTGTGGTTGAGCAGCTGCGCGATGGTGATCTCCGGATAGCTCGCCGGCAACAGGCCGGGCAGGTAGCGCTGCACGGGCGCGTCGAGGTCGATCCGGCGCTCGGCCGCGAGCTGGAGCACCACGACGGCGGTGAACGTCTTGGTGATGCTGCCGATGCGGAAGTGCGCGTTCGCCGGGACGGGCGCCCCGGTGCTGAGGTCACTCGTCCCGGACACCCCGCTCCACGCACCCGCCGACCCGCGCACCTGCACGAGTGCTCCGGTGGCCTGGTCGTCGGGCAGCCCAGCGATGGCGCCCGCCAGCGAGTCCGGGTTCATCGGCGGTAGCGTCGAGCGAACGGTTGCGGCGGGCTCGGCCAGCGCGGCCGGCGGCACGGCGGCGGTGAGCAGGAGCGCGGCACTCGCGGCCGCGGCGATCCGGAGCAGTGGGTTTCTCGTCATGCCGACGAGTCTTTCGACTCGCGACCAGCCCGCCATCGGGGAGAAACCCGGATCGGGACCCTAGGGGTCAGCCGCGCAACGCCTCGGACAGCTTGACGCGGCTGCCCACGCGCAGCACGCCGTTGCGGTAGATCCGCGCGCCGAGCCACGTGACGAGGGCGATCGACGCGGTGGTCAAGACCACCGACGTGACGATCTCCCACGGCGAAGCCGAACCCGTCGCGATGCGCGCGGGCATGAGGATCGGCGACAGCAGCGGGATGAGCGAGACGACCTTCGTCACCGCGCTGTCGGCCGACTGGGTGATGAGGTTGAGGCCGGCCACGAACCCGATCACGAGCGCGATGTTCACCGGTGCGACGACCGACTGCGTGTCCTCCTGCCGGGACACAAGGGAACCGGCCGCGCCGTAGATCATGGCGTACAGCAGGAACCCCAGCAGGTACCAGACGGCGCCCCACACCACGGCCGACACGGCGATGCCCGCGATCGACCCGAGTACGCCGGTCGCGAAAGCCGCGACGAGCCCGGCCACAGCGAGGATCGCGAGCTGCGCCAGCCCGACGATCCCGAGCCCGAGCACCTTGCCGAGCAACAGGTGCCACGGCCGCACCGTCGAGAGCAGGATCTCGACGACGCGGCTCGCCTTCTCCTCGACCACCCCCTGGGCGACGAGCGTGCCGTAGGTGATGATGCTGAGGTAGAGCAGCACCGCCACCACGAGGCCGACCACGAGCTTCTGCCCGGCGTGCGGATCTCGCGACCCCAGCGGCTGCACCTCGACGTGAGCTGCCGACACGGCCTGGTGCACGGAGACCGGATCGAGGTCCGCGGCCGAGAGCTTCGCGTCGAGCACCTGCTGCTGCACGATGCCGTCGAGCGCCCGCTGAAGCTGCGGATCTACAGTGGACTTCACGGCGACGCGCAGGCGCGACGCGCTCCCGGAGACGAGCGCGTCGACGGCGCCGGAGCGCACCTCGGCGAGCCCGTCCTGTTCGGTCGGGACGGTCACCACCTCGATCGTCCGGCCCTCGGCCTTCTCGGCGAGGTGAAGCTGCTGCGCGATGCCCTGCGCCTGCCCGGTGAGCGCGACCTTCGACGTGGCCGCGGAGCCCGCCAGGAACGCTTCCAGCGCCACGTATCCGATGAGCAGCAACAAGAGCACGGCGGTGCTGACGACGAACGAACGCGTGCGCAGCCGCGTGGTGATCTCCCGCTTCGCCACGAGCCGGACGGCTCGGCTGGCGCTGATCCGGCTCACGCGTCTTCTCCTTGCCGCACGGCGTCGCGGAAGAGCTCGGTGAGCGAACGGCGCTGCCGGCTGAACTCGATGACCGGACCGGTCGCGAGCGCGGCGGCCAGCACAGCCTGGTCGTCGGCGCTGGGGGACAGCTCCAGCACGGTCGTGGCGTCGTTCGCCTCGAGCACGCGCACACCGGGCACCGTCGAGGCCCAGCCCGGCCGGGCGTCGGGCGCGGTGATGACGAGCCGGCAGCCCGCGCCGCGGGTCAGCTCGTCGACCGTGCCGACGGCGACCATGCGGCCGGCTCGGATGATTCCCACGCGGTCGCACAGGCGCTCGACGAGGTCGAGCTGGTGACTGGAGAACACGACCGGCACGCCGGTGGCCGCTTTTTCGCGCAGCACCACGCTCATCACGTCGACGGCGATCGGGTCGAGCCCGGAGAACGGCTCGTCGAGCACGAGCACGTCGGGGTCGTGCACGAGCGCGGCGGCCAGTTGCACGCGCTGCTGGTTGCCGAGGCTGAGCTTCTGCACCTCGTCCTTGCGGCGCTCGCCGAGCCCGAGCCGCGCGAGCAGGAGCTCGGTGGCGCGGTGGGCGTCGTTGGTGCTCAGGCCGTGCAGCTCCGCCAGGTACACGAGCTGGTCGAGCACCTTCATCTTCGGGTACAAGCCGCGCTCTTCGGGCATGTACCCGATGCGCGTGCGGGTCTCGTGCGTGATCGGTTCGCCGGCGAACCGCACCTCACCGGAGTCCGCGGCCTGCACACCCAGCGCGATCCGCATGGTGGTGGTCTTGCCGGCGCCGTTGCTGCCCACGAACCCGAACAGCTCACCCGGGCGCACGTCGAAGGTGACCTCGTCGAGCGCTTGCGTGCGGCCGTAGCGCTTGGAGATGCGATCGATCTCGAGCGTTCCCGCGGTCACGTCCCCTCCTCCCGGTGCGCGGCGCGGACTTCCCCGAGCTCCGCGCCGTCACTCTAGCTCCCGGTGCTCAGGACAGCCCGGCCAGCGCTTTTTCCACCAGATCGGCCACGCGCGCCCGCGCGGCTTCGGCGTCGGCCTGGACGAGGGACAGGCGGGTGCGGCGTTCGAGGACGTCGTCGGCACTGAGGGCGCCCTCGTGGCGCACGGCCCACACGACCTCGGCGGCGGTGATCTCGGTGCCCGCGAACAGCGGTGCGGCGAATGCGGGCTCGACCTCTCCGAGGGCCGCGACGCGCGGGGCTTCTGTGCCGTACTTGGCGACCAGCCGCGCCGGAGCGTCCACAAGCGACAGGCGGGAGCGCGGGGCGGCGCCGAGCAGCGGCAGGCGTGCAGTGCGCGACGGACCGGCGTGCAGGCCCGAGTGCGCGAGCGCCGCGTCGACGGCGTCCTCGGCCATCCGCCGGTACGTGGTGAGCTTGCCGCCGACGACCGTGAGCACGCCGTCGGAACCGGTGACGACTGCGTGTTTGCGGGACAGGTCCGCGCTGCGGCCACCGCCGCCCGCGACGAGGGGGCGCAGCCCGGCGTACGAGCCGATCACGTCGGCGCGTGTCAGCGGGCGTTCGAGCACCGAAGAAGCGACCGACAGCAGGAAGTCCACATCGGACTCCGGCACGTCCGGGACGGCGGGGAGCTCACCGGAGATCGGCTCGTCGGTGAGTCCCAAATAGACGCGCCCGTCGAGCTGCGGCAGGAAGAACACGAACCGGTTGCCCTCGCCCGGCACGGCGACGTTGACCGACGTCGAACCCACCGAAGCCGAACCGGGCGCGAGCACGAGGTGCGACCCGCGCGACGGGCGCAGCTGCACGGCGTCGGTGAGGGTGCCCGCCCACACCCCGGTGGCGTTGATGACCTGGCGCGCGTGCAGGTCGTACTCGGCGGACCCTTCGCGCACCCGCACGCCGGTGGCCGACAGCGACACGGCCTCCAGGCGCGGGATGATCCGGGCGCCGAGCAGCGCGGCGGTGCGGGCCAGGTTCACGACCAGGCGCGCGTCGTCGACGAGGGCGCCGTCGTAGGCGAGCAGCGCGCCGCGCAGGCCGGCGGACGCCAGGCCAGGGGCCAGCGCCGACGCGAGCGCCGGTGGGATCTGCCGCGGGCCGGGCAGCACCGACGACGGCGTGCGCGCGGCCCGGCGCAGGGCGTCGCCCGCGCGCAGGCCGGTGGCGATCACGGCCTGCTGCGCTCGGGAAGTACTGGGGTACAAAGGAAACAGCTGCGGCATCGCGCGCGTGAGGTGCGGCGCGGTGCGGGTCATCAGGATGCCGCGCTCGACGGCGCTCTCGTGCGCGAGCCCGAACTCGCCCTTCGCGAGGTAGCGCAGGCCACCGTGCACGAGCTTGCTCGACCAGCGCGACGTGCCGAAGGCCAGGTCCTGCGCCTCGACCAAGGCCACGGACAAGCCGCGGGCCGCCGCGTCGAGTGCGATGCCGGCCCCGGTGACGCCGCCGCCGACCACGATCACGTCGACCCGCTCGCCGGTCGTGAGCCGGTCGAGCTCCCGTTCGCGGCGCCGCGCGTTGAGCGAACCGGTGCTCATGCCGTCTCCACGGGGGTGCTCATGGTTTGAGCGCCGCGTCGACGAGGTGGCGGAATTCGGTGAGCAGCGCCTGCTCGTCGACGTCGGCGGTGGCCGGGCGCAGCGAGAAGGCGAACGACTGCACGACCAGCAGGATCGACCGCGCCTGTGCGGTGACCTCGGCCTCGCGCACCGAGCCGTCGCGGTGTCCCGCCTCGAGCAGTTGGCGCAGCACCTGCTCGGCGAAGATCTGCGTGGCGCCGAGCCGCTCCACGACGTAGGGCAGCACGAGTTCCGGGTCGACGTCGAGCAGGGTGCGAAACAGCGGATCGGCCGCCAGCGCGCTGACCCCGGCGCACGTGATCAGCACGAGGCGCTCCCGTGTGTGAGCCGCGTCGTCGCCCGCGTGGCTGGCGTGTTTGAGCAGGCCGCTGAACTCGCGCGTCATGAGCGCGGCGAGCACACTGCGTACGTCGGGGAACCGCCGGTACACGGTCATGCGGCTGACCCGCGCGGTGCGCGCGATCTCGGCCAGCGTCGTGCGCCGGACACCGACGGCGAGCACGCACTCCCGGGCGGCGTCGAGCAGCACGTCGTCGGAGACGCGCGCCGAGGTCTGCCGGCTGCGGGCCCCCGCGAGGGCCGAGGGAGTCTCTCCCGGTCGGGAGTGACGTTTGACGTCCATATGTCACACTGTAGTCGTGGGTGATCTCATAAACCACCGCCTCCGGCAGTCGTGGACCGGCGACGGTGCTGACGCCGCCTCGCTGCCCGATCGGGCGGTCCGGTGGCTCGGCCAGCGTATCGGCCCGATCGGTGCTGATCGAGGGCGTCGGGTCGATTCCGTGCCGAACCTCGCCGATTCTGCCCTTCCCAGCCAGGCTCGGGAGGACCTTTCGGCCGTCGTCGGGTCCGAACACGTCCTCGTCGGCGCCGCGGAGCGGCTCGCCCGGGCCGGTGGTCTGTCCTATCTGGACCTCCTGCACCGCAGGCTGGGCGACGCCGTGCCCGCCCCGGACGCGGTGGTGCTGCCCGCGTCGCCGGAGCAGGTCCAGGCCGTGCTCGAGGTCTGCGTCCGCCACGACGTGGGGGTCGTCCCGTTCGGCGGCGGCACCTCGGTGGTCGGCGGCGTCGCGGCGCTGCGCGGCGACAAGCCGGCGGTGATCGCGCTGGACCTGGTCCGGCTCGACGCGCTGGTGTCGGTGGACGCCGAATCGCACGTCGCCGTGCTGCAGGCCGGCGTGCGCGGGCCGGCCGCGGAGCAGTTGCTCGGCGAACACGGGTTCACCCTCGGTCACGTGCCGCAGTCGTTCGAGCGCGCCACCATCGGCGGCTTCGCGGCGACGCGCTCGGCCGGGCAGGCGTCGTCGGGCTACGGCCGCTTCGAGGACATGGTCACGGGCGTTCGCGTGGCCACGCCGCGGGGGGAGTGGCGGCTCGGCGTGGCGCCTGCGTCGGCCGCCGGACCGGACCTGCGGCAGCTCGCGGTGGGCAGCGAGGGGACGCTCGGCGTGATCACGGAGGTCGCGCTGCGCGTGCGGCCGGTGCCGGCGTCGCGGTGCTACGAGGGCTACGTGATCGACGGCTGGGCCGCGGGCTCGTCGGCGATGCGCCTGCTCGCCCAGAACCACGCGACGGCCGACGTCACGAGGTTGTCCGATGTGGACGAAACGGCCGTGTCGTTCGCCTTGAACGCGGGCTGGAAGACGGCTGCGCTGCGGGCGTTCTTGCGGTTGCGGGGCGTGCGGCACCCGTGCCTGCTGATCGTCGGCTGGGAGGGCTCCCTCGCCCGGCGCCGCCACACGGCCCGGCTGCTGCGCCAAGCCGGTGCCGTGCGCATCGGCACTGCGCTCGGCGAGTCGTGGCGCCACGGCCGGTTCTCGGGTCCCCGGCAGCGGGACGCGCTGATGGACCTGGGTGTCTGCGTCGAAACCCTGGAGACCGCGGCGTACTGGTCTCGGCTGGATGATCTGCACGACGCTGTCCGCGCCGCCCTGACCGCGTCGCTGGGCCAGGCCATCGTGATGTGCCACGTGTCGCACGTCTACGAGACGGGCGCCTCGCTGTACTTCACCGTGCTGACCTCGCGCGACGATCGTGATCCGGTGGGGCAGTGGCAACGCGCGAAACACGCGGCGTCGGAAGCCATCGCCGGCCTCGGCACGATCACGCACCACCACGCGGTCGGGGTGGACCACGCGCCCTACCTGGCGCCGGAGATCGGTTCGCTCGGGCTGTCCGTCCTGCGCGCCGCGAAATCCGCGGTGGACCCGACGGGCATCCTGAACCCCGGAAAACTGCTGGCCTGAGCTGGGAGACTGACCGGATGATCGGTTCGTTCCCCCAATCCGAGCAGTTCGCCGACGAGTTCCTCGAGCACGCCCGCGACGGGTTCTACAACGCTCACCTCGACCGCCCTGCCTGCCTGGAGCTGCTGGGCGACGTCTCGGACCGTGACGTCCTCGACGCCGCGTGCGGCCCCGGCCTGTACGCCCGGCAACTCGCGGCCCGGGGCGCGCGCGTGACAGGTTTCGACCTGAGCCCGCGGATGGTCTCGCTCGCCCGCTCGCGGGTGCCGTCGGCGTCGTTCCGCGTCCACGACCTGGCCGCGCCCCTCGACTGGCCCCGGACGCCTCGATCGATCTCGTCCTGCTCGCGTTGGTCTACGAATACGTGGACGACCGTGTTGCCATGCTCTGCGAGCTCCGCCGCGTCCTCCGCCCCGCCGGGGCGCTGGTCCTCTCCCGTCTCCACCCCACCGGCGACTGGCTCCGCCACCGCGGCAACTACTTCGAGCCCCGGGTGGTCGCCGAAACCTGGAAGAACGGCTGGGACGTCCGCTACTGGCTCTCGCCCCTGCAGGACACCTGCGCGGAACTCCGCGAGGCGGGCTTCCTGATCGAACAGCTTCTGGAACCCCGCCCGGTCCCATCGGCGGAGCCGGTGGACCCGGAGCGCTACGTCCGCCTGTCGCGGGAACCGACGGGGTTCCTGGCGATCCGGGCGATCCCGGATCCACGGCTCACCTGAAGATCTGCTCCGGCTCCACGACCGTGCAGCGCAAGCCGTGGGTCGAGGCGGGTGTGCCCAGCAGGAGGGCGGCTTCGGCCTGGGCGACGTCGGCCACGCGGACCGCCTGGCCGTCCACCAGGAGGGGGTAGCGGATCGGGGAGGCGCCGACGTAGGCGTGGACGCCGGGCACCGCGGTGCCGTCTTCGAGGTGGACGGCGGCGTCCAGGCGGGCCAGGTGGTAGCGCGTGCCGCGGCCTTCGCAGACGTCGAGCACCGCGCGTTGCTCGGGCGTCACGAACCACACGAAGTGGTCCTCGGCGCCGGGCAGCGCGGTGAGGGTGGCCGGGCGCTGGTCGTCGACCTTGCGCAGGCCCGAGGCCCACACGGCGGCCAGGCCGGTGCACCGCGCGCGGACCGCGACGACGGGTCCGGCCAGCCCCAGTGCACCGCGGAGCCAGGTGATCTTCGACGGGCACGCGTTGGATCCGTAGGCGAGCACGGGCAACCGCTCGCGCCAGCCGGGAGGAGCCGTGTCCAGTGAGTGGCCCGCGCCGTCGACGTGCACGAACGAAGTACCCGGCCGCGCGCCGGGGTAGGGCGCGGCCGGGTACTCGCCGTCGGCGAAGAGCTTCAGAACTCGACCACGCTGCGGAGGACGTCGCCGTGGTGCATGCGCTCGAAGGCCTGCTCCACGTCGCCGACGCCGATGCGCTCGGTCACGAACTTGTCCAGCGGCAGCCGGCCCTGCAGGTACAGGTCGACGAGCATGGGGAAATCACGCGAGGGCAGGCAGTCGCCGTACCAGGACGACTTGAGCGAGCCGCCGCGGGCGAAGAAGTCGATGAGCGGCAGGTCGTTGAGCTTCATGTCGGGCGTCGGTACGCCGACGAGCACGACGGTGCCCGCGAGGTCGCGGCCGTAGAAGGCCTGGCGCCACGTCTCGGGCCGCCCGACGGCGTCGATGACCACGTCGGGGCCGAACGAGCGCGTCGCGTCCTGCATCGCTTCGACCACGGCTTCTTCGCTGAGGCCCTTGCTGTTCACGGTGTGCGTCGCGCCGAAGCCCTTGGCCCACTCGAGCTTCCGGTCGTCGGTGTCGATCGCGATGATCGTGGTCGCACCGGCCAGCTGCGCGCCCGCGATCGCCGCGTCGCCCACGCCGCCGCAGCCGATCACGGCCACGGAGTCGCCGCGCGTCACGGCGCCGGTGTTGATGGCCGCGCCGAGGCCCGCCATCACACCGCAGCCGAGCAGGCCCGCCACGGCGGGCTCGGCCTCGGGGTTCACCTTCGTACACTGTCCACTGTGGACCAGTGTCTTCTCGAGGAAGGCTCCGATGCCCAGCGCCGGCGAGAGCTTGGTGCCGTCGGTGAGCGTCATGGGCTGCTGGGCGTTGAACGTGGAGAAGCAGTACCACGGCTTGCCGCGCTTGCACGCCCGGCACGTGCCGCAGACGGCGCGCCAGTTCAAGATCACGTAGTCACCGGGCGCGATGTCCGTGACCCCTTCGCCGACCTTGTCGACCCGGCCCGCAGCCTCGTGGCCGAGGAGGAACGGGAACTCGTCGTTGATCCCGCCCTCGCGGTAGTGCAGGTCGGTGTGGCACACGCCGCACGCCTGCACCGACACGACCGCCTCGCCGGGCCCCGGATCGGGCACCACCACGGTCTCCAGCGTGACCGGCTGGCCCTTCGCCCGCGACACGACTCCCTGGACCTCGTACGGCATGCGCTCACCCTTTCCGGCACCGTTGCTTGCCTGGGCAGCTAATCATGGAACATGCACGCGTGGCCATACCACGATGCGTGGGTCCGGGCTGGTGTTGTTCAGCTGTGCCGGCCGGCCCGTCACGCCGGGGTGACGAGGTACACCACCCCGCCGGGCCCGCCGGCCACGCTGCCGTCCGCCCTCAGGCGCTTCGTGCGCTGCCAGATCTTCTCGAACTGGTCGCGCTTGTACACGTTGCGCACGCGGTCGTCGCTGCTGGAGGCCGGGTCGTTGGCGATCACGTCACCGGCGGGGGTGAAGCCGACGACCACCATGATGTGGCCCGACGTCCCGTAGCCGGCGCCGTCGAGTTCCTCGGGGAGGAAGGACTGCGACGTGATGACCGGGATGCCGCGAGCGATGTAGTCCTCGAGCTCATTGAGGTCGTGGAGGCGGGTGATGTGGCCACGCAGGCCGAGCGACGCGGCGTAGGCGGTGTTGAAGGGCCAGTTGCCGGTGCCGTCGTACGCGTAGTCGTAGGTGTTGCGCGCGGCGTACACGACGGACCGGTCGGCGTAGTCGGACGGGATCCAGCTCAGCTGCGCGTCCGAGGGCTTCTTGCCCCAGTACTCGGCCACCATCTCCGTCGACGTGGGGCTGCACCAGGCCTCCCCGCCACCGCCGTACTGCGGAAATTGTCCTTTGTGGATGTTCTGGGCGTACGCCGGCACCTTGAGCTCGATGCCGCGGGCCCGGCCGGGCCGGGTGGTGCGGACGTCGAAGCGGTCGGGAACGTGCGAGGTCATGGCGCCGAGCGTCGAGAGGGTCGGGGTCACGGAGGTGCCGGCTTCGCGGTAGAGGTTCACGCGCAGCTGGTACGACCGCAGAGTCACGCCGGTCTTGGTGGCCAGCGTGTCGACGTCCACAGCCGCGTTGTCGTCGCTCTGGCCGTCGACGCTGGTGCGCTGGATGTCGCCGTCGCCGCTGGCCCAGCGGCCCATCACGTACCAGGTGGTCTCCACCCCGGCCGACGTGCGGCCCTTCGCCTCGACCTCCAGCCACGTCTTCGCGGGCGTCAGTGCGTTCCACGACGCGATGAGCTGCGTCGCGTCGAAGCCCTGGCGGTACTGCGGCGAGGTCCACGTGCCGTACTCGTACGTCTTCGTCGTCCCCAGGCCCGGCTCGCTGTGCTCGACGGTGCCCGCCGGGTGCGTGATGCGCAGCCCGTCGCGCCCCAGCGACAACCCGTCGAGGCGGCCGGCGTGGAACGAACCGCCGGACCACTCGTGGTAGTTGATCGCCTCGTCGTCGGCCGGGTGCGCCGGCGCTGCCACGGCGACCTGCGTCGCCCCTGCGGACACCATGGCGATGGACAATAGCGTGATCAAACCCCGCACTCGCATGCCGTGCTCTCCGTCCCTGGACCCCAGTGATAGCCAGAGATTTTCTCCTGCCGGAGCGAGCCCGTAAAGGGCCGACCAGAGCACGGCTTTTTGCCGACGGGTTTGCCGGTGCGCGAAACGCCGGCTTCGAAGACCGCGGACGGCGAGCTCGCAGCGGCCTGGCTGCCGTGGGGCGGCTAGAGGACGGCTTGCGTTTGGGTCACCTTCGCGACCAGCTTCTCGTCGTCATCCCGGATCTCCGTCTCCACCACGACCACCCGGCGGCCCGTGTGCAGTGGTCTGGACGATGCAACGGCGTAGCCCGAACGGACGGCGCGCAGGAAGTTCGTCTTCGACTCGAGCGTGGTCGTGCCCTGGGCGCCCTCGGGCAGGTTGAGGAAGGCGCAGACGGCGCCCGTCGCGTCGGCCAGGGACATGAGCACGCCGCCGTGGAGGACGCCACCGAGGGTGCAGAGGGATTCGTCCCACTTCAGGCGGCTGCGGACGAGGTCCTTGGTGTGCGCGAGCACCTCGACGCCGAGCCGTTCGCTGAACGGCATGGTGCGGTGGAACAGCTGCGTGCCCTCGGGATCGGTCATGGCACGCAGTCAACCGCAGCGGGTGCGGCTCGTCGATTACCTCCGGCGTAATCAACCGAGCGGGTTGGTGAGCAGCAGCTCGGTGTTGTGGTCGCCGGCGGCACCGACGCGGCCGAGGTCCACGTGGAGGTCTTTGTAGGGCAGCTCCCGGTACAGCGACGCCGGCGCCGCGGGAGTCCGAGCCGAGTAGTCGACGGCGTAGGGCGCTTCGGCCTCGATCGGGGTGGTGAAGATCGACAGCGTGCCGTCGCCGTTGTCGGCGAGTTCGAGCACGCGCGCGTGCTGCGGGAAGTCGATGTGGGAGGCGGTGTTGATCTCCCGGAAGCTCTGCGCCGGCGTCTTGCCGACGTGCGGGGTGACCTTGTTCAGGTGGTGTGGTCGTCACCCACGCCACCACGTTCGGGAACCGGTTCAGCAGCCCGACGAACGCGTCGCCGTTCAGCCGCGGTTCCAGCAGGTGGCGCGAGTCGGGCAGGAGGTTGCCCGCGGTGTCGCTCGTGTGGTGGCTGAAGAGCGCGAACAGCTCGTCGGTCACGTGCTGCGTCACCTTGCGGCCGAAGAAGTCGTCGTACGTCGAGGAGTTGCGCTTCAGCGTCGTCTCGACCCAGGTGAACTGGCCGAGGCCGATCGAGCCGTCGGCGAACCCGCCGAGCGTGGTGGTGTCGAGGCTGAGACCCGTGACGTCGGGCGCGATGCGGAACGCGTAGTACCCGTAGTACCCGTCGCGCCCGTCGGCGTTGTCCGCGGTGAGCCCGTGGCCGGCGGGGCCGGGGCCGGTGTTGCCCAAGCTGGGCACGGCCATCAACAACGGCCAGAGCGTGCTGGTGGCCGAGCTGTTCGGCGGCTCCGGCACGATCCGCGAGGTCACGCCCGACGCGCGGCGCCGTCCGGTCACCACGGCGGAGTTCGTGGCGCCACTTCGCGGTGGTGTCGTCGTGCCGATCACCTTGCACTGGTCGAGGTACCAGTTCTCGATGCCCGGGATGCCCTCCGGGTGAGGGCGCCGCCGTTGAGGCTGGTCAGGAACCAGTCGAGCTCGATCAGCTCGTCGTTGTCGGTGTTGTCGCCGGTGGTCACGAGGAAGTCGAACGGCCGCCCGGTGAACGGTCCCTTCGCGATGCTGTTGACCCACTGCACCAGCGCGCTGGTGGCCACCGTGTCGAGCGCTTCCTGCGGCCGGTGCGCCGAGCTGACGTACCGGTGCGGGTACTCGAAGCGCGCGGGCGACTCCGTGTCGGTGAGATGCAGGTCCGTGAACTGTCCGAACGCGCCCAGGGCCTGTCGCCGGTCGTCGCGGCCGTCCTTCGGCTCCGCGAGGTCGGCGAGGACCACGAGCGGCCGGCCGGGGCCGCCGGTGAGCCGGCTGTAGGTCGCCGTCCCCGGTGTCACGGCCGTGGCGACCTGTTCGAGCGTGGTGCCGACGGTGCGGGCGGCCGTGCGCTTCAGCGCCCGGTCGAGCGCGTTGGCCGTCGGCGGGCACAGCAGCAACCGCGCGCCGGCGGCGCGCGCCGCGGTCAACGTCCGCCTGGTCAGCTGTGCCATCTTCGCTCCCCGGTGTCGGCTGCCCGGCACGCTGCCGGAGGGCGGCGGACCTCGCGAACCAAACGCGAATAAGGCTCACATTCATCGTGACAGTGCGGCTGAATTTGTCACTGTGAGGGTGGCTGGGCTAACCGACCAGGGGCGGGTTCAGCAGTAGAGCGCGCACTCCGTGCTCGTCGCGGCGATCGCCACGAAGAACAGCACCAGGAAGATCACCGCCGGGATCGCGGCGATGATCCCGCACACGAGCCCCGCGACGCCCATGCCCTGACCGGTGTAGCCGGGCCGCGCGCCCTGCGCCATCCCGGCCCACGACAGCCCGATCGCGGTGACCGCCACGACGACGTCGAAGAACGGCACCCAGAACGTGAGCAGCGCGATGATCCCGACGACCATCCCCGCGACCGCGAGCCCGCTCGTGCGCAGCGGCATCCCGTACCCCGACGGGTACGGCATCGGCTGCGGGCCCGTGTACGGGTTGTACGGCACCGGCAGCGGCGCCGACTGGGGCTGCTGCGGCACGGGATAACCGTCGGCCCCGTAGTACTGGCCCTCGCCGTGGGGCTGGTGGTAGGGATCGGTCATCGATGCTCCTGCTCCGGACGTCGGGGTACGAAAGAGCTTATGGGGCACGCACCGGTCGTGGGGGCCGGAATCGGCGAATCGACCCCGCCGGTTCAGCCCTTCAGGCCCGACTCGGTGACGCCGCGCACGAGGTAGCGCTGCAGGAACGCGAACAGCAGCACGATCGGCAGGATCGACAGGGCGGCGGCGAGGAAGAGCAGGTTCAGCTGCGGGTTCTGCGACGTCAGCAGGCCCGACAGCGCCACCTGCACCGTCCACGAGTCCGGCGACTGGGCGATGATCAGCGGCCACAGGAACGCGTTCCAGCTGCCGATCACGGAGATCACCGCGATCGCGGCGAAGAAGCCGCGCGAGTTGGGCACGACGATCCGGCGGAACACCCCCCACCGGGAGAGCCCGTCGACGCGGCCGGCTTCCTCCAGTTCGCGCGGGAAGTCCAGGAAGTACTGGCGGAACAGGAACACGCTGAACGCGCTGAACAGCCCCGGGATCACCAGGCCGCGGAAGTCCGAGAGCCAACCGAGCGTGGACACCACGACGAAGCTCGGCACGAACGTCACCGACGTCGGGATCATCAGCGTGGCGAGCACCGCGTAGAACACGGCTTTCGAGTGGCGGTACGGGATCCGCGCGAGGCCGTAGCCCGCGAGCGAGCACACCACGAGCAGGCCGGCGGTCTGCAGCGTCGCGACGATCGCGGAGTTCAGCAGGCTGCGCGCGAACGGCACGTCCTCCAGGGAGAACAGGCGCGTGAAATTCTCCCAGTGCACAATCTTGGGCCACAGCGTCCAGTCCGGCGCCGTGATCTCCGCGCGGGAGGCGAGCCCGTTGCGCAGCAACAGGTAGAACGGCAGGAGGAACAGCACCGCGGCCACGATCAGCGCGACCCAGCGCAGCGCGGCCCTCACAACGCACTCCGGTCGAAGCGCAACAGCCGGCCCTGCAGCAGGGTCATCAGCGCGATCAGCAACGCGAGCAGCACGGCCCCCGCGCTGCCGCGGCCCAGGTCCTGGCCGCCGGACCCCAGCGACGTGTAGTAGAGGTACACCAGCGGCGGCCGGGCGAAGGGCGGGTAGCCGCGCGAATCGCCCATGATGTTGTAGAACTCGTCGAAGGCCTGGTAGGCGTTGATCAGGTTGAGCAGCAGCACCGCCACCGACGTCGCGCGCAGCTGCGGCAGCGTGATGTACCGGAACACCTGCCAGCCCGGTTTCGCACCGTCGAGCCACGCGGCTTCGTAGAGCCGGCCCGGAATCCGTTGCAGGGCAGCGAAGAAGAGGATCAGGTAGAAGCCGAGCTGCAGCCACAGCCGCGCCGTCACCAGCACGATCCAGTACAGCGGCGGGTCGACCGTGCCCGTCCAGGCCACCGGGTCGACGCCGAACACGCCCAGCACGGTGTTGGCGAGGCCGTAGCGCACGCCGGAGAACAGCGACGTCTTCCAGATCAGCGAAGCCACCACGTAGGAGCACGCGAACGGCAGGAAGAACACCGACCGGAAGAACGCCTGGGCGAACCGCAGCTGGTTGACCGCGACCGCGAGCGCGAGCGACAGCACGTACGTCAGCGGCACGATCGCCAGTGCGAACGCGCTGAACGTGCCGAGGCTCGCCAGGAACGGCCCGTCGGTGAGCATGTGCGCGTAGTTGCCCAGCCCGACGAAGACGCTCGGGGTCACCGTGTTGCGCGCGTCGAAGAACGACAGGTACACGCTCCAGCCGATCGGCAGGTACGCGAACACGGCCAGCCCGACGAGGAACGGCCCGACGAACCCCCAGAACGCCAGCGTGTCCCGGGTCTTCCGGGACACGCTCATCCGAACAGGCGCTTCAGCTCGGACTTGGCGACGTCGACCGCGGTTTTCGTCTGCGCCACCGGGTCGGCGCCCTCCTTCGCGATCTTCGCGACGGCGTCCGACAGCGCGGTGTTCGATTGTTGCGTCCACACCGGACCGCCGACGAGGTGGCTGTTCTCCTTCACGAACCGGGCGACGTCGGCCGCCGGACCCGAGCGCAGCGTGTCGGCCTTGTCGATGAGGCTCTGGCGCGCCGGCACGTGGAAGCCGAAGCGCGTGGCGAACTCCAACTGGTCGGCCGTCTGGTCGATCCACAGCCACTTCACGAAGGCCTTGGCCTGGTCGACGTGCTTGCTCTTCGCGTTGACCATCGAGCCGTACGCGCCGACGGGCACCGACGGCGCGCCGCTGTTGTCCAGCTTCGGGAACGGGAGCACGGCGAAGTCGTCGTTGAGCGCGTCGCGGATCTTCGGCATGTTCCACAGGCCGGTCCACTGCATCGCGCACAGGCCGTCGACGAACGCGCCGGGGTCGGACCAATCCGTGGGCGCGCCCAGCAGCAGCGACCCGTTGGCGTTCAGGGCACGCAGCTTGCCGAATGCCGTCGCCGCGCGCGGGTCGTCGAAGCCGACCTCGCGGTTGCCCGGCTTGAGGTAGTCGAGCCCGGCCGACCACAGCAGCGGGCCGGTCAGCGTGGCGACACCGCCGTCGTTGCCGGCGAACAGGCCCTTCACGCCGTCCTTCGACAGCTTGCCCGCGGCGTCGATCAGCTCGTCGACGGTCTGTGGCGGCTGCACGCCGGCGGCCTGCAGCAGGCTCGGGCGGTAGAAGAGCACTTGCGTGTCGGTGGCCTGCGGGATGCCGTAGACCTTGCCCTCCACGGTCTGCGCGGCGAGCACGGCGGGGCTGAAGTCGTTCTTGACCGGCGCGATGAGGTCGTCGAGCGCGACCACCTGGTTCTGGCGCACCCAGTCGATCTTCACCTGGGCTTCGAAGACGTCCGGGACGGCGCTGTTCTGCAGCGCCGTGACGATCTTCGAGTCGTAGTCACCCGGGTTCCAGCCGACCTTGACGATCGCGCGCGGGTAAGAGGCCGCGTAGCCGCGGACGGCGTCCTGCACGCCGTCTTCGCCGTACGCGTGGTACCACTGCTGCAACGTGACCTTCTGCGCCGCCTGCGTGGGCGGCGGGCCGGCCGACATCGCCGTGGACGGGGGTGGGTCGCCGGGACGCCCGGTGTCCGAACCGCACGCGACCGCGACCGCGCCCACCGCCGCCGTCCCCGTCAGGGACAGGAACGACCTCCTGCTGCGCTGCTGCACCGGAAACTCCTTGCGAACGTGCTCCGACGGCTGTCCTGAGGGCGTCCAGACTCCCGCAAGACAGCCGCCGCATGATCCACGACGCGCCGGAGAACCGCCGGTTAGAGCTGGGAAATGTCGAGCTTTCCCGCTGAGTAGGACGCGCGGATGCGCTTCTTGTCGAACTTCCCGACGCTGGTCTTGGGCACTTCGTCGACGAACGTCCAGTTCTCCGGCAGCTGCCACTTCGCGACCTTGTCGGCCAGGTAGTCACGCAGTTCCTCGGCCGTGACGCTCTGGCCCTCCTTGACGACGACGGCCACCAGCGGGCGCTCGTCCCACTTCTCGTCGGGGATGCCGACCACCGCCGCCTCGGCGACGGCCGGGTGGCCCATGACCTGGTTCTCCAGGTCGACCGAGGAGATCCACTCGCCGCCGGACTTGATCACGTCCTTGGCGCGGTCGGTGAGGGTGAGGAAGCCGTCGGGGCTGATCTTGCCGACGTCACCCGTGCGCAGCCACCCGTCGTGGAACTTCTCCGGGTCGATCTCGTCGCCGCCGTAGTAGGCGCCGGCGATCCAGGGCCCCTGCACTTCGAGCTCGCCCACGGCCTCGTTGTCCCACGGCAGCTCCTCGCCGCTGTCCCCGATGAGCCGCGCGGCCACCGAAGCGGGGAACCGGCCCTGCGTGTAGCGGTAGGCCCAGCGCTCCTCGCCGGTCGACGAACCCGGCGGCCGGGCGACACTGCCCAGCGGCGACGTCTCGGTCATGCCCCACGCGTGTAGGATCGGCACGCCGTAGCGCTCCTCGAACGCGTGCATCAGCGACGGCGGCGCGGCCGACCCGCCGACGACCACTTCCCGCACGTGGGAGATGTCCTGCGGGCTCGCGTCGAGGTGGGCGAGCAGGCCCTGCCAGATCGTCGGCACGGCGGCGGCGAAGGTCGGCTTCTCGGCCGCCAGGATCGCGGCGATCGGCTGGGGCTGCAGGAACCGGTCGGGCATGACCAGCGACGCGCCCACCATCAGCGCCGCGTAGGGCAGGCCCCACGACATCGCGTGGAACATCGGCACGATCGCCAGCGCCTTGTCCTCCTGGGCCAGGCGCATGCTGTCGGACATGCAGACCTGCATCGAGTGCAGCCAGATCGAGCGGTGCGAGTAGGCGACGCCCTTCGGGTCGCCCGTGGTGCCCGACGTGTAGCACATCGCGGCGGCCGAGCGCTCGTCGATCTCGGGCCAGGCGAACTCGCTCGGCTGGCCCGCCAGCAGCTCGTCGTAGGCGTGCACGGTGATGCCCTCGGGGGCTTCCAGCGCCTTTGCGTCGCCGTTGGCCACGATCACGTGCTTGACGGTCTTGAAGTTCGGCAGCTGCTTGGCCAGCAGCGGCACAAGCGTGCCGTCGACGATCACCACGTGGTCCTCGGCGTGGTTCGCGACGAAGGTGAGCTGTTCGGGGAAGAGCCGGATGTTCAACGTGTGCAGCACCGCGCCCATGGCCGGCACCGCGAGGTAGGCGGCCAGGTGCTCCGCGTTGTTCCACATGAACGTGCCGACGCGCTGGTCGCCGGTCACGCCCAGGCTCCGCAGGGCGTTGGCCAGTCGCGCAGCGTGTTCACCGAGCTCAGCGTAGCTCTCCCGGCGTCCTTCTGAACCGGTCCAGGTGATCACTTCGCTCTTCGCATGCACCTTCGTGCCGTGCCGCAGCAGCTTCGCCAGCGACAGTTGCCCGTCCTGCATCGTGCTCAACATGGGTGACTCCCGTGGTGCTCGTTCGCCGGTGAACTGGGGTGCCGCAGACTCTAACGGCGGAGAGGGTCCGCGGGCATGGTCAACTCGGGCAACCGTTCGGTCACGGGCGTCCCCGTAACGGGTGGCCGCCGAGCTGGGCCTTGATCAACTTCTTACCTCGCTTTTCCTTGCAGGGCAACAAAATATGTCGTCGTAACCGGTTCGAAATAGAGCCTCTTTCGGGTGAGGTAATGGCGCGGAAAACACCGGACGTCCGACGTTTCCGCAGGCTGTGAGGGGTCCCTTCGCGACTTGCCCACCGGGTGGTCGGAGGGTGATAAGTGCGTGTCGGTTGCGCAGGCTTGCGGGTCGTGGCGTTTACTGGGGCCGTGGTAAGAGACGGCTGGCCAGCGCTTGCGCTTGCAAGCATCGGGAAAAAGCCGTCGGCCGCGAAAGCGGAGACCTGAGAGGAAAGGACACTACGTTGGCTCTGCCCACGTTGACTCCGGAGCAGCGCGCCGAGGCCCTCGCCAAGGCGGCAGAGGCTCGTAAGGCGCGCTCGGAGCTGCTCGCGTCGATCAAGTCCGGCACCACGAGCATCGAGAAGGTGCTCAAGCAGGCCAAGGAGAACAAGACCATCGGGAAGACGAAGGTCACCCAGCTGCTCAAGGCCGTCCCCGGCCTTGGCGCGGTCAAGGTCGCTGCGCTGCTCGAGCAGGCCGGGATCGACCCCGACCGCCGGGCCGCGGGCCTCGGCGAGCGCCAGCGCGAAGCGCTGATCGACGCGCTGAAGTAAGGACCCCGGTCTCCCGCGGGGAAGGTGTGCGCCGAAGGTGTTCTTCTGGCAACACTTTCCCCGCGGAGCTCCCGGATCCTGGGACGCTGGTCCGGTGACGACCAGTACCGCACCGGCGACCCCGGTCGAGACCACCGTCCGCTACCAGCGCGGCGACTTCCTGTTCGCGACGGCCCGGCGAGCACTCCTCGCCCAGGGTTCCATCCGCGCCGTGACCGACACCGACGCACGGCGCCTGGCCAGAACCGTGGCCGAGGAGCTCGATCGCTCCGGCGTGCCGCTCGCGGTGGGAGCGCTGCCCTTCGACACCGGTCCGGACACCACGACCCCGGGCCACCTCGTCCTGCCGCGCACCGTCCACCGGGCGCAGGCCGAGGCCGACGGCGCCGCGCCCGGCGCGCCCGAGGAGCTGCCCGCGCCGGGGGTGACCCGCGAGGTGCCGTCGGCCGACGGCCACAAGGCCAACGTGCGGGCGGCCGTCGCCGCCCTGCGCGAGCGCGGCCTGCGCAAGGCCGTGCTCGCCCGAGCGCTCGAGCTCGAGTTCGACGCGCCGATCCCGGTCGAGTCGATCGTGCGCAACCTCGCGCGTGGGAACCCGCGCCACTTCACCTACGCCGCCGAGCTGCCCGGCGGGCGCACGCTCGTGGGCGCCACGCCCGAGCTGTTGCTCTCCCGCGCCGGCGACTCCGTGTACACGACCCCGCACGCCGGGTCCATGCCGCGCTCGGCGGATCCGGTGGCCGACCGCGCGAACGGCGAGGCGCTGCTGGCGTCGGCCAAGGACCAGGAAGAGCACGCCGTGGTCATCGACTACGTCGTGGAGGCGCTGCGGCCGTTCTGCCGCAAGCTGGACGTCCCGGCCGGCCCGGAGCTCGTCTCGACGCCCGCCATCTGGCACCTGCGCACCGCCATCACCGGCGAACTGGTCGACCGCTCCGTGACGGCCCTGGATCTCGCCGCCGCCCTCCACCCGACGCCCGCCATCTGCGGCACCCCCACCGCCGCCGCGCGCGACCTGGTCCAAGAGCTCGAGCCGTTCGACCGCGGCTATTACGCCGGAACGGTCGGCTGGGTGGATGCGTCGGGTGATGGTGAGTGGGCGGTGGCGATCCGGTGTGCGGAGGTGGCCGGGGCGTCGATGCGTCTGTATGCGGGTGGTGGGATCGTGCCGGCGTCGGATGCGGAGGCGGAGTTCGAGGAGACGATCGCGAAGTTCCGCACACTGCTGGGCGCGATGGGGCTGGACTAGCTGCTCCGGCTCACGGGAGCCAGTGCTCCTCCGTCACTTCCAGCTCCGACGTGGTCAGCGCCGCGACGGCGGCGCGGTGGCCTTCGGCGGCCTTGAGGTCGGCCAGGCGCGTCCGGGCCGGGTCCAGCGCCGGGTCGGTGGAGGACACGAGCGCGGCGGGCGCGTCGTGGGCCGAGAACGTGATGCTCTGCAGCGGGATCTTCAAGCCCTTGCCGGTGGCCTTCATGACGGCCTCCTTGCGGGTCCAGTAGACGAAGAAGGCGGCGGGCCGGTCGGCCTCGGGCAGCTCGGCCACGGCGGCCTGCTCGGCCGGGCTCAGCGCGTACTCGATCAGCGACCGGTCGGCCTTGCGTGACGACGTCTCGACGTCCAGGCCGACCGGCACACCGTCCGTGGCCGCCACGCCGACGAGGTTGCCGGAGTGCGAGATGGACAGCGTGAGGTCCGAGCCGGGCACCGTGGGGCGGCCGTGGGGCTTGCCGCAGTCGGCGCAGGTGGCGTCGAAGACGACGGACTCCGGGGAGCCGCCGAGGCGGGCGGCGGTGAGCGTCTTGGCCAGCACGCGGCCGGTCAGGAAGCGACGCCTGTCCAGCTCCTGCCGGTAGCTCCCGTAGCGGACGCGCTCGAGCTCGTCGAGCAGCCGCAGGAAGCGCTCCTGCGCGGGCAGCGGCTCGGACCACCGAACCAAGATCTGCGTCACCTGGCATCCTCCTCGTCCACCCCCGATCTTCCCGGCGCGGACGCGCGTTGTCACGGTAACCGGCCGGGTGCTGGGGGGCCCCGAGCCGACGCGGTACCCTCGACTAAGCAAGCGCTTAGCCGCATGAGGGAGACTCCATGGATTTCACCCTGAGCACCGAAGAACGCGAAGTGCGCGATTGGGTCCGCACGTTCGTCCAGCGCGAGCTCGTGCCGCGCGAGCAGGAGGTGCTCCGCCGCGAGCGCGCCGGTCAGCCGGGCGTCACCGCCGACGAGCTGCGGGAGCTGCAGCTCAAGGCGAAGGAGTCGGGCTTCTGGGGTGTGCTGACGCCCGAGGAGTACGGCGGCATGGGGCTCTCGGCCGTGATGGCCGCGCTGCTGGAGGCCGAGCTCGGCCGCACCTTCGTGCCGTTCCGCTTCGGCGGCGCCGCGGACAACATCCTGTTCCACGCCAACGAGGAGCAGAAGCAGACCTACCTGCTGCCGACCATCGCCGGCGACCGCAAGTCCTGCTTCGCCATCACCGAGCCGGGCGCCGGCTCCGACGCGAAGGCGATCCGCACCACCGCGCGCAAGGACGGGTCCGACTGGATCATCAACGGCGAGAAGACCTTCATCACCGGCGGCAACGAGGCCGATTTCGTGATGGTCTTCGCCATCACCGACCCGGAGAAGGGCGCGAACGGCGGCGTCACGTGTTTCCTCGTCGACCGCGAGCTGGGCTGGAAGTCCGAGTACATCGACACCATGGGCGAGTGGGGTCCGGCTTCGCTGGTGTTCCAGGACGTCCGCGTGCCCGAGTCGCAGATCCTCGGTGAGGAGGGCCGCGGCTTCGAGCTGGCGATGCAGTGGATCGGGCAGGGCCGTTACCTGCTGCCCGCCCGCGCGATCGGTTCGTGCGAACGGTTGCTGAGCATGGCCATCGAGCACGCCAACACGCGCGAGACCTTCGGCCAGAAGATCGCCGAGCGCCAGGCGATCCAGTGGATGATCGCGGACTCCGGCGTCGAGCTCGAAGCGCTGCGCTGGCTCGTGCTGCACGCCGCGTGGCAGGTGGATCAGAAGATGGATTCGCGCCACGCGCAGTCGATGGCGAAGCTCTACGGCGGCCAGAAGGCCAACGAGATCGTCGACCGTGTGCTGCAGATCCACGGTGGTATGGGCTACACGCGGGAGCTGCCGGTCGAGCGCTGGTACCGCGAGCTGCGGCTGCTGCGCATCTACGAGGGCACCGACGAGATCCAGCGCCGCACGATCGCGCGCAACCTCCTCAAGGGCCACGTGAAGGTCGGCGGCGCGTTGGGCTGAACCAGTCCCGGAACGCCGCGAAGGCCTCGTGGCAGGACGCGGAGTCCGGCCACGAGGCCTTCACGAGGGTTACGGTGTTCTCAGGAACTACTTGCTGTTGCGGAGGGCGATCGGGACGCCGGCCAGGTCCTCTTCGTTGCAGAGCACCTTCACGTCGTAGTAGGGCGAACCCTGGCGGTCGTCGTAGTCGAGGTGGATCGCCAGCACGTCGAGCGGTTCACCGAGCCACTCCTGAGCCTGTCGTAGCCACACCGCGCAGCGCTCCAGTGCAGTCGGCAGATCGTCGTCGCGGAACTCGACCGGGCGATAGGGCACATCTTGTACCTGATCGCGGGGGTGGGAAGGAGCGGGCAGGCTAGGTGCGAGACCCGAGTCGTCCAGTTCCAGTTGGATCGTTTGCTCAGTCACCCTTCGAGCGTCCCCCACGCGAGGCCAATCAGCAAGGCGTACGCCGCTAAAACCCCGGCTGAACAGGCACGTCCCACACCTGGGCGACCACTTCGAGGCACTGTGCCAAGTCGGTGACGCGCACCGCGGCGGGGTGGCCGAGCGCGCCCAGCGCGAGCTCCGCGTAGTGCGTGGCCAGGCCTTCCAGCGACAGCGGCCCGGCCGGTGAGTACCAGTGCGCGACGCCGCTGCACATCTCCAGCAGGGCGAGCCGCGTCACAGCCGGGTGTGGGGTGTGGAACACGCCGGCCCCGACGCCGTCGGCGATGGCGTGGGACCACAGCGCTTCGTACTCGTCCCGCAGAGCGACGACCCGCGTACGCGCGGCATCCGAAAGCGCGTCGACTTCGTTGTCCACCACGCGGGTTTCGGCGGGCCGCGCGGCGTGCGCGAGCACGTGCAGCGCCACCAGCGATCGCAACCGCGCGACCGGATCCGCCGCGCCCGCGGTCGCCTTCGCCGCCGCGTCGAGCAGCCGCCGCAGCGCGGTGGTCATGATCTCGACGAGCAGATCCTCCTTCGTGCCCATGTAGTGGTACAGGCTCGCCGAAGACAGGTCGGCCTCCTGCGCGAGATCGCGGATCCCCGTGCCGTGGAAACCCTTGGCGGCGAACAGTTTCACCGCTGCCGCGCGCACGCGCTCGCCGCTGCTCACAGCCATGTTCCCGTCGTCCGGTCCCACGCGCCCGCACGCAGGTCCACGACCTTCCGCAACTCAGCCTTCGCGACGCGTTCGGACGGGGTCAACGGCAGCTCGTCAGCGAACGCCCAGAACCGCGGCACCTTGAAGTAGGCCAGTTTCTCCGCGCAGAACTGCGCCAGTTCCTCGGGCTTCGGCCGGTCGCCGTCGCAGACGACGTATGCCTTCACCTCTTCGCCGCGCAGCTCGTCGGGCACCGCGAGCACTGCGGCGAGGCGCACCGCCGGGTGCAGCACCAGCACGCGTTCCACCTCGTCGGCGGACACGTTCTCGCCGCTGCGCCGGATCATGTCCTTGGTCCGGCCCACGAAGAACACGCGCCCGTCGGCGTCCATGCTCGCGAGGTCGCCTGTGTGGAACCAGCCGCCGGCGAACGCGCGTGCGGTCGCTTCGGGATCGTCGTGGTAGCCGTGCATCAGGCCGATCCCGCGGATGAGCAGCTCGCCGGTTTTTCCGCGGGGAACGGGTTTTCCGTCTTCGCCGGAGATCATCACCTCACGGTCGCGGGTCGGGCGGCCGATGCAGCCGGTGCCGACGGCGAGGTCGTGATCTGCTTCGGACACGCGGATGTCGCCACCGGTCTCGGTCATCCCGAACGCCTCGTACCACGGCGCACCCCAGCGCTGCTCCAGCTCCGCGTGAAGTTCCCGTGGGATGGCCGACGCGCAGATCGCGCGGACGCGGTGGTCGCGGTCGGCGGGGTGCGGCGGCTGGCGCAGCAGCAGTGTGGGCATCAGGCCGAGGCAGTAGAACCACGTGACGCCGTGTTCCCGGACCTTCGCCCAGAACGTGCTCGGGTGGAAGCGGTCGAGCACCACCAGCGTCGCGCCGCCCGCGAGTCCCACCGCGACGTTCCACTGTGGATCGATGTAGTGGAACGGCTGCGCGGTCAGCAGCACGTCGTCCTCGCCCACGGCGGGGAAGTCCGTCGCGAGGCTCACCGCGAGCGTGGTCCAGTACCGGTGCGGCAGCACGCAGCCCTTGGGTGCGCCCGTGGTGCCCGACGTGTACTGGATGTTCACGGGTTGCTCGGCCACCACGGACACGACCGGCGCGGCCGCGCGCGGCGCCGGCGCGGTCAGTTCCGCAGGCGTCAGCACCCGCTCCACCGCCGTGTCGGGTGCGATCTTCGCCAGCAGCGCCACGAACTCGTCGGCTGCCACGGCGAAGCGCGCGCCGGAGTGGCGCAGCACGTGGGCGCCGTCGAATTCGCGGTAGTTCGTGTTCACCGGCACCAGTACCGCGCCGAGCTTCGCCAGCGCGAGCCACAGCAGCGGGAATTCCGGCTGGTTGCGCAGCATCACGGCAACGCGGTCGCCGGACCGCACGCCCAGCTCGTGCAGCGCGGCGGCGAACCGGCCGCTGCGCTCGTCGACGTCGGCGAACGTGAAGCGCTCGCCGGTCGAGTCGAACACCCACGCCGCGCGCTCCGGCCACAGCTGCGCGGCCCGGCTGACGAGCGCGACGAGGGTGTCCGCTTGCGCCAAGGGCTTCACACCCGGCTCCGGAACGCCTCGGTGGACTCGCGCACGGCGGCCGAGTGCTCCGTGATCAGCGCGTGGCTGACCTCCAGTTCGAGCGCCGACTCGAGGGCGTGATCGATCCCGGCGTCGAGCGCGCGCTTGGCCATCGTCGCGGCCTCGGCGGGGTGGTGCGCGATCTTCTCGGCCCAGCCCAGTGCCAGCGGCATGAGCTCGCCGGCGGGTACGGCGGCGTTGGCCAGCCCGAGCTCGTGGGCGCGCCGGCCGTCGAAGCGCTCGCCGAGCAGCAGCAGTTGCTTGGCCTTGAGCGGTCCGACGAGCAGCGGCAGCAGGCGCGAGGCCGCGCCGGTCACGCTCAGCCCGAGCGAGACTTCGGGGAACGCGAACACGGCGTCCTCGGCGGCCAGCACGAGGTCGCAGCCGAGCGCGAACTCCGCGCCGGCGCCGATCGCGTAACCGTGCACCGCGGCGAGCACCGGCTGCGGCAGCGCGCGCAGCCTTCGCGTCACGTCCTGGAGCCGGTCCAGCCGCGCCCGCGAGTCGCCGTCGGGGGTCGGCTCCTTGAGGTCGTGGCCGGCGCAGAACGCGCGCCCGTTGCCCGACAGCACGACCACGCGGGCAGCGCTGCGCGCGACGCCGTCCAGTGCCGTCAGGAAGTCGTCCACCAGCACGGGCGCCACGGCGTTGAGCCGTTCGGGCCGGTTCAGCCGGATGTGCGCGATGCCGCCCTCGACGGCGAGGTCCACGGTGCTCATGCGGCGAGCCTAGACGTTCGATCGATCGATCGATAGGGTCGGCTTCATGCGAGTCGACGCGGTGTACGAGAACGCCCGGCTGCTCACCGGGGACGGTGCCACCGGGAACGGTGCGCTTGCGGTGCTCCACGGCCGGGTCGTGGCGCTGGGGGCGGACGCGGAGGAGCTGTCCGCGCGAACGCGCATCGACCTCGGCGGCGCGCACGTGGTGCCCGGTTTCCACGACGCCCACAACCACATGGCGTGGTTCGGCATGGGCCTCGACGACGTGCCGCTGAGCGACTGCCGCACCGTCGAAGAGGTCTACGACGCCGTCGCGCACCGCGCCGCCGAGCTGCCTGCGGGCAGCTGGGTCGTCGGGAGCGGTTACGACCAGAACAAGCTCGCCGGCGGCGCGCACCCCGACCGCCACGGCCTCGACCGCGCGGCGCCCGGCATGCTGGTGCGGCTCAAGCACACGTCCGGGCACATGACCGTGGTCAACTCGGCCGTGCTGCACCAGCTGGACCTCGCGCACGTGCCGGTCGGCGGCGACGTCGTGCTCGATGCCGAAGGCTCGGCGACCGGGCTGCTGCGCGAGCAGGCCCAGCTGCTGCTGCGGCCGCTGACGTACCCGGCACCGATCGACGCCGTGGTCCGCGGTCTCGACCGCGCGAGCGAGCGGTTCCTCGCCGAGGGCATCACGAGTGTGCAGGAGGCCGGCATCGGCGGCGGGCTGGTCGGGGAGACGCCCGCCGAGCTGGCCGCCTACCAGCTGGCGCGCGAACGAGGGGTGCTGCGTGTGCGCAGCACCGTGATGGTCGCCGCGAGTGTGCTGCACGACCTGCCTGACGGCGCGGGGTTCGGCCTCGACCTCGGCCTGCGCACCGGTTTCGGCGACGAGTGGCTGCGCGTCGGGCCGATGAAGCTCTTCGCCGACGGTTCTCTCGTCGGGCGCACCTGCGCGATGCACGAACCGTTCGCCGGTGAGCCGGGCAACCGCGGCTACTTCCAGGTGCCCGAGGAGGAGCTCACCCGCACGATCCGCCTCGCGCACGACGCCGGCTGGCAGATCGCGACGCACGCCATCGGCGACCGCGCGATCACGGTGGTGCTCGACGCCTACGAAGCCGCGCTCGTCGCTTCGCCGCGCAAGGACCACCGGCACCGCGTCGAGCACTGCGCCGTGCTGCCGCCCGCGGAGCTGGCGCGCCTGGCGTCGCTGGGGCTGATCGCGTCGCCGCAGGGCCGGTTCGTGAACGAGCTCGGCGACGGCATGCGCGCGGCGCTCGGCGAGGAGCGCGTGCCGTGGTGCTACCGCCTGCGCAGCGTCCTCGACGCCGGCGTCGAGCTGCCCGCGAGCTCCGACCGGCCGGTCGTGGACGGCGCCCCGCTGCTCGGGCTGGCCGACATGGTCAACCGGCGGACGGCGTCGGGCGCGCCGTTCTCACCCGGAGAAGCGCTCACCCCGGCGGAGGCGTTGCGTGCGTACACGTACGGCTCGGCGTACGCAACCTTCGCCGAAGGTGACCTCGGCACGCTCGAGCCCGGCAAACTGGCCGACTTCGTCGCGCTTTCGGGTGATCCACTGTCTGATCTGGACGGTGTCCGCGTGCTCGCCACGGCCGTGGGCGGCGAACTGCGGTACGAGGCGCCGTGAGCTACCGGCGGCCGACGAACGCGAGGGCTTCGCGCGCGAGCGCGAGCCACGCCAGTGGTGCGTCTTCGGCGAGGGTGAACCACTCCTTCATCGGCGTGCCCTTGTTCGCGTCGAATCGCACGCCGTGCCCGCCGGCCACCAGCTCGTCGACGCGCGGCTTCGGCAGCTTCACCACGAGGTGCCCGCGCACGAACATGGCGAAGATCCGCTTGTCCACGCGCAGGGCACTCGACCCGAACCCGCTGCCGGGACGCGGCGGCTCGACGCCGTGGGCACCGTCGCTGTCCAGCAGCTCGTCGACGAGGTCCTCGAACCGCTCCTCCGGAGTCATGCCCGCACCGTAACCGCAAGCACCGACAAGACCGACCAGATTGGGGCTCCCGATGCCCGTCCGCGACGCCGTCTTCGAAGACGCCGAGGAGATCTGCGCGCTCATCGAAGAGCACGCCGTGTACGAGGACAAGCACGACCTCAAGCTCGACCGCGCCGAGATGAGCGCGCACCTGTTCGGGCCCGAGCCCAAGGCGTGGGTGCTCATCGCGACCCCGCCGGGCCACCCCGGCGTCGTCGCCGGTTTCGCGTTCTGCAGCTGGAACTTCTCCACGTGGCAGGCACGGCCCGGCATCTGGCTCGACGACCTGTTCATCCGCCCCGAGCACCGCAGGCACGGCCTGGGCCGGGAGCTGCTCGACGAGCTGCGCTCACGCACCACCGGCCGCGTCGAGTGGGACATGCAGGCGGGCAACGAGAAGGCCGCAGCGTTCTACGCGCAGCTGGGCGCCGAACCGGTGCCGGGCTGGATCCGGTACCGCTGGCGGCCGTGAGGTCCGCCGGCCTGACCACACAACGGATCGCGCGGCAGACCACCCGGCGGCGCCGGTCCGCACCGAGGTCGTTGAGCGTCGAACCACGTTCGGTGCGTCCGGATGGTGAGAGGTGAACCCGTATCGTATGCAGCATGGAAGATGGTTCCGTCCGAAGGTCGTCGTCGGTCGAGGACTACGTGCGCGTGATCTACGGGCTCGTCGAGCGCGGCGAGGCCGTGACCAACGCGACGCTGGCGGGACGCCTCGAGGTGAGCCCGTCCTCGGCGTCGGGCATGGTCACGAAGCTCTCGCAGCTCGGACTGGTGGCGCACGTGCCGTACCGGGGGATCGAGCTGACCCCGGAGGGCCGGCTGCTCGCGCGTTCGGTGCTGCGCCGGCACCGGCTGATCGAGACGTACCTGGTCTCCGAGCTGGGCTACACCTGGGACGAGGTCCACGCCGAGGCCGACGCGCTGGAGCACGCCGTGTCCGACCGGTTGGTGGAGCGGGTCGCCGCGAAGCTGGGCAACCCGCTGCGCGACCCGCACGGCGACCCCATCCCCGCGCCCGACGGCAGCGTCGAGGAGCTGCCGATGCGCATCCTCGACGACCTGCCGCCCGGCGCCGTCGGCGAGATCGTGCGCGTGTGGGACACGGACCCGGACCTGCTGCGCTACCTCACCGAGCACGCCATCGGCCTCGGCGAGCGCATCGAGGTGGTCGAGCGCCAGCCGTTCGGCGGGCCGATGGTCGTGAAGGTCGGGCAACCGCCGGACGCCGCGACGCACGCCATCGGCAAGGAGATCGCGCAGGCGCTGTCGGTCGCCGTCCGCTGAGCGGTTCGGTGGGGGCTTCGGTGAGCGGTTCGGTGAGCGGTTCGGTGAGCACTGTGTACTGACAGCCTGTCCGCCTGCGCTGAGCACAGGAGCGCCGTCCGCCGCGGCGCGTACGCCCGGGTGTCGCTCCTGGACGGATGTGCGCTACCCCGGTGAGCCCCGACGATGGCGCCATGACCACGAAACCGTTCCGCTTCGGGATCGTCGCCGGGTACGCCCCGGACCTCAAGGCCTGGACCGACCAGGCCCGCCGGTACGAGGACCTCGGCCTCGACACCCTGCTCGCCACCGACCCCGTCGGCGACGCCGACCCGCTCACGCTCGTGCCCGCAGCCGCCGCCGTCACGAGCCGGCTCACGCTCGGCACGTTCGTGCTCGCCGACCCGTTCCGCGACGCCCGCCAGCTCGGCTGGCAGGTCAGCACCCTGCACCGCGTGACCGGCGGCCGCTTCGAGCTCGGCCTCGGCGTCGGCAGGCCCGGTGCCGGCGACTTCGCTCGCCGCCTCGGCCGCAGCTTCGCCAAGCCGGGCGAGCGCATCGCGCGGCTGGCCGACACGATCGCGTTCCTCAAGCGGACGCCGGAGCGGCCGCGGCTGCTGCTCGCCGGAGGCGGGCCGAAGATGCTCGCGCTCGCCGCACGCGAGGCCGACGTCGTCACCCTGTCGTGGGCGCCGGGCACGACCGAGACCCAAGCCGAATCCATTGTGGACGAATTCCGGGAACTGGCCGGCTCGCGATTCGACGACATCGAAATCTCGGTGAACCTCATCGCCGTGGGAAATGCGCCCGCGCCCCACATCGCGAAGTACACCGGAGTGGACGTCCCCGAACTCGTGGCGGGCGGCGCAGTCACGGTTCTGCCGGAAAACCCCGCTGCGGCAACGGAAACTCTTCTCCGCTGGCGGGAACGGTGGGGGATTTCCTACGTCACCGTCAATTCCGCCTACGCGGAACGCTTCGCGGAGATCGCGCGTTCTCTCTCCGCAGGCGGGTGATGGCCCTTCCGATCATGTGGAGTCCGGCCTACGCTCCGAAGTTTCCACAGCGACATGGTTCGGAGCGTGTGCGATGACCGGTCAGCGAACGTCGATGATGGACAGGGCGGAAACAGCGGAACGGGATCTTGGGCGGTTGCTCGAGTCCGGACCGTTCGCGGACGCCCTGCGCGCGGCAATCAGAGCGAGGGGGCTGGGTTTGGACCGCATCAGGTATCGGTTGAGGGGTCGGGGGACTTCCTTGAGCCTTGCGACGCTGAGCCACTGGCAATCGGGCCGGTGCCGCCCGGAGCGTCCGGAATCCTTGCAGGCACTGAGGAATCTCGAAGACATCCTCGGCGTCCCGCCGAATTCACTGCGAAGACTGCTCGGCCCGCCAAGATCTCGCGGCCAGTACCACCCGCCGGCACCGCCGCTCACCTGAGCGCGACCGGCCGCGGCGAACGGCGCGCGCCGCCTGACGCAGGCCCGCGCCGTTCGCCGCGCTCGACCACCCGCTCTCTACGATCGGGCCCATGCGTGGCGTGGTGATCGAAGAGTTCGGGGTGCTGCCCCGGGTGGTCGAGGTGCCGGATCCGGTGGTGTCACCCGATGGGGTGGTCATCGCGGTCGAGGGGACCGGGGTGTGCCGCAGTGACTGGCACACCTGGCGGGGCCACGATCCGGCGGTGAAGCTGCCGCACGTGGCCGGCCACGAGCTGGCGGGGCGGATCGCGGCGGTCGGGGAGGATGTGCACGGGTGGCAGGTCGGGGCCCGCGTGACGGTTCCGTTCGTGTGCGCGTGTGGCACTTGTGCCCAATGTGCCCGCGGTGACCAGCAGATCTGCGACGACGAGTTCCAGCCCGGCACGACCCATTGGGGGTCGTTCGCCGAGTTCGTCGCGATCCGGCACGCCCAGGCCAACCTCGTGGCGCTGCCCGACGCGATGTCGGCGGCGGAGGCCGCGGCGCTCGGCTGCCGGTTCGGCACCGCGTTCCGCGCGGTGCTGCGCCAGGGCGGGGTGCGTGCGGGCCAGTGGGTGTCCGTGTACGGCTGCGGTGGCGTCGGGATCTCGGCTGTGCTGCTGGCCACCGCCGCGGGGGCGAAGGTCGTGGCGGTGGACGTGTCACCGGCCGCGCGGGCGCTGGCCGAGAAGTCGGGCGCGGTGCTGAGCGTGGACGCGGGCGCGTTCGACGGGCCCGAAGCGCTCGCCGAGCACGTCCGGCTGCTCACGGACGGCGGCACCCACGTGTCGCTCGACTGCCTGGGCTCACCTCAGACGTGCGCCGCGTCCGTCGGCAGCCTGCGCAAGCGCGGCCGGCACGTGCAGGCCGGGCTGATGCCGCCCGCGCAGGGCGTCGCGCCGATCCCGATGCACCGCGTGATCGGGGGCGAGCTGGAGATCGTGGGCGTCCACGGCCTGCCGGCCCACGAGTACCCCGAGCTGCTGAGCGTGGTGCAGCGATCCGGCATCGACCTCGCCGGCCTGATCGGCACGCGGATCGGCCTCGACGACGTGCCGGCCGCACTGGCCGCGATGAGCGATCCGGTGCCGGCGCGCGCGGGGGTCACGGTTGTCGAGCCGCGGTGACGCACTGTGACCGTGCGCGGGTGGTGGAGTCATGTGTCCAGTTTGTTGCCGCGCGAAACCTGGTCTGTGACACATGGGTGTGGCAGCGTCAACAGCGGCGGTTCTGGCGAGGGGTTATGACCGCAGGAGCGCTCCGGCCGGACCCTTCGGGGTCGCTCCTGCGGAGGGGCACAATCGTGGTGTGGAGCTGTTGCCTCGTCCCCGTGCGGAATTCACGCCCGGTGCCGTCCACGTCCCCGGCTGGCTGAGCCTCGACGAACAACGCTCGCTCGTCGCCGCCTGCCGCGGCTGGCGCGGGTACCGCCAGACCAGACTCCCCAGCGGTGGCCTGATGTCCGTGCGCATGGTGTGCCTCGGCTGGCAGTGGATCCCGTACCGCTACTCGCGCACCCGCGAGGACGGTTCGCCCGTGGAACCGTTTCCGCGCTGGCTCGGTGACCTTGGCCGGCGTGCGGTGGCGGAGGCCTACGGCGTCGGGGAAAGCACTTACGGACCCGACGTCGCTCTCGTGAACTTCTACGACGCCGCCGCCAAGATGGGCATGCACCAGGACAAGGACGAGCGCGCACTCGATCCCGTCGTCTCCCTGAGCCTCGGCGACACGTGCGTGTTCCGCTTCGGCAACACCGAAACGCGCAACCGCCCGTACACCGACCTCGAACTGAGGTCGGGCGACCTGTTCGTCTTCGGCGGCCCGTCGCGGCTCGCCTACCACGGCGTGCTGCGGACGCTGCCCGGCACGGCCGATCCGGAGCTGGGCCTGACGGGGCGGCTCAACCTGACGTTGCGCGTGTCGGGTCTGTGAGGTGCTGCCTCCGGCTGCAGCGCGGGTGGGTGGGCATTGCTCTCGTGGGGTGGTTGCCCGTCCGGCACACCGCGGGCGCTCAGGGAGCCGGCGGCGTTCTCGCTGGTCGAGGCGGCGTCAGCGCAGCGCGAACCGCACGTGCTGGCCGGGCCGCAGCTGGGCCGCGACGTCGAGGTCCGGTTCGTCGACGACGGCCGGCACGGGGTAACCACCGGTCACGGGGTGGTCGGCCAGGAACAGGATCGGCACGCCCGACGGGGGCACCTGCAGCGCGCCGGGTACGGCCGCTTCCGGGAGCAGCTCCCCGGTGCGGGCGCGCGTCAGTGGGGGGCCGTCGAGGCGGACTCCGACGCGATCGAGGTCGGCGGTCACGGTGTAGCGGTCGGTGACCAAAGTGGACAGTGCGGTGCCGGTGAACCAGCCGAGCCGCGGGCCGGGCGTGATGCGCAGGACGGGTTCCTCGGCGAGCCGGGGCAGCGGGGCGAGGTCGGCGACCGGGTAGCCGGCCACGACGTGGCCCACCGGCAGCGTCATCCCGGCGGTCAGGGGCGGCGGACCGAGCCCGCCCATGGTGTCGGTGGCCCGGGCGCCGAGCACGGGCCGGACGTCGAAGCCGCCGCGGATGGCGACGTAGCACCGCAGGCCGCGGGTGGCGGTGCCGAGCACCAGTTCGTCGCCGGCTCGCAGCGCGATCGGTCCGTTGGTGGCCGCCGCGCGCCGGCCCGCGCGTACCGCGACCTCGGCGCCGGTCACGGCGACGGTCGCCGCTTCGGAGACCCGCAGGCGCAGCCCGCCGAGGGTCACCTCCAGCGCGGCGTGCGTCTCGGGATTGCCGACAAGCCGGTTGGCCAGGCGCAGCGAACCGCGGTCGGCGGCCCCGGACCGCCCGACGCCGGCGGCCGCGAGCCCGGGCCGCCCGAGGTCCTGCACGGTCGCGAAGGGACCGGTGGCGAGCACTTCGGCCTTGGCCGTCATCACCGCTGCTCGAACTGGACGCGAGTGCCGGGCGGCAGCAGGCTGGGCTCCGCGCGGTCGGCCTCCCACACGAGCGCGCCGGTGCGGCCCAGCAGGTGCCAGCCGCCGGGCGACGATCGCGGGTAGACCGCCGAGTACTCGCCCGCGATCGCGACGGACCCGGCGGGCACCCGCGTGCGCGGCGTCGAGCGGCGCGGCAGGTGCAGCGCGGGGTCCAAGCCGGTCAGGTACGCGAAACCCGGCGCGAAGCCGCAGAACGCCACCTCATACGCACCCGCCGCGTGCCGTTCCACAACCTCGCGTACCGACAGCCCTGACGCTTCCGCGACGGCGGCCAGGTCTTCGCCGTCGTAGCGCACCGGGACCTTCACCGGGCCCGGAGCAGCGCGGTGGAAGTCCACAGTGGACCTTTCGCGGAGCTCGCGGGTCAACGCGGCGGCATCGGCGACCGCGGGGTCGAAGCGCACCAGCAGCGTGCGGGCCGCGGGCACGACCTCCACGACCCCGGCCGGCGGGGCGAGTTCGAGCGCGGCCTGGTAACCGAGCACGTCGTCGACCTCCACCAGCAGGGCCGAACCGCCGTAGGGCAGGACAGCGCTCGCCTCACTCACACGAACGACTCCAGCTTCACACCCGCGTCCGTCAGCGCGGTGCGGATCCGCCGCGCGAGGCCGACCGCACCCGGGGTGTCGCCGTGCACGCACAGGGAGACCGCGCGCAGGTCGAGCTTCCCGCCCTCGATGTCCACGACCTCGCCGGTCGTCGCCATCGCCGTCGCCCGGGTGGCGACCTCGTCCGGGTCGTGCAGCACGGCGCCCGGCTTCTTGCGCGAGACCAGCCTGCCTTCCGGCGTGTACGCGCGGTCGGCGAACGCCTCCGCGTAGCCGGTCACACCGGCCGCCGTCGCGGCGCGCAGCATCTCGGAGTCCGGCGGGCACAGCAGCGCCAGGTCCGAGCCGTACCGCTGAACCCCGGCCACGAGCGCCGCCGCCTGCTCCGCGTCGACGGCCGCCGTGTTGTACAGCGCCCCGTGCGCCTTCACGTACTTCACGCGGCTGCCGGCGGCGCGCGCGAACGCGTCGAGCGCACCGATTTGGTAGAGCACGTCGTCGGTGAGGTCCTGCGCGTCGATGTCGAGCGCGCGCCTCCCGAAGCCGGCGAGGTCGCGGTAGCCCACGTGCGCGCCGATCGTCACGCCGCGTTCGGCCGCGCGTTCACACACCCGACGCATCACGCCCGGGTCGCCCGCATGGAAACCGCACGCGATGTTCGCGCTGGTGACGATGTCGAGCATCGCCTCGTCGTCACCCATCTTCCAGGCGCCGAACGCTTCGCCCAGGTCACTGTTCAGATCCATGTCACTCCACCCGGTGGTCACTGTCGAGTTGGTCCGTCAAGAACATGTACCCCGGCGCGTGCGTGATGGCGAACGGCGGCCGGGACGCCATCAGCGCGGCCTGCGGGGTGACGCCGCACGCCCAGAACACCGGAACGTCGCCGGGTTCGGGGTCCACGGCGTCGCCGAAGTCGGGCCGCGCGAGGTCGGTGATGCCGAGCACCGCCGGGTCGCCGGCGTGCACGGGCGCGCCGTGCACCGCGAGCATCGCCGACGTGATCCGCACGGCTTCGTCGACCAGCCCCGCCGGCAGGTAACGCATCGAGACGACCATCGGCCCGTGCAGCCGGCCCGCCGGCTCGCACTGCCGCGTGGTCACGTACATCGACACGTTGCGGCCCTGTGCCACGTGCCGCAGCGGCAGGCCGCCCGCGGCCAGCGCCGTCTCGAACGTGAAGCTGCAGCCGATCGAGAACGCCACCATGTCGCTGCGCCACAGGCCCGTCGCGTCGGTCACCTCGCCGGTCAGCACCCCGTTGTGCCACACCCGGTAGCGCGGCAGATCCGTGCGCAGGTCCGCGCCGGGCGCGAGCCGCGTGGCCGGGTCACCGGGTTTGCTGATGTCCAGCACCGGGCAGGCCTGCGGGTTGCGCGCGCAGAACAGCAGCACGTCGTCGGCCCAGTCCTGCGGCACCGCGATGAGGTTGGTCTGCGTGTACCCGAGGGCCCAGCCGGTCGTCGGACGGTCCGTGCCCGCGCGGAACAGGGCGCGGGCTTCGGCCGGGCTCAGGGCCGCCGGGTCGCGGAACGTGGTCATGATCGGATCCCGGCGAGTTCCCGGCCGCGTGTCTCGGGCAGCCACAGCAGGGCCAGCGCGGCGATCGCGTAGCCGACGGCGCCGAGCGCGATCGCGCCGCCCGCGCCCATGAACCCGACCACCGCGGGGAACGCGGCGCCCACCGCGCGGCCGAAGTTGTAGGTGAAGCCCTGGCCCGTCGCGCGCAGTTCGGTCGGGAACAGCTCCGCGAGGTAGGCGCCGAAGCCGCTGAAGATCGCCGACGTCGAGAAGCCGAGCGGGAAGCTGATCAGCAGCATGAGCCCGTTGGCGCCGTAGGGCAGTTGCACGAACAGCACGATCAGCGCCGCCGACAGCACGGAGAAGAGCAGGAACGTCTTCTTGCGTCCCATCAGGTCGGCGAGGTAACCGCCGCAGACGTAGCCGATGAACGCGCCGGGGATCAGCAGCGCGAAGTACCCGCCGGTGCCGACCACGGAGAGGCCGCGGCTGGTCTTGAGGTAGTTCGGCAGCCACGTGAACAGGGTGTAGTAACCACCCTGCACGCCGGTCGCGAGCAGCGCCGCGAAGATCGTGGTCTTCAGCAGGTCGAGGCGGAAGATGCCGCCGAGCGAGGACCACGGGTTGGCCTTCGTGCGAGCCCTGAGGCGGCTTTCCGTCGCGTGCTCCGCGTCGGACACGCTGCGCCGGACCCACAGCACGAGCAGCGCCGGCAGCACACCGACCCAGAACAGCACCCGCCACGCGACGGCGTCGTCGAGCACGCTGAACAGGATCGTGTAGACGATCACCAGCAGGCCCCAGCCGACGGCCCACGCGCTCTGCACGAACGCCACTGTCCGCCCGCGGTAGCGAGCCGAGCAGTACTCCGCGACCAGCGCGGCGCCCACTGCCCACTCGCCGCCGAAGCCGAGGCCCTGCAGGCCGCGGAACACCAGCAGCGTCCCGAAGTTCGGCGCGAACCCGCAGAGCACCGTGAACAGCGCGTACATCGCGATGGTCAGCTGCAACGTGCGGACGCGGCCGATGCGGTCGGCCAGCACCCCGGCGCCGATGCCGCCGATCGCGGAGACCACCAGCGTCGTCGTGCTCAGCAGGCCGGCTTCACCCGAGGAGATGCCGAAGTACGCCGTGATGGCGGCCAGCCCGAAGGGCAGCGTCTGGTAGTCGAAGGAATCGAGGCCGTAGCCGCCGAAAGCGCCGAAGAAGGCGCGGCGGCCCTTCGGCCCGAGGGAACGGAACCACTCGAACGGGCGGGCTGCCCTCGTGGTGCCTGCTGTCACGTTCGTGTTCATCGGGTACCTCGCAGTGGGGAGTACTCATCGTGGCACGAGTCACATGCCAGGCACCGTACGGATTGTTCAACGATTCCACAAGTCTCTCATTTTATTGTTCTCATCCCTGCGGCTACGCTGGGCGACGTGGACACCGACGAGAGCCGGCTGGGGCTCGAAGCCGACCGTGGCCTGCTGAGCCGCACGAGCACCGCGGAGCGGGTCGCGGGTGTGCTGCGCACGCGCATCGCCGAGGGCTTCTTCTTGCCCGGCGGGCGCCTGTCGGAGCAGGACATCGGCACCGCGCTCGGCGTCTCGCGCAACACGCTGCGCGAGTCGTTCCGCCTGCTCACGCACGAGCGGCTGCTCACTCACGAGCTCAACCGCGGCGTGTTCGTGCGCGTGCCGACCGTCGCCGACGTGCGCGACATCTACCGCGTGCGCAAGCTCGTCGAGTGCGCCGCGGTCCGCGGGATCACCGAGCGGCCGGCGTCCTTCGCGCGGATCGCCGCCACGGTCGCGGACGGTGATGCCGCCGCGGCCGGCGGGCGCTGGCAGGACCTCGGCACCGCCAACATCAGGTTCCACAGCGAACTCGTCGGGCTCACCGGCAGCGAGCGGATCGTCGAGCTGATGCAGGGACTCACGGCCGAGCTGCGCCTGGTGTTCCACGTGATGGCCGACCCGCGCCGGTTCCACGAGCGCTACCTGCCGCGCAACCACGAGATCCTCCGGCCGCTGGCCGAGGGCGACGGCGCGGCGACGGAAAAGCTCCTCGCTGGTTACCTCGACGACGCCGAGGCTCAGCTCGTCGAGGCGTACTCGGAGCGGTCGGCCGAAGCCGCCGGCGTCTGACGCGTCCGCGCTCCACACGGGACACACGGCGGCGGCGAGATCCTTGGCGTGGCCACGAAAATCGCCGTGACCGCACGCGGGCTGTGTGCTGCGCCACGGAAAACGTTTGTCGTTACTTGCGCGGGTACGGCGCAGTTTCGCGCCTACTTCCGTCGTAAACCGGATGAAGCGCCTGCTTACATCACGGCTGTTCGCGCGGACGGGCAGCCGCCGGTGCACGTTCGGGCCGTCCGCCGCCCGCGCCGGGTGAAGATCGCCGCAGACTGGTTAACGTTTTCGTCAGGCCGCGTGACGCGAAGGCAGCCCAGGTCCCGGAACCCCCAGACGGGACGTCGGCCCGTTCGCCCTTCCGGATCGGGATGGTCGCCCCCAGGACCGATCCGGGTACGCGGCCGGGAGATGGTGGAGATGGTGGAACGGCGGCGAACCGTGATCCCCGGGGGGAGATCACGGTTCGCCGTTGTCTATCCCCGCGGTCAGCCGGCGTAGCGGGCGAACACCTTCGTGTAGTCCCACGGCTGCTGCGAGACCTTCGAGCAGCTGTCGGCCGGGCCGCCGGTGCACGGCCGGTCGCGGTTGGCCGACCAGAACGTGAGCCGTGCCAGGTGGTGCTGGTTGGCGTAACCCAGGATCGTCGTGAAGTCGGCCACCGTCACCGTCTCGTTCTGATCCGTGATGCCGTTCATGGACGAGATGCCCATGTGGCGGTAGGCGGTGTCGTCGCTGTAACCGTAGGCGTTCTTCACCACGTTCTTGAGTCCTTCGGCCGCCCGCAGCGTGAGCGTGCCCATGTTCTGCCCGGCACCCCCGAAGTCGAACGGCATGATGACCCAGCCGTCCGCGGTGAGCCCGGACTGCGCCGCGCGGTTGACCAGACCCGCGTCCGGCCCGCTGGTGCCGGTGCCGAACGTGACGTAGATCTTGACACCGGGGTTGTTGCTGCGCACGGTCTTCAGCGCGTCGACGGTCCGCTGCTGAACGGTCGCGTTGCTGTAGGCGTCGGCCTCGATGTCGATGTCGATCGCCTTCAGGCCGTAGGCGTTGATCACCTTCTGGTAGGCCGCCGCGAGCTCACCCGCGCTGCCGCACGACGACTCGAGCTTGTTGCCGCTGTAGCCGCCGAACGAGGGGATCACGTCGCCGCCCGCGCCGCGGACGGTGTTGATCGTCCCCTGGTCCACGCCACCGGTCAGTGGGCGCGAGCCGTCCCACTGCGGGTTGCAGTAGCCGTTGGACAGCACGAACGCCAGCGTGAACCACTTCACACCCGTCGCGTTCATGATCGTGGTCGGGCTCGGCGGGGCGCCCCAGCCGTTGTAGAGGTAAGGCGCCACGGCCATCGCGCCGGCCGACGGCGGTGGTGTCGTGTCGCCACCACCTGAGGGCGCGGTCCACTTCTGGTTGGCGGTGCCGGTGCACGTCCAGATCTGCAGGCGCGTGCCGTCGGCCGAGCTCTGGCCCGTGGCGTCGAGGCACTTGTTCGCGGCCGGGTTCACGATGTCGTGGGCCGCGGTGACGACCCACTGCTGGGCGCCGGTGCCGTTGCAGTCGTACAGCTGGACTTTGGCACCGTCCGCTGTGGACGCCGCGGTCACGTCGAGGCACTTGCCGAGGGCGCGGATCGTGCCGTCACCGGAGACGTCCCACTGCTGGGCCGTCGTGCCGTTGCAGCCGTAGAGCTGCACGGCGGTGCCGTTGGCGCTGCTCGCTCCGGCGACGTCGACGCACTTGCCGCCGATGCCGGTGATCTGCCCGGTCGCCGCTTGCGCGCTCGCCGGAATCAGGGTGACGGCGGAGGCGGCGAGCAGGCCGCCGATCGCCGCGAGAATTCGTGTTCTCATCGGGAACTCCTGGGATCAGGGAGCGGTCCACTTCTGATTGGCCGCACCGGTGCACGTCCAGATCTGCGTGCGGGTGCCGTTGGCGGAGGTGTTGCCGGTGACGTCGAGGCACTTGTTCGCGGCGGTGTTCACGATGTCGTGGGCCGAATTGGCCACCCACTGCTGCGCGCCGGTGCCGTTGCAGTCGTACAGCTGGACTTTCGCACCGTCCGCTGTGGACGCCGCGGTCACGTCGAGACACTTGCCCAGCGCGCGGATCGTGCCGTCGGTGCCCACGGTCCACTGTTGTGCGTTCGTGCCGTTGCAGTCGTAGAGGTCCACCGCGGTGCCGTTGGCGGTGTTCGCGCCCGCGACGTCGAGGCACTTTCCGGCCAGGCCGGCGATCCGGCCCGTGCGGCCGGTCGGCGGCGGGGTGCTACCGCCGCCGGACTGCGTGCCGTTCCACGTGAACGTCGCCGAGGTGTGGCCCGGCAGCGGGTAGGTGAAGGACTGGCCACCCCAGTTCACCCGCACGCTCTGGCTGCCCGTGCCTGAGTTGTACGCGATCAGCGCCTTGGACCCGTCGGGGTTCTTCCACGCGACGTTCCGCACTGCCGATCCGTCGTTCGAGTCGATCCGCACCGCGCCGGGCTTCACGAACTTGGTGAGGTGGCCCATCGTGTAGTACTCGACCGTGTAGTCGACCTGCCCGCTGCGCGAGTCTCCGTTGTGGACGGTGATGAGGCCGGTGCAGGTGCCGCAGCCGCCGGTGTGCGGGCCCATGTTCTGGTCCACGGCGAGGCTCCACTTGGTGACCGAGCGACTCCAGTTGCGGGCGTAGTCGATGATGTTGTTCATGTCCTCGGCCTGCTGGTTGGCGATCCAGGTGCCGCCGGAGTGCTCGGTCGAGTACGCGTTCACGTTCGGGTACTGGTTGTGCACGGTGGTCTGCGTCGCGACGTTGCCGCCGTAACCGTGCCAGGCCATGCCACCGAAGTTGGGGTCGTTGCGGATCGACGCGTCGTCCATCGTGGGCGCCGCGTAGGCCTGGTACTGGTCCCAGTTCCAGTCGAGCGCGAGCACCTTCGTGGGCAGGCCCGCGGTGTGCAGCGCCGGGAGCAGGTTGTTCTTCGTGAAGTAGGCCAGGCCCGAGCCGTTCCAGTTCGTGGACGGGTAGCCGGTGCAGCACGTGGGTTCGTTCGACACCGACAGGTAGTCGATCGGCACGCCCGCGCTGCGGTAGGCCTGCAGGTACTTCACGAAGTACTGGGCGTAGGCGCCGTAGTACTGCGACTCGACCCAGCCGAGGTTGTAGCTGTCGTTGTCCTTCATCCACGGCGGCGCGCTCCACGGCGACGCCATGATCTTCAGCTGCGGGTTGAGCTGCTTGGCCTGCTGGGTCAGGGGCAGCACGTCGGCCTGGTCGTGGGCGATGGAGAAGTGCGTGAGGCCGGGGTCGGTCTGCCCGGCCGGCATGTCGTCGAAGGTGTAGCTGAACCGGGCGAGGTCCGACGCGCCGATCGGGTTGCGCAGGAAGCTCAGCCCGATCCCGGTGTTCGGGTCGAAGAGCTTCTGCATCACGGAGTTGCGCGTGCTCGCCGACAGCGCGCCGGAGGAGTTCATCAGCCACGCCGCGGTGTCGGTGAACGACGCGCCGCCGCCTTCGAACTGCTGGTAGGTGGTGTTCTCGTTGACGTTGACCGTCTGCTGGCCGCTGCCCGTGCCGGCGGAGAACGCGATCGACGGCTGCTGTTGCAAGCCGCGGGTCACGTTCACGCCGCGCGAGTCGTCGGTCGTGGTGAGCCAGACGTTCACCGTCTCGTTGGCGGCTTGGGCAACCGGAGCGGCCACTGTGGACAGTGTGGACGCCGCGAGGGCCGTGGCACCGAGGAGCGGGAGCAGGTGGCGTCTCCTCATGCGCTCGGCACCGTCCACTTCTGGTTCGCGCCGGTGGTGCACGTCCAGATCTGCAGCCGCGTGCCGTTGGCGGAGCTGTTGTCCGTGGCGTCGAGGCACTTGCCCGACCCCGCGTTCACGAGCTGGCTCGAGGAGTTCGCCGTCCAGCGCTGCGCGGCGGTGCCGTTGCAGTCGTAGATCTGCACCTTCGTGCCGTTGGTGGTGCCGGCGCCCGCCACGTCCAGGCACTTGCCCAGCGCGCGGATCGTGCCATCGCCGGAGACGGTCCACTGCTGTGCGGCGGTGCCGTTGCAGTCGTAGAGCTGCACGGCGGTGCCGTTGGCGCTGTTGGCCGCCGCGACGTCGACGCACTTGCCGCCGAGGCCGGTGATCGGGCCCGTGCCGCCGCCGGTGGGCGGGTCGGTCTGGCCGGCGCCGACCCACTGGCTCGCCGCGGACTCACCGACGCTCACCGCGGTGGTGTGGTTCTCGATGGGGCTCACGCGGTTCGGGAAAACGACGTAGGTGACCGGGCCCTCGGTACCTCCCGTGCTCGGGTCGGGGTCGATGCCGAGGCTCACGGCCGTGGCGTAGGAGGCTTCACCGATGATGCTCGTCGGGCCGGTGTCACCGACCACCGCGTAGGCGACTTTGTTGTTGTAGATGACGGCGACCACGGAACCGCCGTCGATGCCGTACTTGCGGTAGTCCCAAGTGGACGTCGGTTGCGGGAGCACGACGTACGGGAGCTGGGCCGCGTTCAGGGGCTGGTCACCCGAGGTGTGGAACGCCGTGTCGGGGTAGAAGCAGCAGTCGGTGTTCTCGTTGCACTGGCTCGTGCGCTGGCCGTCGCAGTCGATGTCCAAGTCGGCCTTGAAGAACACGGCGCTGCCCGACTGGCACACGGGCACCGTGGCCGCGCCGCCCTCGTCGTAGCTGTACTTGCCGTTCGAGATCTGCTGGCACGAGCCGGTTTTCGCGAGCAGCTGCGCCGCGGTGGGGGCGGCTGCGGGTGCCGCGAGTGCCGCGGGTGCGGCCGGAGCCGCCGTTGCCGTGGTACCGGAGATGAGGGAGAGCGCTAGCAGGGCACACCCTGCCAGCGCGACGAAGAATCGCCGCACTTGGAGTCTCCTTGGGGGATGGGCAGAGGCCGGTGGGGAAGGGGATCCGGTGGGGACCGAACCCGCGCGCGGGCCCCGGCGGTGCCTCGCGGGTGGAGGCGGGCCGGTGGGGATCCGGGGCTCCGGGTGCGTGTTCCGATCGGGATCGCACACCCGGACGCTGTGAGGTGTTCGAAGGGGTGTTCTCAGGGGGGAGGTGGAACACCGCGCGGGACCACCGGAGGAGGAAGAGGAGGCGAGTGGCCCCGCGCGGCAGCTTTCGATTAGGGGATCAGGGCGCGGTCCACTTCTGGTTCGCGCCGCCGGTGCAGGTCCAGATCTGCAGGCGGGTGCCGTTGGCCGAGCTGTTCCCCGTGGCGTCGAGGCACTTGTTCGCGGCTGGGTTCACGATGTCGTGGGCCGCGGTGACGACCCACTGCTGGGCGCCGGTGCCGTTGCAGTCGTACAGCTGCACGGGTGTGCCGTCCGCCGTGCCCGCCGCCGTCACGTCCATGCACTTGCCCAGCGCGCGCAGGGTTCCGTCGCTGCCGACGGTCCAGTTCTGCGCGGCGTTGCCGTTGCAGTCGGTGATCTGGATCGGCGTGCCGTTGGCCGTGTTGGCGCCCGCGACGTCGACGCACTTGCCGCCGATGCCGGTGATCGTGCCGGTGCGCCCGCTCGGCGGGGTGGTGCCGCCGGTGCTGGTGGTCACGTGCACGTAGTCGACCACGAGCTGCTGCGGGAACTGCGTGCTGCTGTTGGGGTCGCCGGGCCAGTAACCGCCGACGGCGAGGTTCATGATGATGAAGAAGTTGTGGTCGTAGACCCAGCGGTTGCCGTTCAGGTCGGTCGGCGTCCGGGTCTGGTAGACGTTGCCGTCGACCGACCACACGATCTTGTTGGGCGACCAGTCCACGGCGTAGGTGTGGAAGTCGTCGGAGAAGTTCGGCCCGCTGTACGCGGCGCCGATGCCGCCGGAGCCGGAGTAACCGGGACCGTGGATGGTGCCGTGCACGGTGTTGGGCTCGAAGCCGACGTTCTCCATCACGTCGATCTCGCCGTCGGTGGGCCAGTCGCCGCCGCCGAGCATCCAGAACGCCGGCCACATGCCCTGGCCGCGCGGGAGCTTCATGCGGGTCTCGAAGTGGCCGTAGGCCTGGCTGAACTTGCCGGAGGTGTTGAGCCGCGCGGACGTGTACTCGCAGCGGCCGTACCAGCAGTTGTAGTTGCCCGGGTTCTCGCGCTTCGCGGTGATCACCAGGTGGCCCTGGCCGTCGAGCGCCGCGTTGTTCGTGCCGGACGTGTAGTACTGTCGCTCGTGGTTGTTGACGTTGTCGCCGGTCTCGTAATTCCACTTGGCACCGTCGGCGGGGCTGCCGGCGGTGCCGTTGAAGTCGTCGGTGAAGCTGGCTGCCGCGGCGGCTTCCGGGGGTGCGATGACGACGGGAGTGGCTTGCAGTCCGACGGTGAGCAGCGCTGCGGCCGCGAAGAGTCCGGCCCAGCGGGAGCGTCTCGGAAATCGTCTCTGGGACAGGGAGATGGACATCGTTGTCACCTCTTCTGGCGGAGGGGTCGCGATTTCATGCGCGCAGCATGAAAACCGCAGCACGAAAACGCGGGTGGGCGGAGGAAGGCACGATGAAGGGGACCGCGCGGTTCTCGGCCGGGCGCTTCGTGTCCACTCCGGAGGTGGACCGCAGGCGGGCGGCAAGGTTGGAGATCGGGATCGGTTCGGGGTCGGGCGAATCGGGCTACTTTGTTGTGCCTGGCAACAAAGTAAGAGAAGTATGCATGGTCCGGACCATTGCGGCAATGGGTGGGGGAGGGAATTTTTTCGACTGGAAGAAAGGGAGGGGAGTTGTTGGCCGGGGTGGTGCCGGTGGGTGGGATGCGGTCCTGCGCAGGGGCGTGTTGCGGGGCGTATGCACCCCGAAGCGCGAGTGTGACTACGGCCGCTGACCCCGTGTCAAGGCGGGAAAGCGTGCCTTGACACGGGGTCGGCGGCCGTGTTGAAGCTTCGGATCGAGGTGCCGGGCGGGGGCTGGGCGCATCCTTGTTGCGTAGTTATGTTGCGCGGTGTAGGTGGCTTTGCGTCGCCGTTCGAGGTGTCGGGCGGGTAGGGGCTGGGTGCATCGTCGGTGGGTGGTCGGGCGGCGGTTGGTGCGTGTGGCGGGCGCCGTTCGAGGGGCAGGGCCGGGGGCTGAGTGCGGGTTGTCTGCGTAGGTCCTTGCGTTGTGTGGTGGCTGTGCGTCGCCTTGGGTGGTGGTCAGGCTGCGCCGGAGCCGATGTGCGGTGCGGGCGTCTTCGTCTGGAGCCGTGGGTCTGAGCCCTGTTCCAGCAGGTCGGCGACGGGCAACGTAGCGGCGCCCGTCGCCACCGCATCAAGCCCCAGTTGCCCGAGTTCGATGGTGGTTTCGCCGAAGGGGTGGCGGAGGGCGTGGGCGGCGGCGGTGTTGCGGATGAGGGGGAGGAGGCGTTCACCTAGTGCCAAGCCGGCCCAGCCGCCCAGGACGATGCGTTCGGGGTTGAAGAGGTTGATCAGGTTCGCGATGCCGGCGCCGAGGTAGCCGGCGGTCTCCTCGAGGACCTTCTGGGCCGTTTTGGAGCGGTCGGCGGACGCCAGCAGGGCGGCGAACTGGTCCTGTTCCGTTTCGCCGGGGGCGGGCTTTCCGCGGGCGCGGCGGTAGCGCGACAACACAGCCTCGGCGCCGATGTAGGCCTCGAGGCAGCCGTGGGAGCCGCAGCGGCAGGGCTGCCCGTCGTAGACGATGGTGGTGTGGCCCCATTCGCCGGCGCTGGAGGTGGAGCCGCGGTAGGTGGCGCCGTCGGCGATGACGGCGGCGCCGACGCCGGAGCCGATGAGCACGATGACGGCGTGGCGCGCGCCGCGGCCGGCGCCGAACCACATTTCGGCCTGGCCCTGGGTCTTGGCGCCGTTGTCGATGAACACGGGCAGGTCGAGGCCCGCGTCGCGGAGTTCGTCGGCGAGCGGCACGGAGTCCCAGCCGATGGTGGGCGCGTGCACCAGCACGCGTTCGCCCTGCTCGACCATGCCGGGCACGCCGACGCCCACGCCGAGCACGGCCGAGTCCTCGGCGGCCGCGGAAGCGATCACCTCGCGCAAGCCCGACACGACAGCCGCGACGACCGTGCGTGATTCGGTGTGCGCGGGCGACAGCTCGTGCTCCACCGTGGCCAGCCGCTGCATCGCGAGGTCGAACAGCTCCACCCGCACGCCCGTCTCGCCGATGTCGACGCCGGCGACGTGCCCGTAGGCCGGGTCCACCCGCAGCAGCACCCGCGGCCGCCCGCCGTCCGATTCGACCAGACCGGCCTCGGTGATGAGCCGCTCTTCGGCGAGCTCGGCCGTCACGTTGCTGACCGTCGCGGCGGACAAGCCCGTGAGCTGGCTCAGTTCGTGCCGCGACAGCGGGCCATCGAAGTACAGTTTCGACAGCAGCAGGGAACGGTTGTGCCGCCGCAGATCGCGGACGGTGGTGCGCTTGGTCGCCATGTGACACCCATCTGGCCTCGAACTCTCCCGGCACCAGGATGCCTGATCACCGTAAGTTGTGGCCATGTATTAACTAGTGAACTAAGTCCCGAACGTCTGGTCGTCTGGCAGAATCCCCCAGGTGACGAGGGTGCTCCGGCAGACGACCCGTGACCTGAGGCGGCACAACCGCGCGGCGCTCCTGTCGTCGCTCTACCTGCGTGGGCCGGTCAGCCGGCTCGAGCTCGTCGCCGAGTCCGGGCTCAGTCCCGCGACCGTGACGAACGTGGTCGCGGAGCTCATCGGCGACGGGGTGGTCGCCGAGGCCGGGTCCGTCGAGTCCGATGGTGGCAGGCCGCGCACCCTCCTGCGCGTCAGGCCCGAGTTCGGCCAGGTGGTGGGCGTCGACGTGGGCGAGACGCACGTGCGCGCCGGGCTCTTCGACTGGGCGCTCGGCACGCTCGCCACCGTGCGCCACCCCCTCGCCGGCCTCGATCCGGCACAGGTCGTGGAGCTCGCGCGCGCCGGCGTCGCCGAGGTCCTCGCCGCCGGCGGCGACCGCGTGCTCGGCGTCGGCGTGGGCGTGCCGGGCGCGGTGCGCGACGGCGGCACCGTCCACGCCCCCACGCTCGGCTGGGCCGGCGTCCCGTTCGCGGACCTGCTGCGGGCACGCGTCCCGCTGCCGGCCGACACCCCGCTGCACCTCGACAACCGCGCCCGCACGCTCGGTCAGGCCGAGATGTGGCGCGGCGCCGGCCGCGGCGTGCAACGCACGGTGATCGCCCTCCTTGGCGTCGGCGTCGGCGCGGCCTTCGCCGCGGGCCGCGGTACCTTCCCCGGCATCACCACCACGGAGTGGGGTCACACCGTCGTGCGCGCCGCGGGCGCCCCCTGCCGCTGCGGCTCCCACGGCTGCCTCGAGGCCTACGTCGGCACCGAAGCGGTGATCCGACGCTACGTCGAAACGCCCGGCGCGGCGCCCCTCGCAGCGATCGACAGCGAAAGCCGCCTCGCCGAGATCGTCGCGCTCGCCGGCGGCAACGAACCGCTTGCTGCCGCCATCGGCGATGGGCTCGGCCCGAGAGTTGCAACCGTCGCCGGTGAGCGCGACACGAAGGTCGAAATCGCCGACGACGGGAGCGTCGGGCGACACAGCCCTGCCGCCGGCGGCAACGGCGGCACCCTCGCCGAGCCGGACCGGACCACCGTTGCCGAAAGGTCTGGTCCAGCTGCGCAAACGCTCGCCGGCGTCGGGGAGTACCTCGGCATCGGCATCGCGAACCTGATCAACCTCCTGGCGCCGGACCGGGTTGTGCTGGCAGGCTCGGCGGGGGCGATCATGGGGGAGGCGATCCTGTCGCGCGTCCGGGACGCCGCGGCCCGGCACGCGCTCGGGTACCTGGCCGAGGCGACTGAGGTGCACCTGGGGCAGCTGGGTCCGGAGGCCGTGGCGCTCGGAGCGGCCACGTTGCCGGTTGCCGCGCTGCTGGCGTCCGGTGGGCGTTCAGCCGGCTGAATCTCCTTGGCGCGCAAAGAAATCGGCGGCCGGGTACCTAGGGCGAGGCTTTCTTTCAGTACTTAAACTTAGGCACAAAATGTTACCGCCGTGTTATTGACGTGACCCGAGTCACCCGGGTTGACTCCACCTGTCGCGCGGCCGGACCGAACACTCAGCTTCTTCGCCGAGCGCGGGGCGAACCCGTAGCACCAGGACCTAGGAGGACGAATGCGAGTGAAGCGCTCCGTCGTCGCAGCGCTCGTTGCCGTGGTGGCAGCCGCGGTGCTCGCGGCCTGTGGAGGCGGCTCGAGCAGCGCGGGTGGCGGCAACGCCGCGGCCGTGCTGAACGTCGGCATGCCGAACGGCCCGCAGCCCGAGAACAACAACCCGTTCCTGGAGACTTCGGCGGCCGCGTCCCTCGGGTACCGCTACGTGATCTACGAACCCCTCGTGATGCTCAACCGTGTCAAGCCGCAGGAGCCCGGGAAGCCTTGGCTCGCCACGAAGTGGGACTGGTCGGACAACTACAAGAAGCTGGTCCTGACCATTCGCGACGGCGTCAAATTCTCCGACGGCACGCCGATGACCGGCGACGACGTGGCCTACACCTTCCAGCTCCTGCGCGACAACAAGGCGTTGAACATCGACTCGATCCCGTACAAGGACATCTCCGCGAGCGGGAACCAGGTCACCCTCGGCTTCGACACCTCGCAGTTCGTGAACCAGGTCAAGATCCTGCAGACCATCGTGGTGCCCAAGCACATCTGGTCGCAGATCAAGGACCCGTCCACCGACACCGTCAAGAAGCCGGTGGGCACGGGCCCGTACACGCTCAAGTCGTTCACGCCGCAGACGGTCACCGTGACCCAGCGCACCGGCTACTGGCAGGAAGCGCCCAAGGTCAAGGAGATCCGCTACACCTCCTACAACGACAACAACGCGCAGGTCGCCGCCCTCGCCAGTGGCGCGGCCGAGTGGAGCTTCGTCTTCATCCCGAACTACAAGACCGTCTACGTGAACAAGGACCCGCAGCACTACAAGCTGTGGTTCCCGGCCCAGCTCGCCGTGCACGGCCTGTGGTTCAACACCGAGAAGGCGCCGTGGAGCAACCCGAAGCTGCGCCAGGCGGTCAACAAGGTCGTCAACCGCGACGACATCTTCAACCAGGGTGAGGCCGGCTACTTCTACCCGAAGAACGACCAGGTCACCGGCATCCCGACGCCGGCGGGTGACTCGTTCATCGCGCCGCAGTACAAGGGTCGGACCGTGAAGGTCGACGTGCCGGGCGCCAAGTCGCTGCTTACCGGCGCGGGCTTCAAGTACAACGGCAACCAGCTCGTGGACCCGAGCGGCAAGCCGGTGAACCTCAAGCTCACCGTGCCCTCGGGCTGGTCGGACTACATCACCGACCTCGAGATCATCAAGGACAACCTCGCGCAGATCGGGATCACGGCCACGGTCGAGAAGATGAACCAGGACGCGTGGACCAAGTCCGTCGACACCGGTGACTTCGAAGGCCTGCTGCACTGGACCAACGACGGTGCCACGCCGTACGACCTGTACCGCGACGTGATGGACGGCAACCGTTACAAGCCGACCGGCCAGGGCGGCATCAACGGCAACTACGGCCGCTACAAGAACGACGAGGCCACGCAGGCACTGGCGACCTACGCCAACGCCGCCGACGACGCCAGCCGCGCCACCGCGATGGCCAAGCTGCAGCAGATCATGATCGACCAGCAGCCGATGGTGCCGCTCATGGCTGCGAACTCCGGCGGCGAGTACAGCACGAAGAACTGGACGGGCTGGCCCGACGAGGCCAACCCGTACGGCCCGGCGCAGCCGACCCTGCGCAACGCGCTGGACATCGTCCTGCACCTGAAGCCCGCGGCCTGACGGATGGCCGAGGACAACGCAGTCGCCACCCGGGAAGCCGCCTCCGCACCGGAGGTGGCCTCCCGGGCCGGCGGGATCGGTCCCGGAGCCTCGGACACGTCGGACACGTCGGACAGGTCGGATACAGTCGTGCTCGAGGCCTCCGGGCTGACCAAGCACTTCCCCGTGCGCAAGCGCGGCCGCGAGGTGCTCACGAAGGGCCGCCGCAGCGTGCGGGCGGTCGACGACGTCGACCTCGTGCTGCGGCGCGAGCGCGTGACCGCGCTCGTCGGCGAGTCCGGTTCGGGCAAGTCGACCGTCGCGCGCCTGCTCGCCCAGCTCTACCCGCGCACCGGCGGCGACATCCGCTTGCACGGAAAATCGGTGACCGTCAAGGGCGGCAAGGCTTTCCGGGCGTACTGCCGCCAGGTCCAGATGATCTTCCAGGACCCGTTCGCGTCGCTGAACCCCGTGCACACGGTGCGCTACCACCTCACGCGCGCGCTGAAGATCCACGGCCGCGCCGGGCGCACCGCCGAGGACCTCGAGCGGGCGCTGCACGAACTGCTCACGCGGGTGCAGCTGACCCCGCCGGAGCGCTATGCCGACAAGTTCCCCCACGAGCTCTCGGGTGGCCAGCGCCAGCGCGTCGCGATCGCGCGGGCGCTCGGCGCCGACCCGGAGGCACTGCTGGCCGACGAGCCGGTGTCCATGTTGGACGTCTCGATCCGCCTGGGCGTGCTGAACCTGTTGCGCGACCTGAAGGAACGTCTGCACCTGGCGATCCTCTACATCACGCACGACATCGCGTCGGCGCGCTACTTCGCCGACGAGACGCTCGTGATGTACGCCGGGCGCATGGTCGAGGGCGGCGACTCCGAGACCGTGACGCAGCGGCCGGCGCACCCGTACACGCAGCTGCTCATCGAGTCCGCGCCCGACCCCGACCGGCTCGACCCCGGCACGGCGGCCGAACCCGGTGAGGCGCCGAAGGAGAAGGGCTCCGGTGAGCCGCCGAGCCTGATCGCGCCGCCGCCGGGCTGCCGGTTCCACCCGCGCTGCCCCGTCGCGATGCAGCGGTGCCAGACCGACTTGCCGCCGCGGTTCACCGTCGGTGAGACGCCCGGCCACTGGGCCGCGTGCTGGCTCTACGACCCGGCGGTGAGCGAGTGAGGTACCTGCTCCAGCGCCTCGCGTTCTACATTTTCACCGCGTGGGCCGCCATTACGATCAACTTCTTCATCCCGCGCCTGATCCCGGGTGACCCGGTGCAGTCGCTCATCACGAAGAACCAGGGCACGCTGTCGGCCGACGCGATCCAGTCCCTGTACGTCCTGTTCGGGCTCGACAAGAACGAAAGCCTGCTCACCCAGTACTTCCACTACTGGGCCCAGCTCTTCCGCGGCGACCTCGGGTTGTCGTTCACGTTCTTCCCCTCGCCCGTGAGCGAGGTGATCGCCGACAGTCTGCCGTGGACGATCATCCTCGTCGGGTTCACCACGGTGGTGGGCTTCCTGATCGGCACCGGGCTCGGGGTCGTCGCCGGGTGGAAGCGCGGGTCCTGGGTGGACGGCCTGCTGCCGGTGACGACGTTCCTCTCGTCCATCCCGTACTTCTGGCTCGGCCTCATCGCGATCACGCTGCTGGCCGGCCCGGACAGCTTCTTCCCCGCCTCGGGCGGCTACGACCCGGGCCTGGTGCCCGGCTGGGACGGCGACTTCATCGGCAGCGCGATCCAGCACAGCCTGCTGCCCGCGATCACGATCCTGATCAGCTCGATGGGCAGCTGGATCCTCGGCATGCGCAACATGATGGTCACCGTCGCGTCGGAGGACTACATCACCGTCGCGCACGCCAAGGGGCTCAAGGAACGCCGCGTGATGGTGAGCTACGCGGCCCGCAACGCGCTGCTGCCGAGCGTGTCCGGTTTCGCGCTGGCGCTGGGCTTCATCGTCGGCGGCACGCTGCTGGTGGAGATCGTGTTCTCCTACCCCGGTGTGGGCTACGAGCTGTTCCAGGCCGTCGGTTCGCAGGACTATCTGCTGATGCAGGGCATCTTCCTCATCATCACGCTCTCGGTGCTGGTGGCGAACCTGCTCGCCGACGTCGCGTACCTCGTGCTCGACCCGCGCACCCGGAAGGAGGGCTGAGCCGTGGCTGTCCCCGCAGCCGACCTCAAGCAGGTCGCCCCGGAGCCGCTGCCGGCCGACGCCGTCGCCGGCCCCGCGGCCAAGCGCCGCCGCTTCCGGTTCCTCACCGGCGGCAAAACGCTGACCGGGCTCGTGGTGCTGGGCTTCTTCGTGGTGATCGCGATCATCGGGCCGTGGATCGCGCCGTTCGACCCGTCGGCGCGCAGCAACGACCTGCTCGAAGCGCCTTCGGGTAAGCACTGGTTCGGCACCACGCACCTCGGACAGGACATCTTCAGTCAGGTGGTCGTGGGCACGCGCAGTGTGATGCTCGTGGGCCTCACCGCGGGCATCGTCGCGACGATCCTGGCTGTGATCGTCGGCGTCACGTCCGGCTACCTCGGCGGCACGCCGGGTGAAGGCCTGTCCGCACTGTCCAATGTGTTCCTCGTGATCCCGGCGCTGCCGCTGATCATCATCATCGGCTCGGCGCTGCCCAGCGGCGGCGACTACCTGGTGGCCGTGATCATCGGCCTCACGTCGTGGGCGTGGGGTGCCCGCGTGCTGCGAGCGCAGACGCTTTCGCTGCGGCGGCGGGAGTACGTCGAGGCGGCGCGGGCGAGTGGTGAGTCGACGGGCCGGATCATCTTCTTCGAGATCCTGCCGAACCTCACCGCGGTGATCGCGTCGAGCTTCGTCGGCACGGTGGTGTTCGCCGTGATGTCGGAGATCACGCTGGCGTTCGTCGGCGTCTCGAGCTTCTCGGAGTGGAACTGGGGCACGATCTTGTTCTGGGCGCAGAGCCAGCAGGCGCTGGCGCAGGGCGCGTGGTGGTGGTTCGTGCCGGCGGGGCTCGCGATCGCGATCCTCGGCACCGCGCTCTCGCTGCTCAACTTCGGCATCGACGAGTTCGTGAGCCCGCGGTTGCGCTCGAGCGGCAAGACCAAGGCGAAGAACGCCGAGGGCAAGACGGTGCGCCTGCGCGTCGGCTTCACACCCGTGCTCGGCCGGGAGAAGGAATGAGCGAACCCGTACTCGAGATCAAGGGCCTCGACGTCGACTACGGTCTCGGCGCCGAAGGCGTGCACGCGGTACAGGACGTGCACCTCACGCTGCACCGCGGCGAAGTGCTCGGCCTGGCCGGGGAGAGCGGCAGCGGCAAGTCCACTTTGGCCTACGGGCTGACCCGGCTGCTGCCGCCGCCCGGCGTGATCCGCGGCGGCAGCGTGGTTTACCACCCGGTCACCGGCGAGCCGTACGACGTCTTGCAGCTGACGCCCAAGCAGCTGCGCGACTTCCGCTGGGCCGAGACGTCGATCGTGTTCCAGGGCGCGATGAACTCGCTCAACCCGGTGCACAAGGTGTCCACGCAACTGATGGACGTGATCAAGGCTCACGAACCACGCAGCACCAAGGCTTCGCGGCTGGCCCGGGCGCGCGAGCTGCTGCACCTGGTGGGCATCGCGGGTGACCGGCTCGACGCGTACCCCCACCAGCTCTCGGGCGGCATGCGGCAGCGCGTGATGATCGCGATGGCACTCGCCCTGGAACCACGGATCGTGATCATGGACGAGCCGACGACGGCGCTCGACGTCGTGATGCAGCGGCAGATCCTGGCCCAGCTCGTGGAACTGCGCGAGCGGCTGGGCTTCTCCGTCCTGTTCATCACGCACGACCTGTCGCTGCTGGTCGAGTTCTCCGACCGCATCGCCATCATGTACGGCGGCCGGATCGTGGAGCAGGCCCGCGGCGTCGACCTGTACCGCGACGCGCTGCACCCCTACAGCGACGGCCTGCTGCACTCGTTCCCCGCGCTGCGCGGCCCGCGCCGCGAGCTCAGCGGCATCCCCGGCTCGCCGCCCGACCCGCGGGCGCTGCCGGCCGGGTGCACGTTCGCGCCCCGTTGCCCGCACGCGTTCGGCCCTTGCACCTCGGAGGTTCCGGTGCTGGGCGTGCCCGCCGATCGTGACGATCCCACGCGCACCGTCGCGTGCTGGCTGCACCCGGCCGCCCCAGCCGCCGCCGTCACGTCGTAGAGAAGGAGATCCGTTGACCGAGACCAACGCTGCGACCCGCGAGCAGCAGGCGCTGATCGACTCGCTGCCGCCGGACTTCCGGTGGGGCGTGGCGACCGCCGCGTACCAGATCGAAGGCGCGGTGGAGGAAGATGGCCGGACTCCGTCCATCTGGGACACGTTCTGCCGCGTGCCGTGGGCGATCGACAACAACGACAACGGCGACGTCGCGTGCGACCACTACCACCGGATGCCCTCCGACGTCGCGCTCGTCAAGGAGCTCGGCGCCGACACGTACCGGTTCTCCGTGGCGTGGCCGCGGGTCCAGCCGCGCGGCAAGGGCGGCGTGAACGAAGCGGGCCTGGGGTTCTACGACCGGCTCGTGGACGAGCTGCTGGCCAAGGACCTCACGCCGTGGCTCACGCTGTACCACTGGGATCTGCCGCAGGAACTCGAGGACGCGGGCGGCTGGCCGGCGCGCGACACGGCGTACCGCTTTGCGGACTACGCGATGCTGGTGTTCGACCGGCTGTCCGACCGCGTCCGCCACTGGACGACGCTGAACGAACCGTGGTGCTCCGCGATGCACGGTTACGTGCACGGCGTGATGGCCCCGGGCCGGCGTGACTTCGCGGCCGGCATGAAGGCCATCCACCACCTGCTGCTCGGCCACGGTCTGGCGACGCAGCGCATGCGCGCGGCCGCGCCCGAGGGCACGCAGTTCGGCATCACGCTCAACATGGGCACCTCCGACCCCGCCACCGACAGCGAGCTGGACCGGGAGGCCGCGCGCAACGCCGACGGCATGGGGGTGCGCATCTACCTCGACCCGCTGGTGCGCGGCCAGTACCCGGTCGACGTCGTTGCAGACCTGGTGGTGCGGGGCGCGACACTGCCCATTGAGGACGGTGACCTCGAGATCATCTCGGCGCCGCTGGACTTCCTGGGCGTGAACTACTACTTCGGCCAGCGGTACTCCGGTGTCGACGAACAGGGCCGCACCACGGGCGAAGACGGCTTCCCCGTGCAGCGGGCCGTCCCGTTCGGCGAACCGACGACCGCCATGGGCTGGGAAATCCTGCCGGGCAAGTTCACCGAACTGCTCACTCGCCTCGGTCGCGACTACCCCGGTTTGCCCATCTACATCACCGAAAACGGCTCCGCCTTCGACGACGAGCCCGACGCCGACGGCTTCGTCGCGGACGAGGGCCGCACGGCCTACTTCGCTTCGCACCTGGCCGCGGTCGCCGCCGCCCGCCTGGCGGGCGTGGACATCCGCGGCTACTTCGCGTGGTCGCTGATGGACAACTTCGAATGGGCCTACGGGTACGCCAAGCGCTTCGGGCTGATCCGCGTCGACTACGAAACGCAGGCGCGCACGATCAAGCAGAGCGGCCTGTTCTACCGCGACACGGTCCGCCGAGTCCGCGGTTCCTGACCACCCCGGGGAGGTTGGATCCGAAGGGCGCCCGCTTTGCCCGCGGGCGCCCTTCGGCTTTCGGCGAACATCCGTGTTTCCGGGCGGTGCGCCGGTCCACCATGGTTCCGTGGACCAGACCCTGATCGATGCCGAACACCGCCTCCAGACGGCCCAGCTCACCGGCGACGTGGGTGCGCTGGATCGGCTCCTGGACGACCGCCTGCGCTTCACGTTCGGCGAATCCGTCGCCACGAAGGCCGACGACCTCGCCGCCCACCGCTCCGGTAGTCAGACGCTGACTTCCCTCGTCGAGGAGGAACTGGCCGTGTTCGCCGACGGCCCCACCGGCGTCACCTGGTTCCTCGGCCGGCTCGAGGGGTCGGTGAACGGCGCGCCCTTCGCCGCTCGCCTCCGCTACACCCGCACGTGGCACCGCTCGCCGTCGGGCTGGCGGGTGGTCGCGGCGCACGCGAGCTACGCCTGACCTGCGAAGATCACCGAGCCACCCGGTCGCGGGTAAGGCTGTCCCCACCTTCGGGACGCCGGTCCGCACCATGTCGGTTCCACCGCCGTCGGACCTACGTTCGTAAGCACCAGACGAGCGAGGGAGAGTGGCGATGACGGCGACGGACCTGCAACCACCGCGAGTGGAGCACCCACCGGCGGGGCGGCCGCGGCGCAAGCGCCGGCCCTGGATCGGCGTGCTGGGACTGGTCGTGGTGGCGTTCCTGGCGTACTCATTGCCGCCGTACCTTTCGCTGGACCCCGCGCAGTCGCGGGTGCCGGCGCCCGCCGGGTTCGGGGCGCACTACTGGTTCCTCGTGGGCCACGTGGTGTTCGGCTCGATCGCGATGCTCTGCGCGGTCGTCCAGATCTGGCCGTGGGTCCGCCGGCGGTTCTCGGTGCTCCACCGCTACGCCGGCCGCGGCTACGTCTTCGGCGGTGTGCTGCCCTCGGGCGTCATGGCCCTCACGATCGGCGCCGCGAGCCCCTTCGGGCCGGCCACGCGAGCCAGCGACGTGCTGCTGGCCGTCGTCTGGATCGGCACGACCTGGGCCGGCTTCCGCGCCGCCCGTGAGCGCCGCTTCGCCGACCACCGGCGGTGGATGGTCCGCAGCTTCGCGCTGACGATGTCCATCATCCTCAACCGCCTCATCTCACCGCTGGCGATCATCCTCCTGGAGCCGCAGGTCCCCACCACCTTCGGCGGTAGCCAGGTCGCCTTCATGCAATCCGTCGCCGCCATCGCTGCGTGGGCCAGCTGGACGCTCGCCCTGATCGGCGCCCAGCTCTGGCTCGACCGCAAGCCGCGGCGCGTGACGGCCTAGCCTCGAGACGCATGGCCCGCATCGGATTGCTCTACCCGACCAGGAACGCCGGCGAGGACGACTTCGCCGACCTCGCCGGCCGGTTCCGTCCCACCCTCGACCTCGCCGTCCGCTACTTCCCCTGGCCCGCCGACGTGAACGACCTCGCGGGCCAGAACCTCGCGACCGTCGCCGACGCCGTGCGCCGGCTGGGCTCCGAAGAACACCTCGACGCGGTGCTGCCGGAGGTCGCCACCGGGTTCGACTCGGTGGCTTTCGCCGTCACCAGCTCCAGTTTCCTGGTCGACCCCGACCACCAACTGGCGACCCTGCGCCGGCTCTGCGGTGCTCCCGCCACCAGCACGACTTCCGCCTTCCAAGACGCCATCCGGGTGCTGGGCTTGCACACGGTCTCCCTCGCGTCGGTCTACCACCCGAGCTTTTCCGACCACTTCGTCAACCGCCTCGACGCGCACGTCGTCCACCGCGTCGACGCCTCCGCCGGGTCCGACCGCGAGCTGGCCGCGTGGCCACCGGAGCGCATCGTGGACCTCGTCGCCCGGGCTGCGCACCCGAAGGCTCAAGCGGTGCTGCTCCCGGAAACCGCCCTGCACACCAGCCGCCTCACCGCCGAACTCGAACGCGCCGCCGGTTGCCCGGTCCTCACCGCCACCCAGGTCACGCTGTGGTCCGCGGCCCGCCTCGCCGGCGTGGACCCCGCCGTCGCCGAAGGCGCCGGTCCGTTGTTCAGGCCCTAGGCAGGTTCTCGGCGAACAGCTGCTTCAACGCCGTCCAGTGCCGCTCTTCCGCGGACTGGTCGTACGTCGCGTTGTCGGGGACGGCGAACCCGTGTTCGGCGGGGTACGTCTCCAGCGTGTGCCGCACTCCGGCGGCCACCAGCGCGTTCCGCAGGCGCTCGTGCTGCTCGGCCGGGAAGGCCTTGTCGTTGCGGGCGGCGGCGACGTGGAGAGCACCGCGGATCCGCCCGGCGACGAGATGCGGACTGTCCGGGTCGTCCGCAGCCGCGAGGTTGCCGCCGTGGAAGGACGCGGCGGCCGCGACGCGCGGAAAATGCGCTGCGGCCCACAACGAAAACCGGCCGCCCAGGCAGTACCCCACCGCACCGACCGCAGAGCCCGCGACTTCCGCCCGGCCGGCCAGGAAATCGAGGTACGCGCCCGTATCCCGCACCGCGAGTTCCGCCGGCACGCTCCGGCCCAGTGCCGTCAGCCGTTCCCGTTCGGCGGGCACGGTGAACACCGTGGCGACGTCGAACGGCGCGTACGGCGTGCGGTAGTAGCCGTCCGGCAGCAGCACGACGTAGCCGAGCGCGCTGAGCCGGTCCGCCATCGCGGCGAACGTCTCGCGGACCCCCGCCGCATCGGTGTACAGGATCACCGCCGGCCCCGCGCTCAGCGGCGTGTGCAGCGTGGCCGAGCAGAGGCCGTCCGGCGTGGTGATGGTGACCGCGATCCGCGACATGGCACCGAAGCTACCCGCGGTGGCCGCCGCCCGCAGCGAAAATCGCCGACGGCGAAACCCGCTACGACTGCAACGACCGTGCGATGATCGTCCGCTGGATCTCCGACGCGCCTTCGTAGATCCGCGGCGCGCGCACTTCGCGGTACAGGTGCTCCAGCAGGTGCCCCCGCCGCAACGCTCGCGCGCCGTGCAGCTGCACCGCCGAATCCACGACGTACTGCGCGGCCTCCGTCGCGAACAGCTTCGCCATCGCGGCCCGGCCGGCCAGCCCGGTGGAACCCGCGTCGTACGCCGACGCCGCCGCGTAGACCAGCAAGCGCGCGGCTTCGGTCCGGGTGGCCATCTCCGCCAGCGTGTGCGCCACCGTCTGCTGCTTGATCAACGGGCCGCCGAAGGCCGTCCGCGACGACGTGTACGCCACCGCGGCGTCCAGCGCCGCCTGAGCCATCCCGACCGCGAACGCCCCGACGCTCGGCCGGAACAGGTCCAGCGTCCGCATCGCCACGGCGAACCCGCGGTTCTCCTCACCCAGCAGCTCGTCGCGGTGCACGCGCACCCCGTCGAACTCCAGCGTGCCGATCGGGTGCGGGCTCACCAGGTCCAGGTGCTCACCGGACAGGCCCGCCCGATCACCCGGCACCACAAAAGCGCTCACCCCGCGCGAACCCGCGTCGGGCACCGTCCGCGCGAACACGGTGTAGAAGTCCGCCTCCGGGGCGTTCGAGATCCACATCTTCGACCCGGTGAGCCGCCATCCGTCGCCGTCCGGTTCGGCGGCCAGCTGCAACGCGGCGGCGTCGGAACCGGCGTCCGGCTCGGTCAGGGCGAAGGCCGCCACGGCGTCCCCCGCCGCCACGGCCGGCAGCCAGCGTGCGACCTGTTCGTCCTTTCCGGACTGCAGCACCGGGTAACTCCCCAGCCCCTGCAGCGCCAGCGCGGTCTCGGCCTCCGTGTTCTCCGTCGCCAGCGCCTCCCGCAGCAGGCACAGGTCGAGCGCCGCCGCTTGCCGCGTGGGCTGTCCACTTTCGACGCCGGGGAACAGCCGAGCCAGGAGACCGTGCGAGCCCATCGCCTTGAGCAGCGGCCGGTTGACGGCACCTTCGGCGCCCGCCTCGGCGAGCGGTCGCAGCTGCTCGGCAGCGAGCCGCTTCACCGACGCGACGAAGGCCTGCTGGTCGGGTGTCAGGGCAAAGGCGTTCATCGCTCCCTCTCCGGTCGCCAGCGGGCGTGCGCGGTCTGGTGCCCACCGGTGCGTACGAGTTCCAGCCGCGGCTCCGGCCCGTCGGTGCGACCGGTGACCGGCCGCCGCTTCCCGGCCGCCCACGGCTTCGGCCACGGCACCGGGTACTCCTGCTCCGCGGCCGCGTGCAAAGTCCACTGTGGATTGTAGAGGTGGGTCCGGCCCAGCGCGCACAGGTCCGCGCGCCCGGCGAGGATCAGCGAGTTCACGTCGTCGTACGAGGAGATCGCGCCGACGGCGATCACGGCCGTGCCGAACTCGCGCCCGAGCTCGTTGCGGATCCGGTCCGCGTACGGCGTCTGGTAGCTGCGCCCGAACTTCGGCCGCTCCTCGCTCACGACCTGCCCGGTCGACACGTCGACCGCCGCCGCGCCGTGCGAGGCGAACGCCCGTGCGATCTCGACGGCGTCGTCCGCCTCGATCCCGCCGTCGTACCAGTCCGTGGCGGAGATGCGCACCGTCATCGGCCGGCCGGTGGGCCACACCTCGCGGACGGCGTCGAACACCTCCAGCGGGAACCGCAGCCGGTTCTCCAACGATCCCCCGTACGCGTCCGTCCGCTGGTTCGTCAGCGGCGACAGGAACGACGACAGCAGGTACCCGTGCGCGCAGTGCAGCTCCAGCAGGTCGAACCCGGCCTCCGCCGCCCGGCGCGCCGAAGCCACGAACTGCTCCCGGATCTCCGCCAGCTCCTCGACGCTCAGCTCCCGCGGCGTCTGGCTGTCCGGCCGGTACGGCAGCGGCGACGGGCCGCAGACCTCCCAGTTGCCCTCCGGCAGCGGATCGTCCATGCCCTCCCACATGAGTTTCGTCGAACCCTTGCGCCCGGAGTGGCCCAGCTGCAACCCGATCTTCGCCGGCGTGCTGTCGTGCACGAAGTCGACGATGCGCTGCCACGCCCGCGTCTGCTCGTCGGTGTACAGGCCGGGGCAGCCCGGCGTGATCCGGGCTTCGGGTGAAACGCAGATCATCTCCGTCATCACCAGGCCGGCGCCGCCGAGCGCCTTGCTGCCCAGGTGCACCAGGTGGAACTCACCGGGCACGCCGTCGACGGCCGAATACATGTCCATCGGCGACACGATCACGCGGTTCGGCAGCTCCAGCTCTCCGATGCGCACGGGCTGGAACATCGGCGGCGCGACCGGCGTGCCGAGCGAGCGCGCGAACCACTCGTCCAGCTCCGTGGCGAACTCCGGATCCCGCAGCTTCAAGTTGTCGTAGGTGACGCGGCGGCTGCGCGTGAGCAGGTTGAACGCGAACTGCTCCGGCTCCTGGTGCGTGTACTGCGCCAGGCTCTCGAACCACTCCAGGCTCGCCTGCGCCGCGCGCTGCGTCGACTCGACCACGGGCTTGCGCTCGGCTTCGTACGCCGCCAGCGCCGAGGCGACGGAGTCCTGCTCGTGCAGGCACGCGGCCAGCGCCAGCGCGTCCTCCATCGCCAGCTTGGTGCCGGAGCCGATCGAGAAGTGGGCGGTGTGCGCGGCGTCGCCGAGCAGCACCACGTTGTCGTGCACCCAGCTCTCGCAGCGGACCGTGCCGAAGGTGTTCCACTTCGAGTTGTTGGCCAGCATGTGGTGCTCGCCCAGCACGTCGGCGCACAGTTCGCGGATGAGCTCGATGGACTTCTCGTCGCTCTCGCCCGGTGCGAGGTCGGTGGCGGCGATCGGCGCGAACGCCTGCTGCCACACGTCCTCGTGCAGTTCGAGGATGAACGTGCTGCCGTCGCGCCCGTACGGGTAGCCGTGGATCTGCATGATCCCGTGGGGCGTTTCGAGCACGTGGAACTTGAAGGCGTCGAAGACCAGGTCGGTGCCCAGCCAGATGTAGCGGCACCGGCGTGTCTCGACGGTCGGGCGGAACGAGTCCGCGAACCGCCGGCGCACGCCCGAGTTCACGCCGTCGGACGCGATGACCAGGTCGTAGTCGCGCGAGAGCTGCTCGGCGTCGGGCGCCTCGGTGCGGAACCGCAGGTCCACGCCGAGCTCGCGGCAGCGCTCCTGCAGGATCGCCAGCAGCCGCTTGCGGCTCATCGCCGCGAACCCGTGCCCGCCGGACGTGTGCACCTCGCCGCGGTAGTGCACGTCGATGTCGTCCCACCGGGCGAACTCGCGGCTCATCGCCTCGTGCACCGCCGAGTCGGCGTGCTCGATGCCGCCGAGCGTTTCGTCCGAGAACACCACGCCGAACCCGAACGTGTCATCCGGCGCGTTGCGTTCCCACACCGTGATCTCGTGCTCAGGGCCGAGCTGCTTCGCTAGGGCGGCGAAGTAGAGGCCCGCCGGGCCGCCGCCGAGAACCGAAATCCGCACGAGAGCCAGGGTATGTCGTCTGACATACGATCGTCAAGAACGCGATAGATGAGCTAGGCTGCCGCAGCATGGAGCGCATCAACCCACCCGAGCTGGGCCGCCCGTCCGGCTTCTCCCACGCCGTGGCCGCCGAAGGCCGGCTCGTCTTCCTCGCCGGTCAGACGGCACTCGACGAGCACGGCAGGATCGTCGGTGACGGCGTGGTCGAGCAATTCGAGCGGGCGCTCGGCAACCTGCTCACGGCCCTGCGCGCGGCCGGCGGTGAGCCCGCCGACCTGTGCAGCGTCACCATCTACCTCGTCGACATGGACGACTACAAGGCCCACGCGCGGGAGATCGGCAAGGTGTGGAAGCGCCTCGCCGGGACCGAGTACCCGGCGATGGCGGGCATCGGCGTGAGCCGGCTGTGGGACGTCGAGGCCCTGGTGGAGGTGCAGGGCTTCGCGGTGGTCAGCCGCTGAGCACCTGCAGCAGGTAGTCGCGGGCCGGGGCTTCGAGGCGTTCGTGGAGCGCGAAGAAGACCTCGGCCGCGCGGATGCCGGACCAGTCCTGCGGCAGCAGCTCGGAGGGCAGGCCCGGGTCGAGGTAGGGCATGCGCCGCCAGCCGGTGAGCACGCGCACGTAGTCGGCGAACGCCTCGTCACCCGGCGCCGTGCGGCGCCGCTTCCAGCGGTCGAGCACGGGGCCGTGCTCTTCGAGGAACGCCGTGTACAGCGCGTCGAGCTGGTCGAGGTCCCACCACTCGCGGACCTTGTCACGCGCGTCGCCGAAGGCCAGGTGCTCGGCGCGGAACAGGTCGGCGTAGCTCGCCAGACCCAGGCGGGTCAGCGCGTCGGCGGTGACGGCGTGCAGGTGGGCGGGCGCGATCCACACGCCGGACGACGCGGTGCCGAAGCCGAGACGGGCCAGCTGCGTGCGCAGCACGTGGCGCTTGTGCCGCTCTGTTTCGGGCACGGAGAAGACGGCGAGCAGCCAGCCGTCGGCGAGCGTCGCGCGGTCGCGGCGGAAGATGCGTTCGTCGCCTTCGCGCAGGATCGCGAGCGCGGTCTCCGACAGCTCGTAACCCGCGGTGCTGTCGCGGCGCACTGCGTCGAGGATGCCGCGCCGCTTCAACCGCGAAATCGAGGAGCGCACCGCCGGCTCGTCCACGCCGAGCGCCGCGAGCAGGTCGATGAGCGACGCGACGGACAGCCAGCCACCCTCGATCCGGTGGTAGAAGCCGTATACGGACACGATCAGCTGTCGAGGCTGGGCGGCACGCCCGGCGTCGAGCTCGGTTGACTCCGGTACGGCCGTCACCCGCTCACCATACTGTGCGGTTCGTGACCGATCCAACCACAGTCACGGCGGAAAGCCCGGGCACCCGCAGTGCCTGCGGGCCCTTCGCGGGTACCATTTGCCGGGCGATGGCGAACGTGGGCGAAGCACCCCTTTTCGGCAGGTTGACGCGTCGAGGCCGGCTCATGGCGAAGCGCACCTGCGACCGCCGCGGACACGCGTTCGCGCTCGGCCGGTTCCTCTTCCGCACGCCCACGGCCTGGGAATACGCCGCCGCCGTGGCCTGCGGCAGCGACCCGGCGGCGCAGCGCTGGCTCGGCTGGCTGCCCGATTCCGTCGTGGCCGAACCCATGCGCTCCGAAGCGCTGCGCATCCTGCCCGGCACCGGCCCGGCCTGGGCCACCCCCGATCCGCACTCCGTCGACGTGGTGGCCATCGACCTGCTGGAAGGCCGGTGCGCCGGCCTGGTCAGCGTGCACAGCGGCGAGGACGGCGGCCCCGAGACCGGCGGTTACCTGGCCCCGGCCTACCGCGGCCGGGGCCTGGGCCGCGACCTGTTCGCCGCCGGGTTGCTGCTGGCTCATTCGCACCTCGGCCTGCCGCGCGTGCGTGCGGGGGCCGAGGTCGGCAACGTCGCCAGCGGCCGCTCCCTGGAGGCGGCCGGCATGCGGCGCGCCTCCGGCCCGCCCCACTACACGCTGCCGAACGGCCGCGTCAGCGAAGCGTGGTGGTACCAGCACGACGTCCCTCGCCCGCACCGTTGCCCGGGTCCGCGAGCCGAGTGGCTGGCCCGCTGACTCGCCGGTCCAGCTGACTGGGCTGCGCTGCCGGGCTTCCGGCGCCCGGACACTTCGGCCCCCACCGACGCTTCCCGCCCTTACCGTCTTCGCCGTGGACTCGCTCAGCCTCCTCACCGACGCGCCGGTGCCTCCGGTGCCGGCGAACCTGACCTGGCTGCGGGCTGTGGTCGCCCGCTTCAGCACTGGTGAAGACCACGAGCGGCGCCGCGCCCTGGTCGTCGAGCAGCTGCGGCGGGTGGACCCCGCGGAGCTGCGGGAAGCGGCTCGGGCGCGGCCGCAGGACGCTCCGGTCGCCGTGCTCGCCGATGCGCTCGGGCTGGGCGTGGATCCGGCCGACGTCGCCGCCGTCGCCGGGGCGTACCAGCCGCACTTCCCGCAGTCCGCGGCAGCCGACGCGGCGTGCGCGCGGCTCGTGGCGGCGCTGGGCGGCGTGCCGGACGAGCGCACGGCGGCGGTGATCGGCCTGCTCGTGCAGGCGTGCGACGCCACGGTGAGCTTGATCCGGAACGCGGCCGCCGGCTCGGCCGAGCCGCCGGTGCCCTCGACCCGGCGCCTGGTCGACGGGGCCGAGGTGAGCGTGGACCTGCGCGGTGCTCCGTTCGGCGCCGGGCCGCACGCGTGTCCGGGGGAGGCGTACGCGCGGGCGCTCGCCGAGGGCTTCCTCAGTGCCGCGCGGGGCAGCAGCCGGCGGTGAGGTCCCGCTCGTAGGACTTCAGCGCGCTGATCACCAGCGCCCGTTCCGCCGGTGTCAGCGGTGCCAGCGTCCGGTGCCACGCCTGCGCGCCGGGCGCCAGCCACGCGTCGACGGCGCCGCGTTTGGCCTCGCTGATGCTCACGATGGTGCGGCGGCGGTCGGCCGGGTCCTCGGCGCGCGTGAGCAGACCCTGGCGCGACAGATCGCTGACCATGAGACTCACCGTGGTGGGCGCGACTTCGAGCCGGCCGGCGAGTTCGGTGACGGTCATCGGGCCGTCGAAGAGCAGGAAGGACAGCAGGCACAGGTGCCGTGGCGCGAGGGACAGGTCCGCCAGCTCCGCCGGCACCGGTGTCCGCTTCGTGCGGCCGACCAGGCGCGGCATCAACAGGAGCAGCTCGCGGACCCCGTCCTCGACGCTCGGCCCGGTCTTCGTGGCCATCCCGCTCCCTCTGCCCGCACCACCATCGCGGCCCTGAGCTTACCTCGTTTGACAGCTATTTTGCTGACAAAGTAGATTTGCTTGCAAAACCAACTGGAGGGCGACAGATGTCGGATTGGAACCAGGGCATCATCGACGAGTTCCGCGCGAACGAAGGCAAGGTCGGGGGCATGTTCGAGGGGGCCAACATGCTGCTGCTGACCCACACCGGCGCCAAGAGCGGCACGAAGCGGGTCTCCCCGCTGGTCTACACGACCGACGGTGACCGCATGGTCATCGCGGCGTCCAAGGGCGGCGCCGACACGAACCCGGACTGGTACCACAACCTCGTCGCCAACCCGAAGGTCACGGTCGAGATCGGCACGGAGACCTTCGAGGCCACCGCGAAGCTCGTCGACGACCGCGCCGAGCGCGACCGCCTGTACGCCGGGATGGTCGCGCACATGCCGGGCTTCGGGGACTACGAGAAGAAGACGCAGCGCCTGATCCCGGTCTTCGTGCTCGAGCGCTAGACGGCCGCCGTCACGCGAGGCTCGCCGGGCACCGGCACGACCGCTGCCCGGCGAGCCCGCCGCCGGCCGATCAGCCGCTTCCCGTACGCGATCATCGGCTGCTCCACCCACCGGTGGATCAGATCCGCCACCGCCAGGTCCACCACGAACACCGTCACCGCGGTGATCAGCCGGTTGTGGCCCAGCGCCGGCACCGCCTGCACCACCGCGAAGTGCACCGGTCCCTGCAGCAGGTACAGCGAGTAGGACCGCTCACCCACGAACCGCATCGGCGCCGTCGACAGCAGCCACCGCGCCGGACCGGGTGAGAGCAGCACGATCAGCAGCAGCATGGTCAGCACCGCGTACGCGATCAGCACCACCAGGTTCTGGCGGGCGGCGCGCCACAGCGGGTCGAGGTTCGCGTGCAGCACGAGGAACGCCGCCACGATCGGTACGGCGGCCAGCGGGTGCGTGAGCGGCCGCAGCAACGCGTAGCTGCGGCGGTGGTGCAGCAGGATCGCCAGCAGGCAGCCGCAGAGCAGGATGGCGTAGTGGATGCTCGAGCGGTAGACCGCGGTCGGCGAGAAGTCGAGCAGCCAGCCGCCGGTGGTCAGCGGCACGAGTGCCAGCAGGACGGCCATCGCGGCGAACACCAGCGCCAGCTTGCGCCGTGCGGCGCCGACGCCGATCGCGACCAGCAGGAACGGCCACACGAGGTAGAACTTCTCCTCGATGCCCAGCGTCCACGAGCCGGAGAAGAAGTTGTCCGAACCGTTGCCGCCGGAGGCGGGGAGGAACTCGTTGAGGAACGTCAGGTAGTACTTCAGCGCGTGCGGGAAGTCGCGCGCGAGGAATTCGCCGCGCAGCAGCACGAACGCGATGATGCCGCCCAGGATCACCAGGTAGGGCGGCAGGATCCGGAAGACGCGGCGCAGGTAGAAGCCGCTCAGCGAGATGCGCCCGGTGCGGTCCTGCTCCCGCAGCAGCAGCGTCGTGATCAGGAACCCGGACAGCACGAAGAAGATGTAGACGCCCACCCACCCCGACGGCCACACGAACGTCGGCCCGGCGAAGTGGAAGAACACGACGATCGTGGCGGCGATGGCGCGCAAGCCGTCGAGACCGGGGAACCTGCGCATGCCGAGGTACTCGTCATGGCTCATCGTCCGCAAGAAATCTTCCCCAATCGCCCGGCTGCGGTGGGAGTATATGAGGATGATCTCGGGCGCCTGCTCGCCGGGTTCGGGCCCGTGACCTGCGGCTGGTCTGGGTGGTGGGGGATATGACGCTGCTGGTGGTCCTCGTCGGAGCCGTCTTGGTGGTGCTCGGCCTCGCGGCCGTTTTGGACTTCCGCGCGCGGCGCCGGAGCCGGCGCGCGGCCGCGGCCGACGGGTGGGAGACGCTGCAGGAATCCCGCCGCGACTTCCACGCCGCCGGGCTCGCGCGTTACCAGAGCAACGACCTGTCCTGGCTCGACCGCCGCCGCCGCTACCGGAAGTGAGCACGGCCGGCGGACCCGGTGCGGATCCGCCGGCCGTTCGGGTGCGCTAGCGGTCCATGGCGATCCGGCCGGCGTAGCGCTGCGTCCAGCTGCTGTCGGAGTCGACCGTGACGACCACGTCGTAGTAGCCGTTCTCGGTCGGCCACGCGACGACCTCGTGCTTGCCGCCGCGCACCGTCACGCGCCGGGTGCCGCCGCGGTAGTCGTGGGCGGTCAGGGTGTACGTCACCGGCTTGGGGCCGTCGTTGTGCAGCGTGAGCTTCACCTGCTGTTCGCGCTGCAGCAGGTCGGTCTCCACGCGCGGGTCGGTTCCGTTCGGCGAGACGCGGCCGGCGAACGAACGCACGAAGCCGTCGTTCGAGTAGATCGAGAAGGCGTACTCGCCGCCTGTCGCCGTCGTGTCCCAGGTGTACTGGCGCGGGTTGCGCGCGGTGACGGTGAACGGCGTGCTGGAGAAGGCCTTCAGCTTGTCCGGGAACACCTGGAAGCTCACGGCCTTGTCCTGCGGGCCGCCGGTCAGCGTCATCGTGGCGGTGACCTTGCCCGAGCGGTCCTGCGTGAGGGTCGCGTGCGGGTGGAAGCTCAGCGGGCGCGGCTTCATGTGCCCGGCCGCGATCGACACGGGCTGCTCGGCGACCGGATCGGCGAACGTCGCCGGGCCGGGCTGCGGGTGCGCGAAGTCGAGCGCGCTCGTCAGGTCACCCGCGATGGAGCGGCGCCATTGGCTGATGTTGGGGCACCTGAACGGTTTGCCGAGGTGCGCCGCCCACTTCTCCAGGAACTTGATCGTCGACGTGTGGTCGAAGACCTCCGACGCGACGTACCCGCCGCGCGTCCACGGCGAGACCAGCACCATCGGCACGCGCGGGCCGAAGCCGAGCGGGTACGAGCCGGTGTACTCGCCCGCGGTGCCGGCCTCGGGCCACGGCGGCAGCACGTGGTCGAACTTCCCGTCGTTCTCGTCGTAGTTGAGGATGAAGAGGGTGTGGTTCCAGATATCGGGGTTGCTCTGCAGGATGTCGAGCACCTTCTTGACGTAGCGCTCGCCGTGCAGTGTGTCCGCGTCCGGGTGCTCGGACCAGCCGTAGGGTGCCACGAGCCACGAGACCGCTGGCAGCGGGTGCTCCGCCCCCGGCCGGCAGGCGTCGTGGAAGTCCTTCAGGACCGCGTCGAGGTTCGCGTCGGAGTCGTCGTTCGGCGTGGTGGCCCCGGCGTAGTACGTGGCGTTGCCGCGCCAGATCAGGCCGGTGCCGGGGCGCAGCTTCGGGTCGCCGGCGGCCAGCCCGTTGGGCTCGAAGCCCTTGAAGTACTTGAGCTCGTTGTCGCCGTAGTCGCCGATCCACGAGCTGAGATAGCCCTGGCGCCCGTTGCCGCTGTTGTCGGAGTACAGCCGCCAGTCGATGCCGGCCTGCTGGAGCTGTTCGGGCACCGTGAGCCACGGCCGGCTGTAGTTGGACTCGTCCGTGTTGCCGGTCTCGGTGTTGGACGTGCCGCTCCACAGGTACTTCCGGTTCGGGTCGGTCGGCCCGAACTCGGAGCAGAAGTTCTGGTCGGCGATCGTGTACTGCGCCGCGACCGAGTGGTAGAAGCTCATGTAGGCGTCGCTGTGGTAGTTCATGCAGCTGGCGCCGTTGTGCTGCACCCACAGGTCCCACTTGCGGTGGTTGACGTCGCCCCAGGCGCCGTGGTCGTTGCCCCACATGCCGTCGTCGACCTTCGGCGTGACGATGGCGCCGGTGCTGTCGCGCTGCTGGAAGACGCTGGTGCCGTCCTGGAACCGCAGTGCCTGCTTGTCGTTGAAGCCGCGCACGCCGGGGAACGTGCCGAAGTAGTGGTCGGTGGAGCGGTTCTCCTGCATCAGGATCACGACGTGTCTCAAGTCGGACAGGTCGCCTCTGAACCCCTTGGGCAAGCGGTACTTCGCCGCCGGCGCGGCGTTCGCGGCGCCCGTGTCGGCGATCCCACCGAGCATCAGCGCACCGGCGGCGGCACCCGCGCCCTGCAGGAACCGGCGGCGCGTGGTGCCGGACTCGGGCTCGGGTGCCGCGGGGATCGGATCGGGGGCCATGGGAGCTCCTCACGTGGTGGGGACAGGTGCTGCGGCCGTCCATCCAAATCAGCCGACACCAACGCCACGTGAACATCCGCCGAGCGTCCCCTGGCCCCCCGCCGACGGTTGGGCGCAGACGCCCTCACGAGCCGGGGCGAAACGGCTGACCGTAGACGAAACTGCGCAAACGCCCCGTCGTCGCCAGCGGGTCGAACAGCTTCGCGTGCGCGGCCCGGATCGGGTCCGGCCCGGTGGTTTCGACCACGGACAGCGCGCGCACCGTGTACCGCGATTGCGGCGTGAAGTCCGGGGCGGTCGAATGCGCGTAGGCGCCGCCGAGGAGGTCGATGATCAGGACGGTCGGCACGGGCGCGCCGGGGCCCGCGTGCTCGAGGATCGCGGCGAGGGTGCTGTCGGGCAGGTGCGCGACGACGCGGTTGTCGCCGAGGTAGGCGTGCGGGATCGGCGGTTCGGCGGCGATCGCGCCGGACTCGGTGAACGGCATCGTCGTGAGCGTGTCCACGAGCGGTCCCTTTGCGCGCAGCGGAGCGGCGAGCTCCGGCCCGCCGGCGCCGAGGTGGGCGACGCGGACGTGCGCGATGTGCTTGCCCCGCAACGGTTGCGGGACCATCGGCAGGTCCGGGTAGGGGATCAGGGCGAGCGACGTCGTTAGCGCGTCGGGGAGGTCAGTGGTCCAGTCGCGCCACGCGCGCAGGATGTCGGGCAGCCGCAGGGTGTCGAAGTACAGGCCGCCGCCGTAGAGGCTGGTCACGGACACGAGGCCGAATTCCAGCGCGGTGACGACGCCGGCGCCGGCGTCCGTCGTGCGCTCGATCGTCCCGTCGGTGGTCACGACCTCGGCGGACCGCACCCGGTCCGCGGCGAGCCCGTAGCGGCGGCCGAGCAGGCTGAACCCGCCGCCGAGTGTGTAGCCGACCACGCCGACCCCGGGCGCCGAACCGCTGAGCGGCGCCAGCCCGTGCTCCGCGGCGGCCGCGATGACCGCGCCCCACGTCGTGCCCGCCCCGACGCGCGCGGTGGCACGCGCTGGGTCGATCGCCACGTCCGTCATGCGGCGCGTCGAGATCAGCACCCCCTCGGCCGGCGTCCGGCGGCCGTGCCCGGTCGCCTCGACGTCGACGGTCAGGCCGTAGGCGTTCGCGTGCCGCACGGCCTCGGCGACGTCTCGCGCGCCCTCCGCGGCGACGACCAGCTCCGGAGCCGATCGGACGCCGGTCTGGAAGCCGGCGGTGGCGGCCGCGTAACCGTCCTGACCCGGGATGAAGGTTTTCATGCTTCCAGCGTCGCGGGAATTCGACGAGAAGTCCAAGAGATAGTGATTCCTGGAGCTAGCATCGGCAGTTATGGAACTGCACCAGCTCGAGTACTTCGTGGCCGTCGCCGAGGAGGCCAACTTCACGCGGGCGGCGGCTCGGATGCACGTCGCGCAGCCGGGCGTCAGCGCGCAGATCCGGCGGCTCGAACGGGAGCTGGGGCAGCCGTTGTTCGACCGCTCGGGCCGGACGGTCCGGCTGACCGACGTCGGCGAAGCCGCGCTGCCCCACGCGCGGGCGGCGCTTGCCGCGGTGGCGGCGGTGCGCGAGACCGTGGCCGAACACGAGGGTCTGGTGCGCGGTCAGGTGGCGATGGGGATGGTGACGTCGGCAGGGCCCGTCGCGTTGCCGGACTTCCTGGCGGGCTTCGCGGAACGGTACCCGGGCGTGGAGATCACCTTGGGGGAAGCCAATTCCGACGTCATGATCGACGCGCTGCGCGACGGTCAGCTCGACGTCGCGGTGATCGGGCTCGCCGACGGGATCCCGGCCGGCTTGGCGACGCAGGTGGTGCTCGACGAGGCGCTGGTCGCCGTCGTCGCGCCGTCGGACGTCCTGGCCGATCGGACCGAGGTGACGCTGGCGCAGCTGTCCGAGCGGTCGCTCATCTGCCTGCCGAAGGGGACGGGGTTGCGCGGAGTGCTGGATCGCGCGTTCGCGACGGCCGGGTTGCACCTGCGGGTGACGCTTGAGGCGAGTGACCCGAACGTGCTGGCGCAGCTGGCGATGCGGGGGCTGGGGGTGGCTCTCGTGCCCGAGTCGCTGGCCCGCTACTACGCCGAGCAGCTGCACACGGCGCTGCTGCGGCCGCGGCTGAGGGGCCAGCTGGCGCTGGCGTGGCGCGCGGGCGGTCCCATCGGCCCTGCGGCCCGCGCGCTGATCGACTTCGCCCGCTCCGTGCTGTGAACCATTATTTGTCCATTATGGACGCGTGATCGGAGCCTTCGAGCGGAAGTTCAGCGTGCAGGCTGGTTCCCGCGCCGTCCGGGCTTTCGAGGCGGATGCGGCCGCCGATCGCTTCGACGCGGTCCTTGAGGCCGAGCAAGCCAGTGCCCAGTGCGAAATCGGCGCCACCGACGCCGTCGTCGCGGACCGCGATGCGCAGCAGGGCTTTCGCGGCGTCGTAGTGGACTTCCACCGCGGTGGCGGACGCGCGTGCGTGCTTGGCCGCGTTGGTCAGCGCCTCCGCGATGATGAAGTAGGCGCTGACCTCGACGTGCTCGGGTAGCGGCTGCGGCAGGTCCACGTCGAGGTCGACCGGGATCGCCGAGCGGCGCCCGAGCGCGCGCACAGCCGGCGCGAGCCCGCCCGTGTCCAGGATCCCCGGGTGGATGCCGCGCGCGATCTCACGCAGCTCGTCCAGCACGCCGGCCGCTTCGGTGGCGAGGTCGCCGAGATCGGTGGCCAGTTCACCGAACTGCGGCGGCACCTGCGCCCGCGCCGCGTGCAGGCGCAGGGCGAGCGAGACCAGCCGCTGCTGAGCGCCGTCGTGCAGGTCCCGCTCGATGCGCTGGCGCGCTTGGTCGGCCGCCGTGACGAGCCGGGCCCGCGACGCCGTGAGCTGCGCGTAGAGCTGGGCGTTGTCGAGGGAGACGGCGAGCTGGCTCGCGATGAGTTCGACCGCGTCGAGCCGGTCCGCCGTGAACGCGCCGCGGATCAGGCGGTTCTCCAGCAGCAGCGCTCCGCGCAGGGTGCCACGGCTGAGGATGGGCACCGCGAGCAGCGAGCAGCAGGTGAGGTCGGCGAAGCACGGGTCGTGGGCGAAGCGGTCGTCGCGGGTGACGTCGTCGACGACGATGGGAGCCCCGGTCCGGCGGACGTAGCGCAGCACCGACCTCGGGACCGCGCGGTCCCGGCCCGGGTCGGCGTCCGCGGGGGTGGGCAGGAGCCAGTCCTGCCGGTCGTCGCTCCACAGTGTCAGGTGCACGCCGGTCGCGCCGGTCATCGCGCTGAGCACCTCGACGACGCGCGAGTGCAGGCGGTCGATGCTGGTCTCGGAGCTCAGCGCCTGGGACGCCGACAGAATGCCGAGCAGATCGAGGGTGCCCGTCGTGACCGTCGAGCGCAGGTGAGCGGCCGGCCGGGTGTCGGCGAGGCCGGTGTCGGGCCCCGAACGCAGCGCGGGATACGCCCAGTCCAGCTGCGCCACCTTCGCGGTCGCGCCCCACGCGGCGTAGTCGTCGCGGGCGCGCGCGAGCAGGTCGAAGCCGGTGTGTTCGATCCCGTGCGCGAGGTGGAAGCGCGCCGCGCGCTCGTCGATCAGCGCCCGGTGCCACGGACGCCGGCGCTGGACGACCTCCCGCCGCGCCGCGTCGAAGGCCCGCACGGCGCCCCGGAAGTCGCCGGCCACCCAGGCGCGCTCGGCCTCGGTCAGCCGCAGCAGGTGCAGGAAGTTCTCCGGTGCGTCCCCGACCCGCGCGGCCAGCCACAGCACCTCTTCGTCCACTTGGGACAGCAGGTCGGCGCGTTCGGCGTCGCCGGCCGCGCGGGCCTGTTCGGCGAGGGCGAGCCCGTGCAGCAAGCGGGCCTCGGTGGTGGAGTAGAACCCGGCGGTGGCCGGGAGGAGCGCCATCGCTTCAGCGCTGTGCCGGGCCAGGTCGGCCGGCTCACCGAAGAGGACGGCCGCGACCGCGTGGCACAAGTGCGCGTAGAACAGCGCGAGCGGATTGTCGGCGAAGCGGTCCAGCGGGATCGGATCGCCGGTGGCGGCGGGGCTTTCGCCGCGGAGCACGTCGGCCAGCCACCGGTAGCTGTCGAGCCACTGGCCGGTCTGCTCGTTGCCGGTCCGGCGCAGGAAGGCGAAGCCCTCGTCGACCTCCGCGACGAAGTTCTCCAGCGTCGGCGCGCAGTCCGCCAGGTACGGCACGGACAGCTGGTAGGTGTAGCCGGCGTAGGCCAGGTCGCCGGCCGCGATCAACCCGCCGCGGGCCTGCCGCGCCGCGCGGACGCCGTTCTCGATCGGCTCGAACCAGCCGCTGAGCGCGGCGAACATGTGCCGGGCCTGCGACGTGCCGGGCTCCCAACCGCGGGCTTCGCCCAGCGCCACGATCCGTTGCAACGCCCGGTACCCGGCCGAGTAGGCGCCGCGCTGGGCTCCCGCGTGGTACGCGGCGTGGCTCGCCGGGCCGACCAGGGTCGGGCCCGGGCCGTGTTCGAGCCAGATCCGCAAGGTTTCCAGGCTCAACCAGGCGATCAAGGCGGGGTCGGCGACGAAGTAGGCCGCCGGCAGTGCCGCGTCGATCAAGCGGCTCGCGGCCAGCAGGGCGGGGTCGGCGAGATCCGGGCGGGTCGGCTCGTCCGCGGGATCGCTGTGGTCCAGCCAGTGGTACAGGCGGTCGAACCGCTCGTCGACTTCGGCGGGAAGCCGATCCGGCGTGGGTACGTCGAGGCCGCACTCCCGCAGCGCCGCCAGGCCCAGGCTGATCGCTTCCGCGAACCGGGTCTGGTGGCTGAGGCTGCGCACGTGGACCGCGGTCGCGCCCGCGCGGTCCACTGTGCTCCGGCGCAGCTGCTCGATGAGCCGGTACTCCGCCTCGGCTTCCGCCAGGCGGCCCGCGCTGAAGAGCGCTGCCTGACGGGCGGTGCGCAGCTCGGCCGCCAGGTCCTGGTCGGCGGGGTCGGCTGTCCGCACCGCCGCCGCGAGGAGCGCGCTCACCCGTGCGTAGTCGCCGGTCAGCGCGGCCTGGTCGGCCGCGAGCCGCAGCAGCTCCGCCACCCGCTGCCGCTCCGCGGGATCACCGACCGCGTCGAGCACCGGCAGGTACTGGTCGGCGGCGACCGCGAACAGCTCGGGAGCCGGGGCCAGCCGCCGCGCCATCGCCAGGTGCAGCGCCGGCCGCCGTGGGCCGAGCGTGGGCAGGACGGACTCGCGGATGCGGTCGTGGCGGAACCGCACCGCACCGTGCGGATCCTGCGCCGGAACGAGCAGGCCTTCGTCCAGTGCCGGGGTCAGGCGCTGCGCGACCACGCCGGCCGGCTCGCCCGTGGCGGTCTGCAGCACCGCCGTCTCCACCTGCCCACCCAGGCAGGCCAACGCCTCCACCAGCTGCCGCGACGGCGGCGGCAGGGCCTCGAGCCGAGCCGCCAGCAGGTCGCCGACCTCGGCCGGGCCGAGGTGAGCGCGCACCACGGCCGGGTCCCACCGCCAGCCCGCGGGGCTCGCGGTCAGGACGCCCTGACGGCTCAGCGCGTTGAGCAGCTGCACGGTTTCGTAGGGGTTGCCCGAGGTGCGCGGCTCGATCGCCTCGACGAGACGCGCGGCCGCGGCTGCGTCCGTGCGCAGCGTTTCCGCGACCATGGCGACCAGGCTCGGCGCGGTCAGGTTCCGCAGCCGCAGGTGTCGCACACCCGCCTGGTCACGGGCCCGCGACAGCAAGGCCGCCGGCTCGGCCACGTCCCGCTGCGCACCGACCAGCAACAGGCCGGCGATCGGCTCCTCGTCGAGCAGCAGGTCGACGAACCCGAGCGGGCCGCGCCCGGCCCACTGCAGATCGTCGAGGAACAGCACCACCGGCCGGTCTCGTGAGGCGACCGCTCGCAGGATCCGGACACTGCTGTGCTGCGCCCGCGATTGCGCGGTGAGCGGATCGCCGGGATCGGGCGGAGTGCCCAGCAGCGCGGCGAATTCCGGCACCACCGCCGTCAGCAGACCGGCGTTCGGGCCCACCGCGTCGAGAATCCCGCGCCGCACCCGAGCCAGCTCGCTCTCCGGGTCGGCCAGCAGCAGCCGGCCCAGCGCCCGGAACGCCTGGTAGACGCCGTCGAACTCCAGATCTCGCCGGTACTGGTCGAACTTGCCCGCCAGGAACCAGCCGCCCTGGCTGGTCACCGCCGGCCGCAGTTCGTCGACCAGCGCGGTTTTGCCGACCCCGGCCGCGCCGCTGACCAGCACCGCCCGGCACCGGCCCACCGTCGCGTGCTCGAACGCCTCCCGCAGCGCGGCCACCTCGGCGTCGCGCCCCACCAGCCGGGGCGGTGCCGCGAGCCCGAGCGGGAAGTCGTGTTCACCGATGCGCACCGGCCCCGTGGCCCGCCCGGCGCGGGTGTCGCGCAGCCGGGCCAGGTCGTGGACCACACCGTCGGCGGTCTGGTACCGGTTGTCCGGTTCCTTCTCGAGCAGTCGCGAGATGATCTCGGGCAATGGAGCCGGCAGCTGCGGGTTGAGCTCGTCCGGCGGCACCGGGACCTGGGCCAGGTGGTCGTGGGTGAGGCGCAGCGGGTCACCGGAACCGAACGGCGGCGCACCCGTCGCCAGTTCGTAGAGCGTCGCGCCCAGCGAGTACAGGTCGGCCCGCTGATCCACCGAACGACCGGTCCGGCCGGTCTGCTCGGGCGCCAGGTACGCCAGCGTCCCCACGATTTCGCTGTGCTCGGCCAGGTGCGCGGCCGGCATCGACCTGGCCAACGCGAAATCCACCAGGCACGGGGCACCGTCGCGGGAGATCACGACGTTCGCGGGGGTGATGTCCCCGTGCAGCACCCCGCGCCGGTGCACGGCGGCCACGGCTCTCGCCAGCCCCAGTCCGACCCCGATCAGGATGTCCGCGGGCAGCGGCTCAGGCACCTCGGCCAGGTTCGTGTCGCCGGCGTCGGCCAGCACGAGCGCGCTCGCGTACCGCGGCGACTCCACGAGCTGCGCGACTCCCCGGACCCCGCGGAGCCGCTCCAGCACCGCCCGCTCGTGCCCCAGCCGCCGCTGCGCGTCCGGACCCAGCGGCTGCTTGCAGACGACGGTCCGGCCGGCGACGGACAACCGGACGACGCGGGTGCGCGCGGTCTCGCGGAGGACGGTGACCCGAGCGGACGGATCCTGTTCCGGCAGCTCACCCATGCCCATCCGACACCTCCACGCACCGCCGGATCCGCCGCAAACTCTGCCTACACCTGTTTCGGCGCGATTTCGACCCCCTCGGCGGGAGGTAAATCGTTTTCCCGTTGGGCGCGGCCAGCAGCGAACCTCAAGCGGGCGGTGGGTGTTCCACGGCCAATTTCTGGAGCCACGACATCGAGGTTTCGGCGGCGCGGATGCGCTCCGAGCGCGGACCGTCGCCGGTGAGCGCCAGTCCTTCGTGCGCGATGGCGGTGAAAGTGGACAGTCCCGCGAGCTTGCGCAGCACCACCTTGCGCCACGCATCTTCCTCGATGCGGAAGTAGGTGGTGCGGTCGCCCGGACGGCGGACGCGGCGCACGAGCTCGATGGCGGTGAGGTAGCGCATGTTGGACGTCAGCGACGCGCGGCTGGCGCCGATCGCCTCGGCGATCGACCCGGCCGACTGCTCCGCCGGCTCGCAGACCATCAGCCAGCCCAGCACGCGCCCCGTGATCGGCGGCAGCCCCCACTCGTCCACGCAGAAGGTGGCCACGCGCTCCACCCACGCCAGCGCCGCGTCGTCGCTCATGCGATCACTGTGCCACGCCGAATTCGTAGCGCAGCACACCCTTGTCCATCCGCGCGAGCCACGGGATCCGCGCCATCAGCCGCGACCGGAAGCGGTAGCCGGGCGGCATCTTCGCGACGTCGGGCGAGTCGATCAGCCGCCGCTGCTCGACGAAGCGCAACGCGGGCGCCCATCGTTCGACGTCGTGCGGGTCGTCGAAGCCGTCGTTGAGCGTGATGCCGAGCGTGTTCACCGCCGGCAGTACCCGCGGCAGCATCCGCGACGACAACCGCGAGTACCCCAGGATCAGCAGCGCGCCGAGGTCGAAGTGCGCGCTGAGCCGGTTGAGCAGCGCCGGGAACGACCGAGGTGACCTAAACGGGTACAGCCCGTCCATCACCGCGACCATCGGCCGGTCGGCGGGCAAGTGGTCCAGCCAGCGGCCCGCGGCGAGCTCACCGGTCTCCGGGTACAGCCGGCGCCGCAGGTCGATCACGGCCGGCAGGTCGACGTCGTACCAGTCCACCCCCGTCGGACGCCGCACGCGGTACGCGCGGCTGTCGAGCCCGCAACCGAGGTCGAGCACCACGGCGTCCGGGTGCCGGTCGACGAACTCTTGCACCCAGCCGTCGAAGATGACCCCGCGGATGCCGGCGCTGAGGCGCTCCTTCAGGTCGAGCTTCGGCGTCGGACCGAGCCGCGCGAAGTCGTAGTCCACGGCCTCGACCACGCGGTTCGCGTGCGGATCGGCCAGGATCGGCTGCGGGGCGGCGGCGTCCAGGGCGCGGGCGTGGAGCGTGATGAACGCGGCTTCCCCGACCCCGCTCAGCGCGGCAGTGTTCACGGCAACTCCTTTGCCAGTGATTTCAGTCAGGGCTGAAATAGCTGGCAAAGTCAATGGTTTTGCCGGGTCCTTGACGCCGGCCACAAACGCCGCACCGTGCTGCCCACCAAGCCCGGAAACGCCTGCACCAGCGCGAACTTCGGCGACGACCCCACGACTCCCGTCGTGCCCAGCGCGTCGAGGCGGACTGCTTCGCTGGTCCACTCCGCGTAGTTCGCGACACGGGTGCCGTCGGCGCCGCGGTGGAAGTGCGCACCGAGCCCGCCGAGACGGGGTTCGGAGTCGGCGAGGGCTCGAAGACGAGGTCGACCCACGCCCGCAGTCGCGCGTCGTCCGGCCCGTCGAACCGGAGGTCAGTGCCTCCGGCGCTGCGGTGACCAGCGGTGGCGCGCCGTCGCCCTGGCGGATCCGCACGGTCGTGACGCCAGGGCGGCCCGGGTCGGGGTAGTTGATGGGTGCTCCCTTTGAGATCGGGCACCCAGCGTCGAACTTCAAGACGTCTGGAGTCACGAGCGTCTTGACGATCTGTAAACAAAGGCGTTTCCTGGATCCCCGAGGAGGCGCGATGGGTGACGCACTCGGGAAGGCGATGGTCGGCATCGGGCTCATGGCCGGCAGCGCCAACGTGATCATGCAGCTCGGCCGGCCCCCGGTCGGCTACGGCGTGCTGGAGAGCCGCGTCGAATCGGGGAACCTGTTCAAGCACCCGCTGAAACGCGCGCGCACGACCGGTACGTACCTCGCCGTCGCGGCCTTCGGCACCGACGACGAACGCGCGGCGTACCGGCGTGCCGTCAACCGCTCCCACGTCCAGGTCAGGTCCACATCGGACAGTCCGGTGGCGTACAACGCGTTCGACCCCGAGCTGCAGCTCTGGGTCGCCGCGTGCCTCTACAAGGGACTCGAGGACGTCCACACGGCGTTCTTCGGCGGCACCCCGTCGGAGGAGCTCTACGCCGAAGCCGTGGTGCTCGGCACCACGCTGGAGGTGAAACCCGAAATGTGGCCGCGCGACCGCGAGGCCTTCGCGGACTACTGGCAGCGCGGGCTCGGCGCCGTCCGCATCGACAGCCGCACCCGCGCGTACCTGCGGGACATAGTCGACCTGAAGTTCCTGCCCCAGCCGTTCCCGCTGGTCTTCGGCGCCTTCCACCGGTTCGTGACCACCGGGTTCCTGCCCGCGAGCTTCCGCGAGCAGATGCACCTGCGCTGGTCCGCCGGCGACCAGCGGCGGTTCGACCGGCTGACGCGCGCGCTCGGGTACCTCGTGCTTCGGCTGCCCGCCCGCGTGCAGTACTTCCCCTACAACGCCTACCTGCGCGACCTCCGCAAGCGCCGGCGGGCCGGCCGCCCGCTCGTCTGAACCGGTTGACCGGCGCCGTCCGCTGGGCGAGGCTGGGCCGATGAGCAGCGACGAAGTCCGCGAGGGCGTCTCCCTCACCCACCTCGACCAGCCGCTGTTCGCCGACGCGGGCGCGACCAAACGCGACCTGGTCGACTACCTCGACGCGGTGTCCGGCCGCCTGCTGCCCGTGCTGCGTGACCGTCCGCTGTCGGTCGTGCGCGTGCTGCGCGGGCAGGACGCGTTCATGCAGAAGAACCTGCCGAAGTACACGCCGGAGTGGGTGCCGCGCGTGAAGCTGTGGGCGGAGAGCTCGAAACGAGAGGTGTCGTACGCGCTGTGCAACGACCGCCCCACGCTCCTGTGGTTCGGCAACCAGCGCGCGATCGAATACCACCCCACGCTCACGCACGCCGACGTCGCCGCCGGCCCGACGCACCTCATCCTCGACCTCGACCCGCCGGAGGGCGCGCCGTTCTCCGTCGCGGTCGCCGGAGCGCGGCTGTGCCGCCAGGCCCTGGCCGACGCGGGGCTGTCGGGCGCGCTGAAGACCAGCGGTTCCAAGGGGGTGCACGTGTTCGTCCCGCTCGCGCCGGGCCAGGCGCACGAGGACGTCGCCGCCGCGACCCGCGCGGTCGCCGCCCGCGCCGAACGCCTCGACCCCGCGCTCGCCACCACGGCGTTCATCCGCGAAGACCGCCACGGCAAGGTGTTCCTGGACTCGACGCGGGCCGGCGGCGCGACCGTCGTGGCCGCCTACAGCCCTCGCGTCCGTCCCGGGCTGACCGTGTCGTTCCCCATCCCGTGGTCGGCGGCCGACGACGTCACCCCGCGCGAATTCACCGTCCACACGGCACCCGCGCTGCTCGGTGACACCGACCCGTGGACGGCGGAAATGCCCACGCCACAGGTGCTTCCGGACGACCTCGTCGCCGAAGGGCACACGATCCCGATCGCGCGCGTCGCCGCGATGCACGAAGGCAAGCGCCGGGCCCGCGCCCGGCGCCAGGCCGACGAGTAGTGGCCACGCTCGCCCAGGCGTTCCGGCGCTTCGGTGAGGCCGGCCCCGCCGGAACGCTGTACGAACGTGTCGCCCTCGCCTTGAGTGAGTCCACGGATGCGCTCAACGCCATCGAGAAGGCGCCCGCGCGCAAGCGGCGTCCGGAGCTGATCCTCGCCGCATTGCACGACCTCGCGCTCGCCGGCCACGCCCCGGCGCTGGCCGCCGCCTACGCCGCCCGGGACGGCGACGCGGCCGCCGCAGCCGCGATCGACACGCTGCTGCGAAAGCCGGACGCGGTGTCGGACCTCGTCGTACGCCGGCGCCCGCGGGCCGACGAGACCGGTCGCGGCGCCGTGCTGTACCCCTTGGTCGCCGAGGCGGCGCACCGAGCGGGCGCGACCGCGGTCGGGCTGATCGACGTGGAGTGCGGGGCCGGGTTCAACCTCACCGTCGACCGCGTCGGGATCAGTTACGGCACCGGGCGATGGCTGGGTGACCCGTCGTCGCCCGTACAGCTGACGTGTTCGATCGTGGGCAACCGGCCCGTGCCGGTGCGCGCGCTGCCCGAGGTCGTCGCCCGCGTCGGGGTCGACCGCGAACCACTCGATGTCACCGACCCGGACGACGCCCGGTGGTTGCGCGCCTGCCTGCCGCCGGACCGGCCGGAGCGGGCCGCTCGGCTTGAAGCGGAGCTGGCGCTGGCGGCGAAGACGCCTCCGCTGCTGCTGCGCGGAGACGCCGTCGAGCTGCTGCCCGAGGCCCTCGCCCGGGTGCCCGCCGACGCGCTGCCGGTTGTCACGACGACGTGGGCGCTGTCGCGTTTCCCGGCGCAGCGCCGCGTGCTCTTCGTCCAGCGCCTGCAGGAAGCGTCGGCCGCGCGGACCGTCGCGTGGGTGTCCGCGGAGGGCGTCGGAGCCGCACCGACCGTGCCGACGTACGGCGACCGCCCCGCCTCCGGCCACAGCATCCTCGCGGTGGCGGCGTCCGAGGGCCCGGTGCTGCAAGCCGAAGCCGTCGGCCGCTGCTGGTCGCGCGGCCGCCTGCTGGCGTGGCTGGGTTAGGAGATCGCAACGGAGCGACCTTGGCTTGGGCCGGCAGCGTCCTGGGCCTCAGTAGTTGTGAGCGACGGCGTCCGGTCCGATGCGCACGGTGGGTTCGCGCGCCTGCCCCGCGGGCCAGATCTGCAGCCCGCGGTGCTCCACCGGCTCGCTCAGGTCTGCGGCCTCGAACGCTCGCGCTCGGTGCACGGTGTGGACCCGGATTTGGAATCGGCCGGGGGCCGGTTTCGATCGGGTGGAACGGCTGCGGTCTCATGATCTCGATCAGCTGCACACGTGGTTTTTCGCCGACGACGTCGCGTTCCACCACCATCTCCCACGGTCGGTGGTCGATGGGGCGGTTTCGGGCGGTCGGTTGAGCAGCTGGACGCGTACGTTGACCGGCCCCATCCGGTGCCGCAGAGGCAGGCGAACCAGCTGTCTTCCCCGGCGGTCGTCGCGTCCACGGGATCGGGCCAGTCGTCTTCGTGGGCGCCACCGCCGTCGACGTGGTACTGGCCTTCCTTGCGGTGCAGGTCCAGTACCACGTCGTCCCCGTAGTGGATGGTGATGGGCAGGTCACCGGGATCGCGATCAGCTCAAGGCAGCGCCAGCAGGTCTTCGTGCTCCACGGTCACCGTTTCGAGCACCCGCTCCCGGTACGCCGCCAGGTCGAGCGCCGGGTTTTCCTCGGCCGCCGCGGAAACCCAGCCGCGGAACCACGCGTCGATCAGCGCCGACTCGGCCGGGCCGAGGTGCCACGGCGACGGCGCCCGGTGCACCGTGAACCCCCGCGCGGCGAACTCGGCGGCCGCGAACGTCACCGCGTCCGGCCCGAGCCGTCCGTCCCGTTGCTGGTGCGCGTTGAACGCCGCCTCGACGTCGGCGTCGAGCGGGTCCGGCGGCGTCAGCGTCACCCGGCCGACGACCGACAGCGTCAGCAACGCCGGCACCCGTGCTTCCGCGCACGCGTCGACGAGCCGGCGGATCTCGTCGACCGTGAACAGGTCCAGCAGCGCCGACGCGGTGACCAGCGACGTACCGGACAGGTCCGCCGCGGTGAGCCGCGTGACGTCGCGGACCTCACCCGTCGCGTCGGGCACGCCCGCCGCGGCCAGCCGCACCAGCGCCGGATCCCGGTCGTGCAGGAACCAGCGCTGCGGGCGCGGCAGCCGGCCCGTGAGCCAGCGGCTCATGGAACCGGTGCCGCAGCCCAGGTCGCGGACCACGACGGGCGCGCGCAGCGCGAGAGCGTCCACAAGGGACGCTGCCCGCGCCGCGGCGTCGGCGCTCTCGCGCAGCCGCAGCCACTCCGGTGCGTAGCCGGAAGCGTCCACAGTGTTCACCGGCTGCTCACAGCGAGCGTTCGTACCCGGCGGAGGCGACGTGCGACTCGTGCAGCGTCACGGAGATCCCGGACAGCCCGTGCGCGCCCTCGCCGAGCTCGCCCGCGTGCACGCGGTCCGCGAGCCGGTCGGCGATGACCCTCGCCAGGAACTCCGTGGAGGTGTTGACACCCTCGAACGCCGGGTCGTCGTCGAGGTTGCGGTAGTTGAGGTCGGCGAGAACGGCGCCCAGCTGTTGCGTCGCGAGGCCGATGTCGACGACGATGTTGTCGGAGTCGAGTTCGGTGCGGCGGAAGGTGGCGTCGACGACGAACGTGGCGCCGTGCAGCTTCTGCGCCGGACCGAACACCTCGCCGCGGAAGCTGTGGGCGACCATGATGTGGTCGCGGACGGTGACGCTGAACAAGTGGTTCTCCTTCATGAATCGACGATCACGGGTAGACGATCCGGTGCGCGAGCCCCGGCAGGTCCCCGCCGGCGAGGCGGGCGATCAGGTCCGGCAGATCCGCGAACGCGGTTTCGCCGGTCACGAGGACGTCGAACGCCGGGTCGGCGAGCAGCCGCAGCGCGAGCGCCATGCGGTCGCCGTAGCCGCGGCGCGCGGAACGGGCAGGGGAGACGGTGCCCACCTGGCTGCTGCGGATGGTCAGCCGCCGCGAGTGGAAGTTCTCCCCGAGGGGGACGCTCACGCGGCGGTCGCCGTACCAGCTGAGGTCGATGACGGTGGCCTCGCGCCCGAGCAGCTCCAGCGACCGCGCGAGCCCGGCCTCAGTCGCGCTGGCGTGCACCACCAAGTCGAGGTCACCCTCGGCGTTCTCGGGTCGCACGTAGCGGATGCCGAACGCGGCTGCGATCTTCTCCCGCGCGGGGACGGTGTCCACGAGCTGGACGTCCACACCCGGGAAGCGGGAGAGCAGCCCGGCGACGCTGCTGCCGACCATGCCGGCCCCGACCACGGCGATCCGGTCACCGACCAGGGGCGCGGCGTCCCACAGCGCGTTGACGGCCGTCTCGATGGTCCCCGCGAGGACGGCGCGGGCGGCCGGGACGTCGTCCGGCACGATCGTGACCGCCGAAGCGGGCACGACGAACTCGGTCTGGTGCGGGAAGAGGGAGAACACGGTGCGTCCGACCAGCGCGGCGGGCCCGGCCTCGACGCGACCGACGTTCAGGTACCCGTACTTCACCGGGAAGGGAAAATCGCCCTCCTGGAACGGCGCGCGCATCACCTCGTGCTGGCTCTCGGGCACGCCGCCGCGCAGCACCAGGCTTTCCGTGCCGCGGCTCATGCCCGAAAAGAGCGTGCGGACCAGCACTTCGTCCGGTCCCGGCTCCGGCACCTCCACCGCCCGGATCTCACCGGTTCCGGCGGATTTGAACCAGAAGGCCTGTCCCGTACGTGTCATGGTCGTCCTCCTCTGCCGCGAGATCGAGGCGATATGGCTGTCACCACCACTACACGATCACGTTCCACCGTGGGTTCACTCGTTCGGCAACAGGCCGCGGGTGTCGCAGCCCTGGTGGCCCTGCTGGGCGCGCTCGCCCTGACCGTCGGCCTCGGTGCCGCCGGCTGGACGGCGGGCCTCGCGTACACCGTCGGCCTCTGGGCCCTGCTCGCCGGCGCCGCCCGCAAGGCCGGCGCCCGGTCGCTCGGGCCGGCCGACCACGTCACCCTCGCTCGCGCCATCCTCATCGGTGGCGTCACGGCGCTGGTCGCAGACCACCCGATCGGCGGAGCGCCGCTGGCTGTGCTCGTGCCGCTCGCGTCGGTCGCACTGGCGCTGGACGCCGTCGACGGGCAGGTCGCGCGCCGCACCGGCACGTCGTCCGCACTGGGTGCCCGCTTCGACATGGAGTCCGACGCGTTCCTGATCCTCGTGCTCAGCGTCCTGGTCAGCGCGACGTTCGGCTACTGGGTGCTCGCGATCGGTCTGATGCGCTACGCGTTCGTCGCGGCCGCTTGGGTGCTGCCGTGGCTCAACGGCGCGCTGCCGCCCAGCCGGGCCCGCAAGACGGTCGCCGCGCTGCAGGGCGTGCTGCTCGTCGCCGCGGCCTCGCACCTGCTGCCTTCCGCAGCCGGCCTGGGCGTCGCGGCGCTCGCGCTTGCGCTGCTCGTCTGGTCCTTCGGCCGGGACATCCGGTGGCTCCGCCGCGCCGCTGCCGCCGCCCGCCCGCCGGCCCCCGCGACCCGCCCGACGTGCGTCGTCCGCCCCCGCTCGGCCCTGCGCCGCCCCCGCCACCTGGCGACCCGCAACCCGTAACGCGGCCCTCGACGAGACGGGGATCACGGGCGAAAGTTGCCCGGTTTACCCCGTGTTGCGGGCCTTCCGGGTATCCGTGGCAGGGGCAAGTGGGGCGGGTGCGTGTGTCCGTCTTGGCCGGGCTCGGTCACCACGATCTGGTTCTGGTGGTGACGGTGCCCCTCCACGAACTGCCCAACCACGGCGCCGCGCCGGCCGGGCGCGGCAAGGCCCTCGACTAACGCATCGACGCCGTGAACGCCTGCGGTCCTGGAAAACGCCGATTACCACGGCTCCGAGGTCGACTTCGAACCCGGGTACAGCCGGCCCAAGCCCGTGCGCGGCACCGCCGGCCGCGGCGATGGGTGACTTGCGCCGCCCCTGCACATCGAAGACCTGGCGCCTTCATCGGTGGCCCGCGCCGGCCGTGCAGTGCCCGTGACCGCCACCCGCACGCGCCGCTGGCGCGTCCTTGGCGACAACAGCCCGATGCGCGTCTACGAAGGCACCTTCGTCGTCCGGTGGCGGCCACCTTCACCGCGGCCCGGGACGACCTCGCGTCACTCCTCGGCGGCCGAGGCCAGCTTCCCGTCCATCCGCGCAACGTCGCCCGCACGCCCGTGGGCCCGGAACAACTCCCGCGCCCGGTTCCACGCGTGCCGGGCCGCCGCCGCGTCGCCGAGCGCGGCGTGCGTGTCGCCGAGGTTGGCGAGGACCACCGGCTCGTCGTACGCGTCGTCGGTTTCCCGGGCGAGCTTCACCGCCGCGCCGTAGTGCGCCAGCGCCACCTCGTACTCGCCCAGGGCCTGCGCGATGTACCCGAGACTGTCCAAAGTCACTGTTTCCGCGCGGTGGTGGTTGTGCTTGCGGCACAAGGCCAGCGCCTGTTCGCAGTACTCCCGGGCCTGCCCGAGGCGGCCGAGTTGCGCCGTGTACCAGCCGATCGTGTTCAACGCGTCGGCTTGGCGCAGGCCGTTGTCGCGAGCCCGGTAGTGCTCCAACGCGGCGGCGGTGTGGTGAAGCGCGCCCTCGAAATCGCCGCTCTGCCCCAGCGCCCAGCCGAGGGCGCGCGAAGCGTCCGCCGCCAGGTCCTCGTCCTGCGCAAGGGAAAGCGCGTCCCGCAGGTGCTCGAGTGCTTCGGCGTGGGACCCGGCGCGGGTGCGTGCCGTCCCTAGGTACATCAGCGTGATCGCCTGTGCTTCCCGCGAACCGAGTGCCCGGGCGGCCGCGAACCCGGCCTGCCACGCGGTGAGGTCCTCGACGAGCTGCCCGCGCAGCACGTGGAACCCGCTGACGCTCCACGCCAGCTGCCACACGTCGTCGTGCGCGCCGCGGCGGGCGGCGGACTCCAGGGCCGCGCGGAGGCTGTGCTGCTCCGCGTCGAACCACCGCGTCGCCGCCCGGCGGTCGGCCAACGGCACCGGCGGCCAAGCCGGCGCGGTCAGCTCGATCGACTGCCGTTCCGGGCGTAGCAACCGATTCGCGGCACCGGCCGTGTGCAGCAAGAAGTCGGTGAACCGCCGCAGCGCGTCGGTGCGTTCCGCGTCGCCGACGAGCTCGTCCGCGTACAGTCGCAACAGGTCGTGCATCCGGTACCGGCCCGGCACGTGCTCCTGCAGGAGGTGCGCGCCGACAAGCCGGCGCAACACCGCGCGCGGCCGCGATAGCCCGGCCATCGCCGCCGCACCGGCGAGGCTGACGTCCGGCCCCGGCGCCGCGCCCAGCAGCCGGAACACCCGCGCCGACTCGGGATCCAGCGCTTCGTAGGACCACGAGAACACCGCGCGCAGGTTCGTCGCCAGGTCACCGGCGTCGAGCGCGTCGAGCCGCGCCGTCGCGTCCCGCAGCTCCTGCGCCAGTACCTCCAGCCGGAACCGCGGGTTCGCGCCCGCCCGGCTCGCGACCACGCTGATCGCCAGCGGCAGCCCGCCGCACCAGCGCACGAGGTCGGCCACGGCCTCCGGTTCCGCGCCAACGCGCGCGGCTCCGAGGTGCTCGACCAGCAGCTCCTGCGCCTCCCGGTCGGCGAGCTCCCCGAGGTCCAGCAGCTGCGCCCCGCGCACGCCCAGCCCGCCGAGGCGGGTGCGGCTCGTGATCACCACCGTGCACGTGTCGCTGCCCGGCAGCAGTGGTTCGACCTGTGCCGCGTCGCGCGCGTTGTCGAGCACGACGAGCAACCGGCGTCCGGCCGCGAGGCTGCGGTACAGCGCGAAGCCGCGTTCGGGATCGGCCGGCACGGCCGCGGGCGCGACGCCGAACGCGTCGAGGAAGTGCCGCACCACCGATTCCGGCCGCAGTGGAGAGCCGGTGGGGTCGTAACCGCGGAGGTTCACGTACAGCTGGCCGTCGGGGAAGCGGGTGAGGTTCTGGTGGGCCCACCGAAGCGCGAGCGACGTCTTGCCGATCCCACCGGCGCCACCGATCGCGGAGATCGCGACCGTGCCGGACCCGCCGGCCATCACGGCGTCGAGGTCGGCCAGCTCCGCGTCGCGCCCGACGAACCACCGCGACGGAGCGGGCAACTGCCGTGGTACGGGCGCTTCGCGCGGCGGGCTCAACTCCGGGTCGGTGGTGAGGATGCGCTGGTGCAGCTCCCGCAGCGGCGGGCCGGGATCGGCTCCGAACTCGTCCGCGAGCAGGCGGCGGATCCGGTCGAACTCCTCGAGCGCACCCGCCTGCCGCCCGGCGCGGTAGCGGGCGAGCATCAGCTGGCCGGCGATGCGTTCGTCGAGCGGGTACGCGGCGGCGCGCTGGGCGGCGTCGGCGAGCACGGCGTTGTGCTCACCCAGCTGCAGCGCGAGGTCCGTGCGGTCGAGCTGCGCGGACAGCCGTTCGGCGCCGAGCGTTTCACGCATCGCTTCCGCCCACGGCGTGTCGAGGCCGGCGAACGCCTCGCCGCGCCACAGCGCGAGGGCTTCGTCGAACAGGTCCGGCCGCCGCTGCTCGCGCGCCCGCGCGAGGACCGACCGGAACCGCACCACGTCGACGGCCTCGGGCTCGACGGTGACCACGTAACCACCGGGGCCGTGCTTGATCTCGACGCTGTCGGCGGCCGCGAGCGTGCGGCGCAGGCGGGAGAGGTAGCTGGCGAGGAGCCGGTGCGCGCGGTACGGCTGTTCGCCCGCCCACACGCGCTCGACGAGCCGCTCCGTCGGCACGGGCCGGTTCGCGTCGGCGAGCAACGCCGCGAACACCCAGCGCTGCCGCGCGTGCCCGAGGTCGAGGGGCTCGCCGCCGAGGTGCGCCTCGACGGGACCGAGCAACCCGAACCGGACGGTGGTCATGGCCCATGCTTACCGCACTCGTGCGATCCCGGTCGAGAAGGGCCGCGATGTCGGGAAGTTCGGTGACCTGCGATTTCCGGACGGCCGGGAAAAAGTTTGAACTCTCGTGAACCGATCGCGCCCCCGGCCCCGTGTCACGGGCAACATCGGCTCCGGATCACCTCGGAGCCCCGGTCGAGCCCCTCAGAACCCTGGAGTTCCCACCATGTTCCGCAAGCAAGCTCTGTTCCTCGCTGCCTTCGTCACGGCCGGCGCGGCCCTCCTCTCCGCCTGCGGCGGCCAGACGGACGGCACGCCGAACGCGGCGCCCGCCTCCGCCGGTTCCGCGGTCGACGCCGGCGCCTCCGGTGGCCTCGACCTGCTGTCGGGCACCGCCCGCAGCAACAACGCCCCGACCGACACCGGTGACCTCGCCCCGGCGAGCGCGCCGGAGCAGGTCCGCACCAAGTGGGTTTCGCTGCGCGCCGGCAAGGCGGGCGACCTCAACCCGGTTGTTCTCAACGGCAAGGGCATGACGATCTACCGCTTCGACAACGACTCCGCGCACCCGTCGAAGTCCACTTGCAACGGTGACTGCGAGAAGAAGTGGCCGCCCGTCAAGGTCACGAAGGGTACGAAAGTGTTCCTCGCGGGCATCAAGAAGTCGGCGATCGGGGTCGTCAAGCGCGACGACGGTTCGCTGCAGCTGACGGTCGGCGGCTGGCCGGCGTACACGTTCTCGGGCGACAAGAACCCGGGCGACACCAACGGTGAAGGCGTCGGCGGCACCTGGTTCGGCATGAGCCCGACCGGTGGCAAGGTCCTGCCCGCTGGTTCGCCGACCACCTCGAGCCCGTCGTCCGCACCGTCGGCGCCCGGCACCAAGGCGGCCACCAGCACGATCCTGTTCGACGACGCGTTCTTCAGCGACAACGGCGCTTCGCAGGGCCTGTCCTTCGGTGCCGGTGACGACGCCTGCCAGAACCTGGCCCGCCCGGACGTCACCTCGTCGCTGACCACCGACGGCACGCTGAAGCTCTGGACCGGCAAGAATTGCACCGGCAAGTCCGTGGTCGTCAACGACGACGTGCAGGACCTCACCGCGCTCGGCTTCGACGACGCGATCGAGTCCGTCCACTTCGGCGCCTGATTCCCTTCGAGCCGGTGCGGCCCCCAGCCGCACCGGCTCGTTTTCCTTTGGAGGAGCGATGACTTCGCGGTTCACGTGGGTGGCGACGCTGATCGCCGGTGCCGTGCTGCTGGCCGGGTGCACCACCGCCGTCCAGGGCAGTGCGGGCGTCGAGAAGCTCGACCCGGAAAAGGTGGCCGGACTCGCCATCACCGACGGTCCAAGCGGCCCGAAGCAGGGCGTCGCGGACGCCGGCCTGCCCGTCGCGAACACCGACGGCGGCGCGATCGACAAGCTCGCCGCGAACGCCGTCGCCGACGTGCAGCAGTACTGGACCGAGCAGCTGCCGGAGAACTTCGGCAAGGACTACAAGCCCGTGGGGCAGCTCATCTCCTACGACTCGCGCGGCCCGGGCCTGAACATCTGCGGCTCGACCACCGCCGGTCTCGTGAACGCGTTCTACTGCCCCTCGGGTGACCTCGTCGCCTGGGACCGCGGCGAGCTCCTGCCCATGCTGAACGACTCGTTCGGCCCGATGTCCGTGGTCGCCGTGCTGGCGCACGAACTGGGCCACGCCGTGCAGACGCGGCTTGGCCTCAGCCCCAACACGCCGTCGATCGTGAAGGAACAGCAGGCCGACTGCTACGCCGGCACGTTCTTCCGCTGGGTCGCCGAAGGGAATTCCCCGCACTTCCAGGTGTCCACCGGCTCGGGTCTCAACCAGATCATGGCCACCCTCTTCTTCATCCGCGACTCCGCCGGCTCGAGTTTCGACACGGCCGGCGCGCACGGCAGCGCGTTCGACCGTGTGTCGGCGTTCCAGTTCGGGTTCACCGACGGCCCGAAGCGGTGCGCCGCCATCGACAACGCCGAGGTCGTGAGCCGCACCAGTCAGCTCCCGTTCTCCCAGAAGGACCTGTCCACAGGGGACGGCAAGGGCAACCTCGACGTCGACGACTCGTCGAACCTGCAGGATCTGGAAACCAGCCTCCGTGCGGCCTTTCCGGGCTCCTCGCCGCAGCTGACCTCCGACGCGGTGTCCTGTTCGGACGCTCGGTCGACCTCACCGGCCGCGTATTGCCCGGCGAGCAACACGGTGTCGGTGGACTTGTCCGCGTTGCGCCGCATCGGCACCCCACCCACCCGAGGCAACACCGGGGGCCTGGGGGATTTCGCCGCCTTCGCCGAAGTGGCGTCGCGGTACGCGTTGTCCGTCGAGAAGGACTCGGGCCTGCGGCTGGACGTCCCTTCCACGGGCCAGCTCACGGCCTGCCTCACGGGCATGTGGGCCGGCACCCTGACACCCGACAAGAAGGGCGCCCTGGAGCTCTCGCCCGGCGACCTCGACGAAGCCATCGCCGAGCTGCTGTCCCCGAAGAGCGTCATCGCCTCCGACGCCTCGGGCACCGCCGTGCCGTCGGGTTTCGCCCGCGTGGAAGCCTTCCGCGCCGGCTTCACGTCGCCGAACGTCGCGACCTGCACCAGCAAGTACACCGGATGATCTCCGGTACGGCACGCACCGTGCCCGCCGGGATCGACCCGGCCCTGCCCTCGACCGCGCGGGTCCACGACGCGGCGCTGAGTGGTAAGGACAACTACGCGGTCGATCGGGAGCTGCTCGACCGGACGATCCGGGACGTGCCCGCGGTGATCGAGATGGCGCGCATGAACCGCGCCTTCCTGATCCGCGCGTGCCGCTTACTCGCCGGCAACGCCGGCATCCGCCAGTTCACCGACTGCGGTTCCGGCTTGTCCACCGCGGAAAACGTGCACCAGGTGGCGCAACGCATCGACCACGACACCACCGTGATCTACACCGGCAACGACCCACGGTGCTCGCCCACGGCCGCGCCCTGCTCGTCGACAACGACCACACCCACATCAGCGACGCGAACGTCTTCAACCCGCCCGAGCTGCCGGCACGCCCCAAGGTTCTCGACGCCGTCGACTCCACCCAGCCCGTGGCCCTCCTGCACCTCTGCACTTCTGACCCCGGCGATCCGGCGGCCCTCATGGCTTCGTACCTCGACGCACTGCCGTCGGGCTCCTACGTCGTCGTGTCGCACTGCCTGGACCCGGAAAACGAGCACAGCCACATCGCCCGCAGTTCGAAGCGATCTACCAAGCCTCCTCCGGCTCACCCCTGTTCCGCACCCGCGCGGAAATCGACCCCATCGTGCCCCACCCGGACCTGATCAGCCCAAGCTGGGTCCTCCCCGGCGAATGTGGGCCGACCCCCGCCCTGAACCCGTGGACGCCGGCGAGCAGTTGCGTTCTGGCGGCAGTAGCTCGCAAATCCTGACTTCGCTCGTCGGCTGGTCGCCTTCTTCACCGGCGCAAGTGCCACGGTTGATCACCGGGCGCCCCTCCCTCGTATCTTGGATGCGAGGGAGGGCACCCGCATTGTCTGACGACTACTGCAAACACGACCTCGTGGTGAATTCCGGCGCCTACTGCAAACCCCCACCCTCGGGCGTCTCACCCTCCGGCTGGCGCACCGCCCAGGGCACGGCCTACCACAATTCCCCCGACTCCCCCCCGTTACCTTCTTCGTAGTTCCTGATCAAGGAGCTGTGGTCGCCAGGTCCGGCATGACTAATGCCCCCGGTCGAGTACATGATCCGGGGGGTCGTGTCACCGGGTCTGGTGGCATCGAGGGACCGCTGATAGGGACACGGCCACCGACTGGTAGGTCTCGTCGCAGGCGTGGGTGCCGGCCATCGATGCCCTCCCGGTGGCCACGTCGCGGCGAACGAACGGCATGGTGGATGAGCAGCAGTTTTGGGGTGTTCCTCGGCCTTGACGTCGGTAAGGACGCTCATCACGCGGTCGGCCTCGACCCGCAGGGAAAGACCACCGCGATCCTCTTCGGCACGGGATAACCCACGCCGGGGCGCGCGTACCGCAACCACCCGGCCGACAAGTCGACCCCGACGGGCGCCACTCGAGTGCTGCCGCCGCCGAGCCGCTCGCCCACCATCTGCGCCTCGCACAGTGCATCAGTCCGCTGCCAGGGAGGAACGGCGTCATACCGGCCCGCGAGCTCGTTGAGCCGAACGGGTAGAAACGTTTGCTGCTTCGTCGACGACTGGATCACCGTTACGCCAGCCCGGACAGGATCTTCGGGAGCCGCACCCACACTCGGTTGGCGTGTTTCATCTGGCGTGTTGTGCGGGGACCATAAGCAGTCCGAGACCAGACGAACCCGGTTGTGAAACCGAGAGAGGAAGTGAAGTGGTCGCGGCACGCGAGACGACCTTGCAGGAGCTCCTGGAGGGATCGAAGCAATACCAGGTTCCTCTGTACCAGCGAACGTACTCGTGGAAGAGCGGTCAGCTCGAGCGGCTGTGGGAGGACATCACGCAGCTGGCCAAGGACCGCGCTGAAGACCCGGAACTGACCCACTTCATGGGATCAGTGGTGCTCGCGCCCAGCCCGGCCAACGGCCCAACCGGGGTGCAGGAGTTCCTGGTGATCGACGGCCAGCAGCGCCTGACCACCTTGTCGATCCTCCTGTGTGCGATTCGGGACTACCGCGCCCAGCACGAGGATCCCGAGCACCAGGACCGGATCGACCAGCAGTACCTGATCAACAAGTGGAAGAAGCAGCGCCTGAAGCTCGTGCCGACCCAGGCCGATCGCGCCGCTTACCTGGCCTGCCTCAACTCCACCCCGCAAGCCGGTGGAAGCGACCGCATCGGCGCAGCCTACCGCTTCTTTTCGGCGCAACTCGCCGACACAGACGATCTTAACGATCCTGACGACATCGAGCGCATCGAGGACGCGGTGATCTCCGGGCTCGCGCTGGTGTCAGTGACCGCGCAACGCGGGGACAACGCACACCGGATCTTCGAATCGTTGAACAACACTGGTCTGAAGCTCACCCAGGCCGACTTGCTGCGGAATTACCTCTTCATGCGGTTGCCGACGCGTGGTGAAGCGGTCTACGAGTCGCTGTGGCTGCCCTTGCAGGCGGATCTGACCGTTGATCAGCTCGAACTCCTCTTCTGGCTGGACTTGGTGCAGCAAGACCCGAGGATCAAACAGACCGACACCTACGCCGGCCAGCAGCGGCGGCTGGATCGGATGCGTACCGAGGAGGAGATCGAGGGGGAGGTCGCTCGGTTCGGCAGGCTCGGTGCATTCTTGCGGGCGATCCTCGATCCCACGCGTGAGCCGGATCCGGCCGTGCGGCACCGGCTGACTCGGCTCGGCGCGTGGGGAACCACGACGGTCTACCCGGTACTGCTGCACCTGCTCGACCGGCGTGACCGCGGCACGGCGACCTCCGCCGAGATCGCCACGGCGATGCTGCACTTGGAAAGCTACTTCGTCCGTCGCCTGCTCATCGGTCGCGCCACTGCCAGCATCAACCGCGTCCTGCTTTCGGCGGTGACCGAGATGAACACCGGCATCCCTGTCGACCAGGCTATCCGCAGCTACCTGTCCAGCGGCCGGAAGTACTACGCCGGCGACCGCGAGGTTCGGGCATCGGTGCGGTCCGTGCCCTACTACCTCAATGGGCGTCCCCACCAACGAGCGCTCGTGCTGCGATGGCTGGAGGAGACCTACGGCAGCAAAGAACCGGTCGACCTGGCCACCCTCACCATCGAACACGTCTTGCCTCAACGGCCCACCCCCGAGTGGCGGCAGATGCTGACGGAGGACCTCGAGCCCGGCGAGGATTTCCGGCAGCTGCACGAGTCGATCGTGCACACGTTGGGGAACCTCACTCTCACGGGCTACAACTCCGAGCTCAGCAACAGTCCCTTCTCGGTGAAGCGGCCCCAATTGGCCGGCAGCGGCGTGCGGATGAACCAAGAAATCGCCGTGAGGGAGCGGTGGGGGCGCCCACAGATCCACGAACGCGCCGACGCTCTCGCCGATCGCGTGATCTCTGAATGGCCAGGGCCCACATCGCCCGATGGCGGCGCTCCCGAACCCGCGTGGGACGTGCTGGTCAAAGCCCTCGCCGAACTGCCGGCCGGCTCCTGGACCACTTACGGCGACCTCGCCGCTCTGATCGGCACCCACGCCGTGTCCGTGGGGCAGCGGCTCGCCACGACGGCCTCCATCCCGAATGCGCACCGCGTACTCCAGTCCGACGGCAAGGTGTCACCGAACTTCGCCTGGCTCGACCCGCAACGGACCGACAAGCCGAGGGACCTGCTCGAAGCGGAAGGCGTGACGTTCGACGGGCACGACCGAGCCAACCCCGAGCAGCGTGCGACCACGGAAGGCCTCGCCCTCCTCATCGGTGCGGAGGTACCGGAGCTGGTGCCCTACCCGGATCCGGGCCGGGCACCGGAACTGCGCGACCGCTTCCGCGAACAGCTGATCGACCGTCAAGGCCCAGAGGTGGCCGCAGCGGTGATCAAGGTGCTGCAGGCATGGGTCAAGACCGGTGGATACCTCGACTACGGCCTCGAGAACGAAACCTCGTGCTTCCTCATGTCCCGCGACAAAACCGACCCCGGCGGTAACATCTGGCCCGGGGCCGTATACCCCGGCGGCCGGTTCGAGGTCGTGTTCCAGCATCTCCGCACTCGACCACCATTCGACGACCCCACCCGCCGCGACGAGTTCCGGCGGCGCCTGAACGAGATCGACGGCATCGACCTACCCGAATCGAAGCTCGACAAGCGCCCGAGCTTCGACGTCGAGCTGCTGGCGGGCGCGTCGAAACGGGAGCAGCTCGTCGAGGTGCTGGAGTGGTTTCACGAACTGGCTCGTAACGGCCCACTGGTAGAGACCGACGACCGACGTCGTCAAGGAATTTGACAAGCGCGGCGGGATGGACGTGCTGCGGCAAGGCGCGCGTGGCCGCGGTCGTCTGATCCGGCTCGCGTGCTTCTTTGCCCACGCGCACCCTCGCCGACGACGCCCTTGCCCGCCACGCACAGAACGGGTTGTCGATCATCGGTCAGGTCGCCTACTCCGCTGCGCCGAGTGATTATTCGTCAATCGAGTGAACCCTTGCTGGGTTCGGCAACCTCTGGCGTGCGGTCGGCGTGTGGCTCTTGGGTTCGCGGGGCGGTTCCCGCCTCGCCTGAAGAGGGGTACTGGATGGCACAACCCGATGGGTACTTCAAGGGCAAGGACGGCAAGATCCACCCGCGGCACGACCCGAAAGGCGGTGGAGGTGCCAAGGTGTTCGTTGCCGGAGTCGCGTTGGTTGCGGCAGTCGGTAGCGGGGGCGCGGTGTCTCTCGGCAGTGGTGCAGTCCTGGAGGGTGCAACCGGAGCCAGCGAGACGCTGCCAGGCAACCTTGCCGGCGACGTCGCAGACAGCTTGCCTGGGCGTAGCCTGCGAGTTCGAAAGAGCGAGAGCCAAGAGTCGGCGCGCCGGGGCAAGCGAGACCAGGCGCTGTCGAAACTGAAGCTGAAGAACCTGAGGAAGACGGTCCGCCAGGAAGTCAATTGTCTGCTGGCAACCACCGGCAAGGTCCGCAACTACGTCGCTGAACATAGATGTACGTCGCTGGGTCGTGGGCTTTACGCTGTGGGAGACGGCCACGGCAACGCGGCGATCATCTCGGTAGCAAGGATGGGTTTTCCCACCAAGAGCCACGCCGCCGGCTGCGAACGGGTGGAAAAGGTGCAGGGCAGCGGCGACATCACCCCGCTGGGCGGCGAACTACTGGGACTTGCCGGCGTCCACTTCACGGGGCTGCACTTCGACTCCCGCTTGGACGGTGCCACGATGGTGGTCGCGGAAGCGGAAACGGCAACGGGACACATGGACAACGAAATGCTCGACACTCTCGCCGAGGTCTTCGTCTGGTTCCCGACCCTCTGACCAGCGTCAAGGCCGCTGCGGCCAGGCGGGCTAATCGGCCATGCGCGTTGCGCTCGGGACCCATATCGGCGAAGCTCAGCAACTCGTCCGGCGGGTCGACAACGTCGTCCGCCTCGGTGGGGCCACGCTCCGAATCCACCGGCTGTCGCTCGAGCGCGGCGAGACTTTGTGTTCGGCCGCCTGGTCGCCAATCGGCGCCCAGAATTTCTACGTCGATCTCGGTCACGCTTACCATTTCGCAGACCGGAAACGAGACCTTCCGTGGTCGTGCGCGCACGATGTTGCCCTGACGAGGGTGCGCGTGTCGTTGTCACCGCGTTCGGTAATCGCTGCGGCGCGATACGCTTGGCCGGCATCGAGACGGTCTGCCATTCAGCGAGCGTTGCTGCGCCGCTTAGGAGACGAGGTTCTGGTAGTCGGTCGTGAGGTACTTGTCCGCGCGGTGGATCGGCGTACGGACGTGCAGGTTGTACCTGCCCCACTCGAGATTTTCTGACGCTATGCGTTGGGATCCGCGGGTGTTCGTCGGCCGAGCGTTGAGGGCGGCAGCGCTGTGGTCGTCACCGTGAACATCACAGGCGGCAGCGTGGCGGTCCACGGCGTCCGCCGATCCGCGCCAATTGATCTCCGACATCCGCAATGCGTCTTCGCTGGAGGAAGGCGCCGCTGCCGAGGCTGGGCACACCTGATTGCCACGACGTCATCCGGCTACGTCGAACAACTGCCGCGGAAGGATAGGCCCCCGATCTGGGCGTGGCCGTGGTGCCGTGGACTGCGGGCCGGCTATCCCGATCGTCGCCAAGGCGACGCTACCGCACGCCGACGTGCCGCACCCCGCCCACGAGCCCCGCCGCGGTTGTCGGCACTGCTTTCACGGACCTGGCGTGGATCACCACTTCCTTCGCCGCGGACCCGGACCGGCGTGACCTGTAGCGGGCTGAGCTGGGGACTGGTACTTCGTGGGATGCTAAAGTAGGGCCGAACGCCCTCGTAGCTCAGGGGATAGAGCACCGCTCTCCTAAAGCGGGTGTCGCAGGTTCGAATCCTGCCGGGGGCACAGTGAGCGACCTGCATAAAGTCGCCCTTGACCAGCGAAGACGCCGGTCAAGGGCGACTTTGTTATGTGCGGCTGAGAGCACGTCCGAGCGGTGTCTTGCGGCTCAGCGTGCCGAGGACGTGCCGAAGCTCTGCCGTCCTCAACCGTGCCCGAGTGCACGCTGGACCTTCGCCTTGGACACGCGGTCCCGCCCGTCGAGGCACTTCGCGTAGACCTGCAGGAGGACCTCGACCGAGTGTCCGGCCCACTCGGCTACCTCAGTTGGGTCCATGCCAGCGTTCAGCCATGTAGAGACGGCTGCGTGCCGAAGGTCGTACGGGCGACCGGCCAGCGGGGTTGCAGCGACAGGCTTCGTAAACGTGGCCTCGCGCGCGGCGCGCCACACTCTGTGCCACGTGATGGCGGGAACCTCCCCGCCCGCATCGCCAACGAACAGTTCGCCCTCGGGGCCGGTCCCGAACTGGTCGAGGTGCTCGCGCAGGATCGCCGTGAGTTCCGGCGGACATGGCGCCGAGCGACCCTCGCCTTGTTCACGATGCTTGAGACCACGGCGGTCTCGCGGTCTACCGCTGTCGGTCCAGGCGCTTCCCGCGTGCGGGGTTGCTTCGTCGACATAGATTTCTCCCCAGTCGTGAACCCATTCCTGTCGTTCGTCGTTCCATTTCGGGTCGGGCAGTATGAGGTTGTCCACGTTCAGGTTCACCGCCTCTTCCGGTCGTAGCCCCGCGAAATACATCGCTGCGTAGCACGCGTACAGGCGCTTGCCGCTTCGCCTCGTCGTCCTGACCTCCCGAAGCAGGGTTCTCACCTGAATCGGGTTTGCGACGCGTCGCCGATCGATCGCACGGGATGGCTTAGGTGCAGTCCACTTGATTTCACGTACCGGGTTGGTCGTGAGCCAGCCCCGTTCGACGCAGTAGCTGAGGAAGTTGTTAAGGATCATTCGACGCTGCCGGGCGACGCTACGAGCGAGAGGCTTGCCATCCAATTTCGATACGACCGAGTCGTGAAGTTTGCGCGCGGTCTCGGGGTCCAGGACCTGGGAAAGCGGTGCGGTGTGCCGCTTGATCCACCGAATAGTGCCGTCGATGTCGTCCGGCTTCCCCTCCTGCTCTCGCCGTGGTGTGTTGAGTATCCAGTTGTTGAGCGCCGACCGGATCAGCGCAATCTTGGGCTTGCCCGGTTCGTCGTCGAGCATCACCACCGTGGCCGGGGTCAGTGATTCTACGATCGTTTTCCGGTATGTTGCTGCCGCCTTCGGCCACTTCATATCGACGTACTGACAGACTGCCTGGTACCACGACAACGAATTAGACTGGCGTGCCATCGAAACCGGAAGCCCGTCAGTTAGCCGAAACGCCTCGCCTCGACTAGCGGCCGATTGAAGATCTGAACGGAAACTGTTCGCAAGTCCGCGATGCGTGAATGGCTCTTTGAAAGGTGGAAGCTTGGCCACCTTCCAGCGTACCCAGTACGTCGTCTTACGCTTTCCATGGTAGACGTCGATGCTCCAGATTCGGACATCGAAAGTGGTTTCGGGGTAGGTCAAGCTGCGGCCTCCTCGCGTTCTTCAAGCCAGCGGTCGTACTCAGTACGCCGAATTCGGATGTCGCCGTTGGGTAGTTTTATGCAGCGTGGCGCCCTCCCCTTTGCCTTCCATTCATGGAAGGTTCGTCGCGAAATTCCAAGGTCGTCGCAGATGTCGGCAATGGTGAGGTGGCGTTGGGTAGCCATGTGTTCGTCTCCCTGGGGTAACGGGTTAGCGGTGGCGGGTAACGCGCATGGGTGCCTCCTGAGGTCGGGTAGCGAGAGACCGCTACACGGGCTGGCTGGACTTGTCCGCTACTGCCGCTACTGCCGCTACCTGCCTGGTCAGAGCGGTAGCGGATACGGAGGCGGTAGCGGCTACATCCGCTACCTACGCCGCCGGACCGGGCGGAGACTCGCTGGCGGTAGCGTTCGTATCCGCTACCGCCCCGGCGTCCGCTACCGCGGTGACCTGCGAAGTAGCGGAGGTAGCGGCAGTAGCGCTTGTGGGCAGGTAGCGGCTCCAGGCGTCGGCGAGCCCGCCTTCGCCGTGGACGTAGTAGCCCTTGGGGACCTTCGCCTTGCCGCCGCCAGGGTCCTTCCGCTTGAGGTTCTTGCTGGTGATCCCGTAGGGCTCGAGTTCCTTCGCGAGCCGGCGGGAGTCGAGCTCCTTACCGTGGCCGTCGAGGTCGCCCCACGGTGCTTCGTCGAGTTCGCACAGCGCGGTGAGGATTTCGGCGGTGGTCATGTCGGTGACGCCGCGGGCCGCGAAGAGGTCTCGCAGGTCGGCGAGCAGCCGAATGCGGAGCCCGCCGCCCTTGCGGTCGACGTTGGCCGCGGCGACGAAGTGCGAGCAGGCGGCGCGAGCGGTGGTGGGCCAGTGGTCGCCGGCGGCGTCGGCGATGGCGATGAGCGGTCGCCAGATCTCGGCCGATCGGTCCCGGACGCCTTCGGGCATGTCGGGGCGGCCGCGGCTGATCTTGTCGGTGACGGTGTCGATCCACGCGGCCAGTTGCTCGCGCAGCGGGCGGGCTTCGGCCTCTACGTCCTCCTCCCAGAACTCCTCCACTTCCTCGTCCTCGCGGCGGCGCTGCATGTGGATGGTGATGGCGCGGGTGGTGATGGTGTCGGGCATGTTCCCGGCGATGCCAGCGAGCGCGACCGGCGCGTAGACCGGGAACCGCTGGACCTTCATCGCGCGGGCGTCGCCGACGCACCGCGCCACGGTGGCGGACCGCTTGTAGCCGGCGTTGAGCAGGCCGCGCAGGTCTTCGTTGTTGCCGCCGGTCTTCGGGCTGAAGATCGTGTCCACCTCGTCGAACAGGATCGTGATCGGCCCGTCGTTGACCATGCGGAACAACGCGGCGGTGGTGGCGGACATGGTCATCTCCGGTGCCCGCACGAGGTGCTGCGCGACCTCCAGCACGCGTGTCTTGCCGCTGCCGGGCTCCACACTGGACAGGATCAGCCGCGGTGTGACGTAGAAGTGGTCTGCGGCGTGGGTGTGGGCGTACCAGAGCGCGAGCATGGGCGCGCAGTGCTCGGACGGGAACAGGTTGAACCGCAACACGAAGTCCCGCACCCGGTCCAGGACCTCGTGCCCGGGCACCGTGGTGGCGTGCGCCGCGCGCCAGACGTTCTGGCAGTTCTCCGAGCAGAAGTCGTCGGAGGGTGAGGTGTCGAGCGCGCGGCCGCACTGACAGCACGCGCCGCCACCTTCGGCGGCAACGGGAGCACCGATCGCCGCGTCGATCGCGGACACGGTGCTGTCCACACTGGTCATTAGGCTGCCTTTCCTCGTCGGGCTACGGGGTTACGGGCGCCGGCGGTCAGCCCGGCGTCGACGACACGGGAGATCTCGCGCGGGGTGCAGTCGCATCCGGCGGTGGCCATGTGGTCGGCCGCGGCGATCAGGTCGGCTCGTGCGGTGGTGTGGTCGATCAGGTCGGCCCCGACCTTGCGGCCGATGGTGTAGGCCGCGGCCGAGAGCACGGCGTTGTGCTGCTCTGGTGGCGCCGCACGGATGCGTTCACACTCGCCAGCGAGTGCCGCCGACCCATAGCGGTTCGGGTCTACAGCGCGGATCTCACGAGGCGCTGAGATCGCCGTAGACGCGCGTTCGGCGCACGCCTGGACCAACCACCCCGGCAGCTCGACCGGATCGGTCTCGTCGCACAGCTCCCATCCGCCGACGTCGGCGACCGACCCCGGTCCCACCACGTATCCGCCGTGCGCTCGCACGTCGACGCGCGGGGCGAGTTGACCGGCGCTGCTGCGCAGGTGGGTTCCGGCCGGGGCGAGGTAGTACAGGTGCCGGCCGCCGGATGGCGTGGTGACGGTGTAGGTCGCGGGCAGCGGTCCCCCCCGCTGCTCAGCAAGCTCGGCCAGTGCTGTCGCTCCGTCCGGGCCAGACTGCCCCGGCTTCGGCTGGTCGAGGTCGACGACCACCAGCCCGGCTGGCCCGGTGGCAACGGCGACGTTCCAGCGGTCCGCGTTCCAACAGCGGCGGATACGGGCGGGATCGGTCGTGGCGCGGGTTTCCCATTCCCGCACCGCGGGCTGCTTGCGCCCCGGTACGAGCGGGAACACCGGCCAGCGCATCGCGGCGAGGTAGAGCGCCCACTCCAGAAACGTGTCCGTGGTGTCCACGGTGGTCTCCTCCGAAATCAATTACTGTGAGTGACAGTCTGAGGGTGTGAGCGGGTTGTGACACTTGCCGGAGTGGTCCCCGGGGGGTGGTCTTCAGGCGGTCTGGTGCTGTCACCAGCACGGAGCCGGGGAAGTGTCACAACCGTCATCGCGGCTGTTCGGGGGATTCTGCGAAGTGTCATCGGCTCCGTGACACTTCACGGACGAGACACCGCATCCCGACTCAGCCCGATAGTTACTGTCCGTGTTCGATGGTGGTTTGCTGCTTCTCGACCGCGGCGGTGATGTCGGCGAAGCGGTAGCCGCGTTTCTGGACGTCCTCGCCGTTGTCACCGGGGACGCGGACAGGGCCGGGCTTGAGACCGACGTCGCGGAAATCCTGGGCGAGGGCCTTGCCCGAGCCGCGGCCCAGCGCCTCGGCGAGTTCGTCGGAGGACACCGCGTCGCGGGCGTCGGTGTCACCGGCCTGCCAGGCGGCGAGGTCGTCGGCGAGGTAGTCGAGCACCTCACCGAGCACGCCGAGGCGGGCGCGGCGCTGCTCGTCGTCGAACGCGGCCCGTTGGGCGACCGCGGCGACTTCCGGGCTGGTGGCGCCCGAGACCTGCGTGAGGGTGAGGCCGGCGGCGGAAAGTGTCACAGCGTCCCACTCCGGCCGCCCCGCGGCGGCGGCGCGGCGAGCGCGCTCGGCGGCGACGGTGTTGTCGATCCAGAGCACGCGGGTGGGGATCGGTTCGTCGCCTTCCATGCAGCCTTCCAGGAAAAACGTGCCAGTGTCGTTGAGCCGCGAGCCGCGCTTGGGCCGGTAGTTGCCCGGGGTGTAGCCCTCACTGATGGCGTTGTCCCCAAACAGCAGACGGGTCTGATAGTCGGCCAGGCCAGGGCCGGCGGCCTTGAACGCCACCTCCGCGGCCACGCTGTCGCCGAGTGCGTCCTTCTTCGCCGACTGGGAGGCGAAGATGATGACCACCCCGGCCTTGCGCGCCACCCGCAGCAACGCCACCGCCAGCGCCTTGCCGTCCTTGGTCAGCCGCGGGAACTCGTCCAGCACCACCACCAGGGCCGGGTGCTCGGGTGAGGGCTGCCACTCATCGCCCATGCCGAGCCGGTCCTTGATGCGGGTACGGGCGTTGGCGATGCGCAACGCCGTCTCCAGCGCCACCTCGCAGTCCTCAGGGGACAGTGCCCGCAGTCCCATCGCGTCGGCCTGCGGTGCCTGCCCGACACCGGAGGGGTCCAGATCCCACAGGATCGCGTCATTGGTATGGGCGAGACCGTCCACAATGGCGCGAATCTTGCCGGACTTCCCACCTCCTGAGGCGGCCAGGATGATCGCGTGGGTGGACTGGAACGACGCGGACATGGTGCGCCCGTCCAGGCGCAACCCCAGCTCGATCGGGTCGGCCAGGCACCGCTCGCCCGGCCGGTAGACCGGCAGCGGCGGCATCGACGCCCACGGGTCGGACTCGATGATGCGGGTGGTGAACCGGGCTCGCCGGTCGGTGTGCGGCTGCACCAGCACCCCGTTCTGGCGCACGTCGAGATCGGTCTCGACCTGCTCCAGCTTCTTGATCACGTCGGCGGGACGCTTGCCCGAACCACCGACGATCTGCATCTCCAGCTCCCACCCCCACGCGGTGCGCCGCCCGGTGATCGGGTTGACCTCCACGCCCTGCGCCAGCAGCGAACGGCGCAGCAGCTCCAGCGCGGCGCGGTCGTGGCGGGCCTCGGCGATGGGCAGCACCGGCAACGTGTCCCCGGCGTCGGCGACCGTGCCGACCCGCTTGCGGTTGCGCTTCTTCCACACCTTGCGCATGTGGGCCCACCCGTTCACGGTCAGCGCGGCCAGCAGCCCGCCCGCGACAGTCAGGTCGATCGTCGCCACGACCTGCCCGTATTCCCACACCGGCCACCCGTTGAGGGCCCAGTCCACCACCGCCGGCACCTCCGCCAGGGTGAGCAGGCCGTAAAACGCGGCGGCGGGCTTGCTGGTCAGGGCCCGGCCCAGCGTCGCCAGCTGCGCCTCGCGGCGGGCCTGCACCTGCATCTGGGCGGCAGCGCGCTCGGGGACCGGCTCGTGGCGGTGGCTGCCGCCCTCGCGGTGCTCGGCGGCCTTGCGCCAGTTGTGGAACTGCTCCCAGCTGGCCCACACCCCGACCACCGGCCCGGCCAGCACCCCCACCGTGTAGCCGGACACCCGCACCGCGGTGCGGGTCCGCTCGTGGGTGGCGACCGTCTTGGCGGTGCGCACCACGGTCACCACATCGTTGCGGTAGCCGCGGTAGCGCTCGATTGCCTTGGCCCGCTGAATCCGGGCGTACTCCTCGGCGGTGAGGAGGTCGCCGTCCATCACCTCGCCGTCGATCACCTGGGTGTCGGGCGCGGCCGGCGCGGTGTCGACGCGTCGAGTGGGCAGGTAGTGCACTTCGGCGATTTCGTTGTCGCTGTTCATGGGGGACCTCTCGCGCGTGGTCGTGGTGGTGGGGTGTTCGTCGTGGGGGTTCTGGCTCATCACGCCGCTCCATTCACCTGCCGGGGGCGAAAGCCCTGGACCAAAGGCGCCACCCGGTAGGCGCGGCCGCGGTCCCCGCGGCCGTTCATCACGTGCCGGTAGATCGCGTAGCCGGTCGGGTCGGTGCCGAGTTCACCGGCCGCGACGGCCTGCTTCGTGGCGTCCAGAAGCGTCCGGACGTCCTCGGGCAACTCGGCCTCCGCCGGGCCGTCCTCGGCGTGTTTGCGCAGGTTGATCGTGCTCTGCGGTCGGGCAGACGGGTCGGTGTAGAGCCCGGTGATCGCCTCGGCGTAGAAGCCCTGCACGATCGGCAGCACCACCGCCGCCGCGACCCCGGCCAGCGGGACCACGATGTGCAGCGCGACGTCCTGCCACCGCACGTGCGGCGCATCGAACTCCGGGGCCACGTTCATCAGCAGTGCCGCCAGCAGGGCGCCGATCTCGATGCCGAGCACCACCCACTTGGCGCGGCCGGTGCTCTGGCCCATGCCTGACCCGAACGCGGCCAGGTCGCCGCGGGCCAGCAGTAGCCCGATCACCAGCGCCGACAGCAGCGGGTCCACACCCCAGGCCACCAGCCATTGCGGCGACCACGCGGGCGCGGTGCCCGCGGCGAAGTGCTGCACGTTGACGCAGGTGAACATCATCGACAGCGCCAGCACGGCCCAGCCGATCAGCGTCCATCGGCGGCGCCGCTGCGTCAGCTGCAACGCCCGAACGTCGACGTTGGTCTCGACCTTCCGGCGGCCGGCCGCCGAGGTGGCCGCGGCCTCCAATTCGGCCTGCTCTCGGGCGCCCTTGCCCTGCAACCGGCGGGCGTGCGCGGCGGTGTCCAGGTCGGCCAGCATCTCCTCTTCGGCCAGCTCCTGGTGCCGGTCTAGCACCCGCTGCGTCGGCAGCGTCCGGACCCGCTCGGCCTCGGCCGCGGCCGCCTCCAGCTCTTGCACCCGCCCGGTGTAGCCATCCGCCGGACGCTCCTGCGCACACTCGTCAACCTCGGCAGACCCCGGCGCCGGCGTCGTCTCGGCCACGGTGGTCTCCACATCGGCGGGCACCAGCAGCCCGCCGCGACGAACGAACTCGCTCATCGACCCTCACCCCCGGTACGGTTTGTGGCGCGGCCGGCGCGAAACTCGCGGCAGGCGTGCAGCGCCCACAACAGCGCGACCAGACCGGACAGCGGGGCGAACCACTCGGACGCGGTGAACGTCAGCACCAGCGGCACCGACACCCCGGCCAGCTCGCCCAGGTGACAGCCCGCCCACACCGCCGTGCGAACGGTGCGCGTCGGCCCGCTCGCCGTCGCGCCACGCGTCGGCAGCTGTGACGTCGTGCCAACCAGCGGGCCCGTCGTCGTGTCCAGCTGTGACGTGTTCTGCGGCTCAGGCATAGACATTGCCGGCCTCCTTCCTGGTGGTGTGGGCGTAGAAGTCGTTGACCGGGCGCCGTGGTGGGGTGCTGGCCTGCCGGGACGCGTAGCCGTCGATCAGGCCCAACGCGACCTCCAGCACCAACGCCAGCAGCACCAACGGAATCCGGACCAGGTGCAGCGCCACGAACAGCAGCAGCGCGCCGGTGAACCGCAGCAGCCGCCACGTGCCGAAGCGCTGCAAGACGTCGAATGTGCTCATCGGTTGCCCTCCTTGCGGGCGGCTTCGCGGCGGGCGCGGTCGATCTCTTCCTGTTGGGTCTGCACGAGGTCGTGCCAGGCACCGGAGTCGCTCACGCGGCCACCTCCATCCGGTCGGCTTCGTCGAGGTCGAAGCAGGTCCAGCACTGCCTGGTGCTGGTGGGCACGCAGTAGTCCTGGATGACTCCGCAGTCCACGCAGGTGCGGCGGGCCTCCATCGCGTGGTCCATCTGCCCGGGCGCGGCGGTGCGCTTGGGGGCGGCCAGCTCGACGGAGAACAGCTCCGCGACGGTTTCCCGGGCGTAGGGGCGGTGGTGGCGGAACACCAACAGCCCCTTGGGGTCCTGCCCGTTCGGCCGCATCCCGATCTCCCGTAGCTGCGACTTCGTGAGCAGGGTCGAGGGAGCCTCGCCCCACCCGAACACCGGCAACCCGTCACGGAACCCGCGGCACAGGCACACGTGGTGCGTGCGCCCGTCGTATACGCGGGTTATCTGCTGACGGCGGTTGCGAGGGTTCACTGGACCTCACCCGCCCAGGCGCCGTGCAGCTCGTTCCCGGCCAGCTTGATCAGCTGCAACGCGACGTCGCGGTACACCCCGGCGCGGGGCCGCTTGATCGAGGCCGGAACGTCGTCGTTGGCGAGTAGAAAATCCGCGTTCGCGGTGAGGGTGTCCGCGATTTCGCACAGGCGGCCGGCGATCTCGCGCGAGATCAGGACGTTCAGCTCGCGGGGGGTGTATGTGTAGGTCACGGCCTCGCGCCGCTGCTCGGTGGCGGTGCGCGTCGGTTCGTGCGTGGCTACCATCTGGGATTCCTCCGTGCGGTCTTGCGGCTGGCGGTGGGAACCCGGCGCGGTGGGCGCGTTCTTGGCGGTTCGGGCCGCCGCGTCGGGGTGAAAGATCAGGCGAGTCGTCATTTCCGCGCCTGCGCGATCTGCTCGCAGACGGGGCAGGGCTGACCGGGCAGCTTGAACAGCCGCCACGTCGAGGTCTCGTAGTTGCCGGCCTCTTCGGTCGCGCCACACAACGCCGTGATCCGGCCCGACCACCAGGACTTTTTCGCAGTTCGGTGCACCAGCGGCGCGACCTTCTTGCCCATCAGGCAGCCACCTCGCCTTCAGCCACCCCGGGCACCAGCGTGTGGCTGGTCGCGGTCGCACCCGACGTGTGCAGGCAACCGACCACGAAACTCGACCGCAGCGTGAGGTTCGTACGCAGGGCCGCTCGGTCCGCGCGGCGGTGCGCCCGCCGTGCCCGGACCTGGTCGGTCAGATCCCGCGACACCCGGAACGACTCCTCCAGGTCAGCGGCGATCCACTCGCGCTCGGCGTCCTGCACCAGCGCGTCAATCTCGGCAACCTCGGCCGCCATGTCTTCCTCCCTCGCAACACCGGAAATCTGGTCATCCACCAGCGCAAACAGGGCCCTGGTGGCGGTGATCCGTGCCCTCGTCATCAGGCGGCCTTCCCGCTCGTCGCAGTCCAGTGGGCGTCCGAGCGCAGTTGCGCCCCGTGCCAGCGCTCATACGCCAGACGAGTGCGGCGCACCGCATCGCTGTGAGCGGCTTCAAGCGCCCGCAGCACCGCGCGGTAATCGGCGCGCAACGGCTGCTCCACCACCAGCTGGCGAACCGACGCCACCCGCGTGGCCAGCCGCACCATCTCCTTACGGGCCACCAAATACCGTGCAGCAGCTCGCTCCTCCGACAACCGAAAAGCCGTCAACATCGGCACACCACTCGCAGTGCGTTCCATAGAAATTCCTTACGACACAAGAAAACGGACAACGATCTCTGTCGCGACAACCCCGAAGGGCGTCGCCGCACCACCCGCCGGAATCGAACCGGGTACGGCCCCGCCAGCACGCCAGATATCGCTATCCGCGCTGGTCACAGGTCGTTGGCTGCCTAGCCGAGTGGCTTCCGCAAGGTTGCGCATGCGATGCGCTGGCCGGAGCACGCTCTTCAGCCGGTGGCCCTTGCAGCCACCCCGGCGTTTCTAGACGCCGGACCTTTATTCGGTAGGTCACCCCCTGCCGGTGGTCCGGCCCAGTTAGGAGGGATTCCCCTGATCTTGTTGATGACTCATATTAACTTAGGTCAGTATCAGTCATCACGACGATCCGCTATCCGGGTGAACTAAGTCAGTGGTGGTCATCACCGGCTATGCTCTGACGTGTGACGAGCGAAGAGCCGGGCCTTGCGCGCTACGAGCAGGTAGCCGAGTCCATCCGCCGAGCCATCCGCAACGGCACACTCGCGCCGGGTGAGCAGTTGCCATCCAATCGTGAGCTGGCGAAACAACACCGCGTCGCTCTCAATACCGCCCAGCGAGCAGTAAGCACACTTCGAGATGAGGGCTGGCTGGTTGTTCGGCCAACGGTTGGTGCGTTTGTCAGCACCTCCGTCCCGGAGAGTGCGGAGGACTTGCGTGAGACTGTTGTCCACCTGCAAGCGACTGTCATCGAGCTAGAGGCACGGCTCGCCCACGTCGAAGCTGCCATCAAAACGCCTGCCGAATGAAGCTCGCGAGCCCGGTGATGACCTCCTCGCCGAGGTCCCAAAGCTCCTTCGCCCAGTGGGCCGCGTCACTTGGGAACTTCACTACGACCACCAGGAGTGCGATGGCAATCGCGACGCCGAGCACCTTCCGCATCGTTCCGCCGCCGTTTCCGGTCAGCGCTTGCAGCGGGTCCTTCTTACCCATCGGAATCTCCTTACCTCGTCTCCCGTCGGCGTTCCTGCCGTTGAGATCAAGAGTCGTCCCAATCAGGCGGCCCAGGTAGATGAGTCGGGGGTGAGTCGGTTGCCACACCACCGGCTCACCCCCGGCTGACCAGGGAGAATGCAGGCGTTGGAGGTCTCATGGGGTACGAGGTGGAGGAGCCGACCAAGCTCAAGCGCGCCCGGACGGCGGCAGGCTGGTCGCAAAACGAGGTTTGCAGGCGGCTCAGCCATGCTCGCCGCGCTCGTGGCCAGATGCCACCAAAGCCCGAGAGCGTCCTTCGGCAATATCGCTGGTGGGAGCAGGGTAAGAAGAAGGCGACCGAGTGGCAGGACGAGCTGTGCGAGGTCTTCAAGGCATCGCCGCATGCTCTCGGTTTGGCTGAGGAGCCTGCGCCATCACCGCTCATCATCCCGACCGCCGCGCCGACCGTCGCAGACTACGGTGACGCCGCATACCTCGACAGCGCCCGGGGCGACCTCGCGCGTCTCGTGGCGCTCGACAACCGATTCGGCGCGGCTGACATCGTGCGAATGTCGTACAAGTTCTTCAAATCGCTTCAAAACCTTGTCGGTACCGGCGCCTATGACAGTTCATTAGAAAAGGATTTCAACTCACTCATTGGCGAGGTTGCCGAACTTACCGGCTGGCTAGCATATGACGCCGAGATTCACAAGCTTGTGAGGCTCATGAACAATGAGTCTCTCCTTTACACGCGTCTTGCCGGTGATCGGAGTATTGAACTCCTCACGCTCCAAAACTCAAGTATGCACGCTGGGGCCTTGGGTAGGCCCGGTGAGGCACTCCGTATTGCGCAGTCCGTATTGGAGGGAGACTATAAACTCTCACCTCGCCTTCGGGCACTCTTTCTCACCCGCAAAGCCAGGGCGCTTGCGCAGGCTGGCGATGAATCTTCCATTGCACTGTTTGGCGAGATCGAATCGCTCTACTTGGAGGGTGTTCAAGACGGAGATCCTGAGTGGGCTTGGTGGATTGACGAGCGAGAGTTGGCCTGGCATAAAGCAATGGCTACGCAAGCACTGCGACAGGACAGCCTTGCGGTCATTGAGTTTGAGCGTTCCGTGGAGGCGACCGCGCCAACTGAAACACGGAGTCAATATCTCCATCGCGCCTACCTGCTTCAAGCTCAAGTTGATGCCGGATCGTGGAATGAAGTAGAGATCACCATCAAGTCCCTACTTCCTCTGATCCCAGAGGTCGAATCGACTCGAACAAAGGTCCTCCTACGTGAGGCCATCGCCAAGATCGGAACACAAGTCAATGTTCCGGGAAAAATCCAGAGCGGAATCGCCCAGTTGGGAATAGCCTTGGATGAAGCAGACTTGACGGAGGCATGGTGAACCACGACGAACTGACCACGCTCGCGGACCCAAAGTTTGAACAGCACTTCCTGGTCTCCCCTGAAAAGCTTCGGCTGCTCTTCGACGCTGCGGGCATTCGCCCTGACGACGCGGTGCTCGAAGTTGGCGCCGGCGCCGGGACTGTTGCCAGCCACATGCCGCCTTGCAAGAGCCTCACCGTGGTCGAACTTGACACGCGCCTGATCGAGACATTGCGGCGAGAAGTCCCGCGAGCCAAGGTTGTTCAGGGCGACGCTCTTCGACTGGTCCAGCGACTTCCGCATGACGTGCTGATCGGCAATCTGCCCAACGTTGTCACGGAGGCGCTGATCGACATCCTGCCGGGGCTGTCCTTCCGTACTGCCGTACTTGCCGCCGGACGGCGCACGGACTTCTCCCGCCTAAGCTCGATGTTCGACGTTGCCGAAGTCATGACCATCAGTGGCGACGACTTCAGGCCGCCACAACCGAGCGTGTCACGGGTCGTGCGCCTTGCCCGGAAGGCGCCGCAAGCTGGCTCGAAGCCAGCCAACACCGAGGACCCAAGTGAGTAGCAGTCGCACCGTGTGAGCCTGGACAAGGTGGCCGGATCAGCGACTTTGTGCCGATGGTGTGCCGAAGATGGATGACCCTGCCTCGGTAGTGGGTGAGTTTTTGCAGGTCACGGCCATGGTCGAACCGGATGAAAACAAGCTCTCCTAAAGCGGGTGTCGCAGGTTCGAATCCTGCCGGGGGCACAAAACCCCTGGTCACAAGGGTGTGGCCGGGGGGCTTGTTTGCCGGGAGCCCACGCTTAACCCTCGTATTTGGGAAGTTCGGTCTTCGGGTGAGCCGCCAGTGCTGGGCCGACGTCTTCGCCGAAAGCCCCACGCTACATGTAGTCCTCCTGGGTCGTGCTGGTGCGCTCGTGCCCGAGGTAGTCGGCAATCTCGCGCGCCGTCAACCCGGCGTCGTCGAGGACGCCGGCGACGTAGTGCCGGAAGTCGTGCAGGTGCAACCCTGTGAAGGGCGTCTGGGCGACCACCCTGCGGATCCGCGCGCGAGTGTTGTCCGGATCCCTGAGCGTCTCCGCAGCCGAAGGGAACACCCATGCGGACGTGGCCGTCGGCGCGGCGCCTCTTCAGGATGTCCATGACCCAAGCCGGAGGCCGCACGGTGCGCATCCCGGCGCGGCTCTTCGGGTGGTGCTGGACCAACAGCCCTTGCCCGGTAACCCGGACCACGGTGCTGTGGAACCGCACCGTACCGGCGTCGAAGTTGATCGACGTGTCCCAATCGGGTGCGAGAAGCTCGCCGATGCCACAGCCGTGCCGCCACGGCACGTCGGCCATGTCGACGGGGTCCCACCGCTTCGCATTCTCGGAGGCATGGAAAACCCCCAGCACCCCGGTTAATGCTTGCGGAGTTGACCATGAGTCCTTTCTTCCGCTTCCGGGTACCGAGGCTCTCGATCTCCCTCATAGGGTTCTTGTCGAGCGCATCACGCCGAACGACGAGGCTGAAGATCCGGACAGCACGCCCTTCACGTATGACGCGCGCGCGGCCGTGGCGATCGCACGTCTCGATGATCACCCGGTTTGCTGTCGAGACACGTACGTCACGGACCCGCCGCTCACCGAGCGGACCCGCGAGGTAGCGGTTCCACGTGTCGCGATTCTCCCACTTGGTCCGAGCGGCCTTGCTCGATTCGTCCACCTCTTTGAGCCACATTGACGCTGCAACGGACACCTTCGTGTCGGGCTTGATCTCGCCGTCGCTGCTGAGCCGGGCACGATCGCGAAGCGCTTCACGCAAGTTGTCGATGGCTTGGGTCTTCGTAGCCCCTGCACGCTCCACCGGACGCGTGACGCCGTCGTAGTCCTTGTAACTCGCTACGGCGCGGTGTCCGCTGGTCAGCGCGTACGTTGCGATCTTGGCCCAGACCCGCCGCGCTCCGGGGGACGGCGCGGCGGGCCCGGTTCCGGTGTGGTCAGCGGACGCCGCCGCCGATGTTTTCGATGATGCGGAAGAAGCCTTCCTCCAGGTCGCCGTCCACGGCGAGGCCGTGGACCTCACCCTCGTACCGGGTTCGGCCTGCGACGAGAACGCCCACGCGGTCGCAGATCTGCGCGATCTCCGACAGTTGGTGGCTGGAGATCATGATCGTGACCCCCGACCCGGCCAGCGATCGGATCAGCGCGCGCATTTCCCGGATGCCGACCGGGTCGAGGCCGTTCGTCGGCTCGTCGAGCACGATGAATCGCGGGCGCGCCAGTAGGGCGATCGCGAGGCCGAGGCGCCAGCGCATGCCCAGCGAGTACTGCGAAACGCGCCGGGTGCGCACGTCGGTCAGCTGGACCTGGGCCAGCACCGGCTCGATCCAGTCCTGGGACACGCCCCGCAGCTTCGCGTGGATTCGCAGGTGCGACACGGCGTTCAGGTGCGACCACAGGCCCGGGGCCTCGACGAGCGCGCCCACGTTGCTGAGGAGCCCGCGGTCGTACGGCCGGCCGAACAGCCGGATATCGCCGCTGGTCGCGCGTTGCAGGCCGAGCACGGTTTTCATCAGCGTGGTCTTGCCCGCGCCGTTGGGCCCGAGCAGCCCGTAGACCTCACCCGACCGCACCTGCAGGTCAACGCCGTCGAGCGCGCGGTGCGCGCCGTAATGCTTGTGCAGTCCCGAAATCTCGAGAGTGAACATCGATCACACCTCCTTGCGGCTCAGGTGCCGGCACCCGGCGGCCAGCAGGACGGCCAGCAGCCCGACGGACAGGGCCACGGCCACGGGGATCACGCTCGGATCGGCGAGCGGGCTGTGCGGCGGCAGCGCGATGCCGTTGGGGCTGATGCCGGCCACGGGCAGGAGCACCCGCATCGGCCAGGCGACGGGAATCGCGAACCAGAAGGCCTTGTCCGCGGTCAGCGTGCCGGCGAGCAGCCCGACCACGCCGACGGTGATGCCGGGGCCGAGCCCCCACAGCACCGAGACGAGCAGTGCCAGCGCCGACGTCGCCAGCCCGGCGAGCCACGGCAGATAGGCCGCGGCGGTGATCGTGCCGAGAACCTCGCCGACTTGCCCGTTCAGCACCGCCCCGCCCGCGAGAACGGCCAGGAGGATGGTGCTCGAAATCAGGTTCAGCACGGCCAGCGCCCCGAATTTGCCCGCGAAGTACCGCCACCGCGGCACCGCGTACGACAGCAGCAACCGCCAGGCCTCGTTGTCCGCGCGCACGGCCAGCGCGGCCGTGAGCCCCGCGCTCATCGGCACGAGCGCGCCCCAGAACTCGAGCGTCACCCGGCTGAACACGCCCCAGGTGTCTCCGGAGGCGCCTTCGGGGGAGAACAACGAGCCGAGGTACAAAGGCACGGCGATCGCGATCGGCGCGAGAATCGTGTACCAGGGCAGAAATCCTCGCCGCATGCGGGCCAGTTCGGTACCGACGACCGTCCACAGTGCGGGGTGGTCCCGCGCCGCCGGTCCGTCGAGCACTTCCGCGCCGGAAGTCATGGCTCCTCCGTTCCGCCGAATTCGGTGTCGTCCGGTATGTAGCGGTGAGAGGAAGAGGTGGTTCACGCCTTTTTCGCGGCACTCGATCGTGGTGCTCCGGTACCCTGCGGACATGGTCGAGACGCCCCCGCTGTTCTCCGCGGTCTGCCGCGCGCTCGTCCGCGCCGGGCTCCCGCTCGGCGAGCTGTCCGATGTGGACCTGTTCGAGGTGATCGCCGCGACGGCGGAATGGGTCGGCCCCGAAGCCGGCCCGGAGGTCGACCCGCGGCCTGTGGCCGAGGAGCTCGAGGACCGCTTGTCCGGTGGCTGGTTCGCCGAGCCGACACCCAGCGAGGCGCAGGCCCATTTCTCGGTGGCGCCGGAGCCTCCGCGCGTGGCGCTGGTCCGCCCGGAGCCCGGCAGCACAAGGGTTTTCGATGACAAGCCGCTCGGCGCGTGGTGGACGTCGTCCCGTTTGCCGGACGGCACGAGTTGCTGGTCGCGGAGTGAGAGCCTGGTCGGCACCCCGGAAACGCGCGCGGCGGGCGAGGTTCCGCAGCGTCGCGAGCACTGGGTCACGGTCGACCTCGCGGCCGCGCGGATCCACCGCATCGAACGCGCGGCGGACTTCGCCGTGCTGCTGGCGGAGTACCCGCTGGGCGGCAGCGGGTTCCCGCGGGTGGACTGGCTCGCCGTCGCCGAGGATTTCGATGCCGTGCACTTGAGTGCACGCGGGCTGGTGTACACGCAGGACGTGCCGATCGCCACGGACCGTGGCACGTCGGCGTTGCGCGGCTGGAACTGCGAATCGACGGCCTGGCTCACCGAACCGCGGCTGCGGTGAGGTGCCCGGACCGGCACCTCACCGCGGGCTCAGCAGCCAACGACGTCGACGTCCTTGCCGCTGGTGTGCGCGGTGACCGGCTGGTAGGGCACCTGCGTCGCCACGCCGAACGCTTCGCCGTGCATGACCCAGCCGTCGTGGCACTGGTTCCAGGCGGCATTGGACTTGATCTGGTTCTTGCTGGAATTGCGCTGGACGCCGCTGTCGCCCACCAGTTGGTACTGCTGGTATCCGGTGCGCAGCCACAGCTTCACCTGGATCGTCATGCCGGTGACCTTGGTGTTGCAGCTGAACACGCCGTGGACGTTCGTCGCGCCGGGCACCGTGTGCGAACCGTGGGGGTAGTCCACGCTGATCGAGCACGACGGCGGCGCGAGCGGTGCGGCGCTCGCCGTCGCGACGGGCAGCACCACGGTGGTGATCGCGGTCGCCGCGGCGACGGGCAGGGCAAGGGCTTTCTGCACGGGATTCTCCTCTCCGGACGGAAGTTGCCCGTCCAGTAGAAGACGTGATCATCGCGTGCACAGCACCTTCGGCGGCTTGTGGCAGCTTCGGAAGCGATCATGGCAGTTCGGTGGGTTCCGGGCTCAGTGGCGGGCCACCGCGACCAGCATCGCGCTCCGGTCGGCCATGCGGGATTTGAGCTCGGAACGCCCGGATACCCCCAATTGCTCGTACAACCGGCGAAGCCGGCGGTACATCGAACGCTCCGAACAGTAGAACTCGCGCGCGATGGCCGAGATGCTGCTGGTGCCGCACAGCATCCGCATGAGCCGGCCGGTGTCTTCCGGGTCGCCGGGTTCGGCGTCCGCGCCGGGTTCGAGCGTGCGCACCTCCACGAGCCGCGGTCCGCGCCGGGGCTGACCCGAGCAGGTGGCGAGAACTGCGCCGAGCTGTTTTTCGGGTGGCAGCCGGACGTTCAGCACCGCGCTGGCTCCGCTGTCGATCGCGCGAAACGTCTGGTGCCCGTCGAGATCGTCGACGACGGCGATGATCTGCCGCAGGCAATCCTTGTGCCGCAACGAACGGATCAGCGCAACGTCGGGTTCGCTCGCCGCCGGGACCAGAACCGGTGTTCCGTCTGGTGGCAATTCCACCAACGAAGGTGGTTCGAGAAAGTCGAGTGTGATACCGGCTCCGGCCCAGTCTTCTCGGCTACCGAAGGGACTAAAACGTAACCCGGCGTGCGCTTTATCACTAGTGGTCTGTGTTTGAAGTGGTCTGACGGTTGGACTTCTTGAGGATCTCGTCGGCGGTTTTGGTCCAGATGAAGGGGTGGCAGCGTTCGTTCCAGCCGTCGATGAAGGCGCGGATCTTGGCGTTGAGGTCGTGGACGGAGCGGAAGCTGCCGCGGCGGATGGTTTGGCGTTCGATGATGCCGAACCAGACCTCGACCAGGTTGAGCCAGGAGCCTGAGGTTGGTGTGAAATGGACGTGGATTCGCGGGTTCGCCGCGAGCCAGTCGCGGATCTCGGGACGCTTGTGCGTGGCGTAGTTGTCCATCACCAGGTGTAGCTCGTCGTCGGGGTAGGCGCGGGCGAGCTGTTTGAGGAATACCAGGAACTCCTGGTGCCGGTGCCGCGGTTTGACTGCGCCAGTGACCTTGCCGGTGGCGATTTCCAGCGCGGCGAACAGGGTGGTGGTGCCGTGCCGGACATAGTCGTGGGTGCGCCGCTCGACCTGTCCAGGTTGCATCGGCAGCATTGGCTGGGTCCGGTCCAACGCTTGGACCTGGGACTTCTCGTCGACACAGAGCACGATCGCGTTCTCCGGCGGCGCCAGATACAACCCCACCACGTCGGTGACCTTGGCGACCAGCTCTGGGTCGGTGGAGAACTTGAACGTCTCGCTCCGCCAAGGCTGCACCCCGTAGTCCCGCCACGCGCGGGCCACCGTGCCGTTGCTGATCCGCAGCCGGGCGGCCAGCAGCCGGCTCGACCAGTGCGTCACGCCGAGCTTCTTCGGCGGCGGCTTCAGCGTGGCCGCAACGATCTCTCGATGGTCCACCAGCCGGGGCCGCCCCGAGCGCGCCTCGTCGTGCAGGCCGTCGATCCCACCACCCTCATAACGTTCCCGCCAGCCGATCACGGTCGGCCGCGACACCCCGACCCGTTCGGCGATCACACTGTTCGCCACACCCTCGGCGGCCAGCAGCACGATCCGCGCCCGCTGCGCCAGGCCCGCCCGCACCGACGAACTCCTGGTCAACGACAGCAACCGCTCACGATCACCATCACGAAGAGACAGCGCGGCAGCCGGTCGATTCGCCATACCGCATTCTGACACCCACCCAACCGTCAAACAACTAACGACACGCGACACTAGGTAGTATGACGCATCCACCACAGGTCCCCCGTCCTGTTGGGTGTTAATCAACCACTAGTGAAGATAGCACTCACGACCCTCCCCAAGTCTCATTCGAGTGAAAAGCAGAGTTGCTTTTCTCGGTTGAGCAGGCGGTGTGGCGGGCGAGGCGATGAGGCACGGTCACCGCTTCCCGCACAGCCCGATCCCGGTGCTGAGCAAGGAGCCCAGGCTGATCTTCCCGCCGGCGCTGCCCTGTTTGCGCACCGGCTCGATCGCCGGTACTCCGGCCGCTTCGGCTTTGTCGTTGAGCGCGTAGGACTTTCCGTCGGGTGCGACGAACACCACCTGGTCGGCGCTGTGGCATTCGAGTGTTCCGCGGTCGACGGTCAATGGCCACAGATATCCGAAATTGGCCTGGGTGACCGCTTGCCGGCTCGACGTCGGAGGCGGCAGGGGGACGGCGCTGGTCGTAGCCGGGTTCCGGGTGCCCGAGCCGCACGCGGTGAGCACGAACGCGGCGGCGAGAAAGCCGGCCACGGTGGCGATCCTGGACATTTACACCTCAGATTTTCGACTGCTCGTGCGATTGCAGAAGAGCGACGTAACCGTCTTCGAGCGTGGGCGAAACCAGTTGTGCGCCGGGCGGGGGCGTGCCGACCAGCCGGTACACGGTGCCGCCGGGCCCGGAGACGGCGTTGACGACGGTGCCGCCGGGCGGTGGTTTTTCGCCCTGCAACTGGAAAGTCCGGTCCGCCGCCGCGCCGGTGAGGCCCGCGGTGGTGCCGTGGTAAAGCACCCGGCCCTGGCTGAGCACGCAGACTTCCGGGCAGGTTTGGGCGACGTCGTCGAGGATGTGGGTGGACAGGATCATGATCCGGTCTCCGCCGAGCCCCGCGAGCAACGCGCGGAACCGCATGCGTTCCTGCGGGTCGAGCCCGGCGGTCGGCTCGTCGACGATCACCAGCCGCGGATCACCCAGCAGCGCCTGGGCGATGCCGAGGCGGCGTTTCATGCCGCCGGAGAAGCCGCTGATGCGCCGGCCGCGGTGCTCGTCGAGCCCGACCTGGCCGAGCAGGTCGTCGACCTGCGTGTGGCGGAGGTGTTTGTCGTCAACGCCTTTGAGGAGCGCGACGTAGTCGAGGAATTCGCGGGCGGTGAGATCCGGATAGAGCGACAGCTCCTGCGGCAGGTAGCCGAGCATGCGTTTCACGGCGGTGCGGCCGGACGACGTCGCCAGGTCGTGGTCGCCGACGCGGACCCGGCCGGCGGTCGGGCGCAGGATGCCGGTGAGGACGCGCATCAGCGTGGTCTTGCCGGCGCCGTTGGGGCCGAGCAGGCCGATCATGCCTTCGCCGAGGCGCAGGTCGACGCCGTCCAGCGCCGCTTCGCCGCGGCGGTAGACCTTCGTGAGTCCCTCGATGACGATCTTCACCTGATCGCTCCGTCCTGTCCGTCGTGGCGGTCCGCTCGCCAGGCCAGCACCAGCCGCGCCGCGCAGAAGAACACCACCGCGCACAGCAGGACGAGCGCGACGTTCAGCAGGGCCGACCCGGCGTCCGCCGGCGGGCTGAGGAAGCCGGTGCGCCCGCGCGCGGCCCAGACGTGCCGCGCGCCGAGCCAGGCGACGGCCGGGTAGCCGCAGAGCGGGGAGAGCACCGTGCCGGTCGGGGTCGGCACCGGCACGAATCCAGGGCTGAGCTGGGTGGCCCACAGCCAGAGCGCCACCACCACGACCCGGGCGAGCACGACGGGCATGAGCAGCCCGAGCAGGCCGGCGAGTGTGGTGATCGCGAGTGCCGCGGGCACCAGCATGGTCACGATGCCGAGCAGCGAGCTGACCAGCGGGCCCGCTGAGCCGGCCTGCGCGCTGACGACGATGCCGATCAGCACGACGACGGCGGCGACCGGTGCGAGCGCCACGGCCAGCGCCCCGGCGAGATTCCCGGCCATGCGCGTGGTGCGGCCGGCTGGGGTGGTGTCGAGGACTTCCGTGAGGCCGGGCCGGGTGTGCTGGCTCAGCCGCCCGGCCAGCGCGACACCGAGGCCCGCCACCGCGAAGGTGTTGACCACCACGAGCGTCATCCCGATGCGGCCCACGGGATCGGCCATGCCGGTCACCATGGGCGAGGAGAGCGCCAGCAGAACCGCGAGCGCCGTCAGCGGCAGCAGCGACAGCCACAGCACGCGTCCGCGCGCGGCCATGCGGGCCTCGTGGCGCACCGAACCCTGTACTGCGCTCCAGGTCGTGGTCATTCTTGTCCCCCGTCGAGCAGGCCCCGGCCCTCGCTGATCCGGCGCGCGGCCGGCACCGCGAACAGCGCCGCGATCACGAGCAGCGCACCGATCCGGCCGGCTGGGGCGGAGAAGAACCGGTCGAGCACGAACAGCTGCGCGAACCACGCGCACAGCACCACCGTGGACGCGGCGGCGACCGACCGCAGCACCGCGGCGGCCCACGTGCCCGCCGCACCGAGCATGAGGCCGAACGCGCACACCGTGGCGAACCGCGTGACCGCCTCGGCACTCGGCACCAACCCGGCCGCCACGATCACCGCCCCGAGCGCCACGGCTGCGCCCAGCAGGCCGAGCCGCCGCGCGAACGTCGTGCCCAGCGGCGTCGGCAGACTCAGGTGCAGCTCCACCGCCCGCTCACCACCGGCGACCGCGGCCGCCGCCACCCCGGCCACCAGCGATAGCACCGCCTGCGCGACCCACGCGCCGGCGAACCCGCCACCCCGCAGGCCGAGCCCACTGGCCAGCACCAGCGCGGCAACCAACGGCGGCGCGGCGAGGACGTGCCGCCCCGCCCGCTTCGCCTCGTAACGCCACAACTGGAGGTGGTCCATACCTGGTACGTAGCGGGGGAGGCCCGGGTGGTTCACGCGAACTCCCGGCGGCGTTCGGGCAGTCGTAGTTGGCGGGCGGCCAGGACGAGCAGAGCGGGGGCGAGTGCCGAGGGCGCGGTGGCCCAGGTTTCGGCAGCGCCGAGGCCTTCGGTGAGGGAACCGAGGAGCCACGCGGATTCCGGCTGGCGCTGCCGCCGCTGCGGCCACGAGGTCAGGTGATTCTGCCTGGCCCGCGCCGCTCCGTGGTGCCGCGGGCGGTGGTGCACCGAGGGTGTCGGCGGGGTGGTTCACGCGAGTTCCCGGTGGCGTTCGGGCAGGCGTAGCTGGCGGGCGGCCAGGACGAACAGCAGCAGGACGAGGGCGAGCGTCCAGGGAGTCGTGCCCCAGATTTGCGCGGCGGCGGCGCCGATGCGTTCGGCGAGGCCGCCGCGGGCGAGGGTGGTCAGGGAGCCCAGGCACCAAGCCGCGACGGCGGCCGCGGCGCCGACGCCGGAGGACCAGCGGACGGTGCCGGCGACGGCGATGGCCGAGGCGAGCAGCGACTGGCCCAGCCAGCCCGTGACCACGTCGAACACGCCGCTGCCGATGCCCGCCGCGTGGACGGCGACCGAACCGGCCAGCGCCAGGAGGAGATCGACGGCCAGCACCACCACCAAGCGCGCGACGAATACCGTGACGGGTGACGTCGGCAGGGCGAACAGGAGCTCGCCCCGCGGGTCGCCGCGGCGCGAGACGGTGGCCAGCGAGCCCAGCAGCGCGACGAGGACCACGCCGGCCGCGAAGTAGCGCGACGCAAGCAACGGGTCGGGGGTGATCAGCGCGATCGCGACGGCGGCGGCGAGGCCGACGAAGCTCAGCGGGAGCAGCCGGCGGGGCATCAGGCGGAGCTGCCACCAGACCAGCAGGGCACTCGTTCGCAAAGATCGGCGCAGGGCCGGCCTGGGTGCCGCGTCCGGGAGTGCGCTCGCTCGCAACGGTCGGCGCGGGGTCGCCGCTTCCGGCGGCAGCGCGTTGGCCGCAGCTGCCAGGTCGGCCGGACGCGAGTGGGATTCGGGTGCGGGGTCCTGCCCCCGTGCGTCGGATGCGGGCGCGAGGTCCGGCTGCGGTACCTCGGATGCCGGCGGCGCGAAGTCCGGCCGACGCGAGCCGCGTGCGAGGTCCGGCCCCGGTGCCTCGGAAGCGAGCATCAGGTTCGGCAGCAGCGTGTCGAACGACGGCGGCGCCAGCTCGGGCGTCAGGACCAGCGCGGCTTGGCACGTGGCCGCCGTGAGTGAGCGCCAGGACTCCCAGCGCCGGTGGCAGGCGGGGCACTCCGCGAGGTGGCCCTCGGGCCGGGCGATGCGACGCAGTTCGTCGTCGGTGGGGTGGGTCATGGTGTGCTCCTGCGGGCCGGAGACGGGCTGAGCCGCGCGCTCAGGTGGCGCCGGGCGTGCGACATCCTGCTTTTGACGGTGCCGACCGGGATGCCCAGCGCGGTCGCCACCTCCGGGTACGAGAGGTCTTCGGCGAGCACCAGCACGAGGACTTCGCGCAGGTGTTCCGGCAGCTCGGTGATCGCTTCCACCAGGGCCGCCCGTTCGACGCCGGCGAGTACGCGGTCCTCGACGCCGGCGACGCGGCCGAATCGTGGCTCGCGATCACCGGCAGCCGCCGCGAACTGCCCGCGGAGTACCGAAAAGACCCGGCGCGGTGGCAACGCCGGATCGACCCCGCAGGTGGCTGGGCCGGGCTCGGCGAAGCCGGCGTTCCCGTCCTGGCCGCGCTGAGCGCGCGCGACGCCGCGGCCCGCGACTACGGGCGGCTCATCCGCGAGCTCGGCGGCCGTTGTGCGGCACCGGAAGCACGGATCGTCGGCAGCCTGATGCACATGACCTGCAACCGGCTCCTCGGCGGCTCCTCCAGCCGGGAGGCCACCGTGCTCGGGCTCGCACGCGGTGCCGTGCAGGACAACGCGAACCGGCGGAGGCACCACCGATGACCGCGTGCCTGACCGACGCCGAAGAAGCCGTCCTGCTCGTGGCGGACCGGCTCGCCGAGCCGGATTCCGTCGCCGAGATCGCGAGCCGGCCCGACAACGTCGAGCCGATCTACGGTGCGTCGATGTGGGCCCCGGTCGCGCTCGCCGCGGGCCTTCCCGGCATCGCCCTGCTGTACGCCGAACTCGCGGCGGCCGACGAACGCTGGTTCGCCGTGGCTCACCGGCACGTCGCCCGCGCTGCGCAGCTGATGTCCGGGCAACCGGCCAACGGCCTCTACGCCGGGCCCGCGGCGCTGCTCACCGCAGTGCACCGGCTGAGCCCTAACTACGGGACGCTGCGCCGGAAGCTCGCCGCCTGGGTTGCGGCGGATCAGCAGTCGCGGCTCGACGCGTGCGCCGCGCGCACCGAACCCGGCGTCTCGTGGGCGCACTACGACGTGATCAACGGCCTGTCCGGAACCGCCCGGCTGCTGCTGGACGTCGGCGAAACCGGCGTGGTCGAGAGCACGTTGCGGTACCTGGTGCAGCTGACCGAACCGATCACCGTGGACGGACGCACCGTACCCGGCTGGTGGATCCCGTCGGAGCTGCAGCCGGTCGCCGAAGACGCCCGCCGGTACCCGCGCGGCGACTTCAACCTCGGCCTGGCTCACGGGATCCCCGGCCCGCTCGCGTTGTTCGCCGCGGCGCTCGAACGCGACGTGGAAGTGCCCGGACAGCGTGCTGCCATGCGGCGCATCGGATCTTGGCTGCTCGCCCGGCGCCGCACCGGCGAGGCGGGCGCATTCTGGCCGTGCCGGCTCGGCTGGGACGAGGAACTCTCACCCGCCGCCGACGTGTTCACCCGTGAGGCGTGGTGTTACGGCGCTCCCGGCGTGGCGGCCGCGCTCCACCGGGCCGGCGCGGTGCTGGGCGAAGCCGGGTGGTGCGCCGCCGCAGTCGGTGCGTTGCGCGCCGTCCTGGCCCGCGACGAACAGTCGTGGCGGCTCGACGGCCCGACCGTCTGCCACGGCTACGCCGGCCTGCTCCAGATCCTGCGCCGCGTCGGCACCGCGGCCGGCGACCCGGTGCTGCTCGGCGGCTGCGCCCGGCTGACTGCCCGGGTGCTGTCGTTCGCCGACCCGGCCGCCCCGTTCGTCTTCCCCCACCTCGTGCCGGATTCGCCGCGGGGCTGGCTGGACGCGACGGGTTACCGGCGGCTGAACGTCGCCGGAATGCTCGAAGGCGCGGCCGGCGTGGCCTGCGCCCTGATGCCCGCGGCGGGTGCGTGGGACACCGCCCTGATGCTGACCTGAGGAGGTCGCCATGCCCGCCTTACCGGAAAAACTCCTGCTCGGCGTGAGCGGTTCGGTCGCGGTGCTGAGCCTGCCCGGCTACCTGCACGCGTTCCGCACCGCTGGGGTGCGCCAGATCGTCGCCGTGCTCACCAGGACCGCGGCGCGTTTCCTGCCGCCGAGCAGCCTCGCCGTGCTGTGCGATCGCGTCTGCACCGACGAGGATCGGGCGGGCACGTCGCGCTCGGCTGGTGGGCCGACCGCGCGCTGATCCTGCCCGCCACGGCGAACCTGCTCGGCACCGTTGCCCACGGCCTCGCGCCCACCCTGCTCACCACGACCGTGCTGGGCGCCGACTGCCCGGTCACCTTCGCGCCGGCGATGAACCCGGTGATGTGGCAGCGGCCCGCGGTGCAGCGCAACGTCGCGCTGCTGCGCGAGGACGGCCACGACGTCGTCGACCCGATCCCGGGCACCGCCTACGAGGTGGCGAGCCGCGCGATCGTGCCGAGCATCGTCGTGCCGCCGGCCGAAGTGCTGCTGGAGCGGCTGGGCGCGGTGGCGGAGGTGCCGGCATGACGCCCGCGTTCGACGTGCGTGACCTCGTGGTCACCTACGGCGGGCGGACCGCCGTCGACGGGGTGTCGCTCGGTGCGCAGCCCGGCGAGATCGTCGCGCTGCTCGGCCCGAACGGCGCCGGGAAGTCCACTCTGCTCAAAGCGCTGTCCACCGCCGGACTCCGACCGGATCGAGGTGTTCGGGCACGACACAGCGGTGGATCCCGTCGCCGTGCGGCGGCGGATCGGCATGGTCTTCCAGGAGCAGACACTCGACCCCGATCTGCCGGTGGAACGCAACCTCTGGTTCCACGCCCGCCTCTTCGGGCTGTCGCGGGCACAAGCGCGAGCGCGCATCGACGACGTGCTGCACCAGTTCGACCTGGCCGACCGGCGCGCCGACCCCGTCGAACAGCTCTCCGGCGGGCTCGCGCGCCGGTTGGAGATCGCGCGGGCCTTGCTGCACCGCCCCGGCCTGGTCATCCTCGACGAGCCGACGACCGGCCTCGACCCCGACGTCCGCCGGGCGCTGTGGGCTGACCTTCGCCGGCTGCGTGACGAGGAGCGCGTGACCGTCCTGTACGCCACGCATTATCTGGCCGAGGCCGAGCTCGCCGACCAGGTGGCGATCATCCACAACGGACTCCTGGTGCGCGGCGGTTCGCCCGCCGTGCTCAAGGCCGAGCTGGCGGCGACCGCGTTGCGCCTGTCCACTGCGGACGACGTCGTGGCCGAAGCCGAGCTCATCCGCGCGGGCTTCGATGCGTCGTCCACAACGGACGGTTTGCTGGTGCGGTGCGCACAGCCTGAACGGCGGATCGCCGAGGTCGTGCGGGCGGTCACCGTGCCGGTCACCGAGGTGGCCCTGCGGGAGCCCTCGCTGGACGACGTCTACTTCGCCACCACCGAATCCTGAGGGCGGACACCATGACTGTGCAGGAAATCCGCGTGCCCGTCCCGGCGACGGCGGAGTCCGCTCGGGCGCCGTGGGCTGAGTTCTCCCGCGCGCTGGCCGTGGTTGCCGGGCGTGATCTGTACCGGCAGGCCCGCCATCCCGGCACGCTCGTCGCGCAAGCCGTGCAGGTGGTGTTCTTCCTGCTCGTCTACGCGGTCGGGTTCGACGGCATGATCGGCTCGGTCGACGGCGTGCCGTTCAGCGCGTATGTGTTTCCCGGCATCATCGCGATCCAGGTCGTGACGCTCGGGGTGACGTCCGGGCTGAGCTACGCGTTCGACCGCGAGTACGGCGCGCTGCGGGAGATGCTGGTGGCGCCGGTCCCGCGACTGTGCCTGCCGCTGGGCAAGGTCTTCGCGACGGCCGTGACCGCCGGTGCGCAGAGCGCGGTCATGCTGGTTTTCGCGCCGCTGCTGGGCATGCGGCTCACGCCACTGTCCTATCCGGTCGGGGTGGTGTCGTTCACGCTGGTCGGCGCGATCTTCGGTCTGTTCGGCGCGTTCCTCGCCACGGTGATCACCCGGGTGCAGACGCTGCAGAGCGCCGTGCAGCTGGCGATGTACCCGCTGCTGTTCCTGTCCGGCTCGGTGTTCCGCCCGGACGGCGGGCCGTCGTGGCTCTCGGCCGCCCTGAAGGTCAACCCGATGACGTACGCGGTCGACGGCGTGCGTCACCTGCTGGTGCCGGGCGGCGGGGCGCTGCCGTGGTGGCTCGATCTGGCCGTGACCGGGGGACTGGCCGTGGTCTTCGCGGTGCTGCTTCGGCTGCGGGTGGGACGGTGACCTCGCGCGACTGGCTCGAAGCGCACCTCGAATGGTTCGCTCCCGCGCTGTGGAACGAATTCCTGCCGGCGCGGCCGTTCGGCGGTGGGCCGCTGCTGGAGCTGCTGATCCTGTGCGACGAGGTGCCCGGGCTCGCCGTCACCGGTCCCGCGCTCGAGCTGGCCGACCGCCTGACTGCGGCGCCGGAGTTCCGCGCCGGGCTCTACCGCGGCGACGCGTACTTCACCTACCACGTCTGGCTGCTCGTGCTGATGGACCGGCTCGGCGCTCGTCGCCCTGAGCTGCTGGCCGCGGCGCAGGGGCTGCTCGACGCGGGTGTGCGGCCGAACCAGGACGGGATCGGCGCACTGGAACTGAGGTACGTCACGGACCTCGGCGGGCTCGCGAACCCGCACCTGCCGTCCGCCCGGCGCCTGTACGACCGCTGGCGCGAAGGACAGCACCTCGACCCCTTCCGCATGACCGACGCCGACTGCTACGCCCTGACCCACGCGGTCTTCTACGGCACGGCGTTCGGCCGCACCACGATCCCTCCGGACCCGGCGCTGACTGGGGCAACCCGGCTCATGCTGGCCGCCCATCTCGCCCGAGGCGACCTCGACCTGGGCGCGGAACTCTTCCACACCGCCCTGCTGACCGGCGCGTCGAGCGAGCCCGCGCGGCAGCGGCTGGCCACCGCCGCGCGGGACGGCGGCGCGGTCGCCGGCCCGCTCCACGATCCGGCCGTCGCGGCCCGGCTGACCGGTCGCAAAGCCGACGCCTACGAGTTCGGGACGTGTTACCACACCACGCTCGTCACCGAACTCGCCCTCGCGGCGCCGGTGTCCGGCGAACCGATGCCCGAGCCGGGACCGATCGAAGACCTGGTGTTGGCGTTCCGGCGCGGCGACCTGAGCCGGACCGCGACCCTGCTGTCCGGCGTCGCGTACGAAGGCCGACGCGACCCCGCCGTCGTCGCCGCGGGACGGCACTTGCGCGCCCAGCGACAACCCGACGGCAGCTTCGGCATCCCACCCGATGCCGAGCGGACGGCGTTGTGCGAGGTCGCGTTGGAGCGGTTCGACGTCGCCGGTGGTGCCGTGCGCGACGAGCCCTCGGCCGTGGTGGACGGAGTGGACGGGCTGGGTGGCCTGGGTGCGCCGACGAAGGCGGGCAGCTCGTAGCCGGCCGGATGTGCAGGAGTGGTAACGATCGGGCAATTTACCCGATAAGGCGTGCGCCGAGCCGTATGGTCTCGGTTCTCAACGTAGAAAGGTGTCACCTGTGAGCACGCCCGACAACCGTGAGCAGTACCAGCAGTACCCGGCTGGCCAGAGTGAGCCGTTCGCCGCTCCGCCGGCCGGTGGCGGTTACGGGCAGCCGGTGGTTGCGCCGCGCAACGGGTTCGGCGTCACGGCGCTCGTGCTGGGCATTCTGGCGCTCGTGCTGTGCTGGACCGTGTGGGGCGGCATCGTCCTCGGCGTCCTCGCGTTGGTCTTCGGCATTCTCGGCGTGAAGCGCGCCAACCGCCGCGAGGCCACCAACAAGGGCGTCGCCGTCTCGGGCATCGTCACCGGCAGCATCGGCCTGGTCATCGGGGTGATTCTCGTCGTGCTGGTCGGCTCGATCTTCGCGATGTTCGGGAGCCAGCTCAGCGACCTGCAGGACTGCTTGAAGCAGGCCGGCAGCGACCAGTCGCAGGTGCAGCAGTGCGAGCAGCAGTTCAGCGACGGCGTGCAGAAGCGCTGATCAACCCGCGAAGGTGGCACCCGGCGCGGGTCCGGCGGATCGGCCGGCACCGCCACCTCGCCCGGCGTGGCGGTGCCGAAGCCGAAAGCCTTCGTGATCGGCACGGTGCCCCCAGGCCCAGAACGGCAGGAGGAGTTCTCACTCTTCCTGCCGTTTCCGTTGGTCTGGACCCTCACTCCGACCGATAGCGTCGCCCGAGTGGGCAATCCGGCCACCGGAGGACCAGCACGATCACCGGCTCCGCCGGAGCAGTCCCATCACCTGGTCGTGTCTGGTTTCGAAACATTGAACAACAGTAGGTAATCTTCCTTAACGGGAAGCGGGGAGCCGCTTCGACCACCGGCTGCCGGAGGGCTTCGTTGATCAAGCTCATGTTCGCCGACGACGAGGAACTGGTTCGTTCGGGGCTGCGCGCCATGATGTCCGGGGCGTCGGACATCGAGATCGTCGGCGAGGCGAGCGACGGGAGATCCGCGGTGGAGGTGGCGCGGCGCTACCACCCGGACGTGGCGCTGCTCGACATCAAGATGCGCGCGCCCGACGACGGGATTCGGGCGCTGCGGGCCATCCTCGCGCTGCCGGACCCGCCGCGGATCGCCATGTTGACCACGTTCGACATCGACGAGTACGTGAGCCTGGCGCTGCGGCTCGGTGCCAACGGGTTCCTGCTCAAGGACATCGACCCGTCCGCACTCTTGCGTGCCATTCGCGACCTGGCCAAAGGCGGTGCCGTCCTCGACCCGGGGGTGGCGGCGCGGATGGTCCAGTCGCACCGCGACGAGCAGAGGGCCGCGCAGCCGGCGCGGAAGCTGCTGGCAAGCCTGTCCGAGCGGGAGCGTGAGGTCGTCGCGCTGATCGGCCAGGGGCTGTCGAACGCGGAGATCGGCGGGCGGCTGCACCTGTCCGAGGCGACCGTGAAGGGCTACGTCTCGGCCGTCCTGTCGAAGATCGGCGCCGCGAACCGCGTGCAGGCCGCGTTGCTGGCCTACCGCGGCGGTCTGCTCGACCAGTAGCGATGGACGGGTAGCGATGCTCACCGCGCTCGAGTTCCTCGGGCTGGTGGCCTTCGCGGCGTCCGGTGCGCTGGCCGCCGTCCGCGCGCGGCTCGACGTGTTCGGTGTGATCGTCGTCGGACTGACCACGGCGCTGGGCGGCGGCATCATCCGCGACGTGCTCCTCGGCATCCACCCGCCGACGACGCTCGCCAACTGGCCGTACCTCGCGGTCTGCGCGGCGACGGCGCTGATCGTCTTCGCGTTCCACCCCCAGGTCGCGCGGCTGCGGCGCGCGGTGCTGCTCGCCGACGCGATCGGGCTCGGCGTGTTCGCCACGGCCGGCACGACGATCGCGCTCAACGCCGGCGCCACCGCGTACGCCGCCTGCCTCATCGGCATGACCAGCGGCATCGGCGGTGGCGCCGCGCGCGATCTGCTGCTGCGCGAGATCCCCCTCGTCCTGCGCAAGGAGATCTACGCCGTCGCCGCGCTGGCCGGGGCGGTGCTCGTCGCGGTCGGTCACGCTCTGCCACTGCCACAGGGGATCGTCACCACGATCGCGGCCGCCGTGGTCGTCACGATCCGGCTGGTGGCTCTGTGGCGGCATTGGAACGCACCCGTCGCGCGGCCCGGGACGGACGAGTCTTTGTGAGTTCTGCGTGTGTTCTTAGGCGGGTCTCAGCACGCTGAGTAAGACTTACGCCATGCGCATCCTTGTAGTGGACGACGACCGAGCCGTCCGTGAATCGCTCAGGCGGTCCCTGGAGTTCAACGGGTACACCGTCGAGCTCGCCAGCGACGGTGCGCAGGCCCTGGAGTCGATCATCGCCAACCGGCCGGACGCGATGGTGCTCGACGTGATGATGCCGCGCCTCGACGGGCTCGAAGTGGCCCGCCGCCTGCGCAGCACCGGCGACGACCTGCCCATCCTCGTGCTGACCGCCCGCGACACCGTCTCCGATCGGGTCTCCGGCCTCGACGCCGGCGCCGACGACTACCTCCCCAAGCCGTTCGCCCTCGAGGAACTGCTCGCCCGCCTGCGCGCGCTGCTTCGCCGCGCCGCACCGGACAGCCAGCAGGGCGAAACGAGCGAGGTCCTGTCGTTCGCCGACCTCACTCTGGACCCCGGCACTCGCGAAGTCCGCCGCGGCGGCCGCGAGATCAGTCTCACCCGCACCGAGTTCGCGCTGCTCGAGCTGTTCCTCTCGTACCCCAAGCACGTGCTGACCCGAGGAAGGATTCTGGAGGAAGTATGGGGTTACGACTTCCCGACGTCGGGCAACGCGCTGGAGGTCTACGTCGGCTATTTGCGCCGCAAGACGGAAGCCGGCGGCGAGGCGCGGTTGATCCACACGGTGCGGGGCGTCGGGTACGTCCTGCGCGAAACGCCACCGTGACCGAACCCGACAGCGGCGCCGTCCCGACGGTCGACGTCACCGATCCCCGCGGCGACCGCTGGGGCACGCGTCGCTTCTCGCTGCGCGGGCGCGTGACGCTGCTGGCCGCCGCGTGCGTGGCCGGCGCCGTCGCGCTCGTGTCGCTGGGCGCGTACATGATCGTGTCGGGCAACCTCTACCAGCAGCTCGACGACAACCTCCTGGCCCGCGCCCAGGCCGCCGTGAACTCGCCGCAGGTGCAGACGCAGCTGAAGCAGGTGCCGGGCGCGTTCCTCGCGAGCGCCGACCTGCAGATCGGCCAGCTCAACGGCTGGACCGGCGAGCTGACCTACCCGCAGGCCGGCTCACCGCCACCGGTCGCCCAGAGCGAGCTGGACGTGGCGACGGGCGCGAAGCCGCAGTCGCTGCGCACCGACGTCGCCACGGACACCCGCGTGGTCGCGCTGCCGGCCGGGCACGGCGTGGCCATGGTGCTCGCGCAGTCGATGGAGCCGACGAAGCGCACGCTCAACGAGCTCGCCGTGGTGCTGTTCCTCGTGGGCGGTGCCGGGATCGTGGTCGCCGCGGGTGCGGGCACCGCTGTCGCGCGCGCCGGGTTGCGGCCGGTCGACCGGTTGACGTCGGCGGCCGAACGCGTCGCCGCCACCGGTGACCTGCGACCGATCCCCGTGTCCGGCGACGACGAGCTCGCCCGCCTCACCCAGAGCTTCAACACGATGCTCGGCACGGTCGCCGACTCGCAAGAACGGCAACGCCAGCTCGTCGCCGACGCCGGTCACGAGTTGCGGACCCCGCTGACCTCCTTGCGCACAAACCTGGAGCTGCTGCTCTCGGCCGGCCGGCCGGGTGCGCGCACGCTGCCGGACGAGGACCGCGCCGACATCGAGGCCGACATCCGCGGCCAGCTCGACGAGCTCACCCAGCTCATCGGCGACCTCGTGGAGCTCGCCCGCCAGGACGAGCCGCGCGAGCAGACCGAACGCGTGGAGCTGGTCGACGTCGTGGAGCGCGCGCTCGACCGGGCTCGCCGTCGCGCCGGCGACATCGAGTTCGACGTGAACCTGCAGCCGTGGGTCCTGACCGGCGACAACAGCGCGCTCGAACGGGCCGTGCTCAACTTGCTCGACAACGCCGTGAAGTTCTCGCCCACCGGCTCCCGCGTGCGGGTGACGCTGCGGCCGCTCGGCGACGGCACGGCCGTGGTCGAGGTCGCCGACTCCGGCCCCGGCATCGCCGACGAGGACCTGCCGAAGGTGTTCGACCGCTTCTACCGCTCGTCGGAGGCGCGTACGCTGCCCGGTTCCGGTCTGGGGCTCTCGATCGTGAAGCAGGCCGCCGAACGCCACGGCGGCGCCGTGTACGCGATGCACGCGCCGGAGGGGGGTGCACTGCTCACGATCCGGCTGCCGGGCGCCCCGGGCTGACGCTCGAGTGGCACGTCCACGACACCACATGTTGAATCGTGTAGGATTTTGTGTGGTTGACGGTTCGTGCTTGAGGAGTGATGGTGCTCGCGCGGCAGCGACAGGCAGTGATCCTCGAGGAGGCGCGCCGGACCGGTGCGGTCCGGGTCAGTGACCTCGTCGCGCGCCTCGGCGTGTCCGACATGACGGTGCGGCGCGACCTCGACGTGCTCGCCGGCCGCGGGCTTGTCGAGAAGGTCTACGGCGGCGCGACGTCGGTGGTCGGCAAGAGCACCGACGAGCCCGGTTTCGAAGCCAAGTCCGTGCGCCAGCGCGCCCAGAAGGAGGCCATCGCCGAAGTGGCCGCCGGCCTGGTGAAGCCCGGCACCGCGATCGGCCTGTCCGCCGGCACCACCACGTGGACGATGGCCCGCGCGCTCGACGCCATCCCGGGCCTGACCATCGTCACCAACTCGATCCAGGTCGCCGACGTGCTGCGCGCGTCCACCCAGCCCGACCGGACCGTGGTGCTCACCGGTGGCGTGCGGACGCCGTCCGACGCGCTCGTCGGGCCGGTCGCCGTGCACAGCCTGCGCTCGCTGCACCTGGACCTCGTTTTCCTCGGCGTGCACGGCATGGCCGAGGGCGCCGGGTTCACCACCCCGAACCTCACCGAGAGCGAGACCGACCGCGCGCTGGTCGAGGCGGGCCGGCGGCTGGTGGTGCTCGCCGACCACACGAAGTGGGGCACGGTCGGCATCTCGACGATCGCCGACCTCGAAGAGGCCCACGTGGTGGTGACCGACGACGGGCTGTCCGACTCGGCGCGCGAAACCCTCGCCGAGCGGGTGGGAGAACTCATGATCGCCGAAACGGCGGAGAACCTCGAGGCAGAAGACGCGTGAAACGCACTTTGCGACACCTGGCGGACGGCCGGGAGATCATCTACTTCGACCACGACGGTGAGCACGAGCGTGCCACCGAGGACACCCGGGACCTCCCACCGGTGGCCGCCGCGTCGGAGATCCGCCTCGATCCACTGACCCGCGAGTGGGTCGCGATGGCGGCGCACCGGCAGACGCGCACGTACAAGCCGCCGGCGGACCTGTGCCCGCTCGACCCGTCCGGCCCCGGGCGGCCCACCGAGATCCCGGAGCCGGACTACGACGTGGTCGTGTTCGAGAACCGGTTCCCGTCGTTCTCGCAGAACGCGCACGGCGATCCGTCCACTGTGGACGAGCTCGGCCTGGTGCCGGTCGCGCCCGGCCTCGGCCGGACCGAAGTGGTGTGCTTCACCAGCGACCACTCGGGCTCGTTCGCCCAGCTGAGCCCGGAGCGAGTGCGCCTGGTCGTCGACGTGTGGGCCGATCGCACGGCTGGCCTGGGCGAGACGCCGGGCGTCGAGCAGGTCTACCCGTTCGAGAACCGCGGTGAAGAGATCGGCGTGACGCTCTCGCACCCGCACGGCCAGATCTACGGCTACCCGTTCGTCACGCCGAAGACCGAACGGATGCTCGACGTCGCCCGCGCGTACCTCGCGGAGCACGGCCGGCCCGTGATGGGCGACGTGCTGGAGGCCGAGCAGAAGTCCGGCGCCCGCGTGGTCGTGGAGGGTGAGCACTGGACGGCGTTCGTGCCGCCCGCCGCGCGCTGGCCCGTGCACATCCAGGTCGTGCCGCACCGACAGGTGCCCGACATCCCGGCGCTCACCGACGCCGAGCGCGACGACTTCGCCGGCGTGTACCTCGACGTGCTGCGCCGCTGCGACTCGCTGTACGACCGCCCGTTGCCCTACATCGCCGCGTGGCACCAGGCGCCCGTGCGCCGCGACCGCGACCTGGCGTGGCTGCACCTCGAGTTGTTCTCCGTGCTGCGCGCGAAGGACAAGCTGAAGTACCTCGCGGGCTCCGAGTCGGGCATGGCGGTATGGATCAACGACGCGACGCCCGAGCAGATCGCGCAACGGCTTCGCGCGGCGGGCTGAGGGGTCGCGGCGGCATACTCATCTGCGAAACACAGGTTCGGCTCAGGAACCTCTCAGGCCCGGCCGCTTAGGTGATGACATGACCGAGAACGACCCCCACGCGCACGACTCCGCGGAGGGTCGCCAGAACCCGGGTGCCCAACCGGGCACCGAGGGTCAGGCGGCCTGGAGTCAGTCCCCGACGCCCGGTGCCACGCCCGCGTCCGGTGAGCAGGCGACGCAGCAGACGCCGGGTTACCCGCAGCAGGGCGACGCCTACTCCGCGCCGAACCCGTGGTCGGCTCAGGGCGCGCAGACCGGTCCGGTCCGCTACCACCCGTACCCGTCCGCCGGCGGCACGACGCAGCAGCAGCCGTACGCCGCGCCGGGCACGGCGGTGTACAGCGCGCCGTCGAACGCGCCGAAGAAGTCGGGCTCGGGCAAGCTGCTCGCCAGTGTCGCCGCGATCGCGCTCGTGATCGGCGGCGTGGCCGGCGGCACCGTCGGGTACCTGACCGGGGGCTCGTCCGGTCCGTCGGTCAATGCGCTCGACCAGCCGAAGCCCGCGCAGCAGACGGGCAACGCGCCGGCCGGCTCCGTCGAATCGGTGGCGCAGAAGCTGTCGCCGAGCGTCGTCGAGCTGCAGGTCGCCGGCCGCACGGCCGCGGGTGAGGGCTCGGGTTTCGTGCTCAGCACCGACGGCTACATCCTCACGAACAACCACGTCGTCGAGGTCGCCGCGAACGGCGGCCAGATCCGGGCCGTGTTCCAGGACGGCAAGAAGGCCGCCGCGAAGATCGTCGGGCGCGACCCGACGACCGACATCGCCGTGGTGAAGGTCAGCGGCGTCAGCGGGCTGAGCCCGGTGGAGCTCGGCCGGTCGGACGACCTGCGGGTCGGCCAGCCGGTGGTCGCCATCGGCTCGCCGTTCGAGCTGAGCGGCACGGTCACCTCCGGCATCGTCAGCTCGCTGCACCGGCCGGTGCAGGCGAGCGGTGACGAGACCGACCAGGCCACGGTGATGGACGCCATCCAGACCGACGCCGCGATCAACCCGGGCAACTCGGGTGGTCCGCTGGCGAACATGAACGGCCAGGTCATCGGCATCAACTCGGCCATCTACAGCCCCAACGGCGGGCAGGGCGGGCCCAGTGGCCAGTCGCAGGGCGGCAACGTCGGCATCGGCTTCGCCATCCCGATCGACCAGGCCCGCCGCACGGCCGACGACATCATCAAAACCGGCCACGCGACGCAGACGTTCATCGGCGCCAAGGTGGCCGACGCCCCGCAGGGCGGCGCCCAGCTCGGCGACATCACGCCGGGCAGCCCGGCCGAGAAGGCCGGCCTCAAGTCGGGTGACGTCGTCACGAAGATCGACGACCGCACCATCGACAGCGCCGACACGCTGATCGCGGCCATCCGCACCCGCGCTCCCGACGAGAAGGTCACGTTCACCCTCTCCGGCGGCCGCACGGTGCAGGTGACCCTGGGCGGCCAGCCGGTTCCGGCCAACTGATCGCTCGGCCGCCCGACGCGGCCGAGACCAACCACGGCTCGACCCCTGGGGCAGGGGCCGAACCCTTGAAGACCACGCGCGACCGGGCATTCGACGCCGGTCGCGCGTGGTTGTGTTCCGCCCGCTTTTCCGGGCCACCGCCGCTGTGACCAGGTGCTTTGGCGGGTAAGGAAAAAATGTGGGTAATCGACGTTTGGGGCGGGTTGAGCGTGGGCACCTCACCGCGCACGGAGGCCTCTCCGTACCGAGTCGGAGGCGGTACGGGGAGGCTTCCGCCTTGCCCGCACACGGTTTTCGACGTGCGGTGCCGCTGATTCCCGTGTGCCCGAACCGGTGCGAGGTTGATGCCCGAGCCATTCGCCTGCGCCGCAGCCGGTGCGCGGCGTCGAGGGGCCACTGCGTTGTGTGCGCAGAGAGGTGAGGGCCCTGCGCACCGAGCCGGAGCCGGTGACGAGGGGCCCTCAGACGGGCAGGGCGGTGGCGCGCGCCCTGCCCTGGTCTCAGGAGGCGCTCTTCTGCGGCGCTCGGGAGGCCGGACGGTGTGTGGCGAAGGTCCGGACCACTCCGGCGAGCACCACCACGGCCCACACCGCGGCGAGGGTGAGCAGCAGGCCGAGCCACGTGTTGCCGTCGTGCAGGCCCGGTTTCGGGGCGACGCCGTAGGTTCGCCACAGCAGCGGGAACGCGAGGAACCCCAGCACCGCCGTCACGACAGCGCCCACCTGCACCGGCGCCCGCCACGGCGCCGGCAGGACCCGCGACAGCAGCAATCCGAGCACGCCGGCGACGGGCGCGAACACGGCGTCGTTCACGATGGGGCCGCCGCCGAACCACAGGACGGTTTTCAGGCTGTCGGGCCACGCGGGGGCGGCGTAGTCGACGAACAGTGAAACGCCGAAGCCCAGTGCCGCCAGGCCCGCCAGCGCGAGCACGATCCGGATGATTTTCACAGCACCTCCAGCTTCTCGACCCACTTCGTCTGCAGCACGCCCGGACGGCTCGGCGCGATCACCCGGCACGGGTAACCGTGGTCGACGTCGAGCACTTCGCCGTTGAGTTCCAGCGCCAGCAAGGTCAGGTCGTCGGCCGTGTGCTCGCCCGGCAGCGTGCTGGCGCCGTAGAGGCCGGTCTTGTCGAGCGACGACACCCGCACGTCGACGCCTGGCCGGCTCCCGGCCGCGCGCAGCAGCGTCGGGAACGAGATCCCGCGCCACGAAGCCATCTGGCTCCAGCCCTCGACGCAGGCGATCGGCAGGTCCGCGCTCGTCTGCGGCAGGGCACGCAGCTGCGCCAGCGTGAACTGCTTCGTCCCACCTGGCGTCACGATCGACAGGAGCCAGTTCGGGTCGACGGCGGTCCGCGTGACGCGCGCCGCGACGGCCGTGCGGTTCACCGGCAGCTTCTGCGAACCTTTGTCCGTCTTCCACGACAGGCCCGAGACGTCCTTCAGCCACGGCACGGTCGCGCCCGCGGTCGACAGCACGGCCACGCCCGTCACGAGCCACGTCGTCCTCAGGAACCCGCGCCGCGACAGGCCTTCCGCCGGCGGCTGCGGTGCCCGCTCGGTCTCGCGCGTCAACGCCCGCCGTACGATCGGCAGCTTGACCGCGACATGCACCACCACCGACCCGATCGCGACCCACGCCACCGCGTAGTGCACCTGCGGGAAGTAGAAGTTCCACGGGTAGTTCTGCGCGACGTTCAGCAGCCCCGAACTCAGCTCGAAGAACGCCGAACCCGAGAGCACCAGGATCGACAGCCGCTCCAGCGCGTGCGGCAGCGACTTCACCAGCGGCCGCTCGAACAGCTTCGGGAACACGCTCCACAGCTTCGCCAGCAGCAGCGGGATCGCCGCGATGCCGGAGATCACGTGCGCGCCCTGCGTCAGCCGGTACAGCCAGATCGGGCGGCTCGGCCAGAAGAACCAGCCAGTCGGGTGCTGGATCAGGTGGCTGAGCAGGCCCGTGACGAAGCAGATCACGAACGCCAGCCCCAGCAACGCGCCGATCCGTGCCGTGACGCGTTCGCCGTGGGCGCCGCCCTTGAACTGCTCCTCGCGCGGGATCGGCAGCTTCTCGATCTGCTCGTCGGCCCGGGCTTTCGCGCGCTCGGCGCGGACCTTGGCCCCCGCGACGCCCGCCCGCGCCCCGAATCGTTCCTGCGCGGCCGACACGCGTGCGTCGAACCGCCGCCACGCGCCCGCGAGCGGCCGCCCGCGCGGCGCTTCTTCAGGCCGATCCTCGGTGTCGACCGAACTCTCCAGGTCTGCCGCGGCCGAGTCCTCCGGGGACAGCCGATCTTTTCGGGCTTCCATGTCCTCGCTCATCGGCGCTCCAATCGCGCGAACCACCGGGGCCCGCGGCTCGTCGTCCAGTCGACGCGGAACCCGGACCGCACCGCGACCTCCGCCACCGCGTCGGTCCCGACCCACGCCCACCCGAACCACGGCGTGGCGTCCCCGGGCAGCACCCGCACCGCTTCGCGCCGCAGCCCGTTCCCCGGCGGCTCCAGCTCCACCAGCACGTCGCCGTCCGGCGCGAGCAGCTGCCCGATCCGGTCCAGCAATGCCACCGGGTCGCCGCCGATGCCGATGTTGCCGTCCGCGAGCAGCGCATGGTGCCAGCGTCCTTCGCCGGGCAGCGGCTGGAAGACGTCCCGCCGCAACGCCGCCGCGCCACGCTGTTGCGTCAGCCGCACGGCGGTCGGCGAGCTGTCGACGCCCAGCGCCACCACCCCGCGCCGCGCCAGCGCCGCCGTGAGCCGGCCGGGGCCGCAGCCGATGTCGAGCGTCGGCCCGTCGCACGCGTCGAGCAGCACGGTGTCGCCCTGGCCGCACCCGTCCGTCCACCGGTCGACGGGCAGGTCGACCCGGTCGCCGTTCGCCAGCTCGAGCCAGCAGCGCTGCCCGAGCAGCCCGCGGTCGAACTCCCGGCCGCGACTGCGTTTCCTCACGCCACGTCCCGCCCTTCGACCGCGCGCACCGCCGCCGCGAACCGCCCGCGCGGCGCCGCCGCGGCCACCCGCCGCGCATCCGTCATGGTGTCCACATCGGACAGTTTCGGCAGTGGCCCGGTCGTGAGCCCCGCCGACTCGAGTGCCTGGCGCGTGCGGGTTCCCGTGTCCTCCTGGGACATCGGGACTCCGGCCAGCACCTGCGCGTGATGCGGGTCGGCGAGCCCGAGGCCCCACCAGCCGCCGTCCTCGGCCGGCCCCAGCACGGCGCCGTGCACCCCGCGAAGCACCGGTTCGATCGACGCGTCCAGCAGCTCCGGCGTGACCTGCGGGGTGTCCATGCCGATCTGCAGCACCGGCAGCCCCGCGAGCACCGCGGCGACGTCGGCGTGCGCGTTGGCCAGCCGTGCCCCGAAGTCCCAGCCGCGCTGGGCGATCACGGTCGTCCGCCGCAACGCGCGGCCGAGCTCGCTTCCGCGGGCGGCCGCGCCCAGCTCCCCGGTCATCGCGACCACCGGCACCGCTTCCCGCGTCGCGCACACCGCGTCGAGCGTGTCCAGCAACGCGGCCGCGGCGATGTCCGCCGCCTGCGCGGGCGTCGCGGGCGGGCACAACCGCGTCTTGGCGAAGCCGGGCACGGGCGCCTTCGCCACCACCAGCAGGCAGAACCGCGCGGTCATCGGGCCAGCACCCGCCCGAAGTCGCGGACCGCGCGCAGCGTGCCCCGCACCGACCCCGACACCTTCGACTTCGTGCCCTTCGCGCGTTCGCCGTACCGCACGTCGAATTCCCGCACCAGCCAGCCCGCGCGCTGCGCCCGGATCAGCAGTTCGAGCGGATAACCGAACGCGCGGTCGGTGATCCCCAAGCGCAGCAACGCTTCCCGCCGCGCAGCCCGCAACGGCGCGATGTCGCGCACCGGCAATCCCCGGCTGCGCAGCAGTACCGCCAGCACAGCGTTGCCCGCTCGCGCGTGCCACGGCCACACGCTGCGCCGCACCGGCACCCGCCGCCCGACGGCGAGGTCGGCGCCCCCTTCCACCGAGGCCACGAGCCGGGGCAGGTCACCCAGGTCAAGGGACCCGTCGGCGTCGGCGAAGCACACGACGTCCGCGGTCGCCGCCTCGAGCCCGGTGTGCACTGCGGCGCCGTACCCGCGGCGGGGTTCGTGCACCACCTTCGCGCCGAGGGCGGCCGCCACTTCCGGGGAACCGTCGGACGAACCGTTGTCCACCACGATGGCGCGGTATCCCGGCGGCAAGGCGGCCAGCACGCCCGGCAGGGCCCCGGCCTCGTCGAGGCACGGGAGCACGACGTCTACCTGAAGATCGCTCACCCCGCGTACGGTAGGTCCGTAAAGGACGGTCGAGAACCCTTGCGCCGCTTACCGAAATCTGACGTCCGGCCCAGTTCTTACCGACTTCTGACGGCTGCCCGTTCCCGCCCGCGAAACGCCCCGTGCGGAGTTATCGTGCGGACGATGAGCGAGTCGACGACGGCTGCCCGGCTCGCCGAGCCGCCCGCGCCTGCCCCCGCCCCGCCCCGCCCGCGAGGCGACCTGGTCGCGGTCGGCGCTGCCCTCGCGCTCGTCGCCACGGCGACCGCCCTCGGCCTCTACTACAACCGGCCGGGCTCCGGCGTGGTGATCTACGCGTTCGCCCCGCCGATCTTCGCCCACTGGCTGCCCCACGTGGGCCCCGGCTCAGTGTTCGCCGTGCTGGTCGCGGCCGCCGTGGTCCTGTGGGGCCCCGCCGTCGCGGCCCGGCTGCCCTGGCGACGGGCCCTCGCCGCCGGGTACGCGACGTCACTCGCCTGGATCTTCTCCCTCGCGCTGGTCGACGGCTGGTCACGCGGCTTCACCGGCCGGCTCACCACACCCCAGGAGTACCTCCACGAGGTTCCCGGGATCACCGACATCCCGCGGTTCCTGCGCGAGTTCTCCTCCCGGATCCTCGACTTCCAGCCGAACTCCTGGACCACCCACGTCTCCGGCCACCCGCCGGGCGCGACGCTCGTCTTCGTCTGGCTCGACCACCTCGGCCTCCGCGGCGGCGCGTGGGCGTCGACCGCCGTGGTCCTGGTCGCCGCACTGGTCACGGTCGCGGTGCCGGCCACGGTCGCGCTGCTCGGTCGCCGCGACGCCGCCCGCGCCGTCCTCCCGTTCGCCGTCCTCAGCCCCGGCGCCGTCTGGCTGGGCGTCTCCGCCGACGGCCTCTTCGCCGGCGTCACGGCCACCGGCGTCGCCCTGCTCGCGCTGGCGGCCGTCGGCTTCCGCGCAGGCCGCCGCTACGCCGTCCCGACCGCCCTGGCCGCGGGCGTGTTGCTCGGCTACGGGGCCTTTCTCTCGTACGGCCTCGTCCTGCTCGGTCTCGTCGCCCTCGCCGCTGCGGCACTCGGCCGGCAGTGGCGCGTCGCCGCCCTCGCCGTGGTCGGCGCCCTCGCCGTCGTGGCGGCGTTCGCACTGGCCGGCTTCTGGTGGCTCGACGGGTACCACCTCGTCGTCGAGCGCTACTACCAGGGCGTGGCCGCGGTTCGGCCATACTCGTACTGGGTGTGGGCCGACCTCGCCGCGGTCGCCGTCGCGGCCGGCCCGGCCGTGGTCGCCGCCGCCCGCCGTGGCGTGGCCGGGGCGATCCGGGACTGGCGCGGCCTGCTGCGCGACCCGGTGCTGCTCCTCGGCGTCGCCGCCGTGGTGACGGTCGCGTTCGCCGACGTGTCCGGCCTGTCGAAGGCGGAGGTCGAACGGATCTGGCTACCGTTCGGCGCGTGGCTGCTGCCGATGACGGCGCTGCTGCCCGCGCCGGGCCGTCGCTGGTGGCTCGCCGCGCAGGCGGCGACGGCGCTGGTGGTCAACCACCTTCTGCTGACGAGCTGGTGAGGAGACGCATGGAGGACCAGGCCGGGCGCGTGCTCGTGGTCGACGACGACGAGACGGTGCGCGACGTCGTCCGCCGCTACCTGGAGGTGGCCGGCTTCACCGTCGACGTCGCCGGTGACGGCGCCGCCGGGCTCGCGCTGTTCGCCGAGCGCGTCCCCGACCTCGTGGTGCTCGACGTGATGATGCCCGGCCTCAACGGGCTCGAGGTCTGCCGCCGGCTGCGGCAGGTGAGCCAGGTGCCGATCGTGATGCTCACGGCGCTCGGCGAGGAGGAGAACCGCATCGCCGGCCTGCAGCTGGGCGCCGACGACTACGTCACGAAACCTTTCAGCCCCAAGGAGCTCGCCCTGCGCGTGGCGTCGGTGCTGCGCCGCGCCCGCATGCCGCGCCCCCAACCCCCTGCCGCTGAGCTCGTCGACGGCGACCTGCGCCTGCAGATGAGCGCCCGTCAGGCCACCCTCGGCGGCGCCGAACTCCCGCTCACCACGCGCGAGTTCGACCTGCTCGCGTTTTTCCTCGCCCACCCCGGGGTGGCGTTCTCCCGCGCCGACCTGCTCGAGCGGGTGTGGGGCTGGGACTTCGGCGACCAGTCCACGGTGACCGTCCACGTGCGACGGTTGCGCGAAAAGATCGAACGCGACCCCGCCAAGCCGACGCGGGTCGCGACCGTGTGGGGGGTCGGCTACCGCTACGACCGGGAGCAGTGATGATCGACGCCGGCGACTCCGCGTGGGTGATGTTCACCCACATCCTGCACATCCTGCCGTTCGCGCTGCTGTTCGCGCTTCCGGTGGCGGGGCTGGGCGGGCTCGCGCTCTACCTGCTGCGCCGGCGTTCGCTGGCGACCACGATGACGGTGCTCGTGCTCATCCCTGTCGTGGCACTGCTCGTCGGCGTGCTCGGCATCAGCGGTTTCATGTTCACGCCGGCCCTGATGACGGAGCTGCTCGTCTGCCTGCTCGTGGCCGTCGTGACGGTGCCGGCGGCGATCGTGCTGGGCCGCATGATCGCGCGCCGCAGCGTTTGGGAGCGCGAGGCGCGCGACCGCGAACGCGCCGCGGAGGCCTCCCGGCGCGAGCTCGTCGCCTGGATCAGCCACGACCTGCGCAGCCCGCTCGCCGGCATCCAGGCCATGGCCGAGGCACTCGCCGACGGCGTCGTTTCCGAACGCAGCGAAGTCGCCGACTACGCCCAGCGCATCAGCGGTGAGACCACCCGGCTTTCCGGCATGGTCGGGGACCTGTTCGAGCTCTCCCGCATCACCGCGGGGGCGCTGGAGCTGACCATGTCCGCCGTTCCGCTGCGCGACGTGGTGAGCGACGCCGTCGCCGCGCAGTCGCCCGTGGCCGAGCGCAAACGCGTGCGCGTGCTGGAGAACGCGGAGGCGTGGCCTGTCGTGTCGGGCAGCGACCCGGAACTCGCGCGGATCGTGCGCAACCTCGTGTCCAACGCCATCCGCCACACCCCGCCCGACGGCACCGTCGCCGTCCAGCTCGGCATCGACGGCGATCAGGCCCTCCTCGCCGTCGACGACTCCTGCGGCGGCATCCCCGACGACGAGATCGGCCGTGTCTTCGACGTCGCCTTCCGCGGCACCCAGGCCCGCACGCCCGATCGCAGCGGCACTACCTCCGGCGGCGGCCTGGGGCTCGCCATCGCCAAGGGACTCGTCGAGGCGCACCGCGGCCACATCGGCGTCCAGAACCACGGCCCCGGCTGCCGCTTCGAAGTCCGCCTTCCCCTGTCGACGGTCAGCGTCTGACGGACTGCGTTCGCGCCGATCGGAACCGTGGTTCCCGGCCGGTTGCGGCAGCCGTCGGGCAGGTCGTGGTCGCTGCCACGCCCGCTCTGCTGGTGCGTCGACCGGTGTTCAACCGGATCGCTTTCGCCCGTGACTCACCGGCCAGGCGCGTCGATCCGCCGCATCGGCCGATGGCGGTCGGTCCGAGGGCGGCCAGGCAGTGCGATCGATCCCGGCGCTCACAGCCACCTCGCGAAGATCCCGGCATCATGGAGGTCGTGAGCGTTTCCGCTTGGCTGCGTGGCTTCAGCCCCCGCCGGCGCCTGCTGCTCGCCGCGTCCGCGCTGGTGGTGGTCGCCGCCGCGGTGGCCGCGGTCGTGGTCGCGATCACCGGCGGCAGCGGCGCACCCCGCTCGGGCACGCCCGCGCAGGACGACCCCGGGCCGGTGCTGCTCATCCCCGGCTACGGCGGCAGCCGGGACTCGCTCGAACGGCTTGCCTCCGTCATCCGCGCCCGCACCGGCCACGAAGCCGACGTCCTCACCCTCGCCGGCGACGGGACCGGAGACCTCCAGCAGCAGGTCGGCGTGCTGGCCGCCGCCGTCGAACAGGCCTACCGCCACGGCGCACCGTCCGTGGACGTGATCGGTTACTCGGCCGGCGGCGTGGTCGCCCGCTTGTGGGTGGCGCAGGAGGGCGGCGAGCACCAAGCTCGGCGCGTGATCACGCTCGGCGCCCCGCTGCACGGCACCACCCTCGCGGCGACGGGCGCGCAGCTGGCGCCCGGCGCCTGCCCGGTGGCCTGCCAGCAGCTCGTGCCCGGCAGCGCGCTCGTGCGCCGGCTCGGCCCGGTCCCGGACGGGCTGCCGTGGCTGTCGCTGTGGACGCGGCTCGACCAGACCGTGGTGCCGCCCGAATCAGCCCGGCTCGAGGGCGCGGTGAACGTGCCCCTCCAGCAGCTCTGCCCGCAGGACCGCGCCGCGCACGGGGACTTGCCCACCGACCCCGCCGTGACCGGCGTCGTGCTCCAGGCGCTCGGCACCGAGCCGTTGCGCGCGCCGACGGGGTGTCCAGCGGTCAGTCCGTGACGTCCTTCGTCGCGAAGTTCGCCCACGCCGCCCCGAAGAACACCACGATGTACCCGGCCTGGAGCAGCAGGCCGTGGTCGATGTTGCGCCACAGCACGGGATCGCGGAAGAAATCGAGCCACGACAACCAGTAGTGCGTCGGCAGGAACGGCTTCACGGGCGCCGCAGCGTCGAGCGTCTCCAGCACCGAGCTGGTGATCAGCACGGCCAGCCCGCCCAGTGCGGCGCCGATCGCCGAATCGGTGACGGTCGACAGGAACAGCGTGATCGCCGCGAAACCCACCATCGACAGCACCACGTACAGCACCGCGCCCAGCAGCCGCAGCACCAGCGACGACGAGGACAGCTGGACCCCGGACAGCGAGACAGCCGCCGCCGGCGGGGCACCCGAGGCCCCCGGCTGGGCCCCGGTGCCGAACAGCAGCACCCCGATGACCAGCGACGTCAGCACCACGACCACGATCGCGAGCGTGACGTACACCGCCACCGACACGAGCTTCGCCGTCAGCAACCGCGTGCGGCCCACCGGCCGGATGAGCAGGTACCGCAACGTGCCCGTCGACGCGTCGCCTGCCACAGCGTCGCCCGCGGTCACCGCCACCGCGATCGGCAGGAACAGCGGCAGCACCAGCGCGAGCGCCGCCGCGGGGTAGAGCGTGCCGTCACCGACGACCGCGCTGAGGAACGCCCCGCCCTGCCCCGGCGGCGGCGCGAAGTCCGCCGTCGCCAGGAACACCGCGACGATCGCGGGCAGCAGGCACAGCAGCAACATGCTCACCCACGTCCGGGGGCGCAGCACCAGCTTGCGCAGCTCGACGCGGATCACCGGACCTCCCCGAAGCTGTCCGAGCCGGGCCCGGTGACGTCCAGCACCACGTCCTCCAGCGTCCGCCGCTGCACCGCGAGCTCCCGCACCCGCACGCGTCCGGCCACGAGCTGCTCGTTCAGCGCCGTGACGTCGTCGTGCCGGACCACCAGCCGGTCGCCTTCCCGTTGCTCCACCCGCCCATCGAGCAGGGCGACGGCCGTGGCCGGGTCCGGCGTGGTGAGCAGCACCCGGCCGGTCACGGCCCGCAGGGTCGCCAGGTCGTCCTGCAGCACGAGCTTCCCGCGGTCCACGATGCCCACCCGCGTGCACAGCTGTTCCACTTCGGCGAGCAGGTGGCTGGAGAGGAACACCGTGGTCCCGTCGCGGTTGAGGTCCACGAGCAGCTCCCGGATCTCCTTGATGCCCTGCGGGTCGAGCCCGTTGGTCGGCTCGTCGAGCACGAGCAGCCGCGGCTTGTTGAGCAGCGCTGCCGCGAGTCCCAGCCGCTGGCGCATGCCCAGCGAGTACGCCCGCACCGGCCGCTGGTCCACCTTCGCCAGCCCGACGCGCTCCAGCGCGTCCTCGATCCGGGGTCGCCGCGTCCGCCGCGCGCCGCGGCCGGCGGCGTCGAAGAGCGACAGGTTGCGCCGCCCGGACAAGTGCGGGTACGCCGCCGGTCCCTCGACGAGCGCCCCCAGCTCGGGCAACGCCTCGCCGACGCGCTTCGGCACCGCTTTCCCGAGCACCTCGATCTCGCCACGGGTGGGGTAGACGAGACCGAGCAGCATGCGCACCGTGGTGGTCTTGCCCGAGCCGTTCGGGCCGAGGAAGCCGTAGCGGTCGCCCTCGCGCACGTCCAGGTCCACGGCGTCCACGGCCAGCACCCGGCCGAACCGCTTCGTGAGGCCCCTCGTGGTGATCATCGAACACTCCGCACGGGCCGGGCCAGCTCCGCGCCGGCGGCGGTCAGCACCGACGGCGTCACGGACCCGGCGAGCAAGTACGCCCGGCGCCCGGACTGCGGGCGCACGACCGCGAGCGACAACGGCGTGATGGACAGCTGCACGACCTCACCCGACTCCGGCCGGGTCGTGGCCGCCCCGGCCTTCGACGCCGCTTCCGCCAGCTCGCCGCCGACGTCACGCGGCAGCGCGACCACCGCGAACGAAGCCAGCCCCGTGCCGTACAGCGCGGCGCCGCGGATGCCGCCGAGCCGGGCGTCCCGCACCGGCCGGCCGTCCAGCGTGTCCGGCAGTCGCGCTCGCCCGGACGCCCCCAGCGCCTGCGCCAGGTCCGGCGCGCTCGTGACGCTGAACCCCACGGCCGGCGCGGGTTTCGGTGGCGTGAGCACCGGGGCCGTCTGCTCGACCTCCTGGAACTCGCTGGTCACGATCGGTGCCTGCTGACCGCGAGCGGTGATCTCCACCTGCAGCGGCAGGCCTGTGCTGGGATCCGCCCACACGTCGACCCGCCCGATCGTGGTCGCGGGGTCGGCCGGCGTGATGCGCACACCCGACGCGGCGACGCCGGCGATCCGGCGGCCGGGCAGGGCACTCGCGGCGTCGCCCGGCGCCAGCCGCAGGATCCGCCGCGCCAGCTCCGGCGGCAGCAGGTCACCGGCCCGCGGCAGCCGCACCGCGGGGTCACCGACCAGCTTCGTCAACATGGCCGAGCCGTAGTCCCAGGTGTATTCGGCGTCCGGGAATTTGTAGACGTCCCGCTCGCCAGCCGTGGTCAGCGTCGCCACGCGGTAGCGGTCCGGCGCCGCGTACCAGGCCCGCATAGCGGTGGTGCCGGCGAACAACGCGGTCAGGTCACCGAGGTTCGGCAGCTGGGGCAGCGCGAGCGAGCCGGCGCTGCGCACCACGCCCTGGTACGGCGCCTTGTCCGAGGCCAGCACGAGCGCCCGCAGGCGGCTCGCGTCGACGGTGCCTCCACGCGGCCCCAGCGCTCCCACCACCGACGCGATCGCCACCAGCACCGCGGCCACGGCCACGACGACCGCCCACCGGCCCAGCTTCGCGCGGCTCACGACCGACAAGGAGCACCACCTCCCCGTCCCTTTCTACGCTCGCTCAGCGCGGGCGGGGGAGGGCCGGAGGCCTACCGGAGTCTTACGGGCGCTCGCTTTCCCGCTCACGACCCGACGGCCACCGCGTCCACCGGTTCGGCCACCCGATCGGCCGTGACGCGGAAGAACTGCAGACCGGGGAAGTGCGCGGGCGCGACGATCGTGTCGGTGCCCGCGACCTCGCGCAGCCACCGCTGGCGCGTCAGCAGCGCCAGCGACGGGTCGGTGTCGCTGACGAAGCGGATGTTCGAGTCGCCCAGCTGCGCCGGCGTGTGGAGCACGTCGCCGAGCAGGACGACGCGGCGCCCGTCCGCGGTGACGTCGAGCACGTAGTGGCCCGGCGTGTGCCCAGGCGCGTGCCGCGCGGTGACACCGCGAGCGATCTCGACGTCGCCGTGCAGCGCACGCAGGTGGCCGTGGCCGCGGACGGTCTCCAGCCCCATCCGCGTCCAGTCGTGGCGTCCGACCGGCTCGACGAGCGCGGCCCAGTCCTGCGCGCCGTAGAGCACCGTCGCGTTCGGGAAGTACCGCTTGCCCTGCGGCGCGATCCAGCCGACGTGGTCGTAGTGCAGGTGCGTGAGCACCACCGTGTCGACGTCCGCCGGCGAGCACCCGGCCTCCGCGAGCGCGATGGGCAGACCGCCGCCCGCGCCCATGTCGCTGTCGTCCGGCTGCAAGCCTTCCGGGAACTCGATCTCCCGCGGGCCGAGCCCCGCGTCGACGAGGATCGTCCGGCCGCCGCCGCGGATCAGAAGCGCGCCCGTGGGCACGTGGACCATGCCGTCTTCTGCGAAGGCGTCCGGATGTCTGCCGGCGTCGAGCCCCGGGAAGAACGGCGCCGGCAACCGATCTCGAAACTCCCCACCTCGATCGACCGCATGCACACGACCAAGATCGCCCCGCCCGCGTTCAATTCCGGAAAGTGACCTTAGAGCGTGTCTCGTTTGGATCTTTCCCGCTGGGCTGCAATGATCTTGTACCGTGATCGACTCGCTGTCGCAACGGCTGGTGCCCGATGACTTGTGGGCGTTGGTGGAACCGCTGGTCCCGCCGGCAAAGGAGCGTCCGCAGGGTGGTGGTCGTGCGCGGACTGATCCGCGGGCGGTGTTCACGGCGATCGTGTTCGTGTTGACCAGTGGTTGTGCGTGGCGGCACCTGCCGCCCTCGTTCGGGGTATCGGTGCCCACGGCGCACCGGACGTTCACCGAATGGACCGAGGCCGGGCTGTGGCGGCAGTTGCATCAGGCAGTGCTGGACGAACTGGGCGGCCGGGGTTTGATCGACTGGTCTCGCGCGGTCCTCGACGGAGCATCCGTCAGGGCCAAAAGGGGGGCGGTCTGACCGGTCCGAGCCCGGTCGACCGCGGCAAACCGGGCTCGAAGATCCACGTACTGTCCGACGGGGCCGGGCTGCCCCTGACCGTCGCGATCTCCGCGGCCAACACTCACGACAGCCACGCGCTCAGACCTCTGGTCAACGCGCTGCCGCCGATCCGATCGCGCCGCGGACCGCGGCGCCGGAAACCGGCCAAACTCCACTCCGACAAGGCCTACGACATCCCCGCCCTGCGCGCCTGGCTGCGCCAGCGCGGGATCGTCCCGCGCATCGCCCGCAAGGGCATCGAATCCGCCGAGAAACTCGGCAAACACCGGTGGGTGATCGAACGGTCCATCGCCTGGCTGACCGGCTACCGGCGACTGACCATCCGCTACGAACGCAAAGCCGGCCACTACCTCGCCTTCCTCACCCTCGCCGCCACCATCACCTGCCACAAGAAACTCGCCAAATGAGACAAGCTCTTAGTCTCACGCATCGACGGGCGCCCGCAGCGGCGCCGTCGCGAACGCAGCGATCCCGTCCGCGAACGCTGTTTCCGCCCTGAACCCCAGAGTTTTCCGCGCCAGCGCGGGATCCGCGACCACGTGCCGCACGTCCGCCGGCCGCGCGCCGCCGACGATCCGCGGCGCCGGGCCACCGCACGCGCGCGCCAGCTCGCCGGCCAAGTCGCCCACCGTGTGCGGCTCACCCGAGCAGACGTTGAGCGGCGTGAGGTCCCCGCGCGGGCCGTCCGCACGCAGCGCCAGCACGTTCGCCCGCGCGACGTCCTGCACGTGGACGAAGTCCCGCTGCTGGCGCCCGTCTTCCAGCACGGTGGGTGCTTCCCCGCGCTCGAGCGCCGACCGGAACAGCGACGCGACACCTGCGTACGGCGTGTTTTTCGGCATCCGTGGCCCATACACATTGTGGTAGCGCAACGCCCACACCGTGCCCCCGGTTTGCCGGGCCCACGCGCCGGCCAGGTGCTCCTGCGCCAGTTTCGTTGCGGCGTAGGTACTCCTGGGCAGAAGCGGCGCACTTTCGGGCACGAGCTGCCACTCCAGCTCCGCGCCGCAGCCACACGTCGGCTCGAACCGGCCTGCGTCCACATCGGACTGCCGTCGGGGTTCCGGCGGGACCACCCCGTGCCGAGGGCACGAGTAGCGGCCTTCGCCGTAGACCACCATCGACGACGCCAGCACGAGCTTCCGGATTCCGGCGGCGTGCATCGCGGCCAGCAGCACCGCCGTGCCGTAGTCGTTGTTGAGCGCGTACGACGGCGCGTCGGACGGGTCCACGCCGTGCCCGACGACCGCGGCCTGGTGGCACACCGCGTCGACGCCGTCGAGCAACGCGGCGACCTCGCCGGCGTCCGTGAGGTCGCCGCGCACGAACCGGTGGCGGCTGGTGTAGTCCGGCGGTGCCGCCGACGCGTGGGCGGTGGACAGCAGCGTGTCCAGCACCACGACTTCGTCGCCTGCGTCGGCCAGCTGGTCGGCCACGTGGGACCCGATGAACCCGGCTCCGCCGGTGATGAGCACTCGCACGTGGCCGACGCTAGGGCGGTCCGGCCGCGCTGCGCCCGCCCGATCCGGACCACGTCACCGAATCGTCAGGAATCACCCGCCCACGGCGGCGCGGGAAGGTCGTCACCGGATACGGTGTCGCCATGGAACGGAGCGCACAGCGACTGGGCCGGGCCCTCGTGGTGATCGTGGACGACCGGGTCGCCCACGGCGAGCACGAAGACACCAGCGGACCGCTCGTGACCGAGCTGCTCGAAGAGGCCGGCTTCATCGTCGACGGCGTCGTCGTGGTGGAGGCCGAGACCGCCGGGATCCGCAACGCGCTCAACACCGCGGTCATCGGTGGCGCCGACCTCGTGATCACCGTCGGCGGTACGGGTGTCTCGCCGCGCGACCGCACCCCCGACGCCACTGCCGGTGTGCTCGACCGGCCCATCCCGGGCATCGGCGAAGCCCTGCGCGCGTCGGGCCTCGCCGCGGGCGCCGTCGACGCCGGCATCTCCCGAGGCCTCGCGGGCGTCTCGGGCAGCACGCTGGTGGTCAACCTCGCCGGCTCGCGCGCGGCCGTCCGCGACGGCATGGCCACGCTCTCTTCGCTCGTGCCGCACGTGATCGACGAGCTCTCGGGCCTCGAAGAGGTCTGAACCCCTTCACTCCGGTCGCCGGAACTGTTCCGGGCCATCCCGCGGTGTGGTCCGAGGACGCGAACCGCGATGTGATCCGGTTCCGACCGTTCTTTTCAACGACGCCGCCCGGCTGCCGCTGACAGTCGCGTGCTGCCGGGCGCGACCGCGCACGACACAGGTGCGTTCTGACCGTGACGGCTGGCGCACCGCGGAAGTCCGACGTAGCGACCCACGCGCCGGCGAGTCCCTTCGTCGCCGGCCCGCTCTTACGCCGGGCAGCCCGAGTCGGCCAGCTCTCTGCAGTTGTCAATCAGCGGGTGGGACGATGGACCCATGCCCCGAGAAGAACCCCGCCCCCGCGACGAGCGGGCCGAGCAGGCCCGGCGCCGCCGCAGGGTCGACGAGGTGTTCGGCGACGTGCTGCCCGAGACGACCTCGGACGAGCGGGGCCTGACCGGTGACACCCCGGACTCCTGGTACCTGGAGAACCGGCCACCGCACCACGACCGCTGACGGCTCAGTCGTCGGAGCGGACGACGGTCGCCGCCGGGCCGCTGCCGTTGGACTGGGCGCGCAGCAGGTCGCGGATCTCCTTGAGGAGCTCGACGTCCGTGGGCTCGGCCGGGCCGGGCTCCTGGCCGCGCTTGCGGCGCTCCTGGATGTGCTTCATCGGCAGCACGAACAGGAAGTAGACGATCGCCGCCACGATCACGAAGTTGATCGCCGCGTTGATCACCGAACCGAAGTCCAGGAACGTCGAGTTGTTGGTGCTCAGGACGTTGAAGCCAAGGCCCTTCGCGGCATCGCTGCCACCGATGGCGTTGATCAGCGGTTTGATCAGGCCATTGGTGAACGCGGTGACGATCGCGGTGAACGCGGCGCCGATGACGACCGCGACCGCGAGGTCCACGACGTTCCCGCGCATCAGGAAGTCCTTGAAGCCCTTGAGCATTGCCACTCCTCGAAATTCGGGGGACGGGCCGGCCGTCCGTACGCGGACGTGCCATCGCCCATCGGAACAGGGACGGGTTAGCGGAGAGTAACCGTAACGGGTCGTTCCAGCGACGTTGCGGCGACCTCGGTGGCGACGCCCACGGGCAGCGCGAGCAGAACCAACGGGCCCTTGTCGGGTGCGTTCAGCACCTGACCGCCACCCTCCGGCCGATGCACGGTCACCACCATCGCGTCCCTGACCAGCGCAGATGCGGTGTGTGTCGCGTCTGGCGCGGCGACGACGTCGACGTGCTGCCCCGGCTGCAGCAGCTCCGCGACAGCCGCGTCGGCGAGCCGGACGGCGACGGTGACCGTGCCGGATTCCCCCTTGGCGGGGAGAGCCGATCCCAAGAGGCGGACATCCGTCAATGGCTCACCCGCCCGGGCGGCACCGGACAGCAGCCGGCCGACGGCCGCGTCGAGGCTGCCCAGCGCGCCGGCAGGCCGGACGTCGTCGGGAACGTCCGCCAGCCGGAGGTCGGCGGCGCGCAGCACAGAGCCCGCGGGCAGATCGCGGGCGGACACCACCGTGGCGGTGCCGGGGGCGCCACGGGCCGAACCCGGGTGGAGGAAGAGAAGAACACCCGAAAGCACCAGGGCCGCGGCGAGAAACCTGCGCACGAGCCGCGCACGCCGGCCGTTCAGTCGGCGAAGATCGGGCAGGCGGCTCAGCAAGGTGTCCACGGTCGTCCCCTCATCGGTTCCCGTGCGGCGCGGTGCCGCACGAAACCGACGTTAGGGATGGTCATGACCAGCGGAAAGCACGAATTCCGCGGCCTGTGGACAACTACCCCCTTGTGGACAACTCGGGGTTCAGGAGGCGGTGGAAGCCGTCGTTGTCGTGGTCGAGGAGGACGATGACGACGAGGAGTCCGCCTTCTTCTCGCTCTTGGTCTCGCTCTTGGCCTCCGACTTGGCCGGCGTCGCGGCGGTGCTCGACTTGCTCGAGTCGCGCGAGTCGTTGCGGTAGAAGCCGCTGCCCTTGAAGACCACGCCGACCGAGCTGAATACCTTGCGCAGCGGACCGGAGCACTGGGGGCAGACGGTCAGGCTGGCGTCGGAGAAGGACTGCACGGCTTCGAAGCGGTGGTCGCATTCCTTGCAGGCGTACTGGTACGTGGGCACAAGAGCTCCTTCATGGCTGGCACTCGTAATGCAAGAGTGCTAACCCAATTCTGCTGGACGGCATTCCCCGAGCGCAAATGCCCCCGGCTCACATCACGGCGGGAGCGGGGAACCGCACGACCCCGTCCGGCGTCAGCGCCCCGTTCATCGGGACGTCGTGCGCCTCGCCCGGCAGGCGATCCACCAGCTCCGGGGCCCTGACCACGGCCAGCAGCTCCGCGCCACCCACGACGAGCGAACGGTCGTAGTGACCGGCCCCACGTCCGAGCCGCACCCCGCGCCGGTCGACGGCCAGCGCCGGCACGAGCACCACGTCGGCCGAGGAGACGGTGCCGATCCCCAGCCGCGGTCCCGACGGCTCGCGGATGCCGCGCAGCCGGCCGGGCACGAGCGTCGCCTCGCCGGTGTACTCGGCCCACTCGAGCGGTCCCACGATGTCCGGGATCACCGGCAGCAGCACCCGTGAACCGGCGCTGACCAGCGCGTTCAACAGGGCGACCGAACCCGGTTCGGTCTCGAACGGCACGTACGCGCACACCGTCGCAGCCGCCACGGACGCGGCCACGGACGCCAGCGCGGCGGCCTCCTCCGCGTGCTCGGCAGGGGTCACCGCGGCGCGGGCCTGAAGAACCCGGTTGCGCCACTCCGTCTTGCTCAGGTGCTCATTGCCCGACGCCCGCATGCGACCAGGTTAGGCTTTGCGCCCATGACGGGCGCCTCAACCTCCCAGACGTTCAGAACAGCCATCGTGCCTGCCGCCGGGCTCGGGACCAGGTTCCTGCCGACCACGAAAGCGGTTCCGAAAGAGCTGCTGCCCGTGGTCGACACACCGGGCATCGAGCTCGTCGCGAGCGAGGCCGCGGCCGCCGGGGCGCAGCGCCTGGTGATCGTGACCTCACCCGCCAAGCGGTCCGTGGTCAAGTACTTCGAGGCGCAGCCCGAGCTGGAGAAGACACTCGAGGACAAGGGCAAGACCGAGCTGCTCGACAAGGTCCGCCGCGGGCCGGGGCTGCTCGAGGTCGAGGTGGCCATCCAGGAGCAGGCCCTGGGCCTCGGCCACGCCGTCGCGCAGGCCGAACCGAACCTCACTCCCGAAGACGACGCCGTCGCCGTGCTGCTGCCCGACGACCTGGTGCTGCCCATCGGCGTGCTCGACCGCATGTCGGCCGTCCGCGCGCGCCACGGTGGCAGCGTGCTCTGCGCGTTCGACATCCCCAAGGAGCAGATCTCCCCATACGGCGTGTTCGACGTCTCCGACACCGACGACCCGGACGTCAAGCAGGTCCACGGCATGGTCGAGAAGCCGAAGCCGGAGGATGCGCCGTCGACGTACGCCGCGGCCGGCCGCTACCTGCTGGACCGGGCCATCTTCGACGCGCTGCGCAAGATCGAACCGGGCTCCGGTGGCGAGCTCCAGCTCACCGATGCGGTCGCGCTGCTGATCGAGCAGGGCCATCCCGTGCACATCGTCGTGCACCGGGGCGGCCGGCACGACTTGGGTAATCCGGGTGGTTTCCTGCGTGCCGCCGTCGACTTCGCGCTCGAAACCCCCGAATACGGGCCATCGTTACGGACGTGGCTGACCGAACGGATCGGGACCGAACGCCCATGACGGACTCCCTCGACGCTGACCAGGACCCGGTGACCCCCGAGGCCCCCGGGCCCGCGGAGGCGGAGCTGCGCTCCGTCGACGCGCAGATCGCGCTGACGCTGGACGCCGCCGTCCGGCCGCGCCCGGTCCGCGTGGCGATCTCCGAGGCCCAGGGCCTGCTGTGCGCGGAGGAGGTGGTCGCCGAGCACGCCCTGCCCGGGTTCGACCAGGCCGCCGTGGACGGGTACGCGGTCCGCAGCGTCGACGTCCGCGCCGCGGGGCAGGAGCCGGTGCAGCTGCCCGTCGTCGGTGAGATCCAGGCCGGTTCGCGGCAGCCGCGGCGGCTGCAGCCTGGGCAGGCGGTGCGCGTGGACACCGGCGCGCCGCTGCCCACGCTCGCCGACGCCGTGGTGCCCACCGCCTACACCGACGGGCACCAGGCCAAGGTCACCGTGAACAAGTCCGTGCCTTCGGCCGCGTACGTCCGCCGCGCCGGTGAAGACGTGCAGATCGGCGACGTCGCCGTGCGAAAGGGCGACACCATCGGCTCCGCGCAGGTGGGGCTGCTGGCCGCCGTCGGGAGGGCGAAGGTGCTGGTCTACCCGCGGCCGCGCGTGTCGATCGTGTCCGTGGGCGACGAGCTCGTGGACATCGACCGCACGCCCTCGACCGGGCAGGTCTACGACGTCAACTCCTACGCGCTGGCCGCGGCCGCGCGCGACGCGGGTGCCGAGGTGAGCCGCGTCGGCATCGTGCCGAGCGACCCGAAGCGCCTCCGCGAGATCGTCGAAGGCCGGCTGCTGATGTCGGAGATCGTGGTGGTGGCGGGCGGCGCCGGCGGCGTCACAGGTGACGAGGTGCACGCCGCGCTGTCCGACCTCGGGCGCATCGACATGACGCGCGTGGCCATGCACCCCGGTTCGGTGCAGGGTTTCGGCCGGCTCGGGCCGGACTCGGTACCGACGTTCCTCATCCCCGGCAACCCGATGAGCGCCCTGGTCGTGTTCGAGGTACTGGTCCGGCCGCTGATCCGCGCCGCGCGCGGCACGCGCAATCCGCACCGGCGGATCGTCGGCGCGCGGCTGCTGTCGCCGATCACGTCGACGAAGGGCCGGCGCGGTTACCTCCGCGGCCAGCTGCTGCGCGACGAGGCCAACGGTGAGTACCTCGTGCAGCCGCTCGGCACGTCGGGCGCGCACCTGCTGGCGTCGCTCGCGGAGGCGAACTGCCTGATCACCGTGGACGAGGATCTCACCGAGGTCGCGGCGGGTGAGCAGGTGAAGGTCACGTTCCTCGCACAGCGGGCGTAGTGGCAGCGCTCGCCTACCCGGTCGAAAGCCGCCACCCCGGCTGGCCCGCGAAGCTCGGCCCGCTGCGGGTGGCGGCCGGCGTGGTCGCCGTGCGGCCCGTGCGCCTGCGCGACGCGGGCGAGTGGAGCCGCATCCGCCTGCGCGACCGCGATCACCTCGAGCAGTGGGAGCCGACGGGGATCGGGCCGTGGCCCGACCGCAACGCGTTCTGGTCGTGGCCGTCCCAGTGGGCCGCGCTGCGCGGGCTGGCGCGACGCGGGGAGTGCCTGCCCTTCACGATCACGGTCGACGGAAACTTCGCCGGGCAGATCACCGTGGGTAATGTGATCCGCGCCTCACTCAGGTCGGCGTGGGTCGGGTACTGGGTGTCCTCGGACATCGTGCGCGGCGGCGTCGCGACGGCGGCCGTCGCGCTCGTGACGGATCACGCCTTCGAATCCGCGGGCCTGCACCGGCTCGAAGCGACGGTGCGGCCTGAGAACAACGCCAGCATCCGCGTGCTCACCAAGGCCGGCTACCGTCAGGAGGGCCTGTTCGAGCGGTACCTCGACGTCGCCGGCGCCTGGCGCGACCACCTCTGCTTCGCCGTGACGAAAGAGGAAGTCGGCGACGGCCTCGTGTCCCGGCTCCTGTCGATGGGCCGCGCCGACCTGGCCTGATGGTGACTGCCGGTCGGGATCCGATCACGCGTTACCACATCCTGAGAGATTCACCTAATCCGGTGGCGGTTTTTCGTGATCGAACCCGGCGAGTCTGCGCCTCGTGTGTGACTGTTGTGGCTAGCGTGACTACAGGAGAGGATCGGGGGAGGTGACGGGAGATGCCCAGCTCGCTGATCATCGTCGCGCTCGCCGCGGCATGGCTCGTCGTTCTCGTGCCCATGGTGGCGCGCAAGCGTCAGCAGGTCTCGCGGACGCCGTCGTCCGCGCTCGCCGCGCGGGTGGTGCGCAGCGGGGGAGCTCGCAACGAAGGACAGGAGGAGTTCGCCGTGTCCGACAGCGCGAAACCATCGGTGGAGGACGACCTCGCCGAACTCGAGGCGGAGCTCGACGCCGACCTCGACGAAGAAGAGCCCGAGGACGAACCCGAACCGCTGCCCCAGCCGAGCAGCACCGAGCGCGACGAACCGGCGCGCCGGCGCTCCGGTTACCGCCCGGGCCGCGGTGGTTTCGACCCTGAGGCCGCGGACATCGCCGCGCGGGCCAAGTACGCCTTCCGTCAGCGCGTGGTCGTCATCCTGCTCATCCTCGCCGTCGCGTCGGGCGCCTTCGCGGGCTTCGCGATGTCCGTGGTGTGGTGGGGCCACGCGGCGGTGGACGTCGTCCTCGTTGGCTACCTGGTGTACCTGCGCCGCCAGGTGCGCATTGAGAACGAGATCCGGCAGCGCCGCATGGCGCGCTACTCGACCGCGTCCTCTTCTGCGGCCACGCGCGCGCCTCGTCGTCCGGTCGACCGGCCTGCCGCTGCCCCCGCCCCCGCTCCGGCTGAGGAGGACGACCACGTCGAGGTCGTCGAACCGCCGGCGCGCCGCGAGATCGTGGAACGCAAGCCTTCGCCGATGTCGCGCATCCGCCGCCAGGCCGTCGTCGTTGATCTGGACGACGAGGACCCCGCGTTCGAGGAACTCGACGAGCCCGGGACCAGCCCGTACCGGCGAGCTGTGGGGGAGTGACCCCCGGTGTTCGGTGCTCTGTAGGGGCTGATACGCTCTACGAGCACTGAACAAGGGGCTCACGCTTCTTAGGGGCTGTAGCGCAGTTGGTAGCGCGTCTCGTTCGCATCGAGAAGGTCAGGGGTTCGATTCCCCTCAGCTCCACAGCAGGTCAAGGGCCGTCCACAGTAGAGTGGACGGCCCTTGTCGTTGCCCTGATAGCAGCAAAGTACAGCAGTGACGCTACTCGTCGAGGCTCTCGCCCAGGCGCTTGAGCGCGTCCGTGTCTTCTTGGAAGACGCCTGTGAGTAGATCTCCATCGTCATCGAGAACTGCGCGTGCCGCAGGATCCGCATGATCACCCGGGGGTGCACGTCCAGGTCGACCAGCAGCGTCCCGCAGGATCGCCGGCCATCGTGCACGGTGATCTTCCGGACTCCGGAGCGCGCGACTCGGTTGTCCCAGGACCGGTTGAAGTTCCGGGGGTCGATCGGCAGGCCGTACTTGGTGGTGAACACCAGGTCGGTGGGGTGCCATGCCACCTCAGCCTCCTTCCGGTCGGCCGCCTGGTCCCGCCGGCGCTTCTCCAGGGCAGCGACGACGATGGACGGCAGCGGCATAGTGTCGTCTGACGCGGCCGTCTTCGTCTCGCGGTGCAGCAACTCGCCGCTGGCACGCTGAAGCTGATGACTGACGGCCAGCTCGCCGTTGTCGAAGTCGAGCGCGTCCCACGTCAGCCCCAAGATTTCGCCCTTGCGCAGGCCCAGGACGACCGCGAGCACGTACCCGGCGTACATCGGGTCCCGAGCGTCCCGAGCCGACTCCAGGAACTTCCTGGCCTCCTCGCTCGTCCAGGCCGTTCGCTTGCGCTTGCGGACGGTCGGCAGCGTCACCAGCTCCGCGACGTTCCGCCCGATCAGCTCCTCGCGTATCGCGTGGTTCAGTGCCGCACGCAGGCACGCTCGGATGTCGGAGACGGTCCGGGCCGACGGCGCGTCCTTGCAGCACAGCCGAGCGCTCAGCGCACGGCACCGGCGGCGCTTCTCGTCTCGTCGCGCGTCCTTTCCCTGAGCGCAGCACTGACAGATCCCCGGAATGGCGTTGATCCACTTCTGAACGTCGCGCACACCGAGCTTGTCTAGCCGTTGGCCGCCCAACGTCGGGTTGATGTAGAGCCGAGTGAACAGCTCGTAGTTCACATACGTCAGCGGGGCGCGGTTCGGTTTGATCACCTCCGTCAGCCAGTAATTCAGGTACTCGTGCACGCGCGGCACTGACGTCGCCACCGGGCCGTTCTTAGACGCCTGGTGGAGCTTGAGCCACTTTTCGTGAACCACGTCGCGCGTCGGGCCGTAGACGTACTTGCGCTTCCTTTCGCCGGTCGGAGTGGATACCCACACGTACGCCGCAAATCCGTTGCGGAACGGGTAAATCGATCCTTCCCCGTTTGCGCGTCCCTTGCCCGCCATATCAGGCCGCCTCCTCCACGAGTCGAGCAATGTAGTCGTCAACCCAGGCAGGCAGAACCCGACGGTTACCGCCATCCTTAATAGACCGGATCTGGCCGGTGGCAACGAGCTGCTTGGTTTTCGAAAGGCCGTAACCGAGCATCTGGGCTACTTCGGGCACTGTGTGCCACTTGGGCTGAATCGTCTGGCTCAAAGCGCACCTCCGGTTTCAGGGGCGGTTGCGGGCGTGACGGGGTGCCGTGCGGCGGGCTGGTGGCGCGCGCTGCGGGTGGCGACGAGGGCGCGGGTATCCATGGCGGGTTGGCCTCCAGAAGTGAGCTCGACCCGACGCTGGGGGCGGGCGCGGGGTGCGAAGCGAGTGCAGTTACCGATGAGGGGTTCCGGTAGGAGCTGGCAGGTGGGGTAACTGCGGTAACTGCGGTAACGTGCCTGGTCAGGCGGTTACCGATGGGTGTCCGGGTTACCGATGGATCGGTAACCCGGGCCGGTGGCGTCGGTTACCGGTTACCGATGGATCGGTAACCGCGGTTGGATCGGTAACCGTCTGACCTGCGCGGTTACCGTGGTTACCGCAGTTACCGTTACTGACGGGGGTCGGTGGGCAGGTAGCGGCTCCAGGCGTCGGTGAGGCCGGTCTCGCCGGTGGTCTGGTAGCCCTTGACGGTGTCCCCGTCGTACTTGAACGCGCTGGGTTTGACGCCGTAGCGGGCGAGTTCTTTTGCCATTTTGCGGGGGTCGATCGGTTTCCCGTGTACGTCGGCCCAGTCGGATTCCTCCATTTCCAGCAGTGCGGCCACGATGAATGTGGTGGGCAGGCGGTCGGTGTTGCGTTCGGTGAAGATGCGTCGCATGTCGGCCAGCAGTTGTGTGCCGAGGCTGCCGTTGCGGTTGCTGTTGCTGGCGACGAAGTGTGCGCAGGCGGCGCGGGCGGTTTCGGGCCAGTGATCGCCCGCGGCGTCGGCGATCGCCAGCAGCGGTTCCCAGATCTCGGCTGAGCGGTCGGTGACGCCGTCGGGCATCTCGGGCTCGGCGTCTCCGAGTTGGTTGGCGACGCTGCTGACCCAGGTGGCGAGCCGATCGCGCAGCGGCGCGGCCTGGCGTTCGACCACGCGTCCTTGAATGGCTCGACGGTTTCGCCGGGGGCGCGGCGGCGCATGTGGATGGTGATGGCGCGGGTGGTGATGGTGTCGGGCATGTGGCCGGCGATGCCTGCCAGCACGACGGGGGCGTAGACCTTGAATCGCTCGACCTTCATGGCGCGGGCGTCGCCGACGCAGCGCGGGATGGTGGCGGAGCGCTTGTATCCGGCGTTGAGCATGGCGCGCAGGTCTTCGGTGTTGCCTCCCTTCTGGGGGTTGAAGATGGCGTCGACTTCGTCGAACAGGATGGTGATCGGGCCGTCGGACACGAGCCGGAACAGCGCGGCGGTGGTGGCCGAGAGCGTCATCTCCGCCGACCGGACCAAGAACTGTGCGACTTCGAGAACCCGTGTCTTGCCGCTGCCTGGTTCGGCGGAGTCGAGGATCAGGCGCGGGGTGACGTAGAAGTGTTCGGCGGCGTGGGTGTGGGCGTACCAGAGCGCGAGCATGGGGGCGCAGTGTTCGGAGGGGAACACGTTGAACCGCCTGACGAACGCGGCCACCTTGTCGAGGATCTCCGCCCCGGTGGGTGGTGGTGGCGGTGGCGGCATGTACGGCATCGGCTGGGCCGGTTCGTGCTCGGCCATGTCTTGGTCAGGGCTCGCGCCGTTGTCGACGGGGTCGGGGCCGGCCGCGTGCGCGGCCAGCCAACGGTTTTGACAGTCCTCGGTGCAGAAGTCATCGGAGGGCGACCCGGCCAGCGACGTCCCGCAGTGTCCGCAGACCGTGCGGGTGTCGCCGTCGGGTTCGGCGATGGCGGCGTCGATCGCCGACAGCGCGGTGTCCAGATCAGGCATGACAGGCTCCCTCGGGTCGTGCTGTGCAGTCGTGTCGGCCGGGCATCCCCGGCGGTCACGCGGCGGGTTCCAGCGCGGTCGTGCCTGCCGCACCAGCTCGTGCGGCAAGCTCCAGCCGTCGAGCGTGCTGGTTCCGTTCGTCGTGCTCGGCGTGCTCGATGGCGTTGAGCGTGGGTTCGCCGATCAGGTAGTCGTGCAGGTAGCTGTCGGGTGGGAGTCCGGCGCTGTAGCAGCAGGGTTCGCAGGTGCGATGTGCACGGGGTAGCTCGGCCCACCCGGTTTCGCCGCATTCACGGCAGGTGCGCCGCGCAGTCATGGCCTTGTCCAGCGCGGCTTCTTTGGCCGGGGTCATCGGCCGCACCGGTTTGGCGTGCTCGATGAGGTAGAGGTCGGCGTAGACGATTTTCGCGGCCTTGCGGCAGCGGAAGTACAGGAACGCGGCGGGGTCCTGCCCTCCAGGGCGCCGACCCTGGGCGCGTAGTTGGCGGCGGGTGGCGAGCTTGTCGCGTGGCGCGATGCCGTGCGACAGCAGTGGTTTGCCGCACCAGGTGCCGCGCGTGAATTCGCGGTCAGTGCTCCATGCGACCGCCGCGAGCACCCACGGGTGCTGTCGAGCCATCGGTGATCACCTCCAGAGTTGGGTCAGTCGGGTCACGCGGCGCGGCGGTTGCCACGGCGTGGGGTGACGCGGCGCGGGTTGCCGATGCCCGCGCGCAGGGCGGTGTCGATCACGCCGTCGTCTTTGCTGGCTGATGCAGGGGTGTTCCAGGTCGCGACCGCGGCCTGGAGGTGGTTGCGGGCGTAGGTCTCGTCCAGCAGCTCGGCTCCGACGAGTTGGCCGAGGGCGTAGGCGGCGGTGGAGAGGACTTTGTTGCGGGTGCCTGGCCGGGCCGTGCGGACGCGATCGCACTCGTCCCGCACTGCCTTGTCGGTGTAGGCATCCGGCGCGGCTGCGGCCGTCCGGTTGCGCTTGAGAGGGCCGTGGAGGCGTGTTCGACGGTGGCTTGGACCAACCACCCCGGCAGCTCGACCGGCCACGTGTCGTCGAGTAGCTCGTAGGCCCCGTCGGGGCGGATCGATCCGGGCGCGAGGGCGTAGCCGCCCCAGCCGCGGGTGTCGATGTTGCTGCTGATGTGCTTGACGGTGGAGCGAAGGTGGCAGCCGGGTGGCGCGGTGTAGAGCAGGTGCCGGCCGCCGGTTGGGGTGGCGACGGTGTAGGTGTTGGGCAGCGGCCCGCCGCGCTCGGCCGCGAGCGCTTGGAGCTGTGTCCAGCCGTCCGGGTCGTGCTCGCCCTTGTGGCCGGGCTTGGGCTGGTCGCAGTCGAGCAGGAACAGCCCGGACGGGCCCGGGAAGAGCGCGATGTTGTACGGCACGCCCGCGGACCACTTGGCGTCGACCTTGTCCAGATCGGACGTGGCCAGCGATTCCGGGGTGACGTGCCCGGCCGCGCACACCCCGACCGATCGGCAGTCGTCTTTTCGGTGCCAGAACGAGGCTTTGGTGCCCGGTCGGCACGGGAAGACTTTCCACCCCCTGCCAGCAATCTCCAACGCGGCCGCGCGCAGTGCCGCGCGTTGCGCCTGACTCATCTGCTGATCTCCTTTCGCCAGTGCGGGTTGGGGTCCCAGGCCCCGACGTCATGCAGGTGCGCCCCGAAGCGCCGGGCCAGCCGATCCGCGACTGCCTCCAGCTCGCGCACCGGGCGGCCGGATGCGGCCAGACAGGCCGCGAGGGCCGGGAGGATGGCTGAGGCGTAGAACTCGCGTGCGTTCCAGGCCCCCGCCACCACCCGACCCGCGCGACGGGCGGGGCTCGGGTCGGCGTCCGCGTGCTCGGCAAGCCAGGCTGCGACGTCGGCCGCGTGGTACCTCGTGCCCTCGCCCACCGCCGATCACCGTGCTTCCGGGTCAGAACGGAGGGGCGTCCGCCGACCCACCGGGGTGCGGGGCCGGGAACGCCCACGCATCCGCACCGCCACCGCCGGTGGTGCGGTCGGGTCGGGCGGACTTGGCCGGGTGAAACAGCATCGACAGGGCGGCTTCGCGGACCTGTACGTCGAAGCCGTAGCGCTTCTCGCCGGTGTTCTTGTCGTCCCACTCCGACTGGCGCAGCTCGCCGGTGACGAGCAGCCGGTCGCCCTTGCGGCAGTCGGCGACGTTCTCAGCCTGGCGACGCCACACGGTGCAGCGCAGGAACGTCGCGCCGGCGTCGCGCCACTCGCCGGATTCCTTGTCGAACCGGCGATCGTTGGCGGCGAGGGTGAACGAGCACACGCCCGCGCCGGCGGGGGTGAACCGCATCTCCGGGTCCGCGGTCAGCGTTCCGGCCATCGTGATCTCGGGAAGTCCAGCCATGACAAACACTCCTTCTCGGGTCGGTGCGGACAGCACGAACTCGCCCCGGCCACAGGGCCGGGGCGTCGCGAGTTCGCACAGGAACGGGTTGGTGCCCGCGATGTTTGGTTGTCGACGGTGCAGGCTGCTGGCAGGTGGGGTGTCGGGTCAGGTGCGGAGGCTCAGCTCTTGCTCCCGGGCGTCTCCGCGGCGCGGCGCGCGCGGGCGAGCTGCTCTTGCGCGCGGGTGATCGCCTCGTGCAGGTCCCACGGGTTGCCGGTGGGCTTGGGGTCCGGTCGGCCGCTCATGCCGCTACTCCCATCACGCTCAGGGCGCGGATCGCGTCGTGGACGGCGCGGGCGCGGGCCTGGTCGGCGGCCGCCAGATCACGACCGGGAAGGCCCCGTCCTCGCCGGGCGCGGCGGCCCGCAGGAACGCGTCACCGGGTCGTGCCGGGTGGGTGTAGGCGAACCAGCGCAGCCGGGAGGTTTGTGCGTCGACCCGGTCCGGTGCAGGCAGGTCGAGCGCGGGGGCGGCGGCGCGGATCATGTCGGCCGCGGCGGCGGGGCGGGTGACGCCGACGGCGAAGATCGCGCCGGTCGCGTCGGTGAGCACGGTCGGGGTGTGCACGCGCAGGCACGCGTACGCGTCGGTGGTGGACAGGTCGGGGGCAGGAAGGAACATCGCGGGCGTCCTTTCCGGACAGGGTCGGGTGGTGTCGCCGGGCCGCGCGGGGCGTCGGTGCCGGCCGCGCGGCCCGGCGGAGAACGTGGGCGGTCATGCCGCGGTCTGTCGAAGGTGCGCTCGTCGTTGCGGAGTGCGGACGTGCGGGGTGTTGGTTTGTGAGACGGGGTCAGAGGCTGGTGGCTAGGGCAGCTGGAACGGGGCGGGTAGGTCCTTTTCGCGGGCGACGATGGTGTGGGTGCAGCCGTCGCAGGACCAGGTGCCCTTGCGCGCGAACTTCTTGGTGACGGCGTAGCCGTAGCTGTGCTCCCCGTACCGTGCGACGTAGGGGCACTGGGCGGGGATGGTTTTGGCCATCCTCGGGTTCTCCTCTCGCGGGGGTGGGTCAGCTGAACGTGCTGCCGGACAGGTGGCCCTGGTCGACGAGCTTGTGGGCGAGGCGGTCGATGCGGCCCCAGTTGCTCGCCACCACCGCGCGGGCCCGGTTTTCGAGCCAGCTCGTGGAGCGGTCGGAGTGGCGCTTCATGCGCTTGAAGAACGCCAGGTCCGAGCCGCATCCTCCGGCGGCCCAGCGCATCGCCTCACCGCGCCAGGCGCCGTCGTGGCGCTGGACCCAGCGGGCGGCGCCTTCGCGGCCGGCGAGGGTGACGATCAGCGCGGTGTTGACCTGGTCCTGGTTGCCGGGGTCCACATCGGAGTGCTGGATGAACCCGCGCTCGGGGGTGATGACCACGCGGATGACGCGCAGTCGCCCCGCTCGGGTGCTGGCGGCGGCTTTGCAGGCGACGGCGTGGGCGACCTCGTGGGCGGCCAGCGCGAGCATCGCAACCTCGTCGCGGCTGTAGTGGGCCATCACCAGCTCCGCAGGCCCTCGAACTTGCGGCGGGCGCCGATGGCCTGGTTGAGCATGTGTTCGGTGAGCTTCTTCATGCTCAGCCGGGCGGGGATGCGGGTGAGCATGAGCGCGGCGGCGACGGCGAGCAGCTGCTCGCGGTCCAGGTGCAGCGCCTTCAGGTGCGCGGCGCCTTCCTCGACGGTGGCGGTCTGGCGCAGCTTCGCCGCGATTGCGGCGGGGTCCGGCCGGGTGGTCACGGGGGATGCCTCCTTGGCGTGGATGGGGTGTCGGTGTGCGGGTGATGGCGTCAGCGGTGCAGTCGCCAGACCGCTTTGCCCAGCGGTGCTTCGCGGCCGGCCGCGTTGAGCGCTTGCTGGATCCAAATATCACTGTGTGTAATCAATTTCGGGCATGGTGAGGTTTGGGCGAGGTGGGGAAATCAGCAGGGAGCGGGCGAGGGAATCCGGGTTCGGGAAGGGAAAATCCCCTTCCCAGCCGCCTCGGGCGGCTCCCTGTGTCTGATCAGCGACGATGATCGGGAAGGGAATGCGGGAAACGAGGGAGCGCCGCTGTCCCCGGCCCGCTGTGGGCGGGGTTCGGGGACAGCGGGCTGGTTCCCTCCCTACGCGTCGGCGTCCCGCTTGGCGATCGCGGCGCGAACACGCTCCGTGAACACCGTGAGGACGCTGACCTTGGTGACCTTGACGCCCTCACGCTTGAGCGCGTCGGCGAGTTTCTCGGCGGTGAGGCCCTGGTAGGGCCGGTGGCCGGGGGCGAGTTCCCGCAGGCGGGCGGCCACGTCGGTGGCGTTGACCTTGTCCTCGTCGCTCAGGACGTCGAGCACGTCGTCGAGCAGGTCGCGCGGGGCGTCGAGCTGGACGGCCGGGCGAGCACCGGCCACGGCGGTACCGGGCTTGAAGGCTTGAGCTGGGCCATTGCCCGTTCGATGACCTCGGTGGCCTGGTCCCAGCCGCGGTCGTCGTCGACCTCGACGAAGAACGTGCGCACGATCTCGAACAGCTCGTCGGTCATGCCGGTGGCGACCATGGTGCCGCGGTCGACGTTGAACCGCAGTTCCGTGGCCCGGATGCCGGCGGCGAAGCTGCCGTCACCGAGGAATCCGTCGTTGGAACGCCAGGTCTTCACGGAGAAACAGCCGTTCGCGCCGACGTTCTCCACCAGCTGCGACGGGATCGCGTCCGCCCGCGAGGACTGGGTGTCGAACACGGTGCTGACGCCCGTCTTGCGCCCCCGCTTCACCACCTGAACGGCCAGGTCAGCGGCGGTTTTGCCGTGCTCGGCGTTGCCGAAGAGCTCGTGGCACTCGGAAAACGCGACGAGCAGCGGGCGCATGTCCTGGTGCTGCTCGGAGATCTGGCGGGTGAGCTTCTTCGCGCCCAGCTCGGCTAGGCGCCCCTCACGCCGTTCCACCTCGGCATACAGCTGCTCAACGGCGTCAGCCGAGCGGTCGGGCAGGACACCCAGACGCTCCGGCGGAATGTGCAGCTTGCTCGCGATCGACCGCAGTTCGGCGACGCCGGGGACCAGCTTGCCCTTCTCGATCTTGGACACCTACGACTGCGTGGTGCTGAGCATGTCAGCGGCGTCCTGCTGGGTGAGGTTGTGCTGCTGCCGGTACCAGCGGATCACCTCGCCCGCGTTGGAACCATCAGGCGGAGCCGCGACTGACTGTGCCACGTGTAACCATCCTCCGTTTCGCGCAGTGTCGGTCACGCTGTCTCCTCGCATCCGCTCCGTGGTTCGGCCTGCACTTACTGTGCCACTACCCCCGCGTCTCGCGGGGAGGGCCGGGCGGCTCCGACTTGCCAACCGCGGGCCTCAGCGAGCGTCCGGGATTCTCGCGGGCCTTCCCGGTGCCGAGGACTTCACCTTCTGGCCAGTCGAGCCCGGCGTGGTGGTCGAGGCGCGCGCAGACCGCGCCTTTGAACTGGGTCGATACCGGCATCGAGTGTCCGTCGTCCGTGCGAAGCCGGATCAGTAGTTCCTCCGCCACAAAGGTGATCACTGACGGTCAGTGTGCCACTCGATGCCGGCGTGGATCTGCTCGACGGTTAGTCCGGTCAGCTCGACGAGAGCGTCGTCGTCGAGACGGCGGGAGGTGCTCGCGCGCACCGCGCGCACGACCTTGCCGGCCCACAGTTCGGCATCGACGAACGGGCGTGCACGGTATCGCCGGACCAGGTGGTGCAGGTGCTCGTCGTTGAAGGTGCTGGCCATTCGCACACCGTCGAAATGGGGTCGTGGGAGTGGACGGCTGGGGAGTCGCGCACGAGTGCGTACATTGCGGTGTCGGCGGCCACGCAACCCTCCGAAGGCCCGTGATTGCCGGGGTCAGCAGCCCAGCCTCGTGCGCCATGTCGTCAGGCTGCCCTCAAAACGGCCGATGCAATCCGGCAGGACGTCGCGGGCCGTCTGAAAGGCAGCAACCACCGCGTGGCGTCCTGGGGTGGTGAGCGGCGTGGGAGGGCCGATTGCAGGGCGGCACGCGGTGGGCGGCGCTATGGTTGAGGGCCCGATTAGGTCGCCGTGGGCTGTGTGATCAGGCTGGCGTGGTGGCGTAGCGCGGGTGGCGGTGGTGCGAGATGTTGCGGAACCGGCACAGGGAGCGGGTGGAGTTCGACCAGTTGGTCGAGGCCGTGCGGGTCGGCCAGAGCCGGGTCCTGGTGGTGCGTGGCGAGCCGGGGGTGGGCAAGACGGCGTTGCTGGAGTACGCGGCCGAGATCGCCGGGGGGTGTCGGGTGGTGCGCGCGGCCGGCATCCAGTCGGAGACCGAGCTGGCATTCGCGGGCCTGCACCAGGCGTGCGCGCCGCTGCTGGATCGGCTGGCGCGGTTGCCCGGGCCGCAACGGGCCGCGCTGGAGACGGTGCTGGGGTTGGGCACCAGCGCGAGCCCGCCGGATCGATTCCTGGTCGGAATAGCGGTGCTGAGCTTACTGGCCGAGGCCGCCCGTGCGCGGCCGCTGGTGTGTCTGGTGGACGACGCGCAGTGGCTGGATCAGGCGTCGGTGCAGACGCTGGCGTTCGTGGCACGGCGGCTGTCGGCCGAGTCGGTGGGCCTGGTCTTCACCCTGCGCGAGCCGCAGGAAACCAGCGAGCTGACGGGGCTGCCGCAGCTGAAGATCGGCGGGCTTCCCGCCGAGGCGGCGCGGGAACTGCTGGCCTCGGCGCTACATGGCCCCTTGGACCCGCAGGTACGCGAGCGGCTGCTGGCCGAGACGCAGGGAAACCCGCTGGCGCTGTTGGAGCTCCCGCGCGGGCTGAGCCCGGCCGAGCTGGCGGGTGGGTTCGGGCTGCCGGGCACCGCCGGGCTGCCGAGCCGGATCGAGGAGAGTTTCCACCGGCGGCTGGCGCCACTACCGGGCGAGACCCGGTTGCTGCTGCTGGTCGCCGCCGCCGAGCCGAGCGGCGAGCCAGTGCTGCTGTGGCGCGCGGCCGAGCGCCTCGGCACCGGGATCACGGCGGCGGCGCCGGCGGAGCAGACGGGCCTGGTCAGCTTCGCTCCACGGGTGTGGTTCCGGCATCCGCTCGTGCGCTCGGCCCTCTACCGCGCCGCCTCCCCCGAGGACCGGCGCCGCGTACACGCCGCACTGGGCGCCGTCACCGACCCGCAGCGGGAACCGGATCGCCGGGCATGGCACCGCGCCCACGCCGCCGCCGGACCGGACGACGAGGTCGCAGCCGAGCTGGAAGCCTCGGCCGGGCGGGCGCAGGACCGCGGGGGCGTGGCCGCAGCCGCCGCATTCCTGGAACGCGCCACCGAACTGACCCTCGACCCTCTCCAGCGGGCCGAGCGTGCACTGGCTGCGGCGTGGGCCAAGCGCTACGCGGGTCCGCCGGATGCGGCGCTGGAACTGCTGGCCGTTGCTGAGGCGGGTCCACCCGACGAATTCCGCCGTGCCCGGTGCGAGCTGCTGCACGCCCAGATCGCGTTCGCCACCAACCGCGGCAGAGACGCTCCGCCGCTGCTGCTCGCAGCCGCCAGGCGGCTCGCCCCGCTCGACGCGCGACTGGCCCGCGAAACCTACCTTGAAGCGCTCAATACGGCACTGTTCGCCGGGCAGCTGGCCGGAAGCGGGACGGTGCTGGCAGTGGCGGAGGCCGCCCGCGGCGCACCTCCGGTGCCCGACCCGCCGCGCCCGCTCGACCTGTTACTCGACGGCCTGGCGGCGCAGCTCCTGCAGGGGTACGCGGCCGCGGTACTGCCGTTGAAGCAGGCCCTGGCCGCGTTCCGCCGCCCGGATCTCGCCCCCGAGGACGCGTTTCGCTGGCTGTGGCTCGCCATGTTCACCGCCCGCAACCTGTGGGACGACCAGACGTACGACGTGCTCGCCCGCCGGCACGTCCGGCTTGCCCAGGACACCGGCGCGCTCGCCGTGCTGCCGTTCGCCCTACAGGCACGCGTGAGCGCCCACGTATTCGCCGGCGAGCTGACCGAGGCCGAGGCAGTGCTCACGGAGAGCGAGACACTCACCGAGGCAACCGGGAGCCAGCTCGTCCCCTACGACGGCTTGGCGCTCGCGGCATGGCAGGGGCGGGAAGCCAAGTTCCACGAGCTGAGCGAGCCGATCGCCACGGCGACGGCGGCGCGGGGCGGGGGCCTCGGGGTGAGCGCGACGGCGTGGATGAGCGTGCTGCTGTACAACGGTCTCGGCCGCTACGAGGACGCCCTGGCGGCAGCCCGGCTGCTCATCGACAACGACCACCCGGAGCAGCGATTTGCTTCCCAATGGGGGGCGGCCGACGTGATAGAGGCGGCCGTGCGAACCGGGGCGCGCAGGCCCGCCACCGACACCTTGGCCTGGTTCTCGCCGCTGCTGCGGGCCGCCGGCACCGACTGGGCGCTGGGCATCGAGGCCCGCTCACGCGCCCTGCTCGCCGACGGACCGGCCGCCGAAGGCGCCTACCGCGACGCCATCGACCACCTCGCCCGCACCCGCATCAGGCCCGACCTTGCCCGCGCGCACCTGCTCTACGGCGAATGGCTGCGCCGCGAACACCGCCGCGACGACGCCCGCGACCAGCTGCGCACCGCGCACGACCTGTTCACCACCATCGGCATGGCCGGCTTCGCCGAACGCACCGCCCGCGAACTCCACGCCACAGGCGAGACCACCCGCGCCCTCGCCACCGAAACCGGCAGCGCTCTCACCGACCTGGAAACCCAGATCGCCCGGCTCGTCCAAGAAGGCCACACCAACCCCGACATCGCCGCACGGCTGTTCCTCAGCACCCGCGCCGTCGAAAACCACCTCACCCGCATCTACGACAAACTCATGTCACCGCCGCGGCCAGCGACGTAACTACCGTTGGCCGGACCGCTGATACCGGCTCCGCCATCGCTGGCGACGCCCGTGCGGGCTCCCTAGATGTGCAACGCTCTGACATGTCGCCGCCGGCGTGGATCGGCAGTGATCTCGTCCAGAGGACGGGCGGTGGCCTTGTTGCGGCTGAGGTAGACGCGGGCGACGCACTTGGTGTACGGGCGCGGGCTTAACGTCGGGGGTCGAGATCGATGCGTACGGTCAGCGGACTGGTCGCGACCGCCCCGGAGGCCTGGAGGCAGAGGCGGCGCCAGCGATTGCCGCGGCTGAGGATCCGCACCCGTTCCGAAGGGTCGTCGTCGTCGAGGATGTGTGCCGTGCCGCTGCGCCAACCGGTGCGCGACAAGCTGCCCTTGACCCGGACGCGGGGATTGGCCTCGATGTTTCGAATGTAGTCGGCGCTGCGTCCGTGCTGGGCGACGATCCAGAAGGTGTCGCCGTCGGTACCGTCGCAGACCGGTGTGATTCGCGGTTGTTCGGTGCGCCGCCCTATCGTCTCCAGCAGGGCGTCGCCCGGAGGCGGGATACGCAGTGCGAAGGCGAGCTTGTCGAGCGGGTTGATCACCGACCGCTGAAGCCGGTCAAAGCGCCGGCGCCTGGCGGCCGCTCCGGGGCCGTCCCAGCGACCGGAGGCCTGATCGGTTTTGACCCTCCTCATATACGGTCCTCTCCAGTCATCCGGCTCATGCGTCGTGTCGAATCCTCCGCGCTGGCGCCACTGGGCGCCAGCGCGGAGGATTCGACGGCCGCGCCGGGTGGGTCAAGGTTCGCCACTTCGACGACGTCGACGCGCTGGTGCTCGGCGTGACCGGCAGCCCCACCCGACCGACCGCGCTGGTGCTCGGCCAGGCTGACCGGCGCGGAGCTGTGTAGCTTCCACTGTAAATCGGACGGCTGCACTTGCGGATCCGAATCCCTCACCTGCTAAGCCACATCAAACCGCCCGTGACCAGCAGGACGGGCCACGGGATGATCTTGTTTCGAGGCGGACGTTGTCGCCGGATGCGGGCCTATGCGGCTTGCGGTGTCCCATCCGTGCCGACGGGACTTGGTCCGGCGGCCGCCTACTACGTGAATCGTGCGGCCGCGTCGAGCATGTGCCAGCAGTACCGCGGTTCCCCCACGGACGGGAGTGGGAGCCACTCGGCGAACCCCCGTGCCTCGGGGGTGTTCTCGATCAGTGTGGTCGTCCACGTGTACCCGGCACCGTGCTGCGCCGCGCGCAGGGCCCGCACCCGCCGGTCACCGCGCACCCAGGGCGGCCCGTCGGTGGACCAACCCAGGCGGGAGAACGCGGCGAGGGCGAGTATCCGCCCGTAGCCGCGGCGCCGGCTCCCGTCGTCGACCTGGACGTGTTCGAGCACTCCGACGCGGTCCTGAGGGCAGACCGCGAGCGTGGATGCGCCGATCGCGTGGCCGTCGACGTGCAGCTCGATCCGGCCGGGCCCGGCGACCTCGTCCGGTGCCACGGCGACCAGTTCCAGCCCGGCCCGGGTGGCTTGCCCCAGGTCGGCTTGTTCGTAGGCGGGGTCGATGAGGGCCCACTGGTGATCGGCGTGGCCGTCGTCGCGGCAGCGGTGGCAGATCAGCGAGTGCAGGCGCAGCGCCACGATCCACGAGAACGTGCCCGAGTCGGACACGGGGTGCCGGCGCGGACAGTGCTTCGGCGGGTGGACGCTGAGCGTGCCGTCCGGGTTCAGCTCGTGCCGCAGCGCCGGGCGCACCGGGAGGTCCCCGCTGCCGTATTCGCCGGACGGTCGCCGATCTTCGAACATGCGTGCGAGTCTAGCTCTGCGTTGCTGGTCAGCAGGGTTGACGATGGACACATGCCCGTGCCGGAACTGCCGCTGCGGCTCGCCGTGGTCGAGTCGGCTGCGGTGCTGCCCGCCGGGGCGTTCGAGTACTCGCCGAAGCTGGATGGGTGGCGGTGCGTGGTGCACGTGCCGGGTGGGGTGCTGCAGTCGCGCACCGGCAGCGACCTGACCGACCGGTTCCCGGAGATCCTCGATGCGGCGGCGGCGCTGGGCCGGGTGGTGTTCGACGGGGAACTGTGTGCCTACCGGCAGGGGCGGCTGGAGTTCGCGGCGCTCGGCTACGGCCCGGCCCGGCGCCGCGCCGAGGGCATCGCCGTGGTCTACGTGGCATTCGACCTGCTCGGCGCCCGCGGCCGCGACCTGCGGCTGTGGCCCCTGTCGCGCCGGCGCGAGCGCCTGGCCGCGGTGGTCGGCGCGGGCAACGCTGGCGTGCAGCTGATGATCTCGACCCTCGACCTCGCCCAGGGCCGGGAGTGGATCAGCGCCGAGCAGGCGGCCGTCGGCATCGAGGGGGCGGTCGCGAAGCCGCTGGCCAGCCGGTATCCGCTGCGCGGGGGCCGCGCCGGGTGGGTGAAAGTGCGCCACTACGACGACGTCGACGCGCTCGTGCTCGGCGTGACCGGCAGCCCCACCCGACCGACCGCGCTCGTGCTCGGCCAGACCGACCGCCGCGGGCAGATCCGGGCAGTCGGCCTGTCCGGGCCCCTGTCGCGGACTGCGCTCGGGTCGCTGTCCGGTCGGCTCCGCCTCGCCAAAGGCGGGCCTCAGCGAGCCTCCGGGGTTCTCGCCGGCCTTCCCGGGGCCGAGGACTTCACGTACTGGCCGGTCGAGCCGGGCGTGTTGGTCGAAGCACGCGCCGACCGCGCCTTTGAACTGGGCCGATACCGACATCGAGTGTCCGTCGTGCGCGCGAAGCCGGATCAGTAGTCAAGAGCGGGTTGTTCGTTTGCTCGAACCAGCGCCACGGCACGGCGTGTGACCCTGGGATGCCGCTGCGGCTTGACCGGAATCAACGGCCCGGATCTGCTTGCTGTCCGGAGCGCGCCACCACCGCCGTAAGGCGTCGGTCGTTTCTCACCCTTTTTCAACACTGCCCTGACCGCCGCCGAGTGGCCCTGTGTCGCCGCTGACCACCTGCTCGGCCACATCGAGCCTCATGCCGAAGCGCACCGATCGGTGCTCAGCCGCGGCCGGGCCCGGCGGCACGGCGCTACACACCCGGGTGGTGGCCATGGAGGATGGCGAGAATGCGGCCTTTCCAACACAAATACCTCGTCACAACGAGCCCACCCGTCGCTGAGATGGTCCTTCGGCATACCAGCGGGGGTGTGGTGCGGGCGTCGAGAGGGTGAGCGGCGGTGACGCACGAAGAACCGCACGCCCGCGACGGCGGGGCCGGTCGTCGGGGTTTCGCGGAAGAAACCGGAACGTACGCGGCGCCCCGGGAGTACCAGAAGCTGCACCAGCCCGCGGCTGCCTCCTCCGGCCGTCGCCGGCTGGCCTGCGTGCTGCGGATCGTGTTCGGGGTGGTGTGGGCGATCGACGCCTCCTTCAAGTGGCGGCCTGAGTTCCTGCGGGGCCAGGTGTTCGCGCACCAGTTCGGCATCCACGACCAGGTCACCACTCCCGTCATCCGCCAGTGGATCGACCTGTGGCAGTACATCGGGGCCGTGGCGCCCGCAGGGCTGGGCGTCGGGACGGCCATTGTCGAAACGCTCATCGCGGTCGGCCTCCTCACCGGCACACTGTCCAATGTGGTCTATGTCGGGAGCGCCGTGTACTCGTTCGGGATCTGGTCCGCGGCGGAAGCGTTCGGCCTCCCGTGGTTCGCGGCAGGCGCTACCGACATCGGCCCGTCCATCGGGTACATCATCGCTGCCCTCGCCCTGCTGGCCGCGCCGGGCAACGCCCTGTGGAGCGTCGATCGCGCCCTCCGGCCACGACTCGGCAAGTACGGCTGGCTGTGCGGCGATTGAGCCTCGGCCCGCGCCCAGCTGATCACCGCGCACGAGGTTTGTAGCGCCGACGTCTCCTCGGCGCTGGGCGTGGTGCCGGCCGGTGTGCGAACGCAGAGCCGCCGCAGCCAACCGTGACTCGGCGCTCGCCTGCGCGCTGGGCACCGGCTCAGAGGACGAGCCGGCGCAGGTCGGGGAGCGCTTCTACGCTGCTGTGGGAGATGGGCTCAGGCAGCCTCTAGGCGGTTACGTGGGTAGCCCCAGGTGAGTGACCCCGCCGGTTTGGTGGGTGCTGGGAGTCTCAAAGCCGGTCTCGACCGCCCCCGTTTATGGTCATACGTCACGTCGGCGTTACGTCGCTGGCCTGGGGCTATTCGATCCCCGGTCGGGGCGAAGCGAAAACCCAAGACCTGAATGGCGGAAGGTCGTCGGTCCGACCCCGGCCCTGGCCACAATGATTTACCTGCGAAAACAGGCCACCAACCCGACCGAATGGGTGTGATTACGATGCGATGCTGGCCGTGCGCGGGCAACCTACTCGCGAGTCAGGCAGCTAATAGGGTCCGTCCTGGCTGAGTCCTGAGGCCTCTGCCTGTCGCGCTGCTGTACAGCAGCGAAGTACAGCAACCGCACCGACGCTCAGCGACCGCGATCGACCACCGACGACGCTCTGACCTCGGCAAAGACCGGCAATGGCTTTCATGCTGATAGTTCGCATCGAGAAGGTCAGGGGTTCGATTCCCCTCAGCTCCACCCGATGGAAAACCCGCACTCTTCGCGAGTGCGGGTTTTCTTGTTTCTTCCCGGTCTTGTTCCCGGTCTGGTCGTCCGCGGTGGGGCGAAGGTCAACTCGTGCCGGGGGGAGGACGCAGGCTGTCATGGCTGGGGGCCGAGGCTCGGCGATTCCGGTCACCCGGGCTTGGTGGCTGGGGTTTCGTGTGAGGTGGTGCGCACGGAACTGCTGTGGGAAGCGGGCCTGGACGCGATCGTGATCTCCGTCGGGAGCACGCTCGGCCACCTCGGGTACGCGGTGAGCCTCCAGTTTCCCGACGCGGACTGGCCGTCGGTCCCCGACGGCGAGGTCACTCCCGAACGGCCCCTTTTGCTGGCGTTGCGCGACGACAGCCCGATTCCGCTGCGGTTCGCGGTGGTCGTAACCCCGCACGACGGCCACGAGTACAACGACGCGACGGTGCGCGCGATCGGCGTCGCCGCCGGAGCGGCCATTCGCGCGGCGGCGAACGAAGGGGTGGTGGCGCTGGGGCTGCCGCTGCTGGGCACCGGCAACCAGGGGGTTCCCGTGATCCGCCGGTTCTCTTGCGTGCTGCCTTCGGCGGTGTGCAGCAAGGCCGTCGTGGCAGTGAGCTTCTTCGTGCCGGCGGCGAGGTAGGGCCGGAATCGCTGCGAGACAACGTGGTTGTTGGTGGACACGGACACCGGGCGGGCCCGCAGCTTCGTCGGTGCGCAGGCGCATGATTGCCAGGTCCGGGCGGACGGCGCCGCGCAGGAGGCCGGGGACGAGGGTGGTGCCGAGACGACCCGCGACGAGGCCGAGTTTGGTGGTCCACTCCTGCACGACGTAGCGCACGTCGCCTTCCACCGAGACTTCGGCGGCGTTGAACTGTCGTTCTCGGACGGTCTCTCCGCCCACCTCCGCGCAGGCGACCTCGACGTCGCCCTCCTCACCGGCTCGTTCCCCGAGGCGACGCGCCTGCTCGACGACCCCATGTTCGTCGCCCTGCCCCGCGACCACCGCTTGGCGGCCCGCCGCGTCGTCCGTCGCACCAAACTAGCTCTCGTCGGGCACGAGGACGGCGCCGCGGTGGGGAAGGCGCCGGTGCGCAGGTGGCCGCCGTCCAGATCGCGCAGGGCGGTGATCTGGCGGCGGGCGATGTCGAGGCAGTCGAGGACGGTCTCGGCGTGGCCGAGCAAGGCGAGACCTTCTTCGGTGAGCCGCGCGTGGGCTTTGCGGTCGGAGAGGGTGGCGCCGAGTTCGTCTTCGAGCATGGCGACCTGGCGTGAGACGGCGGACTGCGTGTAGCGCTAGAACTTCGCGGCGGCGGTGAACGAGCCGAGTGTGGTCACTTCGCGGAAGACCGGGCCGTGGCCATCGCCATGATCGTAGCTCATCGACGGTATGCGGATCATTCGCTTGTCGCATGCCTGGCGGGTGCTTGCCGTCGATCTTGTGGCGGTTACCTTCCACGACCCGGAGACCGCGCCGCCTCCCGCCGAGGCCTTCTCGAACGTCGCGGAGATCCCGCTGGCGGCCAGAAGCTCTCGTGCTCACCGGCCAGGTCGCTCTGGACCACGACGGCAAGATCGTCAACAACAACATGGGCGCACGGACCAGACAGCTCTTCGAGATCATCTTCGCGCTCCTCGCCGACCGCTGCGCGACCTTCGCCGACTTCGTCAACATCCACACCTACCTCTCCGACCTCTCGCGCCTGCCCGAACACGCCGCCGTGCGCCTGAGCTACTTCGGCGAATCCCGCCCGACCAGCATGATGGTCGAGGTCTCACGCCTGTTCAAACCCGGTGCCCTGCTGGAAATCGGCATTGCGGCGGTCATCTGAACGTGAGCGGGTTCGTGTTCGCAGGCGGCGCGGACCGGGAACCGGCTTAGAATCGCGCTTCGTGGAGCTGGAGTTCGTACGGACGTTCGTCGCCGTGGTGGACGAGGGGCGGTTCCAGGAGGCGGCGGCCGAGCTGGGGGTGTCGCAGCAGGCGGTGTCGAAGCGGGTCGTGGCGTTGGAGCGGGAGCTCGGGGTGCGGCTGTTCACGCGGACGGCGCGCGGCGCGGCCCTGACCGACGACGGGGTGGCGTTCCTGCCGCACGCGCGGGAGCTGCTGGCCGCCGGGGAGCGCGCGGTGGCGGCGGTGCGGCCGGGCCGGCGGCCGTTGCGCGTGGACGTGCTGAACCGGCGCATCAAGGTCGCCGAGCTGGTGCGGCAGTTCCACCTCGCCTGCCCCGACGTGCAGCTCGACATCATGACGCTGGGCCCGGACACCGCGGCCACCGTGGCGGCGATCGCGGAGGGTGGCGTCGACGCGACGTTCCGGGCGGTGCCCGCGGGTGAGCTGCCCGGCGGTGTCGTGAGCACGTGGGTGTACGACGAGCCGCACGAGCTGCTCGTCGGGCCGCGCCACGCCCTCGCGGACCACACCGACGTGTCGCTGCACGAGCTGGCCGAACACCGCGTCTGGATGCCGGACATGTCACCCGCCACCGAGTGGGGCGGGTACTACCGCGAGCTGGCCGCCGAGTTCGGGCTCACGATCGACGTCGACGGGCCGAACTTCGGCAACGAGGCCATGCTCGACGAGATCGCCGCGTCGGCCGAGCTCGCCACGTTCGTCGGCGAGGGCTCGCGTTACTTCTGGCCCGAGCACTACGACCTGCGCCGCATCCCCGTCGTCGATCCGGCGCCGCTGTACCCGCACTTCCTGGTGTGGCGCCGGAAGCACCCGCACCCAGCGCTCGCGCTGCTGCGTGAGCACCTCGTGCCGGACCGGGATTCGCGCCGGACGCGGGGCGTGTGGCTGCCCGGCTGGGGTCAGACCGGGATCCGCGCCGACTCGCCGGGCGTGTCGGCGCCGTAGCGGGCGAGGTCGGCGTCGAGGTCGAGCGGACCGTTGTGGGCGCGGTCCGCGTCGGTGATCAGCGACTGCGGGACGAGCCAGCAGATCTCCGACTCGATGCCGTCCGGGTCCTTCGCGTACAGCGCTTTGGTCGTGCCGTGATCGGTGGCGCCGACGAGCGCGCCGGCCGCGGTCAGCGCCTCGCGGCACGTGCGCAGGTCCGCGAGCGTCGGGACCTCCCACGCCAGGTGGTACAGGCCGACGGCGCCGTGGCCCGCGGGGCTGTCGGCCGCGTCGCCGATCGCGAACAGGCCCAGGTCGTGGTCGTTGCGGGATTCCGGCGCCTGCAGGAAGACCGCGCGCTCCGACGTGTGCACCGCGCGGAACCCCAGCACGTCGACGTAGAACGCGCTGCTGCGCGCGGCGTCGCGCACCCACAGTACGGCGTGGTTCAGACCGCGGATCGGCATCGGCGTTCCTTCCGGAGTTCAGGGCAGTGCGAACGCGGAACCGCCGTCGTGCCACCACTTCCGGTAGAACCGCGAACCCTCGACCAGCGCGAGGTAGCCGCTCTCGATCTTGGCACACACGTCGTCCACGAGCGAAGCGAGCGGGGAATCCGTGCGCCACGCGAGAACCAGCTCGCGGTGCAGCGGGGTGCCGGCGAGCGAGAGCGTCGCGATGCCGGTGCGGTCGGTGCCGATGGGGTAGAGCAGGCAGATCGCGCGGCCTTCGGCGGTGAGCGCGAACGCGACGTGCGCTTCGTTCGTCAGGTGCGTGATGTGCTGGTCGAAGCCCGCGACCGCGCACGTGCGGGCGAAGAACTCGTTCATCCCGCTGTCGTCGGGGTCGGGCATCACCCACTTCTCGTCCGCGAGCTCGGCCAGGTCGACCTCGTCGCGTTCGGCCAGCGCGTGGTGCTCGGAAACGCCGATGAACAACGGTTCCCTCAGCAGCAGCCGGTGTTCGACGCCGTCCTGCGGCAGCAGTGGGAACCCGGGGAAGCAGCGCATCACGGCGACGTCGAGCTCGCCCGAGCGCAGCAACGCCCTCAGCGCACCGGTTTCCCGGATCGTGCGGCTCGTGACTTCGCGCCGCGGCAGCATCGCCGTGAGGGTGTTGACGAGCAGGCTGAACTGCTGCGCCGGAATTCCGCCGACGCGCACGGGTGCGCCGGCTTCGTGCTGAGCGTTGAGCCGCGCGGTGCGTTGCAGCGCGTCGAAGCCGTGGAGCAGTTTCTGGGCGTCGCGCACCAATTCCGTGCCGGTGTGCGTCGGCAGCACGCCTTCGACCGAACGGACGAACAGCGGTCCGCCGAGGAACTGCTCGATCCGCTTGAGCTGCGTGGTCACCGCCGGCTGCGTGAGGTGCAGCCGCGCAGCGGCTCTGCGCAGGCTCCCGGCCTCGGCGATCGCGACCACGAGCTCGAGGTGCCGGATTTCCAGGCGCATGCCCGAAATATTATCGCTGGATGCAATAGGGCCGATCCCGTGATGATCATGGCCTGGCCGCATCCGCGCTGGTTACGGTGCCTCGCGTGAGATCCTTGGTCCCCGTTCCGCTCATCGGGAAGACGGCCCTTTCCGCGCTGTTCTCCGACGAAGTGCTGCAACGTTTCCTCGACGCGGCCGCCGTTGAATACGCTTTCATCAAGCCCGACGAACCGAGACCCTGTTTCGCCGTGCTGCTCGGCACGTTCGCCGAAGACGCGCTGCTCGTTTCGGACCTTGCGTTCGGCCGCAACGCGCGGACCACGGACCCGAGCGCGCGCGAGGAGTTCGCGACGACGATCGTGCCGCGCTTCGGCTCCGCGTATGAGAACTCGGTGCGCGCCTGGTGGCTCGACCCGGCGGATCTGCTGCGCATCACCCGGGACGCCGGCGCTCGCGGCCTCGACGTGCTCGGCTCCGTCCACCTGCACCCCGACTGGCACCGGCTCGGGCCGGAGTGCGAACGCGGTCGTCCGCTCAGCGATCGGCCGACGCCGATGGACGCATACGTGTTCCGCAGCAGCGGCTGGCCGCTCAATGTCGTCTGCTACCTCGAACGCCGGCACGGCGGCTTCTACTACTCGCTGGCCGCCTGGGACGGCGAGTGCGAGCCCCTGCCACTGAGGGTGCTGGTGCGGACATGACCGGCGACTCGATCCGCGCGTTATGGCGCACCATGGCCGACGGCTGGGCCAGCGGTGACGCGGCGCAGTTCGCGTCCGTCTTCGCCGAGGACGTCGACTTCGTGAACGTCCGCGGTGAGGCGCTCGTCGGCCGCCGCGCCGTCGAAACGGGGCACGCGCAGCTGTTCGCGACGGCGTACCGCGACACGACGCTTTCCACGGAAGTCACGTTGATCCGCCGCCTGACAGCGGAATTGTCGCTCGTGCACGCGACGTCGGAGATCGCACCCGCCGGCGTGAAGACGCACGCGCAGGCCGTCGTCCGCCACGCCGGCGAACTCACGATCGCCGCGTTCCACAACATGATCCCGAAAGGACCGACCGCATGACCCGCCCCCGCCTGCGCCACCTCGCTTTCGTCGTGCAGGACGCGAAACGCATGACCGCGTTCTACTGCGAGCAGTTCGGCCTGGAGCTGTTCCACACCGACCCCGACGGCAGCCACTTCGTGACCGACGGCTACCTCAACCTGGCGCTGATTCAGCAGCGGCTCGACGGCGACGTCGCCACTGGGTTCAACCACTTCGGGTTCCAGGTGGACGAGATCCCGCCGATCGCCGAGCGGCTCGCCGAAGCGGGCGTGCCGCGCCCTGTGCTGCGGGGTGGCGACCGCCCGTTCGCCGAGTACCGCGCGATCGACCCGGAAGGCAACTGGTTCGACCTGTCGGAGCACGGTTTTCTGCCGCCGGAGTAGCTACGCAACGCGGCGACGAAGTCCGTTGCGATGCGGTGCTCGACGTCCGCGGGCACCGGCTGCACTCGCGCGGCCAGCCCGCCCGCGGCGACGGCGCCGAGACTGCGCGCCTGCAGCGTCAGGCCGAGGTCCATGGCCTGGATCGAGTTCCCATTGGCGGCGGCGAGATTGAGCATCCGGCCCTGATCGAGAAGCACGATCTCGCGGCCGGCTTCGAGCACGTACCCCGTGCGGCGCGAGGGTTCGCCGTACTCGACGGTGCTCCTGGTCTTCGCGGCCAGCGCCGCCCGGTCGATCTCCCACGCGAAGTGGCCGACGCCGGCGAGCACGGCGCCGTCGCGCAGTGCCGCGAGTTCTGCCTCACCCAGCACCCCCCGGTCGGCCGGTGGCGGTGAACACGAGCTGCGCGTCGGCCACGACCTCGGCGGTGGTGCTGACGCGGTGGCCGTTGAGGATCGCCTCCAGTGCGCGCATCGGGTCGATGTCGCACACGGACACTCGCGCGCCCAGCCGGCTCAACGTGTCGGCGACGCCCTTGCCGCACGGCCCGTAACCGAGCACGGCGGCGCGCACGCCGGGGGCCATGAGGTTGGTGGCGTTGAGGAACCCCTGCACCACGCTCTGGTCGACGCCGAATTCGTTCTCCACCAGGAGTTTCAGCCGCGAGTCGTTGATGACGAAAACGGGCCGGCCGAGCTCGTGCGGAGTCTCGCGCAGGCGGAGCCCGCCGGTGGTGGTCTCTTCGGTGCCGCCGAGGTAGGTCGCCGGGACGCCCCGGTTGAGGAGTTCGATCGTGAGGTCGCCGCTGTTGTCGGGCGCGAAGTCGGGTTCGACGTCGAGCACCCGCCGGATGTTCTCGGCGTGCTCGGCTTCTCCGTCACCGCGGCGGGTGAAGACGGCGACGTACAGCTCGGCGAGCGCTTCGGCGACGTCGTCGTGGGTCGTGCCGGGCGACCCGGTCAGGCGGACGTCGACGCCGGCGCGCACGAGCAGCGTCACGAGCGCGGCCGTCTTCGTTCGACGTGCTGGCACATCGCCAGCCGCTTCCCGGCGAGCGCCGGGGCGAGCTCGGCGACCGCCTGCGCGGTGACGGGCATGTGCTTGAGCACCCAGGTCGTCTGCGCGTTCTCGGGCATGCTGGCGTTCCTCTTCGGTTGTGGGTTCCTTGTCTGACGGGCGCGGGGCCGTCGTCAGCCGTAGAAGTCACACCGGTGGGAGTGGTCGCCGAAGATCGGCGTCACGAGCTCCTGCCGGGAAGAACACACGCGCCCACGGTAACCCGGGTCAGAGCGGGTGCTCCACCCACACGTTCGGTTCGACGTACACGCCCAGGTCTTGCGCCACCGACGCCAGCACGGGCGCGATCCCGCCGGGCACCGCCGTGCGGCCGTCGCCGAGCCGAACACCCGTCCACTGCTCCCACTGCTCGAGCGTGCCCGTGACGGTCATCGCGAACGGCGCGATCTTCACCGTCTGCGCGCCCAGCCGCTCGTGGTTGCGCAGCCACGGATCCACCGGCCGGTCCCGCTCGTCGCGGCGGGCCACGTAGTCCTCAATGGACTCGAACGGGTGGTTCGCCTTGCCCGTCGGCCGCACGGGTACCACGAGCCGCGCGAGGCCCGCGTTTCGTGCGCGGTTCCTCAGCTCCGTCAACGCCAGCGCTGCCACACCTCGTCCACGCGCCCGCTCCGCGACGGTCACCTCCAGCGCCACCAGCGTGGTCGGCTCACGCCCATCCAGCACGTCCTGCGCCGCCCACAGCAACGCGCCGTCCCAGCCGTGGTCCGGCAGGCCGGGGCGTTCGTCCGTCGGGAACGCCACGGGGATCGCCGCCGCACGCGCCACCGGGACGTCGTTTTCCAGCAACACCAGGAAGAACTCCGGCCACCGCGCCGCGAGCCGCGCGGACGCCGCCAGGTCGCCCACCACGTCGTGCCGCAGGAACTCGCCGCCGACCACGCCGAGCTCCAGCGCGGGCCGGCGCAGGTCCGGGCGAGTGGCGAGATCCTCGATGCGCATCACCACCGCCGCCTCCTGATTCCGCGTCACCGCACCGGCAACGCCTGCCTCCGCCGTGTCAGCGCCGCAGGGTCCAGCGTCGCTCGCGTGCCCGCCTGGTGGCCCTCGCGGTATCCCGATCCCGAGAGCCGCCGGGGGCCCGCCGCGCGCAGGTCGCCGTACTCGCGGTCGAAAGCGGTCTGCACGAGGGCCGTGCGGTCGCGCACCACGAGTTCCGCCGAGTGCCGCCCGGAGCCCGGGTGCTCGCGCGCGGCGGTCGTCTCCGCGCGCACCAGCCGTTCGTGGACGGCGCGCGCGAAGCCGTGCAGCCACGTGCGCCGGTAGGCGGCGAGCGATTCGCGGAAGATCCGCGCGTCGGGCCGGACGCGCGTGAGCTGGGTGCTCGCCTGCAGCAGGAGGCTCGTGAACAGCAACTCGACCCGCCCGAGGTCGGACTTGAACCCGAACACCGTGACCGACTCGACGCCCTGGCCGACCCGGTGCAGCAGCGTGCGGCAGCGCAACGGGTACGCGATGTTCGTGAGCAGGCTCGCCTTGTCACGGCTGTACGGGTTGTCGATGGGGATCGTCAGCACCGTGATGTCGTCGGTGCCGTGCCCGGTGGCGGCCAGCATCGCGTTGTCGACGCCGTAGCGGGCGATCAGCTCGGCCGCCTTCGTGTTGTACAGCTCGGCTTCTTCCGCGGTCACCGCCGGGTCTTCGGCCTTGGCGAGCAGCTTGCGGATGCGCTCCAGCTGCGTGTCGTGGGCGGGCATGATCCCCCTTTCCTGCCGGGCCGGCCCGGGTGGGCCGGTGTGGGGTCCCAAGGTAGGCGCGGGGTACGACAATATTCGATCAGGTGTTCGGACGGGTAGCAGGGTGCCCGCGTGTCGATACGATCCGTGAGTGGATTCGACCGCTGACGCCGTGGTGGTCGGCTCCGGCCCCAACGGCCTGGCCGCCGCCGTGCTGCTCGCGCGCGCCGGGCTCGCCGTGGACCTGCACGAAGCGGCGCCCGAGCCCGGCGGTGGCGCGCGGTCGGCGCGGCTGTTCGACGCCGACGTGGTCCACGACGTCTGCTCGGCCGTGCACCCGATGGCCGTCGCTTCGCCGTTCTTCCGCGGCTTCGACCTGGCCGCGCACGGTGTCGAGCTCTGTCAGCCCGAAGTCGCGTACGGGCATCCCGTCGATCGACGCCGCACTGGTCTCGCGTACGCGGATCTCGAGCGCACGTGTGCCCGGCTCGGCCCCGACGCCGACCGTTGGCGCCACCTGATGGGACCGCTCGTCGAGCACACGCGAGAGCTGACCGACCTGCTCCTGGGCGACCTCCGCCGGCCACCGACGCCAGGCCTCGCCGCCGTGCTGGCCCCGCGCGTGCTCGCCCTCGGCACCGGCGCCGACGAACTCCTGTTCCGCGGCCCGGAAGCGCCCGCGCTGCTGGCCGGCGTCGCCGCGCACCCGATGGGCCGGCTGCCTTCGCTCGTCGCCGGCGGCACGGCCGTGCTGCTCGGCCACCTCGCGCACGCCGGCGGCTGGCCCGTTCCGCGCGGCGGCACGCAGGTGCTCACCGACGCCCTCGTCGCCGACTTCCGCGCGCACGGCGGTCGGGTCCACGTGCACAGCCGCGTCACCGACCTGCGGCAGTTCGCCAAGACCCGCGCGGTGCTGCTCGACGTCGGCCCGCGCGGCTTCCTCGACCTCGCGCGACCACTCCTGCCGCCGCGCTACCGCCGCGCGCTGGAGAACGTGCGCTACGGTCCCGCCGCGGCGAAGGTCGACTTCCTCGTCTCCGAACCGATCCCGTGGCGCGAACCCGAGCTCGCGAACACCGCGACCGTCCACATCGGAGGGACGGCCGCGCAGGTGCGGGTGGCCGAGAACACCGTGGCTGCCGGGCGCCGCGCCGACGAGCCGTACGTCCTGCTCGCCCAGCCGATGGCCGCCGATCCGTCGCGCGGCCTCGCGCACAAGCAGCCGATCTGGGCCTACGCGCACGTCCCGAACGGCGATCCCCTCGACGCCACGGAGATCGTGCGCGCCCGCATCGAACGCTTCGCGCCCGGCTTCGGCGACACGGTTCTCGCGTCCCGCGGCGTCCCCGCGCCGGAACTCGAGGCGTACAACGCGAACTACGTCGGCGGCGACATCTCCGGCGCCGCCCTGACGCTGCGGCAGCTGCTCGCGCGCCCGGTCGTCCGGTGGAACCCGCACACGACGCCGTTGGGCGGTGTCTACCTCTGCTCCGGCGCCACCCCGCCGGGCCCCGGCGTGCACGGCATGGCCGGGCTGCACGCCGCGAAAGCCGCGCTGCGCCGGGAGTTCGGGATCCGCGCGTTGCCCACCGGCTGGTGATCAGGCGCGCGGCCGGAGACGCCGAGCTTCGTCGGCAGCGGCTCCGCGCCGAGTGTCAGCCCAGGTATGCGTCGAGCGTCACCGCGAGGGCCGATTCCGGCGACGGCGCGAAGCTCGCGCCCGCCAGCCCGCCCCACAGCCACAGCTGGGCCAGGCCGTGCAACGCGGCCCACAGCGAAGCCGCGACGAGTCGCGGGTCCGTGCCGGGCTTGAGCCGGTCGTCGTGCGCGGCTTCGCGGTCGAGGCGCACGAGCTCGGCGAAGTAGTCGAAGACGGCGCTGCTCGCGGCGACGAGCCCTGGTTCGGTCGCGTCGATGAGGTCGCGGCGGAACATCAGCTCGAACATCGCGGGGTTGGCGAGCGCGAAGTCGACGTACGCGTGACAGGCGGCGGTGACGCGTTCGCGAGCGGTCCCGTCCGGCAGCTTCGTGCCGCGTTCGAGCAGTTGCGCGAAGCCGAGGGTCGCGACCGCCGACAGCAGTTCCGCGCGACCGGAGAAGTGGCGTAGGGGCGCACCGTGGGAGACGCCGGCGGCCTTCGCGATGCCCCGGAGCGTGACCGCGTCCACACCCTCGTCGGTGAGCAGCGTGGCCGCGGTCGTGATCAGCCGCCGGCGCGCGGTCACAGCTGCGCTTCGGAGAAGGCGACGGGCAACAGTTCGGGGCGCTTCGGGAAGAAGCCGTCGCCGGGTGAGCGGCCGATGAGGCGGTTGTGCAGGCGCGTGAGGGCGACCGGCACGACCTCCTGCCAGAACCACTGCAGGTCGGCGCGCAGGCTCGGGCGCGCGGGCAAGCCCGGGAGCGGCTGGAGCCAGCCGTGGTCGTGGCCGACGTCGATGCGGTCGAGCACGTGGCCGGCCACGCGGAGGTGGCCCGCTTCGGACAGGTGCAACCGGTCGGGGCCGAAGTAGCGCGAGTCGTGGGCGGCGTGGTCGGGCCAGAGGTCCACGAGCTTGGCACCGTAGCTCACCGAGGCCTCCCGGATGGCGTCGTTGAGGGCGGTCACGCGCGGGCGCATGCGGGCGCTGAAGGGCATGCGGTGGGCGACGTCGCTGAGGGTGAACGTGACTACGGTGGGCGCGATGTGCGTGCACCGGCGGATCGCGGCGTCGACCCGGCGCGCGACCGTGCGCGCGTCCCAGCCGCGGCTCATCACGTCGTTGCCGCCGCCGAACAGGGCGATGAGGTCGGGCTCGTGGCGCTCGGCGGCGGGCAGCTGCTCGGTGATGATCTGGTCGAGGCGACGGCCGCGGACGGCGAGGTTCGCGTAGCGGAACCCGGGCTCGTCCTGCGCGAGCCGGCCGGCGACGAAGTCGGCCCACCCGCGGTACTGGCTGTGGTCGGGGTACGGGTCGTCGAGCCCCTCGGCGCAGCTGTCGCCGACGGCGACGAATTTCTGGAAGCCCATGTCGATCTCCGTAACCCCTGGTTCACCTTGTAGACACTGTCTATCAAACCGAGGTAGACGGTGTCTACGTGGGGTTCACCTCATCGACCGCGAAGAGGTCCAGCAGGGCAGGCTGCGCCGGTACCACCGCCGCACGCCGGCGGGTGCCGGCGGGTGCCGATGCCGTCGCCGCCGAAGCCAACGGCCGCGCGGCACCCACGGCGCGCGAGAGTTTCCTCTGCGGGAAGGAAAGCGCCGGCGTGTGTGGGCACGGCTGGCCCGCGAACCGCCCGTCCGCGATGATCTTCGCCATGAAAATCCTGGTGGTGGGTGGAAGCGGCTTGCTGGGGTACCACGTGCTGGCGGAGCTGCGGCTGCGCGGGCACGAGACGACCACGGTGGCTCGCACGCGCCGCGAAGGCGTCGACCGGGTCGTCGACGTCGCGACGGCCGCGGAAGACGAGTTGCGGGAACTGCTCGCCGGACACGACGGCGTGGTGTTCGCGGGCGGTACCGACGACCGGCGGATCGACAAGGGACCCGTCGGCCCGCGGTTGCACGCCGGCAACGTCGCGCCGGTGGTGGCGTTGCTGAAGACGGCGCGCGCGGCCGGGTGCACGCGGGCGGCGGTGCTCGCGTCCTACTACACGTACTTCGACCGGGTGCATCCCGAGTGGGGCCTGGCGGCGAAGCACCCGTACGTGCGGAGCCGGCTCGAACAGGCGCGCGTCGCGCGTGAGACGGCGGGACCGGACCTCCCGGTGGCGTTCATCGAGGTGCCCTACGTGTTCGGCGTCGCACCCGGGCGGGTGCCGGAGTGGTCGCGGCCGGTGGTGAAGTGGGTGCGGTCGTCGGCGCCGTTGTTCGCACCGCCGGGTGGCAGCGCGGCGACGAGCGCGCGCGGCGTCGGCATCGCGACGGTCGACGCGCTCGAAGACGCGTCGGGTGCCGACATCCCGGTCGTCGAGGAAAACCTGCGCTGGGCCGACATGCTCAGCCGTATGGCCGGCGCCGCGGGCAAACCGCGCGCGGTGCGCACGCTGCCCGCCGGGGTCGTCCGTGCGGCCTTCCGCGTCGGCGGCCGCGTGAACGGACTCACCGGCAAGGAACCCGGCCTCACCATCGAACACCTCGGCGGCCTGTTCCTGCGGGAGCTGTTCGTCGACCCACTGGCACCCCGCTCCGTCGACGAAGCCATCCGCGAGACGGCGAAAGCCTGACCACGCAAGGGATCCGCACCCGACGGCGTTCGCTTCCTGATTCGCTCGCGCCTGTTCAGCGACGAGGAATCGGCGGCGCTGAACGGCTGAACCCCGAGGGGCCGGGTGCGGCCCGGACCCAGGCAACGGTGCCGGGCCGCTCCCGCTGGGTGCCGGCGCTGACCTCACTGGAGCGCGTGCGGCGCGGGAAGGCACAGTTCCGTCCGCTGAACTCCCGAATCCACCGGCTCAGGCGGACGCGGCCGCGGATTCCGGCCGGCTCACGCCGTCAGCCGCCCCGCGACGTCGGCGATCAGGGCGAGCCGGTCGCGCTGGGGCTTGATGAGGTTTTCGAGCTGCTCGCTCGCTCCGTGCTGGAGGCCGGCGTCGAGCGCATCGGCGTCGTGGTCGTCGATGCGGCCGATGTGCCACTCCTCGATGTTGTCGATGCCCAGCTCGACGCTCAGCTGCTTCCGCAGGTCGGCCAGCTCACCGCTGGTGAAGGTCAGTTCGGCGCCGACGGTGGCCAGTTCGCGGGCGTGGTCGTGCTCCCAGTTCTCCACGATGGGCCTCGCGTGGTCGTGGGCGTCGAGCAGGTGCTTGACCGCGACTTCCCAACCGTGCGGCGGGTGGTCGAGATCCGACCAGGCCTGCTCGATCCGCGTGAAGGCCTCGGCGACCTGGGGCCAGGCGGCAGCGGCGGCGCGCAGCACCGGCGTGGCCTCGCGCCGGTAGACCGCCTTCGCCCACAACGTGTGCGCCACGTCGAACTCGTCGCAGATCAGGCGCTGCTGCTCGGTGTCGGCGTCTTCGTGCGCGAGCGTGGCCGGCTCCGGCTCGTCGCCGGTGAACTCGGCGAAGTGGAACTTCACCCGATCGACGGGCTGTCCGCCCACCATCATCCGGGTGGCCTTGATGAACTTGTCGTGGTGCGGAATCGGGGAGTCGTCGCCCGCTTCGGCCAGCACGACCTCCTTCGGCTGCCGCGCTTCCCACGCGGCCTTCTCCGCTCGCACGGCTTCGAGGGCCTGTTCGGCCTCGTGGGCCTGCTGGGCGGCCACTTCCTCGGCGCTCGGCGGGGCCAGTTCGGCCATCAGCGCGAGGATCTCGGGCGGCTGCCCGCCGTGCCGAGTTCCGTCCGCGTCGACGTAGTAGCCCTCGACATCCGGCTCGAAGGCGCTGCGACGGCCGTGGACGAGCGTGCTCGTCAGAGCCGGAGCGTGCTGCTGCCACGCGGCGTGGCACCGCGTTGCCTCGTCGGGGTCGGTGAAGCAGCAATACGCGACGTTCCGCCCGTCGGCTCCAGGCTCGAGGGCGTCGTTGCGCACGCGTACGGAGGAATACGGGCCGTACGGCATCAGCGCCGAGACCTCGTCGCGGGCGCGTCGCGAAGACCGGGAGGCGCGGCGCCGGGGCCACAGTCTCATCGTCGGAACCCTCCTTCCGGTGGGCAGTTGTGCTCCAGACCACACCGAACGGCGCCCAATATCAAGATCAACCGGTTCGTGTCGCCGGCAAACGGCCGGCCGGTCCGATCAGGACTGCCGGCCAAGGTCGGCTCCGATCGGCTCGTGACGGCCCGGCACGCCCGTCGCAAGCGTTTGCGGGCAGTGCCGCCGGAGGCCGTCGCGGGCTCGGCTCCAGCGGCGGTCAAAAGCACCTGACCTGCGGTGGGCCGCGTGCTAGCTTCGCGAACGTGACCACCCTCGAACTCGCCGGTGTTTTCGTCGGCCGGCCCGCCGTGCTGGGGCGCCGGCGGGAACGGCCCGTGCGCAGTGCGATCGTGAAGGGCCGCGTGGCCGAGCCGGAGCTGGAACTCACCCGGCTCAACCTCGACGGCGACGAACAGGCCGACCTGAAGGTGCACGGCGGGGTCGACAAAGCCGTTTACGCCTACCCCGCGCAGCACTACCCGGCGTGGACCGCGGAGGGGTTCGACGTCGAGCTGGGCGCGTTCGGCGAGAACCTCGCCGTGGCCGGCGCGGACGAATCCGAGGTGCGCATCGGCGACGTGTGGGAGTGGGGCGACGCGCGGCTGCAGGTCTCGCAGCCGCGGCAGCCGTGCTTCAAGCTGGCGATGCGCACGGGCCGCAAGGACGTCGTGCCGACGGTCATCGACTCCGGCCGCTGCGGCTGGTACCTGCGCGTGCTGGAGCCGGGCCGTGTGCCGACGGCCGGCGCCCTCCGCGTGGTCGAGTCCGACCCGGCGGCGCCGACCGTCGAAGAGGTTCACCTGATCGCGTTCGCGAACTTCGCGCAGCTCGAGCCGTGCCTCGCCGAGGCGGGGGTGCGGCGCGCAGAACAGATCCTCGAGACACCGGCGCTGTCGCGGTCGTACTCCGGCGGGATCCGCAGCTCGGTCCGGCGCTGGCGGCTGCGCAACGCCGGCTGACCGGGGCCCCGGCGCGCCGGGGCCCCGCGTGCGTCACTTCCAGTCGACCTGCGGGGACCGGTAGAAGTCGATCCCCTGCGCCTCCCACCGCGGTGCCTGCTTGGCGAGCCGCACGCGGTAGGTGTCCCAGTCGCGCGCGGACTGCGGCGACCAGCCGATCTCCGCGAGACCGGGCAGGCGCGGGAACGCCATGTACTCGATGTCGTCGTTCGTGCGGATCGTCTCCGTCCACAGTGGAGCTTCAACGCCCGCGACGTTCGCCTCGCCGACACCTGGCACCAGCGTCGCCGGGTCCCAGTCGTAGGCGTCCTTGACCTCGACGAGACCCGCCCAGTCCTGGCCGAGCGGCGTGTCCTCGGTGTACTTCATGTCGAGGTACGCGTGGTTCGACGGAGCCATCAGCAGCTTGCCGCCGCGCGCGGCGAACGACGCGAGGTCGGCGTTCGCGCCGCCCTGGTCCCAGTACTCCGGCACTGCCGTGGCCGGCAGGTCCGACTTCGCGATTTCGTGCCAGCCCGTGATGAGCTTTCCGTACTTCGCGACGATCGGGTTCACCTTGGCGTAGAAGGCTTTGTAGTCCGCTTCGGACGTCGAGTGCGCCTCGTCGCCGCCGATGCCGAGGTACTTGCCGGGCGTGATGGCGGCGAGCTCGCGGATCACGTCGTCGACGAACCGGTACGTCGTCGGCGAGTCGATGCACAGCGAGCTGTAGCCGACCTCGGTGTCGGTGCGCGGCGGGACCGCGATGCCGTCGCAGTTCAGCTCCGCGTACGTCGCCTGGGCCGCGTTCGTGTGCCCCGGCATGTCGATCTCCGGCACGACCGTGATGTGCCGCGATGCCGCGTACGCGACGAGGTCCTGGTACTCGGCCTGCGTGTAGTAGCCACCGGGGTCGCCGTACGCGGCGGTCTTGCCGCCCTCGGTCGCCAGGCGCGGCCAGCTCTTGATCTCGATGCGCCAGCCCTGGTCGTCGGCCAGGTGCAGGTGCAGGGTGTTGATCTTGTACTGCGCGAGCTGGTCGATGTACGTCTTCACCTGCGCCGGCGTGAAGAAGTGGCGCGCGACGTCGAGCATCGCGCTGCGCGTGGCGAAGCGCGGGTAGTCGAGGACGGTCCCGCCGGCGATCGTCCACTTGCGCAACTGCACGCTCTTCGCGTCGATCGCCGAGGGCAGCAGCTGCCGCAGTGACTGCACGCCCTCGAACAGTCCGTCGGCCGTGTTCGCCTTCAGCGTCACGCCGGACTTGGCGACGGCCAGCTGATACCCCTCGGCGCCGACGCGCTGGTCCGCATGGCCGAGTTCCAGTGAGATCGCGGGCAGTCCGGCGTTCGCCGGCACCACGGGCAACGGGTAGCCGGTGGCGGGCCGCAGCAGGCCGCGCAGGTACCCGGCCACCTGGTTCGCGCCCTTGCCCGCGCGGATCACCGTGAGCGGCGACAGCGTGAAGTCGCCCTTCGGATCCGCCTTGGCCTGCACGGGCAACGGGACGAGGTCGGTGACACTGCGCTCGGGGGCCGCGGGCGCCGCCGACGCGGACGCCGGCAACCCCAGCGCCGCGAGCCCCACCACGGTGACACCCAGTACGGCTCTGGACAAGCTCTTCCTCACAGGGGTACCTCCGGTCAAGGAGCGGGTTGTCCCCAAGAGGTATAGACCAGTAAGCCGGCCGCGGACAACAGCCGAAAGGCTGGCCGCTCACCCCGGCCACGCGACGTCGTCGATGGACAGCCACGGGGCGGCGGCCACGGCCGCAGGAGTGAGCCCGGTGAACGCGCGAACCTCGTGGTGCAGGTGGGATTGGTCGGCGTACCCGCTCGCGGCCGCGACGTCGGCGGGCGCACACCCCGACGCCAGCAGGTGGGCGGCGTGGTCGAACCGCACCAGCCGGGCGGCGCGTTTCGGCGTGATGCCCAGCTGCGCCCGGAACCGCGCCCAGAGGCGTTTGCGGCTCCAGCCCACTTCGTCGGCCAGGCCTTCGACGCGGGCGCGGCCGTGGCTGGTGAGCGTGCGGCGCCAGGTGTGCGCGACCTCCGCGTCGACCGAGCGTGCACCCAGCCGCCGGCGGACGAACCCGGCCGCGAGCGCGAACCGGGCGTCCCACGACGCCGTCTCGCGCAGCCGGTCCTCGAAGCGCGAGCCGTCGCGGCCCCAGACGTCCGCGAGCGGCACCGCTTCGCCGGGATCGGACCCGAGGACCGCGGCAGCCACCGCCGGTTCGAGCCGGATCTGCAGGCATTCGCCGATCCGGCCATCGGCCCGCGGTTCGCCGGGGCACAGCCCGACGACGACGCTGCCCCGGCCGCGCCGCCCGAACGCGCGGTAGCCGAGGCCGTCGCTCAAGTCCACGAGGACCGTCACGGCCGGGTGCGCCACCATCGTGATGTCCACGGGCGCGGGCACGCGGTGCCGGAACCCCGCCATGCGGAGGCCCGGCAGCCGTCGCGGCGGAACCGCGACGTCCACGTCCGCCCAGTCGAAGGCCTGCACGCCACCACGCTAAGCGCCGCCGGTCACAGGCGGGTCGCCGCGAAGGCCAGCAGCAGCTGACCGGTCTTCGCGGGCTCCTCGACGAGCGGGACGTGCCCGACGCCGGGCAGGAACTCGACCCGCGCGACCGCTTCGTAGTCGTGCGCCGACGCCGGATCCCAGCGCGGATCGGCCGCCCCGAAGACCACCAGCACCGGCACGTCGAGCTTGGCCAGCCGGTCCGGCACGCTCCGCTCGCCGACGTACGCGCCGTTGTGGCGCAGCACCTGCCGGAACGCGCGGTACGTCGTGCCGCGCAGTTCGGTGACCATGTCGTCCGGGACGTCGACCGCACGCGCCATCGTCGCGCCGATCCCGCGGCGGATCACCGCGTCCGACCGCCGCCGCCACAGCAGCGGCCCGAACGGCGGCGCCAGCAACAGGCGCAGGATCAGCGGCTGCGGCAGGAGCGCGCTCATCCGCGGGCCGGTGCTGATCAGCGCAAGCGAACTCACCAGGTCGGGCCGCTGCTCGGCGAGGGCGGTGGCCACGTACCCGCCGCTCGAATGCGCGGCGACGACGGCCGGGCCGGTACCCAGCTCGTCGAGCAGCCGGGCGACCCGGCGAGCCTGCGCCGGTACGGCGAACGACGGCGGCGGCGTCGACCGTCCGCAGCCGGGCAGGTCGAGCCGGATGACGTGGTGGTGCCCGGCCAGCGCGGGCACCAGTTCGCTCCAGGAGCCGCCCGTGGCGCCGGAGCCGTGGATGAGCAGCAGCGGCGGCGCTTCGGCCGGGCCGTCGTGGACCACGTGCAGGTACTCGTTCATGCGGACGACGATGCCCGCGCCCGCCACCTCGCGTCTTGGAAAAATGTCAGCACTTGGCTGTCTCAGCGACGCAGAACCGCTCGCAAAGCGTCGAGCACACCGGGATCCTCGATCGTCGAGGGCACCGGCTCGTCGCGGCCGTCGACGATGCCGCGCATGGTCTTGCGCAGGATCTTGCCCGAACGCGTCTTCGGCAGCGCCTCGACCACGGACACGTCGCGGAACGCCGCCACCGGCCCGACGTCACGGCGCACCAGTGCCACGAGCTCCTCGCGCAGCTCGCCCTCATCGACGTCCGCGCCCGCCTTCAGCACCACGAACCCGCGCGGCACCTGGCCCTTGAGCTCGTCGGCGACGCCGATCACCGCGCACTCCGCGACGGCGGGGTGCGAAGCCAGCGCCGCCTCCATCGACCCCGTGGACAGCCGGTGGCCGGCCACGTTGATCACGTCGTCGGTGCGGCCCATGACGAACAGGTAGCCGTCTTCGTCGACGAAGCCGGAGTCGCCGGTGAGGTAGTAGCCGGGGTAACGCGACAGGTACGCCTCGCGGTAGCGCTCGTCGTCGCCCCACAGCGTCGGCAGCGAGCCCGGTGGCAGCGGCAGCTTCACGACGATCGCGCCCTCCCGGCCCGCGGGCAGCTCCTCGCCGTTCTGGTCGAGCACGCGCACGTCCCAGCCCGGTACGGGTTTCGTCGCCGACCCCGGTTTCACCGGCATGGGCTCGAGGCCACGCGGGTTGGCGGCGATGGGCCAGCCCGTTTCGGTCTGCCACCAGTGGTCGATCACGGGCGTGCCGAGGATCTCGCTCGCCCACTGGTAGGTCTCGGGGTCGAGGCGCTCGCCGGCCATGAACAGCGTGCGGAACTTCGCCAGGTCGTACTTCTTGAGTTCGGCCGAGCCCGGGTCGACCTTCTTGACGGCCCGCAGCGCGGTCGGCGCCGTGAACAGCGCTTCCACGCCGTGCTCGGCGATCACGCGCCAGAACGCGCCCGCGTCGGGTGTGCCGACCGGTTTGCCCTCGTACAGGACGGTCGTCGCCCCGATCAGCAGCGGCGCGTAGACGATGTAGGAGTGCCCGACGACCCAGCCGACGTCCGACGCCGTCCACCAGGTGTCGCCCGCGTGGATGTCGTAGACCGCGCCCATCGACCAGGCCAGCGCGACGGCGTGGCCACCCGCGTCGCGCACCACGCCCTTCGGCTTCCCGGTGGTGCCGGACGTGTACAGGATGTACAGCGGATCCGTCGCCTTCACCGGCACCGGGTCGGCCGGTTCGGCGGTTTCGACGAGGTCGACCCAGTCGAGGTCCGTGCCCGACAGTTCGGCCGTCGCCCGCTCGCGCTGCAGCACCACGACGTGGTCGGGCTGGTGCTCGGTCATCTCCAGCGCCGCGTCGATGATCGGCTTGTACTCGACGACCCGAGTCGGCTCGATCCCGCACGACGCGGCGATCACGAGTTTCGGCTTCGCGTCCTCGATGCGCGCGGCGAGCTCCTTGGGCGCGAACCCGCCGAACACCACCGAGTGCACCGCGCCGATCCGCGCGCACGCGAGCATCGCGATCACGGCCTCGGGGACCATCGGCAGGTACAGGATCACGCGGTCACCCTTCGTGACCCCGAGCGACGTGAGCGCACCGGCGAACGTCGCCACCTCGTCACGCAGCTCGCTGTAGGTGTAGCGCCGCTTCTGCCCCGTGACCGGTGAGTCCCAGATCAGCGCCGCCTGCCCGCCGCGGCCGCCGTCGACGTGCCGGTCGAGCGCGTTGTAGGCGGTGTTGAGCTCCCCGTCGGGGAACCACCGGTAGAACGGTTCGCGCGACGCATCCAGGGCTTTCGTGGGTGGCTTCGTCCAGTCGATCGCCCTCGCCGCCTCGAGCCAGAACCCCTCGGGATCGTCCAGGCTGCGCCGGTAGGTTTCCGCATAAGCGCCCACGGTGTCTCCCTCGACAGTGTTCTCCTCGACGGTTCTCCTCAATCCGTCCTCATGATGGCCCCGGGAAGGGTGTCGTGCAGGTTTCACAGCGGTCACGACCCACCCACCCGGCAACCCCGCGAAGGCGGCGTGCGTCCTAAGCTGGGCCACGGGGATCAGCCGCGTGGCGGTACCAACCGGCCACCGAGAGTGAGGGGAACCAGGCGGTGAGCGGATTCGCGAGCGCGCTGCTCTCGTTCGCCCACACCCTGTTCGGCCCGGGGTTCTGCCCCGGCGACTGGGTCTGGGCGACGACCACAGCCGGTGCGCTCGTCGCGCTGTTCCCCGCGCTGGGGGCGCTGGTGGTGGCCCTCGTCCGCAAGGGGACGGGCAATCGGTACGACGCCACGACGCTCACCGTGTTCGGGCTCATCGGCATCGTGAGCGTGCTGGTGCTGCCGTGGCTGCTGGCGAACGGCATCTCGGAGACGTTCCGCGAAGTTTTCGCCGGGGGCAAAGGCGCGCTGTCGGCGGCCGACCGCTCGACGCTCGACACGTCCTACTGCTTCGTGGGCGTGCAGAAGTCGTACCTGGGCGGCGGCAGCAACGTCTTCGAGGCCATCTTCTACAACAAGGGCCTGAAACTTTCGTACGGGCTCTACGTGCTCGCGCTGACCGTGCTGCCCGCCGGGTCGCTGTTGTTCATCATGCTGCAGGCGCGCACGGCGTTCCGGCGCGGGCCGAAGTGGCCGTCGCGGTTCTTCTGGATCCCGTTCGTGGTCATGGTGGTGGCGAGCGTCGGGATGTCGGCCAACACTGCCGTGCACTTCTGGCTCGGCTTCCTGCCGTTCAGCGTGCTGGGGCTGATTCCCGTGGGCCTGGTCGGGCCGCCGCCGTGGTCGGTGATCAACCGGCCGGAGCCCCGGCGCGAGCCGGAGCGGCCGCCCGTTTCGCAGGCGGCGCCGCGACCGCAGCTGCCGCCACCTCCGCCACCGCCACCGCCGATGAACAAGCCGTACCCCGCGACGGCGCTGGCGTCCGCGCCGGAGCCGCCGGGGCTGCTCGCCGCCGCACCGGGACCGGTTCCGCCGGCGCCGGGTTCGCGGGGAGCCGGGGGCAGCCGCTACCGCCGCGTCCGCCGGCTGGGGCACGGCGGGTTCGGCACGGTGTGGGAGGCCGTCGACACGCAGCTCAACCGGACGGTCGCGCTGAAGATCGCCCACGCGCCCGACCGGGACACCGAAGAGCGCATGCAGCGTGAGGCGCGTGCGCTGGCCGCGGTGAACCACCCGAACTGCGTGAAGGTGTACGACCTGGTCGAGGAGCCGGACGGGCTCGCGCTCGTGATGGAGTACCTGGAGGGTCGCCCGCTTGCCGAGGTGGTCGACGGCCAGGGGCCGCTCGACGACGTCGCCGCCGGCCGCCTGTGGTCCACGATGGCCGGCGCTCTCGTCGCGGCGCACGAGAAGGGTGTGCTGCACCGCGACCTCAAGCCGTCCAACATCATCCTCGACCCGGCCGGCCTGGCCCACCTCATCGACTTCGGCATCGCCCGCAGCCAGGGCGACTCCAAGATGACGGCCACCGGCATGATGATCGGCACCCCCGACTTCGTCGCGCCGGAGCAGGCGATGGGCGCCCCGGCCAGCCCGGCCTCCGACGCGTGGCAACTGGCCGCCACCATCAGCTACGCCCTGAGCGGCCAGCCCCCGCGCGGCACGCGCGAGACCCCGATGGCGGCTTTGATGGCCGCCGCCCGCGCGGAGCCGGTGTCGCGGCTGCCGACGCGCTCGGCGCACGCCCGGATCCTGCGTGCCTCCCTCGACCAGGAGCCACGGCGCCGGCCCACGCTGAACGCCGTCCGCCGCGAGGTGGAGGGCTGGCTCTCACGCGCCGGGAAGTCCCCGGACGGCCCGGTCACCCAGATCGTCCCGCGGCAGCCGCACCGCTGAAATTCGCTGGCGCGGTGCGGCATGATCGTGGGGTGACGACTCTTCGAAAGGGCCATGGCGCGTAGATCGCCGGCCACTGTCCGCGCCGGGCTTCCGATCCGGCCGCGACCTTGCTTCTCCACTGTTCCGGACGTGCCGTGGTCGATCCTGGCGGACGTTCACCGCGCCGAAGCCACTGTCCTGCGGTCCGGGGCCGTCAACCGCGCGCTCGTCGTCTTCCGGCGTCGGGCCCGCTCCCGGTGCTGGTCGTTGTCCCACTGGGTGGTCGACCGTCCCTTCGGCGAATTCCTGGCGCGTTGGGTGCCGGCTTGGCGTTCGTCGCTCTGCCGCCCCGGCGCAGGGCCGCGCTGCGCCGCGTCGTCCGCCCGACCGAGGCCGGGTTCCGCCGCAACACGATGGTCGACCGTGGCGCGTAGGTCACCGGCGGCGGCTCGTGCTCGGTTGCCGGTGCGGCCGCACTGGGGTCGCGAGTTCTCGGTCATCCCCGGTCTGCTTCGGTGGGTGCTGGCCGACGTCCACCGCGTCGAGGCGATCCACCTGCGGTCGGGAGCCGTTGCGACAGCCGTCCGTGACCTGCGCGGGTACGCCCGCAACGCCCACCTCGACGGCTCTTCCGCAACGCTCGACTGCCCCTGCTGCGAACCCCTGACCAGGTGGAACTTGGAGGTGGCTCTTCGCGCGCTGCCGCCACGAAGCCGCGCAGCTCTGCGCGCAGTCCCGCGGCCCCTCGACAACGAGATCCATCGGAAGTCCCTGCCCGACCCGGCCGCACCGCCGGACTGGCCGCGGTGGATGCGCCGGGTGGCTTACCGTGGCGCGTAGGTCACCGGCCACTGTCCGAGCGGGGCTGCCCGTCAGACCTCGCGCCCATCTCCAGTTCTCGCGCATCCCGGGTCTGCCCCGGTGGGCGTTGACCGACGTCCACCGCGTCGAGGCGACGGTGCTGCGGCCTGGAGACGTCGGCGACGCGCTTCGCGATCTGCGACGGCACGCGCGCAACCCTCGGCGGCTCGAAGCTCACCGGGTGGCCGGCTGCCCCTGCGGTGAGAACCTGATCCGCTGGACCTTGGAAACGGTGCTCCAAGCCCTGCCGGGGCGAAGCCGCGCCGCACTGCGTGCGCTCATCAAGCCGCTCGACGACGAGTTCCGCCGCAGGACGGTGCTCGACCCCTCGGCGCCACCGGAGTGGCCGTGGTGGCAGCGACGCGTCACCTACTCGCGGTGACCGCCGGTTTCACCGCCGAGAACTCCAGCCGCTCCTTCTGCCGATGCCGCACGTCCACCTCACCGAATCCGGCCGCCGAGAGCCGCGCGGGCAGTGTCGCGGCGTCGACCACGTTCATCGTGTCGCCGAGGTGCAGGAGGCGGAAGCGCAAGCTCAGCCGGCTGTCGGTCCCGCAGTACACGCCGCCGGGGCGCAGCACCCGGCAGGCCTCGCTGAAGATCGCGTTCTGCAGCGCAGCCGTGGGGACGTGGTGGAGCATCGTGAAGCACACAACAGCGGAGAAGCGGCCGGCGTCGAAGGGCATGTCCGCACCGCTGCCTTCGACGACGTCGGCGCGCGAGCCGAACGAGTCGCGCAGCAGCGAAGCCGACGCCGGGTCGATCTCCAGCAGCGTCAGGCGTGGCACCACGTCGAGCAGGACGCGCGTCGTGGCGCCGAAGCCGGGGCCGATTTCGAGGACGTCGTCGCCGAGGTCGAAGCGGGAGAGCCACGGCGGCAGCACCTCGGCGATCATCGACGCCCACTTCTCCGACGAACACAGGCGGCGGTGGATCAGGTTCATGGGCATACCCACGACGGTAGAAACCGCGGGCGGTGACCGGTAGGCGATAGACTGACAACTCATGTCGTGGGACGGTCACGCCGGGGCGATGCTGCTGGGTGAGCTGCGGTTGTCCGCCGGCTCCTGGTACCCGTGGCACGAGCACCCGGTGCACCAGCTCGTCTGGGCCGCGGAGGGTGTCGTGGCCGTCGGCATCGGGGAGGCGCACTGGGTGCTGCCGCCGACGCGCGCGCTGTGGGTGCCCGCGGGTGTTCCGCACCGCACGGGCGCCGTGGGCAACGCCGAGCTGCGCGGCGTGTACGCGGACCCGCTGCAGTGCCCCGTGACGTGGGCACAGCCGCGGATCGTGCAGGTCGGGCCGTTGCTGCGTGAGCTGCTGGAGTACCTCACCGGCAGCCCCGCCGACGGCGCCCGGCAACGCGCCGAGGCCGTCGTGTTCGACGTGCTGGAGCCGTTGGACGTCGCGCCGATCGTGGTGCCGTCGCCGGCGGATCCGCGGGCGCGCGACGTCGAGGCGATGGTGCTCGCCGACCCCGCCGACCGGCGCGGGCTGGCCGAGCTGGGCCGCGCGGTCGGGGCGAGCGAGCGGACGCTGGCGCGCGCGTTCGTCCGCGACTGCCGCATGACGTTCGGGACCTGGCGCACGCAGGCGCGGCTGCGCGCGGCGCTGCCGCTGCTGGCCGAGGGCCTGTCGATGACGACCGTCGCGCACCGCGTCGGGTACGCGACGGCGAGCGCGTTCGTCGCGGCGTTCCGGCGGGCCGTCGGTGTGCCGCCCGGTGCCTACTTCGCCGCGACTGTCACCGCCACGAAGGCAGCCACATCTCGGCGTTCCACTGCGCAGTCGTGACGGGCAGGCCGTTCAGGATCGGCCACAGCCAGGCGAAGTTGGCCACGACGAGTCCTGTGTAGAGCGCGACGACGAGCAGCCCGGTGCCCCGGCGCTCGAAGCCGAGTTTCGCGCCGCCGAGGATCTGGCCCAGCGCCAGCACCAGGCCGAGCACGAGGAACGGAGCCATCGGTGTGGCGTAGAAGAAGTACATCTGCCGGTCGATGTTCGTGAACCAGGGCAGCAGGCCGGCGAAGTAGCCGGTGAGCACGGCGGCGTAGCGCCAGTCGGCGCGGAAGAGCCAGCGCCACAGGCCCCAGCCGAGCATCGGCAGCGCCAGCCACCACATCGCGGGCGTGCCGATCAGCATCGTCGCGCCGACGCAGCGCGACTCGCCGCAGCCTGTGACGTCGCCGTCGTAGTAGTAGAGCATCGGGCGCAGGCCCATGGGCCACGTCCACGGCTTCGACTCCCACGGGTGCGGGTTGTCCTTGGGGGTCAGCAGCGTTTCGTGGAAGTGCAGGACGTTCAGCGAGTAGTCGCCGAGCGAGCGCAACGCCGGCGGCACCCAGGCGAAGAAGCCGGGATCGAGGTCCTTGATCTCGGTGTAGTGCCGGTCGGTCGCGGTGTCGCTCGCGAACCACGCCCAGAACGCCGCCAGGTACATCAGCAGCGGGATCACGACGATCGCCCACAGCGCGGGCGCGACGTCGCGCCGGATCGTGCCGACCCACGGCCGCTCGACGCCCGCCGCGCGCCGCGCCGCGACGTCGAAGAACACCGTGAGCAGCCCGAACGCCGCGATGTAGTACAGGGCCGACCACTTGACGCCGAACGTGAGCCCGATCATCACGCCCGCGGCGAAGCGCCACCAGCGGAACCCGAGCTTCGGCCCCCAGGCGGATTCGTTCACCCAGCCTTCGCGCACGGCCACCGCGAGCCGTTGGCGCACCTGGTCGCGGTCGCACAGCACGCACGCGAACGCGGCCAGCACGAACAGCGCGATGAAGATGTCGAGCATGCCCATCCGCGACTGCAGGTGCAGCACGCCGTCGCAGATCACCAGGACACCCGCGATGCCGCCGAGCAGCGTCGAGCGCGTCAGGCGCCGCGCGACGCGGATGGTCAGCAGGATGATCAGCGTGCCCGCGAGCGCCGGCATGATGCGCCAGCCCCAGCCGTTGTACCCGAACAGCCATTCGCCGACGGCGATGAAGTCCTTCGCGAGCGGCGGGTGGACGATCAGCTCGTAGCCGGCGTTGTCCTCGTACCCGCCGTTGCGCAGCATCTGCGCGGCTTGGGGCACGTAGTGCTTCTCGTCGAAGACCGGCGTGCCCTTGTCGGTGGGGAAACCGAGGTTCTGGATGCGGATGATCCCGCCGATCACCGTGAGGACCAGCGTGACGACCCAGCTGCGCAAGCGGTCGGTCGGCATGCCCCGGCCCAGCAGGGTGGCCTCGCGGTCGGTCGGCGGACGGAGCGCGTCGACCGGGTCCGGCCGCACGCTCTCGTCGTCGGGACGGGTCAGCAGCGCGGTCACGGGGCCTGATACTACGACGTCGGTCGTTAGGCTGACGTGCATGTCCACTCCGCCCGGCCGGCTCGTCCTGGCCGCCACCCCCCTCGGCGACCCTGGTGACGCGTCGCCCCGCCTGGTCACCGCCCTGGGCACCGCCGAGGTCATTGCCGCCGAAGACACCCGCCGGCTGCGTGCCCTTGCTGCCGCGCTGGGGGTTTCCCCGTCGGGCCGGGTCGTTTCGTTCTACGAGGACGTGGAGACTTCGCGGCTGCCGGGGCTGCTGGACGCCCTGCGCTCGGGCTCGACGGTCCTGCTGGTGACCGACGCGGGGATGCCTTCGGTGTCGGACCCCGGGTTCCGTCTGGTTTCGGCTTGTGTGGCCGAGGATCTGCCGATCACCTGCCTGCCCGGCCCCTCGGCCGTGACAACGGCGCTGGCTTTGTCCGGTTTGCCTTCGGACCGGTTCTGCTTCGAGGGCTTCGCGCCGCGCAAACCGGGGGAGCGGGCGCGGTGGTTCGCGGCTTTGGCTTCCGAGCCGCGGACGGTGGTGTTCTTCGAGTCGCCGCACCGGCTGGGTTCCTTGCTGGCGGACGCGGTGTCTGCCTTGGGGGCTTCCCGCCGGGCGGCCGTGTGCCGGGAGTTGACCAAGACGTACGAAGAGGTCAAACGCGGCACTTTGGCTGAGCTGGCTTCGTGGGCCACTGATGGGGTCCGCGGCGAGATCACGGTGGTGCTGGAGGGCGCCGTAGCGCCCGCGGTGTCGGTGTCGGATTTGGTCGACCAGGTCGCGGCTCGGGTGGCCGCCGGGGAGCGGTTGAAGGCCGTGGCGTCCGAAGTGGCGGAGGGGGCTGGGGTGTCCAAAAAGGACCTGTATGACGCCGTGGTGGCTTCCCGGAAGTGACGACTCCTGACCGAGACACTGCACGTGGCGTACGACGCCATCGATGATCGCGAAGCGTTGCTGGTCAGGGGTAGCCGCGGTGGGCCGGAGCAGGTTGGCGGACGAGGTTGAGTTCAGGCTTCGCGGATTGGTCGCGAAGACGCTGGAAGTGGGAGAAGTCGCGGACTGGGCGGCGGAGCGGTTGCCGGAGTTCCCCGGTGGCGCCCGAGAAGAACTACGACGACGCGTGGCCACGCTGAGGAAGCTCGCCGAGGTTGCGGACCAGGGCGAGATGGGTGAACGAGTCAGCCGGAGTGTGTCGACGTGTCGGTGCCGGATTAGTGGTCAGCCCAACAGGGCCGAAACGGCGGCATGCGCTTTCGCCGCATCAGGCTCATCACCCGTGATCACGTCCGTGTAGATGAAGGATTCGCCCAGCCGCACGAGGACATACGCGAGGTCCGGAACGGGGAGCGGGGCGGCCAGCCGACCCGCCGAGGCCTCCGTTTCCAGGAGGGCCGAGAGCTTCTCGATGGTGCGCGACTGGACCACGCTCGCCTTCGTCGTCAGCAAACGCAGCGCGCGCTCCGGCTCTCGTTGCAGGAAGGTCCGGAAGGCCGCGGAGCCGTTCACCGTCGAGACGAACGCGCCGATCGCATCGGCGATCCCAGCGGCGCCGCGGCCGGTGAAGGACACGTTGTCGAACACCAAGGACGTCTCGGACCACAGGACTTCGCCCAGGAGGTGGTCGCGGCTGCCGACCCAGCGGTGGAGGGTGGCGCGGCTGACGCCCAGTTCCGCGGCCAGGTCGCGCATGTCGACGCGGCGGCCGGCGAGGAACCAGGCGCGGGCCAGGGCGAAGGCGGTGGCGGGGTCGGGGCGCGAGGCGAACATGTCGATGACCGGAGACGTTAGCACAGAGTGTCGCACGGATGAGACATCTGGCAGAATGTCTCAACAACGACGAACGAAAGAAGAGAACCGATGCGCGCTGTGCAGGTGACCGAGTTCGGTGGGCCCGAGGTGCTGAACCTCGTCGAGCTGCCGGAGCCCGAGGCCGGGGCCGACGAGGTCTTGATCGACGTCGACCGCATCGGGGTGAACTACGCGGACACGCACCAGGCGGAGAACTCCTACCTCGCCCCCAGCAAGCTGCCGCTTGTGCCGGGTGGGGAAGTGGTCGGCCGGACGCGGCAAGGCAAGCGGGTGGTGGCCCTCATCAACAGCGGTGGGTACGCCGAGAAGGCCGTCGCGGACAAGCGCATGGCGTTTGAAGTGCCGGAGAACGTCGACGACCTCCACGCGCTCTCCATGCTCGTCCAGGGCGCTACCGCTTGGGTTCTCCTGCGCAAGAACGCCCACCTCGAGCCCGGCGAATCCGTCGTGGTCCACGCGGCCGCCGGTGGGGTCGGGTCGATCGCCGTGCAGCTGGCGAAGGCGTGGGGCGCCGGCCGGGTGATCGCGACCGCCAGCACCCCCGAGAAGCGCGAGCTCGCACAGGAACTCGGTGCCGACGTGGCGGTCGACTCGAACGCCGAGGACATGACCGAAACCCTGCTCAGCGCCAACGGCGGCAAGCGCATCGACGTCGTTCTCGACATGGTGGGCGGCGCGACGACGGACCAGAGCATCGCGGCCCTCGCACCGTTCGGGCGCCTCGCGTTCTACGGCATGGCGAGCCGGCGGCAGCCGAAGGCCGTGGAGCTCAGGAACCTGCTCGGCCACAGCACGACGATCACCGGCATGTGGCTGCCGCACGTGTTCCGCCTGCCCGGCAACGTGTTCGGGACCGCGCTCGCCGAGCTGTTCGGGCTCATCGAAAAGGGTGAGCTCCGCGCCATCGCCGGCGGCGAGTACGCGCTCGAAGACGCCCGCGCTGCCCACGAAGCGCTTCGTTCCCGTGGCACGGTCGGCAAGCTGTTGCTCGACCCGCGCAAGTAGCCACCCGGGAGGAGTGGCCAGGAGTGCCTCCAGCGGCGCCGCCTTGTGGAGGCACTCCTGCCACTCCGCCGCGCTGTCCGAATCGGCCGTGATCCCGCCGCCGACGCCCAGGGAAATCCGCCCAGAAGAGATCTCGAACGTCCGGATCGCCACGTTCAGCTCCAGCCCCGCCACGGGCGAGAGCAGACCGACCGCGCCCGTGTAGACGCCACGCGCCACCGGTTCCAGTGAAGCGATCTCTGCCAGGGCCCGGATCTTCGGCGCGCCCGTCACCGAACCCGGCGGAAAAGTCGCCTCCAGCAAAGCAGCATCCGACACGCCAGGCGCGACAGATCCCTCCACAGTGGACGTCAGGTGCCACACCCCCGGCGCCGGGTGCACCTCGAGCAGCGACGGCACCACCACACTCCCGACCGAGCACACCCGCCCCAGGTCGTTGCGCACGAGATCGGTGATCATCACGTTCTCGGCCACGTCCTTCACCGACTTACGCAGCAGCGCGGCATTTCCGTCGTCGAACGCACCCCGCCGCGGCAACGTCCCCTTGATCGGCGTCGAGCGCACCCGCCGCCCGTGCCGCGCCAGGAACAGCTCCGGCGACAGCGACACCACCGACCCCCACACACCCGAGACGAACGCCGAACGGGAAGGCGCCGGCCGGCGCACCCCTTCGGCGAACAGCGCCGCCGGCGACCCCGAGAACGAGCCCGTGAACCGCGTGCACACGTTCGCCTGGAACAGGTCCCCCGCCTCGATCGACGCCACGCACGCCTTCACCGCCTGCTCGTGCTCGAGCGCGGGAGGTCGTCGCAACGAAGAAGCCGTCCACGTCAAGGGGGCAGCAGACCCGAGCGCGAGATCCACAGTGGACAGCGGCGGCTCCGGGTCGTCGGCCAGCGACTCGAACCAGCACACCCCCGCCGCGTCCCACCGCAGCACGTGATCGGCCCACCCCCAAGCCGACGCCGGCACCCCCGACGACCTCCCCGACGGATCCGTCAGGTCGTAGGCCAGGTAGCCGAACCACCCACCCCCGACGCACCCCGGCGGAGCGGAAACATCCGGACCCGAAGGAAACGGCCCCGGGGAGACTTCCGCGAACGGAGCCACCACCGCGTGCGACCCGAACCACGACCCGCACAACGCCGCCGGCTGGCAACCCCCGGGAATCAGCGAAGTCCGACAACAACTCGACGGCGCGTGAAGGGGTCACGTCCGTCGTCAACCGCTGCCGGGAGAACCGCACCCGCACATCTTGCCAACGAACACCGGCACAACGGGAGAACCGTGATCAGAGCAGCACATCGGACAACGTGAACGGGTAGACCACCGCGTCCTGCGCCACCGGTCCCGCGATTCCCGCCAACCCCGAGTACGCGTGCTGGTGCAGCCCCAGCCGGGCGTGGAACCACCCGGGCCGGCCGGCGATGCCGTTGTGCCGCACCAGCCACAGCACCACGTCCGGATCGGCCCAGCGGTCGGGGTGCAGCCGGTGCGCCCAGCAATCGTGGCCGGCGTACACGAGCACGCGCCGGATCCGGGCCGCGTGCCGCACGTGCTTGATCCACGACTTCACGAACCGGTCGTCCACGCTCTGCGCGTCCACTTCCAGCGCGGGCGCCAGCGACCCCGGCGCGAACGCGCCGAGCTTGCTCGCCGTCCGCACGAAGTGGTCGGCCTGGTCGTGCACGGCGCCCGGGCGCGCGTAGTGCCGTGCGCCCGTGTGGATGCCGGCGTGCTGCGCCGACGCGAGCGTCCGCTCGGCACCAGGGTCGCTCCAGTTCACGTTCTCGCTGATCGTCACGGACGCGAACCGGATTTCGGCGGCGCGCACCGCCGCCCAGTCGAGCACCTGCTCGCGGTGGGTGAGGGTGAGCCCTCGCTCGGTCTCCGGTTCCGTCACGCTGCGCCCCTGCCAGCCCTACGTCGGGTGAGAGGCCACCCTACGTCGGGAACACGGGCGCAGCGCGGCCCCGGCCCGGCGTGTCCCGGGCTTTGATCAGGCGTTTTCCCGTTGGAACGTGCGGGTTCCCCACCAGATCGCGAGCACGGCCATCACGAACACCACCACGCTGCCGGTGAACAGCGCGTCCATCGAGAAGTCGCCGCGGAAGCTGTTGCGCTCCACGTCGACCACGTGCCGGAACGGGTTGATCTGCGAAATGGTGTACAGCCACTTGGGCGCCAGCCCGGCCGTGATCGGGATGAGGATGCCCGACAGCAGGAGCAGCGGCATGAGCACCGCGTTGAGCAGGGCCGGGAACGACTCCTCGCTCTTGAGCGTGAGCGCCAGCGCATACGAGCACGACGCCAGCGTCAGCGCGAGCAGGAACACGATGAGCAGGCTCAGCAGCACGCCACCGACCGGTGCGTCGAGGTCGAACACCAGGTACGCCAGCACGATGATCAGCACCGACTGCACCACGGCCTGCAGCGCGTTGGCCAGCACCTTCCCGAGCAGCAGCGCCGCGCGGCTCACCGGCGTGACCCGCAGCCGCTCGACCACGCCGGAGCGGTAGTCGGCCAGCAGGGAGAAGCCGACGAACGAGCTGCCGAACAGCGCGAGCTGCGCGATGAGCGCGGGCGTGAGCACCATCCAGCCGTCGACGTCCGACAGGCCCTGCGCGTTGAGCGTCTTCACGAGCAGCGGCCCGAAGAAGAAGAGGTACAGCAGCGGCTGCATGATCCCGATCAGCAGCCACGCCGGGTTCCGCAGCGCGGCGGTCATGTCGCGGCGGAAGATCAGCCACGTGTCAAGCAACACCGGACACCTCCGGGGCGGCGGGCTGCTGCTCGGCGTCGCGCAGGGTGCGGCCGGTCAGCGTGAGGAACACGTCGTCGAGCGTCGGGCGCGTGACCTGCATGGACGTCATCGCGATGTCCTTCGCGTCGAGCGCGCGCAGCAGCTCCGGCATGGCCGTGTCGCCGCGCGGCACGCGGAAGCGGATCGTCCCGTCGGTCACGTCGAACTCGTGCGCGCCCGCCAGCTGCCGGGCCACGTCGGCCGCCTCCGTGGCCACCGCGGGGTCGACGCCGATGACCACGCCGTCGCCCGACACCCGCGACTTCAGCGAGTCGGGCGTGCCCTCGGCGACGATCCGGCCGTCGTCGATCACGATCAGCCGGTCGGCCAGCGCGTCGGCCTCGTCGAGGTAGTGCGTGGTCAGGAAGATCGTCACACCGTGTTCGGCGCGCAGCCGGCGGATGTGGTCCCACAGGTTCGCGCGGCTCTGCGGATCGAGCCCGGTGGACGGTTCGTCGAGGAACACGAGCTCGGGGCTGTGGATCAGCCCGAGCACGATGTCGAGACGCCGGCGCTGGCCCCCGGACAGCGTCTTCGTGAGGCGCTGGCCCAGCCCCGCGAGGTCGAGCTGCTCGCTCAGCACCTCGCCGCGCGCGATCGCGTCGGCCTTCGACAGCCCGTAGAGCCGGCCCTGCAGCTCGATCTCCTCGGCGACGCGCACCTCCGGCGACGAACCCCCGCCTTGCGCGACGTAACCGATGTTGCGCCGGACCCCCAGCGGGTCGGTGAGCAGGTCGTGCCCACCGACCGTGGCCGTTCCCGCGGTCGGTCTCAGCAGCGTGGTGAGCATGCGCAGGGTCGTGGTCTTGCCCGCCCCGTTCGGGCCGAGGAACCCCACCAACTCGCCGGCCGCCACGTCGAGGTCGACCCCCTTGACGGCGTGGACTTCGCCCCCGCCCCGGCCCTTGCGGCGGAACCGCCGCTGGAGGCCGCGTGCCGTGATCATGAAAACCCCTCTCCACCCAGAGATCAACTAGTCAAGTTTGACCAATCGACGAGCACACTGTGCCCGAGGGAAATTCGCTAGTCAAATTTGATTACGCCGAGGATCACCCGGGGCCGCGGAACAACGGGTCGGGGTCGTCGGCCATCACGTACTCGCCCTTCTCGAGCCGCTCGATCAGGTTCTCGAGCCACGTGTGGCTGGCCCCGGAGATACCTGCCCACAGCCGGAACAGCTCGACGACGTGCGGCGGCTGGCCCCAATCGGCCTGCTCTTCGAGCATCAGCCGCGCCCGGCGTTCCTCACCCTCCAGGTGCACGAGCCGCTGCCGCAGCAGGCTGATCGCGTGCGCGCGGGGCAGCGCGGGCATGAGCCCGATGCCCGCCGACATCTCGGGGTGGCCCACCTCGGGGTCGGACAGGGCGCGCGTGAGCAGCAGCTGGAACTCCTGCTCACCGTCGGTCGTGAGCCGGTAGGCCACGCGGTCCGGGCCGGCGTCACCCGGCTCGACGTCCACCTTCTCCAGGAGGTTCTCCGCGGCCATCTTCTTCAGCGCGTGGTAGATCGACCCGGGCTGCACGTTGGCCCACTTCTCGGCGGACCAGGTCAGCAGCTCGCGGCGCACCTGGTAGCCGTGCGCCCGGCCGAACATGCGCACCACTCCGAGCACGAGCAGACGCGTCGCCGACACCGCGTTCTCCCTTCGCGTCCCGTCCGACAATGCCGCTGAAGAATGCCTTGGGCGGTTTCCGTAGGCTAAACAGGTATGAGCACCCCTGTGTTGACCGCGGTGGCCTGGCCCTACGCCAACGGCCCCCGCCACATCGGCCACGTGTCCGGATTCGGCGTCCCGTCCGACGTCTTCTCCCGCTACCAGCGAATGGCCGGCAACCGGGTCCTCATGGTGTCCGGGACCGACGAGCACGGCACCCCGATCACCGTCCAGGCCGACAAGGAGGGCCTGACCCCGCAGCAGACCGCCGACAAGTACACGCGCCAGATCGACGAGGACCTGCGCGGTCTCGGCCTGTCCTACGACCTGTTCACGCGCACCACCACCGGCAACCACGCCGAGGTGACGCAGCAGATCTTCCTCGCGCTCAACCGCAACGGCTACGTCGTGCCGAAGACCACGCGCGGCGCGATCAGCCCGTCGACCGGGCGCACGCTGCCCGACCGCTACGTCGAGGGCACCTGCCCGATCTGCGGTTACGAGGCCGCGCGCGGCGACCAGTGCGACAACTGCGGCAACCAGCTCGACGCGGCCGAGCTCATCAACCCGCGCTCGCGCATCAACGGCGAGACGCCGAAGTTCGTGGAGACCGAGCACTACTTCCTCGACCTGCCGGCGTTCACCAAGACCCTCGGCGACTGGCTGGCCACGAAGACCGACTGGCGGCCGAACGTCCTCAACTTCACGAAGAACCTGATCGACGACATGCGGCCGCGCCCGATCACGCGCGACCTCGACTGGGGCGTGAAGATCCCGCTCGACGGCTGGCGCGACCAGCCGCTCAAGCGCTTCTACGTGTGGTTCGACGCCGTGATCGGTTACTTCTCCGCCAGCGTCGAGTGGGCCCGCCGCACCGGGCAGCCCGACGCGTGGCAGGAGTGGTGGAACAACGCCGACGCGCGCGCCTACTACTTCATGGGCAAGGACAACATCACCTTCCACGCCCAGATCTGGCCCGCGCTGCTGCTCGGCCACAACGGCGACGGCGACCATGGCGGCGAGCCCGGCAAGTACGGCAAGCTGCACCTGCCCGACGAGATCGTGTCGAGCGAGTTCCTCACCATGAGCGGCTCGAAGTTCTCGACCTCGCGCGGCACCGTGATCTACGTGCACGACTTCCTGCGCGAGTTCGGCCCCGACGCGCTGCGGTACTTCATCTCCGTGGCGGGTCCGGAGACGCAGGACACCGACTTCACGTGGGACGAGTTCGTCCGCCGCACCAACTTCGAGCTGGCCAACGAGTGGGGCAACCTCGTGAACCGGTCGATCTCGATGGCGCACAAGAACGTCGGCGCCATTCCGCGCCCGGACGCCCCCGCGCCGGCCGACGAGGAGCTCAAGCAGCTCTCGCGCAAGGCGTTCGACACCGCCGGCGCCCACCTCGCCCGCTCGCGCTTCAAGGCGGCGGCCTCGGAGGCCATGCGCGTCGTCACGGCCGCGAACCGCTATCTGTCGGACCAGGAGCCGTGGAAGCTCAAGGACGACCCGGCCCGGCGCGACACCGTGCTGCACACCGCGCTGCAGGTCGTGTCCGACGCCAACACGCTGCTGACGCCGTTCCTGCCGCACTCGGCGCAGAAGGTCCACGAGGCCCTCGGCGGCACGGGTGTGTGGGCCGCGCAGCCGGAGCTGCAGGAGGTCGAGGACCTCGACATCCCCGGCCGGATCAACCCGATCCTCACCGGCGACTACGCGGGTGAGCAGGCCAAGTGGGAGTCGAAGCCGATCGAGGTCGGCCGTCCGCTGCCGAAGCCGACGCCGCTGTTCACGAAGCTCGACCCGAAGCTCGGTGAAGACGGCCCCGAGTGGGCGCCGATCATCAAGTAACACTGTCGCGGTGCAGAAGGGCGCTCTGGGGACACCCCGGGGCGCCCTTCTGCGTGCCACGCAACTCCGCCTGCCTACCCCCACCGCCCTCAACGGAGTCGCTTCGCGACGCAGTAGTTTCAGGGGCATGGGTGAAGACAAGCGCGAGTTGCCGCCGATCCCCGACCGCCTCCCGGCCGCCGTGGTCGACGCGCACACCCACCTCGACGCGTGCGGGGCCGTGACGGCCGCCGACGTGACCGCGATGGTCGACCGCGCCGAACGGGCCGGCGTCGCCCGCGTGGTCACCGTCGCCGACGACCTCGCGGCGGCGCGCTGGGCCGTCGACGCGTCCACGTGGGACCCGCGCGTGTTCGCGGCCGTCGCCCTGCATCCCACGCGCACCAAGGATTTCGGCGACGCCGAAAAGTCCGAAGTGGAGCGTCTGGCCGCCGCCGAGCGCGTGGTCGCGGTCGGCGAGACGGGCCTCGACCACTACTGGGACTACTCGCCGCACGACGCGCAGGAAGACGCGTTCCGCTGGCACATCGACCTCGCCAAGCGGCTCGGCAAGACGCTGATGATCCACGACCGCGACGCCCACGAGGACGTACTGCGCATCCTCGACGAAGAGGGCGCGCCGGACACCGTCGTCTTCCATTGCTTCTCCGGCGACGAACGCATCGCGCGCCGCTGCCTCGAAAAGGGCTACGTGCTGTCCTTCGCGGGCACGGTGACGTTCAAGAACGCCCGCGCCCTCCACGAGGCGGCCCGGCTCGCCCCGGCGGGCCAGTACCTCGCCGAGACCGACGCGCCGTTCCTGACGCCCCACCCGTTCCGTGGGCGCCCGAACGAGCCCTACTGCACCGCCTACACCGTCCGGCACCTCGCGGCGCTCAGGGGCGAAGCCGTTCACGAGGTCGCCGATGCGGTCCGGACCACGGCCGAGCGGGTGTACCACTTGCCCGGGGCTTGATTTCACGCTGTCACAAGGGGTTGCACGGATTGCGACGTTCAGGGAGCTTGATCGCCCACACTGCCGAGTGACACAGGTCACGACACTCCGGGGGGTGTTTGCGCAACCCGGCGACCTCCGTTACTGTCCCGTGATCGTGCCGGTCGGTACCGCGAAGGCGGATGCCGGCTGATACGCCCACAGTCACGTCAGTGCACGTCGGGGAAGCGGAACCGAGGTTGGTACGACTCGGAACCGTGACGATGGCGCTGGCTGGGGGTGTCGGACTTGAGAGGCGCACCGAGCGGTGCGTCGCGACGAAGGACGGGTAGTGGCGACACTTCCTGCCCTGGGAAAGGGAACGACCCGGTGACTGGTAGTCGGCAGGGTGGCGCGCGCCATAGCGCGGACAGCCCCTACTTCACTTCCGCTGGTTCGGTGGCCGTGCTCGACCGCGAGCTCGAGGACACCGCGTACGGGGAGCTCGAGTTCTCCGACGAGCTGTACGTGACCGAGCAGGACGTGCTCGTCGCACTCGGCCCCGACGCCGACGCGCTGATGGCCGAGATCGACGTCGACGTCGACGAACTGATCCGGCTGATCAACGCCGAGACCACCATGCTCCCGCCGCTGTCCCTCCCGGACGAGGTGGCCGAGGACCGCACCGCCGCTCCGGAGACCAAGAAGGTCGCCGTCGAGGAAGGCCTGCGCGAAGCCACCCGCACCTGGAAGCGCCGGTTCCTCAAGGGCGCCGTGCTCGCCGTCATGATCACCGTCGGCGGCGGCGGTGCCGCGGCGCTGGCGATGAACAAGAGCGTGACCGTCGACGTCGACGGCCAGGAGCGCACCGTCCACAGCTACGGCGACACTGTCGGCGAGGTCCTCGAGGACGCCGGCCTGTCCGTCGGCGCCCACGACTCGCTCTCGCCGTCCCCGCAGGCCGCGGTCGGCGACGGCGGCGTCATCAAGCTCGAGCGCGGCCGCCAGCTCAACCTGGTCGTCGACGGCGTGGCCCGCCCCTCGTGGGTGCGCGCGACCACCCTCGGCGAGGCCATGACCCAGCTGGGCATGGGCGACCTGATGTCGCAGGGCGCGTGGACGTCGATGCCGGGCAGCGGCGAGCTGCCGCTGCAGGGTTCGACCGTGCAGGTCAAGACCCTCAAGCACATCACGCTGTTCGACGGCACCAACGCGCCGCGCCAGATCACCACCAACGCGGTGACCACCAAGGAGTTCCTCTCCGACTTCAAGATGAGCCTCGGCCCGGACGACGCGGTCCAGGGTGGTCTCGACGTCTCGCTCAAGGACGGCGCCGAGGTCCACATCAGCCGCATGGGCGTCTCGATGGTCAACCAGCAGGAGACCATCGACCCGGACGTGCAGAAGGTCGACGACCCGACGCTGATGAAGGGCCAGACCACCGTTCAGGACCCGGGCACGCCGGGCCAGAAGATGGTCACCTACAAGGTCACCAAGAAGAACGGCGAAGAGGTCTCGCGCGAGCAGGTCTCGGTCAAGATCCTCGTCGAGGCCAAGGCGAAGATCATCAAGGTCGGCACGAAGACGCCGCCGGACCCCGCCATCGGCGACGGTTCCGCGTGGGACCGCATCGCGGCGTGCGAGTCGGGTGGCAACTGGGCCATCAACACCGGCAACGGCTACTACGGCGGCCTCCAGTTCGACAAGCGCACCTGGGACGCCTACGGCGGCGACCAGTACGCGTCCCTCCCGAGCCAGGCGACCCGCGCCCAGCAGATCTCGGTGGCCGAGAAGGTCCGCGACGCGCGTGGCGGCTACAGCGCCTGGCCGGTGTGCGGCCAGCGGGCCTGAGTTCCTCCCCTTCCGCGGCAGCTCGGTAGGCTTCTCCGGTGGTTGAACTGCTGGGGCCTGCCGAGATCCGCGCGCTGGCCGAAGAGCTCGACGTCCGGCCGACGAAGAAGCTCGGCCAGAACTTCGTGCACGACCCCAACACGGTTCGCCGCATCGTCGAGCTGGCCGGGGTGGGGCCCGGGGACGTCGTCCTCGAGGTCGGTCCCGGTCTGGGTTCGCTGACGCTGGGCTTGCTGGACGCCGGCGCGTCGGTCGTCGCGGTCGAGATCGACCCCGTCCTGGCGAATCGCCTGCCGTGCACCGCCGCCGAACGCGCTCCTGAGGCCGCCGACCGCCTGACCGTCGTCGGCGCCGACGCGCTGCGGATCAGCTCGGCCGATTTGCCAGCTTCACCGGTCTCGCTCGTGGCGAACCTGCCGTACAACGTCGCGGTGCCCGTCGTGCTCCACTTGCTCGCCGAGCTGCCGTCGCTCGCGCGGGGGCTGGTGATGGTGCAGACCGAGGTCGCCGACCGCATGGCCGCGGGCCCCGGCAGCCGCATCTACGGCGTGCCGAGCGTCAAACTCGCCTGGTACGGCCCGGCGCGCAAGGTTGGCGCCGTGCCGCGGTCCGTGTTCTGGCCGGTGCCGAACGTCGACTCGTCACTGGTGGCCTTCGAACGCGGCCCGGCCGTTTCGGACATCGACCGCCAGCGCCTCTTCGACGTCGTCGACGCGGCGTTCTCGCAGCGCCGCAAAACGCTCCGGGCGGCGCTCGCCGGCTGGGCGGGATCCGCCGACCGCGCCGGGAAACTCCTCGCGGCCGCGGGGATCGACCCGAAGACGCGGGGTGAGCAGCTGGCCGTCCAGGACTTCGCGAGGATCGCCGCTCAAGCCTGAAACAGGCGGTCGAGGTGGTAGTCCAGCGTGACGAGGACCTCGTCCGGCGTGAACCGGCCGTGGAGCACGTCGAGGCCGAGGCCGGTGAGGCCGGCGACCAGCAGGTTCGCCTCCAGCCGGGGCTGCGTGCCCGGCGGGAGCACGGCGCGGCGCAGCAGGCTGGTGACGAGGTCTTCGATCGGCGTCTCGTCGTGGACGAAGGCCTGCGCGAGCTGTGGGTCGCTGTGGGTGCGGCTGAAATAGGCGCGGTGGACGCGCAGGGAGAGTTCGCGTTCGGCGTCCAGCGGCAGCAGCTCGGTGAGCAGGGTCCGCACCACTCCGCGCACGCTCTGGTCCAGCTGCGCCGCGATGCGGGCCTGCGCCCGGCGCTCGCCGCGTTCGTGGAGGTAGCGCAGGGCGAGCACGAGCAGGTTGTGCTTCGTCTCGAAGTAGTACTGCACGAGCCGCAGGGACACCCCCGCCTCGGCCGCGACCTCGCGCATGCTGACCGCCTCCAGCCCCAGGTCCGCGGCGATGCGCCAAACCGCCGACGCGATCTCGCGCCGGCGCTGCTCGTGGTCGGTCCGGCGCGGCATGGTGGTACAAGTGTATCCGATACGGTTGTATCACAGAGTCGTGTGACGGACGCCTGCCGGCGCCCCGCCAGCAGGACGGTTGTCCGGTTGGGAAGACGAGGTGTCTCGTGATGGCGAACTACTTCGCCGGGCCGTCAGCCGACGCAGCGTCGTCCGGCAGTGGGAGATAGTCGGCCAAAAGCCCTCTGGGCCAAGAAAATCGTGCGTCCACAGTGGAGATGGGCGTCGGTGTTCTCGCTCGGAAGCAATTCGGGGACGGAGCGATCCCCGCCCACGATGTGGCGGCGCGTGTCCCGGTATCCGGGCACCACCACTCGTGTGATCTGCACCAACGCGCTTGCGTTCACCCAATGGGATCGGCTTTACTCAGAACGTCCATCCCGAGCGACTGAGAGACCTGGCTCGACGAAGTCGCAGCAACCACCCTCCGGCAGGGCAGGTGCTACAGCCAGGACCGATGGAGGCTGTTACCGATGAAGAGGGTTGCCCGCCCGCTCCTGTTGACCCGGCGGCGTGTCGTTGACGAAGGTCGCCGCACGGTATGTGCGTGTCGACGCTCCATGGCGAACATCTGATCTTCTTCCGCCTTTTCGCACACCGTCCGAAAAGGACGGTTATTCGGTGACGTCCGGCGCGCCCGGGAACGGTGCTGCGCCCACTGCCAGGAGCATCTTCGTGATCACTGTCGAAAACGTGTCCAAATCCTTCGCCACCAATGGAAATCCGGTTCCCGCGCTGCGTGACGTGAGCGTCGACGTGCAGGCCGGTTCCCTCTTCGGCGTGGTCGGCCCGGCCGGCTCCGGCAAGTCGACCCTCGCCCGCTGCATCGCGCTGCAGGAGCGCCCCGACCGCGGCGTCGTTCGGCTCGACGGCCTCAACACCGCCGCTCTCGACGGCCGCCGGCTGCGTGAGGTCCGCCGCCAGCTGGGTGTCGTCGGCACCAAGCCGGAGCTGCTCGCCGAGCGCACCGTCGCCGGCAACATCGCGACGCCGCTGGAGCAGCTCGGCGTCGACGGCCCGCAACGCAAGAGCCGTGTCGGCTCCCTGCTCGACCTCGTCGGCCTCACGGCGCGCGCCGCGCAGAAGCCGGGCGACCTGACGGCCGGCCAGCTCCGGCGCGTCGCCGTCGCCAAGGCGCTCGCCGCCGGCCCGGCCGTGCTGCTCGCCGACGACCCGACCTCGGGCATCGCTCCGGAGGAGGCCGGTGCCGTGCTCGCCGTGCTCGACCGGGCGCGCGCGGAGCTGGGTACCACGGTGCTCGTCACCACTCCCGACGCCAGTGTCGTGCGCCGCGTCTGCGACGACGTCGCGGTGCTCGACCACGGGGCCGTCCTCGAGCGCGGGCACGTGCTGGACCTGATCGCCGAGCCCGGCAGCTGGATCGCCGACGCCGTGCTGCCGGCGATCGAGACGTCCCGAGCGCAGGCCGCGAAGTACGACCGCTCCGCCGACGTGATCCTCATCGGCTTCGCGTCCGTCGGCGCCCTGCTGCCCGAGGCGGCCGGCCGCTTCGACGTGGAGGTCGCCACGATCGGGGGCGGGATCACCCGCATCGGCGACACGCCGATCGCGCGGTTCCGCATCGGCCTGCGCGGCGAGCGCTCCGACGCCGCCCTGGGGTGGATCGCCGACCGCGGCGCGCACGTGGCCCAGCCGGTGCGCGCGGCCGTCGCCGCCTGACGCAAGTACGGGAAGGGCCCCTCGGACACGTGCCGAGGGGCCCATCCGCGTCGCCCCGGACCCGCGTCCGGTACTTCGGGGTCCCGTGTCCGATTCTTCGGGACAGCTGTCCTGAAAACGCCTGTTTTCTCCTGGTGGGGAGCCCGCTGCCCAGGCCACGTAGGCTGGACAGGTGCTCGCCGTCGTACCACCACCAGTCACCGTCCGGGTCCCGGCCAAGGTCAACCTGCACCTGGCCATCGGTGACCTGCGCGAGGACGGTTACCACGACTTGGTCACCGTCTTCCAGGCGCTTTCGCTCACGGACGAGGTGACCGTCGCCGCCACAGAAGAACCGGGGCTCGAGGTGTACGGCGAGGGGGAGGGCTCGGTGCCCGCCGACGCCACCAACCTCGCTTGGCGCGCGGCCCAAGAGCTCTCGTCCTACGCCGGCCGCCAGGAGGGCACCGACCCGAAGGTGCGGATCGTGCTGCGCAAGGGCATCCCGGTCGCCGGCGGCATGGCGGGCGGCAGCGCCGACGCGGCCGCGACGCTCGTGGGGCTGGCCTCGCTGTGGAAGCTCGACGTGACGCGCGACGAGCTCGCCGCCATCGCCGGCAAGCTCGGCAGCGACGTCCCCTTCGCCCTCTACGGCGGCACCGCGCTCGGCACCGGCCGCGGCGAGCAGCTCGTGCCCGTGCTGTCGCGGCACACGTTCCACTGGGTGCTCGCGTTCGACACCGAAGGCCTGTCGACGCCGAAGGTGTTCGGTGAGCTCGACCGGCTGCGCGTCGACGGCAACCCGCCGCGCATCGGCTCCCACACCCCCGTGGTCGAGGCCCTCGCGTCGGGTGATCCGCGCCAGCTCGCGCTGCTGCTGGGCAACGACCTGCAGGCGGCTGCCGTTTCGCTGCGGCCGGGCCTGCGCCGCACGTTGCGTGCCGGCGTGAATGCCGGCGCGCTCGCCGGCTGCGTGTCCGGCTCGGGGCCGACGTGCGCTTTCCTCTGCGCCGACGCGCAGACGGCGGTCGAGGTGGCCGCGGAGCTGTCAGGTGCCGGCGTGTGCCGCACGGTGCGCGTCGCCCACGGCCCGGTGCCCGGCGCGCGCGTCGTGGGCGGCGACGACGCCCCGCGCAACGCGCCCCCGCGCGTGCACGCGTGAGTATCGAGTCCACTGTGGAAAGGATCGGCTGAAGCGGATGGCCAACCTGGTCAACCTGGAGTCGGTGAGCAAGTCGTACGGCGTGAAACCGTTGCTGGACGGTGTTTCGCTCGGTGTCGCGGCCGGCCAGCGCATCGGCGTCGTCGGCCTCAACGGCGGCGGCAAGACCACGCTCCTGGAAGTGCTGTCCGGCTTGACTGAGCCGGATTCCGGCCGGGTGAGCCACGTGCGCGACCTGCGCATGGCGGTCGTCACGCAGCGGACGGAGCTGCCGCCGGGCAGCACGGTCGGCGACGTCGTGCTGGCCCGCTACGGCGCCGAGCACGAGTGGGCCGCCGACGCGCGCGTTCGGTCCATTGTGGATGGTCTCGGGATCACCGCCATCGGTTTGGAGACGCCGACCACGAACCTGTCCGGTGGCGAACGGCGGCGCGTCGCGCTGGCCGCGGCGCTCACCGGAGAGCTCGATCTCGTGGTGCTCGACGAGCCGACCAACCACCTCGACATCGAGGGGGTGCGCTGGCTCGCCGACCACCTGCTCGCGCGCCGCATCGCCGTGGTGGTCGTGACCCACGACCGGTGGTTCCTCGACACCGTCGCGAGCCTCACGTGGGAGGTCGCGAACGGCCGCGTCGAACAGTACGAAGGTGGTTACGCCGACTGGATCTTCGCGCGCGCTGAGCGCGCGCGGCTGGCCGCGACGGCCGAGGAGAAGCGGCAGAACCTGGCGCGCAAGGAGCTGGCCTGGCTGCGCCGGGGGCCGCAGGCACGGTCGTCGAAGCCGCGCTACCGGGTCGAAGCGGCCGAGGCGCTGATCGCCGACGTGCCGCCGCCGCGCGACACCGTGGAGCTGATGGCGTTCGCCAAGCGCCGTCTCGGCAAGACGGTGGTGGAGCTGGAGGACGTGTCGCTGCACGTCGGTTCGCGGTCCCTGCTCGACCACGTCACCTGGCGCATCGGTCCGGGTGACCGGATCGGTCTCGTCGGCGTCAACGGCTCCGGCAAGACCTCGCTGCTCAAGCTGCTGGGCGGCGACGTCGAACCCGAGACGGGCCGGCGCATCGAGGGCAAGACCGTCGCGCTCGCGCACCTGCGCCAGGAGCTCGACGACCTGCCCGCGGACCTGCGGGTGCTGCAGGCGATCGAGCAAGTGGCCGGGCGCGTGGTGTTCGGCAAGCAGGAGATGACGGCGTCACAGCTCGGCGAGAAGCTCGGCTTCCCGGCCGAACGCCAGTGGACCCCGGTCGGCGACCTCTCCGGCGGCGAGCGGCGCCGCCTGCAGCTGTGCCGCCTGCTCATGGCCGAGCCCAACGTGCTGCTGCTCGACGAGCCCACCAACGACCTGGACATCGACACCCTGCAACAGCTCGAAGACCTCCTCGACGGCTGGCCCGGCACGATGGTCGTGGTCTCCCACGACCGTTACCTCGTGGAACGCGTCTGCGACGCCACGTACGCCCTCTTCGGCGACGGCCGCGTCACCCACCTCCCCGGCGGCATCGACGAATACCTGAGCCGCCGGCAGACGCTGCGCTCCGTGGCCCCGCGCCGCGACGCCGCCGTCGCTCCGGAGAAGGCCGAGGCCAAACGTGGCGCCGCGGAGATCCGCGCGGCGCAGAAGGAGCTCGGCCGCCTCGAGCGCAAGCTCGACCAGCTGCACTCTCGCGAAGAGAAACTGCACGCCGCCCTGTTGGAAGCCGCGACGGACCCCGACCGGCTCATCGCCTTGAACACCGAGCTGAAAGCCCTGCACACGGAGAAGGACGACGTGGAGGCCCGGTGGCTGGAGACGTCCGAACTGCTCGACTGACCAGGCCCGGGCAACCCGTTCACGCCACCGCAGGCGAGCGTTGACAACCAGACAGTAATCTGACGCCCATGAGTCGGTTCGTGGACACGCTCGTCGGGACGGCGACGGGGCGGGGTCAGCAGCGCGGCATGGTCACGGGCGAGCCCAAGGAGCCGGTGCGCCGGACGTGGGCGGAGGTCCACGGCCAAGCCAGGAAGATCGCGGGTGGATTGGTCGCGGGCGGGCTGAAGCCCGGCAGCGCGGTGGCCGTGCTGGCCGCGGCGCCGGTGCTCATCGCGCCGACCGTGCAGGCCGTGTGGCTCGCGGGCGGCAGCGTGACGATGCTGCACCAGCCGACGGCGCGCACGGACCTTGGCGAGTGGGCCGAGGACACCGTCAAGGTGCTCGAGATGATCGACGCCGGGCTGGTGCTGCTGGGCGAACCGTTCGACCAGCTCGCGCCGGTGCTCGAGGAAAAAGGCATCAACCACCGGCTGATCACGGAGCTGGCCGGGTCGGAGCCGCTCGCGGACGTCGTGGCGACCGGTGAGGACGACACCGCGCTGCTGCAGCTCACCAGTGGTTCGACGGCCGAGCCGAAGGCCGTGCGGATCACCTACGGCAACCTGTACACCAACGTCAAGGCGATGGTCGAGCGCGCGGAGTTCGACTTCGACGTCGACGTGATGGTCTCGTGGCTGCCGACGTTCCACGACATGGGCATGGTCGGTTTCCTGACGGTGCCGATGACCTTCGGTGTCGAGCTGGTCAAGATCACGCCGGTCGAGTTCCTCACCGGTCCGCTGATCTGGCCGGAGCTGATCTCCAAGTACGGCGGCACCACCACGGCCGCGCCGAACTTCGCGTACGCGATCGTCGGGCGGCGCATGGCGCGCGTCGAGGACGACAACGCCTACGACCTGTCGAAGCTGCGCATCGCCCTCAACGGCGCGGAGCCGATCGACGAGACGGCGGTGCAGACGTTCGTCGACGCCGGCGCCCGCTTCAAGATGCCGCCGGAGTGCGTGTTCCCGGCCTACGGCATGGCGGAGGCGACGCTCGCCGTGTCGTTCGCGCCGCTGTTCACGGGCCTGACGCTGGACGTGGTGGAGGCAGACGCGCTGGAGGCCGACGACCGCGCCGTCCCGGTGCCCGAGGGCGACCCGCGGCGCGGCACGGACGAGGTGCGCTCGTTCGCGCTGCTGGGCCGTCCGCTCGACGGGCTGGAGGCGAGCATCGTCGATTCTTCGGGCACCGTGCTCGGCGACCGGCAGGTCGGCGAGATCCGGCTGCGCGGCCCGGCCGTGACGCCGGGGTACCTGACCGTCGACGGCCCGCTCGACACCCAGGACGCCGACGGCTGGATGCTGACCGGCGACCTCGGTTACCTCGTCGACGGCCAGATCGTGATCTGCGGGCGCCGCAAGGACGTCATCATCATGGGCGGCCGCAACCTGTACCCGACCGACATCGAGCGTGCGGCGACTTCGGTCGAGGGCGTGCGGGCCGGTAACGCCGTCGCAGTGCGCCTCGACGCGGGCAGCCGCCGCGAGCGCTTCGCCGTGGTCGTGGAGTCCAAACTGGCCGGTGACGCCGACGCGGAACGCGCACTGGCCAAGCAGGTCGCCGCGCGCGTGCGTGACGCCGTGGACATGCGGCCGTTCGCTGTGGTCGTGCTGCCGGCCGGCAGTCTGCCGAAGACGCCGTCGGGCAAGGTCAAACGAGCTGCGACGGCGGTGCAGTACGCGGACAAGATCGCGCGCCACGGCGAAGACTGAGCAGCGTCGGCCGCTGCCGGTGCCGCGGCAAACGCAGAACCGGCCCGCTCAGGAAGGTGAGTGGGCCGGTTCTGCGTTCGGGGTTCGGGAGTCCGGAGGGCGGGGTTGGTCGGAAGAAGGGAAGCGCCGCGGGGGAACGGCGCGAAGGGACCGCTAGTGCCCCGTCGGGGCTAGTGGAGGCGTTCGGCAGCCTCCCCTGACTCCGGCGACGGCCGCGACGCCGACTCCGGATCAAAAGTCGAACCGGAAGCCGAAGGCCGCGGCGCCCGGGCGGACGTAGCCTCCCCGGCAGCACGAGCGCCCGGCACCGAAGGCACCCGGCGGCCCGACAGGTCGGCGAGCTGGGCTTCCACGACGTCGAGGAAATCGTCGACTTCGCGTTCGTCGTAGCCACGCTTGCCGATGAGCGGCTTGGAGAACATCACGTGGTGGACTTCCGCTGCGGTGAGGTCGTCCTCGTCGGCGATCGTTTTCGCGATGCGCCGCACGAAATCGTCGACCTCGTGTTTCGCGTAACCACGGCGGCCGATCGGGGCGTTACCGAAGGTGACCTCGGTGAGGTCCTCGGCGGTAAACGACATGAAGCATTCTCCGATTCAGGGTCGGTCTGCGAACTCCCGCATCCCGTCCTAACCGGTCACCGGAGCGGCGGGAAGGCCGAGCGCGCCGGGACGACTCGATCAGGCCCCCATGAGTCGCCCATCGAGTGAGGGAAAACTACGGACCGCAACGCAAAATCACTCATAGAGAGCAACCGGGTGCTCAGCCCGCGTGGAACTCGTTCTGCGCCGCCGTCAGCCCCTTCGCGACGAGCGCCTCGACCGCGTCCGCGGCGGTCGACACCTCGAACGGGAGCTCCTTGCGCTCGACCGTCGAGAAGTCCTTCAGCACGAAGTCGGCCGGGTCCTGGCGCCCCGGCGGGCGGCCGATGCCGACGCGCACGCGGTAGTAGTCACGCGTGCCCAGCGACTTCGTGATGGACCGGAGGCCGTTGTGGCCGTTGTCGCCGCCGCCGAGCTTCAGCTTCAGCCCGCCGAACGGCACGTCGAGCTCGTCGTGCACCACCACGATCCCCGACGGCTGGATCTTGAAGAACCGGGCGGCGCCCACCACGGGCCCGCCGGAGAGGTTCATGAACGACCGCGGCTTCACCAGCACCACACGCTGTCCAGCGAGCCGGCCTTCGAGCACCTCGCCCCCGGTTTTGTGCGCCTTGAACTTGCCGCCGATCCGGCCGGCGAGCTCGTCCAGCACCATGAAACCGACGTTGTGCCGGTTGCCGGCGTACTGGGGCCCGGGATTGCCGAGGCCGGCGAGCAGGATCAGCTCGCCGGCCCCGGGCAGGTCTTCACTCACGAGGTGAGTTTATTCGGCTTCCTCGGCCGGAGCCTCGGCGGCTTCGGCGGTCTCCTCCTCGGAGACCTCCTCACGCTGCGGCTCGGTGACGGCCACGACCAGCGCCTCGCCGTCGGTGACCAGCTCCGCGCCGCGCGGCAGCGTGATCTGGGAGGCGGTGATCTGGGTGCCGACCTCGCGGCCCTCGACCGAAACCTCGACCTGGTCCGGGATGTGCAGCGCCTCGACCTCGACCTGGATGGCGTCGAGGTCCTGGTTCACCAGGGTGCCCGGGGCGGCGGTGCCGGTGACGACGACCGGCACGTCGACGGTGACCTTCTCGCCGCGGCGCACGACCAGCAGGTCGACGTGCTCGATGTAGTTCTTCAGCGGGTGCACGACGATGGTCTTCGTCAGCGCCAGCTCGCTGGAGCCCTCCAGGTCGAGGGTGATGACGGCGTTCGAGCCGTTCTCACGCACGACGCGGGCGAACTCGATGGCCGGCAGCGCGAAGTGCCGCGGGTCCGAGCCGTGCCCGTAGAGGACCGCGGGGATCTTGCCGGCGCGACGGGTGCGCCGCGCGGCGCCCTTGCCGAACTCGGTGCGCGGTTCGACGGTAAGACGTACCTCGGACACGGTGTAGCACTCCTTCAAATCACAAATCGGTGCAGCAGGTGGCGGCGGGGATCGTCGATCTCTGCTTCATGGCGGTGTACTTCAAAATCGGCTGCGTACGGCGGCGAGTTTCCGGGCGTGAACGCTCCACGGGGCTTCTCGAGCCGCCGCGTCGATCACGCTGGGCACCCCAGGGTGCACCCGCCTCGCCGAGACAACTCGAGAAGTGTAAACCCTCGTCTCACAAGGAGCTTGCGGCGGGTGGCCCCGCACGACTAAACCTTGGTCCTGCCGCCGGGTGACGACACAATTCCGGTGGCGCAGGCGCGTGCCGCGGGCATGGGATGATCCCCGCGGAAAAGAGGGGCGAGAATGCGGGCTCGATGGACCGCCGCGGCGGTCGTGCTGCTTTGTGGGGTCCTTGCGGGCTGCCAGGTCGCTGTCCGGGGGTCGGCGGGCGTTTCGGCCGCTGACCAGCAGAAAGCCGACCGGCTGGGTGAGCAGCGAGACGCCGTGCTCGGCGCGTTGGGGGCGCTGGGTCAGGCGCCCGCGCTGGAGTTCGACACCACGGTGAAGGACGCGTCGGGCAAGCCGGTCGGTCTCGGCTACCGCATCACGCGCGACGGCGACGGGTTCGGCGCGCTGCCGTTCGAGGGTCACGTCGTGCAGATCGCCGAGCCCGCGGGTGATCTCTACCTCTCCGCCGACGCCGACTACTGGAAGTCCCACGGCCTCGAAGAGGACAGCACGCAGTTCGGCGCCGGCTGGGTGCACACCGTCGGCACGGAGCTGCCGATGGACCCCGCCACGCGGCTCGCCCCGGACCCGCTCGCGGCCGGGCTGCGCAAATCGTTGTCGAGTCTCAACCAGACAGCCGACCCGGTGAAGCGCAAGCTCGACGACGGCACGGAGGTCTACCAGCTCGGCGGCGGCCTCGGCGAGCTGCAGGTGACGACTGCGCGGCCCTATCGCGTGGTCGCGTTCGCACCGGCGCTGCTCGACCCGCTGGCCGGCGCGAAGCTCGGCACCGGCTTCCAGGTGAAGGCGCTGACCGGCGATGCGCTCAAGAAGTTCCACACCGACTTCGACGCCACCGTCGGCGGGCTCGGGCAGCCGTTCGACGGGCTCGCGCAGTCGAGCGTGGTGGTGACCAACGACCGCCTCGACTGCAAGGACTTCGTCGGCTCCTGCACCGCCACGGTCGACGTCACGAACAGCGTCGTCGGCAACGGCCCGGGTGCCGCGCCGACCGTCCACATCACGCTGACCATCGACATCAGCGCCGACGCACTGGGCTCCAAGACCTGCTCCAGCCAGGGCGACGCCGCCGCCGACGCGACGATCACCATGTCGTGCTCCGTGAAGTTCACCCTCCCCAACCGCACGGCGAGCTACCAGGTCCTGGCCAAGCCGACGGCTGTGGGCGAGGTGCACGTCCCCGTGGACGTGAACGCGCTGAAGGCGAAGCTCACGCAGTCGTTCGCCGCACTGGGTGGCTGACCTGCACGCCTACCCGGCGGTGCGTTGGTTTCGTTGAAGTAGCGGATCTTCCGGCTCTACCCTCGCCCTCGTTGAGAGTTCAACGAGAGGGATCGGAGAAATGGGCAAGCTGGTGGTGTTCGGCGCGACGGGTTACGCCGGCGGCCGGATCACGGAGGAGGCGCTGCGGCGCGGCCACACCGTCACGGGCGTGGCGCGGAAGGCGGACGGGCTGCCGGCCGAGGTCGAGGTGCGGGCGGGTTCGATGCACGACGCCGGGTTCGTGGCCGACGTGACCCGGGGCGCGGACGTGATCGTGGTGGCGACGCCCGGGCGGGCGAACGAGGAGGGCAAGAGCCTGCTGGACGCGCTCCCCACCCTCGTCGACGCGGCCAGGGCGGCCGGGGCGCGGCTGTCGTTCGTGGGCGGGGCCGGGTCGCTTCGGGTGGCCGAGGGCGGCCCTCGGCTGATCGACACGCCGGAGTTCCCCGAGGAGTACAAGCCGGAGGCCGGCAGCCACGCCGAGGTGCTGGCGGCTCTCGAGCGGCTGCCCGCCGACGTCGACTGGTTCTACGTGAGCCCGGCCGCCGAGTTCGGCGCGTGGAACGCGGGGGAGCGCACCGGGAAGTTCCGCGTGGGCGGCGACGTCCTGCTGGCGGGCGAGGACGGCCGCTCACACATCAGCGGTGCCGACCTCGCGATCGCCTACCTCGACGAGATCGACGAGCCGCGCCACAGCCGGCGCCGGTTCACGGTCGCGTACTGAGGAAGCAGGGGCCCCTCCGGCTGAGGGGCCCCAGCCCGGCTCAGCCCGGCGAACCGGCCGTGCAGAAGAACTTCGTGGCGTGCGCCGGGTCGAGGGCGTTGGTCACGAGGTTCCAGACGTTCAGGTCGTAGGCCTCCCCGATGTGCCCGACGGGGTCGAACGGGCACGTGTCCTGGACGTACTCGTTCACCACCCCCGGCTCGCGCACGAACGCCGTGTGGGTCGGCGTCACGAGTTCGTCGAAGCGCGACGTGATCACGGTGTAGCGCACGCCCGCCTGCGCGATGGGACCGCTCGTGAGCGTCTGGACGGCCGAGCCGTCGGTGATGAGGTCGTCGCACGCGGGGCAGCCGAGTGTCTGCAGCGCCTTGCCGACGGCGTCGCGCCCGCCCTGGCCGAGCAGGTACGCGAGCTTTGTCAGACCGGCGAACGTGGTGCCGTGCGTCGGCGGCGCGATGGCGACGACGGCGCCGATGTCGTCGGCGATCCCCTGCGTCTTCGTGACGTACAGGGACTGGAAGCCGCCCTCGGAGTGGCCGACGAGGTCCACTTGGGACGCTCCGGTCTCCGTGAGCACCTGCCCGATGAACTGCTTGATCTCACCGGCGGAGTCGGCGATGGGCCGCAGGCCGCCGACGACCGGGAACTCCGGGTACGCGCCGTAGGTCGAGCTGAACGTGCAGTAGCCCTTGGCCGCGACCGCGGACTGCAGGAAGTTCAGGTCTTCGTAGGAGGTCGCGCCGAGGCCGTGGAGGAAGACCACCGGCCGCGGGTGCGCGGCGCTCGGGCGGCACGACGGGTCGTTGTTCCCACCGCCCGCGGCTTGGGCGGGCGCCGCCGTGAACGCGGCCATGGCGAACGCCGCGACGGCCAGCACGGCCGCTTTCGTCCGCAATCGTGTCCTCATGCGAGAGGTCCTTCCTCGGCGTCGTTGCCGACGGTCGACGGGGGTGGGAGAAGATCGGTCGCGCGAAGAGTAGCGCCGGCCGGCCCGGCGCGCATGGGTCCACAGTGGACTCAGTGCGCCGGCCGTCTTGACATCGAATACCACACGGTATTGGATACCTGAAGGTATTGAGTTTTTGGTGGCGTAAGTCAAGCACCTGACCAGGGGGGATTCGCGAGGATGCGCACGCGGCCGACCCGCGCCGAAACACGCCGTCGAGTCCTCGACGCGGCGTTCGAGGTGTTCGGCGAGAAGGGCATCACGGCCACGAAGCTCACGGAGGTCGCGGCCGCCGCGGGCCTCACCAAGGGTGCGGTCTACTCCAATTTCGCGTCGAAGGACGAACTGGTGCTGGCGCTCATGGAGGAGCACGCCGTGCACCGGCTGGAGGCCAGTCTGGTGGGCTTCGCGGCGGCCGGCGACGGCGCCACCGCTCTGGCCGAGGTCGCCGCTGTGCTGATGCACGAGATGCGCGCGGACGCCGTCTGGCACCGCCTGCTCGCCGAGTTCTTCGCCATGGCCCACCACGACGCCGACCGCCGCGCCGCCCTGCGCGAGCGCCGCCGCGCCGTCCGGCAGACCATCGCCGCGGCTCTCGACCGGCTCGCCGCCGGCTTCGAGGTGACACTGCCGCTGCCGTCCGGCGAACTCGCCGTGGTCCTGCTGGCGCTGAGCAACGGCCTCGCCGTCGAAGCCGACATCGACGAGGAGGCCGTCCCGGAAGGCCTGCTCGGCCGTGTGCTCACGCTGATCGCCGGCGAGGCTGTGGCAAAGGTGCGTTCAGCCGCGGAAAGCGTTGCCGCACAAGGCGATCAGCGACCCCGAAGCTGAGCGACGACGGGCGCGAGCTCCTCCATCATCGAGTCGAACACCGTGAGGTAGGAAAAGCCCCAGCGTTCCCGGCGTTTCACGAGCTGCTCGACGATCTCCTCCACGGTGCCGAACAGCAGCTGCGGCGTTTCGAGCAGCTCCTCGACGCCCGGTTCCGGCTCCGTCAGCGATCGCCACTCCTCGGCCGCGGCCCGGCGGTCGGTGGTCACGACCACGCGCTGCACCAGCAGGTTGTATTCGACGTCCCGATCGCCGGCGAGCGTCCGGAAGTACGCGACGCGCTCGTCCATCGCCGGAGCCGGATCCAGCACGAACGTGCCCGGTGGTTTGCCCGGCGCCTGCCGCAGCCCGGCGAACCCCACGACGTCGGCCTCGGCCGCCGCCAGTGCGAGCACCCCGTCGCTGTTGCCCGCGATCAGCAGCCGCGGCACAGTCCCGAGCCGCGAGCGCAGCTCGGCCAAGCCGTCGCGCAAGTACGCGATCCGGTCCGCGGCGTTGCGCCACGGCAGCCGCGCTTCGTCGAATTCGGCCTTCATGTGCCCGGATCCCAGTCCTAGCTCGAGCCGGCCGTTCGTCAGCACGTGGGTGCTCTCCACGTCCCGCGCGAACAACGCGACGTTGTAGAACGGCAGGTTCGACACGAGCGTCCCCACCAGTGGCCGCGACGTCACCGAAGCCGCGGCCACGAGCGCCGGGAACGGCGCCGGCCGCCCTGCCCCCAGGTGGTCGGGCACGCTGATCGCGTCGTAGCCGAGCTCCTCGGCTCGCCGGCACTGATCGGCGAACGACGACGTCACGGACCGCAGGCTGACACCGAATTTGAACTTCCCCATGCGGCGAAGCTAGCCGCACCACCACGACCCGCACACACGCTTTCGCCGTCGGCGGACCGGAATCCGCCGACGGCGAAACGGGGAGAACTCAGGCCGCGCCGTCGAACAGCGACGTCACCGAACCGTCTTCGAACACCTGCTGGATGGCCTCGGCCAGCATCGGTGCGATCGAGAGCACCGTCAGCCCCGGGAAGCGCTTCTCCTCCGGGATCGGCAGGGAGTTGGTGACGATGACCTCACGCGCCTTGCACTGCGAAAGCCGCTCGGTCGCCGGGTCGGACAGGATGCCGTGCGTGGTCGCGATGACGACGTCGGCCGCGCCCTCGTCGATCAGCGCCTCGGTGGCCTTCACGATCGTGCCGCCGGTGTCGATCATGTCGTCGATCAGCACGCACAGCTTGCCCTCGACCTTGCCGACCACGCGGTTGGCCACGGCCTGGTTCGGCTTGTCCGGGTCGCGCGTCTTGTGGATGAACGCGATCGGCCGGTCACCCAGCTGCTGCGCCCACTTCTCCGCCAGCCGAACTCGGCCCGAGTCGGGCGAAACGACCGTGATGTCCGCGTCGCCGTAGGTGGCCTTGATGTGGTCGGCCAGCACGGACTGCGCCATCAGGTGGTCGACCGGGCCGTCGAAGAAGCCCTGGATCTGCGCGGTGTGCAGGTCGACGGTCATGATCCGGTCCGCGCCCGCGGTCTTGAACAGGTCCGCGATGAGCCGCGCCGAGATCGGCTCGCGGCCCTTGTGCTTCTTGTCCTGCCGCGCGTACGGGTAGAAGGGCATGACGACGGTGATCCGCTTCGCGCTCGCGCGCTTGAGGGCGTCCACCATGATCAGCTGTTCCATCACGTACTCGTTGATGGGCGTGGTGTGCGCCTGGATCACGAAGGCGTCGGTGCCGCGCACGGACTCCTCGAACCGCACGAACAGCTCGCCGTTGGCGAACGTGTGCGCGGTCTGCGGGGTGATCGTCACGTTGAGGTGCTTGGCGACCTCTTCCGCGAGCTCCTGGTGCGCACGGCCGGAGAAGAGCATCAGATTCTTCTTCGGCGTACCTGACTTCGGACTCATGCTGGCGACTCCCCGTCGTTTCCTGCTTCCGACACGGACACGGCGGTGTCCTCACTCGCGGCGAGGGCGGCTTCCGCCGCTTCCGCCGCCGGCGTGCCCGGCCTGCGCCGGACCGCCCAGCCCTCGACGTTGCGCTGCGGACCCGCCGACAAAGCAAGTGCACCAGGCGGCACGTCGTCGCGGATCACCGCACCCGCTCCACTGTAAGCGCCATCACCGATCCGCACCGGCGCGACGAGCGTGTTGTCCGCACCAAGCCGGACATAGGACCCGACCACTGTGTGGTGCTTGTTCACGCCGTCGTAGTTCACGAAGACGCTGGAGCAGCCGATGTTGCTGTGGTCGCCGACGGTCGCGTCGCCCACGTAGGTGAGGTGCGGCACCTTCGTCCCGGTGCCGATCTGTGCGTTCTTCGTCTCCACGAACGCGCCCAGCTTGCCCTTGGCGCCGAGTTTCGTGCCCGGCCGCAGGTAGGTGTACGGGCCGACCTTCACGCCGTCGCCCAGCTCCGAGTCGTCGGCGTGCACGCGGACCACGGACGCGCCCGCGCCCACCGTCACGTTCACGAGCGTCGTGTCCGGGCCCACCAGCGAGCCCTCGCCGACGGACGTGGTGCCCTTGAGCTGCGTGTTCGGCTCCAGCGTGACGTCGCGCGACAGCGTCACGTCGGCCCCGATCCACGTGGTGTTCGGGTCGGTGACGGTCACTCCTTCGCGCTGCCAGCGGCGCACGATGCGGCGGTTGTACTCCGCGCCCAGCGTCGCCAGCTGCACGCGGTCGTTCACGCCCTCGGTGACCCACGGGTCGTCGACCACGAGCGCGCCGACGCCCTTGCCGTCGTGGTGCGCGATACCCAGCACGTCGGTGAGGTACAGCTCGCCCTGCGCGTTGTCCGTCGACAGCCGCGACAGGCCGTCGGAGAGCACCGCGGCGTCGAACGCGTACACCCCCGAGTTGATCTCGGTGATCTCGTGCTGCTCCGGCGTCGCGTCCTTGTGCTCGACGATCGAGCTCACCCTGCCGCCGGCGTCGCGCACGATGCGGCCGTAACCCGCCGGGTTCTCGACCACGGCGGTGAGCACCGTGACCGCGTTGCCCGAACCGGTGTGCTCGGCCAGCAGCGCGGCGAGGGTGCCGGTGTCGAGCAGCGGCACGTCGCCGTAGCTCACGAGCACCGTGCCGGTGAGGCCCGCCGGCAGCTCGTGCAGCGCGCACGACACGGCGTGGCCGGTGCCCTTCTGCTCCGCCTGCACGGCGGTGGTCACCTCACGGCCGAGCGCTTCGCCGACGCGCGCCAGCTCCGCGCCGACGGCTTCGCGGCCGTGGCCGATGACCACGACCAGGTGTTCGGGGTTCAGGCCGGCCGCGGCGCGGACGGCGTGCTCCACCAGGGGGCGCCCGGCGATCGGGTGCAGCACCTTCGGGGTGGAGGAACGCATGCGGGTGCCCTCACCCGCGGCGAGGATCAGCGTGCTCAGCGGGCCGCTCAACGAGACTCCCAACGATTCACCGGCTCGTTTCCGTCGGGCAACGATCCTACGTTGGGTCCTCGACGCCCCACGAGGGGTCGGCGTGGACGCTTTCCGCAGGCCAGCTCGCGCCGGCGTCGCCCGCCATCGAATTGGCCGAGGCGACCTGGTTGCCGCCCCCGCGTTTCGCTTCGTACATCGCCGCATCCGCGCGCGCGAGCACCTGCTCGGCCCGCTCCTGCGGCCGCAGCGACACCAATCCGATGGACAGGGTGACGCCGTGCGACAGGTGGTGCGGCAGCTCCGCCACCGACTTCACCGCACGGCCGAGCGCCATCTTCGCGGCCGACGCGGGCGCTCCCGGCAGCAGGACGATGAACTCGTCCCCGCCGTAGCGGGCCACGACGTCGTCGCCGCGCAACGCGTCACGCAGCGTGCTCGCGACGACGCGCAGCACGTTGTCGCCTTCGGCGTGCGACTGCTTGTCGTTCACGCCCTTGAACCCGTCGAGGTCCACGAGGCCGACGGCCAGCGGCTGCGCGTCGGCCGACGACGCGAGCGTGCGCAGGCGTTCGTCCAGCGCGCGGCGGTTCGGCAGCCCGGTGAGCGGGTCCTGCAGCGCCTGCTGGGTGATCGCGCCGTGTTCGGCCGACAGCCGTTCGTGCTCCCGGCGCGCGTTGAGCGTGGCGATCTGCGATTCGCGCAGCGTCCACATCTCGGCTTCGAGCGTGGTCGCGTAGTCGATGAGCGACTGGCTCGCGCCCGACCCGTAGTCCGGTGTGGTGTCCAGGCGCGCGAGCTCCCGCGCGATGTTGAGCCGCATCGACGGCTGCGACAGGTCCTTCGCCATTGCTTCGCGCGTCTCGCGCAGCACTTCGAGCGCCTCGTCGCGGCGGCCGGCACGGTCCAGGCAGCGCGCGAGCGCGATGGCGACGATCTCCTGCTCGTGCGGGAAGTGGTGGCCCTGGCGCATCTGCCACAGCCGGTCCACGTGCTCGGCCGCCGGGTTGTGCAGCGCGAGCGCGGCGGCGAGTACCCCGACCTGGTCGACGGCGGCGACGCCGGGCTTGCGCGGGAACAGCGATTCGGCGAACGGCCCTTCGGCCGCCACCGCCATCGACGCGGCGGTGCGGAACTTCTCGGCCGCCTCGTCGTATTGCTCGATGCGTTCGAGCCGCAGGCCCCAGCCCAGCAGCATTTTCACGCGGTTCATCAGCTGCAGCGTGATCTCGTGCGGGCTCGCGCTCTCTCGGATCGCCTGGTGTGCCCGGCCGATGACCTCTTCGGCGGCTTCGTACACGCCGAGCTGGTTGAGCACGATCCAGCAGTCGATGAGCGCCATCGACTGCATGCGGTTCCAGTTGCGCACGCCGACCTGGCGATCCGGGATCGTGGAGTCGTCGAGGATCGCGAGCGCGCGGGCGATCTCGGTGAGCGCGGCGTCCTCCTGCGCGGCCAGCACGAGCCGGCGCCCGCGCAGGGCGTGCGCGTCGGCGCGCAGCAGCGACAGGCCGTGGCGGCGGGTGTGGGCGAGCATCTCGTCGAGCCGTGGTTCCGCTTCGGCCGCCAGCCCGCGCGTGACCAGCCGCGCGAACGCCGACGCGCGCAGCAGCTGCGCCACCAGTGTCGGTTCGCCTCGGCGCAGCGTTTCGTCGAGCAGCTCATCCATGATCGCGACGATCTCGAGCTGCTTGTCGAACTCCTGCCGCTGGACGGCGGCGATGAGTTCACGCGCTCGGCCGACCAGCCACGCGTCCGACATCTCGACGAGAGTCGGTCGCCTGGCGCCCCCGGAGTCGATCGCTTCGTCGCTCAGCCGCCCCACATCCCCATCGCCTCGGGTCCGGTCATTCGCCTGCTCCGCCGCCAGGATTCGAACCTGAACTGTCAGAACCAAAATCTGAAGTGCTGCCGATTACACTACGGCGGATCGATCCTGGTCAGGATAGCGATGATCGGCGACAGTGGTGGCGGGAGGGTGAGGGGCCCGTGTGGCGGGTACCCCACGGTTCGGACCACGTGTGACGGAAACCGGGCATTTCGGGCCTCCCCACGGCTCGAAACCTCCTGTACCGTAACTTACGGCATCGTAGGTTAGGTCACCCTTCGCAAGGGCTCGTAGGAAGAAGTGAACTGTATGACGGCCACCCTCGACCGTTCCCAGCCCGCTGGAGAGCCACCGGCCCCGAAGGGCCCCAAGCCGATCCTCGACGGCAAGCGGGGCATCGGAGTGCAGGTCTCGGTGTACCTCGGTGTGCTCGCGCCACTGGTGGCCCTGCTGGTCGCCGTGCCGTTCGCGTGGGGCTGGGGCCTGACCTGGGTCGACGTCGCGCTGTTCGTCGTCTTCTACGGCGTCAGCGGGCTCGGCATCACCGTCGCCTACCACCGGTACTTCACGCACGGATCGTTCAAGGCCAAGCGCTGGCTGCGCGTCGTGATGGCCATCGCCGGCAGCATCGCCCTGCAGGGGCCGGTCATCACGTGGGTCGCCGACCACCGCCGCCACCACGCCTTCTCCGACCGCGACGGCGACCCGCACTCGCCGTGGCTGTTCGGCACCTCGCCCGTCGCGATCGCCCGCGGCTTCTGGCACGCCCACATGGGCTGGCTGTTCGAGCGCGACAAGAGCAACCAGACCCGCTTCGCGCCCGACCTGGTGAAGGACAAGGCGATCCAGAAGGTCGACGACCTGTTCTGGCTGTGGTCCCTGCTGTCACTGGCCCTGCCCGCCCTGCTCGGCGGCCTGATCACGTGGTCGTTCTGGGGCGCGCTGACCGCGTTCTTCTGGGCCGGTCTCGTGCGCATTTGCGTGCTGCACCACGTGACGTGGTCGGTCAACTCGATCTGCCACATGATCGGCGAGCGCCCGTTCACCGCGCGTGACCGCTCGGCCAACTTCTGGCCGCTCGCGATCTTCTCCTTCGGCGAGTCGTGGCACAACCTCCACCACGCCGACCCGACGTCCGCCCGGCACGGCGTGAAGCGCGGCCAGATCGACATGTCCGCGCGGCTGATCTGGCTGTTCGAGAAGTTCGGCTGGGTGCACGACGTCCGCTGGCCGACCCCGCAGCGCCTGGCCCGGATCGCGGCCGAGTAGCTCCGGTTTTTCACGCGGACCACCGTGGTGCACGGTGGTCCGCTTGCCGTTTCAGGGGTTGTTCAGCGCTCGAGCCAGCCTCTGGTGTTCGTCTCCGGTGGCCGGGTGGCTCGATCTCCGGTCCGGCCACAGGTCCGTCCCGTCGTCCGGCCACCGCGGCACCACGTGGAAGTGCAGGTGCGCCACGCTCTGCCCCGAACCCGGTCCGCTGGCGTTGAGCACGTTGACGCCGGTCGCGCCCAGCGCCCTGGTCATCGCGTCGCCGACCCGGCGCACGAGGCTGATCGTGTGGTGCAAAGCGGCGTCGGTCGCGTCGAGCACACCGGTGCAGTGTTCCCGCGGCACCACGAGCGTGTGGCCGGGCGCCAGCGCGCTCGCCGGCAGCGGCAGGAACGCGGCGGCGTGGGGTCCGCGGCTGAGCCAGGTGGCCGACCCCGATTCGAGCAGACCGCAGAAGACGCAGTTCACCAGTGCATTGTCCATGCTGGTTGCGGGCACCCCGGGTGTCTGATCTTCGCTTCCCCCGATCTGTTCACGCGGCCCTGGCGCCGGAGCGGGTCGCGCGGTTCGGTCCGACGTCAACGAGGTCATCGCCCGTGCGGCGCGGTCGGCGGGTAGGCCGCACCGTGCTCATTCCGGGGTCCTGACGCTTTGCGTCGCGAGCCGGGCCGCACGGGCGTAGGCGTGGACGAGTGGCCGATTGTCGTCCTTGCGCCAGGCCAGGGCGAGCCGGCTGGGTGACACGCCGCGCACCGGCCGCGCGACGACGTCGCCGCGGGTCAGCAGGGGTGCGTTGCCGGCCGCGATGAGGCACACGCCGCGGCCGTCGACGAGGGCTTCGTAGGTTTCGTCCGCGCTCGTGATCTCGGCGCCGATCACCGGCGCCCGGCCGGCGCGCGCTTCCGGCGCCAGCCAGTAGTCGCGCAGCGGGCCCGCGCTCTCGGGCAGCGCGAGGAACGGCTCGTCGAGCAGGTCGGCGAAGTCCACAGTGGACTGCCCCGCGAGCCGGTGTCCCGCGGGCATCGCGACCAGCCGTGGTTCTTCGGCGACCACGACCCAGTCGTAGCGCTGCGCGCCGGGCACGGGCAGCCACACGAAGGCGACGTCGGTGGAGCCGTCCGCGAGCCCGGCGGTGGAGTCGTGCCAGCCGATCTGCCGCAGCGTGATCCGGGCGTGCAGGTGTTCGCCGGTGAACCTCGACCGGACTCCGGGCAGCAGCCCGCCCCGGCCGGGGCTCGTGCTCATCCCGACGACGAGCGTCTCGCGCTGTGCGGCCTTGGCCCGCACGACCGCTTCGTGCGCGGCGTCCCACTCCGCCAGCACCCGGCGGGCGTGCGGCAGCAACGCCTCGCCGACGGGCGTCAACCGGACCGTGCGCCTGTCGCGTTCGAACAGGGCCGCGCCGAGTTGCCGCTCGAGCATGCGGATCTGCTTGCTCAGCGCCGGCTGCGAGACGTAGAGCCGCTCGGCCGCGCGCGTGAAGTGGAGCTCCTCGGCGGCTGCGGCGAAGTAGCGCAGGTCGCGGCTGTGCACGTCCACAACCATTGGTTATCACAGCAGGTCTTGGACGTGCGAGCGGTTTGCCAGCAGAGTCGGTTCCGACGAAGGGACGGGACATGAACAAGGTTTGGCTGGTCACCGGGGCGAACAGCGGCTTCGGCCGCGCCATCACGGACGCGGCGGTGGCCGACGGTGACGTCGTGGTCGCCGCGGCGCGGCGCCCGGAGGCGCTCGCCGACGTCGTCGCTGCGCACCCGGACCAGGCGGAGGCGGTGGCGCTGGACGTCACGGACCTCGCGGCGGTCGAGGCCACCGTCGCGTCGGTGCTCGCGCGGCACGGCCGGATCGACGTGCTGGTGAACAACGCGGGCCGCGGCCACGTCGGCGCGTTCGAAGAGACCACCGACGAGGAGCTGCGGTCGCTGTTCGACGTGCACGTCTTCGGTCCCGCGGCGCTCGTGCGCGCCGTGCTGCCGCACATGCGGGCCCGGCGTTCGGGCGCGCTCGTGCAGATGAGCAGCATGGGCGGGCAGCTGTCGTTCGCGGGTGTCTCGGCCTACAGCGGCACGAAATTCGCGCTGGAAGGGCTTTCGGAGGGGCTCGCCGACGAGGTGAACCGCCTCGGGATCAAGGTGCTGATCGTGGAGCCGGGCGCGTTCCGCACCGGTTTGTGGGGCAGCACGAGCCACAGCGACGAGATCCCGGACTACGCCGATTCGGTCGGGCCCACCCGCCGCCTCGTCGTCGACGCCGACGGCACGCAGCCCGGCGACCCCGCGAAGGCGGCCGCCGTGATCCTCGCCGCGCTCGACGCTCCGGACACCCCGCTGCGCCTGGCGCTCGGCGCGGATGCCCTCGACGCCATCAGCGCTCACCTCGAGCAGGTGCGGGCGGACCTGGCCGCGTGGGAGGCTCCCGCGCGGGACACCGCGTTCGACAACGCCTGACCTGCCGCTACCCTGCTGCGCATGGCGGGGAGACGGCGAGCGAAGCGCGAAGCAGCGGTGACCGGAGCGCGGCCGGCCGCACCGGTGCCGCGCGTCCGCATGACGGGGAGCGAACGGCGGCAGCAGCTGCTCGCCGTCGCGCGGGCGCTGTTCGCGGAGAAGGGCTTCGACGGCACCTCGGTCGAAGAGATCGCCGCCCGCGCCAACGTGTCGAAGCCCGTCGTGTACGAGCACTTCGGCGGCAAAGAGGGCATCTACGCGGTCGTCGTGGACCGCGAGACGCAGCTCCTGCTGGACCGCATGGTCAACACCCTCCACGGCGGCCACCCCCGCGTCATGCTGGAACAAGCGGCGATCGCCCTGCTCAGCTACGTGGAGGACTCCCACGACGGCTTCCGCATCCTCGTGCGCGACTCCCCGGTCGCCAGCTCGACCGGCACGTTCTCCACCGTGCTCAACGACATCGCCGGCCAGGTCGAACACATCCTCGCCCAGCAGTTCGCGGCGCGCGGCTATGAGGAGAAGCTGTCCGCCCTGTACGCCCAGGCGCTCGTCGGGATGGTCGCCTTGACGGGACAGTGGTGGCTCGACGCGCGGAAGCCCAAGCGCGATGAGGTGGCCGCGCATCTGGTGAATTTGGCGTGGAACGGCCTCTCTCACCTGGAACACAAACCGCGGCTGCTGGGCTAGGTGTGATGTCCAGGGACGCTGTTTTGGGTTTGAGGGGTGCGACGGCCTGTCGTGCGGACAGGTGAAAGCCTCTGGTTGTGGGGTGGAACGGTCTAGGAACCGCTCCACGAACCAGAGGCCTTCGTGTCCCACCTTAACGCCACGCTCACCCCTCGGACCCGGCTGCGACTGGCCCGGTTGATCGTCGAGCAAGCCTGCAGCTGTGCAACTGCGGCAGCAATGTTCATGGTGTCGCCACGGACTGCGCGTAAATGGGCCGGCCGTTACCGTGCGCAGGGCAAGGCCGGGATGCTCGACCGGTCCTCGCGCCCGCACCACCGCCCGGCCAGTACCCCGCCCGGCATCGTGCGGCGAGTCGTGCACCCGCGGTGGCGGATGCGACTGGGCCCGGTCCAGATCGCCGGCCGGCTGGGCATGCCGGCCTCCACGGCCCACGCGGGTGCTGACCCGCTGCCGGATCAACCGGCTTTCCCGCATCGACCGAGTGACCGGAGAACCGTTACGCCGCTACGAACACGCTCACCCCGGATCGCTGATCCACGTGGACGTCACCAAGTTCGGCAATATCCCCGACGGTGGTGGCTGGAGCTGGACGGCATCGAGGCGACCCGGCTGCTCGCCGAACGCGCGCCCCAGGTGCGCGTGCTGATCCTGACGATGTTCGACCTCGACGGTCCCGTCTTCGACGCCCTGCGCGCCGCGCCACCGGGTTCCTCCTCAAGGACACCCGCCCGGCCGAGCTGTGCGCCGCGATCCGCACCGTCGCAACGGGCGACGCGCTGCTCGCACCGTCCGTCCTTCGCCGGCTCATCGCCGAATTCGCCCGCACCACCGAGCGACGCAGGCCGCTCGGTGCGGGGCTCGACGTGCTCACCGCACGCGAACGCGAAGTCCTGACCCTGATCGCGCGCGGGCTCTCGAACTCGGAGCTCGCCACCCGACTGCGCCTCTCACCGGCGACGGTCAAGGCGTATGTCGGCCGGCTCCTGGCCAAGCTGCACGCACGCGACCGCGCACAACTGGTGATCGTGGCTTACGAATCCGGTCTGGTCACGGTGGCCAAGTTCCCCAGCCCGAAGCTCGGCTGACCGCCTAGAGCAGGCCCTGCGCGTGGAGGTCGTCGAAGATCAGCTGGACCGCCGCGGACACCCGGCCGCGGTCGGCGTAGCCGAGCCAGCCGAAGGAAGCGATCTCACTCGCGGCCGCGAGCGAACCGGCGTACGACGCGGTGTAGCACGTCATCCGCACCGCCGTGCCCGGAGCCTTCCCGTCCGCCCGCGCTTCCCAAACCCCCGCCGGTGCAAGCGAAGCCGGGTCCAAGGACACCGAAAGCTCCTCCGCGATTTCGCGCACGAGCGTCTCGGCGTCCGTCTCGCCCGGTTCGCGCTTGCCGCCCGGGAGGTACCACGTGGATTTGCCGCGGGAGACCGCCGCGAGGACGCGGCGGTCGACCACGTGCAGCCACGCGATCTTGTCGATCACCCCAGCGCCGCAAGGGTTTCGGCGGTCGTGAGGACCGTGCCGAGGCGCGGGAAGATCTTCGTGGTGGACGATTCGTGCGCGATGTCGGACAAGCCCGTCATGGCGTCGGAAACGGCGACGACCTCGTAGCCGAAGTCCGCGGCCGCGCGCAATGTGGACTCCACGCCGAACTCGGTGGCGATGCCGCCGAACACGACGGTGCGCACGCCGGCGTCGCGCAGGTGAGCGTGGAGATCCGTGTTGTAGAAGCCGCCGATCGCCGTCTTGATCACGAGCTTCTCCCCGGCACGCGGCTTGAGTTCGGCGATCACCGGCGATTCCTCCGAACCCGGCCGGCGCACCTGGATGATCACGATCTGTGCGCCGGACTCGGAGAACGCATCGCGCAGCCGCACGGCGTTGGCGGCCACCTCGGGACCGGTGAAGGGAGTCGTCGGCAGCGCGACGATGCGGTCCTGGAAGTCGACGAGCACCAGCGCCGTCGAAGCGGGGTCGAACAGGGTCATGACCTCGATCCTACGAGCGCGCGCCGCCGCGGCGGTCCCGGTACGGTCTGGGTGCTCGACTGGGGAAAGGATCTTTACCAATGACACGTGAAGTACTCGTCACGGGCGGTGGCACGGGAATCGGCTACGCCATCGCGGCCGCGTTCGCCGCCAATGGCGACAAAGTGACGATCACCGGGCGCCGCGAGAGCGTGCTCACCGAGGCCGCGGCGCTGCTCGGCGCCCGCGCGGTCGCGTTCGACGCGGCCGACCACGAGGCTGTCGAAGCCGCCTTGGCCGAATTGCCCGGCCGCGTCGACGTCCTGGTCAACAACGCCGGCGGCAACACCGATTTCCTGCGCGGCGACAGCACGGAGCTGGCCACGCTCGCGGCCGCGTGGACCGCGAACTTCCGCGCCAACGTCTTCACCGCCGCCCTCGTCACGGCCGGCCTGCGCGGCCGCATCGCCGACGGCGGCCGCATCGTCACGCTCGGCTCCATCGCCGCTCACACCGGCGCCGGTTCCTACGGCTGGGCCAAAGCCGCGGTGGAGGCGTGGAACGCGGACCTCGCGCGGATCGTCGGCCCGCGCGGCATCACGGCGAACGTCGTCGCGCCCGGCCTGGTCGTCGACACGGAGTTCTTCCACGGCAAGCTCACCGACGAACGTCGTGAGCGCCTGATTGCGAACACCATGAACAAACGCGAGGGCCGCCCGGAAGACATCGCCGAAGCCGTGACGTTCCTCGCCAGTGCCGCGGCCGGCCACATCACCGGCCAGGTCCTGCACGTCAACGGCGGCGCGTTCATCAGCAGCTGAACGCCACCCATCCGGCGGCCTGCCCGGCGAACAGCTCCACCCCGGCCCACACCACGGCCGCGCAGACGCTGCCCGCCGCGAACCGCCGGTACGGCAACCCCGCCGAACCGGCGATTCGAGGCACCAGTGTCCGCACTCCCACCAGGCACCGCCCCGCCACCACGGCGGGCACGCCGTACCGGGCCACCACAGCTTCCGCGCGGTCCCACCGCGCCGGGCCGATCCGCCGCCCCAGCCGCGAAGACCGCACCCGCGGCCCGAGCACGCGGCCCTCCCAGTACGCCAGCTGATCGCCCAGCACCGCGGCGCACACGCACACCACCAGCGCCACCCACCACGTCAACGTGCCGCGCTCCACCAGGAAGCCCATCATGAGCAAAGTGGACAGTGTCGGCAGCACGATTCCCGGCAGCATTGCCGTTTCCGCGACGATGATCAGGCCGCCCACGACGTAGACGACGAGGGCGGGCGCGTCAAGAAGCGGCCGCAGCAGGCTGGTCACGCAGAGCCCCGAGGTGACAGGCCGGCAGCGCGGCGCGGTAAACGTACGCCGGCGGCAGGTTGCGCCAGACCACCCGCGTGCGCTCGACCACGGAGAACCGGCTCCGCAGCAGCCGCGCGAACCGGCGCGCGGGCGGCGTCCAGGCGGTGTGCGCGTAGGCGAACGTCGTGAACCGGCCGTGCGAAGACAGCGTGCCGCAGATCGCATCCAGCACCTGCCTCTGGCGTACCGCCGGCATGGCCGTCCACGGCAGACCGGAAACCACGACGTCACACGCTTCGGCGAGGAGCGTGGCCAGCGTCTCCGCCGAACCCTCCACCACCGAAACCGACGGGAACGCGCGGCGCAGCGCACCCACCAGCCGCGGGTTGATCTCGACGGCCGCGAACGCCGCGGACGGCGGCAGCGCCGCCACGATCGACGCCGTGAACACCCCTGTGCCCGGCCCGAGCTCCACGACGGACCGGGCGGATTCCAGCCCGAGGTCGCGGGTCATGGCGGTGGCCAGCGAACCTGAGCTCGCGGCGATCGCGCCCGTCAGCATGGGGTGGCGGAAGAACTCCGTGGTGATCGACATGTCTCCGAAGTTAGGGACGCACCTCGTCGCCGCGGATCAGCCGGAAGGCCCGTCGAGATCGTCCGATCGGAGGACCGGCGGCATTCTGCGGAACGAAGTGGCGGGCGCTCGTTAGCGTCGAGCCGTGCGACGACTGGTGGTCTGGGTGCGCAGGCAGCGCTGGGCGCTGGACCTGCCGCTGTACGCCGTCTTCCTGCTGCTCGGTCCGAACATCGCGGCGAAGCAGTCGTGGGCACTGCAGATGGTGCCGCTCGCGTTCCTGCTGCCACTGCTGGTGCGCCGCCGCTTCCCGCGGACCGCGGCTGTGCTGATCGTCGCCGGCGTCGTCGCGGCCTTCACCGACGAGGTGTGGGCCTACGACCGCGGCCGCAGCGAGCAGGCACTGGCTGTCGTGGTGTTCACGCTGGTCAAGAAGGGTGACCGGCTCTTCGGCGCCGTCGTCGCGCCGGCCGTGCTGGTGCTGGAGTTCGAGTGGGGTTCACGTGGGGCGTCACCACGCAGAACCCGACGCTGACGATCGTCGGCGTGCTGCCCCTGCACGTCGCGGCGTGGGCGCTCGGCGAGTTCTTCCACGCCAAGGAGCAGCTCACCGAAGAGGAATGGCTGCGCGCGGACCTCGCCGAGCCGGAGCGGCAGGCGCAGGCGCGCGCGGCCGTCGCCGAGGAGCGCACGCGCATCGCCCGCGAGCCGCCCGACGTGCTGGCCACAGCACCATCACGATCCCGAGGCCGTGGACCGCACGGCCGCACCGGCCGCACCGGCCGCACCGGCCGCACCGGCCGCACCGCCGCACCGGCCGCACCGGCCGCGGCGGGCTGCCGGTGAACCCCGCGCACGCCGCAGCCGACGCTCGACCAGCTGCGCGCGCTCGTCGGCCAGTCCGATCAGGCTGGCCGCGACGTCGAGCTCGAAGTGACCGGTGACGGCACCGACTTGCCCGCCGGTGCCGCCCTGCAGGCCTACCGGATCGTGCAGGAGGCGCTCACGAACGTGCTCAAGCACGCGCCCGCCGACGCCACCACCTGCGTGCGAGGGGCGTTCACCCGCGCCGAAGTGCGCCTCGAGGGACGAACACCGGTGGCCGGCAACCGGTCGCGGCCGGCTTGCCGTCGTCGGGCCGCGGGCTGGCCGGGACGGCACAGCGGGTGGAGCTCTACCGCGGTGAGCTCGAAACGGGCCCGCTGCCGGACGGCGGGTTCCGCGTGCGGGCGACGCTGCGGACGGGGGAGGCGGGATGACGTCGGTGCTGATCTGCGACGACCAGGAGCTCGTGCGTGTCGGGCTGCGGATGATCGTCGACAGCCAGCCGGACCTGGAGGTCGTCGCCGAGGCGGGCGACGGATCCGCCGCCGTCGAGATCGCCCGCGAGCGACGGCCGGACCTGGTGCTGATGGACATGCGCATGCCGGTGCTCGACGGCGTCGCCGCCACCGAGCGGATCTGCACCGAGCTACCGGACGTGCGCGTGCTGGTGATCACCACGTTCGACCTCGACGAATACGCCTATTCGGCCCTGCGCGCGGGCGCGAGCGGTTTCCTGGTCAAGGACGCGCCGTCGGACGAGATGCTGGTCGCCATCCGCGGTGTGCTGCGCGGCGACGCGATGGTGTCGCCCTCGGTCACGCGGCCGCTGCTCGATCGCTACCGGACCGCGCGCCCGGCCGCGCAGCCGCAGCTGGACACCCTGACCGAGCGCGAGAAGGACGTGCTCGGGCTCCTCGCACGGGGCTGTCGAACGCCGAGATCGCGCGCAAGCTCTACCTCGGCGAGACGACGGTGAAGACGCACGTCCGGCGTGTGCTCGGCAAGCTGGGCCTGCGCGATCGCGTGGACGCGGTGGTGTTCGCGTACGAGCCGGGTTTGGTCCGGCCCGGCGGATGAGCCGCGATCGCCGGTTTTGTCGGGCATGCTGGACGGTATGCGCAAGCCCGGAGTCGTGCTGCTGGCGGTGGTCGCGGCGTTCGCCGCGGGGTGTTCGGGGGCGGCTTCGTCGTCGCCTCCGCTGACCAGCGCGCCGTCTTCAGCGGCGACCGGCGGGTTCCGCGTCGAGACGGTCGCGGGCGGGCTCGAACACGGCTGGGACATCGGGTTCCTGCCCGATGGCTCGCTGCTCGTGCCGCAGCGGCCCGGCAAGCTCGCGCTGATCCGGGCCGGCCGCACGACCGAGGTCCGCGCCGACTTCTCCGACGTCCTCGTGCAGGGCGAGGGCGGGCTCATGGGCCTGGTCCTCGCAGCGGATTTCGCGACGTCGCGGGAGTTCACCACGTGCCAGACGCACCAGGAAGCCGACCGGGCCGTGGACGTCCGGCTCGTCACGTGGCGGTTGGCAGCCGACAGCTCGAGCGCCACGAAGGTCCGTGACCTGCTGACTGGCCTGCCCGTGAACCCCAGCGGCCGCCACTCCGGCTGCCGCCCGACGCTCGCCCCGGACGGCGCGCTGCTCGTCGGCACGGGTGACACCGCGCGCCCGACCATCGCGCAGGACCGCCGCAGCCTCGGCGGCAAGGTGCTGCGCATCAACGCGAAGACCGGGGAACCGTTGCCGGACAACCCGTTCTTCTCCTCCGCGGACCCGAACGAGCGGCGGATCTACACCTACGGCCACCGCAACATCCAGGGCGTCGCCATCCGCCCCGGCACCGGCCAGGTCCTCACGTCCGAGCACGGTCCCACCTTCGACGACGAGGTGAACCTCATCCGCCCCGGCGGCAACTACGGCTGGGACCCGTCCAAGGGCGGCACGGATTCCTCCTACGACGAGAGCGTGCCGATGACGGACACCACCCGGTTCCCGAACGCGGTGCGTCCACTGTGGACGTCAGGGAACATCACGGAAGCCACGTCCGGGGACGCGTTCCTCACCGGCAAACAGTGGGGGCCCAACGATGGCGCGCTCGCCGTCGTCGCTTTGAAGGGGCAGAAACTGCTGTTGCTCCACCTCGACGCCGCCGCCCACGTCACGCACGTGACGCTGCCGCCGGAGTTCAACGAGCACTTCGGCCGCCTGCGCGCCGTCCGCTCCGCCCCGGACGGCAGCCTCTACGTCACCACGTCCAACGGCTCGGACGACAAGCTGCTGCGCGTCACGCCGGCCTGAGCAAGCCGGCCGTCTCCGCGTCGGCCGGCAGGAACGTCTCCAGGCTCAGCTCCGCGATCGTCACGTCCACGGCCGTCGTGAAGCGGGTGATGGCGGTGATCAGCCGCAGGTCGCCGAGCGAGGTCTTGAGGTGCAGCGGCACCGCGAAGCCGAGGTGGTCGGCGGAAGGCTGTGCCGGCTTCGGGAGGTAAGCCGTGAGTTCCTCCAGCAGCTCGCGGTGGCGGGGGTCGGGCAGGCCCTGGCGGGGGCGTTCCAGCACGTGCTGGGCCCAGTCTGCGAAGTTGGCGATGCGCGGGGCCATGCCCTCGGGGTGCAGGGCCATCCGCAGGACGTTCACGGGCGGCCGCAGCAATTCGGGCGCCACGCCCTCGGTGAGCAGGGCGAACGCGTCGTTCGCGGCGACCAGCACGCCGTAGCGGTCGACGATCAGCGCGGGGTGGGGCCGGTGCCCGTCCAGCAATGCGCGCAGTGAGCCGAGCACCGGCGCGAGCGCCGGGTCGTCCAGCGGCGTCTCGGCGTAGCCCGGTGCGAAACCCGCTGTGAGCAGCAGGGCGTTGCGTTCGCGCAGTGGCACGCCTAGTGCCTCGGCCACGCGCACGACCATCCCGCGGCCGGGCGTTGAACGGCCGCGTTCCAGGAAACTCACGTGCCGCTGCGTGGTGCCCGCTCGCGTCGCCAGCTCGAGCTGGCTCAGCCGGCGGCGGGTCCGCGCGTCGCGCAGCGCGTCGGGGAACGCCATGTCCATGTCGCCAGGCAAGCAGAAGCCGCGCGGCCGCGCCATTCCCTTCGGGGAATTGCCGCGAGACCCCGGCGCGTCGAATTCTCGCCGGCATGGAATTCGGACTTCTCCTGCCGGCAGGGCGGGCTCAGCTGGCGGCGGGCGGCGACGTCGGCGCGATCGTGGACCTGGCGTGCGAGGCCGAGCGCCTCCGCTTCGACTCGGTGTGGGCGGGCGACTCGATCGTGCGTGCCCGCATCGAGCCCCTGACCCTGCTGACGGCCGTCGCGCAGGCCACCGACCACGTGACGCTCGGGACCGCCGTGCTGCTGCCCGCGTTCCGGCATCCGGTGCAGGCCGCGTTGACCGTCACCTCGCTGGACCTGATCTCCGGCGGCCGGCTCGTGCTGGGTGTCGGCGCCGGGTTCCCCGGTTTCAGCGAGCCGGAGTTCGAGCTGGTGGGCGTGCGGTTCAAGACGCGGTTCTCACACCTCGACGACGTCGTCCGCCTGTGGCGCGAACTGTGGAGCGGCAACCCCCGCTCGTTCCACGGCAAGGTGCTGCGCTACGACTGGCTGCCGGACGTTCCGCGCCCAGCGCGCGAAGGTGGCCCGCCGATCTGGCTCGCCGGCGCGACGCCGTCCGCGCTCCGGCGCGCGGGCGAGCTCTACGACGGCTGGCTCCCGTACCCACCCGCCCCCGCCGACTACGCCCGGGGCCTCGCCGCGATTCGTCCCTCGCGCCCGTTCACGCCGGCGTTGTTCGCGACCGTCTACGTGGACGACGACGCGGGCCGCGGCACGGCCGTGCTGGAGGAGTACGCGAAAGGTACGTACCAGCGCCCGCTGTCCGTCGTCGGCGGTATCCAGACGATGCTCACGGGGCCCGCGCCGGTGGTTGCCGCCGGGCTTCACGCGTACGCCGACGCCGGTGCAGACCACGTGCTCATCCGCATCGGCGCGATCGACCCTTCAACGGTGGCCGAGCAACTCCCGCGGATCGCCGAAATTGTGGCGCAGCTGACTTGAACCGATCAACACTTCCCATCCGTGTCACGGGCATCAGTCCGACGACACGGAAAGGAAGTGCGGTCATGATCGGCGACCCCGACTGGAACCGTTGAGCGCCACGCGGATTCCGGCCCGTTCGGCCATTTCCGGTTGCCCTGGCTGACCCGGACCTTGCTCGAACGAGTGAACCCGTGAACCTGGATGAGCTGCCGTTCCGTGTCCGCAACGGATCCCCGAACGCGAGGATTCGTTGCCACGGAAAGGAAGTTGCGTCATGACCGCTCACGTGTTCCGCGCCGGAGCCCCCGCCGACCTGGCGACGCTGCGCTCCCTGCGCGAGCTGCCCGGCCGCTGGATGGGGCGTGGTTTCAACCTCATCGCCCGTCCCGACAAACACGACAACCAGCCGTTTTTCCTGCAGTTGAGCGCCACTCAGGAGACGCTGGAGTTCGCGCCCATCGGCGCCCCCGTGCCCAACCGCGGCTCCGCCCAGGACGACATCTTCTTCCGCGGCGTGCACTACACGCAGCAGATCAGCGACGCCGTCACGGGCGGCGCGCTGCACTTCGAGACGGGCCAGTGGATCGACGTGCCGGCCACCACCGCGCCCGCCGCGCCGGAAACCGTGGCCCGCCTCGCCACCATCCCCCACGGCGACGCCCTCCTCGCGCAGGGGCAGCCCCTGACCGTTCAGGGCGGCCCCCGCATCGACCCCGCCGACTCGACGCCCATCACCCACAGCACGGGCCAGCCCGTCACCAACGCGCAGTACCTGGCGCCCTTCACGACCACCCCGCTGCCCCCGGGCATCCCCGCGGGCGCCATCGCCAACCCGAACGTCGTCCTCACCGAGGCGATCAAGAACCAGCAGATCACCGAGACCGTCGTCCTGCCACTGTCCACAACGGACGTGATCGGCGGTTCGGCCGGCGGCATCCAGAACATCCCGTTCGTGGTCACCAACGCCAACGCGACCAGCATGACCGCGGTGTTCTGGATCGAGAAGGTCTCGGATCCGGTCCTGGGCGAGTTCCTGCAGTTGCAGTACACGCAGACGATCATCCTGAACTTCCTCGACATCGACTGGCCGCACATCAATGTGGGGACGCTCGTGAAGCAGTGAGCCGGACCGGGTGAGTGGTGTCGCGTTTGTGTCGCGATGTCAGCGTCGGGACGTCGGTGATGCTGTGCGGGTTTGGCTGAGTGGTGCCGCCTTCTGCGACAACGTCGGCGCCGGGACGTCGGTGAAGCTGGTCGGTCGAGTGGCGCCGCCTCGCGCTGCACACGAGCCTGTGGGTCAGCCCCGTCGGCACGTGTGCGGCGAGCCGGCCCGGCATCGGCGCGGTCTTGCCGCGGACAGCCGGCGTACTGGCCTGCCGTGCCGCGAACAGCCGGCGTACTTGCCTCCCTTACCACGCACAGTCGGGCCAGACCCAGCACTGGGTCGCGGAGATCATCGAGCGGCGCATCACCGATCCCACCCAGCTGCCCACAGCGGTGGCCGCACTCCCTGCCGACCCCCGCGAGTGGCAGGCGTGGCTGTCGGGGTCCGCACAGCGGATCGGGAGCGCGTGCTCCGACGACGCACTCGAAGCGCCGGTGTTCAACGCCGCGGGGGGACGAGCGGACCGGGACGCGGTTCTGGCTGTCCAGCGTCCTCAACGAGACGGTCGTCCACGGCTTCGACGCAGCCACCGCGGCGGCGGGCCGACCGGCCGACATCGACGCCGACGTCGCAGCCGCGCTCATCGGCAACCACCTCACGGTGCTCACCTCCCCCACGTGGGAGCTGCAGCGGCCCGAGTCCGCCCACGCCCTCCGGGGCACGGGGCAGACCCTGCAGTGGCTGGCCACCGACACCGGGGACGGCGAGGGCGCTTGGTTCGTCGAACGGCGGCCGGACGGGGCAACGTGGCAGCCGGGCACCCGGCAGGCCGATGTGACGGTGGCCGGCCCGGCCCGGTCTCTGCTGCTGACCTTGACCCGGCGACTTCCTCTCACCGACCGCGACGCGACCGACCTCAGCATCGACGGCGACACCACCCTCGCCCGGCACTGGCTCGACAACACCGCCCACGTCAGCGGCTGACCGCACCGAGCGCCCGGCATCACCGGTACGAGACGCCGTCATCGGGAAGCAACGGACGGCGCGCGGGACGTTCACCTTGATCGAGGGAACCGGCGAACCAGGAAGTGATCAGCAAGTCACCCGACTCGCCCGATGACGCGTCCCGGCGATTTCCGCGAAATGGTCGAGATGCTGACTTCCGAGAGCCCGCACCCAGCCACGAACTCGCCGCTTCCCTCCGGCCCCCAGGGGTCGGTTGCCTGGGCGACCGCCGGGGAGGTTGACGGGATCGACCTGTACGCCTCCTTTCGCGATCAGCGGCCGTCGTTCGGCCTGAGGGGTCGGTTGCCTGGGCGACCGCCGGGGAGGTTGACGAGATCGACCTGTACGCCTCCTTTCGCGCCCAGCCGCCGTCATCCGGCCTGAGGGGTCGGTTGCCTGGGCGACCGCCGGCGAGGTTGACGAGATCGACCTGTACGCCTCCTCACGCGCCCAGCCGCCGTCATCCGGCCTGACGGGTCGGTTGCCCGGGCGACCGCCGGCGAGATCAACGAGGCGGACCCGCGGCCCACCTTCACCACGTGGCTGGGGCACCCCCACACCACCATCCCCGGGACGTAGGCTGGGACGGTGACCGACGCTCCACTGTCCGGACTCCTCCAAGCCATCCTTCCCGACCCCGCCCTGCGCGGGGTCGTCGAGCGCGCCGGCGCCCCGCTGCTCGAGCTGCAGGGCCCCGTCACCGCGCGCCAGCTGGTCGCCGCCGCCCTGGCGGAGGACGAGAATCGCAAAGGCGCAGGTAAACCCGTCCTCGCGGTGACCGCGACGGGCCGCGAAGCCGAAGAGCTCACCGCCGCCCTGCAGGCGCTGCTCGGCCGCGCCAGAGTGGTCGACTTCCCCTCGTGGGAGACGCTGCCCCACGAGCGCCTGTCGCCGCGGGCGGACACCGTCGGGCGGCGCCTGGAGGTGCTGCACCGGCTGCACACCGGCGACGACGAGCTCAAGGTCGTCGTCTCGACGGTCCGCAGCCTCATCCAGCCCATGGCCCCCGGCCTGGGCTCGCTCGCCCCCGTCGACCTGGTCGTCGGGGAGGAGCAGAGCTTCGAAGGCCTGCTGGAACGCCTCGTCGAGCTCGCGTACACGCGCGTGGACATGGTCGAGAAGCGCGGCGAGTTCGCCGTGCGCGGCGGCATCCTCGACCTGTTCGGCCCGACGGCCGAGCACCCCGTCCGCGTCGAGTTCTGGGGCGACGAGGTCAGCGAGATCCGCGCGTTCGCCGTCTCCGACCAGCGGTCGCTGCCCGGCGAGATCCAGCGCGTCACCGCGCCGCCGTGCCGCGAGCTGCTGCTCACCGAAAGCGTCAAGGCCAAGGCCGCCGAGCTGGCGGTCACCTACGAAGCCGACGCTCACCTGGCCGAGATGCTCACCAAGCTCGCCGATGGCATCCCCGTCGAAGGCATGGAAGCCCTCATCCCGGTGCTGTGCGAAGGCGAGCTCACCCTGCTCACCGACGCGATGCCGCGCGGCAGCCACGTGCTGCTCGCCGACCCGGAGAAGATCCGCGCCCGCGCCGCCGACCTCGTGCGCACCGGCCAGGAGTTCCTCGAAGCCTCCTGGACCACGGCGGCGGCCGGGGGACAGGCGCCGATCGACCTCGGCGCTTCGGCCTACCGCGACCTCGCCGAGGTCGCCGAGCACGCCCAGGACACCAAGCGCCCGTGGTGGACGCTCACGCAGCTCACCACCGAAGATCCCGACGTCTACGTGATCGGCGTCGAAGCCGCCCCCGCCTACCGCGGCGAGTTCGATCGCGCGATGACCGACCTGCGCGCCCACGTCGCCTCCGGCGGCACCGGTGTGCTCGTCGTCGCCGGTCACGGCACGGCCAGCCGTGCCGTCGAGCAGCTCACCAGCGCCGAGGTGCCCGCCACACTGGCCGGCGACGGCCTCACCGACGTCCCGCCCGCCGGCGTCGTCACGGTCGCCTGCGGCGCCGTCGTCGACGGGTTCGTCTCACCCGAGCGCGCCCTCGTGGTGCTCTCGGAAGCCGACCTGACGGGCCGCGGCGCCACCGCCGGAACGTCCACAAAGGACCTCAACACCAAGATGCCCTCGCGGCGGCGCAACGCCGTCGACCCGCTCGCCCTCAAGGCGGGCGACTACGTGGTGCACACCCAGCACGGCATCGGCCGCTTCGTGGAGATGGTGCAGCGCACCGTCGCCGGCGCCACGCGCGAATACCTGCTGCTCGAATACGCCTCCTCCAAGCGCGGCCAGCCCGGCGACCGCCTGTTCGTGCCCACCGACCAGCTCGACGAGATCTCCCGCTACGTCGGCGGCGAGCTGCCCACGCTCAACAAGCTCGGCGGCTCCGACTGGAAGAACACCAAGGCCAAGGCCAAGCACGCGGTCAAGGAGATCGCCGCCGAGCTCGTGCAGCTCTACGCCGCCCGCCAGGCCGCGCCCGGCCACCCGTTCGGCCCGGACACGCCGTGGCAGAGCGAGCTCGAAGACGCGTTCCCGTTCACCGAGACCAACGACCAGCTCGCCGCCATCGACGAGGTCAAGTCCGACATGGAACGCGGCGTCCCCATGGACCGGGTGATCTGCGGCGACGTCGGCTACGGCAAGACCGAGATCGCCGTGCGCGCCGCGTTCAAGGCGGTGCAGGACGGCAAGCAGGTCGCCGTGCTCGTGCCCACCACCCTGCTCGCGCAGCAGCACCTCAACACCTTCACCGAGCGCATGCAGTCGTTCCCGGTCACCATCAAGGGCCTTTCGCGGTTCACCCACAAGACCGAGTCCGACGCGATCATGCAGCAGCTCGCCGACGGTGAGGTCGACATCGTCATCGGCACCCACCGCCTGCTCCAGACGGGCATCCGCTACAAGGACCTCGGCCTCGTGATCGTCGACGAGGAGCAGCGCTTCGGCGTGGAGCACAAGGAACACATCAAGGCGCTGCGGACCCACGTCGACGTGCTCACCATGTCGGCCACGCCCATCCCGCGCACGCTGGAGATGTCGCTCGCCGGCATCCGCGAGATGTCCACGATCCTCACGCCGCCGGAAGACCGGCACCCGATCCTGACCTACGTCGGCTCCTACGACGACAAGCAGGTCGGCGCCGCCATCCGCCGCGAGCTCCTGCGCGACGGCCAGGTCTTCTACGTCCACAACCGCGTCTCCTCGATCGAGAAGGCCGCCAAGCGCATCCGCGAGCTGGTGCCGGAGGCGCGCGTGGTGACGGCGCACGGCCAGATGAACGAGGACAAGCTCGAAAAGATCATCCAGGGCTTCTGGGAAAACGAGTACGACGTGCTCGTCTGCACCACGATCGTCGAAACCGGCCTCGACATCTCCAACGCCAACACCCTCATCGTCGAACGCGGCGACCTGCTCGGCCTGGCCCAGCTCCACCAGCTGCGCGGGCGTGTGGGCCGGGGCCGCGAACGCGGGTACGCCTACTTCCTGTACCCGCCGGAAGCGCCGCTGACGGAGACCGCCCACGACCGGCTCGCGACGATCGCCCAGAACACCGAACTGGGCGCGGGCATGGCCGTCGCCATGAAGGACCTGGAGATCCGCGGCGCCGGCAACATCCTCGGCGCGGAGCAGTCCGGCCACATCGCGGGCGTCGGCTTCGACCTGTACGTGCGGCTCGTCGGCGAAGCCGTCGACGCCTTCCGCCGCCACGCCGGCGCCGAGCCCGCGGAAGAGGAGGAACTCGCCGAAGTCCGCGTGGACCTCCCCGTCGACGCCCACATCCCCCACGACTACGTCGAAGGCGAGCGCCTGCGCCTGGAGGCCTACCGCAAGATCGCGGCCGCGCCCGACACCGCCGGTCTGGAGGCCGTGCGCGAGGAACTCGTCGACCGCTACGGCGAACCGCCCTCGCCCGTCAACCGGCTGCTCAGCGTTGCGGCCTTCCGGCACGCCTGCCGCGCGGCGGGTGTCACGGAGGTCGCCGTGCAGGGCAACACGATCCGGTTCGCGCCCCTGCCGCTGGCCGATTCGCAGCTGGTGCGGCTGAAGCGCTTGTACCCCAAGGCGTTGTACAAGGCCGTGACCAACACCGTGTCCGTGCCGAAGCCGACGGAAGGCCCGGCCGGCGGCCGCATGGGCGCCCCGACGCTGCGCGACCAGGAACTGCTCGACTGGTGCACGCGCCTGCTGGCCCAGCTCACGAAGACGCCCGCCGCCGCGTGATCCGCTGCGGCGTACCCGGCTGGTGACACCGCGCCTCTTCGGGCGAACCACCAGCGCGAACGGTGGAGCGGAAGCGGTTTCGGCCGTACTCTCCGCTCATGCTTGATCGCCCGACGACCGTGCGCAGTCGCCAGCTGGGTGCCCGCCTCCGCGAGCTGATGGCCGAGCACCGCTGGGGAGTGCGGGAAATGGCGCGGCGCCTGGACTGGCCGCCCACCCGCATCTCCAACATGTTCAACGGACGCCGCGGCGGCAAGTACCTCGACGTCGTCCAGATGCTCACGGTCATGGGCGTGGTCGGCGACGAGGCCGCCGAGCTGTACGCGCTGTGCGAAGACCTCGACGAGCCCGGGTTGCTGGAGACCTACCCGAACCTGCCGGCGCAGGTGAAAACGTTGGTGTGGCACGAAGAACGCGCCACTGCGATCTCGGCCTATCAGGGCACGATCGTGCCGGGCTTGCTGCAGACCTCGGACTACGCCCGAGCGCTGATCAACGAAACCGGAAACGTGCCGCTGCAGGATGATGTTGATGAGCGAGTGTTTGCTCGAATGTCACGACAGGTCATCCTGTCGAAGCGCCCGCTGGTGACCTTCGAGTTCTTCATCCATGAGTTCGTGGTGCGGCTGCCAGTCGGGCAAGGGGACAAAGCGGTGATGTCCGGCCAGCTGCACCAGTTGCTGCAGCTGTCGGTGCGATCGAACATCTCAATCCGGATCGTGCCGGTGGCGGCTGGTGGCCATCCCGGAGTGTCAGGCCACTTTCAGCTGATCAACTCCGACAAGTTCCAGCCCGTCGCATACATCGACAGTGAGATCACATCGCTATTTCTTGAGAAGGCGGAGGAGATCGAGGTCTACCAAGGTGTTCTCGAACGTCTTGGTGCGCTTGCGCTCGGTGAGGCAGAATCGAGGGAGCTTGTCGCCAGATTGGCGACAGACCTCTACTCACCTGGAGCGCAGCGGGATGTCCCTCGAATGGCGTAAGAGCAGCTATAGCTCGAACGGCGGCGATTGCGTCGAGGTCGGCTGGCACAAGAGCAGCGACAGCAGCAATGGCTCTGCGTGTGTGGAGGTTGCGACCGCTCCCTCTGAGGTGCTGGTCAGGGACACGAAAGACCGCGAGTCCGGCCACCTCACCGTCCCCGCGGTCGCCTGGCATGAGCTGCTCAGCCGGTTGAGCTGAGCTGGAACATCGGCGGCTCGCCTGTCGCCAGCTGCAAACGGACTTCCTCTTTCGGCGTAGGCAGCGCGCCCGCGCCCGCCATGGGCAGGGGCCTCGGGTGCCGGGGCTCGCGGGAGCCCGTGCCGCCACCGCGGCCGTTGTAGACGAGCAGTCCGCGTTCGGGGTCGGGGACCGCGTCGAGGGCGGCCGTCACGGCGGGCAGGTGCTTGAAGCGGTCGCGTTGCCGCTCGTCGGCGAACTCGATCTCGAGCGTGACGCCCCAGCGGTGGACGTGCCACGTCCACTGTTCGGCGCCGTGGGTGAGGGCGGCCTCGGTGAGGTTGTCGCCGTGCGCGCGTTGCCAGCTGTGCGCGGAAAACTCCCCGTCGAGGACCTCGATCGACAACCAAGAGTCCATATGTCGACAATAAGCCGTCGCGCACCACGATGGTGTTGCGTTTCGGGGACGGGCGTGTGAGAGGGTATGGCCTGTGATGCGGATCATGGGGCGCCCTAGCGTGGGAAAACGGACTAGCGCGCTGGTAACCGTCGTTTCCGGTGCACTCCTGCTCGCCGGGTGCGGCGCCGGGCCCAGCCAGGTGACCACCGCGGCGGTCATCGACGGTCAGGTCACCACCATCGACCAGGTGCAGAACCTGATCGACAAGACCGTGCGCGAGCAGCCGTACGCGCAGCAGCTCGCCGCGCAGCACAAGCTCGACCTCGTGGGCCGGGAGATCCTGCGCCAGGAGGTGCTGCACGCCGTCGTGCAGAAGGCCGCGCAGAAGGAAGGCCTCACCGCCGACCCGGCCACCATCTCCGCCGCGCTGGCCCAGGGCGACCCGCTCGCCGGGCAGATGCCGGAGAACCTCGCGCAGGACCAGCCCGCGGCCGTGACGCAGCTCGTGCAGCGGGCGCGTGACCACCGCGAGGCGCTCACCGACCTCTACCTGGAGCAGCAGCTCACGGCGAAGTACCTGCCGAAGCTGTCGGTGAGCTTCGACTTCACGAGCGTCGGGGCGCCGACGGCGGACAGCGAGACGCCGGCCATCGACCCGGCCACCGCGCGCAGCGAGGCGCTGGCGAAGGCTGAGGCGTACGCCGCGAACCCGGCGGCGCTCCAGGCGGATCTGGCCAAGGGCGTTCAAGGCAACGTCGGACAGCAGGCGGCGGCGATCTCGTCGCCGGGTGACGCGGGCACCGCGCTGTTCGGCGCACCGGCCAACTCGGTCATCGCGTTCCAGCCCAACCCGGAGTCGGAGCCGGCGTGGTGGGTCACCGCCGTCGTGAAGCAGCGGACGACGGACAAGCCGGTCTCCACGGACCAGGCGCAGCAGCCGACGCCGGACCAGATCGGGGCCATCGGGGTGCGGATGCTGCAGCAGTACGTCGGCGACGTCGACTACAAGATCAACCCGCGCTACGGCGTGTGGGACCCGGTGGGCATGGACCTCGCGGCCAACGCGAACAGCGTGCAGGGTGTCGTGCTGCCGGTCCGGGGACCGTCGCCGGCTCAGCCGTGACCGGTTCCGTGGTGGTGGTTGCCCATGGGGCGACCGTCCCGGCCGCAGCGGTCGGGCTGCTGCGCAGCTCGGCGGTGTACGCGGCTTCGGACGTCGACGCTTCGGTGTTCGGCGTGCCGCCCGTGACGGAAGCGCCGGTGGGGCGCGAGTTCGTGCTCATCGCCGGCTCCGTGCGGGAACCGACGGCGGCGGCGTTGATCGCCGCCGGAGCGTCCGTGGTGGCGGCGCCGGTGCCGCCGTTGCTGGAAGCGGCGGAGGTCATGGACACGCTGCGCTCGCCCGGCGGCTGCCCGTGGGACGCGGTGCAGACGCACGAATCGTTGCGCCAGTACCTCGTCGAGGAAACCTACGAGCTGCTCGACGCCATCGAGGAGAACGACCGCGAGGCGCTGCGCGAAGAACTCGGCGACGTGCTGCTGCAGGTGCTCTTCCACGCGCGCGTCGCGGCCGAGGACGCGGTGGACCCGTTCACGATCGACGACGTCTCCCGCGCCTTGGTGGCCAAGCTCGTCGGCCGCCACCCGGCCATCTTCGCCGACGCGGACCACGTCGCGACGGCCGAGCGCCAGGAGCTCAAGTGGGAAGAGCTGAAGCAGGCGGAGAAGCAGCGCCGGTCCATTGTGGACGGCGTGGCGCTCGGCCAGCCGGCTGCCGCGCTGGCGGGCAAGCTCGGTCAGCGCAGCGGGCGCGCGGGCATTCCGCTGGACCTCTTCCCGGCGGGCTCGGCCGCGGCGGCACAGCTGTTCCGCATCGCGGCCACGGCGCGTCGAGCCGGGATCGACCCGGAGGGTGAGCTGCGGGCGGTCGCGAAGAAGTTCGCGGCCGACATCCGCGCCGCGGAGCGGGCGGCGCGAGAGGCCGGAGTGGAGCCGTCGACGCTTGAAGCCGACGGGTGGCGCAAGTTCTGGCCCGCCGGCTGAGCCCGCTCCTCGGGTTGTTTCGGCCACTCGCCGTGCCCCCGGCGGTACGTCACGCGGTGATCGGGCTTACTCTCGCGTGCTTTTGCGGCGGCTGCGGCCGACGATGGTGGTGTTGTCGGCAGGGAGGAAGCGCGTCGTGGGTCTGGGTGTGCTGAAGGGCATCCTCGAGGGTGTCGTCGAAGATCTGGAGGAGCGCAAGCGCGCGACCCCGCTGGCCGAACTGCAGGCCCGTGTACGCGATGTGGCGCCGGCGCGTGATCCGCTGCCCGCGTTCCGCGCGCCCGGCGTGTCGATCATCGCCGAGGTGAAGCGCAAGAGCCCGAGCAAGGGCGAGCTGGCCGACATCGCGGACCCCGCGTCGCTGGCGGCCCAGTACGAGCAGGGCGGTGCGGCGGCGATCAGCGTGCTCACTGAGAAGCGTCGTTTCGGCGGTTCGCTGGCGGATCTGGACGCGGTGCGCGCGCGGGTCGGCGTTTCCGTGCTGCGCAAGGACTTCATCGTCGACCCGTACCAGCTGTGGGAGGCGCGGGCGCACGGGGCGGACCTGGCCCTGCTGATGGTGGTGTCGCTGGAGGGCTCGCTGCTGGCGGACCTGCACGGCCTGGCCGTCGAGCTGGGGCTGACGCCGCTGGTCGAGTCGCACACCGCCGAGGAGCTGGACCGGGCGGTCGCTTCCGGCGCGCAGGTGCTGGGCGTCAACGCCCGCGACCTGACGACGCTGGAAGTCGACCGCACCGTCTTCAAGGAGCTGGCCCCGCAGATCCCGGCCGACCGCGTGCGCGTCGCGGAGTCCGGGGTGGCGGGTCCGGGTGACGTCGCGGAGTACCGCAGCTGGGGCGCGGACGTCGTGCTGGTCGGCGAGGCCCTCGTGCGCGCCGGCGACCCGGCGACGTCGGTCCGCGACTTCACCGCGTCCGCCTAGGGTTTCAGGACGATCCGCCCGAACACCTCACCGTCGTCCATTTTCCGGTGGGCTTCGGCGGCTTGGCCGAGCTTGAGCACTTCGTGCACGGCGGTCCTGAGCCGGTTGCGGGTCGCGGCTCGGAAGTGCTCTGCCGCGACGTCGCGCAGCTCCCGCGTGGGCACCGTGTCGGCGCTGAACGTCGCGAACGACAGCGACTGGCGGAAGTTCCGGAGCAGCTCCGCTCCGAACTCCGCGGGCGGCATCCCGCCGACCACGCCGAGGACCACGTAGCGGCCGTTGGGTGTCAGCTTGCGCAGGAACCGCCCGAGGTCCGCGCCGGCGACGAGGTCGAGGACGACGTCGAACGTGTCGTCGCCCCTGCCCTGCCGATCGAGGACGCGGTCCGCGCCCAGCTCCCGCAACCGCTCGCCGCGCCGGGCGCTCGACGTGGTGACGGCGACGGTTTCCGCGTGGTGCTGCTTCGCCAGCTGCACCGCCGCGATCCCGATGCTGCCGGCCGCCCCGCGCACGAGGACGCTCTCGCCGGCCTTGAAGTGCGCGTGCTCCAGCGCGAAGTGCGCGACCGGTCCCGAACTGCCCAGCGTCACCGCGTCCTCGGCTGCCAGCCCATCCGGCAGCGGCACCACATCACCGACCCCGGCGACCGCCCGCTCCGCATACCCACCTCCGACGCCGGTGAACGCCCAGACCCGCCTGCCTCGCCACGCCGGGTCAACCCCGTCGCCCGTTCCGGCCACGGTCCCCGCGACCTCGCTCCCGGGCAGGTGGCCGGGCTCGAACCCGTAACCCCCGAGCGTGCCCCTCCGGATCACCGCATCCACCCCGCCAACCCCGATGGCCTCGACGTCGACGAGCACCTCCCCGGCCTTCGGCTCGGGCTCCTCGACATCGACGACAACCAGGCCGTCTGCCGGCCCGAACTCCCTGATCACCACTGCTTTCATGCTCGCCGACGCTAACGGACGGGGGCGTCCGTTTCGCTAAAGTGAGAGTGTGGGCGATCATTTGACTCGGACACCGCCGCTGCGGTCCGACGCGCGCGACAACCGCGACCGCATCCTGTCCGCCGCGCGCGAGGTGTTCGCGGCCGAGGGCCTCGACGTGCCGCTGCGCGAGGTCGCCCGCCGCGCCGGCGTCGCCCCGGCGACGCTCTACCGGCACTTCCCGACGAAGGAAGCCCTGGCCGGCGAGGCCTTCGCCGACCAGCTGACCGTGTGCCGCGAGATCGTCGCAGAAGGGCTCGCCGCCGCCGATCCGTGGCAGGGTTTCCGCCTGGTCATCGAAAAGCTCTTCGACGTGCACGCCCGCGACCGCGGGTTCACCGCCGCGTTCCTCTCGAAGTTCCCGCGCGCCGTCGACTTCACCACCACGCGCGACACCGCGATCGCCGGCCTCGCCGAGCTGGCTCGCCGGGCGAAAGCGACGGGCCGGCTGCGGGCCGATTTCGTCGTCGACGACCTGGTCCTCGTCATCATGGCCAATGGCGGCATCCACGCCGCCTCGCCCGCTGCCCGCGTGGCCGCGTCCCGGCGCTTCGCCGCGCTGGCCATCCAGGCGTTCAGCACCACGCCGTCGCCTGATCCGCTGCCGCGCGGCGGCCGGCTGGCCCTCCAGCTCCGACGCTGAATGTGACGCAGCACACATTCGGGTGAGAACCGTGGGACCGTCCGCGGCGTCTTGCCCATCGTGAAGCACCCGGAACCCGACGAGGAGCACCTCCTGCGCCGCACCGCGCGGGGTGATCGGGCGGCGTTCGAGCAGTTCTACCGCCGCACGGCGCCGTGGCTGGTGGTGCGGTTGAGGCGGCGCTGCAACGACGAGCAGGTCGTCGCGGAGGTCATGCAGGAGACGTATCTGGCGGTCTGGCGCGCGGCCGGGTCGTTCGCCGGGGCGGCGGCCGGGGGCTCGGCCGTCGGCTGGGTGTGGACGATCGCGGCACGACGGCTGGTTGACGCGTTTCGGCGGCGGGCCCACCACGCGCAGCCGCCGACCGTCACGCAAGCCGACGTGATCACACCGGCAGCCGAGGACATCGCGCTGGCGGCCAGCGTCGGCGACGACGTGGGTGACGCGTTGCGCACGCTCGCCCCCGAGCTGCGGCAGGTGCTGCAGGCGATGGTGCTCGACGGGCTGTCCGTCCGCGAAACCGCCGTGCTGCTCGGGCTGCCGGAAGGAACTGTGAAAACGCGGGCGCGCCGGGCGCGGATCGCCATGCGGGAGGCACTGTCGTGAACCACGTCTCGGACCGGTTGCTCACCGGGTACGCCACCGGGCGGGATCTGCCGGGTGACGAGGTGTGGGCGACCGAAGCCCACCTGGAGAGCTGCGCGGTGTGCCGGAGCCGGCTGGCTGCGTTGACCACATCGGACGGTCTCCTCGAGACCGTGTGGAGAGAACTCCAGCCCGGCCTGGCTGCGCAGCCGCAGCCGGAACCCGGCCGGCTCAAGGCGTTCGCCCGCAGCTGGGCAACCCCGGTGATGCTGCCGTGGTTGCTGATGCTGCTGTTCGTGGGTGTCGTCGGGGTGGTGTTCGACCGCGGGTTCGCCGGCGACTTGTCGTTCGTGCAGGTGATTTCGCCGGTGCTGCCGGTGCTGGGGGTGGCGGCTTCGTGGGCGCGCGGCATCGATCCGGCGTACGAGGTGGTTGCCGCGAGTCCGCGCGCCGGTCTGGACCTGGTGCTGCGCCGGACGACGGCCGTGCTCGTGGTGGTGCTGCCCGTGCTGCTCGTGGCGGGCTGGCTCACCGGCGCGAACCTGGGTTTGGCGTTGCTGCCGAGCCTCGCGTTCACCACGGGGACGCTCGCGCTGGGTGCACTCATCGGCATCACGCGGGCGGCAGCGGCGCTGGTCGTCGCTTGGCTTGGGGTGCTGGTGGTGCCGTTGCTCGCCAGGGGTTCTTCGTTCGCGCTGCAACCGGGTGCGCTGCCGGTGTGGGGCGGGATCTTCGCGCTGACCGCGGTGGTCGTGGTGCTCCGCAGGGGCGCTTTCACCCGGCTCGACGCGCACCGCTGAGAGAAGAAGGGGATGATGGACGTGCGGTCAGTCGAAGCCGCGGAGGTCGCTCCGTCGGCCTATGCCTGGGAAATCCAGGCCGAGGGCTTGAAAGTCCGGGTCGGGCGGCGGAAAACGGCCGTCGACGGGCTGGATCTCGCGCTGGGTACGGGAGTCCACGGCCTGCTCGGGCCCAACGGGGCCGGCAAGACCACGCTGATCAGGGCACTGGCCACGGTGCTCCGACCGGCGGGGGGCAGGCTGGCGCTGCTCGGTGAGTCGGTCGGGGGACACATCGACCAGCGCCGCCTGCGCCGCCGGATCGGGTACCTGCCGCAGACGTTCGGGTACTACAAGCGGTTCACGGTGCGTGAGTTCGTCGAGTACATGGCGTGGCTCAAGGAGATGTCCAAACAGGATGTTTCCGCGGCCGTGCAACGCGCGATCGAACGCGTCGGTCTCGCCGACCGCGCCGATGACCGGCTGAAAACGCTTTCCGGCGGCATGGTCCGTCGCGTGGGCATCGCTCAGGCCATCGTGAACGACCCGCAGATCCTGCTGCTCGACGAGCCCACCGCGGGCCTCGATCCGGCACAGCGCGTGCGCTTCCGCGAGCTGATGGTGGAACTCGGGCAGGACTCGTGTGTCGTCGTGTCGACGCACCTGGTGGAAGACGTGGCGACGGCGTGCACCGACGTCGTGCTCTTCGCCGAGGGCAAGCTCGTGTTCCAGGGCACGCCGGCTGAACTGGCGGCCGCGGGCACTCCCGAGCACATCGGTGACAGCCCGATCGAGCGCGGCTATTCGGCGCTGCTGAACCACGAGCCGAGCGGGGGTGCGTGGTGAGCGTGCTGCGCATCGAACTGCGGCGCACGGTCGCGCCGTGGCTGGTGTTCCTGCTGCTGGCCGTGGGCCTCCCGTTCTTCTTCCTGTTCTCCGGGCCGTGGTGGAAGGACGCCCAGGCGTGGGATCTGCAGTGGACCCCGTCGGTCCTGTGGTCGCGTTACGCGCTTTCCCTGCTGTGGCCCATCATCGTGGCCGCCGCGGCCATCCAGGGCATGCGCGATCGCCGGTCCGGAATGGACGAGCTCCTGTCGACGACCCCGCGGCCCGCCGCGCATCGCACGGCGCAGGCCGGGTTCGCGATCGGGTTGTCCGCTGTGGTCGGTTTCCTCGTGCTCGTCGTGGTCGGCCTGGCCCAGGTCATCGTCCACGATGGCTTGTTCGGAGCTTCGTGGGTGCTGCCGCTGCTGGCCGGGATCGCGTCGGTGCTCGCCGGGCTCGCGGTGGGCCTCGCCGCCGGCCGCTTGCTGCCCCACCCGCTGACCGCGCCGGCCGCCGGCGTGGCGGCGCTGGCGGTGACCGTGGTGCTGCAGACGGCGGGTGCCGGCGGGAGCGCCGTGCAGCAGCGGCTGCCGAACTGGCTGTCGTTGCTCTCGCCGGCGGCCGCGCAGCCGCGCAGTGCCTACGTGGTGCCGGCCGTTTCGGTGTCCGTGGGGCAGCTGTGCTGGTTCCTGGGCCTGGCAGCCTCGGGGTTTCTGGTTCTCGCCGTACGTCGCTGGTTCGCGGTGCTCCCGGGCGTGGTGGGGGTGGCTGTTGCGATCGCGCTCTTCCCCGCTTCGGCGGCCGGCAACTCCACCGTCGATGCGGAAGCGGCCGCCCTCGTCTGCGACGGGCCGGTGTGCGTGACGACCCTGCACGCCGGATGGCTGTCCACTGTGTCCGGTCCGGGTAAAGCCGCGCTGGCACGGCTGGCCAAGCTGCCATCCGCTCCTTCGCGGATCGTCGAGACGACCGAATCCGAGTACGTGAGCCACCCGGGAGCGACTGATCCCGCGACGCTCGTGGTCCGGCGTGACAGCTCCTCCCTGCGCGGGCTCTCCGGTCAGGACCTCGAGTTCGAGCTCCTCGCCACTGGCCCGTCCTGTTCCGGTCTGGCCGGCGAGCTGGCGGCGCGGTACGTCGTCGCGTCCTGGCTTCTCGGTGATCTGCGCCCCCTGCCGCACGCGAACGTCTTCGGCCCCGTGACGCCGGGCTTGGTGCGTGACGCGTGGACGCGGTTGCGGGCGCTGCCCGCGGGCGAGCAGTTTGCCCGCGTCTCCGCCGCGCGCCAGGCGCAGCAGTCGTGCACCGGCGACCCGTACGCGTTGCTCGTGGGGAAGTCGCGATGAGGTGGCTGACGCTCTACGTCCGCTCACGGGCGCTCGGACCGTCGCTGGCCGCGCTGGTCCTGTGCACGGCTTTGGTCCGGGTGGCCGCGGGGGGTGATTGGTCGGTGCTGTTCGCGTCGCTCACCCTCGCCGCGGCTGTGTCGGTCGCCGCCGTGGGACTGTCCGGCCAGGACGTCGACCTCGACCGCACGGCCGCCTTCGGCTGGCTGCCGCGCCGGCTCGGGCACCTGCTGCTGGTCGGCGTCCTCGCGGCGCTCGTGCTGCTGGCCGTGCAAGTCTCCCTCGCCGTCGCCACCACCGTGATCGTGCGCGACGCCCTCGGCCTCACCGGCCTGGCCGGCCTCGCCGCCACCCTCTTCGGCGGCCAGTTCGGCTGGACGCTCCCTCTACTGTGGACCGTCGTCGCCCTGTCCACCCCGCCGGATCCCCCGGCGCTGCACCACGTGGTGGCGTGGCCGCTGCAACCCCCGGACACGGCGGTGGCGTGGTGGGTGGCGGGTGTGTTGTTCGCGGTGGGCGTGGGGGCGTATGCGGTGCGGGGTGCCCGTCGTTAGTCCCGGCGCACCACATCGCGGTTGTTCGACCGCGTTTCCATCGGTGGCTTGTCCGGGTCGTCGATGCCGAAGCTGATGATCCGTTCCGGGTGGATGCGGATCACGGCCCCGTCGAGGTGGCCGTCAGGCTCGAAGGCGGCGGGCAGGACCTCCGCGCGGCCGCGGACTTCCAGGAACCGCACGCGCATCGGGTCGAGGGAGGGGCGGTCGTCGACCACGAAGGCGGCGCGGTGGTTGGCGGCGGCGTTGCGGTATTTGCGGCTGGCCGCCAAGCCCGCGCCGGTGATGTCCAGCGACGGGATCGACGGGTTGTACGTGAAGGCGACCGGGTTGACCTGCAGGGTGCCGTCCGGCTGCTGGGTGGCCAGGCGGCCGAGGTCTTGGGTCGTCAGGTACTCGATTTCGGCGGGTGTGAACATGAACTCCACGATGCGAGTTCAAGTGCACTTGAAGTCAAGCGAACAGGCCGTCGCCCCAGTTGCCCGTGGGGGAGACGCCCGGGGGGATGGCGAAGTGCGCCGAGCCGGTGTGCTGGATGTACTCCATCATCGCGTCCTTCGAAGACAGCGCCTGCTGCATCGGCACGTACTGCTTGCGCGTGTCGCGGTTGAAGGCCAGGAAGAACAGGCCCGCCTCGAGGTGGCCGACGCCGTCGGAACCGTCGACGAAGTTGTAGCCGCGGCGCAGGATGCGGGTGCCGTTCAACGTCTGGTGCGAGGCCAGGCGGATGTGGGCGTCTTCGGCGATGAGCGGCACGCCGCCGGCGCCGCCGACGCCCAGGTCGACCTCGTCGAACTCGGCGGTCTGGCCCAGCGGCGCACCGGAACCCTTGGTGCGGCCGATGATCTGCTCCTGGCCCTCGAGCGGCTCCCGGTCCCACGTCTCGATGTGCATGCGGATGCGCCGCGCCACCAGGTACGTGCCGCCCGCCATCCAGGCCTGCCCGTCACCCGCCTCGGCCCACACCTCGTCGCGCAGGATGTCGGTGTCCTCGGCCTTGATGTTGTTCGTGCCGTCCTTGAAGCCGAACAGGTTGCGCGGCGTGGCCTGCGAACGCGACGTCGACGCGCTGCGCCCGAACCCGAGCTGCGACCAGCGCACCTCCGCGACACCGAACCCGAGCCGCGCGAGGTTGCGAACAGCGTGCACAGCCACCTGCGGGTCGTTGGCGCACGCCTGGATGCACAGGTCGCCGCCGGTGCGGGCGGGGTCGAGCTTGTCCTTCGGGAACAGCGGCAGGTCGATCAGCTGCGGCGGCCGCTTCGCCGCCAGGCCGAACCGGTCGTCGAACAACGACGGGCCGAACCCGATCGTCAGCGTCAGGTCCGAGGCCGGCAGGTCCAGCGCCTCACCCGTGTCCCCGGGCGGGGCCTCGGCCGCGCCACCGACCGCACCGTTCGGCACGACCTCCTGGCCGGCCGTCATCCGCCGCGCCGCGTTGGTCCACGTGCGCAGCAGCTGCCGCAGCTCGCCGACGTCCGAAGTGGTCACGTCGAACGCCGCGAAGTGCAGGTTCTGCTGGGTCGGCGTGACGATGCCGGCCTGGTTCGCCCCGTGGAAGTCCACAGTGGTCACCGCGGCCTGCGCCGGGGAATCTCCGACCCGGTCGAAGCCCACCCCGGCCGCGGCACCGGCGCCGGCCAGCGCGACGCCCGCCCCGGCCAGTCCGAACAGCTTGCGACGAGAGACGCGGGTGCCGTCTTCACTCACTGGGACACAACCTCCGCGACCTTGCTCAGCGGCTCGCTCAGCGCGTCGACCGCCGAGGCGAACGCCTTGATCTCGTCCTGCGACAGCTGGTTGTAGTACTTGAACCCGTCACCGCTGCGCGTCTTGTCCAGCAGCGACTGCACGTTGGCGAACTGCTTGTCCAGAGTGGACACCAGTGCCGGGTCGCGCTGCTGCAGGATCGGCCGCAGTGAGGCGATCGCGCCCTTCGAACCGTCCACGTTGGCCTGGAAGTCCCACAGGTCGGTGTGCGAGAAGGTCTCCTCCTCGCCCGTGATCTTGCCGGTGGCGACCTCGTCGAGCAGGCCCTTCGCGCCGTTGGCGAGGTCGAGCGCGCTCAGCTGCAGCGTCTTGGTCTTGGCGACCAGGTCCTTGACGTCGGTGAGCAGCTTGTCGGCGACCTGCGAGCTGTCTGGCTTGAGGCCGGTGACCCACAGGTCCTTCTCCAGCCGGTGGAAACCGGTGAACTGCTGGCCCGGTTCGAGGTCGGCCTCGCGCACGTCGATCGCCGGGTCGAGGTCGCCGAACTTCTCCGCGACGGGCTCGATGCGCTCGTAGAACACGCGCGTCGGCGCGTACTCCGCCTTGGCCTCGTCGAGCTTGCCGGCCTTGACGAGGTCGACGAACTTCGCCGTTTCAGTCTCCAGCGCCGCGCTGTTGTTCGCGACGTAGGTGGCGTAGCTCTTGGTGGCTTCGGCCTTCTGCGCGTTGGTGTCGCCCTGCTTCTGCGCGCCGCCGGTGATGGTGAAGTCACCTCGGATGCCGTCGCCGACCATGCCCGGCTTGCACGCCGTCTGGTACTTGCCGGCGTCGGGGACCTCGACGATGAGCCGCCGGTTCAGGCCGGGCGCGATGTTCTCGACCTCGCCCATGATCCGGTCGCCCTCGGCGTAGAGGTAGAACTCGGTGACCTTGGTGCCCTTGTTGGTGATCTCGAACGTCACGTTGCCCGCGTTGGCCGTTTTCGTCGCGACCGTGCACGACGTGTCCGACGCCTCGACCTTGATCGGCCCACCCGGGGCGGAGCCGCCCGACGCGGAATCCTTGCTGTCGCACGCGGACAGGGCCAGCACAGCGCCGACTCCGGCCACGAGGGCCAGCGGGGTTCGGGGGGAAAGGGGCACGGTCACTCCTTGACAGCGGCCGTAGCGGCTTCAGCCGTGACGGTCTTCTTCTTGGTGGGCTTGAGGAACAGCGGCAGCACGATGACGACGTACGCGACCCAGGCAGTCGCCTGCAACACGGTGGTCTGCTGCGAGTAGTTGAAGATGCCCTTGAGCAGCGCGCCGTACCACGAGGTCTCCGGCAGCGCGCTCGACGCGTCGAACGCGAGCGTGGTCAGGCCCGGCAGGAACTGCGCCTCCTGCAGGTCGTGCAGGCCGTAGCCGAGCACGCCGGCGGCGACGAACACCAGCAGTACACCGGTGACGGTGAAGAACTTCGCGAGGTTGAACCGCACGGCGCCGCGGTAGAGCAGGTACGCGATCACGACCGCGGCCGCGATGCCCACCACGAACCCGATGAGCGGCTGGATCGTGTCCGACTGCGCGGTCTGCACGGCGGAGTAGAAGAACACGGCCGTCTCGAGACCTTCGCGGCCGACGGCGAGGAACGACAGCAGCAGTACGGCAGCGGGGCCGACCTTGAGCGCGTCCTCCATTTTGCCGCGCAGCTCCGCCGCGATGTGGCGCGACGCCTTGCGCATCCAGAAGATCATCGCCGTCACGAACCCGACCGCGACGATCGAGAGGCTGCCGCCGAGCAGCTCCTGGTGCTCGAAGCTCAGCTGCGCCGTGCTGTAGGTCAGGATCGCGCCGACGGCCACCGACAGCAGCACCGCCGCGCCGACGCCGGGCCACACGAACTTCAGCGCGGGGCGGCGATCTGTCTTCACGAGGAACGCGACCAGGATGCTGACGACAAGGGCCGCCTCGAGACCTTCGCGCAACCCGATGAGCGCGCTCGAAAACACCACTGCTCCGACCTCCTTGGCGTACCCGGACGAGATGTTTTTAGGTAAGCCTTGCCTGTAAGTCCAGAGGAGCGTACGCCTGCGCGTGCGCGATGATCCGGGCAAAACGGACTGGATGCCGGAGTTAGGTTAGGGTAACCGCAGGTCAGGGCGGTGAACGGCGGCTCGATAACAAATTGTGTGACGTCGGCTGCTCGGGCTGCTGAGTTAACTGTCCGCTTGCCTTTCACCTGGCCGAGCGGGCGACGCGCGTTCGCTTGGTGCTGCCGCGGATCGTGATCACCCGATCCGGCGTCACGCCGGAGAGGGAGAAGTAGCCTGTCCGCGTGGCCGATACCACTCAGGCGTCTCCGCCTCGTCGTTACGTCAGCCGGATCGCGTTGTCGCTGGGGCTGGTGCTCACGGGGATCGTGCTGGTGGTAACGATCGGGGTGCGCAATCCCGATCCGGCTCCGGCGGTGCCCGCCGCGCCGGCGGCCACGTCGTTCTCGGTGCAGCCACAGCGGCCGCAGGCCGGGGCGCAGGCGCCCCGCGCCGGGCTGGCCGCGCCGCCCGACCGGCCGACGGAGTCGGACCAGGCCGAACTCGACGCGTGGGCCACGCGCGTCGCGGGCAAGACCGCGCTGTCCGCACGGGTGCTGGCCGCGTACGGGCGCGCGGAGATGTGGATGCGGCGCCAGAAGCCGGCGTGCCACCTGTCGTGGTCGACGTTGGCCGGGATCGGGCACCAGTCGTCGCCGTCGCTCGCCGTCGGCGCGAGCGGAGTGGTCACGCCGGCGATCGTGAGCGGTCCCGTCGGCCCGGACACCGACGCGGGCAAGCTCGACGGCGACCGCAAGGCCGACCACGAGCTGGGCCCGCTGCGCTTCCAGCCGGCCGCGTGGGAGAAGTACGCCGAGCGCGCCAACGGCGACGGCAAACCCGCCGACCCGCAGAACGTCGACGACGCCGCCTTCACCGCCGCCCGCTACCTCTGCTCGGGCGGCGACGACCTCGGCACGCCCGAGGGCTGGTGGCGGGCGATGCTCTTCTACAACGCGTCCGTCGACTACGTGCAGTCGGTGTTCTCCGCCGCCGATTCCTACGCGGCGGCCAGCGTGGCGGCGTAGCGGATCGAAGGTTGTGGTTCGCCGGATCACCCGCACGATCCACGTTGGCTGGCATTGCTTCGTCTCGGGTTGCCCCCACTGGCGTGAGGCGCAGTGCGGTCGGCTTGGAGTATCCCTTCGAGCTGCTCGGCGACCGTCTTTCGTTGCTGGAGGACGGTTTTGACGCTGTCGGCCAGGCGTGAGAGCACGGAGTCTGCGGCGGCGGTGCCCGGGACGGTGACGGTCTGCTGGTCGAGCGCGCTCGTGATCGCCTCGACCAGCTGCTCGCCCATGCGGGGTGCGTGGATCTTGGCGATCGCGGTGAGCTGGCGGCGGCCGGTCTTGGCGATGCCGGCGGGGCCGCCGCAGCGGGAGAGGATTTCCAGCACGGCCGGGTGGCTGATCTTTGAGCCGATGGCCCGTTCCAGCGCGGGGTGGGTGCCGGTGAGCACGCCGCGGATGCGGTTGGCGATCCGGTTGGCCTCATCGGCCAGATCGTCGTCGAGCCCGGCCAGCACGTCCAGCTCGGCCAAGGCCGCGTCGCCGACGTCGACCGGGCGCAGCGTGTGGGCCAGGGAGCGGGCGGCGTCGGCGACGGGTGAACGCGTTCCGGGCATCGGTCTTCGCGCGGCCGGGTAGAGATGGGCGATGCGGCGCATGGCCAGTCCGGGCAGATACGCCCCCTGGTTCCCGCTCGCGTGGGCGACCGCGACCGGCGACGCCCCGATCGTCGCCGGCTGGTCCACCACGATGCCACCGGGCCCGGTGCCGCCACGCCCGGACCATGCGTTCGACTGGGGGCGCTAGTCATGCGGTGTCTGGTGACCACAACTCTCTGGGGGGCGCCACGAGAAAGAGGCTATTCGCTTCCAGTCTGTCGAGGTCAGAGCCCCGGAAACCGGGTTCGCGGAATCGGTGGACAACAGCGTGGCAAGAGGCCCGGCTGTGGTGGATCAAGGCGCGTGGTGGCGTCCGCCGACGATCGGTGTGGCCGCGGGTCAGTGCGTCGGCACTGCGGCGCGGCCCCAGGCAGCCGGAGCGGGGCGCGGCGCAGGCTTCGGCTTGACAGGGAAGCGGTCGTTGAGGTCCACCAGCAGCGGGGCCACCGCGCCCAGCACGAACACCAGTAGTCCGGCCACAGTCCCGATCACAGTCAGCGCGGTCATTTCGGCCTCCTCGAAGTCGATCTCTGCGATGACTCAAGGTTCGCGCGTCGAGGGGGTCGAAGGGATCAGCCGTGCGGCCGGGCAGCGCCGCCGGATGGCCAGAGCCGCGCGAGGCCCACCAGGCCCCACGAGCCGGGGCAAACCGGGCAGAGCTCAGTTGTCCCGCAAGGTGATCCGGGCCCTGACCTCGCTGATCGCCTCCAGGTACTCCGGCACGGGGTTCATGGCCGACGCCATGCGCAGCTGCGCGAGCGCCTCGGCCAACCGGCCGAGGCGCTGGAGGGTCCGTCCGAGGACGAAGCGCGCGTAGTGATCCGTCGGATCGAGCTCGAGGACCCGGGTGAACGCGCGTTCGGCGCGGCGGAGCTGTGCGGAGTGGAAGTAGGCGCGGCCGAGCAGGAGCTGCACGCTCGGTTTGTCGTCGTCGAGCAGGGGCTGGAGGGCCTTGAGCGCGTCGAGTGGTCGGTGGCGTTCGACCAGATGCTCCGCCTGGCGGAAGGCTCGAAAACGGTCTTCGCCGGTGGGCTCCGGTGCTGCTGCGGCGTCCGTCATGGTCACTCCGACGATACCGCTGACGAGGGGGTAGCACGAGGCGGCGGACGGGTCGTGGTGGACTGTCCTGCCATGAGCAGCGAGCAGGAACCCGGCTACCTCGGCCTCGCGCCCTACCTCTACTACTCCGACGCCACCGCGGCCGTCGAGTGGCTGACCAGGGTCTTCGGCTTCACGGAGGAAGTGCGGTTCGAAGACGCGTCCGGCGAGGTCTTCCAGGCGACGCTCTGCGCGGGCGCCGGGCGGGTCCAGCTGGCGGGCGTCGGTCCCGAATACTGGACGGCCAAGGGCGTGGAGGGACCGGTCGGGCAGCTCAACATCATCTACGTCACCGACGTCGACGAGCAATACGAGCGCGTGCGCACCGCGCTGGGCGACGACGCCGTGCCGGAACCGCCGCAGGACCAGCCGTACGGCGCGCGCGTGTTCACCGTCGCGGATCCGGGGGGCAACAGCTGGACGTTCTGGGAGCAGACGTCGGAGACCGTCGAGCTGCCGTCGGGGTGGCGTGAGGTGCGCTCGGGTGACGTCCGGGAGCACTGAGCGGAACGGCCGAGCCTCCAACGGGTGAAAGTCGCGGACGGCTACTCTGGGCGGCGTCACCGCAGGCACGACCCACTGAGGAGCATGGCGTGGCTCTCATCGAGCAGGTAGGCGCGCGCGAAATTCTGGACTCGCGCGGCAACCCGACCGTCGAGGTGGAGGTGGCGCTCGACGACGGCACGCTGGCGCGGGCGGCCGTCCCGTCGGGTGCGTCCACCGGCGAACACGAAGCGGTCGAGCTGCGTGACGGGGACACCGGCCGGTACAACGGCAAGGGCGTGGAGCGCGCGGTCGCCGCGGTGCTCGACGAGATCGGTCCCGACCTGGTGGGCGTCGACGCCGTGGACCAGCGGATCGTCGACCAGAAGCTCGTGGACCTCGACGGTACGCCGGCGAAGTCGCGCCTGGGCGCGAACGCGATCCTCGGTGTTTCGCTGGCCGTCGCGAAGGCCGCCGCCGAGTCGGCCGAGCTGGAGCTCTTCCGCTACCTGGGCGGGCCGAACGCGCACGTGCTGCCGGTGCCGATGCTCAACATCCTCAACGGTGGCGCCCACGCCGACACCGACGTGGACATCCAGGAGTTCATGATCGCGCCGATCGGCGCGGAGTCGTTCCGCGAGGCGCTGCGCTGGGGCACCGAGGTGTACCACGCGCTGAAGTCCGTGCTGAAGGGCCGCGGCCTGGCCACCGGCCTCGGCGACGAGGGCGGGTTCGCGCCGAGCCTGGGCAACAACCGCGAGGCGCTGGACCTGATCCTGCAGGCCATCGAGAAGGCCGGCTACGCGCCGGGCCGCGATGTCGCGCTCGCGCTGGACGTCGCCGCCACCGAGTTCTTCGCCGACGGGGCCTACACGTTCGAGGGCAGCAAGCGCAGCGCCGAGCAGATGTCCGCCTACTACGGCGAACTGCTGCGCGACTACCCGCTCGTGTCCATCGAAGACCCGCTGAGCGAGGACGACTGGGACGGCTGGGTCCAGCTGACCGCCGAGGTCGGTGACAAGGTCCAGCTCGTCGGCGACGACCTGTTCGTCACCAACCCCGACCGGCTCGAGGAGGGCATCACCCGCCGCGCCGCCAACGCGCTGCTGGTGAAGGTCAACCAGATCGGCACGCTGTCGGAGACGCTGGACGCGGTGTCGCTGGCCACGTCGTACGGCTACAAGTCGATGATGAGCCACCGTTCTGGCGAGACCGAGGACACGTTCATCGCCGACCTGGCGGTCGCCACGGGCGTCGGCCAGATCAAGACGGGCGCCCCGGCGCGCGGCGAGCGCATCGCGAAGTACAACCAGCTGCTGCGCATCGAAGAGACCCTCGCGGACGCCGCGCGGTACGCCGGCGACCTCGCGTTCCCGCGGTTCACCGCGGAGGCCTGAGGGTTTGATGGCCGACCGGGGGAGGGCGCGCAGCCGCCGCGGCGGCACCGGCGCCGGGTCCGCGCGGACCCGGCGCTCCGGCTCGGAGGGCGGCGGGGCCACGCGCACCCGCCGCCCGGCGTCGGCGCGTCGCCGTTCATCTGCCGCCGCGGCTGCCGGTGGGGAGACGACGCGGGCCCGTCTGCGCCGCGGGCTCGCGGCCAAGCGGGCTTCCGGCGCGGCCAAGGTCCTCGGCATGTCGACCACCCGGCGCGCCGCCGTGGTGGCGATCGTCGTGTGCGCGCTGGCGTTCACCGTCGCGGTTCCGCTGCGGACCTACCTGAGCCAGCGCTCGGAGGTCCGCGAGCAGGAAGCGCAGCAGGCCCAGCTCCAGGCCCAGGTCGGCGAGCTGCGCGCGAAGAAAGCCAAGCTCAGCGATCCGGCGGAGATCGAGGCGGAGGCCCGTCGCCGGCTGCGGTACGTGAAGCCGGGTGAGGTGCCTTACATGGTGCAGCTGCCGGAGGACCAGCCTGCCGCGCCGGCGCCTGCGGCCGGACCGGCGTCGGTTCCGCAGGGGTCTTGGTACGACAAGCTGTGGGATCAGGTTTCCGGCGGGTGAGTCCACCGGCGCGGGGTCGCGCGGAGGCCTCGGCGCGAGGGTTGTCCACAGGGGAGCCGAGTTGTGGACAAGTCGGGGGTGGAGGCGGAGGGCGAGCGAGGCGCGGCCGTCGGCGGCATTAGCCTGGACGTCGTGAACAGCAGCAACAGCAGCACCCGCTTCGAGCCGGTCAGCGAGGCCGATCGGGAGATCATCGCGGAGCAGCTCGGGCGGCCGCCCCGTGCCTTGCGGGCCGTGGCGGCGCGGTGTCCGAGCGGGCACCCGTCGGTGGTGCAGACGAGTCCGCGCCTGGAGAACGGCACCCCGTTCCCCACGCTCTACTACCTGACGTGCCCGCGGCTGACGTCGCTCGTCGGCACGCTCGAGGCGTCCGGGATCATGAAGGAGATGACCGCGCGGCTCGAGACGGATCCCGAGCTCGCCGCGGCGTACCAGCACACGCACGAGACCTATCTGGCCGAGCGCGACGCCATCGAGTCCCTCGGCACGCAAGTCACCGCGGGCGGCATGCCGGGGCGCGTGAAGTGCCTCCACGTCCACCTCGCCCACACCCTCGCGGCCGGCCCCGGCGTCAACCCCTTCGGCGACGAGACCCTCGAATGGGTCCGCGCCCAAGGCTGGCCGTCGGGCGACTGCGCGGCCGGGTAACACGACAGTCCTGTACGCAGATAGTCCGCACAGGCGGGCAGTTACTGCATCTATGGGTTCCCCTACGGGTGTTCCGCCGCCAAGCTGAGTACGGCATCTTCACACGACGTGAGCAACGATCGGGGCCACCACCGGGCGACCCCGAGGAGGGTTCGGAGCATGCGGGCGCCACGCGGACTCGGGCATTTCGCTCGCAAGCGCCGCACAGCCACCCATCCCGAACGTGAAGCGACTCCGCCGCAGGACTCGAACCCGGCAGGCGGCAACGCACCCGAGCCCGATGGTCCGGACGACGAACCCGACGCCCCGAGCGGCGAAAGGCTGAGCGTGCCCGAAGCCGAAAGTGCCGGTGCCGCAAGCGAAGCCGGTGACGCGGCGACTGGTGGTCCTGACGGAGTCGGCGCCTCGGCCGGCGAGGTCGCGGACGAGGTCGGCGAAGCCGGGGACGCGGCGATCGTTGATTCCGCCGGTGCCGGCGGCTCGGCCGGCGAGAGGTTGGGCGAGGTCTCGGACGCCGACGATGCAGATGAAGCCGAAGGCGCGGCGCCTGATGTTTCCGGCGGAGTTGGCGAGGCGGTGGGCGAAGTCGCGGAGGCCGGCGTGGTAAGCGACGGCGCGGAACCGGCAATCGACGGTTCCGGTGGAGCTGGCGCCTCGGTTGGCGAAGGCTCGATCGAGGTCGCGGAGGCCGACGATCGCGGGCGCGGCGGTGCCGGAGCTGCGCTCGCCGATGGCGAGGCCGCGGATGAGACGAGGCCCGTTGACGTCGCGATCAACGACAACCCGAGCGACTTGCGCGAAGGGGCGGTCGACGCCGATCGTTCGGGTAGCTCGCTTGAGCCCGCGAAGGTCGATGGCCCGGCTGCGGCAGTCGGCGGCGCCGAGGTTGCCGAAGACCCGGGTGACTTGCGGGTGGCGGTGGCCGAAGGTGGCGCGGCCGAAGTCGCGGAGGCTGGCAGCGCAGGCGGGATCGCCGGCGCCGTTGGGGCGGAGAAGTCTGACACCGCAGAGGGCGAGTCACCTTCGACCGAAGCCGCAGCGGCCGACGCAGTAGCGGACAAGGCTTCAGAGCCCGAGGCAGCGCCGACCGAAGTCGCGGAGACCAAAGTCGTAGAGCACGAGTCTGCGGCGACCGAAGCCTCGGAGGATAAAGCCGCCGAGGCCCAGGCACCGCCGATCGAGGCCGCGGAGACCGAGACCGGGGAGACCGAGGTCGCGGAGACCGAGACCGGGGAGACCGAAGCCCCGGAGGGCAAAGCTGCGGAGACCGAGACCGGGGAGACCGAGGTCGCGGAGACCGAGACCGGGGAGACCGAAGCCCCGGAGGGCAAAGCTGCGGAGCCCGAGGCGGCGCCGACCGAAGTCGCGGAGACCGAGCCCGGGGAGACCGAGGTCGCGGAGACCGAGACCGGGGAGACCGAAGCCCCGGAGGACAAAGCTGCGGAGCCCGAGGCGGCGCCGACCGAAGTCGCGGAGACCGAGCCCGGGGAGACCGAGGTCGCGGAGACCGAGACCGGGGAGACCGAAGCCCCGGAGGACAAAGCTGCGGAGCCCGAGGCGGCGCCGACCGAAGTCGCGGAGACCGAGCCCGCGGAGACCGAAGCCGTGCCGACCGAGGTAGCGGAGACCGAAGTCGCGCAGCCCGAGGCAGCGCCGACCGAAGTCGCGGAGCCCGCGGCGGCGCCGACCGAAGTTGCGAAGACCGAAGCCGCGGAAATCGAGGTCGCGGAGATCGAGACCGGGGAGACCGAAGCCGCGGGGGACAAAGCTGCGGAGCCCGGAGCGGCGCCGACTGAAGTCGCGGAAATCGAAGCCGCGGAGACCGAGATCGGGGAGACCGAGGCAGCGCCGACCGAAGCCGCGGACGCCGGGGCGGCAGCCGTCGGAGCCGGGGCGGTCGGAGCCGTCGCCGGCGGCAGGGGTGAGGCGGCCCAAGGCGGCGATCAAGCCGCGCACGAAGGCGCCGAAGCCGGGCAGAGACCCGGGCTGACCCGGCCACCCCGCCGTAACGCTCGGCGGGTCAAGGTGGCGGCGAGAAAGGCGCGCTACCGCGGACGAAGACTCACGTCGCGACACCGCACCGTCGTGGCTGTCGCGGCTGGGGTTCTCGCCGTGGTGCCGGCGGTGGCGGGGGCGACGGCGGTGGCGGCGTGGGCGGGGGCGCTCCCCACGAGCCACACCCGCGACGTCGCGCTCGAGCAGGGGTACGACCCGCAGGATCCGCAGGTCGAGAAGGTCGCGGTGGACGGGAGCCTGCCGCAGTCGCCGGTGCCGTTGCCGTTGCCCGCGTACGAGTTGCCGAACGGGCCGTTGGGGATCCCGACGACGGCGCTGGCCGCGTACCACAACGCGGCGAACATCCTGGCCCACGAGCAGCCGGGCTGCCACATCGACTGGGCGCTGGTCGCGAGCATCGGGCGGATCGAATCCAACCACGCGCGCGGAGGATACGTGGATGCGGCGGGCACCGCGCTCGAACCGATCCTCGGGCCGGAGCTGAACGGCACCGGACCCTACGCGGCCATCCCCGACACCGACGGCGGCACGCTCGACCACGACACCCTCTGGGACCGAGCCGTGGGGCCGGCGCAGTTCATCCCCGCGACGTGGCGCGAGTACGCGTCCGACGGCAACGGCGACGGCGAAGCCAACCCCGAGAATCTCTTCGACGCCTCGCTCGCGACCGCCCGCTACCTCTGCTCCGGTGGCCTGGACCTGGCGAACCCCGACCAGCTCCGCACGGCCATCTACCGCTACAACAACTCCGACGTCTACGTGAACACGGTCATCCTCTGGGCCGAGGCATACCGCAACGGCGTCGCCCCGCTGCCCGACAGCCAGATCCCCGTGGGCGCGCCGAACGCAGCCGCGTTCCCGGCGCCGCCGGCCGTGCCGCCGCCACCAGGGCCGGCCACGACGCCGACGACGCCGACGACACCGGCCACACCGGCGCAGACGGTCTTGCCGCCGGGCGGCGGGACGTCCATCCCGCCGGCGACCGAAACGACCGGTGCCCCGACGAGCACCTCACCGACCTGCGTCAGCGACACGAGCAGCTCGGAAACGACGCCGCCGCCGTCGAGCAGCAGCACCAGCCCGACAACGACCACAAGCCTGCCCCCGTGCGTAGATTCGAGTTCGCCGCTACCACCACCGCCGGGCGACGGCTCGAGTCCTACCCCGACGGGCAACGCCCCGGCCCCCTGACCTATCCCGACGGCAGCACACCTGCCCGGACCCGCCTCGAAAGATCCCACGTCGCCGCCTTGACCGACCCGCACCGGCAATCCCCGGCACTCACTCACCTCGATCGACGGCACACCCTTGACCCTCCTCGGCGGCGACACGCCAGCGCGTTGATCGACTCGGACCAGCAAGACACCACCGCCTGCGCCGATCGGCAGCACGCCGCCGCGATACACCTGCGCTCCGGCGAGCCGCGACCGGTGGCACGCGAGCGACCGCGCAGACCGGCACGGCGTCCCTGCCCGCCTCGACGGGTCGCGTCGATCTCCACGACCTGGCGCACCGAGCCGAGCGCCAGCTTCGCGACGTGGTCCGGCAGCGGTTCGCCGGCGAGCTGCGCGCGGGCGGCGGGGAGGCTTTCGAGCACGAGCGCGATTTTGCCCGCCCCGGAGGGATCGGCGAACGCGGTGAGGCGGCCGACCGTGAACGCCGCGGTCGCATCGCGCAGGTTGTACAGGCTGCTGACGGTGATGGCGGCCCGCCCGTTCGTCGACGGCCGCCGCGGGCGTTCGACCGTGGCGCGACCGGCGAGGTACGGGCCGATGATCGACTTCTTGTTCTTCTCGAGCGCGGCGGGCGTGCCCTCGGCGAGAATCGTGCTCCCCAGCCACCCGGCACCGGGCCCCATCTCGATGACCCAGTCGGCCGTGCGGATCACGTCGAGGTCGTGCTCGACCACGACCACCGAGTTCCCGTTTCTGCGCCAGGGTGTCGATGGTCTTGCGCAGCCCCTCGACGTTGCTCGGGAAGCCGACGCCTATCCGCAGCTCAAGCGCCCCGAGCCCCACCCAGTAAGGTCGACGCCATGCCTCGTGTTGCCGCGATCGACTGTGGGACCAATTCCATCCGCCTGCTCGTCGCCGAGTTGACGCCGCGCCACGACGGGACGGTGGACCTGCGCGATCTGCACCGGGAGATGCGCATCGTGCGGCTCGGGCAGGGGGTGGACGCCACCGGCCGGCTCGCGCCCGAGGCTCTGGAGCGCACGCGCGTTGCCCTCGCGGATTACACGGTCGCGGCGCGGCGGAAGGGCGTGGAGAAAGTACGGATGGTCGCGACGTCCGCCACGCGGGACGCGAGCAACCGCGACGAGTTCTTCGCCATGACACGCGAGACGCTCGGCGTCGAGGCCGAGGTGATCAGCGGTGACGAGGAAGCGCGGCTCTCGTTCACCGGTGCCGTCGGGGAGCAGGACCCGGACGACGGGCCGTTCGTGGTCGTCGACGTCGGTGGCGGGTCCACCGAGCTCGTGCTCGGCACCTGGGACGGCCGCCGCGCCGAGGTGCTCGCGGCGAAGTCCGTGGACATCGGCTGTGTCCGCATCACCGAGCGCGCCCTCACCCAAGATCCGCCCACCCCCGACGAGATCACCCAGGCCAAGGCCCTCGCCGGGACGGTCCTCCAGGAGGCCTTCGACGTCGTCGACGTCGCCAAGGCCAAGACCTGGATCGGCGTCGCCGGCACGGTGACCACGTTGTCAGCCGTGTCGCAGGAGCTGCCCGAGTACGACTCCGAGCGCACGCACCTGTCGAAGCTCTCCCACGCCGAAATCGATCGCCTCACGACGAAGCTCCTGGCCGAAGATCGCGCCACCCGCGCGGCCAATCCCGTGATCCACCCGGGCCGCGTCGACGTGATCGGCGGCGGCGCGGTGATCGTCCAGGTGCTCGCCGAGCAGCTCGCCCAACGGGGTGGTCCGGACCAGCTGATCGTCAGTGAGCACGACATCCTCGACGGAATCGCCTTGTCGCTCGCCTGAGCGGACCAGTCCGGGCACGCTCGGTGATCAGTAATACTTTGGTTGTGCTCTGCCAGAGTGAAGGAAAAGGTTGTCACTCTTTTGCAATCGAGTGACCTGGTTACTGAGCACCATGTGCCGCTAACGTCCATCTCACTTTTCAAGAGCACGAGATGGAGGGAACATGCGGCGTTCACGCAGGTTCTGGGGAGCCGCTGCGGTGGTGACAACCTTGTCACTGGTGCTCACCGCGTGCGGCGGTGGCTCCGGCAGCAGCGGGTCGTCCGGCGAGGTGGATCCGAACGGGACCTTCACCGTCTACGGCACCGAGCCGCAGAACACGCTGATCCCCACGAACACCAACGAGCTCGGCGGCGGGAAGGCCGTCGACGCGATGTTCGCCGAACTGGTCGCCTTCAAGGGTGACAACGCGCAGCCCTACAACCAGATGGCCGAGTCGATCACCACGACCGACTCCAAGGTCTTCGACATCAAGATCAAGCAGGGCTGGAAGTTCCACGACGGCACCGAGGTCAAGGCCAAGAACTTCGTCGACGCGTGGAACTACGGCGCCTACTCGCCCAACGGCCAGATCAACAGCACGTTCTTCGAGAACATCCAGGGCTACGACGACGTCCACCCGGCCGATGAGAACGCCAAGCCGACCACCGACAAGATGTCGGGCCTGGTCGTGAAGGGCGACTACGAGTTCCAGGTGACGCTCAAGGCGGCGTTCTCGGTGTTCACCACCAAGATCGGCTACACGGCCTTCGCGCCGCTGCCCGACGCGTTCTTCAAGGACCCCAAGGCGTTCGCCGCGCACCCGATCGGCAACGGCCCGATGAAGTTCGTCAGCCGCACGCCCAACGTGAGCATCAAGCTGACCCGCTTCGACGACTACAAGGGCCAGGACAAGGTCAAGTTCAAGGACCTGGACATCAAGATCTACGCGAGCCAGGAAACCGCTTACCAGGACCTGCTGAGCAACCAGCTCGACTTCATCGAAGCGCTCCCGCCGTCGGCGCTGGCCGGCAGCAAGTACAAGGCCGACCTGAAGGACAACCTGGTCACCGGTCACCTGCTCGGCATCAGCACCATCGCGATCCCGTACTACGTGCCGGGTTATGACAACCTCGACCTGCGCAAGGCCATCTCGATGGCGATCGACCGCACGCAGATCACCAAGACCGTCATGAACGACACGTACGTGCCCGCCGACGGCTACATCTCGCAGGGCATTGCGGGCTACCGCCCCGGCGTCTGCCAGTTCTGCAAGTTCGACCCGGCCGCGGCGAAGGCGGCGTTCGCGAAGTCCGGCTTCAAGGGCAAGCTCACCATCGCGTCCAACGCCGACGGTGGCCGCAAGGAGCCGCTGGTGGCCGCGTGCAACAGCATCAAGAACGTGCTCGGCGTCGAGTGCGACTTCGTGCCCGCCACCGACTTCGGCCAGTGGCGCAGCATCGTGACCGGCCACAAGCTCACCGGCATGGGCCGTTCCGACTGGTCCGCGGACTACCCGTCGATCGAGGACTTCCTGAACCCGATCTACCGCACGGGCGCCTCGTCCAACGACTCGGTGTACTCGAACCCGACGGTCGACCAGCTGCTCGAGCAGGCCGACTCGACACCGGACAAGGACGCCGCGATCAAGCTCTACCAGCAGGCCGAGGACGCCATCGCCAAGGACCTGCCGTCGATCCCGGTGTGGGACGAGAAGGGGGTGGCCGCGAAGTCCAAGCACGTCAAGACCGTCACGCTCGACTTCCGCCGCCGCGCCGACTACTCGTCCGTCGAAGTCACCAAGTGACGCGCTGAACCGACGTCCCACCACCAGGGCAGCCGCGGACCGTCGCGATCGGACAGTCCGCGGTTCGCCCGGCGCGCACTCCTAGGAACTGACGCATGATTCGCTATGTCCTGCGACGCCTGCTCCAGCTGATCCCGGTGTTCTTCGGAACGACCTTCCTGATCTACGCGCTGGTGTGGGCCGTCCCGGGTGATCCCTTCTCCGGCAAGTGCGGTCAGACGGCCTGCCCACAGGCCTACATCGACCTCATGACCGAGAAGTTCCACCTGAACGACAACCTGATCGTCCAGTACTTCAAGTATCTCGGCAGCCTCTTCACGGGCGACTGGGGCGAGACCTTCAACGGCAGCTCCGTCGGCGAGCTCATCGCCAACTCCTACCCCATCACGCTGCGCCTCGCGATCGTCGCGGTGGTCATCGAGGCCGTGATCGGCCTGACCGCGGGCATCCTGACCGGCTTGCGCGGCAAGGGTTTCCTCGACAACCTGGTGCTGGTCTCCACCACGTTCCTGATCTCGCTGCCGGTGTTCGTCACCGCGATCGTGTTGCAGCTCGTGCTCGGCACCGAGCTCGGCATCATCGACACGAGCGTGTCGGACGACCCGTCCTTCGGGGAGCTGATCGTGCCCGGCATCGCACTGGGCAGCCTGTCGATGGCCTACGTCGCGCGGCTCACGAGAACGTCGATCGCGGAGAACCGCCACGCCGACTACATCCGCACGGCCATCGCGAAGGGCCAGCCGCACAACCGGGTGGTGGGCATCCACCTGCTGCGCAACTCGGTGATCCCGGTGCTCACGTTCCTCGGCACGGACCTGGGCGCCCTGATGGGCGGCGCGATCGTGACCGAGGGCGTGTTCAACATCAACGGGCTCGGCGGGCTCATCTTCCGCGGCATCCAGAACCGCGAGAGCGCCACCGTCGTCGGCGTCGTGGTGCTGCTCGTGCTGGTGTACCTGCTGATGAGCCTGATCGTGGACCTGCTCTACGCCGTTCTCGACCCGAGGATCCGCTATGACTGACCCCAACCTCGTCGGGGGCGGCGGCAGCGGAGTCACTGACGCGGCGGAGCTGTCGCGCATCGACGACTCCGCCGAACCCGCCAAGAAGCCCCGCAGCCTGTGGGCCGACGCGTGGCGCCAGCTGCGGCGCAAGCCGGCGTTCGTGATTTCCGCGGTGCTCATCGCGCTCGTGGTGCTCATCGCGATCGCGCCCGGCCTGTTCTCCCACCGCGACGCCGGGTTCAGCGACCTGACGAAGGCCAACCAGGGCCCGTCGGCGGACGCCTGGTTCGGCTACGACAACCAAGGTTACGACGTCTACGCCCGCACCATCTACGGCGCCCGCGCGTCGCTGCTGGTCGGCGTGTTCGCGACGATCCTGACCGTCCTCTTCGGATCGCTGGTCGGCATCCTCGCGGGCTACTACGGCCGCCTGGTCGACAGCCTGCTCTCGCGCCTGGGCGACATCTTCGCCGGCCTGCCGTTCGTGCTCGGCGCGATCGTTATCCTCACCACGTTCAACGCGCCCGGTTCGAACCCTGGCCAGGTCACGATCATCGTGCAGGTGGTCTGCTCCATCGCGGTGCTGACGTGGCCGGTCGCCATGCGCATCATGCGCTCGGCGACGCTGGTGGCGAAGCAGCTCGACTACGTCAAGGCCGCCCGCGCACTCGGCGCCAGCACACCGCGCATCGTGTTCCGGCACCTGCTGCCCAACACGCTCGCGCCGGTGCTGGTCTACGCCACCATCGCGCTCGGCGCGGCCATCGGCGCCGAGGCGACGCTCGCATACCTCGGCATCGGCGTGCGGCCGCCGGTGATCTCGTGGGGCGTGATGATCAGCGACTCGCGCGACTACTTCCGGGCCGACCCGCACATGCTCCTGTTCCCCGGCGCGTTCGTCACCATCACCGTGCTCGCGTTCGTGATGCTCGGTGACGGGATCCGCGACGCGCTCGACCCGAAGTCGAGGTAGCAGCCGATGACCGACACCGAGAACGAGCTGCTGCTCGAAGTCGACGACCTGCACGTGGAGTTCCGCACGTCCGACGGCGTCGCGAACGTGCTCAACGGCGTGAGCTACTCCGTGCACGCCAGCGAAACGCTGGCGGTGCTGGGCGAATCCGGCTCCGGCAAGAGCGTGACCGCGCAGACCGTGATGGGCATCCTCGACGTGCCGCCCGGCGTGATCACCGGCGGTTCGATCCGCTACCGCGGCGAGGACCTGCTCGCGGCCACGCCCGAACGGCGCCGTGACCTGCGCGGAAACGAGATCGCGATGATCTTCCAGGACGCGCTCTCGGCGTTGAACCCCGTGTTCACCGTCGGGTTCCAGATCGAGGAGCAGCTGCGCGTCCGCCGCGGACTGTCCAGGAAGGACGCTCGCCGCCGGGCGATCGAACTGCTGGACCTGGTGCGCATCCCGGCCGCCGAGCGGCGGATCAAGGACTACCCGCACCAGTTCTCCGGCGGCATGCGCCAGCGCGCGATGATCGCGATGTCGCTGGCGCTCGACCCGGACCTGCTGATCGCCGACGAACCCACCACCGCGCTGGACGTGACGGTGCAGGCCCAGATCATGGACCTGCTGGGCGAGATCCAGCGGGAACGCCGCATGGGCCTCGTCCTCATCACGCACGACCTCGGCGTGGTCGCGGAGGTCGCCGACCGGATCGCCGTGATGTACGCGGGCCGGATCGTGGAGCAGGCCGACGTGCACGAGCTGTTCAGATCGCCCGGCCACCCGTACACGGCGGCGCTGATGGACTCGCTGCCGCGATTGGACCTCAAAGGACAAACGCTCGAGACCATCAAGGGGCTGCCGCCGAGCCTGCTCGACATCCCGTCCGGCTGCCCCTTCCACCCGCGCTGCAAGCGAGCGGAACAACGCTGTTCGGAGGAACGGCCGCCCTTGCACAGCCTCGGTTTCGGCCGGGTGAGTGCGTGTCACTTCGCCGAAGAGGTGGTGGAAACCCGTGCGTGACCCGATCCTGAGCGTGCAGAACCTGGTCAAGCACTTCCCGGTGCGCCAGGGCGTGCTGTTCAAGCGCACCATCGGGCAGGTCAAGGCCGTCGACGGCGTCACGTTCGACCTGCAGGCCGGTGAAACGCTCGGCGTCGTCGGCGAATCCGGCTGCGGCAAGTCGACGCTCGCGCAGGTCCTGATGCGCCTTGAGGAACCGACCTCGGGCACGGCGACCTTCGAGGGCCGCGACATCTTCAAGCTGGGCGGCAGCGAGCTGCGCCGGCTGCGCCGCGAGATCCAGATCGTGCTGCAGGACCCGTACACGTCGCTGAACCCGCGCATGACGGTCGGTGACATCGTCGGCGAGCCGTTCGAGATCCACACCGAAGTGGCGCCCAAGGGTTCGCGCGCGAAGAAGGTGCAGGAGCTCCTGGAGGTCGTCGGGCTCAACCCCGAGCACGTCAACCGCTACCCGCACCAGTTCTCGGGTGGGCAGCGCCAGCGCATCGGCATCGCGCGGGCACTCGCGCTGCGGCCGAAGGTGATCATCTGCGACGAGCCGGTGTCCGCTTTGGACGTCTCGATCCAGGCGCAGGTGATGAACCTGCTGGGCGAGCTGCAGACCGAGTTCGGGTTGTCGTACGTGTTCATCGCCCACGACCTGTCCGTGGTCCGGCATCTGTCCACGCGCGTGGCGGTGATGTACCTGGGCAAGATCGTGGAGATCGGCACGGAGGACGAGATCTACGAGCGGCCCTCGCACCCGTACACGCAGGCGCTGCTGTCGGCCGTGCCCGTGGCCGACCCGGAAGTGCGCGGGCAGCGGCAGGTCATCCGGCTGGAGGGTGACGTGCCGAGCCCGCTCGACCCGCCGTCGGGCTGCCGGTTCCGCACGCGGTGCTGGAAGGCGCAGGACATCTGCGCCACGGAGGTGCCGGAGCTCGAGCCGCGCACCGACGGGCACCTCTCGGCCTGCCACTTCGCGGAGGCCCGGTCCGTGGTGCCCTGACTTTAGTCGGGTTCCTCCTCTTGGCGATTGCTGCGGCACCTGTCCGGTATGTACGTTGCAGTGTCGGTTTTTCCCTGAGGAGGACCAGTGAAAAGACCCAGACTGCTTCTCGCGGTACCCTTGATCGGCTTGGTGTCCGGCGCTCTTGTCCCGGTGGCGTCGGCCCAGCCGACCGGTCCGGTCACGGAGTTCACGGTGCTGGCGCGCTCGGACGTCGGCGCCGCCGAGCGAGCGGTGCGCGCCGCCGGTGGCACCGTGGTGGAGACCAACCGGGCCGTGGGACTGATCACGGCGACGGCACCGGCTTCGGGGTTCGCGTCGCGTGTTTCCGCCGATCAGGCGGTCTTCGGTGCGGCGCGGTCGCAGGCCATCGGGTCGGCGCCGCGGGGTGGCAAGAAGGTCAAGCCGAACGTGGTGGAGAAGGAGGGCCGCGGGGCCACTTCGTCGAAACGCGCTCGCTCGGGCACAGATCCGCTGGACGACCAGCTCTGGGGCCTGAAGTCGACGCGGTCCGACCTCGCGCGGACCGTGCAGCCCGGCAGCAAGCGCGTGAAGGTCGGCATCATCGACACCGGCGTCGACGGCAGCCACCCGGACATCGCGCCGAACTTCGACCGCACCGACTCGCGCAACTTCACGCGCGACATCGGCGCGGACGTGAACGGCACCGTGGTGGACGGCCCGTGCGAGTACCGCGGCTGCGTCGACCCGGTCGACCACGACGACAACGGCCACGGCACGCACGTCGCCGGCACGATCGGCGCGGCGGCGAACGGCTTCGGCGTGTCGGGCGTCGCGCCCGGCGTATCGCTGGTGAACCTGCGGGCCGGCCAGGACTCGGGGTTCTTCTTCCTGCAGCCGATGGTGGATGCGCTGACGTATGCCGGTGATGCGGGGATCGACGTGGTGAACATGTCGTTCTACGTGGATCCGTGGCTGTACAACTGCCGCGCCAACGCGGCCGATTCGCCGGCCGAACAGGCGGAGCAGCGGACGATCATCGAGGCCGCGACGCGGGCGTTGAACTACGCGCACCGCAAGGGCGTGACGATGGTCGTCGCGCTGGGCAACGAGCACACCGATCTCGGCGCGCCGCAGGACGACACGACGAGCCCGGACTACCCGAGCAACGCCGCGCACCCGCGCCCGATCGACAACACGTCGTGCCTGACGATGCCGACCGAGGGGCCGCACACGATCGGTGTGGGCGCTTTCGGCCCGTCGCAGGCGAAGGCCGATTACTCGAACTACGGGACCGAGCAGATCTCCGTTTCGGCGCCGGGTGGCTATTTCCGCGACGGGTTCGGGACACCGTGGTACCGGTCGGTGGAGAACGAGATCCTCTCGGCTTATCCGCGCAACGTCGGGGTGGCCGAGGGGAACATCGACGCCGCCGGGAACGTGACTCCGGCCGGGGTTGCCCTCGGCGTGCAGAAGGCTGTCGCCGCTGATGGGCGCGCTGGGTATTACCAGTGGCTGCAGGGCACTTCGATGGCCACGCCGCACGCGACCGGGGTGGCGGCGTTGATCGTGTCCCAGTACGGCAAGGGCGGCGGGGCGTCGTTCGGCATGGACCCGGATGCGGTGCAGCGGGTCCTGGAAGCGACGGCGTCGCCCATCGCGTGCCCGGTCCCGCGGACGGTGGACTACCTCGACGAAGGCCGCGACGACTCGTTCACCGCGACTTGCGCGGGGGATGCGGCGTTCAACGGGTTTTACGGGCACGGGGCCGTTGATGCTTATGCGGCAGTGACGCATGGGGCCGCGATCTTGAAGAACTGAGTCACACCGCCTTTACGCCGGGCAACTGAACTACGCAACGAAGGATGCGCCCAGCCCCCCGGCCACAACGCCAAGCTCCTGCGCAGGACCGCATCACGCGCAAGGACGGGGTGGGTGCACGGGCGGTCGTAGTTGAAGTGACCGTTGGCCCTCGTGCGTGATGCAGTCCTTCGCCGGGCGTGTCACGTGGGAGTGCACCCCGAAGCCGATGATGGTAACGACGGTCTGGATCACCTTGTCAAGGCTGGAAAGCGTGCCTTGACAAGGTGATCCAGACCGCGTGGGGGCTTCGGATCGAGGTGCGAGGCGGGGGCTGGGTGCAGGGGTTGTTGCGTTGTCGGGTGGCAATTGCGTAGGTGGTGGTCCGTCGCCTTGGGTGGGCGGTGCCGCGCGGCCGAACGACGAAACGCAGCACTGCGCCCAGCTCTTGCCCAGCACCTCGAACGGCGACGCGAAACCACCTAAGAGCTTGTCTCATTTGGCGAGTTTCTTGTGGCAGGTGATGGTGGCGGCGAGGGTGAGGAAGGCGAGGTAGTGGCCGGCTTTGCGTTCGTAGCGGATGGTCAGTCGCCGGTAGCCGGTCAGCCAGGCGATGGACCGTTCGATCACCCACCGGTGTTTGCCGAGTTTCTCGGCGGATTCGATGCCCTTGCGGGCGATGCGCGGGACGATCCCGCGCTGGCGCAGCCAGGCGCGCAGGGCGGGGATGTCGTAGGCCTTGTCGGAGTGGAGTTTGGCCGGTTTCCGGCGCCGCGGTCCGCGGCGCGATCGGATCGGCGGCAGCGCGTTGACCAGAGGTCTGAGCGCGTGGCTGTCGTGAGTGTTGGCCGCGGAGATCGCGACGGTCAGGGGCAGCCCGGCCCCGTCGGACAGTACGTGGATCTTCGAGCCCGGTTTGCCGCGGTCGACCGGGCTCGGACCGGTCAGACCGCCCCCCTTTTGGCCCTGACGGATGCTCCGTCGAGGACCGCGCGAGACCAGTCGATCAAACCCCGGCCGCCCAGTTCGTCCAGCACTGCCTGATGCAACTGCCGCCACAGCCCGGCCTCGGTCCATTCGGTGAACGTCCGGTGCGCCGTGGGCACCGATACCCCGAACGAGGGCGGCAGGTGCCGCCACGCACAACCACTGGTCAACACGAACACGATCGCCGTGAACACCGCCCGCGGATCAGTCCGCGCACGACCACCACCCTGCGGACGCTCCTTTGCCGGCGGGACCAGCGGTTCCACCAACGCCCACAAGTCATCGGGCACCAGCCGTTGCGACAGCGAGTCGATCACGGTACAAGATCATTGCAGCCCAGCGGGAAAGATCCAAACGAGACACGCTCTAAGCAGCGCAACAAACCTACGCAACGAAGGATGCGCCCAGCTCCGCCCGGCACCTCGATCCGAAGCTTCCACACGGCACACTTGCGCTTCGGGGTGCATACGCCACGCGACACGCCCACGAGGGTCCGCATCCCGCCCACAACGCCCCGCAACCCGCCCCCGCGCAGGACCGCATCCCGCACAACGCCGACCGTCGGATGCCGTGCTGCAGTTGACCACCCACAACGGCAGACTGGCACCATGCGGATCGGAATCGGAATTCCCAACACGGTGCCCGGCACGAGTGGGACGTTGGTGCTCGAGTGGGCCAGGCGGGCGGAGGCGCGCGGGTTCGCCTTCGTGTCGACGATCGGGCGGGTGGCGTACCCGTCGCTGGACTCATTGACGGCGTTGGCGGGCGTGGCGGGGGCGACGTCGGAGCTCGGGCTGGTGACGAACGCCGTGCTGGGGCCGACGTATCCGGACGCGGTGCTGGCGAAGGTGGCGGGGACCGTGGCGTCGCTGTCCGGCGGGCGGTTGACGCTGGGGCTGGGCGTGGGTGCGCGCGAATCGGACTACTTGCCGGCGGAGCGGGACTTCGCGGGGCGCGGCGCGGCGTTCGACCGGCAGCTGCTGTACCTGAAGCTGGCGTGGCGCGGTGAACCCGTGGCCGACGGGGACTTCTCGGGGGAGAAGCGGGCCGTCGTGCCGGCGACGCCGGAGATCCCGTTGCTGATCGGCGGGCACAGCAAGCGCGCGGTGCGCCGGACCGCCGAGCACGCCGCCGGCTGGACGGCTGCGGGCGGCGGGCCGCGGCGGGCGGAGCCGACCGTCAAGGAAATCCGCGAGGCGTGGACAGCCGCCGGCCGCGCGGGCGAGCCGCGCCTGCTGGGGCTGGCCTACTTCTCGACCACCGCTGCCGACCGCGGCGACGCGTACCTGCGCTCCTACTACGCCTACGCGGGCTCCCACGCCGACACCATCGCCGATGGCGCCGTCCGCACCCCGGACGCCACCAAGGCCATCGTCCGCGACTTCGAGTCCGCGGGGCTGAACGAACTGACCTTCACCCCCACGGTCGCGGACCCGGACGAGGTCGACCGGCTGGCCGACCTCGTCCTGTGAACCGTCCTCAACCGAACCGCGAGGAGGCGCTCAGCGGCCCGCCCAGCGGTGCAGGGTGCTGACGATCCCGTCGCGTTCCGCGGCGGGGAGGGCGGCGATGCTGGCGCTGTAGTCGCCGCCCTGCTGGACGTGGACGGACGAGTCCCGGCTGCCGGGGCCGAGGCGGAACGGGTTGGCGCTCCACGGGTTCAGGCTGCCGTAGAGGAAGATCAGCCGGCTACCGCGGGTGGCGACCCACTGCGCGGCCGTGCGCATCACCTGCGGGTCGTAGTGCATCGGGATGCTCCGGGGCACGTATTCGCGAGCCGCTTCCTGGTTCGGGTAGTGCAGCAGGCCGGCGAGGTGCGCCTGCGGCTCCACCGGATAACCCAGTTCGGTTCCCGCTTCGTAGAGGAACGGGACGCTCGGGTCGAGGTTCTGGTCGGCTTCGGCGAGCATGCCGCCGGGGATGCTGCCGCCGCTGACGACGTCGACGAACCGGTAGATGTCGTCGTCCGACGCGGTGGCGGGCGGGATGTTGGTGCAGTTGTACGGGCTGGTGGAGGCGAACTGCCAGAACGCGAACGGGGTGTCGAGAACGTTGAACTCGTACGCCTTGTCCAGCGAGCCGATGTCCTTGGTGAAGGTGACACCCGCCGCGTCGGCGGCCGCGGCCATCCGCGCCTCCAGCGCGGGCCGGCGTTTCAGCGCCTCGATCTGCACGGCCTGCAGCGCCGCCCGGCATTCGGGGGTGCCGACCTGGTCGTTGAGGAAGTGCTGGTAGGAATCACCGTGGTCGGTGACGTCGTCGGGCGAGTTGTCGGCGAACGTGCCGTCGAAGTCGCCGGGGAAGTACATGCGGTGGAAGATCGCGCCCTCGCCGCCTTCACCGGTCCCGGCGGAAAGCCAGTGCCCGCGGTAGAGCCGCTTGAGGACACTGACGACCGCGTGCTCGTCGGCGGCGGATTGCCACACCGTCAGGTCCGCCCAGTTTTCCGGCCGGGGCACGGAATCGCCGAAGAAGCGGTGCTCGATGTCGAGCTGGTCGGCGCCGAGCAGGGTGGTCGGCTCCGCGATCGTGCTGTCGATCCAATGCCCGTTGGAATAGACCACCATCGGCGCCGCCGTATCGCGATGCAGCAGGGTGAGCTGCTGCTCGAACGTGCCCGAACGCGGGTCGTGGTGGTCCACCGCCTGGCGGAACGACAGGTGGAACTCGCGGAACCCGGCCGGCGGGTGCGGGTCCTCGGACCGGTAGGTCACACCCGGCAGGTGGTGCAGGCGGGTGACGATGTCGGGCGGCGCGGCGGCCGCCGGGACGGTGGCGGCCGCCGCCAGCGCGCCCACGGTGAGCAGGGTGGTGAACAGACGTTTCATGGATCCCCCAGTTCGATCGGTCAGCTCGGCACCAGCCGCTGCGCGACGAGCCCGGCCACGCGGGTGGTGTGCTGCTCCAGGTAGAAGTGCCCACCGGACAGCACTTCCAGGTCGAATTCGCCGGAGGTGTACGCCGCCCAATCCCGGATCTGGGTGAGCGGGTACTCCGGGTCCGCGTCGCCCGCCAGCGCGCTGATCGGGCAGCGCAGGCGAGCACCGCCGGTGAACCGGTAGGTGTTGACGATGCGCAGATCCGCCCGCAACGCGGGCAGGACCATCGGCCACAGCTCCTCGCTCAGCTGCAGCGAGGCCCCGTTCGCGCTACCCAGCCGGCGGACGTAGCCGATCAGGTCCGTGTCGTCGTCCAGCCGCACGTCGACGGCGCGAGCGTGGTGCGGCGCGGAACGGGCCGACACGAACAGACGCGCCGGCTCCGCCCGGCCGGATTTCTCGAGCGCACAAGCCGTTTCGAACGCGACGGTCGCGCCGAGGCTGTGCCCGAACAGCGCCAGCGGGCGATCGGCGAGCGCACCGAGTGCGGCCAGTACACCCCCGGCCAGCCCGGCCACCGAGTCCGCGCACGGCTCGGCGAACCGGTCCTGCCGGCCGGGGTACTGCACCGCCACAAGCTCGATTTCCGGTGCCAGCGCCGCCGCGAGCGGCCGGTACAGGCCCGCGGCGCCGCCGGCGTGCGGGAAGCACAGCAGGCGGGCGCGGGCTTGCGGTACCGGGGCGAAGACGCGCAGCCACGCGTTCGCGCCCACGGCACCGGAAACCGTCGTCACTGCGCGGCGTCCAGCCGGGCCCGCTGGTCCGCGGACAGTTCCAGCTCCACCCCGGCGAGGCTGTCTTCCAGCTGGGCCACCGAGGAGGCACCGACCAACGGGAACATCGGCAGCTCGTGGCCGATCATCCAGCTCAGCACGACCTGGTTCGCGCTCGCCCCGGTCTGCTTCGCCACCTCGCGCAGCGCCGCCAGCCTGGCGTCGGTGCCGGGGTGCACGAAATCGGCGTCGACCGGGCGGTCGTCGCGCACGTACGCGCCGCCCAGCAGCGCGGAGTAGGCGACCAGCGCCGTGCCCGGCTGCTCGCGCAGGTAGCTCAGCACTTCGCCGGTCGCCACGCCCTGGTTGCCGTCCTTGGCGCGGCGGCTGGGAATGTCGGTGCGCGGCCGCAGGTAGCTGTGGTGGTACTGGAGCACGTCGTAGCCGGGCACACCGGCGGCCGCCGCCAGGTTGCGGGCCCGTTCCACGCGCCACATCCAGTGGTTGCTCGCGCCGAGCAGGCCGACGGTGCCGTCGGCGACCAGCTCGCCGAAGGCCTCGACGGTCTCCTGCAACGGCGTGTTCGCGTCTTCGATGTGCGCGTACAGCAGGCCGAGGGTCTCCACGCCGAGCGTTTCCCGGCTCCGGTCGGCCGACTCCCGGATCACCTTGGCGGACAAGCCTTCCGGGTTGGCGAAGCCGCCGCCGGGCACCCGCGGGCGGGCCCCGAGCTTCGTGGCGATCACGACCTCGTCGCCGATGCCGCGGCTCTTGCGCCACCGCCCGAGCAGCGCCTCGCTCTCGCCGCCCTGGGTCCCCTCGGCCCACCACGCGTAGTTGTTCGAGGTGTCGATGAAGGTGCCTCCGGCGGCGACGAACCGGTCCAGGATCGCGAAGGACGTCTCCTCGTCCACCGTGGTGCCGAAGGTCATCGCGCCGAGGCAGAGCGCGCTCACCTCGCGGCGGGTCGCCGGGTCCGTGCCGATCCTGCGGAGCTTCATGCAGTCTTTCCCTTTCGTGGTCGGGCGGTGATGGGCACGCTCTTGTACCCCGAGGCGAAGTTGGAGATCAGCCGCTCGGGAGCACTCGCGGACTCGAATCCTTCATACCGGGCGAAGAGCTCGTGGAACAGGATCTTCAGGCTGACGCGTGCGACGCTGTGCCCGACGCAGTAGTGCGGGCCGATGCCGAACGCGAGGTGCTTGTTCGGCCGGCGGCGGATGTCGAAGGTGTGCGGGTCGGCGAAGACCTCCTCGTCGCGGTTCGCCGAGCCCAGCCAGACGACCAGCGCCTGCCCCGCCGCGATCGGCGTGTTCCGCAGCACGGTGTCTTTCGTCGCGTAGCGCAGCACGTGGTTCACCGGGGAGGCCCAGCGCAGCGCCTCCTCCATCCCGGACGTGGTCAGTTCCGGGTGTGCCGCCCAGTCCTCCAGCACCCCGGTGCCGGTCATCTCGGCGAGGGTGAACGTCGGCGCGTGCGGGGTCGTGACGTTCGCGCCGAGCAGGAGGCTGTAGCAGTTCGCGACGACCTCGCCCGGCGACATGCGGCGGCCTTCGAACCGGGTCGAGATCAGCACGCTGAGCAGGTCGTCGCCCAGGTGGTCGCCGCGGAAGCGGACCAGGTCCTGGAAGTAGGCGAACAGCTCGCGGTGCGCGGTCTCGAGCGTGGCCTTTTTCCCGCCCGGCTCCTGAAAATCCGGGTCGTCCGCCGCGATGCACTGGGTCGTCAGCCGGGTCAGTGCCGGCCAATCCTCCGGCGGCAGGCCCATCATCGTCCCGGTGACCGACATCGGCATCGCCAGCATGGCCCGGCCGAAGTCGAAGACCCCGCCGTCGGCGAGCGGAGCGAGCAGGTCGATCACGAGCGGGCGGATCATGTCGCGCTGCCGGTCGACGGACTTGCGCGCCAGCGCTTTCTTCAGTTGGGCCTGCCGGCTGGTGTGCCGGGGCGGATCGGTGACGGCAAGCTGCTGGCCGCCCGCCGGATCGTCGGTGCCGAGCAGCTCCAGCAGCGTGCCCCGTTCCGAGGTGAAAGTGGCGTAGTCGCGCAGGACCCGGTCGGCGTCGTGGTAGGTGACGACCGACCAGAACCCGCGGTGTTCGTCGACCTGGTGCCAGCTCAGCCTGTCGAGGGCGCGCAGTTCCCGCCAGACCCGGCGAGCGTCGCCGCCGGTGTAGAAGTGCGGATCGACAAGATCGTCGGAGCCGGCATCCACCGGGCACCCGGTGGGTCTGGCCTCGCTGAGGGTCATGCTCGACGTCTCCTGTTCTCGCATTCGCTGTCCCGTCCTGCGCACCGTCGGAAAAATGGCATACCGCGCGGGCCGCCAGGCCGGGCAGCCGGCGACCGCGGGCATCGGAATGCAGGTGGGCGCGCACGCCAAAAAAGTTCCACCCCAGTGGACGAATACTCGATTTCGTGGTCCCCCGTGTGCCGGTGCGCGCATCGCCCTTGGTGCGCGGCACCGCTTCCCCGCGGTGTCGTATTGAAGCAGCGCTTTCAAGATCATGTCAATGCGACCTTCGGCGGGATGGGATCGCTTGACATCGCTTCCGGGAAGTTCTTAACATCGGCGCTGCCGGTCGGAACGTTTTTCCGGCCACTGGGGAAGAGGTTGATCACTCGACGCGAAGCGGGGTTAATGCCCGCTGCTTCGGCGCGAGGTGTGGGAACGACCTGTATTTCATTTTCGTTTTGTCCGATTTTGCCGCTCCGCGCCTGGGGAAGGTGCGGCGAACAAGGGTGCCTGTCTTGCGCGAGGATGCCATCTGGACGCCTGTTACTGCTGCTCAGCAGGGTATCTGGGTGCTGGACCAGATCGACCGGCTGCGCCCGTCGTACCTGCTGCCGACCGTTCTCGAATTCACCGGAGCGGTGCGGCACGAGGTGCTGCGCGCAGCGGTTGAGCACGTTTTCGGGCGGCATCCGTCGTTGCGCGCGCGTTTTCGCTTGAATCATGCGCTCCGCCAGGTTGAATATTGCACCGAAGGGACCGTTCCGGAAGTCGGATTAATCGACTTCGAGCGGGACGGATGGCCGAGGAAAGAACTGGGCCGAATGGTCGAAGCCCTTTGCTACTCACCCTTCGACCTGGCGGCCGAAGCACCCGCGCGCGCGGAAGTGCTCAAAGTGGACGGTGAATGCACGTTGCTCGTGCTCACCGTGCACCACATCGTCTTCGACGGGTGGTCGCGACGGTTGGTGGTGGACGAAATCGCGACGGTGTACCGGGCGTGGTGCGCCGGCGTGGAACCCGGGCTGCCGTCGGCGCCGCACCCGGCGGAAGTGCTCCGTCCGGCGGCTCCGGAAGACGTGGCCGAGCAGGTCGCCGCCGTGGTGGAGCGGTTGCGGGGCGCGCCGACGGAGATCGCGCTGCCCTACGACCACCCACCGGAGGATCCGGACCTGTCGCTGGTCGGTTCTTCGGCCGAGACGAAGCTCCCGGCCGACGTGACCGAACGCGTGCTCGCCGCGGCGACGGCGGAGGGCGCCACCGTGTTCATGGCCGGCGTGGCTCTCCTCGCCGCGACGCTGGCCCGGACCACCGCGCAGCGGGACTTCCTGTTCGCCGTGGTCTGGCCGGGGCGCGACGACCCGGAAGCGGCCGGGGTCGTCGGCATGTTCGGCACCACGCTGGTGCTGCGGATGACCCTCGACGAGCGGACGACCTGGCGTGAACTGCTGCGGCAGAGCCGCGCGGCGAGCACCGCGGCGTTCGTGGACGCGGACGCGCCGCTGCCCGACGTCGCCGCCGAGCTGGCTCCGGGGAGGGACGTCGCCCGCAGCCCGCTCACCTCGGTGCTGGTGAACCTCGCCGAAGTGCCGGAAGTGCCGGTCTTCGCGTCCGGGGTCACCGTGCGGTACCGCCCGCTCGAACCGCAGTACAGCAAGTTCGACCTGGCCCTGTTCGTCCGCCTGTGCGAAGACGCGAGGCTCGAGCTGCTGCTGGACCACCCCGCCCCCCTGTTCCGGCCGGCCACTGTGGCCGGCCTGCTCACCGCGTTGCGCGCCAGCGCCGCCGCGCTCGCCCGATCCGTGGAGGAAACCGTGCTCGCCGAAGAACCCGACCCCGTCCTCGATCCGACCGATCCGGCCGCCCGCCGCGCGCTGGTGCGTTCGGTCTGGTGCGAGGTACTCGACACCGACGACGTGGGCGACGACGTGAGCTTCTTCGACGCCGGAGGTGACTCGCTGCGGCTCGTCATCCTGGTGGAGAAGCTGAGCCAGGTTTCGGGACGCCCGTTGCGCACCACCGATTTGTTCCGCGCCGGCACCGTGCGCGGACAGGCCGAGCTGATCGCCGCCCCGGCCGGGCCGGCGTCTGCCGGCACGGCGCTCGGCAGCCGAGAGCGCTTGCTCGGCGCGTTGCGCGCGAACTCCGCCGACCACGATTCCTGAGCCCGCTCGACGATCTTCCGGGGAGAACCTGAAGATGACCCTGCACGAGTGCGCGGCGGCCGCTTTGGGCGGCGAGGCCGACGCCCGCAGATTTGCCACCCACAGCTTCATCGAGCTCGGCGGAGATTCGCTGCGGGCGATGCGGTTCGTCGCTCTGGCCCGGGAACGGCTGGGGGTGCGGATCCCGGTGGCCCGGCTGTTGTCCGGCGCACCACTGGACGAGATCCTCGCCGACGTGCCCACCGCGGTCGAGCCGGCCCCGGAGCCGGCCGCGGCCGCACCCGAGCGGACGGCGGTTTCCGCCACCCAGCGCGGGATGTGGCTGATCGAACGGTTCACCGGAGGTTCGCCGTACAACCTGGTGTTCGCCTGCGTGGCCGAGCGGGGGGACCTGGCCGGGGACCACCTCGCCACGGCGGTGCAGGCCACCGTCGACCGCCACGAGAACCTGCGCACCGTCTTCCGGGAGGAGGACGGCGACGTGGTGCGGACGGTCGTCACGCCCTTCGCAGCGCCGTTCACCCAGTACGTCGACGACGGTGCGGCCGGCGATTTCGACGGGTTCGTCCGGCGGATCGCGACCGAGACCGGGCGAGCGCCGTTCGACCTGACGGCCGCGCCGGGCGTCCGGTTCGCGTTCGTCGCCGGCGCCGGCCGCGGCGCGCTGATCGTGCAGGCGCACCACATGGTGCTCGACGGCTGGTCGGTCGGCCTGCTGCTGAGGGAGATCTTCACCCGGTACGACGCGCTGGTGCGCGGTGCGGCGGATCCGTTCCCCGAGCCGGGGATCGGCGTGCGGGTGCTGGCCGAGCACCAGGAAGCCACCCGTGGTGAGCGAGACCGGCAGCTGGCGTTCTGGCGGACGGAGCTCGACGGGGTGCCGTCGGTGCTGGAGCTGCCCGCGGACCGGCAACGCCCGGCCGAACAGGACGCCTCCGGCGCGCGGCTGCCGCTCGACCTCGGCCCGGCGGTGAGCGGCGCGGTCGCGGCGCGGGCGAGCACGCTCGGGGTAACCCGGTTCGCGGTCCTGCTGGCCGCGTTCGGGCTGACGCTCAGCCGGTGGACCGGCGCCCGGCGGCTGCTGGTCGGGGTCCCGCTGACGGGGCGCGGGACGTCGGAGCTCGCGAAACTCGTCGCGGTCACGGGGAATCTGGTCCCGGTGCGGGTGGACATCAACGACGACCGGTCGGCCGTCGAGTACGTGCGCTCGGTGCAGCGGTCGCTGGCCCGCAGCATGGATGCGGGCGACCTGCCGTTCGAGGAGATCGTGGCGGGGCTGGGCATCGAGCGCACGCTCGGGGCGCATCCGCTGGTCCAGGTGTGTTTCGGCATGCACGACCAGCTGGTCCCGCCGCGGCTGTCCACTTCGGACGCCGAACTGCGCGTGGACGAGCTGCACGGCGGTGGGGCGCAGTTCGACCTGACGATGCTGATCGGCCGGTCGGAGCCGGCGCTGGCCGGGCACGTCGAATACGCCACCGCGGTCTGGAGCGAGGCGGAGGCTTCCGGGTTCGCCGCCGATTTCCGCGAAGCCGTCGGACAGCTGGCCGCCGAAGGGGACACGGTGCTGGAGGAGGTCCGCTGCCTGGCACCGGAACGACGCGCCCTGCTGATCGCACTTAACGAGACCCGCCGCGAATTCCCACGCGTGACGCTCGACGCGCTGTTCCGGAAGATCGCCGAGCAGCGCCCGGACGCGCCGGCGGTGCGCGCGGGTGACACGGAGCTGAACTACGCCGAGCTGGCGCGCGCGGTGCGCCGGCAGGCGGAGCTGTTGCGGGCGGCCGGCGTGGGCCCCGGCGCCCGGGTGCTGGTGGCACTGGACCGGTCGATCGCCGAGGTGGTCGGGGTACTGGGCATCGTGTCGGTGGGGGCGGCGTACGTCGGCGTCGAGCTGGACCAGCCGGCCGCGCACACCGACCGGATCCTGGCGACGGCCGCTCCGGCCGCCGCGCTGGTGGAGGCCCGGGCGGCGGAGCGGGTGCGTGGCGTCCCGATCGTCGAGGCGTGGCGGGCGGACTGGCCCGAACCGACCGGCGAGCCGGTCTTCCCCGGCGAGGATCCCGGCCGTCCGGCTTACGTGGCGTTCACGTCCGGGTCGACCGGCGTGCCGAAGGGCGTCGTGGTGCCGCAGCGGGCGGTGCTGCGGCTGGTGCACGAGGCCGGGTACGTCCGGCTCGGCCCGGGCGAACGGATGCTGCGGCTTTCCCCGCTGGCCTTCGACGCGTCCACTTTGGAGCTGTGGGGCGCGCTGCTCACCGGCGCGACGCTGGAGGTGTACCCGGCCGGGTTCGCCGCGCCGCGCGAGCTCGGCGAGTTCCTGCACGAGCGCGCGGTCACCGTGGCCTGGCTGACCGCGGGGCTGTTCCGGCTGGTCGAGGAGTTCGCCGGGGACACCCTCGGCAAGCTGCGCCAGCTGCTCACCGGCGGCGACGTGGTGCCACACGACCACGTCGCCCGCCTCCTGAGAAGGCACCCCGGCCTGGTCGTCACCAACGGCTACGGCCCGACCGAGAACACCACGTTCACCACCACCTGCAGCGTCCGCGAGCCGGACGAGGTGGCCGGTCCGCTGCCGATCGGCACGCCGCTGCCCGGCACCCGGGTCTACGTGCTGGACGAGCGGCGCCGGCTCGTGCCGCCTGGTGCCGTCGGCGAGCTGTACACCGGCGGCGAGGGGCTGGCGCTGGGGTACCTCGGCGACGAGGCGGAGACCGGCCGCCGGTTCGGCCGGTTCTCCCGGGACGTGCCGGAACGGCTCTACCGCACGGGGGACCTGGTCCGCCTCGACAGCCAGGGGCGGCTGCGCTTCCTCGGCCGCGGAGACGATCAGGTGAAGCTGCGCGGCTACCGGATCGAACTGTCCGCGATCAGCGACGTGCTGGCCGCGCAAGCGGGTGTGCAGGACGCGGTGGTGGTCGTGGCCGGCGACGACAGTGCCACGAAACGCTTGGTGGCCGGGATCGTGCCGGCCGGGGGCCGGCCGGCGGACACCGCTGCGCTGCGAGCGGCGCTGGCGCAGCGCCTGCCGGCGTACATGGTGCCCGCGCTGTGGTCGGTGCTCGAGCGGATTCCGTTGACCGGCAACGGAAAGGTGGATCGCCGGGCAGTGGCGGCCGGAGCCGGGCCGGCGAGCGCGCCGCCGGCCGAGGCCGACGAGCCGGGGCTGGCCGCGATGATCGCCTTGCTGACCGAATCCTTGGACGGAGCTGCGGTGGAGATCGGCGCGGACACGGACTTCTTCACCATCGGCGGCAACTCGATGGGCGCGGTCCGGCTGATCCGCCTGATCCGCGACCGGCTCGGCGTCCGCGTGCAGTTGCGAGATTTCCTCCGCACGCCGACCGCGGCCGGACTGCAGCTGCTCGTCCGGAAAGCGAGCGCCGCGTGACGGCCGTGGCAGTGGTGGGCCTGGCCTGCCGCTATCCCGGCGCCCCGGACGCCGGGCAGTACTGGTCGCTCCTGCGGGCCGGCCGCGAGGGCATCACGCGATTCACCGCCGACGGGTTGCGGGCCGCGGGCGCGGACCCCGCTCTGACCCGGCAGCCGGGTTTCGTGCCGGCCAAGGGAGTGCTGCCCGGCGCGGCGGGCTTCGACTGGCGGTTCTTCGGCTACAGCCGCGCCGAAGCCGCGGGAACCGATCCCCAGCACCGGGTTTTCCTCGAGTGCGCCTCTGCCGCGATCGACGACGCCGGGCTGGATCCCAGCCGGTTCGCCGGCCGGATCGGGGTGTACGGCGGCGCCGAACGGTTCAACCCGCGCGGTGGCGAGCACGCCGGCCCGCTGGCCCGCGTGATCGGCGCGGAGAAGGACTTCTTGACCTCGCGCGTCGCGTACAAGCTGGGCCTGCGCGGACCGGCGGTCACCGTGCAGACGGCTTGTTCGACGTCGCTCACCGCGGTCCACTTCGCCGTGCGGGCGCTGGCCGGCGGTGAATGCGACGCGGCGCTGGCCGGTGGTGTCGCGGTGTTCCCGCCCGGGGAGTGCGGCTACGTGTACCAGGAAGGCGGGATCCTTTCGCCGGACGGGCACTGCCGTCCCTTCGACGAACGGGCCGCGGGCACGGTGCCGGGCGAAGGGGTCGGCGTGGTCGTGCTGAAACGACTGTCCGACGCGCTTGCCGACGGGGACCGGATCGCCGCCGTCATAGCCGGTTCGGCCGTCAACAACGACGGTGGTGACAAGCTCGGTTACACCGCACCCGCCGTGGCCGGGCAGAGTGAGGTGGTCCGGCTGGCCTACGAGGTCGCCGGGATCGACCCGGCCGACCTCGACTACGTCGAAGCCCACGGCACCGCGACCCGGCTCGGCGACCCGGTCGAGCTGGCGGCGCTGACCGACGTCTTCCGGGCGAGCACCGCGGCCCCGGGCAGCTGCGGGCTGGGTGCGGTGAAGAGCAACCTCGGGCACACCGGCGCGGCCGCCGGCGTGGCCGGGCTGATCAAGACGGTACTCATGCTGGAGCACGGTGAGCTCGTCCCGACCGTCCACTTCGGCCGGCCGAACCCGTTGCTGGACCTGGCTTCCTCGCCGTTCCACGTGGTCACCGAGGCTGGGCCGTGGCCGGCTCGAGGGGTGCGGCTCGCGGCCGTGAGCGCGTTCGGCGTCGGCGGCACGAACGCCCACGTCGTGCTGCAGGAACCGCCCCGGCGGACGCTGCCCGCGCCGTCACGGCGGCCGCGGCTGCTGGCGCTGTCCGCCGCGACGCCGGACGCGCTCGCCGGGCTGCGCGCGGAGCTGGCCGGGCACCTGGGCGGCGCCGCGGAGCCACCGGCCTTTCCCGCGGTCGCGCGGACCCTGGCCACCCGGCGGATGTACCGGCACCGTACGGCCGTCGTCGCGGATGACCTCGACGCCGCCGTGGCCCGCCTGGGCGAAGCGCAGGCGCCGGTGTCCGACGAACCGGCGAAGGTGGCTTTCCTCTTCCCCGGCCAGGGTGTGCTCCGCGGTCCCGCGGGACGGGCCGCGTACCGCCTGCTGCCGGAGTTCCGGTCCGCGTTCGAAGAGTTCCGCGCCGCCGTCCTCGGCGCGGACGGGCCGGAACTCGGTCCGGTGGTGGGGGACGGGACGGCCGGCGAGCCGTGGTTCGCCGACACCGTGCACCAGCAGCTCGGCCTCGTCTCGCTCGCCGTGGCGCTCGGCGCGCAGCTGCGGGACTGGGGACTTCGGCCGGCGGCGTTGTTCGGCAACAGCGTCGGGGAGTACGCCGCCGCCGTGCTCGCCGGAGTCTGGACGCCGGCCGAGGCGGCCCGGCTCGTGCTGGCCCGCGGTCGGGCGATGGCGGCCACCGAACCCGGCCGGATGGCGTCGGTGCGCGCCGAACCGGACGAACTCGCCGAGCGGCTGTCCGGTCACCCCGGGGTCGTCATGGCGATCACCGCGCCCGGTGCCACCGTGCTGTCCGGCCCGGAGTCCGTTATGGACGGTCTGCTGGCCGGCTCCACGCTGTCCGGTCTGGCCGTGCGCGAACTGGCGAACCGTCGGGCCTTCCACTCGGCCTCGATGGTCCCGGCGGCGGCGCAGCTGCGGCCGGCGCTCGCCGCGATCCCGGCTCGCGTGCCCCGGATCCCCATGATCGCCGACGAGACCGGCGGCTGGGCCGATCCGGAGCACGTCCGCCGGCCGGACTACTGGCTGGGTCAGCTGTGCCGGCCCGTCCGGCTCGGCGACGGCGCGGCCACCCTCCTGGCGAGCTCCTGCGACGCGGTGCTGGAACTGGGCCCGGGCAGCTCGATGATCGCGACCCTGCGCCGGCATCCGGCGTGGCGGCCGGGGATCGCGGCGGTACCGCTGCTCGGGCGCGCCGAGGACGACGCCGAACGCGCGTTGCTGCAGGCGCTCGGCGCACTGTGGGAACGCGGCGTCGACGCGGTGATCGGCGCGCTCGACGACGGCAGCGTGCGGGTCGGGCTGCCCGGACATCCTTACGCGGCGGAGGATCCCGAGCTCGTCCGCCCGGCCGCGGTGCGGAGCTCGCCGGTCCGTGCCGAGGCGCCGCGCGCCGAGCTGAGCGGCGGCAGCGTGTGGGTCGGGCATCCTGACACGGCGGATCCCAGGCTCGACGGCCCGGCCGCGGCCGGGAGCGCGCCAGTGCAGCCGGTGTCGGCCGACGCATCCGACGCTCTGGACGGCGGCAGCGTGTGGGTCGGGCATCCTCACGCGGCGCAGAATCCAGAGCTTGTCCGCCCGGCCGCGCTGTGGAGCGCGCCGGTCCATGCCGAGGCGCCGCGCGCCGAGCTGGACGGCGGTAACGTGCCGGTCGGGCACCCTTACCCGGCGGAGAATCCTGAGCTCGTCCGTCCGACCGCGGTGCCGGGCGCCGAGCTGGACGGCGGCAGCGTGCCAGTCGGGCATCCCTACGCGGCGCAGAATCCCAACCGCGAACGCACCCTCACGGTAGGGAGCGCGCCGGTCCCGGCCGAGGCACCCGGCGCCGAGCTGGCCCGGCTGTGGTGCGCCACCCTCGGCGTCGCGTCGGCGGCCGAGTCCGACGACTTCTTCGCGCTGGGCGGGGAATCGCTGCTGGCACTGGACCTGTGCGGGGCGGTCAGCCGCACCGGACGGCCGGTGTCGGTCGCGGACTTCAGCCGGACGCCCACGTTCGGCGGCTTGCTGCGGCTGGCCGGACTCGGCGAAGCCGAAGCCGCGGCCGAACCCGCCACGCGCCCGTTGTTCCTCGCCGCGGATTCGACCGGGACCGCGCTGCCCTACCGCGCCCTGACCGAGCGGCTGGCCGGGCACCGTCCGGTGCACGGCCTCGACGCGCCGCCGGGCGTCACCGGGATCGAGCGGATCGCGGCCGCACACGTCGCGCAGCTGCGGCGGGTCCAGCCGGCCGGGCCCTACACCGTCGGCGGCTGGTCGTTCGGCGCTGTGGTCGCGCACGAGATGGCGGTGCAGCTCGCCGCGGCCGGGGAGCGCGTGGACACCCTGGTCTGCCTCGACGGCAGGCCACCGGACCGGCCGGGGTGGCCGATCGGCGGGGACCCGGGCCACCTGGCCGGCACGGTGCGGCTTCAGCTGGCGGTGCTCTGCGGACTGGGGCCGGCGGGTGGTGCGCTGCGCGCCGCGCCCGAGCTGCGCCGGCGCATGGTGCGGAACCTGACCGCACTGCTGCGCTACCGCCCGCGTCCGGTGCCCGGCCCGGTGCTGCTGCTGACGGCGGCCGCCGGCGGGCCGCCGCCGCGGCGGCTCTACCCGCGGGGCGTCTCGATCGTGCCGGTCCCGGGCGATCACTGGTCGATGCTCGCGCCCCCGCACGTCGACGAACTGGCCGCGACCCTGCGCGCGCTCTTGCCGCCGGCCGAGGAAAACCCGACCCGAGCCCGTCCCACAGAAATGGCAGATGATGTCCGCTGAACCGAACGTGACCGAAGCACAGATCGGCGCGCCGCCGGAAAAGCCGCCCCAGGAAAAACCGCTGCGCCGCAACCGTGATTTCCAGGCGCTGTGGATCGGGGAATTCCTCGCCTCCGTGGCGAAAGAATCGGCGGAGATCGCCTACCCGCTGTTGATCCTGGCCGAAACCGGCTCGGCGACGTGGGCCGGCGCCGTGGGTTCCGTGCAGCTGCTCACCGCGGGTCTGATGTCCATCCCGGGCGGCAGCATCGCGGACAAGTTCGACCGCAAGCTCATCCTGATGGTCACCAGCGCGGTGCGGATGGTGCTGCTCGCCGTCTTCGGCGTGCTGGCCTCGCTCGGCCACGTGTCGGTGCCGCTGGTGATGGGGCTGGCGGTGCTGTCCTCGGCCTGCCTCGGTGTGCAGCAGCCGGCCGGGCTGGCCGCGATCAAACAGCTCGTGCCCGCGTCGCAGCTGACGCAGGCGACGTCGCAGACGCAGATCCGGTTCTTCGGCGCGACCGTGGTCGGCCCGCCGATCGGCGGCTGGTTCTACGGGCTCGGGCGCGGATTCCCGTTCCTGTCCGCGGCGGTGGCGTTCCTGGCGTCGTGGGTGGTGTTCTTCTTCATCCGCAAGCCGACGCAGGCTCCGGCGCAACCCGAGTCCGTCGCCGAAACAGCCGAAAAGGCCGAAGCCGCCGCGCCGGTGGCGAAGAGCAGGCCGCTGGACGGCTTCCGCTTCATCATCCGCCAGCCGATCCTGGGCCGGATGATCTTCTGGGTGATGGGCTCGAACATGGCCTTCAACCACTCCGGGGTTTTCCTCGCGCTGATCGCCACCGCACACCAACGCGGTGCCGGCGACAGCACCATCGGCGTGACCTTGGCGGTGGCCGGGGCGGGCGGCCTGACCGGCGCGCTGCTGTCCAACTTCCTGCTCAAGCGGCTGCGCCCGGTCGTCGTGATCATGTACGCCACGTGGGTCGGCCCGGTCGCCGCGGTGCTGCTGATCGTGGTGCCGAACGCGATCCCGCTCGGCTTCCTCGTCGCGCTGATCTTCCTGCGCGCGGGCGTGTTCGGCGCGCTGTTCATGAGCTACATCGGCGCCTTGGTGCCCGACCGGCTGCAGGGCCGGGTGATCGGCGTGGTCATGTTCATCTCCCTGATCGCCCAGCCGCTGGGCATCTTCGGCGTCGGGGCGATCTTCGACAACGCAGGTCCCACCTGGGTGTTCGCGACGATGGCGATCGTCGGCACGGTCTTCGCGCTGCCGATGCTCAGCAAGACGATCTTCCGGCTGCGCCCGCCCGAGGAACTCGCCGTCGCCTGATCCCGCTGTTCCCGATCCTGGAGGAGAGCCATGACGATCGAACCTTCCGCCCCGGAAGCCGCCGTGCTGCCGCCGGAGTTCTTCAACGATCCCGGGGAGAACCGGCACGCCGACCTGGCTGCACTGCGCGCGCAGTGCCCGGTGCACAAGATCAACCACCCGCCGGGCGCCGAGGCCTACATCGTGGTCGACTACGCGACCGTCAGCGCGGCTTTCAGCGACCCGCGGCTGTCGAAGCGCACCGACAACGCGCCGGAGTGGTTCCGCGCGCTGCTGGCCGATTCGAGCCCGGTGCTGACGAAGAACATGCTCGTCGCCGATCCGCCGGAGCACACCCGGCTGCGCAAGCTGGTCGCCAAGGCGTTCACCCCGCGGCGGATGGAACTGCTGCGCCCCCGCGTGCAGGAGATCACCGACGAGCTGATCGACGCGCTGCCCGCGACCGGTCCGGTCAACCTGGTCTCGGAGTTCGCGTTCGCGTTGCCGATGCGCGTGATCTGCGAATTCCTCGGGGTGCCGCTGGCGGACCGGCCGCGGCTGCACGAGTGGGGCACCCTGCTCTCCGGCGCGCCTTACCCGGACGAGGAGACGAACCTGCGGCTCAAGTGGGCCAGCGAGCAGATTGAGAGCTACCTCAAGGAGCAGATCGCCGCGCGCCGGACCGAACCGGGTGAGGACCTGGTGAGCGCGCTGGTCCGCGCCGCCGACGAGGATGACGTCTTCAGCGACGACGAACTGGTGTCCACTTTGGTCCTGCTGATCATCGCCGGGCACAAGACGACCGCGAACCTGATCGGCAACGGCACGGAGGCGCTGCTGCGCCACCCGGACCAGCTGGAGCTGCTGCGCACGCGGCCCGAGCTGGCGCCGACCGCGATCGAGGAGTTCCTCCGCTTCGAAGCGCCGGTGTTCCGCGGCACGCTGCGCGTCGCGGCCGAGGACATGCAGATCGCCGGCGTGGACATCCCGAAGGAGGCGTTCGTCCACTTGATGATGACGTCGGCGAACCGGGACCCGGAGCAGTTCGAGGACCCCGATCGGCTCGACATCAGCCGCTCGCCGAACCGGCACCTGTCGTTCGGGCACGGCGCGCACTTCTGCGCGGGCGCCCCGCTTTCCCGGGTGGAGGGCCAGATCGCGTTCACCACGCTGCTGCGCCGGCTGCCCGGCCTGCGCCTTGCGGAACCGCCGAAGTGGCTCTACGACAACTCGACCAGTCGCGGGCTTTCCGAACTGCTGGTGTCCTACGACGAGAAGCTCCCGCGATGAGCACGGCCCTGCTCTGCCTGCCGTTCGCCGGGGCGGGTGCGTCGTTCTTCCAGCCCTGGCGAGCAGAAGCCGGTGACGAGCTGGTCGTGGTGCCGCTGCAGCTGCCGGGCCGGGAACGGCGGATCGACGACGAGCCGTACACCGACGTCTTCGCGGCGGTCGAGGGCCTGCTCGCCGAGCTGCCCGCGGAGCACGACGAGGTCGCGCTGTTCGGGCACAGCCTCGGCGCCGTGCTGGCGTACGAGCTGGCGCACCGGCTCGTCGCCAGGGGCACGGTCGTGCGGCGGCTGTTCGCCAGCGGTTCGCCGGAGCCGGGCAGCCCGCGCCGGCAGCGGGCGACCGGGTTGCCCGACGACGAGTTCCTGCGCCGCGTCGCCGAGTTCGCCGGCTACCGCCACGACGCGCTGGCCGACGAGGAGATGCGCGAGCTGATCCTGCCGACCCTGAGGGCCGACGTCGAAATGCACGAGAACTACCGGCCGCACGCCGACGAGGCGCTGCCCGTACCGATCACCGCGCTGCGCGGGCGGGACGACGAGCTCGTGACCGCCGACGAGGTCGCGGGCTGGGTGAAAGTGGCGGGCCGCGACTTCGAGTACGCCGAACTGCCCGGCGGCCACATGCACCTCGTCGATTCCCGGACCGAGCTGCTCGGCCTGATCCGCGGGAGCCTGGGATGCGGCTGAGCGGCAAGACGGTGGTGATCACCGGCGCGGCCCGCGGTCTCGGCCGGGCCACCGCCCTCGCCTGCGCCGCGGAGGGAGCCGACCTGCTGCTGGTCGACATCGCCGCAGACCTCCCCGGCGTGCCCTACCCGCTGGGGACCCACGGGCAGCTCGCGCACACCGCGCACCGGTGCGCCGAAGCGGGCGCGGTGGTGCTGACCGAACGGGCGGACGTGCGCGACCTCGCGGCGGTCGAACGCGTGATCGCCACCGCGGGCGACCGGTTCGGCCGGATCGACGTGGTGGTGAACAACGCCGGGATCGCCGCGCCTTCGGGCAAACCGGTGCACGAGATCGGGCCGGACGAGTGGGCGCTGATGCTCGACGTCGACCTGTCCGGCGCGTGGCGGCTGATCCGCACCGTCGGCAAGACGATGTGCGAGCAGCGGTCGGGCAGCATCGTGAACATCGCCTCGACCGCCGGGCTGGTCGGCTACCGGCACTTCGCCGGTTACGTGGCGGCGAAGCACGGGCTGATCGGGCTGACGAAGGCGGCCGCGCTCGACTACGCGCCGATGAAGGTGCGCGTCAACGCCGTCTGCCCTGGCTCGGTCCGCGACGAGCCCGCGGTCGAGGGCCGGATGCTCGCGGAGATCGCGCGGTCGCTGGAGGTTCCGGTGGCCGAGCACGAGGAGACGTTCGTCCAGGCGCAGCCGATGAACGCGCTGGTCGAGCCGGAGGACGTGGCGGGCGCGGTGGTCTACCTGGCCTCCGACGACGCCCGGCAGGTGACCGGATCGGTGCTGACCGTCGACGGCGGGTTCAGCGCCCGCTGAGTGCAGGAGAGCAGGAACGGTGTCTGGAGGATCGGTGTCGGGAGAACGCTGCCACGCGCTCGCGGTCCGGGTGGCCGAGTCGGTAACGCGACCGGGGCTGTGGGTGACCGACGTCCCCGCGGCGGCGGACGACCCGCCGGCCCGGCGCCGCCGCGCGGCCGAGCTGAACCGCCCGGCCGCGGCGTCGCGGGCGGTGCTGCTGCGCTACACCGACGGCGCGGAGCTGGTCCTCGTCGCCCGCCGCGACGTCGACGACCTGGCCGGGTTCGGGCTCGCGGCGCGGCCGGACACCCCGGTGGCGGTCTCGGCCGAGGTCCCGGAATGGGGCCTGGGCGATCCCCGGGCGAACGGGGCCGCGACGACGTTCCTCGCGGCGGAAGCAGGCACCGAACGCAGCTGGCTGGCCGCGTTGGCGATCACCTTGGCGCGGTACGGCACGGCGGACCCGGCGGTGGCGACGGACCGGGGCGCGGTCGAGTTCCCGCCGGCGGAGACGATCGGTGAGCTCCGTCCGTCCACAGTGGATCGTCCGGTGTCGGCCGGGCTGTACCACGGCGGTCCCGGCGAAGGCGAGTACGTGCCTTGCCTCGCACCGCCGTTCCCGCTCACCGTCTCCGTGCTGCCCGGTCCCGGCGGCGTCCGCCTGCGGTGCGACCACTTGCTCCGCTTCGTCGCACCGGAGATCGCCGCCGGGTTCCTGCGGCACCTGCGCCACGTCCACACGCAGGTGCTCACCGCGCCGGAAAAGCGGGTCGAGGACGTCGAACTCCTCGACGCCGGCGAACGAGCGCGGGTCGCGGCGCTGGGCAGGCCGGACGCCGAGCTGGTCACCGTTCCCGCGACGCTGCCGGAAGCGTTCGCCAGGGTGGTGGCGGCGCGGCCGGACGAGGTCGCGCTGTGCGACGGCGACCTCCGGCTGACCTACCGCGAGCTGGACGAGCGGGCGACGGCGCTGGCCGCGGGCCTGCGCGCCCGGGGCGTGCGGGAGCGCGAACGCGTCGGGGTGTGCCTGGAGCGTTCGGCCGAGCTGGTCGTCGCGCTGCTCGGCGTGCTGAAGGCGGGCGCCACCTACGTGCCCCTCGACCCGGCTTACCCGGCCGAGCGGCTCGCGCACACCGCCGCCGACGCCGGCCTGCGCGTGGCCGTCACCCGCTCGCCCGGCCTGCCGGTCGAAATCCGCGTCACGCCGGACGAGCCGGGCGCCGGCGGCCCGGTAACGACCACGATCACCCCGGACGATCCCGCGTACGTGATCTACACCTCCGGCTCGACCGGGCGGCCGAAGGGCGTAGTCGTCCCGCACCGCAACGTGCTCGCCCTGCTCGACGCGACCCGCGCGGAGTACGGGCTGGGCCCCGGCGAGGTGTGGACGTGGTTCCACTCCAGCGCGTTCGACTTCTCGGTGTGGGAGATCTGGGGCTGTCTGGTGACCGGTGGCAGGCTCGTCGTGGTGCCCTACTTCGTCTCCCGGGACCCGGGCGAGTTCCGCGACCTGCTCCGCGCCGAGCGCGTCACGGTGCTCAGCCAGACGCCGTCGGCGTTCGCCCAGTTGCTTTCGGTGGCCCACGACGACCTCGCGGTGCGCCTGGTCGTCTTCGGCGGCGAACCGCTGGACGCGCGGATGCTGCTGCCGTGGTTCGACCGGCACCCCGAACCGTCGTGCCGGTTGGTGAACATGTTCGGCATCACCGAAACCACGGTGCACGTGACCGCGACCACGCTCACCCGCGCGGACGCGCTCGCCGCTTCGCGCTCGGTCGGACCGCCGCTGCCCGGCTGGTCGGTGGCCGTGCTCGACCCGGCCGGGCGGCCGGTCCCGCCGGGGGTCGCGGGGGAGATCGTGGTCGGCGGCGCGGGTGTCGCGTCGCACTACCTCAACCAGGAAGAACTGACGGCGCAACGGTTCCGCGCCGGTCCGGACGGGCGCGTCTACCACAGCGGCGACCTCGGCCGGCTGCGCCCGGACGGCGAGCTCGAGCACCTCGGCCGCATCGACAGCCAGGTCAAGATGCGCGGATTCCGCATCGAGCTGGACGAGATCCGGTCGGTGCTGCTGGAGGACCCGCACGTGCGGGCCGCCGCGGTGGTGGTGCGCCGCGCCGACCCGGCCGACGCGGCCAGTGCCCGGCTGGACGCCTACGTCACGCTCGAACCGGGCGGTGCCCCCGCGGAGGTGCGCCGCCGGGCGATGCGGTTCCTGCCGGAGTACATGGTGCCCGCCACGATCACCCCGCTGCCGACGCTGCCGTTGACCACCAACGGAAAACTCGACGCGGCGAAGCTGCCGGCGCCCGCCGTGCCGACGGCCGCGCCCCCGGAGCCCGCGGCGGGCGGCGACCTGTCGGCGACGCTGCGCACGGTCTGGAGCACCGTGCTCGGGGTGCCGGTGGGCCTCGACGACGACTTCTTCGAGCTGGGCGGCAACTCCCTGTTCGCGGTGCGGATCAACGCGGCGCTCGACGAGCGCGGGCTGCCGTCGGTGCGGCTGCGCGAGCTGTACCGGCGGCCGACCATCCGCGCCGTGGTGGCGGGGATGGCCGGCGCGCCGGGGCAGCCGGCCGCCGGGGTCAGCGGTTCGAGGCCTGCCTGACGAACTCGCCGAGGTCCTTCGACTGCTGGATTCGCGTCGGCTCGTGGACGTACATCATGTGGCCCGCCGGGTAGTACGCGGTTTCGATGTTCTCGCGCAGTTCGTCCGGGATCTTCAGGTGCGCGAGGACGTGTTCGGCCGCGAAGTAGGCCGTGGCGCCGTCGTAGTGGCCGAAGGCGACGTGGACCCGCAGGTGCGGGTTGGCGCGCAGCGCGGCGCTCACGGAGTCCACAACGGACACGAATCGGCCCTCGAAATCCTTGTAGGACCACGCCTTGAAGACGTCGCCGGAGAGGATTTCGTACGGCAGGTCGTTCTGGTAACCGAGCTCGGCGCGGATGTAGTGGTTGAAGCCGGCCGAGTACGCGCCGATGATGCGCGACACCGACGGGTCGTCGCTCATGTGCTCGCGGCCGCCGTCGACCTCCCAGGTGGTGAAGCGGCCGTCCATGCGGCCGACGGTCAGTCCGCGGTCGCGCAGGAGCTCGGTGAAGAAGCGCACGTGCTCGATGCGCAGGTTCACCCGGTCCACGTAGGACTCCGACAGCCCGGTCAGCGAAGCCAGCGTCGCCACGGTCTCGGCGCGGTCCTCAGTGGACAGCCGCGCGCCGCGGGCCAGCGCCCACGGGAGCTCCTTCGCGGCGAAGTCCTCGGCGTCGGCGAGGACGTCGTCGAGGGGGCGCTCGCCGTGGAAGCCGTGGTAGTGCGCGATGGCCGCGTAGGTGGGCACGTAGAGCGAGTACGGCAGGTCGTTGCCCTCGTGGAAGCGCAGCGTGCCCATGTCGAGCACCGACGAGATGAGCAGCAGGCCGTTGAGGTAGAGGCCGTAGCGGTCCTGCAGGTGCCCGGCCAGCGCGGCCGCGCGCAGCGTGCCGTACGACTCGCCCGCGAGGAACTTCGGTGAGAGCCAGCGCTCGTTGCGCGAGACCCACAGCCGGATGATCTCGGCGACGGACTCGATGTCGCCCTTGAACCCCGTGTAGTCCTGCGACTCGCCGCCCTCGGCCACGCGCGAGTAGCCCGTGGCCACCGGGTCGATGAACACCAGATCGCTGTGCACGAGGAGGGATTCGGGGTTGTCCTCGAGCCCGTACGGGGGCGCGACCAGGTCGTCGACGTCGCCGGACAGCACGCGCCGCGGGCCCAGCAGGCCCATGTGCAGCCAGATGCTCGACGAGCCGGGGCCGCCGTTGAAGGCGAACGTCACCGGGCGCGAACCCGGGTCGGCCTCGTCGAGGGTGTACGAGGTGAGGAAGACCTCCGCCTTGGGCTTGTAGCCCTCCGACTTCCCGTCCTTCACCACCTCCTGGCGCAGCACGACGCGCCCGGCTTGCGCGGTGTACGCCAGTTTGCGGCGTTTGACGGTGAGCGTGTGGTGGGTGGTGACGAGGTCGTCGACGGGCTCCGGCGCTTTGCTCTCGGCGGCGTCGGTCTTCTTCTCTTCGGTGGTGTCGGGCATGGCCCCCAACCTAGCCAACCCGGTGCACGGCAGCTGTGGAAAGCTGGCGGAATGCGCTGGTCCGGCACGGTTCCCGAGGGCTCGGAGCTCACTGAGGTCCAGGACCGCCTCCGCGGCGAGGTGGACCTCACCGACGCCTGCCCGCACCCCGCGACCGTCACCGGCCTCGACGTCGCCTACGACCCCGCCGGCCCGCGCATCGCCGCCGCGGCGGTCACGCTCGCCCTCGACGACCTGCGCGTGATCGAGGAGCGCGTGGTCACGGGCGAGGTCACCTTCCCGTACGAACCGGGGCTGTTCGCGTTCCGGGAGCTGCCGCCGCTGCTCGACGCGGTCGGGGCGCTCGCGCACCCGCCGGAGGTGTTCGCCTGCGACGGCCACGGCCTCGCCCACCCGCGCCGCTTCGGGCTCGCGTGCCACCTCGGCGTGCTCACGGCGACACCGGCGTTCGGCGTCGGCAAGGCCCGGCTCGTCGGCGCGCACGCCGAGCCGGGCCCGGAGCGCGGCGACACCGCGCCGTTGCTCGACGGCGACGAGCAGGTCGGCGCGGTCCTGCGGACGCAGCGCGGCGTGAAGCCCGTCTACGTGTCCGCGGGGCACCTGATCAGCCTCGGCCACGCCTGCCGGCTCACGCTCGCGCTGGCCTCGCGCTACCGGCTGCCGGAAACAACGCGCGCGGCGGACCACCTGTGCCGCGCGGCGCTGGCGGGGTGCTGATGCGCAGCCTCGCCGAGCTGGACGCCGCCGTCGTCGGGTGCCGGGCGTGTCCGCGGCTGGTGGCGTGGCGCGAGGAGGTGGCGGTGACCAAGCGCGCCGCCTACGCGAACGACGACTACTGGGCCAAGCCCGTGCCCGGGTTCGGCGCGGAGGACGCCCGGCTGGCCGTCGTCGGGCTCGCGCCGTCGGCGCACGGCGGGAACCGCACCGGGCGGATGTTCACCGGTGATCCGTCGGGTGACTTCCTGTTCCGGGTGCTGCACGAGGTCGGCCTCGCGTCGCAGCCGACGTCGACCGGGATCGGTGACGGACTCGAGCTGCGCGGCACCCGGCTCGTTTCGCCGGTGCGCTGCGCGCCGCCGGAGAACAAGCCGACGCCGCTCGAGCGGGACACGTGCCGCCACTGGCTCGCCGACGAACTGCGGCTGCTGGCGCCGACGCTGAGGGCCGTCGTCGTGCTCGGCGCGTTCGGCTGGCAAGCTCTCCTCCCGGTGCTCGCCGACGCCGGCTGGCCCGTGCCGGCACCGCGGCCGGCGTTCGCCCACGGGGCGGACATCGCGCTCGGCGACCTGCGGCTCTTCGGCTGTTACCACGTCTCGCCCCGCAATGTCCAGACCGGCCGGGTGACTCACGCGATGGTGTCTGACGTGTTCGCCGCCGCGGCTTCGGCGGCGAACCTCTTCTGAATCGTTACCGCCTGCATGGCGACGCTGGTCACAGCGGGGCGGGGTACCCGAGCGATTCCGCTTCGCGAGTGCGACTATGGAGTCATGGCTGCTAAGTCGGAACCGACTCGGATCCTCATCCTCGGTGGTGGTTACGTCGGCCTGTACACGGCGTACGGGCTCCAGAAGATGCTGCGCGCCAACGAGGCCTCCGTGACCGTCGTTGACCCTCAGCCGCACATGACCTACGCGCCCTTCCTGCCCGAGGCGGCGGCCGGCGCGATCGAACCCCGCCACGTGGTGGTGCCCCTGCGCCGCGTGCTCAAGCGCTGCCACGTGCTCACGGCGCGCGTCACCAAGATCGAGAACGAGCGCAAGGCCGTCACGGTCGAAGCGGCCGACGGCCACATCGAGACGCTGAACTACGACGTGCTCGTGGTCGCGCTCGGCGCCGTCGCGCGCATCCTCCCGATCCCCGGCCTGGCGGAGGAGGGCATCGCCTTCAAGACGATCGGCGAGGCCATCTACCTGCGCAACCACATCATGACCAAGCTCGACGAGGCAGCCAGCACGCTCGACCCCGAGCTGCGCAAGAAGCTGCTGACCTTCACGGTCGTCGGCGGCGGCTTCGCCGGCATCGAGGCCCTGGCCGAGCTCGAGGACATGACCCGGTTCGCGGTGGAGAACTACTACCCGAACATCAAGCCGGCCGACATCCGGTGGGTGCTCGTCGAGGCGGCCGGGCGCATCCTGCCCGAGGTCCGCGAGACCCTCGGCGTGTACACCGTGCAGCAGCTGGAGAAGCGCGGCATCGAGGTCTACCTGTCGACCGCGGCCAAGTCGTTCGAGAACGGCCACGTGGTGCTCTCGGACGGCACCGAGTTCGACACCGAGACGCTCATCTGGACGGCCGGCGTGAAGGCCAACCCGGTGCTCGCCGACTCCGACCTGCCGCTCGACAAGCGCGGCCGCGTCGAGGCCACCGCCGCGATGCAGGTCGTCGGCCACCCCGACGTGTGGACCGCCGGCGACAACGCCGCGATCCCCGACCTGTCGCGCACCGAGCAGGATCCGACGGCGACGTGCCCGCCCAACGCGCAGCACGCCGTGCGCCAGGCGACCCTGCTGGCCAAGAACATCATCAAGGTCCTGCGCGGCGGCCAGCCCAAGGACTACTACCACAAGAACCTGGGTGCGGTCGCCAGCCTCGGCCTGCACAAGGGTGTCGCCGACGCGCTGAACCTGAAGATCAAGGGCTTCCCGGCCTGGCTCTTCCACCGCGCGTACCACCTCAAGGCGATGCCCACGTGGAACCGCAAGATCCGCATCCTCTTCGACTGGATGCTCGGCGGCCTGTTCCGTCGTGAGGTGATCTCGCTGGGCCAGATCAACAACCCGAAGGAAGAGTTCGCCCGCGTTTCGAAGGGCTGAGTTCTCGCGGAAAGGAGCCGGACCGCTGGTGGTCCGGCTCCTTTTTCGTTCATGGGCCCAGCTTGTTCACGGGACCAGGCGGTAGCGGGCCATCATGCAGTCGTCCTCGTGGTCGAGGATGTGGCAGTGCCAGACGTAATCCCGCAGGTCCATGCCGAACTCGGCGTCGGGGTCGAAACCGAGTTCGCCGGCCGTCGGGAAGCGCAGGAGGAAACGCGTGACGGTGTTCTGGGGGCGGTTCACGGTGTCCTTCGGGCCTGACTCCCACGGCGCGGGCGGCTGGGGCGCGCCGAGCAGGAAACCGTCGGGTGGTGGCGCCCACTCCGTGCCCATGGCCGGCCGCGGGTGCGCGAGCGAGTAGCTCGTCGGGTCGAAGGCCTGGCGGTTGACCAGGTGCAGGTTCACCAGGTGCAGGTGCACGGGGTGGTCCTCGACGGTCAGGTTCACGACCTCCCACAGCTCCGTCGTGCCCTGGCGCGGCATCGCGATCGGGTCATCGTCGAAGCACAGTTTGTTGAGCGACATGCCGGCCGGCGGCCAGCGCGGGAGCTCGAGGTCCTGGGTGAGCGTGACGACGCGGCGGCGGTCGGGCGCGCCGGGTTTCGGCGTGAGGCGCAGGCGCGTCGGCCGGGCTTTCGCGTGCCCTTTCGCGCCGGTGCCCGTGAAGCGGGCGACGTCGGGCAGCGGCTGCGCGTCCGTGACGAGTGCGATGAGGTCGGCTTCGCGCTGGTCGTTGTTCAGGTCGACGTGCTCGCCCCGGCTCAGGTCCGAGAAGCCGACGACGAGGTCGGTGCGTTCGCCGGGCGTGAGGCGGATTTCCGTGGTGACGACGGGGCCGTCGAGGAGGCCGGCGTCGTTGCCGATCACGTGGCAGGGGCGGCGGTCGCGGAAGAACAGGTGGTACGCGCGGAAGTTCGACGCGTTGAGCACCCGGAACCGGTATTGCCCGCGCGCGACTTCGAAGTACGGCGAAACCTTGCCGTTCACCGTCAGCCGGTCGCCGATCTGGCCGCCGTCCCAGTGACCCTGCCGCACGAGGGTGAGCGTCCGGTAGTTCAGCGAGCCGTCGGGGTGGAAGCGGCGGTCGGCCAGGATCAGCGGGACTTCGAACTCGCCGCTCGGCAGCTGCCGCGCGTTGGTGCGGTCGCCGGTGTCCTCGTGGTCGCGCAGGAGGTAGAGGCCGGCGAGTCCCGCGTGGACGTTCAGCCGGGTCAAGCCCATGCCGTGGTCGTGGTACCAGAGGCCGGCGGCGGGCTGGCGGTTCTCGTGGCGGTAGGTGCGGCGTTCGCCGGGGAAGAAGACGTCCATGGGGTGGCCGTCCTGCTCGGGTGGCGTGACGGCGGCCGTGGAGGTGGACGGACGTGTGCGGCCGGGTGCGGCTTTCTTCCGACGCGCCGTCGAGGGTGGGGTCGACGTCGGCGGCGAAGAGGTGCTTGCCGAGGTTGTTGGTGAAGGTGAGGTGGGTGGTGTTGCTCGCGCGTGCCTCGATGGCGGGGCCGAGGTATTCGGCGCCGCCGTAGGACCAGGTGGGCGCCGGGGCGAGGTCGCGGTGGAAGCGGTGCGTGGTTTCGGCCAGGGCGATCGTGTGGTCGCCGGTGATGATCTGCGGTCTCGGCAGCTCGTCGACGTAGGGCCGCAGCTCGGGGCTGGGAAACGTGCGCGGGTCGAGCTCGGCTCGTGCCGGCGGCCGCGGCTGCTGCCGCCGCCAGTGCTCGTCGCCGGGAGATGCCTTCGGCCATCGGGGCCTTCCTCTTCAACCGATAGTCCACTATCAGTTGATAGTGCAGGCCATGCCCCTTCGCGCCGACGCAAGCTCGCAACGCCCAGCGCATCATCGACGCGGCCCACCAGGTCTTCACCGACGGCGGAGTCACGGTGCCGATGGACGAGATCGCCGCCGCGGCCGACGTCGGGGTCGGGGTCGCCACGCTGTACCGGCGCTTCCCGCACAGGCAGGACCTGATGCGGGCGGTGCTGGAGGCGCGGTTCGAGGAGGTCATCACGCCGGTCCTGGCGCGGGTGGCCGCCGTCGACGACCCTCGCGAAGCCGTGTACCTCGCTTTGGAGTCCGTGGTTTCCCTGGCCTCGTCCGAACGTCCCACCCTGGCCGCGGCGAACAACGTGGGCGCGCTGACGATGGACCTGGCCTGGCGGTACTTCTCCCCGGTGGCCACCCTGGTGTCCCGCGGCCAGTCCACGGGCGCCTTCCGCCCCGACCTCGTCCCCGACGACGTGCCCCGCCTGGTCCTGATGCTGCTGGGCACTCTGCCCTCGTTCCCCACCTCGGCGCCCCAGGGCTGGCGGCGCTACCTGGACCTGCTGATGGACGCACTGTCGCCGGAGGGTGCTTCGCCGCTCGCCCCGGTGTCTCCCGTGGCTGAGCACACGCCGCGCCGCTGACGCCTCACGGACGCGGCAGCCAGGCGCTCAGTTCGGCGATCGCGTCGAGCGTGTCCCCACCCAGCTGCCCCTCCACTGTCTCGGCCTCGGCGATCGCCACGATCGTCCGCTCCCGGTGGGAGCCGTAGTTTTACCCAGTGAAGGAGACGCCGGCCAACCCGAGCGCCGCCGCGCCGAGCGGCTTCACGTCGCCGGCCCCTTGCCGGCTCTCCACGCGCTCGAACGCTTCGGTCTGCGCACGCGTCCTGAACCCGACCCACACCACCGACACGACGACGGCGTTGCCGTGACCGTCCCCGAGCGGGAAGACGATCCGCTTCATCGAGGTACAGGGTGTCTTCAGCAGGAACTCGCGCACCCGATCGGTGGCGGTCGCCGCGCACTGGGCCTGTTTGATCTCGTCGCGGACTTCGCGTTTCAGCTGTTTGAGCGCCAGCCGCGACCAGGTTTCGTCCTTGCGGCCGCGCTGCGCGGACTTCTTCTCCTCCGCTTCGCGCACGCTCAGGTCGCGACCGGGCAGCCCGTCGCCGACGTCGCCCGCGGTGTTGCCGGCGAGCCCTTCCGTCGTGGTTCCGGCGCCACCGGCCAGCCCGGCTCCGCCGGCGCCCATGACGATGACCGGGGCCAACGCGATGACCAACTTGCTCGCACCACCTCCCTGCATCTTGTCGTCACCGATCGGAAGTTTGATTTTTGTTGATCGTTCTGACCACGCAGCTACCGCCCTCCCCGCCAGAGCCCTTGATGCAACGCCTCCAGTTCGATCACGTCGACGCTTTCGATCACGACCACCTGATCAGCCGCGTCCGCCTGGCCCAACCGATTCGACTTCCCTCGGGATGGGTGTCGTCATGTCGACTCATCAGGTGGACGATGTCCCCCAGGGCACTCCCTGTGGCGGAGCACACGCCGCGCCTCTGACACGGCAGGCGGGCAACGCTAAGGTGTCTGCGCCCCCGTAGCCCAACTGGCAGAGGCAGTCGACTTAAAATCGACCCAGTGCGGGTTCGAACCCCGTCGGGGGCACTGCCGGCCAGGCCTGAGCGGTGTGGAGGGGTGCGGGTGAGATCAACTTCCCCACTTGGTGCCCCATTTGGCCGCCTGACACCCGCACAGTGACACCATTCGACGATGTGCGCTGCACGTCCTTGTCCGGACTGCGGAAATTGCGCCGCGCGTCGAACTTGATTCGCTCGATTCACCCGCATCTGGACCATGCCGTCGGGCCCACAGCCACTGCGGTTTGTTCCGCTGAGTGCCGATCCGGATCGGTGCGGGGCACCGAGTGATCCCTGCCGAGCTGTCGTCACAAGGCCGGCCGTCCGGCTGCCGTGACACGTACCCGCGACGAGCGTGCGCTGTCGTGGGCGACGGGTGTTTCCTGCAGGCGCGTGATGGCGACCGTGCCGGGAACGGCGCCCGCCTTCACGGCGCGCGGATTGCGGCCGCCTTGGCCGCGCCGAGGGCTTCGGCGCGGTCGGGGCCGGTGGGGATGAGCGTTTCGTGGTCGCCGCTGACGAGGGCGATAGCGGCGCCCGCGGTGGCGACCGCGCCCGAACCCGTTTCCTGAGCGCGACCCCGGTCGAAGGGCGTCGGCCGCGCGGAGAGCGCGCCGGTCAGCCGGAATCGAGTCGGCGCGTTCGCCGGCTCGATCCGTGCTGACCGGTTTGCCGGTGCCGCGTCGTCAGACCGTCAGGAGCTTCGACTTCGCCTGCTGGTACTCCTCTTCGGTGAGGTCGCCGCTCTTCCGCAGGCTGGCCAGCCGCTCCAGTTCGCCGACGTGGTCGCGTCCGTTCCCCGACGGTGGGGGCGACTGCGCGGCGTCGCGCACGTACGCGCGGAACTGCTCGTCCTGGCGCTGCGCGCGGGCCAGCTCGCGCTCGCCCATGCTGTGGCCGCGGGCGATGAGGTACACGAAAACGCCGAGGAACGGCAGGATGCAGACGAGGATCGTCCAGCCCGCCTTGCCCCAGCCGCTGAGGTCGTCGTCGCGGAAGATGTCGGCGATCACGCGGAACAGCAGGATGAACCACAAGATCCACAGGAAGAACCACACGAAGGTCAGGAAGAGGTCGAGCAAGGGGTAGTTCGACACCGGATGCCTCCGATCGCCGGTCTGGACACGGCGGCGCGGGTGGTGCCGCCGCCCGAACGTTCGCCCGATTGCCATCCCGGCACACCACCTGGAAAGCGTGAGGTGTGCCCGCCGGCGCCGCTGCCCGGGTCCGTCGCGCACCCGCCGCCCCGGCGTCGGGCCTGCCGACGGCCAGGGCCGGTACGAGATGGGCACGGCCGGCGGTGGTTGCGCACGGCTGTCTCACCTCCAGCGGATGAGGAGCGCGCAGTTCGTGGCGCTCACGCTCCTCTCGTGGGGTGCCTCGCGTTCTCGCGACCATCCGGGGCAAGGGGGGTGAGCCTGTGGTCAAGCCACCGAAGACGGCCGGTTCGCGCCGTCCTGTGCACGCCGGCGATCTGCGGATCGAGGCGTGGGCGGACACGCGGGAAGCCTGCATCGCGGAGGCGGTCGACGCGCTCGTGGGCAGTTTCCTCGGTCCCACGCGCCCGGCGCCGTCCTCGCGGTCGTCCTTCCGGGTCACCGGCCGCACCGACGCGGAGCTCCTGCAGGCAGTGCTGGGGCGGGTCATCGCCGAGGTGCTCGAGCGACAGGTGGTGCCGGTGGCGACCGTGGTCTCGACGACCGCGGAAGGCCTGGAGGTCTTGTGCCGCACCGTGTCCGCCGCCGCCATCCTGCCTGTCGGTGCGATCCCCAAGGCCGTCTCCGGCGCGCGACCGCTGTGCCACCGGTTCGCCAGCGGCTGGTTCTGCTCCGCGCGCATCGACGTCTGAGGGACTTCGGGGCGCGGGGCTGTTCCCGCGAGTCCTGGGAGCAGCAGGACCAGGTACGCCCGCCCGCCGGCGATTACCGTGACAACAGGGCCGAAACACCCGCCCGCGCCGCCAACAGGCGGATCACCACCACGGAATGGGAACACCGCGCATGAGCAAGCTCGCACTGGTCACCGGCGCCACTTCCGGAATCGGCGCGGCGTTCGCCGAACGCCTCGCCGCGGACGGCCACGACCTGGTGGTCGTCGGCCGGCGGCGGGACCGGCTGGAGCAGTTCGCCGCCGCCCACACCGCGACCTTGGTCCGCGCCGTGGCCGCCGACCTCTCGACCGACGACGGCATCGACACCGTCGCGCGGATCTGCGCCGAAGAGCCGCTGGACCTGCTGGTGAACAATGCGGGCGTCGCCCACTACATGCCGCTCGCCGAGCTGCCCGCCGACAAGGCCCGGGAACTGGTCAAGGTCAAGGTCCTCGCACCCACGCTGCTCGCCCGCGCCGCGGTCGCGGGTATGCAGGAGCGCGGCCGCGGAGCCATCGTCAACGTGGCCGGCATGATCGCCTTCAGCGGACCCGCGCCGCACTCGCAGCTGCCCCGCCGTGCGTGTACGCCGGTTCGCTCGCCCACCTGGTCGCGATGTCCCAGACCCTCAGCGCCGAACTCGAAGGCACCGGCGTGCAGGTCCAGGTCGTGTGCCCGGGGGTGGTCGCGACCGAGTTCCACGAGCGCCAAGGACTGGACCTGAGCGCGATCCCGCGGATGAGCGCCGCCGACGTCGTCACCGCGGCCCTGCGCGGCCTGGAACTCGGTGAGGTCGTCTGCGCTCCCGGTGTCGAAGACCCGTGCCTCCTCGCCGCCGTTTTCCAGGCCGACCTGGCCGCTTTCGCGGGCCAGAGCACGGAACTCGCGAGCCGTTACCGCAGCTGATCCGCGTCGACGCGGTCGCGGCAGGGCTCCGCACCGATGGCTCGTCCGCCCCGGATCACCCCCTCCCGCGGTGCGATCGGTCCGATCGCGCCCGTCAGTGCTGCCACCCGAAATCGTGACAGTGTCCGTGACAGTGTCTCAGTGCTGGATCCGGCACCGGCGACAACGAAGCCCGGCCGTGTCCTCGGCCCGGCTCGGATGGATTGGTCAGAACGGCGCCACGAGAGCGCACCCCATCCCCCGGCTCATGCCCGTCCGGCACAGCCCGCGCGTGGCGTCCAGGCGCCACAAGGGAACCGAGCGCGCCGCCTCGTACAGGAACCACGCGGCGGCGGCGGAGCAGACGGGCGTCCACCAGCCGCGGGTCGGGGCGGGCATCGTGAGCCACGGGCCGTGGTCACCGGACATGGGCAGGGCCGTGAGCAGGAACAGCATGGTCGCGGCGGAAGCCGTGTGCTGGAGGCGGCGGGAAGTCGCCGACCACCCCAGCGCCACCAGCAGCACGGCCTCCCAGCCGGCCGCCGGCACGGGGCCGCCGACGGGGGGGGGGGGGGGGGGAGGTCATGGCGATCATCGCCAGGCACAGCAGGAGTTCGACACCGTCGTCGGCCCGTGAGCCGGGGACGAAGCGGGAGAGGCGGCGCAGCGGGGCCAAGCGAGAGCGGCGAACGCGGCGGACGGCAGCCAGGACACCCGCACCCGGAACGCCGAACGGACGAACACCGCGTAGACCGAGTGCGCGCGCGATTCGTGACAGGGATCCCAGTCCGGGCCACCGCCCGGTCCCGGTAAGACAGCCGCCCGCCGGAGGCCATCTGGCGTTCGCCGTAGCTCAAGGGGGCCTGCATAGCGTCGGGGCGATCATCCCGGAAGAACCTTGATGAGGTGGAGAATGCCTGAAAACCTTGGGCCGAACCGGCGGTCGTTCCTGCGCAACGCGGGGCTCGCGGGCGTCGGAGCGACGGCTCTGGGAGCACTGGGCGGCTTGGCGCCGGCCGAAGCGCAGGAGAACGCCAGACCCTCGGGCCGCTGGAACCCCGACACCGAGAGCAAGCAGTTCACGCTCGCCGTGATGCCGGACACGCAGTACCTGTACTGGGGCAGCCAGAACAGCCTCAACCCGCAGCCGCAGGAAGCGTCGTTCCGCTACGTCATCGAGAACAGCGGCACGCCGAACAACAACATCGTGTTCATGGCCCACCTCGGTGACCTCACGCAGGACGCCGACGCGACGTCGTTCCAGGCCGTCGACAAGGCGTTCAAGGTCGTCGACAACGCGAACGTCGCCTACAGCGTGCTCGCCGGCAACCACGACGTGTCCGGCGACGACACCCGCGGCACCACGCCGTACCTGCAGACCATGGGCCCGCAGCGGTTCAAGCGCCAGAAGTCCTTCCTGGGCTCCGACGCGAGCGGCTACAACACCGCGCACGTCTTCCGGGCGGCGGGCCGCGAGTGGCTGCTGCTCGCCATGGACTGGCGCACCTCGGCCGCCGGCTTCGCGTGGGCGAACCAGATCATCAAGGCCCACCAGAACCTGCCGGTGATCCTGACCTGCCACGAGATCGTCGCGCCCACCTACGGCGACGAGGTCTACCCGTACGAGTCCGGCAACCCGGAGGACAACGCCGAGCTCAGCGGCTACGGGCAGACCGTGTGGGACACGCTGATCAAGGACAACGACCAGATCTTCCTGACGCTCAACGGCCACTACTGGCCTTCGGGCCGCATGACCAAGAAGAACTCGGCGGGCAACGACGTCCACCTGCACATCACGAACTACCAGAACCGCTACATGAGCGGTGGCGGCATGCTGCGCCTCTACCACTTCGACCTCGAGCGCAACACCATCGACGTCGAGACGATCTCGCCGTGGATCCTCGAGAAGGACCCCGCGGAGCGCAACCGCCTGGAGGCGCTCGAAGCGCGCCTGACGACGTCGGTCGACCGCTTCGCGATGCCGTTCGACTTCGAGCAGCGCTTCGCCGGCTTCATCCCGGTACCCGTCCGCCCCGCCCGGCCCGCGAGCAGGGTGCTCGTGCCCGGCACCTTCGCGTACTGGCGCTTCGACAACGGCGGTGCCAACGGCAGCGCGTTCACCGCCGGCCAGCAGGTGCGCGACCTGTCCGGGCACGGCAACGACCTGACCCTGCTCAGCGTCCCCGGCACGGCGGCCGGCGCGCTCACCTGGTCCGACGACCACCACCCCGACCAGCCGGGCCACGCCAGCCTGCGGTTCGTCGGCGGCAAGAACCCGCTGCACGGCTCGTACCTCACCACCGGCTCGCGCGCGCCGCTGAACACCGAGACCTTCAAGAACGGCTACACCATCGAGACGTTCGTGAAGATCCCGCGCGACTGGGACGGCGGCAACAACGGCAACATGCCGGTGCTGGTCCGCCGCGGCGCGGCCGGCGACGCGGGCAAGCACGGCAAGAACACCGACCCGAAGGAGCCGGTGGCCCAGCTCATGACCACGAACAACGGTCGTGAGCTGCAGTTCAACTGCTACCCGCTGAGCCAGACCTACCCGACCACCAACTGGAGCCACGGCATGCCCGAGGACCAATGGTGGCACCTCGCGGTGGTCAACGACGGGCACCACACCAAGGCGTACATCGAGAGCGCCTTGGTCGCAGACAACCCGTCGACCGACTCGGTCGGCATCGCCTCGCTCGGCCTCACCTGGCTGCTCGGCGGCCACGAGTACGGTGGCGCGATCGACAACGTGTTCCACGGCTGGATCGGTGACGTCCGCATCGTCAACCGCGCGCTGCGGCTCGACGAGTTCCTGACGAACTGATCCCGCGGCCGGGCGGGTTTCCGGATCCGCCCGGCCGTCAACTCCTTGCTGCGGCGAGGAAAGCGCGGATCAGACCCTGGTCCTTGACGCCGCGCGAGGACTCCACCCCGCTGGACACGTCGACGCCCCACGGCTTCACGGCGGCGACGGCTTCGGCCACGTTGGCCGGGGAAAGCCCGCCGGCCAGCAGCCACTCACCGTCCGGAGTGGACAGTGCCGACCAGTTCCACGTCTCGCCGGAACCGGCCTGCGGCGAGTCGAGCAGCAGCAGGTCTTCGCCGTACTCGCCGACTGCGGGGCTCGCGCCGTCCTCGAGCGAGATCGCGCGGATCAGCTTCACGGGCAGGTCTTCGAGCGCAGCGAAGTCCTCTTGCGTGTACCCGGAACCGTGCAGCTGCACCGCGCGGATCCCGGTTTGGGCGACGGCGGCGCGGACGGCCTCGACGGGCACGCCCTTGAAGACGCCCACGGTGAGCACCTCGTCGGGCACTCCCGCCGCCAGCTCCGCCGCTTCCGCCCGGCCGACGTCGCGGGGGCTCTTGCACAGCACGAACCCGACCGCGTCGGCTCCCGCCTCGACCGCGCACGTCACGTCGGCCGCCGTCCGCAGGCCGCAGATCTTCACGAACACGCGTCCACCGTAGTCGGCCGGCTGTTTCCCGGCGGCACGCGCACGCAGCCGCACGCCCGGACGGGTCACCGCGGGTGGTACGGCTGGACAAGCCCCCGCCGGAGTGCTGTCCTGGGGCGGCGCACCGAGGACCGTGCCGACGACAACCGGGAGGCGGCATGACAGCAGCGCAGGTCGCGGCCGGGCTGTCCGGCGTCTCGCGGCACGTGCTGGCGGCCAGCGGCGACCCCGACGAGGTGCGCGACGCCTGCACCGAGGCCCTGCGCCCGCACCGGCTGGTGCTGCAGCGCCAGGCGCGCCTCGCCACCCGCCTGGAACACCTGCCGGCCGGCCCGATCTCGCTCAACCGGCTGCGCTACGGCGCCGAGGTGACGGTCGCGCCCGCCGTGCCCGAAGAGGACAACTTCCTCGTGATCTTCCCCGTCGCCGGCTCCGCGCGCTTCACCTACGGCCGTGACATCGCCGACGTCTCGCCCGGCCACCCGGCGATCGTCGGGCCCTACCGCGAGTTCCGCTTCGACATCGACAGCGCGTTCGACCAGCTGATCCTGCGCATGGACCGGCGCTGGGTCGAGTCGGCGGCCCGGCGCATCCGCGGCGCGGCCGGTCCCGTCGACCTCTCGCTCTCGCTGCCGGAACCCCCGCCGTTCCTCTACCGGCTGCTGGACAGCGTCGTCAGCCTGCCGACGCTCGGGCCCGGCGGGCGGCCCGAGGTCGGGCAGCAGCTCGGTGAGCTGGTGATCGAATCGTTCCTGCTGGCCCAGCTGCCGAGTGAACCCGAGCCGGCGCGCGTGCCGTCCGTGCAGGTCCGGCGCGCCATGGAGTACCTGCTCGCCCACCTCGCCGAGCCCATCGCCATGACCGACGTCGCGGCCCACTGCGGCGCCAGCCTGCGCAGCGTCCAGGCCGGCTTCCGCCGCGACCTCGACGTCACGCCCGGTCAGTGGCTGCGCGAGCAGCGCCTCGACCGCGCCCACCGGCTGCTGAGCGCCGGCGAACCCGGGCAGACGACCGTCACGGAAGTTGCGGCCGAATGCGGCTTCTTCCACCTGGGCGAGTTCGCGGCGCACTTCAGGGCGCGGTTCGGCGTCACGCCGTCGTCGGTGCTCGGCGCGCGGTGAGGGGCCTGCGCGAATCCGATGACCGGGGCTCGCTTCGGCGATAGCCGCTGCCCTGTGCGGACAGCAGCATGTCCGTACGCAACTCAGCGGTGAGGAACGGAGCGGGCCGATGCGATTCGTACTGGTGCACGGAGCCTGGCACTTCGGAGAACTGTGGGACCCCGTCCGCAAGCACCTGGAGGAGGCCGGGCACGAGGTGCACACGCCGACGGCCGGCGGCCTCGGCCCGGACGACGACAAGCACGTCGACCTGCGGGCCTGCGCGGCGCCGATCGTGGACTACCTCCGGGAACACGACCTGACCGACGTGGTGCTCGTCGGGCACAGCTGGGGCGGGTACCTGATTTCGCGGGTGGCCATCGAGGTGCCCGAGCGGATCCGGCGGCTCGTGTACTTCGCCGCGTTCGTGCCCGGGCACGGGCGGGCGCTGGTGGACGAGATCCCGCCGCACCTCGTGGCGGCGCTGAAGGCGAGCTTCGAGGAGCGCGGCGACGGCGGCGTGGTGCTGCCCTTCCCCGTGTGGCGCGACGCGTTCTTCGGCGACGGCTCGGCCGAGGAAGCCCAGCGGATCTACGACGAGCTGCGCCCGCAGCCGTGGAGCGCGTTCACCGACCCGGCTGACATGACGGGCTGGGAGAAGGTGCCGCAGGCGTTCAGCTACCTCGCACCATACGAGGACAACGACATCACGCAGGGCGAGTGGGGGCGGCACCCGCGCCTGTCCAACCGGCTGGTGATGTTCCGCCTCGTCGGCATGGAAGGCAGCCACGAGGTGCTGCTCACCAACCCCGAGCTCACCGCGCGCAAGTTCGTCGAAGCGGGCCGGGACTGACCACGAACCGGTGCCCGGGCGGTTGTCGTGGCCGTCCGGGCCGCTGCAAAGGAGCACTGTGTCCCTTTTCCTGACCGTGGCGGACACGGGGGCGCGCCTGGAGATCGCGCCGAGCCGGATCGTCGTCGCGGGCTACACCGCCAAGGACGAAGCCGCGGTGGAGCACCACATCGCCGAACTCGCGGCGATCGGCGTGCCGCGCCCGGCGACCGTGCCGGCCTACTACGTGCTCGACGCGGACCTGCTGACGACCGCGCCGGTGATCGAGGTGAGCTCGGCGGCGACGTCCGGTGAAGTCGAGCCCGTGGTGATTCGCCACGACGGCCGCTACTACCTCGGCGTCGGCTCGGACCACACCGACCGCGACCTCGAGCGCACGGACATCGAGCTGTCCAAGGCCGCGTGCCCGAAACCGCTCGGTGAACAGGTCGTCGAGCTTTCCACTGTGGACTGGAACGACCTGGCCGCCGAGTCCCGTGTGGACGAGAAGCTGTACCAGCAGGGCAGCGTCGAGAGTTTGCGCCACCCCACCGACACGCTGAGCCGGATGCCCGGCGGTGTCGACGACGGTGGTGACCTCGTGCTCTACTGCGGGACGCTGGCGCTGCTCGGGGGCGAGTTCGGGTACGGCACCCGGTGGCGCCTCGACCTGCGGTTGCCCGGCGGACCGACACTGTCCCACGTGTACGAAACCCAGCTGAGGAGGGCCTGATGCGCACCGGCTCCGAGTACCTGGCCGCGATCGACGACGGCCGCCGCGTTTATCTCGACGGCAAACGCGTCGACGGCGTCGCGCGGCACCCCGGGTTCGCGCCGATCGCGAAGACCGTCGGGGAGTTGTTCGACCTCGCGGCGGATCCGGAGGCCGGCATCGCCCGGCCCGGTCCCGCCGGCTCGGCGGTCAACCGGCTGTTCACGGCGCCGCGCAGCCGCGAGGAGCTGACCGCCTTCCGCGAGGCCGCCACCACATGGGCGCGCCACACCCACGGCTGGGTCGGCCGCAGCCCGGACCACGTCGGGGCGTTCCTGGCGGCGTTCGCGGCGCACCCGGAGGTGTTCGGCGACCGGGCGGCGAACGTGACGGCGTACCAGAAGCGGGTCGTCGACGAGGACCTGTACGTGTCGTACGCGATCATCCCGCCGCAGGTCTCCCGCGCCACGACCGCGAGCGCGTGGGACGGCGACCTCGTGCAGGTCGGCGTCGCCGAGGAGCGCGCCGACGGCATCGTCGTGCGCGGCGCCCAGATGCTCGCCACGGGCGGCGCGGTCGCCGACGAGATCTTCGTGTCGTGCATCAAACCGCTCACGCCGGAGGACACCGACTTCGCACTCAGCTTCGCGCTGCCCGTGGACACCGAGGGCCTGAAGCTCTACTGCCGCCGGCCGTACGCGCCGGCCGCGACCAGCCACTACGACTACCCGCTCACCACGCGCTTCGACGAGACCGACGCATTGGTGGTGTTCGAGGACGTGTTCGTGCCGTGGGAGCGCGTGTTCGTCTACCGCGACGTCGCGGGCGTGCGGCGGCAGTTCTTCGAGACGGGCGCCCACGTGCTGGGCAACTGGCAGGCGCAGATCCGGTTCTCGGTGAAGCTGCAGTTCCTGGCGGGGCTGGCGCGCAAGGTCGCGGCGGTCAACGGTGTCGACAAGTTCCCGGGGGTCGTGGAGAAGCTGGGGGAGCTGGCGAGTCTCGTGTCGCTGGTGGAATCGGCGGTGCTGGCCGCGGAGTACACGGCCGCGCCGGACGACGCGGGGTTCTGGCGGCCCGGCAGCCGCGCGCTGTACGGCGCGATGGGCATGCAGTCGGAGCTGTACCCGCGCGTGCTGGGAATTCTGCGTGACCTGGTCGGCGGTGGTGTTCTGCAGGTGCCGTCCAGCGTCGAGGACATGACGAGCCCGGAGACGCGCGCGGACATCGACCGCTACATCTACAGCCCCAGCGCGCCGGCGGCCGAGCGCGTGAAGCTGTTCAAACTGGCGTGGGACGCGGTCGGCAGTGAATTCGCCGGTCGCCACCACCAATACGAGCTGTTCTACGCGGGTGCGCCCTTCGTGGTGAAGGGCTACGCGTTCCGCAACTACGGCTTCGACGGCCCGCTGTCCGAAGTGGACCGTTTCCTGGCCGGCTACTCGGAGGAGAGCCAGTGAGCAAGCCCGAGCACGAGTTCTTCCCCGTCACCGACGTCGAGTTCACCGTCTGCAAGGGCGACGACCCGAAGATCACCGAGCGCGTCCTCGCCGACGACGACGGGGTGGCCACGCGCATCCTGCGCTACGAACCGGGTGCCGACTCGACCCCGATGGGCGTGCAGGCGCACGACTTCTGGGAAGAGGTCTACATCCTGGAGGGTTCGTTCACCGACCTGACCCTGGGTGAGACCTTCACGAAGGGCATGTACGCGTGCCGTCCGCCGGGCATGCCGCACGGGCCTTGGCGCACCGACGAAGGTGTGCTCACCTTCGAGGTCCGCTACCGCGCATGACCGGCATGCCGCCCGACTGCACGCCGGGCCCCGGCCCCGTCGACGCGGTGGTGATGCGGACCGCCATGGGTCGCTTCGCCACCGGCGTCGCCGTGGTCACCACCGCAACCGGCGACGTCCCGCACGGGATGACGGTGAACTCGCTGACCTCGGTGTCGCTGTCGCCGCCGCTGGTGCTCGTGTGCCTGACGACGGGCGCGCGCACCACCGAGGCCGTGGTCTCGGCGGGCCGCTTCGCGGTGAACGTGCTGTCCACGCGCCAGGAACAACTCGCCCTGCGCTTCGCTCGCCGCGGCGAGGACCACTTCTCGGGCCTGCCGGTGAAAACGGGCTCGCACGACGTGCCGGTCATCCCGGACGCCCTGGTGCACCTCGAGTGTGCGGTCCACCGCGCCCTGCCCGCCGGCGACCACGAGGTCGTGATCGGCGAGGTCCTCAAGGTCTGCGCCCGCGACGGCGAACCACTGGGCTTCCTGGGCGGACGCTTCAGCGACGTGGTGGACCGCGGTCACGAGCCGGTGCCGTGGTTCTTCTAGCACGGCTTGACCTGCTGGGAGAGCACGGCGACCGGTCGGTGTGCCGCGGCGATGGACGTGGGCGGGTAGCCCGGCGCCGGGTTCGTGCGAGCGGTACCGAGCCGGTGCGCCGGGACGCTCGGCCGAGGTTGCCGACCGCCCGCACGGGTGCCCGTCAGAACCAGCGCCGCGTTGCCGAGGCACAACGGCGGTCGAAGCCGTTGCCGGGGTGGCGCGCCGGTGCGGGGCCGGTCACGAGCCGGTGGTCTGCCAGCCGGTCTTGAGCTGCTGGGCGAGCAGGTCTTTGCGGACCTTGCCGAAGGCGTTGCGCGGTAGGTCGGTCACCAGTTCCAGCCGGCTGGGCCAGTACCACTCGGTCATGCCGATCCCCGCGAGGAAGTCACGCAACTCGGCCAGCGTCGGCGGTGTCGGGCCGGGCACGACGACGGCCGCGGCGAGTTCGCCGGCCGAGGGGTCCGGGTAGCCGACGAGGGCGACGTCCGTGATGGCCGGGTGGTCGAGGAGCGCGGATTCCACGTCGGCGGCCGGGATCATGAGGACGCCGCCGATGCGGTCCGCGTCGCGGCCCAGGAGGCGGATGCCGCCGCGGCCATCGGGGATCGCGAGGTCACCGGTGTCGTACCAGCCGTGGTCGTGGTCGGCGAGGACGTGGAGCGAGCCGGTGTCGCGGCCGACGGTGGCGACGCAGACCGTGGCGCCGCGGACGTACAGGCGCGCGGGCTTCTCGGCGGTGATCTCCGGCAGGTCCGTGCGCAGGCCGAGTTCGCTGCCGCGCGAGATGCGCCCCACGCTGTGCAGCGCCCAGTCCGGTGGGTCGTCCGCGCGCATGAGCGTGCCGCCGGCCTCCGTCATGCCCCAGCACGTGCGCAGCGGCAGGCCGAGCACCCGCGCGACGTCCGCGATGAGCGGGGCCGGCGTCGCCGTGCCGAGGGTCGTCACCAACCGCAGGGCGCCGCGGCGGAGGTGGGGCATCAGCTCCGTCAGGAACACCGGTGCGGTCAGCAGCTGCGTCACGCCCGTTTCCGCCAGCAGGTCCGCGACGGCTGCCGGGTCCCAGCGGTCGCTGACGACGCCGCAGCCGCCCGTGAGCAGCGGCCGCATGAGGCAGAAGAAGATGCCGCCGGTGTGCGTCAGCGAATGCGGTGTGGAGAACACGCCGGGCTCGTCGTCGGTGACGTGCGCGGCGGCGGTCGCGTATTCGGTGTTGAGCGTGTGCAACGCGGCCTTCGGCTCGCCCGTGGTCCCGGACGTGAACAGCGCCAGGCTGACCTGGTCCGGATTCACCCTCGCCTCGGACAACGGAATCGGCTGCGCTCGCTCGAAAACGGCGAAATCGGGCGACCCCAGCACGATCCAGTGCCGCAGCCGCGGCAGCCGCGGCGCCAGTTCGGCCAGCGAGGCACCGTCGGCCGTCACGCACACCGAAGCACCCACCCGCGTGAGCACCCGCTCCAGCTCACGCGACCGGATCGTCGGCATGATCGGCGCCACGACCGCCCCGACGGCGAAACACGCCAGCAGCAACACGTTGACCTGCCACACGTTGGGCAACTGCAGCGCCACGACCTGGCCCGGCCCCACGCCGAGCTCCTTCAACGCCCCGGCGTAGACCGAGACCAGTCGCGCGTATTCGCGGTACGTCAACCGCGTCGTCTCCCCGGTGTCGACGCACCGGGCGACGAGCGCGAGCGCGTCCGGCGTCTCGTCCCGCCACCGGGCCAGGTCGTCGAGCGGCGAACCGTCGCGCCAGACGTCTTCCGCGCGGAACCGCGCCGCCGAGGCCGCCGGCGGCCGGAGGCTGAACACCGTCAGCCCCGGCCCCGGGGTGAACACGTCGGTCACGCGGCGCCGGCCCGGTCGATCAGCCGCGCCGGCTCAGCCGCCCGCGACAGGCGCGGCGAATGGCTCACGGGCAGGCGGCGGACGTCCTTCGTGCGGGTGGCCATTTTCTCTTGCAGCTCCACGGAAAGCGAATTGTCCGGTGCGGTGACGACTTGGCTCTGAGCACAGTTTGCCACGCCGCGCGGGAAACGTGATCCACCGGCCAACCAGGCGCTGACCGGGCCGCCCGGACAGGACGAGATCGTCGCGCGCGAGGTCACCCTGCTCGAGTGGCGCAGAGTGTTCCGGCGGCCGGCTACTCGAGCGTGAGCCGCACGTCGTGGTGGCCCGACAGGCCGGCCGGGAGCTTCGGCGGCGCCGGTCGCCCGTCCACAGTGCACGCCGACACGCGAGTGCCCGAGCCGTGCAGTGTCACGTCGAGCGTGGTGTCCCGATAGGACAGACCGCGCAGCGTCGCCGTGCCCCAGCCGGCCGGCAGGCACGGGGCGAACTGCAGGCCGTCCGGGGTGAAGGTGAGCCCGAACAGGCCGGCGTAGAGCATGCGGAGGTAACCGGTCGCGGACCACGCCTGGTCGGGCTGCGACGTGAACTGCTCGAGGTTGCCCGAGCCGCCGGTCTGCCAGCCGCCTTGTACAGCACCGGTTTTGCTGTCGTAGATCTCGTAGAAGTTGCCGTTCGTGGCGGTGACGAGCGATGCGAGGTCGGTGACGGCGCGGCCGAACAGGTCCGCGCGGCGGGCGTGCGCGGTGGCGTGGCCGAAGAACGAGTGCACCATCGGCCACACGACCACGTTGTGCCGCCCGGGTTTCTCGTCGCTGAACCGCGCGAAGTGGGGGTAGCTGTTCACGATTCCGTGTGGCTCCCAGTGCGCGGTCCGCAGCAGCGACGCGATCCGCGTGTCGTCGGCCACGCCGAGCAGGATCGCGAACGCCAGCCCCGCGCCTTCCTGCGATGCGTCGAGCTGCCCGGCGAGCGGACCGGTGCCGTGGACGAAGTAGCCGTACGTGCCGGCGTCCGCGCGCCAGAAGTGCGCGTTGATCGCGGTGCGCAGCTTCGCGGCGTCGGCTTCGTGCGCGCGGCCATCCTTGTGCAGTGCACGGGCCAGGTTCGCGAGGGCCAGGAAAGCGCCGTGGTAGAGGCAGTTCGTGGACAGGCACAGCAGTTCGGCCGACTGCGGGTAGTCCAGCACGAACGACGAATGGATGCCCGGCTCCCACGGCGGCGCGGGGTACCCGGCGATACCGTCGTTCATGAAGCTGGGGCCCTTGAACAGACCGCGGGTGGTGTCGAAGCTCTTCGCCTTGCGCTGCGCGAGCGTCGCGACTCCGATTTCGTAGGCGGTGGCGAGGAAATCCGCATCTGCGGTGACGGTGTAGTGGTGCCACGCGCCGAGCACCCACACGATCTGGTCCCACCACTGGTTGTCCTGCTGGACGATCGGCCCCTCGTCCACAACGGACAGCAGCGTGTTCCGGCCGACCGCCGGACCCAGCAGGCTCACGGCGTTCCACGCGTTCACGGCGGCGTCGCGCGTCCAGCGCTGCGGCGCGGGATAACCGCCACCGGCACGGACGAACGTGCCCGGCGGGTAGGTCAGCAGGCCGGCCTTGTCGTAGGTCGGCGGGTCGGCGTAGGCGGTGTTGATGCCGACGACGTCGGTGAGCGCGTCTTCGTACCGGGCGCCGACGAGGTTCTGGGTCCGTTCGTCGGAGAACTCGAGCGTGGGCAGCGTGTACACGGTGCGCGGCGCCGGGCCGGGTGGCGCCGCCGCCGCGGCGGGCGGTGCCGCGGCGAGCCCCGCGGCCCCCGCCGCTCCGGCCCCGGCCAGGGCGAGGAACCCCCGCCGGCCGACTTTCCCTTCCCCCGTGCGCTCGGACATGCAGGCTCCGTTCCCCGATGCTGACATCGTTGTCGGCTGCTGTGCCGACGATGCTAGGGACGAAGATCGGGCTCGGACAACGGCGCGGGAGGTTCCTGTCCCGGGGCCTGTCCCGCGATTACGCCGATCGCGTGCACCTCGGGCGAGGCGTCGGAAACATTCGAAGACCGCGGTCAACGGATCTCGAGGCGAACCGGTTCACCCTGGTCAGCCCCGGTGCCGGAGCGGGCAGACGTGCGGTCCGAAGGGGCAAACAGATTGATTGGAGACCCTATACCCAACACAGTGGAGGCCATGAGCGAAGCCCTGACTGACGTCGTGGCGGTCGTCGAGACCCGCCTGACCCACGACCTGCACCGCCGCGCCACCACGCTGCTGGCCGAAGGCGCCGCCGACCCGGCGGTGCCGCTGCCGGCGCTGGCCGAGCTGCGCGATTTCCTCGTGCAGAACCTGCACCACCACCACGAGTCCGAGGACGACGAGCTGTGGCCGCTGATCACCGCCGTCGCCCCGGACGCGGGCAAGGGCCTCGTTGACCTCGGCGACGAGCACGACGAACTCGACCGCAAGCTCGACGCCCTGGCCGCCGTGCCGCTCGAGAGCGACGCCGGCCGCCCCGCGCTGCGCGACGCGGCCGTCGCCGTCCGCGACCTCATCCACCAGCACCTGGAGCACGAGGAGCCGGTGCTGTTCCCGGCCCTGCGCGAGCACCTGCCCGCTGAGAAGTGGGCGAAGTTCTCGCAGCACGTGATCGCGACGGCCCCGCCGATCGCGCCGCACCTCATGGTCGGCTTCTTCGACCAGGTCGGCACTCCCGAGGAGGTCGACGTCGTGCTGTCCGGGCTGCCCGAGCCGGTGCGCCCGCTGCTGCCCGCGCTGCGGCAGCAGGGCAAGCAGGCCCTGCAGGTCCTCGCCGGCGCCGGCGCGCCCGCCTGAGCCCGCTGAACGCACTGAGCAGGCCCGGTCCGCACGGCGCGAACCGGCCCGCACTGCATCAGCGAAACCGTCCGTCGGGCAGGTTCCTGTACGTCGGGGGAACTTCTGGGCACCGTACCTGCGCCGGATGCGCCTCCTGCTCGTGTTCGGCCTGGTGAACCTGACGGTGCTGCACGCACCGGACGTGCTCACCGTGTACGCGCTCAACGGCGCCGTGCTCGCCCTGTTCTTCCGGGCCCCGCAACGGGTTCTGCTCGCCGTCGGCCTCGTCGTGGGCCTCGGCGCCGACCTCGCCACCACCGGCGTTGCCCTCGCGGACCACTACGCCGGCACGGGAATCGGCCAGGTTTAGTGGGTGGCGACGGGCGCCGCGGTCCAGTCGTTCGGCCACACCGTGCTCGGGTGCTGGGCGTTGCGTGCCGGTCTGCTGACGGCCGAGCGGCACGTGCCGGCGATCCGGAAGCTCTTCGCGGTCACCGGGATCGCGACGATCGCGCTGTGGGCGTGGACCTTGTCGCTGTCACCGGCTGACGAGAACCTGGCGCGTGCTGGAGGAAACCTCGCGGTCGTCGCGGCCGTTGCGTACCTCACCGGGCGGATGCTCCTGCTGCGCTCGGCCCTGTTGCGCGCCGATTTGCTGCCGCTGCAGCGCTACGGCCGCATGGCGCTCACCAGCTACCTCCCCCACGCGATCCTCGGCCTCGCTGTGGTGGGCGCGCTTCGGTGTGGACGATCCCGGCGGCGCTGCTCCTGCTGTTGTACGTGCCGATCTGGGTGGTGGCTCTCGCGCTTCACCTACGGTCCGTTCGAATGGCTGTGGCGCGCGGGGATCGATCGGCTCGATCCGCTGCCGGGCGGTCGGCATGGGTTTCGTAGTGGTGTCCACGGAAAGTCCCCTCGTGTGCGCTGTGGTGGGGGAGAGTCAACCGCTGTCCTGAGTGGCCGGGCATAATCGTGAGGATGATCCGGGGTTGCCCGAACGCGCTACCCGGCCCGATCATTGCGGTGATTGGCACGGGAACGGCTGGTCCCCCGCGGAGAACTGCTCTACCGTCACCGCGTGGAGCCCTACCCCTATCGCACCTTCACCACCTGCGGGCTGCGCGAAGCGCGCCGGTTCGCGTTGTGGGAGCAGCACAACGAGGAGACGCTGGTGCGGCTGGCCTGCCGGACGCTCACGCAAGGGTCGTTCGAGGGCTGGGAGACGTCGCTTCTCGTCGGCGAGTTCAAGATCGCGAACATCACCGCGACGGCGCACGTCGTGGAGCGCGACCGGCGACTGATCCGGCGCAACGAGAGCGGCCGGGTGGCGCTGTACTTCACGCTGTTCGGGGAAGCGTTCTTCTACCACGACAAAGGGATCCGGCTGCAGCAGCCGGGCACGCTGCTGGTGTGCGACCTCGACCACCCGTTCCTGCGCGGGTTCGCCCAGGGCCTGCGCGAGTACGTGCTGATGGTGCCCAAGCCCACGTTCGAGGAGCTGACCGCCAGCGCGGCGCCGCTGACCCCGACGACTCGCCGGTTCTCCCTCACCGACACCACCGGCAGCCCGGCCGCGGACCTGGCGCGCCTGTTGCGTGACCTGCTGGCCGCGCCGCCGCTCGCCGGCCCCGGCACGGAGGCGCGGATCCGCGCGCTGCTGACCGAGCTGGCCGAGGGGGAGCGCCACCCGCTGGCCGCGCAGCACCGCCGCCGCGTGCTGGCCCACATCGACGCCCACCTCGGCGACCGCGGGCTCACGACGTCGTCGGTCGCGTCCGCGGTGGGACTCAGCAACCGCCAGCTCACCCGCGTGTTCAGCCAGGGCGGCGTGGGCCGGGTGATCCGGGAACGGCGGCTGCGCTCGGCCTACGAGCGGCTCACCACGGATCCGGCCGCGCCGATCTCGCGCGTCGCGCACGCGTGCGGGTTCGCCTCCCACGCCCACTTCACCCGCGCGTTTCGCGAGCACTACGGCGTGCCACCCTCGGCGATCCGCTCCGCTTGACCGCGTCGGCCGTCTCCTTGCCCGGCCCGGCCGCCCCACCGGCGCGCGTCTTGCGCCGCCGCGATGCTGGCGTCCGGCACCCGAGAGAGGACACCAGATGAGTGGAGCGGTTTCGCCCGGCCAGACCGAGGTCGAAGAAGGCCTGGTCGAGGAGGTCGTGGCGTCGTTCGCGGACGCGCCGAGCGCGCGGCTGCGCGAGGTGATGACCTCGGTCGTGCGCCACCTGCACGCGATCGTGCGGGAGACGCGGCTGACCGAGCAGGAGTGGAACACGGCGATCGAGTTCCTGACGCAGACGGGCCACATCACCGACGACCGCCGCCAGGAGTTCATCATGCTCTCCGACGTGCTGGGCGTTTCGATGCAGACCGTCGCCGTGAGCAACCAGCTCTTCGGGAACGCGACCGAGGCGACCGTGTTCGGGCCCTTCTACCACGAGGGCTCGCCGGAAGTCCCCAACGGCGGCGACATCGCGGCCGGCGCGCACGGGCAGCCGTGCTGGGTCGAGGGCACGGTCACCGACCCCGAAGGGAAGCCGCTCCCGGGCGCGCGGCTCGAGGTGTGGGAGAACGACGAGGACGGCTACTACGACGTGCAGTACACCGACGGCCGCGTCGCCGGTCGCGCCCACGTCTTCGCCGACGAGAACGGGAACTACCGGTTCTGGGCCCTCACGCCGACGCGCTACCCGCTACCCACCGACGGTCCCGTCGGCCGCTTGCTCGAAGCCGCCGGCCGCTCGCCGTGGCGGGCCGCGCACCTGCACTTCATGGTCACCCACGAGGGCCACCGGCGGCTCGTCACACACATCTTCGTGCAGGGCGACGACCTGTCCGACGTCGTGTTCGCCGTGCGGGAGTCGCTGGTGCTGCCGTTCGGGCAGCAGCCCGCGGGCGCGCCGACGCCCGACGGGCGCGACCTCGGCGACGCCACATGGAGCCGCGTGCGGTTCGACGTGGTGCTGGCCCCCGAGAAGTAGGGCTGTCCGGCACCGGAGGGGCACGGCGCCTTCCTGAACCTCCCCGTCGTCGTGGTGATCGGGTGTTCGACCAGTCGGCCGACCTGCCATGGTCGTGGGCATGCGATTGCACTCAGTGAACCGGAAAACGGTGTGGCGAGTGGCGTCGACGGCCGTCCTGGGGCTGACGTTCGCGGCCGGGACCGCCGGGGCGGCCACGTCCGCCCCAGTGGCGCGATCCTCGGCCACGCAGGCGCCGGACATTCCCGTGCCGCCACCTGGTTCGGTGTACGCGTCGTGGACCCACACGCACGACGAGCTGGCGGCTCTGGCCCCGAAGCCGCGTCCGTCCGATGTGTCCTCACCGCGGGCCATCGTCACCGCGCTGCACGAGTCGCTGAACGGCCCGCGGGGAAAGTGGAACAGCGATCGGCTGCGCTCACTCGTCGTGCCGAACGCGGTGTTCATGTCACTGGGGCAACCGGACGCCGGTGCGACGACGATCAGCAACAATTCGCTCCCCGACTTCCTGAAGGCCGTCCAGGACGTGCACGACCAGTCCGGGTGGTACGAGTACGTCACCAAGATCATCGACGTGTCGACGGTGGCCAAGAAGGGCGGCGCGCTCGGGATCGTGCACTACGCCGGCATCGCTTCGACCACGCCTGGCGGAAAGCCCGTGGAACAGGGTGAATCCCAAGCTTCCCTGATGTTCGACGGCGTTCGCTGGTGGGTCGTCAGCGACAACTGGTGAGGTAACCGCCGCGACCCGGCGATCGTGGCAACGCCGGCGGTCTGAGCTCAGATCCCGACGCGGCGGCGGTAGTAGTCGTGGGCGAGTTCGCGGATCTCGGCCACGACCCGCTCGTCGCCGCGGGGGTCGAGGCTGAACGCGAAGTCCCACAGCGCGCCGACCATCTCGATGGCGATCCGGCACGTCATCGCGTCGACCGGCGCGCCCTTGAACTCCGTCGCCTTCTGCCGCCACAGCTCGGTGAGCGTTTCGCGGTAGTGGGCGTGGATGAGGACCACGTTGTCCGATGCGCGCCGGTCGAACCACAGCTCGCGCAGGCCCGGCCACTTCGCGAAGTGCTTGCGGTACGAGGTGATGTTGGCGTCGAGCAGGTCGTGGAACGACTCGTGGTGCTTGGCGTGCACACGTTCGACGGCCGCGATCAGGTTCTCCATGTACTGCGCGGCGACGGCGGCGATCACGGAGTCGACGTCGGGGAAGTAGTGGTAGATCGTGGCCGCCGACGTGCCCGCGCCGTCGGCGATCGCGCGCAGCGTCACCTCGGGGCTGTGCGGACCGTGTTCGTCGATGAGCTTCGTGGCCGCTTCGACGATCTTCGCGCGGCGCGCGCGACCGCGTTCCTGAGGGGGCAGCAGTTGCTGCCACGGCTGCTGCCCGGCGCTCACGCGGTGAGTTTACACAGCTGGAGTGCTTGACACGGGCGTCTTCCGTGCCCAATATTCAAACTCGATTCGAGTTCGACTATGAGGGTTCGGTGAACAGTGGACGTCTACGAAGCGCTCTACACCACGCGGGTCATGCGGCGCATGAAACCCGATCCGATCTCGATGGAGAGCCAGTGCCGCATCCTCGACGCCGCGATCCGCGCGCCCAACGGCGGCAACACGCAGCCGTGGCGGTTCGTGGTCGTCGACGACCCGGGGCTGAAGGCCAAGCTCGCGGACGTCTACGCGCGCTGCCGCGAGCGCGAGTACGCCGACATCGTGGCGGGCCGGCTCGGTGTGGTGAAGTACCACGACCGCGACGAATGGTGGGAAACCATGCGTTCGCAGATCAAGCGCTCCGGCGACTACTTCGGGGAGCACTTCGCGGAAACGCCGTTGCTGGTCTTCCTGTTCACCGCCGAAGCGCACTACGGCGCCAACGTGTTCCCGGCGGTGTGGAGCGCGATGCTCGCCGCGCGCGCCGAGGGCATCGGCGGGGTGCTGAGCACGTTGCTGCGCTTCGAAGAGTCCACGGTGTGCGAACTGCTGGGCGTGCCGGTGGACGAGGGCTGGAGCCTCGGCGCGATGCTGGCGTTCGGCTACCCGCTCGGCCGCTGGGGGATTGCGGCGAAGCGGCGCCCGGTGCACGAGGTGGCGCGGCGCAACGGGTGGGACGGCGCGTTCGGCGCCGAAGTCCCAGAACCGTTGTGGAGTCCCGACTTTTCGTAGGGTTCGCGGGGGGCTTGGTCTTTCGGAGGCAAGCTGTGCGGTTCAGAGCTCTGGTCCTGTCCTTCCTCGCGGTTCTCGTCGACGGGTTCGACACGGCCGCGCTGTCGTTTTCCCTCCCGTCGCTGGCGCACGAGTGGCACGCGACCGCCGCGGCGTTCACGCTCGCGATCGTGGCCACGAACGCCGGCACGGTCGTCGGGTACCTCGCGGCCGGCCGGCTGTGCGCCCGCTTCGGCCGGCGGTGCGTGCTGCTGACGGGCGTCGGCCTGTTCGCGGCCGGCACGGTGCTGACGGCCGTGGTGCTGCCGTCGCACTCCCTGGCGCTGCTGGCGGTGATGCGCCTGGTGTCGGGCCTCGGCCTCGGCGCGGTGCTGCCCGCGGCGGTGTCGTTCGCGGTCGAGCACTTCTCACCGGCGTACCGCTCGCGGGTTTCCGTCGCGGTCACGCTGGGCCTCGCGGCGGGCGCCACCCTGGGCGGTTTCTTCGGCGGCAAGCTGATCACCGTCCTCGGCCCGACGGGCGTCTTCTGGCTCGCCGGCGCGGCGACGGTGGTCGTGTTCGCGGCGATGCTCGTGGGGTTGCCCCCTGCGGTCACCGTCGCCGTTTCCCCGCGCGGGGCTTCGGTGCTGCGGCTGTTCGGCTCCGAGTTGCGCACGAACACCGGCTTGCTGTGGGCGTATTCGTTCCTCGTGTTCGCCTCGTCGTACACCCTCATCTCGTGGGCGCCGACCCTGCTGACGAGCTACGGGTTCACCCGCACGCAAGCCCCGCTGGGCCTCGCGTTCGTCAGCCTGGGCGGCATCATCGGTGGCCTGGTGCTCATCCCCGTCGCGGCCCGGATCGGCATCATGCGCGCCCTCGTCGTGCTGCCCGCCCTGGGCGTGGTCTTCATGCTCGTCGCCGGCGCGGCACACCTGTCCGGCGTGCTGCTCCTGCTCGTCCTGACGGTCGCTGGGGTCGGCATCATCGCGGGCCACATCGGCCAGACCGCCCTCGCCGTCGCCCTCTACGACGCCGGCGCCCGCACCACCGGCGTCGGCTGGTCCGCCGCACTGGGCCGCCTCGGCTCCGTCGCCGGCCCGGCGGGCGCCGGGTTGCTCCTGGCCCTGACCGTGCCGTCCGGGACCATCCTGCTCATCGCGACGATTCCGGCGCTGGTGGCGATCGGGTGTGCCCTCGCGCTGTGGCGCCGCGACCGGGCTGCCCGGATTACCACGAGCCCTGCTGCGGGGGTGGTGGTGGGAGACACCCCGCCGGCGTGACCGCGGCCCGCGCTCGGGGCGGTGGAGCGCCCCGAGCCGGAGACCGCCCTGAGCTGAAGACGATCAGCCGGCTCGCCCGGTCGGATCACGGCACGCGGCGTCGAGCAGCGCCACCGTGCCGGCCGGCGACACGTCCGGCCCCCGCACCACCTCGCCCGGCACGCGAAGACGGTCGTCGGGCACGTACCAGCCCAGCATGTCCGCCGGCGAGAACTCGGCGGACTGCGGGCGCGTCGCGTGGCGGCGCACCGTGTCGGGGAACGGGATGTCGAAGAAGCAGACCAGCGAAGGTCCGCGGTGGTCGGCCACGAGACGGCGCAGCGTCGGGCCGTAGCGGCGTTCGTGGAGGATGCCTTCGAGGATCACCTGGCAGCCGGCCGCGAGAGTGTGGCGGCACATCACATCGAGGAGTCCGGGCGTGACTCCGCCGGGGACACCGTGTTCCCAGAGGATCTCGCGGCGGATCACGTCCTGTTCGATCAGCGCCGTGCCCCGGCCCGAGCGTCTGCTCAGGGCGCGCGCGGCCGTGGTCTTGCCGGCGCCCGACGGGCCGCGCAGGACGAGCAGGCGAGGGTCCCCCGCAGCGCCCACCGTATGCCAGTCCGGGTATGGCCGGGGCGCGGATCGGCATTGGACGGGCATGGCGGGGGACGCGACGATGGACGGACATCGCCGCTGGTAGAGGGTGGCGCGAGTCGAGGAGGACGGCCGTGGGGACACCACGCAGCACGTACGCGCCCACTGATCCGCACGCGCTCCGGTTCCGCAAGGCGCTGCGCCACTTCCCCAGCGGGGTGTCCGTGGTGACGGTCGTCGACGAGGACGGTGGGGTGCACGGGATGACCGCGAGCTCGTTCGCGTCCGTGTCGCTCGATCCGCCGCTGTGCGCGGTGAGCGTGAACAAACCCGGCCGCATGCACCAGCTGCTGCACGGCACCGACGGCCACTACGGCCTCAGCATCCTCGGCCAGGATCAGGGCACCGTCGCCGACTTCTACGCGCGCCAGCCGTGGAGCGTGGCGCTCGACGTGGACATGGACTGGCAGCACGGGTGCCCGACGGTCGCCGGCGCGCTCGCGTGGTTCGTGTGCCGCAAGTGGGCCGCCTACGACGGTGGTGACCACACGATCTTCGTCGGCGAATCCCTCGACTACGGGTCGACGCCGCGGGAGGACCTGCTGCCCCTGGTCTGGCACAAGTCGCAGTACCACGACCTCGGCGACGAACTCGCCCGGCCGGGCCGGAGCTAACCGGGGCGAAGCCGCCGGTTCACCTCGCCGGCCTCGGCCACGAGCTTGTCAATGAGCGCGCTCGCGGACGGGGTCGGCGTGCGCGCCGCCGGCAGCGTCAGGCCGACGCTGTGGCCGATCGGCTCGAGCGACAGCGGCAGCCGGACGATGCCCGGGTCTTCTTCGGTGATCAGGCGCGGCAGAGCGGCCACCACGTCGGTGTCACGCAGCAGTTGGCGCACCGTCAGGAACGACGTCGCCTCGACGCGGTTCGCGGGCAGCCGCACGTCGTTGTCGTGGAACAGTTCCTCGAGCTCACGCCGCAGCGCCGTCTCCGGCCCGGGCAGGATCCACGGGTAGCCGGCCACTGTCGGGAGGTCCACGGTCTCCGCGCCGGCCAGCGGGTGGTCCGCGCGCACGACCAGGACCACCGACTCGTCGTAGAGCTTCCGCCGCAGGAACCCTTCGTCGGAGATCTGCGTGAGCCGGCCGACGATCAGGTCGAGCCGGCCCGCGGCGAGCTCCACGAGCAGCGACTCCGGTGTGCCGTCGCGCACGGCCACGGTCAGGTTCGGGCGTTCGCCCTTCAGCGCGGCGATCGCCCGCGGCAGCAGCACGTTCGACCCGAACAGGTGGGTGCCGACGACCACCGTGCCGCGCTCGGCGCCCGCCAGCTCCACGACGTGCCGGGCCGCCTGGCGGGCTTGTGCCAGGATCGCCCGCGCGTGTTCGGTGAACGCCTCGCCGTACACGGTCGGCGTCAGTCCCCGTGGGCCGCGCTCGAACAACTCGACCTCGAGGATCTCCTCCAGCTCACGCAGGCCGCGCGTGGCCACCGGCTGCGTCACGTGCAGTTCGGCGGCGGCGCCGACGATGGTGCCGCGGCGCGAGATCGCGTCGAGCAGCACGAGGTGGCGGAACTTCATCCGGCCGTCGAGTAGCCGCGGGAGCTCGTGGGGTGCCATCACTCAGCCTCCTGTCCCCGCACTATAGCCATTTGCGCATATCAACTTAAACCTTTGGCATTTGTCAGGCATAGCTGGAGGTGGCGACCATGAGCACAGAGCGAATCGAGGGAGCGGGAAGGCGGACATGACGGTGCTCAAGAGCTTCGCAGGCGGTCGGTTCACCGACAGCGGGGGCGACCTGTTCGACAAGGTCAGCCCCGTCGACGGGACGCTGGTCACCCGAGTGGAGGAAGCCGACCAGGGGGTGGTCGACCGCGCGGTGCGCGCCGCCCGCGCGGCGCTGGACGGCGCGTGGGGCCGGACCTCGGCCGCCGAGCGCGTGGTGGTGCTGCGCCGGATCGCCGACCGCATCGACGAGCGCTTCGACGACCTGCTCGCCGCCGAGGTCGCCGACACCGGCAAGCCGCTCGACCTGGCCCGCCGGCTCGACGTGTCGCGCGCCGCCGCGAACTTCCGCGCCGCGGCCGACACGATCGCCGCGGCCGGGCTCGACTCGTTCCTCACCGAAACCCCGGCCGGGCGCGCGCTGAACTACGCTCTGCGCAAGCCGCTCGGCGTGGTCGCGGTGATCGTGCCGTGGAACCTGCCGCTGCTGCTGCTCACGTGGAAGGTCGCGCCGGCGCTGGCCGCGGGCAACGCCGTGGTGGTCAAGCCATCGGAGGAAACGCCCTCGAGCGCGACGCTGCTGGCCGAGATCATCACCGAAGCCGGCACGCCCGACGGCGCGTACAACGTGGTCCACGGCTTCGGCCCCGGCTCGGCCGGCGAGTTCCTCACGACGCACCCGGGCGTCGACGGCGTCACCTTCACCGGCGAATCACGCACCGGTTCGGCGATCATGCGGGCCGTCGCGCCGCGAGTGCTGCCCGTGTCGTTCGAGCTCGGCGGCAAGAACGCGGCCGTGGTGTTCGACGACGCCGACCTCGCCAAGACCGTCGACGGCCTCGCCCGTTCGACGTTCACCAACACCGGCCAGATCTGCCTGTGCACCGAGCGGATCTACGTGCAGCGCGGCGTGTTCGACGAGGTCGCCGCCGGGCTCGCCGAGCGCGCCGACGCCCTGCGCTTCGGCCGCCCCGACGACCCCGAGACCACCACGGGCCCGCTGATCTCGCGCCGGCACCGGCAGAAAGTGCTGTCGTACTACGAACTCGCCGAGCAGGAGGGCGCGAAACTCCTCGCCGGCGGCGGGGTCCCGGACCTCGGCGAAGAGTTCCAAGGCGGTGCGTGGGTGCGCCCGGCGCTGTGGACGGGCCTCGACAACTCCCACCGCACGCTGCGGGAGGAGATCTTCGGGCCGGTCGCGGCGCTCATGCCGTTCGACACCGAGGACGAGGCGATCCGGCTGGCCAACGACACCGACTACGGTCTCGCCGGCGCCGTGTGGACCACGAACCTCGACCGCGGCCACCGCGTCGCGGGCGCGCTGCGCGTGGGCATGTCGTGGGTCAACACGTGGTACCTGCGAGATCTGCGCTCACCCTTCGGCGGCAACGGGCTTTCCGGCATCGGCCGTGAGGGTGGAGTGCACTCGCTGCACTTCTACACGCAGCCGACGAACGTGTGCGTGGCCCTGTGAACGCCCGGGTCGACGCGGCCATCGACACCGCGATCGCGCGCCTGCACCGGGCCGAGCGTGACCGCACGCCCGTGCAGCCGGTGCGCGACGTCCTCGGCGAGGACGACCTCGACGCCGCCTACGAGGTGCAGCGCCGGATCATCGAGACCAAGGTCGCGAGCGGGCGCCGGATCGTCGGCCGCAAGATCGGCCTGACCTCGGTTGCCGTGCAGCGCCAGCTCGGCGTCGACCGGCCCGATTTCGGGGTACTGCTCGACGACATGGTGTACGGCGACCGCGCCGACGTGCCGCTGGAGCGCTTCTTGCAGCCACGCGTCGAGGGCGAGGTCGCGTTCGTCCTCGGTGCCGACCTGCCCGGGAGCGCGACCGTGGTCGACGTCCTGCGCGCCACGGACTTCGTGCTGCCGGCCCTGGAGATCGTCGATTCGCGCGTGGCCGGCTGGGACATCCGCATCACGGACACGGTCGCGGACAACGCCTCCAGTGGCGCGCTCGTGCTCGGCACCCGGCCGCGCAAGCTGTCCGAAGCAGACCTCGCCGGGCTGGGGCTGGTGCTTGAACACGGCGGTGAGCCCGTGTCGACGGGGGTTGGCGCCGCCTGCCTCGGCTCGCCCGCGGTCGCGGTCGCGTGGCTCGCCGGGGAGGTCGCGCGCCGCGGGGCGCCGCTGCGGGCCGGGGAAGTGGTCCTGGCCGGTACGTGGGGGCCGATGGTGCCGGTCACGGGGCCCGGGGGCTACCTCGCGCGGTTCGAAGACATCGGAGAGGTCCGGGTGAACTTCACCGGCGGACCGGACGGAGGGAAGCGCGCATGAGCACCCCGGTGGCGATCATCGGGTCGGGCAACATCGGCACCGATCTGATGTTCAAGGTCAAACGGCTCTCGAGCGAGCTCGAAGTCGTCGCCATGGTCGGCATCGACCCGGCCTCCGACGGGCTCGCGCGGGCGCGCCGGCTCGGGGTCGCGACGTCGCACGAAGGCGTCGGCGGGCTCGTCGGGCTGCCCGGGTTCGCGGACATCCGCCTGGTTTTCGACGCGACGTCGGCCGGCGCGCACCGCCACAACAACGAAGTCCTGAGCGCCTGCGGCAAGCAGCTCGTGGACCTCACGCCGGCGGCGATCGGGCCGTACGTGGTGCCGACCGTGAACCTCGAAGAGCACCTCGGCGCGCCGAACGTCAACATGGTCACCTGCGGCGGTCAGGCCACCACGCCGATCGTCGCCGCGGTGTCTTCGGTGACCCCGGTGGCCTACGCGGAGATCGTCGCGACGATCTCGGCGCGCTCGGCCGGCCCGGGCACCCGGGCGAACATCGACGAGTTCACCGAGACCACCGCGCGGGCGCTCGAGACGGTCGGCGGCGCCGGGCGCGGCAAGGCGATCATCGTGCTCAACCCCGCCGACCCGCCGATCACCATGCGCGACACGGTGTTCTGCTTGGTGGAGGAGTCCGAAGTGGACGAATCCGCCGTGAGCGCGTCGGTCGAAGAGATGGTCGCGCGGGTCCAGGACTACGTGCCGGGCTACCGGCTCAAGCAGCGCGTGCAGTTCGACCGCGTCGACGAGCCGTTCCTGCCTTCGCTCGGGCGCGCGTTCCGCGGCGTGAAGATCGGGGTGTTCCTGGAGGTCTCCGGCGCCGGTCACTACCTCCCGGAATACGCCGGGAACCTCGACATCATGACCTCCGCCGCGCTGCGGACCGCCGAACGCCTCGTGCGCGTGCCGACCGAAGGAGCCGTGCGATGACCGGCAAGCTCTACGTCCAGGACGTGACCCTGCGGGACGGCATGCACGCCATCGGCCACCGCTACTCCGTCGACCAGGTCGCCACGATCGCGGCCGCGCTCGACAAGGCAGGCGTCGCCGCCATCGAGGTCGCCCACGGCGACGGGCTGGCCGGCTCCAGCGTGAACTACGGCCACGGCGCCGCCACCGATGCCGCGTGGATCGCCGCGGCGGCCGAGGTGGTCCAGCGCGCCAAGCTGACCACGCTGCTGTTGCCGGGTGTGGGCACGATCGACGACCTGCGGGCCGCGCGGGATCTCGGTGTCTCGAGTGTGCGGATCGCGACGCATTGCACCGAGGCGGACATCGCGATCCAGCACATCGGCTGGGCGCGCGAGAACGGCATGGACGTGGCCGGGTTCTTGATGCTGAGTCACCTGAATTCGCCCGCAGGCCTGGCGGCGCAGGCGAAGATCATGGAACAGGCGGGCGCGCACTGCGTGTACGTCACTGATTCGGGTGGCCGTCTGACGATGCGCGAGGTCGCCGCCCGGATCGATGCCTACCGCGAGGTCCTCGCCCCCGGCACGCAGATCGGCATCCACGCGCACGAGAACCTCTCGTTGTCCGTGGCCAACAGTGTCACCGCCGTCGAGCACGGCGCGTACCGGGTCGACGCGTCGCTCGCCGGGCAGGGTGCGGGTGCGGGGAACACGCCGATCGAGGCGTTCATCGCCGTCGCCGATCTGCTCGCGTGGGACCACGGCTGCGACCTGTTCGCGTTGCAGGACGCGGCCGAAGACCTCGTCCGTCCACTTCAGACCCGACCGGTGCGCGTGGACCGAGAAACGCTGACCCTCGGCTACGCCGGGGTCTACTCCAGCTTCCTGCTGCACGCCGAACGCGCCGCGGCCCGCTACGGGCTCGACGTGCGGGCGATCCTGCTGGAAGCCGGGCTGCGCGGGCTCGTCGGCGGCCAGGAGGACATGCTCGTCGACGTCGCGCTCGACCTGGTGGCGGCTCGCGAGGCGGCGCCGGCATGATCGAGGACTTCGCCACGCGGCTCGACGAAGCCGCCACCACCCGCACGCCGTGCGCTCAGCTGTCGGCCGGCCACGACCTGTCGCTCGACGACGCCTACGCGGTGCAGCGTGAACTCGCCGGCCGCCGGCTGGCCCGCGGCGAACGCGAGTACGGCGTGAAGCTGGGGTTCACCAGCAAGACCAAGGCCGCGCAGATGGGCGTCTCCGACGTGATCATCGGCAGGCTCACCTCCGGCATGGTGCTCGCAGACGGCGACGAGCTGGACCTCGGTGGGTTCCTCCACCCGCGGTGTGAGCCCGAGGTCGCGTTCCGGCTGGGCGAGGACACCGGCCACGGACCGGTGGTCGAGGCCGTCGCACCCGCGGTCGAGGTGATCGACTCGCGCTACCGCGACTTCAAGTTCTCCCTCGCCGACGTCGTCGCCGACAACACCTCGGCCGCTGCCGTGGTGCTCGGGCCGTGGCGGTCACCCGCCGCTGGGCTCGACAACCGCGGCGTGCTGCTCGAGGTGGACGGTCGCCTCGCCTGCGCGGGCTCCACCGCGGCGATCCTCGGCGATCCGCTGCGCGCGATCCCCGCTGCCGTCCGCCTGGCTCGGCGGTACGGGATCCCGCTGCCCGCGGGGACCGTACTGCTGGCCGGCGCCGCGACCCCCGCCGTCGCACTGCGGGCCGGCACGCACGTGAGCGCCACCGTGTCCGGCCTCGGCCGGGCGCGTTTCTCGGTGACACCCGGCCAAGGAGGACAGCGATGAGCCGAGCCAAGACCGTCGAAGGGAAAGCGACGCCGCGCGGCCGTTTCCCGCACGTGAAGCGCGCCGGGGACTTCGTGTTCGTCTCCGGCACCAGCAGCCGCCGGCCCGACAACACGTTCGCCGGCGCCGAGGCCGACGAGTTCGGCACGACGACACTGGACATCCGCGCGCAGACCGCCGCCGTGCTCGAGAACATCACCGACATCCTCGCCGCAGTCGGCGCGAGCCTCGCCGACGTTGTGCAGGTCACCAGCTACCTCGTGAACATGAACGACTTCGGCGGCTACAACGAGGTCTACGGCCGCTATTTCGACGAAACCGGCCCGGCGCGCACGACCGTCGCCGTGCACCAGCTGCCGCACCCGCACCTGCTCATCGAGATCCAGGCCGTCGCCTACGCGCCGAGTGAAGGGAACTGATCACCGTGACCGACATCAACCCCGTCTTCTCGTTCTCGAAGTGGGTCGAACAACACGAGCACCTGCTCAAGCCGCCGGTGAACAACAAGCAGATGTGGGAGCGCACGGGCGATTTCATCGTCCAGGTCGTCGGCGGGCCCAACCAGCGCACCGATTTCCACGTGGATCCCTACGAGGAGTGGTTCTACCAGGTCAAGGGCAACATGCACGTCAACGTCATGACCGACGAGGGGCAGCAGACCGTCCACCTCCGCGAGGGCGACATGTGGCTGCTGCCGGGCAACGTGCCGCATTCGCCGCAGCGACCCGAGGCCGGCTCGATCGGCATCGTGATCGAGCGCATCCGCGAAGAGGGCACGCGCGAGAAGTTCCAGTGGTACTGCCTCAACTGCGAGTCGCTGGTGCACGAGGTCGAACTGCAGGTGCGCGACATCGTGAGCGATCTGCCACCGGTCTTCGAACAGTTCTACGCGGACGAGTCGGTGCGCAAGTGCGCGAACTGCGGCACGGTCCACCCGGGGAAGTCCGCCCGATGACCCCGATCATCGACGTCCACACCCACTACGTCCCCCAAGGCTGGCCGCAGCTGTCCGGAGACGGCACGGCGCCGTGGCTGCGCGTGGAGAACGAGCGCGAGGCCACGATCATGGTCGGTTCGCGCGAGTTCCGCCGCATCCTCGCCAACTGCTGGGACGCGGACTTCCGGCTGCGCGAGATGGGCGAGGACGGGGTCGACGTGCAGGTCGTGTCGCCGACTCCGGTGTTCTTCTCCTACGACCGCACCCCCGCCGAGGGGGTGCGGATCGCGAAGGTCTTCAACGACCTGGCACTGGAGATCTGCGCACCGGCGGGCGGCCGGCTCGTGCCGTTCTGCCAGGTGCCGCTGCAGGACCCGGACCTGGCGTGCGAGGAGCTGGACCGCTGCCTGGCCGCGGGACACCGCGGGGTCGAGATCGGCAACCACGTGGGCGACCGCGACCTCGACGACGCCGGCATCGTCACGTTCCTGCAGCACTGCGCCGCGCGCGGGGTGCCGGTGTTCGTGCACCCGTGGGACATGCCGACCTCGCCGCGCCTGGACCGCTGGATGGCGCAGTGGCTCACCGGCATGCCCGCCGAAACGCACCTGTCCGTGCTGGCGCTGATCCTCGGCGGCGTGTTCGACCGGGTGCCGGAATCGCTCAAGATTTGCTTCGCACACGGCGGTGGCTCCTTCGCGTTCTGGCTCGGCCGCCTCGAAAACGCCTGGCACGAGCGGCACGACGTGATCGGCGGCTCGGCGAAACCGCCGTCGAGCTATGTCGGGCGCTTCGCCGTGGACACCGTGGTGTTCGAGCCGTCGGCCTTGCGGCTGCTCGTGGACGTGCTCGGGGTCGAGAACGTCCTGCTCGGCAGTGACTACCCGTACCCGCTCGGGGAACGGCCGGTCGGGCAGGTCGTGCACAAGGCGCAGTTCCTGAGCGACAGCGACCGCGCGCTGCTGCTCGGCGGCAACGCGGCGAAGTTCCTTTCGCTGGAGGACGTGGGATGAGCGCGTACAACTCCTACCTCAAGGCGGACGTGCTGCACTCGCTGCAGGAACCGGTCACCGACACCGAGGGCGAGCGGTCGTTCCTCGTGGTGTGCCAGGTGCAGGAGCTGTACTTCTGCCTGATCGCCACCGAGCTGCGCTTCGCCGCGCAGCACCTGCGGGCCGGGGAGACCCCGGGTGCCGCGGCGGCGCTGCGGCGGGCGGCGGACCACTTCGTCGGCCTCAACGCGTCGTGGAAGTCGCTGGAGTGGATGACGGTCGGCGACTTCCTGCCGATCAAGGCCGGGCTCGGGTCGACGCACGGCAAGTCGTCGTCGCTGCAGTCGTGGAAGTACCGGGAGCTGGTGTTCCTGCTCGGCATCCGGCCGCCCGAGCTCGCCGAGCCCGTGTCGTCGATGCCCGACGAACACTCCTCGCTGCTGACCACGCTGCGGGAACCGAGCGTCTACGACGAGATCCTGGCGTTGCTGGGCCGGCGTGGACTGTCCATCCCGGACTCCGTGCGCGACCGCGACCCGACGGCGCAGCACGAACCGCACCCCGACGTGGCGCGCGCCTGGACGACCGTGTTCTACGGCGGTGATCCCGGGCTCGTCGACCTGCGGTTCTGCGGCGAAGCCCTGATGCACGTGGCGGAGGGTTACGCCGAGTACAAGCACCTGCACCTCGTCGCCACGCGCCGGTCCTTCGGCCACCGCCCGGGCTACTACGGCACGAGCGGGCTCGGCTGGCTCGCCGAAACCGTCACCGAGGTGCCGTTCCCGGAGCTGTGGTCGATGACGCCCGAACACCCCTGAAGTGGAGAAAAGCCTTGTCGGACCTGACGATCCTGGCGCTGTCCGGAAGCCTGCGCAAGGACTCCCTCAACACCCGGCTGCTCTCGTCGGTGGCGCGGATCGCGCCGCCCGAGCTGACCTTCGACGTGTTCGGTGAGCTGGCGGAGATCCCGCTGTTCAACGAGGACGCCGAGCACCCGTCCCCGCCCGCCGTCGCCGACCTGCGGCGCCGGATCCGCGCGGCCGACGGCGTGCTCATCGCCACCCCCGAGTACAACGCCGCCATGCCCGGCGTGCTGAAGAACGCGCTGGATTGGCTTTCTCGCCCCGCGGCCGAGGGGCCGGCGCTGACGCGCAAACCCGTCGCGATCATCGGCGCTTCGCAGGGCCCGCTGGGCACGATCCGCGCGCAGCTGAACCTGCGGCAGGTGCTGCACAAGATGAACGCCACCGTGGTGGGCCAGCCCGAGTTCGTGCTCCCCCACGCGCACCAGGCCCTCGGTGAGGGTGAGCTGCCGGCGGGTTCCCCGTCGCTGCCGATTCTCACCGGCGTGCTGCAGGGCCTGGTCGAACTGATCGAACACGACCGCGCGGTCGCCTCGGTGCTCGCCGCGCGCTAGCTCGCCCTTCCCTCCCCATCGAACAACGGAGTTCGCCCCATGAGTCAATTGTCCCCACCTGCCCGGCAGATGAGAAAGAACGTGCTCGTCAGCGTCGCGGGCTCGGCCATCGAGTGGTACGACTTCTTCATCTACGCGTCGGCTTCGGCGCTCGTGCTGAACAAGCTCTTCTTCCCGTCCGTGAACTCCGTCGCAGGGACGCTGCTGGCGTTCAGCACGTTCGCGGTCGGCTTCCTGATCCGGCCCGTGGGGGCGGCCGTGTTCGGGCACTTCGGCGACAAGTTCGGCCGCAAACCGACGTTGGTCACCGCCATGATGATCATGGGTGTGGCGACCACCGCGATCGGCCTGCTGCCGTCGTACGCCACGCTCGGCGTCGCCGCGCCGATCCTGCTCGTGGTGCTGCGACTGATCCAGGGCCTGGCGCTCGGCGGCCAGTGGGGTGGCGCGGTACTGCTCGTGACCGAGAGCGCGCCCGACGGAAAACGCGGGTTCTACGGCAGCTTCGCGCAGCTCGGCGTACCGATCGCGCTGGTCTTCTCCAACGTGCTGTTCCTCGTGCTGTCCGCCGCGGTGTCGCCGGCTGCGTTCCTCTCGTGGGGCTGGCGGATCCCGTTCCTGTTCAGCATCGTGCTGATCGGCATCGGGCTCTACGCGCAGTCGCGGGCCTCGGAAACCCGCTCGGCCGCCCGGGCGCCGCGGCGGGCGCCGCTGCTGGAACTCCTGCGCTCGCACCCGAAGGAGATCCTGCTCTCCGCCGGCGCTACGGTGATCAACGGTGGCGCGTACTACCTGCTCACCGTGTACATCCTGGCCTACGCCACGCAGGCGCTGCACGTGTCGCGCGGCGTAATCCTCACGGGCGTGCTGATCTCCGCCGTCGCGTCCGGGCTGGCGATCCCCGCGGCCGCCGCGTTGTCCGACCGCATCGGGCGCCGGCGGGTGTTCCTCACGGGCGCGCTGCTGCTGGCGGTGTGGGGTTTCCCGATGTTCTGGCTCGTCAACACGGGTTCCGCCGTGCTGATCGCGGCGGCGCTGGTGGTCGCGCAGATCATCTTCAGCCTCACCTACGGCCCGTGCCCGGCGCTGTTCTCCGAGATGTTCGGCGCGGACGTCCGCTACTCCGGGGTGTCCGTGGGATACCAGATCGGCGCGGTCGCCGGAGGTGCGCTGGCGCCGATCATCGCGACGTCGCTGTATGCGTCTTTCCACACGGCCAACGCGATCGCGCTGTACCTCGCGCTGATGGCCGCGGTGTCGTTCGGTTCGGTGTTCCTGGTGACGGAGTCAGTCCGGCGCAAGAGGACGGTCGCGGAACCCGTGCCGGTCGAGGTCGACTGATGGTTCCGGCGGGCGGCGCGTCGCCCGCCGCCCGCCGGAACCATCGCGTCGAGTCGCGTCAGGACAGCAGGACGAGAGCGCTGCCTTCCGCCGTCTTTTCCCCGAGCTGGTTGCAGGCCGACAACGCGATCAGCACCTCGCCGTTCTCGCGCACCTCGGTCACCGTCCCGCCACACCACACGGTGTCGCCGAAGATGTCCGGGCGGCGCAAGCGAACGGTCAGCGCGCGCAGTGTCCCCGCGTCACCCATCCAGTTCAGCACCGGGTGCGCCATCCAGCCGCACTTCTGGGGGCCGTTGTTGTACGCGCCCGGCATGCCGATCTCCTTGGCCACCTCGGGATCCTGGTGACCGAGGCTCGGCAGCACCCGCTCGCTGAAGTACGTGGGGTCGTAGTTGTTCGGCAGCCGTTCCGGCGACTCGACGGCCCACGTGCGGTACAGCCACGAGATCTCACCCGCCTTGTAGCCGGGGGAGCCGATGCAGCCCGCGTAGTACGCCGTCATCGTGATCTGGTCGATCGGGCCCTTCACGACTTCGGGGATCACGTCGCCGGCGCGCACGTCGGCCGGGTCGCGCGGCGTGGCGCCCCGGCGTGCTTCGGTCGTCGCCCAGCGGCGGATCTCCTCCAGCTCGTCGTCGCGGTAGGTGTGGCGCTCGCGGGCCTGGTACGACAGGCCGCCCGACGCGGCGGCGCGCGGCACGCGGAACGTGCCGGCCAGCGCTTCGGCCACCAGCGCGCCGTCACGCTCGCGCCGGTACTCCGTGTGCACGCGCTGGATCGCGAACCGGTCGGCGTGGCGGCCACTGTGGACGGTCACCTTGCCCAGCCGCGCCTTAGGCACGATCCGGTCACCGCGGTGGATCGTCTCGTGGAACACCCACTCCGTGCCCGAGTAGATCGGCTGCACGCCGGCGAAACCGAGGCCGACCGCGCCGTCGTAGCTGGAATACAGGAACGTCGGCGGGGCGATCACGCCGCCGTACGGGCTCGCCGCCGCGTACTCCTCGTCGTGGTAGAGCGGGTTGTAGTCGCCGAGGCCCCACGCGTAGTGGCGGATCGTGTCGAGAGTCGCCTCGTTGTTCCACGGTTCCACGCGGATTTCCTGGCCTTCGAGCGCTGCCGCCTCCGACAGCATCTCGTCGGTGATCTCCGTGCTGAACTCAAGACGCGTGGTGGCCATTGGTGCTCGTCCCCTCTTCCTTGAAGTCGTTCTCCCAGGCCGCCCACAGCTTGTAGCCGACCTTGCCCCAGCCCGAAACGCCGAGCACGAGGAACGCGATCTGCAGCGACTCGCGCAGCTGCTCGGCCGTGAGCCCGGCCCGCTTGGCGGCCCGCAGGTGGTTGATCGCGCCGCCGGCGTTGCTCACCGCGAGGTCGAACATGACCAGCAGCAGCTCCTTCATCGCGAGCGGGAGCCCGTCGACGTGCTGGGTGTAGATGCGCTCGCGGATGTCCGTGTAGTCGTTGGCGAACCCCTCGTCCATCGCGAACATCGTGGAGATCGCGGGCGGGATGTTGCCCAGGGACTGCTGGTAGTGCTCGAGCCGGTTGCTCGTGGTCATGCCGTTCCCTTCCGTTGTGTCACTTCCGGCCGATGGCATCGATCGCCCGCACCCCGTGTGGCAGCACGACCACGGGGTTGAGCTCGACGAACGACACCGGTTGCTCGGCGAGCGCCGTGAACAGCGCGGTGATCGTGGTGTTCAGCGCGGCCACGTCCCGCGCGGGCTGACCGCGGTAGCCCGACATCAGCACGCCGAGCCGCGACTCCCGCAGGACGGCGAGCCGCTGCGCTTCGCTCCAGCCGTGCCAGAGCACGACCTGGTCGTCGAGCAGTTCGGCGGCGATCCCGCCGGGCCGGATCACCGCCGACAGCCCGTACTCGGGGTCGCGCAGCACGGCCACGAGCACCTCCCGCCCGGCACCGGCGCCCTGCTGCACCACGACTTCGTCCCCGTGCTCGGCGCAGACGGACGCGACCCGCTCGTACGCGTCCGCGAGCTGTTCTTCGCCGCGGACGACGGCGACCGCGCCGAGCTCGGACCGGTGCGCGATCGTCCGACCCGCGGCCTTGATCGCCACGGGGTAACCCCACCGGCGCGCCGCCCCCGCCGCGGCTTGCCGGTCAGGCGTGGAAACCCAAGGCGCCCAGGGGAAATCCGTCGGCAGCAGTGCCGCGATGTCCGGCAGTCCGAGGTACCCCGTCAGGTCTTCGGGCGCACGCAGCGCCGGCTCGACAGCGTCCGGTGAGCCCGCCAGCAGGCCGAGCGCCCGCACCGCGCGTTCCGGCGTCGGCACCACGGCCACGCGCGCGGCGGCGAGCCGCACGACGAGGTCTTCCGGGATCGGATCGTCCTCGCTGAGGTGGCTCAGGACCACCGGACTCGCGCCGGCGGGCCGCGCCGTCAGCACGTCGGCCAGCACGTCGCGGTCGTGGGCGAGACTGCTCTCCACCGCCACGACGACGTCGGACTCCGGCGCTTCGGACAACGTCGCCACGGTGCGCCCGAAGGTCTCGGTCTCGCCGAGGAAGGGCACGTCCATCGGGTTGTGCAGCTCCACCCGATCGGCCAGCACCGCCCGCAGCCGCCCGAGTGTCGGTGCTTCCCACGCGGGCAGTGACAGCGCGGGCGCCTGCTGCACGTGGTCCGCCAGCACCACGGCTCCGGCGCCCGAGACCGACGCGGCCGCCAGCCGCGGCCGCGGGGGCAGCGGCCCGACGATCTGCGCGGTGACGAGGCAGTCGGCCAGCTCCGCGATGCCCGGTACCCGCACGAACCCGGCTCGGCGCAGCACGGCGTGCGAGATGTCACCCGACCCGACCACGCGGCCGGTGTGCCCGCCCGCGGCGAGCTGGCCGAGGTCGCTGTCGGCGATCTTGACCACGAACACGCGCTTGCCCGTGCGGGCGATGGTGTCCGTGACTTCCGGCAGCCACTCGAGGTCGGTGATCGCCTCCAGGAACAGCCCGACGGTCTGCACGTCGTCGCGCGGCAGCAGCCCGGCCAGCAGTTCGAGCGCGCCCACGTCGAACTCGTCACCCGTGCTGAACCAGTGTGCGATGCCGCCGCCGCGGCGCAGGATCGACATCAGCAGCCCGTTGCCGCTGGCGCCGCTCTGCGTGATCAGCGCGACCGCACCCGTCCGCACCGGTCCGCGGCCCAGCACGCTCGAAAAGTTCAGGTGCGTGCCCGAGGCCACGCTCATGGTGCCCACGCAGTTCGGGCCGATCACGCGCAGCCGGCGATCGGGCGAGGCCAGGAACCGGTTCAGTTCCTGACGCGGCGCGCTGTCCGGGCGTTCGAAGCCGCTGCCGATCACGACGGCGACGCGCACGCCGCGGCTGTCTAGGTCGTGCAGGGCGCTCGGCACCTGGTCGGCGGGCAGGTTGACGATCGCCGCCTCGGCCGCGTCGACGGGCACGTCGAGCACGTTCGGCACGGCCGGGTAGCCGGCGACGACGGAGTGACGGGGATTGACGACCCAGACGTCGCCTGCGTACCCGTACTTGCCGAGGTAGGCCAGCGGCCGGCCGGCGGGCTTGGCCGGGTCGGCCGAGGCGCCGACCACGACCACACTGCGCGGCGCGGTGACGAGGTCGACGAGGCGGCGCTGCGCGAGCTCCGCCATCACGCGGCCCCGGTCACGGCACCGGCCCACGCGCGCCGCAGCACGCCCAGCACCGCGCCGGCGTCGGGAACCCGCTTGGGGTTGAAGAACAACCCGCGGTCCTGCATGACCTCGTCGGCCACGCGCTCCAGGTCGCCTTCCGCCAGCCCGGTGTCAGCCAGCGTCCGCGGGACGCCGGCCCGTTGCTGCACGAGCGCGGCCAGCACGGCGGCGCCGCCGGTCGTGCCGAGGCCCTTTCCCAGCGCGCGGGCCAGGATCGCCTGCTTCGCTTCGGTGTGGTCGTGGTTGTACTCCAGGACGTAGGGCAGCATCACGGAGTTCGCCACCCCGTGCGGCACGCCGTACGCGGCGCCGAGGACGTGGCACACGGCGTGGTGCAGGCCGACCCGCGCGTTGCTGATCACCAGGCCGCCGATGGCCGCGGCCGTCAGCGCGTCCTCGAGCAGGCCGACCGCCAACGGCCCGGTCGCACTGCCGATGCGCGGCAGCGTTTCGGCGAACCGCCGTGCGCCCTCGGCCGCGAGCGCGTCTGTGAACGGCGACGCCGATTTCGAGTACAGCGCTTCGGCGCAGTGCGCGAGCCCGTTCATGCCGGTGGTCAGCAGCAGCTCGGCGGGGACGTCGGTGAGCAGTTCGGGGTCGTAGACCACGACGCGCGACGCGACCTTCTGGTCCCAGAAAACGCGTTTGATGCCGCGCGCGTCCGTCGCGCCGCCCCCGGGTGTCACTTCCGCGCCGGACAAGGTGGTCGGGACCGTGACCACGGGGATCTTCGCCGCGGTGAGCTGCACGTGCCGCAGCTGATCGGGCGGCGTGAAGGTGCTGCACTTCGCCTCGAGCGGGAACCCCTCCGCCAGCAGGATCGAAAGCGCTTTCGCGGTGTCGCTCACGCTGCCGCCGCCGACGGCGACCAGCGCGTCGGGCGGGTCGTCGCGCAGCTGCCGGGCCATCGCCTCGGTGTCGGTGATCGGCGCGTGCGGCGCGATTTTGCCGAACTCGTGGCGCACGTCGAAGCCGCGCAACGCTTCGCGCGTAGCCTGGCCGGCGGCCGACGCCAGCGAGCGGGGGCTGCCGACGAGGCACACCGAACGGGCCGACAGAGCGGTGAGCTCGTCCGGTACCGTCGCGATCGTGCCGGCCCCCACGGTGAGCACCTGCCTTGCCTGGTCGTAGCGGAACACGCGGGTCAGCTCCTTTCCCCGGGCCGGTCGGTCCGGAAACGCGCGAGTGCGTCTTCGTCGATGGCGAACCCGAAACCGGGTCCGTCGGGGACCCGCAGGACCCCGTCCCGGATCACAGGCGGGCCGGTGACGAGATCGCCGTCGAGGTTGAGCAGGTAGGCGAGCTCGGCCGGGTGCGCGGCGGTGACCGGATTGGCGGCCGCGAATGCGGCACTCGTGTACGTGCCGATCGCCGAATCGCCCTGGCTGCCCACGATCGCCTGCGCACCCACGGCCGCGCAGAACTCGCGGATGCGTGTCGATGCGCGGATTCCGGTGCGGGCGAGCTTGATGCTGATCATCGTGCAGCGGCGGGCCAGGATCTCGGTGGCGACTTCGCGCGGCGTCGTGCAGCTCTCGTCGCCGAGCACGGGCACAGCCGACTTGGCGACGACGTCCGCGCGCCCGAGCACGTCCTCGGCCGGGCACGGCTCTTCGATCCACGCGAGCCGCGATTCCCTGGTGGCGTCGAGGAACGTCATCGCGTCGGCGGCCGAATAGCCGTGGTTGGCGTCGACGTAGATCAGTGCGTCCGGGTGCAGCTCGCGCAGCTGCCTGACGAGCCGCACGTCGCGGTCGAGATCGAGCCCGACCTTCACCTTGTAGCTCGTGATGCCGTGCTCCGCGCGCAGCGCCGCGGTTTCGGCCACGACCTCGTCGATCGAGCCCGCGCCGAGGATGGCCGTCACGCGGGCGTGCGGCGCGTACCCGCCGAGCAGCTCGTGGCAGGACACGCCGAGGGTTTTGCCGAGCGCGTCGAACATCGCCAGTTCCACCGCGCCGCGGGCGGTGGGGTTGCCGGCGAGGTGGCGCAGCCGATGCGCGAGCTCCTCGGTTTCGAGCAGGTCGAGCGACTGCGCGGCCGGCGCGATCACCGTGTCGATCACGTGCGCGATCGACACGCCGGTCTCGCCGTAGATCATCGGCCGCGGGATCGCCTCGGCCAGCCCGACGGCGCCATCGGCCGTGCGGACCCGCACGAGCAGGTGTTCCGCGTGGGTCAGCCGGCCCGTCGCGAACTTGACCTCGTGCTTGAGCGGGATCCGGAACGGGATGACGTCGATCGAGGAGATCTTGCTGGTTGTCACCTGTCGCACACCTCCAGGGGAGTTTTCACAGGAACGCGTTCTCGATGACCGTGCGGGTCAGCACCGCGCCGGCGGGGCCGCGCTCGACCTCACGGCCGAGGTTGAGCACCAGCACGTCGTCGCACAGTTCGCGCACGACCGTGAGGCTTTGCTCGGCGATCACCACCGCCGTGTCGGTGGTGCGCGCGAGCCGGGTCAGCGAGTCCACGAGCCCGCTGACCGCGATCGGGGACAGGCCGAGCGACGGTTCGTCGAGCAGCAGCACCCGCGGCTGCGCCACGACGGCCCGGGCGACGGCCAGTGCTTGCTGCTGTCCACCGGAAAGCCGGCCGGCGGCCCGGCGGCGAAGGTCGCGCAGCACGGGGAACAGCTCGTACGCGAACTCGATCCGGTCAGCGCGCTCGGCCCGCCCGCGCACCCGCAGGCCGCCCGCGTGCAGGTGCTCTTCGACGGTCAGGTCGCCGAACAGCTCGCGCGATTCGGGCACGAACGCGAGCCCGCGCCGCGCGCGGTCCCACGCCGGCACGCCGGTGAGGTCCTCGACGCCGAGCCGGACGGTCCCGGCGTGCGGCGTGACGATGCCGGCCAGCGCCTTCATCAGCGTGCTCTTGCCCGCGCCGTTGGCGCCGACGACACCGAGGTAACCGCCGGCGGCGACCTCGAACCCGAGGTCGTGCACCACCGGGATCCGCCCGTACCCGGCGTGGATCCCCTCCACCGCAAAGGTCATCGCAACGCTCCTTCGGCTCCCGGTCCGATGTAGGCGGCGAGCACGTCCGGGCGGCGCAGCACCTCGTCGGGGCTGCCGTCGGCGAGGATCTCGCCTTCGGCCAGCACCACGGTCCGGTCGGCGACGCGCCGGACGAACGCCATGTCGTGCTCCACGAAGATCACGGTCGCGCCCGCGGACCGCACGTAGTCGAGCACGCGGCCGGCCACCATCTCCTTGTCCTCCACGGGCATCCCGGCGCTGATCTCGTCGAGCAGCAGCAGTTCCGGCCGGCTCATCAGCGCGCGGCCGAGGTCGACGAGCCGGCGTTCGGGTGCCGACAGGAGGTCGACGTTCACCGCCGCGCGGTGCTCGATCTTCAGCTGCGCAAGCACTTCGTGCGCCCGTCGGACGAGCTGTTGCTCGGCCGCCATGAAGCCGCGGCCGCGCAGTACGGCGCCGAGGAACCGGCCGCGCCCGGCGAACGCGCCCGTGCACAGCTGGTCGAGCACCGGCAGCCCGGCGATGAGCCGCGAGTCCTGGAACGTGCGGCCCACGCCGAGCCCCGCCCGCCGCCACGCGCCGACTCGCGTCAGATCCGCTTCGCCGCGGGTGGTTCGCAGCGTGATCGCGCCACCGGCCACGGGGACGAGGCCGCTGATCGCGTTGAACAGCGTGGTCTTGCCCGCGCCGTTGGGCCCGACCAGGCCCGTGACGGAGCCGCGGGCGACGGCGAAGCTCACCCGGTCGACCGCCACCAGGCCGCCGAAGCGGACCTGCACGGCGTCGAGGTCGAGGATCGAGTCAGCCACGGCGACCACCCGTCGAACGCAGGTTCACCAGTGACCGCAGGCCGCCGGGGCGCAGCACCAGGATCACGAACAGGAGGCCGGCGTTGAGGTAGCTGCCGAAGCTCCCGCTGCTGGGCAGGAACTGCTGCACCACCACCATGATCAGCACGCCGGTGACCGCGCCCCACACGCTGCCGACGCCGCCGATCACGATCATCGTGAGCAGCAGCAGGGTCAGCTCCAGCGTAAAGTTCGTCGGCGTGATGAACGTGAGCACCGCGCCGAGCAGCACGCCGCCGAGCCCGCCGAGCAGGCTGCTGAACGCGAACGCGAGCATGCGCGCCACCGGCACGTTCACGCCCATCGTCGCGGCCGCCTTCTCGTCGGTGCGCACGAGGGCGAACGCGCGGCCGATCTTCGAACGCGTCATGCGCTGCACCACGATCAGCGCGACCGCGGCGAAGACCACCGCCAGCAGGTAGGCCTGGTCGCCGCCGAAGTCGACGAGGATCCCGTTGTCACCTTGCGTCGGTGGCCACAGCTGGATCGCCAGCAGAGCGGCCTGCGAGAACGCGAGCGTGAGCAGCGCCAGGTAGAGGTCGCGCGTGCGGATGATCGCGCAGCCGATGATCGTGCCGGCGACGGTGGCCGCGGCCGCGCCGACCAGCACTCCGGCGACCGGGCCGAACCGCGGCTGCGAAATCGCGTACCCGTAGGCCCCGAGCGCCATGAACGCGTTCTGGCAGAAGGCGAACTGCCCGGCCTGGCCGAGCACGACCGTGTAACCGAGCGCGGACACCAGGTACGCGCCGAAGAGCCCGACCACAGTCTGGACGTACGCGCCGGCGACGCCGGCCCACACGGCGACGACCACGGCGACGAGCACGACGCCGGTCGTCGTCCACAGTGAACCGAAGTAGCGCTTCTCGCCGGCCGGCGAGGTGACCGTGCCGGGTGTCGAGACACGCACCCGGCCCAGCCACTTCTCCACCGGCAGCGCGGAATCCCGGACGATCGCGCGCACGCGGCGCCCGACGGTGACAGTGGTCATGCGCGTGCTCCGAACAGTCCGGTCGGCCGCGTCAGCAGGATCACGAGCATCACTCCCAGCGAAACGAAGGCGCTGTAGCTGGCCCCGATCGCCCCCGACACGAGCGCTTGCACGACCCCGATCAGCAGCCCGCCCACGGCGGCGCCCGGCAGGCTGCCGAACCCGCCGAGCACCACGGCGGCGAAGCTGTCGAAGGTGTACTGCTGCCCGAGATCGGGGGAGAGCAGGTAGGTCGGGAAGATCAGCGCGCCGCTCAGGGCCGCGAGGCCGCCGCCGACGCACCACGCGAGCGTCGAAACCCGCGCCGGGTTCACGCCTACGACGGTGGCGCCGAGGCGGTTGCTCGCGACCAGCCGCATCCGCAGCCCGGCCGAAGTCCCGCGCAGCACCAGCGTGAGCACGGCGATGAGCACGAGGCTCACCACCATGAGCACCACGTCCATCGCCGACCAGCCGAGGCCCGGCACGATCGGCGAGCGGCCCGCGTACGGCGGCATCGACTTGGCCTCGGCCCCGAACGACGACAGGAACAGTCCACTCGCGACTTCCGTCACCGCGATGAGCACGATGATCTGCGCGAGCAGGCTCGCACCGCGCAAGGGGCGCAACGCGATCTGGTCCACGACCGCGCCCGACGCGACGCCGGCGGCGACCGCGCCGAGCATGACGAGCCAGGCGGGGTAGCCGTGCGTGGCCAGCTCCCAGGCGACGTAGCCGCCGAGGACCATCTGGCTGCCGTTGGCGAAGTTCACCACACCCGTCGCGCGGTAGACGAGCGTGAACCCGAGGGAGACGAGGGCGAGGGCGAACCCGTTGACGATTCCGGTGCCGAAGGTGGCGGTGGTGACCATCGATCAGTCCTCACAGAGCCGGGTCAGTTGGCGGTGAGCTGGTTCTGCGTGGTGTCGCTGCCGAAGAAGGAGACCTTGCCGCCGGAGATGCCATAGAAGTTGGTGCAGGAGTTGCCCTTGTGCGAGCTCGCGGAGAACGCGATGGGGCACGGCAGCTCCGGTGTCTTGAACGGCTTCATCGTCTCCAGGCCGGTGATCAGGCCTTCGGGCGTGGTGTCCTTCGCGTTCTGCAGGCCGGCGACGAACGCCTTGGCCGCGGCGTAGGCCTGCACGGTCCACACGATCGGCTCGGTGCCCGGGTGCTCGGCCTTCCACGCCTTCATGAAGTCCGCCGTGCACGGGTCTCCGACGGGGCACGCCAACGGGGTCAACGCGTAGTAGCGCACCTTCGGGTCCGACTTCGCGAGCTGGTCGAGCGAGGTGTTGGAACCCGCGAACGTGACCATCGGCAGGTAAGTCGCCTGGTGGATTTCGGCGTTGATGACCGCGGCCATCGGCGGCGCGGTGATGCCGAGCAGCACGGCGTCGACGCCGGCGTCCTTGAGGCCCTGCACTTGGCTGGTGGCGTCGGTGGCGTTGGCGGCGATCTTCTCGGTGGCATCGACGTTCAGGCCGTACTTCGCGAGCGCGGCCTTGGCGCCCGACAGCGCGGCGTCGCCGTACGCGTCGCTCTCCACCATCATGCCGACCTTCTTGGCACCCATGGAGTGCACAAGTTTCGCGATGCCGGTGGCGACGTCGTTGGAGGAGAACGCCGGTGCGAACGTGTACTTGTTGAGCGGCGTGGTCAGCTGCGGGTTGATGCTGCCCGGCGTGTAGAACGGGGTTTTCGTGCTGCTCGCGACCTGCATGGTCGACAGCGCGGTGGGCGTGAACGCGGGGCCGTAGAGCACGGAGACCTTGTCCTGCGTGATGTACTTGCGCGCCACCGTGACCGCGGTCGCCGGGTCGCTCGCGTCGTCGGCGTAGAGCAGTTCGACGGAGTGGCCGTTCACGCCGTTCTTCGCCAGGTCCGCGAAGGCGAGCTTCGCGGAGTCCTGGTACACGGCGTCGAACGCGGCGTCGGCGCCGGTGAGGCCGAACTGCACGCCGATCTTGAGACCGTCGCCGCTGGACCCGCTCGAGCCGCAGGCGGTGAGCGTCGCGGCCGCCGTGGCGACGGCCGCGACCAGCGCGAGAGTTCGGGGACGTCGCGCGCGTCCGGGGGAAGTCACCATCATTCCTCCGCGTCATTGGTTCGGATGATTCGTGGAGACGGACGCCGGCGGCGGGGACCAGATCCGCAGGAGGCGCACTGTGAGTGCAGATTTTTACTGTCACCTCAGTCGGGTGTCAAGGGTCACTCCGGTGATCTATCCGCTGTTCAGAGCCCTACTCCCTGCGTAAACCGGATGCAACGGTCGTTGTGAAATCGACATCCGGCGCAAAATGATCTTGAAATTAGCCTGCCATGTTTTACTGGTTGAACTCACGGTAAAACTTGTACAGTGGCTGTCTGACCTTCCGACCCCGACCCCCGCCGGCGCAGGAGCGACACATGGCCTCACCCCCCGAGCAGTCCGACGAGCCGCGCAGCACCTCGGAGGGCGTGCACATCGGCGCGAAACTGCGCGAGTGGCGCCACGACAGCCGCACGACGCTGACCGAGGTGTCGGAGGCCGTCGGGTTGTCGGTCGGCTACATCAGCCAGGTCGAGCGCGGTCGGGCCAACCCGTCGCTGGAAGCGTTGAAGCGCTTGGCGGACGTGCTCGGCCACACCGTCGGGGAGCTGTTCAGCAACGAGGCGCCGCCCGCGAACCCGTTGCGCTACTCGGTTTCCAAGCGGGGAGAGCGCAAACGCATCATGTACCCGGGCTCGGGGATCATGAACGAGCTGCTGAGCCCCGATCTTCAGCACCAGATGGAGGTGGTCTGGGTCGAGGCCCCGGTGGGCGCCACGAGCGGCGGCCACCCGCACTCCCACGTCGGCGAGGAGTGCGGCATCGTGCTCGCCGGCCAGATGATCTTCTGGGTCGGCGACGACGAGGTCAAACTCGAAGCGGGCGACGCGATCTACCTCGACTCGACCGTGCCGCACCGCTGGCACGTCGGCGAAGGCGAAGACCTGAAGGCCGTCTGGCTCATCACGCCGCCCACGTTCTAGCTGTGTTGTCTGCCTCGGCTTCGCCGAGGCGGCGAGATCGCTTGGACCCGGTTTCTTCCTTCCCGATGTGCTCGGCCCGCGGGGCCGAGCACATCGGGAAGGCCGGAAACCGGCGCGATCTCGCGCTGTGGTTCAGGAGGCGTTGTCACGCACCGGCATGGCTTGGTCCACGGGAATCGGTGTGAGCTCGCGGTGTGGCTCAGCGGGGGTTGAGACGCACCGGCATGGCTCGGTTCACGGGAATCGGTGTGAGCTCGCGATGTGGTCCAGCGGAGGGCTCAGGCGAGAAGCCGGCGAGGATCCCGTGGTGCGGTTGAGGCGTTGCCGGTTCAGGTGTCCAGCGTTAATGGGCTTTCAGGTCCGTGAACTCCGCCAGGCCGTAGCGGCCGAATTCGCGGCCGATGCCGGACTGCTGGTAGCCGCCGAAGAGGGCGAAGACGGTGAAGTCGCCGGCGTTCACGTCGACCTGCCCGGTGGGCCACCGCGAGCGCACGGTCGGGCTCGCCGAAGACGGCGAAGGTGAGGCCGTACTTGCTGTTGTTCGCGATGGTGACGGCTTCGTCCTCGTCGCGGTAGGTCGGCGCCGACAGCACCAGGCCGAAAGATTCCCCTTGCGCCAGCGCGGAATCCGAGTGGAGGTCCCGGCTCTCCGTCCTTGGGCGCCCAGCACCTCTGCCGCCACGCCGACGGGCCCTCACCCCGCGACCCGCGCCTTCTTCCGGCCCGGCCGAACACACCGCTGACCCACGCCCCGAGGCGGACCCGGCCTTGTGCCGTTGAACCGCGCGGCGAGGTCGGGCGGGTTTCTGGATTCGGCGATGTGCCGCTGAACCACGCCGCGCGGTCGGGCCGGTGTTGACCCGGCATCGCGGCGCTGAACCACACCGCGAGATCGCGCCGGTTTCTGGACTGAGCGAGGCGATCGGCCCCTCGGGCCGATCGCCTCGCGAGGGAAGAAACCGGGTTCAAGCGATCTCGCCGCCCCGGCGGAGCCGGGGCCGAAGATACAGCCGGGGCCGACGATACAGCTGAGGCAAATTAATCAGTTCCGGATTCCATGGCGGCACTGTCGAGGAGTTCGACGTCGTCGGCGCGGCCGCGGGAGGCGATGGCCTCCGCGCCGCCCTCGGGCATGGCGCCGATGAGGCCCGTGGCGGCGGCTTGGGCGGCGCCGATGAGGGCCGGGTGGGCGTTGGTGTTGCCGACCATGCCGAGGCCCGCGTACTGCTCGAGCTTGGCGCGGGAGTCGGCGATGTCGAGGTTGCGCATGGTCAGCTGGCCGATGCGGTCGACCGGGCCGAAGGCGGAGTCCTCGGTGCGTTCCATCGACAGCTTGTCCGGGTGGTAGCTGAACGCCGGGCCCGAGGTGTCGAGGATCGAGTAGTCCTCGCCGCGGCGCAGGCGCAGCGTGACCTCGCCGGTGATGGCCGTGCCGACCCACCGCTGCAGCGACTCGCGCAGCATCATGGCCTGCGGGTCGAGCCAGCGGCCTTCATACATGAGCCGGCCGAGGCGGCGGCCCTCGTTGTGGTAGCTGGCGAGGGTGTCCTCGTTGTGGATCGCGTTCACGAGCCGTTCGTACGCCGCGTGCAGCAGCGCCATGCCGGGTGCCTCGTAGATGCCGCGGCTCTTGGCCTCGATGATGCGGTTCTCGATCTGGTCGGACATGCCCAGGCCGTGGCGGCCGCCGATCGCGTTGGCCTCCAGCACCAGGTCGACGGACGTCGCGAACTGCTTGCCGTTGATCGACACCGGCCGGCCCAGCTCGAAGCCGATGGTGACGTCCTCGGCGGGGATCTCCACGTTCGGGTCCCAGAACCGCACGCCCATGATCGGGTCGACGATCTCGATGCCCGTGTCGAGGTGCTCGAGCGACTTGGCTTCGTGGGTGGCGCCCCAGATGTTGGCGTCGGTCGAGTACGCCTTCTCCGTGCTGTCGCGGTAGGGCAGCCCGTGGGCCACCAGCCACTCCGACATCTCCTTGCGGCCGCCGAGTTCGCTCACGAAGTCCGCGTCGAGCCACGGCTTGTAGATGCGCAGGCCGGGGTTGGCCAGCAGGCCGTAGCGGTAGAAGCGTTCGATGTCGTTGCCCTTGTAGGTGGACCCGTCGCCCCAGATCTGGACGTCGTCCTCGAGCATCGCGCGCACCAGCAGCGTGCCGGTGACCGCCCGGCCCAGCGGCGTGGTGTTGAAGTAGCTGCGGCCGCCGGAGCGGATGTGGAACGCGCCGCACGTCAGCGCCGCGAGACCCTCCTCGACCAGCGCCTCCTTGCAGTCGACGAGCCGGCCGAGTTCCGCGCCGTAGGTCGTCGCGCGGCCCGGCACCGACGCGATGTCGGGCTCGTCGTACTGGCCGATGTCGGCGGTGTAGGTGCAGGGGACCGCACCCTTGTCACGCATCCACGCCACCGCCACGGACGTGTCGAGGCCGCCGGAGAACGCGATGCCGACCCGCTCGCCGACGGGAAGGGAAGTGAGCACCTTGGACATGGGTATGATTATGCATCAGAATGTATGACCGTGCATAGGTGGGGTGTAAATCCGTGACGCAGATCGCCCCGCTGTGGTGTCTGCCCCGGCTCCGCCGGGGCGGCGAAATCGCTTGGACCCGGCTTCTTCCCCGCACGATGTGCTCGGCCCGGGGGACCGAGCACATCGTGCGGAAGAAACCGCCGCGATCTCGCGGTGTGGTTCAGCGGGCTTGGGGCCACCCTGGGTGGAGCGGCTGACACCCGCCGTCAGGAGGGAACCGCCTACGTCAAGCGCGCGGGTCGAACGGGATGCCGGATGGCAGTGAGGCCGCCAGCAGGTCGTTGAACCGGGCGTCGTTGATCTTGATCGTGGCCGCGCCGAAGTCAGCGGACATGAGCTTGTCCCGCAGCGACGTGGAGGGGTACCCGTCCCAGCCGACGAGCGGCGGGTAACGCCAGTTGTGGTAGAAGTTCTCCGGCGGTTCGTCGTTGTCGTTGGCCAGGCGGAAGAAGTGCGTGCCCAGGCCGTCCTTGTGGTAGACGACCTTCGGGTGCGAACCGTCGAAGCGCACCTGCGAGCGCGGGTAGGTGACCTGGCTGCTGTGCTGCGTCGTGGTCACGTACTCGACCTGGTTGGACGACTGGTTGATCCACGAGATCACGTGTTCCCAGTCGTGGCGGTGGCCGCCGAGGCCGCTGCCGTCCACGGCCTGGTCCTTCTCGAAGTAACTGGCGTAGACCACTGCGCACCAGCCGTTGTTGCACTTGGACCGGGAGTAGGTCTGGGAGTTGTCGAGGTCGGACTGGTCGTGGCAATTGCCGTTCACGGCGCCGGTGGTGTTGAGGCCGGGAGCGAGCGTGCCGTCCGGGCCGATGGCGGGGGTGGCGTAGCAGCCGTCGGTGTCGTAGTCGTACGCGGGCGAGAACGACTGCTCGTACCCGTTCGCGTTCTGAGGCAGGTTGTGCGGTGGATCGGCGTAAGCCGCGGCCGCCGGGATGACCAGCGCGAGGGCGGTGGCACAGACCACTGTGCCGAGCCGTTTCAAAGTTCCCATGGGGTCGACTTCCTCGTGGGGACGGGGGCGCTGATCATGCTGGCGCAGAAGATCGTCTCGCAGAAGGCGCACGACCCGAAAAGCCCGCGACGAAGGTGGGTCGCGGGCCTTTCGGGCCGGTGAACTCAGGGGTGGGGACTCACTCCGCCCGCAGTGACTCCACCCGTGTCACCTGCCGCAGCAGCGGGATCGTGCACGCCGTCACCACGAGCACCGCCGCGACGGCCGCGCCGGCCATGCCCGCGATCAGGCCGCCGTCGAGCTTCACGGGGATGTCCGCGGCCCGCAGGATCGGCAGCGTCAGCCCGGTGCCGGCGACAACCGCCAGGGCCACCCCGATCACCACGGGCAGCGCGGTCTGCGCGAACGAACTGCGCGCGAGCACCCCCAGCGGCACCCCCGAAGCGGACAACGCCGCCAAGGCCCGCCGCCGTTCGGTGATCTGCTCCACCGCCAGCATCAGCAGGCTCAGCGCCGCCACGGCGAGCACGAACAGGGACGCCGTCAGCAGGATCGCCCGGATCGTCGCCACCGCCCCGACCGGTGCGGCCGACACTTCGTCGGTCCTCGTCTCGACGCGCCACGTCAGTCCCTTGACCGCGGCGGAAACCCGGTCGGCCAGCGCCGCCGGACTGCCCTGGCCCGTGACGTACACCGTGGGCAGCATGGTCGGCACCTTGATCCCGGCCACCGCGCCGTCGGTGACGAGGAACGTGCCCGCCAGCCACCGCGCGGCCGCGCTCGCGGGCAAGTGCGTCACCTGCGCCGGCACTGTCCACCCCGGACCGGATCCCTCGGACGTCCCGGCGGAGAAGTGCACCGAGCCCGTCGGGAGCGCCCGCCCTGGATCGTCCACGGCGTACACTGCACCGTCCACACAGGAAGGTAGGTGTGCCCGTAACGCCAGTGCGGCGCACGATCCGATCTCCGCGACCGCCCACTGGTCACCGCGGCCCGACGTCCCGACGACACTTGACTGCAGCACGACCCCGGCGTGCTCGACCCCCGGCACGGCGGACACGCGTCGCTGCACCTCGGCGACGGTGGCCGCGTCCGTCGCCACGCTGACCTGTGCCGCACCCGCCCACACCGGTGTCGAGTCCAGTTCGGACTTGCTCGCCGCGAGCGTCGAGTTCAACAGCACCTGCAGCAGGATGCTGCCGGCCACCACGACGACCAGCCCGGACACGACCCGGCTCGGGGTGCCGCTGTCGAGCTGCAGCCGCCGCACCGCGAGCTGCCACGCCGGCGGCCCGCCGCGCAGCTTGCCCGCGATGAGCTCGACGAGCCACGGCAGCAGCGTCGTCACGCCGATCAGCAGCAACGCGGACCCCACGGTCAACGCGACCATCAAGCCACCGTTGGTGTTGCCCGGGTCGGTCGCGTACGCTGCGCCGGTCAGCAGCACGCCGAGGCCGGTGAGCACCCACCGCCACCACATCCGCCGCCGGACGGGTTTGCCCTGGCGCACCACGCCGAGCGGTTCCACGATCGTCCGCCGCAGGCCGAACAGCGCCGCGCCGATGGCGAGCGCCGGCACGAGCAGCACCACGAGCACCGCGAGCGGCCACGAGGGCACGAAGTCCTCACCGAACACGCGGTAGCCGAACAGGTCCAGCGACCCGAGCATGGGACGGATCAGCACGAACAGCACGACGCCCAGCATCACGCCGATCGTCGCGCCCAGCAACGATTCCCCGGCCGCGACCCGGCGGATCTGCCGCGCGTCGACACCGAGCAGCCGCAGCGCCGCGAGCCGCTGGTCGCGTTGCGCCGCGCCCATGCGCGAAGCCGTGGTCACGAAGATCAGCAACGGCAGCAGCAGCGCGACCACGAGCGGGAGCAGCACGACGAGCACCGACGCCGTCACGGCGAACCGCGGCGGCTCCCCGGCGCCGAAGCCGTAGATCGTCTTGGCCTGGTCACTCGCCCGCACGTCGTCGAGCGTCGTGCCGTACCAGGCCGTGAGCTCTCCGGCGTCGACGAGGCCGGGTTTCGCGATCGTCGCGCTGGGCGTGGCGGGCAGGCGGCTGCGGAACGCCGCGCCGTCCGGGCCGGCCAGGGCACGCCCGACATCCGGCGACGCCACGAGCTCACCCGGCTTCGGCAGCGCCGTCAGCCCGGGCGGCACCGGTGCGTGGGGCCCGCCGGGCGCGATCGACGTGATCCGCACGAACTGGGTGCCCGCCTCAGCGCTCCACGTGACGGCGTACAGCGGGTCGACGCCGGGCACCGGCCGTGTGCTCGGAGTGGTCGCCGCCGCGCGGTCTTCGCGCGCGCTCACCACGGAGTTCACCGACGCGGCGGGCAGCAGCACCGCCACGACGAGCCCGATGCCCACGGCCGTCATCGCGAGCCGCAGCAACGCCTGTCCCGACATCCGGCCGCCCCCGACGGCCAGCCGGAGTCCGAGCAGCAGGTCGGCGATCACGACGCGTACTCCTGGTCGGACACACGCCCGTCGCGCACGACGATCTCCTGATCCGAATACGCCGCGACGCGCGCTTCGTGCGTCACGAGCACCACCGCCGCGTCGGTCTCCCGCGCGGCTTCGGTGAGCATGCGCATGACCTTTTCGCCGTTGAGCGAGTCGAGCGCGCCGGTCGGTTCGTCGGCGAACACGACCTTGGGCCGCGTCACGAGCGCGCGGGCGACGGCGACGCGCTGGCCCTGGCCGCCCGAGACGTCGCCCGGGCGCTTGGCCGCGACGTCGGCCACCTCCAGCCGCTCGAGCCACTCGCGCGCGGTGGCTTCGGCCTTGCGCCGCGCGAGTTTCGCCAGCCGCAACGGCAGCGCGACGTTCTCCAGGCACGTCAGCTCCGGCACGAGCTGCCCGAACTGGAACACGAACCCGAACTCCGTGCGCCGCAACGCACTGCGCTCGCGGTCGGTCATCGCGACGAGGTCGCGGCCGCCGTAGGTGATGGCGCCGGCGTCGGGCCGGACGATGCCCGCGAGGCAGTGCAGCAGCGTCGATTTGCCGGATCCCGACGGGCCCATGATCGCGAGCACCTCGCCGGGTGCGACGGACACGCCGGCCCCGCGCAGCGCCTGCGTGGGACCGAAGGACTTCTCCAGGTCGTTCGCGACGAGCAGCGGTTCCGTCACGAGCGCACCTCCGAAGCCAGGTCGTCGAGGCGCGCGGACGTGAGCTCGAGCCAGCGGAGGTCGGCTTCGAGGTGGAACAGCGCGTGGTCGCAGATCAGCTGCGTCGCGAGGTCGCCGTCGCGCTTGCGGCGGGTCAGCCCGCGCATCTCCTTCAGGTGCGCCGCGCGCTGCGAGTCGAGCACGGCGGTGGCGCTGCGGCCGGACAGCAGTGCGAGCACGACCTTGGTGTAGAGCGTGTTCTGCAGGTATGGCTCCGGCGCCTCCGGCGTCGCGAGCCACCGCTCGACGTCCGTGACGCCGGCTTCGGTGATCGTGTAGCGCTTGCGCTCCGGTCCGTCGCCCGCCTCGATGCCCGCGACCTCGACGAGCCCGTTCTTCAGCAGGCGCGAGAGCGTCGCGTACACCTGCCCGTACGCGAGTGGCTTGTCCTGCCCGAATTGCTCGTCGTACGCGCGTTTGAGGTCGTACCCGTGCCGCGGCCCGGGCTCGAGCAACGCGAGCAGGGTGGTCCCCACCGACATGCCTGTCCCCTTTGGATCCCCTGGGCGATCACGTGGTCCGTGATCACTACACGCCGTGAATATACATCGAGTGTATATGCTCGTGCCGACGGCTTGCCCGGCCACCGTGTGCCGGTGGCCGAACGCTCGAGCGGAGGACATCCTGCGTGGTGGGGACCACCGCGGGTGACCTTGTGAGCCCTGTGTATGCTCCCGAATCGCTTGACTGGGTGGATTCTCACCTGATTGGTGGCCGTCGTGATCGGGGTGTGTTGTCTCACGCGGCTCAGACTTTCTGGGACGGGCTTGGATGGGAGAACAGATGCAGGTCAGGTCAGGTCTGGTGCGCGGTGGGATCGCGGCGGCCGCCGCGGGCGCGGCGCTGCTGCTGGCGGCGCAGGGCGCCACGGCGGACACCGGCGCGAAGGCTGAGGACGGTGCGGCCAAGGGGCGGGTCATCAGCGGCGCCGGCACCAACGGCTGGGGGGTCAACCTCGACAAGGGAAACGACAACCAGCACCCTTACGACACGGTCCTGTTCGGGCTCAAACTCACCGACGGCTCGATGCTGAAGATGTACTGCGTCCAGCTCGAGAAGAATGTCGACCTCGGCCAGGACATGGTCGAGACGCCGTGGGACAAATACCCGGACCCGGATCCGAAGGCTCCGTTCCGCCTGAACAACGACAAGATCAACTGGGTCTTGCACCACGGGTTCCCGACTGAGGACCTGAAGAGCCTCGAGTCCGCTCTCGCTGCGAAGGGCGTGACCCTCCACGATGGACTCACACAGGCCGAAGCCATCGCCGGAACTCAGGCGGCACTCTGGCACTTCAGCGACAACGAGGATCTGGACCGAGACAAGCCGGTTCCCTACGGCACCGCGGACAACGGCGCCGACGTCCTCGCGCTCTACGACTACCTGACCGGCAGCGACAACACCGGCATCGGCCAGCAGCCCAAGCCGACCCTGAGCATCACCCCTTCCTCGGCCAAGGGTGAGGCCGGCACGCGCATCGGCCCGTTCACCATCGCCAGCACCGGCGACATCACGGACCTCACGACGCAGCTGCCGGACGGCGTCAAGCTCACCGACGCCGACGGCAAGGCCCTCGCGGAGGGCGACATCAAGGACGGCAGCAAGCTCTACCTCGACGTGCCGAAGGACGCCAAGGCCGGCACCGCCGAGCTGGCGCTCAAGGCCGTCGGCCACCTCGACACGGGCCGCCTGTTCGTCGGCGAGAACTACGCCGAGCACCCCGCGCAGTCCCTGATCGTCGCCGAGTCGCAGAAGACCACGGTCGACACGTCGGCTTCGGCGTCGTGGGCGGAGGCCGGCGTCACACCGCCCACCACCCCCGCCGCGCCCACCAGCCAGGCTCCGGCCGCGGGTGGTTCGCAGCCCCTCGCGAACACCGGCGTGAACGCGGGCCTGCCCATCGGCATCGGCGCCGCGCTCGTCCTCGCGGGTGGCGCGATGCTGGTCCTGGTCCGGCGTCGCCGTAGCAACGCCTGATCTCATCCGAACGCTGAGCGGGGCCGGTCCGATGTGGACCGGCCCCGTTTCGCGTTTTGGTCTGGGTGTCCGGGCGAACCGGACCTATCCGGCGATCACCCCGGTGATCACCCCGTCTCGTGCGACCAGCCGCACCCGGCGGCTCAGCCGGATCGGCGCGCGGTCGTGGCCGGTCTGCGGCTGCACGTCGACGGTGTAGCCCTGGTGCTCCAGCTCGATCACGGCGCGGCGCACCGGCCACCCGATCACGTCGGTTGGCCGGAACTTCGGATCACGCGCCGGGCCGCCATCGCGGACTCCTTTGTGCCCCACGAAGCCAAACTACAGCCGGTCCGCGTCCACGATCGCCTGAGTGAAGTCCGCGGGAGCTTCCTGTGGCACGTTGTGCCCGATCCCGGGGAGGACCCGGCGCTCGTACTTGCCGGTGAACTGCGCGCGGTAGCCCGAGCCGTCGGCAGCGGCGCCATCGAAGTCCGACGCGATGGTGATGGTGGGGATGCCGATCTCGGGGCTCTGCTGGAGCTTGGCTTCGAGCGGGTCGTACTGGGGTTCACCTGGGGCGAGGCTCAGGCGCCGGCGGTAGTTGTGGACCACGATGGCCACGTGGTACGGGTTGGTGAACGACTGGGCCGTGCGCTGGAAGGTCGCGTCGTCGAAGTACCACTTCGGGGAGACGGTCTGCCAGATGAGTTTGGTGAATTCATCGGTCTTCTGCGTGTAGCCGAGCACGCCGCGCTCGGTGGAGAAGTAGTACTGGTACCACCAGCCCAGTTCCGCGGCCGGTGCGAGCGGTTGCAGCTGCGCCTTCAGGTTCGTGATGAGGTACCCGCTCACGAGCACCACCGCCTGGCACCGCTCAGGCCACAGCGCAGCGACCGCGCCGGCCGTGCGCGAACCCCAGTCGAAGCCACCGAGCACGGCCTTTCGGATGCGCAGCGCGTCCATCAGCGCGATGACGTCGGCGGCGACGGCGGGCGTTTCCGCTCCAGCTCCCGTCCGAACAGGACCACGCGCCGGTTCTCCTTTCTGTGCCGGCCTCCCCGGACCAGGCTACCGGAGCGGCTCGCCGCGAACGGTGATCCACAACCGGTACCACTCCTCGTGCGCCGGCTCCGGTTCGCGTGTCACGACGGCGGCGCACGCCCGGATCCGTCCGGGCCGCGTGCTCCTAGGACGGGGCGATCCCCCCGAGGTGGCGAGAGCGACCACGGCACAACGGCTTCCGGCGTGGTGTCGTGCTGCTGAGCGCAAAGCCTTGCCCAGCGCCGAATTCGTCCTCGGCGCCGGACAAAGCGGGCAGGGGACTCAGAGCAGCTTCAGCTGTTCCAGGTCCTTCGCGTACTTGCGGATCAGGGCGGCCGTCACGTGCGGGATGTCCTTGTCCGCGCCCACGCCGGCTTCCTGGACCGCCGAGCGGAACGCCGCGGTCGGCAAACCGGCGCCGTTGACGGGCTCGGCGGGCTGGGCGTAAGCGTGCAGCAGGGGCAGTATCGAGTGCTGCTTCTGCTTCTCCGGCAGGCCGCGGATGGCCGTCTCGAAACGGCTGAACCACTAGGCGTAGTCGTCGATGCGCTTGATCGCGTAGCCGGCCTCGGTGAGCCAGTCGACGTACGTGTCGAGGGAGATGCCGTCCTCGTGGGGATTAAGGAGGTTGTAGGTGCGGTAGCTCTCCTTCGCCTGTGTACCCGCCTGTGTGCCGAGCGTGGTGATCGCCTCGGCGGTGAAGTCGGCGGGCAGGCCGTCGTAGTGGGCCGGCCCGCCACCCCGGTAGAAGGACCCCGGCGCGATGCCCGTGACGATCAGGCTCAGCACCAGCCGCGTGAACATGTCCGGCACGTTGACCTGCCCGGAATACCGGCTGTGCGCCAGGATCAGGTCGGACCGGAACGTCGCGACGGGCAGGCCGAACGCGTCGTGCGCCTCGCGCAGCAGCACCTCGCCGGCCCACTTGCTCGTGGCGTACCCGTTCGCGTAGCTCTCGTCGAGCACGCGCACGGGGCTCGTGACGCGGATGTCCGCCGCCTCGTCGCCCGTCGACGCCTGGTCCGAAACCACGGCCACGGTGGACAGATACGTGATGGGCTTGAGCCGCGTCGTCAGCGCCAGCCGGATCAGCTCCGCGGTGCCGACAACGTTGGGCCCGAACAGCTGGTCGTAGGGCAGCACGTGGTTCACCAGCGCGGCCGGGTGCACGATCACGTCGACGGTGTCGGCCAGCCGCTGCCAAGTGACCTGGCCGAGGCCCAGGTCCGGTTCGCCGATGTCGCCCGCCAGCACTTCCAGGTGTTCGGCCGCCAGCGCGCGGAAGTGGCTCAGCAGTCCGGCGTCACCGCTGTCGAACGCGGCCTCCAGCCGGGCACGGGCCGCCTCGGTGGAGTGGCCGCGGACCAGGCAGACGAGCCGGCCGCCCGTTTCGGCCAGCCGCTCCAGCCACTCCAGGCACAGGAACCGGCCGAGGTAGCCGTTGGCGCCCGTCAGCAGCACCGTGCGGATCTCCGAAGCCGGCGGCGTCCTGCCACCGTCCAAAGTGGTCAGGTCAAGGAACTTGTCCAGCGTCAGTGCATCCACCCGCGCTTCCGTGGCGCCTGCGCCGTGCACCTTCGCGAATGTCGGCCGCTTGGCGCCGGATCCCCTGGCGTCCTCGATGTACTCCGCCAGCTTGCGCAGGTCCGTGGCCGGGCTGATCACCACGCCCACCGGCACCTCGACCGCGAAGATCTCCCGCAGCAGATGGGAAAACGACAGCGCCGAGAGCGAATCCCCGCCCAGCTCGACGAAGTGCGCGTCGGGGCGCAGCTCGCCCGACGACGCGCCGAGCAGCGCCTGCGCGGCCCGCACGACCGTGTCGAACACCGGCCGATCACGCCCGGCCTGGCGAAGCTCGCGCAGCTCGCTCGACTCGCGTTCGGCGAGCTCGCGGTACAGCTGCTCGAGCCGCTCGCCGTAATGCTCCTTCAGCTGTGGCCGCGAGAGCTTCCGGATGCCGGTGAGCAGCCCGTTCTCGGGGCTGAACGGCTCGGCCTCGACGAGGAAGTCGCGCGGGATTTCGTAGGAGTTGAGATCCGCGTCCTTCGCGATGGCTTGCAGCGATTCGCTCAGCTGCGCCTTGAGCGTCTCGGCGTCGCCCGCGAGCGCCTCCGGCGTCGGCACGATCACGGCGAGCAGGCACGAACGTTCGCTGCTGCCGTAGACGTAGATCTGCCGGATCGGCGGTGCCGCCGCGAACGCGGCCTCCAGGCGGGAGACTGCGACGAACTCGCCCTGCGACAGCTTCAGCACGTTCTTGCGCCGGTCCACGTAATGCAGCGTGTCCGGCGCCGTCTCCACCATGATGTCGCCGGTGTGGTAGTAGCCGTCCTCGTCGAACACCGAGGCCGTGGTTTCGGGCCGCTGGTAGTACCCGGGCACCTGGCTGTGCGACTTGATCAGCAGTTCCCCGCGCGGGTGCGGCGAATCGGTGGTGAAGTAGCCGAGCTCGGGGACGTCTTCGAGCTTGTAGTCGATCACGCGCGGACGCGCGATCCGGTGGTCGAACAGCGAGCCGCCGTCCTCGGTCGAGCCGTAGCCGTCGTGCAGGGTGAGCTGCAACGTCGACTCCATGAACGCAGTCAGGTCGGCCGACAGCGGAGCCGAACCGCAGGCGGCCCAGACGACACGGCCGCCGAAGAAGTCTTCGCGCAGCTCGCGCTTGACCTCGGCTTCGAGCTCGGCCGAGTAGCCGGCGCCGATCGCGCGGCGGTCGAGCTCGCTCTGGTAGCGCTGGAACACGGAATCGCAGATCCGCGGCACCATCATCAGCTCGGTCGGCCGGGCCAGCGAAAAGTCCTCGAAGAGGGTGGACAAGTCGCTCTTGGCCGCGAAGTACGCGGTGCCGCCGTCGGCGAGCGTGGTGACGACCGTGACCCGGCCCACGACGTGGCTCATCGGCAGGTAGCACAGCGAGAGGACGGGATAGCGGGGCTTGCCGGCCCAGAACCCCAGCCACAGCCGGGCGGCGAGCCGGTCGGTGTACATCGCACCCTTGGGCGTGCCGGTGCTGCCGGACGTGTAGATGAGCAGCGCCAGGGGATCCGCCCCGCGGCCGGTGGGCTCGGGCGCGGGTGGCGCCGTCTGCCCCCGGTCGGCAACGGTGGCCAGCGGTTCGAGGACGATCGGGCTGTCGGCGGCGGCGAGCCGCAGCCGCGCGGCCCCGAACGCCTCCCGTTCGGCGTCGGCCTCCGGGTGGAAGTCGAACACCACGAGCCGGCGCACGGACTCCGAGCCGAGCGCGAGGTGCACGGCGATCTCGAGGTTGTCGACGTCGGACGCGAGCAGCTTCGGCCCGGTCTCGGCGAGAATCGGCTGCAGCGTCGCTGTCGTCGCGCCGGACTGCAGCGGCACGGACACCACGCCCAGCCGGACGCACGCGAGGTCGATGAGGGTGTAGTCGCTGCTGGTGAAGCCGAGGGTGGCGACGAAGTCGCCGGCGGCCACCGGGCGCGCGGGGTCGTGGGCCCAGTCGGCCGCGATCGCGGCGGCGCGGTCCCACGCCTCGCGGTAGGTGAGCGTGTCGAAGCGCGGCAGCAGCCGGCGCGTGGTGCGGCCGGTCGCGGGGTCGGTCACCGGCTCGCCGGCGCGCTGCGCGAGCGCGGGGCGGTCGGCGTAGGCCGTCATGACCGTGTTCACCAGCTCGAACAGCGACAGACCCGGATGTTGGATCGCTTCGTGGACGGCGTCGTCGGGGATGGCGTCGCGTACCTGGACGTCGGCCGCCGCCAGCCGGGCGGCGGCGCGCAGTTCGGATTCGGTGATCTCGGCGGGCGTTTTCGCCACGGGTCGGCCCTCCCTGGGTCGCGGGTTCGCCTCGTGGGAGGCACCGTTGACTCCTTTTGGGCTAAACGTTCGTGCGCCTTGAATTTACCGACCGTGGCTCCGGGAACAGCGCTGTGTGACTCGTGATCATGAACGCATTGTGCTGCGACGATTACGCCTGGTACGCAAACGGACAGTCATGGACACGAATCACATTGATCCCGGGATTCTCCAACGGGACGATCTGCGCGTCCGGTCCGCCGAATGTCGCTGGTGGACATCGGCGCCCGGCCCGGACAGCCGGGCGAACCGGGCTTCGATCAGTTGACGCAGGTGACGCCGTTCGCCGTGATCGGCGGCGGAGCCTGCGCCGGCGCCGGGGCGACGTACGCGGCCGGGCGGACCTGCGCCGAGCTCGACGCCGAGGAGCCGGCGGCCGCACCGCCGCCGGTCCTGGAGGCACCCGCGGAGTCCTCGAAGTCCTTGCCGAGGAAGACGCGGAAGTGGTCGTTCGTCAGCGAGGTGTCGGGGCTGACCGCGATGTCGCTGCCGAGCGCCTGCGCGATCTGCGTGGCCTGGGTCTTCTGGTCGTGGCTGTAGAAGATGATCGACGTCTTGCGCGTGGTCGCGTTGGCCACCACGCCCTTGGTGTACCCGGCGGCTTCCAGCTTGTCGGCCACGCGCCCGGCGAGCCCGCTGCTGTCCGACGCGTTGCGCACGTCCACGGTGTACTGGCTGAGGTCCGCGTCACCCGGTGCGGCCGGACCCGAGGACGGAGCCGGCTGCGAGGTGCCGAGCTGCTGGCGCACGAACTGCTGCACCTGCGAGGGATCCACCTCGACCGCGTCGCCGTCCGACGGGGTCTTCAGCGAGATGTTCACCACCGGCACGGTGACGAACTTGATGGCGCCCGCGCTCATCCCGTGCAGCTGCTGCGCGAAGCTGACGATGTCCCAGCCGCTGTCGACGACCACGGCCTTCTTGACGGCGCCGATGAGGTCGTTCAGTTTGCCCGGATCCGCGAGCGTGCCCGCCGACAGGATCGTCTTGGCCATGCTCGCCATGAAGACCTGCTGGCGCTTGATGCGGTCGAGGTCGCCGTTGGGCAGGCCGTGGCGCTGGCGCACGAACTGCAGCGCCTTCGCCCCGCCGACGGTCTGCTCGCCCGCCGGGAAGTTGGCGCCCGAGAACGGGTCCTTCACGGCCTTGTTGAGGCACACCGGCACACCGCCGACAGCCTGGGACAGGTAGTAGAACCCGGCGAGGTTCACGGCGGCGTAGTGCGTGATGGTCAGCCCGGTGAACTTCTGCACGGTGTCGATCGCCGTCTTCGCGCCGGCCTGGGCGGAATCGGTTTCGAGCTGCGTGCCGGATTCGCCCTGCGCGACCAGCTTGTTCTTCTCAGCCACGAGCCCGTAGGTGTACGCGGAGTTGATCTTGTGCTTGCCGTAGCCGCCGGAGACCTGCACGTAGGAGTCGCGCGGGATGGAGATCGCGGTCGCCTGCCCACCGCCCGCGGGGATGTGGATCACGATCATCGTGTCGGTCGTGTCGCCGCCGTCGTCGGCGCCACCCGCGTGCAGCTGCGACAGCACGTCGGCGGGCAGCGGGTTGCCCTGCGCGTCGGTGCGGGTGTCGAGGCCGACCATCAGGATGTTCTGCTCGCCGAGGGGCGGCACGTCGCTGCCCGTGATGACGTCGGCCCTGGTCAGACCGTCGGTGAGCGACTGCAGGGTCGAGTACGCGTAGCCGGTGCCGCCCAGCACGAGCAGGGACGCGACCACGAGCACGACCTGTGCTGCGCGCAACGGTCCGGAGGCCTTGGTGCGAGGCATCAGGGCTCCTCTTCTGCAGGGGTCACCGGCGTTCCCGGGGGCGAATTCACCCGGTGCTCGAAACGCCAACGGTAGCGGCCTCGAACTTGCGCTCGGCCGGGGGGCGTTTTCCGCGGCCGGTCTTGAGTGGACAAGACCGGACAAAGGTCTGAACCGCCGCTTCTTCGGCTTTCGCGCTCGGTGTTCGCGTGGATACTCAGCCAGCACTTTTCGTTTGCGTCTCCCGTGTGCGGGGGACGAACGGGCACGATTCGCGAGTCGGAGGCGCCTTGTCCCGGGTCAGTCGCGGGATTCGTGCAGGAGGTCGCGCAGCAGGCGCTCGTCGTCGGCCGGCAAGTTCGACACGAATCGCGCCAACACGCCGGAGCGGTCGGTCTCGGTGTCGAGCACCTTCCGCATGCGCCGAGCCGCCAGGCCGGGTTCGTCGTCCACCGGGCTGTAGGCGAACGACCGGCCCCGCTTCTCCCGCGTCGCGACGCCCTTCTCGAACAGCCGCGACAGGATCGTCACGACGGTCGTGTAGGCGAGAGTGCCGCCGAGTCGCTGCTGCACGTCGGTGGCCGACACCGGTTCGCCCGCGTCCCACAGCACGCCGAGCACCTCGGCCTCGAGTTCGCCCGGTCCCCGCCTCTCTCCGTTGCGCACGCCGGTGAAGTTACACCCGGGAGCTTACTTCTACGTCCGTGTAGTATTTCGACATGAGTGTAGGTTTTTATCCTCGGCGCGCCGCCGGCAGTCCGTTGTGGACGGTCGGCGCCCCCGTGGGGGCGGGATGATGCCCGACGCCGGGATCTACCGCGCGGTCACGGATTTCGCGTGGTCGCAGCACTGGCTGGCCGGGTTCGCCGTCGCCTTCGGCGAGTACGGCGTGTTCCTCGTGGTGCCCGCGATGCTCGCCCTGCTCTGGCGTGCCCGGGGGGACGCCACGGCCCTCGCCCGCGCCGGGTGGGTGCCGCTCGCGGTCGCCGTCGCGCTGGGGTCCGACACGGTGCTGAAGGCGCTGTTCGCCGAAGTGCGCCCGTGCCGCGTCGTCCCGGGTGTCCGCACGCTGCTGCCCTGCGACGCCCCCACGGACTACGCGTTCCCCAGCAACCACACCGTCCTCGTCGCCGCGTTCGCCGGCGCGCTCTTCTTCATCCGGCGCGCCTGGGGCTGGTGGGCCACCGCGTTCGCCCTGCTCATCGGCGTTTCCCGGGTGTACCTGGGTGCGCACTACCCGCACGACGTCCTGGCCGGGCTGGCCGTGGGCTTGGGCGTGGGGCTGTGCGGCGTCGCCGTCCACCGGTACCTGCAGCGGCTCGCCGAGCGGATCCTGCCCGGCCGCGTGAGCGCGGTGAGCGGCTCGGGCCGATCGGGTTAGGATGCCGACGACAGTTGAGCGGGTGGGAGGTCTGGTGGGCGAGGAAGCGTGCTGCGTGGGGGGTGCGTGGTGACATCTGCGGTGTCGGCGGAGCTGCCGCCGGAACCCCAGCAGGTGGTGGGCCCGCTCACGCGCGCCGCGATCTTCCTGGTGGTGCGGATCGACATCGGCGGTGAGGACACCGTGCGCGATCTGCTGGCCGATGTGAGCGGGCTGCAGCGCTCCGTGGGGTTCCGGTCACTCGACGGCGGCCTCACGTGCGTCGCCGGGATCGGTTCGGCGGCGTGGGACCGGCTGTTCGGCTCCCCGCGCCCGGCGCAGCTGCACGAGCTGCCGGTGTTCGCCGGCGACAAGCACCGCAGCGTCACCACGAAGGCCGACCTGCTGTTCCACCTGCGCGCCGAGCGCATGGACCTGTGCTTCGAGCTCGAGTCGCACATCATGGCGCGGCTCGAGGGCGCCGTCACGGTCGTCGACGAGGTGCAGGGCTTCCGCTACTTCGACGCGCGCGACGTGCTCGGCTTCGTCGACGGCACCGAGAACCCGACCGGCCGCGGCGCCGTGGAGGCCGTGCTCGTCGACGACGACGGGGCGTTCGACGGCGGCAGCTACGTGGTCGTGCAGAAGTACCTCCACGACATGACGGCGTGGAACGCGCTGTCCACCGAGCAGCAGGAACTCGTGATCGGGCGGCGCAAACTGTCCGATGTGGAGCTCCCGGACGAGGACAAGCCCGGCGACTCCCACATCGCGCTGACCGTGATCACCGACGAGGACGGCAACGAACTCGAGATCCTCCGCGACAACATGCCGTTCGGGCGCCCCGCCCACGGCGAGTTCGGCACGTACTTCATCGGCTACGCCAAGAACCCCTCGATCATCGAGACGATGCTGGAGAACATGTTCGTCGGGTCGCCGCCCGGCAACACCGACCGCATCCTCGACTTCTCGACCCCGCACACGGGCGCGCTGTTCTACGTGCCCACCGCGGAGTTCCTCGAAGACCAGACGCTCGGGGAACGCACCGAAACGAACGAACCGTCCCAGCCGGAGCCCCCGGCACCCACGCCCGGCCCGTCGCTGGGCATCGGCAGCCTGCGAAGGAGCCCCCGGTCATGAACAACCTGCATCGCGAACTCGCTCCGATCTCCGACGCCGCGTGGTCGGACCTCGAGGACGAGGCCCGGCGCACGTTCGCGCAGTTCGCGTCGGCCCGGCGGGTGGTCGACGTGGTCGTGGCCGACGACCCGGCGCTCGCGGCCGTGGGCACCGGGCACGTCGAGGGTGTCGAGGGCCCGCTGCAGGGCGTCGCGGCCCGCCTGCGCACGGCGCAGCGGATCGTCGACCTCAAGGTGCCCTTCACCGTCACCCGCGACGCGGTGGACTCCGTCGAGTGGGGCGCGAAGGACCCCGACTGGCAGCCGGTCAAGGACGCCGCGCAGGCCATCGCGTACGCCGAAGACCGCATCGTGTTCGACGGGTACTCCAGTGCCGGCATCGCGGGCATCCGCCCCGCCTCGTCGCTGAGCCCGCTCGCGCTGCCCGGCCAGGCCAGCGCCTACCCGAAGGCGATCGGCGACGCTCTGGCGAAGCTGACCGCGGCCGGTGTCGCGGGCCCGTACACCGTGCTGCTGAGCAATGCCGCCTACACCGCCGCCGTCGAAGCGGCCGACCACGGTTACCCCGTGCTCAAGCACCTGACCCAGATCGTCGACGGAGAGATCATCCAGGCGCCCGCGATCGAGGGCGCGTGCGTGCTCACCACCCGCGGCGGCGACTACGAACTGCACTTCGGCCAGGACCTCTCGATCGGCTACACCAGCCACGACACCGACACCGTGCAGCTGTACTTCCAAGAGACACTCACATTCCTGGTCAACACGACCGAGGCCGCGGTCGGCCTCACGGCCTGACCCAGCACGCGAAAAAGCCGCGCCGGGAATTCCGGCGCGGCTTTCTCGCGTGGGTCAGAGCTTCCCGGCCGCGTCGTACAGCGCCTTCGCGTCCGCTTCGAGCGGCGCGCCTTCGAGGTTCAGGGTCTTGTTCTCCCCGGTGCTCTCGTCGAACTCCGTCGCGCCGCGGCTGTTGACCGAGAAGATCAATCCGGATGCCGTTGCCGGGTTGAAGTTGGCGAACCACGGTCCGCCGCTCGAGCCGCCGGCCATGTCGCACGTGGACTGCCAGTGGTCGAACTCCTGCGCGTCCTGCTGAACTGGCAGATCGCACCACTCCGGCGACTCGCCGAAGAACGCCTTCGAACCGGGGTAGCCGAAGATCGCCGCCTGGGTCTTCCCCTTGTGGTCGAAGGAGATCTGCTGAGTACCGGCGACAGCAGCCACGTGCTGCCCGTGCTGCGGGTCGAGGACGACCATCGCGACGTCGGGGTCGCTGCTGGTCGCGTAGGAGTCGCGGAACGCCAGGGCTCGGGTGGCGAACACCCCGTGCGGGCGCCGGCCCTGGTCGTAGCCGGGCACGAACACCGAGTTCTTCACCCGGATCACCTGGTCCTCGCGGTTCGTGCCGGCGTAGGCGCAGTGCCCGGCGGTGACGACGACGTCGCCGGTCGCACTCGGCACGGCGGTCGCGGTGCACCAGCTGTCCTGGTCGGGTTCGCCGGGTGACGCCTCGGTGAAGAAGAGCCGCCCGACACCCTTCGGCGCCGGGTTCGGCCAGGGCTTCGCCACCTGCTCGACGCGCTCGATCGTGTCGGCGCCGACGGCCTTCATGCGCTCGGGCGTCCAGTACGCGAGCGCGGCGGCGCGGTCGGCGGTGCTGAAGGACGTCACCTGGTTCCCGTCCTCGGCGGCCGCGGCCACGGCGGGGACGGCGGCGGCCGCGGCCACCACCGTCGTGAGCATGACCAGCGTCCGGCGGAGCTTCAAGATCGTCATGACCGGAGGACGGCCGGGCGCGCGTCCGGTTCCACCCGGTCCGGTGAACTGCCCGGACGTGCTACGCGCGTTCCCGAAGGTGCCGGCGCGCAGCGCGCCCCGCAGCACAGCGCCGGAAAGCGCCGGGCTGACGCCGAACGCATCGTCGATGTCCCGTTATGCCGGCGGCACTCTCGTCACCCCGGCGATCCTTCGGCCTGCGTGGATCGCCCCCACGATTTAGCCGGCTGCTTCATACTCGGCGGATGGCGCTCATCGTCGAAGTCGGCGTCGCCGAGCTGGCGGCGACGCGGTTTGCCGTGTCGCCGCTGTCGGAGACGGTGGCGGCGTTGCTGCAGGTCGCCGGGCGCAATCGGGGACCGCTGCACCTGCGCTGGCTGCGGTGGGCTGCCGAGGAGCTGGCGCGCGAGCCGCTGGACCTGCCGATCACGTGGCCGCTGCTCACCGCCGACCGGCCGAGCTGGCCCTCCTTCCTCGTCCCCGCCCCAGTGCAGGCCGGCACCACGATCGACGACGACCTGGCCGCGCTGCGGCGCACCACTGCGCGGCAGGTCCGTGGCAGCCTGGCGCGCCTGCTCGGGGACGAGCTGCCGGTGCCGGTCGCCGAGCTCGCCGCGCGGCCGGCCGCGGGGCTGCGCGCGCTCGCGGCCGAACTGCGGCTGGCGTTCGACCGGCTCGTCGCGCCGCACTGGCCGCGCTTGCGAGCCGTGCTGGACGCGGACGTCGTCCACCGCGCGCGGCAGCTCGCCCTCGGCGGCGCCGAACGCCTGTTCGCCGACCTGCACCCGGACTTGCACTGGGAAGCCGGACGGCTCGTGCTGGGCACGGGTGGCCCCGACCAGTTCGTCAACCGCGGACCCGGCGGGCTCGTGCTCATGCCGCTCGCCCTCGGCTCACCCGACGTGCTGATCAAGCGCAACACCACCACGCAGACCACCGTCCGCTACCCGGCGCGCGGGATCGGTGCACTGTGGACAGTCGGAGCCGAGCCGCCGGCCGACGCCGTGGTGCGGCTCCTCGGCCGCGCGCGGGCCGACCTCCTGGAAGCCCTGCGGTCGCCCGCCACGACCACCGACCTCGCCATCGCGCTGGGAGTTTCGCCGAGCGCGGTGTCGCAGCACCTGCGGGTGCTGCGGGAAGCCGGCCTGGTCGGCCGTGAGCGCTCGGGCCGGTCCGTGCTCTACCTGACGACCGAACTCGGCGCGGCGGTGCTCGGGGCGACACCGCTCGGCACTGTTACGTGATCCTGCGGAGCTGTTACACCCCGCGGACATTCGCCTGACGGTCCGGGGACACGCGCGCAGCACGATGGTTCCCGTGATCGTCTCGTCCGGGAGTGGGAATGCCTGATCTCCGTGCCAAGGCCGCGCTGGTGCTGCTGCCGGCGGTGCTTGTCGCCGGCTGTTCGAGCGCGGCGTCCGAATGGCCGTCGGGTGTGGCGAGTTCGCTGGGCGCCGGTGGCTCCGCGGGCTCTTCGGACCCGGACACCGACCCCGCGCAGGGCGGCATCCCGGACGGTCGCGACCTCACGCCGTTCGACACGGACTTCCCCGCGGTGGCGAACCTGGATCCGAACCTGCTGAAGGCCGTGCAGCAGGCGGCGACGGACGCACGAGGGCGGGGGATCGTCTTCAAGGTGACCTCGGGCTGGCGCAGCAAGGCTTACCAGCAGCGGCTGCTCGACGAGGGCATCAAGAAGTACGGCAGCCTCGAAGACGCGCGCCAGTACGTGAACACGCCCGAAAAGTCGGCGCACGTCACCGGCAAAGCCGTGGACATCGGCCCGACCGACGCCGACGACTGGCTCATCCGCCACGGCGACGGCTACGGCCTCTGCCAGGCCTACGCCAACGAGCTGTGGCACTTCGAACTGCTCACGACGCCGGGCGGGCGGTGCCCGGCGCCGATACCGAACGCCGCGGGTTAGGCCTGACGCCGGCGGAACGTGTCGACGAGGAAACACGCGATCGGGTCGCCGCCGCGTTCCGGGGCGCCGAAGCCGGGGCCGGGCAGGGCGACCACGCGCCCGGTGGAGGGGCTGAACGCCGTCCCGGTCGCCGACGCCGTGGCGGGCACCGCCTCGAACGCGAGCGAGCCGCCGATCACGACCAGTGCCGCGAAACCCTTGCCGATGGTCTTCATACCGTCCATCGTGCACGCCCATTCGTAACCGTTCAAAGTGGTTACGAATGGGGTAAGGCTTTCGTCATGAAGTCTCGGCAATTGGCCGTGCGTGTTCACGGATGGTTGCTTTCATGCGGGGAATCCCACGTCTCAGGGTCATCCGCCCGAGGGGTGGGCATCTTTGGCTGTGAGCGCACCGAAGCGGTGAATGAATCACCGTCGCGCTCCCGCGACGGACCGTCCGCTCGCGGTCCCAGGGAGGGAGTCGGTCATGACCAGCAATTTCCGCCGAGCCGCGGCCGTCACCGGACTGGCAGGCGCCGCCGTCGCGTTCGCCGGCGCGGGTACGGCGTCCGCGATGCCGACCGACTTCCGCTGCACGGCGGGCCAGGTCGACACCACGATCGTCGCCGGCGATCCGGGTGCGGGCCAGCGCTACGTCGCCGTGGTCTTTACCGCGAAGCCGGGCGAATCCTGCAACCTCGAGGGCGCGCTGCCGGTCGCGTTCGCCGGCGCCGACGGCGTCACCGTCGCGCCCGACCCAGGCGCGGCGAGCGCGCTGGTCACCCTCTCGAACGGTCGGCAGGCCACCATGCTGCTGCACTGGACCGGCATCGAGGACCCGGAGTGGCAGGTGCGCCCGACCAGCGTCACCATCACCGCGCCCGGCACCACCACGCCACACGGCGTCACGAGCGACCCGCGCATCACGTTGCCGTGGAACCAGTCGCCGCTCGACAACGCGCCCGAGGCGTACGAAGTCACGGTAGGCCCGGTCGTCGCGGCCTGACCCGGCCGTCGCGCGGCTGAGGGCGCGCTGACGTGCCATGATCGGGCGACGCGGCGTCGATTCCTGGAGATGGCATGACCACCACCGGCCGGCGGGAGGCCGAGCTCAACAGCGGGATCCTCCCCGGCAACGTGCACGTGGACGACTGGGTGATGTTCGTGCTCGCGGTCGTCTCCGTCGGGGGCCTGGGGTACCTGCTGCTCGGTTCCCCACCCGCGCCGGAGGCCGGCGCGTGGTTCTTCCGCGCCGACTGCGTCGTCTGCGGGATCTTCCTGCTGGACTTCCTGTGGCGCTGGCGCAAGCGCGGCCGGCGCGGGGCGTTCCTGGCGCGAAACTGGTACGAGGTGTTCGCGATGATCCCCGTCGCGTACCCGCCGTTCGTGGCGCAGCACCACTTCATCGCGACGGTGCTGCTGCTCATCCGCATCGGCCGCGCCGCCGACCGCGCCGTCGGCGAGCAGTTCACCTACCGCCTGGTGGACAAGCTGTCCGAGCCCATCGTCCGCGCCATCAAGAAGCCCGTGACGATCGCCGTGCTGGACGAGGTCGTGAAGGTCCTCGAGACGGGCAACTACCCGGAGAACCTCGCGAAGTCGTTGAGCGAGAACAAGGTGGAACTGCGGGCGATCATCACGGAGAAGCTCGCGGCCGACCCGCAGCTCGGCCGGTTCAAACGGCTCCCCTTCCACGACGAGATCGTCCGCACCGCCGTCGACGCCGCCTTCCGGGTTTTGCTGGAAGTGCTGCTGGATCCGCGCATCGACGACTTCTTCTCCGCCGTCGTCCGCGAAAACCGCGAACAGATCCGCCGGGCGGTGTCGCTGGGTCTCAACCAAGTGGACTCGTCGCCGGAGGAGGAATTGCTCCGGACCCGGCCGCAGCGGACGGCCGCGCACGAGTACGACCTGACCCATCCCCGGGCGGAGCGGGAACCGCCCACGCCGCCCCTGAAACGGTGGTGACCGGCGGATCGGGCGCGGCGGTGTTCAGCGCGCACCCCGTGAGCACACCGCCCAGTGCCGCTCCGGCGGCGAACGCGAGCGAGACGGCGCGAACGGCGTAGCCCGCCGTGCAGTGGATCTCCATGTCGGCCTCATTTGTGTCAAAGTGACGATTATGGGCTCCACGGTGGGCTGTTGCCCGATTAACGTCAAGATGACGAAAACTAGGAGCTGCGCAACATCGCGGGGTGCAGGACCGTGGCCGGCCCGCGCCGGAACAGGGCGGCGGGACGGCCGGCCTGCCGGGCTGCCCGTCCGCCGGTCGGAACGAGAAAACCGGGCACGCTCATGATCTTGCGGTGGAAGTTGCGCGGGTCGAGCGTCTCGCCCCAGACGATCTCGTAGACCTCGCGCAGGTCCGTCACGGTGAACTCGGGGCCGCAGAACGCCGCCGCGAGCGTGGTGTACTCGAGCTTGCTGCGAGCGCGTTCCACCGCGTCGGCGATGATCTTCTTGTGGTCGAACGCGATCGCCGCGCGCGGCCGCAGCAGCTTGTCCACCGGCACCAGCACCGCTTCGCGCGCGTCGCCGCCGGCTGAGGGCTCCGGCAGGTTCGGCGAGAAACCGAGGTAGCACACGGTGATGACCCGGCGACGCGGGTCGCGGCCGGGTGCGCCGTAGGTTCGCAGCTGCTCGAGGTGGAGGTCTTTCGCGCGCAGGCCGGTCTCTTCGCGCAGCTCGCGCGCGGCCGCGGTTTCGAGGTCTTCCTCGGCTGAGGCCAGGAAACCGCCGGGGAGCGCGAGCATCCCTTCGTACGGGGGGATTCCGCGTTTCACCAGCATGATCTGCAGTGCTCCGGCGTGCACCGTGAGCACCGCGAGGTCTACCGCGACGGCGACCTCCGGCATCGTCCAGCTCTCGTCGTCAGGCATCTTCGGCACGTCCCGCGCGGTCCAGGCGAGTGTCCATAGTGAACAGCTTAGCTCCCGCGAAAATATTCGTCGTATTGACGAGAATGACCGATTCCGGCTAACCTGCAAATTGCAGTCGTCACCTCCCGCCGCCGCCCTTCGCCCGGCCGGCCAGCCGGCCATCCCGTGCTGTCCGGAAGGAATCGCCTTGACGGAACGAATCGGAGCGACCTCATGATCGTCATCCTCACTGCGCTGGAGATCGAACACGGCGCGGTCCGCGCCCGGATGACCGGCGTCGAGCAGCACAGCCACCCGGCCGGCACGCTGTTCGACGTCGGCACGATCGACGAACGGCCGGAGTGCACCGTCGCACTCGCGCTGACGGGCATGGGCAACATGACGGCGGCCGCGCTGGCGGAACGCGCCGTCGCGCAGTTCTCCCCGGCGGCGATCCTGTTCGTCGGCGTCGCGGGCAGCCTCCGCGAATGGCTCCGGCTCGGCGACGTGATCGTGGCGGACAAGGTGTACGCCTACCAGGGTGGGCGCATCGTCGACTCCGGCCTGCTGAGCCGGCCCCGCGCGTGGGAGCTGGCACACCGCGCCGAGCAGATCGCACGCCTGGTCAGCCGCGCGGGCACGTGGAGCGGCGGCCTGCCCGCCGAAGGCCAGGGCAGTGCCCCTCGTGTCCACTTCGGACCGATTGCGGCCGGCGAGGTCGTGCTCGACTCCCAGCTCTCGGACGTCGCGAAGCTGTTGCACCACAACTACAACGACGCCGTCGCGGTCGAGATGGAGAGCGCCGGGCTGGCGCTGGCCGGGCACCTCAACGGCAACATCCCCGCCGTCACCATCCGTGGCATCAGCGACCACGCAGGCGGTGAAAAGGACTTCACCGACGCCGAAGGCTGGCAAACGCCGGCCGCCCGCAACGCGGCCGCCTTCGCGGTCTCCCTGGCCGCCGCCCTGGACGACGGCACCGGCGCGGCCGAGCCGGGTTCCGCCGCGCCCCCGGCCACCGCACCGACGAACACGGCGCCGAAGAACGTCGCGAAGGACAACGCCCGCGTCGGCAACCAGATCGGAACGATCAACGGGCCTGCGATGTTCGGCGGAGCTCAGCAGTGAACCTCCCGCCGTGGCAGGCCGGCCCCGTCGCGCAGGGTCATGCGAACGTCGAGAACCAGATCGGCGAGATCCACGGCCCGACCACTTTCCACCGGCACAACACGACTTACCACGTGAACCAGGCGGATCCGCCGAGCGGAAGTTCGAGGTCGCGCTCAACCACCTGCAGGGCGGCATTCCGCTCAGTGCCGAAAAGATCTTCGACGAACTCGTGCGGATGGGCACGGCAGTTCGAAGATCGCCTACTACTACGCGCTTTCCGTGTTCAGCGAACGTTCGCTGAACGAAATGGGCGACGAGATGTACAAGCGGTTCGTCGTCGCGGCGCGCACGGCGCCGCTGTTCCCGGCCGACGGCTGGCGGGCCGCGTTCGACGTGGTGCTGGAACTGCTTTCGTGCGTGTGGCAGCAGGAACACGGCAACGAACTCGACCGCGGCAAATTGACGACGGCAACGAAGAACTTCACCGCACTTCCGCTCGACCGGCAGACCGAGATCACGCGGCACCTCGACATGGTCCTCGGCGGCGCGATCGAGGACAGTCTCGACGTGGATGAGGCCAAGCGCGTCGCCGAGGCGCGAGTGGATGGCGACCGTGCCCAGCGCGCGTGGAAGTTCTTCGAACCGGAGCCGGCCCGGCCGCGGTTCTTCATCCTGCCGCCGCCGACGGTGTCCACCGGCACCTGGGTGCGCATCTGGTTCGGGGCGGCCGCGCTCGCCCTCGGTCTGATCTCGGCGCTGGTCTCGATCGGATCGGGGAACTCGGCGCTCGGGCTGTCCTCGCTGGTCGTGTTCGGTGGCGGTCTGGCCTGCGCCGTCCGGTTCGGGATCACCCGGGAAGTCCGGGCGCGGCGGCTCGCTTGGCACAACACCGAGCGCGGGTACACGGTCCGGCCGCAGGCAGCGGTGTCACCGGGCCACTGGGTTTCGACCGATTTCGTGCGGCAGGTCCACGAACAGGTCGAACGCCGGTTCCGCGCCGCCCGGCCGCACCTCGCCGGCGATTGGAAGCGCGCGTCCTGCGGGATGCGCGAGTACCTCAAGTGGCGGTTCGTCGCCCTCTACGGCAAAGCCCAGGTGGAGGCCCCGGCGATCGACTGGCTGATCCACTGGCACGCGCGCCGGGTCGCGCAGCGCTGGCGCGACGGGACGATGTTCGACTACCGCGTGAACTTGCTGCCGTCGTCGGGTGTCGGCGCGCTGTTCGGTGCCGGAGCGGCGGCCGCGGTGCTGGGTTTCGCCGGGCTGGTGGCGTCCGGCAGCGGCTACGGCGGCGGCGCGATCCTCCTCGCCGTCGGTGCGGCCCTCGCGTGGGGTGCCGTGGTCCGGCTCTTCGCCACGCGGCAACTGACCGCGGACCAGGAGGCGGCGGGAAGGCGGTTGCCGGCGGAGGAAGAACAGGCGTACCGCGACTGGCTGGGCGTGCTCGCCGATCGGCCCGCCGACGCCGAGATCGCGCGCTGGCTCGGCCTCGACAAGTCCTTCCTCAAGACGTCGGCGGTGAAGCGCGCGGGGCTCACCAACTACGACGTGGTCGCCCACGTCGTGCTCACCGAGGGCGCGTCCGGTGCGCAGCGTGCCCGCGTGCTCGGCGGCCCGATGCGGTATTCGGCCTACGTCGCGCGGGTGTTCCTGCTGACGAGGAGCGGAGTCAGGGAGTTCGAAGTGGATCTCGACTTCCTCACCGGGAACGAGCACGACGAGCGACGGAAGGGTTTCCGCTACGAAGCCTTGGCCTCAGCCCAGGTGTCGGAAGTCGGAGTGCGCTACGCGGACGACAAGAGGTACATCGTGCGCCCGGACGACACCGCTCGCCTGCTGGACGTGCACACCCTTCGCCGCCGGGCGTTCCGGCTGAGCCTGATCAGCGGGGAAGCGATCTCGGTTGTGGTCGAGACCTACCGTGGCGCCAGCGACGTCACGGAGAGTGAAGACAAGCTGTACTCGATGGCTCTCGAAACGTCCGGGATCGCAGGCGCGCTCCACGTGCTCGAAGCCGTGGCCGCTGAGGGCCGGGACTGGATCCCGCGTGAGCAGGAGCGGCGACGGCGGCGTTCGGAGGCGTGGGGCCTCGGTCCGGCACCCCGGTTGCTCGGCGACGGGCTGCGTGATCCGTTCGGCGACGACGACCAGGACGGGGCCGAGGTGCCCGCGGCACGGTGACCCGGGGGAGGGAAGCCCGGGGGCGGTCGTCCGGCCGCCCCCGGGTCTCGTCCGCGGCGGTGCGGCCGGGCGCCGTCAACCGCCGAACGTGTGGCGCACGCCGCGGGGAGGCGCCGCGGCGGGCTGGAGTAGGGTGCGAAGGGCCGTTGTCGTTGCTGCACAAGGGTTGTGTTGGCGCGGGCACGGGGTGTTCCGGTCGCCTCCGAGGCAAGCTGGGGAGCGTCGGGAGCCGAATCGCGGGTTGGAGTCGTGAACGTGGTAGATAGCGGGCAGCAGGTGCAGGCGTGCCGACGGCAGGAGTGCGACGAGCCCTCCCTGTGGCGCGGCTTGTGCGCCGCGCACTGGAGCCGGTGGCAGAGCGGCGTCGACACCCTCGAACTCCCCGACGACGACGTCCCGCCGCCGCCCGCGCAGGTGTGGTGGCCCCCGGAGCGGCAGTCGCTGCCGTTGAGCAGCCGGATGCTGCCGGGGTCCTAAGCGTCTTCGGCGGGGATCTCGACTTCCGCCCAGAGACTGGGCAAGTTCACGACGATCCCCTCCTGGCTGCTGCGCGCGATGATCACCACGGCGTCCTCGCCGGTCGGGTTCTCTTCGCGGTGCGGGACGTACGGGGGGACGAACACGTAATCGCCCGGTGCGGTTTCCAGGCGCACCTCCGAGTCGCCGTCCGCGAAGACGAAGACGGGGTGCCCGGACTGCACGTAGATGGCCGTCTCGGCGTGGCCGTGGTGGTGGTCACCCGAGTTGGTGTGCGGGGTGACGTGCGTTTCGCCCATCCACACCTTCTGCGAGCCCACCGTTTTGCCCGAGATGGCCTCGAAGCGGCGCATCCCGCTGGTCTGGGTGGTGTCGCCGGTCAACGAGCCGCCGCGGATGTGCCGCAGGGGCTGGTGCCACTGGTCCGTCATCGAGCCTCCACGTGTTCCAGTACGGTCAACTCCGCCGGGCCAAGCCGCAGCACGCCGTCGTCCAGCGGAACGCAGCGGACGCCGCCGCGGCCGCGCAGGCCGCGGAAGGCGCCCGGGGCCACGGACACGTCCAGCCAAGCGCACGGGTTCGCCGGGCGCCGCGCCCGGAAGCGCACCGGGCCGTCGCCGCTGTCGAGGGAGAACACCGCGCCCGGCCGCTCGCGCGTGGCGGCGAGGTCGTCGACGCGGAAGCCGCGAAGCACGATATTGCGCCGCGTCCGCAGCGGGTCCGGTGCGCCGAACGCGTCCAGCGCCGCCGCGTCGAATACGGTCACCGCGGCGTCGCGGTGGGCACGCTGGTTGAAGTAGCGGTCGCCGACCAGGCCCAGGCCCGCTCGCACCTCCACGCACGGCTGCGAAACCCACGCCGGATCAGGCCGCGGGCCGTCCGACGGCCGTCCTTCGAACGCGTGCACCGGCGACACGAGCAGCGAAACGATCTCCACCGGTGTGCTTTCCACACCACGACCCTACCGGCGCCGGGGTTTTTCGGCCGCGAGCCGGGTCCCGTGAATAACGGCGATCCGGACATCGAACGGGGAACGGTGGTAGCGTTTTCTCCCCTCCCGCCCGAGGGGAGACCGCCGTGGACTGGTACGACCGCGTCTTCGTGGACACCGGCCGCGCCGCCGCGATGTGGGCGCTCGCCGGTTTCCTCGTCACGTTCGTCGTCGTGCGCGGCATCTCCCGCCGCATCCGCGCGAAGCGCCGCAAGCCCACCGGCAAACGCGGGCTGCTCGGCGACATCCACATCGGCGGGGTCCACGTGCACCACCAGGTGTGGGGCATCCTGCTGGTCCTCGTCGTGGGCCTGCTGGAGTTCCGCTACGACCCGGCCGCGCCGTGGCGCGAAGTCCTCGCCGCGCTGTTCGGCGCGGGTGCCGCGCTCGTGCTCGACGAGTTCGCCCTCTGGTTCCACCTCGACGACGTCTACTGGGCCCAGCGCGGCCGCAAGTCCATCGACGCCGTGCTCGTCGGCGGTGCGCTCGGGGGCTTGCTGCTGCTCGAGGCGTCACCCATCGGCGAGACGCGCGGCGAGTCGGCGATGTGGTCGTACTTGCTGGGCGTGGGGGTGCACCTGGTGACCGCACTCGTCTGCCTGCTCAAGGGCAAGCTCGCCACCGGGGTGCTGGGGGTCGTCGTGCCGGTCATCGCGCTCGTGGGCGCGTTCCGGCTCGCGAAACCCGAGTCGATGTGGGCGCGCCGCCGCTACGCCGGGCGCAAGCTGGACCGGGCGCGCCGGCGGTTCGGCGCCGGCTACACCGCGCGTCACAACCGCCTGCGGGACCTCTTCGGCGGCGCCCCCGAAGAGCCGGAGACCGAGTCCGTCAGCGAGAGTGAGGGATCCGGCCGCCGCTGAGGATCCGCTGCAGCCGCGCCCGCGCCATGCGATGCAACATCTCGCCGAGCTCCTCCGGCGCGATCCGCCCGTCGAGGTCGGCGCGCGTCGCGCGCACCACGTGGGCCACCGCCGTGGCGGGCAGCCGGCCCGAGAACTCCCCGGTCAGCCACACCGTGACCTCCCCGACCGCGTCCTCCACTCCCTGGTGGCAATGAACGGTCATCGCGTGCCTCTTTCCGCTCGTGGTGGGCCCCGACGTCAGTCCGACGGCCGGCCCCGCGAGCCATGACGGCAAACGCGCGAAGAAAACCGGTGGGGAGCTAGGAAAATGCTCCCCACCGGCCGGGGTGGATCCGGTGAATCAGCGACTAGAACGTCCACGCCTGGTTCGCCGCTCCCGTGCACGTCCAGATCTGCAGCGGCGTCCCGTCGGCCGAGCTGGGCCCGGTCGCGTCGAGGCACTTGCCGGAGCCGGTGTTCACGAGCTGGTTGGCCGCGGTGTGGGTCCACTGCTGCGCGGCTGTGCCGTTGCAGTCGTAGAGCTGCACCTTCGTGCCGCTGGCGGTGCCGGCCGCGGCGACGTCCATGCACTTGCCGAGCGCCTGCAACGTGCCGCCGGCCGACGTCCACTGCTGTGCGTTGGTGCCGTTGCACGTGTAGAGGTCGATCTTCGTGCCGTTGGCGCTGTTGGCGCCCGCGACGTCGACGCACTTGCCGCCGTAGCCCGTGATCTGCTTGCCGCCACCGGTCGGGGGCGGGGTGGTGCCGCCGCCTCCGGTGATGGCGTTGAAGATCCGCGAGTAGGCGTAGCCGGTGGCGCGGTCGTAGTCGTGGACTTCCCAGAACGAGAGCTCCTGCACGCCGTTCTGCGCGGCGAACGACTCCAGTTGCTGCGCGTCCGACTGGCTGAACTGCGCGCCGTCGTCGTTGCGGCCCGCGATCGGGGTCAGGCCCATCTTCGCGTACGCCTGCGCCGTCGAGATGTGGAACGCCCCGGCGATCTGGCCGACGGCCGCACGCGCCGACGCGAGCGCGTCGCCCAGCACGGGCTGGCCGTCGTAGAAGTCCATCACCATCAGGTTCACGACGCTGACCTTCACGCCCTTGGCGTACGCGTCGTTGAGGATGCCCATCTGCAGGCTGCCCAGCCCGCTCGGGTCGACCGCGAGCGTGTAATCGACCTGCACGTTCGGGTTCTGCTGCTGCAGCGCCGCGAGCGCCGAGTTGCGGCGCTGGTTCGCGGCGGTGTCCTTGATGGTGTCCTCTTCGATGTCGAAGTCGAGGCGGTTGGTGCCGTAGGTGTTGACCACGTTGGCGTACGCCGCGGTGAGGCTCGACGTGTTCGTGCACGTCTGGGCGATCTCACCGCCCGCCGCGCCGCCGAACGAGGGGATCACGTTGCCGCCCGCTGCCTGCAGCGCGCTGATCTGCGATTTGAACGAGCCGACGCCCGTCCCGTTCGCCTCCCAGAGCTGGTTGCAGCCCGAGGACGGGGTGAGGAACGCGAGGGTGAAGAACTTCGTGCCGGTCGCGTTCATGTCCGCGGCCATGTCGCCGATGTCGGAGTCGCTGACCTGCAGGTACGGGGCCGAGTAGTGAGCGGGGAACGCCGCGCCCGCGGCCGGGGCGGCCTCGCTCGCGGCAGGGCTGACGGTGGCGAGCGCGACGCCGGCGAGCACGGGCAGTGCCGCGGCGGCGAGGGCTCTGAGTTTCGAAGCGCGCATTCCGTGAACTCCAGAGGGGACGGGGAGGGAGAATTCCGCGCACGATTCATTGCGTCCCGGCGAATTCGCGAAACGGCAGGACTGAATATCGGGAAGGCAATTCCGGAGAAACGGTGGGGGACCGAATCGCCGACCACTTCGTGCGCGGTGTGAAGAAAGTTATACCGGTCGCCCCCAGGGGTTGGCAACGGGTTCGCGAGCGATCGCAGCAGGTCGCGGCGTTGTCCTGTCAGACAGGTTCAGACCAGTAAAGGCGGTGGTCGCCCGGCGTTCACGACGGTGAACACCGGGCGACCGTTTTGTCTGATAGGTCGAGCTGTGGATGTGCCGCTGAATGGCGCGTTGCGCTTTCCGGGTGATCCGCGATTGTCCGTGCGAACGGGCTCACGGCAACGCGTTGCGCGCGATCACCTCGGAGTACCAGTGCGCGCTGCGTTTCGGCGTTCGCTGCTGCGTCGCGTAATCCACGTGGACGAGCCCGAAGCGCTTGGCGTAGCCCTCGGCCCACTCGAAGTTGTCCAGCAGCGACCAGTAGAAGTACCCGCGCAGGTCGACGCCGTGGGTCACCGCGTCGTGCGCCGCGCGCAGGTGCGCGTCGAGGAACGCGACGCGATCGGTGTCGGCGATCTCGCCGGCGCGCAGCACGTCGGGGTAGGCGGCACCGTTCTCCGTGACGTACAGCGGCACCGGCCGGTAGCCGCGGTGCACCTGCAGCAGCGACGCCGTGAGCCCGGCCGGCTGCACTTCCCAGCCCGAGTCCGTGCGCGGGGCCGCGGGATCGGGCACGAAGTGCACCGCGTCCGCGCCGATCCACTCGGCGCCGGCCGGTGAGCTGCCCGGCGTGGGAGAGCCGGCCACGCGGTAGCCGCGGTAGTAGTTCACGCCGAGCCAGTCGACCGGTGCGGCGATCACGTCCTCGTCGCCGGGGAGCACGACGTCGGCGAAGCCGAACGGCGCCAGGTCCGCCACCACGTCGGTGGGGTAACCGCCGCGCAGCACAGGGTCGAGGAACAGCCGGTTCTGCTGCCCGTCGATCCGACGGGCAGCGTCGACGTCTGCGGGCGTGTCCGACGCCGGCGTGACCGGGTACAGGTTGAGCGTGATCCCGGCCGGTGCTCGCGGGGCGTCGCGGCGCAGCACGTCCATCGCGAGGCCGTGGCCGAGCAGCAGGTGGTGCGCGGCCGCCGCCGCGGCGGCCGGGTCGGTGCGGCCGGGCGCGTGGATCCCCTTGCCGTAGCCCAGCATCGCGGCGCACCAGGGTTCGTTGAGCGTCGACCAGCTCGCCACGCGGTCACCGAGCACACCCACGATCGTCTCCGCGTATTCCGCGAAGCGGTACGCCGTGTCGCGGACCGGCCAGCCGCCGAGGTCTTCGAGCCGTTGCGGCAGGTCCCAGTGGTACAGCGTGGCCCACGGCTGGATCCCGGCCGCCAGCAGCGAGTCGACGAGCCGGTCGTAGAACGCGATCCCGCGCACGTTCGGCAGCCCGCCCGGCTGGATCCGGGGCCACGCCAGGGAAAACCGGTACGCGCCGAGCCCGAGCGAGCGCATCAGCGCGACGTCCTCGGCAGCGCGCCGGTAGTGGTCGGCCGCCGGCTCGCCCGTGTCCCCGCCGGCGACGGCGCCCGGCCGAGCGGCGAAGGCGTCCCACACGGACGGTTCGCGTCCGTCCACTGTGGTCGCCCCTTCGACCTGGAACGCCGCCGTGGCGGCGCCCCAGACGAACCCGGGCGGGAACGCGAGCCCGGTCCGGGTGGGCAGTGGTTCAGCGGACATGGTCACCCCTTCACGGCACCTTGCATGATCCCGGCCACGATCTGGCGGCCGAGGAGGAGGAAGACGATGAGGATCGGGATCGTCGCGAGCGTCGTGCCCGCGAGCACGAGTGAGTAGTCCACGTAGTAGCCGCTCTGGAGCTTCTCCAGCGCCACCTGGACGGTCGGGTTACCCGCGTCGAGCACCACGAGCGGCCACAGGAAGTCGTTCCAGGACATCATGAACGTGAACATCGCGAGGATCGCCGCCGCCGGGCGCACGGCGGGCAAGCACACGTTCCAGAAGATCCGGATCATGCTGCAGCCGTCCACACGGGCGGCCTCGATGAGTTCGTACGGCACGGCGTCCACTGTGTACTGGCGCATCCAGAACACGCCGAAGGCGGTCACCAGGTTGGGCACGATGACGGACTGCAGCCCACCGGCCCAGCCGAGTTTCGACATCGCGATGAACAGCGGGATGATCCCCAGCTGCGTCGGTACCGCGAGCGTCACCACGATGAACACGAACAGCGCGTTGCGCCCCCGGAAGCGCAGCTTGGCGAAGGCGAACCCGGCCAGCGACGAGAACAGCACCGTGGTGAGCGTGACCGTGCCCGACACGACCACGCTGTTGAACAGGGCCTTCCAGAACGGCACGGTGTCGAACACGCGCGCCGCGTTGGCGAAGAAGTTGCCGCCCGGCAGCAGCGGCGGCACGCGTTCGGTGAGCATGCCGTTGTCCCGGCTGGCGACCAGGAACGACCAGTAGAACGGGAACAGCGAGCCGAGCACGAACACGGCCAGTACCCAGTAGGTGGCCTTGCGCGGTTTGCCCAGCCGGCTCACCCGGGCCGTCGAAGAGGTCATTTCCGCCTCCGTGGCGTGCGCGCGATCCGCCCGGTCAGCAGGTAGTTGACCGCGGCGATGAGCACGATGATGAGGAACAGGACCCACGCGATCGCCGACGCGTAACCGAGGTCGAAGTTCTCGAACGCCGTCTGGTACAGGTACAGCGTCACGGTCTGGAACTGGTGCGTGGAACCGCCGTTGTTCGAACCGGGCATGGCGTCGAACAGCTTCGGTTCGGTGAAGATTTGCAGCCCGCCGATCGTCGAGGTGATGGTGACGAAGATCAGCGTCGGCTTCAGCAACGGCAGCGTCACGTGGACGAACCGCCGCACGGTGCCGGCGCCGTCGATCAGCGCCGCCTCGTGCAGCTCCTTCGGGATGGCCTGCATCGCGGCCAGCACGATCAGCGCGTTGTACCCGGTCCAGCGCCAGTTGACCATGACCGCGATGGCCACGTGACTCGCGAACCGGTTGGCCTGCCAGTCCACAGGGGACAGTCCGATCGTCTGCAGGAGACCGTTGACGAGGCCGTACCGGGGCCCGAACAGGTTCGCGAAGATGATCCCGAGCGCCACCAAGCTCGCGGCGTAGGGCAGCAGGATCCCGACGCGCCAGCCGGTCGCGCCGCGCAGCCGCGAAGTGAGCAACGCGGCGAGCAGCACCGCGATGATGATCTGCGGCACGCTGGAGAGCAGGAAGATGCTCACGGTGTTCTCGAGCGCGTGCCAGAACTGCGCGTCGGCGAAGAGTTCCTTGAAGTTGTCCAGGCCGATGAAATCTGGGTCGTCGTCGCCGGCGTCCCAGTGGAACAGCGAGACGTACGCGGTGTAGAGCAGCGGGAACAACCCGACGATGCCGAAGACGATGAAGAACGGTGCCACGTACAGGTACGGCGAGGCCTTCACGTCCCAACGGGCCAGGCGGTCGCGCAGCCCCGGCCGGGGTGCGGGTCGCCGCACCCCGGCCTTGGTGCTGTCGCGAGTGGCCGTAGCTGTCACCGGGCGAGCTTCTTCGCGCCGTCGACGAGCTGCTGCCAGCCGTCTGCCGCGGACTTGCCCTGCTCCACGGCCTGCAGCGCGGGAGCCGTCACGTTCTCCTGGATCTGGCCGTCGTTCGGGCCCTTGTACTGCGCCTGCGCGACCTTCTTCGCCTGCTCGGCGAACAGCTCGCCGATCTTCGCGCCACCGAAGTACGCGTCGGTCTGGCTCAGCAGCTCGGGGCTGGAGAGCGCCTTGACCTGGCTGGGGAAGTTGCCCTTGGCCTGGAACGCCTTGAGCTGCTGCTCCGGCGCGGTCAGCCACGCGGCGAGCGCCGCGGCTTCACGCGGGTGCTTGCTCTGCGTCGGCACGGTCAGGTACGAGCCGCCCCAGTTGCCGCCACCGCCGGGAAACGCGTCGGTGACCGCCCACTTGCCCGCGTTCTCCGGGCCCGCCTGCTCCTTGATCACGCCGAGCATCCACGCGGGGCAGACCTTCGTGGCGAACGCGCTCTGGCGGAAGCCGGAGTTCCACTCGTTGCTGAACGCGGTGAGCTTCGCCGACTCGCCCTTCGCGACGGCGCCGGTCACCTTCTGCCACGCGTCCTTGATGCCCTGGTTGGACTCGACGGTGAGCTTGTCGCTCTTGTCGAGGTACCCGACGGGCAGCTGGTTGACCATCGCGTTGAAGTTCTGGGCCGCCGAGTCGAACCACGCCTTGCCGGTCTTCTGCGCGTACTGCGCGCCCGCGGCGAAGTAGCTGTCCCAGGTGGCGAACATGGTCTTCACCGACGCGGGGTCGGTGGGCATGCCGGCGGCTTCGAGCAGGTCCTTGCGGTAGCACATCGCGTCGGGCCCGATGTCCGTGCCGTAGCCGATGAGCTTGCCGTTCTTGTCCTTGCCGGCGTCGTACTTCCACGGCAGCCAGCGGTCGGCGCTCGCGTCGGCCGGGCCGATCGTCGTCAGGTCGTAGAACTTCGACGACTTGGAGAGGATGTCTGAGAGGTGGCCCTCCTCGACGGCCTGCACGTCGGCGAGGCCGGAGCCCGCCGCGAGCTTGGTCATCATGTCCTGCGCGTACGGGCCGCCCTGGCCCGTCTTGCGGTGGGTGATCTTGATGTTGGGGTGCAGCCGTTCGTACTCCGGGATGAGCTCCTCGTAGCCGAACTCCGTGAACGTGGCCAGCGTCAGCTCGACGTGCTCGCCCGGCGCCGCGGCGGCGGGGATGTCGCCGTCACTGCCGCCTCCGCCGCAGGCCGCCACCCCGAGCGCCGTGATCGTGATGCCCAGTGCGAGGACCAGGCCCTTCCGGATAGTTGTCGCCATTGTCAACCCAGTCAGCCCCTTGAAAGGTCAGGTTCTGGGAGCGCTCCCAGACGGTTGACGAGTGTGGATGCGCTGGAGTTGCATGTCAAGGGTGGTTATCGAAGCGCTCCCTTCCGGGAGCGCTCCCTGAATTGTGCGGCTAAGCTGGCCGCGGTCCCGACTCGTCCCAGGAAACGGAGGTGGTGCGGTGACGGCCCGGTCCGACGACGGGCGGCCGACGCTGGAAGACGTCGCGGCGTTCGCCGGGGTGTCGCGCTCCACCGCGTCGCGCGCGTTGAACGACGACACGTACGTGAGCGCTCGCTCCCGGGAAAAGGTGCTCGCGGCGGCGCGCGACCTCGGCTACTCGCCGAACCAAGCGGCGCGATCGCTGGTCACACGGCGCACGGGCGCGATCGCCGTCGTGTTGTCCGAGCCCGAGGCGCGACTGCTCGACGACCCGTACCGCACGGCCGTGATGCGCGCCGGCTACCGCGAGCTGGCCGACGTCGGCTGCCAGATGGTCCTGATCTTCAGCGACACCCGCGAGGACCTCGCGCGCACCGTGCGGTTCCTCGAGGGCGGGCACGTCGACGGGGTGCTCGTGTTCGCGCCGCACCGCTCGGATCCGCTGCCGCGGGCGCTGCGGCTGCTGCGTGTCCCGGTCGTCTTCGGCGGCCAGGCGGCCGACCTGCGCCGCGGCGTGCACGTCGTCGACTTCGACAACGAGGGCGGCGCGCGGCTGGCCGTGTCGCACCTCGTCGCCGCCGGCCGCCGGCGCATCGCCACCATCGCCGGCCCCCAGGACCAGGGCGCGCCCATCGACCGCCTCGCGGGCTGGCGCAAGACCCTTGTCGATGCCGGGCTCGACCCCGACGGCCTGGCCGAGGAATCCGACTTCACCCTCGCCGGCGGCGCCCGGGCCATGGCGGCGCTGCTGGACCGCGCCCCGGACCTCGACGCCGTGTTCGTCGCCAGCGACATGATGGCGGTCGGCGCCCTGCGCACCCTGTCGTCCGCGGGCCGCACCATCCCGGCCGATGTCGCCGTCGTCAGCTTCGACGACAACGCGACCCTGGCGCCCGCCATGACACCCCCGCTGACGTCCGTGCACCAGGACCCGCGAGAACAGGTCCACGCGATGGTCGAGACGTTGATGAACCTCCTCGACGGCCAGGACCTCAAGCCGCGCCAGCAGATCCTGCCGGTGTCGCTGACGGTCCGGGAATCGAGCTGAGCCCCGGCGGCCCGGGTACACGTGCCGGGCCGCCTGAGAACTCCTACTCAATGCGGGGTTGCCTGGTCGGCGCCGGCGGATGATGCCGCGGGTGAGACTCAGGAACGCCGCGTGGATGTCGTCGTGGACCTCCCAGCGGATGCGCAGACGCCGGAACCAGTGCAGCAGGGCGACGCTGTGCTCGACGACCCAGCGGTGCACGCCCGACCCGCAACCGTGTTCGACGCCACGCCGGGCGAACGGGGGCGTGTGGCCTTGTCCGGTACCAGTCTGCGGTCCTTGTCGTGATCGTGGGCGCGGTCGGCGTAGATCGTGTCCGGTCGCCCGCGGGGTCGCCCGCGCCGGCCCCGTACCGGCGGGATCGTCTCGATCAACGACATGAGCCGAGTGACGTCGTTGCGGTTACCGCCGGTCAGTACGACTGCCAGCGGGATACCGTGCGCTTCGGTGATCGGGTGGTGTTTCGAGCCTGTTCGGGCACGGTCAACCTGGGCTCGGTCCGGTTTCAGGTCACCTTGCCGGGCTCGCACGTGAGAGCCATCGATCACCGTCCGTGACCAGTCGAGTGTGTCGGCGGTTTGTGCACGGCAGTCGGAAGCGATCCGTGCAGGCGTTGCCCGACTCCCGTGTCATTCCCGTCCCGCAGGCATCGCCAGTCAGGTCATCCCCGAACCGAAGCCTGGTTCCTGCGGCAGAAACTCCCAGGGAATCCCGGTGGAGAGCACAAACAGGATGCCGCGGGGCACCGTGCGATCGTCCAGGCGCTTGCGACCAGGATGATCGGCACGTCGTGGGACGACCGGCAACGGCTGGATGCGTGCCCACAACTCATCGGACACGATCCACGGCGGCAGCTGACCCTTCCTCCATGTCTTGATCAACAGACAGGTGATCAGGCTAGTCCACGATCGTTTCGTCAGGAGCTCTAAGGTGCCACCGGCTGCCTCGTGCGCAGTCGGCGGCGAGCGGATCGGGACCCCTCCCGGCCGGTCGGGCCTAACCTCCGCGCCATGGGTGCCAACGAGAGCCGCGCCACGGCGGCGGCCGCCGACCAGGCGGCGGCCGCGCACCCGGGCGGGGACGCGGCCGCCAACCGCACCGTCACGGTGGAGGTGACGCCGGCGGACTAGCCGATCGCGTCGATCCGCGCGACGACGTCCGCGGGCAGCTCCAGCGCCCCGGCCGCGATGTTCTGCTTGAGGTGCGCCAGTGACGACGTACCCGGGATCACGGCCACCACCGGCGAGCGTTGCAGCAGCCACGCCAGCGCGACCTGCATCGGCGTCGCCCCCACGGCCTCCGCGCACTCGTCCAGCACGCCCGACTGCAGCGGGCTGAACCCGCCCAGCGGGAAGTACGGCACGAACGCGATGCCGAGTTCTGTGCAGCGGTCCAGCACGTCGTCGCCGACGCGGTGGGCGAGGTTGTACTCGTTCTGCACGCACACGACCGGCGCGATCTTCCGCGCGGCCTCCAGCTGCTCGACCGTCACGTGGCTCACCCCGAGGTGCCGGATCAGCCCCTGCTCACGCAGCTCGGCGAGCACGCTGAACGGCGCCTCGATCGGCACGTCCACCGGGTACCCGCCCGCGGCGTCGCTGAGCCGGAGGTTCACGACGTCGAGCGCGTCCACGCCGAGGGTGCGCAGGTTGTCGTGCACCTGGGAGATCAGCTCGTCGCGCGAGAGCGCGGGCGGCCAGCCGCGGTCGGCGCTGCGGCGGGCGCCCACCTTCGTCACCAGCACGAGGTCTTCGGGGTAGGGCGCGAGCGTGGTGCGGATCAGCTCGTTCACCGTGTGCGGGCCGTAGTAGTCCGCCGTGTCGAGGTGCGTGATGCCGAACGCCAGCGCCTGGCGCAGGATCACCGACGCCTCCGCCAGGTCCTGCGGCGGCCCCCACACCCCCGGTCCGGCCAGGCGCATCGCGCCGTAGCCCATGCGGGTCACGTTCAGCTCTCCGCCGAGCTGCAGGGTGCCGGCCGCGGTGGCGTCCGTCGTCATGTGGTGCTCCCTCCGAGACGGTGATCCACCGGTCACCCTAGTCCGGAGTGGACCGCGCTCAGGAGCACGCGTGCTTCGACTCCAGCACCCGCTTCACCGAAGCCGTCACGCGGTCGGCCGGCAGCTCACCGCTCGCGACGGCCTTCACGAGCCGGTCCAGCACCGCGCCGACGTCGCCGTTGCCGGAGGAGAACAACGCCTCGTCCGCGCCCGCCTGCAGCGCCTTCAGCACAGCGTCGGGCAGGGGGTACTGGTCCGTGATCGCCTTCATGCCGCCGAGGTCGTCGGTGATCACGGGACCGGTGAAGTGGTAGTCGTCGCGAAGCAGCCGGTACGCGGCGGGGGAGATGGACGCGGGCACGCCGTTCGTCAGCCCCGGCACGTCGAGGTGGCCCACCATCACCTCCACCGCGCCGAAGTCGGCGATGTTCTCATACGGCTTGAGGTCGTCCTGCCGCAGCCGGTCGAGCGGCGGAGTGGTCACCGTGCCCTTGTGCGAGTCGCCGGAGCCGTGGCCGTGGCCGGGGAAGTGCTTGAGCACGGGCGTGATGCCGCCCTGGCGCAGACCCTCGGCGAACGCCAGCGCGTACTCCCGCACCGTGGCGGGATCCGAGCTGTACGAACGGTCGCCGATCACCGCGTCGTCCGGTTCGTCGCTCACGTCGGTGTCGGGCGCGTAGTCCACGGTGATCCCGCGCGCCCGCAGCTGCTCGCCGCGCTGCACGCCGAGCGCGCGGACCTCGTCGGGTGTTTTGGTCTTGGCGAGCTGGCGCGCGCTCGGCAGGGAGCCGTCGAGGTCGTCGATGCGCTGCACCCGGCCGCCTTCTTCGTCGACGGCCACGGACACGGGGATCTTCGCGGCGCGTTGCACAGCGTCGAGTGCGCGGTTCTGCAACAGCGTGGTCTTATTGCCGCCCACGAAGAAGCCGCCGATTTGCTGCTGCTGGACAAGTTTTGTCACCGCTGCCGGATTCGCGGCGTCGACGCCCGGCACGACCAGCTGCGCCACCCGCTGGCGCGCGCTCAACGACGCGATCAGCGAGTCGCATGGAGACGGTGCAGACGGGCGTGAAGACGCCGGTGAAGACGGCGCTGAAGCGGGCGCCGAAGACGACGCCGGCACGGCGCTCGCACCCGGCTGCGCGAGCGCGGTGCCGGAAACCGTGTGGGCGGAACCACATCCGGCGAGGGTGCAGCAGGCCAGCAGGGCGCTGGCGATCGCCGCAGGTAGCCGCATCCGTGCGGGCATCTTCATGAATTCCTTACATGTTCTGTCGTGGCCGGTTCGCGGTCACCGCGACGCTACTGGAACCCCTGGCGGGGCCCCGCTTCACGGCGTGAAGAACGGCTCCACCGCGGCTAGAGAATTCGTGAAGCCGCCCGCTCCAGACTGGCAGACACGGGATGAGTGTTTCTCCAGGGAGGTAGGCAGCGATGGATCAGGTCAGGGTGGCAGCGTGGGCTTCGGACCCCATCGCGCTCGCGGGGCTCATCGACCACTTGCGGTCGCGGCCGGAGGTGCAGGTGCTGCCGGGTCAGCGGCGCGGGGAGGCCGCCGTGCTCGTCTTCGCCGCCGGCCGCGTGACGCCGGAGCTGAAGGCCGCCCTGCGCGCCGCCGCTTCGGAGACGCCCGCCGCGATCGTCCTCGTCGCCGGGCACGTCGACGCCGAGGACCTGCCCGAGCTGGCCACGTGCCACGTCGTGGCCGTGCTGCCGCGCGAGGCCATCGCCGGCGACCGGCTGATCCGCAGCATCGCCGCCGCCGCGTCGGGCAAGGAGACGTCGCTGCGCGATCTGCTGGGCCAGGCGGCGAGCCTGCAGCATGCCGTGGGCGGCGCCGCGCTGTCGCCGCGCGAGGTCGACGTGCTGCGGCTGATGGCCGAAGGCTGGGACACGGCGGAGATCGCCGGCAAGCTCTGCTACTCGGAACGGACCGTGAAGAACGTCATCTACGGGATGACCAATAGGCTGAAGCTGCGCAACCGTCCGCATGCCGTCGCCTACGCCCTGCGCGCAGGTGTTATCTGAGGGAAGCTCACCCCGTGCGAAAGCTGACCCGGCGCCCGGCCGTCGCCGTCCTGACGTCCGCGCTCCTCTTGCTGGTGGCCGCGTGCAGCGGCTCCGCCGCCTCCGGCGGGAAGATCAAGCTCACCGTCGCCACTTTCGGCGAGTTCGGTTACGGCCCCCTGATCGCCCAGTACGAGAAGGACCACCCGGACATCGAGGTCCAGAACCGGGTCGCCGACTTCGACACGCACTTCAAGACCCTCGACACGCAGCTGGCGGCGGGTCGCGGTGCGGCCGACGTCGTCGCCATCGAGGAGCAGAAGATCCCGACCTACCTCGGGGTGAAGGACAAGTTCGTGAACCTCGCGGACTACGGCGCCGCGCAGCTGAAGGACCAGTGGGCCGCGTGGAAGTGGGCCCAGGGCACCAAGGACGGCTACGTGCTCGGCCTCGGCACCGACATGGGCAGCCTCGCCATGTGCTACCGCCGCGACCTGTTCCTGAAAGCGGGCCTGCCGGCCGATCGCAAGGCCGTCGCCGCGCTCATGCCGACCTGGCAGGACTACGCGAAGCTGTCCCAGCGGTTCACGGACAAATTGCCGGACGTGAAGTTCGCGGACTCCGCCGGCACCGTTTACACCGCGATGCTGAACCAGTCGCCCGAGAACTACTTCTCCTCGCGCGACGATTCCTACATCGCGGGCACGAATCCCAGCGTCCACAACGCTTTCGAGCTCGCTGGCACCCTCGCGCAGAAGAAGCAGACTGCCGGCGCGACCACGTACACCCAGGCCTGGAACGTCGCGATCAAGCAGGGCAGCTTCGCCACGATCGCGTGCCCGGCCTGGATGCTCACGCAGATCAAGGAAGCCGGCGGCGACGGCAACAGCGGCAAGTGGGACGTGACGACCGTGCCCGGCGCCAGCGGCAACCAGGGCGGCTCGTTCCTCGCGATCCCGAAGGAGAGCGCGCACCCGAAGGAGGCCTACGACCTCGCGAAGTGGCTGACCGCGCCGGAGCAGGAGAAGAAGCTCTTCCTCTCCGACGGGATCCTGCCGAGTGAGCCGAGCGTCTACAAGGACCCGCAGGTCGTCGCGCACACCGACCCGTACTTCTCCGACGCGCCCATCGGGCAGATCTACGCCGCCTCGGCCGACACGCTGCGCCCCAACTACCGCGGGCGGCACGACGCCGACGTCCGTCCCGAGTTCGGCCGCGCGCTCGGCCGCATCGAGGACGGGACGGAGCAGGTCGCCCAGGCCTGGCAGGACGCCGTCAAGCTCGGCGACGAGGCCCTCAAGTAGGCCCCTGGTGCTGCGCGGCCCCCTCTTCGCGCGGTGGGACCGGAAGGCGACCCCCTTCCTGTTCATCGCCCCGTTCTTCGCGGTGTTCGCGGTCTTCGGTGCGTTCCCGATCGTCTACACGGCCTGGGTTTCGCTGCACGACTGGGACCTGCTCGGCGGGAACAAGGGCGGGTTCGGGCTCGCGAACTACGCGGCCCTGTTCACCGACGGGCGTTTCTACAACGCGCTGTTCAACACCACCAGCATCTTCCTGCTCGCCGCGATCCCGGAGTTCTTCCTGGCGCTGGGCATCGCGGCGCTGCTGAACCGGCCGCTGCGCGCGGCGACGTGGTGGCGCACCGGCGTGCTGCTGCCCAACATCGTGTCGGTGGTGGCCATCGGGCTGGTGTTCGCGCAGCTGTACAGCCGCGACTACGGCGTGGTCAACGAGGTCCTCGGCTGGTTCGGCCTCGACCCGATCTCCTGGCAGGCGCGGAAGTGGTCGTCGCACCTGGCCATCGCGACGATGGTGATGTGGCGCTGGACGGGTTACAACGCGCTGATCTACCTGGCGGCGATGCAGGCCGTGCCGCTGGAGCTCTACGAGGCCGCGGAGATCGACGGCGCTTCGCGCTGGCGCTCGTTCTGGTCGGTGACCGTGCCGGGCATCCGCCCGACGATCGCGTTCACGGCGGTGGCCGGCACCGTCAACGGGCTGCAGCTGTTCGCCGAGCCGCAGCTGTTCGACGCGACGGGGTCAAGCGGTACCGGCGGCAACGACCGGCAGTTCCAAACGCTCACGATGTACCTGTACGAGAAGGGTTTCACCAAGTTCGACGCCGGCTACGCGGCGGCCCTGTCGTGGGTGATGTTCGTGTTCTGCGTGCTGTTCGCCTTCGCCAACTACCGGCTGGTGCGCCGCTTCGTGAGCGCCCCGTGAGGCCGCGGCGGCGCGCGGGCGCGTGGGTCTACGTGGTGCTCGTCGGAGTGCTGGGCGCTTCGCTGTTCCCGTTGTACTGGTCGTTCGTGGTGTCCACGCGGGACAACTCGGCGATCGGGGAGACGTCGCCGCTGCTGCTGCCGGGCGGGCACCTGGTGGAGAACGTGCGGCGCGTGTTCGACACCGTCGACTTCTGGCTGGCGATCGGCAACTCGCTCATCGTCGCGGGCACCGTGATGGTGTCCAATGTGGTCTTGGCGAGCTTCGCCGGATTTGCCTTCGCGCGGCTGAAGTTCCCCGGCCGCAACAGCCTCTTCCTGTTCGTGGTGGGCTCGGCGATGGTGCCGGCGCAGCTCGGTGTGATCCCGCTGTTCCTGGTGGTCAGCGATTTCGGCTGGTACGGGCAGTTGCAGGCGGTGATCGTGCCCGCGCTGGTGTCGGCGTTCGGCGTGTTCTGGATGCGCCAGGCGTGCGAGGGTGCGGTACCCGGTGAACTGGTGGACGCGGCCACTGTGGACGGGGCTTCGGTGCTGCGGACGTTCTGGCACGTGGCCGTGCCCTCGATCCGGCCCCAGGCGGCGGTGCTGGCGATGCTCACGTTCATGGCCGCGTGGAACGACTACTTCTGGCCGCTGGTGGTGCTCGACCCGAACGAGACGCCGACCGTGCAGGTCGTGCTCTCGCAGCTGGCCAGCGGCTACTACACGGACTACGCGTTGATGCTCACGGGCGCGACGCTCGGCGTGCTGCCGGTGATCGCGCTGTTCCTGGTCCTGGGGCGTTACCTGGTGCGGGGGATCCTGAAAGGTGCTGTGCATGGCTGAACTCGAGTTCCCCGCGGGCTTCTGGTGGGGTGCCGCCACCGCGTCGTACCAGATCGAGGGCGGGGTGGCCGAGGGCGGCCGCGGACTGTCCATCTGGGACACCTACAGCGCCACACCGGGCAAGGTCCTCGAAGGGCACACCGGGGAGGTGGCGTGCGACCACTACCACCGCTACGCCGAGGACGTCGCCCTGGTCGACGAGCTGGGGCTGCCCGTGTACCGGTTCTCTGTGGCCTGGCCGCGGGTGATGCCCGACGGCCGCACCCGCAACGCCGAAGGCCTCGCGTTCTACGACCGGCTCGTCGACGAGCTGCTGAGCCGCGACATCCTGCCGGTGCTCACGCTCTACCACTGGGATCTCCCGCAGGCGATCGAAGACCGGGGCGGCTGGCCGGCCCGCGACACGGCGTCCCGCTTCGCCGACTACGCCGCCGTGGTCCACGACGCCCTGGGCGACCGCGTGCCCCAGTGGACGACGATCAACGAGCCGTTCTGCGCGGCGTTCCTGGGGTACGGCAGCGGCGTCCACGCCCCGGGGATCCAGGACTACGACACCGCGCTCGTGGCCGCGCACCACCTGCTGCTGGGCCACGGCCTCGCGATGCGTGCTCTGACGGAGCAGGCCCGGCCGGGCCAGGACTTCTCGCTGGCGCTGAACTTCGCCCCGGCTCTGGCCGACGGCGACACCGCCGCGCACCGCGAAGCCGTCCGCAAGTTCGACGGCATTCACAACCGCTTTTTCCTCGACCCCGTCCTCGGCAAGGGTTACCCGGCCGACGTGATGGCCGACGTCGAACACCACGGCGGCCGCTTCGCCGCGTCCATCCAGGACGGTGACCTGGACACCATCGCCGCGGCCATCGACTGGCTCGGGGTGAACTACTACGCCCCCGCCCGCGTCGCCCCGCTCGACGATCCGCTCGCCCCGAGCAACTGCCCGCTGCCCGGCCTGCGCGGCATGGACGTCCTGCCCCCACGCGGCCCGCTGACCTCCTTCGGCTGGGAACAAACCCCGTCGTCCCTCACGGACCTGCTGGTGTGGCTCGACTCCCGCACCGGTGGCCTCCCCCTGGTCATCGCGGAAAACGGCGCGGCCTTTGAAGACACCGTCACGGACGGCTCCGTCCCCGATACCGCGCGTGTGTCCTATCTGGACACCCACATCCGCGCCGTCCACGCCGCCCTCGCGACCGGCGCCGACATCCGCGGCTACCTCGCCTGGTCCCTGCTCGACAACTTCGAATGGGGCATGGGCTACACCCAACGCTTCGGCCTCGTCCACGTCGACTTCGCCACCCAGACCCGCACCATCAAGCACTCCGGCCGCTTCCTGGGCCGGGTGGCCCGCACCAACCGATTGCCCGGTTGAGGAAGGCCGCGGGCCGCCCGTTGCCCGACGACACTGGTGCGTGGGTCGACCAAGGCTCGATGGGAATCGATCGATCGCCAACCTCCGCGTGCGTTCGCACCAATCGGACTCGCCCGGGTCTGGCAAAGGTTGCGCCTGGTGGCCGGGATGCGCCTGGGTGTGTCGCGGTTTGAGTTGCTGTCGGATGAGCGGTGGGTGTTGACCGAGGATTTGGTGCCGGTTCGCACGGGTGAGCGTGGTCGCCTGTGCTGGATCATCTACCGGTACCGGTGCGGGGTCGCGTGTCGGGATGCGCCGGCGGGAGGGGCGATCTCGGTCGACTCCACGAGCGCGCGGGCGCACCAGCACACCAACATCACCCGTCGCGCAAGGGGGTCGAACAACACGGATCTGCGCAGCGAGCCGCTTGATCACGCGCTTGGCGGTTCCCGTGGCGGTTGGCGCATCGAAATGCACGACCTCGTCGAGGGGAGGGGTCGGCCGCTGGTGACTCTGGTCGGTTCCGGCCAGGCCGGGGACGCGCGGATGTTCCCGTAGCTGATGCGGCACCCGCGAATCCGTCGCGCCGGGCGCGGTCCGGCCCGGCCGGAGCGCGTCCGTGGTGACAAGGGCAGTCTTGGATGGTCACCGAGGCGGCGTTGGTTTCGAAGCGCCACACCAGCTTCGGGCCGGCTGGTGGCCTTGGATCACATCGCCCGGATCACAGGATCCGGCGCGCAAAACCGATTCAGCCCACCGGCCGCGGAAGAACGCCAGTCCGACCCGGTGTCGAGCTGCTGCCAGCCCTGACTTCGCCGAGGTCGAACGCCGGCCAAACCTGATTGTCGGAGATTGAACGCGGTGTCGAGGGTGCGCCGATGCCGGCTGTCTGGTCTCGGCCCGGGTGGGTCTGCTGGTTGTGGGCGCAAACCCGATGGTCGGAGAGTGAACGCCATCCCGAACGCGCGCCGCCCCACCCTCGCCTCCCCACCCCAAACCGCCGGGGGCGAGCCAAACCCGACCGTCAGCTCGTCCGCCGCGCCACCGCGCTCGCCACCCCGCTGCGCGACGGGGACTCCAGCTTCCCCAGCAACCTCGCCACGTGCGCCTGCACCGTCCGGCGCGGCAAGGCCAGTTCCGTGGCGATGTCCGGGTTGGACCGGCCGTCCGCCACGAGCGTCGCGATCCGGACCTCCAGCGGCGACAGCGAATCCCACCCGCGCCGGGCGGCGGCCGGGGACCGGCCACCGCGCCGGACGCCCAGGTCCCGCAACCGCTTCTCCGCCCGCTGCAAGTCCCACCGGGCCGACAGAGCCGAATACAGCTCGGCCGCTTCGTCGAACGCCGCCTGGGCCGCCGGCAGGTCGCCGAGCCGGGCCAGCAGTGCGGCCGCGTCTTCCAGAGCGCTCGCGAGTTCCGGCCGGCGCCCCACGGCCCGGAAGTGCTCCACCGTCCGCAGCACCGGAGCCGGGTCGCCGTCGATCAGGCCGCGGCACCAGTCCATCGCCGCGTGGGCGCGCGCCGGTTCGCGTTCCTTCGCCGCCTCCTCCTCGCACACCGCCAGACCGCGCAGCGCCCGGGCATCGTCCCCCGCCTCGAGAGCCAGGGAGACGAACATCGGCAGCCACTGGTGACGCAGCATCATCGCCGCGTAGGTCGGGTTGAGAATGGGCTCCAGGACGGCCAGCGCCTCCTTCACCTCGCCCCGCTGCCAGGCCACCAAAGCGTGGGCCACCAGAAGGAAGTCGAAGCTCTCCCGCTCGGCGCCGGTCGCCGGCGCGTACTCCTCGGCCGCGTCCAGGTGCGCAGCGGCCTGCCCGCGCTCGCCGCGCCGCGCGGCGATCAGCGACGCGACGCCGTGCAGGAGCAGCGCGGCCGCGCCCGGTTCGCGCAGGCCGTAGAAGGTGATGGCCGGACCGTCCTCGGTCACGGTGTCGAGCTCGACCAGCGCTTCGTCCCAGCGGCCCTCCCAGTACCGGTGCACCGCGACCGAGACCTGCAGCCCGATCGGCATCGCGTGCCGCTGCGCGACCTCACCCGCCGCGCGCAGCGTGCGGTCGGCCTCGGCCAGGCGATCGAGGTTCTGCAGCGTGAACACGCGGTTGTCCAGCAGGTCCAGGTGCAGGTCGGCCAGCTCGTGCTCGTCGCCGACGGCCTCGATCGCCTCGTCGATGTGCTGCAGCGCGCTCGCGTGGTGCCGGCGCACGGAATCGACCAGCCACAACGTCTGCAGCGCGTGCGCCGTCAGGTACCGGTCGCCGTCGGCCTCCGCGCGGGCCCGGTGCGCGCTGGCCTCGGCGACGTCGAGGTCGTCCAGGCCGCCGCGGCGGAAGTTCGCGAGCAGGTGCCGGCGCCGTACGTGCCAGATCTCCGGTAGCGCCGGGTCGTCCTCGGCGTCCTCCAGTGTCTGCACGGCGCGCGCGACCTCACCCCGGCGGAACCGCAGCGTCGCGAGCAGGTGCCGCATCTCCGCGACGTTCTCCGGGTCCTTAGACAGCTCGAGTGCCTGCACCGCAAGGGGTTCCGGGTTCCGCTCCAGCCGGAACAGCACCTTCACCAGCGCCGTGATCAGGCCTTCGCGCCGCGGGTCGGCTGCGGAACACGCCGTGAGCGCGCGCTCCAGCAGCTCCACGGCGATCAGCGGCGCCCGGTTCGTCACGGCCGATTGGTTCTCCGCCAGCCAGTCGAGCACCCACGGGTCCACTGTGGACGGCGCGGCCACGAGCTGCTCCGCCACCCGCTTCACCGGCGCCCCGATGCGCGCCAGCGCTTCCGCGGCCTGCCGGTGCAACGCCGCCCGCGTTCCCGACAGCAGCCGGTTGTACAAGGCCTGGCGCAGCAACGGGTGCCGGAACGCGAGCTGCGTGCCCGTGTCGATGAGCACGTTCGCCGCCACCGCTTCTTCCAGCGGCGCCAGCAGGTCCGACGGCCGGATGCCGAGCACCGCCGCGATGTCGCCCACCGCGAACTCCATGCCCAGCAACGCACCCCAGCGCAGCACGTCCTGCGTTTCCGGTGGCAGGAAATCCAGCCGCCGGTCGACGGCCGCCACGAGCGAGCGCGGCGTCTCGAACTCGGCGGGGTCGTCGACGTCGGCGTACCCGGAGTCGACCTCGACCGCACCCGCGCGCACGAGCACGTCGACCATTTCCTTGACGTACAACGGGTTTCCCGCGGCACGGGCGGCCAGCTCGCGCAGGCCGGGCCCGGGGCCGGCGCCGAGCAGGTCCTCGATCAGCCGCTCGACGTCGTCGGACACCAGCGGCTCGAGGTCCAGCACCACGCCGTCGCGCGATTCGACGCCCCGGCGCAGCTGCGCCAGCTCCGCGCGATCGGGCGCCGGCCGTGTCGCGGCCACCAGCAGCAACGGCAGCTGCCGCGTCGCCGCGCAGAGGCGGTGCCACACCAGCACGCTCGACTCGTCGGCCCACTGCAAGTCGTCGATCACCAGGACGAGCGGCGCGTCGGCGCACAGCTCGTCAACCAGCGACAGCAGCCGGTCGACGGCGCCGAGCACCGGGTCGTTCGACCCCCACGCCCGCGGCGCGGCGCCTTCGCCCATCAGCTCCTTGGCGACGCGAGCCCGGCGCGGATCGGGTGAAGCGGCGTCGATCGCGAGGCACTCCAGCAGCACCTGCAGGGGGAACCGCGTGCTCAGCTCGTCGGCCGCCACCCAGGCCAGCTGTAGCCCCGGGCCGGCCGCGTGGCTGAACACCCGCGTCAGCAGCTCCGACTTGCCGATGCCCGGCTCACCCTCGATCCACACGGCCCGCCCGCGCCCGTCGCGCACCTCCGACAGCAGCTCCACCAGGTGCTCCGTCTCGACCTCGCGGCCGAACAACGGACCCGTGTCACCGCCGGCGAGCGCGCGGCTGACGCGCGGTGGCAGCACCGAGATCGGCTCGGGTCCGGGCACCGGAGCCGGTGCGGGCGACTGGGGCAGGTCCAGCAACGGATCCTGCGCCAGCACGCTCCCGTGCAGCTCCCGCAGCCGCACCCCGGGTTCCACGCCCAGCTCGGCGCGCAGGGTCGCGCGCGCGTCGCGGAACACGTCGAGGGCGTCGGAGTGGCGTCCGCTGCGGTAGAGCGCGAGCATCAGCGACTCCCGCAGCGCCTCGCGCAGCGGGTGCTCGTCGACGAGCACCGACAGCGGGGCGATCAGGTCCTGGTGGCCGCCGAGCTCCAGCACCGCGGCGGCCCGCCGCTCGATCGTGTCGAGCCGCAGCTCGGCGAGGTGCTCGCGGTGGCGCTCCGCGAATTCGCCGGGCACGCCGGAGAGCGCTTCCCCACGCCACAGGGCGAGCGCGGCGTCGTACTCCGCGGCGGCTTTGTCGTGGTCACCGGCCTCGGCGTGCTGCTGTCCCAGCTCGCGGTGGCGCTCGAAGACAGCCACGTCGAGACCGTTGGGGTGCAGTGCCAGCGAGTAGCCGTGCGGGTCGGAGACCAGTACACCGGAGGCCGTCCACTTCGTGCGGTCCGGGTCCAGGGCGCGCCGCAGGCCCGAGACGTAGGTGTGCACGCTGCCCTCGACGCTGGCCGGCGGAGAGTCGCCCCACACGCCCGTGATGAGTTCTGCGCGCGGCACAGAGCGGCCTGCGTTGACGGCGAGCATCGCGAAGATGGCACGCTGGCGCGCCGGCCCGAGCTTGACTTCAGCCGGACCGCGCCAGGCCCGCAACGGGCCGAGCACGTCCACCCGCAACCCGCTGTGCGCATCCCCTGGCATGCCGTTCCATTCGACGTACCGGTCTGACCACGCGAGCTTACCGGGACCCGGTGATCACCCGGCATCGTACGAGTGGCCAGTGCCGAGTAAGCCTTCCGGTTGCTCCCGGTCAGCGGGAAACCGGGGTCATTCGCCCGCCGCGCGACTGCGCACCGGGTGGGCACGGCGGATCCCGTGCGGGTGCATCCGCGTCTCGGCCCGGCGCACGTCCCAGGCCGCGCCGAGCGTGGTGTAGCTGGTGAGCGCGCTGCGGAACGCGGCGCGCGCTTCGTCGAGCCGGCCGTGCTCGGCCAGCAGGATCGCGGCGTCCTCCGTGGCCCGCGCGTGCTTGAGGACGCGGCCGGCGGCCTCGTAGTGCGCGGCCGCGCCGAGGATCGCGTCGGGATCACCGGTGACCAGGCCGCGGCAGTGCGCGGCGGCCGCGGTGTGCGCGGGTGGGGCGTCGGCGTCTTCGTCGTCGATCAACCGCAGCGCCTGGTACGCGTAGTGCTGCTCGCCGAGCTGGGTGGCCAGGCGCACCAGGTCCGGCAGCCACTGCTGCCGCGCCGAAGGGGGATAACCCTCGTCCAGCAACGGGGCCAGCGCGGCCAGGGCCGCCTCCGCGTTGCCCTCCAGCTCGGCCAGCTGCGCTTCGGCGGCCAGCAGGTAGTCGCCGCCGTTGGGCTCGAGGCCCTGCGGCCAGTGCTGGTGCGCCGCGGCTTCGAGGTGCGCGCTCGCTTCGTCCGGTTCGTCACGGTGGCCCGCGATCAACGCGCCGACACCGTGCACGAGCAGCGCCGAACCCGGGCTGCGCAGCACGTACGACGCAGTCTCCGCACCGCCCTTGATCACGGTGTCGAGCTCGGTGAGAGCCTCCGGCCAACGCCCGCGCCAGTAGTAGTGCACGGCGCCGGCGAGATGCATCTCGCCGGGCACGGCGCGCGTGGCGGCCAGCCGGCGCGCGGTGCTCAGCGGCTCGGCGGCGTCGTCCAGACCGTCGAGCACGCCCAGCTCCGACAGGTCCGGTTCGGACGTTTCGTCGACGGCCAGGCGTTCGAGCGTCGCGCGCAACGTCTCGTGACGGCCGCGCCACATCTCCGGCACGTTCGGGTCGGCGAGCGTGCGGCGGACCTCTTCGGACGCTTCCGCGAACTCGCCGCGCCGGTAGTAGATGTACGCGAGGATCCACCGCATCTCGGCGGCCTGGCGGCTGTCCTCGGTGCGCGCGACGACCGAGCGCGCCTCGGCCTCGGGCTCGCGGCCGAGCCAGAACAGCAGCCGGGCGAGCGTGGCCGTGAGCGGCTCGCGCGCGTCGGCCGGCAGCGACGCCTGCGTGACGACGTGCTTCAGCAGGTCGACGGCCATGCGCGGTGCTCCGGTGGCGACCGCGCCGATGTGCTCGAGCAGCCAGCCGGTGACCCACGGGTCGACCTGCACGGGCGCGGCCGACAGCTGTTCGGCCACGCGCTCGGGCGACGCTCCCGCGCCCTGGAACGCTTCGGCGAGCTGGCGGTGCAGCGCCACGCGCATCGCGGCCGGCGTCTTTTCGTAGAGCACGCGGCGCAGCAGCGGGTGGCGGAAGGCGAGCAGGTCGTCGGACTCGGTGAGCACGCCGGCCGCGAGCGCTTCTTCGACGGCGCCGACGAGCGCCGTTGCCTGCCGCTCGGTGGCGATCGCGATGTCGGCGAGCGAGAATTCCTTGCCCAGCAGGGCCGCCCAGCGCAGCACGTCGCGCGTGCCGCTGGAGAGGAAGCTCAGGTACAGCGTGATTCGCGAGCCCAGCGGCGCCGGGATCGTGCGGCAGCTGTTGCCGTCGACGATCGCCTGGGCGCCATCGAGCAGGATCATGCCGTTGGTGAGCAGCGTCTCGACGATTTCCATGGCGTAGCGCGGGTTTCCCGCCGCGAACGACGTCAGGGTCCGTAGCACCTGGCCCGGCGGGGCGCCCGTGAGGTCGGCCGCGAGGTCGCGCACGGCGCTCTCGGGCAAGGGTCCGAGCGCCAGCAGTTCCGTGCCGTCGGCGGCGAGCTCCGCGCGCAGCCCGTCCAGCTCGGCCGGCCGCGGCACCGGGCGGCACGCGCCGACGAGCAGCAACGGCAGCCGCCGCGTCTCGCGGCTGAGGTAGCGCCACACCCGCAGCGTCGCGTCGTCGGCCCACTGCAGGTCGTCGACGACCAGCGCGAGCGGTTGCTCCGCGCACAGCTCGCGGACGAGCCCGAGGACGCCCTCCACCGGGTCGCCGCCGGGGTTCTCCCCGAGCGCGACGGCCAGCTCCGCGCGCCGCAGGTCCGAAGCGCGCGGGTGCACACCCAGCGCGTCGAGCAAGGGGCGCAACGCGAAACGCTGGTCGAGTGCGTCGGCCGCGGCGAACAGCGGTTTGGCGCCCGACCGCTGGGTCATCGCGAGCGTTTCGGCGAGCAGCGCGGTCTTGCCGATCCCGGGTTCGCCCTCGACCCAGATCGACCGGCCGAGGCCGCTGCCCAGACCGGCGACGGCTTCGCGCAGCAGGAGCGTCTCGCTCGCGCGGTCGAAGAAGACGTCCGCGCGCGGCGGCAGCACCGGCAGCGGGAACCGCGGTACGCGGGCGGGCGCCGGCGTGGGCCGCGGCGCCGGCGACGGCTTCGCGGCGCCGCCGCCGAGGACTTGTTCGTACAGCTCGCGCAGCGGCGGGCTCGGCTCGGTGCCGAAGGAATCGACCAGTTTGTCGCGCAGATCCGTGTAGACGGCCAGCGCTTCGGTGCGGCGGTCGCCGAGCGACAGCGCGCGCATGAGCAGGCCGTGCAACGGTTCGCGGAACGGGTGCTCGTTCGTGAGCGCCCGCAGTTCGGTCACGAGCTCGCCGTGGCCGCCGTCGTCGAGCACGACCTCGGCGCGGCGCTCGACCGTCGCCAGGCGCAGCTCCTCCAGCCGCGCGCGGTGCGACGCCGCGAACGGGCCGGGCAGCCCCTGCAACGGCTCGCCGTGCCAGAGCCCCAGCGCTTCGTCGAGCTTCTCGCGCGCCTGGCGGCGTTCGCCGGCGGCGAGGTGGCGCTGGGCCTGCTCGCGCAGGGCCTCGAAGCGGTGGACGTCGACGGTCCCGGCCTCGACGCACAGCGAGTAGCCCGAGCCGATGGACGCGAGCAGCTGCGGTCCGGATCCCTTGGTGCGACCCGGTTCGAGGGCGCGGCGCAGGCCGGAGACGTAGGTGTAGATGCTGCCCTGGGCACTGGCCGGCGGGGCGTCGCCCCACACGGAGTCGATCAGCTCTTCGCGCGAAACGGTGCGGTTGGGCGCGATCGCCAGCACGGCGAGCACGGTGCGGCGGTGGGCGGAGCCGAGACTGACCTCGTTGCTGCCGTGCCAGGCGCGGACCGGGCCGAGCAGCTGGATCGTCGGCGCGGTGAGACCGCCTGCCGCGCCGTCCGCTGCCGACATCGGTCTCCCTTCACGCGCTGACGGATCGTCAACGCCGGATGCCAGGGGTGATCTTACGCTCGAACGAGTGGCACGGCGGCTGGGGGCCGTTCTCCCCGCCTGCCACGACCGCCAGTCTCGGGCCGCGGTGTGACGACCACTCGGCGTGACGGCTAACACCGGGGAAACTCGACCACGGCACAGCGGATGGAACCGCAGGCAAGGATATCCGAAAATCGGGCATACCACCTGGTCCCCGGTTTCGCCACCCCCGGTCGTTGGGTCACGCTCGGTGCCGAGCCCGCGCGGCACGGTGCGCGGGTCACTGGGGACGTGGTGGTGTGGTGAGGAGAGCGTCGTGAATTCGATTCCTCCCAGGGTGGTGCCGGACGGCATGCGGGACGTCGCGGGCGAGTTCGCGCGCGCGATCGATTCGGCCAACGCCCACTTGAGGCAGGTCAACAACGAGATGGCAGCCCTGCAGGCGTCGTGGCGCGGCGACGCGTCGGTGCGGTTCGGGCAGGCGATGAACGAGTGGGAGCAGCAGTACGACCTCATCCTGGGCCGGCTCGCCGATCTGCTCGCGGTCACCGGCGGGGCGGACGGTGAGCGCCGGGTCCCGTGCCCGGGCGGCGCATGAGCTTCGAGCGTGCCGACTTCACCGAAGCCGACGAGATCCTGGACCGGGTGGGGAAGACGACCGGGGGGATCCGCGCCGTGCTGACGCAGCTGGAGTCCACTGTGGAACAGGACGTGGCCGGTTGGACCCCCGAGGCGCAGGCGCGCTACTGGGCGGCCAAGCGCGTGTGGACCGCGGCGCTGGAGCGCATGCCCGACTGCGTCGAGCGGGCGCGCGACGCGTTCCGCGAGATCTCGGGCAGCTGCGAGTCCCCGGGCGGCGAGGCGTGCGGGTTGTGTCCGTGAAAATGTGTACCGTGAAAGCGGTGTGAAGCTGGCCGTGTGAGCGCGACCACTGTGAAGTCTTCACTGAAGCCATCCGTTGAGGCTGCTGACCTGCGGTTATCGAGAGACTCTTCACGTCCGCGCCGGCGCGTGAAGAATCTTGGTAAGAAAACATGAAGTCGCGCGCGCGAGACTTTCACTGTCAACGTGGAGTGGCAGTAGGAGTAGTCGTGAAGCTCGTCAAAGTCGCTGTTCTCGCCTCGGACCCGATCACCAAGGCCGGCGCGGCGAGCCTGCTGGGTACCCGTGCCGAGCTGCAGGTCCTCCCCGAGGATTCGGCCGCGCAGGCCGACGTGGTCCTCGTGATGGAGGAGCACGTGACCGATCGCGTGCTGTCGCGGGTCAAGGAGCTCGGCCGGGAGTCGGAACAGCTGGCCGGCCCGCACCTCGTCATCGTCGCCGACCACTTCCGGGAGAGCGACCTCATGACCGCCATCGAATGCGGGGTCGTCGCGATCCTCCCGCGCCGCGAAACGGGTGGTGCCGAGCTGGTCACCGCCGTGCTGACGGCGGGCGACGGCACGGCCAGCCTCCCGCCCCGGCTGCAGGGCGCCCTGCTCGGCCAGGTCCAGCGCATGCGCCGCGACGTGCTCGAACCCAACGGACTCACGCTGTCCGGCCTCGCCGCCCGTGAGTGCGACGTCCTGCGCCTGGTCGCCGAGGGCTACGGCACCGAAGAGATCGCCACGAAGCTCTGCTACTCCGAGCGCACGGTCAAGAACGTCCTGTACGGCTTGATGACCCGGTGCGGTCTGAACAACCGCGCTCACGCCGTCGCCTACGCCCTGCGCGCCGGCGCCATCTGATCCGGGCACCCGGTTGGCTGGACTGGTCCACTCGCGCGGCAAGCCGGCGCGCGAGGGTGCCGCCACCAGGACCTTTCCCGCCCGCGGGCGCGGGAAAGGTCCTTTGTGTACTCAGACCTCCAGCACCCGCAGGCACAGCCGCCGCAGCGTCGCGCGCAGTTCGGCGTCCGGCAGGTGGCCCAGGCTGCGCAACGCCGGGCCGAGTTCGGTGGCCATCGCGTAGGCGGCGGTTTCGTCGGGGGTCGGGGTGGCGCCGTAGAGCAGGTGCAGGCCGCGGGTGGCCTGGGCCTCGAGCGCGCGCCCGAGTGTCTCGTGCCGCCGGGCCGAGGGGTCCAGCAGTGACAGCGAGCGCTGCGCCACGACCTGCTCCACGAACCCGTCGGCCAGCAGTTCCCGGCGCGCACGCGGGTCGTCGAGTGCTGCCGCCGCGTCGAGCAATGCGTCGAACGCGGCGATGCTGCACTGGAGCAGCGCTTCCAGGAGGTCGGCCTTCGAGCGGAAGTAGTAGTAGACGTTGGCCTTCGTGACGCCCATCGTGTCGGCGATCAATTGCAGCGACGTCGCGTCGTAGCCCTGCTCGGCGAACAGCCGCCGGGCCGTGTCGAGGACCGTCCGACGCGTCTGAGCGGCCTGTTCAGCCCGGGTGGGTGACACCTGGTGATGCTAGCCGACCTGGGAAATGGGCTACAGTGGTTTCGTTAGCCGAACGGCTAATGAAATGGCGGCGGCCATGCCCGGGACGGTTCTGGTGACCGGCGGCACCGGCTACGTCGGCGGCTGGTGCACCGCCGAGTTGTTGCGCCGCGGCCACACCGTCCGCACGAGCGTGCGTTCGGCCGCGAAGGAGGCGGCGGTGCGCCGCGCGGTCGCTTCCGAGATCGACCCGGGCGACCGGCTCGAAGTGGTGGTCGCCGACCTCACCGCCAACGCCGGCTGGGCCGGCGCGGTGGCCGGCTGCACCCACCTTCTCCACGTCGCCTCACCGCTGGGCGGCGACGGCTCGTGCGACCCCGGCGCCTTCATCGCCCCCGCTCGGGACGGCGTCCTGCGGGTGCTCAAAGCGGCCACCGACGCGGGCGTCGAGCGCGTCGTGCTGACGTCGTCGTGCGCCGCGGCCGCGCCACCAATCGGCACGCGCTCCCGCGAGGTCTACGACGAACGCCTCTTGACCGACGTGAGCGACCGCCGGCTTGGCTTGTACCGCCGCTCGAAAGCCGTCGCGGAGCACGCCGCGTGGGACTTCATGGCCGAACACGGCGGCAGCACGACTCCGACGACGATCCTCCCCGGCGCCGTGCTCGGCCCGGTGCTCGCAGGGCAGGCGCTCGGCCCCGTGCAGCTCGTCGGCACGCTGCTCGCCGGCCGCGCGCCCGGTGTGCCGCGGCTGGGCTACGGCGTGAGCGATATCCGCGACCTCGCGCACCTCCACGTCCGCGGTGCTCGCGCCCGAAGCCGCCGGCGAGCGGTTCATCGGGGTCGGCGAATTCCTCTGGCTGCGCGACGCCGCGCGCGAGATCCGCGAGACGCTCGGCCCGACGGCGAGCCGGGTGGCCACGCGTGGATTGCCGGTTTCGTTCTGCGTGCCCTCGCGCTCGTGAACCCGGCGTGCGCGAGGTGGCGCCCGACCTCGGGCGCAAGACCCTGTACACGTCGGCGAAAGCACTTCGGTTGCTCGGGTGGCAGCCGCGGCCCGCCGCGACGACCGTGGCCGACTGCGCCCGGAGCCTTGTCGCTGTCCACTGAGGACGGTTAGGGTGCGGATCATGGTGCAGACTGCGGTGGAGATCGCGCGCGCGGTGCGCGCCGGCGAGCTGGATCCGGTTCAGGTGACCCGTGAAGCCCTCGCGCGCATCGAGGCGGCCGACGGCGTGGTCGGCGCGTTCCGGCGGGTGCGCGCGGCGGAAGCGCTTGCGGAAGCGGCGGAAGTCGCGGCCCGGCCCGACCTGGACGAGCTGCCGCTGGCAGGTGTGCCCGTCGCGGTCAAGGACGTCACCGAGGTCACCGGCGAATACGCGGGATGGGGCTCGGCGGCCGGTTCCCAGGCGGCCTCCGCCGAAGACGGCGTGATCGCCCAGCGCCTGCGCGCGGCGGGCGCGGTGATCGTCGGCCTCACGCGGGTGCCCGAGCTGTGCATCTACCCGATGAGCGACGATCCCGGCGGCATCGCCCGCAACCCGTGGGAGCCGGCGTTCACGGCGGGCGGTTCGTCGGGCGGCAGCGCGGCGGCCGTCGCGTCCGGGATGGTCCCGATCGCCCACGGCACCGACGGCCTCGGTTCCATCCGCTTGCCCGCGGCGATGTGCGGCCTCGTCGGGTTGAAGCCTGGCCGCGGCGTCGTGCGTGAGCCGGCGGAAGGCTGGTTCGGCATGTCCACCCACGGCCCGCTCGCCACCACGACCGCCGATGCCGCTCTGCTCATGTCCGTGCTGGGCGAACGTCCTGACCTGGCTTCGATCGGCTCACCGCAGCCGCAGCGCATCGCGTTGTCGACGCAAGTGCCGGTCATCCGCGCGCCGCTCCCGCGTCCGCTCGCCCGCGCCGTCTCCCGCGCGGGCACGCTGCTCGCCGCCGCCGGCCACACCGTCACCGACGCGACCCCGGAGTACGGCTTCGGCACCCTGGTCGCGCTCGTCACCCGCTGGTTCGCCGGGCCGGCGGCCCACGCCGACGCCGGGTTCGACCTCACGAAGCTGCAACGGCGCACCCGCACCCACGTCCGCGCCGGGCACCTCACGTCGCGCTTCGTCAGCGAACGCGCCCGCACGGCGTGGCTCTCCCGCGCACAGCGGTTCTTCCGCGACCACGACGTGCTCATCACGCCGACGCTCGCCACGCTGCCGCCCATGGCCCAGCGCTGGCACCGCCGTTCGTGGCTCGCGAACTCCGCGCCGGCCGTCCGCGTCGCCGGCTTCACCGGCGCCTGGAACCTCGCGGGCTACCCGGCGCTGTCCGTGCCCGTCGGCCGCCATCCCACCTACGACCTCGCCACGTCGGTCCAGCTCGTCGCCCCGCCCGGCGGCGAGGCGCTGCTGCTGGGGCTGGCCGCGCAGCTGGAGGACGTCTACCCGTGGCCACGCAGTCGCTGAGCCGGATCCGGCGCGGCGTCGTCTAGGCTCGCGGACATGCCGGACACCCAGTACGAAGACCTGCTCCGCCTCGTGCTCGAAACGGGCGCGCGCAAGGCGGACCGCACGGGCACGGGCACGCGGTCGATCTTCGGGCACCAGCTGCGCTACCGGTTGTCCGACGGGTTCCCGCTGATCACGACGAAGAAGGTCCACTTCCGCTCGATCGCGTTCGAGCTGCTGTGGTTCCTGCGCGGCGATTCGAACGTGTCGTGGCTGCAGGAGAACGGCGTCACGATCTGGGACGAGTGGGCCTCCTCCGACGGTGAGCTCGGCCCGGTCTACGGCGTGCAGTGGCGGTCGTGGCCGACGCCCGACGGTGGGCACGTCGACCAGATCAGCGAGGTGCTGCGCACGCTGCGCGAGAACCCCGACTCGCGGCGGATCATCGTGTCGGCGTGGAACGTCGCGGACATCCCGCGCATGGCGCTGCCGCCGTGCCACGCGTTCTTCCAGTTCTACGTCGCCGAGGGCAAGCTTTCCTGCCAGCTGTACCAGCGCAGTGCGGACCTGTTCCTCGGGGTGCCGTTCAACATCGCCAGCTACGCGCTGCTCACGCACATGATCGCCGACCAGGTCGGCCTCGGCGTCGGCGACTTCGTGTGGACCGGCGGCGACTGCCACATCTACGACAACCACGAAGAGCAGGTGCGCACACAGCTCGCCCGCGAAGCTCGCCCGTTCCCGACGCTGCGGCTGAAGCCCGCGGACTCGCTGTTCGGCTACACATACGACGACATCTCGGTGGACGGCTACGACCCGCACCCCGGCATCAAGGCCCCGGTGGCGGTGTGACCGCCGCTCCGCTCTCGGGCGCGCAGCGTGCCGACGGCGCTGACGGCCGGATCGTCGGGCTGGTCTGGGCGCAGTCGTCGAACGGAGTCATCGGCCGCGACGGCGCCCTGCCGTGGCACCTGCCGGAAGACCTGAAGCACTTCCGCACCCTGACCGCGGGCGCGACGGTGCTCATGGGCCGTCGCACGTGGGAGTCGCTTCCGCCGCGCTTCCGGCCCCTGCCCGGCCGCCGGAACCTGGTGCTGTCCAGCACACCCCAGCCCGGCGTGGAGACCTTCACCGACCTGGATTCGGCCCTCGGCGCCTGCTCCGCCGACGTCTGGATCATCGGCGGCGCGGCGGTTTACGAAGCCGCGGTGCCGTTCGCCGACCGCATCGTCGTCACCGAACTTCGCACCCCCTTCGACGGCGACACCCACGCTCCGGACGTCGGCCGCCCACCCGATTCCGTCGGGGAGTGGCTGGAGTCGTCGACTGGCTTGCACTACCGCTTCTTGCGCTGGGGCTGAAAAGTCTCGCCGGCACGGTGGCTGCGGCGCGGCGAAGGCCGCTTCCCCGGCAACGCGAAAGCGGCCTTCCTGCGTCTGGGAACCCCGGTCAGGAGCGGGGCTTGCCCGCCGACTGGGACACCGGCTGCGGAGTGCCGTTCTCGGCCTTGGGGTCCGCGTTGCCGTTCGCCGGAGCCGGCTTGGGCTTGACCGTCGGGGAAGCGGGCGTGGTGGGTGAGTCGACCGAGACGACTTCGGGCTTCGGCTTCGGCGTGGCGGCGGCAGCAGGGGCCGGCTCGTCGCCACCGACGAGCTTCGACGCCGACGGGATCACGGACTCCGCGGGCAGCGCGGCGAGGAGGCCTTCGCTGCGGCTGAGGACCTCGTCGGCCATCGCGAGGTTCTTGCGGGCCTGCTCGCGGATCTCGGCGAGGCGCTCGACCTTGCGCGTCGCGGCGGTGGTGCGCTGGGCGGCCTGCGTGGTGGCCTCGTCGAGGCGGCGCTTGGCTTCCGTCGTGGCTTCGTCGAGGCGGCGCTTGGCTTCCGCCGTCGCTTCGGCGATGCGGCGCTCGGCCTGCTGCTTGCTGGCCGTGCGCTGATCGGCGATCAGCTTCTCGTGCGCGGTGCGCTCCGCGGTGATCTTCGCGTCGAAGTCGCGCTCGATCTTGCGGCGCTTGCGCTCGGCTTCGTTGTCGAGGAGTTCCCGGCGCTGGGCCGCCTCGACGGTGAGCCGCTGCACCTCGGCGCGCGTCTCCTTGAGCGCGGCCTCGTGCTCGGAGTGCAGCGCCTCGGCCTGCTTGTCCAGCTCCTCCACGAGCCGCTGGTAACGCTCCCGCAGCTTCGTCGACGCCTCGGTCGACGAAGCCCAGTGCTTCTCCGCCGCGACCTGTGCGCGCTTCGTGACCTCTTCGGCCCGCGCGTTCGCGAGCTGGACGGTGCGCTGCATCCGCTCGTCCAGGTCCTCGAGCCGTTCCGGTGGCTTCATCAGCTCGTCGACGCGGTCCTGGAGTTTGGCCACTTCGCCGCGCGCGGTCTCGAGCTCGCGCTGCAGCGTCGCGACCTGGGTCGCCGCCGAGTCGCGATCGCTGATCAGCCGGCGCAGCTGCGCCTCGACGTGATCGAGGTACTGCCGCACCTCGGTCCGGTCGAAGCCGTGCCACGCCTGGGTGTATTCGCGCCGGAGAGGCAGGAGGCCGTTGTCTCGCTCGGGAACCATAGGCCCGACCGTACCCGCGCACATTGTGTCGTCGGCGTCAGGAGTGGTGATTCACCGCCACGTGTCGAGCGCATCCTGGTGATCGTCGCCTGAACGGCCTCACCCGCTCCGACGCTCCGTGACTACCAGTGGAACCCGCGCGACAGCCGGGCGAGCGCCATCGCCGCGCGCGACAGGTGCATCTCCCCGCGGCCGATCTTGAGCCGGCCCGAGCCGCCGGCCGCCGTCGAGTCGGGGAAGATCCGGAAGCCCTGGTACGCGATCGCATCGGTGAGGCCCGGCGCCAGCGCGTAGGTGAGGCCGATCGCCTGCCCCGCCGGGGTGCCGATGTGCTTCGGCCGTTCGATCAGTGCCTTCATCACCATGTCGGCCGCCTGCTCCGGCGACTTCGTGGGGAACGCGTCGTAGATCTTCGTCGGCCGGATCATGGGCGTGCGCACGAGCGGCATGTGGATCGTGGTGAACGTGATCCCGTCGCCGTGCGTCTCCGTCGCGGCGATGCGCGAGAAGTAGTCGAGCGCGGCCTTCGACGCGGCGTACGCGGAGAAGCGCGGCGCGATGCCCTGCACGCCGATCGACGACACGTTCACGATGTGGCCGAACTTCCGCTCCGACATGTGCGGAAGGACCGCGAGGATCAGCCGCACCGCGCCGAAGTAGTTGATGGCCATGGCGCGCTCGTAGTCGTGCATGCGCTCGTACGACAGCTTGATCGACCGGCGGATCGAGCGGCCCGCGTTGTTCACGAGCATGTCGATCCGGCCGTGCTCCGCGAGCATCGCGTCGACGGCCTTGTGCACCGAGTCCTCGTCGGTCAGGTCCGCGGGGTAGACGGACGCGGTGCCGCCCGCCGCGATGATCTCGTCGCGCACCTCTTCCAGCTCGTGCTGGCGCCGGGCCACCAGCAGCGGCACGCCGCCCGCGGCCGCGACCTTCAGCGCCGTCGCGCGCCCGATGCCCGACGACGCACCGGTGATGATCACGCGCCGCCCGTCCAGCTCGCCGCGCGGGCCGTGCTTGCGCGCGCGGAACGGGTCGAGGTGCTCACGCCAGTAGCGCCACAGCGTCGCCGCGTAGTCGTCGAGCCGCGGCACCTCGACGCCGGTGCCCGCCAGCGCCTTGCGCGTCTCGGCCGACGCGAACACCGACGGGAACGCCATCGTCTCCAGCAGCACCGGCGGGATGCCGAGGCGCTCGAGCACCGCGTCCCTCGCGATCGTGAAGCCCGGGATGTGCTCGCTGAGCTTCGCCAGCCCGACGATCCGCTTCGACACGCCCTCGCCCAGTTGCACGGTGATCGTCGGCGCGCCCGCTGCCCGCGCGAAGGCGTTGTACACCGACACCACCGGCTGGGGCTCGGGGTTCACGAGGTGGAAGGCGCGGCCGTCGACGCCGGGGGTGGTCACGAGCTTCAGCAGCGCCTTGGCGACGTAGTCGACCGGCACCACGTTGGTGTCGCCGAGGTCCGGCCCGACGAGCGGCAGATCGGGCAGCCCGGCGAGCCTGCTGATGGCGGGGAACAGGTAGTACGGCCCGTCGACCTTGTCCATCTCGCCGGTCTCGGAGTCGCCGACGACCACGGCGGGCCGGTACACGCGCCACGGCACCTCGTGCTGCTCGCGCACCAGCTTCTCGGCTTCGAACTTCGTGCGGTGGTACGGCGTGATCAGCCGCTGGCCGACGTCGAACATGTCCTCGGTGAACAGGCCCTCGTGATCACCCGCCACGGCCACGGACGACACGTGGTGCAGGCAGCCGGCGCGCAGGTCCGCGGCGAGGTCCACGACGTGCTGCGTACCGTCCACATTGGCCTTGATGCTCGCCTCGTCGTCGGCGGTGAGGTCGTAGAGCGCGGCCAGGTGCACCACGTGGTCCACTCCACGCAGGTCGGTGCGGTCCTGCTCGGACACGCCGAGCAGGGGCTCGCCGAGGTCCCCGGTCACGAGCGTCACGCGCTCCGCGTGGGGCCAGCCGTCGACCAATTCGGCCAGCTTCTCGCGCGAGCCCGCGCGCACCACGAGGGCGACGCGGTCCGCGTCCGGCCGCGTGAGCAGCTGCCGGGTGAACTGGCGCCCGATCAAGCCGGTCGCCCCCGTCACCAAGAACGTCGCCATCCGAATCACCCTCCGCCGTTCGCCGCTGGACCCTTGCGCATTCTGCTGTATGGACGCCGTGCTGACCACAGCGTGCCTGCGTGATGTTACTCGTTAGTAACTTGTGAACCGCACGGGGGCCCCGCAGGTCGAGAGCGGTTTCTGCGGAGGCCCGAGTCCCGGTGCGTGGTACGAACGGGCCGTTCACGCCGTGCGGGCGGCGGCACGAATGGCCCACCCGCGCCAGTGCGGGGTGCCGCAACAGTGCCCGCCGGTGCCCGGTCTACCGGCACGAAAAGGCAGAGCCCCGGCAGGAATCCCGCCGGGGCTCCGCGTCACCGAGCTGGATCAGACCGGGTCCGCGATCACGACCCGGTTCTCCTCGTACCCGTCGGTCCCGCCGATCCAGCGGCCGCCGCAGGTCACCAGCACCACGCGGTGCGGCCCGGCCTGTCCGAACAAGTCGTCGGCACGGCCGGGGAGATCGTCCTTGTGCACGGTGACCAGCTGCGAGACCCGGTACTTCGACGTCTTGCCCGCACTGTCCACTATGGTCACCTCACCGCCGATGCGCTCGTTCCACAGCTCGGCGAACGGCCCCGTTGCGCCCTTCCAGTTCACGTGCCCGGCGAAGACGCTCGCGCCGCTCACCGCGTCGAGGGCGGCGCCCCACCAGGCGGCCTGGCCGATGTCCGAGGGCACCGGCAGCGTGTTGCCCGGGCCGAGGCCCTGGCGCACCATCGCGGCCGTCCCGCCGCCCGGCAGCCGGATCGTGCCCGGTTTCTGCGGCCCGGGTTGCTTGTGCTCCACCGGCGCGGCGGGCGGCGATGCCGTGGGTGTCGACGACGGCGCCGTCGACACCGGCGGGGGAGCCGACGACGCTGGCGTGGGCGAAGGAGAAGGCACCACGCCGAGGGCGGCGGCGGCCGGCTGCGCGGTGCCGGCCACCACCGCCGTCGGGGGTGCGCTGATCACGACGGCGGCGAGTTCCACTCCGAGGACGCTCGCCGCGCCGAGGACGAAACCGGTGAGCAACCGGCTCTTGCTTGCCATACCCGTACCGCTCTCGCCTACCTCCGGGACGCCCGGCGCGCGGCGAACCCGACCAGAGCCGAACCGAGGAGCGCGAGCGCGGCGAGGCCGAGCAGCCCCGGCGTCGAGTAGCTCGTGTCCACGGCGCCCTTCGCCATCGCCACGGGCTGGTCGCCGGCGGGGATCGCGTGCGGTACTTCGTTCGGCGTGTTGACCAGTGAGAGCGCCAGTGTGCCGCCCGGCTTCAGTGAACCGCACACCGAGGGCGGGTTTTTCGGGTCGAACGCGTTCTCGTAACCCGGCGGCGCGTTCACCTCGACGACGCAGACATCCTGCGGCGCGAGCAGGTTGCCGACGGTCACCCCGCCGGTGTCGCCACTGGTCGTGACCACCACGGGTTGTCCGTCGGGACCGGTGAGCGGCTTGCCGTCCTGCCCGGTGGCGGCGGTCTTCTTGTCCGCGCCGGTGATCCGCAGCGCGGCGCCGCCGATGCCCTTGCCGGTCTTCGCGTCCTTCTTGGTCACCTGGACCTCGCCCGGCTTCGCGACGGCCGCGACGCCCTGTGCGGTCAGCGTTTTCTCCCCGCCGGTGGAAACCACGTTCTGGATGCCGGTGTTCACCGGGTTCTGCACGTACGGCCGGTCGGCCGGCGCGGAGAGCGACGTCGAGAGCTTCGGCTGGTCGCCGGTCGGCGTGAGCTTCACCGAGATCGTGCCGTCGGCACCGGTCTTCAGCGTGGTCTCGGTCTGCGCGGCCTGGCCGGCCGCGCTGCCGCTCGTCGCGTCCGCGGCCTGCCCGGCATCTGCGGGTTCGGAGTCAGCGGCGAGCGTCGCGTCGGCAGCGTCGATCTTCACGGGCACGTCGGGCACACCGGTGCCCTTGGCGTTCTTGACCGTGATCGTCCAGGTCGCCGCCGTGCCGAGGTGCTGGTCGCCCTTCGGCGGCGTCACCGACGCGGTCCACGGGCCGCGGTTGGTTTCGGCGTCGGCGGTCAGCTTCGCGACGTCGTCGTAGGCGGCCTGCGACTTGGCCTTGAGCGCCTTGAGGTGGAAGTCGGCGTCGTAGCCGATCTCCGCCTTGGACAGGTTCGGGTCGAGGTCGTCGTGGCCGGGGCGCGGGGCCGCGGTCCACGAGTGCAGCAGGTGCGCGAGCGCGGCCGCGACGTTCGCGTCCTTGGTGTCGCCGTAGCGCAGCAGCAGGTACGAGATGTTCGCCGCGTGGTCGGCGGGGATCTTCTCGCCCCACTTCGTGAGCAGCTCGTCGCCGGGCTTGTACTTCTCGCTGGTGTCCGGTGCCTTCAACTGGAAGCTGACGCAGAACACCTGCTTGCCGCCGACGAGGTACGACCCCAGCCAGTTGCGGCTCGCCGGCTTGCCCTCGACGGACTGGCCCGGCTTGATCTCGAGTCCGACGCCCTCCTGGGTCGCGGCGCTCGCGGGTGTCGTTCCGACTGCGGTGATGGAGAGTGCGCCGACCAGCGTGGCAGCGATCAGGCCGGCAGCAGAGCGCAGGCGAGCGCGCGGGCGTGAAGACAACCCCATGGTGTGTTGACTCCTTCAACGTGCCTTGCTCCGACGCCTCTACGTCGCCGCAGGTCACACGATCGAACAACTCCCCGACACGCCTTCGGTCACTTCCCGAACACGCGTAGTGAAGGTTCGCGGGTGATCACTGAGATTGTCTAGGGGCCATCGGGTGACCTGCGGTGAACGGTCGTGATCTCGGTCGCATACGGTGTAACCCGGTGCGGGTCGGGTCACCTGATCGAATGCTTGGGTAAAGTGTTCTTTACTCGACGTCCTCGAACGGGAACCAGCAGGCCCGGGCGGTCGTTGAACCCGATGCAAGGTGCCAGCAGATCCAGGAGGATCAGGTGCGTTCCAGTAGCAACCCGGCGTTCCGCAACCTGCCCCGCGGCTCGGCCGCCCAGGGGCAGTACGGGCCGAACGTCGGCTTCGACCAGCAGCCCTACGGGTACGCCCAGGGCCAGGGTGGCGTGCCCGGTTACGCGCCGGGCCGGATGGCCGCCGGTTCCGGCGACCGCCCGATGACGGTCGACGACGTCGTCGTCAAGACCGGTCTCTCGTTGGGCACCGCGCTGCTCTTCGGTGTCCTCACGGCGATCTGGGCCCAGTCCCAGCTGCTCGTCGACGGCCTCGGGCGGGTCACCGGCATGAGCGGGCCGCTCCTCGGCGCGCTGTTCGGCGGGCTGATCGTGGGTCTCGTCATCTCGCTGGTGATCATCTTCGGGCAGAAGGCGAACGGTCCGCTCACGCTTGTGTACTCGGCCGCCGAGGGTGTTTTCCTGGGTGCGCTGAGTGGGTTGTTCGAGCTCATCTACCCGGGCATCGCGCTGCAGGCGCTGATCGGCACCGCGGGTGTGTTCATCGCGATGCTGGTGGTCTACAAGACCGGCGCCGTGAAGGTCACGCCGAAGCTGACCAAGTGGATCGTCGGCGCCGTCGGCGGTGTCGTGGTCCTGATGCTGGTCAACCTGCTCACCGCGTTGTTCTTCGGCTTCAACCCACTGCGCGACGGCGGCCCGATCGCGATCATCTTCAGCCTCGTGGTCATCGGCATCGCCGCGTTCAGCTTCCTGCTCGACTTCGACCAGGCCGACCGCATGATCCGTTCGGGCATGCCGGCCAAGTGGGCGTGGTACGCGGCTTTCGGCCTCATGACCACGCTGGTGTGGCTGTACCTCGAGATCCTGCGGCTGTTGTCGTACCTGCGCGACTGACGTTCGCGCGGGATTCCCGAGAAGGCGCTCCGTGAATCCACGGGGCGCCTTTTCCGTGTGCGCTCCGGGAATGCTCTGCTTCGCGCGACGGAGTGCGTACGCACCGTACGAATTGCTGGTGCCTCGTCGCAGGTGGGACAGTCACCGGAATCTTCGGCGGGACGCGAAAATTCGCCTGTTCTTTGCGCGGGCGAAACCGTTCGCTTTTTGTCGGACCCCTCATCTACTCTCGACGACGTCGCGCAAGGGGGACCCGGGAGCCGGGCTTGCGCGGCTTCCGTTACCTGGCAGATGGGGATGGGTTCCGCATGTCCGCACAACCGAGCCCGGCGACCGGGCTCGACGACAAACTCGACCGGGGAGTGCTGAAGGTCGCGTCGGTGGTGGTGCTCGGCGCCATCATGGCGATCCTGGACACCACGGTCGTCAACGTGGCGCTGCAGAAGCTCACGCTGCAGTTCTCGACCTCGCTCGACACGATCCAGTGGGTCGTCACCGGCTACATGCTGGCGCTCGCCACGGTCATCCCGATCACGGGCTGGGCGGCGGACCGGTTCGGCACGAAACGCCTGTACCTGCTGGCGATCGGCACGTTCCTGGTCGGCTCGATGCTGGCGGGGCTGTCGTGGAGCGTCGAGACGCTCATCGTCTTCCGCGTGCTGCAGGGCCTCGGCGGCGGCATGCTGATGCCGGCGGGCATGACGATCCTGACGCGCACGGCCGGGCCGCAACGCATCGGGCGCGTGATGTCCGTGCTCGGCGTGCCGATGCTGCTGGGCCCGATCTGCGGGCCGATCCTCGGCGGGTGGCTCGTCGACGCCGTGAGCTGGCGGTGGATCTTCTACATCAACGTGCCGATCGGCGTGATCGCGTTCCTGCTCGGACTGCGGCTGCTGCCGAAGGACAAGCCTCAACCTGCGGGCCGATTCGACTTCCTCGGGCTGCTGATGGTGTCGCCGGGGCTGGCGGCGCTGATCTTCGGCGTCTCGCGGTTCCCGTCGACGGGCACGATCACCGCGGCCGAGGTCTGGCTGCCGGGGCTCGCGGGCATCCTGCTGCTGGTCGGGTTCGTGCTGCGGGCGCTGCGGGTGCCGGACCCGCTGATGGACCTGAGCCTGTTCAGGAACCGGCCGTTCTCGGTTTCGATGATCACGCTGTCGGTGTTCTGCATCGGCTTCTTCGGCGCGATGCTCCTGCTGCCCACGTACTTCGTGCTGGTGCGCGGCGAAACCGCCCTGCACGCGGGGCTCCTGCTCGCGCCGCAGGGCTTCGGCGCGATGGTCGTCATGCCGTTCACCGGCCGGCTGGCCGACAAGATCGCCCCCCGCCGCATCGTCCTGCCCGGCCTGCTCCTGATCGTGCTCGGCATGATCCCGTTCACCCAGGTCGGCCCGGACACGCCGTATGCGCTGCTGCTGTCGGCGGCGTTCGTGATGGGCATCGGCATGGGCTGCACGATGATGCCCATCACCTCGGCGGCCCTGCAGACCCTGCAGCCCGCCGACATGGCCAAGGCGTCGACCGCCACGAGCATCCTGCAGCAGACCTCGGGCGCCATCGGCTCCGCCGTCATGTCGATCATCCTCGCCTCCCTCCTCGCGACGCGCTTCGGCGTCCCGCCGAGCCAGGGCCAGCTGGCCGCCACCGCCGCCACCCTCAACCCCGCCACGCACACCACCGCGACCACCCTCACCGCCGCCTCCTTCGCGACGACCTTCCTCTGGGCCACGGTCATCCTGGCCCTCTGCCTCGTGCCGGCTTTCTTCCTGCCCAAGAAGCGCTTCGTGCCCCCCACCCCACCGACCGGCGCTGAGGAAGGCACCCATGCAACCCCGGCGGTTCCGCTCCACTGACGGCTGCTCGTGACGGAGGGCCGGCTCGCGTACTGCTGCGCTCGCGGCGCTTCGCGGCCGCGTCGCGTTGGCGGGTTCGGTCAACCCTTCGGCTGGCGCCTGCGGCACGCGCCGGTGCGGCGGGAGGCATGTATGCGATCCCGGCGGTTCCGCTTCACTGATGTCTGTTCGTGACGGAGGGCTGCTCGCGTTCTGTTGCGCGAGCGGCGCTTCGCGGCCGCGTCGCGTTGACGGGTTCGGTCAACCCTTCCGTCTGCGGCACACGCCGGTGTGGCGGGAGGCATGTATTCGATCCCGGCGGTTCCGCTTCGCTGATGTCTGTTCGTGGCGGAGGGCTGCTCGCGTTCTGTTGCGCGAGTGGCGCTTCGCGGCCGCGTCGCGTTGACGGGTTCGGTCAACCCTTCCGTCTGCGGCACACGCCGGTGTGGCGGGAGGCATGTATTCGATCCCGGCGGTTCCACTTCGCTGATGTCTGTTCGTGGCGGAGGGCTGCTCGCGTTCTGTTGCGCGAGTGGCGCTTCGCGGCCGCGTCGCGTTGACGGGTTCGGTCAGCCCTTCGGCTGGCGCCTGCGGCACACGCCGGTGCGGCGGAAGGGCGGGCGTGCGACCCCGGCGGTTCCGCTCCGCTGACGGCTGCTCGCGACGGAGGGCTGGTCGTTCTGTTGCGCGAGTGGCCTTTCGCCGCAGCCTCGGGTCGACGGGTTCGGTTCAGCCCGTTCGGCCTCCGGGCGCAACCTGGCGCGCGGAGCCGGCGCGTGCGCCGTGTGAACGCCAGCTGGCGGCTTCGCCGGAGCGTTCAGCCCACACGGCACGGATCGCCGTTCCTCGAGCGCCTGCGGAGTCCACCGCGTGCAGGTTGTGCATTCGGGGATGCCGGCGCGGCGCACTCGCAGGCAGGTGCGGATGGAGGCACGCACGCGACCCCGTTCCGCTGACGACTGCTCACACTGAGGAGTTGATTGCAATCCGTTGGGAGTTCACGCCTTCGTGGCCTCCTCGCGTTGACGGGTTCGGTGCCACCATTCCGCCTCCGGCCGCCTTCGCGCGCGGGTCGGGGCGTGCGCCGCGTGGACACCGGCTGGCGGCTTCGCCGGGCGGTTCAGCTCACGCGGCACAGATCGTGGTTCCTCGGGCGGCTCGCAGTGCCGGCAGCTCGCCACTCCGTCCCGCTGGCGGCGGATTCGGGGCGGTGCCGGAGCACCGGCTCGCCAGCCGACGCGTCGCCGCCGGCCGACAAGCCCGTGCTGGCCGCCAGGCTGCGCCGGCCGCGACCGGCGAGCCACCTGCAGTCCGACAACGAATAAAGCCGCCCGCGAACACCCCGCGAGCGGCCCTCTCCACAGCGACTACCTCAAAACGCGGCAACCTCAGGAAAGCCGCTCCAGAACCATCGCCATCCCCTGGCCGCCGCCGACGCACATGGTCTCGAGGCCGAACTGCTTGTCGTGGTGCTGGAGGGAGTTGATGAGCGTCGAGGTGATGCGGGCGCCCGTCATGCCGAACGGGTGGCCGACGGCGATGGCGCCGCCGTTGACGTTGAGGCGGTCGAGGTCGACGCCGAGGTCGCGGTAGGACGGGATGACCTGCGCGGCGAAGGCTTCGTTGATCTCCACCAGGTCGATGTCCGAAATGGACATTCCCGCGCGGGCCAGCGCCTGCTTCGACGCCTCGACCGGGCCGTAGCCCATGATCTCCGGCGACAGGCCCGTCACGCCCGTCGACACGATGCGCGCCAGTGGCGTGAGGCCGAGCTCACGCGCCTTGGTGTCGGACATGACGATGACGGCGGCGGCGCCGTCGTTGAGCGGGCAGCAGTTGCCGGCCGTGACCCGGCCGTCGGGGCGGAACACGGGCTTCAGGCCGGCGACGCCCTCGAGCGTCACGCCCGCGCGCGGGCCGTCGTCCTTCGACACGACCGTGCCGTCCGGGAGGGTGACCGGCGTGATGTCCTTGGCCCAGAACCCGTCGGCGATCGCCTTCTCCGCGAGGTTCTGCGAGCGCACGCCGAACTCGTCCATCTCTTCACGCGTGATGCCCTTGAGCCGCGCCAGGTTTTCGGCGGTCTGGCCCATGGCGATGTAGACGTCGGGGACCAGGCCGTCCGCACGCGGGTCCGTCCAGCTGTCCGTGCCCGATTCGGCGGTGGCCTTCGTGCGGGCCTCGGCGTCGGCGAACAGCGGGTTGTGTGTGTCCGGCCAGGAGTCCGAGCTGCCCTTCGCGAAGCGCGACACGGTCTCGACGCCGGCGGAGATGAAGACGTCGCCTTCACCCGCCTTGATGGCGTGCATCGCCATGCGGGTCGTCTGGAGGCTGGAGGAGCAGTAGCGCGTGATCGTGCAGCCGGGCAGGTGGTCGTAGCCCAGTTCGACGGCCACGACGCGGCCCATGTTGAACCCGGACTCGCCGCCGGGCAGGCCGCAGCCGAGCATCAGGTCGTCGATGTCGGCGGGGCCGAGCTGGGGAATCTTGTCGAGCGCCGCCCGGATCATCTGCACGGTGAGGTCGTCGGGACGCATGTCGACCAGCGATCCCTTGGCCGCGCGGCCGATCGGGGAGCGGGCGGTGGAGACGATGACGGCTTCGGGCATGGCGTGACACTTCCTCGGGTCGGTGTGCACTAAGCGGTTGCTCACCATAGTGCCGCTTGCGTGCCCCGGCGCAAAGCCGGGAGCGATGCGTGCCACTCCGATGGCAAGATCCCCGCCGTGACGAACCGGAGCCGCGCCCTGCGCACGAGCACGATCCTGTGGTGGGGAGCCGGCCTGATCGCGGTCGCCGCGGCCGCCGCGCTCCTCCTCCTGACGACACTCGGCGGCGGCAGCCCGCAGGACACCGCGCGGCTCGACGCGCTGCGCACGGCCGCGAACGTCGTCGTCGGCACCGGTGGCGCGGCCGCCCTCCTGCTCGCCGCGCGGCGCCAGCGCTCGGCCGAGCTCGACCTGGAGCAGAAGGACCACGACGCCACCCAACGGCGCTTCACCGACACCTACAGCAAAGCCGCGGACCAGCTCGGCAGCGACAAGGCGCCGGTCCGGTTCGCCGGGCTCTACGCACTCGAACGCCTCGCACAGGAGTACCCGGAGCAACGCCAGACCATCGTCAACCTCTTCTGCGCCTACTTGCGGATGCCCTTCGACCCCGAGGACCCCTCCACCGGGACCCGCCAGGAGACCGAAGTCCGCTCGGCCGCCCAGCGCATCCTCTGCCTGCACCTGCGGCCCGGGCGCAACGACGACAACGCCGCGTTCTGGCCGGACGTGGACCTCGACTTCTCCGGTGCCAGACTGGTCCGCCTCTCGCTCACGCGCTGCCGGATCCGCTCGATCGCCTGCTACGGCACCACCTTCGTCGAGCTGGCAGAGTTCACGGGCACGGAGATAACGAGCAAGGCCGAGTTCCCGCAGAGCCGCTTCCTCGGGCTCGCCGACTTCCGCGGCGCCGTGTTCGGCGGGACCGGTGACACGTTCACGGGGGCCGCCTTCGAAGGGCCGTCGCTCTTCGGCGATCGGGTCATGGCCCGCCTGTGCGGTGCGACGACCCGAACCGACGTCGACCGCAGCTGGCCGCCGGGCTGGGCGGAGAAGCCGATCGAGGGGTGGGAGGGGCACTGGGCCGCCCTCGTCCCGGAGGAACCGGCGTCCCCGCCGCCTGCCTGAGTGGACAGCGCCGCAGGTCCGGCGTTTAGGCTGGGCACGCCGCCGAGATCCGGCGCAGAAAGAGCAGGAGCGCAGACGTGGAGTACGCCGAGCACATCGTCGACCTGGTGGGCAACACGCCGCTGGTCAAGCTGAACTCCCTCACCACGGGGCTCAAGCCGCTGGTGCTCGCGAAGGTCGAGTACGTCAACCCCGGCGGCAGTGTGAAGGACCGCATCGCACTGCGGATGATCGAAGCCGCCGAGGCCTCGGGCGAGCTGCGGCCCGGCGGGACGATCGTGGAGCCGACTTCGGGCAACACGGGCGTGGGGCTGGCGATGGTCGCGCAGCGCAAGGGCTACAAGTGCGTGTTCGTCTGCCCCGACAAGGTGAGCGAGGACAAGCGCAACGTCCTGCGCGCGTACGGCGCCCGCGTCGTCGTCTGCCCGACCGCGGTGCCGCCCGAGCACCCGGACTCGTACTACAACGTGTCCGACCGGCTCGTCCGCGAGATCGACGGCGCTTGGAAGCCCAACCAGTACGCCAACCCCGAGAACCCGGAGAGCCACTACCGCTCCACCGGCCCGGAGATCTGGCGCCAGACCGACGGCAAGATCACGCACTTCGTCGCGGGCGTCGGCACCGGGGGCACCATCTCGGGCACCGGCCGTTTCCTCAAGGAGGTGAGCGACGGCCGCGTGCAGGTCGTCGGCGCCGACCCCGAGGGATCCGTCTACTCCGGTGGTTCCGGCCGGCCGTACCTGGTCGAGGGCGTCGGCGAGGACTTCTGGCCCGAGACCTACGACCGCGGCGTCGCCGACCAGATCATCGCGGTGTCCGACGCGCACTCGTTCGACACGACGCGCCGGCTCGCGCTCGAGGAAGGCCTGCTGGTCGGCGGCTCGTGCGGCATGGCCGTCGCCGCCGCGCTGAAGCTCGCCGAGGGGCTGACCGAGCACGACGTCGTCGTGGTCCTGCTGCCCGACGGCGGCCGCGGCTACCTCACGAAGGTCTTCAACGACGCCTGGATGTCGTCCTACGGCTTCCTCCCGCCTGACTCTTCGGGCGCGACGATCGGCGATGTGCTCACCAAGAAGAGCGGTGCACTGCCCAGCCTGGTGCACTCGCACCCGAACGAGACCGTCGCCGAGGCGGTGGCGATCCTGTCGGAGTTCGGCGTGAGCCAGATGCCCGTGGTCAGCGCGGAGCCGCCGGTGATGGCCGCCGAGGTGGTCGGCGCCGTGAACGAGCGCGACCTGCTCGACGCCCTGTTCACCGGCAAGGCCCAGCTCGCCGACCGGCTCGAGACGCACATGTCGCCACCCCTGCCGACCATCGGCGCGGGCGAGCAGGTCAGTGCCGCGATGAAGGCGCTCGAGGGAGCCGACGGCGCACTCGTGCTGATCGACGGCAAGCCCGCCGGCGTCGTCACCAGGCACGATCTGCTCGCGTTCCTCGCCGGGCGGACGAACCGATAAATCGGCAAAGCGGGACGGGGCGTTCCGAGCGCCCTGCCCCGCTATCCGATAGCGTGGGCGCGGTAGAACTTTTTCGCGTCCTCGTCAAGGGGGTTCAAGACCCACATGAGTGCTCCGCAGCCACCGAGCCAGCCCGGGGACGGCGGCGAGCAGCCGCCGCAGGGCCCACCGAGTGGTCCCACACCTCAGCAGGACAGTCCGTTCGGCGCGTCGGAGCCGACCCAGGTGGTCCAGCCGGGCCAGCCGCAGCCGCCGGCCCCCGCGTCGGGTGAGGGCGGTCTGTTCGGCGAGGCCCCCGAGCCGACGCAGGTCGTCCGGCCGGGTGACGCGAACCCCGGCGAAAGCCACTTCGGCGCCGAGTCGACGCAGCTCGTGTCGCCGGGCTCGCAGCCACCGGCCATCCCGTACGCGCCGCCGCCCAGCATGGCCGACAACCCCGCGGCCATGGGCGGCGGTTTCGGCCAGCCGGGCTTCGGGGCGCAGCCCGGTGGCTTCGGCCAGCCGGGTCATCCTGGCCAGCCCGGTCAGCCGGGTGGTTTCGGTGAGCCCAGCCAGCCGCAGGGCTTCGGCGCGCCGGGTGGGCCCGGTGGCTTCGACCAGGGCGCCGGTACGTTCGGCGCTCCGCCGCAGCACGGTGGTTTCGGCGGTCAGCCGGGTGGTTTCGGAGCGCCACCGGCTTTCGGCGCCGCGCCCGCCGCGCCGGCTTCCGGCAACGGCATGTACGGCTACATCGCCGGCGGGATCGTCGCGCTGCTCGGTGTGCTGTCGCTGATCTGGTCGTTCCTCTACATGGGTGAAGCCAGTGACTACTCGTCGGCCCTGAGCGAGGCGCGCCAGCAGGCGGGCGACGCGCGCGTCGACCAGCTGCTGGCCCAGTCGGGGCTCGCCTCGCCGGGCGCGATCTGGCTCTACGTGATCCTGCTGCTCGTCGGCGCGGTCATCGCGATCGCGGGTGGCGTCGGCCTGATCCTGGCCGGACGGCTCGGCGGCGGGCTCAGGAAACTCGTGCCGATCGTGGTCGCCGTGGGCGGCCTCGTGCTGACCGTCTTCGGCATCCTGCTGATCGGCGGCACGACCCCGAACGCGGGCTTCGGCGCCGGCGCCACCGCCGACAACCTCGGCATGCCGACGCTCATCTTCGGCATCCTGATCCTCATCGTCGGCGTCGTCGGCCTGATCCCGCCGACGGCCCAGTACGTCGGCCTCGGCGCCGGCTCGGCTCCCAGCCAGCCGGGCGGCTTCGGCGGCCCGCCCCCGGGCCAGGGCGGCTTCGGCCAGCCCCAGGGCTTCGGCGCCCAGCCGGGCTTCGGCCAGCCGGGCGACCAGGGCCAGCCTCCTTTCGGTGCTCCGGGCGCTCCCGGCCAGCAGGGCTTCGGCCAGCCGGGCAACCCGAACCCCAGCAGCGGCGGCTTCCCGCAACCGGGCCAGCCAGGCGGTTTCGGCCAGCCCCCTCAGCCGGGCTACGGCCAGCCCCCCGAGCAGCCGGGCAGCGGCGGCTTCCCCCAGCCGGGCCAGCCCCAGCCCGGCGGCTACCCGCAGCAGCCCCCGCCCGGTTACGGCCCGCCCCCGGGCTACGGCCCCCCGCCGGGCCAGCAGCCCCCTCCCGGCTACGGCCCACCCCCCGGCCAGGGCGGCTACGGCCAGCCGGGGCAGCCGCCGCAGCAACAGCAGTGGTGAGCTGAAGCCTTCGCGAAGGGCCCCTTCGGTGCACGTCACCGAAGGGGCCCTTCTCTTTCCCCGGCGTGGCCACGCTCGCTCGAACGCCTCGGCGGCACGCAGGCACCTGCGGCGCCGGCAGACGCCGCGGTGAGTGACAGGCTTGGGTCCTCGCTGCCCCCACCGCCCCGTGAGCCCGCTCTCGGTTGGGAGCTTTGGCTGCGGCCTGGCGGGGTCGGTCGCCGCGGCGGAAGGTGCTGGGCCGGGCGCTCGTAGTCCAGTGCCCGGTGAGCTGCTCTCGTTTGGGCGCTTTGGCTGTGTGCTGGCGTGTGTGGCGTGGTCGGTCGCTGCGGCGACCGTGGTGGTGGGCTGGGCCCTTGCTGTTCCCCGCCCGGTGAGCCGCGCTTGGTTGGAAGTTTTGGCTGTGTGCTGGCGTGTGTGGCGTGGTCGGTCGCTGCGGCGACCGTGGTCGTGCGCTGGGCTTTCGCTGTCAACTGCCCGGTGAGTCGCTCTCGGTTCGGAGCTTTGGGTGTGTGCTGGCGTGTGTGGCATGGGCGCTCGCTGCTCACTGCCCGGTGAGCCACCCTTGCTCGGGAGCTTCAGCTGTGGGCTGGCGAGGGCAGTCGCCGCGGCGGAAGACGCTGGGCTGGACCCTTGCTGTCCAGCGCCGGTGAGCCGCTCTCGGTCGCAAGCTTTGTTGCGCTGGCGTGTGTGGTGTGGGTGGTCGCTGCGGTGACCGTGGTGGTGGGCTGGGCGCTCGCTGTTCCCCGGCCGGTGAGCCGCTCTTGGTCGGGAGTTTTGGCTGTGTGCTGGCGGGTGTGGCGTGGTCGATCGCTGCGGCGACCGTGGTGGTGGGTTGGGCACTCGCTGCTCACTGCCCGGTGAGCCACCCTTGCTCGGGAGCTTCAGCTGTGGGCTGGCGAGGGCAGTCGCCGCGGCGGAAGACGCTGGGCTGGACCCTTGCTGTCCAGCGCCGGTGAGCCGCTCCCGGTCGCGAGCTTTTGTTGCGGCTGGCGTGTGTGGCGTGGTCGATCGCTGCGGCGACTGTGGTGGTGGGCTGGGCACTCGCTGTCCACCGGCCGGTGACCCCCTCGGTGGGAGCTTGGGCTGGCGGGCGGTCGGCGCGGCGAAGGCGCTGGACCCTCTCTGCCCCCGGCCGGAGAGCAGGAAGCACCGGTCGTCTTTGTGATGCACGGGCACTGACGGTGGCCCAAGCGACAGCAACACCTGCGGACTCCAGCTGGCGGTCACTGCGAAGTCTCGGCAAGCCGACCCCTACGGAGCTTGGCGCCCAGAGCAAGTCGCGGCACCCCGACCGGCAGCCGATCTTTGCGAAAAATTGAGAAATGCTGTGTTTCAGTAACGCTGCGCCGTATTGATCTTGAATCATTCCGCGGGAAGGGCGATTCGGGCAGGGGTTCTTCATCGCTTCACCATTTGTCGTCCGTGATCGCGATTTCCGGGCTAGGGTGAGCCGTCCGTTTCGCGTTCGAATCGAGGGGGAGCAAAAGTTGGGTCGCCCGTACGGATCTCCAGCGCAACAGCGCTCCGGCCCCGCGTACGGCGAACCGGCCGCCGGGCGCCGGCGCCCGTCCGGGGTCACGGCGGTGGCCGCGGCGTTGCTGGGGCTCGTGGCGGCCGTGGCGGCGGGGTACCTGCCGGTGACGTTGTTCATCGACATCCCGTCCGGGTTCAGCCTCGGCGACCTTCCGATGTGGACACTCGTCGACCTCGGGGGCTACCTCGGGGCGGGGCTCTTCCTGCTCGTCGGCGCGGTCGCGACGATCTTCCGCGCCACCGCGGGCGCCGTGCTGCTGATCCTCGGCGCGCTGATCGCCATCGGCTCGATCCTGCTGGAGCCGACGCTCGGCAACGCCGGTTATGCGGACTACTTCCAGGTCGTCTTCTCGCTGAAGGGCTTCGCGGCCGTAGACCGCGCCGTGCTGGTCGTGCTCTCGCCGATCATCCTGGTGCTCGCGGCGCTGCCGCCCACGTTCTCGTTTCTCAGGTACCGGACTTCGGCACCCGGACAGTGGTGATTTTCGCCCCGAACCCGCCCGCGGCCTGGCACGATACGAGGACACCACCCCGCCGCCGGTGGGGGCCGGACGCGAGGGACTTCCGTTGAGCTATCCCCAGAACCCCGGGCAGGGGCAGAACCCGCAGCAGCCGTACGGCCAGCAGCCCTACCCCGGCCAGCAACTCGTGCCGGGGCAGCCCTTCTCCGGTCCGCAGCAAGTTCCCGGCCAGCCGTTCGCCGGTCCGCAGCCGGTGCCTGGCCAGCCGTTCTCGGGCACCCAGCCGGTGCCGGGGCAGCCCTTCTCGGGCGCGCAGCCGGTGCCCGGCCAGCCGTTCCCGGGCCAACAGCCGGCTCCGTACGGGCAGCCGCAGCCCTTCGGCCAACCCGGCCAGCCGTTCGCCGCGTACCCGGGTGGACCCGGCCAGCTCCAGCAGAAGCCGGGCGGCGGCACCGCGATCACGGCCGCCGTGCTGGCGATCCTCGGCGGCATCGTCGCGGTGATCGGCGTGATCGGCAGCGTCGTCGGCATGGCCGCGTTCCACGGCGTGTTCGGGCTGCTGATCGTTTCGCTGATCGTCGAACTCGCGATGGCCGTGCTGCTGCTCTGGGGCGCCATCTCGCTGATCATGCACAAGCCGCTGGGCCGGATGCTCGTGATCATCGGCTGCTCGGTCGCGATCGCGTTCACCGTGATCTCGCTGATCATCTCCATGGCCGGCGGTGTCGGGCTCGGCGCTTCGTCCGAGTTCCTGGGCTACGGCATCGCGTCGAGCCTGCTGTCGCTCCTCCCGCCGGTGGCCACGCTGGTCCTCGCCATCGTGAAGCCGACGAAGCTGTGGGTCGGCCTCGACGACGCTGCCCCGCAGTACGCCGCCGGTTACGTTCAGCAACCGGGTGGGCCGCAGGGCTGGTGACCGCTCCCTGGTACTGGCGGCGAACCGCCAGTACCAGGGGACAACACGTGCCCCAGCTACTCCGGTCGCCGTGAATTCCGTCCCACCTGGCGGGAATGTCGGGGTCGCGCCGTACCCTGGAATCATGGTCGACGACTACTCCGTACTGGGCTTCGAAACACGCGCCATCCACGCCGGGCAGCAGCCCGATCCGCGGACCGGCGCCGTCATCGTGCCCATCTACCAGACGTCGACGTACGCGCAGGACGGCGTGGGCGGCACCCGTGAGGGTGGTTACGAGTACTCGCGCACCGCGAACCCCACGCGCACGGCGCTCGAGCAGGCGCTGGCCTCGCTGGAGGGCGCCCGCCACGCGCTGGCCTTCGCGTCCGGCATGGCGGCGTCCGACGCGGTGCTGCGCACGACCCTGCGCCCGGGCGACCACCTGGTGCTGGGCAACGATGCCTACGGCGGCACGTTCCGCCTGATCGACAAGGTGCTGAGCCTGTGGGGCATCGAGCACACCGTCGCGAACCTGGCGAACGTCGACGAGGTGCGCGCCGCGCTGCGACCCGAGACCAAGCTGGTCTGGTGCGAGACGCCGACGAACCCGCTGCTCGGCATCGCCGACATCGCGGCGCTGGCGGGCGTGGCCCACGACGCGGGCGCGCGCCTGGTCGTCGACAACACCTTCGCCACGCCATACCTGCAGACGCCGCTGGCGCTCGGTGCCGACATCGTGGTCCACTCCACCACCAAGTACCTCGGCGGCCACTCCGACGTCGTCGGCGGCGCCGTGCTCACCAACGAGGACGACCTGCGCGAACAGCTCTTCTACCTGCGCAACGCCGCGGGCGCCGTGCCGGGTCCGTTCGACGCGTGGCTGACCCTGCGCGGCCTGAAGACGCTGGCTTTGCGCATGGAGCGGCACAGCGACAACGCCGAGCTGATCGTCCAGACGCTCGCCAAGCACCCGAAGGTCTCCAAGATCTACTACCCGGGCCTGCCCGAGCACCCCGGCCACGAGGTCGCGGCCAAGCAGATGCGCCGCTTCGGTGGCATGGTGTCGTTCCGCCACGCGGACGGCGAGCAGGCCGCGCTGGAGCTCGTTTCGCGCACCAAGCTCTTCATCCTGGCCGAGTCCCTGGGCGGTATCGAGTCCCTCATCGAGCACCCGGGCCGCATGACGCACGCCTCCACGGCCGGCTCCACCCTCGAGGTCCCGGAGGACCTGATCCGTCTGTCCGTCGGCATCGAAGACGGCACCGACCTGGTCGCCGACTTGACGGCCGCGCTCGGCTGATTTTTCACGGGAAACCCCGCGTCGCCCAGGCGGTGCGGGGTTTCTGCGTTGTGGACAGTCCCCGTGTGCACCCGCGCCGGCGCCGAGGCGCAATTGCGACCGAGTCTGTTGCGGGCGGGCGGCCGTGTGGAGCTACCACAGCGGCGGGTTCTCCACAGCTGCCTCGACGTCCGCGGCGCGCTCACGCGAGAGCCCCGCACCGATTACGGCGCGGGGCTCCTCGGATCGACCGGTCCGGACCGGATTTTCAGGGCCGATAGCTGCTGGGCTGCGTGCCCGCCTTGTGGATCGAGTGGTGCACGGCTTCCTGCTGCTCCGCGGGCGCCGCGGGCAACTCGGAACCGTCGACACAGCTGCCCACGAGCTCGACGTGGTTGTCGTGGCGGATGTACTGGGCCTGGCCGCCGCAGCCGGCGGCGTCGACGGTGAAGTAGGCGGCGCCGGTGAGAGCGACGGCGGACGCGACACCCAGGACGAGCGGCAGCACTCCGGCCGAACGGGTCGCGCGCATCCGTCGAGCGGTAGTCGCGTTTTCCGCGCGGGCCATGGTCGCACTCCCTGATCACGTGTGGTTGCTGTTATCAGCGTACCGGTCCCACGGGGGTGGCACCTCAGCCATCCGTCGGTGGCATCATCCGGCGTATGGAACTGGTCAGCATCGAGCGGATCGAGGAGGCGCGCAAGCTCCTCGAGGGCATCACCAGGGTGACCCCCATGGAACACGCCCGCGACCTGCGCCGGCTGCACGGCGGCCCGGTGTACCTCAAATGCGAGAACCTGCAGCGCACGGGGTCGTTCAAAATCCGCGGCGCGTACACCCGCATCCACGGCCTCAGTGAAGAAGAACGCGCCCGCGGCGTCGTCGCGGCCAGCGCCGGCAACCACGCGCAGGGCGTGGCACTGGCGTCGTCGCTGCTGGGGATCAAGGCAACGGTGTTCATGCCGCTGCGCGCGCCCCTGCCCAAACTCGCCGCGACCCGCGGGTACGGCGCCGACGTGCACCTCCGCGGCGCCGTCCTCGAGGAGACGCTGGCGGAGGCCATCGCGTTCTCCGAGCGGACCGGAGCGGTGTTCATCCACCCGTTCGACCACGCCGACGTGATCGCCGGGCAGGGCACGGTCGGGCTGGAGATCCTGGAGCAGGTGCCCGGCGCGAAAACGGTGCTCGTCGCCACGGGCGGCGGCGGCCTGGTCGGTGGCGTCGCGGCCGCGGTGAAGGGGCTGCAGCCCGACGTCCGCGTGGTCGGCGTACAGGCCGAGGACGCCGCGGCGTACCCACCGTCGCTCGAGGCCGGCGCGCCCGTACGGCTGCGCGAGCTGCACACGATGGCCGACGGGATCGCAGTGGGCGAGCCCGGGCCGATCAGCTACGCGCACGTCTCGTCCCTCGTGGACGACGTCGTGACGGTCACCGAGGAGGGCCTGTCCCGCGCGGTGCTGCTGTGCCTGGAGCGGCGCAAGCTCGTGGTCGAACCGGCCGGCGCGGCCACCGTCGCCGCGCTGCTGGAGCACCCGGGCGCCTTCGAACCACCCGTGGTGGCGATCCTCTCGGGCGGCAACGTCGATCCGGTGCTGCTCCAGCAGATCATCCAGCACGGCATGACGGCCGGCGGGCGCTACCTCAAGCTGCGCCTGCGCGTGCCCGACCGCCCCGGCTCGCTGGTGTCCGTGCTGAGCTGCGTGAAGGAACTCGGCGCCAACGTCCTGGACGTCGAGCACTCCCGCATCTCCGGCAGCCTTGCCCTCGGTGAGGTCGACGTCGCGCTCGCCCTGGAAACGCGCGGACCCGAGCACTGCAAGGAGGTCGAAGCCGCCCTCGCGGACGCCGGGTTCACCATTGCCTAGTCCGTTGTGGACGGTCAGCCGGGTTCCCCGGTGATCGCCGCCAACGCGATCTCCCGCGCCGGCTCCCCGACCTCCGGCACGGCGAACCGCCGCCCGCGGATGTGGCTCAGCAGCTCGGGATCCGGCGGGATGTCGTGCTCCCGCAGGTAGTAGGCGACGGCTCCGGGCCATGCCCAGCTGCCATCGGTCCGGAACACCATCGGCACGACGTCCGTGCGGGCCGGATCGAACGCGTCCGTCCCGTAGCTGCGCGACGCCAGCACCGCCGGCGCCGCCTCCAGGTACGCGAGCACCCGCTCCCGTTCCTCCGGCGCCAGCCGCTCCCGCTCCACGACGGGCCGCCCGGCGTCGTCGAGCCCGTCGTAGATCCGCGGTGTCCTGACGTCGGCTGCGGTCTCCGCCGCCGGATCCGCGACGCCGGACGGAACCGGCGCTCCCGAACCGGCGCCGGCCGCGCCACCCGGTACAGGGGCCGCCGGCTCGCCGACCGGCCGCTCGGGCTCCACCGCGTGCGGGGCAGCGGCCGATTCGCCGGCCGATTCGCCGGCCGGCTCGCCGGCTGTGTCGCTGCGGGGTGCCGATGATGCGCTACTCGCTGGTGCGGCGGACTCGGCCGCTTCCTGCGGGGCCGCAGAACTCGGCTCGCCGGCTGCGGCGGCGTTCGGTGCCGGCGGGGCGGGTGGTGTTGAGCCACCCGCTGGCGCGGAGTCGGTGGCGTCCCGGGAGGCCGCGGAACCCGGCCGGCTGCCTTGTATTCCCGGGCCTGCCTGCGGCGCCGGCGGTGTGGGCTCGGGCGCATCTTGAGCGGGCGCGGCGAGTTCGGGGTGGCCGTCGGTGTGGGTGGTGGTGTCGGGCGGCGGCGCGGTTTCGGGCTCGCTGCCGTGCGGTGCCGGCGTGGCGAAGGGACGCGCCGGCGGAGCGGGTGGTGTTGCGCCACCCGAAGGCGCGGGGCCGGGGTGCGGCGGCCCGGCAGGTGGAGCGGGTGGGTGGCCCACCGGTGGCGCCCCGGGCGTCCCTTGAGCGGGAAGCGGCGGGAGGCCCGCCCGGGCGCGCAGCCAGGGCGGGATGAACGCGTCCGCGCGCGGGAAGAACCGCAGTTCGTCCTGGAAGCCGAGCGGTGGGGGCGGCTGGCGCCAGCGGGGTTCGACATCAGGGCGGAACTCGAGGCGCGGCGGCTGCTGCGGGGTGAACAGCAGCGTCGCGCTGAGCCAGGTGCCGCGGCCGGGCCGGTACATGCCACCGCGGAGGACGCCGAGCAGCCGAACCGCCTCGAGGTGCGGGCGGGCCGGGTGGTCGCGCCCGTCCAGGGTCGTGACGACGACGTCCACCTCGACGTGGCGGCCCGCGGCCCGGTAGTCGACCCGGACCTGCCGCCACCGGGGTGGCACGGCCGAAGAGAGTGCCTGGCCGATCTGCGCGACGAGGTCTCGCTGCCGGCCCGGGTCCAGTGGCACCGGTGGCTGGCTCATGTTCCGCGACTCCTCACAGGTTGGCCCGGAACCACTCCGGCAGGTTCTCGTCCGTCCGCGGGAACCGTTCCTGGTCCAGCGCGTACTGCTCCGGTGCCGGCGGCGTGCGGAAGGGCGGCTCGGCATCACGGTTGAACCGCGCGTTGTACGTGTCGGGCGGGTCGATCACGAGCTCCAGCGAGTACCAGGTGCCCAGGCCTTCGGCGTACATCCCACGGCGCAGCCGCGAAAGCGGCTTGGATACCTCGCGGGGCGCCTGCACCTGCCGGGTGCTGCCATCGGACAGTCGCCCGGCGAACGCGAGGTTGACGTGCTTGCCGACGACCATGAAGTCGAAGATCAGCCGCTGCCAGCCCTGCGGTGCCGCGCCGACCAGGGTCGTGGTGATCTCTCCCAGCAGCTCGCTCTGCTCTTGCGGGGTCAGCGTCATGCTGTGCGGTCCTCCATCGGTTCTCGGGCTGCTTGCGTGATACGTCGGGATCGACCCTATCCGCCGGCCTCCGGCGCCGACGCGGCCGCGTCGGCCAGCGCCTGCCGCAGCCACGGCCGCACGTGGTCCTCAGTCCGGGGAAACGCCTGCAGTTCGCGGACGAACGCGGCCGGCGGCAGCTCCGGCCACCACTGCGGGTCGTCGTCGTAGTTGAACGCGGCCGTGGGCGGTTCGCCGGCACGGAGCTCGAAGCGCGCGGACAACCAGGTTCCGCGACCCGGCTGGTACATCTGTTCGCGCAGGGGCATCAGCAGGTGCGTGATCGCGGGCGGTGGCACGGCCGGCCTGCTGCCGTCCGCCAGCACCACCTCCAGTTCGGCCTGGTAGGCGACGACCGTGCCCCAGACCCGCAGCGTGATCCGCCGCCAGCCCGGTGGCGCGGCTTGGGCTGCGGCGTCGCACACGGTCTGGACCAGTTGCTCAGGGCCGCTTCTTGTTGGCATACCTCACCACCTGGTCGGGATCCGCGTCGAGCTTCTCGGGGACGTTGACGAACACGCGCTCGTACACCCGCGTGACCTGCTCGCCGGTCTCCGGGTCGGTCCTCGTCACCTGCCAGCGGAAGACATCCTCCTCCGACAGGCCGTCGGCACGGCGCGGCGCCTGGAACTGCAGGAGCTCCACCACACGATCGGGCGGCGAGTGGTACTCGGCCAGCGATTCCTCCTGCCGGCGCCACGTCTCACCCGGCTCCCAGCCGTCGCGGCTGTGGCCGCTGTTGGACGCGGCCATCTGGCCGTGCATGTTGCCGTAGCCGGGCGGACCGCCTGCCTCGGTCCCGACGAAGTGGCCACCGGCCCACGCCACCTCGCCGTGCGCCGGGTGGTCCTTGTACGCGTTCTGCCCTTCGTGGCCGGCCCGGCCCTGGCCGGTGAACTTGTCGCCGTCGTCGCGGTAGTACTTGTCGGACTTCCCGTAGTCAGGCTGGCCCGTGACCAGGTCGGTCTGCCCGCGGTGATCGGTTTCGAAGTCGATCTTCTTCGACGGGTCCCGCCAGTTGTCGACCCGGTACTTGCAGTCGGGCAGCAGTGGGTAGTTGAAGTCCGGGTTCGCGGGGATCTTGGCACCGTTCAGCTTGCCGCCGCCAGGCGTGCACTCCACCCACTTGATCTTGCCGTCGGCGTCGGTGAAGAACCGCGTTTCCGAAGCGATCTCCCCGGTCTTCGTCCGGTTCACCACGTGGTACTCGGTGTGCGGCGTCAGTTCCGTGTCCCCGAGCACCGCCGGTTTGGTGGCGGGGTGGTCGGGGAACTCACCGGGCTCGGTCTTGTCGTTGGGCCGCGGCCCGGACTCGAACTCCTTCGGCGATTCAGGCGGCCGGTCGTACGGGTTGCCGGGCGGTCCGGCGTGCGGATCGTCGTACCCGGGCCGGTCGTAGTCGACGAACCGCTCGCCGAACCGGGGGTCGTCTCGCGGGATCTCGTACTGATCCCAGTCGTCGGGTTCGAAGTCATCTTCATCGTCGTCGTGGTGCGATCCGGCGTCGTCACCGTCTTCGCCGCGGTGGCGTGCGCTGTCGGCGTCGACGTCATTCGGGTCGTGGTGGTGGCCGTCCGGGGCGAACCCGTCGTCGCCGATGTGGTGCGACGTGCCGTCCGGGTGGTGCACGGACCACTCGCCGTCCGGCGGGATCCGCGGGCGCATGCGGCCGTCCGGGCCGACTTCGTAGTCGGACGAGAAGACCCGCCCGTTCGCGTCGGACCACGCCGGCTTGGTCGGTGCCATGACGTCGGTGTCCAGCTCGCGCGAGAGCCGGTGGGCGAAGTCGTTGGAACCGGCGTCGCAGCCGATCAGGCGGATCGGGCGGCCGTCGTAATCCGCGTTGTGGCGCAACACATCCGCGAACTCCTCCGGCGTATAGAGGCGGTCGCCGATGCGCGCGTGGCCGTCTGGCGTCACGTGCACGTCGACGGTGTAGCGCCCGTCCGGGTCCGGCTGCACCCGGTGGGGGAGATCGCCCATCTCCGTGTCGCCGCGGTGGTAGGAGCTCCCGGACGGCGTGCTCTCCGAGTGGTGCTGGTTGACCTCGTCGGGGGACAGCGGCTCGTCGTCGTGGTGGTGCGGGGCGCTGTCCTGGTCCGGCGTGTCGTGGTGACCGTCGCCGTGGTGGTCAGCCGTGTCGTGGGGCTCCGCCGGGCCGTCGTGATGCGGCGCGCCGTCGTCCGGCTCTCCGTGGCGCGGTGCGTGCTCGTCCGGCTCGCCGTGGCGCGGCGTGCGGTCGCCAGGCTCGCCGTGCCGGGGCTCGCCGTGGTGTGGTCCGTCGCCGTCCGGAGTCCGATGTGGACTTTCCGGCCGGGTCGCCGGGCCCGCCCCACCCCGCGCGGCGGGCTCAGGTACCTCCCTGGGCCGCCGGGGCCCGGGCACGCCGCTCTCACCGTCTGGCCGCTGCGGCCCGCGCGCGGCCGGATCACCGCCGTCCCCAGGACGACGGGGCCCAGGCGCACCGGACCCCTGCGGGCCCCGCGCCGACGGACCGCCGCTCTCCCCGGACCGCCGCGGGCCCGACGGATCGCCCGAGCCTTGAGGACCGCGGGTACCGGGCTCCCCGGTGCCCTGGGGCGAGCGGGTGCTCGGCTCGCCGGTGGCTTGGGGCGCACGGGTGCTGGGCTCGCCCGTGCCCTGGGGGCTGCGCGTGTTGGGTTCGCCGGCGTCTTGGGACGGGCGGGTGCCGGGTTTGCCGTTGTCTTGGGCGTTGCGGGTGTTGGGTTCGCTGGTGCTCTGGGGCGTGCGACCGTTGGGTTCGCCTGTGCCTTGGGGCGCGCGGCCGCTGGGATTGCCCGCGCCCTGCGGTGAGCGGGTGGTGGGCTCGCCGTTGTCTTGGGGGCGGCGCGTGTCGGGTTCGCCCGTGCCCTGTGACGGGCGAGTGTTGGGCTCGCCGGTGACTTCGGGTGCGCGAGTGTTGGGCTCGCCAGTGCCCAGGGGCGCGCGCGTGTTGGGGTCGCCGATGCCTTGCGACGAGTGAGCGTTTGGTTCGCTTGTGCCGTGAGGTGAGCGGGTGCCGGGTTCGCCGTTGCCTTGGGGCGCGCGGGTGTTGGGCTCGGCAGTGCCCTGGATCGGGCGGGTGCCGGGTTCGCCGTTGCCTTGAGGTGAGCGGGCGCCGGGTTCGCCGGTGCCCTGGGGGCTGCGCTTGTTGGGTTCGCCCGCGCCCTGCGGCGAGCGGGTGTTGGGGCCCCCGGCGCCCTGCGGTGTGCGGCCGTTGGGGTCGCCGGTGCCTTGGGGCGTGCGGCTGCTGGGGGAGTTCGAGGGCTGCGCCGACCGGGTGCTGGGATCGCCGGGGCGGCTCGAGCCGGTGGGGCCGTCGCCGGGGCGCCGGGGTGGGGCGTCGGTGCCGGGGCGGGCCGAGGTGGGTGTGCGGTCGGGGCGGGGGCCGGCGGCGTCCGGGGTGCGGGCGCCCGGGCTGCCGGGGGTGCCGGTCCAGCCGCCGCCGCTGCCGGGGCGGGCGGGGGCGCCGCCGCTGGGGACGCCGCCCTGCGGGGCGTTCGGCGCGCCGCCGCCGGCCGGGGGCAGGCCGCCCGGCGCGGGCTGGTTCGGGGTGGGGCCGCCGGAGAGGGCGGCGCCGCCGTCGCCGGCGCGGGGAGTGGGGGCGCTCGCCGACGGTTCGTCGACGCGCGGCGGGGCGTAGCCGGACGCCGAGGTGGAGCTGTCGCCGGAGCTGTGCGTCGACGAGCTGCCGCCGGCGGTGGAAGACGAGCTGCCGCCGGCGGTGGAAGACGAGCCGCCGCCGGAGTGGGCCGGCGCTCCGCCGCCGGAGTGGGATGCCGAGGCGCCCGACGGGGCGCCGCCCGTGAGCGGTGCCGAGCTGGTGGAGGGGACGTCGCCGGTGTGGCTGCTGGGAGCGTCGCCGGTGTGCGAGGGGGAGCTGGAAGATCCGCCGCCGGAGTGAGCGGAGAAGTCGTTGCCCGACGAGCTCGCGCCGGATCCGCCGCCCGAGTGAGCGGAAGAGCCGCTGCCCGAGCGAGCCGAGCTGCCGCCGTCGGCCGAGCCACCGCCGGAGTGAGCGGAAGCGCCGTCGGCCGAGCCACCGCCGGAGTGGGCCGAGTTGCCACCGCCGGAACCGCCGTCCGCCGCGCCACCGCCGGAGTGCGCGGAGCCGCCCCCACTCGAGCCGCCGCCGGGGGAACCCGTGTTGCCGTCCTCGGACGAGCCGCCACCAGAGCCGCCGCCGTCGGAGTCACCGGTGTGGGCAGAGCCGTCGCCGCCGGTGCCGTCGGGGGCGTCGCCGTCGGTGGAGCGGCGGCTAGAATCGCCGGAGCCGTCCCGTGTGGACGGACCGTCGTCCGGGCTCGAGGAGGTGGAGTCCCCGTCGCCGGAACCGGAATCCCCGGAGTCACCGGAGTGGGAGCCGTCGCCGCCCTCGGAGTCCGCGCCGTCGGAACCGCCGTGGTGGCTGCCACCGCCGCCGGAGCCGCCGCCGGTGTGGTGCACGAAGCCGCCGGCCTTGATGTTCTTGGTGCTGATCACGTCGAGGCCCGTGACCTTGCCGGCCAGCTTGCCCAGGATCTTGATGATCTTCGTGAAGACGTCGGCCAGCTTGCCGAGCAGCGGCGACACCTTGCGCATCGTGTCGCACAGCTTGGTCAGCAGCCCGCTGATCTTCTCGCCCCACTTGGAGATCGCCGTGACGGCCTGCGCGACCACCACCGGCGTCCCGAAGCCGAGGGAGAAGGCTTCCTCCATGACCCATGAGATCAGCTTGCCCACCAGGTCGGCGATGAGCTGGCGCACGGTCTCGCGCACGAAGGACACGACCTGGCCCATGATCATGGTGACGGTGCCGATCGCGCTCGCCACCGTCGCCGCGCTGCCGAGCGCCTCGGCCGCCTCCGCGGCACCCTTGCGGTACGCGTCGGCCGCGTCGCCCTTCCACTCCGCGGTGCCGGTTTTGACCGCGTTGGTGTAGTCGGCTTGCCTGTCCTGCAACGCTTTCGCGACGTTGCCCCAAGTGTCCGCATAGGACTGGATCACCGGCGGGTTGCCCGCCACCGAGTCGAGCATGTCTTTCAGCGGCTGCACGTGCTCCATGAGGAACGACGCCACCGACGACATCAGGTAACCGAACGGGTCGATCGCCGCGCTCGCGACCTCGCCGGCGAGGCTCAGCACCCCGAGGCCGCCGGAGACCCAGTCGCCGTCCTTGATGCCGTTGAACGCGTCCATCGCCGACTCGGCGACGCCGATGCCGGTGGCGTAGCCGTAGTCGCCGTTGCCGGCCGTGAGCGCGCCGGGGCCGTCTCCGTCCTGCTTCGCCTGCGCGACGAGCGGGTTGCCCTCCGTCATCAGTTCGAACCCTGCGTGGAGTTCAGCGTGTCCTTCGCCCCGGTTTCGAGGTCTTCGTATGCCTTCGCGGCGCTACGAACCTTCTCCGCCTGCGCGTCCATCGCCGTCACGGTGATCTTCAACGCGTTGAGCCCGAACTCCTCGACGGGGTCCAGCATCATCCGGAACGGCTGGCAGAGGATGCCGTACGCGTCGGTCGGCATGCTCACCTTGTTCGCCGCGTCGACGGCCTGCTGCAGCCCGTCGCTGATCCCGTCGAGCTGACGGGCGTGGGTCTCGAGGTCGGTGCCGACCTCGTATCCCTTCGGTGCCATGGTTGTTCGTCCCCCTGGTTCGGCCGCGCGTCAGGACAGAATCGATCCGCCGAAGTCGTCGTCATCGTCGGCCGGGTCGGGCCGGCGGCGCCGCGGCGGAGGCGGTGGTGGGGTCTGCTGCCGCGGCGGGGCCGGCGGCCCGTCGGTTTCCTCGGGCCCGAAGTGGTGCAGACGATCGGGCTCCGGCGGTGCCGCCGGATCCTCCGGAGGCGGCTCCGGGAACGTGCTCTTCGCGTCGGCCACGAGCTTGTCCCCGGTGCCGTCGCTGCCGAGCGTTTCGGTCGCAACCTGTTGCAGCAGTTCGGGAATCCGCGACTGCGCCTTCTGCACGAGCCGCATCACCTCAGCCGAGACCTCCGCCATCCGCTTGCCGCTCGCGGACTCGGCGATCACGAGGTTCTTCAGCAGTCCCTTGGCGTCGACGGTCACTTCGACCGCGCCGTCCTTCGCCCGTTCCGTGACGGTCTGGCCCTGCACGCGGTCGGCCATCGCCTGGTAGCGCGCAGCCGTTTCCCGCAGCTGCTGCGCCCAGCCGTCGACCATCCGCTGGCTGGCGTCGACGCCGTCGGACATCGGGCCCCCATTCCTCTCGAGCGGTACTTCCCCACAGTGACGGATCGAGCCCGCCTCCGGTTCCGGAGCGGTCCGAATTGATCCGATCGGCCCAGTTTGCCATCCGGGTCAACCGGCCGGCGCGAGGACCAGACCACCACTGTACGTGCTCGAACAGGCCCGCAAGGTAGCGAACGGCCCGTTCGCGACGGTTCGTCGCGAACGGGCCGTTCGTGCGCCCAGCTAGTTGACAGCGGCGCGGAAAGCGGTTCCTGTTGCGCCGCAATCGATCAGCGCAACCGATCAGCGCAGCCGTCAGAGGTTGCCCCGGCGCTCCTGCTCGCGCTCGATCGCCTCAAACAGCGCCTTGAAGTTGCCCTTCCCGAAGCCCAGCGAACCGTGCCGCTCGATGAGCTCGTAGAACACCGTGGGCCGGTCGCCGATCGGCTTCGTGAAGATCTGCAGCAGGTACCCGTCTTCGTCGCGGTCGACCAGAACCTTGTGCTCCTGCAGCACTTCGATCGGGACGCGCACCTCGCCGATCCGCGCGCGCAGCTCGGGGTCCTCGTAGTAGGAGTCGGGCGTGTCGAGGAATTCGACGCCGGCGGCGCGCATCGCAGTGATCGTGGCGATGATGTCGTTGGTCGCCAGCGCGATGTGCTGGCAGCCCGCACCTTCGTAGAACTCGAGGTATTCGTCGATCTGCGACTTCTTCTTCGCGACGGCCGGCTCGTTGAGCGGGAACTTCACGCGGTGGTTGCCGTTCGACACGACCTTGCTCATCAGCGCCGAGTAGTCGGTGGCGATGTCGTCGCCGACGAACTCCGCCATGTTCACGAACCCCATCACGCGGTGGTACCAGTCGACCCAGTAGTCCATCCTGCCGAGCTCGACGTTGCCCACGCAGTGATCCACCGCCTGGAACAGTCGCTTGGGTGCGCCTTCGGGGCGCTTCACCGCGCTCTCGCGCGGCTCGAAGCCCGGCAAGTACACACCGGTGTAGCGGGACCGGTCGATCAGCGAGTGGCGGGTCTCGCCGTACGTCGCGATCGCGGCCATCCGCACCGTGCCGTGCTCGTCGGAGACGTCATGCGGCTCCTCCAGGACCGTCGCGCCCTGCGCGCGGGCGTGTTCGACGCACTTGTCCACGTCCGTCGTCTCGAGCGCGAGGTCGCGCACGCCGTCGCCGTGGCGGCGGTGGTGGTCGAGCAGCGGCGAATCCGGTCGCACGCCGCCGGTGATCACGAACCGCGCCGAGCCCGACTTGAGCACGAACGCCTTGCTGTCCATCCGGCCCGTTTCGGGGCCGGCGTACGCGACGAGCTCCATGCCGAACGCGACCTGGTAGAACCACGCGGTCTGCGTCGCGTTGCCGGCGACGAACACCACCGCGTCGAGAGCCTTGACGGGGAACGGGTCGTTCGTGGCGTCGTGGTCGACGAGCCCCACGAGCTGACGGAGCTGGTCGAAGCTGACGTCGTCGAGCGCACCCTGCGGATCCATGGTGTGGGTCATGTCGGCAAGCATGGGTCCGCCACGGCAAGATGAGCAACGGTCGCCGAATTAGCTGCACAATATGTCCAGCAGTAAGCCGTATGCTGCGGTCAACGTGGACAACCTGTGCAGGGAGAAAACCGTGCTCGACGCGCTCGACGCCCGCCTGTTGCTGCTGCTCACCGACTCGCCGCGGCTGGGCGTGCTCGAATGCGCTCGTCGCCTCGGGGTCGCGCGCGGCACCGTGCAGGCGCGCCTCGACCGGCTGACCGAGCGCGGCATCCTCGGTGGTTTCCCTCCCGAGCTCGACCTTTCCGCGATGGGCTACGGGCTCACCGCGTTCGCCGTGCTCGAAATCGCCCAGGGACGGCGCGGGAGCGTGGCCGAGGCGCTCGCGGCGATCGATGAGGTGTGCGAAGTGCACGCCACCACCGGGCAGGGTGACCTGTTCGTCCGGCTGGTGGCGCGCGACAACGACGACCTGCAGCGCGTGATCGACGACGTCGTCGGCGTCGACGGGGTCCTGCGCACGTCGACGTCGATCGCCTTGTCGACACCGGTTCAGCCCCGGGTGCGCCCGCTGCTGGAGCGCACCGCTCGCGGTTAGAACGCCTCGAGCGTGTGCGCGAGGTAGCGCTTCGCCGAGCGCTGCACGACTTCGTGCCCGTCGTGGTGCACGATCGCGTCCCACCACGCGCCGTAGATCGCGTCGAACGCGTACGGTTCGAGCAGCTCCGCCGCGCGGCGCACGACGCTCGGCCGCTCCGGGATCAGGTTCGGATAGCTGTACATGAACGCGACGTGCGTGCGGTCCGGGATCACCTGCACGATGTCGCCCGACAGCAGTGCCCCGCGGCCCTGCTCACCCGCCGGCCAGTGCAGCACGGTGCCGCCGGTGAAGTGCACCCCGAGGTTGATCAACCGCAGGTCGTCGGCCGCGTCGAGTGTGGTGCCCGACCACAACCGGATCGACGGGTCGGGCCGCCCGATCCACTGCTGGTCGCCCTCGTGCAGGTAGATCGGCGCGTCGAACGCGTGCGCCCACTCGACCATCGACGTGTAGTAGTGCGGGTGGCTGATCGCGATGCCGGTGATGCCACCGAGCTCGGTGATCCGCTGTACCACGGCGTCGTCGAGGTAGGCGGCGCAGTCCCAGAGGAAGTTGCCGGAGCCGGCCCGCACCAGCAGTGCGCGCTGGCCGATCGCGAACTTCGGCGTGGACCCGACCCCGATCAGCCCCGGCCCCTGCTCCTCGATGCGCCCTTCGTACTCCCCGCTCGAACGGAGCGCCGCGAGGTCGGTCCAGGCCTGACCCGTGAGCGGGACGTACTGGCGTACGTCCTCGCAGATCGGGCAATCGGCTCGGGGCTCGGGGTACTGCATGCCGCAGGTGCGGCACATCGGCAGCTCGCTCATCGTGTCCTCCCAGTGGTGTCCCGGGAGCCACGCTAGACCGGTTTCCGCGCACCCGGCCATCGCAGCCGGGCACGCGCGGAAGCGGGACTCAGCTCTCGCTGTAGGGCACTGCCTTGACCAGCGTGACCTTCATGGTCTTGCCGTTGGGCAGCTCGTACTCGCGCGACTCGCCTTCCTTCGCGCCGAGCAGGGCCTTGCCCAGGGGCGACTCGGGGGAGTACACGTCGAGCGCGCCCTCGGCGCCCTCTTCGCGGGTGGCGAGCAGGAACTTCTCCTCCTCGTCGTCACCCTCGTACTTGACAGTGAGGACCTTGCCGGGACCGGCGGTGCCGTCGTCGTCCGGAGCCTCGCCGACCTTCGCGTTGCGCAGCAGCTCCTGCAGGTGGCGGATGCGCGCCTCGGCCTGGCCCTGCTCTTCGCGGGCCGCGTGGTAACCGCCGTTCTCCTTGAGGTCGCCCTCTTCGCGGCTGTCGTTGATGCGCGCAGCGATGACCGGACGATTCTCGATCATTTCGTCGAGCTCGTGCTTGAGCCTGTCGTAGGCATCCTGGGTCAGCCAGGTCACCTTGGTGTCGCTCACGGTCACCATCTCCTCGTCGGGCCTGCCAGGCTTGGGTGTACAAGCCGGCCACCGCACGAGCACACCTCGCCCGCACGGCTGAGATAAAGGAAAAACACGGCCCGCCTCGGGCCGTGCTGGTGTATCAGCGTATCACGGCACGACAGAGCGACGCCGGTCCATTCCGCGCAGCGCGGACACTCACCGCGCATTTCACCCCGTTGGCCGCTATGGGGTTGACATGTAACGTGGTATGGAGTACGAGCAGCCGTACACGTCGGCCGTCACCGGTTCCCCGATGCTCTTCACCACCGTGCTCACCCTGCTGTGGCCGGCCCCGGCGGGAACCAGCACTTCCTTGCGGCCGCTCTCGGCGCCCGATTTGTCCCGAACCCGTACGATGCACACCCCGGCCTTGTCGGGGTCGTCACGCGTGACGTTGATGGTGATCTGCATCGCGTTGCCCGGGCGGGCATCGAACGCCACGCGCTCGGCGTCGATCGACGCCTGGCCGAGGTTGACGTAGGCGATCCACGCCACGGCGCAGCTCACGACCACGGCGACCACGCCGAAAACCCAGCGCTTCCAGCGTTTCGAGCCGGTCTTGGCGGGCGAGCCGTACCGGTCCGCGGGCGGCGCCGGACGGGCGTCACCCGCGGTGGTCGCGGTCTCTCCGGTCTGCAAGTCCGGGCCTCCGGTCGTTCTTGTCGTACCCGTGGGGACAATGGGTGGAGCCCAACTGGGGGCACCACTGCATCGAGTATCCGCGAGCGCTTCCGGCGGCGTGGAGCCGGGGCGGGGTTCGACGGAATAAGGCACACGAAAGGGTCGTTCAGAGCATGGTGCGAGCTGACGAGCTGACGACGGGCGACCGCAACTCAAACCTGCGTCTCATGGCGGTGCACGCGCACCCCGACGACGAATCCAGCAAAGGCGCGGCCACGATGGCGAAGTACGTCGCCGAAGGCCACGAGGTCATGGTCGTGACGTGCACGGGCGGTGAAGCTGGCAGCATCCTCAACCCGGCGATGGACCGGCCCGAGGTGCTCGCGAACATCACGGAGATCCGGCGCGAGGAGATGGCGCGCGCGGCCAAGATCCTGGGGGTCCAGCACCGCTGGCTCGGCTTCGTCGACTCCGGGCTGCCCGAGGGCGACCCCCTGCCACCGGTGCCGGAGGGCTCGTTCGCGGTCGTGCCGCTCGAGGAGTCCACCGAGGCTCTGGTGCGCGTGGTGCGCGAGTTCCGCCCGCACGTGCTCGTCACCTACGACGAGAACGGCGGCTACCCGCACCCGGACCACATCCGCACGCACGAGGTCTCCATGGCCGCCTTCGACGCGGCGGGTGACGCCGACCGCTTCTCCGGCGCCGGCGACCCGTGGCAGCCGCTCAAGCTCTACTACGTGCACGGCTTCTCCCGGTCCCGGATGATCGCCTTCGACACCGCGCTCAAGGAGGCCGGCCTGCCTTCGCCGTACGAGGAGTGGCTCAAGTCCTGGGACCCGGACCGACCCGACATCATGGAGCGGGTGACCACCCGGATCGAGTGCGGTGAATACTTCGAGGTGCGCGACGAGGCGCTGAAGGCGCACGCCACGCAGATCGACCCGACCAGCCGCTGGTTCGCGGTCCCGCTCGAGATCCAGCGCGAGACGTGGCCGACCGAGGAGTACGAGCTGAACCGCTCCCTGGTGGACAGCACGCTGCCGGAGGATGATCTGTTCGCCGGCATCAAGGAGAAGGTGAGCCCATGATTTTCGGTGTGCCGGCCGTCGCGGTGGCTCCGCTGACGGCGTCGGCCCTGTTCCTGGCCCAGCAGCCCGACAGCGGTGACAACGGCGGTCAGGGTGAGGATTTCGGCAAGTCCTCGCCTGTCGGCTTCCTGGTGCTGATCCTGTTCCTGATCGCGGTGGCGTTCCTCATCCGATCGATGAGCAAGCACCTGAAGAAGGTGCCGGCCAGCTTCGGTGAAGAAGAGGGCACGACGGACGAAGCGGGCGAGAAGCCCGAGGTGGACACCGCCGCCGCACCGGACGAGGGAAAGGTGGCCCAGCCGGCTGATCAGGCCAAGGCCAAGTCCGACTGACGCGGGCGTCGTGCCACCCTGGTGGTATGGCGAACCGATTGGCGGGCGCGACCAGCCCGTACCTCCTGCAGCACGCCGGCAACCCCGTCGACTGGTGGCAGTGGGGGCCTGAAGCGCTGGCCGAGGCGCGGCGCCGCAACGTGCCGATCCTGCTGTCGGTCGGCTACGCGGCGTGTCACTGGTGCCACGTGATGGCCCACGAGTCCTTCGAGGACGAGGGCACCGCGGCGCTGATGAACGCGCACTTCGTGAACATCAAGGTCGACCGCGAGGAGCGGCCGGACATCGACGCGGTCTACATGGCCGCCACCCAGGCCATGACCGGCCAGGGCGGCTGGCCGATGACCTGCTTCCTCACCCCCGCCGGCGAGCCGTTCCACTGCGGTACTTACTACCCGCCCTCCCCGCGGCCGGGGATCCCGTCGTTCCAGCAGCTGCTCACCGCCGTCGCCGAGGCGTGGACCGAGCGGCCGGACGACCTGCGCGACGGCGCGAAGCGGCTGATCGGGCACCTCACCGAGCAGAGCGGCCCGCTGCAGGCGTCGGCTGTGGATGCCGGCGCGCTGGCCGCTGCGGCTGAAAAGCTCGCCTTCGAAGCGGACCCGAAGCACGGCGGGTTCGGGACGGCGCCGAAGTTCCCGCCGTCGATGGTGCTGGAGTTCCTGCTGCGCCACCACGAGCGCACCGGCTCGGCCGACGCGCTGTCGCTCGCCGAGTCGACCGCCGTGGCCATGGCGCGCGGCGGCATCCACGACCAGCTCGCCGGCGGCTTCGCGCGGTACTCCGTGGACGCGGAGTGGATCGTGCCGCACTTCGAAAAGATGTTGTACGACAACGCTTTGCTGCTGCGCGTCTACGCCCACCTGGCGCGGCGCGGTTCTTCGTTCGCGCTCGGGATCGCCGAGGGGATCGTGCGGTTCCTCGAGACGGATCTGCGCACGCCGCAAGGCGGGTTCGCGGCCGCGCTCGACGCGGACACCGACGGCGTCGAGGGCCTCACGTACGTCTGGACGCCCACGCAGCTGCGCGAAGTGCTGGGCGACTCCGACGGGGAGTGGGCGGCTTCGCTGTTCTCCGTGACAGAGTCCGGGACGTTCGAAAAGGGCGCGTCGACGCTGCAGTTGCTGCGGGATCCGGACGACGCCGCGCGGTTCGAGCGCGTTCGTTCGGCGTTGCTGGCCGCCCGGTCGGCGCGGCCGCAGCCGGCGCGGGACGACAAGGTGGTGACCGCGTGGAACGGGCTCGCGATCACCGCGCTCGCCGAGGCCGGTGTCGCACTGGAGCGTCCACAGTGGATCGATCTGGCTCGCGACGCGGCTTCGCTGCTGCTCGACGTCCACCTCGTCGACGGGCGGTTGCGGCGGAGTTCCCGGGCGGGTGTCGCCGGCGTGCCGGCCGGAGTGCTGGAGGACTACGGGTGCCTGGCCGACGGACTCCTCGCGCTGCACCAGGCGACGGGCGAGCCGCGGTGGCTGGCGGCGGCCACCGAGCTGCTGGACGTGGCGCTGGCGCACTTCGGGGCTTCCGCGGAAGGGGCCTACCACGACACAGCGGACGACGCGGAAGCCCTGGTGCAGCGGCCGTCCGACCCGACGGACAACGCGAGCCCGTCGGGTGCGTCGGCGCTGGCGGGAGCGTTGCTGACCGCTTCGGCGCTGGCCGGCTACGACCAGGCCGCGCGGTACCGCTCGGCGGCCGACGCGGCGCTGCTTCGCGCGGGCCTGCTGGCTTCGCGCGCACCGCGGTTCGCGGGGCACTGGCTGTCGGTGGCGGAGGCGGCGCAGTCGGGTCCGGTGCAGGTGGCGGTCGTCGGTCCGGACCGGGGCGCGCTGGTCACGGCCGCGGCCCGGCACCTGCACGGCGGCGGCGTGGTGCTGGGCGGCTCTCCGGACGCCGACGGCGTGCCGCTGCTGGCGGACCGGCCGCTCATCGACGGGGCCGCCGCCGCGTACGTGTGCCGGGGCTACGTGTGCGACCGGCCGGTGACGGGCGTCGCCGAGCTCGTGGAGCAGCTGGCGCGCTGAGTTCTGCCCCTGGTGAACGCGGGTTTCCCTCGAGTGTTTTCGGCGTAGCTTGAGTAGCGATGTAATCATGTAATCGCGGAGGCGAGAGACATGTACGCGCACTTCGAGGTGGGACACATGGGACGAGGTTGGAAGGGCCGCGGCGGCTGGCAGCAGGGCGAGGCGCCGTCGGCCGAGGACGCGGCCGCCTGGTTCGCCGGACGCCTCCCGGACGGCTGGTTCACGGGCGACCCGGAGATCACCGTCGACCGCGAGGAGATCGTCATCGTGGGCGAACTGCCCGCCCTGACCGGCGATTACGCCGACGACGCCGCCCGCGCGGCCGCTGAGGACGGGCGCATCAGCCGCTTCCGCGAGGAGACCCGCGACGAGCGCATCGAGATCGCCCGGCAGGCCGAGCACCGCTACCAGCGCAAGGTCGCGTGGGGCGCCCGGCTGGGCGGCACCAAGGCGCTGTTCACGACGCTGTCCGCGCCGGTCATGACCCGGCTGCGCCAGCCCGAACGCCTGGTCCTCGACACCCTCGTGGACGCCGGTGTGGCCCGCTCGCGGTCCGAGGCACTGGCCTGGGCCGTCCGACTGGTCGGCCAGCACGCCGACACGTGGCTCGCGGAACTCCGCCAGGCGATGTCCAAGGTCGACGACCTGCGCTCGAAGGGCCCCGACCTGGGCTGAGTGAAGCGCCTTTCGTGTGGTGTCGTGAGGGGTGTTTCTCGCACGCGTGCGCGTGAGTGGACAGTTCGTGGGCCGGTGTGGATGGTCTGCTCGCGGTCGTACTCGGGTGTTCTGCGGCCCCTCGCGCGGGCGTGTGAATGAGCCTGTCGCGCGCTGCGCGAGCGGGGCTGTTGGTGGGCCGGTGTGGATGGAGGTTGATGGTGCCGGCCGACCCCGGGCTGGCGTGCGATTGGGCCTGTCGTGCGCTGCGTGGAGAGGACCGTTCGTGCGCAGGTGCGAGAGTCCCACTCGTGCCGTTGGTGGGCGGGTTCCGTGGGGCTTGGCGTCGGTGAGTGGCGTGAAGGGTCTCTCGCGCTGCAACGCGAGGGGCCCCCGGCGTGTGTTTGGGCGCGAGGGGGCCTTTCGTGCACCTGAATGAATGTCGCCCTCGTCGGCGCGGGTGGTGTTCGGCCGGTTCTGGGACGGTGCGTGACGTGAATGGACCTGCCGCGCGCGGCGCGAGGGGACCGTTCGTGCACCGGCGCGACTGGGCCTTTCGCGCGCGTGCGCGCGGGAGGACCGCTCGGGGCCCCGAGCGGTCCTCCCGCGTTGCTGACGCGGCGCGCCGGGACCGCTGCGCACCAGAGCGAGAGTCCCGCTCAAGCCCGCAGTCGCCACCGGCCGCGTGGGGTTCGGCGGTCCGTGCGTGTCAGCAGGCCCTCCGTGGTGCGGTCCCCAGTGGCCGCCGTGGCTGTCGGTGAAGGAGGGGGACGGGACGGCGGCCGTGGAGTGCAGGTTGTCGGCCGGGAGCGGGGCGTGGCCGAAGGGCAGGCCGCGCACGGCGGTGGAGCGGGGCGGGATGATGGCGAGCCGCAGGCGGTGCGGGTTGTCCTCGTCGGGGCGGTGGAGGGTGACCGAGCAGTCGAAGGCCGGGGCGTGGCCGCCGTTGTGGACGCACACGACGTAGTCCTCGCGCCGGTCGTGGCGGCAGCCTTCGTCGAGCCACGCCGACACCGACTGCGCCTGTTCCTGCTGCCGCACCTCCGGCTGGTCTTTGCGGTTCAGCAGCATGATTCACACGTACGAAGCAAAGCCGAGCAGGGATCCGGCGCTGCCGATCGCCGAGACCCACGTGGCGGTGACTTGCGAACCCATCGCGGCCGTCTTTCCCCGGCGCGGCACGAGCCAAACGATCGAGTCTTCCTCATCACCTCGACCTGCGATCGCCCCCTCGCTGGGGCAGGCTTACCGGCGAGTAGCGAGGAGGACCCGTGGACATCCCTGCTGTTCCCGCGAAGGTGGACCCGGACGCGCTGACCGCCGTCCTCGACGGCCGCTGGGCCGAGCTGCGGCGCGCCGTGCGCGCACAGATGGCGGCCGAGGACTTCCGCGATCCGGTGGACCTCGACGTCGAAGCGCACCGCGCGCAGGTGCTCGAACAGCTGCGCAAGCTTGCCACCACCGACCGGCCCGCGCTGGGGTTCGACCGCGCCTACGGGGGCAAGAGCGACGTCGGCGGCTCGGTGATGTCGTTCGAGATGCTCGGCCTCGGTGACCTGTCGCTGATGGTCAAGGCCGGCGTGCAATGGGGCCTGTTCGGCGGCGCCGTGCAGCTGCTCGGCACCGAGCGCCACCACGCGAAGTACCTGCGCCGCATCATGGACCTCGACCTGCTCGGCTGCTTCGCCATGACCGAGCACGGCCACGGCTCCGACGTGCAGCACCTGCACTCCACCGCCACCTACGACCCCGCGGCGCGGGAGTTCGTCGTCCACAGCCCGGATCCGGGCGCCACCAAGGAATACATCGGCAACGCGGCGCGCGACGGCCAGGCCGCCGTCGTCTTCGCCCAGCTCGTGACCGGCGGTGAATCCCGTGGTGTGCACGCATTCTTCGTGCCGATCCGCGACGACGACGGCGCGGCGATGCCCGGCGTGACGATCGAAGACTGCGGCCGGAAAGCGGGGCTCAACGGTGTCGACAACGGCCGCCTGACCTTCGATCACGTGCGCGTCCCGCGCGAAGCGCTGCTGAACCGCTTCGGCGACGTCGCCGAGGACGGCACGTACACCAGCCCCATCGAAAGCGACGGCCGGCGCTTCTTCACCATGCTCGGCACGCTCATCCGCGGCCGCGTGAGCGTCGGCGGCAGCGCGGGCAGCGCGACGAAACGCGCGCTGGCGCTGGCCGTCCGCTACGGCGAGCTGCGCCGGCAATTCAAGCGCCCCGAAGGCGACGAGGTCGTGCTCCTCGACTACCACGGCCACCAGCGGAAACTGCTGCCCGCGCTCGCGAAGACGTACGCGCTGCACTTCGCGCAGGAGGAACTCGTCGCGAAGCTGCACGACATCGCGGCCGACGCGCCGGAGGAGGAGCAGCGCGAGCTGGAGTCGCGCGCCGCCGGGCTGAAGGCCGCGAACACCTGGCACGCCACCAAGACGATCCAGGCCGCGCGCGAGGCCTGCGGCGGCGCCGGTTACCTGTCGGAAAACCTGCTGGCCGGCTTGAAAGCCGACACCGACGTGTTCACCACCTTCGAAGGTGACAACACAGTGCTGCTGCAGCTCGTCGCGAAAGGCCTGCTGACACAGTACAAAGAGCACTTCGAAGACCTCAGTCCACTTGCCACAGCTCGGTTCGTCGCAGAGCAGCTCGTGGACGCGGTGCTGGAGCGCACGTCCGCGCGCAAGGTCATCGAGCGCCTCGCGAAGTCCGACGACGCCGAGGTGCTGTTCGACCGCGAATGGCAGCTGAAGCTGTTCGAAGATCGCGAGGGCCACGTGCTCGACGGCGTCGCCAACCGCCTCCGCAAGGCGGCCGACGACCCGTTCGGTGTCTTCAACGCCGCGCAGGACCACGTGCTCGCCGCCGGCCGCGTGCACGTGGAACGCCTTGTGCTGGATGCGTTCGCGCGCGCCGTCGACGCGTGCGCCGATCCCGAAACCAAGGCACTGCTCGCGCGCGTGTGCGACTTGTACGCGCTGTCGGCCATCGAGGAAGACCGCGCGTGGTTCCTGGAACACGGTCGGTTGACGTCGTCGCGCTCCAAGGCGGTGACCGCCGCGGTGAACGGCCTATGCGCCGAGCTGCGCCCGCACGCCAGGACGCTCGTGGACGCGTTCGCGATCCCGGAGCAGTTCCTGGCCGCACCTATGTTGCGGGACTGACCCGGTACCGCCCGGGCGCGATGCCGAAGTGGCGTTTGAACGCGTGGGAGAACGCGTACGGCGGTCCGTAGCCGACTTCGCGCGCGATGGCGGGGAGCGGACGGTCGCCATCGCGCCGGACCACCGCGTCGACGCGCGGGCCGCGCTGCGGCCGGCGCTGGATGCGCTCACCCGCCTGGCCGCCGACGGATTCGCCATCCGGGCCCACCACGAACTCCTCGCCACCGTGAACCCGCCGGCGACGCGACCCGGCGCGCTGACCGCCGACGAAACCCGCATCGCCCGCCTGGCCGCCGACGGCCACACCAACCACGAGGTCGCCGCCCGGCTCGTGCTCAACCCGCGCACGGTGGAATGGCACCTGAGCCGCGCCACACTCGACGTGACTTCGAGAGGGCGCCTGCGCCCGCGTTGGCAGGCGAGCGGCGGAGACCATGCGCCACCACGCGAGGTACGCCATCGGCGCGCGGCCGGTGAGCCAGGTGAAGCGGCGGGCGAGCGTCGCGCGCGACAGGCTGACTTCGGCGGCCAGGTCTTCGAGCCGCCACGGGCGCGCGGGATCGGCGTGCAGCGCTTCGAGTGCGGCCGCGATTTCGGGGTCCGGCAAGGCTTTGGGCCAACCGGCGCCGGGGTGTTCGGCGAACCACGCACGCACGAGGTAAACGAGCAGTAGTCGAGCAGCCCGGCGACGGCGGCGTCCCGGCCGGGGCGCGCTCCGGTCACCTCGCCGCCGGGCAACGTGATGGCCGAGCCCAGCTCGCCGGCGCAGGCGGGCAGGGGCACGACGTCGGGCAGGCCTTCGACGAGGAAGTGTGCGCGCGAGCGGTCGAAGCGGTACTTGCCGCAGAGCAGGTCGGTGGGCCTCGGCCGGATCGTCGACGGCGGTCTCGAACGGGACGGCGGTCTTGCCCTCCGGCGTCGAAGACAGCACGTGGGTGGCGCCGTGGGGCAGGAGGACTGCGTCGCCGGGGCCGAGCTGAACGGGTTCACCGGCGCCGATCAGCCGGCCCGTGCCGCGGAGCACGACGTGGAACCCGGCGCCGGCGTACGGCGCGAACCGGTAGCACCACGCGCCGCCGGCCCGCAGCCGGTTGGCCGACGGCTCGCCCGTGCGCATGACGGCGATCGCGTCGCTGAGGACGTCCATGCTCAGCAGCACACGCGACGTTCGCGCATCGATTGGCGGATTTGACGCATTGGAATGCTCACCAGCGATGGTCAACTTCGAATGCATGATCCAGCTCGGTGAAGTCGAAGTGACCAAGGTCGTCGAGTGGTCGGGCGACATCGCGCCCGTCGGATCGGTGCTCCCGGACACGCCGCCTCGGTTGTGGCGGGACAACGAGCACTGGCTCGCTCCCCACCACTGGCACCCGGCCGCCGATGCGTACCACGCCGCGGTGCAGACGTGGGTGCTGCGCAGCGAGGGCAAGGTCGTGCTCGTGGACACGGGTGTCGGCAACGACCGCGACCGGCCGCAGCTCCCGTTGTTCGACCACCTCGCCACGGAGTTCCTGGCCCGGCTGGCCGCCGCCGGCGTGCGCCCCCGAAGATGTCGACGTCGTGGTCAACACACCTCCGCTACGACCACGGCGGCTGGAACACCCGCCCCGACGGCGAAGGCTGGCAGCCGACCTTCCCCAACGCCACCTACCTGATCCCGCGCGCCGACAAGGACTGGTTCGACCCCCGCACCGCCCACCGCCGCTCCGTCGACCCCGGGCGCCTCCGCGGCCAGCTCGTCTACGCCGACAGCGTCACGCCGGTCCTCGACCGCGCCGTCCTGTGGGAAGACTCCTATCGCATCGACGGCAACCTGGTCCTGGAATCAGCGCCGGGCCACACGCCCGGTTCTTCCTTGCTGCGCTTGACTTCCGGGACGGACCGCGCGGTGTTCGTCGGGGATCTCTTGCACAGCGCCGTGCAGATCCTCGCGCCTGCGCACAGCAGCTGCTTCTGCGAAGACCCGGAATCGGCAGCAGCACTCGACTCCGCGTTCTGAGCCGCGCGGCCGACTCGCGCGAACTGGTTGTCCCAGCCCACTTCACGGGGGCTTCAGCCGTCGAGATCCACCGCTCCGGCGCCGGCTTCTCCATCACCCGCTGGCGCGACGCCACCTGATCGGCCGCTCGTCCGCCTCCCGCGTCCGCGCTACCCTTCGGCCAGGCGACGTTTTCCGACGTCACCCGGGGGTCCCACCCGCACCCACCGGAAGGTCCTGGCCTTGACCGCCACTCGGGGGACCAGCCACGCCACCCTGCTCACCGCCGCCAAAGCCGGCTGGGCAACGACTCTTCGCTACGCACTCCTGGTGCTCGTCAGCCGGGGAACGGTCGGAGCGGCGGTGTTGCTGTTGCTGCGGTAGCCAAGCGTAGAGAGCCAGCCAAATCGCGACGTACTGCGACGACTCAAGCCGTAACAAGGCAGCGAGGCAGCGTGCGGAGTCATGATCCGCGATGACGCCCGTCCTCGCGGCGTATCGGGGTGAGAGTGTTGCTTCGCCTGCGCTTGCCTGCGGCGGTTATCAGCGCGCCGAGCAAGATTCCGGCGACCAGTCCCACGGCCCAGCCGACCTCAACCACCGGGTCGGGTCCGAAAATGGTACAGGTAACGTCGCCGGGCTCGGCCGACAGCCGCCTCGCGGAGGTGACACGGCGGCTCCCGCCACGAGGGCACGTCATCAGGAGCACACCGAGGAACACGGCTGTTTCCGCGGTTCGAAGGACCTGCAGGCGTCGCCGCTCGATCAATGCGACGCCGCAGACGACGGCGGTGGCAAGTCCGGCACAAGCCAGGGTTGTCGCAACGAGGTCAAAGAGCCACATCCAGCTCGTCCACGTTCTCAGCAGAGCCACATGCCGACTCGCGACAGCCTGGACGGCGGAGACACTACGGATGAACCCGGCCGAGGCCGCGCAAGCGACGACCGTGATGACGGCACCAGCACGCAAGTGGCGGACACGCTCGGCTCGGGAAAACGGTAAACCCCAGCTAGGCGTAGAGAGCCAGCCAGATCGCGATGTAATGCGACACCGCCGCCAGCACCGTGCATGCGTGGAAGTACTCGTGGTACCCGAACGTGTCCGGCCAGTGGTTGGGCCACTTCGTTGCGTAGAAGACGGCGCCGAGGGTGTAGAACAGCCCGCCGACGCACAGCAGTACCAGTGCCGGGATGCCCGCGTGGCGAGCGAGCTCCGGCATGACGAAGATCGCCACCCAGCCCAGGGCGATGTAGATCGGCACGCCCAGCCAGCGGGGGGCGTGCGGCCACAGCATCTTCATCGCGACGCCGAGCAGACCGCCGCCCCAGACGATGGCGAGGATGACGTAGCCCGTGGGCTTCGACATGGCCAGGAGGGTGAACGGGGTGTACGTGCCGGCGATGAACAGGAAGATCATCGAGTGGTCGGCGCGCTTCATCCACTTGTACGCGCGCGGGCTCCACAGCCGGCGGTGGTACAGAGCGCTCACGCCGAACACGCCGAGCACCGTCAAGCCGTACACGGACGTCGCGAGGGCGGCCAGGGACGAAACGGTCGAAGCGGCCAGGCTGACGAGCACCGCGGTGCCGGCGACGGCGCCGAAGAAGGACCAGAAGTGGATGTGCCCCCGCAGGCGCGGGCGGGTGTCCACGGGCGCAGGGCCGGACGGTGGGGGTTCGGTCGTCACGCTCACCAGGCCCAGGTTACGGCAGCGTAGGTTTTTCGCCACCCCCCGTGGCGAGTCACACGTGTGACCCGGGGGTGCGTAGGCTCGGGCCACGTGAGCCTCCGGTCTTTCCTGTCCGACGTCGTCTACAGCGTCTACGGCCGCCGCCTGATCCAGCAGGCGGCGGGTCGCCACCCGCGGCACATCGCGATCATGCTCGACGGAAACCGCAGGTGGGCGCGTGAAGCCGGGTTCACCGACGTGGCCGACGGGCACCGCGCGGGCGCCAAGAAGATCGCCGACTTCCTCAGCTGGTGCCGCGAGGCCGACGTCGAGGTCGTCACGATGTGGCTGCTGTCCACCGACAACCTCAACCGCGACCCGGACGAGCTCGAGCCGCTGCTGAAGATCATCACCGACGTCACCGACGAGCTCGCCGCGCCCGAAATGCCGTGGCGGCTGCGCATCGTGGGGGCGCTGGACCTGCTGCCGCTCGAGGTCGCGCAGCGGCTCACGGCCGCGGCGGTGCGCACGGAGGACCGGGCGGGCATGGAGGTCAACGTCGCCGTCGGTTACGGCGGGCGGCAGGAGATCGCCGACGCCGTGCGCAAGCTGCTGCTGCAGCACGCCGACGAGGGCACTTCGATCCGCGAGCTGGCGAAAATCCTCGACGTGGACCACATCTCGGAGCACCTGTACACCTCGGGCCAGCCCGATCCGGACCTCATTATCCGAACTTCAGGCGAACAGCGGCTTTCCGGTTTTCTCCTCTGGCAGTCGGCGCATTCGGAATTCTGGTTCACGGAGGCATACTGGCCCGCATTCCGGCGCGTCGACTTCCTGCGCGCGATGCGCGACTACGCCTGGCGCCACCGCCGCTTCGGCACGTGAGCACCTCTGAAGGCACCCGACCACAGCTGGGGGCGGCAGTGGGAGTCCACAGAGCACTGTCCGCACAGCACAGAAGGAAGGGCCCCGGAGTCGCAACTCCGGGGCCCTTCCTTCGTCTGCCGCGGCTATCAGCCGTGGTGCTCCAGCGAGTGGGCAATCAGCGCCGGGGTGGTGGCGATGCCCGTGTAGGCGCCGGCGACCAGCGACGCGGCGCCGTAGCCCAGCGCGCCGCCGCCTTCGATGAAGGTGGCGTAGGCGTCGCCGAACGTCGGGTCGGGGGTGTAGCCGTGGTCCGCCGGCGAGGCGAACGCCGTCCCGCCGATCATCATCAGGCCCGCGGCGGCACCGGCGACGATTCCAGCCTTCTTCAGCACTTCGCACACTCCTAAGTAGAGATACCTGGGATCCGGGGCACCGAAGTTTCCGGTGGTGTGTCCCGCAGTGAGAAAATTACCTTCTCCGCCGTCGAATTGATCGCCGGGTACTCCCATTGTGTGAGGCCCAAAACGCTCGGTTCACTCGGACCGGTTCAGTGTTCGCGACGCGAAATGCATTCCGCTGCACCCCGTGGTACAAGCCTTTCCGCTGATCTTTCCTACGCACTCGGTGATCTTTTTTCGCTGGTCATCCCGTCGCGTGATCCCCCGTTCGCTCGTCCTGCTCACGCTGCGTGATGCCACGGGGTGTCCGTGTCAGACGACCGACGGTGAGATGACGAGTTGGCGAATCACCTGTGTGGCTGCCTGCACGATCCGCGATCCGTCGGTACCTTCCGGAGGTGAGGGCACGCGTTCCGTGCGGGTCCTCGCGGGAGGCCCTGGTCGTGGCGTTGATCGAGGGGGCGGCGAAGCCGCTCACACGATGCACGAGGGGGCCGGCACCCGGCCCTCGTGGCCGTGCCCGCTGACGCAGCCGGCGTCAGGGAGTGCGGACCCAGCCAGGGAGGTGCCCGGCCCAGCGAGTGCGGGCGTGGGGTGCACACGCCCTCGAGGGAGATGCCGTCGTGACTGCGCAGCGTTCACCCCGCAAGGCCTCTGGCCGTTCTTCGACCGGTGCTTCGGCCCCGGAGAAAGCCTCGATCTCGCCCCAATCCGGGCAGTCCACCTACGTGCTCGACACGTCCGTGCTGCTCTCCGACCCGTGGGCGGTGACCCGGTTCGCCGAACACGCGGTCGTGTTGCCCCTGGTCGTCATCAGTGAACTGGAGGCCAAGCGCCACCACCCCGAACTCGGCTGGTTCGCCCGCGAGTCGCTCCGGCTGCTCGACGACCTGCGGCTCAAGCACGGCCGCCTCGACGCGCCGATCCCCATCGGTGACCTGGGCGGCACCCTGCAGGTGGAGCTCAACCACACGGACCCGTCGGTGCTGCCGGTGGGCTTCCGGACCGACTCCAACGACCACCGCATCCTCGCGTGCGCGCTGAATCTCGCGGTGGAACGGCCGTCGGTCACGCTGGTGACGAAGGACATCCCGCTGCGGGTCAAGGCGGGGGCCGTCGGCCTCGACGCCGACGAGTACCGCGCGCAGGAGGTCACGCCATCGGGCTGGACGGGCATGGCCGACGTGGACGCCCCGCAGCAGCTGATCGACAGCCTCTTCGCGGGCAACACGGCCGACCCGGTCGAATTCGGCCTGCCGGACGTGGGTGAACTGCCCTGTCACACCGGCCTGCGGCTGCTCGCCGGCAGCTCCAGCGCCCTCGGCCGCGTGACGGCCGACAAGCGCATCCGCCTGGTGCGCGGCGACCGGGAGGCGTTCGGCCTGCACGGCCGCTCCGCCGAGCAGCGCGTGGCGCTGGACCTGCTGCTCGACTCCGACGTCGGCATCGTCTCCCTGGGGGGTCGCGCGGGCACCGGCAAGTCGGCGCTCGCGCTGTGCGCCGGGCTCGAGGCCGTGATGGAGCGCCGCCAGCACCGCAAGGTCGTGGTGTTCCGCCCGGTCTACGCCGTCGGCGGCCAGGAACTCGGCTACCTGCCCGGGTCCGAGAGCGAGAAGATGCAGCCGTGGGCGCAGGCCGTGTTCGACACGCTCGGCGCGCTGGTCAGCCAGGACGTGCTCGACGAGGTCTTCGACCGCGGCATGCTCGAGGTGCTCCCGCTGACGCACATCCGCGGCCGTTCCCTGCACGACTCGTTCGTGATCGTCGACGAGGCCCAGTCGCTGGAGCGCAACGTGCTGCTCACGGTGCTCTCCCGCCTCGGCACGGCGTCGCGCGTCGTCCTCACCCACGACGTCGCCCAGCGCGACAACCTGCGCGTCGGCCGCCACGACGGCGTCTCGGCCGTGATCGAGAAGCTCAAGGGCCACCCGCTGTTCGCCCACGTGACCCTCACCCGCTCCGAGCGCTCGCCGATCGCCGCGCTCGTCACGGAGATGCTGGAGGACCACGGCTGATCCGCACGGGTGCCTGCCCGTCCCGGATTGGGGCGGGCAGGCACCCGGTAGTTTCGGGACCCGGTCAAGGCGGCCGGAGAACGGACCTGGCGTCGTGACCCGAACCGAATTCCCCGAAGGCGACATCGCCTGGGTTGATCCGGTATGGCTCGTCCGCGAGCAGGAAACGGCGACCTGGGCTACCGAAGACGACGTCGTTGCGCTCCGGGCGTACCAGCGCTGGCAGCACGCGAGCGGTTGCTGGAAACGGCGATGTCGGAGTTCCACCGGATCGACATCGTCTAGCGGGCGGTCGATCACCGCGTGCGATCATTGCGCGAGCTGTACCAGTTCAGCCGGCTACGGCGCGGCGGGCGATCGGCGGCTAGGCGGCCTGGAAACGTTGCACCGCCTGAACATCGCCCGGCAGCTGATGCTGGGCAAGCTGGTCGTTATTCGGAACACCGTCGAACACCAGGACGCGGACCCGCCGGAGCGCGGCCAAAGCCGAGAGCTCGTCGAGCTGGTGTTGTGGTACTTCCTCAAATCGACCGACACGCTGGTGCGCTGTCCACTCCAGCGCATCGGTGTCGTCTTCGTGCCGGACGACCACTTCGAGGGCGACCTCACCATCTCCTGCGATTTCGCGACCTGGCTGCCGGAAGTCCTGGGTTTGATACCCGGCAAGCACGTTTCCCTCGCGCCAGTGCCGGACTGGGCCGAAGTCAGGCTCGGGGGCATCGAGGGGTGCGAGGAGGACTTGATCACCATTCACGGTCAGGTCTGCGGCCCCGCCCAGGTGCTCTGGTCGATATGGCGCGACTATTTCGCCCGCGCGGCCAACGTCCCACGGGCGACGTTGCGCGCAGGAGAGTGACAGGTCACCGCCACCCCGGTCGACATGGCGGTGACCCTCGGTCACCAGCCGGACGGCAGGGGGCGGCCCTCGGCGAAGCCGGCGGCCGACTGGACGCCCAGCAGGGCACGCTCGTGGAACTCCTCGAGCGTGCGCGCGCCCGCGTACGTGCACGAAGACCGCACGCCCGAGCAGATCGAGTCGAGCAGGTCCTCCACGCCGGGGCGGGTGGGGTCGAGCGCCATGCGCGAGGTCGAGATGCCCTCTTCGAACAGGGCCTTGCGGGCGCGGTCGAAGGCGTTGTCCGTGCGCGTGCGGGCGCCGACGGCGCGCTTGGACGCCATGCCGAACGATTCCTTGTACGGCCGGCCCTGCTCGTCGTACCGCAGGTCGCCGGGGGATTCGTGGGTGCCGGCGAACCAGGAGCCCACCATCGCGGCCGACGCGCCCGCGGCCAGGGCCAGGGCGACGTCGCGCGGGTGCCGCACGCCGCCGTCGGCCCAGACGTGCTTGCCCAGCTCGCGCGCGGCCGTGGCGCACTCGGCGACGGCGGAGAACTGCGGCCGGCCGACGCCGGTCATCATGCGCGTGGTGCACATGGCGCCCGGGCCGACGCCGACCTTCACGACGTCCGCGCCCGCGTGGATGAGGTCACGCGTGCCTTCGGCCGTGACGACGTTGCCCGCGACGACCGGGACGCGCGGCGACACCGAACGCACGGCCTTCAGCGCGGAGATCATCTTCTCCTGGTGCCCGTGGGCGGTGTCGACGACGAGCGTGTCGACGCCCGCGGCCAGCACGGCCTCGGCCTTGCCGGCGACGTCCCCGTTCACCCCGATGGCGGCGGCCACGCGCAGCTTGCCGCCGGCGTCGACGGCCGGCGTGTAGATGCCCGCACGCAGGGTGGCCGCGCTGGTGAGCACGCCCGCGAGACGGCCCTCGGCGTCCAGGCCCAGTGCGAGGCGCGCGCCGTGGTCGTGCAGGAGGTCGAACACCTCGCGCGGTGGCGTGTCCAGCGGCACGGCGACGGCCGCGGGCTGCGCGATCTCGGCGAGGCGTGCAAAGCGGTCGACGCCCGCGCAGGCGGCTTCGTCGACGATCCCGACGGGCCGGCCGTCGCCGTCCACGACCACCACGGCGCCGTGGGCGCGCTTGTGGACCAGGTTGAGGGCATCGGCGACGGCGTCGCCGCCGGTCAGGACGAGCGGGGTGTCCCACACGGTGTGGCGGCTCTTCACCCACGTGACGATCTCGGCGACCGCCGCGGTGTCCACGTCCTGCGGCAGCACCACCAGCCCACCGCGGCGCGCGACGGTCTCGGCCATCCGCCGCCCGGCCACGGCCGTCATGTTGGCCACCACCACGGGGATCGTCGCGCCGGTGCCGTCCACCGTGGACAGGTCGACGTCGAAGCGCGATTCCACGTCCGAACGGTTCGGCAGGAGGAAGACGTCGTCGTAGGTCAGGTCGTGAGCGGGCACGTGCCCATCGAGAAAGCGCACGAGTCCCCAGACTACGTGGCTCACGCGGGTGACGCGAACCCGGCGTGGCTCGTGGAACAATGTCGGCGTGCCCGCCCGTGATCGCGACGAGTCGGGGCGCGCCCGCAACGCCCGTCCTCGCGACGGCCTGGGCCGCCCCCTGCCCTACGGCGCCTCCGGCGTCGACCGCCAGCCCGAAGGCATTGTCCGCACCCCGGCGCAGACCCTGGCCGAAGCCCAGCGGCTCCTCGACGGCGGCCGGCCCTTCCACGCCCACGAGGTGTTCGAAGACGCGTGGAAGTCCACGGCCGGCCCGGAACGCGAACTCTGGCGCGGCCTGGCCCAGCTGGCGGTTGGCATGACGCACGCGTTGCGCGGCAACGGCAAGGGCGCGGCGGCGCTGCTGGAGCGGGGTGCGTCGAACCTCGAGCCGTTCCGGTCGTCGGCGCCGCACGGCATCGATGTGGCCGGGTTGCAGGAGTGGGCCGGGGCATTGGTGGCGGAGGCCAACTCGCGGGTTCGGGCGAAGCCGGTGGCGCCTCGGCTGGTCCGGTAGGTCAGCGCTCCGTCCCGGCGCGAGAGTCCGGCGAGCAAGAGCCGGCCGCGCTCGCGTTTCGTCGCGAGGCCCGGCCTGCCGTTCTTCTCCCGTCAGCGGATCGACAAATCGACCGGCGCCCGGCACGCGACGGGCGCCACGCCGGCCTTGACGAGGCGGGTTCACCAGGGGACCGGCCCGTCTTCGTTGAGGAAGGCGCCGGTCGGTGCTGCGGCGCCTTGGGCGAGCAGGTCGAGGACCACACGGGCTCCTTCCACTGCGGTGCGGGGGCCGGTGTGGCCGTTGAGGTCGGTGGCGATGTGGCCAGGCGTCACGGCGTTCACGTGGAAGTGCGCGTACGCCGGGTCGGCGCGGAAGGTGGTGGCGTAGCGGACGGTGAGCATCACCAGCGCCGCCTTCGAGGAGGCGTAGGCGATGATGTCCGTGGCCGCGGTGAACTTCGAATCGGCGGCGGTGGTGAGCGCCAGGGACGCCGTGGTGCTGGCGACGTTGATCACGTGGGGAGCGTCGGCGGCGCACAGCAGGCCGAGCAGGCGGTGGGTCGTGGCGGCGACGCTGAACAGGTTCGTCTCGAACGCGCGGCGCATTGCCTCGGCGGTGAGGTCGGCCGGTTCGACGGAGAAACGGGCGCCGGCGTTGTTCACGAGCACGTCGAGCCGCCCGTGGCGGTCTTCGAGGAGGCGGGCGGCCGCGTCGATGTCGGTGGCGGAGGTGACGTCGAGGCGGACCGGGGTCACGGTGAGGCCTTCGGCGGCCAGTTCGGCGGCAGCGCGTTCGCCGAGGGTGAGGTCGCGGCTGCCGAGGTACACGGTGGCGCCGCGCAGGGCGAGACCGCGGGCGATTTCGCGGCCGAGACCCTTGTTGGCGCCGCTGACGAGGGCGATGGTCATGATCGACAGCGTCGCCGAACCCGGTGAACCCGGCCAGGCCGTGACAGGGCCACCCACGGTTACCGTGGGAGCCGTGAACGCGATCGGCGACTTCCTGCGTGCCCGCCGGGCTCTCGTCAGCCCCGCCGATGCCGGGTTGCCCGATGCGGGCGAGCGGCGTGTACCGGGGCTGCGGCGGGAGGAGCTGGCCGCTGCGGCAGGCGTAAGCGTCGACTACTACGTGCGGCTCGAGCAGGGGCGCGACCGGCACCCGTCGACGCAGGTGCTCGACGCGCTCGCCCGTGCGTTGAAGCTCGACGACGACGGCGCGGCGCACCTGCACCGGCTCGCGGCGCCGCCGCGGACGAAGCGCGGCGACCTGCCGCGAGGGGTGCGGGAGCTGGTGGAGCGCAACCCCGCGCCCGCGTTGGCGTGGGGCCACCGGATGGACGTGCTCGCCGCCAGCCCGCTCGCCGTGGCGCTCACGCCGATGTACCGGCCGGGTACGAACCTCGCCCGCGCGTTCTTCCTCGACCCCTCGGTCCGGCAGCTGCACCCCGGCTGGGAAGCCATGGCGCGCAACGTCACCGCGCTGGTGCGCGCCCGCACCGCCGTACCGGACCCGGGGCTGGACGAGCTGATCGCCGAGCTCACCGAGGCCAGCCCGGACTTCGCGCGGCTGTGGCCCCGGCACGACGTCCGGACCACCGCCGCGCCGCGCAAGGTCTTCCGCCATCGGTTGGCCGGAGAGCTGACCTTGGGCCGGGAACTGCTGAACGTGCCCGGTGGCGAGTGGACCGTGCTGATCTACCACGCCGAACCGGGCAGCCGCTCGGCGAACGCGTTGGCGCGCCTGGGTTAAGCCTCCGGCCAGTCGTTCGACGCGGCCCGCTCCTCGCCGACCGTCGTTCCCTCGCCGTGGCCCGTGCGCACGGAAGTGTTGTCGGGCAAGGCGAACAGGCGCTCGCGGATGGACCTGACGATCGTCGGGTAGTCCGAATAGGACCGGCCGGTGGCGCCTGGGCCGCCGTGGAAGAGCGTGTCGCCGGTGAAGAGCACGCCGAGGTCCGGCGCGTAGAGGCAGACGGCGCCCGGGGCGTGGCCCGGCGTGTGGAGCACCGTCAGGTCGGTGCCGGCGATGGTGATGGTCTGGCCGTCGGTGAGGTCGCCGTCCGGGGCGCGGTCGGGGTGGGTCAGGTTCCACACCACGCGGTCGTCCGGGTGCAGCAGGATCGGGGCGCCCGTGCGCTCGGCGAGCGCGGGCGCGGCGTTCACGTGGTCGTTGTGCGCGTGGGTGCAGACGATCGCGCGCAGCGCGCGTTCCCCGACCACGTCGGCGATCGCGTCGGCGTCGTGCGCCGCGTCGATCACGATCACCTCCGAGTCGTCGCCGATGATCCACACGTTGTTGTCCACGTCCCAGCTGCCGCCGTCGAGCTCGAACACGCCCGACGTGACCAGGTTCTGCACTATCGCCGTCATGGCACCAGACCCTAGTGCTCGAACGCGCGATCGGCCGAGATACCGCCGGTATCTACTTTCGAGTAGGCTTACTTTGAGTAAGTCCGCTGCGACGATGGGAGCGCGATGACGGCCGCCCGCGACCTGCCGGCCGAACCCTTCGAACTCCGCTGCGTCGCCGTACTGGCGCACCGGCCGGCGAAGCCGGCGCTGAGCGGGCAGCTCGGCGACCGCCGCAACGTGCCGACGCGTGAGCTCGCCGAGCTGTACCGCACGTGGGCACGCGGCGGCGCGGGCCTGCTGGTGACGGGCAACGAGATGGTCGACCCGGCTGCCCTCGGTGAACCTCGCAACGTGGCGCTGCCCGCCGTCCCGGACCCGACCGCGCGCCGGCCGTGGGCGCGTAGCGTCGACGGCCGGCGCGCAGCTGTGGGTCCAGCTCAACCACCCCGGCCGGCAGAGTCCGCGGTTCCTTTGACGCCAACCCGTGCGCCGTCGGCGGTCGCGTTCGGCAACCGCGCCGTACGCACGGCGTTCGCGCCGCCGCGGGCGCCGACCGGCGACGAGATCGAGGCGATCGTCGACCGCTTCGCGCTGGCCGCGCGGACGTTCGTCGAGGCCGGGTTCGCCGGTGTCCAGCTGCACGGCGCGCACGGCTACCTGATCTCGCAATTCCTCTCGCCGCTCACGAACCGGCGTGCCGGGGAGTGGGACCGTGACCGCAGCCGGTTCCTGCTCGAGCTCGTGCGCCGGGTGCGCGCGGCCCTCGGCGACAGCGTGCCGGTGTCCGTGAAGCTCAACAGCGCCGACTTCCAGCGCAGCGGCTTCGCCGAGGACGAGTCGCTGCGCGTGGTCCACGCGCTGAGCGACAGCGGGGATCGACCTGCTCTTTATTTCAGGCGGCACGTATGAAAAGGCCGTGATGATGGGCGCGGGCCACGCGAGCACGGTGCGGCGCGAGGCCTATTTCCTCGACTACGCGGCCAAAGCGCGGCAGGCCGGCGACGTCGCCTTGATGGTCACCGGCGGCTTCACCACCCCCGAGGGGATGATGGAAGCGCTGCGGTCCGGCGCGCTGGACGTGATCGGCCTCGGCCGGCCGCTGACCGTCGACCCGGGCCTGGTGGGTCGCCTGCTCGAGGGCGACGACGCGCGGGCGGAACGGCTCTGCCCGCGGACCGGCATCCGGCTCGCCGACAGCCTGCTCGAAGTCCAGTGGCACACGCAGCAGCCGCGCCACGTCGCGGCGGGCAAACCCGCGGATCGGAACCGGGGCGCGTGGCGAACGTTGGCGCAGGCCGGGATCAGCGATCCGCTGAACGCGTTCCGGCGGGTGCGTGCGTGAGCCAGCCGTCGAGCACCTTGGCGGCGCTCGCGAGCGCCACGAACAGCACGGCGATGAGCACGCAGTTCACGGCCACGCGGCCGTAGCCGAGCTGATCGGCATTGACGAACGGGTATGGGTAGAAGCCGCCCCGCGCGCCGCGGACCAGCGTGAACGCCAGCCACGCGAGCGGCCAGCACACCGACCACGCCACCGTGGGCCACCGCAGCACCCGCGGGGCCGCGATCAGGAACCCGAGCACCGCGAGGATCGGCGACACGGTGTGCAGCATGAGGTCCGCGAACAGGGCCCCGCCGCTGAGGTCGGCCAGCCCCGACAGCGCGACGTGGTAGACGACGCCGGTCACCGCGATGCCGATGAGCGCGTCGAGCCACAGCACGCGCTTCAGGCCGCCGGCCCGCGCGCCGGCCACGAACACGACGGAAGTCAGCAGCACCAGCACGTTCGACTCGATCGTGAAGTAGGCGAACATGTTCGCCACTCGCGCGCCCGCCGTGGCGTACCGGCCCGGCGTCCCGGCGCTCACGACGGCTTGCGTGACGAGCCCGATCAGCACCACGAGACCCGTCACGGCGAACCAGGCCCGGGTCAGTCGTGTCGGTGGCATGCGGTGAGATTACGGTTCGCGGCCGCGTTCCCCAGCTCAAACCACCGGGATCAGCCCGAAGGTGTCACCGGTTCAGCCGTCGAGGTCGCGCAGGCGCGCGGTGATGGTGCGCAGGGTGCGCAGTTCCTCGGGTGACAGCCGCGAGACGACCAGCCGGCGGACGCCGGCGAAGTGGGTGTCCATCGCCTTCGTGAGGAGCTCTTCGCCGGCTTCCGTCAGTTGCGCGTCCACGGCTTGCCGACCGGATTGCGACAAGCGCGCGACGAGTCCCCGGTTGCGCAGCCGGGTGATCAGCTTGGTCACCCCGCCGCGGCTGACCAGCAGCTTCTCCGCGAGGTCCTTCATCCGGCACCGGCCCGCGGGGCGCAGCCACAACTGGTAGAGCGCGTCGAACTCCGCGATCGTGAGGTTGTGGAGTTCGCGCAACTCGACGTCGAGCACGGCCAGCACGCGCGCCTCCAGTTCGAGCAGCCCACGCCACGAGAGCAGCTCGTCCTCCGACAGGTGGGGCACCGTGCGTTCGCCGTGCTTCTCGGTCACTCCCACACGGTAACCGATCGTGCTCGTGAGGGCGGGCGCGTGCTCACGAAATCTTGTTGACGAGAAAACAAGATTACCCGTATGGTCGTTATCGCGCCCCTGGAAACCGAGTGAGAGGATTCGTGATGGGAATTCGGACGACCGGGTGTCACCACATGGCTTTCGTGACCAACGACATGGAGGAGACCGTCAAGTTCTACAACGGAGTGCTGGGTTTTCCAGTGGTCGTGACCCTTCAGCTGCCCGATCCCGACCCGTTTCCCGGTGCCGTGCCGGGAAACCTGGCCGGCAGCAGGCACTACTTCTTCCGGATCAGTGAACAGGACACGATCGCCTTCTTCGAGTTCAAGGATGTTGAGGTCCCCGCGGACAACTCCTTGCTCGGTGCGGGGAACCACCTCGCGATCACGGTGCCTTCCGAGGGTGAGCTGCAGAATGCGAAAAGGGTGCTGGAAGAAAACGGCGTGAAGATCAACAGCGAGCTCGATCACGGCTTCTGCCACTCGATCTACTTCGACGACCCGGTGAACCGCATCGCCCTGGAATTCGCGACCTGGCAGCACCCGTGCGACCCCGCACAGCCGTTCCTGCAGGACCCCGAGCCGGTACCGGCCGCGCTGGCGGCCATCGGTGCGGACACCTACGACCGCCACCTCCTGCGTTACACCCCGGACGGCCACGGTGGCGCTGACCGCTGAGCTCGTGACGCAGCCCGCGACGCAGCAGGAACTGATCTGGGGCAGCGGGTCCCTGGACCGTGTGCCGAAACTGCTCGAAGCCCTGGACTGCAGGCGCGTGCTGGCGGTGGGCTCCGGTTCGGTGGACGCGGTGATCGCCCGCCTCCCCGGGCTGCTCGGCCGGTGCTACCTCGGCCGGTGGTCGGACGTGCCCGCCCATGTTCCGGCGCACCAGGTGAACCTGGCCGTCGGTTCGGCGCAGGAAACGCACGCCGACTCGGTCTTGGCGATCGGCGGGGGCTCGGCGATCGGGATGGGCAAGATCATCGCTCTCGCGCTGCGGCTGCCGTTGATCGCCGTCCCGACCACCTTCGCCGGCGCGGAGCGCACTTCGCGCTACCACGTCACCACCGAGCGGGGGAAGGAAACGGGGACGTCCGGCCGGGCCCTGCCCCGGGCGGTGGTCTACGACCCCGTCCTCGTCGCGGGCCTGCCACCGGCGGTCGTGGCGAGCAGCGGCATCACCGCCGTCGCGCACTGCGTCGAGGTGCTGTGCCACGACGCCGGGGAAGAAGCGTGGTCGTCGGCTCGTGAGGGCCTGCTGCTGTTGTGGGGCAGCCTTCCCGTGCTCTCCGCCGGTGCGGGAGGTCCCGGCAACTGGCTCGACGCGCTCGCCGGTGCGAGCCAGGCCGGGCGGGCACTCGAGGTCCTGGGCGCACCCGGTGCGGTGCACGAGGCGAGCGACCTGCTGTCCGTCCGGAGCGGGCTCGGTCACGGCCTCGCCCAGGCCCTGCTGCTGCCGCGGGCGTTGGGTGCGCGTGGTGAGGCTTCTGCCCTCGCTCGCTCCGCGTTGGCGGAGCTGCGTCCGGGCGTCGGCGCGGAGCAGGCGCTCGGTGAGTTCGCGGCGGCGCTGGGTCTGGTGGAGCCGCCCGGTGTGCTCGCCGTGCCGGTCGCAGCGAAGGCGTGGTCCGAGGCGCTGGCGCACCTCTCCACGGTGAGCCGGCGGCCACCTCTTGGCTCTGGCGACGGCGGCTGAAGGTGGGAGGGCACCGGCCGCGCCCTCCCACTGGCTCACACCAGGGTCAGTGGAGCGCCTTCACCAACGACGGCACGAAGACCGAAGCGTCGACGGTGCCCCAGCCGCTCGCGATGTCGAAGCCGGGGGCGGCGGTGAAGCCCTCGACGCCGTCCTGGCTGTTGTCGCCGGTGACGACGTCGACGATGCCCGCCTTGGCGCCCTTCGGGCCGAGCTTCGTGTACAGGGCGGGGTTGATCTGGCCGAGTTTGCCGTGGTTGGCCTGGACCGCCAGCGCGAGCACGCCGGCGAACAGCGGCGCCGACTGCGACGTGCCGTGCACACCCTCCATGCTGATGTCCGGTAACGACCGCATCGAGCTGCCGGTGATCTTCTTGACGCCGTTCTGCCACGACGGCCGCGCGTAGGCCTTCGACAGGCCGGCGCCTTCGCCGAAGCCGTTGTCCGCGACGTTCACCAGGTCGTCCGGCTTGGTGCGCACGCCATTCGCGTCGAGGTGCAGCTGCGTGCCGCCGAGCGTGGTCACGTTCGGGTCGCTCGCCGGCCAGCTCGCCACGCGGTACGGGTAGTTGCCCGGGCCCTGCAGGTAGCCGCCGGTCGGGCCGTCGTCACCCGAGGACGCGACCATCGTGATGCCCGCCTTGCTCGCGCGCTCCAGTGCCGGGTCGAGCGTCTTGATGGAGGCGAACGACGGGAAGTTCTCCTCCGTGGTGCCGAAGCTCATCGAGATCACGTCGGTGAGCTTGTGCTTCGTGAGGTAGTCGACGGCGTTCATCATCTCGGGCAGCCCGGTGAAGCCCTGTGTCTCGGCGACGGGCGTGGCGGCGACGATGATCTTCGCGCCCGGCGCCATGGCGTGCATCATCGTGACGTCGAGGTCGGTCTCGCCGCCCCACGCCTGGCACGTCGCCGTGTCGACGCCCGGGTCCGTGCACGCCGGGACCGCGCCCGACGGCTGCAGCACCTCGACGTTCGCCGGCGGCAGGCCGTGGCTCTGCGAGTACTCGTCGCGCACTTGCTTCACCTGGTCGTCGCCGAAGGACACCAGCGTGGTGACCGTGGTGCCCGCGCCCGTGATGCCCTGGTTCCACAGCTTGGTCGCGTTGTACGCGATGCTTTCCTTGGGCAGCGAAGACATCGCCGCGTCGAGCTTCGCCACGCGCTCGGCCACCGTGGTGGCGCCGATGAACGACCGCGCGGCCGCCGAGAAGTGGTGCAGCGACGGGGCCGGTTTGGCCGGTGCCGCGGTCGCCGCGCCGGCGGGCGCGGCCACCGCCGTGACGGCCAGCGCGGCACCCGCCAGCAGTGTGATCGGCCGCCCGAACCCGCGGACCGCGGACCGAACGCGAAAAGTCATGTCTTCTCCCCATTTCCGGCGAAGCGGTGGCCCCCAACTCTCATCCATCGCCGGAGGGGTACAACATCGACTTTCGTCTGGCCTTTCACCCGTAACGTGGCCAAATGCCCGGAATCACCCTGATCGATCACCTCGCAGCAACCCGCGCACCGTGTCGATGGTGTCGGCGTCGGCCGGGTCCTTGTCCGGCCGGTAGCGCACCACGCGCGCGAACCGCAACGCGAGCCCGCCCGGGTACCGCGTGCTGATCTGCGCTCCGTCGAGCTCGATCTCCACGACGATCTCCGGCCGCACGTAAACCGTGTAGCTGTCGCGGCGCGTCTCGATCTCCTGGAACCGCTGCGTCTGCCACGCCAGCAGCTCATCGGTCATGCCCTTGAACGTCTTGCCCACCATGATCGGCGGGCCGCCGTCGGGATCGCGGGCGCCGAGGTGCAGGTTGGACAGCGTGCCCGTGCGCCGCCCGTGCCCCCACTCCGCCGCGAGCACCACGAGGTCGATGGTGTGCACCGGTTTCACCTTCAGCCACGCGCGCCCGCGCCGCCCCGCGGCGTACGGCGACGCCAAGTCCTTCACCATCACGCCCTCGTGGCCACCCGCCATCGCCGCGTCGAGCACCGCCGCCGGGTCGGCCGGCTCGAGCTCGCCGGGGATCACGTGCTCGCCGGCCACTTTCCGCAGCGCCGCGTTGCGTTCCGACAGCGGTGCGTCGAGCAGATCTGCGCCGTCGAGGTGCAGGCAGTCGAAGAAGTACGGCCGCAGCAGCAGCGCCCGCACCTGTTCCTCACGTGTGCTGCCGAAGCGGCTCATCGTCTCCTGGAACGGCCGCGGCCGGCCGTCGTCGGTGAGCGCCAGCGTTTCCCCGTCCAGCACGACGGATTCGCACGGGAGCCCGCGCACCAGCTGCACCAGTTCGTCCACACTGGACGTGATCTCGCGCAACGTGCGTGTGTACACATGCACTTCCTGGCCCTGGCGGTGGACCTGGATGCGCGCACCGTCCATCTTGTACTCGACGATCGCGTGCGCGTGTTCGCCGACGGCTTCGTCGAGCGACTCAGCCGGCGACGCGAGCATCGGCTTCACCGGACGCCCCAGCGTGAGCCGGAACTCGGCCAGCTGCGCCGAACCGCCGGTCATCGCCGCGTACCCCGTGATGGGCAACTTGCCCGACAGCATGAACGCCCGCCGGACCTCTTCCGCGCCGACCCCGGCCGCCGCCGCGACCGCGTCGACCATCACGCCCTCCAGTGCCCCCTGCCGCAGCTCCCCGGTGACCAGCCGGAAGAGGAACTCCTGCTCGGCCTTGGTGAGCCGCGCGAACAACGCCGTGAGCACCTCGGCCCGGCGTTTGACCGACCCCGCGCCCGCCGCCGCCGCGACTTCGGTGAGCGCCAGATCGACGTCGCGCACTTCGACCGTCGGCTCCGCGGCCGGCTCGACGGCCAGCTCCGCGAGCGTGCGCCAGCCTGCGCCCAGCCGGTCCTGCGCCGTTTGCCCCGTGAGATACGCGATGACAGCGGGCAGCTCCTCGGGCTCGGCGGCGCGCAGCACCGCGGCGAGGGTGGCGATCTTCGCCTTCCTCGACCGGGTGGCCGCCAGCTCGGCGGACGCGGTCACGATGTCGGTGAGCAGCACCCGTCCATGATGACCCGGCGGACCGACAATTTCCGGTCGAAGTGCAGCTGACCTGCGAGGACAGGGGTTCAGGACGGGTACGGTTCGGCCTCCCGGGCCGCCCGCAGCGCCCCCGACCACCACGCCAGCTGGTCGAGCAGCGTCTTCGCGTACGCGGCAACCTGCGGGTCAAGCGGCCGGCCGTCCTCCCAAGCGGTGAAGTAGTTCGGGAAGGCCAGGCCGTCGCGGATGGTGACCGCGTGCAGTTCGGTCAGCACGTTCTCCAGGTGCAGGACCGCGTGCCGGCCACCGGCCGCGCCGCCGTAGCTGACGAACGCCACGGGCTTGGCCGCCCACTGCGTGAAGTGCCAGTCGATGGCTGCCTTCAGCGACGCGGGATAGCTGTGGTTGTACTCGGGGGTGACGAAGAGGAAGGCGTCCGCGCCCTCCAGCGCCGACGTCAGCGTCGCCATGCCGGCCGGGCGCGGGTAGCTGTCGCCGGCGTATTTGGGGGACGCCGCCGGCATCGACAGGGGAATTTCGACGTCCGCGAGGTCGACGACCTCGACGTCGAACCCGCCGTGCTGCTCGGCTTGCCCGGCGATCCAGGACGCGACCGTCGGGCCGAACCTGCCGTCGCGGACGCTGCCGATGATGATGACCAGTTTGTTCGTCTTGCTCGTCATGGCCACCACGGTGGTGCCCGGCCGTGGCGGCAACCAGGCCGCGCTCAGGCTGGCCCCCGTGGGGCCACGCTGACCACGTCGGAACCGGCTTATGCTCGAGGGCATGGGGACGCCGCTGGGGGACTTCATCCGGGCCAAACGCGACAGCACCCAGCCGGAGACGCTGGGCCTGCCGACGCACGGCCGTCGCCGCTCACCCGGCCTGCGGCGGTCGGACCTCGCCACGCGGGCCGGCATCAGCGTCGAGTACCTGACGCGTCTCGAGCAGGGCCGTGACCGCAACCCGTCCGTCTCGATCCTCAACGCCCTGGCCGACGCGCTCAGCCTAGCTGCCGCCGAGCGCACCCACCTGCGCTACCTCGCGAAGATCACCGGCGGCGAGTGCACGGCCCACGTCCGGCCCGCGCCCGCGCGACGTGAGGTCCGGCCTTCGGTGCTGCAGACGGTGCGGTTGCTGGAGCCCGGCATCGCCCTCGTCACCAACCGGCTCGGCGACGTCCTCGCCCACAGCAGCGGCTTCGCGGCGCTGACGAGCGGCACGGGACTGCTCGACGCGGACGCGCCGAACCTGACGCGCTACGTCTTCACCGACCCCCGCGCCCGCTCGTTCTTCGCGGACTGGGACGTCATCGCCGACGAGCGGGCCTTCGACCTCTGGCTGGGCCCGGCCGTCGAGAACTCCGAGTGGCTCACCGCGGACCTCGCGCCGATCGCCGGCCCGGAGTTCACCCGCCGCTTGAACTCGACCGTCGTGCCACCGCGCGGACTCCTGCGGGTGAACCACCCGGCCGGCCGATCGCTGCGGCTGAACCGGGAGACGCTGGAACTGGCGGAGGACGCGCAGCAGCTGGTCGTGTTCCTCCCCGCCGACGACGCGACGGCGGAGGCTGTGGAGGAGTTGCGGCGGACAACCCCAACCCGGTTGCGCGCCATTTCCTGACCGTAACGACTGTCGCGCGTGCGTTCGCGGACTGCCACCGGTAACGCGAATCACCGCGGGCCGGGTTGCCCGACAGCGGACGCGAAAACGGCCCGCCCCCTCAACGGAAGCGGGCCGTCCCCAGCCAACCTACTTGCCGCCGCGGGCCATGCGGAGGACGTCGAGGGCTTCGTCGAGCTGGGCTTCCGTGAGTTTGCCGTCGCGGACGAAGCCGCGTTCGAGGACGACTTCGCGGATGGTCTTGAGTTCCTTCAGCGCCTGCTTCGCCACGGCGGCCGCCGCTTCGTAGCCGAGGTACTTGTTCAGCGGCGTGACGATCGAGGGCGAGCCTTCGGCGTACGCGCGGGTGCGCTCGACGTTGGCGGTGACCCCGTCGAACACCTTGTCGGCCAGCAGGCGCGACACGGCGGCGAGCAGGCGAGCCGACTCGAGGACGTTGCGGGCGATCACGGGCAGGTTCACGTTGAGCTGGAAGTTGCCCGCCGCGCCGGCGAAGGCGACGGCCGCGTCGTTGCCCACGACCTGGGCCACGACCTGCAGCGTCGCCTCCGGGATGACCGGGTTGACCTTGCCCGGCATGATCGACGAACCGGGCTGCAGGTCCGGCAGCGCCAGCTCGGCAAGACCGGTGCGCGGGCCGGAACCCAGCCAGCGCAGGTCGTTCGCGATCTTGTTCAGCGACACGGCGATCGTGCGCAGGTGACCGGAGGTCTCGACCACGCTGTCCTGCGTCGCCTGCGCCTCGAAGTGGTTGCGTGCCTCGGTCAGCGGCAGGCCGGTCAGCTCCGCCAGCTCCGCGGACACGGCGGCGCCGAAGCCGTCGGGCGCGTTCAGCCCGGAGCCGACGGCGGTGCCGCCGATGGGCAGCTCACCCAGGCGTGGCAGGCCCGACTGCAGCCGCTCGATGCCGAAGCGGATCTGCGCGGCCCACGCGCCCGCCTCCTGGCCGAGCGTGATCGGCACGGCGTCCATCAGGTGCGTGCGGCCCGACTTCACGAGGTCGGCCCACTCGTCCGCCCGGGCTTCGATCGCGCCCGCGAGGTGCTCCAGCGCCGGGATCACGTCGGTGAGCACGGCTTCCGTCGCGGCCACGTGGATCGTGGTCGGGAACGTGTCGTTCGACGACTGCGACGCGTTGACGTGGTCGTTCGGGTGCACGTCGCGACCGAGGGCGCGCGTGGCGAGCGTCGCGATGACCTCGTTGGCGTTCATGTTCGACGAGGTGCCCGAGCCGGTCTGGAAGACGTCGATCGGGAAGTGCGCGTCGTGCTTGCCCTCGGCGACCTCGTCGGCGGCCGCCGCGATCGCGTCCGCGACCTCGGCATCCAGCACGCCCAGCTTCTTGTTGACGCGGGCGGCGGCGGCCTTCAACAGGCCCAGCGCGCGGATCTGGGCGCGCTCGAGACCGCGGCCGGAGACGGGGAAGTTCTCCACGGCACGCTGCGTCTGCGCGCGGTAGAGCGCGTCGACCGGGACGCGGACCTCACCCATCGTGTCGTGTTCGATCCGGTATTCCTGTTCTCCCATACCTCCGATTCTGGCCCTGTTCCGGCCGGACGGCGGGGTGGCGTCGCCCACCTCGGGCCCGCTGAATCCCGGATTTCACCCAGGGGATACGACTAGGATCGGTTGTGTTCTCGATCACTGCCACCCACCACTGGCTGGAGCGAGCAAATGGACTACGACCTCGTGATCATCGGCGCCGGACCCACGGGCCTGTTCGCCGCCTACTACGCGGGTTTCCGCGGCCTCTCCATGGCCGTCGTCGATTCCCTGCCCGAGCCGGGCGGCCAAGTCACCGCGATGTACCCGGAGAAGATGATCTACGACGTGGGCGGGTTTCCCGGCGTCCGCGGCCGTGACCTGGTCCAAGGGCTGGTGGATCAGGCCGCGCCGTGGAATCCGGCGTACCTGCTGGGGCGGAAGGCGGAGAAGCTCGAGACGGGCTCCGACGGCGTCGAGCTGACACTCGACGGCGGCGAGGTGCTGCGGGCCGGTGCGGTGCTGATCACGGCCGGGATCGGTGAGTTCACGCCGCGGCCGCTACCGGCCGGCGACGGCTGGCTGGGGCGCGGGATGGTGCACTTCGTGCCGTCGTTGCAGGCGCACGCGGGGCAGCACGTCGTGGTGGTCGGGGGTGGCGATTCGGCGTTCGACTGGTGTCTGGCACTCCAGCCGGTGGCGGCGAGCGTGACGTTGGTGCACCGGCGGGCCAAGTTCCGGGCGGCGGAGTCGATCGTGCGAGAAGTGCGGGGGCTCGGGGTGCCGTTGGTCACCGACGCGGAGGTGACGCGGTTCGTGGAGTCGGCTTCGGGGGCGTTGGAAGCCGTCGAGGTGTCGGTGAAGGGCGGGGAGGATCTGGTTCTGCCCGCTCAGGCGGTGGTTGCCGCATTGGGGTTCACGGCGGATCTCGGGCCGATCGAAAGCTGGGGGCTGGAGATCGACCACCGGGCGATTTCGGTGGATACCACGATGGCCACGGCTCGGGCGCGGGTTTATGCGGCCGGGGATGTGGCGAGTTATCCCGGGAAGGTGAAGCTGATCGCGACCGGGTTCGGAGAAGCGGCGACGGCGGTGAACAACATCGCGGTGGCGTTGGATCCGGAGGCGCACTTGTTCCCGGGGCATTCGAGCAATGTGGAGTGAGTGAGGGGCGGCTCGTCGCGCTGGGGCTGGGTGGATCGTCGCGTGGTGGCTGAGTACGGGGCGGCTCGTCGCGCCTGGGGCGCGACGTCGCGCTGGGGACTCGTCCTGCACCCCGAAGCCGATGATGGTAACGACGGTCTGGATCACCTTGTCAAGGCTGGAAAGCGTGCCTTGACAAGGTGATCCAGACCGCGTGGGGGCTTCGGATCGAGGTGCAGGGCGGAGTCTGGGTGCAGGGGCCCGTGGCCGTGTCCGCTGCGGTAAGCGTCGTGGGCGGGTCAAGCCGGTTTGAGGGTGCAGGGCGGAGTCTGGGCGCAGCTGTCGAGGCCGTGTCCGCGGCGGTTTCGTAGTGGGCTTCGAAAACCGGGTGCTGTGTGGCTGTTGTGTCAGCCGGTTTTCGAGGTGATCCAGGGGGCGTAGGCGACCACCGACGTGTAGATGGATGGTGCCGTCGCGCAGGTGGGGGAGGCGTTGCCGGGGCGGCTGGTCAGGCCGATGAGGGTCCAGTGGTCGCCGTCGCGGGTGAGTTCTGGGGAGCCGGAGTCGCCGTAGCAGGAGCCGGCCGTGCCGTGGGGGTTGTCGGTGCAGAGTTCGGCGGTGCCGTCGAAGTTGGCGGTGCAGCGGGAGCCTTCGACGAGCTGCGTGTCGAGTTGCTGCAACGACTTTGACGGGTCACCGCAGCCGGGGGTGGGGCAGGTTTGGCCCCAGCCCAGGACGCGGGTGGCGGTGCCCGGCGCGGCGGCGGCGCCGAGGGCGATGGGAGCCGCCTTGGCGGGGGCGGGCAAGCGCACCAGCGCGATGTCGCCGGTTTGCGTCGAGGAGTTGAAGTGCGGGTTGAGCACGATCTCCTTGGGCTGGGCCGTCTCGCCGCCCGAGTCGCTGTCGTTGGTGCCCAAGCGGAACGCGAGCGTCGCGGGGTCCTTTCCGGACACACAGTGCGCGGCGGTGACGACCCAGGTCGGCGAGATCAGCGCACCGGCGCAGAAGAGCGCGCCCGACGCGGTGTGCAGGGACACCGCGAACGGGTACGGCTCGTCCGCGTCGGTGCCGCCGACGATCACGGGCCCGGCGGTCGCGATTCCGGTGGCGAGCGCTGCGGTGGCGAAGATCGTCAGCAGCAGCGCGAGCGACCGCTTGGGCACCGGATGACTCCTCGGGTCAGGGCAGGGGCGGGACGATGTCGTCGTCCTCGCGCAGTTCGAAGTTGCCGTCGAAGTTCACGGACGAGTACGCCCGCAGCTTCTCCAGCCGGTGGTAGCCGTCGATCATTCTGACGGTCCCGGACTTCGACCGCATCACGATCGACTGCGTGGTGGCGCCGCCGGCGCGGTAGTGCACACCGCGCAGCAGGTCGCCGTCGGTGACCCCGGTGGCGCAGAAGAACACGTTGTCGCCGCGGACGAGGTCGTCGTTGGTGAGCACCCGGTCCAGGTCGTGTCCAGCGGCCAGCGCCTTCTCGCGCTCGGCCTCGTCCTTCGGCCACAGCCGGCCCTGCAGCTCACCGCCGAGGCACTTCATCGCGCACGCGGCGATGATGCCCTCGGGCGTGCCGCCGATCCCGAGCAGCATGTCGACACCCGTCGACGGGCGCGCCGCCGCGATGGCCCCCGCCACGTCGCCGTCGGAGATGAACCGGATGCGGGCGCCCGCCTCCCGGACCTCCTTGACGAGCTGCTCGTGGCGCGGCCGGTCGAGGATGCAGACGGTCACGTCGCCCACGCTGGAGTTCTTCGCCCTCGCCACGCGCCGGATGTTCTCGTCGATCGGCGCGGCCAGGTCCACCTTGCCGGCGGCGTCGGGGCCGACGGCCAGCTTCTCCATGTAGAACACGGCCGACGGGTCGAACATCGCCCCGCGCTCGGCCACGGCCAGCACGGCCAGCGCGTTGGGCATGCCCTTGGCCATCAGGGTGGTGCCGTCGACGGGGTCGACCGCGACGTCGCAGTCGGGGCCGTCGCCGTTGCCCACCTCTTCGCCGTTGAACAGCATCGGGGCTTCGTCCTTCTCGCCCTCGCCGATCACGACGACACCCCGCATCGACACGGTCGACACGAGCTGGCGCATCGCGTCGACGGCCGCGCCGTCGCCACCGATCTTGTCGCCGCGCCCGACCCAGCGGCCGGCGGCCATCGCCGCGGCTTCGGTCACGCGGACCAATTCCATGGCGAGGTTGCGGTCGGGTGCTTCGCGTCGTGGGTCACTGACGGTGCTCATGCGGGCCTCCCGGATCGCTGAACTCGGCGGGAGAACAGTCTCTCAGATGTCCGCGTCACCTGACCGATTCAGTTGCGCATGGTGCACATCACTGTGCGTCGTCGTTCTCCACAGACGCCAGGGCGGCCTCGATCCGTTCGCGTGCGCCCTCGAGGTGGCGCTCGCAGACCTTCGCGAGCTCCTCGCCCTTCTCCCACAGCTCGAGCGACTGCTCGAGGGACAAGCCGCCCGCCTCGAGCTCCTTGACCACCTCGACCAGCCGGTCGCGCGCCTGCTCGTAACCGAGTCCGGCGGTTTCGCTGCCTGCTTCGCTCACGCTCGACGCTCTCCGACCTTCCGATGCACAGGGCTGTCCGCGCACACTACCGCGCCGGGTGCTCCCGGCCAGGTCACGGCTGGTGATCGACTCGGTGGTGCCGGCCGGCGCGCGGGGGCGGCACCACGGCGGCCCGCTGCGTGTCCGGCACCTGGCTGCGCGCCTGCTCCCGGCACACGAGTGCGCTGGCCATCGCGTTGTCGTAGCCCACGAACGCGAGGGCGAACTCCTGCCCGTCACCCTCCGCGATCGCGTCTTCCAGGTTCTCCTGCGCGCTCGCGACCCGGCGGCGGTGGCCGGCGCCCTCGGCGAACCACCAGCGCGCGCCGACGTGCACGGACGTCGCTTCCGACAGGCGCCGCAGCTGCGGGCCCAGGTCACGACGGGCGGCGGTGCCACAGCCGGCGAGCAGGGCCGTCCAGCACTCGGCGGCGGCGCGATCGGTGGCCAGGGCCTGGTTCAGCAGGGGACCGGCGTCGAGCCGGGCGGCGGCGTCCACGGTGAGCGGGAGGAACGCCGGTGCCCGGTGTGTCACGGCCCGTCTCCTTCCGTCTCTCGCTTCTCGGTGACGGCGTGGACCGCTCCGTCGGCGACCCGTACGCGCAGGCGCGCGCCGTCCTCGATCTGGGAGACGGAGCGAAGCACCTGGAGGTTGCCTGTGTCGTCCGTGAACTGCACGACGGCGTAGCCGCGGGCCATCGTCGCGGCCGGGCCGAGCGCGGTCAGCCGGCCCCGCGCGCTCGCGATCTCGGCCTGGTCCCTCGCGAGCAGGCCGAGCATGGCGCGGCGGCCACGTTCGCGGTGCACGTCGACGTCGTCGGAGCGGCGCTGGATCGGGCCGAGCGGGTCGGCCAGCGACGGGCGGCTGCGCAGCTGGGTGAGCAGCCGCGTCTCGCGGTCGACCCAGCCGTGCAGCGCGCGGCGCCCGCGGTCGCGCATCTGGCGCACTCGGGCGGTCTCCTCGCGCACGTCGGGCACGATGCGCTTGCTCGCGTCCGTCGGCGTGGAGCAGCGCAGGTCGGCGACGTGGTCGAGCAGCGGTGTGTCCGGTTCGTGCCCGATCGCGCTGACGACGGGGGTGCCCGCGCCCGCGACGGCCCGGCACAGCGCCTCGTCGGAGAACGGCAGCAGGTCCTCGACGCTGCCGCCGCCGCGGGCGATCACGATCACGTCGACGTCCGGATCCTTGTCCAGTGTGGACAGTGCACGGAGGATCTGCGGCACGGCCTGCGGGCCCTGCACGGCCGTGTTGACGACCTTGAACAGCACGTGCGGCCAGCGGGCCTGGGCGTTGACGAGCACGTCGCGTTCCGCCGCCGACGCGCGGCCCGTGATGAGCCCGATTCCCCTGGGGAGAAACGGAATCGGGCGTTTGCGTTCGGGTGAGAACAGGCCTTCGGCGGCCAGCAGCTTGCGCAGCCGTTCGATGCGCGCGAGCAGCTCGCCGATGCCGACGGCGCGGATCTCGTCGGCGCGCAGGCTGAGCGTGCCGCGGCCGAAGAAGAACGACGGCTTCGCGTGCACGATCACGCGGTCGCCTTCGCGCAGCGGCGTGCCGAGCTCGCGCACCAGCCACATCGGGGCCGTCACGGACATCGACACGTCGGCCGACGGGTCGCGCAGCGTCAGGAACGCCGTCTGCGTGCCGGGGCGCGCGTTGATCTGCGTGACCTGGCCCTCGACCCACACGGCGCCGAGCCGGTGGATCCAGTCGCCGATCTTGCGCGCGACGGTGCGGACGGGCCAGGGGTGTTCGGCGGTGGTGCTGGGGGTGCCGGGTTCGCTGCTCACTGGCCTTCCGCGTCGTCGCCCTGCTGCCCGGCCTCTTCCGCCTTGCGCGCGTTGCCGATCCGGCGCGCGAGCATGCCGACGAACGACGCGCGGTCGGCGTTGGCCTTCTCGTACTCCAGCAGCTCCTCGAGCTGCGGCACGGTCAGCCGGCGCAGGCGGGCGCGCAGCTGCGGCAGGGTGAGCTCGTCGTAGTTGGCCAGGCTTGCGGGGCCGCCGCCGGTGCTGTCGTTCTCGCCTTCGGCGTGGTCCTGGGCGAGCGCGCGCTCCTCCTGGGACCAGGGGTCCTCGGTGTCCCCGGCCACTTCGGTGTCCGGGGTGTCCGTGAGCGGCGGCAGGTTCGGCCGGTGGCCGTTGGCCTGGGGTTCGGGCAGGTCGTCCACCGGCACCAGCGTCGGGCGCGTGGGCGGCAGGTCGGGCTCGATGTCTTCGTCGAACGTCGCCCAGCTCGGTGTGTCCTCGACCGGGCGCAGGGCCGAGAGGGCGCCGTCGCCCTTGATGGCCAGTTCGGTGACCTGCTGCTGCACTCGCATCGAGAGCTGGAGGACCTGGCTGACGACGGTCACGGGCAGGCCCGTGATCTGCTTCGGGAGCTCACGAACACGCTCGGCGGTGGTGACGGCGAGGCCCGCGGCGACCCGGAGGGGGAGCGGGAGTGGCTTCATGCCGTCTAGCGTGCCGTATGGGGGCCATCCTGCCCAACCGAACGGGTGGGTTGGCCTACCGGACGTGACCCCCGGCACAGCCCGGACGGCCGCCGAGGTCATCCGAAAGAGGACTTCGAAGCGGGTACGGCACAGCCCGTACCCTGGAGGCATGACTTCTGCGAGTCCCGGAACCGACCCCGCCGGTACCCCGACGATCACCCGGTCCGGCGCAGCCAAACGCGTGCTGCTCGCGAAACCGCGCGGCTACTGCGCCGGTGTCGACCGGGCGGTGGTCGCCGTCGAGAAGGCGCTGGAGCTGTACGGCGCGCCGGTGTACGTGCGCAAGGAGATCGTGCACAACCGGCACGTCGTCGAAACCCTGCGCGAACGCGGCGCGATCTTCGTCGACGAGACGTCCGAGGTGCCGGAGGGCGCGCTGGTCGTGTTCTCTGCCCACGGCGTGTCCCCCGCGGTGCACGCGGAGGCGGCGGACCGCAGCCTGCGCACGATCGACGCCACGTGCCCGCTCGTGACGAAGGTGCACAGAGAGGTCAACCGCTTCGCGAAGGACGATTACGACATCCTGCTCATCGGCCACGAAGGCCACGAGGAGGTCGAGGGCACATCCGGCGAGGCGCCGGACAAGGTTCAGCTCGTTGACAAGGCCGAGGACGTCGGCAAGGTCGAGGTGCGCGACCCGTCGAAGGTGATCTGGCTCTCCCAGACCACCCTGTCCGTCGACGAGACGATGGAACGCGTCGACCAACTCCGTGAACGCTTCCCCGACCTGGCCGACCCGCCCAGCGACGACATCTGCTACGCCACCACCAACCGCCAGGTGGCCGTGAAGGCCATGGCCCCGGAGTGCGACCTCGTGCTGGTCGTCGGCTCGAAGAACTCGTCGAACTCCAAGCGCCTCGTGGAGGTCGCCCTGAAGGCCGGCGCCCGCGACTCGCACCTGGTCGACTTCGCGTCGGAGGTCGACGAGGCGTGGCTGTCGGGCGTGTCGACGGTCGGGGTGACCTCAGGTGCTTCCGTGCCGGACGTGCTGGTGATGGACCTGCTGTCCTGGCTCGCCGACCGTGGTTACGGCCAGGTGGACGAGGTGACGACGGCGAACGAGAAGATCGCGTTCGCGTTGCCGAAGGAGCTTCGGAAGGCCACGAAGTCGGGATCCTGACTCCCGCTTGCCCCGCGGCGGTCGCTGTTGCTCGGCGGCCGTCGCGGGTTTTTGTTCTTGGCCGGTGCGATTGCGGCTGACCGCTGTGCGGCCGGGGCCGCTGGCTGGGCTGGGGCGGCTGGGCTCTGCGCTTGACGGACGAGGGTGTTGTCCTGGTCAGGGGCCTGATCGGCGAGGGTTCCTCATCGCGTGATCGCCGGTAGAGCGCAGGGGGCCGGACGCACCCGCGGGGGTGGTCGCTGGTGCCACACTGGGCGATGTGCGATTGAGCCCGCTCATGGCTTTTGCCGGCGGGTGAGCGCTCGTGGCCATGTGCTGGGGTTGCGTGGCGGCGGGTTGGTAGGTGGCACTTCGCGCGCTGGTGCGTTGGTGTCCGGGGTGGGATCGGGCGGTGTCCCATTTTGAGTCTGGTCGCAGCTTTTGCTGGTGGGTGGGGGTTCTTGGCTATGTGCTGCGGGTTCCGTTGTGGCGGGCTCGCGCTGGCGCGTTGGTGTCCGGCGCGGGGCCGGGCGGTGTGCGGTTGAGTGTGCTCGTGGCTTTCGCCGGCGGGCGAGCGCTCGTGGCCATGTGCTGGGGTTGCGTGGCGGCGGGTTGGTAGGTGGCACTTCGCGCGCCGACGCGTTGGTGTCCGCATTGCGATCGGGCGGTGTGCGGTTGAGTGTGCTCGTGGCTTTCGCCGGCGGGCGAGCGCTCGTGGCCATGTGCTGGGGTTGCGTGGCGGCGGGTTGGTACGCGCACTTCGCGCGCGCCTCGGCGTCCGGGCTGTGAGGGGCGAACGTGCTGTTCTCGTCGAGTGCGTTTCCGACTGCCCCTGTTGTCCGTTTGTTCCCCGCGGTGCGGGTGGACGTGGCGAAGGCCGCCGGTCCGGGTGGGATCGGCGGCCTTCGTGGTGTCGGGGGTCAGCCTTCGTCGTCCCAGGGGCGGGGGCGGCGGGGTGGCTCGCGGCGCGGTGGGCGCGGGCGGCCGGGCGGCGGTTCGTCGCCGCGGGGGCGGCGGCGGGGTGGGGGCGCGTCGCCGCGGGGTTCGCCGCGGCGACGGGGGTCGCCGTCCGCCGGGGGGCGTGGGCGGCGGCCGTCGGGCGGCGGCTTGCGGGTGGCGCGCGGGTCGCGGTCGGCCGGGTCGCGGCGGGGGCGGCCGCCGGGGTCCGCGGGCGGACGCGGGCGCCGCGGCGGCGGGGCGTCGAGGTCCCGGTCGCGCGGCGGGCGGCGGCCACCGGCAGGCGGCGGCGCCTGGCCCGGCCGGCCCGACCCCGGCGGCCGGGTGCGCGCTCGCGCGGGGGGTTCGTCGCCGTCGTCACGGGGGCGTTTGCCGTCCTTGAGCTTCACGGCGGCGTTGGGGTCGCGTTCGCGGAAAATGCGGAAGAAGCCGAACAGGAGCGTGACGCCGGTGGTGACCGCCATCGTCGGAAAGCCGTTGATCAGCGGCGTGCCGATGTTCAGCAGCTTCGACAGGGTGTCGCTGCCGGAGCCGGAGCCGCCGGTCACGAGGATCACACCGGGCACCGTGACGGCCAGCACCAGCGGCGGCTGGACCATCGGCCCGAACAGTGCGCGTCTCTGAACCGCGCCGACCGCGATCACGGCCCCGAGGAAGTAGCCCGCCTTGAAGACGAAATCGAGGCTGCCCTTGGTCTTCTCGTCGATGATGGCGCCGAGCACGGCCAGGCCGAAGCCCACGAGGACGGCCGCCCACCAGGGCAGCCCCCGCCTCTCGCCGACGACGAGACGCTCGTCCCAGGGCACGGTGGCGTCTTCGGCATCAGGATCGCTCTGGCGATCGCGTATCGCGGTCACGAGGCAACACCGTAGCTCGTACTTGTCACGATCTTGCCGCCACTGCCGAAGACTGCCCTGACCAGCCACCCGGCAGCGTGACGCGGGTTGCCGCCGGACGGAACACGGGCGGTCTCGGGGGCTGCCCGCGCCCGGCCCGGGGAAGGCGAGTGGTCTGGTCACCTGACCTGCGAATACGAACCGGTGGTCTGGTCCGCGAACCGCTCCTCCTTCGCGCGGCTGGCTGCTCGATCGGCAGCCGGGCGAGCTTCGCGGTCATGAATCCGGAACGTTCCCGCTACCCGGAAGCATGACTGAACCTCACTCTGACCTCACCAAATGTCGGGCACCACGCGGGCACCATCTGCCTCACCGGCACCGTTGGCACCACACACCGTGACCGGCCAATCGCCGTCGCCTCCTCCACGCTCGTGCCGATGCGGTGGGGAGGGCACGCCGCCGAGTTCCACTGGGTGCTTGCTGCTGCGAGCCCGGCTCGGGCGGCGAGATTGCGTTGCCCGGCGGTGTGAAAAGAAATCGGCAGGCACTGGGCGAGCGGTAACGCAGCGTTGCCAAGGTGCGGCGCGGCCTGGGCCGGTTGGCGCCGGTCTGCTGCCGCTGGGTCGCGTCTGCCGGAGCGGTGATCGGCCGACCGCCCCTCGTCGGGCCTCCGAGACGGGGGCTGTGCGCTGGTCCGTCGGACCGGGTGCCGGTCTGCTGCCGCGGGGTCCGTGCCGGGTCGCGTCTGCCGGAGCGGTGATCGGCCGACCGCCCCTCGTCCGGACCCCGAGGCCGAGGCGTGTGTTGGTCCGTCGGGCAAGGTACAGGTCTGCCGTCGCAGGGTCGGTGCCGCCTCACGTCCGCCCGAGTGGTGATCGGCCGACCGGCCAGCGCGTCTCGGCCGGGCTGGGCGCCGGTTCTTCGGACCGCGCGGCGGTCTGCCATCCCGGGGATTGATGTCGCGTTTGTGAGGTGCTCCGCCGACCGGCCCGGTCGGATTGCCCGAGGCCGGGTTGTGAACCGGTCCTTCGGGCCGGGTGCGGTCTGCTGCCGCAGTTTCCATGTCGCCTCACGTCTGCCCGAGCGGTGATCGGGCGGCCGGTTTGACTGTTCGAGGCCGGGCTGTGTGTTGGTCCGTCGGGCCGGGTGGCGGTGTGCTGTCGCAGGACCCGTGCCGGGTCGGGTCGGCTGAGCGGTGCTCCGCCGACTGGCCTCGTCTGGATTCCCGAGACCGGGCTGTGGGTCGGGCCGTTGGACTGGGTGCCGGTCTGCTGCCGCGGGTTCAGTGTCGGGTCGGGTCTGCCCGAGTAGTGATCGGGCGGCCGGTTTGACCGTCCGAGGCCGGGCCGTGCGTTGGTCCGTCGGAGCGGGTGGCGGTCTCCTGCAGGTTCTGTGCCGGGTCGGAGTGTTGAGTCGTGATCCGACAAGCGGCCTGGCCGTCCGAGGCCGGGTTGTGCGTCGGTACCTCGGACCCGAAAGGGCCGCGCACTGAGCACCGGGCCGTTCTCGACGGGCCGCACCGGTCTGCCGAGGCTCGGTGAGGCGGACCGGTGCGCGCCGAACCGCCCGCCGGCGCATCACCACGCTCGACGGCGCTCCGTCCAGCAAGTCCCGGCAAGCGACCAACCGCAGCCGAAGGCCGCTCAGCCGGCTGCCACTTCGTCCCCCCTCCGAACTTCCGGCACGGCCGCCGGGCTGCCCGAGGCGTCCGTCAGCGGCGCGACCGTCGCGCGGAAGTTCTCCAGGGCTTCCAGCTCTCGCCGCCGCGCGGAGACGAAGCGCTGCAGGTGTGTGCTCGACAGGTTCAGCGCCTCCACGGCGTTCCCGGCCGCGCGGTGGGCTGCGGCGGCGCCCGCGCGGACCTGTTCCACGTCCTCCACCAAGGCACGGTCGCTTGCGGCGAACAGAGCAGCCGAGGCGAGGATGCCGAAGCCGGTGGGACCGCAGAGGAAAACGCGGCGGTCGATGAGCCAGCGCAGCAGCTCGGGGTCCGTGTCGAGGGCCGCGACGACCGCAGCGTCGGACGGGACGAACATGATGGTCCCGTAAATGGCGTCCGCCCAGCGCTGGTAACCCTTGCCGGCCAGCTCGGCCGCGCGGGAGCGGAGCTGGCGGACGTGGGCGCGCAGCGCGTCGAGCCGTTCCTCCGGGTCGTCGGTCTCCACGGATTCGGCCCAGATCGCCATCGAAGCCTTCGCATCGACGGGCACGGTACGGCCGCCGCCGACGCGCAGCACCATGTCGGGCTTCACGCTGCCACCGCCGGCCAGGTCGGTCTGCAGCGTGAAGTGCAGCTCCTCGCGTAAGCCCAGCGCGCGGGCCGTCTCCACGAGCACCTGTTCACCGAGCTCACCGCGCCCGCTGATCGACGCGAACGCGACCTCGTACCGCCGCAGCGCCAGCTGCTGCTGGTCGTTCTTCGCTCGCTCGGCCGCCACGAGCCGCGCCGCCGCGTCGGCGCGGCGCATGCCGTCGTTGTAGAGCCGCCACAGCAACGCCACCGCCACGCACAGGAGCAGCGCGAGGACGACAGCCGCCGTGGTGATCACCGTCTCCACCCGGTCCTCCTTCCGCAATCCGAACCGGCAGGTGGCCATCATGGCGGACCGCACCGACAAAAACCGGCGCGGACGGTCGCGCTGCGTAGCTGACCAGCACGTTCACCGGTTCGCCGGCGGGCGTGTCCGCCAGGGCCTCGATAGGCTTCGTACACACGTTCGAGTGGCGCTCCGGCGAGCCTCCGCGATTTCGTCGTGATCACCTCTTAACGTGGTCGCCGTGAGAATCCTCCACACCTCCGACTGGCACGTCGGGCGCACGTTCCACGGCGCCGACCTGCTCGCCGAGCAGGAGGCCGTCCTCACCCACCTCGCCGGTCTCGTCACGACCGAGTCCGTCGACGTCGTGGTGGTGGCGGGCGACGTCTACGACCGCGCGGTCCCCTCGGCCGAAGCGGTCCGCGTCGCGACCAAGGCCATGAGCCGCATCCGCGAGGCCGGCGCGCAGCTCGTGATCACGCCGGGCAACCACGACTCCGCGGCGAGGCTGGGCGCGTTCGCGGATTTCGCGGCCGCGGGTGGTCTGCACCTGCGTGCCACCGTCGCGGGCATCGCCGAACCGGTGCTGCTGCACGACGACCACGGCGCGGTCGCGTTCTACGGCATCCCGTACCTCGAACCCGAGCCGTCCCGCCACGCGCTGGGCGTGCCCGAAGCGCGTGGGCACACCGGCGTCCTCACCGAAGCGATGCGCCGCGTCCGCGAAGATCTCGCCGCGCGAACGGACACGCGGTCCGTGGTGCTGGCCCACGCGTTCGTCACCGGGGGTTCGGCCAGCGACTCCGAACGCACCATCGCGGTGGGGGGCGTCGAACAGGTCCCGGGCGACGTCTTCGACGGAGTGGACTACATCGCGCTCGGCCACCTGCACGGCCCGCAGACCCTCGCCGAGCACCTGCGCTACTCGGGCAGTCCGCTCGCCTACTCGTTTTCCGAGGCGCACCAACGGAAATCGGTCTGGCTGGTCGACCTCGACGCGCACGGGCTCGCCGAGGTCCGCCGCCACGAGCTGCCCGTGCCGCGGCCGCTCGCGACGGTGCGCGGAGAGCTGCAAGACCTCCTGACCGCGCCGGAGCACGACGAGTGGCGCGACCACTTCCTGTCCGTCACGGTCACCGACCGCGTGCGGCCGGTCGACGCGATGCGCCGCCTGCGCGAACGCTTCCCGTACGCCGTGCACCTCGACTGGGAACCCGAAGGCGGCCTCGCCGGCGCGGAGCTGAGGTACGCCGAAGCCGTGCGCGGCCGCACCGACATCGAGATCGCCCGCAGCTTCCTCGACGACTGCCGCGGCGCGCCACCCAGCGAAAGTGAGGAACGGCTGGTGTTCCTCGCGCTCGAAGCGGCCAACCGGGCGGCGGTGGCGAAACTGTGAGGCTGCACCTGCTGGAGGTCGAGGCGTTCGGTCCGTACGCGGGCCGCGAAGTGGTCGATTTCGACGCCCTCGGTGCCGACGGCCTCTTCCTCCTGCACGGCGACACCGGCGCGGGCAAGACCACGCTGCTCGACGCGATCGCGTTCGCGCTGTTCGGCGTGGTCCCCGGCGCGCGCGGCGACGTCAAGCGGCTGCGCTGCGACGTCGCACAGCCCGACCAGCTCACCGAGGTCGTGCTGGAGCTGACCGTGCAGGGCCAGCGGCTGCGGATCGTGCGCAGCCCCGAGTACCAGCGCCCCAAGAAACGGGGCGACGGCTTCACCACGCAGCAGGCCAAGGTGTCGCTGACCTGGGTCGGCGAACCCCCGGCCGGCCTGCCACCCGACGGGATCATCCGGATCGACGAGGTCGCACGCACCGTCGAACGGCTCCTGGGCATGACCGCTCCGCAGTTCTTCCAGGTCGTGCTGCTGCCGCAGGGGGAGTTCGCGAAGTTCCTGCGCTCCGACACCACTGAGCGCGAGAAACTGCTGGAACGGCTCTTCGGCACCGAGCGGTTCTCCGACGTCGAACGCTGGTTCGCCGACCTGCGCGCCGAACGGGGGCGGACGCTGGAAAAGCGGCAGCAGGAGCTGCGGGAGCTCGTTGCGCGCTACGCCCAGGAGGCGCAGCAGGAGCCGCCGGAAGAAGAGCAGGCGGCGTGGGTCGAGGCCGTGCTCGCCGAGGTCGCGGCCCGCGCCGAAACGGCGGAAACCGAAGCGGCACAAGCACGTTCGGCGGCGAAGGCGGCGGAAAGCGCGCTGCGCGAAGCGGAAGAGGACGCCGACCGCATCCGGCGCGTCCGCACCGCCCACACGCGGCTCGCACAGATCGCCGAAACCGCCGGCGAACGCGCCGAGTGGACCGAAGAGATCGCGGCCGCGCGGCGGGCGTCGGCCGTGGTGCCCGAGGTCGAGCTGCTGGAACGGCGGACGGGGGAACTCGGCGACGCGCAGGTCGCAGAGGCCGACCACACGCGGGCGCTCGGGGAACTGGGTTTCGACTCCGTGGGCTTTGCCGCCGCGGACCTGCGGGAACGCGCCGGGGCCCTGCGGGAAGAAGCGGGCGCGCTGGCCGAACTCGTCGCGGAGGCCGAACAGCAGCGCGCGGACACGGCCAGGCGCGACGAGCGGAAGACCGCTGCGAAAATCGCGGCCGAACGCGTCACCGAACTCGAAACGCGGCTGGCCGAGCTGCCCGAACGGCTCACGCGGTTGCGCGGCGAAGCGGCGTCGGCCGCCGAGGCCGAGGCGAAGCTGGACGGCGCGAAGGCCCGTGCCGAGGAACTGACCAACCTCGCGCGAGCGGCGGCGGACCTGCCCGAGGCGGAAGCGAAGGTCGGGCGCGGCGAGGCGAAGCTCCGCGAAGTCGTCGACACGCACCAAGCCGCCCGGCAGCGCCGGCTCGACCTGCGCGAACGCCGGCTGGAGGGCATGGCGGCCGAACTGGCCGCGGGTCTGGCCGACGGCGCGCCGTGCCCGGTGTGCGGGTCGGCCGAGCACCCGTCGCCCGCGAAACATGGGACGCAACTCGTGGACCCCGCCGAGGAACGGGCCGCCGAGGAAGCCGAACAGCAGGCGAGTGCGTTGCGGCAGCGGGTGGTTTCGGCGCTGGAAGAGGCGAAGGCCCGGCTGGAGGCGTTGCGGGAACGGCTCGGTGAGCGGACCGCGGAGTCCGTGCGGGCCGAGCTGGCAGACGCGCGGGCGAGCGTCGCGACGCTGTCCGAACAGGCCGCGCGCAAGAGCCCGCTGGTCCGGCAGGTCACCGCGCTGGAACGGGAAAGCGAGCAGCTGGCCGAGCAACGGCGGCGTGCCGACCAGGCCGTCACGGAGGCGCGCTCGGAGGTCCGTGCGCTCGAAGACCGGCTGGCCGAACGCGCGAAGCGGCTGCTCGAAGGCCGCGGCGACTTCCCCGACGTCACCACGCGTCGCCGGCACCTGCTCACACTGGCCGGCGCGCTCGACGCCGTGGCCGAGGCGCGCACGGCCGTCACCGGGGCGGAAGCGCGGCTCGAGGAGCAGCGCGGACTCGTCGAGATCTCGTTGCACGCCAAGGGGTTCGCCGCGCTCGAGGAGATGCGCGGCGCGGTCCGCTCCGACGAGCAGGTGGCCAAACTCGAACAGGGCCTAGCCGAGGCCGAAGCGACGGCAGCCGGCGCGCGCGAGCTGCTGGCTCAGCCCGAGCTGTTCGGCATCTCGCCCGACGACGTCGTCGAGGTCGCGCCGAAGGCCGAAGCCGCGAAGGCCGCCCGAGAACGGGCCGACACGGCGTTCGCGGCGCTGAAGTCCGTCGCCGCGCAGCACGCCGAGCTCACGAAGCTGGCCGGGCGGATGCGCACGGCGCTGGCGGAGTTCGCGCCCGTCGAAGCGGAGTACGCCGAGCTGCGCGCACTGTCCGAAGTGGTCAACGGCCGCGGTCAGAACTCGCGCAAGATGTCGTTGCGCTCGTACGTGCTGGCCGCGCGGCTGGAGGAGGTCGCGCTCGCCGCCACCGCCCGGCTGCGGACGATGAGCCAGGGCCGTTACTCGTTCGTCCACTCGGACGCGGCCGGCGCGCGCGGCACCCGCGGTGGCCTCGGCCTCGACGTGCTCGACGACTACTCCGGCGCCGTCCGGCCCGCGAAAACCCTGTCGGGCGGGGAATCCTTCCTCGCGTCGCTCTCGCTCGCGCTGGGGCTGGCCGATGTCGTCGCATCCGAAACCGGCGGGGCGCTGCTCGACACGCTCTTCGTCGACGAGGGCTTCGGCACGCTCGACGCCGAAACCCTCGACGTCGTGATGAACATCCTCGACGAACTGCGCGCCGGCGGCCGCGTCGTCGGCCTCGTGTCGCACGTCGAGGAGCTCCGCCAGCGCATCCCGACGCGGCTGCGCGTCCGGAAGTCCCGCTCGGGCTCACGGATCGAGCTGCGGACGGCTTAGTGCCTGTCCGGTAATCGATCTGGCTGCGGGGATCGCGCGTGGGCGCTCATGCGACCGGCGACCTCCGCGACCTGGCCACCCATTACGCCGAGCGAGCCGCCCATGACCGGGCCGAACTCAGCCGGCTCCGATGACGTACCGGACCGAACTCAGGCCGCGAAGCTCTGGAGGTGGCGGCAGGCGTACGAACTCCACGGTTGCCAGCGCGCGGCGTCCGCGAGGTCGAGGCCGAGCGCGGCGGCGGCGCGGCGCACGGCGGGGTCGCCGGTGAGCAGCACGTCTGGGGCGCCGAGCACCCGCATCAGCACGTAGTCGGCCGTGCCCGCGTCGACCCCGCACGCGAGCAGTTCGGCCCGCAGCTCGCCGGGATCGCGGCCGACGTGCAGGTCGAGGCTGCCGTCCACGATCGCCGCCGCAGCGGTCCTGACCAGCGGCTTCACGTCCGCGGCGGCCACCGCCTCGGCCGTCGGGAACAGCGTCGTCAGCGCGTCCATCGGCGGTTCGGCGGGTGGCACGGTCTCGCCGAGCGCGGCGACCTCGGCCGCGGCCTCGCCGAGCAGCGTGCACAGCACCAACTCGGGCCCGTCGACGGCGCCTGGCACCCGCAGGCCGGGAGTACCCGCGACCAGCGGAGCCAGCGTCGGGTCGGCCGACAGCACCCGCTCGACGGCTTCGGGGTCGGCGTCCAGGTCGAGCAAGCGCCGCACGCGGGCCACGGCACTGCCCAGGTCACGCAGGTCCGTCAACGCCAGTTCGCAGCGGACGTGGTCGGGCTGCGGGCTCAGCCGGACGAGGCCGGGGCCGTGCGGGAGGCGCAGCGTGCGGCCGTAGCCGGTGAGGCCGCCGGCGTCCTCTTCGACGGCCTCGACGCCCGGCAACGCGCACGAAGCGTGGTAGCGCAGCACGCCCTGCGCGTCGAACGGCGCGCGGAACGGCAGCCGCAGGCTCAGCCGCGTCGAGCCGCTCTCGGTGCGGCGGCCGCGCCGCAGCGAAGCCGCGCGAAGCTGTGAAGGCGTCGTCGCGAAGACTTCGCGGATCGTCTCGTTGAACTGCCGGATGCTGGAGAACCCGGCGGCGAAAGCGACGTCGGTCAGTGGCAGCGCGGACAGCTCGATCAGCAGCCGCGCGGAGTGCGCGCGGTGGGCGCGGGCCAGGGCGAGCGGGCCGGCGCCGAGTTCGGCGGTGAGGACGCGGCCGAGCTGGCGTTCCGAGTAGCCGAGCCGCCGGGCCAGGCCGGGCACGCCTTCGCGTTCGACGAGGCCGTCGGCGATCAGGCGCATCGCGCGGGCGGCCAGGTCGGCGCGGACGTTCCAGTCGGGCGAACCCGGCACGGCGTCGGGCAGGCACCGGCGGCACGCGCGGTAGCCGCCGGCCTGCGCGGCCGCCGACGTCGGGAAGAACTGCACGTTTTGCGCCTTCGGCGTGATCGCCGGGCACGACGGACGGCAGTAGATGCCGGTGGTGCGCACGGCCATGATGAACTGGCCGTCGAACCGCTGGTCGCGAGCGGTGACAGCGCGGTAGCAGCGCTCGGTGTCCCGCCAGATCGGGAGCGTCGCGATGGCCATGCGTCCGATGGTGCCAGCAGGTGAGCGGCTTGACTGGCGGAAATCCGACACGGTGTTACCGGGTCGGCCGGGGCGCCGGCCCGGCACGTAGACTCCCTGGTCGTGAGTCTCACCCTCGGTATCGTCGGGCTGCCCAACGTCGGCAAGTCCACCCTGTTCAACGCGCTGACCCGCAACGACGTGCTCGCGGCGAACTACCCGTTCGCGACGATCGAGCCCAACGTCGGTGTCGTCCCGCTGCCGGACCCGCGGCTGGACAAGCTCGCGGAGATGTTCAGCTCGGAGAAGGTCGTGCCGGCTGTCGTGTCCTTTGTGGACATCGCGGGTATCGTGAAGGGCGCGTCCGAGGGCGCCGGGCTGGGCAACAAGTTCCTCGCGAACATCCGTGAGGCCAACGCGATCTGCCAGGTCATCCGCGTGTTCGACGACCCGGACGTGGTGCACGTCGACGGCCGCATCGACCCGTCGAGCGACATCGAGACGATCAACACCGAGCTGATCCTCGCCGACCTGCAGACGCTCGAGAAGGCGCTGCCGCGGCTCGAGAAGGAGGCGCGCACCAAGAAGGAGGCGCGCCCGGCGCTCGAGAACGCGCAGCAGGCCAAGGAGATCCTCGACTCCGGCCGCACGCTGTTCCAGGCGCAGAAGGAAGTGGACGTCGACGCGCTGCGCGAGCTGAGCCTGCTCACGACGAAGCCGTTCCTCTACGTCTTCAACGCCGACGAGCCCGTGCTGACCGACGCGGCGCGCCGCGAGGAGCTCACCAAGCTCGTCGCGCCGGCCGACGCCGTTTTCCTCGACGCGAAGGTCGAAGCGGAGCTGCTCGAGCTGGACGACGAGGAGTCCGTGCGCGAGCTGCTGGAGTCCGTCGGCCAGGAGGAGCCGGGCCTCAACGCCCTTGCCCGCGCCGGGTTCCACACGCTGGGTCTGCAGACCTACCTCACGGCCGGCCCGAAGGAATCCCGCGCCTGGACGATCCCGCAGGGCGCCACCGCCCCGCAGGCCGCCGGCGTGATCCACACGGACTTCGAGCGCGGCTTCATCAAGGCCGAGATCGTCTCGTACGCCGACCTGATGGAGGCGGGCTCCATGGCCGCCGCGCGGGCCGCCGGCAAGGTCCGCATGGAAGGCAAGGACTACGTGATGACCGACGGCGACGTGGTCGAGTTCCGAACTGGAATAACCTCTGGATCCAAGAAGTAAGGGGCGAGCTGTTCGCCCAGCTCGCCCCCACATTGGTGTAGTCACGCGGCCTTCGCCGCCCTTCCGGTCGTTTGACGACCCAGGAGGATTCGGAGTCGTCCGCGCTCGTCCTCGCTGAGCGGCGGCCAACCTGCGACGATCTCTGCTGCGAGCTTCGCGAGCCGCTCTCTGTCGGCGGAGCCGAGCGCGGGCGCTGGTCGTACATCCCGACTTGAACTAGCGCGATTCGCATGCAGCGGAACGACCATGTCGCCTGCCGACTTCGCGCTCGCCATCCTTGGGGTGCGGGGGGTGTCCATCTGGGGTGTCTCCCGTGGCTCGTGTTGGCGTGGGGGCGCGGTGATGGCATGCGGTCCTCCTGTCGAGCGCGGATGGGCGGTCTGGGTTTGCCGCTGCCCGCGCTGCTTCGTAAACATGAAGGGCCCGGCTTACCCCGAGATCAGCACCCTGCCGACCAGTCGCTTCCGCACCGACGGCGCGTGCAGTGTCGAACTTCGTCTTGCAAAAGTGGTGGTCCAGCCCATCTGGCGAGTCCACCTCGAACACGGACCAGCCGGTGCCGCGAACAACCAGGGCCGGGACTGCGTGTTCCATAACGTGTTCGTTGACGTCGTTTTACAAGCTGTGTCACGATTGCGGGTCCGATGGCCGATTTCAGGGGGAGTGAGGCCGTGAAGGGTTTGCTGGCGTACCGGAGAAGGCCACCGGCCGAGCCGTCGACGAGGGAGATCGACTTCACCCGAAGGTGGCTGGCTCGGCGCGGAGTCGCGGTGTCCCTGCCGACCCGGCTTCTGTGCATCCGGATCGCCGCGCACGCCGCGCCTTCGACGTTGGCGCGCACGTTCGTGGTCTACGTTGTGCTCGCTGTCGCCGGTGCCGTGGGATACCAGAGCCTCCAGTACCTGCCGGGGGTGCAGGGTCGTGAAATGACCGCGGGCACCAGCCTCTACTTCGTATACGCCGCATTCCAGATCGGCGTGTGGCGCGCGCGGCGCGTTCGCGAGCGTAACCTCGCAGTCCTGGTGCCTCACCGTCTCACCGGAGTCGCACGGCCGACCGGCGTGGTCGACGGCTGGTACGGGGCGACGGCCGCCACGACCTTCGCGGGCGGAGCGCTGCTGGCGCTGTCGATGTTCGTTGCAGTGCCTGGCGCGCGGACCTACGCGTGGAGCTGGCTCGGCCTGCTCACCCTCGGCGCGCTCTGCACCGGCGTCATCGTGCGCGCCACCTTGCGCGAGCCCGTGATCGCCGAGGACGACGAGTCCCTCGCCGCCGACGGGTTGCTACGGCGTGAGGCGATCCAGCGCACCGCGCCCGCCGGCTACTCGGCGCTGGTGCTGTTCGACGTGTTCGGAGAAGGCCGCCAGCCGCACGCCTACACGACCCTGCTCATCGGCTACGTGGCACTGTGCCTCGCGCTTCAGTGTGCGGCCGCGATCACCCAACGGCGGCGGAAACTGCCGCCGGGACACTACGGCACGGTAGAAACCGCAATCGCGCCAGCCGAGACCGCGGCCGACGTGTGGAAGCCCCCCGTCCGCGGCTGAGCGTCCGTCAGCCAACCGGCGGCGGCTGCGCCAGTGCGGGGTTCAGCTTTGCAGGCAAACACCTTGCACGCTCGCGCGGTACCCGTCTCCAGGGGTTTCGCGGGCCTTAAGCAGAGGGGGTAGCGGATACGGCGGGGGTGACGGTATTTGCTCTCCGCCGGTACGAACTAACGAACTAACGAACTAAGTGCCTGACCTGGGGTTTCTCTGGGGACTTAGTTCGTACCGTACGAACTAAATCAGTCGGGCTGACAGCGTTTGCGCTGGTCAGTGATTTAGTTCGTTAGTTCGTTTAGTTCGTAGGGGCTGCAGGTGCAGCGACTGTGTAGATCTCGATCGGCCGGCCGCGGCCGCTGGCCGGCGGTTGGGTGGTGACGGTGATCTGCCCGGCGGCTTTGAGCTGGTCGAGCAGGGTGGTGATCTCGGCGGCGGGGGTGTTGCCGCGGAAGTACTCCGCCGTAATCGCCTTGCGGGTCCGGCCGTCCGCGCCGGCCGCGCCGATCCACGCGGCGAGCTTCGTCAGGGCGGTGGTGTCGGTGAAGACGGCGCGGGCGGAGGCGATGGAGTAGCGGACCAGCGCGGCGGCGGCGGTCAGGTGCGCCACTCCGATCGTGGGGGTGCCGTCGAGTGCGGCGTGGATGCCGGCGATGCGTAGGCAGTTCGGTGCTGCGCGGGAGGAGAACTCCTCCACCGGTCCGCCTTCGGCGTCGCCGTGGTCGCCTCCGAGTTCGATGTAGAGCCGTCGCCACAGTTGGACCGCGTCGTCGGTGAATCCGAGGGTCCCGAATCGCGCCCCTTCGGTGAGCCGCTCGTGCAGCTCGGAGCCGAGCCGGTCGATCAGGTTCGGGTCCGCGCCTTGGGAGAAGGGCAGGAACTGGCATTGGGCGACGGCGATGGGCAGGAACCGGTTGTAGGTGCCGCCGGCGAGGTCGGAGGCGGACACCTTGGCGCGGAACTCCTTCGGGGTGATGTGTCCGAGGATGCCGACGTGGGTGTCCTTGGCGATGCGCGCGGACACGGCGAGGGTGGACAGGTCCCCGCCGTCCCATGCGTTCCGCAAGGTGGCCGAGAGCGAGTTGCCCTCGCGCTTCATCCGCTGCATGACCCCGGCCCACTCGGCCTCGAACACCAACAGCCGCTTGTCCCCCGGCGGCAGCGCGCCGGGTGCGCGCTTGCCGTCGTCGTCGGGGCCGTCTTCGTCGGCGGCGAACATCGCGGCGAGCCCTTCCCCGGAGGTGAGCCCGGAGCGGACGTTGACCGTCATGAACTCCGCATCTGCGGCGGTGAGCACCCGCCGTGCCGAGCCCCACCCGGCCCCTTTCCGCCCGCCCCCGGTGCGGCCCACGATCAGCGGCCACACCAACAGCGGGTGCGAGTCGTCCCCGGCCCGCACATGCGGGGAGCGTCCCAAGTGGACACCCGCGGCGCAGATCAGTGAGGCGAGGATGCCGATCGGGTCCGCCTCGGTGGTGGGCGCGATCTGGTGGGTGATCCATCCCAAGTAAGTGTCGTAGACCGCGGAGTCCAGCCCCGGCAACGCCTTGCGGGCGTGGGCGACCTGCGCGCGGGCGCGTTCTTCGGTGTCGGTCAGGTCGGCGGTCGCGGGCATGGCACCTCCTCCGGTGGCTGGGTTGGGCGGGACCGACCGCAGCGGGCGGGCGGGGCTGGTCATCGGCGTGGTGTCCCTTCCGATGGATGAGCGGTCAGGCGGGGGTCGGCGCGGTGGTCACGCGGCCCGGCGAGCGATGGGGTTGCGGGTGCCTGCGGACAGCCCGGCGTCGACGACGCGGGCGACTTCCCTTGCGGTGCAGTCACATCCGGCGGTGACCATGTGCCCGGCCGCCTCGATCAGCGCGGCGCGGGCGGTGGCGTGGTCGATCAGGTCAGCCCCGACCTTGCGGCCGATGGTGTAGGCCGCGGCGGACAGCACGGCGTTGTGCTGCTCTGGTGCGGCCGTACGGATGCGTTCACACTCCCCGGCAAGTGCCGCCGACCCATAGCGGTTCGGGTCCACAGCGCGGATCTCACGAGGCGCTGAGATCGCCGTAGACGCGCGTTCGGCGCACGCCTGGACCAACCACCCCGGCAGCTCGACCGGATCGGTCTCGTCGCACAGCTCCCATCCGCCGACGTCGGCGACCGACCCCGGCCCCACCACGTATCCGCCGTGCGCTCGCACGTCGACGCGCGGGGCGAGTTGACTGGCGCTGCTGCGCAGGTGGGTGCCGGCCGGGGCGAGGTAGTACAGGTGCTGGCCGCCGGAGGGGGTGGTGACGGTGTAGGTCGCGGGGAGCGGCCCGCCACGCTGGGCGGCGAGGTCGGCGAGCGCGGTCGCGCCGTCGGGTCCGGGCTGTCCGGGTTTGGGCTGGTCCAGGTCGATCACGACCAGCCCGGCCGGGCCGGTGGCGACGGCGACGTTCCAGCGGTCGGCGGTCCAGCAGCGGCGGATACGGGCGGGATCGGTCGTGGCGCGGGTTTCCCATTCCCGCACCGCGGGCTGCTTGCGCCCCGGCACGAGCGGGAACACCGGCCACCGCATCGCGGCGAGGTAGAGCGCCCATTCCAGAAACGTGTCCGTGGTGTCCACGGTGGTCTCCTCCGAAATCAATTACGGTGAGTGATAGCCTGTGGGTGTGAGCGGGTTGTGACACTTGCGGGAGTGGCACCCGGGGGTGGCTTCTAGGCGGTCTGGTGCCGTCACCAGCACGGAGCCGGGGAAGTGTCACAACCGTCATCGCGGCTGTTCGGGGGATTCTGCGAAGTGTCATCGGCTCCGTGACACTTCACGGGCGAGACACCGCATCCCGGCTCAGCCTGATAGTTACTGTCCGTGTTCGATGGTGGCTTGCTGCTTGTCGATGGCGGCGGTGATGTCGGCGAAGCGGTAGCCGCGTTTTTGGACGTCCTCGCCGTTGTCTCCGGGGACGCGGACGGGGCCGGGTTTGAGACCGACGTCGCGGAAGTCCTGGGCGAGGGCCTTGCCGGAGCCGCGGCCCAGCGCCTCGGCGAGTTCGTCGGAGGACACCGCGTCGCGGGCGTCGGTGTCGCCGGCCTGCCAGGCGGCGAGGTCGTCGGCGAGGTAGTCGAGCACCTCGCCGAGCACGCCGAGGCGGGCGCGGCGCTGTTCGTCGTCGAACGCGGCCCGCTGCGCCAGCGCGGCGTCCTCCGGGCTGGTGGCGCCCGAGACCTGCGTGAGGGTGAGGCCGGCGGCGGAAAGTGTCACAGCGTCCCACTCCGGCCGCCCCGCAGCGGCGGCGCGGCGGGCGCGCTGGGCGGCGACGGTGTTGTCGATCCAGAGCACGCGGGTGGGGATCGGTTCGTCGCCTTCCATGCAGCCTTCCAGGAAGAACGTGCCGGTGTCGTTGAGCCGCGAGCCGCGTTTGGGCCGGTAGTTGCCCGGGGTGTAGCCCTCGCTGGTGGCGTTGTCTCCGAACAGCAGGCGGGTCTGGTAGTCGGCCAGGCCTGGGCCGGCGGCCTTGAACGCCACCTCCGCCGCGACCGAGTCACCGAGGGCGTCCTTCTTCGCCGATTGGGAGGCGAAGATGATGACCACCCCGGCCTTGCGCGCGACCCGCAGCAACGCCACCGCCAACGCCTTGCCCTCCTTGGTCAGCCGCGGGAACTCGTCCAGCACCACCACCAGGGCCGGGTGCTGCGGGGAGGGCTGCCACTCATCGCCCATGCCGAGCCGGTCCTTGATGCGGGTACGGGCGTTGGCGATGCGCAACGCCGTCTCCAGCGCCACCTCGCAGTCCTCAGGGGACAGTGCCCGCAGTCCCATCGCGTCGGCCTGCGGTGCCTGGCCGACACCGGAGGGGTCCAGATCCCACAGAATCGCGTCATTGGTGTGGGCGAGACCGTCCACAATGGCGCGGATCTTGCCGGACTTCCCACCGCCGGAGGCGGCCAGGATGATCGCGTGGGTGGACTGGAACGACGCGGACATGTTGCGCCCGTCCAGGCGCAACCCCAGCTCGATCGGGTCGGCCAGGCACCGCTCGCCCGGCCGGTAGACCGGCAGCGGCGGCATCGAGGCCCACGGGTCGGACTCGATGATGCGGGTGGTGAACCGGGCTCGCCGGTCGGTGTGCGGCTGCACCAGCACCCCGTTCTGGCGCACGTCGAGATCGGTCTCGATCTGCTCCAGCTTCTTGATCACGTCGGCGGGGCGCTTGCCCGAACCACCGACGATCTGCATCTCCAGCTCCCACCCCCACGCGGTGCGCCTCCCGGTGATCGGGTTGACCTCGACACCCTGCGCCAGCAGGGAACGACGCAGCAGCTCCAGCGCGGCGCGGTCGTGGCGGGCCTCGGCGATGGGCAGCACCGGCAACGTGTCCCCGGCGTCGGCGACCGTGCCGACCCGCTTGCGGTTGCGCTTCTTCCACACCTTGCGCAGGTGGGCCCACCCGTTCACGGTCAGCGCGGCCAGCAGCCCGCCCGCGGTGGCCAGGTCGATCGTGGCCACGACCTGCCCGTACTCCCACACCGGCCACCCGTTGAGGGCCCAGTCCACCACCGCCGGCACCTCCGCCAGGGTGACCAGCCCGTAGAACGCGGCGGCGGGCTTGCTGCTCAGCGCCCGGCCCAGCGTCGCCAGCTGCGCCTCGCGGCGGGCCTGCACCTGCATCTGGGCGGCGGCGCGCTCCGGGACCGGCTCGTGGCGGTGGCTGCCGCCCTCGCGGTGCTCGGCGGCCTTGCGCCAGTTGTGGAACTGCTCCCAGCTGGCCCACACCCCGACGACCGGGCCGGCCAGCACCCCCACCGTGTAGCCGGACACCCGCACCGCGGTGCGGGTCCGCTCGTGGGTGGCGACCGTCTTGGCGGTGCGCACCACGGTCACCACATCGTTGCGGTAGCCGCGGTAGCGCTCGATTGCCTTGGCCCGCTGAATCCGGGCGTACTCCTCGGCGGTGAGGAGGTCGCCGTCCATCACCTCGCCGTCGATCACCTGGGTGTCGGGCGCGGCCGGCGCGGTGTCGACGCGTCGAGTGGGCAGGTAGTGCACTTCGGCGATTTCGTTGTCGCTGTTCATGGGGGACCTCTCGCGCGTGGTCGTGGTGGTGGGGTGTTCGTCGTGGGGGTTCTGGCTCATCACGCCGCTCCCTTCACCTGCCGGGGGCGAAAGCCCTGGACCAAAGGCGCCACCCGGTAGGCGCGGCCGCGGTCCCCGCGGCCGTTCATCACGTGCCGGTAGATCGCGTAGCCGGTCGGGTCGGTGCCGAGTTCACCGGCCGCGACGGCCTGCTTCGTGGCGTCCAGAAGCGTCCGGACGTCCTCGGGCAACTCGGCCTCCGCCGGGCCGTCCTCGGCGTGTTTGCGCAGGTTGATCGTGCTCTGCGGTCGGGCAGACGGGTCGGTGTAGAGCCCGGTGATCGCCTCGGCGTAGAAGCCCTGCACGATCGGCAGCACCACCGCCGCCGCGACCCCGGCCAGCGGGACCACGATGTGCAGCGCGACGTCCTGCCACCGCACCCGTGGCGCGTCGAACTCCGGCGCCACGTTCATCAGCAGCGCCGCCCCCAACGCCCCGATCTCCACACCGAGGATTACGTGCTTGGCGCGCCCCGCCGTCGCCGACATCGCCGCCCCGAACGCGGCCAGGTCACCCCGGGCGAGCAACAGCCCGATCACCAGCGCCGACAGCAGCGGGTCCACACCCCAGGCCACCAGCCATTGCGGCGACCACGCAGGCGCGGTGCCAGCGGCGAAATGCTGCACGTTGACGCACGTGTAGGCCATCGACAGGACCAGCACCGCCCAGCCGATCAGCGTCCAGCGCCGCCGACGGCGGCCCAGTTGCAGCGCGCGGACGTTGACGTCGGTCTCCCGCTCGCGCTGCCCGGCCGCCGACTTCGCGGCCGCGACCAGCTCGGCCGTGTCCCGCTCGCCCTTGCGCTCCAGCTCGCGTGCCCGCGCCTTGGTGTCCAGCTCGGCCAGCATGTCCGCCTCGGCCAGCTCCTGGTGACGCTCCAGCACCGCCTCAGACGGCAGCGCCCGGACCCGCTCGGCCTCGGCCGCGGCCGCCTCCAGCTCCCGCACCCGGCCGGTGTAGCCATCCGCCGGACGCTCCGGCGCACACTCGTCAACCTCGGCGCACCCCGGCTTCGGCGTCGGCCGGGCCACGATGGTCTCCACGTCGGCGGGCACCAGCAGCCCGCCGCGGCGAACGAACTCGCTCATCGACCCTCACCCCCGGTGCGGCCGGCGCGGAACTCGCGGCAGGTGTGCAGCGCCCACAACAGCGCGACCACCCCGGAGAGCGGGGCGAACCACTCGGACGCGGTGAACGTCAGCACCAGCGGCACCGACACCCCGGTCAGCTCGCCCAGGTGGCAGCCCGCCCACACCGCCGTGCGGACAGTGCGCGTCGGGCCGTTCGCCGTCGCGGCGCGTGTCGGCAGCGGGGAAGCGGTGCCAACCAGCGGGCCCGTGGTCGTGTCCGGCGCCGGGGTGTTCTGCGGCTCAGGCATAGACATTGCCGGCCTCCTTCCTGGTGGTGTGGGCGTAGAAGTCGTTGACCGGGCGCCGTGGTGGGGTGCTGGCCTGCCGGGACGCGTAGCCGTCGATCAGGCCCAACGCGACCTCCAGCGCCAATGCCACCAGCACCAACGGAATCCGGACCAGGTGCAGCGCCACGAACAGCAGCAGCGCGCCGGTGAACCGCAGCAGCCGCCACGTACCGAAGCGCTGCAAGACGTCGAATGTGCTCATCGGTTGCCCTCCTTGCGGGCGGCTTCGCGGCGGGCGCGGTCGATCTCTTCCTGTTGGGTCTGCACGAGGTCGTGCCAGGCACCGGAGTCGCTCACGCGGCCACCTCCATCCGGTCGGCTTCGTCGAGGTCGAAGCAGGTCCAGCACTGCCTGGTGCTGGTGGGCACGCAGTAGTCCTGGATGACTCCGCAGTCCACGCAGGTGCGGCGGGCCTCCATCGCGTGGTCCATCTGCCCGGGCGCGGCGGTGCGCTTGGGGGCGGCCAGCTCGACGGAGAACAGCTCCGCCACGGTTTCGCGGGCGTAGGGCTTGACGTGGCGGAACACCAACAGCCCCTTAGGGTCCTGTCCGTTCGGCCGCATCCCGATCTCCCGTAGCTGCGACTTCGTAAGCAGGGTCGAGGGGGCCTCGCCCCACCCGAACACCGGCAGCCCGTCGCGGAACCCGCGGCACAGGCACACGTGGTGCCTGGTGCCGTCGAACACCGTGGTCACCTCTTGCTTGCGGTTGCGGGGGTTCACTGGGCCAGCTCCGACACCGTGACACCGACCAGCTCAGCAATCCCGACGTGACGCAGCTGCGCGGCGACGTCGAGATAGGTGCGGGCACGGGCGTGCTTGGCCGCGGCCGGGACCACGTCGTTGGCGAGCAGGAGCGCCGCGTTCGTTGTCAGGGTGTCGGCCAGTTCGTGCAGCCGGCCGCACACCTCTCGGGAGATCAGGCGGTTGAGCTGGTGCGGGGTGTAGGTGTAGGTCACGGCCTCGCGCGGCTGCTCGGTGGCGGTGCGCGTCGGTTCGTGCGTGGCTACCATCTGGGATTCCTCCGTGCGGTCTTGCGGCTGGCGGTGGGAACCCGGCGCGGTGGGCGCGTTCTTGGCGGTTCGGGCCGCCGCGTCGGGGTGAAAGATCAGGCGAGTCGTCATGTCCGCGCCTGCGCGATCTGCTCGCAGACGGGGCAGGGCTGACCGGGCAGCTTGAACAGCCGCCACGTCGAGGTTTCGTAGTTGCCGGCCTCTTCGGTCGCGCCACACAACGCCGTGATCCGGCCCGACCACCAGGACTTTTTCGCGATCCGGTGCACCAGCGGCGCGACCTTCTTGCCCATCAGGCAGCCGCCTCGCCTTCAGCCAGGCCGGGCACCAGCGTGTGGCTGGTCGCGGTCGCACCCGACGTGTGCAGGCAACCGACCACGAAACTCGACCTGAGCGTGAGGTTCGTACGCAGGGCCGCTCGGTCCGCGCGGCGGTGCGCCCGCCGTGCTCGGACCTGGTCGGTCAGATCCCGCGACACCCGGAACGATTCCTCCAGGTCAGCGGCGATCCACTCGCGTTCGGCGTCCTGCACCAGCGCGTCAATCTCGGCAACCTCGGCCGCCATCTCTTCCTCCCTCGCAACACCGACAATCTGGTCTTCCACCAGCGCAAACAGGGTCTTGGTGGCGGTGGTGGCGGTGATCCGTGCCCTCGTCATCAGGCGGCCTTCCCGCTCGTCGCAGTCCAGTGGGCGTCCGAGCGCAGTTGCGCCCCGTGCCAGCGCTCATACGCCAGACGAGTGCGGCGCACCGCATCGCTGTGAGCGGCTTCCAGCGCCCGCAGCACCGCGCGGTAATCGGCGCGCAACGGCTGCTCCACCACCAGCTGGCGAACCGACGCCACCCGCGTGGCCAGCCGCACCATCTCCTTACGGGCCACCAAATACCGTGCAGCGGCTCGCTCCTCCGACAGCCGAAAAGCCGTCAACACCGGCACACCATTCGCAGCGCGTTCCATAGAAATTCCTTTACGACACAAGAAAATGGACAACGATCTCTGTCGCGACAACCCCGAAGGGCGTCGCCGTGCCACCCGCCGGAATCGAACCGGGTACGGCCCCGCCAGCACGCCAGATATCGCTATCCGCGCTGGTCACAGGTCGTTGGCTGCCTAGCCGAGTGGCTTCCGCAAGGTTGCGCATGCGATGCGCTGGCCGGAGCACGCTCTTCAGCCGGTGGCCCTTGCAGCCACCCCGGCGTTTCTAGACGCCGGACCTTTATTCGGTAGGTCCCCCTCTGCCGGTGGTCCGGCCCAGTTAGGAGGGATTCCCCTGGTCTTCAGTTGGTCGAACCACCTACTATCTGGGCTAGCCCAGATCTGATAACAGGGACAGTAGATAGCCCAGTTGGCGTTGTCAAGGGTCTGGGCTAGCCCAGCGCTAGACTGGGGGAAGGACGAAAGGGGACTGCATGGCTTCGCGGAACGGCATTGCAGATGCGCTCAGGACACTGATCCTGTCCGGCGAGCTGAAGCCCGGCGACAAGCTGCCCAGCTCACGCGATCTCATTGCTCGCTACGGAGGCGGGAAAGAAACCGCGCTGGCCGCGATCCGCGTCCTCGATGACGAAGGGTTGGTAGCGACGGAAGACAGGCGACGTGCCGTTGTGCGTGACCGCAACGACGAGGCACGCCCGGCTGAGGTTCGGCTGGCTGAAACCGCAGATGACCTGCGCGGGGTCCTGGTCAAGATCTCCGGGCTACGGGACCAGCTAGCTGATGTCGAAAAGCTGGTCATCGCTGCACTGTCCAGGGCCAACCGGTGACTTCGCGCGTCATCTAGCCAACTTGCCGGAGGAACGATGCGAGTCCGTCGATTACCTCGCCCCCTGCGTCTATCACAGCTTTCGCCCAGTGCGCGGCGTCGGCGGGGTGCTTCACGACAACAACCAGCAGTGCAAGCAATACTGCGCCGCCGATCAGCTTGGGCAGCACGCTCCCGCCGCTGGTCGGCATCGGGATCATGCTGCTGGCCTTCTTGGACATCGGAACCTCCAGTGTTGTTCGGATCGTTTGGCGTGTTCACTGCCATGCCTCAAGATTCGTCCACTGGAGCCCCTGGCAACAGGTATTCCCAGGTGGCGGGGGGTATCCCGGGCCGGGATACCCCCCGCCACCCTCGGCAAGAGCACTCCGCATGGGGTGCGGCGTGAACCGGCTAGGCGAGATCCGCAAGCAAAAGGTCGGCTCGCAACGTCGGCTGTACGCGTTGCTGACACAGAAGACCGATGAGCTGCCGTCATGGGAAACGTTCAAGACGCGACTCTCGAAGTGGGAGAACGGCCATCAAGAGCCAGGCGATTTCTACATGCCGTTGCTCTGTTCGGCTCTCGGTGTGAGCAAGGATGAGCTGGGGTTTTCAGCAGGACGTCGCGATGAACCGACTGAGGAATCACAGGCCCAGTTTGGGCACCCGCTCGCTTCCTCAGGTGCGCTTGACTTTTTGTCTGGGGAGTTCGAGCGGTATGCACAGGTTGATCGCGAGCACGGGCCGCAACTGGTGACTGATCTGGTTGCTGCCCAGTGTCGCACAATTGAAGGCGCATTGGCATTTGTCAAGGGTGCTGATCGAGATTCATTCCTTCGCCTCGGTGCAAAGTACTTCGAGTTGGCGGGATGGCTGGCCCAGGATTCTGGCCAGCAAGGGCGTGCAGAAGAATCAACGGCGACAGCGCTAGACATGGCCTATCAGATCGGCGACATGTCTCTGGTGTCGTACATATTCATGCGTCGGAGCAACATTGCTAGCGAGATTGGTAAATCCGGTGAGGCCCTGGGCCTTGCTCGGGCTGCGCTTCGAAACGAGTCGCAGGTAGGACCGAAAACTCTCGCACTTGCATTGCGAGCTGAGTCACGGGCTTTGGCGTTAGAGGGTGATGAACTTGGCGCCGTCCGCGCTGTTGAGCGCGCCCTTGAATTGGCTACAGAGAATGGAGAGCCAGAGCCGCAGGCGGAATACTGCACGCCGTCATATGTGCAGATGGAGCGATCAGTCACCCTGGCCCGACTAGGGCGGCCGAAGGATGCAATTGAGCCACTTGCAGCCGCAATCGACGGGTGGCCAACGGGTAGCGACCAGCGCGACAAAGGCCTAGCGTTGGCTCGGCTAGCCAACATTCACGCGGTTTCCGGAGATCTAGATGGCGCGTTCGTGTCAGGTCAGGATGCGGTGAAGACGGTAAGGGTTGCGCCGTCATTTAGGGCGGCGAAGGAGCTCCAAGCGCTTGCCCGACGTTTATCGATATGGAAGAATGATAAGCGCGTAGCAGTTCTCACTGATTTGATTTTAGATTTGCAGTCGTAGAGGTCCGATGGCCTTTGATTGGGGAAAGCATTGTATCTGTTGCCGACCGTCACAGCTGTGGAGGAGTCACGCAAGGCAGCCGACGTGGCTGTGTTACCTGTGGGCAGTTACGAGCAGCACGGCCCCCACCTTCCGTTGAGCACGGATAGTGCTATTGCGCACATAATCGCAGATCGGCTTGCCAGTGAATACGGGCTCCTTCAGTTGCCACCCATCACGGTGGGCTGCTCGCATGAACATGAGGGCCTTCATGTCGGAACCGTCAGCGTGTCCGCTCGCACCTTATACGGCGTGATTGTCGATATTCACGAGTCATTGCGCCGGTCAGGCATTGAAAAGTTGATTGTCATCTCAGGGCACGGGGGCAACTACGTGCTTATGAACGTGATACAGGAGTTGAATGTCAACCAGAGGCGCGTTCTATTTTTCCCGGAGCGCGAGAGTGTGGAAACCGCACGTCGTCGATCGGGGTGCGTGACTACGGCCAGCGAGGACATGCATGCAGGGGAGTGGGAGACCAGCATCCTCCTGGGTGTGGCACCCGAGCTGGTCCGCGACGGATGGCAGGACGCTGACCACGAGGCGAACAGCAGGCCCGACCTGCTGACCACGGGTTTGAAGGCGTACACGACCAGCGGCGTCATCGGGCGTCCATCGGCGGCGACCGCAGCAAAGGGCGTGGCCATCCTCGACTCACTCGCCGACTCATTCGCGGCCCGCCTCGAAGTCCTAAGGGCGTAGGGCGACGGGTCTGGGGGACGAATCCAAAACGGGGTGTCTACAGGAGGAGACACCCCGTTTGCAGTGCCCCCAGGGACGAGATGTTGCCGTCCGCGTGTCAGGGCTCCGTGGCCGGCAACCCGCGTGCTCGTGCCCTGGGCTGGATCTTCACAGTGTCTGGATTGAACACCTTCAACCCTCTCGGCGCAGGAAAGAGACGCACCACAGCGAGCATGTCGATGACCGCTCGGCGCGTCGCAAGATCCGCGTTGTCGAAGGCTTCCACGGGGTCTTCGGCTGCCAGGATCGCTGCTGTCGCGGGGCTGGCGCTGAGGGATAGGCGTTCGGCGTCGAGTCTTTGGATCGAAGCCTCGGCTTCGGCCTTGATCTCTTTGTAGAGCGGGCCGTCGATCAGCTCTGCTCGGTAGTCTGCGCGAGCTCGTTCAATTCGTCCGCGCGCCTGCTCGATCTGCTCATGAAGTTGGTCGATTTCCGCCTCCTGGACGGTTGGCAGGAGGTCCGAGAGGTCCAGTCGCGCGAGCCGTGCGCGCACAATTTCGAGGACGAAGGCGTCCACCGCAGCACGGGTGCGCATCACATGACCCGCGCACCGATACCGCACGTTGTGTGCCTTGACGGGGCGATCGCAGATGCCGCACAGGTAGAGGCCGGAGCCGAGATGTTTTCGGTCAGTTCCAGTCTTGTTGCTCTTGCGTTTGGGGTCATCAAGGCGCCGCTGTACGTCTAGCCAGAGGCTGTCCTGCACGATCGGCTCCCACTGACCCTGCACGGGCCGCCCGGATTCGTCGCGAACGATCTCGCCAGCAAGCATGCTCCATCCGGCGTACCTCGGGTTTCGCAGCATGCCCGTGACAGTGCTCGGGTTCCAGGGTTGCCCACTTCGCGTGGGCAGAACAGGCACGCTCGCAGGTAGTACCTGGATGTGGGTCTTGTCGCCGACCTCCCGTGTCAGCCGTTCGGCCCCCGACAATGCGGCAGCCAGCGCCTTGAGCGAGGTTCCCGTCGCGAATGCCTCGAAAACGGCGCGGACAGCTTGGGCTTCGGCAGCGATCACCTCGCCGTCGAGTGTGTACCCAGTCGCGCGCACCCCTCGCGGTGGTCGTCCCTGCTTGGCTCGCTGTTGCTGCGCTCGAGACTGTCGAGCGCCCTTCCGCTCGACTTCGGCACGCGCAACTGCCGCCTTGATGCGCGCGTACATTCGCCCGCCATCTGTGGAGAGGTCTGCCTCGCCGTTCGCCGTCACTAGCCGCAAGCCCTGCTCTTCGGCGGCGTCGATCCAGTCTTCGAGTTGACGTGGTTGGCGGGTAAGTCGGTCGAGGTCCCAGCACACAAGCGCGTCGAACCTCTTGGCCTTGAAGTCGGCGACCATTCGATCGTACGAGGGACGAACCTTCGTCTTGTCCGTCGCGCTGATGCTGTTGTCCACGTACGTTTCAACCAGCGACCACTCGCGGCTGCGAACTATCCGTTCGCAGTCCTCGCGTTGTCGCTCAACCGCGAGTCCCTCTCCGGTCAAGTCGAGGCTCACTCGCAGGTAGATTGCTGCACGGGTAGCTTGCGACATGAGGTTATTCTAGATCGGAACTCGGTGGAGTTCCGCTTCAACGTCTGACTCGCCCAGCAGGCGGCCGCAACACCGACGGGGGCCGAGGACAACCGGCCCTCGTTCGGCCTGACGGCTCCAGCCGGAAACGTCTGCCGAGCTGCGGTCGCTTTCGGGAATCGCCACCTGCGAGCGGGCTCGGCGTCCTCGCAGCGTACTGAGCGCCATTCGAGGAAACGGCGCTGCCCGAACGGGCCGGCCAACGCGTCCCTGTTCCTCGTTCTCCTCTGTGGAGGACCACGAACAGGCGAGGAGTTTCGATGCCGACTTCACCCGACCCGGTGAGCGCACTGGAAGCGGCGGTGTGGGCGTACGCAGCGGTGGTGGCGACGCAGCGTGAGGCCGCGGACCGGCCATGGGCGGACGTGCTCGCGGCGGCGCCCGAGTGCACGGCGGTGCTCGAGGCGGCCGGCCTCGTGCGGCGGGACGGTGACGAGCTGGTGCCGCACCCGTCGTTGGCCACGGCCGAGCCGGCTGGGGTGGCCGCGGCGAAACTGAGCTCCCTGCGCCAGGCGGTGGCCGCGGCGGCCGGCGAGGACGCGGGGCACGCCGGTTGGTCGGCGCAGAGCGACGAGGTCCTGCTGAGCCAGGGCCGCGCTTCGGCGGTCACTGGGCGCGCGCTCGCCACGAAGATCGTGCCGCGGCTGGCAGGGTTGCCACAGCGCCTGGCGGTGCCGGGCAGCCGGGTGCTCGACGTCGGCACCGGGATCGTGGCGCTGGCGCTGGCCCTCGTGCGCGCACTGCCGCAGGCCGAGATCACGGGGATCGACGTCCTGGAGCGCGCACTGGAGCTGGCCAAGACCGAACTGGCCGACGGCGGAGAGGCGGCGAACCGGGTGACCGTCCGGCACCAGGACGTCGCCGACGTGGCCGAGGTGGACGTCTACGACCTGGTCTGGTTGCCCGTGCCGTTCCTCACCGAGGACGTCGTCCTGCGGGCCCTGCCGCGCCTGATCACCGCGCTCGTCCCGGGTGGCTGGGTGGTCGCCGGCACGAACCCGGCGCCGCCGGACCCGCTGCGCGCCGCCGTCGGCCGGTGGACCGCCGTTCGCAACGGCGGCAACACCTACGACTCCGCCCGCATGGTGGCCGCCCTCGAGACCGCGGGCCTCGGGGAGGTGCAGCAGTTCCCGACGGTCCCGGGCGGCCCGGTGCTGGTCGCCGGCCGCCGGCCCGTCGACTGAGGTGCTGCGTCGACTCAGCACTCGTCCTTCGGCAGGAAGCCCTGTTCGCACGCCCAGTCGTACTGGAGGTCGCCCGAGGTTTTGCCGCGCCGGGCACCGCCGGGGGTCCAGGTAGCCCTGGTACTCCTTGCAGCTCGGGTTGAATTTGCCCTTGTCAACCGCCCGTTGCCCGCAGCCAGGGCCGGTATCGCGGGCCGCGGGCTTGCGCGACGGAGTCGGTTTCCGGGTGCTCGACGTCGCCTTGGTGCTCGGCGGTGCCGGACTGCTGGGCGCTGTTCGGGTGGTCGGCGTTGACGTCGGCTCGCTCGGGGCGGACCGGCGCAACGGGCGGGACCGAGCTCGACAGTGGAGCCGTAGGCGCTGGATCTGCGGGTCCGCCGCACGCTCCGGCAGCCAGACACAGCGCGGCCACCACGGCGGATACGGGGTGCCTCATACCGGTGAGTCGGCGCGAGGCGAACCGCTGTTGCGAACGGTTCAGACCCGATTCAGTGCGGATGCGCAGCGGCTGACACTCGGCAGCTCTGGATTCGTGCCGGCTCTCCGGGTTCGACGCGCGCCGCACGGCGGCGAGCACGCCCGGATGCCGCAGCTGCACCCGATGCTCGATCGCGCCGACTCGCCGCGACCCACGACACTGAAAAGCGCCCCTGGCCTGAGACCTAGTTCAGGCCAAGGGCTCACGCGCCGCGGCAACCAGGCGCAGGGTGGCTGCCGCGGCGACGACTTCAGCCGAGCAGGCCGAGGACGATCAGGGCACCCAGGGTGAACGCCGTGGCGAACATCGTGATCCAGGCGCGCTGGGTGGCGGAGAGGGTGGCGGACGAGTTGTTCATCGCGTGTCCTAGCGGGGCGAGTGCCGAAGATTCCGCTGGGATAGCGCCTTGATCTACGCCGGTGTTACTGCCTGTGCTCCAGATCACGGCGGGTGCGCGCGGTGTGCCACAGCACGCCCCCGGCGGCGGCCACCATCAGGCCGAACGAGATGGCTCCCACGACGATTGCCTGGGTCATTCCTTGCTCCCCTCGAAACGCTGTACGCAGGGGAGACGCACGACGCCGGGAACGGTGTCGCGGGCGTTGCGGGGATCACACGGCCGCGGCGAGCACCTGGTCGATCTGTCCCGCCAGCGCGAAGTCCTTCGCGGTGAGGCCGCCCGCCGAGTGGGTGCTCAGCCGGAATGTGACGGTGCGCCAGCGGACGTCGATGTCCGGGTGGTGGTCCGCCGCTTCCGCGAAGAACCCCACGCGCGTGACCGCCGCGATGGCGGCCGCAAAGGAGGGGAGGTCGGCTGTGCGGACGATGGAGGCGCCGTCGAGCTGCCAATCGGGGGCAGCAGACAGCGCTGAAGTGACTTCGGAGTCGCTCAGGAGTTCCGCCATGTCTCCATGGTGACGCGCACTGGACTACGCTGCACGGTTGCCACGGGAGTCCGGTGCAGCCGGGCTGAGAGGCGGGTGTGCGACCCGCGACCGTTCGCACCTGATTCCGGATCATGCCGGCGCAGGGAGGCCCGCTCTCCCGCACACGGCGACAGGAGGGCAGATGATTCCGCGGACCGCACGCACAGTGCTGGCCCTGGCCACGGTCACGGCGCTGGCGAGCGCGTGCTCGCTGTCCGGCGCCGGCACGGGTGGCGACACCCAGCAGACCCCGACGGTCACGCTCGTCACCCACGACTCGTTCGCCGCACCGCAGGACGTGCTCGACGCGTTTCAGCGCCAGTCGGGCATCAAGCTGAAGATCCTCAAGTCCGGCGACGCGGGCGAGCTCACCAACAAGCTGGTGCTCACCAAGGCCAACCCGATCGGCGACGTCGCGTTCGGCGTCGACAACACGTTCGCCTCGCGCGCGCTGAGTGAGGGCGTCTTCCAGGCCTACACCAGCCCCGAAGCCGACCGCGGCCCGCAGCGCTACTCGGTGGACCCGCAGCACCGCGTGTCCGCCGTCGACGTCGGCGACGTGTGCGTGAACATCGACACCGGGTACTTCGCGTCCCACCACCTGCCCGAGCCCAAGAGCTACGAGGACCTCACCGATCCGAAGTACAAGGACCTCACCGTCGCCGAAAGCGCCGCGACCGCGTCGCCGGGGCTGGCGTTCCTGCTGGGCACCGTCGCGAAGTTCGGCCAACAGGGTTGGCAGGACTACTGGACGAAGCTGAAGGCCAACGGCGTGAAGATCGACAGCGGCTGGGAAGAGGCCTACACCAAGGACTTCTCCGGCTCGTCGGGCAAGGGCCCGCGCCCCATCGTCGTCTCCTACGCGTCCTCGCCCGCCGCCGAGCTCGGTGACGACGGCAAGCCGCGCACCAAGGCCCTGCTCGACACGTGCTTCCGCCAGATCGAGTACGCCGGTGTGCTCGCGAACGGCAAGCAGGTGCCGCAGGCGCAGAAGGTCGTCGATTTCCTGCTGTCCCAGCAGTTCCAGACGACAGTTGCGGCCAACATGTACGTCTACCCGGCCCGCGAGGGCGTCGACCTGCCCGCCGGCTGGACCACCGCCGCGCCGCTGCCGCAGAACCCGGCGACACTGCCTGCCGACCAGATCCAGGCCGGCCGGGAGAAGTGGATCGGTGCATGGCGCTCGCTCATGGGGGCGTGACACCGGCCCGGCTGCGCACCACGGGCCTGGCGCTGCTCGGCCTCCTGCCCGTCGCGTTCCTGGTCGTTTTCTTCGCGTGGCCGGTCGTCGCGATCCTCGGCCGCGGCTTCTCCGCGGGTGGCGTCGACACGGTCCTGGCCGACGCGCAGACGTGGCAGCTCGCCGCGTTCACGCTCGTCAGCGCCGCCGCGTCGACGGTCGTCGCCCTGGTCGCGGGGCTGCCAGTGGCGTACGTGCTCGCGCGCGTGAGGCTGCCCGGCGTCGGGCTCGCGCGCACGCTGGTGCTGGTGCCGTTCGTGCTGCCCACGGTGGTGGTCGGGCTCGCGTTCCGCGCGCTGTGGCCCGATGGCGGTGTGCTGCCGCTGGTGCTGGCCAACGCGTTCTTCAACGTCGCCGTGGTCGCCCGGACCGTCGCCGGGCTGTGGGCTCACCTCGACCCGCGAGCGACGGAGGCCGCCCGAGCCCTGGGTGCCTCGCCGTGGCGCGCGTTCCGCACGGTGACGCTGCCCGCGCTCGCCCCGGCCGTCGCGTCGGCCGCCGCGGTCGTGTTCCTGTTCTGCGCCACCAGTTTCGGCGTGGTGCTCATTCTCGGCGGCGGCCGCTACCGCACGCTCGAGACGGAGATCTACCTGCGCACGGTCGATCTGCTGGATCTCTCCGGCGCCGCCGCGCTGTCGCTGATCCAGTTCGCCGCCGTGCTCGCCGCGCTGGCGGTCGGGGCCGTCGCGCGCCGCCGCCGCGAGAACGCCGGGAAGCTCAAGCAAGCCGCGCCTCGCCGCCCGCGGAACGCCGAGTGGTGGACCGTCGGCGCGGCCACGCTCGTCGTCGCCCTGCTGATGACGCCGATCGTCGCCCTGCTCGTGGCATCACTGTCCACACCGGACGGCTGGAGTCTCGCCGGCTACCGCGCACTCGCCACCACGGGTGCGAACGACGCGCTGCAGGTGTCCGGCTGGGTCGCCGCCCAGAATTCGCTCGCCGCGGCCACCGATGCGACTCTGCTGGCGATGGCCGTCGGCGTCGTCGCGAGTGTCGTCCTCGTGGCCCTGCGCCGGTCACCGGGACGGCTCGCGCGCGGGATGGGCGAGACGATGGACGCCGCGCTCATGCTGCCCCTCGGCGTCTCCGCCGTGACCGTCGGCTTCGGTTACCTCGTGACGCTCGACGCGCTGCCCGGCGACCTGCGCACGTCGCCCATGCTCGTGCCGCTGGCGCAGGCGCTCGTGATCATCCCGCTGGTCGTGCGGATGATCCTGCCGGTGCTGCGGGCCGTCGACGTGCGGCTGCGCCAAGCTGCGGCGACGCTCGGCGCGAGCCCAGCGCGCGTGTGGCGAGAAGTCGACCTGCCGCTCACCGCGCGCTCGCTCGTCGCCGCCGCCGGGTTCGGCTTCGTCGTGGCGCTCGGCGAGTTCGGCGCCACGAGCTTCCTCGCCCGGCCGGACGCGCCGACGCTGCCGGTGGCCGTCGCGACGCTCATCTCCCGCCCGGGGGAGCTCAACAACCAGATGGCGTACGCAGCGTGCGCGCTGCTCATGGTCGTGACCGTGGTGGCCGTCGCGCTGATCGACCGGTTGGGGTCCGTGCGTGGGCACGGTTTGCGTGGGCACGGTTTGCGTGCGCACAGCTCAGTGGGGGAGTTCTGACGTGGCTTTGACCGTCCGGGATCTGACCGTCCACTACGGCTCGTTCGCCGCGGTGCGCGACGCGCGCCTCGACATCGCCGACGGCGAGGTGCTCGCACTGCTCGGCCCGTCCGGCTCGGGCAAGTCGACGCTGCTGCGCGCCATCACCGGCCTCGAACCCGCCACCGCCGGTTCCGTGAGCTGGGACGGCACCGACCTCGCCGACGTCCCGGTGCACCGTCGCGGCTTCGGGCTGGTGTTCCAGGACGGGCAGCTCTTCCCGCACCGCGACGTCGCCGCCAACATCGCCTTCGGCTTGCGCATGCACAGCGTGCCGAAGGCCCGGCAAACCGCGCGGGTGAAGGAGCTGCTCGCGCTCGTCGGACTCGCCGGGTACGAGCACCGGCGCGTCACGGAGCTCTCCGGCGGTCAGGCGCAACGCGTCGCGCTGGCCCGCGCTCTCGCGCCCGAACCACGCCTGCTGCTGCTCGACGAACCGCTCTCGGGCCTCGATGCGGGCTTGCGCGAGCAGCTGGCCATCGATCTCGCGGATCTGTTGCGGCGCAGCAAGATCACCGCGCTGCTCGTCACGCACGACCAGGAGGAGGCGTTCACGCTCGCCGACCGGGTCGCCGTGCTCGACACCGGCGAGATCCGCCAGGAGGGCGCGGTGCGGTCCGTGTGGCGAAATCCGGCGGACGACAACGTCGCCAGGTTCCTCGGCACCACCTCGTTCGTCACCGGCGTCGCGGTCGGCGGCGTGGTGCACACGGACCTCGGTGATGTCGTGCTGCCCGACGTCGTCGACGGGCCGGTCCGGCTCGGCCTGCGGCCGCACGCGTTGCGCGTGGCCGCAGCCGGCGTCGCGGGCGAAGTGGCGGCCGCCGTGCACCGCCGCGAACACGTGCGGCTCGTCGTGCACCTCGAAGCGTCCGAAAAGGACACGGTGGACGCCGTCGCACCCGTGACCGCGGACCTGCGCGCCGGCGATCCCGTCCGGCTGGAGCTCGACCCCGACGGGATCGCCGTCGTCGGCTGAACCCCCGTCAGCCGTCGCGCGTGGCGAGCCGGCCGTAGGCGATGGACAGGCCGACCACGATGTAGCAGGCGGCGCGCAGTGCGCCTTCGCCGAGCATCGATCCCGAGATCGGGTCCATCAGGACTTCCGTCGGCGCCTCGCTCCAGTTGTGCGTGAGCAGGAACGGGTGCAGCCAGTCGAGCGAGGTCAGGAACCCGAGGATCGTGAACAGGATGTCGCCGGCCAGCACCGAGGCCACCACGAGCATCGGGTGCTCGGTGAAGCTGGACACGGCCAGCGCGACCGCCCCGACGGCCCACAGCTGCAGCACGATCCAGCCCGCCACGAGCAGGATCCGCACCAGTGCGCCGCCGAGCGACAACGTCGTGCCGGACAGCGTGAACAGCGAACCGGTGCCGTTGATGATCAGCCCGGTCACCACCCCCGTCACGCACATCGCCAACACGGCGACCACGCACGCGGTCGCGACGCCGAAGGCCTTCACGACCAGCAGCCGGCCGCGGCTGACGGGCGCGATGAGCCAGCCGCGCAACGTGCCGTGGGCAGCTTCGCCGGCGATCGCGTCGGCGCCGGCCATGGCCGAGGCCAGCGGCAGCAGCAGAGCCAGCGTCATCACCAGCGCCGCGATGGGCAGCACCAGCGCGTTGTTCACGGCGGACGCGAGCAGCGCCGCGTCACCGTCGGCCGGTCCGCCGTCGGGCCCGCCCTCGCTGACCAGCGTGAGACCGATGCCGATCACGATGGGGATGATCGCCAGCAACCCGAGCACGGCGAGCGTGCGGGGGCGGCGGAAGATCCAGCGCAGCTCGGCCGCGACGAGCCGCGGCAGCGGCACCGTGTCGTGGCCGGTGCGGCTCACGGGAGCCGTGAGCGTCGCGGTGCTCATGCCGCCTCCGCGGGAGTGAGTACGTCGGCGGTGCTCATGCCGCCTCCGCGGGAGTGAGTTACGTCGGCGGTGCTCATGCGTCCCCCTCGTCCTCGGCACCGTTCGCGCCCTCGGTGAGCCGCGCGAACAGGTCCTCCAGTCCGGTGCGGGCGCGCGTCGCCTCGTGCACCTCGACTCCGGCGCCGACGAGCACCTGCAGCACCCGCGGCGCGGGCGTGGCGGTGAGGTCCGCGCGGACGCCGTCGGGCGTCAGGCGCGCCCCGATGCGGTTCTCCCGCAGCAGTTCCACGGCGTGTTCGGCGTCCGGCGTGCGCACCAGCAGCGCCGCGTTGCCCGACTCCAGCAGTTCGGCCAGCTCGCCCTGCGCCACGACGGTGCCCGCCTGCAGCACCGCGACGTGCGTGCACGTCGCCTCGACCTCGGCCAGCAGGTGCGACGACACGAGCACGGTGACGCCCTCGGCGTGCAGTTCGCCGATGATCCGGCGGATCTCGCGCGTGCCGGCGGGGTCGAGGCCGTTGGTCGGCTCGTCGAGCACCACCATCTTGCGCGGCACCAGCAGCGCGGACGCGAGCCCGAGCCGCTGCTTCATGCCGAGCGAGTAGCCCTTGTACCGGCGCCGCGCGGCGCCGGTGAGTCCCACGCGCTCCAGCGCCGCGTCCACGGCCCCGTCGATCGCCGAAGACGCCAGGCGCGGCTCGGCGGCCGCGAAACGCAGCAGGTTGTCGCGGCCGGAGAGGAACGGGTGGAAACCCGGGCCCTCCACCAGCGCGCCGACGTCGGGCAGCGCGTGCGCCGCGCCGTCAGGCATCGGGCGACCGAGCAGCTCGACCTCACCCTCGGTGGGCCGCACCAGGCCCAGCAGCATGCGGATCGTCGTGGTCTTGCCCGAACCGTTGGGCCCGAGCATCCCGAGCACCGCGCCTTCGGGCACGTCGAGGTCGACGTGGTCCACCGCGATCGTGCCGCGGTAGACCTTGCGCAGCCCGCGGGTGCGCGCGGCGAGCGGGACCGCAGGGGCGGGCACCTCCTGGGAGATGCCCGCCCCGGCTTCGACCAGTTCGGTCTGGATCTCGGTCACTTCTGGCCCAGAGCTTCGTACAGCACCTGCTCCGGCACCGCACCGGCGGCGAACCGCCCGTCGTCGGTCAGCACGGCGCCGCCGACCTTGGTCGTGAACAGGTAACCGCTGCCCCAGGTGCCGCTCACGCGCTTGCCGAAGCGGCTCAGCAGCTGCTGCGGGTCGGCGTTGCGGCCCTCGCCGGCGTTGGCCTTCTTCGGTGCGAGCGCGTCGGCCGGCACCTTGCCCGTGATGACGGTGTCCCAGCCGTCGCCGACGAGCTTGGTGTCCTGCTTGGCCTCGTTCGCCATCGCCCTGGCCTGGTCGTCGACCTTCGCGGTCTTCTCGGTGACCTTGGCGCCCTGCGGCGGAGTGAAGGTGAACAGGCCGGCCGGCTGCTGCGCGAACCGGATGTCGCTGAACGCGATCTGCAGCGCGGGCGACGTGGTTCCGTTGCTCAGCACGGAAAGCCGCAGCGGCATGCGCGTCTGTGAGTCGACGGCCACGCGGATCTCGCGCAGCAGTGTGCGCTCGGTCGGCTTCGGCGTGAGCACGAGCTCGTACGCCGGGCGGTCGGCCACGTTGGCCGTGCCGTCGACCGACACCGTGCTGTTTTCGCGCACCTTCGCGAGCAGTTCCTTCGTCGCCGTGGCCGGGTCGGCCATCTGGTCGGCGCTGAGGTCGTGCTTGGTGGCGATGTCGGCCGGGATGGTGGTCTTCGTGGCCGAGTTGGTGGCCGACTTGTAGTCCCACACCGTCGTGCCGTCACGCACGATCGTCTCCTGCGACGCCCCGTTCGTCAGCGACACCTTCGCCTTGCCCGCGCCGTCGGTGTAGACGTGCGCGGAGTCGATGTTGAGCGCTCCCGCGCCCGGGATCGCCGAGCCCACGGCAGGCAGACCGAGGTCGTTGCTCACGCTCACGGCGCCGTCGAACGGGCCGGGGTTCGCCGTCATCACCGACTGCACGAGGTCCTCGGCGCTGATCGCCGGCAGCTTCGGCGCGTCACCCGCCGAGGCCGGCATCGCGACCACGACGAGCCCCCCGACCCCCAAAGCCGTGCCGACCACGGCCGCCGTGATCGCCTTCTTCTTCGGATCCATGTCGTCTCTCCCTGTGTTCCCGAGCCCCAGTGTGCTCGGCTCCCGGGACCGAGGCTTCACCCCCGAGGCTGAGATACCCCTGAATGCTGGGCCCGCGCGGCTGAGATCGCGCTGAGAGCCCCGGCGCCACCAGCGCGAACCGGCCATGATGAACCTGTGAAACCTCGGGTGCTGGTGGTCGACGACGAGCCGGGCGTGCGCAAGGCGCTGCAACGCGGCCTGCGCGCGGAGGACATGGACGTGGTCACGGCCGCCGACGGGCCGAGCGGGCTGCAGCTCGCGCGCACCGGCGCGTTCGACGTGGTGCTGCTCGACATCATGCTGCCCGGCTTGTCCGGTTATCGCGTGCTGCAGCAGCTGCGCGCGGAGCACGTGACGACGCCGGTGCTGCTGGTGTCGGCCAAGGACGGCGAGATCGACCAGGCCGACGGCCTGGACCTCGGCGCCGACGGCTACGTCGTGAAGCCGTTCTCCTTCGTCGTGCTGGTCGCTCAGCTGCGGGCCGTGCTGCGCCGCGCGGGGCCGGACGCGTCGCGCGGCCCGCTGCGGCTCGGAGCGCTGGAGGTCGACCGCGCGCTGCGGCAGGTGCGCTGGGACGGCGCGGAGGTGCCGCTCTCGCCGCGCGAATTCGGGCTGCTGGAGGTGCTTGTGAGCCGCGCCGGCACGGTGGTCACCAAAGACGAGCTGCTTCGCGCGGTGTGGGGCGAGGAGCAGGCCGTGACGCGCAACCTCGTCGAGGTCTACGTGGGGTACGTGCGGCGCAAGCTCGACGCCGTCGGCGCCGGGTCGCTGCTGCGGACCGTGCGCGGCCACGGTTACCTCGCGTCCGACTCACAGCTCGACGAGGTCAGGTGATCGGCTCGCCGTCCTGGTGGCGGGGCCGGTCGCTCCAGGTCCGGATCACCGTCCTGGCCACGACGATCACGCTCGCGTGCCTGCTCGGCCTCGCGGTGCTCGCCGCCAGCCGGCTCGAGCCGTTGCTCGTCGACTCGGTGGACCGCGAGCTCACTTCCGCGCTCGGACCGGCAACGGCGGACGTCGCGGCCGGGCGTCCGCTCGCCGCAGCCGACCCGGTTTCCGTGCGCGTGCTGGACATTTCGGGTGCACCGGTCGACGGCCGGGCCCGCCCGCAGCTTGACGACGGCGCGGTCCGGCAGCTCAAAGCCGGTGTGGCGGTGCAGGCCGACGGCTCGCGCTGGCGGGGCCAGGTCGTGAGCGCGCCGGACGGCAGCCAGCGGCTCGTCGTCGCGGGCGCCGGACAGGTGGGTTTCGCGGCGGCGGTGCACTACGGCGGGTTGTGGCTGGTCGTCGTCGCGCTCTTCGGGGCCGTGGTGGCGGGACTGGCGACGTGGCTCGTGGTGCGGTTCGCGCTGCGGCCGGTCGCGCGGATGCGCGCGCTGGTGCGGTCGCTGCCGCCGGGTTCGCGGCTGCCGCTGCCGACGTCGCACGACGAGCTGCGCGCGCTGGCGGAGGAGTTCAACGCGCTGCTGGTCCGCCAGGACGAGGCCAGCGGCCGCCTGCGCCGCTTCACCGGCGACGCGGCGCACGAGCTGCGTTCGCCCGTCGCGTCGATCCGGGTGCAGGCCGAGGTCGCCGTCGCGAACCCGGACCCCGAGCTGGCGCAGGAGACGCTGACGGACATCCTCGCCGAGGCCGAACGGCTGTCGGCACTGCTCGACGGCCTGCTCTCGCTCGCGCGCTCCGACGCCGGCGAGGTGCCACCCGCCGAACCGGTGGAGCTGGTCACGGAGGTGCGCGCCGCCGTCGACCGGCTGCCCGCGGGGGTGCCCGAGACGCGGGTGAGCGCGGCCGTCGCGCAGGCGTGGGCGCTCGGGAACCACTCGGAGGTCGAGCTGGTGCTGGACAACCTGCTGCGCAACGCGTGCCGGTACGCGACCGGGCAGATCGTGGTGTCCGTGCTGGCCTCACGCTCGCACGTGCGGGTCGTGGTGGACGACGACGGGCCCGGCATCGCCCCCGAGCACCGGGCGAAGGTGTTCGACCGCTTCTACCGCGTTGCAGACGACCGCGCGCGGTCCTCCGGCGGGACCGGACTCGGGCTCGCGATGGTCGCCGAGACGGCGCGCCGCCGCGGCGGGCGCGTGCGCGTGGGCGAATCGCCCGAAGGCGGCGCCCGGTTCGAGGTCGCTTGGCGCGCCGCGCAGGGGGATCGAGCGGACCGCTGAGCCCCGTGCGGGAGACTGGGCGGATGGACGGGGTCATCGTGGGAGCGGCGCTGGTGCGCGAAGGGAAGTTGCTCGCCCAGCAGCGAGCCTGGCCGCCGCACCACGCGGGCCAGTGGGAGCTGCCCGGCGGGCGCGTCGAGGAGGGTGAGACCGACTCGTACGCGCTCGCCCGTGAGTGCCAGGAAGAGCTCGACGTGGCCGTCACGGTCGGCCCCCGCGTCGGCGCCGAAGTCCCCCTCCCGGGCGGCAAGGTGCTCCGCGTGTACGCCGCCGCCCTGATCTCCCCGGGCGACGAACCGCGGGCGGTCGAGCACACCGCCCTGCGCTGGGTCGGCCCCGACGAACTCGACGACATCGACTGGCTGCCCGCGGACCGCGGACTGATTCCCGACCTGCGGGCGTTGCTGACGCACTGACGACGCCTTCGCGGCCGGCGAGCTGCGCCCGTCCCGGTTTGCGCCGAGTCGAGCCCGGCCCGCAGCCGAACGGCCGGTGGCTGCTTCTGCGTCGCCGCGACCGTTTGGGCACTCCGGTCCGCTGGCCTTCCGTTCTGGTCTTGACCGTGGTGTGCGCCGGTCGGCAGCCGCTGGTGCGCTGGTCCGCCGGCGATGCGGGGCGTGGCCGCTTGTGCCGTGGACGTTTCGGCACTTCGTTTCGCTGCCGTTCGGGCCTCGGCAGCGGACGGCGTGCGCCGGTTCGCTGGCGATCCGGGTCTTGGCCGCCGTTCACGTAAGCGCGCGCTGGGTCCGTGATCCGGCGCGCTCGCTGATTGCAGAGGAGGGTTTTCCTTCTACGACAAGGAAAACCCACCCCACATCACCCCTTCAGCCGGCGCCGATCAGGCGCAGCGCGGCGGACAGGCGGTGGTCACCGCGTTCGGCGGCGCGGACGGCGCCCGCCTTGCGGACGCGTTCGAGCTCTGCGGTGTCGGCGAGCAGGGCCAGGGTGCGTTCGCGCACCGGGCGCAGCTCCTCGATCACGGCGTCGGCGACGGCGTCCTTGAGCACGCCGTACGACGGGTACTCGTCGGCCAGCTTCGCGGGGTCGCCGCCGGTGCAGGCGGCGAGGATGTCCAGCAGGTTGGCGATCCCCGGGCGCGTTTCGGGGGAGTACGCCGGGACGGAGCCGCCGTCGGTGCGGGCGCGGCGGATCTTGCGGCGCACCTGGTCCGGCTCGTCGAGCACGAACACCACCCCCGCGGCGTCGTGCGCCGATTTGGACATCTTGCGCGTCGGGTCAGCCAGGTCCTTCACGCGTGCGCCCGCCGGCGGCAGCGTGGCCTCCGGCACGGTGAAGACCTCGCCGTACGTGGTGTTGAACCGGCGCGCGAGCGCGCGGGCCAGCTCCACGTGCTGGCGCTGGTCCTCACCGACCGGCACCTTCGACGCGCCCTGCAGCAGGATGTCCGCGGCCATCAGCACCGGGTACGTCAGCAGGCTCAGCCGCACTCCGGGCTGGCCCTTGGACTTCTCCTTGAACTGGATCATCCGCGCGGCCTCGCCGTAGGAGCACGTGCACTCGAGGATCCACGTGAGCGCGCCGAGCTCCTTCGCGATGTCGGACTGCACGAACACCCGTTCCGGCGCGATGCCCGTGGCCACGAGTACGGCGAGCTGCTCCGTCGCCAGGGCCCGCAGCTTCGCGGGGTTGTGGGCATTGGTCATCGCGTGCAGATCGGACACGAAGAACAGGTCGTCCGGCCTGCCCTCGGCAGCCCAGCGCCGCAGGGCGCCGAGGTGGTTTCCGAGCTGGACGTGACCGGACGGCGTGATGCCGGACAACTGGACCACTGCGGGATTCCTCTCCTGGTTGTGCCCCGGGAGGAGACCCGCCTGAGAAAGCGAGAAGGCCGCCCACCGGGGCGGCCTTCGCTGGTTTCAGCGCAGAGCAACGGTGCCGCCGGAGGGCGGCCACCACTGGGTGCTGTGCGCGTGCATGGGCCAGAGTCTAGAACAGTTGCGGGTGCCGTGGGGCGGAACCGGGGCTACCGTCGTGACATGTATGTCGTCTTGCTCACGTACACCGCCCCCATCGAGGAGATCGACCTGGCGCTTCCCGACCACGCCGAGTGGCTCGCGAAGCAGTACGAGCACGGGCACTTCCTGGCCTCCGGCCGGCAGAAGCCCCGCACGGGCGGCGTGATCATCACGCGGCCGATGGCCCGGGGCAAGCTGGACGCCATCCTCGCGACGGACCCGTTCGCGGTCCAGCACCTGGCGAGCTACGAGGTCATCGAGTTCTCGCCGACCAAGACGGCGCCCGAGCTCAGGCTGGTCAACGAGGCGGTCGAGCACACGCACGCGTCCTGACGCCGCAACCTCAGGACAGGACGAGCGCCGGAGACCCGGGTGGCACCGTGCGGTGGTCCACCCGGTGTCGCCGGCAGTTCGGCCACCCGCGCCTGCAGGACCGACGACGTCAGGCGGTCGTCCACCTCCACGCTGTGACATCAGGCACCAGCAAGTAGGTACGCGCCATGGCCTCGTCCGAAGGCCACTGGAACGCCACCGCGATCACTCTGCTGCACATGCAGGTCGGCCACGGGGTGACCGAGCACCAAGCCGACTTGTTGATCCGGAACACCGGGTGGGAATGCATCGGTCGACGCGACCCTTGGGGGAGGGGAAATGCACAGTGACCGGCCAACAATCCGTGCCGGCACGCGGAAAATCGCATTTCCGGCTGCGACGGCGATCGTTGCCGGCAGTTATCCGAGCGGTTCCGCAGCTTTCGCTGCACCACAGGCCTCCGGCCGAGGCGGACTATGGGCGGCGCACGGAGGGATGCCGCTCAGCGCGGTCGCGACCCGCGGGAGCAGGTGCGGTGCCCGGCCGGGACCACGAGCTACCCCGGACCGGCACAGCCGTGAAGCTGCGTCGAGGTGTACGTGGACCACACAGGACACCAGGTAGGACACCAGGTCGGACTCCGACAGGACGGGAGCGGGCCTGACAATCTGCAGCGCTCGATGATCGGAACGGCGTGATCACTCGGAAGCGGTGGAGCGCCGGAGCTCAGGCTGCCTTCGCCACCTCGGTCTTCGCCCGCTTCAGCGCGAGCACCGGGCACTTCTTGCAGCGCGACGACGACCGGCAGCACTTCTTCTTGACCTTGCCCGCCTTCATCAGCTTGCGCACGATCGCGCGGGGGTCGTCGGGGTGCTTCTTGTCCTTCTTGCCCACGGCCGGGCTCCCGGGTGACTCGACGGCGTAACTGACCTCCTAGGTTAGGTGAGCCTAACCGATTATGGGGCGTGGCGCTCCTCACAAGTGAGCACCAGGTATTCTGGTGAGGTCCGCGTGTGGCCAAAGCCGGTCACGATGCCGGTGACGTGGCCCAGACGTATCCGCACTGGCCACCTTTCCGCCCGCGACGCGGCCACCCACCCGCCTTCGTAGTTCAGGAGTCTTCGCGTGCCCGCAGCCAGCGCCACCGCAGTCGAACCCGGCCGCGCGAGCGGCAAGACCCGGCCCGACCTGCGCAACGTCGCGATCGTCGCACACGTCGACCACGGGAAGACAACCCTGGTCGACGCCATGCTCAGGCAGTCCGGCGCCTTCGCCGAGCGCGCCGAGGTCGTCGACCGCGTCATGGACTCCGGTGAGCTCGAGCGCGAGAAGGGCATCACCATCCTCGCGAAGAACACCTCGATCCACCGCCAGACCCCCGGCGGCCAGATCACGATCAACGTGATCGACACCCCGGGCCACGCCGACTTCGGCGGCGAGGTCGAGCGCGGGCTGGCGATGGTCGACGGTGTGGTGCTGCTGGTCGACGCGAGCGAGGGCCCGCTGCCGCAGACCCGTTTCGTGCTGCGCAAGACGCTCGAGGCCGGCCTGCCCGTGATCCTGGTCGTGAACAAGGTCGACCGGCCCGACGCCCGCATCGCCGAGGTCGTCGAGGAGACCCACGACCTGCTGCTCGACCTCGCGAGCGACATCGAAGACGCCGACCTCGACGCGATCCTCGACCTGCCCGTGGTCTACGCCTCCGCGCGCGCCGGCAAGGCGAGCCTGGAGCAGCCGGCCGACGGTGGCCTGCCCGACAGCGAGAACCTCGACCCGCTGTTCGACACGCTGCTGAGCCACGTGCCGGCGCCGGTCGCGGACCCCGATGCGCCGCTGCAGGCGCTCGTCACGAACCTCGACGCGTCCAACTTCCTCGGCCGCATCGCGCTGATCCGCATCCACGCGGGCCGGCTGCGCAAGGGCCAGACCGTCGCGTGGATGCGCGAAGACGGCTCGGTCCAGAACGTGCGCATCTCCGAGCTGCTGGTCACGGAGGCCCTCACCCGCGTGCCGGCCACCGAGGCCAGCGCGGGTGATCTGGTCGCCATCGCGGGCATCCCGGACATCACGATCGGCGACACGCTGGCCGACGCCGAGGAGCCGGTCGCGCTGCCGCGGATCACCGTCGACGAGCCGGCGATCTCCATGACCATCGGTGTGAACACTTCGCCGCTGGCCGGCCGCAACGGCGGCGACAAGGTCACCGCGCGGCTGGTGAAGGCACGCCTGGACGCGGAGCTGATCGGCAACGTCTCGATCCGCGTGCTGCCCACCGAACGCCCGGACACCTGGGAGGTCCAGGGCCGCGGTGAGCTGGCGCTGGCGATCCTCGTCGAGCAGATGCGCCGGGAGGGCTTCGAGCTCACCGTGGGCAAGCCGCAGGTGGTGCTGCGCACGATCGACGGCAAGCTCCACGAGCCGTTCGAGCGCCTGTACATCGACTCGCCGGAGGAGCACCTCGGCGCGATCACGCAGCTGCTCGCTTCCCGCAAGGGCCGCATGGAGGACATGAGCGGCAACGGCACGGGCCGCATCAAGCTCATCTACGTGCTGCCCTCGCGCGGCCTCATCGGCTTCCGCACCGACTTCCTCACCGAGACCCGCGGCACCGGCATCGCGAACCACGTGTTCGAGGGCTACTTCCCGTGGGCGGGCGAGATCCGCACCCGCCACACCGGCTCGCTCGTCGCCGACCGCTCGGGCCCCATCACCGCCTACGCGATGATCCAGCTCCAGGACCGCGGAAGCTTCTTCGTCGAGCCCGGCGCCGAGGTCTACGAGGGCATGGTCGTGGGTGAGAACCCGCGCATGGAGGACCTCGACATCAACATCACCAAGGAGAAGAAGCTCACCAACATGCGCTCCTCCACCGGTGACGAGCTGGAGCGCCTCGCCCGCCCGCGCAAGCTCAGCCTCGAAGAGGCGCTGGAGTTCTGCGCGAGCGACGAGTGCGTCGAGGTCGCGCCGGAGGTCGTCCGCGTCCGCAAGGTGACGCTGGACATCGCGACCCGCGCGAAGGAGCGTTCGCGCGCGAAGAGCCGCGAGAACGGCTGACGCTTCGGGTCCGAAGGGCGCCGCTCCCCACGGGGAGCGGCGCCCTTCGGCGTCTCCGGCCCTCGGTCGGGACGCTGGCCGGACAGGGCCGTCACGCCTCGCGGACCCCCACAAAACCCGTCGCCCCGCAACCGGTTCCGGCACCCGGCTGCGGGAACCGTGGCGGCCGCTCGCACGTCCACCGGTTGGCGGTATCCACTCCGGTGTCGGACGGCCCGGCCGGATGTGGGAATCTCGGTGCCGATCAGGCGCCGGCATGGCAGCATGTCGGCTCGGGCCGCGGGGAAACGGGAGGGTACGCGTGCGGATGGGACGCAAGGCGGCGCCGGTGCTGGCGCTCGCGGGGGCGCTCCTCGCCGCGTGTTCGAACACCCCGCCACCGCCCGTGGTGCCGTCACCGGCGGCGACGAGCACCTCGGCGGAGCCCTCGGCGTCGCAGATCGTGGTGGGCATCGACGACGTGGTGGGCGGCTACAACCCGCACGCCATCTCAGACTCGTCCACGGTCACCACGGCCCTGTCGCAGCTGCTGCTGCCCTCGGTGTTCCGCCAGAGCGACGACGGCAAGCGCGTGCTCGACAAGACGCTCATGACCTCGGCCGAGGTCGTGTCGCAGATGCCGTTCACGGTCAAGTACGAGATCCGGCCCGACGCGTCGTGGTCCGACGGCGCACCGATCGCGACTGAGGACTTCATCTACCTCGCCGACGCCATGCGGACGCAGCCCGGCGTGATCGAGCCCGCCGGCTACCGGCTGATCAACGACATCCAGCCCCGCGACGGCGGCAAGGGCGTGGAAGTCACCTTCAGCAAGCCGTATCCGGCCTGGCAGACGCTGTTCGACAACCTGCTCCCGCAGCACCTCCTGAAGGATGCTCCGGGCGGCTGGCAGGGTGCGCTGGCCACGAACTTCCCGGCCGTGGCGGGACCGTTCGCGATCAAGACCATCGACACCGCTCGCGGTGAGGTCGTGCTGCAGCGCAACGACCGCTACTGGGAGAAGCCCGCGGCCGTCGACACGCTGATCCTGCGCCGCTCCGACCCGGCGGGCATCGCGACCGCGCTGCGCAGCGGCAACGACCAGTTCTCCCTGACCCGCACCGACTCGGGCGGCCTGCAACTGCTCACCGAGCTCGGCCCCGCCGTGAAGCTCACGACGGTGCCGCGGCCGATGGTGGCCACGGTGCTGCTGCGGCCCGTCAGCGCGGCCCTGTCCGACAAGCAGGTGCGCCAGGGCGTCGCGGCCCTGCTCGACCGCGGCAAGCTCATCGCCGCGGGCGCCATGGGCGGCCCGTCGGCCTCGCTCAAGGCCGACGCGCAGGTGATCCCGCCGTCCGGCGCCGGCTACGCGCCCACGATCCCCGCGGGCCCGCCCGCCGCCCCCGACCTCGCGAAGGCCGAGACCTCCTTCAAGGCCGCCGGCTACACGAAGGATGCCGGCGTGTGGCGCAAGGGCACCAAAACGCTGTCGCTGGTCATCGCGTCGCCAGGCCAGGAGGAGCCGTACGCGTCGATCGCGAAGGAGCTCTCGGACGAGCTCGTCGCCGGCGGTGTGCAGGTCAACACCATCACCCCGCAGCCGCGCGACCTGTTCTCGTCGCTGCTCGCGATGCCCGTGGTCAACGGCCAGCAGCAGGCGGGCCCGGACGCGAACGGCAACGTCGGCGTCGACGTCGCCGTGGTGCCGCAGCCCGTCGGCGGCGACCCGGCGACCGTGCTCGCGTCGACCTTCGGCTGCGCCCCCGACCAGGCCACCGCGGACAAGACGAAGTCCATCGTGCCCGCCAACTCCGCCGGCCTGTGCGACGAGAGCCTCCAGGCCTCGATCGACTCGGCCCTCACCGGCGCCACCCCGCTCGCCGATGCGCTCAAGACCCTCGAACCCGAGCTGTGGTCGACCGACGTCGTGATCCCGCTCTTCCAGGAAGCCGAGACCCTCGCCGTCGGCAAGGGCATCTCCGGGCTCACGCCGGGCCCGCCGATGCAGGGCCCGTTCGGTTCGGCCGTGAACTGGACCCGCGGCACGAACTGACCGCCGGAACGAGAAAGGGCTCCCCGAGGGAAATCCCCGAGGAGCCCCTTTGCGCGTACGGCTCAGATCAGCTGCAGGCTCTCCGCGAAGTGGCACGCCGTCGGGTGGCCCTGGCCGTGGTCGAGCAGCAGGGGCTCCTCCGTGGTGCACTTCTTGCGGCCCGCGTCGTCGAGTTCGTTCGCGAACTTCGGGCAGCGCGTGCGGAAGCGGCAGCCCGAGGGCGGGTTCGCGGGGCTCGGCACGTCGCCCGTGATCACGATGCGCTGGCGCGTGCGTTCCTTGCGCGGGTCCGGCACCGGGATCGCCGAGATCAGCGCCTGGGTGTACGGGTGGGCCGGGTTGGTGAACAGGTCCTCCGCCGGCGCGGTCTCCACGATCTTGCCGAGGTACATCACCGCGATGCGGTCGGACACGTGCCGGACCACCGAGAGGTCGTGCGACACGAACAGGTACGACAGCCCGAGCTCCGCCTGCAGGTCCTTCAGCAGGTTGAGCACACCGGCCTGGATCGACACGTCGAGCGCCGACACCGGTTCGTCGAGGACGAGCACCTTCGGCTTGAGCGCGAGCGCGCGGGCGATGCCGATGCGCTGGCGCTGACCGCCGGAGAACTCGTGCGGGAAGCGGTTGCCGTGCTCCGGGCGCAGGCCCACGGTCTTCATCAGGTCGCGGACCTGCTGGCGGCCACCGTCGTTGTACAGGCCGTGGATGCGCAGCGGCTCCGCGATGATCTCGTTCACCGGCAGCCGCGGGTCGACGGAAGCGTACGGGTCCTGGAACACGATCTGCATGTCGCGGCGCAGCCGCTGCAGCTCGCGCTTCGACATCGTCGCCAGGTCGCGGCCCTCGTAGGTGACCTTGCCGTCCGTGAGCGGCTGCAGCGCCAGCGCCACCCGGGCGGTGGTCGACTTGCCGCAGCCCGACTCCCCGACCAGCGCCAGCGTCTCGTGCGGGTAGATGTCGAACGACACGCCCGACACGGCCTGCACCGCACCCGTCGTGCGGCGGACGACGCCGCCGCCACGGATGGGGAAGTGCTTGACCAGGTTCTGCGCGGAGAGGACGGGGGTCTTGCCCGCCGTGGCCTCGGTCATCGGTTCGTCTCCGTGTCGATCGCGGCGTCGACGGTGACCGGGACGGCAGCCGTGTCGGCCGAAGTGGCGCTGAACAGTTCGGCCGGGTCGTGGCCGATCACCTGCTCGGTGAAGTGGCAGGCCGCCCACTGCGTGCCGGGGCCGGCCACCAGGCGCGGCTCCTCCTCGTTGCAGATGTCCTGGGACAGCGGGCAGCGCGGGCTGAACGGGCAGCCCGGTGGCATGTTCGTGGTCGCGGGCGGCGAGCCGGTGATCGGCGTGAGCCGATCGGTCTTCACGTCGAGCCGGGGCAGGCTGCCCAGCAGGCCCAGCGTGTACGGCATGCGCGGCGTGTAGAAGATCTCGTCGACGCTGCCGGACTCGACCACCTTGCCCGCGTACATCACGTGCACGCGGTCGGCCTGGCCGGCGATCACGCCGAGGTCATGGGTGATCAGCACCATCGCCGCGCCCGTCTCCTTCTGCGCCGCCTGCAGCGCTTCGAGGATCTGGGCCTGCACGGTCACGTCGAGGGCCGTCGTGGGCTCGTCGGCGATGATCACGTCCGGGTTGTTCGCCATGGCGATGGCGATCACGACGCGCTGGCGCATACCGCCCGACAGCTGGTGCGGATACTCGTCCGCACGTTGCTTCGGGTTCGGGATGCGGACCAGGTCCAGTAGGTCGATCGCCTGCTTCTTCGCCACGTCCTTGCGCACGTCGTGGTGCGCGGTGATCGCCTCGGCGATCTGGTCGCCCACGGTGTACACGGGGTTCAGCGAGGTCATCGGGTCCTGGAAGACCATCGAGATGCCCTTGCCGCGGACCTTGTTGAGCTCCTTCTCGCTCGCCTTCAGCAGCTCCACGCCGCCGAAGCGGATGGAGCCGGAGACCTTGGCGGTGCGCGGCAGGAGACCCATCACGGCCATCGACGTCACGGACTTGCCGGAGCCGGACTCACCGACGATGCCGAGCACCTCGCCGCGCTGCAGCTGGTAGCTCACGCCGCGCACGGCGTTGACCACGCCCTCGCCGGTCGGGAACTGGACGGTCAGGTCCTCCACCACGAGGACGGGGTCGCCGCCGCGGGTGTTGGCGTCGTACTCGGTCATGCGCGCACCTTCGTCTGCTGGGGGTCGAACGCGTCCCTCAGGCCGTCCCCGATGAAGTTGATCGTCAGCGCGATCAGGATGATGAAGACACCCGGGAAGTAGAACAGCCACGGGCGGGTGTCGACCGCCGTCTGCGCGGTGCTGACGAGCAGGCCGAGCGACGTGTCGGGCGGCTGCACGCCGAAGCCGAGGAACGACAGCGCGGTCTCGAGCAGGATGCCGATCGACACCAGGATCGTCAGGTTGACGATGATCGCGCCCAGTGCGTTGGGCACGAGGTGCCGGAAGATGATCCGGGCGTCGCTCGCGCCGAGGGCCTTGGAGGCTTCGACGAACTCCTTCTCGCGCAGCGACAGCACGACGCCACGGGCGACCCGGGAGACGTACGCCCAGTACAGACCGGCGATGACCACCGCGATCAGCCACCACGTGCCACCCACCTGGTGGGCCAGCACGGCGGCGACCGCGAGCAGCGGCAGCGTCAGCACGAGGTCGGCGATGCGCATCAGCAGGGTGTCGATCCAGCCGCGGTAGTACCCCGCGACCGAACCCCAGATCGTGCCGACGACGGTCGCGAAGATCGCGATGAGGACCGAGATCTGCAGCGAGATCTGCGTGCCGCGCATCACCTGCGCCAGGGTGTCGTGGCCGACGGCGTCGGTGCCGAACGGGTGCTCACCCGACGGCGGAGCCGAGTTGTCCTGCGTGATGTCGGCCGGGCCGTACTTCCAGACCAGCGGGCCGACGTAGGCGAACAGCACGATGAGGACGAACACCACAAGGCTGATCATCGCCAGCCGGTGCTGGAGGAAGCGGCGGAAGACCAGCTGGGCCTGGCTGCGTTCCTTGACGGTGAACTCCCGCTCGGGGGCGACCTGCGGGGTCTGCGGGTCGTCCGGGGCGAGGCGGGAAGAGCCCAGGGTGGTGGGCGTGGCGGAGATCGCGTCGTCAGGCATAGCGGATCCTCGGGTCGAGCAGGCCGTAGAGCAGGTCGGCGATGAGGTTGAGCAGGATGATGAACGTGGCCGCGATGAGCAGCCATGCCTCCACGGCGTAGACGTCGCTCTGCTTGATCGCGTTCAGCAGGAAAGCGCCCGCGCCCTGCCATTGGAACACGGTTTCGGTCACGACGGCGCCACCGAGGATGGCGCCGATGTCCAGGGCGGTCACGGTGGTGAGCGGGATGAGCGCGTTGCGCAGCGCGTGCCGGCGGGTCACCGTCCAGCGGGGCAGGCCCTTGGCGCGGGCCAGCCGCACGTAGTCGCTGTTCAGGACCTCGAGCATCGACGCGCGCTGGAAGCGGCTCCAGGCCGCGTACGAGGTCAGCGCCAGTGAAATGGTCGGCAGGATCAGGTGGCCGAATACATCGCCGACTTGGGACCAGAACCCGCCTGTCGTGATGATCGACGACGAGCCGATCGTGAAGAAGATCTGATCACCGACGGACGTGTTGATCCCGATGCCGATCTGCTTGAGCACGATCGCGAACCAGAACGACGGCATCGACAGGAACAGGAAGCCGAAGAACGTCGCGGTGTAGTCGAACTTCGAGTACTGGCGGGCCGCGCTGATCACGCCGATGAGCACGGCGAGGATCAGGGCCACGATCATGGCCAGCACGATCAGCCGCAGGGTGATGCCGAAGCGGCCCCAGATCTCGTGGCCGATGTTGAGGTTCGACTGCACCGACGGGCCGAAGTCGCCTCGGAAGATGCCGACGATCCAGTTCCAGTAGCGCTCGAAGATGGGCTGGTCGAGGTGCAGCCGGATGCGCTCGAGCTCGATGACGCGCGGGGGCGGCGGCGGGTTTCTCTGGATCAGATAGCTCAGCGGGTTGGCCGACAGGGAAACCATCACGAACACGACGAACGTCGAGACGATCAGGATCGGCACCGAGACGAGGAGCCGGCGCAGTGCGAAGGCAAGCATGGAGGTCTTCCTGCTCTGGACGGTGTTTCTGCCGGCGACCGCCGCTGGTGGTGGCAGGGCCTGGCGACGAGACGGGGCAAATCTGGAGTTCGGGATGAAGCGGTCGAGCTAAACGGACATACGGTGGGGGGCCGGCAACCTGCCGGCCCCCCACCGGTTGTCCTGCGGGAATCTACCGGGTGGTGATCACTTCCGGATGCCCCACTCCGCCATGTTGTACACCGGCGCGTCCAGCGTCGAGTTGTTGCGGATGTTGGCGATCTTGTCCGAGGACGCGATGAAGGTCGGCTTCTGGTAGAGCGGAAGCACGTACGCGTCGTTCGACATGATCTGGTCGGCCTGGTTCAGCAGGTCCGCGGCCTTGGTCTGGTCGGTCTCGGCGTTGGCGTCGGCGATCAGGCTGTCGACCTGCGGGTTGCTGTACTTGCCGTAGTTGCTGCCCTGACCGGTGACCCAGTTCTGGACGGCGCCCGCGAACGGGAACGGCGAGGCGACCCAGGCGAACACGATGATGTCGTAGTCGCCGGTGGTGGTGGTGTCACCGAGGTCGTCGGTGGACTGCACGTTCACCGTCACGCCGAGCTGCTTGGCGGCCTGCGCGAACAGCTCGCACTCGTCCTGGCGGATCTGGTTGCCGACGGTGTAGCGGATGCGCATCGGCGCGACGTTCTTGCCCGACGGGTCCACCAGCTGCGTGCCGTTGATCTTGTAGCCCGCGTCGGTCAGGATCTTCTTGGCCTTCTCGATGTCACCCGAGCCCTGGCCGGTGGACGAGACCACGTCCTTGTAGCCGGCCTGCTGCGGCATGAAGTTGTGGTTCTCGAGCGGCTGCACCTTGTTGGTGAACTGGCCGACCGTCTTGGCGATGATGTCCTTGCGGTTGATCGCCGTGAACAGCGCCTGCCGCAGCGGCTTCTGCGCGAGGAACTGGTTCTTCAGGTTGAAGTCGTAGTGCTCCCAGGTCAGGCCGAGGCCGATGAACGACGAGACGTTCGGCATGTTCTTGACCTGGTTCACCAGGTCGACCTGCGGCTGCGGGTAGATGACCTGGACCTCGTTGTTCTGCAGGGCGGTGGGCTCCTGCGTGGCGTCGGTGATCACGCGGAAGATCACGCTCGACAGGTGGGGCTTGGCACCCCAGTACTTGTCGTTCGGGACCTCGGTGACCGACTGGTTGTTCACGAACTTCGAGATCTTCCAGGGGCCGCCGGTCCAGGTCGGCACGGTGTCGCCGAACCACTTGTACGACGCGGCCAGGCCGGCCGGGGTGTTGATGTCACCGTGCTGGGAGGCCAGGTGGGCGGGGTACATCGCGCCCGAGGAGCTCCACAGCTGGCGCCAGTCGGTGAACGGCTTGGAGAAGGTGACCGTCACGGTCTTGCCGTTGTCCGAACCTTCGACCTTCGACACCTGGTCGTAGCCCGAGGTGCTGGCCGCGGCGCAGTCGGGGCAGTCCTTGCCGTTCTGGACCTTCCAGTTGTAGACGAAGTCGTCCGCGTTGAACGGCGTGCCGTCGTCCCAGACCGCTTTCGGGTTGATCTTGTAGACGACCACCTGCGGGTTGGTGCTGGTGACGTCGGCGGACTCCACGAAGTCCTTGTTCAGCACCGGCTTGAGGTCCGGCGTCGAGTAGAAGGTGTAGGGCAGGATGCCCTTGGTGACCATGCCCGTCTCGAAGACGTTGCCCTCGGCCGAGGTGACGTTCCAGTTGGGGATGTTCTTCTCGATGGCGAACGTGACGTCGCCGCCCTGCTGCAGCTGGTCAGCCTGCGCCGCGTTGCAGCTGTTCGGGTTCTGGTCGCAGTCGGCGAATGCCTGCCCGGTCTGCACAGCGCTGTTGCCGCCCCCACCGCCGCCACAGGCGGAGAGCAGAAGGGCCGCGCCCGCGACGAACGCACCGAGCTTCACGGCGCGCGACCTAGTCGTCACTAACATTCATTCTCCTTGCTCGACGCCGTCGCGGGTTTGCGAGGCGACCTCTTCCTGACCGCGAGCTTCGATGTAATCGAGTTAGCTCACCGTAGTCGTGCAACCTAGGCAGTGGACAGCCGTCAAAACTATCGATCCGGACACGCTCAGTGAGATCGTGATGGAACAGCAATCTCGTCTTGCCTAGGCCCACCTCGGTTTCTGCGCCCGATCGACTACAGCGGGTAGCTGATCGTCGATCAGTGCGGAGGCCGGTCGGGGGACAGCCACGGCTCGGTTGGTCATTCGGCTCGGGGGACAATAACCGACGCGTTCCTCGTTGTGGACCCCGCGAATGGACTAGTCACACAGCCGTGACAAACCGGAAGTGAACAGGAATTAACCTGATCTCGTGAACGCCCGCGATCGTTTACCCGACTGCGGGCCGGAGCGCCTGTCGGCCGCTATTCCCGGACCTCGGCGGGCGGGGCCGGAACCCGGTGAGCGGAACGTTCCGGGACTCGGAACGGCCGGGCCGGGAGGCCGTACGGGCTTCTTCGTTGCGGATGACGCCGTCTGCGGCGGGTCGCGCAGGGGGCTTCACGCGCGGTTTGGACCGGTGCACGGTGCAGCGGGCTCAGCCGGTCGGCAGCGCAGTCTGGCGTGCCTTCGACCGCGGTGAGTGCAGCGGACGTCTCGGCGGGCACCCGCCAGTCCTGCCCGGACGGGTTCGGACCACCTCTCGGGTGACGCGGTCTCGCGGGCTCCGGCGGCGGACGGCCACACCGGGGTTCATTAACCTGGAGACCGTGATCCGGAAGCTTCTGCTCGTGCACGCGCACCCCGACGACGAGACCATCACGACCGGCGGTGCGATCGCCCGGTACGCCGCCGAGGGGGCCGAGGTTTCGGTCGTCACGTGCACCCTGGGCGAGGAGGGCGAGATCGTCCCGCCGCGGCTGGCGCTGCTGGCGGCGGACGCGGCTGACCAGCTCGGGGGGTACCGGTCGGGTGAGCTGGCGGCAGCGTGCGCGGCGCTGGGCGTCACGCGGCACGAGTACCTCGGCGGGATCGGGCGCTGGCGTGATTCGGGCATGGCCGGGACGCCGGCGGCGGAGCACCCGCGGGCGTTCGCCGCGGGTTCGGCCGAGGCGCAGGCCGCACAACTGGGTGAGCTGCTCGACGAGCTGCGGCCCCAGGTGGTGGTCACCTACGACTCCTTCGGCGGCTACGGGCACCCCGACCACATCCGCGCCCACGACATCACGATGGCCGCCGCGCCGCGCGCGAAGTCGGTGCAGCGCGTCTTCCACGTGGTGCACTCGCGGGCCGCGGTCGACGCCGGGCTCGCCGAGTTGCGAGACCACGGCTCACCCTTCCGGATACCGGCCGCGGCCGAGCTCCCGGGCACTCCGGATGAGAAGGTCACGACGGTGCTCGACATCGCGGCCCACCTGCCGGCGAAGTACGCGGGCCTGCGCGCCCACGAAACGCAACTGACCGTAGTAGAGGAGAAGGTGACCCACTTCGCGCTGACCAACGACGTCGCGCAGCCGATCCCGCCCGCCGAGTACTTCGTGCTCGCCCACGGGGACGCGGCCGGCGCGGAGACCGACTTGTTCGGCGGGCTGTGACGATGGCCGAGCCGCTCACGTCCGATCAACGCCTGATGCTGGGCGTGCTCAGCCTCGACGCCGTGCTGCTGGCCCTGCTCGAACTGTTCTTCCTCCCGTTGCGCGTCGGCACGCTCGGGCAGGTGCCGCTGCCGGTGACGGTGCTCGTCGGCGCCGTCGCCACGCCGTGGTTGGTGCTGACGGCCGCGAAGCTCGTGCGGCCCGGGCTGTCGTGGGTGCCGCTCGCCGTGTGGGCCGCTGTGATCTTCGTCGTCGGGCTGACCGGCCCGGGTGGTGATCTCGTCCTGATCCAGGACTGGCGCGCGATCCTGCTCCTCGGTGCCAGTGCGCTGCCCGCGGCGCTCGTGCTCGGCGGCGGGCTCGGCCGGGCGGCTGGTGCGAAGGGACGCCGACGTGGCTGAGGCCATTTCGGACCGGCACCTCGTGGCGGTGCTGCGCCCGTTCGTCCGCGCCTGCGCGCCGGTGCTCGACGCGCTGCGCGAAGCCGACCCGTTCGGCCTCCGCGCCCGCGCCGATCAGGAGAAGCTGGACGCCGGTGCGAAGAAGAAGGTGCTCGACGCGCTCACGTCGGTGAAGGTACCCGGCACCGCCGCGTGGGGTGCGATGGACATCGACCAGCGCGCGGGCTGGTGGATCAACCGCGTCGGCACGCTCACGGCGGCGCTGACCTCCATCCCCGGCCTCGGCGGCGCGCTCGCCGACCGGCTGCCGGTGCAGGACGCGCTCGGCGCCGCTTCGCAGGGGTTGCTGCTGTGCGCGATCGCCGGAGAGTACGGCGTGACCGACGTCGGCAGCCGCGTCCGGCTGATCGCGGCGGTGCTCTTCGATCGCGACGTCGACCCGGTGCTCGCCGGCGGCAAGAACGCCGACGAGTCCGCAGAGGACAGTGAAGCCGCGCGGCTCACCGAAGAGCTCACCGAGTCCGAGCGCACCCGCGGCAAGGTGACGGTGCGCGCCGTCGCCGGCACGCTGTGGCGGCTCGGCCGCTCGCTGCTGAGCCTCAGCGACGAACTCGAGAAGCGCCCGCGCGGCCGCTTCTACCACCGCGCGCTCGGGCTGGTGCCGGTCGTCGGCGCGGCGGGCGACTACTTCGGTGAGCGCTCCGGGCTCAAGGTCGTGTGGAAGCGCGCGCACGAGTGGCTCATGGCCAACTCGTTCTGGGCGCGCTAGCTGTACTGCTGGGGGAGGTTGCGATCGTGGTGACACGTGATCGGATGATTTTGGTGTGTGGGAGGGCCTGCGGGTTCGGGGTGGATTGCGGCATCTGCACCGACTGCCCTGGAGGCCTCGTGACCCACGCGAACGCACCCCTGACCCCGACCGGCCGACTGCGCCTGGCTCGCTGCGTGGTCGAGGACGGCTGGCCGTTGCGCCGGGCGGCCGAACGGTTCCCGGTGTCGACTTCCACCGCTGCCCGCTGGGCCGGCCGCTACCGTGACCTCGGCGAAGCCGGCATGGCCGACCGGTCCAGCCGCCCGCGCACCAGCCCGAACCACACCCCGTCCAGGACGGAACGGCGGGTCATCAAGGTCCGGGTCCTGCGCCGATGGGGACCGGCCCGAATCGCCGACCTGCTCACCCTCAACCCGTCCACGGTGCACCGGGTCCTGTCCCGCTACCGGCCGGCCCGGCCGGCGCATCTGGACCGGGCCACCGGCGCCCCGGGTCCGTCGCTACGAGCACCCCGCGCCCGGCGATCTGGTGCATGTCGATATCAAGAAGCTGGGCAACATCCCCGACGGCGGCGGCCACAAGGACCTCGGCCGCGCCGCCGGACGCCGCAACAGCGGTCAACGTGGCCACAGCTACGCCCACCTGCACAACGCCGTGGACAACCACTCCCGGCTGGCCTACAGCGAAATCCTGCCCGATGAGACCAAAGAAACCGCTGTCGCGTTCTGGACTCGGGCGCACGCGTTCTTCACCTCAGCCGGGATCACTATCCAGCGAGTCCTGACCGACATTCAAGCTGGGTGTGCGGCGTTGAGCCTGTCTCGTCGGCCGGCGGGAGGGATCGGGGTCGTCCGGCACCCGCCTGTGAACGTTGTTTGACCGAGTGGAGCGCTGCGCGACTCCTTGCCTGTTGACCATGCTGGCGGGCGGGGCCACTGCCGGAGTTCGAGATGCCCTGTTAGGAACCCGGTGACCATGTCCTGATCGAGGCGGATGTGGATCCCTGTTAGCGAATGTCTGGTGCGGCTCGGACTCCCACGGCGGTGCGGCGGCCGGATCCGAATTCACGCGAGCAAGGGAGCCGGCATTGATCGTTCGGATGGGCATCGACCTCGCGGTCCGCGCGCAGCACCAAGCCAGCATGGCCGACGAGCAGGGACGCGTGCTCTGGTCCGGGCACCGTTTCCGCACCCGCAGCGAGGAACTGGATCGGTTGTGGGCACGGCTGCCCGACGGCGTCACGGCTGCGGAGGTGACGGTCGTGATGGAGCCGACCCGCAACGCGTGGGTTCCGTTGGCCGCGTGGTTTCGCCGACGGGGCGCGACGGTGGTGCTGGTGTCCGCAGAGCGGTCGGCGGATCTGCGCGCCTACTACGCCAAACACACCAAGAGCGACCGGATGGACTCGGTCCTGCTGGCCCGGCTGCCGTTGCTGCACCCCGAAGGACTCCATCCCGAGCGGGGCACGGGGCCGGGCGATCCGCTGCGGCGCGCGACGAAACTGCACTCCACGCTGGTCCAGCGCCGCACCGCCGGCCTCGCCCGGCTCGATGCGCTGCTGGAGATCCTGGGACCGGACTGGCATGCCGCCCTCAGCGGCGATCTGGCGAACAAGACTCCGCTGCGGTTCCTCGCCGCCGGCTACGCCGACCCACACGCCGTCCGTCGCCTCGGCCGTGCGCGGTTGGCCCGATTCTTCTACCGGCACTCCCGCGGCGCCTGGGGCGACCCGGAAGCCGACAGGGTCCTGGCCGCAGCCGCCGCGACCACCGAATTGTGGGGCGAGGAACTGGCCTTTGCCGAGCTGGCCGACGACATCGCCGTCGAAGCCCGCCTCGCGCTGGCGATCACCGATGAAATCAAAGATGTCGACGAACGTATCGCCGTCCTGGTCGCCGAACGTGACCCCGAAGGGCTCATCACCTCCGCGCCCGGCGTCGGACCCGTGACCGGGGCAGTCATTCTCGGACGGCTCGGCAACGTCAACCGGTTCTCGTCCTTGGCAGCAGTCCGCGGTTTCAGCGGCCTTATTCCGTCGCTGAACGCGTCCGGCGTCTCCGGCAGCCACGGCGGCCCGACCAAACGCGGCGACGCCCTGCTCCGCGAAGCATTGTTCATGGCCGCCAGCCAGGCGCGCCGCCACGACCCCACCTTGGCCGCGAAGTATCACCGGCTGATGGTCGAAGCCGGCAAGCACCACAACTCTGCGCTCTGCCACATCGCAACCACCCTGCTGACCCGCATCGCATCATGCTGGAAAAACCACACGCCCTACCAGCTGCGCGACGTCAACGGCACACCCGTCACCGCGATCCAAGCCGGCGACATCATCGCCCAGCGATACACCGTTCCGGAAGACATTCGCCGATCACACAGGACAACCGGAGTGGGGACGGGCCAGCGAAACAAGAAGTCGCCAAGCGCTCCATCGACCGGCCCGTCCAACACCCACGCTAAACCCCACCAAGCGGCTTGACATCCCTTAGGAACGCAACGGCTCCTGCTACCGCTCACACCTGCGGCGCGACACGCTGCGCGACGCGGAGATCATCCACAAACGCACCCGGGCCCTGCCGACCGCAGACCAACGGCAAAGTGTGTGAAGACTGGTGCTGGCGCTGCATCGGGCCCGGTCTGACCCCGGTCGAAGTATGACCATGGTGTCCTACGTTCGATGTGTCGACTGGTTCTGGTGCAGCGTCGTGCGGGCACCGGCCAGACGGATCTGACCTGATAGGCGCTTGGATCAGAAGCCCCGTCACAGACCTGTCGCTTCGCCCGGCCGGTTCGCCCATCCGCCAGAGTTGGCCTCACGGAGGAGCGAGCACCAGTATGACAACTTCAGCCGGGACAGGCGCCGTGATTGGTGGCGTTGACACGCACAAGTGCACGCACTACGCCGCCGCGATTGATGACCATGGTCGTTTTCTGGGCCACCAGGAGTTCCCAGCCCACCGACGCCGGCTACCAGGCGCTGCGCAGCTGGATGCACAGGCACGGACGGGTCGAGGCGATCGGTGTTGAGAGCATCGGATCCTTCGGCGCGACCTTGACCCGGGCGCTGACCGAGGCCGGTGAGCGTGTCATCGAGGTGAACCGGCCGAACCGGATGGCCCGCCGCATGGACGGCAAGTCCGACCGTCTCGATGCCGAACAGATCGCCCGAGCGGTCCTGGGTCAAACCTCGACGGCCACCCCGAAAGCCAAGTCCGGTGTCGTGGAGGTGGTCAGGATGCTGCGCGTCACCCGGGCCGGCGCGGTCAAGGCCCGCACGCAGGCGTTCAACACCCTCTGGGGCGTGATGATCGGGGCGCCCTCGCCGCTGCGAGACGAACTGGTGGCCCTGAGCAAGCGCACCCTGGTCAACCGATGCCTGCAGCTGCGGCCGGAAACCGACGACTTCCTGGCGTTGCGCGGTGAGGCCGGCCGACTGCTCATGGCCGGGGTGAAGACCTCTCTGCGCGAGCTGGCCCACCGCTGGAAGATGCTCGACGAGGAGATCAAGGGCCTCAACGAGAAGATCGACGCGCTGGTTCGCGCGACGGCGCCAGATCTCGTGGCATTACACGGTGTCGGCATCGAGATCGCGGGCCAGTTCCTGGTGACCGCCGGCGACAACGCCGACCGCATTCGCAACGAGGCCGCCTTCGCCAAGCTCTGCGGGGTTGCACCACAACCCGCCAGCAGCGGCCGCACCACCGGCCGCCACCGCCTCAGCCGCAGCGGAGACCGCGCCGCCAACAGCTCGCTCTACATCATCACCATCGTCCGCATGCGTCGCCACCAGCCCACCCGCGACTACGTCGACCGCCGCACCGCCGAAACGCTGAGCAAACGCGAGATCATCCGCTGCCTCAAGCGCTACATCGCCCGCGAGATCTACGCCAACCTTCCGCGATCGGCGACGGTCGTCCCGGAACCGGCCCTCCCAAACCCGGCTTGACAAACATAGGAGCATCGAACGCTTCAACCGCACCTTGCACGAGGAGTGGGCCTACGCCCAGCCCTACCGCACCGACACCGAACGCCGACAAGCCCTCCCAGGCTGGCTACACACCTACAACCACCACCGCGGACACACCGCACTCGCCGCCCAACCACCCGCCAGCCGCGTCCCCAACCTCGGCAGTACAGCTAGCGCGTCACCGCCAGAACAGGAACGCCGCTTGCCCGATCTGGGCCGCGACGCTGCTGCCGCCGAGTGCGTCGAAGATCAGGCCCGCGACGTACCAGAGCGCGTCGGCGAACGGGCGGAACGCGAAGAACAACGCGAAGAGCACGAGCGGTGCCCACGGCCGCACGCGAGCGCCGAACACGCGCGCCTGCGGTGAAAGGTACGGCTCGAGCGCGCCCCAGCCGTCGAGGCCGGGGATGGGCAGGATGTTCAGCAGGAAGGTCATCACCTGCAGCAGTGCCAGGTAGGACAGTCCGTAGAACAGGCCCGCCGCCATCGGCACGGTCGCCGCGATGAGGCACAGCGCGGCGCCGACGGCGAGGTTCGACAGCGGGCCGGCGAGCGACACCCACGACGAAGTCGCGCGGCTGCGCAACGCGCCCCGGTTGATCCACACCGCACCGCCAGGCAGCGGGATGCCGCCGATGAGGAGGAAGATCAGCGGCAACAGGATCGACAGGACGGGGTCGGTGTAGCGCCGGACATCGAGGGAGAGGTAGCCCTTCTGAGCTACCCCGGCGTCGCCGCCGCGGTAGGCGACGAACGCGTGCCCGAACTCGTGCAGCGTCAGCGAAGCGATCCAGCCACCCGCCACGAGGAGTACGACGCCGGTGGTGAAGAGCGGGTCCCGGTCGCCCAGGAGAGTCGAGGAATCACCATATGCCGCGAGGAAACCTCCGAGGACGGCGACTGCGAGGATGCCGATGAAGACCGGGCTGGGCCGCACTGCTGATCTCTGCACGCCACCAGTCTTCCGTATGCCCGGTGTGAAGTCTTCGGCGTGTCCCCTTGCGCGATCGGCCCGAGGTATCCCCCGAACTCGCTACTCCGCTTGACCTGACCGCACTACACGGGTGTAATCACAGTGATGTCATTCGCTGTCGAGAGGGGACAGCGGATGTCGTTTCACCACCGCCAGCCTGGGGAGTGCGTAGGAGCGAGGAGGCGGACGTGCGGTTGGAAGCAGAAGGCTCGAGGGCCGAAAACAGGGAGTGGGGGCACGTCGTGGGGTGGGGCGAGAACCCTGAGCAGCAGCTGGGGGATCTGACCGACCTCTTCGACGTCCCCGAGGAAGAGCAGGACTGGCAGGAGCGCGCCCTGTGCGCGCAGACGGACCCCGAGGCGTTCTTCCCCGAGAAGGGCGGCTCGACCCGCGAAGCCAAGCGCATCTGCCTCGGCTGCGAGGTCAAGGACGAGTGCCTCGAGTACGCCTTGGCGCACGACGAGCGCTTCGGCATCTGGGGCGGCCTGTCCGAACGGGAACGGCGAAAGCTGAAGAAGCGCGCGGTATAGCGAGGGGCGAGGTGTGTCCGCGGAAAGCGCGGACCATCTCGCTATCCCGGTGTTCTGTGGGGTTGCAAGCCCCAGGCTCCGCCCGGGGGCACGCCCCCGGACCCCCCGCGTGTGGTCGCCTTGGTGAGGCGTGTCGCGTGGCGTTGTGGTGTCGTTGCCCTGCGGGCAACCTGCAGGAAGCAATCGAGGTGCCCGCCCGGACCTCGTCACGTGGTCGTCCGGGGCAGGTTTGAGGTACCAGTTTTTCAACGGTGGTTCCCGGATACGGCGACGGTAGCGCTGCGTTCTTGGGCCGCTGCGTGCGTTGCCGCGAGTGGGGTCGGGGCGCCGAGCTCGGTGGGGTTTCTGGCGTTTCTGGGGACGCGGCGCTGGTAGCGCGTCTGCGGAGTGCTTCGTGGGTTGCCGCGGTGGGGGTTCGGTTCTGGCGTGGCTCGGCGATGTGGGGCTCCTGAAACGATTGAGGCGCGGGAGTCCAGCGCGGCGCGTGGGTGTGCTGTGCGTGGTGTTTCGGGTGGGCGTGCGGTGGGTATCAGGTCGGCACCCCAGGTGTGGCGTGTGGTCGAGGTGTGAGGAATCCCTGCCGTGGCAGGCGGTTTCGTGGTGGGCAAACGCCGGGCGGCGCTGGCGGGCCGCCCGGCGGGTGTCGCATGTGGTCGGTCGAGGAGGGAGTCCCGAGGAGTGGACGGCGTTCCGCCCGGTGTGGCGCAAACGTCACTGTGATCAGGTTCGCGGAACGGGGCGCGCGAGACGGCGGAAAGCGCTGCGTGGGTCCGCCGGCGCGGGCCGGGCCGAACCCGTAGGGTGACCGCACCCGCCCGCAGCCTGACCAAGCCCGACCAGGAGTGGTTGTTGACCCGCACCGTCGCTCCGTCCGCCGTGAGGACGCTGCCCGTTCTGGCCATTGTGGTCTGTCACGACGGCGAAGAGTGGCTGCCGCTCGCCCTTTCTTCCTTGCGGCGCAGCACGATCCGGCCTCGCCACGTGCTGGCGGTCGACACCGGCTCCACCGACCGGACGGCCAAGCTGCTCGCCGAGGCCGCCGAACCCGGCGGCGTCGCGGCGGGACCTGACGCGCAGCCGGTGCTGTCCGGCGCCCTCACTCTATCGAGTGAAACCGGCTTCGCGGCGGCGATCGCGGCGGCCGTGGACCACGCCGTCGAGCGGTGGGGCGACCCCGGGTCGTGGCTGTGGCTGCTGCACGACGACTGCGCACCCGAACCCGACTGCCTCGAACAGCTCCTGCACGCCGCCGACGAGAACGCGTCGGCGAAGGTGCTCGGGCCACTCGGGCTCGACTGGGCCGAGCCGCGGCTGATCGTGGAGGCGGGGCTGTCCACGGACGCCTCCGGGCACCGTCAGCAGATGGCTGCGCCGGGTGACGAGCCGAGCGAGGTCCTCGCCGTGTCGAGCGCGGGATCGTTGGTACAGCGGGAACTCTGGACCGAGCTCGGCGGCTTCGACCCCGAATTCGCCTTGCTGCGCGAAGATCTCGATTTCGGCTGGCGCGCGAACGCCGCCGGTGCCCTCGTGCTGTCGGTGCCCGCTGCGCGCGTGCGCCACGCCCGCGCGCTCTCCACCGGCCACCGCGCGCCCGACGCGGCCGGCCGTTCGCTCGCCGCCGTCAACCGGTCCCACGGGCTGCGCGTGTTCCTCGTGAACTGCTCGGCGTCCTCGTTCTGGTTCGGGCTCGTGCGGCTGCCAGTGCTCCTGCTGCTGCGGGCATTCGTCTTCGTCGTCCTCCGGCGCACGAGCGAAGCCCGCGCCGAGCTGTCCGCGCTCCGGTATCTCACGAGCGGCCGCGGTCACCTCCGGAAAGCCCGCGCGGCACGGCGGCAGCGGCCCCGTCCCGGCACCGTGAAGGGGCTTTTCGTCGGCCGCCTCGCGCGGCTGCGCAACGCCGTGCGCGCCGGCGTCGTCGGGCTCGTGCGCCGCGGCGTGGAACGCGACGTCGCCCTCGGCACCGTGCCCGAAGGCGTCACGGACGAGCCCGCCTGGATCCCGCCCGAAGCGCTGGGTGCCGCGAACCGCCCGCCCGTCGGACCGGAAGCGCTGCCCGCCGGTGCCCTGCGCGGCCTCAGCTCCCGCGGCTCCGGCCTGCGGCGGCCGGGCACGGTCGTCGCCGTCACGGTGCCGGCAGCACCAGGAGTCACGGTGCCGGCGGCGCCTGGAGCCACGGGGCCGAAAGCATCCGAAACCGAAGCGCCAGCAGGAGAAACCAGCCCGGACGGTCCCACCGAGACTCCGCGGCCCGCGCCCGCACCACGCCCGTCGCCCGCGCGCGACCCCGGCCTGGTGTTCGTCGAGGTCAACCGCCGCCGCGTGCTGGGCGCGACGGTGTTCGCGCCGCCCGTGGTGCTGACGGTCCTGCTCACCGCGCTCGCGTTCGCCGTCAACCGCGCCCGTCTCGGCCTCGACCTCTCCGGCGGCACGCTGCTGCCCGTCGGCGGGCTCGGACAGGTCTGGTCCACGTACCTTTCGCCGTGGCACGCGGTTTCCGGCGGCACCGGCGCGCCCGCGCCGGCGACGCTGCCCGTGCTCGGCTCCCTCGGCGCGATCTTCACGCCTCTCGGCGGTCCCGCCGCACTCGTGGCGATCCTGCTCATCGGTGACGTCCCACTGGCGTTTCTCAGCGCGTACGCGGCCACGCGCAAGCTGCCCGTGCGCCGGTGGGTCCGCGCGATCGTCGCGGCGACGTACGCGCTACTGCCCGCCGCCACCGCTTCGGTCGCGCAGGGCCGCCTCGACGTCGTGGTGGTCCACCTCGTGCTGCCGCTCGTCGTCGCCGGGATCGCGCGGCTGCTCACGCGCCCGGGCACGCGGTGGCTGCACGTGTCGGCGCTGTCGGCGTTCGGCGTCGCGCTGCTCGGCGCGTTCTCCCCGCTCGCGCACGCCCTCGCGCTCCTCGGCCTGCTTGTCGGCTTCGTGGTGCTGCCCGCGCCGACGGGGCTCGGGCGGCGCGCGGCGTCGGTCGGGATCGTGGTGATCCTTCCGCTCGTGCTGCTCCTGCCGTGGCCGACGGTGCTGCTCGCACACCCCGACCTGCTGCTGCACGGCCTCGGCGGGCCGGCGGCGCCCGTTTCCGGTGCCAACCTGTCGGGGCTCACGCCGGGCGGGCCCGGCGCGTGGCCGATCGGCGTCGCGGTGCTGGCGGCCACGCTCGTCGCGCTCGTCGTGCGGCCGACGAAACAGGTGGCCGGCGGGCTCGCGCTCGCGGTGCTCGGCGTCGCCGGTGTGGTGCTCGTGCGCCAGTTCCCGGTCGCCCCGATGCAGGGCGGCGCGCCCGCGCCGGGGTATACCGGGGTGCCGCTGCTGGTCGTCGGCGCGGGCCTGCTGTGGGCCGTGCTCGCGACCTGGCGACGCGGCGGTTCGGCGAGCGTGCCGGCGCCGTGGCTGCCGAAGGTCGCCGGCGTGGCCGGAGTCGTCGTGCTGGCGGCACTCGCCGCGAGCGCGGTCGGCACCGGCGCCGAAGGCCCGCTCACCGCGCACCCGCGGCCGGCGCTCGCGCCGGAGGTGGCCGCCGACGTCGCCGCCTCCGGGCGCGCCGTGCTCGACCTGACCGAGCCACAGCCCCGCCAGACCGGCGGCCGGCTCGCGCTCTACGGCGACGACCAGCTCGCGCCGGCTCCGGGCACCACCCAGCGGCTCGCCGGCTGGCGCACCGCGCTGCTGACGGGCGACGCGAACGCCGTCAAGGCCGCCGTCGCGGCCGCCGCGATCTCCGGCGTCGAGTACGTCGTGCTCCCACCCGGCAGCAACGCGCAGGCGCTCGGTCAGCTCGCCGAGGGCCTGGTCGCCGTCGCCGCCCCGATGTCCGACGGCCGTCCCGTCGTGCGGTTGCTGCCCAAGGCCGGTGAGGTCACGCTGATCTCGCCCGAGCTGGCCAAGGCGGCTGTGACCGGTGGCGGCGCCCCCGGCGCGGCGCCCGGTGTCTCACCCGTCGACGCGCAGCTGCCCGACGTCCGCGTCCGCGCCTCCGCCGGCCCCACGGGCCGGCTGCTCGTGTTGGCGGCCGAGCAGGAGGCGGGGTGGCAGGCGAGCGTGAACGGCAAGGCCGTGCCGATCGTGCCCGCGTGGGGGCACCAGGTCGCGGTGTCGATCCCGGCGGCGTCCTCGGAGGTCTCGCTCGCGTTCCCGGGCACCGAACGCAGCCTGCTGCTGCTCGTGCAGCTCGCCGCGGTCCTGTTCACGGCCCTGACGGCGATCCCGTCCCGGCGGCAGCTCGCGAAGCCGGCCGGTCGCGCTGAAGCGACAGGGGTCCGGCCCGGGCGCGCTCACTCGCCGTCGATCACGTCCGGTTCGACGCCGAGGTAACCCGCGACCTGCTCCACCAGCACGTCGTGCACGAGCTCGGCCAGCTCCGACGGGTCCTTCGCCCGCGCCTCGAGCGGCCGCCGGTACAGCACGATCCGCGCGCGCGTGGGCAGACCGGCCCGGTCGACCCCGGCGGGGACCAGCCGCGACAGGGGGACGGCCCCGTCGTGGAGCACGCCCTCGGCCGGCGTGCGGCCGTCGGGGCGGACTTCGGGCACCTCGTCGACCGCGACGTCCAGCTTGGTCAGCTCGTGGCGCCAGCGGGCCTCGATGGGCTCGAGCGCGTCGAGCACCAGCGCGTCGAACTTCTCGGCGCGGCTCGAGGCGGCGGGCAGGGACGCCGGGTAGAGCGGTCCGCGCAGGCCGCGGCCGTGCCGGTCCCTCCGCAGTCGCTGCCGTTGTCGGTAGTCACGAGCCGTCGCCACCGCGCAAGTCTATGCGGTCGCCGGGGCCACGCGCGTGTCGCCGGTGCCCCCTTGCGGTGACGCGCTATCGTTCTGGATCGTGCGGAGCGTACGGAAATGTTCGCGGACCGGGTGTCCTGAGCCCGCTGTCGCCACGCTCACGTATGCGTACAGCGATTCGACCGCCGTCGTCGGTCCGCTCGCCACCGCGTCCGAGCCCCACTCGTACGACCTGTGCGAGGCCCACGCGCTTCGGCTGACCGTGCCGAAGGGCTGGGAGGTCGTGCGCCACGAGGGCACGTTCGCGACCCCCGAGCAGTCGGCCGACGAGCTGACCGCGCTGGCCGAGGCCGTCCGCGAGGCGGGGCGCTCCGACCGGCCGGCACCGCCGCCGGAGCCGGAGGGCCCGTCGGGCAGGCGCGGCCACCTCCGCGTGCTCCCCGGGCGCGCCTGAACCCCGCTCCCGCCGGTAGGCTTTCTGCGCGGCGCGGTCGGCGCCGTGGACGAGAAACGGACGGCGGGGAGACGGCGTGCCAGATCTTTCGGGCATCGTGAAGGCCTACGACATCCGCGGTGTGGTCGGCGAACAGCTCGACGCGGCGCTGGTGCGCGATTTCGGGGCCGCGTTCGCGCTGCTCATCAAGACCGAGTCGCCGTCGGTGGTGATCGGGCACGACATGCGCGACTCGTCGCCGGGACTCGCGGCCGCGTTCGCCGAGGGCGTGACGTCGCAGGGCCTTGACGTGGTGTCCATCGGCCTGTGCAGCACCGACGAGCTGTACTTCGCGTCGGGCTCGCTGAACATGCCGGGCGCGATGTTCACCGCGAGCCACAACCCCGCGAAGTACAACGGCATCAAGATGTGTCGCTCGGGCGCCAGCCCGGTCGGGCAGGACACGGGCCTGTCGGAGATCCGCGACACCGTCGAGCAGGGCGTGCCCGCGTTCGAGGGCAAGGCCGGCACCGTGACCGAGCGCGACGTCCTGGGTGACTACGCCGCCTACCTGCGGCGACTCGTCGACCTCACCCACTCGCGCCCGCTGAAGGTCGTGGTCGACGCCGGCAACGGCATGGGCGGGCACACCGTCCCGACGGTTTTCGCGGGCCTGCCGATCGAGATCGTGCCGATGTACTTCGAGCTCGACGGCACCTTCCCGAACCACGAGGCCAACCCGCTCGACCCGAAGAACATCGTCGACCTGCAGGCCAAGGTCCGCGAGGTCGGCGCCGACGCCGGCCTGGCGTTCGACGGCGACGCCGACCGCTGCTTCGTGGTCGACGAGCGCGGCGAGCCCGTTTCGCCGAGCGCGATCACAGCACTCGTGGCCGTGCGCGAGCTGGCCAAGGAGCCGGGCGGCACGGTCATCCACAACCTGATCACGTCGAAGGGCGTGCCGGAGATCGTCGCCGAGCACGGCGGCAAGCCGGTGCGCACCCGCGTGGGCCACTCGTTCATCAAGGCCGAGATGGCGCGCACCGGCGCGATCTTCGGCGGCGAGCACTCCGCGCACTACTACTTCCGCGACTTCTGGCGCGCCGACACCGGCATGCTGGCCGCGCTGCACGTGCTGGCGGCCCTGGGCGAGCAGGACGGCCCGCTGTCCGCGCTCACGCAGGACTTCTCGCGCTACGCTGCCTCCGGAGAGATCAACTCGACGGTGTCCGACCAGGTCGCGCGGATGCTCGCGGTGAAGGACGCGTACGCGGGCAAGCCGGGTGTCGAGATCGACGAGCTCGACGGCCTGACCGTGCAGCTCCCCGGCGGCGCGTGGTTCAACTTGCGCCCGTCCAACACCGAGCCGCTGCTGCGGCTCAACGTGGAGGCCGCCGACCGCGCCGCGGCCGAGGCGCTGACCGACGATGTTCTGGCAATTGTCCGAGCCTGAGCCGGGCAGGCCGGCGGCACTTTCCGAACCGAACCGTGTCCGGAAGGTGCCCTTCACGGCCCACCTGCGCGTGGTATGGAGGAACCATGGCCATCACGCTTGACGCACAGCTGCTCGAGATCCTCGCGTGCCCGTCGCCGGATCACGCGCCGCTGCGCCCCGGTACGCCGGACGACGCGGGCGCCGATGCGCTGACCTGCACCGAATGTGGCCGGGTGTACCCGGTCCGCGACGGGATCCCCGTGCTGCTGCTCGAAGAGGCCGTGTTCAGCGGCGACCACACCCCCGGCGAGCCGGATGACAGCCGTGCCGACAGTGCTTGACGATTCGCTCCTCGACGACCCCGCGCGGCTGGCCGAAGCCGACAGCGCGGGACTGCTGCGTGCCGCCGCCATGGCCGGCGCGCAGGTGCGGGCGACGGCTGAAGCCGCGGCCGAGCTGGAGCTGAGCGACCGGCTCGACGTGGGACGCCCGCGTTCGCTCGTGCTCATCGACCGCCCCGGCGTCAGCCGCACGCTCACCCGCCTGCTGGCCGCCCTGCTCGCCCCGTCGTGTCCGGTGCCGGTCGTGGTGGCCGAGACCGTGCCGTCGTGGATCGGCGCGCTCGACGTGGTCTTCGCGCACACCGACGACGCGGGGGACCGCGAGCTGGCCGCTTCCCTGGAGCGGGCCGCCCGGTTCGGTGCGTCGGTGGTGCTGTCGGCGCCGGCGGAGGGCCCGGTCGCCGCGTCCGTGGCCGGCAAGGGCGTGCTGCTCGCGCCGCGCATCCCGGTGCCGCCGGAGCTCGCGTTCCCGCGCGGGCTCGCCGCCGGGTTGCTCGCGGCCAACGCGCTCGGCCTGCTCGTGGCCGATGTGCAGGCGCTCGCCGACCAGCTCGACCTCGAGGCCGAGAAGGACTACCTGGCCCGTGAGTCGTTCGCGAACCCGGCCAAGGCGCTCGCGCTGCGGGTCGCCGACCGGGTGCCGCTGCTGTGGGGCCTCGACCCGGTGGCCGTCGCCGTCGGGGAGCACGCGGCCCACGCGTTCGCGGCTCACGCGGCGCTGGTGTGCGACGTGGAGGATTACCGGCAAGCGCTTGCGCGGCCGGCACTCCGGAGATTGGTGCAATCGGGCGGCGGAGAGCGTGACATCTTCGCCGATCCTGACGACTCACCCGGTGGAACCGCCACGAGAGTGCTGCTGCTCTCGGTGCGGACCGGGCCCGCCGCCGAGGCGGCCCGCTACCAGGCCGAGGAGTTCCTCCCAGGTGCGGACCTGATCGCGCCCGCCGAAGAGATCGAGGCGGACGAGATCGTCCGGGCCGCGGTGCTCGCGTTGCGGTTCGAGCTCGCCGCGGTCTACCTCGGGCTCGCGGCGGGCAGCATCGGCGGCGCCGGAAGGTTCGAGCCGGCCAACGCCTGACGGCTCACGGGATCAGGGGGAGGAAGTGCGGACGGCTGCCGCGGGGGCGGGAGGCGTGCGCACGACATCGGCTCCGGCCGATGGGAAGGATTGGGAGTGACAGTGGAGCTGTTGCGCAACGCCGTACGGCCCTACGCGTGGGGATCGCGCACCGCGATCCCGGAGCTGCAGGGCCGTCCGGTGCCTGCGCCGCACCCCGAGGCCGAGCTGTGGATGGGCGCGCACCCCGGGGACCCGTCGTACGTGCTCGCGCCTGACGGCACCGAGCGGAGCCTGCTGGAACTGGTGGAGGCCGATCCCGTCGGCCAGCTGGGGGAGCGCTGCGCCGGCCGCTGGGGTGGCCGGTTGCCGTTCCTGCTAAAGATCCTGGCGGCCGAGGAACCGCTGTCGATGCAGGCGCACCCGTCGGCCGCGCAGGCCGCCGAGGGCCATGAGCGCGAAGAGCGCCTCGGCATCCCGCGCGACGCGCCCAACCGCAACTACCCGGACCCGACGGCGAAACCCGAGCTCGTGTGCGCGCTCACCGAGTTCCACGCGCTGGCCGGCTTCCGCGACCCGCAGCGCACGGTGAAGCTGCTGAAGGCCGTCGAAACGCCGGGGCTCGCGAAGTACACCGGCCTGCTGGAAGCGCAGCCGGACCCGTCGGGGCTGCGGGCGCTGTTCACCACGTGGATCACGCTGCCGCAGGCGTCGCTCGACGAGCTGCTGCCCGAGGTCCTCGACTCGTGCGTGCGCCACGTCGCCGACCACGGCGAGTTCGCCGTGGAGTGCCGGACGATCCTGGAGCTGGGCGAGGCGCACCCGCGCGACGCCGGCGTGCTGGCCGCGCTGCTGCTCAACCGGCTGACCCTGCGCGCCGGCGAGGCGATCTACCTCCCGGCCGGCAACCTGCACCTGTACCTTTCGGGCACGGCCGTGGAGATCCTGGCCAACTCCGACAACATCCTGCGCTGCGGCCTCACCCCGAAGCACGTCGACGTACCCGAACTGCTGCGCGTGGTCGACTTCGCGTGTGGCGAGATGCCTGTCCACCACGGCGAGTGCGCCGGCGAGATGGCGGTATACCACACCGACGCGCCGGAGTTCGAGCTCTCCCGGATGGAGTGGCAGGCCGGCGACGCCGCCGAGCTCGTCGTGGATTGCACCGGCCCGCAGATCCTCCTCTGCACGGCCGGCGACCTGCTGGTCACCGCCGCGGACGGCGGACAGGTCGAACTGCGCCGTGGTCAATCGGTGTGGCTGCCCGCCGCCGACCCGGCCGTCGCCGTGCGCCCACTGGGCGGCGCCCGCGCGCAGCTGTTCCGCGCCACGGCGGGCACCTGCGAGGACTGACCCGCCTCCCCCGAGAAGTTCACGCGGCCGGAAACCGCCCGTACGGCCTGGTCCTCTAGGCTCCCGATCGGGCATTTCGGGAATCCGTCCTCGCGAACAGACAGGGGAGCAACTGTGTCAGCTGGTGGCGGTACCAAGGCGATCATCGCTGCGCTCGCGGCCAACGCCGGGATCGCGGTCGCGAAGTTCGCCGGGTTCCTGGTCACGGGGTCGTCGTCGATGCTGGCCGAGTCGGTGCACTCGCTGGCCGACACGTCGAACCAGGGGCTGCTGCTGCTCGGGAAGAAGACGTCCCAGCGTCGGGCCACGCGGGAGCATCCGTTCGGCTTCGGTCGCGAGCGGTACTTCTACTCGTTCATCGTCGCGTTGATGCTGTTCACCCTCGGGGCCGCGTTCGCGCTGTACGAGGGTATCCACAAGATCCTCGAACCCGAGCCGCTGGAGTCGCCGCTGGTCGCGGTGATCATCCTGTTCGTCGCGATCTGCCTCGAGGGCTACAGCTTCTTCACGGCCATCGGAGAGTCGCGCAAGATCAAGGCGGGCGTGAGCTGGTGGCGGTTCATCCGCCAGGCCAAGGAACCCGAACTGCCCGTGGTGCTGCTCGAGGACACGGGCGCGCTGATCGGTCTCGTGTTCGCGCTTTCCGGCGTCGGCCTGTCCGTGCTCACCGGCGACCCGGTGTGGGACGGCATCGGCACCGTGTTCATCGGTGCGCTGCTCGGGGTGATCGCCGTAATCCTCATCGTCGAGATGAAGAGCCTGCTCATCGGCGAGGGCGCGACCGACAGCCAGCTCGGCACGATCGTCGACGAGCTCGCCGCGGGGAAGGTGGAGCGCGTGATTCACATCCGCACGCAGTACCTCGGCCCCGACGAGCTGCTGGTGGCCGCCAAGCTCGCGCTGATTCCGGGCCTTGATACCGCCGAAATCGCCACCGCTATCGACGACGCGGAGGCGCGCGTGCGCGCGAAGGTCCCCGTCGCGTCGCTCATCTACCTCGAACCGGACCTCGACCGCGACGCACGGTGATCAACTCCTGCCGCGCAGCGGGGCCTTTGGCGCGTTAGGGTGATTGACCCGATTCCACGCAGGGGTCACCGCAGGAGGTGATCGTGCCGGGGCACGGGTTGTGGCGCACCAAGTCGATCGAGCAGTCCATCGCGGACACCGACGAGCCGGAGACCAAGCTCCGGAGAAACCTGAGCGCCTGGGACCTCACGGTGTTCGGCGTCGCGGTCGTCATCGGCGCCGGGATCTTCACGCTCACCGCGCGCACGGCGGGTGACTACTCCGGCCCGTCGGTGTCGCTCGCCTTCGTGTTCGCCGCGATCGCCTGCGCGCTCGCGGCCCTGTGCTACGCCGAGTTCGCCTCGACCGTCCCGGTGGCAGGCAGCGCGTACACGTTCTCCTACGCCACGTTCGGCGAGTTCATGGCGTGGATCATCGGCTGGGACCTGATCCTGGAGCTCGCGGTCGGCGCCGCCGCGGTGTCGAAGGGCTGGTCGGTCTACCTCGAGACCGTGCTGGGGTACCTGTTCGGCGAGGGCGCGAAGACGAGCGTCGACCTCGGCTGGGTCACGATCGACTGGGGCGCGCTGGTGGTCGTCCTCGTGCTGGCGACGCTGCTGACCGTCGGCACGAAGCTGTCGTCGCGGTTCTCCATGGTGATCACGGGCATCAAGGTCGCCGTGGTGCTGTTCGTGATCATTCTCGGCATCTTCTACGTCAAGGGCGCGAACTACACCCCGTTCATCCCCGAGGGCAAGTCCGGCGACGTCGGCGAGAGTGGTGTGGACCAGTCGCTGTTCTCGCTCGTGGCCGGCGGCGGCAGCAGCTCCTTCGGCGTGTTCGGCCTCCTCGCCGGTGCCTCGCTGGTGTTCTTCGCGTTCATCGGTTTCGACATCGTCGCCACCACGGCCGAGGAGACCCGCAACCCGCAGAAGTCCGTGCCGCGCGGCATCTTCGGCTCGCTGGCGATCGTCACGGTGCTGTACGTGGCCGTGTCGCTGGTGGTCGTCGGTATGGTGCCCTACACCGAGCTCGCGACGTCCGCCGGCGACGGCGGCCACAAGACCCTCGCGACGGCCTTCGCGGCCAACGGGGTCGACTGGGCCGCGAACGTCATCTCCGTCGGCGCGCTCGCCGGCCTCACCACTGTCGTCATGGTGCTGATGCTCGGCCAGGTGCGGATCATCTTCGCGATGTCGCGCGACGGCCTCATGCCGCGGGGGATGGCCAAGACGGGTGAACGCGGCACCCCGAAGCGCGCGACGCTGATCGTCGGCGGCCTGGTCGCCGTCGCGGCCACGTTCTTCCCGGCCGACAAGCTCGAGGAGATGGTGAACGTCGGCACGCTGTTCGCGTTCGTGCTCGTGTCCGCGGGTGTGCTGGTGCTGCGCCGCACGCGACCGGACCTGCCGCGCGCCTTCCGCGTGCCCGGGGTGCCCGCGATCCCGGTCCTCGCGATCCTGGCGTGCCTGTGGCTGATGCTGAACCTGACGGTGCTGACGTGGCTGCGGTTCCTGGCCTGGATGGTGCTGGGCGTGGTCATCTACTTCGGCTACAGCCGCCGCCACTCGCTGCTGGGGAAGCGGATCGCCGCGGGCGGGAAACCCGCGCCCGCGGGAGCGAAACCGGCGGCTTCAGAGGACTGAACCACTGTCGTGAACGGCCCGCCGCCCCGGCGGAGCGGCGGGCCGTTTTGTGTGCTCTACCAGGGGATTCAGTGAAGTTCGGGAAGGTTGCTTCCTGTGGCCGACTTGTTGCCTAATTCAGAATGATCACAGGATGATCACTGGCCGATCTCGGTTCGGCACGGCGTCTCGAACGCAGGGTGATCAGACGAGCCGTATGCGATACCGTCCGGCTCTGCCTCCCTCTGACGGGTTAATCACTCGTGTGTGATTCATACGGTAAGTGGTTTCGATCCTCACTGGGAGTGCGCTCATCTTCGCCACGTATCCCCCGTTCGGTACAGGAGCTTTCTGAATGCCCACCATGACCAGACGACCCCTCCGCGCAGGTCTGACGATCGCTGCCGTCACCGGCCTGGCGCTGCTGGGCACTGCCACCTCGGCGCTGGCGTGCTACACCGACGACACGCACGCGAACCCCGTGGGTTCGAACGCCACCACCTGCGCCGGCGCGCACCTGCCGGGCACCACGGTGACGCAGGAGAACGCCGCCGAGGTCTTCACCTTCACCGGTGGCACCAGCAAGGACAAGTACCTCAACATCGAGAAGGTCGCCGATGGCGTGACGGTCGAGGCCATCGTCGTGAAGGGCGGCGACGGGTACAACGTCTACGAGCCCGGCAAGCGCAAGCTCTCGACCACCCCGCCGTGGGAGAACCTCCGTTCGCCGCTCAACGGCGGTGGCAAGCAGGCCACGATCAGCCACTGGTTCGCCTGCATCGACAAGAAGACGCAGCCGACGGAGACCACGCAGCCGACCACGCCGGCGGAGACCCCGACCGCGGCGCCGACCGAGACCACGTCGGCCCCCGCTTCGACCCCGGCTGCGACCGACGAGGCCCCGGCCAGCACCACCACCGCCGTCGCCGCCGCCCCGGCCGGCAACGAGACCGGCGGCTCGGGTGGCCAGCTCGCCAACACCGGGTTCGACAACGCGTGGCTGATCTACGTCGCCGCGGCGCTCCTCGTCCTCGGTGGTGGCCTGCTCGCGCTGCTGAAGTTCCGCCGCCGCAGCACCAACTGACGTAGCTTTCGGGTTCCCGGAGACCGGAGGGGAGCCCCGCCCGTTTGCCCACGGGTGGGGATCCTCTCCGGTTTTCTGTTTGTGGGTAAGGGTTTCAGCGCGGCCGGGGCAGGTCGCCGAACAACGAGCCCTGCTCGCCGAGCAGGCGCGCGCGGCCACTCGGCCTGCCGAGTCCGGCGGCCATCGCCAGCGCCTGGTCCCACTCGGCGTCGGCGAGGTAGTCCGTGTGCTTGAGGACGCCGGGCGCCCAGCGGTGGCGTCCGTCGGGAGCGCGCAGTGGATCGGGCAGCCAGTGGTCGCCGCCGAGGACGAGCACCCCGGTCTCGTCGGCCTTCGCCTCGAGCGCGCCCCAGCCGCCCTCGGGCAGGTAACCGTCGCCGATGAGGTGCCGGCCGGAGACCTGGTGGCGCCAGGTTGTGACCCCGCCGCCGAAGATGTCCGTGCCGCGGCACAGCGCGCGCCAGCGTCCGTCGAGGTCGGCGAACAGCGTCGCCAGCGAGTCCTGCGGCAGCACGGCCGGGAACGCGCGCTGGTAGCCCCACTGCAACGGCGATCCCGCGGTGAGCAGGCCGACGCGGTCGCGTTCGTCCGGTGTCAGCTCCTTCGACAGCCGCGCCGCGGTGAGCACCGTGAGGAGGCTGCCGAGGTTCTGGCCCGAGAGCACCACGCGCGTGCCGGGTTCGGCGAGGTGGGTCTTCACCCGTTCGGCCAGCTCGGGCACGACCTTCAGCGCGTAACACGGCGGCACCGTCGGATGGGCCGCGCGCGGCCAGAACGACACGAGGTCCGACAACGCGCCGAGGTGCCGGCCGCGTTCGGGGGTGCGGGCCGCGGAGTAGACCACCCGAAGCAGGCCCGCGGCGAGACCGCCGAGCGCGAACACGCCGACGGCCGACACGGGCGTGTACCACGAAGGCCGCAGGTCGAAGCCGAAACGCACCACGAGCAGCGCGGCCCCGCCCAGCGAGAGCCCCACCGCGACGATCATCGCCAGGTGGTGCAGGTGCCGGCGCTCCCACGCCGACCTCGCCCACGCCCGCGCGGCGTCCTGCTCCTGCTTGCGGTCGAGTTCCATCAGCTCGACGATCGCCGGGATCCCGCGCCGGCGCCGGCGCAGTGGCACCGCGATCGCGTACCCGGCGATCGCGAGCAGCGCGATCAGCGCGAGCCCGCCACCCCAGAGCACGGTGATCAGCTCGTATGTCGCCGGGAGCTGCAGCCCGCCCGTGCCCAGCAGTCGCCGCACGGCGACCGCAAGCCCGGCGCCGAAGCCGCCGCCCAGGAGACCGGCCAGCGCGACCACCGGCGCCGCCGCCCAGCCGCCGAACCACGGGCGCAGCCGCCGCGGCCGGGTCTTCCAGCGCGACCGCGCGAGCAGCGCCATCGGCACCAGCGCGAGCGCGAACAGCACGGTGATCGCGAGCAGCGCAGCACCGAGGCCTTCGACCGTGCCGTCGGTCCCGCGCAGCTCACCCTTGGCGGGCAGTGGTCCGGTGAGCACCGCCGCGTAGCTCACCAGCGCCGAGGCGAACGTGATGAGCGTGCGCCGCGCGAGGCGGCCGGGGTCGCTCCCGATCGCCGCGCCGGCGATCACGGCCAGCGCGAGCCCGAGCACGCAGATCCACGCGATCAGCCGCGGCACGTCGCCGGGCACGTGGAACGGCCCGCCGAGCAGCAGCAACGCGACGCAGGCCAGCGCGGCGACCGTGTGAGTCGCGGACATCCCCGGCGCTTCCGGGTCGGCCAGCAGTTGCATCGGCGAGCCGCGACGCTGGTGCGGTTGGGCGGCGTGGACCCGCCAGTTCGTCGACGAGATGCGGTGGAGCACGTAGACCACGGCGAACAGCACGGCGACTCCGATCGCCAGCCGCGCCGGCGAGGAGCGCAGCCAGGACGGCACCCACGGCAGGCAGCCGCTGCCCGGCGCGAGGCACTGCGTGGCGAACAGGTCGAGCGCGATCGCGGCGACCTGGCCGACCAGCAGCATCGTGAGCAGCACGGCGACGACACGGAGCAGCCCGCGGCACAGTCCGCCGAGCCAGTGGGCGCGGTGCACCGGCGGCAGCATCCAGAACGCGACGTTGGCCAGCGAGAACGGGAACAGCAGCGCCCACGTGGCCTTGGCGGCGCCGCCCGAGGTCATGCGGCTCCACAGGTATCCTTCGAGCGTGCGTGGGATGGACCGGCCCAGTGCGGGCACGACCGGCCCGGGTGCCGGGCGCCGCAGCCGGTCCGCCGGGCGCACCACCCTGCCGATGCCGTCGCCGTCGACGTCGACCGTGGACACGGCGTCGAGGAGCGTTTCACCGTTCGTGCCCGCGAGTCCGGCCACCCTGAGCTCGACGATGCGGGTGTCTGGGCCGGGGAGCGGGGCGGGCACGGTAAGGGTCTCCTAAGCCGGTCGGGGGCACGTCAAGCCGACAACGGTACTGTTCAGATGCCATCAATCCTTGGAGGAACCGCACTATGACCCCCGAAAGCGTTGCCAAGCGGCACGACACCCGGGGCGGCCTCGAGTTCGCCGTCGCCGACCTCGAAGCTGCCGAGTTCGGCCGCAAGGAGATCCGTCTGGCCGAGCACGAGATGCCGGGCCTGATGGCACTGCGCCGCGAGTACGCCGAGGTCTACCCGCTGCGGGGCGCGCGGGTTTCCGGATCGCTGCACATGACGGTGCAGACCGCCGTGCTCATCGAAACGCTGGTGGAGCTGGGCGCCGAGGTGCGCTGGGCCTCGTGCAACATCTTCTCGACGCAGGACCACGCGGCCGCCGCCGTGGTCGTCGGGCCGCACGGCACGCCGGAGGAGCCGAAGGGCGTGCCGGTGTTCGCGTGGAAGGGCGAGTCGCTCGAGGAGTACTGGTGGTGCACCGAGCGCATGCTCACCTGGGACGGCGAGGGTCCCAACATGATCCTCGACGACGGCGGTGACGCCACCATGCTCGTGCACAAGGGCACCGAGTTCGAGAAGGCCGGCGTCGTGCCGTCCACCGACGAGAACGACTCCGACGAGTGGAAGGTCTTCCTGGAGCTGCTGCGCACCTCCGTCGCCGCGGACAACTCGAAGTGGACCACCATCGGCGAGGGCGTCCGCGGGGTCACGGAGGAGACCACCACCGGCGTGCTGCGCCTCTACCAGCTGGCTGCCGCGGGTGAGCTGCTCTTCCCGGCGATCAACGTGAACGACGCCGTCACCAAGTCGAAGTTCGACAACCGCTACGGCATCCGCCACTCGCTCATCGACGGCATCAACCGCGGCACCGACGTGCTCATCGGGGGCAAGGTCGCCGTGGTCTGCGGTTACGGCGACGTCGGCAAGGGCGCGGCGGAGTCGCTGCGCGGCCAGGGCGCGCGCGTGATCGTCACCGAGATCGACCCGATCTGCGCGCTGCAGGCGGCGATGGACGGCTTCCAGGTCAAGAAGCTCGAGAACGTCCTCGGCGAGGCCGACATCGTCATCACCACGACCGGCAACAAGAACGTGGTGATGGTTGAGCACATGGCCCGTATGAAGCACCAGGCCATCCTCGGCAACATCGGCCACTTCGACAACGAGCTGGACATGGCCGGCCTCGCCCGCTACCCCGGCGTGCGCCGCGTGAACATCAAGCCGCAGGTCGACGAGTGGGTGTTCCCGAACGGCAACTCGATCATCGTGCTGTCCGAAGGGCGCCTGCTCAACCTCGGCAACGCGACCGGGCACCCGTCGTTCGTGATGTCCAACAGCTTCTCCAACCAGGTCATCGCCCAGATCGAGCTCTTCACCAAGCACGAGGAGTACGACAAGGAGGTGTTCCGCCTCCCGAAGAAGCTCGACGAGAAGGTGGCGCGCATCCACCTCGAGGCGCTGGGTGGCGAGCTGACGAAGCTCACGAAGGAGCAGGCGGAGTACATCGACGTGGACGTCGAGGGCCCGTTCAAGTCGGATCACTACCGGTACTGAGGTTTTCCGCGCTCCCCGAAGCGGCGCCGGGTCCACCGGGCGCCGCTTCGGCGTTTCCGGGTCCGGTCACGTCGGGTCCACAGTGGACGACGTCCGGTGACCGGCCGGCCCGGTGGCCCAGACCACTGCGCGCGCCTGCTGACAAGCCCGCGAGGGCCGATGTGCCCGAAGAACCGGCGCCGGATTGCCCACCGGACACGGTCTTTCCGTGCAGAGCACCCATCTCGGTGATCCCGTGGTTCCTTCGAAGAGGACGGCCGCGAGGGGCGGCCCCGGGACGAAAGTGAAGGTGCCTGCCTTGTCCGCAGGAGAAGTGGGTCGCAGAGGGGTTCTCGCCGGCGGGCTCGCCGCGGTGGCGGCGGGGGCGATGAGCACCCCGGCGCTCGCCGAGGGCGCGACGACCGCTCCGGTGACCGAACGGCTCAAGGGGTACACGTATCCGCTCAGCGCGCGCGGAGTCGCCAACCTCGCGCCGACGCCGCCGTGGCACTACGTCGGAGACGTCGTCGGGGTGGAGTTCTGGACCAGACCGGACGCGGCGGCCGCGTCGCTGCCGACCGGTCTGGACCCGGACCCCACGAGCTCCGGGCACGGCTACGCGCTGTTCATCGACTGGCAGTTCTCGGCCAGTGACAACGAGTACCTCGACCCGGTGCGCAGCCAGTACAGTGAGTTCCTGGTGCTGCTCGACGCCGCGCACAACGGTTCGCCGGTGGCGTGGTGCCCGTTCATCTACGTGGACAACGACGAGGCGCTGGCCCGCGGCTGGGTCCAGGGTTTCCCGAAGAAGATCGGCGCGATCCACCAGACGCGCGCGTTCGGCGTGCCGAGCCAGGCCGGCCCGGTGGTCGGGCCCGGTGGGCGCTTCGGCGCCACGCTCTCGTCCAACGGCAGGCAGCTGGCCCAGGCGCAGGTGACGCTGGAGCAGACCGCGCCGACGATCCCGGCGCTTGGCCGGCCGATCGTGAACCTGCGGCACTTTCCGCGGTTGACGAAGGGGCAGTACGAGAATCCCGCGGTGCACGAGCTGACGCAGTCCGTTTTGGACACTCCGCAGGTGGCGGGCACGTGGACCGGAACCGGGGATCTGTCGTTCTTCCCTGCACCGGCCGAGGAGCTGGCCGACATCGGGCCGGTCCGCAGCGGCGCCGGGTTCCGCGGGTCGCTGTCCTACAGCGTGACGGACTTGATCATCCTCTGACCGGCCACGGCCGGGACATTCTTGCGGCGCCGTCGTGGTGCCGCCGGGGTGACCCGGCCGTTCAGAGCTTCTCGTCGCGGACGACTTCGAGGTTGTGGAAGATCGGTGGTTCGTCGCAGAGTTCCATGATCTGCTGGGCGAACTTGGACGTCGCCGGGAGAGCCGAGTTCCGCATCGCTTCTTCGTAGTTGGGGAACTCGACGAACTCCATGTAGGTGCCCGGGTGGTCGCGGTCGCTCATCACGACGGCGTGGGTGGCCGTGCGGTTTCCCTGCGTTTCGGCCTTCCACTGGTCCATGATCTCGTTGAGCTGGTCCGGGTGTGCTGTCTTGTATTCGATGACCTGTACGAAACTCATTTTCGGCTCCTGGTGAAGCTGCCCCCGGGGAGTTCATGGTGCGCGTGGGGTGTGGCGTGCGTCAATGTGGGGTGGGGGCGGGTTGTTCAGGGGTGGCGGGGTCTTCGCGGGGGCGTGTTGCGGTTGGTCTGTGGGGTAATGCGGGCCCTCGACGGGCGTGTTGCGGTGCGTATGCACCCCGAAGCGCGAGTGTGACTACGGCCGCTGACCCCGTGTCAAGGCGGGAAAGCGTGCCTTGACACGGAGGCGGCGGTGCTTCGGATCGAGGTGCCGGGCAGGGCTGGGTGCATCCGTTGGTGCGTAGTTTTGTTGCGGTGCGTATGCGTGTGGTGCGTCGCCGTTCGAGGTGGCCGGCCGGCTGGGCGCATCCTTGGTGGGTTGTCGGCCGGCGGTGGCGTGGGTGGGGTGCGTCACCGGTCGAGGTGGCGGAGTGGTGTCAGTTCCATTCCACGGCGATGCCTGCCAGGCCGGGGCCGGCGTCGCGGAAGTAGCCGCTGGTGACGCCGCCCGTGTCGAGCGGGAGTTCTTCGGCTTCGACGGGGAGGGCGTCGTCGCGGGCGCGGACCTGGCGGGTGCAGCGGGCGGGCATGGCGGTGGGCGCGAACTGGAGCTGCAGGAGGTAGCCGGCGGCCTGGTCGCGCAGCATGCGGTAGTAGCCGGGGAACAGGGCGCTCGAGTCGTCGCGCACTTCGAAGCAGAAGACGTGGATGTCGCCTTCGCTGAGTTTGCGGTCGAAGAGCAGTTCGGTCGCCATGGTCTCGCCGCCGGGGTGGCGGCGGATGCGGCCGACCCGGCAGCCTTCGAACGTGATGAGCTCGACGTCGTCGATGCGGCAGCCCGGGTCGCCGTTGTAGACGGTCACGTAGCGGTCCGGACCGTGCCGCCGAGCGCGCGTGACCAGCCGCGTGCGGATGCTGACCTGGCGGCGCCGCTCGTCGACCGTGATGCGGTCGTGCACCGAGAGCAGCTCCAGATCGGAGTTGGAGTGGTTCGACGACGGCATCGCACCCAGGTCGGTCAGCAGCTGTTCGACGATCGAGCCCATGTCGCCCGACCGCAGGTCGTGGAACGACACCGCCGCCTGGTGGCCGCGTGGGCGGGCCGTGCGCGGGCCGATCAGGACCACGAGCGAATCGGCGGGCAGCTGCAGCACCGACTCCAGCGCGCGCACGGCCGGCAGCGCCTTCGGCACCTCCGGCTGGCGCAGCCCGCGCTGCCAGTAGCTGAGCGTTGACTGTCCGATTTGGACGCCCCGGAGCGCCAGGTGCGCCCGCAGCCGCGCGAGCGACAGGCCCCGGTGGGCGATGGCTGTGCGCAGGGCTTGGTGGAACTCGCCGGTCCGCAGAGCGTCGGCCAGTTCCGCGGGCAGGTCGCCCGAGCCACGCCGAACAGGTTCGATGATCAGTGAGCCTTCCCTGTCTCGAGACACCGCTTGTCCCTTCACCAGACCACTGTGGTGATCAGTGTGTGCGCCTGCCGTGAACACCGCGGAACGTTCACGTTAGCAGCGCACGGTAGTCGTTCCGACCCCCGTTCGGGGTGGTTGGCCACGTAAGGGTGGCCATTCCGTGTTCCAGAACTGACCCGGAACACCTCGATCACCGGAAGAGCACCTTGCTCCCGGTGATGGCACTGTTCACCGTTGTGACGGCCGTAGGTCACGTCACGGGGGTGGGAGGGGTCGTGCCGGTGTCACGCGAGCAGGTTCGCCCCGCCGCCGTAGGCGCTCGGGTCCAGACCAGGTGGTGGCGCGCTGCGAGCCGGGTGCTCGTGCTCGTGATGCTCGCGAGCTTGGCGTTGCCGGCGTCGGCGATGGGCGCGAGCGCGGCGCAGCCCTCCGGCGTCGGCAACGCCCACCTCGCGCCCCAGTCGGCCGAAGCGCACCAGTACCGCCTCGTGGGCCAGGTCCTGCCCCGCGGCGACGAGCCGCCACCCGAAAACCACGACACGGCGTGGCTGCCGCTGTTGATCCTCGGCGGCCTGCTGCTCGCCGGCGGCGGTGGCTACCTCGTGCACGCGCGGCGGCGGGCCGCCTAAGCCGTACCGGCAGGCTCGGCGGTGCCGTCTCTCCCGCCGGGCCGCCGGTCGACCAGTTCCTTGTTCGGCGCGTCGGCCACGGCGTCGAGCGCCGCGTGCAGGTACGGAACGAGTCCTTCGGCGTCCGGGCCCGTGAACGCGGTGGTTCCGAGCAGCATCCGGTTCAGCAGCATCCCGGCGCAGATGGCGATGAGCAGCGCGGACCGGCCGGTGCGGTCGGCGCCGTCTTCGCCGGGCAGCGCGTCGGCGAGCCGGGTCCGGTAGTTGCGCCCGATGCTCTCGCGCATGATCGCCGCCGCGCGCGGGTTGGCGACCGAGCGCAGCGTGAGCAGCAGCCCGTCGTGCGCTCGCCGGTCTTCTCCGGTCAGCAACGTCCGCGCCGCCTCGGCGTTGACCTCGGGCGTCATCATCATCGACTTCTCGTAGGCCAGGTCAACGACCTCCGCGAACAGGCCTTCCTTCGAGCCGAAGTACTTGCCGATCAGCCGCGCGTCCACATCGGCTTCGCGCGCGATCTCGCGGACGCCCGCGCCGTCGTACCCGTGCCCGGTGAAGGCCTTCCGCGCGGCGCGCAGGATCGCGGCGCGCGTGGCCACGGGGTCCCGGCGCTTCGGAGGGCTGATCAGAGCTCATGGCCGCCAGCGTACGAGCCTCGCCGAGGTCCCGGCTCGACAAGCGGGTTGCCAAGTCCACAACCGTGGACTTGTGGTGGCCACAGGTGCGGACTTAGCCGCATGGGCCCGCGCAACCACGAGAACTGAGGATTTCTTCCATGACCATTCCCCAGCGCAGGCTCGGCACGAACGGCCCGCTCGTCGGCGCCATCAGTACGGCGCGATGGGCTTCGCCCGGCCCTACGGGCAGTCCGCGGACCACACGACCGACGGCACCGCCGACGCGCTCATCGGCCGCGCCCTCGACCTCGGCGTCACGCTCATCGACACCGCCGACCGCTACGGCGACAGCGAGGACAACGTCGGCGCGGCGATCAAAGGCCGCCGCGACCAGGTCGTGCTGGCCACGAAGTTCGGCATCGTGCGGGGTGCGAGCCCGGACAGCGCACCCGTGATCAACGGGCGGCCCGAGTACGTGCGCGAGCCCATCGAAGAGTCGCTGCGGCGGCTCTCGGCACCGACCACGTCGACCTGTACTACCAGCACCGCGTGGACCGGACACGCCGATCGAGGAGACCGTCGGCGCGATGGCGGAACTCTTCACCGAGGGCAAGGTGCGTTACCTCGGCGTGAGCGAGGCCGCGCCGGACACGATCCGCCGCGCCCACGCCGTGCACCCGATCACCGCCGTGCAGACGGAGTGGTCCCTGTGGTCGCGTGACATCGAAGATGCGGTCGCGCCGCTGTGCCGCCAGCTCGGCAATCGGCGTCGTGCCCTACAGCCCGCTCGGGCGCGGCATGCTGACCGGGCGGCTCACGTCCTTCGACGACCTGCCCGAGAACGACTACCGCCGCGGCATGCCGCGGTTCGCCCGCGAGGTGTTCGAGGCGAACCTCGCGGCCGTCGAGACCGTGAAGGATCGCCGCGGCCCACGGTGCCGCGCCCGTCCGGCTCGCGCTCGCGTGGCTGCTCGCGCAGGCGCCGGGCGTCGTCCCGATCCCCGGCACGCTGCACGTCTCGCGGCTCGAGGAGAACGCCGGCGCGGCCGCGGTCGAGCTGACCGGCGAGACCTCAAGCGGCTCGACGCGCCCACCGCCGTCGGCGAGCGCGAGACCGTGCTGGACAGAACTGGTCGTACGGCGTCACTCCGCCGCTTCGCTGAAGCGTTCGTCCGGCCCGGCTCGCGGCCGGGCCGGACGGCGGTGCCGGTATTGTCCTAGGGTGAGCGCCGTGGGACGACTGGTCGTGATCGAAGGTCTGGACGGTGCGGGCAAGCGCACCCTCTCCGACGGGCTCACCGCCCAGCTGCAGCGCGGTGGCGCCACCGTGGGCAGCCTGGCGTTCCCCCGCTACGGCCACAGCGTCTACGCCGACCTGATCCGCGAAGCGCTGCACCGTGGCCACGGCGACCTCGGCGACTCCGTTTACGGCATGGCCCTGCTCTACGCCCTCGACCGCAGCGCCGCGGCCGACGAGATCCGGACGCTGCTCACGGACAACGACGTGGTGCTGCTCGACCGCTACGTCGCCTCCAACGCGGCGTACGCCGCCGCGCGCCTGCGCGAGCACGCCGACGGTCCGGTCGTGCAGTGGGTGTGGGACACCGAGGTCGAGCGCTTCGCCCTGCCGCGGCCCGACGCGCACCTGCTCCTGCGCGTCGCCCCCGCGGTGGCCGCCGAGCGCGCCGTGCGCCGCGCCGCCGAGGACACCCGCCGCGCCCGCGACTCGTTCGAATCCGACGACGCCCTGCAAGAACGCTGTGCCGCCGTCTACGACGAGCTGGCCGCCGCCGGCTGGCTCGCGCCGTGGCACGTGCTGGACGGCGTGGCGGGCGTCGACCTGCCGACGCTCGCGAAGTCCCTGCTCGCCTAGCGGCCCGCCTGGCAATGCTTCGGTCCGGGTGATCACGGCGTGGAGGAGTCCGGCGAAGCGGGAGGCGATGGCGAGCTTGGCGCAGCGGGACCAGGTCGCGTCACCTGTTTGAGCAGGTTGCACTCTCGACCGCGGCGTTTGCGGGTGTCCGGCTTGATCGGCTGGCTCGGGGATCACAGCGACGATGCCGCGCGGGCGAGCAGATATCCGCGGATCGGGAGGACCAGGCGTTGTCGCCACGTCGCGGCCAGGCCGGGTGCGTGCCCGACCGCGTGGCCAGGCGTCCGCTACTGACCGGACACCGTCGGCACATCCCGCCACGCCGGCCCGCCCGCCTGGATACCGGAAACACCCACTGAGCAGCCGAGCGCAACTGAAACCGCGCCGCGACCAGCAAATCCCAGCAACCAACCTCGAGCTTTGTCAGACTCGCCTAGGGCCCGAGCGGCTCCCCCGGCGCCGGCTGGGCCACCGCCGGCGCGGCGAAGCGCGCCGGGTCGAACAGCGCGATCGGGTGCGCGGTCGTCCCGTCGACGACGAGGTCGGCCAGGATTTCCCCGACGACGGGCACGAACTTGAAGCCATGCCCGGAAAATCCGCACGCCACGACCACGCGTGGGTGCGCGGGGTGCGGCGCGATCACGAAGTGCTCGTCGGGTGTGTTCGTGTACAGGCACGTTGCCGCGCGGCGCAACTGCGCGGGGAGCGTCGGCAGGCGCGACCCCACGACGTCCGCGATGTGCCGCACCTCGTTCTCGTGCACGGTCCGGTCGATCGTGTCGGGCGCGCACGGCGTGCCGGCGATGTGCGAAGCCACCTTCACCCCCTGCGGCGTGTGCGCGGGGAAGCCGTAGAACTGCTCGCCCTCCTCGGTCTCCCACAGGTAGACCGGGTGCCGCTCGGCGGCGAACGGCGCGGCGTCGGCCGGGTCGAACCAGTACTGCACCTGCCGCTGCACCTCGAACTCGACACCGAGATCGGCCAGCAGGTGCGGTGCCCACGCTCCCGGGCACAGCACCAGCCGGTCGGCCGTGTAGTAGCTCGACGCGGTGCCCACGCGCACGCCGGATTCCGACGTGCTCCACGTGAACACCTGCTCCTCGTGGTGCAGTTCGGCACCGTGGCGCGCGGCCAGCTGCAGGTGCGCCGCGACGCTGCCCTCCGGTGACACGAACCCGGCGCCGGGTTCGTAGAGCGCCACTTCGTCGCCGCGCGGAGCCATCGTGGGGAAGCGGCGGCGGATCTCGGCCGCGTCCAGCAGCTCGTGCGGGATGTCGAACTTCTCGGCCGAGAGCACGCTGCCGGTGATCGTGCGCGAGTCCGGCGGCCCGGCCATCAGCCCGCCGCAGCGCGTGAACAGGGGCCGGCCCGTGTCGTGCTCCAGCTCGGTCCACACCTCGTGCGCCCGCAGCAGCAACGGCACGTAGTCGGGGCCTTCGAGGTAGGCCTGGCGCGTGATGCGCGAGCCGCCGTGGCTCGAGCCGAGGTTGTGCACGGGCGCGAACTGGTCCAGGCCCAGGACGCGTTGCCCGCGTTGGGCGAGCCGGTAAGCCGCGGCGCTGCCCATGCCGCCCAGTCCGATCACGATCACGTCGTAGTGCGTCAAGCGGCGCGCTCCTCAGCCGGGTCAGCTCGGCGTCGAACAGCGGTTCCGCGGCCACGACCGCGGGGACCCGTTCGCCGAAGTACTCGATCTCCACCGGTGTACCAGGTTTCGCGCACTCCGCGGGGAGCCAGGCGTACGCGATGTTCTTGCCGACCGGGTAGCCATACGCCGCGCTCGTGACGTACCCGACCGGGCGGTCCTGGGAGTGGACAGGTTCGTTGCCGAGCACCAAGCCTTCGGCGATCAGGCAGGTCAGCTTCCGCCGGGCCGTGGCCTCCGATCGGCCGCGCAGCGCGTCGCGCCCGGGAAGTAGCCCTTGTCCGTGCGGACCGCGAACCCGAGCCCGGCTTCGTACGGGTCGCGTTCGGCCGTGAGGTCGGTGCCCCACTCGCGGTGGCCCTTCCCGAGCCGCATGCTCGTGAGCGCCTGGCGCCCGGCGGCGATGATCCCGTGCGGCTGCCCGGCTTCCCACAGCGTGTCCCACCGCAGACGGCCGAGGTCCGCGCTCGTGTGCGGTTCCCAGGCGAGCTCGCCGACGGTGGACAGCCGCAGCGCGACGACGGGCACGTTGCCAACTACGCGTGTTTCGCGGTGAAGCAGCACATCGCGTCGTGCGAGAAGTCCGTTGTGGACAGTGGCTGGAGCACGCGCCGCGCGAGCGGTCCCCAGAGGCCGACGCAGGACGTGCCCGGCGTGGTCTCGTGGATCTGCACCGTGCCGTCGCCGGGCAGGGTGCCGGCGCAGCCAGTCGATGTCGATTGCACCGTTGACGCCGACTTGGAACCGTTCGGCCCGGAGCCGCGCCACCGTGAGGTCGCTGCGCACACCGCCGTCTTCACCGGGCAGCAGCGTGTACGTGACGGCGCCGGCGGCTTCACGAGGTGGTTGGTGGTCATGGTCTGCCGGAACGGCAGTGCTCCGGGACCGGTGACCTGCAGCCGGTTCGCCGGCGTCAGGTCGAACATCGCCACGCGCTCGCGGGCAGCCAACGCTTCGGCGCCGCCGATCGGCGACCAATGCAGTGCGGCCCATCCGGTGCGCGGCGGCACGCGCTGCACCTGCGGCAGGTTCGCGTTGGCGGCGAACCACTGCGGCCGTTCCCAGCCGCCCGCTTCGAGGAACACCGCGCCGAGTTCGGTGTGGGGCTCGTGGAACGGCAACGTGCGCACGGCGCGCGGCTCGCCGGCCGGCTGCAGCGGGTGCACGACGGCGTCCACCTCGGCGTAGCTGCGGCAGCTGCGCGTAAAGACGTGGCCGGGCGCGAGCTGCACCTGCTCGAACCGCGCGAGGTCGCTCGTGTGCACGTCGAGCCGTGGCTGTCCGTAGACGAGCCACCGCGCCAGCCCCCGAGCGGCCCGGCGGAGTGCGCAAGCCCCACGGCGCCGGCGACCCAGAACCCGTCGAGGTCCGGGTGCTCGCCGAGCAGCGGCCGGCCGTCGGGGGTCACGGGGAACAGGCCGTTGACACCCATCTCGACCTTCGCGTCGGCGCGCGCGGGCAGCAGGTCGGTGGCCGCGCTCCAGGGGTTCTCGAAGTCGGCGGCGGTGAACGCCTGCTCCGCCGAGCCGCCGACGTCCGCGGCGTCCACCGGTATCGGCCGGTGTGCGTGGCTGCCGATGCCGAGCCGGTCGACGTGCTCGTGGAAGTACAGGCCGGCGCCCCGGTGGCGCTGGACCGGCTTGCCGGCCTCGGTGAAGCCGTCGTTGTCCCCAGCGAGCACTGGCAGCGGCGTAGTGCGCGCGTAGTGGTGCGCCATCGGTATCAGCGGCACCATGAGGTCCACGAGCCGCCCGACGAGCGGTCCCCACACCCCGGCGCACGACACCACCACGTCGGCGCGGAAGCGGTCGGTCTCGGTCACCACGCCGGTTACGCGCCCGGCGCTGCGCTCGATCCGTGACCCGTTGGTGCGCCAGGAACTTCGCTCCGCGCCTGGGCTGCGGCCGCGCAGTGGTTTCGCGAGGCCGTCGCCCGGCGTGTGGAAGCCGCCGAGCGGCTTCGCCGGGTCGAGCAGCGGGTGCAGTTCGGCGCACTCCCCGGGCGAGCGCAGGTAGCCGCGCACGCCCGACGCGGTCGCCCGGCCGTGGCGGCGCTTGAGCTCCGCGAGCCGCTCCGGCGTCGTGGCGATCTCCAGGCCGCCGGCGGGCTGGAAGCACCACCGGCCCGCCAGCTTCAGGAGGCGTACTTCGCGACGGTGTACTTCGCGAACTCTGTCAGCGTGCGGTCCGCGTGGGTCTGGAACACCAGGCCCGGCGCGTGCGACGTCGAGCCACCGGTGGCGAAGAGGGGCCCCTGCTCCAGCACGGTGAGGTCCGTCCAGCCGCGTTCGGTCAGCTCGTCGGCCAGCGCACAGCCGACGACGCCGGCGCCGATGACGACCACCCGGGGCCGAGCTGCCATCGCGGTACCTCCTGGCCTGGCGGGGACGCAGGCACGCCGAAGAACCCGCCGAGGCGGGTCAGGTTGCGGATGGGGGATGGTGTTCCGTCTTGAGCAACAAAGTCGCGATCGTGGGCGCGTGTCAAGGCCGCGTCGAAAAGCGGCATCGTGCGTGCGCCCGGGCAGGTGACGGCCGTAACGCGGGCGTCGGCACAAGCGATCCGACGCCGGGGAGTCTCAGCTGGTGAAGTAACCCAGCTGCGCCGAAAGTTCCGTGGCCGCGTCGGTCATCGGCCGCACGATCTGTTTGATCCGCTGCTTCGACAACCGGTACGACGGCCCCGACGCGCTCATCGCCGCGACGACCTCGCCGCCCGGCCCGCGGATCGGCACCGCGACGGCGTGCATGCCGAGTTCCAGCTCCTCGAAGCAGGCGGCGTACCCGTCTTCGGCGACGCGCTCCACCTCGGACTCGAGTTCCTGGGGGTCCACCATCGTGCGCGGCGTGTACTGCTCGAGGCCGTGTCCCAGCAGACGCTTGCGGTCGCCCTCGCCCATGGCGGCCAGCAGCACCTTGCCGCTCGAGGTGGCGTGCAGCGGCGTGCGCTGCCCGGTCCAGTTCTGCGTGGTGATGGCCGCCGACCCGCGGGCCTGGCTGATGTTGATGGCCACGCCGTCGTCGGCGATCGCGATGTTCACGGTCTCGCCCAGCTCCTCGGCCAGCGTCTGGCAGGTCTGGCGGCCGAGCTTCGCGAGGTCCATGCGGCCGGTGGCGGCGCCGGCGAGGCGGACGATGCCGAAGCCGATCGCGTACTTGCCGCGTTCGCCCAGCTGCTCGACAAGACCGTGGGCTTCCAGGACACTCAGCAGCCGGGACGCCGTCGACTTGTGCACGCCGAGCTCGCCGGCGATCTCCGTGATCCCCGACTCCCCGTTGCGCGCGAGCAGTTCCAGCACGCTGATCGCGCGGTCGACCGACTGAACTTGCGTTCCCGTTGCGCTGCCCGAGTCCTGGTTCCGCATAGCGCAACACTAACCGCTCGCGGACGATCTCTCCGGCTGAGCGGGCGAATCCCTTGACGGTGAAGGCATGGGGCCCGCACTGTTGCGCACAGTGCACGAAAATGCGTCGTGCGCAACATTTTTCACCAACCGCACCCGGTTCCCGTGACCCGTTCCCGGAGGCTCCGATGATCCGTGCCTGCGCTGTCGCCGACCTGCCCGAGGGCGAGTCCGTCCGCGTCGACGGCCCCACCCCGATCGCGGTCTTCCACACCGAGACGGGGTTCTACGCCGTCGACGACACCTGCACGCACCAGGACGCCTCGCTCGCCGACGGCTGGCTCGAAGGCTGCTTCGTGGAGTGCCCGCTGCACGCGGCCCAGTTCGACCTGCGCACCGGCGTGCCGTCGTGCCTGCCCGCGAAGGACCCCGTGCGGACCTACGCGGTCGTGGTCACGGACGGTGAGGTCTTCGTCGACGTGCCGATGCCCGCCGTCGCCGGCGAGGGTGCCGTCTAGCGCTGCTCGCGGGCGGCCGGATGGAGCAGCGGACCGCACGATCTTGATCTTTCTGGAGGTCAAACGCGCGGGTCGTGCTCGCGGGCGGCGCGGATAGTGCGAACATGTGCTCATGAAGGCACGTGTCTTGGTGGTCGACGACGACCCCGCGCTCGCGGAGATGCTCACCATCGTGCTCCGGGGCGAGGGGTTCGACACTGCGGTGGTGGCGGACGGTTCGCGTGCGCTGCCCGCGCTGCGTGAGCTCAAGCCGGACCTGGTCCTGCTGGACCTGATGCTGCCCGGGATGAACGGCATCGACGTCTGCAAGGCGATCCGCGGTGAGTCGGGTGTGCCGATCGTGATGCTCACCGCCAAGAGCGACACCGTGGACATCGTGCTGGGCCTCGAGTCCGGCGCTGACGACTACGTGGTCAAGCCCTTCAAGCCGAAGGAGCTCGTCGCCCGCGTGCGCGCGCGCCTGCGCCGCACCGAGGCCGAGCCCGCCGAGTCGCTGACCATCGGCGACCTGGCCATCGACGTGCCGGGACACGAGGTCACCCGCGAGGGCAAGGCCATCCCGCTCACGCCGCTCGAGTTCGACCTGCTGGTGGCGCTGGCCCGCAAGCCGCGCCAGGTCTTCACCCGCGAGGTGCTGCTCGAGCAGGTGTGGGGCTACCGCCACGCGGCCGACACCCGGCTGGTGAACGTCCACGTCCAGCGGCTGCGGTCGAAGGTCGAGAAGGATCCGGAGCACCCCGAGGTGGTGTTGACGGTGCGCGGCGTCGGTTACAAGGCCGGCCCGCCGTGATGAGCCGATGACCGCGTCCGCCGACGCCGGCCCACCCGCCGGGACGAGAAATGACCCGAAGGTGGGACGGCTGACGGCTTTCGCCCGAGCCACGGCGCACCTCGTGCGGCGCGTCGTGGCCTTCACGCGCCGCCGGGTGGTGGCGTTCAACGACCTGTGGCGCCACTCGCTGCAGTTCCGCGTGACGATCTCGACGCTCGCGCTGTCGGCGGCCGTCGTCTTCGTGCTGGGCATGGTGCTGCAGAACCAGATCACCGAGCGGCTGCTGGACACCAAGCGAAAAGCCGCGGTCGAGCAGACGCAGGCGCTGGCGGACACGGCGGCGCGTGAGCTCGTGGGGGTCGGTGGCGAATCGCCCGACGCGTTGCACACGCGCCTGGAGAACGCGCTCAAGAAGATCTCCACCACGTCGGCGTCCCCGACGGGGTCCACAGCGGGCACGTTCGAGCCGGTGCTCGCGAGCGTCGGGCGCGACCAGGCCGACTCCGACCCGGTGTTCGTCGGCCCGTTCACCTCCGTGCCGGTGCGGCTGCGCCAGTTCGTGGAGGGCGACAAGCTCGCGCGGTTGGAGCACACCGTCGTGGAGAACGGCGTGAGCACCACGTACCTGATCGTGGGCACGCCGCTGAACTCCGTGGCGAGCCCGCTGCAGCTGTACTTGCTGTTCCCGCTGACCAGTGAGCAGAACACGGTGTCGACCGTGCAGAACACACTGCTCGTCGGCGGGCTCGTGCTGCTGCTGCTCCTTGCGGGCATCACGAACCTCGTGGTCAGGCAGGTGGTGCGGCCCGTCCGGCAGGCGGTCGCGGCGGCCGAGCAGTTCGCGGGCGGGGACCTCGACCAGCGCTTGGCGGTGGTCGGGGAGGACGACCTGGCAAAGCTCGCCGTGTCGTACAACGGCATGGCCGCGAGCATCCAGCGCCAGATCCGCCAGCTCGAGGAGTTCGGCGGCCTGCAGCGCCGGTTCACCTCCGACGTTTCCCACGAGCTGCGCACTCCGCTCACCACGGTCCGCATGGCTGCCGACGTGCTGCACGCCTCGCGCGAGCAGTTCCCCGCCGGCCTCGCGCGGTCGACGGAACTGCTGGTCGACGAGCTCGACCGGTTCGAGGCGCTGCTCGGCGACCTGCTGGAGATCAGCCGCCTCGACGCGGGGGTCGAGGAGCTGTCGGCCGAGTACATCGACGTGCGGCCCATCGCGACGCGCGCCGTCGAGCAGGTCCGCGTCATCGCGGGCACGGCGGGCAGCGTCGTGGAGCTGAACCTGCCCGACGAGGACGCCTCCGCCGAGGTCGACGCACGGCGCGTGGAGCGGATCCTGCGCAACCTGCTGGGCAACGCCGTCGACCACAGCGAGGGCAACCCCGTGCAGCTGACGGTGGCGGTCAACGAGACGGCGGTGGCGATCACGGTGCGCGACCACGGCGTGGGCTTGCGCGCGGGCGAGGCCGAGCTGGTGTTCAACCGGTTCTGGCGAGCGGACCCGTCGCGCAACCGCCGTACCGGCGGCACCGGGCTCGGGCTCGCGATCAGCCAGGAGGACGCGCGCCTGCACGGCGGCGTCCTCGACGCGTGGGGGGAACTCGGCCACGGCGCGTGCTTCCGGCTCGTGCTGCCGCGCCACCAGAACGTGCCGATCGAGGAGGCACCCCTGCTGCTGCCACCACCCGACGCCGCGCCGGAGATCACGCTGGCACCGTCGTCCGTGCTCGAGGTGCAGCCCGCGCCGGACGCGATTCTCGCCGACCGCGACTCCGACCGCGAGGAGGTGGGCCGGTGAAGCGCGTGCTCGTGGCGCTGGCCTGCCTGCTGCTGCTCGCCGGGTGCGCGAACGTGCCGCTGGAGTCGCAGCCGCTGGTCGTGTCCGCGGACACGCCCGCGCCGCCGGCCAACGACGCGCCGGAACCCCTCAACGACACCGATCCGCTTTCGCTCGTGCGGGATTTCGTCAGGGCCAACGCCGACCCGCGCTCGACCAACGCGGCCGCGCGCGCGTTCCTCGGCGACCAGCAGCGGGGCTCCTGGAAGCCGAGCCGGTCGATCACGATCATCGACAACACGTTCAGCACCGTCTACGAGACGCCGGCCACGACGACGTCGGCACCGCCCGACCCGAACGTGCGCACGGTCTCGCTGCGCGGCTACACGCTCGGCACGCTGAGCGCCGACAGCGCGTTCATCCCCGGGTCGGGCCCGCTGGAGCAGTCGATCCAGGTACGCAAGCAACCCAGCGGGCAGTGGCGGATCTCGTCGCCGCCCCCGACGTTGCTCGTGACCGACGACGACTTCGACGCGAACTACAACCGCGTCGCCGTGAGCTTCTATTCGCCGGACTCCGGCACGTTCGTGCCCGACCTGCGGTACGTGCCCGCGAAGCCGCAATCAGGCTTGCCCGGGCGGGTGATGGACCTGGTCCTGCAGGGTCCGTCGGCCGGGCTCGCCGGGGCGGTGAAGAACCTGCTGGGCGATCAGGTGACGCTCGAGACGAACGTCAAGAACGACGACGACGGATCGCTGGTCGTGCAGCTGTCCGGGCTGACCGGCGCGAGTCCGGAGACGAGATCGCTGATCGCGGCGCAGATCGTGCTGTCGATGCAGACGGTCACGTCCACGCGCATCCGCCTGCTCGCCGACGGCGCGCCGCTGGTGCGCGACCACGAGTACTGGCGCAGCAGCGATGTGCCGTCCTACAGCTCCGCCTCTTCGCCCAGCCCGGACCTGCTCGGCCTCATGACGGTGGACGGCCGTGTCCGCTCCCTCAGCGACGGCGCTCCCGTTCCCGGCCCGGCGGGCGACGGTACCTACGGGGTGGTCAGCGCCGCGCAGTCCATCGACGGCAAGCGGCTGGCCGTCGTCGAGAAGGACGGCGACCGGGTGAGCCTGCGCGTCGGCGATCTCGGCCGCGACCTGCCCCTGGTGGACCTCAGCGGCGGCTCGCTGAGCCGGCCGACGTGGCGCCCCGCCCCGAGCGGCGCGGGTTCCTCCGGTGAGGTGTGGACGGTCGTCGACCACTCGATCATCGCCCGCATGGTTCTCGACCCGACCGGCCACTGGCTGCGCCAGAGCGTCAACGCCAACGACCTGTTCGCCCTCGGCGACGGCACCCCGACCATCGACGCGCTCCGGCTGTCCCGCGACGGAGCCCGTGTCGCCGCCATCGTCAACGGCCAGCTCGTCGTCGCGGCCGTCGTGCGCAACGGCGACACCGTGACCCTGCGGGAACCGCGCGTCCTGCAGCCGGGAGACCTGGCCGATGTCGTGGCCGTCGACTGGGGCTCCACCGCGGACACGCTTGTGGTGGCCACGTCGTCGACTTCCCAGCCCGTGCAACGGGTTTCGGTGGACGGGCATCGCATGGACGCGTTCAACGGCTCGAACCTCACGGCTCCCGTCCGCGCGGTCACCGCGGCCCCGAGCCGCCCGATCGTCGTGGCCGACGCCGGCGGGCTGTGGAACGCGACGGAACTGGGTGAGGTGTGGCGCCCGCAGCCGCACTCGATGGCCAACGCGAGCCCGTTCTACCCCGGCTGAGTCGTCTCAGCGGGTTGGCTTTTCCCGAGGTGGCCGGGGTTTCCCGACCGCGAGATCGGCTGCGCGCGAAAACTGTCGGTGCCGGGGTGCACACTCCCAGTCATGGTTCTCGACCTGCTCGTCCCCGCCCATTGCGCCGGCTGCGGCACCCGCGGAGCCCCCAGCTGTCCTGGCTGCTCACAGGTGTGGGGGTCACTCACGGAGGTGGTCCGCGCCCCGGTCGCCGGCCTCGCTCCCGTCTACGCCCTGGCGGCCTACCAGGGGATCGCCAAACGCCTCCTGATCGCCTACAAGGAACGCGGCCGCCGAGACCTCGCGCCCTCCCTCGGCCAGGCGATCGCCGCTGCATTGCTCGGATTCCCCGGCTCCGGCCCACCGCGTTCGCCCGGCGGCCCGGCGGCTGATCCGACTGATCGCTCCTCGGCGACCGGCTCCGTCACCGACCCTCGACCGTGGTGTCTGGTTCCGGCACCGAGCCGCCGCTCGGCCTCCCGGCTGCGCGGCGGCCCGCACGTCCAACTGCTGGCCGAATCCGCCGCCCGCTGCCTGGCCAGCGCCGGCGTCGAGGCGATGGTCGCGCCGGCCCTCACGCTCAAGGGCGCCCGCGACGCCGTCGGGCTCACGCGCACCCAGCGCATCGCCAACCTGTCCGGCCGCCTGCGTTTCGTCGCAGCCGGCCGTCCGCCGCCCGGCACCCGCGTGGTCGTCCTCGACGACGTCGTCACCACGGGCGCCACGGCCGCCGCCTGCCTCCACGCCCTGACCGGTGCCGGGATCACGGTTTCCGCGGTGCTCGCCCTCCTCGCCGCCGGGTGATCGTCTCGCTCAGTGGCACCCGGAAATCCGCCGCCGCCCCCGGGTTCGTCGTCACCCACCTTGCCGCAGCGTGACCGGATGTCACCTACACGAGTGACGTTCCGGGGGAACGCCCGACCGCTGCCGGCCGTTGTCCGGGCATGAGGGCAAAGCTCGGATTCACACCCGCGGCGGCCCACTCCACCGGGGTGGCGGCTGCTGCGTTCCGGGCCGTGACTCTCGGCTTTCAGGCCCCCGACGCGTTGCGCCGTCCGCGTGAAAATCACCGGCGCGCGCTGGGCCGTCAGGGGCGGGAATTCGGGCTGTACACAAGCGTTTCGCTGCGCGCCGTAACGGGTTCCCGAATCGTGACATCCCCCGGCCCGGGGGCTGTTGCGAGCGGCGTGAGGAAGCTAACGTGCTCCGCTATCAGCAATCCCCGCAGGCAGGGAGGTGCGCAGCCCATGTCCCTGGCGCCGGTGGCGCGCTGAGTCCGCGCTCGAGCATCCGCCACGAGACGTCGTGACCGGCCACCCGAGTTCTTCTCAGCCCGCGATTCCGGGCTCCGTCCCCGCAGTACCGGCGCCGTGTCAACACAACAGCTCGCAGTCATCTCAGCGAGGGAGGTCGTGTATGGACATCGTAGTTAAGGGCCGCAACGTGGAGGTGCCCGACCACTACCGGGCACTTGTCAGCGAAAAGCTGGCCCGCCTCGAGCGCTACGACAAGAAGGTCATCCGGTACGACGTGGAGTTGTTCCACGAGCCGAACCGCAGGCAGGCCAAGAGCTGCCAGCGCGTCGAGATCACCGGGAAGGGCCGCGGTCCGGCCGTGCGCGCCGAAGCGTGCGCCGCCGACTTCTACGCAGCGCTCGACTCCGCCGTCACGAAGCTGGAGAACCGGCTCAGGCGGACGCACGACCGGCGGCGTGTGCACTACGGGCGCAGCCGTCCGGAGTCGGTCGCCGAGGCGACCTCGATGGCGATGGCCGGCGCAACGCCGGACGCCGTCGCCCGTCCCACCGCGAGCACGGCGGTGCTGGAGGCACCAGCCGCGGACACCGCACAACCGATCGACGGTTATGCCGCGGTGAGCTCCGGTGAGATCACCTTGCCCCAGCAGAAGCGCTGGGAAGACGAAGACCTGGGCTACCAGCCCGGCCGAGTCGTCCGCGAGAAGAAGCACAAAGCGGACCCCATGACGGTGGATCAGGCTCTCTACGAGATGGAGCTGGTCGGCCACGACTTCTACCTGTTCAACGACTCAGAGTCCGGTCGGCCGAGTGTCGTCTACCGGCGGAAGGGCTTCGACTACGGCGTGATCCGGCTCGGCTGACCCCGACGATCAACCGATGCCACCGGTGGCCCGCACGCGCTCGCGTGCGGGCCACCCGCGTGCCCGGAGTAGGGTGCGGTGGGCCCTCTCGTGACCTGCTGCGCGCACGTGCGTGCGCGGACCACTCCGTGTTCCCTACGATGTGGTGAGACGGCGGCGCCGCGCTACCCGTGCGCGCCGTGCCCACAAGCCCGGGACCGGCTCGGGTGCGATCATGATCAGCTAGTGAGGTCGACCGGATGGTGCTGAACCGCCTGCTCCGCGCGGGTGAGGGCAAGATGGTGAAGCGGCTGCGCAACATCGCCGATCACGTCAACACCCTCGAAGACGACGTGAAGGACCTGTCGGACGCCGAACTGCAGGCGAAGACCGGCGAGTTCAAGGAGCGGTACGGCAAGGGCGAGACGCTCGACGAGCTGCTTCCGGAGGCGTACGCGGTCGCCCGCGAGGCCGCCAAGCGCGTGCTCGGTCAGCGCCACTACGACGTCCAGGTCATGGGCGGTGCCGCGCTGCACCTCGGTCAGGTCGCCGAGATGAAGACCGGTGAGGGCAAGACCCTCACGTGTGTGCTGCCGGCGTACCTCAACGCGCTCTCCGGCGACGGTGTCCACGTCGTCACCACCAACGACTACCTCGCCAAGCGCGACGCCGAGTGGATGGGCCGCATCCACCGCTTCCTGGGGCTCGAGGTCGGCGTCATCCTCGCCGAGCAGGACCCGCAGGAGCGCCGCAAGCACTACAACGCGGACGTCACGTACGGCACCAACAACGAGTTCGGCTTCGACTACCTGCGCGACAACATGACGTGGTCGCTCGACGAGTGCGTGCAGCGCGGGCACAACTTCGCCATCGTCGACGAGGTCGACTCGATCCTCATCGACGAGGCGCGCACGCCGCTGATCATTTCGGGCCCGGCGGACCAGTCGTCGCGCTGGTACGTGGAGTTCGCCCGCCTCGCGCCGCTGATGCAGGGCATCGACACCACCACGATGGGCTCGCGCGAGCGCGTCGAGAAGACCAACCTGATCAACTCGAAGTACCACTACGAGATCGACGTCCGCAAGCGCACCGTCGCCGTCACCGAGAAGGGCGTGCGGTTCGTCGAGGACCAGCTCGGCATCGAGAACCTGTACGAGGCCGCGAACACGCCGCTGGTCGGGTACCTGAACAACGCGCTGAAGGCCAAGGAGCTCTACAACAAGGACAAGGACTACATCGTCCGCGACGGTGAAGTCATGATCGTCGACGAGTTCACCGGCCGCATCCTGGTGGGCCGCCGCTACAACGAGGGCATGCACCAGGCGATCGAGGCCAAGGAGAAGGTCGAGATCAAGGCCGAGAACCAGACGCTCGCCACGATCACGCTGCAGAACTACTTCCGCCTGTACTCGAAGCTCTCGGGCATGACCGGTACGGCCGAGACCGAAGCCGCGGAGTTCCACCAGACCTACAAGCTGGGGGTGGTGCCGATCCCGACGAACCGGCCGATGATCCGCGCCGACCGCGCTGACCTGATCTACAAGACCGAGCAGGCCAAGTTCGAGGCCGTCGCCGAGGACATCGCCGAGCGGCACGAGAAGGGCCAGCCGGTGCTGGTCGGCACGACGAGCGTCGAGAAGTCCGAGCACCTGTCGAAGCTGCTGCTCAAGCTGGGTGTGCCCCACGAGGTGCTGAACGCGAAGTACCACGGCCGGGAGGCACTGATCGTCGCGCGCGCCGGCAAGCTCGGCGCCGTCACGGTCGCCACGAACATGGCCGGTCGCGGTACCGACATCGTGCTGGGCGGCAACCCGGACATCATCGCCGACCAGGAGCTGCGTGAGCAGGGGCTGGACCCGGTCGAGAACTCCGAGGAGTACGAGGCCGCGTGGCCGAAGGTGCTCGAGGAGATCAAGGCCGGGGCCAAGGAAGAGGCCGAGCAGGTCCGCGAGGCCGGCGGTCTGTATGTGCTGGGCACCGAGCGCCACGAGTCGCGCCGCATCGACAACCAGTTGCGCGGCCGGTCCGGCCGCCAGGGCGACCCGGGCGAGTCGCGGTTCTACCTGTCGCTGGGCGACGATCTCATGCGCCGCTTCAACGCCGTGATGGTCGAGCGCGTGATGACGACCATGCGCCTTCCCGACGACGTGCCGATCGAGCACAAGATGGTCTCCAAGGCGATCAAGAGCGCGCAGACGCAGGTCGAGCAGCTCAACATGGAGACGCGCAAGAACGTCCTCAAGTACGACGAGGTCATGAACGAGCAGCGCAAGGTGATCTACGCCGAGCGCCACCGCGTGCTCGAGGGCGAGGACCTGCGCGAACAGGTCGAGCACATGATCGCCGACGTGGTCGGCGCGTACGCCGACGGCGCCACGTCCGAGGGCTACGCCGAGGACTGGGACCACGACCAGCTGTGGACCGCTCTCAAGACGCTGTACCCGGTGACCCTGAACTGGGACGAGCTGGTGGAGGACGGCGACCTCGACGCGCAGGGCCTGCGCGAGGCGCTGGTCAACGACGCGATCGACGCGTACAACCGGCGCGAGGCCGAGATCGACGAGCTGGTGGGCGAGGAGGGCGCGATGCGCCGCCTCGAGCGCCAGGTGATGCTGACCGTGCTGGACCGCAAGTGGCGCGAGCACCTCTACGAGATGGACTACCTCAAGGAGGGCATCGGCATGCGGGCGCTCGCGCAGCGCGACCCGCTGATCGAGTACCAGCGCGAGGGCTTCGACATGTTCCGCGCGATGCTCGACTCGCTGAAGGAGGAGGCCGTCGGTTTCCTGTTCAACCTCCAGGTCGAGCGCGCCGAGCCGGAGCCCGTGCAGCAGCCGGACCCGTCGGCGCTGCCCGCCGGCGTCACGTCGGCGACGGCCGCGGCCGCGGCTTCGTTCGGCGGCGACGGTGGCCGGCACGCTCGCCCGACGCCCCCGCAGCCGCCGACGACCGACACCGATTCCGTGCCGTCCGCCTTGCGGGGCAAGGGAACCGGCGGCGGTGTCCAATCCGGACTGACGATGTCGGGCCCGGCCGAAGGCGGCGGCGTCGAGTCGCATTCGGACAGCGCGGCGAACGAGACCGCGGGCGCCGCGGCCGGCAGCACGCGGCGCGAGCGCCGGGCCGCCGAGCGCGCCCAGCAGAAGAAGGGCAAGAAGGGCCCGCGGCGCTGACGCAGGCCTGGGCGGGCCGTCGGATCTCCGGCGGCCCGCTTTCTTTTTCGAGGGGGAGCCGATGCCGGACCTGGAGACCTTCGCGCAGCTGTTCGCCGCGGAGCACAAGGCGGACCCGTACCCCCGCTACCGGACCTGGCGCGAGCAGGCACCCGTCACCGAGCTCGCACCCGGGTTCCTCGTGGTCAGCGGCCTGGCCGAGGCCACGGGCGTCGTGCGTGACCCGGCGTTCGGCCATCCGCGACCCGAGGTCGTTCCGCTCGCCGACCGCCACCCCGACGACCTCGTCGACGACGAGGGCCGCCCGGTGGTTTCGTTCCTCGGTCTGAACCCGCCTGACCACACCCGCCTGCGGCGCCTCGTGTCGAAGGCCTTCACGCCGCGCACGATCGAACAGCTGCGCCCGCGCATCGAGGCCATCACAGCGCGGCTGATCTCCGAATTGCTCGAAGCGGGCACGGCCGACCTGATGACGGCGCTGGCCGCACCGCTGCCGGTCGAGGTGATCAGCGAGCTGCTGGGTGTCCCGACGGCCGACCGATCGCGTTTCGCCGAATGGTCCCACGCCCTGGCCCGCGCGCTCGACCCGGCGTTCCTGGTCGCCGACTCCGTGCTGGAGGAGGCCGCCGTCGCGGGCCGCGAGTTCAACGCCTACTTCCGCCTGCTCGCCGCCGAACGGCGCCGCACGCCCGGCGAAGACCTCCTGTCGGACCTCGTCGCCGTCACCGACCAGGGCGACAAGCTCACCGAGGCCGAGCTGCTGGTGACGCTGACGCTGCTGCTCGTCGCCGGCCACGAAACCACCACGAACCTCATCGGCAACGGCGTGCTCGCACTCTTGCGCCACGACGGTCTGGCGTCGCTGGGCCCTGATGGTTCGTCGGCCGAGCGAGCCGTCGAAGAAGTCCTCCGCTACGACTCCCCGGTGCAGCTCACCAGCCGCGTCGCCCTTCACCCCACCACCGTCGGTGGGCTCCCGGTTCCGGCCGGCACCCAGGCCATCGTCCTCATCGGCGCCGCCAACCGCGACCCGGCCACCCACCCGTCTCCGGACACCTTCGACCCCACCAGGGAACCCACCCGCCACCTGGCGTTCGGCCAGGGCATCCACTTCTGCCTCGGCGCACCCCTCGCTCGTCTCGAAGGTCGCACCGCCCTGCGCGCCCTCGCGCGCCGCACGCCGGCCCTCACGCTCGCGGACACGCCGTCCTGGAACCCGACCACCACGATGCGCGGGCTCTCGAAACTCCCGGTCTCGGTCCGCTGACGCCCGCTTGTCCTTCCGGCGCGAGCGGACCGCTCGCGCCGAACCGCGTGCGGTCGTGGCGGCTCGCGGCCGCCGCCCGGGCGCGAAGGGACCGTTCGCGCCCAGCGGTCGCGGACGTTGCCGGTGGAGATGGACGCTGGCCGGTCATCGGACACGGTGAGGCGGCACGGTTCGGCGTGATGGGACCTCTCGCGCAGGAGCCGCACCGGGCTGCCATGGCCGGAGCGCCGAGCGGTGGACGATCGCGTTGCCGTTGCGTTCACTCGAACGGTGCCGCTGCCCGTTGCGGCATCCCACCGCGTTGACCTTCGCATCCGGCCGGGCGCGAACGGACCGCTCGCCGTCCGAGCCGCGCTGCGAGAAGCGAACTGCTGACCCTGTGACCTGGTCATCGGGACACCCGTCCCGATAACCAGGTCACCACGGGCGATCAAGCAGCCGACGGCCGCTGGTTCACCATCCGCAACGGCCCGGTCCGCGGCGCCAGCAGGTGGAACCGCGTGCACACCCACCCGGTCCGATTCCGCTCGAACCGCGCCGCCAGCGCCAGCACCCGCGGGCCGCTCTGGATGGTCGTCGAGGCTTCCAGCGCCGTGTCCGTCGGGTGGCACAGGTGGAGCGTTCCGATGCGGTGGCGGGTGCCGGGCAACCGGCCGTGGGCCAGCAGGCGCGCGAAGAGCGCCGGGTCGACCAGCGGCTGGATCTGCGTGGCAGCGCGCAGGCCGGCCAGGACCTCGAGGATGGCGTTCAGCCGTTGCGCGAGGTGGCGTTCCGACGGCGGCCCGAGCAGCTGCAGCACGCGGTGGCCCGCGGCCGGCAGGTCGCGCACCGGTGGCCGCGCGGACCGGTGCGGTGCGCGGTGGGCGGCGGGTTCGCCGGTGGTCAAGCCCCGGAGTTCGTGGGTCGTCATGTGTTCCTCCCCTGAAACGCGGACGATCCGCTGCCCGTAGTGGGCCGGCCACGGCGAAATCGGGACAGCACGCGCCTGATCCGGCGAAATCCGCGAAAACGCCCATCGCGATCTGCACGATGCGCTAGGCGGGCAACCCCGCGGCTACGCTGAGCCGCGTGCTGAAAGGCTTGCTGGTCGACTACGCCGGCGTCCTGACCGACCCCGACGCCCACCTGCTGTACGACTACCTCCGGGCCGCCCGCCGCCACGGCACGCGCACAGGCCTCGTCTCCAACGCACCGGGCGCCGGCCCGGCCGCCAAGAACGACCTCGCGCCCTACTTCGACACGCTCGTCTTCTCGGGTGAGGTCGGCGCCGCGAAGCCGAACCGCGAGATCTACCTCGTCGCGGCGGAGCGGCTGGGGCTCGTGGCCGCCACGTGCGTGTTCGTGGACGACGCCGCGCGCAACGTCCGCGGCGCCACCGAAGCGGGCATGGTCGGCATCCACCACGTCACCATGACCGGCACCCTCGACGAGCTCGCCGCCTTGTTCAGCTGACCCCGCGCCGCACCAGTTCGAACGATAGGACCGCGGCTGCCGCGGCGACGTTCAGCGACTCCACGTCGCCCGGCATCGGGATCGACAGCCAGTCCGTCACGAGCTCCGCGACCTCCGGGCTGACGCCGGCGGTTTCGCCGCCCAGCACGAACGCCGCCCGCTGCGGCAGCTCCACGTCGAACACCGTCGACTTGCCCGACGCACTCAGCGCGTACAGCCCGTACCCGGCCTCGGTCAGCAGCTCCGCGGCCTCGCGCGCGTTCCCGCACCGCAGCACCGGCGCCCGGAACGCCACGCCCGCCGAAGCCTTCACCACCAGCGGATCCAGCGCCGCGACGCCCCGCCGCGGCACGATCACGCCCTCGAGCCCCGCCGCGGTGGCCGTGCGCAGGATCATGCCGACGTTCGCCGGGGTGGTGATGCCGTCCAGCAGCAGGACCCGCGCGGGCGGGCGGCGGCTGTCCAGCGCCGCGCCGAGCGACCGCATCCGCGGCGCCACGACGTCCGCGAGCACGCCCTGGTCCTGCTTGCCATTGCCGGCCAGCACCTTCACGCGATGCGCGCTCGCGCGCTGCACCGGCACTCCCGCGGCCTTCGCGGCGCGCTGGATCTCGGCGGCGCCCGGGCCGCGCGCCGTGTCGGCGAGGATGACCTTGTCCACCTGCAGACCCTCGTCACCGAGCGCCTCGAGCACCGGCTTGCGCCCGTAGACGGTCAGGAAGCGGTCCTTCGGCGAAACCGCCGTGTCATCACCCACGCCGGTCAGTCTCGCACTGTGCGAGTATCGGCCCATGCCCGACCGCCTGTCCGCGCTGGACGCCTCGTTCCTCTACATCGAGGATCATGCGACCCCGATGCACGTGGGCGGCGTGGCGATCTTCGAGCGCCCGCGCGCCGGCTTCGACTACGCGGACCTGCTCGACCTCATCGGCTCGCGGCTGCCGTTCCTACCGCGCTACCGACAGCGCGTGCTCGACGTGCCGGGCCACCTCGCGCGCCCGGTGTGGGTCGACGACGTCGACTTCGACCTCAACTACCACGTCCGCCGCTCCGCGCTGCCACGGCCGGGCACCGACGAGCAGCTGTTCGAGCTGGTCGCGCGCCTGATGTCGCGCCGGCTCGCGCCCGAGCGGCCGTTGTGGGAGGCCTACTTCGTGGAAGGCCTGGCCGGCGACCGAGTCGCGCTCGTGACGAAGACGCACCAGTCCGTTGTGGACGGTGTCGGCACGATCGACCTCGCCCAGCTGATCCTCGACGACACCCCGGCGCCACCCGAACCGACGGAGGACACCTGGACGCCGCGGCGCGAGCCGAGCCGGGCGCAGCTCGTGTTCGACGCCGTCAGCGAAGCCGTGCAACGCCCGGGCGAGCTGGCCGAGAACGTCCGCTCCGCGGCCGGCGACGCCCTCGCCTCGGCGGGCAAGGTCGCCGAGACGCTGGGTGAGGTCGCTTCCACGCTGCGCACCGTCGTGAGCCCGGCGCCCCAGGGCCCGCTCAACGTGCGGGTGTCCGGCGGCCGCCTGTTCTCCGTCGTCCGCACGCGGCTGGAGGACTACCGCAAGATCCGGGCGGCGCACGGCGGGACCGTCAATGACGTGATCCTCACCGCGATCACCGGTGCGCTGCGCGAGTGGCTCCTCTCGCGCGATGTGAACCTCACCTCGACGGCCACCGTGCGCGCGCTCGTGCCCATGGCGGTGCGCGACGCCGACACGGCCGCGTACTCCACGCCGGCGCTGATCGGGAACCAGGTCGCCGCCTACCTCGTGGACCTGCCGGTGGGTGAGCCGAACCCCGTGCTGCGGCTCCAGCACGTCGGCCATGCGATGACCGACCACCTCGACTCCGGCCGCTCCGTCGCGGCACGCGGCCTGCTGAAGGTGAGCGGGTTCGCGCCGGCGACGCTGCACTCGCTGGGCGCGCGGGCGGGCGGTTCGCTGTCGGGCCGGATCTTCAACCTGATGATCACCAACTCGCCGGGGCCGCAGGCGCCGGTGTACGCGGGTGAGGCGAAACTGATCGAGATTTTCCCCGTGATGCCGCTCATGCGCACGCAGGCGCTGGCGATCGGGGTGACGTCCTACCACGGCGGTGTCTACTTCGGACTCAACGGCGACCGCAAGGCCGCGTTCGACGTCGGCCTGCTCGGCGGGATGATCGAGGAAGCGTTGGAAGAGCTGAAGGGCGCGCACTGGTGAGGGTCTACATTCCGGCGACGATCGCGATGCTTCGCGAGCTCGACGCGAACGGTGAGTTCCGGGCGCGCAGCGGCACGGCGTTCGCACTGACGCCCGGGCTGCGCGAGGCGTACGCGAGCGGTTCGGACGAAGAGCTGGAGTACGCCGCGCTGCTCGACGCCGCGCGCGCTTCGCTGCGTCTGATCAACGCGGAGGAGAAGGGTGAGCCGCGCCGCGCCGTCGTATCGGCCGACGTGGACAACGTCACGCTGCGCGCGGATCTCGACGCCGCTGTCGTCCGGCTCGACGGACCCGTGGTGCTGTCCCAGATCGCCGCGATCCACGTGGACGCCGCCGAAGCCGCCGACGCCGTCGCGGCCGCCGCGGCGGTGATCGACGCGGCCGACCTCGGCGACGAAGACGCGGAATTCACCCTCGGTGACGCGGAGGACCACGAGCTGGCCTGGTACGCGCCGCAGGAGCTGCCGTTCCTGCTGGAGCTGATGTAGCCGGTTTTGTCGTACCGCACTGGCACAGTTGCTGCCCGTGACCGACGAAGACCCCGCTGCCACCCGCTTCTGGCAGCTCATCGATTCCGCCCGCGCCTCCGGTGGCTCCGCCGCCGAGCTCCTGGCGGGCCGTCCCCGCGACGAGATCGTCGCCGCCCGGCACACGCTGGACGGCCTGCTCGCGACGGCCCACCGCAGCACCTTGTGGGCCGCCGCGTGCCTCGTCAACGGCGGCTGCTCCGACGACGGCTTCGACTACTTCCGCGGCTGGCTCCTCACCCAGGGCCGCACCGTGTTCGAGGCCGCCATCGCCGATCCCGACTCACTCGCCGACGTCCCGGCCGTGCGCGCCGCCGCGGCCGGCGGCGGCGAACTCGAGTGCGAGGACGTCCTCTACCTCGCCACCACCGCCCACCTCACGGCCACCGGCGAACCCCTCCTCGCCGGTGGCCTCCTCACGCGCCTGCCACCCCTGGAACCGGACTTCGACGTCGAAGACCCGGACGAGGTCCGGGAACGCCTGCCGCGCCTGGCGGAACTGTTCGAGAGCTGACCCTCGCGGCGGGTGGGTTCAGAACCAGTCCGGCCCCGGCACCGGCTTCTCCGGTCGCCACCCAGTGGCGCCGGTCAAGCGGTCCGACACGACGCGGTGCGAGCGCGACAGCACCTCCGTCGGCCCGAACAACCGGGCGGCCCAGCGGGGGAGCGCGCGCGGCCGCGAGACGCCCGCTGCCACTGCCAGAGCCGCGCCCAGCTGCCGCTTCCGCACGGGCGTCGCGCCGACGTTGTAGACGGCGCTGGGGGCACGCAACGCCGCAACGGCGGCCGCGGCGGCATCGGTGGGGTGGATGGCCGTCGTCCAGGCGTCGCGGCTGCCCATGATGAGCGGGGAGCCGCGGCGCGCGGCGGTGAGCAGGGCCGTCGTCATGGGATCGGCGCTGATCAGGGTGCCGATCCGGAGACGGACGGCGGTGCGGCCTTCGGCTTCGAGACCGGCGACAGCCGCGTGCGCTTCGAGCGACGACGTGGCCGGGAAGCGCGGGTCCAGGGGCGCGTCCTCAGTGAGTTCGGCGTCGCCGCCGTCGGCGTAGACGAGGGACACCCCTTCCTGCACGACGATCGCCAGCTCGTCCACCGCGCGCACGGCGGCGGCGAGCGTGCGTGCGCCCTCGGTGCGCAGCCGGTCGTTGTCCGCCCAGCCCGACTTGCGCGCGGCGTGTTTCGCGTCGGGGATCCGCGTCGCCAGGTTCAGCACGGCGTCGTGGCCGCGCAGCGCGGCCGTCAACGACTCGACGTCGAACACGTCGCCCAGCACCGGTTTCGCCCCCGTCGCCCGTACGGCCGCCACGCGCGACTCGTCCCGCGCCAAGCCGCTCACGTCGTGCCCATCGGCCAGCAGCCGCCGCACGGCGGGGATCCCAAGGACGCCGGTCGAGCCGATCACCATCACTCGCATGTCCCGCTCCTTCCACGTTCAGCACCAGGACGAAGCGAGCGCGGAAGATGTGACAGTCAGGCGCCGACGAGTGTCCCGACCTGGTCGGCCGGCGGCGGCGAAACGGCCACCGGCGACCCCCACGCCGAGTACCGCGCGGTGATCCGCGCGCCGCCCTGCGCGCTGACGACCGGCGACAGGTCCAGCACGAGCTGCAGCGGCCGGCTCTTCTCGTCAAGCCACAGGTCGAGCGGGACTTTCGTGCTCAGCTTCGCGTCCGCCGGCAGCCCCGCGGGCAGCTGGGAGCCGAGCCTCGCCAGGTCGACGTCCACGCGGTAGTGCTCGGCGGCCGCGCCGTCGAGCACCGTCGCATCGCTCGCCGTGAGGGTCCCCGCCGCGCGCACCTGCGCCAGCGTGCGCGCCGGGTCGTTCTGCTCGGCGAGCTGCGCGAGGCTGCCGCCGAGGACCTGCGAGAACGGGTCGCTCCCGTTAGGCGACACCTTCACCCACGCCTTCCCACCGGCCACCTGGTCGCGCGCACTCTCGGGCACCTTCGCGTAGAGGGTCCGGTCGACCAGTCGCAGCTCCAGCGGCTCGCCGACGTAGTCCGTGGTCATCACGAGCGCCGTCCCGCCCGGGCCGAACTCCGCCTGGCCTTGGCCGTGCGACACGAGCGCGCCCGCGGAGACGTCGGTGGTGAACTTCGCGGACCGCGCCGCGTTCGTCGCCGCGACGGCCGCGTCGGCCAGTGCCCGGGCGTCCGCGAACCGCGGCTGCTCACCCGAACACGCCGTCACCACGAGCAGCGCGGCGCACGCCAAAGCCGTCCTGCGCATCCGGAAAACCCCGTCCTGACCTGGCGGAAAGATGCCCCACCCAAGCACAGCGGGCGATTCGGCCCCGTTCGGGGGAAGCGGTACTACCGCCAGTAACGCGAAGGCGCCCCGACGGTGGTCGGGGCGCCTTCGCCGCGAAGAAGGCGGTCAGCCGCCGATCTTCTTGAGCAGCTCGCTCATGTCGCTCACCTGGTCCGCCGGCGGAGCGGTGACGGTGACCGAGGCACCCCAGTCGCTGTACTTGAGTGTCATCTTGCCGGCGCCGGACGCACCCGCGCCCACCGCCTGCATGACGGCGCTCTCGTCCATGGTGATCTGCAGCGGCAGCTGGTTCTTGTCGACCCAGAGCTCCATCGGGATCTTGACGTCCTTGCCCTTGAGCTGCTGCTCGACCTGAGCCTTGCTCTCGGCGGGCATCGACGCGGTGAACTTGTCCATCGCCTTGGCGAGGTCGATCTCCACCTTGTAGTGGTTCACCTGCTGACCGTCCAGCTGGGTCTGGTCGGAGCTGATGATCTGTCCGGCCTCGCCGATCTGGTCGAGCATCTTGGTCGGGTCGCTCTGCTCACCGGCGGAGCCCATGCTGCCGGAGAGCGACTTCGACAGCGGGTCGTCGGCGTTCGGCGAGATCTTGACCCACGGCTTGTCGGTGCCCACCTGGGCCAGCTGGGCCGCCGGAAGTTTCATGTACATCGTCTTGTCGACGAAACGCACCTCGACCTGCTGGCCGTCGCTCGTCATGGTCATCGACATGATGGGGTTGTTCGCCTCGTACGACGCGACGCCCTGGCCCGTTACCGTCTTGCCCGCGGCGGTCATCTCCATGGAGACCTTCGCCGACTTCGACTTCTGCGTGCCCTGCTTCGACGCGGACGCCAGCTCCAGCACGTTCTGGAACGGCGCGGCGAGTCCCAGCTCCGGCTTGTCGCCGGTGGCGGACGCCGTGCCGTTCTCGCTCTTGGCACCACAGCCCGTCAGCACGAGCGCCAGCGCGGCGCCCGCGGCGACGACGAAAGTGGTTTTGCGCATGCAATCCCCCTATGAAGGTCATTAAGGCATCCGCAGTATCGCCGAATCGGGCTAACAGTTACAGCGTTTTGATCACGATTCGGGAGACCGTTCGCTCGAAGGCCCGTCGACCTGCGGAGTGACGATGGGACGTTAGGAGAGGGAGTCCGGTTCCGCAACGGGATTGATCATTCCGCCGCCGCCCGCGCGCGACACGAGCAGCCGGCGTAGTGACGCGAGCCGTTCGGCGCTCGCGCGGCCCTCGGTGACGACGTCGTCGAGCGCACAGTTGGGGTCCTCCGGCGCGCCGAGGTGACCGCAGTTCGGCGGGCACTCCTCGGCGGCCTCGGCGAACTCCTCGAACGCGTTCACGATGTCGTCCGCGGTCACGTGCGCCAGGCCGAACGAGCGCACGCCCGGCGTGTCGATCACCCAGCCACCGCCCGGCAGCGGCAGCGGCAGCGCGACGGCCGCCACCGACGTGTGCCGCCCCTTGCCGACGGCGCTGACCACACCTGTCGCGAGCTCGGCATCGGGCACCAGGCGGTTGACCAGTGTCGACTTGCCGACGCCGGAGTGGCCGACGAGCGCCGTCACCTGACCTTTGAGGCGTTCGGCGAGGTCTTCGGGCTTCTCGTCGAAGCGCGTGACGACGGCCGGCACGTCGAGGCCCGCGTAACCGGCGAGCAGCTCGTCGGGGCTCGCGAGATCGGCCTTCGTCAGGCACAGCACGGGCTCGAGCCCGCCCGCGTAACAGGCGACCAGGCACCGGTCGATGAACCCGGTCCGCGGCGGCGGATCGGCCAGCGACGTGACGATCAGCAGCTGCGCGGCGTTCGCGACCACCACTCGCTCGTACGGGTCGGTGTCGTCGGCGGTGCGGCGCAGCACGCTGGTGCGCTCGTCGACGCGGACGATGCGCGCGAGCGTGTCCGGCCGGCCCGAAACGTCGCCGACCAGCGCGACCATGTCGCCGACGACCACGGACACCCGGCCCATCTCACGCGCCCGCATCGCCGTGACCACCCGCTCGGGGTCGGCGTCGACGGCGCACGTCCAGCGGCCGCGGTCCTTGCCGATCACCATGGCGGTGACGGCGTCGGCGTGTTCGGGCCGGCGCTTCGTGCGGGGCCTGGAGCCCTTGCCGGGACGCACCCGCACGTCGGATTCGTCCAGCCTGCTCCAGTCGCCTCGCGCCAAACCGCCCACCGTCCTCCCGGTCGTCCTGCCTGGTCGAAATGATCCCATGCCGGTCGCGCCCGGCCGGGCCTGCGTGTAACGATGTCGTCTTGAAGACCCGCTAGGAGGCTGGCATGTGCGGCCGTTACGCCGCGACGAAGGACCCCGCGAAGCTGATCGACGAGTTCGCCGCGGTCGATCTGACCGAGGGTGCCGCGCGGGAGGACTACAACGTCGCGCCCACGAAGAACGTCGTCACCGTGGTCCAGCGGCACCCCCGCGACGCCGAGGGCCAGGTGCTCGAGGACGAGCCCACCGAGCGATCGCTGCGGATCATGAAGTGGGGCCTGGTGCCGTTCTGGGCGAAGGACCCGTCCGTCGGCTCGCGCATGATCAACACGCGTGCCGAAACGGCCGCCGAGAAGCCCGCCTTCAAGCGCGCCCTGGCCTCCCGTCGCTGCCTCGTCCCCGCCGACGGCTGGTTCGAGTGGCGGCGCACGGGCAAGGAGAAGGAGCCGTTCTACATGACGGACCCGTCCGGCGCGTCGCTCGCGTTCGGCGGGATCTGGGAGAGCTGGCGCCCGAAGGACGGTTCCGCCGACGAGCAGCCGTTGATCACCTTCTCGATCATCACGACGGACGCCGCGGGCCAGCTGCGCAACATCCACGACCGCATGCCGCTCGTCGTCCCGCGCGACCACTGGGACGGCTGGCTCGACCCGGACCGGTCCGCGGTGTCGGACCTGCTGGTGCCCACGCCCGCCGACCTCGTCGAGTCGCTCGAACTGCGGCCGATTTCGAACCTCGTCAACAACGTCCGCAACAACGGCCCACAGCTCCTGTCGCGCGTCGAACCCGCCGTGGACTCGGACGCGCTGTTCTGATGACCACGCTCGAGATCGACACCCCCCACGGCCCGGCCCGGGCCGAGCTCCACTGCGCCAAGGACGGCGCCGCCGTGCTCATGCTGGGCCACGGCGCCGGGGGTGGGATCGGGGCGAAGGACCTGGTCGCCGTCGCGCGCGCCGCGAAGGAAGCCGGGGTGCACGTGGCGCTGGTCGAGCAGCCGTACCGGGTGGCGGGCCGGCGGGCGCCCGCGCCTGCGAAGCAGCTCGACACGGCTTGGCTCGCGGTGGCGGACGACGTGTCGGCCCACTTCGACGACCTGCCCCTGGTGTTCGGCGGACGGTCGTCGGGGGCTCGGGTGGCTTGCCGGACTTCGTCGGCCGGGCAGGCGGTGGCGGTGTTGTGCCTGGCGTTCCCGGAGCACCCTCCGGGCAAGCCCGAGAAGACCCGGCAGCCGGAACTGGACGCGGTGGCCGTGCCGACTTTGGTGGTGCAGGGCGAGCGGGACCCGTTCGGGCGGCCCTCGGGTGGTCCGCACCACGAAGTCGTGGTGGTCCCGGGGGACCACACACTGGCGGCTGATCTGGACGCCGTGTCGCGCGCCGCGGCGGAGTGGCTGGGGCGGGTGTTGAGGCCGCACCTCTGACGTTTCCCCAGGTTGTCCACAGGCTCTCCCCGTTGTGGACAACCTCCGCCGTCAGCCGGCGATCGGCGCCACCACCGCGGCCGTCAACCGCACCAGATCCGCGGGTGCCAGCTCCACCTCGAGCCCCCGCCGGCCGGCGGAGCAGTACACCGTTGGAAACCCCGGGGCCGACGAATCGATCACCACCGGCAGGCGGCTTCGATGGCCCAGCGGCGAAATCCCCCCGAGGACGTACCCCGTGGCTCGCTGGGCAGCGGCGGGATCAGCCATCCGGGCCTTCTTCCCGCCCGCGGCCGCGGCCAGTGCCTTGAGGTCGAGTTGCCCTGTGACCGGCACCACGCCCACCGTCAGCTTGCCGTCCACGTCGGCGACCAGCGTTTTGAACACCCGCGCCGCCTCGAGACCGAGAGCTTCGACCGCTTCGAGGCCGTACGAGTCGGCCCGCGGGTCGTGGTCGTACGCGTGCAACGTGTGGGCCACCTTCTGCTTCGTCAGCAGCGCCGTCGCCGGGGTTCCCTTGCCTGCCATGGGCTCGGAGTCTACGAAGGGGTGGGGAATGGACGCTCGCCACGTTCTGTTGAACCGGGTGTGACGACGACGCTGGCCACTACCCGCCCACGCAGGCGCAACCCCGAGAGGCCGGGGGGTCGGACCGTACCCGGGCCCCGCGTAAACTCTTCGATGCCGTATGCGCAGAAGCGCATCGACGCCGAACGGGAAGGGAACGGTTTGCCGAGCACCCCGAACACCGCGCCGGAGACGGCGGCCGACGAGCTGGAGCTCGCCGAGCGCTTCGAGCGCGAAGCCATGCCCCTGCTCGACCAGCTCTACTCGGCCGCAATGCGGATGACGCGGAACCCCTCCGACGCCGAGGACCTGGTCCAGGAGACCTACCTGAAGGCGTACGCGGCGTTCGCCTCCTTCAAGGCCGGCACGAACCTCAAGGCGTGGATGTACCGCATCCTCACCAACACCTACATCAACGGCTACCGCAAGCGTCAGCGGCAGCCGGTGCAGCAGCCCACCGAGGAGATCACCGACTGGCAGATCGCCAAGGCGGAGAGCCACACCTCCAGCGGGCTGCGCTCGGCCGAGGTCGAGGCGATGGACAACCTGCCCGACACCGACGTGAAGGCCGCGCTGCAGAAGCTGCCCGAGGAGTTCCGGCTGGCCGTTTACCTGGCGGACGTCGAAGGCTTCGCGTACAAGGAGATCGCCGAGATCATGGATACGCCGATCGGCACCGTGATGTCCCGTCTGCACCGCGGTCGCGCCCAGCTGCGCGACCTGCTGGCCGACGTCGCGCGTGAGCGCGGCTTCATCCGCGGTGACCGCGAGGAGGTGGCGAAGCGATGAGCACGGGTGACGCGTCGGAATCCGCCAAGGACAAGGTCCGCTGCGAAGAGGCGCTTTCGGAGATCTACCTGCTCCTGGACAGGGAGTGCAGCCCGATGCGCGACGCCGAGCTGCGCCGCCACATCGAGGACTGCCCCCCGTGCCTCGAGGAGTACGGCATCGACGAGGCCATCAAGCAGCTCCTCGCCCGAAAGTGTGGCGGTGACCACGCGCCGGCGGATCTGCGCAGCCGGCTGCGCGCCTCCATCCGCCAGACCGTCGCTTCGAGCGGCGGTGTCACGGTGGAGCGCACCGAGATCACCCTCGAGCAGCGGGCCGGCGAGTAATCCCCAGCTCGAACACGACGACGGCCCCCGTGCCTGCCGGTGCGGGGGCCGTGTCGCGTCCGGACGCCGGAATCAGGCGTTGGGCTTCTTGCCGTGGTTCGCGCCGTTCTTCTTGCGGTCGCGACGCTTGCGGGCGCGCTTCGACATGCTTCACTCCTCGTGTTCGCGCTGGGTGGCCCGTGTGCGGGGTGCCGGAGCACCTGCCGGGCTCGGGTCAACCGCTCCAGTGTGGCATGCGTGCGTGGGCTCACCTGCGGCGCCCGTGCTGATCGGGCCGCGCTCTGGTTGGATGGAGGGTCAGGAGGTGGTCGGAATGACCGGACGAACCACGCAGCAGGGCGACGAGTAGCTCGTGTCGACGCTCTCCGATCTGCTCGCCGAGAACACCGGCCTCCCTGGTGAGGCGGCCGACCACCTGCAGACCGTCGTCGCGGAGTGGCAGCTGCTGGCCGACCTGTCGTTCGCCGACTTCCTGCTGTGGGTTCCCGTCGCGAAAGACCTGCAGCCCGAGGGCGGCGATTTCGTGTGCGTCGCGCACGCGCGCCCCACCACGGCGCCGACCGCGCACCCCGAGGACGTCGTCGGCACGCGGTTCACCGTCGCCGAACACCCGGAGCTGGCGAAGGCCATGCGTGAGGTGCGGATCGGCCGGGAAGAGGACCCGCACTGGTACCGCGACCTGCCGATGCGCCGCGAAGCCGTGCCGGTGAGCTTCGGCGGCGAGGTGATCGCCGTGCTGAGCCGCGAGACGAACCTGGCCGCGCCGCGCGTGCCGAGCCCGCTGGAGATCGCGTACCTGGGCAGCGCGGGCGACCTGTGCCAGATGATCGTCGACGGCACCTTCCCCCCGTCGGGCGGCAACCAGACCGACACGCACACGAGCCCCCGCGTCGGCGACGGCCTCATCCGCCTGGACCCGAGCGGCACCGTCGTGTTCGCCAGCCCGAACGGCCTGTCCGCCTACCACCGCATGGGCCACGAGTCCGACCTGGTGGGGCAGCGGCTGGCGCCCTTGACGCGCTCACTGATCCGGGATCCGTTCGACGCCACCGAGGTCTCCCACCGCATCATCGAGGCCCTCGACGGCAAACCGTCCACCCGCACCGAGGCCGACTCGCGCCGCGGCGCCGTCGTGCTGTTCCGCGCCCTGCCGCTGCGCCCGGCCGGCCAGGCGGCGGGCGCGCTTGTGCTGGTCCGCGACGTCACCGAGGTCAAACGCCGCGACCGCGCGCTGCTGTCCAAGGACGCGACGATCCGCGAGATCCACCACCGCGTGAAGAACAACCTGCAGACCGTCGCCGCGTTGCTGCGACTGCAGTCGCGCCGCGTGACGAGCGAAGAGGCCCGTCTGGCCCTCACCGAGTCGGTGCGGCGCGTGTCGTCGATCGCGATGGTCCACGAGGCGCTGTCGATCTCCGTCGACGAGCGCGTGGACCTGGACAAGCTGCTCGACAACGTCCTGCCGATGGTCGGCGAGGTCGCCACCGCGGAGTCGCAGGTGGGGCTCACCCGCAAGGGCTCGTTCGGCATCGTCATCGCCGAGATCGCCACGCCGCTGGTGATGGTGCTGACGGAACTCGTGCAGAACGCCATCGAGCACGCGTTCCCGCAGGGCCGCCCGGGCAAGGTGGAGATCATCGTGGAGCGCTCGGCGCGCTGGCTCGACGTCCTCATCCGCGACAACGGCCGCGGCCTGCCGTCGGGCTTCTCGCTGGAACGCAGCGACGGCCTCGGCCTGCAGATCGTGCGGACGCTGGTGGAGTCGGAACTGCGCGGATCGCTTTCCCTGCGGAAGGTCCGCACGGACTCCACGGGCGCACGGGTGCCGGGCACCGAGGCAGCCCTGCGGATCCCGTTGTCCCGCCGGCTCTAGCCCGATCCGTACGGCCATTCCCAGCCGGTGGCCCCCGGCACGCGCGGCACCAGGACCAGCGCGCCGGCCGGGTCTTCCACTTCGATCTGCAGCTCGCCGCTGTAGGTGTGGTCCGACTCGTACTCGGGGCTGAGTTCGCTCACCGGCAGGTGACAGGGCGACACCGAAACCTCGTCGACGACGCCGTCGGGACCCCGGGTCTGGAAGGAAGTCAGGTCGAGCAGATCGCGAATTCCCGGGGCGTAGCCGTTCGAGATGTCGAGCGTCCGCACGGTCAGGTCGACCAACAGCACGTGGTCGCCGTGGTCCGGCTGCCAGTGCGTGGCGCACGGCGGGTCGACGGCGATCTTCGTGACCGTCAAGTCGAGCAGGTCGTGGCCGGTTTCCGCGTCCGCGACTCGGGTTGCTTGCCCGATCTTCCGCTGCAGGTTGTGGGAACCGGCGGGGGCCGACAAAGGAGCCGCGGCTGCGCTCGACGCCGGTGGCAGAACCCGGCCGAGCGTGCCGGTGGCAGGCCGCGAGCAGCCGGCGGCGAGCAGAACCGTTGCGGCGGCAGCGAACGAGCGCACAGCGGGACGAAGTCGGAACACGGTCATGGTCACCTTTCGCGGGGGGTTCGCTGGAGTCAGCACCGATATCGGTCCCGGCGTTTCCCTTCCGTCCGAAAAGGACGCCGCGGGCCGGGCCTGCCTGCGGCGTCGGGGTCACGCCTGGCTGAGCGTGACCGCCGGGAACTGCACGCGTTCCGCGGCCCGGCCGGCCTGCAGCATCCAGGCGTCGCCGGACCCGGTGGCCGACGCGATGGTCGCGACGGCGGCCGCGATCTCGGCGGGGGAGGCGACGGCGAGGCCGTGTTCGGCCAGCGCCGGCTTGATGCCCGCGATCATGCGCGTTTCGACGAAGCCCGGGCAGATGGCGTTCAGCGTGATGCCCGCTTCGGCGCACGCGGGCGCCAGTGACCGCACCAGGCCGATGATCGCGTGCTTGGTCGCCGAGTACACGGGATCGAACGTGGCCGGGGAGATGCCGGCGAGGCTGGACGTCACGACGATCGCGCCGCCGCCCGTGTCGCGCAGGGCGGGATAGGCGGCGCGCAGGCCGAACACGGTGCCGTCGACGTTGACGGCGAGCGTGCGGCGGTAGCGGTCCACGTTCAGGTCGGCGAGGCCACCCGCGCCGCCGGTGCCGGCGTTGAGGTGGACGACGTCCAGCCCGCCGAACGCGGACAGCGCGGCTCGTACGGCTGCTTCGTTGTCGGCTTCGCTGGTGACGTCGGTGCGGACGAACAGGCCGCCAATCTCCTCGGCGAGCGCGGCGCCCGCCTGTTCCTCGATGTCGGCGACGACCACGTGCGCGCCGTCGGCCGCGAAGTGCCGCGCGACCGCCGCGCCGATGCCGTTCGCGCCTCCGGTGATCAGGACGACGGTCATGCCGGGGTCTCCTCTCCGACTTCGGCCGCCACCGCGGCGGCCACGCTCTTGCGGCGGGCGTACACCCGTGTGGTGATCTCGAGGGCGAGGTACACGCCCACGTACTGCAACCCGCTGATCAGCGGCACCCGATCGACGGGCAGCGTGTCGGCGAGCAGCACCCGCACGCCCGCGTCGAGCACGAGCACCACGCCCCACATTGCGGTCGCCACGCGCAGGACGTGGCGGTAGGTGGGCGAGCCGAGCCAGTTGTGTTCGACGCGCTCGCGCGCTGCGGTGCCGAGGAACGACCGCAACACCTGGTACAGGAACGGTTTCCGCGGCAACGTCGCCAGCATCCAGCCGCCCGCCGCCGCGGTCAGCCAGCCGTCCTTGGCGAGCAGGAACCGTGGACTGCCGGACAGGAACGACGTCGCGACGCTCAGCACCAGGATGCTCAGCGTGAACACGGCGAGCGTGCCGACGCGCCGTTTCGTGACGACGGTCTGCCCGGCCCGCACGGCCGGCGGGACCACACCCGCCAGCAGTGCCAGCCACTGGTTCACGCCGAGCGCGCGCAGGCCGTAGAACAGCGCGGCGGGCGCGACGAGGTTGATGGCCAGGTTGACGATCAGCTCCCGCCGCTGCTCCGGTGGAGTGGTGGGCTTTTCGGGCGGTGGGAGCGTGGTCATCGAGCTGCCTCCGCGCTCTGGCGGGCGCGGTGGCCCCACGTCTTCGCCAGCACGGCGACCGTGATGACGCCGAGGACGACCAGCGCCAGCCACGCGATCCAGCTGCCCGTTTGCGTGAAGACAGGGCCGAGCGCCGGGTTGAGCAGGTGCGCGGTCCAGAACAGGCAGGCGAGCGGACCTGTCGCCGCCAGGATCAGGACGGTGCCGGCCACGGCGGTCGCGGGCGTCCACCCGCCCCGGCGCAGGTTGACGACGGCCAGCGCGATCGCCAGCACCAGCACGACCAGGAAGAACGGGATCCAGAAGCGCCACAGTTGCGGGTCGAGCACCGGCACGCGCGCGCCGTTCGCCGTGGTGACGGCGTGGCGGACCGCTGCCCGAACAGCACCACGACGACGAGCACTGCGAGCACGCAGCCGCTGACGACTTCGCTCCACGTGGTGGTCGAGGCGGCGTCGGCGAAGGGGAGCTGGTCGGGTGCCCACTCCTCGTCGGGCTCGCCGGCGCCGCGGTCGCTGCCGAAGCGATCGACGAGTACATAGAGGACAGTCACACCGGCGAGCAAGTACACCGCGACGGTGAGCGTGGCGCCGAGCGGCGAAAAGATCGCCGCACCAACGTTTCCGCCGCGCACCCAGTGGCCGATCCCGTTGACGACGTAGGCGATGGGCAGGACGGTGGCGCAGAGCAGTTTCAGCGCTCGGACGTAGTGGAGGTACGTCGCCGGGCCGATCAGCACGGTGGCCTTGTCCGCGTAGCGCGTGGCCAGGTGCGCGGGATCACCGAGATCCGCGAGCGCCGCGTACTCGGCCCCCGAGGGACTTTCCCCCAACGCGACGCGCGCCTCCACGTCATCGGCAATCGCGGCCCGCAACTCGCGGTCGATCTCCTCGCGGTGCGTCCCCGCAACGTGCCGCACCGTGGCGGCGACGTACCGGTCGGTGAGCGTGGTGGTCATGGTTCTTCCCCCAAAGGTGGTGTGTTTCCGGTGGATCAGGTGGTTGCCGGCCCCGCGGCGCTATCTGCGTCGCGGTCGGTGGTGGTGCCGGAGTCCGCCTCGGCTTCGGTGGCCAGGCGGCCGAGCGCCCGGTCGATGGCGCTGAATTCCTTCTGCAGTTCCTGCGCGAGCCGCACGCCTTCACGGCTCGTCCGGTAGAACTTCCGCGGCCGGCTCCCCGAGGTGTCCCACTCGCTGGTCAGGAGCGCCTGGCCCTCGAGCCGGCGCAGCAACGGGTACAGCGTGTTGGCCGGCGCGGGCACCCCGGCGCGCTCCAGGGTGTCGAGCAGGCCGTAGCCGTAGCCGGGCTTCTGGAGTGCCAGCAGGCTCGCCAGCACGACGGTTCCCCGCCACAGCTCCTGCCGGTGCGCATCCAGCAAGTCGGTGTCTTTCATATCGGCAACGATATTGTGTGAGGCACAGTATCGTCAACCGGCGATAATGTGTGCGAGGGGAATCTGTGTGGTGTCGTGACGCGTTCGCGCAGGTCAGCGTGCCTCTGCCCGCGAGGAGAGTGGGGGAGCGCGACGGGTCCAATGGCGGATGGATCGGCGCGCGGCGGTTGGTGAAGCTCTGAACGAACGTGTCCCGCGGAACGCGGCGCTTGCTCAGCGCGAACAAGCGCGCCGGACGAGGACTCAGCCGGACAGCCGAAGCCGGCGAAGGCGCGGCCGTGAACGCAGCCGCCGCCGAGGCGGCGCGGCAACGCAGGGGCAGCCGGCGGGGAGGCAAAGCGCAAAGCGCGAACTGGCACGAGTCGCAACGTCTTGAAGCGCAGGCGCCACGGGAAGGCTTCGAGGCGGCAGTCGGCGAGGAGGCAGGGGAGAAAGCGGGAGTCGGCGAGGGGCAACGCTGCGGAGTGCGCAGCCCGCCGAGCGGCAAGGCGGCCAAGCACTTCACCGGCAGCGTGGCAGTGCACTGAAGCGCGGCGACCGGCATCGCAGCAAAGCAGTGAAGCCGGCACGAGTCGCAACGTCTTGAAGTGCCGACACCACGGGAAGGCTTCGAGGCGACAGTCAACGGGGAGGCGAGTCGGCGAGGGGGCAAGGCCGCGGAGGGTGGAGCCTGCCGAGCGGCAAGGCGGCCTAGCACTTAACCGGCAGTGCGGCACTGCAGCGAAGCGTGGTAACCGCATCGCAGCAAAGCGGTGAAGCGGGCAACTGCGGGAAGGCAAGGCAATAAAGCACGAACCGGCACAAGCCCCAACGTCTTGAAGCGCGGGCAGCCGGCACCACGGGAAGGCATTGCGGCGGCAGTCGGCGGAGAGGCCAGGCGAGGAAGCGGGAGTCGGTGAGGGGGCAACGCCGTGGAGGGTGGGGCTGGCCGAGCGGGAAGGCGGCAAAGCACTTAGTCGGCAGCGTGGCAGTGCACTGAAGCGCGGTGGCCGGCATCGCAGCAAAGCAGTGAAGCCGGCAATGGCGGGGAAGCAAGGCAATAAAGCGCGAACTGGCACGAGTCGCAACGTCTTGAAGCGCAGGCGCCACGGGAAGGCTTCGAGGCGACAGTTGGCGGGGAGGCAAGGCGAGGGAGTGGGGGTCGGCGAGGGGCAACGCCGCGGAGGGTGGAGCTGGCCGAGCGTAAGGCGGAATAGCGCTTAACCGGCAGTGCGGCAGTGCACTGAAGCGTGGCAACCGGCATCGCAGCGCGGCAACGAAGCGGGCGGCCGGCGACGAGGCAAGGCAATGAAGCGACGGTCGCGGAGATGCGACGACGCGGAATGGGGCAACCGGCGGCGCGGCAAGGCAGTATGGCGTGGTGATCGGCGGCGCGGCGCGGCGGTGCGGCGTGGTGATCGGCGGCGCGGCAGGGCGGTGCGGCGTGGTGATCGGCGGCGCGGCAAGGCAGTACGGCGCGGCAGGGCGGCGCGGCAAGTCAGTGCGGCGCGGCGATCGGCAGCGGGGCAACGCAATGAGGCTCGGCACAGGGCAAGGCAACGAAGCACGGCGGCCGGCGAAGCGGCAACGCGGTCTCGCCCACACCCGGCGCAGTGTGCAACCCGCCAAGCGTCAAGCCGGCGAAAAGAAGCCGCAGCCCATCACGTCGAAAAGATCAAAATCCCTTGCTCCACACCGAAACCACACGCCAACACCACACCACACGCAGAACCGACACCGTCCACACCGGACTCACCTGGCTGAACCCAACCTCCGCCCGACCCCGGACACGCCGAAGGGCCGGTACCGAAAACTCCGGTACCGGCCCTCACGACGTTCCGCGGGAGGACTTGTTCAGTCCTGGTGAGGTGCGGCGCACCCGGGTGCGGGTGGTTTCACCTCGGTTGTTACGATCGAACCGGAGGGGTATCGCCCCAGCCTCCCGGCTGAGGGGACGCAAAAATCCCCCGGGGGAAAATCCGGTTCGGGTTGTGCCGCTGAGCGCTGGGCTCAGGCGATGGTACGCGTGCCGATCTGCGTACGGCGGCGCTTGAGCGCGCGTCGCTCGTCTTCGCTCATGCCGCCCCACACGCCGGCGTCCTGGCCGCTGGCCAGAGCCCAGGCCAGGCAGTCGGAAGCGACGGTGCAGCGGTGGCACACGGCCTTCGCCTCGGAGACCTGCAGCAGAGCAGGACCGCTGGTTCCCACGGGGAAGAACAGCTCGGGGTCCTCGTCTCGGCAGGCCGCGTCGTGGCGCCAGTCCATGTTCGTGAGCTCCTTCATAGTGGCGCGGGAGGCCGCAGCCACAGTCGTCATGGCGGTCGTGTTTTTGGGTGCTTGTGAATGCTTTCACGAAGCACCGCGTTCGACAAGGGTTTCTTGAAGATCGGTGAGTCAGCTCACCCGGCCGAGCGACGCCTCTGACCTGCGGTTTCTGTCCGAAACGAGCCGCTCGGCGGAAGCGCGATGCGGTGAGCGGAGGTTCTGCGTCGACGAGCGGCAGAATGCACTTTGCCGCAGGCGATCAGTGCTCGAACCGTCACACGATTACTGTGAGTGCGTCCGGGACGCTCTGGAACTCCACTCGCGTGCGCTGCCCGACGAGGTCGCCGTCGACCTGGAAGTTCACCGGCTCAGCTGCGTCGATGCGGATCAGCGGGACGTCGTCGAGGCGCACCAGGTGCCGACCGCGCTGGTTGCTCTTCGTGAGCAAAGCTTGGCGTACATGAGTGAACACGGTGGGCAACGCCAGACCGTTCAACGCGAACAGACCCAAACCCGTCTCGAACGAGCAACCCGGGTTGAGGTGAACGGGCCGCTCGCCCAGGTAGGTCCACGGGTCGGTGTTCGACACGAAAGCGGTCAGCACCTCGGCGGGTTCCTCGCCCGGGACCCGCACCGTCAGGGCCGGCCGGCCCAGCGGCGGCCGGAAGTAGGAGCGCACCGCGGCGCTCATGTACAAGGAAGCGCTCGTCTCCTTGCCCCGCCGCTTCGCGACGCGGCCCACCACATCGGCGTCCCAGCCGAGCCCGGCGTTGAACGTGAACCAGTGCCCGTCCGCGAGTCCGAGGCCGATGCGCCGCCGCCGGTCCTCTTCCAACGCGGTCAGCAGCTCGTGCGTCGCCTCGACCGGATCCACCGGGAGTCCGAGGGCGCGCGCGAAGACGTTGGCCGACCCGCCCGGCACGACACCCAGCATGGGCGCGAACCCGTCGGCGCCGTCGGCGAGGAGCCCGTTCACGACCTCGTTCACGGTGCCATCGCCGCCGTGCGCCACGACCAGGTCGAAGCCGTCGCGGGCAGCCGAGCGCGCCACGGCCATCGCGTGGCCGCGGTAGTCCGTCTCGACGACGTCGAGCTTCACCTGGCTGGCCAGCGCGTGCGCCAGCACGTCCCGGCCACCGGCGGTGGTCGAGGTGGCCTGGGGGTTCACGACGAGGATGGCGCGCACTTCCGCAGCGTAAGTGACGTTCGCCCGGCTGGAGAACCTTCGACGGCACAAGGTGACGCGAAGCTCAGCGCGACGAGCGGCAACCTCGACGACCGTTGGCGACCCTGTGGCGGGCGGTCCTCCCTCGTGTCCGGCGAACATCCGCTCGTCGTGACAAGTGCACCCGGGCCGACCGCCCGCTCATCGACGACAACCCCGATTTTCACGTGCTCGGCGTGCCGCGAAAACGGCCGACCGGGTGGCATACCATCGAAAGTGCTCACCCACCGTGACCCGCCCTGGTCGGGTCGCTGTGCTCCCGCAAAGCAGCTGGAAGGCCGCCCCGTGTCGCTCACCGAGAAGCCGCCGCACACTCCGTTCGAGGTCCGGCTCGCCGGGTTCCTCACCGCGCTGCCCGGGCTCGGGCTCCTGGCGCTGGGCGTCGTCATCCTCGTGCGGGGGCTGCAGGAGCCGGCGCGGCCCGGCAACAACATCTGGGCCGAATTCGCGACCTACGCCGTGCTGGCGCTGGCCTTCCTCGCCGCATCGGCCGGTCTCGTGCTCGGCAGGCAGTGGGCGCGGTCGCCGGGGGTGGTCGTCGCGCTGCTGCTCATGGGTGTGGGCTGGTACATCCTGGGCCCGTCCGGTCAGCCCGCGTGGGGCGCGCCGATCGGCGCGTGCGGACTGGTCGTTCTCGTCCTGCTCTTCCGCCGCCCGGCCCGCGCGTGGGCGCTCGGGCTGCGCGACGGCGAGACGGAAGAAGAAGCCGCCGAACGCGGCGGGCTCGCCGGGCGCCGGGCGGAGCGCGAGCGGCACGAAGAAGACTGACCGTCAGGCTTGCGCGGCCAGCGCACGCAGCGGATCGTCGGTGAGCCGGTAGGTCGTCCACTCGTCCTGCCCCACCGCGCCCAGCGCGCGGTAGAACCCGACCGCCGGGTTCCAGTTCAGCACGGACCACTCGAGCCGCGCGTACCCTTTGTCGACGCACTCCGCGGCCAGCGCGGCGAGCAGCGCCTTGCCCAGGCCCGAGCCGCGCAGTTCGGCGCGCACGAACAGGTCTTCGAGGTAGATGCCGTGCGTGCCGCGCCACGTCGAGAAGTTGAGGAACCACAAGGCGAACCCGCCCACGGCACCGTCGACCTCCGCGACGTGCCCGAACAACGCCGGGGCCGGGCCGAACAGGGCACTGTGCAGCTGAGGTGCTTCGAGATGGCATTCGCCGGGTGCGCGCTCGAACTCCGCCAGCGCGTAGACGAGTTTCACGACGGCGTCGACGTCTTCGGGTCGGATCCGCCGCACTCGGGGGTCGGGCACGGGTCAGTCTTCCAGTGCCGGCAACAGGTTCAGGTGCTCGATCTGCGGTTCGCCGCGCTCGTCGCCGAGCACCGCGATGCCGGCCGGGTCCAGTCCGAAGTGGACACCCGCGGTCGCGGAGAGCTCGACCCAGCGCGCGACGAGCACGCGGCTGAAGTGCCCGTGCCCCACCAGGACCACGTCACCGATTTCGATCTCGCGGCGCGCGCGGTCGAGTACCTTGTCGGCGCGCGCGGCTACATCGGCGGCGGTCTCGCCACCGGGGATCGGGTGTGTCCACACGGTCCAGTCGGGCACCGTTTCGCGGATCTTCTGCGTGGTGACGCCTTCGTAGTCGCCGTAGTCCCATTCGGCGAGGTCCTCGGTGATCTCGTCGATGCGCAGGCCGGCGAGTTCTGCCGTGCGCTTCGCGCGATCGCGCGGGCTCGAGATCACGAGTTTCGGGCCGCCGAGCAAGGTGCGCAGGGTGCTGCCCGCCGCGCGCGCTTGTTCTTCTCCCGCCTGGGTGAGCGGGATGTCAGTGCGCCCGGTGTGCCTGCCGTTGACGGACCACTCGGTCTGTCCGTGCCGGAGGATGAAGAGCCGATGTGCCACGAGCCCGAATATAGCGCCGCTCCCGATTGCGAGCAGGTTGCGTGATGTGCCCACTTACTCGTGAGTAGCTTGCCTGGGAGGTCCCGATGCGCGCGAGCGCGACGTTCGCGATGTGGCGCCGGCCGGCCGGCAAGACCGGCGGTGAGCAGCCGTTTTCCACCGCGTGGCCTGCTCGGGACGGTGCTGCCGACCGTCTGCCAGGTGCGTCCGGGCCACTGTTCGCTCGCCGCGCCGAAGTGGTGGGGTGTCCACAACCACATCCGGACCTTCCCGTACCCGTGCGGATCGTCGACAACCGCGGGGCGACCGTCGGCTCGGCCGCGATCACGATCTGGGTCACGCGCAGGAAATAACCGTTTTGCCGGGAGAGCAGCGCCACAATTCCGGCCGTGGAATTGTGGCGCCCGGGTGAGACTGGACCTTTTACCGGGCGGACACGGTGCACCCGGTATTCGCGGAGATCGCGCCCTTTGGGTTCGAGACGTGGTCGAACCTGTACCTCGTCACCACGAAGAACCCAGGACGTGGGCCCTTCACCTACGATGCGGCGACGGATTCGTCGTAGTCACAGTGGGAGGCCGTACATCCAGCGCGTGCCGGCTGAGGACGTGCCGGGTCAACGCGCGCGCAGCTTCTCGTAGTGGGCGGTGCAGTCCGCGTAGGACGGCAGCAGGCCCTGCGCCTCGGCCTCCGCGAGCGTCGGTGCCGAACGGTCCTTTTCGGACACGATGGGCGTGAGGTCCGCGGGCCACGGGAGGCCCAGCGCCGGGTCGAGCGGGTTGATCCCGTGCTCGGCCGGCGGGTTGTACGGCTCGGAACACAGGTACGACATGACCGTGTTGTCCTCGAGCGCGATGAACGCGTGGCCCAGGCCTTCGGCCAGATACACCGAGCGGAAGTCCACGGGGTCCAGCAGCACGGCGTCCCAATGCCCGAACGTGGGGGAGCCCGTGCGCAGGTCCACGACCACGTCGAGCAGCGAACCGGCCGGGCAGTAGACGTATTTCGCCTGGCCGGGCGGTACGTCGGCGAAGTGCACGCCGCGGATGGTGCCGCGCCGGGACACGCTGTGGTTGGTCTGGCCCACTCGCATCGGGTGCCCGGCCGCCTCGATCAGCGCGTCCTCCTGGAACGGCGCCACGAACAGCCCGCGCTCGTCGGGGAACGCGCGGGGCGTGAACTCGTAGGCGTCGGCGACCTTCAGCGCGCGGAATCGCATGCGCTCACCTTATCGAGGGCACCGGAAGCAGAATTGGTGGTGCCGCGGAAGCAGTGGCCGTGATCACTTGATCGGTTCCGCCTCCGCTAGAAAACCGGACGGACGTCTTGGGAATAGGGTTTGCCCCCGGAATATCGCCAGGAAGACGACCGGATCTGTGACATGAACCGCACCGAGGGTTCGCCGCCGGTGGGGCGCCTGTCATGATTGACGGACCGCAGCGTCCGCGGCCCGTCAGCCACACCCCACGGATCGAACGGCCGCTGTGACGCCTCGCCGACAGGCCGGCGCTACCGCGCTGGGCTGCCGTACGGAGGACTAGTTCCACAGGTGCGGGTGCGCCTCCCCGCCGCCAGTGGTCCCCCGCTCGCAGTCCCAGGAGTTGTGTTGTGACCCAGATCCACCCCGTGAGTTCCGTGATCCCCGAAGGGCGATCGCCGGAAACGACGACAGGAACCCCGATGACCGACCAGGCCAGCACGGCCGCCACCGCCGCGCCGGTGACCGACGCCGAGATCTTCACCGGGCACGAGGGCGGCAAGCTCTCCGTGGCGGCCACCCGGCCCATCGCCGACCCGCGTGACCTCTCGATCGCCTACACGCCCGGTGTGGCGAAGGTGAGCCGGGCGATCGCCGAGGACGCCGCCAAGGCGAAGCGGTATACCTGGGCCGACCGTCTCGTGGTGGTCGTCAGCGACGGCACCGCCGTGCTGGGCCTCGGCGACATCGGCGCGAGCGCGTCGCTGCCCGTCATGGAGGGCAAGTCGGTGCTGTTCAAGACGTTCGGCGGTCTCGACTCGATCCCGCTGGTGCTCGACACCACCGACGTCGACGAGATCGTGGAGACGCTGGTGCACCTGCGCCCGTCGTTCGGCGCGGTCAACCTCGAGGACGTGTCGGCGCCGCGGTGCTTCGAGCTCGAGGACAAGCTCAAGGCGGCGCTCGACTGCCCGGTCATGCACGACGACCAGCACGGCACCGCGATCGTCACGCTGGCGGCGCTGCGCGGCGCGAACCTGGTGCTCGACCGCGCGATCGGTGACCAGCGCGTGGTGATCTCCGGTGCGGGCGCGGCGGGTGTGGCCTGCGCAAAGATCCTTCAGGAGGCGGGTGTCGGCGACGTGACGGTGCTCGACTCGCGGGGCATCATCCACTCCGGACGCGACGGCCTCAACCCGATCAAGCAGCAGCTCGCCGAGACCACGAACAAGACCGGTCTCACCGGAGGTCTCGAGGACGCGCTCAAGGGCGCGGACGTGTTCCTCGGCCTGTCGAGCTCGACCGTCGATCCCGAGCTGCTCGGTTCGATGGCGGCCGACCCGATCGTGTTCGCACTGTCCAATCCGGACCCGGAGGTGCACCCGGCCGACGCGGCGAAGTACGCGGCCATCGTGGCCACCGGGCGCAGTGACTTCCCGAACCAGATCAACAACGTGCTGGCGTTCCCGGGTGTGTTCCGCGGTGCGCTCGACGCCGGCGCGCGCGCGATCACGGAGAACATGAAGCTCGCCGCGGCCGAAGCCATCGTGGCTGTCGCGTCGGACGACCTCGGTCCGGACCGCATCGTCCCGAGCGCGCTCGACCCGCGTGTCGCCCCGGAGGTCGCGGCGGCCGTGGCGAAGGCGGCCGTGGCCGACGGCGTCGTCTGAGCAGTTCCGAGCAACGGGCTCCCCGCGCTGGGTGTGCGCGGGGAGCCCGTTGCTTTCCGGTGGGACCTTGCGCCGCCCTTCGCCGTGACCACGCCGGCGAGGTTCGCGCTACAAGACCCGCATGCCGATCGAACTCGGCCGGTACGGCAGCTGGTAGCCGGCGGCCTCGACCACTCCGGACCTGGCGCGGGAGATCGAGCGGCTCGGTTTCCCGACGTTGTGGTCCGCCGGTGCGCCGGCGGACCTCGTGGACGTCGACGAACTCCTCGAAGCGACCTCGACGCTGGTGATCGGCACCAGCATCGTCACCATCTGGGGCGGGGAGCCGGGCGTCGCCGCGGCGGCGTATCACCGCGTGACCGAGCGGTTCCCCGGCCGGTTCTGGCTCGGTGTCGGGGCCGGTCACCGGGAGCACACGCCGGCGTACCGCAAGACCCTCGCCGCGATGAACGCTTATCTCGACGCGCTCGACGCGGCTGGAGTGCCGGTGGCGGGCCGGGCGATCGCCGCACTGGGGCCGAAGATGCTGGCGCTGACGGCCGAGTGGGCGGGCGGGGCGGTGCCGTACCTGGTGCCGCCGGTGCACACGAAGCTCGCACGCGAGGCGCTGGGGCCGGCTGCGGTGCCGGCGCCGGAGATGAAGGTCGTGCTGGATCCGGGTCCGGTGCGCGCCTGGGACACGGCCCGCCGCGGATCGAAAACCCGACGCTCGGCCTGGTCAGCTACACCGCCAACCTGCGCCGCCTCGGCTTCACCGACGACGACCTCGCCGGCGAAGGCAGCGACCGGCTCATCGACGCCGTCGTCGCGCACGGTGGGGCGGCGACCGTCGCCGCGCGGCCGGCCGAACACCACGCCGCGGGCGCGGACCACGTCGCGATCCAGGTGATCACCACGCGGCACACAACGCGTCCCGATCTGCCCGGTGTGCAGCTGCAGGTCTACGACGACGAGGTGCTCGACGTCTACCGGGCGCTGGTGGCCGTGCTGCTCCGACGTTTCTGGACTTGTCGGTCCATTCTGCTGCGGACACGCTGGACGGCATGACGATCGAACTCGGCTCGTACGGCATTTGGCAGTCGGCGGCACTGACCACTCCGGACATGGCGGAGGAAATCGAACGGCTCGGCTTCACCACGTTGTGGGTCGCCGGCCCACCCGTGGACCTCGCCGGTGTCGACGAACTCCTCGAAGCGACCTCGACACTGGTGATCGGCACCAGCATCGTCACCATCGGGGCGGGATCCGGCCGTCGCCGCGGCGGCGTACCACCGCCTGGCCGAGCGGTTCCTCGGCCGGTTCCGGCTCGGCATCAAAGCCAGCCACCCCGAACAGACGCAGGAGTTCCGCAAACCGCTCGCCGCGGTGAAGCAGTACCTCGACGGCCTCGATGCGGGCGGGGTGCCGGTCGAAGAACGGGCGATCGCCGCGCTCGGCCCCAAGATGCTGGCACCGACCGCCGAGCGCGCGGGCGGGGCGGTGCCGTACCCGGTGCCGCCCGCGCACACGAAGCTCGCACGCGAGGCGCTGGGCCCGGCTGCGGTGCCGGCACCGGAGATGAAGGTCGTGCCGGACCCGGATCCGGTGCGCGCCCGCGCCACCGCCCGGCCGCGGATCAAGCACCCGTACCTCGGCCTGGTCAACTACACGACCAACCTCCGCCGCCTCGGCTTCACCGACGACGACCTCCGCCTCGGCTTCACCGACGACGACCTCGCCGGCGAAGGCAGCGACCGGCTCATCGACGCCGTCGTCGCGCACGGCGACGCGGCGACCGTCGCCGCGCGGCCGGCCGAACACCACGCCGCGGGCGCGGACCACGTCGCGATCCAGGTGATCACCACGCGGCACGCCGCTCACCCGACGCCGGCCGACGTCGAGCTCCAGGTCTACGACGACCAGGTGTTCGCCGTGTCCAAGGCCTTGGCCGCCGAGCTGTACTAGCGGTCCAGCAGCTCCACGAGCCGGTGCCGCGGCACGTCCACCAGCCGGAGGTCCGTCAGTTCGGCGGGGACATCGAGGGCGACGTTCGCGAGCCGCGCGTGGGCGCGGGTCAGGATCTCCGACGGGTGCTCGACCGCATCGGCCGTGACGATCGCGTGCCGGTTGTCCGGAGTGCTGCGCAGGAAGCGCAGGCGGTACTTGGCGGCGACCAGGTCCGTCAGCGCCGTCTGCGCGGCCGCGTCGGTGAGGTCCGGGTGATTGTTCGGCACCAGCAGCGCCAGGCGGCGGGCATTGGTGCCGAGCAACGTGCGCAGGAGCCAGGGACCCGGGTCGGCGGTGAGGTCCATCGCGACGGCGTCGCCCTCGGGACCGGAGGCGGACCAGTCGACGGGCCGGGTTTCGAGGGCGAGGCCGCCCTCGGTGGCGATCTCGCGCAGCGCCGACAGGAGTGCGGGTTTCGTCCCGGACGCTTCCACGGACTGCGGGCCGTGGGTGTAGATCGCCGCCTTTCCCTTGCGCCCGCCCGATTTCTTGGCTTTCGCCGTCGGCTGGCAGACGTAGAGGTCGGCGGCGGAACCGACGGCTTGCGCGCCGGCGTAGCGGTTGAAGTCCGGCAGGATCGCCTCGAACGTGAGGCCCAGCGTCGCGAGCGAACGCTGCACCTGGGCGCCGAGCGCGGGGTGGCGGGGGCTGTAGCCGTAGGCCAGCAGGACGCGGCCTTCGGTCGGCTCGCGCAGCGCCTGCACGGCCCGCGCGGCGAACAGCCCCATGCCCTCCGGCGTGTACGGCGGATCGCTGAAGACCAGGTCCGCGCGGCCCGCGACGGCAGGAGGCAACCCGATGCGCAGATCGGTGTGGGCGAGGGTGATCGTCCGGCCGCTCGTGGCGTCCAGGTAGGACAGCACGCGTTCGTCGAGGTCCACCACGGTCAGCTCGGCTTCTGGGCACACCGCGCGCACGGCGAGCGAGGTGAGGTCGTGGTCACCGAGGAAGAGCAGGCGGGAGCGGCGCAGGTCGTAGCGGGCGCTGAGCCACAACGCGCGGCGCAGCACTGTCTCGGGCGTCGCCTGAACGTGGTCGAGTGCGGCCAGCGGGGCCGGCACCGCGGCGATCTGCGTCGCCAGCTCCGCGAGCAGGTCCGGGTGCGCGGCGACGGCGTCGTCGAGCGGGTCGGGCAGGCGCGGCAGCCGATACGTCTCGTACGCGGGCAACGCGTCCGGCGAAATCCGGACACCCGCCGCGGAACGCTCCAGATCGGCCTCCAGTGCCATCAGCACGTCCTCGACGCTGCGCCGCGGTGCCGCGCTCAGCCGCACCAGGTCCGCGAGCTCGCGGGGACCCGTGCGGAGCAGGTCGATCACCTCGTACAGCGGGCGCACGCCGGCGCCGTGCGCGGCCAGGACGTCGTCGAGAGCGGTCACGGTCGCCGAGCCTAACCGGCCACTGGGCGGGAAAGGCTGCCAAGGCCCCGCCGAGTGGGCTACGGTCGATGAAGATCTGACGTGGGGAGAAGTCCGTGACAATCGAATTCCGCGACGTGACCAAACGGTATCCGGATGGCACGGTGGCCGTGAACGGACTCTCGCTCACCGTCGAGGACGGCACGGTCACCGTGCTCGTCGGCCCGTCCGGCTGCGGCAAGACCACCTCGCTGCGGATGATCAACCGCATGGTCGAGCCGACTTCGGGCGCAGTGCTGCTCGACGGCAAGGACGTGAGCGAAGGCGACCCGGCGCTGCTGCGCCGCGGCATCGGCTACGTGATCCAGCACGCCGGGCTCTTTCCACACAGGACGGTGCTCGACAACGTCGCGACCGTGCCCCTGCTGTCCGGCTGGGACAAGCGCAAGGCGCGTGCCCGCGCGGCCGAGCTGCTGGAGACGGTCGGCCTGCCCAAGGAGCTCGGCAAGCGGTACCCGGCGCAGCTCTCGGGCGGCCAGCAGCAGCGCGTGGGCGTGGCCCGGGCGCTCGCGGCCGATTCGCCGGTGCTGCTGATGGACGAGCCGTTCTCCGCCGTCGACCCCATCGTGCGCGAGGAGCTGCAGGACGAGCTGCTGCGGCTGCAGTCGCAGCTGGGCAAGACCATCGTGTTCGTCACGCACGACATCGACGAGGCCGTGCGGCTCGGCGACAAGATCGCGGTGCTGCGTGTGGGCGGCGTGCTCGCTCAGTACGGCACGCCGTCCGAGGTGCTGCGCCACCCCGTCGACGACTTCGTCGCGTCGTTCGTCGGCAAGGATCGCGGATACCGCGGGCTCTCCTTCGTGTCCGCGAACGGCGTCGAAGTGTCCCCTGTGGATCTCCTCGAGCTCGGCACCAAGGTGCCGGGTCCGACCGAGGGCTGGCAGCTCGTGGTGGACACCGAGAAGCAGCCCCGCGGCTGGCTCCCGCCCGGCTCCACTGTGGATGGTGACCTGACCGAGGCCGACCTCGTGGCCGGCGGTTCCCTGTACGTGCAGGGCACCCCGATCCGCGGCGCGCTCGACGCCGCGCTGTCCTCGCCCGCCGGCCTCGGCGTGGTGGTCGACGACGGGCATCGTGTCGTCGGCGCGGTCGTGGCCCGCCAGGTCCTGGATGTGATCGAGGCCACCCCGCAAGCGTCCTGAAGGGCGGGTTCTTCGGCGAGCTAGGTGTATTTGGCCATCAGGTTGGTGGCAGTCGGCTGGTGGGTGGGCGTCCGCCGAGTGCGCTGTGGCGGAGTTGAGTGTTGTAGTACTCGAGCCAGGGTGCAAGGGCGCCGGCTCGGTCGGTGTTGCTCGTGAAGACCTGCCGGTGGGCCCATTCGGTGTGCAGAGTCCGGTTGAGGCGCTCGACTTCCCGTTCTGCCAGGGGCAGTGCGGCTTGATGAACCTCTGCCGGATGCCGTGCCCGGCGCAGACCCCACGCAGGGACCGGCGATAGGCCCAGGCGTTGTCGGTCATCAATCGCTGATGCCGGTGATGCCGTGGCCGGCGAAGTAGGTGATTGCCCGGAGCAAGAATGCAGCACAGGTCGGTCCCTTCTCGTCCAGGAGGATCTCGGAACAGGCCAGCCGCGAGTGGTCATCAACCAGGGAGTGGACGTAGTCGAACCCGACCTTGACACTGCGGGACATGGCCGCGTGCACCGGGAAGCCACCCCGCGCCGTCGGGAATGCGGCCGATCTTCTTGACATCCATGTGGACCAGCTCGCCGGGCCGGTCCCGCTCATAGCGCACCGCGGTGGTCTTGCTGGCCCGGATCACCTCGCCGGTCAACGGGTCGAGCGTCGTCAATCGCGGGATATTGTTGCGGGCCGGCACCCGCGACACTGTCCGCGTCGGCACTCCCAGCTCGGCTCCGAGCCAGTCCGGCCCACGACGCTGGCTCTGGCGCAGGTGCACAATCCGGCGCTCGGTCTCCTCGCTCGTCCGTCGAGGTGAGGAATGCGGGCGCGAAGACCGATCACGAAGACCGGGCTCGCCCTCCGCGGCATACCGGTCCAGCCAGGTTTTCACGCAGTTACGAGAGATCCCCATCGCGGACGCGGTGTGCGCCTTCGGCCACCCCGCCCGGTGACGTTGGACGATCAGCAACCTGCCCACGAATGTGGTCCGGGCATTACGGTGAGACACGAGAGCCTCCGCCTGGAGTGGGTCCTCGACAAACCACACCCCACCCGGAGGCTCTCCCCACGTCAACCAGGCCCCTCGCCACCAACCTCCTGGCCAAATACAGCTAGGGCGCTACCTCGGCAGCGCGAACAACCGCGGCGAAATCCTGGGCGACCTCGGCGAGCACGTCTACCTCGCGCTCGTGCCGCTCGATCGCGTGTCACCGGGTGTTCCGGGAGCGGTCAGCGGGTAGGGCGCTGAAGCGGTCGATGCAGTCTTCGCAGCTCAGACCCGATGGCGGTGACTGCAGCACGGTGTCGGTGATCCGGTCGGCCGTTGATGGCAGCTTGTGCGGCGAGGCTTACGCTGGGTGGGCCTGGGCGTGCCGGGCCGCAAGGCTGTCAGGGGTCAGCAGGCATGGCGGTCACCCTAGGTCGACGAACGTGGTTCGTGATCACTTGTCTCGACCTCGAAGCGGGTAACGAAGCCGGCGCCGTCGCGGCGGACGTGCCAGTCGCGGGCGATGCGAATGGCGTAGTCCTCGTTCAGCACCGGGTAGAAGATCGGCTGCTCGGGCAGCCGCGGCGGCCACACGCGCCAGTCGAGCTGCCGCACGAGCTCCAGCTCCACCGGGCCGGTCGGGCGCCAGAGGATGGTCATCGGGGTTCCTTCAGAGTCGGTCGAACGCCGGTGCGTAGCGGAACGCACCGCGGTTTTCCGGCGTGTACGCGGCGAGCGTGCGGGCCTGGAAGTGCGGCGCCCACGCGGCCACGGGCGGGGTGATACCGAGCTCTTCGGCCAGGACGAAGCCGAAGCGCGTGTAGTACGCCGGGTTGCCGAGCAGGACGAGCACGCCGTAGCCGAGCGCGTTGGCCGCGCCGGCCGTCGCGTGCACGAGCGCCGAGCCGACGCCCGCGCGTTGGCTCGAGGGCAGCACGCCGAGTGGTCCGAAACCCACCGCGGACTTCGGATCGTCCCCGACAACGGCCGGGCTGGAGCACGCGTGGCCCACGACCACACCGTCCACTGTGGCGACCAGTGACAGCGCCGGCACGAGGTCCCCGTCCGCGCGCAGCCCGTCGACGAGCACGGCCTCGGGCACCACGTCCAGCCCGTCCTGAGCGAAGGCAGCGGTGTGGACCGCACGGATGGCGTTCTCGTCACTACGGGTTGCCTGGCGGATCAGCATGCTTGAAATTCTTCCCGGCCCCGCGCCCGCGCGTAAAACCGTTTTCCGACGTGCCCATGTGCTTTTGTGCCTGCTCCGAACAGCGGAGTGCCGTTGAAAATCCGCCGCGAGGGCCGTCCTTCCTGCGACCGGGGCCGCGCACCTAGCCTCGGGCCAACAAGGTGTTCGCGCTGGTCGAGGAGGGACGAACTGTGCGGAAATCTCGGGGAACGTTGAGCAGAAGCCTGGCGGCGCTGGGGAGTGTGGCTTCGATCGTGATCCTCACCGTGTTCGGGAGCGGGGTGGCGTTCGCCCAGGAAGGCCCGATCGTCGGTGCGGGTGGCGCCGGTGCGGTCAAGGACAGCTACCTCGTGGTGCTCAAGGACGGCACCTCGGTGGACTCGACGGCGAAGAGCGTGACCGGCAGGCACGGCGGCTCCATCGAGCGGACGTTCTCGACGGCGTTGCACGGCTTCAGCGGCACGATGTCCGAGACCCAAGCCAAACGCACGGCTGCGGACCCCGATGTGTCCTTTGTGGAGCAGAACCGCGTCCTCCACGCCACGCAGGACCAATCGGACCCGCCGTCGTGGGGCCTCGACCGGGAAGACCAGCGTGACCTGCCGCTCGACGCGAAGTACAGCTACAGCACGACAGCAGCCGACGTGCACGCGTATGTGATCGACACGGGGATCAACCTCACCCACTCCGAATTCGACGGCCGCGCAGTCTCCGGGCACGATTTCGTGGACAACGACGACGACGCCACTGACTGCTACGGCCACGGCACGCACGTGGCCGGCACGATCGGCGGCAAGACCTTCGGTGTGGCCAAGGAAGTCTCGCTGACGGCCGTGCGCGTGCTCGACTGCACCGGCAGCGGCACGACCGACCAGGTCGTCGCCGGCATCGACTGGGTCACCGCGAACGCCGTGAAGCCGGCCGTGGCGAACATGAGCCTCGGCGGCGCGGTCTCCGATGTGGTGGACGAGGCCGTGCAGCGGTCGATCGCGGCGGGCGTCACGTACGGCATCGCGGGTGGCAACTCCTCCGGCGCCAGCGCGTGTGACGCTTCGCCCGCGCGCGTGCCCGAGGCCATCACCGTCGGCGCCACCACGAACACCGACGCCAGGTCCGACTTCTCCAACATCGGTACTTGTCTCGACATCTTCGCACCGGGCACCGACATCACTTCGGCCTGGATCGGCAGCGACACCGCGACGAACACCATCAGCGGCACGTCGATGGCGACCCCGCACGTGGTCGGCGCCGCGGCGCTGTACCTGGCCGACCACCCGTCGGCCACGCCGGAGGAGGTTCGCGACGCACTGGTGAACGCGGGCACGAAGGACAAGGTCACCAACGCGGGTACGGGCTCGCCGAACGTCCTGGTCTACTCCGGCTCCGACGGTTCGGCCGGCCCACCGTCGGCCGGCTGCACGGCCACGGCCGACGACGATGTCGCGATCCCGGACTCCGGTCGCGCGGTGACGAGCTCGGTGACGCTGACCGACTGCGCGCGCACCGCCTCGGCAGCGGCGACCGTCGACGTGCACATCGTGCACACCTACGTCGGTGACCTGGTCATCGACCTGGTGGCGCCCGACGGCACCAGATACCGGCTGAAGCACGCCGGCGACGACGCGGCCCATGATGTCAACGCCACCTACACCGTGGACACCTCGGCGCAGGACGCCGACGGTACCTGGCAGCTGCGGGTGCGAGACACCGGCCATGCCGACACTGGCCGGATCGACAGCTGGACCCTGACCGTCTGACCGGTTGGACCAGCCGAGTTCCCGCTCGCCGTTCCGCAGGTGGGTGGCCCACGGGGCCGCGAGCCGGGGAAACCGGCGGAGGCCGCCACGGGACAACCCGTGGCGGCCTCCGCCGGATCAGGCCTCGGTCACTCGAACGCCTTGGCGATCAGCGCCTTCTGCTCGACCTCGTGGACCTTCGACGAGCCGGCCGACGGGGCGGCCATCGGGCGGCGGGAAGCGACCTGCAGGCCCGCGAAGACCTCCGGGAACTTCCGCGGCAGGTTGAGACCGAAGAACGGCCAAGCGCCCTGGTTCTCCGGCTCCTCCTGCACCCACGTGATCTGCTTCGCGTTGCTGTACCGCTCGATCGCGGCGAGCAGCTTCTTCTTCGGCAGCGGGTAGTACTGCTCGATGCGCACGATCGCGACATCGTGGGCCTCGCGCTTCGCCCGCTCCGCGACGAGCTCCCAGTAGAGCTTGCCCGAAGTCAGCAGCACCTTGCGGACCGATTCCGGGTTCGGCGTGGTGTCGTCGATGACGGACATGAACCGGCTCTGACCGGTGAAGTCCTCGACCCGCGAGACGGCGGCCTTGTTGCGCAGCATCGACTTCGGCGTGAAGACCACGAGCGGCCGCTGGATGCCGTCGAGGGCGTGGCGGCGCAGCAGGTGGAAGTAGTTCGCCGGCGTCGACGGCACGGAGACGGTCATCGAGCCCTCCGCGCACAGCGAGAGGAAGCGCTCGATGCGGCCCGACGTGTGGTCCGGGCCCTGGCCCTCGTGGCCGTGCGGCAGCAGCAGCACGACGTCGGAGCGCTGGCCCCACTTGGCCTCGCCCGAGGAGATGTACTCGTCGATCACGCTCTGCGCGCCGTTGACGAAGTCACCGAACTGCGCTTCCCACAGCACCAGCGACTCGGGGTTGGCTACCGAGTAGCCGTACTCGAAGCCGACGGCCGCGTACTCCGACAGCGCCGAGTCGTAGATCATCACGCGGCCCTGACCGTCGGCCAGGTGCTGCAGCGGCGAGTACTCCTGGCCGGTCTTGCGGTCGATGAACACCGAGTGCCGCTGGGTGAACGTGCCGCGGCGGGAGTCCTGACCGGAGAGCCGCACCAGGCGGCCCTCCAGCGCCAGCGACCCGAACGCCAGCAGCTCGCCGAACGCCCAGTCGATGTCGCCCTCGCGGGACATCTTGTGGCGGCGCTCCATCACCGGCTTGACGCGCGGGTGCGGCGTGAAGCCCTCGGGGACGTCGACGAACGCGTCGCCGATCCGCTCCACGACGTCCTGGCTGACGGCGGTGGTGACCTTCGCGGGCACCTGCTGCTCCTCCTCCACCGAGGGGCTCGCCTTCGCCGGGTGCTTCTCGAGCTCACGGACCTCGTTGAACACGTGCTCCAGCTGGCTGGAGAAGTCGCGCAGCGCGGCCTCGGCCTCATCGACGGAGATGTCACCGCGGCCGATCAGCGACTCGGTGTAGATCTTCCGGACCGAGCGCTTCGTGTCGATGATGTCGTACATCGCCGGCTGCGTCATCGACGGGTCGTCGCCCTCGTTGTGGCCGCGGCGGCGGTAGCAGATCAGGTCGATGACGACGTCCTTGTGGAACGCCTGGCGGTACTCCACGGCAAGCTTGGCGACCCAGTGGGCGGCCTCGGGGTCGTCGCCGTTCACGTGGAAGATCGGCGAGCCGATCATCTTCGCGACGTCGGTGGCGTACTGCGACGAGCGGGAGTGCTCGGGCGCGGTGGTGAAGCCGACCTGGTTGTTGACGATCACGTGCACGGTGCCGCCGGTGCGGTAGCCGCGCAGCAGCGCCAGGTTCAGCGTCTCGGCCACGACACCCTGTCCCGCGAAGGCCGCGTCGCCGTGCATCAGGACGGGCAGCACCGAGTAGCCGCCGGTGGCGCTGTCGCCCTTGTCGAGGATGTCCTGCTTCGCGCGGACGATGCCCTCGAGCACCGGGTCGACGGTCTCCAGGTGCGACGGGTTCGCGGTCAGCGACACCTTCGTCTCGCCGTCGCCGAACATGCGGAAGTACTTGCCCTCGGCGCCGAGGTGGTACTTCACGTCGCCGGAACCGTGGGCCTGGCCCGGGTCGAGGTTGCCCTCGAACTCCTGGAAGATCTGGCTGATCGGCTTGCCGACGATGTTGGCCAGCACGTTCAGGCGGCCGCGGTGCGGCATGCCGATGACGACCTCGTCGAGCTCGTGCTCGGCCGCCTTGTCGAGGATGGTGTCGAGCAGCGGGATCGCCGTCTCGCCGCCCTCCAGTGAGAACCGCTTCTGGCCGACGTACTTGGTCTGCAGGAAGGTTTCGAACGCCTCGGCGGCGTTGAGCTTCGACAGCACGTACTTCTGGACGGTGGAGTCCGGCTTCTCGTGGGGGATCTCCACGCGCTCCTGGATCCAGCGCCGCTCCTCGGGGTCGAGGATGTGCGTGTACTCGATGCCGACGGTCCGACAATACGAGTTGCGCAGCACGCCCAGGATGTCGCGAAGCGTCATCCGCTCCTGGCCGGCGAAGCCGCCGACCGGGAACTCGCGGTCGAGGTCCCACAGGGTGAGGCCGTGGGAGAGCACGTCGAGGTCGGCGTGGCTGCGCTGGCGGTAGTTCAGCGGGTCGGTGTCGGCCATCAGGTGGCCGCGCATCCGGAACGCGTCGATCAGCTCGATCACGCGGGCGGTCTTGTCGACCGGGCCCTCGGGGATGTCGTTGACCCAGCGAATCGGCTCGTACGGCAGGCGCAGGCTGGTGAAGACGTCGTCGTAGAAGCCGTCCTCGCCGAGCAGCAGCTCGTGGATGCGCTTGAGGAACTCACCGGACTCCGCACCCTGGATGATGCGGTGGTCGTAGGTGGAGGTCAGCGTCATGATCTTGCTGACGGCCAGGTCGACCAGCGTCTTCTCGCTCGTGCCCTCGAACGAGGCCGGGTACTGCATGGCGCCGACCCCGATGATCGCGCCCTGGCCGGCCTGCAGGCGCGGCACCGAGTGGTTGGTGCCGATGCCGCCCGGGTTGGTCAGCGAGATCGTGGTGCCCGAGAAGTCGTCCGCGGTGAGCTTGTTGTTGCGGGCCTTCTTGATGATCTCTTCGTAGGCCTGCCAGAACTGCAGGAACGACATGTCCTCGACGCCCTTGACCGAGGCCACGACGAGGGTGCGCGAGCCGTCCTTGCCCTTCATGTCGATGGCGAGGCCGAAGTTCACGTGCTCCGGCGTGACCGCGAACGGCTTCCCGTCGATCAGCTGGTAGTGCCGGTTCATGTTCGGGAAGTCCTTCAGCGCCCGCACCATGGCGTAGCCGATGAGGTGCGTGAAGGAGATCTTGCCGCCGCGGGTGCGCTTGAGGTGGTTGTTGATGACGATGCGGTTGTCGGCCATCAGCTTGGCCGGGACGGCGCGGACGCTGGTCGCGGTGGGCACGGACAGCGAGGCGTCCATGTTCTTCGCGATGGCCGCGGCGGCGCCCCGCAGCTGCTTGGTCTCGGGCTCTTCCTTGGCGGCCGGCTCCTTCGCGGCGGCCGCGGGGGCCGGCTTCGCGGGGGCACTCGTCGGGGCGCTGGGCCGAGCCGGGGCGGCCGCGGGCTTGGCGGGCTGGGCCGCGGGCTTGGCGGGTGTGGCGGTGGGCTGGGCGGGCGCAGCGCTCGTGGCCGGCTCGGCGACGTGACCGTTGCCGGTCGTAGCGGCCGGGGTGGCGGCGCTGTCGGCCTTCGCCGGTGCCGCCTGCGTCGGCTTGAAGTCCGCGAAGAAGTCGTGCCACGCGGCATCGACTGAGGAGGGGTCCGCAAGGAACTGGTCGTACATTTCCTCGACCAGCCACTCGTTGGGACCGAACTGTGACGCAGGGCTGCTGCTGGACACGGCTTGGGCTCGCCTCTATCCGTCTCGATCTTGTCTGTGCTAATGCGCCTACCAGGCTAACCCCCTCTGTGACGGCCGTGTGATGGAACTGCCCCGTGTGAGGCCTGGCGCACTAGGGGATCGGTCACTGACACGATCAAGTGTCCCGAGGAGCGGACGTCGGCGACCGGACACGCCCATTTCGGGCAACGTTGGCGAGCCCTTCTCCACGTTGCCCGGCCGCGTTCACGCCGGGCGAGTGGACTGGCCGGAGGATGCGGCCCACGTCGGCTGTGCGCCGCAACGGCTCTGCGAGGTGGTGCAACGCGATGTGGCTGGTCGAGTGCCCGTCGTTCTGGGACCAGGGGCTCATCCGCCCGCTCGTGGTCGCCAGCGGCAAGGTCGTCCTGATGTGCGACTCGTGCGGTGTGGTCTGGCGCACGCCCACCGACATCGACGAGTTCGAGCACGTGGAGCCCTGCGAGCCCGACTGGTCGATCGACCAGCACGACCACGTCCGCCCCGGCACGGTCCGCTGGGCCTCGGCCGCGGAAGTGACGTCGGCGGGCTGGGGCGAGCTGAAGTGGCGTGAGCTGCCTTAGCCACTTTCCCGGTCGGCGTCGACGGCTTCGGCGAGGTCTGCGAGGAGCGGCAGGGCTCTTCGGCGGGCAGGAGAGCCTCGGCGCCGGTCACGCGCCCGGCCGCCAAGTGCTCACGGATGTCCCGCATGACCGGTGTGACGTCGGTGATCCCGGTGATCCACTCGGCCACGTACCGGTCGACGGCCTCGCCGCTCAGCCCGAGCTGGATCGACCGGTGCGCCAGCGCCCGGTGGCGCACGTCGCGCTCCGGATCCCGCTGGACCCGGACAGTGCTCGCCCGCACCGCCGCCCGCCAGGCGTCGCGGTCGGCGTGCACGTTGTAGTGGCTGAGCGCCGCGTGGCCCAAGACCCAGGCGAAGCCCTCGCGGGTGAGGTCGACCGCCGGCACCCGCTCCTGGCCCGCCTTGGTGGCCCACCCGCTGCGGTAGCCCATCCACCGGAACGACGGCTTGATCCACGTCATCCGCTCCCGCTTGAACGGCGCCACGAACGTGCCCGCGGTCAGCACTGCTTCCGCGATCACCGGTGAGCACGCCTGGTGGACCCGGACGGTGCGCTCGTCGTGCCGGACGCGGATCCGGCGGAACGGGACTTCGTCGGGCATGGCGCAGATTCTCGCGGCGCGCCGCGGCGGTGGCGACAGAGTTTTCAGCCCAACGACCACAGGCGCGCGTAGTGGCCGCCGGCGGCCAGGAGGTCCGCGTGGGTGCCCTGTTCGATGATGCGGCCGTGGTCGAGGACGACGATGCGGTCGGCCTTCGCGGCGGTGGCCAGGCGGTGCGCGACGACGAACGTGGTGCGGCGGCGGGAGAGGTTCTCGGTCGCGCGCAGGACGGTGGCCTCGGTGGACGGGTCGAGCGCGGCGGTGGCTTCGTCGAGCAGCAGCACGTCCGGGTCGACGAGTTCGGCGCGGGCGAGCGCGACGAGCTGGCGCTGGCCCGCGGACAGGGACCGGCCGCGTTCGCCGACGGGCTGGAGGAAGCCGGACGGCAGGGCGGCGACGCCGTCGAGGGCGCCGACCGCGCGGACGGCGGCCTCGACCTCCGCGTCGGAAGCCGAGGGGCGGCCGTAGCGGACGTTGTCGGCGACGGTGCCCGAGAACAGGTGAGCCTCCTGCGGGACGACGCCCATGCGGGCGCGCAGGCTGGGCAGGTCGTACTCGCGCACGTCGACGCCGTCGATCAGCACGGCGCCGCCCGTGGCGTCGTAGTAGCGGGCCACCAGCTTCACCGCCGTGGACTTGCCCGCGCCGGTCGCGCCGACGAGCGCGATCGTCTCCCCGGGCGCCACGTCGAGCACCAGCTTTTCCAGCGCCGGCTGCTCGGCACCCGCGTACGAGAAGTCGACGTCCTTGAACGTCACCTCGCCGCTGAGGTGCTCCGGCAGCGCGACGGGGTGCTCGGCGGGCGGCACCGACGTCGGCGTGCGCAGCAGGTCGCCGATGCGGCTCAGGCCGACGCGGGCCTGCTGGTAGCCGTCGAACACCGAAGACAGCTGCTGGATCGGTGAGAAGAACTGCTGCAGGTACAGCAGGAAACCGAGCAGCACGCCGGCCTCCAGCGTCCCGGCGGCCACGCGATTCGCGCCGACCACCAGCACCGTGGTGGTCGCCAGATCGGACAGCAGCGCGACCAGCGGGAAGTACGTCGCGATGTAGCGCTGTGCCCGCAGCCGCGACCGGCGGTACTCGTCGCTGCGGGACGCGAATGCCGCCGCCGACCGCTCCTCGCGCGTGTACGCCTGGGCCACGCGCAGGCCGCTCACGTTCTCCTGCATATCGGCGTTGACCACGCTGACCTTCTCGCGCGCCTCGCTGTACGCGCGCGATGCGACGCGGCGGAACACCAGCGTCGCCACCAGCAGCACCGGCAGCATCGCGAGCGCGTAGAGCGCCAGCGACGCGTCGGTGACCAGCAGCGCGACGGTGATGCCCACGAGCGTCAGGGCGCTCACCACGGCCGTGGCCAGCCCGGTCTGCAGGAACGTCGACAGCGCGTCGACGTCCGTGGTCATCCGGGTCATGATCTTCCCGGACAGCTCGCGCTCGTAGTAGTCGAGCCCGAGCCGCTGCAGGTGCGCGTAGCTGCGCACGCGCAGCGAGTACAGCACCGTCTCGCCGACGCGCGCCGTCAGCCGCGTCTGGCCGCGCACCACGAGCCAGTCGGCGGCCACCACGAGCGCGCCGATCGCCGACATCGCCCAGACGACGCTCTCGACCCCCGGCTGCACGCCGTGGTCCACGCCCCGCTGGTACAGCGCGGGCAACGCCAGGGACGCCAGCGCATCGGCCGCCACCAGCGCGATCACCGCGATCAACGGCCACCGCACCGGCCGCAGCAGCCGCGAGAGCCGGAAACCCGGGTCCGGTGCCGTGACATCCACTTCGGGCAGGCGCGGCCGGTCGTCGGCGGGTGGCAGCTTCCGCACGCCCTCCAACAGTTCGGGTGTCGGCGGCACGTCGGCGCCGGCCCCGGCGAACCCGGATCCGCCACCCGGCTGGCCGCCGCGGGCGAGTGCGGCCTCGGCCAGCGCGTCGACCTCGTCGTGGTCGTCGTCGCGCGGCCACAGCACGGCCGTGACGCCGGTGGCGTCGGGCTCGAGGTCGTCGCAGTGGTGCGGCTTCTCGACGTCGTCGCCCGGCCCCGCCACGAGCTCGCGGAACAACGGGCAGCGAGCGGCCAGCTCCTCCTCCGTGCCGACGTCGACGACCTTGCCCTGGTCGAGCACGGCGATCCGGTCGGCCAGCTGCAGCGTGGAGCGGCGGTGCGCGATGAGCAGCGTGGTGCGCGTGGCCGTGACCGAGCGCAGCGTGTCGTGGATCGCGGCCTCGGTGACGGTGTCGATCGCCGACGTCGCGTCGTCCAGGATCAGCACGCGCGGGTCGGTCATCAGCGCCCGCGCGAGGCCCAGGCGCTGCCGCTGCCCGCCTGAGAGCGTCAGCCCGCGCTCGCCGACCTCCGTGTCGTAGCCGTGCGGCAGCGCGCGGATGAACTCGTCGGCTTCGGCCGCGCGCGCCGCCGCGTGCACCTCTTCGTCGCTCGCGTCGGGCCGGCCGTACGCGATGTTGTCGCGCACCGACGCCGAGAACAGGAACGCCTCCTCGAACACCACGCCGATCGCCTGGCGCAGCTGCTTGAGCGGCACGTCGCGGACGTCGACGCCGCCCACGCGCACTGCGCCCGCGTGCACGTCGTAGAACCGAGGCAGCAGCAGCGAGATCGTGGACTTGCCCGAGCCGGCGGTGCCCACCAGCGCGAGCGTCTCGCCCGGCCGCGCGGTGACCGACAGCCCGTCGAGCACCGGTTCGCTGCGCGTGTACCCGAACCGCACGTCGTCGAGTTCGACGCTCAGCGGGCCCTCGGGCAGCGGCCGCGCGTCGGGGCTGTCCGCGACCTCCGGCTGTGCGTCGATGAGCTCGTAGACGCGCTCGGCGCCCGCGCGCGTGAGCTGTGCTTGCACCACGAGGCCCGACAGGAGACGCGCGGGCCCGATCAGCGTCGCGAGGTAGGTGGCGAAGGCCAGGAACGTGCCGAGGCTGATCTGGCCGTTCAGCGCGAAGATGCCGCCGATCGCGAGCACCGCCACCTGGCCCGCCGCGGGCAGCGCCGACGTGGTGGCCGTGGGGAGCGCCGCCAGCTTGGCAGCGCGCAGGCGCTCGGCGAACAAGCGCCTCGCCGTGCGCTCCAGCCGGGAAACCTCACGCGACTCCTGGCCGAAGCCCTTCACCACGCGCACGCCGGTGACGGTCTCCTCCACGTGCTGCGCGACGTCGGCCGCCCGCTGCTGCGCCGACCACGTGGCCGGGAACAGCCGTTTGCGGCTCAGCGCCACCACGATCCCGACGGCCGGCGCCACCACCAGCGCGATGAGGGTGAGCAGCGGCGACATCCACAGCATCGCGCCCAGCGCGAGCCCCGCGAAGATCACCGAGCCCGCCGACAGCGGTACCTGCATCAGCAGGCCGGTGACCAGCTGCAGGTCGGAGATCGCGCGCGAGACCACCTGGCCCGTGCGCAGCGCGTCCTGTTTGCCGCCGTCGAGCCGCGAGACCGCGCCGAACACGCGGTTGCGCAGGTCGTGCTGCACGTCGAGCGCGAGCCGGCCGCCGACGTACCGGCGCAGGAACGCCGACCCGAACGCCACCACCTGCAGCGTGACCAGTGCCGCCGCGATGCCGCCGAGCTGCGTGGTGTGCCCCGCCACGGCGTCGTCGACGGCCGAACGCACCAGCAGCGGGCTCGCCGCCTGCACGCCGACGGACAGGATCGCCGCGGCCATGGCCAGCACGACGACCCCGCGGTGTTCCCAGCACGCGGCAGAGAGGCGGCGCACCCAGCCGGCGCTCGGGGTCGGCGTCTCACCAGCGGGGCGGTCTTGACGCGCACGCGTCGCAGTGGTGGTCACGGTTCAAATCTAGGCACGCACACCGACTTTTTATTCCGCTTCACCGCCGCGGCGACCTCCTTCACCCGTTCGCCCCGACCCGCACCCCAGGCCGGCCAACACCAAAAAACCCCTTGTCCCACAACGCCTTCCCGACCGCCCGGTCACCCCTCACCGCCGCCTTCCGATCGCGCCGGGCGAACAACCGCACCCAGCCAAACCCGGCCTCGCACCGCACCCGCCACCGCCCGCACTGCGGCCGCCGAGCGGTACAAAGCCCCGCTCCAGGCTCGTACACACAACACCAACCGCGCAGACAGACCGTCCTCCCGCTCATCCACCCCAGCTCTGCGTCGCTCGCACGGCCCGCACCGCGCCGTCCGCGGCCTCGCCCACCGGCACACCCCACCGCCAACACGGACCGCACCAACCGGGCGCCCCACTCAACTGGCAACTGGATCGTGCTGGGTTGGCCCCGGTCACCCCGGGCGATCCGCTCACCTGGGCCACCGTGCTGGGTTGGCCCCGGTCACCCCAGGCGATCCACTCACCTGGGCGACCGTGCTGGGTTGGCCACCGATCGCACCGCGGGGCTCCGGGGGCTCGGCCCCCGGGCAATACATCGCCCCTTCCCAGGGAGCACGAAGTGCGAACAGGAAGGGCCAGAAGGGGCGACCCGCTCAACCAGCCTGGGGGTCACTGGGAGCGGGTCGCCGACTCCAAGCTTAGGTAATAACTCGGGAGTTCGCTCCCCGGGGTGTTCAACCGACCTCGATTACTTCTTCACCGGGTGAGCTCGCAACCGGTGAAGAAGCACGTTCAGGTTTGTGAAACCCCTCGTCAAGGCGATGCGTCCGCTCGGCAGGTGCCGTTGAGCGGGATGGCGGACGTGACGAACGTCGCTCCTGTCGAACGTGCCGGTTCAGCCGTTCGGCCCTGCCCTTGCTGGCGTCCGGCCAAGAGAGCCGCGACCGCGGAGGGCCCGGAAACACGAGGGGCCTCCGCGTGGTCGCGGAGGCCCCTCGGTTCGCCGGGTGGTTCAGGAGGTCACGCCAGTGCGGTCGCCAGCGGTGTGTGCGGCAGGCCGTGCGCCACGGCGACCGGCTCGTTGGTCAGGGCGCCGTCGTGGGTGTTGAGGCCCTTGGCGAGCGACGCGTCGGCGTTCAGGGCCGCGTGCCAGCCGCGCTCGGCGAGCTGGACGGCGTACGGGAGCGTTACGTTGGTGAGCCCGTACGTCGAGGTCCGCGGCACCGCGCCGGGCATGTTCGCGACGCAGTAGAAGACCGACTCGTGCACGCGGTAGGTCGGGTCGTCGTGCGTGGTCGGGTGCGAGTCGGCGAAGCAGCCGCCCTGGTCGATGGCGATGTCGACCAGCACGGAGCCCGGCTTCATGCGCGAGACGAGGTCGTTGGAGACGAGCTTCGGGGCCTTCGCGCCCGGCACCAGCACCGCGCCGATCACGAGGTCGGCCTGCAGCACCGATTCCTCGACCGACAGGCGGTTGGACGTGACCGTGCGGATGCGGCCGCCGAAGTCGTTGTCGATCCGGCGCAGGCGGTCGACGTTGGTGTCCAGGATCTCGACGTCCGAGCCCAGGCCCAGCGCCACGCGAGCCGCGTTGAGGCCCGCGACGCCGCCCCCGATCACGACGACCCGCGCCGGGTGCACGCCGGGGATGCCGCCGGGCAGCACGCCGCGGCCGCCGCTCGGCTTCATCAGCGCGTACGCGCCCACCTGCGGCGCCAGCCGGCCCGCCACCTCGGACATCGGCGCCAGCAGCGGCAGCGCGCCGGTGGCCGTCTGCACCGTCTCGTACGCGATCGCCGTGGTGCCTGCCGCCAGGAGGGCATCGGTCAGGGGCCGGTCGGCCGCGATGTGGAGGTAGGTGAACAGCACCAGGTCCTTGCGCAGTCGCGGGTACTCCTCGGCGATGGGCTCCTTCACCTTGAGCACGAGTTCGCCCTCGGCCCACGTCTCGTCCGCGGTGGCGAGAATCTTCGCGCCGGCGGCCACGTACTCCTCGTCGGCGATCGACGAGCCCACGCCGGCACCGGTCTCGACGAACACGTCGTGACCGCGCCCCACCAGCTCGTGCACGCCGGCCGGGGTCAGCGCGACCCGGTACTCGTGCTTCTTGATCTCCCGGGGAACGGCGATACGCACAGCGGCCTCCTGGCGGCGGTTGGTTCGAGGTGCTGCCACTCACGGTGATGCACCCGGACAGCGGTGTCATCATGCGCTCAGCACATTCTTCCTGCCATTTCATGGTGCCACGAGAACAAATCGGTTGACCTCGACCGCGCTCGAGGTTGTTGGCTGTCGCCTTCGGTCGTCGAGGAAGGGTGCTCATGCGCGCGGTGTGGTTGAGGGAGTTCGGCGGGCCCGAGGTGCTCGTGGCGGGGGAAGCGCCCGATCCGGTGCCGGGACCGGGGCAGGTGCTGGTCGAGGTGGCTTTCGTGAACGTGACGTTCGTGGAGACGCAGTTCCGCGCGTCCGGGACCGGGCCGTTCGCGGCCGCGCTGCCGATGATCCCGGGCAACGGTGTCGGGGGTGTGATCAGCAAGGTCGGGGAGGGCGTGGACCTGGCGCTCGTCGGCCGTCGGGTCGTGACGTCCACGGGCGGCAGCGGCGGTTACGCCCAGCGAGCGGTGGTCGACGCGTCGCTCGTGTTCGGCGTGCCCGACGCGTTGAGCCTCGACGCGGCGGTCGCCCTGCTCGCCGACGGCCGGACGGCGACCGGGCTCGTCCGCGCGGTCGCGGTGGCGCCGGGGGAGCGGGTGCTCGTCGAGGCGGCGGCCGGCGGTGTCGGCAGCCTGCTGGTGCAGCTCGTGAAGGCGGCGGGAGCGGAGGTCGTCGCGGCGGCCGGCAGCGCGGCGAAGCTCGAACGCGCCCGGGAACTGGGGGCAGCCGTGGCGGTCGACTACACCTCACCAGGGTGGGCCGAGCAGGTCGGTCCCGTGGACGTGGTCTTCGACGGCGTCGGCGGTGCGATCGGCACCACGGCCTTCTCGTTGCTCCGCCCCGGCGGCCGCATGGCCGTGTACGGGCTGGCGAGCGGCGCGTGGGCCGAGGTGTCCGAAGAGGACGCTCGCGACCGCGGCGTGACGCTCGTCCGCTCGATCGGCGACGCGGCCGCGCTGCGGGAGTACACGGAGTCGGCCCTCACCGCGGCGTCGGCCGGCAAGCTGACACCGGTGATCGGCCAGCGCTTCCCGCTCGAAGCCGCCGCCGACGCGCACGCGGCGATCGAGGCGCGTGGCACGTTCGGCAAAACGCTGCTCGTCGCGTGAGCGGCTTCGACGTCGAGGAGTTCCTCGCGCAGCCGTTGACCGCGCGGGTCGCCACGAGCGGTCCCATCGTGCGGCCCACCTGGTACCTGTGGGAGGACCGCGCGTTCTGGATCCTGAGCGGACCGTGGTCACGCCGGCCGACCACGTCCGGTCGGCGCCGGGCCTCGCGCTCACCGTCGACGTGTGCGACGTGGCCACGGGACTGGTGCGGGCGGTGACCGCGGGCGGCCGCGGCGACGTGCCGCCGTTCGACGTGCCGCGCTGGCGGCGGAAGCTGACGCGCTACCTCGGCCCGGACGAGGACCGGTGGGACCCGCGCTTCCGCGCTTACCTCCACGATCCGGTCCGCCGCACCGTCTGGGTCCGCCTGACGCCGCAGAAGCTGCGCACCCAGGACCTGTCCTACGAGGTCAGCTCCACCGCAGTGCCACGAGCTGGGTGAGCAGAGCCAGCCGGACGTCGGGGTCGTCGAGGTCGAGCGGGACGAGCTCCAGGAGCCGTTTCATGCGGTACCGCAGGGTGTTCGGGTGGATGCGCAGCTCGCTCGCGGCGGCGCGCGGGTCGCCGGGGTGGCGCAGCCACTCGTAGAGCGTGTCGACGTAGCCGGCCTTCGTGGTGTCGTCGTGCGCGCGCAGGACGCCGAGCGGACCGAGTTCCGCGACGCGCGCGGCGGCGGCGCCGGTGGCCGCGCGGTGCAGCACGAGCGACGTCCACGCGTCCTCGTACGCGACGACGCGGCCGGGCACCAGACCGGCGCGCAGCAACCCGAGCGCTTCGTCGGCCTGGGTCCGTGACGTGGCGAGCGCGGCGATCGGCACGGGCGCACCCGCGGCGGCCCGGGGCACCCCGCCGCGGCGGGACGCGGGCTGGGCGGCGAGCGCGTCCCGGAGCTCGGCCCACGCGGGACCGTCGGGGACGACCGCGTAGAGCACCCCGCCGAGTTCGGTGGCGACCGGGCGCCGGCCGATGCCCTGCGAGATGCGTTCGAGCAGCGCGAGCCGCAGCCCCTCGGCGTCGCGGCCGTCGCCACCGGTCACCTCGATCACGACGACGCGGTGGGGCTCGTCGGACAGGTCCAGTTCGGCCACCACGCGCCGTGGGCCGGCGTGGCCTTCGAGCACGGCGCGCAGCAGTTCGGCCGACGCGCGCCGCTGCGCGTCCGTGTGCGCGCGGCGGCGCATCAGGTGCAACGCGACCACGGGTGCGGCGTCGGCGAACGCGGCGGCGCGCTCTTCCGAGACCGGTCCCGCCACCACCGCCCACATCGAGCCCAGCAGCTCGCCGCCCATCCGGATCGGCACGATCAGGCGCGGCAACGTGCCGTCGCGCTGGGCCGGCACGAAGATCGTCTGCCGGCCCCGGGACAGCTCGCGGAACACGCCGCGGGACCGGAAGCGCGCCAGCACGTCGTCGGGGATCCGGCGGCCCATGATCGTGGCGACGCGCGCGGGATCGGTGAGGTCCTGGCGGGCGGAGTAGGCGAGCACGCGCGAGTTGGTGTCCTCGATCGTCACCGGCGCGTCCACCACGGACGCCACCGCGTCGGCGAGCCGGAACAGGTCGCCCGAGCCCGGATCGCCCCCGTTCTCCGGGGCGTCCGACTCGTCGTCCAGCGCGTCGAGCACCGTCCGCAGCAGCCACACGAGCTGCGCCCACGACGTCGCCGAGTGCACCTGGATCAACGCGATCCCGGCCGACTTCGCGGCGCGTTTCACCGCCGGTTTGGCTGCCAGCGGCGGTTTCAGCAGTACCGCGGCCGCGCCTTGGTCCGCGCTCACCCGCACGAGCTCGGCCGCGCCGGTCGCGTCCGCCGTGGCCACGCCCAGCACGAGGTCGCCGGCTGCCACGCCCGCCGGCACGCCGGGTTCGGCGATCACCACGTCGCCGGCGGCCGGGCAGTCGTCGGGCAGCTGGAGCGCGTGGAGCAACGTCGGCCCCACCCGGTCGACCACGCTGCGCACCGAGACCACGGGTACATCCTCGCCGAGCCACGGCGGGACCGCTCGGCGCGGGTGGCTTTCCCAGGGCCCCGCGCGGCCCCGTGCCCGCCTCGAACGGCCGTCCTCGCCCGCCCGGTGACCTCCGTGAAGATCCACCGGGAGACCCGTGGCCGGGAGATCGCCACCGACTCCGAGGGCAACCGGTGCGCGCGGCGGCCGCGCGACCGGATCCGGGCACCGAGTCGTTGTGTCCGCAGTGGACGGTCACCGGACCTGCGGTGCCCATCACGTTTTCGAGTGATCGGTTTCACGGTAGGTTGGACTGGAACTCCCAGCCCTTGGGAACCCTTGGGTGGTCCGTTCAGGGGAGCTAGCTTCGTCCGAGGAGCCGATCCCTTTGAGCCGCAAGGAGAACCTGATGCCGGAAGACACCTCGGGCTGGTCCTTCGAGACCAAGCAGATCCACGCCGGCGCGGCACCGGACCCCGCGACGGGCGCCCGCGCGACCCCGATCTACCAGACCACGTCGTACGTCTTCCGCGACACGCAGCACGGTGCAGACCTGTTCAGCCTGGCCGAGCCCGGCAACATCTACACGCGCATCATGAACCCGACGCAGGACGTGCTGGAGCAGCGTCTGGCCGCGCTGGAAGGCGGCGTCGCGGCGCTCGCGTTCGCCTCCGGCTCGGCGGCCACCACCGCGGCGATCCTCACGATCGCCGGCGCGGGTGACCACTTCGTCTCCAGCCCCTCGCTCTACGGTGGTACGTACAACCTGTTCCACTACACGCTGCCGAAGCTGGGCATCGAGGTCACGTTCGTCGACGACCAGGACGACCCGGAGCAGTGGCGCGCCGCGGTGCGCCCCAACACCAAGCTGTTCTTCGCCGAGACGCTGGCCAACCCGGGCAGCAACGTCCTCGACATCCGCACCGTCGCGAACGTCGCGCACGAAGCCGGCGTGCCGCTGATCGTCGACAACACCGTGCCCACGCCGTACCTGGTGCGCCCGATCGAGCACGGCGCGGACGTGGTCGTGCACTCGGCGACGAAGTACCTCGGCGGGCACGGCACGACCGTCGCCGGTGTGCTCGTGGACGGCGGCACGTTCGACTTCGGCAGGGACCCGGCGCGGTTCCCGGGCTTTTCCGAGCCGGACCCGAGCTACCACGGCCTGAAGTACTGGGAAGCGCTCGGCCCGGGTGCGTACGCGGCGAAGGCGCGCGTGCAGATCCTGCGCGACACCGGTGCGGCGATCTCGCCGCTCAACAGCTTCCTGATTCTGCAGGGCATCGAGACGCTGTCGCTGCGCATCGAACGGCACGTCGCCAACGCGCAGGCGCTCGCGGAGTGGCTCGAGCAGCGCGACGAGGTGGCGAAGGTGTACTACGCCGGTCTGCCGTCGAGCCCGTTCCACGCCAACGCGCGGAAGTACCTGCCGCGCGGCGCCGGTGCGGTGCTCTCGTTCGACCTGCGCGGCGGTGTCGAGGCGGGCCGGAAGTTCGTGGACGGCACCGAGTTGCACAGCCAGCTGGTGAACATCGGCGACGTGCGCAGCCTGATCGTGCACCCGGCGTCGACCACGCACAGCCAGCTCTCGCCGGAGGAGCAGCTCGCGAGCGGTGTCACGCCGGGCCTCGTGCGGCTCGCCGTGGGCCTCGAGGGCATCGAAGACCTCAAGGCCGACCTGGAAGCGGGTTTCCGCGCCGCCAAGGCAGACCTGTGACGGGTTCCGGTGCGCATCTCCCGCCCGCCACCGGCGCGTGGCGGGCGGGAGACCCACCCGGCGGACGGCGGTGGTTCACCGGCCCCGGCGCGCTCGCGCTGGAGGCCGGTGGTTCGCTGCCGTCCTACACCCTCGCGTACGAGACGTGGGGGCAGCTGAACTCCGACGGCTCCAACGCGGTCCTCGTCGAACACGCGTTGACCGGCGACAGCCACGTCGCGGGCGAAGCCGGGCCCGGTCACCCCAGCGCGGGCTGGTGGGACGGCCTCGTCGGCCCGGGCAAAGCCCTCGACACGGATTCGTTGTTCGTCGTGGTCCCCAATGTCCTCGGTGGGTGCCAGGGCTCCACGGGCCCGTCGTCACCCGACCCCGAGGGGCGGCCGTGGGGGAGCCGGTTCCCCGTCGTGACCGTGCGGGACCAGGTGACGACCGAGGCCGCTCTCGCCGACGCGCTGGGGATCGACCGCTGGGCTGCCGTGGCCGGCGGTTCCATGGGCGGCATGCGGGCCCTCGAATGGGCGGTCTCATTGCCCGATCGGGTGGCTTCCGTCCTCGTGCTGGCCTCGACGGCTCGTGCTTCGGCCGAACAGATCGCCTGGGCCGCACCGCAATTGCACGCCATCCGGTCGGATCCGGGCTGGCACGGAGGTGACTACTACTCCCTCGGCGCCGGGGCAGGTCCGCACCGCGGGCTGGGGGTGGCGCGGCGGATCGCGCACGTGACCTACCGCAGCGAACCCGAGCTGTCGCAACGGTTCGGGCGGTCGTACCAAGGCACGGAAGACCCGTTGCGCGGCGGGCGCTTCGCTGTTGAGTCCTATTTGGACCATCACGCGGACAAGCTGGTGAACCGCTTCGACGCCGGGTCGTACGTGGTGCTGACGGAATCGATGAACACCCACGACGTCGGCCGCGACCGCGGTGGCGTCGCGGCGGCTCTGGGCCGGGTTCGCGCGCGCACGGTGGTCGCCGGTGTCGACAGCGACCGGCTGTACCCGCTGTACCAGTCGCGGGAGATCGCCGCCGGTGTCGGTGGCGAAACGGCGGTGGTCTCGTCGCCGTACGGGCACGACTCGTTCTTGATCGAGACGGAGCAGATCGCCGCGTTGGTGAAGTCGCTCCTCGGTTGACCCGGCGCGAACGAAAAGGGGCGCCCCGGACAAACCGGGACGCCCCTGTCCACAACCAAATTCAGCCGATCGCGGCAGTCAGCGGCGTGTAGTAGCCGCCCCGCTGGCCGGCGGCCGTCGGGTGGTAGGACTCGTCCACCGGCCACGTCAGGCTGTGCAGGTAGTCGCTCGCGGACGAGCAGATGTTGTGGCCCACGAAGGCCGAACGGACGTCCACGAAGGTCGCGCCGGCGGCCGACGCGCGGGAGGCCAGCACGGACGCCAGCGTGTCCGCGCCCGAGTTGATCGCCGAGCGCTTCGTGTCGCTCAGGCCGACGTTGCACGAGCCCGGCACCGTGTAGAAGCGGGGGTAGGACAGCACGACGAGACGTGCGTTGGGGGCCTTCGACTTCACCGCGCGGTACACGTTGTCGAGCAGGCTCGGCAGGGTGTTCTGCACGTACGACTTCGCCGTGTTCACCCGGTCGACGCACGTCTGGTCGCTGTTGAGCGTGCAGGTGGTGATCACGTCGGTGAAGCCCGCGTCGTTGCCACCGACGGTCAGCGTCACCAGGGTGGCGCTCGACGGCATCGAGTTGATCTGGTTCAGCACGTCACCGGTCTTCGCGCCGGAGCAGGCGAGGAAGGTGAACGAGGTGCCGGCGTGGGCGTTGGCCCAGAGCTGGCCGTAGGCGTTGGTGCTTCGCTTGCAGGCGCCCGAGCTGCCGTAGCTCCCGGCGCCCACCCCGGAGGAGTAGGAGTCACCGAGTGCGACGAAGCTGGTGGCGGCGCCGGCGGTGCCCGCGAGGCCGAGTGAAGCGAGTAGAGCGACCCCCAGGGCCGCGCACATCCGGAGGATCGATCGGGAGGGTTGACGGCTCATGGAGTCACTCCTGTCGTGACGGCTCGACGAGAAGAATCAATACCAGGTGGAATCCCCACGGGACACCCCAGAAATCGCAGGTGACTCCACTTGGCTCAGGCAGGAAGTAGGGCGGAAGTTAGCGCTCGCTAACCGCCCGCCCTACTATGAGCGGATGCCGGCGAACCCCACCCCACTCGTGAACGGCGAGAAGGCGAACAGGCGTGAACAGATCATGGCTGCCGCCGCCGAGCTGTTCGCGCACCACGGTTTCCACGGTGTCGGCATCGACGACATCGGCGCGGCGGTCGGCATCTCCGGCCCCGCGCTCTACCGCCACTTCCGCAGCAAGGACGCGATCCTCGGCGAGATGCTGAACTCGATCAGCCACTACCTGCTCGAAGGCGGCACCGCGCGGGCCGAGACGGGCGGCACCCCGCCGGAGCTGCTCGAAGCGCTCGTGCGGTTCCACGTCGGCTTCGCGCTCGATCACCCGGCGCTGATCACCGTGCAGGAGCGCAACCTCGCGAACCTCACCGACAGTGACCGCAAGCAGGTGCGCGCGCTGCAGCGCCAGTATGTGGAGGTGTGGGTGCGCGCGATCCGCGACGCGATCCCGGGCCTCGAGGAACGCGAAGCCCGCTCGGCGGCACACGCGGTGTTCGGCTTGATCAACTCGACGCCGTACAACCGCCATCTCGGTGACGCCGAGCTGTCCGATCTGCTCTGCCGGCTCGCTCTCGGCGCACTTTCCGCGGCGGGCTGATCCCCCGGATTCGGGGTATCCCCACGGAAGCCGGTGCTGGTGTTTGATGGGCACGTGACCCCGGACCGGAGCGAGGACGAGCAGCGGCTCGTGGAGAAGGCGCAACGCGCGCTCGTCGCCATCAGCCTCGGCGAGGACGCCGAGGCGCTCGAAGAACTCACGCCCTCGTCCGAGGAGCCGCAGCAGCGCTCCGACGAGACGAAGGCGCTGATGCTCCTGCTCTTCGGCGAGTGCAGCGCGATGGTGTCCACGCTCGGTGACGGCGGCACGGCACCCGTCAAGGTTCAGGTTTTCGACGAAGACGGCGAAGAGGTGTCCATCGACCAGGCCGACCCGCCAGTGCGCACCGCCGTGCGCACGTTGCTGGCCGAAGTCCACGGCAACACCGCCGCCGCGCGGGAGCAGGTCGAGATCGCGCTGGCGAACGCCGCGCCTGACGAGGTCGACAGCCTCGTACTGCAGGCCCTGCGCTGGACGATCCGGCTGTCGGTCGAGTGCCTCGACCGCGATCTTCCGGTGGCGGAGTGGATCTCCGATGCAGTAACCGGCTGAGCTCCGACGGGAAATGTCCCAGGTACCGAGCGCTCGCCTGGGTTCCCGGCGGGCGCCGAAGGCCACATCGCGCCTCGTCGAACCTGGCTGGACAGTCACGTTAGTGGTCGCTAACATCCGAAGAGGAGTTAACGGCCGCTAACGTCTCGACGGGGAGCCATGGACACGCCGGTACTGAGCAGCTCCGCGGATCCGCGGAGCGAAACGTTCACCCGAAGCGTCACTTCTCACAACGAGCTCGTCGAGGACCTGCGCAAGCGCCTCGACGCCGCCCGCCTCGGCGGGCCCGAGAAGTCCCGCTCCCGGCACGTGGAACGCGGCAAGCTGCTGCCCCGCGACCGCGTGGACACGCTGCTCGACCCGGGGTCGCCGTTCCTCGAGCTCTCGCCGCTGGCCGCCAACGGCCTCTACGACGACGAAGCGCCGAGCGCGGGAATCATCGCCGGAGTCGGGCGCGTGTCGGGCCGCGAATGCGTGGTCGTGGCGAACGACGCCACCGTGAAGGGCGGCACGTACTACCCGCTGACGGTCAAGAAGCACCTGCGCGCCCAGGAAGTGGCACTGCACAACAACCTGCCGTGCATCTACCTCGTCGACTCCGGCGGCGCGTTCCTGCCGCGCCAGGACGACGTGTTCCCCGACCGCGAGCACTTCGGACGCATCTTCTACAACCAGGCGACGATGTCCGCGCGCGGCATCCCGCAGATCGCCGCCGTGCTCGGCTCGTGCACCGCGGGCGGTGCGTACGTGCCGGCCATGAGCGACGAGGCGGTCATCGTGCGCAACCAGGGCACGATCTTCCTCGGCGGCCCGCCGCTCGTGAAGGCCGCGACCGGCGAGGTCGTCACGGCCGAAGAGCTGGGTGGCGGCGACGTGCACGCGCGCCAGTCGGGCGTCACCGACCACCTGGCCGACGACGACGCCCACGCGCTGCGCATCGTCCGCGACATCGTCTCGACCCTCGGCCCGCGCACGCCGCGGCCATGGGACGTCGCGCCTGTCGAGGAGCCGGTCGTCGACCCGCGTGAGCTCTACGGGGTCGTGCCGACGGATTCGCGCACGCCCTACGACGTGCGCGAAGTGATCGCCCGGGTGGTCGACGGCAGCAAGTTCTCCGAGTTCAAGAAGGAGTACGGCAGCACGCTCGTCACCGGCTTCGCGCGCATCCACGGCCACCCGGTGGGCATCATCGCCAACAACGGCGTGCTGTTCGCCGAGTCGGCCATGAAGGGCGCGCACTTCATCGAGCTGTGCGATCGCCGGTCGATCCCGCTGGTGTTCCTGCAGAACATCACCGGGTTCATGGTCGGCAAGGCGTACGAGGCCGGCGGCATCGCCAAGCACGGCGCGAAGATGGTCACGGCCGTCGCGTGCGCGCGGGTGCCGAAGTTCACCGTGATCATCGGTGGCTCGTTCGGCGCCGGGAACTACTCGATGTGCGGACGGGCGTACTCGCCGCGGTTCCTGTGGATGTGGCCCAACGCGCGGATCTCGGTGATGGGCGGCGAGCAGGCGGCCTCGGTGCTTTCGACCGTGCGCCGCGACGCGATCGAGGCCCGCGGCGGCGAGTGGTCGGCCGAGGACGAAGAGGCGTTCAAGGACCCGATCCGCGCGCAGTACGAGCACCAGGGCAGCCCGTACTACTCCACCGCGCGGCTGTGGGACGACGGCGTGATCGACCCGGCGGACACCCGCACGGTGCTCGGGCTCGCGCTGTCGGCCGCGGCCAACGCACCCCTGCCCGAGGTCAACTACGGCGTCTTCCGGATGTGATGAGCGTGTTCTTGTTCGACACGGTCCTGGTGGCCAACCGCGGCGAGATCGCGGTCCGCGTGATCCGGTCGCTGCGCGAGCTGGGCATCCGCTCGGTCGCGGTGTACAGCGATGCCGACGCCGATGCCCGCCACGTGCGCGAAGCCGACACCGCGGTGCGGCTCGGTCCGGCCGAAGCGGCGAAGAGCTATTTGTCCATCCCGGCGATCATCGCCGCCGCGCGCGAGACGGGCGCGCAGGCCGTGCACCCGGGTTACGGCTTCCTCGCGGAGAACGCGGGGTTCGCGCGGGCGTGCGAAGAGGCGGGGCTGGTGTTCATCGGCCCGCCGGCGGCGGCCATCGAAAAGATGGGCGACAAGATCCGCGCCAAGGCCACGGTTTCGGAGGCCGGCGTGCCGGTGGTGCCGGGCGCGTCCGATGTGGACATCCCCGCTGGCGGGTTCGCCGAGGCGGCCGCGCGCGTGGGATATCCGTTGCTGCTGAAGCCCTCGGCCGGTGGCGGCGGCAAGGGCATGCGGCTCGTGCACGCCGAGGGCGAGCTGGCGCCCGCGATCGAGTCCGCGCGGCGCGAGGCGAAGAGCTCGTTCGGCGATGACACGCTGCTGCTGGAGCGGTTCGTGACCACGCCGCGGCACATCGAGATCCAGGTGCTCGCCGACGCCCACGGCACCGTGCTGCACCTCGGCGAACGCGAGTGCAGCCTGCAGCGGCGGCACCAGAAGATCGTCGAAGAAGCGCCGTCGGTGCTGCTCGACGAGGCCACGCGGCAGAAGATGGGTGCTGCGGCGGCCGAAGCGGCGCGGTCGGTGGGCTACGTCGGCGCGGGCACGGTCGAGTTCATCATGTCCGCACACGACCCCGACGAATTCTTCTTCATGGAGATGAACACGCGGCTTCAGGTGGAGCACCCCGTCACGGAGATGGTGACCGGCCTGGACCTCGTGGCGTGGCAGGTGCGCATCGCCGCCGGTGAGCCGTTGTCGTTGCGGCAGGAGGACGTGCGGCTCGACGGGCACGCCATCGAAGCCCGCGTCTACGCCGAGGACCCGGCGCGCGGGTTCATCCCGACCGGCGGCACGGTGCTCGCCGTGCACGAGCCGTCGGGCGACGGCGTGCGCGTGGACTCGTGGATGGCCGAGGGCGCTGTCGTCGGTTCGAACTACGACCCGATGCTGGCCAAGGTGATCGCGTACGGCCCCGACCGCGAGTCGGCGCTGCGCAAGCTCGACCGCGCGCTGGGCGACACTGCGTTGCTGGGGCTGGGCACGAATGTCGCGTTCCTGCGCAGCCTGCTCGCCGATGAGGACGTGCGCGCGGGCCGGCTCGACACGGAGCTCGTGGACCGGCGGCTGGCCGACCTCGTGTCGCCGGAGGTGCCCGCCGGGTTCTTCGTGGCCGCGGCACTGGACCGGCTGGCATCGCTGCAGCCGACGGGGTCCGTTGTGGACCCGTGGGACGTGCCGAGCGGCTGGCGCCTTGGTGGCGGGGGCGGTGTGACGTTCCGGCTGCGCGCCGGCGACGTGCTCGCCAAGGTGCGGGTTTCCGGCACCCCGGCCGACGCCACGGTGCAGGTGGACGACGCCGAGCCTGTGCGGGCGTCGGTGAGCCGGCGTGGAGATGTGCTGGAAGTGCGGCGGGCCGGCGGGATCGAGCGGTACCGGCGGGCGGACGGTCCTGACCGGACGGTGTGGCTTGCGCGTGACGGCTACGGCTTCGCGTTCGCGGACCAGGAAGTGGTGCTCTCGCACCGCGGTGAGGTGGCGGGTGCGGGGCCGGTGAAGAGCCCGATGCCGGGCACGGTGCTGGTGGTGAAGGTCGCCCAGGGCGACGTGGTCGCGGCCGGCACGCCGTTGCTGGTCGTGGAGGCGATGAAGATGGAACACACCGTGACCGCGCCGATCGACGGCGTGGTGAGCGAGCTTTCGGTGCGGGCCGGGCAGCAGGTGGCGCTCGACGAGACGCTGGCCGTGGTGAGCCCGAACGAGGAGGACCGATGATCGACTTCCGCTTGGACGAAGAGTACGAGGCTCTCCGCAAGACGGTCGAGGACTTCGCGCACAACGAGGTCGCGCCCGTAATCGGGCCGCTGTACGAGAAGGAAGAGTTCCCCTACGCGCTCGTGGCCAAGATGGGTGACATGGGCCTGTTCGGCCTGCCATTCTCCGAGGAGTTCGGCGGCATGGGCGGCGACTACTTCGCGCTGTGCCTGGCGCTGGAGGAACTCGCGCGCGTCGACTCGTCGGTCGCGATCACGCTGGAGGCCGGCGTTTCGCTCGGCGCGATGCCGATCTACCGCTTCGGCACGCAGGAGCAGAAGGAGAAGTGGCTGCCCGCGCTGTGCTCCGGCGAGGCCCTCGGCGGTTTCGGCCTCACGGAACCGGGCGGCGGCTCGGACGCGGGCGCCACCCGCACCCGCGCCAAGCTCGACGGCGACGAGTGGCTCATCAACGGCAGCAAGGCCTTCATCACCAACTCCGGCACGGACATCACCCGCCTGGTGACGGTCACGGCCGTCACCGACGTGATGGAGAACGGCCGCAAGGAGATCTCGGCGATCATCGTGCCCTCGGGCACACCGGGCTTCGCGGTGGCGCCCAAGTACTCCAAGGTCGGCTGGAACTGCTCGGACACGCACGAGCTGTCCTTTTCGGACGTTCGCGTCCCGGCCTCGAACCTGGTGGGCACCCGCGGCCGCGGCTACGCCCAGTTCCTGTCCATCTTGGACGAAGGTCGCGTCGCGATCGCCGCCCTGAGTGTCGGCCTGGCCCAGGGCTGTGTCGACGAATGCCTGAAGTACGCCAAGGACCGCGTCGCCTTCGGCCACCGCATCGGGGAGTACCAGGCGATCCAGTTCAAGATCGCGGACATGGAGGTCCGCACCCACACCGCGCGGCTCGCCTACTACCAGGCCGCCTCGAAGATGCTGCGCGGCGAGCCGTTCAAGAAGGAAGCTTCGATCGCGAAGCTCGTCGCGTCCGACGCCGCGATGGACAACGCACGCGACGCGACGCAGATCTTCGGCGGGTACGGGTTCATGAACGAGTTCCCGGTCAGCCGGTTCTACCGGGACGCGAAGATCCTGGAGATCGGCGAGGGCACGAGCGAGGTGCAGCGGATGCTGATCGCGCGCCACCTCGGGATGGCGAGCTAGCTGGGGGGACGCCCGGTCGGCGCGCAGGATAGAAATACCGGTATATTTATCCGCATGGTGGAGCTGAAGACGCCGGCTGAGATCGCGGCGATGCGGGAGGCGGGCCGGGTGGTGGCCCGCGCGCTCGCGGCCGTGCGGGAAGCCGCGAGCACCGGCGTTTCCCTGGTCGAGCTGGATGCCGTCGCGGCGCAGGTGATGACGGAGGCCGGCGCGAAGCCGTCGTTCCTCGGCTACCACCCGCGCTGGGCTCCGACGCCGTACCCGGGCGTGATCTGCGCGAGCGTGAACGACGCGATTGTCCACGGCATCCCCGGCCGGTACCGGCTCCAAGAAGGTGACCTGCTGAGCATCGACTGCGGTGCCGCGGTCGACGGCTGGCACGGCGACGCCGCCGTGAGCTTCGTCGTCGGCGGGGCCGACCCGGCGGATCTCGCGCTGATCGCGGCGACGGAGGAAGCGCTCGCCGCCGGCATCGCGGCCGCGCAGCCCGGCGCGAAGATGGGCGACATCTCCGCCGCGATCGGCACGGTCGGCCGCGCGGCGGGTTACGGCGTGACCGAAGACCACGGCGGCCACGGCGTCGGCCGCGCGATGCACGAAGACCCGCCGGTGCCCAACGACGGCCGCGCGGGCCGCGGCTTGCGCCTGCGGCCGGGCCTGGTGATCGCGATCGAGCCGATGTTCACCCGCGGCGGCCTCGACCAGTACCGGCACGACCCCGACGGCTGGACCCTGCGCACCACCGACCGCACCCGTGCGTCGCACTCCGAGCACACCGTCGCCATCACCGACGCCGGGCCGGTGGTCCTGACGCTGCCGTAGCGGTAGAACATCCGCATGGCCCTCTTCGTCATCCGGCCCGGGCGCAAGGACGACGCGGCCACGCTGCTGCGCTTCTTCGACGAAGCCGTCGAGTGGCTGGTGGCGCGTGGCAGCGCCGGCCAGTGGGGTGACCAGCCGTGGAGCAGCATCCCGCACCGGGCGTCGCGCGTGGCCGACATGACCGACGAGCCCGGCTTGCGCATCGCGGAGGTCGACGGGGAACCGGCCGGGGCGCTGATCGTCAGCGAGAAGTGCCCGGACCACGTGCCGCCGGCCGGTGAGCCGGAGCTGTACATCGGGCTGCTCATCACGTCGCGGCGTTTCGCCGGCCACCGCGTGGGTGCGCGGCTGATCGAATACACGCTGGCGGAGGCGAAACGGCGCGGGATCGGCCTCGTGCGCGTCGACTGCTGGGCCGGTGGCGACGGCGCTCTCCAGCGCTACTACGAGGCGCGGGGCTTCCGCTCGACGGTCCGCTTCGACGTCGGCGGCTGGCTCGGGCAGGTCTTCGAGCAACGCCCCTGATCGGGGCAGTCGACTGGCGCGAGCGGCCCGGCCGGGGCACCATATTGACACGACGCCAACAATGCCCCGTCGACGCAGGAGGAGCCCGTCATGGCCAAGCAGCCCCGTTCGCTGTCCGGCAAGGTCATCGTAATCACCGGCGGCGCGCAGGGCATCGGCGCGGCGACGGCCACGGCGCTCAAACGCCTCGGCGCGCGGGTGGTGCTCGGGGACCTCGACCACGTCCGCGCGGAGAAAACCGCGGGTGAGCTGGGCCCCGAGGCCGTCGCGCTGCCGCTCGACGTGACCGACACGAAAGCGTTCACCGAGTTCCTCGACGAGGTCGAGCGCCGGGTCGGACCCATCGACGTGCTGATCAACAACGCCGGCATCATGCCGCTCGCCCCGCTCGACGAGGAGGACGACTCGGCCACGCGGCGCATGCTGGAGATCAACGTGCACGCCGTCATCCACGGCACGCGCGAGGCCGTGAAGCGGATGAAGCCGCGGGGGACCGGGCACATCGTGAACGTCGCGTCGATGGCGGGCAAGTCGGGGTTCCCTGGCGCGGCCACGTACTGCGCGACCAAACATGCCGTCGTCGGCCTGTCGGAGGCGGTGCACCTCGAGTTGCGGGGCACGGGAGTGTCCGTGTCGTGCGTGATGCCGGCGGTGGTGCGCACGGAACTGGCGTCGGGGCTCGGTGAAGCGAAGTTCATCAAGTCCGTGGCGCCGGAAGACGTGGCCGCGGCCATCGCGGATGCCCTGAAGTACCCGAGGTTCGACGTGTTCGTACCAGAATCGCTGGATTTCACCGGGCGGATCACGCGGCTGTTCCCGCGCGCGTTCGGCGAGTGGTTCGTGCGCTCGCTCGGCGGCGACCAGCTGCTCGCCTCGGCCGCGTATTCGCCGGCGCGGGCCGAATACGAGTCCCGCGCAGCTCAGAGCGCGCCCGCGGCCGACGCGGAGCAGTAGCCTGCCCGGTCAGCGGCACCGTCCGAAATGGACGTGCTTGCGGGGTGCTTGCAAGTGTGGCGGTGTTGAAGCCGCTTGCGCGCGCGGGCAAGATTGCCACCCTGAGGGTCTATCTCCGGGAGGCGGGACATGGTTTCACCCACGGCACGGCTGGCTGCGGCGGCGTCCAACGTCGTGGGGAAGGTGTTCCACGGCGGCGTCGCCGACCTGCGCCCGATGCCCCGCGTGCTCATCGACCAGGGCCCGAACCGCTCGCTGTACCGCATGACCCATGGCGGCGCGCCGGTGTCCGGGCCGCCGATCCTGCTGGTGCCACCATTGGCGGCGCCCGCGCTGTGCTTCGACCTGCGCCGCGGCTGCAGCCTCATCGAGCACCTCGTGGACGCCGGGCGCAACACCTACCTCGTGGACTACGGCAACGTCGCGTTCTCCGACCGGCGCCTCGGCATCGAGCACTGGATCGACGAGGTGCTGCCGCGGGCGATCCGGAAGGTGAGCGAGGACGCCGGCGGCGCGGGCGTGCACCTCGTGTCGTGGTCGCTCGGCGGGATCTTCTCGCTGCTGGTGAACGCCGATCAGCCGGAACTGCCGGTCGAGTCCATCACGGCGATCGGGTCGCCGGTGGACTTCACCGCGATCCCGATCGTCGCGCCGTTCCGCCCGCTCGTCGACCTCACCGGCGGCCACCTGCTCACGCCGGTCTACCGCGCGTTCGGCGGCGCACCGTCCTATTTGGTCAGCCGCGTGTTCCGCGCGACGGGCATCAGCAAGGAGATCACGAAACCCATCGCGATCCTCTCGCACCTCGACGACCGCGACTACCTCGCGCAGATCGAGGCTGTCGATCACTTCATGGACAACATGTACGCCTATCCCGGGCGCACGTTCGGGCAGCTGTACCACCGGCTCTTCCGCACCAACGACCTCGCCGAGGGCACCGTCGACCTGGGCGGCCGCAAGATCAGCCTGGCGGACGTGAAGGTGCCCGTGCTCGTCGTCGCGGGGGAGAACGACACTATCGCGCCGCAGCCGTCGGTGGAACGCGTGGTGCGGCTGCTGGAGAACGCGCCGCAGGTGCGGTTCCGCACCGCGCCCGGCGGGCACCTCGGCGTGCTGACCGGGCGCCGGGCCCGCGGCACGACGTGGCAGTACCTGGACGAGTTCCTCGGCGAGCGAGCCTGAAAAAGGGGCGGCCCGCGGTGGACGGCCCCGGGTTTTCGCCAGGTGTCAGACCGCGGGTGCCTGACCGCCGCGCTGGGCGGTGAGCCACGCGCGGACGTCCTTGTGCAGCAGGCCGCGCAGGGCGAGGCCGGCGAAGATCAGCGGCAGGATCCCGGTGACGCCTTCGCTGATCAGCGTCACGATCCCGTTGATGACGACGATCGCCTCGACCACGATCGCCGTCACCCAGGGCCACTGCCGGCCGGAGGGCAGCTTCACCGCGCAGACGGCGAGCGCGACGGCCATCACGAAGTTGATCACCGCGATCACGACCAGCAAACCGGTCCCCTCGGCGCCGTTGCTGCTCGCGGCGGCCGCCAGGGCCAGGATCAGGATCGAGCCCAGCACGCTGAAGGCGACCTGGATCCACATGAAGATCCGAGCCTGACCCAGGCCCTTCGGAGGGCCGTAAACCCCAGGATTCGTCATGCGGGGAAGGTTAGGGCAAAGGTGCCGAAATCGATCGCTCGGAGATCAATCCGATATTCCGCACCTCGGCGGCGAATTGCCCGCCAGGTTGGGGAAAACCTCACTTCAGCGCGGTCGGTGGCTCGCCGGTGCAGCGGTGGGCGGGAGCACACCGAGTCGTAGTGGCGCCCGTTGGTCGCCGCGGAGAGCTTCGTGAACTGTCGCGTCGGTTGCGTGGGAGAAGAACGCCCGGTCGCGGAATCTCCCAGGAGAGCCGCCGACCGGGCGATTTCCGTTACCCCCCAACCTACTTCAGCTGCGCCGAGGTCTTCCCCAGCACCCTCCGGGCCACGATCAGCTGCTGAATCTGCTGCGTCCCCTCGAAGATGTCCAGAATTTCTCAGCAGGTTTTCGCCGACCTTGCTCACTTCGCCGTAAACGGCCTCTGAGCTGCGCTGATGCGTCTCGTTAGTTCTCGTCGTCTGTCGCCTCTCCCTGGCCTCTGACGGCCTGGAGACGGCCTGGAGACGGCCTGGGGCTCGGCCACACCTACCCCTGCATCCCGATACGAAGCCAGCACGCGGCCGGTGGTGCCGGGTCAAGACACGCTTCACCGTCTTGACGCGGTGCTACCGGCCGTTGTCACGATCCGGCGTCGGGATGGAGGTCCCTCACGACGGTGCGTAACGGAGATCGAGTCACGAACGACCCGTATGTCACGACCGCTCGCAGAGGAGGCCAACGTTGGCTCTGGGGACCCGTGTGCCGCCGCCGCGCGGCGCTGCGCCAGGTGACCCGCTGGCGGCCGCACCGCCCGGCCGGCGGGCGGAGCGGAGCGGCAGCCCGCCGTGTCGGAAGCGGATGCGGCCGCCCAGGCGAGGGGCTACGTAGGCGACAGGCGCGCCGCCGGCGGCGCGCCCCTTGATTCCATAGAGCTAAGTTCGGCAGGATGGGAAGATGTCCGAGTACCCCACGCGTTTGCAACGTACTACCAACACGCAGTCCGCCAGTTGGTTTTTAGACCTCAAATCCGCTGGTAGGCTCGATCTGGATCCACCGTATCAGCGTCGAAGCGTTTGGAACCTGCAGTACAAGCAGTTCTTTATTGATTCTATTATTCGAAACTATCCTGCTCCGAGTATATTTCTTCAGGTGGACTATGTTCCCGGGCAAGCGGCCACCTATCATGTGATCGATGGGAAGCAGCGCTTATCTGCTCTCTTCGAGTTCTATGAGGATGAATTCTCGACTTCGGATGGACTGACGGATCTTGGGTTAGATAATAAATACTACTCACAGTTGGGCAACGAGCAAAAGGTCGCCTTGATTGAGTATGTCTTCACGGTAGAAAGCATTAAAAGTGCATCGCCTGCGGAGTTAAATGAGGCTTTCGATCGTCTCAATCGCAATGTTGCAAGGCTCAATAAGCAAGAGCTTCGCCACGCCAAGTACTCAGGTGCCTTTGTTTCGAAGATTGAGCGACTGTCCGAGCATCCTTTCTGGACAGAAATCGGGCTTGTTACTCCGGCTCGTATTCGAAGGATGCTAGACGTTGAGTATGTTTCCGAGTTGTATATCATTTCCATGATGGGAATCCAGGACGGCAAGGACTACTTGGATTCTACGTATGCAAGGAATGATGCTGAAATAGCTGGCGAGTCGGATGCTGATGAGAACTTTACTGCCACGCAGGCTGCGATTTCGCAGATCGACAAATTCTTCCAGATAAAAACTAGTCGATTTTCTAATGTTGCCGACTTCTACTCGCTCTGGGCGTCGATTGCGGACCTGGTTCGCAGTGGTGAAGAGTTCGATGCGCAGGAGGCCGCGAGTAGTCTCTCAACTTTTGAAAATGAGTTGGAAGACCAGGAGACTGAACGGGCGCGGTCCTATAGGATCGCTGCTGTGCAGGGCTCGAATAAGAAGTCCAATAGGGAGATTCGGGCCGACATCTTGCGTTCTGTTCTCAAAGGTATGTAGATGACTGAACGGGTCCCCACCTCTTTCGCCGCCAAATACGCGGATCTTGAGTCACTCTTGCGGTTCGGGGTTGATGAACTTGAAGCTAGATTAAAGGCGTCGCTAAGTGGACTTCGTCCGGTTGCTATTCAGGCAAGAGTGAAGTCTATCGAGTCGGCATACGCTAAATTTCAGCGTGGTGAATACGCGAAACTGGAAGACGTCGATGACCTTGTTGCTCTGCGAGCCGTCTTTCTTCATCCTTCCGACCTTCCAAAAGCGATAGGTGTAATTCGGCAAAACTTTGAAGTACTTCTGGTCAAGAATGATGAGGCGGGTAAGCCTCATGAATTCAATTACAGGCAGCCTCATATTTCCTTCACCCTTCCGACCGACTACTTGGCTAGGCATGGGGAGCTGTCGTGGCTGAAGGCTGAGTTGCAGTTAACAACGTATATTCAGCACGCACTGCAAGAGTCTGTGCACGACGTGATCTACAAAGGCGTTGGGTTTTCTTGGCAGGAACACCGATTGGATGGTCGATTGCGTGGCTTGCTGGAGATTGTCGACAGCGTCCTCGAAAATGTCGCCAATGTGGCGAAGATCGAGAATGAACCAAAGTATGAAACTTTCGACAAGCGAAATGAAATAATCGCTACATCGGCGCAGCTTCTTGGTGAAAGCAGAATGCCGACGGATCGGCGTAGGTTTGCGATAACTATTGAGAGATTCCTCGCTATTGCTGCAATCGATATTGGTGATCTGACGGCGTTGGCTGAGAAGAATTCGGACATTGTGAACGCTCTGTCCCTGAATCCAGCAGATAAGATACTCGGAATTTTGCTGCGCGAGCGCTTAGACGTGATGATCAAGCGCGTCAAAGGTAAGAAGATTTTTGTATCAAGTGAGCTTCGCGAATTTCTTCCCGAGTTCGACAAGTTTCCTGCAGGTAATCTGATATCTATTTAATAGTCTACAGCCTTCTGTGGTGGATTATTGTTCGCGGATTTCCTCAGCTGAAGTATGGCTCTTCCTGATCCGAGATTGCATGGTGGATACGTAGGCGAATGCTGGGGTGGACGCGAAGATTTTTCAGTTCGGAAGGTTTGGCCCAGACGACTTCCTTGCTCTCACTGCTTGTGCGTGTAGTGCCACTCAATGCCTTAGCGTGGAAGCAAATTGAGAACTCTTGTCGTACCTCGCCGTCATTGTAGGCGATGACGTGCTGTGGGTCCGAGTACAGGCCGACTACCCCGGTAACCTCGCACTCAATGCCGGTCTCCTCGCGGACCTCTCGGACCGCCGCCTCGGCAAGTGTCTCGCCGAGTTCAAGCTGGCCGCCCGGGATGGAGTACAAGTCGTTGTCCGTGCGCCTGATCATTAGGATCCGGCCTTCGTCGTCCTGGATGAACGCCGACACCGCTACCGCGATGCTGTTGGCCTTGGGTGCGTTGGGGTCGTTGTAGTAGTCGACTCGGGTCATGCTGCCTCCTAGAAGGTGGCCGGCTTGGCGAGGTTCCAGACTGACTCGAAGCTCTCCGAGTAGGTCTCGAAGAGGTCCCCGGCGGAGAGTCTGCGCAGGTGGAGTGAGGGGGCGTGGGCTCCCTGGAACCCGTATACGTGGGTGTTGATGATCATCTCGTCGTCGAACCGGAAGATCGAGTTGTAGAGCGTCGTGTTGTGGAACCGCATCTCCACGCCGTCGACTCCGACCAGCGGCCGGTAGAAGGCCAGGGCGTTGCGGATGCGTGCCGCGAGCGTTCCGTCGCCGAGCTGCTCTTCCTCGCCGCGCAGGGCGACGCTGTCCCCTTCGGGGTCTCCGAACACGAGCCGGATTCGAGCGCCGGCCGCTGCCTTGGCTGTCAGGTCCTTGATGAACCGCGGGCGTTCGACCAGGAACAACGCCGCGTGTACCAGGATCTCGACGGTCTCCGATGCGTCCTTGATCAGCCGGTCCCACAGCTCGACGGGGACGGCGTTGCGGTGCGGGAAGACCTGCACAAGCTCGGCGGCGGCGGTCTCGGCCTTGCGCTCCGGGGCTACCGAGTCCGGCCACAGGTAGGTCTCTGACTCGCGTGCCATGGCGGCGATCTTGTGCCGGTGCTTGGGGTAGGGCGTCCGGTTCTTGGTGATCCAGCGCTCGACGGTCTTCTGATCGACCCCGACCGCCTTGGCGACCTGCTCCAACGTCAGGCCGTTGCGCAGGAGCGCGTCACGCAGGCGTTCGTTCGGCATCGCCACCCCTTGGGACGTATAGGGACGTCTTCGACGGTACCAGGGACGTCCCAAGATGTCCCGCCAGGTGGTGATCACGTCCCGCGTTTTGGCGGAGTCTGGGTGTCAGGTTGCCGGGACAGGCCCGGGGCCAGGACACCGAGGAGGAACGCGTGACCACTGAAACGACTGTCCGGCTGGCTGGCTTGGACACGCGGGCGGTACCTCGCCGACGTGCGGCGTAGGCGCGGCGTGGCATGCGCGACACGGTTCAGATCCACGTCACGGCTGATCTGCCGATTCGTGTCCGGGCGCTGACGTACGCAAACCGCGCAGAGGTCCGGTTCGGCAAGGCGTTCCCGGTGGTCCTGCTCGTGGACTCCGACGCGATTGCCGTACTGCGGAGGGAACTGGACGAGGTGAGCGCGGCACTGGACGCCGCAGCGGCACGAGGCGGAGAACCGCCAGAAGCTACCGACTAACAGACGACACAAGGGATTCAGCATGGCTATCGACAAGGGACACCGGTTCAGCATCGACTTCGAGGACGCGTTTCCGCAGGGCTTGGTGATGGTGGGCGAGGTGTCGCCGGACAACGAGTACCAGTCGCGTGAGGACCGGGCTGCCAATCGCCCGGTGCGGCAGCGGGTTGACGAGGTGATGGGTAAGCGGCAGTGGAAGGTGATGGTCACCGACCCGGCCGAGACGCGGGCGAAGCGGGCTTCGTTCGAGATCACGCTTCTCGCCGACGTGCAGCCGGTGCCGACCACTGCGGAGGCGCTGCCCGGGATGCGGCCGATCGAGCTGGACGGCCTCACGGCCGAACCGCGTGTGGCGGGGCAGGGTGAGTTCAAGTACCAGTCCTACGTGTTCCGCGCGACCGGCTTCAAGCAGGCCACCAGCAACGCGAAGCCGTCTCGGTCCGGTGAGTCGGCGAAGGCGGCGTGACAGGTATGGGCTTCCGCGAGCGGGTCGAGGCGTGGGAGCAGGCGTATCGGGACTACATGGCCGCGTGGGAGCACGGCCGTGTCGTGCTGTCGCCGGTGAGTGCGACGAACACGGCGAATGCTGCTCGGCGGGTGTCGCGGGCGTGGCACGAGCTGGCGCAGGTGCGTGGGTTGCCGTGGTGGTGTGTGGCGGCGCTGGAGTCGGCGGCCGAGGGGTTCGCCGACCTGGCCCGGGAATGGGAACGACATGACGGCAACGTGGGACGGGCTGGGGCTGCGCTGGACAGTCGGGGCGGGGACCGAGGTGACGGTGGAGGAGACCGGGACGGGCGCGTCACATCCGCCGGTCCTGGTGCTGACTGGCGGGCTGTGCGTGGTGACGCTGGTCCCGCCGGAGGACCAGGAAGCGTGGCCGGGATGCGCGGTGTTCCTTCGCCGGCTCCGCGACCACGCCGAGGACCTGGCGGCACTGCTGGAAGCCCGCGCAGGGAGGCGTGACAGTGCGCAAAGCTGAGCCGAAGACGCTGCGGGACGCCCACGAGGTCGTGATGGACCGCCGGCCACCGAGCGACGCGAACCCGTCGGTGTGGCTGGCGTTCCGCCTCGGCAACGCGCGGCTTTACAAGGCGATCGCCGACGTCGACCGAGGTCACCACCACGAGGCGCTGTACTGGGCCAGCTACGAGGAACGGAAAGCGGGTGAAATCTCGGCAGAACTCCAGGCGGAGAGCAAGCCTGCTGATTAGTCGCATGTAGACGACCGAAAAGTCAACAGTATCAGCGAAAAACGCACGCTATGACGTGCGGCGATGAAACACGTCCTCATGCGGGTGATCGTGATCCGTTAAGGCGCAGAAGCGGAACCTGGCTACCAACCTTGCCGCTCCTGCGCTGTCCACAACCAGCGGAAGTGAACAATGACAACGCTAAACGACGACAACCGGCGAGCGTCAACGGGGGTCACCCCAACGCGCTGCGCCTCCTGCAAACGATTCGCCAAACTCCTGCCCGACGAGACCCAGTGCGCCCCGTGTCTGGGGATGCTGCCGCTGGATCTCCGGGTGAAGCGGGGTGATCGGTGATGGCTCCCGGCTTCGCGGTAGTGGCCCTGGCTGGGCTGGGGCTCGGCGTGTGGGTGCTGCACAAGATCGGCCGCGCCCTGGCCTCGATTCTGGAAGCTCTGGCTGCGGCGGCCGTGGTGTTCGTGGCTCTGTGGTGGCTGTGCAAGGCCGTGGTGTGGATGTTCGCGCAGGTTGTGACGCGGTGGCGGACCAGTCTCGGCATCGTCGCGGTCTACGCCTGGTGTGAGCTGGTCGGCTGGCTGTCGCTGGCGATCACCCTCGGCAGCGTCGCGGCGGTCCTGGCGATGTGGTGGATGATCGACGCGGTCTCGTTTGACCAGCGGTGCTGGCGGTTCCTGCGCTCCTGGTGGGCTCGCTGGGCCGTGTACGGGCGCAAGCTGCCGGAGTGGCTACACGCCTGCGGTCTCTCCGTGCGGGATGAGGCGCTGCCGGTGGTGGTGAACGTGAACCTCGTCGGCCGTCGACGCGCGCTCTCCCGCTCGACCTCGAACCGGCCGAACGCGCGGACTCCCAAGGTGCTCGGTGTCCGCTCCGGTGCCTCGTGGGATGAGGTGCGGGTGGAGCTGGTGCCGGGGCAGAAGCCGGAAGACTTCGACGACGCCGCTCGGGCCTTGGCCGTTGCGCGGAAGGTCGCTCGCTGCCAGGTCCGCGAGCTGGCCCCCAACGTCGTCTCGATCGACTTCCAACGCCGCGACCTCCTCGGCGGCGGGGTGGCCGGTCCCCAGGTTCCGGACGGCGTCGACTCGACCGGCGTGGACCTGTGCAACGTCTGGGCCGGTCGGACCGAGTATGGCCGTGACTGGCGCGTTCCGTTGCTCGGCTCTGGCGCGCACTGCCTGACTGCCGGTGCCTCGGGCGCGGGCAAGAACAGCGTCATGTGGTGTCCGCTCGTGGCCGCTGCGTCGGCGATCCGGGCCGGGGTGGTGCGCATGTCCGGCATCGACCCCAAGGGCATGGAACTGGCCTACGGGCGCGGGATCTTCTCCCGCTACGCCGTGGGCGGCAAGGACGCGGTTGAACTGCTTGACGGCCTGGTGGAGGAGATGGAATCGCGCAAGCGCGCGTTCGCCGGTCGGCTGCGGACCATTCCGGTGTCGACGGAGTATCCGTTGGAGCTGCTGGAGTTCGACGAGATCGGCGCGCTCACGAAGTACACCGACCGCAAGACTCGTGAGGCCATTGTGGAACGCGTCGCCCTGCTCACCACTCAAGGACGGGCGCTGGGGATCTCGGTCCGTGGCTACGTCCAGGAGCCCACAAAGGACACCGTCCCGGTCCGGGAGCTGTTCACCCGACGGGTGTGCCTGCGCGTGACGTCCAAGACGCACGTCGGGATGGTCCTCGGCGACGGCGCGTACGAGCGCGGGGCCTGGGCGAACCGCATCGGCGACTCGGAGGCCGGCGTGGGCTACGTCTGGGGCGAAGGCATCCGCGAGCCCCTGCGCATCCGCGCCGGGTGGGTCTCCGACAGCACGGTCAAGGCGCTGGAGCAGTACGTGACCAACGGGGGTGTCGCGGATCTGCGACACGGCGGTGAGGGGGTGGCCGCGTGAACCGGCTGATGATCTTCCTCGACGCCATCCGCGACCACCTGGACTCCCACCAGCTGCCGCCGGTCGCCACGGTCGACGTCAACGCATGGTCGAGCCCGATCAAGGTCCAGCTCGATGCCGATGGCCTCCCCGAGGTTTCGCGGGCACTGCTGGTCTGGGCGCACACGCTCGACGACGTCTCGGCCCAGTTGTGGCGGCTGCGTGACGGGAGGTGGGTGCACCTGTCGATCACCGGCCGGACACCCTGCGGCATCCCCGTCCGCGTCTTCGGCGTGGTTCCGTTCGAACCGAGCACGTTCCCCGACCTCCCGGCCGGGGCGAAGCAGGACATGCCCGTCTATCTGTTGCGTGGCTGGTCGTCGTCGGGGGAGGTGGCGGCCTGATGAGCGAGACACGCGCCGAACGGATGCGGGCACCACTGGCGGCTGACGTGATCCGGGCGACGGCGGAGAAGCACGGTGTCTGCGTTCGGCCGTTCACGATGGAGGTCGGCGACACCGAGACCGGCGAACTCCGGTACGTCCCGGTGCCGTGCGGCTCCACGGTCGAGTCGGTGTGCTTGCCGTGCGCCCGGAAGGCGAAGGCTCTTCGGCAGGCACAGTGCCGCGAGGGCTGGCACATGACCGAAGAACCCCACCCTCACCGCAGCTCCGCCCTCGGAAGATCACAAGGAGCTGCTGACCTACCGGGCGGACCTGGTGGCGGCGTATCGGGAGGTGGTCGAGCACGACCAGGCCGAGGCAGAGGAGCTGCGGGAGGAGGTCGCCGGGGTCGATGCGGAACTTCGGCAACTCGGGATGCGGGGCCGTCTGCCCGCCCTCGACGTGCCGGCCAAGCGGGCGGTGAAGCGGTCGACTCGTCGTCGGCAGGATGCGCCGAATCTGCCTCGGCGGAAGGTCGCGAAGACGACGGTCGGGCGGGAGTTCGCGGGGAAGTTCCGGCCGTCGATGTTCGTGACGCTGACCTGTGACACCTATGGCCCGGTCCGTGGTGACGGCTCCCCGGTCGACCCGAGTCGATATGACTACCGGCGGGCGGCTCGGGACGCGGTGCACTTCTCCGCCCTGGTGGATCGGTGGTGGCAGAACCTGCGCCGGGTCGTCGGCTGGGACGCGCAGTACTTCGCCACCGTCGAGCCCCAGCGCCGGGCCGCTCCGCACCTGCACGCGGCGATCCGGGGCTCGGTGCCGCACGACGTGATTCGCCAGGTCACCGAAGCCACCTATCACCAGGTCTGGTGGCCGGCGCACGACGAGATCGTCTACGCCGATCGCCTGCCGGTCTGGGACGGTCCCGAACACGGGTTCGTCGACCCGGAGACGCGTCAGCCGCTGACCCGGTGGGACGGCGCGGTGGAGGCGGTCGAGCACCCGGCGCACGTCGTCACGTTCGGGAGCCAGGTGCATTCGAAGGGCATCCTCGGCGGCACCGAAGAGGCCGGCCGGCACATCGGCTACCTGACGAAGTACCTGACCAAGTCCACGGGTGAGGTGGTCGAGGCAGACAGCGCGGCCCAGGCCGATCACCACGACCGGCTTCACGCCGAGCTGTCGGTCACGCCGTGTTCGCCGCGTTGCGCGGTCTGGCTGCTCTACGGCGTCCAGCCCAAGGGCGTCACGGGCAAGACCACCCCGGGGCACTGCAAGGGCCGGGCTCACCGCCGGACCACGCTCGGGTTGCCCGGCCGCAGGGTGCTGGTCTCCCGGAAGTGGTCGGGCAAGACCCTCGTCGACCACAAAGCCGACCGGCGGGCCTTCGTGCTCCAGGCGCTTGCGGCCGTCGGGATCGAAAAGCCGGAGGCCGACCGGTCGCAGCAGGTCTGGCGCAAGGTCGAGGCCGGAGACCCGCAGGTAACGCCCCGTCCACACCTGGTGATGCGCGCCATCGCGGAGCGGATCACGTGGAAGGCCGAATACGACCGGGCGCTACTGGCGGCGGAGAGACCTCCAGAAACTTCGGCAACTGGACTCGCGGCCTGATCAAAGGGGGAGCAATGAACAACGTCAGCAAGATCGATCGGCTCTGGACCGTTGAGGACGTGTCCGACTACCTCGGCGTCCCGGTGAAGACGCTCTACCAGTGGAAGTGGCGCGGCGAGGGGCCGCCAGTCAAGAAGATCGGCCGGCACCTGCGCTATGACCCGGCCAAGCTGCGCGCCTGGGTCGACGCGGAGGCGGCCTGATGGGCCACATTCAAGATCGTTGGTATCGCCCCGCGCGGGACGCGGTGACCGGGAAGGTCATCCTCAACGCGCGGGGCAAGCCCGTCATGGAGCGGTCCGAGCTGTACGGCATCGGGCTGCGGTACAAGGTCCGCTACCTCGACCCGGACAACAACGAACGCTCGAAGTCGTTCGCGGACAAGCAGAAGAAGCGCGCTGAGGACTTCCTCATCGGCGTCGAGTCCGACAAGCGCGAAGACAAGTACATCGATCCGCGGGCCTCGCAGACGACGTTCCGCCAGCAGGCGGAGAGCTGGGTGAAGAGCCAGTCTCCGGACCCGGGCACTCGGTCGACCATTCTCAGTCGGCTCGAAAGCCAGATCTACCCGGTCTTCGAGACCAAGAAGGTCGGACAGATCAAACCGTCGACCATTCGTGAGTGGGTCGGCTCGATGGAAGAGCGGAAGCTCTCGGACAACTACCAGGCGGTCTTGTTCAACACCGTCTCCGGCGTGATGGATTCGGCCGTGGACGACCGCCGGATTCGTGAGAACCCGTGCCACGCGAAGACCGTGCGGCGGCCGGTCGCGAGTAGTCCGCCGATCGTCGTGTGGCCGGAGGAACGTGTTCAGGCTGTGCGGTCGGGGTTGGTGGATCGGTTCAAGATCGCCGTGCCGCTCGGCGCTGGCTTCGGTCTGCGGCAGGGCGAGATTCTGGGCTTCTCGCCGGACGACGTCGACCGGACGGCGATGACCGTGCGGATTCGTCGGCAGATCAAGACGGTCCGGGGTGTGATGATGTTCGCGCTTCCCAAGCGGGGTAAGGAGCGAACTATCCCGCTGTCGGCCGCCATGCTGGCCGAGATCGATGACCACGAAGATCGTTTCCCGTCTGTGGCCGTCACGCTGCCCTGGCAGAGCCCGGACGGTGATCCGGTGACGGCACGGCTGCTGATGACCGGGGAAGGTGGCCGGCTGTACTCCGGGGACCTGTTCACGAAGGTTGTCTGGCACGGAGCGTTCCGGGCGGCGGGAATCAAGTACCGAGGTCGCGCGGACGGGATGCACGCGCTCCGTCACTTCTACGCGTCGACGCTCTTGGCCCGTGCGGTGTCGATTACGGAGCTGGCCGACTACCTTGGGCACGCGGACCCGGGCTTCACGCTCCGGACGTACACGCACCTCGTGCCGTCGAGCCATCAGCGGGCGCGGGAGGCCGTCGACGCGGTGTTCGGACGGCCTGCCATCGGTGACGGCCTGGAGGCGGCCTGATCATGAAACCCCGTCCCCGCCGACGCGAAAGCCGCCCGGTCGCAACGCCCCGAGAGGGGCCAGCGACCGGGCGGCTTTCCGTTGCTTCACAACTACTTCAGCTCAGCCGACGTCTTCCCGAGAATCCGTCGGGCCACGATGAGCTGCTGGATCTGCTGGGTCCCCTCGAAGATGTCCAGAATCTTCGCGTCGCGGGCCCACTTCTCGAGCAGTGATTCTTCCGTGTAGCCGAAGGCGCCGGCCAGTTCGACGCACTTCAGGGTCACGTCGACGACCGTGCGGCCGGCCTTGGCTTTCGCCATGGAGGCGTGCAGGGAGTTCGGCTTGCGGTTGTCCGCCAGCCACGCGGATTCGAGCGTCAGCAGGTACGCGGATTCGTAATCGGCTTCCAGCTGCAGGAAGGTGGCGGCCGCGGCGGGCTGGAGGTGGGCCGGGCGGTCGTAATCGATCTTCACGCCGGCGGAGGCGAGCAGGCGGCGGGTCTCGTCCAGCGCCGCGCGGGCGAGGCCGACGGCCATGGCGGCGACCAGCGGGCGGGTGTTGTCGAACGTCTGCATGACGCCCGCGAAGCCCTTGGCCGTGTCGACGTCCGGGGTGCCCAGCAGGTTTTCGCGCGGCACGCGGCAGTTCTCGAAGCGCAGCACGGCCGTGTCGGACGCGCGGATGCCCAGCTTGTGCTCCACGCGCACGACCTCGAAGCCCGGCGTGCCCTTCTCGACCACGAAGGACTTGATCGCCGCGCGGCCCTTCGAGCGGTCCAAAGTGGCCCAGACGACCACGGCGTCGGCGCGCTGGCCCGACGTCACGAAGATCTTCTCGCCGTTGAGCACGTAGTCGTCGCCGTCCAGGACGGCCGTGGTGGTGATGGCGGCGGAGTCGGAGCCGCAGTCGGGCTCCGTGATGGCCATGGCGGCCCACAGGCCCGAGAACCGTTCGAGCTGCTCGTCGGTCGCGACCGAGCTGATGGCGGCGTTGCCCAAACCCTGACGCGGCATGGAAAGCAGCAGGCCGACGTCGCCCCAGCACATTTCGATGGTGCCGAGCACGACGTTGAGGTTGGCGCCGTTGCGGTTGCCGCCGGACCCGGAATCGCGAGAACGGCGCACGCCCGCCGCCCCCGCGCCGCCCTCACCGGATGAGTTCAGGCCGTCGAGCAGCGCCGCGAACATGTCCAATTCGGACGGATACGTGTGTTCTGCGCGGTCGTACTTGCGCGAGATCGGCCGGAACACTTCGGCTGCGGCCTGGTACGCCTGGTTGACCAGCGCGCCGGCCTTCTTCGGAACCTCGAGGTTGATCATCGGAAAGCCTTTCTAGAGGAGGACGGCGCCTTCCATCACGCCGATCGCCCGCAGGTCGCGGTACCAGCGCTCCACCGGGTGCTCCTTCACGAAGCCGTGCCCACCGAGCAGCTGCACCCCGGCGTTGCCGATTTGCATGCCCTTGTCGACGGCCAGCCGGCGCGCCAGTGCGGCCTCCCGCGCGTACTCCTTGCCCTGCTCGGCGCGTGCGGCCGCGCGCAGCATCACCAGGCGCAGGCCCTCCAGTTCGATCGCGATGTCGGCGACGGAGAACGCCACCGCCTGCCGGTGGCTGATCGGCTCGCCGAACGCGGTGCGTCCGTTCACGTACGGCACCACGTAGTCGAGCACGGCCTTCGCCGTCCCCGCCGCCAGCGCGGCCCAGCCCAGCCGGGACAGGCGCACGACCTCGGTGAACACGTCGGCCTTGCCGCCGCCGAGCAGCGCGCCCGCGGGCAGCGCGACCTTCTCCAGCTGCAGCTTGCCGGTCGCGGCGCCGCGCAGGCCCATCGCGGGCTCGGCCTCGACCGAGAGCCCCACCGCCGACGACTCCACCAGGAACAACGCCGGCCCGCGGCCCTCGAGGTCGGCCGAGACGATGAACAGCTCGGCCTGCGCCGCGCGCGGCACCAGCGACTTGACGCCGTCGAGCTGATACCCCTTCGGTGTGCGCTTCGCCTTCGTGGCGGGCTTGAACGGGTCGGCGAGCGGCGTGCGCTCCAGCAGCGCCAGCGCCGCGGCCGGCACCTGCTCGCCGGCGAAGGCGGGCACGTAGTCGGCCTGCTGCTGCTCGTCGCCCCACGCCACGAGCGCCGTGCTGACCGCGGACGGCGCCAGCACCGCGACGGCCAGCCCCAGATCGCCGTGGGCGAGGGCTTCGGCCACGAGCGCGTTGGTGACCACCGAACGCTCCGTGCCCGCCCCGCCGAGTTCCTCCGGGATGCCGACGAGGGTGATCCCCAGCTCCGCGGCCCGTTTGAGCAGACCTTCGGGCGCGGCGAGCTTGGCGTCGGCATCTGCGGCCGCCGGACGCAGCTGCTCGGCGGCGAATTCCGTCACCGTCTCGGTGATGAGCTGCTGGTCCTCGCTGGGCGTGACGTCGAACAGTCCGGTGTCGCCGGCCGGCGCGAGCCGCGCGGGCTTGCCGAGCCGCTGCGCGGACTTGAACGACCGCGTGGCCGCTCCCGCCGCACGGAAACCGCTGCGAGTACCCGCCTTGACCAGGTTCTGCACGGGGCCGCGCAGTCCGGCCTTGTCGATCACGCTGCTCCCGGCCAACCGGGTGAGCGCGGCCAGGCCGAAGCCCATCGCGTCTCGTTTCCTTGGCGCAGCCATGTGGCCTCTCCCTCGCGTTACCTACTGGCGAGTAGGTTAGCGCGGTGCGGCGGAGATCGCCAGTCGCCCCTGGGTGGCGGTGCGTCCGGTGCCCGGGGGCCGCGGCGAGCCGGCTGCCCGCCCGGTGCGCCTGGAATCGCCGGCTGATGTGCGTCACCGCGCCGCCAGGTGCACCTGCCGGCGCGCCCACGGCAGCCGTTCGAACGTGATCAGCCCCAGCACCGCGACCGCGGCCACCACCACGGACACGGCGGCCGGCGCGTGCTCCAGCAGCGGTGTCAGGGCCAGCAGCACAGCGGCGAGCACCAGCCGCTGCGTGTTCCAGCTGCCGAGGTTGCGCCGGCGCAGGGAGCTCAGCGCCACCAGGTACAGCGCGAGGCCGCCGGTGAGCGTCCACATCGGCACGCCGTGCAGCGCTTCACCCGGCGGGTGGTGAGCGGTGTCGGACAGGTAGAGGAACGCCTTCTTCAGTCCCAGCGCGACCAGCACGATGCCGGCGATGAGCGGCAGGTGCAGGAACGTGTACGAGTCCGTCGCGAGCTTCGTGCGCTCCAGCCCCTTCGCGTCCGCGAGCCGGTGCTCCGCGACGCGCGCGACGACGTCGAAGTACGTCCACCACATACCGGCGGCCAGCGCGATGCCGCAGATGGCGCAGCCGGCGATGAGCCACGTCATGGCCACTGGCCCGATGCCGATCCCGATCGCCACGATCGATTCGCCCAGCGCGATGATCACGATCAGCCCGAACCGCTCCGCGAAGTGCCCGGGCGAGTTGAGCCGCCAGCCTGCGGGGCCGGAGAAGTAGACGTTCACGTAGTCGACCGCCAGGGCCACCACCCACAGCATCAGCTGCCACGGCTGCGGCACGAACGCCGCGACGACCAGCAGCGCGATGCTCGGCACCAGCCCGCGCAGCATCCGCAGCAGCACGCGTCGCAGCTCCGGGTCATGCCGCGCCGCGCCCAAGTACGCGACCTCGTGCAGGACCCGCACGACGCTGTAGCACGCGACGAACAGCACCGGCCCGTCCAGCCCCCCCGGCCGGTCCGTGAACGCTTCGGGGACCGTGAGCGACAGCAGGAACATCACGGCCATCGCCGCGAACATCGCCAGCCGCGCGATGCCGTGGTCCACGTGGATCGTCGTGCCGAGCCACGCGTAGCAGCACCAGCACCACCACAGGACCGCCAGCACCAGCAACCCTTCGACGACGCCGAGCGGGCTCAGGTGGTCGGCCATCAGCTGGGTCGTCTGCGTGATCGCGTAGACGAACACGAGATCGAAGAACAGCTCGAGCGTGGAGACCCGGTGGTCCTCGTCCGTCGTGACCAGGTGAAGCCTTCGTCCGGTGGGCACGCGGAATGCTTGCACGCCCGGACGGTGGTCGGGAGCGATTTCGGCGAGGACGGATTTTCAGCGGTTCACGGGACGGCGCACTCCAGTACCGTCCGCAGCAACGCCGTCAGCTCCGCCTCCAGGTTCGGCCGACCGCTCACGCGGCGCGTCCGGGTCAGGTCGTTCGCGATCGTCAGCGCCGCGTGAACGCGGATCTTCGCCTCGCGCGCGGGCAGCGACGGGAGGATCGCAGCCAGCAGCGTCACCCACTGGGCCACGTAATCGCGTTGCACGCGCAGCAGGTCGGCCTTTTCGCGGTCCGGCATGGTGACCCGGTCGGCCGTGAAGGAGACCAAGAGCTCCGGCGTGTGCAGCAACGTGTGCACGTACGAAGCCGACAGCCGGCGCAAGGCGGTCAGCTCGTCGGGTGCCCGCAGCGCCTGCTCGGCCGCCAGCGCCAGACGGTCCGCGGCGCGGTGGCCGATGGCCGCCATCAGAGCCGCCTTGCTGGGGAAGTGGCGGTAGACGCTGGGGCCGGCGATGCCCGCTGCCGCGCCGATGTCCTCCATGCTCACCGCGTGGAAGCCGCGTTCGCCGAACAGGGCGGTGGCGGCCGAGAGGATCTGCTCGCGGCGCGACGGGGTACCGAGGCCGTTCGGGATGTCGGGCGCCGGCGAGACCGAACCCGGCAGTGTGGTGTCCAGCACAGCCGAGGCCAGTTCGACGAGCAGGGGCACGAACCGGCGGCGCGCGACGGTCGTGTGGTGCACCGCCACGCTGCCGAACACCGACAGCGCGCCCCAGCACAGGAACTCGGCGTCGTCGGCAGCCAGCTCGGTCCGAGCGGCCAGCAGCGCTTTCGTCCACGCGTCCAGCACCGCGCCGGACCGGCGGCGGATCTCGCGCCGCTCCTCGCGACGCAGGTGCGGGCCTTCCCACCGCCACAGGGCCGCGATCTCACGCCGTTCGACGGCTTGCGTCGCGAGGCCCGTGAGCAGGGTGTCCAGCTGGTCGGGGGCACCGGACAGCGCCGCGGAGGTCACGGCCTCCATGTCGTCGATGCCGGCGAGCACGACGTAGGCCAGGATCGCCTGCTTGTCCGCGAAGTGGCGGTACAGCGCGGGCCCCGTGACACCCGCCGCGGCGGCGATGTCGTTGATGCCGACCCCGTGGAAGCCGCGGGCGCGGAACAGCTCCGCGGCGACCGCGGCGAGCTGGGCCCTGCGGTCGCGCGGCCGCGACGGGCGGTCCGGAGTCTTCATGGTGAATCGACGATAGCGCCTTTCGGAACCCGGGCAACCCATTGACACCATCGGGTTCCGGTGGCTTATGTTAATGGGCATTAGCGTCAGCCGGACAGTACGATCGACGGCGAGATACACCGAAGTGTCCAACCACGCCGCTGCGCGGAGGAGTGTTCAGTGAGTAGCGAGGCCTACATCTACGAGGCGATGCGCACGCCTCGGGGTAAGAACAAGGGCGGTGCCCTCCACGGCACCAAGCCGCTCGACCTGGTGGTCGGGCTGATCGAAGAGCTCAAGGTCCGCCACCCGAACCTCGACCCGCAGGCGATCGACGACGTGGTGCTCGGCGTCGTGTCCCCGGTGGGTGAGCAGGGGGCCGATATCGCGCGCACGGCCGCCCTCGTGGCCGGGCTGCCCGAGACCGTCGCGGGTGTGCAGCTCAACCGCTTCTGCGCGTCGGGCCTCGAGGCCACCAACGTCGCGGCGCAGAAGGTGCGCTCGGGCTGGGACCAGCTGATCATCGCCGGTGGCGTGGAGTCCATGTCGCGCGTGCCGATGGGTTCCGACGGCGGCGCGCTGTTCATGGACCCGACCACGGCGTATGACCAGTACATCGTGCCGCAGGGCATCGGCGCCGACCTGATCGCGACGATGGAGGGCTTCAGCCGCGAGGACGTCGACCGGTTCGCGGTCCGTTCGCAGGAGAAGGCCGAGGCGGCCTGGGCCGGTGGCTACTTCGCGAAGTCCGTGGTGCCGGTGAAGGACATCAACGGTGTCACGATCCTCGACCACGACGAGCACCGCCGCCCCGGCTCCACCGTCGAGGGCCTGGCGAAGCTCAAGCCGGCGTTCACCGCCATCGGCGAGATGGGCGGCTTCGACGCGGTGGCGCTGCAGAAGTACCACCAGGTCGAGAAGATCGACCACGTCCACACGGGCGGCAACTCCTCGGGCATCGTCGACGGCGCGGCCATCGTGCTCGTCGGCAGCGAAGAGGTCGGCAAGCGCTTCGGTCTCACGCCGCGGGCGCGCATCGTCGCCACGGCCTCCATCGGCTCGGAGCCGACGATCATGCTCACCGGCCCGACACCGGCCACCAAGAAGGTGCTCAAGACCGCGGGCCTGACCCCGGACGACATCGACCTGTGGGAACTCAACGAGGCGTTCGCGTCCGTCGTGCTCAAGTGGATGAAGGACCTGAACCTGCCGGAGGAGAAGGTCAACGTCAACGGCGGCGCGATCGCCATGGGTCACCCGCTCGGCGCCACCGGCGCGATGATCCTCGGGACCATGGTCGACGAGCTGGAACGCCGCCAGGCGCGCCGCGCCCTGGTGACCCTGTGCATCGGCGGCGGCATGGGCGTCGCGACCATCATCGAGCGGGTGTGAGGACGGAAATGGCTGAGAGCAAGACCATCCGCTGGGAGAAGGACGCCGACGGCATCGTCACGCTGACGCTCGACGACCCGAACCAGTCCGCCAACACCATGAACGCGGACTTCCGCGAGTCGCTCGGCGTCACCGTCGACCGGCTGGAGGCGGAGAAGGACGACATCACCGGTGTCGTGATCACGTCGGCCAAGAAGACCTTCTTCGCCGGCGGTGACCTTCGTGACCTCATCCAGGCGAAGCCGGAGCACGCCGCCGCGTTCGGCGAGTCCAGCGCGCTCATGAAGAGCCAGATGCGGCGCATCGAGCAGCTCGGCAAGCCCGTGGTCGCGGCCATCAACGGCGCCGCACTCGGCGGCGGTCTCGAGATCGCGCTCGCCACGCACCACCGCATCGCCGCCGACGCGAAGGGCAGCCAGATCGGCCTGCCCGAGGTCACGCTGGGCCTGCTGCCCGGCGGTGGCGGTGTCGTGCGCACCGTGCGGCTGCTGGGGATCCAGAACGCGCTGCTGAACGTGCTGCTGCAGGGCCAGCGCCACAAGCCGCGCAAGGCGCTGGAGCTGGGCCTGGTGCACGAGGTCGTGGACACCGTCGAGGAGCTCGTGCCCGCCGCGAAGGCGTGGATCAAGGCGAACCCCGAGGGCGGCGTGCAGCCGTGGGACGTCAAGGGCTACAAGATCCCGGGCGGCACCCCGTCGAACCCGAGCTTCGCGGCGAACCTGCCGGCGTTCCCGGCGAACCTGCGCAAGCAGCTCAAGGGCGCGCCGATGCCGGCGCCGCGCGCGATCCTGGCCGCGGCGATCGAGGGCGCGATGGTCGACTTCGACACGGCCATCAAGATCGAGTCGCGGTACTTCGTGAGCCTGGCCATCGGGCAGGTCTCGAAGAACATGACCAAGGCGTTCTTCTTCGACCTGCAGACGATCAACTCGGGCGGCTCGCGTCCCGACGGCTTCGAGAAGTACACCGCTCGCAAGGTGGGTGTCCTCGGCGCCGGGATGATGGGCGCCGCGATCGCGTACGTGTCGGCGAAGGCCGGTATCGACGTGGTGCTCAAGGACGTCTCGCAGGAAGCTGCCGACAAGGGCAAGGGCTACGCGGTCAAGCTCGAGGAGAAGGCTCTCTCCCGCGGCAAGACCACGAAGGAGAAGTCCGACGAGCTGCTAGCGCGCATCAAGCCGACCGCGGACGCGGCCGACTTCGCGGGCGTCGACTTCGTGATCGAGGCCGTGTTCGAGAGCGTCGAGCTGAAGCACAAGGTGTTCGGCGAAATCGAGGGCGTCGTGAACTCCGACGCGGTGCTGGGCTCCAACACCTCGACCCTGCCGATCACCACGCTCGCCGAGGGCGTGAAGCGGCAGGAGGACTTCATCGGGATCCACTTCTTCTCGCCGGTGGACAAGATGCCGCTCGTCGAGATCATCTGCGGTGAGAAGACGTCGCCCGCGACGCTGGCGAAGGTCTTCGACTACACGCTGCAGATCAAGAAGACCCCGATCGTCGTCAACGACAGCCGTGGCTTCTTCACCTCGCGCGTGATCGGCACGTTCATCAACGAGGCCGTCGCCGCGCTGGGCGAGGGCGTCGAACCGGCGTCGATCGAGCAGGCGGGTTCGCAGGCCGGCTACCCCGCGCCGCCGCTGCAGCTGATGGACGAGCTGACGCTCACGCTGCCGCGCAAGATCCGCCTCGAAACGAAGGCGGCCGTCGAGGCGGCGGGCGGCACCTGGACGCCGCACGCGTCCGAGGCCGTCATCGACCGCATGCTGGACGAGTACGACCGCAAGGGCCGCAGCACCGGCGCGGGCTTCTACGAGTACGACGAGAACGGCAAGCGCACCGGCCTGTGGCCCGGCCTGCGCGACGCCTTCAAATCCGGCACCGGCGACGTGCCCTTCGAGGACCTCAAGGAGCGCATGCTCTTCGCCGAGGCGCTCGAAACGGTGAAGTGCTTCGACGAGGGCGTGCTGACGTCCGTCGCCGACGCCAACATCGGCTCGATCTTCGGCATCGGGTTCCCGGCGTGGACCGGCGGTGTCATCCAGTACATCAACCAGTACAAGGGTGGCCTCCAGGGCTTCGTCGACCGATCCCGCGAACTGGCCGCCCGCTACGGCGACCACTTCCTGCCGCCGGAATCACTGGTGGCGAAGGCCGCCAAGGGCGAGATCTACGAATAGGCAGTGAGCGAGAGGGGCCCTTCCCGGCCTGTGCCGGGAAGGGCCTTTTTCGTGCGCCAGTTCGAGGCGGACGGTGTAGCTGAGAAGCCGGGCGTACATCAGGAAATCGCACAATGCCGACTCGTGCACCGAGGGGCTGTGCTCCAGGCGCCACACGTGGATGACGCTCGTGCCGAGCGCCGCGGCGAGGTCGGCCCGGCTCTTCCCGGCGGCGATCCGGGCTTGGCGCAGTTCGGTTTGCAGCCGCCACGGTTCGGCCTTCGCCGCGGCGTCCGGGTCGGCCGTGAGGCAGTGGTCGGTGTGCGGCATGCGGTCGCGCCACGGCCGGTGCCGCGCGTCGGGATCGTCCTCGACGAGCAGCAGGCGGATGGCGTGGCCCAGCTCGTGGGCGCAGCGGCCCAGCGCGTGCAGCCCGTGCGACTGCGGCGCGCGGTACCACCAGCGCGCTGCAGTGACCCGGCTGGGCATACCGGTCATCTCCTGGATGTTGGCCAAGGTCCAGCCGCGGGCTTCGCGGACTTCCTCCAGGCGGGTTCTGGCCATCTCCACTTGAGCAGACAGCGCTTCGTGCGCGTCCATCGTTACCACCAACTTGCCAGGAGAGTTGATGACCTACGGTTGTACAAGTGGGCCGACTGGTCAAGACAAGCTGATGAGTGCAAGGATGATCGCATGGTGAACCGCCGAAGTGGCATTCCTGCGTTCCGGCAAGTTGCCGGCGACTTGCGCAAAAAGATCGCGGTCGGCCACTACGCGCCGGGCGAGCAGTTGCCGAGTGAGCGCGAGCTGGTCGAGACCTACAGCGTGTCGCGGCCGACCGTTCGCGAAGCCGTGAACATGCTGCGGTCCGAGGGATTGGTGACTTCGGAACACGGCCGCGGCGTCTTTGTTCGGCCACCGGCGATCGTGCAGGTGCGCATGGCTGCGACCCGGTTGTCCCGCGCGGCGCGCCAAACCGACCGCGGTGCTTTTCGCGCCGATGCTGCAGCGCGCGGTTTCACCCCGTCGGCGACGGTCGAGGTGAGGTTCGAAGCGGCGGATTCCCGGGTGGCGAACCGGCTCGCGATCGCGGAGGCAGCCGAAGTCACCGTTCGGGATCGGGTCATGCGCGCCGATGACCAGGCGGTTCAGCTTGCCGTCTCGCGACTTCCTCGCGCGTTGACGCAAGGCACGGCGATCGAACAGCCGGACACCGGACCCGGCGGCACCTACGCGCGACTTGAAGAAGCTGGGCACACCCTCGGCTCGTTCGTCGAACACGTGGGGGCGCGGATGCCGACTCCCGACGAAGCGTCGTTGTTGCAGCTCGCCGATGGTGTCCCCGTCATCACCGTCACCCGGGTGGCCTACGGGACCGACGGCACGCCGCTGGAAATGAACGACATGGTCCTCGCCGCGGATCGGTACGAGCTGTCGTACGAGTGGCCCGCCGACTGAGCATCCGCAGGTGGGACGGCAGAAATGCCGGGACCCTCCCGCCGCCGGCATGTGAAACTGGTTCATGGACCAGACCACGACACCGACCGAGGAGCACCAGCACGACTCCCTCGCCTTCACGGGGTCCGACAAGCTGGTGAAGCTCATCGGCGCCCTCTACCAGCGGCCGCGAATGGGGGATCTGCCCCGATCGCTGCACCAGGCGAACGTCGAGTGGGAGCCGGGTTACCAGCAGGAACGCGCCGGGCGCAAGGGGTTGCCCATGGTGTGCCTGGTCCGGTCGGACTCGTGCGAGGGGGTGCTCGGGGAGCTCGCGAAGCGGTTGCGCAGCGCCCGCCCCAGCGGTGGTGTCCGCTACGCCCACCTCCCGCTCGGTGACCGCGTCGCGACGGACACCGACGGGCCGGCGACCGAGCGGAGTGTCGAGGCGATCCGGGACATCCTGTGGGACGCGCGCAAGGAATTGCTGCGCAGCCCGCGCTCCCGCGGCAGCGGCCTGCGGTTCGGGCTGTTCACGCTCGTCGTGCAGCTGATGGGCGAGAAGCTGTCCGATAGTGATCCGACACCGCCGGAGCGGATGTTGCTGCGGCGGTTGCGGCAGAACGGGGTGACGGCGCGGTTCGACGCGGCGATCGAGGACGTTGGCACGAAGCTGGTGCCGGACAACTTCACGTGGAAGTTCTCGTTGCTGGTGTTGCGGTTGCTGACGATCGCGACGTTCCGGCTCGCCGTCACCGGGCGAGTGCCGCTGCTGTCGGGCCGGTACCGGTGGTTCCTGAAGCAGCCGCACCTCGCGCCGGAGATGTCGGGCAGCTTCGTGCGGTTCGCGCTGCGGCTCACCGAGACCGAGCGGACGAAGGAGTCTCCGGAATTCGTCGGCCGGCTGCTGGTCAACGCGTTCCTCGAAGACCTTCGCCGCGGCTACCGGATGCAGTTCTTCCGCCGCCGCCGCATGACGTACCCGGTGCTGCTGCTCGACCACGTCACCACTACCAACGGCGGCTACCGGTTGCTGAAGTTGATCAACAACGTCCGCAACCAGACGGGCTTGTTCGACCCACTGCTGGTGGTCAGCGCGAGCGACGCCCCGCCACCCGACGCGGAGCCGAGCAAGGACCGTCCCAAGTGGACGGCGGTGAAGGCGGGCAGCGCCTACCAGGCCTGGCAGCACGCGCTGCTCAACGACCGCCGCGCGCGCAAGGACTCGGCCTGGTACCTGCCGATCGGGCTCGACCACGTGGGCTCGCCCGAACAGCAGACCGAAGCGCGCAAGGACCTCCAGGCGCTCGGCGGCACGTACGTGCTGCGGCGCCGGCAGGCGCGGCCGCCGTGGTGGGCGACGCGGTGGATGCGCATCGGGGTGCCGGCCGCGGTGGTGCTGCTCGTCGCGGGGTTCGTCGCGGTGCGGTACGACGACTTCCGCACGAGCCACTGCGGCACGTCGAGCGAGTGGCTCACGTGGACGGGCACCGAGTGCGTCGGCGTGTCCGACGGTGCGGTCACGGTCTTCCAGCCCGTCGACGACACGATCCGCCAGGTCGCGGCGGTGATCGCGAACCAGAATCGGCGCGCGGCCGAGCTGCACGCCGCGCACCCGGAACGGCCGTACGTCACGCTCGTCGACCTGGAGGCGCTCACGTCGGCCAACGGCACGGCCGACGGCCTGACCGCGGAACGCGAGTCGCTGGAGGGCGTCGCGGTGGCGCAGCTGCGGCAGCTCACCGCGACGGCCACAGCCGAGCCGATCGTGCGCGTGCTCGTCGCGAACGGCGGGCTCGGCATGCTCCACGGTGCGGAGGTCGCGCGGCAGCTGAGCCGGATGGCCGAGCAGGACCGCAGCATCGTCGGTGTGGTCGGGCTGGACATGAGCAGCCGGCCCACCATGGACACGATCCGCGCGCTCGGCGACGCCGGGCTGCCGGTGGTGGCGTCGACTCTGTCGGCAGACGGGCTCGCGGACCAGAACCCCGTGTACTTCCAAGTGGCGCCGCAGAACCGGCGCGAGGCGGCCGTCGCCGCGGCGTTCGTCGCGCAGCGGCCGGGCCCGCGCACGCTGCGCGTGTACTACTCCGACGACGACTCCGACACCTACAGCACCAACCTGCGCGACGACCTCCTGAAGTCGTTCCGGGACAAGGGGATCGCAGTCGAGGCGCGCGTTCGAGCCGGACGGCGGGACGCACGGCACCGCGTCGCACGACCGTTACGGCGAACGCCTCGTGGGCAACGCCGCGGCGGCGGGCCGGGACACGTGCTCGTACCCGGGGTTCGTCGTTTTCGCCGGCCGCGGCGTGCCCGACTTCGGCGACTTCGTGGCGGGCGCCGCCCAGTGCGGCAGCACCGCGACGATCATCGGCGACGACGACGTGTCGCGCTACGTCGCCGACCAGGTGGCGCGCGAGCAGAACCGTGCGCTGCCGTACTACTACCTCTCGTTCGCGAGTGAGCCGGCCACCACCCCGGAGGGCCTCGCGCGTGACTTCTACACCACGCTCAACCGCACGCTGTTCCCGTTCGAGCAAACCGAACGTGGCCGCTCCTACGACGGTCACGCCGCGCTGTCCTATGACGCGGCGCTGGTGATGATCACGGCCACCGCCTACCTGCGCGAGACGTCCGCGAACATCCCGGTCACCCCGGGCGCGGTGTGGCGCGAGATCACGGCCATCCACACCTCACGTCCGGACGAAAGCCAGACCAACAAGTACATCGAAGGCGTCACCGGCACCATCGACTACGGCGGCGACATCGCGCGCCACGTCCCGGAAGCGAAGCCGATTTCGGTGTTGCGCGTCGAAGGCGGCGAGGTGGACCGCGCACTGCACGGCTTCTGCGGGATGGCGGCGGGGCGGACGTCCGATCGGTGGTGTCCGGCGGATTCCTGAGCCGGCGGCCGGGCGGGGCCGGTGATCGGTACGAGCTACGGGCGGCCCGCCGGCTGAACCCCCGCCGCAGCGAGGGCACAGACGGCGGGCCGGCTCAACGGTGGTGCGTGCTCGTGGTGTGGTGGCTGGTCGAGTGGCTGGTCGACACCGAATGCGACGAGCCGGTGCTGTGGCCGCGGATCGCGACGAAATAGACGATCGCGGCGAGGACGATCAGCGCGATGACGGCCGCGATGGCGATCTTCACCTTGCTGTAGGGCCGTTCGCCCTGGACTTCGCCGGTGCGGCCGTTGACGAGGATCCGCCAGTTCTTGCCGCCGTAGACGTAGGTGGCGACCCAGACCGGGAGCAGCATCAGCTTGAAGGTGACGTCGCGGTGCTGCGTGTTCATCGACTGCACGCGCTGCTCGTCACCGCCGATGTCGTGGCGGCAGTCGTCCTCGATGACCGTCGCCATGCGGCGCTTCGCTTCCTCGAAGCCGGTTTCGGCCTCGATGTCGTAGCGCAGCGCGAAATGCCCGGCGAGGAACTGCGGCTGGTACGGCTCGGCCTGCTCCAGGGGCCACGGGGCGAGCCGGTCGAGCTCCTTCGGCGGCAGCTGGGTACTGCCCGGCACCAGCACGTCGTCGAAGAAGCGGTCCACCCGACCGCCCGCCGGATACCAGCGCGTGCGCCGCACCTGGCGGGTTTTGCGCTGCCCGTTGTCGTAGTAGGTCTCGGTGACCCAGTAGTGCTCCCCGCGCTGTCCGGAGTAGACGGTGTCCGTCTGCACATCGTAAGTCCAGTGCGGGATGTAGGTGGCCTTGGTGGACTCGGCCGTGCCGACCTTCTTCAGCGCGTTCGGCGCGAACCAGCGCGAGTTCGTCCACTTCTTCAGGTGCGTGCTCACCTCGCCCTTGCCGAACTGGAAGGGCAGCACGCCTTCGGGCACGAGCTGCCCGGACGCGTTCGCGTCGATCACCAGAGGAGCGCCGCAGAATTGGCACAGACTGGCCGTTTCGTTCGTCTCGGTGGTGGCGCCGCAGCGCTGGCACTTGAAGACGTACTGGCCGATCGTGGCAACCGGCTTGCGGGCCAGGTTGGTCAGGTCGGCGAACGCGATCTCGTGGATCTGCCGGTCGCCGGCCGTGATCTCCTGGCGATACCCGCAATACGGACACTGCATCGAGGTCGACCCGGGCGCGAACTCCAGGCGGGCGCCGCAGCCGCCGCACGGGTAGGTGGTCGCGGCCGTGTTCTCCGGCGCGAAAGCGGGCGGCGGGCTGGACTGCGTCGGGCCACCCGGCATGGGTCCGCCGGGCCCGCCGGGCATGGGTCCGCCGGGCAACGTGCCACCGGGCATGGGTCCGCCCGGCACGGGGCCGCTGGGCATGGGTCCGCTCGGCATCGGGCCGTGGTGCGGATAGTTCGGGTTGGACATGGCGGCTCCCCTCCGCTGGATGAGTCAGGACGGCTCAGGACTGCGGCGGCAGCGGCGGCGGGGTCGCGCCGAACAGCGGCGAGACCTCCGGCGCCTGCGCGGCCGGCGTCCATTGCGGCATCCCGGACTTCCACACGAGGGTCTCCCGGGTGAGCGTGCCCGCGGAGATCTGCTGGCCGAGCTGGCCCCGGTCGAACGGACCGAGCTGCTGACCGTTCGCCCCGATGAACCACTGCTCGGACTGCGGCAGCGGCGGCGGGACCTGCGGCGTCGGCGCGGACGGCGGCTGGTACTGCGGCGCCATCGGCTGCTGGTACTGGGTCTGCTGGTATTGGGGCTGCTGGTACTGCTGCGGCGCGCCCTGCGGCCCGGCGGCCCGCTGGCCGAGCGCCATGCCGAGGCCGATGCCCAGGCCTTCGCCCGCGCCGCCCTGGTTGTTCGCGGCCGCCTCGATCGCGTTGGCGGACTGGAACTTCGTGTACTGGTCGAGATCGCCGACCACGCCCATCTGGGTCCGCTTGTCCATCGCGGCCTCGACCTCGGGCGGGACGGAGATGTTCTCGATGATGAACTTCGAGATCTCGACGCCGTTGGCGCGCAGTTCGAGGTTGAGCGCGCTGGCGATCGCGCCGCCGATCCGGTCCTGCTGGGTGACCAGGTCGAGCATCGGCACTTTGGCCGCGGCGATGGCGGGGCCGACCTTGCCGATGATCATCTGCCGGAGGTACTCGGAGACCTCCTCGGTGCGGAACTGCGGGTCGGTGCCCGCGAGCTCCTTGAGCAGCGCGACCGGCTCGACAACGCGCACCGCGTACCCGCCGAACGCGCGGAGCCGGACCATGCCGAACTCCGGGTCGCGCAGGATGATCGGGTTCTGCGTGCCCCATTTGAGATCGGTGAACTGCCGGGTGTTGACGAAGTAGACCTCGGCCTTGAACGGCGAGTTGAACCCGTACTTCCAGCCCTTGAGGGTGGACATGATCGGCATGTTCTGCGTCTGCAGCGTGTACATGCCCGGCGGGTAGGCGTCGGCGACCTGGCCCTCGTTGACGAAGACCGCGGCCTGCGATTCGCGGACGGTGAGCTTCGCACCCATCTTGATCTCGTTCTCGTAGCGCGGGAAGCGCCACACGATCGTGTCCCGGCTGTCGTCGGTCCACTCGATGATGTCGATGAACTCGCCGCGGATCTTGTCGAAAATCCCCACGCCCTGGCCCCCGTAGCCTCCGATGATTACGGGCCGTCCCCGGCCCGCCGTCACAGTACCGTGCGCCCCGTCCGCGCGCGGCTCGTCGGCTCGGGTCGCCAGGCGGGCCGCGCCCCACGGCGCCGGAATCGGTCATCATGAGGTTGGCGGCCCCGAGCGACGTGGCCGCAGGCCGCGGCGATCGAGCGGCCGGAACCGGAGGTGCGGTGGCGCGCTGGACGACCGGGGAGTCGGTGCTCGCCCGGGGTGCGCGGGTGCTGGAGGCGTTCGACGCCGAGCACCGGGTGCTCACGGTCGCCGAGATCGCGCGGAAGGCGGGCCTGCCGGTGCCGACGGTGCACCGGCTCGTGGCGCAGCTGCTCGACGTCGGGTTCCTGGAACGTGAGCAGCGGCACCGCGTCCGGATCGGTCTGCACCTGTGGGAGCTGGCGTCGCTGGGCGCGCGGGCACTGGATCTGCGGGAAGCCGCGATGCCGTACCTGGAGGACGTGCACGTCGCGACGCGGCAGCACACGCAGCTGAGCGTGCTGGAAGGCAAGGACGTGCTCGTCGTCGAGTGGCTGAAGGCGCGCAAGGTCCTCAAGCAGCTGATCCTGCACGCCGGGCGCCGTGTGCCGGCGCACGTGGTGGCGGGCGGTGCGGTGCTGCTGGCGCACGCGGGCAAGGAACTGCAGGACGAGGTCCTCGCGGGACCGCTCGCGCGCTTCAACGACAAAACGCCCACGGAGCCGGAGGAATTGCGGCGGTTGTGGGCGTACGCGAAGAAGCACGGCTACGTCGTCTGCGACGGGTTCGTGAGCCCCAACGCGGTGAGCGTCGCGGTGCCTGTCACCGGGCGGGAGGGTGAGGTCGTGGCCGCGATCGGGGTCGTGGTGCCGGCCGACGACGCGCAGCCGATGGCGCTCGTGCCCGTCCTCCTCGCAGCGGCGCACGGGATCGGGCGCGCGTTGCGGTCGACCGTGGCCGAACCGCCGACGCGGATGTGGCCCTTCCGTCCTCCTGTGTGAGCCCGGATTCCAATCATTGGAGTCTCCGTAGAGCGGGCCGGGCGCTTCCGTGGATGGTGATCACACCGCCACCACGAACGAGGAGCAACCATGGACGTCGGCACCGCGTACGGACGCAAGCCCGGCCAGTCGCTGCTGGAGCTGACCCAAGTCGGGCCCGGCACGCCCTACGGCGAGGTCCTGCGCCGCTACTGGCAGCCCGTCGCGTTGTCGACCGACGCCACCACGACCCCGAAGCGCCTGCGGATCCTCGGTGAGGACCTCGTCCTGTTCCGCACCCGCCGCGGCGCGGCCGGGCTGCTCGCGCCCGACTGCGCCCACCGCGGCGCGTCGCTGTTCTACGGCGGTGTGGAGGACGACGGCATCCGCTGCTGTTACCACGGCTGGGTCTTCGACACCGAGGGCCGCTGCCTCGAGCAGCCGTGCGAGCCGGAGCTGGGCCGCCACCGCGACCGCGTGCGCCAGCCGTGGTACCCGGTTCGCGAGTACCACGGTCTGGTCTTCGCCTACCTCGGCCCGCCGGACCGCAAGCCCGCGTTCCCCGTCTACGACGTGCTGGAGAACCTTGGCGAGGGCGAAGCCGTGTACGCCGACGACAAGAGCTTCGGCGCCGGCGGCCCCGCGGAGGTGGACTTCAACTGGCTGCAGCACTGGGAAAACGTGATGGACCAGTTCCACATCCCGATCCTGCACGCGCGGTTCTCGGGCAACCAGTTCATCCCGGAGATGGCCGTGCTGCCCGAGTGCACGTTCTCCTACACCGAGCAAGGCGTCCGCGTGACGGCGATGCGCGACTTCTCAGATGGCCGCGTGCTCACGCGCCTGACCGACGTCGTGTTCCCCAACATCCGCCTGATCCCCGGCCCGCGGCTGACCGTGGTGGGGCCGACGCCGATCGTCGGCTGGGCGGTGCCGTTCGACGACACCCACTTCAAGGTGTTCACCCTGTTCCGCGCCACGAACCCCGACTACCTGGCGACCGAGAGCCTGAAGCTCGGCGACGGCAAGAACTGGCACGAGCTCACCGAAGAGGAGCACCAGCGCTACCCGAGCGACTACGAGGCGCAGAAATCGCAGGGGCCGACCGCCGTGCACTCGCGCGAGTTCCTGACCACGACCGACCAGGGCGTCGCGATGCTGCGGCGCATGATGGCCAAGCAGATCAAGGCGGTCGCCGACGGCGGTGACCCGGTGGGCGTCGTGCGCGAGGGCGAGACCACGACGTACCACGTGCTGGCGGGCAGCTACTTCGACGGCGTGCCGGCGGCTTCGCGGTGACCGACCTGCGGGTGGTGAGCCTGACGTGGGAGGCGGACGGCGTGCTGTCGGTCGTCTTCGCCGACCCTTCGGGCGCTCCCGTGCCCGCCTGGACGCCCGGCGCGCACGTGGACGTCGAAGTCGGCGGCCTGCGGCGCAGCTACTCGCTCTGCGGCGACCCCGCGGACGATCGGGTGTTGAAGATCGCGGTGCTGCACGAGCCGGCCGGGCGGGGTGGTTCGGAGTTCGTCCACACGCGACTGCGACCGGGTGACCTCGTGCCGGTTTCGGCGCCGGTGAACAACTTCGAGCTCGTCGACGCACCGTCGTACGTGTTCATCGCGGGCGGGATCGGCATCACGCCGGTGCTGCCGATGCTCACTGCCGTCACCGCGCGCCGCGCCCAGTGGCGCCTCGTGTACGGCGGCCGGCGGCGCACGTCGATGGCCTTCCTGGACGCGCTCGCGCGCTTCGGCGCCGCGGTGGCGGTGCGTCCGGAGGACGAGTTCGGCCTGCTGGACCTCGACGAAGCGCTGAAAGAGACCACATCGGACACTGTGGTTTATTGCTGCGGACCGGAACCACTGCTGGTGGCGGTGGAGGAGCGGTGTCGTGAGCACGACCGGCAGCTCCGGGTGGAGCGGTTCGCCGCCAAGCCCGTCGAGTCTTCGTTGCCCGCCAACGCGTTCGAGGTGGTGTGCGCCCGCTCGGGGGTGACGGCGACGGTCGGCCCGGACCAGAGCGTGCTGTCCGCGCTGGAGGACGCCGGGCTGCCAGTGCTGTACTCCTGCCAGGACGGCATCTGCGGCACCTGCGAAACCACCGTGCTGGAAGGCGCCCTCGACCACCGCGACTCCGTGCTCACCGACGCCGAGCGCCAGGCCGGCGACACGATGTTCATCTGCGTGTCCCGGTGCACCTCGCCGCGGCTGGTCCTCGACCTGTAGGAGGTCTGTTCGTTGCGTCCCATCGCAGTTCTGGAGGTGGACGGCGTCCTCGCCCTGGACGACCCGTGCGTCCCGGTCGTCGAAACGGTCGTCCACACCTGCGGCCACCGCTGGGCCCGCCCCATCAAGATCCCCGTCGGCGCCGCCGACGTGCTCCACCGCCTCGCCGCCGAGTTCGACGTGGTGTGGGCGAGCTCGTGGTCCCACAACGCGCACCCGGCGTTGCAGGAGGCACTCGACCTGCCCACCGAGCCGTGGCCGTTCCTGCCCGTGCAGTTCCGCAAGCTGACCGCCATCCGCACCCACGCGGCCGGCCGCCCCTGGGCCTGGATCGACGACGCCATCCACGACCTCGGCCCCATCCCCGAGCCGAAAGACGGCCTCTTGGTACCGGTCGACCCGCGGGTCGGGATCATGGCCGTCGATCCGGTGGCACTGCGCGAGGAGGTGTTCGAGCGGGTCACCACCCGCCTCAGCTGAACGCGAGTACGCGAGGCGTCGCACCTTCGACGCACTCGTGGCCGGCCCGGGACTGAAATCGTGGCCCGGCAACAAATTCGGCCCACTTCTGCGAAATCCTTCACGGGTGTAACGATCCGTGCCTGTTCCTCGACAACGCGGCGCACGTCCATCTTTTCCGAGGAGGGTCCGAGTTGTTGCGGAAACTGGGAATGGCACTGGCCGCCTGCGCACTGGTCGCCGGCTGCGGAGTCGGCACGGCACCTACGGGAAACAGCGGCGTGGTCGCCCCCACCACGTCTTTCTCGACGCCGATCCCCACCCCGGCAACGGAAACCGCCTCCACCACCCCGACCACTTCGCCGGCCGCGACGACGACCGACGCACCATCGCCCACCACCCCGAAGACGACTACGGCACAACCAAAAACGACCACCGCCACCCCGCACCCCACCTCGACGGCCTGCGGCGCGGACTACTACCGCAACTCCTCAGGCGTCTGCGTCCACCGCCCGTCCACCAACTCCTCCGGCGCCACGGCGATCTGCAAAGACGGCTCCTACAGCTACAGTCAACACCGCTCCGGCACCTGCTCCGGCCACGGCGGCGTCAAGACCTGGCTCTGACAAACACCCCCAAGGCGACAACGCCACCTACGCAACCGCCCCCCAACGACGCAACGAGATTGCGCCCCGCCCTGCCAGCCATCTCGAACGGCGTCGCACCACGCGTACGCCACCGCCGCTCAACGACGCAACGAGATTGCGCCCCGCCCTGCCAGCCATCTCGAACGGCGTCGCACCACGCGTACGCCACCGCCACCAAACTAAGCAACGCGTCCTGCGCCCAGCCCCCGCCCGGCACCTCGATCCGAAGCCTCCACACGGCCGCCGACCGCGTGTCAAGGCACGCTTTCCCGCCTTGACACGGGGTCAGCGGCCGTAGTCACACTCGCGCTCCGGGGTGCATACGCCACGCAACACGCCCCCGCGTAGGACCGCATCCCAACCACAACGCAACACAACCCGCATCACCCCACAACGCCCCGCAACCCGCCCCTGCGCAGGCCCGCGCCACCCCGCAACTCACCCCGCGCATGACCACATCATGACCACAGCGCAACGAAACGCACTCCCATCCAACCCCCGACCCGGACCCCACCCAACCCATTGTCCAAAATGACTGCTCCATTCAGCCCAGTCCCCAAAGTCTGATCAATCACGAACCTCCCCTCTTGATCCCTCCACCCGGTACCGTCCCTTCCGGTATGACGTACGAGTAACTGGGAGCCGGAGTGACTCACAGAGGTGGACGGGCCATCGTCGTGGTCCTCGCTTCCTGCGGTTTGGTCGCGTCGTTCATGCAGACGCTGGTGGTGCCGCTCATCCCTGCGTTCCCACAGCTCCTCAACGCCACCGCCACCGATGCGTCCTGGGTGGTCACCGTCACGTTGCTCGCCGGCGCCGTGATCACGCCCGTCGCGGGGCGGCTCGGGGACCTGTACGGCAAGCGCCGCATCCTGCTCGCCAGCGTGGCCGTTCTCGTCGCCGGTTCGGTCATCTCCGCGCTGACCAGCTCCCTCGCCCTGATGGTCGTCGGCCGTGGTCTGCAGGGGTGCGCGATGGGTGTGATCCCGCTGGGGATCAGCATCATGCGTGACGAGCTGCCACCGGAGCGGGTGAGCGGGGCCGTCTCGCTCATGAGCGCGACGCTCGGCGTCGGTGGGGCCATCGGTCTGCCGCTCGCGGCCGTGGTCGCGGAAAACGCCGACTGGCACGTCCTCTTCTGGGGGTCCGCCGCCCTCGGCATCGCCTGCGCGGCCTTGATCTTCCGCTACGTCGGCGAATCCCCGCTCCGCACGCCTGCCCCGTTCGACTACGCCGGCGCGTTCGGACTCGTCGCGGGGCTCACGTGCCTGCTGCTCCCCATCGTCAAGGGCGGCGAGTGGGGCTGGGGCAGCCCCGCCACGCTCGGTTGCGCTGCCGCGGCCGTGGTCGTGCTGCTGGCCTGGGGCTGGTACCAGCTGCGCCGCCGCGACCCGCTCGTGGACCTGCGCGTGTCGGCGCGCCGGCCGGTGCTGTTCACGAACCTGGCGTCGATCCTGGTCGGTTTTTCCATGTACGCCATGGCTTTGTCGTTCCCGCAGCTGCTGCAGGCGCCGTCGGCCACCGGCTACGGGCTCGGCCAGACCATGGTCGAAGCGGGCCTCAGCCTCGCGCCCAACGGCCTCGTCATGATGGCCCTCTCACCCGTCTCCGCGCGGATCACCAACCGCTACGGCGCCCGCACCACGCTGATGACCGGCTCCATCGTGATCGCCGTCGGGTACGTCTTCGCGATTCTGCTGATGGACAACGTGGCCGAGCTGATCGCCGCGTCCGTGATCATCGGCGCGGGCGTCGGCATCGCGTACGCGGCCATGCCGGCGCTGATCATGGGCTCGGTACCCGTGACGGAAACGGCCTCCGCCAACGGGCTCAACTCGCTCATGCGCTCCGTCGGCACCTCGACGTCCAGCGCGGTGATGGCCACGCTGCTCGCCCAGCTGACCATCACCGTCGGCGCGCTCACCGTGCCGTCGCTCACCGGCTTCCGCACGACGTTCGCCGTCGCGGCCGTCGCCGCGCTCGTCGGACTGGGCCTCACGGCCCTGGTGCCCCGAGTCCCCGCGAAGACGGCTGCCCCGGAACCCGCGGCGGTCTAGAGCAGCGGCGGCACCGCCGCGTCGATCAGGTGCGGGCCCGGCTCCGCCAGCGCCCGGCTGAACTGCTCGGCCAGCTCCTCCGCCGTGGTCGCGCGGGTGGCGGGCACGCCCATGCCCTCGGCCAGCTTCACGAAGTCGAGGTCCGGCCGGCCGAGGTCGAGCAGATCCTTCGCCTTCGGCCCGCCCGACGCCGCCCCCACGCGCTGCAGCTCCATCCGCAGGATCGCGTATGCGTGGTTGTTGAGGATGACCGTGGTGACGTTCAGGTTCTCGCGCGCTTGCGTCCACAGCGCGGAGATCGTGTACATCGCGCTGCCGTCGGACTGGAGGTTGATCACCGGTCGTGACGGCGCGGCGATCGCGGCGCCTGTGGCCACCGGCATGCCGTAGCCGATCGCGCCGCCGGTGAGCGTGAGGACGTCGTGGCGCGGGGCACCGGCCGTCGCACCGGGCAACAGCAGGCCGGACGTGTTGGCCTCGTCGGCGATGATCGCCTGCTCGGGCAGCAGCGCGCCGATCACCTCGACCCAGTTCTGCGCGGTGAGCGGCCCGCTCGGCAGCGCCGGCCGCGACGCCTCCTGCAGCACCGGTGCGACGGCCCCGGCGACCAAGTTCGCGACGTCGCTCAGCGCGGTCACCACATCCTGGCCGGCTTCGGCCAGCGTGTGCACCTTCGCGCCTTCCGGCACGAGCACGCTCTCCTTGCCCGGATAGGCGAAGAACGACACCGGCGCCCTCGTGCCGGCCACGATCACGTGCTTCACACCGTCGAGCTGGTACATCGCCTGCTCCGACAGGTATCCGAGGCGTTCGATGTTCGGCAGGCCCGCACCGCGCTCGAGCCGCGACGGGAACGTCTCCACGAGCGCCTTCGCGCCCGTCGCCGCGGCGATCCGGCTCGTGGCGAGCAACCCGGCCTCTCGGCAGGCGGCGCCACCGATCAGCAGCGCAACCGGTTCGCCGCTGCGCAGCACCTCGGCGATGGCCTTCACGGTTGTCGCGTCGACGCCCTGCGCCGGGCGCGGCGGGATCGGCGCGCACGTCTCGCCACCCTCACCCCACGACGCGTCGGCGGGCAGGATCAGCGTGGCCACCCGGCCCGGCGCGTCGAGCGATGCCGCGACGGCCGCGGCCGCGTCGGCGCCGACGTCCTTCGTGTGCCCGGACCGGCGCACCCAGCCTTCGAGGGAACCCGCCACGGCCTCGATGTCCGACTCCAGCGGGGCGTCGTACTGCTTGTGGTACGTCGCGTGGTCGCCGATCACGTTCACGATCGGCGTGTGCGCGCGCCGAGCGTTGTGCAGGTTCGCGAGACCGTTGCCGAGCCCCGGGCCGAGGTGCAGCAGCGTCGCGGCGGGCTTGCCGGCGATGCGCGCGTAACCGTCGGCCGCGCCGGTCACCACGCCCTCGAACAGCCCGAGCACCCCCCGCATCTCCGGCACGGAGTCGAGCGCCGCGACGAAGTGCATCTCCGAGGTGCCGGGGTTCGAAAAGCACACCTCGACCCCGGAGTCGACGAGGGTGCGGATCAGGGACTGGGCGCCGTTCATGTGGCTCACTTTCTGGTCGAGGCCCGAGGTCTCAGTCGAAGAGTACGCCGGGGTTGAGGATGCCGGCGGGGTCGAAGCCCTGCTTGATCCGGCGCAGCAGCGCCAGCTTCGCCGGGTCTTCGAGTTCCTTGTGGTACTTGGTCTTCGTGCGGCCGAGGCCGTGCTCGCCGGAGATCGCGCCACCGAGGTCCATCGCGTGCGCGAAGATCTCGGTGAGCAGCTTCGAGCGCGTTTCGGGATCCTTGCAGAAGATCGCCAGGTGCACGTTGCCGTCTCCGGCGTGGCCGCAGCCGATCGCGCCGCCGCCCGCGGCCTGCGCCAGCTCGCGCGCCTTGGTGAGGAACTCCGACATCGCCGAGCGTGGCACGACGACGTCGATCACGTCGTCGGCACCGGCCGACTTCGCCGACCAGAACGCCTTTTCCCGCGCTTCGATGAGTTTGCGTGCGGAGCCGCCTTCGAGCACATACACGTCGACCGCGCCGAGTTCGCCCAGCAGTTCACCGAGCGTCTCGACGTCTTCGTGGAGCCGGTGGTCGACGCGGTTCTCCAGCGCCACCACCAGGTATGCCTGCACCTTGTCGCGGATCGCCTCGGGGACGCCGAGTTCCAGCTTCTCATTGTAGACGATGGCGGCCATCGTGAGGTTGTCGATGTACTCGACGATGTGGGGCGTCAGCCCGCTCGCGACGATCTTCGGGACGGCTGCCAGAACCTGGTCGAAGTCGTCGAACGGAGCGAGCACGGTGGCGCCGTGCGGCAGCCGCGGGTGCAGCTTCACGATCACCTCGGTGGCGAGCGCGAGCGTGCCTTCGGAGCCGATGATCAGCTGCGTGAGGTCGTAGCCGGTGGACACTTTGGACGTGCGCCCGCCCGTGCGGATGATCTCGCCGGTGGGCAGCACGGCCTGCAGGCCGACGACGTTGCTGCGCGTGACGCCGTACTTGATCGCCCGCATGCCGCCGGCGTTGGTGGCGACGTTGCCGCCGATGCTCGAGCTCAGCTCACCCGGGTAGACGGGGTAGGTCAAGTCCACCTCGGCCGTGCGCTGGTCCAGCTCGGCCAGCGTCACACCGGGCTGCACGACCGCGACGTGGTTGACGGTGTCGATCTCGAGCACCGCGTTCATCCGCTCGAACGACACGAGCAGGCCGCCTTCGACGGGCCGGGCCGCCGCGGACAGCCCGGTGCCGGACCCGCGCGCCGTCACCGGGACCCCGGCTTCCGTCGCGGCCTTCAGCAGTGCCGAAACTTCCTCCGCGTTCTGCGGTTTCGCGACGTACGCGGGTTTCTGCTGCTGCACGCTCAGCGCTTCGTCGTGGGCGTAGTCGTCGGAGATCGCGTCGCCGACCAGCAGGTTCTCCGCACCGACGATGTCCGCGAGCCGTGCGCCGACGTCACTCATCTACTGCCACTCCTCCTGCGCCCTTGCCTGGTTACCGAAGCGTAGTACGACAGGCGGGAGGGTCGCTATGAAACATCTTCATGTTTCGGCGAGGGTGACGCGAAAGGACCGTTCGCTCAGCGGTCGCCGATCGGAGTGGTGGCGGGGGCGATCAGCGGTGCATTGCCGCCGTATGCAAGAAAGAGGGGCATTTTCAGCGACGCCCCGCGTGCCGCCGAAAACAGCCGGAAAAACGTGTCTTGACCACGCCGGAAAATGCGCGCAGCCCGGATGTGCGTGATTGCCACCCGAGGGGCCGGCCCGCGCCAACAGGCCGGCCCCGTCGTTCGAATCCGCCGTCGGATCAGACGAGCCAGCCGAGCACGTGCGCCAGGTGAGCGAGCAGACCCGTGATCAGGTCGTGGCCGTGGTGCGAGTGCTGGATGAACGTGTGCATCGAGGGCTCCTTGTTCTGATTTCGTGTTCAGTTGTGCTCTCGCGAGGAGCGATCGAAGATTTTCACCGCCCTGGCGAGCTGTCAAAAAACGAATCGCCGGCCCGGGCGGACATCACGAATCTTCCCAGCCTAAACATGTAAGGCTTTCGTGTTCAGCGCCGGGGTGCCATTGTGGACGGACGGCGACGGTCAGTAGCGCAGAGCGAAGGTGATCACGGTGGGTAGCAGAACGTTGTTGCGGCAACCGGGCGGCGTCGCTACCCGAACCGATGATCGGCCTGCCACTAATGGTGAGTCCCGCAGGTTCACACGCCCGGGTGACGACGAGGTCGTGTCAAAGCCCGCGGCACTGCCGTCAGGACTTCGTCAACGGCCGGAGTCCCTTGTGTGAGCGCGCTTTAGCGTCGTCGGCGAAGGAGGTGTGCCGTGCCCGCACCGCTGCACGTGACCGGCTACCGGAAGGCCGTCGAGACCATCGACGCGCTCACTGAGGGTGAGATCGAGTTCACCGAGCTGCGCAAGCGCACTCGACTGTCGCGGCACTGGCTCGCACGCGTACTCCGGGTGCTCGCCGCCGAAGGGCTCGTCACCCGTGTCGGCACGTGGGACGAGCGCCCCGCGCCGGACGCGCGGTTCGCGCTGACCCGCGAAGGCCGTTGCCTCGCCGACGAGCTCGCGGACCTGGACGTCTGGACGGCGCTCTACGAGAACTACGTCAACGGCGCCACCTGACCGGGGTGGGGGACAGCGAAGGCCTCCACGCCGTGCGGACAGCGGACGCGGAGGCCTTCGCCTCGGGCAGGAGGAAACTCAGTCCGCTCGCGCGTACGTGAGCGTCTCGCCTTCGACCCCGCGCAGCCACAGGTCCTGCGCGGCCTCGGCCATCTCCGCGAGCCCCTCCTCGATCGTGGCGAACACGTTGCCCGGCACCCAGCCGGCGTCGCCGTTGATGAGGAGGTTGTTGCGGCCGTAGAAGATCGCGAGGTCCGTGGCACCCTGGTCGGCGTGGGCTTCGCTGCCTTCGTCGTAGCCGTACGCGGGGTTGCCGATCTCCCACGGCTCGAACCCGAAGTACACGACGTCGCCGGGGATCGGCGTGATCGTCGGGTTCTCCCGGCCCACCTTGGGCTTCGCGAACGGCGGCACGAGGGTGTAGACCTCGTTGCGCGCGTACTTGGCGTGGTAGGCCGAGCCGCTCTGCGGCAGCGCGTCCCACACGGCCTGGCAGGTGCGCGGCGCTTCGGCGTCGAGCAGTCGCGCGCGGCAGGTGACGCCGCGTTTGTCGAGCGTGATCGTGATGTAGCGCGCCATGGCTCAGCTCCCCGCCGTCACGGAGGCGACGACGTCGCCCCAGATCTTCAGTGCGTCGTCGACCTGCTCGGCGTTCACGACGAGCGGCGGCACCATCCGCACCACGTTCGAGTAAGCGCCGCAGGTGAGCAGCAGCAGGCCGTTCTTCGCCGCCGTCTGCTGGGCCGCGGCGGCCGTCGCACCGTCCGGCTCGCCGTCGGCGGTGGTGAACTCGGTGCCCACCAAGAGGCCGAGCCCGCGCACGTCGCCGATCGCCGGCGTCTTGTCCGCGATCAGCCGCGCGCCTTCGAGCAGCTGACGGCCGCGCTCGGCGGCGTTCTCGACCAGGTTCTCGTCGCGGATCACGTCGAGCGTCGCGAGCGCGGCGGCGCACGAGACCGCGTTGCCGCCGTACGTGCCGCCCTGTGAACCGGGGAACGCCTTCGCCATCAGCTCCTGCGAAGCGGCGATACCCGACAGGGGGAACCCGCTCGCGAGGCCCTTGGCGATGAGCACCACGTCGGGTGTGATGCCGAAGTGGTCGTGGCCCCAGAACTTGCCCGTGCGGCCGAAACCGGCCTGGATCTCGTCGACCACGAGCACGATGCCGTGGCGGTCCGCGCGCTCGCGCAGCCCGGCCATGAACTCGCTGTTGGCCGGCACGTAACCGCCCTCGCCGAGCACCGGCTCGACGAAGAACGCGGCGGTCTCGTTCGGCGCGGACACCGTCTGGAACAGGTAGTCGAGCTCACGCAGCGCGAACTTCGTGGCCGTGTCCTGGTCCCAGCCGTAGTGGTAGGCGTACGGGAACGGCGCCACGTGCACGCCGCCCATGAGCGGCGAGATGCCGGCGCTGAACCGCGTGCCCGACGTGGTCATCGTGGCGGCGGCGACGGTGCGGCCGTGGAAGCCGCCCTGGAACACGATCACGTTGGGGCGCTTGGTCGCCTGGCGCGAAAGCCGCAGCGCGGCCTCGACCGCCTCGCTGCCGGAGTTGCTGTAGAACAGCGAGTCGAGACCCGTCGGCAGCACCTCGCCGAGCCGCTTCGTGAGCTCCAGCAGCGGCTTGTGCATCACGGTCGTGTACTGGCCGTGGATGAGCTTGCCGATCTGCTCGCGCGCGGCCTCGACGACGCGCGGGTGGCAGTGGCCGGTACTCGTCACGCCGATCCCCGCGGTGAAGTCGAGGTGACGTTTCCCGTCGACGTCGTAGAGGTACACCCCCTCACCGTGGTCGACCACGACGGGAGTTGCCTGCTTGAGCAGCGGGGACAGCTGGGCCATGCGGCGCTCCTGGTTCTGGTGTGAGGTTGCGCTTGAGTGCGCGGTGAGCGGTTGTCGATTGTTGACAATATCCATAGCATGGCCTCGGGACAACACGGAGGAGCGAGCTGGATGAGTGCGATCACTGAGGCCGGCGTCGTCGGCGCGGTCGACAAGGAACTCTTCATCGGCGGCAAGTGGGTGCCGGCCAAAAGCGGGAAGACGTTCGAGGTGCAGGACCCGTCGACCGGCACCGCACTGTGCGAGGTGGCGGACGCGGGCCCCGAGGACGGGATGGCGGCGCTCGACGCGGCCGTCGCTGCGCAGGCGAGCTGGGCCGCCGTCGCGCCCCGCGAGCGCGGCGAGATCCTCCGCCGGGCCTACGACAAGCTGATCGAGCGTCGTGACGAGCTCGCGCTGCTGATGACGCTCGAAATGGGCAAGCCGCTGGCCGAGGCGGCGGGTGAGATCACCTACGCGGCCGAATTCTTCCGCTGGTTCGCCGAGGAGGCCGTGCGCATCGACGGCGGGTACGCCACCGCGCCCAACGGTGTCGGCCGCTTCCTGATCACGAAGCAGCCGGTGGGCCCGACGCTGCTGATCACGCCGTGGAACTTCCCCATGGCCATGGGCACGCGCAAGATCGGCCCGGCCGTCGCCGCGGGCTGCACGATGGTGATCAAGCCGGCCGCGCAGACGCCGCTGTCGATGCTGGCGCTGGCGTCGATCCTCGCCGAGGCCGGGTTGCCCGAGGGCGTGCTGAACGTCGTCACGACCACCGACGCGGGCGGCGTGATGGAGCCGCTGATCCGTGACGGCCGCGCGCGCAAGCTGTCGTTCACCGGGTCGACCGCGGTGGGGCGCAAGCTGCTGGAGCAGTGCGCGGAGAAGGTCCTGCGCACGTCGATGGAGCTCGGTGGCAACGCGCCGTTCGTCGTGTTCGCCGACGCGGATCTCGACGCGGCCGTCGAAGGCGCGATGCAGGCGAAGATGCGCAACATTGGCGAGGCGTGCACGGCGGCGAACCGCTTTTACGTGCAGCGCGGCGTGGCCGAGGAGTTCTCGCGGCGGCTGACCGAGCGCATGCAGGCCCTGGCGATGGGCCGCGGCACCGAAGACGGCGTGGTCGTGGGCCCGCTCATCGACGAGGCCGCCGTGCGCAAGGTGACCGAGCTGGTCAAGGACGCCACCGACCGCGGCGCGCGCGTGCTCACCGGCGGCGCGACCGTCGACGGGCCGGGCCACTTCTACCAGGCCACGGTGCTCACCGACGTGCCGGCGGACGCGCGCATGGCGTCGGAGGAGATCTTCGGGCCGGTCGCGCCGATCACGCCGTTCGACACCGAGGACGAGGTGGTCGAGCAGGCCAACGACACCGAGTACGGCCTGGTGTCCTACCTCTACACCAGCGACGTGAAGCGCGCGCTGCGCGTGTCCGAGCGGCTCGAGGCGGGCATGATCGGGCTCAACCAGGGCATCGTGTCCAACCCGGCGGCACCGTTCGGCGGCATCAAGCAGTCGGGCCTCGGGCGCGAAGGTGGCACGGTCGGCATCGACGAGTTCCTCGAGACCAAGTACATCGCGGTGAGCCTGTGAGCGAGCTTGCGAGTGAACCAATGAACACGGCGCGTCCGGCGGATGCCGCACCGAGCCCCGGCGAGGTGCGCGCATGAGCGAGTACCGGATTGCGAGTATCCCCGGTGACGGCATCGGCGTCGACGTCACGGTGGAGGCCCGCAAGGTCCTCGACGCCGCGGCGGCGAAGCACGGCTTTTCGTTGCGGTGGACGGAGTTCGACTGGAGCTGCGAGCGCTACACCAAGACCGGCTCGATGATGCCGGACGACGGCGTGGCGCAGCTGGCGGCGTTCGACGGCATCCTGCTGGGTGCCGTCGGGTTCCCCGGCGTGCCGGACCACGTTTCCCTGTGGGGTCTGCTGATCCCGTTGCGGCGCGCCTTCCAGCAGTACGTGAACCTGCGGCCGGTGCGGCTGCTGCCGGGCACCACGTCGGTGCTCGCGGGCCGCACGGCCGACGAGCTGGAGATGGTGATCGTCCGCGAGAACTCAGAAGGGGAGTACTCGGCGATCGGCGGCCGGCACAACTCCGGGCGGCCCGACGAATTCGTGCTGCAGGAATCGGTGTTCACGCGCGTCGGGGTGGAACGGATCATCCGCTACGCCTTCGAGCTGGCGCGCACGCGTTCCTCGCGCGTGACTTCCGCGACGAAGTCCAACGGGCTCATCCACTCGATGCCCTTCTGGGACGAGATCTTCGCCGAGGTCGCGGCGAAGTACCCGGACGTCGAAAGTGGACAGATGCACGTCGACGCGCTGGCCGCGCGGATGGTGCAAGCGCCCGAGAAGCTCGACGTGGTGGTGGGGTCGAACCTCTTCGGCGACATCCTGAGCGACCTGGCGGCCGCCGTCACGGGCGGACTCGGCATGGCACCGTCCGGAAACATCAACCCATCGGGTGAGTTTCCGTCGATGTTCGAAGCGGTCCACGGAAGCGCTCCGGACATCGCCGGCCAGGGCATCGCCAACCCGGTGGCCCAGATCCTGGCGGGTGCGATGCTGCTCGAACACCTGGGCGAAAGCGTTGCCGCGCAAGCGATCCGCGCATCCGTCGACGAGGTGCTCACGGCCGGCGCCGAGCTCACCCCCGACCTCGGCGGCACCTCTACCACAACTCGCCTCGGCACGGCGGTGGCCGAAGCGCTCCGCTGATTTTTCGTCGGTGCTCCCCGCTTCACTCTTCCCCGACCGACCGGGACCCGCCGGCCGGGGGTTCGCTCCACGAGCTGGAGCAGGGGGAGCAGGGCACCGATGTGCGAGCAGTGTGAGTACCCGGGCAGATCCGGGCAGGAGTACGTGGCGGAGATCCTCGCGCGGATCGAGGAGTACGGCTGGTGCGTCCAGGGTGTGCTGGGAACGGATTCCCGGCCGCCCTGGGCGTACACGGTCGGCCTGACGGCCCACGGGCTGCCGGAGCTCCTGGTCGCCGGCCTGCCACCACAACCGGCGGAGGCGCTGCTGTCCGCGGTGACCGAACGCACGCTCGAGGAGGGGCCACCGCGACCCGGTGAGGTGTTCTCGCTGCGGGGGCTGCCGACCGTGGAGATCGTGGCGCTCGCCGAACCGTCGGCACACCTGCTGGTGGCGGTCTCCTTGTACGGCAGGGAAATCCGGGCGCTGCAGCTCGTGCACGCGGACGAGGCGGGGCGCTTCCCGTGGGCACCGTCCTACCGGGACGGTCGCGGCGGGCAGCCGGTGCTGGGGACGCGGTCCGATGGGTGAGCGCTTCCGCGGTGCGGTGACGGCTGCGGCCTCGTGGTCACGAAACCTGTGTCGCCCCTTCCTTCAGGCTCGAACCCGGCAGCAGGCGGCCGATCGCGTCTTCCATGTGGGCGTCGAGCAGGTCCAGTGCGGTGTCCGCGTCGCCGGTGCGCAGCGCTTCGATGATGCGCGTGTGCTCTTCCACGCGGTCTTCCACGCCCTGGTACGTGCCTTGCAGCAGCGTCAGGCACATACGCGTCTCGATGAGCAGCGTGCGGGCCATGCGCACGAGCCGCTTGCTGCCGGAGGCCGTGATGAGTGCCTCGTGGAAGGCGAGGTCGGCCGTGGAGAGCGCGGCCGGATCGTCGTCGTCCGCGGCGGCGGCCATGTCGGCCACGGCCTGTTCGAGCACGGCGGCGATGGCGTCGCGGTCGCCGCGCAGAGCGCACAGCAGCGCCGCGCGCTCCACGGCGGAGCGGGCGAGGTAGACGTCGAACACGTCGCCGGGCTCGAGGTCGATCACGAACAGCCCGCGGTGGCGTTCACTGCGCAGCAGGCCTTCGGACACGAGGTGCTGCATGGCCTCGCGCAGCGGACCGCGCGAGACCTGGAAGCGGCTGGCGAGGTCGGTTTCGCCGAGCTGCGTGCCGGGTGGCAGGGCGCCGGTCATGATCGCGTCACGCAGCTGGCGCGCGATCACGGCGGCCGTCGACTCGCGGCTCACCGGTTCTATCCCGGGCAGGGCGACCACGGTTCAGCCCCTCACCCGGAACAGTGCGCCGAGCGAGCGCACCAGACGAGTGGTGCCGGTGAGGCGCAGGCCTTCCCAGATGGTCACCTGGTTCGCGGTGAGCACGGGCTTGCCGAGCTCGCGCTCGATGGCGTTGATCTCGGCGAGCGTGCGCATCGCGGTGTCGGGCACCAGCACGGCGTCGGCTTCGGGGTGGTCGTTCTCGACCGCCAGGCGCACCACGGCTTCCGGCTCCAGGCGGCCGACCTCGGCCGCGGTGTCGATGCCCGCGCTCTTCATCGTCAGCACCTCCACGCCGCCTGCGGCGAGGAAATCCACGAACAGGCGCGCCACGTCGTCGGGGTAGCTCGCGGCCACCGCGACCCGCTTCACGCCCAGCGCCTGCGCCGCGTGCACGAACGCGTACGACGTGCTCGAGGCCGGGACACCGGCCACCGCGGCGAGCCGGTCGGCCTGGTCGCGCGCCCCGTCCCAGCCGTACACGAAGCTGCCGGACGTGCAGGCCCAGATCACGGCGTCGGGCTCGTGCTTGGCGAGCAGCTCGGCGCCGTCGGCCAGCCGGGCCTCGCTGCCGAGGTCGAGCAGCTCGGGCACCGCGTGCAGGTCGGTGCCGTAGATGTGCTCAACCGGGAGCCGGATGTCGCCTTCGGCGGAGTCCGAACCGCCGAGCAGCTGCTCCGCGAGCGGGTAGTCGTCCTCGGCCGCGTGGTCGGGGTAGATGAAGCCGATCGTGGTCACGAAACCTCCGGGATACGCAGATTGTCGACAATCTTAACGGTGTCGGTCAAACAGCGGATCATGACACCTCCCCCAGCCACTTGCCGGGGCCGACGATCGGGAGGCGCATGCGGCGCAGGCAGGCCCACATCGTCAGCTGGTTGGCGGTCAGCACGGGTTTGCCCAGCGCCGACTCGAGGGGCTCGATCAGATCGAACGTGGGGAGGTTGGTGCAGCTGACGAAGATCGCTTCGGCGTCGGCGTGGTCGGCGGCGAGGATGCGCTCGGCGATGGTGCGGTAGCTGACTTTCCAGATGCCGCCGCCGAGGCCGAGGTGATCGCTGGAGACCGTGTCCACGCCGAGCTCGCCGAGGAAGTCGTGGAGCTTGCCGGTGAGGTCGGCGTCATACGGCGTGAGCACCGAGACGCGGTGCAGGTCGAGCTGGTGCAGCACCTCGGCCAGCGCCCCGGAGGTGGTCACGGCGTCGGGGGCGCCCGCGTCACAGATGGCTTTGGTGAGGGAACGTTCGTAGTCGGTGCCGTTGACGAAACTGCCGGAGGTGCACAGATAAGCGACGACCTCGGGCTCGACGTGCAGCACGTCGCGCGTCGCCGCGGCGAGGTGCCGGCTGTCGCTCACGAGCTGGGCCATCTCCATGCTCACGGGCACGGGCTCGTACGGCGTGCGGGCGAGGTGGAGGGAGACCTCCATGGGCACCCAGCGCCAGAGTTCACGTTCGAGGGCAAGGTCGAACGGCGCGATCACGCCGATGCCCCGCTGGGCTAACGGGCCCTCGAACGCGAGGAAGTCCAGATCCAAGGCTCAGCCTCCGGAGTACGCCTGTACGACTGACAAGTCCGGTGCTCCGGGGGACGTTCCTCGGATTGTTGACAATCATACGAGCCACTTTTACGGTGTCAATGTGATCGTCTCGGAATTTCCCGTGCTGGCGGTGCTGTGCGGGTCGGCTCCACCACCGGACATGGCCGCTATCGAAACAGCGGCGGTGGTTCGTTACACCGACGCGGCAGGATTACCCGAAGCGCTTACCGGAGCCGAGGCTCTGTTCGTCTACGACTTCCTCTCCACGGCCGTGCCCGGAGCTTGGCATTCCGCAGGCGAACTGCGGTGGCTGCACATCGCGAGCGCGGGCGTCGACCCGGTGCTGTTCCCCGGTCTGATCGAGAGCGACGTGGTGCTCACGAACTCGCGCGGGGTGTTCGACGACGCCATCGCCGAGTACGTGCTGGGTGTGGTTCTGGCCTTCGCCAAGGACTTCGCGCGTTCACTCGACCTGCAACGCGCCGGCACTTGGCAGCACCGCGAGACGGAACGGATCGCCGGGCGCGAGGTGCTCGTGGTCGGCACCGGGCCCATCGGGCGCTCGATCGCGCGCTTGCTGCGGGCCGCCGGCCTGCGCGTGTCCGGGGCGGGGCGGCGGCCGCGCACGGGCGACCCGGACTTCGGCGTCGTCCACGACTCCGCCGAGCTGACGCGGCACCTGCCGGCCTACGACTACGTGGTGGCCGTGGCGCCGCTGACCGAGCAGACGAAGGGCATGTTCGACGCGGCGGCGTTCGCGGCGATGAAGCCGTCGGCGCGGTTCGTGAACGTGGGGCGAGGCGAGCTCGTGGTCACGTCCGACCTGGTCGCGGCGCTGCGCGGCGGCGAGCTCGCCGGGGCGGCGCTCGACGTGTTCGACACCGAGCCGCTGCCCGCCGACAGTCCACTCTGGACGATGCCGGACGTGCTGCTGTCGCCGCACATGTCGGGGGACTTCATCGGCTGGCGCAGCACTCTGGTAGAGGTCTTCGAGGCGAACTTCCGCCGCTGGGTGGCCGGGGAACCGCTGCACAACGTCGTGGACAAACGGCTCGGATACGTGCCGTCGGGATCAGAGGGAGCGACCGGATGAGCGACCGGGAACTGACCGCCAGCGAGCTCGTCGCGGCCTACGCCACCGGGGAGCTTTCGCCGGTGGCGGCGACGCAAGACGCGTTGAAGGCGATCGAGGAGCGCGACGGCGAGCTCAACGCCTACTGCCTCGTCGACGCCGACCGCGCCCTGGAACAGGCGAAGGCGGCGGAGATCCGGTGGCGCGACGGCAACCCGATCGGCTGGCTCGACGGCGTGCCCTCGTCGATCAAGGACATGTTCCTCACCGCGGGGTGGCCCACGCTGCGCGGTTCGACGAGCATCCCGGCCGACCAGCCGTGGGACGTCGACAGTCCCGTGATGGCGCGGATGCGCGAAGCGGGCCTGGTGGTGCTGGGCAAGACGACCACACCCGAGATCGCGTGGAAGGGCGTGACCGACAGCGCGCTCACCGGTATCACGCGCAACCCCGTGAACCCCGCGATGACCGCGGGCGGATCGAGCGGCGGTAGCGCGGCGGCCGTGGCGGCGGACATGGGCGCGCTCTCCGTCGGCACCGACGGCGGCGGCTCGGTGCGGATCCCCGCGTCGTTCTGCGGGATCGTGGGGCTGAAGCCCACGCACGGGCGCATCCCGCTGTTCCCGGCGAGCCCGTTCGGCCCGCTGTCGCACGCCGGACCGATGGCCCGCAGCGTCGACGACATCGCGTTGCTGCTCGACGTGATCGCCACGCCGGACCCGCGTGACCCGGCCGCGCTGGCGCCGCCGGTGGGCACCTACCGCGAGGCCGTACGCCGCGACGTGCGCGGGCTGATCGCGGCGTTCTCGCCCGCGCTCGGCTACGTGCAGGTCGACCCGGAGGTCGCGGCGATCGTCGCGTCGGCGGTGAAGTCGCTGGAGGACGCTGGGCTGCAGATCGAGGAGGCGGATCCGGGGTTCGAGGACCCGAAGCCGTCGTTCGACGTGCTGTGGTCCACCGGTGCGGCGAAGTTGCTCGACTCGTTCCCGCCCGGCAGCGAAGACCGCGTCGACCCGGGCCTGCGGCTCGTGTGGGAGAAGGGCAAGACCTTCTCGGCGAGCGACTACCTCGATGCCACCGCGGTGCGCGCGGCGCTCGGCATCCTCATGGGCGAGTTCCACACGCGCTATGACGTGCTGATCACGCCGACCCTCCCGATCCCGCCGTTCGAGGCCGGGCACAACGTGCCGCCGGGCAGCGGGCTGAGCGAGTGGCCGGAGTGGACGCCGTTCACCTACCCGTTCAACATGACGCAGCAGCCGGCGATCAGCGTCCCGGCGGGACGCACGTCGGCGGGGCTCCCGGTGGGGATCCAGATCGTCGGGCCGCGGCACTCGGACGACCTCGTGCTGGCCGTCGCGAAGCTGCTCGAAGAGGTGCGTCCCTGGGCCGGGTAGAGCCGCAGCACTTCCGGGTGATTTCCGGTCGTGATCATGAAAAACTGTGTCAAGGTCTGGCCCGTGCACTCCACGGGCTGGCGCTACGAACAGGCGATCCCCACCGTTGACCTGACCGGTCAACCCACCAGCGTGGTCGTGGGCCTCATCGAACGCGACGACCGCGTCTCGGCCGCACTCCGCGTCGGCGACGGCCCGGCGGCACTGGTGCCGCTCGAGACCGGCGGGGAGCTGCTCAAGGCGCTGCGCCAGACGCTCGAAACCTGGTGGAAGCTCGACGGCCACCGCGACGTCGCGCCGGAGCCGCGGTCCCCGGGCCGCTGACGCTCGCTTCGCTGCCGCTCGAACGGTCGATGTGGCACGCTTCGCCCATGACCGAGTTCACGACGCCGATCGACGACCGCTGGTTCGAGGACTACCCGCAGGGCGCGGTGTACGAGTTCGGCGAAGCGGTGGTGACCGAAGAGGACATCATCGAGTTCGCACGCCGCTTCGACCCGCAGAGCTTCCACATCGACCCCGCCGCGGCACAGCACGGCCCCTTCGGCGGTCTCGTCGCCAGCGGCTGGCACACGGCGAGCGTCATGATGCGGATGTTCGTGGACCACTACCTGTCCACGGTGTCGAGCCTCGGCAGCCCCGGGATGGACGACCTGCGCTGGCCGCGCCCCGTGCGCCCCGGCGACAAGCTGCGCGTCCGCGCGACGATCGAGGAAGCCCGCCTCTCGAAGTCCAAGCCCGACCGCGGCCTGCTGCGCACGCACGTCGAACTCTTCAACGCCGACGATGAAGTGGTGATGAGCGCCCACGCGATCAACTTCATGGCCGTGCGCCCGAAGTGACCGGTTCGAACCGCTGAGCCGACGCGCGGTGGATGTCCACTGTGGACCCGATAGCCGCTCAACGGCACATCTTGGGCAACTCGGCTCCCCGCTGGCCGGAACGGCCGCCGCGGGCGTGGTGCGCGGCCGCCTGGCCGTGTGATCTCCTGAGCCCCGTGCGGACGACGATTCTGGGCAGAAGCGGCCTCGAAGTGTCGAGGATCGCCTTCCGGACCTGGCAGCTGGGTGGCCAGTGGGGTGCCCTTCGACGAGGACACGGCGATCGCGGCGATCCGGCACGCGCGTGAGCTCGGGGTGACGCTCTTCGACACCGCGCAGGCCTACGGCGGGGGTAGGGCGGAGGCGCTGCTGGGCCAGGCCCTGCGCAGCGAGCTGGACCACGACCGGGTCAGCGTCGTCATCGCGACGAAGGGCGGCACCATGCCGCGGTCGCAGCGGCCGCGGGATTTGCGGCGGGAGTGGTTGACCCAACGGGTGGACGACAGCCTGCGCCTGCTGGGCGTCGACCACCTCGATCTGTACCAGATCCACTGGCCCGACCCCGGCACGCCGGCCGCGGAGGTGGCGGGGGTGCTGCAGGAGTTCGTCGACGCGGGCGCGGTGCGCCACGTCGGCGTCTCGAACTGCAACGCGGCCCAGCTCGTGGCCTTCGACGAGACGCGGCCGGTGGAGACGCTGCAGCCGCCGTACCACCTGTTCCGCCGCGGGATCGAGACGGACCTCCTGCCGTACGCGCGCGAGCACGAGATCGGCGTACTCACCTACAGCCCGCTCGGCAGCGGTCTGCTCACCGGCACGCTCAAGCCCGATTCGGCGTTCGAGGAGTCCGACTGGCGGGCGAAGTCGTCGGCGTTCCAGGGCGAGAACCTGCGGCACAACCCGGAGATCGTCGAAAAGCTCGCGGCGTTCGCGCAGGAGCGGGGCTCTTCGGTGAGCCAGCTGGCGATCGCGTGGACGCTCGCGCAGCCGGGCGTCCACGTCGCCATCGTCGGCGCACGGCAGCCGCGGCACATCGCCGCCGGCACGGCGGCCGCCGACCTCGATCCGACGGACGGTGACCTCGCCGAGATCGAGCGCCTCACCGCCGACGCGATCCAGGTCGGTGGCGCGAGCCCGGAGGGCATCGCCTGACGCCGGGTGGCAAGCGCCGCCGGGGTCCTTACCCCTTCACCCCGGTGGCGCCTTCCAGCTCCGCCAGCGCCGTGTCCAAGTGGGTCAGGATCCGCTGCAGGTGCGGCACGCTGCGCCGGCAGCCCGTGATCCCGAAGTCCAGGTTGTCACCGTTGCTGGTCAGCGTGATGTTGAGCGCCTGGCCGTCGAGCAGCACCGATGCGGGGTAGATGCCGTCGAGCGCAGCACCGTTCCAGTACATCTGCTTGCGCGGGCCCGGGACGTTGGAGATGACCAGGTTGAACGGCGGCCGAGTGTTGTTCACCACGCCCGGGATCGGCGACACGCCCAGCTGGGCCACGTTGACACCCGAGAGCAGCAGCGTCTGCAGCGGCGTCAGCTCCGAGAACAGCTTCTTGCCGTTCGCCATGGACGTGTGGATGGCCGACAACCTCAGGGCCGGGTCGGTCAGGTCGGTGGCCAGGTTGCACAGCAGGGCGCCGATGTTGTTGCCCGTGGCCTCGCCGGCGTCGGCTTTGCGGCGCAGCGAGACGGGCACCATCGCGATCAGCGGTGCGTCCGGCAGTGCGCTCTGCTCGATGAGGTAGTCGCGCAGCGCACCGGAGCACATGGCGAGCACGACGTCGTTGCGGGAGACGCCGGCGGCGGTCGCGATGGCGCGCACGCGATCCAGCGGCCACGACTGCGCGGCGAACCGGCGCGCGCCGCCGATGGGCACGTTCAGCATGGTCTTCGGCGCCTGCATCGGCAGCGTCAGCGTGTGCTCGCGGAACGCCTCGCGCGCCACCTTCGCGGCGGCCGGCGCCATGCCCGTCAGCTGGTCGAACGTCTTGCCCGCCCGCTTGAACAGCGAGCCGGACGCGTGGCCGTTGCCGTTGCCGCTCCCGGCCTGCCGACTGCCCCACGGCGGCGGGCAGTCGAGGTCGTTCGGGTCGTCGGACAGGGTGCCCTGCAGGTGCCGCAGCGCGGAGACGCCGTCCATGAGCGAGTGGTGGATCTTCGAGTACATCGCGAACCGGCCGTCTTGCAGGCCCTCGATGAGGTGGATCTCCCACAGTGGGCGGTGGCGGTCGAGCAGCGTGCTGTGCCAGCGCGACGTGACTTCCAGCAGTTCGCGGATGCGGCCGGGCTGCGGCAGCGCGGAGTGCCGGAAGTGGTAATCGAGCTCGAGGTCGCCCTCGGTGCTCCAGGCCACGTGGCCCACCGTGTTCACGGGGCGGCTGGGCCGGCGGCGGAAGACGCTGCGCACGTTGTCCGTTTCGAGCATCGAGCGGCGCAGGTCGCTGAGGTAGTTGCCGGACGCGTCGACCGGTTTGCGGAACAGCTGCAGACCGCCGACGTGCATCGGGTGTTCGCGGGTTTCGACCATCAGGAACATCGAGTCGGTCACGGGCATCAACGGCATTCGGGCCACCCACCTTCCGCACGCCGGGAGCATCGGCGCACCCCGGAGCCCGAGTCTACGCACGATGTCGTGTTCCCTGCCTCCTACCACTTAAGCCCTGGTGACAAACGGTGTCCGGTGACGACCGTGCAACGCTTTCCGCCCTGTGGATACAGTGACAGCCGTGGCAGGACGGACTGGTGCTCAGCATCTGGGCGACGCGCTGAAGGCACGCGGGACCGAAGTCGTGTTCGGGCTCCCGGGTGTGCACAACCTGCCGCTGTGGGAGGCGTTGGCGGACACGGGGATCCGCATCGTCGGGGTCCGGCACGAACAGACGGCCGGGTATGCGGCCGACGGTTATGCCCGTGCCACGGGAAAACTCGGCGTCGCGCTCGTGACGACCGGGCCTGGCGCGGCGAACACGCTCGGCGCCGTGGGGGAGGCGATGGCTTCGGCCGCGCCCGTGCTGGTGGTCGCCACTGACATCCCGTCCACGTTGAAGCGTCCGGGCGTCGTGCGCGGGGTCCTGCACGAGACGTCCGACCAGCAGGCGATGTTCGCGCCCGTGACGAAAGCCGGGTTCACCGTGCACCGCGCCGATCAGATCGGCACCACCGTGCACCGCGCGGCGCGGCTCGCGCTGATGCCGCAGACCGGCCCGGTGTACCTCGGCATTCCCACCGACTACCTGCGGGAAACGACGCCGCCGCGCGAACCGCCCGCGCCGCCCGCCGAGCGCGTGCTCGACCTGCCGGACCTCGCGCGCGCCGCGGATGTCCTGTCCTCGGCGAAGCGGCCGTTGATCTGGGCCGGCGGTGGCGCGTTGCGCTCGGACGCGGGTGAGGCGATCGGCAAACTGGCCGAGCGGCTGGCCGCGCCGGTGATCACCACGTTCGCCGCGCGCGGGCTGCTGCCGGTCGATCACCCTTGCCTGGCCCCGAATCCGGTGCACACGCCGGAGGTCGGCGAGCTGTGGGACGAGGCCGACGTGGTGCTCGCGATCGGCACCGACTTCGACGGTCTGATGACGCAGAACTGGCTCATGCCGGCGCCGCCGAAGCTCGTCGCGATCAACGTGGACGCGTTCGACGCGGCGAAGAACTACAAACCGGACATCACGTTGGTCGGCGATGCTCGCCGCGTCGTCGAGTCGCTGCGCCCCGCGAGCCGGCCCGGGCTCGAGGACCTGACCGTGCGCCTGGCCTCGATCGGCCGCCGCGTGCGCCGGCGCATCCGCACCGAAGAACCGCAGGCAGCCGACTTTCTGTCCACTTTGGAGGAGGTGCTCCCGGAATCGTCGATGCTGGTCACGGACATGTGCGTGGCCGGTTACTGGGTCGGCGGCTTCCACCGCGTGCGCGCGCCGCGCAAGCTCGCGTACCCCATGGGCTGGGGCACGCTCGGCTACGGCTTCCCCGCATCGCTCGGCGCCGCCGCAACCGGTTCCGGGCGGGTCGTGTGCGTGACCGGCGACGGCGGTTTCCTCTACGCCGTGGGCGATCTCGCGACGCTCGCCGAGGAGCAGCTGCCGGTGACCGTCGTGGTCGTCGACGACGGCGGTTACGGCATGCTGCGCTTCGACCAGGACCAGGAGGGCCTGCCGCACCGCGGCGTCGACTGGGACAGCCCGGACTTCGTGGGCCTGGCGCGGTCGTTCGGGGTGCACGCCGACCGCGTGTCCGGGTTCGGCCGGGCGTTCCGGCGGCTGCTGAGCGAGTTCATCGAGTCCGACGAGCCCAACGTGCTGGTGGTGCGGGCGAAGCTCATGCCGCCGGTGAACACGTCGCCGCGGTGGCCGCGGAAGCCGCGCTGATGGCGAGGCTGTGCTGACGAACGGGCTGTGCTGATGACGGGGCTGCGGGTCGGGGTCGACATCGGCGGCACGTTCACGGACCTGTCCGTACTGGACGCGACCGGCGTCGTCGCGGTCGGGAAGGTCCGCACGACCCACCGCGAGCCGGCCCGCGCGGTCGCCGATGGGCTCGCGGAGGTGTTCTCGCGCGCCGGCCTGGACTTCGGCGACGTCGAGCAGCTCGTGCACGGCACCACGCTCGTCACCAACGCGCTCATCGAACGCAAGGGTGCCCGCACGGTCCTTTTGGCCACAGCGGGTTTCCGCGACGTGCTCGAAATGCGCCGCGAACACCGTTACGAGCTCTACGACCTGCACCTCGACCTGCACCTCGAGCTGCCCGAGCCGTTCGCGCCGCGGTACCTGCGTTTCGACGTGCCGGAGCGGATCCTGGCCGACGGCACCGTCCACACGCGACTCGACGAGGACTTCGTCGCGCGCCTGGGCCGCGAGCTCGACGCACGTGGCATCGACGCGGTCGCCGTGTGCTTCCTGCATTCCTTCACCAATCCCGGCCACGAGCGGCGCGCGGCCGAGGTGCTCGCGCGCGTGGCGCCACGGCTGCGGGTGGCGCTCTCCGCCGATGTCGTGCCCGAGATCCGCGAGTTCGAACGGACGTCGACGACGGTCGCGAACGTCTACGTGCAGGACCTCGCCGAGCGCTACCTCGCCGACCTGGCACGCCGGCTGCGTGACCTCGGCGTGCGGCCAGCGCCGCACATCATGCTGTCCCACGGCGGGATCGCGACGGTCGAGACCGCGGGCAAGTACCCGATCCGAATCCTCGAATCCGGCCCGGCGGGCGGTGCGCTCGCGGCCACGGCGTTCGGCACCGAGGCCGGCGAGCCCGATGTGCTGGCGTTCGACATGGGCGGCACCACGGCGAAGCTGTGCCTGGTCGCCGACGGCGCGCCGCTCGTGACGCATGAGTTCGAAGTCGGCCGCGAGTACCGGCTGCTGCCCGGGTCGGGCCTGCCGGTGAAGGTGCCGGTCACGGACCTGATCGAAATCGGCGTCGGCGGCGGCTCGATCGCACGGGTGAACTCGTTGGGGCTGCTCACCGTCGGGCCCGATTCGGCGGGGTCCGAGCCCGGCCCGGTGTGCTACGGCCGCGGCGGCGCGGAGCCGACCGTCACCGACGCCGACCTGCTGCTCGGTTACCTCGATCCCGCGTACTTCCTCGGCGGCGGCATGGCGCTGGACGTCCGAGCCGCGCGCGAAGCCGTGCGCACGAAGATCGCGGAACCGCTCGGCGTCAGCGTCGAGGAAGCGGCGTAGGGCATCCACACGAGCGTCAACGAGGACATGGCCAACGCGGCGGCGCGTGCACGCCGTCGAGCGGGGCAAGGACCCGGCGAAGCTTGCCGATGTACACGTTCGGCGGCGCGGGCCCGGTGCACGGCGCGGGTGTCGCGCGGGCGCTGGGTGCGCCGACCGTCGTGGCCCCGCCCGCGGCGGGGGTGCTCAGCGCTTTGGGTTTCCTGACGGCCCCGCTGGCGTTCGACTTCGTGCGCTCGGCGCGCGCGGCCGTGCTGGACCTGTCGTGGGCGGACGTCGACGCGCTGTTCGCCGAGATGGAGGCCGGGGGCGCAGCGCTGCTTCGGGAGTCCGGTGTGGACGGTGCGGATGTGACGCACACGCGGGTCGCCGAGATGCGCTACGCCGGGCAGGGTTACGAGATCCGCGTGCCGGTCCGGGCGAGGGCCGGTACGTGGCCGGACGCGCTGATCGCGGACTTCACCGACGGGTACCGCTCGCTGTGCCGCCGCAGCGGCCCGCCCGTGGCGGTGGAGGTGCTGAACTGGCGCGTGGTGTCGTCAGCGCCGGCCCCCGAGGTTTCGTTGCGGCTCAAGGAATCCGCGTCCGGTGATGCCCGCGGTGGCACGCGACTGGCGTACTTCCCGGACCTGGCGGATTTGTCGACACGGCGGTGGTGGACCGCTACCGGCTGCGGCCGGGTGACCACGTCGACGGCCCCGCGATCGTGCAGGAACGCGAGTCCACCGTGGTCGTCCCGCCCGGCGCACGCTGCGTGGTGCGCGCCGACGCGAGCCTGGAGGTGAGCTGGTGACCGACCCGATCCTCGTGGGCGTGCTCGGCAACCGGCTGCACTCGATCCTCGCCGAGCAGCAGAACGCGCTGGTCAACACCGCGTTCTCCGCGGTGGTGCGGGAATCGCTCGACCTCGCGTGCGCCGTGTTCGACTCGCGGGGCGAGATGATCGGCCAGTCGACCGGCGGCACGCCGGGCCACATCAACGCGATGGCCACCGGCATGCGGCACTTCGTCGCCGAATACCCGCCGGAGACGCTGGAGCCCGGCGATGTGCTGCTCACCAACGACCCGTGGCAGACGGCCGGGCAGATCAACGACATCACGGTCGCAACACCCGTGTTCGCGGGCGGCCGGCTCGTCGCGTGGTTCGCATCGTGCTGCCACGCGCCGGACATCGGCGGCCGCTTGGTCTCGGCGGACGCGACCGAGGTCTTTGAAGAGGGTTTGCAGCTGCCGATCATGAAGTTCCTCCGCGCCGGCGAGGTCAACACCGACCTCGAACGGCTAACCCGCGCCAACGTGCGCACGCCGGAGGAGACGATCGGCGACCTCTACGCGCAGATCGCCGGCAACGACGTGGGCGCGGCGAGCCTGGTACGGCTGCTGGCGGAATTCGGCCTGGACTCGCTCGACGACGTCGCCGCCGAGATCATGAACCGCTCCGAACGCGCCCTGCGCGACGCGATCACCGCGCTGCCCGACGGCGTCTACCGCAACGAGCTCGTCACCGACGGCTTCGACGACGAACCCGTGGTGCTGCGCGTCGCCGTCACGGTGGCGGGCGACGAGATCCACGTGGACTTCGCGGGGCCGCAGAGCCGGCGCGGGATCAACGTGGTGCTGAACTACACGCGGGCGTACGCGTCGTTCGCCGTGAAGGCCGCGGTTTCGCCGGAGGCACCGCACAACGCGGGTTCGTTCTGCCCGGTGCACGTGACGGCGCCGGAGGGTTCCGTGCTCAACTGCCTGCCGCCCGCGCCAGTCGAGTAGTCGACGCCCCAGTCGGCGAACGTCTGCGCGTCGACGTCCTCGTGGTCGAGCGCGCCGGGCATGGTCTTCGCGCAGGTCTGCGTGCCGGCGCTGGTGTAGATGCCGAGCTTGAGGCCCTTCGCGTGCACGTAGTCGGCCAGTGCCTTGATGCCGCTCGGGAAGCGCTCGTGGTTGGGCTCGAACTTCCCTTCGGCGTTGCGGTTCTGCTCGGCCCAGCAGTCGTCGATGTTCACATACTGGTAGCCGGCGTCCCTGAGTCCGCTCGCGACGATCGCGTCGGCGGTCTCGCGGATGAGCTCCTCGTTGATGTTGCAGCCGAACTTGTTCCAGCTGTTCCAGCCCATCGGCGGCAGCGCGCCGGCTTCCTGCTGCGCGGCGAACGGTGCGGGCGCGGGAGCAGCAGCGGCGGCTGGTGCGGTGAAGAGGGCGGTGGTCAGGAAGGCGGCGCCAGCCAGACCCACAAGACGACGCATAGGTTCCTCCAGGAGTGCGCAACCGAACTACTCAAAGCAGCACAGACTCACTCAAAAACCAACAGGAGTGAACGCTTCACGTCAATGGGCCGTTGGTAGGTAATCCGTTCCCCGGGAGGTAGAAAGGAGGGCACAGGTCCGCGACGACGCCAGGAGCCGCCCATGCCCGAGGTCCGCCCGCTCGACGGCATCAAGGTCGTCGACCTCTCCCGGATCCTGGCGGGGCCGTACTGCACGCAGTACCTCGGCGAGATGGGTGCCGACGTCGTGAAGGTCGAGCCCCCCGGACACGGCGACGACACGCGCCTGTGGGGCCCGCCGTTCGTCGGCGACGAAGCCGTGTACTTCCTCGCCGCCAACCGGAACAAGCGCGGGATCGTGCTCGACCTCAAGTCCGAGCGCGGCCGCGACGCCGTGCGCCGGCTCGTGGCCGACGCCGACGTGCTCGTCGAGAACTTCCGCCCCGGCACGCTGGAGAGGTGGGGGCTCTCGTACGCCGAGCTGTCGGAGCTCAACCCGCGGCTGATCCACGTGTCGATCACCGGCTTCGGCCAGACCGGGCCGTACCGCGATCGGCCGGGTTACGACCTCGTCGCGCAGGCGCTCGGCGGCGTGATGGGGCTGACGGGGGAGCCCGACGGCGCGCCGGCGAAAGTCGGCCTGCCCGTCGCCGACCTCAACGCGGGCACGTGGGCGATCATCGGCGTGCTGATGGCGCTGCAGGCCCGGCACCAGACCGGCCGCGGCCAGTACCTCGACGTCTCCCTGCTCGACGCTCAGCTCGCGTGGCACATCTACGCCGCCGGCGCGCACTTCTACGACAAGCCGCGGCCGCGCCGGATGGGGTCGGCGCACCCGAGCATCGTGCCGTACCAGGCCTACCACGTGTCCGACGGCTGGCTGATCATCGCGGTGGGCAGCGAGAAGCTGTGGCGCGTGTTGTGCCGCGTGCTGGGGCTCGACCTCGCGGAGGACCCGCGGTTCTCCACCAACGCGGCCCGCTCGGAGCACCGCGACGAGCTCAACGCGCTGCTCGGCGAGGTGCTGGTGACGCGCACCGTCGACGACTGGATGAAGGTCTTCGACGAGGCGAGCATCCCGGCCGCGCCGATCAACGACATCGACGACGTGTACGCCGACCCGTGGACGGCCGCGCGCGACCAGGTCGTGCGCCTGCCGCACCCGACGATCGGCACGTACCTCGGCACCGGTTTTCCGGTGAAGGCTTCAGGCACCCAGCCACGACCGACGTCGCCGCCGCCCGTGCTGGGCCAGCACACGGTGGAGGTGCTGGCCGAGCTGGGGTACTCGGAGACTGAGATCGAGGAGTTCCTGGCGTGAATCCCGTTGTGGCAGAAGGAGGACGCATGCACAACCCGCTGTGGCACCCGTTCGCGGACATGGGTGCCGTCGACGGCGACCGGTTCGTGATCACCCGGGGCAAGGGCTCGTACGTCTGGGACGACGGCGGCCGCCGCTACTTCGACGCCACGGCCTCGCTGTGGTACGCGAACTTCGGCCACGGGCGCCCGGAGATCACGCAGGCCGTGACGGCGCAGCTGGAGAAGCTGGACTCGTACAACCTGTTCGGCTACTACGCGAACGAGCCGGCGCTGGAGCTGGCGACGCGGCTCGCCGAACTAGCGCCGTTCGAGAACGGCAAGATCTTCCTCGGCTCCGGCGGCGGCGACGTCGTGGACACCGCGGTGAAGATCGCGCGGGCCCACTTCGTCCACACTGGACGGCCGGACAAGGTCCACGTGATCGGCCGCACGCAGGGCTACCACGGCACGCACGGGTTCGGCACCGCGGTCGGCGGGATTCCCGTGAACTCCGAGGGGTTCGGGCCGATGGCCTCGGGGTTTTCCCACGTGGCGTACGACAGCGTCGAGGCGCTGGAGGCGGAGATCCTGCGCGTCGGCGCCGACCGGGTCGCCGCGTTCTTCTGCGAGCCGGTGATCGGTGCCGGCGGCGTGCTGCTTCCGCCGGAGGGGTACCTCGAGGCCGCGGTGGAGGTCTGCCACCGGCACGGCGTGCTGTTCGTGGCGGACTGCGTCATCGCCGCCTTCGGGCGCCTCGGGACCTGGTTCGGCATCGACCGGTGGGCCGTGCGCCCGGACATGATCACGACCGCGAAGGGCATCACCGGCGGCACGATCCCGCTGGCCGCGCTGCTCGTCTCGCCGGAGGTCGCGGCACCGTTCTTCACCGGCTCGCCGGGAGCTCCGGTGCTCCGGCACGGGGCGACGTACTCCGGCCACCCGGTCGCTTGCGCGGCTTCGCTGGCGACGCTGGACATCTACGAGAAGGACGGCTTGATCCCGCGCGGCCGGGAACTGGAGAAGCCCTTGGCGGACGCGTTGTCCGGTGCAGTGGGACATCCGGCGGTCGCGGAGGTCCGGGCCGGGCTCGGGTTCCTCGCCGCGGTGGAGCTGTCGGCGGACGTGCTGGCCGCGGACCCGGGAGCGCCGGGGAAGCTCCAGCGGTTGATGCGGGACGAAGGGGTACTGGTGCGGCCGGTGGGGAAGGGGATTGCCGTTTCGCCGCCGTTGGTGGCTGGGGATGCGGAGTTGGATTTGTTGGGCGAGGCGGTGGGGAAGGCTTTGGGTCGGTTGGTCGGCTGAGGGGGTCGACACCCCGCACGCAGCCCGCGAGGCGAATCCCACACCACCTGTCGAGGGCGCCCCACGCAATCCCTTACACGAACCAACCACGCAACACTCGCGAGCCCTCGCAAACTCGCAGGGCTGTTGCGGGGGGCTTGACTCGCGGGCTACGTGGGGGATTTGCCTTGCTGTCGGCTTGAGGGGGATCTGCCTCGCCCGCCGCGTGCAGGGTCTTGCCTCGCCGGCGGCGTGCTGGGTGTTGCCGCGCAGGGCGTGTTGCGTGTTGTTGCCTCGCGGGGCGTCTGGCGTGGGTCACCCCGATCCTTGATTGTCACCGCGTGGAAGGCGGGGATCGAGGTGGCTGGGTGGGGTGTGGGTGCTCCACGTACAGGTCGGTGCGTTGGTGAGCTGGGTGGGCGGCACGGGGAGCCTTGCTGCGCGGAGCGCAGCGTTGGCTCCCTGGTGGAGCTTCGGGTGATGGTGTTGCAGAGGTAGGGCTCGCTGGCGGCGCATTCGCAAGGCTGTCGGTGCGAGCCGGGTTCGCGGTGTTACCGGCCTCAGAGCCGAGGCAGTGCCGGCGAAGCGCTTCGGCTCGCCTCGTTACGAGCCCTGGCCCCCGCACAAGGCAGTGCTTGCACTGCCCGTTACGAACCCCGACCAACAATCGACGCGCCGCAACTCGCCAGGGGCTACCCAGTCCCCGCCCTGCACCTCGATCCCCGCCTTCCACCGTAGTGACACTGAAGGATCGGGGTGGCCCCCACGCAACACGCCCTGCGTGGACCGTAATCCCCTTCTACGGCCCGCAACACGCCTCGCGAGGACCCAAAACGGCTGGCAAGGACACCCCGCGAGGCCCCAAAACGCGAGGCCCAAACGGCTGGCAAGGTCACCCCACCAGGCCCAAAACGGCTGTGAAGGTCACCCCACCAGGCCCCATTACGGCTGGCAAGGACACCCCACCAGGCCCCATACGGCCGGCATGGGACGCCCCGCGAGGCCCGAAATCAGCCGGCAAGGCCACCCCGCGAGGGCCCAACAATCAGCTGGCCACCCCACGAACCCCACCATCAGCCCGCAAGCACACCCCGCCAGGACCCAAAAAATCAGCCCCGCAACAGACTCCACCAACACCGCAAAAATCCGTCACCACAACCCGCACCACAAAAGCCCTGAACCCATCACCCGATACAAAACTCATTCCCCTCCGGATCCGCGGCCGTCACCCACCGGTTCGGCCCCTGGCTGCCCCGGTGCAGGAACGTCGCACCTCGTGCGAGGGCCTTCTCCACCTCGGCGTCCATCTGGTCCGCCCCGACGCGGACGTCGAAGTGGAGGCGGTTTTTCACGGTCTTGCCCTCCGGCACGAGTTGGAACAGCACTCTCCGCGAGGTCTCCGGATGGGAGATCGCCGCGCCCTCGCGCCACACGAGAGCGCCGTTGTGCTTCGTCGTGTCGGACTCCTTCGCGTACCCCTTGGCGATCATCTCGCGGATGAAGGCCTCGTCGCTGGGTTCGACGGTCCAGCCGAGCGTCTCGGCCCACCAGTCGGCCTGGGCGTGGGGGTTCATGGAGTCCACGGTTACTTGGAAGTCATACGCCATACCGGCACGTTAACCACCGACCCCGACATTTTCGGCAACTCGGGCTCGCCGGGGACGTCGGTGAAGTCCCACTTGTCGACGCCGCCGCCCATGATCTCGGCGTAGCGGCGGGCGCCGTCGGCGTTGGCGAACCGGACCTGCTGGCCGTTGGTGTGGTGGGTGATCTTGACTGCCACGCTGCCTCCAGAAGAGTCGGTGCCGGCCCTCGGAGCTTCCCCCTCCGGGGCCGGCTCGCACAGTAGAACACGTGTTCGAATCGACTCGCAAATCGGGTCCCCCGCATGAGCGACGCAAGTCCCTCGGGTGGGTAACCGTGCAGCTCAGCGGATCATGGCGACGCGCGGCCAGCGGTCCAGGCCGCGCGCGGCCTCGTGCTCCCGGATCGCCCGCAGCTCGGGGCCCCAGGCCGCCGCCGGCAGCACCCGGAAGCCGAGCCGTGCGTAGTACGGGGCGTTCCACGGCACGTCGCGGAACGTCGTGAGCGTCAGTGCCGGCAGGCCCCGCGAAGCAGCCCACGCGGCCGCCGCGTCGATCAGCCGGCGGCCGAGCCCGCGGCGTGCGTGCGACGGCCGCACCGAGACCTGTTCCACGTGCCCGTTGCCGTCGACGACGTCCGCGACCAGGTACGCCACCGGCGTGCCGGCAGGCGCGGCGACCCAGCACCGGCCGTCTGCCTGGTACGGCCGCAGCTCCGCCACCGAAAACGGCTCGTCGTCCGCGATCTCCGCCATGCCGACCTCGCGGAACGGCGTTCCGGCGGCGCGTTCGAGTTCACGCAGAGCGGCCAGCTCCCGGGCGTGGGCGAGTCGGATCACCCGCCATTCCTACCGGCTACAGCGAATAGGACGTAACTGCTTTTCGGATCCGTTCGGCATACAGCTGCAACGCGTCGATCGCCTCGCGCCGCGCGTCTTCGCTGATGCGCGCCGCCGGGCCGACGAGCGAGAGCACCGCCGGGCGCGGCCGCCCCGTCTCGAGCGGCACGGAGCACGCCCACACGCCGTCCTCGATGTCGCCCCAGCTCTGCGCGTAGTGGTTCGCGAGCGCGTGCTTCAGCTCCTCGCGCACCTCGACGCCGTGCTCGCGCGCGACGTCCACGACGAGCTGCTCGCGCTCCCCGTCGGGCAGCAGCGCGAGCAGCATCTTGCCGGTCGCGCCCGCACCGAGCGGGATCGAGTGGCCGGGCTGGAACGTGAACCGCATGGCGCGGTCGCACTCGACTCGATCAGTGCAGACCGCCAGGTCACCGAAGTGCTGGAACAGCAGGATCGTCTCGCCGAGCTCGCGCGCGGCCTCCTCCATGGTCGGGCGGGCGATGCGCGCGAGGTCGTTGGCCAGCCGCGCGGCCCGCGCCAGCGGCATCACCTGGCTCGTCACGTGGTAGCGCCCCGACCTGGCCTCCTCGAGCAGCTGCAGCTCCTTGAGCAGCTGCACGTAGCGGTAGGTGGTGGCGACCGGGCTGCCGATCACCTCGGCCAGCTCGGCGACGCTCGCCTCCCAGCGGTGCTCGGAAAACGCGAGCAGCACTTGGAGAACCTTGCGCGAACTGCTCGTGCCGGCTGTTCGGCGCGGCGCGGCGGCTGATTCCCCGGAGGGCGTGGAGCGCGGCATTCGAAACCCTCTTCGTGTCTGCGGCGGCTCAGAACACGACAGGTGAGTAAATTACCACAGCGCAGCAACAATCGCGGGAGTCGAACTCCGGGAAAGGATCACCGTGGTTATTCGGCGGCGCGGCGGACGAGGAACGGTGTGAGCAGTCCCGGCGCCGTCGCGTCGGCGAGTGCCAAGCCGGCGTTCTCGCCGACGTCCACCACGTGGTAGCGCCCACGCCCCGCCGCGATCGGCGCGACTACAGTCACGAGCCCCGCGCGCCGCTGGAACCACGAACGCACCACGACGATCCCGGTGAGCGCGTCGCGGCGCACGGCCACCGTCGTGCGCGCCAGCGACCCCGAGCGCGTCACGAGGTAGCGGCCGGTCAGCGCGTGGCCCAGCGTGCGGTAGCGGTCCCAGCCGACGAGCGCCGCGAACGGCACGAGGGCCAGCGCCACCTGCCACGGCCAATTCGGCAGCACACCCGTGTGCGCCGGCAGGAACAGCGCCGCCGCCGGGACGAGCGCGCTCGTCAACGCCCGCGTGATCCGCCGGTTGAGGGCCTGGCGCGGGTGCCGCACGAGCGGCACGTCCGCCACGTGCTCACCCAGCGCGTCGTCCACGACTTCGCGCACGCGCCCGACCGGTGCGGGCGGCAGCAACAGCCCGCCGCCCTTGTCCGCACCTTTGCCCTCGCGCAGCCCGGCGGCCACGGCCACCCCCTTCGCGCCACCGACCAGCCGCAACGGCAACGGCTCCTTGACCTCAGCGCCGCGCAGCCGGTCCTCCTCGATCGACACCGACCGGGTCGTGACGAGGCCACGGCGGATGTGCAGCGTGCCGCCGGGTTCGCGGGTGAGCCGGAAGTTCCAGAACGACAGCACGTAGCCGCCCACCGACAGCACCGCGACCAGCACGAGCAGGCCGATCGCAGCGGTGAGCACGGTGAGCCACACCGGTTCCTCGGTGACGCGCTGCGCGAGGTCGCGCAGCGGGCCGTAGCGCACCGGGTCGAGGTTCAGCTCGTGCGCGAAGTGGTAGACGGTGCCGAGAATGGCACCGACGACCGCGAGGCCGGACAGCGTGAACGGCGCGTACCGGAGCCACCGCTTGTCCACCTCCGCCAAGAGCTGCTCCGGCGGGGCGGTGGCGTCGACGGACTCGGCGACGGCTTTCCGGTGCAGCAGCAGTGTCCGCAGCCGCTGCGCCTCGTCACGCGTGACGGCGTCGAGCACGAGCTCGTCCTTGCCCGGGCCTTGGCCGTGCGAGTGCCGTCCGGTCCCGATCCGCACCGCGGCCAGCGAGAACAGCCGGTGCTTCGGCTCCGACACCACGTCGACGGTGCGGATCCGGTCGCGCGGCACGGCGCGGTGCTTGCGCAGCAACAGCCCGGTGCGCCACTCGACCTGCGTCCGGGTGATGCGGTAGCGCGACGTCAGGCAGTGCGAGACGCCGGTGGCGATCGTCAGCGCGGTGATCGCGAGCCCGATCCACTGCCAGCTGTTGCCCGACCCCAGCACGAGCGCGCCGACGAGCACGGGCAGCGACCGCACGAGGTCGAGCACCGGCCGGATGAGCAGCATCCGCAGGTCGAGCCGGTGCCAGGGCGCCTCAGCCGTGCCTTCGGCGGCCACGAGCGGGGCCGGCGCGGCCGTGCTCACGTCGCGTCACCCCGGATGGCCTGCGTGGTCCGGGTGAGCTCGTCGGCCAGCATCACGGCCCGGTCGTGGTCGAGCCCGGAGATCCTCAGCGGGCCGGCCGCCGACGCCGTGGTCACCGTGATCCGGGCCAGGCCGAACAGCTGCTCGAGCGGGCCGCGTTCGATGTCCACGGTCTGGATCCGCGAGATCGGCGCGATCCGCCACTCCTGCTTCAGCCAGCCCGACTGCGTGTACACCGCTTCACCGGTGACCTCCCACCGGTGTACGCGGTAGCGCCACTGCGGCATCACGAGCAGGTGCAGCGGGCCGAGCACGCAACAGATCACCAGCGTCACCGTGAGCCACGACGGCGGGCCGTCGCTGGTGGCCACCACCACGGCCTGCACGCAGATCACCACCAGCCAGCCGAGCGCGGCTGAGGCGGTCCAGTGGCCGATCGCCTTGCGGCTCACCCGGTGCTCGGGTGGCCGAAGGCTGAGGCTCAGCGTGGCGGCATCTTCTGAGGTCACCTGCTCAGCGTGCCTGAACGGCGGCGATCGCGGCCACGACAAGTGTCACGATGCCCCGATCCGGGGCCCGGGCGAGTGCGGGGCGTTACTATTTCGGCCGCGCACGGGATGGAATCGCGGTCGGCCCGCGTTGGACATGGGAACGTCCGTGCAACAACGCGAGCAGCAGGAGGATCCGGTGGGATTCGATCCCGAGGAACTGTACGAGGTGGACTCGGACGTCCCCGACCTGCACGGAGCCGTGCTCCTGCACTTCTTCGAGGGCTTCATGGACGCGGGGTCCACCGGCAGGCTCGTCGCCGACCACCTGACCAGCGACGTCGAGAACCGGGTGATCGCGCGGTTCGACGTCGACCGCCTCATCGACTACCGCTCCCGGCGCCCGCCGATGACCTACGCCGTGGACCACTGGGAGGACTACGAGGCCCCCGAGCTGGCCGTGCGCCTGCTCCACGACACCGACGGCACGCCGTTCCTGCTGCTGACCGGGCCCGAACCCGACCACGAGTGGGAGCGCTTCGTGGCCGCCGTGACGCAGCTGGTGGAGCGCTGGGGCGTGCGGCTCACCGTCGGCTTCCACGGCATCCCGATGGGTGCGCCGCACACGCGCCCGCTGGGCGTGACGGCCCACGCGACGCGGGAAGACCTCGTCGCCGGTGGTCACCAGCCGTTGCCCAACCGCATGCAGGTGCCGGGCAGCGTGGCCGCGCTGCTGGAGTACCGCCTCGGCGAACAGGGCCACGACGCGATCGGCTTCGCCGCCCACGTGCCCCACTACCTCGCACAGTCGTCCTACCCGGCCGCGGCGCTGCACGTGCTCGAATGCGTCGGTCGCGCCACCGGGCTGCACCTGCCGGACGGCGAGCTGCGGGTGGCAGCCCAGGTCGCCGACGCGGAGATCGACCGCCAGGTGTCCGAGTCCGACGAGGTCGCCGACGTCGTGCGCGCCCTGGAACGCCAGTACGACACGTTCGTCGAGGCCTCCGGCCGCGACAGCCTCCTGGCCGAGTCGCAGGAGCACATGCCGACGGCCGAGGAGCTCGGCTCACAGTTCGAGCGGTTCCTCGCCGAACAGGGCGGCGGGGACCTGCCGGAGCGCTGACGCGCGCTACCTGCGGTCGCGTCTGCGGCCACCGCGATACGCGATGGCCGCCGATCGGACCGTCTGCCAGGCCCACCACATCCGTGCCGTCATGGTCGCCACTGTCCCATGATCGGGCCCGGACGTTTCCGGTAACCTGCGCCTGGGCGTGCGGCGGGTGACGATCGGGCCACGCGCAGCCGCCGGTTGTACACAATGGACGCTTGCCGTTACCCGCCGGTAAACCGGCCGGTGGGAATTCGTGTCCGGTTGTTGTATATCGTCCCGGAATGACACAGCGGTTCACGGCAAGGACGTTGGGTGGCGCCCTCCGGCGAAAGGCCGGCTCGGTGCTGCACCGCGTGGCCACTCGCATGCACGATCCGTATACCGATCAGCTGAACCAGATCCGCGACGAGCTGCGGGAAGAAATCGTCCGCCAGGGCGACCGGCTGATGGATCGGGTGGTCGAATTCGAAATCCGGAGCCGGCGCGACATCGTCTACGCCGGTGATCAGGACGCGGCGCTCGAGAGCAATGTCTTCGCACGCGAGAACCTGGTGGGCGCTCGCCACTTCGGCAGTCCGCCCGAAACGCTGAAATACGCGCTGTCCCTCGCGCCCACCGGCGGCATGGCGCTCGAGTTCGGCGTCGCGTCGGGCAATACGCTGCGCACCATTTCCGCCGCCCGCGGCGGTGTCGAGGTCTACGGCTTCGACTCGTTCGAAGGTCTGCCCGAGGCGTGGCTCAACGGCATGCCCGCCGGCGCCTTCGCCCGCCAGGACCTCCCGGACGTCCCCGGTGCCGAACTCGTGGTCGGTCTCTTCAGCGACAGCCTCCCGGGCTTCCTCGAGAAGCATCCGGGCCACGTCGACTTCCTCCACGTCGACGGCGACCTGTACAGCTCCGCGAAAACCGTGCTGGACCACGTCGGCCCGCGGCTGCGCGCCGGCAGCATCGTGCACTTCGACGAGTTCTTCAACTTCCCCGGCTGGAAGCGCCACGAGTACCGCGCGTGGATGGAGCACATCGAAAAGACGGGTGTCGAGTTCACGTACGAGGCCTATACGTACAACGACAACCAGGTGACAGTTCGCATCACGGGCGGGCCGGGGTTGTCGGCTCCCGCATCGGGCGAAGTGTCGGCCGAGCGCGCCTGACGCTTTTCCCGGTTGCACGCCGGATTCGCGCCCTTCGCAGCGGATCTGGCGTTTCCGGTTCAGCGGGGATTTTCGAACCGGAAGGCTCTCAACGCTGAAAACATCCCGCTTCGTTGACCGGCCCCTCTGACGGCAGCACCAGGCCGCACAGGTAGCCGTCGATCCAGCGGCCGTTGCCGGCGATGTCGGTACCGAGCCGCAGCAGCGGCGCGAGCGCGTTCACTCCGCGCGCGAGCGAATCCTGGTTGCGCTGCAACAGGGACGTGAGCTGGTCGACGGAGGCCAGCGTCGGCGCCAGGGCGCGGTTGTTGTCCGCGATGAGGCCGGACAGCTCGGTGGCCAGCCGGCGCGAGCCGTCGAGGAGGGTGGAGATCGCGGACTCGCGGCGGGCGACCTCGTCGAGCAGGCGGTTGCCGTCGGTGAGCAGGCGCCGGGCTTCGGTGTCGCGGTCGGCCAAGGTCGCGGACACCACGCGCGTGTCGGCCGGCAGTGCGGTCAGCTGGGCGTCGCGCGAGGCGAGCGTGTCCGACAGCCGGGACAAGCCGCTGAGCGCCGAGCGCACGTCGGCCGGGGTGTGGGCGAAGGTGGCAGCCAGCGTGTCGAAACCGTGCGCGAGCTGCGCGGTGTCGATGTGGTCCACGGTCGCGGACAGGTCCCGGAACGCGGCGAGCACGTCGTAGGGCGCCGTCGTGCGCGAGCTCGGGATCGGCACGTCCGGGTCGAGCGAACCCGAGCCCGTCGGGTCGAGCGCGAGGTACTTCTGGCCCAGCACGGTCTTCAGCTTGATCGCCGCGCTCGTGGTGTCGCCGAGCCAGGCGTCCTTGACCTTGAAAGAAACCCGCACCCGAGCGCCGTCGAGGCGCACGGCCGACACGCGCCCGACCTCCACTCCGGCGATGCGCACGTCGTTTCCGGTCTGCAGCCCGGCGGCTTCGGTGAACTCCGCCGCGTACGTGGTGCCGTCGCCGATCAGCGGCAGGCTGCGGGCGTTCACGGCCGTCAGCACGCCCAGCGCCAGGACGGTGAGCCCGATCAGCGCGGTGCGGGCCGGGTGCCGAGGACCTCGGGCTGTTTGCATCGCGTAAACAGTGCCTCAGCCCAGTTCGTGACGCCAGTCACACAACTCGATCGGCGGAAGGGCGGCACGATTCGCGACCGGGCACCGGCGGGTACTTTCTGCGAAACGAGAAAACCCGGCGGAAGGTGGCACGGGCGTGGCGCATACGCGGGTCTACCGCAACGGCGTGCTGGTCGAGCGCGACTTCCCGGTCGAGCAGGTGTCCGACTACCTCGAGGACCCGGCCACCACCGTCTGGCTCGACTTCTGCGAGCCCACCGAGGGCGACCTCGCCGCGATCGGTGAAGAACTCGGGCTGCACGCGCTGGCCGTCGAAGACGCCGCCGAGGAGCACCAGCGGCCCAAGTTCGACCGCTACGACACGCACTCGTTCCTCATCGCGTACTCGGCGCAGTTCGACGCGGAAACGGGCGTCGTCACGAAGTCCGAGCTCGCCGTGTTCATCACGAAGCAGGCGCTGGTGACCGTGCGCAAGGACAACCGGTTCGACATGGACGCGGTGGTCCGGCGCTGGGACGCCCAGGCCGACCTCGCGAAGTCCGGGGTGCCGTTCCTGCTCCACGGCTTGCTCGACCACATCGTCGACGGGCACTTCGAAAGCGTGCAGTCGCTCGACGAGGAGATCGAGGCGCTGGAGGACCTGGTGTTCGCCGACCGGCCCGACCAGCGTGAGCTGCAACGGCGTTCCTTCCGGCTGCGCAAGAGCCTCACGGCGCTGCGTCGCGTGGTGCTGCCGATGCGCGAGGTCGTGAACACGGTGATGCGCCGAGACCAGAACCTGGTCGACGACGTGATGACACCGTATTTTCACGACGTCTACGACCATGTGCTGCGCGCTTCGGAGTGGACGGAGTCGTTGCGGGACCTGGTGGCGACCGTGCGTGAAACACAGCTCAACCTGCAGGGCAACCGGCTCAACACGATCATGAAGAAGGTGACCAGCTGGGCCGCGATCATCGCCGTGCCCACGGCGGTCACCGGGTTCTACGGGCAGAACGTGCCTTACCCGGGATTCCAGGCGACGTCGGGGTTCTGGGTGTCCACAGTGGCCATCATGCTGCTGTCGGTCGGCCTTTACGCCACGTTCAAACGCCGTGATTGGCTGTGACCGCCAAGACGTTTTCCCCTCGCGCAGGCGGGTACGCTTGCAGGACAAGGATTCCAAGCGTGAGCACGGACGGGGAGGGACAGGCGTGCGCGACTTCAGCACCGGGCTGCACCCCGCAGCCGACCTCGTGACCGACGAAGACACCGAACACCAGGAGCACGTGCGCCGCCGCGCCGCGCTGGCCGTGGCGTCCAACGCGCGCGATGCGGACGACTGCGCGCTGCTGCTCGACATGCTGGGGCTGCACGCCCCGCGCAAGAACAAGCGCGGCGAAGTCGCCTGAGCGATCAGCGGGCCGGCTGGCCCGCCGCGGCCTCCTGCTCCTGGCACCGCGTGCAGACGAGCTTGCGCCCGATGCACTGTCCTTCCGTCGTCACCAGGTGGGCGACGTGCAGGGTCGGGTAACCGCACTTTCGCAGGGGATGGCGGTGCTCTCGTGGCTGATCAGCACGCGGATGGGCATCGGGTTCTCCTCGGGGCAGCGCGGGCTGCGCTGCGGGGCGGCTAACCCGTCCGGCCGTCGCTCAGTCGCATTTGGCGCCAACCTCACCCGAACGGGTGACGCTGTAAACCTCGGTCCCGTTCACGTATGTCCGCACCACGCGCGCGTCGCCGATTTCGTGCGGCGGGCCCGCGAACGGGTCGCGGTCGAGCACCACGAGATCGGCCGCCCGGCCGGGGCCGATCGAGCCGGCGACGTCGGCCAGGTGGTTCACGGCCGCGCTGCCCGCGGTGTACGCGCGCAACGCCGTGGCGAGCGGCAGCGCCTGGTCCGGGCCGAGCGCGGGGGTGCGCGCGCCGGGCAGGACGCGGGTGACGGCGACGTGGATCGCCGCCATCGGATCGGCGGTGCTCACCGGCCAGTCGCTGCCCATCGCGAGCGCGGCGCCCGTGCGCAGCAGGTCGCCGAACGGGTACTGCCGGTTCGCGCGCGACAAGCCGAGGAACGGCACAGTCAGCTCGTCCATCTGCGGTTCGTGTGCGGCCCACAGCGCCTGCAGGTTCGCGGTGATGCCGAGGTGGTGGAAGCGCGGGACGTCCTCGGGGTGCACCAGCTGAAGGTGCGCGATCTGGTGGCGCCGGCCCGACGTGCCGTTCGTGTCCGCCGCGGCCTGGAGCGCGTCGAGGACGTCACGCACCCCGCGGTCGCCGATCGCGTGGTAGTGGATCTGGAACCCGGCGGCGTCGAGCGCGAGGGTGACTTCGCGCAACAGCGCGGGGTCGAGGAAGCCGAGGCCGCGTTCGCCCGTGGGGTGCCCGTGGCGGTCGAGGTACGGCTCGAGCACCGCCGCTGTGAAGGTCTCGACCACGCCGTCCTGCATGACTTTCACCGCTGGTGTGCGGTAGTTCCGGCCGTCGGTGGCCGCGCGGATCCCGGCGAGGCGCGCGACCTGGTCCGCCACGCCGTCGAGCGGGCACGACCGGTCCCACCACAACGCGCCGGTCACGCGCGCGGTGAGCGTGCCGGCCCGGTCTGCTCGCACGTACGCCTCGTGCGCGCTCGGACCGCCGCCGGGCACGGCGACCCACGCGTCCTGCCAGTTCGTGATGCCGCACGAGTGCAGGTAACGCTGGGCTTCCGCGAGGGCCGCGTCGAAGTCTTCTTGCGTGTCGGCCGGAGCGACGCGCGCGACGAGATCCGCCGCGCCTTCGTGCAGGAGGCCGGTGGGTTCGCCGTTCCCGTCGCGTTCGATGCGGCCGTCGGCGGGATCCGGGGTGTGGCGGTCGATCCCGGCTCGCGCGAGCGCGGCGGTGCTGACCCAGCTGGAGTGGTGATCGCGGTTGGGCAGGAGCACCGGCCGGTCGCCGGCCGCGGCGTCGAGCGCTGCGCGGTGCGGGCGGCCGCCGGGGAAAGCCTCCATCGCCCAGCCGCCGCCGAGGATCCACTGGCGATCGGCGTGCGCGCGGGCGTAGTCACCGATGATGCGCGCGTACGCGCCGGCCGTCGTGGCGCCGGAGAGGTCGCAGCGGATCCGTTCCAGGCCGCCCGTCACGGGATGCACGTGGGCGTCGCCGAAACCGGGCAGCAACAGGCCGCCGTCGAGGTCGACCACTTCGTCGGCGACGCGCAGGAACGGCTCCACCGTGCGGTCGCCGCCCACGGCGGCGATCCGGCCGCCGGACACCGCGACGGCGGAGGCGATCGTGCCCGCGGCGTCGGCCGTGAAGACGCGGCCGCCGCGGAACACCCTGGTGGTCACTACCGCACGGTAGCGGGGCGTGCTGCGCTGAGCAGGCCCGCGGCGGCGGCCGCCCACAGCGTGAGGGCACCGCCGAAACTCGGGAGCGCGAGCCACGCCCACGACTGGCCTGCCGCACCGAGCACGACGGCGAGGACCGCGATCGCGGTCAGCCCCAGCGCCAGCGGGAGGAACCGGCGGGAGCCGAAGATCCCGACGAACGGGAGGAAGTGCAGGCCGACGCACAGAAGCACCCAAGCCGGTACTGCGGCGGGCTTGTGCAGCACGCTTTCGAGGACTCGCGCGCCCGCGACGATCGCGGCCACCATCGCGACCACCGTGATGCCGTAGCGCCGGCTGAACGGGCTGCGCCCGCCGCCCGCACCGACGGGCAGTTCGGGCAGCCGTCGTCCGATGAGGACCACCCACGCCGTGAACGCGAGCACGACGGCCACGTCGAGTCCACGGAGGACGGCTGTCGCATCGGGAATCGTCGTTGCCCCAGCGAACCACCACCCGGCTCCGAAGAGGACACCGAGCGCCGAACTGACCAGCAGCGTGACCAGTTGTTCGCGGGTGAACGTTTCTTCCGCCATGCTGCCCCCAGCATCGTTGATCTTGCCCGAACTTACCCATGGACGTCGGTCAGAGGGGCCAAACCGCAACACTCTGAGCACACTTCGTGACTCCTGAGCCTTCTAAGGGGTGAAGGCGTTGGGGCATTCGATGTATCCGCCGCTGCGCCGTAGCATCTTGTGTAGTGGAGCAGCTGGGTGAAAACTCGGCTGAAGGGGAGGGGATCCGAATGGTGAACAAGAGCAGGGCGGGGTTGGCGGACGACTACCTCACGCGTCAGCAGCGAGCATTGGCTGACGCGGTGGAGGCCGACGGCGGGGCCGGCGACGGGGGTCGCAGCTTCCGGCTCGCCGAGCACCTCGCCGCCGAGGGCGGGGTGCACCGGTCCGATGTGCTCGCCGCGACCGCGCTCTTCCTGGCGTACACGGCGTTCCGGGAGGGGAACTTCGATGCGGCGCTGGGATTCGCGCGGCGGCTGCGGGGGCTCGACCCGGACAGCGTGCAGCTCGTCTTCCACCTGGTGCGGCTCGAGGTCGGGCGGGAGCAGGGCTGGCTGCCTCGGCCCCAGTACGACGAACTCATGGCGTACGCGTGGCGGGAGAACCGTCTCGACCTCGCGCTGCGCGCCGGGGACATCCAGGCGCGCGACGTCGACCAGGGTCAGTCGCCGACGGGGTGGTGGGCGCAGCTGGAGCGGAACCTCTGCCCGCTCCTGGCGTGAATTCCGTTGTTCAGGCTTGGTTCTCCGGCGCATTCCGCGCCATGAACGCGGCGGCGTCGCCCTGTGACGGGTCCACGAAGACCACGTCGTCGGGGCGGCGCCGCGGCACGTCCACCGACAGGACCACGAGCGGGTGCTCGGAGATGTGCGGGAAGCCGTGCACCTTGGTCTTCTCGAAGTGCAGCAGCAGGCCCGGGCGGGCCTCGAACTCCTCGCCGTCGAGGTGGAAGGTCCCGCGGCCGCTGAGGACGTAGAGGTGCTCGTCGCACTCGCGGTGGAAGTGCAGCGGCAGATCGCGGTAGATGCGGAAGATCCGTGCGCTCGCGGTGGGTTTGTCCACGAAGTACTCGTCGACCAGCATGGTGTCGGCGGTGCCGGGCAGGTTCGCCATCGCGGCGAGGACATCGAAGACGTTGTCGCTCACGGGTCAGCTCCCATCGATGTGCTCGGAAAGTTCTTTCAGTTTGGTCCCTGGGGGTGTGTGCGTCGCCTCGATCCAGGGGATGCCGTGGTCTTGGGTGGAGTTGTGCCGGAGTGGTTGGTTTTCCGCTGGTCCACTGCCGGGTTGCCTAGGTCCGCTGAAGGTGAAGATCGTTTGGCTTTTGGGGATGGTGCGGGTTGGGATCGGGCGGCTCGTCGCGCTGGCCGCGACCTTGCGCCCGGAGTGGTGGAGGGGGGCACCCCGATTTTTATTGTGACGACGGTCTGGATCACCTTGTCAAGGCTGGAAAGCGTGCCTTGACAAGGTGATCCAGACCGCGTGCAAGGCGGGGATCCGGGGTGTGGGGTGGTCGCTGAGTGCGGGGTTCCGTTGGGTTCTTGGCCGGCGGTTCGGGGTGCGGGCGGGGGCTGGGTGCGTGGCCCGATTGGGTTGTTGGCGGCGGATTTTGGGGTGCAGGGGCGTGTCGGCGGCAGAAGGAACCGGTGCGGGTCGGGGAGGCCTGGGTACACGGGCCGTTGCGCGGTTGGGTTGTGGGCGGCGGCGGTTGATCGGGAGTTGTGGAGGAGGTGAGCGTGGTCGAGGTCCGGATTGCCGCTGAGGCTGATCTCGAGGGGGCGATGTCGTGCTGGCGGGAGGCCAACGTGGCGCGCGGGAAGGCGCCGGGATCGGCGCGGGTCGGGCGGGTGCGGGAGAAGCTAGCGGATCCGGCGGCGGTGGTCCTCGTCGCGGTGAGTGGTGGGGTGGTTGTCGGGATGGTGGTGGCCGAGGAGGGCCGGGCGGGCGACGGGGGTGGGCCGGTCGAGCCGGGGCTGTGTCACGTGTCGATGGTGTTCGTGCGGCCGGAGTGGTGGGGGCGAGGCGTCGGGACGGCGGTGCTCGGGGCGTTGCGGGAGCGCGCGGCGGGGCTCGGGTATGGGCGGCTGCAACTGTGGACCGGTGCCGCGAACCAGCGGGCGCTGGGGCTCTACCGCCGGGTGGGGTTTCGGGCGAGTGGGCGGAGCAGGGAGATTCCCGGGGTCGGGGCGGTCGTGCACCTGGAGTTCCCGTTGAGTGACACGACCCACGCTTCTCTTGACCACCAGACCTTGCCCATAGCAAGTTTTGCACCATGCAACACTCCCAGCTCGACGGAATCGACGGACTCCACGAAACCGGCAGAAGCGACGAGACCGCCGAACTCGAGGCGCTGGAGCGGTTGACGCGGGTGCTCGTCGCGGTGGCGTGGGACAGTGCGCACGCCGCGCCGAGGGGTGTGACGTTTCCGCAGGTGCGGTTGCTGTTGGTGCTGGAGAGCCTGGGGCGGGTGCCCAGCGCGCGGGTCGCGGAGGCGATGGGGGTGAACGCGTCGTCCGTGACGAGGCTGGCCGACAAGCTCGAGGCGCATGGTTACGTCGAGCGGGGCGAGGACGAGCACAACCGCACAGTGGTCACCATCGAGGTCACCAAGGCCGGCCGCGAGGTCGTGAAGGGTGTCCTCACGCGGCGGCACCAGGCGCTCGGGGACCTCCTTTCGCAACTGGCGCCCGAGGACCGCGCGCAGGCCAGCGCGGCCGTACGGAACTTGCTCGCGGCGGCCGAGCACGCGCCCACCGTCTCGGCGGCCGGGCCGGGCCGGCTGTGACGGCGCCGGGGCGGGCCGCCCACCTCGGCGACTTCAACGTGCGGCCGCGAATGCTGCTGATCACCGCGTTCGCGCTGTTCGTGGGGGCGGCGAGCGCCGTCGCCGCATTCGCGTTGCTCAAGCTCATCGGGTTGATCACGAACCTCGTCTTCTACCAGCGCATCGCGACGGACCTGGTGGCGCCGGGCGCGGTGCACCACCCGTGGTGGCTCGTGGTGGTCGCGCCCGTGGTCGGCGGGCTCGTCATCGGGCTGATGGCGCGCTACGGCTCGGAGAAGATCCGCGGCCACGGCATGCCCGAGGCGATCGAGGCCATCCTCACCGGCGAAAGCCGCGTCGCGCCGCGGGTGGCGGTGCTGAAGCCGGTGTCGGCGGCGGTCAGCATCGGCACGGGCGGGCCGTTCGGCGCCGAGGGCCCGATCATCATGACGGGCGGCGCCGTCGGCTCGATCCTGGCTCAGCTGCTGAAGCTCTCCGCCGACGAACGCAAGACGCTGCTCGTCGCCGGATCCGCGGGCGGCATGGCGGCGACGTTCAACGCGCCGCTCGCCTCGATCCTGCTCGCGGTCGAACTGCTGCTGTTCGAATGGCGCCCGCGCAGCCTCGTGCCGGTCGCGGCGGCCGTCGCGGTCAGCACGGTCCTGCGGGGCTTCCTGCTCGGCACCGGACCCGTCTTCGGCGTGCCGGCTGCCCCCAGCACCGGCCCGCTGGCCGACGGCCTCGCCCTCATCCCGGGCGTCACCGGCGGCCTGCTCGCCATCGGCGCGACCGCACTCGTCTACTTCGCCGAGGACATGTTCGGGCGGCTGCCCGTGCACTGGATGTGGTGGCCCGCGATCGGCGGCTTGATCATCGGCGTCGGCGGTCTCCTCGAGCCCCACGCGCTGGGCGTCGGTTACGACGTGATCGACCAGCTGCTCACGGGGCAGGCCACGGCGCAGTTGATCGTCGGCATCCTCGTGGTCAAAACGCTGATCTGGGCGCTGTCTCTAGGCTCCGGTACTTCCGGCGGGGTGCTCGCGCCGGTGTTCATGATCGGCGCCGCGCTGGGTGCCGCCGAAGGTGGCCTGTTGCCGCACATCGCGCCCGGGTTCTGGGCGACGTGCGGGCTCGCCGCGGTGGTCGGGGGCGTCATGCGTTCGCCCCTCACCGGCATCGTCTTCACGCTGGAACTGACGCACGCGTGGAGCTACCTGCTGCCGCTGGTCGTCGCGTCGGTGTCGGCGTACGCGTTGTCGGTGCTGCTGCTCAAGCGGTCGGTGCTCACGGAGAAGATCGCGCGCCGCCGCCTGCACCTCACGCGCGAGTACACCACCGACCCGCTGGAGACGTTCTTCGTCCACGAAGTGATGACTCCCGGGCCGGCCGAGCCCGCACGCGTCACCGCCTTCCCCGACGAAACGCTGCGCGAGGTCGCGAACAAGCTCGCGCTCGGCCACGTCACGCGCGCCAGGGTCGTCGAGCGCGACGACCCGGAGAAGGTTCTCGGCGTCGTCACGCTCGCACAGTTGCTGCACGCGCGGCGGCGCGATCTGCACGAGGAGCACCACCGCGAACGCGTCCTGCTGACCAAGGTGGTGGTGCAGGACTGACCGGCCCGGCGTGAGCCGTGATCACGGCGGTGTGAAAATGATCCACGTGGGTTCGCAAGCGCTGCGACGCTGGTCGCCCGGCTGGATCGTCGTCACGATCGTCCTCGTGCTCATCGCGGTGCCGGCCAGCGTGTTCGGCTACAACACGCTGACGGCGGGTGCGCACGAGGAGGAGCACACCGTCTCCCCGGCGTACTTCGCCGACGTCTCGTCGTTCCCGGTGGCCCCGCCCCCGCCCGCCGCGCAGCCGGGCGGGTCCGCCGGCACGTGGCGCATCGACTGCGGGCGCGACGAACGGGGGCAGCACAACTCCGACAACGTCGTGATCAGCCCCGGCGTCGCGGGCGGCGCGCACCACTTGCACGACTACGTCGGCAACGTCTCCACCACCGCGTTCTCCACCGACGACAGCCTCGCCGCGGCCGCCACGACGTGCCAGGCCGGCGACAAGTCGACCTACTACTGGCCCGTGCTGCGCCTCCCGCGCGGCGACGCGCACCAGACCGTGTTCGGCCGGATCCTCGTGCCGGACTCGGTCCTCATCGAGTACCAGGGCAGCCCGGTCACCAACGTCGTGCCGATGCCCCGCTTCCTACGCGCCAATACGGGCAACCCGCACGGCTACACCCAGGGCGGCGTGGCCACCGACCACGTGCAGTGGACGTGCTCGGGCTCGCGCGACCACGTGGGGCGCCAGTACCCGCGTTGCCCCGCCGGCCAGCAGGTCGTGCGGCTGTTCGACTTCCCGAGCTGCTGGAACGGGCGGACCACCGACAGCGCCAACCACAAGTCGCACCTGGTCTTCCCGGCGCCGAACGGCGCGTGCCAGGCCGGCACGTTCGCCGTGCCGCGCCTGCACCTGGAGATCTCGTACGCGGTCCCGGCGGGCGCGGAGTACGCGATCGACTCGTTCCCCGAAGAGCTCAACAACCCCGTCTCCGACCACGCCGATTTCATCGACGTGATGCCCGACTCGCTGATGGACCAGGTCGTCGAGTGCGTGAACGGCGGGAGGCGCTGCACCGCCTGACCGCGTCTCCCACTGTGGCGTTGGTCACGGTTCGGTATCCACTGAACTGACTCCCGCTCGCCATCCGTGTGCCCCTCGTGGAGGTGAGGAGATCCCGCACCCGCGGGACTCGGGAGGGTGGTAGCGGATGGCCGGGTTGAGGACCCGTCATCGCCAGCAGGTCGCCGACGAGGCGCTCGTGCGCTCGCTGTTCGAGGAGCACGGCAAGGCGATGCTGGCGTACGCCACGAGGCTGCTCGGTGATCGGGCGGCGGCGGAGGACGTCGTGCAGGAGGCGCTGGTGCGAGCGTGGCGGCACCCCGACAGCCTGGTCAACGGCAAGGGCTCGGTGCGCGGCTGGTTGCTGACCGTCGTGCGCAACCTCGTCACGGACAAGGTCCGGGCGCGGGCCGCGCGCCCGACGGAAGTGGCCGAGTCGCCGACCACGGTGCCGGTGGCGCGCGACCACTCGGACCAGGTAGTGAACTCGATGGTCGTGCTGGCCGCGCTCGACGACCTGTCCGCGGAGCACCGCGAGGTGCTGGAACACGTGTACCTGCACGGCAGAACGGTCGGGGAGACGGCGGAAAGACTGGGGATTCCCCCGGGCACGGTGAAGTCGCGCTCGTACTACGGGCTGCGGGCTTTGCGTGAGCAGTTCCGGGCGCAGCGACTCGGAGTGGGGGCAGTTTGATGAGCACTTCGCACAGCCACCGGTTCGACCTCGAGGCCTACGTGGCCGGTGAGGCGGGCACAGCCGACCAGCGGGACGTCGAACAGCACCTGACGACCTGCGCGGAGTGCCGGGAGGAGGTGGAGTCATTGCGTGAGATGCAGGAGTTCCTCGGGGCGTTGCCCCCCGAAGCGCTGCTCGACGGGCCGCCGGACGACGCGGACCTGCTGCTGCAGCGCACCCTGCGGCAGGTCCGGGCGGAATCGGCGGGGGCGCGGGGGCGAGGCCGGATTCTCGCCGCGTCGGCGGCCGTCGTGGTCGCCGCGGCGGCGCTGGGTGCGGGCGTGCTCGTCGGGAAGTCGGGCGGTGGTGAGCCCGGCACGGCCGTCGCCGCGCCGCCGGTGTCCGCGCCGGCCACGGTGGCACCCGGGACCCGCTTCGTGACGGCGGAGTCCGCCTCGGGGGCGCACCTCACCGTGGGCGTCACGCCCGCGGTCGGCTGGATCCGGCTGAACGCGTCGGTCACCGGCGTGCCGGCGGGCGAGAAGTGCCGGCTCGTGGTGGTCGGCAAGGACGGCAGCCGCGAGATCGCCGGCAACTGGCTGGTGTCGGACAAGGCCGCGGTCGACGGCGTGAACCTCGACGGTTCGGCCCTGGTCGACCCGGGCAACGTGGCCTCGGTGGTCGTGGAGAACACCGACGGGCACCAGTTCGTGTCGGCCTCGCTGTAGGCCCCCCGGGGCGCTGCCCGTTCGTCCGGTGTGGACCGTACGAACGGGCAGCGCCCTTTTGCGTGCGGCGGCTGCCGGTCCGTCCAACGTGGACGGCACGATCGGGCATTGCTCCGCGGTGCTCAGCAAGCAGTTCCTGGTTGTGACCGGCGTCACTGATCTTCGGTGAACCCTCACAGGGAGCACACCCGTGTACCGGTCGTCAAAGGCTCGCCGCTCCGGCAGCCGGCTTTCACAGGGAGAAACGCGAAATGATGCGTACTCGAGTTGCGATGCTCGCCGCCCTCGTGGCGACGGGTGTGGCGGCCCTGACCGCGTGCGGAGGCGGCAGCACCGCCGGCACGCCGAGCGCCGCCCCGGCCGGAGGCGCCGACGCGGCTTCTTCGGTCAACTTCCTGACCGGTACTGCCCAGCAGAACGGCGCGCCGCAGAACACCGGCGACTTCGCCGACCCGTCCGACACCGAAGCCGCCGAGCAGTGGGTGGAGCTCGACGCCGGCTCGGCGGGCGACCTGAACCCGGTGGTGCTGAACGGAAAGGGCTTCCTGCTCTACCGCTTCGACAAGGACAGCCCGAAGCCGCCGACGTCCAACTGCAACGATGACTGCGCCAAGAAGTGGCCGCCGGTCACGGTGAAGCCGGGCGGCAAGGTGTTCCTCAACGGTGTGGACCGCAACGACGTCGGCTTCCTCAAGCGCCAGGACGGTTCGCTGCAGGTGACCATCGGCAACTGGGCCGTCTACCGCTTCAGCGGCGACGCCCAGCCGGGAGACACCAAGGGCCAGGGCGTGCAGGGCACGTGGTTCGGCGTGACTCCCGAGGGTGGCAAGGCGGAGGCGTCCAAGGAGGGCACGGACCCGACGACCGGCGTCCAGTACAAGACCGGTACCGCCAAGGAGAACGGCGCCGACCTGACCCAGGGCGATGACTACAAGGGCCCGCGCACCGACGACGCCGCGATGAAGTGGATCCAGCTCACCCGCGGTTCGGCCGGCGGCCTCAACCCGATCGTCCACGACGGGGCCGGCATGACGATCTACCGCTTCGACAACGACAAGCCGAAGCCGCCGACGTCCAACTGCAACGGTGACTGCGCGGTGAAGTGGCCGCCACTGCTCGTGAAGCCGGGAACGCGCATCTTCGTCAACGGTGTGCCGGCCGCCAAGATCGGCGTCGTCACCCGCGCCGACGGCTCGCGCCAGGTGACCCTGAACGGCTGGCCGCTCTACCGCTTCAGCGGCGACAAGAACCCGGGCGACATCAACGGTGAAGGCGTCGGCGGCACCTGGTTCGCCGTGTCGCCGAACGGCGGCAAGGTCCTGCCGAAGGGCGGCGCGCCCGCCCCGTCGAGCACCCCGCCGGCTTCCTCGACCACCAACCCGCCGTCGTCGACCACCCCGCCTCCCGGCGGCGTGACCCTGGGCAACGGCAGCGCGATCCTCGACAGCGGCATCAACTTCGCCGAGCCGAAGGGTTCGTTCGGGGTGGCCGGCCCCGGTTGTGTCGCGAACCCGCAGCCCTCGCTCGTGTCCTCGATCCAGCTCAGCGGCGGCCCGGTGAAGCTCTGGAAGGGCCCGAACTGCACCGGCCAGTCGATGGTCATCACCGCGAGCGTGCCGGACCTGAGCAAGATCGGCTTCGACAAGCAGGTCGTCTCCATCCGCTTCGGCGACAAGTGAGGTAACGAATAGGCGAAGAGCCGGTGTGTGCACCGACGGGGGGTGCACACACCGGCTCTTCCTTTCATGCGATGCGGTTCTCGGCGTGGCGCCAGAAGGGTTCGCCGAGGGCGCGTTTGTCCACTTTGCCAACCGGAGTGAGGGGGAGGTGGCCGGTGAAGTCCACTGAGGACGGAACGAAGTGCTCGCCGCCCAGTTCCCCGCGGACATGATCCTTGAGCTCTTCCGCGGTGGTGGCTCCGGCCGTGGTGACCACCGCGCGCACCAGCTCACCCTCGCCGCCCGCCCCGGGCACGGCGAAAACGGCGGCCGCGGTCACGCCGGGATGGGTGAGCAGTGCGTTCTCGACCGTGGTGGAGGCGACCTTGGTGCCGCGTTCGCCGGTGATGATCACGTCGTCCTTGCGGTCGTGCAGGTAGAGGTAGCCTTCTTCGTCGAAGTGGCCGAGGTCGCCGGTGCGCAGCCAGGCGTCCCGGATGGGTCCTTCCCCGAGATAACCGTCCATCATGGACAGGCCGCGCACGAGGACCTCGTGGTCCTCGATCTTGGCCTCCATGCCCGGGACGATCCGGCCCACGGACCCGAGGCGCTCCGGCCGGCCTTCGAGCTCCTGCGCGGAAATGCTCGCGATCATCGGCGCTTCGGTGAGCCCGTACCCCTGCCCGACGACGGGGCCGAACACCTCCAGCGCCCGCGCCAACCGCCGCGGCGGCAGCGGCGCGGCTCCGAGGGAGAGGCTCTGGACGCTGGAGACGTCGGTGGTTTCGAGCCGAGCGCTGTCCAGCACGGCTGCGAGCCGCGGCGGCGTCAGCGAGAGCGCCGTGACCCGGTGGGTCTGGATGTCGTCGAGGAGCCCCTCCGCGTCGAACTGCCTGCGCAGCACCACGGTGTTGCCGCACAGCAACGCGCCGAGCACCGCCGCGTTCCCCGTCATGTGCGTGAGCGGCGCCGCGACGAGGACGGTCTGCGTGCCGTCGGGGCGGAAGATGCGGGCCATGCCGTCGTAGATGCCGCTGTGGCGGATCAGCTTGGGCTCCCCGGTGGTCCCGCCGGTGGGGAAAATCGCGGTGACTCGCTCGGGTAGCTCGTCGAGTGTGGACGGTGGCTGCCGGATCAACTCGTCGAGTTCGGTGTCCGTGATGAGCTTCGCCCCGGTCCTCGCGAGCGCCGAATCCCTCGCCGGTCTGCTCGCCGACGCCGCGACCAGCAGCACGTCGAGGTTCCTCGCCTGCGCGGCCACCTGGGTGAGCACCACTTCGGGCCGGTTGGGCGCGTCGATCGCGATAGTCCCGGAGAACCCGCCGAGCCCGGTGTGGATGCGCTCGAGCGTCTCGGCCGCGTTGCTGTAGGTGGTGGCGCGGCCATCGTGGTGGAAGAGGACGGTGTCCCCGCCGCTCTCCAGCGCCGCCAGGACTCGGTCCAGGAAGAAGCTCACCCGGGCACGGTAGCTCGCCGGACTCCGCGCCTTGGGCCACCGCCGTCCCAGCGCGCCGACTCAGCCCGAGACCCGAGCCCGGCCAGCCTGCGGGTCGCCACCAGCGATCGGCCGTGGTGTTCACCTGTCCCTCGGGGAGACTGCCTTATGAACGCCGGCCTGTCCGCACAGCGTCTGCCTCGATTGGTCCGGACAAACCGCCCGCAACCGGCGGTCGAAACGCAGGCGCGTCGAAAATAGGCGAGCACGGAACCGGAGTCAATCCCAGAACCCGCGCCACCACTGGCGGATTCCGGACAACCACCCTCACGTCGGTCGGGAAGTTTCGGCCGCGCGGCAAGGCGTTACCGTGGAGACCCACTGGAGGGAGCCCCGATGAACCGTGTGAGTCGGACCGTCCTGGTGCTGGGCGCGATCGCCACAGCCACTGCCACCGCCACCGCGGCGGTGCCCGGCACGGCCGGCGCGAAGCAGCTCACGCCCAGGCAGCTGGCGGGTCAGCGGGTGATCTACTCGTACCCCGGGCTGACGCCACCGGACGCGTTGCTGCAGCGCATCCGCGCGGGCGAGGCCGGAGGTGTGATCTTCTTCGGGGAGAACATCTCGTCGAGCAGTCAGATCGCGGGCGTCGTGAAACAGCTGCGAGCCGCGGCGAAGCAGAGTCCCGTGCGCGAGCCCCTCCTGCTGATGACCGACCAGGAAGGCGGCAAGGTCCGGCGGCTGCCGGGTGAGCCCGCGCTGTCGGAAAAGCAGGTCGGGCAGGCGGCGGACCCGGAGGCCGCGGCGAAGGCGGCCGGCACGGGCGCCGGGAACAACCTCGCGGGCGTCGGCATGAACGTCAACCTCGCGCCGGTGCTGGACGTCTACCGCCAGGCCGGCAATTTCATCGACGAGTACGGCCGCTCGTACTCCAATGACCCCGCGAAAGCGGCGACGCTGGGCCGCGACGCCATCGCCGCGCAACAGGCCACGGGCGTCACGGCGACGGCGAAGCACTTTCCCGGCCTCGGGGCGGCGCCGGCGGGGAGCAACACGGACGTCGCGCCCGTCACGCTGAACCTCTCCCGCGACGAACTCCGCGCCACGGACGAAGCGCCGTATGCGAAGACGGCCGCCAAGCTCGCGATGCTCTCCTGGGCCACGTACCCGGCGCTCGATCCGAAGAACCCGGCCGGCCTCTCGCCGACGATCGTGCAGCAGGAGCTGCGCGGGCGCGACGGCTACTGCGGCGTCACGATCACCGACGCGCTCGAGGCCGGCGCCCTGCAGGAGTTCGGCGACACCGGCCACCGCGCGGTGCTCGCGGCGAAAGCGGGTGTCGACCTGATCCTCGCGTCGGGCCGGGATGTCAGCCAGGGCGACGCGGCCGCCGACGCCCTCACTGCCGCGCTCGGCACCGGGCAGCTGCCGGACTTCACGGCGTCGGTCCAGCGGATTTCGGCTCTGCGGAAGGGACTGAGCTGAACCGGCGCAGGCTCGGCGTCGTCACCGCGACGGCGGCCACCGCGGCCACGCACAGCAGGCCGCCGCTGACCAGCGACACCAGCGCGGACGTCGGCGCCGCCACCAGGCCCGCGCGCAGGTTGCCGAGGTCGGGCCCCGCCTGACCCACGATCTGCTCCGCCGCGGACACCCGCCCGAGCATCGCGTTCGGTGTGTGCAGCTGGATCACCGTGCTGCGCGAGACCACCGACAGGGTGTCGGCCGCACCTGCCACCGCCAGAAACCCCAAGCCCAGCCAGGGGTTCGGCGTCAGCCCGAACAGCGTCAGCGCCACGCCCCACGTGGCCGAGCCCACCAGCATCACCACCCCGGGCCGCGGCAGGCGCGTGAACGCGCCGGAGAACACGGACGCGACGACGCCACCCACGGCGATCGCGGTGAGGAACAACCCGAGCGTGCGCGGGCTGCCGCCGAAGCGTTCGGCGTTGACGAGCGGGAAGAGGCTGATGGGCATGGACAGGACCATCGAAGCGAGATCGGTGAGCAGCGCGCCGCGCACCGCGGGGTTGCGGACGAGGAACCCGAGCCCGTCGCCGACTCCGCGCAGGCCCGGGCGTGCGGGTTCGCCGTCGGGCAGCATCGGCGGCAGGCCGAAGGCGCCGTAGAACGCGCAGGCGAACGTCACCGCGTCGAGCGCGTAACAGCCGGTGACGCCGAGCCAGCCGATCACGAGCCCGCCGAGCGCGGGGCCGGCCAGCATGCAGGCCTGGAACGAGATCCGGTTCAGCGCGAGCCCGGCCGCGAGTTGCTCGCGCGGCAGTAGCCGCGGGATGAACGTGCGCGACGCCGGCGCGCTGCCCGCGACGAAACACGACTGCACGGCCAGGATCGCCGGCACCGCGCCCACGGGGAACCCCGCCACAGCGCTCTGCACCACCAGCAGCGCCGAGCACGCGGCCTGCCCGATGACCGTGATGAGGTAGAACCGCCGCCGGTCCGTCCGGTCCACGAACGAGCCGGCGAACAGGCCGAACACCACGATCGGCAGCGCTTGCGCCAGCCCGACGGCGCCAGTCCAGACCGTGCTGCTCGTGCGTTCCCAGACCTGGTAGAGCACTGCCACGAGCGTCAGCTGGGCACCGAGGCCCGAAAAGCTGCGCCCGATCCAGAACCGCCGGAACTGCGGCGACTGGCGCAACGGGGTGACGTCGAGCAGGTGCGCCCTCATCGCCACGAGGGATCGTCCGCGAGCTTCTCCGCGATCCGGTCGTGGAAGCTCTTGCGCGCCAAGGCTTCTTCGATGTCGGCGACCGCCCGGCTCAGCGCGTACGGGAGCTCTGCTTCGAGGTCCGCCAGCGCGGTCTCGGTCGCGCGCCACTCGGCCGCGAGCCGCTCGACGATCTCCTCGGCCTTCGGTGTGAGCACGACTTTCTTGCTGCGCGCGTCGTCGCCGGTGGTGGTCGTGACCAGCCCGGCCTTCCGCATGGCGGCCACCTTCTGGCTCAGCGCCGAGTGCGTGCGCTCGACCGATTCGGCCAGTTCGGTGATCGTCATCGGCCCGCGCGCGTGCAGGCGAAGGAGCTCCATGACGAAGGTCGGCTTGAGCCCCTCGATGCCGCGTTCGGTGTAGAGGCGGCCGATGTCGTCGTCCATCGCGTTCAGCAGCAGGCGCAGCGGCCGCCACAGGCTCTGCTCGGTCGGGTCGGTGAACTCAGGCACGAGCCGAAGTGTAACAGTGCTTACATAAGTACTGTCAAGATTAGCTGTGCGCGTATTGGTGTTCCGCTGAACGGGAATCGCGCTCGCGCCGCAGCGAAATCGTTGCGGGACAACGGGATGATCGTGAACTGGGTTCGTATTTCGATCATGCGGGTACTTTCCCCGCGCTGGTAACGATTTCTCGTCGCCGACGGTCGAGGAGGCTGCATGCCCCACGAGCTCAGATTCACCCGTCGGGCGGTGTTCACGGCGGCGTTCGCGGGACTGGTCGCCACCGCGTGCGGAGCCCAGCCGCGGCGCGTGCCCGTGGCCGCGCCACCGCCACCACCGCCCCCGGCCACCCCGACGCCGACATCTCCACCGCCTCCGCCGCCGAACCCGCTGACCACGAGCCTGCTCGTCGGCTTCTGCGGGGCGCCGCACGCGAAAGCGCTCGGCGAGATGACCGGGGATCTCGCGGCGGCGGGTCGCAAACTCGTGGCGCGGGCCGCGACCTTCCCGAAGGACCGGCCGGTGACACCCGTCGTCGAGCTGATCGCGGCCACCGCACACCCGGCGCCGACGGGCTGTACCGGACACGCGCTACCGACGCGACGATCGAGCAGTACCTCGCCGAGGCTCGGGTGCTGAAGGGCGTGCTGCTGCTCGACATCCAGCCGGGCCGGGCCGACTTCCTGCCCGAGGTCCAGGCGTACGAACGGTGGCTGGGGGAGCCCGACGTCGGTGTCGCGCTCGACCCGGAGTGGGCTGTCGAACCCGGCGCGGTGCCGGGCGAGAAGTTCGGCCGCACGACCGGCGCTGAGCTCGACGGCGTCGCCGCATACCTCGCCGGGCTGGCGAACGAGCAGCGCCTGCCGGACAAGATCATGGCGTACCACCAGGTCGCGGCGTCGATCGTCCGCGACGAGGCCGACCTGCGCGCGCACCCGGGCGTGTCGGTGGTGAAGGTCGTCGACGGCATCGGCGGCGCGGGTGCGAAGAAGGCGACCTGGCGCACGCTCATGGCCGGTAAGCCCGCCCACGTGCTGGCCGGCTTCAAGCTGTTCTTCGACGAAGACACCCGCCACGGTGGTGCGCTGATGACCCCGGACGAGGTGATGGCGCTGACGCCGAAGCCCGCGTATGTCGTGTATGAGTGAGCCCGCCCGATCCGGGTGACACCCGCGAGTGTGGTGATCCGGTGGGGGCCGGGCGAACCGGGCACTCTTGCCTGCGACCCTCCACGACGGGAGCACGCATGCACGCCTGGTGGCCCCTCGCGACGGGCGCCGCGGTGTTCGCGGTGCTCGCTCTGCTGCACCTGCGCCGCTCGGCGCTTTCCCAAGCGGCCGCGGAGCGCGAGGAGCCAGGCACCGTCTCACCGGCGAAGCGGCGGGCGCGCCATCGCGCCGACGAAGCCGATCCGCTCGCACGCTACCCGGTCGCGCGGCAGCGGCCGGTGCCCCACGCGCTGATCACCTCCACCCGCAGGGAGAGCCCCACGCAGCCGTTTGCGCTGCCCCAGCCCCGCCCACGGGAGGCGCTGCGGCAGGCGTGGCCCGCCGGCGCGCCACCACGGCCGACCCCGGCGGGCCGGGGGCGCAAGCGCATCGGCAAGATCATCACCGACCCGGTCTGGCCGGGCCTTCCGGCTTCCCGCTCCCGTCCGGCGGTTCCCGATCCGTCCGGACGGGGCCGGAAGCGCCGGAGACAAGACTCCGGTAACGAAGAACACTTCGACGATTGACGACGGCCGTGCGCGGGTAAGTAACCGGGCGAGCCCGCCGTTGTGGTCCCCTCCCCCCACCTCTGCGGCGGCGGGCACGGGCCGGGCCTCGCGGTTGACCGCGCGGTCCGGCCCCGCTTTTGCCCGGTGACACCCGGTTCAGTCCGTTGTGGACGAGACGGCCGGTTCGCCCGGGCAGCTGCCCGTTGCGGTCCGTCCGGTGCTGAAGAACTCGACGGCCTTCGCTCCGCAGGCCACGAGGTCGAGCGAGCCGTGCGCGCCGTTGTCGACGGTCAGGAGGTCCCCGCCGATGCGCCGGCGCATCTCCTGGGCCCAGAAGAGCGGTGTGGTCAGTTCGGTGCGGTGGCCCACCAGTTGCAACGCGCTGGTGCCGCGCGTGAGGTGCCACGGCTGCTTCGGCAGCGGCCAGCCCGCGCACCAGTGGGCGTAGCCGGCCTGGCCGTTGAACAGGGGTGACGCCGCCTGGCGTTCCTGCTCCTCGCGCCACATCCGCGGCTCACTCGGGTCGGCGCCCTGGTCGTTGCACAGCACGGAAACTTGCATCAGCAGGCCGCCGTACGGGGTGCCGCGCAGGCCGAAGGAGCTGTACTCCGGCTCGTTGCCGAGCAGCGGCGGCGGGTTGCCGTCACGTGCCGCCGTGAGCGTCTCGGCCATCGCCGGCCAGTGCGCCTGCTGGTAGCTCAGCACCGTGCGCAGGTTGGCGCCCGCGAAGGTCGCCGGCTTGCCGTCGGGCGTCGTGGTCCGCAACGGGTGCGCGTCCAGGCGGGCGGCCAGCGCGGTGGCCGACGCGCGGACCTGCGCGGCGGTGGTACCGAGGTGGTACTGGCTGTCGCGGGCGGCCAGCCAGCCCGCGAACCGGTCGAAGTTCGCTTCCGCGGCGCGGATCGGGCCGTCGTTCATGGTGCGGACGCTGAAGTCCGGCGGCATCACGGAGTCGAGCAGCATCCGGTCGACGTGCGCGTCGTACCGGCTGCGGTAGACGGCGCCGAGCGCGGTGCCCCACGAAACGCCGTAGTAGCTGATCTTCGGCTCGCCCAGCGCGATGCGGATCCGGTCGAGGTCACGCGCGACGACGTCGGTGGAGAGGTTCGCGATGAATTCGGGGTCGTAGGAGGTGCAGCGGGCGTTCTGCTTAGCCGTCTGCTCGTAGCTTTGCCGGTACTTCTCCGCGGGCGACGCGTTCGGGTCCGGATCCGGCCCGTCCTCGGGCGCGCGATCGCACTCCACGCCACCGCTGAAACCGACGCCGCGCGGGTCGAAGCCCACGACGTCGTGGTCGGTGTTCATCCCCGCCACGGTGGTCCGGCTCAGCGTCAGGGGCAGGGAGAGCCCGGAGTTGCCCGGGCCGCCGGGGTTCACCACGAGCACACCCTGGCGCTTCGCGGGTGACGTCGCCTTGATCCGGCTGACCATGAGGTCGAGGCGCCGGCCCTCGGGGTTGGCGTAGTCGACGGGGACGGACACCCGGGTGCATTCGCTGCGTGTGTCGCGCTGGTCCCACTCCTGGGAAAGCGTGCGACAGGGAAACCAGGAGAGCGCGGCGGGCGCGGGTGTGGCCGCGACGAGCGCGGGCAGGGCGACGGCGACCGCGAGCAGAGGGACGAGCTTCTTCATGGCGCTCATGGTTCCGGCTGCCGCGCCCGTTCGCCTCGGACGATCGGGTGGCCGGCTCGGCCGATCGGCTGATCTTCGCGCCGGGGGCGGGCCGGAGGCCGGGGTAGCCTGGGCTCCGGTTTTCGCGGAACCGAGCGGGAACGTTGCCGGCGAAAGGGAATCGATGCTGCCGCTGTCCGGAATCACCGTGGTGTCCCTCGAGCAGGCCGTGGCGGCGCCGTTCGCGACGCGTCAGCTCGCCGACCTCGGCGCGCGGGTGATCAAGGTCGAACGGCCGGGTTCCGGGGACTTCGCGCGGTCCTACGACACCACCGTGCGCGGGTTGTCGAGCCACTTCGTGTGGCTCAACCGCAACAAGGAGTCGTTCGCGCTCGACCTCAAGCAGCCGGGGCAGCGGCGGGTGTTGGGGGAGCTGCTGGCCCGCGCGGACGTGTTCGTGCAGAACCTCGCACCGGGCGCCGCGGAGCGGCTCGGGCTCGGGCCGGACGAGCTGCTCGCGCAGCACCCGCGGCTGATCGTGTGCGGGATCTCCGGTTACGGCACCGACGGGCCGTACCGCGACAAGAAGGCCTACGACCTGTTGGTGCAGTGCGAAACCGGCGTGCCCGTGCTCACCGGGACGCCTGACGAGCCGGCGAAGACGGGCATCCCCGTCGCCGACCTCGCCGGCGGGATGTACGCCTACAGCGGGGTGCTCTCGGCCCTGTTCGAACGCGAACGCACGGGAAGGGGCCAGGCGTTCGAGGTGTCGCTGTTCGACGCGCTCACCGAGTGGGTGGGTTTTCCGCTGTACTACACCGTCTACGGCGGCACGCAACCCGCGCGAACGGGACTTTCGCACGCCGCCATCGCGCCCTACGGGCCGTACGCGTGCGGCGACGGCGAGACGATCTTCCTCGCCGTGCAGAACGACCGCGAATGGCAACGGCTGTGCGCGGACGTCCTCGGCCGTCCGTCGGTCGCGACGCACGAGTCGTTCGCCACCAACGATGCGCGTTCGGCCAACCGGGACGAGCTGCGCGTGGTGCTCGAGGAAGCCTTCGCCCCGCTGGACTCCGCGACGGTGCTGGCGCGGCTGGACGCCGCCTCGATCGCCAATGCCCGGCTGCGCGGCATCGCCCAGCTGGCCGAACACCCGCAGCTGGCCGAACGCGGGCGGTGGGGCGAGGTCGGCTCGCCGGCGGGCCCGTTGCGGGCGCTGGTCCCGCCCGTCACGGTCGCCGGCCGGACGCCGCGGTTCGACCCGATCCCCGACGTGGGCGAGCACAACCCGGCTCTGCTCGCCGAACTCGGGTACGACGAGCTGCCCGCGGACTGAGTCCTCCCGGCGCGGCTGCGTCGGGGCCGTTTCCGTCGGTGCCGGTTGTGCCGGTGCGTCTTCGGCCGTGCGTTTTTGTCGGTGGTGGTTGCGATGCTCCCGGCATGTCTCCGGTACTGCTGCTGATCGACGTCCAGCACAACATGCTCCGCCCGCCCGAACCCGTGCCCGCGGCCGAACCGGTGTCGGCCGCGATCGCCGCCGTCCTGGCCCGTGCCCGCGACGCCGGCGCCCAGGTCGTGCACATCCGCAACAACGGTTCAGCCGACGACCCGGATGCCCCGGGTTCCCCAGGCTGGGCCTTGATCCACGAGGTGCGGCCGGGTGAGCACGTGGTGGACAAGACCACGCCGGACTCCTTCGCCGGCACGCCGCTGGCGACCGTCCTGCCCGCCGGAGCACCTCTCGTCGTAGCGGGCCTGCAGAGCGACTTCTGTGTCCGTGAGACGACGCTGGCCGCACTGAAGCGCGGGCACCCGGTCACGGTCGTGAGCGACGCCCACGCCACCTACGACGGCGAGGTCCCGGCCGCCGAGGGATCGGCGCGGGTTTCGGCGGAGCTCGCCGAAGCGGGCGCGAGCCTGGTGTCGAGCGAGGTGGTGAGCTTCGCGTGACGGAAACCCGGTGATCGAGCTCGGCGGCGGCCGGGCGGGCGGCGGGGTAGCGGGTTCGCCGTACTGCCCGATCCCTGCCACCGGAACCGGCTGACGGCGAGCCCACCCTGATTCACCTCACACCCCACACGCCACGCTCATGCGTAACATAAGTCATCAGACGATGACATCGACCGATGACCGAGGTGTGCGTGATGTCCGTGCTGTCCGGAACCCGAACCAGACTGAGCCGGGTTCGCGGGTTCGTCCCCACGCTCGTGTTCCTGGGCCTGGTCGTCGCGGTGGTCAGCAGTCTCGGGGCGCCGCTGATCCCGGCGGTGGCCGAGGTGCACCACGTGGCGCTGGTGGACGCGCAGTGGTCGTTGACCGTCACCCTCGTGGCTGGGGCCATGGTCACGCCGGTGATGGGGCGGCTGGGTGACGGGCCGGCGCGGCGCGGCGTGATCCTGGCCGGGCTGGCGCTGGTCGTCGTCGGGTGTGTGCTGGCGGCACTGCCGCTCGGGTTCGCGGCGCTGCTCGCCGGGCGCGCGTTGCAAGGGGCCGGCTTGGGGCTGACGCCGCTGACGATCGCGACGGCGCGCGACGCACTGGAACCTGCGAAGGCGCGCCCGACGATGGCGATGCTCTCGATCACGACCGTGGCGGGAGTGGGGCTGGGCTACCCGGTCACGGGGCTGGTGACTGAGTTCGGTGGTCTGGCGGCAGCGTATTGGTTCGGCGCGGTCGTGGCCGCTGTCGCGCTCGTCGCGGCGATGCGGGTGCTGCCGCACGCGCGGCACCTCAAGCGCGCCCGGCTCGACGTGCCGGGCGCCGTGCTCCTCGGCCTGGGACTGGGTGCCTTGCTGCTGGTCATCAGCAAGGGTGAGGAATGGGGCTGGCTTTCGGGCGCCGCATTCGCCACGGCGGCGATCGCCGGCGCGGCGCTCCTGACCTGGGTGTGGCACGAGCTGCGCAGCAGCCACCCGCTCGTCGACCTGCGGCTGTTGCGGTTTCCGGGCGTGCTGGCGGCCGACGTCGCGGCGCTGCTGTCGGGGACGGGCATGTACCTGCTGGTCTCGCTGATCGTCCAGTTCGTGCAGACGCCGCCGGCGGCGGGCGGGCTCGGCGGGTCCGTGGTGGTCGCGGGGTTGGTGCTGCTGCCGTTCTCGATCGGCAGCCTGCTGGCCGGCCGCGTCGCGCCACTGTTCATCCGGCGCGGCCGGACGGGTGTCCTGATCCCCGGGGCGGCCGTCCTCGCGCTGGTGAGCGTCGGCGGGTTCGGGTTCGTGCGGCACGACTACGCGGTGCTGGCCGTGGTGATGACGGTGACCGGCCTGGCCGTCGGCACGGTCTTCGCCGTGATGCCCGGCCTGATCACCCGCGCGACGCCACCGCACGAGACCGGCAGTGCGATGAGCTTCAACCAGGTCCTGCGCTACGTCGGCTACGCCACCGGCAGCGCGCTGAGCGCCGCGATCCTCGCCGCGCACACGCCCGCCGGGCAGCACTACCCCGAAAGCTCCGGGTACGCGATCGCGGCGTTCGCCGGAGTGGCGGTCTGGCTTCTCACCGCCGTTTTCGGCATCCTGCTCCCCGGCCGGACAACGCCGCCGCAGCAGGCCGAGCCGACCGGCGCGGCGGCGCAGGTGCTCGTTGACGAAAGCGTCGCGGGCGGGCTCCCCGACGACGAAGACCAAGGAGCGCGTGGATGACGGACACACCGCGCCGCCGCGACGCCGGGCGCACCCGGGCCGCTCTGCTCAAAGCCGCGGCCGAGCTGTTCGCCGAACGCGGCTTCGCCCAGGCCACGATCCGCGACATCGGCGAACGCGCGGGTGTCGACTCCGCGATGATCGCTCGCTACTTCGGCGGCAAGGCGCAGCTGTACGTCGCGGTGCTGCACGAGGAACAGGGTGCCGAGGACCCACCCGACCTGCTCGACACCGACCGGCTGCGTGAGCTCGTGGGACGCGCCGTCCGCCAGGGGCCCGGCCCGCTGTACCACGCGGCTCTGCACCCGCACGACGATCCGCAGGCCGACGAGTACTCCCGCACCGAACTGCACCGCCGCATCGTCACGCCGCTGGCCGGGCGCCTGAGGGCTGACGCAGTCGACCGGCCGCAGGCCCGCGCCGAACTGCTCACCGCCGCGGTCGTCGGTGTCCTCATCGGCCGGTCGTCGGGTGCGCTCCCGGCACTGACGGCCCTCGACGCCGATACCCTGACCTCGTTGCTCACGCAAGTCCTGTCCTCTATGGAGTGATAGGGGAACCCGAAGTGCCCGTCCGCACCCGAACCCGTTTCGAGGGTGAGTCGTCTTGGGTAGTGAGGAGGCGGCGAAGAGGTCGCCCATGAGTCGGGGAGTGGATTTTCATGCGGGGTAGCACGATCGGGCAAGGTGTGGCGGGCATCGCGGCGGTGTTCGCACTGGCGGCGTGCTCGGGCGGGGGCACCACGGGGGCGCAGCAACCGTCGAGTGATCTGGTGGCGAACAGCTCGACTTCGGCCGCGCCCACCGCGACCTCGTCGGTGCCGAACGCGCAGCCGAGCACGCAGCAGCCGCACACCGGAGCCGCACCGGCTTCCGTTGCCGCGTCCGGGTTCCACGCGGAGCTGACGATCCAGCAGCCGGGCCTGGGCCTGCTGGCGCTCGAGAACACCGGCAAGAGCGCCGTGACGATCGAGGGCTGGCCGCAGCTGCAGTTCCTCGCGGCGGACGACTCGCAGCTCAAGGTGCCCACGCAGAACGTCGAAATCCCCGGGCCGGGCCCGTCCATCACGCTGCGCCCGGGCACCAACGCCTTCGCCGGCGTGAAATGGGAAACCGGTGACAAGGGCAACCCGAGCACCTTCGTCGCGACCACGCTCAAGCTCGTCCCGCCGCACGGCAGCGGGTCCACTGTGGTCGACGTGATCGGCACGGACGGCCAGAAGGTCGGTTACCCGGAGTTCGACGTGACCTCGGTCAAGGTCGGCACGCTGCAGCCGTCCACCCAAGGGGTTACGGTCTTCTGAGCCGGACACGACCGGCGCGGCACCTTCGCGGCCGCGCCGGTCGTCCGTCCTCGGTGGACCGTGAGCCGCCGGCTCGGCCAGCGCGGCAGAAATCTTCGCGTAAGCGGTTCACCGGGTGAATTCATTGCGCCGTGCGGATGTCCTTGCCGCCGTCGTGCCCCATCGTCCCTTCGCGACGGTGACCTGCGTCGCACCTCCGAGCCCACCCGACCGCGCCGGGGAGGCTGGGCGCCGAGAGCGGTGACGCGGGAAAGGCCCACAACGGACGAGCCCATACGAAACGGCGGCGTCGGAATCCCTGAGCCCGGCGGAGGTGGCGGGGCTCGTGCGGCCCATCGCCGGACCGGTGGTGCTGCCCGGCGACGCGGGATTCGAAGCCGAGTGCGCGACGTTCAACTTGCTGACGACGTACGCCCGGCTGTCGCGGTCGGCGCGACGAGCGCCGCGGACGTGCAGGAGGTCGTGCGGTTCGCAGCCGAACGGGATCTGCCGATCGCCGTGCTCGCCACCGGACACCAGGTCGTGAACGCGGCCCGCGGCGCGGTGCTGCTGAACCTGTCCCGGATGGCCGGCGTGAAGGTCGACCCAGGCGCCGAGGTCGCCCGCGTGGAGGGCGGGGCGCAGTGGGATCGCGTGCTCGAGGAGGCCGGCCGGTTCGGCCTCGCGGGGGCCAGTGGCGCCTCGGCGACCGTCGGCGTCGTCGGCTACCACCTGGGCGGCGGGCAGACCCCGATCCTCGACCGCCGGTACGGCTATGCGGCCGACCACGTGCGCTCCTTCGGCCTCGTCACCGCCGACGGCGCGCTGCGCGAAGTCACGGAGGCTTCGGAAAGGCAACTTCGGCGTGGTCACCTCGATGGAGTTCTCGCTGTTCCCCGTGAAGACCTTCTACGGCGGTGGCCTCTTCTTCGCTGGGACCCACGCGGCGAGGGTGCTGCACACGTGGCGCGAATGGGTCACCGCGTTGTCGGTCGACATGACGTCGTCGATCGCGTTCCTGCGGCGCCCGCCGCTGCCTTCCGTGCCGGGGCTCCTGCGCGGCACTTTCGTGGTCCACGTGCGGTTCTCGTCGCTCGGCTCCGCGGCCGACGCGGAGGCCGCGCTCGCGCCGCTGCGCGCTGGCGCCGGCCGTGCTCGACACGATCGACGAAACTCCGTACCGCGAAGCCGAACACCTCCACCTGGACCGGCCGGTGCCCGTCCCGTGGGTCGAGCGCAGCACGGAGCTGCACTCGTTCCCCGCCGAAGCCGCCGACGTGCTGCTCGCGGCCCTCGGCCCGGACTCGGGCACCGCGCTCGGCTTCACGCAACTTCGGGCGCTGGGCGGCGCACCGGCCGAGGAGCCGGCCGTGCCCAGCGCCGTCGCCGGTCGCGGTGGGCCGTCGTGGGGTCGGGCGCCGGCGGTCCCGACCGAGTGCCGGAGTTCCGGGCGCAGCTGGCTTCGCTCGTCGAAGCGCTGGCGCCGTGGACGCAGGACGAACTGAACGCCAACCTGCTGACCGCGGCCCAGGGCACTACGCCTACCGAGGTTCGCGCAGCGTATGGCGCCGACCGCTACGAGCGCCTCGCCGAGCTCAAGCGGCGCTACGACCCGCACAACCTGTTCCGGGTCAACCACAACATCGTGCCGGCGCCCCGCTGACGGCCCGGCTCACCGGTCGGCAGCGCTGCGTGAAGCACGCGCCGCACAACAGAACGAGGGCCCCGGATCGAGTGATTCGGGGCCCTCGTGGCGGTGGGCGATACTGGGATCGAACCAGTGACCTCTTCGGTGTGAACGAAGCGCTCTCCCCCTGAGCTAATCGCCCGCCGGGTGAGTCCACATCGGACTGCGTGCGCGATACTGGGATTGAACCAGTGACCTCTTCCGTGTCAGGGAAGCGCTCTCCCGCTGAGCTAATCGCGCGCTGCGAGAAACCAGCTTAGCGAACCCCGTCGACCCCGTGACGCGGGGTCCGCCTTTGTCCCTTCACCCGGCATGAGCAGCGCGAACACGAGTGGCGAGGCTCAGTCGTGTAATCACGATTAGTGATAGTCACCCGGTGCGGGACGTCATCCACCACGAGGGTCACGACCCGGCGAAGCGGAGCCCCTCCGTGCCCGCGATCCGGCCCGGACGTGGCGGTCCGTGTTCCCGTCGGGGCTCACCGCGGCGCCGCGCGACCACGGCCAGGCGCACGTGCCGGAGGTGATCGAGGCCATCCCGACCGGCGCGAGGGAGCAGCTGACGCTGCTGCCGGCGAAGCTCGACCGCACGCTCGAGTCGGCCGGGTGGGGGGGCGCCGACGGCGTGAACCTGATCCGGTTCTTCACCGGCGTCGAGCGCGATCAGGACCCCGAGTGGTTCGGCGGCCACGCGCCCACGAGCACGTCGGCCGAGGACGCCCGGCTCGCGACGGACGCGCGGTTGCGGATCGAGATCCAGGCCGTCGTGGTCCGCGGCGAGGTGTGAAGCCGTGCCGGAAGACCCGAAGGTCGTCGCGACCACGACGTGCGCTGCGGCCTCGCCGCGGGGCCCGCCGACGGACAGCGCCTTGCCGGCCGGCGGGCGCGGCTGGGTGTCCGTCGCCGCTGTCGCGCTCGGCGCGTTCGTCATCATCACCACGGAGACCCTGCCGGTGGGACTACTCCCGGACATCGCCGCCGGCCTCGGCGTTTCGCTCGGGCTCGCCGGGCTGCTGGCGCTCGTGCCGGGCCTGAGCGCCGCGGTGGCGGCGCCGCTGTTCTTCCTCGGGGCTGGGTGGTTCGACCGGCGCACGGTGATCCTCGCGCTGGGGCTGCTGGTGCTGGCGTCCAACGCGATCGTCGCCGTGGCCCCGAACTTCGCGGTGGTCCTGCTCGCGCGGGTGCTGCTCGGCGCGGCGGTCGGTGCGTTCTGGACCGTCGTGACGCCGGTCGGTCCAAAGCTCGCCCGGCCGGCGCGCGGCACGCGTGCCATCTCGATCATCGCGGCCGGAGTTTCGGGGGGCATGGTGGTCGGGCTGCCGGCGGGACAGTTCTTCGGGACGCCGCTGGGCTGGCGCGTCACTTTCGCTGCCGCGGGCGGCGCGGCGCTGCTGATCGTGCTCGCACAAGCGCTGCTGCTGCCGCGGATTCCGCCGGACGGCCGCTCACACCTGCGTGACCTCACCTGCGTGACCTCACCGGCGCCGTGAAGCGGGCCATGGCGCGCTTCGGGCTCGCGGCGAGCGCGGTGGCGTTCATCGGGCAGTTCGCCGCCTCGACCTACATCACGCCGTTCCTGCTCGAGCACGCCCACCTCTCCGGTGGCGCGCTCACGGTGCTGTTCCTCGTCTACGGCTGCGGCGGCATCGCCGGTTCGCTCTTCGGCGGCTCGTTGCTCACCCGCGGGGTCATCGCGACGTTCGCCGGCGCCGCGACGGCCGTGGCCGCGCTGCTCGTCGGGCTGGCCTGTGCGGGCACGCTGTCCTAGCTGGTCGGCGCGCTCGTCGTCGCGTGGGGCCTGCTCTGGGGGGATCGTGCCGCTCGCCGCCCAGGTCTGGCTGCTCGACGCGGTGCCCGAGACGCCCGAGGCCGCCTCGGCGGCGAACGTGACCAACCTGCAGCTCTCGCTCGCCGCCGGGTCGGCGCTCGGCGGTGTGCTCGTCGACTCGACGACGCTGCCGGTCGTCTTCCTCACCGCCGGCGCGACCGTGTTCGCCGCCGGGGTGATCGCCGCCGTGGCCGGCCGGCGGGGCCGGCCGGCCACGGCGCTGACCGGTCGCGCCGTCGTGGTCTGCCGGGAGTCAGGCGCGCACGGTCTCCAGCGCGCGCGACCATGACAAGCTCCCGCCGCGCTGGGCCGCCGAGAATGTCACGTCTGGGGAGGACGTGCTCGCCATGCTCGCCACCGACGCCGGCGAGGACCTGCCCGGCGACACCCTCACCGTGCACACCCCCACCTACACCAAGGTGTTCCGTGCGGCGCGTGAAGCGACGTTCACGCCTCAAGTGGCCCGTGGGCCGCTGGCGCGCCGGCCGTACGACCTTCGGCACGCCGCGGTGAGCACTTGGCTGGCCGCCGGTGTGCCGGCCGCGACGGTTGCTCAATGGGCCGGCCAGTCGGTGGGGGTGCTGCTGGAGGTCTACGCCAGCTTTCTCGACGGCGGTGAGGAGGCTGCCAAGCGGAAGATCGACGAGGTGTTAGGCAACGCGCCGAGGTGAGCGTGTACGTGCATTGCACGCTGGCCCCCGTGTCCGGCCGCGGTCCGCCGTGGCCGGCCGGGAAGGACATGAATCGGCCCCTACCGCGTTTGCGCTGGTAGGGGCCGGTTTTGTGTGTTCAGGAAGTGTGCCCTCGGCAGGATTCGAACCTGCGACACCTGCCTCCGGAGGGCTAGAGACCCTCCAGCGCTCTCGTGGGCGCTGACCTGGGGAAACCCGTTCTAACAGGCCCGTGCTTCACGCGGTTTGGGAACGCATTGGGCATGACCGCGGGCATTGCCGTTGCGACGATCGCCTTAGGAGAGTGACATGGTCGAAGTGTCCTGGCCAGGGCGCATGACTTGTCCAGGCGAGTTGAAGGGTCGATTTCAGGGCGTCCCCCGGGCGAAGTGAATGCCGACCGCGATCTCGGCAGGCCGACGTTTCGGGCTACCCGGCCACATGGCCCTGGCCAGATCCGTGGCAGCGGGTCGGGTGTAGTAGCAGTTCATGAGGTTGGACTGAGACTCGACGCCGTAGCTCTCGGCGAGCTGTCCTAGTCGTTGGCCTCGGCGTTGCCTCCTGCGGGCGTGGAGGAGCGTTCAAGATCAGGAGATGTGCGTCCAAGCCTGGCACCGCAGACTGATGGATATGAGGGTCCAGTCCAGTGAGAGCGAAGGATCGAGCGTGGCGGATCATCGGTTAAGATGTGCCAATGGCGATACACGTTGACAATCCGGCGGGTCGGCTCCACGCGGTTCTCACAAGATTTGCCGATCGACCCAGCGGCAACAGTCTTGATGCAACATGGCAGGCTACGTTTGGTTGTCAAGGCACCCTCGACCTGAGTGAATATCTTTCGGAGTGTGCCTCGCTTCTGCGAGATTGTGTCGCCGCAGCTCGGAGCCTGGAGCCCGAAGTCGACTGGCCTGCCACTCTCTTCCACTACAGTGCGTGGGCAAAACCCATTTTTGGTTTTGACATCGGCAATCGCGCAGCTGGCATTGAACCCCAAAACGTGGTCCAGGCAGACGGATTGGCCGCGTTGGCGTCATTAAGTACCACCTTGCATCACTCGATCCCGGAGTGCGTCTTCGCTTCTGGAAACGCCTATTCTGATCTAAGCCCGATAGCTGATGAGCTTGAGGGAATTGTTGCTGAAGTCTGGGCCGACGAGGAGCTCCCAGAAGTTGTGCGGTCGCGCATCTGCAGAAAAGTTCTGGATGCGATCAGGTCCATCAAATACGCCCAGTATCGCGGCATAGAAAAGGTTGCTGAAGATGTCCAGGCGGCCTTCTATGAAGTAAAACCAGGCGCTGCCGCTGCCGCCACGGCCTCTCCTGGAATTTTGGACAAATTCGACAAAATTTCGGCAAAGCTGGAAGTAATTTCTAATCGGGTATGGTCGATGGTAGCAGTCCCTGTGGGCGTTCTATATCTAATTAAATCTGGCGACTTCGTTGGCGGCGGTGCAATACTTGCAGCGAACCCTCAAGTGGCTTCGAAGTTGGCCGAAGTCGCTGGAGCGTTCAAGACTCTAAAGACTATCGGTAGCAGTGATGCTTCGGACGAGAACTAACCGTGATTTCGCGTCGAGCTGCGAAAATGAGGTCCGCATTTGGGTACACCCCGTTAGGGCTGGATGTTTCAAACGTCTACGCGCAGTCGTTGGACGCGAGGCCGTAGGCGGTTGGTGAACGTCTCCACAGGGCGGGCACCGCGGTGACGACCAACTCCCGGAGCGGGCTGCCTGTGGTAATCCTAGGGTTTCAAATCTGCTGTCTCACCCGGCACTTGGAGCAACAACCGCCAGTAGCGCCGGAGGGGCTCGTGTTCAACGCTGTCGCTGGCGCCCTGCCTGGAAGGCCGATTGCCCATCCGTGAACAACCATTCCCCTATCCCAGCGGACTCGTCACGACACCCTGACCAGCAGGACGGCGTGATCGCCGCCGCACCCCGCACCTGGCCGGCAAGCTCGCAACTTCAAAGCCACAGGACTGCTGTGCGTACGCGCATATGCGGTCACACGGCTATAGCCACAGCTCTCAACTCACCGTGCGGTAGAAATGGGGTATGAACCCAACGTTGGAGAGTCTGGTAATGGAGGCGACCAGGTCCGGGTGGTCGACCGGACAGGGATCAATCGAAAGTGTGCGCCGGGAGGCTGCACGGCTGGGTTACACCGAAGTCGCCATCCGGCGAGGAGCGCCTGCCGTAGCCACTCTAAAGCCCACGAGCCCGGACGTTGCGGCGCCGAAGTCGCTTAGCGCTATATACGGTCTTGGTGAGCAGCCACTTCACTCGGACGGTGCCCACATGACCACGCCTCCCGATATAGTGGTACTTGCCAGCGAGGACGCTAACGAAACACCGACACGTCTATGGAAAATGCCGCGGTTTGCACGCACCCGCGAACGTTTCCCGTACGAGAAGGCATCGCACGGGGTATTCCTTGTCTCCAATGGCAAGGACAGCTTCTACGCTCACGCCTTAGAAAAGGTCTCGCCACTTACTTCTCGCTTACGATACGACCCGGGTTGCATGGTTCCATGCGACGCGCGGGCGCGGGCTGTGGTCAACTTTTTTGAGGCTGAGCTCGACGCTGCCGATGAGCACTCATGGGAAAATCCAGGAACTATACTAGTGATCAATAATAGTCGCGCTTTACACGCCCGTGCATCTGCAATAAATGAACCCGATCGTGAGCTCCAGCGGATAGCATTCACGATGGGGGGAAAGAAATGACCGGAACGCCTTATGACCATGAGGCGCTATGGATGAAAGCAAAGCTGTTCATTAACCGTGCCATGGATGATGACGAGGCGCGCGCCTTCGACGAGAAATCACTTTGGGCTGCCTTGGCGCTGGAATTGCTCGCAAAGGCTGCACTTGCACGCGTGTCACCACTACTAATAGCCGAGCCAACCGAGGATGGCAGCAATCTCCTCATTGCCAGCCAGCTCATAAAGGGCGATGCACGGTTTACTTCGGTCCGCTCATGGACTCTCTTCATTCGATGCCAAAAGGCATTCAAGCCCTTCAGTCAAGCGGAAGCAACTGCCATCACCAATGCCCGAAACGAGTACCTTCACAGTAGTGGCGTCGGTTTTACTGCAATACCTCAATCAGTTTGGTGGCCCAAATTCTGGGCGCAAGCAACAATCCTTATTGGCGCTCTAGACAAAGAGATAGAAGATTTTGTCGGCCTCGATCGGTCGGGCATCGTTGAACGGCACCTGGAGCAAAACTCTCGGAACGTCGAAAATCGCACAATTGCGCTAATTGAACGAGCGAAACAGCGTTTGCATCAACACCGGGAAGGCACACTTCCAGCGAAGGTTGCCGCCGAATTTAAGCCAGGCTCCGACAATGGTGCTGACTTGCGCTTTCGAGCGCTCGAAACGTGCCCGGCATGTGGTTCTGATGGCTGGCTGGAAGGCGAAGAGATAGACGATACGCATATTGAATACAGCAACGATACCGAACACTCAGTACCCGAGGCTTTCGTCACGCATACAATCCAGGCGGAATTCTTCAGCTGTCCTACGTGCCAGCTGAGGCTCGACGGGATCGAGCTAATCGAGCAAGCCGGGCTGCCGAGCACGTTCGACGTTGACGGCGACCCGTCCGATCTCTATGACGAAGGAGACTACGGAAACGACTGAGACCGAGGCCGCGCTACTGGTCCGGCTTCGTGCGCACGACGGACACGCGATGTCGGTATCGGCCCAGTTCGAAGGCGCGGTCCGCGCGCGCCTCGACCACTACACCGGGCTCGACGGGCCAGAACGTGAAATCGTCGAGCCCGGGCAGGCCGGCGAGGATCCCGGACGCCCGCCGAGGCCCGCCCTCGGCGAGGCGGAGCTGGCCGGCCAGCGACGCGAGGGCCGTGTGGGACAGCGGCCTCGACAGGCCGACTGCCCGCACCCGCCCGCGCCGGTCGGTCTGGCCGAGCACCAGCGCGGTGGGTCGGGTGGGGCTGCCTGTGACGCCGAGCACGAGCGCGTCGACGTCGTCGTAGTGGCGGACCTTGACCCACCCGGCGCGGCCACCGTGGAGCGGGTAGCGGCTGGCCAGCGGTTTCGCGACGGTCCCCTCGATGCCGACGGCCGCCTGGTCCGCGCTGATCCACGCCTGGCCTTGGGTGTGGTCGAGGGTCGAGGTCATCAGCTGCACGCCTGCGTTGCCGGCGCCGACCACCGCGGCGAGCCGCTCGTGCCGGCGCGAGAGTGGCCATTGTCGGAGGTCGCGGCCGCGGGCGCCGAGCAGGTCGAACGGCACGTACACGACGGCGGTGCCTTCTGCTTGGCGCCGGGCTGGGCCGTAGCCGAGTGCCGCGAAGTCCAGCCGGCCGTCGCGGTAGGCGCACAGCTCGCCGTCGAACACCACCCGGCCCAGCGCGGCCGCCGACTCGAGGATCCCGGGGAACCGGTCGGTCAGGTTGCCGCCGGTGCGGGACTGCAGCACCCCGCCCGGCACGTGTACCACGCACCGCCACCCGTCCAGCTTGGGCGAGTACTCGTACGCGCCGGTGGGCAGCACCGCGGCCGGCTCGACCACGGCGAGCCGCAGTGGCAGGTCCGGCACGGGCATGTGTCCATCGTCTACCACGCTGACCAGCAGCGCAGAGCTAGACTCGCACGCATGTTCGAAGCTCGGCGACCGCTCGGCGAATACGGCCGCGCGGACCTTCCGGTGCGGCCGGCGCTCTGGCACGAGCTGAACCCGGACGGGACGCTCACCGTCCACCCGCCACGACACTGCCCGCGCCGGCACCCCGTGCCAGAGTCGGGCACGTTTTCGTGGATCGTGGCGCTGCGCCTGCACTCGCTCCTGTGCCACCGCTGCCGCGACGACGGCCACGCCGACCACCAGTGGGCACTCATCGACCCCGCCTACGAACAGGCCGAGGCGGGGAACGCCACCCGGGCGGGACTGGAACTGGTCGCCGTGGCACCGCACGAGGACGCCGCGCCCGGCCGGATCGAGCTGCACCTGGACGGCCACACGATCGGCGCGGCCACCCTCGTGGTCTGCCCCCAGGACCGCCTTGGGGTACTCGAACACGTCCAGGTCGACGACGGGATCCGCCGCCGCGGCTACGGGCGAATCCTGGCACTCGCCGCCTTCTCCCGGCTGGACTGGTACACCGACCGGGCGTACTGGGTACGCGGTGACCGGCGGGTGCGGGCTTTGCGCGCGGCGCAACGCGGTGCCGGGTACGCCTGGACAACCACGCTGATCGAGAACACCCCCGAGGCACGCGGGTTCGCCGAGTGGCTCCCACTCCCGTCAGTGGGGGAACCGCGGTACTGCCGGCACATGCTCGACGCGGCCGCACAATTCACGTCGTAAGCGGCGGCCGGACCAAGTCCCGTGGGCCACGGATGAGACGCCGTCAGCCGCAGGGCCCGCATCCACCGGCAACATCCGCCTTGAAACAACACCGTGCAGGGCTGCTTAGCGCAAGGCCGTCACGCGATCCCGTCACTACTAGGGTGGTAACCGACCCTGGGCAACAAGGAGGCGACAAGTTGAGTCAAGCGCAGATTTTGACCGAGAAGTCCGCGCACGAGATCGCCGCTGTCGCCTGCCGAAAGGCAGGCTTGGACGGCGCGAACGCCGAACTGATCAGGCTCGGGTCCAATGCAGTGTTTCGATTAGGAAATCGCATTATCCTTCGGGTTTCGCGTGATCCTGGCGGTTTTGACGAGGCCGAACGGCAGGTTCGCGTGGCGCGCTGGCTTGCCCAGGAGAACTATCCGGCAAACCGGGCGCTCGACCTGGCGCAGCCGATCAACGCATCGGGATACGCGGCAACCTTTTGGGTTTCAGTGTCGGAAAAGGAGGAGTACGCAGACATTGCCCAGGTAGCCGCCCTGATCCGCTCCCTCCATCAACTGCCACTTCCGGAGAATCTCCACCTTCCGACAAAGGATCCCTTCGGTGAGCTAGAAGAGCGAATGTCGGTGCTTGGACATTTGGATAGTGGCGATGCGAATTTCATTCGATGTCGAGTTGACGAATTGAAGCGCAGCTACGGCGCGTTGGATTTTGTGCTTCCCGTGGGCGTTATTCACGGTGACGCGAATGTCGGCAACGTAATCCTTACTCGTGATGGCAGTCCGTGTTTGATCGATCTGGACAGCTTCGGAATAGGGCACCGTGAGTGGGATCTCGTGCAAACGGCACTATTTTATGACCGCTTCGGCTGGCACACGGCTGAGGAGTATCGCACCTTTGTTGACGTGTACGGGTTCGACATCATGAAATGGAGCGGCTACGAAACCCTGGCAGGCTATCGCGAGATCTCTATGACCCTCTGGCTGGCGGCAAAGGAATCCGAAGAGGCCTTCAACGAGGTGCGAAAGCGTGTGAAGTCGATCAAAACTGGCGGAGACCGATCTACTTGGGCGCCCTTCTAGAGTCTTGAGCTGTCCACAGTCGCGCCGTTGACACTCGTTCCAAGAATTCTGACGATTCCGCGCTTCTGCCGATCTTGGTGAGGCGCGTACGAAACTCTTCTACGTACGCGCCGCACCGAGCAGACTTCAATGATTCGCCGATTTCGATCGCGTTGAGCGCGACTTCGCAGGCTTGGCCAACATCCCCGCGGTCAAGGTACGAGTCGGCGAGGACCATTGCTGCGAAGAAGTCGCTTCGGACGTAGCCACTCGGAGTTGGACCGAGCGACTGCGAGGCATATGTGACACCGTCATTGGGGCGCCCGAGGTCCCGGTTGCAATGGCCGAGTTCTGCGGCAAGCTCTGCTTCGTTGAAGTAGGAAAACCAATCCGCCGGGTCGTCGGGGTCGCGGCGCTCAAACTCACGAACAGCGGTAGCCATCGCTTTGTCGCAGCCGGCTACGTCGCCCATTCGTGCGAGCGCACGTGCTTCCATTGCCGCGAAATGCGCCGTGGCGCCCGGTGAACCCGCAAGGGATGTGCCCACCTGGGCCGACCTTGCGAGGTTTGCGGCTTCACTGTATCGCCCCAGGAACGTGGCCTGATGACTCATTGCGTCTAAGATGCTGGCACCAAGGAGGCGGTCGCCTGCGCCTTCTGAAATGCGTAGAGCTTGGATGAAATACCGCTGAGCCAAGCCGTGCATCCCGGCATCGTACGACATCCACGCACCGAGCAGGGTGGCCTGTGTCGCGGCCTTGAATAGGTCCTTCCTGATCTTTTCGTTGGCTGCGCTTCCTCCGAGAACGCCAGCAAGGTCTGTACGCAGGAATTCAATCAGAGCTGTTCGGGCATAGCCGCCGCCGTGCGCTCCATCGAGCTCATCGAACATCGCAGTTGTTCGGCGAATTCCCTTGATGTCGGACTCGCCGACCTTTCGTTTTCCGGTATCGCTGAGCACGTCATCACGCGTTGTCACCAGCCATGACAGTGCTGCCTCATTCCACGCGGCCGAGTTCGCGGGCGCGTTCATCATGGCGGCCATATTGTCGACGTCCGCCTGCCACAGCCGCCCGACTGTGGCGGCGCTGTCGTCGATGCTGGCGGGATAGCTCAGGCCAAGGTCGGCCGGCACCTTCTGCACCTTGCCGAACCCCACCTCGTCTGGCCCGACCTGGCGACCGAGCCGCTCGGCCAGCGCAGCGAGGATCGCCTCTCGTGTTCCGGCGTCTCGTGGAACCATCCCGTCGAGCCAACGACGCACGTACGTGTGCGTGAACGTCCGCCCTGCCTGCTGCCCGACGGCCCGGGCGAACACCTTGAGGCCCACTGAGCCGTCGTCTCGTAGGTAGCCAGCCTCAAGCATTAGACCGCGCAGCTGATCATTGCTCATCGCGTAGCCCTCCCCCGTGCGACTGTGCCCCAGTGTGCGAGTGTGCCCCCTAGTGTGCCCTGTTCGCGCAGCTCAGAGACCTGTTTCATGGAGTCATCGAGATCAACGACCAACACGGTCGACGAGCGAAGGAGACTCACATGGCCAAGAGCGTGTTGCCGAACTTCAAGTCCGGCGGCGGCCTCATCAAGAAGGCGATCGGCGTCGTGATCCTGCTTGCCGTACTGGCCTTGGTGATCCGCCATCCGCACGATGCGGCCGGCATGGTGAATTCGGCCAAGGATCAAGGCGGCGGGGTCATCGACAGCGTGGCGAAGTTCTTCCAAGACCTCGGCCATGGCTAAGCGCGGTCAGCCTTGAGTTGCTCAACCGACTCTCGCAAGGACTTCACCTCTGCTTGCAAGTCGCTGAGCTGGGAAGACAGCTGTTCTAGGCTCGCTGGCTCGCGACCAGGAGTGGCGCTCACAACTCGACCAACCCCGGCCCGGGCCACGACCCAGCCCTGATCCTGCAGCGAACCCAACGCACGTTGAGCGGTTGCAACTGCGACTTTGAACCGCGCAGCGACTTCACGCTGATTCGGCAGCTGCGTGCCCGGCGCTAGCTCACCCGCCTTGATCTCCTCACGAAGCTGTTGTGCGATCCGCTCAGCCTTTGCGTGACCTGCACTTTCCGCCGAATCTTCCATGCCTCCAACCCTACCCAACTGAGACTCTCCGAACTAGTTCACCCGATCAGCCGATCGAAGTTCCGAACTAGTCCGGACTAGTCTTCTAGACGTTGCCGACGAAAGGACCTGACCGATGAGGAACGCACACCCGAGCCGCCGCCAGATCGAGATGGCCGCGGATGAGCTGGATTTCGACTACTTCGCGGACACGACCGGCCTGGCTGGTGACGTCGACTCGTTCGACGGCTTCGACGGTGTGGCCGAGCTGGCGGACCTGTACACGGAGATCGCGGAAATCGACGCAGCGCTGGCCGAGCTGGAGGCGCCGGCGGCGCCGGTGGTGTCGCTGTTCGAGCCGAACGTGATCGTGGGCGGCGTCGCCGGTGGCGGCAAGACCGCGGCGCTTCGGTGGCTCGCGCTGGGCGGGGAGGTGGCCGCCTGATGTCCGCCTCGCTGGTTCCCGCCGTCGCCCGCAAGCTCGGCTGCCGGAATTCGATCGCCGCGGCGGTGGTCGAGGTGATCTGGGCCAAGGCCGACCAGGGCTGGAGTGCCGAGCAGATCACCACGTGGCTGGCCGGTCACTACGACCGCAGTCACCCGGCCGCCGACCCGGCGCTGGTGCGGTTCGTCCTGGCCCGCCGGTAGCCAACTTCCCCGTCTCGAACTTGTGCCGCTGATCTGAGAGAGGACTGTCCCGATGGCCCGCACGTCGACCGAGCTGCATGTCGTGGAGCGCTTCCACGATCTGGCCGACACCCTGGTCCGCAACGCCAATGCCTTGACCGGCAACCCTGATCTGCCTGCCGCGGTGGTGTGGCCCCGTGCCGATGTGTATGTCGACGTGGCGACCCAGGTCCGGTTGCTGGCTGATGCCGAGCTGGCGCGGGTGGAAGGTCTCGCGCTCGTGCTGCCGCTGACCGCCGCGCAGCGGGCGGCCGAGCAGTTCGAGTGGCTGGCCGGGCAGCTGGCGGGAAACGCCAGGACGCTGCGCGCCTTCACCACGGACCCGGCCATGGTGGCGCGGGCCAGGGTCTACCGGGACGTGGCGGTGCAGGTGCGCCTGCTGGCGGCGGCCGAGCGGGAGCAGCACGGCCGCCCGACCCCGCCGGCGACCCCGGCCCGGCGACCGCAGCCGAGCCCGCTGGCGGCCCGGGTCGCAGCGCGGCTGCGGACGGTGCGGCCGGAGTTCACCGAGCCGCTGGTGACCGCGATCGCCACCCGCCGCCGGGCGGGCTGGTCGGTGGCGCGGCTGACGCTGTGGCTGCGCACCCTGCTGCGGGACCCGCAGACCGGCGAGCTCCACCCGTGCGCGGACCGCTCGTTCGTGTCCTACGTGACCGGTCTGCTGGCCGGTCAGGCCGCGGCCCGCGCGGCCTGAGACCGCCCCGGCCCGGCGGCCCATTCCGCCAAGAACACTCCGCCGGTCCGGGCGAAACCCTGTCACCACGAGATCGCAGAACAGGAGAACCGTCATGGTACGCACGCACATCCACCGCACGCTCGCCCAGATCAAGCAGGGCTGCGGCGAGGACCCGGCCGGGGGTGAGCGGTGATGGGCACGCTGAGCGAGCTGTCGCGGCTGCATCTGTCCCGCCCGGTCGCCGGTGCTGGGGTGGCGGTGGTGGCCGCGTGGCAGCGCCGCCACGCCGAGGTGCTGGAGCACCTGGCCGCCGAGGGCGGTGCCGGCACGCAGGCCGCGGTGGCTGCCCCGGTGGTGCGCCGCCGCGCCGACGGGTTGGCGGGGGAGGCGGGCGGATGTTGAACGTGTTCATGACCGCCCGCCTGCTCGGCTCGACCAAGAAGCCGCGTTACGCGGGGCAGGAGCTGCGGGTGTGGTTGTGCTACGACCCGGCCGACCCCTACGCGGTGCAGCTGAACTTCGTGGCCGGGGGCGGTAAGCGCATCGGCTGGCTGTTCAGCCGGGACCTGCTCGCCGCCGGGCTGACCGGCCGCGCCGGGGACGGCGACGTGCGGATCACCGGCCTGGACGACACCGTCGAGATCGCGCTGTCCTCCCCGGATGGTGTGGCGCGGCTGGAGTTTTCCCGCGCCGACCTGGAACGCGGCATCGACGAGAGCGAAACCCTCGTGCCGATCGGCACCGAGTCGGCCGCGTTCGACTGGGACCACGAGATCGGCCTGCTCGGCCGCGGCGCAGCCTGATCCACCACCCGCATCACCACGAGATCAACGCCAGCCGCCGCTGAGGGCGGCTCCACAGCCGCCGGGGCGGCCTCGCCAACGTCGACGTCCGGGGCCGTCTCGGTGCACCACACCCGCACATCCCTTGCCACGGAAGGAGAACGACGTCATGCGACGGTCTCGTGAGGCCGACAACCGCAAGCGGATCGATCCCAGCCTCAGCGGCGGTGCCCAGCTGGGCCGCTGTCTGGGCTGCCGGCGCCGCACCCACAAGAACACCAACCTGTGCGGGCGCCCGGCGTGCTCGCGCGCGGTCGCGGGGGTGATGGAGGTATGAGCGCCTGCAAGCACACCGCGTTCATCGCGAAGCTGCGCCGCGGCTGGGCCTACAAAACCTGCCGCGACTGCAAACACTCCTGGTCCGAACCCATGCCCGCACCCTCACCGCGCAAGAAGCTCACCGTCGTGAAGCGCTGAGGACCCCGGCCCGGTCAACCACCAGTCGCACAAACCCAACCCGCACAGCGGAAATCGAAGGGAAACAACCATGGCGAAGAACGAGGCCAACACCCCGAAGCAGCCCCAGCCCGGCGACAAGCCCGTCGGCACCTGGGCGGACCACGTCCACGCGAACGTCCAGAAGAACCAGAAGAAGCAGGGCAAGTAGCCCCGCCACCACGCGTTCGGGGTGGTCGGGCCAGAAGGTAGCTGGCCCGACCACTCCCGACCGTACCTCACCTCACCTGGTCGAACACCGTCCGGAAGGGACCGATCATGACTGGACCCGAGCACTACCGCGAGGCCGAACGACTTGTCTGCTCGACGAGTCTGCGCAACCCGCTCCCCGAAGACGCGAACAAGCCCGGAGCGGCGCAGGTGCACGCCACGCTGGCGCTGGCGGCGGCCACCGCCGCGGCCGGGCGGATGCCCGGCACGACCGCGCAGGCGTGGGACACCGCGACGGGGGTGGGTTCGTGATGTCCACCCCAGACACGCCCGGACCCGACGGCGACGCGGCGGACACGTTGTTCCTGCTGCGCCGACTGGTGGAGCGCAACGGCACCTGGGTGCTGGTCACGGTGTTCACCGCGGTCGCGGTGTGGCTGGGGCTGCACCTGGCCCGCGCGGCGCTGGTGCTGGTGGTGCGGCTGCTGGCCTGCGTGATGGCCCGCGCCGACCGCTACGCCAGCACCCGGGTGCTGACCCCGCCGCCGCGGCGGGTGAACCACTACTTCGACGGCCACAACGGCAGCGACTACGACCCGCACCACTACGAGCACGGACACACGCCCGGCCCCGCGCCGGGCCGGTACTGGGAGGCCGCACATGCGTAGGCACAACACCAACGACAACGGCCCGGCACACCGCGGCCGCGACGACAGGCTTCAGACCACGCCGGGCGAGCTGGCCGACCTGATCGCCGCGTCCTACCGTCGCGCGCCGCGCGCGGTGCTGGTGGCCGCCGGGTTCACGGGCCTGGCCGGCTGGCTGACCGGGATCGCGTGGCTGCAAGGGCTGCTGGCGACCCTGGCCGTCCTGACCGGGCTCTACGCCGCCGGGCACCTGATCTTTCTGGCCCGCGCGGCCCGCGAGTACGCCGACGCCCTGGCCACCACCCACGCCCTCTACGTCCGCCGCCACGACGGGAGCGGCGGCACCGAGGGCGACGCGGACGGGTTCGATCCGAGGAAGGAGCCGTGGTGGGGATAAGTGATTCGACGACCCGACGGCGGGGACACGCGCGGACGCGGCAGGAGGCCGCGCTGGCGTGGACGGCGTCGCACGTGATCGAGCTGTGCGGGGTGGCGCTGCCGCTGGTCGGCGGGTTCGTGTGGACGCCGTGGATCGACGTGATCGCCGGGGTTGTGGCGGCGCTGTGGGTGCAGCACGAGGTGGTCCTGCACCGGCGCACCGCCGCCGCCCGCGCGGCCCACACGAAGCTGCTCAACGATATCCCGACCGCACGCCTGACCAGCGCCGCGGCCAAGACAACCGTGCCCGCCACCGACAACCCAGGCAGTGACGAGACGAGCCCGGCCGAGCACGCCGGCACCGAGCCCGCCGACGACACGGCGCGGGCACGACGGGAGGTGTCCCGATGAGCTACTACACCGACCGGGCCGAACAGGCCCGCGCCGACAAGGAACTCAAGGCGAAACTCGAGCGCGAGGCCGCCCGCGAACGGTTCGACCAGCAGCTGAAGCTCGCCGAGATGCGCCGCGAGCACGCGCGCCAGGACAAGGCCGATGCGCAGGCCGAAGCGGGGGACAAGCGCGACCGCCGCAAGGTCGCGCGGGGCAAGGCCCTCGCGTGGGCGAAGGACCACGTGGTGGACCTGCTGATCTACCCGCTGATGCTCGGGTCGGCCGCGATCGCGATCCCGCTGGCCGCCCGGTGGGGCGCGCTGCACCTGGGCGAGTCCGGCGGGCTGCTGCCGATCCTGTCCGAGTGGGGCATGGTCGCCTTCTCCATCGCCGTGCACGTCTCCCGGGTCCGCCACCCCCAGCGCCCGGTGTGGGCGCTGCAGCTGGGCACGTGGGTGTTCGCCGCGGTCGGATTCGCGATCGCCGTGATCCGGGGCATCACCGACCCGGCCGGCGGCGGCTGGGACCTCGGAGTGGTGATGGGCCTGGTGTCCATCGCCGGAGTGGCCGCGCACCAGCTGGTCTCGGCCGCCCCGCGGCGGAGCCCAGCCGAGCGGGCCGCGCATCGGCTGGCCCGGCAGGAAGCGGCCGAACGCAAAGCCGAGCTGGCCACGCGCAAGGTCGCCGCCGCCCGGGTCGACGCCGCCCGCCGCGCCGCGATCGCCGACGCGGTCGCGGAGATCGACCCGGACGGCACCGCCCGCCTGGTGTACCGGCCCGGCCACTACACGCTGCACCGCCGGGGCAAGCTGCGCCCCGCGTCGGTGCCCGGCCTGCCCGTCGCCCCCCTCGACGACGAGGGGGCCGGGACGGGGGTGGCCGACGAGGCTGCCGCTTACCTGGCCGGGCTGCGGTTCCGGCGGCTGAGCGAGATCGGCCCGGACGCTACAACCCCGCCCGGCAAAGGGGAGGAGCCGGGCGGGGTCGCCACCCTCGACCCTAACCCGGCCGGCGGCCCGGACCGGATCGCCGACCACGACAACACCCGACCGGAGGACCCCGCCCCCGGCACGAGCACCGGCCGCGCGACGCCGACCCGGCGCACCAGCCCGACACGACGGGCGGCGCGTTCGGTCATCCCCGAACCGACCCGGCGGAGTTTCGACGAGCTGACCGCCGAGTTCGACGCGGCGGTCGCGAACCCGCCCGACGGGTTCGACCCCGCGAACGCGGAGTCCATCCGCAAGACCCTGCGCTGCGGGAAGAAGCCCGCGACGCAGCTGAAGAAGCGCTACCTCGCCACCACCGACGACCGCACCGGCGGTCGCGGCTAGACCCACCCACATCCCCGGGCAGGGTCCACACCACCCTGCCCCGTGCATCCGGGTGCCGGTCGGTGCTGGGTCCTGCCCGCGTCGTGCACAGTCCACCCGCACGAAGGGCACCCAACGCGATGAACCCCACCGACCACGACAACAACCGCACCACGCCTGAGTCCGGGCGCGAGTCCACGCCCGAGTCGGCCCGCGAGACCGGGACCGAGTCCACCCGCACGCCTGCCGGGCCGGCGGGGGAACTGGCCACCGTCCACCCCCTGCGCGCCCACACTGACCAGCACCAGTCCACCGAGCCGGGCGTGGTCGAGTCCGCCCCCGTCGCGATCGAGGGCGAGCTCGTCTCCGACGAGGAGTGGTTGCTCTACACCAGCCAGAAAGCGCAGATGGAATGGCGGATGCGCGAGTACAAGCGCCAGGCCCTGTGGGTCGGCACGCACGCCATCACCGCGGTCCGGCACGAGCGGACCCTCAGCACCCTGAAGTTCGTCGGCCGCAACGTGCTGGTGTACCCGACACTGGGGGCCGCGGCGGCGATCAAGCGGTGGCGCGACACGCACGGCTCGTCCCGCTACGAGCGCATGATGCGCGCGGCCGAGCTGGCCGGAGAACACGAGAAGGTCGCCGAATGGGAGGCCCGCGACGTCGCGGAGAAGCAGCGCCGGCACGACCGGACGATGGACTGGATCCGCTCGCCGTGGCAGATCGCCAAGGCCGCCGCACTGCTGACCTTCTCCACGACGGTGCTGCTGCTGGTCCTGGGCCTGATCCTGTGGATCGCCGGCAAGGGCGGGGTGCTGGACCCGATCACCGGCGTGATCGACGCGATCGCGTTCTGCGTGTGGTTCGTCGCCACCTACGGCGCGTTCCTCGTACTGGCCGGCACGGCCGGGCTGGTGACCTACCTGTGGAACCTCGGCCGCCGCTCCCAGTCGGTGCCCGACATGTTCCGCCCAGCCTCGGCCAAGCTTGTCGACGAGGTGTCCATCACCCCGTCGGTGGTGGTCACGGCGCTGCGTGACCTGCGGATTTCCGAGCTGCGCAAGAAGATCGAGCAGATGGAAGACGGCGGCGCGGCGATGCTCGGCCCGATCCGTCTGGCCGGCTGCGGGGTCGAGTTCGACGTGCACCTGCCCTCCGGGGTGGACACCGAGGAGGTCAAGCGCAAGCGCCGCAAGTTCGCGGAGAACATGGGCCGCCACGAGCACGAGGTGTTCCTGTCCACCCCGCCCGCCCCGCGCACGGTACGCGTGTGGGCGGCGGACCCCGGGGCACTGGACCAGCCGATCGGCCCATCGCCGCTGGTCACAGACCCGAGCCTCACCGCCGACCTCTACGGCGGGCGGGCACCGTGGGGCGTGGACCTGCGCGGCGACGCGGTGCTGATGCCGCTGCTGCAGGCGCACCTGCTGCTCACCGGTGTGTCCAAGCAGGGCAAGACCGCGACCCTGCGGGCGCTGGCGCTGTGGATGGCGCTGGACCCGTCGGTGCGGTTCTACATCGCCGACCTCAAGGGCATCGGGGACTGGCGCATGTTCAAGCCGCGGGCGGACGTCCTGATCGAAGGCCCGTCCGACCAGCACGCCATCGCCGCCACCGAGATGCTGGAGTGGGCCGTGGAGGAGATGGAGAAGCGGCTGATGTCCTTCGACGGCGACAAGTACCGCAACGGTGTCCCGCGCGAGCTGGCCAAACCGGGCGGCCCGTTTGAGCCGATCGTGTGCATTGTGGACGAAGCGCAGAACGCGTTCATGAACCCGCTCAAGGACGACGAGAAGAGGCCCTACGGCGGGCAGACCAACGAGTCCCGCTACTTCATGGCCGCCCGCAAGATCCAGAACCAGGGCCGGGCGGTGAATGTCGTGCTGTGGCAGGGAACGCAGGACCCGACGGATCAGAACCTGCCCAAGCTGGTCCGCGAGGGCGCCCACATCCGCGGTGGCCTGGTCCTTGGGTCGGAGTCCCAGTCCCGCATGGCCATCGGCGACAAGGCCGTCAACGCCGGCGGTGCGGTGCCGCACGAGCTGCGGATGGGCCTGGACAAGGGCACCTTGGTCGTCGCCGGCGAAGGCGTCCCGCTCCCGCAAGGGCAGGCGTCGATGGTGGTGCGCACCCACTTCATCGACGGCGACGACGCGGAAGACATCATCACCCGCGCCGTGGCCCTGCGCCAGGCCGTGACGAAGACAAAACCGCAGGTCGAATCCCCGGAGGAAACTCGAGACCTGCTGGCCGACCTGGCCGCGGTGCTCGGGGAGAACAAGGTGCCGGCCGGGGAAGTGGTGGCGCTGCTGCGCGACCTCGACCCCGACTGGGCCGCCTACCAGCGGCTCGGCCGCAGCGAACTGGTCGCCGTCCTCGACCGCGACCACGGCATCAAGGTGCCCTCGACCAGCAACAGGTGGCCCATCGATCCTGTCACTGTGCGTGACGCGATCGCCCGGCGCGACCTTGCCGAGGACACCACCGGTGCGTAGCCGAAGTTACGCACCACCCACACCTCCTGGACCCGCGCAACCGCGGGTCCAGGAGGCCTTCCGCAGGTCCACGTAACCGCGTAACTCCGTAACTAGCGCAGCTCAGCGGCAGTGACGGCCGAAGTTAGATCGTAACTGCCCCGGCCGGACGTAACCCCCGCCGTAACCCGCGCGCACCCCATTTCCCGCAGACCCTCACACGCCCCACTGTGACTACATTCCGTGACCATTTTGGAGGTTTGTTATGGGCTGGTTCAGCTCGACCCCCACCCGCGACCGCAAGGCCGAACGCGACCGAGAAGAGGCCGAGGCGCGGCTCGCGATCGCCGCGCACGAGGTCGGGCACGCGATCGGCTGCGCCGCCGCCGGGATCCGCGTACACGCCGTGCGCATCTGGGGCGACCAAGGGCAGGTCGACGCCGACGGCATCGAGGCATCCGATCAGGCCAAGGTGGACGGCTACCTGGTCATGATGCTGTGCGGCTGGGCTGCCGGGGCCGAGTGGATGCACCGCCACCACGGCTACTCCCGCTCTGCCGCGCTCTCGTGGGCGCGGCAAGGAGCCCGTTCCGACTGGGCCGACTTCCGCCGCAAGAAACGGGACGGCTCGCACAACGGCGGCTGGTACGAGCGCCAGGCGCAGAACCTGGTGCGCGCCAACTGGTCGCGCATCGAACGCCACGCCCGCGAGCTGGCCCGCACCGGCCGCCTCACGGGCAGCCGCTTCAACTGACCCCCGCCCCGGGCCGTTGCCCAGCGGGTTCTGGCTCCACCGCTCGCTGCCTCGACACCACCCGCCCGCACCACCAGAAGGAGGAACACTCGATGACCACCGCTCCCGCTCAGCCGGCACAGATCGAGCTCGCTGCCGCCCACGCTCGATCTGCCCGCGCCCGACCGGGCCGACGCGCAGACCTTCCGGCTGCCGATGGCCGGCACCTGCTCTACACCGTCCCGCCCGGCGGTGGCCGCGTGAGTCCGGCCCTGATCGCGACCATCGGGTCGGCCGGGAGTCGGGAAAACCACGTGACGTTCGAGAGGAGCTGAGCATGGGATGGTTCAGCCCCCGCCGCGACCCCACCGACCCGCACCAGCTACGCATCGCGATCCACGAACTTGGCCACGCCGCCGTCTGGTCCGACGCTGGACTCCAGATCCGGGAGGTCGTGCACACCGGGGATTCCGGACACTGCGCCGTCGTATGGGACCCGGACAACCTCACCGGCTACGCCGTCGGCTGTTGGGGCGGATTCGAGGCCGAAGACCGCTGGCTACGTGCCCACCGCGCCGGGCGCGCCAGCCGGGGCAACGCCTCCCACGACATCGGCAACTTCCGCCACGTGAACCGCGGCCTCGACACACGCCTGTCCGAAGGCAGGGCCCGGTCCTTGGCTCGGGCCGCGGTCGCCCGCCACTGGCGCCGGATCGAAACCCTCGCACCGCAACTCATCCGTGCAGGGCGACTGAACGGCATTCGCGCCTGAACTCTGTCCAGAAAGGACATCCGCAATGTTCCTGCCTGCTCCCGACCTGTCTGCCACCGATGTGTTCGCGTGCCTGCGTGTCCACGCTCCCGCAGTGCTCACCGATCCCACCGGTGCGATCCTCGCGGTCGGCGTCACCCGCCCCGTCGCGGCGGTAAACATGATCCGCGCCGCCGGCCCCGCACTCGACCTGCCCACGCCCGACCGGGCCGACGCCCAGACCTTCCGGCTGCGCTGGTTCGCCTACACCCACCCCGCACGCCCGGGCGATGCGTTCCTGCGGGCCGCCGGCCCCGGCGAAGACGGCGCGTTCCCAGTGGTGATCTGGCGCGCCGCCGACCAGGCCCGCGCCCGCGCCGCCCACGACGCCGCCCGCGCGCTCAGTGCGATGGGGGCCGCGGCATGAGCGGCCGGCCCGACCCCAAGCCCGCAGGCAACCCGTGGGACCTGCACGAGTCGATCACCCGCGACAACGAGGAGCTCACCCGCGCGCGCCGTGACGCGGACACGAAAGGCGGCAGGCGATAAGCGCCTGCTGCTGACCCCCCACCTGCCAGCAGACAGCCCTGCACCGTCGACCACGAACGCGCGCACCAACCCCACGTCGTGCGAACTCGCGACGTCCCGACTTTGTGGCCGGGGCGAGTTCGTGCTGTCCACACCCGCCCCGAGCAAGGAGTGTTTGTCATGGCTGGACTTCCCGAGATCACGATGGCCGGAACGCTGACCGCGGACCCGGAGATGCGGTTCACCCCCGCCGGTGCCGGGGTGTGTTCGTTCACCCTCGCCGCCAACGATCGCCGGTTCGACAAGGACAGCGGCGAGTGGCGTGATGCCGGGGCCACGTTCATGCGCTGCACCGTGTGGCGTCGCCAGGCCGAGAACGTCGCCGACTGCCGCAAGGGCGACCGGCTGCTCGTCACCGGCGAGCTGCGCCAGTCCGAGTGGGAGGACAAGAACACCGGCGAGAAGCGCTACGGCTTCGACGTGCAAGTCCGCGAGGCCGCGCTGTCGATGCTGTTTCACCCGGCCACATCCGCCCGCCCCGACCGCACCACCGGCGGCAGCACGGGCGATGCGTGGGCGTCCTCGGCCCCCACGACCGGCGGCCCGGCGTCGGACGCACCCCCGTTCTGACCGAAAGGGCGGTGATCGGCGGTGGCCGACACCACGAAGTACCGCGCGGCCGACGTGGCCGCATGGCTCACCGAGCACGCGCACGCCGCACCCGGCCCCGCCCGCCGCGCCGGCCGGGTCGTGGCCGACGCGTGGAACGCACGCGAGTTATACGCCTCGGCCACGCTCCCGGCCCTCGCCGACTGCCTTGCCGCATCCGGCTGTCTGGTGTCCGAGCTGGAGTCGGTCGCGGATCGGCTGGCCCGCTGCTGCGGGGCGCACCTGCCCGACATCCCGGCGTGGGACCCGAATCCGAACTGGCGAAAGGAGATCAGCGGATGAGTCAGGCACAACGCGCAGCACTGCGGGCGGCCGCGTTGGAGATTGCTGGCAGGGGGTGGAAGGTCTTCCCGTGCCGGCCGGGCACCAAAGCCGCCTGCTGGCACGGCAAGGACGACTGCCCGGCGTCGGGGGTGTGCGCGGCCGGGCACGTCACCCCCGAGTCTTTGGCCACCTCGGATTTGGACAAGGTCGGGGCCAAGTGGTCCGAGCCCGTGCCCTACAACATCGCGCTCTTTCCCGGCCCGTCATGCCTGTTCCTGCTCGACTGCGACCAGCCCAAACCCGGGCACAAGGGCGAGCACGACCCGGACGGCTGGACCCAGCTGCAGGCCTTGGCAGCCGAGCGGGGCGGGCCGCTGCCCGACACCTACACCGTCACCACCCCCACCGGCGGCCGGCACCTGCTCTACACCGCGCCCCCCGGCTGCCACCTGCGCTCGACGGTCAAGCACCTCGCCAGCAACATCGACACCCGCGGGTGGGGCGGCTACGCCCTCGCCCCCGGCTCGCTCCGCCCCGACGGCGCTTACGAACTGCTCGACGACACCGAGCCGGTCGAGCTGCCGGGGTGGTTGGTCCAAGCCACCGTCGAACGCGCCTCTACGGCCGTCTCAGGGCGCGACCAGACGGCCGTAGCCGCGCCGAGTTCCTACGTGGCCGCAGCGGTGCAGGCCGAGTGCGACCGCGTCCGCAGTGCGCCGCCAGGCACCCGGAACAAGGCGCTGTCGACCGCGGCCTACGCGCTCGGCCAGCTCGCCGGGGCCCGGCTGCTGGACGAGACCTACGCCCGCGCCGAACTGCGGGCCGCGGTCGCCGCCTGGAACACCCCCGAATCCGCCGTCAAGGACGACGGCGTGATCGGCACCGCTCTGCGCGCCGGAGCGGAGAACCCCCGTCGGATCAAGCCGCGACACGGCACCCGCCGCGCCGCCTGAACACCAAGGAGGACACCGATGGCCGCCATCGTTCACCGCTGCGCCTGCGGGCACCTGGACAGCTTCCACGCCCCGTCGCCGAAGGGCGACACCGCGCCCTGCAGCATGGCGCGCTGCGACTGCGCCGACGTCGACCCGGGCGCCCCGGAGGTCATCCCAACCTGGCGTTCGGAAACCCCGTTCGACCAGGCGCAGCCCGACCCGGCCCTGATCGAGCCGGGCACCGACCGGTCGTGCGACTGCGAGGACTGCTGGTCGCTCTACAACGCCGAACACGTGGCCGCGTGACGACCTGCCACCACCGGGTCTGCGACCGCTGCGCCAGCCAGTACCTCTGACCACATCGGACACCGAGAAGGGCCGGGCACCACGCGTGCCCGGCCCTTCTCGTGCCCGTCTTCCGGAAGGGAGCCACCGCCATGACCGCCATCCAACCGACGACACCGCTCTCGACGGCCACCGTGCTCGGGGAGGTCGCCGACCGGCGGCGCCAGCAGGACGCCACGTTCGGCGAGCAGAACCACCCCGATGGCACCGGCCCCGACGTCGAGCTGACCGGAGTGCTGCGCCGCGCCGCCGACGCCGCCTACACCGCACGGTTCACCACCGAGCTGGCCCGCGCCGAGGGTCGCCTGACCTGGCTGCACATCCTGCGTGAAGAGGTCTACGAGGCGCTGGCCGAAGCCGCCCCGGCGGAACTGCGGGATGAGCTGCTCGACGTCGCGGCCACCGCGGTGGTCTGGATCGAGGCCATCGACCGCCGCGGCGCGGCCTCGTGAGCGCGCCACACGACCCGCTGATGCGCGTCATGGTCGGCGGGCCCGGCTGCGGCAAGACGACCTACTGCGAACGCCAGCTGGCGGACGGAAGGTTCGGGACCCGGTTGTCGCTGTACCGCGAACGCGCCGTGCTCGGCCGCCACGAGCATGACCAGGCCGCCACCCCGGCCGCCGTCGCGATGGTCCGCGCGATCGCGGGCGCGCTGCTGGCCGGCGAGCGCGAGGTCATCATCGACGCCACCGCCACCACCGCGGCCGAGCGTGGCACCTGGCTGGCCCTCGCCCGCCAGCCCGCCGCCGTCCCGGTCGCGGTGATCGTGCGGGCCCCGCTTGCCGTGGCGTTGGCCCGCAACGCCAACCGCGCGCGCCCGGTGCCCGAACCGGTCGTCCGCGAGTTCTGGCACCGGGTCCACGCGCTCACCCTGCTCGCGCTGCTGGCCGAGGGCTTCCGCGCCGTCACCGAGGTCGACACCACACCAACCACCACACCGGAGGTCTGCTGATGTACACCGTGACTGACCTGTTCTGCGGCGCCGGCGGCTCCGGGCTTGGAGCCACGGCCGTGCCCGGCGTGGAGCTGGTGATGGCTGCCAACCACAGCCCGCAGGCGATCGAAACCCACCAGACCAACTTCCCCGACTGCGACCACGACTGCGCCGACATCTCCCAGGTCGACCCGCGCCGCTACCGCCGCACCGACATCCTGTGGGCCTCGCCGGAGTGCACCAACCACTCCATCGCCAAGGGCAAGCGGCGGGCCAAGAACCGCAACCAGGGCGTGCTGTTCGGGGAGGAGGAGGTGCCCGACCACGTGGCCGAGCGGTCGCGGGCGACGATGTGGGACGTGCCACGGTTCGTCGAGGCGCACCGCCACGACGTCGTGATCGTGGAGAACGTGGTGGACGCGGCGAAGTGGGAGCCGTTCCGAGCGTGGCTGGCCGCGATGGACTGCCTCGGCTACGACCACCGGATCGTCTCGCTCAACAGCATGCACGCCCCGGCGATCGCCGTTCCGCGCGCGCCGCAGAGCCGGGACCGGATGTACGTGGTGTTCTGGCGCAAGGGCAACCCGGTGCCGGACCTCGACATCCGGCCCGCCGCGTGGTGCCCGGCCTGCGACGTCGAGGTGGCGGCGGTGCAGTGGTGGAAGCCCGGCCGCACGGTCGGCCGATACCGGCAGCAGTACCTCTACCGCTGCCCGAACACCAAGTGCCGCAACGCGATCGTCGAGCCGTACGTGCTGCCCGCAGCGGCGGTGATCGACTGGTCCGCCCTCGGAGAGCGCATCGGCGACCGGCGCGACCCGCTGTCGGAGAAGACGATAAGTCGCATCCGGGCCGGGTTGCAGCGCTACGCGCGGCCGATGACGTTCGAGGCCACCGGCAACACCCATGTGCGCCCCGGCTCCGGCTACGCGCGCGCGTGGCCAGCCGACTGGCCGACCGCGACTCTGACTACCTCGCAGACCCGCGCCTTGCTCGTGCCCAGCGGCGGCAGCCGGAACGAGGACGCCCGCATCGTCGCCGACCCGTTCCGCACCCGCACCACCAGTGAGTGGGAGGGGCTGCTGGTCCCGTTGGAGGGCAGGGAGGGCAAGCACGCCACCAGCACGGACGACCCGATGCGCACACAGACCGCGCGGCACGAAACGGCGCTCGTGGTCCCGTACTACGGCACCGGGACAGCGCGGCCTGCCGCCCGACCGATGCCGACGATGACCACTGTGGACACCGCCGGGGTGGCGTTCATCGCCGAACTGCGCGGCGGTGGCTCGGACGCCCGCGACGTCGCCGAGCCGCTGGCGACGGTGTGCGCCTCGGGCAACCACCACATGCTGGTGCGGCACAACACCGCCCGCGGCAACCCCGGCCAGATGTGCACGCCCGCCACCGAGCCCGTGCGGCTCACCACCGCCGGGCACCAATCGCTCGTGGGCTGGCCGGGCGAAGCGCCCGCCGTCGAGGACTGCACGTTCCGGATGCTGTCCGTGCCGGAAGTCCAGGCTGCGATGGCGTTCACCCCTGACTACGTCATCACTGGCACCAGCAAGCGCGTCCGGGTGCGCCAGCTCGGCAACGGCGTCACCCCGCCCGCCGCCGAATGGCTGGTCGGCGCGGCGGTCGCCTCGCTGGAGCGCCGCCGCGTGGGCCGCCGGCGTCGCATCGCCGCGTGACCTGCCGCTGCCCCGGCACCCACAGCCTGCCGGGGTGGCGGGGCTCGACCGCTCTACCCGCACGACGGAGGGAACGCCATGGCCAGCACACCCGCACAAGCCCGGTCGCTGTGGCCACTGGGCGACTCGGGGCGTCCGCGGCTGCGGATCGGTGAGGACCCGGACGCCATCCGGGTCCTCACCAGCGCCCTGGACGACCGGATCATCCCGAACACCTACGTGTGCGAGGGCGACCCGGTGGTGGTGGAGGAGATCTCCGGCGCCACCGAGGACACCGAGGCCGGGGATGCCGACGTGGCGTTGCCCATCACCGCGTCGGTGCTCAAACCGCCGCTGCTCGCCTCGCTGCTGGCCGAGCACGCCGAAGTCATCGACGTCAAACGAGACGGAAAGGAGGTGGAGACCACGCCGAACGCCACCGTGCTCAACGCCGTGCTCGCGCGCCGGTCGTGGCCGAAACTACCGGTGCTGCACCGGATCATCTCCACGCCGGTGCTGCGCCGCGACGGCACGCTGCTGCAGGACCCCGGCTACGACCAGGCGACCGGCTACTACCTGGCCGGAAACCAGCACCTGGGACGGGTTCCCGAGCAGCCCACCAAGGCCGAGGTGGCCGAGTCTCGGGAATTCCTGCTGGACCGGTTCCTGCGGGACTTCCCGTGGCGCAGTGACGCCGACCGCGCCAACTACCTGGCGCTGCTGGTCACCCCGCTGATCCGCCCCTACACGCGGGCGTTGTCGCCCTTCGGGATGATCGAAGCGTCGATGCCCGGGTCGGGGAAAACCATCCTGGCCGGCTGTGTCGGGCTGATGGTTGGGCAACGGGTGCTCACCTGGACCGACTCCGAGGAGGAGTTGCGCAAGGCCATCACCACGGTCCTGGCCGACTCGGTCGGGGTGATCGTGTTCGACAACCTCGCCGAGGGCTCCATGGTGAACTCCGCCGTGCTCGCGCGGCTGGTCACCGAACGAAACTGGACCGATCGCCGGTTGGGCACCAACGCGGCGGCGAACTTCATCAACGACCGGTTGTGGCTGGCGACCGGCAACAACCTCCGCACCGGCGGGGACATGGCATCCCGCTCGGTGTGGGTGCGGCTCGACCCGAACTGCCCCCGTCCCGAGGCCCGCACCGGGTTCACGATCCCGAACCTCGACTCGTGGATCCTCGACCCGGGCAACCGGGCGACGGTGCTGCGGCATGTGCTGATCCTGATCCTCGACTGGACCAACAACGGGGCACCCACCGCCGCGCAGGTGCCGCAGATGCGGCAGTTCACCCCTTGGGCCACACACCTCGGCGGGTTCCTCGAACACCACCAGATCGGAGGGTTCCTCACCAACGCCGAATCCGTGCGGGAGCTGGACGAGGAAGACAGCGAATGGCGGTCGTTCCTGATGGCCTGGGACGACGTCCACGGCGACGTCCGGCTGACCTCGCAGCAGCTGCGCCAGTCCGGCGAGCCGACCGGAGGGACCGATCCCTGGGCCGGGACGTTCCCGACCGACCGGCGCGGCAAGCCGCTCACCGTGAAGAGCCTGGGGTGGCGGCTGCGGGGCCAGATCGACCGCTGGCACGGCGACGTGGTGTTACGCAGCGCAACCGACAGCCACGCCAACAGTCGGCTCTGGTGGGTCGAGCGACAAGCGCTCTAGGAACACAGGCGGAGAAAAAACCCGCAAAACCCGCAAACCCGCAAACGATCACTCTGCAGGGCTCTGATCAGGAAAAAGAGGCTGGCAGGGGGTTGCGGGTTTCTCCATCAACCTCGACTGAGAAACCCGCAAAACCCGCGGGTTTACGGGTTTCTCGCCAACCTCCCGCAGCAAAACCCGCAAGTGAAACCGCAGATCAGAGGCCACTTTGCGGGTTTGCGGGTTTTGCGGGTTTCTTCCGGCACCCCCCGCCCCAGCTGCCAAACCCGCATCGCCACCCTGCCAGCCGTCCTTGGGTGAGCGCCTACCCAGCGTCACCAAGGTGGCGCCACGTAACCCACTCCCACACCGTCCCGTTGGGGCGGTTCGTCGTGCCCGCTCGCCGGGCGTCTTGGAGGACCCGAATGCCGCAGCAGCACCGCACATCAGGCAAACGACAACTGCTCACCATCGCCAGCGTCTGCGAAGAGCTGGACGTGGCGCAGTCCACTTTTTACGAGTGGCGCGCGAAACGGTGCGCTCCACGCTGCATCAAGCTTCCGAACGGCGGTGTCCGAATCCGCCGCGCGGACCTGGATTCATGGCTGGAAGAACGAGAGGTTGCCGCTTGATCAGTTCGTCATACAAGGTCCGAGTGTGGAAGCTCGAGACTCGGCTCAACGCGGCCAAGAAGGTCACCAGTTACCGCGTTCTGTGGCAGGTCGAGCAGGAGGTGTTCAAGGAGAGTTTCAAGCTCTACGCCCAGGCTGACGGGCATCGGTCGTCCTTGCTGGCGGCTCAGCGCGCAGGTGAAGCGTTCGACCTGGTGTCAGGTCTGCCGCCGTCGATGTTGCGGCCGAAGGGAGACCTGAGCTGGTACCGGTTCACCGAGGAGTACATCGACATGAAATGGCCCGACGCAGCCGCGACCGCGCGCCAGACGATGGCTGAGGCGCTGATTCGCGTGATGCCGGTGTTCGTGAAGGAGGGGAAGAACGAGCCCGACGCGAAGGTCGTGCGGTCTGCGTTACGACAGTGGGGGTACAACACCGAGTACCGCAATGGGCACGACATGCCGGCCGATGTGCGCAAAGTTCTGGAGTGGCTGGCCCGCAACACGTTGTCGGTCAAGGCCGTCAGCGACCCGGACATCCTGCGCGCCTTGCAGCGGGCAGTGACGCGGCGGCTGGACGGCAAACGCTTCGCTCCGAGCGTGGCCCGAAAGACACGCGGGGTGCTGTTCAACGCACTCGATTACGCGATCGAGAAGAAGCTGATCGACGCGAACCCGCTCAGCTCGGTGAAGTGGACGGCCATGCCGAAGGGGAAGCGAAAAGTCGACAAGCGTGCAGTGCCCAACCCGGTGCAAGCGCGGACGTTGCTGGCTGCCGTCGGCGCACTGCCGCGCAGCGGGCCGAGGCTGGAGGCGTTTTTCGGCGCGATGTACTACGCCGGGCTGCGGCCCGAGGAAGCCGTTTCGTTGAACAAGCGGAACCTGTCGTCCCTGCCGGAGCCTGTATGGAACGAACAGACCCAGGAGTACGTGTACGACTGGGGCGAGTTCCACCTGGAAAAGGCCGAACCTCACGCCGGGGGGAGGTGGACCAACACTGGGAGGCCGCGAGACGAGCGTCCCCTGAAGTCGCGAGGCGACGACGAAGGGCGCCCCGTGTCGTTCCCACCGGACTTGACCCGGTTGCTGTGGCGGCACATTCGGACGTTCGGTTTCGGACCTGATGGCCGGCTGTTCTGCGCGGAGCGAGGAGGGGAAATCCCGATGATCACTTACACCCGCGCATGGCGGGCCGCCCGCAAGGCTGCACTGACCGAGGAGGTCCAGGCGACGCCGCTCGCGGCGCGGCCGTACGACCTGCGTCATGCGGCCGTCAGTACTCGGCTGGCGGCCGGGGTGGACCCAGCGGAGGTCGCGGCCTGGGCAGGCCACTCCGTCGGCGTGCTCATGGAGGTGTATGCGACGTTTCTCGACGGAGGAGAAGCGGCCAACCGGGCACGAATCGAGAAGATCCTCGGCCACCAGCCGCGAGGCAGACTGCCGGAGCAGTGATCCCTTGGGAAGGTATTGGGAAGAAGCACCCGTGTAGAGCCGGGTGTTGATGGAGACAGCCGGAGGACGGGAAAAATCGCTTCAGGCGCAAAAAAGCTGGTCAGAAGCGGTTTTTCCCGCTCCCATGGGGTGCCCTCGGCAGGATTCGAACCTGCGACACCTGCCTCCGGAGGGCAGTGCTCTATCCCCTGAGCTACGAGGGCTCATCGCTCACGCGACCGGACGAGCTTAGCGCATGGTCGTTTCCCCGCTGCGCCGGAGGGTCACCTTCCGGCGCGGGGGCTGCTAGCGTCGATCTTGTCGACGGAGGGAGCAGCGGTGCCGGCGGAACCGTTCAAGGTCGAGGTGGCTGAGGCTGACGTCCGGGACCTGCGGGAACGGCTCGCGCGCACGCGCTGGCCCGAGGCCGAGACCGTGGACGACTGGTCGCAGGGGCTGCCGCTCGCGTATGCGCGGGAGCTGTGCCGCAGCTGGGCCGAGGAGTACGACTTCGGGTTCGCCGACCGGGTGAACGCGTTCCCGCAGTTCCGGGAGACCGTGGACGGGCTGGGGATCCACTTCCTGCACGTCCGGTCGCCCGAGCCGGACGCGTTCCCGCTGGTCGTGACGCACGGGTGGCCTGGGTCGGTGCTGGAGTTCCTGGACGTGCTGGGGCCGCTGACGGATCCGCGGGCGCACGGCGGCGACCCGGCGGACGCGTTCCACGTCGTCGCGCCGTCGTTGCCCGGGTACGGGTGGAGTGACAAGCCGGTGCGCGCGGGCTGGGGTGTGGAGCGCACGGCGCGGGCGTGGGACCGGCTGATGGTGTCTCTGGGGTACGAGCGCTACGGCGCACAGGGCGGCGACTGGGGTTCGGCCGTGTCCGGCGCGCTCGGCGAGGTGGCGCCGGAGCGCGTCGCCGGTGTGCACGTGAACATGGCGGCCGCGCCGCTGGGGCAGTTCGACGACCCGACGCCCGGGGAGGTGGCGGCGCTGGCCGCGGCCAAGGAGTTCGGCCGCACGGGCCGCGGGTACTCGGGGCAGCAGTCCACGCGCCCGCAGACGCTCGGCTACGGCCTCACCGATTCGCCCGCCGGCCAGGCCGCGTGGATCGCCGAGAAGTTCTGGGCGTGGACGGACAACAACGGCCACCCGGAAGACGCCTTGACCCGCCGCCAGATCCTCGACGCGATCTCCGTGTACTGGTTCACGGCGTCGGCCACGTCGTCGGCGCGGCTGTACTGGGAGAGCTTCGGCAGCTTCCGCGACAAGGTGACGGCGCCGTCGGGGATTTCGCTGTATCCCAAGGAGATCACGCGGCCTTCGCGACGCGAGGCGGAGCTGCGCTTCACCGACCTGCGGTGGTTCGAGGAGCTCCCGCGCGGCGGTCACTTCGCGGCGATGGAGCAGCCGGCGTCGCTCGTCGAGCAAGTGCGCGGGTTCTTCCGCCTCGTGCGCTGAACGCAACCCCTGTCCCAGCCTTCGGGAGTACTCATCCGGGGGGTGGGTTTGGCTCCACCTGGGCGATTACCCTGAACTTAGGCTTACCTGTATTGCATATATGCGCATGCGACTATATATTGCGGACAGGAGCCGTTGACCTGCGGAGGGAGGCGAAAGCATGGGGCACGGCCACGGGCACACGGCCGCCCCGGCGAGCGCTTCCGGACGCTACCTCCGCGCACTGGTGGTCGCCCTCGTCATCGGCGCGGGGTTCATGGTACTGGAGGGCGTGGTCGGGTTCACGACCGGCTCGCTCGCCCTGATCTCCGACGCGGCCCACATGTTCACCGACGTCCTCGGCGTCGGCATGGCGCTCACCGCGATCGTCCTGGCCCGCCGCAGCGGCCCGACGGCCAGCCGCACCTTCGGCATGTACCGCGCCGAAGTGCTCGCCGCGCTCGGCAACGCCGTGCTGCTGTTCGGCGTGGCCGCGTATGTGCTCTTCGAAGCCATTGGCCGCATCACCGATCCGCCCGAGGTGCCGGGCTTGCCCGTGCTCCTGGCCGCCGGCGCCGGCCTGATCGCGAACGTCGTGTCGTTCTTCGTGCTGCGCGGCGGAGCCCGTGAGAGCCTCAACGTCCGCGGCGCGTACCTCGAGGTGCTCGCCGACCTGATCGGCTCGGTGGGCGTCCTGCTCAGCGGCGCCATCATCCTCACCACCGGCTGGCGCTACGCCGACCCGATCATCGGTGTCGCCATCGGCCTGTTCGTGCTGCCGCGCACGTGGACCCTGGCCCGCCGCGCGCTGCGCATCCTCTTCCAGCACGCCCCGACGGGCGTCGACGTCGGCGAGATCAGTACGGAGCTCGCCGCCCTCCCCGGCGTCTCCGACGTCCACGACTTGCACGTCTGGACGCTCACCTCCGGCATGGAGGTCGCCTCCGCTCACCTCACGATGAGCGGGGAGGCCGAGCAGTCCGCCGTGCTGACCGAGGCGCAGGACCTGCTGGCGTCGCGGTATTCGATCAGCCACGCGACGCTGCAGGTGGAGGGGCCGCACGCGGCCCGGTGCCAGGAACTGTCCTGGTAGCTCAGCCGCTGATCCACCCGGGCCACCCGCCGGCCAGCACCAGCTCCGCCAGCCGCCGGTAACCGCCCGCGCCGGGGTGCGCGCCGTCGCGCGCGAGGGCTTCCGAGGTCCACACCGGGTCGGCGGCCAGCGCTTCCGTGGTGGCGACGAAGGGCACGTTCCGCGCCGCGCACAACCCCGCCATCGCCGCGGCGAGGTCGACGGTCCGGCGCAAGTGGGCCGCACCCGCGTCGATGACCGGCGGCGGGCCCACCACGAGCACCGGGATGCCCCGCAGCGCGGATTCTTGGAGCAGCGAAGCCAAGTTCGCCACGCACCGGTCCGCAGCCACGCGCACGGTGCCGTTCTCCTCGACCATGTCGTTGCTGCCGAAGGAAACCACGAGCCGGTTGTCCTCGTCCGGCACCACCCGCGCTTCGACCTCCGGCCAGCAGCGGCGCAGGACGTCTTCGGAGGTGTTGCGGCGGATGCCGAGGTTGAAGCCGGTGACGGCCCCGCCGGTGGCCTGCAGCACGCGGCCGACCCAGCCGCGGTGTTCCGGGTCGCCGACACCTTGGACGAACGAGTCGCCGAGGAAGATCACCCGGGTCATCGCGCGGGCCACGCACGGCGCAAGCGGTCATTCAGCTTGGCCGGGCTGAGTTCGCGGTCCAAGCGGAACAGGTAGCCCACCGGGGATTCGCGGATGGCCGCGTGGCGTTCGCGCCGCCACTGGACCGGAGCGGCCAGCACGCAGGCGGCCGCTGTGGCGGAACCGGCGATCGCCGGCGACAGCCCGACCGCGTCGGCTGCCATCGTGACCAGTGCGGGTGGCGCGATGGACTTCACGTTGCCGACCGCCTTCACCGACTCCAGGCCGACGCTGCGAAGCTGCTCGCTCAGGTGCTTGAGCTGTTCGGTCACGGCGTGGTCGACCTCGGTGCGCAGGTACTCGCGGAATACGGCCAGGTCCCGCACGTCCTGCAGCTGCGCGAGCCGCTGCGACTGCTCAGTCACGTACCGGCGGAAGGCGTCGAGTTCGGCGCCGAACTTCGTGCGGACTTCGATGATCTTCTCGACCGGCACCCGCTCGAGTCCCAAGGGGACGACGGTCTCGAAGGCGAGGAACACGAACGCGTCCTCCGCGTCCGGGTGGCCCGCGGTGGCGGGCGCCGAGCCGAGGAGCACGTCGGCGAGCCGCTCGAGTGTCCAGCCCGACGCGGCCGTGTGGTGCAGCGCCTGGTCGGTGACCGGGTGCAGGCGGTTCTCGGCCGCGATGCGTTCGACCAGGGCGCACGTGTAGACGTCCACGAGCTCCGGGTGCATCCCCACCCAGAGGCCGCCGTGGCCCTCGACGACCGTGGCGAGCCCGGTGTCCACCGCCGCTTCGATCAGGCGAGCGGACACCTTGTCGGCGTGGACGTAGTCGTGCCACGACGAGGCCAGCAGATCGACCTCCTGGCGTGGTCGGGGCAGCATCGAGCGGCGAGGCCGCACCGACCGGCGAGGCCGCTCGGTCAGACCGGGCACCGGAAGCCGGTTCCTGCCGGGCTCGAGTCCGAACCGCTCCCGCAGCTCCCGTCCGTGGGTGGCGATGAGTTCCAGGAACGGGAGCCCGACCTCTTCGGCGGCCCACGGTGGGGGCGCGAGATCCACCAGCCAGCCGGCGTCCGAGCCGAGCGTGTGCGACTCCTCGGAATCGAGGGCCGGATACCCTGCCGGGCGCAGCCGGGCCATCTTGGGCCAGTACAACGCCGCGTACTTCAGCCACCGGTCGTCTCGGACGTGGATGTACGGGTAGTACAGGGCGATCTGATCCACCGCGAACCCCCTTGATCGGCGTCGGGCAGCTTAGCGGTGGCCTGGTAGACCTGAGCCATGCGCAAGGACTTCGATCCCGTCGGCATCGCCCCGTTCGCGTTCTACCGGCTGCTCACGGCGACCGTGGTGCCGCGGCCGATCGCGTGGGTGTCGAGCACGTCGCGTACCGGTGTGGACAACCTCGCCCCGCACTCGTTCTTCACCGTGGCCTCGGCCGCGCCACCGGTGCTGCAGTTCACGTCGGTGGGGCGCAAGGACACGTTGCGCAACGTCGAGGCGACCGGCCAGTTCGTGGTGAACCTGGCGCCCGAGGAGCTGTTCGAGAAGATCAACGACACCGGTACCGACTTCCCGCCCGAGCACAGCGAGTTCGACGCCGCCGGGCTCACGCGCGAGCCGAGCCTGCGGGTGAAACCGCCGCGGGTGGCCGAGTCGCCGGTGGCGTTCGAGTGCGAGCTGCACAGCACGGTCGGGTTCGGCGTCTCGACGGTGGTCTTCGGCCGGGTGGTGCACATCGCGGTGGCCGAGCACGTGCTCGACGGCGACCACCCGCTCATCGAACGGCTGCGCCCGCTCGCCCGGCTGGGCCGCGACGAGTGGGGCACCGTCGGCGACGTCCGCGAGATCTCCCGGATCCCGTTCGCCGACTGGGAAAGGCGCTGAAAAAGGGCCGCCCCCGAACGGGAGCGGCCCTTCGAACTCCGAGACTCAGGACGCCGGCAGCGGCTGGGCGCCGCGCGCCTGCAGCATCAGCTTCATCTGGTCCATCTCCGCGCCCTGCGACGTGAGGATGCTCTGGCACAGCGCTTTCACCGCCGGCAGGCTCGAGTGCTCCTGCGCGTACTGGGCCATCGCCGTGCCGCCTTCGTGGTGACGCAGCATGAGCTGCAGGAAGTACACGTCCATCGCGCGGCCGGACAGCGAGCGCAGCTTCGCCAGCTCCGCGTCGGTGGCCATGCCGGGCATCGGCGCGCCTCCCCCCGGGGAGAGGGTCGCCATCTGCATGCCGTGGCCCATCGGCTCGGTCATCCACGTCATGTACGCGCCGGTCGCCTGCTCCGGCTGGTCCCACAGCATGAGCCAGCCCTTCATGCGGCCGACCTGCTCGGTCTGGGTGCTCTCGATGTCGAACGCGAGCTGCTTCACCTCGGGGTCCGTGGTGTGGTCGCGGGCCCAGTTGGCCATGGTGACGGCCTGCAGGTGGTGGGTCGACATGTCCTGCGCGAAGCCGACCTCGACCGAGCCGGCGCCGGGTGTCGCCGCCGCGGAGTCGTCGCCATCGGTGAGCCGCGTGGCGAACACGCCGATCGCGGCGCCGATCAGCAGCACGGCGAGCATCGCGCCGCCGATGATCACCCACCGCGACCAGGCCGGCCGGTCGCCGCCGGGCTCTTCGACGTCGGATTCGAGGTCGGCTTCCTTGCTCACAGCCGGATCACTGCCCCGCCGGCGCCGACGGCGCGGTCGGCAGACCCGAGGTGCCCGGCATGCCACCCTGTTCGCCCTGGGCGCCGGTGGTGCCCTTGTAGTCCATCGGCTTCGCGTCCGGGCCCGGCTTGCTCGGGTCGAACGGCGGCGGGTTGCTCGGGTCGAACTGGCCCGGGCCGAGCGCGTCGCACGAGGCGCCGATCTCGGGGTACACACCGTTCGGGTTGGTCCGCAGCGCGGCGATGAACTCGTCGATCCGCGGGTCGCTCGCGCTGTCGAGCTTCAGCTGGTGGCCCCACGACTGCAGGGAGATCGGCTTGTCGAGGCCGGGGTAGGGCGACATCATCGTGTACGTCTTGCCCTTGACCCGCGCGGCGAGCAGGTCGACCTGGTCACCCTTGACGAGGTCCGGGTTGTAGGCGATCCACACGGTGCCGTGCTCGAGCGCGTGCACCATGTTTTCCGTGCGCACGGCGGTGGGGTAGACGACGCCGTTGCAGGCGGCCCAGTAGCCGTCGTGCGGCCCGCCGAACGGCGGGCTGTGGTCGTAGGCCACCCGTTCGGTGGGCAGCACGTGCACCGATCCGGTGTACGTCGCGGTGATCACGCCCGGGATGCGCTTGGACGGGTCCGGGTCGGTAGCGGTCGGGGCGAACGACGCGGCTGCCTCCTCACGGGACTTCTGGTCGCGTTGCGGAGCCGATTTCACCAGGTAGTAGGTGACGACGCTGGCCAGCAGGGCCACCACCACGACGACTCCGATGATGGTTCCCCACGGGGTGCCCTTCTTGGTGACGACGGACTTGCCCCGGGCCGCCTTCACCGCGTTGGCGGACGTCCCCTTCTTGCTGGTTGTCCCTTTCGCCATGGTTTGCCGCGATCTCCTCGTGAGATGATGGAGGAATCCGGTCGGACCCTGCCCGTCGGCCAGTGTAGAGACCGGGCGTCTGATCACCGTGAACGCCTCTCGCGATCACCGCGGGTGTGATCCGGGCCAATCCTCGGTCGGACCGGCGTAAGCGTCCGACCTGGGCACACCTAGAATTCGGCGGGTGACTCCCGCCGCTCTCGCCGACCTGGTCCGCGCCTCCGCCGTGCAGGTGCTCGATGCCCGAGGTGTCGATGCCGCCGTGCTGCCGGAGCAGGTGACCATCGAACGTCCCCGCAACCCCGAACACGGCGACTACGCGACCAACCTCGCCTTGCAGGTGGCCAAGAAGGCCGGTCTCCAGCCGCGGGAGTTCGCGGAAGCGCTCGCCCAGGTCGTCGCGGCGGCCGACGGGGTGGCCGCGGCCGACGTCGCCGGCCCGGGTTTCCTCAACTTCCGCCTCGCCGCCGGCGCGCAGGGTGAGGTCGTGCGCCAGGTGCTGGCCGCGGGCGAGCAGTACGGCCGCGGCGACGCGCTGGCGGGCCGCAGGATCAACCTCGAGTTCGTGTCGGCCAACCCGACCGGCCCGATCCACCTCGGCGGCACGCGGTGGGCGGCGGTCGGCGACGCGCTGGGCCGCGTGCTGTCCGCGCAGGGCGGCGAAGTCACGCGCGAGTACTACTTCAACGACGCCGGCGCGCAGATCGACCGCTTCGTCCGCTCGCTCATCGCCGCCGCGAAGGGCGAGCCCGCGCCGGAGGACGGCTACGCGGGCGGCTACATCAACGACATCGCCGCCGAGGTCCTCAGGCAGGAGCCGAGCGCGCTGTCGCTGCCCGAGGCCGAGCGGCACGAGACGTTCCGGCGCATCGGCATCGAGCTGATGTTCACCGAGATCAAGCAAAGCCTGCACGAGTTCGGCACCGACTTCGACGTGTACTTCCACGAGAACTCGCTGCACGAGTCCGGCGCCGTCGACGCCGCCGTGCAGCAGCTCAAGGACTCCGGCAACCTCTACTTCGCCGATGGCGCGTGGTGGCTCAAGTCGAGCGAGTACGGCGACGACAAGGACCGCGTCGTCATAAAGAAGGACGGGAACCCGGCCTACATCGCCGGCGACCTGGCCTACTTCAAGGACAAGCGCAACCGCGGTTTCGACCTGTGCATCTACATGCTCGGCGCCGACCACCACGGCTACATCGCCCGGCTCAAGGCCGCCGCGACGGCGTTCGGCGACGACCCGGACACCGTCGAGGTGCTCATCGGCCAGATGGTGAACCTCGTGAGCGAAGGCAAGCCGGTGCGCATGTCCAAGCGCGCGGGCACCGTGATCACGATGGAGGACCTCGTGGAGGCCGTGGGCGTCGACCCGGCCCGCTACGAGCTCATCCGCTACTCCGTCGACTCCACTTTGGACGTCGACCTCGACCTGCTGCGCAAGCACTCCAACGACAACCCGGTCTACTACGTGCAGTACGCGCACGCGCGCCTGTGCACGATGCTGCGCGGCGCCGCCGACCTCGGGCTCAAGTCCACTCCGGACGCCGACCTCGGCACGCTCACGCTGTCGGTGGAGGGCGACCTCATCCGCACGATCGGGGAGTTCCCCGAGGTCGTGCGCCGCGCCGCCGAGATGCGCGAACCGCACCGCGTCGCCCGCTACCTCGAGGAGCTGGCCGGCGCGCTGCACAAGTTCTACGCGGTCCGCGAGGCCCGCGTGCTCCCCAAGGGAGATGAGGAACCCACCGCGGCCAACGTCGCCCGCGTGACTCTCTGCGAGGCGGCGCGCCAGGTGCTCGCCAACGGCCTCGCGCTGCTCGGTGTCACCGCTCCGGAACGGATGTAACAAATGGCGCACCCCGCGGGCCCACGCCACGCCGACGTCTACCCCCACGCCGATGCCTCCGGGTTCCCGCCCGCGGGTGCCGACGAACTCGACAAGCTGCCCGCGAAGGTGTGGCCGCGCAACACGTTCCGCGCGTCCGACGGTGTCGTGCGCATCGCGGGCGTGGACGTGCGCGAGCTCGCCGAGCAGTACGGCACGCCGCTGTTCGTGGTCGACGAAGCGGACTTCAAGTCCCGCTGCGGCGACTACGCCCAGGCGTTCGACGACCCGGCGCTCGTGCACTACGCGTCGAAGGCTTTCCTGTCGATCGAGATCGCCCGCTGGGTGGCCGAGCAGGGGCTGAGCCTCGACGTGTGCAGCGGCGGCGAGCTCGCCGTGGCGCAGCGCGCGAACTTCCCGGCCGAGCGGATCACCTTCCACGGCAACAACAAGTCGATCGCCGAGCTCGATCACGCGGTCGAGGCCGGCGTCGGCACGATCGTGGTGGACTCGTACTTCGAGATCGCCCGCCTCGCAGAGGTGGCCGCGCGCCGCGAGGTCGTGCAGCCGGTGCTGGTGCGGGTGACGGTCGGGGTCGAGGCTCACACGCACGAGTTCATCGCCACCGCGCACGAGGACCAGAAGTTCGGCTTCTCGCTCGCCTCGGGCGACGCGGCCGAGGCCGTGCGCCGCGTGCTCAACGCGCCGTCGCTCAAGCTCGTGGGCCTGCACAGCCACATCGGCTCGCAGATCTTCGACGCCGACGGCTTCGAGGTCGCCGCCCGCCGCGTGGTGGGCCTGCTCGCCGACCTCGCCAAGGAGCACGGCCGTGAGCTGCTCGACCAGCTGAACCTCGTCGACCTCGGTGGGGGCTTCGGCATCGCCTACACCGAGAAGGACAACCCGCCGCCGCCCTCGCAGATGATCACGCAGATCCGCGAGATCGTGCGCAAGGAGTGCGCCTACGCCGACCTGCCGGTGCCGCGGATCGCGGGGGAGCCGGGCCGCGCGATCGCCGGGCCGGGCACCTTCACGCTCTACGAGGTCGGCACCATCAAGGACGTCGCTCTCGGTGACAACACCACACGCCGCTACGTGAGCGTCGACGGGGGCATGAGCGACAACATCCGCACCGCGCTGTACGACGCGGTGTACGACTGCCGGGTGGTTTCGCGCGCCGCGAGCGACGGTGACGAGCCCGTGACCGCCACGCTGTCCCGAGTGGTGGGAAAACACTGTGAATCCGGCGACATCGTCGTCCGAGACTGCTGGCTGCCCGACACGCTTGCTCCCGGCGACCTGCTGGCCGTCGCGGCGACCGGTGCCTACTGCTACTCGATGGCGAGCGGGTACAACCGGCAGCCGCGCCCGGCAGTGGTGGCCGTGCGCAACGGCAGCGCCCGCGTGCTGCTGCGGCGGGAGACGACGGACGACATGCTGCGCCTGGAGGTTTGACGAGTGTCCACTGTGTCTCGATCGGACGGTCGGGCGATCAGGGTCGCCCTGCTCGGCTGCGGCACGGTCGGCAGCGAGGTCTGCCGCCTGCTCACCGAGCAGGCCGACGAGCTCGCTGCGCGCGCCGGTGCCCCGGTCGAGCTGGCGGGCATCGCCGTGCGCCGGCCCGACAAGCACCCCGAGCTCCCGCAAGAGCTGCTCACCGACGACGCGGCGGAGCTCGTGCGCCGCGACGACGTCGACGTGGTGGTGGAGCTCGTCGGCGGCATCGAACCGGTGCGCAGCTGGCTGCTCGCGGCTCTGAACTCGGGGAAGTCCGTGGTCACGGCCAACAAGGCGCTGCTGGCCGAGCACTCCGCCGACCTCTTCGAAGCCGCCGACGCCGCGGGCGCCGACCTGTACTTCGAGGCGGCGGTCGCGGGTGCCATCCCCCTGCTGCGCCCGCTGCGCGAATCGCTCGCCGGTGACCGCATCACGCGGGTGATGGGCATCGTCAACGGCACCACGAACTACATCCTCTCGGCCATGGACACCACGGGCGCCGGCTACTCGGAGACGCTCGACGAGGCCGGCCGCCTGGGCTACGCGGAAGCCGACCCGACGGCCGACGTCGACGGCTACGACGCCGCGTCCAAGGCCGCGATCCTCGCCTCGCTGGCGTTCCACACGCGCGTGACGCTCAAGGACGTGCACCGCGAGGGCATCGCCGAGGTCACGGCGTCGGACCTGCTCGCGGCCCGCGCGCTGGGCCGCACGGTCAAGCTCCTGGCCATCTGCGAGCGCGTGACGGCCGACGACGGCGCCGAATCGGTTTCGGCGCGCGTGCACCCGGTGATGATCCCGCGCAGCCACCAGCTCGCGGGTGTCGCCGGCGCGTTCAACGCCGTGTACGTGGAGGCCGACGCGGCGGGGCAGCTGATGTTCTACGGCCAGGGCGCCGGTGGCTCGCCCACGGCGAGCGCGGTGCTCGGCGACCTGGTCGCGGTGGCCCGCAACCGCGTGGCCGGCGGCCGCGGCCCGCGCGAATCCGCGCACGCCGCGCTGCCCGTGCGTCCGATGGGCCAGACGCCCACGCGCTACCACGTGAGCCTCGACGTCGCCGATCGCGCGGGCGTCCTGGCCCAGGTGGCGCAGGCGTTCGCCGCCCACGGCGTGAGCATCGCCGCCGTGCGCCAGCGCGATGCCAACGACACGGCGAGTCTCGTGGTGGTCACCCACCTGGCGCCCGACGCGGCGCTGCGGTCCACTGTGGATGAGATCGCGAAGCTCGACGTGGTGCACGAAGTCGTGAGCGTGATGCGCGTGGAAGGCGAAGACCAATGAGCGAAGCTTGCCGGCGAATCATCGCTGTTCGCGCGAACGCCGCACCAGTGATCAACGGGGAACTCCGAATCGAGGCGGCGGCATGAGTGCGTGGCCAGGGATCATCGAGGCGTACCGCGACCGCGTCCCGGTGCCGGACGGCGCACGAGTGGTGACGCTCGGCGAGGGCAACACGCCGCTGCTGCCGGCCGCGCGCCTGTCCGAGCTCACCGGGTGCACGGTGTACTTGAAGGTGGAGGGCGCGAACCCCACCGGTTCGTTCAAGGACCGCGGCATGACCGTGGCCATCACCCACGCGCTCGCGAGCGGGCTCAAGGCCGTGATCTGCGCCTCCACGGGCAACACGTCCGCCTCCGCGGCCGCCTACGCCGCACGCGCCGGGCTCACCTGCGCGGTGCTCGTGCCGCAGGGCAAGATCGCGATGGGCAAGCTCGCTCAGGCCGTCCTGCACGGCGCGCGCATCCTGCAGGTCGACGGCAACTTCGACGATTGCCTGGAACTCGCCCGCAAGACCGCGGCGGACTACCCCGTGACGCTCGTGAACTCCGTCAACCCGGTGCGCATCGCGGGCCAGAAGACGGCGGCGTTCGAGGTGTGCGACGTGCTCGGCGAGGCACCCGACATCCACTGCCTGCCGGTGGGCAACGCGGGCAACATCACCGCTTACTGGGCCGGGTATTCGGAGTACTCCGCGGACGGTGTGGTGAAGAACACCCCGCGCATGTTCGGCTTCCAGGCCGCGGGCGCCGCGCCGCTCGTGCGGGGCGAACCCGTGTCCGATCCCGACACGATCGCCACGGCGATCCGCATCGGCAGCCCCGCTTCGTGGGCCGGTGCGGTGAAGGCGAAGGACGAGTCCGGCGGCCTGTTCGAGGCGATCACGGACGAAAAGATTCTCGAGGCCTACCGCCTGCTCGCCGGGCGCGAGGGGGTGTTCGTGGAGCCCGCGTCGGCCACCAGCGTCGCCGGCCTGCTGGCCACCGCCGCCGACGGCCGCCTCCCGAAGGGCTCGACGGTCGTGTGCACCGTGACCGGCCACGGCCTGAAGGACCCCGCGACCGCGCTCGAGGGCAACGTCGAGGTCGAGCCGCTGGCCGTGGACCCATCGGCGGTCGCCGCCGCGCTGGACCTGCGGTGACGTGCTCCTCGGGCCGGCCGGCCGGCGCGTCGTTCCGGGTCACCGTGCCGGGTTCGACGGCCAACCTCGGCCCGGGTTTCGACGCGCTCGGCCTGGCGCTGGCGCTGCACGACGTCGTCGAACTGCAGGTGACCGAAGACGGTCTCAAGATCGAGGTCGTCGACGCGGGGGCCGGCGGAGTCGCCGACGTGCCGACCGACGAACGGCACCTCGTCGTGCGGGCGATCCGCCGTGCGTGCGCGCACTTCGACGTGCGCCCGCCGGGTCTGCACCTGCGCTGCTTCAACAAGATCCCGCACGCGCGCGGCCTCGGTTCCTCGGCCGCAGCCGTGGTCTCGGGCGTTGCGCTCGGGTACGCGCTCGCGGGCGTCCCGCTCGACGACGAGGCGCTGCAGCTCGCGGCCGAATTCGAAGGCCACGCGGACAATGCGGCTGCCAGCCTGCTCGGCGGGCTCGTGGTGGCGTGGAGTGAAAACGGCCGCTTCCACGCCGAGCGCGTCGAGCCGAGCGCGGCGATCCGCCCCGTGGTCGCGATCCCGGCGCTGAAGTCGTCCACCGACGCCACGCGCGGCCTGCTCCCGCAGCACGTCCCGCACGCCGACGCGGCGCACAGCGCCGGCCGGACGGCGCTCACGGTGCTCGCGATGACGCGGAAGCCCGGACTCCTGCTGGCCGCCACGGAGGACCGGCTGCACCAGGACTACCGGGCGAGCGCGTACCCCGCCAGCTCCGAGCTGGTGCGTACGCTCCGTGCCCGAGGGGTGGCCGCGACGATCTCCGGCGCGGGTCCGACGGTCCTCGCGCTCACGGAGACGGGAATACTGCCGTCGGATGTGGACGTTGACACCTTCGACGTCCACGAGCTGGGCGTCGATCTCGCCGGTGTGCAGGTTGCGGCTCAGTAAAGCCCCGGTCACGTGGCGGCCGGAACGTGCGCCACGCGGGGGGTGGTTGTTGCACCCGCCCACCGGGCGGTCTACCCTCGGGGGCGTTCGATCACCGTGCGTTTCCGCACCCGATGCCGGTCCTGTTCGCTCCTCGCGAGCCTCCGGTCCGCATCCTTCGTCGATCCGCCGATCCGCACCGCCTGGCAAACGGGAGCGGAGGGACGCAGGCGGGTTTCCGGTTTCGGCGGTGCCGAATTTCGTTTCCTCCGTTTGGGGGAGGCAACCACCCCTGTGCTGGCGACGCTCTCGCTGTGTCTCGCACGGCTAGGCGCGGGTCGTCCGCATCGGAAGCAAATGCCGTTTCGCAGCACGCGATCGGCGGCAGTCCGCTGATCCACCTGGAGGCGTGGATCGGTCAGGAAGGACATGTGTGAGCAACACCGATCTGTTGAGCGGCGACGTGGAGACCCCCGCCGCGGCCGCTGAGACGAATGGGGCTGCGGCTGCTCCGAAGCGCCGCACCGGGGGCCTGTCCGGGATGGTCATCGCCGAGCTGCGCCAACTGGCGGGCGAACTGGGTGTGGGCGAGACCACGGGGATGCGCAAGGGCGACCTGATCGCCGCGATCCGCGAGCGGCAGGGCAAGACGAAGAAGCGCACCGCCACGGCGGAGACGCTCCCGCTCGAAGGTGTCGGCGACGCTCCGGCGCCGAAGACGACGAAGGCGGCCAAGTCCGACGAGCCGGCTCGCGCCGAGAAGAAGCGCGAAGCGGCTCCGAGCGCCGAGTCCGCGCCCGCCCCGAAGGCGGAGACCAACGGGTCCGCGCCCGAGGCGTCCGCTCCGGCCGAGGCGCCGGCGGAAAAGCCCGCGCAGCAGGAGCGCCAGGACGGCGGCCAGCAGAACGACGGCCAGCCCGAGGAAGGCGGTCGCGGCCGACGTCGCCGCGGCGCCAACCGCGCCGCGGGCGCACCGGACGGCCAGCGCGAACAGCGTGACGGTGGCCAGCGCGGCGACCGCAACGACCGCGGTGACCGGAACGACCGTGGTGAGCGTGGTGAGCGCGGCGACCGCCAGGGCGGCCGCGACAACCGCGACAACCGCGGCGGCCAGGACAACCGCCAGCGCAACAACCAGCAGGACGGCGGCAACCGCGGTCAGCAGGACAACCGCGACAACCGCGCACAAGGCGGGGACGACGACGAGGAAGGCGGCCGTCGCGGCCGGCGCTTCCGCGACCGCCGCCGGCGGGGCAGCGGGGGCGGCCGGGGTGAAGGCGGTTCGCCGGACACCGAGATCCGCGAGGACGACGTCCTGCTGCCGGTCGCCGGCATCCTGGACGTGCTGGACAACTACGCGTTCGTGCGCACTTCCGGCTACCTGGCCGGGCCGAACGACGTGTACGTTTCGCTCTCGCTGGTCCGCAAGTTCGGCCTGCGCCGCGGTGACGCCATCACCGGTGTCGTCCGCCAGCCGCGCGAGGGCGAGCAGCAGCGGCAGAAGTTCAACCCGCTGGTGCGCGTCGACTCGATCAACGGCCTGGAGCCGGACGAGGCCAAGCGCCGTCCCGACTTCACCAAGCTGACGCCGCTCTACCCCAACGAGCGCCTGCGGCTCGAAACCGAGCCGCACAAGCTCACCACCCGCGTGATCGACCTGATCATGCCGGTCGGCAAGGGGCAGCGCGCCCTGATCGTGTCGCCGCCGAAGGCCGGTAAGACCACGATCATGCAGGACATCGCCAACGCGATCACCACGAACAACCCCGAGTGCCACCTCATGGTCGTGCTGGTCGACGAGCGGCCGGAAGAGGTCACGGACATGCAGCGGTCCGTGAAGGGCGAGGTCATCGCCTCTACCTTCGACCGCCCGCCGGCCGACCACACGTCGGTCGCGGAGCTCTCGATCGAGCGCGCCAAGCGCCTGGTCGAGATGGGCCACGACGTGGTGGTGCTGCTCGACTCGATCACCCGTCTCGGCCGTGCCTACAACCTGGCCGCGCCGGCGTCGGGTCGCATCCTGTCCGGTGGTGTCGACTCGACCGCGCTGTATCCGCCGAAGCGGTTCCTGGGTGCCGCGCGCAACATCGAGAACGGTGGTTCGCTCACCATCTTCGCCACGGCGATGGTGGAGACGGGCTCCACGATGGACACGGTGATCTTCGAGGAGTTCAAGGGCACCGGCAACGCGGAGCTCAAGCTCGACCGCAAGATCTCCGAGCGCCGCGTGTTCCCGGCGGTCGACGTCAACCCGTCCGGCACCCGCAAGGAGGAGCTGCTGCTCCCGCCGGACGAGCTCGCGGTCACGCACAAGCTGCACCGCGTGCTCCACGCGCTCGACTCGCAGCAGGCCATCGACCTGCTCCTGTCGCGCCTGCGCAAGACGAAGAACAACATCGAGTTCCTCATGCAGGTCTCGAAGACGGCCCTCGGCGGGAACGACGAGGACTGAGTTCGCTGCTGGCGAAGGGCCCCTCGAGCGTTCGAGGGGCCCTTCGGCGTTCCGGGCGGTTCAGTGGTCTCGGCGGGCAGCACAGACAACCGGTGGGCGGTGGGCTCCGGCGGGGTGGCTGTGAGCCGAGGAATACCAGGCCAGGAGGGTCTGTTGAGGAAGGTGTCAGCTCGTCTGGCACAATGACCCGCTGAAGTCCGGCACCGGTTCACCCCGACTGGGGACCCGGGGCCAACGAGAGAGGACACCATGAAGAGCGGTATTCACCCTGACTACGTGGTCACCCAGGTCACGTGCAACTGCGGGAACAGCTTCACCACCCGCAGCACCAAGGAGTCGGGCCAGATCCACGTCGAGATCTGCTCGAACTGCCACCCCTTCTACACCGGTAAGCAGAAGATCATGGACACCGGTGGCCGGGTCGCGCGGTTCGAGAAGCGCTACGGCAAGCGTCAGAAGAACGACGCCAAGTAGCTTCGCCGACGGCGCCCACCTGCACGAGCGGGTGGGCGCCGTTTGCTGTCTCCAGTAATCGTTTCGAGGCCGGGAAGAAGGCGCGCAGTGGATTCGACGTCGCTCAAGGGGCTGCTCGAGGAGCACGCCCAGCTGGAGACGCAGCTGGCGGATCCCGCCGTGCACGCCGACCAGGCGAAGGCCCGCAAGCTCGGCCGCCGCTACGCCGAGCTCAGCCCGGTCGTGAAGGCGGTGCGGGAGCTCGACCAGACCCGCGACGACCTCTCGGCGGCCAGGGAGCTGGCCGCCGAGGACGCGGCGTTCGCGGCGGAGGCCGAGGAGCTGGCCGCGAAGGTGCCCGAGCTGGAGTCGCGGCTCACCGAGCTGCTGCTGCCGCGCGACCCGTACGACGGATCAGACGTGGTCATGGAGATCAAGTCCGGTGAGGGCGGCGAGGAGTCGGCGCTGTTCGCCGGCGACCTGCTGCGCATGTACCTGCGCTACGCCGAGCGCCACGGCTGGAAGGCCGAGGTGCTCGACTCGACCGACTCCGACCTCGGCGGGTTCAAGGACGTCACGCTGTCGATCAAGAGCAAGACCGCCGACGTCGACGGCGTCTGGTCGCGCCTGAAGTTCGAGGGCGGGGTGCACCGCGTACAGCGCGTGCCGGCGACCGAGTCGCAGGGGCGCATCCACACGTCCGCCGCGGGGGTGCTGATCTACCCCGAACCCGAAGAGGTCGAGGTCGAGATCGACCCGAACGACCTGCGCATCGACGTCTTCCGCTCGTCGGGTCCCGGCGGTCAGAGCGTGAACACGACCGACTCGGCCGTGCGCATCACGCACCTGCCGACCGGCATCGTCGTGTCGTGCCAGAACGAGAAGTCGCAGATCCAGAACCGCGCCCGCGCGCTGCAGGTCCTGCAGGCGCGCCTGCAGGCGATCGCCGAGGAGGAGGCCGCCGCGAAGGCATCGGACGCCCGGCGTTCGCAGGTCCGCACCGTCGACCGTTCCGAGCGGGTGCGCACGTACAACTTCCCGGAGAACCGCATCTCGGACCACCGGGTGAACTACAAGGCCTACAACCTCGACCAGGTGCTCGACGGCGACCTCGACGGCGTTCTGGACGCACTGGCCACCGCCGACCGCGAAGAGCGGCTGGCGGCGCAGTCCGGCTGAGTCACACCGTCGCCGGGATCTCCTCGGTCAGCGGCTCGTCGTCCGCGCCCACGACCGGCTCCTCGGGCGGCTCTCCCTCGGCGCGGGGCAGCAGGCTGAGGACGCCGAAGACGATCGCGAGCACGGTCGGGAAGAGCGTGAGCAGCTGGTGCTTCACGCCTTCCACGCCCTCGCCGAGCGCGGACAGCCCGAGCTGCCCGACGGCGAAGAGCGTCAGCAGGAAGACGACGAGGCCGTACTCGCGCCGGTTCCGGCGGAACGCGCGGACGCCGGCCCAGGCGAGCAGCAGCCAGATCGGGATCAGCACGAACAGCCCGGCGGGCGCGGCTAGCGCGGCGGAGCCGGAGAACACCGGTACGCGGTACTCCTTCGCCAGCCGCGGCTGCCCGGAGAGCTCGCCGAAACTGCCGAGGTTGCCGGGCCGCGCAGTGAGCGTGTTCACGCCGCCCTGCTGCAGGATCTGCGCGACGCGCTCGGGGTGCGTCGCGTAGTACTGCACCACGTTGCGGCGGCTGATCTTGTCGCGGTACTGCGGGTAGAGCGGGTCGGTCGACGCCGCGCCCGGGCTCCACCAGCCGGTGCCGATGTACTTCGCGAACGACGGCGGGAACCCCAGCGCGGCCAGGTCGGCGTTCGTGTCGTGCTTGCCGTCCACGATGGAGTCGAAGATCGCGTTGTACATGTTGGCCTCGCGGTACTCCGCGTTGGCCGGGTCGCCGTGGGACTGCACGGCGAGCGTCCCGGCGCCGACGATCGCGAGCACAACCACAGGCAGCGCCCAGCGGGCCCCGCCGCGCGCGCCCTTCGGCTTCACGAGAAGAACCGCGATCACGAAAAGGGGAATGAGCAACAGGGTCTGCGACTTCGCGGTGATTCCGATCAGTCCACCGAGGACGGTGATGGCGGCACCCGCCCGGCGCCGGGCGCGGTCGCGGTGCATCAGCAGCAGGCCGCCGGCGATCAGCAGCAGGCCGAGGAAGGCCGCGCCCTCGCTGAGCGTGGAGGCGAAGTAGCCGAAGAACGCCGAGTCACCCATGACGAGCAGCAGGAGAACCGTCGCGACAACCTTGCCGCTGCGCTTCAGGTCGAGGCCGGCGACGGCGGCGGTGATGGCCACCGCGACGAGCACGCAGGTGCCGGCACCGAGGACCAGCAGGTTCAAGTTGGCACTCGAGCCGAAGAGGTGGCCCGCCTTGCTCGCGAGCCAGTCGAGCCAGCTCTGGCTCGAGACGTAGTCGCTCCTGCAGGGGACCCCGGCGCCGTAGCTGAACCGGACGAAGCCCTCCGACGGGCGGTCGAGCTGCTTGCCGCCGAGCTTGCAGAGCAGCCGCCAGCCGTCGCCGTTGTCCGCCATGCCGATGGGCCGGGGAACGAGGAACCGGATCAGGAGGAGGGCGAGCGAAGCGATGAAGATCGCGAGACCGAAGCGGAGCTCTTTGGTTCGCACCCGGCCGAGTGTAGGCAGGGCGGTGCCGCGCCGCCGGGTGAGCGCCCTCCGCGCTCAGCCGGCCCAGTAGCCGGAGATGAAGCGCACGAAGATCAGCGCGCCGATCGTCGCGTTGGCGTACAGCACTGCGTAGGCCACGCCGCGCAGCTTCGGCCGGCGCTCGGTGAACAGCACCAGCGCCACGTACATCACGAAACACGGCAGCAAGTAGCGGTGCACGGACACCACGTTGTTGTTGATCGTGAGCATCACGATCGACGCGATGCCGAACAGGGCCAGCGGGATTCCCTTGGCGCGCAACGCGACGAACACGTAGACCGACGAAATCAGCAGCAGGACCAGTCCGATGGTGGGCAGCACGTGGCTCATCAGCGTCCACCCGTCCATCGGGATGTCGCCGAGCAGCGCGTGCGCGGTGATCTTCGCTTCGGTCCACGCGGTGGCGAAGATGTTCGGGTTGAACTTGTGGTACGACCAGGTCGCGACACCCTTGAGGGCGTTGAAGCTCGCCATCGCGCTGCCGGTCCGCAGCTTCATGTAGACCATGTGCGTGCCGAGCCCGAGGAACGCGGCGGGGAACCACAGCAGCCGCCAGTCGAGCAGGCCGCGAAGCTTCCAGTCCTTCGAGCGCCAGAACTCCAGGAAACACAGCCCGACGAACACCGCCGCCGTGATCCGCGAGGCGGTGAGCGGGATGAGGCACAGGCCCATCCACACCCACTGGCGGCGCAGGGCGAACAGGTAGGCCCAGAAGCCCAGCGCGCAGAACACGGCTTCGCTGTAGAAGGAGTGCAGGAAGAAGGCCGCGGGCGCCGTGAGGAAGGCCGCGACCACGAGCCACGGCGCGCGGTCGCCGGTGAAGAAGAACCGGGCGATCTTCAGCAGTGCCACCGCGGCCAGCCAGGTCGCGACGAGGTTGACGAGGAATCCTGCCACCAGCAGGCCGATCAGGTGGAAGCTGATCGTCTGCACGAGCCACACGCAGATCGGGAACACCGGGTAGAACGCGCGCAGCGGCACGTAGCTGCTCGTGTAGGCGTGCTGCGCGATCTCGCCGTAGTTGCCGGCGTCCCAGCGGTAGGTGTGCGCGAGCAAGCTCCACGTCGACCCGATCCCGGTCTTGGGAATGCCCTCGCTCGTCGGGCTCGCCGGACCGAACAGCCACGCGACGGCGATCAGCGCGACGTTCCACGCGATCACGGCCGCGAGCACCTTCGCGAAGTCGCCGGTGAGCCACGCGGGCACGCGGGCCGCGCGCGGTGTTTCCGGCGCCGGACCCGCATCGTCGAGCGAAACGGGCGGAACGGCGGTGCTAGTCATGAGCGGCCTCCTGGGCCGGGGTCGGGACCACCTTGCGGCGGGTCCGGAAGACCACCTTGTTGTAGAGCACGTAGTTCCACACCAGCCCGACCGCGATCCCGGCGAACTTCGGGACCAGCGGCGTGACACCGGGCAGGGCGCTGGTGACCGCGTAGATCACCAGCGCCTGCACGACCCAGAGGCCGAACGCGGTGACGGCGAAGAACAACAGCGCCTGGCGGCGGACGTCGCCGTCCTTGGCGCGGAAGGTGAAGTTGCGGTTGAGCGTGAAGCTCAGCAGCATGCCCGCGGTGGTCGAGCAGAAGTTCGCGACGAACAGCGGCAGCCCGGCCACCGAGTACAGCACCAGGTAACCGAGCGCGTCGACCAGCGTGTTGGCCACCCCGACGAGGCCGAAACGCAGCTGGGTCGCGCTGATCAGTTTCACCGGACGCCGGTCCCGGCGTCCACACCGGACTCGACCGCACGCTCCAGTTGGGTCAGTCCGGTGCGGACGGAGGCGACCCCGTACAGCGGCCGGTTCTGCACCTGGGAGTACGTGCGTCCGATGTAGCTGCCGAGCACACCCAGCATGATGATCTGGATACCGCCGAGGAAGAACATCGCGATGGTGATGAACGCCCAGCCCGGCACGGCCGTCTGGGGCGCGAAGAGCTTCACCCCGATCACGTAGAGCACGCCGAAGAAGCTCAGCGCCGAGATCAGGTATCCGAACCGGCTGATCAGGCGCAGCGGGGTGACCGAGAAGCCCAGGATGCCGTCGGCGGCGAAGCGGAGCATCTTGCGCAGCGGGTAGCCGGTGACGCCGGCGTGGCGCTTGTCGCGGTCGAAGACCACCGCCGTCTGCTTGAACCCGATGTAGCTCACCAGGCCCCGCAGGAACCGGTCGCGCTCACGGTAGCGGCGCAGCTCGTCGACGACCTTCCGGTCGATGAGCCGGAAGTCGCCGGTGTTCTTCGGGATGTCGACGGCGGCCATCTTGCGCAGGAACCAGTAGAACGCGCTGGCGGTGATCTTCTTGAACGCGCTGTCCTGGCGCGAGCGGCGCTGCGCGTAGACGACGTCGAAGCCCTCTTCCCACTTTTCGATCAGCTCGAGAGCGACGCGCGGCGGGTCCTGCAGGTCACTGTCCATGATGATCGTGGCGTCGGCATCGACGAGGTCGAGACCAGCGGTGACGGCCATCTGGTGGCCGAAGTTGCGGGACAGCTCGACGACCGTCACCCGGTTGTCGCGTTCGGCGAGCGCGGTGAGCAGCGCGAGCGAGCTGTCGCGGCTGCCGTCGTCGACGTAGAGGAAGCTGAAGTCGTAGCGGTCGGCGAGTGGCGCCGTGACCTCGTCCACCGTGCGGTGGAGCAGGTCGATGTTGCCCTCCTCGTTGTAGATCGGGAAGACGAACGTGATCCGGCGTCTCGTGCCTGAGGGCTCCGTGGGCACTTCGGCTCCCGCTCCACTAGGTGAATCGGGCGAACGCGCGCAGATCGGCGGCCCGAGGGGACGCCGGAATCCTAAGAGATCACGCACGTGGTCCCTCGTCGGCCCCGTCCCGCTGCGGCCAGGCGGCTCCGGATCCGGGCGCCGAGTCGATACCCTGGGGCCAGGATTTCGACGTGAGGGAAAACTTGTGAATCGGCAGCCGCTGCGCCTGGCCATCATGGAGGCGACCCGGATTCTCACCGAGGCGGGCGTGGAGTCGCCGCGGGCGGACGCGGATCTGATCGCCGCGCACGTGCTCGGGGTGGAGCGGGGCCGGTTGCCGATGGTGCCGCTGGTGGATCCGCCGGTGATCGAGGCGATCGGACAGCTGGTGCAACAGCGGGCCAAGCGCATTCCGCTGCAGTACCTCACGGGGTGGGCGGCGCTGGGCAACATCACCGTCAACGTGGGCCCCGGGGTGTTCGTGCCGCGGCCGGAGACCGAGCTGCTGCTGGAGTGGGGCCTCAAGAGCCTGCACGGGCGCGAGTACCCCGTGGTGGTCGACCTGTGCACGGGTTCGGCCGCGCTGGCCCTGGCCGTGGCGCACGAGCGGCGCGACGCGGTCGTGTACGCCGTCGACGTGGACCCGCAGGCGCTCGCCTGGGCACGGCACAACGCCGACGTCCACGCCGACGCCGGCGACACCCCCATCCGCCTCTACTCGGGCGACATCGCGGACCCGACGATCTTCGCCGAGCTCGACGGCCTCGTCGACCTGGTGCTGTGCAACCCCCCGTACGTCCCGGAGGGCACCCCCGTGCCTCCGGAGGTCGCCGAGCACGACCCGGCGCGCGCCGTCTTCGCCGAGGAGAGCGGCCTGGCGGTGATCCGCCACGCCATCGCGGCCGGCGCCCGCCTCCTGCGCCCGGGCGGCGCCCTCGCCATCGAGCACGACGACACTCACGGCTCGGCCGTCCCGGCCCTCGTGCGGGCCCGCCGGGTCCTCACCGCCGTCGAAGACCACCCCGACTACACCGGCCGGCCCCGGTTCGTCACCGCCCGCCGGCTCGGCTGACCGCGGGCCGGCGGGGAAAACCGCTGTCCGGGCCGGTCTCACGCGCGTAGGGTGCGCGCGCATGGCCTGCCGGAGCACCGAACTCGTCATCGATTGCGCCGACCCCCAACGCCTGGGCGAGTTCTGGTGCGAAGTCCTCGGCTACGTCGAACTGGGCTGGGACGGCGACGACCTGGAGATCGGCCCGCCCGGCGCCGGCTTCGGCGGGCCGCTGCCCACGCTGGTGCTCAGCCGCAGCAGCGACCCGAAGCGCGGCAAACCGCCGCTGCACCTCGACGTGAGCCCCACCGACCGCGACCAGGACGCGGAACTCGAGCGGCTCTTCGCCGCGGGCGCGCGCACGGCCGACGTCGGCCAGACGGGCACCGAATCGTGGCACGTCCTCGCCGACCCGGAGGGCAACGAGTTCTGCCTGCTGCGTCGCCGCGTCGAGCCGGTGGAGACCGACGGGCCGGCCGCCGTCGGCTGATCTCGCACGCAGTTCGCCGGCCGACCGCAACGGTGCCGGACCGGGTAGCTCGATCCTGCTCCGCCGCCGGGTCGAGCGAGCGGCCGACACCGCGGGCAGTGGATCTCTCGCGCAGCATGACCCCGCTCGCCGGTGGCAACGCCGCCTGGCCGCGTAGCTGACGCAGAAGGGATGTGGCCGGCCGCGCGACCGGCTCGCCCGCCGCTACGGCGCCCGGCGCGTGGTTCCACCCTTTGACGGCCGCCCACTGGAAGCGTGCCCGGCTCGTCCCGCCGTGGCCGCCGAACCGCCACTTCACCCGTTACCGCCTCGCTGTCCGACTTTCGTCGTGAGGCAATGGGGTCCGATTTCGTTCGCAACCCTAACGATTCGCGGTCGACTGAATACCGTCGATCACCGGGCCGTCCGCTCCGGGATGGCCCGAGCGTGAAGGAGTGTGGATGAGACCCTCCTGGAAACCCGCGCGGCGCACCGCGAAAGCCGCCGCTCTCGTCGCCGCCGTCGTCCTCTTGCCCGCGCTGACGGCGGGTACGGCGAACGCCGACACGTTCACCCGCGGCTGGCCCGCGCCGATCGATTCCGCGCACTGGGCCGACCAGGCCGCGATGACGTGGAACGACTACAAGAAGGTCCCGGGCACGAACTGGGCCGACCCGTCCCTCAAGCCCACGCAGCGCACCTTCAAGGGCGCCGTGGTGCTGGCGGACTACCCCGACGAAGACTTCGTCGTCACGAAGGCGCCCCACTCGACCGTGTTCGGGAACCCCGGCCCGGCCGCGAGCGGCATCCCGCGCGAGGACGTCGCGCAGTACTACCAGGACTTCCTCAACAAACCCGAACCGCTCAACCACGGCCACACCATCAACGAGTACTGGATGGAGGACTCCGGCGGCCGCTTCGGCGTCGACCTGACCGCGTTCGGGCCGTACCGCCTGCCGGGCAAGTCCTACGAGTACGGCATGGAGTTCCAGGACAACGCCTGCCCCGCCAGTGACACCTGCGACCGCGACCTGCGCACCGACGCGCGCGCCGCGTGGAAGGCCGACGTCGGCGCGCTGGCCGACCAGTTCGACTTCGTCTTCTTCCTCTCCGCCGGTCAGGACGAGAGCTCGACCTGGCAGGAGTTCGGCGAGATGAAGTTCGGCAGCCAGGACGCGGTGCCCGACGAGTTCGGCCCGCCCGATCCGGCCCTGCCCAACTGGGCCGACACCCGCTACGTCCCGTGGACCTCGTGGGCCTCGGCCTCGAGCATCTGGCCCAACGCCCAGAACGGCTCCTCGACGCAGGCCGAAAGCTCCGGCCAGGGCACCTACGCCCACGAGTTCAGCCACATCCTCGGCATCGGCGACAACTACAACAACCCGTTCGGCAATCCGCCGCAGCGCGCGTACACCGGTCCGTGGGAAATGCTGTCGCGCGGCAGCTTCAACGGTCCCGGCGGCCCGCACACGCGCTGGCAGATCCCGGCGACGCAGGGCGGTTCGATGGGCGCGCACCACATGCTGCGCAACAAGCTCAAGCTCGGCATCGTCGACCCCGCCGACGTGTTGCAGCTCGACCGCGACCAGCTCGCGAAGACCGGGCCCGTGGCCGCTCGGGTCACCGCGCGTGAGGCTGCGCCCGAACCGGGCTCGTACGCGGGCATCACCATCGCGCTGCCGGGTGGCGACAAGTCGCCGAAGTGCGACCGCAACACCGACCCGCTGTGCGACGGTGGCGGCTACGACAACTACACCCTCGAGGTCGTCGACCGCATGGGCTCGGACTCGTTCGCGCCCGACTCCGGTGTGCTGCTGGCCAAGACGAAGAACCGCGACGCCGCCCCGTTCGAGTGGATCGTCGACGCCAACCCGCAGGACATCGGCCTGACCGACTACGTCAAGCCGGACGGCACGCCCGTCAAGATCACCATCGGCGACTACCGGCAGCTCAACGACGCGACGTTCAAGGCCGGCACCGGCTCGTCGGGCAAGTACGAGTACACCGACGAGGCCAACCGGCTGCGCTTCCTGGTCACCGACCTCGCGCGCGACCGCCGCGGCGTCTTGTCGTACACGGTCACCGTCGCCTCGCTCGACGGGTCCGGCCCGCAGACGCGCGGCGCTCGCCTGTGGCCGGCGCTGCCCGCGTTCACCGAGGGCGGTCTCGCGACGTGCGACTTCCGGCTGCTCAACACCGGCTCCGCACGGGGTGCGCAGGCGCCGTACGACACCGACACCTACCGGCTCAGCGCCGCCACGGACGCCAAGGGCTGGGAGGTCCGGCTGCCCAACGAGGTGACGACGGCGAAGTTCGGGCAAAGCACCCAAGTCGCGGCGTACGCGAAACGCGCGCCGGGCGCGCCGTACACAGCCCGCGTGAAGCTCACGGCCACCTCCGTGAGCGACCCGGGCAAGACGAGCACCGCCACCTGCACGGCCATCGGGTTCTGACCCCGTGTCCCCGGCACCTGACCACCGGATTCGGGTGCCGGGGACGAGGGCTAGGCTTCGCGGCATGAGTGCGGTGTACGACTGCAGCAAGCGCGAGTCCCGGATCGAAGGGCTGGCCGCCGCGGCCGCCGCCGTGCGGTCCAGCCGGCTGGTGGTCCTGCCCACCGACACCGTCTACGGCATCGGTGCCGACGCCTTCGACGCGGGCGCCGTGCAGGCGTTGCTGCGCGCGAAGAACCGCGGCCCGGACATGCCCGTCGGCGTGCTCGTCGGTTCGTGGTCCACTGTGGATGGTCTGGTGCTGGGGGTGCCGCCGCAGGCGCGGGCGCTCGTGGAGGCGTTCTGGCCCGGCGACCTGTCTATCGTGCTGCCGCACGCGCCGAGCCTGCAGTGGGATCTCGGCCAGTCGCGCGGCACGGTGATGCTGCGGATGCCGCTGCACCCCGTGGCGCTGGAGCTGCTGCGCGACGTCGGCCCGATGGCGGTGTCGAGCGCGAACGTCTCGGGCCGCCCGCCGGCGTCCACCGCGGCCGAGGCGCAGGACCAGCTCGGCGACTCCGTGGCGGTCTACCTCGACGGTGGTTCGAGCGGCGAACCCGTCGCTTCGTCGATCGTGGACCTCACCGGTGAAAAGCCGGTGGTGCTGCGCGAAGGCGCGGTCACCCGCGCCGCGATCGCCGAGGTCATGGGCATTCCGGTCGAATCGCTCGCCTGAGCGGTCCACAGTGGCCGCGCGGACGGGAGGCTCCGTTGAACCACGTGACACCCGGTCGCGGTAGCGTGACGCGGTGACTCGGACCCCCCGGCAGGCGTGACGCGGTCATGCCCCCTGTGCAAGGACTTCTCCCGATCCGGGAGTACCTCCTCGTCGCGCTCACCGCGACGGCGGTGACGTACCTGCTCACCGGCGTCGTCCGCCGCGTCGCGATCCGCATCGGCGCGATCGCCAACCCCCGCGCCCGCGACGTCCACGTGACGCCGATCCCGCGCATGGGTGGCGTCGGAATCTACCTCGGTGTGGCCGCGGCGATGGGCCTGGCGCACCAGCTGCCCGCGCTGAGCCACGGGTTCGACGCTTCGCTCGACTCCGTCGGCGTGCTGCTCGCGGCCGGCGTCATCTCGCTCATCGGCGCGCTGGACGACCGGTTCGAGCTCGACGCGTGGACGAAGCTCGCCGGGCAGGTGATGTGCGCGGGGATCCTCGTCATCTTCGGCGTGCAGTGGGTGTCGTTCTGGGTGCCGTGGGGCGGCACCGGCGACTCGTTCGGTTCGGTGCTGGTGCTGGACAAGAACCAGGGCGCGCTGCTGACCGTCGTGATGGTCGTGGTGATGGTCAACGCGATGAACTTCGTCGACGGCCTCGACGGCCTCGCGGGCGGCCTCGGTTTCATCGCCGCGTCGGCCACGTGCGCCTTCTCGCTGGGCCTGCTCGACAACACGGGCGGTGACTTCGGCACCTACCCGCCGGCCCTCATCGCCGCGACCCTGGCGGGCGCCTGTCTGGGCTTCCTGCCCTACAACTTCCAGCCCGCCAAGATCTTCATGGGCGACTCCGGGTCCATGATGATCGGCCTCATGCTCGCCGGCGCCACGACGTCCGCGAGCGGGCGCGTCAGCTACACGCGTTTTTCCGCCTCCGATGCGCTCGCCCTGCTGTCCCCCCTGGTCGTGGTCGTCGCGGTGCTCTTCGTGCCCGTCCTGGATCTCGTGATGGCCGTCGTCCGCCGCACCCGCCGCGGCGAAAGCCCCTTCGCCGCGGACAAGATGCACCTCCACCACCGCCTGCTCGAGATCGGCCACTCCCAGCGCCGCGCCGTCCTGCTCATCTACTTGTGGGCGGGCATCCTCGCGTTCGGCGCCGTGTCGGTGACGTTGTTCGACAGCCCGCTCGTCTTCTGGGGCATCGGGGCCGGGCTGCTGGTGGCGGTGCTGGTGTCATTGGTGCCGCGGTTGCGAGCGCGCAACCGCGCTGCGGGTTGAGTGTTCGCGAATTTTGTGAGCCGGGGAAATCGCTGTTCGTCCGGCGAGCCCTTGCCGCCGGGGCGATTACCCGACGCTCCCCTTGGCACCATTCCGGACAGTCGGACCGGCCGAACTCCCTTGTCCCGCACCGGTTCGAGCTCCGCTCGGCTCACCTGACCCGCCCGGGCGAATCGCGGAAATCGTGAGCGCCGTGGAGTCCGCCGGGCTTCCGTTCGCCCGTTCGAAGAATTGCTCGGCGAGAAGCCGCCAGCCGGGGCCTCAAGCGCCGGATCACCAGTGGTCTCTACACTCGGTGCCGAACCGAGTAGGGAGTCACTGGTGAGCGAAACCGAAACCTCGACCGAAGCCCAGGAGAACCCGCACGCCAAGGTGGTGCTGCAGGCCGCCCGGGCGATGACGCGGGCTTCGCTGCTGGTCACGCCGCCGGCGGTGGTGCTCTGCATCGTGCTGTTCAGTATCCTCTACGGGCTGCACGGGTTCCTCGGTTCGCTGGTCGGGGGTGTGCTCGCGCTGCTCGCATCGCTGTCGACGCTGGGCTTGATGCGGTTCAGCGCGGGCCAGGACCCGATGTTCGTCATGGTCATCGCGCTCGGTGGGTACGTCGTGAAGATCGTCGTGCTGTTCGCGGCGCTGTCGCTGCTCAAGGGCGTCACGGCGTTGCACGCGCTTTCGCTCGGCATCACGATGGTCGTGGCCATCCTGCTGGCCGCAGCGGCGGAGTTCGCTGCCTTCCGCAAGACGAAGATCCCCACGATCATCCCGTCCTGACCGCCCGCGGGCGCTGTCACTCAGCGTAGGACGACCTGGAGCAGCCGAGTGTGATCTGAAACACACTCGGCTTCTTCCGTGTCGCTGGCAGCGTCGGCCGGGTGGCTCACCTGCGATCTTGCGGATCGGTCGTGAGCGGTTCCGGACTTGGGTCCCAACCGGTCCCGGGACCTAAGTCCTGCGCTGATCGGCTGGCATGGAGTACGCGTGTACGGCACTGATTGACCTGCTGGTATGGTCCGCGTCAAGGGTGGCGGACTCGGCCGCACACTCCCGCAGACGAACCTCGATCAGCAGTGTGGCGACCTGATGGTTCCGCCCCTCAACCGCTGGTCCGAAGTGGATTGCCGGGCAGTGTTCACGCGAGACGACCTTCGCGCACAGCATGAAAAGTGTTCACGCGCGGTGGAGCCAGCCGCCTCTAACGTGCTCGTACCTATCGGGTACGTTAAGTCCAGATCGTGACGATTCCCCCGGCGGAGTGAACGCCGGCCGGGAGAACCGGGAGGAGCGCAGTGATCGCGCTGGTACTGACCGAGGGTGCGACTTTCACGCCCCCTGGTGCTGATGCCTTCGAGCTGCCGCCGTTTTTGGGGTCTGGCGAGTGGGGCTTGAACAAGCCGAAGCTGCTGGCGATCATCGCTTTGGTTGTCGTCGCCGGCTACTTCTTGCTGGCGTCGCGCAAGTTGAAGATCGTGCCGACCAAGAGCCAGTTCATCGCGGAGTCCGTCTACGACTTCAGCCGCAACAACATCACGCGGACGCAGATCGGTTCGAAAGAGTTCAAGCCGTTCATCCCGCTGGTTCTCGCGTTGTTCACGTTCATCTTGCTGAACAACCTCTTCGGGATCATTCCGTTCTTCCAGTTCCCGACCATGGCGCGGATCGGCTTCCCGCTGGCCATGTCGCTTCTCGTGGTTTACCCGGTGTACCACTACGTGGGCATCAAGAAGTACGGCTTGGGCGGGTACCTGAAGAACCAGCTGGCGCCGGCGGGGATCCCGAAGTTCGTGCTCCCGCTCTACGGGCTGATCGAGTTCGCGCAGAAGTTCTTCATCACGCCGCTCACGCTGGCCATCCGTGTTTTTGCCGCCATGTTCGCGGGACACCTGATCATCATCGTGTTCACGCTGGGCGGGAGCTTCCTGCTCACGGAGACCTCGAGCTGGGCTCTCAAGCCGGTTTCGTTGCTGGCCTGGGTCCTGGCGATCCTGATGACCTTCCTCGAGGCCTTCATCCAGGTGCTGCAGGCTTACATCTTCGCCCTGCTGTCGGCCGGGTACATCGGCGCCGCGCTCGCCGCGGACCACTGAGAAACACAAGCCCCCGATCCGCGTGAGTGCGCGGACCGAAGTGAAGGGAAACGTACGTGAGCAACATCGTTCTGGCCCAGGCTGCCGAGCAGGCTGTCAACCTCAACCCCGGCCTCGCCGCGATCGGTTACGGCCTGGGCGCGATCGGTCCGGGTATCGGCATCGGCTTGATCTTCGCCGCGGTCATCAACGGCACCGCTCGCCAGCCGGAGGCGCAGGGCAAGCTGCAGGGCATCGGCTTCTCGACCTTCGTGCTCACCGAGGTGCTCGCGCTGATCGGTATCGTCATCTACTTCATCGCCTCTGCGGCCTGAGTCAACTGCTGCTCTCGCTTAAGGAGACGTCGTGCTGAAGACCGAAGCGGTGTTGGCGGCCGAAGGCGCCCCCAACCCGATTCTCCCGGACATCCCGGAGCTGATCCTCGGCATCGTCGCCTTCCTGATCCTGTTGTTCCTGCTCAAGAAGTACGTCGTGCCCCGCTTCGAGGCTGCGTACGAGGAGCGGGCGCAGAAGATCGAAGGCGGCATCGAGAAGGCCGAGAAGGCCCAGGCCGAGGCCGAAGAGGCGCTCGCGGAGTACCGCGCGCAGCTGGCCGACGCCCGGTCCGAGGCCGCGAAGATCCGCGACGACGCCCGGCTCGAAGCCGAGCAGATCAAGGCGGAGCTGCGGGCCGAGGCCGAGGCCGAGTCCCAGCGGATCGTCGCCCAGGGGCAGGCCCAGCTGCAGGCCCAGAAGGCGCAGATCGTCGCCGAGCTGCGGGCCGACATGGGGCGCAACGCCGTCGAGCTGGCGAGCCGGATCGTCGGTGAGTCGCTCGAGGACGAGGCGCGCCGCCGCGGCACCGTCGACCGGTTCCTGGCCGAGCTGGAGACCGCGTCGGCCACCAACGGAGCGGGGAAGTAACCAGAGATGACGCTGCATGCTGCGAGCCGTGAAGCGCTCGACCTCGCCGAGACCCGTCTCGGCGAGGTTCTGGCCGACGCGGGTTCGGATCCCGCGACGGTCGGGGACGAGCTGCTCTCGGTCGTCGACCTCCTTGACCGCGAAATCGGCCTGCGCCGGGCGGTCAGCGACGCTTCGGCCAGCCCGGAGAGCCGCCAGGGCCTCGTCCGCCGCCTGTTCGACGGAAAGCTGAGCGAACCGGCCCTGAAGGTGCTCGACGCCGTGGCGGGCAGCCGCTGGTCAAGCCCTCGTGAGCTGGTGGACGGGATCGAGTCCCTCGGCCGTTCGGCGTTGCTCACCTCCGCCGAGAAGACCGGGAACGTCGAGACCGTCGAGTCCCAGCTGTTCCAGGTCTCGCGCATCGTCGCGGGCTCGCCGGAGCTCGAGGCCGCGCTGTCCGACCTGGCCGGTCCCGCCGACGCCAAGCGGACGCTGGTCCGCGGGCTGTTCGCGGACAAGGTCGACGTGGTCGTCGAGACCCTGGTCGAGCAGGTCGTCCGCCGCGCCAAGGGGCGTGGGGTCGGCGTCGGGCTCGACAAGCTGGTCGCGCTGGCCGCCCAACGGCGGCAGCGCTCGGTCGCGTACGTGACCAGCGCCAACGCCCTCACCGACGAGCAGCAGGCCCAGCTCGGGTCGAAGCTCAACGGCATCTACGGGCGGCCCCTCGCGTTGCACGTCGAAGTTGACCCCCGGCTGGGCGGCGGGCTCGTCGTCCGCGTCGGCGACGAGGTCATCGACGGCAGCACGGCGGGCCAGCTGGCCGCGGTGCGCCGCAGGCTGAGCCGCGCCTGACGGGTGCGCCCGGCACCACAGACTTTGCACACTGGACAGAACAGAAGCGAGAGCGGGAACGAAATGGCGGAGCTGACGATCTCCTCGGACGAGATCCGCAGTGCGATCGAGAACTACGTCTCGAGTTACGCCCCGGACGTGAACCGGGAAGAGGTCGGCGTGGTCGCCGACGCCGGTGACGGTATCGCCCACGTCGAGGGCCTCCCCTCGGCCATGGCCAACGAGCTGCTCGAGTTCCCGGGCGGCATCCTCGGTGTGGCGCTGAACCTGGACGCCCGCGAGATCGGTACGGCCATCCTCGGCGACTTCGAGACGATCGAAGAGGGTCAGCCGGTCAAGCGGACCGGCCAGGTGCTGTCCGTGCCGGTCGGCGACGGCTACCTCGGCCGGGTCGTGAACCCGCTGGGCCAGGCCATCGACGGTCTCGGCGAGATCGAGACCACGGACCGGCGCGCCCTGGAGCTCAAGGCCGCCTCGGTGGTCGAGCGCCAGCCGGTGTCCGAGCCGCTGCAGACCGGCATCACCGCCATCGACGCGATGACGCCGATCGGGCGCGGCCAGCGCCAGCTGATCATCGGTGACCGCAAGACGGGCAAGACCGCCGTCGCCGTGGACACCATCATCAACCAGAAGGCCAACTGGGAGACCGGCGACCCGAAGCAGCAGGTCCGCTGCATCTACGTCGCGATCGGCCAGAAGGGCTCCACGATCGCCTCGGTCAAGCAGGCCCTCGAGGACGCCGGCGCGATGGAGTACACGACCATCGTCGCGGCGCCCGCGTCGGACTCGGCCGGCTTCAAGTGGATCGCTCCGTACACCGGCTCGGCCATCGGCCAGCACTGGATGTACGAGGGCAAGCACGTCTTGATCGTGTTCGACGACCTGACCAAGCAGGCCGACGCCTACCGCGCGATCTCGCTGCTGCTGCGCCGCCCGCCGGGCCGCGAGGCGTTCCCCGGCGACGTCTTCTACTTGCACTCCCGTCTCCTCGAGCGGTGCGCCAAGCTGTCGGACGAGCTGGGTGCCGGCTCGCTGACCGGCCTGCCGATCATCGAGACGAAGGCCAACGACGTGTCGGCCTACATCCCGACGAACGTCATCTCGATCACCGATGGCCAGTGCTTCTTCCAGTCGGACCTGTTCAACGCCGGCCAGCGCCCGGCCATCGACGTGGGTATCTCGGTGTCCCGCGTGGGTGGTGCCGCGCAGGTGAAGGCGATGAAGTCGGTCTCGGGCTCGCTGCGCATCGACCTGTCGCAGTACCGCGAGCTCGAGGCGTTCGCCGCCTTCGCCTCGGACCTCGACGACGCGTCGAAGGCGCAGCTCGAGCGCGGTGCGCGCCTGTACGAGGTGCTCAAGCAGCCGCAGTACTCGCCGATCCCGGTCGAGGAGCAGGTCGTCACGGTGTACCTGGGCACGAACGGGCACTACGACTCGGTCCCGACCGAGGACGTGCGCCGCTTCAACCAGGAGTTCCTCGACTCGGCTCGCCGCAAGCACGGCGAGGTCCTGGGCAAGATCCGCGACACCGGCAAGTTCGAGGACGAGACGGCCGACGCGCTCGTGGCCGCGGTGAACGAGTTCAAGAAGGAGTTCACGACGTCCGAGGGCAAGCCCCTGGAGTCGAACGCCGACGCGATGGACGCCGACAAGGTCGGGCAGGAGACCGTCAAGGTCAACAAGCCCGCCCCGAAGAAGTGAGCTGGTAGCTCATGGCCGCACAACTCCGGGAACTTCGGTCGCGCATCAAGGCGACCAAGTCGATCGGCAAGATCACGAAGGCGATGGAGCTCATCGCCACCGCGCGCATCACCAAGGCGCGGGCGAAGGTCGCCGCTTCCCGGCCGTACGCGGACGAGATCACCAAGGTGCTCTCGGCGCTGGCCGGTGCGGCGGCGAACCTCGACCACCCGCTGCTGGTCGAGCGCCCGAACCCGAAGCGCGCGGCTGTCCTCGTCGTCACCAGCGACAAGGGCCAGGCCGGTGGCTACAACGCCAACGTGCTGCGCGCGGCCGAGGAACTGCTCGCCCTGCTCCGCGAGGAGGGCAAGGAGCCCGAGGTCTACGTCACGGGCAACAAGGGGCTCGGCTACTACCGGTTCCGGGGCCGCGAGGTCGTCGACAGCTGGACGGGCTTCTCCGACCAGCCGAAGTACACCGACGCCGTCGAGGTGGGCGAGGCGCTGGTCAAGTCGTTCCTCGCCGGCACGCCGGAAGGTGAGCCGGGTGTCGCCGACGGGGTCGACGAGATCCACGTCGTCTACACCGAGTTCGTCTCGATGCTGACGCAGCGGCCGATCGCCAAGCGGGTCGCGCCGCTCGAGGTCGAGTACACCGAGGGCGAGGAAGAGCAGAAGCCCGCCGGCGAGCTGCTCCCGAGCTACGAGTTCGAGCCGAGCGCCGACAAGCTGCTGGGCGCGCTGCTGCCGAAGTACATCAACACGCGCCTGTACTCGGCGCTGCTGGAGTCGGCGGCGTCCGAACTGGCAGCCCGCCGCACCGCGATGAAGGCCGCGTCGGACAATGCGAACGATCTGGTGAACACGCTGACGCGGGAGGCGAACCAGGCCCGCCAGGCGCAGATCACCCAGGAGATCTCCGAAATCGTCGGTGGCGCGAACGCGCTCACCGCAGCAGGAAGTGATGACTGATGACCAGTACTGAAGCCCCGCGCGCCAAGGGGCGCATCGTCTCGGTGACCGGGCCGGTCGTCGACGTCGAGTTCCCGCGCGGTTCCGTTCCCGACCAGTACAACGCGCTCAAGGTCGACATCGAGTTCGAGCAGCTGCGCAAGACCGTGACCCTCGAGGTCGCGAGCCACCTGGGCGACAACCTCGTCCGCACGATTTCGCTGCAGCCGCAGGACGGCCTCGTCCGCGGCGCGGAGGTCACCGACACCGGCGGCCCCATCACCGTGCCGGTGGGCGACAAGGTCAAGGGCCACGTCTACAACGCCCTCGGCGAGTGCCTCGACGAGCCCGGCTACGGCGAGGACCTCGAGCGCTGGGGCATCCACCGCAACCCGCCGGCCTTCGACCAGCTCGAGGGCAAGACGGAGATGCTGGAGACCGGCCTCAAGGTCGTCGACCTGCTGACCCCGTACGTGCAGGGTGGCAAGATCGGCCTGTTCGGCGGTGCGGGCGTGGGCAAGACGGTGCTGATCAAGGAGATGATCACCCGCGTCGCCCGCAACTTCGGTGGTACCTCGGTGTTCGCCGGCGTCGGCGAGCGCACCCGTGAGGGCAACGACCTCTTCCTGGAGATGTCCGAGGACGGCGTCATCAACGACACCGCCCTCGTCTTCGGTCAGATGGACGAGCCGCCGGGCACCCGCATGCGCGTCGCGCTGTCCGCGCTGACGATGGCGGAGTACTTCCGCGATGTCCAGAACCAGGACGTGCTGCTGTTCATCGACAACATCTTCCGGTTCACCCAGGCCGGTTCCGAGGTGTCGACCCTGCTGGGCCGCATGCCTTCGGCCGTGGGTTACCAGCCGACGCTGGCCGACGAGATGGGCCAGCTGCAGGAGCGCATCACCTCGACCCGTGGCCGGTCGATCACCTCGATGCAGGCGATCTACGTGCCCGCGGACGACTACACCGACCCGGCCCCGGCGACGACGTTCGCCCACCTGGACGCCACCACCGAGCTCTCGCGGTCGGTGTTCCAGAAGGGCATCTTCCCGGCGGTGGACCCGCTGGCGTCGACGTCGACGATCCTCGACCCGGCCATCGTCGGTGAGGACCACTACCGCGTGGCGTCCGAGGTCATCCGGATCCTGCAGAAGTACAAGGAGCTGCAGGACATCATCGCGATCCTCGGCATGGACGAGCTTTCGGAAGAGGACAAGCTCACCGTTCAGCGCGCCCGCCGCATCGAGCGGTTCCTGTCGCAGAACATGCTGGTCGCCGAGGCGTTCACGCAGATCCCGGGCTCGACCGTGCCGCTGTCGGAGACCATCGAGTCGTTCGACCGCATCAGCAAGGGCGACTTCGACCACTACCCGGAGCAGGCGTTCCTGGGCATCGGTGGCCTCGAAGACCTCGAGAAGAAGTACAAGGAAATCACCAAGAAGTGACTTCCGGGGGACGGCGGGGACAGAAGTCCATTGTGGACTGACGGCCCCGCCGTTCTCGTAACCGGACCCGGACCTATTACACTCGGTGGTGACACCCCGAGCGAAGGAGTGCTACGTGGCTGAGATGTCCGTGGAGCTGGTGGCCGTGGAGCGCCGGCTCTGGTCGGGTTCCGCCACCTTCGTGGTGGCACAGACCACCGAGGGCGAGATCGGCATCATGCCCGGCCACGAGCCGGTGCTCGGGCAGCTCGTCGAGGGTGGCGTGGTGAAGATCAACACGACCGACGGTGACGTGCTCACCGCGGCCGTGCACGGCGGTTTCCTCTCGGTGACCGCGACCGGGGTGAGCGTGCTCGCGGAGAGCGCCGAGCTTTCGGACGAGATCGACGTCGACGCGGCCCGCGCGGCCCTGACGACGGACGACGAGGTGGAGCGCGCGAGGGCCTCGGCCCAGCTGCGCGCGGCCGGTCAGTCGGTCTGATCGAGCGAGACGAGCAGGAGCCGCCGTGAAGATCGCCATCGTGGTGCTAGGGCTCCTGATCGTGCTCGCCGTGCTGGTGGCCTGGTACGGCCAGCGGTGGATCCGGATGCGCCGCGGCGGTGGCGTGAGCGTCGCGCTGCGGTGGCGTCCGGACAACCCGCGGGCGAGCTGGCACCTCGGGCTCGGCCGGTACGAGGGCGACGAGTTCGTCTGGTACCGCGTCTGGAGTCTCCGGACCGGCCCGGACCGCGTGTTCCAGCGCGAGAGCATGCAGATCGCCGACCGCCGCGACCCGTCCGGCACGGAGGCGTACGCGGTGCCCGAGGGGTCGACCGTCCTGCGGTGTGAATCGTCCACGCAGGAGGCGATCGAGATCGCGATGGGTCCGGGCGCGCTGACCGGGTTCCTGTCCTGGCTGGAGTCCGCTCCGCCGGGGCGAATGTTGCCGCACGCGTCCTGACCGGGGTATGCCCTCGGGTCATGGAGCGCCCGGGACGACTGAGCGCCGCGGAGTGAGCCGCGCGCAAGCACCGGTGAGCGCGGCTGCCCGAGCCCGTGCGGCTCGAGGACACCACCACGACGCAGGACGTGGAACCCGGAGCCGATTCGACGTGGAACGTCGACTACGAACGCTACTGGGCGGCCCAGGAACGACTCTGAATCAGCCGCCCGGCTTCCAGAGCACGTCACCGTCCGGGTTCGCCAGCCGGGCGAGGATGAACAGCAGGTCCGAAAGCCGGTTGAGGTACTTCACGGCGATCGGGTTCGTCGTGTCCGGCTCGGCCTCGACGAGCACCCAGCCGGAGCGTTCCGCGCGCCGGGTGACGGTGCGGGCCTGGTGCAGGTACGCCGCGCCGGGCGTGCCGCCCGGCAGGATGAACGACGTGAGCTTCGGCAGCCGCTCGTTGAACTCGTCGCACCAGCCCTCCACGCGCCCGAGGTAGGCCTCGGTGATGCGCAGCGGCTCGTACGGGGGATTTTCCTGGATCGGCAGGCACAGGTCCGCGCCGACGTCGAACAGGTCGTCCTGCACGCGCCTCAGGACGGTGGCGATTTCGTCGCCGAGGCCACCGACGGCCACGGCCAGTCCGATGACCGAGTTGGCCTCGTCCGTGTCGGCGTAGGCGCCCAGGCGGGGCGAGGTTTTGGGCACCCGCGAGCCGTCGCCGAGCGCCGTGGTGCCGCTGTCGCCGACCTTCGTGTAGACGCGGTTGATGCGAACGACCATGAGCCAGACTGTACCGGCCCCGCGTGTGCCGAAACTGGGTGAGAGGGCATGATTGGCGGCCATGAGCGAGCACTTCGACGTGCACGGAGGGGCGCGGCTGGTCGGCGAGGTCGACGTGGTCGGGGCCAAGAACAGCGTGCTGAAGCTGATGGCCGCAGCCCTGCTGGCCGAGGGCACCACCACCATCACGAACTGCCCGCAGATCCTCGACGTGCCCCTGATGGCCGACGTCCTGCGCAGCGTCGGCTGCGAGGTCGAGATCGACGGCGACACCGCGCGGATCACCACGCCGGCGTCGCTGTCGCACCGCGCGGACTCGGCGGCGATGGGCAAGCTGCGCGCGTCGGTGTGCGTGCTGGGCCCGCTCGTGGGCCGGCTGAAGAAGGCCGTGGTCGCGCTGCCGGGTGGCGACGCGATCGGCTCGCGACCGCTGGACATGCACCAGAACGGCCTGCGCAAGCTCGGCGCGACGAGCACGATCGAGCACGGTTGCGTCGTCGCCAACGCCGAGGCGTTGGTCGGCGCCCAGATCTGGCTCGACTTCCCGAGTGTCGGCGCGACCGAGAACATCCTGATGGCCGCCGTGCTGGCCGAGGGCACCACGGTGATCGACAACGCCGCGCGCGAGCCCGAGATCGCCGACATCTGCACGATGCTCACGGAGATGGGCGCGAAGATCGAAGGCGCCGGCACGTCGACGCTGACGGTGCACGGTGTGGACCAGCTGCGCCCGACCGAGCACCGCGTGATCGGTGACCGGATCGTTGGTGCCACCTGGGCGTTCGCCGCCGCGATGACGCGCGGCGACCTGACTGTGCGCGGCGTGAACCCGCACCACCTCGACCTGGTGCTCGACAAGCTGCGGCTCGCGGGCGCGGACGTGACGACGTTCGACGAGAAAGGCTTCCGCGTCGTGCAGCCGGACCGCCCGAAGGCCGTCGACTGGGTCACCCTGCCCTACCCCGGGTTCGCCACGGACCTGCAGCCGTTCGCCGTCGCGCTGTCCGCGGTGTCGGAAGGCACGTCGATGATCACGGAGAACGTGTACGAAGCGCGGTTCCGCTTCATCGAGGAGATGATCCGCCTCTCCGGCGACGCCCGCACCGACGGCCACCACGCGGTCGTCCGCGGCGTCGACAAACTCTCCAGCGCCCCCGTCTGGGCCTCCGACATCCGCGCCGGCGCGGGTCTCGTGCTGGCGGGCCTGTGCGCCGAGGGCGTCACCGAGGTCTGGGACGTGTTCCACATCGACCGCGGCTACCCGCACTTCGTCGAGAACCTCAACCGCCTGGGCGCGCGGATCGAGCGTGTGGCGGGGGAGCCCGAACGGGCCTAGCGGTAGTGACCGGAGACGTTGGTCGTGCGGTGGCGACGACCTAATCGATCTTGATGGAGGAAGACCTCCGGTGTGGTGTGGAGCTGTCTGACGGCGTCCGCCCGCTCACCGGAGGTCTTGCTCGGCGCAACCGAACCGGTCCGGCGTTACACCCACCCCTGATCACACGTGGCAAGGGCGGGTGGCAGTTCGCCGGCCGCCACCAGGGCAGGCGCAACCGAGTCGCCACGTCCGGCAAGCCTCGCAACGCCTACCGCAGCCCGAAGAGCGGTACCGCGTTCGTGCACACCGTGGTTCGTGCACACCGTGCTCGAGGACCCGGCGCATCGCCTACGCCGACATCCACGACGACAAAGCTGCCGTGACCGCGACCGGGGTGCTCCGCCGCGTGGTGGCCTTATTCGCCGCCCCCGGCGTCACCGTCGACGCGCTCTCCGACAACGGCTTGGTCTGCCGATCCCACGCCTGGCGCGACGCCTGCACAGAACTCGGGATGAACCCGAAACCCGCACGCCTTTACCGACCCCGGACCAACGGCACAATCGGGCGACGCCACCGAGCTATGGCCACCGGCCGGGCCTACGCCCGACCGGTTCCCCACACCCCGAGCTGCCCGGTCACTACACCTGGGCCTCCGCCGATGCGGCCGAGCACGAAGGAGTGCTCGGCCGCATCGGTTCCGTCCGCGGGTCAGAGGGTGTCGTCGAGCCGTAGATGCGGGCGAACGCCAGGCGCTGCGCGTCCAGGTGGCAGTGGGCGTCGGCGGCTTCCTCGGCGGTGAAGCTGAGCAGCGTCTTCGGCCCGGCGAGCCGGTCGTTGAGGCGGCGCGGCTCCGGTGGGTGTCGGCGTGGCCGTTGAAGAACAGCTCGTCGGTGGCCTCGCAGATCAGCGCGGGGCGCGAGATGAGCTCGGCGACGCCGCCGTCGAGCTGGTAGGTGAGGTACTTCGCGAGGAACTCGCGGTCCGTCGCCGCGCCCATGACGTAGCGGCCGTGGCCGGTGGCCCAGCGCAGCGTGGGGTTCGCGGCGCGGCCGGCGGCCAGGATGCCGTCGAGCTCCTCGTCGCGCGGCGCGTTGGCGCGACGTTCGATCTCCGCGCGATCTCCCGGCGGGAACGGGATGACGGCGGCCGCGGCGTCGAACACCCCGTCCACCGCCACGACGGCCGCGGCGCGCGGAGCGAGCATCCCGCCGAGGCTTACTCCCGGCAGTGCCACCTTCGCCGGGTCGACGCCGGGGTCGGTGAGCGCGTAGTCGAGCACCGGCCCACGACGTGCTCCCAGTCGGGACTGAAGGCGAGCCCGTCGCGGTGGATCGCGCTGGGCTGGCCGGGGCCCTCGAACGCGAGCACGTGATAACTCCTGCCCGGCCGCGGCGCCGGAGAAGTGCATCTCCTCGGCCGCGCCGTCGAAACCGCTGTGCCTCACCATGAGCGGCTTGGCGCCTTCGCCCGGCGCCCGGTAGAAGCAGCCGGGCAGCACGCGACCCGCGTGGGGATCTCGACCGGCTCGATGCCCTCGAACCCCGCGATCGCGCGGTGGAAGCACTCGACGCTGCGGTCGTAGCCATACGCGATGCGCGGGTCGGCCGGGTGCTCGTCCAGGAAGAACTCGGCCGAACGGTAGTGGGTAGGCGCCGGGCGCCGACGGGGTGGGCTTTCGCGGCTTCGGCGGCCACCCGCTCCGCGGTGGCGAGCCATTCGTCCTCGCAGCTGTCGCAGTCGCCGGCCTTGATGCGCGCGGCCGTGGCGACGACCTCGCCGAAGTCCGAACCGCCGTAGGTCGCGTGGCCGAACACGCGCAGGGTCTCGAACCAGAACTGGGGTCGTCTTCGAACAGGAGCTGCTTCACGGGGGCTCCTCCGAGAGCGACGGAACGGTACCGTCTCGGCCAGCCGCTACGATGACGCCGTGCCGACCCGCCGCACCCCGACCGGGGCAGCCGTGCTGCAGCCGGAGGTCACGAACGCCATCACCGAAGCCGTGCTCGACGAGCTCGCGGCCGTGGGCTACGGCCGGCTCGCGATGGAAGCGGTGGCCAAGCGCGCCGGTGTCGGCAAGAGCGCGCTGTACCGCCGCTGGCCCTCGAAGGACGCGATGATCTCGGCGGTCGTCGCGGAGTTCAGCGTGAGCCGCGCGACGGCTCCCGACACGGGTTCCCTGCGTGGCGACCTGATCGAACTGCAGCAGGCGGTGCACGACCGGCTCACGCATCCGCGCTTCTCCCGGATCCTGCCGGACCTGATCGCCGAGGGCGCCCGCAATCCGGGCCCGGCGGAGGAGATCCGAAGCGCGATCGGCGGCCCGCGCCGCGAGGTCGCCCGGCGCCTTTTCGACCGCGCCCTCGGCCGTGGCGAACTCCCCGCCGGCACGGACGTCGAACTCGCGCTGGACTTGCTGGCGGGACCGAGCTACTGGCGCCTGGTCGTGCGCCGCGAACCCCCGGGCCCGGAATTTGTCGAGCACGTCGTCGACCACGTGCTGCGGGCCCTCGGCGCCCGTGAAGTGCCCACCGGGCAGTAGCCGGCCCTACGCCTCCAGGGCGAGCCCGACACCGAAGCCGATCAGCACCGTGCCCGTCACCCCGTCCAGCGCTCGGCGCACGCGGCGGCGCTCCAGCCAGCCGCGGACGCGGTGGACGAGCAGGAGCAGCATGATCTGCCACACCGCGCCCACGGCGGCGACCGTGTACGCCAGCAGCAGCGCGTCACCGGTGGTCGTCACGCCGGGAGTGAGGAACTGCGGCAGCACGGACAGGTACAGCACCAGCACCTTCGGGTTGGTGACGTTGGAGAGGAACCCTTCGCGCCAGCGCCGGAACGCGCTCTGCCGGCCGCGCATCGCGTCGGCGATGGCCTGGTAGTCGCCGCGCCAGGCGCCGCGCAGGGCCTGGAAGCCGAGGTAGCAGAGGTAGGCGACGCCGAGCCACTTGACGGTCTCGAAGATCGGGCGCGAGTTCGTGATCACCGCACCCAGGCCGAGCGCGGCGGCGCTGCCCTGCAGGAAGTTGGCGACGGCGATGCCCGCGCACGCCCACGCGCCACCCCGGGCGCCGCCGGACAGCGCGTTCTTCAGCACGACCATGCTGTCCGGGCCGGGCGCCACGGCGAGCACCACCATCATGGCGAGGAACCCGCCGTACACACCCCACGTCATGCGGCGAACCGTAACCCCGGTCAGGACTCCAGGGCCAGGGCGGCACCGAAGCCGACGAGTGCGGTGCCGGTCACTCCGTCGAGGGCGCGCCGCACCTTGCGCTGCTGCAGCCACGCGCGCACGCGGTGCACGAAGAACAGCAGCACCCAGCAGCCAGACCGTGCCCAGCACCGCCACGGTGTACGCGAGCACGAGCGCGTCCCACGTCGTGGTGCGCACGGGGTCGAGGAACTGCGGCAGCACCGACAGGTACAGCACGAGGACTTTCGGGTTGGTGACGTTGGAGAGGAATCCCTCGCGCCACCGCCGGAAGCCGCTCGCGCGCTTGCGCTGCGTTTCCGCGACGGCCGCGTAGTTGCCGCGCCACGCACCGCGCAGGGCCTGCAAGCCGAGGAACACGAGGTAAGCCGCGCCGAGCCACTTGAGCGCGAGGAACACCGGCTGCGACCGCGCGATGACCACGCCCAGCCCGAGCGCCGCGGCCGTGCCCTGCAGGGCGTTGCCGGCGAAGATGCCGGCCGTCGCGAGCAGGCCGCCGCGGGCGCCGCCGGACAGCGCGTTCTTCAGCATCACCATCGTGTCGGGTCCGGGAGCCAGGACGATGAGCACCACGATGACGAGATAGCTGCCGTACCCACTCCAAGTCACGGTCTTCCACGCTAACCGCCGCCGCGGCACGAGTCTCGCGGATTTCGGTCACAGCCGTTGGCGGATGTGGCAACCCCGGCGAACCAGCCGCCGCGCTCACACTCCAAGGGGCAAGGGACCCGATCGAAGCCGGAGAGCAGGTGCGGAAGGACCAGCAGTGCCGGCCGCGGCCCGCGTGGTACCCGGTGCTGCCCGAGCTCGTCGCCGTCGCGGACGCGCCGCGGGTCGCCGAACTTGTCGCGCGGAACGCCGCACGGCTGGCGTTCGTTGGCGGAGTCGTGCAGGTCATCTTGTCCTTCGCGCTGCCCCTGGCGACCCTCCTGCTGGTGCTCGTGGGGGCGTGGGAGGTGCGGCCGAAGAAGAAGCCGTCGCGGCTCAAGCGGCGGCTGTCCTCCACGTACCTCGACGAGGTCACCTCGTTCCTCTACGGCACCAAACGCACCGAACTCGAGCACCGCGACTCCGTCGAGATGACCCTCGAAGAGGACGCCCAGGGCGCGCCGCCGCTGGGGGACATCGACCTCGATCGCGGCGTCGTGACCCTGCGCCCCGGGAATCAGGACAAGCGTTCCGAGAGCTGACTGCCAGGTCTCGACCTTTCGAAAGCTGCCACGGATCGAATGCCTTCGAACACGCATTGTTCCCGGCGGTCAATTTACGGTAACGGCTGGCCGTCATCTCTGCGTTCGTCGTGCTTCTCTGTGTGCGGACACCTACGTTCGACGCACGGAATGGTGATCGAAACGAGGTGCTGAGATGAAGCACGACGAGTGGTCGAGACGTCAGTTGTTCCGGCGATCAGTGCTGGTGGGGGCGGCTGTCCTGGGTGGGCCCGTCATCCTTTCCGCGTGCACTTCGACGTCGTCCGGAGACGCGTTGCAAGCGGCTCAGTCCGCCAAGAAGATCAAAATCGGAATCGCGAACGAATCCCCGTACGGCTACACGGACCAAAGTGGAAAAGTCACCGGAGAAGCGCCGGAAGTGGCGCGCGCGGTGTTCAAGAACCTGGGAATCGACACGGTCGAGGCGAGCGCCGTGTCGTTCGACCAGCTGATCCCGGCGCTCAACGCGAAGCAGTACGACGTGGTGGCGGCGGGCATGAACATCACGCCGCAGCGCTGCGGCCAGGCCGCGTTCTCGATCCCGGACTACTCGGCGCTGACGGCCTTGCTGGTCCCGCGGGGCAACCCGCAGCAGGTGCTGAAGTTCGAGGACATCGCGGCGAAGAAGGTCAAGGTCGCCGTGCTGTCCGCGGCCGTCGAGAAGGGCTACGCGACCAGCGCGGGTGTCCCGGAGAGCCAGATCGAGACCCTGGACTCGCAGGACAACATGCTGCGCGCCGTCACCGACGGACGCGTCTACTGCGCGGCGCTCACCGACATCTCGCTCAAGGACGTGCTGAAGAAGAACCCCGGGGCGGCCGCCGAGGTGACCCCCGGGTTCGAGCCGGTCGAGAACGGCAAGCCGGTGATCTCGGCGGGCGGGTTCGTCTTCCGCACCGCCGACACGTCACTGGTCAACGCCTTCAACACGGAGCTGAAGAAGCTGCACGACAGCGGCCAGTGGGTCACGATCGTCACGCCGTTCGGCTTCACGCAGGCGAACCTGCCGAAGCCGGAAGTGACGACCGAGAAGCTCTGCGCCGCCGCGTGACGGGACGGCGGTCATGTCGAACGCGCCGCACATCATTTCGTCGATCCTCGAAGGTCTCAGCATCACGGTCGAGGCGGCCGTCGGCGGGATCATCCTCACCATCGTCCTCTCGCTGATCGCCGGGCTCGCGCTGCTGTCGCCGCGGCGGGTCGTCCGGGGGATCGCGCGGGTGTACGTGGAGGTCTTCCGCGGGACGTCGGAGGCCGTCCAGCTGTTCTGGCTGTACTTCGTGCTGCCGGTGCTGGTCGGGTTCCAGCTGGTGCCGTTGTTCGCCGGCATCCTGGTGCTGGGCCTGAACCACGGCGCGTACGGGGCCGAAGTCGTGCGCGGCGCCGTACGGTCGGTGCCGAAGGCGCAGTTCGAAGGGGCGGTCGCGCTCAACCTGTCGCCGGCCCAGCGGATGGTGCGGGTGCTCCTGCCGCAGGCGTTCGCCGAGATGCTGCCGCCCTTCAACAACCTGTTCATCCAGCTGCTGAAGAGCACCGCGTTGCTGTCGTTCATCTCGGCGGGCGAGATCACCGAACGCGGTGAGCTGCTGCGGCCGGTGTTCGGTGCCGACATCGGCTGGATCTACGGCACGGAGCTGGTGCTCTACCTGCTGCTCGCCATCCTGATCACGACGGGCATGCGAGCGCTGGAGCGGTGGGCGGCGCGGCGGCTGGGCCGGGCGCCCGTGGCGCGCACGGAGCTCGACCTGACGGTGGGCGGCGGAGGTGCCGGGTGAACTGGAGCTGGCAGGCCGCTGCCGACGCGATCCCGTTGCTGCTGAAGGGATTGCTGGTCACGGTCGAGCTCACGCTGCTGGGCTCGGCCCTCGCCTACGCGCTCGGCCTGGTGCTCGCGCTGCTGCGCCGGGCCCGGATACCGGTGCTCTCGCGTCTGGTGTGGCTGTTCATCGAGTTCATCCGCAGCACGCCGCTGCTGATCCAGGTCTTCGTGCTGTACTGGCTGGTGCCGCCGCTCACCGGCTTCAAGATGTCGGCCTTCGTCACCGGTGTAGTGGCGCTGGGCGTGCACTACGCCACCTACACCGCGGAGGTGTACCGGGCGGGGATCGAAGCTGTCCCGAAAGGACAGTGGGAGGCGGCGACGGCGCTGAACCTGCCGCGCTCGCGCGTGTGGACGGCGGTCGTGCTGCCCCAGGCGATCCCGCGGGTGCTGCCGGCGCTGGGCAACTACACGATCTCGATGTTCAAGGAAACGCCGCTGCTGCTGGCCATCGGCGTGCTCGACGTGCTCAACCGCGCCAAGGAGGTCGGTGCGGAGACGTTCCGCGTAGTCGAGCCCTACACCCTGGCCGGGGTGCTGTTCCTGCTGGTGAGCCTGCCCGCTTCAGTGCTGGTCCGACGATGGGAGCGCCGTGCCGAACGAGCCTGACGCGATGATCCGGTTCTCGGGTGTGGTCAAGAAGTTCGGTGACCACGTCGTGCTCGACGAGCTTGATTTCGTCGTGGCACCAGGGGAGTTCGTCTCGCTGATCGGCCCCAGCGGCTCCGGCAAGACGACGATCCTGCGGTTGCTGATGACGCTGGAGCGGGTCAACGGCGGCACGATCGACGTCGGCGGCGAGTGCCTGACCCACGTGCGCCGCGGCGATCGCCTGGTGCCGGCGGACGAGAAGCACCTGCGCGCGATGCGGCGCCGGATCGGCATGGTGTTCCAGCAGTTCAACCTGTTCCCCAACATGAACGTGCTGCGCAACATCACCGAGGCACCCGTGCGCGCCCTCGGCGTGCCGCCGGCCGAGGCCGAGCAGCGGGCGCGTGAGCTGCTCGGCCTCGTCGGCCTGGAGGACAGGGCCGAGGCGCACCCGATGCGGCTGTCGGGCGGGCAGCAGCAGCGGGTCGCGATCGCCCGGGCGCTGGCGATGCGGCCGGACGTGCTGTTGCTCGACGAGGTGACCTCGGCCCTCGACCCAGAGCTCGTCGCCGACGTCCTGCGCGTGCTGCGGGACATCGCGACGACCACGGACATCACGATCCTGTGCGTGACCCACGAGATGCAGTTCGCGCAGGACGTCTCGGACCGGGTGATGATGTTCGACCACGGCCGGGTGCTGGAGGACGCGCCGCCCGAGAAGCTCTTCACCGCGCCTTCCCACCAGCGCACCAAGGAGTTCCTGCGAGCTGTGATCGAGCGCCGCTAACCCAGGATCTCCGCGGTGGACGTGACGGTGGCGAACTCGTCGTGCAGGTTCGCCGCCGTCACGCGGGTGAGCTCGTCGGCCGTGATCGTGGTGCCGTCCCGGGCGGTCAGATCGAACGTGAACGTCGCGTCGAGGGCGAACGTGACGTCGTAGCCGAGGTTCGCGCCCATGCGGGCGGTGGTCTCGCAGCATAAGTTGGTCTGGATGCCGGCGAGGACGAAGTCGCCGATGCCGTGGCGCTTGAGCCACGCGTCGAGGTCGACGTCGCCGAGGTCGACCTCGCCGAGGAACGCCGAGTTCACCTCCTTGCCGAACACCAGGTCGGGGCGGGCGCCATCGAGTTCGGGCGCGAAGTCGTGGCCGGGTTGCCCGGGGCGCAGCGGGGAATCTGGCTTCACGGAGTCGTGGTGCACGAGGACAACGTGGTCGCGGCGCCGCTGCCACGCGTCGAGCAGGGCTTTGATGTTGGCTTCCGCGGCCGGGTTGTTGCGCGGGCCCCAGAACCGCGCGTCGGAGAAGCCGCGCTGGACGTCGATGAGCAGGAGTGCGGTCATGCCTCGAGTTTCGGGCGCCGGTGGCGTCGAGGGGAGTGGCAGAAGGTGCGCGATCCGGTACTTTTCTGCCATGCGGACGATCGGGGTGCTGCTCCTGCCGGGTACGCGGATGTTCGATCTGGCCGTGGTCGCGGAGGTCTGGGCCCAGGACCGCACGGACAGCGGGATCGGCCCGTTCACCGTGCGGCGCGGGCCGGCGACCGACGCCGGTGTCGCCGTTCGGTGACGTCACGCCGACGCACGGGATCGCCGGGCTGGCCGGTTGCGACCTCGTGCTCGCTCCGGGCCGCGACGACCCGCTGGCCCCGGTGCCGTCGGCGGCACGCGCGGCGTTGCGGCGGGCGCACCGCTCGGGTGCCACGGTTGCGGGCCTGTGCTCGGGCGCGTTCACGTTCGCCGCGGCGGGCCTGCTCGACGGCCGGCCCGCGACCACCCTCTGGCGCGACTTCGACGCTCTTTCCGCCGCCGCACCGCGGGCTTCGCTGCGGCGGGACGTGCTCCACACCGAGGCCGGCGGCGTGCTGACCTCCGCCGGGGTCGTCGGCGGCCTCGACCTGTGCCTGCACCTCGTGCGCCGCGACCACGGCGCCGACGTCGCCGCGAAACTGGCGCGGCGGCTCGTGATGCCGTCCGCGCGCGAAGGCGGCCAGCCGCAGTACGTCGACAACTCGGTGCCCGGGGCACCCGCCCGGCCCGGGCTTTCGTCCACTTTGGACTGGGCGGTGGCGCGGCTGGGCGAGGACATCGGGGTGGCGGATCTGGTGGTGCACGCGGGGATGAGCGAGCGGACGTGCCACCGCGAGTTCGCGGCCGTCACCGGGGTGACGCCGGGTCGGTGACTGCGCGCGCAACGCGTGCGTTACGCGCAGCAACTGCTGGAGACCACGGAGCTGTCGGTGGAGCGCGTCGCGCAGCGGTCGGGCCTGGGCACGGCGGCGAACCTGCGCCGCCGGCTGCGCGCGGAGCTCGGCGTCGGGCCCGCTTCGTGCCGGCGCACGTTCCGTTCCGCGCCGAGCGGGGTTACGGTCGGGGCATGGGCGAGTACGAGCACCTCCTCGTGAAACGCGACGGCGACACGATCACCATCACGATGAACCGCGCGGCGCGGCGCAACTCGCTGTCCGCCGAGCACCTGACCGAGCTGCTCGCGGCCTTCCGCGAGGCCGGCAGCACCGACGCGACGGGCATCGTCCTCGCCGGCGCCGGCCCGGTCTTCTCCGCCGGCCACGACTTCGGTGACGTGGCTTCGCGGGACCTGATGGGCGTGCGGTCGCTGCTGACGCTGTGCACGGATCTGATGCGGACCGTGCAGTCGGTGCCGCAGGTGGTCGTCGCGCGCGTGCACGGCCTGGCCACCGCGGCGGGCTGCCAGCTGGTGGCGTCGTGCGACCTCGCCGTCGCGGCGTCGTCGGCGGGTTTCGCCCTCCCCGGCGGCAAGGGCGGGTGGTTCTGCCACACCCCGGCCGTTCCGGTGGCGCGGTCCATCGGGCGCAAGCGCTTGATGGAGATGGCGCTGACAGGTGACGTCGTGCCCGCTGAGGTCGCGCTGGACTGGGGCCTGGTCAACTACGTCGTCCCCGACGACGAGCTGGACTCCGCCGTGGCCGACCTCCTGGCCCGCGCCACGCGCGGCAGCCGCGCCGGCAAGACGATGGGCAAGCTCACCCTCTACGCCCAGCTCGACCGGCCCGAGGCCGACGCCTACGCGATCGCCCTCGAGGTCATGGCGTCCGCGTCGCAGCTGCCCGGCGCGCGCGAAGGGATGGCGGCGTTCCTGGAGAAGCGCAAGCCCGAGTGGCCGGACTGACCCCGTCAGCGCCCGATCCACCGCACTACTGAGGGAGGCAAGGGAAGAATTTCGGGGTGCTCCGTCGGGTATGGCTCGCTCGAGATGCGCGTTGAAGACCCGGGATCCCCGTCGTCGTCGGGAAGAACCGGACACCTTGACTCGGTTCGGGGTCGATGCTTGGTAGAGGTAGACGGGTAGCTCGCCGCTGTCCGAGGAGCAGGAAATCGAGATTTTTCTCGATCCCTTCAGCGTGTGGGTCAGAGCTTGGCCAACGACCTTGCGGGTTCGGTCGCGCTCCAGCACACACGCGAAGTCGTAGCTACCTCGATCAGCCTCCCGGTAGCTCTAGCTGTGATGTCCGGGGACGTTGTCCCGGGTTGAATGGGTGACGGCCTGTCGCGCAGGCAGGTGAAGGCCTCCGGCTGTGAAGTGGAGCTGTGCAGGAACCGCTTCATCGACCGGAGGCCCCTAACGCCACCCTGACCCCGCGAACCCGGCTACGGCTGGCTCGCCTGGTCGTCGAGCAGAGCTGGACCTGCGCGGCGGCGGCGAAGATGTTCATGGTCGCTGCCAAGACCGCCGCGAAGCGGGCTGAGCGGTACCGGCACGAAGGCGAAGCCGGGATGATCGATCGCAGCTCGCGTCCGCACCACAGCCCGGCCCGCACCCCCGGCCCGGCGGTGCGGGCGATCGGACCCGCCCCTACGGACCCCAGACCAACGGAACCTCGGACGCTTCCACCGCACCCTGGGCGAAGGCTGTTCCTACGCCCGCGTCTACCCGAGCGAACAGCAGCGCCGAGCAGCACTACCCGACTGGCGCCACTTCTACAATCACCACCGAGCCCACAGCGCCATCGGAGGCCACCCACCGATCACCCGACTGACCAACCTCCCCGGACACCACACCTAGAGGTCCGATTTGACAGCTCGTTGGCCAGTCGAGGAAGCAATCGGAGACGAATCCGTGCTCAGGGGACTCGGCCATCGACGTCGTACGCCCGTCAGCCGCGTTCGTGCAGCAGCAAGAGCGTGTACGCGGCGATCGACTGCGCGTCCGTGATGCCGCCGGTGGAGATCATCTTCTCGACCTCCGCGCGGGTGAACCACGCCGTCGTCATGTCCTGCTCTTCGAGCTCGCGCTCGGGCTCGCCTTCGGTGAGGTCCGTGGCGAGGTAGACGTGGCCACGCTGGCTGGACATGCCCGGTGCGACCTCGAGCAGCCCGATCTCGGTGACGGTGCCCGCGCGCAGGCCCGTTTCCTCACGCAGCTCGCGGCGCGCGAGCTCGGCCGGCGGCGTCTCGGCGAGGTCGGGCGCCGTGCCCTGCGGGAACTCCCAGCGGCGTTCCCCGACGGGGTAGCGGAACTGGTCGACCAGCTGCACGCGGTCGCCGTCGAGCGGGATGACGAGGGCGTAGGCCGGTTTGTCGACCACACCGTAGATGCCTTCGCTGCCGTCGGGCCGGCGGATGGCGTCCTCCCGCACCGTCATCCAGTTGTTCCGGTACACCTCGCGGGTCGCGACACGCTGAATGGGGTCCACTCGCCCAGTATCGCCGAGCCTGTCCTACCCTCGGCGGGTGCGTCTCGTGATCGCTCGCTGCCAGGTCGACTACGCCGGCCGCCTCACCGCCCACCTGCCGATGGCCACGCGCCTGCTGCTCGTCAAGTCGGACGGCTCCGTCTCGGTGCACTCCGACGACCGCGCGTACAAGCCGCTGAACTGGATGAGCCCGCCCTGCTGGCTCATCGAGGACGGCAAGCTGTGGATCGTCGAGAACAAGCAGGGCGAGAAGCTCGTGATCTCGATCGAAGAGATCTACCACGACCACGAGCAGGAACTGGGCGCCGAACCGGGCCTGCAGAAGGACGGCGTGGAAGCCCACCTGCAGGAGCTGCTCGCCGAGCACATCAAGACCCTCGGCGACGGCTACACCCTGGTGCGCCGCGAGTTCCCCACCGCGATCGGCCCGGTCGACATCATGGCCCGCGACGGGGAAGGCCAGTCGGTCGCCGTGGAGATCAAGCGCCGCGGCGAGATCGACGGCGTGGAACAGCTGACGCGCTACCTCGAACTGCTCAACCGCGACCCGCTGCTGGCCCCGGTGTCCGGTGTGTTCGCCGCGCAGATCATCAAGCCGCAGGCCCGCACCCTCGCGGAGGACCGCGGCATCCGCTGCCTGACCCTCGACTACGACGCCCTGCGCGGCATCGAATCGGACGAGTTCCGGTTGTTCTGAACCAGTCCGGGTGCCGTCAAGGGTTCCCGAGTCCGCGTTCCTGCCCGACCGGCCCCACGCCGGCGGCGGGAACCGGGCGGAACCACCGGCCCCGGCCGCACGGTTGAACGGCGGAAACGCCCGCAATTCCGTGTCCCGCTGGGTGAAGCGAGTTGATTGATCATTCAGCTACCTCCTGGTACATGAAGAAGTGATCTCCTCGCACCCCAGTGGAAGGTGAACGAAACGATGAGAAAAGGCCTGTACCTCGCCGGTGCCGTCACCGGGCTCGCGATGGTCGCGAGCGCCGCGCCTGCGCTCGCCGACACGGCGGACGTGGTTTTTTACTCCGGAGCGGGGCTCAGCGGTGTGCGCGAGGTGCCTGAGACGGGCACCCACGACGAATGCCTGCCGACTGCGCAGCGCAACACCTCCGCGGTCAACTACTCCGCAAACAGCATCCTGCTGTACTCCGGCCCGAACTGCACTGGCAGTGAGTTCGCGCTCGGCTCGCTGCACCAGGCGAACACCGTCTACGGCGGGTTCGTGAGCTACCGGGTCGTCCAGGCCTTCTGACGCGCACCGGCGCCGCGGACCGGAAGTGGTCCGGTCCGCGGTGAACCGGAAACGAATCGCAGCACAAAAGTGCGACGAATTCATTTCGAGCTGCGCCGTTCGAGTGAGCTCAAGAACCGTTGATGAGATCTGTGTCACACTCGTTCCGAGGGGTTTCACGCCGTTTGCCGAGGCGTCCTGGGGCGATGGATTTCCAGCACTGTCAACGGATTTCGCGCTGCGTCGAAATCCCTCCGGTAATCACGACGAGGAGGGAACGATGCGTTATCGACCCATTGGTACCGACCCCGCCGACCCGCGGCTCGGCCGGTTCGTCCCCGACGACTGGCAGCACCTCGAGCGGTATCCGCTCACCGCGCTCGCCACGAAGGAAAGACCCGTGCGGACGCCGGTCGTCATCGGCGTCAACTGGTACCGAGAGTTCGACGACCCGGAACCCGACGGGAAGTCCGGGGAGATGTTCATCGCCAAGGGTGGTTCGGTCACGACCGTCCGGGGTGGACACTGCGTGTGCCTCGAACCCGGCGGCACGCCGGACACCGACCAGTCGTACAACTTCTACAACCAGGGCGCGGAGGGCGCGTGCGTCGGCTTCGGCTGGTCGCGCTGCATGACGCTGTTCAACGGCGACGACTACGCGGCCCGCTGGCTGTGGGACGCCGCGAAGAAGCGCGACGAGTGGGCCGAGACCAATCCCGGTGACGAGAACGGCACGTCGGTCCGCGCCGCCGCCGAGGTGCTCAGGGAACTCGGTCACGTCGAGTGGCAGGACGAGTACTCCGACGACGACTGGCGGCGACGCGAGTCCTACACGCCCGACGTGAAGCAGGGCATCCGCGCCTTCCGCTGGGCCCGCACGGTCGACGAGGTCCACGCCGCCCTCGGCAACCACCGCGCGGACGAGCTCGGCGCCGTCCCGTTGCTGAACTCCTGGGGCGCGAACTACCCGCACCGCGTGTGGCTTCCCGACGAGGTCCTCGATCGGCTCATCCGGGAGGAGGGCGAGATCGCCGTGCCCACCGATCGCTGAGCGGGGCGCAGGGCTTCGTTTCCCCAGTTCAGGCTGGGGAGACGAAGCCCTCTCAGGGGAAAGTTCGTGTCGGCGTGCCACCGCCAAATCTATGCAGTACTGTCCGGATCTGACAGGACGCTGGTGTTTCCTGTGGGAAAATGTTTGATTCGGAGGTGGCTCGGGTGCAGGTCCTTGCCGACGCGAACCTGCGGCTCGACGCGAGTCCTATCGACTACATCGAGCTGGCGTTCTACTTCGTGCTGGTGCTCGGCATCGGCTATCTGGCCCGCAGGCAGGTGTCGAGCAGCCTCGACTTCTTCCTCTCCGGGCGCTCGCTCCCGGCGTGGGTGACCGGGCTCGCGTTCATCTCGGCCAACCTCGGCGCCATCGAGGTCATGGGCATGTCGGCCAACGGGGCCGAGTACGGCCTGCCGACCGCCCACTACTTCTGGATCGGCGCGATCCCCGCGATGCTGTTCCTCGGCGTCGTGATGATGCCCTTCTACTACGGCTCCAAGGTCCGCAGCGTGCCGGAGTTCATGCTCCGCCGGTTCGGCCCCGCCGCGCACTGGGTCAACGGCGCCAGTTTCGCGCTCGCGCAGATCCTGATCGCCGGCGCGAACCTGTACCTGCTGGCCAGCGTCGTGAACCTGCTGCTGGGCTGGCCGATCTGGGTCTCGATCATCGTCGCGGCCGTCATCGTCCTCACCTACACCGCGCTCGGCGGCCTGTCGGCGGCCATCTACAACGAGGTGCTGCAGTTCTTCGTCATCCTCGCCGCGCTGATCCCGCTCACGATCGTCGGCCTGTACAAGGTCGGCGGCTGGAACGGCCTGATCGAGAAGGTGACCAACAGCCCGGGCGGCGCCGCGCAGACCCACTCGTGGCCGGGCAACCAGCTGACCGGGTTCGGCAGCAACTTCCTGTCGGTCCTCGGCCTGGTCTTCGGTCTCGGGTTCGTGCTCTCGTTCGGTTACTGGACCACGAACTTCGTGGAGGTCCAGCGCGCCATGGCGTCGAAGAGCATGTCGGCCGCCCGCCGCACGCCGATCATCGGCTCGTTCCCGAAGATGTTCATCCCGTTCGTCGTGATCATCCCCGGCATGGTCGCCGCGGTGACCGTCACCGAACTGCAGGGCGCGAACAAGCAGGCGCTGCTGGACGGGCACGCCGCGCCCAGCGGGGCGACCTTCAACAACGCCCTGCTGCTGCTCATGCGCGACGTGCTGCCCAACGGCATCCTCGGCGTCGCCATCGCGGGCCTGCTCGCCTCGTTCATGGCCGGCATGGCGGCGAACCTGAGCTCGTTCAACACCGTGTTCACCTACGACATCTTCCAGACGTACCTGGTGAAGAACCGGCCCGACAAGTTCTACCTGAGCACGGGCCGCGTCGTGACCATGGTTGCGACGGTGCTGGCGATCTTCACCGCGTTCATCGCTTCGACGTACTCGAACCTGATGGACTACCTGCAGACGCTGTTCTCCTTCTTCAACGCGCCGCTGTTCGCCACGTTCATCCTCGGCATGTTCTGGAAGCGGATGACGAAGGCGGCGGGCTGGTCCGGCCTGGTGTTCGGTACCGCGGCGGCCGTCGTGATCTTCGTGCTCAGCAAGGTCGGCACGTTCACCCTGCCCGGCCAGGGCGTCAGCTTCGTGGCCGCGATCGCGGCATTCGTGGTCGACATCGCGGTGAGCGTGGGGGTCACCTACCTGACCAAGCCCAAGCCCGACGCGGAACTGGTCGGCCTCGTCTACTCGCTCACCCCGCGCGAGTCGCTCAAGCACGAGACCACCGGTGAGGATGCGGGCTGGTACCGCAAGCCCGTACTGCTCGCCGGGATCGCCGCCGTCATCACCATCGTCCTGAACTTCGCCTTCTAGGAGGACGACCGCCATGGCAATCGAACCCACCTCGCGGCCGCGCAAGGGCGGCGCGTTCGACATCCGCCTGATCATCGCCCTGCTCACGGGTGTGTACGGCATCATCCTGACGGTCATGGGCATCGCGTTCTACACCGAAGCCGACGAGCAGAAGGCGGCCGGCGTGAACATCAACCTGTGGGCGGGGATCGCTCTGCTGGTGTTCACCGCGCTGATGGTGCTGTGGGCGAGCCTGCGCCCGCTCATCGTGCCGCCGCGGCAGGACCAGACCGACGAGTCCGGCACCGACGAACCGCCGGTGGCCGGATAAGCGCGTTGTCCGGACAGCCGGGCGGGCTGCCGCTAGCGTGCCCCGCGTGCACGATCTGAAGCGCGGCCAGTCGCCGAAGTTGTTCGCCCTGGTGGTGGCCGGTGTGCTCGGCCTGAGCGCCTGCGGCGGTCCGGACCTCGGCAAGCAGAACTTCCCCCGCACCACCGTCGCCGCTTCGGGCGGGGACACCGGCAGCGGGCCCATCACCGACCCGGCGGTCACGGTGGCCGCGCTGCGACCGTTGCTGCCGTGCCAGTTCCTCGACCAGGCTTCGCTCACGCCGCTCGGTGCGCCCGAGGGTGAACCCGAAGCGGAAACCGTGAGTTTCGCCGAGTGCCGGGCCAAGGTGAAGGACGCGGGCGGCAAGGAGATCTCGGTGACCGCCGAAGTCGGGGCCATCGTGGTGTTCGCTTCGGACAAGACGACCGGCCAGGTCGGCGGGCTCCCGCAGGTCGAGGTGCCGGACCAGACCGGTGGCTCCTGTTCGGTCAGTGCGCTGACTTCGCGCACGCCCAACCTCGGCCTCACGTTCGACATCGACTACAGCGGCGGCGATCCGTGTGCGGCCGGACGCACACTGCTGCGGTCCGCCGTGCCGAAGCTGCACAATTCGCCGCAGAAGTACCCCGAGGCCAAAGGATCCGTCGTCACGGCGGATCCCTGCACGATGCTCGACCAGTCCGCCGTGGACGGCGTGGTGAAAAACGCCAGGCCCGAGGCGACCGGGCTGCACAGCTGCCAGTGGGGTGACAGCGGGACGATCGCGGTGCGGTTCAACCCGGGCGTCCCGCCGGTCGAGGGCGGCGGCTGGGTGAAGACCGACGTGGGCACCGCGAGCCAGGCCTTCGCCAAGAAGGGCACGGGCCCGAGTTCGACCTGTGAGGTGCAGTGGCAGCACCGGCCGTGGCAGGGCGAGGGCGGCGAACTCGTCCAAGTGCAGTACACGAACTACAACGCTCAGGCTGACCAGGACGACCCGTGCGGCAAGGTGACGGGGCTGGCGAAACAGGTGGCCACGAAACTGCCCCGGCCCTGAAGCTTGGCAGGGGGTGCCTCCGGGCGACTAGGTTGGGGGAACCACCACGCCGACGTGCCGGAGGTCCGCCATGAAGAAGATCATCAACGACCCGGCCACCGTGGTCGCGGACTCCTTGAGAGGCCTCGCGGTCGCCCACTCCGACATCCTGCGTGTGCGGGACGATCCCGCGGTCGTCGTGAGGGCCGACGCGCCGGTACCGCGCAAGGTCGCCGTGATCTCCGGTGGCGGCTCGGGTCACGAACCGATGCACGGCGGCTTCGTCGGCCGCGGCATGCTCGACGCGGCCGTGCCCGGTGCCGTGTTCACGTCGCCCACGCCGGACGCGGTCCAGGCCGCCGTCGCCGCGACGACGGGGCCTTCGGGCGCACTGCTGATCGTGAAGAACTACACGGGCGACGTGCTGAACTTCGAGACCGCCGCCGAGCTGGCCGCGGCCGAGGACCTCGACGTGCGCAGCGTGGTCATCGACGACGACGTCGCGGTGAAGGACTCCACGTTCACGGCCGGCCGCCGCGGGGTCGGCGGCACGGTACTGCTGGAGAAGATCGTGGGCGCGGCCGCGGAGCGCGGCGACTCGCTGGAAGCGGTGGAGGCGCTGGCGCGCAAGTTGGTCGGCCAGGTGCGCTCGATCGGGGTGGCGCTGACGGCGCCGACCGTGCCGCACGTCGGCGAGCCGAGCTTCGACCTGGGCCCGGACGAGATCGAGTTCGGCATCGGCATCCACGGCGAGCCGGGCCGCGAGCGCCTCCCGGCCGAACCGGCCGACGCGCTGGTGGCGCGGATGGTCGACGCGATCGTGCCCGACCTGCCGTACGAGGCGGGGGACAAAGTCCTGCTGTTCACCAATTCCATGGGTGGCACACCGCTGCTGGAGCTGTACCTGGCGCACGGCATCGCCGAGCGGCTGCTCGCCGAGCGTGGGATCGTGGTCGAGCGCCGGCTCGTCGGCCCGTACATCACGAGTCTCGAGATGCAGGGCATCAGCCTGACGGTGCTGAAACTGGACGACGAGCTGACCGAGCTGTGGGACGCGCCCGTGTGGACGCCCGCGCTGCGGTGGGGGGTCTGATGGGCTGTTCTTCCGAAGGGCTGGCGGCGGCGCTGCGGGCCGCCGCCGAGGTCGTGGCCGAGCACCGCACCGAGCTCGTGGACCTCGACCGCGCCATCGGCGACGGCGACCACGGCGAGAACATGAACCGGGGGTTCACCGCGATCGTGTCCGCTTTGGAGACGGAGGTGCCGCCGACGCCGGCCGCCGTCGCGAAGCTGGCGGCCACCACGCTGATCTCGAAGGTCGGCGGCGCCGCGGGTCCCTTGTACGGCACGGCTTTCCTGCGCGCGGCCACGAAGCTGGGCGACGCGACGGAGATCGACGTGCCGCTGGCCGTCGCGGCGCTGGAGGCCGCGCTCGAAGGCGTGCAGACCCGCGGCAAGGCGGTGGGCGGCGACGCGACGATGGTGGACGCGCTGATCCCGGCCGTTTCGGCGGCGACCGCGGCAGCTGCCGCTTCGGACGCCACGGTTGCCTCGGTGCTCGCGGCCGCCGCCGAGGCGGCCGACCGCGGTGCGGAGTCCACAGTGGATCTCGTGCCGCGCAAGGGCCGGGCGTCCTACTTGGGCGAACGCGCCGTGGGGCACATGGATCCCGGGGCCCGCTCGTCGGCCCTGCTGCTGCACGCGTTCGCGGAGGCCGCCCGGTGACCGTCGGGATCGTGCTCGTCTCGCACAGCGCCAAGCTCGCCGAGGGCCTGGCCGAACTCACGTCCCAGATGGCTCCCGACGTCCGGGTCGTGGCCGCCGGCGGCTTGCCCGACGACGGGGGCCTCGGCACCGACTACGACGAAGTCGTGGCCGCCACCCAGCGCGCGGACTCCGGCGACGGCGTCGTGTTGCTGTATGACCTCGGCAGCGCGCAGATGACCGCGGAACTCGCCGTGGAGTCCCTGGCGGACCCGTCCGCGGCGGTGGTCGCCGACGGTCCGCTGGTCGAAGGCGCCGTGGCCGCCGCCGTCGCCGCACAGGGTGGGGCCGACCGGAAGGCGGTCGCCGAGGCCGCCGCGAGCGCGGGACTGGCTCCTGACCTGTCTCTTGTGGACGCTCCGCTGGACGCGGACGCCGCGCAGGAGAAGGAGTTCACGCTCACCAACGACGTCGGCCTCCACGCCCGCCCCGCGGCCGTCCTGGCCCGAAGCCTGGCTTCCCTCGACGCCGAAGTCACCGTCCGGCTGGGCGAACAGGAGGCCGACGCCCGCAGCGTGCTCGCGCTGATGTCGCTCGGCGCGCGTCAGGGCGACCGGATCGCCGTGCGTGCCCACGGCCCGCAGGCTTCGGAAGCCCTGGCGAAGGTCACCGAACTCGTGGACACGAACTTCGGCGAGTAGTCCACTTCGGACGCAGGGTCTGGCGGTGGAAACCGCGGGTTCGCGCTCGCGGAGATCGCCGCCGCCGGTGGTCAGGGTCGAGCAGGGGGCAGCAGAGGTCCGCCGCTCCAGTGCTGGAACACCAGGTTCGTGTGGACGCGCGCCACTTCGTCGCGGGCGGTGAGTTCGTCGAGGACCAGGCGCTGGAGCTCGGCGGCCGAGCTGGTGGCGACGTGGGCCAGGAAGTCGTCCGGGCCGGTGAGGTGGTAGACGGCGCGGACTTCGGGCAGCGCGAGCAGGTGCTGCACGAACGGGTCGACCAGCGGGCGCCGGTGGGGGCGGACCTGGACGAACAGGAACGCCTCCAGCGGACGGCCCAGCTTGGCGGCGTCGACCTGCGCGTGCTGGCCCGTGATGACGCCCGTTTCGCGCAGGCGGGCGACGCGGTCCAGGCACGTGGACGGCGCGATGCCGACGGCGGCCGCGAGGTCCTTGTTCGACATCCGGGCATCGTTCTGCAGCAGGCGCAGGATCTCGAGGTCCACCGGGCTCAGTTCGACGGATCCGGTCATCGCGCGAATGATATCCGACACCATTGCGGGAAAACCGCACGATGGCCGAGTCTCCGGGTATGACGGACCTGCGCACCCGAGCCGTCCACGCCGGCCGCGACGACCTGACCGACCTGGGTCTGCACGCGGCGCCCCTCGACTACTCGACGACGTACCCGTCGCGTGACAGCGCGGCCGAGGCCAGGCGCATCGACGAGTTCGCGGCCGGCGGCCATGTGAGCGGGATCTACGGCCGCATCGGCAACCCGACGGTCGAGCGGTTCGAGCGGGCGCTCGCCGAGCTGGAGGGGTTCGAGCACGCGGTGGCGTTCGCGAGCGGGATGTCCGCCGTGCAGCGGGGGAAGCGCCACGTCGTCGGCGTCCGGTCGCTGTACGGGTCGACCGACCACCTGCTCACGTCCGGCCTGCTCGGCACCGAGGTCACCTGGGGCGCGCCCGAAGACGCCGCCCGAGCCGTTCGGGAGGACACCGGGCGGGTGTTCGTCGAAACCCCGGCGAACCCCGCGCTCACCGAACTCGACATCGCGGCGCTCGTCGAACGGTGCGGTGCCGTGCCCGTCCTCGTGGACAACACCTTCGCGACGCCCGTGCTGCAATGCCCTGGCCACCACGGCGCCCGGCTTGTGCTGCACTCCGCCACGAAGTTCCTCGGCGGCCACGGCGACGTGATGGGCGGCGTCGTCGCGTGTGACGCGGAGGAGGCCGCGCGCTTGCGGGACATCCGGTTCGCGACGGGCGCGGTCCTGCACCCGTTGGCGGGCTACCTCTTGCTGCGCGGGCTTTCGACGCTCCCGTTGCGTGTCACCGCAGCCTCGGCCACCGCCGCGGTCCTCGCCGAGCGCCTGGCGCAACACCCTGCGGTGACCGCGGTGCACCACCCGCGCATCGGCGGGCCGCTCGTGGCGTTCGAGGTGGCCGGCGACCCGCACGCGGTGATCGGCGCCGTCCGCGTGATCACTCCCGCGGTGAGCCTCGGCAGTGTCGACACGCTGATCCAGCACCCGGCGTCGTTGACGCACCCGGTCGCCGCGGAGCACGACCGCGAGAAAGCCGGCATCACCGGCCGGCTGATCCGCCTCTCGGCCGGCCTCGAAGACGTCGAGGACCTGCGGCACGACCTCGACCAGGCGCTGAAGGCCTGCTGAGCGTCAGTTCGAGCAGCACCCGCCGCCGCAGCAACCGCCCGACGGCGCGGGTGTCGCGGCGGAGCCGGTGAGCGCGACGGTGGTCAGCAGCTTCACGGTGTCCGAGTGCCCCTCGGGACACGGTGCCGGCGCGCTGGACTCGCTCATCGGCCGCTGCAGCTCGAAGGTGCCGGTGCACTCGCGGCAGCGGTAGGCGTAGGTGGGCATGGCCCGATTATCGCCCGTGTGGCCACGAGGGGGAAGCTGTCGGGGTGGACGTTCCCGAGATCACGGACCTCCCGCACCTGGGCCAGGTCGTGCCGGCGGTGCTCGGCGCGCTCGGTGTGCCGGGCGAGGACGGTTCGCTGGCCCTGCCGGAAGCTCGCAGCGCGTGTGTGCTGTTGATCGACGGTCTCGGCTGGCAGCTGCTCGCCGAGCACGCCGCCGACGCACCCGTGCTGACGGAGCTGGCGAAGAGCCCGCTGCGCGTCGGCTTCCCGTCGACGACGGCGGCCGGCGTCGCGGCGATCGGCACCGGTCTCGCGTCGGGGGAGCACGGCATGGTCGGCTACACGTTCGAGGTGCCGGGCGCGGGTGTGCTCAACGCCCTGCGCTGGCGCTCGCACGACGACGGCAGCGACCTGCGTGGCGCCCTGCCGCCGCGCGACGTCCAGCCCCTGCCGACGACCTTCGAACGCGCCGTCGCCGCGGGCATCGAGGCGGCCGTGGTGTCGTCCGCGCAGTTCGCCGACACGGCGCTGACGCGCGCCACCCAGAGCGGCGCGCGGTACGCCGGCGTGCACGCGCTCGGCGACCTCGCCGCGCGGACGCTGGACGTGCTGGCCTCGCGCGCGTTCTGCTACGCCTACCACAGCGAACTCGACCTGCTGGGCCACCTGTACGGCCCGGGTTCTCCCGCGTGGCGCATGCAGCTGCGCCACGTCGACCGGCTCGTGGAGTCCCTTGTGGACGGTCTGCCGGCGGGTGCGCTGCTCGCCGTCGTCGCGGACCACGGCATGGTCGCGGTGGACGACAAGCTCGACCTCGAGGACACACCCGCGCTGCTCGCCGGCGTGCGCGCCTTCGGCGGCGAAGTGCGGGCGCGGCACGTGTACGCCGAAACCGGAGCCGAAGCCGACGTGCTGGCCGCGTGGCAGGAGGTGCTGGGCTCCCGCGCCTGGGTCCTGCCCCGCGACGAGGCCATCGCGCGCGGCTGGTTCGGCGCGACCGTCAGCGACCGCGTGCGACCGCGCATCGGCGACGTCGTCGCGGCGGCACAAGGCACGTTCGGCATGGTGCGCGAGCTGTCCGAGGCCGTTGAGTCGTCGCTGATCGGGCAGCACGGTTCCCTGACTGAGGCCGAGCAGCTCGTCCCCCTGGCCCTCGCCCACGGGTGACCCGACGTGCCCCGACGCAACCGCCCCGGCCGCGGCCGGCCCGAGCGCCCCGACCTGGGCTCCGTCAGCGGCTGGGCCCACCCCGAATCCGGTCCCGACGGCGAGTGGCTCGTCCGCACCGTCCCCGGCTCGCACGCCACCAAGACCTACCGCTGCCCCGGCTGCGACCACGAGATCCGCCCCGGCACCCCCCACGTCGTGGTGTGGCCGGCCGACGAAACGGGCTCGGTCGCCGACCGCCGGCACTGGCACCGGGCGTGCTGGGAAGCGCGGGCGCGCCGGCGGCCGAACCGCCGCTGGTGACCCAGCGCCGGAACACCCGGCGCCGGAACACCTGCGCCGGAACACCCAGCGCTGAAACACCCAGCGCTGAAACACCTAGCGCCGGAAGTGCCGCGAAACCGCCCCCTCGTACTCTTCCTCCTCGTACTTCGTGAACCCCAGCCGTTCGACGACCCGCAGCGACGGCGTGTTCGCCACGTTCACCGAGATCAGCACCGGGATCGCCGGCAGTTCCCGTTCGACCCAGTCGACAGCGGCGCGCGGGGCCTCCACGGCGTAGCGCTCGCCCCACGCGGCCGGCGCGAAGCGGTACGCCAGGTTGAGCACTCGTTCGTCCCGGAAGCGGCGCAGGCGGACGCCCGCGAGGCCCAGCACCTCGGTGCCCCCGCGTTCCCGGACGGCGCAGTAACCGTAGCCGTGCTCGGCCCAGTGGGCCAGCCACGAGTCGAACAGCAGCTCGCCGTCGGGCGGCGCGGGCAGGGCGGGGTTGAGGCGGTTGGTCGCCGGGTCCGTCTCGATGGCGACGACGGCCGGGCGGTCGGCTTCCGCGAGAGGCCGCAGCACCAGCCGTTCGGTCTTGATCTCCCTCAGCACCCCCGACGGTAGCGGCGGGGTCCGACAGGATTTCCGCCACAATCAGCACCATGACCGAACTGCCGCTCGTGCTGCTGCACGCCTTCCCGCTCGACGCCCGCATGTGGGACCCGGTCCGCGCGCCGCTGGCCGAGCGCTTGCGGGTCATCACCCCCGACCAGCGCGGGCTGGGCCGCAGCCCGCTGCCGGAATCGGACCGCGAACCGAGCCTCGACGACGCGGCGCGGGACGTCGTCGCGCTGCTCGACCGGCTGGAGCTGGACGAAGTGGTGCTCGGCGGCTGCTCGATGGGCGGCTACCTCGCGCTGGCCGTGCTGCGCCACGCCCCCGACCGCGTCGCCGGCCTGGTGCTCATCGACACCAAGGCCACCGCCGACACTCCCGAAGCCGCCGAGAACCGGCTCAAGGTCGCCGAACGCGCCGAAACCGAGGGCGTCAAGGGGTGGCTGGCCGACGCGAACCTGCCGAACCTCCTCGCGGAAGCCGCGCCGGCCGAGGTCGCCGATCGCGTCCGCGGCCTCATCGACGACCAGCCGCCCGCCGGCGTCGCGTGGGCGGCGCGCGCCATGCGCGCCCGGCCCGACGCGCTCGACGTGCTGCGCGGCGCCGATGTCCCCGCGCTCGTGATCGTCGGCGAGGAAGACGCGATCACGCCGGTCGAGGCGGCGAACGCGATGGTCGACGCCGTGGGCGACGCCACGCTCGTCGTCCTGCCCGGCGCCGGCCACCTGACGCCGCTGGAGGACCCGGCGGGTGTCGTCGAGGCGATCCTCGGCTGGTACGCCTAGCCGGGGAAGTGCTCCGCCAGCGCGGCCCGTGCCTCGCCCAGCCGGTGCGGGAACCGCACGGCGACGAGGAAGCGCCACACCACCACGAGCAGCTCGCGCAACCGCGTGCACACGGCCAGCGCCACGGGGTCCGCGTCGGCCGGATAAGCCGCCAGGAACTCGGGTCCGCCCTGCTTCGCGAGGATCGCGAGGTCCCACGCGAGCGGCCCGCGCCAGGTGTCTTCGAAGTCGAGCCAGCACGGGCCCGCGGCGGTTGCGATGACGTTGCGGGGATGAGCGTCGCCGTGCAGGGCTTGGCCGTCGCCGGAAGGCAGTTCCCCCGCGAGCCGCAAGGCTTCGTCGCGGATCCGCGGAGCCGCACCGGCCATCGTGGCGCCGTGGCGCTCGAGCGCGCCCAGGATCTCGTCGACGGGCCCGCGTGCGGGAAGTTCACCCGGATAGGCACGCAGTGCCCCGTGGACTTCGGCGAGGGATCCCGCCACCTCGCCCGGCGTGTGCCGATGGTCCGGATCGTGCGGTGTCCAGTGCCAGAGCGTGACCGGCAGACCGTGCGCGAAATGCGGTCCGGCCGGGGGATCCGCGGTGGGTGAGACGACGCGCACACCACTCTCCGTGAGGTGGCGCGAGAGGGCGACGTCACGCGCCAGCCAGGCCGTCGCATCGGGGCGCAGCAGCAGCGTCGTGCCGGGTACCCGAGCGACGACGGAACCCAGTCTCACCAGCACGTTCGAGCGTTCGTGGAGCACCTCGGGCGCCCGTGCGCCGAGCCCGTGCCGCCGGGCGACGGCGAGCGCCGCTTCGAGCGCGGAAGCCGTGTACCGGTCGGCCATGCGCTGATCTAACCAGCCGGTGCGAGCGACGGTGGGTAGCGAGGGCTACGATCCCTCCTAGTCGCCGGATCAGGCCTCGTGCCGACTCCGGCGACTCGGACGATGACCACCGAGGTTTGAGTGTTGGAGGCAGGAGTGACGGCCGTAGCCCCCAAGCCGATCGCAACGCGCCCGTATCCCGCGCGCGAGTCGGTAAAGGGTTCGTACCTGCTGCGGTTGTTCCGCACGACGGACCACAAGCAGATCGGCATCATGTACCTGGTCACGTCGTTCGCCTTCTTCATGGCGGGCGGCGCGATGGCCATGCTGATCCGCACGGAACTGGCCCGGCCGGGCCAGCAGTTCCTGTCGCAGGAGCAGTACAACCAGCTGTTCACGATGCACGGCACGATCATGCTGCTGCTGTACGCGACCCCGATCCTGTTCGGGTTCGCGAACTTCGTGCTGCCGCTGCAGATCGGTTCGCCGGACGTCGCGTTCCCGCGGCTGAACGCGTTCTCGTACTGGCTCTACCTCTTCGGTGGGCTGATCGTCCTTTCCGGATTCCTGACCCCGGGTGGCGCCGCCGACTTCGGCTGGTTCGCCTACACCCCGCTCTCGGACGCGATCCACTCGCCGGGCGTCGGGGCCGACCTCTGGATCTCCGGCCTGGTCGTCTCCGGTCTGGGCACGATCCTCGGTGCGGTCAACATGGTCACCACCGTGGTCTGCCTGCGCGCGCCGGGCATGACGATGTACCGGATGCCGATCTTCACCTGGAACATCCTGGTCACCAGCATCCTGATCCTGCTCGCGTTCCCGATCCTGACCGCGGCCCTGTTGGGTCTGCTGGCCGACCGGCACCTCGGCGCGCACGTGTTCGACCCCGCCAACGGCGGCGTGATCCTCTGGCAGCACCTGTTCTGGTTCTTCGGGCACCCCGAGGTCTACATCGTCGCGCTGCCGTTCTTCGGGATCGTGTCCGAGATCTTCCCGGTCTTCAGCCGCAAGCCGGTGTTCGGGTACAAGGGGCTGGTCTTCGCGACGCTGGCGATCGCGGCCCTGTCCGTGGCGGTGTGGGCGCACCACATGTACGCCACCGGCGCCGTGCTGCTGCCGTTCTTCTCCTTCATGACGTTCCTGATCGCGGTTCCGACCGGCGTGAAGTTCTTCAACTGGATCGGCACGATGTGGAAGGGCCAGCTGTCCTTCGAGACGCCGATGATCTTCTCGATGGGCTTCATCGTCACGTTCCTCTTCGGCGGTCTGACCGGTATCCTGCTGGCCGCCCCGGCCATCGACTTCCACGTCTCGGACAGCTACTTCGTGGTGGCGCACTTCCACTACGTGCTCTACGGCACGATCGTGTTCGCGACCTTCGCCGGCATCTACTTCTGGTTCCCGAAGATCACGGGCCGGATGATGGACGAGAAGCTCGGCAAGTGGCACTTCTGGACGACGTTCATCGGCTTCCACGGCACGTTCCTGGTGCAGCACTGGCTCGGCGCCGAGGGCATGCCGCGCCGCTACGCCGACTACCTCGCCAGCGACGGGTTCACCACGCTCAACACGATCTCCACGATCGGCGCGTACATCCTGGGCGCGTCCACGCTGCCGTTCATCTGGAACGTGGTCAAGAGCTACCGCTACGGCGAGATCGTCACCGTCGACGACCCGTGGGGCTACGGCAATTCCCTCGAATGGGCCACGTCCTGCCCGCCACCGCGGCACAACTTCACCGAACTGCCCCGCATCCGCTCCGAGCGCCCCGCGTTCGAGCTGCACTACCCGCACATGGTGGAGCGTATGCACGCCGAAGGGGAGATCGGCTTCTTCGGCAAGCCGCGTCACGCCGGCGCGCCCTCGCAGAAGCTCGTCGAGGCCACCATGCCGGGCAGCCACGACACCGACAACGCGGGCGAGCAGTAAGCCCGGCGTGAACCACCAGGGGCGCGTGCCCGGCTCATCCGAAGCCGGGCACGCGCCTTTTTGGTACCCCCACCCCGCGCGGGCCGGGGCGTCCATCGTTCGGGCCCGCGTTGTGTGAAGCCGGGCACGCGCTCTTCTTGCGCTCGCCGTGGGAGGCCAGACTGGTGCTGCTCGCACAGCGTTGAACGAGGGATGGAGCCCAGTGACCCAGACGCCAGTCCTGATCACCACTACCGGTCCCGACAAGCCGGGGGTGTCGTCCGTGCTGTTCGCGGCGCTGACGCGCCACGACGTCGACGTGCTGGACGTCGAGCAGGTCGTGATCCGGGGACAGCTCGTGCTGGGCGTGCTCGCCGGCGTCTACCGCGACCCGGAGGGCCTGCAGGAGTACGTGGAGCAGGCGATGGCGACCGTTGGCATGCAGGTCGAGGTGAAGATCGGCGACGAGATCGGCGCCGACCCGTTCGCGCTCGGGCGGCGGGACTCGTCCCACGTGCTGGTGATGCTGGGACGGCCGGTCACGGCGCGGGCGTTTTCCGAGGTCGCAGCGCGGCTGGCGGGGCTCGGGGCGAACATCGATTCGATCCGGAGCGTCGCCGATTACCCGGTGACCGGGCTGGAGTTGTACGTCTCCGTCCGCGAGGACACCGAGGCTGCCGACGCGGAGCTGCGGTCGGTGCTGGCCGACGCGGCGTCGACGGCCGGGGTGGACGTCGCCGTGGAGCGCGCCGGCATCAGCCGGAAGGCGAAGCGGCTGGTGGTGTTCGACGTCGACTCCACGCTCGTGCAGGGTGAGGTCATCGAGAAGCTCGGGGCCCACGCGGGCGTTGAACCGCAGGTCCGCGAGATCACCGAGGCCGCCATGCGCGGCGAGCTGAACTTCACCGAGTCGCTCGAACGGCGCGTCTCCCTGCTGGCCGGCCTGCCCGAGAGCGTGCTCGACGAGGTCGCCGCGACGCTGGAGCTCACGCCCGGCGCGCGCACGACCGTCCGCACGCTCAAACGCCTGGGCTTCCGCTGTGGAGTCGTCTCGGGCGGGTTCACGCGGGTCATCCGGAGCCTCGTGGACGACCTCGGGCTCGACTTCGCGGCGGCCAACGAGCTGGAGATCGTCGACGGAAAGCTGACCGGCCGCGTCGTCGGCGAGGTCGTGGACCGCGCGGGCAAGGCCAAGGCGCTGCGCCGGTTCGCCGACGAATACGGCATCCCGCTGGGACAGTGCGTCGCCGTCGGCGACGGCGCCAACGACATCGACATGCTGGCGGCGGCCGGCATGGGCGTGGCCTTCAACGCGAAGCCGGCGCTGCGCGAGGTCGCGGACACCGCGCTGTCGCACCCGTACCTCGACGCGGTGCTGTTCGTCCTGGGCGTCACGCGCGCCGAGGTGGAGGCCGCCGACGCGGCCGACGGAATGGCACTGGTCCGGCCGTGAACCGCGTGCTGGAACCGCTGGGCAGCCGCTACGCGTACTGGCTCGGGCTGCCCGCCGCGGCGACGTCCGACACGTCGGACGAGGACCCCGCGCAAGTGCGCGCCATGCCGATCATCCTGCGTATCGAACGCGCCGAGCCGCCCGGCCGCACGCCCCTGCTCGAGGCGGCGGCCGCCGCGGCGCTGGCCGTGTGTCTCGACGAGCGTTCCGAGCCCGGCGGCGAGTGGGCCGAGCCGATGCACGCGTGGCTGGACAACCGCATCCGCAAGGTCGCGCGCCGGGCTCGCGGGACGCACTGGCAGGCCGTGCAGGACTTGCCGGGCATCACCGTGTCGGTCGACGGCGCCGAGGCACGGGCGCTCGTGCCCGGCCTGGTCGGCGAGACGCCGAAGGAGGTGTCGCGCCTGCAGATCTCCGGCAGCGAACTGCCGCCCGACACGCCGGGCCCAGCGCCCGAAGGCGTGCCGTTGCTGCTGCTCAACCCGGAGGTGCCGATGACCGTCGGCAAGGCTTCCGCGCAAGTCGGGCACGGGACGATGATCCTGGCCTCGCTGCTGTCGGACGCCGAGCTGGCCGCGTGGGCCGCGCAGGACTACCGCGTCGCAGTGCGCACCCCGGCCCCCGCGCGCTGGAAGGAGTTGTGCCCGGTGGACGACCCCGAGGCCGGCTGGCGTGACGACCGCGTGATCGCGGTCCGCGACGCGGGCTTCACGGAGGTCGACCCGGGCACGATCACGGTGCTGGCGCAGTACCCGGCCTGATCGTTCCAGTGCCGTGCGTCGCTTTCCGGAACACCGGTGTGGCGCGGGTGGTTTTGGACAGTGACAACGTCGGGAGGAGCGGGCGATGAGCCTGGAAGTGCAGCGTGAAGGCGAACACGATTTCGTCGGGCGCAACGAGCGCGGTGCCGAGGTGCGCATCGGCCGCAAGGGTGCCGAGGGCGCGTTCTCCCCGGCTGAGCTGTTGCAGATCGCGGCCGCCGGGTGCTCCGCAGTAACTGCCGAACATCTGATCACCCGCCGCGTCGGCGACGACTCGAAGTTCAGCGTTTCCGTGACCGCTGATCGCCGGGAAGGGGCTTCGGAGCTGGACGCCGTCCACGTCGCCTTCGACGTCGACGTGTCCGCGCTCGACGCGGAGCAGCGGGAAGCCCTCGCGACGGCCGTGGATCGCGCGATCGACCGCTTGTGCACGGTCAGCCGGACGCTCAAGAAGGGCATCCCCGTGACGGAGACCTTCCCGACCGACTGATCGGCCGACCGGCGCAGCTCGCTGAGCCGCCCGTGCGCGAGCCCGGGTGGCTCAGCTCTGCCAGACGACGTACGCCTGGTCGGCATCCGTCGTCATGGCTTCGATGAACTTGTCGTTGTCGAAGCCCGGCAGTGCCTGGAGACGCTCTATGAGTGCGTCGGCGGCGGGGTCGCCGCTCGGCACGGCCGTGCCGGTGCCGTCGGAACCGACGAGCATGAAGAAGACGTCCTCGTTCCAGGGCCCGTCGGGGATGACTCTGACCATCACGGACTGCAGCTCCGTCCAGGTGACGGCTTCTTCGCTGCCATCGGCGAGACGGCGCCGCACCCCGGTGTCGTCGACACTGACGGTCCGGGATCGTGCGCTGGACGGATCCTGGGTCAACCGGTGCTCCCTGTCGTGTTCGTTCATCCCACCGTACCTGCCCCGGTTGTGCCCGCCGTCACGCGGGCGCGGCTGGGCGGGCCTCGCCGGCGCGGCCAGGTGGGTCGATCACGCCGGGGCCGCCGAATCGAGGCGCTTCAGCGCATCGCGGGCGACCTGCGGATCCGTGGTGGGCCACAGCGGGGGCAGCGATGCGCGCAGGAAACCGCCGTAGCGCGCGGTGGCCAGGCGCGAATCGAGCACCGCGACCACTCCGCGGTCGGTGATCGAGCGGTGCAGCCGGCCCGTGCCCTGCGCCAGCAGCAGCGCCGCGTGCGTCGCCGCGACGGTGAGGAACCCGTTGCCGCCACGGGCTTCCACGGCGCGCTGCCGGGCGGACAGCACCGGGTCGTCGGGGCGCGGGAACGGGATGCGGTCCACGACCACGAGCTGCAGCGAGGGCCCCGGCACGTCGACGCCCTGCCACAGCGTGAGCGTGCCGAACAGGCACGTGCGCGGGTCGTCGCTGAACTGCCGCACCAGCGTGGGCATCGAGTCGTCGCCCTGGCACAGGATCGGGAAGTCCAGCCGCTCGCGCATCTCCTCCGCGGCCTGCTTCGCCGCGCGCATCGACGAGAACAGCCCCAGCGTGCGCCCGCCCGCGGCCTGGACCAGCTCGGCCAGCTCGTCCATTGTGGACGAAGCCAGCCCGTCGCGCCCGGGCGGCGGCAGGTGCTTGGCCACGTAGAGGATGCCGTTGCGCGCGTGGTCGAACGGCGACCCGACGTCGAGCCCCGTCCACTTCGGTCCCTTGTCCTCGTCGGACGGCGCTTCCTTGTCCGTGGCCGTGCCGGGCGACTTCCGCACCCGCGCCTGGCCCGGCGGCAGGCCCCACTGCCGCGCCATCGTGTCGAACTCGCCGCCCAGCGTCAGCGTCGCCGACGTGAGCACGGTGGTGTGCAGGTTGAACACGCGCTCGCGCAGCAGGCCCGCGACACCCAGCGGGGCCACCTTCAGCGCCGGCGGCCGCGGGTTGGCCGAATAGCGGTCGCCGGTCAGCCACACCACGTCGCGCTGGTGCGCCAGGTCGTCGTCGTACGCGTCGAGCAGCCGCGCGGCGTTGTCATGCACCTCTTCGAGCAGCGACCGCGCCAGCTTGCGCGCGGTGGCCTCGTCGACGTCCTCCTTGCGGTCCGAGCCCAGCGCCGTGAGGCAGGCCTTCGCCGCGTCGCGCACCGCCGGGACCGCGCCCTTGAGCGGCTGCGGCAGCTCGTCCAGGCGCCCGGCCGGCAGGTCGTCGAGGATCAGGGCCAGGCCGTCGCTCGCCTCCATCAGGCGGTCGGCCTGGTCGGCGTCGATCAGCCGGCCGCAACGGCGCGCGGCCGCCGACACCATCGCGCTGGTCAGCTCGCCCGTGGCGACCGACGTGACGCGGTCGACCAGATCGTGGGCCTCGTCGATGATGACGAGGTCGTGGTCGGGCAGCACCTGGTAGCCCTGCAGCGCGTCGATGGCCAGCAGCGCGTGGTTGGTCACGACCACGTCGGCGCGCCCGGCTTCGGCGCGCGCGCGTTCGGCGAAGCAGTCGGTGCCGATCGGGCAGCGCGACGCGCCCAGGCATTCCTTGGCGGTGACGGATACCTGCCGCCACGCCTGGTCGGACACGCCGGGCACGAGCTCGTCGCGGTCGCCGGTCTCGGTGTCCGACGACCACTCGCGCAGCCGGGTGACCTCCTTGCCCAGCCGCGAAACGGCGAACGGGTCGAACAGCTGCGCGTCTTCCGGCTCCTCGGGCGCCCCCGTGTCGAGCCGGTGCAGGCACAGGTAGTTGCGGCGGCCCTTGAGGATCGCGAAGGTCGGTTCGCGCCCCAGCGGCTTCTTCAGCGCCTTCGCCAGGCGCGGCAGGTCGCGGTCGACCAATTGTCGTTGCAGCGCGATGGTGGCCGTCGAGACGACGACGGTGGCTTCCTTCTCCACCGCGTAGCGGATCGCCGGCACCAGGTACGCCAGGGACTTCCCGGTGCCCGTGCCCGCCTGGACGGCGAGGTGCTCACCGGTGCGGATCGCGTCGCCGACGGCGTCGGCCATCTTCACCTGGCCGGGCCGCTCGGCTCCGCCGACGGACTCCACAGCGTGGGTGAGGAGTTCGAGGACACCGGGGAAATCTGTTCGGGCGGGCACAGCGACACACGATAGCCCGCAGGACCGACAGGATCGGCGCTCCGGCGCGAACGGGCCGTTCGCGCCGGAGCGCCGCGGCTCCCGGGACGGGCTCAGTCCTCCTTGCGCACGCGGGCCACGGCGGCCCACACGAGCGGCAGGACACCCGCCGCGACCACGATCTTCAGCGCGTCGCCGATCAGGAACGGCACCACACCCTTGGCGAACGCGGTCGAGAAGTCGAACCCGGCGGCGGCCATCAGCCACGGCACGCCGAACGCGTAGATCACGACGTTTCCGAGCACCATGGTCCCCACCGTGCGCAGCGGCGTGCGGTCACCACCGCGGCGCGCGAGCGCACCCACGACGGCGCCGGCGAACACGAACCCGACGAGGTAGCCGGCGGACGCACCCGACAGGCCCGACGTCGCGCCCTGGAACCACGGCACGCCGGCCGCGCCGACGAGCAGGTACAGCAGCAGCGAAGCGGCGCCGCGGCGCATGCCGAGCGAGGCGCCGACGAGCAGTGCGGCGAACGTCTGGCCGGTCATCGGCACCGGGCTGCCCGGGACCGGGATGACGAGCTGCGCGGCCGCGCCGGTGAGCACGGCGCCGCCGGCGACCAGCGCGAGGTCGCGGGCGAGGGCGCCGGGCACGAGGTCGGCCAGCACCTGACGGCGGCCGGTGAGGGACAGCGACGACACGGAGACCTCCTGCGAACGAAAACGGACGTCCCCGGAGGTTAACGCTCGTTACCGCCGGAAATGACTACAAGTTGCGTTGGTCACGACGCCACTCGTCCGGGTGGTGTAGGGGTTGTGACGTTTCGCGGGGGTGCCTCGCTGCCGACGATGCACGTACGGGTCGAAGGGAGACGGGTGATGCGTGGTCGGGTCCGGTTGGTGGCGGCGACGGCCGTGCTGGGAGCCACCGTGCTCCCGGCTCAGGCCCACGCCGCGGACGTCACGTCCACCGGGTGGGGTTCCTCGGGCAGCGTCGACGTCCTGATCGACAACCAGCACGTGGTCACCGGCGAGCTCGCCCGCTGCGACGCCGACGGTCCCACCAGCGCCCGCACCGAGGGCGGCGAGACGGGCGACGTCGCGGTGTTCGGTCTCGGCGGCACCACCTGCGGCCGCAAGGACAACGTCACGACGGTGCAGGCGGGCGGGCAGCGCTTCGAAGCCGACGTGCTCAAGCGCTACGGCGGTCCCGCGATCAAGGTCCGCACGTACTCGGCCGGCTGCTCGACCACGCAGAACGGCAGCACCGGTTCGATCTCGATCGGCACGGTCACGGGCTTCACCGTGCCCTCGTCGATCCCCGCTGACTACCGCTTGACGATCCCCGGCGGCGAGGCGGGCACGGCGCTGGCCGCGGTCACCCTGAACGAGACCGTGACGCCGCAGCCCGCCGACGGCAGCCTGGTCACGCACGCCGTGCACATCGAGCTGTTCCCTCAGGGTGGTCCCGCGAGCGGCGACATCTACCTCGGCACCGCCGCCTGCAACCCGTTCGGCAAGGGCGGCGCGCCGAAGCCGCCGCAGAGCTGACCGTCCACTCAGGACGCAGGGAGCACCGCGGTGCCGGTGTAGGTGACGCCCGCCTTCGTGAAGTCTTCGAGCGCGGCCTCGACCGTCGGCTGCGAGCCGCCGACGGTCAGGTCCAGCAGGACCTTCACGGAGAAGCCCGCCTTGGCGGCGTCGAGCGCCGTGGCGCGCACGCAGAAGTCCGTGGCGATGCCGACCACCTCGACGTCGGTGACGCCGCGGGCGCGCAGCCAGTCTTCGAGCGTCTGCCCGTCGCCCGACATGCCCTCGAAGCCCGAGTACGCCGCGGTGTACTCGCCCTTCGAGAAGACCGCCTCGATCGGCACGATGTCGAGAGACGGGTGGAACGACGCGCCCGGCGTGCCGGCGACGCAGTGCGGCGGCCAGCTGGTGTTGAAGTCCGGCGTGTCGCTGAAGTGGTCGCCCGGATCGACGTGGTGGTCGCGAGTGGCGACCACGTGGTCATAGCCCCCTTCGGCCGTGTGCCGCGAGATCGCCTCCGCGGCCGCCGCCCCGCCGGGCAGGCCCAGCGAGCCCCCTTCGCAGAAGTCGTTCTGCACATCCACCACGATGAGCGCGGTTCCCATGCTCGGCTCCCTACTCGAGAAACGTCGTCGGTATCGCGGGTTCGCCGTGCGAGAGCTTGAGGCCCTCCCACGGCAGGCTGACCTGGGCGCGCCGCAACCGGGCCCGCGCGTCGTCCAGCGTGGGCAGATCATCCACCGCGCGGCCGCCGCGCACCAGGGGGATCTGCAGTTCGAGGTCGTGCTCCTCGCGCGCCGGGCGGCCCGCGGCCGCCGTCCACACGACCTCTTCCACGGCCGTCCCGGTGTGGCGGTGGCGGCGCAGCGCGTGCTTGCGGCCGCCGCGGGATTCCTTGTGGGCACTGCGTTTCGCGACGGGTTTGCCGTCGACCTCGACCAGTTTGTAGACCATGCCGGCAGTCGGCGCGCCCGAACCGGTGACCACGGAAGTACCCACGCCGTAGGCGTCCACGGGCTCCGCGCGCAACGCGGCGATGGCGTGTTCGTCGAGGTCACCCGACACGACGATGCGGGTGTCCTTCGCGCCCAGCGCGTCGAGCTGGTCGCGGGCCTTGCGGGCGAGCGGGCCGACGTCGCCCGAGTCGATGCGGATCGCGCCGAGGTCGGGCCCGGCCACGCGCACGGCGGCCTCGATGCCGGCCGTGATGTCGTAGGTGTCCACGAGCAGTGTGGTGTCCGGGCCCATCTTGTCGACCTGGGCGCGGAACGCCGCCTCCTCGCTGTCGTGCAGAAGCATGAAGGCGTGGGCGACCGTGCCGCGCGTCGGGATGCCGTAGCGGCGCCCGGCCTCGAGGTTCGACGTGGTGGCGAAGCCCGCGATGTAGGCGGCGCGCGCGGCGGCGACGGCAGCGTATTCGTGCGTGCGCCGGCCGCCCATCTCGATGATCGGGCGCCCGTGCGCCGCGCCGGCCATGCGCGCGGCCGCCGACGCGATGGCGCTGTCGTGGTTGAGGATCGACAGCACCAGCGTCTCGAGCAGCACGGCCTCGGCGAACGTGCCGCTCACGGTGAGCAGCGGCGAGCCGGGGAAGTACAGCTCGCCCTCGGGGTAGCCGTCGATGTCGCCGGAGAACTCGTAGTTCGCGAGCCACGACAGCGTGGGCTCGTCGACGACCGCCGTCTGTTCGAGCAGCGCCAGCTCGGCGTCGGTGAACCGGAAATCGGCGATCGCGTCGAGCACGCGCGCGGTCCCGGCGACGACGCCGTAGCGGCGGCCGTCGGGCAGGCGCCGCGCGAAGACTTCGAACACGCACGGCCGCTCGGCGGTCCCGTCGGCCAGCGCGCTGCCCAGCATGGTCAGCTCGTAGTGGTCGGTGAGCAGCGCCGTGCTGGCGCTGGTGACCGGCTCGGGTGCACCCATGGGGCAAGCCTATTCACCCACATGGCGGGACCTGGCGCGGCGTACCCCGTGACCCCCGTGACACCATGGGGTGCATGTCCACGCCTGTCGCATCCGAACAGACGCAGGTTGATCCACTCGGGGCAGAGGTCGCCGACGTGGACAAGCCCTGGCGGACCGTCGTGTGGAACGATCCGGTCAACTTGATGTCGTACGTGACGTACGTGTTCCAGAAATTGTTCGGGTACAGCCGCGACCACGCCACGAAGCTGATGCTCGACGTGCACCACAAGGGCAAGGCGATCGTGTCGTCCGGGAGCAAGGAGAAGGTGGAGACGGACGTGGCGAAGCTGCACGCCGCCGGTCTGTGGGCGACCATGGAACAGCCCTCGTGAAGGCGTGGCGCCGCACGGGCGACGTGATCCTCGCGGGGTTCGAGCAGCAGGAGGCCGCGGTGCTGCGCGGCCTGGTCAGCCAGCTCGAAGACATGTTCCAGGCGCGCGCCGAGGAGGCGCCGCAGGACGAGCTGGCCGAGCTCACGGGCATCCGCACGGGCCCGTCGGAGTCGCCGGACGATCCGGTGCTCTCGCGGCTGCTGCCCGACTTCCACAAGCTCGACCCGGACAACCCGAGCCGCGAGGACATCGACTCCGCGGCGGCGATGCGCTCGCTGCACGAGCCGGAGCTGCTGGAGACGAAGGTCGGTGTCGCGAAGGTCGTGCTGGACACGCTGCCGCGCGACGGCGGCGACGTCCGGCTGGACTTCGAGCAGGCCGACGCGTGGCTGGGCGCACTCAACGACGTGCGGCTCGCGCTCGGCACGGCTCTCGATGTCACCGAGGACATGCCCGACGAGCTGCCCGACGACGATCCGCGGGCGCCGCACCTCGGCGTCTACCACTGGCTGACCTGGGTGCAGGAGACGCTGATCCAGGCGCTCACGGCGTAAGCGGCTCGAACGAGGGGGGACCGATGAGCGGCATCACCGACGTGCCCGGCGTGCTCGTGGGGCACCACCAGCGGCTCGGCGACGGCTGGGCGACGGGCACCACCGTGGTGCTCGTGCCGGACGGCGCGACCGGTGCAGTCGACCAGCGCGGCGGCGCGCCCGGCACGCGCGAGACGAACCTGCTGGAGCCGGAGAACCTGGTGCAGCGCGTGAACGCCGTCTGCCTCTCAGGCGGCAGCGCCTACGGGCTGGCCGCGGCCGACGGCGTGGTGCGGTGGCTTGCGGAGCGGAACCTCGGGTTCCCCGTCGGGTCGCAGCCGCACCAGGTGGTGCCGATCGTACCCGGCGCGGTGCTGTTCGACCTGCCGCGCAGTACGTGGGGCAACCGCCCGGACGCCGATTTCGGTTACGCCGCTTGCGAAGCCGCCTCGGCGACGTTCGCGTCGGGCACCGTCGGCGCCGGCTCCGGGGCCGTGGTCGGCTCGCTCAAGGGTGGCATCGGCTCGGCGAGTGAGGTCGTCGGCGACGTGACCGTCGGCGCGCTCGCGGCCGTGAACGCAAGTGGGGAAGCCGTGGACTTCGCGACCGGCCGCCCGTTCGCCGCCGACCACGAGGTCGACGGCGAGTTCGGCGTCCGCTGGCCCGGCCGGCCGGGTGAGGCACCGTCCGCACGCACCGACCTGAACACGACGATCGGCGTGGTGGCCTGCGACGCCGCGCTGTCGAAGGCTGAAGCGCGCCGCCTCGCGGTGGCCGGACAGGACGGCCTCGCGCGAGCCGTGCGGCCGGCGCACACGATGTTCGACGGCGACACGGTGTTCGCGCTCGCCACCGGCGCCCACGAGCTGCCCGCCACGGCGGGCACCTTCGCCGACGGCCAGCGCGCGGCGGCGCTGGACGCGTTGTGCTCGGCGGCGGCGCGGGTGTTCGCCCGGGCGATGGTCCACGGCCTGCTGTCGGCGACCGCGGCCGGCGGTGTGGTGGCGTACCGGGACGTCTGGCCCGAGGCGTTCTAGAGGTCCGGCAGCGGGTCCTGCGGGGTCCACGCGCCGTGGCGTTCGAGGTCCGCGGCCCGGACCGTGACCACGTCCTCGTCGGCGATCTCCAGCACCACGTCGGCGAACGAGATCGTCGGCCCCAGCGACGGGTGGCTCTCCACCGGCCCCCAGCTCCGTGCTCCGCGGCAGTTGCTCCCACACGGACTTCGGCCGCAGCCGGCGGAACCGGCCGCAGGCGAGCACGGTGATGTGCCGGTCGGTCACGGCCACGAGGAAGCTGTGGAGCGCAGCCGTGCCGTTGAGGTACAGCGAACTGCCCGCGAGGACGTACTGGAGCTGGTCGCCGTCGGCCAGGAACGGGCGGCAGCGGTCGCGGATCTTCGACGGCGGTGGCACGTCCCGATTGTCCCGCAGCGGGTGGATGAGCGGAAGGTCTCACAGTATGGACAGGGTCTTTCCACCACCTAAGATGTGCGTGTGCTCCGGATCCGCCGTGAACTCGTCGACGAGATCGTCGCCCACGCCCGCCGTGACCACCCCGACGAGGCCTGCGGGGTGATCGCCGGTCCCGTGGGCTCTGACGTGCCCGAGCGGTTCATCCCGATGCTGAACGCCGCGCGCTCGCCGACGTTCTACGAGTTCGACTCGGGCGACCTGCTCAAGCTCTACCGCGAGATGGACGCCAACGACGAGGTGCCCGTGGTGATCTACCACTCGCACACCGCGACAGAGGCCTACCCGTCGCGCACCGACGCGAACATCGCCGCCGAACCCGACGCGCACTACGTGCTCGTCTCCACGAAGGATCCCGATTCGCACGAGTTCCGCTCGTACCGGATCGTGGACGCCGAGATCACCGAGGAGCCGGTCGAGATCGTCGACTGAGCCCGCGGAATAAAGCGCACTGTCCGATGCGTCAGCGCCTGAGGAACTCCTGGAGGTAAGAACACCATGGCCGTGACCGTGTCCATCCCGACCATCCTGCGCACCCACACCGGCGGCGAGAAGTCCGTCGAGGCGGCGGGCAAGACCGTCCTCGAGGTGATCGACGACGTCGAGTCGCGCCACGCCGGGATCAAGGCGCGCCTGGTCAAGGAGGAGAAGCTGCACCGCTTCATCAACGTCTACGTCAACGACGAGGACGTGCGCTTCGCGGGCGGCCTCGACGCCGAGGTGAAGGACGGCGACACCCTGACGATCCTGCCCGCCGTGGCCGGCGGCGCTCGCTGATCCCATGGCCCGCTACGAGTCCCTGCTCGAAGCGCTCGGCGGCACGCCACTCGTGGGGCTGCCCCGGCTCTCGCCCACCCACGACGTTCGGCTGTGGGCGAAGCTCGAGGACCGCAACCCCACGGGCTCGATCAAGGACCGGCCCGCGCTGGCCATGATCGAGGCCGCGGAGCGGGAAGGCAGGCTGCGCCGCGGTTCGACGATCCTCGAGCCGACCTCGGGCAACACCGGCATCTCGCTCGCCATGGCCGCGAAGCTCAAGGGCTACGGGCTGGTGTGCGTGATGCCGGAGAACACCTCCACCGAGCGCAAGCAGCTGCTGCAGGCCTACGGCGCACGGATCGTGTTCTCGCCGGCGGCGGGCGGCTCGAACGAAGCCGTGCGGCGGGCCAAGGAGCTGGCCGAGCAGAACCCGGACTGGGTGATGCTCTACCAGTACGGCAACCCGGCCAACGCCGACGCGCACTACCGCGGCACGGGCCCCGAGTTGCTGAAGGACCTGCCGACGGTGACCCACTTCGTGGGCGGCCTCGGCACGACCGGCACGCTCGTCGGCGTCGGCCGCTACCTGCACGAGGTCAAGCCCGACGTGCAAATCATCGCCGCCGAGCCCCGCTACGGCGAACTGGTCTACGGCCTGCGGAACCTGGACGAGGGGTTCGTGCCGGAGCTGTACGACCCGACGGTGCTGAACGGCCGGTACTCCGTCGGAGCGTACGACGCTCTCCGCCGCACGCGGGAGCTGTTGGAGCACGAGGGCATCTTCGCCGGCATCTCCACCGGCGCCGTCCTGCACGCGGCCCTGGCGGTCGCGGAGAAGGCGGCGGCTCGGGGTGAGCCCGCGGACGTCGCGTTCGTCGTCGCGGACGCCGGCTGGAAGTACCTGTCGACGGGCGCCTACGCGGGCTCGCTCGACGAGGCTGCCGAACGTCTCGACGGACAGCTCTGGGCGTGAAGACGATCGGCCTCCTGGGCGGCATGAGCTGGGAGTCGTCGGCCGAGTACTACCGATTGGTCAACTCGCGCGTGCGGGAGGCGCTGGGCGGTTACCACTCCGCGCGGGTGGTGCTGTACTCGGTCGACTTCGCCGAAATCGAGGCGTTGCAGTCTTCGGGCGACTGGGTGGCGGCGGGACAGGCGCTGGCCGCCGCCGCCTCGGCTTTGGCGGCGGCGGGCGCGGACGTGATCGTGTTGTGCACCAACACGATGCACAAGGTCGCGTCGTCGCTTGAGGTCGGCGTGCCGTTCCTGCACCTGGGGGGCACGACGGCCGCAGCGGTGCGCGCGGCCGGGGTTTCCCGGGTGGGATTGCTGGGGACGGCGTTCACGATGAGCCAGCCGTTCTACCGCGAACGCCTTGCGGCGCATGGGCTTTCGGTGCTCGCGCCGTCCGATGTGGACCAGCAGCGGGTGCACCGCGTGATTTACGACGAGCTCGTGCAGGGCGTGGTGCTGCCGGCCTCGCGCGAGGCCTACCGGGGTGTGATCTCGCGGCTGGTCGAGGCCGGCGCCGAAGGCGTGATCTATGGCTGCACGGAGATCGAGCTGCTCGTCGATCAGTCCGACAGCCCGGTGCCGGCTTTCCCGACCACGCGGCTTCACGCGGAAGCCGCGGTGGATTGGGCTCTGGGGTTGCGGGAGCTGCCGCCGGCTCCGGTCTGACAGCGCGGCCCGGCAGTGCCAGCGGGGTTCCAGCGCGGTGTGCGTCTCAGCGGGTCTTGTGAGCCTTCGTGCCGAGGGCGGCCCGGCCGGGCTGCCCCGGAAACGGAGGAGCCGTCATGAATCCGCCAGTCACGATCATCGGTGCCGGCCTCGGTGGGCTGACGCTCGCCCGCGTCCTACACGTCCACGGAATCCCGGCCACGGTCTACGAGGCCGAGCCTCCCCGTCCGCCCGCGCGCAGGGCGGGATGCTCGACATCCACGACTACAACGGGCAGCTCGCCGTCGAGGCGGCCGGGCTGATGGCCGGGTTCCGCGGCCTCATCCTCGAGGGCCGCCAGCAGCTGCGGGTCCTCGACCGCGACGGGCGCGTCCTCTTCGACAAGGCCGACGACGGCACGGGTGGGCGGCCCGAAGTGCAACGTGGCGAGCTGCGCCGGCTGCTGCTCGACTCGCTGCCGGAGGGCACCGTCCGGTGGGGACACAAGACACCGGCGTCCGCGCTCTGGGCGCGGGCCACCACGAAGTCCGCTTCGCCGACGGCGGTGCCGTGATCACGCGCCTGCTGGTCGGCGCGGACGGCGTGTGGTCCCGCGTCCGCGAGCTCGAGTCGCCGGCCGTGCCCGAGTACACCGGGCCGTCGTCGAGACCTACCTGTTCGACACCGACACCTGCCACCCGGCCACCGCGAAGGCCGTCGGCGGCGGCTCGATGGGCGTGCCCGCGTCGGGCAAGGGGATCATGGCCCACCGCGAGAGCGGCGACACCGTGCACACCTGCCAGCGGGTGGGTTCCGTGCCGGGGAGCGAGGAGAACACCGAGATCAGAACCTCTGCGGTTTCCTCGTCGGACTTGCCGTCGAGCAAGGTGTCGACCGCAGCGCCCTGGGCGGCGACCTCGGCGCTGCGCTGCGGCCGAACATGGCCTGCTTGAACGCGGTGAGGGCGCCTTCGACGTCGCCGGGGTGGGCGGCGAGGGCTTGGGCGAGTTCGGTGCCGTCGAGCATGGCGAGGTTGGCGCCTTCGCCGTTGGGAGGCATGACGTGGGCGGCATCGGCCACGAGGGTCACGCCCGGAATGCGGGCCCAGTGGTGGTCGGCAGGCAGGGCGTAGTGCGGGCGCAGGACCGGGTCGGTGTCGCTGTCGGTGATCAGGGCCGTGAGTTCCGGCGCCCAGCCGGTGAACTCCTGCGCGACGCGGGCGGCAGCCGCCGAGGCGTCGGTGAAGTCGATGGCCTCGAGCCACTCCAGCGGCCTGGTGAGCGAAACGTTCCCCCGCCCACCACACGCCGGCCGAACGCCCGACGAAGTGCGATCGGCCGCGAAACGCCGAGCCATGGCGGAAAACCACGACGCTCGCCTTCGAGACCGCATTAGCCTTCCCGCATGTCCAGCTTCGACGCCACGATGCGGATGATGCGGCGGAACAACCCACAGACCCAGGAAGCCGGCTTCCGGCTCCTGCTCGCCCGCGCAGGCGACCACATCGACGCCCTCCTCGGTGAGTTCGCGACCGAACAAGACCCGGGCCTGCGCTGCCGGCTCCTGGAACTCATCGGCGCGGCCGAGTCGCCGAAGGCGCTGCCCGACCTCCTCGCCCAGCTCGACAGTCCCGACGAAGCCCTGCGAAGGTGGGCGGCGCGGGGCCTCAGCGGTCTCGGTACCCGGGAAGCGCGCACGGCGTTGTGGCGTGCCCGCGCGAACAGCTCCGGACACCGCCCCTGAACTCGAACATCAGGGAATTCACCCGAGGTCGCCCGTACCGGACGGACGTAACCTGGAGCACGTGACCACACCGCCACTGCAGCCACTGCCGTTCGGGGACCAGCCGGCCGACAAGCCGGCGGGTACCGACGTTCGCAAGCGCATCCTGCCGCCCCATCCGAAGGCGGCGGCGATCGTCGCGGTGGGGTTCACATTGGTGCTCTACCTGGTGGAGCTGGTGGACGTGATCCTGCCGGCGGACCTCGACCACGGGGGCATCGTGTCGAGGCAGCTGTCGGGGCTGGACGGGATCCTGTGGGCGCCGCTGCTGCACGCCGGCTGGGGCCACCTGTTCTCGAACACCGTGCCGGTCCTCGTGCTGTCGTTCCTGGCGATGGCGGCGGGCATCGGGCGCTGGGCAGTCGTCACGGCGCTCATCTGGCTCGTCTCCGGCGTGGGGGTGTGGCTGGTCGGGCCGTCGAACACGTATACGGTCGGCGCGTCCGGGCTGGCGTTCGGGTGGCTCGCGTTCCTGCTGGTCCGCGGGATCTTCAACCGCGCGTTCGGGCAGATCCTGGTCGCGATCGTGCTGCTCGGCGTGTGGAGCGGGATGCTGTGGGGCTTGCTGCCGGGCAACCCCGGCATTTCCTGGCAGGGCCACCTCTTCGGCGCGCTCGCCGGCGTCCTCGCGGCCTGGCTCACGTCCCGGGGCGATCGCCCGAAGAAGGAGCCCGCGGGTAGCCTCGAGGCGTGAGTTCCCCGACCGCCGACGCGCCCATCGGGGTTTTCGATTCCGGCGTCGGCGGGCTGACCGTCGCCCGGTCGATCCTCGAACTCCTGCCCGCCGAGCAGCTGCGCTACGTGGGCGACACCGCGCACAACCCCTACGGCCCGCTCCCGATCGCGACGGCCCGCGAGTACGCGCTCGAAGCCCTCGACGACCTTGTCGAACGCGGCGTGAAAGCGCTGGTCATCGCCTGCAACACCGCGTCCGCCGCCTGTCTGCGCGACGCGCGTGAACGCTACGACGTCCCCGTCATCGAGGTCGTCCTGCCCGCCGCGCGCCGAGCCGCGTCGGTCACGCACACCGGCCGCGTCGGCGTCATCGGCACGGAGGGCACGGTCCGCTCCCGCGCGTACGACGACGCCTTCGCCGCGGCCCCCGACGTACAGCTCACCAGCGTCGCCTGCCCCCGGTTCGTCGACTTCGTGGAGCGCGGCATCACGTCCGGGCGCCAGGTGCTCGGCCTCGCGCAGGGCTACCTGCAGCCGCTGCTCGACGCCCAGGTCGACACACTGGTGCTCGGCTGCACGCACTACCCGCTGCTCTCCGGTGTGCTGCAGATCGTGATGGGCCAGGACGTCACGCTCGTCTCCAGCGCCGACGAGACGGCCAAGGATCTCTTCCGCGTGCTCACCGAACTCGACCTGCTGGCCGACCGCGACGAGGCCCCGAAGCACGAGTTCGTGGCCACCGGTTCGCCGGAGCCGTTCACGCGGCTCGCCGCGCGGTTCATGGGCTTCGCGCCGGGTGTCCTCGCTCCCACGAGCGCGTAGGAGCGCCGGAGTTAGGGTGACGGCGTGCGACTGACGATCCTCGGCTGCTCGGGCAGCGTCCCCGGGCCGAACGCCGCCGCGTCCGGGTACCTGCTGGAAGCGGAGGGCTTCCGCCTCGGGCTCGAGCTCGGCAACGGCGCCTTCGCCCAGCTGCAGACCGTGCTCGACCCGTTCGACCTCGACGCCCTCGTCCTGTCGCACCTGCACTCCGACCACTGCGCCGACGTCAACGCCCTCACGGTCCTGCGGCGCTACCACCCGGCTGCGCCCTACCCGGCGCGGCCGCGGCGGCTGCCGCTGTACGCGCCGCCGGACGCGCCTTCGCGCCTGGCCCACGCGTACGCCGCCGACGCTGACGAGCGCGCCGCCGCGGACCTGTCTGACGTCTACGACTTCCACGTGCTGCGCGAGGAGACCACGCAGATCGGCCCGTTCGACGTCACCGCCGCGGTCGTGCACCACCCGACGCCCGCGTTCGGCCTGCGGATTTCCTACGGCGGCAGCATCCTCGCCTACACCGGCGACACCGGGCCGTGCGCGGCGCTCGGCGAGCTGGCCGACGGTGTCGACGTATTGCTGTCCGAAGCGTCCTGGACCGACGCGGCCGACCGCCCGGCGGGCGTGCACCTGTCCGGCAAACAGGCCGGTGAGCTGGCGAAGGACGCCGCTGTCGGCCGGCTGCTGCTCACGCACATCGCGCCGTGGACCGACCGGGCCGCGGTGCTCGCGGAGGCCGAGGCGATCTTCCCCGGCACCGAGCTCGTGATCCAGGGTGCCGTCTACGACATCTGAGCGGCGGAGCGTCGGTGGCCTGCCTTAAAGTGCACGGCGTGACGAGGAAAGATGGCAGGAACGACGACCAGCTCCGCGACATCAAGATCACCCGCGGTTTCCAGAAGTGGCCTGCCGGTTCGGTGCTCATCGAGTTCGGCAACACGCGAGTCCTGTGCGCGGCCAGCGTCACCGAGGGGGTCCCGCGCTGGCGGGCGGGCTCCGGGCTGGGCTGGGTCACGGCGGAGTACGCGATGCTCCCGTCGGCGACCAACACCCGCAGCGACCGCGAGTCGGTGAAGGGCCGCATCGGCGGCCGCACCCACGAGATTTCCCGGCTCATCGGCCGGTCGCTGCGCGCGTGCATCGACCTCGCGGCACTCGGCGAGAACACGATCGTGATCGACTGCGACGTGATCCAGGCCGACGGCGGCACGCGCACTGCGGCCGTGACCGGCGGGTACGTCGCGCTGCACGACGCGATCACCTGGCTCGGCGCGGCGAACCGGCTCAACGATCCGCAGCCGCTGTCCTCGTCCGTCGCGGCCGTCAGCGTCGGCGTGGTCGACGGCCGGGTGCGCCTGGACCTGCCGTACGAAGAGGACTCGCGCGCGGAGGTCGACATGAACGTCGTCGCCACCGATGCCGGCACGCTCATCGAGGTGCAGGGCACCGGTGAGGGCGCCACGTTCGCCCGGTCCACTCTGGACACCATGCTCGACCTGGCGCTCGCCGGCTGCGCGGAACTCACGCGGCTGCAGAACGAGGCGCTGGCGCTGCCGTACCCGGGCGAGCTGCCGCAGCCGCGTCCGGACAAGAAGAAGGGGGCCAAGTGACGAAGCTGCTGCTGGCCACGCGCAACCAGAAGAAGCTCGGTGAGCTGCGGCGGATCCTCGAGGCCGAAGGCGTCTCGGGCATCGAGGTGCTGGGCCTCGCCGACGTCGACGAGTTCCCCGAGGCACCGGAGACGGCTCCCGACTTCGAGGGCAACGCCGTGGCCAAGGCCCGCGACGCCGTCGAGGCCACCGGCCTGCCCGCCGTCGCCGACGACTCCGGCTTGACCGTCGATGCGCTGGGCGGCATGCCGGGCATCCTGTCCGCGCGCTGGTCCGGCCGCCACGGTGATGACGACGCCAACCTCGACCTTGTCCTCGCGCAGCTCTCCGACACCCCGGACGACCGCCGCGGCGCGGCCTTCGTGTGCGCCGCCGCGCTCGTGCTCCCGTCCGGCGAGGAAACGGTCGTCCGCGGCGAATGGCGCGGCACGTTGCTGCGCGAACGCCGTGGCACCAACGGTTTCGGCTACGACCCGATCTTCGTCCCGGACGGCGGAACCCTGACGTCGGCGGAGCTGGCACCGTCCGAAAAGGACGCTGCGTCACACCGGGGCCGTGCGCTGCGGGCGCTGCTGCCGGCGCTGCGCGAGCTCGCCGGTTCCTGACGGCTACTTGTCGCTCGGGCCCATGACCTGGACTTCGCAGGTCCGCTCGGTCGTTTCGTGGTCCGGCGGCTGATCGCTGCTCGTGAAGCGCCACGGCGATTCGTCGTCGTCCGGGGATTCGGCTACGTGCATGCCCCGGCGGTCATGCATAAGACCCAGCGGTGCACGTTGTCCTGGTACGCCGGGTTCGCCGAGTCTTCGCCCCACGGCAGCAGGGGCAGCTTCGACCGGCAGGCGTCGCCGGCGGCCCGGTGGTCCTTCGCCCACTGCTCGGCTCCGGCGATGGAGTTGGGTTGCGAGTCGACGACGGCGTCGTGGTCCTTCATGCACGTGCGCGCCCGCGGCGTGGCTCTACATCACGGTAAAGGGCGGCGACCAGCCAACGAGCGGCTTCACGCTGTCGGCCCGACAACCAGGTGCGCCTCGCCGAGGTGGCGGACGCGATCCTCGTGCTGACGGTCGTGGTCACCGGGCTCGCGTCGATCCGGCTCATCCGGCCGCTGCACGCGCTCACGGGCGCCGCGCAACGCATGGAGGCGGGGGAGGCCGGCTCGCGCGTCGAGGTGAAGGGCAAGGACGAGATCGCGCGGCTGGCGCGGGCGTTCAACGACATGTCCGAGGCGCGCGAGCGGCTGGAGACCGCGCGCAAGGCGATGGCCAGCGACATCGCCCACGAGCTGCGCACCCCGCTGGCCAACATCCGTGGGTGGCTCGAAGCCACGCAGGACGGGCTGAGCCGCTTCGACGACGAACTCGTCGCGTCGCTGCCGGAAGAAGCGCTGCATCTGCAGCACATCGTCGACGACCTGCGGGACCTCGCCCTGGCCGACGCCGGTGCGCTGCGCGTGCACCCCGAGCCGATCGACGCGAATTCGCGGCTCGGTCAGCAGCGGCCCACGCCGCGCAACCGCACCGGGTCCGCGGTGATCGCCGGATCGGCCATGGGCACGACGGTGAGGGACACCCCCGCCGCCTCTGTTCGCGTCGCCCTCGCGGGAGCCGCGGACAGCCACAGCGCGGCCGCGCGGGGTGTGGCGCACGGCGTTCGAGACGAGGTTGTCGATTGCCTGCCAGACGGGGTGTTCGAGGCGGCCGACACCGGTGCCGGCATCGCGGCCGAGGACCTGCCGCACGTGTTCGACCGGTTCTGGCGCGCTGAGAAGGCCCGCACGCGCGGTTCCGGCGGCAGCGGGCTGGGCCTGGCGATCGTGCGGAACCTCGCCCAGGCGCACGGCGGCACGGTGGCCGTGCGCAGCACGCTGGGCGAGGGGTCGACGTTCACGCTGCGCTTCCCGGTCGGCTGAGCGTCAGGCGGCGAGCCCCAGGTCGCGGATGAGCTTCGCGACGTGACCGGTCGCGCGGACGTTGTAGAGGGCCTTCGCGACCTTGCCCTCCGCGTCGACGATGAACGTCGAGCGGATGACGCCCTGCACGACGCGGCCGTAGTTCTTCTTTTCCCCGAAGGCACCCCAAGCGGTGAGCACCTTCTTGTCCGGGTCGGACAGCAGCGGGAACGTCAGCTGCTCCTTCTCGACGAACTTCGCGAGCTTCTCCGGCTTGTCCGGCGAGATGCCGAGGACCTGGTAGCCGGCGTCGTTGAACTCAGCGAGATTGTCTCGGAAGTCGCAGGCCTGCTTCGTGCACCCCGGGGTCATGGCGGCGGGGTAGAAGTACACGACCACGGCCTGGCCGCGGAAGTCGCTGAGGGAGACGTCCTTGCCCGTGCTGTCGGGGAGGGTGAAGTCGGGGGCGGCGTCGCCGGTGGAGAGTCGCTGCTCGGTCATGGACGCAGCGTAATTCAGGCAGCCCCGCAGTACGTGACCACGGCGGACTCGGCGGCGCTGGGGCGCACCTGCAGCGTGAGCTTGGTCGGGCGCTCCGGCACGGCGAACGCCAGCGTCAGCTGCGCCGAGCGGCCCTGCTGCAAATCCTTGCCGGCGTCGGTGATGCCCCCGAGGCCCTGCGTCGCGTCGACAATCTGCTTGGTGGGCTTGCCGTCGATCGTCGCGACGACCGACAGGCCCGAGAGCCGGTAGAAGTCCGCGCCGCCGTTGGTGATCTCGACACCGAACGACGCCGCGCGCGAGCTGCGCGGGTAGGCGGCTGGGCCAGGCTGGAACGACTGGGGCGCCGAGACGGAGATCATGATGCCGTTGGCGAACCGGTGCTCCGCGCCGAACTGCAGGTCACGCGCCTGCTGTGCGGCCGCGCCCTTCGCCGGGCCGGTGGCGCCGCCGAGGGCCGCGGTGCCCTCCTGCGCGTCGACGCCGCAGGCCCCCACCGCCGTCAGCAGGCAGGCGGTGAGCAGAAGCTGGGCGGTGCGCGCGGGCGCCATTCGGTGTACTCCAGTCGGGGCGAGGGTTGAGGCCGATCGGCGTAGTCACCGAAGCCGACTCGCTCCACTGTCCCTGCACCTGCACGTGCGCGCGCATGAAGACGCGGACCTGGTGTACAGCCGTGGCCGATCCGTGATCGAAAGGGCACTCCGGGTGACAGTCGTCACCGAAGTGCCACTCAAACGGCCAAGGCGAACAACAGGATGAAGATCGCGACACCGGCGCCCCAGGCGACCATCAGCCACCCGAAGTCACGCACGGGGTCGACCGCGCGGCTCTCCTCGCCGGGGATGTAGACGCCGCGGTTCTCGAACCAGTCCGTCCACTTGCGCAGCAAGCGCAGCGGATTGCGTGACGGCACGACTCACCTCCCGGATCGGCTTCGCCGCTGCCAGCGTACGGGGCGCCCGCCCGCCTGGTGAAGGAGCGTCTCCGAGGCGGAACACGCTGGTCCTGGTCGCTCTCGCGGTGATGCTGCGTGTGTGCTCGGTGGCTCCGGCTCGAGCGGCGACGCCGCCGGGCACCGCGCCGCGCGCGCGTCCGGTGTGGGTGTGCCGGCCTGGGCTGGTGGCGAATCCCTGCAACCAGAACCCGGCGGGTGTCCCTCAGGTGGCTTCGCCGGACTTCACGGTCGGCTATCCGGCGTCGCCGGGCGGGTGCCCAGCGCAGGCGATCCGGCGAACTCGGCCAGCCGCGCCGCGATCATCGGCGAATCGAACTGCCCTTGCACGTCGGCGTGGACGAAGGGCTCGGCCGCGTCCTCGTCGAGCGGCTCCCGTAACGGCCGGTCGTTGAGGCCGAGGAAGAACCGATGGCGGTCCAGGCGAGGCGTTTGTTGCCGTCGATGAGCGGGTGCCCGCGGCCGAGCGATTCCATGAGCGCCGCCGCCTTCCCCCACACTCCCGGGTTCGCGTCCTCACCGAGCACGGACGTCCGCGGCCGCGCGACGGCCGCCGCGAGGATCGCCGTGTCGCGCACCGCGAACTCCCCGCGCGCTACCCGCCGCGCGACGACCACAAAGTCGTGGACGCTCAAGTACTCGGTCACCGCGCGAGCCTCTCGTTGAGTTCCGCGCTCACCTCGAGCACCCGCTCCAGCACCGCGGCGCGCCGCTCGGCCCGCGCCCTCGGGGCGGCCGGCAACGTCTCCCGCACGCTCCGCCCCGGCCTCCGCCTGCCGCTCGAGCTCCCGCAACTCCCGGTCGCTGAACTCGACGGGCAACCTCCGGGCCAACCCGGAACCTTGGAGCCTGCGACGCGCTGGCGAACCCCGGTTTTCCGCGTCCCGCCCAGGAACCGTCACCATGACCCGGGCCCGTTGCCGCCCTGCGCAGGTCCGCCCGGCGGGTACTGCGCCGGTGGGATCGCCCGCCGCCAACCGAGCCCTGCCCCGCGGGCCCCGCCCACGACGACGGTTGCGGCAGCGGCCCCGTCCCCGGTGGACCGGCCCACCCCTTCCCATCCGCGAGTTGCCCAGCTCCGCCGGCCCCGGGTGCGGCTTGCGCGAGCGGACCCGCCGGTGGCTCAGCTTTGTGGTGTGTGCGGTGGCGACATGATCCCCCGCATGGCGCTGTTCGGCGTGCAGCTGCCGCGTGTGCCGGGGCACGAGATCGCCGGCGGCGTCGACGCGGTCGGCGAGGGCGTGACCATGTGGCAGGTAGGCGACAAGGTCGGCGTCGGCTGGTCCGGTGGCGTCGACTTGACCTGCGAGTTCTGCCGGCGCGGTGATTTCACCGGCTGCGTCGAACGCACGATCGTGGGTGCTTCTTACGACGGGGGCTACGCCGAGTACATGGTTGCGCCGGAGGACGCGGTGGCTCGGGTGCCGGACGAACTGTCCTTCGAAGAGGCGTCGCCGTTGATGTGCGCCGGCATCACCGCCTTCAACGCGCTGCGCCACGCCAAGGCCGGCCCCGGCGATCTCGTCGCGGTGCAGGGTGTGGGCGGCGTCCCACCTCGCGGTCCAGTTCGCGAACCGGATGGGTTTCCGCACGGTCGCGATCAACCGCGGCCGTGCGAAGGAGGAGCTCGCGCGCAGCCTCGGCGTCGACGAGTACATCGACAGCGCCCAGGGCAGCGCCGGCGAGGCCGTGAGGAAGATGGGCGGCGCGTCCGTGATCCTCGGGACCGTCGACCACGCCGACCCGCAGTCGGACCTGATCACCGGCCTGCGTCCCAGCGGCCAGGTGATCGTGCTCGAGGGGCCAGCAGCCGATCCAGGTCACCGGTCACCTGCTGGCGACCGACCGGCTGAACCTCTCCAGCTTCTACTGCGGGGTGGCGCAGGACAGTCAGGACACGATGAACTTCGCCGTGCTGCGGGGCGTCCGCCCGATCATCGAGACGTTCCCGCTCGAGCAGGCCGAGGAGGCCTTCCCGCACATGCCGAAGGGCAACATCCGCGTGGTGCTGAAGATCGCCGACTGAGCCGGTTTTCGAGAACGCGCTCATCCCGCTCGTGGGGTGGGCGCGTTCTCCAGTTTCAGGGCGATCCCGTCGAGCAGTGCGCGCAAGCCGAGCTCGAACAGCTCGTCGAGGTCGAGGTCGTAACCCTCGGACTCCAGCGTCGTGAGCATGCGGCTGAACACGGGGAAGCGCCCCGAGCTCATCATCGCGGCGTGACCCGGCGCCTGGGCTGCCATCCACTCGTCCTCGGTGAGCCCCGACGTGCCGGCGGCGTGCCGCTCGCGTTCGAGGTGGACGGCGACGCCCTGGACGTAGCTGAAGAACAGCACGTGGAGGTCGCACATCGCCGCGGCGGACAGGCCGTGGCCGTCCAGCGCGCTCAGCGCCTGCTCCGCGTGGGTGGCGAGGTTGGGCAGCGGCAGCGGGCGCGTGATGGGGGACAGCTGCGCGAGCCACGGGTGCCTGCGGTACAGCGACCACAGCGTGCGCCCGGCGAGTTCGAGCCGCTCACGCCAGCCCGCCGGCGGCCGGGCCGGGTACCCGCGTTCGGCGAACGCCGCGTCGGCCATGAGGACCACGAGCTCGTCGCGGCCGGCGACGTACCGGTACGGCGCCATCCCCGCGACGCCCAGCCGCGCCGCGACGCCGCGCATCGACAACGCCGACAGACCTTCTTCGTCGGCGATCGTGATCGCCGTGCGGACGATCCGCTCCTGTGACAGGCCAGGTGGTCGCGTTCGCCCCCTCACCGCCGGCTGCTTGCCCGCGACGACGGTGCCGGACCGCGGTTCGGCCCGCACCAGGCCTTCCTGGCCGAGCGCCGCGAGCGCTTTGGCCGCGGTGGCCGTCGCGACGCCCCACTCGGCGGCGATCCGGCGGGTCGAGGGGACCTTCGCGCCCGGCGCGAGCTCTCCGTCGGCGATGCGGCGGCGCAGGTCAGCGGCTATCTCGAGGTAGCGCTGCTTGGTCATCGTGCTCCCGTCTGTACTAGGACAGTTCAGCAACTGTACTAGGTCAGTTTTGGCGCGGCTGCCTGATCGTCGCCAGTGTTTGTCGCGTAAGGATACGACGCACACTTGGAGGAACCCATGCGCAACGTCCTCATCTCCGGCGCCGGCATCGGCGGCCCCGCTCTGGCCTGCTTCCTGCGCCGCGCCGGGTTCACGGTGACCGTCGTCGAGCGCGCGCCCGGGCTGCGGGAGGGCGGACAGGCGGTCGACATCCGCGGCGTCGCGCTCGACGTCGTCGACCGGCTGGGGCTGGGCGCCGAGGTGCGTGCGCTGCGCACGCGCATGCGCGGGATGTCCGTGGTGGACGGAACGGGCACTGAGCTGGTCCGTTCGGAGGAAACGGTGTTCAGCAGTGGCCGTCTCGACAGCCCGGACGTCGAGCTCGTCCGCGACGACCTGGTTTCGTTGCTGTACAAGGCAACGTGCGACGACGTCGAGTACGTCTTCGGCGACTCGATCACGGCACTGGAGCAGCTCGGTCACGGCGTGCGCGTCGAGTTCGAGCACGGCGGGTTCCGCACGTTCGACGTGGTCGTCGGCGCCGACGGCCTCCACTCGACCGTGCGGCGGCTGGCGTTCGGGCCGGAAGAAGGCTTCGCCCGGCACCTCGGGCAGCACCTGGCGATCTTCCCGGCCCCCAATGTCCTCGGCCTCGACAACTGGCAGGTGTGGTTCCGCGACGGTGAAACCGGCGGCGCGGTGTACCCGGTGCACGACAACGCGGAACTGCGCGTGACCCTGGGCTTCGCGTCGCCGCCGCTGGCCTACGACCACCGCGATGTGGTGGCGCAGAAGCAGATCGTGGCCGCACGCCTGGCCGGCGCGGGCTGGGAGGTGCCGCGCCTGCTGTCCGAAATGGACAGCGCTCTGAACTTCTACTTCGACGCCATGCAGCAGATCACGATGGACTCCTGGACCACCGGCCGCGTCGCCCTCATCGGCGACGCGGGGTACTGCGCGTCGCCGCTTTCGGGCCAGGGCACGAGCCTGGCGCTCGTCGGCGCCTACGTGCTCGCGACGGAACTCGCCCGCCACGACATCGCACCGGCGTTTGCGGCGTACGAGGAGCGGATGCGCCCGTTCGTGCTCGCGAACCAGGCGCTGGCCACAGAGAACCCCGAGGGGCCGGCGGCGGAGGAATCCGTGGACCGCGCCAAGAACGCGATCATCTTGCCGTAACCCTCACCGGCTCTGACTGACGCGCGCTGTGCCACGGGGCTCAGGCGGACGGCCGGCCGTAGGCGCTGCCGTCGTTGCTGCGCTCCAGGAACCCCTCGTCCACGAGGTAGCGGCGCAGCGCCGCGTGGTCGTCGTGCACGGCGCCGAGCTTGGCGCGCACCTCGCGCTCGGTGTAGACGCGCCCCGGCTCGAACCCGTCGGCCAGCCGCGCCAGCAACGCCTGCCGCACCTTCCCCGGCCGCGGCAGCGCGACGAGGCGGCCCTTCGTGAACAACGCTTCCACCGGGTCGGCCGGTGGTCTGGTCAACGCTTTCGCGAACACCTCCGGCACCGCCCGGCAGCGACCCGCGTCGAGCGTGATCAGCCCGGCGGCCGCCAGGCGCTGCGCGAGTTTCCGCGTCCGCCGGTCCGCGGGCGCCGGCAGCCCGTCCGGAGCGCTGCAGACCTGCACGAAGAACCGGAGCCGCTCGGGGTCGGCGAGCGCGGAGACCAGAGCTTCGGGGGACGGCATGTCCGGACGGTACCGCCGGTTGCCCCGCGCACGCACCGGATTTGCCTGCGGCGTCAGGGGTTCGCGTCGAGTTCGGCCAAGCACCCGTTGCGGGCCTGCCGGCCGTCGATCGAGCTGCCGGCACGGCACCCATAACGAACACTCATGACCTCGGGCACCCTGCTCGGGAGCGGAGTTGAGGATCATGGTTTCCGATGATGTGGCGGACGGACTCACCAACAGACAGCACAACGGCGTGCCGGGTCAGGCTTCCCGAGGCGCCACGTCCGGCCCCGCTGCGGCCGGACGCCACCGCCGGGGAGGCGCTGACGGCGTTCCTGCGAGCCCAGCGGGAACGGCTCGTTCAGTCCGAGCTGGCGATCCGGCAGGACCTGCCGGACGCCGCGTTCGACCTCCGGACCGCGGTCCGGCGCACCCGGGCGGCGCTGCGCACCTACCGGCCGCTGGTGGCCGACGAGCAGCTGGTCACCGAGCTGATCGACGAGCTGCGCTGGCTGGGCCGTGAGGTGTCCGCGGCCCGGGATGCCCAGGTCGCCCGGGAGCGGATCAGCGCCGGGCTGGACGAGCTGGACGACGAGCTGCGCCGGGGCCCGGTGCGGACCTTGGTCGCCGGGCACTTCGCCCGGGTCGACGCGGCGGCCGGCGCCGCGCTGTCCGAGGCGCTGGACTCGCCCCGCTGGCCGGCCGTGCGCGACCGGCTCGAGGCGTTCGTCGACGAGCCGGCACTCACCGTGCCGGCCGAGCGCCCGGCATGCACCGAGCTGCTGGTGCACCTGCGGTCGACGGCCCAGCTGCTGCTCGAGGCGGTGCGGCGGGGTGACCCGTCGGACGCCGGGCTGCACGCGGTGCGCAAGGTCGCCCGCCACCTGCGCGAGTCAGCGCTGGTGGCCCGCCCGGTCGTGGGCCCGCCGGCCAAACGCTTCGACCGCAGGCTGGAAAAACTGCGGCGGTTGCTCGGCGAACACCAGGACAGCGTGGTCAGCCGCCGGGCGCTCACCGAGCTGCTCATCGAGGCGGAGCGGGCCGGGCACAGCGGGTTCACCTTCGCGTTGTTGTACGGCCAGGAGCGAGCCCGCGCCGAGGCGGTCCGTACCAGGCTGCCCCGCTGCTGGGACCGGACCTGGCGCCCGGCGTACTTGGGCTGGCTGGACGCGCCCCTGGTGCTGACCTGAGCATTCGCCGATCTCGGGAAGACGTCCGCGCCCGAACACGACCACGTCGAAACGGCGCGAGACAAGCCGGAGCAGGGGGTGGGATCGAGACTTGCTCAAAGCGCACGGCGCCGGTCACGATTCCCGGTGGACCCGGGTCCGCGCGGCTCCATCGAGTGTGAGCCGAACACCGCGTCGAGGCCCGTCCTCGCGCGAAACACAACCGAGCCGGGGAAATCCGGAGGCCGCCGCGCGGAGGTTCCGCGCGGCGGTCCGGCGTCAGTTTGTCTGGCTGCTGCCGCCGTCGGAGATGTCGCCCGCGGCCCGGTTGTCGCCGGGTTCTGGGTTGGGGCCTTCGTGCCTGATGGCGAGACGACGTTGTGCGAGGACAAGGGCCCTCGCGCGATGGGCCACCCCCGAGGAGAGCGAGGCACTGCGCGTCTGAACCCGCAGCGCGCGGGTACCTGAGGACGGACCGGATCACCCCCGCCCAGCAGCAGAGCCCGCCCGGGTCGACCGACGCGATGACCCCGCGGCCCGACCACGGCGAACACACCTACCGTGGCTCGGGGAAGCTGACCGGCAAGGCCGCGCTGATCACCGGGGCCGACAGTGGCATCGGCCGTGCGGTGGCGATCGCGTATGCCCGCGAAGGCGCCGATGTGCTGATCTCCTACCTGGACGAACACGAGGATGCGGAAGAGACACGGCGTTGGGTCGTAGAGGTCGGCCGCAAGGCGGTGCTCGTGCCCGGCGACGTCGCGGATCGGGCGCACTGCCGGACGCTGGTCGCTCGCGCGGTCGAGGAGTTCGGCCGGCTCGACGTGCTCGTGAACAACGCGGCGTACCAAATGACCCATGAGACGCTGGAGGAGATCTCCGACGAGGAGTGGGACCTCACCCTCGCGACCAACCTCAGCGCGTTCTTCCACCTCGTGAAGGCCGCCGTGCCGCACCTGAAGCCGGGTGCGGCGATCATCGGCAGCTCGTCGGTGAACTCCGACAACCCGACGTCGCAGCTGCTGCCCTATGACGTGACGAAAGCGGTTGTCGCGAACATGACGGCGGCTTTGGCGCAACTGCTGGGGCCCAAGGGAATCCGCGCCAACAGCGTCGCGCCCGGCCCGATCTGGACGCCACTGATCCCGTCGACGATGCCCGATGGCCAGGTGGAGTCCTTCGGTGCGCAGGTGCCCCTGGGCCGCGCCGGACAGCCCGCGGAGCTCGCTCCGGTCCACGTGCTGCTCGCCTCCGATGACGGCAGCTACGTGTCCGGGGCACGGGTCGCCGTGACGGGCGGGGTGCCCATCCTTTGACCGGCGACCGGCGGGGCAGGCCCCGCCCTTCGACGATGGCGTCGTGGTCGTACTGGCCGCCGTCGAAACCGGTTCTCCGGTGGCCATGACGGGGTTGTGTCGTTCGTCTCGGGACACGGCACCTGCGTCGGCCGTGGATGGTGCCCACGCGGTGCCCGGCAATCATCCGGCGAGCTGTGGTTTCCGTTGGAAGCGCGGGGGTATGTCCCCCGGCGGACGAGACGGAGGTGGCTGCGATGAGCGGACGGCGGCGAGAGCCGGAAGGACCGACGAAGTTGTCGGCGAACTCGTGGCGGGCCGTGCTCACCAGGACGGCGAAGCAGTTCGGCCGTGACAACCTCACCGACTGGGCCGCGGCGTTGACGTACTACGGTGTGTTGTCGATCTTTCCCGCTCTCGTGGTGCTGATGGCCGTGCTCGGCCTGCTGGGGCAGAGCGCGACGCAGACCGTCATCGACAACGTCAGCCAGATCGTTCCCGGACAGGGCCGGCAGATCCTGGTGGGGGCGATCCGGGAGCTGTCCGGGTCGAAGGGCTTCGCCGGTCCGCTGGCCGTGATCGGGTTGCTCGGTGCGCTGTGGTCGGCTTCGGGCTACCTCGGTGCGTTCATGCGGGCGGGCAACGCGATCTACGGCATGCCGGAAGGGCGTCCACTGTGGAAGGTGCTGCCGCTGCGGGTGGCGCTGACGGTCACGATCGTGGTGGTGCTGGTGGTCTGCACCCTCGGCGTGGTGGCCACGGGTTCGGTCGCGCAGCGGATCGGTGATCTGCTCGGCGTGGGCCGGACCGGGCTGTTGGTGTGGGAGATCGCCAAGTGGCCGGTGATCGCGGTGCTGATCAGCCTGGTTTTCGCGCTCCTGTACTGGGCGGGCCCCAACGTGCGGCAGCCGGGTTTCAAGTGGCTCACACCGGGCGGGTTGCTCGCGGTCGTGCTGTGGGTGGCGGCCTCGGCGGGGTTCGCCCTGTACGTTGCGAACTTCGGTTCGTACAACAAGACCTACGGCTCACTCGCCGGCGTCATCGTTTTCCTGGTGTGGTTGTGGATCTCGAATATCGCCGTGCTGCTGGGTGCCGAACTGGACGCCGAGCTGGCCCGCGGTCGCCGGCTCGAGGAGGACGACCACGTCGGTGAGGGCGAGCCGTTCCTGCCGCCCCGGGACACCCGGGCCATGGACGCGGACGAAGCGGCGGAGGTGGCCGGTGACGCCGTCCGGGAGTGACCAGGGCCGGTCATCGCTCCCGCAGTTCATCTGGTGGTACCGGCAGTGTCCAGGATCACGCGTCGAAGGATCGACGCCGGCTCACCGCCCGATCCGTATGCCGGGGCACGCGCGATGGGTGCGTGCCCGTCCGAAGACCCCAGTGCGGATCGCGGAACGTGGTGGGGCCGGAGAGACTCGAACTCTCACTGGCACGGACCTAAACCGTGTGCCTCTGCCAATTGGGCTACGGCCCCCGAAGCCTCGGGAATCGTAGCGCGCGCCACGTTCGTGGTCGCTCGGCGTGGCCAGTGGCCGGTCGGGGGGTGTTGTCCTCTAACGTGGGCGCCTACAGTCCGACGCGGCGAGGAGGGCACGTGGCGCGCGACCCCGAGACCATCGAGCGTGAGATCGAGCAGGCCAGGACGGCTCTGGCGGCGACGCTCGATCAGCTGGGCACCAAGGCGGACCCCCAGAAGCTCGCGGACAAGGCCAAGGACGGCATCCGCGCGAAGTTCGACGACCCGAAGGTCAAGTACCCGCTGATCGGCGTCGGGGCGCTGATCGTCGCGCTGCTGATCCGCAAGCTGTTCCGCTGAGCTGCGGAGCCTGCGGACGGGCGCGCTGAAGCGAGCACTGCGCAAACGCGCGAACCGGTGGAAACGGTTGGGTTGCCCCGTGCCCTCGTCGGCAGGCTCGCGGCGCGAACGGTGCGAAAGCCGGCGACGACGAACCGGCCGGCCGGGGCTTCTGCTCCGGCGGCACGGTGACCTGGGGATCAGCTCCGCCGCGCGACCGATGGCTTCGCGGCAGCACTGGCCGCGGCGCTCGCGCGGTCGGTCTTCTTCCCGGGGCCGGCCTTGCGGTCTTCGACCTCCTTGGGGAGCTGCTTGCTCGGCGGCATCGGCGGCTTGGCCGCGGATTCGGCCTCGGCCGCCCCAGAAGACTTCTTCGGCGCCGCGGCGCCGCCGGACGGCGGGACCTCCAGCGGTTCGATGTCCGGGAGGGTGAGCCGGGCGGCCATGTACGTGCTGGTGAACTCCAGCGCGCTCCCGTTGAGCAGGTGCACGACAGTGGGTCGCTCGTCCGGGGCGACCTCGTCGACCAGCTGGTCCGCGCGGTCGCGCGCCGCGATGATGCCGGGTGCCTTGGCGCTGACCTCCTTGCCGCGGCCGCTGACGGTGATCGTCCAGTCGTCGTTCTCGTGCGCGTACCTCGCCGTGATCGTCTCCACCACTACCTCACCCCTCTCGTCATCAGCGTGCTTCACTGGCCGGGACTCGGCCACCGCACGCTCATGACGCGATTCCTGCGCCCCCGCGCAGCTCGCGACTGACCATCAGTCTTTTTACAGGGTTCTCGATACCGTAATAAAACTCTGTGTCACAAGACACCAGAGAGGATTCGCACTGAGTGACGACCGAATGGTCTAATGCACGTGCAGCTTCACGGGTGATTCAACCCGCGCTTCGTGACAGTCCGGACCAGAGCAGATCCATGGCGTAACCGGTCGCCATCTCAGGGGTCACGTCCGGGAAGCGCTCGCACCAGATCGCCAGCCGCTCACACGCGCCCACCACGAACTCGGCCGACGCTTCGGCGCGCAGTTCGTCCTCGCTGTCGAGGTAGCCGCTCATCAGCGCGGCGATGAGGTCGGTCTGCTGGCGGCGGGTCTGCTCGATCTCGTCCGCGGCCGGCGTGCCGATCAGCGCCATCTCGTGCCGCAGCAGCGACCACGCCTCCCGCCGCTCGCGGATGAAGACGAAGAACGCCAGCAACCCGCGCCGCAGGGCGTCCTCGGCGGACGGGGCGCCGACGATCGACTGCTCCGTGACCTCGCGCAACGCCGCTCGCGACTGCCGGATGCACGCCAGCAGCAGGCCCTCCTTCGAACGGAAGTACTCGTACAGCATCGGTTTCGAGACGCCCACGAGCTCGGCGATCTCGTCCATCGAGGCGGACGCGTAGCCGCGTTCGGTGAACACCCGCTCGGCGACCTCGATCATCTGCCGTTCGCGCTCGGCCCGGGGCATGCGCTTGCGTTTCGCGGTGGTCACGGGAACACTCTACGGCCGGTAACCTACTCAAAGTAGGATGGACTCCGGGTAACAGTACACGGGAGGGCGAATGGGCAATCGCACCGAGACCGGGGTCATCGTGGTCGGGACCGGCTTCTCCGGCCTGGGCATGGCGATCCAGCTGCGGAAAGACGGCCGCGAGGACTTCGTGATCCTCGAGAAGGCCGAGGCCGTCGGCGGCACCTGGCGCGACAACAGCTACCCCGGCTGCGCGTGTGACATCCCGTCGCACATGTACTCGTTCTCGTTCGAGCAGAACCCCGGCTGGTCGCGCGCCTACTCATCCCAGCCGGAGATCTGGCGCTACCTGCGCGACGTCACCGACAAGTACGGCCTGCGCCGCCACATCCGCTTCGGCCAGGAGATGACCGGCGCGCGCTGGGACGCCGACGAGAACCGGTGGCACGTCAGCACCAAAGGTGGCGGCGAGTTCGTCGCGAAGGCTCTGGTCGCGGGCGTCGGTGCGCTGCACCGGCCGCAGATCCCGGACCTGCCTGGCATCGAGGAGTTCGCCGGTCCCGCGTTCCACTCCGCGCAGTGGGACCACGAGTACGACCTGACCGGCAAGCGCGTCGCCGTGATCGGCACCGGCGCGAGCGCGGTGCAGTTCGTGCCGGAGATCGCCCCGAAGGTCGCGCAGCTGACGCTGTTCCAGCGCACGCCGCCGTGGGTCATGCCGAAGGCCGACCACGACATGCCGGGCTGGGCGCGTGGCCTGTTCAAGGCGCTGCCGCTCGCGCAGCGCGCCTACCGCGACATCCTGTACTGGACGCTCGAAGCCCGTGCGATCGGCTTCAACGGCCAGCCGTGGGTGATGAAGCTCGGCCAGCGGATCGCGAAGCGCAACATCGACCACGCCGTGTCCGACCCGGTGCTGCGGGCGAAGCTGACGCCGGACTACACCATGGGCTGCAAGCGGGTGCTGATCTCCAACGACTACTACCCGGCGCTGGCCAGGGACAACGTCGACGTGGTCACCGACGGCGTCGCCGAGGTCCGCGAGCACAGCGTCGTCGACGCGGCCGGCGTGGAGCACGAAGTCGACGCGATCGTCTACGGCACCGGCTTCCACGTGACCGACGCGTTCGACACCCTCGAGATCATCGGCCGCGACGGGCGCAACCTCGCCAAGGAGTGGGCGGCCGAGGGGATGCGCACGCACCTCGGGATTACCGTCAACGGCTTCCCGAACCTGTTCTTCCTGCTCGGGCCCAACACCGGCCTCGGGCACAACTCCGTGGTCTTCATGATCGAAGCCCAGATCTCCTACATCGCCCAGGCGCTGCGGCTCGCGCGCGGCCGCGCGCTCGAACCGCGGGCCGACGTGCAGGAGGCGTTCAACACCGACGTGCAGCGCAAGCTCGCGAAGGGCATCTGGACGCAGGGCGGCTGCAAGAGCTGGTACCTCGATGCGAAGGGCGTGAACCGCACCATCTGGCCCGGCTTCACGTGGCGCTACTGGCTCGACACCCGCACCGTCCGGCGCGAGGACTACGAACTGCTCGGCTGACCGGACGAGGGTACGAAGGGGACTTTCGCGGCAGGGGAGGAGGCGCGAAAGTCCCCCTCGTGGTCTGTGGAGTGGCTTGTGGAGGGCGTGCGGGGTCGGCGCACGGACCACGGCGAGCCGTGGGCGTGCGCGAACCACGCGGGGAGGTGCGGGGGCTTTCGCGGCCTCCGACGACGCGAAAGCCCCCGTCCGGATGAAGCCCGGCTCCGGGATCAGGCCGGGGCGAGCTTGCGCAGGTGGCTGATCAGCTCCACGACCGGCAGGTCGCACAGCTCGGCCATCCGCTCGAGTGCCGGGAGGTCGAGGGACACCTCCGAGCCGGACCCGGCACCCGGCTCCGGGGTGCGCCGCAGGCGGTCTTCGGCCCAGCGGCGAAGCGGCAGCAGCTCCGGTGCGGCCTCGGCGACGACCCGGTTCAGGTCGACGCGCACGCGACCCGGTTCTTCGACGAACACGCGCCGGTGCACCTTGGCCAGCAAGTCCTGGGGCAGCTCGTCCATCGCGACGCACAGTTCGACCAGGCGCACGACGGAACACTGCCGCGTGCCCAGCTCGTACGTCGCCAGCGTCTGCAGCGAGATCTCGCTCTGCAGATGCGTGTTCAGCTCCTTGCGCGTCCACCCTCGCCTGCGCCGGAGCTTGCGGAGCTCGTCTCCGAGTATCCGCTGGTAGTGCTCAGCGTCGATCACCACTTCCTCGTCCCCTGCCCTGCTCAACGCTCCACCGCGCCCCCGTCCGCTGCCGTGACTGCGAACGTGCGCGCGTCTCACGTGTATGAAAGTGGGCAGCGGGCTTTTCCTTACGCGGTTTCCGCCAAGTCTTTGGTGACGATTTCGCAGACTGGTCCGTTCGGGGCAGCCGCGAGTGCGCTGAACAGGTCAGTTGACGCAGGGGACGCCGTTGGCCGTGATGGGTTTGTCCTCACCCGAGCCGGCGGGCGGGGCGGCGGGGGAGGACGCGGGCGCGTTGCCCGAGCCCGCCGGGGCGCCCGCTCCGTTGGCCGCATTGTCGGCGCTCGGGTGGTAGTCGGAGCCGAGGAAAACCATCACGTGGCCCGGGGACACGCTCTTGTCCTCTTGCACGGTCGCCTTGGTGCCGAGCGCGTCGGCGACCGCGTTGCCGGAGGCCTCGCCCCCGTTCGGCACCCAGATCACGGTGGACAAGCGCGACGACGCGTTGGCCGTCTCGCCCGCGGAGAAGCCCTTGCCGACGAGCTGCTTCGACACGCTCGCGGCCAAGCCGTCGCGGCCCGACGCGTTGCGGACGTCGACGGTGGTGCCCTTGTTCGCGTCGTCCGGCTCCGGCGCCTGCGCCTGCTGGCCGCTCTGCGGGGCGGCCAGGCCCTGCACGAAGTTCTTCACCTGGTGCGGGTCGACCTTGATCGCGACGCCGTCGTTCGGCGTCTGGTAGGCGACGTCCTCGGTCGGGATGGTGCGGAACTCGAGCTGGCCGCCGGTGAGGCCCTTCATCTGCTGGGCGAAGCTGAAGATGTCCCAGTTCTGGTTGAGGACCACGGACTTCTTGATGGCGTCGATCAGCGCGTTGAGCTTGCCCGGGTCGGCCAGCGTGCCTGCCGAGAGCACCTTGCGCGCCATGCCGGCCATGAACACCTGCTGGCGCACCACACGATCGAGGTCGCCGCGCGGCAGGCCGTGGCGCTGCCGGACGAACTCGAGCGCCTGCACACCGGAGATCGTGTGCACGCCCTTGGTGAAGTTCGCGCCCGAGTACTGGTCGTTCACGTTCTCGTTCAGGCACACGTCCACGCCGCCGATGGCCTGCGTGATGTCGCTGAAGCCGAGCAGGTTGATGGCCGCGTAGTTGTCGATCGTGGAGCCCGTGAGGTTCTCGACGGTGGAGATGAGCTCCTTCGCACCGGCCTGGTTGGCCTTGACGTCGAGCTCTTTCGGGTCCGCCACCCCCTGCGCCTGCAGCTGCTTGCGGGCGTCGAGCATCGCGCGGGCGTACGCGGAGTTGATCTTGTGCTGGCCGTAGCCGGGGATGCTGACGTACGAGTCGCGGGGGATCGAGATCGCGACGGCCTTGCTGCCGTCGTTCGGGATGTGCACGAAGATCAGCGTGTCGGTGTTCAGCTCGCCGTCGGACACGCCCGCGCGAAGCTGGGCCAGCAACTGCGGCGAGAGCGGGTTGCCTTGCGCGTCAGTGCGGCTGTCGAGGCCGACGAGCAGGATGTCACGCGCACCGTCGGCGGGCTTGTCGCCGCCCGAGTTCGGGCTGATCACGTCGGCGTAGTTCAGGCCGTTGACGAGGCCCTGCATCGCGGCCCACGCGTAGCCGGTGAGGCCCATGACCAGCAGCGACACGACGGTGACGGCGATCTTGGCGCCGCGGAAGGAGCGGTGGCGCACGGGCCGCCGCGGGGGCGGGCCGGACCGGCGTTGCGACGAGCGGGGCGGGCCGTGGTCGCGATCCCGCCGGTCGCGCCCGGGTGGCGGCACGCGGCCGGGGCTTCGCCTGCCCGGCGTGTCCTGCCAGGGGCGGGCGGGGCGTCGGCCGCCTTGCCCGTTCCGTGGCGGATAGTCCACGCGGTCCGCTCCTCACTCCTCGTCGTCCGTGTCCGGTACTCCCGGACCTGAAGACGCATGGTGCCTGGCCGGGGTTGCGGTGGGCCCGCACCTCCCCCTGGCCGTGTGGCCTGCACCACCATCGTCCGCCATCGCGGGCACTTTTGCCTGGTCGGCTCTTTGCGTGTCGCGCCCCGAGTTTCCTGTCAGGGCGTGGCGCCCGCCGGACGTCGGCCCGGGACCAGGCACGACGCGGCGGCGAGCAGGGCGAACGCGGCGGTCGCCGTGTGAAGCACCACCGTCGTCGCACCGCCCGGCTGGCCGTCGCCGGCGGCCATGAGCGCCGGAGCGCAGGCGAGCGCGCACACGAGCCACGTGCCGGCCGACAGCGCGGCGCCGGTGCGGACGGTGTGCAGCAGCAGCACGCCGAGCAGCAGGTGCACGAGGCTCTGGACCGGGTCGAGGTGCAGGCCCAGGAAGTCGGCGTCCGCGGCGACGTTGCCGAAGCGGGCCAGAGCGAGCCCGAACACGCCGAGCGTCGCGTAGCCGATGCCGAGCGCGGCGGCGGCCCGCGTCAGCAGCACCGGGCGCCAGCCGGTCACCGCCCGCGGCCGGGGCGGAAGTGGGACGGGGCCGTCCTCGTGGCCCTTTCGTTCCCCTCCGCCGTGTCGCTCGAACCACCAGAACACCAGGCCCGCGGGCACCAGCAAGAGCGCGATCGCGACGGCCGCGCGTGGCTGCACGAGCCAGGCCAGCCCGGCGGCGATCGGGCCCGGCAGGTAGACGACCGCGACGAGCAGCAGCATTGCCGCCAGGAACGCCAGGTACAGGCTCATCGGCGCGCGCAGCACGACGCGCGTCACACCGCTGACCCGCGGTCGCGCCGCGACGCGCAGCAGCCGGGCGCCCAGCAGCCCGGCGACACCGAGCTGGCTGATCCCCAGCAGCAGGACCTCCCACGGCGGCGCCGACAGCGCGGCCGGCGCGCCCGGGCTGCCGAGCAGGATCGGCGACGCACCCAGCGCGAAGGTCGCGACGAGGAGCGCGCCGACACCGGCCACCGCGGCGCCGGCGAGCACGGGCCGGGGGAGCCGGAGACCGTCGGCGTGGGCGAACGCGACCTGCTGGGCCAGCAGCGCGAACGCCAGCGTCGCGCCGTACCCCGGCAGCGGTGAACCCGACCACGCCGCTGCCGCCTCGCCGCCGGCGACGAGCGCGCCGAGCCCGGCCACGGACCACAGCCGGATCCGGCGGTAGAGCGCGAGCAGCACGGGCGCGCCGACGATCGTCAGCAGGTACACGCCGAGCAGCCACAGCGGGTGCAGCGCGATGCGCATGACCGTGGCGTTCGTGCCTGCCGGAATGCCGAGCAGCTCCAGCGCGAGGGGCACGACCAGCGCGACGACGGCGAAGATCAGCGCGGGCCGCAGCAGCGGGCTCGCGCGTTCGGCCAGGTAGTGGCGGTAGCCGCGGTCGCGTTCGGCCTGCCAGCCGGTCGCGTTCGCGTGCCCGCCGGCGAAGAACAGCACGGCAGTGAGCTGGGTGACCCATGTCACCGGCCACCACGCGGACTCGGGCGCGCCCGCCCAGTCGGCCAGCGCGGTCGCCGATTCGCCGACCATCAGCAGCACCGCGCCGCCGACGCCGAGGATCGCCCACCGCGCGGGCGGGCCGGTCGGGATCCGGACGGGCCGGGGCGTGGTGTGCCGGGCGGTGTGCCAGCCGCGCAGCCGGAAGACCAGCAGGCAGCCGATCACCAGCACGCCGGCGACCATGGGCCCGATCGGGTCGGCGACCGGCGGACCCCACCGCTGGTGCCACGAGTTCACGACCAGGCCGGCGGAGTACAGCGTCGCGACGAGCTGGCAGGTGCGCGGTGAGTCCATCGGGTTCACCACGCACGCGTGGTGCATGTCGTGCGACAGCTGGGCGTCGAGTGCGGCCCGCACGCTCTGGTCGAGCGGGTGGCCCTTCTTGTCCGCGTAGCGCAGCAGGTCGTAGCCCAGGTCGTGGGCCTTGCACGGCACGGCGTAGTCCCACTTGGTGTTGTCGTCACCCCACGGGGCGGAGCACCCGCCGTCTAAGTGGACGGCGCGGACGGTCCCGTCGCGCGCGGGCAGCGCGCCCGGGCGCACGCCGCTGACGGCGGTGAAGTCCTTCGGGAGCAGGGCGAGCGCCGTCGGCTGCGGGCCGGGGTGGGCCAGCGCCTCGATCGCGTTCTGCGCCGCCAGCACGTCGCCGGTCGGCGGGCCCTGGTCCGGCGGCGACGCCGGACGCGACGCGATGAGCCCGAAGGCGAACACCACGAAGAGCACCAGCAGGAGCCAGCCCGATGTCGACCAGGGACGGCGGAGGCGGACGGCGGCCGGTCGGTCGTCGATGGCTGACATGCGCTCCAGGGTGCCAGTTGTTCACGAGAGGCGGCACGGGGACGCCCCCTGGACGTGGTGGGGGTATCCCCACGGCCGTTCGGGCGAATGTCGGTAAACGCATTTCAGGTGGTGATGAATTGACGGCGCCCCATTCCGCCGGTTCGGTCACGGAGAGCGAAAGCGGAACAATTCTCCGGCTCGTTATCCGGGGTTTCGCGAGGCGAACGCGATTAATCGGAATTGGGTCCGTCGGTAATTCGCGCGGGTGATTCGCGAAAGCTCAGGCCGGGCGCGGCGGTGGATCCGCGTCGGCGAACCGCACCTGGTTCCGGCCGCCTTCCTTCGCGGCATACACAGCGACGTCGGCCGCGTGGAGCAACTGTTCCACCGTCGTTCCGTTCGGGCCGAGCAGCGCCACTCCGATCGACGTCGTCCGCCCGGTGATACGGGCGCGCCCGCCGCGCTTGTCGGTGGTCACGATCTGCTGGTCGGCGATGGCGGTGCGGATTCGTTCGGCCGTCACCTTGGCCGCCGTTTGGTCCACATCGGGCAGCAGGATCAGGAATTCCTCGCCGCCGAAGCGGCCGATGACGTCCCTGGGCCGCGTGATGTCGTCGAGGGTCTGAGCCACCGTCCGCAGCACGTCGTCACCCGCCGGGTGGCCGTAGGTGTCGTTGATCCACTTGAAGTGGTCGAGGTCGATCATCAGCAGCGCCAGCATTTCGTTGCCGCGCGCGGCCCGCGCCAGGGCGCGTTCGGCCGATTCGGACCACCCGCGCACGTTGAAGATGCCGGTCTTCGGGTCCGTCCGGGCCTCCGACTGCAGCTGGTTGATCTCGGCGAGGCGGTTGCCGAGCACGGTGATGAGCACCAGGATGATGATCGCCGGCGGGATGTTCACCAGCAGGATCGTGGCGATCGTGCCCAGCCCGATCGTCGAGAGCTCCAGCAGGTTGTCGTCCTTCGTGCCCAGCACGTTGCTCAGCGTCGGCGCGGACGTGCCGCCGAGTGCGAGCAGGCTGCCGATGACGATCGCCTGCAGCGCCGCGTAGACGAAGCCGACGAGCATCAGGATGCCGAAGACCTTCAGCGAGTTCCCGGGCGTGAGGTGCTGGATGTCGGCCGAGGCGAAGGTCTGGTACAGCTCGTGCGCGACCAGGGCGGCCACGGCGTGCGTGAACGAGGTGAACACGAACTTGTGCGGCGGCCGCCGCGAGTTGAACCAGCGCTGCACGCGGACGATGAAGATCAGCAGCAGTGTCAGGTGGATCGGCAGGAGCAGCGCACCCGGGAACACCCAGATGCCCGACAGGTCGATGTGGACGGCCGTCACGCGGTTGCGCCGTCGCTCCTCCTGCCGCCGGGTCAGCTGGATGTGCACTGTGGCGCACACGGCGAGGATGCCGAACCGGGCCCAGTCGACCAGCGTCGTGGCGCCGGTGGTGACGATCGCGAACGTCAGCACGCCGACGGCGAGCGCTTCCCAGGAAAGCAGGAAAACGATCATCGGGCGCGGCTTGGTCCACAGATCCCACGACCTGATCGGATTGCGGGAAATCAACTCGCGAAGCCGTTTGCCAACGCCCTGCGACCGTTCGGTCGCCGCTGGTGAACCACCGGAAGAATCTTGTGAACTCGAGGGGTGATCATGGTTCGATGTGGGTACCCAGCGTTTGGAGTCCGTCGGTTCACCGTGCGCGTGTCCGTTCTCGGGCATCGGGCTCGGCCTCCTCCGGTCTCTCGGGCAGATCGCTTGTAGTGGTATCCGCTGTGGTGCTGTTATCGCTTACCGGTATCATCGCACTCACCGACTTCCCGGCGGTGTGCAGTCCACGAGCGCAGAATTCGTGGTCCGTCCAACCGTGCGCCTCTCACCAGGAGGTGCCTTCCCCCGATGGCTGGTGAACCCTGTGAATGCGAATTGCAGTGCGGGTCTCTCCGCCGCGGCCTCCAGGAGGTGTTTTCCCGATGCGCGACCGCGAAGCCTGAATCGTTCCTGTCCCTTTGCCGCGAAATTGTCAACGTGCGTGACCTGATGAGGGGGTGGCCGACGATGCGTGACCGCGAGGCGTGATTCCGGTGACCGGGAACCCCGAGCCGGTGGCCCGATGTTTCGTCCAGTGATTCGTGACGGTGGGATTCGTGACGGTGAGAGCAGAGGAGGTCGGCTATGCGTGACCGCGAGGCGTGACAAGACTGCGATCCGAGTACCGGATCGGCCCGGCCGTTGTACGAGCCGGCCATGACTCAGATCCCGGTGTCGGCGGCGACCGCGTGCCGCACCCGGGTCCACGAGAACGCGGTGGGGATGGCGAGCGCGACGCCGAGCAGACCGGCGAGCGCGATGGCGGTGATCGCGGACCCGGTCACCTGCGCGACCACCCCGCCGAGCGCGACCCCGACTCCCTGCGCGACGCGCAGGCCGGTGCGGTAGAGCCCGCCGGCGCCGCCGCGCAGTTCGTTCGGCACCCAGGTGGCGAACGTGGCGGTGACCGTGATGATGTACGCGCCCATCGCACCCGCGAGTGCGAGGAGCACGAGCGCGAGGGCCAGGTTCGGCTGGAGCAGGAACAGCGCCAGCAGGGCCAGCGATGTCGTCGCGAGCACTCCGAGCAGGCGGAGCCTGACCGGGGCGGATGCGAACTTCGAAAGCAGGTAGGCGCCGGCCACGAACCCCAGTGGGTCGGCCGCCAAGAGCCAGCCGACGGCGGCGGACGACGAGCCGAGTTGCTCCGCCAGCGGTGCCGCGAGCCCTTCGGGGACGACGGCGAGCCCCACCAGCCACGACAGCGCGATCAGCACGCGCAGCCGGCGCTGTCCGAACACGTACCGCGTGGCCCCGAACCACGTCGACTGCTCGCCGCCCGCGGCCGGGCGGTCGTGCACCCACACGCGCACGATCACGGCCGCGACCGCGAAGCTCACGGCGTCGATCGCGAGTGCCCAGGACGTGCCGACGAGGCTCACCAGCAGCCCGCCGCCGGCGAGGCCGAGCAGCATCACGGTGTTGGTGGTGATGCCGCGCAGGTCCTGGCTGCGCAGGTAGAACTCGTCGTCGGCGAACACCTCCCGCGTGATGGCGTTCTGCGCCGCATTGGCCGGCGACGCGGCCAGCTGCACGACCACCAGCAGGCAGCAGAGCACCACGAGCGGCATCCCCGGCACGCTCATGAGCCCCACCAGCACCGCCTGTACCGAGAAGCTCGCGCTCAGCACCGTGCGGCGCCGGTAGCGGTCGGCCAGGAAGGCGAGGCCGAGCCCGCCGGCGAGCGCCGGCAGGAACGTAAGGGCGTAGACGACGGCGGCCCAGAGCGCTGAGCCGGTGCGGTTGTAGACGAGAATGGCGAGCGCCACCTTCGCCAGCTGGTCGCCCGCGCTCGAGATGGCCTCGGCCGCCCACAGAACTCGGTACTCGACGTTCCGTAGCGGTGCCGTCAGCCGTGGCGTGGCGTGGGTCGTCACCGGGTGACCACTTCCCCCTCCCCGATCGGGTGAACGTGTCGTGTCGCATTCTGCCTGGGCTGTGACGGCGGCCCAGAGGGAGTCACAGCTCCTCAGCAGTGGGACGACAATCAGTATGCCGCTGATTACGCGGAGGCGAACAAAAGTTCCGGGTGTTCTCTTCAACTGCGCCGATCGGGCTACGCCGGAAGGAGCGCTCCTCTGCTCGGTTCTGACCTGTCCGGGGGTACCGGGGAACTGATCGTGCCCCACTCGTTCGGCGCAGCCCGGCCACCGTTCGTCGCCACCTCACTGCCTGCCGCGCCGAACGGTCGAAGACTGGAAGGGAGCCCGGCGGTGCGGCCCCTCGTCCCGCCGGCGCGCGCAGTGGGGAGGCAGGACATGGACAGGCTCATGCAGGACAAGGCCGTGGTGGTGACGGGCGCCGGCCGGGGGCTCGGCGAGGCGTTCGCCGTGCACGTGGCCCAGGCGGGCGGTGCCGTGGTGGTCAACGACGTCGACGCCGCGCTCGCCGAACGCACCGCCGCGACCATCCGTGAGGACGGCGGCCGCGCCGTCGCCAGCGGGCACACCGTGGCGGACCCGGCGCAGGCGCAGGCGATCGTGGACCTGTGCGTGGCCGAGTTCGGCCGCATCGACGGCCTCGTCAACAACGCCGGCCTGAACTACGAGGCCCTGCCGTGGGAGGACGACGTCGACCAGGCCAGGGAGCTGGTCGGGGTCAACGTCCTGGGCGTCATGTACACCGGGCTGGCCGCCATCAAGGCCATGGTCGGCGCCGGGACGCACGGCTCGATCGTGAACATCTCGTCCGGCGCGTCACTGGGCCAGCGCAAGCTCGGCGTGTACGCGGCGTCGAAGGGCGCGGTGGCGTCGCTGACGTACTCGTGGGCACTGGACCTGGAGGAGCCCGGGATCCGCGTCAACGCCGTGTGCCCGGTGGCGCACACGCGGATGGTGTGGAAGTCGGAACGGGCGCTGCGGGCTTGTCCCCCGGAGCGCACGCCGTCGCGGATCGCGCCGGTGGTGCTGTTCCTGCTCGGCGACGGGGCGGCCGGGATCACCGGGCAGATGATCCGGTGCAACGGGCCGGAGCTGCACGTGATGGGGCAGCCGTTCCTCGAGCAGCCGATCTTGGAGCGGCCGGTGTGGGACACGGACACGGTGAAGAACGCGTTCGACGAGGTGTTCTCGGCGCATCTGGAGAACTACGGGCTGGAGAAGAGGGTGCCGCCGAAGTTGCGGAAGTGGACGGATAGTTCACGGATTGCTTGAGGGGGAGTGCGGCCCGCGCCGCGGAGGTGTGCTCGGGCGGCTCGTTGCGCTGGCGCGCAACGTTGCGACCGGGGTGGTTGCGAGGGGCACCCCGATCGTTGATGGGTCGTCACGGTCTGGACCACGTGTCAAGGCGGGAAAGCGTACCTTGACACTGGTCCAGACCGCGGAGAAGGCGGGTCGAGGTGCTGGGCGGGGACTGGGTGTGCTGGTGGGTTTTGTAGATCGGTGCGGCCAGGTTCGGTGCGCTGGTGGGGTTTGTAGACGTGCGGCCAGGCTCGATGGGTGGTGCGTGGCGTAGCTGAGTTTCGGTGGGGTTAGGTGCCGTGATGGGCGAACGCTGCGATCGTTGCGGTGTGCGCGGGTCGGGCGAACTGGTCGATCAAGGCGGCGTGCCGGCGTAGTGCGCTCGTGCGTCGAGCTTGACCGGTGCGGTCTGGGAGGGGCGAGTCGCCTGCTTCTCGCGGGCGTGTGCTGCCGCGGTGTGACTCCGGCTTGGCGCGCTGTGCGTCGGGTTGCGGGCCTGCGGGCTGATTCGGCGGAGCCGCTGGAGGAGTAGGTTGCGAGGGCCGCCGGCTGATCAGGGCGGTGTGCCACCGCACCGGTGATGGTGCGCGCCGGTGCGCACCATCACCGTCGGTGTGGCTCAGGAGGCCGGGCTCGTGGCGGCGTAGAGCTCCGTGATCAGGTCCCCGTACCGCTCGTTGATGACTCGCCGCTTGAGTTTCAGGGTGGGGGTCAGTTCGCCGGTTTCCGGGGTCCACGCCTGGGTGATCAGGTGGTAGCGCTTGACCTGTTCGATCCTGGCCAGGCGGCTGTTCGCCGATTCCACGGCCCGTTCGATCTCGGCGCGGACCTGGTCGTGGGCGGCCAAGGCGTCGAGGTCCGGTGCTTCGATGCCGTTGGCCGCGGCCCAGCCGGGCGCGATTTCGTCGTCGAGGACGATCAGGGCGGTGACGTAGGGGCGGTCGTCGCCGATGGCGACGGCTTGGCCGATGAGGGGGTGTTCCTTGAGCAGGCCCTCGATGCCCGTGGGGGCGATGTTCTTGCCGCTGGAGGTGATGATGAGTTCCTTCTTGCGGTCGGTGATCCGCACGAAGCCGTCTTCGTCGATGGTGCCGATGTCGCCGGTGGCGTACCAGCCGTCGGCGTCCGTGGCGTCGGCGATGGAGCCGTCTTCCTGCAGGTAGCCGAGGAAGACGATGGGGCCGCGGACCAGCAGCTCGCCGTCGTCGGCGAGCTTGACCTCGACACCGTCCAGTGGTTTGCCCACGGTGCCCGCGCGGAACGCACCGGCGCTGTTCGACGTCGCTGCCCCCGTGGTCTCCGACAGACCCCAGACCTCCTGGATCTCCACGCCCAGCCCGGCGATGAAGTACAGGACCTCGACCGGCAGCGCCGCCGCGCCGCTGGAGGCGACGAGCACCTGGTCCAGACCCAGCAGCGCGCGCACCGGCGCGAGCACGGTCTCGTCGGTCTTCGCGATCCGCTCGGCCAGCTCCGCCGGCACCTCCTTGCCGTCGGAGCGCAGCTTGTAACCCTCCTGCAGCAGGGCGTTGGCCTGCAGCAGCGCCTCGCGCCGCTCCTCGGGCACGCCGCCGAGCATGTTCTTCATGCCGGCCACCATCTTCTCCCACACGCGGGGCACGCCGAAGAAGCTCTCCGGGTGCACCTGCCCGAGCGCGGCGACGACGCCGGACGCGTCGGCGACCGTGTGCACGTGGCCCGCCCACAGCAGCGGCAGGTAGATCGACAGCTCGCGCTCGGCGATGTGCGCGAGCGGCAGGTAGGCGATGTTCTTGGCGTGCATGGGTGCGTCGTGCAGCTGCTGCACCGCGAGTCCTTCGTGGACGGCGTTGCGGTGCGACAGCACAACACCCTTGGGGTCGCCGGTGGTGCCGGACGTGTAGATCATCGAGAGCGGGTCGTCGGGCCCGATCGCCTGCCACGCCTCCTCGAACGCCGCCGGGTCCTCGGCCAGTGCCGCGCGGCCGGCTTCGCGCACGTCGGCGAACGACACGAACCGCTCGTCACCGGCCGGGATCGCGTCGGCGTCCATCACGATGACGTTGCGCAGCGCCGGGAGGTCGTCGAGCACCGGGAGCCAGCGCTCGAGTTCGCCCGCGCCGCCGAGCACGACGACGGGCGCGGCGCTGTGCCGCGCGACGTAGCGGATCTGCTCGGGGCTCAGCGTCGCGTAGGCGGTGCACGGGATCGCGGCCACGTGCACGGCGGCGAGGTCGGCGATCAGGTGGTCTGGACTACTGGCCGCCATGATCAGCATGCGGTCCCGCTTGCCGAGGCCGAGACCCGCCAGGCCACGGGAGAACTCGGCGATCGCGGTGCGGAACTCGCTCCAGCTCAGCGTCGGGTGACCCTCGAGGTCGAGCGACGTGACGGCCGGGTGCTCGCCGTACTCGGTGGCGTTCCGGTGCAGCAAGCGGGGGATCGTCAGACCCTCGGCTTGTGCGGCGACGGACTGCGGCGTGGTCAACGGTGGACCCTCCTCCGGTTGCGGATGACCGACCACTGTAGAGGCTCCCGGCCGGCGTGGATAGAGAATCGCGGCCAGACCCGTTGCCTGTGGGTACCGGGCCGCGACCCGGGCAAAACGGTCACTTCCTCACCGGCCGGGCGAAGATTGATCCTGCTTGAATGGAAGCTCCCGCACGAAGGAGAGCCGATGACCGCTCGAGACCTGCTCGACGCGATCCAGGGCGAGCTCGCGCCGCGCGACGACGACAACCGGCTCGTGCCGCTCATCGCCGCCGGCCGCGCGCCGCGGGCCGTGTTCGCCGCGATCGCGGCCGAGGAGCGGTGGATCGTGCGCAGTGACTGGCGCAGTTTCCACGCGCTCGCCGCCCGCGCCGACGAGCCGGGTGCGCGCGAGTTCTTCGGCGGTCTCGCCCCGGGCGAACTGCTCGCGCTGGACAAACTCGACGCCTTGGCCGCCGCGGCGGGCGAAGACCCGGGCACCGAACTGCCGCGCGCCGGTTGCCAGGCGTACCCGGCGTACTTCGCGTGGCTCGCGCTCAACGGCGAAGCGGCCGAAGTCGCCGTCGCGATCTTCGCGAACTTCGCCGCGTGGGGCCGTTACTGCGCCGCGGTCGCCGCCGCGATGCGCGAGCACTACGGCTTCGCCGGAGACGCGTGCGCGTTCTTCGACTTCTTCGCCGCCGACGTCCCGGAGATCGAGGAACGAGCGCTCGCCACGATCCAGGCCGGCCTCGACGCCGGCCGGTTCGACGCGGACCGCGCTCGGACGTACGCTCGCCTGTTCCAGAGCTACGAGCTGTTGTTCTGGAACACCCTGGCCGACGAGTTCTCCGCATGACGCTCTTCGCCGAAGCCGCCGCCCTCGACGCGGCCGACCCGTTGGCTGCCAAGCGCGCGGAGTTCGACCTCGATCCGGCCGTCGCGTACTTCGACGGCAATTCGCTCGGCGCGCCGCCGCGGCACGTGGCCGGCCGGGTCGCGACCGTCGTGCGCGAGCAGTGGGGCGGGCGGCTGATCCGGTCCTGGACCGACGCCTGGTGGGATGCGCCGGAACGCGTCGGCGAACGCATCGCGCCGCTCGTCGGCGCCGCGCCCGGACAGGTCGTGGTCGCCGACTCGACGAGCGTCGACCTGTTCAAGGTGCTGGTCGCCGCGGTACGCGCCAACGCGGCACGGAGCGAGATCCTGCTGGACGCGGCGACGTTCCCCACCGACGGGTACCTGACCGACCAGGTCGCGCGGTTGACCGGGCACGCCGTCCGACGCGTGCCGGTCGCAGAGCTGCCCGCCGCGTGCGGTGAGCAGACCGCCGTGGTGCTCGCGAACCACGTCGACTACGTGACGGGCCGGCTCCACGACATGAGCGCGGTCACCCGGGCCGCGCACTCGGCCGGCGCGGCGGTGGTCTGGGACCTGTGCCACAGCGTCGGCGCGATCGAGGTGCGGCTCGACGAGCACGACGTCGACTACGCCGTGGGGTGCACGTACAAGTTCCTGAACGGCGGGCCCGGCTCGCCCGCGTTCGTCTACGTCGCGCGGCGGCACCAGGAGTGGTTCGACCAACCGCTCGCCGGGTGGGCCGGGCACGCCGACCCGTTCGCGATGGAGGCCGGCTACCGCGCCGGCGCGGGGATTTCGCGGGCGCGCGCCGGGACACCGGACGTGCTGTCGCTGCTCGCGCTCGACGCCGCGCTGGACGTGTGGGCCGACGTGGACCTCGCCTTGCTGCGCACGAAAGGCCTGGCACTGGGCGATTTCTTCCTGCGCTGCCTCGACGAGCTGCTGCCGGGCGCCGACGTCCCGACACCGCGCGACCACGCACGGAGCCACCAGATTTCGGTGCGCGTACCCGACGCGCGGCGGATCATGGCGGCGCTGCACGACCGCGGCGTGCTGGGCGACTTCCGGCCGCCGGACGTGCTGCGGTTCGGGCTCGCCCCGCTGTACACGTCGTACGCCGAAGTGCTGCGCGCCGCCACCACGCTCGCCGCGCTGACCTGACGGGGAATCGAGGGACGAACGGATTACGCGGAAATCGCGGTTTTCACCTCGGATCACGCCCGGCATCGCCCCTTCGGGTGAGCGAGCGGGACAGTTCCCCACGGTTCCCGGTTATGATCGGTGCCTGTATTTCCGCTGGTGGGCGCACCGCTGCCCGGCGATCCGTACTCGCACTGCGCTTGTCCGGCAGTGCTTGCGAGCACACGGAAACCGCGCGCGGTCGAGGGGTGAAGGGGAACGGGATGACCGGCGCACGGGTTCGCGGGATCTCGCTTTCGCACCTCGGCACGTTGCTGATCGGCGTGGTCATCGGAATTGTCCTCGCGAAATTCGGTGACGTGTTCGTGCGGTTCCCGGTCGAGTCGGCGCTCGTGGCCGTGCTCGTGTGCTCGGTGGTGGTGCTCGGCTGGGCGTGCCGCGAGATGCTGGGCGACCTCGTCCGCCGGGGACGGCGCGGCGGGCGCTCGCGCGGCCGCACCGAAGCGAACCTCGACTGGGCCGAGCCGCCGCGTCTCGTGCTGCACCGCACGAGCGACCCGCGACCGAACGGCGTTCGGCGCTGAAAAGTGGTAATCGAACGCGCTCGGGCAGTGATTCCGCGACTTGTGTAGTCCAATTCACGCCATTTCGTCTTCGCGACCGTTCGCGGCGCCGCGTAGGGTCATCGGCACGGAACGTCCGGCGCGTCCGTGATGGACCTCACCGAACAGTTTCGGTGTTCCTCACGCGCTGTTCACGCCGCTGGTAGCGCGGAGCAGGTCGCGGCGGCACCGCCGTCCGGCCGATTCCTCGTGCGACCAAGCTCACCCTGGTCGTGGCGGATTTTCCAAAGCCTAGCTTGAAGTTGTGAGACGCTCACCGGAACGCGATGCCGATTCACATCCGGACTTGACGTGCCGATCCGGCCTGCATACCGTCGTCGCGGGCGATGGACCACGGTGAGTTGATCCGGCTGGTCGGAACCGGGTGAGAAAACCCCGGCGACCCGAATACTTGGTACTGCCGGAAGGAAAACGGACCACGGTGAAGCAGAATTCTGTTCGACGCAACCGCGGGTCGTCGATCCGGTCCCGCGTGCTCGCGATCGCGTTGATTCCGAGTCTCGCTCTCCTGCTCGTCGGGGTCGCACTGGCCGGCTACCTGATCACCGACGCGGTCAAGGCGCGCGACTACGCGCGGAAGATCCGCAGTGCGGAAGGTCCGGGCATCCCGTTCATCGTCGCCGCGGAGCAGGAGCGGCAGCTGTCGATGAGCGTGCTCGCCGGACAGGGCGAAGCGCGTCAGGCGCTGCAGGCCGCCCGACCGAAGACCGATGCGGCCGCCGCGCAGATCAGCGCGGTGCTGCAAGGCACCTTCGCCGACGACGACACCGTGCCCGCGAGTGTGAAGCAGAACATCGCGACGTTCGCCGGGCTGTACGCGAAGATGCCGCAGATGCGCCAGCAGGTGGACGCCGGGCAGCTGCCGCTGCTGCAGACATTCACCTTCTACAACCAGATCATCGACCAGTTCACCCAGGGCGTGGCCGGGCTCGCGCAGGCCGCGCGCGGCGCCGAAAACGCGTTCGCCCGGCTGTCGGCGATCCCGATCTTCAACGCCGCCGAGGAGATGCAGCGCAGCGACGCCCTCGCCTCGGCCGGGCTCGCGTCCGGCGGCCTCGCCGGCGACGAACAGCGCGCGTACCGCGGGCAGATCGGTGCGTACCACGCGCAGCTCGAACAGTCCGTGCCGCAGATGCTCCCGCAGGTCCGCGCGGCCTACGACAAGCTCGTGGCGGGTCCGGACTGGCGCACCGTCACGCAGGTCGAGAACGCGTTCCTCGCGGGTGACAAGCAGCTGCCCGTGCCGCAGCAGCAGTGGCGCGACTCCGCGCACCAGGTCGCCACGACCCTGATGACGATGTTCGTGACGCAGAGCGCGAACGCCACCAACGCGGCCATCTCCGACGCGGACAACACGCTGCGGGACTCGATCATCGCCGGTGCCGCGGCCGTGCTCCTCGCGATCATCGTCGTGTTCATCGCACTGCGGCTTTCGCGCCGGTTCATCGCGCGGCTCGCGCGGCTGCGCGAGGACACGCTGGACGCGGCGGAAGTCCGGCTGCCCGAGCTCGTGGAGCGCGTGCGGGCGGGCGAACCCGTCGACCTCGAGGAGGGCGGGCACCTCCTCGACCACGGTACCGACGAGATCGGTGAGGTCGCGGAGGCGTTCAACAAGGCCCAGCAGGCGGCCCTCGCCGCGGCCGTCGAAGAGGCGAAGACCAGGGAGGGCACCAAAACGGTGTTCCTCAACATCGCCCACCGCAGCCAGGTCATCGTGCACCGCCAGCTCAAGGTGCTCGACGCGGCCGAGCGCAAGCAGGAGGACCCGGACCAGCTGGACACGCTGTTCCAGCTCGACCATCTCTCCACGCGCGCTCGCCGCAACGCCGAGAACCTGATCATCCTCGGCGGCGGCCAGCCCGGCCGGCAGTGGCGCAACCCCGTGGCTCTCACCGAGCTGGTGCGCGGCGCGGCGGCCGAGACGGAGGACTTCGCACGGGTGAAGACGGCGACTCTGCCGTCGGTCGCCGTGCGCGGCCCGGTGGTCGGCGACCTCGTGCACCTGCTCGCGGAGCTGATCGACAACGCGACGTCGTTCTCGCCGCCGGAGTCGCGCGTGGAGCTGCGCGGCAACGTCGTGGGCAAGGGCGTGGTGATCGAGGTCGAGGACCAGGGCCTCGGGCTCGAGAAGGAGCAGGCCGACGAGTTCAACGCGATGCTCGCCGACCCGCCCGACTTCGGCATCATGGCGCTGTCCGACGAGCCGCGCCTGGGCCTGTTCGTGGTCGCGCGGCTCGCGTCGCGCCACGGCATCTCAGTGCACTTGCGCGAATCGGCCTACGGCGGGACGCGAGCGATCGTGCTGGTGCGCAAGGACTTGCTCGCGCCGGTCAGCGAAGTCGCGCCGGAGAGCACCGACGACGTGGCGGCTACGCCCGTGCCCGCGCAGGCCACCGCAGACCCGGTGCGCCTGAGCCGGGTGGGCCGGCGGGCAGCGCGCCTGCGGCCCGAACCGGCGCCGGTCCCGGCTGCCGCACCCGTCGCGGCCGCCCCGCCCGAGCCGCCGCCCGCACCGCCGCGAGCCGCGCGCGCGCCGCGGCAGCAGCAGCCGGCGTGGCCCGCGCATGAGCCACGGCCCGCGCCGGAGAACGGCCGGCCGCAGCAGCCCTACCGGCCCGAAGCGCCGGGACGGCCGCCGCTCCCGCAGCGGCGCCGCCAGCAGAACCTCGTGCCGCAGCTGCGCGAGGACCGCCCGGCGCGGGAGCAGGAAGACGTGCGGGACGACTCGCCCGAGCTCGCCCGCAATCGCCTCACCGCGTTTCAGCAGGGCACCCGGCGCGCCCGGGAGACGGACGCCGACTACGACAACAGGTACGGAGATCACGACTGATGGCCAACAACGGCGTCAACGAGCTCGACTGGTTGCTCGACGACCTCGTGAAGCGGGTCGCCGGTGCCGAGCGGGCAGTGGTGCTCTCGTCGGACGGGCTGCTCATCGGCCGGACGAGCAATCTGTCCGAAGAGGACGGTGAGCACCTGTCGGCGGTCGCCTCGGCGTTCCAGAGCCTCGCGCGGGGCACGGGACGCCACTTCGGCGGCGGCAACGTGCGGCAGACAATGGTGGAGATGGACCACGCGTTCCTCTTCGTGACGGCTGCCGGCCGCGGTGCGTGCCTCGCACTGCTGGCGAGCGCCGACTCGGACATGGGGCTCGTGGCCTACGAGATGAATCTGATGGTCAAGCGGGTCGGCGCGGTCCTCACCGCGGCGCCGCGGGCCGGAGTGGTCCAGCGGACTTCGCCATGAGCGGGCGGCACGAGTCCTGGTTCGACGACGAGGCCGGCCCCCTGGTCCGGTCGTACGCGGTCACGGGCGGGCGCACGCGGTCCGACACGCTCGGGCTGGACCTGATCACGCTCGTGGTCGCGATGCGCACGGCGCGCGAGGTGGCCTCGCTCGAGCCCGAATACGCGCAGATCCTGAGTCTGTGCCAGAAGCCGACGTCGGTCGCCGAGGTGGCCGCGCGCGTGGACCTGCCCCTGCCCGTGGTGAAGGTGCTGCTGAGTGATCTGATCGAGCACAACCTCGTGCTGTTCCGCACGGCGGCGCCTCCGACCGAAGCTCCCAACAAACACGTACTCCAGGCGGTTCTCGATGGCATCCGGAAGCTCTGACCCCCGGCGCTCACTGACCGCGACCGCGGTCAAGGTGCTGATCGCCGGCGGGTTCGGGGTCGGCAAGACCACAATGGTCGGCTCGGTCAGCGAGGTCCCGCCGCTGCGCACCGAAGAAGTGATCACGACCGCGTCGGAGGGGATCGACGACCTCGCGGGCGTGGAGCAGAAGACCACCACGACCGTGGCGCTGGACTTCGGCCGCATCACGATCAACCCCGAGCTGATCCTGTACCTGTTCGGCACGCCCGGGCAGGACCGGTTCTGGTTCATGTGGGACGAGCTGGCGGAGGGCGCGCTGGGCGCCGTGGTGCTGGCCGACACGCGGCGGCTCGAATCCTGCTTCGCCGCGGTGGACTTCTTCGAGCGGCGCGGCCTGCCGTTCATCGTCGGGGTGAACTGCTTCGACGGCGCGTACCGCTACGGCACGGAAGAGGTCCGGGCCGCTTTGGATCTCGACCCGGACGTTCCCCTGTTGCTGTGTGACGCCCGCGAGCGGGAGTCGACCAAGCAGGTGCTGACGATCCTCATGGAGCACGTGATGAAGCACAACGACCTGGCGGCCGCGGGCTACTGACCCGCCTTGACCGAAGAGCGCTTGCTGCGGCCCAGCGCGAACGCGCCCGGCCCGGTGACGGCGATCGCCAGGAAGATCCACGAGTACAGCGCGGCCGGTTCGCCCATGTTCTGCATCGGCAGCAGGCCCATCGGCGCGTGGACGGTGAAGTAGGCGTAGGCCATCACGCCCGACAGCACGATCGCGGCCGGTCGCGTCGCCACGCCCAGCAGGATCAGCACGGCACCGACGACTTCGATCGCGCTGGCCCAGAAGCCGGGGAAACTGCCGAACGGCACGGCTCCTCCGTGGCCGTCGATGCCGCCGAAGAAGCCGAAGCCGGCCAGGCCGTGGCACAGGAACAGGACCGACGTGACGACCCGGAACAGGGCCAGCACGATGGGGCCGACGCGGTCGGTGAGCTTGCTGGTGCTGGTGGTGGCGGTGGTCTGGGTGCGCGTGATGGTGGTCATCTCGAAGTTCCTCTCTCGGGTGCTTTCACCAACGCGTCGATCGGGCTCGACGCGGATCGACACCGCCGCGGAACTTTTTCCGAAGGCTTTTGGGAGACTGTCCCGATGGCTGCCAAACACAGCGCCGGCCTGCTGCTCTTTCGCCGGCGCGCCGAGGTCGAGGTGCTGCTCGCGCACATGGGCGGGCCGTTCTGGGCGAAGAAGGACGAGGCCGCCTGGTCGTTGCCGAAGGGTGAGGTGGAGGACGGTGAGGACCCCGCCGCGGCGGCTCGGCGGGAGTTCGCCGAGGAGCTCGGCCTGCCCGCTCCCGAGGGCGAGTGGCACGCGTTGGGCGACGTCCGCCAGTCCGGGAAAGTCGTGACGGCGTGGGCGGTGGAGGCGGACCTCGACCCGGCCACGATCGTGCCGGGGACCTTCGAGCTGGAGTGGCCGCCGCGGTCCGGGAAGAAGCAGGAGTTCCCGGAGGTGGACCGCGTCGGGTGGTTCGGGCCGGCCGCCGCCGCCGAAAAGCTGGTGAAGGGCCAACGGGCATTCCTGGCGCGGCTCGCTGGCGTGGTCTAGGCCAACAGCTCCAGGACCTCGGCAAGCGGCTTGGCCGTGAACGACGGGAGCACCAGGTCGGCGTGGCCGAAGTCGAGGCTCGCCGTGATCGGGTTCGGCACGGCGACGGTCGGGATGTTCGCCGCTTTCGCCGCGCGGACGCCATGGGGTGAGTCTTCGAACGCGATGGCCTCGGCCGCCGTGACGCCGAGGGTGGCCAGCGCGGCGAGGTAGGTGTCGGGGCACGGTTTGGCGGCGTGGACGTCGCCGGTCTCGACGGAGGTGAAGCGGGTGGCGAGGCCGAGGCGGTCGAGCTGGCCGTGGACCCACCCACCGCTGGAGCTGGACGCCACGCCGAGCGTGAGCCCTCGTGCGGCGGCTTCGTCGAGGTAGCCGAGGACGCCTTCGCGGGGCCCCTCGGCTTCGAGCAGTTCACGGACGCGGGCGCGCATGCCCGGCCGCAGCCGTTCCGGGTCGATGCCCGCGACGTGCTCGGCCAGCAGCTTGAACATCGTCGCGGCGGTGTTCTGCGTGCCGATCACGGTATGCCACACGTCGATCGGGAGCTCCACGCCGTGGTCGCGGAACATCTCCCGCCACGACTGCAGCACGGCGGCTTCGGTGTCGGCCAGCGTTCCGTCGAAGTCGAAGATCAGCGCTCGCGTGGCCACGGGTGCCAGCTTGCCGGAGAGAGTGGGCCGGTGTCAGCGCGGTGTGAAGAACTCCGCAAGCACCGGGGCGAGAACCCCGGCCTTCACGAGGTGCGTCTGGCCGGGCAAGGTGCGGTAGGTGGCGCCGGGCAGATTCTTCGCCAGCGCTTCGCAGCCCGCGCGCATCCACTTCGGGCTCTTGCCGCCGTCGACGACGAGCGACGGGGCGGTGAGGCCGGACCAGCGGCCTTCGGGCAGCGGGCGGCCGGCCTGGTGGCCGTCCATGATTGCGGTGTCGTACGGGAGCGTGTGGGCGACGCGCTTGAGCTTCGGCCACGCGGGCATGAGGCCCATCATCGCGACCATCGGCGCGGGAAGGCCGACGCCGACCCGCATGAAGAGCCGGACGGCTTCGCCGGGCTTGCCGTTCTTCAGGGCGTTGTCGAGGGTCGCGGCGTACTCGGGACCGAGCGGTTTGCGCGAACCGTCGACGACGAACGGCGGCTCGTAGACGGCGACGCGGTTCACCGGGATGCCGCGGTGGGCGGCTTCCAGCGCGAGCGCGGCGCCCGACGAGATGCCGAAGAGCCCCGCTTCGCCACCGGCTTCCTTCACGATGGCGGCGACGTCCTCCACTTCGCGCTCGACGTCGTAGGGCTGGGTGTCACCGCTTTCGCCGCGGCCACGCCGGTCGTAGGTGTAGACGGTGAAGCGGTCCGCGAGTTCGTTCGCGATCGCGTCGTTGGGGGTCGAGCCGCGGTAGCACATGGCGCCGTCGACTAGGACGAGCGCGGGGCCGGAGCCGGCGCGGGTGTAGCCGAGGACCGTGCCGTCGGCGGAAACGGTGGTGGGCATGGAGTTCCTCCTCAGTGGTGAAGTCAGTGGGTGGCGGTGCCGGTGTTACTGGTGACGGCGAGCCAGGTGAAGGCCAGCACGACGGCGGCCCAGAAGCCGAGCACGACCGCGGGGCTGGTGGAACCGGAGGCGACGCCGAGAAAACCGGTGAGGAAAACGACTCCGGTGGCGCGGGAGTACCGGCGGAAGCGCTTGCTGCCCTGGACGGCGAAGCAGGCGCCCGTGAAGGCCAGGAAGCCGATTCCGGCGGTGACGAGGTGCAGCACTCCGTGCCAGGAGACGCCGACCGGGTCGGCGGCGAAGATCCCGGCGGCGATGAGACCGGCGCCGAACGCGGTGATGAGGATGGCTGGTCTGCGGCCTTGCGTTCTTCGGAGGCCGGCCGCGGCGGCGATGGTGAGCAGGCCGGTGACCACGAAGTTGGTGATCTGGATCCAGCCGAGCGGGCCGAGGGCCAGGTAGCTCACGTCGTCGTGGAGCGGGTCGAAGCCTTCTCGGGTGAGTGCCTGGGCCAGGGCCGTGGCGACGTAGACCGGGCCGGCGGCGAGGCCGCAGGCCCGGAGGGTGCGGGTCGGGACGGCCGTGGTGGCCGGTGCGGTCGTGGTCATCGTGGTCCCCCTCGTCGGTCAGGGAGAACGGTCGCACCGAACTCTACGGTTGTCAAGACAAAAAAAGTCTTCGGTGGCGTATGAGGGTGGCTTGGGGTGGTTCGGCGCCGGTCAGGCGGGGCGGCGGAGGGTGATGAGGGTGATCTCGTTGGGCGCGAAGACGCGGAACGGCGGGCCCCAGAAGCCGGAGCCGCGGCTGTTGTAGAGCTGGGTCGAGCCGTGGGTGGTCAAGCCGGAGAGGGTGGGCTGGTCGAGGCGCACGAGCAGGTGGAAGGGCCAGATCTGGCCGCCGTGCGTGTGCCCGGAGATCTGCAGGTCGACGTCGGCTTCGCGGGCCTGGGTGATCTGCTTGGGCTGGTGGGCGAGCAGCACGACGGGCACGCCGGGATCTCTGCCGGCGAGGGCGGCGGGCAGGTCGGGGCCGTGGCCGGGCAGGCCGGACGCGGCGCCGGTGGGGTCGTCGATGCCGGCGAAGAGCACGCGGTCGCCGCCGCGTTCGACGAGGGTGCTGCGGTTGTGGAGCGTGTCCCAGCCGAGGCTCGCCATGTGGTCGAGCCAGGCCTGGGCTTCGCCGAAGTACTCGTGGTTGCCGGTGATGTAGAAGCGGCCGAGCGCGGCCTGGACACCACCGAGCGGATCGACCTGCTTGCGGCGCTTGGCGACGGACCCGTCGGCGAGGTCGCCGGCGTGGCAGGCGACGTCGGCCTGGAGCCGGTTGAGCTCGCTGACCAGCTTCTCGGACCACTTGGTGCGGTCGAGCGGGCCGTAGTGCGTGTCGGTGATGACGGCGATTCGGAGGCCGTCGGCGCCCTGGCCCAGTTTGGGGATGACGACGTCGACCTCCTTGACCGGCGGGACGCGCATGGCGACGCGGTGGCCGGTGACGAGCAGCGCCACGGCTACGACGAGCGTCACGGCGGCCACGATGCGCGGGCGGGTGGGGTCGTCGACGCCGGCGAGGAGGAGGGTCAGCCGCAGGACGTGGCCCAGCACGCTCCAGGTGAACAGGACCCAGGCGGTGCCGAGTAGCACGTCACCGGTCCTGGCGGCCGCGTCGTTCTGCTTCGGTCCGTGGCCGTGGAACATCAGGAAGGGGAAAGCGAGCATCGCGGCCGCGAACAGGACGGTGCCGGTGATCGTGGCCGCCGCGGGCCAGTCCGGCAGCAGCACGAACACCGACCACGGCTCCCCGAACAGCAGGAGCAGGGCCGCGAACAGCGCGGCAGCCCGACGAATCCGACGCACCACGGTTGCCGTCCCTTCAATCTGGTCTACCCAGAGTAGCCGGATTCCGGGGTTAACGGCCCGATGGGCTGTTAGGAGTGGTTCACCTGGTCCAGCGACTGCGCAATCGATCAGTTGTTCGATACGGTTGCCGACATGAGGCGATCGGTCAGGGTGTGCAGCATCGGGAACCTGGATGTGACGAGGGAGGTGTCACGGTGCGTCGCGCTGTCGGGTGAGGAGATCGCGGCGTTCCGCGCGGTGGGAGACGCGTTGTCGGGCGCATGGGACGCGTTGATCAGGGGCGAGGTGGACCTCGAGACGGCGGTGGACCGGGCGGTGCTGGCGGGCGAGCTGCCCGTGGAACACGCCCGGTTGGCGGTGTCGGTGATGGCGCCGGGGCGGAAGGAGTGGAGCTGGGTGACGTGAGGGGGTGATCCATTGTGGACGTACGTTGTGGAGGGTGGGTGGTCGGCGGGTGGATGGGCTGAGTTGGGCAAGGGCCTGGTGATGGCGGGTGAGCGGAGCGTACGGTGTCCGGGCGCCGGCGACGCTGGTGGGCTTCAGGGGGCTGCTCGCGGTGAGGCTGTAGCAGGCGTGGTGCCGTAGGTGGTTGGGCCGGTTGAAGGTGGTGCAGGCGGAGCTTCCGGGGGGCTCGGCTAACCGGAGCGGCCAAGAGGAAAGCGCGGGAGTTCGTCATCGTGGGAGAGAACCCGCGTGGGTGTCGACGATGCGGCCGAGCCCGAGGGCAGCCCGCGTCGGCGGTGCTTGCTCACGGCCGGACACGGGGAGTGAGTGAGGCTCTCACGGTCCGCGGCCGGTACGGCGGGCGCTCAGCGGCGGGCTCTATTGTGGACAAATCACCCGCGAGTGGCGCGCCACTGCTCGACGGTTTCGTCGACGTCGAGGGGCCAGGCGCGCAGGGGCGGGCCTTGTTGGGGGCGGCGGTGGGCTTCGCGGATGCGGGCGTTGAGGTCCTCGACGATCTCGCGCACGCGCTTCTCACCGCGCACGGTGGCGAGCTTCTTCGGCAGGTCCTGGATCTCGCGGGGCAGCGCGAGCGACGGGGGCAGGAAGGAGCTCACGTCCACGTCGCCCTCCCGGGCGCGGCGCAGGGCCCAGTCGGTCGCGGCGTCGCGCCCGGTCGGCGGCGGGAGGGGTTTGCCGGCTCCAGGCAGGTCGTCGAAGTCGCCGCGCTCCTGGGCGGCCGTGATCTGCCGGTCAACCCACGACCCGAACGACATCCCGCGCGGCTTGCGCTCGGCCACCTCGATCACCCCCGATCCCTGCCCAGGTTAGCCGCGCGTCCGGGTCCTCGGACGGGTCGAAGGTCCCGAGCCACCCGGTACCATCCCCGACGACCGATCAGCGCCGGAGCTGGGAGAGTGGCTGCGACCGATGGCCGTTGACGACGAAACCGGCGCTGGTCCGGATCCCGCCGAAGCCGAGGTGGCCCGGGCCGGTGGTGCGACCGGGGGCCGGGGCGTGTGCACCGAAGCGGAGCGCATCGATCGCACGCTCGCGCTCCTCTGGCGAGACCGGGACCGCGACACCACCCCGCCCGAACCCACTCGCGGCCGGCGACCCACGCTGACCATCGGGCAGATCGTCCGGGCGGCCATCGGGGTCGCGGACGCGGACGGGCTCGTGGCGACGTCGATGCACCGCGTCGCCAAGGAGCTCGGGGCCGGGACGATGACGCTGTACACCTACGTGCCCGGCAAGACCGAGCTCGTGGACCTCATGGTCGACGACGTCCTCTTCGAGCGCGGGTTGCCCGGGCCGGGCGCGCCGCGCTCCGGCGACTGGCGCGCGCAGGTCGAGCTGTACTCCGACCGCACTCGGGAAGCGCACCGCCGCCACCCGTGGCTGCGGGAGATGTCGCGCGTTCGCCCGGCGCTCGGGCCGGGACAGCTTTCGGGCCAGGAGTACGTGCTGTCCACCGTGGACGGTCTCGGCCTGCCTCCGCGCGAGACGGTGGCCGCCGCCAACAGCATCACCAGCTACGTCGACGCCAACGCCACGCTCGAAGCCGAGAGCATCCACCTGGAACGCAGCACCGGCCAGTCCACCGACGCGTGGTGGAACCAGCGCTCGGCCTTCTGGACCAAGTACTTCGACATCACCGCCCACCCGGGCATGAACGCCACCTGGCTGGCCGGCGGCTTCGCCACGACCGCCGGCGAACAAGCGGCTGCCGCCTACGAGTTCGGCCTCGCCCGCCTGCTAGACGGCATCGCGCAGCAGGTGGCTCGCGCCGCCGGCTGAACGGCGCCGCGGTCGCACTTGGCCTTCACCGCGCGTTCTGCGGCGTGGTGACCGCGCCCTGATGGCGACGAGGTGGACGCGCTGCGGTCGGTGCGGTGCTCCCATTCGTGGACCGGCGTTCGCCCCATGCCGTCGAACGAGTGGCGGCCGCCGACGAGTTCGGCCTTGCGCGCCTGCTAGACGGCATCGCGCAGCAGGTGGCTCGCGCCGCCGGCTGAACCGCGCCGCGGTCGAATTTGGCTCTCGCCGCACGTTCTGCCGTGTGGTCAACGTGCACCTGACGGCGATCAGGGGCGGCGTGCTGCGGTCGGTGCGGTGCGTCCAGGCGTGGACGGGCGTTGCCCCGAGCCGTCGAACGAGTGATGGTCGCTTACGATTTGCCTCGCCCGCGTCCTCGACGGCATCGCGCAGCAGGCGGCTCGCGCTGCCGGGTGAGCGGGGCCGCGGTCGCGTTTGGCTCCCACCCGCGCGTTTTGCCGTGTGGTGACCGCGCGCCTGACGGCGATGAGCGGAGACGCGGTGCGTCCAGTATGTGGACGGTCGTTCGCCCTGAGCTGTCGAATGAGTGGCGGTCGCTTACGATTTTGGCCTCGCTCGCCTCCTCGACGGCATCGCGCTGCGCGGCTCGCGCTGCCGGGTGAGCGGGGCCGCGGTCGCGTTTCGGCTCTCACCGCACGTGATGCCGTGTGGTGACCGCGTACCTGACGGCGATGAGGCACGCGCTGTGGTCGGTGCGGTGCGTCCAGTGCGTGACAGGCGTTCGCTCCGTGCCGTCGAACGAAGGCGGCCGCCTACGAGCTCGGCCTCGCCCACCTCCTCCGACGGCACGCGCACCACGCGGCTCGCGCCGCCGGCTGCACGATGCCGCGGCCGCACTTGGCCTTCACCGCGCGTTCTGCGGCGTGGTCACCGCGTGCCTGATGGCGATGAGCGGAGACGCTGCGGCCGGTGCGGTGCATCCAGCGCGTGGACGGGCGTTCGACCGAGCCGTCGAAGGAAGGGCGGTCGGTGGGCGGCGCGGTCACTCGCGGGAGGACTGCGCGCGGCTCGCGTGCCCATCGTGGACCACCGCGCTTTCTGCCACGTGGCCGCCGCACGGCGTTCGGCGCACCGGGGCGCGGGTGCGGCCGAACGCCGGTACGCGGCGGCCAGTTCGGGGGCGTGGGGAACGCCGATCGAACTGGCCGCCCTGCCTGGCTGGGTCGGGTGCTTCGCGGGCTGGACGTGTGTCGTCCCACGGGCCGGCGCCGAGCGGCCAAGCGCGGGACCCGGGGGTCGGTCCGATGGGTCGGGAACGTCCGGACCGACAAGCGCGCCGCGGGTCAGCGGGCGCCGCGGGCGAGGGCGCGGGCGATGACGTTGCGTTGGACTTCGCTGGTGCCCTCGCCGATCTCCAGGATCTTCGCGTCGGCGTAGAAGCGGGAGATCGTGGACTCGCGGATGAAGCCGTAGCCGCCGTGGATCTGGACGCTTTCGCTCGCCGCGCGGTTGGCGACTTCCGACGCGTAGAGCTTCGCCATCGCGGCCGCGGTGCTGAACGGGCGGCCCTGGTCGCCGAGCCAGGCGGCGTTGTAGACGAGCCAGCGCGCGGCCGCAATCTCCGTCGCCATGTCCGCGAGTTTGTGGCCGACGGCTTGGAATCGGTTGAGCCGCTGGCCGAACTGCTCGCGTTCGCCGGCGTGGCGCACCGCGAGATCCAGGGCCTTCTGCGCCAAGGACAACGACAGCGCGGCCACGCTGATCCGCCCGCCGTCCAGGACCTCGAGGAACTGCCGCAACCCGGCGCCTTCGTCGCCGATGAGGTGGTCGTCGGGCAGCCAGCAGTTCGCGAACACGAGTTCGCGGGTGTCGAGCGCGTGCCAGCCGAGCTTCTTCAACGGCTGGCCCTTCGTGTACCCGGGAGTGCCGTCGGGGACGAAGAAGGTTCCGTACCGCTTTCCGCCGTCGTCGTTGGAGCCCGTCACCGCCAGGACGGTGACCCCGAGGCTCATCCCGGTGCCCGCGTTGCTGATGAACATCTTCGTGCCGTCCAGCAGCCAGCCGCCATCGGCGCGGCGGGCGCGGGTGCGGATGCCGGCGGCGTCGGAGCCGGCCGTGGGCTCGGTGAGGCCGAACGCGCCGATCGCCTCGCCCGATGCGAGCGGACGCAGCCACCGCTCCTTCTGCTCGTGCGTGCCGAAGGTCGCCAGCGGAAGCGACGCGATCGTCGAGTGCGCGTTCCAGGCCGAGGCGATCGACTGGTCGGCCGCGCCCAGCTCCTCCATCGCGGCCACATAGGACACGAACCCGGCGTCGGCGCCACCGTACTTCTCGTCGACCAGCATGCCCATCAGGCCGAGCCGGCCGAGGTCGTGGAACACCTCGACGGGGAAGTGGGAGCGCTCCGACCAGTCGGCGGCGTACGGCGCGATCTCCTTCGCGGCGAAGTCCCGGCAGAGCTGCTTCAGCGCGACGGTTTCCTCGGGCAGGTCGAAGTCCATCAGTGCTCCTCGGGCTTCAGCAGGATCTTGAGGTGGCTGCCACGGTCGGCTTCGAGCTCGGCGAACGCGTCGAGCCCGGCTGAGAGCGGCCGCACGCCGGTGAGCATCGGCGTCGCGTCGAGGCGGCCGGTCGCGATCAGGTCGAGCACGCGCGGGATGTCGAAGTTGTAGCCGAGCGAACCCAGCACCGTGCGCTCGAACGGCACGATCTGCGTGATCGGCAGCGAGGCGGCAGAACCACTGATCCCGCACAGCACCGCGCGCCCGCCGCGGCGCACGGTGTTCACGGCCAGCTCCACCAGCTCCGGCCGCCCCGTCGCCTCCACCACCACGTCGGGCCCGACCCGGCCGGTGCGCAGGAAAACCTCGCGGCGGACATCGGCCTGGGCAGGGTCGTACACCTCGGTCGCGCCGATCTCGGCCGCCTTGCGCGCGCGGTCGGGCACGGGCTCGCTCACGTAGAGGCCGGCCGCGCCCGCGAGCTTCGCCGCGAGCAACGCGGCGATCCCGATCGGGCCCGCTCCCAGCACCAGCACGTGGTCACCCGGCTGGACGCCGGCACGCCGGATCGCGTGCAGGCCGACGGCGAGTGGCTCGGCCAGCGCCGCCAGCTCGTCGGACACGCCGTCGGGGATCGGCACGAGCCCTTCGACGGGCACGGTCACCTTCGACGCGAACCCGCCGTCGGCCGCCAGGCCGATCGAGCCGCCCTTCGCGCAGATGTGGTACTCGCCGTGGGTGCACCAGCGGCACACCCCGCAGCGCAGGCACGGGTCCACCGCCACGCGCGTGCCGACTTCGACGCCCGGCGCGGGCGAACCGAGCGCCACGACCGTGCCGCTCATCTCGTGCCCGAGGGTGAACGGCGGTTCGAGCCCGGTCAGCGGGTGCGGTCCGGTGCGGATCAGGTTGGGGCCGTGCGCGAACTCGTGCAGGTCGGTGCCGCAGATGCCGCAGCTGGACACGGCGAGCACCGCCTGACCGGGCTGCGGCGCCGGCGGTTCCGGCACGTCGTCGAGGCGCAGGTCGCCTTTGGCGTGCCAGCGCAGCGCGTGCACGCGACCACCTCCGAACTGGAGTTGTTTTTTCGAACAGTCGGTACAAGAATCGTGGTTCCCGGCGCGATGTCAAGAGGCCGGGCGAAAACCACTGAACGGCAAGGGCAGGAGCGTGATGACTTCCACCCGGGTGAGCGACCTCGCCACGGCATTCGACGGCGACCCGAACGCACTGGCCGACATGTACCGGCGGATGCGGCTGATCCGGCAGTTCGAAGACCGGGCGGCTCGGCTGTACCGCAACAACGAGATCCCCGGCTTCCTGCACCTGTCGATCGGCCAGGAGGCGTGCGCGGTCGGCGCGTGCCGGGCGCTCGACGACCGCGACGTCGTCACGTCGACGCACCGCGGCCACGGTCACTGCATCGCTAAAGGTCTCGACGTCGAGGGCATGTTCGCCGAGCTCATGGGCAAGGAGACCGGCACGTGCCGCGGCCGCGGCGGGTCGATGCACATCGCCGACCCGCGCAAGGGGATCTTCGGGGCCAACGGGATCGTCGCGGCCGGCCTGCCGATCGCCGCCGGCGCGGGCGCCGCCGCGCAGCTGCGCGCGGAAGGCGGCGTGGTGCTGGCGTTCTTCGGCGACGGCGCGGTCGCGCAGGGCATGTTCCACGAAGCGGCGAACCTCGCTTCGGTGTGGCAGCTTCCGGTGATCTTCTTCTGCGAGAACAACAAGTACGCCGAGTTCTCGCCGATCGCCACGCAGACGCGCGCGTCGCTCGCCGACCGGGCGCCCGGCTACGCGATGGATTACCACCACGTGGACGGCAACGACGTCGCCGCCGTCGCCTCGTTGGTCGGCGGGCTGGTACGGGACCTGCGCGAGGGCGGTGGTCCCGTGCTGGTCGAGGCCGACACGTACCGCTGGCACGGCCACTACGAAGGCGACCCCGAGAAGTACCGGGAACCTGAAGAGCTCGCGGAGTGGAAGGACCGCGACCCGCTCGTGCGCGTGGCCGCGCGGCTGCGGGAGCTGGGCACCGACGTCGCCCCGCTCGACGCGGAAGTCGACAAGGAGATCGAGGCGGCCGTCGACGCCGCGCGCGCCGCGGCCGAGCCGTCGCCGGACACGTTGCACCACTTCGTCGGGGTGCCCCGGGAACCCGTGCCGGAACCACCCGAGGCGGCGGGCGAGATCTTCCGGACGATGGACGCGATCCGGGGCGCTCTGGACCACGAGCTGGCGGCCGACGACTCCGTGTTCCTGGCCGGCATCGACGTCGGCGCCGGCGGCAACGTCTTCGGCCTGACCCGGGGACTCGCCGAGAAGTATCCCGGCCGCGTGCGGGACACGCCGATCTCGGAGAGCGCGATCATCGGCGCCGGTGTGGGCGCGGCGATGGCCGGGTTGCGGCCGGTCGTCGAGCTGATGTACTTCGACTTCGTCGGGGTGTGCCTCGATCAGCTGATGAACCAGGCTGCGAAGCTGCGGTTCATGACGGGCGGCGCGGTGAGCCTGCCGATGGTCGTGCGCACGCAGTTCGGGGCGGGGAAGTCGTCGGGCAGCCAGCATTCGCAGAGCCTCGAAGCGCTGCTCGCGCACATCCCGGGCCTGACCGTGGTGATGCCGTCGACGCCGGCGGACACCTACGGCTTGCTGCGCGCCGCGATCCGGGACCCCAATCCCGTGGTGTTCGTGGAGAACCGCCTGATGTACGGGCGCAAGGGGCCGCAGCCGCCGCCGTCGCACCTGGTGCCGCTGGGCCGGGCGGCGGTGCGCCGCTCGGGGACCGATGTCACGCTCGTGTCGTACTCGAAGCTGGTGCACGACTGCGTCGACGTCGCGGAAGAGCTGGCGGGCGAGGGCATCAGTGTCGAGGTGATCGACCTGCGCACGATCGCGCCGCTCGACACCGCGACGGTCCTGCAGTCGCTCGCGAAAACCGGCCGGCTCGTAGTGGCGCACCAGGCCGTGGGCGACTTCGGCGTGGGCGCGGAGCTGGCCGCGGTCGCCGCGCGCGAAGGCTTCTGGACGCTGGACGCACCCGTGCTCCGCGTCGGCGCCGAGCGGACGCCCGCGCCGTACGCGCCGTCGCTGGAACGGGTGTGGCTGCCGTCCAAGGAAAGGATCGCGTCGGCGGTACGGGAATCGGCCCGCGCGTGACTACGCTGCCCGCATGGATTCCGGCCAGGTCTCGGTGTGGGTGCCGATCGTCGTCGCGGTGCTGGGCATCCTGGGGGTGGTGAGCGGCCAGCTGATCAACGTCTGGCGCGAAGATCGCCGCTGGGCCCGCGAAGCCGAACGCGACGACCGGCGCTGGGCCCGCGAACGCCGGCGCGACATCGACGCCCATTGGCGTGACAAGCGTTTCGACGTGCACGTCTCCGTCCTCGCCGCCTTCCGCGACTGGGACCGCGCGCTGGCGAAGCCCGTCGCCGCGCGCGAGGCGGGGCACGAGCCGGATGTTTCGGCTGCCGACGAGCTGCCGGCGCTCGAAGACCAGGCGCAACAGGTGCTCTCCGGCCTGATGGTCTTCGGCCCCGCCGCGCTTGCCACCGCCGCCGACGGCGTCTACGTGGAATTCCGCCGGTGCCACGACTACGCACTGGGCCGCCGGGAGCTCGGCGCGCCGGTGAAAGAGCAGCGCTACCTCGCGATCCTGCTGGACGGGCTTCGCCAGCAGGTCCGCGAGGCCCTCCAGATCACCGCGGAGTCCGACCGCGAACCGGAGCCCGCCACCAAGCCCGGCCGCGGCCGGGACGCGCAGCCGCGCGCCGTCGACGGAGCAAAAGCGGTGCGCGGCTAGCTTGGGTTTTAACCTGTTCGGCGGGGTCGTGGGTTGCTCGATCTGGTGTTCTTGCCGTGTTTGGATTTTCGGGTGTTCGTGCTGGTGACGACGTAGACGTCGTGGCGTGATGCGGGCCGGTGGTTGACTGTTCCGGCGGGACGTCCAGGACCGGGCCGCGACGGTTTCGGGACACCGGCCGGGCAGGCGAGTTGTGGACGCAGGTTCCGAAACCCTCGGCGGACCCGTGCCGGGGAGAGCCGCAGGGCTGGTCGGGGTCTTTCCCAGGGGCGGCGCAGATCCGCTGTGAGGTCGCGGGCGAGCCGCAGCTGGGTGTAAGCGCTCAGCAGCAGCCAGGTCCATCGGTCGGCCGCCTCGGGCGAGCGAAGTTTCGGGGTGGTCCAGCCGAGGGTCTGCTTGAGCATGCGGAAGGTGTGCTCGATATCGAAGCGGCGCAGGAACGCCTGCCAGGCCAGATCAACCTCGGCGTGGCCCAGGCCAGTGCGCGAGTGCCAGAGCCACACCGGTTTTGGGATCGCGCCGGAGGGCAGGCGCTCGACCTGCAGCCGGATCACGGTGCCCTCGATGATCGGCAGAGCGCCGTCGTGGCCGGCCCAGGCGATGCGGTGGGTCAGCCGTGGATGCAGCCGATCCCAAGCCCGGATCAGCGCGGGACCGTAGAGCCGGGTCGTGGTTTCGGTGACGGCATCGGGTTGTCCCCAGGTGGCCGGGTCACCGAAAGCGAACTCGTCGCCGTGGCGGCGGGGCCTGCCCAACGTGCCGGATCGCTGCGGCGGGACCGGGCGGTGCAGGACCCGGTCGGTGCGCATCCGCACCAGCACGGTGATCGGAAGATCGGCCAGCACGTGGGCCGGGCGGGGGCCGTCGTAGCCGGCGTCGGCGACCAGCAGGATGTCCGGGTCTCCCGGCCGCCAGTGCCCGGCCGCGACGAGGCGGCCCACCACGGCGCGGATCTGCTGGGCGGTCACGTTTGCGGCGTTGTCGCCGGGTGTGAGCCGGACCGCGTCCAGCGGCGCGGTCCACGAACCCCGCCCGGACTCGAGCGCGACGACCACGGAGTAGGGCCAGCCCGGCACCATCATGTGCTGGTCCCTGCCACGGCCGTAGGTGTGACACAAGATCCGCTGCGGGCAGGTGTGTGCTTCCGGACGCAGCCAGCAGGTCACGTCCACCGCCAGCACCAGCCGCCCGTCTGCGGCGCGCGGCAGCGGGACCCCGCTCAGCGCGTTGCGTAGCCGATCGATGTCGACCCGTCCGCGTGCCAGTGCGGCATAGCTGCTGCCGTGGCCGCGACGGTGCTCACCGGCCAGGGACAGCTCCGCGATCGACCGGACCGGACCGTCCGCGCACAACACTGCGTCGGTCAGCTCGAACAACGCGTCCGCTCGCCGGGGCAGGCATCGGTAGAACTCCTGCCGGAGCGCGGACAGCTCCCTGCCCGCGCCGGTGGCGCCAGCGTGGTGCACACTGATCAATTGAAGCCCTTGGCTCGATCTTCCGTCTGTCGCAAGAAGGAATGATCGACCAAGGGCTTCACTCATGATCGACAGGGGTCACCACCGACCACTCAGACGTTAAAACTCAAGCTAGGTCGTGTCCTGTAATTGATCTGGCTGTGGTATCTTGTTTGATCTTGGGTTGTGGTGGGTCGGGGTGAGGTGACGGATCGGGCGTGGGCGCGGATCGAGCCGCTGTTGCCGGTGTCGGGTCGGGGTCGGCGATGGCGGGATCACCGGCAGGTGCTCAGCGCGATTCTGTGGAAGCTGCGTACCGGTGCGCCATGGCGTGGCCTGCCCGGACGGTACGGGCCGTGGAAATCTGGGCACGAGCGGTTGCGGTTGTGGACCGCCGATGGCACCTGGCAGAAGATCCTGGACGAGGTGATCGTCAAAGACGACTCGATCGGCGAGGTCGAGTGGTCATCAGCGTGGACTCCAGCGTGGTCCGGGCAGACCAGCACGCTGCCGGTGCCCGAAAAAAAGGGGGGCTGCACGCCCGCCGTCGAAGCCTTCGCGGTCGAGGGGGAAGAACTCGGACGCTCCTGAGGCGGACTGAGCAGCAAAGTCCACCTCGCCGTCGACGGACGCGGCTTGCCCATGCGGGTGCTGCTCACCGGCGGGTACGCCGGCGACAACCCGCAACTGGTAGCGCTGCTCGACGGGCTCGCGGTCGCTCGGATCGGATCGGGCCGGGCCGGGCCACGTTGCCGCCCCGACAGCGTGGTTGCGGATCAGGCGTGCTCGCACCCGTCAACCCGGCGAGCGATGCGGGACCGCGGGATCCGGTTCGTCAGCCCCGCGTGTGAGGACCAGATCGCCCTCCGTGCCGGCAAAGGCTCCCGCGGCGGCTGCCCACCCGTCTTCGACGCCGAGACCTACAGGCGGCGCAACGCGGTCGAACGCTGCTTCAACCGGCTCAAACAGTTTCGCGACCTAGCCACTCGCTATGCCAAACGCGCCGCCTGCGACCACGCCGAACTCACCATCGCCGCCATCATCCTCTGGCTCCGATGATCTACAGGACAGGACCTAGGCGGGCACCCGGGCCCGGAACTCCGCCACCCGTTCCTCGAGGCTCGCGACGTCGTAACCCGGGCTGCAGAAGCCCGAGATCAGCGTCGCGCAGTACTCGCGGGAGAGGAACGCGGCGTCCCAGGGGCCGTCGGGGCGGGCCCACTGGTAGGTGTGGTTGTGCAGGTTCAGGAACTGCAGCATCGCGAGCCGCGGGTCGAGGCGGCGGAAGGCGCCCGTGTCCATGGCCGCCGTCAGGAGATCCAGGACGATGCGCTCGAACTCGCGGCGCTGACGCAGCAGGCGGGCGCGGTTGGCGCCGCGCAGGTGGCGGTAGTCGTGCTCGTACACCCAGATGTGGTCGAGCCGTTCGAGGATGATGTCGAGCAAGGTCTCCGACAGCAGGCGCAGCCGCAGGACCGGGTCCTCGTCGAGGGTGGCGATGCGGCGGGCGGCACTCAGCAACGGCCGCAGGACGCGGTCCTGGATCTCGACGAGGAGGTTCTCCTTCGAGCCGATGTAGTAGTAGAGCGCGCCCTTCGCGAGCCCCGCGACCTGACCGATCTCAGCGATCCCCGTGGCGGCGTAGCCCTGCTTGGCGAACAGCGCCGCCGCCTGGTCGATGATCTCCTGGCGCTTGACCTCGTAGCCGGGTCCGTGTCCCGGTGGTCTCGGCATGCTTCCCCTCCGCGGCTGATTCGAACATCCACTCTAGGCTTCGCCGCCGAAGGTGGCCTTGCCCGGTCCGTCGCGCAGGAACGACGCCATGCCCGCGTCGCGGTCGGCCGTCGCGAACAGTCCCGCAATCAACGACCGCTCCAGCGCGAGGCCGGCGGCGATCGGCGAGTCCAGCCCGTGGTCCACGGCCTCCTTCACCGCCTGGATCGCGAATCGCGGCCCGGCCGCGAGCTGCTGGGCGTACTCGAGCGCGGCAGCAAGTGGATCCGCCGCGACCCGGTCGACGAGACCCAGTGAGAGCGCTTCCGGCGCGCGCACCCGCCGCCCGGTCATCAACAGCTCCTTCGCGCGCGACGGACCGACCAGCCGCGCCAGCCGTTGCGTGCCGCCGGAGCCGGGGATGATGCCGAGCAGCACCTCCGGCTGCCCGAGCACGGCGGCTTCCGACGCGATGCGGAAGTCGGCGGTGAGCGCGAGCTCCAGTCCCCCGCCGAGCGCGTAGCCGTTGATCGCCGCCACGACGGGCATCGGCAGTTCGGCGAACCGCGTGAACGCCTTCTGCAGCGCGCGGTTCCAGCCGAGCACCTCCTCGAACGAGAACCCCGCCAGCTGCTTGATGTCCGCGCCGGCGGCGAACACCTGCTCCCCGCCGTAGAGCACCACGGCGTGGACATCGGAGGCGTCGGCCAAGGAAGCCGCCGCCTCGTCCAACGCGCGCCGCATCCGAGTGTCGAACGCGTTGAGGGGCGGGTGGTCCAGGCGGACCGTCGCGACCCGGCCCGTGGTTTCGACGTGTAGCCGTTCCGTCATCACTGAAGCTCCTCACCTCACCCGGTCCGGGCTTGTCAGGCCGCGATCAGGGTCCTACAGTGCTTCCCATCACGGTTTCTTAGACCGATTGGTACACGAAACTCGGCAGCGGCACAACACACCGGAGTGATGGCCCATGGACGCAGTCGAATCATCCGTCCCCGAAGGACTTTCGGTAGCCCGGGAAGCGGTCACCGACGAGGAGCTCAAGGCACTCGGCGTCAACCTCGAACGGGATTTCCCCGGTTCCACCGCAGCGGACTTCCGCCGCTACCCGGTGCTCTCGGAAGGCGGTTGGTTCACCGTCGTCAAGCACCAGAAAACGCTCGAATCGGTGAGCCGTGAAACCGGGCCGCTGCTCGGCCCGATCGTCCTCACCTCCGACGGCCTCGACGTCAACTGACCACGAATCACCGAAAGGCGGGTAGTTCCATGATCGGAGTAGACGTCGGCGGCACGTTCACGGACGTGGTGGCGATCGCCGATGGCGAGATCAAGACCGTCAAGGTCGCCACGGACGTGCGCACCACCGAACGCGGTGTGCTGCGCGGTGCCGAAGAGGTCGGCGTGGCGGACTCCGCGGTGTTCAACCACGCGAGCACCCACGGTCTCAACGCGATCATCACGCGGCGGCTGCCGAAGATCGCGTTCCTGACCACCCTGGGACACCGGGACATCCTCGACATCGGCCGCACCTGGCGCCCGGTCGAGGGCCTGACGAACCCGGCGTGGCGCCGTTCCTACGGCGACGCGAACCGCCCGCTCGTGCCGCGGTACCTCCGGCGCGGCATCCGCGAACGGCTGACCGCCGACGGCGGCATCCTGATCCAGCTCGACGAGGAACACGCGCGCGAAGAGCTCGCGGTGCTGCGCAAGTGCGGTGTCGAAGGTGTCGCCATCTGCCTCATCAACGCGTACGTGAACAACCACCACGAGGAGCGCCTGCGCCAGCTCGTGCACGAGGAGCTCGGCGACATCCCGGTGTCGATCTCGAGCGAGGTCTCCCCGCTGGCCAAGGAGTTCGCGCGCGCGTCCACCACGGTCATCGACGTCTTCATGCGCTTGACCTACGACGCCTACACCCAGCGCCTCGACACCGGCCTGCGCGAGCTCGGCTTCGAGGGTGACCTCAACTTCGCCGACTGCGCCGCGCAGCTCGTGCGCTCCGACGTCGCCATGGAACACCCGTTCCGCATCGTCTTCGCCGGCCCCGCCGCGGGCACTGTGTCCAGCGCGCACTTCGGCGGCCTGATCGGCGCCGGCAACCTGCTGTGCGCGGACGTCGGCGGCACCTCGTGCGACATCAGCATGGTCACCGACGGCAAGCCGTTCGTGAACACCACGTTCGAGCTCGAGCACGACCTGATCGTGAACGCGCTGTCCAACGAGGTCTCCAGCATCGGCGCCGGCGGCGGCAGCCTCGTGACGATCAACGCGGCGGGTGAGCTCAAGGTCGGCCCGGGCAGCGCGGGCGCCGACCCCGGCCCGGCCTGCTACGGCCTCGGCGGCACGCAGCCGACGACCACCGACACCTGCCTGCTGATGGGTGTCATCGACCCCGACGGGTTCGCCGGCGGCCGCATGAAGCTCAACCCGGACCTCTCCCGGCAGGCCTTCGAGGCGCTCGATTCGAAGCTGTCGTTCGAGCAGCGCGTGAGCTACGCCTTCAACATCGGCGTCAACAACATCGCCGAAGGCGTCGTGAACATCGCCATCCAGCACGGCGTCGACCCGCGCGACTACAGCCTCGTCGCCTACGGCGCGGCCGGTCCGATGCTGCTGCCCGCCGTGCTGGACCTGGTGCACGCGGCCGAGGTCATCGTGCCGCCGCACCCAGGCCTGTTCTCCGCGCTGGGTCTCGTGAGCTCCGACCTGGTGTACGCCGACAGCCGCAGCGCCTACACGCTGCTCACCGCCGAGGCGGCCGAGCAGGTCGACAAGGTGTACCACTCGATGGAGGAGCGGCTGCGCGAACGCCTGCAGGAGAAGGACCGCGACAACATCGAGTTCGTCCGCAGCTTCGACGGCCGCCTCGCCGGCCAGACGTGGGAGACGCCGTTCATCGGCGTGCCCGCGGGCACGATCGACGCCGAAGCGGTCGCCACGATGGTCGCGAACTTCCACGAGGCCTACGCCGAGCGCTCCGGCAACAAGTTCGAGGCGCTGCCCGTGCAGGGCGTCACCTACCGCGTCCAGGCCGTGGCGAAGGCCGACAAGGTCGAGTACCCCAAGGTGCCCGAGCGCGCCGAGGGCGAGACCTTGGAGCCCACGCGCACGTTGCAGATCCGGTACCTGACCGAAGACGTGCTCCAGGCCGGCGAGTACCAGCGCGCCGACCTGCGCGCCGGCGACCAGGTGCCCGGCCCCGCGGTCATCCGCGAACCGCTGTCCACCACGTTCCTCGTCCCGGGTCAGGTCGCGACCGTCGGGACCTACGGCGAGCTGCGCATCCGGAAGGCGTGAACCATGACCTCTCTGAAGGACCTCGACGACGCCCAGTTCGCCGAGCTGTACGGCGCCGACCGCTTCACCGCGTCGGTGCTGTCGAGCCGCATGCGCTACATCGTGCAGCACATGTGCACGGGCCTGCTGAACAACGCGTTCTCACTCATCCTCCGCGACTGGTACGACTTCGCCGCGACGATCTCCGGCCCGCCGGAGCAGAACTACCCGATGTCGTCGGTGAGCAACAGCCTCGCGATGTTCCTCGGCACGATGTCCGAAGCCGTGCGCAACACGATCGAGGAGTACGGCCCGGAGAACCTCGAGCCGGGTGACGTGATCATCTGCAACGATCCGTACCGCGCGGGCAACCACGTGAACGACATCTGCTTCATCCGCCCGGTGTTCCACGAGGGCAAGCTGATCTCGCTCGTCACGCTGCGCGCGCACCAGCTCGACATGGGTGGCGTGATCCCGGCGGGCTTCTCCGGCACCAAGCGCAACGTGTACGAAAACGGTCTTGTGATCGCGCCGATGCAGCTGTACAAGGACGACAAGCCGGTGAAGTCGGCGTTCAACCTGATCTTCGACAACGCCCGCTACTGCGCGCTGCTGCTGCCGGACATCAAGACGATCTACCAGAACCTGTTGCTCGGCGAGAAGCTGATCAACGAGAGCGTGCAGCGCTACGGTGTCGACGCGTACCTCGGCGCGATCCGCTACTCCACGGACGTTTCGGCAGAATCCATGAGCAGCGCGCTGGCCGAGCTGCCCGACGGCGTGTACGAGGCCGAAGAGGGCATCGACTGCGACGGGGTCGACGACACCGTCGAGTACAAGATCCGGCTCAAGATCACCAAGGCCGCCGACCGGATGGAGCTGGACTTCAGCGGCACGTCGCCGCAGGCGCGCACGAGCATCAACGCCGGCATCCTCGACACGAAGACGGCCGTCGGCGTCGCGCTGAAGTTCCTCATCGATCCGGCCACGCCGTTCACCTCGGGCGCGTACCGGCCGATCGACATCGTGCTCCCGGCCGGCACGTTCATCAGCGCCACGCCACCGGACGGCGCGGTGTTCCTCTACTGGGAGAGCACCGGTCCCGTGCTGCTCGCGGTGTTCCGGGCGCTGGAGAAGGCGCTGGGCCGCAAGGCCGTCGGCGGCGACTACGGTTCGCTGAACATCCACAACGCCAACGGTGTGCTCGCCGACGGCACCCCGTGGGTCACCACCGCGCAGTGCGGCGGCGAGCACGGGCCGTGGGGCGCGACGGAGGCGGGCGACGCCGACAGCTATTCCGTGGTGTACCAGGCCAACAACCTGGACCCGGCCACCGAGGCCATCGAGTCCGAACTGCCGGCCGTGGTGCTGCGCAAGGAGTACTCGCCCGACAGCGGCGGCGCGGGCCAGAACCGCGGTGGCGCGGCGGTGCTCAAGGACACGCTGTACCTCACCGAAGCCGAGCACTGGTCGAGCCCGCTGCACACGAAGTCGGCGAGCGGCGTGGGCGTGTACGGCGGTGAGGCCGGGGCCCTCGGGGCGACGTGGGTGTTCCACCCGGACTACAAGAACGTGACCAAGGACAAGGACCTCATCGGCACCGAGCCCGAGGTCTACGCCGGCGCGACACCGGTCGCCGGGATGCTGAACCCGGAGACCAAGACCGTCGACCCGGACGGCGAGTACTTCTACTTCGCCAGCACGCCGGTGTGGCACACCAAGCCGAACGCCGTGTTCCGCTACCTCACCAACGGCGGCGGGGGCTGGGGTTCGCCGCTGCAGCGCGATCCCGAGCGCGTGTGCCGCGACGTGCGCGACGAGTACGTGACCATCGACGGCGCGTACCGCCACTACGGCGTGGTGATCACCGGCGACCCGCACGGCGATCCGGAGAACCTGAAGATCGATCACGACGCCACCGCCAAGCGCCGCGCCGAGCTGGCCGCGAAGTAGGGAGGATCTCTTGTCGGAGAACGGAACCGACATCGACCGGCAGAACAAGCTGCGCGAGGCCTTCCTCAAGGAGCGCGGGTACTGGAACACGTTCTGGGAGGGGCTGCTGGGCCTCGACCCGGACTTCTTCGAGGCGTACCTGAACTTCTCGGCCGTGCCTTGGCGCAAGGGCGTGCTGGAGCCGAAGGTCAAGGAACTGATCTACACGGCGATCGACGCGTCCACCACGCACCTGTACGAACCCGGGCTGCGCCAGCACATCCGCAACGCCCTCGGCTACGGGGCCACCAAGGAGGAGATCATGGAGGTGCTGGAGCTCACGAGCGTGCTCGGGATCCACACCTGCACCCTCGGGGTCCCCGTGCTGATGGAGGAACTGGCGGCCCACGAGCAGAAGACGGCGTGACAGCCGGCGTGCTCGACCCGCGCGGCCCGGCTTCCCTGGCCGGGTCGCGCGCGGTCGTGACGGGCGCGGCGCGCGGAATCGGTGCCCGGATCGCCGTCGAGCTCGCGCTCGCCGGGGCTCACGTCACGGTGCTCGACGCCCGTGATCCGGCTGGGACCGTCGCCGAGATCACGGCAGCCGGCGGGTCCGCCGCCGGCCTGACCGTGGACGTCACCGACCGCACCGCCGCCGCCTCGGCCATGGCCGAGGCGGCGGGCCCGGACAACCGCCTCGACGCGCTCGTGACGTGCGCGGCGATCTACGGCGAGACGATGCGGCTCGACGAGCTGTCGGAGTCCGAAGTGGACGCCGTGCTCGGGGTGAACGTGAAGGGCACCCTGTGGTGCATCGGCGGCGCGCTGCCGTTCCTGCGCGGGCACGACGCGCGGGTGGTGTGCATCGGCTCGGTGGCGGGCAAGGTCGGCGGGGTGCTCGCCGGCCCGCACTACGTGGCCAGCAAGGGCGCGGTCCACGCGGTGGTGAAGTGGCTCGCCAAGACCGAAGCGCGCAACGGGATCGTCGCCAACGCCGTGGCCCCCGGCGTGGTCGACACGGACATGATCAAGGACAAGGGGTACTCCGACGACTACAACCCGCTCGGCCGGCTGGCGCGGCCGGAAGAGATCGCTCGCGTGGCGGCCTTCCTGGCCTCGCCCGCGGCGAGCTACATGACGGGTGCGGTCGTCGACGTCAACGGGGGCTACGCGATGGGCTGAGCGCCCTGGGAGAAGGAGGTCCACTGTGGACAGAACAGGGTGTGCGGTCGTCACGGGCGGCGGGTCGGGGATCGGCCGGGCCTGCGCGCTGCGCCTGGCCGAGGACGGCCGGCCGCTCGTGCTGCTCGACGCCGACGGCGCGGCGGCCGAACGCACGGCCAAGGAGATCGACGGACCGGCGGCGGCGTTCGCGGTCGACGTCACCGACGAGGAAGCGGTGGCCGGCGCGATCACGCAGGCCACCGAACGGTTCGGGCCGCCGAAGGTGCTCGTGAACGCCGCAGGCATCATCATCCGCAAGAAGCTGCTCGAGTCCACGGTGGACGAATGGCGGCGCGTGCTCGACGTGAACCTCACCGGCTACTTCATCCTGCTCAAGCAGGTGATCCCGCTGATGGCCGCGGGCGGTGGGGGTTCGATCGTGCAGATCGCGTCGATCGCCGGTCACACCGGTTACGGCTTCTCGTCCTACACCGCGGCGAAGGGTGGCGTGCTGGCGCTCACGAAGCAGCTGGCCGCCGAGCTCGCGCCCGACGGGATCCGCATCAACTCCGTGAGCCCCGGTGTCGTCCACAGCGGACTGAACCGCGACACGCTGGGCAACGAGCACATCCGCGCGGCCACGGTGGCCAACACGCCGCTGGGCCGGATCGGCGAACCGGACGACATCGCGCGCGTCGTGGCTTTCCTCGCCGGGCCGGGCGCCGATTACGTCACGGGCACGGACCTGGTCGCCGACGGCGGCATGATCAGCACCATCCACTGGGGTGCGGCCGGGGGCGAGCTGCACAGCTTCCACGCGCAGGAGCGCTGATGTCGAACTTCGCCACGATCCTCGACCACAACACCGGCCGGTACCCGGACAAGGTCGTGCTCAGCCAGGGGCCGCGGAAGCTGACGAACCGCGAGCTGCTCACCCGCGTCGACGCGCTCGCGTCCGGGCTCACGGAGCTGGGCATCGGCCGCGGCGATGTCGTCGCCCTGCTGCTGTACAACCACCTCGAGTTCCTCGAAGCGGTGTTCGCCGTGAACCGGATCGGGGCGGCGTTCCTGCCGCTCAACTACCGGCTCTCCCCCGAGGAGTGGCGCTACATCCTCGACCACTCGGGCGCGGTGGCGCTGCTGACCGAGCCGGAGTTCCGGTCCGCTGTGGACGGTCTGCCGCTACCGGGGCTGAAGCAGCGGTTGTTGCTCGGCGGGACCGCTTCGGGGTGGACTCCCTACGACGACGTGGTTGCCACGCACCTCGGCCGGTCCGTCGAGCCGGTTCCGGTCGGCGCCGATGACCTGCAACGGCTGATGTACACGTCCGGCACGACGTCGCGCCCGAAGGGCGTGCAGATCACCCACGGCAACCTGGCGTGGAAGAACCTGGGCCACCTCGTGGAGTTCGGCATCACCGCCGAGGACACGACGCTGGTGTGCGGCCCGCTCTACCACGTCGGCGGGTTCGACCTGCCCGGCGTCGGGACACTGCACGCGGGCGGTTCGCTGATCGTGCTGCGGAAGTTCGACGCGGCCGAGGTCGTCGAGACGATCGAACGCGAGCGGCCCACCAACATCTGGCTCGCGCCGTCGATGATGAACGCGATCCTGCAGTTGCCCGACATACTCGAGCGCGACACGTCGTCGATCCGGTTCATCATCGGCGGGGGCGAGAAGATGCCGGTGCCGCTGGTGGAGAAGATCCTCGCAGCGTTCCCGGGCGCTTGGTTCTCCGACGCGTACGGGCTGACCGAGACCGTCTCCGGCGACACCTTCAACGACGCGGAACACATGCTGGCGAAGGTCGGGTCCGTCGGGCGGCCGGTGGTGCACCTGGAGGTGCGGATCGTCGACGAGTCGGGCGCGCCGGTGCCGACCGGGGCGCTGGGCGAGATCGCGCTGCGCGGCCCGAAGGTGAGCATCGGGTACTGGCGCGACGAGGAGGCGACGGCCAAGGCGTTCCGCGCCGGCTGGTTCCACACCGGCGACGTCGGGCGCCTCGACGAGGACGGGTACCTCTACGTCGAGGATCGCAAGAAGGACATGATCGTGTCCGGCGGGGAGAACATCGCGACGCCCGAGGTGGAGCGCGTGCTGTACGAGCACCCGGACGTCGTCGAGGCGGCGGTGGTCGGCATGAGCCACCCGCGGTGGGGAGAGGTGCCCCAGGCGTTCGTCGTCCTCCGTCCGGGCGCCGCGCGCGACCGCGACGCGCTGGTAGCGTTCTGCCGGGATCGGCTGGCGAAGTTCAAGGTGCCCGCGGACCTGGTGTTCCTGGACGAACTGCCGCGGACACCGTCGGGCAAGGTGCTGAAGAGGAACCTGCGCGGATGAACGAATTCGACTTGACGGGCAAGGTCGCCTGGGTGACGGGCGCCGGCAAGGGCCTCGGCCGGGCGATCGCGGTGGCGCTCGCGTCGGCCGGCGCGACGCTCGCCGTGACGTCGCGGACCGAGGCGGACCTGAAGTCGCTGGCCGAGGAGGTCGGCGACGCGCTGGTGCTGCCGGGGTCCGTGTCGGAACCGTCCTTTGCGGACGGTGCGGTGGCGCGGATCGTCGAGTCGCTGGGCCGGATCGACGTGGCCGTGACCGCGGCGGGCATCAGCCCGACGTTCCGCCGCAGCGAGCAGGGCAGCGACGACGACTGGGCGAACGTGCTGGACGTGAACCTGTCCGGCACGTACTACTGCGCCCGCGCCGCCGGACGGCAGATGCTCGAACAGGGCTCGGGGTCGATCATCACGGTGTCGTCGGTGCACGCGCGGTCGGGGTTCGACCGCATCGCCGCGTACGCCGCGAGCAAGGGCGGCGTCGAAGCGCTGTCGCGCGTGCTCGCCGTGGAGTGGGCCCCGCGCGGGGTCCGGGTGAACGTGCTGGCACCCGGCTACTTCCACACCGACCTGTCCGAAGGGCTGGTCACGAGCCGGTGGGGCGAGCGGATCCTGGCGAACATCCCGCAGAACCGAGTCGCGGCGCCACCGGAACTCGGCGGCGCGGCCGTGTACCTGGCTTCGGACGCGTCGACGTACACGACCGGCTCGACGCTGACCGTGGACGGAGGCTGGACGGCCTAGCGGCGCGGCACGATCGCATTACCGGGGGCGACGCCGCGATGCTGCCGGTCCGCACCGGCGGAACGTGGTCGTCGGTTTTCGAGTGCGCCGGCGATGGTGGAGGGATCCGCTAGCGGTATCGCTGCGGATCCGCCGGCAGGACATGCCCCGGGTTGTTCGGTCTCCGGCAGACAGTCGATCTGGAACACCGTGCCGCGGCGGTTGGTGACCGCAGCGGACGTGGTCGGTCTGGCGGATGGGGCGGTGTCGTTGGCCTTGGTTGGGTCCGGCCGGGCCACAGACGCGCCGAGGTTCGGGCACCTCCTGCATCTCTGCGTCGCCCGTGCCGGAAGCGGCCGGGTCCGCACGCGTCGTAACCGCCTCCGGGGCGAGAAGGCGCAGTCCTCACGAGCGGTCCGCGGGCACCCGCGCCCCGCGGTATCACCGCTGTGACCCCGAACCTGCCGATCAGGCCGGGCACCGCAAGCGCCTGGAAGCTAGCGGCGCGACGCGATCGCGGTGGTCTCCGGCTCCGCCGCGAGCACGAACTCCTCGCGGCGGAACACGCCTTCCTGGAAGAAGACCCGTCGCGCGACCGGCCGGCGGCCGCGGGCGGTGACCACGAGGTCCACGAACTGCTCCGGGAGCCCGCCGACGGCGAACGCGCCGTCGGCGTCGGTGCGGGTGCGCACCAGCTGGCGGCCTCGGCCGTCGGTGACGGTCAGGTTCGCGCCGGCGACGCGTTCACCGGTGGTCGAGCGCACGGTGCCGATCAGCATCGGCGTCAGTTCGCCGAAGTGGTGTTCGCGGGGCGGCAGCGCGGTGGGGATCGGCATCTCGAGCGATGGGTCTTCCACCGGTGGGCCGGCACTGACGGTCGCGGTCTGCCGCCGCACCCACACCGCGTGGCCCGTGTTCAATGCGGTGCCGAGTGCGAACCAGGCGCCGAGCACGAGGACGGGCCCGGCGACCCCGGCGCCGTGGAAGTAGGCGATCCCGCGGACGGCGTCGATCAGGTTCCCCATCGGCAGGATCGGGTGCAGGGCGCGGAAGAACGCGGGTTCCAGCACCGACGGCATCGCGCCGCTGCTGGAGGCCACGCTGAGGATGATGAACAGCACCACCGCGACACCGGGGAAGAACTGCTTGAAGATCGGCACGAGCCCCTGTGAGGTCAGGGAGATCACGAGGCAGAACAGGAAAGCCACGGCGAGTACCGCCGGGGCGTCGGGCACCACGTCCATGCTGCGCGCGATGAAGTAGCCCGCCACGGCCAGGAAGGCGTCCCAGCCGAGGAGCGTCAGCACCTTGCCGCGCCGGCTGAGCCCGACGGCTCGTAGCAGCATCATCACGGCGAAGTAGCTGGGGAACGCCCACGCGAGCACGAGGTAGAACAGCCCGTTGCCCGTGGCGTCGCCGGGCGCCGTGGGCGCGAGGTCGGTCACGGTGAGCGTGGTGCCGCGCGCCGCCTGCGGGGTGAACGCCTGGGTGAGCACCGTTTCGAGCGGGACGCCGTTGGCCTTCGCGACGTACAGCACCGGATGGGCCGCGTCGGCCACGAAGGCGGCCGCCACCGAGCGATCGAGCACGCCGCGCCGGGCCGCCCCCGCGCCGGGCACCGCTCGCACGTCGAACCCGCCAGGGCTGGCCTGGTCCAGCGCAGCCCGCACGTGCGCCGCGGCTGCCGGATCGGCCACGGCCACCGGCACGTGGTGCGGCTGCGGGTGGTGGAAGGCGATCAGGTAGATGACCGCGAATCCGGCGAACAAGACAACGCAGAACCACAGGTTCTCCGCCAGCGTGCGGATGAGGGAAGGTTTCGCCGCGCGCTGATCAGCCATGGTCGCAGGCTAACTTGCAGCACTGCAAATTTGCAGTAGTGTAATGAACATGACAGAGCCCGGGCTTCGGGAGCGCAAGAAGGAAGCGACCCGGCAGGCGATCCGGGCGGCGGCGGTCGCGCTCTACCGCGAGCGTGGTCCGCAGGCGGTGACCGTCGACGACATCTGCGCGCGGGCCGGCGTCTCGCCTCGCACCTTCTTCAACTACTTCGACAGCAAGGAAGAAGCGGTCCTGTCGCTGGCGCTGACCCCCGGCGGGGTCGGCGCCGGCCTCGCCGCGCGGCCGGCGGGTGAAAGACCGATGGCGAGTCTGCGGGCGGTGTTCACGCAGCGGTTCGAACAGGTCGAGAACGACCCGACGGTTCAGGAGCGGGCACTGCTGCTGCGCGAGCACCCTGACCTGTGGGCGCGGCTGGCGCAGACGAGCCGGTTCGTGGAAGAAGCCGCGGCCGAAGCGATCGCCGAGCGGATCGGCCGTTCCGTCGACGACGTGTACGTCCGGATGACCGTGCTGGCCGCGTTCGCGGCGACCCGGACTGCGTTCACGTGCTGGCACCCCGGCGCGGGGATGGGGCTGGTGGCGCTGGTCAACCAGGCGATGGACGCGCTGGAGGCGGGGCTCGAGCCGCCGCGCGCCTGAGGTCCGTTGTGGACGATGTTGTCCATTGTGGACAGCGCGGTCAGCCCACGGTGAACTCGATCCCCGTCAGCTCCTCCGACCGGGTCCACAGCTTCGCGGCGATCGCCGGATCGCGGTCGGCTTCGACGGCGGTCTTGAGCACCGGCTCGCCGACTCCGCCGCGGGCGGGGCCGTAGAACTGGCCGCCACGAGCCCCGGGGTCCACGGCGGCGCGGACGGCGGGCCAGGCGCCGCGGTCCTTGCCCTGCGTGACGGGCGCGGCGAGGCGGAGCCAGGCTTTCGGCTCGGTGATGTGCTCGCGGCGCGGGCTCGCACGGTCGAGGCTGAACCCGGGGTGGGCCAGGATGCACTCGACCTTCGAGCCGGCCGCGCGCAGCCGCCGGTCGAGCTCGAACCCGAACGACTGCACGGCGTGCTTGGAGTTCGCGTACGCGCGCGACTGGGAGTACTTGCGCTCGGTGAGCAGGTCGTCGAGCGCGAACGGCGCCAGCCGCGTGATGAGGCTGCCCATCGGGACGATCCGGGCGTGCCACGTGGTGAGGGCCGGCATCGCGAGCGCGGTGAGCGCGAAGTGGCCGAGGTGGTTCGTGCCCACCGCCAGCTCGAACCCCTGCTTCGTGGTGTGCCGCGTGCGGCCGGGGGAGGTGGAGCCGGCGTTCTCGATCAGGGCGTCGACCCGGTCGCGGGTGCCCAGTTCGCCCGCGGCTTCCCGCACCGAGTCGAGGTCGGCGAGGTCGAGCCGGATCGTGCTGACTTCTCCGCTTCCGGTGTGGCGCTTGATCGTTTCGACTGCGGCCGCGAGCCGCTCCGGGCTGCGCCCGAGGAGGATCACGTGTGCGCCGGCCCCGGTGAGCTGCTCGGAGATGAAGTAGCCGATCCCTGCGCTCCCACCGGTGACGGCGTAGGTGCGGCCGCCGAGGTCGGGCAGCTGTTCGGGATTCCAGGGCACGTTCACTCCTCGGGCTCGGACCGGGGCCCAGCCTAGCCCCGGCGCGGCGGCTGATCGGCTTCGCGAGGGGGCGTCGGCCGGCCCGGGCGTGTGGCAGGTCTTGGTGCGGGGCGGATGCCGGAAATTCCGGTGTCCGGCATCCGATCGCCCGTCTGTGCCGCGCCGGGAGCGGTACTCCTTGGGCCCGTGGCACTTCGCTGCCCTGAACTACGCGATCAGCTTCGCGATCGTGGCGGCGATCGGCGTGGTCGGGTGGCCGAGGAGCTTGCTCAGATGACCCGGGGTGCCCGCGAGGCGGCCGTGGCCGATGGCGACGTCGACGTCGATGTCGGCCAGGATGGTCGCCATCGGGGCCGGGACGCCGGCGGAGGTGAGGACGGCTTCGTACTCCGCGCCGGGGATCGTGCGGTGCTCGACCGGGCGGCCGCCGGCGGTGGCGAGGGCTTCGGCGTACTCGCAGTAGGTCCACGCGTGGTCACCGCTGAGTTCGTAGGCGAGGCCGAGGTGGCCGTCGGTGCGGAGGAGCACGGCGGCGGCCTTCGCGTAGTCCTCGCGGGGCGCGGTGGCGATCCGGGCGTCGGCCGGGACGCTGTTGACGACGGCGCCCAGGGCGAGCGCCCCGGCGGGATCCGGCACAGCGAGTTCGGAGTACCAGTGTTGCGCAGCAGCGTGTAACGGCAGGCCGGAGGCGAGCACGAGCCGCTCGGTGGCGCGGTGGTCGTCGGCGAGCAGGAAGTCGGCGTCCGGTCCGCCGAAGGCGCCGGTGTACGCGAGCTGCGCGACGCCGGCGGCCTTGGCGGCGTCGATCACCGCGGCGTGCTGCCCGACGCGGTGGCCCGGTTCCGTGCCGGACACCAACAACACCCGGTCGCCGGCGGCGAGCGTCTCCGGCTGGTCGTAGTCGCCGGTGTGCTCGCGAACGCCGAGGTCAGCTGCCTTCTCGGCGCTGCGTGCGACGGCCGCGATCTCGCTCGCGGGCACACCGGCCGCGAGGAGGTCCGCGATGACGAGACGGCCCAGCTGCCCGGTCGCGCCGGTGATGACGATGCTCATGATCTTCCTTCGGAGGTGGTCGGCGCCATTCCCGCGGTCACCCCAGGAGAGTCACTTACTCTTGGTGAGTACCCACTTTGAAGTAAGGTACTGGTGTGGCCATAACCGAAGAGGATGAGACGCCGCTGCCGGAGACGCCCGACGTCAACCGAGCGACCTGCCCGTCGCGCGGGGTGCTCGAGCACGTGACGAGCCGCTGGGGACTGCTGGTGCTCGCCTCACTGCTCGACCGGTCGTTCCGGTTCAGTGAGCTGCGCCGCGAGATCGGTGGCGTGAGCGAGAAGATGCTGGCCCAGACCCTGCAGGCGCTCGAACGCGACGGCTTCGTGCACCGCGACGCGAAGCCGGTGATCCCGCCGCGCGTCGACTACTCGTTGACGGCGCTGGGCCGCGAGGCGGCCGAACAGGTCTGGGCCCTGGCGCACTGGGTCGAGCGCAAGCTGCCGGACGTCGTCGAGGCACGCGGTAGCTACGACGAGGCGCACCGGGCCTGATCGCGGCTCAGCTGGTCGGCGTGGTGCTCGTCGTGGCGGTGCTGCTCGACGTGGTCGTGCTCGACGAGTCCGTGCCGGTGTTCGACGAATTGGCCGGCGTCGTGGTGGATGTCGTGGGGGTGGGCGTCGTCGGGGTCGTCGGGGGAGTAGGCGTGCTGGAGCCCTGCGGCGGAGTCGACGTGTCCGATGAAGACGTGCTGCTCGACGGCGGCAGGGTGGTGGTCGTGGACGTTTCGCCGGGGCTCGTCGGCGTGGTCGGCGGACTGCCCGCGCTCGAACCGGGAGCCGTCGAGCTCAAGGGCAGCTGTGTCGGTGAGCCCGGCGGGGTGACGATCGGCGCCGCCGGGGGAGCCACATCGCCGAGCGGGCTGCCGGCAGCGGCCGCGACGGCGCCGGGGCCGGGCGGGGCGCCGATGGGCACCTGGCTGTCGGGCAGACTCGACACGCCGCCGCGGTAGGCGGCCGCGTACGCCATCACTGTGTCCACATAGGACTGCGAGTTGTTGTAGCGGCGCACGGCCACGCGCTGCATCTGGTCCGTGGACAGGTCGAGCCCGCCGGAGCACAGGTAGCGGGCCGTGGCGAGCGTTTCGTCGTAGATGTTGTCCGGGTCGGACACGCCGTCGCCGTTGCCGTCGGACGCGTAACCGCGCCACGTGCCCGGGATGAACTGCGTCGCGCCGACCGCGCGGTCCCACAAGGGGTCGCCGTCGTACTTGCCGCCGTCGGTGTCGGGGATCGCGGCGAACGACCCGGAGCCGTCGAGCACCGGGCCGAGGATCGGTTCGAGCGTGTTGCCCTCCGCGTCGACAAAACCACCACGCGCGTGGTTCGACTCGACGCGCCCGATGGCGGCGATCAGCGCCCAGTCGAGGTGGCAGCCGGGCTGTTCGCGGGCCATGATGTCGGCCGCGTTCTTGTAGGCCTTGAGCATGCTGGCGGGAATCCCGAGCGGCCCGGACGGCGTCGCCGACCCGATGCCGGGGACGAAGCCCGGCACGGTGAGCGGCTGCGGCGTGGGTGGCTGCGGCAGGCTGCCGTCCACGGCGAGCGGCGGCAGCACGAGGTTCGGCGGTAGCCACGGCAACGCGACCTGCTGCTTCGCGTCGGCGGCGGGAGTGGGACCGGCGAGCGGTACCGGCAGTCCCGACGCGGCCACCGTCGGCAACACGACGAGCGCGCCTCCCGCGAGGGCGGCCACTGTGCTGCGCCGGACCGACCGCGGGCGTGGCCGGTGCTTCCCCATCGTGAGTCCCCGTTCCCCTCGGCCTGCTTCGTTCGTCAAGCTAGCTGATGCGGCCGCTTTTTTGTGAGGGGGTGAGTGAAATCTGTCCGAGACAGAGAAGTTTCGTCCATCCGGCATAAATCTTTGGTTGGTCCACTGTCCACTTTCACCGAGGTTTGACGCGGTCAGAGCCGTTTTCCCGGTGCTGGGCCGAATGGAGTAGCCGTGAAAAACAGCGGGCCAGCGGATCTTCACGATAGGCACCGAAAGCGGGGATCGGTTCGTACCCTTCCCGCTGGTAGAACCGGATCGCCTCCGGTTGGCGCGCCCCGGTTTCCAGTAGCAGCCTGGTGATGCCGTGCGCCGAAGCGTGGTCTTCGAGCGCGCGCAGCAACGCCGTGGAAACTCCCGTGCCGCGGGAGGTCGGGACCACGTACATGCGCTTGATCTCCGCTTCGCCCGGCCCGAGAAAACGCAGGCCGCCGCATCCGAGGGCGGCGCCGGCGCGGCGGGCGACGAGGAAAACGGACATCGAGCCGGCAGTCGGTGGTTCGCCCGCTTCGTGATCATTCGTCCCGTAACGGGCGTCCAGTTCGGCTCGCTGGGCCGCGCGCAACGCGACGGCCTCGGGTGCGTCCCAGTCTTCCTGCGCGATCTCGATCACCGGGACCCACCTTTCGGAACAGATGTTACGGTAACAGATGTTACGGAACGGAGGCCGCGATGCCAAGACCGCGCGACGTCGACGCCCAGCGCGCGCTGCTGTCGGGGGCCGTGTGGCAGGTCCTGGCGGCCGACGGCCTGCCCGCGCTCACGGTGCGGGCCGTCGCCGAGCGGGCGGGCTGCACGACCGGGCTGGTGATGCACGCGTTCCCGACGAAGCGGGCATTGCTGCTGCACGCGCGCGACCTGCTGCACGAGCGCACGGCCGAGCGCGCCGACGCCGCCGAGTCCACCGGCGGCCCGCCCGCGGCCGTCCTGCGGGACGTGCTCTGCCACGCCGCCACCCTCACCCCCGAGGCGGCCGACGAAGCGCGCGTCTGGGTGGGGTTCCTGGCCGCCGCGCTGGCGGATCCGGAGCTGGCCGCTCGGCACCGCGCGCACAACCGATCCTTCGTCGCCCGCCTCACGCGGCTCGTCGGCGCCTGCCGGCCCCGCTGGTCCCACGCCCGCCGCGAACGCACCGCGAAACGCCTCGTCGCGCTCGTCGAAGGCCTCAATGCACTGACCGCCGCCGATCCGGACACCTACCCCCCGGCCGCGCACCGCGAGGCCGTCAACGCGGCGGTGCGGGAACTCGAAGGCTGACCCCTCGCGCGGCCGGGCCGAAGGCGCGCGCGGGTTGGCGGACTCACCGCCGTCGCGCTCGGCGAGTCCCCGGTGTGCGCCTTGTCGCTGAGGTGCGAACGCGCCCGGAGTCGCGCCTGAGCGTGAGTTCCGCGTTGCCGGTGGAGTTTGTTCCCTCAGGCCGCCGGGCCGAACCGCCGGCGGTACGCCGACGGGCTCAGGCCCGTGTGTTTGCGCAGTTGGGCCCGGAGGTTGGCGGCCGTGCCGAAGCCGCTGTCGGTGGCGACGCGGTCGAGGCGCAGCTCGCCGCGTTCGAGGAGGCGGCACGCGAGCGTGATGCGTTCCGTGGTTAGCCAGGCCAGCGGCGTCGTGCCGAGTTCGGTGCGGAAGCGGCGGTGCAGGGTGGCCGCGCTGGTCGCCGCGCGGGCCGCCAGGTCGGCGACGGTCAGCGGGCGGCCCAGGTTGGCGCGGGCCCACTCCAGCACGGGCGCCAGCGACGCGTCGGCCACGACCGGTACCGGGCGTTCCACGAACTGCTGCTGCCCGCCGTCGCGGTGGCCGGGGAACACCAGGCGGCGGCTGACGGCGTTGGCGATCTCCGCGCCGTGGTCGCGGGCGATCACGTAGAGGCCCAGGTCGAGCGCCGCCGCGCTGCCGGCGGCGGTGAGGACGGCGCCCGCGTCGACGAACAGGACGTCGGGTTCCAGCCGCACGTCCGGGTAGCGGGCGGTGAACTCCGCCGCCCAGCGCCAGTGGGTCGTCGCGCGGCGACCGGCCAGCACGCCCGCCTCGGCGAGCGTGAACGCGCCCGTGCAGAAGCTCATCAACCGCGCCCCGCGCGCTTCGGCGCGGCGGATCGCGGCGAGCACCGCCGGGTCCGCCGGCACGTCCGGGTCCGGCCGGTTCGGCACGATCACGGTGTCCGCCGCGTCGACCGCCTCGAGTCCCGCGACGCCGGACAGCGTGAACATCCCCCGGTGCATGCCGACGCGCTCGTGCGGCGCGGCCAGCGAGAACTCGTACCACGGCCGCCCCAGCTCGGGTCGGCGCAGGCCGAACAGCTCGGTGGCCACGCCCATCTCGAACGGGTTCGAACCACCGTCCACGACCATCACCACGCGATGCGAGGATCCTTGCGACATGTGCTATTCCTAGCACTCCCACGCCGCCGGAGAACAGACGACGATCGACGGCATGACAAACCCCATCGCCCTGGACTCCGTGCTCGCCGGCTTCGACGCCGTGTGGAGCCCGCGCATCGTCGCGAACGTCAACGACTACGACATCCGGCTCGCCCGCTTCGGCGGCGAACACGTCTGGCACGTCCACGAGGACACCGACGAGTTCTTCCTCGTCCTCGACGGCGAGATCGAGATCGGCCTGCGCGAGCCCGCCGGCGAGCGCGTGGTCACCGTCGCGCGCGGTTCGGTGTTCGTGGTGCCGCGCGGGACGTTCCACAAGCCGTCGTCGAAGGGCGGCGCGGTCGTGCTGCTGGTCGAACCCTCCGGCACGCTCTCGGTCGGCGACGAGCACGACGAGGTTCCGGACCACGTGGACGTGACCGTCGGCCACCGCGTCGAAACCGCCTGATCAGCGCCGCCAACTGCTGAGTTTCAGTCTGAGACGGCGTACGCTGCGCAGCATGAAACGGACTTCGTTCGCGCAGTGGCCGTGCTCGATCGCGCGGACCATGGACCTGCTCGGGGACTGGTGGACGCCACTCGTGCTGCGCGACGCGTTCTACGGCGAAACGCGCTTCGACGAGTTCCAGCGGGCGCTCGGCATCGCGCGCAACACCCTCGCCGACCGGCTGCGGCGGCTGGTCGACGAGGGGCTGCTGGAGAAGGTCGCGTACCAGACCGAGCCGGTCCGCTACGACTACGTGCTCACCGAGAAGGGCAAGGACTTCTGGAGCGTGCTCGCCGCCATGACGGCGTGGGGGGACCGGTGGCTCTCCACCGAAGCCGGGCCGCCCATCACGACGCACCACGAGGCGTGCGGCCACGACACCCACGCCGAGGTCGTCTGCGCGCACTGCGGCGAACCCCTCACCGCCGAAGACACCCGGATGCGCCGCGGCCCCGGCTTCCCCGAGCGCATCGCGCACCGCCCGGACGTCGAGGCGCGGTTCGCCAAGCAGGAGGCGTCGCGCTGACGGGCTGCTCGCGTTGCCAGGCTGCTCGCGTTGCCAGGCTGCTCGCGTTGACAGGCTGCTCGCGTTGACAATGAGGGTCTAGTTACGAAACTATCGTGGTCAGAGGCACCTTGACGGTCAACACTGAGGAGGCGCACGACGATGGAGTGGACCGGCGCGCGATACGCGGACAAGCCCACGGCCGAGGCGACCACGTGGATCGACAGCGACCCCGAAGCGGTCTGGCCGTTCGTGGCCGACGTGCGGCTCATGCCCGAGCTGAGCGACGAGCTGCAGCGCGTCGAGTGGGCCGGTGACGCGTCCGGCCCGCGGGTCGGCGGCAGCTTCGTCGGCTACAGCAAGCACGAGGCGCTCGGTGAGTGGTCGACGACGTCGTTCATCGTCGAATGCGAGGAACCGCGCGTGTTCGCGTGGGCGGTGGCCGATCCGGAGACGCCGACGGCGACGTGGCGCTTCACGCTCGCGCCCGAGAACGGCGGCACGCGGCTCACGCAGTGGATGCAGTTGGGCCCGGCGCGCTCGGGGCTGTCGCTGGCGATCGACCGCATGCCGGACAAGGAGCAGAAGATCGTCTTCGTGCGCATGCGCGAGTTCGAGAACGCGATGACCGCGACCGTCGCGGCGATCAAGGACCGGGTCGAGGCGGTGCGGTGATGCGCACGGCGACCACGGTCGAGGGCTCCGCCGGCTGGCCGCAGACGCTGGAGTTCGTGCTGGAGGCCGAAAAGCTCGGCCTCGACGTGTGCTGGGTCGCCGAAGCGTGGGGGTCCGACGCGCCGACGGTGCTCGGGTTCCTCGCCGGGCGCACCACGCGGCTGCAGCTCGGCTCCGGGATCATGCAGGTCGGCGTCCGCACACCCGTCGCGGTCGCGCAGGCGGCGCTCACGCTCGCCGACCTGTCCGGCGGCCGGTTCTCGCTCGGCCTCGGCCCGTCCGGTCCGCAGGTGATCGAGGGACTGCACGGCGTGCCGTTCGCGAAGCCCCTGACGCGGCTGCGCGAGACGGTGCAGATCGTGCGCAGCGCGTTCGCCGGTGAGAAGATCTCGTTTTCCGGCAAGGCTTTCGACATCCCGCTGCCCGGCGAAGCGCGCCCGATGCGGTTGTCGGCCACACCGAACGAGGACATCCCGATCTACCTGGCGACGCTCTCGCCGAAGATGCTCGAGCTCACGGGCGAACTCGCCGACGGCTGGCTCGGCACCAGCTTCGTGCCCGAGGGCGCCGGCGCGTACTTCAGCCACCTCGACGCGGGCCTCGCGAAGTCCGGCCGGGAGCGCAAGGACCTCGACGTGTGCCAGGGTGCGGAGGTCGCGTTCGCCGCCGACGAGGACGAACTGCGCACCATGGTGGGCAGCCGTAAGAAGGAGCTCGCCTTTTCCCTGGGTGGTATGGGTTCCGCCTCCACCAACTTCTACAACGACGCCTACAGCCGCCAGGGGTGGGCCGAGGTCGCCGCCGAAATCCGCGACCGCTGGCAGTCCGGCGACCGCGACGGCGCCGCCGCGCTCGTCACCGACGAGATGGTCCTCGGCACCACGCTGATCGGCACCGAGGAGATGGTCCGCGAGCGCCTGCGAGTCTGGCGCGACGCCGGTGTCGACACCGTCCGCCTCTACCCGGCTGGCGACACCCTCGACGCCCTCGTCACCACACTCGGCCGGGCCCTCGACCTCGTCCGGGAGGTGGGCTGATGGCCGAGTGGCACACCACGGCGTGCAGCCTCTGCTACCTCAATTGCGGGCTGGAGGTGCAGCTCGACGGCCGCCGCATCACCCGTGTCCGCGGCGACAAGGCCCACCCGCGCTCGGGCGGCTACCTGTGCCAGAAGGCGCAACGGCTGACCTGGTACGGCGACCACGCCGATCGGCTGACCACGCCGTTGCGCCGCCGTGCGGACGGCACGCACGAGCCCGTTACCTGGGAGACGGCGCTGGCAGAGATCGCCGCGAAGCTGCGCGAGGTGCGCGACGCCGACACCGCGGCCGGACGACCGGGCTCTTTCGGCTACGTCGGCGGCGGCGGGCAGGGCAACCACTCCGGCGGCGCGTACGGCACGTCGCTCATGAAGTGGATGAACGCCGACCGCCACTTCAACGCGCTGTCGCAGGAGAAGACCGGCGACTTCTGGGTCAACGGGGCCCTGTTCGGATCCACGGCCGTGCACACCGCCGAGGACGTGGAGCACTGCGACCTCCTCGTGGTCCTCGGGTGCAACCCGTGGCAGGCCCACGGGTTCAGCAACGCGCGCCACGCGCTCAACACGATCAAGAACGACCCCGGCCGCCGGATGATCGTGATCGACCCGCGGCGCACGGAGACCGCGGAGATCGCCGACCTGCACCTGCCGCTGCGGCCGGGCACCGACGCGTTCCTGCTCGGCGCCATCCTCGCGCTGATCGTCGAGCGCGGCGGGGTGGACACCGGGTTCCTGGCCGCGCGCACCGAAGGTTTCGCCGAGGTCGCCGCGGCGCTCGCGAAGGTCCCGGTCGACGCGTGGCTCGCGCACGCGGAGGTGGCGCGTGAAGACGTCGAACGCGCCGTGGGCCTGATCCTCGCGGCGAAGGCGATGACCGTGCGCGTGGAGCTCGGCATCCAGCAGGGGCGCCACTCCACCCTCAACAGCTACCTCGAGAAGCTGCTGTACCTGCTCACCGGGAACTTCGGCCGGACGGGCACGAACAACCTCCACTCGTGGCTGATGCCGCTGTGGGGCGGATCGACCGGGCGGCGTTCGGAGCTCACCGGCTTCGAGTACATCGGCGGTCTGCTGCCGGCCAACACGATGGCCGAGGAGGTGCTGAGCGAGCACGACCACCGCGTGCGCGTGCTGTGGGTCGAGTCGTCGAACCCGGCCAACACGTTCGCCGGCACGCACGACGTCGAGCGCGCGATCCGCGCGGCCGAGCTGGCGGTGGTGGTCGACATCGCGTACACGGAGACGGCGGCGCTGGCCGACTACGTGCTGCCCGCCGCGTCGCAGCACGAGAAGTGGGAGTTCACGCTTTTCACCTTCGAGTGGCCGACGAACTACTTCCAGCTCCGGCGCCCGTTGTTCGACCCGTTGCCCGGCACGCTCGTCGAAGCGGAGATCTACACACGACTGTTCGCGGAGCTCGGCGTGCTCCCGTCCGACGAGGCGCTGGCCACCGTCGCGCGGGCGCCGCGGGCCGGGCTGCAGGCGCGGCTGAAGGAGCTCGTGGCGCAGCTGCCCGAACGGGCCGCGCTCCTGCCGGTGCTGCTGTACCGGACGCTGGGTCCGACGTTGCCGGACGGTGCCGCGGCCGTCGCCCCGTTGTGGGCCGGCGCGCACCGCGCCGCCGCGACGATGCCTGTCGCCGTCCAGCGGGCGCTCGGCACGACGGCTTCCGGGCCGGCGCTGGGAGAGGAGCTCTTCGACCGGATCCTGACGAGCCCGAGCGGCACGCCGTTCTCCACGCACACCCAGGACGAGATCTGGACCCTCCTGCGCCGCGACCGGATCCGGCTGGCGGTGCCGGCGCTGCTGGACTGGCTTGCCGAGCTCGATCCCGCCGCGGAACGGCCGGACCCGGCGTTCCCGTTGTCGCTCGTCAACGGGCAGCGTCGCGCCCACAACGCCAACCAGATCCTGCGCGATCCGCGCTGGCGGCGGACCGACCCGGACGGCGCGCTGCGCGCCCGGGCGGCTGAACTCGCCGCTATCGGGGCCGAACCCGGCGACTGGGTGGCGGTGGTGACGGCGGCCGGCCGCATCGTCGTCCGCGCCGAAGCCGACGACAACCTGCGCCCGGGTCAGGTCGCGCTGCCGCACGGCTACGGCATGGCGCACCCGGACGGCCAGGGCGACCGCGTCGTGAACGGCCCGCGCATCAACCTGCTCACGTCGTCGGCGGATCGCGATCCGATCGCGGGCACGCCGCACCACAAGGACGTGCCGGCCCGCCTGGAACCGGCGACCGACGCCGAACGGGCCCGCGCGCAGCGCGACAGCGAACGGGTGGCCGCCGTTCGCGTGTAGCCGCCATTCCGCGTAACCACCTGCCGGCGCGGCTCCACCTCGGGGATCATGGGTTGCCCCGAGGGAGGAGCCGCCCGATGCGCAAGGTCGTGTCCACGTTGTTCGTGTCGCTCGACGGTGTCGTTGAAGCGCCGGACCTGTGGTCGCTGTCGTACTGGACGCCGGAGCTGGAGCGGGCCGTCGGCACCGCCGTGGCCGACGCCGACGCGATGCTGCTGGGCCGCGTCACGTACGAGGGCTTCGCGCACGCGTGGCCCGGCCGGACGAACACGGACGACCCCGGCGCGCAGTTCCTGGACAGCGTCCGCAAGTACGTCGCGTCAACCACCCTCGCGACCGCCGGCCGGCACGACACCACGCTGTTGCAGGGCGATCTCCGCGCCGCGATCACGGACCTCAAGAACCAGCCCGGCGGCACGATCATGACCAGCGGCAGCACGACACTCGTCCGCTGGCTGCTCGCCCACGGCCTCGTCGACGAACTCACGCTCGTGCAGTACCCCGTGGTCGTCGGCGGCGGCCGCCGGTTGTTCCCGCTCGAAGGCCCGCCTCTGGACTTCGCCCTGGAACGCTCGACGGCCTTCGCCAACGGCGTGCTGCAGCTGGTCTACCGGCCGGTTAGTTGACCTGCCGCTCCTGGCCTTCCCAGAACGGCTTGCGCAGTTTGAACTTCTGGATCTTCCCGGTCGCCGTGCGGGGCAGCTCGGCGAGGAACTCCACGCGTTTCGGGCACTTGTAGCCGGCGAGGTGCTCTCGGCAGTGCGTGATCAGGTCCTCGGCGGTCACCTCGGTCCCGTCGGTGACCACGAGGGCCGTGACGAGCTCGCCCCACTTCTCGTCCGGGATGCCGATCACGGCGGCCTCGCGCACGGCCGGGTGGGAGTTGAGCGCGTCCTCCACCTCGATGGACGACACGTTCTCGCCGCCGCTGATGATCACGTCCTTCTTGCGGTCGGCGATGGCGAGGTAGCCGTCTTCGAACGAGCCGCCGTCGCCGGTGTGGAACCAGCCACCCTCCTGCACCCGGGCGGTTTCCTCGGGGTTGTTCCAGTAGCCCTCGAGGTTCATGTTCGACTGGACGAGCACCTCGCCGCCGGCGTCGACGGAGACGCGCACGCCCAGCGCCGGTGTGCCCGCGCGGCCCAGGTTCTTCGCCTGCTCGTGCGGGTCGAGATCCGCCCACTCCGACCGGAAGCGGTTGACGGTCAGCAGCGGCGAGGTCTCGGTGAGGCCGTAGATCTGGATGAACTCCCAGCCCAGCTCGGCGCGCACGCGCTCGATCGTGCGGGTCGGTGGCGGCGCGCCGGCCACGACGATCCGCACGCGGTCGCGCCCGGGGATTTCGCCGTCCCACTGCGCGGCGCCGTCGAGCGCTGCGGTGACGACGGCGGGCGCGGCGCACATGATCGTCACGCCGTGCTCCTGCACGCGGCGCAGGATCTCGGTGCCGTCGACCTTGCGCAGCACGATGTGCCGCCCGCCGAGGCCCGTGACCGCGTACGGCATGCCCCAGCCGTTGGCGTGGAACATCGGCAGCGTGTGCAGCAGCACGTCGTTGTCGTTCAGCGTGGTGTGCAGGCCGAAGACGGCTGCGTTGAGCCAGAGGTTGCGGTGCGTCAGCTGCACGCCCTTGGGCCGCGCCGTCGTGCCCGAGGTGTAGTTGAGCGTCGCGGTCGCCGATTCGTCGCCGGCCCACGGCTCGGGAGTGCCGTCGCCGCCCCAGATCTGCTCGTCGTGCTCGCCCAGGACGAACACGTGCTTGGCGGTCACGCTGTCCAGCAAGGGTTTCAGCTCGGGGTCGATCAGCACGACCTCGGCGCCGGAGTGCTCGACGATGTACCGCACTTCCGCGGGCGCGAGCCGGAAGTTCACCGGCACCAGGATCCGGCCCCAGGCCGAAACGCCGAAGAACGACGTGAGCAGCCGCGCGGAGTTGTGCGAGACGATCGCGACGCGGCCGCCGAAGGGCACGCCCAGCGCGTCGAGGTTCGCGGCCTGCGCGCGGGCCCGCCGCGCGAGTTCGCGGTAGGTGACTTCGCCCCAGGGGGCAGCGGGCTGGTCGGGTTCGTCCACCACCGCGATCCGGTCCGGGTACACCGTTTCCGCGCGGTCGAGGAAGTCGCGGACACCGAGGTCGTAGAACACGTGCCGATCCCTTCGCGTCGAACGGGCAGCGCCGCCCGTGCGGGGATGATCCCCCGCTGTCGGGGGCCCGGCCACCCCACAAAGAGGGTGGTCAGCCGAGGAGGCCGGCGGAGCGGGCCCGGTTCACCGCCTGGATCCGGTTGGACACGTCCAGCTTGTGCATCGCGTGCTTGAGGTACGACTTGACCGTGCTGGCCAGCAGGCCGAGCCGGTCGGCGATCTCGTCGTTGGTGCAGCCCTCGCTCACCAGCCGCAGCACGTCGACCTCGCGCGGGGTCAGCGCGATCCCCGGCGCGGCCGCGGTCGAGCTTGCGGGCTTGAGGCGTTCGCACACGGCGAGCAGCCGCGCACGGGCCTCGTCGTCGTGCATCGAGCCGGCGATGGCGAGGAGTTCGGCGTGCAGGTCGGCTTCGTCCGACGGCGCGGGCGGTGGTGCCGCGACCCGGCGCCGGACCTCTTCCTCCACCTCGATATCGCGCTCCAGCCGCGCGACGACGGAGGTCGCCGCGCGCAGCACGCGGTCGCCGAAGGTGATCGAGTCGCGCGTTGCCGCGTACAGCACCGCGCGCGTGGTCGCGCCGACGCGCACGGGCAGCGCGACCATCGCCCGCAGCTGCTCGGGGGCGACGGCGCGGTCGTACTTGTGGGTGATGCCCTGCGCGCTGAGGTAGTCGATGACCGTCGAGGGCCGGCCGAGCGCCACGGCCTTGCCGCCGAGCCCGGCGCCGGTGTCGACGTGCAGGTGCTGCAGCGAGCGCGTGGCCGTGCCGCGCAGCTGGTCGATGACCAGCGTGCGCGAACCCGCCGACACGGGGCCGCCCAGCGCGACCGGCAGCCCCGTCGCGCGCTGGAGCGCCTGCAGCGCGCCGGCGACCAGGGGGCCGGCCGCCAGCGCGAGCCTGCCCGGTGACGTCATGGCACCGTCCGCTTCATCCGACCTGCAAACCTCGTCCGACCTGCGATGAGGGTCAACCGTACGTGATGCGTCGCGTTCGGACTACCGGTGTGGTTCCGTGGTGCGGTGGCCGTACCGGATTTCGACACCGTCGCCGACGACCTGTACGCGGGGGAGCCCGCGGAGTTCGTCGCGTCGCGCACCGCCGCGGCGCGCGAGGCGAAGAAGGCGGGCGACGCCGAACTCGCCCGCCGGATCCAGGCGCTGCGCAAGCCGACGACGGCGGCGTTCTTCGTGAACCGCCTCGCCCGCGACGGCTCCTCGGCGCTGACGGAGCTGGCCGAACTGGGTGACCGGCTGCGGACGGCCCACGCCAACCTCGCCGGCGCCGAGCTGCGGGAGCTCGCGCAGCGGCGGACGGAGCTGGTACGCGGCGTGCTGCACGACGCGCCCGGCCTGAGCGACTCCGTGGCCCGCGAGGTGGAGGAGACGCTCGAGACCATGGTCGCCGACCCGGACGTCGCGCGGCTCGTGCTCGCCGGGCGGCTGACCTCGGTGGCGCACCAGGATGTCGACCAGTGGCTGTCGTGGCCCGCTCCCGCGGCCGGTGCGCCGAAGAAGAAGCCGGCGAAACCCCAGCCGGCGAAGGAGAAGCCGCGCAAAACCGACGAGAAGGCCGCGCGGGAGAAGTCCGAAAAGGACCGCCGGGACCGCGAACGGGAACGCGCGGAACGGGAGGAACACCAGCGCAAGGTCACGGCCGCCACGCGAGACCGGGCGGAGGCGTCGCGCGCGCTCGTGCGGGCCGAGCGCCTCGCCGAACAGGCCGACGCGCGCGTGACCGAGTTGCGCGAACGGCTGGCTGAGGCCGAAGACCGCGCCGCCCGGGCCGCCGAAGAGCTTTCGACAGCGCAGGCGGCGTTCGAGAAGGCCGACGAAGCGGTGAAAGCTCTCGACTAGAACGGGACTTCGGCGGGCGATAACCGTGAGCGCGGTCCGGGCGACTGGACCGCGACGTGGTCGGCCCCGGCGGTGAAATGTTCGTCGAGCCGCGCCCGGAGACCGGGCGGCGCGGATCCGCTCGACCGGATCGGCGTGCGCCCGGTTTTTGTCGGTGCTCTCCAGATACTGGGTGAAGCACACACAGCGATGAGGAGAAACCGGGATGCCGCTCGCGGATGAGATGCTCAGCGATCGTGTCGTCGCCAATCTGCTGACGGCGCTGGCGGCCGCGGCGCCCCGGTGCGGGTTCGACGAGCTCCGCCGCGTGCGGCTCGGCGGTCTCGGCCTGCGGCAACGCACCGACGCGGTGCGCGACGCGCTGCTGGCCGACCTACCCGGCGGCTACCGCGAGCTCGAGGAGGTCGTGCGGACAGCGCTGGGCGACGACTCGTTCACGGGCTGGCTGATCTGGCCCGTCTCGGAGGCCGCGTCCGCTCGGGCGCTGGAAGACGGCAGCCCGGCGGCGTTCGACGCGGCGCTCGACCTTCTGGCCGCCGTGACGCCGCGACTGACCGCCGAGTTCGCCATCCGGCCGCTGCTCGACGCCGACCTCGACCGCGCGCTGCCGCGAGTGCTGGCCTGGACGACGCACCCGTCCGAGCACGTCCGGCGGCTGGCGTCGGAGGGCACGCGCCCGCTGCTGCCCTGGGCGCGCCGGGTGGGCGCGGTGCTGGCGCGGCCGGGGGTCACCCTGCCGATCCTCGACGCGTTGCACCGTGATCCATCGGCGTACGTGCGGCGCTCGGTCGCCAGCCACCTCAACGACCTCAGCCGCGCGCGGCCCGATCTCGTCGTGGAGGCGGCCGGGCGCTGGTCCGCCGCCGCCGACAAGCCGACCGCCCGGCTCGTGCGCCACGGCCTGCGCACGCTGATCAAACAGGGCGACCCGGGTGCGCTGGCGCTGCTGGGCTTCGCGCCGCCGGTGGGGATCACTCTGGCGGACTTCGCGCTGTCGGCCGGCTTGGTGGCTGTCGGCGGCGAACTGGGCTTCTCCGGCGTGCTGCACAACACCGGTGACGCACCCGCCAACCTGGTCGTCGACTACGTCGTCCACCACCGCAAGGCCAACGGCACCACCACACCGAAGGTCTTCAAGCTCACCACCAAAACCCTCGCCCCGGGCGCTGCGCTGCCGCTCGAGCGCACCCATTCGTTCCGCCTCATCACGACCCGCGTCTACCACCCGGGCCCGCACAGCCTGGAGCTGCAGGTGAACGGAACTTCCCTGGGCAAGGCGGATTTCGAGCTGATGCCGTGACTCCGCTGTGGACAGTGCTCAGTGGACGAGGTAGCGGAGCATGAGCGTCCCGTCGTCTTCGAGCACCGACAGCAGCTCCAGCCGCGCGGGGTCGAAGTCTTCGCCGACGGCGGCGCGCGGCGCGTCGCCGGCCACGAGGAACGGGGCGATCGTGAGGCGCAGCTCGTCGACGACTCCGGCGGCGAGGAGCGACGCGAACAGGTGCGGGCCGCCCTCGCAGTCGATGCGGGTGAGGCCACGGCCGGCCAGCGTCGAGACCGCCGCGGGGAGGTCGACGGCGTCCGTGCCCGCCACCAGCACGTCGGCGCCCGCGGCCGTCCACGCGGCGCGCAGGTCCGGGTCGGTGGCGGCCGAGGTGATGACGATGGTCGGCACCAGTGCCTTGGTGATCACCGGGGCGTCCGCGCGCAGGGAGCGGCCCGTGGTGACGACGGCGACCGGCGGGATGGGCGCCAGGCCGTGGCGCCGGCGCCGGTCGGCGGAGCGGGCGTCGGGGCGCATGCCCTCGAACCCCTCGGCCACGGCGGTACCCGCGCCGACGAGCACGACATCGGCGAGGTCGTTGCCGAGCCGGTAGACCACGCGGTCGGCGGGCGTCGACAGCGAAGCCGAGCGGCCCTCGACGGTCACGGCGCCGTCGGCACTCGACACGAAGTTCACCGCGAGCCACCGGCCCGGCGTCCGATATGCGTACATCGCTTCCAGGTCCGTCTCGGCAAGTTCGCGCGTGCCCGGGAAGATCTCGTGCATCAGACGGACCGCACCACGTGTGCGGGCGGGCGGGTGCCGGCGATGCTGGCCACCATCTCCGCCACCTGCCGCGTTTCGAGCACCTGGTGGGCGCGGAACATCGCGGCGCCGTGCAGCGCGGCGACGGCCGTGGCCGCGAGCGTGCCGATCACGCGCTCGCCGACGGGCACGTCGAGCGTCTCGCCGATCACGTCCTTGTTCGACAGCGCCATCAGCACCGGCCAGCCGGTGTCGACGAGCGCCCGCGTGTGCCGCATCAGTTCGAGTGACTGGTAGGAGTTCTTGCCGAAGTCGATGCAGGGGTCGATCATGATCCCCTCGCGCGGCACGCCCGCGGCCACCGCGCGCTCAGCGAGCGCGGTGGTGCCTTCGATCACGGCGGCGACCACGTCGTCGTACTGCGGCTTCACCGCCTCGGTGCGCGGGGTGAGGCCGTTGGTGTGCGAGCAGATGTACCCGGCACCGTGCTGGGCCGCGACGTCCAGGATTTCGGGCTCGTAGGCGGCCCAGTTGTCGTTGACGATGTCGGCGCCGGCGCGGCAGACGGCGTCCGCGACCTCGGCGCGGTAGGTGTCGACGCTGATCACGAGGTCCGGGAACGTCTCGCGCGCCCACGCCACGGTGGGCGTCACGCGCGCGATTTCCTCGGCGGCGGTGACCTCGGGTCCCTTGCCGGCCGGCACACCGCCGATGTCGATGAGGTCCGCGCCCTGGGCGCACGCGCGGCGGATCGCCTCCTTCGCGCGGGTTTCCTCGAACGTCGCACCGTTGTCGTAGAACGAATCAGGGGTGCGGTTCACGATCGCCATCACCAGTGCTCGATCACTGGCGAGGCGGCGGCCTCGGAAGACGAGGTCGGGCGTCTGCATGGCTTCTCCCGTACCGGAACGTCGGTTGCCGCGATCATAGGCGAGCGACCGGCGTGGACACGGTGGCAGGCGGCGGCGGGCGACGGGACGGGGCAGCGGTGCTCGTGTGCGGCGGGCAGGTGGCGGGCGTCGATGCCGAGGGCCACCTGCTCCCGGACCGGCGGCTTCAGGAGGCGAGCGCCTCGTTGATGGCGTGGAATTCTTGGGCGGTGCGGGTGGCGGAGAATTCGATCACAGAGTAGTGCGCGAGGTGCTGGACGACGAGGGGATCACTGGCGAGCACCGCGTCCAGCTTGCCGCGCAGGCAGGGGCGGGTGAGGATGACCTGGTCGTGGTCTTCTCCGCCTTTTCCGGAAACAAGGAACAATCCGCGGGCGAAGTGGCCGCGCAGCCACTCCGCGTGTTCCGCCAGGGCGTAGTCGACTTCGTTTCGAGGCGCTGTGTAAGACAGCAGTGCTATGTACATAGGCTCAGGGTAGAACTCGTTCACCCGGCTCGCATCCTCCTGCCGAGTGGCACCGGACACCGTAAACCGGAGAATGGCAATGAGTTCTTTACAATCGCTTTTTTCGCTTTTTCCATGCAACCGACGTACGTAAATCTGCGTACGTGAGGTGTCGACACCGGCACGACGACGATTCGTTGTCGTGACCCCAAAATCGGGGCATGACTCAGATGGTGACGGCGGCGGTGAGCCGCATCTGGCGAGAGGGCCGTCGTGTGGAGCGCGCGGCGTACGTGGTGGGCACGGTGCTGTTCGCGAGCGGCGTGGTGAACGCGGTGGTACTGCTGGCGTCCGGCGGCACGTGGCTCGGGCCGGTGTCGCTGCGCAAGGCCGTCACGTTCGGGTTGTCGTTCGGTCTCACCCTGGCTTCGGTGGCGTGGGCGACTTCTCACCTTTCGGTGAAACCGCGGCTGAGAGCGATTCTGCTGGGCGCGTTTCTCGTGGCATGTGTCGGAGAAGTCGTGCTCGTGACGACGCAGGCGTGGCGCGGCGTGCCGTCGCACTTCAACTTCGAGACCGGCTTCGACACGGCCGTCTCGATGTCGCTGGCGGCCGGCGGCGGCGTGCTCGTGCTGACCGCGCTCGGCTTCACCGCGGCGGCTTTCCTCTCACCCGGCGCGACGGCGCCGAGCATGCGCCTGGCCGTGCGCTTCGGGTTGCTGGTGCTGATGGTCGCGCTCGCGACCGGCGCGGTCATGATCGCCCGCGGCGTCACCGAGGCTCGCGGCGGCGACGCGCAACTCGCGTACACGACGGCGGGCTCGCTGAAACCGCTGCACGCCGTCGCGATGCACGCGATCCTCGTGCTGCCCGGGCTCGCGTGGCTGCTGCGCTTCACCGATGTCCCGGAACGGTCGCGGCTGGCGATCGTCCGGGTGGCCGTCGCCGCGGACGCGGTGCTGACGGCCGTGATCGGAATCGAGGCGTTCGCGGGAATTCCGCCGTTCGGCGCGCCGCCGGGGTACCTCGCGCTCTCGGCCGCCGCGTTCGCCGTTCTCGCCGGCACGGGTGTGTTTTCGTTGACGCGAATGAAAAATCGGGCCGGCTATTTCAGTGCCAGCAATCCCTGAACCGCGTCGACGAGTGTCCGCCGCCGCGCCGCCCGCGCGGCGGGCACGTGCGGCCCCAGTTCCGGGTTCGTGCTGTGCCACGCTGCGGACAGCGCCTGGACCAACACGAGCAGCTGCACCGGCGAAAAGTGGCCCGAGATCTCCCCGGCGCGTTGCGCGCGCCCGATTTCGCGCAGTCGCACGTCGTTGACCTCGGTGATCGCCGCCAGGTGCTCGGAGCCCGACCGTTCGAGCCGGTGCCACGTCGACAGCCGCAGGTTCTCCGGGTGCTCCTCGAAGTAGTCGAACGCGCGCCCCAGGTAACCGGCGAGGTCGCTCGCGTCGAACGGCACCGCCTCGAAGAACGCGTTCGTCTGCTCGTCGAACACGGCGTCGAACAGGCCGTCCTTGCTGTCGAAGTAGGAGTAGATCATCGCCTTGTTGCACCCAGCCGCCGCGGCGATCCGGTCCACCCGCGCCCCGGCGATCCCGTAAGCGGCGAACTCGGCGGTCGCGGCTTCGAGGAGCCGCCGCTTGGTCTGTTCTGCGTCGCGAGCCATTCCGGCAGTTTACCAACCAACCAGTCGGTGAGTTGGCTCACGCCAACGTCGACGACGACGAAGGGAGCGGTCATGCCGGGAGTCGTCGTGATCGGAGCGGGCCCGGGGATCGGCCGCGCGGTGGCGCAGCGGTTCGCCCGCGAAGGGCTCGACGTCGCGCTGCTGGCCCGGACGCACCGCGAACTCGAAGTCGCGGCCGCGACCCACCTCGCGGACGCCGGTGACGAGCAAGCCCTGCGAGCGGCGCTCGTCGGCGTCGTCGGCGACCTGGGGTTACCGGATGCCGTCGTGTACAACGCCGCCGTGATCCGCGCGGACACCCCGGGTGAGCTGTCGGTGGACGAGCACCTCGCGTTGTGGCGCGTGAACGTCCTCGGCGCGTACGTCGCCGCTGTGCACCTGGCCCCCGCGATGGCCGAACGCGGCCACGGCACGTTCCTCGTCACCGGCGGCATGCCGGAGCCGAAGGCCGCCTACAGCAGTCTTTCGCTGGACAAGGCGGGGCTGCGCACGCTGGTGGTGCTCTTCGCCGAGCAGTACCCCGCGCTGCACTTCGCGACGGTCACGGTCGCCGGCACCGTCGCGCGCGGCACGGCGTTTCGACCCGGCCGGCATCGCGGAGCACTGCTGGCGGCTGCACACCCAGCGTGGTCCCGGCTCGGACCTGGAGGTGGTTCACGAACAGCTCCAGTCCTGGGTGAAGCACCCCGCCAGGTAGAGGTCCACCCGATCCGCGAACCGGCCCGGGTCGCGACCCGTCAGTTCCGAGATGCGCGAGATGCGGTACCGCAAGGTGTTCACGTGCAGGTGCAGCGCGCCGGACGTCTGGGTCCACGACCCGGAGTGCTCCAGGAACGCCTGCAGCGTCGCCATCAGTTCGGAGCCGTGGGCGGCGTCGTAGGCCAGCACGGGGCCGAGGACCTTCTCGCCGAACCAGTGGCGCAGGTCGGCCGGGACGGCGGCGAGCAGGAGGACGTGGGAGGCCACCTCGTCGCCCGCCAGGACGGTCGCGCGGCCCGGCGCGAGGGCGGCCAGGGTGCGGGCGTGGCGGGCCTCCTGGACGCCGGCGCGCAGGCCGGCGGCGTCGGGGGCGCAGCTGAGGCCGACGGAGAGCCGGGCTGCGCCCAGAGCCGGTTCGACGGCGCGGACGGACTCGCGCAGTTCATCCGCGAGGCGGCCGAGACGGTCCGGGGCGGGGAAGACCGCGTACGTTTCGCCGTCGACCGTGCCGACCAGCGTCGGCGGCGGGACGGCGGCCAGGAGTTCCTCCACCAGCACCTGCGTGAGGCCCGGACCGCCGCCCGAGAGCTCCGCGGACAGCGTCACCACCTGTGCTGCCGGTGGAAACCCCAGGGCGGCCAGGCGCGAGGACAGCTCGGCGGCGGACGCGTCGGCCGAAAGCGCCAGTCGCAGCAGGGGTTCGGCGGCGCGGTTCTCGATGCGCTTGGCCTCGTCGACGCGTGAGCGCTCCAGCCCGATCAGCGGTGCCAGCTCCAGGGCCAGCTCGCGGCGCGCGGGAGCCCATCGGCCGACATCGCCCTCGGCCACCAGGAACCAGCTGGCCACGCGGTGGCCCGACCGGCTCGCCGCCGCCAGCAGCGTCACGGGCCCGTCGTCGCCCGGGACGGTCAGCGGCAGCCGTTCGGCCCGCAGGAACCGGCGGGCCAGCGTCGCGCGCCGGGCGGCGGAAGGCGGCGAGCCCGAGCCGGCGATCAGCCGGCCCGTCGCGCTCAAAACCCAGCACTCGGCGTCCAGCTCGGCCGCGCCCGCGGCGACCAGCGCGGTCAGGCCCTCGCCGCCGGTCACGGCCGCGACGAGCCGCCGGTGCGAATCGTGCGCGGGAGCCGAGCGCTCGGCCGCCAGGCCCAGGATCACGCGTTCGGTCACCGTCGCGAAGGACACCGACACGGGCACCTCGAACAGCGGCAGCCCGACGCGGCGGCACGCCCGGACGAGGTGCCCGGGCACGGGCCCGCCGACCTCCGCGGTGCCGGCGCCGAGCGCGACCACGCCCGCGGCCGCGAGCGTGCCCACGAACTCCTCCCCTTCGGCGGGCCCGGGCAGCCAGCGGAGGCCGCACAGCACGATCTCGCCACCGTTGAGGTAGCGCGTCGGGTCCTGCAGCGTCGCCTGGAAGATGCGCCCGAACTCCCGCTCCAGCGAGTCGGCACCCGTCAGCAGCGTCAGCCCGAGCCCCGGCGTGTCCAGCAGCGCACCCAGCCGCACGCGGCACCTCCTTCCGGCCTCCAGTAGCGCACACGCGGGGCGCACCGTCGTTTGGAGGAACCTACGAAAAACGGCCGTCCGACCGCTGGTGGTTTCGGTGGATCTGCCGTGGTCCGCGCCACGGCACGGCGTGTGTACTGCTCGGCGAGCGAAGGGAAGGAAGACCATGGCGATCGTTCTGGGCGAGAACCGCTACGGCAAAGCCGAGAACGGGCTCGTGCGCGTCGACCGCGACGGCGACGAGCACCGGATCACCGACCTCGACGTCAGCGTTTCGCTGTCCGGCGACATGAGCGACACCCACCTCACCGGCGCCAACGACAAGGTGCTGGCCACCGACACGCAGAAGAACACCGTGTTCGCGTTCGCCCGCGACGGCATCGGCGAGATCGAGGACTTCGCGCTGCGGCTCGCGCGCCACTTCGTGACGTCGCAGGAGAGCATCGCCCGCGCCCGCGTGCGCGTCGCGTCCTTCCCGTGGCAGCGCCTGACGGTCGACGGGCAGCCGGCCCACCACTCGTTCGCCCGCGCCGGAGGCGGCACGCGCACCACGACCGTGCACCACGACGGCGAGCGCGCCTGGGTGGTCGGTGGCGTCGAGGACCTCACGGTGCTCAACACGACCGGCTCCGAGTTCTGGGGCTTCCCACGCGACGAGTACACGACGCTCGCCGAGACGAAGGACCGCATCCTCGCCACGGCCGTCACCGCGAGCTGGCGCTTCGGCACCGAAGACACCGAAGACACCGAAGACACCGACTGGGCCAGCGCGTACGACACCGCGCTCGCCGCGATGCTCGACGCGTTCGGCGGCACGCACAGCCTCTCGCTGCAGCAGACGCTGTACGCCATGGGCTCACGGGTGCTGGAGACCGTGCCCGAGATCGTGGAAGTACGCCTGTCGCTGCCGAACAAGGACCACTTCCTGGCCGATCTGTCGCCCTTCGGCCTCGACAACCCCGGTGAGGTGTTCTACGCCGCCGACCGCCCGTACGGGCTGATCGAGGGCACCGTGCTGCGCGACGACGCGCCGCCCGCCGGGCCGGCCTGGTCCTGAGACGGAGGACCACATGGAGTTCCTGCGCCCGGCCTCGCTCGCCGAGGCACTCGAAGCCAAGGCGGCGCACCCCGGCGCGGTGCCGATCGCGGGCGGCACCGACGTCATGGTGGAGATCAACTTCGACCACCGCCGCCCGGCCACACTGCTCGACCTCAACCGCGTGCCCGAGCTGTACGGCCACGACGTGGAAGAAGGCCGCATGCGCATCGCCGCCGCAACGCCGTACTCGCGGATCATCGCCGAACTCGGCGACCGGCTGCCGGGGCTCGCGATGGCGGCCCGCACGGTCGGCTCGCCGCAGATCCGCAACCGCGGCAGCGTCGGCGGCAACCTCGGCGCGGCCTCGCCGGCGGGTGATTCGCACCCGGCGCTGCTGGCGGCCGACGCCGAGGTGGAGATCGCGTCGGTACGCGGCATCCGGCGAGTCCGGGTGAAGGACTTCTACACGGGCGTGAAGCGCACTGTCCTCGAGCCCGACGAGCTGATCACCGCCGTGCACCTGGCGCCCGCGAGCGGCCCGCAGCAGTTCGGCAAAGTGGGTACCCGCAACGCGATGGTGATCGCGGTGTGCGCGTTCGGCCTGGCGGTGCACCCGGCCGAGCGGCGCGTGGGCACGGGAGTCGGCTCCGCCGCCCCGACCCCGCGCCGCGCCCTGGACGCCGAGGAGTTCCTCGCCGGGGAGCTGGCGGCCGACGGCCAGTGGGACCGCCCGCGCGCACTCGCCGATTCGGTGAAACGCCGCTTTTCCGAGCTGGTCGCGGCCGCGGCCGCCCCGATCGACGACGTCCGCGGCAGCGCGGACTACCGCCGCCGCGCCCTCGCCGTGCTCGCGTGGCGCACTTTGACCTGGGCGTGGACCGAATACTGCACTGGGAGGCGAACCGAATGCGCGTGAATGTGGTGGTGAACGGCGAACAGCGGCAGGCGGACGACGTCTGGGAAGGCGAGAGCCTGCTCTACGTGCTGCGTGAACGACTGGGGCTCGCCGGTTCGAAGAACGCGTGCGAGCAGGGCGAGTGCGGTTCGTGCACGGTGTACCTCGACGGCGTGCCCGCCTGCGCCTGCCTGGTCGCGGCGGGGCAGGCCGAGGGCCGCGGAGTGCGCACGGTGGAGGGCTTGGCCGACGGTGACCGGCTCGACCCTATCCAGGAGACCTTCGTGGAGTGCGGCGCCGTCCAATGTGGCTTCTGCACCCCGGGGCTCCTCGTGACCGCGCACGACCTCGTGGCCCGCACGAGCAACCCGAGCGACGCGGAGATCCGCGAGGCGCTGGCCGGGAACCTGTGCCGCTGCACCGGGTACGAGAAGGTCCTCGACGCGGTCCGGCTCGCCGTACAGCGGAAGGAGCACGCATGACGCGCCCGGCCCCCGCCCGCTCGCCGCAGGAGCTGGCCGACACCGTCAGCGGCGGTATCGGGACCAGCCCGCCGCGGCCCGACGGCACGCTCAAGGTGCGCGGCGAGTTCGCCTACTCCTCGGACCTGTGGCACGAGGACATGTTGTGGGGCGCCACCCTGCGCAGTCCCCACCCGCACGCGCGGATCGTGCGCCTCGACGTGTCCCGCGCGCTCGCGCAGCCGGGCGTCCACGCGGTGCTGACGCACGAGGACGTACCCGGTGAGAATCGCTACGGGCTGAAGTACCAGGACACGCCGGCTCTGGCCGAGGACCGCGTGCGTTACCAGGGTGAGCCGGTGGCTATCCTCGCCGCCGACCACCCGGAGATCGCGCGGCAGGCGCTCAAGCAGATCTTGGTCGAGTACGAGGTGCTCGAACCCGTCACCGACCCCGAGCGCGCCGCCCACGACGAAACGCTGCCGAAGCTGCACGCGGACGGGAACCTCGTGCGCTACCAGCGCATCGTGAAGGGCGATCCGGACGCCGAAGCTGACGTGGTCGTGTCCGGGGTGTACGAGATCGGCATGCAGGACCAGGCTTTCCTCGGCCCGGAGTCCGGCCTCGCCGTGCTCGACGACGACGGCGGCGTGGACCTCTACCTCGCCACGCAGTGGCTGCACGTCGACCAGAAGCAGACCGCGCGGGCGCTCGGCCTGCCGCCGGAGAAGGTGCGGCTGACGCTCAGCGGCGTCGGCGGTGCGTTCGGCGGGCGCGAGGACCTCTCGATGCAGATCCACTCGTGCCTGCTGGCGCTGCGGACGGGCCGGCCGGTGAAGATGGTCTACAACCGCGAGGAGTCGTTCTTCGGCCACGTGCACCGCCACCCGGCGAAGATGTACTACGAGCACGGCGCCACCCGCGACGGCGACCTCGTGTACGTCCGGGCCCGGCTCTACTTCGACGGCGGGGCCTACGCGTCGAAGACGCCCGTGGTGGTCGGCAACGGCACCACGCTCAGCGTCGGACCGTACAACGTGCCCAATGCGCACATCGAAGGCTGGGGCGTGTACAGCAACAACCCGCCGTGCGGCGCGATGCGCGGCCTCGGCGCGGTGCAGCCGACCTACGCGTACGAGTCCCAAATGGACAAACTCGCGGCCGCGCTCGGCATGGATGCCGTGGACCTGCGGATCCGCAACGCCCTGAGCGAGGGCTCAACCACCGTCACCGGCCAGGTCGTGGACTTCCCGGCGCCCGTCGCGGAACTGCTCCAGCGCCTCAAGGCGATGCCGCTGCCGCCGGAGCGCACCGCAGACGCCGACGTCCGCGACCTGCCGGGCGGAGCGTCCAACGTGACCCACGGCGAAGGCGTGGTGCGCGGCGTCGGATACGGCGTGACCATCAAGAACATCTCCTACGCCGAGGGCCTCGACGACTACTCGACCGCCCGGGTGCGGCTGCAGGTGCTCGGCGGCGAGCCCGTCGCGATGGTGCACACGGCCGCGGCCGAGGTGGGCCAGGGGCTCGTGACGCTGCAGCAGCAGATCGCGCGCACGGAGCTGGGCGTCGCGCGGGTCACCGTGCACCCGGCGGACACGAGTGTCGGCGACGCGGGGTCGAGCTCGGCGTCGCGCCAGACGTACGTGACCGGCGGCGCGGTGCGCAACGCCAGCCGCGCCGTGGCTGAGGCGGTGTACGCGCTGGCCGAACGCCGGCTGGGCCGCCCGGCCACAGGGATGTCGCTGGCCGGTGGCAAGATCATCGCCGGCGACGGCGAGGTCGTCGCGTCCCTTGTGGACCTGCTCGGTGCGGAGGTGGTGGAGGAGACGCGCGAGTTCCACCACCGCAAGACCTACCCGCTCGACCCCGAGACCGGCCAAGGTGATGCCCACGTGCAGTACGGCTTCTCCGCGCACCGCGCCGTCGTGGACGTCGACGTGGAGCTGGGGCTGGTGAAGGTCGTGCAGCTCGACTGCGCGCAGGACGTCGGCAAGGCGCTGAACCCCGAGGCCGTGCTGGGCCAGATCCAGGGCGGCTCCGCGCAGGGCCTCGGCCTGGCCGTGATGGAGGAGATCCAGGTGGTGGACGGGAAGGTGCGCAACCCGTCGTTCACCGACTACCTGATCCCGACCGTCCTCGACATGCCACCGATCCGCATCGAGGTGCTGGAACGGCCCGACCCGCACGCGCCCTACGGCGTCCGCGGTGTCGGTGAACCGCCCACGATCTCGTCGACGCCGGCGGTCGCCAACGCGATTCGCGCCGCGACGGGCCTCGAACTGCCCCGTGTCCCGATCCGCCCCGAACACCTCACTGGCACCTGAGCAGGTCACCGATCCGTCTGGAGCGCAAGCGAAATGACTCTTTCCCTCGACGCCGACCTCGAACGCGAATGGCTCCTCGAGAGCGTCCGCATCGCCACGCGCAACGTCGCGGACGGCGGTGGCCCGTTCGGCGCGCTGGTCGTGAAGGGCCGTGACACCGTCGCGACCGGCGTGAACCGCGTCACGGCCTCGCTCGACCCGACGGCCCACGCCGAGGTGGTCGCGATCCGCGCGGCCTGCCAGGCGCTCGGCACGTTCAAGCTCGAGGGCTGCGTGCTCGTGTCCTCGTGCGAACCATGCCCGATGTGCCTGGCGTCTTCGCTGTGGGCGCGCGTGGACCGGGTGATCTACGCGGCCGACCGCGATGACGCTGCCAAGGCCGGGTTCGACGACCGCGCGTTCTACGAACTGTTCGAAAACCCGCGCGAGACCTGGGACGTACCCGTGGCCCGGCTGTCGCTCAAGGACGGCTTCGCGCCGTTCGACGCCTGGCTGGGCCGGGCCGACCGCGTCGACTACTAGGGCTCACACCGGAAGCCCGCGCTCGGGCCCCTCGTGGTGCTGACCGGAGCACCACAAAAGAACACTGTGCTGTTCGTTGCCAATCCGACCACAGTCACGGCGGGAACGGTTGCCAGGCGGGTGACGTCCGGCTCCGTGCCCGCCTGCTTTTGGCCGGCTTGGCAACTCGTCCGGCTCGCTCGCCCCGCTTTTCCGCGAAGCGCGGCCGAGCACACCCACCGGCAAGGGGAGGACGTATGACCCAGGTACACATCGACGACGCTGTGACCCCGGCACCCGGACCCGCTCGGAAGTCCTTGATGGACCGCCTGTTCGAGCTCAGGGCCCGGCGGACGACCGTCGGGCGCGAGGTGCGCGGCGGACTCACCACGTTCGTCGCGATGGCCTACATCGTGCTGCTCAACCCGCTCATCCTCGGCGCCTCCGCCGACATGACCGGCGCGAAACTCAGCTCCGCGCAGGTCACCACGGCCACCGCGCTCGCGGCCGCGGTGATGACCATCCTCATGGGACTCGTCGGCAACGCGCCACTCGCGCTCGCCGCGGGGCTCGGCATCAACGGCATCGTGGCGTTCCAGATGGCGCCGGCGATGACGTGGGCCCAGGCCTTCGGGCTCGTGGTGCTCGAAGGCGTGTGCATCGTGCTCATGGCCGTGAGCGGGATCCGTGAGCGGATCATGAACGCGATCCCGGCGCCGCTCAAGCTGGCGATCACCGTCGGCATCGGGCTTTACATCGCGCTCGTCGGCCTGGTCAGCGCCGGCTTCGTGACGCGAACCCCGGACGCGGCCGAGTCCACCGTGCCCGTGCGGCTCGGGCTCGACGGGCACCTCGACGGCTGGCCGATCGCGGTGTTCTGCTTCGGTCTGCTGCTGATGACCGTGCTCACGTCCCGCAAGGTGCCCGGCGCGGTGCTGATCAGCATCGCGGTGTCCACTGTGCTCGGTGTGGTGCTGCACGACGGCTTCGGCGTGGGCGGCTGGGGCCTCACGACGCCGACGCTGCCCGGTCACGTGGTGGCGGCGCCGGACTTCGGCCTGCTCGGCCACGTGGACCTGTTCGGCGGCTTCGCCTCGGCGGGCGCGCTGACGGCCACGATCTTCCTGTTCACGCTCGTGCTCTCGGGCTTCTTCGACGCGATGGGCACGATCACGAGCGTCTCGGCCGAGGCCGGGCTGTCGAAGGACGGGCGCGTGCCGAAGATGGGCCGCATCCTGCTCGTCGACGGTGCGGGTGCGATCGCGGGCGGGCTCTCGGGTTCGTCGCCCAACACCGTGTTCCTCGAGTCGGCCGCCGGCGTGGGGGAGGGTGCGCGAACGGGCCTCGCGAGCGTGGTCACGGGCGTGCTGTTCGCCGCGACGCTGCTGTTCACGCCGATCGCCGGCATCGTCCCCACCCAGGCGGCGGCACCGGCACTGGTGGTGATCGGCGGGATGATGGTGGCGCAGTGCCGCACCATTCCGTGGCAGGACAGCGATTACACGATCCCGGTGTTCCTGACGGTCGCGCTGATCCCGTTCACGTACTCCATCACCAACGGGGTGGGTGCGGGCCTGATCGCGTTCGTGCTCATCAAGACGGTCAAGGGCAAGTGGCGCGAGGCCGGCTGGCTCCTCACGGTGCTGGCGCTCGTGTTCACCGTCTACTTCGGAATCGACGTCGTCAAGGCCGTGTTGTAGCTTCGTAGGGAAGGATCTGTGGTGGCACTGATGTTCCTCAACGGCGGCGCCATACGCGGCGAACCGCTGCACCACCTGCTCGACGGCGCGCCGCTCGTCGCCGCCACGGCCACGGCGCCGAAGTACCGCTTCTACTCCGTGGGCGGCCAGTGCCCGGCGCTGGTGCCGGTCGCCCACGGCGGCGCCGCCGTGGCGGGCGAGGTGTACGACCTGGCGCTCGACGCGTTGCGCGACCGCGTGCTGCCGGCCGAGCCACCCGAGCTGGAGCTGGGCGTGATCGAGCTGGCCGACGGGAGCTCCGCGTTCGCGATGCTGCTGCGGCGCCCGCAGACGTCCCACGTGCAACTGCGGGACATCACCGAGATCGGCGACTGGCGGGCCTACCGGGCGGCTGCTTCGTGACGGTGCTGATGGCGCCCGACAAGTTCAAGGGCTCGCTCACGGCCGCGCAGGTCGCCTCGGCCATCGCCGAGGGCCTGCGCGCCGCCGGCACGCCGGCGCGGGAGTTCCCGATCGCGGACGGCGGCGAGGGCACGGTGGCGGCCGCGGTCGCCACCGGCTTCCGCCGCGTCCCCGTCCGCGTGACCGGCCCCACCGGCCGGCGGATCACGGCGTTCTTCGCGCTCCGGGACGACGTGGCGGTGGTGGAGCTCGCGGAGGCGTCCGGCTTGCACCGGCTGCCCGGTGGGGTGCCGGCGCCGTTGACCGCGTCGAGCTACGGCACGGGGGAACTCATCGCGGCCGCCTCTGCCGCCGGCGTCCGGCGGATCGTGCCCGGCGTCGGTGGCAGTGGGTGCACGGATGGCGGGGTGCGGATGAAGTGCTGGAAGATCCTGCGGGACTACCGGCGCGCCGCCATCACGCTGGGCGACACGGTGTCCGGAATCGCACACTTGCACAACATCCTCCTCGCTGGCTGATCGCAACACCCAGCAACACCAACAACAGCATCAGTTACGAGACATCGCTTAGGCGAACAACCGCCGGACATGGGGAGACAACGGGAGCCCCGCGGCAGTCTCCGCTGTGGCCCACTTGAACGCGTCGTGTTCCGATGGGCTGAGGGTGACGGTGCCGCCGGGAGTCGGTTCGGTGGCGGTGTACACGCGGGCATGGATGGTCAGGGGGCGGCCGGAGAAGTCGGGCCAAGAAAGGCGCGCGTTCGCCGAGGAGGCGTACGCGCAGGCCCGTCTCTTCGGCGACCTCGCGCACGGCGGTGGCTTCCGGCGCCTCGCCGGGTTCGGCGGTGCCGCCCGGGAGTTCCCAGTGTTCGCCGAGAAAGGTGCCGGGGGTGCGGCGCAGGACGAGGACCGTGGCGCCGCGCGGGAGCCACGCGTAGGCGAGCAGTTTGGTCACGACAAGCCGCCGTCGCTCGTCAGGACGCGGCCCGTCAGCCAGCCGCCATCAGGGCCGCAGAGGAAGGAGACGAGGTTGGCGCAGTCGGCGGGGGTGCCGAGGCGGCCCAGGGGCGTGCGGTCGACGAGCGCGGCGCGTAGCGAATCGTCGAGCCACCCCGTGTCGGTCGGGCCGGGGTTGACGGAATTGGCCGTGATGCCGAGGGGGCCCAGTTCCCGGGCGGCGGCGATGACGAGCCGGTCCAAGGCGCCCTTGCTGGCGCCGTAGGGGACGTTGCCGGCCACGTGATCACTGGTCAGCGCGACGATCCGGCCCGCGCCGTGCGCACCGCGGTAGCGCGTGGCGAACTCGCGCATCAGCAGCCAGCTCGCGCGCGTGTTCACGGCGAAGTGGCGGTCGAAGCTGTCGAGGGACGTGTCGAGGAAGCCGGAGTCGACGGATTCGCAGTGGGCCAGCACCAGGGCCTGCACGTCTCCGAGTTGGGTCACCACGGAGGAGAAGAGAACGCGCGGCGCGGCGGGGTCCTCGAGGTTCGCCTCAACCTCGAACGAACCCGCCCCGGGGCGGGTTTCGTCAGCGCCCCAAGGCATCCGGTCGTCGTAGGCGCCCCAGTACGAGCAGGCCACGGTCCAGCCGTCGGCCACCAGACGAGCGGCGATCGCCGCCCCGATGCCCGCGCGGCGGCCGACGCCGGTGACGAGCGCGACGGGCCTACTCCTCAATGGCCCCACCCACGGCGCGCAGGTGTTCGCGGAACGTCAGCGCCGGGTTTTCCGCCCGCGCCCGCAGGAACTCGGCGAACCGCACTTGTTCACGCAACGTCGTGCCGCCGCGGATGAGGTCGGCTTGCCGCCGCTCGGTGTCGCGAATGGACTCCGCGAGCCGGAACACGTCGCCGGCCTCGGCGGCGGGCACGAACACCACGCCGTCGTCGTCGCCGAACACCAGGTCGGCGGGCGTGACCTCCCACGGGCCGACGCGCGCGGAGTCGAGCGCGTCGGCTGGTCGCGCGGTGAGCGACAGCGGTCCAGTCGGGATCGAGCCGAGGCTGAACACGGGCAGCCCGAGTGCCCGCAGGTCGGCGGAATCACGGTGCAGACCCCAGATCACGATGCCGGCCGCGCCTGCCGTCGCCGCCTCGATCGCCACGAGGTCGCCGACACAGCTCTCGTCGAGGCGCCCGCCGTTGTCGACCACGAGCACGTCGCCGGCTTCGGCGCTGCTCAGCGCTTCGAGGAACACGTCGACGCTGCCCACGTGCCGCGCCGGCAGCACCCGTCCGGCCACCCGGCCGCCGGGAACCGCCGAACGCGTGCCCGCCGGCGCGCACCGCACCTGCAGCCGCGCCCGGATGCACCCGTCGGTGAGGTGCGCGGTGGTCAGCGCCTCGAAGCGGCGGTGCAGTTCGTCGTTCTCCATCCTCAGGCCTTTCTCGCCGAGAGCTGGAACACGTTGCCGGACGGATCCTGCCCCATCGCGCCGAAGTCGCCGTACGAGGTTTCGCGTAGCGCTTCCACCGACGTGGCGCAATGCGCGAGCGCGCGGGCGTACGTGCCCGCGACATCGGCGATGTAGACGTACAGGAACGCCGGGAACTCGTCGAGCTCCGCCGACACCCCCGACACCAGCACGAGCGAGTCGCCGAGCCGGATCTCGGCCGGACCGTGCTCGGGCGTGGTGGCGGTGGCCGCGAAGACCGCGACCAGGAACGCCACGGCCGCCGCCGGGTCGGCGACGACCACCCGGGGCGTCACACTGCGGTAGCTCATCCGGCGAGCCAACCGCGTCGGCCGCGGCCGCGCAACGTGATTCGCAAGCCGGCCCGACCTCGAAATCGGCACCGCCACCGGACTCGCCCGCGCGGCCGAACGACTCCGCACCGGGCGCGCTGTGCTCCTCGACCTCACCGGCGACGGTGAACCCCCGCCCGGACGGGCGGACCCCGGTGCAGCACGACGTCGCCGCCGGACTCACGCATTCGGGCCCGCACAAGCGGAATCGCTGCGGCCGGGCCGAAGCAGGCAGCCGGCCAGTCCGTGCTCCGCGAGCGCGCGCACCACCCATTCCACGCGGAAACCGGCACGCGCTTCCCGGCGAATGCGTTTCTCCAGCAGCATTTCCGCTGCTTGCCCGAGGCCCTCGCCGGTCTGAAACGCGGGCTGCACGGCCGGGCACACGAGCCGCCCGTTCTCCCGCACGCCACCCTTTCCGAGAACCCGCCATACGTGGCGAAAAGGACTTAACGCCCAGCTGTGCTTTGGTGTGATTATCCCATTTCGTGAGTTTCTGGTTGAAGTCCTGGTGAATTCCAGGGCGGGGAGTGGTCTCGACCCCTGTTTCTTCACTTTCCGCACGCATAATTCCCTCTCGGTAGTCCGAACGAGTGGCAGGAGAGTGTGCGTGCCGGGGTCTGTACGTACCCGTTGGATGGTCGGGGCCGCCGGCGTGCTGGTGGTCGCGGCTGCCGTGGGAATCGCTTTCGCGGTCTGGCCCGACGGTGCCTCCGCTCAGGATCCGGAGATCCAGATCTCCCGCTCCGACTGTGGTCAGGGCTGGACGGACCCCAAGCCGGGCCCGCAAACCTTCCACCTTCACAACACCGGCGCGGTCACGTCCGAGGTCGACCTGATCGACCCCAGGACGGGCGTGATCTACGGCGAGGTCGAGGGACTCGGCACCGGCACGATCCGGCCGATGTCGGTAACGCTCGGTAACGGAACTTACGCCTTCCGATGCCTGCCGGAGGACTCCTCCGCGATCGTGGGGCCGGCCACGACGGTGGGTGGCGGCACCGAGCGCGGCCCGGGAGTCGCGCCCGTGACCCAGAACGACCTGCTGCAGCCGCTGAAGGTCTACCAAGCCAAGGTCATCCAGGGCCTCGACCAGCTGGTCACCGACGTCGGCGCGCTGAAGGACGCCGTGCACCGCGGCGACCGCACCGCGAGCGAGTCCACCTGGCTCACCGCGCACCTCACCTACGAGCGCCTCGGCGCCGCCTACGACGCGTTCGGCGATTCCGACGGCGCGATCAACGGGACCACCGCCGGCCTGCCCGGCGGTACCGGCGACCCGGGCTTCACCGGCTTCCACCGCCTCGAGTACGGCCTCTGGCACAACGACGACATGGGCTCGCTCGGCGCCGTCGCCGACAAACTGGCCACGGACGTGCAGGACCTGCGCACGGCGTTCCCCCACAGCCAGGTCGACGCAGGTGACCTCGGCCTGCGTGCCCACGAGATCGTCGAGAACTCCCTGCAGTTCGAACTCACCGCCGAGACCGACTACGGCAGCGGCACCAACCTCGCCACCGCACGGGCCAACCTCGACGGCGTGCAGACCGTGCTCGACGTCCTGCGCCCGGTGCTCGCCCCGCGCTACCCGGAACTGTCCGGAGTGGACAGCTGGCTGACACGCACCGAAGCGACGTTGGACGCCGCCCGCCACCCCGACGGTTCGTGGACCCCGGTGTCCGCGCTTTCCCAACCGCAGCGCGAAAAGATCGACGCCGACGTCAGCGAGCTCACCGAGCGGCTCGCCCCGATCGCGGCCATCGCCGAGCCCAGGAGGGTTTCGTGACCGCCAACCACCGAGAGCCGGCTGAGTCCTCGCGCCGCACCTTCCTGCGCCGCACCGTCGTGGGCGCGGGCCTCACGGCCGTGGCGGGCGCAGGCGCCGGCACGGTCGCCGCGAGCGCCGCGGGCCCCGATCCCGCCGCCGTGCCGTTCCACGGCGCCCACCAGGCCGCGATCGTGCGCCAGCCGCGCGCGCAGGCCGTCGTCGCGTCGTTCGACGTGACCGCCGAGAACAAGGGCGAGCTCACCGACCTGTTCAAGGAGATCACCGACCGGGCGCGGTTCCTCACCACCGGCGGCGCACCGGCGGCGCTGGGCATCACCGCGCCGCCCGCCGATTCCGGCGTGCTCGGCCCGGTCGTGCCGCCCGGCAACCTCGGCGTGGTGCTCGGCGTCGGCTCGTCGCTGTTCGACGACCGCTACGGCCTCGCGGCGAAGAAGCCCAAGAAGCTCAAGCCGATGACGATGTTCCCCAACGACGCCCTGGACGACGCCCAGTGCCACGGGGACCTGTCGCTCACGCTCTCGGCCGACTCCACCGACACCGTGCTCCACGCGTTGCGCGACATCAGCCGCGCCACCCGCGGCGGGATGCAGCTGCGCTGGAAGGTGAACGGATTCGCGTCGCAGCCGCGCCCGTCGGGCACCCCGCGCAACCTGATGGGCTTCAAGGACGGCATCGCGAACCCCGCGGAGTCCGAGTTCGACCACCTCGTGTGGCTGGCCGACGGCAGTGGTGAACCCGCGTGGACGAAGGGCGGCACGTACCAGGTGGTGCGGCTGATCCGGATGCTCGTCGAGTTCTGGGACCGCGTGTCGCTCACCGAGCAGGAGAACATGTTCGGCCGCCGGCGCGACACGGGTGCGCCGCTCGACGGCGCGAACGAGCAGGACGTGCCGCGCTACGCCGACGACCCCGTCGGCACCGTCATCCCCCTCACGAGCCACATCCGCCTGGCGAACCCGCGTAAGCCGGAGACGGATTCCAGCCGGATCCTGCGCCGCGCCGTCAACTACGACCGCGGCGTGGACAGCAACGGCAACCTGGACATGGGCCTGATCTTCACCTGCTACCAGCAGGACCTCGAGCGCCAGTTCGAGGCGGTCCAGAAGCGGCTCATCGACGAGCCGCTGGTTGATTACATCTCCCCGTTCGGTGGCGGTTACTTCCTGGCGCTGCCGGGGGTGACCGGTTCCGACGACCACTACGGCCGGGCGTTGCTCGCCTGACCGTGGCTTTCCCGAAGTTGCAGTTCCCACCAGATCACCGATCAGGAGGATTCCCCAGTGGACAAAGGAATCGGCAGACGGCGGCGCCACACGCGACGCCTGCTGGGCGCCGGTGCGCTCGCCTCGGCCGCGGCCCTGGCGATCGTCACCGGCTCCACGGCGACGTCGGCGGATGCGCAGCCGCTGCACGCCCTTCCCGCGTCGTGGATGCCGACGCTCACCCCGATCAAGCACGTCGTGGTGATCTTCGGCGAGAACATCTCGTTCGACCACTACTTCGGCACCTACCCGAACGCGACCAACGAGAACGGCACGCCGTTCAAGGCCGCGAAGAACACCCCGAAGGTCAACGGCCTCGACAAGAAGCTGCTGACGAACAACCCGAACGCCTACGACCCGAAGCGCCTCGGCCCCGACCAGGCGCTGACCTGCGACCAGAACCACAGCTACGGTGCTGAGCAGGCGGCGTTCAACGGCGGCAAGATGGACAAGTTCGTCGAGAAGACCGAGACCGACAAGTGCACGGGCCAGCCGATCCTCTTCGGCGAGCCGGGCCTGGTCATGGACTACTACGACGGCAACACCGTCACCGGCCTGTGGAACTACGCTCAGAACTACGCCATGAGCGACAACTCCTACAACACGGTGTTCGGCCCGTCCACCCCCGGCGCCGTCAACCTGATCTCGGGCCAGACACACGGGGTTCAGGCGGTCACGTCGGTCACGCACCAGCCGACGTCGGACTCGTACGTGGTCGCGTCGCCCGACGCCAACGGCGTCGGCACGGTCATCAACGACCCGGACCCCGCGTGGGACGACTGCGCGGACAAGAACCACACCGCCACCGAGAACCTCGCCTCGATGCAGGGCAAGAACATCGGTGACCTGCTCAACCAGCGCCACGTGACCTGGGGCTGGTTCCAGGGTGGGTTCAAGCCGACCGGCACCCAGAACGGGTTCGCGGTCTGCGGTGCCCAGCACACCAACGTCGGCGGCATCCCGGTGACGGACTACAGCCCGCACCACGAGCCGTTCCAGTACTACAAGTCGACGGCGAACCCGAAGCACCTCCCGCCGTCGTCGGTGCAGGCCATCGGTCAGACCGACCAGGCCAACCACCAGTACGACATGACCGACTTCGACGCTTCGCTGAAGGCCGGCTCGATGCCCGCCGTGAGCTTCCTCAAGGCCCCGGCCTACCAGGACGCCCACGCGGCCAACTCCGACCCGCTCGACGAGCAGCAGTTCGTGGTCAGCGAGATCAACAAGATCCAGCAGTCGCCGGAGTGGAAGTCCACGGCGATCGTCCTCGCCTACGACGACTCGGACGGCTGGTACGACCACCAGTCCTCGACCATCATCAACGGATCGCAGGACGCCGCACAGGACCAGTCGGTCTGCACGGGGACGAAGACCACCTTGGGCAAGTACGCCGACCGTTGCGGTTACGGCCCGCGCCTGCCGCTGCAGGTAATCTCGCCCTACAGCAAGGTGAACTTCGTGGACCACACCCGCACGGACCAGACCTCGGTGCTGCAGTTCGTCGAGGACAACTGGTTCACCGGCCGCATCGGCGACTCGTCGTTCGACTCGCGTGCCGGCGGTCTGTGGAACATGTTCAACTTCAAGCACCCGCAGGCGGACAAGGTCGCGCTCGACCCGAAGACGGGCGCCGTCGTGAAGAACGGGCACCACTGAAGTAGCTAGGCAGTTCGCTCGATCCGTTGGCCACCGGGTTTCCGAACCCGGTGGCCTTCGGTCGTTTCCGGGGTTTGCGCGGTAGTTCGGTCGTGTTCCGGCGCTCTCGAGCGCGGCCGCGGGAAGTCTCTCCCGGTACAGCACCTGGCCAGTTAACCAACCAACTGGTTAGATGGCGGACGGAGGTGGCTCCCATGCCAGGACCGTTCGTTTTCATCGCCACCAATCGCGTGCGCGAGGGCAAGCTGGAGGCCGAGAAGAGCCGCGTGCGGGGGTGGGTGCGGTTCATCGACGAGCGCGAGCCGCGCGTGATCGGGTTCCACGAGTACCTCAGCGAGGACGGCACGGAAGTCGAGTACGTGCAGATCCACCCGGACGCCGCGTCGTTCGAGCACCACCTCGGGGTGCTCACGGCGGAGGCGAACGAGTCCTACCGCGAGACGCTCGAGGCGACCACGGCCATCCGCGTCTACGGCGAGCCCACCCAGCCGATCCTGGACCTGCTCCACGCCCTCGCCGGTGAAGGCGTGCCGATCACCGTGTTCCCGCAGCACCTGGGCGGCTTTCAGCGCGGCTGAGCGCGATTCCCGGGGGGTATCCGCCCTGGCCGGTGTCGACGTGCCCGTCGCGGTCTTCCCGTGGCGCCCGAGCGGCGTCCAGCCCGCTCGGGGCCGCATTTCCCGCGCGATTTTCGCCCCGGAAGGACACAGTACGGAAAATGCCCCTTGCGCCAGGGGCACCGGCACTGGTCAAATCCCCGCCATGTCGACGTGGGCCGAAACGGAGCGGCTGCGGTTGCGCCCGTTGACGCCCGCGGACGCCGGAGCGCTCGTGGCACTCCTCGGTGATGCCGGGGTGATGCGCCACATCGACGACGGCCGGCCGGTGCCGTCCGAAGTCGTGGTGGGGCGGACGCTTCCGGGGTTCTTGGCGGAATACCGCGACCTGCCCGCGGGACACGGTTGTTTCGTCGCCGAGAATTCGGTGACGGGCCAATTCGCCGGCTGCTTCTCGGTGCGGCCGGCGACCACTCGCGCGCTCGAAGGCTGCGGCACGGAAGTCGGATACCGGTTGCTGCCGTCGGTGTGGGGGCGGGGATTCGCGACCGAAGGTCTGCGTGCGGTGGTCCGCAAGGCATTCGCGGAACTGGGCGCCGAGCGGGTCGTCGCTGCGACGATGGTGATCAACACCCGTTCCCGGCGGGTGCTGGAGAAGGTGGGCTTGAAGCTGGTGCGCACGTTCTTCCCCGAGTGGCCCGATTACCTGGAAGGCGCGGAACACGGCGCTGTCGCGTACGCGCTGACCGGACAGGAATGGGCGTCCAGCGCCGCGGCGCATTAGTCGACACGATAAGGTTCCCCCAGGCACGTCCTGTAGAAGGTGAAGGAACGCGAACCATGGCGCAGAAGGTTCACGTCGAGATGGTGGACGACATCGACGGCAGCATCGCCGATCAGACCGTCCCCTTCAGCCTCGACGGTGTGAATTACGAGATCGATCTGTCCGAAGACAACGCTGCCGCGCTCCGCGAAGAACTGGCGCGTTACGTGGCCGCTTCTCGTCGCGTCGGCGGCCGCAAGGTGCGGATGGCCGCCGGGCAGGCACCGCGGGCCACGTCGTCGGCCGCCGACCGGGAGCGCAACCGCCTCATGCGTGAATGGGCCGAGGAGAACGGCTTCAAGGTCTCCGACCGCGGCCGCCTCCCCGCCGAAATCGTGAAGGCGTTCGAGGAGCGCGAAGAGGAAATCGAGGTTGAAGAGGCCCCCGTCAAGCCGGTCCGCAAGCGCGCGCCGCGCAAGAAGGCCAACGCCTGAGCCGAGCTTCCACGAAAGGGGTCCGTCACCGCCGTGACGGACCCCTTCGGCGTTTCCGGGGGCACCACACACGGACGAACCGGCCGGCCGGTTCGGGTGACTTAGGTGACAGTCGAGTCCTCGCGCGCGAGAGGTAGGGTAGCCAAGCCTAATGTCCAGTGAGTGAAGGTAACCGACTGTGGCTGACCGAGCCCGCCCGAGAACGCTCTCCCTCACGGCGGGTCTCGCAGCGCTGCTGGTCGCGCTCGTGCTCGTCGTCGTGCTGAGCATCGCCGTGGGGTCGCGCGGGTTGTCGTTCGGCACGGTGCTCGACTCGCTGTTCCACTACGACGCCTCGAATCCCGATCACCTGGTGGTGCGCGAGCTGCGGCTGCCACGCACGCTCGCCGGCGTGCTCGCGGGTGTCGCACTGGGACTGTCCGGTGCGATCATCCAAGGCGCCACGCGAAACCCGCTCGCCGACCCGGGCCTGCTCGGCGTCAACGCGGGCGCCGCGCTGTTCGTGGTGCTCGGCATCAGCACGCTCGGTATCAGCAGCGTCACCGGATACGTCTGGTTCGGCTTCGCGGGCGCGGCCGCCGCCGCGGTTGTCGTCTACGGCATCAGCGCGCTCGGCCGGGTGGGGGCCACCCCAGTGAAACTCGCGCTGGCCGGCGCGGCGGTGACCGCGGCGCTGCAGTCGGTGACGAGCGGCCTGCTGCTCACCGACTCGACCACGTTCGACCAGTTCCGTTTCTGGCAGGTCGGTTCGCTGACCGGACGCGACGCCGCGACGATCTCGCAGGCCGTGCCCTTCGTCGTCGTCGGCGTGGTGCTCGCCCTGGTGTCCGCGCGGATGCTCAACGCGCTCGCGCTGGGCGAGGACACCGCCCGCGCGCTGGGCCAGAACGTGGCGCTGGCGCGGGCGGTCTGCGCGCTCGCGGTGGTCGTCCTCTGTGGATCGGCGACGGCCATCGCCGGCCCGATCGCGTTCGTCGGCCTGACCGTGCCCCACGTCGCGCGCCTGATCACCGGGCCCGACCACCGCTGGCTGCTGCCGTACTCGGCGTTGCTGGCGCCGCTGCTGCTGCTCATGTCCGACGTGGTCGGTCGTGTGGTCGCGCGGCCGGCGGAGGTGCAGGTGGGGGTGGTGACGGCGGTCATCGGCGCACCGGTGTTCATCGTGCTGGTGCGCCGCAGGAAGCTGGTGCAGGTGTGAGCACGCAGCTGCCCGACGCGCTGCGCGCCGTCAAAGCTGCCCGCCGCCAGGGTGCGGTGCGAGCGCGGCTCGTGTCCCTCGTGCTGTTCGTGGTGCTGGTGGTGGTCTTCGCGCTGTCACTGGCGGTCGGCGACTTCTCCGTGCCGCTGGGCGACTTGCCCGGCATCCTCTTCGGCGACGGCACGGGCGCCGGCGCCTACGTCGTCACGGACCTGCGCCTGCCGCGCGCGGTCGCCGGCGTGCTCGTGGGTGTCGCGTTCGGACTCGGCGGCGCGCTCTTCCAGCGCCTGCTGCGCAACCCGCTCGCGAGCCCCGACGTGATCGGTGTGACGCAGGGCGCGAGCGCCGCGGCGGTGATCTGCCTGGTGCTGTTCGGCGTGTCCGGTGCGGTGCTGTCGGCGGCGGCGTTCGCCGGCGCGCTGGTGACCGGCGTGGTGATCTACGTGCTGTCTCGCCGCGGCGGGGTGAACGGCTACCGGCTCGTGCTCATCGGCGTCGGGGTCGGCGCTGTGCTGGCGAGCGTCGTGTCCTACCTGATGACATGGGCCGACGTGACGCTCGCGCAGCAGGCCCTGGTGTGGCTCACCGGCAACCTCAACGGCACCAGCTGGGACAAGGCAGCGCCGCTCGCGCTCGCACTCGTCGTGCTGGGACCCGCCGCGCTGGCGCTCAGCCGCGCCCTCACGGGTCTGCAGCTCGGCGACGACACCGCGGCCGGGCTCGGCCTGCGCGTCGAGCGCATGCGCCTGCTGCTGCTCCTGGTCGCCACCGCGCTCGCCGCGTTCGCGACGGCGGTGGCCGGGCCCATCGCGTTCGTGGCTTTCGTGGCGAACCCGATCGCGACGCGGCTCGTGGGCGGAGCCCGCGTCGGCCTCGTCGCACCCGCCCTCACCGGGGCTCTCGTGACGCTGATCGGCGATTTCGCCGCCCAGCACCTGCTCGGCTCCCAGCTGCCGGTGGGTGTCGTGACCGGTGCCGTGGGCGCGCCGTATCTGCTGTGGCTGCTCGCCACGGCCAACCGGGCCGGCCGAGTCTGAGAAGGAACTGACCGTGACACAGACCGCACCGACGCTGCACACCGAAGGCCTCAAGCTCGGCTACGGGCCGCTCACTGTCGTGAAGGACCTCTCGGTCCGGATCCCGCAGGGCAAGGTCACCATGATCGTGGGGACCAACGCGTGCGGGAAGTCGACGTTGCTGCGCGGCCTCGCACGCCTGCTGGTACCCGCCGCGGGCGCGGTGTTCCTCGACGGCGAGCGCCTGCATTCGTTGCGCAGCAAGGATGTCGCGAAGGTGCTGGGCCTGCTGCCGCAGTCGCCGACCGCGCCCGAGGGCATCACGGTCGCCGACCTCGTCGGTCGCGGCCGCTACCCGCACCAGGGCGTGTTCCGCCGCTGGAACGCCGACGACGAGGAGGCGGTGGCGCGCGCGATGCTCGCCACCGACACGGTGGAGCTGGCGAGCCGGCCGGTCGACGAGCTCTCCGGCGGGCAGCGCCAGCGCGTGTGGATCGCGATGGCGCTCGCGCAGAGCACGCCGTTGCTGCTGCTCGACGAGCCGACGACGTTCCTCGACATCAGCCACCAGGTGGAGGTGCTCGACCTGATCGCGGACCTCAACCGCTCCGAGGGCACGACCGTCGTGATCGTGCTCCACGACCTCAACCTCGCGGCCCGCTACGGCGATCACCTCATCGCCATGAAGAACGGGTCGATCGCCGCCGAGGGCGCCCCCGGCGACATCCTCACCGCCGAGCTCGTCGAGGACGTGTTCGGCATGCCGTCCCGGATCATCACCGACCCCGTGTCCGGCACCCCCATGGTCGTCCCGATCGGCCGCCACCGCGCCGGTGCCCCCACCACCCAGCCCTAGGAAGGAACCCCATGTCCGGACGGACCGCCAGATGGACCAAGGTGGCCGGCCTCGTCGCCACCGCCGCGCTCCTGGGCGCCTGCAGCCAGCCCGCCAACACCACGACGTCGGGGGTCGGGGACAAGGACGTCGCCACTGGCGGCCGCCTGTTCGCCACCGCCGACACCGAGACCGCGAAGCTCAAGGCCGACGTCGGCCCGGGTGTCTTCCCGCGCACGGTGACCCACGCGCTGGGCCAGACGAAGATCGAGAAGCCGCCCACGCGGGTCGTCGTGCTCGACAGCGGTGAGCTGGACGACGTGCTCGCGCTCGGCGTCACGCCCGTCGGCATGGCCACCACCGCCGGCCAGACGGGCGTGCCCAGCTACCTCGCCGACAAGGCCAAGGGCATTCCGACGATCGGCGACACCAACAACCTGAACCTCGAGAAGATCGCGTCGCTGAAGCCGGACCTGATCCTCGGCAGCAAGCTGCGCGCGAACGACCTGTACTCGCAGCTGTCGAAGATCGGGCCGACGGTGTTCAGCATCCGCCCCGGCTTCCCGTGGAAGGAGAACTTCCTGCTGGTGGCCGCCGCGCTGGGCAAGGAGACCGCTGCCGTCGCAGCCCTCAACGCCTACCAGAAGAAGGCCGACGAGGTGAAGGCCGAGGTCAAAGGCGACCCCAAGATCTCCCTGCTGCGCTTCCACTCCACCGGCATCCGCATCTACGGCGATCTGTCGTTCATCGGCGTGATCTTCAAGGACGTGGGCCTGCAGCGCCCCGCCAACCAGCACATCAATGAGCTCGCCAAGCAGATCTCCCGGGAACGCATCGACGAAGCCGACGGCGACTGGATCTTCTACTCGAGCTACGGTGCGGGACCCAATGCCGACGAGAAGGCGGTGACCAGCAGTGGGCTGTGGGCATCGCTGAACGCCGTGAAGAACAAGAAGGCCATCCGCGTCGACGACGAGGTGTGGTTCCTCGGCCTCGGCCCGATCGGTGCCGACCGGGTCCTCGACGACCTGAAGAAGTTCCTTGCCTGAGCACAGGTCGGACGAGAAGGGGCGCCCTGGTTCTCCGCCGGGGCGCCCCCTTCCGCGTCAGGCCGTGAGGTACACCGTCTTGAACTGCTGGTAGTTCCCGAGCGCCTCCGGGCCGAGCTCGCGCCCGAGGTCGCCGGCCTTCGCGCCGCCGAAGGGCGCCACCGGCTGGCGCAGGTAGGTGTTCACGCCGATCGTGCCCGTCTCCAGCCGGCGCCCGACGTCGAGCCCGTGTTCCGGTCGGTGGTCCAGACCGTGCCTCCGAGCCCGAAGCCGGAGTCGTCGGCGATGGCCCGGCGTCGTCGACGTCGCCGTAGGGAATCACCGACAGCACCGGGCCGAAGATCTCCTCGCGGGAGATCGTGGCGGAGTTGTCCACCTCGGCGAAGATCGTCGGCTCCACGAACCAGCCGTCCACCGCGCCCGACGCCATGGCCGTGCGCACGTCGACGACCTCCGCGTAGCGGGCGCGCGGCGCGAGCACGCGTGTGCCGAGGAAACAGGTCTGGCCGTTGTTCATCATCGTGGCCATGCACAGGCCCTCGACGCTGCCGGCGAGGTCGGCGTCGTCGAGGGTGAGCGCCGCCGACTTGCCGCCCAGCTCCACTGGGTAACCGGTTTCGGCCCGGATGGCGGCGCTCGCGCTCGTCCTGCCGTTCTGCGCGCACACCGGGTCGCGAACTCCGAGCTGCGCTCAACCATCACCGGGGCGAAGCGGCCCAGCACGTCGGCGCGCCGGGCCGGGTCCCGACGGCCCAGCCCTGCGGGTCGCGCAAGGCGGTGCGGACCGCGGCCACGGCCTTGTCGACGTCGCCGGGCCCGGCTTCCGGGACCTGTCGGCGCGCGCGTGGAGCAGGGCCGGCGGCGCGGGCCGATCGGCGTCGGCGATTTCGCGCGGTACGACTTGCGCCGCCGCTACCAGCTGACGCTGCACGGGGACTTCCACTACTGCGTGATGACGTTCCCGCGCATGGCACTCGGGGTGCCGGAGCCGGCGCTCGAAGCGATGGTGGAGCACGCGTTCGCCACCGCCAGCGGCGTCGGGCAGGTGTTCGCTTCGTGCCTGCTCAGCACGTTGGAGCAGCACGGCGTGTCACCCTCGGGGCTGCGCCGGCGGATCACCGGCTGAAGGTCGCGGGGCCTACAGGCCGAGCCGCGCGTCGAGGTCGATCTTGCCGCCGACGGCGTCGAGGATCGCGCGGATCGCCTTGTCCCGCCGCAATCCGCCGCCGTGCTGGTCGGCGTGGGCGCGCATGAGGTTGCCGACGTGGCGCTCCGGGTTGGACCACGTGGGCCAGCGACGGCGCGCGATCGCGGCCAGGCCTTCGAAGTCGGTGGTGCCGGCCGGGGCGGTCGCGTCGAGCAGCCAGTTGAGGTAGGTGCGCAGCACGGCCACGGGGAAGCTGCCGGGGTGGCTGAGACCGCCGTGGCCGGGCACGAAGGTGCGGACCGTCGGGAACGTCTTGTCGAGCCAGTGCAGTGCGTCGAGCCAGCCGGGCACCGAGCCGTGGATCGCGAGCGGGGTCGAGCCGACGGACAGCAGATCGCCGGTGAACAGCGTGCCCGTCTTGGGCTCGAAGGCCACCAGGTCGCCGTCGGTGTGGGCGACGCCGGGGAACGGCACGACCTCCACGACCACGCCGCCGAGGTCGACCTCGCGCGGCGTGGTGACGGCGTGCACGGCCTCGGGTTTCGGCGCTTCGAGCGTGCCCCAGTTCGTGCACGTGAAGGTGTCCTCGTAGCGCTGCGGTCCCGCGCGCACCGCCGAGACGGCCGAGGCGGCGGCGAGGATGCGGCCGCCGTTGCGCAGCGCCACGCCGGCCCCGTTGTGGTGCGCGCCGTGCGCGTGGGTGAGCACGAGCGTCAGCGGCAGTTCGACGGTCGAGTACTTGCGCACGTCGTTGACCAGGTCGAGGGTGTCGCGCTCGGTGCCGCAGGTGTCGACGAGCAGAACCCCGGACCGGCCGCGGATCCAGCCGCAGTTCGACACGAGCCAGTCGCTCGGACTGCGGACATAGGCCACCACGCTCGGGTCGGAGTACCTGAGCGGGACGATGTTTCGCCTGATGGCGGGCATGTGATCCCCCTCGTGGGCTGCGCCGCCGTGATCCCGGACCACTGCATGGTAGTGGATCACCGACCCTTCGAATGGTATAGACCAGGTGGGCGTATGTCAGCAGGCAGTGGGCGCACCGTGTGCTACGTCGCACAGCCCTGTCGGCGCCCTCTGTGCGCCGACGGGGGTGACCCTACCTCCGCCGGGGCCTCGGCTCAGGTTGATGGCGAGGTCTGGGTGGTCTGGCCACTCGGTTCGCATTTGTCCGGTCGACGCGTTGACTCCACTGTGACCGTCCGGCTACATTGCGGAACCGTCCAAGTCGTTGGACTGCATTCACATCCATGAACGATGGAGTGGGTGTCGTGCGCCGCTGGTTGCCCGTGGTTCTCGCCGGGCTCTGGGTTTTTCCTTGGCACGGCGGTTTCTTCGTTCGCGGCTCCGGGCACCGGGCGGGTGCGGACCGACCTGGACGCCGGGTGGTGGTTCGTCCGCGCCGACGTGCCGGGTGCGCAACCACCCGGGTTCGCCGACGCGTCCTGGGAACGCACGAACGTGCCACCCACCTGGAACGCTCTCGCCGGCCAGGACGGCGGCGGCGACTAACTCCGCGGCGCCGGGTGGTACCGCAGGCACGTCACGCCGCCGCACACGGTGGCGGGCAAGCGGTTGTGGCTGCAGTTCGACGGCGTGAACACGGTCGCCGACGTGTGGATCAACGGCGTGCACCTCGGACAGCACCGCGGTGGCTACGCGACTTTCGCTTCGACGCGACGGACGCGCTGCGGCCCGGCCACGACAACGTGCTCGCGGTGCGGGTGGACAATTCGGCGGTCGCCGACGTCGCGCCGCTGAGCGCCGACTACACGTTCTTCGGCGGCATCTACCGCGACGTTTCGCTGGTCGCCCTCGACCCGTTGAGCGTGCGGATGGACGACTTCGGCGGCCCGGGCGTGTACCTGACGCAGCGGTTGGTGACGGCCGAAGCGGCTCAGGTCGACGTGGTCACCAAGGCACACAACGCTTCCGGCGGCTCGCGCTCCGTGCGCGTGCGCACGGTGCTCTCGGACGCGCGGGGCCGCGAGGTGAGCCGGGTGGTTTCTCCACCGGCGTCGATCTCGACGGACCTCGGCGTGTCGCAGCGGCTTTCGCTCTCGCGGCCGCACCGCTGGCAGGGCACGGCGGACCCGCACCTGTAGCACGTGCGGGTCGACGTGCTTGATGCGCACACGGGCCGCGTCACCGACTCCGTGACCCAGCCCCTCGGCCTGCGTTCGTCCACTGTGGATGCCGACACCGGGTTCTCCCTCAACGGGCAGCACGTCGCGCTGCACGGCGTCAACGGCCCACCAGGACCGGCTCGACGAGGGCTGGGCCGTCGCGGACCGGCGGCGCGACCAGGACTTGGACCTCATGGACGAGATGGGCGTGAACGCGCTGCGGACCGCGCACTACCAGCAGCCCCAGCACGGCTACGACCTCGCCGACCGGCGCGGGTACGTGGTGTGGGCGGAGATCCCGTTGGTCAACGGCGTCACCGACAGCGCCGAATTCCGCGCCAACGCGGTGCAGCAGTTGTCCGAGCTGATCCGGCAGAACTACAACCACCCGTCGATCGCGTTCTGGCGCACCGGCAACGAGCAGGCCAAGAACGACGAGGTCACCAACGGCCTCCTTGCGGACCCCGCCGCCCAGGTCGCTCGGGAAGACCCGATGCGGCTTTCCGTCTACGCCAACCACAAGGGCGGCCAGGACGCGGTGTCGAACCACGCGGACCTGTCGGCGCACAATAAGTACTACGGCTGGTACGACCTGTCCGCGCCCGGCTTCGGCCCCTGGACCGGCCAGCTGCACGCAGCGGATCCTGCGCGCCGCATCGTGATCAGCGAGTACGGCGCCGGCGGCAGCGTGTCCCAGCACGTGGAGAACTCGACGGTGAAGCCGCCGGTCATCGCGTCGCGCGCACCCGGAGGAGCACGAGACGCTGGTGCACGAGAACACTTGGCGCCAGATCGAATCCCGGCCCTACCTGTGGGGCACCTTCGTCTGGAACATGTTCGACTTCGCCTCCGACGGCCGCACCGAAGGCGACACCCGGGCCGCAACGACAAGGGCCTGGTCACCTACGACCGGAAGACCCGCAAGGACGCGTTCGACTGGTACAAGGCCAACTGGACGTCGAGGCCGTTCGTGTACCTGACCAGCCGCCGCTGGACCTCGCGCACCGACGCCGCGACGACGGTCAAGGCTTACGGCAACGGGGTCGTCTCGGTGTCGCTGACGCTCAACGGTGTTCCGGTGGGCGCCCGGGTTTCGGCCGACCACACCTACACCTGGCCGGTCACCCTGTCTCCCGGCGCGAACGTCGTGAAGGTGACGGGTGGGCGCGGCGGGCACATGTACGCCGACACGGTCACCTGGACTCTCACGACGCGAGCGCCGGCCGGAAGTCCGCCCGGTAACGGCTCGGTGCGGCCCCCACGTGGCGCGTGAAGTGCTACCGGAACGACACCGCCGGGCCTAAGCCGCAGCAGGTGGCGATCTCGGCGACCGGCAGGCCGGTGCGTTCGAGCAGTTGCTCGGCGCGCTGCGCAGGTCGAGCAGCCAGCGCAGCGGCGTGGTGCCCGTTTCGGCGACGAAGCGGCGCGCGAAGGTGCGTTCGGACATCGAGGCCCAGCCGGCGAGCTCGGTGACGGTCAAACGGCCGGCCCAGTTCGCGCAGGGCGCGTTCGCGGACGGCGGCGTGGGGTTCGTCGCCGAGTGGCGGCGTGGGGGCGGTGATGGACTGCGCCTGGCCGCCCGAGCGGAAGGGGGCCGTGACCATGGAGCGGGCGATCGCCGCGGCGGCGTCGGCGCCGCGGGTGAGGCGCACGAGGTGCAGGCACAGGTCGATGCCGGCGGCGACGCCCGCCGACGTCCACACGCCGTCGGCGCCCGCGCAGAGGACGCCGGGGTCGACCTGGGCGCGCGGGCGGCGACGGGAAGCTCGGCGGTGAACCGCCAGCGCGTCGAGGCGGGGCGGTCGTCGAGCAGGCCCGCGGCGCCGAGCACGAACGCGCCGAGGCGCAGGCCCGCGACTTGTGCGCCCGCCCGGTGCGCCGACCGCAACGCGGCCGGCCGCGCGGGCGACGGGCGCGCGTCGAGGACGGCCTAGCCGGGGACGAAGACCAGGTCGGCTGTGCGCAGCCAGGAAAACCCGCGCTTCGGCGTCAGCACGACGCCGCCGGTCAGCTGCACGGGATCCTTCGGCTCGGCGCACTTGCGCAGCTCGGCCGCGGCACCGCTGCGCGCGCCCCACACCTCGTCGACCACGGCCGTGTCGAAGAGGCGGGCACTGTCGAACAGAACGAGGGCGATCTTCTGCACGGCTCCAGGCTGACTGGCAGGGTCCCATCGACCAACGGCATCTCTGCCACTCACCGTTCCGAGGAAAGACGAGGCAGGATGAACGGCATGACCACTTTCACCCTGCGCCACCTCGGCGGCCCGACCTCCCTGATCACCTACGGCGGCGTGCGGCTGCTCACCGACCCGACGTTCGACGAGCCGGGCGAGCACCCCATCGGCAGCCGCGTGCTGGTCAAGACGACGGGGCCGGTGCTGGGGCCGGACGAGGTCGGCCCCGTCGACGCCGTCCTGCTGTCGCACGACCAGCACCCCGACAACCTCGACCGCGGCGGCCGCGAGTACCTCGCGACGGCGCCGCTCACCCTCACCACGCCGTCGGGTGCCGAACGCCTCGGCGGCACCGCGCAGGCCCTGCCGAACTGGTCGCACGTCGAGCTGGCCGGCGGTGTTCGCGTCACCGGCCTGCCGGCGCTCCACGGCCCTGAGGGCTCCGAAGCCAAGGTCGGCGAGGTCACGGGCTTCCTGCTGTCTGCCGACGGTCTGCCCACCGTCTACATCAGCGGCGACAACGCGTCGCTGGACCGCGTCCGCGAGATCGCCGGCCGCTTAGGCCCCGTGCCCATCGCCGTCCTCTTCGCCGGCGCCGCCCGCACGCCGCTGATCGACGCGTACCTCACCCTCGAGTCCACGGCCGCCGCCGAGGCCGCCGAAATCCTCTCGGCAACCGACGTCGTCCCGCTGCACTTCGAGGGCTGGGGCCACTTCACGCAGGGTCCGGGCACGCTGGAGGAGGCCTTCGCCGGCAAGCCGGCGCGCCTGCACCTGCTGAAGCCGGGTGCGGAAGTCAGTCTCTGACGCCCTCGCTCTTGTAGCCACGGTGCAACGCCACCACACCACCGGTGAGATCCCGCCACTCCACTCGCGTCCAGCCCGCGCGCTGCAGGTCGGCCGCCAGCTCCGGCTGCGTGGGCCACGCGAGGATGGAGTCGGCGAGGTAGCCGTACGCCGGCGCGTTGGTGCTGAGCACGCGGGCGATGTGTGGGGCCGCCTTCCGCAGGTACGCCTGGAAGGCGGCCTGCGTGAGCGCCGAGGCCGGGTGGCTGTACTCCGCGACGACCACGCGCCCGCCGGGCCGCACGACACGGTGCATCTCCGCGAGCGCCCGCACGCGGTCGTGCACGTTGCGCAGGCCGAACGAGATCGTCGCCGCGTCGAAGGCTCCATCGGGAAACGGCAGGTCGAGGGCATCACCCGGCACGAACTTCAACGACGGCACCCGGCGCCGGGCCACCGCGAGCATGCCGGGCGAGAAGTCGCAGCCCACGACCTCGACCCCGGACCGTGAAAGCGCCCGCGACGAAGTCCCGGTACCGCACGCGACGTCCAGCACCCGCTGTCCCGGGCGCAGGTCCAGCGCCCGCGCCATGGCTTTGGCCCACCGGCCCATCTGCCCGAACCACAGCACCGATCGCGTGCGGTCGTAGCCTTCGGCGACCTCGTCGAACATCGCCGACACCTGGTCGGCCTTCTTGTCCAGTTCTGCGCGCATGACAACCCCCGAAGTTCCACCTCCAGGGTAGCGCGCGGCCGCAAGTGTCTACTCAGGACGGAAGGAGCGCGCCAGCGCGACCGCACCGAGCGCGACGGCCTTCGCGCCGCCCCTCGCCGGCCGGACGTCCACCGGTGACCCCGACAGCAGCGGGTGCGCCAGCAGCGCCTCCTGTATCGGTTTCTCGAGCAGCGCCCACGAATTCGTCGCCGAACCGCCGACGACGGCCGTCGCGATGCCCAGCAAGCCGCACGCGTGCGTGATCGCCTCGCCGAGGTAGCGCCCGGCGTCCGTGAACACCGTCAGCGCCGCCTGGCCGCCCGCCAGCGCCGCCTCCGCCACCACCTCCGCGCGCACGGCCAAGCCGGTCGCGAGTGCGTAGCGGCGCGCCAGCGACCGCCCCGACGCGTAGGCCTCCAGGTGCCCGGTTTGCCCGCACGTGCACGGCGCGGGTCCGTAGTTGCCGACGTGCCCGATCTCGCCCGCCCCCGTGCCACCGCCGTGCAGCAAGGCGCCGTCGACGAACACGGCCCCGCCGACGCCCGTGCCCAGCGCCACCCCGAGCAGGTGCCGGTCCGAAGTGGACAGTTCGCCGAGCAGGAACGCGTTCACGTCGTTCTCCGTCACCACCGGCACGCCGCCCAGCCGCCCGGTGAGCCCGACATTGACGGCGGTGCCCGCCCAGCCCGTGAACGAGTCGCCCGTGACCACGATCGTCCCGGTCGCCGGCTCGACCACCCCCGCCGCGCCGACGCCCACCCCGGCCAGGGCAGAAGCGGGCGCCACCGACGTCACCAGTGCCGCCGCCCGGTCGAGGATCGCCTCGCCGCCGAGGTGCGCGCCCGAAACCGCCGACACCGACGCGACTTCACGCCCGTCGCCGTCGCACAAGACGACCAGCGCGTTCGACCCGCCGATGTCGACCCCGGCCCACAGCCCGTTCACGCAGCTGGGTCCACGTCGGGCACCGTGAACTCCAGCCGCCGGCCGCGTTGGACCGCCGGGTCCGCCACGGGGGAGGACAGCAGCAACGCCTTGGTGTACGGGTGTTCCGGGTCCCGCAAGACCTGCGCAGCCGGCCCCTTGCTCCACCAGCCCGCCCGCGCGCAGCACGGCCACGCGGTCGCACACGCGGTCCACCGCGGCCAGGTCGTGGCTCACGAACAGGCAGCCGAACCCGAACTCCGCGTGCAGCCGCTTGAACACGTCGAGCACCACGGCCTGCACCGCCACGTCGAGCGCACTCGTCGGTTCGTCGGCGATCAGCAGCTTCGGTCCCAGCACGAGCGCCCGCGCGAGGCTCACGCGCTGGCGCTGGCCGCCGGAGAGCTCACGACCGTAGCGCTCCAGCATCGATTCCGGCAGCTCGACGGCGTCGAGCAGCTCCCGCACGCGCCGCCGGCGTTCCGCGCGGCCGGATGAGGTGTGCATGACCAGCGGTTCGGCCACCGTCTGGCCCACCGTCATCCGTGGGTCCAGCGACGACGCGGAGTCTTGGAACACCGCGCCGATCTGCCGCCGCGCCGCCCGCGCCGCCCGCCCGGTCCCGCGCGGCAACGGACCACCGAGCACTTCCACCTGCCCCGACTTCGGCGTCACCAGACCCAGCGCGCAGTTGCCCAGCGTCGTCTTGCCCGAGCCCTCGCCGACCAGCCCCAGGATTTCGCCCGGTCCGACGCGCAGCGACACCGAGTCCACTGCCCGCTTCCCGCCGTACTCCACCACGACGTCCGTCAACGCCAGCACCGGCTTCTCCGGCGCCGCGACGGCCGCGTCGTGCACCCCGGCGCCCAGCCGCGGCACGGCTGCCAGCAGCTCCCGCGTGTACGCGGCCTGCGGCGCCGCGAACAGCTGCGCCGTCGGCGCCTCCTCCACCAGCCGACCGGACCGCAGCACGAGCACGCGGTCGGCGATGTCGGCCACCACCCCCATGTTGTGCGTGATCAGCAGTGTCGCCGTGCCCTCGGTGTCGCGGATGTCGCGCAGCAGGTCGGGGATCTGCTGCTGCAACCGACGAACCGCGGTGCCAGGCCGCTGTCGTGGTGACCGGCGACGACGAGACGGTGATCACCGACCAGGCGGCCAGGCTCGCCAAGTCCTATTGGGACGCACGGCGGGACTTCCGGTTCGTCGCGCCGACCGGCACCTTGGGGGAATGCCTGGCGCAGGCCGTGGCTTCGGAGGCGTGCCCGTTCTTCGTCAGCGATTCCGGCGACAACCCGACCGCCGGCGGGGCCGGCGACACGTCGTGGAGCCTCGACGTGCTGCTGCGGACGCCCGCCGTCGTCGGCTCGGAGTTGACCACGCTGTACGCCGCCATCGTCGATCAGTCCGCAGTGGACACCGCGGTGGCCGCGGGCGTCGGCGCCACCGTTTCCGTGGAGCTGGGCGGAAAGGTCGACTCCGGCCCGCACGGACCGGTGCCGGTCACCGCGCGCGTCGAGGCCATCGACGCCGACGACCCCGTGGCCGGCACCGCCGTGGTGTTCGGTGTCGGCGGCCTGCACGTGATCGTCACGGCGCGGCGCAAGCCCTACCACCTGGAGTCCGACTTCCTCGCACTCGGCCTGCGCCCGCGCGAAGCCGACGTGGTGATCGTGAAGATCGGCTACCTGGAGCCGGAGCTCTTCGCCATGGCGGGCGGCTGGCTGCTCGCTCTCACGCCCGGCGGCGTCGACCAGGACCTGCTCCGCCTCGGCCACGCCGGGATCGAGCGGCCGATGTTCCCCTTCGACGACGAGGTGGCGGAGCCGGCGCTGAAGCCCGAGCTGCTCTGAGCGCCAGCGCGGTCAGCGCGCCGTAGGCCAGGTGGTCGAGCCACTGCGGCCCGCGCGGCAGCGCGCGGATCGCGGACTTGCGCCGCCCGACGACCTCCAGGTCCAGCAGTGCGATGGCCGCGCCCGCGGCCATGCCGTCGCGCACGGACAGCGGGCGCCGGCGGTCGACGTAGGCGAGCGCGGCCGTCCAGCCCGCCGACACCAGCCCGTGGACCAGCGTGCCGCGCACGACGCCGGCCCGGCCACCGGGCAGCAGAGTGCCGGCCGCGCGCGTCGCCGCGAGTGGATCACGGTGCGTGAACAACGCGTGCAGGGTCGACGGCACCCCGCTGCCGGTCGCCGCCACCGCCCACGCCTTCACCGCGTCCCTCACCAGGTCAGTATGCCGCAGGACTTGACATGCAGGCATTTGCCTGCCTTACTGTGTGTGTGCAACCGGATCTGGACAAGGTGTTCAAGGCGCTGGCCGACCCGACCAGGCGGTACCTGCTGGACCAGCTGCACGAGGACAACGGGCAGACGCTCAACGAGCTGTGCGCCCGCCTGGACATGACGCGCCAGACGGTCACGCAGCACCTCGGAGTCCTCGAAGCGGCGAACCTGGTCAGCACGGTCCGCCGCGGGCGGGAGAAGCTGCACTACCTCAACCCCGTCCCGTTGCACGAGATGCAGGAACGCTGGGTGGACAAGTTCGAGCGCCCCCGGCTACGCGCCCTGAGTGCCGTCAAACGCCGAGCAGAGGAAACCATGACCGACAAGCCGAGTTACGTGTACGTCACCTACATCGAGAGCACCCCCGAGAAGGTCTGGCACGCGCTGACCGACGCGGAGCTGACCGGGCAGTTCTGGGGCCACCGGAACGTTTCGGACTGGCAGCCGGGCTCCCGCTGGGAGCACGTGCGCCTCGACGGTTCCGGCATCGCCGACGTCTACGGCGACGTGGTGGAGGCCGTCGCGCCCAAGCGGCTCGTGACCACCTGGTACGACAGCGGGAACCCGGACGTGCCGCCGTCGCGCGCCACGTTCGACATCGAGCAGTACAACGACATCGTGCGGCTCACCGTGACCCACGAGGACTTGCCCGACGACCAGGCGCGCCGCGACGTCGGCCGCGGCTGGCCCGCGGTGCTGGCAAACCTCAAGTCGCTGCTGGAGACCGGGCACGTGCTGCCGCAACAGCCGTGGACCATGCCCTGATCCTCGGGCCTTCGCTACTTGTCGACACCTTCGTACGTGCCGCGCGTGAAGCGCTTCGAGAAGACGAAGTAGACGATCGCCACCGGCAGCGTCATGAGCAGTGCCGCGGCGAGCTTGAGCGGGAACTGGTTGCCCTGCCCGAGCTCGCCGGACACGAGCGACGCGACGCCGGTGGTGAGCGTGTTCAGCGCCGGGTCCTGCCGCGACACGATGTAGTGGGGCAGCTCGTTCCACGAACCCTGGAACGACAGGATGGTCAGCGTGATCAGCGCTGGCTTCGACATCGGCAGCACCACGGACCAGAACGTGCGCAGCGGTCCGGCCCCGTCGATGCGCGCGGCCTCTTCGACGCTCAGCGGCACGCTCTCGAAGAACTGCTTCATGATGAACACGCCCGACGCGTCGGCCAGCAGCGGGATGATCATCGCCGAGTAGGTGTCGTACATGCCGAACTGGTTGAGCACCAGGAACTTCGGGATGAGCAGCACCACGCTCGGCACGGCCAGCACCGCGACGATCGCGCCGAACACGGCCGTGCGGCCGCGGAAGCGCAGCCGGGCCAGCGCGTAGCCGGCCATCGAGTCGAACACGACGCGGCCGACGGTGATCGTCACGGAGATGAAGATCGAGTTGAGCGCCCAACGCGGGAAGTCCTGCTGCGCGAGCGTTGAAAAGACGGCCACGGACCACTCGTGCGGCCACGGGGTGAGCGGGTGGGCTGTGGCGTCGGCGTCGGTCTTGAACGCCGTCGCCAGCTGGATGAGGAACGGGTAGATGTAGGCCACCGCGACCAGGACGAGCAGTGCGAACCCGACCCAGCGCAGATATCCGCGACGCTTCACCGCCGGCTCCTCCGTCCGTCCTTTTCACGCAATAGCCAGCGCTGCCCGAGCGTGAGCACCACGATCACCACGAACAGCAGGAACGCGATCGCCGAGCCCTGGCCCCACTCCTTGCCGATGAACGACGTCGAGTACGACAGGTAGGCCGGGGTGAGCGTGGTCTTGGCGGGATTGCCGCGGCTGAGCACGTAGACCTGGTCGAAGACCTGCCACGTGCCGATCAGCCCGAGCGTGAGCACGAGGAACAGCGTGGGCCGAAGCTGCGGCAGCGTCACGCGCCAGAACCGCTGCCACGGGTTGGCGCCGTCGATCAGCGCGGCCTCGTCGATGCCCGGCGGCAGGTTCTGCAGCGCCGCGTAGAACATGAGCATGAACCCGCCGGTGGTCGTCCAGACCACGAGCACGATGATCGAGCACATCGCCACGCTCGGACCCGAGAGCCAGTCCCACCAGGACAGTCCGAGGAACCCGTGTGAGGTCAGGGCTTGCGGGTTCTGCGGCACACCGAGCCCGTTGAGCGCGAGCTGGAAGATGCCGCGCGGGTCGGCGAACCAGCTGGGCCCGTTCACCCCGAACAGCTTCAGTGCGGCGTTGACCGTGCCCGTGCTGGAGAAGAGGAACAGGAACACCACCGAGATGGCCACGGAACTTGTGACGGTGGGGAAGTAGAACGCCGTGCGGAAGAACTGCTTGCCCTTGAGCTTGCGCTGGTGCAGCAGCATCGCCAGGCCCAGCGCGAGCGCCGTTTGCAGCGGCACCACGAACAGCACGAAGTAGGCGTTGTTGCGGATGCTCGTGGCGAAGTCGCGTTGCGTGAGCCCGGGTTCGGTGAGCAGCGCGGCGTAGTTGTCACCGCCGACGAAGTGCACCCGCGACGAGAACGGGCTGCCGTTGCCGGTCCAGTCGCTCACGCTCACCCACAGCGCCATGAGGATCGGCAGCACGAAGAACAGGCCGAGCACCACCAGCGTCGGGGCGAGGAACAGCCAGCCGACGCGCCCCTCGCGCCGGCTGGGGCCGGGTCCCCGCCGCGCCGGGGATGGCGGCGCGGCGGGGGTGGCCGGCGTGGTCAGCACCGTGGTCATGCCCGCTGCCTCACTGACCCAGCGCGGCGGCGGTGTTGGTCTGCAGCTGCTGCAGGATGTGCTTCGGGTCCGCGCCCGGCAGCTGCTGGATCTGGGCGTCGAAGTCGGTCAGGACCGGGTCCATCTTGGTCAGCGTCACCGGGCCGTGCGCGGAGTCGGCACCTTCGAGGAACGCCGCCTGCTGCGGGAACTGCTGCTGGTACTGCGTGCGCACCGACTGGCGCGAGGGCATCACGCCGAACGTCTTCGCGAACGCGAGCTCCTGCGCCGGCTGCATCAGCGCGTCGACGAGCTGCTTGGCCTGGTCCTGGAACTTGCTCTTGGCCGCGATGCCCCAGCACTGCGTGAACGACAGCGTGCCCGGGCCCGCCGGACCGGCGGGCAGCGGCACGACCTTGTACTTCACGTTGGGGTAGTCCTTCGACATCCCGCCGACCAGCCAGTTGCCGTCGACGCTCATCGCGGCCTTGCCCTGGCCGAACGCCTCACCCGAGTCGCCCGCGCCGATCTGCTTGGGGTACTTGGCGGCGCCGGAGGCGAGCAGGTCGCGCACGTACGTCAGCGCCTGCAGGTTCTGCGGCGAGTCGGCGGTGGCCTTCTTCTGGTCGGCGTCGAGGGGCCAGCCGCCGGCCTGCACGAGGAACGCGCCGACGCGGTCGCGGGTGTCGTTGAACACGAGCCCGGTGTGCCCGCCGGTGGTGAGCTTCTGCGCGACGGACTTGAGCTGGTCCCAGTTCTTCGGGATGTCGTTGTCGGTGAGGCCGGCCGCGGTCCACTGGTCGGTGTTGATCGCGAGCGCGAGCGTGGAGAAGTCCTTGGGGACGCAGTAGAGCTTGCCCTCCTTGGTGAACGTGGTGCGCAGCGTCGGGTAGAGATCGTCTTTGTAGGACACCGAATCCCCGTAGGGCAGCATTTCGTCGGCGTAGCCCTGGAACTTCGTGGCGTCCACGGCGAACACGTCGGGCGGGCTGCCCGCGGCGAAGCCCTGGCTCAGCTGCTGGGGCAGGTCGTTGGCGGCGATCACCTGCACCGACGAGCCGGCGGATCCCGCGGCCCACTTCGCCGTGGCGTCCTGCACCGCCTTGAGCTCGGCGCCGCCGCTGGCGGCGATCATGAGCTTGAGCTGGGCGGGCCCGGACTGCTGGGTCGCGGGTGCCGTCGAGTCGTCGAAACCGCCGCCGCACGCGGTGAGCGTGAGCAGCAGACCGGTGGCGGCAACGGCACCGGCGGCCCTGGGGAGGGGGTGACGCATCGATCCTCCTTGATCGTGCAGGGGTGGTCAGGTCGTGCGGAGCACGAGCCGGGGGGTGAGCAGGGTGGAGGTGGGTTCGGGGCCGGATGGGCCGCGCAGCCGCGCGCGCAGCAGGCGCACGCACTCGGCGGCGACCTCGGCGATCGGCTGGGCCACGGAACTCAGTCCGAGCACCGCCGCGGTCGGGGTGTCGTCGAAGCCGATCACGGACGCGTCCGCGCCCGGGCGCAGCCCGCGTTCGCGCAGTTCACCGACAACGCCGAGCGCGAGGGAGTCGCTGGCGCACACGAAAGCGGTGGGCGCGGTGGGTTCGTCGAGCAACCGGGCGGCCGCCGAGCGGCCGCCTTCGACGCCGTCGAACACTTGCGCCTGCGGCCGGTCGCCGAGCCCGGCGGCGGCGAGCCCGGCGTCCCAGCCGGCTCGCCGGTCGTCACCGGTCTCGGAGCCGGCGGGCCAGCCGACGAACGCGATGCGGCGGTGGCCCTGGCGCACGAGGTGCTCGGTGGCCAGGCGCGTGCCGCGGGCGCCGTCGACGTCGACCCAGCCGTGCGCGTCCTCCGCGCCCCAGGGCCGGCCGAAGGTCACGAACGGCAGGTCGCGCTCCTTGAGCCAGCGGGTGCGCACGTCGTTGTGGTGGGTGCCGGTGAGCACGAAACCGTCGACGCCGACGGAGGCGATGAGGTCTTCGTACGCCCGGGTTTCGGCCTCGTCGTCGGCGGCGCTGAAGAGCATGATCCGGTGGTCGTACTCCTCGGCCGTGGCCGTGAGGGAATGCAGGAACTGGTCCAGGACCACGCCGCTCACGCCGTTGCCGGCCGGGGCGATGCGCATGCCGATGATCTGCGAACGGGTGGTGCGCAGCTGGCGGGCGGCGGTGTGGGGACGGTAACCGAGCCGCTCGATGGCTTCGAGCACGCGTTCGCGGGTCTCGGGGCTCACGAGGTCGGGCGAGTTGATCACGTTCGACACGGTCTGCCGTGAGACGGCGGCCGCCTGCGCGACCGAGTTCAGCGTGGCCCGCTGAGCCATCTCGCCTCCCGCTTGTCCGGTTTTGTCCGGTGATTTGAACGTTCAACCTGGCGGCTACTCTGAACGTTGGGCACTGACCTGTCAAGACTTCGAATGAACTTGACACGAAGCTCGTTTGATCGATCAAATCGAGGAGCACCCCGACCCCACCGGAGGACGTTTCCCATGCAGCCGCTGCTCCATGACCTCGCGATCACCCTGCGCGCGCCGACCGTCGTCCTTTCGGGTCGCGACGGCCAGATCCGCGGCAATGGCACGCAGGGCCTGCTGCACGGCGACCTGCGTCTCGTGAGCGAAGCGGTGGTGACCGTCGACGGGCACGAGCCCGCGCCGATCGGCTTCGAGGAGCCGGCCGCGGACCGCGGGACGTTCACCGGGCTGGTGCGCCACCTCGGTGACCCCGGCCCGGATCCGACGGTGTGGCTGCGCCGCCACCGCCGGGTCACGGCGAGCGGGGTGGCGGAGGAGCTGGAGCTGGTGTTGTCGGCCGCCGACGCGGTGGAGTGCGTGGTCGAGCTCGCGCTGGCGGCCGACTTCGCGCCGATCGAGGTGATCAAGTCCGGCGGGGAGACTTCGCCGCTGGTGCCCGTGCGCGTCGACGGCGGGGTGCGGTGGGAGTCGGGTCCGGTCACGGCCGTGGTCGCCACCGACGGCGGAACCACTGTGGACGGTGCCGGGGTGGTGATCCGGTGGCGCGTGCGCCTCGAGGACCAGGTGGTGCTGCACTGGTCGCTGACCGCGGCGGACCCCGCGGCGCCGTTCGTGCCGGGCACGGCCGTGCGCTTGCCGGCGCCCGTGGTGGAGGCCGACGACCGGCGCTTCACCGCGCTGCTGAACCGTTCGCTCGCCGACCTCGACGCGCTGCTGCTGGCCGAACGCGAGCACCCGGCCGACGTGTTCGCCGGCGCCGGCGCACCGTGGTTCTTCACGTTGTTCGGCCGCGACAGCCTCTGGGCCGCGCGCCTCGCGTTGCCGTTGTCGCTGGAGCTGGCGGGCGGCACGCTGCGCACGCTGGCCCGCGCCCAGGGCGAGCGCCACGACCCCGCGACCGGCGAGGCGCCGGGCAAGATCCTGCACGAGCGCCGGCGCACCGGATTCGAGGTGCACGGCATGTCGCTGCCCGCGCGCTATTACGGCACGATCGACGCGACCGCGCTGTGGGTGTGCCTGCTGCATGACGCCTGGCGTTGGGGCCTGCCCGAGGCCGAGGTCCGCGAGCTGCTGCCGAACCTGCGCGCGGCGCTGTTCTGGATCACGGGCCTCGCCGACACCGACGGCGACGGGTTCGCCGAGTACCTCGACGAATCCGGCCGCGGCCTGGCCAACCAGGGCTGGAAGGACTCCGGCGACGCCGTGCGTTTCGCCGACGGGTCGATCGCCAAGCCGCCCGTCGCGCTCGCCGAGGTGCAGGGTTACCAGTACGAGGCCGCCATCCGCGCCGCCGAGCTCTTGACGGTGTTGGGCGAGCCGGTCGACGGCCTGGCCGAGTGGGCTTCGGGCTTGCGCTCGAGGTTTCGCGAGCGGTTCTGGGTGTCCACTGCAGACGGTCACTTCCCCGCCCTGGCTCTGGACGGCGGCAAACAGCCTGTGGACTCGCTGACGAGCAACATCGGCCACCTGCTCGGCACCGGATTCCTGGACGAGTCCGAAAGCGACGCGATCGGCGCGCTGCTGCTGGGCCCGTCGATGTCGGCGGGCTTCGGGTTGCGCACCATGTCCTCGACCGCGGGTGGCTTCTCACCCCTGAGCTACCACTGCGGCTCCGTCTGGCCTCACGACACCGCTGTCGTCGTCCGCGGCCTGCACCTCGCCGGCCAGTCGGCGCGCGCCGCCGAACTCGGCCTGCAGCTGGTCCACGCCGCCGGCGCGTTCGACAACCGCCTCCCGGAACTGTTCTCGGGCTACGGTGCCGCCGACGTGACGGCGCCCTTGCCGTACCCGGCTTCCTGCCGCCCGCAGGCTTGGGCGGCCGCCTCCGCGGTCACGCTGCTGGTGACCTTCCTGGGCCTGCACGTCGACGTCCCCGCCGGCGTCGTCACGCTCGACCCCCCGCGTCCCAGCCCGGTGGGCGCGCTGCGCGTGACCGGCCTGCCCCTCGCCGGCGGCACCCTCGACGTGACGATCACGGCCGACGGCACGACGACCGACGTGCGGCTGCCGCCAGGCCTGCGGCTCGGCTGAGCCAAGCCGTGCCGGCGCCCGCACGTACTTGCTCTCGCGGCCCGGCGCAGCTCCGGTCGCCCAGCGGTGGCTGTGCGCGACGTCCGGTGCGCGCGCCGGCCGCCGGAACCGAGCGGCTGCACTGCACCTGACCTCGACGCCCATTGGCGCCGGCACGGCCCGACTTTGCGCCGCTTGCCGGCATGGTCGCCTCGAGCGAGTACTCCGGCGGCATAGCGCACCGCACCCCACCTACGCAGCCCACGAACCACGCCTACGCAGCGCAAGGCAATTACGCAACGAGGATGCGCCGAGCCCCCCGATCCGAAGCTTCAACGCGGCCGTAGTCACACCCCCGCTTCGGGGTGCATACGCACCGCAACACGCCCCTGCGTCGACAAGATGGAGACGATCGTTCGGTCGTGACGTGTTTGGTGACCGCAATCGCCGTCAGCGGCGAGCGATGCGTCACAGGAGGAGCGGACGGCGGCGATGGTGCGGGGACAGCGAGCCCCCTGAGCCAAAGATCAACTCGTCCCGCACGCGGATTCCGGGGGACGCGCATAACGGTGGATCCCCGAGTCCTGGCAGCTACCGATCCGGCCTCGCCGAACTCGGTGCCGTCTTCCGGGTGACGAGGCGTGATCGGGCCGTCAGTGGCCTCCCGCCGGCACGGGAGCAGACCCGGTAGTTCCGCGGTCATCGCTGGGCTGCCGGGGAGATGACGCAGGGATGGCGTTGTCGATGAGGACGGAGGCGATGGCGGCGGCGGTGGGGAAGCATTCGCTGTCGAGGACTCGGGTGCGGGCGGAGGCGCCATCGATGAGCAGCGCCAGCTGTTCGCCGAGTTGCTCGGGGTTGGTGGCGCCTGCTTCGCGGGCGGTTTCGGCGAGCCGCGCGGCGATGGCTTTCTTGTAATCGCGTGCGCACTCGGATGCCGGGTGCCCAGGGTCGTGGAGTTCGACGGCCGCCCCGATGTAGGGGCACAGGGGGGTGGATGCCGGCACATCGAAGACAGCGAGGAGTCGTTCGCGGGGCGTGAGGTCGGTGCGGTCGAACACCCCGGGCAAGACGTCGGGATCGAAGCGGCGCAGGTATTCGGCGACCAGTTCGTCCTTGCCGGCGAAGTGCTGGTAGGCCGTGTGCTTCGACACCTGGGCCACCGCGCAGAGCTGGTCCATACCGGTGCGATTGATGCCCTGTTCGCGGAACAGTTGTTGTGACGCGCTGAGGATCCGCTCGCGTGCGCCCCTGCCCCGGCGGCGGCCTTGGGGCCCCTTCTCCAACTCCGTCATACATCCAGCATAGCCGAGTGGAGTACCGACCGGTGTACATAACTTGCCCGCCGGCCGATCGCCCGATACGTTAAGCACACAGGACGGTGTACATAACGCACCGGCTGGTTCGAACCCTCGGCGATTCGAAGGAGAGATCGTGGGAAAGCTCGACGGCAAGGTAGCGGTGATCACGGGTGGATCAACCGGCATGGCGCTGGCCGGCGCCAAACTGTTCGTGGACGAGGGAGCTCACGTCTTCATCCAGGCCCGGCGGCAGGACGCGCTGGACGACGCCGTCAAGCTGATCGGCCGGAACGTGACCGCCGTACAGGGTGACGCGGCCGAACTGGCCGACCTGGACCGCTTGTACGACACCGTCAAGCGGGACAAGGGCTCGATCGACGTGCTGTGGGCCAGCGCCGGGATGGGCGAACCCGCCGTCCTCGGCGAGATCACCGAGGAACAGTTCCATCGCGCCTTCTGGCTCAACGCACGCGGCACCCTGTTCACCGTGCAGAAGGCCCTGCCGCTGCTCAACGACGGTGCCTCGGTCTTCATGACCGGCTCCAATGCCTCACTCGGGGCCTTCCCCGGATGGAGTCTGTACGCCGGTAGCAAGGCCGTGCAGCAGGCATGGGCCCGCGTGTGGCTCAACGAGCTGAAGGACCGCAAGATCCGGGTGAACGTCCTGACCCCCGGCCAGGTCGCCACGGCCAAGCAGGAAGAACTGTTCGACGAGGCCACCAAGGCCGCGTTCGAATCCCTGATCCCGCGGGGAAAGATGGGCCGCCCCGAAGAGATCGCCACCGTCGCGCTGTTCCTCGCCTCCAACGACTCCAGCTACGTCAATGGCCTGGAACTGGTCACCGACGGCGGAACCACGGCGATCTGAGCGGAAAACCCGGTACGCGCGGGCACGCCCGCAAGAACACAGCCACCACGGGCGAAGAAACCGTTCTCGGACGCGGGCACCGCAACACGACGAAGTGTTGCGTGGCCGCGAGAAGAAGGAAGAGAGCACACCTCATGAGCAGCATCAGCTTCATCGGCACCGGGAACATGGCCCGCACCATCGGTACGCGGGCGGTAGCGGGCGGCAACACCGTCGAGATCATCGGCCGCGATGAGTCCAAGGCCGCCGATCTGGCCCAGGCTCTCGGCGGCGGCACCACGACGGGAAAGTGGGGTGCCGTCCCGGCCGGGGACATCGTCATCGCGGCCCTGTTGTACGACGCTGTCGTTCCGGCCATCGCCCAGTTCGGCGACGCCCTCGCAGGCAAGGTCATCGTCGAGATCAGCAACCCCTTCAACGCCACGTTCGACGGGCTGGCCCACAGCGAGGAGACCTCGATCGCGCAGGAAGTCGCCAAGGTGGCCCCGGCCGGCGCCAGCGTGGTGAAGGCCTTCAACACCATCTTCCGCAACGTCCTGGAGAAGGGCCGGCCCAACGTCTTCATCGCCGGCGACAATGCACAGGCCAAGGCGGACGTGGCGGCATTCGTCAAGAGCCTCGGGCTGCGCCCACTGGATGTCGGCGGCCTGAAAATGGCGCACTGGCTGGAAGGCGCAGGCGTAGTCACGGTGGGCCTCGCCGGCAACGCGGTCGGCCACTGGGACTTCGCCCTCGGCGTCAACGAGTTCTCCGGCTGAGCGCGACCGCGCTATCGCCGGCACTGTAGGCCTCATGAGGAGTGCGATCGCCGAGCGACCGGTGGGGTCGGGATGCGGTTGTAGATGTCGCGGAATCGGCTGGTCTCCATCGCCAGCGCCCCGCCGTCGTTCGGCGCCCGGTACAGGTGCTCGCAGTTCAGGGTGCCGAAGAAGCGTTCGATGACCCCGGTTGGTCTGCGGTGATCGGACGCGGGTGCGGACGTGGCGCAGCAGTGGGTCCTCGCCTGCGAACGCGGTCTGGTGGGTCTCGCCACGGAAGCAGGAGCCGTGGTCAGAGACGTCGGCGATCGGCGCCGGGACGACGTCGATGATTTCGCCGGTGGTTTCGTCGACCAGTTCGAGCTCACCACGCTTTGCCCGTAGGTCGCCGGGGCCGAGAACGCGTTCGGCCTCGGCGACGGCGGCGTCAAGGCACGCGAGGGCGTCGGTGCCGCGGCCGGTCGGGGTGATGGTGATGGCGAGGCAGTACTTGGTGGCGTAGTCGATGACGGCGCAGATGCGCCCGATGCCGCCGCCGGTGGCCTCGAAACCGCTGAAGTCGCCCTACCAGACCCGGTTGCGTTCGGTGGGCGGGTCGTGGAACACCTCGCGGCGCAGGGCGGCGCAAGACTTGCGATCGGCCCAAGAACCCGCGCGGCAGCAGCAACCCGCGCCGACGCGGCGCCCGCTCCACGGTCGAGGTCGACACTGAGAGTCCGTCGGCGCGCATCATCGCGGCGATCTTGCGCTGCTCCCACGCCGGCCAATCGGACGCGTACTTCGCTGCCGGCGCCTCGAGGGCGTCGACCGACGGTGTCGGCCACGGCCCCTTGACCGGCTCGTCCCCGGCCCGGAGCTTGGCGAGGCGGCGCCGGTAGGTGCGTTCCGGGATGCCGGCCAGCCGTGTGAACCTCGCGAGCGGCAGCTCGGCTGCCGCTCTCAGGGCCTCGAGGTCTGCGAAGGGATCTGGTCGACGTACTCCGAGCCCTCGCTGCCGGACCCGCAGCTGCACCGTCGCCTCAGCCGGCGCCAAGTTCAACTCCTGGATCTCGGCCCGCTGCCGACGCTCGACCAGGCTGCCCGGGCGCCGGCCTTGCCCGGCATACCGTCCTCCATTGCAGCTTTGCCCGCATCGACGAAGCGGTTGCGCCAGCGGTTGATCGACTCCGTCGACACCCCGTGCCGACGCGCAGCCTCCGCGACGCCAGCTCGTGCGCCAACACCGCGAGCACGAGCTGCAGCCGCGTCTCGACCGGCACCGGGTCGTTGCTCTTCCTGCTCACGATCGAAGTGCCTGTCACGGATCAGCCCAAAAACCCTGCCAGAAAGTCCGACGCACACCAACGGGGTCAGCGGCCGTAGTCACACTCGAGCTTCGGAGTGCATACGCACCGCAACACGCCCCTGCGCAGGACCGCATCACCCCACAACGCCCCCACCCCAACCACCCACTCACCCCCGATGCAACACCATCCGCTCCACCACACTCCACGTCGTCGTAGTCAGCACATACACCGACGCAGCCAAGGGAACAAAAGCGGTAACCAAAACCGTTCCATAAGGCAGGAGGCGGAGGAACCGAGCGCCCGGAGCACTGAAGTCGCGCTGACGGTCCTGCCACCGGATCGAGAACCACGCCACCACGGCGAGCAGGCCGGCCACCACGAACACCAACGGGGCCGCGGCGAGGCCGTGAGCCCCGAGCGAGAGGCCCAGCAGGGTACTGCCGAGCAGCGCGTTGGGGGCGCCGGCGATCACTGCGGCGCTGAAGAGGTGGTACATCACCCAGAAGAACGGCAGTTGCGCGACCATCGGCAGGCATCCGACGAACAGCGACGTCCCGGACTCCTGCTGCAGCCTCGCCATCTCGGCAGCCAGCGTGTCGCGGTCGTTGCCGTGCTTTTTCCGCAGCTTCTCGATTTCGGGCAGCAGCGCGGTGCGGGCCCGCTGCCCGCGGGCCGCGGCTCGGGCGAACGGCACGAGCAACAGCCGCACGGCCACGGTGAACAGCACGATCGCGACGGCGGCCGCGAACGAGCCGGTGACGGGTTCGGTCGCCGAAGCGAGCCAGTGGACGAGGTGGTACGCGCCTTCGACGGGCAGGTCGAGGAATCCGGGCATGACAGCACTCCGAGGGAAAGTCGATTCAGGGCAGGCGGAATCAGCTGCGCGAGTGCCCGAAGAAGACTTGTCCTGATCGGACTCAGCAGCGGGTCACGCAGCCGGGGAGTGCTGTCCGGGTGCGCGGGGCCGGCTTCGGCCGGGTGCGCCGGGATCGCGCAACCGCAGGAACGCCGCGCGGCGCGACCGCTGGTTCAACGCGGTGTGGCGGGCGCGCACGGGGATCGTCCACGTCGCAAGCTCACCGCGGTTCGCGTTGGCGACCACGATGACCACGAGCAGGCTCGCCGCCACCACGGAGGCGAACGTGAAGAACGCGGCCGGGCCGCCCTGTTCGACCAGGTGGACGGCGGGGAACGCGAGCAGCAGCAGTGCGTGCATGCGGCGTCCCCTTCCGGTGTGTGGCGCGTCCCCCTGTTCGGGCGCCAGTGTAGCCGAGTTCGAAAGGGTGTTGTGGCTTTCCCAGCCGGTGCGTTATGCTCACCGCGATCCCCATGGATGCCGGCTCAGCCGCCCGGGGGAGTTTTTCTCTCTTCACGCGAACCCGAGTGACTCGTGTTCGTTCTCGCGATCCGTCGATCGCAACTCACACCTGTTCAAGGAGTCATCATGTCCTACGTTGGAATTCTCGATGTCCGCGGCAAGACCGCCACGCTCGGCTACGGGCCGGGCGGGCCGACCGTCCCATTCGGACTGATCCGCAAGCACAGCCTGCGCCGGGGTGACGAAATCGTCGTCGAGGGCGAGCAGCTCGTCTCGGTCAACGGCGCCCCGCCGCCGCCGGACCGCCCCGAGTTCGAGCGGCTCACGCCCGTGCACCCCGATGAGCGGCTCGTGCTCGAAACGACCCGCCACCAGCTCACGACCCGCGTGCTCGACCTCGTCGCGCCCGTCGGCAAGGGGCAGCGCGCGCTGATCGTCGCACCGCCCCGCACGGGAAAGACGTCGGTGCTGCAGGCGATCGCCCAGGCGGTGGCGGTCAACCACCCCGAGGTGCACCTCATGGTCCTGCTCGCCGACGAGCGGCCCGAGGAGGTCACCGACATGCAGCGGTCGGTGCGCGGCGAGGTCGTCGCCTCGACCTTCGACCGCAAGCCCGCCGAGCACGTGGCCGTCGCCGAGCTCGTCGTCGAACGCGCGAAGCGCCTAGTCGAATCCGGCCGCGACGTCGTGCTGCTGCTCGACTCGCTCACGCGCCTCGGCCGCGCCTACAACCTCGCCGGCCGCGCTTCCGGCCGCATCCTGTCCGGCGGGGTGGACGCCGGCGCGCTGCACCCCATGAAGAAAATCCTGGGCGCTGCCCGCAACATCGAAGGCGGCGGCTCGCTCACCATCATCGCCACGGCCCTCGTCGGCACCGGTTCGCTCGCCGACACGGTGTTCTTCGAGGAGCTCAAGAGCACGGGCAACTCGGAGCTCCGCCTCGACCGCGCCCTCGCTGACAACCGCGTGTTTCCCGCCATTGACCTCTTCGCCTCCGGTACCCGCCGCGAAGAGCTGCTCCTCTCGCCGGCCGAACTGCAGGTCATGACGGAGGTCCGCCGCGCACTGGCCGCCCAGGACCCCAAGCGGGCCGCCGAGCAGTTCCTCGACCAGGTCCGCACCACGAAGTCCAACGCGGAGTTCGTGGTCCGCGTCGCGGCCTCCCTCGGCGCCCCGGCCGCCGCAGCCGCCTGACTCACGCCGCGCCGCGTATCCGAACCCCCACCCGCGCGTGTGATGAGTTCGGCGTGACCGCGCCACTGCCTCCTGGCCGACGGCCGCCGCAGCTCACCCGTTTCCGCACCCGCGATCTCGTGGGGCGTACGAAGTCCCGCCCGCTCGAACCGCCTTGAGCAGCCAACCTGCTGTTCACGCGCGAGCTCGCGCGCCGGCTGCCGGTCAGCGCTGCGTCGTTCCACCCGGGCACGCTGGCCGGCGACTTCTTCCGCGAGGGCGGCTTTCCCGCATGGGCGGTGCGCTCGCCGATCGGCCGCCGGCTCACCGTGACGCCGGAGCGGGCCGCCCAGCGATTGGTCCAACCGGCGACCGCAGCGCACCTGCCGAGCGGCGCGTACTTCGATCGCGGCGTCCCGAAGGAACCCACCGGTCAGGCCACAGACGACGCCCTCGCCCGCGGCCTGTGGCTCCGCGCCGCGGAGATCCTCAGCCACCGGAACGGTGACCAGCCAACGATCCGGTCCGGCACACCAGGGACCAGACCACCGATCTGCGGACGGAAGGAATTCGACAAGGAAAACATCCTCCGGAGACTCTGCCGAATGGTTGGCAGCTTTTGCAGCCGGCGAGGAGCGACGGGCTTCTTCCGTTACGCGGCAAGCGACTACGCGACTGCAACGCCACCTGCATGAGAGAACCACCCACTTAGTTGCATTGCCAACGGATACGACGCTGCAACTAAACAACGAAATGGGAACCACCCGCACCTCCCCCGCCCCGATCCTCAGCCTCCTCTACGGTACTCACTTTGTGTCAAGGTGCGCTTTCCAGCCTTGACACAAAGTGAGTACCGTAGAACGATTGGCTGTCGGGGTGTCGTTCCCATGGAATCGTTTCGCCCGTAGGGCGCCTTTCCTGTTGCGAAGACGACGCTTACCTCCGGTGAGAACACCCTTGCCTTCGGCAAGAAAAGACTTCGCCTACGGTGAAAAGGCTCACGAGAAGCTCCCCGAAGCCCAATTGTGACTACGGTTCGGGGCCTCTTGTCAAGGCGGGAAAGCGTACCTTGACAAGAGGCCCCGAACCGCGTTCTGGCTTCGTATCGGGGAGCGGGGCGGGGGTTGGTCGTTCACGTTCGTCCCAGCATCGGTGACCGTTGGGGAGGTGGTGGTCGGTCGCCGGCGGTGGTGTTCCGGTTCGAAGCGGAGGCGCGTAGGGGGTGGGTTGGGGTATTGGCTGCGGTTGGCTGGATGGTGGTCGGTCGCCGCTGGCGGTGTTCCGGTTCAGCGCGGGGTCGCCCAGAGGGCTGGGCCGGCGTGGTTTGCTGCGGTTGGGCGAAATGCCAGTCGGTCCGGGCTGCAGGAGATCAGTTGTTGGGCCGACGAGCTGCGGTCGCCGCGAACGCGATCCGGCCCAGCGGCGCGATGAACCGACCAGGCCAGGGACCGCGCCGACATCGAATCGAGCACCCCACCCACGATCGCCAACATCTCATCAGCCCTTACCCGACCACGGCCCCCTTTCAAAGCCCCACCGCCATCCATCCTCCCCCCCAACCAGACATTCCCGACCCACCAAGCCCGCCCCCTCCCCTTTCACTACTCTTCCCCTCGTCCACCAACGACACAGGAGGAAGCCGCGTGGCGGAATGGGCCGATTTGGTCGCGTTCATCAGGCACGAGTACGACGTGATCCGCGAGGAGCCCGAGGAGGTGCGTATCCGGATGGCGTTCGGGGACGACGCGGAGACGCGGGGGCGTGCGCAGGTGGTGGTGATCGCCCGGGAGGTGTTCGACCAACGTGAGGACTGGGTCCAGATCGCGACCCCGTTCGCTCGCGTGCCCGAGGTGGACCTGCTCGACGTGCTCACCGAGGTGGGTCACACGCTCGTCGTCGGGGGGATCGTGGTGATGGGGGAGCACCTGGTGCTGCGGCACTCGCTGCCGCTGGTGAACCTGGACATCAACGAGTTCACGGACCCGCTGGAGCTGGTCGCGGGTTCGGCGGAGCTCCTCGAGCAGCAGTTCACCGGACGCGACGACTACTGACCCGTCGCCCGGGGGCCTGCCGCGAACAGCGAGAGGCCCCCGGACCGCGCCCCGGACGGAGCCACCGCGGCGCAGTGCGTCCCCTGCCCCGGCAGCACGCCGTCGATCAGGAACCGGTCCGTTGTGGACACCACGCAGGGGCTGTTCTTGAAGTACGCACCGTGCCCCGCGCCGTCGTAGGTGAGCAGGCGCGCGCCGGTCTGGCGGGACACGTGCTGGGCCCATTCGTACGGCGTCGCCGGGTCGTAACGGCTGTTCAGCAGCAGGACCGGGGCCTGGCCGAGGAACCCGGGCCGGCGCTGCGGGTCGCGGACGGCGCCGGGCCAGCCGATGCAGCCGGTGGCCGACTTCCACGCCAGGGGCGAGAACCGGACGTCCGGCGCGATCGCCGCGAGCGAGTACCGGAACGTCTGCAGCTCGCCGAACCCGCTGATCGGCAGGTGCCAGTCGGAGCAGAAGATGCTGGCGAACGACGTGGGCACGGTGATGTCGCCGTACGCGGACTCCGCGGGTTTGCCGTCGCGCAGGCTGATCAGGTTCGTGGCCAGCTGATCCCACGACGGCCCGTAGAAGTTGCGCGTCACCATCCCCAGGAAGGCCACCGGGTCCAACGGGTCGTCCGGCGTGCTGAGCTGCCCGCGTTCGGCACGCGAGTACAGCGAAGCCATCAGTGCGTGCACGTCCTGGCCGTGCAGCGCGCACGAGGAAGTCGTGGCGCACCAGTGCGCGAACTGGTCGAACATCTCCTGCGTCGCCCGCGTCTGCGAGCTGAGGAACTCCCACGTGCTGCGCAGGGAATGGTCCATCGTCCCGTCCAGCACGACCGCGCGCACGCGATCCGGGTACCGCTCGGCGTACTCCTGACCCATGAGCGTGCCGTACGAAGTGCCGTAGTACGTCAGCCTGCTCTCGCCCAGCGCGGCGCGGATCGCGTCGATGTCGCGGGCGACGCTGGCGGTGTCGACGTGGTCGGCCAGCGGCCCGGTGGACTTCGCGCAGCTGTCGGCCAGCGCCCGGTTGCGCGCGGCGAGCTCCCTGAACTCACGGGGAGCCCGGGGCAGCTGATGCTCGGGCGCGGTCACGGCGTCGAGCCCGCACCGCACCGGGTTGCTGCGCCCGACGCCGCGCGGGTCGAACCCGACGGTGTCGAACCGCGCCGTGATGGCGGGCGACAGCGACCACCCGTCCTGCACCTCCGCCGCGCCCTCGCCGCCCGGCCCGCCGGGGTCCATGAGGACGGAACCGATGCGGTGCGCGGGATCGGTGGCCTTGCGCCGCGCGAGCGCGAGCCGGATCGTCCCGCCGCTCGGGTTCGCCCAATCGATCGGTACCGTGACCGTGCCGCAGTCGACGCCCGTGGCGTTCGGGCACGGCTTCCAGTCGATGCCCGCGGCACCGGCCGGCGCGGCGAGCAGGGCCGCGAGTGTGGGGACCGCCGCCGCGACGACGGTCAGCTTCCTGCCCAGGCCCATGGAGCCGCACCTTTCGCCGGCGGGTGAAGGTCAACCACGTGCCGGGGAATCTTGCCAGAAGATCACCGACCCGATTGGGTGAGGGTGCGGCGACGTCCCAAGTGGACCCCTAGGTACCCGAATTGCGTTCGGTGAGCGCCGTCGTACGTCCGGGCTAATGCGGTGAGCGCGACGAGTCAGAACCGAATCAGATTCTTGACAACGCTGACTAAGCGGGCGTTCACTGTCCGCGCCGGAAACAGGCTGTCACCCCTTGTGAAGGGAAGTACATGTCCGGAAACCGCACTCAACGCAGACTGCGCACCACCGTCCTCCTGGCACCCCTCACCCTGCTGCTGGCCGCGACCCCAGCGTTCACCCCGGCGTCGGCCGCGACAGCCGAGCCACCCACGACGTCGCCCGGAAACGGGCCGGCGACGATCACCGGTCCCGTCCCGTCGCACGCCAAGCCCGGCGACCCGTCGCACGACTACGTCTTCTACTCCACGCCGTTCGACCTGAGGAAGGCCGGTTACGAGGAGGAGGAGTTCTTCATCTCGGGCACCGCCACGCGGTACGACCCGAACCCGACCGTCGACGAGCAGAAGCAGGCCGCCACGCCCATCGGCACCACGCCGTACACCACGCGCATCGTGGTGCGCCGCCCGGTGAAGCCGGCGAAGTCGGCCGGCGTCGCGGTGGTCGACTGGCAGAACGTGACCGCCGGGCACGACATCGACACCGAGTGGGGCACGAGCGCCGACTACTACGTCCGCAACGGCTGGACGTGGGTGGGCGCCTCGGTGCAGCACGTCGGCGTGAACGGCGCCACCTCGGGCGCGACGGCGGGCCTCGGCCTCACCGAGTGGAGCCCGCAGCGCTACGGCTCTCTCGACGTCACCGACGGCGGCGCCGTGCTCGACGACTCGCAGTCGTTCGACATCTACACGCAGATCGCGCAGCTGCTGAAGGGCCGCGGCAAGAAAAACCCGTTGGCGGACCTCGGGATCGACCGCGTCTACGCGGGTGGCGCGTCGCAGTCGGGCCGCTACCTCGGCATCTACTACAACAGGATCCAGCCCCTGCGCCACGTCTACGACGGCTTCCTGTTCGCCCTCTCCGACGGCAACCTGCCGCCGCGCGCGGGCGTTGGCACCAAGGCCATCCGCGTGTTCACCGAGAACGACGTCTACCGCGGCGCGGGTGTTCCGGCCCAGCGCGTACCGGACACCGACTTCCTGCGCACGTGGGAGATCGCCGGCGGCTCGCACGTCCCGGCCTACTCCACCGGCACCGACCCGAACGACTTCCGCACCACGCTCGGCGCCATCCAGTCGCGCGAGTTCGGTGAGCAGGCGCCGTTCGACTGCACCAACCCCGGCCCCAGCCAGGTCGAGTCCTGGGCGGTCTTCCACGCCGCCTACGACGCCCTCGACAAGTGGGTCAGCCGCGGCCCCCCGCCCCGGCACGCGGAGCCCCTCGCGATCATCGACCCGGGCCCGCCCGCGACCCTCGCGCGCAACTCTCTCGGTCTCGCCCAGGGCGGCATCCGCTTGCCCGACGTCGACGTCCCGCTCGGCCTCAACGACGGCATCAACTCCCCCGCGAGCCTCGACAACCCCCTCAGCTCCTTCTGCGTCCTCTACGGCACCCACCGCGACTTCACCACCACCCAGGTGAAAGACCTCTACTACAACACCGACGACTACCGCCAACAGGTCACCGACGTCGCCACCCGCCTACAGCACCAGCACTTCCTCCTCCCCGAAGACGCGAAAACCCTGATCGAGCAAGCAAACAACCGCACGCTCTTCTAACCAACACACAATCCGCAGCCGGGTGAGCCCTTGTCAAGACCCGCTTTCGTCTTGACAAGGGCTCACCGGCCGTAGTCGCAATCACCCTTCGGGGGCGCGCGCAACCCAACGCTTACGCCACGCAACCCTCCCTACGCGACGCAGCTCCCTACGCCACGCTCCCTACGCCGCGCTACGACCGGTCCCCATAATCCCGCCAAACCCCACCAGCAGCCCTCTCGCCAACCCCATCCTTCCGATAATCACAAACCCCCTCCGGAAAGGCCTTTCTCAAGTCAGCCTTCTCCTCCGCGGTAAACCGAACGGGATAATCTCCGAAATCCACCGGCTTCAACCGGCACTTCAACACATCCATCGCCAACCCTTCCCCGGCAGCCATCCGCGTGTTCGACGCCACCGGGTACAACGCCCCGCACTGCCCCGAAGACGGATAAGTCAGCTTCTCCTGCACCCGCTGCGTCGCCGACACGTAACACCCGTCCGACAGCTCACGCGGCCGGTTGGCGATCACCTTCGCCGCCGCACTGCGACCGGAGCGATCCCGGTCGATCGCCGTCAGCCACCGGTCCATCGCGTCCAGCTCATACGCACTCGCGGCCGCCTGCTCCGCTCCCGTCGCGTGGTTCGCGATGATCACCTGGTTGGCCGCGGTCCCGGTGGCCTGCAACAACCGCTGCCGCACCACGAACGACCACTCCGACGTGTGGATGTCGTTGCCCGCGCCGGCGAAGTCCAGATCCGTGCGCTGGTCGATGATCGGCGTTGAAGCCAGGCCCTGCGAGGCCGAGTTGAAGATGTCGTCGCGGTACAACGCGTCCAGCGCCTTCGGGTCCGCCGCGCTGCGCGCCGCCACGGGCTTCCCGGTGTAGTCCAGCCCGCCGATCGAAGCGTTCAGCGAAACGAACTGCTCAGCCGAGATCTGCCCCGCCTGCAACGCTTTCAGCCCGTACTGCACGCCGACGTTGTCCAGCGTGTTGCGCACGAACCCCGTCTTCGGATCCCGGCCGAGCTGGTTCGCGAACTGCTCGTTCGAGTTGCAGATGACGCCGTGCGGGTTCGTCACCGGGTCCCATCGCACGGCCACGGGGATCGCCGAGTTGCAGCTGTCGGTGGCCGTCGCGCGGCTGGCGAAGGTCTGGTCCCACGAAACGCAGGTGGAGTAGGCGTTCCAGCCCGCCACCGCGAGTTTCTGCGCGTCCGTGAACGAAGAGTTCGCGAAGTACCGGTTCAGCAGCCGGCAGTCCGCCACCGGGCCCGCCGTGGTGATCGGGTCCGGAAAGGACACCCCGGGGATGATGCCGTCGACGATGCCGGGGTAGTTCTCCGCGATGTCGTACTGCTGGATCGCGCCGCCGGAGCCGCCCCAGCCGATGGTGTGCTGCACCGGGCCGTAGGTCTCGACGAAGTGCTCCTTCACCATCATCGCGGCTTCGGCCGAGATGATGGGGCTGCAGTTGTTGTCCAGCACGTTCAGGCTCGACGACGCGACCGCGTACCCCTGGCCGAGGAAGAGGTCGTTGAGCACGCCACCGGTGCCGGCGCCCTGGTGGTAGCCGGAGTTGCAGCCGCCGCCGAAGGTGTAGACCAGCTTGCCGTTCCAGCCCGGTGCCGCGGTGAACGGCGACGGCGTGGCCGGTCCGTCCGCCAGTGCCGCGATCTCGTACACGGCGCGGTCGATCGTCCCGCGCTCCACGCGCACGACGTACGGCACGCTGCGGCCACCGACGGTCGCCGTCGCGAGGTCGGCCGGACGGCTCGCCGGGTCGGCCAGCGCGGCGAACTTCCCCGCGGTGCTCTTGTACTGGTAGGTAACCTGGGTCGGCGCACTGCACAGCGGCATCGTCGCCGGCGGCAGCCCGAACGCCGTGGTCTCGCAGTAGAACGGCTTCTGCTGCCGGCCGGAGAACACCGGCCCGGTGATCGCGTGGTTGACCACGCGCACGCTCGCGCGGTCATCGTGACCGGCCGTGGCGACCAGGTCGGTAAAGCCGGTGCGCAGCCCGCTGACCAGCCCGAGCAGGCTGCCGTCGGGTTCGCTGTGGAACGCCTGCGTGACGTCGTGCCCGCCCGCGGAAACCCGCACTTCACGCGCGGATCTCGCGCCCGGCGGGGTGACTCTGACCAGGACCTGGCCTCCGCTCACCAGATCGGGACGGGGGTTCGAGACGGTCGTGATGCCCAGCCGCGACTGCTGGTGGGCGGGTGCCGCGACGGCTGCGGCCGCCGCGCCGGTGAGGAGGATCGGTACGGCCAATGCGGCCAGCACCGTGGTCGAGCGCCAAGTACGGTTGTTCACTTCGCACCTCGTTGCTCACGGCACCGCTCGGTGCGGTGCCACGCAAGAGCCGGGTATAGCACGCGTTCCTCGGCCAGAACAACATTCGGTTGACCACCGAACCGGCCGAGTTGATCACGGTTCCTCGGATCACCAAGAGGTCACTCAGAACTCAGCCCGATAACAGGTCTGGGCAACTCCGTGATCTGTCTGTACTGTTCGTCGCGTCCGAATCGGATTCTGCTTTGCCGGTATCACTGCAACGAGGCGGTGGGGTGAGCGTGGTCGAGGATCCTGTCCTGCTGCGGGCGGAGGGGCTCAACGTCTCCTTCGGCGGGCTCGAGGTGCTCAGGCGGGTTTCGCTGGAGGTGCGCGCCGGTTCCGTGCTCGGCGTGATCGGCCCGAACGGCGCGGGGAAGACCACGCTGTTCAACACGATCTGCGGGTTCGTCCGGCCCGACGCCGGCACGATCACCTTCGGCGGCCAAGAGCTCTCGCGCCCCCGGCCCGAACAGCTCACGCGCCACGGCATCGCCCGCACGTTGCAAGGTCTGGGTCTCTTCGCCGGATTGACGGTGCTGGACAACGTGGTCGCGGGCGCCACGCACCGCTCGCGCACCGGCTTCGTCGGCGCGCTGCTCGCGTCACCGTGGGCCGATCGCGACGAACGCCGGCTCGCCGCGCGGGCGCGGGAGGTGCTGCGCGAGCTGGGGATCGAGGGCGACGCGAACCGGATCTGCGCGGGATTGCCCTACGGCGTGCGCAAACGCGTCGCCCTCGCGCGCGCCCTGGTGAGCGAACCCCGGCTGCTGATGCTCGACGAACCCGCCGCCGGTCTGTCGGCGAGCGAGGTCGGTGAGCTCGCGGACATCGTGCGCGGCCTGGTGCCCGACACCACCGTGATGCTCGTGGAGCACCACATGGACTTCGTGATGAACCTGTGCGACCGGCTCGTGGTGCTCGACTTCGGCGAGGTCATCGCGCGCGGCACGCCGGCGCAGGTGCGCGCCGACCCGCAGGTGCAGCGGGCCTATCTGGGTGACCCCGTGGCGGCTGTCGCGGGAGAGGGCGGGGCGAATGCTTGACGTCAGCGGGCTGGTTGTCGACTACGGTCCGGTGCGGGCGCTGGACCACGTGGACCTGTTCGTCGAACGGGGTTCGATCACTGCGGTGCTCGGGGCCAACGGCGCGGGCAAGACCACGTTGCTGCGCGCGCTCTCGGGCCTGCACCGCCCGCGCGACGGCGCCGTGCGGCTCGACGGCCACGAGATCGGCCGGTTTTCCCCCGAGGACCTCGTGCGCCTCGGCGTCGCGCACGTGCCCGAGGGCCGCGGCGTGATCGCCGAGCTGACCGTGGAGGAGAACCTGCGCCTCGGCGGCCTGTGGCGGCGCGACCGGCGCCGGCTGCGCACCGGCACCGGGGAGATGTACGACCTGTTCCCGCCGCTGGCCGAGCGCCGCCACCAGCGGGTGGAAGCGCTTTCCGGCGGTGAGCGCCAGATGCTCGCGATCGGCCGCGCGCTGATGAGCCGGCCCGAGCTGCTCCTGCTCGACGAGCCGTCGCTGGGCCTCGCGCCGCGCGTCTCGGCGCGGATCGTGGCCGTGTTGCGCACTCTGCGGGAGGAGAACGGGCTCACGCTGCTGCTGGTGGAGCAGAACGCGGCGACCGCGCTCTCGGTCGCCGACCGCGCCGTTGTCCTGCACCTCGGCCACAAGGTCGCCGACGACACCGCCGAGACCCTCGCGGCCGACGACCGCGTGCGCCGCGCCTACCTGGAGGTGTGAATGGGCCGCTTCCTCGACCTCACTCTCGCCGGGCTCACCAGCGGGGCCGTGTACGCGGCCGTCGCGCTGGCGCTCGTGCTGATCTGGCGCTCCACGCGCATCGTGAACTTCGCGCAGGGCGGCATGTTGATGATCACCACGTTCATCGCCTACACGATCGTCTCACACGGCGGCTCGTACTGGCTCGCGCTGCTCGTGGCGATCGTCAGTGGACTCGTGCTCGGCGCCGTCGTGGAACGGGTGCTGGTGCGGCCGGTGGAGAAACGGCCGCCGCTCGACGCCGTCGTGGTGACTTTCGGTCTGCTCGTGCTGCTGCAGGGCGTGGCCGGGATGCTGTTCGGCGGCACGCCGCGCTCGTACCCGCCGGCGTTCGGCATCGCCGGTTTCAAGGCGGGTGACCGGCAGTTGCTGTTCGCGCCCAACGACCTGTGGATCGTGCTCGTGGTGCTCGCCGTGATGGCCGCGCTGGCGCTGGTGTTCCGCAAGACCTCGCTGGGCTTGCGGATGCGGGCATCGGCGTTCGCGCCGGAAGTGGCGCGGCTGCTGGGTGTGCGCGTCGGGCGGATGCTCACCGTCGGGTGGGCGCTGGCCGCCGCGGTCGGCGCGCTCGCGGGTGTGCTCATCGCGCCCAGTACGTTCGTCAGCCCGACGGCCTTCGACGCTGTGCTCGTCTTCGGCTTCACTGCGGCCGTGATCGGCGGGCTCGACAGCCCGCCTGGCGCGGTCGTCGGCGGGCTCGCACTCGGCGTCGTGCTCAGCTACGTCGCCGGATACCTCGGGTCCGACATCGTCACGTTCGCCTCGCTCGTCGTGCTCATCGGAGTGCTCATGGTGCGGCCGCAGGGCCTGTTCGGTTCGACGAAGGGACGCCGGGTATGACCGCGCTCGCCGCAGCGGCGCCGGTACGCTTCTGGCGCCGGTCCACAGTGGTCCGCCACCTCACGTGGTCGGTGGCCGGCCTGGTCGTGCTCTACTTCGTGTCCACCTCGCTCGACTCGTTCGCGAACCTGCAGCTGGCCCAGATCTGCTACACCGCCATCGCGACGGCGGGCCTGACCGTCCTCTCCGGACTGTCCGGTCAGATCTCCCTGGGCCACGGCGCGTTCGTCGCCGTCGGCGCCTACACCACGGCGCTGCTGCTGGAGCACCTCGAATGGTCGCTGCCGCTCGTGCTGCTCGGTTCGGTGGTCGTCGGCGGAGCACTGGGCTCGCTCGTCGGCGTGGCCGCGGCGCGGCTGCGCGGCCCGTACCTGGCGGGCGCGACGCTGGCGCTCGCCGTCGGCCTGCCGTCGCTGGCCGACTACCACGCCCTGCGCGATGTGCTCGGCGGCGCCAACGGCCTCATCGTCACCTCCGAGCCGCCGCCGCTGTCGCTCGGCGAGACGTTCCCGCTCGAACGCTGGCAGGCCTGGATCTGCGGGTTCTGCCTGGTGCTCACGTTGTTCCTGCTCGCCAACCTCACGCGCAGCAAGATCGGGCGCGACATGCGGCTGGTGCGCGAAGACGAGCAGGCGGCCGCGTTGTCGGGCGTGCACGTCGCCCGCACGCAGATCGTCACGTTCGGCATCAGCGCGGCGTTCGCGGGCCTCGCGGGCGGGCTCTTCGCGATCGTCAACAGTCTGGCCGCGCCCGGCGCGTTCACGCTCAGCCTTTCGCTGTCCCTGCTCACCGCGGCCGTGCTCGGCGGGCTCGGCAGCCTTGCCGGCGCGGTCTACGGCGCGGTGCTCGTGACCTTGCTGCCCAACTGGACCGCCGACCTCGCGCAGCACGCCGACCTCCCGCGGGCGATCTACGCGAACATCCCGCTCGTGCTCTACGGGCTGGTGCTGATCGTGGTGATCGTCGCGTTCCCCGGTGGCATCCAGTCCGGGGTCCGCAAACTCGGCGCCCTCGCCAGGGCGCGCCTGAACCGTCCACAAGAGCCGGACAACCACCAGGAGCCGAGATGAAGACCGTCCGCCGATCCGCCTCCGTCGCGGTCGCCCTGACCGCGGCGGTCGCGCTCACCGCCACCGCCTGTGCTTCGGGCGGCGACGCCGGGGAAGCCACGCCGGGTGTCACCGCCGACTCCGTGACCATCGGGTCCACGATCCCGCTCACGGGCACCGCCGCACCGGGCTACAGCGAGCAGGGTCCGGCCGCCAAGGCGTTCTTCGACTACGTCAACGCGAACGGTGGCATCAACGGCCGCAAGATCACGCTCAAGTACCTCGACGACGCCTACAACCCGGCCCAGACCGTCACGCTCACGAAGCAGCTGGTGCTGCAGGACAAGGTGTTCGCGGTCGTCGGCTCGCTCGGCACACCGACGCACACCAAGGTCGTCGACTTCCTGAACTCCTCCCGCGTGCCGGACCTGTTCGTCGCGTCCGGCTGCACCTGCTGGGACCAGCCGAAGAAGAACCCCTACACGTTCGGCTGGCAGCCGGACTACACGGTCGAGGGCAAGATCCTCGGTGACTACGTGAAGAAGAACTTCGCGGGCAAGAAGGTCGCGTACTTCTACCAGGACGACGACTTCGGCCGCGACGGCATGAAGGGTCTCGACAAGTACGTCGACCAGAGCCAGGTCGTGTCGCGCCAGCCGTACCAGCCGGGCAACACCGACGTGGCGGCGCAGGTGTCGGCGATCGCCGCATCGAAGGCCGACGTCGTAGTGCTCGAAGCGATCCCGGCCTACACGGCATTGTTCAAGCTGACGTCGCTGAAGCTCGGCTACTCGCCGACGCTGGTGGCCTCCAGCGTCGGTGCGGACCCGATCACGGTGTCCGGGCTGCTGGAGAACTTCGCCAAGCAGGCCGGCTCGTCGGTGAAGGGCCAGGACCTCATCGAGGGCCTGGTGACTTCGGCCTACCTCCCGCCGCTCGACGACACGAGCAACTCGTGGACCGCGCTGTTCAAGAAGATCCACGACCAGTACATCCCGAACGTCCCCTTCGACGGCAACGTCTACTACGCCATGGCCTACGCGTACACCTTCACGCAGGCGCTGGCGCGGGCCGGGCAGAACCCGACCCGGCAGGGGGTCATCGACGCGCTCGAGAAGGGCGGCCTGACGGGACCCGGCCTCGTGCCGTTCCGCTACGGCAAGGATTCACACGCCGGCTACACCGGCGGGCAGATCGCGACCGTCAAGGCGGGCAAGCAGGTGCCCTCCGGCTCCCCGCTCACCACGGACGACGGTGACGGCCCGATCACGGCCTATACCCAACCGCAACCTCAGGCTCCGGCCAACGGCATCCCCGCGGCGTGAGTTCGTCCGGCACAATCACGCCATGGCCATGACGGAGGCGACAGGGAGCAAGCGGGCGCAGGCGACGCGGGCGCTGCTGCTCGAAGCGGCGGGTGAGGTGTTCACCGCGGCGGGCTACGACCAGGCGAGCATGGCCGCGATCGCCGAGCGGGCGGGTGCCAGCATCGGCAGTCTGTACCACCACTTCGCCGCGAAGTCCGATTTGTACATAACCCTGTACACCGAGTACAACCGCCGCCAGCAACACCGGTCCGCCAAGGCCTTCCGCACGGCGCTGGCACAGGGTGAGGAGGACGCGCTCCGGCTTTACATCGCCGGAGCGCGCGCCTACCTCGAAGGCTGCTGGCAGGAGCGCAAACTCGCCCGGCTGTTCCTGTCGGGCAACGGGCCCGCGGGCTTCGGCCTGCTGACGCGCGAACGGTTCCGGGAGTGGCTCACGGCCAACGCCACGCTGGTCAACGGCCACACCCGGCCGTTGTCGGACATGCTGGTGCTCTCGCTCACCGCGATGTCCACGGAGGCCGGCCGCGAAGTCGCGGCCGCGCCGACGAAGGCCAAGGCGACGCTGATGATCGAGGAGGTCCTCGAGCTGATGGGCCGCCTCTACCCCAAGTCGTGACGCAGGTCACCCCGGCTGGGTGAACGCGCGGGCCAGCAGCGGAAACGCCGGCCGCCTGGTCGGATAGGAGCAGGTGTGTCCGGTTTGTCGGGGTGGCGTTCCGCATCGGTGAGGCAGTTTCATTCCCTATGAATGTTTCTCTACTGGCACGACGCGACGGCACGACGGGGGCTGGACATGTGCGGGATCACGGGATGGGTGGACTTCGGCCGCGACCTCGCGGCTGAACGCGAGACGGTGGCGGCCATGACGGCCACCATGGCGTGCCGCGGCCCGGACGCGAGCGGGCTCTGGTTCGACCGCCACGCGGCGTTCGGGCACCGGCGGCTGTCCATCATCGACCTGGAACTGGGCAAGCAGCCGATGACGGCCGACGCCGGCGGCACCGTCGCCCTGACCTACAGCGGTGAGGTCTACAACTTCGCCGAGCTGCGCGCGGAGCTGGAGACGCGCGGGCACCGCTTCACCACGCACAGCGACACCGAAGTGGTCCTGCGCGGTTACCTCGAGTGGGGCGCCGGCCTGGCCGAACACCTCAACGGCATGTACGCGTTCGCGATCTGGGACCCGCGCGAGGAGCGCTTGGTGCTGATCCGCGACCGGATGGGCATCAAGCCGCTGTACTACTCGCTCCTCGGCGACGGGCTGCTGTTCGGGTCCGAGCCCAAGGCGATCCTCGCGCACCCGGACGTGAAGCCGGTGCTGGACGCGGACGGCCTGCGCGAGCTGCTGGTGTTCACCAAGAACCCCGGCCAGGCCGTGTGGGCCGGCCTGCGCGAGGTCGAGCCGGGCACGGTCGTGACGCTCGACCGCACCGGGCTCAAGGTGCGCCGCTACTGGCAGCTGCAGCCGGATGAGCACACCGACGACATCGGGGTGACCGTGCACCAGGTGCGCGAGCTGCTCGACGACGTCGTCCGGCGTCAGCTCGTGGCCGACGTGCCGCGCTGCGTGCTGCTCTCCGGCGGCCTCGACTCCAGCGTGCTCACGGCGCTGTCGGCACAGCAGCTCGCAGATCAGGGCGAGCAGGTGCGCAGCTTCGCGGTGGACTTCGTGGGGCAGGAGGAGAACTTCGTGCCGGACGCGATGCGGTCCACTCCGGACGCACCGTACGTGCGCGACGTCCACGAGCACGTCGGCTCGCTGCACCAGGACATCGTGCTCGACTCGGCGGAACTCGCCGACCCGGCCGTGCGGCGCGCGGTGGTGCGCGCCCGCGACTTGCCCACCGGCCTGGGAGACCTGGACGGCTCGCTGTACCTGCTCTTCCGCGCGATCCGCGAACGCTCGACCGTGGCGCTTTCGGGCGAGTCGGCCGACGAGGTCTTCGGCGGCTACGCGTGGTTCCACGACCCGCAGGTGCAGCAGGCCGACACGTTCCCGTGGCTCGCGCGCCGGCTGGCCTCCGGTGCCCGGGGTTCGGTGGCGGGGATCTTCGACCCCGGGTTGCTGTCCACTTTGGATCTTCGTGCGCACCTGCGCGACTCCTACTCCGCCGCGGTCGCGGAGGCCGGCACGCGGCCGGGGGAGACCGAGCACGAACGCCGCATGCGCGTGATCGGTTACCTGCACCTCACGCGGTTCGTGCGGATCCTGCTCGACCGCAAGGACCGGCTCAGCATGGCCAACGGCCTCGAGGTGCGCGTGCCGTTCTGCGACCACCGGCTCGTGGAATACGTCTACAACACGCCGTGGACCACGAAGACCTTCGACGGCCGCGAGAAGAGCCTGCTGCGCGCCGCGGCTCGCGACGTGCTGCCCGCGTCGGTGGCCGAGCGGGTGAAGAGCCCGTACCCGTCCACGCAGGACCCGAAGTACCTCGAGGCGCTTCGCGAGCAGGCCGGCGACCTGCTCGCCTCGCCCGCGCACGGCGTGTTCGACCTGATCGACCGCCGCGCGCTGACGGAGCTGCTTGCCCGAGAGGACACCGGTGGATTCCTCCGCCCGCAGTTGGAGCGTGTGTTGTTCTTCGCGACCTGGTTCGATCTGTATTCACCGGAGCTGCGGGTCCGGTGAGGCGAACCGGGTGAGGGTGAGGAGCGGGCCATGGTGGGCGAACCTTCGGACGTCGACGCCGACGAGGCGTTCCAGTTCGTGCTGTCGCTGCACCGGCTGCTGCGCGAGCTGCACCGGGCGGCGCCGCCTGACGGCCTGCCACGCACGCAGCTGCTGGTGCTCGCCAAGCTGGCTCGCTCCGGACCCCTGCGGATCGGCACGCTCGCCGAGGAGGTCGGCTGCTCCCAGCCCACGGCCACCAAGGTCGTGCACGCCATGGAGGACTCCGGCCTCGTCGCGCGCGCGGCCGACACGAGCGACAAGCGCGCGAGCTACGTGCACCTGACCCAGCAGGGCCGGCGCCGGCTCGCCGCGGTGGTGCGCGACGAGTCGCGGGTGCTCATCGAGCGGTTCGGCGACCTCGAACAGGACGAGGTCGAGCTGCTGCTCAAGGCCGGTGCGGTGCTGCGGCGGCTCACCGAGAGTTCCGCGCCGGAGATCGACATTCGACAAAGTTCTGGCGATCCGCAGTAGTTACCGATCCGACCACAAGCAGGCGGACACCCGACTGGATGTGTGCCGACGGTTTCCGCCGTGACTGTGGTCGGACCGGTAACGAACAGCACAGTATGTGAGACGGCGCGGGTCTCGAGGAGGAGACGGCCGAATGTTCGCTGAACCCGATGTCGAACGCGAGGACCGGCCCGACGGGAGTGTCGTCTTCCGCTCCCGCGCGCCGTTGGGGCCGTACCCGCGCAGCGTGGCCGCGATGCTGCGTGACTGGGCCGAAGCCGATCCGGCCCACCCGCTCGTCGCCGAACGCGCGGGCGACGGCTGGGCGACGCTGACCTACGGCGAGGTCCGCGACCGCGCCGACGCGCTCGGCCAGGCGCTGCTCGACCGCGGCCTCGGGCCCCACCGGCCGCTGATGATCCTGTCCGGCAACTCCGTCGCGCACTTCGTGCTCACGCTCGGCGCACTGACGGCGGGCGTGCCGGTCGCGCCGATCAGCGTCGCGTACTCCTTGCTCAGCACCGATCACGCGCGGATCCGGGACATCGCGTCGCTGCTGCGACCGGGCCTGGTGTTCGCCGAGGCCGGCGGTCCGTTCGCCGCGGCTCTCGCGGCTGTAGAGGGACCCGGCGTGGTGCTCGCCTACGATGTCGACGCGGTGCCGGGGGCGGAATCGCTGGATGACCTCCTGGCCACGGCGCCGGGCCCGGAATTGGCGGCCGCGTACGCCGCGACCGGACCCGGAACACTCGCGAAGGTGCTCTTCACATCGGGGTCCACGGGCTCGCCGAAGGGGGTGCTGAACACCCACCGGATGCTGTGCTCCAACCAGCAGGCGATCCGGCAGGCGTGGCCGTTCCTCGCCGGCGAGCGCCCGGTGCTCGTCGACTGGCTGCCGTGGAGCCACACCTTCGGGGGCAACCACAACGTGGACCTGGTGCTGCGCAACGGCGGGACGCTGTATCTCGACGACGGCAAACCGGCGCCGCAGCTGTTCGGCCGCAGCCTGGAGAACCTGCGGTCGGTGCCGCCGACGCTGTACTTCAACGTCCCCGCGGGTTATGCACAGCTCGTGCCCGTGCTGGAGCGGGACCCCGAGTTCGCGCGCGTGTTTTTCTCGCGTTTGCGGCTGCTGTTCAACGCGGCGGCCGCGTTGCCGGCGGCCTTGCGCTCGCGGCTGGAAGCTGCCGCGGCGGCGGCCGGCGCCGATGTGCCGCTGACCGGCTCGTGGGGTGCGACCGAAACCGCGCCCGCGGTGACGAGCGCGCACTTCCCGTTCACCGACGCGCGGTGCATCGGCGTGCCGCTGCCGGGGCTCGCGGTCAAGCTGGCGCCCGTCGGCGAGGCGCACGAGATCCGGGTGCGCGGCGACGCCGTCACCCCGGGCTACCTGCACCGCCCGGACCTCACGGAGGCGGCGTTCGACGACGAAGGCTTCTACCGCACCGGCGACGCGGCCGTGCCCGCGTCCGGCGACCCCAACACCGGGCTGCTGTTCGGCGGCCGGATCGCGGAGGACTTCAAGCTCGACACCGGCACGTTCGTGCGCGTCGGGGCTCTGCGCACCGCGTTGCTCTCGGCCGTGCCGCTGCTCTCGGACGTGGTGCTCGCGGGGGAGAACCGCCAGTACATCGGAGCGCTCGCGTGGCTCAACCAGGCGGAAGCACGGCTCGCCGGCCCGCTCGACGAAGCCGACGGCTGCCTCGTGCACGCCGAGCTCGCCGGGCAGGTCGCGAAGCTGCTCGCGGCGATGAACTCAGTGGCCGGCTCGGCGGGACGCGTCGAGCGGCTCGTGGTGCTGGCCGAGCCGCCGGACCTCGACGCGGGCGAGATCACGGACAAGGGCTACCTCAACCAGCGCCGCGTGCTGGCCCGGCGCGCGGCGCTCGTCGAGCGTCTTTACGCTGATGAGCCGGACGTCGCCGTGATCGTGGCAGGCTGATCGGTTGGTGATACGTCAACAAATTGGGTAGAATCGCTCCATGACGGACCCACGCTGGCTCGACGAGCTGGAGCTGCACGTCTGGAAGAGCTACCACCTCCTCCAGCGGGCGCTGGGTGGCGCGATCGACCGGCAGCTCGTGCGCGACGCCGGGCTGTCCGGTGCGGACTACGCCCTGCTGGTGCCGCTGTCGGAGGCACCGGGCGACGTGCTGCGCATGCGTGACCTCGGCATGCAGATCAACTGGGACCGCAGCCGCCTCTCCCACCACGTGAGCCGCATGGAGAAGCGCGGCCTGCTCGTGCGGGAGGACTGCTCGGAAGACGCGCGCGGCGCCATGGTCCGCCTCACCCCGGCGGGCCGCGAGGCGATCGAAACGGCCGCGCCCGAGCACGTCGAGACCGTGCGGCGGTACTTCTTCGAGCAGATCGAGCCCGAGGAGCTCGAGGTCCTCGGCCGCGTCTTCGACCGCGTGCTCGCGCGCCTCAACGCCGACGACGAAGGCGGACCCTGCAGCCGCTGACGTCGCTCCCGCGGTCCGCTGACCACATGAGCGCCCCCGCTGACGGGCCCGCACCGCCGCCGTCAGCGCACCGTGCGGGCGTGGTCAGCGCCGAACCCCAGTCTTGGGTCATCGAACAGCCGAACCCGAGAAGGGAACAGCGAGATGACCACCAAGACCGTCCTCGTTTCCGGTGCCAGCGTCGCGGGACCGTCGGCCGCGTACTGGCTGCACCAGTACGGCTACTCCGTCACCGTCGTCGAGGCGGCGCCGCAGCTGCGGCCCGGCGGGCAGGCCGTGGACTTCCGCGGCGAGCAGATGAAGCTGATCGACGCGATGGGGCTCACCGACGACCTGCGCAAGTACGAGACGGGGATGGGCGACCAGCAGCTGCTGGACCCGGCGGGCCGTCCGGTGGCGACCATCCCGAGCAAGTTCATCAGCGGTGAGCTCGAGGTGTTCCGCGGCGACCTCGCCCGCATCCTCTACGACCGCACCACGGACTACACCGAATACGTCTTCGGCGACCGCGTGACGTCGCTGACCGAAACGGCCGACGGTGTCGAGGTGACGCTCCGGCACGGCGCGCCCCGCCGGTTCGACCTCGTGGTCGGCGCCGACGGTGTGCACTCCGGGGTCCGGACGGCCGCGTTCGGCGCCGAGTCGCGGTTCCGCACGGACCTCGGCTACCACGTCGCGGGCTTCACCGCGCCCAACCACCTCGGCCTGGACCACAGCGGCCTGATCTACAGCGAGCCCGGCCGCAGCGCGATGATCTACAGCAGCCGTGACGCCGAAACCGTGAACGTCGGCCTGTTCTTCCGCGGCGATCCGCGCGGCTACGGCCGCCCGGATCTCGAGCGGCAGCAGGAGATCCTCGCCGACGCCTACGCCGGTGCGGGCTGGGAGCTGCCCCGGCTGCTCGGCACCGTGCCCGCCGCGCCGGATCTGTACTTCGACTCCATCGGCCAGATCAAGCTCGACAAGTGGTCGAAGGGCCGCGTCGTGCTGCTCGGCGACGCCGCGTGGTGCGCGGGCCCCGGCGGCTCCGGCACCGGCTTGGCGATGATGGGCGCGCAGATCCTCGCCGGCGAGCTCGCGGCCGCGGGCGGCGACCACGTGACGGCGTTCGCGAACTACGAGCAGCGCCTGCGCAAGCCCGCGCACGTGGGCTACAAGAACGGCTCCGGTTCCGGCGGGTTCCTCGCGCCGGCGACGGAGAAGAACGTGCGCAGCCGCAACCGCATGTACCGCATGCTCGCCGGCCCGGTGTTCGGCAAGGTCTTCGACTACATGGGCTACCGGGCGGCCAACGCGGTCCGGTACCGCGAATACCCCGGCCGCGTCGCGAGCTGAGCGTTGCCTTGACGCACACGGCAAGGTCTACCGTCGCACGCATGCGGATCGGCGAGCTCGCCCGGCGGGCGGGGACGACACCACGGGCGCTGCGCTTCTACGAAGAACAAGGGCTGCTGCCGGCGGAGCGGTCGGCGAACGGGTACCGGGAGTACGACGAGGACGACCTGCGGCTGGTCACCGAGATCCAGACGCTGCGCACGGTCGGCTTCACCCTCGAAGACACCCGCCCGTTCGTCGACTGCCTGCGCGACGGCCACGAAACCGGCGACGCGTGCCCGGCGTCGGTCGAGGTCTACCGGCGCAAGCTCGCGGAGGTCGAAGACTGCCTGCGGCGCCTGGGCGCCGTGCGATCCGCGTTGCTGGACAAGCTCGCCGAAGCCTCCGCCCGGCCCGAAACCTGCCGGCTCGAACCGGCCATCACCGAGGAGCCCCAATGACGACCGACGCCACCTTCACCGCCGACGTCCTGGAGCAGGACAAGCTCGTGCTCGTCGACTTCTGGGCCGAGTGGTGCCCACCGTGCCGGATGATCGACCCGGTGCTGAAGGAGATCGCCTGGGAGCGCGCCGAGTCGTTGACCGTCCGCAAGATCAACACCGACGAGAACCCCGAAACAGCGCGGAAGTACCAGATCATGTCGCTGCCCACCCTGATGCTCTTCCGCGATGGTGAGCCGGTACGCTCCATCGTCGGTGCGCGGCCGAAGGCCCGGCTACTGGCGGACATCGACAGCGTTCTCGAATCGGCTGTCGCTAGGTGAACTCGCGACCGACCCGGTAAAAAGGGTGTGCACCGCTTTCCGGGGAGGTTTTCATGAACACGCTCGTGCGTTCGTTTCTCTTCCTCCGCCGCGCGGTCGGCGTGCTCGGGCTGGCGCTGCCGTTCGTCGTCGTCATCGGCAAGGAGCTGCTCGAGGGCGGCGGCCTGCTCGGCTCGCTGAGCGGCTACTACTACAGCGACTTGAGGAACGTCTTCGTGGGGACCCTGTGTGCGATCGGGGTGTTCCTGATCTCGTACCGGGGCTACGGCCGGATTGATGACATCGCCGGCAACGTCGCCGCGGTCGCCGCCATCGGGGCCGCGCTCTTCCCGACCTCGCCCACCGCGCCGACGCCGCTGGAACGCGCGATCGGCACCGTGCACCTCGTGTTCGCCGGGATCTTCTTCCTCACGCTCGCCTTCTTCTGCCTGTTCCTGTTCACCAAATCCGACGATCCGTCGCCCAGTTCGCGCAAAGCCGCGCGCAACACGGTCTACCGGGTGTGCGGTGCCGTGATGCTCGCCAGCTTGGCGCTGATCCTGATCAACGCCCTGTTCTTCGACGCCGCCACCGTCTCGCTGCACCCGGCGGTCTGGCTGGAGTCGCTGGCGGTCATCGCGTTCGGCGTCTCGTGGCTCGTCAAGGGTGAAGCGCTGCTGGCGGACCTCCCGCACGAGCGGGCGGGAGCGGTCCAGACCAATCCCGCGTAAGCTGAGAGCGAGTCCAAACCGGACGTCCCGTTTCAGCTCGGGCTTCGGTGCAGGCGGCGGTAGACGGCCGACACCTGTGCCGGCCAGCCGACTTCGGCTTGGTCTTCGCCGCCTCGACCAACCGAGGCGGCCGGCGACCGCGTCTACGCGGTGATCCGCGGCGTCGGGCTGTCCGACGACGGCACGGTCAAGGGCGGCATGTTGCCGCAGGAGCACGGGCAGCTGCCGGCGCTGCGCCGCGCGTACCGCGACGCGGGAGTCGAACCCGGTTCGGTCGGCTACCTGGAAGCGCACGGCGCGGCGACGTCCGTGGGCGACGACGTGGAGATCAACGCGCTGGGCGAGCTGCGCCGAGACGCCACCGAGCCTGCCTACCTGGGTGCCGCGAAGTCCGTGGTCGGGCACTCGTTCGGCACGGCTGGGATCGCGGGGCTGATCAAGTCGGTCCATCCGTCCACAAGGGACAGATTCTGCCGCAGCCGGACTTCGAACCGGCGGGGCGCCTCGCACGACGCGGCGGACGCCGTGACGAAGCTGGTCACGGCGTCAGTGGCGCCCGAATCCGAGATGACGGGGGAGCCGGCGCCCGAGACGTACGCCTGCGTCGTGGCGCCGGGAGCGGAGGAACCCGCACCCGACCTGCCGCTGCTGGAGCTGGCAAGGCGAGCCGTCACGGGCGCTGGGCTGCGGGCCCGCGTACGGGCGGAGGCCGCTGTGCGCGCCACCGCCGGCCTGCCTGATCCGGCGCCGCCCGCCCGGCGCGGTGGCTGGTCTGCTGGTCCGGCGCCGCCCGCGCGGCGCTTTGGCTGGTCTGTCTTGTCCGGAGCCGTCTGCCGTCTGATCCGGTGCCGATCTGTCTGGTCCGGAGCTGTCTGCCGTCTGATCCAGTGGCGTCCTGCCTAACCCGGAGCTGCCCGCCGCCTGGCCCGACGCCCAGTCACGGCCTGATGCAAAGCTGGTCACCAGGAGCGCAGCTCACCTGGGCGCGGCCCACCCTCCCTCGGGTGCCGTCCCCTGTCCAGTTTACTGGCCGGCGCCGACGCTTTCGGGGCGGAAGCCCCAGCTCAGCGCAGCTGTCCACAACCCGATCGGGTGGGGATGAACGGCCGCGCAGCCGCCCGGTCAGCGCACGCTGCTGTTCCACCGCGCGATCCGGATCGAGGGAGCGTCGCTTCACCGCTTCACCGCTTCACCGCTTCACCGCTCCACCGCCCGGCAATCGGCTTCACTGCAGCTGGCCGGCACCCGGCTGCCGGCTTCCGACGCGGCGCACAGGTCTTCGAAGCTGATCGCTCCCGACGCCAGCTTGCCGGCATCGACGAACACGTCCTCGATGTCCGCCTGGCGGCCGCTCTCGAGCGCTCCGCAGCTGTGGTAACGGCAGGCATCGGCACGAGCGTGACGGGCCGGCCCCGGAGCGCGCCGAACCGCCCGCGCAGCGCGGGAAGGCTGCAGCCCTTCGGCCGGTCCAGCGCGGCGATCCGCGGGACCCTTCTTCACGCAGGCACTTGAGCTGGTCGCGACGCCCTTCCGGCATGCTCACTCAGCCGCTTCGTCGGTGACCGGCGGCAGGCCCTGCATCTGGCGGTACCGGTCCATGATCGTGGTGATCGCCTGCAGCTTCTCCTCGCGCATGCCCGCGGCGCGCATCGCCACGGCCCGTACCCCGGCCGGGCGCATCGCTTCGAGGGCGCCCAGGTCGGGCCGCACGTTCCGACCAGGTCCTCGTCGAAGAAGTACGCCCCGGACACCTCGAAGAACTTCGCGAGGGCGGCCGGCGGCTCCTGCGACGGGTTGGTCCGCTTGCCCGTGCGCAGCTGCGAGAGATACACGGCGGCCGACCTTCAGATCGGACGATCGGGCCTTGAGCTCGGCCACGACCTCGTCGTTCGTCCAGTGCTTGCCCTGCAGCCGCAACCGTCCGGAACAGGTCGTCGAATCTCGCGGCCAGTGTCGGCCACTCGTCGTCACTGGACATGGCCGCCCCCTTCGGCCACCGCGATTGCTCTCAGCTAGTCCGACGAGCGCAGATCGGCTGACAGTTGATAATCAGAACCGACGTCCACCCGACTGTGTCCGGAATGAGTCAGCTGGCAGTTATCTCGACAACCCGTGGCTCAGCGGTTGGGCGTCGCACCGCTGCGGGGGCGGCGCTGGGGTGTCGCTTCGCCGGTCCGCCGGCCGGACCCGGGGGCAGGCCGGCGTCAGCGCACTGCCTCCGGGCCGGCGAGCTGCGCCCATTCGTCCGCCCAGCGCGCCGCGCGCTTGTGGTCGAGCACCCGCCGCGCGATCCAGAACGCGCCGGCGAGCACGCCGATCGCGCACAGCCACGTGAAGGTGCCCACGAGCACACCGTTGGTCACGGCGTCGGCGTGGGTCAGCGGCGCGGTGGTCTGCTTGCCGTTGTCGTCGAGCCAGATGGGCGCCTGCGCGCCGGGGTTGCCGGCTCCCGCGGGCACCGTGACGACGCCGGTCTGCGGCGAGCCGTTCGGCAGCTGCCAGGTGGCGTTCACGCGCGAGCTGTGCGCGATCGGGGCGCTGTCGCCCACCGACGCCGGCTTCGGCGCGGGCGCGAGCACGGTCGCGGTCACCTGGTGGCGCGTCTTCAGCTGCGCGTCGGACGCCGCGGTCTCGTGCGACACATCGGCCTTGCCGAGCATGATCACGAACGGGAGCGCGATGAGCGACACGAGCACCGCCAGGCCGATGAGGAGGCCCTCGATCCGGTCGGAGCGCCGCATCAGCGGATTGCGTGCGAACCCGACTCGTCGAAGGAATCGGGTGAAGAGAAGTGGTGGTCTGCCTGCCCGGGCCTTGTTCCGCATGTCCTCCATGGTCCTCCGCTGCGCTCGTGCGCGCTGTGTCCCGGACAACGTTTTCTATGGTTTTCCTGGGAAAACGGTGTGTTCCTCAGCACGCTCAAGGTTGTCGGGCCACGTGTGGGTGAACGCGATCACTTCGGACGGTGATCAACGGCCGAAGTTCCCCGGCCGTTGAATGCGCCTCGGTGAAACGACGTCCGGTTGGTCCGTTCAGTGGGCGGAATGCCGGCGTGATCGGCCGGTGATCGGACGGTGATCGGGCGACGGGGGCCCGCTCGGGCTCAGTCGACGAGCCGGACCGTGGCCGTCGTGCTGTAGGACTTGCGGCGCGTGATGCCGTGCTCGGCGACGATGCTCAGCTGGATCGAGCGGTCCGCCGGGGCCCAGTAGCCGGTGCGCACGAAGTAGCCGTCCATCGTGCAGAGGCGGTTGGCGGACTTGCGGGCGCTGATCGTCTCCCAGCCCCAGTGTCGTCCGCTGGCTTCGACGCCGTTGCGCCGGACCGACAGGCGCGGGTTCCCCACTTCGCGGCAGTAGGCGCTGCCCTCCGAGATGTAGAGGACGCCGTCGACCTTGTAGAAACGGTTGCCGTCAAGGAGCGCCACTTGCCCGGACAGGGTGATCGAGACGCGGGCGCCGTCGTGGCCGTCCATCGTCCAGTCGATGCAGAATTCCTTCGCCGGAGCTTCGATCGACTGGGTCATGACCTCGTCCCCTTTGCGGTTCGATTCGGAGGGTCGATTAGAAGATAGGGATTACCGGCGAGTCGGGAAGGTTTCGCGTAGGGTTTTCACCCGATGAGGCCCATGGTCCGACAGATTGTGTTTCATGCATGAATTCCCGTCATATTTCAGCGCACCGGGTGATAGCGGATACGAAAAGTGAATTCGCATTACCCGAAACCGGTCACGCGCCACCGGTTGGATTGGGCATTGTGGGTCTCGCTCGGGGCCGGCCGTGTCGGCAGCGTGAGCATTCTTATGACGCGCGTCATAGTGAGTCGATCAGGGCCGCCGTGCTACCCATGGCTCATGACGAGTGTCATAACGGTCGTCGAACCGGCCACCCTCGAAGCCGTCACGGCCCTGGTCCGGGCGTGCTCGCCCGAGAGCCTCGCGTGGCGGTTCACGCTGCCCGGACGCCCGGATCCCGAACGGATCCTGGTGCGCTACCGGCCGTTCCTGCTCGCCGGGGAAGCGCTCGTCGCGATGGCCGGCGACGCGCCCGTGGGACTGGTGAACCTCATGGTCGACGGCGAGCGGCGCGCCGAACTCGGGGTGCTCGTGGCCGACGCCTGGCACCGCCGGCGCATCGCCAGCACCCTGGTGCGGTACCTGTTCGACGATCCCCGGCACGCCGGCTGGACCGTCCACGCGACCGTGTTGGTCGGCAACAACCCGGCCCTGGGGCTGCTGCGCGCCCACGGTTTCCGTGGCGTCCCGTCGTTCGAGCGCGGCGAGCTCGAGTTCGAGCACGCTATTATGACCGATGTCATGGAGGAGGTCGCCGATGGCGGAATCGGAGAGGCCGGCGCGGGACCGGATGGTCTTCAGCGCCGCGCAGCTGGTGCGGACGCGGGGCGTCGGTGGCACGGGCATGCGCGACGTGGTGGAGCACGCGAAGGCGCCGCGGGGGTCGCTGCAGCACTACTTCCCCGGCGGTAAGGAGCAGCTCGTCGCCGAGGCCGTCGACTGGGCCGGCCGCTACGCCGGGCGCACCGTGCGGCGCACCGCCGAATCCCTCGAAGAAGCGACGCCCGGAAACCTCTTCGCCGCCCTGGTTTCCCGGTGGCGAGCGGAATTCACCGGCGCCGGTTACGACGCCGGTTGTCCGTTGGTCGCCACGGTCGCCGATTCCGCTGCGCTGAGCGAAAAGCTGCGCGAGAGCGCTGCCGCCGCGTTCGCGGAATGGCGCAAACCGCTCGTGGGCGCACTCGAAGACCTGGGGGTGCCGCCGGTTCGCGCGGGTTCGCTCGCCGTCTTGATGATCAGCGCGCTGGAGGGCGCCATCGTCCTCGCGCGGGCCGACCACTCCGTGGCGCCGCTCGACGCGGTGGTCGAGGAACTGCGGCCGCTGCTCGACGGCGCGGTGGACAAGCGCCGCCGCCGGACCGCGCAGCTCTAGCGGGGGCCGAGCTTCGCGCGCAGGTTCGCGACCGTCGCCGGGTCGTGCAGCAGCTTGGCGAAGTGCTGCGACTCCACCTCCATCCGGTCGCGCACGGTCGTGTCGGTGGTGTCGCGCAGCAGCTCGCGGCTCAGCGCCAGCGACAACGGCGGCTGAGCGGCCAGCGCGGCCGTGCGATCCGCGACGCGCGCCTCCAACGCCTCCGCATCCGGCAGCACCTCGTTGACGAGTCCGAGCCGGTGGGCCTCGGCGGCCGGCACGCGGTCGCCGAAGAGCAGCAGTTCCGCCGCGCGCTGCGGGCCGGCCAGGCGGGGCAGCACATAGCTGCTGCCGAACTCCGGCACCAGCCCCAGCGACGTGAACGGGAACTGCAGGTAGCTGCGCTCGGTCGCGTACACGAGGTCGCAGTGCAGCAGCAGTGTCGCGCCGATTCCGACGGCCGGCCCGTCGACGGCGGCGACGACCACCGAACGCGCGGCGAGCAACGCCTCCTGGAACCGCCGCACCGGGGTGTCGGGACCGCCCCCCGAGTCGGCGGCGAGGAAGTCACCGAGATCGTTGCCCGCGGTGAACGCGCCGCCCGCGCCGGAGAGGACGACGACGGGCGTCTCGGCCGTGTCGAGCACCTCCGCCAGCGCCGAGTACATGGCCTTGGTGAGCGCGTTGCGCTTGTCCGGGCGGTTGATCGTCACGGTGGTCACCGTGGCGCCGGCGACGACGTCGATGCTCATGCCCCGGAGAGTTCCACAACCGGACTCAGCGGGGCAACGCCACCTCGGCCGGCGCCCGCAGCGCGGCCTCCGACGCCGAACCCGGTTCGGGCGAGTGGGCGACCACGTACTGACCGGGACCGGTTCCCACCGCGAGCCGCTGCGAATCCGGCGTCGCGGGGCCGCCGCGGAGCAGCTCGCGCGACTGGGCGAGCTCAGCCGGCCGTCACTCGGGTTCCCTCACGACGTGCTGCGCAGCGAGCGGATCATCACGACCGCTTACCGCGACCAGCCGGCGGTGGGCGACCCGCCGTTCGCCGGGCGTCTGAGCGGGGAAGCCCACCCGTGGTTCACCCGGGACGGAAACCCGCCACGACCTCCGCGCGCGGCATCGCCGTCAGAGTTCAGCGACCGCGCTGACCAGCCGGTCGACTTCGGCCGCCGTCGTGTACGGAGCGATGCCCGCGCGGACGGCGCCGGCGTCGCCGAGGCCGAGGTGGCGTGAGCACTCGAGCGCGTAGAAGCTCGCGGCCGGAGCGTTGACGTGGTGGCGCGCGAGGTGCTCGTACACGGCCTTCGGCTCGGCGCCGTCGACGGAGAACAGCACGGTCGGGGTGCGCCGGCGGCCCGGCGCGCCGTAGCGGACGACTTTGCCCAGGCCGGCGAGCCCGGCGTCGAGGCGGTCGAGCAGCTCCCGCTCGTGCTGTTCGAGGGCTTCGAGCGACTTGCCGAGCCGTTCACGCCGGGTTCCCTCACCCGGGACGAGGTTCGCCAGGAAGTCGATCGCCGCGGTCGTACCGGCGAGCAGTTCGTACGGGAGCGTGCCGAGCTCGAACCGCTCCGGCACGGTGTCGCTGGAGGGCACGAGCTTGTCGGGGCGCAGCGTCTCCAGCAGTTCGGGCGCGGCGGCGAGCAAGCCGAGGTGCGGGCCCAGGAACTTGTACGCGGAGCAGGCGTAGAAGTCGGCGCCGAGCTCGGCCAGGTCGACGGGCGCGTGCGGGGTGAGGTGCACGCCGTCGACGTAGCTGAGCGCGCCGGCTTCGCGCGCGTTCGCCGTGATGGCGGGGACGTCGGGGCGCGTGCCGAGGAGGTTGGACGCCGCGGTGACGGCGACGAGCCGTGTCTTGTCCGTGAGCAGCTCGGTCACGGCCTCGACCGGCAGCTCGCCCGTCTGCGGGTCGAACTCGGCCCACCGGACGGTGACGCCACGGGCCTGCGCGGCCTGGACCCACGGGCGGATGTTCGCGTCGTGGTCCAGCTTGGTGACCACGACCTCGTCGCCCGGCTGCCAGGTCTTCGCGAGGGCGCGGGAGAAGTCGTAGGTCACCTGGGTCATGCTGCGCCCGAAGACGACGCCCGCCGGGTTCGCGCCAAGCAGGTCCGCCACTGCCTGGCGGGCGTCGCGGACGATGCCGTCGGCGCGGCGTTCGGCCGGTGTGACGGTGCCCCGGTTCGCGATCGCGGAACACAGCGTGGTGGCGACGGCCTCGCCCACCACGTCGGGCACCTGCGAGCCACCGGGCCCGTCGAAGTGCGCGGCTCCTTCTTCGAGGGCGGGGAAGTGCTTGCGGATCGCGTTCACGTCGTAGGCCACGCGGCCAGCATGCCAGGGCGGAGCGGGAGTCGTCGGTCGGCTTGTGCCGTTCGGCGGGTGAGACGACCGGTCATATACTGCGGAGATGCCTCGTCCCAGCGTCCGTGAGGTGATCGTCGACAGCGCGGTCACCGAGTTCCACCGCAACGGGTTCGCCGCGTGCTCCGTCGACACCATCACGCGGGCGGCCGGTGTGCCCAAGGGGTCGTTCTACAACCACTTCAAGAGCAAGGAAGACCTCGGCGCGGAAGTCGTCGCGCGATACGCGGCCTCCTCCGGCTGGCGGGACAGCCACGGTGAGCTCGGTCCGCTCGACACGTTGCGCGCCCGCTTCACAGTGATGCGCGACGTGCTCGAGGACAACGAATACACGCGCGGCTGCCTGATCGGCAACATGGGTGCCGAGCGCGCCGACCACAGCCCCGTCATCCGCGAGCAGGTGGGGGAGAGTCTGACGCACTGGTCGGACAGCATCGCGGAGTCCATCCGCGAAGCCCAGGCTGCCGGCGAGGTTCCCGCCGACCGCGACGCCGATCTCCTCGGCCGGTTCGTCCTGGACGCCTGGGAGGGTGCGATCATTCGCACCAAGGTGGCCAAGAGCGCCGCCCCGCTGGACGATTTCTTCGCCGTGGTCTTCGGCTCCCTGCTCTGAAAGGTGCGCCCTTGCTCGCCGACCTGGTCGAGACCCTGCTGGCCCAGCCCCTGCCCTGGCCCATCGTCCAAGCCGGCGACCCGGTCCTGCGCACTCCCGCGGCGCCCTACGAAGGGGAGCTGAGCGCTGCCGCGCTGGCGGGCTTGATCGAAGGCATGAAGGAGACCATGCACGCCGCGCCGGGCGTCGGTCTGGCCGCTCCGCAGGTGGGTCTGCCGGTGCAGCTGGCCGTGGTCGAGGACCGCGCCCACGAACGGCCGGTACCCGCCGAGGTGCTCGAGGCGCGCGGCATCGCGCCGTTGCCGTTCCGCGTCCTTGTCAACCCGCGCTACACCCCGCTGGGTGCCGAGCGCGCCGCGTTCTTCGAGGGCTGCCTGAGCGTGAGCGGTTGGCAGGCTGTGGTGGCCCGGCCGTTGCGCGTCCGCCTGCAGGCACTGGACGAAACGGGCGCCGCCGTCGACGAAGAGCTCTCCGGCTGGCCGGCCCGCATCGTCCAGCACGAAACCGACCACCTGGCCGGCATGCTCTACCTGGACCGCGCCGAGCTGCGGTCCCTGTCCACCCACCAGGCGGTTTCCCAGCGCTGGGCCCAGCCGACGGCCGAACTCGCCGCGAAGGAGCTGGGCTTCGACCTGCCCTGAGTCTCGCTGACGCCCGACGGGCGCTGCTGGCCGGCAGTCTTCAGTGGCCTTCGCCGAGTGCGTGATCCTGCCCGCTCGTTGCTTCGATGTGCGGCAGCGCCAGGCTTTGTCGACTGCCGATCAGCTCGAGTTGGGCGTTGTCGCGCGCTCGCTGCCGGGGCTCGGCCCGAGCCAGTCGCGTTGCCGACGCCACTGGTGGGATGCGCGTGCCGTGCCTCCGCCTTCTGCCCCGGCCGAACCTCCCGTCCGCCGGAAGACCTGCGGCAAACTCCCATCCCGTCGCATTGACACGATCTAAGACGACCGGTCATATTCGACCCATGACAACCTACCGCGCCCTCCAAGTCACCAACTCCCGCGAGTTCTTCCTCACCGACCGCGAGCTCACCGCTCCCGAACCCGGCCACGTCCGCCTCAAGGTCGAGTACTGCGGTGTCTGCCACTCCGACGTCCTCGCCGTCGAGGGGCTCCGTGCCGACCCCACCGCGCCGGTCGTGCCCGGGCACGAGATCGTCGGCGTGATCGACGCCGTCGGCGAGGGTGTGCGCGCGTGGCACGTCGGCGAACGGGTCTCGTCGGGTTCCTCGGCGGGCACTGCGGGGAGTGCGACTCCTGCCGCCGCGGGGACTTCGTCAACTGCACCGACCAGCCGCGCACCGGCACGGACATCGACGGGGGCTACGCCGAATACGCCTACGCCCGCAGGAGCGGCCTCGTCCGCGTCCCCGCCGGACTGTCCTCTTCGGACGCCGCGCCAGTGCAGTGCGCCGGCATCACCACCTACAGTGCGTTGCGCGACCTGAACGCCCGGCCGGGCTCGCTCGTCGCGATCCAGGGCATCGGCGGGCTGGGGCACCTGGGTGTGCAGTACGCGAAGGCGCTCGGCTACCGCGTCGCGGCCATCGCGCGCGGCACCGACAAGGCGGAACTCGTCGCGCAGCTCGGCGCGGACGAGTACGTCGACGGCACCGGCGTCGACCCCGGCCAGGCGCTGCAGAAGCTCGGCGGCGCTGCGGCCGTCGTCGCGACGGCCGCGAGCGGTTCGTCCATGTCGCCGCTGGTCGCGGGTCTCGCGCCACGCGGGAAGATGGTCGTCGTGGGTGCCGGACAGGATCCGATCTCCGTCGCCACGCCGGACCTCATCTTCGGCACGCACACCATCACCGGCAGCCTCACCGGCTCGGCGATCGAGAACGAGGACAGCCTCGCGTTCGCCGCCACCCGCGGAGTGCGGCCGATGAACGAGGTCGTCCCGTGGACCGACGCCCCGCAGGCCTACGAGCGCATGATGTCCGGCAAGGCCCGGTCCCGCGTCGTCCTCGACCTGGCGGCGTGACGCGCCGGTGGTGACCGGCGGCGAGTTCTGGGGCGTGAAGGGCCTCGGTCGGTACCCGCACCCGTGCTGATTCCGGCGGATTCGCGACGTCGTGGTGCGACCACCGGTTTTTGTCGGTACCCGCTGCTAGCGTCCTCCGCATCTGGTTCGAACTGGGAGGAATCACGTGGAATCGTTGCAGGACAAGGCAAAGGTGTTCAGAGCGCTGCACGGCGAGCCGATGGTGGTGCTGCCGAACGCCTGGGACGCGGGCAGCGCGGCGGTCATCGAACACGCCGGCGCCAAGGCCATCGCCACCACGAGTGGTGGTGTTTCGTGGGCACTCGGCCGCGGCGACGGCCAGGGGCTCACGCGCGCGGAGATGACGGAGGCCGTACGGCGGATCGCGTCGGCGGTGTCGGTGCCGGTGAGCGCCGATGTCGAAGGGGGTTATGGCCCGGGCCCGGCCGACGTCGCCACCACCGTCACGGAGATCATCGGCGCCGGCGCGGTGGGGGTGAACCTGGAGGACTCGCGCGCGGGCACGCTGTCGTTGTTCTCCTCAGCCGAGCAGGCCGCACGGTTGAAGGCAGCTCGCGAGGCCGCGGTGGCGGCGGGGTTGCCGGACCTGTGGCTCAACGCGCGCACGGATGTGTACCTCTTCGGCGTCGGCGAGCCTTCGGGACGGTTCGACGACGTCGTGACTCGCGCGCGGGCGTACGCGGAAGCCGGCGTGGACAGCATTTTCGTGCCCGGCTTGGTGGACCTCGCGGTGCTGCGCGAGCTCACGGCGGCGTCACCGATCCCGGTGGCCGTGATGGCGTGGCCGGGTGCGCCGTCGGTGTCGGAGTTCGCCGCGGCGGGCGTGCGGAGGGTGACTGTGGGAACGGCGCTGGCGCAGGGTGCGTACGCGGTCGCGCTGCGGGCAGCGCAGGAAATGCTCGGGGAGGGCAAGTACGACGAGCTGGGCGCGGGCGTCGACTTCGGCACGCTGAACGGCTTGTTCACGTGACGCACTTCGATCCGAGCGAGGTGAGCGCGATGTGACGAGCGCCGTGTCGCCGACCGTCGGGACGGCCGGCGGCGATACTGAACCGCGTGGAGGTCAGCGAGGAGACGGTCCAGGCGGACGACGCCTGTCGCATGTGGACAGCCGACCTCGGCGAAGGTGAGCCGCTCATCCTGTGTCACGGCGGCCCGGGACTGTGGGACATGTTCGGGGTCCTCGCGACGTCGTTGGCACCGCGGCTGCGCGTCATCCGCTGGGACCAGCGCGGCTGCGGCCGGTCCGAACGGCGCGGCCCGTACTCGCTCGCCCGCGCGGTGCTGGACCTCGACGCCGTGCGCCGCCACTACGGGCTCGATCGCGTGGCCGTCCTGGGTCACTCGTGGGGCGCGACCTTGGCGCTGCGCTACGCCCTCGCCCACCCGGCCCACGTGACGAAGCTCGTCTACGTGTCCGGCACCGGCCTCGGGCGGCGCCGGCACCCGGAGTACGAGCGAAACCTCGCCGCCCGCTTGGGCCCCACCTTGCCCCGCGTGATGGAACTCCGCGCCCGACCCCGCACGGCCGCCGCAGGCCGCGAACTCGCGGTCCTCCAGTGGTCCGCAAACTTCTCGGATCCACACACGGCCCTCACCCACGCCGAACAGATGGCCGACCCGTGGTTCCGCATCAACTACGACTTCAACGCCACCATCAACGCCGCCGAACGCGCTACCTCCGACGACGCAGACATCCTCGCGGCAGCGTGTGCCCTCCCCACCCCACCCTCATCCTCGACGGCGCCGACGACATCCGCCCCGCTGGGCTGTCGACTCCCTGGCCGCCGCTCTCCCGGCCTCCTCGGCGCGTGGTCTTGCCGGATGTCGGCCACGTGCCGTGGCTCGAAGCGCCGGCGCAGTTCGCCGCTGCCGTGCTGGACTTCCTCACCTCGCGGTGATGCGCGGACCCGCGCTGCGATCGTCGTCCGTCCGGGCCGGGGACGGGACCGGTGTTGGCACGCCGGGGTCCCTCACCGGAACGAACGCGGGGGCCGAATCTTTGGGGTTGCGCTGCAGCAGGCCGATCCGCAGGCAGTGAGTCCCTGGCCGCCGCTCTCCCGGCCTCTCGGCGCGCGGTCTTGCCGGATGTCGGCCACGTGCCGTGGCTCGAAGCGCCGGCGCAGTTCGCCGCTGCCGTGCTGGACTTCCTCACCTCGCGGTGATGCGCGGACCCGCGCTGCGATCGTCGTCCGTCCGGGCGGGGGACGGGACCGGTGTTGGCACGCCGGAGTCCGCCACCGCAACGGACGCGCGGGCCGAGGCTTGCGGACTGCTCAGCCGCGCGTGAGTCCTGCAGTGCTTACGGCGGGTGCGCTGGCGGAGCTGAGCGCGGCGGTGGTGACGCCGCGTCGGCGTTCCGCGCGGCGGGGCGTCAGGTCGGGAGGCGGTTGATCGCGTGGTCGCCCGTTGCCCAGAGGTACTGGACGGCGTATGCGCGCCACGGTTGCCAGCGCGTCGCGTGCTTGGTCAGGGCAGCGGGGGACGTGGGCAGGTCCAGGGACGCCGCCGCGAGCTTGACGCCGAGGTCGGTGGGGACGAAAGCGTCCGGGTCGCCGAGGGCGCGCATGGCGATGGTTTCTACCGTCCACGGGCCGAAGCCCGGCAGGGCGGACAGCTGCGCTCGCGCGCGGGACCAGTCGCCGCCCGGGGAGAGGTCGAGGGTGCCGGACGTCAGGAGGTCGACGAGGGCCAGCAGCGTCGTGCGGCGGGACTGCGGCATGGCGAGCGTCGCCGGGTCGAGTTCGGCCAGGTCCGCGGGGCTGGGGAACAGGAACTCCAGGCCGCCCTCGGGGTCGTCGATCGGTGTGCCGTGCGCGGCGACGAGGCGCGCGGCGTGCGTCCGCGCGGCGGCCGTCGACACCTGCTGGCCCAGCACGGCGCGCACGGCGAACTCCTCCGGCTCCGTCGTCCGCGGCACGCGGCGGCCCGGGCTCTTCGCCACGAGCGGCGCCAATGCCGGATCCTCGGCGAGCTGCGCGTCGACAGCCACGGGATCCGCGTCGAGGTCCAGCAACCGCCGGCACCGCGCGATGGCCGCCGCGAGGTCCCGCAGATCACTCAGACTCAGCCGGCAGGCGACGTGCTCGGGCGTCGGCCGCAGCGACACCACGCCGTGGCCGTGCGGGAGCCGCAGCGTCCGCCGGTACGCCCCATCCCGCCACTCCTCGACCCCCGGCACCGCCGTCGCCACCAGATGCCCGAACAAGTTGTCCGGACACAACGGCGCCCGGAACGCCAACCGCACCTCCACCACACCCGGCGCGCCCTGCTCACCTGCCGGAACACCACGCACCCCCACGCCCGGCCGCCCTCCCGGCGACACACCGCCCTCGTCGCGCCGGCCCATGACAGCTTCAGCCCTCGCAGCCACCCGAGCCCCCCGCCGTTCCGCCGGCGGCTTCGCCGCACCCCCGCCGCTCGACCTAGACGATGCGGCGGTAACCCGTTGACCTGTCGATGCCGGAGCGGTGCCCTCGCCGCTCGACTCCGGGGCTCTTGCCGGTGCCGCATCACCTCGTGCACCCCGCCGGCCCGTGGCCGATGCCGGAGCAGCGTCCTCGCCACTCGACGCTGACAGCGCGGCGGAAACTGGTCCATCCGCCGATGCCGGAGCGGTGCCCTCGCGGCTCGAGCGTCGGGCCTCCGCCAGCGCCGTGTCACTTCGCGCGCCCGGCCGGGCTGTCGCCGATGCCGGAGCAGCGTCCTCGCCGCTCGACTCTGCGGGTTCGGCAGTCACTAGTCCACCCGACTGCCCACCCGACGTTGGCGGATCGGTGTTGTCGCCGTTCGAACCTGGAGCCGTCGCCGGCGCCGCGTTACCCCGTGGGGCCTGCCGGCTTGTCGGCGCTGGCTGAGCAGTGCCCTCGCCGCTCGACTCTGAGGGTGCGGCGGTGACTTGTGCACCCGACGTTGGCGAAGCACCGTCGTCGCCGCTTGAACCTGCTGCCTGCGCTGCGCTGCCCCGTGCGGCCTGGCGGCTTGTCGCCGATAGCGGAGCAGCGCGCTCGCCGCTTGACGCTGGTGACGTGGCGGTGACCCATGCACCCGAATGCGCACCTGCCGCTGGCGAAGCAGCGTCGTCGCCGCTCGAACCTCGAGTCGCTGCCTGCGCCGCGTTATCTCCTGCACCCGGCTGGCCTGTCGGCGGCCTCGGAGCGGGGGCCTCATCGCCGGAACCCCCGGCCGCCGCCGCGTCGCCCCGCCGGCCCCGGCGCCCCGCCGGCGACGCACCGATCTCGTCACGCCACCCCTCGACCGCGCCGGAAGTACCCGCACTCGCCGAAGCGGTGACCCGACCCCGCACGGAACCCGAAGCACCAGCTCGCGACCTCAACTCGCTGGGCGTCAGCCCGAACACCGACCGCACCGTGTCGTTGAACGTGCGGATGCTCGAGAAGCCCGCGGCGTAGGCGATGTCGCCCATGGGCATCGCTGTGGTCTCGACCAGCAGGCGTGCCGTGGAGGCGCGTTGGGCGCGCGCGAGGGCGAGCGGGCCGGCCCCCAGCTCGGTGAACACCTGGCGTTCGAGCTGCCGCACGCTGTACCCCAGCCGCGCGGCCAACCCGGCCACGCCTTCGCGGTCGACGACCCCGTCGGAGATCAGGCGCACGGCGCGGGCGACGACGTCGGCGCGTTCGTTCCACTGCGGCGACCCCGGGGAGGCGTCCGGACGGCACCGCTTGCACGCGCGGAACCCGGCCGCCTGCGCGGCCGCCGCGCTGGGGTAGAAGCGCATGTTCTCGACCTTCGGCGGCACGACCGGGCAGCTCGGGCGGCAGTAGATGCCGGTGGTCACGACAGCCGTGTAGAACCACCCGTCGAAGCGGGCGTCCTTGGACTGCACGGCGCGGACGCAGCGTTCGGTGTCCTCATACACGCCCGCCAGTGTGCCCGGCGGCACCGACAAGAACCTCGCGAAAAAACGACATCACCCTGACGAGGACCGTTCCCGATCGCTGAAACACGAAAACCGGATACCCGGTGATGATCACCACCCAGGTGCTTGTGCGCCGTTCCAAGATCGCTATAGTTTTCCGCATTTGCGCGAATTCTGGGCTTGTGAATTGGGGAAGTGCTGTCGTGTTCCTGCACGTTCGAAGCCGGCCGTCGGCCGGATTTCTCCGTGGAAGGAAAAACGTAACTCGTCGGCGCCGCTTCGATGCTCGCCATCGCCCCGGCGACCAGCGCGGCCGGAACGGGCGCAGCCGGGCACTTCTGCCTGTTCGAGGGCGACAGCTGCAAGGGTCAGCACATCGAGTTCGCTTACCGCGCGGGCGCCATCGGCCTGTCCAAGACCAACTGGGCGGGCGACAACGGCTTCGTCGCCAATGGCACCAGCTCGATGCAGAACAACACCTCGCACACCGCGAAGCTGTTCGATTCTAACAACTGCACCGGCAAGCAGGGTAAGGAGGTCAAGCCCAACTCGGTCGACGCCGGGCCTGGCCAACAACGGTTTCGGCAACAAGGCGAGCTGTGTTCTGTTCGTCTGATCCTGAGAAAAATGGTATCCACGGAAAAGCAATTCCGGTGACACCATTCGTCGTGTCCGGCGAAGTGATCGACTGATCACCAGCAGTGAGCGGACCTCAGACTTCAACTCGAATTCACCGCGGTGATCGTTTACGGTCCGCCAAGGGACGCACTGCGCCGGATAACCTGCCCGACGCGAGGTCGAGCCGCGCCGGTGACGCAGCGTGAATGAAACGATTCATGCTGCACTGGAACGGCTCGTCACCGACGAACCGCCTGGCTACCATCCCGTCTTGATACGTTTCAACCCCGAATGGCGATGGCACGACTGGTGAAGCCGCCAGCGGGGAGTACACCCACGCGCCGCACCCGTGCGGCCGTCCACCCGTCCCGGCCGCCGGGGTGCCCGCACGCGCCCGAAAGTCGGGACCAGCCTGGATCGGAGCGACGTGGACAACCCGACGCGACGCAAGTTCCTCACCGTCACCGGTGCGGCGGCCGCGCTGGCGCTGGCCGGCACGCTGCCCGGCATCACCGCCTCCGGCGCCACCTCCGTGGACACCGACCGCGTGCCCGGCTACCCGTTCAAGCTCGGCATCGCCTCCGGCGACCCGCTGCCCGACGCCGTCGTGATCTGGACGCGTCTGGCGCCGAAGCCGCTGGACCCGTTCGGTGGCATGAACGACCGCCCGGTCTCGGTGCGCTGGGAGGTCGCCGAGGATGAGCGGTTCCGCCGGATCGTGCGCTCGGGAAACGCGATCGCGCGGCGCGAAGCGTCGCACAGCGTGCACGTGGACGTGCGCGGGCTGCGGCCGTGGCGGGAGTACTTCTACCGCTTCCGCGTCGGCGGGTACTCCAGCCCGGTCGGCCGTACGCGCACGAGCCCGGCCGCGCACCAGTCCGTCGGCGCCGTTTCGCTCGCCTACGCCAGCTGCCAGGCCTGGTACGAGGGCTTCTACACCGCGTACCGCGATATGGCCGCCTACGACCACGACGTGATCTTCCACCTCGGCGACTACATCTACGAGTACGGCGTCGGCGCCGACGGCGGGCTGCGCAAGCAGAACATGGCCGTCGAGTTCACGCGCGAGACCACGACGCTCGACGACTACCGCGGCCGCTACGCCCTCTACAAGACCGACCTCGACCTGCAGGCCGCGCACGCGTCCGCGCCGTGGATCATCACGATCGACGACCACGAGGTCGAGAACAACTGGGCCGGCGACATCTCCGAGAACAACGACCCCGTCGCGCAGTTCCTCGTGCGCCGCGCCAACGCGTTCCGCGCGTGGTGGGAGCACCAGCCCGTGCGCACCACGCAGCTGCCGAACGGGCCGGACGTCCGGATGTACCGCCGCTTCCAGTACGGCGATCTCGTCCGCTTCAACGTCCTCGACACCCGGCAGTACCGGGACGACCAGGCGGCGGGTGACGGTACGAAGGCGCCGAACCCCCAGTCGCTCGACCCGAACCGCACGATCACCGGTGCGGCGCAGGAGAAGTGGCTGCTCGACGGCATGGCCGAGCACTCCGCGCGCTGGGAGGTCCTCGCGCACCAGACGGCGATCGCGCAGCTCGACACCGCGGCCGGCGCGGCCGCGCTGGTGCCGATGGACACGTGGGACGGCTACGTCGCCTCCCGCAAGCGAGTCCTCGGCGGCGCGCAGGAGCGCAAGGTGCGCAACCTCGTCAGCATCGCCGGCGATCTGCACCGCAGCGTCGCGTCCGAGCTGCGGCCCGACTACGCCGACCCGAACTCGCCCGTGGTGGCGACGGAGTTCGTCGGCACGTCGATCACCTCCGGCCAGGACGGCATGGACCTCGACCCGGGCGGCCAGACCATCCTGGACGAGAACCCGCACGTGAAGTTCGGCAACTTCCAGCGCGGCTACGTGCGCTGCGACGTCACCCCGCGTGAATGGGTCTCCGACTACCGCGTTGTCGACAAGGTCTCGATCCCGAACGGCACGGTCACCACGCGCGCGAAGCTCACCGTCGAAGACCGCGTGCCCGCCATCAACGTCCACTGAGGAGTATTCCCATGCAGCGACGTCACCTCGTGGTGGCCGCAGCCGCCGGCGCCGCAGTGCTCGGCGTGGCGCTGGCGACCGCCGCGCAGAGCAGCCCGGCCACGAACGCCACGCAGATCAAGCTTTCCGCATCCCCGTCACAGGTTCAGGTCGTCGGCCTGCCGTGCCTGCCGAGCGCGCTCACGGTCGGCATGACCAGCACCGGCAACGGTTCCGTGTACGCGGACATGCAGCTGTCCGCGCCGAAACCGCTGGTTGTCGACCGGCGCGTCTTCTCGTCGTGGCTGCCCGCCGTGGAGCCGGACCAGCCCGTGACGGTGAAGGTCGGCGTCACGGTCCCGCGCGACGCTCGTCCCGGCCACTACACCGTGGGCCTTTCCGTGGACCACAACGAGTTGTCGGTGCCGGTCGACGTCCTTCCCCTGCCCGGCAAGGGCCCCGGCGACAACCTGCTCCTCGGCGAACAGGCGGTGCCCTCCTCCACGAACGGCAGCTTCTCCCCGTGCGGCGCGGTCGACGGCGACGCGAACGGCGACCACTGGTCTACCGGCACTGGCTGGAACGACGGCACGAAATCCGTCTTCCCCGACAACTACGCCGTCAACCTGCCCGCCGCCACGACCATCTCCCGCGTCGTCACCGACACCCTCGACTCCACCAAGTACCCGGCCCCCAAGTACGGCCTCCGCGACTTCGACGTTCAAGCCCACGTGTCGGGCGCCTGGGCCACCGTCGCCTCCGTCCGCGGCAATACGGTGGGCTCGGTGACATCGACCTTCGCCCCGGTCCAGGCGGACGGGGTGCAGGTCGTCGCCCTGGACTCGAACGACCACGCGTACTCGCGGATCGTCGAACTGCAGGCCTTCTCCAGCTGACGTCCGGTTCCCGGCTCTGCTGCCCGCGGAGCCGGGAACCGCCCGTGCCCCGAACCGTCGCATGACGGCGACGTGGATAACGTGCCCGCCGTCTCGCGACTGAACTTGCCTCTGGGGGCTCATGGCGGTCGACGGCAATGCCGCATACGGCCGAGCCGTCCACTGGCTCCGTTTGCCCGCTGGCTGGAGGGCTGGTGCCTCGCTCCGTGCGTGCTGTTCGGACCACACAGCCCCCGCCGCCAGTCGCTGATCAGTATCGCGGTGGGCATCCGCGGCCGGCGCTGGTCGGGGCGGGCGGGTAGCCGGCGGGCGATGCGGCCACTCCGCCACCGGCCCGCCACCTCAAGGCGCGGACCGTCTGTGGCCTGGACGGAGAGGCGTGGTGGGTCGTTTCGCAGGTCACGTGCCGCTGCGGGCGCTCACGCTGGTCACGGCGCAACCTGCGGCCGATCGGCTGCGCACTCCATCGCTGATTCAACCCATGCTCGACGATCGCCCGCACCACCGAATCCGCGGCCCGTGTGCCGGTTTTCGGCCGGCCGCGCCGACCGGCGGCCGGCTGACGGGCCGCATGAGGCTGTAGGTCCCACCCGGTTGCCGGTTGCGATGCCACGCGCGGGTGATCAACCGGGCGGGGCAGCTCAGCGGCGATCGCCCGCAGACGGATCTCGGGCTGGCCGGCCCGGCCGGCGATCGCGATCCGCTCGTGCCGGCTCAGCAACCGCGACAAGAGACTGTCGCAACCGCCGGCGCCGCAGCGGTCGCTCGCGCGCTGCAGCCCGCCAGCGCTTCGCAGTGCGATAGTTGATACCCACCCTCCGGGTGGCTTCGCCGGTCCCAGAGTTGCTTTCACCCGCAAGTAAACCGCCCGCTCCCCGGAGACGGTCCTGTCACACCGGTCAGAGCCCGAGATCTGCCACCCGACCCGCGGTCTCACTCCCGTCCGGGCATCAGCGCAACTCCTGAACAACTCGGGTATTGCGACCACCGCCAGACAGCTCCGCCGCTCGCCAGGGGAGCCCCCACCGCTCGCGAGACAGCCCCCACCGCTCCCCTGGGGGGCGTCCCGGTTCCATTTTACCGTTACTGGGCCCCGAAAAGGGGTAGGAACGAAATCTGTGGACAGCTGCCGTCAAGCGCGGCGAACTGTGGACAAGTCCGCAGGGTCGTTTGACAGCAGCCCTTGAATCCGTCCACCAGCGAGAGGAACCGCGGAGTCACGAGTGGTCAGAACGCCAAGCCGATCACGATCGAAGCGACGATCGCGAGCAGTAGGCCGACCAGGCCGTAGCGGAAGGGGTGGCGGCGCCACGGCGTGTTGACGTCCAGGGCGATCCGGCCCGAGCCCGCGAGGAGGATCGCGAGCGCCAGTACCGCCAACGTCAGTTCGAACTCGAAGCCCTTGCCGCTGCCCTCGAAGAACCCACCGTCCAGTTTGGAAACAACGACGCTCAAGCCGACGCCCAGCAATCCCGTTGCCGCAAGGGGCGTCAGGAAGCCGAGCACCAGGAGCCCGCTGCCGCCCACTTCAGTGAGGCCCGTGATCCACGACAGCAGGCCGAGGCCGCGCGTGAAGCCGTAGCCGTGGAGTACTTTGGCGAAGCTGTCGAGCCCCGGGCCGCCGAAGGCGCCGAAGACCTTGATGAGGCCGTGCGCTCCCATGGTCGCCGCGACGATCAGGCGCAGCAGCAGGAGCGCGACGTCGGCACCAACCTGTTCGTGACGAACCGAAGAAGTGGTGGCGGACAGGGAAATCCGTTCGGAATCGGTCATTCGTCCCGTCCTGCGAAAGTGTTCCGGTTGGCGATTTCCACCGTACCGAATTCACCGTGGCCGAACTCGGCTCAGCCGCCTCGCGATCGCCGTGGCCAGGGACATCGCCGTCGCCCGTGATCAACATCTCAGTAGATCGTCGATGCCGCCGGCGTTGCAGCAAGGGCACCCGAATCCCCTGTGGACACAAGTTTCCGGGTGCAGACCACGAGGATTACGCCGGGACGGGCTCCGGCTGGTTCTTGCGCCGGACGTCGGCCACGCGAAGGCCCGTCAGCAGGCCGGTGAGACCGCGGTGAGTGCGCGTGAAGATCGCGAACAGGCCGCTGACGAGGATCCACAGCGCCGTGAACGACGTCGCCTGCCCGCTCACCGTGCTGATTCCGACGGCGATGAAGTAGCCGCCCGAGCCGAACACGAAGCGCACCAGCATCTGCAGCACCGACGGCTTGTCGTCGTCCTTGTTCACGACGGTCAGGAGGACGGCGCGCTGGCCGACCGTCGCGCCGTTGCCGGCCAGAGGCACGAACAGCAGCAGGACCACGGCGGGGAGCCATTCGCCGAGGGTGGCATCGAGCAGGGAAGTCCCGCCGTTGCCGAGGACGGCGTTGAGGCTCTGCGGATCGCGCAGGTATGCGATCGCGCGGACCAGGACGTTGAGCGCGACGCCCAGCAACGTCACGGCGATCAGGTCCAGCAGCATGCCGAAGAGGCGCCGGCCGCTGCGGACCGGGCGTGGGGCCTTCGCGTCGAGGCGCACGTGCGGGCGGCCGAACACCGGGGCGACCACCGCGCCGACAGCCGCGCCGACCGTGTTGGACAGCAGATCACCGGTGTCGAACAGCCGGTACGGGCAGTCGACGAGGAACCACACGCCGGTGAGTTGCGTCGTCTCGATGAGCAGCGACGCGAGGAACCCGCTGGCGATCGCGACGGCCGTGTTCTTCCCGTACAGGCGCCGGAGGAAGACGCCCCACGGCGCGAAGAGCGCGACGTTGAACAGCACCTGGCGCAGCGCCGGGTTGTCGAGCAGCCCGGTGTGGAACTGCTTCATGTCGGACAGGAACTGCAGCGGGTTGAACACCGGGTGACGCAGTGATTCGTGGCTCGCGCAGTAGGCCGCGTCGACGACGGGTTGCGGCAGGAGCGTGTACGTGACGAGCGCGCAGCAGTAGACGAGGAACCCGAACGCCGCGATCGCGCGGCCCGGCCCGAACTCGCCGCGGCGCCGGTAGCTGAGCACGGCGTACGGCACCACCAGCACGAACGCCAGCCCGAACCCGACGAACAGGGCGATCAACGTCGGCCCGCTCCACTGTGTCACTGACCCCTCCACCTCCGTAGGCGCGGCCGAGGTTAGCGAGGCCCGATCGGACCAGCCGGACGAGGCATGCCGCCGGATCGGGTGGCCTCCGGTCGCGCTGCGTGAAGGCCGGTGGTCGTTCGGCCGGGGCCCGCGGTCGCAGTAATCTGCACGCAGGAGAGAGGAGGCGTTCGTGGACGACGACATCGAGGACAACGCCGACACCGGCTTGCTGGACCCCGAGGACACCCTTGAGGACGGTGACCCGTACGACGAGGGTTACTCGCCGCCGGAACGCCCGCTCGAGGTGCGCGAATGGGGCATGACCGCCGCCGAAGAGCTCGCCGGCGAGAGCTGGGAGGGCCGACTTGCCCGTGAACTCCCGGACGTCACCACCGACCTCGACGGCGACGACCTGGGCGACACGACGGACACCGACGGCGAACTCGTCGACGACGAAGTCGGCGACGCCCGCGCCGGCCGCCTGGTCGCCCAGGACGCCGGCTTCGGCCCGGACCTCGACGACGAGCTCTACGCCTCCGACGCGGGCATCGACGGGGGCGCCGCGTCGGCCGAAGAGGCCGCCGTGCACGTGATCACTCCGCGCGACTGAACCTTGTGGTGCGCGCGCTCTTCTGGGTCTTGGTGAGTGGCCTGCCGTGGAGACGGCGGTGATCGGGCGGGGGAGAAGGGGCGTTCACCGCTTGCGCGGATTCCGCGTCAGCGTTCGCCACGCGGCTCGCGGTGACTCTGCGCGGCCGCCGAGCGGTGGAAGGGGACGTTCACGGCTTCGCGCGGTCGGTGTAGCGGACGGTCTGCCCGCTACGGCGGCGGTGGTTGGTGCGGCGGCCAGGTGGTGAAGGCCTTCACGCCGGGGCCCGGGTGGAGCGCGGCTTCGGCTGGCTGGCCTCGGTTCGCGCCACGAGCCCGGAGTGAAGGGGCCCTTCATTCCTTGGCGAGATGAGTTGCGGTGCAGCGGGCGCGGCGCGTGGTGACTCTGCGCAGCGACTGCGTGCGTGAAGAGGATCTTCACGTCTGCCCGAAAGACTTCGCTGCAATGCCCTCCTCGACCCAGATGGAGGAGGGGAGGACGTAGGCGCGCAAGAGCTCCATGAGTTCGGGGTCGCCGTGCTGGTGGAGGGTGTGTTCGGCCAGGCGGCGGGCCGTGCCGGCCAGGAAGTCGGCGATTTGGACACGCGGATCGGTGCGGGAGTCGACGAAGTGGATCACCGGGGTGGGACCCAGGAGGGTCGCGACGCGGGCTCGGGTCAGTGAGGGCTGTTCGTCGTGGATGACGGTGGTCGCACGCCAGCGGCCGACGGTGTCGGCCAGGGCCGGCATGAGCGGGTCCAGGGGCGGGACCAGCGCGGGATCGGAGCGGAGGCGATCCCGAAGCGCGGTCAGGTGTGAGTAGGCCTGGGCGAGGAGTTCCGCGGCCGAGGACGGCACCGGATGCGCCGCCGGTGCACCGCTCGTGGGGGAGAGAGCTGTGAGTGGTCCTGTCGTGCCGTCTTGGGTTGTGGAGCGATTGGCGAGCGGTCCAGTCGTGTTGTCCTGAAGTTCGGGCACGTGGGCGAGTGGTCCTGTCGTGCCGTCCTGGGTGGCGGTGGGGTCGGCGGCCGGTCCCGCCGTGCTGTTTGGAACCTCGGGTCGGTGGGCGAGTGGTCCTGTCGTGCCGTCTTGGGTGGTGGAGCGATTGGCGAGCGGTCCAGTCGTGTTGTCCTGGAGTTCGGGCACGTGGGCGAGTGGTCCTGTCGTGCCGTCCTGGGTGGCGGTGGGGTCGGCGGCCGGTCCCGCCGTGCTGTTTGGAACCTCGGGTCGGTGGGCGAGTGGTCCTGTCGTGCCGTCTTGGGTGGTGGAGGAATCGGCCAGCGGTCCAGGCGTGTTGTCCTGAAGTTCGGGCACGTGGGCGAGGGGTCCTGTCGTGCCGTCTTGGGTTGTGGAGGAATCGGCCAGCGGTCCAGTCGTGCTGTCCTGGAGTTCGGGCACGTGGGCGAGCGTCGTGCCGCGCGCGGTGGCGGCGGGATCGGCGGCCGGTCCCGCCGTACTGACATCAACGTCAGACCCGCGACCGAGCGGTCCCGTCGTGCCGGCGGGGACCGTGGGGGAGTCAGCGAGCGGTCCCATCCCGTCGCGCGGTGTCGTGAAAAACGTGGCGAGCGGGGACAGCACGTCGTCCTGGCTGAAGAACTGCGTGGGGGTCACGCCGGGGCGCCGGGGGGACGTGTGGAGCAGCGCGGTGAACGATCGCAGGAATTCGGCCCACCGCCGCTCACCGGCGAAGCGCGGGCCGGCGTGGTGCAGGGCCTCGGCGCGGGCGTCGGGACGCCGTGCGAGGCACTCGGGATAAGGCACCCGGTCGACGAGCAAGTCGACGATCTTGCCGGTCAGGAACAGGGCCTTGTCGACCAGCAGCACCCCGGCCCGGTCGACCAGCGGGCCGGACGGACCCAGGAACCACACCAGCGCCGCGCGGTTCTTGGCCCGCAACAGGTGGTTCGCCTTGTACTCCACGGCCGGCGACCGGATGCGGGCCCGCAGTTCGGCCACGCAAGCCGAAGCCGACGACGGGTCCAGCCGCACCCCGGCGTGCGCGAACACCGCGGTGTTCGCGCCGACGAGGTTGTCGCCTTCCGAGCCGGACTCGTCGCAGGCGAGGGGGCCTGACACGGAACCGATCCTGCCAGACGGGGCAACCCCGTTTTCCACAGTGGACCGTACGGTTCACCCCAGCGTGAACGGATCCCGCGTCCCGCCGGTCAGTTCCACCCACACCGCCTTCTCCTCGAGGTACTCGTCCACCGCGTGCACGCCGTTCTCCCGCCCCAGACCGGAGTTCTTGAAGCCCCCGAACGGAACCGACGGCGCCACCACGCGGTATGCGTTGATCCACACGCTCCCCGCCCGGATCCGGCCCGCGACGCGGTGCGCGCGGTGCACATCTTTGGTCCACACCGCGCCCGCCAGGCCGTAGGGCGTGTCGTTGGCCAGCTTCACGGCTTCGTCCTCGTCGGTGAACGTCAGCGCCGCCAGCACCGGCCCGAAGACCTCCTCGCGGTACACCGTCGAGGCCGGGGTCACGCCGGTCAGCACCGTCGGCTGGACGAACAGTCCGCCCAGCCCGGCGTCCGCCGCACCGCCGTAGGCCACGGTCGCACCCTCCGCCCGCGCGGTCTCCAGGTACTGCAACACCTTCTCGTACTGCGGCTCGTTCGCCACCGGCCCCATCTCGGTCTCCGCCGCCGTCGGGTCGCCCAGCTTGATCCGCGCCGCGCGGTCGGCCACGAGCCGCACCAGCTCGTCGTGGACGTCCGCGTGCACGATCAGGCGCGAGCCCGCCATGCACGTCTGCCCGGTGGCGGCGAAGACACCCGCGACGATCCCGTTCGCGGCGGCTTCGAGGTCGGCGTCGGGGAACACGACCTGCGGCGACTTCCCGCCGAGCTCCAGCGTCACCTTCACGAGGTTGTCCGCGGCCGCGCGAGCGACCGCGCGCCCGGTGGCGGTCGAGCCGGTGAACGCCACCTTGTCCACGCCCGGGTGCCCGGCAAGCGCGGCGCCCGTTTCGCGCGAAAGCCCGGTGACGACGTTGACCACACCCGGCGGGAACCCGGCCTCGGTCACCAGCTCCGCGAAGCCGAGCGTCGACACGGGTGCGTGCTCCGAGGGCTTCACGACGACCGTGCAGCCCGCCGCCAGCGCGGGTGCGAGCTTCCACGTCATCAGCAGCAGCGGCGAGTTCCACGGCGTGATGGCCGCGACCACGCCGACGGGCTCCCGGCGCGTGTACACGAGGTAGTTGGGGTTGGGCGACGGGATCTGCCGGCCCTCGATCTTGTCGGCCAGTCCCGCGAAGTAGTGGTACCAGCCGCCGAGGGCGGTGAGCTGGCCGAGCATCTCGCGCAGCAGCTTGCCGGAGTCGTTGACCTCCAGGCGCGCGAGCCGTTCGGCGTTGGCGGCGATGAGGTCACCCAGCCGGCGCAGCAGCGCGGCGCGGGTGAAGCCCGTGGCCGAGCCCCATTCGCCTTCGAGGGCCGCGCGGGCCGCCTGCACGGCCGCGTCGACGTCTTCGGGGCCGCCGTCGGGCAGCACGGCCCAGGGTTCGCCGGTGTAGGGGTTGCGTGATTCGAACGTCTTGCCGCTGATCGCGTCGACGGCTCGGCCGCCGATGAGCATCTTGAAGTGTTCGGCCATGACCTCTCCTCGTCTCCCCTGGGACGGTACTTCCGCGCAGGCCGAGGGCGCCAGACCCGGCACATCTAGTCCACAAAGGACGATGTGACCACAGTCACGTGGAGGTGGCCGTCGGGAGGCGGTGAACGCATCGCGCTCCCGACGGCCGGGCGGTCGGGCGCCGGGGCGGTGATCCCAGTGCACGGCACCGGCGTGCGCCGACCTGGTGAGAGGAGCGGGCTGGGAAGATCACTTCGAGCCCAACCCACACCGCGGCGGGTCTGGCAGTACTGTCCCCGATCGTGTCGGGGAGAACCCGGCCGTCCCCGCGGCGATCCGAGCGGCAGGAACCGAAGATGAGCGACAACACCGGCGCCCCTCTCGGCGCGCCGTGGGCACAGCAGCCGTCCCTCGTTCCGCCGCCGCGGCCGCAGGAACCGCCGCCTGGTCCCGAAGAGCCGAAGAAGCGTCCGCTGCGCGCCGTGCTGCTCGCGGTGGGCCTGGTCGTGCTGCTGGGGCTGGTGGGGATCGCCGTCGGGCACTACGCGTGGGGTCCCAAGCCGCCACCCGCTCCGGCGAAGGTGGTCAGCGCGGCCCCGCCGCCGTTCGACGTCGCCGCGGCGCTCGCGAAGGTGAGCCCGGCCGTGGTGAACATCGATGTGGAGCTGGGTCTCGAGGGCGGCGGCGCCGCGGGCACCGGCATCGTCCTGAGCCCCGACGGGCTGGTGCTCACCAACAACCACGTCGTCGAGGGCGCCACCACCTCGATGCGCGTCACCGACGTCGGCAACGGCCGCGGCTACGACGCCACCGTGCTGGGTTACGACCGCGCTCACGACATCGCCCTGCTCAAGCTCGACGGCGCGAGCGGCCTCGCCGCGGCGACCCTCGGCGACTCGAACGCTACGCGCATCGGCGACGCGGTCGTCGCCGTCGGCAACGCAGGCGGCGTCGGCGGTCCGCCGAGCGCGTCACCCGGCAAGGTCACGAGACTCGGCCGGCAGGTGACCGCGGCCGACGAGGTCACCGGCGCCACCGAGACGCTGCACGACCTGATCCAGGTCGACGCCGACGTCCGGTCGGGCGACTCCGGCGGCCCGCTCGCCGACCCGCAGGGCCGCGTGATCGGCATCGACACCGCCGCGAACGCCGGGTACGTCTTCGACGAGGGCCTGCGCCCCCACGAGGGCTTCGCGATCCCGATCGCGCAGGCAACCGACATCGCGCAGCGCATCCGCGACGGTAAGGCGTCGGACACCGTCCACATCGGACCGAGTGCGTTCCTCGGCCTCACCGTGGTCGACGGAGGCAACGGCTCGGGCGCGCTCATCAAGTCCGTGGTGGCGGGCGGGCCCGCGGCCAAATTGGGGCTCAAGGCGAACCTGCTCGTGGTGGGCGTCGACGACAAACCGGTGACGTCGGCGACCGCGCTGGTCGCCGTGCTGGACACCCACCACCCCGGCGATCGGCTGCGCGTCACCGTGGCGGGCCAGGGCGGCAAGACGGCGACGGTGACCCTGATCCCGGTGAGCGGCCCGATCGGCTGATCGCCCGTAGGGTCGGGGACATGACTCTGCGGGATCACGTGGCCCTCGTCACCGGAGGCAGCGGCGGGATCGGCGGCGCGCTCGTCCGCCGGCTGGCCGCGGAGGGCTTGAAAGTTGCCGTGCACTATTCGGCGACGCGCGAGGCCGCCGAAGCGGTGGCGCGGGAGACGGGCGGGGTCGCGCTGCAGGCCGACCTCGCCGTGGCGTCGGCCGCTGAGGAACTCGTCGCAGCCGTTGAAACGAGTCTCGGGCCGGTGGACGTGCTCGTGGCCAACCACGGCCGTTCGCGGCGCCGTGAGCTGGACCGGGAGATCACCGCGGCCGACTGGGACGAGACGTTCGCCGTGAACACACGCGCGCCGTTCCTGCTGACGCAGGCCGTGCTCGGCGGCATGCGCGAACGCGGGTTCGGCCGGATCCTCTACACGTCCTCGGTCGCGGGCCTCACGGGTGGCGTGGTGGGTCCGGACTACGCGGCGTCGAAGGCCGCCCTCCACGGGCTCGTGCACCACCTGGCGCCGCGCGTGGCCGCCGACGGCGTGACGGTGAACGCGCTGGCCCCGGCGCTGATCGAGCGCACGGCCATGCTGCCCGGCGACCCGGGCGACCTCGCGAAAATGATCCCGGTGGGCCGGCTGGGGACGCCCGAGGAGATCGCCGACTTCGCCTTCGCCGTGCTCGGCAACGGCTACCTGACGAACCACGTGCTGCCCGTCGACGGTGGTCTGCACCCCTACTGAGGGCTGCTGAGGGCTGCTGAGGGGCCGCTGAGGGGCTACGGGGGAGGACGAACGGGCACGGTCCGTGTCCGAAGGTCTCGGTTGCCCGCCGTAATGGGAATCGTCCGTTCAGGGGAAGGTGTTGACTAGCGCCGGGTGTCCAACGGCCACTGTGGGTCGTGGTTCTGGCGGTACACCTCGTGCGGACGGCCCAATGCGCTGTCCTAAAGTTCTGCGCAACACGGCGAGCGTGATCGCCGGTTCGGGGAGGGTGGTCCGGAATGGCCGGGTTGAGGACCCGTCACCGCCAGCAGGTGGCCGACGAGGCGCTCGTCCGCTCGTTGTTCGAGGAGCACGGCAAGGCGATGCTCGCCTACGCCACGAGATTGCTCGGCGACCGCGCGGCCGCGGAGGACGTCGTGCAGGAGGCACTGGTGCGCGCGTGGCGCAACCCGGACAGCCTGCTCAACGGCAAGGGCTCGGTGCGTGGCTGGCTGCTGACCGTGGTGCGCAACCTGGTGATCGACAAGGTCCGCGCGCGTGACGCGCGCCCGGCCGAGGTCGCGGAGTCGCCGACGACCGTGCCGGTGGAGAACGACCACGCCGACCACGTCGTCGACTCCATGGTGGTGCTCTCGGCGCTCGAGGGCCTGTCGCCGGAGCACCGCGAGGTCCTCGAGCAGATGTACCTGCACGGCCGCACCGTGACGGAGGCCGCCGAGAAGCTGGGCATTCCGCCGGGGACGGTGAAATCCCGTTCGTACTACGGGTTGCGGGCGTTGCGCGAGAAGTTCCAGGACCAGCGCGTGGGGGCGGCGTGATGAGTGAGCTTTCCGAGCACGCGGACCTCGCCGGTTACGTCGCCGGTGAGGTGTCGGCGGAGGAGAAGCAGGCGATCGAGGCGCACCTCGCCGGCTGCGCGGACTGCCGCGCGGAGGTCGAATCGCTGCGCGAGATGCAGGAGTTCCTCGGCGAGGTGCCGCCGGAGGCGCTGCTCGACGGACCGCCCGACGGCGGCGACCTGCTGCTGCAGCGCACGCTGCGCCAGGTGCGTTCCGAGGCGCGCAGTTCGGCCGGGCGCGGTCGGTTCCTGGCCGCCACGGCTGCCGTGGTCGTCGCCGCGGCCGCAATGGGCGTCGGGGTCGTCGTCGGCAAGTCGGGCACTTCCTCCGGCCCGGCGGTCGCCGTTCCGCCGTTGCCCGCGCCGGTGCCTTCGTCGGCGTCCAGCACCGTGCCCGGCACGAAGTTCATCAGCGGCACGTCCGGCGACGCCCGGCTCACCGCGAGCATTGTGCCGGCCGCCGGCTGGGTGCGCGTCGAAGCCGCCGTCACGGGCATCCCGGCGGGGGAGAAGTGCCGGCTCATCGTCGTCAGCAAGAACGGCGACCGCGAAATCGCGGGCAGCTGGCTCGTCTCCCCCAAGGCGGTCCACGACGGTGCCGACCTGAACGGTTCGGCCCTCGTCGATCCCAACGAGGTGGCCTCGATCATGGTCGAGAATACCGAGGGTCACCGGTTCGTGGAAGCGAACGTCTGACCTTCGGCGCTTCCTGCCCGACCCCGTGGTGCGTTCGGGCAAACCGGGGACGGGGAGTCTGCTTCGGACGGTGTGCGCGCTAGGCGAACCGGGCGTTCAGCCAATTCCGGACGTGCTGCCACGGTTCGTCGCCCGGGTCGATGACGCGGAAGTGGTCCACGCCGGGGAGTTCGGTGTAGTCCACGGCGTCGCCGGCTTCCCGGGCGGCGGCGACGTAGGCGCGGCTGTGCTCGACGGGCACGCGGACGTCGGCATCGCCGTGGAGGATCAGCTGCGGGACGCCGAGCGGGACGGACGTGAGGGGTGAGGCCGCCGGGTCGGGTTCCGGGAGGAACAGGCTCGCGGCGCCTTCGCCCAGGCCTTCGGCGGCGCTGCGCGGCACGTCGGTGATCGGGGCGAGACCGACGACGGCGGAGAGGCCGGCGCTTGCCAGCAGCGCGAGGTGACCGCCTGCGGAGTGGCCGATCGCGACGGCCGGCCGCCCTTGCGTGGCGGGCACGGCGGCGAGGCCGGCCCGCACGTCGTCGAGCGTTTGTGGCCAGCCGCCGGTGTCGCCGTCGATGCGGCGGTACTCGAGGTTCGCGACGAGCCAGCCGGCGGCGGCGAGGTCGGCCGCGAGCGCATCCATGAGGTGCAGGTCGCGCTGGGCGCGCCACCAGCCGCCGTGCAGCAGGTGGATCGTGCCGCGGCCGGTTTCTCCGTGGACCTCGATGTACTGGCTCGGCTCGGCGCCGTAGCGGATCGTCCTCATGCGCCCATTACTTCAGCAGCGCGTGCACCTTCGCAAGGCCTTCGTGCGAAGCGCGGTACGCCTCGTACAGCCGTGTCAGGTCCTCTCGCGGCTCGAACACGCGCTCCACGGCCACGGTCGCAGCGGCCGCGGTTTCCACATCGGGGTGGCGTTTCACTCCGACGGCACCCAGCAGCGCGGCCCCGAGCGCGGCGCTGTCGTGGACCCGGAGGCGCTCGATCGGCCGGCCCAGCGCGTCGGCGTGCAGCTGCGTCCACAGGTCGCTGCGCGCGCCTCCGCCGGAAAACGTCAAGGACGGCAGGCGAAGGCCACACGCCTCCTCGACGCGTTCCAGCACGTGCCGCGCCGAGAACGCGACGCCGGTCAGGACCGCGCGCGACAGGTCCGCCTGTGTGGCCGACGCACTGAGGCCGAGGAAGCTGCCCCGGACGTCGGCGTCCCACAGCGGGGCGCGTTCGCCTTGGAGGTAGGGCGTGAAGACGATCCCGGGCCGGCCCTTTTGTGCGGATTCGAACACCTCGGGCACGGCCAGTCCCGACACCTGGCTCCACCACCGCACGGCGTCACCGGCGGCCTGCGTCGGTCCGGCGTGGACGGAGAGGTCGCCCCGGGGCGGGAAGGTGACGATGCCGGGCGCCGATGTGCTTTTGTGCGACGCGCCGGCCACGACCAGCGATGTCCCGCACGAGATCATGCCCCGGCCCGCCTCCGTCGTGCGCGTGCCGAACACAGCGCCGAACGCGTCCATCGTGCCGACGACCACGGGTGCGCCGAGTTCGGGCGACGTCCCGAGCACCGCCTCGGGCTCCAGCAGCTCAGGCAGCCGCCCCCCGAGCCCGTCGACGAGCTCGACGACTTCAGGCAAGTACCCGCGCGCGCCCGCGATCCGCACCCCCGACAGCTTGTCCGTCGCGACGCGGCCCGTGAGGCGCGCCCCGATGAAGTCCTTGGGGCTCAGGATCCACCGTGCCCGCGCCCATTCGTCCGGTCGGTGCCGCCGGAACCACGCCGCCCGCGCGCCGACGAACGACGCGTCCAGCGCCACCGGCCCGCCCCAGATGCGCAGCTTGTCCTCGGGGGTGAACCGCGCGTCCAGCGCACGCGCCACGTCCGCGCACCGCTGGTCCTGCCAGATCGCGGCGGGCGTCAACGGCGTGAGCTCCGCGTCGGCGAGCAGGTGCGTGTTGACCTGGCTCACGATCCCGGCCGCCTTGACCACGGCGCCGGGGAGTCCGGAAAGGACGGTGCGAATCGCCGTCACGCAGCCGTGCCACCAGTCCTCGGGATCCTGCTCCGCCCAGCCGGCCCGCGGCCGCGCGATCGGATAGGCGACGCTGTGCACGCCGCGCACCCGCCCGTCGTCCGTGAACGCGGCCACTTTCACCGCGGTCGTGCCGATGTCGATGCCCAGCAGCACCTCGTTCTCCATGGGAGAGATTTATCAAATCCCGCTGTGGTTGCCTCCATGAGAAACCCCACGCCCGGCCTGGCGTCGTGCGGTTCGATCAGCTTGTCCGGCCTCGGCTTGCTGCGGATCCGCGCTGCAGAGCCTTACTTGGCGGATCGCAGTGACGGCCCCCGGACTGTTCCGCGCCGTCGTGGCGCACATGACGTTGATGTTGATGGCCGGCCTCGACACGGTCGGCGCGGAGGCAGCGCGGGTGCTGATGGCGCGCGGGGTGTTCGCGGCGGTGGTTGGGTGGGGGCGGGGTCACCGGCGCGAGGAGGTGTTCCACGACCTCGCCCGGCCGATGTTCGACGCCGTGCCGGAAGCCCGGCGGGCGCCGGACGAAGGCGACCGCCGCACGAGAACGCGGGAGGGGTTCGACGGGATCCTCGGCCCGGTGGGGTTCGAACCCGTTGCGTGGGACCAGCTCGTGATCGAGTTCGACGCGCCGCCCGAGCAGGCGTGGGCAATGTGCTGCGAAACCCTGTACCCGGCCGACGCCCTGGCGACGCGCAGCCGGAGCGCCTCGAGGCCGAGTTCACGGAAGCGACGCGCGAACTGCTGACCCCCGAGGGGATCCTGCCCGCCGCCGTCTGCCTCAACCTGGTGCAAACGCACCTGGCGCAGTGACGATCCGCGCTAACGTCTCGGCATGACGTCCGCCGAGCAGTTCCTGCGCAGCTACCACGACCGCCGCCCGGGTGCGGCGTCCGGGCTGACGGAGCGCGGCCGCGTGGCCGGCGACGGGCGCACCCCGTACGAGGTGTTCGCCGATCGCGTCGACGGCGCGAAAGCCGTACTGGACCTCGGCTGCGGCGACGGAGCCCTGCTCGCCGTGCTCAAGGAACGTGGTGCCGAAAAGGCCGCCGGCATCGACCTGTCACCCGGCCACGTCGAGGCGGCCGGCCGCCGGCCCGCGCTGGCCGACGCCGACGTGCGGGTCGGCCGCGCGCAGGAGCTGCCGTTCGCCGACGGCGAGTTCGACACCGTCGTGTCGGTCATGGCGCTGATGCTCATGGCCGACGTCGACCGGGTCGTCGCGGAGGTCGTGCGCGTGCTGAAACCCGGCGGCACGCTGGCGCTCGGTCTCGGGGGCGGCGGTCTCGACGCGATGGAGATCTTCCTCAAAGTCGCGCGCCCCCTGTTCGCCGTCGTGCCCGAGGAACGCCGAGTGCCGAGCGTCGGCGATCCGCGCACGCGCACGCGCGAAGGACTCGACGAACTGCTCGGCCCGGCCGGCTTCGAACCCGTTTCGTGGGATCCGATCCTCGTCGACCTCGGCGGCACGCCCGACGAGGTTTGGCAGGCGTGCCGAGAGTCCTACTACCAGATGGCGACCCTGGACGAGACGCAGACGAAGGGCCTGCGCACCGCGTTCACCGTGGCCACCCGGAGCATGGTGAACGCCGACGGCCGGCTGGACGCGTCCGTGTGCGTCAACGTCGCCGTCACCCGGCTACGGTCGTGACGGGCGCGCCGAACCAGCTCTGCAACGCCTTCTCCAGGTCGGCGGTGTCCGGTTGCGCCTCGGACGACGCCCACGCCACGTAGCCGTCGGGCCGGATCAGCAGCGCGGTCGCGTCGAGGTCCTCAGTCGTGGCGACGGCGTCGACGCGATCCCGCCACGGCTCGGCCGCCGCGACGACCGATCCGTCTGCCGTCAGGTCGACCAGCACCGGCCGCGCCGCGCGGTACGCCTGCGCGACAGCTTCGGACGCGAGGTCCGGCGCCCACCGGCCGACGAGCGGGTGCGGGTCGTCGCCGTAGCGGAGGTCGGCGCCCGACAGGAGGTCCGCGAGGTGCTGCCGCACGTCCTGGTAGCCCAGGAGCTCGCCGAACAACTCGCGCAGCGCCGTGATCTCCGGGCCCGGCCCGGTCAGCACACCCTGCGCCTGCGTGTGCATCACCACGCGCCGGCTGATCGGCTGGCGTTCGGCGTCATAGGTGTCCAGCAGGCCCGCCGGCGCCCAGCCGCGCACCTCGGCCGCGAGCTTCCACGCGAGGTTCGCCGCGTCCTGCAGCCCCAGGTTCAGGCCGGGCCCGCCGATCGCCGAGTGCACGTGGGCGGCGTCGCCGACGAGCAGCACGCGGCCGTCGCGGAACCGCTCCGCGATGCGCGTGTTGCCGCCGGTGACGCGACGCAGCTGGTGCGGTCCGGGGCCGGGCGGGGCATCGATCGGCACGTCCACGCCGAGCACGCGGCGGATGCTCGTGCGGACTTCGTCGAGCGTGGGCGCCACGTCGTCCGGGAACCCGGCTTCACTGCGCTCCGACACCGCGATGCGCCGGGGCGCGTTCGGGAACGGTGCCCACACGAACAGGCCCGTCTCCGTGCGGAAGTGCTGGAACGGTGCGACGGTGCCGACCCCGTCGACGCGCAGCCCGCCCGACGCCGGGTCGACCAGGTCGTCCGGCACGCTCACGTCGACGGTGTAGGAGAGGACTTTGTCCCACGTGACACCGGGGAAATCAATGCCGGCGAGCTTGCGGACGGTGCTGCGGCCGCCGTCGGCGCCGACCAGGAACTGTGCGTCCACTGTGTACGGCCCTTGTGGACCTTCGATGGTGACCTGCACCGACTCGCCCTGGGTGAAGCCGGCGACTTCGTGCCCGCGCCGGATCTCCACGCCGAGCGAAAGAGCCCGTTCCTCCAAGGCCTTTTCCAGCTCGTACTGCTGGATCGGTAGCAGGTACAGCGGGTTCACGGGCAGCTGGCTGAGGTCGAGCGGGAAGGCGCCGAAGATGTACCGCGGCGTCGGAGCCGGTGCCGACTGTCCGGTGAGCGGCTCGTACAGGCCCCGGCGGTGCAGCAACGGGACGACTTGGCCGACGAGCCCGTTGGCGCGCGGCTCACCGCTGCGTTCGGTCAGCCGTTCCAGGACGATCGGCCGTACTCCGGCCAGTCTGAGCTCGCACGCCAGCATCAGCCCGTTGGGGCCGGCACCGGCGATCACGACGTCGGTCGCGGGCATGGTTCTCCTCAAAGTTCGACGGTCACCGCGCTGAACACCTCGCGCAGCACCTCGCGGAAGGAAACGGGTGGGTCCGCACGCGCCCAGTGGGCCATGGCCGCACGGATCGCCGCGCCCGCCGCGGTGGCGACGAGCAGGGGGTAGAGATCGTGGTCCGCGTCGGTCCCGGTGCGGTCGGCGACAGCCTGTGAGAGCGCGATTTCGGCCGCTACGTTGGCTTTCTGGAACTCGCCTTGCAGGGCCGGCTCGGCCATCATCAGCTGCACGCCCTGTGTCCACTCCGGATCCGGTGTGGACACAGGGCCTGTCTGGTCGGTCTGCTCGGTGTGATCGGCCTCGAACCGCGCCAACGCGGCCTGCGTGATGGCCTCCCAGATGGGCTCATCCGCCGGCCGCGCGCGCACCCGCTCGGCGATGCCGATCGCGCGGTCGTGGTGCCGGGCCGCGATGGCCTCGGCCTTGCTGGAGAAGTAGTTGTTCACCGTGCGCGGCGAGACGCCGGCTTCGTTCGCGATGTCCTCGATGGTCACGTTGTCCAGACCGCGCTCGACCGCGAGCCGGATCGCCGCCCACGAGATGGCGGTGCGCGTCTCCTGCCGGCGGCGCTCCCGCAGGCTCGGTCGTTCGGTCATTCCACGACGTTAGCGGAATTTTGCGTGCCGCGCAAAGAGTGCGTTTTACGCAAGATTGTAAGTGTCCACAGGGTCGGCGAGTGCGGTCGAATTGTGGACAACTCAGCTTTGACCAGACGTTTTGTCGGTGGTGGCCGATAGAATGGACTTGGGGTGGCCCCCTGGGAGGGTGGGGCTGTGTTGTCGGGCGGGGCTGTGTTGCCGGGTGGGGCTGTGTTGCCGGGTGGGGCTGTGTTGCCGGGTGGGGCTGTGTTGCCGGGTGGGGCTGTGTTGTCGGGTGGGGCTGTAGAGACCGGTCGTCCTGGGAGACGCCAGCCTTGGAAGAAGCCCGTTGTCAGATGCCGCCGCTGAGGGGACCCGCCTCCCGGGAAAGGTGCGCTTGGGAGAGCCTGCGCCCTGGATGACACGGACGACCAGTGCCGTCCGGGACCGTTCTTCGGGAATGACAGCCTGCGCTGAGTTACGGCCTGCCGTGGGTGACTGCCTGCGGCTAGGACATCGCGTGCGCTGGGAGATCGCGTGCCCCGGAGGCGGGGCCTGCGTGAGAAGCCCTGCCTGTGGAAGCTTGGCCGCGCAGAAAACCCGCGCCTCCGTAAAGCCCGTCCGCTTGGCAAACCCTCCCCTTGGAAGGCTCAGCCGCCCGAGAAACCCTTGCCCGTGAGAAACCTGTGCCCCCAACAATGCCTCGCCCCGAGAAACCCCTCCTGCTGCAAGCGCGAAAAAGCCCAGGACCACGATGGTCCTGGGCTTTCCCGGTCTGAGGTCAGTCGGAGGCGCCCTTGATGGCGTCCTTCACCTTGTCGGCGGCCTGTTTCAGGTTGCTCTTGCCCTGTTCGGCCTTGCCCTCGGCCTGCCACTGCTCGTTGTCGGTCGCGTTGCCGGCTGCTTCCTTGGCGCGGCCCTTGAGCTCTTCGGCCTTGTTCTCAGCCTTGTCGTTCATCGTGTCGCCTCCCTTCGCGCCCGTCGGCTACCCGGCGGGCGCGCGGCGAAACACGAGGATCAGGCAGCGCGCAGGGTCGCCAGCGCCTTGCTCCACGCCTCGACCTGGTCGAGCGTCGTGTTGAGGTAGTCGGTGTGCATCGCGGCCGGCTTGAACTCCGACATGTTCTCGAAGTCGGTGAACAGCGACAGCGCCACCTGGCTGGTGACGTGCGCGACCTGCAGGTTGCTGAGCACGAGGCGCAGCTGCTCCACGGCCCGGACGGCACCGACGGACCCGTAGCCGACGAAGCCGGCGGCCTTGTTGTTCCACTCGGCGCCCAGGAAGTCGATGGCGTTCTTCAGCGGGCCGGGGATGGCGTGGTTGTACTCCGCCGTCACGAAGACGTAGCCGTCGAACTCCGCGATCTTCTCGGCCCAGCGCTTGGTGTGCTCCTGCGCGTACTGGCCCATCGCCGGCGGCAGCGGCTCGTCGAGGTGCGGGAGCTCGAAGTCGAGGAGGTCGAGGAGTTCGTACTCGGCGGTGCCGCGCTGCTTCGCGATGTCGAGGGCCCACTTCGCCACGGCTTCGCCGTTGCGGCCCGGACGGGTGCTGCCGAGGATGATCGCAATCTTGGTCATGTCCGACTTTCCTGGTTCGAGGGGTTTGTCACCGCCGTGTTTCCGCTGCTCGAGGCTCGATCAGGCGGCGTTTGATGACACGTCCGCAATTATGCCCGAGAATGCGGACATGTCAACGAACAGGGGGTGGCGGGTCGATGCCACGGCCGGGTGAACCGGCAGTACCTTGTGTGTGTGCCCGCGCACACTCGCAGGAGTGAACCGTGACGACTTCCCAGGACAACTTCCCGCTCGTGATCAGGGGCGGACGCGTGCTCGACCCCGAAAGCGGCTTCGACGCCGTGGCCGACGTCGGGATCAGAGCCGGCTCGGTGAGTGTGGTCTCGACGACACCGCTCGAAGGCGAGCACGTGATCGACGCGACGGGCCTCGTCGTCGCTCCCGGGTTCGTCGACCTCCACAGCCACGGTCAGGCGATCCCCGAGCAACGGCTGCAAGCCCTCGACGGCGTGACCACCGCGCTCGAGCTGGAAGCCGGCGTCACGCCGGTCGCTCTCGCCTACGAGCGGGCCGCGGCGCAGGGCCGGCCGATCAACTACGGCGTCTCGACGTCGTGGGCGTTGTCGCGCATGGCCGTGCTCGCGGGCGCGCCACTCGACGGTTCCGCCGCGACCGTGCTGGCGCACCTCGGCGTGCCGGCTTGGCGGGCCGAGGCGTCGGCGGCCGAGCGGGCGCGGATCTTCGAGCACCTCTCGGCCGACCTGGCCGCGCGCGCTGGGCGTCGGCGTGCTCGCCGGGTACGCGCCGCACCTCGACCCGGCCGAGTTCGTCGCCGTGGCCGAGTTGGCCGCGGAAGCCGGCCGGCCGGTGTTCACGCACGCGCGGCCGCTCGTGGAGGCTGATCCGGACGTGCCCGTCGACGGCGCCGAAGAGATCGTGCGCGTCGCCGGGCAGACGGGCGTGCACCTGCACTACTGCCACGTGAACAGCACGTCGGGCCGGCAGGTCGACCGCGTGCTCGGGCTCGTGGAACGGTGCCGGCTGGAAGGCGCCGAGGTGACGACCGAGGCGTATCCCTACGGTGCCGGTTCGACGGCCATCGGGGCGGCCTTCCTCGCGCCGGAAGTGCTTGCGCGGCAAGGAATCCGGCCTGACTCGCTCGTGCTCGTCGGCACGGGAGAGCGCATCGCGGACGCCGCTCGCCTCGCCGAGGTGCGTGCGAGCGACCCTGGCGCGTTGGCCCTGCTGCACTTCCTCGACGAGGACGATCCCGCCGACCTCGCGCACCTTGAAAGCGCTCTGCTTTTCGACGGCGCCGCGGTCGCCAGTGACGCGATGCCGTTGACCTGGACAGGACCGCAGCCCGATCCGCTCACGTGGCCACTGCCGCCGGGCGCGCTCGGGCACCCGCGCGGGGCGGGCACGTTCGCGCGCGCCATCCGCCGTCTGTACCGGGAAACGGGCAAGCTGACGCTGGCCGACGCCGTGGCACGCTGCTCGCTGCTACCTGCGCAGGTGCTCGACGAGGCTGTGCCCGCGCTGCGGCGCAAGGGCCGCCTGCGCGCCGGCAGCGACGCCGACGTGGTGGTCTTCGACCCGGAGCGGATCACGGATCAGGCGTCCTATGTGGACGGGACGCGGCCGTCGGCGGGCGTCGTCCACGTGCTGGTGAACGGGTCGCCGGTCGTGCGAGACGGTGAGATCGTGCCGGATGCGCTACCGGGCAAGCCGGTGCGCGGCTGACTACGCGGTCTTGCGGTTGCGCAGGGCCACAGCAGTGCCGACGACGATCGCCGCGAGCACGAGGAACGGGATCGCGTACCCCGGCCGGTCGAGTGACAGGTTCCCGGAGAAGCCGACCAGCAGCGCGACGGTGAGCGGTGCCCACATGTGATCCGTCCTTCCCGTGAATGCTTGTTGACGCTAAGTTTTACGGTAGGGCAAAGCGGACACTCCACGCATGATCAAGTCGCGCAAGGAAAACGTCAATTTCGGGTAAGAGCTGTGCGCCACCGGTCGGGCACCGGCCCTGCGCAGTCGAACACGGGTCGCGCCGACGAACGTCGCGAGCTCGGTGATGGCGTGGCTGACCTCCTTTGCGGCGTTCGCCGGAGCACTGGGTTCGGAATAGACGCCCTCGATCTCGAGCACACCCTTGTCGGTTCAGCCGCGGCGCGACACGGCCGATCAGGCGGTCGCCGTGGAGGATCGGGAGCACGTAGTAGCCGTACTGGCGGTTGGCCCTCGGCACGTACATCTCCGTGCGGAAGGCGAAGTCCCACAGGCGTTCCGTACGGGCGCGGTCGCAGATGAGGTTGTCGAACGGCGACAGCAGGGTGGTGCGCGGGCTCCAGTCGCCCGGTGGTGTGCGGTCGGCGTGGACGTACCAGGGGATTGGGTCGTCTTCGAGGGTGACCTTGGTGACGCGCTCGTCGGCGACGAGCTTCGCGAACGCCGTGGTGAGGCCGGGGTAGCGCTCGCGGACGAAGTGCTGCTCGATGTCCTGCTCGCGGGCGACGCCGAGGGCGCGCCGCGCGTGGTCCGCACTTGCTTCGACCCACCTCCTCGTCGGGCAGCGGCGTCCGGTCCAGGTCGGCCGGCAAGCAGCGGGAAGCCAAGTCCCACAACCGTTTTCCACCATTGCGCGCCGCGACCATGATCTCGCCGCGGAACCAGAGGACTTCGACCATGCGCTCGACGTTCCGCCCGGTCGTCCAGCCGCCCGACACCCACGGGACGGCGGCGGCGCACGGTCGTGGAAGGGAACCGTAATCGGAGCGCGAGGGTGGGCTCGACTTCTGGGCTGGGCTGGGCTGGGGACACGAAAAACCCGGGCCCTCTTCACGCCGGGCCCGGGTCTCGTCACCAGGGCTCACTCGACCCCGAGCATGACCTCCGTCGACTTCACCAGCACGGTGACCGGCTTGCCGACCTCGAGCTCCAGCTCCTGGGCCGCATCCTTCGTGATCGACGCGACGACGGACTGACCGCCGTCGAGCTGCACTGTCACCACGGTCATCACCGAGCCGGGCTTCACGGCCGACACGGTCCCGGCGAGCCCAGCCCAGCCCAACCCGGGCCGCTCCGACGGGAACGGCCCGGGAGAGGCCGTTACAGGCCGCGCAGGAGCCGCAGCGGCGACTCGACGCAGTCGGCAACGAAGCGCAGGAAACCCCCCGCCGTGCCGCCGTCGCAGACGCGGTGGTCGAACGCCAGCGTGAGCTCGGTGATCTTGCGCGGTATCACCTGGCCGTCGACGATCCAGGGCCGGTCGATGATCCGCCCGACGCCCAGGATCGCGACCTCCGGGTGGTTGATGATCGCGGCCGAGCCGTCGACGCCGAACACGCCGTAGTTGTTGATCGTGAACGTTCCGCCGGTGAGCTCGCCCGGCGTCAGCGCGCCGGAGCGAGCGCGCTCGGTGCGTTCCGCGAGAGCGCCGGAAAGCTGTTCCACCGACAGCCCGTGCGCACCCGGGACGACCGGGACCACGAGGCCACGGTCGGTCTGCGCGGCGAAGCCGAGGTTGACCGCCGTGGGGATCACGATCTCGTCGCCGTCGAGGTGGGCGTTGAGTTCGGGGAAGCGGCGCAGGCCTTCGAGGGCGAACTTCGACAGCAGCGCGAGCAGGCTGATCTTCGGCGCGGTCGCGTCGGAGTTGAGAGCCGCGCGGGCTTCGAGCAGAGCCGTCGCGTCGACGTCGACCCACACGGTCGCCTCGGGTATCTCGCGGCGCGAGCGCGTCAGCTTGTCGGCGACGGTCTTGCGCACGCCGCGCAACGGGATCCGGCGCTGGTCAGGAGAAGCAGGAGAAGCAGGAGAAGCACTGGCGATGGCCCGTTCGACGTCAGCCCGGCTGATCAGCCCATCGGTACCCGAGCCCGTGAGCACTCGGATGTCCACTCCGGACTGCTTCGCCAGCTGCCGCACGAGCGGTGATACCACGCGCACCCGCTCGTCGGCCGGCCGCGGTGAAGGCGCCGTGGCCGGCCGACGGGCACCACATGCGCGACGGGTCCGCCGTGCCTGCGCGGTCCCGGTGCCGTAGCCGATGAGCACGTTGCCGCTGCCTCCCGAAGAAGGTGTCGGCGTCACCACCCCGGGCTCCACGAACGCCGGCGCTTCCTCGACCGTGATCAGCGGGCTGCCGACAGTCAGCGTGTCACCGGCCGCGCCGTGCAGCGTCACCACGCGGCCCGCGTACGGCACCGGCACCTCGACGCTCGCCTTGGCCGTCTCGACCTCCACCACCGTCTGATCCACGGTCACGGTGTCACCCACCGCAACGTGCCACGCGACGATCTCGGCTTCCGTCAGGCCCTCGCCCAGGTCGGGCAGCTTGAAGATGGCCATCAGTGCGCTCCGTCCGCGAGCGGCGCCGCGTCGTCCCACTGCAGGCGTTCGATCGCGTCCAGTACGCGGTCGACGTTCGGCAGGTGGTACTGCTCCAGGTTCGGCGCGGGGTAAGGGATGTCGAAACCGCCGACGCGCAGCACCGGTGCTTCGAGGTAGTGGAAGCAGGTCTCCGACAGCTGCGCCGCGACCTCGGCGCCGTAGCCGCAGAACCGGCTCGCCTCGTGCACCACGACCGCGCGGCCCGTGCGCCGCACCGACGCCGCGACCGTGTCGAGGTCGAACGGGGCGAGGCTGCGCAGATCGATGACCTCGGCGCTGTAGCCCTCTTCCTCCGCGGCCGCGGCCGCTTCCAGTGTGGTGCCGAGCGCGCCGCCGTAGGAGATCAGCGTGACGTCGGTGCCTGTCCGGCGAACGACGGCGCGGTCGAGAGCCGTCGCGCGGTGGTCGAGCGCGCCGGTTTCCTTCTCCCAGTACCGCCGTTTCGGCTCGAGGAAGAGCACTGGGTCCGGGCTGTCGATCGACTGGCGCAGCAGCGCGTACGCGTCGGCGGGCGTCGCCGGCGTGACGACACGCAGGCCAGGCGTGTGGGTGTAGTAGACCTCGGACGAGTCGCAGTGGTGCTCGACGCCGCCGATGCCGCCGCCGTAGGGGATGCGGATCACGAGGGGCACCTCGACCGCGCCGCGCGTGCGGTTGCGCAGCTTGGCGAGGTGGCTCGTGATCTGCTCGAACGCCGGGTAGGCGAACGCGTCGAACTGCATCTCGACCACGGGGCGCAGGCCGTTCATCGCCATGCCGATGGCCGTGCCCACGATGCCCGATTCGGCCAGCGGCGTGTCGAACACGCGGTCCTCGCCGAAGCGGGCGGCCAGCCCGTCGGTGACGCGGAAAACACCACCGAGCGTGCCGACGTCCTCGCCAAACACGAGCACGCGCTCGTCCTCGGCCAGCGCGTCGGCGAGGGCGCGGTTGAGCGCGCCCGCCATGGTCACAGTGTCCGAAGTGGACTCGAGGGTCGCGGTCATTCGTCGTCTCCGGAAGCGATCTCGGCGGTGAGCTCGCCGGCCTGGTGCCGCAACGCGGCGGTCGGCTCGGCGTAGACGTGGCGGAACAGGTCCGCGGGGTCGAGCTCGGTGTCGGTGTTCATGCGTTCGCGCAGCGCGGCGGCTTCGGCCTCGGCGCGTGCGGCGATCTCCTGGCGCGCGGCGTCGTCGAGCAGGCCGCGGCCGGTGAGGTAGTGCTCGAGCCGCGCGATCGGGTCGCGGGCGAGCCAGGTTTCGACCTCCGCGCGGTCGCGGTAGCGCGTGGCGTCGTCGGCGTTGGTGTGGGACTCGACGCGGTAGGTGATCGCCTCGACGAGCGTCGGCCCGCCACCGGCGGCGGCGCGGGCGACGGCCCGCTCCACCACGGCGTGCACGGCTGCGGCGTCGTTGCCGTCGACGAGCACCGACGGCATGCCGTAGCCGACACCCTTGTGCGCCAGCGAAGGCGCCGCGGTCTGCTTCGCGAGTGGCACGCTGATCGCGTACCCGTTGTTCTGCACCAGGAACACGACGGGCGCCTGCCACACCGCGGCGAAGTTCAGCGCCTCGTGCGTGTCGCCCTCGCTGGTCGCGCCGTCGCCGAGCAGCACGAGCGCGACGGTGTCCTCGCCCTTGACCTTCGCGGCATGCCCGAAGCCGACGGCGTGCAGCGTGTTCGTGGCCAGCGGCGTGCACTGGGGTGCGACGTGGGTGGTGTGGGGGTCGTAGCCGCAGTGCCAGTCGCCGCGCAGCAATGTGAGGACCTCGACCGGGTCGACGCCGCGCGCCACCACGGCCATCGAGTCCCGGTAGGTCGGGAAGAGCCAGTCCTGCGGGCGCAGCGCGAGGATCGAGCCGATCTCGCCGGCCTCCTGGCCGCGCGCCGACGGGTAGACGGCGAGGCGGCCCTGCTTGGTGAGCGCGGTGGCCTGGGTGTCGAAGCGACGGCCCGACACCATCGCGCGGTAGAGGCGCAGGAGGACGTCGTCGGCCGGCATGGCGAGGTCGGCGTCCGGGACGGGCGAGCCGTCGGCGGCGATGAGGCCCAGCGGCTCGTCGCTCGGGAGGAAGAACGACGCTGCGGTGCGTTCCGTGGTGGTCACCGGCTGCTCCGATCGACGTGGGTGGGGAGACGCCGGGAAGACGTCTAACGCCGATCTTCGCTCTCAGTCGATCAGGTATCCAGACAATGAGGGGAAGTGTGGAACAATGGTTCGCGTGGCTCGCATGGGCCGGATGATTGGCTTCGAGAGGTGCGGCGATGTCCGAGCCGGGTGGACGAATGGCGGCGGCGCTCGACGAGGTCGACCTCAAGCTCATCGCCGAGCTGAAGGCCGACGGGCGCGCGTCGATGCGCGCGCTGGCCGAACGTGTGCACATTTCGCGAGCGGGCTGTTACACCCGGGTGGAGCGGCTGCACCGCGAAGGCGTGATCACGGGGTACGCCGCGGTCACCGATCCGCGCCGGCTGGGGCAGGGGCTCGCGGCGTACGTGTACCTCAAAGTCACGCAGAACACCTGGCGCACGGTGAGGGCCGACCTCAAGAACATCCCCGAGATCGAGCACGGCGGGCTCGTCTCGGGGGACAACGACCTCATCCTGTTCGTACGCACGCGGGACGCCGACAGCTTGCGCGACCTGGTCTTCGAACGGCTGCAGGCGATGCCGGACGTGCTCTCGACGCACACCGTGCTGGTGTTCGACGAGCTGTGATCAGGACACGAGCGAGTCCAGCAGCCGGAGCCGCTCGGCCGACGGGGAGCCGGGCGCGGCACCGAAGAACAGGATGTGCTGGCCGGGCACGTCGGGCATGCGCAGATTCTCCTCGTTGAGGGTGAGCCGGCCGACGAGCGGGTGGTCGAATTCGCGGACCGAGTGGGAGCACTCGGCGACCGGGTGGGCGGCCCAGATCCAAGCGAACTCGGGGCTCTCGATGGACAGCTCGCCGACGAGCTCGGCCATCAGCGGGTCGTCGACCTGCTCGCCCACCGTCATCCGCAGGTACGCGGCGGAGTTCGTGGCCTGGTGCTCCCAGTCGACCACGAGGTCACGCATGGCCGGGTCGAGGAACATGCGCTTCGTGAGGTTGGGGCGCGCGTCCGGGTCGACTCCGAACAGCGCGAACCCGAGCCGGTTGCCGCCCAGCAGATCGGTGCGCCGCCCGAGGATCACCGCGGCGTGGTCGACGCTGCTCTCCACGATGGCCAGCAGCGACTCCCGCACCTGCTCCGGTCCCGGCTCCGTCTCGCGCTTGGCGCGCTGGGCGGGCCACGCGAGGCGCAGCAGGTGCATGCGTTCGCTCTCGTCCAGCCGCAGCGCGTTGGCGATCGCTTCGAGCACCGAGTCGGACAGCTGGTGGCTCTCGCCCTGCTCGATGCGCGTGTAGTAGTTCACGCTCATGCCGGCGAGCTGGGCGACCTCCTCGCGCGGCAGCCCGGGAACGCGGCGCGACGTGCTGTACGTCGGCACGCCCGCCTCCGCCGGGGTCAGCGCCGCGCGGCGCGCGCAGGAATTCTCCGAGCTCGGTGTTGCGGTGGTCGCGCATGTCCCCATGCTCCTCGGCCGGCGCGCCCGCCACCCTCCCCTGACGTGGGTAGCCGGCGGGCGCTGTGACGTGAATGTTCAACTCATCACGGTTATTTCGGCGGAGTGGTCTTGGACGTGGCCGTGCCCTGCCGGACGAGCGTCCGGCAGGGCACCTTGCAAGGGCGGTCAGCGGTGCCGCAACCCGGACCCCAGCGTGTGCGAGGTGAAGAACGCCCAGATCACGTCCTGCGCCTTGATCGTCTGCGTCGCCGAGCCGGGGCCGCTGTCCACGAGCTCGCCGGGCCAGGTGTGGCCGGCGCCGAGGATGCGGTAGTGGGTCACCGACGCGTTGACGGCGCAGTTCTGCCACGAGAACCCGATGACGTCGGAGCCGATGTCCGTGCTGACCGGGGTCGCGTCGCAGCGGTTGTGGTTCGCCCAGTTCTGGGCCCAGTCCATGAGGTTGGGGATCGGTTCGCTGTGGCTGGTGCCGCCGGTGTACTCGATGGTCGGGTCGGCGGTGCCGTGGAAGTCGACGATGGGGGCGGGCACGCTCGACGAGCAGCCGACCGTCGTGCCGGGGTAGAAGGCGCCCGCGATGGTGGCGAAGGCCGCGATGCGCATCGGCAGCTGGCAGGCCAGGAGCGAGACGAAGCCGGCACCGTTGGACTTGCCCGTGGCGAAGATGCGCAGCGGGTCCACGCACAGCGTGGCCTGCAGGTGGTCGAGCAGGTCGCTCACGAAGCGCACGTCGTCGACGCCGGCGGCGGCGTACGGGGCGCTCTGCCAGGCGCCCTGGTCGTCCTGGCCCTTGGCGCCGACCGGGTACACGGCGATCGTGTCGAGGCCGTCGATGCCGGAGAACTCTTCGATGTCGCTGCCGTCGCCCTTGCGGCCGTGGAACGCGAGCACCACGGGCTTCGGGTGGCCCGGCGAGTACGACGCAGGCAGGTGGATCAGGTAATCGCGGGACAGCCCGCCGGAGGTGATGGTCTGGGTGACCGTCTGCCCGAGCGGCAGCGAGTTCGACTGCGCCAGACAGCCCGTCGAGGGCATGGGGTGGTTGCGCGCGGACGGTTGGGCGGCCGCGGTCTGCGGCACCACCACCGCGGCCGTGAGCGCAAGCGCGGCGACAGCGGCGAGCTTGGCGAATCTCATTCAGAGCACCTCGTCGAGGAAGGACCGGAGCCGGTCACTGCGGGGGTTCTCGAAGAACTCGGTGGGGTGGGCGGCTTCCACGAGCCGCCCTTGGTCGAGGAACACGACCTGCTCGGCGACCTCACGGGCGAAGCGCATCTCGTGCGTCACCACGATCATGGTCATGCCGCGGGAAGCGAGATCGCGCATCACGGCGAGCACGCCCTTCACGAGCTCGGGGTCGAGTGCGGACGTCGCTTCGTCGAACAACATCACCTCGGGGTTCATCGCCAGCGACCGCGCGATGGCCACGCGCTGCTGCTGACCGCCCGAGAGCTGCGAGGGCCGGCGGTTCTCGTACGCCGCCAGCCCGACCGCGGCGAGGTTCGCCCGCGCGGTCTCCACGGCTTCGTCACGGGACACCCCGAGCACCTGCTGCGGGGCGAGCGTCACGTTGTCCAGCACGGTGTGGTGCGGGAACAGGTGGAAGTTCTGGAACACCATGCCGACGCGGGTGCGGATGCGGTCGACGTCCGCGCTCTTGTCGGTGATGGCCTCGTCGCCGATGAAGATGCGCCCGGCGGTGGGGATCTCCAGCAGGTTGGTGCAGCGCAGCAGCGTCGATTTGCCGGAACCCGACGGGCCGATCACGCACGTGGTCGTCCCGCCCGGCGCTTCGAGCACGATGTCGTGGAGCACCGGGGTGTGGCCGTAGCTCTTGTCGACGTGCTCGTAGCGGACCGTGGTTCCGGGGGTTTCGGTGGTGCCCGCGGCGTCGGCTGCCGCGGTGCTCGCCTGCGTCATGCGAGTGCCTCCTCGGTGCGCACGGCCTTGGGCGCGGTGCTCGCGGCGGGCCGGCCCTCGCGCATCCGCTTGTCCCATTTGTTGACCACATAGGTGAGCGGCACGGTGATCGCGAGGTAGAACAGGCCCGCGGCGACCAGCGGCGAGAGCGACGCGTTGTTGGTCGACGTGTCCTGGGCGATCGCGAACATCTCGCGCTGCCCCGCCGCCAGGCCCAGCAGGTAGACCAGCGCGGTGCTCTTGATGACGAGGATGAACTGGCCGGTGAGCGCCGGCAGCACCCGCCGGAAGCCGATCGGGATCACGATCAGCCGCATCGTCTTCGTGTGCGACAGGCCCAGGCTGCGCGAAGCTTCGACGATGCCCTTGTCGACGCTCTGGAAGCCCGAGCGGAAGATCTCCGCCATGTAAGCGCCTTCCATGAGCCCGATCGCCAGCGCCGCGTAGCCGTACGTCCAGTCACCGAACACCGTGAGCCCGGCGAGCGGCAGGCCCTGTCCGATGAGGTAGATGCTCAGGATGTGCGGCAGACCTCGCAGGATGTCGACGTACCAGCGACACGGCAGGCGCAGCACCCGGAACTTCGACATCAGGCCGCTGGCGAGGAAGATGCCGACCACGAGACCGATCGCGCTGGCGAGCACCGTGAGGAACAGGGTGTTCAGCAGCCCTTCCTTGAGCAGCGTGGGAAGCGTGCTGCCGATGAGGTCGAGGTCGAAGAACGTGTCCCAGATGTGTTTCAGGCCTTCCATGGCACCTGTCCTTTCAGGACCCGTCGGTGGTGACGCCGGGTCGCTGCTGCATGCCGGGGTAGGCGTTCAGCATGTCCTTCGGGATCGCGACGTGCTTCGGGTTCCACTTGTCGAACAGCTTCGTGTAGGTGCCATCGGCGATCACGGCCTTGAGCGCGTCGTCCAGCGCCTTCTTCAGCTCCGGACGGTCCTTCGCGACGGGGAACGCCGTCATGCCGCTGGTGATCGGCGGCGAAGCCTGGTAGTCCGGGTGCTTCTCCAGGAGGTCCAAAGTGGTCGCGACGCCGGTGAACAGGCCGTCGACCTGGCCGGCCGTCAACGCGTTGGAGCTGGCGGCGATGTTCGGGAACTCCTTGACCGTCACGGTCGGCACACGTTTCTTGACCAGCGGGATCAACTCGCTGCCACGCGTGATCGCGATCGTCTTGCCCGCCGAGGCGTCCACAGTAGCCAGTGGCGCGGACTTGCGCGAGATCAGCTGCGCCTGCCCGTAGTTCACCGCGGTGGTGAAGTCGGTGACCTCCTGGCGCGGCGGCGTGACGAGCGTGCCGAACGCGGCCGAATCGTACTTGTGGTTGCGGACGTTGGGCAGCATGCTCGCGAAGTCGGTGGCCGTGTACTCGGGCGTGAGGTTCATCTTCTTCGCCATCGCCTGCGTGAGCTCGATGAGGAAACCGGCGGGCTTGCCGCCGTCGATGAACGAGGTCGGCTTGTCGTCGGAGCGGAATGCGAGCTGCAGCTTGCCGGCGGCCGCGGTGTGCAGCGGGTTGGCGGCCTGGTTGTCGCCGCCACCGCAGGCGGCCAGCGTGAGACCGACCGCGATCGCGAGGGTGGCCACTCCGAAACGACGTCGGGTCGGGGCGGTCATGGGGTCTCCTGGGGAACGGTGGTGCGGACAGGGGCGGACTGGCGTTCCGGCAGGTCGATGAACTCCTGCAGGAAGCCGCTGATGCGCTCGACGGCGGTTTCCACCAGTCGAGCACCGATCGCGACGGACGCCTTAGTGCCGTCGCCGAGAGTGCCGGTCTTGCTGAGGTTGTCGTAGGTCTGCGGGAAGTGGATGCCCGGCCGCGAACGGCTGAGCTTGCCCGCCTGGTCGAGGTCGTCGAACGTGGCGCTGCCGCGCGTCAGGCGATCGGGCAGGACGAGGTCCGGGTCGGCGAACATCGCCTGCGACGTCTCGATTTCGCAGGAGTGGCCCCGGATCCGGCTCTCGGCGAACTCCGCCGTGAGGTCCGCGACCACGGGCGTGATGCCGCTCCACGCGAGGTGCAGGTCGGGCAGGTCCGTGCGCAGCCGGGTCACGGCGATCTCCACCGTCGCGTTGTTGCCGCCGTGGCCGGTGATCACGTAGACCTTGCGCCAGCCGTGCCGGTGCAGGCTCGTGACCAGCTCGACAATCACCTGCTGCAGGGTGATCGGCGACAGCGTGAGCGTGCCGGGGAAAGCCATGTGGTGTTCGGAAACGCCCACCGGGATCACCGGCGTGACCACGACCTTCGGCGACAGCCGCTGCGCGACGAGGTCGGCGACGACTTCGGCGCGGGTGGTGTCGGTGCGCTGCGCCAGGCCGTGGCCGTGCTGCTCGGTGGCGCCGAGCGGCACGATCGCCACGGGGGCGTACGGGCGCAGATCGTCGATCTCCGGCCAGGTCAGGTCGGCGAGGCGGTGCGAACGTGGTGCGATCGTCATCTTGTCTTTCCCGGTCATCCGGCCCGCCCCAGCTGGCGGGCCACGTCGGTGCGGAGCTGTTCGAGGTGGCGGCGCGTGCGCTCCTCCGCTTGCGCCGCGTCGCCGGCGCGCACGGCCTCGTAGATCGCGAGGTGCTCCTCGTAGTCGCGCTTGCGGTCTTCGATGAGGGCGCGCAGGGCTTTCTGCTCGCGGCCACGGGCGGTCAGCAGCGAATCGACGATCTCGAACAGCACCTGGTTGCCCGATCCGCCCGCGAGCTCGCGGTGGAAGTTCAGGTGGGGCCCCGGATCCGCGCGGTCGCGCTTGGCCGTGTCGAGCGCGAGTTCCAGGCGCTGCAGGCTTTCTTCGGTGCGATTGGTCGCGGAGAGGGCGGCGATGCCGGGCTCGATCGTCAGCCTCGCGGCCACGAGCTGCAGGATCAGCTCGTCCTTCATCGGCGCGGAGTTGGGGTTGGGCATCAGCGTGCGGTGGATGCCGTCGCCCACGTAGATGCCGGAGCCGTGGCGCATGCGCACCGCGTCGGTGGTTTGCAGGCGCCGCAAGGCTTCCCGGATGGTCGGGGTCGTCACGGAGAACCGCTCCGCCAGCACCCGCACGGTCGGCAGGGTGTCGCCGGGCGCCAGGCGCTCCTCGGCGATCAGCTGCAGCAGCCCTTCGACGAGCTGCTCGGACAGCCCGGGCTTGGGGTGCGCTTCGGTCATCGGTGACTCCGTTCTGCGAGTGAATTGACTAAATCACTTACTCAATTTGAAGTCAAGTTTTTGGTGTTTGCGCAGATCAGGGCGGTGTTGGCCCGTGAAACGGCCTCCGATGCCGGGCAGGGTCGGAGGCCGTAGGGATGGGTGGGGTCAACCGGAGAGGAGGTGGTCGGAGACCGTCCACAGGCGACTGGCGGTGCTGGGGTGAAGAGCGTTTGGGGGCGACGCCGGCAGGTTCGGGACGCGCGCTACTTCATAATCGGGGGGTGCCTCCGGATGGAAAATCACGCCGTGCGGACGGGTGGCGTGGCGAGGACCTCGTTGAAGGCTTCCGTGGAGGACGGGTGCGTGTAGACGGCGTCGCGCAGCTCGCTCGAGGTCACGTCGTGGCGCATGGCCAGCGTGAGCGTGTTGATCAGTTCCTGTGAGTCGACGCTCAGGAGTGCCGCGCCCAGCACGCGGTCGGTTCCGCGGTCGACGACGAACTTCATCAGCCCGCGCGTCTCGCCCACGATCTTCGCCCGCGGCATCCCCGCGATGTCCGCAACCGGCTTCTCGACGACCTTGACCGGCAGTCCGCGCTCGACCGCGTCGCGCTCGGTGAGCCCGACGCGCGAGAAGGTAGGCGTCATGAACACCGTGTACGGTACGAACGCGTGGTCCTTTGTGGACCGAACGTCGTTGCCGAGGAGCTGGTCCGCGACGATGCGGTTGTCGTCCAACGAGATGTAGGTGAACTGCGGTCCGCCGTCGACGTCGCCGATGGCGAAGATGTGCTGCTGGCTCGTGCGCGGGAACTCGTCGACCTCGACGGCGCCCGACGCGGTGGTGGGCACGCCCGCGCGGTCGAGACCCAGGCCCTCGGTGGCGGGCTGGCGCCCGGTCGCGGCGAGCACCTCGTCGGCGGCGAGCGTGTGCGTCACGCCGCCGGCTTAGTAGGTGATCTCGACGCCGCTGTCGATGTCACGCACCTGCGTGACGTGCGCGCCGAACACGAACTCGACGCCCGCCGCGCACAGGATGTCCGTTGCGGCCCCGGCGATGTCGTCGTCCTCGAGCGGCATGATGCGCGGGGCCGCGTCGGGCACCGTCACCGCACTGCCGAACTGGGCATACATCGACGCGAACTCCACGCCGACGTAACCGCCGCCGAGGATCGCCAAGCGCTGGGGCAGGTGGTCGAGGTCGATGAGTTCGGTGCTCGTGAGCAGGTGAGCGCTGTCCGCGAGGCCAGGGATCGGCGGGATCGTCGGGGTGGGCGCCGGTGTTGATCACGATCGTGTCGGCGGCGAGGTCGAGCACGTCGTCGCCCGCGGTGACGCGCACCGTCTTCGGGTCGAGGAACTCCGCGCGGCCGGTGACGACAGTGACGGAGTCGAGCGTGTCGAGGTTGGCGAAGTTGGCGCCGCGCAGCTTGGTCGTGAGCGCGCGGGTGGCGTCGACGGCCTTGCGGTGCCGTTCGGCCGGCGTGCCCGCGCCGGGGTTTCCGCGCCGGGGTTTCCGCGTGGTGGACGAGCGCCTTCGTCGGGACGCAACGGATGTTGATGCAGCTGCCGCCATACATCTCTGCGGACTGCTCGATCATGGCGACCCGCTTGCCGCGCCACCCCAGTAAGGCCGCCAGCGTCTTGCCGCCCGTGCCGAACCCGATGACCAGAAGGTCGAAGTGCATATCCTCCGTGCGCGCAGTTTCCGCAGGCAAGGCAGAGCCGACAACGCATGAACAGCTCAATTTTCGTCGATATCGGCTCACGGCCGGGGAAGCCGGCTCGTCCGGCCGGCGCGGCTCGAGGCCGGCGTCGACGTGCGGTGCCGGCCGGCCGGGCGGTGATCGTTCGGTCGGCTGCGGCAGGCCCGTGGTTCACTCGGCGCAGCACTCAGGAAGCGAGTCGACCATGCTGAGCATCACGGCACCGGGCGGGACTGTCCACGTTGGATACGTCGACGCGATCTTCGCTCGCACCCCTCCGGCCAGGCGAGGAGGAACCGCCCCGCGTCTGGGCGGAGCGTGGCATCGGCCTGCCGGACGCCGACGTGCCACCTTCGTCACCACCCTCGGCGAGGTGATGAAAACGTCACAGTTCCGGCATGCCCGCGGCTCCGGGGCCGGCCGGGCGGCGAGCAGATCTGGTCGGTCCCGGTGACCCGCAACGGCTTCACCTACGTCGCCGGTCCCTGGAACAACGCGGCGGGCCACCGCCCGGCGGAGACGTTCGGTGTGGCACCGGCGGACGTGCGGGGGTTGCGGATCCGGTTGGCTGCGCACTTGCACTTGGGCTGAGTGCCCGCCGCTGGTGCCAGGCGCACGCGGCGGCTCACGGTCGAGAAAGCGCCCGGGGGGATTCGGCCGGCGAGGCACTTGCGCGGGAGCTCAGCCGCGCGGTCGGCACGGCCGGGTGACCGGGCAGCTGCCCGCGGGTGATCTGGCCGGTAACGTTGCCACGGCTGGTGAAACGTCGCGCAATCGGCCATGGGTCCACCCGCGGCGCGTTCGGGGCGAGCTGTCGGCGGCGCTCGAGCTGCCGAGCGGGTGCGGATCAGCGCGGCGCGCCTGCGACGGGTCAGCCGCGTGGTTTGACCAGGTACACCGCGTGCCGGATGTGTGCGTCGAGCGGGCCGGCTTGGTCCGTCAGGCGGTAGCCGGCCCGTTCGTACATCGCGATGTTGCGCTTGCTCGCCGCGCCGGTGAAGAGTTCGGTGGTGCGGGCGGTGGCCGGGGCGTGGGTCTCGGCGTGGGCCAGCAGGAACCGCCCCAGGCCGCGCCCGGTGAGGTCCGGGGCGACCATCAGCCGGCCGACTTCCCAGGCCGTGCCTTCGAGGCGCGCGCGGACGGCGCCGACGAGCCGCGGGCCCTGGCGCACAACCCATACGCGCCACGTGCCGATCCACTCGCGGACCTCGTCGAGGGTCTCGTGCAGCGCCGGGATCTCGAGTGTGCTGTTGAGGATCGCCTCCTGGACCCAGCAGCAGCGCTGGAGCACGAGCAGTTCGGCAGCGTCGGCGGCGGTCGCGTCGAGGAGGCGGGCGCCGGGCACTTCGGGGATGTCCACCTCGCCTGTCTAGCGACCGGCGGCGCGTTCGGCAATCGAGTTCACGGGCGCGCGATCATCGTGAACCCCGTGCCGAACGGCTCCGTCACGGTGGCCATGCGGCCGTATGGGGTGTCGTCGATCGTGGTGACCGTGCCGCCCGCGGTGGTGAGTTTCTCGACCGATGCGTGCGTGTCGGCGACTTCGAAGGTGGTGGCCCAGGCGGACGCCGGCGGCGAACCGGCACCGAAGATGCCGCCGATCTCGTGGTCGTCGGGGCGGCGGAGGAAGGTGAAGTCGGCACCGGGGAGGTCGGGGTTGGCGTCGAGGGTGAAGCCGAAAACGCTGCGGTAGAACTCGCGCCCCCGTGGCCCCTTTGTGGTGACGAGGTCGTTGCGCACGAGCGTGCCGGGCTCATTGACGAGCCGCGCGCCCGGAAACGTGCGGCCCTGCCAGAGGCCGAAGCGCGCGCCGGTCGGGTCGGTCACCAGGGCGGCGCGACCGCGGCCGTAGACGTCGTGGGGTTCCTCAGCAGCGCGCCGCCGGCTGCGGTGACGCCGGCGGCCGTCGCGGCGCGGTGGCGAGGTGGACGGTCCAGCCGCATCCCGCGCCGCGGCACAGGCCCGCGACGGGCAGGCCACGCAAGAGGCAGTCGCCGCCGTCGAAGGTCCAGCTGAAGACGGCGCCGTAGAAGGCCTGCGCACGGGCGAGGTGGGCACGGCCTGGTCGAGCCAGGTCGGCGTGCCGAGGGGCTGGTTGGTGTCGACGGTGCTCATCACAGTCCTTTCGCCGGGTGCACCCGGACGCTAACCGGCCCACCGGCCGGTTCCTGACCTGAATATCCGGCTGCGCTGACGCGCGTGACGGGTGAGCTGGTACGGACCGGAACGGGCGTCGACCTGGTGCTGCGCCGCGTGTTCGCGGCGCCGATCGGCGACGTGTGGGCCGACGTCACGGACCCCCATCGCACGGCGTTGTGGTTCGGCACGTGGGAGGGCGAGGCCGCGCCCGGGCGGACGGTCCGCGTGCAGATGGCCTTCGAAGAGGCCGAGCCGTGGACCGAGATGCGCGTCGAAGCGTGTGACGCGCCCCGGCGCCTGGCCCTGACCGGGATTGCTGGACGCCGGCGGCTGGCCGCCGGAGCTCCTGCTGTCCGAAGTGGAGGGTGGCACCGAGCTGAGTCTCGTGCACCACCTCACGGACACCGGCGGCATCGGCGAGATCGGGCCCGGCTGGGAGTACTACCTCGACCTGCTGGTGGCCGCGCGCGACGGCACGCCGCGCCCGTCGTTCGACGACTACTACCCGGCTCAGAAGGAGCCGTACGAGGCGCTGCGCTGATCAGGATGTGGGACCGCTGGCGGCGCGCCGTGGCGGCGACGCATTCTGGGGTGTCGTTCGCTTCTAGGAAAGGGCAGGCTGGATGAGCCCGCTGGACAACCCGGTGCTGTCGTCGCTGTCGGGGCCGCACGCGCACTTCGCCGAGCAGAAGGGCCAAGTCCTGCGCTACCCGGTGGACGTCGCGCCGTTCCTGGCGCTGCCCGACGAGCCGGACGAGCACGTGTGGCGCGACATCGCCGACCTCGCCGGCCCGGGCGCCACGGTGGTCATCGCCGGCGAAGCGCTCACGCCACCTCCGGGCTGGACCGTGCACGGCGGCATCCCGGGCGTGCAGCTCGAGGGCACGAACCTCAGCGTCGCGCCCGAGCCCGAGGCGGTCCGCCTCACGGAAGCCGACGTGCCCGAGATGCTGGACCTCGTCGAGCGGACGCGGCCGGGCCCGTTCCTGCGTCGCACCATCGCGCTGGGCACCTACCTCGGCATCCGCCGCTCCGGCGCGCTCATCGCCATGGCCGGCGAACGCTTCCACCCGCCCGACTGGACGGAGATCAGCGCCGTGTGCACCGACCCGGCCTTCCGCGGCCAGGGCCTCGCCGCGCGGCTCGTGCGGGCCGTCGGGGCCGGGATCCGGGACCGGGGTGAACTGCCGTTCCTGCACGCCGCCGCGTCGAACGTCAACGCGATCCGCCTCTACGAAGCCCTGGGGTTCCGGCTTAACCGGAAGCTCGTGTTCACCGCTGTCGAGGTTCCGCGGGACTAGCCGCGCGTCTGACAATGCTTTCATCCAGGCGCGGGGATCACAGCGACGATGCCGCGCGCTACCAGCGTTCGGCCGTTTCCGTCGACGAGGTGGTGCACGGTGGTGCTCCAGCCGCCGCGGCAACGGTCGATCGCGTGGTCAGGCGGCTCGTTGTGCTGGACACCGCCGGCACCTCCGCCACGCCGGCCCGCATCGATGCCGGCAACACCCACTGGGCATCCGAGCGCATCTGAAGCAGCGCCACGACCGGCAGCATCCCAGCAACCAGCCGCGAGCTCTGTCAGACACGCCCCAGCCGTGCAAGTGGCGAAAATCCGGTGGAACACGGCGATCCAGCCGGTTCCGGGCGGCGAAACGCGAGGGCTAGCGTCGACGTCGTGAGCAAAGTGTTTCTGTCGATCCACGTGCTGGCGGCGATTCTGGCCGTCGGGCCCGTGGCGGTGGCCGCGAGCATGTTCCCCGCTGCGCTGAAGCGGGGTGATCGCGGCACGTTGGTGTTGTTGCACCGGATCTGCCGGGTTTACGCGTGGGTGTCGATCGCCGTGCCTGTGTTCGGGTTCGCGGTCGCCGGGACGATGAAGGTGACGGGCCAGACCTGGGTGCTGGTGTCGATCGGGCTGACCGCGGTGGCCGCCGTCGTGCTGGTGGCCTTCATGCTGCCGGGACAACGTGCGGCGCTGGCGGAACCGGCGGCCGATGGTGGCGGGGTCGCGGTCACGAAGGCCGACACCCGCGTCGCCGGGCGGCTGGCCATGACGACGGGGATCTTCAACCTGCTGTGGGTCGTCGTCACCGTGATCATGATCGTGCGGCCGGGCTCGTCTACCGGGGTGTGACGGTGCCCGCCAGCACCGCGGCGAACTCGGCGGCGTGCACAAGCGGGCCGACGTGCGACGCGGCCATCGACTGGACGTCGAAGGGGTTGCCGGGCGTGAGGGCGTCGGCCTCCTTGATGAACGCGTCCTGCAGCGCAAGCGGCATGCTTTCGTCCTGCGTGAAGCGCACGTACGTGTGCGGTACGCGGCCCCAGGTGGCGGCGTCGGGGCGGTCGTCGCCGCCGTCCAGGGTCTCGTCCGGGTCCAGGCCGGCGAGGAAGGACAGCAGCTCGGCGTCGGTGCCGTCGGCGAGCATGGCGCGCTTCAGCGCGGCGAAGTGCTGCGGATCGCTGCTGCGCCAGTTCATCCGCAGGACGCCGAGCTGCTGCGGGTCGCCGACCCGGACGGCCGCCGCTTCCGCCAGCGCGACCGGGAAGTACGCGGGGTTCTGGAGATAGTCGGCGGGGCCGCCGGTGACGCAGCACCACGCCGACGCGTACACGGTCCGCTCCAGCAGCTCCGGCACCGCGTTCGCGACGCTCGTCACCGCCATGCCACCGCGGCTGTGCCCGACGAGGACCACCGGGTCGTGCTCGCGCGCCCGCCGCACGACGTCCGTCACCGCGGCCACCGCGTCGGAGTACGTCACGGTGGCCAGCGGCGACGGCTCGATCGCGAAGGTGTCGAGGTCCTGCGCCTGGTACGCCGTCGAAAAGCCCGCTTCGCCGTGTCCGGGCAGGTCCACCGCGAGCGAGCGGTGGCCGAGCAACGCCAGTTCCCGTTGCAGGACGGAGAAGCAGCGGCTGGTGGCATTGGACCCGGGCACGAGCACGAACGTCGGTGACATGGCGGCGATTCTGCCCGAATCGGGCGGATCGCGGTGGCGATTTTCAGGGCTCAGGCGGCGGCGATGCTCGCGCCACCGTCGACGCGCAGGACCTGGCCGGTGATGAATCCCGCGTCTTCCGACAGCAGGAAGCAGATGGCGTGCGCGATCTCCGCCGGCCGGCCGAGGCGGCCGACGGGCAGCTGGTCGAGGAACCACGCCTCGCGCTCGGAGCCGGCCGGGGTGCCCTTGCGGAAGAGCTCGGTTTCCGTCGGGCCGGGGGCGACGGCGTTGACGGTGATGCCCCGGGCGGCGAGTTCACCCGCCCAGATACCGGTGGCGGCTTCGAGTGCGGCTTTGGACCCGCCGTACGACGTGCGGTGCGGGGTGCCGAGCGTGACAAGGCTCGTGACGTTGACGATCCGGCCCCGCCCGGCGGCGAGCATGCCGGGCAGCACGGCCTGCGTCACCTGCACCGCGGTGCGGAAATTGAGGTCGTAGGTGCGCGCGACGTCGTCGAGGTCGACGGAGCCGAGCGGCGCCAGCTTGGCGGTGCCGACGTTGTTCACCAGCCCGTCGACGGCACCGGCCGCGACGATCTCGTCGAGCGCCGCGGCGGTCGCGTCGACGTCGGCGAGGTCGGCGACGTGGAAGTCGCCGGGGAAGTCCGGCGGCGCGGTGCGCGCCAGGCCGATCGGGTGGTGGCCCTCCGCGGCCAGCCGGTCGGCGAGGGTCCGGCCGATGCCCTTGGACGCTCCGGTGATCAGCACTCGCATGGTCAATTGACTCCTCTCGATCTGCCCATGACGGTAATGTTCTGGGGGAGTCACAGAAAATGTCGTCGACGTTATGACGGCATGGCGTGGCGATCATGACCGGAGGTCCGATGACGACGATGCAGCAGCTCAGGGTGCTCCTGGCCGTGGCCGAGCACGGCGGGTTCACGGCCGCGGGTGAGCGCCTGGGCATGGCGCAACCGGCTGTCAGCCGCTCGATCGCCTCGCTCGAGAACGAGCTCGGGGCTCCGCTGCTGCTGCGGCTGCGCACGGGCGTCGCGCTCACGGAAGCCGGCGAACGCGCGGTGCGGCGGGCGCGCGAAGCCGTGCGGCAGGTCGACCTGCTGCGCGCCGAGGTCGCCGAAGTGGCCGGGCAGGTCACGGGCACCCTGCGGCTCGCGAGCGTGCCCACCGCCATGGGCACCCGGCTCCCGGCGCAGCTTCGCCTGTTCACCGAACGCCACCCGCTCGTCGCGGTGCGGTCGTTCGAGGGCAGCGACGAGGAGCTGCGTGACTGGCTCGACCAGGGTGTGGCCGACGTCGCCGTGGTCACACTGCCGGCGCCCGGGCTGCGGACCGTGCTGCTCGACCGCCACGAGATGCTCGCCGTGCTGCCTGTGGCGCACCTCCTGGCGGCCTGCGAGACGGTGACGTACGCGCAGCTCGCGAACGAGCCGTTCGTGCGTCCGACCGGTGGCTGCGCGCAGGTGTTCACGGCCGCCGCGCGCGAGGCCGGGGTGCGGCTGGAGGCGACGTTCGAGGCGCGCGAGATGTCCGCCGTGCTGGAGATGGTGCGGGCCGGGCTGGGCGTGAGCATCCTGCCGGCGGTGGGCGTGCCGCGGGTCGACGGCGTGGTGGTGCGGCCGCTGCTGCCCCGCACGATCCGGGAGGTGGCGCTGGCCGTGAGCGCGAGCGCGTCGCCCGCCGCGCGGGCCTTCCTGGCGCAGCTCGAAACCGCCTGAAGTCCACTGCCTGAAGTCCACTGTGGATGGTCGACTTGATTCAGCGCAGCTCGTCGAGCACGCCCTGGTCGGTGCGGGTGTGCACGCTCTCATCGCGCCGGCCGGACGGCGCGCGGCGGCCGGAGACGAACAGCGCCGGCACGGGCGCTCCAGCCCTCGGGCCGCCGGGCGACCTCGGGGATTGTGCGCGGTTTTCGTGTACGCGTTCCGCATCTTCGGTGGCGCGCTCGGTGAGGCGCACGTCGCGGCCGCGGGCGCCCCGCTCGTGTCGCTCAACGACGGCGCGCATAGCCGCGCCCACCCGTTCCCCCCAGCTCAGGCGGAGGCCAGTTCCCGGGCCCACTCCGCGCTGGTCGTGGTGCGGCCGCGGCGGGCGAAGACGTCCATGACCAGCGTTTCGTGCAGGGCGGGGTCGGGATCGATGCAGGCGTCGGAGAGGACGGTGACGTCGTAGTCGAGGTCGGCCGCCTGCAGCGTGGTGGACAGGACCACGCCGCTCGTGGCGATGCCGGCGAGGACGAGGTGCGTGATGTCCTGCGCGGCCAGGATCTGCTGGAGGTTGTTGCCGGCGAAGGCACTCACGCGGTTCTTGTAGACGACGATCTCGCCGTCGGCGGGGGCGACGTCGGGGTGGATGGCGCCGGCGGGGCCGTCCGCGGTGAAGACGCCGGCGGGCAGGGCGCCGAAGATCTTGTTGCGCGGGTGGGCGTCGACGTGGCCTCGCCGCAGCTGCACGGCGATGTGGATGACCGGCACGGCGGCGGCGTGCGCGATCCCGAGCGTCTCGACGGCGCGGGCCAGGTAGCCGTCGGCGACGCGGGACAGCGTGCTGACCTGGAGGTCCATCAAGAGCAAAGCGGTGCGGGACAAGGTGGCGCCTTTCGTCATTCGGTTTCGCGGGTGCGAAGCCGGCCGAGGGTGCGGTCGAAGACGGTGAGAACGAGGAACAGGACGCCGGTGCCGAGCATGAGCCACGCCAGCACGTGCATCCCGCCGGTGTCGGCGCGCTGGCCGAACGACGCGGCGGTGGTCGCCGAGGCGATCATCGAGCCGAGGTAGCCGAACGTGCGCAGCAACCCGGCCGACGACCCGATGTGCTCGGGGTTCGCTTGGTGGTAAAGGGAGTTCTGGAGGGCCAGGCTGTTCGTGCCCTGCGGGACGCCGAAGATCACGGCGAGCAGGACGAGTGTCCACAGCGGACTCTTCCCGGTGAGCGTGAGCATGAGCCCGCACGCCACGACCTGCCCGACAGCGCCCAGGAGCAGCTTGCCTCGCACGCCGTCGCGCCGTCCGGTGAGGATCGACACGCCGATCGACACCGCGAACATCGGGATCTGCACGAGGCCGGCGACGAACGGCGACAGGCCGTAGCCCTCCTCGGTCCACTGGGTGAAGCCGTACAGGAACGCGTACGAGACCGTGTACGCGACGACGGCGCGGGCGTACGTGGCGACCAGCGGCCGGTTGCCGCCGAGCACCCGCAGGTCGATGAACGGTGTGGTGGCCTTGAGTTCCCGCACTGCGAACGCGGCGCCGGCCGCGATGGCGATCGCGAGCAGGTACCACGTCGACAGGTGAAGGTTCATCAGAAACAGCAGCAGGGCAAGCAGCATCGCGGCGAACAGCGCCATGCCGGGCACGTCGAGCTGCTGCGCGAGCCGGCTCGCGGGTGTGGCACTCGATACCTGCTTGGGCAGCCACAAGCCCAGCAGCACGGCGGCGAGGGCGAGGGGCACGTTGATCGCGAACGTGGCGCGCCACCCGCCGACACCGATCAGCACGCCGCCGAGCAGCGGGCCGATCACCGCGATGGTCTGGCTGGTCACCGCGAGCGCCGTCAGCACGCCCGCCGGGCTGTCGCGCCCGGTGCGGCGCGCTTCGCTGCGCAGCAACGCCATCGCCGCCGGGTAACCCGCACACGTGCCGAACCCGAGCACCACCCGTGCGACGACCAGCACCGCCAGGTTCGGCGCCGTCGTCCCGATCACGCCGGCCACGCCGACGAGGCTGGTGGCGGCCAGGAACAGCCGCCGCGGGCCGAACAAGTCGATCAGCCGCCCCACCACGGGCTGCCCGAGCGCCGTCGCCAGGTACAGCGACGACACCAGCCACGCGGTTTCCGCCGGCGGCGCGCCGAGCGCCTGGCCGATCGAGATGAGCGCGACGGAGACGATCGTGGAGTTGACCGGGTTCAGGATCGCCCCGAGCATCATGGCCGGCAGCAGCCGCCGGTCGAAAACGGGCTTCGTGGTTTCCGTTCGTGCCGGCGTGGTGGCCTCCCGGTGTGGCGTGTCGGAGGCGGGGTCAGTCAACGGTCAGCTTCTGGAGGACGGCCATCGCCTCGAGCACGAGCTGCCGTTCGTCTTCGGTGCAGCGGTCCTGCAGGCGGGCAGTCAGCCATTCGCCACGGAGCTGGCGCCCCTCGTCCACGCGCCGGCGCCCCTCGGGCGTGACGGTGAGCCGCACCCGGCGGCCGTCGTTCGGATCCGGGGCGCGCGTGACCAGCCCGAGATCGGCGAGCGACGCGATGGTCGACGTCATCGACTGGTGCCGGACCCCCTCCGCCGCGGCGAGCTCACTGGCCGTTGCGCCCGGCGAGTCCGCGAGCCGCGTGAGGACCGACGCCTGGCTCAGCGTGATGTCCTCCGCCTCGGCGGCGCTCAGAATGCGCCTGCGCAGGCGGCTGATGGTGGTCCGGACCTCCTGCGCCGCCTGCACGGCCGAAGGCGCCAAGTTCGGGGTCTCGTTCACTTGCTTGACGGTAAACTACGCACCTAAAGCTGTACAGTTTAGGCTGCGTATATTACTTGCTGAAGCTGGCGGGTGCGGATGGCATGGCCGCTCGCGCACGTCGCACCGGCTGGTGGTGCTGCCTCGGGTTTTGGCGCGGCCTGGGCTTCGATCGACCCGGGCGGTCTGGTGGGAGAGGCCGCCTGCGCAGGCTCGATCGCGGGTCCCTTCGCCATGGCGGCGTGGCGGGAGTGGTGGCGCGGCCGATGTTCGTCCGGGTCGGGCGGCCTGGCGGACGCGGACTCCGGCCGGCCCTGTCACCGGAAGCTGCAGACTGACGGCGCAGGTCCGCGTTGGGTGGCCGATGTTTGGTGGCGCCGGGCAGTGTGGCGGGAGGGACGCCGTGCGGTGCGATGGTCGGGAACCTTGATGCGACGCGGCGTGTGGCCGACGTTGGTGCGCTTGATGTTCGGCCGGGCCCAGGCGGTCTGTGGCGACTTTCGGGCGGGCCCGGCGGCCGGCAACGGAGTGGCGGCGGGCGGGTAGCGCCGTCCGCTGCGTGTGGTGCGGGCGGGTTTCGAGTCGAGCGCGTGGTGGCGGTGTGGGTCGGGCGGGTGAGGCTGCGAGAGCGGGCAGCGGGTCAGGAGGTGAAGCTGCCTGCGGCGACCAGGAGGGCCTCGCGGATTGCGGACTCGTAGCCGGTGATGTCGGGGTTGTCGTGGGAGGCGTAGTGCTCGACGCCGACGCGGAGGGCGACGTTGAGCATCGCGGCTTGCACCGTGGTGACCAGGTCGGGCTCGGGCAAGCCGGCGCGGTGGGCGAGGGCTTCGGCGAAGACCGGCTCGGCCGCGCGGTGGGCTTCGAGCCACACCGCGCGCAAACCCGGTTCGGTCCGGGTCAGGCGGACGAGGCGGAGCATCGTGCGGGCGTCGTCGGCGGCTTCCGTGAGCGGTGTGCGCGCGATGGCCAGCAGGTCGGCCAGGCCCTGGTCCTTGCGCCACGACCGCAGCTGCCGGGCGGTGCTCTCGATCCCTCCGGTCAGCAGCGGCATGATGCAGCTCTCCTTGGTCGGGAAGTACCGCCACAGCGTGCGCGACGAAATCCCGGCCGCCTCGGCGATCTCTTCGCCCGACGTCCCGGCCACGCCCTGGGCGAGGAAGAGCCGCACGGCCGCCCGGGCGACCTCCAGCCGGGTCTCCGCCTTCCGCCGCTCCGTCAGCGGCGGCCGGCCCAGGCGCGCCGGCGTCTTCTGATCGTGGGGCATGTTTCCTCCTCGCCGAGTCCGACCAGTCTACTTACTGGCACTTGCTGACTAGATGGCTCTTACTGACAAAAAGTCGTACCCTTCACCCCATGGCACATACCGACGACTTGGCCGGCAGCAGCGTCATCGTCACCGGTGCGGGTTCGGGCATCGGACGCGCCGCCGCCTGCAGTTCGCCACCGCGGGTTCGAAGGTCGTGGTGGCCGACGTCGACGGGGACGCGGCCGCAGCGGTCGTGAAGGAGCTCGCCGCGAAGGGCTGCGCCGCGGTTGACGTGGTCGGTGACCTGAGTGACCCGGTGGTGGCCGACGAGGTGATCGCGACCGCGGTGAACACCTTCGGTGGTGTGGACGTCCTGGTGAACAACGCCGGCATCATGGACTCGATGTCCGCCGTCGCCGACGTAAGCGACGCCGAGTGGACCCGCGTGCTCGCGGTCAACCTCACCGCGCCCTTCCTGCTCACGCGCGCCGCCCTGCCGCACCTGCTCGCCCGCGGCAAGGGCGCGATCGTCAACACCGCGTCGCAGGCGTCGTTGCGCGGAAGCGCCGCCGGAGCCGCGTACACCTCGGCCAAGCACGGCTTGATCGGACTCACCCGCTCGATCGCCGTGATGTACCGCGACTCCGGCATCCGCGCCAACGCCATCGCGCCCGGCGGTACCAAGACCGGCATCACCGTCGATGCCGACCCCGCGGCCCACGGGCCACAGGTCCTGGCGCGGTACCTGCCCAACCTCGGCCGCGTCGCCGAAGCGGAGGAGCAGGCCGCGGCCATCGTCTTCCTCGCTTCCGACGCCGCGGCCAACATCAACGGCGTCGTGCTGCCCGTCGACAACGGCTGGGCCGCCGTCTGAGCGGCAGCGCGCTCCACCCGCCGCCGCCGGCTCGGCGGCAGGCGCATTCTCCGTGCACCAAGGAAAGGCAGGGCATGTCCATCACCGCCGGCGTCCCCAACGAGCTGGGCTTCGACCCGGAGGCGCTTCGCGCCAAGTACCGGCACGAACGGGATCGCCGCATCCGCCCCGACGGCCCCGGGCAGTACCAACCCGCCGAAGGCGCGTTCGCTGAAGACCCGTACGCCGAGGGCGACTTCGAGCGCGAGCCCCTGCAGGACACCGTCGACGCCGTCGTCATCGGCGGCGGGTTCGGCGGACTGCTCGCCGCGGCGCGGCTGCGGCAGGTCGGCGTCGAACGCATCCGGGTCGTCGAGAAGGGCGGCGACTTCGGCGGCACCTGGTACTGGAACCGCTACCCCGGCATCCACTGCGACATCGAGTCCTACGTCTACCTGCCCCTGCTCGAAGAGCTCGGCTACGTGCCCGAGTGGAAGTACGCGCCTGGCGAGGAGATCCGCCGGCACGCCCGCGCGATCGGCCGGCACTTCGGTCTGTACCGCGACGCCTGCTTCCAGACGGCCGTCACCGGGCTGGCGTGGGACGAGGAGGCCGTCGACTGGCTCGTGACCACCGATCGCGGCGACCGCATGCGGGCGCGCTACGTGGTGGTGTCCAACGGGACGCTGGACCGGCCCAAACTTCCCGGCATCCCCGGCATCGAGTCGTTCGGCGGGCACCTCTTCCACACCAGCCGATGGGACTTCGGCTACACGGGTGGTGACGCCGACGGTCGTCTGCACAAGCTGGCCGACAAGCGCGTCGCGCTGATCGGCACCGGTGCGACGGCGATCCAGGTCGTGCCCCACCTCGGCCGCGACGCACAGCAGCTGTTCGTCTTCCAGCGCACCCCATCCACCGTGGATGTTCGCGACAACCGGCGCACCGACCCTGAGTGGGCGGCCTCGCTGACGCCCGGCTGGCAGCGGCGCCGGATGAACAATTTCCTGGACATCGTTGCCGGCGGACCTGCCGTCACCGAGGACCTGGTGGCCGACGCCTGGACGGCCAGCGCGCACCTGCTGCACAACCTCACCCCCGTCGAGGTACGGGACGGGCTGACGCCCGAGGATCGCGAACGCCTCGACGAACTCGCCGACTTCCGGAAGATGAACGCGATCCGCGCTCGCGTCGCGGAGATCGTGCAGGACCCGGAGACGGCCCGGCTGCTCGAACCCTGGTACCGCTACACCTGCAAACGGCCGACCTTCAGCGACGAGTACCTGCAGACGTTCAACCGCCCCAATGTGACGCTCGTCGACACTGCGGACCACGGCGGTGTCGAACGGGTCACCGGGGACTCCCTCGTGGTCGGCGACCGCAAGTACGAAGTGGACTGCATCATCCTCGCCACCGGCTTCCAGGTCGGCCGGTCGGACGTGCTGACCGGCCGCCTGCCCGTGTACGGACGCGGCGGCACTGCCTTGCTGGCGCACTGGAAGCAGGGGCCGCGCACCCTCCACGGTTTCTACAGCGACGGCTTCCCCAACCTGTTCACCATGGGCTCGGTGCAGAACGCCGCCTCGGTGAACTTCACCCACATCCTGGACCAACAGGCGATCCACATCGCCGAGGTCGTCGCCCAGGCCGGCAAGCGCGGTGCCCGCTGGGTCGAGCCGAGCACCTCGGCCGTGGACGCGTGGGTCGCCAGTCTCGGCGAGAACTCGGAGGCGCTGTACAAGTTCCAGGCCGAGTGCACCCCGGGTTACTACAACAACGAGGGCAAACCTCGCCTGCGCGCCGGTTACGGCAAGGGCGCGGTGGCGTTTCACGCCTTGCTCGAGCACTGGCGTGACAACGGCGGCCTGGACGACGTCCTGGTTGACGCTGAGTGAGTGCGTTCAAGGGGTCCAACGGCATCACGTTCGGCTCCGACGGCCGGTTCTACGTCGCCGAGTTTCTCGGCGGGCGGATCAGCGCGGTGGAGCTCGCCACCGGTCCGGTCGACCTCGTGGTGCCGGCGGGTGGCGCGGTCCAGTCGCCCGATGACCTCGCGTTCGGCCCGGACGGCTCGATGTACATCACCGACCTCGTGCCGGGCCGGGTGTGGCGGCGCGACCCGGCCGGCGACTGCACGCTGGTCTCCGACTCGGTGACGATGCCCAACGACATCACCTGCGTCGGTGATCGGCTGTTCGTCAACGAGATGCGCGTCGGCGGGCGGTTGCTCGAGCTGTTTCCGAGCGGCGGGGGCCCGGTGGTGCTCGTCGAGGGCCTGGCGATGGGCAACGCGATGCAGCTCGGTTCGGACAGGTGCTTGTCTACCCGCACATGCTCATCGGCGCGGTCTTCCGGGTCCGACCGGACGGCGGTGAACCCGAGCTGGTCGCCGAGGACGTGGTCCAGCCGGTCGCGGTGCACTTCGACCGCGAGGGAACGCTTTTCGTCCTGTCGCGGGACGCCTCGGGGATCGTGACGCGCCTCGACCCGGCAGGCGGCCGGCAGCTCCTGACGACCGGGATCATGAGGGTGGACAACGCCGCGTTCGACGACGACAACCGGATGTACGTCTCGAGTTACGCCGGCGGTGGCATCGCCGAACTCCGCCCGGACGGCGAGATCCGGCAGATCGTGCCGCAGGGCCTCGTCGGCCCTTACGGCGTGACGGTCGACCTCGGCGGCGCGGTTTACGCGGCCGACCACTACCGCCTGGCTACGCCGGAGGGCAACGAGCTCACGCCGTACGCGCACGGGATCGTCGCCGACCGGGGACAGTTGCATGTGACCTCGCAGTACGGCGACGTACGCACGTATGACCCGGCGCCGCGCCGGCGCGCCGGCGAAATCGCGAGGCCGACCGGCATCGCGGTGCGCGACGACGGCGTTCTCGTGGTCGCCGAGGCGGACGCCGGCCGGGTCGTCGCGATCGCCGCCGACGACACTGTGGCCGATGGCTTCGACACTCCGGTCGACGTGGCCTTCGACGGGCAGAACCGGTGCTACGTCAGCGATGAAAGCGGTGTCGTCCACCGGATCGACGACGGGCAACCGCTCCCGGTCGTGGAGGGGCTGGAATTGCCGCAAGACCTCGCCGTCCGCGGCCCCGAGCTGCTCGTGGTCGAAACCGGACAGCGGCGGCTGCTGGCCGTCGACCTGGCCACCGGTGCTCTGCGCGTCGAGACGACCGACCTCGAACTCGATCTCCCGGAGCAGAGCCGGCGGGCGCTGTTCGCCGCCGGACTGCCGGGTTGCCCGCGCCCGTTCGCGGGGATCGCCGTCGGCCCGGACGGCGCCGTGCACGTTTCCACCAGCGGCAAGATCGTGCGCATACCGCAGCATCCGGCCACGTGACCCGGCCACGCGAGGGGACCCGAGGTGGAACACTCGTCTCAGCCGGCCGATCACGGCTTCGTCCCCAAGCTCGACGCCGATTGCCTCGGGACCGTCACCTCGAGTGGTCTCGCGAGATTGCCAGGGTCTTCGGAGTCGGGGCAAATCGAGGTGCGCACGCCACAACGTGGCCAGCACACCGTCCACAATGGTCATGACAGGATCCGGTCCAGCCGGGTAGAAGTCCATGCCCTCACGTTACCCACGAACATCGAACACCTGCACGATATCGATCGGGTGAACCAGGCGTGCGCGGCCGTACAGTCCGAATAGGTCAGAGCTGCACGGATCCGCCGCCTGCAGGCCAGCAGTTCGGGGACGATGTTGGAGATGCCGTTCGCCACGGCGCCTTGCTCACCACCACTGACTTCGCGATCGCCGTGTTCGGCAGGCCCTGCGCCGTCAGGCTGAGCGCCTCCAGCTCGCGCGCGGTCAGGTCGTCTAGGGAACCCCGGCTGTCCGGCAGCATCTGCGCCACGCGCACCGGCATTGCCGCACCTGTGTGGAGTTTGCCCGCGAGGGGAGCGCTGATGGTGCGCGACACGACGGACTGGCGCGGTGCCGCGGTCAACGCCACGAAGAAAACCTCTTCGGCCCCACGGAGCTGACGATCACCGTCGCCGGTTACCGGTGGGACTCCGCGTCGCCGTCCACGGGGCCACGACCGCTTGTTGCTCGGTGAGGGCGACGTCGGGGACCCGAAGAGGTGAACTCGCCGTCGCCGGCCCACTGCTGGCACTGCACTGTCATCAGCGCCTGCGGCGAGCGCCCGGTCATCGAGCTCGCGTGCTGCGCGAGCTCGTGCCCGAGGGGGGGTGATTCCCCGCCACTACCGCCACGTTGACGAGTTCCCTCAACTCCGATCGGAAGATCGGTCGCAGGCGGCCGTGCCGCTCACGCCGGTCGGCTGACGACGACGCACGGGCAGGCTCCGCCGGTCTTGCCGGTGGGGCGGGCCTGTGGCGTGTCGTACCCTGAGCGCGGGAGAGGAGCTCACCGATGGCGAAGTACGTGATCGGGCCGGACGTGGCTGTCCGGCTGGCCGAGGAGCGGGCGGAGGTACGCGACGAGCACCAGCTGCTCGCGCCGACGTTCATCCGGTCGCACGCGCTCTCCCTGCTCTACGCGCGCGTGCGGCGCGGGGAGCTGCCGAAGAAGGCCGCCGAGCGGCAGCTGGACTTCATCCGCGGGCTGCGGATCCGCCTGCTCGGCGACCGCGTGCTGCAGGCGACCGCGTGGAAGGTCGCCGAGGAGCTCGGCTGGGCCGACACGTACGCCGCCGAGTACGTGGCGCTGGCGCGGTTGCACGCCGACGCGTTGGTGACCCTCGACGAGGAGCTCGCCCGCGACGTGAAGGGTCTTGTGCCCGTCGCGGCGTTCGACGCACTGATCTGAAGCCCCTGGCCAAAAGGCTTGTTCCGCCACGGGTTTCCGGCCGGAACAGGCGTTTCGCCGTGCACGGTGAGGGGTCGTTACCGCTGTGGCCGCGTGCGCGCCCACGGCTGACTTCGCCTGCATTGTCGGGTGTTGCTCGAATTCTGCGGGAGTGGCAGTCGTAAACGTTACTTCGCCCGTCCGAACTCTCCTCGACGAGGCGGTGGCTGACGCACCGCCGGTGGACCCGGCGACGAAAACTTCCCGCTTCGAATCGGTGGTGGCCAACGCCGAGCCGGAGCCGGTCGTCGCAATGGACGATCAGGTCCACTGTGGAACGGGGTCGAATCGGCGAATGGTTGCTGCACGGTCGGGCGCTCGGTGCGGAGGCAGTCTACAGTGGACTAGCATGAGCCGGGCGAACGACGAGGCTGTCGCGATCGTCGGCGCCGCGTCGCCGGTGCAGTGGCACTTCGTGACCGGCGAGGTGCGCACGACGAGCGGGTTGCTGTCCGACAAGCCGGGCAGCAGCTACGGCACCGCGGGCGGCTGCACGACGCCGGCTTCTGTGGCATCGCGCCGCGCGGGGCGGCGATGGACCCGCAGCAGCGGCTCGTGCTGGAGACCGCGTGGGAAGCGCTGGAGTGCGCGAAGATCGACCCGACGACGCTGCGCGGCACGCCTGCCGGTGTGTTCATCGGCGCCGAGGCGCAGGCGTACGGGCCGCGGCTGCCTGATGCCCCCGACGGCCTCAACGAGCGCCTCTTGACCGGCAACGCCCTCAGCGTCGTGTCCGGCCGAGTCGCCTGCTCACCAGGTCTCGAAGTCCCGGCGCTGACGCTCGACAGCGCGCGCTCCGGTTCGCTCGTCGCACTGCACCTGGCCGTGCAGGCACTTCGCCGCGGTGAGGCCGCCGGGTCCCGGGTGGTCTGCGACCGGCCAATGTCGGAAACCGAAGATCGACTGATGCGGACCGTGTCCGCGTGAATTCGCAGCGCGATGTCGATCACGGCAGCCGCCCGGAATTCGACCGGGCGGCCGTCGGCGTTGCGGGGTGGAGAAGGATCGACGCCATGTCCCGACGCGAGCTCGTCGTGCTCGGCTCGGCGAGCCAGACACCGACCCGCCACCGCAACCACAACGGCTACCTCCTCCGCTTCGACACCGACGGCCTGCTCTTCGACCCGGGTGAGGGCACGCAGCGCCAGATGGCCCACGCCGGCGTGGCGGCCAACGAACTCACCCGCATCTGCGTCACCCACTTCCACGGCGACCACAGCCTCGGCCTGGCCGGCGTGCTGCAGCGCCTGTCGCTCGACGCCGTCGCTCACCCCGTGCGCTGCCATTACCCGGCGACGGGCCAGGTGTACTTCGACCGGCTGCGGCACTCGACCGTCTACCAGGAGCGAGTGGAGATCGTGCCCGCTCCCGTCGGCGAGGGCTGGCGGGACGGGCCGCTGACGGTGTTCCCGCTCGACCACCGCATCGACTGCTTCGGCTACCGGTACACCGAACCCGACGGCATCCGCATGCTCCCCGACCGCCTCGAGGCCGCCGGCGTTCGCGGTCCCGCCATCGGCCGCCTGAAGGTAGAGGGCTCGCTGGACATCGACGGCCGCACCGTGCACGTCGCGGACGTGAGCCGGCCGAAGCCCGGCCAGGTCGTCGCGTTCGTCATGGACACCCGGCTGTGCCGGGGTGCCGTCGACTGCGCCCGGTACGCGGACCTGCTGGTCGCCGAATCCACCTTCCGCGCCGCCGACGCCGAGCTCGCCACCCGCTACGGCCACCTCACCAGCACCGACGCCGGCCGGATCGCCGCGGAGGCGGGCGCCCGCAAGCTCGTGCTGACCCACTTCTCGCAGCGCTATCCCTACGAAGAAGCCGATGCGTTCGGGGAAGAAGCGGCGAAGGTGTTCGACGGTGAGATCGTCGTGGCGCGGGACTTCGACGTGATCCCGCTGCCGCGCCGCCGTTGAGTCACACCGAAGTCGGCAACCCGAACGACGGAAAATGCTCCGCGCCCAGGAACGACGTCAGCGCCGCGATCCGCGAGTCCCGCAGCGTGAGCACGGTGATGCCGAACGCCGTGAACGGGCCCGCGCCTTCGTGGCGGAGGTAGAACGCGACGGCGGGCTGGGCGTTCGCGGTGACGAGGCGGTAGCGCCACGAACCACAAGAGGTGAGCGGCACGCGAACGGCGAAGTCGCGCACGTCGGCCAGGCCGCGATACCACTCCGGGGCCGGTGGCATGGACCACGTGACGTCTTCGGTCAGCAGCGCCACGAGTGCGTCGGCGTCCCCATCGGCGAGGGCGTCCGCGAAGGCGGTGGCGATCGCGCGGACGTCGACGTCCGGGGCGGCGGGCACGCGCGAAGGGACCAGCCGGCGGGCGCGTTGCAAGGCGCTGTTCACCGAAGCCGTGCTCGTGTCCATCACCGAAGCGATCTCCGCGGCCGAGAAGCCGAGCACCTCGAACAGCAGCAGCGCCGCCCGCTGGTTACCCGGCAGGTGCTGCAGCGCGGCGACGAACGCCAGCTCCACGGCCTCGCGTTCCTCGTAGCGCGCTTCGGGCCCGGCGTCGGGGTAGGGGCCGATCCAGCGGACGTCCTCGTGCGCGTCACCACCCGGGCCGAAGTCCACGGGCAGCGCGCGGCGGCCGCGGGCGGCCACCAGGTCCAGACACGTGCGAGTGGTGACCGTGTAAAGCCACGACCGCAGTGAGCTGCGTCCTTCGAACCCGGCCAAGCCGCGCCACGCGCGCAGCAGTGCGTCCTGCAGGGCGTCGTCGGCGTCGTGGACCGAGCCGAGCATGCGGTAGCAGTGCGCGTGCAGCTCCCGCCGCAACGGCTCGACTGCGCGCGTGAAGGCGGCGTCGTCCCCGGCGCGCGCCAGGGTCAGCTCCGCGAGTTCGCCCACGAGCGATGATTCTGCCGCACCGCCGGAGTCTCCTCTGTGAAACCACCCATCGAAGGAGGACTCATGACCCCGGTCTGGTTCGACGTCTCGACCCCTGACGCCGCCCGCGCCCGCCGGTTCTACGGCGAGCTGTTCGGCTGGCCCGTGACCGCGATCGACGACACCTACGCGCTGATCGGCGACCCCGCCGCGCCCGGCGGCGGCATCGGGCAGGCCGGTCCGGACAGCCCGTACGTGGGGCTCGTCGTGTACTTCGACGTGCCGAGCCTTGAAGAAGCCCTCTCCAAGGCCGAGCAACTCGGCGGCAAGCGGACGCTCGACCCCGTCGGCCTGCCCGACGGGAACCGCATGGCGGTGTTCACCGACCCCGACGGGAATCCGGTCGGGTTGCGGCAGCGGGCGTGACGCGGGCCGTCGGCGTGTCGGTGGCCAGGTGGCCGGGGCACGCCGGCGGCCGTGTCAGACTCGCCTGCGATGTACACGCCGTCCGATCTCGCCGACCTGCTCGAGTGTGAACACCGGAGCATCCTCACCCAGGCGCTGGCGGCGGGGCTGCCCGGCGCGCCGCGGCCCGGTTCGGGACCCGATCAGCTGGCCGTGAAACACGGCCGGGCGCACGAAGAGGCGACGCTCGTCCGGTTGCGCTCCGATCGCCCGGTCGTCGAGATCGACGAGCGCGACCCGGCCGTCGCGGCCAAGGCGACGGAAGAAGCGCTGCGGGCGGGCGCGCCGGTCGTGTACCAGGCCGTGTTCCACGACGGCGAGTTCTCGGGCCGCGCCGACTTCCTGCTGCGCGACGACGAAGGCCGCTACGAGGTCTACGACACCAAGCTCGCCCGGCACGCGAAGCCTTCGGCCGTGGTGCAGCTGACCGCGTACGCCGACGCGCTGCGCCGGGCCGGGTGGCCGGCCGGGCCGAACATGCACCTGCTGCTGGGCGACGGCACCACGCGCACGCTGCGCGTCGACGACTTCCTGCCACTGCTCGACCGCCTGCGTGCGCGGCTTCGCAACCGCCCGGCGCGGCTGCCCGTGCAGCTGTGGGCCGACGAACGGCCGGCGTGCGGCGCGTGCGGCTTCGCGCAGTATTGTTCGACGGCGCGGGAAGCGGACCGCGACCTGTCGCTCGTCGCCGGAATGCGCGGCGACCAGCGGCGCAAGCTCGTGACGGCCGGGCTCGCCACGATCGACAAGCTCGCCGCCGCCGGTCCGGACGACCGGCCGCGCGACATGTCCGCGAGCACGTTCACCTCGTTGCGCGCGCAGGCCGCGATCCAGGTGCGCCAGGACGAAACGGGCGAGCTCGCCTACGAGGTGATCGACCCCGCGGCGCTCGCCGAACTGCCGCCCCCGAACCCGGGTGACGTGTTCTTCGACATGGAAGGGGACCCGTACGCGCTGGCGGGCACGGGGCTGGAGTACCTGTTCGGGGCCGTGACGCCGGACGGGGAGTTCGTGCCGTTCTGGGCGCACAACCGGGCGCAGGAGAAGAAGGCGTTCGAGGACTTCGTCGACTTCGCCGTCGCGCGGCTGGCCGAGCACCCCGGCGCACACGTCTACCACTACGCGCCGTACGAGGTCACGGCCATCAAGCGGCTCGCGGCCGTGCACGGCACCCGCGAGGAAGCTGTCGACGGGCTGTTGCGCAGCGGCGCGCTGGTGGACCTGTACGCGGTGGTGCGCAAGGCGTTGCGGGTCGGGCAGCGGTCGTACTCGATCAAGTACCTCGAGCCGCTCTACATGCCCGCCGCGCGCGAGGGCGACGTGAAGACTGCCGTCTCCAGCATCGAGGCCTACGAGGACTACCTCACGCTCACGGCCGCCGGCGAGCCCGAGCGGGCTGCCGAGGTGCTGCGCGGCATCGGCGACTACAACGAGTACGACTGCGTGTCCACGCTGCGGCTGCTGGAGTTCCTGCACCGCGTGCGCGAAGAAGCGGGCATCGAGCTCGCGACGCCGGAGCCGGAGTCCGAAGTGGACGCTCTGCTGCGCGAGACCGAGGAGGACGTCGCCGCCGAGCGCCGGGCCGAACGGGCGGCCGCACTGGCGGCGCTCGTGGACCCGTTGCTGGAGGGGCTGCCCGACGACCCGGCGGACTTCACGCCGGACGACCGGGCTCGCGTGCTGCTCGCCGCGTCCGTCGGCTACCACCGGCGTGAGACGAACCCCGCGTGGTGGGAGTTCTTCCGCCAGCTGGCCGCGCCGCTGGGTGACCTTGAGGTGGACACGACGTGTGCCGTGCCCGTCTCGATGTCGGTCGGTGAGTGGGTGCCGCCGTCGGGGCGGCTGCGCACCGCGAAGCGGACGCTCGTGCTCGCGTGCGACCCGGACCGTCCGCACCCCTTCGCGCCCGGTGACGACGTGCGGCTGCGTTACGGCGCGGACGCGCGGGACGCGAAGGTGGTGGCGTCGTCGGCGGTCGAGCTGACGCTGGAGGAGAGCAGCGCGCCCGACGCGACGTCGAACGACCGTCCCGCCGCGGTGCTGCCGGGTAGCCCCGTGCGGCCGGCGCCGAAGGACGAGGCCGTCGCGGACCTGGCGCGGCTGGTGGGCGAGACACTGCCGGAGCTTCCCCGGCACCCGGGCGTGGACCTGTTGCGCCGTTCGGAGCCGCGGCTGCGCGGCGGGGGCGCGTTGCCGGCGCCCGGTGAGGACCTCGTCGCGACGGTGATCGAGGCCGTCGACGCGCTCGACGGTTCGGTGCTGGCGGTGCAGGGCCCGCCGGGGGCCGGGAAGACGTACCTGGCGGGGAAGCTGATCGCGCACCTGGTGCGCTCGGGCAAGACGGTCGGGGTCACGTCGAACAGCCACAAGGCCGTGGAGAACGTGCTGTCGGCCGCGCTGGGCAACGCGCCTTCGCTGGCGTGCGCGAAGCGCGCGAAGCGCACGCCGGATCCTGCCGCGCCGTGGGAGCAGCCGAAGAACAACGACGCGCTCGTGCGCTGGCGTGAGGAGCACGACACCGGCCACCTCGTGGGCGGCACGGCCTGGACGTTCGCGAACGCCGCCGTGCGCGCCGAGCCGTTCGACGTGCTGGTGATCGACGAGGCGGGCCAGTTCGCGCTGGCCGACGCGCTGGCCGTGTCGATGTGCGCGAAGAACCTGGTGCTGCTGGGTGATCCGCAACAGCTGCCGCAGGTCGTGCAGGGCACGCACCCGGCAGGCGCCGAGGCGTCCGCGCTCGGGCACCTGATCGGCGAGGCCGACATCATCCCGCCGTCGTTGGGCTACTTCCTCGACCAGACGCGGCGGATGCACCCGGCGGTGTGCGCGCCGGTGTCGCGGCTGTCATACGCGGGGTTGCTGCACTCGCACCCGTCGGCGTCCCGCTCGATCGACGGCTTCGCCTCGGGCCTGTACCTGTCGTCGGTCGATCACCGGGGGAATACGACGCGATCGGTCGAGGAGGCGGCCGAAGTCGTGTCGGTGATCTCGTCGCTGCACGGGCGCTCGTGGCAGGGCCGTCGGCTTACCGACGAGGACTTCCTCGTGGTGGCTCCGTACAACCTGCAGGCCCGCGTCGTCACGCGCGCCCTGGCCGACGCCGGGTACGGCGAGGTGCGGGTGGGGACGGTCGACCGGTTCCAGGGTCAGGAAGCTCCGGTGGTGGTGACGACCATGACGTCGTCGTCCGCGGTCGATCTACCACGCGGGCTGGACTTCCTGCTGTCGCGCAACCGGCTGAACGTGGCGCTGTCCCGGGCGCAGTCCGTGGCCGTGCTCGTGTGCTCTCCGCACCTGCTCGAGGCCGACATCCGCACCGTCGACCAGATGCGGCTGGTGTCGGGGATGCTCGGGTTGCTGCAGGACGCGCTGCCCTGGCCCGGCTGAAGACGGGCGTGCCCCCGCGCCCGCCGCTGCGGAGGAGAACTCGCGCGGTCCGGGAACGGGGGCACTCGATCCCGCCCGCGCCGATGGGGGTCCGGCGGGTGCGAGCGGGAGGTTTGGGGTGAGGGCTGGATGCCCCCGCTCCCGCCGCGGCAGTGGGAGTCCGGCGGCAGGAGCAGGAGGCACATGAGCCCGCCCCGCGCTGCCGTGGGGGAGGGGCGCAGCGGGGCGGGGTGGTTCGGGGGTTGTCAGGACCGGTGCGGGGGTCGCCTCTCGGCGGGTGGCGCGACCCGGGGCCCTTGCGGGCTGTCCGGGAGGGCGATGGGTGGAGCCCGGGGACACCACCGCACCGGCAGTCACTTGTAACGCTGTCCGGCTGCGGATATTCCGTTGATCCACAGTGGACGTGGAAGGGGGTGCTCCCGCTCCCGGCTCCGCCGGCTGGGGGTCCGGCGGGCGAGAGCAGGAGCACTGGCGCCCGCCCCGCGCCGCGTGGGGGAGCGCTTGGCGGCGGGACGGGTGGCTTGTCGCGCCGGTACGGGGGTCGCCTCTCGGCGAGTGGCGCGACCCGGCGCCTCGCGGCTGTCCGGGAAGGCAAGGGGTGAGGCCCGGGGACCCCTCCGTACCGACACCCCGTACAACGCGCCGGGCCCGCAGATGTTCCGCCGCCGCGAAGTGACGTGGGTCGCGACCTTCTGCGTGAGCGATCGCTGACGCAGTTGACGGTACACCGCTGTACCCCGAAACGGCCGGAGTCCTTTTCGGACGCTCATCCTCGCAGCTACGGGCCGCGCTCCATCCTCGCCGAGTTTTTGTGTGGCCCCCTGGGCGCGGAAGGGGGACTACCAGGGGGCCTGGCCCGCCGCCCGGTCGGGGGAATGTCGAGGCGGAGCGGGTTGACGCAGACACTAGCGGTAGAAGTCGATCTAGGATCAGTCCACGAAACGGTGAACCAGGTGAAGGTTTCATTGACGCTTGGTGATCATCTCAGGTGAGCGGTCTGGTGGGGTTTGTCCACAGCCCTCGCGACTTGTGGACAGCTCGGCTCCTGCCGGCTCGCCCACCGGTTTTCGGCGGTGGCCGCCGGGAGGATGGAGACGGGGACGCCCCTTTGGGAGGCGGTTCCTAGCGGTCGTTGTGACACTGTTGGTCGTGGCCGGTGTCGGGTGACTGTGTCCTGTGTTCGTCGGGGCTGTCCCAGTCGGGGGTCGTGCGAGGGCGGTCGTTGAGCGCGGCCGCGACCGCGTCCAGGTGCTCAGCGGTGTGGGCGGCGAGTTCGGTGCCCTGGGGGAGGTACTGGCGGAGCGGCTCGTGGGTGTTCTTGTTGGCTGCGGTGCCACGGCGGGTGCGGGTCGCAGAAGTGGGCCGGCGTGCTGGTGGCCGGGGTGTACTGGCGGTGCAGGTGCCTCTCGCTGCCCCTGGTCCCGGGTCAACGACCGCCGCAACGGGTCAGGCAGTGTCGCGATCTTCGCGAGCCGAGCATCACCGACCAGCGTCGGGGTGTGGCCGTGGGGCGGGTGCAGCAGCATCAACCACCGGTGCCGTGACCACGGCAACAGCAGCCCGCCGGCGTTTCGCGGTCCGGTAGTGGATCCTGACCCACCGCGCTCTTCCCCGGTACCCACACCCGCTTCCACCAGCGCGAAACAGGCCGCCCATTCCCCGGGCACCCCTGACCAGACCCTCGAGATCCGCCCCCGACCTCGGTCGGGTTCCGATCTGGACACCCACGCACCCCCGGAACAAACGCAGGTGTTGCAACCACCCATGGACCGCCGGAGGGCGGGGGCTCGTCTCCGTCCGGGTTGGGGCCGGCAAAGGCTTGTGGCCCTGCTTGCAGGGTGGGCATGGTTCAGTTCCGTGATCGGGGGAGAGCCGTGCCCGCTGTGCGATCGTGTCTGATTCCTGTGGTGTGGTGATCGTCTGGCCCCGTGGCGGGATGAACGAGCTGCGTGAGCGTCTCGCGAGTGTGTCGGATCCGCGGATTCGGCGGCGTGCGCGGCTCTGGATGGGTCGGTTTTGGCGATCGCCGCGGCAGCGGTGGTGGCGGGAGGGCGGTCGTTCAACGCGTTGCGGGACTGGGCCGTCGATGCTCCGCAGCGGGGCGTGGCCGTGTTGAGTGCAATTCCGGTCAAGGCCGGTATGTGGCACCGGACGAGGTCACGGAGCGGCGCGTCGCGGGCTGTCTCGATGGTGACGCTCGTGACGGTGATCAGCAGCTGGCTGGCCTTAAGCAGCACGTTCGCGCGCACCGGCGCGTCGGAATGCACGTGCTCGCCGCCATCACCGACGAGAGGCCGCGGTGCTCGGCCAACGCCAGGCCCCTCGCGAGGGCGGGGCTTGTCTCCGTCCGGGTAGGGATGGGGCACAAGAAGCCTGGACGTCGGCTCGGTCCGGGTGCGCGTCGGCTCTGAGGCTCGCGCAATCCACCCGCCACGCAGGCCGTCGTGCTCGCCCGAACGCCGAGGTCACGTTCATTCGGAACGGCTCGCCGGCATCGCGAAAGGTTCGGGTGCGGCGGATCGAAAGGGCGGGAACCGGCCGGACTTCGGCTCGGTGCGCGAAGCGGCGCGTGGCAGGTGGTTCACCGGGCGGGGGTCGTCGTGTCAGGTGGAGCGAGTCGTTGGTCTCGCGGGGGCGCCGGGGCCGGCTTGCGAGCTGGCGAGGCACTCAACCGCGGTCGAGCCGCGCCACCGAGCCGGCCCCTTGAGCTCAAGCGACCCGGACGTCGACCCCGGCCTCGCGGAAGCGGCCCACCACGTCGGGCGGCGCCTCCTCATCGGTCACCAGCACATCCACGTCCTCGATGGCGCACACGGTCGCCAGCGCGGTGCGGGAGAACTTCACGCTCTCGGCCACCAGCACCGTTCGACGAGACGATCGGCGGGCCGCGCGCTTCACCGCCGCGTCTTGGAGATCGTGGGCGGTGACGCCGTCGTCGGGGGAGAGGCCGCAGCAGGTGAGGACGAGGGTGTCGAAGCGCAGGGCCGCGAGGGACGACTCCGTGATCGGGCCGACCATCGAGCCCTCGCCGAAGCGGGTGGTGCCGCCGGGGAGCAGGAGCGTGATCGAGGGGCTGGCGGACAGAACGGTGGCGCTCGGCAGCGACAGGGGCATCACCGTGAGCCGGCGCCCGGCGAGGGCGCGGGCGACCGCGAGGCCGCTGGTGCCGCTGTCGACGACCACGGCCTCGCCGTCGCGGACCAGCGAGGCGACCACTGCCGCGATCCGGTTCTTCGCGGCGGCCGCTTCGACCTCACGCAAGGAAAAGGGCAGCTCCTCGCCCCGCATCAGCAGGCTCACCGCGCCGCCCCGTACGCGGCGCAGCGTGCCCTGCTCGGCGAGCGCGTCGAGGTCGCGCCGGATCGTCACCTCGGACGTGTCCAGGGCGACGGCCAGTTCTCCGACGTCGACACGCCCGTCGCGCCGGAGCCGCTCGAGGATGCGTTCATGCCGGGGACTACCTCGCATGAGGCCGAACCTACCGCGCTTTCCTTCGAAAGGCAGCGACGTGTGCTGACTCTGGTCATGACCTCACCACGCAGCCGCCGGGAACGTCCCGCCAAGCCGGCCCTGACCCGCGCCGGGATCATCGCCGCCGCGGTCGCGGTCCTCCGGGCCGAGGGCTTGGCGGAGCTGGCCATGCGCCGGCTCGCGCAGGAGCTCGACACGGGTGCGGCGTCACTGTACGTGTACGTGCGCGACCCCGCCGAGCTCCACGCGGCCGTGCTCGACGAGCTGCTCGGCGAGATCGACCTGGACCTGAAGCACACCGGGTGGGCGCAGCGGCTCGAAGCCGTGCTCACGTCGCACGCCGCCGTGCTTTTCCGCTACCCCGGGCTCGCGCAATCGGCGCTCGTGGCCCGCCCCAGCGGCGAGAACTACCTGCGGCTCCTCGACACGCTGCTCGGGCTCCCGCCGAGGGCGACGTCCCGCGCGACCAAGCGGCCTGGGGCGTCGACCTGCTCCTGCAGCACGCCACCGCGACCGCCGCCGAGCACGCCGACGAGCGGCCCGACGAAGAGCGGCAGGCAGTGATCACGGCTGTTCGGGACGCGTCGCCCGACACACACCCGCATGTCGCCGCGGCCAAGGCCGAGCTCGTGTCCGGCGCTCCCGAAGAGCGCTTGTCCTGGGCGTTTCGCGCGCTCATCGCCGGCATCGTCCACGCCCCGCCACCGTTGAACGGAGAAGAACCGTGAACATCACCATCGTCGGTGCCGGACTGGGCGGGCTGATGCTCGCTTCGGTCCTGCGCCGCAACGGGCTCCACGCCACCGTGCTCGACCTCGACGCGTCACCGGCCGCGCGCCCAGGGCGGCACGCTGGACACCACGAAGAATCCGGCCAAGCCGCCCTGCGTGCCGCCGGCCTCTACGACCCGTTCCTCGACCTCGTGCACCCCGGCGGCGAGGCGCCGCGTGTGCTGGACCGGCACGGCACCGTCCGGCTGTCCGAAGAGGACGACGGCACCGGCTCGCGGCCCGACGTCGAGCAGGGTGAGCTGCGCGAGCTCTCGCCGTTGCCCGAGGGCACGATCCGCTGGGGCGCGAAGGTCGTGTCCGCGCGGCCACTGGATGGCGGTCGCCACCAGGTCCAGTTGGCGGACGGCTCGACGCTCGGCACCGACGTCCTCGTCGGCGCGGACGGCGCCTGGTCGCGCGTGCGCCAGCTGCTGTCGCCGGCGGTTCCCACGTACACGGGGATCTCGTTCGTCGAGCTCGACCTGCGTGCCGCCGACGAGCGGCACCCCGCGTGCGCGGCCCTGGTCGGCGGCGGGATGTTCATGGCGCTGGGCCCCGAAAAGGGCTTCTTCGCACACCGCGAGCCCGACGGCAGCCTCCACGTCTACGTCGCCCTGACCGTGCCCGAAACGTGGGCCGCCGGTGTCGACTTCTCGTCCGCCCGCGCCGTCGAGGAGGAGCTACTGGTCCGCTTCGCCGGCTGGGCCCGGAACTGACGGCGCTGGTCACCGAAGCCGACGGTGAGCTGGTGCCCCGCGCCATCCACGCGCTGTCTCGGCCACTCCTGGGACCGCGTGCCCGGCGTGACAATGGTCGGCGACGCGGCGCACCTCATGTCGCTCTTCGCCGGTGAGGGCGCCAACCTGGCGATGCGACGGCGCCGACCTCGCGTTCGCCCTGGCCGCCTGCGCCGGTGAGTCGAAAGCGCCCTGAGCAAGTACGAAGCCACGATGTTCACCCGCAGCGAGGAAGCCGCCCAGGGCTCCGCGGACAACCTCGCCGCCGCGTTCCGAACCGACGCGCCGGACGGACTGCTGGCGGTATTCCAAGGCCACTAAAAGATGTGGACTGGACCACTGCGCCCGGCACTACGCTCGGCGGCTTGTCGTTGCGGGGGAGTGGTCTGGTGCGCAGCCGCGGCCCGGTTGTCCTGCTCAGTGCCCTGGTCGTCGACTCGATGGGCACCGGGATGTTCCAACCCCTGTCGGTCCTGTTCTTCGCGAAGCTCACCATCGTGCCGCTGGCGCTGATCGGTGTGCTGCTCAGCCTGTCCACTGCCGTCACGCTCCCGGTTCCGCTGCTGGCCGGTCGCCTGGCGGACCGGACGGGGCCGCTGACGCTGGTGGTGGGAGTGCAATTCGCGCAAGGGGCCGGGTTTCTGCTCTACACCGCGGTGACCGGGCCGGTCGGCATCTTCCTCGCTTCGGCGCTGGTCGCGATCGGGGTGCGGTTCTTCTGGTCGTGCGTCTTCACCGCCGTGGCCGATTTTGCCGACGGCAGCGATGCACGCCGGGCCAAGGAAGAGTGGTTCGGCTGGGTCGCGACGACCCGCACGGCCGGCCTCGGCGTCGGCGGGCTCATCACGGCGGCCGCGGTCGGCATCGACACCCCGGTGGCCTGCCGCACGCTCGCCGTCGGCTCCGCGCTCTGCTTCCTGTGCGCGGGGGTCGCGATCGCGATCCGGGTGCGGGCGCCGAGGCGCGAAACCGCCGACGACCACGGCGGTTACCGCGGCATGCTCGGCGCGCGGCCGTTCCTCGCGCTCACCGGGCTGAACACGGTGTTCGCGCTGAGCAGCATGATGCCGGCACTCGGGCTGCCGGTGTTCGTGACGGTGGGGCTCGGCGGCCCGGCGTAGCCGGCGCCCGTGGTGCTGGTGGGCAACACGGTGTTCATCACGCTGCTGCGGGCGCCGGCGGTGCGGCTGGCGGCGCCGTTCCGGCGGACGCGCGTGCTGACCGCCGCGGCGGGGATGTGGGCTGGGTGGTGCGTGCTGTTCGCGCTGCTGGTGCCCGGGCAGCCGGGGTGGGTGCTGCCGGTTCTGCTCGTCGCCACGGTGCTGGTCTCGGCCGCCGAAGCCGTCCACGCACCCGTTTCCACGGCTCTGGCGAAAGAACTGTCGCCGACCGGGGCGCGGGGGCGCTGCCTCGCGGTGTACCAGTACTCGTTCACCGTGGCGGGGCTGGTGGCGCCGGCGTTCTTCACGTCGTTGTTCGAGGTCCGGTACTGGTTTGCCGTGGCTGGTGCTGGCGGTGGTGAACGCGCTGGCGGGCCTCGCGGTGCGCCTGCTGGAGCGCGTGGCTCATCCTTCCGCCGCCGCGGCTACCACTTAAGGGGTACGCCGGACGAGCCGTCGAGCCGATCCCCGCTGTGGCCGGTCCTCCCCATACTGGGCTCATCGCGTCCGAAGTGGACCGAACAGAACCAGGGAGAGAGGACCGATGAACTTCCCCACCGCGTTGGCCGCCGCCACCCAGCACGCCGCCGACGGGGCCAGTATCGCCGTGACCATCGGGATCGGTGTGGTGATCCTGCTTCCCGCGATCTTCTTCCTGGCCGCCCTCATCAGCATCCTCGGCAGCCCGCTCACCGGCGGCATGAAATTGGTCTGGGTCGTGTTCGCCTTCTGCGCGCCGTTCCTGGGGCCGCTGCTGTGGTTCATCGTCGGCCGCCGCAGCGCCGAGGCGGGCGCGTACCGCTAGGTCCACAGTGGAGGGATGCGGCGGACGGGCAGCGCGCCCGTCCGCCGCCTGCGTCAGCTCACCTGCAGGTCGATGCAGGAGTAGAACGCGTTGGCCGTGTCGGCGATGTTCCAGATGGCCAGCACGGTCTGGTGGCCCGTGCGGTTGCCCAGGTTCACCTGGTGCGACACGGTAGCCGGCGGCACCTGGTTGTTGCCGCTGAAGCTCGCGATGCGCGTGTTGCCGATGTAGTACTCGTAGGTGCTGGTCTTGTGCCGCGCGGTGAACGTCCAGTTGAACGTGACGGTGCGGCCCACCGGCGCCGCCCGCCATCCCTTGGTGTTGTCGTTCAGTTCGGCGAAGCGCGCGACTCCGCCGTTGCACGTGCGCTGTCCCCTCGGGCCTTCCACGCTCTGCGGTTCCCACTTGATGTCACCGCACGGCACCACGTTCTGCGCGCACTGAGCCTGCCGGCTCACCGGTGAGTTCACGTAGCCGTGTGCGCTCGCGGTGCCCACGGGACCCACCAGCACGATCACCGGTGCGACGGCGGCGCCGGCCAGAGCGGCCACGAGCTTGCGGTTCGTCTTCATACCTGGCTCCTTCGACAGGCGGGCCCGCTCCCACCGGTGGCCACGGGAAACGGGCACGGTCCAACGGCCGCGGTGGGAGGTGCGCGGGCGGGGAGAGGGTAGATATGGTCTAGACCATAACGAGATTCGGGCTTTTCGGTCAAGTGGTGGCAAACCATCTGGTGAAACGCGCTGGCTAGTGCATACTGTATGCAGTTTGTTAGTCTGGGGGCGTCCAGCCGCTTCGCCGACCCACGGAGGGCCAGCGCCGCCATGTACACAGTCACCGACCCGGCCACGGGTGAGCTGATCGAGCAGATCGAGAACACCACCGACGACCAGGTGCGCGACGCGATCGCCCGCGTCCACCGCGGGTACCTGTCGTGGCGGGAACGCCCGGTCGATGAACGGGCCGCGATCGTCGCGCGCGCCGCCGAACTGTTCGCCGAACGCTCCGACGAACTGGCTGCGATCATGACCCTCGAGATGGGCAAACGCGTCAACGAGGGCCGCGGCGAAGTCGGCATCGTCGTCGACATCTTCACTTACTACGCCGAACACGGCCCGGAGCTCATCGCCGACGAGCCACTGAAGATCCGCGGTGGTGACGCCGTGATCCGCAAGGAGCCGATCGGCGCGCTGCTCGGCGTGATGCCGTGGAACTTCCCGATGTACCAGGTGGCGCGCTTCGTGGCGCCGAACCTGGTGCTGGGCAACACGATCCTGCTCAAGCACGCGTCCATTTGCCCCCGCTCGGCCGTCGCCATCGAGGAGGTCCTGCGCGACGCGGGCGTGCCCGACGATGCGTACGTCAACGTATTCGCCTCGAGCAAGCAGGTGCCGTGGATCCTCGCGGACGACCGGATCGTCGGCGTATCCCTCACCGGCAGCGAGGCCGCGGGCGTCTCCGTGGCCGCCGAGGCCGGCCGCAACCTCAAGCGCTGCGTCCTCGAACTCGGCGGCTCCGACCCGTTGATCGTCCTCGACACCGACGACCTCGACGAAACCGTCACCACCGTCGCGACGGCCCGCATGCGCAACTGCGGCCAGTCCTGCAACGCGCCCAAACGGTTGATCGTGCTGGAGGAGCTCTACGACGAGTTCGTCGACAAGCTCACCAAGCGCGTAGCGGACTACTACCTCCCAGGTGACCCGGCCGACCCGGCGACGAAACTGCCGCCACTGGCGTCGATCGCCGCCGCCGACGAGGTCGCGGCCCAGGTGGCCACCGCCGTCCGTCAAGGCGCGACCCTGCGCACCGGCGGCCACCGCATCGAAGGCCCCGGCGCCTACCTCGAGGCCACGGTGCTGACGGACGTGACGCCGGAGATGGATGCGTATCGCGAGGAGATCTTCGGACCGGTCTTCCTCGTCTTCCCGGCCTCCTCCGACGACGAGGCCATCTCCATCGCCAACGACTCGCCCTTCGGCCTCGGCGCGAGCGTGTTCGGCACCGACCCCGCGCGCATGCGCCGCGTGGCGAACCGCCTGGAATCGGGGATGGTGTACTTCAACAAGTCCGGTGGGTCTCAGGCGGATTTGCCGTTCGGCGGGATCAAACGGTCGGGGATGGGCCGGGAGCTGGGACCGCTGGGAATTGAGGAATTCATGAACAAGAAGTCGATTCGCCTCTGACGTCGGCGAGTGGTCAGTGCTGGCGCTGTCGGGCTGTCTTGGGCGTCGGACAGCCCGACAGCGCTCGCGTTCTCGGCGAGCGCTGCGGGTGCGGTTGAGTTTCAGGGCCGTTCACGCGGGGTTGGAGTTGCGGTCGGCGGCGTCTTGACCACCCGTTCGATTTGACCGCTGCTGCTGGCAGGACCGTTGACCGCAGCTTCTGGCAGTATCGCTCATTGGGCCGCTGTTCCCGGTCTTGAGCCTTGAGGTGAAACGGCCGATCTCGTCTGCCTCGACGGCACCGCCGGGAAGATTTCGGAGCCCCGCGCTTCCGACAGCTGGCGATTCGGCTTCGAGCCCTGGTTTTCACGCGAATTGGGCTGCCGACGACCGATCGCGCCGCCTGCGTTCGTTGTGGCCCGTGGGTCGGGCGTGGTGCTTCGCGGCGGACGTGGATCCGCACTGGGCCGGGGTGGGGGCCAAGAGCGAGGCCGTGCAGCGCTCACAAATGACCCAGACCTCGGCGCAGTCGAAGCGAACCCCGTGCAAACCCAGCCGCAGTACGGGTGACGGGGTCAGTTCTTGCGCAGCAGCCCGCCCAGCCAGCCGGCCAGCACCGTCTGCGTCTCCGCGCGCACCGCGGTCGGGTCGTCGGCCGCGGCGATCATGCGGGCCGCCTCCATCACGGCGCTCAGGATGAGCTGGGCCAGGGTCCGGATGGGCGCGTCGACGATCAGGCCCTCCGCGTGGGCCCGCGACAGGGAAGTCACCAGCAGGCCCAAGCCGTGTTCGCCCTCGATTTCGCGCCAGACGTCCCAGCCGAGGACGGCGGGGGCGTCCGTGAGGGAGATGCGCTGCACCTCTTCGCGCAGGCACGCGTCCAGGAACACGCCGAGGGCCGTGGTCATGCCGGTCAGGGGATCGGTGCCCGAGGTCATCACCGCGGCGACCTCGGCGGTGAGTTCGATCTCGACCTCCTCCACGACCGCGCGGAACAGGCCCTGCTTGTCGCCGAAGTGGTGGTACAGGGCGCCACGGGTGACGCCGGCGGTGCGGGTGATCTCTTCGGCGGGCACGTCGTGGTAGCCGCGCGTCGCGAAGAGCACGCGGGCGGCGCTGACGAGAGCCGCGCGCGTGCTGTCGGAGCGTTCCTGCTGGGTGCGTCTCACCCGGCCTAATCTGCCATGACGCCCGCGAACTCCACGATGTGCCCGGCCAGCAGCTCCGGTTGGTCCTCCGAGACGAACGTGTACGAGTCCGCGATCTCGACGACCTTCGCGTTAGGCAGAACCTCCGCCAGGCGGTGCGCGAACCGGATCGGGAACAGCTTGTCCTCCGTCGCCCACGCCAGCAGCACGGGCGGTTCGAACGACCGCAGCTTCTCCGCTGCCGCCAGCGTGAGGCGCGGATCGACGGTGCGCAACAGCTTCCGCAGGTCGCGCCGCACGCCCGGCGACCGGCGCAGCCGCAGCAAGTAGGACTCCGCGACAACGGGATCGAGCGGCTTCTTCGTCACCCAGCCGAACAGCAGCGGCAACGGCCACAACGCCCGGATCCGCAGCAGTTGCCCCAGCACGGCCGTCGAGCCCGGCACGCGCGCGATCCGCGGCAGCGGCTTGAAGATCGGCGGGAAGAAGTACTCGAAGCTGTCCGACGGCGTCAGCACCACCCGCCCGACGCGCGACGGGTAGCGCGCCAGCAGCAGCTGCGTGATCGCGCCGCCGGTGTCGTTCGCGACCAGTGTGACGTCGTGCAGGTCGAGCGCATCGAGGAAATCGCCGAGCAGCGTCGACATGCCCGGGGCGCTGAGATCGGCGTCCGCGCGCATCGGGATCTCGTGCGCGCCCATCGGCAGATCCGGGGCCAGGCACCGGAAACCGGCCTCCGCGATGGTGGGCACGACCTTGCGCCACAGCTGTGCGTTCGTGAGCACCCCGTGCACGAAGACCACGGGTCGCCCCGTGCCGCGTTCGTGGTACCGCACCTCACCCTGCGGCAGGCGGATGAGGTGGTCCTGTCCGAGAGCTGTCATGCCGCAGACGATACATACATACTGTCTGTATGTAAATCGAGCCGGCAAAGAACTGGGCCCGCCGCACCCGAACCAGGGGTGCGGCGGGCCCAGGGGGATGGTTCAGGAGAGCTCGGCCGCCAGCTGCTCGACGCCCCAGCGGAGGTCCTCTTCGGACACCACCAGCGGCGGCGCCAGCCGGATCGTGCTGCCGTGTGCGTCCTTGGCCAGAACGCCGCGGCGCAGCAGGCCTTCGCACACATCACGCCCGGTGCGGCCGCGCACGTCGATGCCCGCCCACAACCCGCGCACACGCACCGCTTCGACCGACGCGGACGGCAAAGACGCCAGCAGCGACGCGAACACCTTGCCCAGCTCCTCGGCGCGCCGCTGCGGTTCGCCGGTCTTCAGCTTCCGCACCACGGCCGTCGCGACGGCGCAGGCGAGCGGGTTGCCGCCGAAAGTGCTGCCGTGCTCGCCCGGGCGGAACACGCCCAGCACGTCGCGACGCGACACCACCGCCGACACGGGCAGGATGCCGCCGCCCAACGCCTTGCCCAGCACGTACACATCCGGCACGACATCCTCGTGGTCGCACGCGAACGTGCGCCCGGTGCGCCCGAGCCCGGACTGGATCTCGTCGGCCATGAACAGCACGTTCGCGGAATCGCAGATCCGCCGGACGTCGGTGAGGTAACCGTCGGGCGGCAGCACCACACCGCCTTCGCCCTGGATCGGCTCGATCAGCACGGCGACGGTGTCGGCGTCGATCGCGGCCCGCAGCGCCGCCGCGTCCCCGAAGGGCACGCGCACGAACCCCGGCGTGAACGGCCCGTGGTCCGCGGTCGCTTCGGGGTCGTCGGAGAACCCGACGATCGTCACGGTGCGGCCGTGGAAGTTGCCGCCCGCCACCACGATCTTCGCGCGCCCGGCCGGCACGCCCTTCACGCGGTAGCCCCACTTGCGCGCCGTCTTGATCGCCGTCTCCACGGCTTCGGCGCCGGTGTTCATCGGCAGCACCATCTCCATGCCGCACAGCTCGGCGAGCTCCGCGGCGAAGGTGCCCATCTTGTCGTGGTGGAACGCGCGGCTGGTCAGCGTCAGCCGGTCGAGCTGCGCGTGGGCCACCGCCAGCAGCTCGTCGTCACCGTGGCCGAAGTTGAGGGCGCTGTAACCAGCCAGCAGGTCGAGGTAGCGCCGGCCTTCGACGTCGGTGACCCACGCGCCCTTGCCTTCGGTGAGCACCACGGGCAGCGGGTGGTAGTTGTGGGCCAGTGCGGCTTCGGCGCGTTCGATCTCTTCGCCGGTGATGGACATCTCGGGGAATCAGCTCCGCTCAGAAGGGGTCAGACGAGGGTTCGGGCGGGCTCGGCCGCCGGCTCGGGTTCCGGTTCCGTGGCCGCCGGGCCCGGACGACGGACCTTCTTCGGCCGGTCGAGCAGCTCGGCGAGCCGCGACAGCCCGAAGTTGATGACGATGTAGATGACGGCGGTGAAGGCGTAGGTCTGCAGGAAGTTGGCGTTGTACTCGCCGATCACCTGGCCATCGCGCAGCAGCTCCGGGTAGCCGACGACGTACCCGAGGCTCGATTCCTTCAGCGTGCGGATCACCTGCGTGACCAGCGCCGGCCGCAGCGACCGGAACACCTGGGGGAGCACGATGAGCTTCATCGTCTGCCCGCGGCGCAGGCCGATCGCCGCCGCGGCGTCGAACTGGCCGCGGTCCAGCGAGTTCACGCCGGCGCGGACGATCTCGGCGAACACCGAACCGGCGTGCAGCACGATCGGGATGGTCAGCACCCAGAACGGCGGCAGGTTCCAGCCGAACATGGGCAGGCCGATGAGGAAGAAGTACACGAGCAGGATCAGCGGGATCGCGCGGAACAGCTCGATCACGCCGGCGCTGGGCACCGAGATCCACTTGTGCGTGGACAGCCGGCCGAGGCCGATCAGCGTGCCGAACACCAGCGAGATCGCGGCGCCGGTGAGGCCGACCTCGAGCGTGGTCAGCAGGCCTTGCAGCAGGTACCGGATGTTCGACCACTCGATGAGCGGCTCCCACAGGCGCGCGGTGAGCTGCTGCACGTGGGCGAGCTGGGCGATGGCGCCGGCGACGATGCCGATCAGCGCGACGACGGCCACGATCGTGGCGATCCGCAGCCGCTTCTGCCCGCGGGGACCGAGTTCGTCGAAAAGGGCGGGGGTGGGCGAGGTCATCGTCGGATGCGAACCTTCCGTTCGACGACGCCGGTCAGCTGGCCGATCGTCAGGGTGATCAGGAGGTAGCCGATGACCGCGGCGATGAAGGTCGGCACCGGCTGGGCGAAGTCGAGGTTGAACTGGCGGGCCGAACCGGTGAGTTCCTGCACGCCGACGGCCGCGCCGAGCGCCGAGCCGAGGCACACGTTGATGAGGATGTTGCCCAGCGGCTGCACCATCGACCGGAACGCCTGCGGCAGCACGACCTGCCGCAGGATGCCCGAGAAGGTGAGGCCGATGGCGCGGGCGGCCTCGATCTGGCCGAGCGGCACGCCGGCGATGCCGGAGCGCACCGTTTCACAGATGTAGGCGCCGAAGTACAGGCCCAGCCCCAGCACGACCGACCCGAACAGCGGGACGGTCGCGCCGAGGTAGGGCAGGCCGAAGACCACCATGACCATCACGAGCAGCATCGGCGAGTTGCGCAGGCAGTGCACGTAGAACCCGGCGGCCGCCCGCAGCGGCCCGATCGGGCTGACGCGGCAGACACCCAGCAGGGTGCCGATCACCAGCGCCAGCGGAAACGCGATCGCGGCCAGCTCGAGGGTCGTCAGCAGACCGGCCAGCAGCTCGCCGAGGTGCGCGAAGAGCACGGACATGGGGTCTCCGATTCCAGGTTTCCGGGTCAGACGCCCGGGACGGAGCCGAGCTTCGGCGGGGCGGGCGGCGGGGTCTTCAGCAGCTTGCCGACGGTGCCCTGCCACAGCTTGGTCCAGGTGCCGTCCGCTTCGATCTTCTGCAGGAACTCGTCGACGACCTGCTTGAACACCGGGTCGTCCTTGGGCTCGCCGATGCCGAAGGGGTTCGACGAGAACGTCGAGTCGAGCAGCTTCACGTCGGAGCGCGTCTGGATCGCGCCGAGCAGCGAAGCGTTGTTCAGCGTGACGGCTTCGGCACGGCCCTGCTCCACCGCCGCGATGCACTGCGCGGTCGTGTCGAACAGCACCGGCTGCGCGGTGGGCACCTCGGTGACCAGAGCGGTCTTCGCCGCACCGGACTCCGTCGCCACCTTCTTGCCGGCCAGGTCCTTGGCGGTCTTGATGGTGGTGTTGTCGGCCTTCACCACGATGCCGCTGGCGGCCATGTAGTACGGGCCGGAGAAGTTCACCAGCTTGGCGCGCTCGGGCGTCATCGTGTACGTCTGGATCGCCACGTCGATCGTGTGGTTGCCGAGCAGGCCTTCCCGGGTGTCGGAGCCACCGCTCTGCATCTTCGCCGACGGCTTGCCCAGCAGGTACTTGGCGAGCAGGTCGGCCATGCCGGCGTCGAAGCCGGAGATCTTGCCGGTGGCCGGGTCCAGCTGCGAGAAGCCGAGCGTGTTGCGGCTGCCCGCCCACACCAGCTGGCCGCGCTGGCGGATCTTGTCCAGCATCGGCGAGTGCGGCAGGTTCTGGCCCACCGGGCCCGCCGCGACGGCTTCGTCCTGGCTGATCATCTTGGCGACGTCGGCGGCAGCCGGCTTGGCCGAAGCGCCACCCGGGGCCGTGGCCGGTGCGCTGCCGCAAGCGGCCAGCAGCGCACCCGTGACGAGCACCCCGCTCACAGCGGCGGCGACTCTGGTCAACTTCATTGTTTCTCCTTGTCGGGGTGGGGAATTCGAGGGCTGGTCAGTGCTGGAGCACTTTGGACAGGAAGTCCCGCGCCCGGGCGGTGCCGGTGCGGTCGAAGAACTCTTCGGGGGTGCCTTGTTCGGCGATGCGGCCTTCGCTCATGAAGACCACCCGGTGGGCCGCGCGGCGGGCGAAGCCCATCTCGTGCGTGACCACCACCATCGTGGTGCCTTCCTTGGCGAGCGAGGTCATCACGTCGAGGACCTCGTGCACCATCTCGGGGTCGAGCGCGCTGGTCGGTTCGTCGAACAGCACGATCTTGGGGTTCATCGCGAGAGCCCTGGCGATGGCCACGCGCTGCTGCTGGCCGCCGGAGAGCTCGGCGGGCAGTTTCTCGGCCTGGTCGGCCACCCCCACGCGGTCGAGCAGCCGACGAGCGGTCGCTTCGGCTTCTCGTTTGGCGATCCCGCGGACGCGGATCGGGCCCAGCGTCACGTTCTCGAGCACGGTCCGGTGCGCGAAGAGGTTGAACGACTGGAAGACCATGCCGACGTCGGCCCGCAACCGCGCCAGGTCCCGGCCTTCGGCGGGCAGGGGCTTGCCGTCGAGCGTGATCGTGCCGCTGTTGATCTTCTCGAGCCGGTTGATGCAGCGGCACAGCGTCGACTTGCCCGACCCCGACGGGCCGAGGATCACCACGACCTCGCCCTGGTGGATGTCGAGGTCGACGTCGTGCAGCACCTGCACGTCGCCGTAGCTCTTGTTGACACCGCGCAGGCTGGCGAGCACGGGTCCGGTCATCGGTGACCTCCGGGGCCGTCGTAGAGCTGCCAGGGCAGCAGTTCGTAGTCGTTCTCACAGGGGTTGCCGATCGCCACGCGGTACTCGCCGGTGGTCAGGTCGACGAGACTGGACGCGATCGTCTTGTACCGCTTGAGCGGCGGCACGCGGTCGTCCACGTGCGCGCAGACACCGTCGGGGTGTCCGATGTGGTCGCTCATCGTCTGCGCGACGATCTTGCGCACCTCGGCGGAGCCGGACGCGGTGCGCGCGGCCTTGAGTCCCCGCTCGATCACCTGCACACGGTAGAGCGAGTCGACCGGCGAGAGGCGGTAGACGTCCTTGATCGGACCGGGCACACCGTACTGGTAGTGGTTGCCGTGCACCAGGATCCCGTCGGCCGGAGTACCCCAGCCGTGCACGACCGGTGTGGTCTCGAGGTCGACGGCGACACCGCCGCGGTGGGTCACGAGCAAGTTGGTCGCGATGTGCTGCCGCACGTCGAAGGGCACCTGCAGAGCGGCTTTGAGGTGGTCGTTGTCGAGGATCATGCGGCGCAGCACGGGCTGCGGGAGGCCGAGTGGGGTGCCGAAGCGGCCGCCGAGACCGTTGGCGTTGAGCGCGATGCCGGCGGAGTTGGCGCCGTGACGGCCGATCTGGCCCGCCTCGACCTGCATGATGATCGTGGGCTTGGGCGGCTGGACGATCCGCACCAGCACCACCGAGTCCTGCGTGCCCTCGCGCCAGTCCCAGTTCTGTCCGCAGTAGACGTGGCCGTCGCCGGTGGCTTCCGGCAGCAGGGCGAAGGAGGAGCAGCCGTCGGCCGGGGTCTCGGTGGTCTCGGGGTTGAAGCCGCTCTCGCTGTTGCGGACGATCTCGCCGCGGGCGTTGAGGGCGAGGATCTCGTCTTCATGGACGCCGGCACCGTCGGCGATGGCGTCCATCTCCTCGAGCAGGTCGGGGGCGACGGCGGCGATCGGCTCGCGCCAGCGCCGGGCCGAGGTCTGCACGTCCGTCCACACCAGACCGGAGGAAGCCTCGAAAGCCTCTCGGTAGTAGGCGATGGATGTGCGGATCTCCGCCCGGGCGGCCTCACCGTAGGCGAGCCCCCGAGTTCGAGGATCGCCTTCGATCTCGACCAACCGGACAGCCATGAATACCTCTTTCGCGGTGCTGGCGGTTCGTTGAAGGTTTGCGCTACATTCACTGAGAACTTGTAGTGGCAGCTACGGATAAGATAGACCGTGCTACGAAGAAGTCAACACCTGTCGTCGTTACTACATGATTACGACGAACCAGGACGGTCCCACGCCATGCCAAGGAGATCCGCTCCATGACGAGCCCCCAAGCGACGCCCGACTCCGCGCGAGTCCTCGACCCGACCGAGTTCTACTACGGCGGGCCGACCCCGTTCTTCGCGCTGCAGAGCGACCAGCGCTTCTCGTACTGCCTCTACGTGCCCAGCGCGCACCGCACTTCGGAGACGCCGTTGCCCCTGCTGGTGCTGATGCACGGCACGCAACGCACCGCGGAGCGCTACCGCAACGACTACCGCGAGTGGGCGGAGCAGAACGACACCATCGTGCTGGCACCGCTGTTCCCCGCCGGCATCGCGCAGCCCGGTGACCTGCACGGGTTCAAGCGGCTCACCTTCGAAGGCATCCGGTACGACCAGATCCTGCTGGACATCATCGCCGAGGTCGCCGCGCGCTTCCGCGTGGACGCCGACCGCTTCTACCTGCACGGTTTCTCCGGTGGCGGGCAGTTCGCGCACCGCTTCGCCTACCTGCACGCCGACCGCCTGGCCGCGCTGTCCATCGGCGCCCCGGGCCGCGTCACGCGCATCAACCCCGAGGTCGACTGGTGGCTCGGCACCGCCAACGTCCGGGAGCTGTTCGGCACCGACGTGAAGCTGGAGGAGCTGCGGAAGCTGCCCGTGCAGATGATCGTGGGCGGCGAGGACACCGACACGTGGGAGATCGCCGAGCCCGGCATCGACGCGGGCGGTGACACCCGCATCGAGCGGCTGACCACGCTGCGGAAGAACTTCGAGAGCAACGGCATCGACGTGCGCTTCGACGTCGTGCCCGGGGTGGCGCACCGCGGGCTGCTGATCCAGCCCGTCGTGAAGGACTTCATCACCGGCGAGCTGGCGCGCCGGCCGTAGCGGCTGGGGTTCCCGGGGCACGGCCGCGCTCGCCGGCGGGAGCGCACCGTCGAGAGAGAGCTGCGGCAGCCTGCCCGTGAGCACGAGGACCGGAGGGGTGGATGACGGACGAGGAAGACGCACTGCGCGCCCGGATCGCGCGGTGCCTGCCGAAGATGTCGCGCGCGGAGCGGACCGTCGCGGAGTACCTGCGCGACCACGGCCGTGACGCGATCTTCGCGACCGCCGAGCAGATCGGCGACGCGACGGAGACGAGCGACGCGACCGTGGTGCGGACGGCGAAGTCACTGGGGTTCACCGGCTTGCTCGACCTGCGGCGCAGCCTGGCGCGCGAGGTCGTGCTGGAGACGAGCCCGTCGCACCGCGTCCTCCACAACGCCCCCGATGGCGTCGAACCCACCGGCGACGCCATCGTCGACCAGGTCTTCACCGAAGCGACGGAGCGCCTGGCCGCCACCTGGCGGCTGGTGCGCTCCGCCGACTTCACCCACGCGGTCGACCTGCTGGACGGTGCGCGTGAGGTGCTGAGCTTCGGGCTCGGTGGCTCGGGGCTCGTGGCGCGCTACCTGCGCATGCGCCTGGTCCGCATGGGCCGGCGCGCCCGCTCGACGGGCGCCACGGGCTTCCAGCTGGCCGACGACCTCATCGGCCTGGCTCCCGAAGACGTCGTCGTCCTGTACGTCCCGGCGCGGCTCCTGGGGGAGCTGGAAGTGCTGCTGGACCACGCGCACGCGGTCGGCGCGCGCGTGATCCTGGTGTCCAGCTCGCTCGGGCCGCTGTTCGGGTCCCAGGTGGACGTGGTGCTGACGGCGCCGAAGTCCGCCAGCAACTACACCGGCGAGATGCTGACCGCCGAAGTGCTGACCGACGCTTTGCTGCTGCGCTTGGCTTCCCGGGACGAAACCCGCGCCACGACGACCTCGGAGCTGCTGACTTCGTTGCGCTCGGACCTCATCACGGGTGAGGGCCGCGGCGCGCGCGGCCGGCTGCCGGGCTCGAACGGTGTCGCGTGAGCGTCAGCGCGGGTTGGCGGTCTTCTCTACGCTGACGGTGCTCAGGTGCCGCCGCAGGTACTCGGCGGCCTCGGCGATCTCGCCGGCCAGCAGCAAATCCGCGATCTCGACGTGCTCGCGGCACCGCACCGCCGCGCGGTCGCGCGGGAGCGTGCGCCGGTACTCGATGAGCCGGCGCAGGTTGTCGACGCGGCGCAGGGCGTCGATGAAGAACGTGTTGCGGCTGCAGTTCACCACGGCCTCGTGGAACGCGCGGTTGTGCCCGAACAGCTCGGTGCCGCTGACGGTGCGCGCGGCGCCCTCGGCGAGCTCCAGCTGCTGCGCGCGCACGACCTCGATGGCCGCCCGGTCCACGACGAAACCGGGCTCCAGCACCGCCGCCGGCTCCAGCACGAGCCGGAACCGGTAGCTGTCCTCATAGGACTCCTGCGACGTCAGCATGGGCTGGAACTCCCAGCCGTAGCCCGGCAGGCGCTCGATCCAGCCCTCGGCCGAGATGCGGCGCAGCACGCCCGTCACCTGGGCCGGGGTGAGGCCGTAGCGGCGCGCGAGCTCGCTCTCGCTCACCCGGTCCGGCAGCTCGCCGTCGAGGCGGTCCGAGGCGATGCGCAGATACTGCTCCTCGTCCTCGTCGTCCTCGGTCACGGTGAGTTCGTCGACCGGCCGGGCGACGGTGTGGCCGCCGCCGGGTTCGGCGACGGCCACCACCCCTTCGTCCGCCAGCAGCTTCAGTGCCGCCCGCACGGGCGAGCGTGACACGCGCAGGTGCGCGGCCAGCGTGCGTTCCACCAGCCGCGTGCCCGGCTCGGCCGCGGTCTCGCGGATGTAGCCCACGATGCGCGCCGCGACCTGCCGGGTGAGCGGGGTCGGGGTCTGTTCCACGGGTCCAGGCTAGCGCCGGTGTTCCGCGTCCACCCGGGTGGTCGCGCCGGTCGCGACGATGGTGCGCGTCGCCTCCACCGAGCCGTAGGTCCAGAGGATCCGCATCGGCTCGGTGGCCGACGCGTTGCGGAACCGGTGCGGCACGCCCGCGTCGACGTACGTCGTGTCCCAAGTGGACAGGCGGTGTTCGGTGCCGTCGATCTCGACGATCGCCTCCCCGGCCAGGATCACGACGCTCTCGGGGCAGTTGTGCGTGTGCAGCGGGATGCCGGCACCGCCGTCGAACATCGTCATGCCGTTCAGGAACACCTCGGCGCCGACGGTCTTGCTCACCAGCGGGATGGTCCGGGCGCCGCCGCCGCGGTCGGCCGGTGTCAGCTCGGCCGGGCGCAACACCACGGACGGGAACGGTTCTTTCGGGTCGCTCACCGGGTTTCTCCGATCCAGACGGTCTTCACGTTCACGAACTCGCGGATGCCGTCCGCGCCCAGCTCCCGGCCGTAACCGGACTTCTTGATGCCGCCGAACGGCAACCGCGGGTCCGAAGCGACCATGCTGTTGACGAACACCGCGCCGGCCTCGAGACCCTTCGCGAACCGCTGCGCCCGCTCCGGCGAGGCCGTCCACACGGCCGCGCCGAGGCCGAACTCGGTGTCGTTGGCCAGGGCGAGGGCCTCGTCGTCGCCCGAGACGCGCACGATCGCGGCCACCGGCCCGAACGTCTCCTCCTCGAACGCCGCCATGCCCGGCTTCACGTGGTCGAGCACCGTCGGCGCGTAGAAGTAGCCGGGGCCGGCCACGGGCTCGCCGCCCGTCCGGACGACACCGCCGGCCTCGACGGTGCGGCGCACCTGGTCGGCCAGCCCGTCGCGCAGGTCTTCGCGGGCGAGCGGCCCGACGGTGGTGTCCGCCTCGGCCGGGTCGCCGACGCGCAGCCGGGCGACGGCCGCGGTGAAGGCGTCGGCGAACTCGTCGGCCACGGACTCGTCCACGATGAAGCGCTTCGCGTTGACGCAGCTCTGCCCGGTGTTGAGGAAGCGGGCCTTCACCGCCGTCTCGGCCGCGGCGGCGACGTCGGCGTCGGCGAGGACCACGAACGGGTCCGAACCGCCGAGCTCCAGCACCTGCTTCTTGAGCGCGGCGCCGGCCTGGCTGGCCACGAGCGCGCCGACGCGCGTGGAGCCCGTGAGCGTGACGGCGGCGATCCGGTCGTCGGCGATGAGCCGCGCGACCTCGCCGACGTCCACCAGGAGCGACCGCACGAGCCCGGCCGGCGTGCCGGCCTTGCGGAACACGTCCTCGATGGCCAACGCGCAGCCCGGGACGTTGGTGGCGTGCTTGAGGATCGCGCCGTTGCCGGCGGCCAGCGCGGGGGCGGCGAAGCGGAAGAACTGCCAGAAGGGGTAGTTCCACGGCATCACGGCGAGCACCACGCCGAGCGGTTCGACGACCACACTGGCCTGCGCGAGCACCTGGTGCTCGGCCAGGTACTCGGCGGCGTGCTCGGCGTAGTGCACGCAGTTGAGCGCGCACTTCTCGATCTCGGCCTCGGATTCCGCGAGCGGCTTGCCCATCTCGGCTGTGATCAGCGTCGCGTACTCGGCCTTGCCGGCCCGCAGCACGGCCGCCAGCTCGCGCAGCAGCGCCACGCGTTCGGTGAGCGGTTTCTCGCGCCACTGAGCCTGCGCGGCCACCGCGCCATCCAGCGCGGCATCGACCTCTGCGGCGGTGTGCAGGTCGTATGTGGACAGTGGCTTCCCGGTGGCCGGGTTCACGGATTCGATCACCGGGCACCCACCGGAAGTCCGGTGACGGACTCGGCGACCGCGGCGGCGAACGCCTCCGTGCCGAGTGTGCCGCCGAGGTCGGCGGTGCGCGTGGCGGGGTCGTCGAGCACGGAGTCCACGGCGCGTGTCACGAGCTCGGCGCCGGACACGAGAGCGTCGTTCTCGTCGCGGCGGCCGCGCCAGTCGAGCAGCATCGCGGCCGACAGGATGAGCGACGCGGGATTGGCCACGCCCTGCCCCGCGATGTCGGGCGCCGAACCGTGCTGCGCCTGGCCAACGCAGATGTCGTGCCCGGCGTTGATCGAGCCACCGAGGCCGAGGCTGCCGGACAGCTCCGAGGCCTCGTCGGACAGGATGTCGCCGAACATGTTGGTGGTCACCAGCACGTCGAAGCGCTGCGGGTCGCGGATCAGCAGGGCCGAGGCGGCGTCCACGATCAGCTCCTCCAGCTCCACGTCGGGGAAGTCCTGGGCGACGGCGCGCACCTCGCGCAGGAACAGGCCGTCGGACAGCTTGAGCACGTTGGCCTTGTGCACGGCCGTCACCTTGCCGCGGCGGCCGCGCGCGAGCTCGAACGCCGCGCGCGCCACGCGGGCCGAGCCGCGCGCGGAGACCTTGCGCACCGACAGCGCGAGGTCCGGGTCGGGCATGAACTCGCCGGTGCCGGCGAACATGTTGCGGTCGGAGTAGAAGCCTTCGGTGTTCTCGCGCACAATCACGAGGTCCATCGGCTTGCGCAGCACGCTGAGGCCTTCGCGCGACCGGCACGGGCGTACGTTGGCGAACAGCTCGAACGTCGTCCGCAGCGCGGCAGACGGGTTGATCCCGCCCTGCTCCTTGGCCGGGTACTCGTAGTGCGACACCGGGCCGAGCAGCGTGCCGTCGACCTCGGGCACGCGCTCCAGCACCGACGCGGGCAGCGTCGTACCGTCGGTCGCGAGCGAGGCCAAGCCGATCTCGCGCACCTCGAAGCTCAGGCCGAGCCCGAGCCGCCGGTCGGCGGCGCCGAGCACGTCCAGGGTCGCCGCAGTGATCTCGGGACCGATGCCGTCACCGGGCAAGACGAGGACTTTCACGGTCACTCCTTCCGACTCTGGTATTTCATGCGAGCAATATACCATCAATGTAGTGGTCGCTTCAGTCTTCACATCTGTTGTAGGATCAGCTACCTTCGACCGCCAAGAGCCGACGTCCCCGCCGGTTCGGCTCACCTGCCCCCCGCTCGAGGAGATGGCTGCCGATGTCCTTTCTGCTCACCCAGGCCGTTTCCGCGGCCGAAGCGAACCCGACCCCCGAGGTGTGGCGGGTCATCACGAAGATGGCGTACTTCGCCGGACTGATCGGTTCGATCGGCGGCTGCATGCTTCTGCTGATCGTGCTTCGGCCCGTCTGGAGACGACCGTCCGTCGACCCCGCCGACCGCGCCGTGCTGCAGCGCCGCGCCGGCTTGTACCTCGCCCTCGTCGGCACGTGGTTCCTCATCGCCCTGTACTTCCAGCTCGCCGGCAAGGGTGCGCGCGTCAAGGGCAAGGAGATCCCGTACGGCCAGGCGCTTTCGCCCGCCGCGATCGGCAGGTTCATCTCCGTGCCCGGCAAGAAGGGCGACTGGATCTCCAGTGGTGCCGAGGCACTGATCCAGTATTCGCTGTGGGGCCTCGCGGCTCTCGTGCTGATGCTGCTGTTCTCGCCGAAGATGCGCGAACGGATCGGTGCCGTGGCACTGGCCTCGCTCGTCATCAACTTCGTCGCCTACCAGGTGACCCTGCTGCCGACGAACTGGGCCAAGGAGACCGGCGACGTCCTCGCCAACTCGCTGCTCGACCACCTGCACGTCTTCTCGATCTCGACCTGGGTCGGCGGCATCGCCGGGCTGGTGATCCTGGCGTTCTCCCGGCGCAAGCTCTCCCGCGGTGCCGGTGACACGTTCGCCCAGATCTGGACGCGGTTCTCGACGCTGGCGATGGTCGCCGTGGGTTGCATCCTGATCACCGGCCTGTACCTGGCCTACACGCTCGTCGGCAGTCCGTCGGAGCTGTTCACCACCAGCTTCGGGCGCTTCCTGGTCATCAAGGTGTCGCTGGTGGCCCTGATGATCTGCATTGGTGCGGCCAACGAGTTCGTGATGATGCCGCGGATCGCGCGGGCCCGGGCAGCCGGTGCGGAGGGCTCGGTGTTCAAGGTGGCGCTGAAGCAGTTCCCCGCGCTGGTGACGGTGGAGGTTGCACTGGCGATCGGCGTGCTGTTCGTGCTGTCGTTCCTGACCGGTTCGGCTCGCGCCGAGGCCGGCGACCCAGCCGACCCGACGCTGAGCGGCACCGTCGTGGGGATCGGTGTCGTGTTGGCGATCCTGATCGCGGTTTCGTTCGTCACCACGGCGAAGGTTTCGGATCGGTTGTCGCGGTCGGCGGTTCGCCCCGGCGAGGTTGAGCAGCGCGAAGCCGTCGCGGCGGAGAGTTAAGGAGCTGTCAGGGGGTTTCCCCTGGGTGTCAAAGGTTTGTCCGGGCCCATATCCGTTTCCGGCTGGTCGGGAGAGCGTGTGCTTCCGAGCGGTGAGTGGAGGCGGGTATGGGCACGGTTGTGTCTGCGGTGGCTTTGGTCGGCTTGGCGGCGGGTCGCGGGCGGCTCGTCGCGCTGGCGCGCGACGTTGCGCCCAGGTGGTGCAGGGGGCACCCCGATTTTGATTGTGACCGCGTGGAAGGCGGGGATCGAGGTGCCGGGCGGGGGCTGGGTGCGGGGTTGGTCTGGGTTGTCGGGTGGCGGTTTTGAGGCGTGGGGTTTTGTTGGGGTGTGGGCGGCGGCGTGGTTTTGGCGTCGGGTGGGGTGAGGGGACGGCCGGCTGCTCAATCGGCGCCGGTCAGGGCGAGGGTGCGGTCGGTGTGGGTGGCAAGCAGGGGGTCGTGGCTGGCGACCAGGACCGCGGCGCCCGCGTTGGCCGCGCTGCGTAGCGCGGTCAGTACCAGTTCGGCGTGGGCGCGGTCCTGGTGTGAGGTCGGTTCGTCGGCCAGGACGAGGGTGGGGGCGGTGGCCAGGGCGCGGCCCACGGCGGCGCGTTGCTGTTCGCCGCGGGAGATTTCGGTGGGCAGGCGGGCGGCGAGTTTCGCGAGGTCGAGGGTTTCGAGCAGCTTCGGCAGATCGGCGCCGGTACCCGTGCGAGCGGCGAAGGCGAGGTTGTCGGCGACGGTGAGCTCGTCGAAGAGCCCGATGGACTGGGGGACGAAACCCAGGTGCTGCCACGGCATCCGCGCCGGCGGCACGTCGGGCAGGGCGGGGCCTGGTGTCACGGTGCCGGTGTCGGGGGTTTCCCAGCCGCCGGCGATCACGAGGAGGGTGCTCTTGCCGGAGCCCGACGGGCCGGTCAGCGCGACGAGTTCGCCGGGCTGCAGGGAGAAACTCGTCGGGCGCAGCACGAGCGTGCCGCGGTAGGACTTGGACACGTCGGTCAGGGTCAGCACGGTCATCGGATCCGTCCGTCCACGAGTTCGAACACGTCGTCGGCCGCGGAGACCAGGGTCGGGTCGTGGGTGGCGACGACGACAGCGCGGCCGAGTGAGGCCAGGCGCCGCACGGCGTCGGCGACGAGGTGGGCTGAAGCGCGGTCGAGCTGGGCCGTCGGTTCGTCCGCGAGCAAGGCCGCGGGATCGCCCGCGGCGGCGAACGCCAGAGCCACGCGTTGCTGCTCGCCACCCGAGAGCGCGTTCGGCAAGCTGGCGCCGCGGTGTCCCAAGCCCAGCGCCTCGAGCAGTTCGCCGGACGCGGGCCCGCAGCCGCGCAGGCGGGCGGCGAGCTCCAAGTGCTCGTCGACAGTCAGGTAACCCAGCAGGTTGTCCACCGGGTTCTGGAAGACGTACCCCAGCCGTTTGCGCCGCAGGCCCCGGCGACCACGCGCGGACAACGCCGTCGCGTCCACTCCGGCCACTTCGACCGTGCCGCGCACCGGGCGTTCCAGGCAGGCGAGCACGCGCAGCAGCGTCGACTTCCCGGAACCCGAAGGGCCGACGAGCGCCGTGACCCGGGCGGGCGCGGCTGAAACGGAGACCCCCTGCAGGGCCACTACTTCGTGCGTCGCGGTGTGGTAGGTCTGGTGGAGGTCCACACAGGACAGCGCGTCAATTCGTGTCACGCAGCACCTCCGAGGCGCGGGCGCGCGACACGGCGCGCTGGGCGGCGAGCGTCGCGAGCACCGCGGCCAGCAGTGTCGCCGCCGCGAGGCGTGCGGTGAGCGACCACGGCGTGGCGATGAGGGTGCCCGGCACGGCCGCCGGGTCGAGGTCGTACCCCGCGCTCGTGAGCGCGACCGCGACGACCGCGAACCCGAGCCCCGCGGCGAAGCCGGCCGCGAGCAGGCCGCCGACTTCGTACAGCAACGCGCGCCAATGCGCCCACGCTCCGATGTCCATGCGCCGCAACAACAAGTACGCACTGCGCCGCGCCCGGGCCCGGGAATTCAGGTACAGCAGCAACCCCACGAGCACGATCGCGCCGGCGAGCACGGAAACGGCGGTGAGGAACAGGAACGTGTAGGTGATGGCCGTGTAGACGCCGTTGGCCGTGACCTCCCTGGCCTGGCTGAGCGTGCCGACGGGGACGTGCGCCGCCGACAGCGCGGGCACGACCTGCGCCGGGTCACCGCGCAGCCACAGCTGGTGGTGGAGGTTCTGACCGGCCAGCTGGTCCAGCACGTCGCGACGCACCAGCATCATCGGGAAGCCGGAGCTCTTGCCGGGCAGCTGCGCGACGCTCGTGATCGAGAACGGCACGGTGCGCTCGCCGATCTCGACGTTCGTCCGCCCGGACACGCCGGGGATCCCGGCCAGCACGCCCACGGCCGCGCCGGGTTCGGACAGCTGCGCCACCAGATCGTCGAGGGTCGGGCCGGGCAGTGCGTTGTCCCAGAACGCCGCGCCGGTGAAGGCGGCCGGGTCGACGCCGACCACGTTCACGGTCGTGTGACCGACGGTGCCGGAGTCGTAGCGGTCCACGTAGCTCGCCGCGAACCCGGGTGGGGCTTTTGCCGGCCCGGTCAGGTCCACGACCACGTCGGTGCCGACCACGAGCTGGCCCTCGGCGTGCAGCGTCCGGTCGACCGAGCCCGTGACCGTCGTCGCGTACACGGACAACGCGATGGGAATCGCCGTCGCGCCGATCAGCACGGCCGCCGCGGCGGGGGCCGACGCGATCCGCCGCCACGACAGGAAAGCGACCGCCCGCGAGAGCGACACCGGCCGCACACGCACCACCGAGACCCGCACGATCCGCGCGGCCAGCAGGGCCAGGCCGATCACCAGCAGCAGCGGCACCACGATCAGCCGTGGCGGGATCCGCGCGACGGACCCGGCCGCGCCCGCGTTGTCCTCCGCCACGCCGTCGAGCACGAAGTAGCAGACGAGCGCGGCGCCGAGTGGCAGCAGTTCCCACGGCCAGTGCCGCCGCCGGGTCGTGTGCGCGTCGAACAGTGCGGTGATGCGCCGCCCGCTCGCGAACGCGAGCATCGCGAGCGTCACGAACAACGCGGCGGCCGCACCGAGGATCGAACCGGCCAGCGCGCCGGGTGTCACGAGCGGGCTCGGCCCGAGCGTCGCCACGAGGTAGCGCGCGAGGAACCAGCCCGCGACGCCGCCGAGCACCACGACGGTGCCGACCTCCAGCACGGCCTTGCCCACGAGCGCGAGTGGTCCCACCCCGCGCGAGGACAGCACGGCCAGCTCGGCGCGTCGCCGGTCCACCCAGAACGATCCGGCCGCGGCGGCGATCACGAGCCCAGCCAGCGCGCCGACCGCGCCCATCGGCACCACCGTCGTCGCCAACGCGGACGTGACCTGGTCGGCGCGGTCGACCATGCCGCCGAGCGACGACGTGAACTCGGTGCTGCCGAAGCGGTGGAAGGTCTGGCCCAGCACGTCGACCGGGTTCTCGGTCCGGGCGCGCAGGTGCTCCAGCCCGGCCACGACAGCGGGCGCGCTCGCCGTCGTCATGCCGGTGGTGTCGACCGAGCTCTCGACCAGGTTCTGAACGCCGGACTCAGGCGTGGTGAAGCTGAAGAAGTCGTCCGTCGTCACCAGCGCGACCGGGAAGGTGCCGCTGTTGGACAGCGGGTCGCCGCGGTAGACGCCCGCGAGGCTGCACCAGTACGGCTGATCGGGAAGGGAGCGCAGGTCGCGGTAGATCCCGGCCACGCGCAACTGCCGCGTCGGCCCGCCCGTGAGCGGTCTGGCCCGGTCCCCGGGGGCTAGTGAGTTGCGCGAGCCGCCCGTGACGGTCACGAGGTCGCCCGCGTGCAGGTTCTTGATGTTCGCGAACTGGTCCGGGAGCCAGATCCCGGACCGCGTCCCGCGCTGCACCACCTGGATGTGGTCTTGGAAACCCGTGCGGGACACGAGGTTCAGCAGCGTTTGCTCGGGGTGGACCGGTGTGCCGGTCGCGGTCTCCACGGACGCGCCGGTGACCAAGGTCGACACGGGTGGCGACGCCTTCGACACGGCCGCGACGGCCTGGGTCGCCTGCTGCACCCGTGCGGCGTAGAGCGCTTTCCCGACTTGCTCGGGCGCCGCGGGGTTGCGTTGCGTACCTGGGAGATAGCCGCTCCACTGCGCGCCGACGGCCCACTCGCACGCGAGCGAGGCCTGCTGCTGCAGCGTCGCGTTGCCCGCGGCGGAAAGGAAGAGCGCGATGGCCGTGGCCGGCAGTGCGACGAGGATCGCGGCCGCCGCGACGGCGATCACGACCGCCGGTTGACGCCACCCCGTTTGCAGTGCCCGCGACCACGGCGTGGCCAACCCCCACCTCGGCATGCCCAGGAGTTTCACACAGCGCGGGAGACCGCCGGGTCACCGAGATCCTTTTGAGACAGCACGCTTTCCCACCGCAGCCGACCGGCGACGCGGTGTTGTGGAATCCCGGTGACCGGGTCAGTGCGTGGCCGGGTGGGGGAGCCCGTCGGGTGCGCAGTGGGAGCAGATGCCGGTGAGGATCGCTTCCTCCGTGGTGCAGACCGCGTCGAGGCGGCCGCAGTTGGTGCACAGCAGGTGGCCGTGCTCAGGTCCAGTCAGTTCATAGCGCTGCGCGACGCCGACGGTGTCGAAACGGCGGACGAGCCCCGCCGCGACGCCGGTGGCGAGCACGTCGTGGATCGCGCGGGTCGACGCGAACCGCAGGCGGTCGCGGACGTGGGGCAGCAGCTCGGCGACGGTCGTGTGCGGCTGCTCGGCGAGGGTTTCCAGCACTACCTGCCGGGCGGTGGTCACGCGAAGGCCGGCCCGGCGGAGCCGCTCGCCGGCATCGATCGACGCCGGCCCCGGCTGAGGAAGAGTGGAAGTCGTGGGCACCCCACCTTTGTAGACCCTAGAGTTGATGCAGTCAATTGTCGGAAGAAGTCAACTGTGTGGTTCGCTTTCGCGAATCGGCAGGTGACCGGCGTTGTCGAGGTCCGACTGTGAGCTACTCCACCTCAGAGTTGATGCAGTCAATTCTGAGGTACAGTTCCCGCATGGACGCGTTCGGGGTGCGGTTGCGCCGGAAAGGCCTGCGCAACACGCCGCAGCGGCGGGCGGTGCTCGCCGCCGTCGAGCGCTACCCGCACTCCACCGCGGCGGAAATCGCCGGCACCCTCGAGAGCGACGGCGCGGCCGGCGGCCTGTCCCGGCAGGGCCTCTACAACGTGCTGGAAGACCTCGTCTCCGCCGACCTGCTGCGGTCCCTCGAACCCGCCGGTTCGCCCGCTCGCTTCGAGCCGCAGACCCACGACAACCACCACCACCTCGTCTGCCGCACCTGCGGCGCAATCCAGGACGTGCCGTGCGCCGTCGGCGCCCCGCCCTGCCTCGACCCGGTGTCGGCACCGGGCTTCCGCGTCGACGCGGCCGAGGTGACGTGGTGGGGAACCTGCGACGCCTGCGCAGCGGCGGGCTGAGTCAAGCCTGGCTGCCGCCGTTCCTGCCGGGTGCGTGAGTGGTGCCGCGGGGCGTCGAGGTGGTGCTGCGGTGTCTGGCTGTGGGTCGTGGCGGCAGTGTTGTTTGCGAGGTGTGCGGTGGCCGGCTGAGCCGGGCCGGGTTGTCGCCGTTGCCGCTGGGCGGCTGCGTGGGGCCCCCGTGCGCCGAGGTGGTGCCGCGGTGTGTCGCCGTGGGCTGCGCTGGCGGAAGTGTTGCCCTGCGAGGTGTGCGGTGGCCTGCTGAACGGGGCCAGACTGCGGCCGTTCCTGCGGGGTGCCCACGCGGCGGGGCGGTGTCTGGACGTGGGTCGTGCTGCCGTGCGGAATCGATGCCGGGAGAAGTGCCGGCGGTCGCTTGGCCGAAGCTCAGTTTTCGCCGTCGCGTTGGGCCCGGAGGTGGCGCCGCAGCGTTTCGTCGCTGCCCAGGCCGCTGCGGCGGGCCGCGGCGGCGATCGTTTCGCCGCCCTCCACGAGGGCGATGGCGGCCTCGCGGCGGACCGCGGCGACGTAGGTGGCGGGCGTCTGGCCCGTGCCCTGTTTGAACAGCCGTGACAGGTGGCGCGTGCTGAGGCCGGCGCGCTGGGCCATGCTCGTGAGGCAGTGGTCGCCCGCGGGGTCGGCGGCGACCTCGTCGCACAGGTTTCGCACCACGTCGCGGCGGGGGCGCGGCGTGCGGGCCGGCACCGACAGCTGCGGCTGGGCCCCGCGGCGGCGCATGAACACGACGAGCTCGCGCGCGATCTCGTGCGCCAGGATGTCGCCGGCGTCTTCCTCCACGAGGGCGAGCGCGAGGTCGATGCCCGAGGTGACGCCGGCGGAGGTGAGCACGCGGCCGTCGCGCACGTAGATCGCTTCGGCGTCGACCTCGACGCTCGGGTAGCGGTCTTGCAGCGTGTCGGCGTGCCGCCAGTGCGTGGTGGCGCGGCGGCCGTCGAGCAGGCCCGCCGCGCCGAGCGCGAAGGCGCCCGCGCACACCGAGGTCACGCGCCGGGCGCCGCGGGCGAGGACCTGGACCGCGGTGAGGAGCTCGGCGTCCGCGCCGGGCTTCACGAGGCACTCGCCGCCGGGGACGAGCAGCGTGTCGACGCCGTACACCTCCGCTGCGGCCCGCTCGACGCCGAGGCGCAGGCCGCTCGACGTGGTGATGTCGCGCCCGTCGGGCGAGCACACCATGACTTCGTAGCCGGTGCCCAGCTCGGCCGCGACGTCGAACACCTCCAGTGGGCCGGTCACGTCGAGCAGCCGGACGCCGTCGAACACCAGCACGGCGACCGGCACGGACCGGTGCGGAACACTCATCCCGGGAATCTACGTCGGGAGCCCACCGGGAAGAAAGGGCTGGATGTGTGGGCCGCGTGTCCGGTTCCGAACCGCCGCCCGGTGTTAGCTTTTTTCCGGCGACGCAAGGTGGTGCGGATGAAGCTCCAACACGGCCTCGGCGGTCTCGAAGGCCTCGAAAGTTTCCCACTGGTGTTCGACAAACGCGTTTTCGCACAGGACTGGGAGAAGCGGATCTTCGGCATCCACACCGCGATGATGGGCCTGAGCTCGTCGCTGCGGGAGTCGGTGGCCGGCTACGACCTCGACGCGGTGCCGACGACCTTCCACACCACGTGGACGTGGGCGCACCTGCGCTCGGGTGCCGAGGCGATGCACCCGTTCGAGTACTTCAAGTACCGCTACTACGAGAAGTGGCTCGGCGGCATCACCGCCTATCTCGTCGAGCAGGGCTACGTCACCGAAGCCGAGCTGGACGCCGCCACGAGCCGCTTCCGCGCCGAGCCTGCGGCGCCGCTGCCGGACGACGGCGACCCGGCCGTCGACGACCAGGTGCTCGACTACCTGCGCCGCGGCGATTCCCCGCGGCGCGGCCCGGCCGAGCCCGTGTTCGCCGTCGGCGACGACGTCGTGGTGCGCAACCCGCCGGCCACCGACCACACGCGGCTGCCCGGGTACCTGCGCGGGCACCGCGGCCGCGTGCAGCGGGTGTTCGAGGGCAACTACTCCTACTTCGTCTCGACCGGTGGCGACGGGCTGGGGGAGCCCATGCCCGTCTACGTCGTGCGGTTCGAACCCCAGGAGCTGTGGGGCGAAGAGACCGAGCGCAACGCCGGTCCGCTCTACGCCGAGCTCTACCAGGTCTACCTGTCCGAAGCGAAGGGAAGCCGATGAGCGAGCTGTTCTCCTACCCCGCGGATCGCGAGGAGTCGAGCGCCGCGCGCGTGCGGGCGCTGGAAGGGCTGCTGATCGAAAAAGGCGTGCTCACCGGGTCCACTGTAGACAAGGTACTCGGCTACTTCGAATCGGAGATGACGCCGCTCAACGGCAAGAAGATCGTCGCCCGCGCGTGGGTCGACCCGGAGTTCGCGCGGCTGCTGGCCGAGGACACCCCGCGGGCCATCGCGCAGCTGGACCTGCCCGACGGCATGGCGGGCGCCGAAGGCGAGCACATCGCCGCCGTGCTGAACGAGCCCGGTGTGCACAACCTGGTGATCTGCTCGCTGTGCTCGTGCTTCCCGTGGCCGGTGCTGGGCCTGCCGCCGTACTGGTACAAGGACCCGGTCTTCCGCGCCCGCGCCGCGCGCGAGCCGCGGGTCGTGCTGGCCGAGCTGGGCCTGCCGCTGGACGACGACACCGAGGTGCGCGTCTGGGACTCCAGCGGGCACTCGCGGTGGTTCGTCGTGCCGTCGCGGCCGGAGGGCACCGAGGGCTGGAGCGAGGAGCAGCTCGCCCAGCTCGTGACGACCGAATCGATGATCGGCGTGGCCCTCGCGGGCCCGGCGGCGTGAGGGGCGAGCTGTGGCGATCGACATCACGGTCCTGGACTACGACGAGCAGGGGCACGTCAAGTTCCACTCGTCGTGCTCCACGGACCTCGGGCAGCCCGTGTTCGACGAGGAGTGGCAGCGGCGGGCGTTCGGCCTGGCCGTCGCGCTGTCGGAGTTCGGCCACTACGCGTGGGAGGACTTCCAGCGCGAACTCATCGCGTCGATCGGCTCGTGGCAGCAGGCGCCGGACGACGCGAAGGGCCGCTGGGAGTACTACGAGCACTGGGTCGCGGCGCTCGACACCGTCGTGCGCCGCCACGGCCTGCTCGAAGACGGGTATGTCAACCCCGAGGACCGCGTCTGACGCCTTAGACTCCCTCCTCACCGGGCCGGCGGGGACCGCCCGGCGACGACGCGGAGGAGGCGGCGAGTGGTCAGCCGGGCCGAGAAGAACGAAACGAACCCCGACCTGGGAGTTCTCGCCGGACGGTTGCTGTTCGCCGTGCAGCACGAACTGTTCACGTCCTTGGCCGCGCAGGGCTTCGCGGACCTCCACCCACGCCACGGCGCCGTGCTCGCGTACCTCGACACGGATGGTGTGCGGGCGACCGAGCTGTCCCGGCTCAGCGGTCAGCACAAGCAGGTCATCGGGACGATGATCGACGAGCTGGAGTCCCTGGGGTACGTGCAGCGGCGCCCGGATCCGGCCGATCGGCGGGCGAAGCTGGTGTGTCCGACGGAGCGTGGGCTGGCGGAGATGCGGGCTGCGGCGCGGATCATGCAGGCGATGCAGGACCGGCACGCGCGGCGGTTGGGGCGTGATGTTTATGGGGAGTTCAAGAAGGTGCTGATGGATGTGGTCGAGCATCAGCGGAAGCGGGTGGAGAGTTGAGGGTGGCTTTCTGGCCGGGCTGGGGTCTCGGGGCAGTTGGTGTGCTCGGGCGGCTCGTTGCGCTGGCGCGCAACGTTGCGCCCGGGCTGGTTGCGTAGGGCACCCCGATCGTTGATGGTCGCCGCGGTCTGGACCACGTGTCAAGGCGAGAAAGCGTACCTTGACACGTGGTCCAGACCGCGGAGAAGGCGGGGATCGAGTGCTGGGCGGGGACTGGGTGCGCTGGTGGGTTTTGTAGATCGGTGAGGCCAGGCTGGGTGTGTTGGTGGGCTTTGTAGGTTGGTGCCGGGGCTGGCTGCGTTGGTGGGCTTCGTAGGGCGGTGGCCGTAGTCGTTGCGCGGCCGTGGGTGTGGTGTGGGGTTAAGGGGTGCTGAGGGCGTCCTGGAGGGCGGCCAGGCCGACGGGGCCCACGGCTAGGGCGTCGTGGTGCCACTGACGTAGGGAGAAGTCCGGGTGGGAGGCGGCGGTGGCGCGTGCCTGGAGCCATGAGCGTTCGCCGAGTTTGTAGGCGATGGCCTGGCCCGGCCAGCCCAGGTAGCGGACGACTTCGGCGTGGACGCGGTGCTGGGCGGCGAGGCCGCGTTCGTGGAGGAAGCGGCAGGCTTTGTCGAAGTTCCAGCGGGAGCCGTCGGGCAGGGGCAGGTCGAGGTGGGCGCCGATGTCGATGACGACGCGGGCGGCGCGCATGGCGGAGCCCGCGAGCATGCCGAGGCGGGTGCCGCGGTCGGTGTACCAGCCGAGTTCGTCGGCGAGGCGCTCGGCGTAGAGGGCCCAGCCTTCGGCGTGGCCGCTGACGGAATGGACGCGCGCGAAGCGGCTCACCTGGTCGGCGGCGAGTTTGGCGGTGCCGATCTGCAGGTGGTGGCCCGGGACGCCCTCGTGGAACACCGTCGTCAGCTCCGACCAGACGGCGAAGCGGGTGCGGCCGCTGAGGGGCCACCAGGTGCGGCCCGGGCGGGAACCGTCTTCGCTGGGGCCGGTGTAGTACGGAGCGCCGGAACCGGAGCCGTGGGCGAGGGTGACGTCGATGACGCGCAGCGGCTCCGGGATGTCGAAGTGGGCGGCCGCGGCGTCCAGGGCGCGGTCGTGGGCGCCGCGCAGCCAGTCCACATAGGCCGGTTCACCGTCCACGAAGAACTCTTCGTCGAGGATGGCCATGGCTTCCAAGGCGGATACCCCGGGACGGATCGAAGCGGCTTCGGCGGCCAGTTCCTGTTCGATGCGCTCGAGTTCGGCCCAGCCCCACTCGTACGCCTCGCGGATGTCGAGGTCGGCGCCGAGGCTCAGCCGGGCGCCGGCGGCGTAGCGCTCATGGCCGACGCCTTCCACCTCCGTGGCGCGCGGGGCGTAGTCCGCACGGAGAAACCGGGCGAGATCGGTGTAGCCGCGGTCGGCGGCGTCGGCCGCGGAGCGCAGGTCGGTGGCGAGCGGGCCGTCGCCGTACTCGCGCACGAGCTTTTCGTGCGCGCCGGCGAAGCGCTCGGCTTGCCCGGCCGTCTCCAGCGCCTGGCGACGGGCCGCGACGAGGCCGCGGTCCAAACCGGTGCGCAGCGAGGTCTGCCACGCGGCCAGCATCGTCTCGATCCCGGCCAGCCGTACGGCGAGGATGTGCCAGTCGTCGTCGTTCTTGCGCGGCAGCATGTTCACGGTGTCGTGCAGGGAGGTCAGCACGCCGAACTGCGCCTTCACCGTGCGCAGCGGCTCGCCGAGGTCGTGCCACGCGAGCTGTGCCTCGAGCCGTTCCTTCAGGTGCGCGCCCGCGATCCGGTCCTCGGGGGACTCGGGTGCGAGCGTGGCCAGCGTCGCGAGTGTGCGGCGGGCCTGGTCGGCCCGCGCCTCGAAACCGTCGGGGGAGAAGTCGGTGAGCGCGGCCGGATCGGGGGTGGTGATCCCGCGCATGGTCGCCGTCACCGGATCCAGGGCGGCTTCGGCGGAAACGTGGTCGTCGGAGAGCTGGAAGATCGGCGTCACGGCGCCCACGCTATACCCGGCCCGGCGGCGTCGGCGTGAACTTCGATCGCCCGGCCGCGCGAACGGGACAAACCGCGCCGTGGCGAGAACACCGCTACCCGCTAGGATCCCGCCATGCACACGGTGGTCGTCCTCGCGCTGGACAAGGTCGTGCCGTTCGACCTGGCCACACCCATCGAGGTGTTCAACCGCACCCGCCTGCCCGACGGCCGCGCCGGTTACCGCGTGCGCGTCTGCGGGCCGACGCCGGTCGTCGACGCCGGCGCGTTCACCATCAAGCCGCAGCACGGGCTCGAAGCCCTCGCCGAAGCGGACACGATCATCGTCCCCGGCCGCGACGAGGTCGGCGAAGTGCCGGTCGAGGTGATCGACGCCCTGCGTGCGGCCGCGGCCACCGGCACCCGCCTCGCGTCGATCTGCTCCGGTGCGTTCGTGCTGGCGGCAACGGGCCTGCTCGACGGGAAACGCGCCACCACGCACTGGGCCGCCGCGCCGCAGCTGGCCGCACTGCACCCGGAGGTCGAGGTGGACCCGGACGTGCTCTACGTCGACAACGGGAACATCCTCACCTCGGCCGGCGCCGCGGCGGGCCTCGACCTGTGCCTGCACCTCATCCGCCGCGACCACGGCTCCGCGGTCGCGGCCGATGCCGCGCGCCTATCGGTCATGCCGCTGGAACGCGAGGGCGGCCAGGCGCAGTTCATCGTCCACGACCAGCCGCCCACGCCGCGCGGTTCGGTGCTCGAGCCGCTGCTGAGGTGGCTCGAAGACAACTGCGCGAAGGACCTGACCCTCGACGACATCGCCGCCCACGCCGGCATGAGCAGCCGCACGCTCAACCGCCGCTTCCGCGAACAGACCGGCACCAGCCCGCTGCAGTGGCTGCTGCGCGCCCGCATCCGCCAGGCGCAGTACCTGCTGGAAGTCACCGACCACGGCATCGACCGCATCGCGGGCCAGGTCGGGTTCGGCTCGCCGACGTCGTTCCGCGACCGCTTCAAGCGCGTGGTCGGCACCAGCCCGCAGGCCTACCGCGGCAGCTTCGCGCGAAAGTGATCAACGGACGATCGTGCCCAGCACGTCGTTGAACGCCTCCGTCGAGCTGGGGTGCGTGTAGATCGCGTCCCGGAGTTCGGCCGCGCGGATGCCGTGGCGCATCGCGAGGGCGACGGAGTTGATCAGCTCCTGCGCGTCGACGCTGAGCAGCGCGGCACCGAGGATCTCGTCGGTCTCGGCGTCGATCACGAACTTCATCAGCCCGCGAGTCTCCTCGACCACGTACGCCCGCGGCATGGCGACGATCTCCGCCACGGGCCGGCTCGCGATCTTGATCGCCCGCCCCTGGGTCCGCGCCTCATTCTCGGTGAGCCCGACTGTCGCGAGCGGCGGGGTCATGAACAGCGTGTGCGGCACGGCGACGCGGTCGGTCGTCGAGCGCTTGCCCTCGCCGATGAGCTGGTCGAGCACGATCCGGCTGTCATCCAGCGAGACGTAGGTGAACTGCGGCCCGCCGTTCACGTCGCCGAGCGCGAAGATGTGCGGTCGGCTGGTGCGCAGGAATTCGTCGACCACGATCGCGCCCCTGGCGTCGGTTTCGATACCCGCGGCCGCGAGGTCGAGGCTCGCCGTGGCCGGCCGGCGCCCGGCGGCCGCCAGGATCGCGTCGGCCTCGACCGTGTGCGCGGCGCCGCCCTGCTCGTAGGTGACGGTGCTGTCGCGCACCTCGGTGACGTGGGCGCCGGTGACGAGTTCGATGCCCTCCTCGAGGAGGATCTCACGCGCGGCCGCGGCCACGTCGTCGTCCTCTCGGCCGAGGATCTCCGGTGCGGCCTCGAACACCGTCACGTGCGAGCCGAACCGGTTGTAGATCGCGGCGAACTCGATGCCGAGGTAGCCCCCACCGATGATCGCGAACCGCTCGGGCAGCTGTGTGCGCTCGATGAGCTGGGTGCTCGTGAGCAGCCGCGGATTGCCCCGCAAGCCCGGGATGTCCGGCACCACCGGCTCCGACCCGGCGTTGACGAGGATCGTCTCGGCGGTCACCGTGAGGCGGTCCTCGCCCTCGCCGATGCCGACGCTGTGTTCGTCCACGAAGGACGCTCGGCCCGTGATCACCGTGATCGTGTCGGCACCGTTGAGCGAGTCGTGGTTGCCGGCGCGGAACAACGACGTCAGCGCCTGCACCCGGCCCACCGACTGTTCGTAGAACTCCTGCGCGGGATCGGTTGCCTGGCGGTTGCGTGAGTGGTGCACCAGGGCTTTCGTGGGCACGCAGCCCACGTTGGGGCAGGTGCCGCCGTACATCCGTTCCGACTGTTCCACGAGCACCACGCTCTTGCCGAGCTCACCCGGCTTCGCGGCGGTGACCTTGCCGCCCTTCCCGAACCCGATCACCAGAACGTCGGCGGTCAGCTGCTGGCCCATGGCCGTGTCCTCTCCGGTCTGCCGAGTCGCCCGCGGACGGGCCGGGGACCGGGTGTCCCCGCGGCTCTCGTCGGGACTCAACCGCCGGAGGGCCGCTGTCGATAGCCGGCGATTCAGCACGGTTGCGGATGGGTGCCATAAGCGCGCCTTGGGGAAGCGGCCGGGCACAGCTCGAACGCCGCGCCCGGCCGGGGTGTCAGGCGTGCAGCAGCCCGGTCAGCTCGGAGAGGTCGGCCAGGTTTGCGAGCCCGTAGGTGAGCTCGGTGATGCGGTCGGCGGTTGCCGAAGTGACCACCCGTGTGGCGTTGAGCCGGAACTTCGTGGCCAGCTCCTCGGCCGCCAGCGGGTTGTCCGGCCCGCCGCGGTTCACGTCCACGCGCTCCTCCACTTCGCTGCCGTCGCGCAGGCGAGCGCGCAGCACCGCGGGGAACTGGTGCGGGAAGATCTCGTCGCAGCGGGCGTCGGGCACACAGTGCACCTTCGCCGCCAGTGCGAGCCGCTCCGGGTTCGCCGCCGCCTCGTCGGTGAAGTCCTCGTGGAACACGCCGAGCCCGCCGCCGCCGAGGAACGCCGCCGCGACCGTGTACGGACCGGAGAACGCCGCGTGGTAACCGGACTTCGGGTGGACTTTGTCCTCGCGCGGCTCGCCGATGGTGCGCAGCACGGCCGTCGGCGCGCCGAGCTCGAGACGGTCGAGGTCGGCCGGGTCCACGCCGCGCGCCCGCAGCCGCCGCGCGGCGTCGATGCCCGCGTGGGTGAAGTGGTTGCACGGATAGGGCTTGAAGAAGATGCCCGGCAGCTCCCAGTTCGTGCCGAGGCCGTCGACAATCTCGTCGACGTGGGCCTGGTCGCCGCAGAAGGCCTGCAGGAAGCCGAACCGGCCCTCCAGCACGGTGGGCGGGCCGGTGATGCCGTGGCGCGCCATCCCGGCCGCCGAGACCGCCGCGTGCGCCGCCCAGCCGCAGTGCACGCGCTTGACGGTGCCGCCCGTGCGGTTGGCCTCCAGCAAGCCCGAGCCCATGCTGGCCGCGATGCCGAGCGCGTCGGCGATCCCGGCTTCGTCCACATCGGACAGCATTGCCGCCGAAGCCGCGGCGCCCAAAGCACCGCAGATAGCCGTGGCGTGCAGGCCGTGCTCGAAGAACACCGAGTTGCCGAGTTCCTCGTCGTAGCCGGCCATACCCAGGCGCACGGTGATCTCCACGCCGACGCCGATCGCGTCGAGCAGTTGCGCCCCGGTGGCGCCGCGGGATTCGGCGACGGCGAGCGCCGCCGGCACGACCGACGCGGACGGGTGCAGCACCGACGGCAGGTGCGTGTCGTCGAAGTCGAGGGAGTGCGCGAGCGTGCCGTTGAGCAGGGCCGCGCTCGGGTCGGGGAGCTTCGCGGCGAGCCCGATGGCCGTGGCCCGGCCGGACCCGCCCCACTCCTGCACCAGCGCGCCGACGGCCTTCGCCGGCCGCTCGGACGTGGCGGCGAGGCTGTTGCCCAGCACGTCGAGCACGCGCCGGGCGGCGTCGTCGCGCAGCTCCGGCGGAAGTCCCTTGGCCCGCACCGAAGCCGCGAACTCGGCGACGCGTTGCACGATCGTCTGCGTCATGCCGTCACCGCCGCGAGCGGGCGCACGGGCGACCCGGTTCCGCCGACGATGCGCAGGGGCGCCAGCAGGAACGCGAACTCCGCCAGCCCTTCTTCCGCCACGGCTTCCAGGTTCAGGTGCTCCATGATGAAGATCCCCGACTGCACCAGCAGGATCCGGTGCACCGGCAGCACGGCGTGGCCGGCACCGGCCGGGATCTGCTCGAACGCGGTCGTGTCCGAACCCGTCGCGACGACCTCGCGCGCCGCCAGCCACTCCGCGGCCGACGTGTCGGCGCCCGGCACCCCCGTTTCCTTGCCCAGGTATGCCGCCGTGTCACCGAAGTTGCGCGCCCAGCCGGTGCGGATGAGCGCGACGTCGCCGGGGCCGGGCTCGGTGCCCGCGCGCTTCGCGGCGGCGTCGAGGTCCTCGGCCGTGACGCCGTAACCCGGCTGCAGCGTCGGCACCCCGTGGACGGCGGCGACGTCGAGCAGCACCGCGCGCCGCAGCAGGCCGGGCAGGTGCTCGGCACCGTGCGTGCGGAACACCCCGCCTTGCTGGGCTTCGGCGGCGTCGACGCCGCCGTGCAACTCGCCGTCGTGGCTGACGTGCGAGAGCGCGTCGATGTGGGTGCCGACGTGCCCGCCGGTCACGATGATCTCATTGGCCGCCGAACCGCCGTCAGGGCGGCGCATGTCGCCGTGGCGGCGGATCAGGGTCATCCGGAACCCGGGATGGTTCGGCGAGCAGGGCATGCCGGTGAAGAACGGCTGACCGAGCTCGATCAGCCGGACCCCGCCGGAAACCGCCGCCAGCAACGGATCCTGGGTACGTGTCATGAGTGCGTGCCTTCCTCACTGTGCCGTTCGTTACTGATCCGACCACAGTCACGGCCGAAACCTTTACGTAGCAACGGTTACGTCGTTCTCCGGGGCCGGCCTGCTTTTGACCGGATCAGTGACCTGCTTTTCTCCCGACTCCGCGAGCGCGAGCACCCACCGGGCGCGGGCCACGATCGCGGCGTCGACGAACTGTCCGTGGTCATCGATCCAGGCGGCGTCGCCCGAGGACTCGAGGCGGCCGAGCAGTTCACTCGCCCACGCCGTCTCCGCCGGATCGGGGGCGCACACCTCGTGCACCACGGGAATCTGGGCGGGGTGGATCACCGATCGGCCGAAGAACCCGGCGCGCCGCCCCGCTTCGGTGCTCGCGCGCAACCCGTCGAGATCGCGCACGGCCGTCCACACGCTCTGCACCGGGCTCGGCAGCCCGGCCGCGCGGGCGGCCACGACGATTCTGGAGCGCGGCCACGTCAACGCGTCGCCGCCGGCCACGCGAAGGTCCGCCGCGAGATCCGCTTCACCGAGGGAAATCCCCGCGACGAGCGGGTGCGCGGTGGCCAGCGCGAGCGCGTTCTCCACGCCCAGCGCCGACTCGAGGATCGGGTACACCGGCACGCCGAGCGCGTCGGCGACCCGCCTCAGCTCGGCCGGGTCCTCGGCCTTGGGCACGCGCACCCCGGTGGGCTTCTCGGAAGCCGCGGCCAGCGCGGCGACGTCCGCTTCGCCGGTCGGCGTGGCCGGCGCGTTGACGCGGACGACGAATTCGGCTCCTTCCGCCAGCGTCTTCAGCACCGTGCGCCGCGCGTCTTCCTTGGCCGCCACCGAGACGGCGTCCTCCAGGTCCACGATCACCGCGTCGGCCGGCCCCGCGAGCGCTTTCGCGATGCGCTCGGGCCGGTCGCCGGGGACGTAGAGCCAGGAGCGGATCACGGTCACTTGATCACGCCCTTTTCGCGCAGCCGTGCCAGTTCCGGCTCGCCGAAGCCGTAGCGGCCGAGGACTTCGGCCGTGTGGGCGCCCAGCGGGGCACCGGCGGAGGTGATCGAGCCGGGCGTCTCCGACAGCCGGAACAGCACGTTCTGCATCTTCACCGGGCCGAGCTCCGCGTCGTCGACGGTCGTGATGCTGCCGAGCGCGGCGAACTGCGGGTCGGTCATCACGTCGGCCGCGGTGTAGATCGGGGCGACGGCGGCCTGCGCTTCTTCGAACGCCTTGACCACGTCGTCGCGATCGCGCTCGGCGATCCACGAGCCGACGGCTTCGTCGAGCTCGTCGGCGTGCTTCGCGCGTTCCGCGCCGCTGGCGAACCACGGTTCGTCGACGAGCTCGGGACGCCCGACCAGCCGCATCACGCGCTCCGCGATCGACTGCGCGCTCGTGGAGATCGCGACCCAGCTCCCGTCCCGCGTGCGGTAGGTGTTGCGCGGCGCGTTGTTCGTCGACCGGTTGCCGGTGCGCGGCTGCAGCGTGCCGAGCTGGTCGTAGGCGATGATCTGCGGCCCCAGCAGGGTGAGGATCGGCTCGATGATGGCGAGGTCCACCACCTGCCCGCGGCCCGTCTGCTCGCGTGCCCGCAGCGCGGTCATCACGGCGAACGCGGTGGTCAGCGCTGCGATGCCGTCGGCGAGGCCGAACGGCGGCAGCGTCGGCGGGCCGTCGGGCTCGCCCGTGATCGCGGCGAATCCGCTCATGGCCTCGGCGAGCGTGCCGAAGCCGGGACGCTTGGCGTACGGGCCGACCTGCCCGAACCCGGTCACGCGCGTGAGCACGAGGCCCGGGTTGATCTTGCTCAGCTCGTCGTAGCCCAGGCCCCAGCGCTCGAGCGTGCCCGGCCGGAAGTTCTCGACGACCACGTCGGCGTCGGCCACCAGCTTGCGGAACACCTCCTGGCCCTCGGGTGACCCCAGGTAGAGCGTGATCGCCTTCTTGCCGCGGCCGAGGATCTTCCACCACAGGCCGACCCCGTCGCGCTGCGCGCCGTGGCTGCGGACCGGGTCGCCGTTCGGGTGCTCGATCTTGATCACTTCGGCGCCGTAGTCGCCCAGCAGCGTCGCGGCCAGCGGGCCGGCGAACAGGGTGGCGGTGTCGAGTACCCGGATCCCGGACAAAGCGCCCGTCATGGGGCCTACCTGCCTTTCTCGTCCGGCGCGCGAGCCTGGGGCCATCGTTTCGCCGGGAGGAACAAGAGTCAATGCGATGTTTCCAGCCCGTGTCGTGGACTGGTTCTCAAGTTCGCACTGATCACGGCGTTCCGTCAAGTTATGCGCAGATATTGACCAGACCGCGAGGCCAGTGTCACGATGTCCGGCAACATTCCTGGCGTTTCTCCAAGCGGAACGCCGACCCTTCCAGCGGGAAGAGGCTTCCATTGGGAAGAGGTGACATGTCCGCGCGAATGCTCATCGCCGTGCTCAGCGCGTGCGCCCTGTTCGCGGCCGCCGGGTGCGGGGGTTCGGCCCCGGCGGGGGCGGGCGGTGCGGCCGCGGGACGCGACGTGGGCCCGGTGAAGATCGCCGCGCTCCACCCCGTCAGCGGGTCGAACGCCGTCGACGGCCTCCAGATGCGCCGAGGTGCGCAAATGGCGGTCGACGCGATCAACGCGGCCGGCGGCATCAAGTCGCTCGGCGGCCGCAAGGTCGAGCTCATCACGGGCGACACTCAGGGCAAGGCCGACATCGGGCAGAGCGAGGCCCAGCGGCTCATCTCCGCCGGCGCGGTCGCCGTCGTCGGCACCTACCAGAGTGCGGTGAGCACCAACGTCGCCGTGGTCGCGGAACGCAACCGGGTCCCGTTCGTCATGGACGTGACCGCGTCGGACGCGATCTTCAAACACGGTTACCGGTACTCGTTCCGCGTTCAGCCCGGCAGCCAGGCCATCGCCACGGCCGCCGCCCAGTACCTCAAGGAGGTTTCGGAGCAGGCCGGGAAACCGGTCCACAAGGTCGCGTTCCTGCACGAGCAGAGCGACTTCGGCAGCGGCGCGGCCGACGCGTTCACCGCCGCCGCGCAGAAGCTCGGCATCGCGGTCGGGCCGAACATCAGTTACGACGCCACCACGGTCAGCGACCTCACGGCGCAGATCACGCAGGTCAAGGCCTCAGGCGCCGACGTGCTGGCTGTCGCGGGCTACTACCGCGACAGCTTGCTGGCGGCGAAGGCCATCGAGTCGGTGAAACCGGCGCTCGACGCCGTGTGGGGCGTCTCCAATGGCGCCTACGACCAGCCGAAGTTCGTCACCGATGCGGGCAAGCTGGGCGATCTGTACTTCAGCACCAACTACCACTACGACGCCACCAACGCGGAAACCCTCGCGTTGCGCGCCCAGTACCAGCGCCAGTTCGGTGACCCGATGCGCACCGGCGCGGTGCTGTCCTACGACGCGGTCCAGGTCATCGCCGCGGCGGTCGAGAAGGCCTCGAGCACCGACCCCGAGAAGGTCCGCGACGCGATCGCCGCATCCCAGGTCGCACCCCTGACCGTGGGTCACGGACCCATCTCCTTCGCCCCGAACGGAGACAACCGCAACGCGTTCCCCGTCCTCATGCAGGTGCAGGACGGGCAGGTCAAGCAGGTCTTTCCCCCGGACAAAGCCGAATCCCGGCCCGACTACACGGTGACATGGCGGCCATGAGCGATCTCGACACCTCCCCCGGGGCGGCACTCGCCCCCGAATTCTCCCCTCCGGACGACAACAAAGCCCAGCAGCGCAAGGCTTTCCTCAGCCGCGCCGGCGTGGTCGGCGCGCTCGTCGTGGTCGCGATCCTCGTCGCGCTGCTGATGTCGGGCTCCGCGCTCGTGGTGTGGCAGTCGGTGGTCACCGGCATTCTCACCGGCGGGCTCTACGGCCTCATCGCGATGGGGCTGACGCTGATCTTCGGCGTGCTCGACATCGTCAACTTCGCGCACGGCGCACTGCTGGCCGTCGCGATGTTCATCTCCTTCGGCATGGTGCAGGCGACCGGCATGCACCCCTACCTCACGCTGGTCGTGGCGGTGCCCGCGCTGTTCCTCGTCGGTGCCGCCGTGCACCGCGGGTTGCTGTCGGGCAACGCCGGCAAGACGCTGGAGAACCAGCTGCTCATCACGCTCGGGCTCTCGCTCCTGCTGGAGAACGGGCTGCTGATGTTCTTCGGTGCCGAGCCGAAGACCATCGATCTGCCGGGCGACTTCCAGTTCCCACTGCTGGGCGCGGTCGTCGCGGGTTCGCGGCTCTACGCGTTCGTCGGTGCGATCCTGCTCGGCGCCGCGCTGTTCTGGCTGTTGCGCCGCACCCGGCTCGGCACGGCGATCCGAGCCGTCGCCGCCCACGGCCCGGGAGCGGAGCTTGTGGGCATCAACGTGCGGCGGATCCACACGCTGACGTTCGCCATCGGCACAGCGTGCGCCGGGGCCGCGGCCGCGCTGGCGGGACCACTGGTGACCGTGACGCCCACGCTCGGCGAGCAGTTCAACATCACCGCCTTTGTCGTGGTCGTGCTCGGCGGGATGGGCAACGTCGTCGGCGCCCTCGTCGGCGGCCTGCTGATCGGGCTGGTCGAGCAGCTCACCACGATCTACCTCGGCGGCCAGAGCTCCCTGCTCGGCGTGTTCGTGGTGTTCGTGCTGGTGCTGTTCCTCCGTCCGCAGGGCCTGTTCGGGAGGCGCGCGTGAGGGAGCTTGTGACCGAACCATTGACCACAGCGTGCGGCGCTCAGGTCGCCGCGCCGAGCGCCGGCGAGGTGCGCGCATGAGTACGATCACGATTGCCGGACCGGCGGTGAAGGACACCGCCAAGGCGCCGCCGCTGCGGCCGCAGAACCGGCAGTACCTCATCCTCGCGATCCTCGTGCTCGTCGCGATCCCGCTGCCGCTGATCCTGCCGGCGGCGCAGGGCGCGGTCGCTGTGCGCATCCTGATCTTCCTGCTCATGGCGGTGGGCTGGAACATCATGAGCGGCTTCGGCGGGATGTTCAGTTTCGGCCACGCCGCGTACTTCGGGCTCGGCGCCTACACCAGCGCGTACCTGCTGGTGAAGCACAACGTGTCGCCGTGGCTCGGCATGCTCGCCGGCATGGTGGTGGCCGCCGCGGTGGCCGTGCTCGTGGGGTACTTCTCGTTCCGCTACAAGCTGCAGGGCGCGTACTTCGCGCTGGCGACGTTCGCGTTCGCCGAGATGCTGCGGCTGATCGTCACGAGCAGTGCGTTCGCCAACAAGGCAGTGGGCTTCAGCGTGCCGCTGATCCAGGGCTCGTCGCTGTCGCTGATCCAGTTCCCGGCCGATTCGCCCGCCTACTTCTGGGTGGCGCTCGTGCTGGCCGGGGCCGCGGTCGCGATCAGCATCGCCTTCCTGCACTCGCGCACCGGTCGCTACGTCACCGCCATCCGCGACGACGAGCTGGCGGCCGCGTCGCTGGGCGCGCCGGTGATGCGGCACAAGCTGGCGACCGTGGCGCTCTCGGCCGCGATCACGGCCGTGGCGGGCGCCTTCTACACGCAGTACTACCTGTTCGTGAACCCTGACCTCGGGTTCGGTTCCGCGATCTCGATCCAGGCGATCGTGCCCGTCGTGATCGGCGGGATCGGCACGATCTGGGGCCCGGTGGTGGGCGCGATCATCGTCGGCTCGCTCACGGACGTCACGGCGACGCTGCTGCGCACACCACCCGGGTTCCTCGGGTTCCTGCAGGGCCGCAGCGGGCTCGACGTGGTGCTCTACGCCGTGCTGCTGATCCTCATCGTGCGGCTGCTGCCGAAGGGCATTGTCGGAACGCTGGCGGCGAGGTGGCGGCGATGAGCATCGTGCAGGTCGACGGCGTCGGCAAGGCGTTCCGCGGGCTGCGGGCGCTGTCCGATGTGGACTTCGAGGTCGCCGAGGGGGAGATCCTCGGGGTGATCGGGCCCAACGGCGCGGGCAAGACCACGTTGTTCAACGTGATCTCCGGCGCGCTCGCGCCCGACAGCGGCCGCGTGCACCTGGCCGGCGCCGATGTGACGGGCCGGTCGCCGGACCGCATCGCGCGCGCCGGGATGGTGCGCACGTTCCAGCTGATGCGGCCGTTTTCGAGCATGACCGTGCTGGAGAACGTGAGCCTGGCCGCGCAGCACCACCGGTTCGGCGCCAGGAAGCTGCGGGCGCACGCGCTGGACGTCGTCGAGCGCGTGGGCCTCGGGCCGTGGGCGCACCGCCCGGCGCCCGACCTGCCGACGGCGGGACTCAAACGCCTGGAGCTCGCGCGCACGCTCGCGATGCGGCCGAAGGTGCTGCTGCTCGACGAGGTGCTCGCCGGTCTCGTGCCCGCCGAGCGTGAACCCGTGCTGGACCTGCTCGCCACGCTACGCGAGCAGAAGGGCGTGACGCTGGTGTTCATCGAGCACATCATGGCCGCGGTGATGCGGCTGGCCGACCGCGTGCTGGTGCTCGACCAGGGCCGGGTGCTCGCCGTCGGGTCGCCGGAAGCGGTCACCAGCGACCCGCGGGTCATCGACGCCTACCTCGGGGAGGAGCCGACCCGTGCTGAAGCTTGACAACGTGTGTGCCGGTTACGGGCGCATGCGCATCCTCCACGACGTGGACCTGGAGCTGCGCGAAGGCGAGATCGTCGCGCTCGTCGGGGCCAACGGCGCCGGCAAGACCACGACGTTGCGCAGCATCTGCGGCCAGCTGAAACCGATGTCGGGCAGCATCACGCTCGACGGCGCGCCGACCGCGGGCCGGCGCCCGGACCAGCTCGTGCGCGACGGCCTCGTGCACGTGCCCGAGGACCGGGCGCTGTTCGGCACGCTCACCGTGGAGGAGAACCTCCGCATGGGCGCGTGGACGCGTACTTCTGCGCAGGCCGCCGAGTCGCTGAACGAGGTCTACGAGCTGTTCCCGGTGCTCGCCGAGCGCCGCACCACGGTCGCGCAGACGTTCAGCGGCGGACAGCAGCAGATGCTCGCCATCGGCCGGGCGCTCATGGCCGGGCCGCGGCTGCTGATGCTCGACGAACCGTCGACCGGGCTGTCGCCGAAGCTCACGTGGACGATGCTGGAAGCCGTGCAGCGGATCCGCGACACCGGCGTGGCGGTGCTGCTGGTGGAGCAGAACGCCAAGCAGGCGCTGGCGATCGCGGACCGCGCGTACGTGCTCGAGAGCGGAGCTACTGTGCTGGCAGGGACCGGCGCCGAGCTCGCGGGCGACAACCGGGTCAGGAAGGCGTACTTGGGACTGTGAGGACCGAACAGGCAGCGGAAGCCACGGCGGCACTCGGTGCGTGGGTGTCCGAAGTGGACGTCACGGCCGTGCCGGAAGCCGTGCTGGACCGGCTCGCCCTCGTGCTGCTCGACGTGCTCGGGGTGACCGCAGTCGGGGCCACGCTGCCCGAACAGCGGGCGCTCGTCGCGGCGTGGCGCGCGCCCGGCGGCCCGGCCCCGCTGATCGGGGGCGGCCGGCTCGCCGCCACCGATTCCGCCGCGTGGCTGAACGCCATGGCCCTCGTGTCGCTCGAACTCGACGAGGGCAACAAGTACGCCAAGGGCCACCCCGCGGCGCACGGCTTCCCGGCCGTGCTGGCGCTGGGGGCCGAGCTGGACAGCACGGGCGCCGACACCGCGGCCGCGCTGCTGGCGGCGTACGAGGTCGCGTCGCGCTTCGGTCGTGCGACCACGTTGCAGGCGGGCGCGCACCCGCACGGCAGCTGGGGCGTGCCTGGCGCCGCGGCCGGGTGCGCGCGGTTGCTCGGGCTGGCACCGGGCGCGGCCGCGGCGGCCATCGACACCGCGGCCGGCATGGCGATCGCCGGCCACTTCGACTCGGCGACGCAGGGCAACCCGGTGCGCAACGCGTGGCTGGGCGCTTCGGCGACGTCCGGGCTCGCCGCCGCGCGGATGGCGGCGGCGGGCGTGGCGCGTGTCACCGGCACGGCCGCGCTCTCGCTCGGCACCCTGCTCGGCTCGTTCGACGCGGCCGAGCTGACCGCGGACCTCGGGGTGCGCTGGGACATCACGCGCGGCTACTTCAAGCGCCACGCGTCCTGCTCGTTCACGCACCCGGCGGCCGACGCCGTGCTGGACCTGCGGGGCGAGCCGGGGTTCCGCACCGAAGGCATCACCAAGATCGTGGTGGAGAGCCACGTCCTGGGCGCCGGACTGTCGGGAGTGGACTGGTCGAACCGGCTCTCGGCGATGTTCTCCACGCCGTTCGTGGTGGCGACGGCCGCGCTCGCCGGCGAGGTCGGCCCGGCCAGCGTGATCGACGACCCGGCGGTGCGCGCGCTGGCGCGCCGGGTGCGGCTCGTCGAGGCGCCCGACCTCACCGCGCGCCTGCCCGACGAACGCGCCACCCGCGTGCAAGTGTCCTTCGACGACGGCGCGACGCTCACGCGTGAGGTGCCCAACCCCGTCGGCGACGCCGACCACCACCCGCTGACCGAGCGCGACGTGCTCGGCCTGCTCACCACGTGGCTGCCGCGGCAGCCCGCACTCGTGGCCCGGGCCGCCGCGCTCGGCCGCGAATTGCCCGGCCTGCCCCGCGTCGGCGCGGCGCTGCGCGAGCTGGCCGACGAGAACGAGAAGGAGCTGAACTGATGCGTGCCCTCGCGGTGACGCCCATCCACCTGCCGCCCGAAGAGGTTTCCCGGCGCCAGGCCCGCTACGACCGGCTCGCGCCGCCGGGCTTGCAGATCGAGCTGCGCAACGTCGGGCCGGCCGCGCCGGCCACTTTGGACACCGACGCGTCCGTGCGCGACTCTGAACGGGAAGTCGCCGCTTTGCTGAAGGAGGCCGCCGACGGGTTCGACCTCGCGTTCCCCGACTGCGTGCTGGACCCGGCCGTCCCGGACGCCGTCGCGGAGCCTTCGCGGCCGGTGCACGGCATCCTCAAGCTGTCGGCGACCTACCTGGCCGCGAAGGGCGTGCGGTTCGGCGCGGTGGTGCGCAACGAGGCGATCAAGGCCGAGTTCGAACGCCGCATCAGCGCGTTCGGGCTCGACGCGTACTTCGCCGGCGTCCGCGTGCTGGACCTGCCGTTCTCCGCCATCGCCGAAACCGAGGTGTGGAACCGGGCGCTGGGCGAGGCGGTGGCCGAACTCGCCGCGCTCGGCGCGACGGCGGTGATCAACGGCTGCTCGGCCGTCGACGTCGAGGAAGCCGACCTGCCCGCGCGCGTCGTCGACCCCACGGAGCTGGCGATGCGGCTGCTGACGGTCGAGGTGGGTTCGTGAGCGACGGACCCGACCTCGTCGTCGCGGGCGCGGGAGGCGGGCTCGCGGGCGCGCTGCGTGCGGCTGAGCTGGGCCTGAGCGTGCTCGTGGTCGAGGCGAGCGAGCACTTCCGGCGCGGCAACAACACGTCGATGTCCACCGCGATGTTCCCCGGCGCCGGTTCGCGCTGGCAGGCCGAGGCGGGTGTCGAGGACTCGCCGGAGCAGTTCGTCGCCGACATCATGGCGAAGACCGGGGGCGAGGCCGACCCGCGGCTGGCCCGGACCCTGGCGGAGGTGAGCGCGCCGCTCGCGGAGTGGCTCGCCGATTCAGCCGGGCTGCCGCTTGCTTTGGTCACGGACTTCAACTACCCGGGCCACACGGTGACGCGGTGCCACTCGATCCCGGGACGCCACGGCTCGGGTGTGGTCGACCACCTGGCGCGGCGCGTGACCGAACACGAGAACATCGAGCTGCTCGCGCCGGCGAAGCTGGTCGAGGCGCTGTCCGATGAGGACGGAGTGCGCGCGGTTGTCGTGCGCTACCCGGACGGGGTCGAGGAGCAGATCCCGACACGGGCCGTGCTGCTGGCCACCAACGGCTTCGGTGCCGACAAGGACCTCGTCGCCCGGTACCTGCCGGAGATCGCGGGCGCGCTGTACCAGGGCAGCGACCAGTCGCTGGGCGACGCGTTGCGCATCGGCGAACAGCTCGGTGCAGCAACGGGGTTCCTCGACGCGTACCAGGGCCACGGCGCTGTCGCGGCCAATGCCGGCACGCTCGTCGGCTGGGCGACGATCATCCACGGCGCGATCCTCGTCGACCTCGGCGGCCGCCGCTTCGGCGACGAGACGCGCGGCTATTCGGAGTACGCCGCGGAGCTCGCGGCGCGGCCCGGGTCGACCGGCTGGATCGTGCTCGACGAGACGATCTTCGAACAGTGCCAGCCGTTCCAGGACTTCCGGGACACCGTCGAGTCGGGTGCGCTCGTGTGGGCCGACGACGCCGCGGGCCTGGCGGCGGTGACCGGGCTGCCGGCGGACGCGTTGGCCGACGAGCTCGCCGCGGCCGCCGCCATCGCGCGCGGCGAGCGCGCCGACGAGTTCGGCCGCAAGAACTGGGAGCGGCCGCTTTCGGGCCGGTACGCCGCCGTGCGCGTGGTGCCTGCGCTGTTCCACACCCAGGGCGGTTTGCTGGTCGACGAGAACGCGGCCGTTGTGGACACTTCCGGCAACCGGATCCCCGGCCTGTACGCGGCCGGCGGCGCGGCCGCGAGCATCTCGGGGCACGGCGCCGCGGGGTACCTGCCGGGCAACGGGTTGCTGCCCGCGTTCGGCCTCGCGTACCTGGCCGCCGGCGACGTCGCGCGGCGGTCAGCTACGCGCGACAACTGACTTTCCCTTACACCGCAAGCAGAGGAGAAGAATGGCAACCACGGAACTGCTCGTGAAGAACGTCCGCGTCATCCGGCCCGAGGACCCCGAGGGCACTCAGCCGGAACGCGTGGACATCGCCGTGGCCGACGGCACCATCACGCGGGTGGCGCCGGACCTGCCCGAGGACGACGCCGCCCGCGTGGTCGACGGCCGCGGCCTGCTGGCGTTCCCCGGTGTCGTCGACGCACACCAGCACTGGGGCATCTACAACGAGCTCGCCACCGACACCCGCACCGAAAGCCGCGCGAGCGCGCAGGGCGGCGTCACCACCTCGCTGACGTACATGCGCACGGGCCAGTACTACCTCAACAAGGGTGGCAGCTACCGCGACTTCTTCCCCGAGGTGCTGTCGGCCGCCGAGGGCAATGCGTACGTCGACTACGCCTTCCACCTCGCGCCGATGAGCTCGGAGCACATCTCGGAGATCCCGTACCTCGTCGAGGAACACGGCGTCACGTCGTTCAAGATCTTCATGTTCTACGGCAGCCACGGCCTGCACGGGCGCTCCACCAGCCAGAGCGACTTCCTGATGATCCCGCCGGACGAGCGCTACGACATCGCGCACTTCGAGTTCGTGATGCGCGGCGTGCAGAACGCGCGCGAGATCCTCACGGAGTACGCGCCGCACCTGTCGCTCTCGCTGCACTGCGAGACGGCCGAGATCATGACCGCGTACACGAAGCTGGTCGAACAGGACAAGTCGCTGACGGGCCTGCGCGCGTACAGCGCTTCGCGGCCGCCGCACTCCGAGGGCCTCGCGGTGACCATCGCGTCGTACCTCGCGCACGAGACGGGGCTGCCGAACATCAATCTGCTGCACCTGTCTTCGGAGAAGGCCCTCTCGGCGGCGCTGACGATGGCTTCGGCGTTCCCGCACATCGACTTCCGCCGCGAGGTGACGATCGGCCACCTGCTCGCGGACGTCGACACCGCATCCGGCATCGGCGGCAAGGTGAACCCGCCGCTGCGCGAACGCGAGGACGTCGAGGCCCTCTGGCGCCACGTCCTGGCCGGCGAGGTCGACTGGATCGTGAGCGACCACGCGTGCTGCCGCGACGAACTCAAGTTCGGCGCCGACCGGGACGACGTCTTCCTCGCCAAGTCCGGCTTCGGCGGCGCCGAATACCTCCTGCCGGGCCTCGTGGGCGAAGGCACCAAGCGCGGCTTGTCGTTGCAGCGCATCGCCCAGCTCACTGCCACCAACCCCGCCCGCCGCTACGGCCTGACCCGCAAGGGCACCATCGCCGAAGGCTACGACGCCGACTTCGCCCTCGTCGACCCGGACGTCCGCTGGACCGTCCACGCCGCCGACTCGGAGTCCACCCAGGAGTACACCCCGTTCGAAGGCTTCGACATGACCGCCAAAGTCACCGACACCTTCGTCCGCGGCCACCACGTCTACACCGACGGCAAAATCACCGGCGACCCCATCGGCCGCTACGTAAAGCGCGGCCGCTGATCCCCTTCGCTGTGCTTGGTGGGTGGGCCCTCCGTCACCGTTCGAGGAGGACCCACCCACCACCCACGCAACAGACCCCCACCTACGAATCCGCCACAAAACCACGCAACGACGATGCCCCCCAGCCCGCCCGCCACCTCGCCCGGCGACGCACCACGCGTACGACACCGCCGGCAAACTACGCAACGACGATCCCCCCGCCGCTGCCAGGCACCTCGCCCGGCGACGCACCACGCGTACGACACCGCCGGCAAACTACGCAATAAGGATGCGCCCAGCCCCTGCCCAGCACCTCGATCCGAAGCCTCCACACGGCCGCCGACCCCGTGTCAAGGCACGCTTTCCCGCCTTGACACGGGGTCAGCGGCCGTAGTCACACTCGCGCTTCGGGGTGCATACGCCACGCGACACGCCCCCGCGCAGGACCGCATCACCACCGAACACCAACCGCGCCCCGCGCAGGACCGCACCTTCACCGTCCCCCAACATCCCCAGACTCACGCAACCAAGCCCAACTATCCCGAATCTCCCCCGCAGCATCCCGAACCAACCCCCGATACCGCGCCACCGCCTCGGGCGTGAACCGATACTGCGGCCCGCAGATACTGATCGACCCGTGCACCTCCCCATCCGGCCCGAACAACGGCGCCGCCACCGACCCGGCCCCGGGCTGACGCTCCCCAAGAGACACCGCCACCCCCTCTCGGGCCGTCTCCGTCAACGCCCCCCGCAGCTCATCCGCGGTCGTGATCGTCTTCTCCGTCAACGCCGGCAAGTCGCGAGCCAGCAAGGCCTCCCGCCGATCACCCGGCAGGAACGCCAGGATCACCTTCCCCGAAGAACCCGCGTGCAACGGGAACCGCCGCCCGATCTCGACGGTCATCTTGATCTCGCGCGGGCTTTCGAACTGGTCGAGGTACACCCGTTCATCACCGACCAAGCCGGACAGCGTCGTCGTCTCGCCGGTTTCATCGCGCAGCCGCCTCAGCACCGGTGTGGCGACCGTGCGCGCGTCGAAGCGGCGCAGCGCGCTCGCGCCCAGCGCCACCGCGGCCGGGCCGAGGCGGTAGCCCGACACGCCCGGGTCGGTGGCCAGCATCTCGCGCGACACCAGCGACTGCAGGATCCGGTGCACCACGGCCTTGGCCAGGCCGAGCTCCCGGCTGATCGCGCTGACCCCCAGGTACCGGGGTCCGCCGGTGAACAGCAGGAGGACGTCGGCGACCCGGGCGGCCGCTTCGGTGCCGGAGCTGTCGGGCGAAGCGGCGGGCTTGCGTCCGGCTGTACTGTGGGTGCTCAAACCGGTGGTCCTCGGGATTCTGCTGGTGTTCCGCTAGTGGGAACGTGGGTGAACCGGGCTTTGTCGCCTACTTTACCGTTTCCGAGTAGGTTTCGGAGCCCGGCTGTTCCGGTCAGCGATACGGAAGCACCCGCGCGAGCGCGGCCAGGTCCTGGCCCGCCGGGATGAGCACGACGTGCTCCGCGCCGGCGGCTTCCAGCGCCGCCGGCCGCGCCGCCGCGTCCGCCGGCGTGCCGACCACGGCCAACTGGTCGACCCAATCGTCCGGCAACGCCGCGGCGAATCCCTCCCGCGATGCCGTTCGCGCGCGCAGCTCGGCGAACTCGCGAGCGAACGGCAACGGCGCCAGGTGCGGCGCCCAGTCCGGCTCGCCGATCGCCGCCAGCGCCGGCCGCGCCAGGGCCCGGGCGCGCGGGGGAGTCGTCCACCGCGGCGACGTTGTAGGCCACCAGCTCGTGGTCCGTCCCGACGATCTCGCGCACGGCCCGCAGATACTCGGGCGTCACGGGTTCGGCCAGGATCGTCCCGTCGGCCACCTCGCGCGCCACCGCGAGCGACCTTGGCCCGCGCACCCCGGCGAACAGCGGCGGCACGACGGCCGGCGGGCTCTGCAACCGCACGTCCCGCAACCGGACCACCGCACCGTCGAAGGTCACGAAAGCGCCGCCGAGGATCGCCCGCACGGTCGTGAAATATTCGCGCAGCAGCGTCAACGGGCTCGCCGGCCACGCCCCTGCCTGCCGCAGCCACTCCGGCATCCCGTGCCCGATCCCGACGAGCAGCCGCCCGGGGAACAGCCCGGCGAGCGTCGCGAGGTCGAGGCACGCGAACGCCGGGTTCCGCGCGCCGGCCGGCAACACCCCCACGCCGATGCGGATGCGCTCCGTTTTCGCGAGTGCCACCGCCGCCTGCGCGATACTGCCACGGAAGAAGCAGTCCTCGACCACCCACAGCTCGGCGAACCCGAGCCGCTTCGCCTGCCGCACGTAGGCCACGAACTCCCCGAACCCGAGGTCCGGTCGCGCGACGACGCACACCGCCGGTGCCATGGCTCCTTTATGCCCGTCGTCCACAATGGATGGCCGAACGGTCGCTCACCCGACCCCGACCCTTGACGCCAAGATCAACTCCGGGAAAGTTCATCGGGTGAGCGGAAAAGCACTGTGTGTGGTGATCTCGTTCGCGCTCGCCGTCTTGGGCGTGGTCGCGGTGGCGCCCGCGGCCACGGCCGCACCCGGGCGCATCCCTGTTGTCCTCTTCCCGGCCTTCCGCCTGACCAAGCTCCAGGTCACGGTCCACGGTCAGGCCACCCACCCGGCGTGCCCGCGGTCGGGCTCCTTCGTGGACTACTACGGCAACGATCACCCGAGCACCGCGTTCAGCCAGGTCTGCCAGGACGAGCTGCTGACCCTGCGCTACAGCGGCGACCCGTTCGTGCCGATGACCGAGCGTTTCTCCGAGCAGCCGGGTGTCGACGTGCGGGTGCTCGACTACGGCAAGACCACCAGTGCGCCGTTCTACGAACCGCTGTACCGCACTCTCGACGCCCACGGGTACCAGCGCGACCGCGACATCCGCGTCGCCGGTTACGACGCGCGCCGCACCCCTGACCTCGGCGGGTTCGTCGAGCGCACCATCGACCTGATCGAGCAGAACTCACGCGCCAACGGCAATCACCCCGTGCGGCTCGTCGGCCATTCCAACGGGCCGCTTTACGCGCAGTACCTGCTCACGCACACGAGCCGCGCGTGGTGCGCCCGCTACATCCAGGGCTTCACCTCGATCGCCGGCAACCTACGCGGCCAGCGGCTGTTGTACGCGACGGTGTTCACCGGCCTGAACATCCTCGACTTCACGAATCCCACGACGCCGGCGAACGCTCGCAGCAGCGCCGGGATGTACCTCACCGCGCCGACGACGTAACTGAGCACCGCCGACCCGAGGGTGTTCGGCGATCGCGAAACCGTGGTCGTCGACGAGTCCACCGGCCGTTCCTACACCCCGGTCGACTATCCGCGCTTGTTTGCCGACGCCCGTCTGCCCGTCGCGGCAGCGCTGGCGAAGTACTACACCGACTTCGTGAAGTTCACCGATCCCGCGCACTTCCCGGACGTCGACGTGACCGCCGAAAAGCTCGGGAGTGCCGACGGTTGTCGGAGCGCGTCTGCCGAACCTCACTGCCGGCCAGGTTGCCGGGGGACCCGCCACGATGATCACGCGCGACGGCGACGGCAACCAGGAGGACCTCACCAACGAGGCCAGCCGGGTGTGGGCGGGGATGGCGTGCTGCTCGTACCGGCTCAACGACAACCCCGGCGTGGATCATTTTTCGTTGCCCGGCAATGAGGGCGTGCTGAACCGGTTGCTCGCCGATCTCGGCGCGTGAGAGAGCCCGCGGAGGGCTCTCCGGTCAGGACGGCTCTTCGGCCGGTGGCTCGTCGGGCCAGTCGAGGCCGGCTTCGGTGATCAAGGTTTCGAAGATCGGCGTTTCCGGGTGGCTCATGGTTCCCCCTGCTGTTCCCCTCGTTGCTCCAGGCGGCTCGACCACTCCCCGTGATCGATCGATACCTAAAGTAACAGGTACAGAAGTGTAGCGGATATCCCCGGCGGCGCTACACTTCCCGCCGATGACGACTCCGGGCTCCCCGCGCAAGGCCGACGGGCGGGCGGCGCGCTGGGCCGGCCAGCGGGAACGGCGCCGCCGGGAGTTCGTGGAGGCGGGGCTGCGGGCGATCGCGCGGCACGGGCCTGGTGTGTCGACGGAACAGATCGCCGAGGAGGCGGGTGTCGCGCGTACGCGACTGTACAAGCACTTCGCCGGCGCCACCGACCTGCAACGCGCCATCGCCGAACGAGCGGGTGAGCTGATCACCACGGAATTCACCCCGTTGTGGGACCCACCGGGCGCGCCGAGGCAGATGATCGAGCACGCGATCGGCGCGCACACGCGCTGGCTCGCCGACCACGCCAACCTCTACCGCTACCTCACCCGCCACTCGCTGTCGGGCCACTCCGGCACGCGCGACGTCGTCGCCGACGTGAAGACCGCGATCGCCCGGCAGCTGACCACGCTGTTCGAGCGCTACCTCGCCCGGTTCGGCTTGGACACGCGGCCCGCGGAGGCGATCGCGTACGGGGTCGTCGGGCTCGTCGAGTCGAGCACGGCCCGCTGGCTCGAAAACCCCCGCGATCTCGGCGAAGCCGAACTGGCCACGCTGCTGGCCCGCTGGACCTGGCACATCCTCGACGACACCCTGCGCACGGGCGGCGTCGAGCTGGATCCCGGCAAACCCCTGCCCTCCGCGTGAGTCCACTGTGGATCAGGGCGTGACGAGGCCGGCGAAGGCGGCGCGCACGTCGGCGGCCGACGCCTCCACCTGCAGGTCCGAGGGTGGGCCGAGGTCGGTGGACGGGTACGACGTGTAGTGCATGGTCCGGGGGCAGCTCGTGCCGCCGATCTCGATTTTAGTGTCGGAGACGAGCCGCCCGGTGCGCAGCTCGTAGGCCTTCACCGGGATGGCGACCTTGGGGAACGTCACCTCGTGCGGGAATTCGGGGCACGTCTTGTTCTCGTGCATGTCCGGACCGCGATGCCGTCCTCGGGTTCACCGGCGCAGACGACGAGGACGGACTGAGTCGCGTCGTCGGTGCGCCACTCGGCGGGCAGGCGGCCGGTGAAGTCACCACCGCCGGTGAACAGCGCGCGGTTGGTGCCCTTGCCGTACCGCGCGGCGCCGCTGTAGCGGCCGGTTCGGTGCCGTACCGGGAGCGCTGCAGCAGGGCGCGGACGTTGGCCAGTTCGCGCGCCAGTGTGGCTTTTCTGAGGCCGTCGGTGGCCTTGGCGGTCCCGGCGCTGTGCGGGTACTGGTCGAGCGCCTGCTGGTACCGGGTTCGGAGTGCTGCCAGTCGCCTGCGGCCGGCAGGAGATCGCAAGCGACGAGTGCCCCCGGGCGGACGCGCGCGAGCACCGCGGTGGTGCGCGCGTCGTTGCCTCGCTGCATCCGCAGCCAGTCGGTGTCCGCGGCGATGTCGCACGGTTACTGGCCGGGCAGCGCGCGCAGGAACCGTTCCAGGACGACGTCGGCCATGCGGACGTGGCCGGGCAGCTCCACGCGGACAGGCGTCAGCGCGTCGAACCGGGTCTTCACTGCCCGGCGTTGCCCGGCAGGCCGCCGGTGAGGTCCCGGCTCGCTTCGTCGAGGCGGCAGGCTTGCGCGGTCGCGTCGCCGGCCGCGGTCGCGGAGGCGTTGACCAGCCGGTGGCCGAACCACACGCGATCGAGCGCTTCGTGGCCCGCGCGCAGTCCGCGGCGGCTTTCGCAACGCTCACCTCGCTCGCGATCGCCGTGGCGTCCACGCCGACCAGTGCCGCCACCAGCAGCACCGGTACCGCGGCCGCCCCCGCGGCCGGCCACTGCCACCACGGGCCGCCACCCCGTCCCGGCCCGCCGGCGATGACCCACCCGCGCACGACGGAGCTCGCCCACCACACCAGCACCCCGATTTCGAACCACCGGTCCGGAACGTCGTCGCCGGCAGCACCGCCAAGATCGTCGTGCCCACCGCGTTCAGCGCGGTGCGCAGCCGCGGCCCGAGCAGGAGGTACCCCACGCCCAGGAACGACGCATTGCCCACCGCCACGGCCCGCGGACTGGAAGCTGCTGCCCGGCCTCAGGTGCCTCGTCCATCCGGCCCCACTCCCACCACTCGGTTTCCGCCGCCGAGTGTGGTCCGGACGTCCAGGAGGGTCCCGGTCTCGCGGCGGTGGTCAGCCCTTCGGCAACCGCTTCCGCCACTCCAGCTCGACCTTGATCCGCTCCTCCGGCGATCCTCCCACTCGACGCGCAGATCGTGCGCCTCCAGAACCGACACGACCTCGCGCCCCACCTCCGCCGTGCCGACGGCCGCTTCGGTCAGCGGTTCGTAGGACAGCAGCAGCGCTTCGCCCTCCGCGACGTGCGCGGTGTCCTGTTCGTGGAAGAACTCGAAACCCCGGTCCTCGGGGCCGGCCTCGTCGCCGATCTCCGCGAAGCCGCAGTTCTGGCAACACGCGAAGCCGGCGCGGGCGACGATGGCGCGGCGCTCGAGCGCGGAGAACGCGGTCAGCAGGCGGTCCGGGTCGGTGACCGCCGGCCACGACTCCTGCTCCGCGAGCCGCTGCGCCCACAGGCGCGCGACGACGGCGCGAGCGTCCTCGAAGGACACGTCCGGCTCGAGGTACTCCGTGATCGCGACCGCGACGTCCTCGGCCGACGTGAAACCGCCGTGGACGAGCGGGCGGGCGAACTCCGCGGCTTCGGCGGACAGGTCGTTGCTCATGCCCGTCAGGGTGCCAGGGGCTGCCGACAACACCGGCTACGCTGGGAGAACGCGCGGCGAGGAGCGAAGGATGGCAGTGGAGAAGACGACCCGGACCTACCGGATGAGCCGGCGGGCCGAGGCGATGGAGGACACGCGCCGCCGGCTCACCGAGACGATCGTCCAGCTGCACGAGTCGATCGGGCCTGCGCGCACGACGATCGCGGCCATCGCCGAGCTCGCGGGCGTGCAGCGGCACACCGTCTACCGGTACTTCCCCACCGAAGACGACCAGATCGCCGCCTGCTCCGCGCACTTCTGGACCGACCACCCGTGGCCGAGCCTCGACTCGTGGGCGGCGGTCGCCGAACCCGCCGACCGCCTCGCCCGGGCCCTGCGCGAGCTCTACCGCTTCTACTCGGGTGTGGAGCCGATGCTCGTCAACTGCCTGCGCGACGCCGTCGAGATGCCCTCGGTCGAGCGTGCGCTCGCCGGCCTGGGGGAATTCCTCGACTCCGCCACGAAGATCCTCTCCGCCGGTTGGGCTCCGGAGCGCGGCCGCCGGAAGTTCCTGGTCGCCGCCATCCGGCACGCGCTGGCGTTCGGCACGTGGCGATCCCTCGCCCGCGACAGCGGCCTCAGCGGGACCGACGCCGCCCGGCTGATGAGCTCGTTCGTCGAAGCCGCGCAGAGATGAGGAGGGACGGGTCGCCGCCGTCCCTCCTCTGAGGACTCAAGAACTGCGGACTTGAAACCGCCGATTCAAAGCCATGGACTCGAAGCCGTGGGTTCAAGCGGCCGCGCGGCCGGCCAGCAGGTCCCGCGTGACGGTGGCGACTCGCCGCCCGGCGAACCGGGCCGACGCCTTCGTGTCGTCGCTGATCGGGATCGTGCCCTGCCCGTCGGCGTGCGACGGCCCGTACGGCGTGCCGGTGGCGAACTGCACCGGGTCGGTGTAGCCCGGGGTCACCAGGATGCCGCCGAAGTGGTGCACCGTGTTGTACAGCGCCAGCAGCGTCGACTCGCGGCCGCCGTGTGCCGTCGCGGTCGAGGTGAACCCGGAGTACACCTTGTCCGCCAGCAGGCCCTGCGCCCACTGGCCGCCCAGCGTGTCGAGGAACTGCTTGAGCTGAGCCGACACGTTGCCGAACCGCGTGGGCGAGCCGAAGACCACCGCGTCGGCCCACAGCACGTCGTCGGTCGTCGCCACCGGTTCGGCGCGCACGGCGTCGTGGTGCGCCTGCCACGCCGGGTTCGACGCGATCGCCTCCGGCGGGGCGAGCTCGGCCACGCGCCGCACGCGCACCTCGGCGCCCGCGTCCTCGGCGCCGGCGGCGTATTCCTGCGCGAGCGCGTGAACCGTGCCCGTCGAGCTGTAGTAGATGATGGCGACCTTCGGCGCAGTCACGTTCGGCACTCCCTCATTTCACGGCACGTCGACGTGCCATGGAACCGTAGGCAGTGCGCGCGGCGGCTGTCAATGATTTCAGTGCACACGTACGGTTGACGAATTTTCCCCGGGCCGCGGCAGCAGACAGCCGGGCTTGCGCAGACCGAGCCGGCTGCCCGCGGACAGGCACGTGGTGAACCAGTACGTCTCGTCGTCGTAACCGATTCCCTTGTGGACGCTGATCGCGCCGGACCGGGCCATCTCACAGGGGTTGTTCAGCGTGCACTGCGCGCCTTCGCGGTTGCTGGTGTTGTTGATCCCGATCACCTGCCCGGTCGCGATGTCGACCACCGGCGACCCCGACGTGCCCGGGACCGTCGCGCACTCCGGCGCGTACCGCAGCACGTCGGTCGTCGAGTACCCGGACTCGAGCACGCGGTAGACGAGCCCGTCCAGCCGGCATGAGTACTTCTGTTCCAGCGCCCCGGAAACGACCTCGATCGCGGTCCCCGCGCCGGTCGTTGCGTCGCCAGCGGCAGCGGCCGCACCTGGTAGTCGCGATCGAGGCCGGCGTACGTGCGGTCGAGCCGGTAGAGCGTGACGTCCGTGCCGGTCATGCCCACGTACAAGGCTTTCGTGGCGACGACGACGGCCGCCGGTGCGCCCGCGGCGTCGAGCAGGTGAACGGGGGTGTTCGTCGGCCGGTCGGCCAGCACCTCACCCGGCACGGGACGGGTGCCGGCGAAGCAGTGGCCGTTGGTGAGCACGGGCGCCGGGTCGCCGGGTCGCGACGCGGGTGAGCGCACGAGGAAGCCCGAACAGCCGCCGGTGGTCGCCGTGCCCGCGAACGTGGTCGAAGCCGCCGACGCCGTGCCCGCCGTGGTGAGTGCGGCGGCCGCCACCGCGAGCAAGACGAGTGCGCGGCTCAGGAGTGGTGCGTTCATCGGCATGCTCCGTTCTGCGTGCGGCGGGTGTGGAAGAAGTCGATCGCCTGCTGCGCGCACGGCAGGTCGGGCAAGGAGCCGTGGACGTCGTCGTCGATGGTGAGCAACCCGCCGCCGACCTGCTTGTGCATGGCCACTGCCCACACGTACGGCGTGGTGTCCTCCTGGAGGTGACCGGACAGCTGCAGCGGGCTGTGACCCGGGGTGAGCTGCCACGGCTTCGCCACCCAGGGCCAGCTGCCGCAGAAGAGGGCGGTGTCGGCCCGGTACCCGCTGACGGGGTCGGTCTGCACCCGGCGCTGGACGTCGGCCCAGATCTCGTTCGCGTTGTGGCTCCCGGTGCCGTCGTTGCACATCACGGCGTTGTACTGCAGGACGTTGAACGGGTCGAACCCGGCGTCCGCGCCGAAGAGCCGCTGGGTGGCCGCCCGAGCCGGGGCCCCTTGCGGAGTGTCACCTTCCTGCAGTTCGGCGAGGGACGTCGCCGCGTCGGTGAACCCCTCGACCGAAGAGATCATCAGGTCGCCGACCGAGCGGCCGTTGTAGTAGGTGTCGCCGGCCTTCCGCGGGTTCTTCGCGAGTTCGTCGCGCAAGGCCAACAACTTCGCGCGCACCGCGGCGGTAGTGGTGCCGAAGTGGTCTCGGCGTCGTGGTGGGAGAGCCAGTCGAAGAACTGGGCGGCCCGCTTCTCCCGCACGTCTGCGACGTCGTCGTCCATCGCGGCGAGGTTCATCGACGGCGGCATGACGGAGTCGAGCCACATGGCCGACACGTGGCTGTCGAACAGCGTCCGGTACTCCGCGCCGAGCGCCGTGCCCCAGGAGGCACCGTAGAAGCCGATGTTCTGCTCGCCCATCGCGGCGCGGATCGAGTCGACGTCACGGGCGACGTTCGCCGTGGTCAGCTGCTGGACGAAGTCGGGGTCCTTCGCCGCGCACTGTTCGTTGAACTTCGCGTTCGCGTCGAAGATCGCCGTGAGGAACTCCTGGTCGGTGGCCGTCGGCGGGAGATCGGCGTGGAAGTCGACGTCGCAGTCGATCCGGTCGCTGTACCCGACGCCGCGCGGGTCGAAGCCGATCAGGTCGAAGTCGGTGTTCAAAGGGGCCGGCCCGCGTGAGGTGAGGCGCAGCGGGTAGGTGATCCCGGTGCCACCGGGCCCGCCGGGGTTCACGACGATCGCGCCCTTGCGCTTCGCCGGATCCTTGGCCTTCAACCGGGAAACGGCGACGGTGAGCAAGCGCCCGCCGGGTCTCGACTAGTCGACCGGCACGGCGACGGTGGCACAGTCCATCGTGGTGTCGCCCTGCGAAGCGTCCGCCCAGTCCTTGAACACCTCCGCGCACGGTTTCCAGTCCAGGGTCGGCTCGGTGGCCGCCGCCGAGGCGGGAGCGGCGAACACCTTCGCGGCGACCAGTGTCATAGCTGCACACGCAGTCAGTCGTTTGATCGCGGGAGCCACGGTCCCGGGAGCACCGCACCGGACGGCCATGGCTCCGTCATCGACCGGTAACGGGTGTCACCGCGTCGAGTAACAGTCCTTTGTGGATGCACGGAGCGTGATTACCGCGGGTCGGGCGTCAGCCCTTCCGGTGTTCGGCCGTTCACCGAGTGGGTGCGGCGGTACGTGGTCGGTGTGGTGCCCACCTCTCGCCGGAAGCTGGCGCGAAAGTTGGCGGCCGTACCGAACCCGGTGGCGGCGGCGATGCGTTCGATCGGCCAGTCGGACGTCTCGAGGAGCCGGCGCGCGCTGAGGATGCGGTGGCTGACGACCCAGCGCATCGGCGACATGCCCGTCTCGAGCTCGAAGCGGCGGATGAACGTGCGCCGCGGCAGGTTGCTGCGCTCGGCCATGCGCTGCACCGTGATCGGGTCGCCGATGTGCTCCATGACCCAGCTGCGCGTGGCCGACAGGTTCGCCCGCGGCGACGTGAGCACGTCGACGTACTGCGGCTGCGCACCGTCGCGGGCGGGCGCGGCGACGACGTCCTTGCCGGCTTCGTGCGCGGCCGCCTCGCCGAAGTCGGTGCGGATCAGGTGCAGGCACGCGTCGATACCCGCCCCGGCGCCCGCCGACGTGAGGATCTTGCCGTGTTCCACGAAAAGCTGGTTCTCAATCACCCGCACGAGCGGGTACCGCTCGCGCAGCGACGCGAGGAAGCGCCAGTGCGTGGTGGCTTCGCGCTCGTCGAGGATCCCCGCCTGCGCGAGCGCGAACGTGCCGGTGCAGATCGCGACCACGCGCCCGCCGCGGTCGGCGCTGCGGCGGATCGCGTCCAGGTACTCCTCGGGCAGCGGTGCTTCCGGTTCCTCGTAGCCCGGCACGATCACGATGTCGGCTTCGGGCACGTCGGCGAGCGGATGGGTGGGCGTGATGCCGGCCGCGGCGTCCCGCTCGTCGCCGCACACGAGGACGCGATAGCCGGCTTGACCGCCGAGGAGGTGGACGGGGATGCTGAAGTCGAGCGGGATGACCCGGGGCACGGCGAGGAGCGCCACGGTCAGCTGCTCGGTGCGGGACAAGGGCTTCCTCCGGATCCGGAGCGCGACGGCTCCCTCCCGCCAGGTTACCGGCAGTGGCACGATCCTTGCCCATTCTGGCATCGGCACGTCTGGTGACCACGGTGAAGCGGCTCGTAGTGTTCGCCCCAGAGGTGATGATCACCCAGCAGGAAGGCTGACCCCCATGACCAAGCCGATCGAGAGGGCCACGGAGAACTTCGGTGTCCCGTGGGAAGGTATCTACGGCTACGCCCAGGCCGTGAAGCACGGTGACACCATCTACGTCTCGGGCCAGCTGGCGCACGACGGCGACCAGCTCGTCGCGCCCGCACCGGTGGACGAGAACGGCGCGGTCACGGACTTCTCGGCGATGGAAGCGCAGATGCGCCGCTCGTACGAGAACGCGACGGAGCTGCTGAAGCGCTTCGGAGCGTCGCTGGCCGACGTCGTCGAAGAAGTGCTCTACGTGCTCGACATCGACGCGGCCTTCGCCGTGGCGGGGCCCGTGCGCAAGGCGGCCTACGGAAGGGAGGATCCGCAGGTCGCCAGCACCCTGGTCGGCACGACGCGGCTCGCCTTTCCCGAGCAGCTCGTGGAGATCAAGCTGATCGCGCGGGTCTGACCTCGTCCACGCGGCACCCCCACCGGACGCTTTCCCGGTGGGGGTGCGGGCGCGTCAGGCTCGCGCCGAGTCGCGCGCCGAGTCGCGGCCGGAGTCGACGAAGAAGGCCGCCACCACACCGCCGGCAGCGCACAGGACGCCGATGACCACGAAAGCGGTGTTGTACCCGTCGACCTGGTTGTCGGCGTGGTCGAGCAGCGCGCCGGTCGCCCACGGCGCGATGATGCCCGACGTGCTCTGCAGCGCGATGAACAGGCTCAGCACACTCGTGCGCTGCGAGGGTGCGGCCGCCGTGCCGATCGCCGCGTACACGATCGGCTGGGCCACGAGCGTGAGGCAGTAGCCGGCGATGAGTACGAAGTACGCGAGGTAGCGGGAGCTGCCGGCCAGCGGCAGCACGGCGAGCAGGACACCGCCCAGCGCGAGCGCCAGCGTGGGCACCAGGCCGTGGGCCACGCGCGCCGACACACCGCGGGCGAGGAGCCGGTCGGTGAGCCAGCCGGAGCCGAGCATGAACACCATGCCGATCACGCTGGGCAGGCCGAACAGGAAACCCGAGGTGATCGGCGAGAAGTGCAGGCCCGCCTGCAGGTAGGACGGGAACCAGCTGAACACCACGGAGATCAGCGCGTACATCGGGTAGGTCGCGATCAGCAGCACGATGAACGTGCGGCTGGTGGCCACCTTCAGGAACGTCCGGCGGCGTTCCGCGCGTTCTTCCTTCCGCGGTGCCGCCGGCGTGACGGCGAACGGGCCGGTGCGCCCGGCGAACAGCCACACCGCGCACCACACCAGGCCCGCGAGCCCAAGCGCCAGGAATGCCGACCGCCAGCCGGAGTGCACGATCAGCAAAGTCAGCAGGGGAGCGGCCACGATCTTGGCGAGCGACGCGCCCGAAGTGAGGACAGCCGTGGGCAGCCCGCGTTTCTCCCGCGGGAACCAGCTGTACGCGGTGGAATTGGCGACCGCCGTCGCCGGCCCCTCGGCCGCGCCGAGCCCGATGCGGGTGCCGAGCAGCACGCCGCCGCCCGCGAAGAAGAACACCGGCAGCTGTGTGGCCGCCCACAGCAGCGACATCACGAACAGCAGCCACTTCAACGGCACGTGCCGCGTCGCGAGGAACCCCACGCCGACGGCGCTGATGCTGTAGAGGAAGTAGAACGAGCTGCTGATCAACCCGAATTGCGCCGCCGACAAATGCAGCTCCTTGATCAGCGGCTGCGCGGCCAGGGCCAGGGAGATGCGGTCGGCGAAGTTCAAGATCATGAAGACGGCCAGCAGGAGCAGCACGGTCCACGCCGGCACGGGCCGGTACCGCGGTTCGGTCCGGTCCACTGAGACGAGCGGTATCTCCGGGGATCTCGAGGTGGTCACGGGAATTCCCTTCGCTGGTGCGACGACGTTGTCGGCATCGCGGTCTGGAGTGGTGGTACTCGCCGGATCGGCCTGCCGGGCGAGTCTGCAGTGGACAGTTCACTTCGGAACGGAAGTGAGCGCGCCGATGCCAGGTCCGATGGCAAGGTGGCCCGCGCAGCGCGCTGGTGCGCAATCGCCGCGTCTCCCGTGCGGAAGCGGGCGTGTTGTGAAGTGAGCGTCGGTGGGAGATCCGGTCGTGGCGAGGGCGGCTCTCGGTGGAGACCGAACGGGTCGGGGATGCGTGGCGTCGCTGTGCAGTGACGCATGTGGTGGAAGCTCGCGGGCCGCACCAGACGCGCCGCCGTTCTCAGGGCACGTTCGAAGGGCGCGCCGGCCGGGCCGGTCGCGGCGAGGGACGGGGCGCCGCCGGGCGTGGAGGATGGTGAAACGCCCGGCGGCATCCCGAGGGTGGAGAGTCCTTTGTGATCAGTCTCGCGGGAAGTTCCACAGGGGGCCGGCGGCGGTGGTGCCGATCGGGCTGCCCCAGCGGTTGCGGCTGCTCACCTCGTGCACTGGCCTGCGGTTGGCGGCGACGCCCCAGCGCCCGAGCGGGTAGCCCATCGCCAGCATCGCCGTCATCTCCCAGCCTTCGCCCTCGGGGACGCCCAGCAGCTTCAGCACGGTGTCCGCTTCATAGCGCAGGACTGTGGTGATCACACCACCGACGCCTTCGGCGCGGGCGGCGAGCAGGGCGCTCCAGATGGCGGGGTAGATGTTGGCGCCGCCGTGGTCGTCGATGGCGAAGACGAACAGCAGCAGCGGGAGGTCGGCGAAGTTGGCCGCGAAGTGATCGCCCGAGGCCTTGATCTTGCGCATCGTCGCGGCGTGCGCTTCGGAATCGTGGCGGGTGGTGCCCAGGGCGCCGGCTGCGATGTCGCGGTACTCGCGGGCGCGGCACTCGCGGTAGAGCTCGGCGAGCTCCTGCTTCGTCGCGGGGTCGTCCACGGCGAGGAAGTGCCACCGTTGCGTGTTGCCGCCGTTGGGGGCCCGGATCGCCGCGTCGAGGATCCGGCTCTGCACGTCGAGCGGGATCGGGTCCTTCCGCATCCGGCGCATCATCCGGGTCGTGTACAGCGCTTCGTGGATCTCCATGCTCAGTCCTTCGGGGAAGGTACAGCGAAAGCACCTGCGGTGGGAGGGGTGTCCGGGGAACGCCCGGGCGATCGGTGTGAGGGACAGTAATGTCGGAGTTGCGTTACAGTCAACACTTGCAACTTAATAACCCGAATCGCCGGCGGCGCGGCACCACTCCGGAAACGTCGGCCTGCCAAGGGTTCCGCAGCCCCCGGACATCACACGAGCTGCGGCTGCAACTCCTCCGCCGTTTCCCGCAGCACAGGCAGCACGCGTGCCCGCATGTCCGCCTCGGAAATCCGCTCCACGCTCGTGCCGATGTTGAGCGCGGCGATCGGCGTGCCGTCCCAGCGGTGCAGCGGCACCGCGGCCGAGTGGAACCCGGCCTCGACCTCGTGGGCGACATACGCCGAACCGGCCTCGCCGACCTCCGTGATCTTCTTCTCCAAAGCCGCGACGCCGGCGTCGTCGAGACCGGCGTGCGTCACCAGATGCTGGTGGCGACGCTCGTCGTCGAGTCCGCTGAGCAGCACGAGCCCCAGCGCAGACTGCACGGCGGGGACCTGGAACCCGAGGCCGGAACCGATGGGCAGGGTGTGGCGCGGCAACGCCCGCGCGATCATCACAGCCACCGGCCCGTCGAGGACCGCCGCGGTGCACGAGGCCTGGAACTGTTCGGCCAGCCGGTCGCACTGCGGCTGCAGCACCTGGCTCACGGGATTGGTGGTCAGGTACGCCGACGCGAGCGTGAGCACCTTCGGGGCCAGCCGGTACGCCTTGTCGTCGGCCACCACGTAGCCCAGGTGCGCCAGCGTGAGCAGGGCCCGGCGCACGGTCGCCCGCGGCAGTTCGAGCTTGCGCGCCAGCTGTGCCTGCGTGAGCCGCTCCTCGGTGTGGTCGAACGCGGTCAGCACGAGCAGACCGCGTTCCAGGGCTTCCGAGTAGTCCGCGCGGTTGTTGCCGTCCACCTCGCGGGCCGCCCGGCGGGCCTCGTCGCGCGCGTTGAGCTTCGACACTCCACCTAGCTCCGTTCACCAACTGTCTGTGTTCGAACAAGTGCGTATGTTCGATTAACGCACACTCTGTCACAAAATATAACACCGACCGCCGGTGAACTCTTGCGGCGACCGAGCGGGCGTGCCTACAGTGCTCACATCAGAACCAAGTGTTCGTTAATTGAACACCTTCCTGAACTACCGGCCCACCACGCTGGACGACGAGGTCGCGAGGAGAACGCTGTCATGCGCGCGGACGACAACCGGAAGATCACCGAAACCGGGCCCGGCACCCCTGGCGGTGACTGGATGCGGCTGTACTGGCAGCCGGTGGCGCTGACCGAAGAGCTGGCGACCGAACGCCCCGTCGTCCCGCTGCGGGTGCTCGGCGAAGACCTGGTGCTGTTCAAGAACGCCGACGGCTCACTCGGGCTCATCGACCGCCGCTGCGCCCACCGCGGCGCCGACCTCTCCCTGGGCCGTCTGGAAGACGGCGGCCTGCGCTGCTACTTCCACGGCTGGCTGTTCAACGGCAACGGGTCCTGTATGGACACTCCGGCCGAGCCCGAGGACAGCAAGCTCAAGGACAAGGTGAAGATCCGCTCGTACCCGGTACGCGAGTGCAACGGCATCGTGTGGGGTTACCTCGGAGAGGGCGAGCCGCCGAACCTGCCCGCGCTCGACTGTTTCATCGCGCCGGCCGAGTACACCTTCGCGTTCAAGGGTTACCTCGACTGCAACTGGCTGCAGGCGCTGGAAGTCGGCATCGACCCGGCTCACGCATCGTACCTGCACCGGTTCGAGGAGGACGAGGACACCGCCGACAGCTACGGCAAGCAGTTCCGCGGCGCTTCCCTCGGCACGAACCTGCCGATGACGAAGATCCTGCGTGAGTACGGCCGGCCTGAGATCCTCAACGCCCGCACCGAGTACGGCCAGCGGATCGTGGCCCTGCGCAAGCTGGACAAAGACGGTCTCGACGGTTCGTCGACCCACGTGCGGATCACCCACCAGGTCTTCCCGCACGGCATCACGATCCCGCTGAGCTCGACCATGGCGATCACGCAGTGGCACGTGCCGATCGACGACGTGTCCTGCTACTGGTACGCGATGTTCACGAGCCTCGACGAGCCCGTGGACCAGAAGACCATGCGCGAGCAGCGGCTCGACGGCATCACGCTGCCCGACTACAAGCCGGTGCGCAACCGCGCGAACAACTACCGGTTCGACTTCGAGGAGCAGCGCACCCAGACCTACACCGGGCTCGGGCGCGACATCAACGTCCACGACCAGATGGCCGTCGAGGGCCAGGGCTACGTCTACGACCGCAGCCGCGAGCACCTCAGCCGCTCCGACCGCGCGATCGTGACCTACCGCCGCATGGCGCTGCAGGCCATCGACACCGTGGCCGAGGGCGGCAGCCCCGACACGCTGCTCAAGGACACCGCCGACGTCGAGAGCCGTGGCCCGATCCCGCTCGACGGCATCGGCCCCACCGGCGAGTGGGAGAACTACTGGGCGAGTTCGATCGCCGATCTGCGCAAGGCGAGCCCGTGGGCCTCGCACCTGCAGGCGGCGCTCGCGACCGGACCGGCGGGCGTGCCCGGTTCGGAGCTCGAACCCGATCGCTCACAGTCGCCCGACGCCTACGACCGTTCGCAGGACTGAGGGCCGCCGCCATGGGGTTCATCGAGAAGTTCGGGCTGTGGACCGAAGAGCAGCAGGAAGCCGCTGGAGCGGTCGCCGCCCGCGTCGAGGCCGAGGGCGTCCGGACGCTGCGGGTGTCCTTCGTGGACCAGCACGGCGTGCTGCACGGCAAGACGGTGCCGGCGAGCGCGCTGCCGAGCGTGTTCCGGAGTGGACTCACCTGCGTGTCGACGCTGCTGTCGAAGGACACGTCCGGCACCACCGTGTTCTCCGCCTTCAACGCCGACGGCGGCCTCGGGGTCGCCGAGATGGCGGGCGCGGCCGACGTGGTGATGGTGCCGGACCCCACGACGTTCCACCTCGTGCCGTGGGCCGAGAACACCGCCCGCCTCCTGTGCGACCTGCGGTTCCAGAACGGCGAACAGGTGCCCTTCTGCAGCCGCGGGGTGTTCCGCACGGCACTGGAACGCGCCGGCGCGGCCGGGTTCGACTACGTGACCGGACTCGAGATCGAGTTCCACCTCTACCGCCGTGCCGAGCACGACCCCAACGGTGACGGCATCGGCCGCTGCACCACCACCCCCACCCCCGTCGAACCGATCAACCAGGGCAACCAGCTGCTCAGCGAGAACCTCGGCGACGAGGTCGAGCCCGTCACCAGCCGCATCCGCGAGGTGCTGGAGCGGATGGGCATCGAGCTGCGCAGCATCGAGGTGGAACTGGGCGCCAACCAGCTGGAGGTCACGCTCGACCCGGCCGCCGGGCTCGCGTCGGCCGACGCGATGGTGCTGCTGCGCAGCGCCGTCAAGCAGCTGGCGCGCCGCACCGGCTACCACGCGACGTTCATGTGCCGGCCTCAGGTCCCCGACAGCAAGTCGAGCGGCTGGCACCTGCACCAGAGCCTGGTCGAGCACGAGGGCGGGCGCAACGCGTTCGTCCCGGCCGACGGCGAGGGCGCCATCTCCGCGCTGGGCGGGCAGTTCATCGCCGGCCAGCTCGCGCACGCGAGCGCGGCCTGCGTGTTCGCCAACCCGACCATCAACGGCTACAAGCGGTTCGCGCCGTACTCGATGGCGCCCGACCGGATCGCGTGGGCGCGGGACAACCGCGGTGCGATGATCCGGCTCGTCGGCTGGGCCGAGGACGGGTCCACGCACATCGAGAACCGGGTCGGCGAGTCGGCGGCGAACCCGTACCTCTACATGGCTTCGCAGCTGCATTCGGGGTTGGCGGGCGTCGACGGCGCGCTGGCGCTGCCGCAGTCGGCCGACGACCCGTACACGACCGAAGCCGGCCGGCTGCCCGCGAACCTGCGGGAAGCCGTCGACGCGCTGGAGGCGGACACGGCGCTCACCACCGCGATGGGCGCGCAGTTCGTCGCCTACTACGCCGCCGTCAAACGAGCCGAGATCGCCCGGTTCGAGCGCACGGTCACCGACTGGGAGCACCGTGAGTACTTCGACCTGTTCTGACGAGCTGGAGTGGACGACATGACCGACTCGGCGCTGCGCGTCACCCGCGTGACCTGGGAGGCCGAAGGAGTTGTCGGGCTGCGGCTGTCGTCGCCCGACGGCAGCCCGCTGCCCGAGTGGGCGCCCGGTGCGCACCTCGACCTGAAACTGCCGTCGGGGCTGGGCCGCCAGTACTCGCTGTGCGGCGACCCGGCCGAGCGCCGGCACTACGACGTCGCCGTGCGGCTCGAAACCGACGGCCGCGGAGGTTCGGCGGAGATCCACGGCACGGCGCTGGTGGGGAAGACGCTCGTGGTGAACCACGTGCGCAACCACTTCCCGCTCGACACTGCGGACTCGTACCTGCTGATCGCCGGCGGCATCGGCGTCACGCCACTCGTGCCGATGGCGCGCGAGCTCGCCGCACGCGGCGCCGACTGGTCGGCGGTCTACTGCGGCCACGGCGCGGACACCATGGCGTTCCGCGAGGAGCTCACGCGCGTCGGCGGCGACCGAGTGTCCTTCGTGGACACCGCGGTCGCGCCGCGGCCGGACCTCAAGGAGCTGATCGGCTCGCTGGCGCCGGGCGCGGTGGTGTACTGCTGCGGCCCGGCCGGCCTGCTCGACGCCGTCACGGAGATCTGCGAGGCCGCGGGCGTGCGCTGCGAGACCGAGCACTTCAGCGCCGCCACGCCCGACCCCGACACCGCCCCGGGTGACGAGGTCGAGCTGGAGCTGCGCGAATCCGGCATCACCGTGGTCGCCGACGCGGACACCACGCTGCTGCAAGCCATCCGTGACGCCGGGATCGACGTCGAGTCGGACTGTGAAGAGGGCTACTGCGGCACGTGTGAGACGCGTGTGCTCGAAGGCACACCCGACCACCGCGACGTCGTGCTCTCGAAGGCCGAGCGCGCGGCCGGCAAGACGTTCTTCCCGTGCGTGAGCCGGGCCTGCGGCCGCAAGCTCGTGCTCGACCTCTAGAGGGGAACCCGATGGCGAACCGCGCCCTGATCCTCGTGCACGACCCCGCGCCCGGCCGCCGCGAACGCGTGCCCGGGGCGATCGGGCCGGCACTGTCCACTCGTGACATCAAACACGAGGTCGTGTCGCTCGTGACCGAGGACGCCCCGGACCCCGCCGGCTACGACCTGCTCGTGGTGATGGGGTCCAGTGAGTCGGCCGCCGACGACACGGTGCCGTGGCTGGCGAAGGAGCTCGCCTTCGTGCGCGCGGTGGTCGAGCGCGGAGTACCGACGCTCGGGGTCTGCTTCGGCGGGCAGCTGCTCGCGCGGGTCCTCGGTGGCAGCGTGGGGCGCGCGGCGCTGCCCGAGTTCGGGTTCACCGCCGTCGACACCGATGACGCGGCCCTCGTGCCGGCCGGGCCGTGGCTGCAGTTCCACTCCGACGCGTTCGTGCCGCCACCGGGCACGGAGCTGGCGCGCAACGCCAGCGGCTCGCAGGCCTTCGCGACCGGCAAGGTGCTCGGGTTGCAGTTCCACCCCGAGATGACGGCGGACACGTTCGCGAGCTGGTGCGAGCGCTGGGCCGCCGCCGGCTGGGCCCCGAGGTCCGAAGTGGACGTCGAGCGGCTGCGGGCCGACGTCGCCGCCGGTGAGGCGCGTGGCCTTCAGTTGTGCGACCAGCTCGTCGGTGCCTTCTGCGCCGTTACCCTCGTGGGATGATCATGACTTCCACCTACGTCAACGGGCACTTCCTCACGTTGGACAGCGAAACGCCGGTGGCTTCGGCCGTGGCGATCCGCGCCGGCCGGTTCACCGCCGTCGGCGATGACGCCACCGTGCTCACCCACGCGGGGCCGGATGCGGAGGTCGTAGACCTCGGCGGAGCGACCGTGATCCCGGGCTTCAACGACAGCCACTGCCACATCGAGTTCGCCGGGCAAGCCGGCCTCGTGGTCGACCTGGCGGGCGTGGGCACGGTCGCCGAGGCGCTCGCCGTGATCCGCGACTTCGTCGCCGGGCAGCCGGCGGGTGAGTGGGTGACCGGCAGCGGCTGGCACCCGCCGTCGCAGCTGGCCGAGGCGCGCTACCTCACCCGCGCCGAGCTCGACGAAGCCGCGCCGCGCAACCCGGTGTTCTTGCCGACCGTCGGCCACGTCGCCATGACGAACTCCGCCGGGCTCGAGCGCGCGGGCATCGACGAGAACACGCCCGACCCGTCCGGCGGCACGATCGAACGCGACTCGGCCGGCCGGGCCACGGGTGTGCTCTACGAACACGCCATCGACCTCGTCACCGCCGTGAAACCCGGCTGGACGACCGAGGAGCTGGAACAGCAGTTCGCCGCCGGATTGGCGCGGGCCAACAGTTTCGGCATCACGAGCGTGCTGCAGCCCTACCTGCACTCGCGGGGGATCCGCGCCCTGCAACGGCTCTGGCAAGACGGCCGGCTGACGGCGCGCGTCGGCGTGCTGTGGGCGCCGGATCCGTCCGTGTCCCTCGACGAGTGGCGCCGCACGGTCGAGGCGACCGGTGTGTCGTCCTGGTTCGGCGACGAGTGGCTCAAGCTCGCCGGGATCAAGCTGATCTCCGACGGCGGCATGACCCTGCGCACCGCATTGATGCGCGGCGCGTATCCCGGCGACGGGCACGACCACGGCATGGCCACGATGTCGGCTGAGCACCTGACGGACCTGGTGGTGGCCGCGCACGAGCGTGACTGGCGCCTCGGCGTGCACTGCGTCGGTGACCTGGCCGTGGACCGTGTGCTCGACGCGTTCGAGGCGGCCGACCGCGTGCGCCCGATCGCGGGCCGGCGCTTCGCGCTGATCCACGGCAGCCTCGGGCGGCGCGAGCAGTTCGAACGCGCTCGCGCGCTCGGTGTGCGGCTGGAACTGCAGCCGGTGTTCCTCTGGGGCAAGGCCGCGACGATCGAGAAGGGCCTCGGCACCGAGACCACGAACCGGGCGATCCCGATGCGCACGGCGATCGACGTGTTCGGCATCGACGCCGTCTCGATGGGCACGGACTTCCCCGCCAACGAACTCAACCCCTTCTCCGGTCTGCAGCTGGCCGTCACGCGCCGCGACGCGCGTGGTGTCGCCTATGGACCGGAAGAAGCGGTGACCCGCGAAGAGGCCTTGCGCTCGTACACGGCGTCGGGCGCGTTCGCGACCCGTGACGAAACGGTCAAAGGCACGATCTCGCCCGGAAAACTCGCCGATTTCGCCGTGCTGTCCGACGACTACCTGGGGGTCGACGCGGACCACATCAAGGACTTGGAGGTGGTCCGGACCGTCGTCGGCGGCCGGGTCGTCTTCGAGAGGTGAACCGATCCCCACCACGTAGAGGAAGCAAGCCATGGCAACGACGCCTACGCCTTCTCCGACCGGCTCCGGCCCGGCCACGAGAGAGCCCGCTCCCGCCCGCACCCGCTGGGTCGCACCCCTGTGCTGGGCGGCCGTCGCGCTCGAAGGGTTCGACCTGGTCGTGCTCGGGGTGGTGCTCCCGACGCTGTTGCGCAACCCCGCGTGGGGCCTGACCCCGGGCACCGCCGCCGTCATCTCGTCGGCCGGGCTGGTGGGGGTCATGGTCGGCGCGCTCCTCGTCGGGCCGCTGACCGACCGCTTCGGCCGCCGTCGGTTGCTGCTGGGCACGGTCGTGGCGTTCTCGCTGCTGACGCTGGCGTGCGCGTTCGCGACCGGGCCGTTCGTGTTCGGCCTGCTGCGGTTCGCCGCGGGGCTGCCGCTCGGCGGGGTGCTCCCGGTGGCGCTCGCGATGGTCAACGACGTCGCGCGGTCGGCCAAGAGCGGGCGCGCCACGACCACACTCATGACGGGGTACCACGTGGGTGCGGTGCTGACCGCGTTGCTGGGGATCGTGGTGATCCCCGCCCTCGGCTGGCAGGCCATGTTCGTGCTCGGCGCGTTGCCCGCGCTGGTCCTCGTGCCGCTGATCGCCGCGCGGCTCCCGGAGTCGATGCCGGAGAAGTCCGAAGTGGATGGAGTGCGCAACCCGGTGGCCGTCCTGTTCTGCAAGGGCAGCCTGGGCGCCACGATCGCCTTCTGGGTCACGTCGTTCATGGGGCTGCTGCTCGTCTACGGGCTCAACACCTGGCTGCCGGAGATCATGCGCGCCGCCGGGTACCAGCTGGGCACGTCGCTGGCTCTGCTGCTCACGCTCAACGCCGGCGCCGTCGTGGGCATGCTGATCGCCGGCCGTGTCGCCGACCGCATCGGGATCCGCGCGGCAACGATCACGTGGTTCGTGGCCGCGGCGGTGTTCCTGGCGCTGCTGAGCGTCAAGCTGCCGGGCGGCGGGGTGTTCGTGAGCGTGCTGCTGGCCGGCATGTTCGTGTTCAGCACGCAGGTTCTCGTCTACGCCTACATCAGCCGCCGCTACCCGGCCGCCGCCCGGGCGACGGCGCTCGGCTCGTCGAGCGGCGTCGGCCGGCTCGGCGCGATCACCGGTCCGCTGATGGGTGGAGCCCTCTTGGGCGCCGGCTTGGCCTACCCGTGGGGTTTCTTCGCCTTCGCGCTCGTCGCGGCGCTCGGCGCGGTCTCGGTTGCGTTGGTCGGCCGGGCGAGTGACGGTTACGCTGCCGAGCGTAGCTGATCTTGGGGTTCCGCTCCTCGCCCGCAGCCGGGCGAGGAGCGGAACCGCTTGGGACACAAGGAGGAAACGCCGCGTGGACGGAGAAAATCGCACGAAGGTCGTGGTCGTGCGACCCGGGGACGAATCGGACAGCGCGGTACTGCCCGGTTTCGGGGCGGTGTTCAAGCTGACGCACGAGAACAACGGGGGAGAGGTGTCGATCCTCGAGCACCCCTTCGCGGTCGGTGCCATCACCGCGCCGCACCGGCACACTCGCGAGGACGAGCATTCCATCGTGCTCGCCGGCGAGATCGGCTTCCGGTCCGACGACAGCGAGGTCGTGCTCGGCCCCGGTGGCTACATCACCAAGCCGCGCGGGGAGATGCACGCCATGTGGAACGCCGGCCGGACGCCGGGCCGCATCGTCGAGGTGATCACCCCGGGCGGCTTCGAGAACTACTTCCGCGAGCTCAGCGACCTGCTCGCGGCCCACGTCGCCGGCGAGCTCGGCAGCGATGCCAAGAACCTCCACGAGACCGACGAATTCGCCCGGCTCGCCGTGAAGTACGGCCTGACGTACGGCACCCCCGACTGGCTCGACGACGTCGTCCAGCGCTACGGCCTGGACCATCCGACCCACTGAACCCGGCGGCGCGGGAGGCCGGTCTGGCTCCCGCGCGCGGCTGATCAGTTCTCGTCGGCCGGGGCGGCGCCGTCGTTGTCGTCGAAGACCGACAGCGCGCGGCGTTGCTCAAGCAGGCGCATCACGGCGTCGAGTTCGTCCTCGAGTTTCCGCAGGCGTGCCTGCTCGGTGTCCGACAGCCCGCCGCCGTGGTGGAGGGCGCGGGTGCGCAGGTCGTGTTCTTCGTCGAGGAGCGTGGCGAGGCGGTCGGTGATCGCGCGAGAAGTCGGGCCCATGTGGTTCTTCTCCCCAGCGGCGTCGGGTACCCCGACCCGGCTGCCGGCCCCGGGGAAGGCGCCGGCAGCCGGGTGATCAGGCTTGGTTCCCCGCCACCGTGGCGAGGGTCTTGCGTGCGGCGGCCACCACGGCTTCGGGCGTGAACCCGAACTCGCGGAACAGCGTGGCGTAGTCGGCCGAAGCGCCGTAGTGCTCGATCGACACGATCTCGCCGGCGTCGCCCACGAACTCGTACCACGGCATCGCGATGCCGGCCTCGACGGCGACTCGTGCCTTGACCGACGGCGGGATGACCGAGTCGCGGTAAGCCTGGTCCTGCGCGGCGAACCACTCGAAGCACGGCAGCGACACGACCCGCGTGGGCACGCCCTCGGCCTCCAGCCGCTCCCGCGCGGCGACGGCCAGCTGCAGCTCCGAACCCGTGCCGATCAGCACCAGCTGCGGGTCTCCGTTCGACGCGTCCGCCAGCACGTAACCACCGCGGGCCACGGCGTCGGCCGACGTGCCGGCCAGCACCGGCACCGGCTGGCGCGTGAACGCCAGCGCACTCGGGTGGTGGATGTCCTCGATCGCGGCCTTCCACGCGCCGATGGCCTCGTTCGCGTCACCCGGGCGCACCACGTTCAGGCCGGGGATCGCGCGCAGCGCCGACAGGTGCTCGATCGGCTGGTGCGTGGGGCCGTCGCCGCCGACGCCGATGGAATCGTGCGTCCACACGTACACGACCGGCAGCTGCATCAGCGCGGCCAGCCGCACCGACGGACGCATGTAGTCGCTGAACGCCAGGTACGTCGCGCCGTACGGGCGGGTGCCGCCGTGGAGGCTGATGCCGTTGAGGATGCCGCCCATCGCGTGCTCGCGGATGCCGAAGTGCAGCGTGCGGCCGAACGGTTCCGCGGTCCACATCTTGGTCGACGCGGCTTGCGGGCCGAACGAGTCGGCACCGTCCATCGTGGAATTGTTGCTCTCCGCGAGGTCGGCCGAACCGCCCCACAGCTCCGGAAGCTTGGCGGCCACCGCGTTGAGGAACGCGCCCGAACCCTTGCGGGTGGCGATCTCGGCGCCGCCCGGCTCGAACGTCGGCAGGTCGTCGGCCCAGCCGTCGGGCAGCTCACGCGCCGAGAGGCGCTTGAGCAGTGCGGCCCGCTCGGGGTTCGCGGCGGCCCACTCGTCGAACGCGACCTGCCACTCGGCGTGCCACTGGGCGCCGCGGGCGACGGCCTTGCGGGTCAGGGTGAGCACGTCGTCGTCGACCACGAAGTGCTGCTCCGGGTCGAAGCCCAGCACGCGCTTCGTCGCGGCGACCTCGTCGGTGCCGAGCGCGGAACCGTGGATCTTGCCGGTGTTCTGCTTGTTCGGGGCCGGGTAGCCGATGATCGTGCGGACGCGGATGTAGGACGGGCGCGAGTCGGCCTTGGCGGCCGCGACGGCGTCCTGGATCGCGGCGACGTCTTCGCCGTCCTCCACGACCTGGACGTGCCAGCCGTACGCGCGGTAGCGCTCGTCCGTGTCCTCCGACAGCGCGATGTCGGTGTGGTCCTCGATCGAGATGTCGTTGTCGTCGTAGAAGACGATCAGGTTGCCGAGCTGCTGGCGCCCGGCGATCGACGACGCCTCGGAGGTGATGCCCTCCTCGATGTCACCGTCCGAGGCGATCACGTACACCCAGTGGTCGAAGATGCTCTGGCCCGGCTCCGGCTCGGGGTCGAACAGGCCGCGCTCGCGCCGCGCCGCCATCGCCATGCCGACCGCGTTGGCCAGGCCCTGGCCCAGCGGCCCGGTGGTGACCTCGACACCCTTGGTGTGGCGGTACTCCGGGTGGCCCGGAGTCAGCGAGCCCCACGTGCGCAGCGCCTTCAGGTCGTCGAGCTCCAGGCCGTAGCCGGCGAGGAACAGCTGGATGTACAGCGTCAGGCTCGTGTGCCCGGCGGACAGGACGAACCGGTCGCGCGCGATCCACTCCGGGTCGGCCGGGTCGTGGCGCAGTTCGCGCTGGAACAGCGTGTAGGCCAGCGGCGCGAGGCTCATCGCCGTGCCGGGGTGGCCGCTGCCGGCCTTCTCGACGGCATCGGCGGCGAGCACGCGGACGGTGTCCACGGCGCGGGTGTCCGTGGCGGTCCAGCCTTCCGGCGTGCGCCGGGCGGCTCCGGCGGGGGGCTGAGCGATGGATGCGGTGTCGGGCACTGGAATCGGACTTCCCCTGGGTTCTGTGGAGTTTTGTCACCCGCGGTGGCTCGTGCGAGCTCGCGGTGGCGGGCCGCGGGACGACGCGAGCCCACCTCGTTGCCGGGCTGACTGTAATGAGCGAAGACGAGGCCCGGCAACTCACCGTGGGGCTGCTCTCAGCCCTGCTGTCCAGCGGGCCAGAGCGGCTCGGGCACGGACACGCCGAAGTCGCGCCCCCAGCGGTTTCGGCTGCTCACCTCGTGCACCGGGCGGCGGTTCGCGGCCACGCCCCACTTGCCGCGAGGGTAACCGAGCGCCAGCATCGCGGTCAGCTCCCAGCCTTCACCCTCGGGTACTTCGAGCAGCTTCATTACCCGATCGGATTCCATCCGCAGCATCGTCGTCAGGACACCGCCGACACCCTCGGCGCGCGCGGCGAGCAGCGTGCTCCAGATCGCGGGGTAGATGTTGGCGCCGCCGTGATCGTCGATGGAGAACACGAACAGCAGCAACGGGATTTCGGTGAAGTGCTCGACCAGGAAGTCCGACGACTTCGTGATCCGCTGCATCGTTTCGGCGTGGCCCTCGACGTCCCGCAAAGGCACGGCGAACGTGCCGGCGTTGATCTCCTCGTACTCCTTGTCGCGGCAGCGGCGGTAGATCGGGGCGATTTCGGCTTTGGTGTCCGGGTCGTCCACGGCGAGGAAGTGCCACCGTTGCGTGTTGCCGCCGTTGGGGGCCCGGATCGCCGCGTCGAGGATGCGGGCCTGCACTTCAAGGGGGATCGGATCGGCGTGCATCCGCCGCATCATCCGCGTGGTGTACAGGGCTTCGTGGACGTCCATGTCCGGCATGCCGCCGATTATGCTCCGGCTTACGTTACAGTCAATGGCCGAAACCGAAGAGGTGAACGGTCGGTGTCTGTCCGTGCTTGTCCGTGCCTGTCGGTGCTCGTCAGTGCTTGCCGGCGCGCCGCCGCGCGGCGGGCTTCTTCGCGATCACGGGCCACAGCACGGACACGACCGCCTCGGGGATCTCGGCCGTGGACTCCCCGCGGTGGAATGCCGCGAAGTAGCTGCCGAAGCACATCGACGCGATCGTGTGCTTGTCGATGTCGTCCTGCACCGCGCCGCGGTCCTGCAGTTGCGTCAGCACGCTCTCGACGAGTTCGACCCGTGGTTCCACCGCGTGCTTGCGCAGGATCTCCAGCAGTTCGGGCGTGCGGATCGCTTCACCGGCGAAGTTGCCCATGAGGATCATGGCGTCCGGGTTGAAGTACGTGGGGTCGAGCCGGTGGACGGCCTCGACGAACGCCTCACGGGGTTCCAGACCGGACAGATCGAGTTCGTACATGTCGCGCTGCTTGCGGAAGCCGTAGTCCAGCGCGTCGACGGTGAGCTCGAACTTGGTGCTCCAGCGCCGGTACAGCGTGGGGCGGCTGACCTTCGCGTCGGCGGCGATGTCGCCGATCGTCATGCGGGAGTAGCCGTCGAGCACCAGCCGGCGGCGCGTGGCGAGGATGATCGCCTCGTCGAGCGCCGCGTCGCGGGGCCGGCCGCCCGGGCGAGGGGTCTCTTCGGTCGCGACGTGTCCTTCCGCCGCCGCTTCGCGTGTGCGCGCCATGGCTCCCACCTCGCCGAGAATGCCGATCCGCGCAGCATATCCGATCCGTTACACGCCGTCATCGTTACCGGAGTATTACATCCTCTGCCTGTAACGAAATACGGTGTCCTGGCGGGCTGCTGCGAGCGCCCCGGGCCCGTCGCCGGATCGGGTGCCGTACTCCTCCAGTTTCGTTACATGTCTTGACCGTAACGGAATGGCGACGTACGGTCGAAGAAGATCGAGCACACCGCAGAGAACGGAGTCGACGATGACCACGCCCCAGGAGCTGATCGACCGCAGCATCCCGTTCCTCGAAGAGGTCAAGAACCGCACCGCGGGTGGGGAGCTCGAGGCCTGGCTCAACGACAAGTACGGTCCCGACTCGGAGCTCTACCAGGACCTGGCCCGCATGATCACCGACGGTGTGGAGCAGGGCTGGGCCGCCAACATCGAGGTCGAGGGCAAGAAGTACCGCCGCAGCCGCATCGCCGAGCCGGCCGACGTCCTCAACTACTTCAGCATCACCGCGGTGTACATGGACAGCATCGAGCCGTTCCGCGGCCAGTACCACCAGCACCCGTACGGCGAGCTCAACCTGGTGGTGCCGCTCGACCCCGCCGCGAAGCTGATGGGACCGAACGGCTGGCGGGGCAAGGGCTGGACCGCGCCCGGGCCGGGCAGCCACCACTACCCGGAGGTCAAGGACGGCGCGCTGATCGCGCTGTTCTACCTGCCGGCCGGGCGCATCTCCTACGACATCCAGCCGCCCGCGGCCTGATCGAGGAGCCGGCGCGATGACTGTGGTGTCTGCGGTGTCGACGATCGAGGAAGCGATGCGCACGCGGCGCAGCTGCCGGGCGTTCCTGCCGACCCCGGTCCCGCGCGAGCAGGTCGAGCGGCTGCTGGCGATGGCGGCCCGCTCGGCCAGCAACTCCAACAGCCAGCCGTGGCAGGTGCACGTCCTGACGGGCGCCGCGAAGCGGGCCCTGACGGCCGACTTGCTGTGCGCGCACGACGAAGGCCGCCGGGTCGACGTCGGCGAGTTCCCCTACCAGCCGGCGGCCGACGCCTGGCCCGAGCCGTTCCGCTCCCGCCGCCGGAGCTTCGGCCAAAGCTTGTACGGCGAAGCGCTCGGTCTGGCACCCGACGACACCGCCGGCCGCCTCGGCCACCACCGCCGCAACTACGACTTCTTCGGCGCGCCGGTCGGCCTGGTGCTGACCGTCAGCCGCCGGCCGCTGCAGGGCGCACTCGTCGACGCCGGGTTGTTCCTGCAAGGCCTCATGCTCGCCGCCCGCGGTGCCGGCCTGCACACGTGCGCCGAGGCGTCGTTCATCGACTACTACCCGGTGCTCCGCCGCCACCTGACCATCCCCGACGACCACGTCGTGGTGTGCGGCATCGCCCTGGGCCACGCCGACGAGACGCACCGGCTGAGCACGCACCGCACCTCGCGCGAACCGGTGGAGTCGTTCGCGCGGTTCTACGACGCGGCCGTGGCTCCCCAGGCCGAGCCGGTGTGAGCGGCAGGCGGGTGCTGTCGCCCGCCCGACACCGGCAGCTGCGAGCCCGCGGTGTGGTTCGTGCGGTTCGGGCGGGCGGAGCCGGCGTGAGGGGCGGCGGGTGGCACAGCACGCGGCCGGTGTCCGCGGGGTGGTGCGGGCGGTTCTACGATTCCGCTGTGACTTCTCGGGCGGAGCCGGCGTGAGCGGCGATCGGGATCTCGTCTACGCGACCGTGGACGGTGCCGAGCTGCGGCTCGACGTGTACCGCGCCCCCGTGGCCGCCGCGCCGGTCGTGGTGTACCTGCACGGAGGCGGGTGGAGCCGGGGCGACCGGGGCGCCGAGGCCCATCGGCGCCAGGCGCCGCTGGCGGAGCACGGGGTGAACGTCGTCTCCGTGGACTACCGGCTCGCGCCGGGGGCGGTGTACCCGCGGCAGGTGCACGACGTGAAGGGCGCCGTTCGCTGGCTGCGCGCCCACGGCGGGCGCCTCGGTCTCGAGACCGGGCGACTCGGGGTCTGGGGCGCCTCAGCGGGCGCGTACTTGGCTTCACTGCTGGCGCTTTCGCCAGGTGACGCCGAGCTGGAGGGCACCGTCGGCGGCAACCTCGAGCAGTCGAGCGCCGTGCAGGCCGTGGTGCACTGGTTCGGCCAGGCAGACCTGGCGGCGACGGCGGCGCGCAGTGAGGTCGAAGCGCGGCTGTTGCCGTTCCACTTCGAAGCCGACTTCCTCGGCGGAGCCGACCCCACGGGGTTTTCGCTGCTCTCGCGGGTGACGCCGGACGCCCCGCCGTTCCTGATCGCCCACGGCGACCGCGACCGCATCGTGCCACCCTCGGAAGGCCGGGCGCTGCACGACGCACTCGTCCGCGCGGGCGCGTCGAGCCGCTTCGAGCTGCTGGGCGGCGCGGGCCACGAGGACGCCGCGTTCGACAGCCCGGTGCACCTCGCGACCACGGCGGCGTGGCTGCGCGCCGTCCTGTCCTGAGCAGCCGGGACTAACTCACCAAGTGGTTTCGTTACACACAATGAACGTATCGAAACCGCCTGGTGAGGAGACCTGCCGTGACCACGACCGTCGAGCACTGGTTCGACTTCCTGTGCCCCTTCTGCTACATCGCCCAGGACCGCAACCGCATCCTGCGCGAGCGCGGCGTCGTCGTGCACGAGCACCCGCTGCAGATCCACCCCGAGATCGGCCCGGGCGGCAGTCTGGTCGGCACGCGCGTCGGCCCGACCTACGACTTCCTCGGTCAGCAGGCGGAAGCCGCGGGCCTGCCGCTGCAGTGGACCGACCGCATCGCCTACTCCCTGCCCGCACTCGGCGCGTACGCCACGCTGTCGGCCGAGGACACCGAGGTCGCGAACCGCTTCGCGGCGTCGGTCTTCAACGCCTACTTCGGTGAGGGCAAGGACATCGAGTCGCGGGACCTGCTGGTGGCGCTGACCGAGGCGGCCGGCGGTGACCCGGAGGTCGTGCGCGCCGCGTGGGAGTCGGGGGAGGCGGACCAGGCCGTCGGCCGGTCGGCGATCCTCGCCTACGAGAACGGCGTGCAGGGCACCCCGGCGTGGGTCGGCGGCGGCCAGAGCTTCTCGGGTCTGCGCAAGCGCGAGTTCTTCGAGAACTGGGCCGATTCGCTCACCAGAGACTGACCCGGGTAGCGGTGTGACGAGCGTTGCCCGCTGCTGGTCCATCCGGGTAATAACCTCGATCGACGTCACCCGTTCGGCCGCCGAAGAGAAAGCCCGTTCACGATGACTCTGTTCGGCCCCGGCGACGAACTCACCTTCGCCTTCGACGAAACCCGCCGGCTGCGCATCGCCGCGCCCGAGGGGCAGCTGCCGCTGGCCGCGTTCCTCTACACGGACGCGCAGTCGGACGCCCACGCCGTCGGCGAGCTCGCCGCGCTGTTGCGCCGTGCCCAGTGCGAAGCCAAAACGTGGCTGGGCAACGGCTGCTCCGTCGACCTCACCGGCGACGTCGCGGTGCTCGACAGCCTCTACGGCACCTGGCCGCGCGCGACTTTCCCGCAGCCGGTGTTCTGGTCGGCTCTCGAAGGTTTGCAGCGGTTCCTGGTGGAGTCGGGCCCCGGCGCACCGGCGACGGGCGTCGCCCGGGCGGCCACCGAGTACCGCAACCTCACCAACGGCCGCTTCTGCTTCGTCGACCACACCTACTTCCCGAGCGATTGGTCGCCCGCCGCGATCACCGAAGCGGGCACGCGCGCGTGGGCCGCCCGCGAAACGCTGCGCGACCCCGCCACCGGCGCCTGGTCCGGCTCGTTCGGTGGCCTGGAAATCGCCGGCTACTACCAGCCGGCGACCGGCGAGGCGCTGACGTATTTCCCTGTGCTGCGCTGACTTCGCGGCCTAGGCTCGCGCCCGTGACCGGGTGGGAGTGGGACGAGTCCTTGTACGCGGGCAGCGCCGAGCACTACGCACGCGGCCGTGTTGCCTACCCACGCGAACTCGCCGATCGGCTCGCTTCGCTGCTTCGGCTCGACGGCTCGGGCCGCCTGCTCGACGTCGGCTGCGGACCGGGCTCCCTCACGCTGCTGCTCGCCGGCCACTTCACCGAAGCGATCGGCCTCGACGCGGACCAGGCCATGCTCGACGAAGCCCGCCGCCTCGCCGCGCGAGCGGGCAAGGACACCACGCGCTGGGTGCGCCGGCGCGCCGAAGACCTGCCCGCCGGGCTCGGCACCTTCCGCCTCGTGACGTTCGCGCAGTCCTTCCACTGGCTCGACCGCCCGCGCGTCGCCGCCGCCGTGCGCGCCATGCTCGACACCGGCGGCGCGTGCGCCCACATCCACGCGACGACGCATCGGGGTGTCGCCGCCGCCGGGACGCACCCGCGGCCGCCGCACGGTGAGATCGCCGAGTTGGTGCGGCGCTACCTCGGGCCGGTGCGGCGCGCGGGCCGCGGCGTGCTGCCCGGGGGTACCGCGGGCGGCGAAGCCGAGATCTACCGCGCCGCCGGGTTCACCGGCCCCGATCGGATCGAGGTTCCGGGCCGACCCGTTGATCGGGACATCGACGAACTCGTCGCCGCGGTGTTCTCCCTTTCGAGTTCCACGCCGCACCTCTTCGGTGAACACCGGGGCGCTTTCGAAGCGGACTTGCGGGCACTTCTCGCCAATTCGAGCCCGTCCGGAAAGTTCGCTGAGCAGATGTGCGGGATCGCGGTTGATGTCTGGTACCCGTGAAATCCGCCAAGGTTGTCACACCAACGAGTGATTCCGCGGGTCGTCGCCTGGAAGTACCCGGCAATGCGGCCGCGCGGCCGCCGGGATCCCCCCTCCCGCGCCGAAAGCGCTCGTGCCGGCCGCAACCCGCTGACCACGGTGAATACGCGAAAAGAGCCTCATTTCCCTAGTCCCCCTATTGGGTCCGGGGCCGGACTCCCTATCGCCGGGACCCGGAACCCCCGGGGTGGCCCCCGATGGCCGCCGAACGGGCTAGCCCTATCTTCATTCCGAGCCAACGGCCTCGCTCCGAGATGCCGAATCATCTGTACACAGGAGACTACGAACTATGGACGCGGTGCAGAACCTGCACGAATTCGCCATGACGCTGCTGAGCGACCCGCAGGCCGCGGCCGCCTACGCCGCCAACCCGCAGGGCCTGCTCGACACGGCGGGCCTGGCCGACGTTTCGCCGGCGGATGTGCAGGACATCATGCCGCTGCTGGCCGACACGGCCCCGCTGGCCGCCGCCCCGAGCCTGCCGGTCTTCGGCAACGTGCTCGAGCACGCGGCCGCCGAGCGCGCCGACCTGCCCAACCCGACCGGCATCGTGAGCGACCTGCCGAACCTGAGCGGCGTCTTCGAGGCCGTCAGCGACGTCGCCGACGAGACCGGCCTCAACACCGCCGCCCACGAAGTGCTGGGCACCGCCTCCGGTGTCGTCGACGGTGTCGCCGGCGCGGTCAACGGTGTCCCGGTCGCGGGCCCGGTCGTGGCCGCCGGCGCGATCGACCTCGAGAACACCGTCGCCGCGGTGGGCGACCACCTGTGGGACGGCAAGCTCGTCGGTGCCGCGGTCGACGCCACCACCAACCACCTGGGCGACGCCCTCATGCCGCAGGCCGCCGTGGCCGCGGTCAACACCGTCCCGGTCGTCGGTGGCCCGGTCTCCGGCCTGGTCGAGGACGTCCGCGAGACGGGTGCCGGCCTGCTCGGCCACGTCAACGAGGCCATCGGCTCCACCCCGGTGGGCCTGCACGGCGACGAGCGCGCCGACTTCGGTGCCGCGGGCGACCTGTCCGGCACGCTGGACAACGCCGTCCACGCGGTTCCCGCCGCCGCGGCTCTGCCCGCCCTCCCGGCGGTTCCGGCTGTGCCGGCCGTGCCCGCGGTCCCGGCGCTGCCGGACGCACCGCACGCCGTCGGCTCCGTGACCCACACCCTGTCGGCCGCCGTGCCGCAGGTCCCGGTCGCGGGCGGGGCCGTGCACCACGTGCTCGACACCGTCGGCCACGCCGACACCGCGGGCATCCAGCACACCCCGATCGCCGACGTCGCGGACGCGACCCACTCGGGCTCGCTGCTGAGCGGCGTCGAGTCCCACGCGCAGGACCTGACCCACGGTCTCGACCTGCACGCCGCGGGCGACGCGCTCGGCGGGCACGACCTGCCGCTGCACTGAAGCACCTGCTGACGGAAAAGCTGGCCCGGACCACCTTGGTCCGGGCCAGTTTTTTGTTGCTGTTTTTCACGAAGCTGCGTGCGTGCGCCGGTAGTGGCGCGCGACCCGCGCGCGGTTTCCGCAGATGTTGCCGGTGCACCACTGCCGCCGCTTTGTCTCGGCGACGAACAGCATCGAGCACGCGGGGTTCGCGCACCGGCGCAGTTTCTCCAGCTGCGCGGGGGAGGACAGCAGCGCGATCGCCTCGTCCGCGATCGCGGCGAGCGCCGCGTTGCCCCCGTGCTCGGTGTGCCAGCGGGTGGTGGCCGTGAGCGTGCCGCCGGTGTCGCGGGTCAGCCGCGAGCTGCGGGGCACGGCGGAGGCGAACGCGTTGAGGTCCTCCACCGAAACGGCTTGCGGCGCCCGGTCTGCCAGGTGTGCCACGAGCAGGTCGCGGATCGCCGCGCGCAGCCGGCGTGCCGCCGCCGGGGCCGGGAGGTCCGCCTCCGGCAGCCGGGGCAGCTGCAGCCGCCACCACTTCTCGTACTGCTCCGCCGGTTCGAACAGGTCCACGGCGGGGTCCACTGCCGTCATCACCGTGTCGGCCAGGTCCAGCGCCACGAGCGGCTCGCCGCCCATCGGGAACCCCGCTGCCTGCACGTCCTCGAGGTTCGGTCCGCCGGTCATGGCCCCACGATATCCGTCACACCCCGCGGGGGTGGTCATGGTGCTGTTAGTAACCCATACTGAGGTTACTAACGAGTAGGAGGTGCCATGAGCCCGTGGTCGAGGGTCGGTGCGGCGGTGCTCGCGGTCGGCTGGGGTGCGAACCAGTTCTCGCCGCTGCTGATCGTCTACCGCGACCAGGAGCACCTCTCGCCGACGGTCGTCACGGCGATCTTCGGTGCCTACGTGGTCGGGCTGATCCCGGCGCTGCTGCTGGGCGCGCGGTTCTCCGACCGCTTCGGACGGCGGCGGATCATGCGGCCAGTGCTGGTGCTTTCGGCGGTCGCGTCGCTGATCCTGCTCCTCGGCGCGGGATCGATCTGGCTGCTGGCCCTCGGCCGGCTCGTCGCGGGTGTCGCTTCGGGCGCTGCGTTCGGGCCGGGCAGCGCGTGGATCAAGGAGCTCTCGACGGACGCGGGTCCGGGCGCCGGCGCTCGCCGGGCGGCGATCTCGCTGTCCGCCGGGTTCGGCAGCGGACCGCTGGTCGCGGGCGCGCTCGCGCAGTGGCTCCCGGCTCCGGCCGTGGTGCCGTACGTCGTGCACATCGTGGTGACGGTGGTGGTGGGGGTGCTCGCCTGGCACGTGCCGGAAACCGTGACCGGCGCCGGGAAACCCGGTGCGCGGCAACGGGCGCTGAAGCACGCGCTGACGAGCCGGGAGTTCCTGCGCCGGATCGTGCCGAGCGCGCCGCTCGTGTTCGCGGTCGCGACCACGAGCTTCGCGGTGCTGCCCGCGTTGCTGCCGGTGCCGGTCGCCCCCGTCGCGAGCAGCGGCGCCATCGCGGGGCTCACGCTGGGCAGCGGGCTGCTCGTGCAGCCGGTGGCCCGCGCGCTGGAACGGCGGCGCAGCCCGTTCGTGCTCTCGTGTGGCCTCGCCTTGACCGTGCTCGGGTTCCTGCTCGCCGCGTTGTCGACGGCGCTCGGCCAGGCGTTGCTGACGCTGCCCGCGGCCGTCGTGCTGGGCGCGGCCTACGGCATGTTGCTGGTGGGCGGGCTCAGCCGGGTCGAGGCACTCGCGGAGCCCTCCGACCTGGCCGGGGTGACGGCCGTGTTCTACTGCCTGGCCTACCTCGGTTTCGCGGCGCCGTACCTGTTCGCCGCGGTCGACGTGGTGGTGCCGGCGCCCGCCGCGTTCGTGGTGGCCGCCGCGGTGGCCGCGGTCCTGATCGCCGTGACCGCGCCCGTGCGCCGGCTGTCCGGGAGGATCTCGTGAACCAGCCTCGCACCCGCGTCACGGCCCAGCTGCGGCAATTGCGGTTCGACGCCGGCGCGCGCTCCCTCGACCTGGTGGCCACGGTCGGTCGCCGGCCGAGCGTGCACATCGAACGCCTCGAAGACGTGAGCCGGCTGGAAACCTGGGCCGAGGGTGTCGGCTTGCCGCTGCTGCCCGGTGAGGCGACCGCGGCCGCTCTCGCAGACGTGGTTCGCCTGCGGGAGGCGGTGTTCGCCGTGGTGACAGCGGTTCTCGACGACGCGCCCGTGCCCGCCGAAGCGGCGGCGCTCGTCACGGAGTACGCCGCCATCGAGCTCGCTGCACCACAGCTGGAGCTGACGCGCGACGGTCACCTCGTGCCCGGCCCGCGCCGGCGCACCGCGCGCGAACTGCTGGCCACAACGGCGCGCGACGCGATCGACCTCGTCACGGACCCGGCTCGGCGGGATCGCTTGCGCGCGTGCGATTCTCCGTTGTGCCGCATGCTCTTCCTCGACGTCCCGGGCGGCCGGCCGCGGCGGTGGTGCTCGATGCAGCGGTGCGGCAACAACAGCAAGGCGGCTGCGTTCCGGGAACGCGACCGCCGCTCGTAGCCGATCAGCCGGTCACGCCGTCACGTGCGGGTTGTGCGGTGACGGCACCACACCCGACGAGTGCAGCGCCAGGCCCTTCTGCGAGACCATCTGGGCCGGGTGGAAACGCACGCGGCGGCCGGTCGCGTCGTCCTCGCCGGCGGTACCCTGGGTGACCCACTCCAGCGTGGCCGTGCCGGTGAGCTGGAGCGCGGAGCCGGTGGTGAAGTCGACGAACAGCAGCGAAGCTTCGGGGTCGCTCGCGATGTTGCCGAGGCTGTTGAACATGTTGTTGCCGGCGTAGTCCGGCCACCACAGGTCGGCGCCGTCGACGCGGACGAAGCCGGGTTCCCCACCCTTGTGCGAGGTGTCGGCACCGCGGGTGGGGTGGGTCGTGCCGAGGAGGAACGTGTCCGCGTGGCGGATGAGTTCGCGGTGCGCGGCGGTCAGCGCGTCGGAACGCTCGACGTCGACTGTTCGCCGCCCGGGATCGATCGCCAGCCGGCGCTGCTGGATGTAGGACGGGCAGTTGCCGTACGCCTGCTCGACGTCGACCAGGAACCCGCCCTCGCCGACGGCCACGACGGTCCCGTTCACGCGCAACCGCCGCCGCGTCGCGAATTCGACGGCCAGCAGCCCGGCCGCTTGCCCCGCGGGCAGCTCGTGCAGCGGGTCACCGGCGGCGGGGCGTGTGTGCACGACGAGCGTCGTGTCGAATCCTTCGAGGAACCCGGCGCGGCCCAGCAGCGGGGCCGTCCACAGGGTCCCGTCGGCGGCCCGGGCCGTGACGGCCGCGAACTCGCGCTGCGCCAGGAAACCTCCGGCGCCCCGGCTCAGGTGTGCCGGCGCGAGCATGCCTTCGAGCCGAGCCGCTTCGTACTCGAGCCCGGCCTGGCGCTGCACGCTCAACTCGCCGGGGTGAAACCCGGCCGCGATCGCTTGCTCGGTCATCGTTCCTCCTGCCCGGCTTGCGGGACGTGGGTGCGCCGGTAGTGCCGTGCCACCCGGACGCGGTTGCCGCACACGCTCCCCGCACACCACCGCCGGCGGCGGTTCGTTGCGAGGAAGAGCATCGTGCAGTCGGGGTTCGCGCACCGGCGCAGGCGCGAGAGCCGTCCGGCGTCGCCGAACAGCTCGATCGCCTCCCGCGCCACCGCGGCGAGCGCGACGTTGCCGCCGTGCTCGGTGTGCCAGCGCGTGTGCGCGGCCAGTTCGGCCTCGGGTGACGGTGAGCCGGCTGCCGGCTCCCGCCCGAGCCGGGGACTCGTCGGCACCGAAGCCGCCACCGCGTTGACCTCTTCGACCGACGCCGGGTCCGGGCTGCGGCCGTCGAGATGGGCTTCCAGCAGCTCGCGGATCGCGGCCCGCAAGCGGAGCGTCGGGACCAAGCCCGGCGCAGGTGACGCCGGCAGGCTCGGCAGCTGCAGTCCCCACCACGCCGTGCTGCGCTCAGGCGACGTCAGCAGCTCGCCGTCGCCCGGGGTGGATTCGGCGGCGAGGGTGTCGGCGAGGTCCAGGGCGACGAGCGGCTCGCCGCCCATCGGGAAGCCCGCCCGGTGCATCTCCTCAAGGCCGACCCTATTGTTCATGTGTTGATAGTAACCATTAGTCAAATCGATGTACAACTAGAAATTTGGCACTTGTGTCGAGATATCTAACGGATTTACAGTCTCGGTACACGTTAGCAAGAAAGAAGGCGAGAGACATGGGACTGGCATGGCAGCAGGGACCGCTTTCGACCAGGTCGGTGGGCAGGTTCCTGACCCCGGAGCCGTTGCCCGAGCGGTTGCTCTTCGTGGAGCCGCTGCGCCGGCGGATGCGGGTCCGCTTCGGGGGTGAGTGGCTCGTCGACACCGAGGACGTGCTGCTACTCCACGAGCCGGGTCACTACCCGGTGGCGTTCTTCCCGAAGAGCGCCGTCGCCGACGGGGTGCTGGCAGCGAGCCGGACCACGCAGCACCGCGAACTGGGTGAGACGACCTGGTACACCGTCACCGCCGGCGACGGCCGAACCGAGCGCGCGGCGTGGGAGTACACCGGGCTGCCCGAGTACGCCGACGCGCTCGAGGGCCGCGTCGCGTTCGCGTGGCGGGCGATGGAGGCGTTCTACGAGGAGGACGAGCGCATCGTCGGCCACGCGGCGGACCTCTACCACCGCAACGACATCCGCAAGACCTCGCGCCACCTCGTCGTCCGCGACGGCGAGCGCGTCATCGCCGACACCCACCGTCCGGTCGTGCTGTACGAATCGGGTTTCGCGCCGCGGTGGTACGTGCCGCGCGAGGACATCGACGAGACGGCACTGGCGCACGTCGACACCCAGACGTTCTGCCCGTACAAGGGCATTGCGAGGTACTACGACATCGGCACGCACGCCGGCGCCGCCTGGTCCTACGAGCACGCCTGGACCGAGGTCGAGCGCGTGTCGGGGATGGTCTCGTTCGAACCGGACAAGATCGAGGTCTACCTCGACGGTGAGCGCCTCGCCCTGGAGCCGGGCCAGACCGTGATCGCCCACGGTGTCGACCGCGGGCTCGACACCGACGAAATCCTCAAGCGCGCCTCCGCCTGAAAAACCCCACACAGCGGCAGCGAAGGAGCCATCATGACCAGCCGCGAAGGGCGCAAGGTTCTCGTCGTCGGCCGCGGCAGCGGTACCGCCCGCGCGGTCGCTCTCGGGGCGCGCGCCGCCGGTGCCGAGGTCGTCGTCGCCGGCCACGATGCCGAAGCACTCGAGAAGGCCTACGCCGACGATCCCGGCATCACCGCCGAGCCGGTCGACCTCACCGACGAGCAGAGCGTCGTCGCCCTCGCCGACCGGCTCGGCACCGTCGACCACGTCGTGTCCACCGCGTCGGCGCGTGCCCGCGGCACGGTCGGCGACCTCAAAGCAAGAGACGGTGCTGCTTTCGTTCAGCACCAAGGTCGTCGGCCCGCTGCTGCTTGCGAAGCACCTCGCCCCGCGCATGCCCGCCGACGGCTCGTTCGTCCTGTTCTCCGGTGCCACCGCGCGCAAGCCGGCGATCGGCATGCTCGCCGTCTCGGCCACCAACGGCGCCGTCGACGCGCTCACGAGGGCGCTCGCCGTGGAGCTCGCGCCGATCCGCGTGAACGCCGTTTCGCCGGGCACCATCGACACCGGCGCGTACGACGCGCTGGGCGAGGACAAGAAGGCGGCACTGTTCGCTCGGCGTGCCGAGACCAACCCGGCCCGTCGCATCGGGGCGGCCGAAGACGTGGCACAAGCGGTTCTGTTCGCGCTCACCACCACGTTCCTCACCGGCGCGTCGCTGCCGGTCGACGGCGGCGAACCGCTCGTCTGAGTCTTACCGATCCCGAACGAAGTGCGGAAACCGGCGGAAACCGTGCTTAGGTGGTACCGCCCTTGCTGCAGGAGGTGGACTCATGACCGCGATGGTGCTGTCGGTCAACGTCGGGCTGCCGAAGGAGGTGTCCTGGGAGGGCAGGACTGTCCACACGGGAGTGTGGAAGCGTCCGGTCGGGGGGCCGGCGATGGTGCGGCGGTTGAACATCGACGGTGACGGGCAGGGGGACACGGCCGGTCACGGTGGTGAGCAGCGGGCGGTGTTGGTGTATCAGCTCGGCTCGTACCGGCATTGGGAGAGGTATTTCGGCCGTGGGGGGCTGGAGTACGGGTCGTTCGGGGAGAACTTCACCGTCGAGGGCCTGGCGGATGACGAGGTGTGCATCGGGGATCGTTATCGCATCGGTGAGGCCGAGTTCGAGGTGACGCAGCCGCGGGTGACGTGTTATCGCGTCGGCCTGCGGATGGGGGAGCCGGAGTTGCCGGCGTTGCTGGTGGCCCACCACCGGCCCGGGTTCTACTTCCGGGTGCTGCGCGAAGGCCACGTCTCGGCGGGCGACGAGATCGTCAAGACCCGCACGGGCCCCGGTGCGCTGAGCGTGGCCGACACGGATGCGTTGCTGTACCTGCCGGGCAAGGACCGGGAGAAGCTCAAGGTTGCCGCCGAGATCCCGGCGCTGAGCCCGGGCTGGCGGCAGTCGTTCGAGGATCTGCTGGCCGTGGACGCGGAGTCGGCGGGCCCGGCGTGGGACGGGTTCCGGCGGCTGCGGGTGACCGCGGTGGAGCCCGAAAGCGCCACGGTGTCGTCGGTGTATCTCGAAGCCGCGGACGGCGGTGCGCTGCCTGCGGCGCGCGCGGGCCAGTACCTGACGGTCCGCGTCGCGGGCGCTGCGCAACCGGCGCCGGTGCGCAGCTACTCGCTCTCGTCCGCGCCGGGGCCGGACGGTTACCGGATCAGTGTCAAACGCGAAGGTGTGGCGAGCACGTACCTCACGACACAGGTGCCGGCCGGCGCGGTGCTGGACGTCGCGGCCCCGCGCGGGGACTTCGTGCTCGGCGACGGCACCGGTCCGGTGCTGCTGGTGTCGGCGGGCATCGGCGTCACCCCGGTGCTGGCGATGCTGTACGACCTGGCGGCGCGCGGCAGTGCACGCGAGGTGTGGTGGATCCACGGCGCCCGCGGACCGGAGGAGCACCCGCTCGCCGACGAAGCGAGCGAACTGGTGGCGTCCCTGCGCAACGGATGCTCACACGTGTTCTACAGCCGGGCGACCGAGGCCGAACGCGGGTTGGCCGGCGCCCGGGCGGGCCGGCTGAGCAAGGACGCGCTGGCCGAGCTCGGCGTGCCCGCCGACGCCACCGCCTACGTCTGCGGCCCGGCCGCGTTCATGACCGACATGACCGCCGCGCTGACCTCGGCCGGACTCGACCCGGCGCGGATCCACACCGAACTGTTCGGCGCGCTCGACGCCATCAACCCCGGGCTCGTCGGGCAGACCACCCGCCCACCCCACCCACCGGCCGGGCCGCCCGGCACCGGACCCGTCGTGACCTTCGCCCGCAGCGGCGTCGCCGCCCCCTTCCCCGGCGGCAGCCTGCTCGAATTCGCCGAAGCCTGCGACGTGCCCGCCCGCTGGAGCTGCCGCACCGGCGTCTGCCAGACCTGCCTCACCCCCGTGCTGTCCGGCTCGGTCGACTACGCACCGGCACCACTGGAGCCACCGGCCGCGGGCCAGACCCTGCTGTGCTGCTCCACCCCCCACACCGACCTCGTCCTGGACATGTGAAAGGAAATCCTCCGATGAACTGGGCTCTCGAAGTCCTCACCCTGTCGGTCAGCGATGTCGACAAGGCGCTCGAGTTCTACACCGACCGCGTCGGCTTCACCCTCGACGTCGACTACCAGCCGCGCGACGGCTTCCGCGTCGTCCAGCTCACCCCGCCCGGCTCGGCCTGCTCCATCCAGCTCGGCGCCGGCCTCACCGACGCCGCCCCCGGCTCGGCGCGCGCCACCTATCTCGCCGTCACCGACGCCGAGGCCGCCCACCGCGAGCTGACCTCCCGCGGCGTGGCCCCCGGTCCGCTTCGCCACAAGAAGGACGCCGACACCTGGCAGGGTGACTGGGAACCCGGCCTCGCGCCGGACCGCCGCGACTACGCGAGCGCGTTCGACTTCGCGGACCCGGACGGCAACACGTGGGTCGTGCAGGAGATCGGGTACCGGCCGGCTGCGTAGGGTGCGCGGGGACGAGGTTCTCGTGTCCCGCTGCTGTCCGCCGTCCCGCTCGTCGGGAGCGTCGGTTGATGTTCCGCTCGGCCCGGCGACCAATGCCGACGGTCTGCTGGTGCTGCCCGGCGGCGCGTTCCGGATGGGCACGGACGACGCTGACGGGTTTCCCGATGATCGTGAGGGGCCGGTGCGTGAGGTGACCGTGGAGCCGTTTGCGATCGACGCGTTCGCGGTGACGAACGCGCGCTTCGCGGAGTTCGTGGACGCGACCGGCTACCGAACCGATGCGGAGAAGTTCGGTTGGACGTATGTGTTCGCGAAGTTCGTGCCGTCGGCGTTGCGCAAGGGGGCGCCGCGGCCGCAGCAGACGCCGTGGTGGATCGGTGTTTCGGGCGCGTACTGGCGGGCGCCGGAGGGGCCGGGCAGCGACGTTTCGCTGCGGCAGGACCACCCCGTGGTCCACGTGTCCTGGACCGACGCGCTCGCTTATTGCGCCTGGGCCGGGCGTCGGCTGCCGAGTGAGGCCGAGTGGGAGTACGCCGCGCGCGGTGGGCTGGACCAGGCCCGGTTCCCGTGGGGTGACGAGCTGACGCCGGGCGGGGAGCACCGGTGCAACATCTGGCAGGGCCGCTTCCCGGTGCACAACACGGAAGAGGACGGCCACGTCGGCACCGCCCCGGTGGATGCGTTCCAGCCCAATGGGTTCGGTCTCTACAACGTGTCGGGCAACGTGTGGGAGTGGTGCGCCGACTGGTTCGGCACCGGCAACCGCTCGATGCGCGGCGGCTCGTACCTGTGCCACGAGTCCTACTGCAACCGCTACCGCGTCGCCGCCCGCACCGGCAACACCCCGGACAGCTCCAGCGGCAACACCGGCTTCCGCACCGCCGCCGACATCTGACAGTGACAATGGGTGCGGGGTCATCCGCCCGAGTTGATCCGTTGTCTGACCGACCTTGGTGTCTTTGCTGAGCTACGTCGCTCGGTGCGGTGGCTCCGCCCGCACGTCACCTGCTGAGCGGCGTGACCTGAGTGGAGCCTGGCTGGAGGCGCCCCGGCAGTGTCTTGTCCGCCCGTTGCGGTGGGTGCCGTGCCACCACCGGATGAGGGAGACGGGGGCCGAGGTGGCGACTGACCGCAGGCGACCACCTCGACCGGCTCCACAGCGACCCCGAATAATCAAACCGTTCGTCGCCCGCGAGATCCGGCACGCCCTCCCGGCTTGAGGATCCAGAGGAGCAACTCAGGCGCCCAGGTACGCCATGACGCCGGCCGGGTCGGGTGCGAAGTGCACGAGCTCGTCGAGCGGGAGCGGCAGGAAACCGTCGTCGTCCATGCGGCGCAGCTGCAGGATCAGCCCGTCGTAGAAGCCTTCGGTGTTGAGCAGCACGATCGGTTTGCGGTGCAGGCCGTGCTTCTTCAGTTCCAGCACCTCGGTGACCTCGTCGAGGGTGCCGAGACCACCGGCCAGCACGACGACCGCTTCCGAACGCGACAGCAGCAACGCCTTGCGCTCGGCCAGGTCCGCCGTGATCACCATCTCGTCGGCGTTCTTCCGGGCCTTGCCCCGGAACAGCTCGACGGAGATCCCGACCAACCGCCCGCCCGTCGCCTGTACCTCGTCGGCGACGACCTTCATCAGGCCCGTGTCCGAGCCACCCCACACCAGCGTGTGCCCGCCCTTGCCGAGCAGCTCCGCGAACTCCCGCGCGGGCCCGGTGTAGCGCTCGTCGAGGTCGGCGGCCGACAGGAAGACGCACACGTTCATGGTCCGCGACTATAGGGTCAGCCGACCCGGTACCGGGCCACCGCGTCGGTGTCCCAGTCGACGCCAGTGCCCGGGTGGTCGGGTGGAGTGGCGCACCCGTCGACGATGGCCAGGGGCTCGCGCAGGATCGGGGCGGCCCAGTCGACGTACTCGAGCCAGTGGGCGGTCGCCGACGCGGCCAGCAGGTGGGCACTGACCTCCGGGTAGAGGTGTGACGACAGCGGGATCCCGTGTGCGTCCGCCAGCGCGGCGGCGTCGCGCCAGCCGGTGACGCCGCCGATGCGGTCGAGGTCCGGCATCACGAGGTCGCACGCGCCGTGGGCCAACGCGGTGGCCATCGCGCGCGGACCTGCCAAGTTCTCGCCGAGCTGCACGGGCGTGTGCACCGCGGCGGTCAGCTGGGCGGCGGCCGCGTAGTCGTCGTGGCGGACGGGTTCTTCGAACCACGCCAGGCCTTCGTGGTCGAGAGCGCGGCAGCGGGCCAGCGCGTCCGGCAAGTCGAGAGCCTGGTTGTAGTCGGCCATCAGCCCGACGTCAGGGGCCAGCGCCGCCCGGACGGCGCGCACGGCGGCCAGGTCGTCCGCCGCGGAGCGGCCGAGGCGCATCTTCACGGCCGGGAAGCCCTCTGCCGCGAGTTCGACCGCTTCCGCAGCCGCCGCGTTCGGGGTGATGAGGCCCAGGCCGTTGCTGTTGTACGCCGGGGTCGGCCGCAGGTCCGCGCCGAGCAGGCGGGCGAGCGGCAGGCCCGCGGCGATCGCCAGCGCGTCCCAGCACGCGGTGTCCACGAGCGACACCACGGCCCCGACCAGCCCGCGCACGCCGAGCAGCTTGAACTTCGCCTCGAGCGCGGACCGCACGGCCGCCGGGGCAGCCGCGACGCCGGCCAGCACACCGTGTGCCTCCCGCACCAGCGCGAGCGCCGCGTGCCCGGCGGATTCGAGGTAGCAGAACAGGTACGCCCGCCCGGTCACGCCGTCGGTGGTGTGCAGGTCGAGCAGCAGCAGCGGCGCATCCGTGACGCGCGCGGCGCTGGTGCCGAGCGGCCGGCGCATCGGCACCTTGACCATCGTGGCCTCGACCGACCTGACGGTGTCACTCATGGCGGCCCTCGGCGTGCACGGCGAGCAGGTCGGTGATCGCGCGGTTGCACGGCGTCGGCACGCCCAGCGCCTTGCCGCGCTCGACGACGTCGCCGCTGAGCCACGTGACCTCGAGCCGGTTGCCGCGTTCGAGGTCGTGGTGCATCGACGAGGTCATGCCCTCGGGCACGCTGTCGGTGAAGGCGAGCCGGTCGTCGGCGTAGTCCTCGGGCAGCGCCACGCCCTGGGCGCGCGCGACCGCGACGACCTCGGCCAGCACGTCGTGCAGGAACGCCCGCGATCGGGGGTTCGCACGGATCGGCCCGATCGGCGTGCGCACCGTGGTCGTGGTGCCCGAAAGGCCGACGAGGAACACGAACTTCTCCCAGATCGTCTGCTCGATCCGGTCGCTGACCTCCACGTCGATGCCACTCTCGGCGCACGCGTCGCGGAACTGCCGCACCCGCGCGGACGGGGTGCCGTCGTACTCGCCGAACACCAGCTTCTGCAGGGAGCCGGTGTGCCTGATGACGCCGGGTTCGGCGATCGTCGCGGCGATGTAGCAGACGCCGCCGATCACGTGCTGCGGGCCGAGTACGCGGCGCAGGATGTCGTCCTTGACCACGCCGTTCTGGAACGACACCACCCCGGTGTCCTCGGTCAGCAGCGGTTTGATCAGCTCGGCCGACGACTCGGTGTCCCACAGCTTCACGCCGAACAGCACGAGGTCCGCGGGCTCGAGCGTCGACGGGTCGTCGGTCACGTCGATAGTGGGCAGGTGGAAGTCGCCGAGCGGGCTCTCCACGCGCAACCCGTTGACGCGCAACGCTTCCAGGTGCTTGCCGCGGGCGATGAAACTCACGTCGTGGCCGCCCTGGGCCAGCCGCGCCCCGAAGTAGCCGCCGACTCCTCCCGTGCCCATCACCACGACCCGCATGCGTCCTCCTTAGTTGAGCGCACGTACAAGTAACGTGCACTGGTTTTCTACCATGTCATGAAGCTGACGTCGATATTCCTGAATATCTGCTCTACAATTTTTTCCGTGGGACGGACACGCACCTTCGACGTCGGCGAAGCACTCGCCGCCGCACTGGACACTTTCTGGGAGCGCGGTTACGAGGCTACGTCGATCCAGGTGCTGTGCCAGGCCATGGACCTGCAGCCCGGCAGTGTGTACGCCGCCTTCGGCAGCAAGCGCGACCTGTTCGTGGCCGCCCTGAAGTCCTACGCGGAGACCGTGTCGGCCGAAGCGGTCGAGCGGATCAACACCGCGGCCAGTGGTGTCGGCGGCCTGCGCGACTACTTCGCGCACCTCGTCGACGCGATGGTCGACGGCCCGCGCCGCTGGGGCTGCCTCGTGACCAACTCACTCGTCGAACTCGCGGAACGCGACCCCGAACTGGCCGGGATGTTCGAGCAGCACCTGGCCAACCTGCGCACCAGCTTCGCGGGCGCGCTCGCGCGGGCCCGGGCCGCGGGCGAGCTGCGGCCCGGCGCCGGCCCCGATTCGGCACCACTGCTGGTGGCCGTGGTGCAGGGGATGAACGTGCTCGCCAAGACGAAACCTGGCCGGCCCGCGCTGCAGGCGATCGCGGACACCGCGCTCGCGGGACTGGTGTCTACTCAGGACTGAATTGACGCTGCCCGGCGGTGAGCGGTTCGCCGAGTTCGGCGCGGACCACCGTCGTGGCCTCACGGTCGCGGGCTCACCGCATGCGCGGTGGTCCTGGGCGATGGCGGCGAGGTTCCGTTCGACGGCGTGTATCGCGACCGGCCCGGCCGCCCGGCGGGTGCCGGGTCAGCCCGCCACCGGGGGCGTGTTCGCGCTGCGGACGCTCGACGACGCGCTGGCGTCGCGGAGAAGCCTTTTGCCGCGGCGCGCCTGGGTTGCGACCTCGACGACCCGCACGCGCGGCTGATGCCGTTGCCGGGGTGGCGCCGGGGTGCGCTCCTTCGCGCTGGGGTCGATTCCGACGACGAGCTCGCGCGGTTCAAGACGCGGCTGGCCGGGGCCGGCGTGAAGCCGCAACGCCGCCGCGCCGCGCGCGCCACGTTCGTCTCCGGCGCGGGCCTGAGCTTCGCGACCGCCGCAGCGATGGTGAAGCCGCTGCCGGAGTCGATGGGCTTCCTCTCACGGCGCCGCCCCCGCGGCGCCCTCGACCGCGTCAACGGCCTGCTCACCGGATGCGCCTCACCCTGGTGCCGGCCCTGTCGGAGCCGGCGGCGCACGAGACCGGCAACGTCCGCGCGGCCGTGCTGGCCGGCCGCGACGGCGCGCGCAGCGGCCTGCTGTGGCTCGGTTTCTTCATTTTGTTCGGCGCGCTGTACTTCGCGAGCAACTGGATGCCGCAGTTCCTGGAACGGAGCGCCTGTCCGCCCAGGCCGGGATCGGCGGCGGCATCATGATCAACGTGGGTGGCATCGCCGGCTCGCTGCTCATGATGTGGCTCGCGCTGCGCCTGTCCGGCCGGCTCCTGTCCGTCAGCACGCCGGCCGGCGCCGCCGCCGTCTTCGTCGCCACTGCCTTCGTGCTCCGCAACCTCGCCGCGACGCTCGTGGTCGCCGTGCTCATGGGCGTGCCGCGACGTCCTCCGTGCCGTCCTGTACGTCCTCGGCCCGTCGCTGTACCCCGCCGGTGTCCGCTCGACGGCCCTCGGCTGGGCCGTCGGCGTGGGTCGCATCGGCGCCATCGTCAAGCTCCTGATCGCCGACGTCCTCGTCGACGCGCGGCGGTCGGAGTGGGGTTGTCCGAGCTGTGCTCGATCCCGCCGGCGCAGGCCGTGGTGGGCAAGGCGCTGCGCTTCCTCAAAGCCGCGCGGACACCAGGGCGGTACTGGTTCCGGCCGAGGCCCCGACCACGGCCTGACCTCCGCTCTCCCACTTGCCCCGAAATGCTCGGTGGCTGCCGGCCTTCCCCGGTGGCCACCTGGGCTTTTCGCCCGGGCGCGGCGCCCGGGAACCAGGGCTTGTGACTGCCCCCACGAAACGGCCCCGAACCTGTCACATCCGGCTCCGCTGTCTTGTCTCCCTGGTGTAGCGAGACGAACAGGGAGTGGTCATGCACAGGATCCTGGTGGTCGGCGGCGGATACGCCGGCTTCTACGCGGCCTGGGGACTCGAGAAGCGCCTGCGGCCGGGCGAGGCGGAGCTGACCGTGGTGGACCCACGGCCTTACATGACCTACCAGCCGTTCCTGCCGGAGGTCACCGCCGGGTCGATCGAGGCGCGGCACGCAGCCGTGTCGCTGCGGCGGCACCTGCGGCGCGCGCGGATCGTGGCCGGCAGCGTCACGCGGATCGACCACGCGCACCGGCGCGTGACCGTGCGGCCGGCCGACGGGCCGGAGTTCGAGCTCGAGTACGACGAGCTCGTGGTCACCGCCGGTGCGGTCACGCGCAAGGTGCCCGTGCCGGGCATCGCCGAACAGGCGATCGGCATGAAACACGTGGAGGAGGCCGTCGCGATCCGCGACAAGCTGCTGACGGCGTTCGACCGGGCGTCGGCGCTGGAGCCGGGGCCGGTGCGGAGCAAGCTCCTGACCGTGACGTTCGTCGGCGGCGGCTTCTCGGGCGTGGAGGGTTTCGCGGAGCTGCTGTCGCTCGCGACGGCGCTGCTGAAGAACTACCCCGAGATCAGCCGCGATGAGCTGAGCTTCCACCTGGTCGAAGCCCAGGGCCGCATCCTGCCCGAGGTCACCGACGAGCCCGGGGCGTGGGTCGTCCGCTCGCTGGAGGACCGCGGCGCCCACGTGCACCTGAACACGCAGCTGCGCTCGGCCGTCGACGGGCACCTGGTGCTTTCGACCGGCGAGGAGTTCGACTCGGAGCTGGTCGTGTGGACCGCCGGCAATGCGGCCAACCCCGTCGTGCACAACCACACCGACCTGCCGCTCGACCCGCGCGGCCTCATCCTGACCCGGGCCGACCTGCGGATCGGCACCGAGGACGAACCCGTGCCGCACGCGTGGGCCGCCGGCGACGACGCCGCCGTCCCGGACCTCGCGTCGCCGGTGCCGGGCGCCCACACCGTGCCGAACGCGCAGCACGCGGTCCGGCAGGGCAAGCTGCTGGCCCGCAACATCGTCAAGGCGCTGCGCGGGCGCGAGCCGAAGCAGTACGTGCACCACAGCCTCGGCGCGATCGCGACGCTCGGCATCGGCAAGGGCATTTTCCAGTACCGGAGCATCGTGATCACCGGCTTGCTCGCGTGGCTCATGCACCGCGGTTACCACGTGCTGGCCGTGCCCAGCTGGGAACGCAAGGTCCGCGTGCTGGCGGTGTGGCTCACGGCCGTGTTCTTCGGCCGCGACATCGTGTCGCTGGCCTCGGTTCAGCACCCGCGCGACGCGTTCGTGTCGGGTGGTGAACTGCCGGCCGAGCTCCGCGTCGAAGACGTGGTTGACCCGATCGGATGACGAATTCGTCGGCGGGTGCTGTCACAGATCCGCCGCCCGCCTTGTCCTGGCTGGTGACCGACGCCCCCGGACCCGCCGGGGGCCGCTCAGCGAAAGGCGCATCATGAGGATTGTCGTCATCGGCGGTACCGGCCTCATCGGCTCCAAGGTCGTCAGCTTGCTGACCGAGCACGGCCACGAGGCGGTACCGGCGTCGCCCAACTCCGGCGTGAACACGGTGACCGGGGAGGGCGTCAAAGAGGTGCTGCAGGGCGCCGACGTGGTGGTCGACGTGTCCAACTCGCCGTCGTTCGCGGACGACGACGTGATGGCGTTCTTCCGCGCGGCGACCACCAACCTCACCGAGGCCGCCAAGGGTGCCGGTGTGGGCCACTACGTCGCGCTGTCCGTGATCGGCAGCGACCGCCTGCCCGACTCCGGTTACCTGCGCGCGAAGGTCGCCCAGGAGAAGCTGATCAAGGACTCGGGTCTGCCCTACTCGATCGTGCGCGCCACGCAGTTCTTCGAGTTCGCGTCCGCCATCGCCGACTCTGCCACCGAGGGCACCACCGTGAAGCTGCCCGACGCGGGCATCCAGCCGATCGCGGCCGGCGAGGTATCGGGCAAGGTCGCGAAGGTGGCGGCGGGCGCGCCGATCAACGGCCTGACCGAGATCGCCGGCCCCGAGGTGTTCACGATGGCCGGCTGGATCCAGGAAGCGCTGACGTTCCGCGAGGACCCACGCCAGGTCGTCACCGACCCCGAGGCCCGCTACTTCGGCGAGAAGCCGGGCCCGAAGGGCCTGCTGCCCGGCGAGGGGGCGGAGCTGGCGAAGGTCAAGTTCGCCGACTGGCTCCCGGCCAACCCGCCGGTCGAGGAGTGAATGCCGCGCGGGTGGCCGTACCCGGCCACCCGCGCACCGGGTGTCAAGGAGGAGTTCCCGATGACTGAACAGCGGATCGCGACGTCGGTTCTCGTGATCGGCACCGGCGGTGCCGGGCTGCGCGCCGCGATCGAGCTGAAAGAACGAGGCGTCGACGTGCTCGTGGTCGGCAAGCGGCCGAAGTCCGACGCCCACACCACCCTCGCGGCCGGTGGCATCAACGCCGCGCTGGGGACGATGGACGCGGCGGACTCGTGGCAGCAGCACGCCGCCGACACCATCAAGGAGAGCTACCTCCTGGCACACCCCGACACGGTCCGGATCGTGACGCAGAACGCCGCCCGCGGCATCGAAGACCTCGAACGGTGGGGCATGCCCTTCGCCCGCGAGACCGACGGCCGCATCTCGCAGCGCTTCTTCGGGGCGCACACCTACCGGCGCACCGCGTTCGCCGGCGACTACACAGGTTTGGAGATCCAGCGGACGCTCGTCAACCGCGCGGCCCAGCTCGACGTGCGGATCCTCGAGAACACCTACATCACGCGGATCCTGGTGCGGGACGACGTCGTCTTCGGCGCGTACGGGTTCAACCTCGACGACGGCACCCGGTACGTGATCCACGCCGACGCCGTGATCCTCGCCGCCGGCGGGCACACGCGGATCTGGCGCCGCACGTCGTCGCGGCGCGACGAGAACACGGGCGACTCGTTCCGTCTCGCCGTGCTGGCGGGTGGCCGCATCCGCGACCCGGAGCTGGTGCAGTTCCACCCGTCGGGCCTGCTGGAGCCCGAGAGCGCGGCGGGCACGCTGGTGTCCGAAGCCGCGCGCGGTGAGGGCGGGCAGCTGCGCAACGCGCTGGGCGAGCGGTTCATGGCGCGGTATGACCCGGGGCGGATGGAACTGTCCACTCGCGACCGCGTCGCGCTGGCCGCGTACACCGAGATCAAGGAGGGCCGCGGGACGCCGAACGGCGGCGTGTGGCTCGACGTGTCGCACCTGCCGCGCGAGACGATCATGCAGCGGCTGCCGCGCGTGTACCAGACGCTGCTGGAGCTGCAGATGCTCGACATCACCCAGCTGCCGATCGAGATCGCGCCCACCGCGCACTACTCGATGGGCGGCGTCTGGGTGCGGTCGGAGGACCACAGCACGGGCGTCGACGGGCTGTACGCGATCGGCGAGGCGTCCAGCGGGCTGCACGGCGCCAACCGGCTCGGCGGCAACTCGCTGATCGAGCTGCTGGTGTACGGCCGGATCGTCGGCAAGGCAGCGGCTGAGTACTCCGCGTCGCTGGCCGCGCAGCGCCGGTCGGCGGGCGCGCTGGCGGACGCGCGCGGTGAGGTCGACGAGCTGCTGGCGGCCGACGGGCCGGAGAACGTCCGCGCCCTGCAACGCTCCCTGCGCACCACGATGACCGAGCACGCGGGCGTCGTGCGGGACGAGGAGGGCCTGCTCGCGGGACTGTCCGAATTGGACTCGCTCGAGGAGCGGATGAAGAACGTCGGCGTCCACCCGGATCTCGCGGGCTACCAGGACTTGGCGCACGCGTTCGACCTGAAGGCCTCCGCGCTGGCTTGCCGGGCCACGCTGGAAGCCGCGCTGGAGCGCCGGGAGACGCGCGGTTGCCACAACCGCTCCGACTACCCGGCGCTGGACGAGTCGTTGCGGGTGAACTTCGTGTGGTCGGGTCCCGGGCAGCTCACGCGTGAGGAGCTGCCGCCGGTGCCCGCGCAGATCGCGCCGCTGATGCGGGAGGTCTCGACGGCCGGGAAACTGGTGGAGTGAGCTGTTCGAAGGGGCCGGCTCCTGGCGGGGAGCCGGCCCCTTCTTTGGGGCGCACGTCAGGGGCGTGGCGCCCTGAGGTGCTTGCGCTGATCCAGTTCCCGTCACTCACGGGCACGAGCATCGGCTGCCCCGGCGCGCAGAACATCGTCACGACGAACTGCGATTCGGCGTCGTCGAGGTTGTTGCCGTCCTGGTAGTGGATCACGTCGTACCCGGGCTCCCAGAAGGACTCGCCGGCCTTCACGACGCGCTCGGGCTCGCCCTCCAGCTCGAAGACGATCTCGCCCTTGAGCACATACCCGAACGCCGGCCCACTGTGCCGATGCGGCGGCGCCCCGTCACTCCCGGGCGGCAACGTAACCAGGATGGTCGTCGGCGTGGCCCCCTCGGGAGCCGCCGGCGCCCCCGCGGCCGTCCCCACCACCTCGATCTTCGGCGGCGGCGCGCTCGACTCGGGATTCGGCAGGTAGTGCGAGTTTTCGACGCTCATACCTTCCCTCACGGAGTCGACTTCTGCTTCCGTGAGCTTGGACAAGACGCGCCCGTGATCTGTGAGAGGGCCTGGAAATTCCAGCGGTGCTCGGCCACGTCCCGGCCTAGGCTCCCTTGCCGACCGCGGCGAGTCGCCGCACATGATCACCGACGAGACCGAGTACCTCGCCGTCCGCGCGGGCGCCGCTGCGGTGGTCGACCTGGACGCGCGGCTGCCCGCTCAGGTGCTCACCGCCGGCGACACCCAGGGCTGCCTGGTCGGCGACGCCTCCGCCTTCTGGGACCCGGACTCCTGGCCCCGCGTTCCAGTCGATCGCCCGCTTACCACGACGACCGGACCGTCGACTTCCTGCTCGTCGGCGGCCCCGCCTGCGCCCACTTGCGCGACCGCGGCGATTACCCGGCGTTGTCGATGCATCCACGCGCACGAGAACCTCTCGTTGTCCGTGGCCAACAGTGTCACCGCCGTCGAGCACGGCGCGTACCGGGTCGACGCGTCGCTCGCCGGGCAGGGTGCGGGTGCGGGGAACACGCCGATCAAGGCGTTCATCGCCGTCGCCGATCTGCTCGCGTGGGACCACGGCTGCGACCTGTTCGCGTTGCAGGACGCGGCCGAAGACCTCGTCCGTCCACTTCAGACCCGACCGGTGCGCGTGGACCGAGAAACGCTGACCCTCGGCTACGCCGGGGTCTACTCCAGCTTCCTGCTGCACGCCGAACGCGCCGCGGCCCGCTACCGCCTCGACGCCCGCGACATCCTCGTGGAAGTCGGGCGCCGCGGCCTCGTGGGCGGCGAGGAGGACGTGCTCGTCGACGTCGCCCTCGACCTGCTGGTGGCAGCCCGATGACCGACCTCACCGCACTCGCGACCCGGCTCGACGACGCCGCGCGCGACCTCGTGCCGAACCCCAGCTGTCGGCCGAGGATGACCTGTCGCTAGCCCAGGCGTACGAGGTGCGTCACGCCCTGGTGGCGCGCCGGCTCGGCCGCGGGGAAACGCGGGCCGGAGTGAAGCTCGGGTTCACCAGCCGCGCCAAGGCCGCGCAGATGGGTGTCTCCGACGTGAGGGTCGACGACGGCGCTGAGCTCTGGCTCGGCGCGTACGTGCACCCGAGGATCGAGCCGGAGGTCGCGTTCCGCCTGGCCCGCGACCTCGACCCGCACCGGTGGACGGGCAATGTCGCGGAAGCCGTCGACGCGGTGGCGCCGGCGCTTCGAGATCATCGACTCGCGCTACCGCGACTTGCGCGCCGACCTGGCCGACGTCGTCGCCGACAACACCTCGGCGTCCGGTTTCGTGGCCGGTGCGTCGCGGCCGCTGCCGGCTTCGCTCGACAACCGTGGGGTCGCCCTCGAGATCGACGGCCGCCTCGCCGAAAACGGCTTCACCGCGGCCATCTTCGGCGACCCGCTGCGCGCGGTGAGCCCGGCCGTCCGCCTGGCCGGCACGTACGACATCCCGCTGCGCGCGGGCGACGTGCTGCTCGCCGGCGCGGGGACCCCGGCCGTCGCGCTGGCTTCGGCCGGCTCCGTCAGCGCCACCGTGTCCGGCCTCGGCCGGGTCCGGGTACGCGTCACGTCCGCTCCCCGATGACAGGAGGCTCCCATGACCGAGGCCAGGACGGTCGCCGGCAAGGCGACCCCGCGCGGCCGGTTCCCGCACCTCACGGTGGCCGTTGGCTTCGGGTACGTGTCGGGCACGAGCAGCCGCCGCCCGGACAACACGATCGCCGGCGCCGAAGCCGACGAGTTCGGCGCCACGCCGCTGGACATGCGCGTGAAGACAGCCGCCGTGCTCGAGAACATCCGCGAGCTGCTCGCGGAGGTGTGGACCGACCTGGCCGACCTCGTCCAGATCACCGCCTACCCGGTGAACATGAACGACTTCTGCGGCTACCACGAGGTCTACGGCGAATATTTCACCGAAGACGGGCCGGCGCGCACGACCGTGGCCGTGCACCAGCTGCCGCACCCGCACCTACTGCTGGAGATCCAGGCGGTGGTGCTGGTGCCGCGATCTTGACACCGGCCGCACTAAGCTCCCTCGGGAACCGGCGAACTGGAGGGAGCCCGCGATGGATCTTCGGCTACGGGGCAAGACCGCGCTCGTCACCGGCGCGAGCCGCGGGATCGGGCTGGCGGTGACGCGGACGCTCGTCGAGGAGGGCGTGCGCGTGGTCGCCGCGGCCCGCAACGTCGACGGCGACCTCAAGGAGCTGCCGGTGGAGGCCGTGGCGATCGACCTCGGCACGCCAGAGGGCGCCGCGCGGGTGGTCGAGGAGGCCGTGACCCGCGTCGGCGGGATCGACGTGCTGGTCAACAACGTCGGTTTCGTCCGGCCTCGCCCGGACGGCTTCACGTCCGTGACCGACGAAGACTGGCTGGCGACCCTGAACCTCGACCTCATGTCGGCGGTGCGCACAACGCGCGCGGCGCTGCCGTCGCTGCTGGAGCGCCAGGGCGCGATCGTCACGGTGTGCTCGGTGAACGCGACGCTGCCGGACCCGCTCGTGATCGACTACAGCGCCGCGAAGGCCGCTTGCCTCAGCTTTTTCAAATCGCTGTCCAAGGAGGTCGGCGCACGCGGTGTCCGCGTCAACACCGTCAGCCCCGGCCCGGTCGCCACCGACCTGTGGCTCGGGAAGGGTGGCGTCGCCGAGACGGTGGGCGCAGCGGTGGGCGCCGAGGCCGGCAACGTCGCGGCGAAGGCGGCGGCGGACTCCGTGACCGGCCGCTTCACGCGGCCCGAGGAGGTCGCGGACCTCGTGGCGTTCCTGGCGAGCGACCGCGCCGGCAACGTCACCGGCACCGACGTCCTGATCGACGGTGGCATGACCCAGACGATGTAGTTTTCGGGCTCACCCCGTCAGATCGCGCGTAGCATCTCGCCGATGACACCCGAGGAGCACTTGAGGCAGGCCGACGAGGTCCTCGGCCGGGTCATGGACGACATCACCGGCACGCCGCCGAAGCTGCCGCCGGACCCGGATTCGTCCGGTGACCCGGACATCCCGAAGGACAGCTACGGCGTGCTCGTGCGGGCGATCGTCAGCCAGAACATCTCGATCCACGCGTCGCGTTCGATCTTCCGCAAGCTGAAGGACCGCTTCGGCGGCCGCCTGCCCACGCCGGAAGAGCTGCTGGCCGACGACTCGGAGGAGCTGCGCCAGGCCGCCGGCCTGTCGCGCGCGAAGACCGTGTCGCTGCGCTCGCTCGCCGACTGCCTCCTCTCGGGGGCCCTCGACCTCGACGAGCTCCGCGGCGTGCCCGACGACGAGGTCATCGCGAAGCTCGACGTGGTCAAGGGCATCGGCGTGTGGACCGCCGACATGTTCCTGATGTTCCACCTGCACCGCCCCGACGTGCTGCCCACCGGCGACCTGGAGCTGCGGCGGATCGTGCAGAAGGTCTACGGCCTCGCCGCCGCGCCGACCCCCGCGGAACTCACGCGGCTGGCCGAACCGTGGCGGCCCTACCGCACGCTGGCGTGCCTGTACCTGTGGCAGCTGGCGGAACAAGCCCCGCGTTTGTGATTATGCTGGTGCGACAGGACTTTCCCTCGGTTAGGAGATTACTCGTGGAGGGTGTCGACCCCGCGGTGCCGCCCAGCGGCACCGGTTGCGCCGAGTGCGATGCGGCCACCCCGCAGGGCTGGTGGTTCCACTTGCGCCGCTGCGCGCAGTGCGGCCACGTCGGCTGCTGCGACTCGTCGCCCGGGCAGCACGCCAGCGCGCACGCCGCCTCGTCCGGTCACCGCCTCGTCCGCAGCTTCGAGCCGGGCGAAGAGTGGTTCTGGGACTACGCCGAGGAAGTGATGTACGAACGCGGCCCGGACCTCGCGCCGCCGGTCCACCACCCCCTCACGCAGAGCGCCCCCGGCCCGGCGGACCGCCTGCCGCTGGACTGGGCCCAGAAGCTGCACCAGTGACCCCGGCCGCCGTCCGGCTCCCACCGCGGGCCGGGCGGCTCCGGGTGCGGCCAGTACCTTCGACACCATGACGAGTTCACGACCGACTCCCGCCGCCGTGGCGAGTGTGTTGTTCGACTTCACGTTGCGGCCCACGCAGGTGGAGGCGGCCGACGCGGTGGCAGGTGGGCGTGACACGCTCGCGGTGCTGCCGACCGGCAGCGGCAAGAGCGCGATCTACCAGGTCGCGGGCCTCGCGCTGGGCGAGCTGACGCTGGTCATCTCGCCGCTCATCGCGCTGCAGCGGGACCAGCGGCGGTCCCTTTCCGGACGTCGCTACGGTGCCCGCGAGATCCAGGCCGAGCTGCTCAACTCGACGCAGAAGGTCCACGAACGCCGCGAAACGGTCGAGAAACTGGCGAAGGGCGAGCTCGACTTCCTCTACATCGGACCCGAGCAGCTCACCAACCCCGAGACCCGCGACGCGATCCGCAACGGCGCCCGCGAGGTCACGCTGTTCGTCGTCGACGAAGCGCATCTCGTCAGCGAGTGGGGGCAGGAGTTCCGCCCCGAGTACCTGCGACTGGTCGACGCCATCGCGGAGCTGGGGCGGCCGCCGATCCTCGCGTTGACGGCCACCGCGTCGCCGCCGGTGCAGGCGGACATCACGCGCCGGCTGGGGATGCGCGACGCGCACGTGGTCGTCGCGGACTTCGACCGGCCCAACATCGCGCTGTCGATGCGCCAGACGCAGCCCCACAAACCCGAGGCGCAGGCCGTGGACGACCGGTGCGTCGACGTGCTCATCCAGCACGACACGCCAGCCCTCGTCTACGCGCTGACCCACGCCCGCTGCGAAGCCCTCGCCGACCGCCTGCGCCTCGACGCGTTCCACGCGGCGCCCTACCACGGCGGCATGACCGCGGCCGCGCGCGCCGACGTCCAGGACCGGTTCTTCGCGGGCGAGCTCGACGTCGTGGTGGCCACGAGCGCGTTCGGCATGGGCATCGACAAGCCCGACATCCGCACGGTCGTGCACGCGGGCGTCCCGGCCAGCATCGACGACTACTACCAGGAAATCGGCCGCGCCGGCCGCGACGGCGAGCCCGCCACCGCCGTACTGGTCCACGACCCGCGCACCATCCGGATCCCGCGCCTGCTCGCCGCGCGCACGCACCTGGGTGAGGACACCGTGCACCTCGTCGTCGACGCCATCGAGAACGCCGCCGGCACGGCGCCGCTGGCCGACCTCGTCAAGGCGGCCGGAGTGCCCGTGCACGCCGTCGAGCGGGTCGTCAACGAGCTGGCCGAGCTGGGCTTTGCGGGCATCGCCGGCACCGGGCACCACCGCGTGGTCAACTGCACGCGCGAGCTGGCGCCGCCGGCCGAGCTGGCGGATCAGCTCGTGGCACTGGACCGGCGCCGCCAAGCCGTGCTCAGCAGCCGGATCGAAGCCGCGCGCGAGTACGCGGAGAGCATGCGCTGCCGGCGAGCCGAGCTGCTGGCGTACTTCGGCGAGAACTACGTTCCCCCGTGCGAAAACTGCGACAACGACCAGGCCGTGCACGCCGCGGAACACGCGAAGCCGACGGTGACCGGCGGTACGCCCGTGCACCACCGCCTGTGGGGCGATGGCCGCATGCTCAGCCACGACGACCACGAATTGCTCGTGTACTTCGAGAGCGTCGGGTACAAGCACCTGACGGCGTCGTCGTTGTCGTCGGGGATCCTGCAGCCGCGCTGAAGAAGTGCCGCCTGGTAACTTCCGCGATGTGGCGCGAGACTGAATGCGCGGAGAGAGGAGCCGTCCGTGGACGACGACATCGAGGACAACGCCGACACCGGCGTGCTGGACCCGGAGGACACCCTCGAGGACGGCGACCCGTACGACGAGGGCTACTCCCCGCCGGAGCGCCCGCTCGAGGTCGACGAGTTCGGCACGACGCCCGAAGAGGGGCGCGAGGGCGAGAGCTGGGAGGGCCGCCTGGCCCGCGAACTGCCCGACGTGCAGCCCGAAGAGGGCGACGACCTGGGCGACACCGAAGACACCGACGGTGAGCTCATCGACGACGAACTCGGCGAGTTCCGCGCGGGCCGCCTGGTCGCCGCCGACGAAGGCAGTGGCGAAGACACCGATGAGGAGCTCTACGCCTCCGACGTCGGCATCGACGGCGGCGCGGCCTCGGCGGAAGAAGCCGCCGTGCACGTCGTGGACGACCCCGAGGACTACTGAACGCGGTGGTGGCGCGGGGTTCGCCCCGCACCACGCCGTTTCAGGCCTTTGTGGGCACTCGCCGCGGAGCCGGCTTTTCGCGTGCGCTTCACCCGTGGGTTTTCCCTGCCGCGCTTGGCAACTCAGCCGAGGCTGCGCTGCCGCGCGATGTCGCCGAACCACCCCAGCACCTTGGCGCACACGCTCGCCTCGCCGCCGCGGACGTGGTCGACGAGCTGGTCGCTCGACCACAGCATCGCGGCCACCACGCCGTGCCGCACCGGCGTCAGGCCGATCTGCCAGCTGCCGCCACGCCATTCAGCCGTGCTCCACTGGCCGGTGGTCGGGCTGCGCTCGATGGTCCACGACGGGCCGGCGGTCAGCTCGGCCAGGGTCCGCGGCGCCTGCCGCGGCGCCGCGGTGTGGTTCTCGGAGCTCATGGGTAGTCCTCGGGGTCGTGCAGGTTCGGGTCGTGTCGCGAGGGCGGCGGGCCGGCCGCGGGTGCACGGGGAGTCAGCGCACGTGTGAGCTCCCTTTCGTTCAACTCCCGTTCACTTTAGCGGCCCGTCAGCTGTGCTTGGGCACACTTGCGGAACGCGGCGACCAACCGGCTGCGGTCGTCCGCCCGCGTGGCGAGCACGACGTGCGCGGGTTCGACGTCCTCCAGCGGCACGGACGTGATGTCCGGCCGGAGCGCGCGCACGTTGTGGCCTGCGGAGATCGCCACCGCCTGCCCCGACGCGACGAGCTCGAACTTGTCCTCGAGCGCGTCGATCATAGGCCCGTCGGGCGCCGGCCTGCCGTCGGGACGCGGTTCGATGCGCCAGTAGGCGCTCCACTCCGGATCCGAGTCGCGCAGCCGTGGCAGGGGCTCGTCGGCGATGTCGTCGAGTGTCACGGACTCCTTGCCCGCCAGCCGGTGCTCCAGCGGCACGATCACCACGCGCGGCTGGTCGTAGAGCACCGTCACGTGCAGTCCTTCGGTCGGGAACGGCAGCCGGCTCACGACGGCGTCGATGCGGTGCTCCAGGAGCGATGCGCGCACGTCGTCCCACGCGACGTGCAACGTCTGGACTTCGGCGTCCGGGTGCTGGTGGCGCAGCTCGCGCACGGCGGGTGTGACGATCAGCCCGCCGGAGTACCCGACGTTCAGGCGGCTCGGCCGCGCCGCGGCCTGCGCGCGCGCGATGGCCTGGGCGGCCGTCCGCAGCAGCGCCTTGGCCTGCGGCAGGAACACCTCACCGGCCTCCGTGAGCCGGCTGCCCTGCGGCGTGCGGTCCAGCAGCCGTGCACCCACCTGCTGCTCGAGCCGGCGGACCTGCCGGCTCAGTGACGGCTGCGTCACGTGCAACGCGTCCGCCGCGCGGCCGAAGTGGCGGTGTTCGGCGACGACGGTGAAGCAGTGCACGAGGCGTAGGTCGAGATCAACCGGCATGGTAGGGACTCTACCTGTGGTGATGCGCAAACCGTATTGCGCGATACGAACGTTTCATTGGCCGCGCAGCCGCGTCCGGCGGCAGGGTTGAAGGACCGGTTCATCCCTTGTCGAAGGAGATCTCCACCATGCGCGTGTTCGTCACCGGCGCCACCGGGTTCGTCGGGACCGCGGTCGTCCGGGAGCTGCTCGGCGCCGGGCACCAGGTGCTCGGGCTGGCCCGCTCCGACGCCTCCGCCGCCAAGCTCACCGCGGCCGGCGCCGACGTCCACCGCGGCAGCCTCGAAGACCTCGAGAGCCTGCGCGGGGGCGTCGCCGCCGCGGACGGTGTCATCCACACCGCCTTCATCCACGACTTCAGCGACTTCGAACGCTCCATCGCCGCCGACCGCCACGCCGTCGAAGCCCTCGGCGAGGCGCTCGCCGGCACGGGCCGGCCGTTCGTGATCAGCTCGGGGACGCCGAGCGTCCCGGCCGGCGTCGCGACGGAGGCGACTGTGCCTGAAGCGGGCTCGCCGGCGGCCGGCCGCCTCGCCGCCGAGGAGGTGCTGGTTTCCCTGGCCACGCGCGGCGTTCGCGGTTCCGTCGTGCGGCTCCCGCGGTCGGTGCACAGCGACGAAGATCGCCACGGCTTCGTGCCGCTGCTGATCGAGACGGCCCGCACCCGCGGCGTGTCGGCCTACCCCGGCGACGGCATGAACGCGTGGCCGGCCGTGCACTGCCTCGACGCCGCCCGCCTCTACCGCCTCGCCCTCGAACACGCCCCGGCCGGCACGCGCCTGCACGCCGTCGGCGACGAGGGCATCCCCGTGCGCGATCTCGCCGAACGCATCGGCAAGCACCTGGGCCTGCCGGTCGAGTCCATCCCCGTCGAGCGGGCGGTGGACCACTTCGGCTGGCTGGGCGGCGTCTTCTCCGCCGACATGCCCGCCTCCAGCGTGGCGACGCAGCAGCTCCTCGACTGGCACCCGGCGCACCCGGGTCTGCTCGCCGACCTCGACGCCGGCCACTACTTCGCCCGGTGAGCGCGATGAACGTCGGTGTGTGCCTCCCGGTGAACTTCACGGTCACCCCGCCGGTCTCCGAGCAGCGGACCGCCGTCCGGCGCCTGGAGGCGGCGGGCTACCGCACGGTGTGGACGAACGAGGTCATCGGCAAGGACGCGTTCACGCAGCTGGCCGTCCTCCTCGGCGCGACGTCGGAGCTGTCGTTCGGCACGTGCGTCGCCAACATCTGGGCGCGCCCGCCCCAAACCGCGGCCGCCGCGGCGGCGTACCTGGCGCAAGCGTTTCCGGACCGCTTCACCTTGGGCTTGGGCGTCGGATATCCGCAGCAGGCCGAGAGCGTGGGCCGCTCCTTCGGCGCCCCGCTGTCGACCATGCGGGACTACCTCGCGGGCCTGTCCGCGGAAACCCGGCCCCCGGCTTCGTTCGCGACCATCTTGGGCGCCAACGGCCCGAAGATGCTCGCCCTCGCCGCGGACCTCGCGGACGGCGCCCTGCCCGCCGGCCTGCCCCCGGAACACACGGCCGCCGCTCGTCGCATCCTCGGGCCGGACAAGCTGCTGGCCGTGGGCCTGTCCATCGCCGATTCCCTCGAGACGGCCCGCCGCACCGTCTCGGCCTGGCTCGCCCGGCCGTCCTTCACCACGACCGTCGCCGAACTCGGCTACCCCGAATCCGGCGACGAGCTGGTCCGCGCTTTGGTCGCTTGTGGTGGCCCGGACGCCGTCGCGGAACGCGTCCGCGCCCACCTCGCGGCGGGCGCGGACCACGTCACGCTCCTGCCTCCGATCGGCACCCCGTTCAGTGAGGGCATCGACCACCTGCTGCGCCTCGCCCCGCCGCTGACCTGATCACAACCTGCCGGCGACGGTCTTGGTGAGGCTGCTGTAGCCGTCCAGGAAAGCGTCACTGGGTCCGCGGACGAACGCGAGCTGTGCGACGCGAACCTTGCCGTGGCTCCGTTTCGCGATGGTGATCGTCGTGCCGCCGCGCGCGCTGGTGCAGTAGACGGCGTCGTCGGTGAACGGCTTGGGCTCGTCGGAGCAGCTGCGTGCCGCCCCCGTGAACGCGTCCTCCGGCGAGGCCAGCACTGTGGCATCGAGCACCACCAGCGCCGCCACTTCCTCGTGCGTGCCGGGGCGGCGGTACTCGCACCCGTGCCCCGTCACCCCGCCCATCGACTGCGGGGGCTGCTCGACGCTCTCGTATACGGCACCGTCGGACAGTCCCCGCTGCAGCTCGTCGGCCCCCAGCAACGAACACGCCACCTCCGGCCCGTCCGGCGCCCCGAGCTCCTCGGGCGCCACCGCCCCGCTCGACCTCGGCAGCGCCATCGTCGTCGAGTTGGCACCACATCCCGCCACAGCCACCACAACCAGAGCTGCGGCGCAGAATCTCCCGGACAAACGCATGGCGTGAATCCTGCCGGATCTTCACCCCGAGTCCTGTTGCAGAGACTGATTCGTGATCATCCCGGATATTCCTTTTCGAGGGTCTACTGGTCTGCACCGGACGCGTTGCCGTCGAGTGGGGAGTTCAGGTCGATGCGGTTCGTGTCACGATCAGATTTGTGCCCAACCGGTTCAAACCCGACTCTGACCCCGGGCCGCGCCGGACCCGGGGCCATCCACCGCGAACCGATCAAGCCTTCGGCTTCGTCAATCCACACCCGCTCAGCGACAGATCCACAGTGGACCCCGCGCCGAGGCAAGCGGGGATTCCCGAGGTCTGCTCGCCGTACGACCGGCTCATGTGGACGAACACAACCCCGTCTTCGTCGACCTCACAGGGGTTGCCATCCGTGCAGACCCCACCCTGGCCGTTGGAGGTGTTGTGGATGCCCACGACCTGGCCGGTGTGCGCGTCGACGATCGGGGAGCCCGAGTCGCCGCCGCCGGGGGAACAGTCTTCGGTGTACTGGATGGCGTGGTGCAGGCTGTAGCCGCCCTCGCGCAGCTCCGGGACGATGTTCGCGACGGCGCACGCCCAGGCCTTCTTCGCGTTCCCCGAGAGCACGTTGACCTGCTCGGCTTGCGCGGCCTCCGAAGTCCCGAGGTCGAACACCTTGACGCCGCCGAGTTGAGCGTAAGTCTTGTCCAGCTGGTACAGCGCGATGTCGGTGCCGGTCATGGTGGCGTAGAGCAGCTTCATCGTGTGCACAGTGGACTTCGGGTTGCCCGCGGCGTCCTCCACGGTCACGTCACGGGCCTCGGCGCGGTTCGTCACCGCCGAGCCGACCGCGGGCCGGTCGCCCTTGACGCAGTGGCCGTTGGTCAGCAACAGCGCCGGATCCGTTGCCGCCGAGCCACGCTTCCGCACGATGGACCCCGAGCACCCGTCGAGCCGTGCGACTCCTTCGAGCGTCGGGTGGCGTTCGGCGGCGGTGTTCTCGGCGATCCAGTCGCGGTACGTGGCGACGTCGGTGTAGATGCCCGGCGAGTTGGTGTCGCCGCCGCTGACCACGCCCGCCAGCACCCAGTCAGCGCCGTTCTTCACCAGGGCCGGCCCACCCGAGTCCAGGTTGGCCGGCCCGACGCTGCCGTCGACCGCGCCGATGCACAGATCGGTCAAGCTGACCTGGCAGGTACTGGTCGCTTGGACCTGGGTGTCGGCTTCGCGCAGCTCAGCGGGGTAACACGCCTTGTCCGCGCACGTGGAGCCCCAGCCGATGATCCGCGCCGGAGTGCCCGCGGCCGGTGTCGACGTGGCGACCCCGATCGGCTTCGCCTTCGCCGGGTGCGCCAGCTTGAGCAGCGCGATGTCCTTGCCGAAGACGTAATGCAGCTGTGGACCGTTCGAACGCCGCGCGTACTTCTCGATCGGGATGAGTTCACCTCCGGACGTCTTGCTCGTCGACCCCAGCCGTACCGACCAGTCGTCCGGTTGGCCGACCTGCTGCTCGTACGTGTTGCGCGCGCAGTGGGACGCCGTGACCACCCACTGCGGCGCGATCAACGTCACCCCGCACACCTGCCCGTCGGGGCTGGGCCCCTCGCCGGGCCGGATCAACGCGCCGGTGAACGGATACGCGTGCGGGGACTCCACTCCGCCGACGATCGCCGACGCCGGCACGGCAGCCAGGGCCGACACGGACACCGCGGCCGCCACGGCGGCCAGCACACTTCGGACTTTCACGGACAGGCGCTCCTTCTCGGGTGAGAACCACGGTCAGGATCAGCGTGGTGACCCTGTGTGCGCGCCCGTCGACCGGACTGTCACGATCCTGTGACAGCTCCCCCACGGCAGGACCTTGCCGTAGCGGATCAGCTGCCCGTAGAACTCGGGTTCCGTCGGCGACAACGCCAAGTCGAGCAACGGCACGGCCGCCGCGGCGGGGCTGGGCGCCGTGCTGACGTCCCACCACAACGCGGAGGTCGGCGTGTTCATCATCCCCGGGCACACCGCCGCGACGAGGACGCCGCGCTCGGCATCCAGCTCGCGGCGGCTCGCGGCCAGCGCGCGCACGGCCGCCACCTGCCCGATCTTCGACGGGATGTTCACGAACGCGGGCCACGCGCCGGCGCGGGCGCTGCCGTCCAAGACCGCGTCGCGCCAGTCGGAGACGGCCTTGTCGACGTCGTCCAACGAGGTCAGGCCGTCGAAGAGGTCGTGTAGCACCGGGGCGAGCCGGCGCAGCGTGCCGAGCGAGCTCGCGACGACGAGGAGCTTGCCGCCGTCTCGCAGCAGCGGCGCGAAAGCCCGCAGCAGGCGCGTGGTGCCGAAGTTGTTGACGTTCACGTACTCGTCGATGATGTCCCGCGGGTCGTCGTCCGGGCCGACGCGCATCACCGCGTTGCCGAACACGACGTCGACCCCGCCGTGGCGTTCGCGCAGCGTCGTGGCGAGCCGGACGACGGACGCGGGATCGGCGACGTCCAGCAGCTCACCGCGCACGCGCGCCCCGCCTGCCGGCAGTGCGTCGACCGCTGCCGTGACGCGCCCGAGATCCCGCCCGGTCAGGTACACGGTGTCCTCAGTGGACAGCCGCTGAGCCAGTCCTTCGACGAGTGCGAGTCCCAAGCCCTGCGCGGCCCCGGTGACCAGTGCGATGGTCATGCTTCCTCCAGAAGTCGTGATGTGTAGTCCCACAGGCGTTGCGCGTTCGCCGGATCCAGCGCGTAGCGCGCCACCCCGTGCAGTTGCGGCACCTCGCCCCGGCGGTCGATCGTCGGCGTCTCGGCGCAGCCGACGAAACAGCGCCCGCCGATGCCCGCGAGCAGCGGCGACGTGGCCAGCAGCACCGACATTGCCGCACCCTGCTCCGGCGTCTTCATCAGTTCCGGCGGGACGGCCCCGCTGCCGCGGCCCTCGGTGTGCCGCTGCAGGTTGGTGAAGATGCCGCCGGGCATCACCGCGTTGGCCGTGATGCCATCGCGGGCCCAGCGTCGCGTCGCTTCGACGGCGAACAGGACGTTGGCCGTTTTGGACTGTCCATACGCGAGCCACCGGTCGTAGCGGCGCACGGCGACAGCTTGTGCCCACTGGGGCTGACGGCGACGATCCGGGCCGCGCCATCGGCGGCGAGCGCGGTGTGGAGTCCGGTGGCGAGGGCGAAGTGTCCGATATGGTTGGTGGCGAACTGCCACTCGCAGCCTTGCGCCGTGTACTGCTCGGGACACGCCATCACCCCGGCGTTGTTCACGAGCACGTGCAGTGGCGCGTCCCACGCGGACGTGAACGCGGCGATCGACGCCGGTTCGGTCAGGTCGAGCGCCGCCACGTGCACGGCGGTGTTGCCGGTGGTCGCGGTGATGTCCTTGCGGGTCCGGTCGCCGGCGGCGGTGGCGCGCACGGCGAGGGTCACCTCGGCGCCGGTGGCGGCGAGGGCCCGGGCCGTCTCCACGCCGATCCCGGACGCCGCTCCGGTGACGACGGCGCGGCGACCGGCCAGGTCGACGCCCTCGGCGACCTCGGCGGCCGTGCTGGCGAACCCGGACGGAGTCTTGATCGGGTTCATACCGGCCACGCTAGGCTTCGCGAGACCATGCCGGTAGCGAAAGCGCGGCACGTGGGGTATGCGTAGTCGGCATGGCTTTCACCGATGCGTCGCTCACGGCGCTGCGCGTGTTCCGGGAGGTGGCGGAGCGCGGCTCGTTCACCGCCGCGGCCGCCGCGCTCGGCTACACCCAGTCCGCCGTCTCGCGCCAGATCGCTTCCCTCGAACGAGCCGCGGGCGCGCCGCTCGTCGAACGCCGCCACGACGGCGTGCGCCTCACTCCCGCGGGACGGCTCGTCGTGCGCCGCGCCGCCGCGGTCGTCGACGCGGTCGACGCCGCCGCCCGCGACCTGGCCGGCCTGCCCGACGGGCACGGCACCGTGCGCCTCGGCTGGTTCGCCAGCGCCGGCGCCGCCCTCGTGCCCCAGGCGCTCGAGCAGCTGCGCCGCACGCATCCCGCCATCAGGGTGACCACGCACGAGGGGAGCACGCCCGCGCTGGTCCGGTCGTTGCGCGCGGGCACGGTCGACCTGGCGCTGATCGCGTCGGCCCCGCCGTTCCGCCCGCCGGACACCGAAACCCCGGCCCTGCACGTGCAGACGCTCACCGAACGCAGTCTGGCTGTCGCCGTCCCCGCGGCGCACCCGCTCGCTCACGGGGACTACGTCGATGTCGCCGAGCTCCACGGCCGGCGCTGGATCGCCGGCTCGCGCAACGAGCACCTCATGGGCGTCTGGCCGGGCCTCGACGAGCGCCCCGACATCGCCCACACCGCCCGTGACTGGCTCGCCAAGCTCCACCTCGTCGCCGCCGGCTGCGGCATCACCACGGTGCCCCCGTCGATCGCCCCGGTCCTGCCACCGGGCGTCCGCCTCCTCCCCGTTCGCGGTGGCCCGTCCGAGCGCCGTCGGATCTTGCTCGCCCGCCTGCCGCACCCGCCGTCGGACGCCGTGAGCCGGCTTTCGGACGTCTTCCGGGAGGTCGCGCTGCGGCTCGAAATCGAGCTCTGACCTGGGAAAAACCTGTTATCGGGCCATCTGCTGCTTCTCGTATAGTCCTGATTCTCAAAAATACGAGCTGCCGAGCGAAGCCGTGCAGGTGGCGCACGTGCGACTGTGCCCGGTGGTGCCGAACCCGGACAAGATCATCTGCGTCGGCCTCAACTACCTCACGCACGTCGGCGAAACGGGCCGGGCCCTGCCCGAGTACCCGGTGCTGTTCACGAAGTTCGCGTCCAGTTTGGTCGGTCCGGACGACGACATCGTGCTGCCGCCCGAGTCGGTACAGGTGGACTACGAGGCCGAGCTGACCGTCGTGATCGGACGCCCCGCGCGCCGGGTGTCCCGCGACGACGCCCTCGACCACGTGCTGGGCTACACGGTCGCCAACGACCTCACCATGCGCGACTACCAGTACAAGACGCACCAGTGGCTGCAGGGCAAGGCATGGGACCACTCGACCCCGCTCGGCCCGTTCCTCGTGCCGCCCGCCGACGCCGACGTCTCGGCGGCCGGCATCCGCACCCTGCTGCACGGCGAGAAGCTGCAGGAAGCCGACCCGTCCCACCTGATCTTCGATATCCCGACCCTCGTGTCGACCATCTCGGAGTTCACCACGTTGCTTCCCGGCGACCTCATCCTCACCGGCACCCCGGGCGGCGTCGGCTACCGCCGCGACCCCCAACTGTTCCTCACCGACGGCGACGAAATCACCGTCGAGGTCGACGGCATCGGCCGGCTCGTCAACCGCGTCCGCGCGGAGAGCTGACCGGGAAGGGAAACCACGGAGGCAGCCGTCCCCTGCCTCCGCGGTTTTCGCCGTGCTCCCACCCGGGCATTCAGCTTCTTCAGCAAAGCGACGAAGCGCATCGCCAGGTCCTGGAGCGGCTGGCCGTGCTCACCTCGCCGTCGTGTGGAGGCGCCGGCGCAGCCATTCGAGGAGTTTCCGATCGGCGCCGTGGCCGATGAGGTCGTTGATCCACTCCTCCAGTTCCCGCGCGTCACCGCTGTCGATCTCGTGGATCACCTTCGCGAAGTCAGGTCCGAGCCCGCTCAACACCGAGAAGTCGGGGTAGTGGCGGCCGGCGGAAACGTCAGCCGGCGTCGAGAGTTCGAGCCAGCTCGTCCAGCCCGGTGAAGAACAGTTCCCAGCCGTCGTTCAGCCGGGCTGATCGTGCGCCGTTGTCGTGGTAGTCGCGCAGAATTGCGAGAATCGCCGCCGTCTCGACGAAGAACGAGTATTCCGGTGCCGTCGTCCACCTGCGGATCTTGGCGAGGACGGCGTGCCCTTCCGGCGAAACGATGGACCACACCAGCTGGCGGCGCTTCGTGAACCCCGCCTCCTTGAGCACCGGGTCGACGTAGCGCTTCGCCAGGTCGTTGAGCGCTTCGACGGTCACTGGGTCGTCAGGAGCAGTCGTTCGCTGATCTGGCCCGCGGCGGCCAGCACCTTGTCCACAATGGCCTGTTCCTCGCCGGGAGCGACGCGCGTCGCGAGGGCGGCGACGCTGACGGCCGCCGCCACGGTGCCGGATTCGTCGCGGATGGGGGCGGCGATGCCGAGGACCTCGGGGTCCACCTCGGCGCGCGTCATGGCGTAGCCGTCGTCCCGGATTTGGTCCAGGCGCTTCAGCACGTCGGGGACCTCGGTGAGCGTGGCGGGCGTGAAGCGCTGCAGGGGAGTGCTGCGCAGCACGGCCTCGACCTCGGCGCGGTCGCTCCACGCGAGCAGCGCCAGTGCCGACGCACCGGCGTTGAGGGGGAGCGTGCTGCCGCGCTCGTAGGAGATGCGCACGCGGTGCGTCTGCGATTCGGCGCGGTCGAGGCACACCACGAGGTTGCCGGTGCGGCGCGTGAGCAGCACGGTCTCGTGCACGGCCTCGGCGAGGTCGGTCATCACGGGCGCGGCGACCTCGGAGAGGCCGTAGGTCCGGCGCGCGAGCCGCGCGAGTTCCAGCACCTTGAGCCCCAGGCGGAAGCCGCCGCCGGGGGCCTCTTCGAGGAAGCGGTTCTTCACGAGGCTCTGCAGGTAGCGGTAGGCCGTCGACTTCGCGACGCCCAGCTTCGTGGCGACCGCGTTGCCCGACAGCACCGGCACCTCGTCGGTGAACATGCCGAGGATGTCGAGCGCGCGGTCGGCCGTGGAGTTGCGCTCGCGGTAGGCACTCGTCTTCTCTACTGGTCCTGCCATGCGGGAAACTATATCTGACATGCGGGTCAGGAGAGGCGTGGGAACCATTCCCGCGCGTTCCGGCCGAACACACCCGCCCGCGTCTCGTCGCCGAGCAGGTCCGTCGCGAGCAGCTTCTCGCGCAGTGCCACGCAGGAATCGGCCGGGGTGAAGGGGAAGTCGCTGCCGTAGTGCAGGTGCGCGGCGTCCGCGACCGACAACCACGCGCCCCGCAGTTCGGGCACCGGGGCGCCGGCGAGGTCGAAGTGCACCGTCTTCAACGCCTTGCGGATGTCCGGCGTCGGCGTGCCGGGCTTCGCGAGCAGCGGCAGGAGCAGCTCGATCCGGTTCGCGAGCACGGGCAGCGCGGCGCCGGCGTGCGGCACGATCACGCGCAGCGACGGGTGCCGCTCCAGCGCGCCCGAGAGGATCAGCTGCGTGACCGCGCGCGTCGAGTCGAACATGAACTCGAGCATCGGCCGCGGATATCCCAGCGCCAGGTGCTCGGCGGCGTCCGGCGTCGTCGGGTGCAGGAACACCACGGTGCCACGGGCGGCAGCTTCCGCGTAAACCGGCTCGAGCCGTTCGTCGCCGAGGTAGACACGGGCCGTGCTGCTGCGCGCCGCCGACCTGCTGGAAGCCGATTTTTCGCGCAACCGCGACTCGCTCGCGCTGGAGGTCGGCGCGGTGCGCGGGTGGGCGGAGATGAACACCGCGGAAGCCGCGGCGACGCTGCGCGAGGCGGCCGGCTTGGCGAGCAGCCCGCTGGGCTCGGTGCTTCCGTCCGCGGATCCGTCCGGCGCGAACCTGAGCCTTCGGACGGCCGCGGGTGTCGTGCTGGCGATCGTGCCGTGGAACGCGCCGGTGGTGCAGTCGGCGCGGTCCGTGGCGATCGCGCTGGCGCTGGGCAACACGGTCATCCTGCGGCCCAGCGAACTGGCGCCGCACGCGGCCGGTCACCTGCTCGCCGACGTCCTGACCCGCGCGGGCGCCCCGGCGGGGGTGGTGAACGTGGTGACGTGCAGCCCTTCGCGCAGCAAGGAACTGGTGGCTTCGCTGGTCGCCGAGCCCGCCGTCCGCCGGGTCGTGTTCATCGGCTCGACGCCGGTGGGGCGCAGCATCGCCTCCGTCGCCGGGAACGCTTTGACGCCGGCCGTCCTGGAACTCGGCGGCAAGAACCCCACCCTCGTCCTGTCCGACGCCGACCTCGACACCGCGGCCGACCGCATTGTCTTCGCCGCCTTCGCGAACTCCGGCCAGGTCTGCATGTCGACAGACCGCGTCCTCGTGGCCACTTCCGCCTTCGCCGAGTTGTGCGAGCGCGTCGCCGCCCGCGCCGCGGCCCTTCCCGTCGGCGACCCCCGGCTCGACACCACGGCCGTCGGTCCCCTCATCACCGACGCCGCAGCGGCACGCTTCACCTCGTTGGCGGGCGACGCCGTGTCGCGCGGGGCCCGCCTGCTGACAGGCGGCAGCGCCGACGGCCGCTACGCCACCCCGACCGTCCTGACCGACGTTTCCCCCGATTCCCCGTTGTACTCCACGGAATTCTTCGCTCCGCTCGTCACCCGCCAGCCGTATGCAGACGAGCCGGCCATGATCGCGGCCGCCAACGACACCCCGTACGGCCTCATCGCCTCCGTCCTGTCCTCCGACCCGTCCCGCGCGTGGCACCTCGCCCGCTCCCTCCGCTGCGGCGCCGTCCACGTCAACGGCCCTTCGGTGGGGGACGAGCCGCACGTGCCCTTCGGCGGGCTGGCCGCCTCGGGCTACGGGCGGCTGGGCGGGATCGAGTCGGTGCTGACCTTCACGGAACAGCGCACGTTCTACCTCCACGACACGGACGTGCTCCCGAATCCGTGAGCCAGGACCGCTTTGGCGGCTAGTGTCTTCACCGCGGAAGCGTCGATTCCTGGAAGGACACAGCTCTTTGGCCAATCTCACGGTCACCTACGACGCCTCGGCGAACGCGGCGTACGTGTATTTCACCGATCCGCGGTTCCCCGAGAAGTCGGCGTACACGTACCCGTGCGACCCGATCGAGGTCGACGGCATGATCAACCTCGACTTCGCCCAGGACGGCCGGGTTCTCGGCGTCGAAGTGCTCGCTGCTCGCGCGAAGCTGCCGCGGTTCCTGCTCGACGCCGCGCAGCGGATCGATCGCCTGGCGACGGCGGCTGCGGAACCCGTGCGCCCCGTTCGGCTCCACGGGCCGGGGATCGCCGCCCGGGTGAAGGCCACGCGGGAAGTGTTCGAAGGCAGGGATATCGAGGTGATCGATTCCTTGCGCGCCACTTCCGGCGATCGCGTCATGGAGTTCCGCGACCCTGCTCAGGGGACAGCGGTCGCCGTAGTCGTGCGGGCCGGCGGGTCGTGGCGTGACGCGGTGGTGACGAACAGCCCGCTCAGTGGCGAGGTGTCCGTGCTTTTCCTGGGCTGGGTACTCGGCGTCGCCGAGGAGAAGCTGGCTCAGCTGTTTCCCGGTTGATCTTGGCCACCGGTCCATCAGCCCCACAAACCGTCAGCCCGGGTTTCACTCTTCGTGACCCGGGATGATCACGGGTGCCCGCATCGCGGGGATGGTCAAGCATGGTGACTGTCATCTCCCGTGAGCGCGCTCAAGCGGCTCGGGGTGCCATGAACTACGGCGCCCGCGCGGCCGCGTCGTTGCGCCACGGGGGCATCGTTGCTGCTCAAGTGGCTGAACCCGGTGCGCGAGCCTTGATCGACTGCGAGTCAATTCACTTGAACGAGTCAAGCCTATTTTCTGGACTTGTTCCAGAAAACGTGATCTGATGCGCTCATGTCGGCCACGGATCCAGCGGAGCGGCTGCGCGGTGTCGCACTGCGGGTCACCAAGCAGCGGAGCCTGTGCTGCGCGCGGTGGAACAGCGGCCGCACGCCGATGTCGACTCGGTCGTCCGCGCGGTGCGCGGGGAGATCGGGGCGGTGTCGACGCAGGCGGTGTACGACATCCTCGCTGCGCTGGGCGAGGCCGGGCTGGTGCGCCGGATCGAGCCCGCCGGGTCGCCGGCGCGGTTCGAATTGCGCGCGGGCGACAACCACCACCACGTGGTCTGCCGGGGATGCGGCGCGGTCGAGGACGTCGACTGCGCGGTGGGCGAGCGGCCATGCCTCACGCCCGCCACCACGCACGGCTTCGTGGTCGACGAGGCCGAAGTGACCTACTGGGGACTCTGCCCAGCCTGCGTCGCACCAGGCACAACAGCGCAACACCCGAACTGAGGAGGATGGGAATGGCTTTCGAGGAAAACACGAAGCCGTTGACCACGGCCGCCGGTGCGCCGGTCGTGGACAACCAGAACAGCCTGACCGCGGGCGCCCGCGGCCCGGTGCTGCTGCAGGACCTGTGGCTTCTGGAGAAGCTCGCGCACTTCGACCGCGAGGTCATCCCGGAGCGGCGCATGCACGCCAAGGGTTCCGGCGCGTGGGGCACGTTCCGCGTCACGCACGACATTTCGCAATACACCAAGGCCGCCCTCTTCGGGAAGGTCGGCAACGAGTGTGAGATGTTCGCGCGCTTCTCCTCCGTCGCCGGTGAGCGCGGTGCCGCCGACGCCGAGCGCGACATCCGCGGCTTCGCCGTGCGTTTCTACACCGAAGAAGGCAACTGGGACGTCGTCGGCAACAACACTCCGGTGTTCTTCCACCGCGACCCGCTGAAGTTCCCGGACCTCAACCGCGCCGTGAAGCGCGACCCGCGCACCAACCTGCGTGACCCCGAGAACAACTGGGGCTACTGGACGGGTCTGCCCGAGTCGCTGCACCAGGTCACGGTCGTCATGTCCGACCGCGGGATCCCCAAGTCGTTCCGCCACATGCACGGCTTCGGCTCGCACACGTTCAGCTTCATCAACGCGGGGGGCGAGCGGCACTGGGTGAAGTTCCACTTCCGCACCCAGCAGGGCATCGAGAACCTGACCGACGAGGAAGCCGCCGCCGTCATCGCGCAGGACCGCGAGTCGAACCAGCGCGACCTGTTCGAGGCCATCGAGCGCGGCGACTTCCCGAAGTGGAAGCTGTTCGTGCAGATCATGCCCGAGGCCGACGCCGCGACCTACCGCTTCCACCCGTTCGACCTGACGAAGGTGTGGAGCAAGAAGGACTACCCGCTCATCGAGGTCGGCGAATTCGAGCTGAACCGCAACCCCGACAACTACTTCGCCGACGTCGAGCAGGCCGCGTTCACCCCCGCCAACCTCATCCCGGGCATCGCCTACAGCCCGGACCGGATGCTGCAGGGCCGGCTGTTCTCCTACGGGGACGCCGCGCGCTACCGCCTCGGCGTGAACCACCACCAGATCCCGGTCAACTACCCCCGAGGGGCCAAGCTGGTGAACACTTACCACCGCGACGGCACCATGCGCGTCGACGGCAACCAGGGCGGGGTCCCGGGCGTCGAGCCGAACAGCTTCGGCCGCTGGCAGGAGCAGCCGGCCTACGCGGACCCGGCGCAGGCCATCGGCGCGAGCGCCGACCACTTCGACTACCGCGAGGACGACGACGACTACTACACCCAGCCCGGCGACCTGTTTCGCCTGCTGAGCGCGGACGAGCAGCAGCGGCTGTTCGAGAACACGGCCCGCGCGATCAAGGGTGCGCGGAAGGTCACCGTGCTCAAGCACATCGAGAACTGCACCAAGGCCGACCCGGCGTATGGCGAGGGCGTGCAGAAGGCCTGTGAGGCCCTCGGCGCGCTGTGAGGTCCTCTCCGGACTAACCGGGCCGCCCCGTACCCGTGACGGGGCGGTCCGGCTTGCGGTCACCGGCGACACTTTTCCTGCTTGCGCTGTACGGAATCGGTGGAATCACATCATGTCGGACAACGAACATCCCGTGGTCGCGCGCGAAGATCTTCACCAGCGAGCGCGAGCCGTCATGGCGGATCTCGCGCGCGACGGCAACACGAATGAGCTCGCGGACTTCATCGAGCACGGCCTGGAGGTCAACGCACTCGACGAGGCCGGCAATTCACTCCTGATGCTCGCCGCTTACCACGGGCGGCTCGAGACTGTGCGGTACCTCCTCTCGAAGGGTGCGGATCCGGACCTCTGCAACGCTCGGGGCCAGACGCCGATCGCCGGGGCGTTGTTCAAGGGGGAGAACGAGATCGTCACTGCGCTCAAGGATGCCGGCGCGGATCTCGATCTGGGTACGCCGACTGCGCGGGAGGCGGCCACGATGTTCGGGCAGGCGTTGTAATACGGACGGTCACCCGAGGCCCAGCACTCGCAGATCGGTGGCGTACTTGAGGATCAGTTCCTCGGTGACGTGCGGGATGCAGCCCGGCACACCGATTTTGTTCCGCCGCACGGCTTCCTGGAAACCGTCTGAGGGCGCGATGCCGGCACGGGCCGGCTCCGCCGGGTGCTCGTAGGAGTGCAAGAGGGGGAGCACCGAGTGCCGCTGCTGGTCCTCGGGCAGTTTCCCCAGCGCCGCCCGGAACCGGCGAAGCCATTCCGAGTAGTCGTCGACGCGTTCGATCCGGTGACCGGCCGCGGCGAGCCAGTCCACGAAGGTGTCGAGTGATATGCCGTCTTCGTGCGGGTTGAGCACGTGGTAGGTGTCGTATCCGCGGGCGCCGAGGGTGTTCACGGCTTCGGCGGTGAAATCGACGGGGAGCCCGTCGTAGTGCGCGGCCGGGGGCGCGCCGTCCTCGGTCCGGTAGAAGGATTTCGGGGCCAGGCCGGTGGTGAGAACGCTCAACAGCAGCCGCGTGAACAGGTCCGGCACGTTGACCTGGCCGGCATAGCGGCGGTGCGCGAGGATCATGTCGGACCGGAACACGGCGACCGGCAGCCCGCACATTTCGTGCGCCTCCCGCAGCAGTACCTCGCCGGCCCACTTGCTGGTCGAGTAGCCGTCGGCGTAACCCTCGCCGCAGTGGCGCACGGGGCTGAGCCGCCGGATGTCCGGGGCCTCGGCGAAAGAGCTGGCGTCGATCTGATCGGCAATGCCGATGGTCGACAAGTACGTGAACGGCTTGAGCTTCGCCGTGACCGCCAGCCGGATCAGCTCGGCCGTGCCGACGACGTTCGGGCCGAACAACTGCTCGTACGGCAGCACGTGGTTGACCAGCGCACCGACGTGCGTGATCGCGTCGACGTCGGCGGCGAGCCGTGACCAGAGCGGTTCCGGCAGGCCGAGCCGGGCCTCTTGCAAGTCGCCGGCGAGCACCTCGAGGTGGTCTTCGGCGACGTAACGGAAACGGCGCACAAGGTCGGTGTCGCCGGTGTCGTAGACTTTTTCGACGCGGCGGCGCGCCTCGGTGTCGTCGGTGGCGCGCACGAGGCAGATCAGCTTGCCGCCGCGTTCGGCGAAGCGTTCGAGCCAGTCCAGGGCCACGAACCGGCCGAGGAACCCGGTCGCGCCGGTCAGCAGCACGGTCTTCGGCTCACCCGCCGCGGGAGCGAGTCGTTTCGCGGCTTCGAGGGTCCGCCCGTCGAGGAACTTCTCCAACCGCAGATCGGCCGCGCGCACCTCGGTGGCACCCGTACCGTGCACGGAGCCGAAGGTCGGCCTCTGCCCGGCGGAACTCCGCTCGGTTTCGACGTACCGGGCGATAGCCCCCAGATCGGAGGCGGGACTGAGGATGACGGCGACCGGCACCTCCACACCGAAGATCTCGCACAGGAGGTGGGCGAAGGACAACGCGGACAGCGAATCCCCGCCCAGGTCGGTGAACTGCGTTTCGGGGCCGAGGTCCGTGCTGTCGCAGCCGAGCAGCGCCTGCGCCGCGCGGGCGACGGTTTCGTACACCGGCCGGTCGGCGCCGTTCGCACGCAGTGCGCGCAGTTCGTCGTCCTGACCCCGTTCGATCTCCTCGTACAGCTGGTCCAGCTGATCACCGTAGCGTTCGCGAAGGCGCGGGCGCAGCTGTTTCCTGATGTCGGACAGCAGTCCGTTGCCGATGCTGAACGGTTCGGTCTCGATGAGGAAATCTCGCGGGACCTCGTACGGTTCCAGGCCGGCCTGCCGGGCGGTCGTCTGCAGCGCCGCGGCGAGCTCGGCCTTCAGCGACGCCGGACCGTCCGCTGCCCGCAGCGCTTCACCGGTCGGCACGATCACCGCGAGCAGATACGGCCGGCTGCTGCTGCCGTAGACGAAGATCTGGTGGATCAGGGGGTTCGCCGCCAAGGTCAGCTCTACTGTGGACAGAGTGACGAACTCGCCCTGGGAGAGCTTCTGCACGTTGGCCCGGCGGTCCACGTACTCCAGCCGATCGGGACCGGTTTCGGCCATGATGTCACCGGTGCGGTAGAAGCCGTCTTCGTCGAACGCCGACGCGGTGACCTCGGGCCGCCGGTAGTAACCGGGGAACACGGGATCGGTCTTCACCAGCAGCTCGCCACGCGGATGCGGCCGGTCCGAAGTGGAATAGCCGAGTTCGGGAACGTCCACCAGCTTGTACTCGAGCACCGGAGGTCGCTGGATCCGGCCGTCCACCAGCACCAGGCCGAACTCCGTGGCTCCGTACACTTCGTGCAGCGGGACTCCGAGCACGGCTTCGGCGAACGCCCGGATCTCCGGCGACGTCGGAGCACTGCCGACCACGGCGTGCAGCAGCCGATCGCCGAGGAACCGGCGCCGGATGTCCGCGGTGACGGCGGCGTCGAGCTCGGCATCGACGGTGAACTCGCCGCGGCGGCGGTCGCGTTCGGCTTGGTAGCGTTCGAAAAGCGTGTCGAAGAGCCGGGGCACGGTCATCAAGCTGGTGGGCCGCGCCATCCCCAAGTCCTCGAACAACGTGGACAGATCACTCCTGGCCGTGAAGTGGTTGATCCCGCCGCGGCCGAAGGTGTCCACGATCGTCGCCCGGCCGAACATGTGGCTCATCGGCATGAAGTTGACCGCAATCGCCGGTTCGCCGGCCGCGCCGAGCGCGCCCGTCCACCACCGTCGCACGAGGCTCTCCGGGTACAAGGCGCCCTTGGGCGTGCCGGTGCTGCCAGAGGTGTAGACCACACAGCTCAACGGGTCTTCGCCGGGCGCCGGCTCGGGCAACGGCGGGGCCGGCAGTGTGCGCCCGTGCTCGATGGCCGCCTCGAGCGTGCCGATCGAACGGCCGGCGCGGGTGAGTTCCGCCTGGGCTGCCTCGAACGCCTCCCGCTCGTCGTCGACCTCCGGGTGATGGTCGAACACCACGACGGCCCGAACCGACTCCGCCGAGAGCGTCAGTTCGGCCGCCGTGCCGAGGTAGGCGGGGCTCGAAGCGAGCAACGCCGGCTCGGTTTCCTCGACGATCGCCCGCAACCGGGCCACGGAAGCGGTCGGCTGGAGCGGGACCGAGACCACGCCGAGGCGGACCGCCGCCAGGTCCAGCGTCGCGTAGTCCGCGCTCGTGAACCCGATGGTGGCCACACGATCCCCGGCGCGGAGCCCGCGCCCGGCCCAGTCTGCCGCGATCGCCGTGGCGCGCGCCCACACCTGTCCGTAGGTGCGGGTCGTGAACCCGGGCACCAGCCGGCGTGCCCGGCGGCGCGAAACCGGGTCGGTGACCAGCGCCGACCGGCGTTCCCTGATCGCCGGTCGATCGGCATACGCGTGCATCACGTGCTCGACGATCCGGATGAGCGGCAGATCCGGCCGCGACAGGGCCTCCCGGACGGCGGGGTCGGGTGCCGCGTCCCTGAACTCCGGATCGGTCGCCAGCAACCGGGCCATCCGCTGCGCCCGGTCCTCTGGGACTCCCGATGTGATCACTCCTGCCACCGCCTTCCGCGGTCGAAAAATCACGTACTACCTTTACCTTACTGACAAGTAATTGAATCAGCACCATGAGCGCACTGTGATCGTTGCCTCACGGAATGCGAGCGTCAGCGGGTGTCGCGCTACGCCAAGCCATACGTGAGCGAAGGCCAGAGCAGTTTCACGCTCTCCCGATCGCGGTCGGTGGCTGCTCGAACGAGGTAGAGGCTGTCGACGAATCGGACGCCGTAGATCATCATCGCAGCGTGCTCGGTGTTCACGTCCGGCCGGATCTCGCCGCGCCGCTGCATCGCTTCGAGCAGTTCGGCGACGGCCCGCGCACGAGGCTGCACGACGTGCTCTTCGAGCAGCTGCAGCAGCTCGGGGACGCGGTTGCTCTCCGCGAGCAAGGTGGTGTACAGCTGCCGGTGCTCGCGGTCCTCGGCCGGCTCGATCGTGCGCAGCAAGTGCAGGAGCCGCTCCTTCGGCGGCAGGCCGGCCCCGTCGTCGGGCAGGGTCGTGAGCGGCTGCTCGAACGTCCAGCGGACCGCGGCCACCACCAGCGCCTGTTTGCTGGGCCAACGCAGGTACACCGTCGGCCGGCTCGTCCCGGCGTCCGCCGCGACCTTCGCCACGGACATCCCCCGATATCCGTCTTCGATGAGCCGCCGGATGGTCGCCTTGAGCACCGCGTCATCGACACCGTGCGTGCGCGGCCGCCCCGACGGCGGCCGGCGAGCGCTCACCTCGGCCATCCCCGTCCCTCCGTCACGTGGCAGCCGAGTCTAGGAGATCGGCGGTCCGGGACCGGGACCAGCCGGGTTCGAGGGTGAAGTGCGACCAGCCGTCCGGGCACGGCGGCCGGCGACACGAGGCTCGGCGTGGACGGATGCGGGGGGCGCCGATGGGATCCAGTCACCAGCGCCCGGTACCGGTTGTCATGGATCCGCGGTTCACCGCCCCGAGGCGCGCCCTATGTCCGAAAAGGACAGCCGGCCGCCTACGGCGCGGTGCTCAACGGGGCGGCTTCACGGCTCTCGGTCCGAGGCGCAGGCCGGGTCGATCGCCGGATCGCCGCGATCAGCCGCAGTACGGGCGGCCGCTGTTCGTCGTCGCGCCACACCATGCTGATCTCGATGCCGGCTTCCGGCGTCACCGGCCGGTGCACGAGCCCGGGGCCGAGCAGGTCGACGGGCACGGGGAGCAGGCTGATCCCCAGGCCCGCCGCGACGAGGTTGAGGATCGCCGCGGTCTCGCCGGCCTCGTAGGCGAACCGCGGCCGGAACCCCGCTCGCGCACAGGCTTTCTCGGTGACCTCGCGAACCACCGACCGCGTCGGCGCGGGGAAGGAGATCAGGTCGTGGGCCGCGAGGTCGGCGATGTCGATGACCGCGCGCTGCGCGAGCGGGTGCCCGGCGGGCACCACGGCCCGCAAGGCGCCGGCGGTCAGGGAGTGCGAGCGCAGTCCGGCGGGGATCGGCTCGCCCGCTCGCACCAGGAACCCGATGTCGACGGCCCCGCTCGTGATCGCGTCCAGCTGCGCGGGCGTGAGCAGATCCGTGTGCAGGTCGACTTCGAGGTCACCGAACCGGCGAGCGGTCACCATGATCCGCGCGAGCAGGGTCTGGGCGGCGCAGCGGGTGAACGCGATCGTGACGCGGGCCGTGGATTCGGTGGCCAGCTCGGCGACGGTGCGGGTCACCACGTCCACCTCCCGCAGGATCGCGCGGCTCCGTTCGAGCAGGACCCGCCCGGCGGGGGTCAGTGCGACGCGGCGGGTCGTGCGGCGGAACAGCGCCGCCTTCAGCTCCCGTTCCAGGCTGCGGATCTGGCGGCTCAACGGCGAAGCCGCGATGTGCAGGCGGTCGGCCGCGCGGCCGAAGTGCAGCTCTTCCGCCACGACGACGAACGCCTTCAGCTGCCGTAGCTCCACGCCGGCCACCTCCTGCGCGCCTTGTCCGGTGATTCGAGTCGAGTTAGCATCCGGGCATGTGTGCCGGTCACCGCGCGGCGGGTGCCGGCCCGTCCGGCACGCCGAAAGCGTTTTGCACCACCGATCTCGCGTTCGCCCGTGAAGAGCTGAGCCGCGTCTACTACCCGCTCCGGGTCGAACCCACGCACCGAACCCGGGACTTCGACTTCACGATGCGCACGCTGACCGTGGGACCGCTCACGATCGGGCGGCTGTCCTACGGGGCCGAGATCGTCAAGGACTGCGGCGACCTGCAGACCGCCTACCACGTGAACGTTCCGCTGGCCGGCGCCGTCGCGTCGACGTGCGGCGACCAGCGTGTCCTCGCCACGCCGCACACGGCCGCAGTGTTCAACCCCGTCGGCCGGACCGTGCTCGACCGCTGGGAGGCCGGGAGCGAGCAGTTGTGCCTCAAAATCGACCGGAGCTTCGTCGAAGGCGAGATCGTCCGGCGGCTCGAGCGTCCGCTGCACGCGCCGGTCCGGTTCCGGATGGCGATGGACCTGACGCAGCCGGCCGCCCGCGCGTGGCTGCACGCGGTCGAAGTCCTGGCCGCCGAGCTGGACGCGCCCGGCGCGTTCACCAGGGACGGGTTGCTCGCCGCGGAGCTGCGCGGGCTCATCGTGGGCGGGCTGCTCTGGGGACAGCCGCACAGCTACCGCGAGGCGCTTTCCGAGCCGGGTGCGAGCCCGCGGCCGCGGACCGTCAAACGGGTGGTCGACCTCATGCACGCCAGTCCCGAAGAGCCGTGGACGATCGCCCGGCTCGCCGAGCAGGCGGGCATCAGCGTCCGCTCGCTGGAGGAGGGGTTCCGGCGCTACGTCGGCACGCCGCCCATGGCTTACCTGCGAGACTGCCGGCTGGAGCGGGTCCGGGCGGACCTGCGGGCCGGGTCGCGGCCGGCCGTCTCCGTCGGTGAGGTGGCTTTCCGTTGGGGGTTCGGCCACCTCGGCCGTTTCGCCCAGGCGTACCGGGCCAAGTTCGGGGAGAACCCCTCCGACACGCTCCGGTTCGGGGAACGCTAGCTCCACCGGCATTCCAGACCTCCCGTCAAGCGCCGTTGCTGACGTTCGACGGGAAAGGTAGCGGCCCGGCGAAGGCCGGGCGATCCGCTCTGCGCGGACCTCAGCCGGAAATCGCGACGAAGGTGGTCACCATCCGGCGCGCCCCGCGGCCGTCAGCGGGGTGGTGTCGGCCCAGCTCGCCGGGCGGCGGTCGCGCTCGTGCCACGGGTGCCCGCGATCCGCCCACTCCCAGAACCACGCCTCGCAGCTGATCGGCTCCGTTCCCTTCCGCGGGGCGTCGTCGAGTTCGAAGCCGTAGCCGCAGCAGGGGCAGCGGGTCCGGGCTGGGTTGCCGAAGTGCACGGCATAGGCCGGCGTGACCTGGTCGACAGCGAGATCGCGCTCCGACAGCCGGTGCCCGCTGCGATGGGCGGCACGGGGAGGAGAAGTTGGGTGATGCCGTGCGGCGCTGAGGTGCTCTGCACAGCGGACATGACCACATCGTCGGTCCGGCCCTGCCGGACGGGCAACAGCCGCCGATGCGCGATCATGACCGGTTCGGTCCTGATCCCGGCCGGCGGACCGTGCGCTGTGGATGATGGCGGGAGTCTGCGACCGAGGGCAGTTGCCGAACCACGGGGTGAGCCACCTCGCCGAACCGCTTGCCCGCGACCTGAAGCATCGAAGGTGAATCCGGATGGAGCTGCGGCATTTGCGGTATTTCGTCGCGGTGGCCGAGGAGTGTCACTTCGGCCGGGCGGCGGATCGGCTGCACATCGCGCAGCCGGCCTTGTCGCACCAGGTCAAGCAGCTCGAGACCGAGTTGGGGGTCGAGTTGCTGGCCCGGACGACCCGCAAGGTGCAGCTGACGCCGGCGGGGCGGCGGTATCTCGATCGGGCGCGGGCGGTGCTGGCGTCGGTGGATGCGGCGGGGGTGGAGGCCGGGCGCATCGCGCAGGGTGAGGTGGGGCGGGTGGCGATCGGGTTCACCGGATCCGCGACGTATGAGCTGTTGCCGTCGCTGGCGCGGGTGTTGCGGCGGGATTTCCCGGGGATCGATCTGGCGCTCAAGGGGGAGATGCTGACGCCGGGTCAGGTGTCGGCGCTGGTGGAGGGGGGCCTGGACATCGGGTTTCTGCGGCCGCCGGTGCGGGAGCCGGGGCTGGTGGTGCGGGTGTTGCGGCGGGAGCCGTTGATCGCGGCGTTGCCGGCGAGTCATCCGCTCACGGCGCGGGACACGGTGCGGCTGGCCGAGCTGCGGGAGGAGCCGTTCATCTGTTACCCGTCGCGGCACCGGTCGGTGGTGTACGACGCGGTGTTCGACGCGTGTCAGCAGGCGGGGTTCGTGCCCTCGGTGGTGCAGGAGGTCGGGGAGACGGCCACGCTGGTCTCGTTCGTGGCCGGTGGGCTGGGGGTGGCGCTGGTGCCCGCGTCGGTGCGGCACCTGCAGATCACCGGATGCCAGTACCGGCCGTTGGCGGGCACCACCCGCGAGGTGCAGCTCGCCGTCGCCGTGCGCACGGGTGAGGACTCCCCGCACGTGGCCAGGGTCCTCTCCCGCACCCACACCCTCCTCGGCGGCCCGCGCTAGCGGGCAGGAGTGTCCACAAAGCCAGATGAGCGGGCTGGGCAGGTCGAGCATGCTTTGGTAGGAGATGGCGGTCTTGTCGAACCGGGTCGCGATGGCGCGGAATTGCTTGAGGCGGTTGAAGCAGCGTTCGACGATGTTGCGGCGTTTGTGGGCGACGCGGTCAAAGACCGGTGGGCGTCCGCCAACCCGGCCGCGGCGCAGTCGGATGGCCCGCTGGTCACGGCGCTCGGGAACGGTCGCCGGCGTGTGCCGCCGACGCAAATAGGAGCGGATCGCGCGGCTGGAATGGCCCTTGTCCGCCAGCACTCTGCCCGGCCGGGTCGGCGGCCGCCCGGCACCCGGCCGGCGGAACGAGATCCCGCCAGTACCTGGGTGACATGGTGCAGTCGTGGACGTTGCCACCAGTGAGGACCACCGACAGTGGCCGCCCGTGACCGTCGCAGGCGAGGTGGATCTTGGTGGTGGGTCCGCTACGGGACCGGCGGATGGCATGATCATCTGGCTCGCTGTGCCCGCCGCACGACCCGGCGTCCCCCTGTGTGAGGTGTGCCGGCGCGGCGGGCGCCGGCAGCGTGCTGGTGCAGCCGCACGATGCTGAAGTCGACCGAAACCTCCCGGTCGAGCTCATCGATCGCGTCGGCGATCACCTGCATCCGCGTCACCAGCATCGTGCGAGTCCCGTGTGTGACCAGCGCCAGAACCGGTTATACACGGTCTTCCACGGCCCCTACCGCTCTGGCAGCTCCCGCCACGCGACACGGGTCTTGGCCTTGAACAACATTCCATTGAGCACCCGACGGTCGTCAACCCGCGGACGCCCCTTCGCACCCGGCACGGGAAGCAACGGCACGATCGCATGCCACTGCTCACCGGTCAGCTCACGCTTACGCACCACAAACCCACGATCAAAGCACGTCACCATCACCCACTTTGATGACACGCGCTAGCGGGCAGGAGTGTCCACAGTGGCCGTTTGACCCGGCGGGGCTGCGCACGTCCTGCGGTGCGCAGCCCGGGGGGTCAGGCCAGGGGTTCGAGCGCCTTCGCGAGCGGCTCCAGCACCGCCGGCGTGTGGGGCGGCGGCAGGTAGACGATCGCGAGGTCCAAGCCGGCCTCCCCGAGGGCCTCGGCCTGCTTGGCGACCGCGGCGTAGTCCAGGTCCGGCTCCAGCCGCACGTGCGAGGACAGCGTGATCTCACTCGGATCGCGGCCGACGTCGGCGCAGTGCTGGTGCAGGATGTCGCGCTTGCGGGCGAACTCCTCCGGCGCGCCGCCGGTGAAGTTCCAGTGCTGGGCGAACCGCGCGGCCGTGCGCAGCGTGCGCTTTTCACCGCTGCCGCCGATGCAGATCGGCGGGTGCGGGGTCTGCACGCCCTTGGGGTTGCAGCGGGCGTCGGTGAGCTCGTAGTGCTTGCCCTTGAAGGTCGTGGTCTCCTGCGTGAGCAGGGAGACGATGACCTCGCAGCCCTCCTCGAAGCGGTCGCTTCGCTCCTTGATGGTGCCCAGTTCCATGCCGTACGCGCCGGACTCCTCTTCGTTCCACCCGGCGCCGATACCGATCTCCAACCGGCCGCCGGACACGATGTCCAGCGTGGCGGCCATGTTCGCGAGCAGCGCGGGGTGGCGGTAGTGCATGCCGCTGACGAGCGTGCCGAGGCGCAGCCGCTTGGTCGCCTGCGCGAGCGCCGTCAGCGTCACCCAGCCCTCCAGGCAAGGCCCGGTCGAATCGGAGAAAATGGGATAGAAGTGGTCGAACGTCCAGCCGGATTCGAACAGCTCGATCTCGTCGGCCGCCTGCCAGACCGCGAGCATGTCCTCCCAGGCGGTGTTCTGGGGCGAAGTCTTGATGGCGAATCGCATGGGTCCGAGCGTAAACCTGGAGCTACGCCAGCTGCCAACCCGTGGGGTCCCCCGGGGCTCGAACAGGACATTGTGGACGTTCGCTCTTCCTGGCTCAGCACCTACTTCAACGCGCCCAGCAGGAGTCCTGGCTCCGAGCCCAACCTCTCTGCGTCCACCCGCTCCACCGCCTCGCGTAGCAGTGCCCGGTCCGCCTCCGTCAGCCGGACCAGCTTCGCGCACGTGTCGCCGGCGTCGACGGTCCTCGACACCAGCCCGTTGGCCTCGAGGCGGGCGACGACTGCGAAGTCATCTTGCTGTCGGTGCCCGCCTGGCGGCGAGGGTCTTTTGCCGCGGCGGGGCGCGTGGTCCTCCAGCCACCGGCAGCACGAACTGCACGTGCGTGAGGTCCAGTGGCTCCAGCGTGAGCCGCATGCACGGTTGCCACGCGAGCGTCACGTGCCAGAGCCCGGGCTCTCATCGGGCCGAAAACCGGGTCACGGCTGGGCGAAGGGGCCCGTCACGCGCGGCCGGTGACCACATTTCCCGCCGCCCGGGACAATCGCGCGGCCGCGATCAACGGCACGACCAGCAGCACCGCCAGCAGTACCAACGCCACCCGGAAAGGCCCCACCGCGTCCGACGTCACCGCGCCGCCCGCGCGGACCAGCAGGGCGCCGATCGCGACGCCCAGGCCGGCGCCCAGTTCCTGCAGGGTCGACAGCAACGTGTTCGCGTGGTTCATCGACGGCTCGTCGACGTCGGCGAACGCGACACTGTTGTAGGCGGTGAACCCCGTCGAGCGGGCGATGCCGCTGAGCAGCAGCACGCCGAGCAGCACGGGCAGTGGGGTGGCGGGCGTCAGGAACGCCATTCCCACCAGGCAGGCGGCACCGACCACGATCGACACGACCAGCACCGTGCGGATGCCGAACAGCCGCATCAACGGGGTGGTCGCCGGTTTGATGCCGACGTTGCCCACGAACAGCGCGATCACCACCAGGCCTGCGCGGGCGGCCGTCCAGCCGAAGCCGACCTGGAACAGCAGCGGCAGCACGAAGGGGATCGCCGTGATGATGCCGCGGTAGACGGAACCGGTGGCGGCCGTGATGCGGAACGTGGGAACGCGCAGGATGCGCAGGTCGACCAGCGGATTCGACGCGCGCAACAGGTGGCGCACCGCCGTGCCGAGGCCCACGACGGCCACGACCGCCGAGACGAGGACCGCGGGGCTGAAGCCCGAGCCGAGGCCCTCGAGCGCGACCACCAGAGCCGCCGTACCGACGGCGATCCACGCAAACCCCACCCGGTCGAACGGCGCAGGACGCGACGCCCGCAGATCCGGCACGATCGCCAGCGCGACGATCAGCGCGGCGGCGCCCAACGGCAGGTTGATGACGAAGATCCACCGCCACGACGCGTATTCCGCGAGCAGCCCGCCCACCACCGGGGCGACCACCGGCGCCAGCAACGCCGGCCACGTCAGGTAGGCCACCGCGCGCACCAGGTCCGTCTTGGGGGTCGCGCGCAAGACCACGAGCCGGCCGACCGGCACCATCATCGCGCCACCCACACCCTGCACCACGCGGGCTGCGGTCAGCAGCACCAAGTTCGGCGCCAGCGCGCACGCCAGCGACGAGAGCGTGAACAGCACCAAGGCCGTGGCGAAGATGCGGCGGGCGCCGAAGCGGTCGGTGAGCCAGCCGCTGATCGGGATGAGCACGCCCAGCGTCAGAACGTACGCGGTGATGGTGACGTTGACGTCGACCGACCGCACCCCGAGGTCGGCCGCCATGGCGGGCGCCGCGGGAGCGATGACGGTGGCGTCGACGATCTCCATGAAGAAGGTGGCGGCGACGAGCAGCGCCAAACCCCGGCGAAACCCCATGACTCTCCTGTGCGCTCGACGGAAATTTCGGTGGAAACCTCGGCGAAAACCGTTGGCGGGTAATGGGCTCAGACCACCAGGGAAGTCTCCACGGAGTAGCGGTCGGCCAGGTACAGGTGCCGGCCGAGCTCCACGAGCTGGCCGGCGTCGTCGAAGACCGACAGTGCGGCGGTGACGCAGGCGAGCGGCCGCGGCTGTCCGAGCAGCGCCGCCTCGTCCTCGTCGGCCAGGCGCGCGCCGATCGTCTGGTGCGCCATGGCGATCTGCGCGCCCTGCGAACGCAGCACGTCGTACAGGCTCTTGGCCGCGAGGTCTTCGTCGTCGAGCCGGTACCGGCCGACGACGTAGTTGGTCATGATCGCCAGCGGTTCTTCGTCGGCGAAGCGCAGCCGGCGGATCCGGTGCAGTGGTTCGTCCGGCGCGAGCAGGTCGAGCAGCTCCTTCACACCGGTCGACGCGGGCGTGCACGAGCCGTGTTCGAGCAGCACGGTGCGCGGCTTGCGGCCGGCTCCGGTGAGGTCGTCGTACAGCGACGACAGGCGCACGTCACGGTGGATCGCCGGGCGCGTGACCTGGGTGCCGAGGCCGCGCCGGCGCACCAGCAGCCCCTTGCGCACCAGGTCCTGGATCGCCTGGCGCGCGGTCGGCCGCGCGAGGCCGAGGCGCTCGGTGAGCGACAGCTCGTTCTCGATCCGGTCGCCCGGGCGCAGCGTGCCCGACGTGATGGCGTTCTCGATCGCCTGCGCCAGCTGGTGGTACAGGGGGACCGGGCTGCTGCGGTCGAGCTGCACGTCGAGCTGCACGGCGTCGGATCGGGTGGCCATGCGCACACCGTACCGGACCGGTGCTAATTGTCATTATGTCTGGACAAACTCTTGACGACGGCCGGGGAACCGACCTAACGTCGGCGCCGTCGCCGTCCGCGCTACCCGAGAGGTCGCCGAAACCCATGAACCAGCCAGCCGAGGTGCTCACCTTCGGCCGTTCCGGGGTCGACATCTACCCGTTGCAGGTGGACGTCGGCCTGGAGGACGTGACGACGTTCGGGAAGTTCCTGGGCGGGACGACCGCGAACGTCGCCGTCGCGGCGGCCCGGCTCGGGCGGCGCGCCGCCATCATCACCGGCGTCGGCGACGACCCGTTCGGCCGCTACGTGCGCCGCGAGCTGCGCCGCCTCGGGGTCGACGACCGGCACGTGGTCACCAGCGCCGAGTACCCGACGCCGGTCACGTTCTGCGAGATCTTCCCGCCCGACGACTTCCCGCTGTACTTCTACCGCAAGCCCACCGCGCCCGATCTGCAGGTGAAACCGTCCGATTTGGACACCGGCGCGATCGCCGCGGCCGGGCTGCTGTGGCTCTCGGTCAGCGGGCTTTCGGAGCAGCCGTCGCGTTCGGCGCACCACGAAGCCCTCGCCGCGCGCGGTGGCCGCGAGACCGTGCTGGATCTCGACTACCGCCCCATGTTCTGGCCTGACGCCGAAACCGCCGGCGCCGAGGTGCGCGAGGTGCTCGGCCAGGTGACGGTCGCCGTCGGCAACCGCGAGGAGTGTGAGATCGCGACCGGCGAATCCGATCCCGAACGCGCGGCCGACGCGCTGCTTGCCACCGGCGTCCGCCTCGCCGTGGTGAAGCAGGGACCCAAGGGGGTGCTCGCCAAGACCCGCGACGAGCGGGTCGTGTCCCCGCCACTGCTCGTCAAGCCCTACAACGGTCTCGGCGCCGGCGACTCCTTCGGTGGCTCGCTCGCCCACGGCCTGCTGGCCGGATGGCCGTTGGACAAGACGCTCGCGCGGGCCAACGCCGCGGGCGCCATCGTCGCCTCGCGCTTGGAGTGCTCCACCGCCATGCCGACCGCCGAGGAGATCGACACGCTGTTGGCCGGCGGCGACCCGAATGCGAAGAGGGAGACCCAGGAATGACCACTGTGGACACAGTGCGGTCCACGGGATTCGCCCGCGACCACGCCGAGCTGCGCGAGATCCGGGCTCGCGAGCCCGAACGGATCGCCGCGCTGCTCGCGGCCCGCTCCCGCCGCGGGTTCCTCCCGCCGGACGGCCGGCTCATGCTGATCGCCGCCGACCACCCGGCCCGCGGCGCGCTCGCCGTCCGCGGCCGGCCCGACGCCATGGCGAGCCGGATCGAGCTGCTCGATCGGCTGGGGGAAGCGCTCTCCCGGCCGGGCGTCGACGGCGTGCTGGGCACCGCCGACGTGCTCGAAGACCTGCTGCTGCTGGGCGCGCTGGAGGGCAAGGTCGTCGTCTCCTCGATGAACCGCGGCGGCCTGGCCGGGTCGGTGTTCGAACTGGACGACCGCATGACCGGCTACGACGTGCGCGGCACCATCGACGCCGGCTTCGAGGCCGCGAAGATGCTCACCCGCATCGACGTCGACGACCCCGCCACCGTCGCCACTCTCGAGACCTGCGGGCGCGCCGTCACCGAGCTGAACCGCGCCGGCGTCGTCGCGCTGCTGGAGCCGTTCCTCACCCGCCGCGTCGACGGCCGTGCGGTCAACGACCTGTCGCCCGAGGCCGTGATCCGCTCCGTCCACATCGCACAGGGGCTCGGCGCTTCCAGCGCGTACACGTGGCTGAAGCTGCCGGTCATCAAGGAGATGGACCGCGTGCTGGCGGCGACGACGCTCCCGGCCCTGCTGCTCGGCGGCGACCCGGCCACCGAGCCCGACGAGACCTACGAATCCTGGCGCGCGGCGCTGGAGCTGCCCGGTGTCCGCGGCTTGATCGTCGGCCGCGCCCTGCTCTACCCGCCCGACGACGACGTGGCCGCTGCGGTCGACACGGCCGTGTCCCTGGTCCGCCCCGAGCCGGCGCGCTCGTGACCCGCGGCGATGAACCGGACCCGACTTGAGCGGGCGCGCCGGCCGGAGAGGGGGCCGGCCGGCGCGCCCGCTCAACCGAGCGAGCTGATCGCCGCCGCGAGGCGCTGGGCGCGGTCCTTGCGGGCCACCAGCGCGGTGTCGAGGTCGACAGGGACGAAGCGGGTCTTCGTGCCCGGCGCGGCGCGCGCCACGACGTCCATGTCGGCGCTGATCACCGTGGCGACCATCGCGTAGCCGCCGCCGGACACGGCGTCGCGGTGCAGGACGATGGGCTGCGTGCCGCCGGGGATCTGGATGGAGCCCACGGCGTAGCCGGCGTCGACGATGTTCGACGGGTCCGAGCCCGCGCCGAAGGGCTGCACGCATTCGCGCCACTCGACACCCGGGCCGTCGTAGCGCAGGCCGGCGCGGTCGGCGACCGGGGTGAGCGTCCACTCCTCTTCAGTCAGGTTGGCCAGGCCGCGTTCGGTGAGGCGGTGGTCGTACAGCCCGAGCATCACGCGGACCTGTTGCTGCGGGGCGAAAACCGGCCGGTGTTCCTCGGCGATGGTGTCGCCTGGTGGCGAGGTCGTCGGCGCGCCGATCGGCAGGACGTCACCCGGCTCCAGCTTCCGGCCCTGGAAGCCGCCGAGGGCGCCGAGCAGGTACGTCGAGCGGCTGCCCAGCACCGCCGGCACGTCGATGCCGCCGGAGAACGCCAGGAAGTACCGGGAGCCGCCGCCGATGTAGCCGAAGGACAACTCGTCACCGTCGGCCAGTGCCAGGCGGGTCCACTGAGGACGCTCCTCGCCGTTCACCTTCACCGGCACCGGGGCACCCGCCACCGCGACCTCCAGCGGGCCGTGGGCGCGCAGCACCGGGCCGAGGTAGGTGCACTCGAGCAGCGCCTCACCGTCGCGGTTGCCCACCAGCGCGTTCGCCAGCTCCGCCGAGTACTGGTCGAGCGCTCCACCCTGCGGGATACCCAGGTCGTAGTAGCCGATGCGGCCGCGGTCCTGGACGGTCGTCGCCAGGCCGGGCTGGCTGATCTCGATCGCGCGCTCACTCGCCACGGAGCACCTCCAGCAGAGTGGCGTTGTAGGCCTCGGGGTCGGCGACGGCCCGCTCGGTGTCGAACTCGACGGGCACGACCCGGTAGCGGAACGTGCCGGCTGCCACTTCGGCTTCGATCGCGCGGTACTCCTCTTCGGACACCGGCGTGAACTTCACGACGTCGCCGGGCCGGAAGAACACCATGGAGTCGGCGAAGTCCGCCAGCTTGCGCGCCGGGTCGAAGATCGGCGCCGCCGCGATGCCGAACATCTGGTAGCCGCCCGCGCCGCGCACGGAGTAGATGCAGGCGAAGCACCCGCCGTGGCCCACGGTCAGCTTCGGCGTGTCCGTGCGCGGGCTCAGGTACTTCGGCACCTCCAGCTGCTTTTCGCGGTCGACCAGCTGGAACAGGAACGGCAGGCCGGCGACGAACCCGACCATCGACACGAGCCACGGGTTCGTGTGGTGGCGCCGGATGAACTCCGCCGCGCCGTCGAGGTCGTTCACCCGCGCCGCGTAGTCGAGGTCCGTGCCGCTCGGGTCCTGGTGGTACCCGTCGCGGAACCGCGCACCGACCTCGCGCGTGTACGGATCGTCGTACCACACCGGGACTTCGATGATCCGCGTCGACAGCACGGAGCTGCTCTGCTGCTGCGTCTCGGTTTCCAGCTGCCGGACGATGGCCTCCAGGTCGGCCGGCGCCAGCACGTCCGGATCGAAGCGGATGAGCAGCGACGCGTTGGCCGGGCAGATGTCGACCACGCCGTCGACGGCCTTCGCGGACAGGCCGCGTGCGATGCCCATCGCGCGCAGGTTCCCCGGCAGGCTCATCTCCTCGGCGATCTCGACGAACAGGAACTCGTCGCCGCCCCACTAGCGGGCTTGGGCGGGCAGGGTCTGCGGTGCGCTCACGCCGTCTCCTTCAGCAGTCCGGGAGCGGTCTCGATGAACTTCGTGTGGTGCTCGACCGCGGCGAACTCCGGCCGTGCGAACAGGTCAAGGTGCAGGCCGGTCGTCGTCGCGATCCCGGTGATCTCCACACCGCGCAACGCTTCGGTCATCCGCGCCATGGCGGTGGCGCGGTCCGGGCCGTGCACGATCAGCTTGGCGATCATCGAGTCGTAGTACGGTGCCACAGCATCACCCGCCTCGACGCCGCTGTCCACCCGCGCGCCCGTCGGCCAGCTCAGGGTTTCCACCGTGCCGGGGCTGGGCATGAAGCCGCGATCCGGGTCTTCGGCGTTGATGCGCGACTCGAACGCGTGCCCGGTGAACGTGACGTCGTCCTGGGCCAGGCCGAGCGGCTCGCCGCGGGCGATCCGCAGCTGCTGCTCGACGAGGTCGATGCCGGTCACCAGTTCCGTCACGGGGTGCTCGACCTGCAGCCGGGTGTTCATCTCGATGAACGCGGCTTCGTGGCGCACCGGGTCGTACAGGAACTCGACGGTGCCGGCCCCGCGGTACCGGCACGCCTTCGCGAGCTCGACCGACGAGCTGCGGATCCGTTCGCGGACCTCGCCGGGCAGCTCGGGCGCCGGTGCCTCCTCGAGCACCTTCTGCGAGCGGCGTTGCATCGAGCAGTCGCGGTCGCCGAGGTGGATCACGCGCTCACCGTCGCCGAGCACCTGCACCTCGACGTGGCGCGCGCGTTCGACGAACCGCTCCAGGTACATCGTGTCGTCACCGAAGCTCGCCCGCGCCTCCGACCGCGTGAGGTCCAGCGCCGAGAGGAAATCGGCCGGGTCGGTGACGAGCCGGATGCCACGGCCGCCACCACCCGCGGATGCCTTGAGCACCAACGGGAAACCCACTTTCCGGGCGAGGGCGAGCGGATCGGCATCCGGGTCGAGCGGCCCGTCGGAGCCCGCCAGCACCGGTACCCCCGCCTTGCGGGCCGCTTCGCGCGCGGCGACCTTGTCGCCCATGAGCCGGATCGCGTCGGGCGAGGGGCCGACCCACGTCAGCCCGGTGTCGAGCACGGCCTGCGCGAAACCGGCGTTTTCGGACAGGAAACCGAACCCGGGGTGCACGGCGTCGGCATCGGTGTCGCGCGCCGCGTTCAGCACGGCTTCCTGGTTGAGGTAGCTGTCGCGCGCCGGCGGCGGGCCGATCACCACGGCTTCGTCGGCGGTCCGCGCCGCGAGCGAGCCGCGGTCGGCTTCACTGCACACGGCGACGGTCGTGATGCCCATTTCCCGCGCGGTGCGCATGATCCGGACCGCGATCTCGCCGCGGTTGGCGATGACGAGCTTGCGCACGCGTCAGTCCTCCACCACGACGAGGACTTCGCCGGGGGTCACGGTGCCTCCGTCCGCGACGTTGATCGACTTGACCGTGCCCGCGGTCTCCGAGCGGATCTCCGTGAACTGCTTCATCACCTCGACGATGCCGACGGCGGCGCCGGCCTCGATGCGGTCGCCGGGCTGCACGAACGGCTCCTTGTCGGGCCCGGGACGCGTGTAGAAGATGCCCGGGAGCGGAGAGAGGATGTCGGACACGGACCCGCCTTTCACTGGTTTTCGTCGAGCACGGCCCGCACGGCCGCGGCGACGTCGGGGGAGTTGGGGGCGTCGGAGTGCACGCAGACGCTGTCGAAGCGGATGTCCAGTTCGGTGCCGTTGACCGACAGCACGGGCCGGCCTTGCTGTGCGCGCCGGACGCGTTCGGCCGCGGCGGCCGGGTCGGTGCGCTCGGGGCGGCGCAGGATGATCAGGTTGCCCTCGTCGTCGTAGTCGAGGTCGACGTAGAGTTCGGCCACGAACGGCACGCCGAGTTCGCCGCACACCGTCTCGTGTGCGGTTCCGGCGATGCCGAAGAACGGCACGCCGAACACCTTCGCCGCGCGGGCCGCGCCGACCATGAGCGCGGGATCGCCGGCGAGCATGCCGTAGAGCGCGCCGTGGGGTTTGACGTGGTTGAGCGAGGCGCCGTGCTTGGCCAGGAACGCCGTGAGCGCCCCGACCTGGTACAGCACGATCGACTCGACCTCTTCCGGGGTCAGGACCATGCGGCGCCGGCCGAAGCCGGTCAGGTCGGGCAGCCCGGGGTGCGCGCCGATGCGGACGTCGTGCGCGACGGCGGCGGCGACGGTCGCGTCCATGACGTCGGGGTCGCCCGCGTGGAAGCCGCAGGCCAGGTTGATCACGTCGACGAGGTCGAGGAGCGTTTCGTCGTTGCCGAAGCTGTGCAGGCCGAGTCCTTCGCCCATGTCGGAATTCAGGGTCGCGGTCATGGTCGGTAACAGTAGGCAGGGTGTGGTGCCCGGCACATTGGTCAGAGTGACCTAATCGCACGGGCTGGGTTGTGCTGAGTGCTCTACGCTGCCGGGATGCGTGTTGCCGACATGCTCGAAGATCCCGGGCGCCGCATCGAAATCCGCGTCGAAGGCCCGCCCGGTGCTCTGGCGAGGCCGATCACCTGGTGCGCACCGACGGAATCGATCGACCCGTCGCCGTTCCTCACCCCGGGCGCGCTGATGCTGACGTCCGGGATGGCCTTGAACGTCACGGACGTCAGGATCTGGGACGCCTACGTGGAACGGCTCGCGAACGTCCCCATCGCGGCGCTCGCGTTCGGCCTCGGGCCGGCGCACGCGGCGCTGCCCGAGGGGCTCGTCCTCGCGTGCCGGAACCGCGGCGTGCCGCTGCTGGTGTTCCCGGACCAGGTGCCGTTCGTGCTCGTGCAACGCGACGTGCAAGACCGCCTGTCGGCCGAGCGCTACGAAGCGCTGCGCCGCGGTTCGGAGCTGGCCGACGACTGCACGCGCATCGCGGCGGACCAGGGCACGATGCAGGACGTGCTGCACCGCATCAGCGAGGTCGTCGGCGCGCGGGTGTCCATTCAGGACTCGACCGGCGCGACGCTGCTCGCCGCGGGTGGTGAGGGCTCGCTCGCGGCCCGCACGGAGTTCACGCTGCCGGGCAGCGACCGCGACCGTTTCCGGCTGGTCGTGGAGGAAACCGACGCGCAGACCACGATCCGGACGCTTCTCGCGCCCGTCGCCGCCGTCGTGTCGATGCAGCTGAGCACCACTCTCGGGTCGGCGGGCGTCGCGCACTCGCGCAACGCGGGCCGGCTCACCGAAGCCGTGTACGGCAACGACGCCGTGCCGACGGCCGAGCTGATCGCGTTGGCCCGCGACGCCGAGCTGGAGCCGTACCAGCGCACGGGCGTCGTCGTGCTGCAGGCCGAAGCGGGGAGGTCGACGACCTACCTGCGGTCGGTGTCGTGGCGCGCCCGCGTGGTCCTGGCGGGGGAATACCCGGCGATGCGGTTCGTCGAGGAACCGGACCTGTCGACGATCCTGCTGCAGAGCGAGTCACTCGACCCGGCGCAGCTGCTGTCCGCGGCGCGCGCGGCCGTCGGGCGGGCGCGCTCGGTGTCGGCCGTGGTCGCGACCGCGGAGAACGCGGCGGAACTCGGCTTGGTGCTGCGGATGTGCCGGCGCGCGCTGGGTCCCTCCGGAGTGCACGCCGCGCCACGGCTGGACTTCGACGCGGTGGTGGACACCCTGCGGCACCCGGGCGCGATCAGCCTGGCCCAGCGGCTCGTGGCGCCGCTGGCGCGGTCGGAGGAGCTGCTGACCACGCTCGAGGCGTACCTGCGCCACAGCGGAGCGACGCCGGCGATCTGCGCCGAGCTGTTCATCCACCGCAACACGCTCGCGTACCGGCTGAAGCGGATCCGGGAACTCCTCGCGCTCGATCTGCAGGATGGTCGTGTTCGCGCGACCCTGATGATGGCGCTGCGGCTGGCGTGACTTCGTGCTGCCTGCACAGCCGCGGTGACCCGGTTTGGGCAGTCAGCTCTGCGTGGCCACTTCCGGCGCGCCTTCGATGAACGCGTGGAGGACCGGGTCGGTCTCGTCGGCGCTCCACGCCGGCGCGGCGCGGCTCGGCGGCAGGCTGGTGAGAGGCACGTACGCCACGCCGAGCCTGAGGAGCTGCAGCTCCTCCTCGGCCACATCGCGCACCTCCACGAGCTGCGCGCAGATCGCCCGCGGACCAGAACTCGGCCCACACCGGGTCGGCTCGTGCAGGGCCGTCGACGGGTCCGCCCACCCGTGGCGCTTCAGTTCCACCTCGACGCCGGGTAACGCTCCTTGAACCGCTCGATCAGTTTCGCCGTCAAGGGCCCCGTAGCGGCGCTGTAGAAGCCGCGCGCCTTGCGCTCCGCGTCCTTCAGCAGCCGCGGGATCGCGTGCGCCCGCAGCGTGGCGCTCTCCGGGCTCCGTGGATAGCACTTCGCCTTCAGTGAACCCGGTGATCCACGGGAAGGAACCACTCCGGTCGGGGGAGTTCGTCGTCGCTCGGGCTCATCGGGCGAACGTAGAGCTCGGAAATCGAGCTGCACCAGGGAAAACCGTGCGAGCAACGACACCGAGGAGGAACGCAACCGAACGGACTTCCCGGATGCGTTACGGACCAGGCTGCACGGACGGCGTGAACGTCGGCGGGGTCTCGGCTGGGTTGGGCAACGGCGTCGGCGTCGTCACGGGCTCGTCGGACGGGCCGGTGTCCTCCGTCTTCGTCCCGGGCTGGGGCACGATGCCCGGGCCCGTCACCTGCCCCTGTGGCCGCGCGTTGAGCGGCTGCTGGTAAACGCGGTCCCGGACCCGGTCGGACGGCGCCTCGTCCTGCGCGGGCGCCACCGCCGCACGCGCCTTGGCCGTCGGGGCCGCCACGGTGTGGACCTGCGGCGCCGCGCTCGACGACGTCGCGACCGGCTTCACCACGGGCACCACCGAGCTCGGCACCACGACCGGCGGTTTCCGCTTGGCCGCCACGACGGGCGCGACCGGCTGCGGCGCCGCCGAGCCACCACTCAACCCCATCACCACGGCGACGACCGCCCCACCCGCCACGGCCGCGACCCCCGCGATGACCAGCTCTCTTCGACGCACGATCGCGAATCCAACCGGCCGGCCCGGTGCCGGGTCAACGGTTGTGCGCAACCGTGACCTTACTGCGCCCACTATGCCCCGATTTCGGCGGCCAGACCTGCGGCAGCGCCGTTGGCCGAGTGCCCACCCGGAAAATCGGGCGGCGGCGCAACTGCCAAGTGCCACGCCTGCCGGAACGCGCTGACCGTCAGCCAGGCCAGCCGAGCGTTGACGGGAAACAGTTGTCGCACTGAGGTAAGCGTGTCGAACGAAGCGTCGCCTTCGGTCTTCCCTCGATCGAGATCGGCCGGAGAGAACCCGGGCCCGAACACCTCCAGCACGGTACCCAGGAAGTACAAGTGCCCGAGCGTTTCCACCTGGAGCCGGTGCAGCGACGCGAGATCGCTCGTCGAGGCGGTGGTGATCGGCGGGTGCGCAGCGGCGCGCACCAACGCCGAAGGATCCGCAACGGCGTGCGCGTCGATGTGGCGGACGAGGTCGCTCACGAGGATGTCGTCGTACGTCCCGCGGGCCACCACTGTGCGCAGGGCGCCGCGCTTGTCTCGCAGCTCCTCGTCGACCAGCCGGCGCGCGACGTCCGCGAGAGAGCCTGAAGCGGTGATCATCTGCCGCGCTACGCGGACGAGTTCTCGGGGCAGCCCACCGGCCAGGCAGTGGCACAGGCACACGAACGGCTCGGGCAGCCCCAGAACGCGGCTGGACAGGACTTGCCGCGAGTCGTCGAGTGTCAAGTACTCCAGCCGGAAGATGAGGTCGAAGGCGCTGTCGAAGGCGTCTCGCACCGGCAGGCCCCGCCGCTCGAACGAAGCCAGCGCGTCCTCCGACACGGAGATCAGGAACAAGAAGCCGGGCACGTCGAGGCTGAAGAGTGCCTTGACCTCGTTGACGAAATCCTGCGCGACTTCGGGGGAGGCGATCTTGTCCAGCTCGTCGAGGATGATCACCACCGAGGTGGGTGCGACGTTGGGAAGCCCGTTCAGGCAGGTGATCATGGCCTTGAGGAAGCCGCCGAACTCGTGGACGATCTGTGGATAAGTCCGTTGCTGCCGTGTCACTTCGCGTGATCCGCTGGCACCGGCCTCGAAACCGACCGGCAGACCGACTTTCCCCGACCACCCTGAAGTGTGCTTGAGCTGGAACTCGATCTCGTCGCGCTTGTGCTCGGCGAGCGCGCGCAGCCCGTGCAGGTCACCGGGACGTGGCTCGGGCGGCTCGTCGTCAGTCCCCTGGTACACGGGCACCGGACGCGGCCGACGGCGCACTGCGATCGACAGGATCGCGGCCGCACCGACCAGCGACACGACCGGCCACCACATCGTGCCGAACCAGGCGCGAAAGTCGACGTCGGAGCGGCCGGCCGCCAGTGAGCCCGCGACCCCCAGCACCACCCACGCGACCACGACCGCCGCGAACGGCCACAGCCGACACAGCCGGCCCAGTCGCGCCGGCCACGGGGTCGCAGCTTCCTGAGTGGTGCCAAGCCGTTTGTCACAGAAGCGCAGGACCGCGTCGCACAAGCGCGCGTGCAGGTGCAAGACGAACTCGCGGGCGTCGTACTTCACCGGCACGCTCTCCAGGAGCGCGATGTGCACCTCGCCGAGCTCGATGAACCGGCCGGCTTGGTACGCCTCCAGCAGCGTGGATTTGCCCGCGCCACGAGGGCCCGCCATTCCCACCGCCCCGCCACGGATGCCCGCAAGGACGGTCTTCAGCCGTTGCCCGGCCGGTGTTTCGGTGAACGCTCGCTCGCCCGCGCGCATCTGGCCGAGCGCGCTGCGGTCGATCTCGGGAAGGTGTGTGCTGAACCCTGGCGTGACCACGGTGTTGAGGTGGTGCGTCACGCTCAGGCGAAGGGGCTTCCGGATACTCCTCGCCCATTCCGCGTCGGCTTCGTCGAAGGCTGCCGTCAACTCGTCGCGCCGTTGCGTCCAGGCCGGGCTGCCGCGCCGCCCTGGATCACTCGAAAGCCGAGCGGGCACCAACTTGGTGGAGCCGAGTACGAACGGCCCGCCGCCGGCCGCGATCAGGAGGGAAAGCGCGTCGGCTGCCACCCAGGCAGCCCACTGCGGCCAGGGAATTCGGATGACGCCGGTCAGCAACAGTGCCAGCACGACCAGTGCGATGATCGTGAAAACGGCCTCGCGACGGACGACGGGTCGCGGGATGCGCCTGCCTGGGCCCTCGTCCTTGAGCGGATCCTTGGCGGCCAGAAGACCCACCACCGCCGCGAGAAAGCTCACCAGTCCGAGGACCACCCACACGACCACGGCCCAGCCCGTCCCCATCGCCTCGCGCCAGGATGTCCACAGCCGCCACACCATCAGCAGGTAAGTGGTGGCGAAGCCGGTCACGAAGGGCCAGCCCGCGCCGCCCAGCGCGGGTTGGCCGCTCAACCGGTGGCCCGCTCGGGCAACCGCCTGGTACACGAGCCTGAGCGTGCCGAGACCGGCGATCACCACGGCGACCGACAGCCAGAAGTGCGCGGACGAGCTCAGCGGTGTCTGCATCAGCTGCCAGGTGAGGACAGGGACGAAGATCCCCAGCCACAAGGCGAACCCGACGGACGCGTGAGCGACCTTGTCCAAGGGGTTCGACTGCCCCGCCGGGCGAGCGGGCGGAGCGTCGTGCCGGGCGAGTGCCCGCTGGGCCTCGAGCAGGTCGTTGATCTGCTGGTTGGTCGTGCTGAGCAGCGAATCCGCGTCAGCTGCCGTTCGCTGCAGTACTTCGGCCTTCACTTCGGCCCGATCGACGTGCGGCATGTCGCGAGCGAGCCGGGAATCATCCGCCGCCAGAATCTCCGCCGCCATCAGCCGGAGCCGGTCACGCAAAGCGAGGACGAGCCGGCTTCGCTCGTGTTCGACGGTGGAGCTGGGCGTCGTCGAACTGCCGGCGTCGTGATCTGTGGGCTCGGTCACAAGCCGCGATCATATCGGAGCGAACCCGTGTCGATCGGTGATTTCGGGCAAAGCACCGAAGGGGCCTAAGCGATGGCGATGATTTCCCCGTGCAGCAACGAAATCCACCCGTCCGGATCGTCCGTCCACCGGCGCCACGCGGTGGAAATCTCTTCCAGATCCGCCTGCGACGCCAGGCCGTCGCGCAGGGCTTGGGTGGCGATGTCCGACTTGAGGATGCGGTCGGCCCACATGCCGCCCCAGTAGGTGCGAGCATCGGGGGTTGCGAAGCACCACGTGCTGGACGAGGGGAACACCTCGGTGAAACCCGCGGCGTGGGCCCAGGCCAGGAGGCGCCGTCCGGCGTCGGGTTCGCCGCCGTTGGCGCGGGCGGCGGTCTGGTACAGCGCGAGCCAGCGGTCGAGGACCGGGTCGGCCGGGTACCAGGTGAACGCGGCGTAGTCCGAGTCGCGCGCGGCGACGACGCCGCCGGGCCGGCAGACGCGGCGCATCTCGCGCAGCGCCCGCACGGGGTCGGCGACGTGCTGCAGCACCTGGTGCGCGTGGACGACGTCGAAGCAGTTGTCGGGGAAATCGAGGGCGTGCACGTCACCGACCACGAAGTCGATGTTGTCCTGCCCGCGCCGCGCCGCTTCGGTCCGCCCGAGGTCCCGCGCGGTCTCCGTGAGCTCGACCGCGGTGACCCTCCCGGGCGCGATCCGCGCGGCCAGATCGGCGGTGATCGTCCCGGCCCCGCTCCCGACCTCAAGCACCGCCTGCCCGGCCGCCAGCCGCGGCAGCAGGTACGCGGCGGAGTTCTCCGCGGTCCGCTGTCGGTGCGAGCGCAGCACCGATTCCTGATAGCCGTGGGTGTAGGCCGCCATGGGCCTCAGCCTAACTCCTGTTCTCACTTATTAGGAAGATATTTCCATTTACTGAGATCGTAGCTTCGGCGTGACCGTGGTGCTCGATGATCAGCGTGGCTGTCGAGCTCGCGCCGATCGGGGGTTCCCGACGCGGCTAAGTCCGGCGCCGAGCCGTGGACCGGTTCGGGAATCGACGGGAAGTCGCGCCCCGCGACGGCATCACCGCGCTCTCGATCCGCCCGGGTCGCCGCCCCGGCGACGCGTGCGTGGTCCAGCCCGCGCCCCACTTGGCGCGCGGGCTCGATCAGGGCCTCGCCGGCGCGGTGAGCCCGACGTGGTGGAACAGCGCCTGGCCGAGATCGCGTTCCAGCGCGCGGATCGCGTGGGACGGCGACGGTTGCGACCCACGTACAACGATGCTGCGACCGACAGTCCCGTGGTCGACGACCGCGAGGAAGTAGCGAAGTCAACAACCGTCCACAGTGGTCAGTGGGGCACCGGAGCCGGTGTCCGGCCTGACCGGTTGGTCGTAAAAGTCTCGCTCACCGTGGTACAGGCCACAGCTCATTCCGGCCACGGCCCCGCGCGTTCTTGCGAAGATCGGCCCGTGGACACCGAAACTCCCCTCGCCGGAGCACCTGGGGCATGCTGATCGCGGCGGTGGTCGGACATGGCTGAAGAATTCCGTCTTCGTTCGGTCGCCGTCGCGGTGTACGCGCCCGCGACGCTGTTCGGGCTCGCCGAGGGCTCGATGCTGCCGGTCGTCGCGTTGAGCGCGATCGACCGCGGGGCCACGACCTCGGTCGCGGCGCTGATCAGCGCGCTGATCGGCATCGGGTCGCTCGTCACGAACATCCCCGCCGGGGTGCTGGCGACGCGCGTCGGTGAACGCAAGTCGATGCTGCTGGCCGCCGCGGTGTCGGTCGCGGGCCTGGTGCTGTGCCTGCTCGACCTCGGCACGGGTTCGTGGCCGCTGGTGGTCTACGGCGCCGGCGTGCTGCTCATCGGCGCGGCGAGCGCCGTCTACAGCCTCGCGCGGCAGTCGTACCTGACGGAATCCGTGCCGCTGCACATGCGTGCCCGCGCGTTGTCGACGCTCGGTGGCACCATGCGCGTCGGCGTTTTCGTGGGTCCCTTCCTCGGCGCCGCGGCGATGCAGGTGTGGGGGCCGCCGGGCGCGTACTACCTGAGCCTGGTCGCGGTGCTCGCGGCCGGTGCGGTCGTCTACCGCGTGCCCGACCTGGAGACCACCGCGGAGGTCCGCGCCGCCGCCGCGTCGATCACGACGTGGGGCATGGTCAAGCAGCAGTGGCGCGTGTACGCGACCCTGGGCGCCGGCATCCTGCTGCTGTCGGGAATCCGGCAGACGCGCCAGACCGTCGTCCCGCTGTGGGCCGCGCACCTCGGGCTGAGCCCCACGGCCAGCTCCGTGATCTACGGCTTCGCCGGTGCCATCGACGCGCTCGTCTTCTACCCCGCGGGCAAGGTGATGGATCGCTACGGCCGCCGCTGGGTCGCCGTGCCGTGCGCCTTCATGCTCGGCGTGTCGTTCGTGCTCATGCCGCTCACCCACGGTGCGCTGCTGCTGTCGGTCGTCGCGATGGTCATGGGCTTCGGCAACGGCATCGGGTCGGGCATCATCATGACCCTCGGCGCGGACGTCTCGCCCTCGATCGGCCGCCCCACGCACATCGGCATCTGGAACGAACTCGCCGACGTCGGTTCCGGCCTCGGCCCGCTGCTGCTCGCCGCCGTGACGGCGCTGGCCGGCCTCGGCCCCGGCATCGTCGTCAGCGGTTTCGTCGGTTTCGGCGCGGCGGCGGCGTTGTGGACGTGGATCCCCCGCACGGTGCGGCGGGTACGCCGGGTCCCGGCTACGGAGTGACGGGACCGGCTCCATCGCGGCACGCTTTTTCACTCTCCGTTGACTTGTGGTGCGCGAGCGGCTCACCCTCGGCCCATCCGGCGTCGACGCAGAGGAGGGCGCCATGACCGTCGATCGCATCAACCCGGAGACGCCGCCCAGACCGGTGATGGACCTGTATTCGCAGGTAGCGGTCGGCTCACCCGGTGCCCGGCTGGTGACGATCGCCGGTCAGCTCGCGCTCGACCCCGACGGCGAGCTCGTCGGTGCGGGCGACTACGCGGCGCAAGCGAAACAAGCCTTCCGCAACCTCCAGGAAGCACTCGAAGCCGCCGGCTGCACACCCGCCGGCCTCGTGAAGTGCACGATCCACGTCGTCGATTCGTCACCCGACGTCATCGATGGGCTGCCGGAATGGCTGATCGAGGTCGACGCCGTGGCGGTCGCCAGCTGAGTCCACTGTGGACCGGCCGGTCGCGCTCGGGCAGCTTCCGGCCGGACTGGTTCCGCGGACGACAGGGGGAAGATGATGACCGCAGCTCCCGGCTCCGAGGTGACCGCGCTGCCGTCCCTGATCCGCACCGATTCCGGGTACCGGATCTTCAACCCGCGCCTGCTCGCCGACGGCTACGCGCTGACGCCGGCCGGTAGCCTTGTCCACCGCCACGACGGCTGGTTCGCAGGGCTCGCGGTCGTGGTCTTCGTCGCGCCGACGGTCGCGCTTCCGGTGTTACTCGCGGACGGCGGAGCCTGGTCGATCGCGCTGTGGCTCGTCCTCGGCGTGCTCGGCGGGCTCGCGCTGGCCGGTGCCGAGGCCGCGCTGTGCCCGGGCGACGCCCTGGCGCGCCACCGGAAGCGGACGACGGAGGAGGCCGAGCTGGCCGTCACCCGCGAGCACAAGCAGGCCTCCCGGCTCTGCGCGCTGGGGGAGCGGATCGCGAAGTCGGCCGCGTGGCGCACCGGTGCGTTCGACGGGGAGCGGCGGCTGGAACGCCTCGTCTGGGGCGCCGTCCTGCGCGCGCGCCGCCTGGAGGAGTCGAAGGAGGACTACAGTGAGGACAAGCGCCTCGGCCTCGACCAACAGTCGCGCGCCGGCGCGCGCCGCGCCATCGCCGAGGCCGAGGAGGCCCTCGCGGAGCTCGAAGGGCGCCTGCGTGTGATCAAAGAGGCGGCCGACGCCGTCGAGTTCAAGGTCGACCCGGCCCGCCGGGCGAACCTGCGGCGGCGGACGCCGGACTGGGCCGACCCCCTGCAGGACGCCGAGCTGCTGCTGCTCGAGATCACGACGATGCGCGACTACCTCTGAGGTACGGGCCGGTGACGCTCGCGGGATCCGTCGCGACCTCGTCCGGTGTCCCCTGCGCGACGATCCGGCCCCCGCCCGGCCCGCCGGCGGGGCCGAGGTCGATGACGTGGTCGGCCGCGGCCAGCAGGTCCAGGTCGTGGTCGATGACGAGGATGGTGGCGCCGTCGTCGAGCAGGCGGTCGAACACCCCGACGAGCGTGCCGATGTCCACCGGGTGCAGACCCGTCGACGGTTCGTCGAGCACGTAGAGCACGTCGCGCTGGCTGCTGCGCAGGCGCGCGGCGATCCGCAGGCGCTGCGACTCGCCGCCGGAGAGTGCCGGCGTCGGCTCGCCGAGGCGCAAGTACCCGAGCCCGACGTCGGCGATGGGCCGCAGCGGTCGGGCGATGGCGGGCACGCCGGCGTAGCGCCCGAGGGCGTCGGCCACCGTGAGCTCGAGGACGTCGGCGATCGTGAGGCCGTCGACGCGCACCGCGAGCGTTTCTCCGGTGAACCGCGCGCCGTGGCACGCGGGGCAGTCGACGGTGATGTCGGGCAGGTACTGCACGTCGAGGTCGAGGGAGCCCAGGCCCTTGCACGTCGGGCACTGGCCCTGCTTGGTGTTGAACGAGAAGTGGCCGGCTGCCAGGCCCGACGCGGCTGCGAAGCGCGCGCGGACGGCGTCGAAGGCGCCGGAGTAGGTGCCGGGGGTGGACCGCGCGTTGAGGCCGATCGGCGTCGCGTCGATCTCCACGACCTAGCGCACCGAGCCGAGCGCCAGCTTCGCGACGTGGTCCGGCAGCGGTTCGCCGGCGAGCTGCGCGCGGGCGGCGGAAGGAGGCTTTCGAGCACGAGCGCGGTTTTGCCCGCCCCGGAGGGACCGGCGAACGCGGTGAGGCGGCCGACCGGGAACGCCGCGGTCACATCGCGCAGGTTGTACAGGCTGCTGACGGTGATGGCGGCCCGCCCGTTCGTCGACGGCCGCCGCGGGCGTTCGACCGTGGCGCGACCGGCGAGGTACGGGCCGATGATCGACTTCTTGTTCTTCTCGAGCGCGGCGGGCGTGCCCTCGGCGAGAATCGTGCTCCCCAGCCACCCGGCACCGGGCCCCATCTCGATGACCCAGTCGGCCGTGCGGATCACGTCGAGGTCGTGCTCGACCACGACCACCGAGTTCCCGTTTCTGCGCCAGGGTGTCGATGGTCTTGCGCAGCCCCTCGACGTTGCTCGGGTGCAGCCCGACCGACGGCTCGTCCAGCACGTAGAGCATGCCGGTGGTGTTCGCGCGGACGGTGGCGGAAGTTGTAGATCAACGGGCTCCACTTCCCAGGATCGACGTGGTCGGTCCCCGGCACCACCAGCCCGGCTTCGCAGTGCACCCGCACCACCGACGTCTCGACGATCGCGAAGCCGTCGCCGTCGTGCGTCGCGCTCACGCGCGCCTCGAGCTGCACCGGCACCCCGCGACCCGGGGCGGCCGCACCACCTCGGCCGGCGCGGGCCGCAGCCCGGCGGCGCCGAACTTGTCGGCCTCGTACCGGAACTTCGCCCGCTTGTGCGCCGGCACCGGATCGGCGCCCGTCAGCGGCGCCGGCCGCTCCACCCGCTCCCCCAGCTCGGGCCCGGGCAGGTTGATCACCAGCTCCGGCCGCTGCACCAGATTTCGCGCCCCGAGCGAACTCCGGCTCAGTCTGAGAACCACCGCCTCGCCCAGCGCCCAGAACGACGACATCGGCGTGATGTTCGCCGACCCGTCCGCGTTCTCGGTTGTCAGCAACGCCACCGGGGTCCCGAAGTACAGCACGCTCGGTTTGATACTCAGGTGTTCGATCACTCCGTCGACGTTAAGCGCCCCAGCCTTCGGCCCGCTCCGAACCGTCCCGCCTCAAGGCGGGGATGCGGACGAACCCCGCGGCCTGCCTGACGGCGATCCCCGCCACCGCGACCGCGGCCGGGATGTGCACCGCGAGCAGGCCGCGCCCGGCGTGCCCCGTCACGATCACCACGACGACGAGCACGAGCAGGAACACCCGCGTCGCCAGTGCCGAACGCGCGTCGGGCCGGCGGTGGAGCAGCACCAGCGCGGCCACGAGGCTCACCAGCGGCGGCAACACCAGCGCGGTGCCCAGCACCTCGTGCCAGGCGTGGAACCCGTGGTCTCCGCCCAGGAACCCGCCCGCGAACAGCCCCTGGACCACCACTCCCACCGCGAGGACGAGCCCCGTCATCGCCGTGACCCGCGGCGCGGCCACGGCTTGCCTCGTGCGGTTCGTTCTGGTTGTGCGGTTCATTCCGGCCTCCTTTCGAGGTTGAGAGTAATACTCTCAATTCAAGAGTGCTACTCTCAACTCGTGACGACTCCCGGACGAGGCGGCCAGGCGCGGACCCGACTGGCTCGCGCGGCCGTCGTCGAAGCGGCGGCCGCGCTTTTCGCCGAACGTGGCTACGCGGCGACGACCGTGGAGGCGATCAGCGAACGTTCCGAAGTCCCGGCTGCCACGGTGTACCGGCTCTTCTCGTCGAAGCTCGGCATTCTCAAGGCCCTGCTCGACGCCGCCGTCTCCGGCAACGAGGACGACGTCGGCCTCGCCGACCAGCCCACCGCGCAGGCCTTGCTGCGCGAGCCCGACCCCGTCCGCCGGCTCGCGGGTTTCGCCGCCCTGTGCCGGGAGGTGAACGTGCGGACCTCACCGCTGTACCGCATCCTCACGGGCGCCGCCGCTTCCGACCGCGATGCCGCCGCTCTCCTGGCGGAGCGGGCCCGGGACCGCAGCGCCGGTCAGAACCGGATCGCCCGCTCCCTCGCCCGGGCCGGCGCGCTGCGCCCCGGGCTGCGCGAGAAGGACGCGGCCGACGTCATCCACGCGTTGATGTCACCCGAGGTGTTTTCGCTCCTGGTCGGCGATCGTCGCTGGTCGCCGCAGCGGTACGAGACGTGGCTCGCCCACACGCTCACCGACCAGCTCCTGCCCCGGTGAACCCCGGGCCGCCCCGGGGTTCACGTTCCGGGAATCAGGCTCCCGCGGCGACGGTGCGCCCGGCGAGCATCACCACGCCCGAGACGAGGCAGGCGCCGGCTCCGACGACGAGCGCGGCCGGGCCGTAACCCCAGCCGAGGCCGGTGAGCGCCGACAGCGGCAGCCCGCCGAGGATGGCGCCGGGCTGGCTCATGGCGAACGCGAACGCGCCGCCGGTCGCGCGGCACGCGGTGGTGTAGCACTCGGACTGGAAGACCAGCAGGGTCGCGTACGGGCCGAGCAGGGAGAACAACCCGATCATGTAGGTGACGAGCACGAACCCCACGTTGTCCGGGCCGAGCAGCATCAGCGTGAACATCACCGCGGCCACGGTCCAGCCGAAGGCGATCACGCGGTGGCGCGGGAAGCGGTCGCCGAGCCAGCCGTGGGCGAGCTAGCCGAGCGCGGCGACCAGGTTCGACGCGACGACCGGCAGCAAGCTGTTCGACGAGCTGAAGCCCTTGCCCGATTCGAGCACGGTGGTGCCGAGCACGCTGAAGGTCTGGATCGCCATCCAGTTGGTGAGCCAGCCGAGCGCGAGCACGAGAGTGTTGCGCAGCTGCGCGCCGGAAGATCATCGACAGCGGCGCGGAGCGCTGCTTCGTGGCCATACCGCGCTGCGCCAGGAACTGCGGGCTCTCCCGCAGCTTGCGGCACAGCAGGGCCACGATCACCCGCGGGCACGGTGGCGAGGAGGAAAACCCAGCGCCACTGGCCCGGGTCGAGGAACACCGACACGAGCGCGACGAGGCCTGCGGCGGCGAGCGCACCCAGCGGCCAGGCCGTCTGCACCATCGAGAAGACGAAGCCGCGGTGGCGCGAAACGCGTTCGTCCTCGGCGGCGTTGCAGAGCTCGTTCAGGTAGGTCGCGTTCACCGACTGCTCGGACAGGCTCAGCCCGCTGATGGAGCGAACGGCGACGAGGCTGGCCGCCCGCCGGTGGCCGCGGTCACTGCGGACGCGAGTGCCGTGCCGCTCACGGTGGCGATCATCCCGCGGCGTCGCCCGATCCGGACGACGATCGGCCCGATCGAGAACAACGCGACCGCGGTGCCCACGCTCGCCAGCGTCGACACGACCGAGCGAACGATTCCGACCAGCCGAACGTCGCCGAGATCCGCGGCAGCAGCGTGCCGAACAGGATGAAGTCGTAGACGGCGTCGATGCCGGCCACCCAGCCGATGCCGGTCGATCGGCGGATTTCCCGCAGCGGCACCTTGCCGGCGGCCGGCTACGGCCGGGCCTCGACGGGATCGCGTTCGAGCGGGTCGGGGTGCGTGGTCATGGGGGGCTCCTTGCGTTGGTGGGGTTCACCGGCGATCCGCGGGCTTCGCCTGCACGGCGCTGCCCGGGGCGCCGACGGCCGGGTTCCCCGCCCACGACGCCTGCCGGCCGCGCCACCGGGTTCGTGTCCCACGCTTCCGGCTGTCGAAACAGTGGAACCGCGCACCCGGCGCCCGTGTGGGCAGAAATTCGCGGCCCTCAGACAGGCCGCCATGACCCGGACGGGCAGCCCACCACCACCATCCGCGCACCACCACTTGATCACCAGCCGCGCCGGAAACGGCCGCCCTCCGCCTGGCCGAGGCGCTCGTCGCGCGATCGTCGCCGGGGGCGCCGTTTCGACAGCGAATTGCCCACGACGATCCAGCGCGTCGTTAGTCCGGCCGTCGGAAGCGGTGGGGAAGTTTTGAGCGAAGAGCCCCATGTGCTGGGGGAAGGTGACCCGTCTTCCCGATCATGAGCGCACGGCCACCCGGCGCAGCGAGTCCCGGAAGGATCGAATCCAGTGTCTATAGTGGACTTATCCGGGCCCGATGGCGGAGGAGCCGAAGTGGACAGTCGGCTCGTCGCCGACACTGCGGCGACGGCGGGCCGGGTCAACCGTGCCATCCGGGAGTCCACGCTCCGCGCCGGTTTCGCGGGCAGGCGTCAGCCGGCTCGTGTCGGGCCCGCCCGGTCCGCCTGGACTGGCGGGTCAGTCCAGGCGGAGGCCGGCGATCAGCTCGTCCTCGTCGAGCACCTCGTCGCCGTACAGGTCGTGGAGCCAGTTCGTCTGGTAGATCGTGTCGAGGTAGCGCTCGCCGAGGTCCGGGGCGATGGCGACCGCGGTGAGGTCGTTCCCCTCGTGTTCGGGCAGCCAGCGCATGGCGCCGCTGACCACGGTGCCGGTGGAGCCGCCGAACAGGAACCCGTTGCGGGCCAGGCGGTGGCAGCTGCGGATGGTGTCCGCCTCGTCGACCACGATCACCTCGTCCACGTAGCGCTCGTCGAGCAGCGGCGGCCGGACGCTCGTGCCGAGGCCGGGGATCATCCGGCGGCCCGGTTCACCACCGAAGGTCACCGAACCGGCGCTGTCCACCGCGATGACACGGACCGGCCGGGGCCACTCGCGGAAGTAGCGGGCACAGCCCATCAGCGTTCCCGTGGTCCCCGCACCCACGAACAGCACGTCGAGTTCGGGGAACTGGCGGGCGATCTCCGGCGCGGTGGTCTGGTAGTGCGCTCGCCAGTTGGCCGGGTTCGCGTACTGGTTGAGCCAGACGTACCGGTCGTCGGCGGCGCACAGCCCGCGCACCAGATCGAGCCGCGCGCCGAGGAAACCACCGGATCCGGCGGGTTGCGAGATCACGTGCACCCGGCTGCCCAGCGCTTCCATCAGGCGCCTGGCGGCCAGGTTGCAGCGTGAGTCGGTGACGCACAGGAACCGGTAACCCTTGCTGGCGGCGACCATGCTGAGAGCGACCCCGAGGTTGCCCGAGGACGACTCGACCAGGATCGAATCCGGCTTCAGCAGCCCGTGCCACTCGGCGGCCTCGACCATCTGGGTCGCGGCCTTCAGCTTGATCGACCCGGCGAAGTTGAAGCCCTCGCACTTCAGGAAGAGCGAGTGCCCGAAGATCGGTTCGAGGTCGACGTAGAGCTCCTCTTCGTTGAAGTCGAAGGGAACGGATATCACGGGCACAATGACCCCCTCACAGTCAAGCTCATCAGTGGCCGTAGCGGCTCAGGTCGTGGAAGAAGTCCGGCACCACGTTCAACTCGCCGGCCCGGGCGACCTCGTCGTGGACGTACTTGCCCACGGCGAGGTCGAGGACCCCGAGACCGAACGGGGAGAACACCACCGGACGGTGGGCCGGCACGGACACCCGCCCGGCCAGGACGTCGTCCAGCGTGCCGTCCAGGAAGTCCCGGTTTCCCGTGAGCTGCTCGGCCAGGTGCGGCGACGTGCCCGCCTTCAGGCAGTGCTCCACGTCGTCGACGAAGTTGGCCGTGCTCAGCAGGAGTTCGGGCGCGAGGTCGCGCAGCGACACGTGCAGCACCAGCGGGTTGTGGTCGAACCACGACCGGTCGGACACGTGCGGCTGGGCCGCGATGGTGGCGAACACGATCAGGTCACTGGAGCGGATCAGTGAGCCGGGCTCCTCGTGCACCGTGATCCGGCTGCTCGTCCCCGATCGCTCCAGGTAGCCGCGGAACCCGGCGGCGCTCTCGGCCGACAGGTCGTGCACGCCGATCTCGTCGAACTCCCAGCCGGTGGCGGCGAGGAAGGTGTGCACGTACCGGGCGATGAGCCCGGTGCCGAAGAACCCGGCGCGTGCCGGTCGCACCCGGCCGCGGCTCAGCGCCGTCGCGGCGGACGTCACCAGCGCCGCGGTCCGCGTGGCGCTGATGATGGAGCTTTCCAGGCACGCGAACGGGTAGCCGGTGTCGTGGTCGTTGAGGATGAGCACCGCCGAGGCCCGGGGGAGGCCGGACGTGACGTTCTCGGGGAAGCTCGCGATCCACTTGAGACCGTCCACTCGCACCGGATCGCCGATCGAGGCCGGCAGCGCGATGATCCGCGACGACGGGCGGTCGGGGAACCGCAGGAAGTAGGAGGGCGGGTTCACCGAGTCGCCGGCGCTGTGCAGCCGGTAGGTGGCCTCGACCAGCTCGACGATCTGCGGCTCCCGTCCGTCGAGCGCGCGCTGCACCTGGCCGCCGCCGATCACGGCGAACGGGCGGACGGCACTCGCGCCGTCGGCCGGGGTTCGGACCGGGGTGGGGCGGGTCGCGGTCATCTCGCACCCGCCTCGACCGTGGGCGCGAGATCGGCCACCCGCACCGGATCGGTCATCCCGACGAGCACCTCGCGGGGCCCCTCGAAGGGTTCCCGGCTGTGCGCGGTCCGGATGTTGTCCACGAGCATGAGGTCCCCGGCCTGCCACGGTTCCCGCACGGTGTTGGCCTCGTACACGGCGTTCAGCAGCTGCACCACGTCTTCGCCGATCGGGTCGCCGCCGCCGAACCGCGTGTTGAACGGCAGCCCGTCGGGCCCGTAGACGTCCACCAGGTATTCGCGGACCTCGGGATCCATCGTCCACTCGTTGAGGAACGCGACCTGGTTGAACCAGCACGGCCGCCCGGTGACCGGGTGGTGCACCACGGCGCTGCGCCATTGCCGGGTCCGCAACCCGCCGTCGGCCTGCCACTCGAACTCGATGGCGTTGGCGCGGCAGTAGCTTTCGATCGCGGCCCGGTCGTCGGTGCCGAACGACTCGGCGAAGGTCGCACCGATCTCGTCGTTGTAGCTGCGGGTCAGCAGCCACCCCTCTTGCTCGAACCGCCGGACGAGGTCCGCCGGCAGCGTGTCGAGCACCGTCGGCGCGTCGGCCACCGCGGTGGCGCCGCCCTCGGTGGGCGCGCCGAGGCAGGCGAACAGCAGCAAGCCCGGGAACTCGAGCCGGTAGCTCAGCTCGTGGTGCATGCACATCGGCTGGTTCTGGGGCCAGGCCGACGACGAATACACTCCGGCCGAATAGGTTTCGCGCGAAGCGAACGCTTCTCGGTCGGGCATCAGCTCGGTGCCCACTTGCGCGAACACAGCGGCGACTTCGGCAGGATCGGCCAAGGCGAGTCCCCGGACCAGGATCGAGCCGTGCTCGGCGACGAGGGCACGCATCGAGTCCCGGTGTTCGCTCGCCCAGGCCGCCGGACTGCCGCCCGGCTCGGTGGGCAGCAGCGGGATGCTGCCCGGCCGCACTTGAACTGCGACCGCGGACGCCGGTGATGAGGAAGTCATCTCTTGTCCTTTCGGCTGGTGCTTCAGGTCGTGGGCACCGGTTCGACGGCGCGCAGAACGATCTGCGCGGTCTCGCCGGGGTTGGTGCTCGGGAAGTAGTGGCCGCCGCCGGCAATCACCCGCAGCTCGACGTGCTCGGCCAGCAGGCTCCATTCGTCGTGGCGTTCGCCGAAGCCGGCGGTGATCGGATCGTCGTCGGCGGCGACCACGGTGACCGGTGTGGTCAGCCGCGCCGCCGGCGGCATCGCCAGCGCGGACGCGAGATAGCTGTGCGCGGACACGCAGTCGTACCGGAACGCGGCGCCGACGCGCTCGGCGCGGCGCGCGCCGAGCCCGGCGAGCTCCGGGTAGCCACTGTCCGCGGCCAGCGCCTTGGCGAGCTCGGCGTTGCTGAGCCGGCCCAGCTCGCTGATCGCGGCGCGCCGCTCGTCGGCGCTGCCCAGCAGCTGCGCGCCCAGGAACAGCCGGCGCACGTCCACCCCACGGGCGGCGAGGCGCCGGGCGGTCTCGAAGGCGTAAGCGGCGCCCGAAGAATGGCCCCACAACAGCACCCGCTCCGGGGCCAGGCGATCGAGCTCCGCGACGACCTGGTCGATCACGTTCGCCATCGGGGCGAACGGCTCGTCGTCGGCGGCCGGATCGTGGCCGGGCAGTTCCACGGCGAGCACAGCCGGCCCGCTGCCGCCCAGCGCCTGGGCCAGCGGCCGGAAGTTCACCGCGTTGCCGCCGGCGTACGGGAAGCAGACCAGCACCGCGGCCGCCGGGCCCACGTGCTCCGTGAGCGGCTGGAGCAGGTCCCCGGTACGGGGGCGGAACCGGTCGTCGAGCAGCGTCGCCTGATCGGCGAGCACCGGGTGCCGGGTGAGGTCGGCGAGCGGCACCGCGCGGTCCAGCGCGACGGCCAGTTTCACCGCCGAAAGCGACGTGCCGCCCCGGTCGAAGAAGTGGTCGTGCCGGCTGATCTTCCCGGGCGCGAGACCGAGCACCTCGGCCCACGCGGCCGCGAGCCGGCGCTCCGCCGGCGTGGCCGGAGCGTCGTACTCCTGGTCGGCCGTTTCGAGTTCCGCCGCCAGCGCGGTCAGGGCTTTCTTGTCGATCTTGCTGTTGGCGGTGAGCGGAAGCCGTTCGCGCCAGTGGCAGGCCGACGGAACCAGGTACTCGGGCAGCGATTCGCTCAACCGGGCTTGCACCGCACCCGCGGGCAACGGTTCGGCGGCGGAGTAGAACGCCACCAGGTGCTTGGTGCCGCCTCCCCGTTCGGCGACCACCACAGCGCCGTCTCGAACCCCCGGCACGCGCAGCAGCGCGTTCTCGACCTCACCGATCTCGATCCGGAAGCCCGAGATCTTCACCTGGCTGTCGCGGCGGCCCAGGAACTCCAGCTTGCCCCCGACCACCCAGCGACCCCGGTCGCCGCTGCGGTAGAGCCGCTCGCCCGCCCGGTAGGGGTCGGGCAGGAACGCCGCGCGGGTGCGCTTGAGGTCGTTCACGTACCCACGGCCCACGCACACCCCGGAGAACACGATCTCCCCCGGCGCACCCAGCGGCACCGGCTGCAGGTGCTCGTCGACGACGGCCACGCGCACGTTCGCGATCGGCCGGCCGAGCGGGACCCGTTCGGAGTCCGGCACGCGGTCCATGACCTCGTGGTTGGTGTCGTCGGAGGTCTCGGTGAGGCCGTAGGCGTTGACCAGCTTGACGTCCGGGTACGCCGCGAACCAACGCTGCGCCAGCTCTTTCTTGAGGGCTTCGCCGGTCACCGACACGCACCGCAGATCCGGCAGCGCACGCGGGTGGCTCTCGGCGAACGACAGGACGACCTCGAGGTAGGAGGGCACGACCTGCGCCACTGCGACTCGCCCCTGCTGGATCCGGTCGACGAACCGTTCGGCGTCGAGGATCACGTCCTGCTCGACGATCAGGGTCCGCCCGCCGACCAGCAGCGCCGCCAGCAGCTGCCACAGCGAGATGTCGAAGCACTGGGGCGCGGTCTGCGCGACCACCGTGCCCTCGGCGATCCCCAGGTCGTCGATCTTCGCGAGCAAGTGGTTCAGCATCCCCGCGTGCTCGCACATCGCACCCTTGGGCTCACCGGTGGAGCCCGAGGTGAAGTAGATGTAGGCGAGCTGGTCCGCGGCGACCTCGACGCCGAGGTCGCTGCCTGACCGGTTTTCCGCGCAGGCCTGCTCGACGTGCATCGGCTGCACGCCGGGCAGCAGCTCCAGCGCCTGCTCGAGCGTGGCGGTGCTGCCCGGTTCGGTCAGGACCAGCTCGCAGCCGGCCCGGCGCAACGTCGTGGCGATCCGCTCGGGCGGGAAGTGTGGTTCGAGCGGCAGGTAGGCGCCGCCGGCCTTGAACACGGCGAGCACGGCGGTGAGCCAGTCGAGGTTCCGCTCGGTCACCACCGCCACCACGTCTTCCCGGCGCACCCCGTGGGCGATCAATGCGCGGGCCAGGCGGTTGGCCCGCTCGTTGAGCTCGCCGTACGTCCAGGCGTGCTCCCCGTGCACAGCCGCGAGTGCTTCCGGGTGAAGCCGCGCCCGCTGTTCGAACAGCTCGTGCGCCCGCAGGTCCGGCAGGGGCCGCTGCGGCCCGGCGAGCTCGTCGAGCTGGAACCGGAGTTCTTCGGGGGAGAGCAGGCTCTGCCCCGCGTGCTCGGCGTCCGGATCCGCCACCAGCAGCGCGAGCGCGGTGGCGTGGTAGCCGGCGATCCTGGCCGCGGCTTCGGGGGCGAGCGCGTCGGTGCGGTAACGCAACCGCACCAACAGACGGCGGCCGCGGACCACGAAGCCGACGCGCAGCACCGCGGCACCGGGGAGTCCGCCGTCGCCGACGGGATCGAACACGGCTTCGGCGACCGGCCCGGTCACGCCGAGGTCTCGCCGCAGCTTGGCGACCGGGAAATCCCGGTGGGACAACAACTCCGCTTCGGCTCGCGCGGTCTCGAGCACCAGCGCCCGCCACGTGCCGGGCTCGGTCGCCAGCCGGCACGGCAACCGCCGGCCTTCCGGCGTGACGTAGCCGGTCACCACTTCGGGTTCGCCGCTCAGCGCGGCGAGCACCCTGGCGTGGGCGGCGAGCAGTACCGCGCTGCGCGGGACCCCCAGTTCCCGTGCCAGCCGGCGCACTCCCGCGGCCACTTCGCCGGGCAGCTTGTGCGTCCGTTTCCCCGCGCCTGCGGCCGAACCCGGTTCCCACCGCGGGATCGCCGTGGCCCCACCGGCCACGAGCACGTCCCGCCAGAACCGGTCGTCGGCTCTCGCTGGCTCTCCCATGTGTCTCCCCTCCACTACCGTCTGAACAGGCCGGCCGGTCGCTTTCCGTTGACGGTGGTGAAATTCCCGTTCGCCTGTCCGTTGCCTTCCGGCGGCCGGCGATGCCTGCCACCCAGCCGGAGTGCTTCGTCCCGTTCCCCTCTCGGCCGACCGGTGCCGATCTCCCTGGCCGGGTTGCCTTCCCACCGGGTGTGCGGCGGGACGTCTTCTCCCTTCATCAGGAAGGAATCGGCGGCGAGGACCGCGTCCTCGCCGACCGTCGCTCCGTAGTGGACCCACGCACCGACGCCGACGGTGGAACGCGCGCCGACGACGATGCGGTCGGCCTTGAAGGCACCGTCCTCCTGGGAGTGGCACTGGACGTGGCAGCCGGCGTTGAGGGTGGCCTCGTCGCCGAGCGTCACGAGCGTTTTCTCCGGCATGCCCGCGCCGTCGTCGAACACGCGCCGGCCGACCTTGACCCCCAGCAGCCGCCACGCCAGGTTCTTGAACGGCGTGCCGTTCAAGGCCTGGACGTACACCGTGGACGCCGCCGCCTTCCAGAACCGCTCGTGCCGCCAGAAGCGGATGTCGTAGATCGAGCAGTACAGCGGCCGCAGCGGGTGGATCACGATGGACGCGCGTTCCACCAGCGTGAAAAACAGGGCGCTGAACAGCAGCGTGGCAACCGAGGCCAGCGCCACCGCCGACACCCCGAACCGCGGGAAGAGGTCCACCGTGAGCCAGCCCAGCATCGTGATGCCGAAGAAGTAGAACCAGCGCACCAGCAGGAACATCAACGCGGTGACGGCGTTGTGCCGGTTCTTCGCGGCCAGCCGGCGGCGCAGCTCGTCACCGGTTCTCAAGTGGTCGAACTGGTGGTCCCGCGCCACCGTGCGAGGGATCTCGAAGCTCGGTGAGCCCAGCAGCCCGACGTTCTCGCGGACCGGGCCGTCGACGGGCACCAGGACTTTCGTGGCGAGCAGGCAGTTCTCCCCGGTCCGCCCTTCGGACGGGTAGACGACCATGTTGCCCAGGAAGTTGTGCCCGCCGATGGCCGTCCGCGACACCTTGAACGACGTGCTCGAATAGTCGGCGTTGACCACCGACAGCCCGTCCGCCACCATCGTGCCGCTGCCGACGGTGCTCTGGAACGGCGTCTCGTGCTTGACCCCGGTGCCGAAGTTCGAGCCGGTCTGCTCGACGTCGGGCATCCGGTAGCCGAGGTAACGCAGGTAGTGCACGATCGCCGAGCTGTCACCGAACACGGTCAGGAAGAACTTGAAGTTGCTGATCAACCGGATCGCCCGCAGGATCGAGTAGCGCAGGCTGTAGAGGCGGTAGACCTTGTCCTGCTTCAGCGCGAGGTTGAGCACGCGCGGGACGACGGCGATGAAGAGCAGCCCGACCAGCGAAACCCCGAAGAAGATCACGAGTGTGACCACCACGGCGTCGCGGTAGAACTGCCAGCTCCCGAGGGAAAGCACGGGGGTGCTGAGCGCCGACGAGAGCCGCGGGACCTTGGCGAGTAGCAGATCCACTCCGCCGATGGCCAGTGGCAGGTAGAGCAGCAGCATGGTCAGCAGCTGCGAGACGCCGTAGCAGAACCGGCGCAGCATGCCGCAGCGCGCGGGGCCGACCCCGCGGTAGTCCGCTTCGGTGCGCAGGGCCGGCGACCCGTGCCAGTGCTCGCCGGCGGGCACCGCCTGCCCGGGGTGCAGCGACGAGACGTGCCCCAGCTGAGCCCCGTCGCCCATCGAAGAGTCGATGTCGAGCACCGACAGCTCGCCCACGAACACGTCCTTGCCCATGGTCACCGGCCCGGTCTGGATCACTCCGGCCTCGGCCCGGTAGCCGGTGAAGAACGAGTCCTTGCGGATCACCGAGCCTTCACCGATCGTCAGCAGGTCGGTGCACACGGGCACGTTGCGGGAGAAGATCGCGACACCACGGCCGATCTTCGCTCCCAGGGCCTTCAGGTAGAGGGTGTACAACGGCGAGCCCTGGAACAGCAGGGCCACCGGATTGCGCTGCACCAGCGTCTTGACGAGCCAGAACCGGAAGTAGCCCAGCGTCCACACGCGGATCCGCTGTGGCTTCCACCGGCCGATGAGCACCCATTTCGCCACGATCGGCAGGAGGCACAAGCCGATGAAGCTCGCGCTGGCGAACAGCACCAGCCGGAGGTAGAGGTCCAGCAGGGTGGGCGCGGCGTAGACCCAGGAGGTTCCGCGCACCACGAGGATCGCGGCGAGGTAGGAATAACCCAGGAAAGTCAGGAACTGGAGCAATCCGCAGAGGATGTACCACCCCGCCCCGGCGCGCCGGGGGGCGGCTTGCTCTTCGGTGTGTGCCGGAGTCCGGTCACGGTCGGTCACCACGACCGCGAGTTCCGCCATCGCGGACTCGTCGTCGGTGAGCGCGGTCGCGAGGCTGCGGGCTGTGGGGTTGGCGTAGACGTCCTTCATCGACACCGACGGCACGTCGGCGCGCTTGCGCACCCGGGCGCAGAAGTGGGCCATCACCAGCGAGTTGGCGCCGAGGTCGTCGAAGAAGTGGCTCTCGGCCGCCACTCGATCGACCTTCGCCACGGTCGCGAGCACCTCGGTGTAGACGCGCTCGGTGCGAGCCGCGGTGATGGCGTGTTTGCCGTACCCCCGTCGAGATTCAGTCCGACCGTCCGTCAGGAACTCGTCGGATTTGCCCGGGCTCCGGCTCTGCTTTTTCCCGCCACGTTGTCACCCCCACCTCTCTTGCAGGACCGGCCAGCCATGCCGGCGTCGTTTCGGGGTGGTGCGACACCCACCCTAATACTCACGGACGCGTCATCGAAACCGAACCCGCCCTTACGGACACATTACGACGCGCGGCTCATCGAGTCCCGAGAGCGTTTTCCGTGGTGTCGACCTTTCTCGTGGACGGGCACGTTCGCGCGGGCTTGAGCATCCTTGGTTTTCCTGAACTGCCAAGGATTTAGCCCAGTGTGGCGAGGTGGTCGCGTCCGGTGTCGACCCGCGGGTCGCGCAACCGCGCAGCGTCGCCGACTGACCACGCTCGCTTATTCCGGGGTTCGCGTTTCAGGGTCGCGGTCTCGTTGTCACAACCATTCCTGAACTTGATCTACCGATTTCGAAGCTGGCCGGACTGTGCGAGGTGCGTGCCGTGGATGAAATGCTCCAAACTCGTCGAGGGACGCTTATTCCTTGACTTGACGTGGACTTGATTTCGGCGATCGCGGTGGGCGCCGCGCGGACCGCGTACGCCTGACCACCCGGTGCGACAACGTGGGAGTCGATACTGATCTTCCGTGCCGACAGTCGGGAACGAGTGCCCCCGTCCCAATTTTTGCCCGAAGTCGAGGTAACGCGCCCGTCGTTCGGGCCCGGCGATGCGGCCGTCCGGTGGCAGTCGACGGTGTCCTGAAAAGTGGTCTTCACCGCGGTGTGCCCGATCATCCGGCCGTCGGGCGACGTGCTTGCGAACGGCCGCGTCGATCGCTGTGCGTGTTCGTCACTGCGCGTGTGCACCGGTGTGTTGAGCTGGCAGGTCTGTTCGCGGTGGGGAAGCCGAGGCTGCTGGCTGCGTGGCTATCCGAGCGGACTGAAACTTTCCCTCCGTCGTCGAATCTGTTTTGGAATACAGGAGTATGGTTTCGCTTTATCGAACTCGGTGGTAGCTTCTCGGCACGCCAGAAAGCCGCCTGATCCGGTCGAGGTCGAGCACTTCGAACCCGGCCGTCCCTCGACGAACCGGACGACGGTGACCGCGCCGCTGCCGGTCGACCCGCTGAACCACGGCTGGCGCGATTACGGGGGCCGAGTCGGCTCCTGGCGGCCGCTTCGCGCGATCGACGAGCACGATGCCCGTCTCGGCGCTGCTGAACTCAGACGCGGCCGAGCGGTACCCCGAGATCGTCGCCGCCGGCCCCGCACGGGGCTGGGCCTTCCTGGGCCACGGCCGCACGAACAGCCGGCTGTGGACGGGAATGGACCTGGCCACGGAGCGGGCGGAGCTGATCGCCATCCGTGACGTGCCCACCGAGGCGACCGGGGCGGCCCCGCGGGGGTGGCTGGGGCCGGTGCTCACGCAGACCGAGCACACCGTCGACCTCCTCGCCGAGCTCGGGTTCACGTACTCGCTGGACTGGATCGCGGACGATTTCCCCTTCCCGGTCGAGGTTTCGTCCGGCGTGCCGTTCGCGTCCGTGCCGTACTCCATCGAAATCGACGACATCCCCGTGTTCGTCGATCAAGGGCTACCGCCGAGCGCGTTCACGCAGCTGGTCGCGGACCAGTTCGCGACGCTGCGCGAGCAATCAGCGGAACCGGGTGCGGTGTCCGCGCTGTCACTCCACCCGTTCCTGGTCGGTCAGCCCTTCCGCGCCAAGGCCCTGGCCGAGGCGCTCGCCGTGATCAGCGGCCACCCGGACGTGTGGTACGCGGACTCCGACCGGATCGCCGAGTGGTACCTCGCGGAAGGCCCCGCGGCCGACCGCCGGGAGATCGACCGGTTTCACGACCAGGGTTTCACGCCGTCACGGCGTCCCTCACTCCGAAGGGATATTCAATGGCAACGTCGCCCACTCCGGTGCGCGTGATCGCGACGGTCGTCCTCGCCGCGTGGACCGCGGCGGAGCAGGGGCGTCCAGGCCGGCGTCACGGGTCGGGTGGACCCGGTGTGGCCGGAGCGGCGTCATGAGCCGAACCCGGTGGTCCGCCGGCGCGCCTCGCAGCCCTGCTGGACAACGCCGGGGTGCCGGCGATCACCCGCAAGGTCCGTGATTTTCCGTGTGCCGCCCTCGAAATCATCGAGCTGAGCCGCGCGGCGAGCCGGTACGAGCTCGGCGACACGATGCCCTAGGCGATGTCGGCCGGCGAAGGGGAGGGGCCTGCGTGAGTTCGGAACTGCTCGATCAGCCGCTGTCCGTGCTCTCGGCGGTGGCGGCCGCTCGTGAGGTCAGCCCGGTGGAACTGGCGGACCACACGCTGACGCGCCTCGCCGCCTGGGAGCCTGAACTGCCCGCCTTCGCGACGGTGACCGCGGAGTCCTTCCTCGCGCAGGCCCGCGGTGATCGCGTCCTGGCGAAGATTCGGGCCCCTGCATGGAATCCCGGTCGCGGTGAAGGCTTCGTTCGACACTCGCGGAGTGCTGACCGCGGCCGGCTCCGCGGTGCGTGCGGACCACGTGCCGGACCGGGACGCGGCGGCCGTCGAGCGGGTGCTCGCGGCCGGACTGCCGATCGTGGGGAAGACCACCACGCACGAGTTCGCGCACGGTGGCACCACTCCCGGCACGGCCAACCCGTGGGACCTGACGAGGATCCCCGGCGGTTCCAGCGGCGGATCAGCTGCCGCCGTCGGCGCGGCATCGTGCACGTGGCGCTGGGGACGGACACCGCCGGTTCGGTCCGCATCTCGGCCGCGGTGTGCGGCGCCGTCGGGTTGAAACCGGCGTACGGCCGCGTTTCCCGGTTCGGGGTGACTCCGTTGTCGTGGGCGCTGGACCACGTCGGTGCGATCACGCGGAACGTCCAGGCCACCGCGTGGATCTTGGCGGTCCTCGCCGGCCCGGATCCTCGCGATACCGGCACCGCCGGGCCGTCAGCAGCGTTCCGCGCGCAGCCGGACGACGGCGTCACCGGCCTGCGCGTCGGGATCCCGGAGAACTACTTCACCGAACGCTGTGACCCCGGGCGGCCGCCACCGCGGCGGCGAGGCCGGCAGCTGCCGGAGCGGAGCTGATCCCCGTGGTGATCCCCGAACCGGATGCAATCCCGTCGTCGAGTGGATGCTGACCGCCGAGGCGAGCGCCTACCAGTCCCACACGCTGCGACGCACCCCCGACTTGTCCGGAGACGACGTCCGCCTGCTGACCGAGGTGGGCGAAGCGATCCTCGCCACCGACTACATCAACGCCCAGCGGCTGCGGACCGCGGTCCGCAGCCGGTTCAAGCAGCTGTTCGAGCGCATCGACTTCCTGCTGACCCCCACGGTCTCCGCACCCGCCGACCCGCGCTCCGACCCGTACATCCGCTGGCCTGATGGCCTCGTCGAGGGCGCGTCGGAGGCCTACACCCGCTTCTGCATCCCCGCAAACGTCACGGGCTTCCCCGCCCTGCAGCTCCCCGCCGGCCGCACGGAATCCGGACTGCCGCTTTGTGTGCAACTCCTCGGCCCCCCGTGCGCCGAGAACACGCTGCTCTCCGCCGGCCTCGCGATCGAACGTCAATCGTCCGCCGAACGACGCCTCCCACCTCCACCGCGACGGCCGGGAGTCGTCATCCGGTGAGACCGCCGGCGTGGCTACCCCGGCCGCCGTGATTCCGGGTGCTCGGGCGAAGTCAGGTAGGCCAGCGCCATCTCGGTCGTCTCGGCGGCCCATGTGGTCCAGGACAGGCCATCTCCCCAGAACCGCCGTGTGGCGGCGCGGTGCACACACGAGCCGATGATGGTTCGCGCGGCCATCCGCACCGCCGGCGCGCGATCCGGCCGCCGGACCTCATCGAGGCACGGCCGCGCGGCGTCGACGAGGGCCTGCTGGATCGCGGCCAGTGCTTGCAGGCCGCGTTCGCGTCCTTCGGCGCGCTGGCCGTCGAGCAACTCCGGGAAGATCCGGTCGTGGTGGGCGAAGGTGCCCGCCAGCGCCGCGGCGAACGCGCCGACGACCTCGCGCAGCCCAGGCGCCGACGAGCGAAGCGCTTCGCCCACGCTGGTCTCCAGCTGCCCGAGCAGTTGGTCTTTGACGGCGTACAGCAGCTGGTCCTTGCCCGAGAACCGGCGGTAGATCGCTCCCACCGACACGCCGGCCCGCTCGGCCACCGCCGCGACGGTGAACTCGTCGAAGCCACCGGCGGCCAGTACGTGCTCGGCGGCGGCCAGCACCTTCTGCAGGGACGCCCGGCTGCGAGCTTGCTGGGGAGGGCGAAAACCCTGCTCGACGATCTGCTCACTCACCGGCCGCACGTTACCTCCCGCCGCGGGGCGGCCAACGGTCCCGTGGAGGAGAATGATAATTTCCGTTCGCATTTGGCGGGTGGGCTGAAGGGGTGGGCGGCAGCACGGTGAGCGTCGAGGTGGAAGGTGCCTACGTCGATTTTCCGATCTTCGACGCCAAGACGCGCTCGCTCAAGAAGCGGGTGCTGGGCAAGGTCGGCGGCAAGATCGGCACGGCAGCGAAGGTGCCGATCATCGAGGCGCTGCAGGACATCACCTTGTCCCTGCGCGACGGCGACCGGGTCGGGCTGGTCGGGCACAACGGCGCCGGCAAGTCGACCCTCCTGCGGCTGCTGTCGGGCATCTACGAGCCGACCCGGGGCAGTACCCGCGTCGTCGGCCGGATTGCGCCGGTGTTCGACCTCGGGGTGGGCCTGGACCCGGAAGTGTCCGGCCGCGAGAACATCCTGATCCGTGGTCTGTTCCTCGGCATGACCCGCAAGCAGATGGAGAAGCGGGTCGAGGACATCGCGGAGTTCACCGAACTCGGCGACTACCTGCACCTGCCCCTGCGCACCTACTCCGCGGGTATGCGTGTGCGGCGCGCTCTCGGTGTGGTGACCACCATCGACCCCGAGATCCTCGTCCTCGACGAAGGCCTCGGCGCGGTCGACGCGGCGTTCATGGCCAAGGCACGCCAACGACTGGTGGACCTCGCTCGCCGCTCAGGTGTGCTGGTGTTCGCCTCCCACTCCGACGAACTGCTCACAGACCTGTGCACCAGCGCCTTCTGGATGGACGAAGGTCGCATCCGCATGAGCGGCTCCGTGCGTGAGGTCCTCACGACCTGCAAACGCGGGCGCCGCACCCTTGGCCAGACCGCGGAAGTCGCGACCCCCACCGACGACGCCCGCTGTTGACGACGGTCGCGCGCTGTTCGGATCAGCGCTCAACGCCGGTAAAAGGCCAACGACGTGAGCTTCGCGACCGAACCCGAGGCGAGCGGGGTTCCGTCGCGCATCCCGAGCAGCGTCGCCCCGCGACAGCTGACCGGAGGCTCACTGCTGCTCGTCGTCTCCCAGGCCGGCGTGTTCGAGGTCGAGCAGGCGCTGGATGCGGCGCCGGGTGGTGTCGGTGATGGTGCCGAGGTCGAAGAGCCTCGTGAGTTCGGCTGCTTCGACGTCGAGGGTTTCTCTCCGCAGCGCGCGGTAGGCGTCGTAGCGGGTGGTGTCGGCCGGTGCGGTGTCCTCGTCGAGGCGGATCCGGGCGATGCGGGCTCGCCAGCCGGCCTGGAGCTGGTCGAGCACGAAGGGCGGGGCGGATTCGGTTTCGGCGAGGTGCTCGAGGTGGCTCAGACCGGCTTCGGCGAGTCGCAGCCGGGCGCGGGTCTGCTCCTGCCGGACGTCGGCGGGGTCGAGGGCGATGCCGGACCGGCGGACGAGCGGCGCGAGCGTGAAGCCCTGCACGACGAGGGTGAGCACGATGACCGTGGTGGTCAGCAGGAGGACCAGGTCGCGGGAGGGCAGCAGGGCACCGTCGAGCGCGAAGACGGGGGGAGTGACAAGGCAGCGGCGAGCGGGACGACGCCCCGGGCTCCGGCCCACGAGACGACCGCGGGCACCTGCCACGAGATCCGCTGCCCACCGCGGCGTTGGCGCAGCGCGGAGAGCACGAACACCAGAACCAGCCGGACGAGCACGAGCGCCGCGGCGAGCGCGAGCCCTTGGAGCAGCCACCACGGACTGCTTCCGGCGACTCGCCGGACCAGGGCGGGCAGCTGGAGCCCGATCAGGGCGAAGACGACACTTTCGAGCAGGAACACGACGGTGTCGTAGACGGCGCCGACCTGGATCCGGATCCGTGCGGTGGTCAGCCGTTCCGCCTGCGTGCCGAGCAGTACGCTCGCGACGACGACCGCGGTCACGCCCGACCCGCCGACGGATTCGGCGAGCACGTACGCCGCGTAGGGCGTGACCAGGGAAACGACCGCTTCCAGTACCGGGTCCTCCGTGCGTCGCCGGATGATGAAGGCACCGGCCGCGATCAGCAGCCCGACGATCAGGCCGCCGCCGGCGAGCAGGGCGAACTCGCCCGCGGTCCGGCCCCAGGACACGGCGCCTCCGGCGACGACCATGAACAACGCGACACGGAACAGCAGGAGGCTGGTCGCGTCGTTGAAGAGGCTTTCGGCCTGAATGAGCGCCTGCACCCGGGGCGGCAGCGCGAGCCGGCGAGCCAGCGCGGTGACCGCGACCGGGTCGGTGCTGGCAAGGATCGCGCCGAGCACGAACGCCATGCCGACCGGCATCGGCGTCACCGCCACCGCGACGCCGACGACAGCCGCCGCCGACAGCAGCACCAGGCCGACCGCAAGCGTCGCGACCGGCCGGCCGACGGCGCGCAGGTCGCGCCACGGCAGTTCCTCACCGGCGGCGAAGAGCAGTGGAGGAAGCACGATCAGGCTGATCACGTCGGGTGTGGCGGTGATCGCGGGGACCCCGGGGAGCAGGCCCACGACCACCCCGGCGACCACGAGCAGGGACGGCGCGGGCACCCGGAGGCGGATCGCGAAGGTCGCGACGACGGTCGCGATCACAACCAGGAACAGCACTGTCTCGACCCCGCGCATGATCGGCCTCTCCTCGCCCGTTCCCGTTGCCGACCAGACTTCCCGGCGCATCCGGCGCAAACCCTACGGCAGTTGCGCGGTGGACGAGGAGCGGATTCGGCCCGCGCCGGGTGCGCCGGGCTCAACGGGCTGTCAAGTTCCGCCCGCACACCGTCAAAGAAGTGTGCTTCCCCGCTGCCGGCCGGTCGCGGCGAGACACACCGCTCGCTGCGCCGCGCGGCGGCACGGGAGAGGGTGGGACGTGAACGGCCTCGAATGCTCGGTGATGCTCATCGGTGTTTTCCTGCTGATCGTGCTCGCGCTCCGTGGCGCACAGCGGTGGCTGGGCACCGACCGACGGAACCAGACCCGCCGCAGGGCCGACCGCCGGTGACGGTCCTCCGGCACTCCGGGCCGGCTCGTGCGGGCGCGATCGGCGACCGGGCGTAGCCGTCAGCCCTCGGAAGCGGAGATCCCGCGGAACACCTCTTGGGCCGCGCGGACGCAACCGAGGATGTCGTGGGCGAGCTGCCCGGGCGGGCGGAGCGCTGCGGACTCGGTGATGCGCAGGTCGACGACCGCACCGTCGAGCGCGACCAGAGCCGAAACGGCGCCGTCGTGGCTGCTGTGGCTGATCAGCACGCTCGCGCCTCGGTGTCCGGGAATCCGGTTCGTGGTCTGGACGTCGGAGTCGGCTGGCATGGCGCTCCCGTCTGTGCTCGGCTCCTGTGACCATGGCCCTTGTGGATGCCCGGGGACGCGGCGGGCACAGCGCGTTGACGGTGGGACGGGCCTTCTTCGCGGGTTCCTTACGCCTGACCGAGGTGGCACCTCGGCACCGCGGAAATTATGGCGTGGCAGGGATAGCGCAAGTTCAGCGGCGCGCGCGGAATCCATTGTGGACGCACCAGAAAGCCACGTCATGCTCACCGAAGCACCGATGGCATCGGCTCCGAAACCGCGCGGCTGCGCGGGAACGCGGAGGAGGGGCTCAGCGGCCTACCAGCGGCTCGTCAACGCCCAGACCGCGTCGGCCGCGGTCGATCCGGAAGTGCTGGGGAAGCTGCGGCAGATCAGCGAACGCATGGCCCAGCGTCGGATGCACTTCCGTGGTGTGCCCGCGTGAAACCGTGGGCACACCACCGGCTCCACCCCGGCGCTCGGTTCGGTTGGTCGAACGGGATGACGTCAGGTGGTACCGTGCCTCGCCTGCGAGCCACCGGAACCCGCCATGGCGTGTTCCTCGTGCGAGCGCCGCACGTGTTCCTCCGGGGTGACGACCTTCGCGGGTGGCACCCACTCGAAGTACTTCGACGTGTTTTTCATCAGCACGAACGTCAGCGTGCCGAAGCAGAACGGCAGGGTGAGCGCGGGCAGGCCCCACGGCACGAAGATCGACCCGATGGCGCCGAACAGCAAGGCCGTGACGATCCCGCAGAGCACACCGAGGATGGCCGACCGCCAGGTCAGCACGTAGAAGACCCCGGCGATCGCCAGTACGGCGTCGAAGGAGTTGAAGCCCCACAGGCCGTTGTAGATCAGCACGCCGTCGGCGCCGAGGGCCATGCCGGTCAGCATCCCGACGGCCGAGCCGATCAGCGCGAAGAGCGCGGCGATGCGGGAGCAGAACGCGATCCCGACGATGATCAGCACACCGGCCAGGATGCTGTTGCAGAAGAACAGCTGGCCGATGCCGCGGAAGATCGCGTTGATCACCGCCACCACGTCCGTGTTGCCGATGGCGTCGGAGCTCGCTCGTAGTGAAGTCCGCACGCCGGGCCCGTTCACCTGGGGTGCCGCCGGGGCGATCGCGTCCCCGAGCCGCCCGCGGGTGAGGTGTAGGGCCGCGATCAGGAACGTCAGCGTGGTGATGTTGAACGCCAGCGTGAAGGGGGGCACTCCCCAGGCGCCGCCGAACGAGGCCGCGAGCGCGGCCATCAGGATGGACGACGCCGCGCTCAGCAGGATGATCCAGAGGATCACGATCCCGTCCCACGGCGGCGCGAGGAACAGGGCCAGGCCGAGCCCGGTGAGCACGCCGTTGAACCCGTAGAGCCCCGCGTGGATCGCGTCGCGGTCGAACCCGAGCGCCAGTGCGGCGAGGGTCGAGGCCAGCACGCCGACCGTGGCGCCGAATCCGAGCCACGGCTCCTGGAGCCAGGCGGCGAGCAGGATGAACGCGCCCGTGATCGGGCTGTTCATGAACACCACCTGCCCGATCCCGCGCAGACAGTATTCGATGAACCCGATCACGGGGACCTTCAGCGCTCGTTCGTCGACTTCGGGCATGGTGCCGTTGATCCATCGCCACGGCCCGTGGTGGCCGCGTTCCGGTGGTGCCGTTGTCATGACCGCCTCCTCCGGCGGGGTAGTACGTCGTCCGACGCGCCGTTCCGGGCGGGAGCCGGGGACTCCCGCCCGGTCACGGCGTCAGAAGCTCGCCGTCGGCACGCTCATTCCTTGTTGGACCTGCGCCGGGCCGCCGGCCGAAGGACGCACGTCGATGTCGAAGATCGCGGTGGGCAGGTACACCGTGGAGCACGAGTTGGGAATGTCGACCACGCCCGAGAGCCTGCCTTCGATCGGCGCCGAGCCGATGATCATGTACGCCTGGATCGCGCTGTAGCCGAACTTCTGCAGGTAGTCGATGGCGTGCAGGCAGGCCCGCTGGTACGACAGGTGCGAGTCCAGGTAGTGCTGGGTGCCGTCGAGCGTGACCGAGGTGCCGGAGAACGCGAGCCACTCGCTGTACTGCGGGCTCACGTTGCCGGGCATGAAAATCGCGTTCTCGGCGACGCCGTAGGTCTCCATGCCGCCCTTGATCAGGTCGACGTGCACGTCCATGAACCCGCCCATCTCGATGGCCCCGCAGAACGTGATCTCTCCGTCGCCCTGCGAGAAGTGCAGGTCACCCATGGAGAGTTTCGCCCCGTCGACGAAGACGGGGTAGAACACCCGGGTTCCCTTGGTGAAGTTCTTGATGTCCTGGTTCCCGCCGTTCTCACGCGGCGGTGCGGTGCGCGCGGCCTCGGCCGCGACCCGGTCGAAGTCGGCTCCGGTGAGGCTGCCGAGGATCGCCGAGTCCGGCAACGGGGGCAGCGCCAGCGGAGGCACCCGGTCGGGGTCGGTGTCGATCAGTGCCTGCTCGCGCGCGTTCCACTTGGCGAGCAGCTCGGCCGACGGAGCCGTGCCCATCAGTCCGGGGTGCACGATGCCGGTGTAGGCGACTCCCGGCACGTGCCGCGACGTGGCGATCCCGCCCCTGAAGTCCCAGATCACCTTGTACGCGTCGGGGAACCACTCCGTGAGGAAGCCGCCGCCGTTCTTGGTGGCGAAAACCCCGGTGTAGCCCCAGCCTTGGCCGGCCAGGGGGCCCGAGTCCTCCTGCGGGATCGGGCCGACGTCGAGGATGTCGACGATGAGGAGGTCACCCGGCTGGGCCCCTTCTACGGCGATTGGCCCGCTCAGCACGTGGACGCTGGGCAGCGGTGCGTTCAGCACGTCCTCGGCCGAATCGTCGTTGTGGATGGCGCCGTCGAACCATTCGCGGCAGTCCACGCGGAAGGAGTCGCCCGGCTTGACCTGGACCTGTGCGGGAATGTCCCCGTGCCACCGGTTGTGGCCGACAATTTCCTGATCAGAGAATTTCTTCGAAGAATCGAGTGAGAAAACAACTTGCGGCATGGCCTCTCCCGAACGGCTTGGTTGGTGACCCGACCGGCACTGGTGGTGCTGAACACCTCCGCAACGTGGAGCGTGGTGGCTCCGCAGAGCACCCCGGGCATCAGCCGCAAGTTCTTCTCCGCCAGCCCAGCAAGCGGGCCATTGCCCGGCAGGGACGCCGGCTGGGCCGCGTGCGCCTACGGTCTAGGTAGGCGTTGCAGAGCGGGGTTCGACGCTGTCGCCGGCCTCCGCGTCCGGCCATGAGCAGGTGGAACTGCTGTCACCACAGCCGGTTCGTCGCGGGTTTTCTCCGCGCGGTCGATTTCGGTGACCAGCTCACGGGGCGCCAGGGCGAGCATCGGCGCGGAGTAGCTCCGCGCCGCCTCGCCGCCACACTCCGGGCACGTCCACCGCGGCGTGGCCGCCCCCATCGGCAGGCGCACCTCGAAAACGCCGTCCTGGTCGCATCGATATTGGTACGTCGCCATGGGTCGCAGCCTCCCTACTGCTCGCTCATTCCCCGAAGTCAGGCCCCCCGGCGCATCGTCAGCAACTCGAGCCGAAGAGCGGGAAATCAGGACAATAAATTACGCTACCAGTCAATTTATGCAGGCACAACGCGGCTCTTTGATCGAAAAACGACTGTGCGCAGCGAGACCATTTATCCACGTGCGGTGACGGATGCGGCTTCGCGGCGGCCGGCGTCCGGGCGGGCCTGAGCTTCGTCGTCGTGTGTCGGCACACCACCCGTTTTCGCGCGACGTCCGGTGTACGGGATTTGTTCACTCCTTGGGCACCAGCCCGGCACCCGCGTCCTGCACGCTCGCTCGGGTTTGGGCGACAGAACGGACGGGACGGACGGATGGCGACGTTTTCCCTGGATCGGCGGCGGTTCCTCACGCTGGCCGGAGGCACGGTCGGTGCCGTGGCACTGGGTGCCGGGCAGCAGGCGGAGGCCGCCGAGCTCGATCCGGCGCCCTTCACCCTGGGCGTGGCTTCCGGCGAGCCCGATCACACGAGCGTGGTGCTGTGGACCCGGCTCGCCCCCGACCCGCTGAACGCGCAGACGGGCGGCATGCCGGCCGCGCCGGTCGAGGTGGCGTGGGAACTCGCGCGCGACGCCGGGTTCCGCCACGTGCTCGCCCGCGGCGCGGTCACCGCGGTGCCCGAATCGGCGCACACCGTGCACGTGCTCGCGACCGACCTGGCACCGGATCGCTGGTACTGGTACCGGTTCACCGCGGACGGCGTCCGCAGCCGCACCGGCCGCACCCGCACGCTGCCGGCGCCGGGCGCGAAGCCGGACGCGATGCGGTTCGCGTTCGCGTCGTGCCAGTCGTGGGCCGGCGGGCCGTACCCGGCCTACCGGGACATGGCCGAGCAGGACCTCGACTTCGTGGTGCACCTCGGCGACTACATCTACGAGACCACGGGCGGCAGCCTCGCGGAGTTCCGTCGGCTGCACGCGCTCTACAAGACCTCGCCCGACCTGCGCGCGGCGCACGCTCGTTTCCCGTTCTTCCTTACCTGGGACGACCACGAGGTCCAGAACAACTACGCCGGCGACGTCGCGGGCGGTGCGGGGGACGGCCGGCCGTTCCTCGAGCGGCGCGCCAACGGCTACCAGGCGTACTACGAGCACCTGCCGATGCGCCCCGAGCAGCAGGCTCACGGCCCGGATGCGCTGATGTACCGGCGGATGCGCTTCGGCCGGCTCGCCGAGTTCAGCATCCTCGACACCCGCCAGTACCGCTCCGACCAGGCGCTGGGCGACGGCCGCAAGGAGCCGGCCGGCGAGGTGTTCGACCCCGGGCGCACGCTCACCGGCCCGGAGCAGGAGCGCTGGCTGCTCGACGGGCTCGCCGCGTCGAAGGCCACCTGGAACGTGCTCGCGCAGCAGACGATCATGGCGCAGTTCGACTACGACCTCGGGCCAGGCAAGATCGTCAACTTGGACCAGTGGGACGGCTACCCGCCGGCCCGTGCGCGCATCCTCGATTTCCTCGCCCGCGAGCGGCCCGCCAACCCGGTGGTGCTGAGCGGCGACTGGCACACGCACTGGGTCAACGACCTCAAGACCGACTTCGACGACCCGCGTTCGCCGGTGATCGCCACCGAGTTCGTGGGCACGTCGATCTCGTCCGGGGCCGGCTGGGACGCCGACGTCCGCCTCGGCCTGGCGGCGAACCCGCACGTCAAGTTCTACAACGGGACCTACCGCGGGTACGTGCGCTGCGAGGTCACGCCTGAGAAGTGGCGCAGCGACCTGCGGATCGTGCTCAACGCGAGCGACGCCGCCTCGCCCGCCTACACCATCGCGGCCTACGAAGTGCGCGATGGCGTGCCGGGTGCCTACCGCGTCGACGACGGCGACGGCTTGGCCGGCGTCGTCACGGACCGGGGGAGCGGCAAGCCGCTGCCGAACGTCGAGATCGCCGTGCACCGCGAAGACGGCTCGCGGCTCGTCGCCGTCACGACCAACCCTGCCGGCGAGTACGTCGCCTTCGCCCCGCCCGGCGCGTTCACCGTGCGCGTGAACGGGGTCGGCTATGACCTCGCGAGCGCTCCGGTGCGCATCGGCGAGTCCGGTGGGTCCACAGTGGATTTCCGGCTCACGCGATCGGTGGCGGCGGCGGCGAAGGGCCGGACGGTGCCGGGCCCGATCTCGCAGGCGACGGCGTCGGACATCGTGCTCGCCAACGACCTGCTGGCACTGGCGATCTCGGCCGGCAGCACTGACTCGCAGCTGCCCGGCGTCACGCTCGGCAAACCGCTCGACCTCGCCGCCGTCGGGCACCTCGACCAGCTGGACTGGATGAACCTGCCGTACGCCTCGGCGGCGCAGCCCCGCGGCGGCAACGCGTGGCAGCAGCTGACCGTGCGGGCCACGACCGTCGAACTGGTCTCGCCCACCGAGGTCCGCGTGAGCGGCGCGAGCACCGCGGTGGCGGACATCGGCGTGGTGACCACGTTCGGCGTGCGCACCGGCGAGCCGTGGGTCCGCGCCACGACGGTGTTCACCAACACGGGCACCGCCGCCCGCACGTTCTGGCTCGGCGACGTCGTCGACCACGACGGCACCGGCCAGCGCAGCGGCGTCGCCGGCCACGGCACCATCACGGCGTCGGCTCCCGCCGACTTCACCCCCACCGCCCCGTGGCTCGGCATGACCGGCTCCGACCGCCAGACCTACGGCCTCCTCTACGACGAGCCCGGCTTCACTGTCTACGCGTGCGGCATCTGGGCCATGACGCAACGGCAGATCACCCTCGCCCCCGGCGCTGCTTTCACCCTGGCCCGCCGCATCGCCGCCGTCGACAACGGCGGTGCGGCCGACCCGTTCGCCGTGCTCGCCGCCCTCTGACCGCCGGGTGGCGGGTGGCCCGGGACCCGGCCACCCGCCACCTGCCCGAAGCCGGCCCACGCGAAGCTGCGGGGACGCTGGAGGTCAGCCTCAGCCGAGGGGGTTGAGGACGAGGTACCCGTCGAGCCGGCTGATCCGGCCGGTGTCGGGGTCCGGCGGCAGGTGGTGACCGAGGTTCTCGGAGCGGACTTCACCGATCCACTGGTCGTGCTGGTATTCGTGGTTGATCAGCGCGACCAGCAGGTGCTGTGCGACGACGGTGAGCTGGCCGGGGGAGCCGACGCGGCCGTCGGCGATGGCGCCGAGGCGGGCGTGGACCCGTTCCGCGACCGTCTCCCGGAACGCGGTGAGCCGCTCGATCGTCGGCAGTGCGCCGCGGAACTGTTCGGGGTTGGCCGAGTCCATCAGCCCGTCCAGTTCGGGGTCAGGGCTCGGCTCAGCGGCGGTCAGGTTGCGGACCATGAAGTGGGCCACGTGAGCTTGGTGGCCGAGGTGCCAGCCGATCGCGCTGGAGTTCTCGTGCGGGCGCCAGGTCACCTCGTCGGGGGTGAGGTCCTTCCACAGCAGGTCGGTGTAGCCGCGCGCCCGGTCGTACTCGCGGAGCAGTTCTGTGACTTCGTGGATCGTGATCACCTCGGGTGTGTGGGATTCGCGGAACGCGTGGGTGCGTCGGGTCGCGTAAAGCGCGGGCCGCCGATCAGCCGGCAAGCGGGGCGCCTTCGAGCTGCCCGGCGTTGCTCGGTGCTGTTTCCGTCGACGCCCAGTGCGGGCGGTCGCCGAGCACGGGATGCCGATGAACCGGGTGCTCGAAGAGCGCGTTCCAGGTTGCATGGTGCTCGTGCTGCCCGGCAAGAAGCGTAAACTCACTCCCCAGCGCACCTGCGCCCGGCGGTGGGGCTCGCCGGACCCGAACCGCGGTTCCGGCCGCCGACAGTCCCTACTTGGTCCACGATCCCAGCGATAACAGGTTGGGGTGCGCGCCCGTGACAACTCTGGCCCGGCCGCTCGGCGGCCCACCCGGAACGGCTCCGCGCGCCGGCGCCGACCATTGGGCACGCGCCGAGCTGTCGGAACGCGGCAGCGTCCTCGGCCTCCTCACCGGCGTCGTCCAGGTGTCCTGAGCTCGCCGCAAGCCGTCATCGACACCCGCGAAAGGAGACAGGAGAACATGTTCACCAACGCCGACGAGATCCTGCGCTTCGTCGCCGACGAGGAAGTCCGGTTCATCGACATCCAGTTCTGCGACCTGCCTGGCATCATGCAGCACTTCACCGTCCCGGCCGCCTCCTTCGAAGCGGATTCCTTCACCGACGGGCTCGCCTTCGACGGCTCCTCGGTCCGCGGGTTCCAGTCCATCCACGAGTCGGACATGCTGCTGCTTCCCGACCCGGTCACCGCCCGCGTCGACCCGTTCCGCGCCCAGAAGACCCTCGCGATGAACTTCTTCGTGCACGATCCGTTCACGCACGAGGCGTACAGCCGCGACCCGCGCAACATCGCCCGCAAGGCCGAGCAGTACATCGCCGAATCCAGCATCGCGGACCGGGCGTTCTTCGGGCCGGAGGCCGAGTTCTACATCTTCGACTCCGTCCGGTTCGACTTCACGGAGAACGGTGCTTTCCACGAGGTCGACTCGATCGAGGGCTGGTGGAACACCGGCGCCGACGAAGCCGGCGGGAACCAGGGTTACAAGACCCCGTACAAGGGCGGCTACTTCCCTGTGCCACCACTCGATCACTTCGCCGACCTGCGCGACCGGATGGTGCGCAACCTGGCCGACGTCGGGATCGAGGTCGAGAAGGCCCACCACGAGGTCGGCAGCGGCGGCCAGGCCGAGATCAACTACAAATTCAACACCCTCCTGCACGCCGCGGACGACCTGCAGCTGTTCAAGTACATCGTGAAGAACACCGGCTGGGCGGCCGGCAAGTCCGTCACCTTCATGCCCAAGCCGCTCTTCGGTGACAACGGTTCCGGCATGCACTGCCACCAATCCCTGTGGGACGAGAACGGGCCCCTCTTCTACGACGAAACCGGTTACGGCGGCCTGTCCGACATCGGGCGGCACTACGTCGGCGGCATCCTGCACCACGCGCCGAGCCTGCTGGCTTTCACCAACCCGACGGTGAACTCCTACCACCGCCTCGTCCCCGGCTACGAGGCACCGATCAACCTCGTGTACTCCCAGCGCAACCGCTCCGCCTGCGTCCGCATCCCGATCACCGGCAGCAGCCCCAAGGCCAAGCGCATCGAGTTCCGCTGCCCCGACTCCTCCGGCAACCCCTACCTCGCGTTCGCCGCGATGGTGATGGCCGGACTCGACGGGATCCGCAACAAGATCGAGCCGGCGGAGCCGATCGACAAGGATCTCTACGAACTCCCGCCCGAGGAAGCTCGCGGGGTCGCCCAAGTCCCCGGATCACTGGACGCGGTGATCGACCGGTTGGAAACCGACCACGAGTTCCTCCTCAAAGGTGGCGTGTTCACGCCGGACGTGATCGAGACCTGGATCGACTTCAAGCGCGAGCACGAAATCGACCCGCTGCGGTTGCGCCCGCACCCGTTCGAATTCGCGTTGTACTACGACGTGTGAGGGGTGACCGGGATCGGCTCGCGGCCGATGAAAAACTGTTGGCCGCGAGGACCCGGCTCGGCTGCGGGCCGGGCGTAGCGTCGTCCTGTGGTGCGGACCCGGCGCAGCCGCGGTGCGGCCGCCGGTACCGATCTTGCCCACCGATCGGAGGCCGCGATGACCTTTCCCGAGGACTACCTGCATCCGGTGGGCCGCGGCGCGTTCTTCATCGAACACCAGCATCGGCACCCGCGGGTTGACAGGTCCGTCTACATCGCCCCGACAGCCGTGTTGTGCGGGGAGGTGACCGTCGGGCCGCACAGCCGGGTCCTCTTCGGCGCCGTGCTCACCGCGGAGGGAGGTCCGGTCGAGATGGGCGCGCACTGCGTGGTCATGGAGCACGCGGTGCTGCGGGGCTCCCGGCGCCATCCGGTTCGGCTCGGGGATCACGTGCTGGTCGGGCCGCACACCCACCTCAGCGGGTGCGTCATCGACAGCAACGCGCGAGTCGCGACCGGTGCGATGATCTACAACGGTGCGCGCATCGGGTCCGGCGCCGATGTCGAGGCCGGCGCCGTGGTGCACGTGAACACCGTGGTACCGCCGGAAACAGTGGTGCCGATCGGCTGGTTCGCCGGTGGCGACCCGGTCCAGCTGATCCCGCCGCAGCAGTGGGAACGCATCTCCGCGGTGATGGAACCGCTCAACTACCGGGGAACCGTCTTCGGCGTGACCGAGGCGCCGGACGAACCGGCGATGACCCGGATCGCGCAACGCTACGCGCGGGCGCTCGCCTTGCACCGCTACGACGAGAACGTCAGCCCGGAACTGCTCGGCGAGCCGAGGGACCGGGTGTGACCAGGCAGGCTCCCGATGAATCTTCCGGCGTGACCGGCCTTGGGGTGCCATCCGCGACGCCGGGAACGTCCGTGCGAGCGGAGACGTCGGCGTCCTCTAAGCCGCGAGGGTGGCTGCTCGGACGCCGACGGTTGAGCCGTTCAACCGCCCGTGGACCAGGTTGCCGCGGACATCGGCACTGAGGTGACCGTGTTGTGGGGCGAGGACCCGAATTCGACCAAACCGGGTGTCGAACGCCACCGCCAGGTAGGGATCCGGGCCACCGTCGCGCCCGCCCCGTACGTGCAGGAAGTCCGCGACAGCTACCGCAAATCCTGACTTGCCCCGTGTCACCACCCCGGCCGCGGTGGTGACCTGGATCGAGCAGCGACGCGGGAGGACCGGCTGTCCCCGTCGAGCGGAGACAGCCGGGGTGATCTTTACTTGACGAAGATCCCGATCCCGTTGGCCACCGAGCGCTCGCCCGCAGCGTCGGTCGGGCGGTTGCGAACCGTGACGGCGTCAGCGCCGGGATCCCAGGCCACGAGTGTCGTCGACCCACCGCCGTCGAGGTTCACCGCGTTGGCGGCGCCGGCTTGCTGCAGCAGTTGTGCGACCTCGGGAGTGGTCATGCCGCCACTCACACCCGGCGCCGGCTGGACCGCGACGAGGAACATCTCGTGTCCGTCGGCACTGAACCCCGCGCCGGTCCGCACCGCGGCGGCCTTGGCGTCCTGGCCAGGTACCACAGTGCCGTTCTCGAGGATCGGGAAGCCACCGACCGCGGATCGGAAGGGGACCCCGGTTCCGGTGGACAGGTTGTAGTGCACCGCGACGTGCTGGCCGATCGTGAGCGACCGAAGCGCGTCCGCGCCGGCCTCGCGCCCGACCAGCACGGTCTCGTCTGGCGCGATCGCGCCGGCGCCGACGGTGCCGCTGACCGCGACGACCCGGCCGAGCCTCAGCGTCACCTCGGCGACGTCCGTACTGCACGCGGCGCCCCTGGTGGTGTCGGTGCCGCAGACCGAACGCGCGCGGGAGGTCGCACCCCACGCGCTGGTGTACGCCCCGATGCCACCGACCGGGATCGCGTACTGGTTCAACCCGCCCAGCGGCCGGGTGGTCGAGTTGATGCGGACGCTGCCCTCGAGGCTCGCCACGCCGAGCCTTCCCACCCCATCGGCACCGACGCCGAGCACGGCCTGCGTGGTGACCCCCGGTGGCATGCCGGGCCCGAACCGCTGTCCGTTGGGCACGGCGGCCTTGAGGGCGCGTCCGCCGGCGATCTCGGGGCCGTCGGAGGAGTCGGTGAAGGCGACGCCGGGGTGCTGGGCCTCGGTGTTGTTGAAGAAGTCGCCGTTGACGCCCGCCACCGCTCCCTGCGCGTTCGCCATCCGGGACACCGTGTTCGCCTGCGCCACGGACTGCGGGTGCAGGAGGTCCACGGAAACGTGCGGGTTGCGCAGGTCGACGGTCAGCAGCTCACCCTGGACAGCCGCCGCACTGACCGACCTGGTCGTGAACGACTCGAGCCGAACGCCGGGAGCGACCTGTTCGCTGGTGGCCACGTCGAGGGCCGTGTCCGCGAACGCCGGCGACGTCAGCGTCATCGGGGCTGCGGCCACAGCCGCGGTGAGCGTCAGCGCCACCAACGATCTGCGCAGTCTCATGGGCGGGTCCTTTCTAGACGGATCGGAGCCCACCCACTGTCCCGGTCGTTGGTGGCCCCGCCGAGACCGCGCCCGTGCGTCGTCGTGAACCCGACATGAACAGGTACGGCGATCACGTCGGCGCGCGGCGATGACCCGGGCGTTCATCCTCCAGGTACATCGCCTTGCCGGTGGAGGCTGATCGGCTCGATCCGCTGGCGGGGCTCGATTTCACCGCCGCGGCCGGGTCGCTGCGACAAGGCAGCTCGGGGGAAGTGCGCGGCCACGAGGACCCCGTCGCGGTGGCGACGCCGGCGACCAGCCGTCAGGAGCGACGCTGGGTGGTGACGCCGCGCCGGATGTCGCCGGGCAGTGGGCGCACGCGCTGCAGGTCCCGCCGAGTCGTGGAGCGCAGCTGCCACGGGACGCTGGTGACCATCACGCCGGGCTCGAACAGCAGCCGGCCCTTGAGCCGCAGCGAGCTCTGGTTGTGGAGCACGTTTTCCCACCAGCGGCCGACGACGTACTCGGGGATGTAGACGCACACGACGTCGCGGGGGCTGGCGCGCCGGAGGTTCTTGACGTAGGCCACGACCGGCCGAGTGATCTCGCGGTAGGGCGATTCGATGACCTTGAGCGGGATCTTCATGTCGCGTTGTTCCCATTGCCGCTGGAGTTCGCGGGTGTCGTGGTCGTCGACGTTGACGGTGATCGCGGTGAGGGTGTCCGGTCTGGTGGCGCGGGCGAACGCGATGGCGCGCTGGCTCGGCTTGTGCAATGTGGACACGAGCACGATGGCGTGGACGCGGCTGGGGAGCAGTTCGCTCTCGTTGTCGGGTTGGAGTTCTTCGCGGACGTGGGTGTAGTGGCGGTGAATCGCGCGCATGAGTACGTAGAGTGCGGGGATGGCGATGACGACCAGGTAGGCGCCGTGGGTGAACTTGGTGATCAGCACGACGACGAGGACGACCGCGGTGAGCACCGCGCCGACGGTGTTGATCAGCCGGGACCGCTGCATCGACAGGCGGGCCCGGGTGTCGGTGGCGGTCGCGAGCTCGCGGTTCCAGTGCCGGATCATGCCGGCCTGGCACAGCGTGAACGAGGTGAAGACGCCGAGGATGTAGAGCTGGATCAGCCGGGTGGTGGAGCCGTCGAAGGCGAAGATCAGGATCCCGGCGATCACCGCGAGCGCGACGATGCCGTTGGAGAACGCGAGCCGGTCGCCGCGGGTGTGCAGCTGGCGGGGCAGGTACCGGTCCTGCGCCAGGATCGAGGCCAGCAGCGGAAAACCGTTGAACGCGGTGTTCGCCGCGAGGATCAGGATCAGCGCGGTCGCGGCCTGCATGAAGTAGAACAGCACCGAATGATCGCCGCCGAACACCGCGGCGGCGATCTGGCTGATGACGGTCCGCTGCGGTTCGGTCTCGCAGTTCCCGGCGAAACCGATCAGGTCGCACGTGTTCTCGGCGATCCGGACGTGGCTGATCATGGCGAGTGCGGTGATACCGCTGAACATCACCACGGCGATCGCGCCCATCGCCGTCATGGTGCGGGCGGCGTTGGTGCTCTTGGGTCTGCGGAACGCGGGCACGCCGTTGGAGATCGCTTCGACGCCGGTGAGCGCGGTGCAGCCGGAGGAGAACGACCGCAGCAGCAGGAACACCAGTGCGAGGCCGGTCAGCCCGACCTGTTCTGGCCGGACGTCGTAGCCGGCGCTTTCGGCGACCGGCGGGTGGCCCGCGACGGCTTGGCCGAGGCCGAGCGCGATCATCAGCATGACCCCGCCGATGAACAGGTAGGTCGGGATGGCGAAGGTGCGACCGGATTCGCGGATGCCGCGCAGGTTCATGGCCATCAGAATCAGGATGAACCCGAGGTTCAGGGCAATCCGGTAATCGTTGAGGTCCGGGATGGCGGAGATGATGTTGTCCACCCCGGACGCCACCGAGACCGCGACGGTCATGATGTAGTCGACCATCAGCGCCCCGGCGACGACGAGGCCCGCGGAGCTCCCGAGGTTGCGTGAGGTGACCTCGTAGGAGCCGCCGCCGCTGGGGTAGGCCTTCACGACCTGCCGATAGGACAGGACGACGACAGTCAGCAGCACGGCGACCGCCAAGCCGATCCACGGCGCGAGGGTGAGGTACGCGAGCCCGCCGATGCTGAGGATCAGCAGGATCTCTTGAGTCGCGTAGGCGACGGAGGAGAGCGGGTCGCTGGCGAAGATCGGCAGCGCGAGCCACTTGGGCAGCAGCGTCTCGCCGAGGGTGTCGCTCCGGAACGGCCGCCCGAGCACCAGCCGTTTGAGCCATGACGTGGGTGCTGGCACGTACGGAGCGTGCCCCGTGACCGCCGGGCTGGGCGTACAGATTTCGTCAAGATATCAGCGAACACGTAGGGATTCCGTCAACACACCGGGGTTGATCGTCAGGGTTGCGTCAACGACGGAGCTTCCCCGGCGAAGCCGAGTGCGTACCGCCGTTCGGGGAGCTGCCATGGCCGACGACCGCCTCGCGCGCGTGATCTCGTGCCCCGGCGCGCCGAACTCCTCGACGAACTCCGGGGACGGCCCTCGTGTTTTCGCCGAACTGCGCGGGATGTCCAGCGACGCACGCTGCGCGTGCCGGCGGCGGGGATCCGGCGTTCCGGCGCGGGGGAAGCTGGCACGTTCAGCCGCGCCTCGCGACGGTGATCACGCTCACGTCGGTCGGCCGCGAACTTGCCGGGGTAATTGTCTGATTTCGGCGAGTGATTGCCGTATACGAGCGATCCCTCGACCGCTTGCGGCGGACGCTGGTCTGCCGCCGGTTCGTTTCCACGTTTTGCACCATGGTGCAGCAGCGCTGTCGCCGGCCGCGGGCAGCGACTTCAAGACGGTGCAGCGGATGTTTGCGGCACGGCTTCCCACCACTGGCAGGGCAGGCTAAGAGCTTGTCTCATGTGGTGAGTTTGCGGAGTTTCTTGTAGCAGGTGAGGCTGGCTCCGAGGAGAAGGAAGGCGAGGAAATGCTCGGCTTTGCGTTCGTAGCGCAGCGTCAGGCGTCGGTATCCGGTGAACCAGGCCATGGTTCGCTCGATCACCCAGCGATGCTTGCCGAACTTGTCCTTGGATTCGACGCCTTTGCGGGCGATGCGGACCTTGATGCCGCGGTCGCGGACCCACTGTCGCAGGTCGGGCTGGTCGTAGGCCTTGTCGGCGTGCAGCTTGGCCGGCTTGCGCCGACGGGGACCGCGGTGGGATTTGATCGCGGGGATCGCCATCACCAACGGTTTGAGTGCGTAGGAGTCGTTCGTGTTGGCGGCGGAGACGGCGACTGCGAGCGGAAGTCCGGCGCGGTCGGACAGGGCGTGGATCTTCGAGCCGGGTTTGCCGCGGTCCACCGGGCTGGGACCGGTCATGGATCCCCCCTTTTCGCCCGCACGCAGGCACCATCCACGATCGCGCGGCTCCAGTCGATGAGGCCCTCGCTGCCGAGTTCATCCAAGAGTGCGTGGTGCAACTGCCGCCACAGCCCGGCCTTGGTCCACTGGCCGAAGCGGCGGTGTGCGGTCTGGAACGGCACCCCGAATGACGGCGGCAGATCCCGCCAGGCACACCCGCTGGTCAGCACGTACACGATCGCCGTGAACACCGCGCGAGCGTCCACCGGGGCAGTGCCACCGCCCTGCGGACGCGGCTCGAACACCGGGATCAGCGGCTCCGCCAGCTCCCACAGTTCATCCGGCACCAACCGCAACGACAACCGATCAACCACAGCAAGATCATCGCTCACCAGCGACAGATCACCACGTAAGACACACTCTAATTACCCGCCGCAAACATGATACTGGGGTCATGGACCGACCTACCGTACTGAGCGGTTTCCTTTACGCCCGACGGTTCCGGCTCCAGCACTGGACTCCGGCAACTCGACTCTGCTTCGCCGGGGAGCAGCCCGTTCACGTAAGTCACGTCCCAGCCTTCGTCGACTTCGCGCCGAACCCGCCGGGCGAGTTCCCAACCACGTTCGTAGAAAGCTCGTTCAGCCTCAGCCGAGGAAAACGCGGCCGAGGCCGGGTCGTCCCCGTCGAAGATGCTGCAGTACTCCCTTGTCGAGACCTTCAGGTCGGCGGCCAGCTCGGCGCTCAACCCCAGGTTCGGCGACTTGGGGTCGACCTTTGTCGGTTCCATCCGGACCGTAGACCCAGAGTGGCCAGGCACCGACTTCGGCGAAGACCTTGCTCAACCGCCACGCATCGCGCTCCGGTTCAGGTTGAGATCCTTGGTGGCCGGACAGCCGACGGAACCACCCGGCGAGCAAGCGGCGAGCGCCCATCTGGCTCACCTCCTGATGGGATCGGCCGGCAGCCAGCGGCACCGACACCGAGGTTAGCCTGGTGGACGATTGCACGCCGCCGCACAACCCCCGCGAACGACCGCCGTTTGTCACGTCATCTTGGAAATGCGGACACGACGTAGCCGTTGCTGCCCACCGTTATCGCCAGTCGGAGGTGCCTGCCGTTGTAGCCGAACTCGTAGATCGCCATGCCGGTACCTTCGGACCTGACGAGACGACCGGAGTTCACCGCCGCCATGAGAATACCCGGCAACTCGGCTACCGGAATTCCCTTCTGCGCGACCTCGTAGCTGTGCCTGGACGAGCCTCCCGTTCGAGTCCCGACCAATGCGGATCACCGCGTCGCTTGAGACTTTGACGCCTGCGGCGACGAGCTGATCGATGAGTTTCGGGTCGACCACTGAACGACCGACCCCGGCGATCACGTCTTGCACTGCGGCGGAATTCTGCTCCTGAACGGTCTTGTAGTCCTGGAAGAGCCCGCCGAACCGGTAGAAACGCCGCGAGATCACCGACGCCGATGGTCATCCATGAGGTGAACGCCATGCCTTTGGGGATGACCGATCATCGCCTGCCGGCCGTTGGCAATCAAGCAGTCGACGCCTACGCGATCGTCGGTTGCCTTTGGGCTTGCCACAGCTGCTTGGACAGTTCGATCAGATGCTCCACGCGGCGGTGCTGTGCTGGGGCAGGCGAAGCTCGCGATCGACCGCTGAGCAGGTCCTGGGCGCCGATCCCGAGGACGGCGCCGCCGAGTTCCACCGGGACCGGCGCGGCCGATCGCCACGTCGTCGGTGATCCGCAAGGCGCAGTCGTCGGCCACCAGCCATTCCTTGTGGTGAAGCAAGCGGGAGGTCGAGCAGTGTCTCACCTTTTTGGCCAGAACGGGGTGCCGGATCCGAGGCTGGTCGTCGACGTCGTCGACCACCACGCCACCGTAGGAGTGCCGGAACCCGGTGTCGGCAGCGAGTCCGATTCTGGATTAGTCAGGGATGGGAGCGGAGTCGCTGAAGGATCCTCGTCAGCAAGCCCCGCGGACGGAAGCGGCGGCACTCGCCGGCCGGGCAGAGCGCGCATTCGGTTCCGCCGCGAAGATGGGTGTGCGCATCGCGGTGGTGGCCGCAGCGGCAGAAGTCGCGCCCTCCGGTGGGGATGCTGATGACGACCCTCCAGTGCCCTCGGGTTGGCCAAGAGCATAGCCGACTTCGTCACAGCACCGTGTTGACGACTCGGAACACCACTGCGGCGATGACGAGCACGGTTACCAGCGCGCCGGCGCGGTCGAGCCGGCGTACGAGTCGTGTTCGTTCGTACGGTCGGCCGCGCGCTCCCGCGGCTCGCTCAGCGAGCACTGTGCGCGTCAAGACGATCGCACCGAATGCGGCTGCCAGCGCGAGGGTGAGGATCACCAGGAACACGTCGGTCATCGGCGCCTATCCTCTTCCGGTACGGGCCAGGAGCCGGCTCCCGCCTTCGTCGAACACAACGTGGTACTTCCCGGAGCTGACGAGGTCCGCGACGAGTCTGCTGGTCCACCCGGGTTGGAGGCCGTAGTAGATCCGGCCGTAGTTTTCCTGCGAGGGAGTCACCACGAAGTAATCCGGTGCCGCTTCTCGCACGCAGTTCGCCACTTGGGCGAATTGTGGGCAAGTGTCTTCGACCGCTGTCTGCTCGACCAGTCCGATCTTGTCGAAGCCCAGCGGTGTGGCGTCGGCGCTGAGTCCGCTGATCGTCTGGCCCGGTTTGGCCAGCCGGTACGCGTCCGCCACCGCGGCGACATCGCTGCGGGTGTAGCTCAGGTAGGCGTCGCCGCCGCCGCGGGCGACGACAGTCGCCAGGCCCAGCAACGTCAACACGAGCCAGACGACGACGGGCCGCACCAGGGGGAACCGGTGGTGCACTCGCCTCGTCGCGGACTGCGCTCCCGGGGCGGCTCGCGCACCGAGCGCCGCGTCGAGACCAGCCCCGGCGAGCAAGGCGGCGAACGGCAGCGCGAACAGGTAGCACCGGACGAACACCTCGCCGCCGTAGGACTGGAGTACGGCTATCGCCAGCGGGGCGGCCGCGAGCAAGACCAGCGGGAGAGCGTGCAGACCGCGGCGATGCCGCGCCCACCAGCCACCCAGCGCCAAGGCGCCGACCGTCCCGGTCAGCGCCACACGCACGAGGAGGATGGCTGTCCGTCCCGCGTCACCGACGAACCGGCCGGTGATGCCCTGGTCGACGGAATTGCTCACTTGCCCCACGTCGCCGATCACCATGTGCAGCTGGCCCTGCCAGAAGTCTTTGGCCCCCAGGGAGAACCACATCAGTGCGGGAATCAGCACCAGCCACGGAAGCCAGCTCGGCCACAGCCGCCGGGTCAGGGCCATCACGAGGAGCAGCCCCGCCAGCACGAAGGGAGTCAGCTGGTGAGTGGGCGCGAGCGCCAGGCCGAAGACCAGGATCAGCACGTGTGCGGCCAAGCGTTCGCGCGGCAGGTTCGCCGGCGGCGCGCGGCGGGCCCACCTGGGCCGCGTGGGTTGGGCGAGGCCGGGACGCACCAGGTACCGGACGGTCAGCGCCAGCGCGGCAAGCATGATCAGGTAGCTGCCGGCCTGGGGCGACAGGTAGTCCTGTTCGGTCCACTGGGTCAAGAGGAACACCCAGGTCGCGAGCCACCCCGCGCGCCCGGTGCCGAAGACCGCGGCAGCGAGTGCGCGCATACCCAGCACCGCGGCACCCGCGAAGACCACCGGCGCCCACTGCAGCAGCGGTGATGCGTCCGGCTGGCCGCTGGCCTTGGTGAGGAATGCGATCAAGGAGAAGAACCCCGGCCATGAGAACCGCGCGTCGTAGCCCTGCAGCGCCTGGCCGTTGTCGGCGACGTAGCGTGCGAACCCGGTGTGCAGCCAGGAAACCGTCAGCCGAGCCGTCTGCTCACTCGCCGGCTGCAGGCCGTAGACGAGCGCTACTCCCAGCGTGGTGAAGCACGACAGCACCCGCGACCGCGGACGGCGCCGGCTCAGCTCGAGCACCACTGCGGTGAGGAGCACGGGGTAGGACGCCAGCAACACGGGCGAGAGCGCGGTGACCAAGCCGAGACCGCCCAGCTGGACCGGCAGCACCGGATGCAGCCCCAGCAGCCACAGCAGTGCAGCGAGGAGGGCGAGCAGGGGGCTCAGCGCGTCGCGCCACTGCCACCGGCCGCCCTCGGGGCCGGAAACCTGAACGGGCGGTTCGAGATCGGGTTTGGACCGTCGGAACCTGGGAAGTGCCACGTCACTTCTCGTCACCGCGCAGCCCCTGCCGCGCGGGGCGTGATCAGCTGCCACAGCAGCGCGAAAAAGGTGACCACGGCGACCACCACGAATACCGCCGTCGGGTGCCACCAGTGGGTCGAGACCATGACTTGCGCGATCAGCAACGTCCCCGAGATGCCGATCGCGATCGCGGTGATCCATTCCAGGGCACGGGTGGCCAACCGCAGGTGGACGACGACCGCCCACCCCGGTGCGAGAAGCACGAACGCGGTGTCCAGGTAGAGCCGCAGTGCGCTGGTCACCTGCCAGGCGGCCAGCAGGAGCACGGACGCGGTCAGCACGAGGAGGACTGCGGCCACGGCTCGCCGTTCGGTCAGGTGCACCGGGACCACCCGGACCTCGCTTTCCAGGCGCTGCGCGCGAGCGCTGGCGGGCCGGAGGCCAGGCCGGTGAGCTGGTCCAGCAGCAGTCGCCGCGCCCCTGGCCCCGTCGAGCCGCTGTCCGGCGGCGAGGAGCGCGCCGAGAGGACCCGGCGTACGCGGTTCGGGACCGCCGCGGCGATCATCCCGGCGTCGCCGGGGTGTTGCACCAGGTGCCGGACGAACATCGCCGACAACCCGACGCTGTAGGCGTGCAACTGCTCGCGCAGTTGCGTCCATTCCGTGCTGTGCTCGTGCCAGGCCACGGCGTGCGGTGTGTACACGATGGACCCACCGGCTCGCGCGAGCCGCAAGAAAAGCTCGAGGTCCTCGCCTGCGCGGGTAGGGGTACCCGGACCGAGCAGTGGATCGAACCCGCCGAGACCGGCCAGGGTGGAGCGGCGCCAGAGCGCGCAGCCACCCGGACCGAACCGCCCTGGGGCGAACGGGTACCGCGGATCGTCGCCGGCGAGTTCGGGACTGAACACCTGGCGGCGGAGGCCTTGTCCGAACCCCTTCAGCATTTCGAACGTCCGCTGGGCCGGAGTGTCCAGGGAAGACGGGAGAACCAGGCTGGTTGCGCAGTCGACTCTCTCGTCGGCGAGTTCGGCCACCAGGTTGGCCAGCCACCACCGGTCGACCTCGATGTCGTCGTCGACGAAGGCGACCAGTGTCCCGCTCGCCTCGGCCAGGCCGGTGTTGCGGGCTCGGCTGACGCCGGGTTCGGCTTCGGCGAGGTAGCGAGTCCTCGGGTCGCCGGCCGTGAGTTCGATCAGCGCTGCGGCCTCGGCCGTGTGCGGCCGGTTGTCCACGAGCAGCACTTCCAGATCGGGGTAATCGGTCGCCAGCAACGATTTCACGCACCGGCGGACCGTGTCGGCCCGATCGGCCGTCGGGACCACAACACTCACCCCCGGGGTCCACGCGGTGGTTTCGGGTCGTGCCGGGGGAGCGTTGAGACGAAGGCCGGCGACGTCCACCCGCCCGCCGGTGACGGGCAACCGGACCAGGTCCAGGGTCCAGCGTCCGTCACGCACGAGCACCTGCGCGTCGCGGTAGACGACCTCGGGATTCGCCGGAGCGGACAGCACCGCCGCCGCGTGGCTGACGTCGAGTTCGGTGACCGCCGTCGCGGGCGCGGTCACGGCGGGTTCGGCGGCGGGTTCCGGCCCGCTTCGGCGCCGTGCCGACTCGCGCAGGTAGCCGCCGGTTGTGGCCAGGAGCGCGGTGGCGATTGCGATGATCGCCTTCCCCGCTTCTGCCGGCCGCCCCCTGCCGGCCTGGACCAGCGCGCCTCCTACTGCGGCCGGGAGCACGCGGGCGACGTAGCGGCGCTCAGTGGCGAGCGCGTGTCCGGTGCCCGCCATCCGGCTCACGGCGGCTTTGGACACTCCTTCAGACCAACTGCGGCGGCGCAGGTAGGACCAGCTCAGCCGGTCCGCGCTGACTTGGTGGGTCACGACCGCTCGAGGCTCGAACAGGATGCGCGCGCGGGGCAACCGTCGGCGGGCCCGGAGGCACAACTCGGTCTCCTCGCACCCGAGGGGGAGCGCACCCACCCGTCCCACCCGGGTGGAGAAGCCGCCGATCTCGTCCAACACCGTGCGGCGGAAGGACATGGTGCACCCCATGACGTTGCGCACCTCGGCGAGCGCGGTCGGCAAACCCGTGTAGGTGCAGCCGACCACCCAATCCAGCACGCCGCCCGAGGGCAGCCAGCCGGGGCGGCCGGATCCCGGTGGCCAGTGGGGCTCGGCCGCACCGCCCACGGCGACGACGTCCGGATCCGCGTACGGCGCGAGCAGGTGCGCCAGCCAGCCGGGCCGGGCCACCGCGTCATCGTCGAGGAACGCGACGACGGCACCCGCGCTGTGGGCGATCCCGGTGTTGCGGGCGCCGGACAAGCCGCGCGGGCCGTCGTTGTCGAGAACCGTGATGCCGGACAGCGTGGTGCGGGCGCGGTGCGCCAGGTCCGGGTTGTGGTCCACCACCAGCAGTATCTCCAGCGGCGTCGGAGCTTGCTCGGCGGCGGAGGCGAGCGCGGCGCGGATCGTGTGCCACCGTGCCGCCGTGAACGCGCAGACGACGACCGATACCGTCGGCACCCGCTCCCGGTCAGTGCCCGCAGCGGTCATCACGCGATCTCCTGCGTGGCGACGTCGCCGGTCGCGGACGGGCCCGCATTCCTCAGGGCCCGGTAGCGCCGGTGTTCCGCGAGGATGGTGCGCAGGATCCGGGCACCGTCGGCGAATGTGCGCAGGTTCGTCTCGCCGAAGACTCGGGGACGCTCGAAACTGGGTACCTCGGCGACGGTCAGGCCTGCGGCGACCACCCGGCAGCTCAGCACGGTCTCGATCTCGAACCCGTCACCCCAGAAGCCTCCCGGGCCTGGCGCGGTCGCGGCGGTCGGTGGCAACCTCAGCTGCGGCACGATGTCTCGCCAGAACGCGTTGTAGCCGTAGCAGAGATCGGTGAAGCTCGTGTGGTACAGGACATTGGTCAACTTGTTCAACGCGGCATTGCCGGCCCGGCGCAGTGCGGTGATGTCGTCGCTGCCACCGTGCCCGTGGAACCGGGTCCCCTTTGCGAAGTCGGCGCCCTGCACCAGGGTCTCTATAAACGCCGGGATCTCCGCCGGGTCGGCCGATCCGTCGGCGTCGAGCATCACGATGATGTCCCCGCAGGCGGCCTCGAACCCACACGCCAGTGCGTTGCCCTTGCCACGCCGGGTCTGGGTCAGGGTCACGATGGACGGCAGCACCTTGCGCGCGACCTCGACGGTCTGGTCGACCGAATGTCCGTCTACCAGGACAACCTCGTCGACTTCGGGGAGCTCCGGGAGGATCACCTCGAGATTGCGCGCCTCGTTGCGCGCCGGAATCACGATACTGATCTTCGGATCCACGCCCTGGCCCATCGAACGCACCCTTTCCCCGATACGTGCGAGTTTGATCCGTGAAGTTTCGCAACAAGTTACCGAAATTTAAGTCGATATCAAGGTTGTCGCGCCCTGATTGGTGGCCGTTACGCTGAAAAAGAGGGCTTGCGGGTGTGGCGGTGATTCACGGGAAGCTCCGGGCGACTCGTGCAAGTATCACTGTGCAATGAGACCTTCGGCGGGCTCGCACAGGTCACCGCCGATGTTTCGGAGCCTGCTCAGGGGTGTGGACCAGGAGAGGTCTCAACCGGTGTCGTCGTGGCGACGGGGTGTGCGGGTGAACTATGTGCGGATGACCGAATCGGCATCTGGTGAAGTTTATCCAGTCGTAACTCGAACCGCGGCAATTTTTCAACTTCGCAGCCGGCAGTGGGTGATCAATGGCGGGGGGTGATTCGCATTTGAAAAGCCGACAGGGGTGCGCTTTGGTTCGGTGACGTCAATTCGGAGGCGGTGAGGTTGACTGTGAGTACTTCTCGCTCTCCGGTGATAACCAGAACCGCGCCGTCCGGTGAATATGCGATCTTGGTCCGGGTGTTGACGTTGGCCGCGAGCCACGTCCAGGGCCCGGCGAGCGGGAGCGGCTCGGCGCCGGTGCTCGCGGTGGGAGTCGTCCACAATGCAGCGCTGGGCACGTCCGCGGAAGCCTGTGGCTGCCACAGCAGCAGACGGGCGGCGCCGCCGCGCAGCGCCTGGGCGACCGCGGCCACGGTCAGTGCGGCCGGCGCCGGGCTTTCCTGCGGCCAGGCTTGTCCACTTGGTTGCGTCGGGTAGAACTCCGCCCACCACACAGGAAGCCCGACGTGGGCTCGAAGCCAGCGGCTGACCTCACCGAACATCGCCGTCGCGTCGAACGCGTCGGTGGTGAGGCCGGCGTCTCGGGTGCCACTCGACCCGTCCACGACGAGGAAATCAGCGCCGTGCTTGTGCGCGTTCCAGTAGTCGATCACGTCCAGTGCGCGCTGGTCGACCACGCCCCACGGACCGGACAGAGCCGAGGGCGCCGGGGTTCCCTCGGCCGACCAGGTGTCGAGCACCACGTACGGTCCACCGACCAGGGCGTCCGGACGCACCTTCTTCACAGCGTCGTAGACCGCGTTGTACAGCTCGGTGTACGCCTCGTAGTCCCAGCGGTTCGCATCCTCGTTGTACAGGCCTTTCAGCTCGCTCCACACCTGGAAGTACCGCACCTGCGGGTAGCGCGCCGCCGCTGCGGCGGCGAGTGCTGCGAAATCTTCGTAGTGCGCACGGGTGGGTGCGGTGTTCAGCCGGGACCAGTCGGTGGTGCCGGCTGAACCGCCCTTCATCCAGTCCGGGGCGCCGGCGAGGGTGAGCACAGGCACGCCGCGGGTTTGTCTGATGAGGTTCATCCGCTGGTCCAAGGTGGACCAGTCGAACACGCCTGGTGAAGGTTCGGGGTTGTCGACACCCCAGCCCATCAGGTACTGGTTCTGAAGCATCGGATGGCCGGCGAGGGCGGCGGTCGCCGCCTCCACCTGCGCTGCGGGGTAGTCGTCCGCGCTGTCCTGGGTGTGGGTCACCCCGACGACAGGGTCCGGCGGCGGGCTTGTTGTCCGGGCAGAGGGGGCGCAGCCGGACAGCGTCGCGGCGAGCAGAACCGCGACACCGGTGATCCGGCCGCGGATCATCGGAGGAACCACGGTGCGGTTTGGGCTTCGCCCGTGACCAGGGCGTCGCCCAAGGAGCGTCCTCGAAGCCCCCGTTCGTCGAGGCCGGCCAACACACGCCTGACCAGATCGCCGCGATCGAACGCAGGCCGCGGCCCGTCGTCCGCACCGTCTTCCGGCCCCGCGTGCCCGTCGTGGGCCAACAGTACCGAACCTCGGGAGAGCCCTCGCAACGCCTGCGCGGCGAGGAGTTCGGGCGGCCGGTCGAGCCAGTCCCACGCACAGGGGCCCCAGAGAACGGAGGTGAGTCGCTGTCGGCGCGCGGCGCGCCAGACCGCCGGGGTCTGCGCACCGTAGGGAGGTCGGAACCAGCGGACCGGTGCACCGAGAAGGTCCTCGAGCTGAGCCGTGGCGGAGGCGAGCAGCGTGCGCACGGCGGCGGACGGTAGCCGCGAAAGCCGGCGGTGGTCCATTCCGTGCAGACCGATCTCGTGTCCGTCCGCCAGCACGTCCCGCACGAGCGAGCGATGCCGCCGGGCGCGGTCGACGAGCACGAAGAACGTGGCCGAGGCGCCGTGCTCCGACAGTGCCGAGAGCACGCGGTCGGTTCCTCCAGGTTCAGGTCCGTCGTCGAACGTCAGGACCACGTCCGGTTGCCGCGTGCGGACGGCGATGAGCGAGCCGACCGGACGGGTCAGCGGCCCGGCGAGAGCGAGCGCGCGCCGGCGCGCCGCGGCGAGAGCGCCCCCGGCTTCGGGGATCGCCGGCGTCCGGCTCTGACGCGGACGGTCGCGCCGGTCGCCGTGCGCGATTCGCGGGTCAGGGACGCCAGACATCGGTGATCGGTTTCGTGTCCGCGGCGTGTCCCAGTGCGGGTAGGCCGTACATGGCTTCCAAAGTGCGCAGCAGCCGGTAGTGGTCCACCGGCTCCGGGTAGGTGCCCGGCCGGATCATCGGACCGGTCAGGAGCAGCGGTATCCGGTTGGTGGCCGAAGCGTCTTCGGCCTCGTCGAACGTCACCACGAGCAGGCTGTCGTGCGTGACCACCCAGCTCGCGTATGCGCTCACGTGGGCCCGGAGCCAGGCATCGGCGGTGCGGGTGTCGCAGTCGTGCATGTTGTGGCACATGTTCGGGATCACGAACGACACAGTGGGCAGGCTGCGGTAGTCCGGTCCGAACGCGGTGAACGGCCGGTTCGCCGCGGCCGGGACCGTGGCGTAGTCCACCCAGGGCGCGTGCCAGCGCACGTAGTCGCCGGCCCGGCAACCGGGGTAACCGGGGCTGGGCAGGTCCTCGGCGAACGCGCTGAATCCGTAGCCGGCTTCGATCAGCTGGCTGCCCAGGTTCGGACCGGTGAACGTGTGCGGGCACGAGTCGTCGCTGACCCCCTGCGGATCGCCGGAGAACAAGGCGAGGTAGTTCGGCTGACTCGGGTGGGTGATTGCGGTGGCGTCGGTGAAGTGGGCCCCGGCCGCGGCGAGCTCGTTGAGGTAGGGCGCCTGGCCGCTGCCTGACACCTGCTCGATCCCGTGGTTCTCCAAGACGACCACGACCACGTGGCTGGGCCGGGGTAGGGCCGCGTTCGCCTGGGAGGCGGTACCGGGCACGGTGGCCGCCGTGGCCGGGAGTGGAGCGTCCGGTGTGGAGGGTGCGCACGCGGCGACCGCGCACGTCGCCGCGAGGAACAGGCCCATCGCCACTCGACCGCAGGTCCTCATCCGAGCGCTTCTTCCGGTCGAGGCGGTTGGTTGCGCCACCGCCACAGCACGCCGAGGGCACCGAAGACCACCACGCATTGCACGATCAGGAAACCCACGCCGACCAGGTTCAGCTGCGTCACGGGAACCACGGCGACCACGCCGATCACCCCGAGTGCGCTGCTCGCTTCCAGCGCGGCGACCAGCCGTCCGCGTCCGTGGGCGATGCCCGCCGCGACCACCAGGGTGATGAGGAGCCGCGGCACGCAGCCGAGCATGACCAAACGCAGCAACCACGCGCCCTGGTCGGCGTAGGACTGCCCGAACAGCGACAACAGCGGGTGCGCGAGCGCCACCCCGAGGAGCAGCGCCGGGACGAAAACCATCGCGAGCTTGCGGCAGCCGATTCCGAAGAGCTCGCGGGTGCGGTGGGGTTCGTGCGCGATCCGCACGATGATCGACTGGGAAAAGCTGATCGCAGCGTAGTCCACGGTGTTCCCGGCCATCCACACCAGAAAGAAGACCGCACCGGTCGCCGGTCCGAACCGCCCGATCACCAGTAGCGGCACCAGGTCGGTCAGCACACCGCCGGTCACCTTCGCCGGATAGGTCGGCACGAGCAGCCGTAGCACCTCGCGCCGGTCCGGGAGCACCGGGGTCCGCTGCGTGATGGAGGGCTCGGGTTCGCGGGTGAGCACCCGGTAGAGCACGACCGAGATCACCGCCACTCCGGCGACGGCCGGGACGATCCACGACAGCAGGATGCCGGTGGCGCCGAGCGCGGGGCCCGCCAGTGCCAGGATGCCGACCCGCGCAACGCCGATCGTGGCGTTCTCGTAGGGCACCCACCGGGCCCGGCCCAGCGAAACCAGCACAGCGTCCTGGAACTGGAACAGCGCCCAGGCCACGGCGGCGAACAGGAACGCGACGGTGCTGAGCCGGGGAAGGCTCTCGGTGATCTCGTCGCCGGTGGGCAACAGGAGCACGACAACGGCCGCACCCACGGACCCCGCGAGCACGAGACCGTAGCAGCGAACGATGAGCACGGTGCGGCGGACGCCTGCTCGGGGAACCCAGCGCATCAAGGCCGCGCCCAGTCCCAGGTCACCGAGGCCGGCCACGAGGAGGAAGCCGGAGACGAACGCGGACGCGTGCCCGACCTCGTCCTGGGGCAGCAGGCGGGCGGCCACGACCCACGCCGCGACGCCGACGAACGAGGTGAGCACGGCGCCCACGACCAGCGACGCGCCGTCGCGGACCATGGTCTGCTCGGAGTTGCGGCCGGTTCGACGGCGCGCCCCGGCGCCGGACGCCGGACCGGCGCTCACGGGAGCTCCCGGCGGAGCGCGCGCAGCACCGCGACGAGGTTGCGGCGCAACCAGATCGGGTTGGCGCTGTAGCGCGACGACTTCGCGAGATTGGCCGAGACCATGTGCAGCCACCCCAGCAGCACGAGCGTGCGAACGGGCACCGGATCGCCACCGAGTGTGCTCCGCTTGTGCAGCACGTCTGCGAGCGCGGGCTCGGAGCCGGGCGCGAGCCACGTGGCGATTACGGCACCGAGTTCCCGCCCGGTCGCCGCCACGTCCGTGGCCAGCACGAGGCCGGCCACGTCGACGGCGACGAGCCCGGCGCTGGTCGCCTGCCCCCAGTCGACGATGCCGGTGACCCGGTCGTCGGCGTCGAGGAGCACGTTGTCGGGACTGAAATCGCCGTGGACCCATCCCACGGGCAGCCGCCGGTCCCGCAGGTCGGCGGAGAGTTCGGCGACGAGCCGATCGACCACGGCACCGGCGCGTGGCGGGACTGCCGCTCGCACCAGCGCGGCCGGGTCGGTGACGTGTTGCCGGATCAGACGGTCGTCCACCCGGGTCAGTCCGGCGGTGCGCCGGTGCAGTCCACCGATGGCGCTCAGCGCCGCGGCGGTGAACCGGGCTCGTCCAGAAGGGTCGGTCACGCGGGCGCGAGCGTCTGTGCCGGGCAGCAGTTCTTGGAGGCTGTACGAGGCGCCCAGCGCGTTCCCCACGTCGTACGCGTCCGGGGCCAGGTGCCGCCACCCGTCCAGCCGGGGATTCTCGCGCAAGTGGAGCAATGCGTTCACCTCGTGCAGGAGAGCTTGTCGTCCCTCCTCGGTGTCGGCGACCTTCAGCAACGCGGCGCACTGGTCGCCGGGGCCGACAGTCGCGATCGCGGAGTCCGACCGCCCGTGCAACCGGTGCTGGACACGCCACGAGCGCGAACCGAGCGCGGTGGGCGCGATCCGGCGCAGCAGGGCCCGGCTGCGCACTCCGGCAAGCGGGCCGATGATGGGCCGTGGCGTCCAGTCGGCCCGCAACCACAGGATCACGGACGCGAGGATGGTCTGGCCGGCCAGCAGCGCCAACCCGACGCCCGTGATGTCGAAGATCGGCATCAGGACCAGGGCCAGGCTCAGCACGAGAACCGAGAGGCTCCCGAGCAGAGTCGCCACAACGCCGGTCCGCCGGAGCGCTCGGGCCTGGCTCACCGCGGCGGCGACGACGACGTTGGGCAACGCCGAAACCGCCATCAGCGGCAGCACCCAGCGACCGGCGTCGGCATAGCCGGGGCCCAGCAGGTGCAGCACCCAGGGTGCGGCCAGGACGAGCGCGGCGACGGCCGGCAGGAGCAGGAGCAGCGATCGCCGTTCGACGCCCGCCCGGGCGGCTGTCGCACGCTCAGGGTCGTGCGCCGTGTGCGCTACCAGCGACTGTCCCATCGCCGCGGGGACCAGGTAGAGCGCGTAGGCGATCGCCCAGGCCGTGGCGAAAGTTGCTGTGGGCACGGCACCGAGCACGCCGAGCACCAGAACCGGCAGCAGCTGGGTGCAGGCGATCCAGCACGTCGCACCGAGGAAGTCCCCGATCAGATATCCGGCAAGCGCCCGGAATGAAATCTCTTCGTCGGTGGTTGCCGAGGCCTCGTGCGCGGGTAATGCGTGCAGGAACAGGTATCCGGTGGTCGCGAGTACCGCGACCGCAGTGGCGGCCATCCACGCCACTGTGATCCCGCCGCTGGGCAAGGCCGCCGCGAGAGCGGCAAGCAATCCGAGCTTCACCACGGAGAACACCAGGTTCTCGACGGGGACCACCCGCGCCCGGCCGACAGCGGTCAGTACTCCGTCCTGCATCACGAAGATCGCCCAGACCGCGCAGGCACCCGCGCAGCCCGCGACCGAGTAAGGGCTGTCCAGGAGGCCGGCCAGGCCCGGCGACCACCAGCGGACGCCGAGCGCGAACACCAGGCCGGCCAGCCCCGCCAGCCCACCGCCCACGACATACGCAACTGCCACCAGCCGGCGGGCCCGTGCGCCGGCCACCAGGACGAATCGGATGAGCACGTTCATCAGGTTCAGCTGCGCCACGCCGGCCAGAAACATGATTGCGTAGACCAGCGCGGAATTGCGGCCGACTACGGCCTGGTCGTAATTGCGCGCGGCGACGATCCAGAACACCATGCCGATCGCCGAGGTCAGCGCTGAACTCAGGACCAGCGCGTAGCCGTGGCCGTACAAGGAACGCGGGGGAGACACCCCGTGCGCCGTAATCGCTTGCTCCGGCTGGCCGTGCACCGCGCTCGTCATCCGGTGCTCACCGCCCTCGACAGGCACCGGGCCACGGCTACGGGCAGTCCCCGCGCGCCCGCGTTGGACGCATCGAGCAGCGTCAGCAACGTTCGGGTGCGCGCTGCGTGAACCGGCGGCCGACATGTCTCGCAGGCGCCGGGGCGGTGGCCGATCAGCAGCTTCGCCGCCTGCTCGACCCCTGCGGCATAGTGCCGGCGCAGCACCTGCACGGTGGACGAGCGCACCCGCTCATCCGCGTTGCCAGGCGCGTAGGCGACGGTTGCGGCCTCCAACATCGGCAGGTCCGCCGCAGTGTCCCCGACCGCCCACGACACCGCGTCGACCCCGAGCGAGGCGGCGAGAAGGGCCAGCCCCGTACCCTTGCCCACCGCAGTGGCGACGAAATCGGTCTGGCCGTCGCCCACGATCACGCGCAAGTGCGAGGCGGCGTCCCCCACCTGAGCCAGCAAGCTCTTGGTGACCCTGGCGGGCAGGGCCCGGCGAACTCCGTCGGAGCCACGCCGGTAGGCACGGACGATGCGCTGGTAGTCCGCGTCCACGACCACGTCGGTCCGGGTGGTCAGGGCGGCCCGGACACGGTCGAGCGCCTTCGCCGCGTCTGCTGGGACGAGATCGTGTGCCGTGCCGTCGTGGAACACGACGGATCCGTACTCGGCCACCCCACCGGCCAGTCCGTAGGACCTGCACCGCTCGCGGACCTCGTCCAGACAGCGGCCGGTGACCAGGACGGGCCGGAAGCCGTGGGCGAGCAACGCGCGCAGGGTGAGTGCAGCGGTCGGGGTGGCCATGGGGAACCCGAGTGCCTCTGATTCGAGCACCCCGTCCACGTCGAGCGCGCACACCGCGCCACCCGGCGCGGCGTGCACTCCGGTGAGCAGCACCTCGCGCAGGTAGCGCTGGACGGCTCGCGCGCCGGCGCGGTGGGCGGGGTGGCCCTGGCGTTCCCGGTCCCACAGGTGCACGAGTTCGTAGAGGAGGAATCGTTCGGGGTCGCAGGGCATCTCCCGGCGGAGGGACTCCGCGAACGCGGGGCTCGCGCTGCCCGGATCGATTCCGGCCAGGTCGTACGCGGGGTCGTAGCAGGCCAGATCGGTGTTGGCGAAGTCGCGGACATCAGCGTCTACTTTGTACAGACCGGCGGCGCCGCGGAACCAGTGGTCGAGGCCGGTCGCGCCGTCGACCACGGAGGGCTCGGCCACCTTGCACAGACGGCGGATCAGGGGGTCGAGCAGCACCGGCCGCAGCACCACACCGGCGCGGCCGTAGTTGCGCTGCAGCACCCGGCTCGCCGCCTCCCACACCGGTTGGCGGCCGGCCAGGCCGGCGGCGTGATCGGCTCCGGCCGGCATCGCTGCCGCCCGGTCGCGGACGTAGCCGGCGAGCTGTTGCGCGTCGGCGGTGTCGGCGTTCGCGAGCTTCTGCTCGCTCGGCAACCAGTCACGGAACACAATCCCGTCGACGAAACCGTAGGTGCGGGGTAGGTACTGCGACACCGCGTGCGCGACGGCGAGCGCGTGCCTCCCGAAGAACCCGAGGCCGGCCCCGGCGGCCACGATGCGCCGGGATTCGCCATCAGGTAATCCGACGTCGAACACGGCACGGGCGTGCTCGCGACCGCGGGACACCCCGATGTGCGGCACTCGACTGACCGACCGAACCGGCTGGTCCAGAAGTGCGGACAGCGACCGCACCACGGCCTCCGTCTCGAGCCGCTCATGGATCGCCCACTCGCGATAGGGCAACGTCACCGAGTCGTAGCCGGCCAAAGTCGCCGGTGGTGCGTCGCCGAAAAGCGGCAGTAGCAACGTGACAGCGCTTTCGGGCACGCCGGCGCGGCGGACCGTGGACGCGACGTCAGCAACCGACTGCCCCGTCTCGGGCGGGTCGTCGACGACGGCGATCCTGCCTCCGCGCCGAGCAGCCGACCGCAGGAGCGCCCGCACTGGTGGCCGCAGCCGGTAGCCGGGCCGTACCGACTCGGCGTGTACCTCTCCGTAACCGACGTCGCGCAAGGCGGCGGCGACCAGCGGGGCGAGGTAGCTACCCGAAGTGCGCACTCCCAGGACAACGATGGGCCGCCCACGGTCCGGACACCGCGGCCGCAGCCGCGTCGCGAGCGCGACCATGTCGGCCGGCTCCTGATCGAAACTCCGGAAGCACGACGGGAGCCGGAGAAGCGCACCGGCGAGGCCGCGGTCGAGCGAGGTGAGCGAGGCGCGCAGGCGGACAGCGGCAGTGGTCCACTCCTCCAACGCGGCCTGCGGTGCGTCGGTGACCACCTGCAGCGCGGCCGCGTCACGCAATGTCGCCGCGGCGTCTCGCCAGCGGACAGCCCGGCGCTCGCCTGCCCGCGACGTTCTCACCATTTCGCCGGCAGCGGCGAACCCCCGGAGGAGGTCGGCAACGATCGCAGCCGTGTCCTGGTCGCGAAGGTACGCGGCGGCGCGGCTCAGAGCGTAAGTGTCCCGTTGGAGGTGGTCTTCCACGATCTGCACCGCGGCGGCGGCGAGGAGGTAGGTGTCGAGGACGTCTTGTGCAGCCACGCGATCGATCAGCCGGTGCGCGATTTCGGTCAAGTCGGAAAGCAGATCGGGCACGACGAGCAGATCGCCGTCGAAGGCCTGTTTTCCGCCGCGCGCTTGCCTCATCGAAGAGCCCTCCAGCATGGTGTTCCGCTTGTAGGCACGGGTTCGCCGCGTGTATTTGCCGGGCATCACCTCATCTTCGGGAATTCGCTGACCCGGTTGCCGCTGTTACAGGGGACGACTCGATCGGGACTGCCTGCAGCGGCGGAAAATTCAACGATCTTGTGTAACCGTTGCGACGAATCGGACGAACTAGAGTTACGTCACCTCTGGGCAACCGCGGTCGGTAAGGAGCGAAGCGGGGCCGCGTCATGGAAGGGAAAGGTGTGAAAAATATGTCGGGTGGGCAAGTGGTCGTACCGGTTGCCGACAGTCTGGTGAAAATGATCAGTCCCGCTCCCCGTGCCGAGTGGGTGGCGATCATGGACAGTGATCCGTATGCGTTGGAAAGTCAATCTCCGCAATGGGCCGATGCGATGTGTGAAGCCCACGGACTGCGAGATGTGAGCCGGCTGTACCAGACGGCCAGTGGACGGACGCTGGTGCTGCCGATGCTCCGGCGTCCCTCGGCGGCCGGATTCCTCACGGCGGAACAGTCCAATCCGCCTGCCTGCGGGCTCGGTGGGCTCCTCGCTCCCGGCGGCGTGCAGGCCGGCGAGGTCAACGCCGTGCTCGAGGACCTGGCGAAGCGGCGCGTCGTGGTCCAATCCGTGTCGCCGGGCCCGCTCGAGGTCGACGCGTGGCGCGACGCGCACCACCCGCGAGCTCTCGTTCATCCTCACCACGTCCACTTGCTCGACTTGCGGGGCGGGTGGGACGAGGTCTGGGCGCAGCGTTTCACCAAGACCTCCCGGCGCGGTGTCCGGATGGCAGAGCGCAAGGGCGTCACGGTGGAACGCGGCACCGGGGGCGAACTTCTTCCGGAGTTCTACGGGCTGATGGAACGAGCGGTCTTGCGGTGGGCGCGCCGGCAGCACGAGCCGGAGTGGCTCGCGAGGCGGCGATTGCACCGGCGGGATCCACGCGAGAAGTTCGACGCGATCGCACGTCACCTGGGCAACCGCTTCCAGGTGTGGGTGGCGCACGTCAACGGCAGGGCCGCTGCGGCCTGCCTGGTGGCACGAGGCGCCAACGCGCACGACTTCCGTGGGGCCATGGACGAAGAACTGAAGCACTACCGGGCCACCGACCTGATCCAGGCGCGGGCGATCCAGGACGCGTGCTACGCAGGGTGCCGCTACTACTACCTCGGCGAATCCGGCACGGGGACACTCGGCCAGTTCAAGGAACGCTTCGGCGCCCGACGGATCGTTACCCCCGAATTCCGCTTCGAACGGCTTCCGATCACGCCCGTCGAACGGGGAATCAAAACGGCGGTGAAAAAGATCATCGGGTTCCAGGACTGATCGGCGTCGCGTATCCCTACCGGCGGCGCGTGTCATCCGGAGGCCTCAGGGCAGCCTCCGCCATCACCGGTACTCACCCCCGCTGAGCGGTACTCCGCCGACCACACCGACACCACGGCCGCCCGCCACGGCACCCGTCCTCACCACCTCGCCGGAGCTTGGCCGCGACCACACCGCGCCACCGGGATCCCGTGACCGCGACGACCTGCTCGGGCTGCTCGACGCGGCGGGGGAAGGTCGGTGGTCGCCGCATACTGGTCGGGTGAGCGCTGGGCCGATCCCGTTGTTCTCGGTGCACCGGGTGGACCCGCCGGGGTTCGCCGCGGCGCAGCACCGCATGTTCGAACCTGCGGATCGACACGTCGGAGACGGTGCCCGGGGTGATCTGGCGTGTCTGGATCAATGGCCTGACGTTGCCCGCGCCGGCCTGCCGGCAGGGCTGGTCCGGCCTCGGGGCGGCGGGGGAGCTGCAGGCGAGCACGCAGGAGGTCACCTGCCGTAAGTGCCGGCGAATCGTCGGTGCCGACGTCGCCCGCCAGGCGCAGGCTGCATTGTTCGAACTGGACTGAGCCGGGCAGCACGGATGCCGTTGATCGGTCACGGCCGGCCCAGGGCTCCCGCGGTGCCCGCGCTCACCACGTAGGGAGACCTGTGGCGCCGTCTCGTCGCCGCCAAGCTCGTGGCATGCGCGGGCGTGGTCGTTGTGCCAGTCGATGCCGGCGTGGATCTGTTCCACGGCCAACCCGGTCATCTCGACGAGGGCGTCGTCGTCGATGCGGCGGGTGGTGTTCGCGAGCACCGCGCGCAGCACCTTGCCGGCCCATAGCTCGGCGTCGACGAAGGGGCGCTTGCGGTACTGCCGGACCAGCTGCTGCAGGTGCTCGTGGGTGCAGCCGCTGATCATCCCCACGCTGTCGAAGTTGGCGTCGTGAGCGTGGATGGCCGAGGAGCCGGTGGTGCAAAATCTGCCGTTCGCGGCGACGCTTCGGCCGCGAGGCCTGGCGTTAGGTTGAGGTTCGTGCGGGATCCATTCCGTAAGGAGTCGGCGCGGCTCGGCTTGGCACTGGAGGAGATGTGCCTGTTCGCGGCGCAGGCGATGCGGGACGCCTCGACGGCGCTGCTGACCGTGGACCGCGCGCTGGCCGAGCGGGTCATCGCCGGTGACGTCGAGCTGGATATGCGGCGCGCGCGGTGTGAGGCGCACGCGCAGAAGCTGCTGGCGTCGAGGGCTTCGGTGACCATGCCGCCGCCGTTCGTGCTCGCGGTCGGGTACTGCGCAGACACGTTCGAGCGGATGGGTGATCTGGCTGTCCGCATCGCCGAGATCGCCTGGTTCTGCCATCCGCGGTCTGCTGTCCCCGCGGTGCTGATGGACAGGTTTGGGCGGATGGGGGAGCTCACCGCCACCATGGCCGAGCGGCTCACCGCACTGTTGGCAGAGCCGGTCGAGGGGATGTACGCCGAGCTGGATGGTGCCGACACCGTCGTGGACGCTCTGCACGGCGAGGTTCTCGACCTGGTCGCGACCTCGGCCGGGGCGGGGAGCCTGGCCGAGGCGTTCAACGCCGTCGTGTTGTCGCGGTTCTACGAGCGTTTCGGCGATCAGGTCGTCTCGGTGGCCGGACGTGTTGAGTTCACCGTCACCGGCATCCTGCCTGGCTGAGCGGCCGTCCCGCGTGCCGGCCCGGGCACGGCCTGTTCAGGCTGGGGATGATGCGGTGCCACCCGGGGCAGCGGGCCCCGAGGAGAGGAAGTCGCCGAGGAAGGTACGGGCGACCTCGCGCAGCGTGGTGTTGGTGTCCTGCGACAGCTTCACCAGCAGGGCGACCGCCTCGTCGGGGCCGCACTGGCGCTGCCACATCAGCACGCCGGTGGCCTGCCCGATCAGTTCACGGGTCCGCAGCGCTTCCCACCGCTCGAGCGCGGGTGCGTCGGCACGTTCGGTGATCTCGGCGTCATCCGCCATGGTCCGCCTCCGCAGGGGCGCGACGCGGGGCGGGCGCGGATCGGGAGGGCTTGCGATCCTGGGACTCCACCACGGACATGACCATTCTCGCCTTCGATTCGCAGCTGAAGCAGAAGAGCCTACTCCGGAGGTAGTGCAACTGCATCAGACTGCGCACCGGGCACGGGTGCGGGAAAATGCCGGGCACGCTGGCCTCCGACCCGAATCCCGACCCGGGCCTCACCTGCGCGGTCAGTCCGACCGCGGAGGTTGAGCTCGCGCATGTCGGCACGTCCGCGGTTCTCGCCGCGTCCGGCGAGTTCGATGCGTTGACCACCCGCGCCTACAGCACGCGCTGCAGCGGGCCCTCGCCGAAGTGCCGCCTGTGCTGGTGCTGGATCTGAGCGAGACCACGTTCTTCTCCACGTCCGCGTTCGCCGTTCTGGTCGATGCCCGGCTGAACGCCTGGCGGGCGACCCGCCTGCGGCTGGTCGCCCAGGCTTCGGTCCGGCGCATGCTGCGGATGCTCGGCCTCGAGCCGCAGTTCAGCGTCTTCGACAGAGCCCAGGACGCCTCGCCGCCGCGCAGTAGCGTCCGCCCGGCGGCCGGGGCCACGCGTCGCATACTCCCGTTCGTGCGCGGGTATGCGAGGCGCGTTCGAGACGACCAGCGGCGACGATCCATGGAGCGGCCACGAGATGCCCTCGCCCAGTGACGTGGCTGACGACGCGGATCCCGCCCTACGTCTGCAGCACCCCGCGAGCACCGAGAACGCCACCGCACTGCGCACCCCGCTCGTCCGCTGGGCCGCGGCCCGGCGCTGCCCCTTGAACTCACCGGCGATCTCGAACTCGCCGTCTACGAAGCCGTGATCAATGCCGTCGATCATGCCTACCGCAACGGCGCCCGCGGGCACGGTTGAGCTCCGCGTCCGCCACGAGGAGCACACCCTCAGTTTGACCCTCACCGACCACGGCCGGTGGCGGCCCCACCCGCGCCCGATCCGCTCCACGGCCGTGGCCTGCCCCTGATCCGCATGCTCGCCGACCACGCCGACATCACAGCCCCACGCCACGGCACCGTCGTCACCATGTCCTGGCAGCTCGGCCGAAACTAGTCCTCAGCGCTCGGCCCTGGCCGCCCCTGATCCGGCATCTCCGCGAGGCGTTCGGCCTCGTCGATCGGCGCCAGCGGGAACCGCACCGCGGCCGGGTCGGGACGCCCCCGCGCCGGTGGCTCGTACTCGGGCAGTGGGCGAAGCGTCCAGCACTCAGTCATGATCATGGCGGTCGCACAACCTTCAGCCGGCGGTCGGGCGTTCGTGTGGGTTGTGGACAACTCGCCTGGTCGGTCGCCGTCGGGGTGATCGCCGTGGCCGCGGGTGCTCATGTCCGGCGCCGTGGCGCCACGGACTGTCGGTGCGGCGCGTGCCGTTGACGAGGCGGCTGAGGTCACGCCTGGCGCGATGCGACCGCCTCGTCAGTCGCCCGTGGTGTGCCCGTCCGCGGGCCCCTGCCGACGGGGGCTGCGCACCAGGAGGGTGAGGCTTGCAGCCAGGGAGCTGTCGCTGCTCGTCAGAGGTTTCCTTCCGGGCGGCGTATCCCGGTTGAATGTCTTCGTGAGGTTCGGAAAGGCAGCGGCCTTGGCCTTCTGCGTGGTGGTGGGGACATCCGGGTGTGCGGGCGGGATGGCACCCACGTCGCCGACGCCGCAGACGGTCACGCCGAGCGCGAGTGTCAGCTATCTGCAGTGCGGTACGGATATCAAGGTGCCGAACCCGGGCTCGCCGGCTTACGGGGGCCCAGGGCCGCACCTCGTCGTTGCGGGGGAGGGCGACGGCGCCTATCGCTCGGGTTTGGTGCCCTCAAGCTTCACCACTGGTTCGCTGCCCATCGCCTGGGGAGCCCGGGAAGACGGCACCGACCGCCCGGACAGGGCCCAGCTCATCGTGTGCCTGACCGGGCTGCGCAGGCGCGGGACGACGTCGATCGGCACCTGCGAGTGGACGATCGCGCGCGGCGACGTCTACCCCGTGACCTACACGTTCGAGGTGTACGAACTCAAAACCGCGCACAAGCTCGCGGACTTCGACGTTGAGAGCGACCTGCCGGCGGAGCAGTCATGTCCGGCCCACGTGACGGCGCACATCGGACAGCACGGTCCGGACGTCGCACAGGACTTCGACGACGACACCTTGGTCCCGCACCTCACCCCTCTCGTCACCCCTGACCTGCCCTGAAATAACAGCGGTCGACCAGCTCTCCGGCATCTCCGTGCTCCACTTGATCACTCCGACCGCGCACGAAGCGTCCAAAACCGGAGATCAACCGCGCACCGTGCGCCGACGCCGAATCCGATCGCCGCCGGGCCGTCGAGCTCGACGGCCCGGCCTCACGACCGATCGCACGCCACCGACTGCTCCGGACTTCCTCGTCCACCTGTGGCGAGTACCTCGCGGAGAATGCGAACCGCCCGTGGTCCGACTCCGTGCATCGCCAGCAGCTCGGCGTCGGTCAGGTCGGCAACCTGGGCGAGCGTGGTGACGCCGGCGCCGGCGAGGGCCCGGGTGGCGGGAGCGCCTATGGCCTTGGGCAGATCGCCGACCGCACCGGCAGCCGCGACGTCTCCAGCGGCCACTTGCGCTGCCAGCTGTTTCGGCGCCCGAAAGAGCCAGGCGCGACGCACCCAGTGGTTGAGTTGCTGGCCGTTGATGTCCCCGATCGGGACACGGACACCAATCGACGTCGCGCCGCGGGCCAGCGGCTGCGCCGTAGGATGCCCGGCGAGGACTTGGTGCATGTCCGGCGCGGAGAGTCGCAGCTCGACCAGCTTGTCCTCGCGCAGCGCGGCGAACTGCGCATCGCGCACCAGGAATGCGACGAATCCTGAGCCGTCGACGTGCTCGGCGGTATCGGGATAGGACAGGGCGGCCTTGCGCAGCTGGGCGAGGGTCGTCATGAACCCAGCCTGGCACATCGGCTGGCATGAAACGCGCCGCTCGCAGGCGCTGACGTCATGCCTGCCTGGCCGCGACAGCAGCAGAACCTGGATCAACAGCGGGGTGGCCCGATCGCCAACGGCGGTCCGGGCGGGCAGGAGCCGCGCTGGGGCAGCGTGGGTGCCGGGGTAGCGGCCGGTGAAGTCGTTGTTGTTGCGGGTGGTCAGTGCTGTGGTGCCGTCGACGGCGATCCGCATGATCGCGCAGTAGCCGTCCCACGTGAACTCGTAGGCGTAGCGCGGGTCGTCGCGCAGTCTCCCGCCGTCCGGTGTGGACCGGCCACCAGGGGCTCTTCTTCGCCGTCGCGGCCTCCGCGCCACGCCCGCCGAGCGCATGTTCTCGCCCGGCGACACAGTGGCCGCAGCCCAGTCCCGCCACGTTGCGCTACTCGTTCGTCACGTGTGGCACTGGGTCGAAACCCGATCGGTGAGCACGGCTGAACCCATTACCCGGCGCCGACAGCTCGTTCCGATTTCTCGGTGCCCTGAGCGGCCCAGGGGCCGGCGCGGCGTTGTCTCACTGTGGGTCGGGCTGGCCGCACTGGCCGTGTGGGTGGGCAGCTGGCGCATCGTGTGGCTGGAGATCTTCCGCTGGCACCATATGACGAAGACGTTCCGGTTCCGGCTGCCCGACGTGCCGCCGGGAGTCGGTGTCGAGCCCCGGCCCGGCCTGCCGGTCCGGGGTCTGCGCGTCATCGCGATCGTGGCGCCCGTGGTGTGCCTCACGGCGTTCGCGCTCGTTGTTCGTCGACGCCGCTGAGCCGGCCGGCACGGCAACGCTCCCCCCGCCGCGGAACTCCAGGGGGTTGTTCACCTCCGGGCGCGAACTGCTGGAGGTAGGTGAACGAGGCCCTTGCGAAGCCGCTTCGGAGATTCGGTCAGTTATGCCGGGGTTCCGCTCATGTGGGCCGCCAGGGTTGCTCGGTCGAGCCGTGGAGGTACCGGGCTGAGTTGTCCGCTGCGGTGTCCGTCGAGGACGTCGGTGACGAACTGTGCGACCGCGGTGGGCGGTGGTGCGATCTGGCCGCGGAGGTGGCAGATCACGGGCGGTTGATCGTTCCCGCGGGGTTCGATCGCGACGTACCAGCCGAGTCGTTCGTCCCCGATGAGCATCAGGTCACGCTGCGGGCGGTCGGCGGTGCGGGCGGTGAGCCCGAGGTAGGCCGTGGCGGTGTCGGTGACTTCGTGCGTCACCGCGTGCAGGGGGACGCCGATCTGCTCGGCCACGGCGCGGGTGTAGGCCGCGAGCGCGCTCTCCAGACTCGGCATTGCGGTGTAGGCCGGCGATTGAAGGTCCAAAATCGACAGCAGGAGCTCCTCGTCCCGCGGGTCGTGGGCCATGCGGGCGACCGTGCGCGCTGCGCGGGCGCGGTGTCGCTGGTGCTCGCGCAGGTGACGGGTACGGCAGGACGTGAGTCGCGCTGCCGGTCCTTGGCCTGGCTGGGCGGGTGTTGACGTCATGGTCTGCACCTCGAAGCCCAGAGGGTCGGATGTGACGGGGATGCGGGTGGGCGGGCGGGTGCCGCCGGGCGTCCACGTCGACGTGGACGCCCGGCCTGCATGGTGGTGGTCAGAGGACCGACACCGCCGTGGCCTGCGGGCCGCGGTTGCCTTGGCCTACGTCGAACTGCACTCGGGCGTTCTCGTCGAGGCTGCGAAAACCGCCGCCGGTGATTTCCGAGTAGTGGACGAACAGGTCGCTGCCACCGTCGTCGGGGGAGATGAATCCGAATCCCTTTTCGGAGTTAAACCACTTCACAGTGCCCTGGGACATACAAGTATTCCTTGTCGCGTCGAACATGCGGCGCAACCTCGGACGAGGCGGCCGGGCTGCGAGCGTGAAACCAAGGACGCCCGAGAGGCACCGAGACGACGCTCGCCAAAAACCTCTGCGGGCGTCAGGAAACAACGAGCACAAAAATCTTCAACCGCACGCAGTGGAGCACACCCGCAGGCGTGCCGTCAAGCAGGGTCGGGTCTTGCCCCCCGTGCTGGTAGTTGCCTGCTGCAGCGCGTAGGGTCGAAACCAGCAGGCTCGCGCCGTACTTCCGACCCTGGTCGTGCGGGATCCTTGATGACGCTGTCCGACCTGCAATCAAGCCCGTGACCGACTTCGGCGTGCCGGCACACACTCGGCCCTGCTGTTCGGCGCTCGTTCTTCTTCGCCGACCGTGTTCATCTGCGGGCTCATCACTGAGGAGTTCTTTGTTGCGCACACCCTTACGTTCCCGCAGTGTCCGGACCCCGGTCTCGCCGGTGCTGTTCAGCGACCCCGACTCGCACTCCGCCGGACGCCGGCTTTCCGGCGCCGACCAGCGCCGCACCCGAGGTATTCGATTTTCCGCCTCCACAGCCGGAGCGCCTGCGATGCGGCGCACGGCCGGCGCGGCCACAGAGCTCGCCACCGTGATGAACGCCGTCGCGCCTAGTTCAGGCACCAGTCTCACAAAGTTGGCGGATCCGCCACAGATCCGCCAATGACCAAGGCCCGGCCTGCACCATGGGCAAACCGGGCCTCTTCGCAGTAGCGGGGACAGGATTTGAACCTGCGACCTCTGGGTTATGAGCCCAGCGAGCTACCGAGCTGCTCCACCCCGCGTCGTGTGCCGAAAGGCTACACGGCGGGTGTTTTGGCGGCGGACCCAGCCGTCCAGGTCGGCCGCGGTCTCCTGATCCGGTTACCTCCGCGCGGAAGGTCCGGACCATGGCGCGGCAGCGTAGGCGTTCAGCAAACGGTCGCCGACCACCGCGCCGCCAACGACTGATCACTGCTGGTCAGGCATATTCGCCCGATTTTCGACGGGTACTACGGGGACCGCTGGTCAGGGGGCTCTTCCGTTGGATCTTCCGCGAGATCTCCGAGAACTCCCTCTTGACGGCTAGCCGGGGGTGGGAGCACCTCGCCACTCCACTGTGGAATATCCGGGGGCGGGCGGCGTGGCCAGTGATTGCCGGTGCGGTGGTGTCCCCGGGCTCCACCCACTGCCCTCCCGGCCCGCCGAGCCTTCGACCCCGGGTCGCGCCACTCGCCGAGAGGCGACCCCGCCCCAGCCTCAAACCACCCCGCCCCAGCCTCAAACCACCCCGCCCCAGCCTCAAACCACCCCGCCCCGCTGCGCCCCGCCCCACGGCAGCGCGGGGCGGGCTTCTGTGCTACCTGCTCCTGCCGCCGGACTCCCGCTGCCGCGCGGCAGGCCCCGTCATGCGCGACGAGGCCGCCGCCTCGGTCGGCACCTCGCGCAAGCTCGCCGCGTTCCACCTGGACAAACTCGTGGTCGCCGGCCTGCTGCGCGCGCGGTACGAAGCCGTCGGCGGAACCCGCAAAGTCGGCCGCACGCCGGGCGGAGGAGGGGCTGGGATTACCCCTTCCGCTGGCGGGGGCGTTGTGGGCAGGCTTGCCCATGGATGCCGCCGGGTGACTGCCCTGATGGCATGTCGGCGAGTTCGGCCTGCAGGGCCAAGCGGGTCAGGTCGGCGCGGCGGCGGCAGCCGGTCTTGTCTCGGATCCGGTCCAGGTGGGTGCGGACGGTGCTCACGCTGATTGACAACTCGGAAGCGATCTGCGCATCGGTGCGGCCCCGGGCGACGAGGGCGACCAGTTCCCGCTCGCGGGCGGACAGGGCCGCGAGCCCGGCCGGGAGGGCCTGCGGCGCCGCGGGAGCGATGAGTGTCAGGGCGTACTCAGCCGCGTCGACCAGGCTCATCGCAGCGCCACGGTCTTCCGCGGCCTGGGCCCGGCTGGGCCCGAGTTTCTGCCGGGCAGCGCGCAGCGGCTCGACCCAGTAGGGCCCGAAGTTGAGCGCGTAGCCGGCTTGTCCAGGGCCTAGGAGCGCGATGTGCGCGGCCCACATCGTGAGGGCCTCAGCCGGCCGGCCCGTCGCAGCGCACAGGTACCCGCAGCAGCCCAGGTACTCGTGCAGAGTGGACCAGATGCCCGCGCGCTGGCAGCCTTGGAGCCCTTCACGCAGGTGTGCTGCGGCGTCCCCGATTCGGCCCGCGTGCAGGTCGACGGTCACCATGTAAGGCAGTAGCTTCCACTGGTTGGTCACGTCGCCGGCGTCGCGGGCGCGGGCCAGCATGGCGGCGCAGACCTCGCCAGCGGCGGCCGAGTCCCCCGCCCTGATCAGGATGTTCGTCAGTACGTAACCGACCCACCGGACGTGCATGCCGGGGACGCCGTCGGTGATCTGTGTGGCCTGCCGGGCGAACTGCACGGCGGTCTCCAGGTCACCGACCCTGCTGGTAGCAGCGGCGAGGACACCTAGCGCGTATAGCTCCGCGGCCCGGTCACCGGCCTCCCGGGCCACCAGGAGCGCGCGGCGGGCCTCGTCGGTTGCCTCGGCGGCCCGATCCAGGTTCACCAACGCAATGGCCCGCATCGTCAGTCCGTCGGCCAGTGCTCCGCACGGCCCCCGAGCGGCCGCCGCCTCGGCCAGTGCCGTGGACTGCTCCAGTGCCGCGGTGTGCTCGCGGTGTTGCGTGGCCGCCCGGCTGAGCCACAGCTGGGCGGCGCACCAGTCGTCGCTGCCCGTCTCGGTGCGCGCGGTGATCTCGCCCAGCAGCCCGTACTGGGACGCGAGCCGGCCTCGTAGGCGCCACCACCAGCCAAGCACCGTGGCCAGCCGCGCCGCGGCAGCCGGGTCGTGTTCGAGTGCCCAGGTCAGCGCCCAGCGCATCATGGCATCCTCGGCATCCAGCCACCGCGCAGCCGCCACCTCCCGCGGCGAGTTGGTGAGAAGCCCCGACTCAGCCTGCCTGGCCACCTCAATGGCATACCCAGCCAGGGCGCCCGCGGCGTCCTGCCCCTCTCCCGCTTCGGCGAGCATCCTGGCACCGTAGGCCCGCAGCGTCTCCAGCATCTGATATCGAGCCCGCCCATCGGCCCCGGCGCGCGGCGGGCTCAGCAGCGAACAGTCCACCAGGTACAGCACCGACGGGCCGCTGTCCGCGCCGGCCACCGCCGCTGCGGCCTCCAATGTAAACGGTCCCGGGAACGTCGACAGGCGTCGGAACACCCGCCGCTGCTCCTCATCCAGCAGCCGGTAGCTCCACTCCACCGTCGCCGCCAGCGACCGGTGCCGTCCCGCTGCCAGCCGGTCCGCCCCGGCCAGCAGCTCAAACCGGTCGTCCGGGAATCCCACCACCTCATCCAGGTAGCCCAGTAGTTGCCGGACCCCCAAGGCCTCCACGCGCGCCGCCGCCAGCTCAATCGCCAAAGGCATCCCGTCCAGCCGTCTCACCAGCCGCCCCACCTCCGGCCCAGTCACCTCGTCCAAGACGAATCGCGCGTCAGCGCGCTGGGCCCGGTCGGCGAACAATGCCACCGCCTCGGACTCGGTGTCGTCGCCTGGCAGCGACAGCGGTCCCAGCCTGTACCGGGCCTCACCGGGCACCGCCAGTGGCTCACGGCTGGTCGCCAGCACCCGCACGTCGTCACACGCCGCCAGCAGTCCCGCGCACAGCTGCGCCGCTGCACTGATCACGTGCTCGCAGTTATCGATCACCAGCAGCACCTGCTGCCGCGCAAGCACCTTCGCCAGCATCAGTTCCGCCGGCACCCCGGGCTGCTCCTGGATACCCAGCGACGCCGTCACCGCCGCCGCCACCTGCCCCGGATCCGCCACCGGCGCCAGCTCTACCAACCAGGCGCCGTCCGCGAACCGGCTCGCTGCCCGCTCCGCCACCTGCCCGGCCAGCCGAGTCTTACCCGACCCGCCCGGTCCGGTCACCGTCACCAGCCGGTGTTCCTCCAGCAGCCCCACGACCTCGCCCACCACGGCGTCCCGCCCGATGAAATTCGTCAGTACAGCCGGGAAACCATGCACTCCACCCCGCTCGGCGAGCACAGACTCACTCACGCCCGCACAACCTCCGTAAATAGGCGAAGCTGTGGGTAACCTTACCCACAGCGCCCGCCTAGTAGAGATGAGCCTCTCGTGGGGACGTCCCATGAAATGATCAGCCAGTTTCGCCGGTGTGACCTGATCAACGCCGCTCTTTCGTGTCGTGGGGCGATGACGGCATGGGCGCCTCGACGCGACTTGTCGTGAGGAAGTGGGATCCAGCTGCGCTGTGACGACGGCACGAGGATGGGGGCGACGTGACGGGCGGTGCGGGCAACGACCACCGCCAGGCCGAGCCACCGACGGTCGGCCATCGGGTGACCTACCTATTGGAGGAACGGTCGTCAGGGGCGCGGCAGCTGTGCCGGCAGGGCGTGGTGGCCGGACTACCAGCCCTCGACCCCGACACCAACCTCGCGTGGGTACCGGTGCAGCGCGACGGACGGGCACGTGACGCCGAGCCGGAGTGGGTCCGGTCCGAAATGATCATCTTGTGGTGCCCGCCACATGACCACGCACCACACCGGCTGCGACGCGACGGCAACTCCAAGGTCTACGGTGCTGAGCTCTTCCGGCTCCCGCCGTCCGACTTCGGCACGATTGAGCACGCCTGCGGTCTTTCCCCGGCCTGGCCGATCTCGCGGGCAGGAAACGGGACCCGACATGTCGAGGATTGAAGACTACGCACTCATCGGTGACCTGCACACTGGCGCGCTGGTGTCCACCTCGGGATCGGTCGACTGGCTGTGCCTGCCCCGATTCGATTTCCCGGCGACGTTCGCGGCCCTGCTGCACGATGAGTCGGCTGGATACTGGCGAATGGCACTGGTTGGCGCCGGAGAATGTACAACGCGCCGCTACGCCGAAGGCACTCATGTGCTCGAAACCGGCTGGCTCACCGACACCGGCACGGCCTGGGTGCTCGACTTCATGCCGCCTCGGCAAGCGAATCCACACCTCGTGCGGATCGTCGTCGGGATGGGCGGAGACGTGAAGCTGCGGTCCGTGATGCGTCCGCCGTTTCGACTACGGCGCGGTCGTGCCTTGGCTGAGGCGCGCCCCAGGCCGGGTCGACGCCATCGCGGGGCCCGACTGCGTGCGCCTCACCAGCGCGGTCGAGTTCGACAGCCAGGGCTGGACCAGTTCGGTCGGGTTCAGGGTGCAACACCGGTCGTAGGCTCGAGGATACCGGCCACGTCGAGGAGTAACTATCCATCGGCCTGAGCTTGCCCAAAGGGGATGCCTGTCCCGATCCGGACAGCACTTCCGCGAGGGCGGCGGCCTGACCGATCTCGACAGCCTTGCTCCCCGCCGGCAGGACTCCTGAGTTCCTCGCTGTAATATCCCTCAGCTGCTGGACGGCTGGGGACTGCAAAGAATTTGTCGTCGGCGGTCCGACGGGTCTGCTTCGGACGGTCGCGGGCCGAGACCGATCGGTGGGCGTTGTTCGAGTCCGCCTATGAGATCACGGGTTTCTATTGCATGCCAGGCAAAGAAAGTGCGCGCGAGAAAGGCGGTGTCGAGGGTGAGGGCGGCCGGTTCCGGTTGCGCTGGTTCGTCCCGGTCCCGAAGATCGCCGACGTCGCCGGTTTGGCCGGTGCCTGTGACGTATTCGGCGCGTTCGGCACCGAGTTCACCGGGCCCTGCTCGTCGTCCGCGCCGACGGCCGCGTCCCGAGCACGCCGAGGTGAAGACCCATCGCGGCCGCGCGATCAGGTCGCCTTCGACCCAATCCAGCAGGATCGATGGCGGGCACCCTGGCCGTGACTGATCGACCAGGCCCTCCAGCCGGTCGGCGATGAACCAGCGCCGCCAGCGGGCTTGCTTTCGAGGTACCGGTGGGTGTCAGCGAGCGCAGACTTCGGCTCCGGCCGAATTCGTACCCACATCCTGACGGTCACGGCAGGCAGGCCATCGTCGCGGCCGACTCGCCGGCTCTCGGCCTTGCCATCCATCCGCGGCAAGCTCTGGCCCGAGAGGCGACCACTCGACAGGTGATTCATCGGCACCGCGTCGAGCCGAGGAGTTCGGCGCTGCGGCGCAGCTGGCCGATCATCGCCAAGGTGGCCGGTGTCAACGATCGCTCTGCGGGCAGAGCCAGGCCGACCGTGTGGCTGATGCGCCCCGGGTCTGGTGCAGGTCTCGTTGTCTGTCACCGAGCCCGGGCAGGCTCTAAGGGTTGATCGTAGCGTGACGCTTGGTGGCCGGCTTCGGTCTGGGCTGGAGTGCGCTGGCCGAGCTCGCCGTGGACACGGCGATGGTTGTACCAGTCGACGTATTCGGCGACGGCGATCTCGACATCACGAACTGATTGCCAACCGCGGCCACGGACAGCAGGGTTATGGATCAATTCTCCCTTGAACAGCGAATTGAATGCCTCGGCCATCGCGTTATCGTAGGAATCTCCGCGCGAACCGACCGAGGCGACCACTTCTGCTTCCGCCAAGCGCTCGGTATAGCGAATGGCTCGGTATTGAACTCCGCGGTCGGAATGATGGACGAGGCCGGTCACGTCCTGTTCGGCTCGTTTTCTGGCCCAGATCCCCATCTCCAGTGCGTCGAGGGCGAGATTCGTGTGCAACGAGGTCGACGCCTGCCACCCCACGACCATTCTTGAGAACACATCGATGACGAACGCGGCGTACACCCACCCCGAAAACGTCCGGATATAGGTGATGTCCGCTACCCAGAGCTGGTTCGGCTGGTCGGCAGTGAAGCGCCGGTCGACCAGGTCCGCCGGCGAAGGCGAGGCAGCAGCGATGGTGGTCCTGGGCCGCCTGCCTCGCCGTAGACCCTGCAGGCCCTTCTGGCGCATCAGCCGCTCGACCGTGCAGCGAGCCACGCGGATTCCCTCACGGTTGAGTTGCGCGTGCACTTTCCGTGCTCCATAGACGCCGTAATTCTCGCGGAACACGCGCTCGATCTCGGTGAGCAGTTCCGCGTCTCGCACGGCGCGTTTCGACGGTGTGCGCTTCTTGGCTGCCCAATACGTTCTCGGGGCGATCCGCACACCCGCGTCGTTCAAGACTGCGCAGATCGACTCGACCCCGAGCTTCTTCCCCTCGACAACTCGCTCGCGGTGGTCGTCGATATAGCCGACAACCACCGCGAGCGGAACCTCCCGCCGAGGCGTGGAATCGTCAGGAGCTACTTGATTTTGCGGTCGAGCTCCGCGGCGGCGAAAAACGCCGAGGCCGTCTTCAGGATCTCATTCGCCCGCCGCAACTCACGCACCTCGCGCTCCAGCTCAGCGATCCGTGCGGCATCATCGCTGGTGCGACCGGGCGCCGTGCCGGCGTCGATCTCGGCGCGCTTGACCCACGTCCGCAACGCCTCCGGGTGCACGTCCAACTGACCCGCGACCCGGCGGATCGCCGCCATCCGCTGGCCCTCGGCCGCGATCGCGTCCAACGCCATCCGCGTCGCCCGCTCACGCAGCTCGTCGCTGTACTTCTTCGGTGCCGGCATGCTCTGCATCCTCCCTGAGATCAGAGCCTGCACAGAACTCGGGGCGCATCAGGCCAACGCTCTCGAGCTCGATCGGAAGTGTCGCAGGTCTCCCTCGTCGATCCGCGCTCGTACAGAGCGACGTCGAGGATCGACTCGATCACAGAGCAACCTGGCCCGACCCTCAAAGTTGATTACTCAACAAGCACCAGATCCCATGATCGTGGCAGCTGACACCCATGGGTAACCCTACCCACAGCGCCCCGGCCGGCGGAATCGGTAATCCGGCCTCTACTCCGCCCGTAGCAGACAGGCGAGCATGTTCCTGCCAGGACCAGCCAGCCGGCCCAGCAAGGCCCTCACCGGCATGAGAACGATGGGCGGGTTGCCAGCGGCCATCGTCACAAAATAGGGAAAAGGGCTCAGAACGTGAACCGCAGTACCTTCTCACAGTCGTTCAGGACGAAACGTGGGCTGACCGCCGTGCTCGCGGCCGCGCTGGTCACCGGTGGGTCGCTGACGTTGGCCGGGTGCGGCGAGGCCGCATCGGCCGCCCGGGTGGACGTGACACCGGGAGCGGCCACCGGCTTGGGGCAGCCGAGCGGGCTGTTACCGCGAGAAAAGCTGACCACTGAAAGCGCGAGTCAGGTCAACCTCAGCAACGACTCATCAGGGTCGTCCAGCACCCGCGCGTGAGAAACGTGGGCGGTGGCCCCCGCTCAGTCTCGAAGCATCGGCTTCGTTCAAAGGCTCAAATCGGATCCGGTTACACGGCGTGGTAATCGCTTCGCAACCAGGGGTGCGCGCGTGTCCGGCGAAGCAGGCATCGGCGCCCACGTCCTCCGAGTTGGTGCCTTCAAGTCTTTCCGATCCGGATGACGCTGCGCTGGGAGGCACCAAGGAGGTTGCGGGCGGAGAAGACGGTCGAAGGAGGGAAGGTGAGGCGGCATGACGCCACAAGCGTCTCGCGCTCAGAAGGCAGACACCACTGACACTGGATGGAAAAGACAGACCACATGACCACGTCGGAGATCAGTGAGCGGGTCCTGGCGGGCGGGCGGAGTTTCGATCCCGAGTCCGCGGCCTGGGTCCGAGAGTTGAGTCCGGGCAGTGCGACTTTCGACGATGCCTGCCGCCGGCTGTATGCGCTGCTCATCAAGATCGCCAGGAGAGAGACCGCGCGCAGGTCCTCGGTCTCGCGGATCAGCGGCCCCGAGCTCGAAGACCTGGCCCACCAGGCCGCGGCCGATGCGCTCATGCGCATCACCCACAAGATCGGAGAGTTCCGCGGCGACGCACGGTTCACGACGTGGGCTTTCAAGTTCGTCATCTTCGAGGTGTCGACGAAACTCGGCCGCCACTTCTGGCGCGACCACCGCGTGTCCCTCGACCAGGACGAGACGAACCACGCACGCGCCGCAGTCGGCGACGAGCCACCTCACCAGGCCCAAGCTCTCGAGCTCCGAGCCGCCCTCACCCACGCCATCGAGAACGTACTGACCGAACACCAGCGAACCGTCTTCGTCGCCGTGGCAATCGACAACGTTCCGATGGACGCTCTCGCGGCGCGGTTGGACACCAACCGCAACGCCATCTACAAGTCGATGTTCGACGCCCGACGCAACATTCGGGCCTACCTGGTGGCAAACGACTTCATGGGTTCCCGGACATCTCGCGGAGTATCCAACGGAATAGCCACTGACCGGCGCTGACGACACCCCGAGCGCTGATGGCTGGTGCAGCCCGAGATGATCTCGATCGTCGAGTTGGTGCACGGGTTGGCGGTGTCTGGTGGCGACGCAGTTCTTCTCGTCGAGCGAGATCGGTGAGTTGGAGTCCTGGCCGGCCGAAGTCGGCCGAGATGAACTGGTGCAGTACTTCCAGCCGGCTGTGGAGGACGTCGAGTGGGTGCACCGCACGACCCGTGGGGCGCCGAACAAGCTCGGGTTGGGGTTGCAGCTGGCTGCGTTGCCGTGGCTGGGGTTCGTCCGGGCCGATGTGCGCGCGGCGCCGCCACCGGCGGTCGCACGGGTGGCGACACAGCTCGGGGTGGAGCCGGGCGCGCTGATGCATTACGGGCGCCGGGAGCAGACCCGGTCTGATCATCTGCGGCTGGTCGCGCAGCGCCTGGGCTGGCACGCCGCTGAGGACGAGGACCGGTCAGCGTGGCAGGCGTTGCGGGAGTTCTTGGTCGATCGCGCGATCGAGCACGACGTGCCGAGTGTGTTGTTCCGATTGGCGACTGAGCATTTGCCCTCGCGGGATGTGCGGATCGTGCGTCCGGGTGTGGTGTCGCTGATGGAGGAGATCGCTTCGGCCCGGGAGGTCGCCGAGCGGGAGGTGTTCGCCCGGATCGAGCCGTTGCTGACCGAGCGGCGGGTCGCGGAGCTGGGCAGCGTGCTGGAGGTGGCGCCGGAGATGCCGGTGTCGCGGTTGACGTGGTTGCACCGTGGCGCGACCAGCTATTCGCCTTCGGCGATCCGGGCCGAGGTGGACCAGGTGTTGTTCCTGCGTGGTCTGGATGTCGACGCACTGGACCTGTCGGTGATCCCGGAGGCGCGTCGGCGGCGGCTGGCTGGTTTGGGGGTCCCCGTAGTACTCGCCGAACAACGGGCGGATATGCCTGACCTGCGATGATGTGGCGCTATCCGCGGCGTCGTGGGCTGGACAGCGCCTCGGTGGCCTGGTGGACGGCGGCGAGGACGGGTTTGACGTTGGTGCTGGTCGGCCGTGAATGCGAAGGAGCCGTCCGCGGAGAGCGTGATGCGGTTGATCTCCGAGGCGATCTCAATCGTGCGCAGGAGGGTGCCGCTTTCGAGGTCGATCTCGGAGATCGAACCGGGACGGACGTTCGCGGTGTAGCCGCGCGTGCCGTCGGGAGACAGCGCGAGCATGTGGGACTGCGCATGCCCGGTGTTCAGGGTCCGCACGACCGACAGGGTGGCGGGGTTCAGCACTGTGACCGTCTTGGTGACTTCGGTCGTCACGTAGAGCAGGCCGTCGCTGCCGAACATGGCGCAGTGCGGACGGCAGGGCACGTTTAGCTCGCTCGTCGTCCGGCGCCGCCCGCCGACGAGATCGATGACGTCGATGGTGCTGCAGTCGGTGCCCGGCGCACCAACCGGGGCGTTGCTGTAAATCGGCACGTAAGCGATCGGGAGTTCCGGGTGTGCCGCCACTTCATGGCCGGGGCCGCTCAGTTCAATGACATCCACGACTTTCATGGTCTGAGCGTCGACCAGTGCCAAAGTGCGGTCGCCCTTGTTGACCACCAGAACGGTTCCAGCAGTCGGGGTTTCCGGAATTGACATCGAACTCACGGTGGATATCCTTTCGGTTCGGTCGCGATAGTCGACGACTTTTCAGAGCCGCAACAAACCTGGAAAGACGCGCCACCACGAGGCCGCAATCCGCAGCATCGCAGCCGGAGGCCCTCTCGACATGATCCACTGTATCCGCGGTCCGCGCATGGATCGCGGATACGTCTCACTGGCCCGACGTGCGCGGCCCTGGCGAATCCACAGTTGGGTCCTGAGCATAGCTCGGGTCGTCGCCTGCGGCGCCAGTCCCCGCCCCACGCCGGCCGCATAAGATCGCCGACCACCGCACCCCGCCGGACGACGGAACTTTCACGACCGCGCGCTCCCGCCGCCATTCAGCACGCGCGAACGACAGCGCCTGCAGGCAGGATCCCTTCCCAGGCGGCGCGGGTCTCTACTGCTCCGACTGCTCATGGACGTTCGGCGACGGCGAGGACGTGGTTCATGCCTGGGTGGACGTCGATACAACAGGTTCGGCACAGGTCTTTCACCGCCGTTGTGTCGAGCGTCGGAAGCACGATTGTCTCCATCGCGTTTGGACCGAAGCTAACTTCGAATCCTTGTCCGCCTTGCTCGAGGCGACCCTTCCCGCCCTGCGCCGCCGCCGTGGCCGGTTCGCCGTCGTCGCCTCGCAAGCGGGCCTGGTCGGCGCACCCGACAACGCCGCCTACAGCACGGCGAAGTTCGCGGTGGTCGGCCCGATCCGTCACCTCGCCGGCCAAGCGAGTGAACAGGACATCACGTACGACGCACTCTGCACCGAGAGTCCCGCAGCTGACCGCCGTGCACGATCAGTTCGCCAGAGCCCAAGGCACCGCACTGCCGAAGAATTCGCCGCGCTGCGACAGTGCAGCGTTCCGGTCGGTCGCTTCGCCACTCCGCACGAAACCGCGGCGGCCGCGGTCTACTTGGCCACCGCGGACGGCCACGTCCCGACGATCCTCGCAGAGAGGGGAGGCGAAGCCGTCTGGTAGAGGCGAACCGCCGTTTCACTGCCCGGGTCGCCGGGTGCCGCGAGCTGACAATCAGGTGAACAGCCGTTGGACCTTTTCGTACGCCAGGTGTGCTGCCTCCTCGACCGGCAAGGCGCGGAAGGCCGGGTTGCCGATCTCCGCGGTGTAGACGCCGTCGTACCCGGATTCGGAGAGGACGCGGATCACCGAACGGAGGTCGAACGTGCCGTCTCCGGGGAGCAGCCGGGTGTTGCGGGAGACGGTGAGCAGGTCGCCGGAGACGGTGGACGGGCCGTCGTTGAGCTGCACGGCGACGATGAGGTCCGGTGGGATCCGCGCGAGGTCCGGAATGCGGCCGCCAGCGGTGAAGAAGTGCCAGGTGTCCAGGAGGAGGCCTGCGTTAGGGGTGTCGGCGAGTTCCAGGAGGCGCAGGGCGGTAGGCACGTCGCGGATCGCCGACCATGGGAAGGGTTCCACTGCGATGCGCAGACCGTGAACGGCGGCCCGGGCGCAGCGTTCGTGCAGGGCCGCGGCGGCGCGAGCGAAATTGAGGGGGCCTGAGTGGTACTCGCCGGCCGACAGGTAGCGTGCGCCGACCTGGTCGGCGACGGCGAAGGCGCGTTGTTCGGTCGAGGTGACCGTGGCCAGGTCGGTGCCGAGGGCCCAGCCGGACAGGAACTCGATCTCGACGAGTTCCAGCCCGTGCGCGCGAATCGGGTCCACCGACGATGTGGGGGACAAATCGTTGGTGTGCAACCCGATTCCAGTGAACCCGGCGGCCGCCGCGGCGGCGCAACGGTCGGCGAGGGAAAACCGCGCGGGTTCGGTGAAGCCGGAGCCCGACAGCGTGACGTGGCTCGCCACCAGAGCGAAGGTCACATCCGCTCCACTGCGCGGCCGTGGAGGCCGTCGAGTGCCATGACGTAGCCGTACCACCCGGCGCCGGCGAGGTAGAGGTCGGCGATCTCGGCGAAGACGTCGTCGCGCCGCCACGGTTCGCGCCCGAGCGGGTTGGACAGGTGCACGATCGCGAGATCCAAGCCGGTGTCGGACAGTGCGTCGCGCAAGGACAGGCCGTAGTTTGTCAGCCCGGCCGGGTTGCAGATGATCGCGTCGGCGTCGTCTTGCCGTTCCTGTAGCCAGTCGATGAGCCGGCCCTCGCAGTTGGCTTGGACGTGATCGACTGTCACGTCGAGCTCGTCGGCCCGCGCATCGATCTCGGACGTCACGTCGGTGAGTGGGCGGACCCCGTAAAAGCGGGGATCACGCTTGCCGAGTCGGTTGAGGTTCGGGCCTTGCAGTACGAGCACGTGCATGGTGTTCTCCTTCTCCGGCGTCAGGGGATCGGCGGCAATTGGGCACCGGCGCAGACGTGGAGGACTTCTCCGGTGATGTTGCGGGCGCGCTCCGACGCCAGGAACACCACGGCGTTTGCGACGTCGATCGGTTCGACCAGCCGACGCAAAGGCGTGAACGCGGTGTAGCGCTCGATCATCCGCTCCTGGTCGGTGATGTCGGTGCGCTGCCGGTTGAACAGGGTGCGCACGAAGCTCGGGGCGACGGCGTTCGCCCGCACTCCCAGCGGACCGAGCTCGACGGCCATCGACACGGTCAGGCCCACCAACGCGGCTTTCGAGCTCGCGTAGGCCGTGTTGGCCGAACCGCCCAGCCACGCACGGGAGCTGATGTTGACGACACTGCCGGATCGCTGCTCGCGCCAGAGAGGCACCACGGCCCGGCACAGCAACATCGGGCCTTTGACGTTGACGTCCATCGTCGTGTCCCAGTCCGCTTCGGACATGCTCTCGAGCGGATGCACCCGCTCGATTCCTGCACTGTTGACCACCACGTCGAGGCGGCCGAACCGCCGTGCCACCTCGTCGACCAGCCGCCGCACGTCCTCGGCGTCGGTGAGGTCCGCCGGCGCCACCACGGGCGAGCCCGGGATGGCCGCCGCGGCGGCTTCGGCGGCCGCCTCATCGCGGTCGGCCAGCACGACCTGGAACCCGTCGGCTGCCAGCTCCCGGGCGATCACCGACCCCAGGCCGCCTCCGGCGCCGGTCACGATCGCGACCTTGTCCACGCTCACTCCTTCCGAACCCGTCATCGCTCGACCCGGATGGCGGTAGCGGCCGGAAGTCGCGCGCCGAGCCGGGCCGTCGGGATCCGGTAGGTCTCCTTGCCCGACAGCACCGCGATGGCGGAGATCAGGCAGATCACGCAGGTGTAGACAGCCACAGGCGCCCAGCCCGACGAGGAGTGGCCGGCGATACTCGCCGTGATCAACGGCGTCAGGCCGGCGGTGGCGAAGCCGAACTGGGTGCCGATCGCCATGCCCGAGAGCCGGACGCCGGTGGGGAACATCTCGGCGTACGTGGCCGGCCACACCGCGAGGGTCGCGGAGAACGCCACGCCCAGCAGCAGGACCCCGGTCACGGCGACCAAGGTCACGTTCGCCGTGGAGATCGACCACAGGAACGCCGCGGTCAGCAGGGCACATCCTGCGATGCCGCCGACGAACATCGGTTTGCGGCCGTGGCGGTCCGACACCAGGGCCAGCAGCGGCACGGTGACGACAGCCAGCGCGTTGCCTCCTGCGGTGACCCAGAGCAGCACGGTCTTCGACATGCCGATGCCGTAGCTGTCGTCGGTCGCGAAGGCCAGCGCGAACACCGCGAAGATGGTGCCGATGTTGGCGATGAGGGCGGCGAAGAACACCCGCACGACCTGCCGGCGGTGGTGGCGGAATAGCTCGGCCACCGGCAGCCTGCGCACCTCGCCGCGTTCGACTTCGCGGGTGAACAGCGGAGTTTCGTCGAGCCGCCGCCGGATCACGAAGCCCAGCACGACCATCACGGCGGACACGAGGAACGGGATGCGCCAGCCCCACGAGTACAGGTCCGCGTCGTCGAGGCCGGCTGCCAGCGGGATGAACACGGCGCTCGCCACCACCTGGCCGGCCTGCGAGCCGCCGAGTGTCCAGCTCGTCACGAACGCGCGGCGGTGGTCGGGTGCGTGTTCGAAGGACATGGAGTTGGCACCGGCTTGCTCACCGGATGCCGAAAACCCCTGCAACAGCCTGAGGACGGCCAGCAGAGCGGGCGCGGCGACGCCGATCTGCCCGTAACCCGGCAGACAGCCGACGAGGAAGGTCGAGGTCCCCATCAGCAGCAGGCTCGCGACCATCACCTTCTTGCGCCCCAGGCGATCGCCCAGGTGACCCATGAAGAACGAGCCGACCGGCCGCGCGAGGTACCCGACGCCGAAGGTCGCGAGCGAGGCCAGTACCGCGGCGGTCGAGTCGCCCGCCGAGAAGAACACCTTGGGGAAGATGAGGGCGGCGGCCGAGGCGTAGACGAAGAAGTCGTAGTACTCCAGTGCGCTGCCGATCCAGGCGGCGATCGCGGCCTTCTTCGGGGTGCGCTCGAACAGCGAGGGCGCAGCGGCCCCCTGGGCGTCGTCGACCATCGTGGGGCTCCTTTCCGTGGATGCTTCGTTGTCCTGCACGGCGTCCGCGGTCCGTTGGAGGGAACGGTAAGAGGCTCGGCATGCTTCGGCAAGCGTTTGCCAAATTTTGCCAACCGCCGCTACCGTGCTGTTCGAGCACACCCGAAGGAGCGTCCCCCATGACCGCGCGCGAACCGTCCAAGCCGATCACCGGAGCGCGACCCCGCCCGGCGACGCTGACCGACGTTGCTCGCGCCGCCGGGGTCGCCGCCTCCACGGTGTCGCGAGCGTTCACGAAACCCGGCCGGGTCAACTCACGGACCCGCGAACACGTGCTGCGGACCGCGGCGGAGCTCGGGTACCGCCCGAACCCCGTGGCCCGTGCGCTGGAGTCGGGCCGGACGTCGACGCTGGGTCTGGTCGTTTCCGACATCACGAACCCGCACTTCTTCGCCCTCGTGCGCGGGGCGGAACGGCAGGCCTCGACCGCGGGGTTCACGTTGCTGCTGGGTGATACGCAACAGTCCCCGCAAACCGAGCGGACGGTCGTGGACCGGATCCACGCATCCGTCGACGGGCTGATCCTGGCCGCGAGCCGGCTGCCGCCGGCGGAGTTGCGCGCTTACGCTGCCGCGAAACCGCTGGTGCTGATCAACCGTCAGGCCGAGCACGTCACGAGCGTCGTCACCGACCACGTGGACGGCCCGCGGCAGATCGTCGAGCACTTGCACTCGCTCGGGCACCGAACGCTCGTTTTCCTGAGCGGACCCCGGGAATCGTGGTCCGGCGCCCAGCGCTGGGCCGTCATCCGCGATGCCGCGGCGGCACTGGGGATCACCGCGACGTGCCTCGGGCCGTTCCCGCCCTCGATGGCGGGTGGGCCTGCCGCTGCCGACGCGGCCATCGGAACCGGCGCCACCGCGGTGATCGCGCACAACGACCTGCTCGCGATCGGGACACTGCGGCGGTTCAGTGACCGTGGGCTCACCGTGCCCGGGGACGTCAGCGTGGTCGGGTTCGACGACATCTTCGGCGCGGACTTCTGTTCACCGCCGCTGACCACACTCACCGGACCGCTCGATGAGGCAGGGCGGAAAGCCGTGGAGATCCTAGTGACACAGCCGGAAATCACCGTGCGTGCACCTCGGTTCTCGCTCCCGTCACACTTGATGATCCGGGAGTCGACCGGGCCGGCGCGGCCGAGTGCATGATCGGAGAGAAGAACCGGCTGTGGTGACGCGCGTGCGCCGTGGCTCGGACCGGTGTCGGCCCGAACCACGGTTCACGCGCGGGTGTCAGCTGGTGCCGGATGCCGCGATGCGTTCCATGGCGCTGGCCGCAGCCGTGGACATCTCCGCAGGAGCGTCGAGGCTGTGCAGGTAATCGGCGGCGTCGCGCATCTCGTGAGAGCGGCGTTCGGCGTGGGCGACCGTGCCACTCAGGAAGCGGTCGAGCAGCACTTCGCCTGCCGCAAGCTGCTGGGAAATCTGGGTACGCAGCCAGGTTTCCACGCCGGCGGCGCGCGCCGCGGTGATGGCCTCCGAGCTGACGACAGCGAAGCCCTTCATGGCCACGCTGCGCAGGAGCGTGCGGGCTGTCGCCGCGCCCGGGCCTCCGTCCACAACGTCGGTGCGGGCGCCCAGCGCGGTGAAGACCTCGGCCACCACATCGGCGCCCGGCCCGCTCACCAGGAGGTCGGTCTTTGCCCCGGTGAGTGGCACAGCGCCCAGCACCGCGACGTCAGCGAAGCACCGTCCGGCTTCTGCAACCACCGCTCCGGCCTCCGCCATCACCGCAGGTGCCGCCGAACTGAAGTCCGCCCACACGACGCTCGCGCGAGCGCGGGGTGCGACCTGCCGCGAGAGTTCGACGCTGAACCGCGAGGGGGTGAGGACGAAGACGGCGTCGACGTCCGCGACCGCGTGTGCCGGGTCGGTGCGCCTGCCGACACCTGGTGGGGTCTCGACGGGACCTGGGTCGTACCCGGCGACGTCGTGACCCGCGGCGGCGAGGTCGGCCGCGTACCGGCCGCCGGCTTCGCCCAGGCCGAGCACTGCGATCTTCACCGGGCCACCGCCTGGCCGATCTGGGCGCGCTGCCGGGTCTCCGCTTCGAACTTCTGCTCGGCGCGTTCGAGGATTTCCGCGACCCGCTCGAGCGGCAGGACCGCGACGCCGTCGTCGTCGCCGACGATGATGTCACCGGGCTGGACCACGACACCGCCGGCCGCGATGGGCACCTGGGACAGCCCGGGGCCGTTGCGGTACGGGCCCGCGGGGGTCACGGCGGTCGCGAAGACGGGCACGCCGAGCTCTCCGATGTCCGCGGCGTCGCGGACGGCTCCGTCGATCACGAATCCCGCGAGCCCGGCGGCCTTCGCCCGGCCGGCCATGAGTTCACCGATGAGCGCGCGGTCGGGGTAGCCGCCGCCCGCGACGACGATCACCTCGCCGGTGCTCGCGTTCTCGAGCGCGGCGTGGATCTCTTTGTTGTCGCCGGCGGCCGTGAGGACGGTGTAGGCCGGCGCCACGAGCTTCGCTCCGGGCCATACCGGTTTGATCGCCGACCGCATGAGGTACAGCCGATCCATCGCGTCGCCGATGTTGGCGGTCGGCAGCCGGCGAAGGCGCTGTTCGAGGTCCGGGGTCATGTTGTGTTCTTGTCCTTTCCCTGGGGTGTGGAGGCGACCGAGCGGAACGCCGCTCGGCCACGTGTGAGGAGCCCTCGGCGTGGGCCTGATCGGGATGACCGCCGATCGAGAGCGGCGGAGAGTCCGACGATGATCCCCGAGACGACCGTGATGACCATCGCCATCGCGGCTAGCGACGAGTACGTGCCGTTCTCCCAGATGTTGAGGATCACGAACCCGACCACGGGGTTGCGGGTGCCAGACAGCAGCGCGGAGACCGTCAGGTCACCAATGGCCAGCACGAACAGCAGTGCCCACCCGGCGAGCAGTCCCGGGGCCATGAGGGGGAACGCGATCTTCGCGACGGTCCGTGCGAAGGTGGCTCCCGACATGCGCGATGCCTCGAACAGCTGGTCGCCGATCTGGTCGCGGGCCGAGCCCGCGGCTACGGCCGCCTGCGGCATGTGGACGACGACGAAGGCCAGCAGGAGGGCGAGGAGCGTCCCCTGAAGCCGGAACGGCGGGCCGGTGAGCGTCGCGACGAAGACGACGCCGATTACGATGTGCGAGAGAGCGCCGGGGAACCGCATCGCCGCGTCGAGTGTGCGGGCTCGCCAGCCGCCGGTCTCTCGTCCGTACACCACGAGGAGGCCGGCGATCACGATGCCCACCGTCGCCGCGAGGATACCGAGGAAGCCGCTCACCGTCAGCGCACGCCCACCCACGCTCGCGGGGGAGAACAAAGCGGCGTACTGGTGGAAGTTCAGCTCGCTCCACGCGATCTTCGGTGCCCAGAACGACTGAGTGACACCAGTAGCAGCGCGATCACCGGGAGGACGGCGCTCAGGAGGAGGTAGAGGAGCACGGTGCAGCGGGCCGGCCACTTCCAGGCCCCGAGCCGCACGGGCGAGGGCCGCGCACCCTTCCCGCCGAGCACCGCGTGCCGTCCGCGCCGGCTGATTCGGCGTTCGAGCCAGAACATCGTGGCCACGACGAGCGCGATGAGGACACTGAGCACGACGGCGACGTCGAGCTGCGGCGGGTAGGTGCCGCGCACGAGCTCGATGATGACCACGGGCAGGACGCGGATCCTCGCGCGGACGCCGATGATCGACGGTACCGAGTAGAGCGCGAACGACGTGACGACGCAGAGCAACGCCGCGGACGCGATCGCGGGGGCGATCGCCGGAATGTACACCCGGAACAGCGTCCTGATCACTCTGGCGCCGGACATCCGGGACGACTCTTCCTGCGAACCGTCCACATTGCGCAGTGCGGCGGCGATGATCAGGTAGGCGAACGGCACGAGGTGCAGGGTGTAGACGAACACAAGGCCCGGCCAGCTCCCGATCTCGAAAATCGGGGTCTGCGGCAAGCCGAGCGCTTGCTGCACGCTGCGGGCGATCGAGTTGAGGTAGCCGGCCGACGAGGAGCCGAGGAACATCCAGCCGATGGCGAGGGCGATCGGCGGCAGCAGGAACGGCACGAGCGGCAGCAAGCGCGAGACCCAGCCCAGCGAGGCGTCGGTCCGTTCGTTCAGCCAGGCGAACAACGTGGCGACCAGCAAGGCGAGGGGGACCGCGGTGACGAGGATGATCACCGAGTTGAGCAGTGCGTCCCCCAGGCCCCGCACGGCGAACGTGCGGGCGAGCAGCGACTGGGCGCCCTTGCCAGACAGCAGGCTGATCACCGTGCCGCCGATCGTGTAAACGAGGAGAGCCGCGTAGCCGAGCGCAAGCAGTGCACCAGTGATCCGCAACCCGTCAGTTCGCCCGCGCTTGCGCTCGATCCTGGGTGCGTATTTCGCAGTGGTGATCGTCATGCCGCCGGCTCCTGGCTTGCGTCGGGATCGCGCACGACGCGCACGCTGGAGGGCGCCACCCGGATCTCAACCGCATCGCCGCGGCGCGGTTCGTCGGTTCCGCGTTCGTGGCTCCACACCGTGAGCTCCTGACCGGTGTGGAGCCGGACGATGCGCTCGCGGTGCGAGCCGACGAACACCTCGCGCACGACCTCGCCGAATCCGGCGCTGCCGAGGTCGGCGGCGCCGGCCTTCGCGAGGGAGATGGCCTCCGGCCGAACCAGTGCGACAACGGGGGCACCCGAGAACCGCGATCGACTCCGGGGCCGAGCTGGTCGTCACCGAGCTCCAGCCGGCCGATACCTGCCAGTTCGGTACGGGTGACGTCGCCGTCTGTCTCGAGGCAGGTCGGCCAGGAGTTGAGCGCGCCGACAAGGCGCTGAGGGCCATCGTCGCGGGGTACGCCGCGCTGGCAAAGCCCTGGAGGTCGCGCACCAGATTCCCCAAGGAGATGACGACTCCAATGGTGTCGGTGCCGATCTTGCTGAAGGGGACGTCATCGAGGCCTTGGCCTCGAGGTCCACCCGACCACGGCATCATCGGCATCTACGGCAGCCAGCTCGACGTCTTCGACGACCCTCGACGCCGAGCCCCAGGCCGTCCTCGTCGTGACCTGTCCTCCCGCAGGTACCACTCGGTGGTCCAGGCCAGCGTGTCGTAGGAGATGCCGGAGGCCTCGGCCATCGGGGTCAGTCCGAAGTTACAGGCCTGCGCCAGGATCGTGGCGTAGAGGTCGCGGCGGAGCTGCGGATCCCGGTGCGTCTTCCCACCGGCGTGAGTGAGCTGGTCCGATAAGGATGCCCATTGGTCCACCTCGATCAGCAGCTCGGTCAGCTGCGGTCGCGGGAGCAGGTCGGCCAGCTGCAGGCACAGCTGGCCGACGGCGTCCGGCACGGCCATCGCCGAGAGCTTGGAGACGACTGTCTCGCCCCGCTCGGTCATTCGGACCGCCCCGTCCCGGGCGGCCAGCAGCGGCTTGAGCTCGCCGAGCGCGGCGTGCAGCTGTTCGCTGACCTGCTCCAGCGCCTCGTCCGCCGAGGGCGAGACGTGCGCCAGGGCGCAGTACTCGGCCCGCTGGCCCTGCCAACGCTCGGCGGGCAGTAGGAACGTGGTCGGGTCGGCGTAGCGGCGCGACCCGGGAGCCCAGACATCGCCCGACCGCGGCGCGTCGCGCAGTCCCAGGAGCGTGCACAGCTCCCAGTATTGCCGGTCTGCGGTGGGTGGTGTTGCCGGCCTTGCGGGCGTGCTCGAGGTAGCCGCGCGAGCGAGTCGGCACGAACTCCGCCGGCGTGCCGTCCGGCACTTTCCGGCTGCCCTTCGCATACAGCTCGCGCAGGACGTCGACCGCGGCCAGAAGCGGCTTCGCGTCGAGCGAGGCCTCGAACTCCAGCCCACCGATCACGTGCAGTGCGAACTCCCGAAGGTAGGTGAAGCTGGCGTCGATCAGGGTCAGGTGCCCGTGGTCGCGCTGCAGCCGGTCCTTCGGGTCCGGCCGCGCCGCGCGCATCCGGTCCAGCCTGATCCCGGCCTGCAGCCGGCCGCCGACCTCGGTGTCCGCGATCGTCTCGTCGGTGGCCACGGCGAGGGTCTCCTCCAGCAGGTCCAGCTTCCGCTCCGACGCTTTCGCTCGTGCGGCGAGCAGCTCGTCCAGCTTCCGCTCCGACGCTTTCGCTCGTGCGGCGAGCAGCTCGTCCAGCTTCCGCCGCGCGCGGCTCTCCGTGCCGGAGATCGCCTGGTCGAACATCTGCACCAGCTCGTCGAGCACTTCGACCGCGCACTCGGCCACCGTCGCCAGCAGCACCGGGAACCGCTTCTCCCCGTCGCGGAGCACGAGCGCCTGGTTGGTGGCACGGCCGACCCCGGCCAGACGGCGGCGCCGGGTGTCCGGCAGGCATGCCAAGTCGATCCGCGCGGACACCCTTCGAGTTCCTGGCGCAGAGTCGTTCACCATAGGCGCATGTCGACGGCCCGCAGCGCGTATCCGGTCTCTCTGGCTAAGAGTGTGTCTCAGTAGGGGTTTGGCTGGTCGTGGTGGATGGTCTTGGGTTGTGGGTGATCTGTCTCGGCGGCTGGTGCCGGATGAGTTGTGGGCGCTGGCGGAGCGGCTGGTTCCGGAGCACGGGGTTCGTCCGCAGGGTGGTGGACCGGCACGGATCGACGACCGGGCTGTGTTCACGGCGATCGTGTTCGTGTTGACCAGTGGGTGCGCGTGGCGGTATCTGCCGCCGTCGTTCTGGGTCACCGTGCCGACCGCGCATCGCCGGTTCACCGAATGGACCAAGGCCGGTCTCTGGCCCCGGCTGCACCGCGCGGTCCTCGATGAACTCGGCGGCCAGGGCATGATCGACTGGTCCCGGGTGGTCTGTGACGGAGCCTGCGTTCGAGCCAAAAAAAGGGGACCCATGACCGGCCCGAACCCCGTCGATCGCGGCAAGAGCGGCTCGAAGATCCACGTCCTGTCCGACCGTGCCGGGCTGCCCTTGTCAGTGGCGGTGTCCGCGGCCAATACCCACGACTCCTACGCTCTCAAACCGCTGGTCATGGCCATTCCCGCGATCACATCCCGACGCGGCCCCCGCCGAGGCAAACCGGGGAAACTACACGCCGACAAGGCCTACGACCAGACTGAGTTGCGGTCGTGGGTTCGCGGCCGCGGCATCAAGGTCCGCATAGCCCGCAAGGGCATCGACTCGCGCAAGAAGCTCGGCAAACATCGCAGCGGGCGTTCGTGTGCGACGGCCGTTTTGAGGTTCTCGAGCTCGGCAATGATGATCCTGTCGGTGGTCGTCGTGACTCCGGCGACCTGAAGACCCGGTTTTTGCTCGACCAACGACCAGGTAGTAGCCGCGCGCCCTCGTCGCGTCCCTCAAGTTCCTCGATCGGGGGCGGGCCCCTGGAAGGAGCCGCTCCGGGCATGACGCAATACACGACCGCCCAGGCCGGTCGCATGCGTGGGTTGCCTTTGTCGCCGTGCTGGCGGGCGACTGCGGTCTCGGGTGCTGGTTGGCGCCACAGGGTGCCGTGTCGTCGTGGCGAAATGTCTTCTGCTTACGCGCTCGGGACCGCCTGGTACGCCGGTGAGGGCTCCGGTGGCTGTGGTGATCACCCCTGGCGGGGCTCGAGGGTTTGGGTGAGGTCGGGTACTCGCTCGGCCGGCGAGAGCAGTTCGGCGTAGCGGCCGAGCATGCGGTCGCCCAGGTGGTGGTAGTAGTCCGGCAGATTCGTGGTGCGCCCCTCGTGGAAGGCCAGGAACCGCGGGTCGTCGCGCAGCATGCCCAGGATCTGGTGGAAGCTGGCGATGTCGCCGCGGAAGGCTGCGGATCGGGCACGGTGCACGTAGCGGATGAGGCGGTGGGACGTCGTGCGCGTGCGGCGGCGCAGCATGGCGCGTGATGCGGCGTGGGAGTACAGCTCGGTGAGCTTGGTGTAGTAGGTGATCGGGTCGTAGTGGCGGAGAGTGGTCACCAGGTACGGTGCGTAGTAGAAGCTGAAGGGCATGGTGGTCAGGATGCGTCCGTCGGCGGTGAGCTGGTCGTGCAGTGGGGTGCCGCCGAAGGGCACCGGGATGTTGATCGTGGGCCAGACGAAGGGGGTGCGGTCCATGAACCGCTTGGTCAGCTCGACCGGCTCGTCGCCCTGGTCGGTGTCCAGCCCGAACATGAAGTTCGCCTGCAGGTAGGGCACATTGTCCGCGAGCACTGCAAAGTGGTCGGCGACATGGTCGACCTTGGCCACGCCACCCTCGCGGCCCACGCCGGCCTTGTTCGAGTAGTCGGTCCAGGACTCCACGCCCGGGGCGACCATGACGCAGTTGGTGTCCTTGAGCCGGCTGGGTCGGTCCTTCCGCAGCACGGTCAGCGAGCTTTCGATGATGTAGGGGGGCCGCTCGCCCGGCGGCAGGGCCTGCAGCACGTCCAGGACCCGGTCGAAGGTCACCGCGAAGTTCGGGTCGTGGAACACGATCAGGGTTCCCGGCAGGTGCCGGGCCAGATAGCGCAGATCGGCGGCCAGGCGGTCGGGGGACAGGGGGCGATAGCGGGTGTTCCAGTCGATGCAGAAATCACACTGGTAAGGGCAGCCCATGCTGGCCAGCATCGGCACGGCGGACAGCAGCAACGGTTTGCGGCCCCAGAAGAACGCCGAGGCGCGAATCTCGGGCATCCGTTCGGCCACGGTCGGCACGTCTTCGAAGGGGCGGGCCGCCGAGACGAGGCTGCCTGGGTCGAACTGCCCGGCGAGGATGTCGGCGACCAGTTCGGCATCGCATTCACCCACGACCAGGTCGAAGAACCGCAGGCAGTCGGCCGGAAACGCCTTGGCATGCGGACCGCCGATCACCGTGCGGACGCCGGCCCGGCGGTACAGCTTGGCCAGCGCGTAGGCGAGGTGGCTGACCTGGGTGTAGCAGGCGATGAACACCACGTCCAGGTCATTCGGCAGCAGCCGGTGCGGATCACCCAGACCGTAATAGGTGGCGTAGAACGTCTCGTGCCCCCGCCGACGGCACCACACGGAGATCGCCTGCGGGGTGATGCTGGCGAACTGTTTGGTCATCAGCAGGCGATAGCCCACTTCCGCCGGCCCGCGCGCCGGCGGGGCCAGAATGTCCAGGACTCCCACCCTCATCACACAACCCTCCTCGTGGACGTTCGGGCCAGGCTGCCACGGATACCCACGCGGGAGCCCAGTCATGCCCCTTCCGCTTGACTGCACTGTGACGACTCCGGTGGCCTGGTGAACAACGGCGTCGATATCGGACAGCCAGCCGATATCCAGCGGGCCCGTGCTGCGCAGATCGTCGAGGACCGCGGCCACTCCGGCAGCACGGGCTCCAGATGAATCCGGGCCGGCCGGCCTCCGCAGTTGCCAGATCGGCGACCAGGGCGGGGCCGCCGCGTTCGTGCGCCGCCGGCCTGGGGCCTTCGCCGACCGTGCTGCGTTCGGTACTCATAGCGCGGGCATACTGCCAGAGCTCGGCCGTGCGGTCCGGCGATCGGTTTCGGACAGGCCGCCCCACACGCCGTAGACCTCCTCAGTGCCCAGAGCGTGCGTGCGGCACTGCGCCATCACCGGGCGGCGGTGGCAGATCTGCTTGGCTCTGGCGTCGCGCTCGGCTTTGACGCGGCCGCGTTCGCTGTCGGGGTGGAAGAACAGGGCGCTGTCCAGCCCGCGGCAGGCGGCTCGCCGCTGCCAGTCCCAGCTTTCGACCACAGGAGCGGTACGTCGCCGGCCGTGAGTCATGCGGAGTCACCCCCGGCGGCTCGGGTGCACGGGGGTGCGCCGACGCTGTGCCGGTGCTGCGTGGCGCGGCCGGAGGGCCGCGGGAGACCGCGCTGGGGGTGCGGCACTTCGTGCCCGGGCACGAGGGAGCCCACGAGCACAAGCCCTTGGTGCACGGCGAGAAACGCCGCCGCTCTCGGCGGGGGGCGGGACGAGGACGATCGCGGTCGGCTGCACGGCCGATCTGCCGGTGACCGCCGTGATGGCCGATGTGGGCGAGCTGGGTGGACGTCACAGCGAAAGCCCTGCCGTGAGCAACCGCCACCGGTCGTCCAGCAGCGCGAAGGCGGCACACCCACCGGCGAAGCCCAGAAGCCCCAAGCTGGTCTTTGCGGCGTAGTACCTGCGGTGCCGTGCCAACGGGGCGGGCGCGGGCCACAATCCACTGCAGGTCGGGGAAGTCGGCCTCGTCCGGTCGCGCATCGCGGGGAACCGTCGGGGGCGCCAACGTCGGGGCCGCATGAAATCGGCTGGGGCTTGGACATAACAGGTCCGCAGTAGACAGTTTCGGACTGGATCAGTCTTGCGTCCGCCGGGATCCGGGCGTGGCTGTCTTCCAGCCGCTGGATGCGAAGTCTCGTTGCGAGCTGTCAACCGATCATAGGCGTCCCGGGGAGAAGACCGCGGGTTCACGGCGCCGTCAGGGCGCGGTAGTTGTCGAGCCCGGTGATCCGCCATCGCACGGTGAGGACGATTGCGGCCCCTCGTCCTTCGTCACACCGCGGGAGTGCGGCCTGAGCCATGCGCGCCAGCGCGCGACCATCGACAACCGTTCCGGTGGTGACCGTGATCGAGGTCAACGCCATGATCGGGCCGGCGAAGCTCGAGGCCGTGCCGAGCGGCGGCGAGCTACCGACCTGCCAGTACACATGACACACCTGGGCCCCGTTGAGGAGGGCGCCGTCGCTCGCGGAGGCCGTGATCACAGTGGACGCCACCTCGAAGATCAACCCAGTGTTCGGATCGCCCTGGCCGTCCGGTGTCAGGGTCTCGCTGAGTGCGAGCGGGCCGGTGGAAAACCCCGGCCAGCGTCTGACCGGCTCTGACCGGCCAGGAAGTACAGTGGACGCCGCCCGCTGTGACCTGCGGCCGCATTCGCGACTCGCAGCGGGCGCCCGCGAGAGCCGATGCTCCTGGTGGAAAAGGGAGGCGTCGATTCTCTCGCAGGCACAGAATGCTCAGGTCAGGGACGTGACAAGGCCGTGATCACAGCGGTGGAGCCGCCTTCGGAGTCCCAGCGGTGGACGTCGTTGTCGGCCGGCAGGTGGGCGACGCCTGCTCCGTCGAGGATCGTCTCCGGGCGCGCTGCTTCGTTCTGGTCGAGGCTGCCGACATCGCGCGCTCGGCGAGGCCTGCGTCGTTCGCGATCGGATGACGAGCAGGGTCAGTCGGCGCAGCAGACTGCCGGTCACGTGCACGACGTGCGGGTCCTGCGAGGGGAACCCCTCCAGCCGGACAACCCTGCCGCGGTGGACCAGTTTGGCTCCGGTGGTCGTCCACGTCGGCGAGGCGAACGCCACCCGCCACACGGGTCCGATCCGCTCGGCGAGCGCGGCGGCTAGTTCCGGTACCTCGGCTGTCAGCTCGGTCGAACGCGGCCACCAGGCGCCATCGACGAAGCCGGCGACGGACAGCGGCGGCTTGAGCCGCACCCTGGGGCTGTCCGGCGGCGCGGGGCGACCGTGCGGTGTGTCGCGCAGGAGAACTCCGATTCGCTCAGGACTGCCGGTGGGGTATCGGTAGCGAATGCGGCTGGAACGTCACAGTGCGAACGCTCCCGGTCGTGCGGGATCAAGTCCGGCCGGTGACACCGCTGCGGCTCAAGATCAGCTGTGCGGAGTCGGTGCTGTCCGGGGCGGACGTCGCGATCAGTGCGCGTTCTGCAGCAACTGGGTCGGCTTCCGGAGGGATCACCAGCAGGGTCAAGTGGTGGATGCGTGGTCCGATCGCCACGACGGTGTGCTGCTGGAGCCCGAAGAATCCCGCCAGCCGCACCAGATCGGGGCCGTGGGCAAGCCGTGCCGGCGCGAGGTCCCACGCGGCCGGGTTGAAGCAGATGCCGGTCCGGTGGCCCGAAGTCGGCGGTGAGCGAGGCGACGAGGGCGCTGAATTCGGTGACCGGGTCTCTCGACCGTGGCCACCAGGCGCCGTCGAAACAGCCTTTTGTCGCTCCCGGTTCCTCCAGTCGCAGTCGATGCCCGATCGCGAGAGAGTCGATCACGGGTCCCGCGGCACCGCTGTGCGATACGAGCTTCATAGTCGCGCTCCTGTCCGGCTTGCATGATGCGACGGCCGCTGCCGCGGTTCCTCCCCGGCGCATCGCTCTCGGCCGACAGCGTCGAATCCGGGATTTCGCGAGCCGATGCGTTCAGCCGACACCGCGTGCACTCGGCGGCGACGGCGCCGCTGTGTGCGTTGCGGCTGGTGCGGATGTATTGCCGCGCGTTCGAAAGGGACCGGAACCAGGGGTGAAGCAATACCCGCCCGTTCGCCGGTGCCGCCTCTGGCGCACGAACGATCCTCGGCCCGGTCAAGGGCCGGAGGTAGGAGCGCCGGAATCCACGAACGAAGGCCGGCAACTTTCCGAGCCCCGGCTGCGGATGAAACAGGCGCTAGACTGAGGCGTGAAGGCTGCGGCCGCTGGGCGAGGCGTCGGACACGATGATGGCGCACCCGCTCGCGGTGCAACTGCGTCATCTGCAGAGCCTCGGGGAGCTGGTTCTGGACAAGAACACCACGGTGGTGTTCCGCCCGCTGATGAGCACCAGCAGTGAGCTGGGCGCTTTTGTCGCCCGCGAGAACGCGGCGGCAACCACTCCGCCAGCTCGGTTCGCCACGCCGGTCGTGATCTCGAACGGCGCCGAGGCAGCCGACCAGTGAGGAGCACAACGATGATCATCGAACTCGCCCCACTGCGGTCGGCCGGCGTTCGCAAACCGGACGGCGGCGCCTGCCCTGTCTGTCCACACGAGTCCAACAGCCACGACGCGATCGCAAGCCGCTTCTGCGCGGCTACAGCGGCGGGCGAGCTCCACCGCGGCTGTGCCTGCGCCGCCGGAAGCCTGGAAACCGAGAAAGAGGGATGGAATCATGACCAGTGACGTGGTCTTCGTGTCGCGCTACGACCAGCGGATCCTACTGGTACGGGACGCGCTGAAAGCGGACACCGACTTGACCGAGTCCGCATGCCAAGCGCTCGCGGTGCGGGAACTGCACCTCATCGACGAGGCGCCCGAGAAGGTGCGAGGGTAGGAGATCACCCCTGCTGTCCAGAAGGCGGCACAGGAGGGGGCGAAGATTCCACCGGTCTCCTCGCTGTGAACGGGACCCGGTCCGTCTCGGCTGCGACAGCCAAGCTTCGATACTGCCCGAAAGTCGTCACCCTGTTCTCGGTTGCGTGTCCATTGCTCCCGCGAGAGCATGGCGGAGTGGTTTGCGGTGTAGGCTCGTAGAGCCGGAGGCGGCACCAGTCTCCGCTGTTTTCGGGTATCAGCCTGCTCGTGGTGCCCCCGGCGTCCCTGACGGCGCGGTCCCTCCGCACTGCGCTCAGTCGCCGGTCATGACTCGACTACGACTGTGCCACACCTCCCGGTCGGCAATGGCAAGACGCCGCGCAACGGGCGGCCATCCCCACCGCGGTGCCGCACCCGAGCGTGGCCAGCCCCGTGGAGCAACAATGGAGGGCCGACGGCGGCCGAACGTACGGCGCGACCTGGCGGCACCGACTTCGGTGCCGATCGGTGCTCGGGTTTCCCCCGCCGAGGCTGTCCACGATGGCAGTCCCAAGCGCCCAGATGAGGACCACAGCCATGACCCAACGTCAGCCAGAGAAGAGCACCAACCAGTTGGCAGTATGGCGAGACCTGATCCAGGCACTCGAACAGGTCGACGCAGCGTGGAAAGCCGCACAACCAGCCGGCACCGGCACTGCTGCCTCGTCGCAGCTGCCCGGAAACCTGGCCGTGGGCTTGGTCGAAGCCAGCCACCGAGCGACTGTGGCGATCGTTGAAATTACCGACATCCTCGTCGAACAGTACGACAGCGGTGACGCCTTCCACGACATCGCGTCGGCGCTGCGGCAAGCACTCGCACGGTGGCCAACACGGTGACCGGTCTGCCCCCAGACTTCGGCTGACAGTGTGGGTTGGTGATTTCAGGCCGCCGCCGTGTAGCTGGCCTCGAACTCGACCGGGGTGAGCTTGCCCAGGCCGCACTGTCGGCGTTTGCGGAGGTACTTCGTCTCGATCCAGGTGACGATGGCCAGGCAGCGCCTCTTCCCGGTTTTCCACCGGCGGGTGTCGGGAATGTTCTTGCGCAGAAAGGAAAACCGACTCCATGGCAGCGTTGTCGCCGCAGGCACCGGCGCGCGGACCGATCTGCACACCGTGGCGACGACACGGGCGACGTGGCGGCCGCTGCAGATCGCCCGGGTGCACGAAACCTTGGTCAGCCACGCCTCGTGCGCGGCCGCCCTCCCCGCTCCCGTGCCGGGGACCCGGGCCGGCCCGGGTGCTGAGGTGGCGGCGCCGGAGAAAGGTTCCTTCGGCCTCCGGACAGACGACGTGTGACCCTGGGCAGGTCGTGGCCCGGCCGAGCAGGGTGATGGCCAGGCCGGTCGCCTTCGGAACGGGCCGCTTCGGGCGAATCCGGGCCGGCGGTAGAAGGGACACCACATGCTGATCCAGATCGGCACGGACCAGGTCGTGCACGGCGACGAAGAGCTGATCCGGCACTTCGAGGAGGAACTCACCACAAGGCTGTCGCGGTTCAGCGACCACATCACGCGGCTGGAAGCCCACTTCAAGGAGGAAGCCGCCGACGACGGGATGAACCGGTGCTGCGTGCTCGAGGCTCGGCCGGCCGGGCGGAGGACGGTGGCCGTCAGCCATCACGCGGGTTCGGTCGACGAGGCGTGCCGGGGTGCTGTGCACAAACTCGAGAGCATGTACGGTCGGGCGGATCACCGCAAGGGCGGGGACTCCATCCGGCACCAGAGCGGGCCTGCCGGCTCATGACTGTCCGCAATGGACCGAAGGAACCCTGGCGACGGATGCCACGACGCGTGGGGATCCGACCGGGAAGCTCCCGCGCTCCCGGCGCCCGCTGCTGAGACCGGTTCCGCCGTGGCCCGTGCCCGGATCGGCCGACGAGCCGCCGGCCGCCGGCACCAGGATCTGACGATCACTGTGGAGCGGCTGGGCCGGGACCTGGTCGTCGCTGTGGACGGCGAGGTCGACCTCTGCACCGCGCCCATGCGCTGCGATGTCCTCGAAGCGGCCTTGAGCCGGGCGCCGTTGCGGACCATCGTGGATCTGTCGGTCGTCTGGCTACTGAACGCCGCCGGGCTGAAGGTGCTGCTCGAGGCACCTCGGCGGGCCGGGCAGGGTACCGACTTGAGACTGGTGGCCACGACGCCCGCGACCTGACGGCCGCTGCAGCTCACGGGGACGCACGGACGACTGGTTGTGCACACCTCGCGCGCGGCGCCGCGATGGCGGGTCCGCCGGGAGGCCGTCGGCGGGCGTGAGGCCGAGCATGGCGAGCAGCAGCTCGCATCACGACCGGCCCGGGGCGGCCGGAAGACCCGTCGGAACCCTCGGGCGAAGTGCCACATAGCCGAGGAGAAGCCGATCGGGTTTCCCGGTGCTCAGCCGGCGTCTGCCAAGGGCCGACGATCCCGGTGGCGACGAGCCCGATGGCGAGGGTGAGGACGACGGCCAGGGGTGCAGCCGGACGCCCGCCCGAGCAGCAGCGGGTGCAGCACGTGGCTTTCGACCTGCAGGACGCCGACCACGACGGCAAGCACGATGACGGCCGTCCGGACGCTGTTGGAGCGGGGGCGCGCCTTCTCGTCGCGTTCAGCGCTCCCTGGTGGCGGCGGGGGCGACAGGCCGGGGTGAGCGGGTCGGATCTGGCACGACGTCGCGGTCATGCTGCCCGCGTCGTCCGTGCCGATGGCCGGCCTGGCGACCGAGGAGCTGTGCTTGGCTGGCGGCGCAGCTGCTTCCAGCTGGTCCTGGCCACCGATGCGCTCGCCCGCCGTCAGGTCGCGCAGCGCCGGCAGGAATACCTGGACGAGATCGACCGACGGGGTCGCCGCGGGTTTCTCCGCCGGCTCGACAGCGGCGCCAAGGCCGGCGGTGATCCCGGTCCGTACCTGACCACCGGGAGCTGAACGTCCTGAGTGGACCTCCATCCCGGAACGCGGTCAGCCGCCCGCAGGCGGACGTGAACCCGGGGCGTAGCGGAGGTAGGGCCTCAGCCGCTCGGCCAGCGACCTGCGGGTCACGTCGACCACCGGGCCGGGAGGCACCTGGTCCGGGGGACTCCCGGCGGCGGTGTCGGCGACGAACCGCGCCACCGCGTCCGGGGCGGGCACGACGTCGCCGCCTTGGTGCGCGAGGACGATCGGGGCCGTGGCGGGATCGGTTTCCACCGCGAGCGACCACCCTCGCCGTTCGTTCCACACCAGCATGACGTCGTGGTCGGGCCGGTCGGGCCACCGCCGCGGCAGCCCGAGGTAGGCGGTGGCCGTGTCGCTGATCTCCACCGTGGTGCTCTCGTCCGGGACGCCGACCGCGGCCGCCACCGCCCGCACGTACTCGCCGAGGGCGCGTTCCAGCGTTCGGGCGTCGGGTTCGGGATGCTCCATGCGCTCCAAGCTAGAGGGCCTCTCAACGGTGTGCGATACGGGCCCGGAGCCGGTCGGTGCACGAAGAGTCATGCATACGGGAATTTTTCCGGCTTGTAATCGTCCGCTGCTCTCCCGCACAGCGGGCCCTCCTCCCAGCGGCGAGACCGTCTCGGCAGCCTCCATCATCCCCGGTTTAGGCCGCCGTCAGCGGGCTACCCGGAACTTGATCGCCCCGGACCTCGGCGGGACAGGTACGTCACGGAAAGAGCGATCGAAATGACACACACGTTTGACCGCCCGCCGACCCGGCCACCCAAGACCCCCGAGCCGGTTCTCGCGGGCCAGAAATCTCGCACCGAAATCTTCCTGGTCAAGCTGTTCGCGGTCGTACCGCTGCTGGCCCTGGCCGCGGCGGTGCCCTTCGCGTGGGGGTGGGGCCTGGGCTGGACCGACGTCGCGCTGACGGTCGGATTCTACTTCCTGACCGGTCTCGGGGTGACGATCGGCTTCCACCGCCACTTCACCCACGGCGCGTTCAAGGCGAACCGCGGCCTGCGGATCGCGCTCGCTGTCACCGGCAGCATGGCCATGCAGGGCCCGGTGATCGGCTGGGTCGCCGACCACCGCCGCCACCACGCCTACGCCGACCGCGACGGCGACCCCCATTCCCCTGGCGCTACGGCACGTCCGCCGCCGCGCTCGCGAAGGGTTTCTGGCACGCCCACGTGGGCTGGCTGTTCGACCGGGAGAAGACCAACGCGCAGCGGTTCGCGCCCGACCTGCTCACCGACCGCGACATCACCCGGATCGACCGCTGGTTCCCCGCTCTCACGGTGCTCACCCTGCTCGCCCCCGCGCTGATCGGCGGGCTGGTGACGATGTCCTGGTGGGGCGCGCTGACCGCGTTCTTCTGGGCGAGCCTCGTGCGGGTGGCGGTGCTGCACCACGTCACCTGGTCGGTGAACTCGTTGTGCCACATGATCGGTGACCGGCCTTACGCCGCCCGCGACAAGTCCGCGAATTTCTGGCCGCTTGCCATCGCCTCCATGGGCGAGTCCTGGCACAACTCCCACCACGCCGATCCCCCCGGTGCCCGCCACGGCGTCCGCCACGGCCAGCTCGACATGTCCGCGCGCCTGATCTGGCTCTTCGAGGAGCTCGGCTGGGCCACCGAAGTCCGCTGGCCCAAGCCCGACCGCCTGGCCCGCAAGCTCAACCCCGGCTACACCGCGGCACCCCGCGGGTTCGGCAGGCTGGAGCGCGGCTTGCTCGCCGAGACACCGGACCGAAAGCACTCGGGCGCCGGGAGCCGGTCATGACGGCCGTTCGCGCTGCGCGCGATGAGGTCCGCCTGCAGCTGAAACCGGCGGCCGGCGGCGGGTATGTCGACGGGGCCTGGTGGCCGCGCTCCCGCGACGGCGGCGTCGAGTTCTCCGAGCTGCTCGCGGCGGTGCGCGACCGCGTGGGCGAGGTCGAGCGGATCAGCTACCCGCTGGGCGACGGCTGGGAGATCGCCCACCGCAAACTCGTGGTGGAAGGCCGCCTCGTGCGGCTGGAAGGGTTCCACGCCATGCAGGCGGACACCCTCGCGCTGATCGGCACGCAACAGCGGCGCCTGATCCTGCTCGTCGTGGCACCGGGCACTGCGCGGGACGCCGCCACCGCCGCCCTGCGGACGGCCGCGGACCCGGCCACCACGGCCAGTGGCGAGGATATCCTCGCCGCGCGAGGCGGGCCGCATGCGCGGGCAACCGGGTACCCGAATCCGCGTTTCCGGGCGCCGAGGTCTGGGCGTGGGCGCCACGTCCCAGACCTCGGCGATCCTGGTTCCCCGGCGCCGGCCGTCCGGCCCGGACGGTGAGTGCGCGATGGTGGGACGCGTCGTGGTGGCTGGTCTGCTCGGTCCCGTCTGCGCTTTGGCCACGATCGGTGCCCCGATCTTGCCGTGGGACGTCGTGTTCGGCTGGCTCCTCCTGGAAACCGGCGCGGGGCTCCTCGTCGCGTTCGGCACTCCGCAGCTCCCGTGGTGGCGCGCGGCGGGCGGGCCCGACCTGCTCGCGGGCGTGACCACCCCGGCGGGCTGTGGGCCGGTCACCGCCGTGCCGCGCCGCCCGCCGCCGTCGAGCCACCCGACGTCCCGGTCACGCTCCCCGCGTCGCGTCGCCCGTACCGGTGGCCGACCTGGCGACCGAGGAGCTGTGCGTGGCCTGGCGACGCAGCCACCTCCTCCTGCTCCTCGCCACCGTCGAGCCGGTGTGGTGCGGGTGAGCCGGCACATCGTCGCTTCGCCCGGTGCGCTGATGGCCGGGCGAGTACGATCGGTGCACGCAGCCGCGGCAGCGGTGCTGATCCGGGCCCTGGTCACGTCCGGGTTGGTGTGGCGATCTCGAACACCGACCCAGAGGGAACCGGCTGCGGAAACGCGAAGCTCGCCGGTGGTGGATTCGCGGTGGCTGAGATCGAGATCCTGCGCGCGAGCGTCCTGGCCGCGCTGGGCGAGGGTGGTGCCGGCAGCGGGGTCGACGTCGTCGGCCGGGTCTGCCGGGCGTGCGTGCGCCTGCTGCCGGTGGACGGCGCGGCGGTGTCGGTGACGGTCGGCACCGGCCACCGTGAGATCGTCTACGCCAGTGACGCGGTGAGCACGGCGCTGGCGGAACTGCAGTTTTCCCTCGGTGAAGGACCGTGTTTCGAGGCCTACGCCGCAGGCGGGCCGGTCCTGGTGCCCGATCTGGCCGCCGGGCCGCAGCTGGCGTGGTCGGTGTTCGCCGCTGAGGCCGTGGCGCAGCTGGTGGCCGCATTGTTTACGTTCCCGGTCCAGATCGGGGCGGTGCGGGTGGCGACCCTCGACACCTATCGCTCGACGCCGGGCTCGCTCGACGCCGCCGAGCTGTCGACGGCGTTGCAGGTGGCCGACATCGCGGCGCTTGCCCTGTTGGGGCTGCGGGATGGGGGCGATCGCTGGCTCGACGGCGACGGGCGGTGGATGGACGGCGCGGGGATGCGGTTCCGGGAGGTGCACCAGGCCACGGGGATGCTGGTCGCGCACCTGGACCTGCGAGCGGACGCCGCCTTGGCCCGGCTGCGGGCTTACGCGTTCGGCCACGGACGTTCCTGCTGGACGTCGCGGCCGACATCGTCGCCGTGCGGCTGCGGTTGGACGAGGAGTTCCGGTGAGGATGACCATAAAGGCAGCTGAGGAACCAGGAGATGGTGGGCATGGCCGACCGTGAACGACAGGTGACCCGGGCCTTCGTCGCGCTGGCGGACACGCTGGTCGACGACTACGACGTCGCCGACCTGCTGCACACGCTGGTGCAACAGTGCGTGGAGCTGCTCAACGTCGCGGCGGCCGGGCTGACGCTGGCCGACGAGCGGGGCGGCTTGCAGGTGCTGGCGTCCTCCACCGAGCAGGCGCGCCTGCTCGAGCTGTTCCAGCTCGACATCGACGAGGGCCCGTGCGTCGAATGCTTCACCACCAGCACGCCGGTGCTGGTGGCCGACATCGCCGCGCAGGCGGGGCGGTGGCCGCGGTTCGCGGCCGAGGCGGCCAAGGACGGATTCGCGTCGGTGCACGCGGTCCCCTTGCGGCTGCGCAAGCAGACGATCGGGGCGCTGAACCTCTTCGGGCAGAACTCGGGGGAACTGCCGGCCGACGACCTCGCCCTGGCGCAGGGGCTGGCCGACACCGCGACCATCGGCATCCTCCACGAACGGGCCCTCCGCCAGGGGGAAGTCCTGTCCGAGCAGCTGCAGACCGCGTTGAACAGCCGGGTGATCATCGAGCAGGCCAAGGGCGTTCTCGCGGTCAGCGGGCAGTTGAGCATGGAGGCGGCCTTCGTGGCTTTGCGCGGCTACGCCCGGCGGAACAACCTCCGGCTCAGCGACGTGGCCCGCGCGTTGGCCGACCGCCGCCTCGCACCCACGGTCGTGCTGGCCCCGTCGACGGTGAGCCACGCGCACCGAAAAATCCTTTGTGGACTGTCGAGCTCCGCGCGCGGGACCGGAACCCGCGAAAGATGCCGAACGGTCGGCCTGGCGGTGACCAACGGTCCTCTCGCCTGGAGACGCGGTGCCGTCATGCTGGGGACGGCAGGCCGGCTTTCGACCTCAGCTTTCGACTCCAGGAGTGCCCATGCGGTTTCGTGATCGCCGGGAGGTCGGCGAACGGCTGGCTCTGCGGTTGCGCCCACTCCGCGGCGACCGGGCCGTGGTCGTCGGCCTGTCCGAGGGTGGCCTGGTGGTCGCCGGGGAGATCGCCGACGTCCTCGGTGCGCCGCTGGACATCCTGCTCACCCAGCGGATCGAGTACGCCGGGCCGCCGCCGACAATGCTCGGCGCCGTCGGCGAGGGCGGCCTGGTCGTCTGGGACCGCAGCGCCATCCGCCGGCTCGACATCTCGGCGGACGGGCTCGCCCGGCTCGCCGACCGGGCGCGGTCCGGCCTGGCCCGGCAGGTCTACAGTCTACCGGCGCACGGCGGCGCCGGTGCCGATCGCCGGGCACACAGTGGTGCTCGTCGACGACGGCGCCGCCACCGGCACGACCGCGCACACGGCGATCCGCGTCCTGCGCGCCCGCCAGGCCCGCCGGATCGTGCTCGCGGTCCCCGTCGACCAAGCACCCGTTCTCGACCGGCTCTCCCGCGAGGTGGACCAGTTCGTCTGCCTGCGCCCGGTGCCCTGGCTGCACGCGGTCCGCAACAGTTACCGGGAGTTCCCGGCAGTCGCCGACACCGAGGCACTCGAACTGCTTCATCGCGAACCCCGCCGGCCGACCGAGGTTCCCCGATGGCGTCAACATTGGACTGAAAGAGCCGGAGTCGCCGCCACCGGAGTGGTGATCGGGCGCGAGGACCACCGGCGCGCCGGCGGCTGAGTCGGCTACGCGTCGACCGGTTCCGACTGGACGGGGATCCGGCCGCCCTCGACCTCCCAGCGCTCCATGGCCGTGTCCTCCTCGAGGATGGCGAGCAGCGTGCCGTCGGTGTCGTCGTTGCCCCGCCGCGCCGCGGTCATCAGTGCGTGTTGTGCGAGATCCGGATAGGCGTCCGGGGGGGATCACGAGCAGCACCAGTCGGTGCCGGGCACCGATCACGGCCACGGTGGCGGTGTGCTGCGACCGGAATCCCTCGAGCCGGATGTCGCCGTGCTCGTCCCCGGAACGCAGCCGGCGTGGGATGGGCGGCCAAGCCGCGACGTGGTAGGTGACCCTTTCGAGCCGCCCAGCAGGCCGGTCAGCGCCGGGAGCAGCGACGGCAGTTCGGCGGCCAGATCCAGGGAATGAATGAGGCCACCAGGCGCCGTCGACCCACCCGGTGGTGTCTGCTTCCGGCTTCAGCCACAGCCGTGGCGAGAAGTGGCGCAGTTCGTCGGCCGCCTGGGCGAAGCGCATGGCGTGGGTGGTGTGCGGGACCGACTTCATGCCGGTGCTCCCGTCCCCGGCCGAGGGCATCGGCCGGACTGCGGGCCACGCTATCCACGTCAAGGTCCGGGACGGGCAGGTCGCCAACCGCCCGGTCTACGCCGCCATCGGCGTCACCGTGGACGGCCACAAGGACGTCCTGGGCTTGGGGATGGGCGTCGGCGGCGAGGGTGCCAAGTTCCGGATGAGCGTGCTGGTCGACGTGAAAAACCGCGGCGTGGCCGACGTGTTCTTCCTCGTCTGCGACGGCCTCAAAGGTCTCCCGGAGACCGTCGCGAAAGTATGGCCGCAAACCATCGTTCAAACCTGCATCGTGCACTTGATCCGCAACACCTTCGGCCTGGCGGCGCGGCAGCACTGGGACGAGATCAAGCGGGATCTTAAACCGGTCTACACCGCACCCAATGCCGACGCGGCGCTCGCCGCATTGGACGAACTCGACGAGAAAAGGGGAAAGAAATATGGTGCGATGATCCGACTCTGGCGCAATGCGTGGAAGGAATTCGTTCCCTGCCTTGACTACGACGTCGAAACCCGACGGATGATTTGCTCGACGAACGCGATCGAATCACTGAACGCCCGCTACCGGCGGGCGATCCGCGCACGTGGACACTTCCCAACCGAGCAGGCCGCGATGAAGTGGCTGTATCTTGTCCCGCGCAGCCTGGACCCCACCGGGACGGGCCGCGTCAGGTGGACGATGCGTTGGAAGCCAGTCATCAACGCGTTCGCCATCACGTTCGGTGACCGCTGGCCGGGAGCCGAGACCTACTAACCGAACCGCCGGAAACACCGATCACGGGATAGACCCCGCCCGAGTGGTCAGCGGCACCTGTAGTGGCAGCTGTGCGGGGTGGGCAACGCCAAATTGGTGGGTATCACGCTCGGTCCGCCCGTTGGGCAACGACAAGAGGATTCGCGGTCCGCACATGTCCCGGTAAAGATCGGCAGCACCACCGAATCGGCTTCCGCCGACTGTCCGCTGGTGGTTCTGTGGGTCCGGGGCAGGCTGGGGACGCGCCGATGTTTACGCACCTGATGCGGCGCCTGGACCAAGGCTTTGCCAGACACGCCCCTAGCCAGGGGCGTGTCTGGCGACCCGCGCCCCGGTCATCCGCTCTCCGTTCGGCAACGGCGATCCGGATGACCGGGCCCGGGGGTCACGACCGGTAGGCGCCGTCGATTGTGGGCGTCGGCGAAGCCTCGGCAGGCTGCGACTGGACGGGAGCGGTGCCCGGCCCCTGGTCGCCGACCTTTTGCGCGGCCTTCTGCTTGGCGGTGGCGGTGTGCTGGCCTGCGCGCTGCTTGCCGGTGGCTAGATCGGCCGCGGCCGTGTCGGACTTCTCGCGGGCTTTCCGGTAACCGGAGTCGACCACGTCGGCGGCGGCGTCGCGCCCACCGAGCCCGAATGCCAGCGCCGCGGCCAGTGCGGCCGAGCCGACGAGGGCGACGTAGGTGATCGTGACGATCACCGGCGCGATCCCCAGCTGCGTGAGGATCATGAACACGGCGATTCCCATGATCATCGCCGGCACCAGGGTGTGGACGATCTTGCCGGTCGGGGTGTCGCCCATCGTCCGGTGCACCAGCCCGCCGATCGCTCCGGCGACCGCCGCGGCGACGATGAAGATCAGCAGCGCGGCGAGGACGTTGGGCAGGTAGCTCAGCACTCGGTCCATGAAGCCGGTCAACGCCGGGATCCCGAGCGTCCCGATGGCCGAGGAGATGACGAACAGCATGATCACCCAGAACACGACCATCCCGACGAGCTTCGACGGGCTGCCCTGCGGGGAGAGTTTCTCGACGTAGTTCGCGCCTCCGGCTGACTTCAGCCGGTCGTCGACCTTCGCCTTTTGCAGTCCCTTGGTGATGGCTTTGTCGAGCAGCTTGGCGATGAGGAAACCGATCAGCAGCACAATGAGCGCGCCGATCAGTTGGGGCAGGTAACTCACGAACGTGGTGAATGCGCTCTGCAGACTCTGCAGGACGTTGAATCCGGTGTTCATCAATCTATCCCTTCAAGAAGAAGTTGGCTCAAGAGTGCCGCGCGCCGGCGTGAATGCCGATCGAATCGGCGGCTTTTCACGAGGTCGAGGTCAATTCCATGAGGAGTTCCCGGATCGCCCCGCTGCGGTGGTGGTGCTGTTCTCGCGTGCGGGCTCCTGGGAGTCACGTGGTTCCGGGCCGACCCGGAAGTCGCGTCGTTGGTGGTGGTCAAGGCATGGCAGAAACTTCCTGATGATGCGGTGCAAGCCGGACAACTCGTCCGGCGAGCCGGTACCGCGGGCTGGCCGGAGCCAGGTCGCACGGCATGGCTTGTGCGTACCCGGGTTTCGCGAAGGCAAACGTCGTGGACGTCCCTTTCAAACGGTGGAGCTCCCGTTTGCGGAGGTGTCGCATGTGGATCATGGCGAACACGACTTCACTTCTGCGTTCTGCGCTCGGGGAATCGCGACGGCCGCCAGTGCGCCCCCACTGTCCGCCAGAGACACCGGGCCGTCCCGACGGTCACTCAGAGAGCCGGAGAAATCCCGTTACGCGAAAGGATTTCCGCCGCCGAGGCGGCGGGCTCCTCGTCGACGACCGACCGCAGCGCGGCGCGGGCAGCGTCCCTGGGGGCCTCCGGTGGCACGACCAGCAGGCTCGCCGACCGGGAGCCCGAACCGATCACGGTGATCGTGTGCGGGTCCGTGAAGCGGAAGCCTTCGAGCCGCACCGTGCGGTCGCCGACACGCACCTTCCGAGCGGTCGGACCCCAGGTGTCAAGGTGGTAGGACACGCTCGTGACCGGACCGACCCACTGCTTGAGCGCGCTCGACAATGCCGGCAGCTCCGCCACCAGGTCCGTCGAGCGCGGCCACCAGCCGCCGTCGAAGTGGCCGCGTTCGGAGCCGGCCTGCTTCATCCGCAGGCGAGGCGCGGAAAGTTGTTCACGTTCGGGCGTCGTTTCCGGCTGAACCGAGATCGCCATTCCGGCGCTCCTGCCTCCGGCTTGTGACCGCGCCGGGGATCGTTCGTCCGCCAGGGGTGGCTCCGGCTACGGCCGGACAGTGCTTCACCTCTGGTACCGAGAGCCTACTCCGCGGTCCGGCTCAGTGGCCCCGGCGACCTTTACGACCTCCTCGGGGAGTTCGAAGCGAGGGCATCCCTCGACGGCGCGCTCGGAGACCCGGCGGTGTACTGTGAGAAGTGTCCGAGAGCATCTCGTGTGTGGACAGTCGAGTCCGCGCCGCCCTCGGCCCTCCTCTGGCCGGTTCGACCGAGGACGGGAGCACGGCATGCTAGCCGGGCCCACGGCACACCATCGTCACTCAGCGGCCTGAAGGCCGCGGAGCCGCTCCGGCTCCGACCGCGTCCGCGGTGCCAGCCGGTAGCGCCCCAACCCGGGTACGGCGATGGTGCGGCGTGGCCAGCTTCCGGTGTCCGCCCGTGGGGCAACACCCCGGGCCTGAAAGGAAAACCGATCAGCACCCCTCCAGTCGACGCGCCCTTGTTCAGCCATCCCCTCGGGGAAGAGCCGCGCCCCGGCGCCCTCGTCCGGCCGCAGGACATCCGTTACGGCGGCCTGTTCCGGCAGCCCGCCCCCGGAACTCGCGATGGGGCCGCAACGCAACTGCTGCAACGCCGCTCGCGCTCCGCACACCGCCGCTGCCCTCCGGTCCACGGTGGACGCTCCTCCGGCTCGGCGTAGGCTGAAGGCACCGGCCGGGCGGAACTGCGTTCCACCCCAGCCGGCCGATCTACAGGCGCGCCCTGGCCCCCGCCGCGCTGACGCCACGGCCATTCGCCGTCGGATGATATCGGACCGGACCACCAGGAGCACGATTGTGAAACTTCCACGAGCGGCGAGCAGCGTAATCCCTTCCCCCGCGACCGGCCGCCGTCTCCGGCTGAAGGAACCGGGAGCCGCGAAGGGCTGTTTTGACGGCGCCTGGTGGCCACGGTCGAGAGACCCGGTCACCGAATTCAGCGCGCTCGTCACCACGCTCACCGCGGACTTCGGGCGAGTGGACCGCATCGGCTTCAACCCGGCGGCGTGGGATCTCGCGCCGGACCGGCTCGCCCACGGACCCGACCTGGTCCGGCTGGCGGGATTCTCCGGTCTGCAGCAGCACACCATCGTGGTGATCGGACCACGCATCCACCACCTGACCCTGCTGATGATCCCCCCGGAAGCCGACCCGCTCGCAGCGGAACGCGCGCTGAGCGTGACCTCCGCCGCGGACACCACCGATTCCGCCCAGCTGATCCTGGGCAGCAGCGGCATCACCGGCCCGACGTGATCCGCCCGGCAGGGCGCACCGAGCAGAGCCACGGCGATGCCAGTGTTCGCGACGTTTCCTTGAACCGGATTAGGAGTTCTCATGGCCGGTGACAGCCCTCGACTTCGAGGTCCCGCCACGACTGACGAATCCCGGGTGCGGCTCAAGCCCCCGCACTCCGTCGCCGGCTTCGTCGACGGCGCCTGGTGGCCACGCTCGGCCGACCTGACAGCCGAGGCACCCGGACTTGCCGCCGCGCTCGCCGACCGCATCGGGCCCGTCTGGCGGGTGGCGTTCGCCTCCTCGGCGTGGACGGCCGCGACAACCAAGCTGATCCACCGGGGCCGAGTCGTCCGGCTGGAGGGGTTTCGCTCACAGGATCCGCATGTCGTGCACGTGACCGGCAGCTTGATGCGCCGGGTCACCCTGCTCGTCGTACCGCCGCGAACGGCACCGGCCATCGCCGAACGCGCGCTGTCGACAGCTTCTGAACGGAACGATTCGACCCTCCCCGAAACGATCCTCGACGGAGGCATCGTCACAGGCCCGCCGGCCGAAAGCGACGTCCAGCGTTGGGAATCCGACGGCGGCTCCGCCGGCCACCGCCTGCCTGCCACCGTCCCGCGCCCCTGACTCGCGCCTGCCCGGGGCCTTTCTCCTGGACGCAGTGTTCGGCGACGGCGTACATCGGGTACCTCTCCCGGATAACCGAGTCCGGGATGCCGGCAGCGGTCGGAACGGCGAGCGGAGGCGCATCGGAAAGCCGTCCCGAAGCGGATGGCTCGTCGGCGCAGCATCACGTCCGGCACATGCATTCAGCCACCCGGAACGTGCCCCGGACGAGCGGGCCGGTGAAAGGTCGGATGCGCGATGAACAGCGATGAATCCCGGGCGCGGCACCGTACGCGGAGGGCTGAGGGGGTCGGTGCGGCGGTGCCTATGGGTTGCGTGTTGGGGCAGCTGTGTTCGGTCGCGTGCTGTTTGTCGCTGGTAAGTTCGCATTGATGGGGTATGTGGCGGTCAAGTTGGCTGCGGTGCTGGTACCGGTCGCGATGGCGTTGTTGCTCGCTGCGTTGCTCGCTCCGACGGTGTCGTGGCTGGTTCGGAAGAAAGTTCCTCGGGGGCTGGCTACCGCGGTGGTGTTGGTGGGTGGTTTGAGGTTGTCCCCGAAGACCGGGCACCGGTTTCATGCCACGAGGGCGAGGCTTTGACGATAGCCGACGCGGACTTCGTGCGGGGTGCGGTAGTTGAGTGTCGAATGTAGACGGTCGTGGTTGTAGTAGCCGAGGTAGGCGAAGACGTCGCTTCGGGCGTCGTCGCGGGTGGCCCACACGGTGGTGCCGATCTCGGTTTTGAGGGTGGCGAAGAACGACTCGGCGACGGCGTTGTCGAAGCACGACCCGGTCCGCCCCACCGACGGGCGCATGCCGTGCCCGGAGAGCGCGGAACGGAACCGCTGGGAGGTGTACTGCGACCCGCGATCGGTGTGAAAGATCGCGTCATCACTGATCAGGCCACGTCGGACGGCGAGGTCGAGGGCGTCGCGGACCAGTTCGGCGCGCATGTGCTCGGCCATCGCGTGCCCGATGACCTCGCGGGTGTGCAGGTCGATCACCGTGGCCAGGTAGAGCCACCCCTGCTGGGTGGGCAGGTAGGTGATGTCGCCGACCAGCCCCGCTGGCCCGGCGCCGGGGCGGTGAAGTCCCGGCCGATCAGGTCCGGCACCGGCGCCGCCACGGTGTCGGGCTTGGTCAGTGACCTGCGTCGCCTGCGGGTCAGACCGACGACCCCACGTTGGCGCATGATCCGCCCGACGCATTTGCGGTTCACTCTCCGGCGCGCCGGCGCAGCTCGGCCACAATCCGTGGACGGCCGTAGGCGCCCTGGTGACTGGCGTGGACTTCGGTGATCTCGGCCGCCAGACGCTCGTCGGCCTCGGCCCGCTCGGCTCTGACGGGTGCGGCAGCGAGCCATTCGTAGAAGCCGGGGCGTCGCACCCGGAGGATTCTGCACAGCCGGGAGACGCCGAAGACGGCGCGGTGTTCGGAGATGAACCGGTAGCTGCAGGTCAACGACCCATCTCCTTGGCGAAATAGGCGGCTGCCTTGCGGAGGATCTCCTTCTCCGGTTCCAGCTCGGCCACACGCTTGCGCAGTTCCTGCAGCCCGTGGTGCTCATCGGCCGGCACACTGCAAGGGCTGCCGGACAGCCTGCGCGTTCTCGGCAATGCGCACCCAGTTGCGCAGGGTCTCGTGGTTGACACCCAGCTCACGGGCGACCTGTCGCAACGGCCGATCCGACGAACGGACCACTCCACGGCGTCCCTGCGGAACTGCTCGGGGTGCTTCGACTTGCCTGATACGGGAACATCCTTCCCCCAGACCGCTGCCTGGGATCAAGGTGTCCGGTTCAAGGGGACAACCGCAGGTGTGCTGTTTCACGCCGTTGACGTAAAACGCCATCGTGCCGGTGGACGCGTCGTGGGTGGCCGCAAGGTGAACCCACTTGTTGTCGACCGCGTCGGCGTCGCTGACCGCCCACCACGCCCCGTCACCGGTGGGCGACGTGCTGATGAGCATCGTCCACTTGGGATGCGCAACGCCGTTCGCGTCCGGCAGGCTGTGGTAGCCGAGCAGTTCAGCGGAGAACTGCGCGTCATCCGTTCCCACCGCAGCCCGTCCGCTCGGGTCGATCGCGCCGTGCGCGTCCACATCCTCGGCAGTCCAGGAGTGGTACGCCCACGCTTCGACGGTGTAGGACTACTCCGTCCGCAGGTTCGCCGGACGGCCCGCATCGATCTGCCCCGTCCCGGAGCTGTCGAACCGCGCGGCGCACGCGTTGTCGTCCGCAGCGAGGCCGACTCCGCCGGAACCGGCCCCGGTCGTCTTGCTGACCGTGTCGAAGTACCGCTGCCCATACAGACCCACGACCTGGTCATCGGTCAGGACCTGACCCCACGCCCGGACCTGATCGACCGAGCCCTTGAAGAAGTTCCCGACGCCGACGTTCGATCCGACCGTGAACGCATCCTCGGCGCTCCACACGGTGGGGACGGTGTTCTGGCCTTCGAGCTTCCCGTTGACGTACAACCGGACGCGCATCGACTTCTGGTCGAAGACCCCGGTCAGCATGGTCCAGGCCCCGACCTGCGGCGCCTGGCTTCCCAACGCCCAGTGGTAGTTGTCGACGGTGTCGTCGTCGGCTGTGGTCATCCCGAACACCCAGCGGTTGACATCCGGCGAATAGCGCAGCTGGAACGCTGCCGTGTGCTGACCGCCCTGGGTGAACAGCGTGTAGTAGCCGTTCGCGTCGTCCAGCTTGGCCCATGCGGACACGGTGAACGAGCGTGTCGTGTCCACCGCCGGAGCCGCGGTGCCGTAGCCAGTGGAACCGTCGAAGTGCACGGCGCCCGCGGCCTGACCGGTCGTCCAGCCATAGCCGCCGTTGAGCGTCATGGTGTTGCCGAACGCGCTCAGGTCATCGGCGGTGTTGCCCGTGCCATCGTCGAACGCCCAGTTGCCCTGCAGCGACGGGACAGTCGTGCCGAGGACGTCGGTGCACCCTTCAGCCAGACCGTATTTCGCGAGCGGCACGGCGGCGTTGGCCAGATCGTGCGCGTCCTGAGCGGACAGCACCCGCTGCCACGCCTGCACGTCGTCCACCTGACCGGCCAGGAAGTCAGCCCGGGCCCCGTTGTGCTTGCCCGCGCCGATCACCAGATTCCCGATGGCAGCCCAACCCGTTCTGACATTCGTGGCCTGCTTCACACCATCGACGTAGAGCGTCATCGTGCCCGTCGACGCGTCGTACGTGCCGGCCACGTGAGTCCACACCCCCAGCACCGGCGGCGTCGTCGACTTCGCCCGGACCACGCCGGCGTTGGCCTGATCGGCGGACAACATGCTGAACGCCCACGCGTTGTCATCTTTCGAGTACTGCAGGGAGAACCCGCTGCCCTGGTTCCCATCCTGCGAAACCACGGTCTGGAAACCATTGGTATTGGCCAGTTTCACCCACGCGCCCACGCTGAACGACGTCATCGTGTCCAGCACCGGACCGCTGGTAGTGACATAACCGCTGGCCCCGTCCAGGGTCAGCGCGCCCTTCGTGCCTTCGCTGTAGCCGGCGCTGTCGGGATGGCTCCAGGCGTTGCCGTGATCGTAGCCCGCGACCCAGTCACCGCCGGCGATCAGGCTCGCGGTGTGCACGGCCAAACCGTCGTTGTTCGGCGTGGTGTTCGCGGTGTCGGCCAGGACCCGGCCACCCATCTCATCCAGCGGCCACGCCCCCACCAGCTCGACGGACGGGGTGTAGGGCAGCACGTGGAAGGAACAGGAGGCAGCGTCGAGGTTGCCGCTGGCGACGCAGGTGGCGTCCGGGCCCGGGGTGCCGGCCTTGTTCACCGCCTTGACCTTGATGAAGTTCTGGTTGCCGTTGATCGCCAACGCAGACAGATCAGCAGTGGCGACCAGATTGCCGCTCGCATCCGTGCCCTGGGTCGCGGTGACACTGGGCGACCCCTGCGGCTGCCGCTCCGAACCGTCGGTGGTGTAGATGAACCGATCGATGTCATAGAACCCGGGCGTGGGCATGCCCACCGAAACACCGAAATGCACACTGTCGTTCTGGTGATCGGGCGGCGTGCCGGTCGTGGTCAACGTCGGAGCCGATGGGGCGCATCGCCGGTTCACCGAGTGGACGACCGCCGGACTGCGGCGCGAGGTGCACCGAGCAGTCCTGGACGAGCTGGGCAGCAAAGGCATGATCGATTGGTCCCGTGCGGTCCTCGACGGAGCGTCCGTCAGGGCCAAAAAAGGGGCGGACTGACTGGCCCGAACCCGGTCGACCGCGGCAAACCCGGCTCGAAGATCCACGCCCTGTCCGATCGCAAGGCCTGCCCCTGACCGTCGCGATCTCCGCGGCCAACACCCACGACAGCCACGCGCTCAAACCCCTGGTCAACGCCATCCCTTCCATCCGCTCCCACCGCGGACCGCGCCGCAGGAAACCGGCCAAGCTGCACGCTGACAAGGCCTACGACATCCCCGCCCTGCGCGACTGGCTCCGCCACCGCCGGATCATCCCGCGCATCGCCCGCAAAGGCATCGAATCCACCGACAAACTCGGCAAACACCGCTGGGTCATCGAACGGGCCATCGCCTGGCTATTCGGCTACCGCCGACACACCATCCGCTACGAACGCAAACCCACCCACTACCTCGCCTTCCTCACCCTCGGCGCCGCCATCACCTGCTACAAGAAACTCACCAAGTGAGACATGCTCTTAAGGCTGACGTCCACCGCAACGGCCTTCGGGCCGATCGAACCGTCGGGTCTTCGCTCGAGCGTCGTGTCGATCGGCGTCCAGGTCGTGCCCTGCTTGACCCGCACAGGGTGCACGTACTCCGTCAAGGCCCACGAGCCATCCTGGTTCGCCAACGTCTTCGACGTCTCCGTCGTCTCCGACGCGACCTCTACCTGCTTGTCACCCGCCCGGGCATACGCCGCCGCCGTCGCTTCATCCGGCGCCGAATCCGGGATGCTCGCCGCCGGAGCCGCGAGCACCGGCTGCACTACAGATACCGTGCTGACAACGACCGCAGCCGTGACCACGACAGCGCGCCAGCGCGCACCAACAGGACGCACGAAGTCCCCCTCGCCAAGAACAACCAGCCAACATGCTGGGTCCCCGACGAACCCGAGATCACTTTGCCAAACGGCATTACTCACGGAAATAGACCAAGCGGCGTATTCGACGGAGAGCGATACAGGGGTGAAAACTGACCAAATTATCTAATAGGACATTCGCCGCACTTCCGTCGGACATACGACGAGGCCCGGTGACGCCGCCGTGTCAAAGGTCTCGACAAAGGAACCGATCGCGCATGCAACGTGGCCCATCAGGCGGTCAAGGCCGTCGACGGCGTCGCGGGGACCGTGGTGTCGCCGGCCAAGGTGCGGTGGATCAGTGACGCGCTTTCGCCGCGGGACCTGTGGGAAGCGGCCGTCGAACAGCTGCAGTACGTCGACACCGAAGAGGCGCTGCTGGCGCATCTGCGGATGCTGTCCGACTTCTCCGCGCACAGCCCGCGCACGCTGCAGTCGGAGATGGCCAAGCGCTGCAAGCGCACGCCTTCACACAACACTCGCGGCCTGGCTGAAGGACACGAAGATCCAGCGCCAGTTCACCGAGGACGTGCTCGTCGCGATGGTCGAGGTGATGGTGGAGAGCATCACCGAGACCACGAAGGTCAACATGGCCGCGGTCGTCGACGCGCACCGGCGCGCCTACCGGTCGCTGATCGCGGCCCGGCACACCGACGTGCTGCTCGCCGGCCCCATCCCGCAGGCACTGGCGAACCTCACCGCGCAGGAGGAGTCGCTGGACGCCGACGACCCGGCGCGGGCTGCGTTCCGCTCAGCCCGCGAGGCGATCCTGAAGGCCGTCGCCGCCGACCGGGCCGCGCACGCGACGTCCACCTGAGCGCCACTTGGGTGCGGCGGCCGGCATCTGGTCGGCCGCCGCACCGCGGTGCCTCAAGCAGGGCGCCCACATTCTTGACTACTGAGCCGGCTTCGCCCGCACGACGGACACTCGATGGCGGTATCGGCCCAGTTCAAAGGCGCGGTCGGCGCGCGCTTCGACCACCACACCGGGCTCGACTGGCCAGAAGGCGAAGTCCTCGGCCCCGGGGAGACCGGCGAGAACCCCGGACGCTCGCTGAGGCCCGCTTTTGGCGAGGTGGAGCCGACCGGCGAGCGACCCGAGCGCTGTCCGCGACAGGGGCGCCGACAGGCCGACCGCCCGTACCCGACCGCCCGGTCTGTCTGGCCGAGCACCAGGGCGGTCGGCCGATACGGGCTGCCGGTCACGCCGAGCACGAGCGCGTCGACGTCGTCGAAGTGGCGGACCTTTACCCACCCGGCGCGGTCGCCGCGCAGCGGGTACCGGCTGGCCAGCGGCTTCGCGACCGTCCCCTCGATGCCCACGGCCGCCTGCTCGGCGCTGATCCACGCCTGGCCCTGGGTGAGGTCGAGGGTCGAGAGCATCAGCTGCACGCCGGCGTTGCCCGCGCCGATGACCGCGGCGAGCCGCTCCCGTCGGCGTGACAGCGGCCACAGCCGCAGGCCACGGCCGCGGGCGCCGAGCAGGTCGAACGCCACGTACACCACGGAGGTGCCTTCGGCGCGGCGCCGGGCCGGGCCGAAGCCCAGCGCCGCGAACTCAAGCTGCTGACCGAATTCGTCAGATGCGACGGACCGGGTCCGTGATTCCGCCGGGGCACGCAAGCGCCGCGATGTCCCATCCGGCGCGTCCGGCCCCGGCCTGGTAGGCGCTTTCGTAGAAGGCGAGCACGGCGGCACGTGGATCGGCCTCGGCGCGGGCCGCGTCGTAGCGCAGCACGGCCAGGTGGCTGTCGCCGCGCGCGACCCACTGCGCGGACGCCGGGCTGAGCGGCGCTTCGGCCAGACCGGCGGGCTCGGGGGCGGTGTACGAGTAGAACGCTGGCTCGGCAAAAGTGTCGTCGCCGAACCAGAAGCCGAAGCTGATCACTTCGGAGGAGTACGCCTCCCGGGTGACGGGGTCGGCCTGCCTGGGCTGGTCGACCCGGCGCCCAGAGAACCGGCTGTGGGCGATGTCGAAGGTGTGCCAGAAGTGGTGCACCGGGCTGGCCTTTCCCGAGAAGTCCGCCGCGAACTCCTCCAGCACGGACGCCACCTGGCTTAGCACCCGCCAGTAGCGGTTTGCGGCTACCGGGTCGTAGGTCGCGTGCTCGGTGTCCTCGGCGAACGGCCGGTCGGCGTCGGGTAGATCGAAGGGCCTGGGAATAGCGATGTTCACCCGGATGCCCAGCGCGGCCAGAGCGCTCAGGGTCTGGTCGTAGAAGGACGCGACGGACTGGCCCGGAAGCGGAAAGGACCGCTCTTCGCCGTCCAGCGTCATGACGGCGAGCCGGTGGTCGACGAAGTCGAAGTCGACCGTGAAGATCGGATTCCCGTCGACCTGACCCATCGGACGGGTGGTGATGCCGCGCCCAGTGACATGGAACGGGACGTTCCACCAGTGGTTGCGCCGAGCGCTCGCGGCCAAGCGGATCTTGCCGACAATCTGCGCGAAGCGGTGCAGCGTCTCCTTCGTGTCCCGCCACTCCGGCAGCGGCGCCGGCGGGAACAGCTCCATCGCCTGCCCCTTCCCGCCCGGCGCTCCCGCGGCGGCCAGGCCGTCTCATCATGACACCGCCGCGGACATTCCGGCACGGGCACGTGTTCATCGTCAACCACACAAGCCCTCGCTGACCAGCAGCGCAGCCGTGCCCGCCCGGGGCTGGGCTAACCCAGCCCCGGGCAGCCTGCATTCAGGAGGCGGCGCGCCATTCAGCCGCGTAGCGGGCGGCCAGCCCAGTGACCGAGGTGCGCAGCCGCTCCAGTTCCGTCCCTGGGGTGAGCGGAAACGCGCGCTGGTGCTGGGTGTCCCACACGAGCACGGTGGCCTCGGGTAGGAGGCTGTCGCGACGGTCGTGCATCGGCAGCAGGAGCCGCTCGGCCTGGCTGCGGATGAGGGGCTGCTTCTTGTTGTAGATCGCGATCAGCGCCCGGCTGCCGTCGGCCAGGCGCAGGCCGAGCAGGTCAGGCAGCCCGATTTCCAGGTGCTCGTTGCTCCAGGTGACTCCTCGCCGGACCGCCACCCGGGTGGCCGCGGCCGGCAGCAGAGCGAGGAAGCCGTCGGCGGCCGTGCGGTACGCCGGACCAGTCCAGTTGCGCTGGGCGAGGGCCTCGGCAACGACCCGGTTCAGCTCGGCGGAGGGATCGGGCAGGTTGATGCACCGCAGCTGCGCCTGCAGGCACGATGGTCGTTGGCGGTGACGAAAAAGGCAGTGTTGTCGCTGGCTCTCCTCGAAACACGGAGAGCCAGCGACGGCTCGTTGTCACCCCAGCCTTCGCTCCTGCCTGCACCTCTACGCCTGGCGCGAGCGCGTACCTGGCGGGAGCGGCCAACTGGCCCGACGTCCCCTACGACCTCAACTGCGCGAACAACGCCAGCTGCTCGGTGCAGTCACCGTCGTTCTGGTCGGAGTACGCGCTGCAGTCGATCCAGACTCAGGTCCTCGTCGGTACCACCGAGACCAATGTGGACAACTGGGCGCTGACCCACACCTACCCCGCGACCGGCGATTCCACCAGCCCCTCGCTGTGGCTCTCGTCGATCGCCCGCACCGGGCAGGACACCTCGGCCGGCGGTTCGACCGCTGCCATCACTCTGCCACCGGTGGTTTTCTCCGGAACCCCACTGTCCAACCGGGCTGATCTCAGCGACGGCTACTCGCCGATCACCCGGCAGCGGCTGTCGACGATCACCACTGAGACCGGGGAAACCATCTCGGTCGGCTACTCGTCCCCGGGCTGCGCGTCCGGCGTCCCGACGGATGCCTCCCAGAACACCACGCTGTGCTATCCGGCCTACTGGCTGCCGCTCAACCAGGCCGAGCCGGTTCTCGACTGGTTCAACAAGTTCATCGTCACCGGTGTCACCGAAGAAGATCCGACCGGTGGCTCGGCCCACGACACCATCGCCACGACCTACACGCCCGTGGGAACACCCGCCTGGCACTACACCGAGGACCCCACCAGCCAACCCGACGAACGGACCTGGGATCAGTGGCGCGGCTTCCAGGGCATGATCGTCACCACCGGCACGGCGCCCGACCCCATCACCAAGACCCAGTACACCTACTTCCGGGGCATGGACGGCGACACTCTGCCCAACGGAGGCACCAGACACGCAACGGTGTCCGATTCGCGCGGTGACCCGCCGGTGGCCGATAGCGACCAATTCGCGGGCGGTACATACGAGACGGTCGTCTATAACGGTCCCTCCGTCGTCTCGGACACCATCAGCGATCCCTGGTCGTCGGCTGCCACTGCGACGCAGGCCGTCTCGGGCCTGAAGCCGCTGCAATCGTTCCTGCTCGACACTGCGGACACGAAGGTCTACACGCAACTGAGTTCGGGTGGCGATCGGGAAACCGAGACTGACTACACCCACGACAGTCATGGCCGGGTCACGGCGACCGACGACCACGGCGACGTCTCGACACCGGCCGACGACCTGTGCAGCACAACGAGTTTCGCCGACAACACGACCGCGTGGATCCTGGACAGGCAGGCTGAGCAGAAAACCGTTTCGGCCGACTGTGGCGCGACGCCCGTGTATCCCCAGGACGCCGTCTCCGACCAGTTGACCTTCTACGACGGCTCGACCACTTCAGGGGCTGCACCTACCGTCGGAGACCCCACCGAAACCGAGAGCGCGATCACCTACACGGGATCGGCGGTGACTTCGACGTATTCGGTGGCCACTGCCTCCTTCGACGAGTACGGCCGTCCGGCGACCACCACGGAACCGGACAACCGCATTACCCAAACCACCTACACCCCCGCGACAGGGGCGGAGCCGACACAGGTGGTGGTCAAGGATCCTTTGACGTTCACCACGACGACGGTGAACGACCCGGTGCGGGACCTGCCCACCTCGTCCACGGACGCCGGCGGGTTCGTGACCAAGGAGCAGTTCGACGCGCTCGGGCAGCTCACCTCGGTCTTGAAGCCGGGAGTCTCGGCGCCGTCGTTGAAGTACACGTACACCATCTCGAACAGCGCCCCGTCCGTTGTGGACACCTACACGCTGAACTTCGACGGCACTTACCGGCTTTCGGAGACCCTCTACGACGCGATGCTGCGCTCGAGGGAGGTGCAGAACCAGACGCCGGACAACGGCCGGGATATCACCGACACGATCTACAACACCGACGGCTGGGTCTCCGAGACCACCAACCCCTACTTCAACTCCGACGCGGTCTCGCCGACCTACGTCCAGGCCTCGGCGGGCGATGTCCCGTCGGCGACCGGCACCTCCTACGACAGCGCCGGCCGCAAGACCGCGGCGATCGCCTACGCGCTGGGCAACGAGACCTGGCGCACCAGCTACGTCTACGGCGGGAACTTCGTCACCACCATCCCGCCGGCCGGGTCGCCGTCGACCACCACGCTGGCCGATGCCAGGGGAAACACGACCGACCTCTACCGCTACAACGCGGGCGCGCCGGCGGACCCCACCGATCCGCCGACCGACTACTCTGCCACCCACTACACGTACTACCCGAACGGCAAGCAGCAGAGCGTCAAGGACGCGGCCGGCAACACCTGGTCGTACCAGTACGACCTGCTCGGTAACCAGACCTCGGCCCAGGATCCCGACACCGGCACGACAACGAGCACCTACGACCACGCCGGTCAGCTCCTCACGACGACCGACTCGCGGGCCAAGCAGACTACCCACGCCTACGACGCCGACGGCCGCAAGACCTTCGACTACGACACCACCGGGAACGCCGCGCCCTCGAGCGACAACGAGATCGCCGGATGGACCTACGACACGATCAAGAAGGGCTACCCGACGTCGCAGACGTCGCACTCCGGCGGCGACGTCTACACCCAGACGATCCGCGTGAGGTTGTCCCCTTGAACCGGACACCCTGATCCCAGACAGCGGTCTGGGATCAGGGTGTCCCCGTGTCAGGCAAGTCGAAGTGCCCCGAGCAGTTCCGCAGGGACGCCGTCGAGCTGGCCCGCTCGTCGGACCGGCCATTGCGGCAGATCGCCCGCGAGTTGGGCGTGAATCACGAGACCCTGCGCAACTGGGTCCGCACCGCCGAGCAGGCCCAGGCCGGCCCTGTCGACACGACGGCCGCCGTGGACCAGGAGGAGCTGCGGGCGCTGCGCAAGCGGGTAGCCGAACTCGAGCTGGAGAAGGACATCCTCCGCAAGGCAGCCGCCTATTTTGCCAAGGAGATGGGTCGTTGACCCGCAGCTACCGGTTCATCTCCGAACACCGCGCCATCTTCGGCGTCACCCGGCTGTGCGGGGTCCTGGGCGTGCGGCGTCCGGGCTTCTAAAAGTGGCTCGCCGCTGCGGCGGCGAGGGCGGAGCGGGCCGCGGCAGACGAGGGGTTGGCCGCCGAGATCGCCGAGGTCCACGTGCGTCACCGAGGCGCCTACGGGCGTCCGCGGATCGTCGCCGTGCTGCACCGCCGCGGCCGTCGGGTCAACCACAAACGGGTCGGACGGGTCATGCGCGAGCACGGGGTCGTCGGTCTCACCCGCAGGCGGCGCAGGTCTCTGACCAGGCCCGATGTTGTCGCGGCGTCGGTGCCGGACCTGATCGGTCGGGACTTCACCTCCCCGTCGCCGGGGAGGCGGTTGGTGGGCGACATCACCTACCTGCCCACCCGGGAGGGCTGGCTCTACCTGGCCACGGTGATCGACCTGTACACCCCGAGAAATGGTCGGGCGCGCGATGGCCGCCCACATGCGCGCCGACCTCGTCCGCGACGCCCTCGACCTCGCCGTCAGACGTGGCCTGATCAGCGGTGACGCGGTTTTCCACGCCGATCGCGGGACGCAGTACACCTCTGGGCGGTTCCGGTCCGCACTTGCCGAGCACGGCATGCGCCCGTCGGTGGGCCGGACCGGGTCGTGCTTCGACAACGCCGTCGCGGAGTCGTTCTTCGCCACCCTCAAGACCGAGATCGGCACCGCCGTGTGGGCGACCCGCGACGACGCCCGACGGGACGTTTTCGCCTACCTGGGCTACTACAACCACGACCGTCTACATTCGACACTCAACTACCGCACCCCACACGAAGTCCGCGTCGGCTATCGTCAAGGTCTCACCCTCGTGGCATGAAATCCGGTGTCCGGCCTTCGGGGACAACCTCAGTCCGCAAAACCCGCAACGGCTTGGACGTCGCTCGGGCACGCGGCCGGGTCGGCGGCCGCCCCCGCGTCGTCGACGCCGACAAACGCCGTGTCATCCTGGCCCGTCACGCCGACGGCGAGTCCGTCCGCACCATCGCCCGCGCCACCCAGCTCTCCGTCGGCACGGTCCACAACGTCCTCGCAGACCACCGCGCCGCCAACGAGTGATCACTGCTGGTCATCCATGAAGGCATGGGGCCGGTCAAGTCGGGTGATGCGGCTGACGTCGAACGCCGCTGCGACTTGGTCGACGGGTTGGCCCGCGTCCGGCGAGCGCGGTGGCGAATCACTGAATGAGCGCAATGAAATCGGCTAACACTGAATTCTTACACCGCATCCGTGCCGCGGAAAGTAGCGTCTGAGTGAGACGGTCGCTCACTGTTTGCCGCGCAGACGGTGACCCATTGCAGTGATAGCTTGATCGTCGCCAATCAATGTATCGAAACTGTGTCGATGCGTATTTGGCGTGCCATCAATGGAATCTTAAAAGGGGGATAGTAATGTCCGTAATTCGAAGATCGCTAACTGTTGGCGCTTTATCTTTTCTGTCCGTTAGGGTCTACTTGTCAGGGAGCGTTACTGCCTGGGCCTTGACGGACTACACACTTCCGTCTGGTGTTTCGGGTGCGGGCCTGACGGCGGCGCAACAGGAGCAGCAGTGTGCACAGCGTGCTGCACAAGCGCGGACGAGTGGCCACTATTCCTGCACAGTCGTCACGAAGAAGCAGCAAACTCGTAGCAAGAAATCTGTTTCGCAGCTGAAATCGGATTCGCTGCGGGAAGTGTCGTCGCGGATCCCGCGCTTCGCGGCCGAGCCCGCCGCGATCGCGCCGGCTTGTAGTTCGGGGTTCTACAACCCGGACCGGTTTACCTCCTGCTCTACCGAGAACTGGACTGTCACCGCGACAGAGACCGTGGACGGCGTCACCACCACGGTCGGCGAGATGGACGTGACCTTCACCTCGTCGGTGGAGTTCGACGAGGGGAGTGGCACGCCGTCGTGGGATCTGGATACTGATCTGAGCGTGCCCGCGGCTTGGGGGACGTTGGAGACGGGCATCACCGGGTCGATGTGGACCGGGTGTTCCGGGCATCCGGACAAGTGCACCACGTCGCAGCTGGAAGGCTCGAACGGAGAAAATGAGCCCATCACGTTGGGCGAGGGCGCCTTCGTGAGCAAGTGGTACACCCAGTACTCGGGCGACATGCTCAACAACCAGGTCTTGTATCTGACTGGCAACCTGGGTTCGGCGATCGAGCTGAACACACCGGGTAACCCGGTGACGTTGGCCGACCATGAGTCCAACACCTTGTTCGGGCGTTGCGACAGTATGAGCAACCGTTATGGCCAGGGCTGCGGGGACGACACGGGCTGGCCCTTCGTGCTCTACAGCACTCCCGACAACCCGGCGGTAGGCCCGGTGGCCCAGCACGTGTTCGACGCCATGCACAACCTGCCGAGTCACTGGGGAAGCCCGGTCAACGGCGTTCCGCTCAACCGGCTCACCAACCAGACCCAGATCGACCAGAACCGGTCGGTCGCCTGCGGTAGCGTCGTGACGCCTACGGGCTACTCGTGCGACGAGCACCCATTGGCCAGCACGTATCAAGGCGGAAACGGTGCGGCGCCGAACGACCGGTCGACCGCAGTAGTTCCTCAGAGCGCCAACAACAGCCAGGGCGGACTGACCGGCGCGTACTACGATTACTACCGTATTCTCGACGACGACCCGTTCTACGTGCAGGCGGTGCTGGCGGACGGTACGACAGCCTGGTGATCGCTGGAGTTCAACCGTCGTGACTGACTCTTCACGCGAAGTGGTACTGACCGTCCCGGTGCGGGATGGTCAGTACCACCTGCGCTCCGCCCCAGGCGTCGACAACATGTGGCCCGGCACGCAAGACGGGATCTTCGTCGGTGAAGACAACTGGGTGGCAGTGCTGTGCGGCACTGACTGGGGCCCCGTCGAGTTGACCGTGCGGGTGCTACCCGAACCACCGGACTCGGTCGACGCGCGCTGGGACATGGCGGCCGAGTGGACACTCGACGGTCTTGGTCATCTACAGATCCACGACACCTACAACACCGCCACGGTCGCCGACCTTGACGTACCCGAAGGATGGATCCGCCTTCGGCTGTCCGCACGGGACCGCAGCCTCGCCGCGCAAGCACCCGAACAACCCGAGCGGCCCACCGAACATCACCAGCTTGAAATCTGGCCTGTCAGCGAACGCCTCGATCCTGCCGTCGTGCTCGGACCCGATGACCATGCGCGAACGCTTCTCTGAACCGGGCGTTCGAGCCGGGTTCCCTGACGCCAGCAACCACCGGGAACCATGACTGTGCGCAAGCGAACTGCGCTGACAGGCGTGGTCGTGATGGCCACCCTCGCGGTGGCTGTCGTCGCACTGCTTGTACTCAGCGGGCGAACGATGGAATCGAAGCCGGGATCAACCCGCTCGACCGCCCGTCACCTCCCAGGTGGGCTCCCTGGCATACCACCAGCATCGGTGACCATCGCATCTCTCCCGCCGGCTGACCACTGAGCGCCAACACGGTGCTCGGAGAGATCACCGGCACCGAGCGCCGGAACCGTGAAAGCTGCGCAGAGCGATCACCACACTTCGCGGCGGGCTCGAGCCAGCCGAACTCTACCCGGGGTTCCGGGACATCTCGCGGAATATCCAACGGAATAGCCACTGACCAGCGCGAACGCGGCTATTTTGAGCTTGCGCGCTCGCGCCGACGTCGAGCAGCACGGATCTCGTCGTCGGCGACTTTGTCGGCGAGGAGGGTGTAAATCTGGGTGGTTTCGGTGCTGGCGGCCGAGCCGGCGGCGGACGCCCTCGATGGAGACGCCGGAGTTGATGAGTTCGGTGGCGTGGGCGTGGCGCAGCTGGTGGATGTCGATGTCGATTTCGGCGGTAGCGCAGTAGCCGTTCCATCGGTGGTGGGCGGCGTCGTAGGATAGTGGGCCGCCGCTGCCGTTGATACTGGCACGGAACATCGGCCCGGCCGTGTTGCAAGCGCGCACGATCCAGCGCCACGAGGTGCTGGTCGAGCAGCTGCAGACCACGTTGAGCAGCCGAGTGGTGATCGAACAGGCCAAGGGCTTCATCGCCAAAGGCCTCGGCCTCGCGATGGACGGTAGCGGCGGACCCACTTGTGCCCGGTCGCGCATGAGATCCCCAGTTCGGCGGCGACGTGGGCGACCGGGCGTCCCGCGTGGACACGCTCGATCAGCAACCATCGGCCGTGCAGGGTCAAGCGGGCATTACGGTGGGACACGAAGACCTCCGTTGTGATCGGCGATGGCGTCAGACACCAGGCCCCGGCCATCCGGACCGGTTTCGCACAGCCCCGGGCAGCCTTGACCTTCTCAGTCCATGTGTCGAAGTTCGCGCGGGCGAGGACGTGCTTCAGGGCCGGGTCCAGGGTGCCGGACTCGGTGAACGCGGCGACCATCTCGCGGAAGCCAGCCGGAGCAGCGACCATCAGGTGGCCACCCGCGCCTGAACAGCACCCGGCCAGCCAACGCGCGACGCACGGCGGTCACCCCACACGACCGGCGGGAACACGGTCTGCCAACCGTCCAGGTACGGGACCTCCAGGACCTCGCCGCGCTCCACGAGGGTGCTCCACCGCTCCGGAGAGACGCCCATGTTCGTGACCAAGTCCATGACCAACTCAGGGAGGTCAGCGAACCGCAGGTCACAGAACCGGCAGCCGGTCTCGGAGTCCACGTCGGACAGCCGGAAGCGCTCGCCCGGCAGGCGGCGGACCTGGGCGCAGTGGCGTTCCTGCTGGGCGACGACCATGTCGGAGTAGGAGCCGAACCGGCCCTCGCCCCGGCAGGTACGGCAGGCGACGCCGGAGCCAGGCGTGAGGGTGCCCATGCCAGAGCACGATCAGCACGGCGTCCACGCGATCACGGGAGCTTGGACGTGCGGCTGCCCGCAGCGGGAGCAGTCGAGGGTGAGCACGTCACCGAACTGCATGGTGGTCATGGCTCAGACCCCCGCGCAGAAGCAGACGTAGGCGGCGCCGACGGTGCCGGTGACCGAACCGTCCCGGTCCCAGGCCGCGAGGGTGCCCCAGAAGTCCGCGCACCAGCCAGCAGGGCCAGCTCGGTGCACGCGGTCGGGGAACGCCACAGCGGGTAGTAGCTCGCGGAGACCACGACCGGCTCGTCGTCGAGGAACCGCAAGCGACGACGAACCACGACCTCGTCGCTGGGTGAGGCGCGCAGCCACTGAGCTGCGTTCGCGGGCAGGGGAGCGCGCCCGATGAAGAGGATTCGCCGCGACGGAACTCGCCCCTGCTCGATGGCTCCGACGTCGAAGACAGGCTTTCCAGTGTCTCGGTGGGCCGCGTGACGCCGCGCGGCCGAGGGCTACTACGTCGGCCGGATCGAAGGAAACCTCTACTGGGTGACCGATTCGGTTTACCAGGCAATGTTCCTGACCACCTCTGAAGGGTCGGTGACCTGCCGGACAACGCGACACTCGATCGAGCTGCCCCCTGAGTCGCTCGTCGGCGACGTGACACCACGGACGTGTCGACGGGGTCACACCGGTTACTCCGTCACTCGGCTCGGTTTGACCCGCGAGCCTTAGAGCTTGTCTCATTTGGCGAGTTTCTTGTGGCAGGTGATGGTGGCGGCGAGGGTGAGGAAGGCGAGGTAGTGGCCGGCTTTGCGTTCGTAGCGGATGGTCAGTCGCCGGTAGCCGGTCAGCCAGGCGATGGACCGTTCGATCACCCACCGGTGTTTGCCGAGTTTCTCGGCGGATTCGATGCCCTTGCGGGCGATGCGCGGGACGATCCCGCGCTGGCGCAGCCAGGCGCGCAGGGCGGGGATGTCGTAGGCCTTGTCGGAGTGGAGTTTGGCCGGTTTCCGGCGCCGCGGTCCGCGGCGCGATCGGATCGGCGGCAGCGCGTTGACCAGAGGTCTGAGCGCGTGGCTGTCGTGAGTGTTGGCCGCGGAGATCGCGACGGTCAGGGGCAGCCCGGCCCCGTCGGACAGTACGTGGATCTTCGAGCCCGGTTTGCCGCGGTCGACCGGGCTCGGACCGGTCAGACCGCCCCCCTTTTGGCCCTGACGGATGCTCCGTCGAGGACCGCGCGAGACCAGTCGATCAAACCCCGGCCGCCCAGTTCGTCCAGCACTGCCTGATGCAACTGCCGCCACAGCCCGGCCTCGGTCCATTCGGTGAACGTCCGGTGCGCCGTGGGCACCGATACCCCGAACGAGGGCGGCAGGTGCCGCCACGCACAACCACTGGTCAACACGAACACGATCGCCGTGAACACCGCCCGCGGATCAGTCCGCGCACGACCACCACCCTGCGGACGCTCCTTTGCCGGCGGGACCAGCGGTTCCACCAACGCCCACAAGTCATCGGGCACCAGCCGTTGCGACAGCGAGTCGATCACGGTACAAGATCATTGCAGCCCAGCGGGAAAGATCCAAACGAGACACGCTCTTAGGGATGACAGGAAGTGACACCGCCGGTAGCGCTTCATTTCCCACGTATGCACTCCTGCGAAATCACCTACGGCCGCGGCTACGTCGCCCTGCTCAAGCTCTACCTCGCCCGCACCGGCTACCAGTTCGGCGCGCTGTTCCGGCCCAGCATTAATTGCAGGAACGGCCCCGTGGGCACCTGCCCTGCGACGCCGCCCACCACCCCTGGCCCAAGTACTGCGAGCAGGCCGAAGTCGACATTGACATCCACCAGCTCCGGCACGCCCACGCCACCGAATTCATCAACGCGGGCGTCTCCATCGAGGCCGTCCGCCGCCGGCTCGGCCACGCCTCCACCGAGACCACCCAGATCTACACCCTGCTCACCGACAAGATCGCGGACGACGAGATTCGAGCCGCCCGCCGGCGACGTGACACCCGACGCTGACCCCGGCGTCAAGCGCCCCGATCAGTGATTACGCCTGGCACGGCCCCTTCTGGCGTATTCGGCTCCCACCCTCGGTGGACCATCACTACTCACCTCCCGACCACGCCGACGGTAGCCACCGCGGTCGAAGCTGACCGGGCGGCAGCCAACCAGTCGGGCAAGTGACTGCATGGTTGGCGGCACCCAGCATGGACGGCCGGGCAGTTTAGCCGAGCACGCGCAGTGCGTGGTCGACTGTTGCTCGCAGCTGGCAGGCGTCATGCCCGGCGCGGTGTCGCACGCGTAACCCGGTCAGGGTGGTGAACAGCACGCGGGCGGTGGCGTCCGCGTCGAGGTCGGGACGCAGTTCGCCGCTGGTGATCCCGTCTTGCAGCACTGTGGCGATCGCGGCTGTCGTGCTCTCGAAGGCTGCGTGCACGCGCTGAACCGTTTCCGGGTCGTCGGTACCCAACTCGGTCGCGGCGTGAGTGACGAAGCAGCCGGGTGCAACGGTTGGTTCGACCATTGAGTAGAGCCAGTCGCGCAGCAACTCGCGGACAGGCCGGCTCTCCTGCAGCGCTGCGGCGGAGCGCGCTGACTCGGACGCCAGGTAGTGGTCCAGCGCGCGCAGGAACAGCGCGTGTTTGTCGCCGAACACGCGGTACAGGCTGCTCGGGTGGAGGGCGAGCGCCTCGCCGAGGTCACGCGTGGATGTGGCGTGGTAGCCGCGCCGGTGGAACAAGTTCGCAGCGCGCGCGATAGCGTCCTGCTCGTCGAACTCCCGTTGTCGTGGCACATCGTGAGCCTACCCCTATTGTGGAACGATCGCTCCATGGCCGCGGATACGAGAGCGCATGCTCCCAAATAGGGAGGCAGTGATGGGCAGCAAAGTTGCCGTCGTCAGCGGTGGCACGAAGGGCATCGAGGCGGCGGTGGTCGAGCGTCTGCGCAAGGACGGGTACACCGTGGTCACCGGTTCGCGCTCGGCGGTACCGGAGGAGGATGACGACCTCACCGTCGTGCGGGCCGATCTCGCCACCGCTGAGGGAGTGGAGGCACTGGTCGCGGCTGCGATCGAGCGTGGCCGGGTGGATGCCCTAGTCAACAACGTCGGTCAATTCGACCCCCGCGGCTCCTTTTTGGACGTAATCGACCAACAGTGGCAGCAAGGTTTCGAGGCGAACGTGCTCTCAGCCGTGCGGCTGACCCGTGCATTACTCCCGGCCCTGCTGGTGCACGGTGGCTCGATCGTCAACATTTCGTCGATCAACGCCCGCTTGCCGTTCCCGATGGTCGTCGACTACTCGGCGCACAAAGCTGCGCTCACGAACCTCACGACGACGCTGTCGGAGCAGTTCGCGCCGCGCGGTGTCCGAGTGAACGCGGTGTCGCCTGGGCCGGTTCGCACGCCGAGCTGGACCGCCGACGGCCGGATCGCCGACGGTATGGCGACCGCATCCGGCGTCACCCGGGAGCAGGTGCTCGACGAGGGGGCACCTGCGAGCATGGGTATCGCGCTCGGCTGGATGGGCGAGGCTGACGAGGTGGCCCATGCGGTCGCCTTCCTGTTGGGCCTGGAGGCGCGCTGGATCACAGGCACCGATCTCGTCATCGACGGCGGAACGATCAAGGCGGCCTGACGGTCCAGTGCTTACAGTCTCCGGTCCGCTGTGGTAGTGCATCGACGACCACCACAGCTAAGCAGGAATGCCGGATACCGGTCAGTGGGTGCGAAGACGGTGACCCGGAGCTGATGCGCGGGTCGGTCAGCGAGCGCTGCGCGCAGCGCACTGCCTGCCCGATGGTTCTGGTCCGCGATGGACCACGGCCCACATAGCCACATCGTTCACGGTTCACGCATTTCATTCCTTCGGAAGGTGAGGCACATGCCGCTGGCGTTGCTGGCTCTGGCCATCGGAACGTTCGGGATAGGCACGACCGAGTTCGGGATGTTCGGGCTGCTGCCGGATGTGGCCGGCGACTTCGCGATCTCCATTCCGACGGCGGGCTGGCTGGTGACCGCTTACGCGGTGGGCGTGATGCTGGGGGCACCGGCGATGACGGTCCTGGGAACCAAGGTGCCCTACCGACGGATGCTGATCTTGCTCATGGGCTTGTTTGTCGCCGGCAGCTTGATCTCGGCGCTGGCGCCGGGGTTCGGTTTCCTTCTCGTCGGCCGCGTCGTCTCCGCCTGCGCGCATGGCGCCTTCTTCGGGATCGGCGCGGTCGCTGCCGCCGAACTCGTTCCGCCGCACAAGAAGGCGAGTGCCATTTCCATCATGTTCGCGGGCCTGACGATCGCCAACGTCGTCGGTGTGCCATTGGGCGCCTACCTCGCCCAAACCGCTGGCTGGCGCGTCACGTTCTTCGTCATCGCCGCCATCGGCCTCATCGGTCTGGCCGGAGTCGTCTTGTTCGTGCCAGACATCCCTAAACCCGCCGGCGTGAGTTTACGCAACGAAGTGTCCGTCTTCCGTGATCCGCAGGTCATCCTTGCCATGGTGGTGACCGTGCTGGGCTTCGGTGGAGTCTTCGCGGCCACAACGTATCTGGCGCCGATGCTGACGACCGTCACCGGATTCGCGGACTCGTCCATTTCCTGGATCCTGATCGTGTTCGGGGTTGGATTGGTGGTCGGGAACCTGATAGGGGGGAGGTTCGCCGACCGGTCGTTGATGCGGATGCTCTTGAGCACGCTCGTTGGTCTGGCGGTGGTGCTGGGCGTGTTCACGTTCACCGCACACGGCAAGATCGCGGCCGTGGTGACAATCTTCCTGATCGGAGTGCTCGGTTTCGCCAACGTCCCGCCGCTGCAGAAGCGCATTCTGGACAAGGCGTCCAGGGCGCCCACGCTCGCCTCGGCTGCCAATATCGGCGCATTCAACCTGGGCAATGCCCTGGCCGCTTGGCTCGGTGGCCTCGCTATCGCCGGAGGCCTCGGCTATGCGGCCGTCAGCTGGGTCGGCGCTGCGCTGTCAGCGTCGGCGGTTCTCGTCGCCGTGCTTTCGGCGGCGCTCGAAAGGCGACGGCGAACGGGCCAGACAGCGGCGCCGACGACGGCCGGTTAGAGAGCGGTGGAATTTCCGCCGCGGCTCGACGCAGTCGAACGCCGGCGGCTGCTTCGGACGCCACGGTTGCGCCATCCGGACGAACGCGGTGGAGAACCAGCCGGGCCCGACCCGTGGTCGCCGCTGTCCATGATCGTGAGGCAGCCGCCGTGACCGGCTTGGCTGCCGACCGTGTCGCTCGACGTGATTCGGAAATCCAGCGACCGAGCTATAGCGACCGGCTGCTGCGATGACGAGGATGAGAGCCTTTTCGAGCAACTCGACACCGAGTGAGCAGTTCGACCGGCCTAATACGCCCGCGCAGGTGATCCTCCGCGATAGTGGCGGCCGAATCGTTGAAGGTTGCGGCGGCGGCCGAGCTGTCCCAACTGTCGCCCTCACCTTCTTCATGAAACGCACAGTGCGGATTCTTCGGACAGATTGAACTGTGCGTGACGTCGCAATATACTCAGTGTTCAGGAACCGACGAGAGAACGTCTGTTTTTGTGACTGGAACCGGTTGCCAGTACTCGGCCGACCTTCTCCGCTCGATCGGCGCGTCAGCCACTTCTGAGATGTCGCTTCGCCTTGCATGCGCTGCAGGGAATGCCGTGCCATGCTGTCACCGAGCACGAGCGGCAGCATTGCGAAAGCGAGGAGCGGCTCGCGACGTGGATGCGCGATCTATCCGGAAGGCGCGTGATATAAAACCGCCATTTGGAGCAGTTGAAAAAGTTGATCAATGATGTTGTTTGCATTTCTATCTTGGATATTGACAAGGCTGGACCCTGGTTTTTACGGTTTGCGCGTGAAACTCCCAGGAAGATTCTCTCGTGCCGCTCTTGCTGTCCTGATGCTGGCTACAGTCACAGCTGTGACGGTCGAAGGGACCAGTGAAGCACGTGTTGTCCCGCAGGCGTCCTCGGCGCAGCCGCCGGCAGGGTTCGTAGAAGATTTCGCCCATGTCAACGGCATCACCGTGGATTACGTCCGCGGCGGCCACGGACCGACCGTTGTCCTCCTGCACGGCTATCCGGAGACTTGGTACGAATGGAAGGATGTGATGCCCGCGCTTGCCGAGCACTACACCGTTATCGCTCCGGACCTGCGCGGCGCCGGTGGATCGAGTGCGCCGACGGAGGGTTACGACAAGACAACCATGGCGGAGGACTTGCACGCGTTGCTCGTTCAACTGCACCTGACGCACAACATCAACTTGGTGGGCCACGACATCGGCACCATGGTGGCCTATTCCTACGCCGCGCAGCACCGCGAGGATGTCGCCAAGCTGGTGCTGACCGAAGCCCCGATTCCGGATCAGAGCCTTTACCAGTTTCCCTCACTGACCTCAGGAGGTCCCGGGTTCTGGAATTTCGGCTTCTTCAACGTCACGAACGGTCTACCTGAAAGTATGTTGGAAGGACGTGAACAGACGTGGATCAACGGGTTCGTGTCCATGCTCGCCGTGCAGAAGGACCGCGCCACCGACCCAGTCGCGATCGCGGACTACGCACACGGCTTGAGTGACAGTGCCCACCTGCGAGCGAGTTTCGAATGGTTCCGCACGCTCAACAAGGACGTCGCTGACAACCAGCAGTATGCCAGAAAACCACTGGACATGCCGGTTCTGGCACTGGGAGCCGCGGGTAGCCTGGGACAGAGCGTCCCCGACCAGGTGCGAAAGTACGCAAGCAATGTCGAGGGTGGGGTGGTCGCCGATTCCGGGCACTGGATCTTTGAGGAACAACCCGAGGTGATGACCCAGACTCTGCTGCGCTTCCTCGCCCAACGGTAGCCGACGCTTTCTACAGCGCTGAACGGCGCTGAGCAGCCCGTAATTGTCGAAAGGCTGGCTTGAGGTAACTCCTGCTCCTGCGCCGGGCGACAGCCGGTGGAGCTTCAAGCTTCATCGGCAGTCGCGGCAGGGCACGCGAATGCTGTGCACATGATCTTTGGACTGGCTCTGGGACGCGCCACGGCTCACCTGGGAATGGATCCGGCCCGAACGATGCGCTGGCGATGGCTCAGCCCGTTGGTGAGCCGCGATGAGGGCGAACGAGGAAATCCTGGCGATGCCGGCGGTAGCCGAGTGCGACTCTCAAGTGGCGGGGCGTTCGTCGCGCAGGCCGATACGCTGGTGGACGGATGGTCGACCGCGGCGCTGAGTCCGCAGTGGCGTTGGCTCGGCCACGCAGGCATCGGCAATACTGATCACGCGGTTTCGCAGATCGCGGGTCCGGAGAAGGGAAGCACGGAATGCAGATCCAGATGAGCACGGACAGCAACTTGCGCGGTGGCGAGGAACTGATCGAGCGCCTCGAAGCCGAACTCACCTCGAAGCTGGCGCGGTTCAGCGAGCACCTGACGACGCTGAACGTCCACCTGAGCGACGAAATGGGCAAGGGCACCGACGGCGAAGACCTGCGCTGCGTGATCGAAGCCCACCCTGCCGGACGGAAGCCGGTTGCCGTCACGAACTACGCAGGCTCGGTGACCGAAGCGTTCAACGGCGCCGTCCACAAACTGGAGCGGGTCCTCGAAACGCTGTTCGGCCGCGCCGCTCACCACAGGGGAGGCGAGACCATCCGGCACATGAAAGAAGACGGAACCAGCTGAGCGGGTGATCGGCTCCGGTCGAGGGCTTCGGCAGCCGTGCGCGACTGTCGCGCAGCGGCGAGCGGCGCGCATCGAGCGTGCGATCGTTCACGCGCCGCTCGACTACGTCCGGCCGGATGCTGTCGATCGCGATCAGACGGTTGCAGGCCGACCGAATCGGCGCTTCTGCAGGGCGCGGTACTCGTCTAGGCCGGCGGGCCTGAATTGCGGGGGTGCGACCGAGCGGACGACCTGATCGGCTTCGACATCCGCGCTTCCAACTACAACGAAAGACCCTCTGTCCAAACTGAACCGCCCCGGGGCACCGGCCAGCACCACCTCGGAGGAATGGTTCCGGTTCGCGGCAACGACGTTCGGGGATCGGGCGCGCGTGCGCGAGGGGGATCTCGACCACGCCCGGTCGAGGACTACGGTGAACGTCGCGGGGGACATGGGCGAGATCCCGCCCGAGCTTGAAGAGCGGAAGACCGGCTGCATCTGCTTTTTCGTGAGCACGGCGCTCGGGTCGACCTACCGAAGCATGTTCGACGCCCACGTCTAGTGGGTGCTGCTGACTGGCTCGTCGCCCGCGACATGACCTAAGCTTCCGCAGCAATGCAAAGGCTCTGGCGTGGGCACTGATCGATCTGCGTGGCGGGTTCGCGGCATACCCACGTAGACATGGGTTGAGCTGTATCTGTCCGGACGCGTCTGCCTCGCGAATGCTAAGGGATGTCTCGTAACCCGGTGTGGGTCTGGTTGCCTAGATAGTTGATCATGTTGTGGTGCAGGTGATCTCGGCGTCGCGGTCGGAGTGGATTGCCCCGTTCACGGGGTTGGAACCGGGTCAGTTCCGCAAGTTGGTGCGGGTCGTGGCGAACCGTGGTGGTGACGAGATCGCCGATGGCCGTCCTGGCCGTCAGTGGCGGCTTGACCTGGCTGATCGGGTGCTGCTGGTGGCGACATACTGGCGGACGAACCTGACGATGCGCCAGATCGGGCCGCTGTTCGGAGTGTCGCATTCCGCGGCGCATCGAGTGATTGACACGATCGGACCGCTGCTGGCGCTGGCCCGGTCCGCAAGCGTCGGATCGACTCTGTCGCGATCGTGGACGGCACCCTGGTGCCGACACGGGATCACCGGCTGGCGTCCGACCTCTCGAAGTACACGAGCAATTCGTGGTCGTCGTGGCTGAGCATGCGGCCATCGCCCCACAGGCGGTGGTGCACGGGCGTACCGCCGGTCACTGTGGGCTTCATCGCCGGTGGGGTGACCATCCACCGGCGGGGTGGCGATGCTGCTGCTCTCCCACCGGCGCTGCGGGCCCCAGATCGCGTTCACCGGCCGTTCAGCGGCGGCGTGCGAAGGCTCCGTCACAGCCGTGTGGTCAAATGGTCTGCGTCAGTCCGCCATCGACGATGGTGTCGGTGCCGGTCAAGTTGCCCACCCGGTCGCTCGCGAGGAACGCCACGAGGTCCGCGACTTCTTCGGGCCGGGTGAACCGGCCGGTGACCGAGTCCGTAGCCGCTTTCGCCGCGACCTCGCCCGGTTGGGCCCCCATTGCCCCGCCGACTGTGTCGGCGACACCGCCCTTACCGAGCCACAGGTCGGTAGCGACGGGGCCGGGGCTGACGGTGTTCACGCGGACACCACGTGCGCCGACCTCCTTCGACAGTGACTTGAAAAAGCTCAGGCAGGCGGCCTTGGCGGCGCTGTAGTCGATGACGAGCGGGTCGGGCAGTGTCGCGTTGACCGAGCACACCGTGACGATCGTGCCCCGGCGCTCCAGCAGCGAAGGCAGCGCCGCGCGCGTGGTGCGCACCGCGGACATCAAGTCTAGGTTGATCGTCGCCAGCCAATCGTCGTCGGTCACGGACGCGAAGCCGCCAGGCCGGGGCCGCGCGGCACCGACGTTGTTGACCAAGATGTCGATCCCGCCGACCCGCGCCACGGCCTCGTCGACCACACGTGCCGCGTCCTCGGGCGTGGCGAGGTCGACCGATACAGCCTCAACCGGCAATTCCTTCAGGTCGCCGTCGACGTTGCGCGCGGAGGCGACGACGCGCACGCCTTCCTCGACGAGTGTGCGGGTCACCGCCAGCCCGATCCCGCGGCTCGCGCCGGTGACGAGCGCGGTCTTCCCGTGCAACCGCAAATCCATCGAAACAACCCCTGTCGTCGAGCTGGGAATCGCGCCAATGCGCAGGCTCCGGCAGGAGCCTGCTGCCTCGCGTCTGCATCCGAAGTGCGCTGATGGAAGACGAATCGGACAGCGCGGTCCCCCGCGACGTCTGACGCGCACGGTGAGACTAGTACGGGATCGAGCGCTCCACAATCTCAGATACGCTGATGCAGTGGTGGATGACGACCGGCCCATTCGCGTGGTGCTGCGCGACTGGCTCTATACGGTGCTGGCGGCAGGCGATGTCTCTGACTGGTTCGTGGCTGACACCGCCACTCGGTTGGCTGCCGACGGCGGGAGGGAAAGATCCGGAGGCCCGCTTGGCGGTATCGAAGACGCGACGGCCGAGATTGCCGCGCTGTTGCGGAAAGGGATCTCTATCGGAGAATTGCGCCCCGATCTCGACGTAACGGCGACCGCGGACCTCCTGTGCACAGTGCGGACGGGACTGTGCACACGTCGGCGTGCGGGCCAGGGCGCTCGGGGCCTGCGTACGCGCATAGACCAGGCGCTACGCATTCTCGATTGAGGCGACGATTGGTCTGGTACGTGCGATACGTCGAAGGGACCGTGTGACGCGAACCGGCCAGACGGGCCGGAAGGATTGGGACTGGGTTCAGTCCAGCATGTTCAGCGCCTGGTCGACTGCCGCGCGCAGGCGTTTCGAGTCATGGCCGGCGCGGTGGCGCACTCGCAGTCCGATCAGTGTGGTGTACAGCAAATCTGCGGTCGCGTCGGTGTCCAGGTCAGCTGCCAGTTCGCCTGCTTCGACCCCGCGACGGAGCACTTTCGCGATCGCGCCGGTGGTGTCGTTGAACGCCGCGTTGACGCGTCGGGTGGTGTCGGGATCGTCGGTGCCCATCTCGACGGCGCTGTTGATGACGAAGCACCCAGGCATGGCGGCTGCGTCGACCATCGAGTAAAACCAGTCGCGCAGCACTTCCCGGACGGGGCCCTCAACGGCCAGCGCCTCGGAATTGCGGATTGACTCACATGCCTGGTAGTGGTCCAATGCGCGAAGGAACAGCGCGTGCTTGTCGCCGAATGTCCGGTAGAGGCTGCTCGGATTCAGTGAGAGCTCGTCACCGAGGTCACGGGTGGAGGTGGCGTGGTACCCGCGCCGGTGGAAGAGCGCGCTGGCGCGCGCGACCGCGTCCTGCTCGTCGAACTCCCGGGGCCGTCCCACGTACAACAGCATAGGCCCCGGTTTGGTAGCGATCGATCCCAAATTGGCCACGGTGACGTGCAGATTGCACGCCATCCCCGGGATCAGGCCGACGGTCACGAATTCAGTGGTGCCGATCGCGAACGTGGCGGCGGCCAAAGCGTAGAGGGCGAGGCACGTCAATTACCTCCCTTCGCGGCCCGGCTCACCGCGGCCCGCGCGATGTCCTCGCATTCCTCATCGCGCTTCAGCGGGACCAGAAGGGGTCCATCGCGGGGCGCGCGTAAGGGAGCCGAACCGTCGGAGCAGCGCTGCCGAACTCCACGCGGAAGGCACACGACCGCCGCGAAACCGCCGACCGTCGCGCACACGGCGCGCTCGACTCCTTTCCATCGGAGCCGGGCAGCTCACCAACGCCGAGGCGCGGGCCGCGATCCTCGCAGGCGCGCGCTGCGCGCGCCTGCGCCGAGTTCGACCGTCCGCTAACGGCTGGTGGGTCCCCGCTTACAGACTGTTGCTGGGACAGTCGCGAGTGACGCACTGAGGGAGAAGGCCGGGTATCGGAGCCTCGAGTCGATCTGGATGCATTCACGCGCTACCTCTGCCAAGCAGCCAATCGCCATAGTTGCCGTGTGACGGAAACCGACTCCCGGCTCGCTGTCGTGTGCGACTGGCGGGTGGACCGCGATAGCCGGGACGTCGGAACAGAGCGGCTGGTCGGCGGCGAAGTCTCCGGGGCCAGGTGCGGGCGACCTCACTCGGTCATCCACTGGCCCGCGCGACGTCGAGCGACAGGAAGTCGGCGTCGAGGCCCGTGACGGCTGTCGCTTCGCGGTCGTGGATGGCGGCGATGATGGTCGCAGTCGGTAGCAGGAGGCGGAGCTGGGCGAGGACGTGCCGGGCGGTGGGAGAGTCCAGGCCCTCTGTCGGTTCGTCGAGCAGCAGGACGCTTGGGTTGCGCGCGATCGCGCGGGCCAGGCAAAGCCTGCGGTGCTCTCCACCGGAGAGGCTCCGTCCGGCCGGCCCTACCTCGGCGCCCGGGTCGATGCCGCGCTCGCTGAGGCACATCGCGTCGAGCAGGGTCCGGATCCGCTCGTCCGGCAGGTCCGGATCGGCCAGGCGCAGGTTGGCTGCCACTGTCCCGCTGAAGACGTGATCGTCGTGGGGCACCAGCACGATGTCCCCGGGCCGGAACGACGCGGGCGGGCGACCGCCGACGGTCACACCGGGGGAGCGCAGTTCGCCGGCCAGCGCGCGCAGCAGCGTGGTTTTGCCGGTGCCCGAGCGTCCTTGCACCACGGTTGTCCGCCCGGGTGCGAACTGCGCGGTGAGCCGCCCGGCCGCACAGCCGTCGGGGGAGAGCGGCAGATCGCGCACTGCGAGCGACGGCTGTGCCGGCATCGGCGACATTCCCGCGGCGGGCGGTGTCCCTGTGGGTGTGGTCAGTGTCGCCAGCCGCCCGGCTGCGGTCGACGCGGCCCGCCATGCCAGACGTGCAGCGACCAGGCGGGCCACCACGTCCAGCGTGCCGGCGGTCAGCAGGGCGATGAGGGTGGCTCCGGCCAGCGGGACCGGGTCGGGGCCGAACCGCGCGACGGCCAGCACTGCGGCCGTGGTTGCGGCTATGCCCAGATCGGTCGCCAACCGTGCTCGTGACTCGGCTTTACCTGCGGTGTCCTCGGTCTCGGCCAGGCCGGTCAACGCCGTCGCGCCGGCGGCGCGCAACGCGTCGAGCGCACCGAGGCAGACCAGTTCCTCCCATGCGTCGACCGTGTCGACGAGCCGGGCGCGGGCAGCCCCGCGCCGCGCAGCCGGGTCGGCCGCTCGGCCCACCGACAACGCGAGCACAGTGGTAACCGCTGTTCCCACAAGGAACGCGGCCGCGGCGGCCCGGTGCCAGGAGGCGATCACCGCGGTCCCGGCGCCCATGCCCGCCGCTGCCAGCAGCACCGGCACAACGGTCCGGATCAGCGCCCGATCGAGGGTGTCGGCGTCGCTCATCGCCCGATCCAGCGCCTCGCCCGTGCCCAGGCGTCGCAGTCGTTCCGGGCCGGCCTGTGCGGCGTCGCGGAACAAGCCGGACCGCAGTCGGGTGAGCCAGTTGAGCGTGGCGGCGTGGCTGACGAGGTTCTCGGCGTACCGCGCGAGCACGCGGCTGATCGCGAGCGAGCGGACGCCGCCACTGGGGGTGAGATAGGAGAAGCCGGGAAGGAGTCCCGTCCCGGACAGGAAACAGCAGGCGATGAACCAGCCGGATAACGCCAGGAGTGCGACCGAACTGCCCTCGGCGACGAAGGCCAGCGCCGCGCTGGCAGCAAGGGTGATCGCCGGGCGCCAAGCCAGCAGCCGGAGTGCCCGCAGCAGTGGTGTCGTCATCCGCGCACCACCGGGCTGTCGGTGGTCACGCGTCCCCGGTCGAGCCGCAGGACGACATCGGCTCGGCGGATCAGCTCCGCGGAGTGCGTCGCTACCAGCACAGTGCGGCCGGCGGCTGCTGCGAGCATCGTGTCGAGCAGCTCGCGCTCGGTCTGCCGGTCCAGGTGTGCCGTCGGTTCGTCCAGCAGCCACAGGGGTGCGTCTCGCAACAACGCGCGCGCCAGCGCGACCCGGCGGGCTTGCCCGGCCGAGACACCCCATCCGCCTTGGCCGAGGACGGTGTCCAAGCCCAACACGGGATCTAGTCCGGCTTCCCGCGCGGCGCGGGCGATCGACTCGGGTGCGGCCGCGGGATCGGCGATGGCGATATTGTCCGCCAGCGTGCCCGGCACCAGGACGGTGCCCTGGCCGATCCAGCCGGCGACGCCGGGGCATGGCCCGCTCGCCTGCCCGGTCGCGGGGTCGGCGAGGGTCACATCGCCCTGCTGCGGTGTGATCAATCCGGCGACCAGCCGCAGCAGGGTGGTCTTGCCTTCGCCGGAAGGCGCGACCAACACGGTCAGCCGTCCGGCGGGCACTGTCGTGGTCACGTCACGCAGGATCGCGCCCCGCGGGCCGGCGGGATCGACGGTGATGCCGGTCAACCGGATCTCAGGCGGCGCCGGTAACGGGTTCGGCCGGGTCTCGGCAGGTTGCTCGTCGCGTGACAGCACTCCGCGCAAGACCTGCGCGGCGGCCAGTGCCTCGTCCCGCTCGTGGTAGCCGGTCGCGTAGTCGCGCAGCGGCGCGAAGTAGACGGGGCAGAGCACCAGGACCAAGAGCCCGCCGCTGAATCCGAGAGACGGCAGCCACACAACGTGCAGGTAACCCAACAACAGCAACCCCACGTACGTCGCGCACACCGCAATGGCGCAGGTGATCACCGCGTCGAGCACTCCGGAAACGACGAACGCCCGGCGCAGCACCACCATCGTCGCCTGGTTCAGCCGATCACACGCCTGCCGCACGACACGTAGCTCGCGCTCGACGGCACCCAGCGTGACCAGGGTCCGCATGCCGCGGAACCGGTCGAGCAGCTGCTGAGACAACAACCGGACTTCGGCCAGCTGCCGGCGCTCCGCGTCCTCGGTAGCCAGCCCTGCCAGGCGCAGATTTACCGGCAGGATGGGTGTCGCCACGGCGAGGATGAGCGCGACCGGCCAATGCACCGCGGCCACGACCAGCAGCACCACCGCGCACGATGGTGGTGCGGCTCGCCGCGCAGGCTCGGTCCGGGCGTGGTGGTTCGCAACATGGTCGGTGAGCTCGACGAGCGCGTGCGCCGCCGCGCTGCCTTCGGGGCGAGTATCACCGCCTCCGCCGGGCATCACCGCGCGCAGCAGCGCCGCTCGCAGCGCGTCGGCGACCTGCCGCGCGCCGCGGCGGGCCCAGCGCCGGGACACGGCGAGGGCGCCGGCGCGGGCACCGCCCGCGAGGACCAATCCGACCAGCGCCGCCCACGTCCGGTCCGCGACGAGCACGGTGACCGCCGCCCAGCCGCCGACCGTCGCGGCCTGCGCGATACAGCGGCCGAACGCCGCCGCGTGGAAGGCGTGGCGGCCCGGCGCGGCCGAGCGTGCCAGCCAGTCGCGGTCCCCGGCCGCGTCAACGGTCCTCATCGCGCCGTTCGTGTCGATACCACACCAGTGCGCCGAGCAGGATCAGAACGATCAGCGCGATCAGGTTCAGCGTTTCGGAATGGACGCTCGGGTAACCGCCGAAGGTGTCGATGCAGAGGAAGTAGATCAGGATGCCGGCGACAGTCCAGGCGAGGTTCGCCGCCCAGCGCCGCGCCTTCACCGGGCCCCTTTGGGGGAGGGCAGCAACGCGTGCGCCGACGCCGAGAGCCCCGCCGGACGGACCGGTGCCTGCTCGCGGAACTTTCCGCGGAACACATGGTGGGCGTACCAGCTGTAGAAGACCAGCAGCGGGATGTTCGCGCCGACCCCGATGAGCAGCAGAAGGAACGTGAGCCCGGGCGAGCGCGCCGAGTCGATCGTGATGTCCGGCGGCACCACCGCCGGCGCCACCAACGTGACCAATCCCAGCACACCGGCGACCTCGGCGATCACCATTCCCGTCAGGGCGCGGCGGTCGGCACCGCGTGCGAACCCGGACCATGCGACGGCGAGACCGGCGCCTGCCGCGGCCACTGTCAGCGCGAAGACGGTGACCCGCAGCGGGGAGTCGAGATGCACCACGGTCGCCGTGGCGGGCAGGCTCAGTGCCGCAATCACGGTGACGAAAGTGGTGAACCCGAGCAGCACGCGGCCGGCGGCGCCGACGTGGCGGCGCAGCTCACCTTCGGTCTTCAACCGGAGGAAGGCCGCGCCGGCCGTGGCGTAGAGGAGAACGGTGGCGAGCCCGGTGACCACCGAATAGGGCGTGAAGAAGTCGAAGGCGCCGCCGGCGTAGACGCCGTTCGTCACCGTCACCCCCGACAGCAGCCCGCCGATGGCGACACCCTGCGCGAAGCTCGCGAGAAGAGAACCCACACCGAACGCGAGCCCCCACGGACGCGGTACTCCTTCGGCGGTGGAGATCAGCTCGATCGCCGCGCCGCGCAGAACCAGCGAGAACAGCATCACGATCACCGGCAGGTATAGCGCGGGCAGCAGGACGCCGAAGGCGCCGGGCAGGCCTGCCCACGTGCTCACGGCAAACAGGATCAGCCACGTTTCGTTGCCGTCCCAGGCGGTGCCCACGATTTCGACGAGCTCTCGCTTCCTGCCGCGGTCACGTTCGATCAGCGTCAGCGTGCCGATACCCAGGTCGTACCCGTCCAGCAGGACGTACATGCCCAGGCACAGCAGGATGACGGCAAACCAGGCATATTGCATGTTCCTCACGCCCCTTCCGCGACGACGCCGGCCGCGCCTGCAGTGAGGTCTTCGAGCGGCTCCGGGCCGCGGCGCACGTTGCGGACGACGTAGGTCACCCACACGGTCAGCAGTGTCAGGTAGATCGCCATGAAGCCGATCACGGAGAAGATCAGCTGTCCGGTGGCGAGGTGGGACACTGCCTGGCTGGTGCGCAGGTAGCCGTAGACGATCCAGGGCTGGCGACCGGTTTCGGCGGTCACCCAGCCGCCGATGATGGCCAGCACACCGATCGGCGTGAGCCAGACGAGCAGCCGGTGGAACCACGGCGTGCTGAACAGCCGGCGCCGCAGCCGCAGCACGATGCCGGTGAACACCGCGGCGAACATCACGATCGACGCATAGAACATCACCCGGAAGCCCCAGAAGACGGTCCACATGTTCGGCCGGTCGGCCGCCGGGGTTTGCAGCAGGCCGGGCGTAGGCGTGGCTCCGGACAGGTCGTGCGCCCCGGTCCAGCTGCCGACCATCGGGACGCTCAGCTGAACCTTATTGCGTTCGTTGGCCGGGTCCGGAATGACGAAGATGTTGTAGCCGCTGTTCGTTGAGTCCCAGTTCCCCTCCAGTGCTTGGAGTTTGGCCGGCTGGTCCTGCGCGACGTAGTCACCGGCGACGTGGTCGCCGATGTAGACCTGCAGGGGCAGGAGCATGGCGAGCACGCCCAGCACGAGCGACACCGTGCGCTTGCCGAAGGCGCGCTCACGGTCCTTGAGCAGGTAGTAGGCGCCGATGCCGCCGATCATCAGGGAAGCGGCGATCAGGACGGCGAGCAGCATGTGCGGGAACCGCCAGCCGAAGGACGGGCTGAAGATCACCTGCCACCAGTCGGTCGGCTCGAACCGGCCGTCGACGATCCTGAACCCAGAAGGAGTCTGCATCCACGAGTTCGCCGCGATGATCCACGTCGTCGATAGCACGGTGCCCAGGGCAACGATGCAGCACGAGAGGAACACGGTGCGTTCCTTCACGCGGCCGTCGCCGTACAGCATGACGCCGATGAAGCCAGCCTCCACGAAGAAGGCCGTGACTACTTCCATGCCGATGATGGGCGCCACCACGGGGCCCGTTGCGCTGCCGAACGGCCCCCAGTTCAGGCCGAACTCGAAGGTGATCACGGGCCCCTGCGACGACGCCGAGCGCGAAGCCCACCGCGAAGATCCGTTTCCAGAACCGGTACATCTGGAGGTAGACCGGATCACGGCTGCGCAGATAGCGGCCATATACGAACGCCAGAAAAATGGACAATCCGACCGTGACAGCCGGGAACGTCATGTGGAACACGATCGTGATGGCAAACTGCCAGCGGGAGAGTTCCAGCATCGTCGGTGAGGGCATGAACCGGGACCTCCCACGAACCGGGCGGAGCGGAAGTGCTGCGTTGCGAACGGAGATCGGGGGTTGACAACGTGGCCACGATCGTGATCGGACGCGAGTTGCCCGTTTCGCTGCTGTTCACGCTCACGGAACCTCTGTCTCCCAAGCTCCCGGCAATTTGCCGGGCGAGAGCATAACCGAGAGACGCCGTCGTTGTCGTTCGCTGAAACAACTGTCTTCAGCCGTAGGCCCGGGCTCGTCCGCTATGGAAGAATTCGGCGGCGGTCTCGGGGGCCGGCGACGAGGGAGGACGTTATGACCACGGGTGCCCATGGCCTTACCTGGCACGGTCGTGCCGCCTTTCCGGCGTTGCTGCTGGCGCTGACGGTGGTCACGGGCGTCGTGGACGCGGTCAGCTACCTGCGGCTCGGCCACACGTTCGTGGCGAACATGACCGGGAACGTGGTCTTCCTCGGGTTCGGCCTCGCAGGCGCGGCGGACGTGTCGGCCTCCGCGTCGGTCGTCGCGCTCGTGGCGTTCCTGGCCGGTGCTCTCGCGGGCGGCCGGCTCGGCCGGCGGCTCGGCGGCCACCGGGGCCGGCACCTAACGATCGCCGCGCTGATCGGCCTGGCCGGTCTCGTGGCGGCGTTAGTGATTTCGCTGGTGTGGGGCGATCAGCCCGCTGCCGCCCGGTATGTGCTGCTGTTCGTGCTCGCGGCCGCGATGGGGCTGCAGAACGCCACAGCCCGGGCACTTGCCGTACCGGACATGACGACCACGGTGGTCACGTTGACACTGACCGGCCTCGCTGCGGACAGCCCATGGGGTGCGCGCAAGCCCAGCAAGCCGCTGCGACGGGTGGCGTCGGTGGGGGCGATGTTCGCCGGAGCGCTGGCGGGCGCCCTGCTGGTGCTGCACGTCGGCGTCGCGGCCGCGTTGGGACTGGGCACCCTGTTGCAGATAGCGATCGCGGTGACCGCACACCTGCTGTCTCGCGGCACTGAGCCTGCCGCGTGGGCGCCGGCCGGCGCTTCCAGTGCGTAGCGGCCGCCGAACTCGTATCATCCGCGCATGTCGCAGCGTCGCCAGACCCTGGCCGAAAAGCACTTGCGCCAGGCCGACCCGGTGCTGTCGGGCGTCATCGACGAGGTGCTGCGCGAGTCCGGCGGAGTCCGTCCGGCGTTGCCGCCCGCGCCGTCTTCGCGGGACAACTCCGACATCCCGGCGGATCACTACGCGGTTTTGGTGCGCGCGATCGTCAGCCAGAACATCTCGAGCTTCGCGTCGCGCGCCATCTACCGGAAACTGACGGGCGATTCGACGGCCAGCCCCCGGGGCCGGAAGAGATCCTCGCGCAGGACCCCGACGAACTGCGGGTCGCGGTCGGACTGTCGGGAGCGAAGACGACGTCTCTGCGATCACTGGCCGAATGCATCCTCTCCGGCGAGCTCGACCTCGGCTCGTTGCACGAGCTGCCCGATGAAGCCGTGATCGCGCAGCTGACCAGGGTCAAGGGCATCGGGGTGTGGACGGCGGACATGTTCCTGATGTTCCACCTGTACCGGCCCGACGTGCTCCCGGTCGGCGACCTCGAACTCCGCCGCACGGTCGAAAAGGTGTACCGGCTGCCGGAGAAACTGACGCCCGCCGAGTTCGTGCGGATGGCTGAGCCATGGCGCCCGTACCGGACCCTCGCGTCCGTCTACCTCTGGCAGTTCACCGAAAAGACCCCGCGGCTGTGACGCAAACGGTCAGGACGCCTCCGCGGCCGGAACCGGTCTCGCCGGGGCGTGGTCAGCATCGGTGCGGCGCTCTTTCCAGGCTCGCGGACAGTAGCGCGAGACGGCCGAGCCACTGAGGATCGCCCCGACCCCGTTGACGGCCGAGGCCTTGCCGCGGCGACGGCCGGGGGAAGCTGCTCATGTCAGGAAGCGGGCGTGCTGACCGACCACAGCACCTCGAAAAGGTTCGCCTGGGTGCGGGCGTACTCGCGGCTCTCGATCATCATTGCGAAGTTCTCGGTGCGCGAGGACATGATCGCCACTGCATTGTCGCCGATGTAGGTGGTCAGGGTGAAGATGTGTTGGGGCGGGGCGAAGCGGACGTCGCGGATGTCTGTGCCACTGGTGGGCCAGCCCTGGTCGGTTTCGCGTTCTGGTGAGCGCACGACCCGCAGCGGTGTCCCGCGCCGGCGGCGGCTGGTGATGTAGTCGTCCATCACAGCGGCGCCCGGCACGGCCATCAGGTCGTGCATCGAGAGGATGCCGCGCAACGGGCAATCCCATTCCAGCGTCTCGAACAGGGCTGTCCGCATACCGGATTCGCCCTCCAGGTACCGAACCCGGGGGCGGCTGCCCTGAGTGTCGCGCATGGCCCGTAGCTCGGGCACGAGCCCGTCGAGCAGCTGCTTCCGGGTGGCGAGCTCATTGAGCAGTACGCCGGGGTCGGCCGCGGTGAGTACGCTGCGGCCGCGGCCGGCGGGCCGGCCGGTCGGGCCGACTTCGGTCATAGTCACCAGTCCGCGGTGGAGGAGGCGCTTCGCGATGTCGTAGCCGTTGGTGCGGCTGAATCCCGCGCGTTCGGCGGCTTCGGCGACGGTCGGGCGGGTCAGTTCGAGCACCGCGAGGTAGAACTGCGCCTCCTTGGGGTCGAGCCCCGCCGCCACCAGTTGCTGCCACACATCGCCTCCACAGTTGTCTTGACCCCTTGACCCTGTTGATATCGCTGTTTAACTTGACTCGAGATGCGCCATCGTCCAGCTTCTTGTGTCGAATCGCCTCGACATATCGCCGTCGCAGACGCCGTAGGTGAGGAAGTCATGCCGGAGTTCCACGTCCAGTACGAGCGCGGTCTGCCGATGCGCAGGCCGGAGGGCTTCCAGCCTCGCGTCCCGCGCTACTCGGTACGGTGGGGGCACCCCGTGCCAGAGCTGGTCGCGGAGTACTTCGGCCTGCAAGGCGCCGTCCTGCGAGGTGTCCGGGCGCGCCGCTTCACCCGGCTGGTGCGGGAATTCTTGTCGGTGCCCGAGGGGCCCGGTGCGGGTCGAGGTCATGGATACCGAGTCCGACGAAACCGGCCGCGCGTTGACGGTGGTGGTCGCGTATTGGACGTCGACCGCCGTTCACGCGCGCTGGACGTTCGGGTCGGCCTGGCGGGATTGGTGGGAATCGCCGGCGCGGCTCCAGGACGGTGTGGGGTACTGGCGGGAAACCGTCGTGTCCCCGTACGACCGGCACGAGACCGTCTACTCGCGACCAAACTACCGCGCCGGGTTCGCCCGCACGCCCGGCGCGCAGCTCGTGGAAATCACCCATAACGGCTACTTCGGAGCCGCGCGGGGGACCGCATCCCGCTTTCCGCGATCGACGATCTCACGTCCCCGGAGGGGCCGAAGGTGCGCTGCGAAGACCAAGGTGATCCGCAGGGCCGCCGGGTGGCCACGGTGGTGCCGCACAACTTCGCGATCGTGCGCTCCGGCCAGTTCTGGCACGAGTCGGAGCCGGACCAGGCACAGGACTACGAAAAGTCCCTTCGCCCAAGCTGGACACCGGCATGGCGTACCTGGCCGACCACGACGATCTCGGGTGCGTTTACCTGAGGCAGCTGACGAACGTCGACGACGGCTTCCGACCGCGGCGAGAGACTTCGGTGCTGTGCGGCTTCCAGGAGTACTCCGGGCTGGAGCAGTGGGCGGAGGGACATCCCACCCACGCGGCGATCTTCGAGCACGCGATCCGGAAGGGCCTGGAGTACGGGCCCCGGCGTGACGTCGTGACGTGGCACGAGTTCTTCATTGTGCCGGGTGGCAACCTCTTCGAGTACGTCAACTGTGCCCGGGGCACGGGCCTGACGTCCGTCGAACCGTTCTGGGTGCGGGGGTGACCCCGTTCGCGAGCCAGGAAAGGAACTGGATGAGCAAGGTGAAGTGGCGGTCGTGCAGGCCGGGACCACAGCGTTCGATTCCGCGGGAGCGGTGACGCTGGTCGACCAGTGGGCCGAACGTGCCACGGCCGACGGCGCGCGTCTCGCGGTGTTCCCCGAGGCGTTCGTCGGCGGGTACCCGAAGGGCACCGCCTTCGGTGCGGTGGTGGGCAACCGAACGCCGGAAGGGCGTGAGGAGTATCGCCGGTACTTCGAGGCGTCCGTAGAAGTACCGGGGCCGGTCACCGAGCAGCTCGGCAACATCGCGCGGCGGCACGGCATCACCTGGTGGTCGGCGTCATCGAACGCGGGGGCAACACGCTGTACTGCACCGCCGTGTACCTCGATGAGAATGGCGCTCTGCTCGGCAAGCGCCGCAAGCTGATGCCGACTGCCGCGGAGCGCCTCGTGTGGGGATTCGGAGACGGATCCACGATGGAGGTCTACGACACGGCGATCGGCAAGGTCGGTGCGGCCTCCTTGTCGTAGAACGGGCCGGCCAAGACGTCGCCGAGCGGGCCGATGATGGCGCTTCCGCCGTTGGAGACCACGGTTTGCAGGTCGTCGCCGAAGACGTGCGGGTGGTCGTTCGGGAAGTCCTTGACGCGTATGACCTGGTTGGCGGCCAGCACGAAGCAGCGGCCTTCCTGCGCGATGTGCCACATGGTCGCGTGATGCGCGGGGGTTCCGTTGGCCGTCGGCGCGCAGTAGAGCTGCACATCCTGCTGGTACATCGCCATCCGCGCGGCGGGCATCAGGTTCTCCCAGCACCGCAGGCTTTCGCGTTCTGGCACGCAGAGTAACGTCACGGCGCTCCTGACGCGGGACGGTTCGCGGCACGGTTTGAGCGGGTGGAGCCGCGGCGGCAGGTGGTGGCTTACCTGCGTGGACTGCTCGGTGAGACGGAGCGGAAGAGCGGGTGGACGCTGGCCGAGGCGGCCGGCGAGGCCGGCCCGGAGGGGATGCAGCGCCTACTGAACGCCTACGCGTGGGACACCGGCGGGGTGCGCGACGATGTGCGCGCTGCGGTGGTCGAGGTGCTCGGCGACGCCGAGCGGGGTGTGCTCATCGCCGATGAGACTGGCTTCCTGAAGAAGGGCACGAAATCCGCCGGCGTGGCGCGCCAGTATTCGGGCACGGCCGGGCGGATCGAGAATTCGCAGATCGGCGTGTTCTTGGCGTATGCCTCGGATCGGGGACGAGCTTTGGTCGATCGGGAGTTGTATCTGCCGAAAGAGTGGATCGCCGATCGGGGCCGCTGCGCTGCGGCCGGCATTCCCGACAGCGTCGGATTCGCGACCAAACCCGAGTTGGCACAACTAATGTTGGAACGCGCACTTGCCGCGAGCATCCCGTTTGCGTGGTTCACCGCCGACGAAGCGTACGGGCAGGTTGGACGGCTGCGGCTCTGGCTGGAAGAACGTGACATCGCGCATGTGCTCGCAGTGCCCAAGTCCCAGATGGTGATTTCCATGGATCTGCGGCAGCGGCGCGTCCACGCCGTCATCGCGGGTGTCGACCCGGCCGCCTGGCAGCGTCTGTCCTGCGGCGACGGCGCTCACGGGCAGCGGATCTACGATTGGGCCGTCGTCGACATCCGCCCCCTGCGCCGGCCAGAAGTCGGCCACTGGCTGCTGGCCCGCCGCTCAGTCAGCGACCCCACCGAGATCGCCTACTACATTTGCTTCGGCCCCGCCGCAACCGACCTCCACGAACTGGTGCGCGTCGCCGGAAGCCGCTGGGCGATCGAAGAAAGTTTTCAAACCGCGAAGAATGAAACAGGGCTCGACCACTACCAGGTCCGACGATACGAAGCATGGTATCGGCATATCACCCTCTCCATGGCAGCGGCGGCATTCCTCGTCATCACCCGAGACGCGGCGAAAAAAGGGGCGCTGCAACCAACGATCGCACCGGGTTGATCCCCCTCACCGCTCACGAAGTGCGCAAACTCTTCAACCGAATCACCGCACCCATTCATCACGCCATCGAACACGCCCTGCACTGGTCACGATGGCGACGAACCAGCCAAGCCCGAGCCCACACCAGCCACTACCGCAGACAACATCACAAACCGTCGTTGCAGTACTAGTACTCCAGCCGCACTTCGTGATCTTGCTCTGATAGGTTCTCGGTCTTGTGTGGGTGGATGAAGACGTCTCGGCGTGGGCGGCGGGCCTGGAGGGGTTGTTCGGGCGGGTGGCAGGCCGGTTCTTCCGGCCCGAGCCTCGCCGACGTGCCCGCGCTTACGTGCGAGGCTTGTTAGCGCCGTTGGCGGACAAGAACGGCTGGACCCTGGCCGAGATCGCGGGAGACACAACCCCGGATGGCATGCAGCGGCTGCTCAACGCCGCCGCCTGGGATGCCGACGGTGTCCGCGACGACGTGCGGGCCTATGCCGTGGAACACCTCGGCGACCCGGACGGTGTCCTGGTCGTGGACGAGACCGGATTCCTCAAGAAGGGCACCAAATCCGCCGGGGTGCAGCGGCAGTACTCCGGGACCGCGGGCCGGATCGAGAACTGCCAACTCGGCGTGTTCCTCGCCTACACCACAACGAAAGGACGCACTCTCGTCGATCGCGAGCTATATCTGCCGAAATCCTGGATCGCCGACCGCGAGCGTTGTCGCGACGCGGCGGTGCCGGACGAGGTCGAGTTCGCGACGAAGACCACGCTGGCCAAAGCGATGCTCGCCCGCGCGTTCGCGGCCGGTGTCCCCGCACGATGGGTGACCGCTGACGAGGCGTACGGCCAGGACAACAAGTTCCGATCCTGGCTGGAACAGCGAAACATCGGCTACGTGGTCGCCGTCCCCCGCAGTCAGCCCTTGCCCGCCGGCGGCTTCGCCACCGCACGAGCGGATCACCTCGTCGCCCAGGCACCACCCGAGATCTGGAAACGCCGCTCGGCGGGTGACGGTGCCAAAGGACCACGACTCTACGACTGGGCCACCGCCACGATCCCCACGATCGGCGAGCACACCCCCGACGGGTGGACTCGACGCCTGCTCGTCCGTCGCCAGATCACCCGCACCGGAGTGGAACCCGAACTCGCCTACTACCTGTGCTGCGCCCCCGCGACCACGCCGGACGAGGAGCTGATCCGGGTCGCGGGGGCCCGCTGGGCCATCGAGGAATGCTTCCAGACCGCCAAGAACGAAGTCGGCCTTGACCACTACCAAGTCCGGCGTTACGACGCCTGGTATCGCCACATCACCCTGGCCATGCTTGCGCACACCTACCTCGCGGTCACGGCAGCGGTGTCCCCAAAAGTCCTGGCCGCGGCCTCATCCCGCTCACCCTCGGCGAAGTCCGCCGTCTGCTGGCACATCTGATCCACACCGCACCACACTGGCGTCCGATCCTGACCTGGTCACACTGGCGACGACGTCACCAACACCGCGCGAAGACCAGCCACCACCAGCGAAGACAGCACAAATATCACGAAGTGCGGCTGGAGTACTAGTCGCGTCTCTCACAGTCACGCGCTGACAGACTGACTGGTCGCTCACGGTGCCGGAACCGTTGGATGTCCCGCGCGGCGGGCCTGTGATCGTCGGGGGTGCGGGCACAGTTCAGGTGGTGATCAGGGACATTTACATCGCGTTGCCGGAGCCTGACGGCGGTTATCGAGAGCCGCCGTCGTTTGAGCTGGGTGTTTCGGTCGTGGGTGGCGTGGCGTATCTGGAGCGGGTGGAGCTGAGCGGGGATAAGGACCCGCAGCGCCGGCAGACGGGACCCGCGATGACGGTTCCGGCGCAGGCGCTGCTGCGCGCGTTGCAGGCTGCCATCGCCGACGAGGAATCATCCGTGGAGTTCCTTCGCGAGCACGCGAAGCCCCCCGGCACGTGAGTAAGCCGTCCGACGCTCGGAAGTCGGGGCGTGCCGGCGCGCCTGCGGATACGGCGGCCGAGCACGAGCAGGCACAGCAAGACCAGGCCGCCGACGGCGAAGATCCACGGGCTGCGCTGTGGTCAGGCGTCTTGGGGTCCCCGTAGTACCTGCGGAAAATCGGGCGGATATGGCTGACCAGCAATGATTCAGTTGTTGGTGGCGCTGTGGTCGGCGAGGACGTTGTGGACGGTACCGGCGGACAGCTGGGTGGTGCGGTCGATGGTGCGGATGGACTCGCCGTTGGTGTGACGGGCGGAGAATGACACGGCGTTTGTCGGCGTCGACGACGCGGGGGCGGCCGCCGACCCGGCCGCGTGCTCGTGCGGAGTCCAATCCGTTCAGTAGGGCCCGGTCAGCGGGAACACCGACTCGGCCGCCGACTTCGGCCCGGTCCGATACGGGGTGATCTTGCCCAGGTCCGGAGATCCGCGGTGACAGCTGCAACCCGAGCAGGTCGAATAGCCCGTAGTCCACGAGCGTCACCCCGTGCGTGTCGGTCGCGTGCTCGGTGATCGGAATGTCGGTCGCGTTGCCGAGGATCTCGTCCAGGACGTAGTGCGCCTCGCGTTTCGTGGCGACGATGATCTTCGTGCCGTAGGTAGTGTGCCGGTCACGTGCGTGTACGTCGATAGGCCCTCCAGGCGTCGGCCATTCGCGTGAGGCCGAGGTTGGTGGACTGGGCGAGCAGCACCGCGATCGGGTTCCGCTTCAGCTCGGGGCGCGGGCCCGCTTGCCGCCTGGCTACCACTAGCGGCTGCCGCTGACCCTGGTCTTCGGCACCGGCACGCTGTCCTCATCAGACGGCCAGCGGTTCCCCACACAGCCACCACCCCCGCCCTCGGCTAGATGATCCACAAACTCCGCTTTGCCACCGGCCGCCGGCGAGAGAGCCCAGCTGATGCACGAACTCCGCACCCGCGTCAAAGCAGCCGGGCACCGGGGGTTCTAGGAGTCGCAAGCAGACGCCTTCCTACTCGCGAGTCAAGCGGCCGATATCTTCAGCCGTCTCCCCAGGTCAGGGGTTCGTCGGCGCCTCACGCGCTCCAGGGCGGCAATGGCAGCCCGGATCCTCTCCTCTTCATCGCCAGCGCCGAGGCCAAGCCGGTGACCCGGTCAAGGTGAACCACCAAGTAGGCCTCAAGCCGCTTCAGCTTTTACCGGACACCCGCCAAAAGGTCGGCGAGCTCGCGCGGGTGGGTCAGCGGGGCCAAGTGCGGGGCGTCGAGGCGCACGATGTGGTCGGCGCCGTCGGCCATCTTCTCTTGATCGACGGGGAAGATCGTCTTGTCGCGCTCGCAGATCACGTATGTGACAGGGTGCGTGCGTTCGGGTTCGGTACCGGATTGGGTGAAGCTGACCAGCGCTTGCGCGCCCCGGCGGTGGTGTACGTCTACGAAGGCGCTCTCGTCGATATCGACGGCGAGAACGTCCCGGGCCAGCGCCGAGTCGTCGACGACACGGATCGTCCCGTCGTCGTGTGGGACGAGGAATTCGATGGGGTGCGGCGACCGGATCTCGAGGACGGTCTGCCCGCGCTTCGGGCGGAACGCGGCGACGAACACGCTGTGGCGCACGTGTGGATGGCCGGCCAGCTCGGCGATGACCATGCCGCCGTAGGAGTGGCCGACCAGCACGACGTCGCGGACGAGACCGTCGATGACCTCTCGCACGTGGGCGACGTCGGCGGGCAGGTCACCGAGTTTCGTCGGGTCGGCGCCGCCGCTGGGCAACTGCTCCACAACGTGCACGCCGTGGCCTTGTGCTCGCAGTGTGTCGGCGACCTGCTGCCAGCTCCACCCGGCGTACCAGGCACCGTGTACGAGCACGTAGTCCATCTGATTCTCCTTTGAACAGACATGGGACCCGACCGCGGTCGGATCCGATGCAATACCTGCATCGTTCGAATATCGAACACATTCTCGTTTTCCGAACACATTTGACGACAGCACCGTACCCACCGTCAAGACCGTGGTCTCGCGACTGCCCAATCCATCACTGTCCGTGTGCAACAACTGTTTGTTGACCATGGTCCGTGGTCGTGCTTTGCTGTCTCCTGACAGAACCGGACCTGCACCTCTGGCCCGAATCGTTCCTGGCATGCGCGATCACGGTGCGCACCTGGAACCGTCCCGCAAAGGAGCGGACATGCCCTTCGTCCCGGCATCTGACGGTGTCCTTCTGCATTACGAATCCACGGGCAGCGGCCGCCCGATCGTCCTGATCCACGGATGGACGATGAACGGTCGCTTCTTCCACAAGAACGTCGAAGCGCTTGCCGCACACCATCGAGTGATCACCATCGACTCGCGCGGGCACGGGCGGTCAGGCAAGGAGCTGGTGCACCTGACGATGGAGCAGGTGGGCCGGGACGTCGACACCGTGCTGGCCACGCTCGACGTGCGAGACGCGGTGCTGGCCGGCTGGTCGATGGGCATGGCCACCGTCTACAACTACCTGGCCCAGTTCGGCACCGAACGCCTCGCCGGGGTCATCGACATCGACATGACCCCCTACCTGTTCGCGGACGAGGGCTGGCCGCACGGCGTGTTCGGCACGCTGGACGCGCGAAGCTCACTGGACGTGCAGCGGCAGATGATCGCCGACCGGACCGGTCTGATGAGCACGCTGGTGCCCGCCATGTTCGCGGCCGGAAGTACCCCGGAGCCCGACGTGCTCGCCTGGTGGGCCGACGAGTCGACCACGGTGCCGGACCTCACCGCGCTCGCGCTGTGGGTTTCGTTCTCCAGCCAGGACTGGCGACCGCTGCTGCCGTCCATCGATGTACCGGTGCTCCTCGCGCACGGCCGAAAGAGCCAGATCTACCCGACCCCGGTCTGGGAATCGCTGGCCGAGCTGATCCCGCAGACCTCCCTCGTCCTGTTCGATGAAAGCGGCCACTCACCGTTCTGGGAGGAGCCCGAGGCGTTCAACACGGCCGTACTCGATTTCCTCAAACAACTGTGAGGGTGCGGGGAGACCACCTACTTACTGCGGCACTGCCGCAGTAAGTAGGTGGTCTACTGCGGGGGCGCAGTGACACTGCCGTGAGCAGCGGGCGCCGACGTTGCGGGCTTGGACATGCGGCGAGCGGCCCCGGGTCGGTGGGGTTGCCGATGGGGTGCTGGTTGATCCAGAAGAGCGCGCACAGATCGAGGCGGTGGCGGGCGCGGGTGACCGCGACGTAGGCGAGGTGGGCCTCGGCCGGTTCGATCCCGGGGATCGGGATGTCGGCCGGGGCGCGCAGCGTGCGCTCGTGCTCGGCGTGCAGGGCGAAATCCAGCTCCGGCACCGTCTCCCGCAGCAGGGGCAAGTGCTCTCGCGCAGTGTCGGCAAGGGCGCGCAGCATCCCCGGCAGGTCCGGATTGCCGCGGTGCGCGGGGAACTCGCTCGGCTGCGGGGCATACAACCAGCGGTTGCGGGCCGCCCAGTACCGCAACCCTCGCTGGGCGTCGGGCGTTGTATCCGCGACCACTCCGCGCGTTCGATCTCGCTGGCGTGCGCCCATTCGTAGTGGTGCAGAACCTGCGCGAGCTGGATCAGCATCCCGTTGATCTGCCGGGGCCGGGGCCGGTGCGTGCGGAAGCCCGGCGCGTTCCGGTCGAGTTGATCGCGCCGCTGAGTTTCGGCGTTCATCCGCGGGTACAGGTAGTGCAGGTACGCGTTGCCGAAGCCGTGCAGCGTGGCCTCGGTAAAGTGGGGGAGGGCGCCGGTAGGGAACCCGGCGGTCGAGCCGTGGACAGCGGCGTACAGCCAGGGCAGGACGTCATCGGTGCCGGCGACGATCAGCCACCGGCGGTCGATGCCCTTCTCGTCGCTGGGCTTGGATGCGGCGACGCAGGCCCACAGGAGTGCGAACCCGGCCGGAGTCTGCACCCAAAATTCGCGGGCGTGGTCCGCGGCGAGGCCGTGCCGGTGGGCGCCGAAGCGGGCGCGCAGCTGTCGGACGCTGGTGGTGATGTACCCGCGGCCGGACAGGCCGGTGTCGGCCGGCGGGTCCGGGTTTGCGCGGTCCGTCGATAAGATGATCAGGGCATCTACCGTGGCTGGCGAGGAGACGGAATGCGAGGGAGCGCATCGGCGCTGGCGGCCGGGCGGCGTCATTCGGTCGGTCGCCGTTGGGACGGGACTGTTCTCGCCGTCGGGAACAATGCCGCCGGCGAGTGCCGTGTGGCGCGGTGGGAAGGCGTCGTCGCTGTAGCGGCGGGCAATGTCCATACCGCGCGCAACACCGGGAAGTCCCACACGGTCGGACTTCGATCGGACGGTACCGTGCTGGCAACGGGGTGGAACGGCGACGGCCAATGCGATGTCGCCGAGTGGCGTGATGTCACGGCCGTGGCCGCGGGCTGGCGCCGTACACTCGGGCTCCTTGCGGATGGCACCGTGCTGGCAGCGGGCCGGGGCTCAGAAGGCCAGTGCCACGTGCATTCCTGGCGGGAGATCGTGGCTCTGGCTTGTGGTGACTGGCATTCAGTCGGAGTCCGGGCGGACGGTTCGGCATTGGCCGTGGGGAACAACAGCCGAGGACAGTGCGATGTCTACGGTTGGCGCGATCTGACCGCCGTTGCGGCCGGATATCTGCACACGGTCGCTCTCAGAAGCGACGGGCGTGTTCTGGCGACCGGGGAGCGGACGACCGGAGCCAGCGGCCTCGGTCAGTGGGAAGACGTGGTGGCACTCGCTGCGGGCAGCTACCACACCGTAGGAGTCACGGCACACGGACGGGTCCTCGCGGCCGGTGACAACAGCCAGGGGCAGTGCGACGTCGGCGGTTGGCGGGATATCGTCGCTGTGGCCGCGGGCTCCATCCACACTCTTGGCCTGCGCGCCGACGGGACGGTCGTCGGGGCTGGGAACAACGCCCATCGCCAGTGCGACGTCGACTCCTGGTCGGGAGTCCAACTCAGCAGTTGACCAACGCGCCGTTACGAGTCCCAGTAGTGAGTTTCCGGAGGAAATCGGCAACGAGGTTGGCGTCAAAGTGCCATGCGTAGCTTGCCCACCGACGGCCGACCAGATAGTGGGGGGAGAGTTTCCTGTCGAAGATCGCCAGCTGTGCGTGCGTCGTGAGAGCGGCAGTTCGTCGTAGTTCGGCAGCAGGCCGAAGAGATGGTCGAATTGCCCCCCGTACTGGCCATACGGCCGTGAGTGTGCCATTCCGGTGCCCGGAGTGCGCCAGTTTATGAACCTGATGCCCATTTTGGGGCTGGCATTGCTCTCGGGCATCCAGTCTTCCTCGGACAGACTTGAGTAGTCGAAGCGCACCCGCTGGAGATTGGGAATCGTCGCCTCGCCGACCCCGATCTTCGGGATGGCAGGCGAATCCAGCACGGTGACCCGGACGCTCGGCCGAGCGCCCTGCCGAGGCAGGACGCGGCCATCCAGCCGGCCGTCCCGCCGCCGAGCACGAGTATCTTCTTGATCCGGTTGTCGTTCATGATCCCCCAATGTCCCAGTCGAAACGAACGGAGTTGCCCGCCGTTTTCGTGGATGTCCGCCCCGACAGCCCGAGCTGACGGAGCACCGCGGCGCCCAGTTCGCTGTCTGGATCGTCGAGATCGAATGTGATGTCGAAGTGGTTCCGATGCGTGATCACCAGATCCGAGACGGCGGCCGACCGCGAAGTGGCGGCCTTGACGAGATCGCTGTGCTGACGCGCGAATTCAGCGGTCTCGGCGCCGCCGCGCGCTATGACCAGCGGCGGAAGCCTGTCGGGAAGGTGGCGAATGGGGCTCAGCCGGGCCGCCGCGTCGGCATCGAGCCCCAGCGGTTCGTTCACATAGGTGTGCCGGACCGGCTCGAGGTCATACACCCCGCTGAGCAGGATCGCTCCGGCGAACACGTCCGTGGGATGCGTTCCCGCGGGCATCCAGCCATCGAGCAGCGCCATCAGGACCAGATGAGCACCGGCACTGCTGCCGGCGAGAGTGATCCGGCGGCTGTCGACCCCGAGGTCCCGCGCGTTCTCGACGAGCCACCAGATGCCGCGTCGTACCTGACCGACGATCTCGTCGAGCCGGTACTCGGGAGCCAGCCCGTAGTCGATCGCCGCGAACGCGGCGCCCGCCGGTACGAGCCCGCGGGCTGGAAAGGACGAGTCACTCTTGCTGAGCTCCCGCCAGTAGCCTCCGTGCACGAACACCAGTAGCGGTGCATCCGGGCCAGGCGCCGAAAAGAAGTCGACAGTCTCGCACGGCAGGGAGCCGTACAGAATATCCGTACGTACCGGCACCTCGGTCCTGGTCTGCGCGCTCTGTACGGCGTACGCGGTGAGGAAAGTCGAAATGTCGGCGACACAGGAGCTCGGCGAATACTGCCGATCGAGGTCGGCTTGGTGATATCCGCCGTAGACGAGGGAACTCAACGTGCACTCCGATCAGCCCAAGGAACCGGCGTCAGATAGCGGCTAGCAGTTCGAGGAAGAACCAGTGCTGGCCACCTTGCGTAGCCAGCTGACGCCGGAGGTACCGCCGGTGCCGGGCTTGTGGCCGAGTATGCGTTCGACGGTCAGCAGATGTGTGTAGTGTCATGGCTAGTACTGGTGGTTCAGGCCGCACAGTGATTCGGTGCGGGCGGGTAAGTTCCGGTACTCGCGTTGCGACCGGTAGACCTGCGTCCACGCCTCCTCGACCGCAGCGTGCGGTTGGTACAGCTCGGCGAAGTTGCGCTCGACGCAATGCACCGGGACACCCAGAACGCGGCGCCGGGGCACGGCGAGCGCCGCGTCGTACAGGCTACGGTGCCCGTAGCGCAGCCATGACATGCTTTGTACACGCAGCCCACCGGCCGGTACGGAGCTGCCATCCGGTGAGCCTTGTTGCCCAGCGCGCATTCCAACTGCCGGTACATGTAGAACTGCAGGCCCGATGCCGGTCCCAGCTCGTCCCGGAAGGCCGCGAACTCCGTGGGTGTGATCGTGCTGACTGCCATTCCAGGCGCCGTAGTCGAGCACCGGCTCACCGCCGGTGCTCTCGTCCCGGTGCCGCCGCTCCTTCTCGGTCAGCGAGGTATAAGAGCGCGGGGCCGTACGCTCCAGCCTCATTCGACATCAACTCCCACCAGGTGTTGCTCGACAGCGCCGAAGGCGTTATGCGTCGATCGCGAACACCATCGCCTGGCTGGCCGTGGCCGGGATTCGCGGTCGCAGTGAAACAGGGAATTTGATCGGCGGGTAATGCGCATCTCTTGCGAGCGCTCAAGGTTCCATAAGTAAACCCCCGGCAGCGTGCGCTACCACCCATTGGCGTAGCTTGGCACGGCCACATAGGCGCTGATCAGCAATCTTTCGATTTTCCTTCGGCCCGCCGGGGTTCAGGTCGTGACCGTCGAGGATTGCCGTGACCGTGCCGGACAACTCGCTGAGTATCCGGCGAAACCGTCGGACATGGCGTATGTGGTTTTCAGCTCCGGTTCCACTGGTACGCCCAAAGACGCGACCGTCTCGCATCAGGCGGCGCTGGGTACTTGTACGGATGTCTGCGACCTGGGGATCGGTGCACAGGACGCGGTGCTCGGGCTGACGTCGCTGAGTTTCGACTTGAGTGTGTTCGACGTGTTCAGGGTGCTGGGGGTGGGCGGGCGGCTGGTCCTGCCACGCCCCGGTTCCCAGCGGGATCCGGAGCACCGGCTGGAGCTGGTGGCCGCGCACGGTGTGACGGTGTGGACGAGGCCACCGGCAACGGCACTTCGCCACGGCGGGCCGACTGACCGGCCGACCAGGTGCGCGAGCTCGCGGTGCACGCGCTGCCGGCGCACATGGTGCCGAGCAGGATCCGCGTGATCGACGAGCAGCCGCTAAACGCCCAGGGCAAGGTGGATCGCCGTCGGCTGGAGGAACTGGCCGGTGAACCCGGGAACGGCACCACGGTGGTCGGGCCGGCGTCCGATGCGAAGGTCCGGATCGCCGCGATCTTCGCCGAAACGCTCGGGCATGATCAGGTCGGCGTCACGGACAATCTCTTCCGTCTCGGGGCGGACTCGGTGCAGATCGTCGCCATCCGGCAGCGGCTGTCCGCGGAGTTCGGCCGTGAGCTCGCCCTGGCGCGGATGTTCGAGAACACCTCGATCCGTACCTTGACCACCGCCTTCCGACCGCGCCCAGGCTCTCTTCGAACTACCCGCCGCCGTCCCGTCGGCGGGTAGTTCTCACCATCGTCCTCGAGCGGTGAAAGGAACGGGAAGGAAGCCCGGCCGCCGTCGTGGGCGAACCCTAGATTGGGAATGGGCCACGGCTTTCGTAAAGGAGCTGACTACGTTGAACACGGTTCCCGAACTGTTCGAGTCAATCGTCGCGCGGTGCGGCGCGACGCCTGCGGTCGTCGACGCGCGAAGCACTCTCGAATACGGCGACCTCAACACCACGGTGAACCGGTTGGCGCGCAGGCTAATTGCCGAGGGCGTCGGGCCGGATTCGATCGTCGCAGTCGCCGTGCCGAAGTCGAACGACCTGATCGTGACCATGTTGGCTGTGCTCAAGGCCGGTGGCGCCTACCTCCCGCTCGACCCGGCTTATCCTGCGGAACGCCTGTCGTTCATGCTCTCCGAAACGCGCCCGGCACTGCTCGTCCGGACGTCCACAGTAGACATATTTCAGATGTCCTTGGCGCGGGTATGGCGGGCGGCTCAGCCAGCGGGATGACCGGAGACGCATGGCGAGGCGCTGCTCTCGGTGGCAGAGGCGCTGGAGCGGGCCGGCATGCAGCTACGCCCGCACCTCGGCCGGAGCCGATCCCCCTCCGTGGTGTCCACAGCGACGTTCAGCTCTGTTCGTCCTCCGTCTTGTGCCGGATGGACTCGCCTCCCTTGTGGTGGCCCTCGCGGCCGAACAGGCTCTCCAGGACCCGCTCCAGCTTGCGCACGGCGCCGTTGAACGCATCGGCCACCGAACCCGCGTGGTTTGTGACCGCGACGGGCTGGTGCCGGGCAGGCCGGGCTTCGATCACGCACCGCAGGTCTTCACCATCGGTGCCGGCGCCCATTTCGTCGCTCAGGTGGACGTCGAGCCGGGTGAGGTGGTCGCTGAACCGTGCCAGCTTCGACTCGAGCTCGGCCTGGAAGTACTGGATCAGCTTCTCATCACCGCTCAGGTTGCTGTCCGTGCTGATCTGGATCTGCATTGCGTGGTTCCTTTCTCCCGACCCTGCCGCGACTTTTACCGCCGCGTGGTCAGTGCTTTCGGTGCCCGGGCCGCGACATCGGCCAAGTCGCGGACCCCCACGTCGGTGTGTGCCGTCAGGGTGTTGCTTGGTGTTGTGGGGACTACTGCGCGGTCGTGGGGAAGAAGTCGGCCACGTTGCCGGCGTCGTCGAGGGTGGACACTCGTACAGGCGTGCTGGGTTGCGCCCGCCGGGCAGTTCGACACGTCGCCAGTCGCTGCTCACCACGGCATCCTCGCCCGGGGCGACCTTGTCTGAGCGCATCGCGATGCCTACTTGCGCAGCAGGGCATCCGAAACGCGGACGTGTTCTCCGACGCGGACGATGAGCTGTCCGCCCAGGCCGTCAGCGTCGGACCAGACCCAGAATTCGATCTGGCCGTGCTCCTCGCGGACGGAGACCTTCGACACCGTCTCTCGCTCGAGGGGCAGCCGTTCTTTGTTCGCCTCTGTCCAGCGCACATGCACAGCACCTGCTATTTCGTCCCAGGTCAGTGTGACGCCTGAGCCGTCGTTTGCCCTGGCGGTCATGCTGACGACGCCGGGCTCGTCAGCTGGGACGACTTCGATGGGGAGGCCGTCGAGATCGGAGAGTTGAGGAACTTCCATGAGAGCGCTCTCACTATCCCTTCGGGATCACGGTAGTCATTCGCAGGCCGCTGTCGGTGATCTCCCAGGTCGACTCGAGGTGTAGGAAGCCTCCCGGGCCCGCGAACGGAGAGTCGCGGATTTGGTGCGGGTGATTCGCTCGATCTCGCTCAGGTCGTGGTCGTCGAAGCCGTCGTGGGCCGGCGATGGTCCGCCAGGCGTCGGCGAGGTCTGCGTGCCCGCGGCGACGGTGCAGCGCGGCGAGGTAGACCACGGCGTCGCCCATCTGGTGCGCGGCCGCAACCCGCAGCAGACGCTCGGCGTCGCGCAGCTCACCTCGGGCGAACGCCTCGCGACCGGCGTGTAGTGACCGCTTGGCATCGGCGAATACGGCCATCTCGGCGTCCATCCGCGCCGTCTCGTCCGGGGTGAGCTGTGCATACCGCTCGTAGAGCTGCGCGAGGGCCCGGCGAGGCGCGAGTTCGTCCTGGGTGCCCTCGGCGATGGCAGCCAGGTCCGCCGCGAACAGGCGGTCGACCAGCGTGTCGTCGGGGTCCTGGTCGCGGGGCCCGTCGCCCGGGTTGGCGCTGGTGTCGTCATCGGTCACGTGCCAGCCCCTTTCGCGACGTCGGGTTCGGCGGTGGCCGCCGGGGCGAGGGTGGCTCGCAGCTCGGTGATCTGCCGTTGCATCCGCTCGACTGACTCAGCGACGTCGTGCCGCCCGTTCTGCCGTTCCCGGATGCCGGTGTCGAGGATCGCACCTCGAATGTTCGGTTACTGCGCTCGTGGCTCGTCGGCGTCGGGGTATATCGCGAAGGTTTCCACGTAGTCGACTGCGGCGTACAGGGCGTTTCGCAGCGGTGCGATGTCCCGGGCGATCTGGGCGAGGAGCATGCCACCCTGGTACGCGGCGAGGAGCGTGTGCGCGAGCCGGGTGGGGTCGGCCGTGGCGTCGAGGCGGCCGAGTCGCTGCTTATGTTCGGGTGCTGCGTGCTGACCTGGTGGTTTGCTCGGCAACCCTCTCACCTGGTCGTTTGTTGTGTCAAACCGTCGTGCCGAGTCGCACACCGTGCCCCCGCAGTCGGGATTTTCGCCGTCTTTTCCCACGGCTGTTCCCACCCAAGAGCCACGACCGATCACCTCGACTATCGCGGTTTCGTCAAACATCAGTTCGACGGATCCCTCACCTGGGCAGCGAGTCCGTCCACTCGGCACTGATCGCGGCCCCCCGCGGGTCGTCCAAGTGGTACACGGCGCCGTCGGCGGTCACGAACGTCGACGTGCCGTTGACACGCCCGGTCGCCGGGGCGACGACCAGGCGTTCCTCCCCGGGCAGCACGAGCCCGCGCCCGCCGGGCACGGCACCGAGGTCGCGGACGCCCGGATAGGCGGCGATCGCACGGAACGCCGCGGCCCGCACACCCGGCGGCGCGGGCAGCGCCGACACGAGGGAAACCAGCGACTCCAGCAATGCCTGCTCCCGGTCGCTCGCGGTCAGCGGACCCGCACTCGTCCGGGCGTCGCTGTGCTTCAGCGCCTCCGCGATCCAGTCGCGCAGCGCCGTCGGGTCGGTGGGCAGGGCTCGAAGCTGGTCGAGGGTCACGTCGACGACGCCCAGCCGGAAGGGGTTCGACTGGCCCAGCGGCACGACCCGGCCACCGGACTTCGCGCCGCGGAACCACTGGTGACCGTCGGCCGTGGTCCAGGACTCGTACGTCAGATCCCGGGACGTCGTCACGACGTGCCAGTAGGTGCCGGTTTCCGACGGCGCCTTCGCGGCCACGGTGGCCGCCGCGAGCAGGACGTCCTGGCCGGTGACGACGGGGGCCACCGCCTGCGGCCGCGGGGCCTCCGCGGGAGCGCCGGGCAGGGTCGCCACCACGATGGCGGCCGCGGCCGCGGCGGCGAGGCCGGTGCCGAGCACGAGCGGGCGGCGTCGCCTCCGTGGCGCGCCGAGCATCCGGTTCTGCAGCCGGTGCCGGCTCCGGTCGACGACTTCCTGGGCCGGTTCGGTGGGCAGCAGCACTGCCCGCAGGGTCTGCAGGTCATTCATCGGACGCCTCCTGGGCGAGAACAGGGGTGAGTTTCTTGCGGGCGCGCGTCAGCCGGGAGCCGACCGTGCCCGGGGAGATGCCGAGCGCCTCGGCGACTTCGGCGTAACCGAGTTCGCCGAGGGCCACCAGCAGCAGGACGTCACGCTCGCCGGCGGACAGCCGGGACAGTGCCTTGCCGAGCTGCCCGGCCGCGATGGCCGAGACGACGCGGTTTTCGTGGCTTTCGGCGGCCACAGGGACGTCGAGCCGGGAGAGTGCGCGGTAGTGCCGGGCCTCCTTGCGGCGGTGGCGCGAGACGAGGTTGGTCGCGATGCCGAACAGCCACGCCCGCAGGTCGCCGCGGCCGGCGTCGAACGCCTTCCGGCGGTCGAAGGCGACGAGGAACGTCTCGGCGGCGATGTCCTCCGCGGCCTGGGCGCCGAGCCGCCCGGCGACGTACCGGTAGATGTCTGCGAAGTAGCGGTCGTGCACCTCGGTGAACGGCTCGACGCCGGTCACCGGGGCCGCCGTCACGGTGCTGCCTCTGTCATGGGGTTCCTTCCCGTAGGCGTTAGTTTCACCACCACTTCGCCGAAGGTCCGGAACTTCTTCCCTACCCCACCAGTCAGGGGCGCTGCGGCTCGCGAAGCCGTTCGTACGCCGTGGCTGCGCGCGGGACGCCCAGTCGTCGTCCGGCGCGGAGGCTGCGTCGCACGGGCCGGCCTATACGCGTGAAGAATCTTCGCGCCGTCTACTGCTCGATGGGCGGAAGGGGCTGGCTGTCCATCACGTGGATGTCGAATACGAGCCCGTCGGGCCTGATGGCGCGACCTGTCCCTGACCGTCGTGATCGACCGACACGCCGTCCCGCTACTGGAGCCACCACACGATGTCGTTCGCGAGATCGAGCGCGTCCAACGTGGGGTGCACGGCCGTGAAATCATGATCGCTCGTCATCGGCCAAGTCTGCTCGACAGCCCGGACGTTCGGCTGCGTCTAAGCTGGCGTGTCACCGAAACGGGCTGCTTTGAGGGATGGCACGCTGACCTCCGTGACGCCCAAGCCTGAAGCAGTTCCCCTCGACCTCGGCAGGTTCAAAGACCGGGAGCAGGCCCTGATCCTCGCAGGGGCCGGCTGCCCGAGGACTTACACCGAGATCGCAAAGCACCACATGACACGGCTGAATGGCCAGCTCACGGCAAACATGCTGCTCTTCGGGTCCTTCGTCTCCCGTATGCGTGGGCTCCATGAGGGCGTGGTGCGGGAGATCGCCGCAGACGACCAGCATGCCGCTTTCCCGCTGATCCGCGCATGGCTCGAAGTGAGCACGATCGCGCTGTACTGCCTGCGCAAGCCCGACTACGTCAACTTCATGCTGTGGGGTCCGGGCAAGGACCGTCCCGGGCACAAGAGCTTCGCGGCGATGTTCCATGTCGTCCGCGAGGATGCCCCCGGACACGAACCCATTTACCGGCAACTGTCGGACTACAGCCACTTCGGCCAACTCGGCATATGGAATGCCCACACGCCCGGTGAGGACAGTCGATACGTGTCGTGGACGGACATCCCACGATTCCGCAACGAGGGCCATTTCCAGACCGCCTGCGCCTGGGCACACGAACTCGCGGCCAACGGATTTCAAACCCTTCACAGACTCGGTGGGTTTCTTATCCCGGGCCTCGGCGATGACTCCGATCCGGATGATCCGGCCACTCCTTGAGCCCTCCTCAGCTACGTCGCTGGTCAGCGAGGTCCACGATGGACACGTGCCTGTGCCGGACCTGCCCCTGCGGCTCGCGGTCGCCGAGCCGGCCGCGGTGCTGCCCAGCGGCCGGTACGAATATTCGCCGAAGCTCGACGGGTGGCGCCTTCTCGTGCACGTGCCCGGCGGAGTGCTCCAGTCCCGCACGGGCAGCTACCTGACTGACCGCTTCCCCGCAGTGCTCCAAGCGGCGGCCGACCTGGGCCGGATGGTGCTCGACGGCGAGCTGTGCGCGTACCGCGGAGGGCGGTTGGACTTCGCGGCGCTCAGCTACGGCCCGGCTCGGCGGCGCACGGAAGACGTCGCGCTCGTCTACATGGCGTTCGACCTGCTCGGCGCGCGGGGTCGTGACCTCCGGCCGTGGCCACTGTCCCGCCGGCGAGCGCGGCTCGCCGAGGTGATCGGCGACGGGAACGGTGGTGTTCAGTTGATGCCCTCGACGCTCGATGTCGAGGTCGGCCGTGCGTGGATCAGCGCAGACCAGGCCGTCGTCGGTGTCGAGGGAGCCGTGGCGAAACCCTGACCAGCCGATATCCCGCACGCGGTGGGCGCGCGGGTTGGGTAAAGGTGCGCTACTACGACGACATCGATGCCCTGGTGCTCGGCGTGGTCGGGAGTCCGTCACGTCCGGCGGCGCTGGTGCTCGGGCAGGCCGACCGACGCGGGCGCGTGCGCGCAGTGGGGCTGTCGACGACGCTGTCCCGGCCGGCGCTCGTGTCGCTGGCCGGGAAGCTCCGGCTCGCCGAGGGCGGCCCGCAGCGAGCGTCCGGGATCATCGCCGGCCTGCCCGGAAGTGAGGACTTCTCGTTCTGGCCGGTCGAGCCTGGCGTGGTCGTCGAGGCGCGAGCTGCCCCCGGACGAGACCGGCAACCGCCGACCCCGTCGACGCACCGGGTTCGACAGCGCAGGTAAGGCGCAGGAGCAGCTGGACCAGGTCCGCGATCTTCTGGCGATTCCCGGAGGAAGACGACGATGAGACCCGGCGCAAGATCGGTGATCTGATCGCTGAGGCGATCGCTGCGAAGGCGAAGCTGCCAGACGTCGACGAGATGAGGCGGTTGGTGCGGGTCGGCGCCGATGTCACCGACGACCCGCTCATGGAGGAAGTCCTCGCGATGTTCCTGGCCGCGAAGGAGGTCGCGGTGCGACACCGGACCCTGGCTCGAAACACCTACCGGTCCTACGAGTCGCATGACCGGCTGTACTTGCGCCCGCATCTGGGGCAGGTCCGGCGGCGCAAGCTGCGGGTGCGGCACCTCGATTCGATGTATGAGGCGATTCTGGAGCACAACGAGCGGATCGCCGAGTTCCGCAGGAGCGGGGATCCGGTGAAGATCGCGGCCGTGAAGTGGCAGCGCCCGGTCGGTCCGACGTCGATCAACAAGATCAACGGGACGTTGAAGACGGTGCTGAGTCCGGCGGTCAGGGAGGGGCTGCTGCTGGTGAACGTGGCCAAGCTCGTGGAGTTGCCGGCATTGGTGCGGCCGACTCCGCTGGTATGGACGCCGGAGCGAGTCGAGTTGTGGCGCCGCACGGGGCAGAAGCCGGGCCCGGTGATGGTGTGGACCCCGGAGCAGACGGGCGCTTTCCTGGACCGTGCGATGAACCACCCGCTGTATCCGTTGTTCCATGTGATCGCCCATGTCGGGCTTCGCCGTGGGGAGGCGTGCGGGCAGCGGCGCTCGGAGACCGATCTGGCGGCCGGCACGTTGAACGTGACCAACCAGATCGTGCAGTGGGGCTGGGAGACGGCGCAGACGAAGCCGAAGACGACCAGTTCCGAGGGGGTCGTCGCGTTGGACGCAGACTCGGTGCTCGTTCTTCGACGGCATCTCGCGCTGCAGGACGTGGACAAGGCGCGGTTGGGGAGCACCTGGCAGGAGCACGACCTCACGTTCACCCGGCCGGATGGATCTCCGCTGCATCCGGCCGAGGTGACCGAGGTGTTCTACGAGATCATCAAGCTCGCCGGGCTGCCGCCGATCCGCCTGCACGACCTTCGGCACGGGGCGGCCACGCTGGCGCTTGCGGCGGGGGTGGAAATGAAGGCTGTAGCACATGCTCCGGCATTCGTCGATCACCGTGACCTCCGACACCTACACCAGCGTGCTGCCGCAAGTGCCTTCGCGGCGGCCGAAGCAACGGCCGCGATTATCCCACGGCAGTCGGCCCGCAATCTCGGGCTCCCCTCGGGCTCACAGCAGACCACAAAGGACGGTGACAAAGTGGAAGAACAGCGTCCAGATAGCACGAATCCCCAGGTCAGAAAATTCCTGAACCTGGGGAGTGAGGGTGCGCCATCAGGGACTCGAACCCCGAACCCGCTGGTTAAGAGCCAGCTGCTCTGCCAATTGAGCTAATGGCGCTTGGTGCTTCCCGCCGCCTCGGTTTCCCTCGGCGACGTGAGAAAGATTAGCAGGCTGTTCAAGCCCCGTTTCAGGGGGGTGCCCTTTTCGCGCAGCACCTGGCCGCCACCCGCCCGGCAGCCTTCCTACCTGCACCTTCGCACCCTGCCCCTCCCCGCGCAACCCCCGCCACCCGGTCTCCGACCTCGCCCGCGATCACCCGCGTGACCGCCATCACTCTCCGTGGCGATCTCCCTCGTGCGACCGCCCTTCAGTCCGCAGTGGACGGTCCAGGCGAAGAACAGCCACACCGCAAATCGCAACCACACGGGGTGGGAGTCCAGGGCGCTGGCCCCTGGCGGGTTCTGGGGGGCCGACCCCCAGAAAAAGGCGAAACCCCAGCTTGGGGGAGGACCCGCAAGGATCCGACCAAACTGGGGTGATGGGGTGAGCGACGGGTTTCGAACCCGCGACCTCCTGGACCACAACCAGGTGCTCTACCAGCTGAGCTACGCCCACCATGCGCGAGGGATCTGCGATCACCTTGCTGAAAGCAATCGTAGCGTGCCCTCGCGACGGGTTTTCACCGGGTCAGCTTCGATGCCGTTCCTGCACCTCGGCGGCGGCGGCCTTGGCTTGTTCGCTGGTCGGGCCGGGTTGGGGGACGAAGGCGACGCTGCGGTAGTAGTCGAGTTCGCCGATGGACTCCTTGATGTCCGCGAGGGCGCGGTGGGCGAGGCCCTTCTCCGGCTTGGCGTAGTAGATGCGCGGGTACCAGCGCCGTACGAGTTCCTTGACCGAGGACACGTCGACCATGCGGTAGTGCAGGTGGCTGTCGAGGGTCGGCATGTCGCGGGAGATGAAGCCGCGGTCGGTGGCGATGGAGTTGCCCGCCAGGGGGGCCGCGCCGGGGTCGGGGACGTGTTCGCGGATGTAGTCGAGCACGCGCTGCTCGGCCTCGGCGAGGGTGACCGTGGAGGCGCGGACCTCTTCCGTGAGCCCGGACTTGGCGTGCATGTCGTGGACGACCTGCGGCATGCCGTCGAGCGTGGTGTCGTCGGTGTGGATGACGATGTCGACTCCGTCGCCGAGCACGTTGAGGTCGGCGTCGGTCACCAAAGCGGCTATTTCGATCAACGCGTCCTTGCCGAGGTCGAGCCCCGTCATCTCGCAGTCGATCCAGACTAGATGGTCGGTCACCCGGACAACCCTAACCCGACACGGGGATGTCAGCGGGGTTACCTGCGCATTCGGCGCGTTACGCTCGGGCGGCCAGGTGAAACGGTGTGATTTGGGACACGGACCGGAGTGTGGGGAGTGGCCGAGCAGGGGTCGGGGCCTGCGGCGGAGATCGCGCAGGGGTATGTGAGCGAGGGCGCCGCGGTGGAGCTGGGAGCCGTCGTCATCGACGGGCAGGCCGACGCGGCCGCGGCCGTACGCCTGCCGTTGGCGACGCTGAACCGCCACGGCGTGGTCGCCGGCGCGACCGGTACCGGCAAGACGAAGACGTTGCAGCTGATCTCGGAGCAGCTGTCGGCCGCCGGGGTCCCGGTCGTGCTGGCGGACGTGAAGGGCGACTTGTCGGGCCTGTCGGCGGCAGCGGAGCCGAACGACAAGCTCACCAAGCGCGCGCAGGAGCTGGGTGACGACTGGGCGCCGGCCGCGACCCCCGTGCAGTTCCTGTCGCTGGGCACCGGTGGCAAGGGGTCGCCGATCCGCGCGACGATCACGAGCTTCGGCCCCGTCCTGCTGTCCAAGGTGCTGGAGCTGAACGAAACGCAGGAGTCGACGCTCGGCCTCATCTTCTACTGGGCCGACCAGCGCGGCCTGGCGCTGCTCGACACCAAGGACCTGCGGTCGGTGATCACCCACCTCACCAGCGACGAGGGCAAGGCTGACCTCAAGGACATCGGCGGCGTCTCCGCGGCGACGGCCGGGGTAATCCTGCGCGCACTGTCCAATCTGGAGGCCCAGGGTGGCGAGGACTTCTTCGGCGAGCCCGAGCTCGACGTCCACGACCTCATGCGCGAGCTGGACGGCAAGGGGGTCGTCACGCTGCTGGAGCTGGACAACCTGCAGTCGAAGCCGGCGCTGTTCTCGACGTTCCTGATGTGGCTGCTGGCCGAGCTGTTCGAGGAGCTGCCGGAGGAGGGTGACCTCGACAAGCCGAAGCTCGTCTTCTTCTTCGACGAGGCACACCTGCTGTTCAACGACGCGTCGAAGGCGTTTCTGGAGCGCATCGAGCAGACGGTGAAGCTGATCCGGTCCAAGGGCGTCGGCGTGTTCTTCTGCACGCAGCTGCCCACGGACATCCCGAACGCCGTGCTGTCGCAGCTGGGTGCGCGCGTGCAGCACGCGTTGCGCGCGTTCACGCCGGATGACCAGAAGGCCCTGGTCAGGACGGTCAAGACGTACCCGAAGACGCCGCACTACGACCTCGAATCGGCGCTGACGTCGCTCGGAATCGGGGAGGCGGTCGTCACGGTGTTGTCGGAGCGCGGTGCACCGACGCCCGTCGCGTGGACGCGGCTGCGCGCGCCGCGGTCGAAGATGGGCTCGATCGGCGCGCAGGCGGTCGCGGCGGCGGTCACGGCCTCGGACCTGCAGGCGAAATACGCGCAGACGATCGACCGCGAGTCCGCGTACGAGAAGCTGGCCGCGAAGGTGGCTCCGCCTGCCGAAGCACCGGTGCCGGAAGCGCCGCCCGCGCCGAAGCCGGGCAAGGAGGAGCCGGGGTTCATCGAGCAGACGATGGCCAACCCGGCGGTGAAGTCGTTCATGCGCTCGGCGGCCTCCGCGTTGGGCCGCGAGATCACGCGCGGGCTGTTCGGCAACCGGCGGCGCTGAAAACCTGACACCAGATGGCAGGTATGGCGGGTTGTGTGGGCGCCGACGCCTCACCGATCGGGAAGGACCAGGGTCATGACCACCGCCACCGCGAGGTTCGAGCTCGACAAATGGGAGCCGCAGGCCCAGGACGAGGCACGTGGCACGGAGTTCGCGCGGGTCGCCATCACCAAGACGTTCACGGGTGCGGTCGAAGGCACCAGCCGCGTCGAAATGCTGACGGCCTCGAACGCGATTTCGCGTGCCTACGTCGCCTTCGAACGCCTGTCGGTGTCCATCGACGGGCGGAAGGGCTCGTTCGTGCTGCGGCACACCGCTGGTGACGAAGGCCTGTCGCTGGTGGTCCTGGCGGGTTCGGGAACGGGGGAACTCGAGGGCATTTCCGGTTCCGCGGCGATCACGATGGACGAGGCCGGCAACCACACCTTCACCCTGACCTACGACCTCCCGGCAGCGTGACAGCCGCTCTCCCAGGGCCCCGAATCCCTGGGAGAGCGGCTGTCACCGTGGTTTCCCCGCCCGACCCCGAATCGGGCGAGGAAGGTCGGACGGGCCGCCCCGACCGCGGTCCGTCCGGCGTTCCGGGTCAGCCGTTGACGATCTGGTCGACAATCGTCTTGGCGTCGTTGATCGGGATGGCGAAGCCGATCCCGACGCTGCCTGCCGCGCCGTTGGCCGAGGCCGTCGGGCTGTAGATCGCGGAGTTGATGCCGATCACCCGGCCCTGGGCGTTCACGAGCGCGCCACCCGAGTTGCCCTGGTTGATCGAGGCATCGGTCTGGATCGCGGTGTAGCTGGGGCCGTTGTCAGCCGCGTTGGACGTCCGGCTGAACGGCGACTCCTGCTGCTGCTCGCCCCCGCCGACGTCGGACAGCGGCCGGTTCAGCGCACTGACAATGCCGGTGGTCACGGTGTTCTGCAGCCCGCCCGGCGAGCCGATGGCGACGACCTCCTGGCCGACCACCAGCTTGCTCGAGTCGCCGAGGCTGGCGGCGCTGAGCCCGCTCGCGCCCTTCGCCTGCAGCACGGCGATGTCGCCCTTGGTGTCGGCACCGAGCACACCGGCCTGGTACTGCTTGCCGTCCGACGTGGTGATCGTGACGTCGCCGACCGCGCCGCTGACCACGTGGGCATTGGTGAGGATCCGGCCGTCGGCGGTCAGGATGACGCCCGAGCCGATGGCCTCGCCCTGGTCCGTTTCGACGTTGACCTGCACGACACTCGGCGTCACCTTCGCCGCGACCTGGCTGACGTCGCCGGTGGCGGTGGTGTTGCTGACCGTCTGGCCGGTGACCGCGGACGACGTCGCCGCCGGCGAAGCCACCGACGTGGTGGTCAGCCCGACGATCGCCGCGCCGGCGCCGCCGCCGATCAGCGCGGCGGCGAGCGCGGTCGCGCCCACCACGGCGGCGAGCTTGCCGCCCCGGCGCCGCGGCGGGGTCGCCTGCGGAGCCGGCTGCGGCTGCTGCGCGAAGAGCGGGTTCGGCGCGGCCTGCTGCTGGTACCCGTACTGGGCGTACGGGTAGGGGTGCTGGGGGTTCTGGTGCGGCTGGTGCCCACCGGATGAGGCGGGGCCGGGCCGACTCTCGTTCTCGGTCATGACACCAGGTTCGCCGCCACGGTTGTGAGAACCCTGTGGAAACACCTGCGGCTTTGCTGAGAAGAATCTCCTGAGAATCCTCAGGCATTCCTCAGCGGAAATCCGTGGGTTTCAGTCGAAGAAAGCCGGGACGTCCAGCGCACCTCCCGCGGCTTCGAACTCGTCGTGCACGGCTATGCGCAGCGCTTCGTCGGCGAGGTAGTCGGCGGCCGTGAGCGCGAGCCCGAGCGCGCCGTCGACGACGGCCTTGTCACCCGACGGTGAGCCCGCGGCTTCCGCGAACTCCTTGGTGTGCAAGGCAACCGTGCTTCCGGACACGGCGATCATCGGGTGCAGCGCCGGCATCCGGTACGACAGGTTGCCCAAGTCCGTCGAGCCCGTGAGGAACTCCGGCACGATGCCCGGCGGCAGCGGCTTGCGGCCGGTGCCGAGCTGGTTGGCCGTCCAGCGGCCGGCGAGTGTGGTGTTGAACCGGATCGGCAGGTACGCCGGCTGCGAATCCCACGTCAGTTCCACGCCGCAGCCGGTCATTTCCGCGGCGCCGTGGGCGATCGCGGTCATCCGGTTCGCGAGGTCCCGAAGCGTTTCCGGGTTGGCCGAGCGGAGGTAGAACAGGAGCGCGGCGCGCTCGGGGATCACGTTGGGGCGGGCGCCGCCGTCGGTGAAGACGCCGTGCACGCGGTCGCTGGAGGGCAGCTGCTGGCGCAGCCCCGACACGCCCTGGTACGCGAGCACGGCGGCGTCGAGTGCGTTGCGCCCCATGAACGGCTGCGCCGACGCGTGCGCGCCGACGCCGTGGAAGACCATTTCCAGCTGGCGCCGCCCGAGGAACGGGTGCAGCGCGATGTCGTGGCTGAACGGGTGGAGCATGATCACGGCGTCGACGTCGTCGAACACACCGGCGCGCGCGAGCGTCTCCTTGCCCCCGCCCCCCTCCTCCGCAGGTGTGCCGATGAGGGAAACGCGGCCGCCCAGCTGCTCGGCGACGGTGGCCGCGCCGAGGAACCCACCCGCGCCGGTCGTGCAGATGACGTTGTGCCCGCACGCGTGGCCGAGCCCCGGCAGCGCGTCGTACTCCGACAGGACGGCGATGTGCGGGCCGCCGTTGTCCGGGGTGCTCGCGCGCAACGCCGTGTCGAGGCCGCCGAGGCCGACGGTGACCTCGTGGCCCTGGGCACGCAGGAGCTCGGCCAGAGCGCCGACGGACCGGTGTTCGGCGAAGCCCTCTTCCGGGTGGGCGTGCAGGTCTTGGCTCAGGGCAACGAGCTCCGGGGCGCGAGCCTGGACTTCCCGCTCGACCGCGGCGCGCACGCCGGCGTCGGCTCCGGTGTGGTCGGAGCCGAGGGGTTCGGCGTTCGCGACGGCTTCGGCCGTGGCTTCGATGAGAGCGCGGAGGTGGGCGTCGTCGGGTGGGACGGGAGCGGCGTCGGTCATGCGGGGATGCTAACCCCGGGCACCGACGAAGTGGATCAGTTCGCCTCGGGGAGCTTCCCGGCGACGATCTGGGTGACGCCCGAGAACCGTTCGGTGATCACGACGAATCCCCGGGCGCGCAAGGCCGCCGCGATTTCTCCGCGGTCGAACATCCGCTGCCCGCTGAGGATTCCGCCCGCCGTGTCGACGATTCGCGCGGGTTGCCAGTCGCGCCGCGCGCTCGTGAGGAGCACGACGCGGCCGCCGGGACGCAGGATGCGCGCGAACGAGTCCAGTGCGCGTTCGGGCTCCGCGAACATGTGCAGCGCGGCGAAGCAGCAGACCGCGTCCACTGTGGAGGGTGGGAAGGGCGGCTCGACGGCGTCGGCGCGGAGGTAGGCGACGCCGGCCGCGACCGGGGTCTCGGCGACGGCGCGGGTGAGCATCGCGGGGGCGCCGTCGAGGCCGATGGCGAGGCCCTCGGCGCCGACGGCTTGGCCGAACGCGCGCGTGAAGCGGCCGGTGCCGCACGCGACGTCGAGCGCGAGCTGGCCCGGGCGCAGGGCGAGCAGTTCGACGGCGAGCCGGATCTCGTCGGCCATGCTCGGGCCGAAGGGGCCCTTGAACAGGCGGCCGAAGGCGGGGCGCCAGTAGTGTTCATAGACCTGGGGGAGCAGGGTCGTGCGCATCACGCGCTGGGTGAGCCCCGTGGTGGGCCCGGCCTGGGGCGCGTCGCCGAGGACGTCGAGGTAGCCCGCGTCCACGGGTTTCGCCGGGGCGTCGAGCAGGTCGGCGAGCCGGTCCCGGGCGGTCGGCTGCGTGGTCACCGGCGCTCCTTCCTTTCGGATACCGGCAGTATGCCAAAGCCCCCACTTCCACGATCGGGTGAAGATCCGGCCGATCAGGCGTTCGAGCCCTCGGTCTGTCGGTGCCCGTTCCTAGCGTCTTCCCCACGGTCTCCGAGCCCCGGAGCCCGCAGAGGAGGGAACCACGATGACCGCACCGATCCTGCTGCCGATGAACGTGCCGACCGGCGAAATCGCCGTGCGCGGGCCGTTCGACCTCACCGTCGCGAGCCGCTACCTGGCCGGCTTCGGTCCCGCTGGGCGTCCCGACGCCGCCGTGGAGCCGGGCGTCCTGCGGCTGGCCTTCGCGGTCGACGGCGTGTGGACCCACGCCGGTGCCGCGATCCGCCAGAGATCGCCGGGTACGGTGGAGGTCGAGGTGTCAGCGCCGGTCGATCTCGCGCCGCGCGTGATGACCCAGGTCAGCCGCGTGCTGTCACTCGACGTCGACGCGTCCGCCCTGCCCGACGTCGACCGGCGCGATTCGGTGGCCGCTCGGCTGAGAGCGTCGTGGCCGGGTCTTCGGCCGGTGCTGTTCTCGTCGCCGTACGAGGCCGCGTGCTGGTCGGTGCTCGCGCAGGGCATGCGTTTCACCCAGGCCATGAAGCGCCGCCGCCTGCTCGCCGAACGGCACGGCCGCATCGTCGACGTGGGCGAGTACCAAATCGTTTCGTTCCCCGCGCCGGGGGCGCTGGCCGAGTTGGCGTCGGAGGAGGGCCTCGCCGACTTCCGCGTCGCCCGCCTGCGCTCGGTCGCCCAGGCCGCCTTGGACGGCCGTCTCGACCAGGCCGCACTCCGCGGCGTGCCGGTGCCCGAGGCGCTGGCCGCGCTGTGCGCGATCCCCGGCATCGGCCGCTTCTCCGCCGAGCAGATCCTCATCCGCGCCGCCGGCCACCCGGACCTGTTCCCCCGCGCCGACGGCCGCCTGCACGCCGCGATGCGAGAGGTGTACTCCCTCCCGGCCTCCGTCCCGCCCGAGCAGCTCGAACGCCTGGCTGACGACTGGCGCCCGTACCGCAGCTGGGTCGCGCTCCTCTTCCGTGCCACCCGCGACGCCGTGGCGCCGGAAGCGCAGGGAGCCACGCCCGAAACGGTCACGGTCGCGGCCGAGGAGACGGCGGTGGGCTGATTTCCGCGGGGGCGCTGCTGCCGGGTCTGGCCAGACGGCCGTGGCGCGGCCGGTTCTGCGAGGTCGATCGCCGGGACCGATGACGAGGCGGGCTAAGACGAAGGAGGTCGCTGGGTGGAGGGTGAGGCCGGGATGTCGGAAAGGGGAACGCATGGAGTGAGCCGCGGCCCATAGCGAAACCGGACACGGCCTGGTGCGGCGGGCACTAACAGCGGCCAGATGTCGCCTGTGGTGAGGTGTGCGCGTGATTTCGCGCGTGTTCGACGTCTCATCCGTGGCCACCACTCCGGCCCTGGCCGGAGGGTGGGGGCGCCTGGCTGAGGCGCAGGGAGCCGTCGCTGACGCGCTCACACAGGCCAACACCCCCGCCGCGATCACGCTGGTCACCGGCGGCGTGGCGCTGCTGATCGTGCTGGCCGGGGGCACGCCGTGGCGGTTCGCGCGCAACGTGATCACCATCGTGCACGAGGCGGGCCACGCGCTGGCCGCCGTGCTGGTCGGACGGCGGTTGCGGTCGATCAAGCTGCACTCGGACACTTCGGGCGTCACCGTGTCGCGCGGGAAGCCGGAGGGACCGGGGATGGCGTTCACGGCGCTGGCCGGGTACGTCGCGCCCTCGGCGCTGGGGCTGCTGTTCGCGAGCCTGGTCGGGCAGGACTTCATCACCGCGGTGCTGGTGCTGGTCGCTTTGCTGCTGCTGGGTGTGCTGATCATGGTGCGCAACGCGTACGGCGTGTTCACCGTGGTCGCGAGCGCTGTCGTGCTGGGGCTCGTGGCGCTGGTGGCGCCGACCGTGGTGCAGGCGCCGTTCGTGTACCTGCTGACGTGGTTCCTGCTGTTCGGCGGGGTCCGGCCGGTGGTGGAGCTGCAGATCAAGCGCCACCGCAGGCAGGCGCGCAACTCCGACGCCGACCAGTTGAGCCGGTTGACCGCGGTGCCCGCGGTGCTGTGGGTGCTGGTGTTCGTCGTGCTGACGGTCAGCTGCCTCGTGGCCGGGGCGCTCTGGCTGTTGCAGCCGGTCGTCGTCTGAGCGTGACCACGGGGGGCCGCGAGCGGCCGCCGCTGTGTGACGGGCGTCCCGAGGGGTGAGCCCGCCGTCCCCCGATGTGGGCGTTGCGGCAGACTATATGGCTGCCGTTCTCCTCGCGACCAGCGGAAACGCGGTTAGTAGCCAGTGGGAGCAAAGCGGAGTATCTGGGACTGTTATCGCAGGTCAGGAGGCATCCGTTACCGATTCGCTGGGAGCGTCTGGGGGCGCTTGGTTATCGCGGTCCGTCCCACGGTCCGTCCCACGGTCCGTCCCACGCCGTCCCATGCCCTCGATCGCGCGGAGACCTGGACGCTGCCCGAGCGCGGAGAACAGCTTCGCGCGTGCTTCAGCCGTCTGCTGTACGTAGCCGGCCAGCTCGTCGAGGTCCGCATGACCCATGATCGACTTGACGGTGAACACGTCGGCGCCGCCGGAGACGGTCTGGGTGGCGAACCCGCGCCGGACGCCGTAGCCCGAAACGGGCGCGACGTTCGCGCCTGAGGCTGCTCGGCGCAGGTGCAGAGACAGCAGATCGGGACGCAGCACTCCGCCTTGCAGGTTCAGCCACACGAGCGCGCCCGTGCACGTCGAGCCGTCCATGTGCGGTACCCCGCACCCGGTGTCCAGCTTCCGCCCGTCGAGCTGCCGCCCGATGATGTCGACGGCCTGCCGGGTGAGGGGAACCGCCCGCCAGTCGCCGTCCTTGGGGTACGCCCGGATCTGCTTCAGTCGTTCGACGAACACGTCAGCCACCACTAGGACGCCCTCGTCGAGGTCGACCCGATGCGCGTGTAAGCCGGCGAGCTCGCCGGGCCTGAGCCCGGTGGCGAGCCCGAAGTCGACCGCGTCGCGGTATCGCGGGTTCATCTTGGGCGCGACCTTGTCGCGGTGGCTGCGCGACACGTGCGGCTTTGTCCCCTTGTTGGTGCGCGGGAGCTCCAGGCCGGCGCACGGGGATGCGTCGAGTACCCCGGCCTTCACGGCAGCGTTGATGGACGAGGTGAACACGCGCGCGATGTTGCGTACGTAGGCCGCTGAGAAGCCCTTCCGGACGAGGCTGTCGATCCATGGCTGGACACCGTTCTCGCCGGTGTGCTTGATCCCGTTGAGCGGCACATCCTGCCACTTCGGCATGACGTGGTTCTTGACGTAGCCAGCCTGGTTGATGCCATGGCCAGAGGCATACGTACGGTCCGCGTTGAAGGTCTCCCACCACTCGCCCCACGTCGTGCGCGCCGAGAGCGTGCCCTTCTCCGCGGCTGCCTTCCGCTTCGCCTTGCTTTCGAAATCGACTGCGGCTTCCTTCGCGTCCGACTTGCGCGCGAAGGTTCCGGGCACGCGCTTCTTGTTGCCGTCGGCGTCGCGGTACAGGCCGCGGTATCTACCGCTCGGGAGCTTCTCTGTGCTCGGCACGTGCGTCCTCCTTGCCGAGGTATAGGTCTGCTTTTTGCCTTCGCTGTCGTAGCACGTTGTACATCGTCCGGGCGCCCATCAGTGCTCGTTCAGCTTCCCGTCGTTCATCCTTCGCGATGTTCCATTTCTTTAGCACATCTTCAGCTTCCTTTGGAGAGAAGTTTGATGGATTTTGCCGCATCTCTTCATAGACGGCGTGGGCCGCTTCTTCCGGTTCTGTGACCTGAAAATATCGTACTTCCGCTTCTGCAAAAGCAACGGCAGCTGCGGCAATCTCTTCGTCGACGTTCGGATGCTCCGCAACGAAGATCGCCCCATCGACCATGTCGCGGAGTCTCTTCAGTGCATCGAGATCTAGCCCGCGTAGCCTGCCCCGTAGGTCGAGACTCTCGTCAGGACCGCCCGCCGTACCCTGTCCGGCCGCTGCCGCTGGAGCGGCCGATGCCTTTCCTGACCCATGTGCCGCAAGATTTAGGAATGCTGATCCTTCGGCCGCCGCCTCTCGGAAGTGGACATCTGTTTCGTGGGCGCTCTGCCCGATGGCGAATTTGGTGCGAACGCTGCTTAATTGAGATTCAAGCTGCCTGATCAATGGGCTTGTTTTATGATTCTCCGGCGTTCGCTCAATAACAGTTCTAGCAGTGTTGATAACATCGCGTATGTTCTGGTGGGACGCGATCGATTCTGGTTGTTTTGACAAGTATGTCAACGCATCGATTGTAGCGCGGATTTCGTTTGCTCGCTGAATATTCGGGATCGTACCTGAAATGCCGGCTGCTTTTAATGCCACCTCCGCGTCTAAGCCGACCGCGTCTGCGGCCTGTACCACTGTGATCGGCTTCGGGTTCACGGGGATCTTGGTTCCGTGGCGTCGCTCAAACCCCGACTCCAGCTGGCGCCATCGTCCTTCAGAGAAGCCCGCTCGCCGGGCGGCGCCGCGCACGGAGAGCTTTCTTGCCGTGCGGTGCTCCCTGAGGAGGTGTCCAAGATCGCCCTCTTGCTCCGAAGTCATTGCCGAATCCTCGCATCCGTTGCTTCGCAGCTATCTAACGCTACGCCCCCATCGGCTCCCATACACTACACCACGCTACGCATCAGTACGCATAACTACGCACCACTACGCACCCTCACGCAGGACTTCTAGTTGCTGCGCATGGCGGTTGCGCGTGTCGCCTTGCGAAGCATCGATCGCTTCGCGTAGCGTCTGGCGTCATCGGGGAGCCACGCAAGGCTCCAAGTGAGTGCAAAGGAGTGGCCGAATGGCCGACACCACGGTGAGCCCGTGGATGGGGACCCCGGGAGGGGCGACCTACACCGGAAGACACGCGAAGACGCTTCTGAAGGCGTTACGGCGCGGCGAGCTGCGCGGCTACCAGAACGGCCCTGGTGGTTCCTGGCGGATCCACCGTGACGACCTGGACGCGTGGGTCCGGGGCGAGCGCCCGCAGAAGCCCCGGAAGTCCGCGTGATCGCGATGACCAACAACCCCCAGACGAACCACCCGGCCACGTACTTGGCGGTCGGTGCCGGGCGGCCCGTCGAAACGACCATGGAGGAAACCAGCATGTCGCTTGCCCCCGAGTGTGCCACATCGGCGCAACTCGTCCCGTCCATGATCGAACAGCACACCGAGACCGGCGCGTTCTGGCTGGCTGACGCCGACTCTGTCGCTGAGCCCCCGTGGTGCGTCATGCCGCACGGCGACACCGATCACCCGGAAGACCGGCGCCACGCATCCGAGTTGTTGCTGCAGTTCAAGCCGGTGCTGCTGGAAGCGGTCCGGGCGAAGTTCCCGAACGACGATGGTACTCACGACACCGACGAGGTCGTCCTGTTCGTGGAGATCGCGCAGTCGTTCCGCGAATCGGCTCCGCGGATCGGTCTGCACACCGATCTGACGGGTGGCGAGGTGGGCAAAGGGCTCGACTTCACAGTCGCCGAGGCCGAGCAGGTCGGCCGTGCACTGCTCGCCGCCGTTCAGATTGCCCGCGGCGGTGCCCAGTGAGCAAGGTCATTCGGTGTGAGCGGTGCCGTCGTCGGCTGCGTGGCCGTGGTGACGGCTGGAACGTGACGATGTCGCGCGGTGTGCCGGCCGGGTATCTGTGCCCCGGCTGCCAGACCCCGGAGGAGAACGCCGAGGCAGAGGTCAATCAGGCGACTCTGGACTACGCGGTGCGTGCGGACGGGCGGGCGATCGGCGTGCCCAAGGGGCTGATGTCGGCCGACAAGGACGTCAATGGAGGTGCCCGCTGATGACGGACGAGTTGATCCTGACGGAGTCGAAGACGATGCGGGCCCAGTACGCGGGGCGAATCGACGTGCTGGACAAGGTGGGCGCGTTGGCTCTGGCCGACGGCATCCACGCGACCACTGAGCAGGTAGCGCACTACTACGAGATCACGGTCAAGACCCTCGAGTCGTTGATCGAGGACAACCGCGACGAGCTTGAGCACAACGGGTTACGGAAGATCGACGGTGAGGAACTGGCCCTCTTCAAGGGGGCCAGTGGGATCGCATCCCGGGCGAAGTCGCTGCTGGTCTTCCCGCGCACGGCGATCCTGAACGTCGGCCAGCTGCTCACCGGCTCGACGGTGGCGAAGACGGTCCGCACTTACCTGCTGGCCGTCGAGGCCACCGCGACCGCGGAGCACCGTGAAAGCGCTATCAAGATCGTCCGCTTCCAGGAGCTGACCAACTACAAGAACATCCTCCACTCCCTGAAGCTCGGCGGCGCTGTCCGTGAGGACTACGCGTTGGTGCAGGACACGATTTACCTGACGCTGTTCGGGAAGACGGCGCGGCAGATCAAGACCACCCAGGAGCAGCAGACCGGCACCCCCCGCAAGCGTGGCGGAGGGTTCTGCAAGTCCGACGTTGCGAAGGACTTCATGACCGTGGAGCAGTTGGAGCTGCTCGACGCGCTGGTGGCGATGACCATCGCGCAGATCCGCCTCTACCACCGGGACGGGGCGACACCGGCGCAGATGCTGGACGCGGTACACCGCGCGGCTGGCCTCATCGACTGTGGCCGACTCGGAGGTGCCGCTTGAGCACCTTCGCTGAAGGCGCCGAGGTCTTGGTGGTCGCTGACAGCGGCTGCTGGGGCCGGGCGCACATCCGCGGTGATGCCGCCGTGCTCACCGGCGAGATGAAGTGGCAGGACGCGTTCTCGCCCCCGGCCGGGTTCGTGGTCCCGCTGGACTCCTACGGCATCGAGTTCACACCGTGGGAAGACGACACCCCCGAAAACGAGTTCGCCGAGGTCATCCCGATCGGCCGCCGCGCGGTCCGTTCTCCCCGGAAGGACACAACCCGATGACCACCATCCCCGAGACCGTGAGCGTCCCGGCCACCGAGCTGCAGGCCCTCAAGGCCGTGATCGAGGACTTCATGTTCGCTGTCCTGTGGTCGCAGCGTGGTGACGACGCGTGGGGCGTGCTCAGCGCTGACCGGTTGCGCCGCGCCATGGAAGACCGTGGCGGCGAGTTCACCTTGCCGTTCTGGTTCAACCGCAACCACCTGCTGGTGAAGGTGGAAGACCGGGTGTACCGCGACGACCACAGCGACCGCAGCTACGGCGTCGTGTACTCCGTCACCGCCTTCGCCGCGCTGGTGGACTGGGAGAACGCCGATGTCGAGTGGACGCCGTGGCGCTACATCCACACCGACGCAAGGCGCCACGACGAACCCTCGTTCGATGTGACCGACTGGGGCGCCGTCGCGGTCCACATGGGATACCGCCGTGACCGGCACATGTCGCCCGATGACGTGGCCGCTCAGCGGATCCTTCGCGCGCTCGACGACGCCGAGGAGGCCGGCCAGTGAGCTGGATCATCGTGGTCGCAGCGCTCGGTCAGATCGCGAGCATGTGGGTCGGCGTCGGGATTGGCCGGCACTGGCCGAGCCGCGCCGCGCTGCGTCGTTACGACGCCTTGGTGCTGTCGGAGATCGATCGGCAGCTCGAGGCCCGCGCCCGCAAGATCCTCGACGAGGGGAGCCACCGTGGCTGACGAGATCACCGGCTACGTCCGGATCCAGCTCGCCGACCTCGGCGCGTTCCAGCCCCGCAACGGGCTCACGGTGGAGATCGACCTCGGTGACGGCTGGCCTGACCTGGACGCGGAACTGCGGGTCCGGCGCGTCGCGTACTGGGCCGACCGGGTCGTGCTCGTCGGCGCCGACCCGCACGCCGTGGCCTGCATCGTGAAGAACACCAACCAGTACCTGTCGGAGCAGCGCGCGGCCGAGGCACAGCACGCCGGCGGTGTCGGTGCCTGACCCGTCCAACGAGGTCACCATTCCCCGCGTCGAGTACGACCTGCTCGTGCTCGACGCGGGGGCGTGGCGGCTGCTCAACGAGAGCCCGCACGTGGCGGAGCTGCTGGCCGAGTGGGTCGAGTGGGCCTACCGCGCCGACGTGCGCGAGTCCTCGAACGCCATCGCCGAGCTGTTCCGCGGATCGGGCTACGGCGTGTCCTACACCGAGCTGGCGCGCCGCCGGGCGGTGTCGACCCGGCCGGCGCTGACCCCGGAGGAAATCCGCGCCCAGACAGATGAGTCGTGGGCGCGTGTCGAAGAGTGGATCACGAAGAGGAGGGCGGCCTGATGGCGCGCGAGTTTGCCCAGATCAAGCTGGCCCTGTGGGAAGACGACGATGTCCGTCTGCTCAGCCCGGAAGCGCAGCACCTCTACTTCGTGCTGCTGACCTCGCGCTCGCTGAACTACTGCGGCGTGGGGGACTGGCGCCCACGCCGCATCGCGGCCCTGGCGCAGGGCTGGACGGTCGAACGCGTCGAAGACGCCGCGACCGAGCTGGTAGAGCGGTTGTTCGTCGTGATCGACGAAAGCACCGAGGAGATCCTGGTGCGCTCGTTCGTCAGGCACGACGGGCTGATGAAGCAGCCGAAGATGGCCACGGCGATGGCGGCCGCGCATGGGGCGGTCGCGTCGTCGGTGCTGCGCGGCGTGGTCGTCCACGAGCTTCGCCGCCTCCAGGAGGACTTCCCCGACCTCAAGGGTTGGGGGTCGGAGAAGGCATCCGATCTCCTCCGGAAAGCCTCCGTTGACCCATCGGTTTACCCGTTGGGCAAGGGGCCGTCTAACCGGTCTGGAAAGGGGTCGGGTGAGGGGTTGGGAAACCCTAAACCGAAGGGTTCGGGTAAGGGGTCCCCTACTCCTGCTCCTAACTCCAGCTCCTTACTCCAGCACCTCACTCCGCGCGAAAACGCCGCCCCTGACGGGGCTGGCGCTGCCGCGCCGGAGAGCTACCCCGACGACTTCGAAGCCGCGTGGCTGGCCTACGAGCGCAAGGGCTCCAAGCGCAAGTCGTTCGCCGAGTGGCGGCGCGCGATCAAGCGCGCCGACCCCACGGTGATCGTCGACGCCATCCCGCGCTACTTCGCGTCGGTGAGCCAGCCCAGGTATCGCAAGGACTTCGAGCGCTACCTCGCCGGCGACCTCTGGGAGTCCGCTGCCGCGTCGGCACCCCCGATCAAGGTGTGGGCCGAGGAATGATCAGCATCTACGACATCGCGGCCGAGCAGTCCTTGCTGGGGTCCGCGCTCGCGCACCCCGACACCGTCGTCGAGCACCTGCACACCGTGCCGCACGAGGCCTGGCACAACCCGCTGCACCGTCGCCTGGCCATCGTCCTGCGGGAGATGGACTCGCGTGGCGAACCGATCGACCTCACCACGGTGAAGTCCGTGATCGCAGCTCGAGGAGCGTCCGGTGTCCTCACCGACGACTTCCTCGAAAGCCTGTTCCTCGGGTTCCACACCAGCGACAACGCGCCCGCCTACGCCGCCCGCATCCTCGACGTGCACTCGCAGAACGGGTTCGTCGCCTCGCTGCAGGAGACCCTCGACCGGTGCCGCGAGAACTGGGAAGGCGGGTACGGGCTCGACGTGGCCGGCCTCGCCCGCGAGCTGCGCCACGCGTGCGACGACGCCGAGAAGTCCGCCCGCCCCGCGCACTTCCAGCTCAGCTCGGTCGTGGACCTCCTCGAGGGGCAGGACACGTTCGACTGGCTCACGCCCGGGCTGATGGAACGCATGGACCGCGTCGTGCTCACCGGCGCCGAGGGCGGCGGCAAGTCGGTGCTGCTCACGCAGATGGTCACGACCATGGTCGGCGGGCTGCACCCGTTCACCGCGGCCGTCCTCGGCGACGGCGACCAAGGCCTACGGGTCGCGGTCGTCGACTGCGAGCTCACGCCCCGCCAGGCCCGCGGCCGGTACCGGCGCCTGGTCCGCAACGTCGACGACGCGCGCGCCGCGAACGGCCTCGGCCCCGCCGACTGGAAGAACAACCTCCTGATCGAATTCCGGCCCGAAGGGCTCGACATCACCGGCGCCACCGACCGCCAATGGCTCGAACGGTTCGTCACCGCCGCCGCCCCCGACGTGCTCGTCATGGGCCCCATCTACCGGCTGTCCACACGCGACGAGTCCGACCCCGGGGCGGTCCGCGAGATGCAGCACGTCATCGACTCGCTGCGCGTCCGGCACAACTGCGCGTTCATCACCGAAGCCCACTCCGGGCACGCCACCGACACCAACGGCGAACGCAAAGTCCGCCCCGCGGGCTCCAGCCTGTGGCTGCGCTGGCCCGAGTTCGGCTACGGCATGCGCCGCGCCAAGGCCGAGGGCGAGGTCGCCGCCTACCTCAACACCCTCGGCCAGCGGCTCAGCCGCGTGAACAGCCAACGCCCCGTCGTCGTCGACGTGGTGCCCTGGCGCGGCTCCCGCGAAGAACGCGCGTGGCCCGACCGGCTCCGCTACGGCACCACCTTGCCGTGGGAGCCGTTCGACCCGACCTACTACGACGACGCCGAAGTGATCAACGAGTTCTGATCGGAGACGAGCATGCCCACACCCACCCGCAACCAGGTCGAAGCCGCGACCGTCCCGTGCACCTCGCTCGACCGCGACGGACAGCCCTGCGGCAAACCCGGACAGCTCGGCCTGCCCGCCGGCATCTGCCCCGAACACGCCATCGCCGTCTACCGCGCGGTCGTCCGGCTCATGGACAAGGCCGCCTGATCAGCACTCACCGACCGCCCACATCAACCCCACACAGAACGGAGTCACACACCATGCGCACCTACGTCAACCCGAACCCGCCCGTCGGCGAGCTCTGCGAGCACGAGACGTTCACTCATGTCCCCGAGCAGCCCTGCGACCGCGTACAGCCAGCGGGCCCGGCACCGATCACGGCCAGCCGCGCGAACCACAACTACGAGCCAAGCCGCGTGAACGGCATGGGCCGCTGCGGCTGCGGCGAAGACTGCGCCACCGAGCGGGCGTGGATGCAGCACATCGCGTCGCTGCTGGAGCCGATCCAGAACCCCACTGCTGCCGCGGAGGCGAAGCTCGGCGAGCTGCGCACCGCCGTTCTCGCGGTGCTCCAAGAGCTGTCGGCCTACGGCGGCCGCGAGCAGCAGACCTTTCAGGCGCAAAACCGCGATGCCCCGCTGCACCGCGCGTTCGGCCGCGGTATCGCGCTTGCCGTGCAGCGCATCCGCGCCGTCGTCGAAGGAGAGACCCGATGAGCGACCCAGACACCCGAACCGACGAGGAAATCCTCGAAGACCTCATCCGACGCGACGGCCCGCCGCGCTACACGGGCCACGTGTAACCACCTAACCGGGTGAGGCGGTTAGGATACGGGCATGTCACACAGCTGGGCACGGGGAAGCACCCGCCGCTGGCGCAAGCTGCGCCTCGCGGTGCTCACCCGTGACCACTGGACATGCCAGCTCTGCCACAAACCCATCGACCCCGCCATACGCCACCCGCACCCGATGAGCGCGCACGTGCACCACCTCGACGGCAAGGCATACGGCGACGACCCCGACCGCTGCGTCGCATCACACCGACAGTGCAACCTCGACGCCGGCGACCCCACTGCAGCGGCCGACCCCGCACCCCGACCCATGACCAGGTGGTGACACGTGCGCACACAAGCCTCTGACCTGCGAAAACGAGTGACCACAGTGGACAACGCTCTGACCTGCGGTTTTTTGGGAGCCCCGATCACCCCGGACATCCACGTCCCTATGTTCTCTCTCTCCCCGCTGTCTCGGGACCCGCGATGAGCCCCGCGAAGCGACTGCCGACATCCACTGACGTGCTCGGCGCGACCCGCGCGGCGCTGCGCGAGCTGGAGACGGACGACGAGGACCGTGCCGCGGTCGCGCTGGCCGTTCGGCTCGCTTCCGCGATTGATCAGGAGGAATCCGGCCGAACCCTGGCGGAACTCGCCGGAAAGCTGCTGAACGTGCTGGCCGAGCTCGGTGCGACCCCGGCCGCCCGGAAGGCGATCCTGCCGAAGGGAGGTCCCCAGGTTGACAGCCCTGCTCGAACCGCCCGCGACGAGCTCCGCGAGCGCCGCGCCGCTCGGTCGTACGGAGCCGCGGATCTGGACGCCGCCTCTTCGTGAGCTGACGCCGGATACCTCGTACGGCTTCGACGTGATCGACTTCGCGCGCGATGTGATCTCGATGCCGCTGGACCCGTGGCAGGAGTGGCTGGTGGTCCACGCCGGCGAGCTGCTGCCGGACGGCCGGCCCCGTTTCCGGACGGTGCTGGTGCTGGTGGCGCGCCAGAACGGCAAGACGCACCTGCTGGTCGTGCTGTCGCTGTTCTGGCTGTTCATCGAGCAGCTGCGGCTTGTGCTCGGCACCTCCACGAACCTCGACTATGCGCGCGAGTCGTGGGAGAAGGCGGTCGACATCGCCGAGGCGTGCCCGGAGCTGGCCGAGGAGATCGCGCAGGTTCGCAAGGCCAACGGCGAGCAGTTCATGCGCACGATCTACCGCACCCGCTACAAGATCGCCGCGTCGAACCGCAAGGGCGGCCGGTCGCTCACGATCAACCGGCTGATCGCCGACGAGCTGCGCGAGCATCACGACTGGTCCGCCTACAACGCCGCCATGCCCGCGATGAACGCCGTGCCGGACGCGCAGGCGTGGCTGATCTCCAATCAGGGCGACCATCGCGCCGTGGTGCTGGATTCGCTGCGCAAGGCCGCGCTGGCCGCCGTCGAGGACGGCACCGCCGGTGACCCGAACTCAGAGGAGCGGCTCGGGCTGTTCGAGTGGTCGGCGCCGGACGGCTCCCGCGCCACCGACGTGACCGCGCTGGCGCAGGCCAACCCGAACCTCGGCCGCCGGATCGACCTCGCCGGGCTGCTCGGCGACGCCCGCCGCGCCGAGGCCGCGGGCGGTGAGGAGCTGACCGGGTTCCTGACCGAGATCCTGTGCATGAAGGTCCCGATGCTCGACCCGGCGATCGACGCCGCGCAGTGGGGCGCCGACGCCCCGGGCGGGTGTCTGGACCCGGGCGACCTGTCCGCGATCGCGCGCGGCCGGATCGCGCTGTGCTTCGACGCCGCGCCCGACGGCCGGCACGGGACGCTCGTTGCGGCCGGTGTGCTCGGCGACGGCCGGGTGCGGGTCGAGGTGGTTTCGGCGTGGGACGACGCGAAGAAGATGCGCCGGGAAATGCGCGATTGGATCCGTCGCGTCGGCCCCGGCGTGATCGGCTGGTTCCCGTCGGGCCCGGCCGCCGCCTACGCCGCCGAGCTCGCCGACACCGAGCAGGCCGACTGGCCGCCCGCGGGTGTCACCGTCGAGGCGATTCGCTCGGACGTGACCGCGGTGTGCATGGGCTTCGCCGACCTCGTGCAGGCCGGGGAGATCGCCCACTCCGATGACCCGCTGCTGAACGCGCAGATCGCGAGCACCGAGAAGCTGCGCCAAGGCGACGGCTGGCGCTTCACCCGCCGCGGCGCCGGCCACTGCGACGCCACCTACGCCACCGCCGGTGCCGTGCACCTAGCGCGGACCCTGCCCGATGAGAAGCCCGCCGGCTGGTTCGGCGTGGTGTGAGGAGACCACTGTGGACGGCACCGACAACCTGCAATGTGGCGGTGGTTACCGCGCGCCAGATCTGCCGTACGAGCTGGCGGAAATGCCTGCGGGGCCAGCGCAGGGCGCGCCGTGCCCGGGATTCGAGTACAGCGGTACCGACCTGGTACACGCGCTGACGTGCTGCGAGCGGTGCCACCGCTACGCCCGCACGCACGCGGAGGAGAACCGACGTGGATGAAGTGCTGAAGAAGTTCCGCGCGCTGTGGCCGCCGGCGGCGCAGGTGCTCGGCGTGCTCGCCGTGCTGGCCGGGCTGGTGCTGCTGGTGACCGTGCTCGCCGGGCCGGTGTTCGGCGTGGTCGCCGCGCTGGTGCTCGGTGGCCTGGCCCTCGCCGCGCTCGGCGTGCTGCGTGAAGCCGGGAGGCTGTGATGGGGCTGGGGAAGACGTTCATGCGCTCGGCCGTGGCCGAGCAGCAGCTACGGATGATCGTCTCGAACGGCTGGCAGATCGGGCCGAGTGCCGCGATCGCCGGTGACGAGGTGTACGGATGGGCGGGGTTCGTCCGCGCGCTCGGCATTCCGGGCGTGGGCCGGGCGGTCGCGCTGATCTCCGACCTGATCGGCGGGCTGCCGTGGGACGCCTACACCAGCCACGGCCGCGATTTCGCCGAGAAGATCACCCCGCGGCCGGCGCTGCTCGAGCAGCCGAACCCGGAAGAGGCCGGGATCAACACGTTCTCTGCGTGGGTGGCTGACTACCTGCTGCACGGCAACGCAGTCGGCATCATCGTCGAGCGGAACGCGCTCGGCGTTCCCACCGCTGCGCTGCCGGTGCCGACGTGGGCGGTCGGTGTGCGCCGCGTCGACGGGTGGACCAACTCCGTGTTGCCGAAAGGTGCGATCGAGTACAGCATCGCCGGGAAGTCGTTCAGCGCGTACGACATTCTCCACGTGAAGGGCCTGTGCGAGCCGGGCAGGCTGCGCGGCGTCGGCGTGCTCGAGGCGCACCTGAACGGCAACGGCTCGCTCGACCTCGCCGCCGAGCTTGCGCGGCAAGCCCGCAACATCGACGCCACCGGCATCCCCACCGGCGTGCTGAAGGCGACCAGCCCGGACGTGACCCCGGACCAACTGCGCGAGGCCAAGCAGCTGTGGTTGGAGACGCAGCGGGACCGGACGGTGGCCGCGCTCGCGCCCAGCACCGACTTCGAGCCGCTGTCGTGGGACCCGGAGAAGATGCAGCTCGTCGAAGCACGGAAGCTGTCGCTGCTGGAGGTCGCGAACGTCTTCGGCCTGCCGCCGCGGTTCCTCGGCGCGCCGTCGGGCGACTCGATGACCTACGCGAACAGCGAAACCGAGTCGATCGACCTGCTGAAATACACGATCGGTGGGCACCTGCGCCGGTTCGAGCAGACGCTGTCGCTGCTGTTCCCGCGCGGGACGCAGGTGCGCGCCGACCTGGACGAGGTGCTGCGCGCGGACACCGCCGCGCGCTACAGCGCGTACGAGACCGGCATCCGTGCCGGGTTCCTGCGCAAGTCCGAGGCCCGCGCGAAGGAAACCGACCTTCCGCCAGTGCCCGGAATCGACGACCCGCCGAAGCCGGTGCAGCCGCCCGCGCCGCCGGACGCCCACGCCGCGCCGCAGGACGCCCAGTCCGACCAGAACGCCCAGCCCGACCCGACCGCCAAGGAGAGTGCCTGATGGCCGCACGCAAGACCACCACCAGCAAGACCGCCGCCGCGGCCCCGGCGGCCGACGAGCCGGCCGTGGAACCCGCGCCGAGCGCACCCGAGGTGGCCGCCGACGCGGCTCCGGCCGCCGACGAGCAGCCCGCCGCCGAGGCCGATGCGCCGGAGCCGGAGCGGGACTGGTGCCGCGTCGGCCGTGACCTCGACGAGGGCGCGCCCGAGTGCCCGCGCCACGAGCTCGACCCCGGGCTCGGCCTGTGCAACCTGCACTTCGTGACCCGACTGGACCTTCGGGAGGCGGCCCGTCATGACGGCTGAGGTGATGACCCGCACGTTCGCCGCTGAGATGGAGGTCTTGTCGCGCGCCAAGGGCGGCGACGGTCGCACCCTCGTCGGGATCGTCGTCCCGTACGCCACACCGGTACGCATCGACTCGCGGCTGACCGAGCAATTCGCGCGGGGTGCGTTCAACGCGCAGCTGCGCGCGGCGCCGCGCGTGCCGCTCTACCGCGACCACAAGCCGCACGGCGGGACGCTGATCGGCAAGGCGACGACCCTGCGCGATGACGCGGCCGGTCTGTACGGAGAGTTCCGTGTGTCGAACACTCCGAAGGGTGACGAGACGCTGGAGCTGGCCAAGGACGACGTGCTTCCGCACTTCTCCGTCGGCTTCTTCGAAGGTCAGAATCGGCGCCTGCCGGGGGACATCACTGAGCGCGCCACCGCGCGCCTGACCGAGGTCGCGGTGGTGCCGGAAGGCGCATACGGTGAGTACGCCGCGATCGCCGACGTGCGCAGTGCGGCGACGTTCGACGCCCGCGCGGAGCTGGACCGGATCGTGGCCGGCATCCCGGCGTTGTCGCTCGAGGCCGAGCTGCTGACCCGCTCGGCGCACGGCGGCTCGAACCTGAAGTACGGCCCCGGCTCGCCGCTGTGGAAGTACTGGACCGGGCCGGAAGGGTTCGCCCGCTACGCCGGCGCCCCGGACCCGTGGACGACGCTGCGCGCTGCGCTGCTCAAGGAAGGCGTGCCGGTCTCGATGGTCGACGGGCTGACCACCAACATCATGCAGGCGACCCCGGCCGGACGGGCGCTGTTCGCCGCGCACCACGGCAAGAAGGCGCGGTAACCACCATTCGCTGATCATCGGTTACACTCGCTGCAACGACGCGGACGCCGACACCTCAGCCACTCACGGAAGCTGACACCCCGGCCACTCGGGCGGATGAGACCACTCACTCCACTTGAGACCGGAGGACGGCGTCATGCCGAACCCGTACCTGACGCGTCTGCGCGAGCAGCACGACGCGCTGCACGCTTCGATCGAGGGCCTCCAGACCCGCGCGGCCGAGGCCAACCGCGACCTGTCCGACGACGAGTTTCGTTCGGTTACGGACCAGGCGGCGCAGCTGAAGAAGCTGACGGCGCAGATCGAGGACCTGGCCGGCGTCGAGCAGAGCCGCGCCAAGGTCGGCGAGCTGGCCGCGGACCTGGACAAGGGCGCCGAGCAGGGCCAGGAGCAGAACCTCGGCGGCGGCGAGCAGTCCCGCTCGCGCGTCACCACCCGCGACCGCGACCCCGGGCACTACCGCTCGGTCACCGACGGCGGGCAGCACAGCTTCTTCGGCGACCACTACCGCGCCGTCAAGCACGGCGACGGCGAGGCGAAGAAGCGCCTGGACGAGCACATGCGTGCTGTCACGCAGTCCTCGGGCGGCGCCGGCATCATCCCGCCGAAGTGGCTGACCGACGAGTACCAGGGCCTCGCGCGGCAGAACCGCGTCGTGGCCGACCTGGTCCGCCACATCGACCTCGGCCAGGACCCGCGCCCGCTGGTGCTGCCGAAGCAGACCGGCGGCACGGACGCCAACATCACCACGCAGACCACCGAGGGCGCGAACAACGCCGGGTGGGGTACCGACCGCTACACCAGCGATGTCGACACCCTCACGCCGGTGTTCAAGGCCGCGTGGCAGGACGTGTCGCGCCAGCTGCTCGACGCCTCGACCCCCGCGGTCGACTCGCTGATCTTCGGCGACCTGCGCGCCGCGTGGGACACCGTCGTCGAGGCCCTCACCTGCGCCGCGATCCTCGGCGCCACGGGCACCGCGGCCGGCACCACGTTCGCGACCGAGGCCGCGTTCGCCACCAACGCCGCGGCCATCGATGCCGTCATCGACGCGCAGACCGCCGTCGCCGGCGACCAGCGCGGCCCGGCCGACCTCGCGGTGATGAACTTCCGCCGCTTCGGCGCGTTCCGCAAGCTCAAGGACTCGACCAACCGGCCGCTCATGCCGGTGTCGCGCTACAGCCCGCAGAACGCCACCGGTGCCCTCGACAACCGCCTCGTCGGCGACATCGAGGGCGTGGACGCGGTCGCGAGCTCCGGCGTGCCCACCGCCTACGCCGAGACGTACGCCGTGCTGCGCCGCAACGCGGTGCTGCTCGCCGAGTCGGGCGTGCAGGACTTCACCTACGAGCAGGCCGGCGGCCCGGCGTTCGTGCGGATGGGCCTGTGGGGCTACGTCGGCACGCTCGTCCGCAACCCGGGCGGCATCTCCATCCAGACCGTCACCGCCGCGAGCTGACCCATGGCGACCTGGCCACCGCAGCTGGCGGACCTCAAGGCGGACCTGAAGGTGCCCGATGGCACTCAGGGAGATGACGCCGTCTTGCAGTCCTGCCTTGACGCTGCGGTGGCCAAGGTCTGCGAGGTCCGGTCCGATGTGGACTATGGCCCGTACCCGATGCCCGGGGCCAAGGTCCCGGATGCGGACCTGCTGCTCGGCACCATCCGGTTAGCCGGCCGGTGGTTCATCCGCCGCCGGTCGCCGGACGCGCTGGTGAACATGGGCGATATGGGGTCCGCGCGGATCCCGTCGTTCGATCCGGACATCGAACGGCTGCTCGGCATCGGCCGTTTCCGAGGGCCGGTGTTCGCATGACGAGCATCAGGGACGCCATTGCTGTGCTGCACGCCGCATTGGCCACCGTGGAGGCCTTGGACGGGGGCGTTACCGAAGACCCCGGCTCCGTGGTCTGGGGCACCGCCACGGCAATGATCGCGCCGCCTTCGGTGACGTGGGGGTCGTTCGGCGGCTCTGAGCCGACCGAAGCGTCGGTCATCGTGCACCTGGTCGTCCCGTTCGACGAGTACGCCACCGGCCGGCTGTACGACCTCGTCGAGCCGATGGTTGCCGCCATCGAAGGCAACTCGCTGTTCACGGTGTCGTCCGCCTCGCCGGGCCTTTTGCAGACCGGCGGCAATACCCAGCTTCCGACCTACGCGATCACCGTCGACGTGGGTCTGTGAGGAGAAGATCATGTCTCTGAAAGTGCGGCGCCTCAAGGTCATCACGCTGACCATCGGCGGCGTCTCCGTCGAGTGCCAGCTGTCGAGCTGGACCCTCGATCCCGGTGTGCAGGACGGGGACCGGCTCTACACCTACTGCCCGGACGGCACGGCCATCGGCGAGACCGACGCCGAACCGACTCTCGCGGTCACCGCATTCAGCGACTGGTCCGCCGGCGGGTTCGAGGACTTCCTCTGGACCAACCGCGGCACCGTCGTCGAGTTCGAGCTCAACCACCACCCCGACATCACCGGCGAGCACGTGCGCTGGACCGGGCAGCTCATGGCGCAGCCCGCGCCGGTCGGCGGCGACCGCGGCGACAACGAGACCACGGAGATCACGTTCCAGGTCATCGGCGACCCCGTCTACTCGCGGCCGTAAGGGAGACACGCAGACATGGCACGTCAGTCCGTCGATACGCAGCAGGTCACGCTCACCGGCACCGACGCGGGCGGCACCTCGCCGACCGCCGAGGGCGACATCGTCGACACCGGCGGCACGGTGTTCCTGCTCGTGTCCAACACCGGCGCCTCCCCGGCGACCGTCACGGTGCAGTCGCAAGCCACGTACTACGGCCTCGACGTGGAAGACCTCGCCGTCTCGGTCCCGGCCGGCGCCACCAGGGCGATCGGCCCGCTGATCACCGAACCGTTCGGCTTCCCGGCCAGCGACGCCAACTACAAACGCGCGTTCGTCGACTACACCGGCACCGTCGCGGACCTCAAGCGGTCCGTGCTGTCCCTGACCTAGGAGTAGCCCCACATGATCAGCCTGCACATCAGCGGCGACAATGGATTCAGCGGTGACGTGGAGGTGAAACCCCGCCACTTCCTGCTGTTCGAGCGCGCCACCGGCACGAAGTTCGCCGAGCTGGAGGAGGACGGCGCCTCGATGGAGCTGATCTACAAGCTCGGGCACTTCATGATGAAGCTGCAGCACCCGGACCAGACGCCGAAGAAGATGGCCGAGTTCGAGACGACGTTCGACGTGCTCCCGATCGCTGACGAGGAGCCGGCGGGCCCTACCCCCGCGGGAGCCTGAACCGGATGGTGATCGAGCTGTCGCTCGCCACCGGTATCGCGCCCCGCCACATCGCAGAGCTTGACCTACGGTCGATCGACACGATGGCCTACCTGATCGACCAGCACAACAAGGCCATGAAGAACGGCAAACCCTCGGGGACAGGGGAAGTCCCGAGCCGCTACGGCTCCGCCCAGCTATCCGGATGAGCGCGAGGGAGGTGCACCCCGGTGGAGAAAAAGAAGAGCCTCACCGTGAAGGTGCACATCGACGGTGTGCGCGAGGTGCTGCGCGCGCTGTCGGTGCTGCCGAAGGACGCGCAGAACGCGCTGCGGGACCACTCGTTGGCGCTGGCGCGGAAGCTGGCGCTGAAGGGCGCGGTGGACCTGTCGCTCAACGGCGGCCCGCAGGGGCCGCTGCTGGCCACCACGGTGAAGGCGGTGCGCGACCGGGTGCCGGTGGTCCAGGCAGGCGGCACGCGCCGCCTCGGCCGCCACGCGGCGCCGGCATACGGGATGCTGTTCGGCTCCATCTTCGGCATGAACGGCCGCTCCGGCTGGTACTCGGCGAGCCGCTACGCCGGCTCGGCCGGACGCCAGTACCGGCCGCACCAGGGGCGCGACGCGTACGCGTTCTTCCCGATCATCGAGGGCAGCGCCGAGACGATCTCGCGCGAGTGGCACGCCGCGGTCGATGACGTGGTCCGCAAGTTCGGGGGCGCGTGATGGCCGCCGAGCGCACCATCCGGATCAAGTTCGACGGCTCCAGCGAAGGCCTGGTCGCCGCGGCCGCCGCGGCGCGCGCCGAAATGAAGGCGCTCTCAGACGACGCGAAGAAGCGCAGCAAGGCGCTGAGCGACGTGGGCGCACGCATCGGCGGCATGGCTCGCGGGGTCCTCAGCCTGGCGCAGAATCTGTCGACCGTGGCGACCGCGGCGAACGTGCTGCCCGTGTTGGTCGCCGGGGTGTTCACGCTGGCCGGTGCGCTGCCGCTGGCGGTGGCCGGTGGGTTCGCGCTCGCCGGCGTCATGGCGACGATGAAGCTCGGCGCGGACGGCGCGAAACGCGCGTTCGACAAGCTCACGCCGACGCTGAACACGCTGAAGGCGAACGTCTCCTCAAGCTTCGAGAAGGCGCTGAACCCGGCGGTGCGCAACCTCCAGACGCTGCTGCCGAGGACGACGACGGGGTTCCAGTCGATCGCGACCGCGATCGGTGGCGTGGCCACGAAGGTGACTGCCTACCTCGCCACTGCCAAGGCCACGAGCCAGATCAACACCATCCTCGGCGGCACGTCGCGGGTGGTGCAGAACATCGGCGCGTTCCTCGCCCCGGTGATCGCCGCGTTCCTGCGCATCGGCGCCGTGGCTATGCCGATCCTGGTGCAGCTGACCAGCGGTATCGGCACCGTCGGTGAGAAATTCAACGCGTTCGTGCAGACCGCGGCGAACAACGGCAGCCTGCAGCAGTGGATCCAGGGCGCGCTCGCCGCGTTCCAGCAGATCTTCGGCGTGCTCACCGACCTCGGGTCGATCGTGTCGAGCGTGTTCGGCGCGATCCAGGACGCCGGCGGCAGCTCGTTCGGGTTCATCGGCCCGCTGATCTCGACCGTGCAGCAGTTCCTCGACTCCGCGCAGGGCCACGACACCCTCGTCGGGTTCTTCCAGTCGCTCAATAGCGTGGCCGGCTCGGTCTCGCAGGTGGTCGGTGCGCTGCTCGCCGCGATCGGCCCGGCGATCCCGCCGCTGGCGGCGTCGATCGCCAGCCTGGCGAACACGATCTCGGGCATCCTCGTGCCGGTCATCCAGTTCCTCGCGCCGGTGCTGCAGAACATCGCCAACTTCATCCAGCAGAACACGTCGTGGATCACGCCGCTGGTGATCGCGCTCGGGCTGTGGGCCGCGGCGCAGTGGGCGCTGAACATCGCGATGGACGCCAACCCCATCGGGTTGATCATCCTGGCGATCGGTGCGCTGATCGCGATCGTGGCCACGATCATCACGTATTGGACGCCGATCAAGGACTTCTTCCTCGGCATCTTCAACGCCATCAAGGATGCTGTCGTTGCTGCCGCGAAGTGGATCGGTGATCGTTTCAGCGACGCCTGGAACTTCATCGTGGGCGTCTGGAACGGCGTCATAGCGTGGTTCCAAGCCATCTGGACCGGCATCAAGGCCGGCGTGGGCCTCGCCGTGCAGTTCGTGCGCGACCGCTTCTCCGACGCCTGGAACTTCATCAAGAGCGTCTGGGGGAAGGTTAGTTCGTTCTTCTCCGGCATCTGGTCGGGCATCGGCGACGGGCTGAAGTCTGCGCTGAACGGCGCGATTCGTCTGCTGAACGGCGCGATTCACGGCATTAACAAGATCACCGGCGTGGTCGGCATCCCCGGCATCCCGGACATCCCATACCTGGCGAGGGGCGGCACGGCGCGCGGCGGCCGCCCGTACATCGTCGGCGAGCGCGGCCCCGAGCTGTTCGTGCCCGGCCAGACGGGGCGCGTCGTCTCGCACCAGCAGAGCTTCGGCGGCCCGCAGCAGATCGTGGTGCCCATCCAGATCGGGGACGAGGTCACGCGGGTCGTGCGGTTCGAGATCGACCGCAACACCGGGCAGGTGCGGCGCCTCGCCGGCGCCGGGACAGGGAGCATGAAATGAGCCCGCCCTACAGTTCGTACGCCGCGCTGGCGGCCGAGCAGACCGAAGGCGTCGACTACACCCGCACCGCGATCACCCCGACCGGTGTGTCGTGGGCGGCGATCGCCATCCACGGCGGCGGCATCGAGGCCGGCACGGGAGAGCTGGCCCGGGAGATCGCGGGCACCCGCATGGCGTTCTACGAGTTCGCGGGGATCAAGCCCACCGGCAACAACGACCTGCACATCACGAGCTCACTGTTCGACGAGCCGCAGGCGCTCGCGCTGGTCGGCGCGTCCAGCCGCACCGTCTCCTGCCACGGCATGGCCGGCACCGACGGCGTCGCCGAGACCTACATCGGCGGCCTGGACGGGCAGCTGCGTGACCTGATCCTGGCCAAGCTCACCGCGGCCGGATTCACCGTCACGGTCGCCTCCACCGAGCTCGCCGGATCCGACCCGACGAACATCTGCAACAAGAACAGCCGCAAGGCGGGCGTGCAGCTGGAGATGTCCAACACCCTGCGGGCGTCGTTCTTCCCGGGCGGGGACCTCTCGGCCGCCAACCGCGCCACCGGCGAGCGCACCGCCACGTTCTACGCCTACGCCGCCGCCGTGCAGGCCGCGGTCATCGAGGCGCTGACCTACGACGACACCATCTCCCGGGTGCGGCTGGCCGGCACCGTGCCCGGCGTCAAAGACGTGTTCGCCCGGACCGTGACCGGTGGGTGGGGTGAGTCGACTTCGGGGCACACCTGGACCACCAGCGGCGGCAGCACGGCCGACTTCACGGTGTCGGGCGGCTTCGGCCGGCACGCGCAGCCCTCGGCCAACGTGTCGCGCTGGTCGCTGATCGGCCCGCCGTGCACCGACACCGATTTTGTGATCAGCCTCAGCTCGAACCAGCTGAGCACGGGCGGTTCGCAGTTCCTGCACGTGGCCGCCCGCGCCGCGGACACCAGCAATTGCTACCTCGCGCGGGTCGAGCTCAACACCAGCAACGCGGTGCTGCTGACGCTGCGCAAGCGCGTCGCGGGCGTCGAGACGCTGCTCTCCTCGACGGTCAACACTGGCCTCACCCACACCGCGGGCGCGACCTACACCGTCCGCTTCCAGGTCACCGGCTCCACGCTGGCAGTGAAGCTCTGGACCACCGCCGAGCCGGACGCGTGGACGATCACGCTCACCGACAACTCGGTGACCGCGGCCGGGCAGATCGGGGTTCGGTCGCTGCTGTCGAGCGCGAACACCAACACCAGCCCGACTGCGTCGTATGCGGCGCTGACCTCGGTGGGTGCGGCGACCGTGGAGCGCTCCACCGACGCGATCACCTGGACCACCGTGCGGGGCGGGCTCGCGCTGCCGGGCAACGCGGGGCTGCCGGTGAACGTCGACGACTACGAGTTCGCCGCCGGTGTGGTCAACCACTACCGGGTGCGGGTGTACGCGCCGACCGGCGCGACGCTGTTCACCGAGTCGGACACGATCACACCGGTGCTGGACTCGGCGTGGATCAAGAACCCGCAACGCCCGTCGCTCAACCGCAAGGTCACCGTGGCCGGTATCTCCGACATCACCCGGCCGACGCGCTCGAGCGTCGTCGAGGTGGTCGGGCGGACGCTGCCGGTCGTGATCTCCGACGTGCAGGGCTCCCGCCGGCTCACCCTCACCGTGATGACGCGGACGCTGGCCGAGGCCGCGGACCTCGACCAGGTGTTCGCGTCCGGGCTGCCGGTGTTCCTCCAGGCACCCGAACTCGACGCCGTCGTGCCGACCATGTACGCCAGCGTCGGCGAGGTCACCCTGCGCCGCGGCCAGTCCGTGCGCGCGCCCCGCCGATTCTTCGACCTGCCGCTCACCGAGTGCGCCCCGCCCGCATCCACGGTGTACGGCGGGACCTACACGTGGGACGACGTGCTCGCCGACTACGCCACCTGGAACGACGTGCTGGCCAACGTCGCCACCTGGGACGACCTGGTCAACCAAGTGTCCGATAACGAGGTGGTCGTGCCATGAGGCCCGTTACGGATACGTTCCTCGCGTCGGTGCGCGGCTCGCACCGGATGATCGCCCGCGCCCGGCTCGTCGCGCCCGGCCAGACCGGCACCGAACCCACCGGGCTCGCGATCCCCGGTGTGTCCGACGAGGGTCTGCTGCCGATCAACGGCGGCGACGTGACCACCGACATGACCGCCGATGTGCAGTCCACGCTCGCGCTCACCACGCTCTACCCGTGGCCGGCCGATCCCTTCGCCGCGGGCACCCCGTACGGGCAGGAAATCTACGTCGAGCGCGGCATCGAGTACGGGCTCGGCACCCGCGAGTACGTGGGCCTCGGGTACTTCCGCATCGACTCGGTGAAGCAGGCCAACGCACCGTCGGGCACGATCGAGATCGCCGCGTCCGACCGCATGGCGCAGGTGCGCGACGCCCGCAACGTCTCGCCGCAGGTGTTCGGCGCCGGCAGCTCTGTCGGCGCGTGCATCGATGTCGTGGTGCAGCAGGCGCTGCCGGGCGCGGTCACCGACTACGGCGACTGGGACGCCTACGGCGAGCTGTTCGCGACCGATCACGTGATGGGTGACGACCGGCTGCCGTTCCTGCAGGACCTGCTCGCCGCCTACGGCAAGTACGGCTTCTTCGACTACCGCGGCGTGTACGCCGTGCGCCCGGTGCCGGACCTCACGAAGGTGGCTCCGGTGTGGACGATCGACGCCGGCCGCAACGGCGTGCTCGTCGAGATGCAGCGCACCATCTCCCGTGACGCCGTCTACAACGTCGTCGTAGCGCGCGGCGAGCCCGTCGGCGAGCTGCCGCCCGTGCAGGGCCTCGCCTACGACGCCGACCCGAGCTCACCCACCTACGCGCTCGGCCCGTTCGGCGCGATCCCGACCTACTACAGCTCGTCGTTCATGACCACCGTGGAGCAGTGCACGGCGGCCGCGCTGGCGCAGCTGTCCAAGGCGACCGGGCTGCCCTACTCGGTGTCGCTCGGCTCGGTCCCGAACCCGGCGCTGGAGGGCTGGGACGTGGTCACCGTGTACAACGGCGTCGACCGCTCCGAAACCCACGTGCTCGACCGCATCACCTACGGCCTCACCCCCGACTCGTCGATGGGCATGGACACCCGCAAGCAGACCCTGGCGGTGGCAGCATGATCGCCGGGACGGATGGCGCGCTGCTCGCCGCGCTCATCGCCGAGGCCGGCCAGGGCCCGTCCGGCGCCCGGGACCTGTCCAACTACACCGGGCAGATCGTGGCGTGGGACGAGATCTCCGGCACCAACGTCGTGCACGTCAACGGCGGCGACATCCCGAACATGCGCGTGGTCGCGTCCGGAATCGGGCTGGCCTACGAGGTCGGCGACGTTGTGAACATCACCGCCCGCGGCACGCAGTGGTTCATCAACGGCAAGGTCGGCGCGCCCGGCGCCGGAGCAGGAAACCAGATTGCCTCTGGAGACGTGCCGGCCGACCAGAGCACCTCGTCCACGACCTACACCGACCTGGCCACCTTCGGCCCACAAGTGACCGTCACCATCGGGTCATCGCGGCGAGCCCTGGTCCTGCTGTCGGCCTTCTTCCAACTCGTCTCCAATGACGTGAACTACGCGGGCGGATGGATGGGCTTCACCGTCACGGGCGCGAGCTCGATCGGCGTCAACCGAACCATTCAGGCCCAGATCGCCGCCGCCGGACTCGGCACCTTCGGGAGCCGCGCCATGTTGTTCACCGCTGCCGATGGCCTCAACGCTGGCGTCAACACGTTCACCTGCAAATACCGCGCCGACAACTCGACCTATCCGTGCACGTTCGGCAGCCGGAACATCACCGTCATTCCGTTCTGAGGAGGAACCCGAAATGCCCAACGCCACACCGATTTACGGGTTCCCGTACCCGACCGGCAACGAGCAGCCGAGCGGCCCGCTCGCCATCGAGAGCCTCGCCGAGGCCGTGGAGACGAAGTTCGCGCTGGAGGACCAGGCCGTCGACGGTGGCGAGTGGACCATCGGCGCGGACATGGTCATCAGCCGGCCGACGCTGATCAACAACTGGACGCCGTTCGCCGGATCGGCGCCGCAGGGGATCGCCCACTCGGCCGGAGTGTTCACCGTCACCAAGGGCGGCCCGTGGGCAATCAGCGCCGGGTTCCGCATCCTCACCGGCTCGTCGACCGACCTCTACATCTACATCACCGACGGGACAGGCGCGGTCACGTGGTTCAAGAACAGCACGATCACCTCGCTGAACGTCGGGGTGAGCGGCGTGAAGCGGCTGCCCGCGGGTGGCAGCTTCCGTGTCTACGCCTACGCCGGTGCCGACCGAACCATCCGCCACGAGACCGCGGGCGACCTCGTCACCGGCATCACCGCGTACCGCGTCGGCAACTGACCGTCCACTGTGCACGAAAGGTGAGCCCATGACGATCACCCTGCGCCGCAGCCGGTCGCCATTCCAGGTGGGCGTGCTGCTCGCGCTGTTCCTGCTCTCGGCCGTGTCGGCACTGCTGTTCGACCAGGTCGCCACCACCACCGCCCACGAGCTCGGCCCGCTGCTGGGCCGCAGCATGTACGCCGGTACCGCGCTCGGCGCCGGCGTCGCACTGTCCGGCGTGTGGCTCGACGGCGTGGTCGGGCTGCTGGTCGAACGCGTCGGACTGGTGTCGCTCGCGTTCTGGACCGCCGGCTACGCCGCCGCCGTGCTCGTCAACTTCGGCGTAGCCCGCGGCCTGCAGCTCGGCGGCTACTTCCTGGCGCTCGCGCTGATGTCCGCCGTGCGCGCCTGGCAGATCGGCCGGGAGGCGCGCGAGCTGGCGACGGTGCGGCACCTGACCGGCATCGAAAGACCCGAGGAGGAGGGGGAGCAGTGAAGGACTGGATTCCGCTGATCGTGGCGTTCCTCGGCGCCGGCGGAGTCGGCGCGTTGCTGGACCTGTTCCGCGCCCGCAAGAACGCCCGCAAGATCGCCGCCGAGACCGAGCTGACCGACGCCAACGCCGCAGACAAGCTCACTGGCGTGGCGCTGAAGCTCGTCGAGCCGCTGAACTCGCAGGTGACTGCGCTGCGCGACTCGCTGGAATCCGCGCAGGCCGAGGTTCAGCAGCTGCGGACGCAAGTCGAGCTGCTGACCAAGGAAGTCGCCGCCAAGCAGAACGAAATCGATCGACTGAAGGGGGTGGCGTGACGTGGCGCTCGGCATCGACATTTACCGCAAGTTCCAGACCGTCACGAGCTGGCCCGCCGTGAAGCGCGCCGGCGTGACGTTCGTGTACGTGAAGCTGTCCGACGGCGGCAGCACGCCCGGCGGCGGCCGCGGCGACGCCGAAGTGGCGGGCGCGCGCTCCGTCGGCATTCCCGTCGGCGGCTACCACTTCGTGCAGGCCAATCCCGGGCCGGCCGCGCAGGCGGACATCTTGCTGGGCGAGGTGCGCCGGCTCGACGCCACCGGGTGTGTGCCGATGCTCGACCTCGAGGACAACCCCGCGGGGTCGGGACTGCCGAACATCCCCGACAGCCAGAAAGCCGCGTTCGGCAAGGCGTTCTGCAACCGGGTGGCCGCGCAGGGTTTCCGTCCGGGCGTGTACCTGAACAACGCGCTCGCGAAGCTGCTGCGCCCGGACAACTGGGGAGTGCCCGGTCTCGTGATCTGGATCGCCCGGTACGGCGCCAATCCGGACGCGGCGGCCGGCCGATACGACATCCACCAGTACAGCTCGTCCGGCTCCATCCCCGGCATCACCGCGGCCGGGCTCGACCTGGACGAGAGCTACACCGCGGCGCACCTCGGCGCCCGCGCGACGACCCCCGTAACGGAGGAGGACGAGGACATGAGCAGTGACAGCGGAGAAGCGACCGCCGCCGGACAGTGGGGCAAGCTCCACATCCCAGTGAACGGCGGCCGGTACCTTCGGCTGGCCTCGAGCTACGACCAGCCCATCACGATCGACGGCATTTCGCTCGTGGGCGACACCCCCGGCAAGGCCGGTCGCGACGTGACGACCGTGCAGGCCGGCGGGAAGGTCGACGCGGACCGGCCCGGCCCGTGGGACCTCGCGGGTGCGAGCGCCGACTACGCGAACAAGTCGCACGTGGTCGTCCGCTACCAGTGCGCCGGTCCGGTCAAGGGCTGGGTGAACAACCGTGGCTGAGATCTGGCCGCGGCTCGCCGCGTGGGCGCGCACGGCGCCCACGCGGCTACCGCAAGGCGATCGCAGGGCTGTGGGGTTACCTCACTGTGCCTGCGGTGGTCTGGATCGCCAGCCTCGCGGGCTGGCACCTCGACGCCGACACCGCCGTGCTCGTCATCGGCATCGGCTCGACGCTGCTCGGCACGACCGCCGTCGTCCGCGCGAAGCCCAATGACCCGCAAAAAAGGTCATGAGAATCTCGCGTTTACGCCCTTGTGGCCCTGGCTATTGAAACGGGGCGGGCCCGGCGTCCCGAGGGGGAGGGTGGGCGCCGGGCCCGCGCTAACCACCGTAGGCCAGCCGTCAGCTGGCTACGCGTCCGAGAGTTCTTCCCGGCCACGTTCGGTGAGCGTGTAGCAGTGCGGACGAAGCGGGTCGGTCTTGGGCCATTCGTCGGTGATCCAGCCGCGCTGCCGCATCTTCTCGAGCAGGGGGTACAGGCGTGCGTTGTGCACGCCGACTGCGGCGCGCAGGTCCGCGGCCGAGAAGCGTGCGTCGTGGCCGCCGCTGAGGAATGCCGACGCCAGCTTGTCCATTTCCCGGGCTGTCCGCATGACCAGATGGTAACCGGTGCGTGCGCGCGCCGTCAGTCCTCGCCGTCCGGCGCCGGCGGGTCCGGACGCCACCGGAACCGGCTCGACCGGTAGCCGCCGCCCGGGCGCGTCGGCCCGGTCGGCTGCCGAGGCGGCCCACCGTCCAACGGGCCGAACACCCAGTTGCCTTCCCTGCCTCCGGTGAGGCAACTGCGCGGGTCGCGCGGCCGGTTCGATGGCTCGGTCACTTCTTCGGCCTGTCGTCCGGCGGCGGCGGCTGGATCGGCCGGGGCTGTGGGGTGCGGTTGTCTTCCGTCGGCCGGGTCGTCCGATTGTCCTTGCCGGATACCGGCCGGGTCGGTCCGATCCCGGCGGTGTTGCGTTCCCTCGCCATCTGCTGTCCTCTCTCGGTGTTGTCGACAAATGGGCAGGTGGAACCCGGCCACCGCGCCGGGTCGGGGCACAGCGCGGCGGCCGGAGATCGGGTGGTTCAGATGGGCGGCTGGGCGGTCACTCGTCGTCGTCGATCACGGCACCCGTGTCCGGGTCGGTGTCGACCTCGTCGCCGTCGTCGTTGATCCACCAGCCCATCAGCGACGCGCCCGGTACCAGCAGCCGACGCACCAGTCGGCGTCGGCGTAGCCGGACAGTTCGATGTCGATGCGCGCGTGGCGCTCGGGGTAGATCGGGTCGTACTGGCACCACGGGACCAGCAGGTCCACGGTGTCGTCGGCGAGCTCGCGCTTCGCGTACAGGTGCGAGGTGCGCCGGTTCGCGTCGGTCGGGTCGGCGTGCACCCGCAACGCGAAGTCCGCCGGCCGGAGGGCCAGTGCCGGCGTTGGTCTGTCGGTGATCCGCACTGCCATAGCCGGTCACTCCCGTCGTGTTCTGGCTGCTCAGAGCCATCCCGTAACCTCGTGGAGTGACGCTACGATCACCAGTGAGCAGGTAGAACGGACCGCGAGTACGGGTGCGGTGCGGCCGGAATCGTCCAGACCTGGAGCGAGCGTGAGCGGAACCGCGACAACGCTGACCGGCAGTCAGGGTTCCCGTTCAACGGGCATCGTGACCGGCTACGTCCTCAAGCTGGCACGCCAGTCCGCGGGGCTGACGCAAGAGCGGCTCGCCGAACGTCTCGCGGTGGACGGGAGCACCGTCCAAGGGTGGGAGTCCGGGCGCCGGCCGCTGTCCGCGATGCCAGCGGGGGACTTCGTCCGGCTGTCCGCGCGGCTGCCGCGGCTGGGCGCGCACCCGTCCACCGGCCGGCACCTGCGCGCCGCCGTCGAGGCCGATCTCGTCCTCTCGACCGGCATCGCCGCCGGCGACGCGTGGGTTGACCCTGACGTGCATCCGCTGGCCGCGAGCGTGCACCGCAAGACGCTCACGAACCTGATCACGTGGCCCTTCACCGGGCACCTGCCGCAGGAGCTAACGGTGTTCGCGCCGAAGGTGCCGCGACGGGGACCGGTCGCGCCTGGTCCCACGATGGGCGCCGCCGAGCGGACCCGGTTCTTCGACCACCTGATGACCGTCGCCGAACGCGGCGTGCACACCGACGCCGCGCTGCTGCGTCGACAAGCGGTGTACCTGCTCGGCTTCGACCAGCGCGACCAGGTGGTGGAGTGGCTGCGCGGCGAATGGGCAAGCGCCGGCCGTCGCCCGATCGCAGACGGCGACGTGACCAGCCTGCTCGAAGCCCGATCGGCGTCCGTCGCGCTCGCCTCCACCGGCGACAGCTCCCACCTGCACGACTTCGTCACGCGCACCACCGGGTCGCGCGCCGAGCTCGCGAACCTCAACTACTGGGCGCACTGGATCGGCGAACTGCCAGACGACCAGACCGACGACACCTTCATGGCCGCGGACGACACCAGGGCCTGGGCCGGCGTGCGTCTGTTCCACCACCTGGTGAGCCGCCTTGACCCGGCCTCGCCCCACCTGCCGCTCAATCTCCACACCGTGCACACGCTCGTGGCCAGCCGCCCCGCGCTGCTGACCGAACGCTCCGCTGCCCGCGACGCACTATCCGAGGCGCTGGAGGTGCTCACGTCCGCCGACGTGCTCACGCGCGACGGACGTGACCAGGTCGCCGGCCTTCACTACGCTCTGCGTCTCGCCGACCGATAGGGAGAACACCTCATGCCAGACGAGCCCACCGCTCTCGCCGCGTTCGGCTACGAGCTCGGGTTGCTCAAGCGCATCCGCCGCACGGGGTGGTGGCACGCCGGCGTCCGCGACCCCGAGTCGGTCGCGGAACACAGCATGCGCGCTGCACAGATCGCCGCGCTGCTCGCCGCCGAGGAAGGCGCGAACCCGGAGCGGGCCGCGTTCCTCGCGCTCTGGCACGACACGCAGGAGACCCGCACAGGGGACATCCCGCACACCGCGGCCAAGTACATGAGCAAGCCCAAACCCCGCGAGATCACCGCCGACCAGACAGCCGCCCTGCCGGACGCCTCCCGCACCATGGTCCGGACCGCGGTCGAGGAGTACGAGACCCGGGAGACCCTCGAGGCACAGTGCGCCAAGGACGCAGACAAGCTCGAAATGCTGCTCCAAGCCGTCGAGTACCGCGACATCGGCGTCGAGCGCGTCGCCGGCTGGATCGACTCCGCCCGCAAGGGCCTCACGACCGAGACCGCCCGCCGTATCGCCGAGGCCGCAGCCACCCTGTCCCCGCTGGCCTGGCGCGACCGCTGAGCGCAGTGCAGCGCACGCGAAAGAGCCCCGGCCACCGCGAGGGTGACCGGGGCTCCGTAGCGTTCGGGTGGCTACCGTTGGGGCGCGAACGACGGCGTCCACTGCGCGCCGTCCCACCACTGCATCTGTCCGGCCTGCTGAGGCGACGGGTACCAGCCCGGCGGCGGGGCAACCGGCGGCCCGGCGGGCATCGGCGCAACCTGCGAAGCCTGCTGGACAGCAGCCGCAGCTGCCGCCTGCTGGTAGCGCGTCTGCGCCCGCAACTCCTTCAGCGAGGCCTTCGCGACGCGCTGCTTCTTCGACGAGCCGCGGACGATGCCGCCGGTACTGATCATCAACGTCTTGCGGATGAGCCCCATTACGAACTGTGCCCTTCGTCAGCTGCAGTACAACAAGGCGTTGTCGCCGAAAACGATCGGCCCGTTACAGCCCTCACCGCGCCCACCGCCGCAGGCCGCTCGTGGCCGCGCGCTCGTACTCGGTACAGCCGTAACCCCGCGCCTCGAGGTACGGCCGGTAGAACTCCCACCCGGTCGCCACCGCCACGCAGTCGGCCACCGGCTCGAGCTCGGCGCCGTACGCCCGCTCGGCGCGCGCCATCGTGCCGTACTTCCGGGCCTGCCACACGTGCGCGAGCTCGTGCGCCACGACCGCGGGCAGGTACCGACACGGGATGCCGTCGGAGTACACCACCGCCGTCTCCGTGGCGTACGCGGCCGCACGCTCCGGGCCCTGCGCCTTCATCTGCGCGGGGGTCACGATGGTGAATGACGACGCCTGTTCGCCGAGCTTCGCCATCGTCGCCGCGACGACTGCCAGCCGGTCGCACGTCGGCGCGGCGGCCGGCTGCCCAGCGCTCGACACCGGTGCCGCGAACCCGACCAACGCAGCGAGTGTGAGCACGACCGCGAAGGCGACGGCCGGCCTCAGTGGCTTTGGTAGATTTTTGGAACGCAAGGGAACCTCTCGGAACTTGGTCGGTGCGTCCCACGTACGGCCCATGATCGGTGTTCCAGTGCTGGTCAGAGGCAAAAATGCGGCAGACTATATGTCTGCCGAACGCGCGGAGGGAGACGACGATGGACGAGGTCACGAAGGCCGTCGAGGAGTGCGCGCGGGCGGCCAAGCTGGCCGCGCCGTCGCTGGCCAGAGCCACCGAAGAGGCCGTGGACGCGGCGCTGGTTGGCATGGCGGAGCGGCTCGTCGAGCACCGGGACGAGGTGCTCGAGGCGAACCGTGCCGACGTCGCCAAGGCGCGAGAGGACGGGATGAGTGCCGGTCTGCTCGACCGGCTGACCATCACGCCCGAGCGGCTCGACGGCATGGCCGAGCAGCTGCGGCTGCTGGCCGGCGCGCCGCACCAGGAGCGGACCGTCGAGGTGTCCACGTTGGACGGCGGGCTGCGGCTGGTGGAACGCCGGCGGCCGGTGGGCGTCATCGGTGCGAACTACGAGGCGCGGCCCAACGTGACGGTCGACGTGGCGTCGCAGCTGGTGAAGTCGCGCAACGCCGGGGTGCTGCGCACCGGCTCGGCGGCGCTGGGTTCGGCGCAGCGGCTGCGGGACACGGTCATCGCGCCGGCGCTCGCGGCGGCCGGGATCGACCCGGACGTGGTGCAGCTGGTGCCGCGCGTCGAGCGGGAAGCGGCGTCGGCGCTGGTCCGGCTGCCCGGGCTCGTGCCGCTGGTGATCCTGCGTGGCAGCGGCGACAGCACGCGCGCGCTGGCCACGGAGGCGGCCGTGCACGGCGTGCGGACGCTGGCCCACGCGGACGGTGGCGGTGTGCTGTACGTCGACGCCGCGGCCGACGCGGGCAAGGTGCGCGACCTCGTGTACGCGAGCCTCGACCGGCTGGGCGTGTGCAACCGGCTCAACCTGCTGCTCATCCACGACGAGGTGCACGACACGGTGTGGCCGTCGATCAGCGCGGCGCTGGCCGAGCGGGGCGTCACGCCGTCGCTCGCGCCCCACGAGCACGCCATCGGCTACGAGTGGGCGCTGGACTCGGACCGCGAAGCGACCGTGACGGTCGAGCGTGTGACCGGGCTCGAGCAGGCCGTGGAGATCGCGAACGAGCGCACGTCCGGCCTCGCGGCGGGCATCGCCACCGAGGACGAGACGGCGGCGGGCGCGTTCTTCGACGGCTACACCGGCACGGGCGTGTTCTGGAACGCGCCGACGCGGCTGCTCGATGGCTTCAAGCTGCTCGCCGTACCTGAGACCGGGATCAACCTCGACCGTGTGCCGGGGCCGCGGGGGCCGGTGACGTACACCGACCTGTATGTGCGGCAGTACGCCGTTCAACCAGCATGAGCAGCCGCCCGCACGTCGTCCTCTCGGCGGCCCAGTCGCTCGACGGCTACCTGGACGACGCGAGCACCGCGCGGCTGCTCCTGTCCAATGAGGACGACTTCGCCGAGGTCGACCGGCTACGCGCCGTCGCCGACGCGATCCTCGTGGGCGCGAACACGGTGCGGGCGGACAACCCGCGGCTGCTCGTGCGCTCGCCGGAGCTGCGGGCCGAGCGCGTCGCGGCGGGCCGGCCAGAGCAGCCGACGAAGGTGACCGTGACGAGCAGCGGCAAGCTCGATCCGGCGTCGCGGTTCTTCACGGTCGGCGAAGCGCCGAAGCTCGTCTACGCGCCGCCGGTGGCGGTCGACGGCCTGCGGGAGGTCGCGACGATCGTCGACGCGGGCACGCCGCCGCGGCTCGAGCGCATCCTCGACGACCTCGGCGAACGCGGCATCCGCCGCCTGCTCGTGGAGGGCGGCGGTGCCGTACACACGCAGTTCCTCGACGCAGGCCTCGCCGACGAACTACGCCTCGCCATCGCGCCGGCGCTCGTCGGCGACCCGCGTGCGCCGCGCTTCCTGGGGCCGGGCGCGTTCCCGCGGCCACTGGAGCTGATGGAGGTGCGCCGCCTCGGCGACGTCGCGGTACTGCACTACCGGGCCGCGGCCGAGCCGACCTCGATCGATGTGCTGCGCTTGCGCCAGGCCATCGACCTGGCCGACGAGTGCCCGCCGAGCTCGACCTTCCGCGTCGGCGCCGTCATCGCCGCCCCCGATGGCACGGTGCTCGCCACCGGCTACTCGGGCGAGGGCGAGCCCCACAACCACGCAGAGGAAGCCGCCCTGGCGAAGCTCCGCGCGGACGACCCCCGCCTGGCCACCGCGACGATGTACAGCTCGCTGGAGCCGTGCAGCTCGCGCGCGTCGCACCCGAAGAGCTGCACGCAACTGATCCTCGAAACGACGATCCCGCGCGTCGTCATCGCCTGGCGCGAACCCTCCCTGTTCGTCGAGGCGGAGGGCGTCGAACTCCTCGCCGCGGCGGGCCGCAAGGTCATCGAGGTGCCGGCGCTGGCCTCCGAGGTCCGCCGCGCCAACACCCACCTGCCCGGCATCCGCCCCTGACCACCGTCGTTTCAGCGTGCCGCGAAATCCTGGCGCGGTGGTCCCCCTCGCGCGCTTACGAACGAGCGCCGACCGCACCTCGCGTGGGAGAATGGAATTCGGGGGTTCCCCCTGGGAAGGGATGAATGGTCCCTTCATGCGTTCGGCGAGAAGAAGGCCCGAGCTTCCACCTCGGATGGCATGGCTTCAGAAAGAAGCGGCGCGATTACGGGCGCCTGGCGCGGGTTGGTCTCGCGTTCGGCTCCGTCGTGGCAGGGTGGGCGGTCGGTACGGCGTGGTGAGTTCCGTGTTGCCGCCCGTGCGCGGGCGGTGCCGTGGGCTGCGTTGGTGTCGGCCCGTTGTCGTTTCGCCGGCCCAGCGAGGATTACTCGCCGGCGCGTGAGTACGGCCGATTCGGGGGTGGCAAGGCTTGGCGGGTGATGTGTGATACCGAGCCCGAGCCCCGCGAGACCTGAACGGTCTATTCATGCGTTCGCGCAACGGCTACGACCACGATCGTTTTCCTGAAGCCGACGCATCGGAAAGCCGGTCCCTTCGGCCGGACGCCGGACGGTCCACAGAGGACCGCCCGGCGTTGGGGACCGGAGGGGGCTGGGGTCAGCAGGCGCCGTTGCGTTCCTAAGGGATGTCAAGCCGCTTGGTGGGGTTTAGCGTGGGTGTTGGACGGGCCGGTCGATGGAGCGCTTGGCGACTTCTTGTTTCGCTGGCCCGTCCCCACTCCGGTTGTCCTGTGTGATCGGCGAATGTCTTCCGGAACGGTGTATCGCTGGGCGATGATGTCGCCGGCTTGGATCGCGGTGACGGGTGTGCCGTTGACGTCGCGCAGCTGGTAGGGCGTGTGGTTTTTCCAGCATGATGCGATGCGGGTCAGCAGGGTGGTTGCGATGTGGCAGAGCGCAGAGTTGTGGTGCTTGCCGGCTTCGACCATCAGCCGGTGATACTTCGCGGCCAAGGTGGGGTCGTGGCGGCGCGCCTGGCTGGCGGCCATGAACAATGCTTCGCGGAGCAGGGCGTCGCCGCGTTTGGTCGGGCCGCCGTGGCTGCCGGAGACGCCGGACGCGTTCAGCGACGGAATAAGGCCGCTGAAACCGCGGACTGCTGCCAAGGACGAGAACCGGTTGACGTTGCCGAGCCGTCCGAGAATGACTGCCCCGGTCACGGGTCCGACGCCGGGCGCGGAGGTGATGAGCCCTTCGGGGTCACGTTCGGCGACCAGGACGGCGATACGTTCGTCGACATCTTTGATTTCATCGGTGATCGCCAGCGCGAGGCGGGCTTCGACGGCGATGTCGTCGGCCAGCTCGGCAAAGGCCAGTTCCTCGCCCCACAATTCGGTGGTCGCGGCGGCTGCGGCCAGGACCCTGTCGGCTTCCGGGTCGCCCCAGGCGCCGCGGGAGTGCCGGTAGAAGAATCGGGCCAACCGCGCACGGCCGAGGCGACGGACGGCGTGTGGGTCGGCGTAGCCGGCGGCGAGGAACCGCAGCGGAGTCTTGTTCGCCAGATCGCCGCTGAGGGCGGCATGCCAGTCCGGTCCCAGGATCTCCAGCAGCGCATCGAGCCGGGCGAGGCCGGCGGTGCGGCGCTGGACCAGCGTGGAGTGCAGTTTCGTCGCGCGCCGCAGCGGATCGCCCGGCCCCGTGCCCCGCTCGGGATGGAGTCCTTCGGGGTGCAGCAACGGCAGCCGGGCCAGCAGGACCGAGTCCATCCGGTCGCTCTTGGTGTGTTTGGCGTAGTAGGCGCGCAGATCCGCCGACCGCTCTGCGGACACCAGCACCACCGTCGCGCCCCGTCGGCGAAACCACGCGGCCAACGGAACCCACGCGTTGCGGGTCGGCTCCATCACGACCGTCACCTCCGCAGCCGTGACGCCGTCGGGCAGCCGTGCCCACAACCGATCCAGTTCCTCGCTGCGGGTGCGGAAACGGTGCCCGGACCAGAGCACGCGTCCCTGCTCGTCGGCCATGCTGGCTTGGTGCTGCGCGCGGACCGCGAGGTCGATGCCCATCCGAACGATCAATGCCGGCTCCCTTGCTCGCGTGAATTCGGATCCGGCCGCCGCACCGCCGTGGGAGTCCGAGCCGCACCAGACATTCGCTAACAGGGATCCACATCCGCCTCGATCAGGACATGGTCACCGGGTTCCTAACAGGGCATCTCGAACTCCGGCAGTGGCCCCGCCCGCCAGCATGGTCAACAGGCAAGGAGTCGCGCAGCGCTCCACTCGGTCAAACAACGTTCACAGGCGGGTGCCGGACGACCCCGATCCCTCCCGCCGGCCGACGAGACAGGCTCAACGCCGCACACCCAGCTTGAATGTCGGTCCAGACGCTGTCGGAGCCGCCTGTGCCGGGTTCTTCGCCTTGGGTCCACCACTTCGCGGTGTACTTGTGGCCGTTGTGGGAGACGGAGTTGCCGCCGACGTAGACCGACGTCCTCTGCCACTCCGGGGCGGTGCAGGCGCCCGGCGGGTTGGTCGACGGGGTCGTGGGCTCGGACTGCGGCGGGGTGGCGCCGGCGAAGCGGGTGGTGAACTTGGTGAAGTCCCAGTCGTGCTGGGGGACGTTGGAGCACACCGCGTTGTCGGATGTCGTGGTGCACGCGCGGTCGCGGTTGACGGACCAGTACGTGAAGCGGCCGAGGTGGTGGCCGGTCGCGTAGTCGTAGACGGTCTGGAAGTCGTCGAGGGTGAAGACCTCGCCGTTGTCGGAGTGGCCGTTCATGCCGGAGAAGCCCTCGTGCGAGTACGCGGTGGTGCTGTCCCAGCCGAGGTGGCTCTCCAGCAGGCCGTGGAACGCCTCGAGCGCGGACACCTGCGCCGACGAACCGTTGAAGCCGCCGTCGAAGGGCATGATCGAGAAGTTGTTGGGGGTGAAGCCGATCGACTTCGCCTGGTCGAGCAGCTGCGTGCCGAACCAGCCCGTGCCGGCGGCGGTGCCCGGCATCGTCACGGACACGAACAGGCCCGGGTTGTCGGCCTGCAGCTTCTTCGCGGCGCCGAGTTCGTTCGCGACCGCGGCGGTGTTCTCGTACTCGGGCTCTTCGAGGTCGAAGTCGATGGCCTTGAGGCCGTACTTCGTGACCACCTGCTGGTAAGCGGCGGCCGTCGCGTCGACGGTGCCGCACGTCTGGCCGAGCTTCGTGCCGCCGTAGCCGCCGACGGACACCGAGACGTCGCCGCCGTTGCCGCGGATGCGGTTCACGACGCCGGCGACCGCGGTGTCGGACGAGACGGCCGACTTACCGTCCCACGTCGGGGCGCAGCCGCCGCCGTCGGGGGCGAGGATGAACGCCAGCTGGAACGCCTTCTGCCCGGTCGCGTTCATCACGGTCACCGGGTCGGGCGGGTTGTTGCTCTGCGGCATCAGGTACGGCGCCGACGCGTACCAGTTGTTCCCGAGCGCCGCCGCGGTGACGGGCCTGGCGTCGGCGGTGGCGGCGAGGGTCGCGGCAGCCCCGAGCACGGTGGCGGCGGCGATCCCGACGGCGGCCAGTCTGCTTCGTTGCATCTGTCCTCCAGCTGTCGAGCGGGTGCGCTACAGCATTGGACTAGACCATTTGGTGAGTCAACCGGCGACCCGGCGAACGGCGGGGTGTGACGGGTGAAATGCCGGGATTGCCGCGAGTCCTTCACCCTGGCGGCCCAACGGTGGCGCACCCGAACGGACGCAGACCGCGTGTCGCAGTTGTCCGTTGGCCGACTGGTATGGACCACTGGCCTCGCGGCGAGGCTGTGCTGGCAGTCGCCTCAGCGCAGCCCGTCGAACATCGGCGCCCGGCGGCGCCGACAGCCGTGCGCCGAGAGTTCCGGGTGGCCGAAGGCGATGCGTTCGGACGCGGCCTGATACTCGCGGGCGAGTGCCTCGATGATGGTGTCGCGACGACGCGCTGGTGTCGCGGAGTGCTGGCAAGGTCATGTAGCTGTCCCTGCGCGCGATCGTGTAGCGCCCGGCGCTTGCGGGCGTGGAGGGCTGGACTGGACCGATTCGGCTGTTCCTGCGACCGGGTCGCCGACAGCGTTTGCGTTTCCGGAGTGTTGCCGGACCGGCGTGGTTGTCTCGGCGATCGTGGTGCGCTGGCGGTGCCTGCGATCGGGGAGCGATGCCGGGGCCGCCCCGCGGCCCGCAACGCGTTGTGTCGGTGGTGTCTGCGGTTGCGGGGCAGCGGTCGGGCCGGCAACGGCTACCTCGGCGATCAGGTCGCGTCGGCGGCGTGTGCGCTCACCGCGCGCTGGAACTGACGCGGTCGTAGGGCAGACGGCAGCACGGGCCTCCCGCGGCTACTCGCTTTCCAGGTCGCCTTCCAGGGTCAGGTAGACGTCGCGCAGTTGGGCCATCAGGTCGGGGTCCGGCGATTCCCACAGTCCGCGGTCGGCGGCTTCGGTGAGGCGCTCGATGATCCCCCGCAGCGCCCACGGGTTGGCCTGGCGCAGGAAGTCCTGGTTCTCGGCGTCGAGGACGTAGGACTCGGAGAGCTTTTCGTACATCCAGTCTTCCACCACGCCGGCGGTGGCGTCGAAGCCGAACAGATAATCCACGGTCGCGGCGAGCTCGAAGGCGCCCTTGTAGCCGTGGCGGCGCATGGCGGCAAGCCAGCGCGGGTTGACGACGCGGGCGCGGAAGACCCGCGCGGTCTCTTCGCCCAGGGTGCGGGTGCGGACGGCGTCCGGGGTGGTGCTGTCGCCGATGTAGGAGGCGGGGGCGGAGCCGGTGAGGGCGCGAACGGTGGCGATCATGCCGCCGTGGTACTGGAAGTAGTCGTCGGAGTCGGCGATGTCGTGTTCGCGCGTGTCGGTGTTCTTGGCGGCCACCACGATGCGCCGGTAGGAGTTCTCCATGTCCTCGCGGGCCGGGCGGCCGTCGAGGTCGCGGCCGTAGGCGAAACCGCCCCAGACGGCGTAGACCTCGGCGAGGTCCTTGTCGTCGCGCCAGTTGCCGGAGTCCATCAGCGGTAGCAGGCCGGCGCCGTACGCGCCGGGTTTCGAGCCGAAGATGCGCGTGGTGGCTCGGCGAGAATCGCCGTGCGAGGCCAGATCCGCCGAGACGTGGGCGCGGACGAAGTTCTCCGAAGGCGGCTCGTCCAGCGAAGCCACCAAACGCACGGCGTCGTCCAGCAGCGTGATGACGTGCGGGAACGCGTCGCGGAAGAAGCCGCTGATGCGGACGGTCACGTCGATGCGCGGGCGGCCCAGTTCAGCCAGCGGGATGGCCTCCAGCCCCGTCACACGCCGCGACGCCTCGTCCCACACGGGCTGCACGCCCAGCAGCGCCAGCACTTCCGCCGCGTCGTCGCCGGACGTCCGCATCGCCGACGTGCCCCACACCGAAAGCCCCACCGACGTCGGCCACGAGCCGGTGTCCTCGCGATAGCGGCGCAGCAGCGAGTCGGCCAGCGACTGGCCCGTCTCCCACGCCAGGCGGCTCGGGATGGCCTTCGGGTCGACGGTGTAGAAGTTCCGGCCCGTCGGCAGCACGTTCACCAGGCCACGCAACGGCGAACCGCTCGGCCCGGCCGGAAGGTAGCCACCGTCCAGCGCGTGCAGCACCGCGGAGACCTCGTCGGAGGTCCCGGCCAGCCGCGGCACGATTTCGGTCGCGGCGAAGGTCAGCACCTGCGAAACCGCGGAGTCCGGCGCGTCCAGCACATCGGAAACCACCGCGGGCACCGCCGCGACCGCCCACTCGCGGGACTCCATCGCCTCCACGAGCGTTCGCGCCGTCGTCTCGATCGCGTCCACTTCGGACAACGGTGTGTCCGAATTCTCCTTCAGCCCCAGCGCCGATCGCAGCCCCGGCACCGCGCCCTGCTTGCCGCCCCACATCTGCTGCGCGCGCAGCATGGCCAGCACGAGGCTCACGCGCGCCTCGCCGATGGGCGCCTCGCCCAGGATGTGCAGGCCGTCGCGGATCTGCGCGTCCTTGACCTCGCACAGCCAGCCGTCGATATGGAGCAGGAAGTCGTCGAACTCTGCGTCGTGCGGTCGTTCGGCGACGCCCAGGTCGTGGTCGAGCTTCGCAGCCTGGATCAGCGTCCAGATCTGCGCCCGGATCGCCGGCAGCTTCGCCGGGTCCATCGCCGCGATGTTCGCGTGCTCGTCCATCAGCTGCTCGAGCCGCGCGAGGTCGCCGTAGGACTCGGCGCGCGCCATCGGCGGGATCAGGTGGTCGACGATCGTCGCGTGCGCCCGCCGTTTCGCCTGCGCGCCTTCGCCCGGGTCGTTGATCAGGAACGGGTAGATCAGCGGCAGGTTGCCCAGCACCGCGTCGGGCGCGCACGACGCCGACAGACCGGCTGTCTTGCCCGGCAGCCACTCCAGCGACCCGTGTTTGCCCAGGTGCACCACGGCGTGGGCGCCGAACTCCTCCTCCAGCCAGCGGTACGCGGCGAGGTAGTGGTGGCTCGGCGGCAGGTCGGGGTTGTGGTAGATCGCCACGGGGTTCTCGCCGAAGCCGCGCGGCGGCTGGATCATCAGCACGACGTTGCCCGCCTGCAGCGACGCCAGCACGATGTCGCCCTCAGGATTTGCCGATGTGTCGACATACAGCGACCCCGGCGCCGGCCCCCAGTGTTCTTCCATCGCCGACCGCAGGTCCTCGGGCAGCGCCGCGAACCACGAGGAGTAGCGCGCCGCCGGCACCCGGATCGGGTTGCCGGAGAGCTGCTCCTGCGTGAGCCACTCCGGATCCTGCCCCCCGGCGGCGATCAGCGCGTGGATGAGCGCGTCGCCGTCCGGCTGGTCGGTGCCGGTCGGGTCGACACCGGGGAACGCGTCCGGGCCCAGGTCGTAACCCTCCTCGCGCATGAGCCGCAGCAGCTTGATCGCCGACGCGGGCGTGTCCAGGCCCACGGCGTTGCCGACGCGCGAGTGCTTCGTCGGGTACGCCGAGAGCATCAGCGCGATCCGCCGCTGCGCCGGCGGGGTGTGGCGCAGCCGTGCGTGCGCGAGCGCGATCCCGGCGACCCGCGCCGCCCGCTCGGCGTCCGGCACGTACCGCGGCAGGCCGTCGTCGTCGAACTCCTTGAAGGAGAACGGGACCGTGATGAGGCGCCCGTCGAACTCCGGCACCGCCATCTGGTTGCCCGCGTCGAGCGGCGACAGGCCGTCGTCGCTTCCGGACCAGGTCGCGCGGTCGCTGGTGAGGCACAGCGCCTGCAGGATCGGGATGTCCAGCGCCGCCATCTCGGCGACGTCCCACGCCTCGTCGTCGCCGCCCGCGCCGACCTCCGACGGCCGGGTGCCGCCCGCCGCGAGCACGGTGACCAGCAGCGCGTCGGCCTTGCCGAGCTCCGCCATCAGCTCCGGCTCGCGGTTGCGCAGCGACGCGCAGTGGATCGCCAGCGCGCGCCCGCCCGTGGCCTCGATCGCGTCGGCCAGCGCGTGGACGAAGCCGGTGTTCCCGGACAGGTGGTGCGCGCGGTAGTAGAGGATCCCGACGACCGGTCCGTCCGAGGCAGCGGGAGCGGGCCGCTCCAGCACACCCCACGACGGCAGCTGCGCGGGCGGCTCGAACCCGTCGCCGGTCAGCCGGAGCGTGTCCGACAGGAACCGGTGCAGCTGCGTGAGGTTCTCGGGCCCGCCCTGTGCGAGGTACGCGTGAGCCTGCGCTGCGATGCCCGCCGGCACGGTCGAGAGCTTCATCAGCTCCGCGTCCGGTGTCTGCTCACCACCCAGCACCACCACGTGCGAACCCGACGCGCGCAGCGTGTCCAGACCCTCCTGCCACGTGCGCGGCGTGCCCAGGATGCGGACCACGACGATCGGCGCGTCCGCCAGCAGCGGGGGCAGGTCCGCGAGGTCGAGCCGGGCGGGGTTCGCGAGCCGGTAATCGGCCCCGCTCGCCCTGGCGCTGAGCAGATCGGTGTCCGAAGTGGACAGCAGCAGGATCACGGCGTTCCTCACTCGGGGTGTCCGCGCCCCGGGTCGTCGGTCGCGGCGGCGGGAGTTCCTGGCTCCCCGGATCAGCCCGGGTCACAGTGGCGGGACCGTCCCGGACTCTCACCGGGTTCCTCCGCTTGCCGACGCGTGGTTCGCTCTCACTCTCAACCGCGCGCGGGCCCGCGTCAAGGTGACGCTTCAGACCACCCGCACGGCGACGATCGGCCGCTCGGCCACGCAGTGCACCTGCTGGGCGGTGACGCTCCAGGCGTAGCCGGCGAAACCGCCCGTCTCCCGCGAAGCGTGGAACACCATGTGCCCGTAGCCGGCGCCCTGACCTGCGGGGGAGCGGCTGTCCGGGTATTCGGCCGAGGTGCCGTGCGGGTCGGCGGTGCAGTCGGCGATGGGCACGACGTACGGTTTGTCCCCGTTCGCCGGCCCCGCGGGCACCGGAACGCCACGCACCAGCGCGAGGTGGCCGGTGTTGGTCGGGCGCCGGTGCCCGTAGTCGACGACCACGAGGTCACCCGGCCGCAGGTCGGCGACGGTGTCGACGGGCGTGAAATGCGGCACGCGCCGCCGTTCGAAGACCCACCGGTACGTGCGCGAAGGCGGGCTCACCGAGCGGAAGTGCGTGGTGAAGAACTCGTCGTCGGCCCAGCCGTAGACGTGCTTGAGCAGCTGGGTCTGGAACGACGCGCACTGCGTGTGGTTGCGCCACGGCCGCGTCCAGCCGATCACATCCGGCTCGCCGGCGGCCTTGTACCGGTTGTCCTCCGGCCGCACGTGGTCGATGAGCTCTTCGGCGGCGCGCAAATGGGCGGTCACCTGTCCTTGATACCCGCTCTACGCCGAGCGGTCGCCGATCCGCGGGAAGGGCTCGGTGGAGAACAGCACCTCCACCGAGACTTCGAAGAACCGCGCGATCCGCAACGCGAGGTGCAGGCTGGGGCTGTACTCGCCGCGTTCGAGGTAACCGATCGTCTGGTAGTGCACGCCGAGCGCGTCGGCCAGCTGCCGACGCGAGATCCCGCGCTCGGCGCGCAGCACCGCGATGCGGTTGTAGACGTTCTCGCTCACCGCGGATCACACACGCTGCAGTGCCCTTTCCCGTCGTGCCGCCACCGACGAACCGGATTCCTTGCGCGCCATCCGCCGCAGCAGGACCGGGGCCAGCGCCAATCCGATCACGGCCCACACGACCAGCACGCCGAGGGTCCACCACGGCCGCCACGACTGCCCTACCTCCACCACCACGGCCGAGTCCGGCAGCAGCGCCGAGCGCATGCCGAGCCCGAGCCAGTACATCGGGAACACCTGCGCGATGTCCTGCACCCACACCGGCAGCGCCGTGATCGGGTAGAAGATCCCGGAGATGGCGGCGAGGCCCGTGACCGGGAGCATGACCAGGCCCATCGAGCGCGGTTCGCGGATCAGCGAGCCGATCCCCGCACCCAGCGGCAGGGTCGCGATCAGCCCGAGCGCCAGCACCCAGAGCAGCCGCAGCCATGCCGACAGGTGGCCGGTGGCCAGGCCGGGGAACAGGATCAACGACGGCACCAGCGTCACCAGCAGCGCGCTCACCTGCATGAGGGAGAGCGACACGACCTTGCCGATGAGGTAACCGAGCATGCCGTTGGGCGTGGCCTTGGCGCGCAGCAGCGTGCCGTCCTCGCGGTCGATGACCAGGTTGCCGGCCGCGCCGGAGATGCCGTTGAACACGATCCCGGCGCCGAGCACACTCGGCACGGTCGCCGTGCCGAGCGAGAACGACGTGGCCCGCCAGTCCTCGCCGCCACGCGCTGGGTCGGTGCCGAGCACCGCCACGTCGCCCGCCGAGCGCATCCGGAAGCCTTCGAGGATCTCGATCGTGGTCGTCTTGCCCGCGCCGTTCGGGCCGAGCAGACAGAGCACTTCGCCGCGGTAGGCGGCGAAGCCCACGTCGTGCAGCACGTCGTCGGTGCCGTAGCGCATGCGCAGGCCTTCGACCTCCAACACGACTTCGTCCGGATTTCTCAACCGACCCACCCCCATCGTCAACGTGCGACGAAATGTAGCACACCTACTATATTCGATCGCAAGTCTGCTGAATCCGGCGCCAGCTACAGTGAGCGGCATGTCCAGCCCTGCCCGCGTGCGCGCCGACGCCTGTCCCGGGGTCTTCGCGACGCACGACGCGGCGGACGGGCCGCTCGCGCGCGTCCGGCTGCCTGGTGGGGTCGTGCCGGCCGATCGTCTGCAGGTGCTCGCTTCGTGCGCTGAGGATTTCGGCGACGGCGACGTGCATCTCACCTCGCGCGGCAACGTCCAGCTGCGCGGCGTCACCCGGCCCGGTCTGGCGTCGCGGCTGACCGGCGCCGGGCTGCTGCCCTCGCCGACGCACGAACGCGTGCGCAACGTCCTCGCCTCGCCGCTGAGCGGGGTCCAGGGCGGAGTCGCGGACGTCCGCGGCCTGGCGGGGGAGCTGGACGTGGCCTTGTGCGCGGTGCCGGAGCTGGCCGGGCTGCCCGGCCGGTTCCTGTTCGCGTTCGACGACGGCCGGGGTGACGTCGCGGGTGAAGGCGCGGACGTGTGCTGGCGCGCGGTGACGCCGTCCGTGGGCACGGTGCTGCTCGCCGGCGCCGACACCGGCTGGTCGGTGTCGCGCGACGCCGCGGTGGCCGCGTTGCTCGACGTCGCCGCTGCGTTCGGCCGGCAGCGCGGCTCGGCGTGGCGGATCGCGGAGCTCTCCGATCCGCACGTGGTGCTGCCTGTCGCGCCGCGGACCAAGCCGGTTGAGCGGCCAGTACGCGTGGACGCGACGGTCGGCCGGCTGGGCGAGCACGGCGTGGGGATCGCGCCGCGGTTCGGGCAGCTCTCCGCCGTGCAGCTGCGGGTTCTCGCGGAGCTCGCGCCGTTCGCCGTGGTCACACCGTGGCGGTCGGTCGTGCTGCCCGAGGCCGGGCCGGACGCCGTGCCGCGGTTGCACGACGCGGGCCTGAGCACGGATCCCGCCGCGCTCGAGATCACGGCGTGCATCGGCCGGCCGGGCTGCGCGAAGTCGCTCGCGGACGTGCGGGCCGACGCCGCGGCATTGGCGCCGAGCGGGGTCCGCGCGCACGTCGCCGGGTGTACCCGGCGCTGCGGGCGGCCGGCGGGCGACCACCTCGACGTCGTCGCCGAAGAAGGCGGCTACCGTGTCGGCGGACGTCTCGTTCCGGCGTCCCGCTTGGCGGAGTCCTGGGTGAGGAAGGAAAACCCGTGATCGAGTACTTGGCCGACGGCGCCGAGATCTACCGGCACTCGTTCGCCACGATCCGCGAGGAAGCGGACCTGGCGATCCTGCCGGACGACGTCGCCGGCGTTGCGGTGCGGATGATCCACTCCTGCGGCATGGTCGACCTGGTCGAGGACCTGCGGTACTCCCTCGACGTCGTCGAGGCGGGCCGGGCGGCGCTCGAAGCGGGCGCGCCGGTCCTGTGCGACGCGAAGATGATCGCCAGCGGCATCACGCGCAAGCGGCTGCCCGCGGCCAACGACGTCGTCTGCACCCTCGACGATCCGAGCGTGCCGGGGCTCGCCGAGCGCAGGGGCACCACGCGCTCGGCCGCGGCGCTGGAGCTGTGGCGCGACCGGCTGCCGGGCTCGGTGGTGGCGATCGGCAACGCGCCCACCGCGTTGTTCCGCCTGCTGGAGCTGCTCGAGGAGGGCGTCGGGGCGCCGGCGGCGATCATCGGCGTGCCCGTCGGGTTCGTCGGCGCGGCCGAGTCCAAAGTGGAGCTCGTGAAGCGCTCGCCCGCGCCGTACCTCGTGGTCCAGGGCCGGCGGGGTGGCAGCGCGATGGCCGTGGCGGCCGTCAACGCGATCGCGAGCGCGGTCGAATGAGCGCGGGCAAGCTGTACGGCGTCGGGCTCGGTCCCGGCGACCCGGAACTGATGACGGTGAAAGCCGCGCGGCTGATCGGCGAAGCCGACGTGATTGCTTACCACAGCGCGCGCCACGGCCGCAGCATCGCGCGCTCGGTGGCGGCGCCGCACCTGCGTGAGGGCCAGGTGGAGGAACCGCTGGTCTACCCCGTGACCACGGAAACCACGGACCACCCCGGCGGCTACGAAGGTGCGATCGCCGACTTCTACGAGCTGAGCGCGAAAAAGCTAGCCGAACACCTCGACGCCGGCCGCGACGTGGTCGTGCTGTGCGAAGGCGATCCGTTCTTCTACGGCTCCTACATGTACATGCACGAGCGGCTCGCCGGCCGGTTCGAATCCGAGGTGGTGCCGGGCGTGACGTCGGTGAGCGCCGCGTCGTCCGTGCTCGGGCGGCCGCTGGTGCAGCGCGACGAGGTGCTCACGCTGTTGCCGGGCACGCTGCCCGCGCCGGAACTCGCCCGGCGGTTGGCCGACACGCAGGCGGCGGCCGTGCTGAAGCTGGGCCGGACCTTCGCTTCGGTGCGCGAGGCGTTCGCGGAGGCGGGCAAGCTGGACGACGCGTGGTACGTCGAGCGCGCCACCTGGGGTGAGCAGCGCATCGAGCCCCTGGCCGACGTGGATCCGTCGTCGGTGCCGTACTTTTCACTGGCTCTGCTGCCGAGCCCGGCGTATGCGTCCCGAGTGGACGGTGAGCCCGCGGTCGTGCAGCCCGCCGCGCCGGCTCCGGCCGAGGGGGGTGAGGTCGTGGTCGTCGGCCTCGGCCCGGCCGGCCCGGAGTGGCTGACGCCGGAGGCGTCGGCCGAGCTCGCGGCGGCGGAACACGTCGTGGGCTACGGCCCGTACGTCGCACGGGTGCCGCAACGCGCCGGCCAGCAGCGGCACGCGTCGGGAAACCGGGTGGAAGCCGACCGGGCCGCGGAGGCGCTCGAGCTGGCGGCGGCCGGCGCCCGCGTGGCCGTGGTGTCGTCGGGTGATCCCGGCGTGTTCGCGATGGCGTCGGCGGTGCTGGAGCAGGTCGCCGCCGGACGCGGGGCCGGGGTGCGCGTGCGGATCGTGCCCGGGGTGACGGCCGCGCAGGCAGCCGCGTCCCGCGTCGGTGCACCACTGGGGCACGACTACGCCGTGTTGTCGCTTTCGGATCGCCTGAAGCCGTGGGACATCATCGAACGCCGCCTCGACGCCGCCGGTTCGGCGGATCTCGTGCTGGCGCTGTACAACCCCGCATCACGTACCCGGACGTCCCAGCTCGCCACCGCGCGCGAAGTCCTGTTGCGTCACCGCGCGCCCGGCACGCCCGTGGTGGTGGCCCGGGACGTCGGCGGCCCGGAGGAGCTCATCACGGTGACCACGCTGGGCGAGCTTGAGCCGTCCACTGTGGATATGCGATGCCTGCTCATCGTGGGCTCGTCGAAGACAGTGGTGCAGCGGGGCCCGGGCGGCGCGTCGGTCGTCTGGACGCCGCGCAGCTACGCCTGAGCCTGCCAGCGCTCCACGGCGGTGCGCACGGCTTCCTCGTCTTCGGAGCCGTGCGCGCCGGACGCGCCGGCGGCGCCGACGATCACGCCGCCGTCCGTGACGAGCACACCGCCGGCGCGCGGGACGAAGTCGCCGCCGTACAGGTGCTGGATGGTGTCGACGACCTCGCCGGGCAGGGCGATTTCGCCGGAGGGCTTCAGCATGCGGAGCGCGGTACGGGCCTTGGCGACGGCGACCCGGCTGGTCGCGGGCATGCCGCCGTCGGCGCGGCGCAGCACGATCACCTCGCCGGTGACGTCGACGACGGCCACCGCGAGCGGCGGGAAGCCCCGCTCCTGGCCGACGGCCAGCGCCGTGCTCACCAGCTGGTCCGCATCGGCCAGAGTCAACGGGGGGAAGGCGCGCAGTATCAGACACACCTTCGAGCCTGGCCGCGGCCGGTTCCGCCCGTCCACTGTCCGAACTCGACGGTGTCAACTTGGTGCGCGCTCATCTCGGGTGCCCGGTCGTCCCGGTGCACGGCTCAGCGGGTCGGGTCCTTCCCGTTCGGCTGCGAAGGCCCGGGTCCCGGTGACCACCAGCCCCACACCGTCTTCGAGCCGTGGCGCACGGTCGGCGCGATGCCGTCGGTGTAGGGCTCGACCTGCAGCAGCTGACCCCACGACTGGGTGGGCTGGCCGAGCAGGTAGCTGGGCACCTCGGGCTCGTCCGCGAGCTCCTCGAGCCAGCCGATGGGGCCACCATTGGTGCTGGAGGCCCACTGGGCTTCGTCGGCCAGCGCGCCGGCAGTGATGCGGTAGTCGGGGACCTGCGAGATGCCGTCGTGGGAGGTGACGGGGTTGGCGCAGGGGTACACGAACGATGCGGGCCAGTCGATGTACACGGATTTGCCGGCGAGCTTGTCCGTCAGCGTCGTGAACGACGGGACGCGCGGCGCGGATGCGGCGATCCAGCCGTCCTCCGTGAGGTCGTTGTCGACGATGTCCACGCGCACCGACGTGGCCTGCGGTGGCAGGTCGCGCAAGTTGATGCGGGTGTCGTTCCAGCCGCCGGTGCCCGCGCCGGGCGCGAGGGCGAACTGGCTGCGCACCACACGCACGCCCTCGGGCGTCGTGACGCCGTAGTCGAGGCTGACCGAGGCCGGACGCCGTGGCTGGCCGGCCGTCGAGATCACGATCTGGCCGTCGGCGCGGTTGTCCGACAGCGAGTACCACTGGCTGCGCAGCCGGCCCGCGCGGTTCTGCTCGTAGAAGCTGCTCCACATCGGCACGGTGTCCGGCGTGAACCCGTGCGGCGGCTCGGCGAGCGGGTCGTTGTCGTCGACGGACCGCGTGTGGAAACCGGTCTGGACCTGACCGTTGCCCTGGTCCGCGTCGGGCAGCGGCGACTGCTCCTCCTTCTTCGCCGGCACGGTCCGCTGCTCGGCCTGCGGGTGCAACATGCTCTTGACCGCGTCGGTCTCCACCATCACGTGGTCGGAGAGGTTGCAGCTCTTGCCGAACAGGTGCCCGAAGTTCGCCGCGCCCAGGCTGTAGCTGCCCGACTGGTTGTGGATCGCCAGCGCCATCGTGTAGAACTCACCGGCCGCGGCGAGCCCGCAGACCACCACGAGCGAGAGCGAACCCAGCCGCAGCGACCGGCTCCGGCCCTCCTGCGGCGCGGCGGGTGCGCCGGGCCGGTGCGCGCGGATGTTCTCCACGAACGCGTAGATCCCGGCGATGGCCGCGGCCACCAGCAGGATCGTCGACAGCGGGAGCCCGGCGATCGAGGGCGCCAGCCCGGTCCACGGCACGCCCAGGCGCGAGACGAACCAGTACGTGTTGGGCCCCGTCGCGGCGAGCGCGCCGACCACGAGCAGCCCGGCCAGGAACGCGGCCCGGTTGCGATTCGACCGCAGCACCGTCGAACTCGTCGCCAGCGCGGTCAGCGCGGCCATCGACGCGCCGACGGCGGCGAACGCGCCGAAGTGGTGCGTCCACTTGGTCGGGGTCAGGGCCAGCAGGAGGAAGAACAACGCGGTGGTGCCGATCAGCCGCCGGCTCGGCCCGAGCGCGGCGCCCGGGATGCGGCCGCGCCGCAGCAGCACGACGAGGCACGTGACCGTGCACAGCAGCACGAGCAGCACCGGGAACCGCCGCGGCGCCGAACCGTCGGGCAGGTTCTCGAACAGCAGTTGGTAGCGCACGAGTTCCTGGAACCACGACAGGTTCGGGCCCACCAGCGTCCGGATGCGCGTGGCCTCCTGCACGGTCGCGAACGTCTGGTCCGCGAACACCACGATCAGCACGAGGAATCCGGACGCCGCGATCGGCGCCAGGATCGGCCACCACCCGTCGGCTGAGCGCTGGCGTACGAGCTTGAACAACGGCCGCGCGGCGACCAGGAACGGTGCCACCGCGATGAGGCCCGTCGGCGTCGCCGCGAGCGTGAACGCGGCCGCCGTGAGACCGAGGCACAGCGGCAGCAGCCGCCGCGTCACGAGCGCGCGTTCCACCGCGCAGATCGCGAGCAGCGAACCCAGCGCGGCCACGGGTTCCGGCCGCACGCCGTTGTTGTACGGCATCCACCACACCAGGAACACCGCCGCCGCGGCCCAGCCGGCCGCGCGGCTTCCGCGCACCTGCGTGCCCAGCCTCGGCATGACCTCGCGGGAGATCAGCAGCCAGCTGATCACGCCCAGCAGGTACGACGGCAGCCGGATCCACGGCGGGACCGTGCTGACGTGCGTCATCAGCTCGTACAGGTGGTAGAACCAGCCGAACGGCGCCTCGGCGACGCCGAACCACCGGTGGTAGTTGGTCAGGAACCCCGTGGACTCGGTGACTCTGGCCATCGTGAGGATGTAGCCGTCGTCCGACGTCACGGGCCCGATGAACACCCACGCGCCGAGCGCGAGGATCACCGTCGCGTCGCGGCCGGTCAAGCGCCACCAGCCGACCGGTGCCCAGCGCGGCGCGCGGCGCGCGAAGCCGGAGTCCATGCGCCACACGGCGATCAGGCAGCCGAGGAACGCGAGCGCGCCCAGGACACCGACGCCGAGCTTCAGCGCGGTCGGCGAGGTCTGGTAGCGGGTGTCCGGAACGACGGAGACGCGCAGGCCGGAAATCGGGTCCTTCGCGGAGCTGATCGACGAGTAGATGCCGACCACGCGCGGCCGCACGTCACCGGTCGTGTGGAAGACCGGCGTGCCCGCGACGGCGAGGGTCATCTGCGTCGTGTCCGACTTGAGCGTCACGGTACAGCCGGCCTGCGGCAGCGGCTGCTGCGCGATCTGCTGGCCCTGGCTCGACGCGAGCAGCACCCCGTTGTCCACGTGCAGCAGCAGGCCGACGCCGTTGCCCGCGCGCGGCCCTGTGCGCCCGTCCGGCACGGTACCGAGCAGCAGCGCGGGACCGTTCGTGCGTTCGTCGAGGGAACGGATGGCCGCGCACGGTACTTCGGCTTCGAGGTCCTGCGCCCAGTAACCGGTCAAGGGCGCGTTGACGGACCGGGTGTCGGAGCCGGTCGGCCACACGACCTCCGCGGTGTCCTGCACGACGGGCAGGAACGGATAGGCGAGGGCGCACAGAGCCGAAAGCAACCCCAGCGCTACGGCAATCGGACGCATCCGGGAAAGTTATCCGGTCGGCCGACGGGGCTACGCAGGCCCCTCGCTGCGCGGCGTGAACCGTTCGTGGTGCACGGCTTCGGCCAGCGGTGCGCGGCTGCGCCAGCCGTGCCGTTCGAGGTCGGGGACCTCGGCGAGTTGCGTGACCGGGCCGACGCACAACCACGCGACCGGCCGGATGCCGGCGGGAATGCCGAGCAGGCCGGCGAGGAACGGTTCGCGGTAGAAGCTCACCCAGCCCACCCCGAGGCCCTCGGCCGTCGCGGCGAGCCACAGGTTCTGGATCGCGAGGCACACGGAGTACAGCCCGGCGTCGGCGATCGCGTGCCGGCCCAGCACGGCGGGCGCTCCGCGTCCGGCGTCGTAGGTGACCACGACGCCCAGCGTCGATTCCCGGATGCCCTCGATCTTGATGCGGGAGAACGTGTCGGCGCGCTCGCCGGCGAGCGTGGCGGCGAAGACGTCCCGCTCGGCGCGAACGTGTTCGGCGAAGGCTTCGCGGGTGCCGCGGTCACGCACCAGCACGAAGTCCCACGGCTGGCTCAGGCCCACGCTCGGCGCGGCGTGCGCGGCCTCGAGCACACGCGTCAGCGCGGCGTCCTCGATCGGCTCGCCGGTGAACTCGCCACGCACGTCGCGGCGGCGGTGCAGGATCTCGTAGAACTCGTCGTTCATCGGTGCAGCACCCATTCCACGGCTCCCGCGACGTCGGCCGCTTCCGCGGTGACCGGCCGTGTGGGGCGCCGGACGACGACCACGGGCAGGCCCAGTTCGCGGGCGGCGGTGAGCTTCGCGGCGGTCATCGTGCCGCCGCTGTCCTTGGTGACGAGCACGTCGATGGCGTGCTCGGCCAGCAGCGCGCGCTCTCCGTCCACTTCGTACGGTCCGCGGCTGAGCAGCACCTCGTGGCGCGCCGGCAGTGGCGGCTCGGGCGGATCGACGCAGCGGATGAGGAACCACAGCGCGTCCAGCCCGGCGAAGGCGCCGAGCCCCTGACGGCCGCTGGTGAGCAAGACGCGTTCACCCAGGCCGGGCAGCAGCTCTGCGGCTTCGGTGAGGTCGGCGGCCCAGTGCCAGCGGTCGCCGTCCCCGGCCTGCCAGCCCGGCCGGGCCAGCCGCAGCAGCGGGACCCCGGCCTTTTCGGCGGCGGCGAACGCGTTGGTGCCGATGCGTTCCGCGAACGGGTGCGTCGCGTCGACCACCGCGCGCACGTCGTGCTCGCGCAGCCACGCGGTGAGGCCCTCGATGCCGCCGAAACCGCCAACGCGCACCTCACCGACGGGCAGCCGCGGCCGTGCGACCCGTCCCGCCAGCGACGAAACGACGGCAACGCCGCGGCCGTGCAGTTCGGCCGCGAGCGTCCGCGCCTCGGCGGTGCCGCCGAGGACCAGCACGGTCATCCGCCATAACCCACGGCCGCGCGCCAGCGGTCGAGCGTGCGCATGTTCGCGAGCGTCTCGGCCCAGGTCAGCTCCGGTGCCTGTCGTTGCGCGAGGTGCGTGGCCACGTGGTCGGCTTCGCGCGTGAACACGCTCTGCGTCGCCTCGATCTCGATCACCTCCGGCTCGCCGTTCTCCGGCGTCAGCACGATCTGCGACGCGGCGGGCTGGCGCATCTTCGGCAGCCACGCGGGTTTCGGCACCGACAGCTGCCCGGTGGTGCCGTAGACGCGGATGTGGTCGTCCTGCGTGAGCCGGAAGCCGCACGACAGCTGCGCGATGATGTCGCCGGGCAGCCGCAACAGGCCCATCGCGTACTCGTCGACGCCGCGCTCGCTCAGGCGCGCCATGCCCGTGACCGTGGTCGGCTCCACGACCTCGGTGCCGGTCGCCGCTTGCGCGACGAGCCGGGCGAGCGACGTGCAGTAGCAGCCGACGTCGAGGATCCCGCCGCCGCCGAGCGCCGGGTCGGCCAGGCGCGGGGCGTCGTTGGCGCCGGAGCTGTAGCTGAACGTGACGTCCACGGCCCGGATCTCGCCGATCGCGCCGCACTCGATCAGTTCGACGAGCCGCCGCGTCTGCGGGTGCAGGCGGTACATGAACGCCTCCATCAGGAAGACGTCGTGCCGGCGCGCCGCGTCGATCACCTTCTCCGCTTCGGGCGCGGTGACCGTGAGCGGTTTCTCGCACAGCACGTGCTTGCCCGCCTCCGCGGCCCGGATCGCCCACTCGGCGTGCATCGGGTGCGGGGTGGCGATGTAGACGGCGTCGACGTCCGGGTCGGCCAGGAGATCGGCGTAGGAGCCGTACGCCTTGGGGATGTCGAAGCGGGTGGCGAACTCGCGCGCCCGGTCGGCCGAGCGAGCGGCAACGGCCTCCAGCACGCCGTGCTTGCTGCGTTCGACGCCGGCCGCGAAGTCCGCGGCGATGCTTCCGGCGGCCACCAGGCCCCAGCGTAGTTGCGTCACAATGACTCCGGTTGGCTCGCGCGATCTCGGGTGCTCGAATACAGGAAACTGTCGGGGAATCCTTCGGCCGCCAGCACGCGGCCCACGAAGATGGTGGCCGCGCGCTTCATCCCCGCGGTGCGCGCCTGGGCGGCGATGTCCGCGAGCGTGCCGCGCACCACCGTTTCGCCGGGCTGGCTCGCGAGCGCCACCACTGCCGCCGGGCACTCGGCGCCGTAGGCCGGGATCAGCTCTTCGGTCACGCGCTCGATGTGGTTGATCGCCAGGTGCAGCGCGAGAGTGGTGCCGCTGCGGGCGAAGTTCGCGAGGGTCTCGCCTTCGGGCAGCGCCGTCGACCGGGCCTGCGCCCGCGTGATCACGAGGCTCTGGCCGATGCCCGGCACGGTCAGCTCGCGGCCGAGGACCGCGGCGGACGCGGCGAACGCGGGCACGCCGGGCACGACGTCGTACGGCACACCGGCGGCATCGAGGCGGCGCACGGTTTCCGCCACCGCGCTGTAGAGCGAAGGGTCACCGGAAACCAGGCGCGCGACCTCGTGACCGGCGCGGTGGGCCGCGACGAGGCGCTCGACGATCTCGTCGAGGCTGAGGTTCGCCGTGTCGATGCGCTGCGCGTCCGGCGGGCAGTACGCGAGCAGGTCCGTGGGCGTCATGCTGCCCGGGTAGAGGCACACCGCGCAGCGGGCGAGCAGGTCGCGGCCGCGGACCGTGATGAGGTCCGCCGCGCCCGGGCCGGCGCCGATGAAGTGAACGGTCATCTCGAACTCCAGGACGTGACGGTGCGCGACGGGGTCCACCCGGTGAACCCGCCGAGCGGCCGGGCGTGGTCGACGGCGATCCTCGTCAGCTCACCACCCCGGCTCGCGTAGGCGTTCGCCAGGATCTGTTCCGCTTCCAGGGTCACGCCGTGGGCCACCACGCGCGCGCCGGTGGCGAGGCACGCGTCGAGCAGACCGGAGGCGGTGAGGCCGCCGCCGATGAAGATCGCGTCGGGTTCCGGCAGTTCGGCGAGGACGTCGGGCGCCGGGCCCGTGACCACTCGCAGTTCGGGGACGCCGAGCGTGGCGGCGTTGCGCGTGATGCGCTCGGCGCGCGCCGGGTCGCGTTCGATCGCGACGGCGCGGTTGAGCGGGTGCGCGCGCGACCACTCGATGCCGACGCTGCCCGAGCCCGCCCCGACGTCCCACAGCAGCTCGCCGGGCGCGGGGGCGAGGTGGGCGAGCGCCGAGGCGCGGACGTCGCGTTTGGTGAGCTGGCCGTCGTGCTCGAACGCGTCGTCGGGCAAGCCGGTCAGCGGCAGGCCGGGACCGGCGCAGACCAGGGCGAACACGGTGAGCGGGCCGGGGTCGTGGGTCCAGCCGTCGGCGATGTGCTCATCGGGGGCGCCGAGGTTCTCCAGGCTCGTCAGGGCCGACTCGCCGTAGCCGCCGGCCCGCAGGAGCTCCCGCAGGTCGGCGGCGTGCGCGCCGAGCACGAGGACCTTGCGGTTCGGCGCCAGCACGCGGGCCACCCGGCTGATCGCGCGGCCGACGACGGTCACCACCTCGGTCTCCTCGAACGACCAGCGCAGCCGCGCGCGGGCCAGCGTCACCGACGACAACGCGGGCAAGACTTCGAGGTCGTAGCCGCGGTCGCGCAGCGTCGTGCCGAGGCCCGACAGCAGCGGATCGCCGCTGGCCAGGACACAGATCCGCCGTCCGGCGTGCGCTGCGAGGACGTCGTCGAGCGCGGGCAGCAGCGGGCTCGGCCACGGTTGCGCCCGCACACCCTCCGGCAGCGACGCGAGCTGTCGCGGCGCACCCAGCACGATGTCCGCGCCGAGCACGGCGGCACGGGACCGCTCGGCCAGGCCCGTCCAGCCGTCGGCCCCGATCCCGACCACCAGGAGGCGTGCTTTGCCCTCCGGGGGCACGGTCCCGGACCCCCCGCCGGCCGCGCGCTCGGCCGCACCGGGCGAGGCGTCCCGGGCGAGGGGGTGGGGTGATTTTTCGCGCACGTCCGCCCACGCTAGACGACGCGTTTCCTGTGCGATGATCGGCCGGACGCCGACCACGAGGAGAGCTCTTGAAGCCGTACCCGTTCACCGCCGTCGTCGGGATGCCGGACCTGCGCCTGGCGCTGCTCCTGTCCTCGATCTCACCCGCGGTCGGCGGCGTGCTGGTGCGTGGTGAGAAGGGCACGGCGAAGTCGACGATGGTGCGGGCGCTCGCGGGCCTGCTGCCCGAGCTCGACGTGGTGGACAGCTGCCGCTTCGCGTGTGACCCCGCCGCGCCGGATCCGGCGTGCCCGGACGGTCCGCACGCCGCGGGCGCGCCCGCGCACCGGCGGCCGGCGCGGCTGGTGGAGCTGCCCGTCGGGGCGGCCGAGGACCGGGTCGTCGGGTCGCTGAACCTGGAGAAGGCGCTGGCCGAGGGCGTCACGGACTACCAGCCGGGCCTGCTCGCCGCCGCGAACCGCGGGCTGCTCTACGTCGACGAGGTCAACCTGCTGCACGATCACCTCGTGGACACGCTGCTGGACGCCGCCGCGATGGGCCGCGCGACGGTGGAGCGCGAGGGCGTGTCCGTGTCGCACGCCGCGCGGTTCGTGCTGATCGGCACCATGAACCCCGAGGAAGGCGAGCTGCGGCCGCAGCTGCTGGACCGGTTCGGGCTGACCGTCGAGGTCGCCTCCAGCCGTGAACCCGAGCAGCGCGTCGAGGTCGTCCGGCGGCGGCTTGCCTACGAGGCGGATCCCGACGGGTTCGCGGCGACCTACGCGGCCGAAGACGCCCGGCTGGCCGCGGACATCGAAGCGGCGCAACGGCTTCTGCCCTCGGTGAAGCTGCCCGACGACGCGCTGCGCCAGATCGCCGAGGTGTGCGCGTCGTTCGAAGTCGACGGCATGCGGGCCGACATCGTCACGGCGCGCGCGGCCGTCGCGCACGCCGCGTGGGCCGGGCGTTCGGAAGTGATCACCGACGACGTCCGCGTGGCCGCGCGGCTCGCGTTGCCGCACCGGCGGCGGCGCAACCCCTTCGACGCACCGGGCATTTCCGAGGACCAGCTGGAACAGGCGTTGCAGGACGCGCAGCCACCCGAGGACCCGGACCCCGAGGACGACGGTCCCGGTTCGGGTTCGCAACCGCCCGCCGCCGAAGGCGAGCAGCCGCCGGCGGGCGACCAGCCGGGCACGCCCCAGCCGCGGCCGGGCGATGGAAGCGGTTCCGGGGAGCAGCACACCGTCGGCTCCGGGGACACGTTCCGGGCGCGGGTGTTCCGCGTCAAGGGCACCGGTGAAGGCGAACGCGGCCGCCGGTCGCGGGCCCGCACCGACACCGGCCGCACGATCGGCGTACAGCCGCCGAGCGTGCGCGAAGGCCGTCCGCACCTCGTCGCGACGATGCGTGCGGCCGCACCGCACCAGCGGTCCCGCGGCCGCAGCGGACCCGGGCTGCTCGTGCGGCCGCAGGACCTGCGGTTCGCGTTGCGCGAAGGCCGCGAAGGCAACCTCGTGCTGTTCTGCGTCGACGCGTCGGGCTCCATGGGCGCGCGGGCGCGGATGCGCGAGGTGAAGACGGCGGTGCTCTCGCTCCTGCTGGACGCCTACCAACGGCGCGACAAGGTCGGGCTCGTGACTTTCCGTGGTGACTCGGCGGAGCTCGCGCTGCCGCCGACCATCAGCGTCGAAGCCGCCGCCGCGCGGCTGGAGGGCCTGCCCACCGGCGGCCGCACGCCGCTCGCGGAAGGGCTGCTGGAAGCCGCGCGCGTGCTGCGCGTCGAGGCGATCCGCGATCCACGCCGCCGGCCGCTGCTGGTGCTCGTCACGGACGGACGCGCCACGAGCGGAGCGGATGCCGTCGCGCGATCGCACGCCGCGGCGGCCCTGCTGAGCGGCGTGACCACCGTTGTGATGGACTGCGAAAGCGGCCGGATGCGCCTGGGCCTGGCGGCGGAGCTGGCCGGACACCTCGGCGCGGACCACGTGCCGCTCGCCGAGGTCGCGGCCGAGACCCTCGCCGCCGCGGTTCGTGATCGCACCACCGGGAGGGCTGCCTGATGCCGCAGGGGAAACCGGCCGTCGTCCCGCAGGACGGGCTCACCACGCGCCAGCGCCGCAACCGCCCGCTGCTCGCCGTGCACACCGGTGAGATGAAGGGCAAGTCGACTGCCGCGTTCGGCATGGCCCTGCGCGCCTGGAACCAGGGCTGGTCGATCGGCGTGTTCCAGTTCGTGAAGTCGGCGAAGTGGCGCGTCGGCGAGGAAGCCGCTTTCCGCGCCCTCGGCGAACTGCACGACGAGACGGGCCAGGGCGGGCCTGTCGAGTGGCACAAGATGGGCGAGGGCTGGAGCTGGACGCGCAAGTCCGGTACCGAGGAGGACCACGCCGCCAACGCGCGCGAGGGCTGGGCCGAGATCAAACGCCGGCTCGCCGCCGAAACGCACGACTTCTACGTGCTCGACGAATTCTCCTACCTGCTCAAGTGGGGCTGGCTCGAGGTCGGCGACGTGGTGTCCACTCTGGTCTCCCGGCCGGGGCACCAGCACGTCGTGATCACCGGCCGGTATGCGCCGCCGGAGCTCGTCGAGGCCGCCGATCTGGTGGCCGAGATGACGAAGGTGAAGCACCCGATGGACGCGGGGCAGAAGGGGCAGCGGGGGATCGAGTGGTAGCGCGCGTGGTCATCGCCGCGCCCGGCTCGGGGCACGGCAAGACCACCATCGCCGCCGGACTCATGGCAGCGCTGCGCGCGGCCGGGCACACGGTGTCCGGGCACAAGGTCGGGCCCGACTTCATCGACCCGTCCTACCACGCGCTCGCGACCGGGCGACCCGCACGCAACCTCGACCCGTTCCTGCAGGGTGAGGACCGGCTCGTGCCCTTGCTGCGCCACGGTTGCGCAGGGGCCGACGTCGCCGTGATCGAAGGCGTGATGGGCCTGTTCGACGGTGCGCTCGGCACCGAGGGCTACGCGTCGACCGCGCACGTCGCCCGGGTGCTCGAGGCGCCGGTGGTGCTCGTCGTGGACGCTTCGGCCGCCTCGCGCAGCGTCGCGGCGACCGTGCTCGGGTTCGCGAACTACGACCCGCGCGTGCGGCTGGCGGGCGTGATAATCAACAAGCTGGGCTCGCAACGGCACGAGGACGAGATCGCGACGGCGCTGGAAGCCACGGGCGTGCCGCTGCTGGGAGCGTTGCGGCGCAACGAGAACGTGCACGCGCCGAGCCGGCACCTCGGGCTCGTGCCGGCCGCGGAGCGGGCCGCGGACTCGCAGCGGGTGCTGCCGGAGCTGGCGTCGTGGGTCGCCGGTGGGGTGGATCTGGAAGCGGTGGTGCGCGTCGCGCGGGCCGCGCCGCCGTTGTCGGGTCCGGTGTGGACACCCGACGGGACCTGGGAGGGGCCGCGGGCGGTCGTGGCCGCCGCGGCCGGGCCGGCGTTCACGTTCCGGTACACCGAGAACCTGGAGCTGCTGGCTTCGCACGGCGTGGACGTCGTGGACGTGGACCCGCTGCGCGACGAAGCGCTGCCCGAGGGCTGTGCCGGGCTGTACTTCGGCGGGGGGTTCCCCGAGGTGCACGCGGCGGAACTGGCGGCGAACGAGCCGTTGCTCGCGGCGGTGTCCGCGGCCGCGGGCCGGGGGATGCCCGTGAGCGCGGAGTGCGCCGGACTGCTGTACCTGTGCCGCGAGCTGGACGGGCAGCCGATGGCGGGGGTCGTCGACGCGACGGCGGTGATGACCAAACGCGGCAAACTCGGGTACCGCACGGCGGTTTCCTCGGCCGACAACGTGCTCGCGACCGCCGGCCGGCGCGTGACCGGGCACGAGTTCCACCGCACGGAGCTCACGCCCGCGGCCGGTCCGGCGCCCGCGTGGGGCTGGGACCGGACGGTGGACGGGTTCGCGTCGGCGTCGCTGCACGCGTCGTACTTGCACGTGCACTGGGCCGGGCACCCCGTGCTCGCCGAGCGGTTCGCGGCGCACGTGCGGGCCTTCGCGCCGCGCGGAAAGGGGGTCCGGCCCGCGGACGAGGTGGTGTCCCGTGGCTGACTACGACCTGCACCACCACGGCGACCGCGAGGTCGGGCCGGGGCTGGTCGACCTCGCCGTGAACGTCCGGCTCCCGCGCCCGCCCGAGTGGCTGCGGCGGGAGCTGGTGTCCGCTGTGGACAGTCTGGCCGCGTACCCGTCACCGGCCTCCGCGCAGTCGGCGGTCGCGGCGCGGCACGGCCGGCCGGTCGACGAGGTCCTGGTGACGGCCGGGGCGGCAGAGGCGTTCACGCTGCTGGCCTCGGCCCTGCGGCCGCGGCACGCGGTGGTCGTGCACCCGCAGTTCACCGAGCCCGAAGCCGCGCTGCGGGCGGCGGGGCACGAGGTGTCGCGTGTGGTGCTGTCCGATTCGGACGGTTTCGTGCTGGGTCCCGCGGTGGTTCCCGAGTCGGCCGATCTGGTGTTCGTGGGCAACCCGACCAACCCGACGTCGGTGCTGCACCCGGCCGCCGTGCTCCGCGGCCTGGTCCGGCCCGGCCGGCTGCTCGTGGTCGACGAGGCGTTCCTCGACGCCATTCCGGGCGAGGCGGAGAGCCTGGCCGGTGAGTCCCTGGACGGCGTGGTGGTGCTGCGCAGCCTCACCAAGACGTGGGGCCTCGCGGGCCTGCGCGCGGGCTACGTCCTCGGCCCGGCCGATGTCGTGGCCCGGCTGGCGGCCGTGCAGCCGCCCTGGTCGGTGTCGACGCTCGCCGGTGTCGCGACCGTGGCGTGCTGCCGTCCGGCGGCGCTGGAGGAGGCGGAAAAGCTGGCCGTCACCGCTGAAGCCGATCGGGAGTACCTGGTCTCCCGCCTGGCCGAGCTGGGCCTCCCGGCCCTCGGTGAGCCCCGGGGGCCGTTCGTCCTCGTCGAGGGCCCCGACGACGGGTTGCGCCGACGCCTGCGCGACGTCGGCTTCGCGGTCCGCCGCGGCGACACGTTCCCCGGCTTGGGGCCGCGGCACCTGCGGCTGGCGGTGCGGTCACGTGAAGTCACGGACGGGTTCGTGGCCGCGCTCGCCCGCGTTCTCCAGGTCTTGCCAGGAGCCGGCCGCCGTCGTCGTCGGTCAGGCTGAAGGCGGAATCGTCGTCTACGCCGTATTTGCGCTGGTGCTCGGCGTCTTCCTCACCCCTGCCCTTGCCGCCGAATCCGGACGCGCCGCGCGCCCGGGCCGCCCCTTTGCTCGCTAGTGGGCCGCGCGCGCTTTCTTCGAGGGCACCGCTGCCAGAGCCGATGCCGCTACCGAAACGTGCGCCGCTCGATCCGCCGCCGATCCCGCGGCCTGCTGAGCCACCAGCTCCCGCACCCAAGACCTCCCGGTCGGACAGCGGGCGGGACTTAGGCGGCCAGGGGCGCCATCGCCGCGATCTCGGCGAGAGCTCCTCGGAGCGACCTGTGCCGCCGAAGCGCTCGGCGACGCGCTCTCGAGGCGTTCTCCGCGAGCACGCGAGAATTCCGCGTCCTCGTCGGGCTTCGTCAAATACGTGGTGACGCGAAGGAATCCCGCGCAGACGCGCCGTGGCCGTCGAGACCCTGCTCGGTGGCCGCGAAGCGGGAGTTCGTCTGGTCTCTCCGGCTGGAAACGTAGCTGGTCGATCCTGGCCCACTGGTGCTCGTCAGCGGCTGTGGCACGCCCGGCGGGGTTCTGCCGGCGATCGATCTGCACAGGTGATTGAGATCGAGGGGTTCGGGATAGCGGCCCGGCCGTGGCTAGGCGGCGAGCACGAGCAGCGCCGCCGCCACCGCGACCTCGACGCCCGCACCCAGGACGTCACCGGTGATGCCGCCGAGCCGGCGCACACACCGCACGAGCAGCAGCGCGGCGGCGCCGTACCCCGCGACCACCGCCGCCACTCCTTGCCACCACGGCAAACCAGGGGCCAGCGCGGCCACGGCGGCCGCCACCACACCGACTCCGACGGCGACCGGCAGCGGCACCGAACCCGCGACCGTCGCGCCCAGCCCGTCCGGCCGCGCCGACGGCACTCCCCGTGCGCACGACATCGACAACGTGCACCGCCCGGTCAGCACGCCGGCGACGACCGCGACGACCCCGTGCCCGGCCGCCACCGCCCCGGCTGCCGCGCCGGCTTGCACGAGCAGCACGAACACGAGCGTTGCCACGCCGGTCGGCCCGGCATCGCCGCGGCGCATCACGTCGAGCGCCTTCGCCCGGTCGTAGGACGCACCCAGTCCGTCGGCGGTGTCGGCCAGCCCGTCGAGGTGCAGCCCGCGGCTGCCCAGCTCCACCGCGCCGAGCGCCAGCGCCGCGACGGCCAGCGCGGGCAGTCCGACCGCGCCGCCGCCCGCCACGATCAGGCCCGCCACCGCCGCCAACGGCACCGCCGCGACGGGTGCCAGCACCATGGCCGCGCCGGCCACCCCGCGATCGATCACGCGCGGCGCGGGCACCGGCACGGTGGTCAGGGTGCCGACCGCCAGCCGGATCGCATCACCGAGCTTCACGCGCGGCCGGCTTTCTGCCCGGCCAAACGGCCGCACCCGGCAGCCGCTGCCCGGCTCACCGCACCGCACTGCGCCCCGGCGGTCGGCCACTCGGGGTGGGCGAGCGGTGTTCCGGCGGTCGGCCGACCGGGGCGGCCGAGCCGTGTCATGCCGGCCGGCCTATCGGGGTGGCCGAGCCGTGTCCCGCCGGCATTGGGGCGGGCGAGCCGTGTTCCGGCGGTCGGCCTACCGGGGTGGGCCAGGTGCGTTGCGGCGGTCGGCCTACCGGGGTGGGCGAGCAGCGGGGCGGCGGTCGGCCGACCGGGGCGGCCGAGCCGTGTCATGGCGGCCGGCCAATCGGAATGGGCGTGGTGTGTTCCGGCGGTCGGCCTACCGGGGTGGGCGAGGCGTGTTCCGGCGGCCGGCCTACCGGGGTGGCGGAGCCGTGCTCCTGCGGCCTGCCTACTGGGGCCACCGAGCCGTGCTCCTGCAGCCGGCCAATCGGGGCCACCGAGCCGTGCCCCGTCAGCCACCGGACCGGTGTCGGCTGTCCTCACGCGAGGTCCGCCAGCAGGCCCATCTCGGCGATGATCGCCCGCGCCGCACGCAGGGTCGGGACCGCCTGGATCGCGCCGCTGCCCTCGCCCAGGCGCAGGCCCAGGTCGAGGATCGGCGTCAGGCCCAGGGCCTTGAGGGCGAACGCCTGCGATGGTTCCGTCGAACGGTGGCCCGCGAGCCACCACTGCTGGGCGCCCGGCGCGATGTCGCGGGCGACCAGGGCGGCGGCGCCGGAGAAGATGCCGTCGAGCAGCACCGGGATGCGGCGCACGGCGGCCTCGACCAGGAAACCCGCGGTCGCCGCGACGCAGGCGCTGCCCAAGGCCGTGAGGCGGTCGAACGGGTCCGTGACGCGGTCGCCGGCGCGCGCGAGGGCGGTCGCCACGACGGCGGTCTTGGTTTCCAAGGCGGCGCCGGACACGCCGGTCCCGGTGCCGACGACCTCGGCCGCGGGCAGGCCGAGAGTGGCGGCGACCAGCGCGGCGCACACGGTGGTGTTGCCGATGCCCATGTCGCCGGGGACCAGGAGGTCGGCGCCGGCCTCCTCGGCGGCGATGGCGCGGCCCGCTTCGAACGCGGCCACGGCTTCGCCGGGCTCGAGGGCGTCCTCGACGTCGATCGCGCCGGAGCCGCGGCGGATCTTGTGGGCGGTGACCTCGGCGGGGATGTCCGCAGCGTCCCAGTCGACCGCGAGGTCGGCCACGCGCACGCTGGCCCCCACCTGCGCGGCCAGCACCGTGACGCCGCTCTTGCCCGCGAGGAACACGCGCACCATCGCCGCCGTGACCTCGCGCGGGTACGCCGACTGCGCCGACACCCCGTGGTCACCGGCGAAGACGACCACGCGCACGTCGTCGAGCGGGCGCGGGGGCACCACGCCGTGGGCGGCGCTCAGCCACGCCGCCAGCTCCTCGAGCCTGCCCAGCGCGCCGAGCGGTTTCACCAGGCCGTCGAGGCGCTCCTGCGCTGCGGCGCGGGCGGCGGCGTCGGGCACGGGGATGTCGAATCGGGGCACGGCGAGCTCCTTACGGCAGTTCGAGCACCCGCCCCGCGACGACCAGCAGGCTCCGGTCTGACTCGGCGGACACCCGGTTGTTGAGTGCGCCCAGCACATCACGGAACAGCCGCCCGGACGACGTAGCGGGCACCACACCGCTGCCGACCTCGTTGCTCACGGCCACCACGGGCACCCGGGCCTGCGTCCACGCGGCCAGGAAGTCTTCGAGCCGGTCGTCGAGCCGTCTCTCCCAGCCCGGTTTGCCCGACCACGCGCCGACCTCGTCGAGCACGCGCGAGAGCCACGTGCCCAGGCAGTCGATGAGCAGCGGGCTGCTCGCGGTCCGCAGGACCGTCGCGAGGTCGGTGGTCTCGACGGTCTTCCAGTGCGCCGGACGCCGGGCCTGGTGCGCGGCGACGCGGGCGGCCCACTCGGGGTCGTCGTCGCCCGGCGGCAGGCCGGGCGCGAGGTACACGAGGTGGGAGTGGTGCGCGACGAGCCGCTCCGCGTGCCTCGACTTCCCGGAGCGGACGCCGCCGAGGACGAGCACCTTGCCATCGTCGCGTCCGTACCGGCGGAGGGTCCGCGCCAGGGCTTCGAGCTGCCCGGCGAGCCGGTGCGTCAGCTTGGTCATACCCGGCATTCTCGTGCACGCGCTACGGTTCGCCACGTGCCACTCCGACAAGCCGTCACCGCGGCCGGCCTGATCACCGGATACGTCGCCGACGCGGTGTTCGGCGACCCCCGCCGCGGGCACCCGGTCGCGCTGTTCGGCCGCGCGGCCGGCGCGCTGGAACGTCGCTGGTGGGCGGACTCGAAGCCGCGCGGAGCGGCGTACGCGGCCGTCTGCGCGGGCGCCGCGACGGGCCTGGGTGTGGCCACGCAGCTGGCCACCCGCCGGCGCCCCGTCGCCCGCTTCGCCTTCACCGCCGCCGCGACGTGGGCCGTGCTCGGCGGCCGCGGTCTCGCCGCCGAGGGCCGGGAGATGGCGCGCCTGCTGGACGCCGACGGAATACCCGCCGCGCGTGCCCGCCTTTCGCACCTGTGCGCGCGGGACGCGTCGGAGCTGGACCCGGCCGAGCTCGCGCGTGCGGCCACGGAGTCGATCGCGGAGAACACGTCCGACGCGGTCGTCGCGCCGCTGCTGTGGGGCGCCGTCGCCGGCCTCCCCGGGCTGCTCGGCTACCGCGCGCTGAACACGCTCGACGCGATGGTCGGCTACCGCTCGCCGCGCCACCGCAACTTCGGCTGGGCCGCGGCCCGCGCCGACGACGTCGTGAACCTCGTGCCGGCGCGGATCGGCGCCGTGCTGACGGCGCTGTCCGCGCCGCTGGCCGGCGGGCGGATCGGCCCGGCGCTGCGCGCGTGGCGGCGGTACGGCTCGCACCACCCGAGCCCGAACGCCGGCCAGGTCGAGGCCGCGTTCGCGGGCGCTCTCGGCGTGCGGCTCGGGGGCACCAACAGCTACGGCGGCGAGGTCGAGGTCCGTGGCACGCTCGGTGACGGCCGGGCGCCACAGCCCGTCGACCTGCGGCGCGCGGTGCGTTTGTCGCGGGTGGTCGGCGCGGTGTCGGCCGTGAGCGCGGCGGCGGTGGCCCGGGCGGTGGCGCGGTGAGGGGACTGCTGGTCGCGGGCACCACGTCCGACGCCGGGAAGAGCCTGGTCACGGCCGGGATCTGCCGGTGGCTCGCGCGCCGCGGCGTGCGCGTGGCGCCGTTCAAATCGCAGAACATGTCGAACAACTCGATGGTGTGCGCCGACGGCGCCGAGATCGGCCGCGCGCAGTGGTTGCAGGCCCGCGCCGCGCGCGCCGAACCCGAGGCGGCGATGAACCCCGTGCTGCTCAAACCCGGCAGCGACCGGCGCAGCCACGTGATCGCGCTCGGCAAACCGTTCGGCACGCTCGAAGCCGGCGAGTACGCGACCGGCCGCGCCGGCTTGGCCGAGTTCGCATTCGGGGCCTTCGAGGACCTGCGCTCGCGCTTCGACGTCGTCGTGTGCGAAGGAGCGGGCAGCCCCGCGGAGATCAACCTGCGCGGCGGCGACTACGTGAACCTCGGACTGGCCCGGCGGTTTTCCCTCCCGGTGGTCGTGGTCGGCGACATCGACCGCGGCGGGGTGCTGGCCGCGATGTTCGGCACGCTCGCGCTGCTCTCGCCCGAGGACCAGGCGCTCGTGGCCGGCTGGGTGGTCAACAAGTTCCGCGGCGACATCGGCTTGCTGCGTCCGGGCCTGAAGAGCCTCGAAGACGTGACGGGCCGGCCGGTGCTGGGGGTGCTGCCCTGGCTCGATCGTGTGTGGATCGACTCCGAAGACGCGCTCGCCGCAGCCGGCTGGCGACACGAGGCGCCACGCGGGGGCGGGCTGCGCGTGGCCGTCGTGCGCTTCCCGCGCGCCTCGAACGCCACCGATGTGGACGCTCTCGCCGCCGAGCCCGGCGTGACGGTGAGCCTCACCGCCGACCCGGACACGGTCGAGACCGCCGACCTCGTGGTGCTGCCCGGCTCCCGGGCCACTGTGGACGATCTGCGCTGGCTGCGCTCGCGCGGCCTCGCCGACGCCGTGACCGCGCGCGCCGCCGCGGGCCGGCCGGTGCTCGGCATCTGCGGCGGCTATCAGATGCTGGCACGGACCATCGACGACGACGTCGAGTCGCGTGCCGGCCTGGTCGACGGGCTCGGCCTGCTGCCCACCACCGTGACCTTCGCGGGGGACAAGGTGCTGGGCCGCCCGACGGGCTCGTGGCGGGGCCACCGCGTCGACGCGTACGAGATCCACCACGGCAGCGCCTCCGGCGCCGACGCGGAGTCCTTTCTGGACGGTTACCGCGCCGGCGCGGTGTGGGGCACGACGTGGCACGGCGCCTTCGAGAACGACGGCTTCCGCCGCGCGTGGCTCACCGAGATCGCCGCACAGGCGGGCGTCGACTGGTCGCCTGCCGCGGCCACCCCGGGCTTCGCGCAGCTGCGCGAGGACATGCTCGACCGCCTCGCCGACGCAGTCGAGTCCGAACTGGACACCACGAACCTCTTGCGGCTGCTGGAAGGCGGTGCGCCGGACGCGCTGCCGTTCGTCCCGCCCGGCGCACCGTGAGTCGGATGAGTCAGTGCACCACGGGGTTGCGCAACCCCCCGGACTCCGACTCCAGCGTGCACACGGCCGAGTGGTCGTCGCCGCGCCACGCCGCTTCGTGCGGGTAGTACACAGCCATGACCAGGTTCGTCGGCGGCGACGTGTTGACGAAGAACGCGTCCTGCTCACCGGTGCAGTAGTCGCGGCTCAACGCGGCCAGCGTTTCCTCGCCCGGGTAGGCGTCCCCGCCGGGGAGCGCGATGACGGCGTAGACCTCGTCCCCGTGCGGCTGGTCGCACGCGACCCTGGTGATCGTGGTGGAGCTCTCGGTGGTAAAGCAATCGCCCTTGTGCACGGCGAACACGCTGTCGCTGCCCGACAGCGTGACCGCGACGCTGACGGCGATCACCACGAGCCACGCGCCGCTCACCGAAAGCCCGGCGATCGCCAGGCCCTTTCCGGGCCGTCCGTCACGTCGGGTCTGGACCAGCGCCACGAAGCCGAAGACGATGCTGAGCATGAGACTCAGCGCCGGGATCGCCAGGATGAGCGACGCGATCGCGAAGCCGTTGGTCTTCGGCTGCGGTGGTGGTGGCGGTGCGTCCTGGTAGCTCGGGCCGGTCGGCTTGGGCGGCAGGATCGATTCGGGCACGGGTCCCCCTCTGTGGAATCCCCCGACCCGGGCAAGATCCTATCGGGGCAGATCCGGGACGCGCGATAACAATTCAGGCGAGCCCGGCATCGTGGACCAGGATGGCGACCTGCGTCCGGTTCGCGGCCTCCACTTTGGACATGATCCGCCCGAGGTGCACCTTCACCGTTGCCTCGCTGAGCCCGAGTTCCGCCGCGATCGCGGCGTTGCTCGCGCCCTCCGCGACGGCCACGGCGACCTCCCGTTCGCGAGCGGTCAACGGCGCCAGCCGGGCCCGAGCCTTGTCCTGCGCCCCGCCCGTGGCGAACGCGGTCAGCAGCCGCCTGGTGATGGCCGGCGACAACATCGCCTCCCCACGGCCGACCACGTGCACCGCGTTGACCAGCTCACGCGGCGGGGTGTCCTTCAGCAGGAACCCCGTGGCGCCGCGGCGCAGCGCGGTGTGCACGTACTCGTCGAGGTCGAACGTGGTCAGCACGACCACCGCCGGCGCGTCAGGCAGGGCCGTGACCAGGCGCGTCACCTCGAGGCCGTCGACGCCGGGCATCTGGATGTCGGTGAGCACCACGTCGGGCCGGTGCTCGTCGACGAGCTGCGCTACCCCCGCGCCGTCGCCGGCCTCGGCGACCACGCGGATGTCCGGGTCCGACTCGAGGATCATGCGGATCCCGCTGCGCACGAGCACCTCGTCGTCGAGGAGCACCACCTTGATCACCGTCGTACTCTCCACTGTGCTCTCACCCCGATCCGTTGAGCGGGAACGCGGCCCGCACCACGTAGTCCGTGCCGTCGGGGCCCGCGTGCAGCACGCCGCCGGCCAGCGTGACGCGTTCGCGCATGCCGATCACGCCGTACCCCGCGCCGGGCAGCCCGGCCGACGCGCCGAGCGCGTTGGCCACCTCGACCACGAGCTCACCGGCGTCACTCGCCAGCCGCACGCGGATCACGGCGCCCGGCGCGTGCTTCGCCGCGTTGGTCAGTGCCTCCTGCACGATCCGGTAAGCCGCGCGGCCCACCTGCTCCGGTACCTCGGGCAGCGGGTCCGGCAGGTCGGTTTCGACGCGCGCGCCGGCGTCGGTCAGCTCGCCGGCCAGCCGCGCGACACCGGCGAGCATCGGGGTGGGCAGCGAGCGCGGCTCGGTCCCGTCGTCGCGCAGCACGCGCAGGATGTCGCGCAGTTCGGTGAGCGCGGCGGCGCTCGACTCGCGGATCACCTCGGCCATCCGGCCGGTCTCCTCGTCGCGCGCCCGCACCGACAGCGCCCCCGCCTGCAGCGCGACGATGCTGACGCGGTGGGCCACCACGTCGTGCATCTCGCGGGCGATCCGCCGCCGCTCCTCGTCGACGGCGCGCTCGGCGAGCAGGTCACGCTCGCGTTCGGCGTGAGCGGCGCGGTCGCGCAACGCGTCGAGCAGCACCGCGCGCTGGTTCATCCACAGCCCGGCGACGAGCGGCAGCACCACGCTCAGGGCGACGACGAAACCGATGACCTCCCACGCCTGGACGTCGCCGGGCCGGTAGGTCACGACGACCAGCACCAGATTCGCGGCCACCGCCACCGCGGTGGGCCACTTCGGACCGCGTTGCGCCGCGACCGTGTAGAGCGAGAACAGCGCGGCGAACGACGCCGTCGGCTCGAACAGCCCCAGCGTCGTCATGGCCAGCATCGTGACCAGCGGGAACCGGCGGCGCAGGAGCAACAGCACCAGCACGGCCGCGATCGTGAGCTGCCACAGCGGTGGCCGGGTGACGCCGTTCGTGGCTTCGAGCACGAGCGCACCCGCGACCGCGATCGCCAGGCACGCGTCGAGCAGGAACAGTCGCACGGCGATCACCGTACGACTTTCCGGTTATGCCGATCGAGCTGCCCGGCTGATGTGCGCGCGGACACCCGCTCGCCAGGGTGGACGCATGGCGAAAACGATCGTGAAGACCGCGGCGGTCGCCGGGCTGGCCGCGGTGCTGGCCGCCGGCACCGCGACCGCCGCCGCGGCGGACCCCGCTTCCCCCGGCGCGCTCAGCGCGGGTGAGCGGCTCTTCCCCGGCCTTGGCAACGGCGGGTACGACGCCCGCGACTACGACGTCTCCTTCGACTACCGCCCCGGCGTGACCACGATGGACGCTTCGGTGACGATGCGCGCGGTCGCCACGCAATCGCTGTCGTCCTTCGGGCTCGACTCGGCGGTCGCGCAGCTCCGCTCGGTGGAGGTGGACGGGCAGGCCGCGCAGTTCACGGCGAAGGGCGAGAAGCTCGTCGTCACACCGGCGCGGCCGCTGCGCGCGGGGCACGCGTTCACCGTGCGGATCACCTACGTCGCGGACCGGGCCAAAAGTCCGCAGTCGCCCGCTTCGACACCGCTGCCGCCGGAGTTGGCCGAGGCAATCGGCGTCTGGCAGAACACCCCCGACGGCTTCGCGGTGATGGGCCAGACCGACCGCGAGCACGCGGTGTTCCCGTCCGATGACGTGCCGGGCGACCCGGCCACGTACACCCTGCGGATCACGACGCCGGCCGACGTGCAGGGCGTCGGCAGCGGCACGCTGGTCGGCAAGCACCGCAGCGGCGAGCGCGTGACCTCGGTGTTCCGGGTCGATCGGCCCACGGCGACCGACGTCGTGCAAGTCGCGGCGGGACACTTCACCGAGCTCGACCAGGTGGGCCCGCACGGGTTGCCGATCCGCAGCTACGTGACGAAGGCGGCGAAGCCGTCGGCACTCGACACCGCCCGCAAGACCCCTGAGCTGATCGCGTGGCTGGAGCAGCGCCTCGGCCGTCCGTACCCCTACGCGAGCGCCGGCACCCTCGGCGTCGATCGTCTCTACGGCGGCGGCCTCGCCCTGGAGACCGCGGCGATCCCGACCTACAGCGCCGGGCTTCTGGCGTATCCGCAGGAGGTGTCGACCATGGTGCACGAGCTCACGCACGAGTACTTCGGCGACGCCGTGCCGGTGCGCCATTGGGACGACATGTGGCTGAGCGAAGGCCACGCCACCTTCTACCAGGACCTCTACGACTCCGAGCACGGCGGAAAGCCGTTCGACGAGAAGGCAAAGTCCGGGTACGCCCAGAACAACGAGATCCTGAAGCAGAACGGCCCAGTCGCTCACCAGACCTACGCGGCGGGCGTCATGTCCGGCACCGACCTCGGTGGCAAGCTCACCCTGTACGCGCTGCGCAACCTGGTCGGGCAGCCGGTCTTCGACCGCATCGAACGGACCTTCTTCGACCGGTTCCGAGGCCGGCCCGCAGCCACTCAGGACTACGTAGACGTGGCCGAGCAGGTGTCCGGCCGCGACCTTTCGGGCTTCTTCCACGACTGGCTCTACGGCACGACGACCCCGGCGATGCCGGGCCACCCGGATTGGAGGGCCTGACATGACCGGCGACCTCGACTGGTGAGCTTCGTCCCCGGCGGAAGTCACGGGGATGTGAGGCCCGCGGTGTGACAATCGCCGTATGGCTGAATTGGTGGCGGCACTGGACGTGGGTGGCACGACCGTGAAGGCGGCCCTGCTCGACGCTGAACTCAACGCCCTCGCGACGACGCGCGTGCCCACGGCGAAGAGCGCCGACGGCACGGCGCTGGCCGAGCAGGTGGCCGATGTGGTCTCCGCGCTCGCCGAGCAGGCCGGGACGGGCGCGCCGGGGGCCGTCGGCGTGGTCGTGCCGGGGATCGTCGACGAACAGGCTCGCGTCGCGCGGTTCTCGGCGAACCTCGACTGGCGTGACGTCCCGTTCGGCGACCTGCTGGAGAACCGGCTGGGCCTGCCGGTGGCGTTCGGGCACGACGTGAGCGCAGGCGGCTTGGCCGAGTTCCGCGTCGGCGCCGGGAAGGGCTGCACGGACGCGGCGTTCATCGCCGTCGGCACCGGCATCGCGGCCGCCCTGCTGCTCGACGGGCGGCTCTACCGGGCCCACGGCCTGGCCGGGGAGGTCGGGCACATCGACGTGGGCCACCGCATCGTCTGCGGCTGCGGCGCCACGGGCTGTCTCGAGGCGATCTCGTCGGCGTCGGCCATCGCGCGCCGCTACACCGAACGCACCGGCCGGCCCGCCGACGGCGCGCAGCCCGTGGTCGACGCCGCGCGCCACGGCGACGAAGCCGCGGTCGCCGTGGTCTCCGACGCCCTCGACGGCCTCGGCCACGGCCTGAAGACGTTGCTCACGCTGCTCGCCCCGGAAGTCGTCGTTCTCGGCGGCGGCCTCTTCACCGCCGCCGACTATGTACTCGACCCGGTGCGCGACTGGCTCGCTTCGGCGCTGACCTTCCAGCGCATGCCGGAGCTGCGCCTGGCATCGCTGGGCGACGAAGCCGGTCGGCTCGGCGCGGGGCTGCTGGCGCTGGACTTGCTGCGCGGCAACTGAAACCGGGCCGGGTGGCCCTTCCCCGGTGCCGATGGCGGGTCGCCCGGCGTGGTTCAGGCCGGTCCGGTCCCATGCCGATCCGCGGCGCACCGAGGTACCGAAGTGGATCGCTCGCCTCTGCTCGGCGAAGAGGCGTCAAGTCGTGAGCCGGATGCCGAGCTGCGGCACCCACTGCCCCGAGACATCGTCGCCGGCACGGAAGCGCTGCGGTGTAAGCCACTTCGCGATCGGATCAAGAACTACTCGCGGGATCGGCGATGGGCGTTGATCCGCTCGTGGTTGGCCATCGCCCACTCGGCGAGCGCCATCACCAGCGGCACCGGACTCCCGCTCAACTCCGTCAGCTCGTACTCGACCCGAGGCGGCACCTCGGCGTAGGCGGTGCGCTCCACCAGACCGTCTTCGACGAAGTGCTTGAGCGTCAGCGTCAGCATCCGCTGCGAGATGTCGAGCCGTCCGTCTCGTGTGTGACGTTCGCCATACCCTGAGCCTCTTTCCTGGACGCATACCTCGATGTGCCTTATGTCGGCCGCTCCCTGCGCACAGACCGTCTGGTTACGCACAACTGGTAAAAATTGGGTATCGGTGAACATCGCACTGTGGATCGCCCAGGGTGTGCTCGCACTGGTCTACCTCGCCGCGGGCGGGCTCATGGTCGTCCGGCCGCGCGAGGAGCTGGTCGCGTCGGGCAACTTCGACTGGATGGAGGACTCGTCGGACGCCGGCGTGAAAGCGGTCGGCCTGGTCGTGGTGCAGATCGGCGCGCTCCGGGTGCACCTGGCCCGCGACGAACGCCGGCCGTTGCGGGCCAACGTGGTGCTGCTGCTCGCCGCCTTCGCCGCGGCCGCCCGCTTCCCGGGCTGACCGGTCGGTCCGGTCGAACAGCGCACCGGCCGGCGAAAAGTACGGCACCGCAAGAAAAATCCGGGGCCGGGCGGACACGGCGCCGTTGCCGCTACCACCCGGGTCCGGGAGTGAGACCACGAAGGTCCACGGAGGACAGAGCGGGCGCAGCAACGCTGGTGCGCCCGCCCTTGGCTGAGGGGAGCGTGGCGGGCGCAGCGTCGTTGGTGCGCCCGCCACGGGGTCACGCGATCGGCCGGTCCGTCGGCGCGATCGGGGCCGGGAGGACGCCCCGGCCGGTGAGGAAGGCGTCGACGCCGGCGGCGCAGGAGCGGCCCTCCGCGATGGCCCACACGATCAGCGACTGGCCGCGACCCATGTCGCCGGCCACGAAGACGTTGTCGACGCTCGTGTGGAAGTTCTTGTCCCGCACGACGTTGCCGCGCTGGTCGAGGTCGACGCCCAGGTCTTCGAGCAGCCCGGAGCGCTGCGGGCCCACGAAACCCATGGCCAGCAACACCAGCTGAGCCGGCAGCTCGCTTTCGGTGCCCTCGACGGGGACGAACTTGCCGCCCTCGTTGCGGACCTCCACGAGCTTCAGCGCGCGGACGCGGCCGTCGGCGTCGGCCAGGAACTCCTGCGTGTTCACGGAGTACAGGCGCTCGCCGCCCTCCTCGTGGGCCGAGGAAACCCGGTAGATCATCGGGTACGTCGGCCACGGGTGAGCGTCCGAACGGGACTCCGGCGGCCGCGGCATGATCTCCAGCTGCGTCACCGAACGAGCGCCCTGGCGGTGCGCCGTGCCGACGCAGTCCGCGCCCGTGTCACCGCCACCGATGACCACGACGTCGAGGCCCTCGGCCGAATACGGCACCTCGTCGAGCTCGCCCGCGGCGACGCGGTTGGCCGGCGGCAGGTACTCCATGGCCTGGAGGATCCCGTCGTGCTCGCGGCCGTCGATCGGCAGGTCACGCCACGCCGTCGCACCGCCGGCCAGCACCACGGCGTCGTGGTCGGCCCGCAGTTGCTCGACGGTGAGGTCCACGCCGACGTTGACGGACGTGCGGAACTCCGTGCCCTCGGCCCGCATCTGGTCGAGCCGGCGGTCGAGGCGGAACTTCTCCATCTTGAACTCGGGGATGCCGTAGCGCAGCAGGCCGCCGATCTTGTCGGCCCGCTCGTAGACCACCACGCTGTGGCCCGCTCGCGTGAGCTGCTGCGCCGCGGCCAGCCCCGACGGCCCGGAGCCGACGACGGCGACCTTCTTGCCCGTCTTCGCCACCGGCACCTGCGGCGTGACCCAGCCCTCTTCGAAGGCCCGGTCGACGATGGAGATCTCGACCCGCTTGATCGTCACCGGGTCGTCGTTGATGCCGAGCACGCACGCCGTCTCGCACGGTGCCGGGCACAGCGTGCCGGTGAACTCCGGGAAGTTGTTCGTGGCGTGCAGCCGCTCGATCGCTTCGCGCCAGTCTTCCCGCCACACCAGCGTGTTCCACTCCGGGATCAGGTTCCCGAGCGGACAGCCCTGGTGGCAGAACGGGATGCCGCAGTCCATGCAGCGCCCGGCCTGCTTCTCCAGCTTCGTGGAAGCGAAGTCCTCGTACACCTCGCGCCAGTCCATCAGCCGCAAATCGACCGGACGGCGTTTCGGTTCTTCGCGGGTGGTGGTCAGAAAGCCCTTGGGGTCAGCCATGAGCGGCCTCCATGATCGCCTCGTTCACGTCGCGCCCGTCGCGTTCCGCCTGTACCTGGGCGGCGAGCACTCGCTTGTAGTCCTTCGGCATGACCTTGCCGAACCGGTCGACGGCGGAGTCCCAGTCGGCGAGCAGCTCGCGCGCCACGGCGGACTCCGTTTCGTTGTAGTGCTTTTCCACGGTCTCGCGCAGGAAATCGGTGTCGTCGGTGTCCAGCGGGTCGATGTCGACCATCTCCGGGTTGACGCGGTGCACCGGCAGGTCGAGCACGTACGCGACGCCGCCCGACATGCCGGCCGCGAAGTTGCGCCCGATCCCGCCGAGGACGACCATGCGCCCGCCCGTCATGTATTCGCCACCGTGGTCGCCCACGCCCTCGACGACGGCCAGCGCGCCCGAGTTGCGCACGCAGAACCGCTCGCCGACCTTGCCGCGGATGAAGATCTCACCGCTCGTGGCGCCGTAGGCGATCACGTTGCCGGCGATGATGTGGTCCTCGGCCGGGAACTTCGCCGCCTTGTCGGGCCGCACGATGATCCGGCCGCCGGAGAGGCCCTTGCCGACGTAGTCGTTGCCGTCGCCGACGAGCCGCAGGGTGATGCCCTTCGGCACGAACGCGCCGAACGACTGGCCCGCGGTGCCGGTGAACGTCACGTCGATCGTGTCGTCCGGCAGGCCCTCGCCGCCCCACTTCTTCGTGAGCTCCGAACCCAGCATCGTGCCGACGGTGCGGTTCACGTTGCGTACCGGCAGCTCCAGCCGCACCTTGTCCCCGGCCGACAGCGCGCCCTCGGCGAGCTGGATCAGCGTGTTGTCCAGCGCCTTGTCCAGCCCGTGGTCCTGCTTCACGACCTGGTGGCGCGCCGCGCGCGGCGGCAGGTCCGGTACGTGGAAGATCGGCGACAGGTCCAGCCCGGCGGCCTTCCAGTGGTCCACGGCCTTGCGCTTGTCGAGCACCTCGGCGTGACCCACGGCTTCGGCGATGGAGCGGAACCCGAGCTCCGCCAGGTACTCGCGCACCTCTTGGGCGATGAACTCGAAGAAGTTCACCACGTACTCGGCCTTGCCGCTGAACTTCTCACGCAGCTTGGGGTTCTGCGTCGCGACGCCCACCGGGCAGGTGTCGAGGTGGCACACGCGCATCATGATGCAGCCGGACACCACCAGCGGTGCGGTGGCGAAGCCGAACTCCTCGGCGCCGAGCAGCGCGGCGATCACGACGTCGCGGCCGGTCTTGAGCTGCCCGTCGGTCTGCACCACGATGCGGTCGCGCAGCCGGTTGGCCAGCAGCGTCTGCTGCGTCTCGGCGAGGCCCAGCTCCCACGGGCCGCCCGCGTGCTTGATCGACGACAGCGGCGAAGCGCCCGTGCCGCCGTCGTGGCCCGAGATGAGCACGACGTCGGCGTGCGCCTTGGACACGCCCGCGGCGACCGTGCCGACGCCGACCTCGGACACGAGCTTCACGTGGATGCGCGCGGCCGGGTTGGCGTTCTTCAGGTCGTGGATCAGCTGGGCCAGGTCCTCGATCGAGTAGATGTCGTGGTGCGGCGGCGGGGAAATGAGCCCCACACCCGGCGTGGAGTACCGCGTCTTCGCGATCCACGGATACACCTTCGCGCCGGGCAGCTGCCCGCCTTCACCGGGCTTCGCGCCCTGCGCCATCTTGATCTGGATGTCGTCGGCGTTCACCAGGTACTCGCTCGTGACACCGAAGCGGCCCGAAGCGACCTGCTTCACCGCGGAGCGGCGCTCGGGGTCGTAGAGCCGGTCGGCGTCCTCGCCGCCCTCGCCGGTGTTGGACTTGCCGCCGAGGCGGTTCATCGCGATGGCGAGCGTCTGGTGCATCTCCTGCGAGATGGAGCCGTAGGAGATGGCACCGGTGGCGAACCGCTTCACGATCTCCGAGACCGGTTCGACCTCTTCGATCGGCACCGGCGTGCGCTCGCCGTACTTGAACTCGAACAGGCCGCGCAGCGTCTGCAGCTTCTCGGACTGGTTGTTGACGGCGTCGGTGTACTCCTTGAAGACGTCGTACTTCCCGCTGCGCGTGGAGTGCTGCAGCTTGAACACCGTCTGCGGGTTGAACAGGTGCGGCTCGCCTTCGCGCCGCCACTGGTAGTCCGCGCCGGTCTCGAGCTCGCGGTGGCTCGCGCGCACGCCGTCGGACGGGAACGCGCGGCGGTGGCGCTGCAGGACCTCGTCGGCGATCGTGTCGAACCCGACGCCGCCGAGGCGTGAAGTCGTCGCGGTGAAGCAGGTGTCGATCACCTCGGGGCCGAGGCCGACGGCTTCGAAGATCTGCGCACCGGTGTAGGACGCGACGGTGGAGACGCCCATCTTGGACATCGTCTTGCGCACGCCCTTGCCGAGCGCCTTGATGAGGTTCGCCGTCGCCTGCTTCGCGCTGACACCCGGGATGAGGCCCTGGTGGGCCATCTCCTCGACCGTCGCCATCGCGAGGTACGGGTTCACCGCGGCCGCGCCGTAGCCCACCAGCAGCGCGATGTGGTGCACCTCGCGCGCGTCGCCGGCCTCGACGATGAGGCCGACCTGCGTGCGGGTCTTCTCGCGTACCAGGTGGTGGTGCACGGCGCCGGTCAGCAGCAGTGACGGGATCGCCGCGTGGTCCTCGTCGACCCCGCGGTCGGACAGCACGATGAGCCGGGCACCGTCCTCGATGGCCTCGGACACCTCGCTGCGGATCTCGTCGAGCCGCTGCAGCAGCGCTTCGCCGCCACCGTGCACGTTGTAGCGGCCGAGCACGGTCACGGCCTGGAACTCGGGCAGGTTGCCGTCGTCGTTGACGTGCACCAGCTTCGCCAGCTGGTCGTTGTCCAGCACCGGGAAGGGCAGCACGATCCGCCGGCACGACGCGGCGTCGGCGAGCAGCAGGTTGGGCTCCGCGCCGACCTGTGTGCCGAGTGCCGTCACGAGCTCCTCGCGGATGGCGTCCAGCGGCGGGTTCGTCACCTGGGCGAAGAGCTGGATGAAGTAGTCGAACAGCGGCCGCGCGCGGGACGACAGGGGTGCGAGCGGGGAGTCGTTGCCCATCGAGCCGATCGGCTCCGCGCCGGTGCGGGCCATCGGCTCGAGGATGGCCTCGAGCTCCTCCTCGGTGTAGCCGAACGCCTGCTGGCGCCGAACGAGCGCGGCGTGCAGGGGTACTTCGCGGTCGCGCTCGGGGAGCTCTTCCAGCCGCAGCAGGCCGCCGTCGACCCACTCGTCGTACGGGTGCGCAGTGGCGAGCTCGCCCTTGATCTCCTCGTCCTCGATGATCCGGCCTTCGGCGGTGTCCACGAGGAACATGCGGCCCGGCTCCAGCCGGCCCTTGCGCACGATCGTCGCCGGGTCCAGCTCGAGCACGCCGACCTCACTGGCCAGCACGACGAGCCCGTCGTCGGTGACCCAGTAGCGGCCGGGGCGCAGGCCGTTGCGGTCGAGCACCGCGCCGATCTGCGAGCCGTCGGTGAACGCGACGAGCGCGGGGCCGTCCCACGGCTCCATGAGCGTGGAGTGGAACTCGTAGAACGCCCGCCGGGCGGGGTCCATCTCCTGGTGGTTCTCCCAGGCCTCCGGGATCATCATCAGCACCGAGTGCGGCAGCGAGCGCCCGCCCAGGTGCAGCAGCTCGAGCACCTCGTCGAAGGAGGCCGAGTCGCTCGCGCCGCGCGTGATGATCGGGTAGATCCGCTTGAGGTCGCCGGGGATGAGGTCCGTCTCCAGCAGCGCCTCGCGCGCGTCCATCCAGTTGCGGTTGCCCTTGAGGGTGTTGATCTCACCGTTGTGCGCCACGTACCGGTACGGGTGCGCGAGCGGCCACGACGGGAAGGTGTTGGTGGAGAAGCGTGAGTGCACGAGGCCGATGGCACTCGTCACGCGCTCGTCCTGCAGGTCCAGGAAGAACCGCTCGACCTGGTCCTCGGTCAGCATTCCTTTGTAGACGATGGTGCGCGAGGACAGTGACGGGAAGTACACGTCGTCCTCGGCGAGCTCGTGCTCGGCGCGCTTGCGCACGCAGAACGCGGAGCGCTCCAGCGCGAGGCCGTCGCGGTTGTGGCGGCGCCCGGCCAGGAACAGCTGCGTGAAGTGCGGCCGCGTCTCACCCGCGGTCGGCCCGCACTGCGCGGCGTCCACCGGCAGGTCGCGCCACCCCACCACGCGCATGTCCTCCTCGGCGGCGATCCGCTCGATGGTGGACATGGCGCGGCCGCGGCGCTTCTCGTCGCGCGGCAGGAACGCGGTGCCCACGGCGTAGGCGCCCGCTTCGGGCAGTTCGAAGTCCACGACCTCGCGGTAGAACGCGTCGGGCACCTGGATCAGGAGGCCGGCGCCGTCGCCGGTGTCGGGCTCGGCTCCGCGTGCCCCGCGGTGTTCCAGGTTCCGCAACGCGACCAGGGCTTTCGCCACGATCTGATGATCTCGGCGCCCGGCGAGATCGGCGACGAAGGCGACCCCGCACGCGTCGTGCTCGTATGCGGGGTCGTACAGACCTGTGGTGGCCGATGTGCTGGAACCGGCAGTGGAACGGTGGGTCACGGCTGGCCGCCTCCCAAGGCGTCGGCGCGACCGGACTCACTCCATCGGGTGGTTCGACACTGAACCGGTTAACGAAGTGGTCCGGAACCGCGATGGTCAGTCGAGAAAACTCAGTCGAGAAACGGTGAGACAGGGGGAACCGCCCGTGACACCGACCCGGTCTGCATCGACCGGGCAACGGCAGGGCGGTTCCAGGTGCAGCCGCACAGCTCTGGGCGGCCACTACGAGTATCGGTGCACGGTGTTGTCGGTGCCGTGCACGAGATCGTGGGTACAGCTGCGTAGGTACTGCTGCGCACGCGCTCTTCCGGTCGGCCTGTGTGGTGGGGGGCCGGCCGGGCGCGTGGTGTTGCCCCGGGTTCTCCGGGTCTTATGACGATAGTGTGAATTCGCTGTATTCGACATATGTCGTTGCGCGCGGGTGGGAAATGCCACGCTTACGTTGACGCGCCCGGGGGTACTCCCATATGTCGGGCTCCGTCTCCCGGCTCCTGGTCGGTCAGGTCGCTGACCAGCGCAAACGGCTGTGCGGGGTGCGCGTTGTGTCACTCCGTGAGCTGGTTGACTGGACGTATGAGGCGAACCGGCGATGGCTGATCGTTATCTCTCCGTGGCGAGCTCGGTACTGCACGAGATCGAGATCAAGCGCTCTCGGTTCCTGTGCGCCCTCGTCCCGGTGACCGCCGAGGCGGACGCGCGCGCCGCCATCGCGGCCCGCCGCAAGGCCGAACCCTCGGCCCGCCACCACTGTCATGCCTTCGTCCTGGGACCCGACGTCCGCACCCAGCGCTCCAGCGACGACGGCGAACCCGCGGGCACCGCCGGGGTGCCCATGCTGGAGGTCTTGCGCCGCCGCGAGATCACCGACACGGTCGCCGTGGTCTCCCGCCACTTCGGCGGGGTGCTGCTGGGCGCGGGAGGCCTGATCCGCGCGTACGGGCAGGCGGTTTCGGATGCACTGGACATCGCCGGCATCGCCGAATACCGGCGGCTGCACCTGTTCGACGTCGAGGTGGACTACACCCGCGCGGGTCGCCTGGAGAACGACCTGCGCTCGTCACCGTATGTGGTGCACGCCACGCACTTCGACGCCGCGGCGCACTTCGAGGTCGGCCTGGCCCCGGGTGAGGAAGCCGGGTTCGTCGCCTGGCTCGCGGATCTGACCGGCGGGGCGGCGGAAGCTGTCGAGCTGGGGGAGGAGTGGGTGCGTTCCTGACGCACCGACGTGGTCTTCGTCACTGACCCGGCATGCGTTGGTGTGCCGTCGATTCCGGCCGGCATCGTGTAGTACGCGTTTCAGCACCTGCGGGTGCTGACGGCTCAGGTGTCAGGCTGCCGTCATGGCGTTCGGTGGGCTGGATCCGTTGAGGGCCACCATCCCGGCCGCCGTCAGCACGGCGAGCACGCGGCCGCCACACGGCCCGTCGGTGGCCGGCTCGATGAGGCCGGCGCGCACGAGGCGGCGCGTGGTGGCCTGGTCGCAGCAGCTGAGGCCGTCGACGAACAAGTCCGGTTCGCAGCTGCAGCTGATCTCGGCGCGCCCCGACGCGACGGCTTTCAGGGTGGCCCGCTCACGGTGGTTCAGCTCGGTCGTCATGGCGGTGCCTCCTTCCCACGCTTGCTCCAGTAGAACCCGCACCACCGACAGTTTCGGTCCGCGGAAGTCCGATGTCGTGCATTTCACGTGTTCTCCGGGGTGGTGTCGCATCTTTTCCGGGGTCCCCCTGCACCGTCTCCGGGACGACGTGTCTTGAATGGAGGACGTGGAGATCCTGACGGACACCGGCACGCTCGCGCTCTACACCACCGACGCGTCCAACTACCGCCACGTGCCCCTCGGCGTGGTGCTGCCGCGGACGGTCGACGACGTGGTCGCCGCCGTCGCGGCGGCGCGGGAGCGCGGGGCGCCGGTCGTCGCGCGCGGCGGGGGCACGAGCGTCGCCGGCAACTCGTGCGGGCCCGGGATCGTCGTGGACACCTCGCGGTACGTACGGGGCGTCGACTGGCTCGATGCCGAAGCGCGGCTCGCGCGCGTCGCGCCCGGCACGGTGCTCGACGACCTGCAGGCGCTGGCCGCGCCGCACGGGCTGCGGTTCGGGCCCGACCCGTCGACGCACAGCCGCTGCACCCTCGGCGGCATGATCGGCAACAACGCGTGCGGTTCGCACTCCGTCGCGTGGGGCCGGACCGTCGACGTGGTGCGCGAGCTCGACGTGCTCCTCTACGACGGCACGCGTCTCACCGTCGGGCCGGCCACGCCGTCCGAAGTGGACGAGCGCGCCGCCAGGCCCGGCACGGAGGGTCGCGTCTTCACCGAACTGCGCTCGCTCGTCCGCGACAACCTGGCGCTGCTGCGCACGGAGCTGTCGAGCTTCTCCCGCCGCGTTTCCGGATACGGACTCGAACACCTGCTGCCCGAACACGGCTTCGACGTCGCCAAGGCGCTCGTCGGCAGCGAAGGGACGTGTGTGACGGTGCTGGGCGCGACCGTCGAGCTCGCCGAGCTGCCGAAGCACCGCGTGCTGGCCGTGCTGGGTTTCCCGTCCGATGTGGACGCCGCCGACGCCGTGCCGGCGATCCTGCCGTACTCGCCGTACACGGTCGAGGGCGTGGACGCCGAACTCGTCGCGATGCTCGAGCCCGGCCGGGCGCAAGGACTTCCACCCGGTGGCGCGTGGCTGTTCGTCGAGCTGGCCGGCGCCTCCCCGGCCGAAGCCGCCGCGCGCGCCCGGGAGCTGGCCAATTCACTCGGCGGCGCGCTCACCGGCGCTGTCGTCTTCGACGACCCCGCGGCCCAGCGCCGGCTCTGGCGCATCCGCGAGGAGGGCGCCGGTTTGGCGACTCGGCTCGCCGACGGCGCCGAGGCCTGGCCCGGCTGGGAAGACGCGGCCGTGCCGCCCGAACGGCTCGGCTCGTACCTGCGGGGCTTCAAGGAACTGATGCGCGAACACGGCCGCCGCAGTGTCGTCTACGGCCACTACGGCGAGGGCTGCCTGCACCTGCGGCTCGACTTCGACCTGCTCTCCGCACCGGGCAAGGCGCAGTTCCGGCGGTTCCTCGAACAGGCCGCCGACCTCGTCGCGGCACACGGCGGCTCGCTGTCGGGCGAGCACGGTGACGGCCAGGCCCGTTCGGAACTGCTCGGCCGCATGTACAGCTCCGAGATGATGGCGCTCTTCCGGCGCTTCAAGGGCATCTTCGACCCCGACGGCCGGATGAACCCCGGCATCATCGTCGACCCGCGCCCGGTCGACGCCGACCTGCGCGTGCGCCGCGCGCCGCTCGCGCTGGAAGATGTGACGGTGCTCGGCTACCCCGAGGACCGCGGCAGCTTCGGCCAGGCGATGCGCCGCTGCGTCGGCGTCGGGAAGTGCCGCAACACCAGCGGTGGCGGCGTGATGTGCCCGAGCTACCGCGCGACCCGCGAGGAGAAGCACTCCACGCGCGGGCGGGCGCACCTGCTCGCCGAGATGGTCAACGGTGAGGTCATCCGGGACGGCTGGCGCTCCGAAGAAGTCGCCGACGCCCTCGATTTGTGCCTGTCGTGCAAGGGGTGCCTGTCCGACTGCCCCGTCGACGTCGACATGGCCACCTACAAGGCCGAGTTCCTCCACCAGCACTACCGCGGCCGGCGGCGCCCGGCCTCGCACTACTCCATGGGCTGGCTGCCGATGTGGCTGCGTGCGGTGTCGCTCGCGCCGCGCGTCGCGAATTTCTTCGGCAAGCGCCGGTGGGCCGCATCGGCGTTGAAACGCTTCGGCGGCATCGCGCCGGAACGCGACCTGCCGGAATTCGCGGCCGTCCCCTTCACGCGGGCGCGCAAGGACCTGCGCCGCTGGGCGACGGGCGAACGGCGGATCGTGTTGTGGCCCGATTCGTTCAACAACTACCTCACGCCCGACGTCCTCGACGCGGCGACCGAGGTGCTGGAGGCGGCGGGCTACGACGTCGTCCTGCCCGACGGCGGAGTCTGCTGTGGACTGACGTGGGTGTCCACGGGCCAGCTCGACGTGGCCAAGCACGTGCTCAAGCGGACGCTGTCGGTGCTGCGCCCCTACCTCGAGGCCGGCTACGAGGTGGCCGGCCTGGAGCCGAGCTGCACGGCGCTCTTCCGCGGGGACCTGGCGGCGCTGCTGCCGGGCGACCCCGTGGCGAAGCTGCTCGCGCACCGCACGCGCACGTTCGCCGAACTGCTGGCCGACGCGCCACGGCCCCTCGAAGCGGCGCTGAACGTCCAAACCGTCACGCAGGTGCACTGCCATCAGCACGCCGTCCTCGGCTTCTCGGCCGACGAGGCGGCGCTGCAGGCGGCCGGCGTCCACAACACGACGCTCGACTCCGGCTGCTGCGGCCTCGCCGGCAACTTCGGCTTCGAGAAGGGCCACTACGACGTGTCGAAGGCCGTCGCCGAAGACCGGCTGCTGCCGGCGCTGCGCGAGACGCCGGAGTCCACTGTGGTCCTCTCCGACGGGTTCAGCTGCCGCACCCAGATCGCCCAGGAGTCCGGCCGCCGCGCCGAGCACCTGGCGCAGCTGCTCCGGCGCGCGTTGCGCTAGTCAGCGGCCGGCCAAGTACGGGCGAGCGCGTCGAGCGGCGGGCGGGAACGACGTCGGCCGGCCCGGCTATTCGCTGCGTTCCAGCAACGTCCGCACCGCCGGTTCCGTGAGGCGGACGACGTCCTCGGCCGACGCGCTCGCCAGCGGTTCCTTGCGGGTCACGGCGCGGACGAGGCCGATGCCCAGCAGCCAGGCCAACGCGAGATCGGCACGCAGGGCGGCGTCCGGCTCGTCGGTCAGCGACGCGAGGACGCGGCCGTACTCCTGTCCGAGCTGTTCGCGCAGCGCGGCACCGGCCCCGTCGCTGCCGGTGGAGCGCAGGTACGTCTCGAGGGAGCGGTCGCGGCGCTCGGAGGAGTCTTCGAGCAGGTTCCGCAGCGTCTCGCCGAACAGCCGCTCCGGTGGGGTCGCCTCCAGCTGCGCGAAGCCGCCGCGCGCCATCACCGCCTCGAACAACGCCTCCTTGCTGCCGAAGTACCGGAACAGCAGCGCCTGGTTCGCGCCCGCCCGGCTCGCGATGTCCCGCACGGTCGTGCGGTCGAACCCGCGCTCGGCGAAGAGTTCCTCGGCCGCGTCGAGCAGCGCCACCTTCGTCGCCGCGGCGTCGCGCCTGCGGGCCTGCGATTGTGCGGTCATGGCGACCGAGGTTAACCGCAGCACGCGCCGTGCGGGCGGAACTGCGTTCCGTCACGGGCGGACCGTGCACTCGATCCGGTAAGAACCGGCACCTCTTGTGGGCATGGACACAGCGTGGAGCAGCAACGTCCACAAGGCGGAAGTGCTCCGCAAGGGCGACGAGATCGGCACCTACCCCGATCGGAACCACCCGCTGCGGCAGAAGAACCCGAACAGCGGGCAGCCGGACCAGCTCGACACCTGGGACGAGGTCATCAAGCGGGCCGACGCGTACCCGAACAGCAAGGGGTTCGTGATCGTGCACCGCGACGACGGGTCGAGCCACGTCATGAACGTCATCAAGGACGGTGACGGGGTCGCGTTCGTCGACGGCCAGTTCGGGAAGCTGGGCAAGCTGGACGACAACCCGCGCAACCTCGAGTACTTCCGCTACGACCCGCCCGGCCGGCAGGCCGGGGGCATCTCGCTGAACGGCCCGGCGGTGCGGCGCCGGCACCGGCGCCGGTCCACCCGCCGCCACCGCCGGCCGCACCGGTACCCGCGGGCGGTGGCGCGGCAGACGACGTGCCGCAGGAGTACCGGGACTGGCTGACCTGGAACCAGCAGCTCACCAACGACTGACGGACGGAACCCCATGGAACGACAAGAAGCTCTCGCGGGCGCGACGCGTTTTCTCGGCGACTCGCCCGGCCCGGGTCTGGTGCACCCCGCCGCTGGGCCGGTACGGCTGCGCGAGGACCTCGTCGGCGAGCACGAACTGGCGTGGATCGTGCCGTTCAACAGCATCGCCTTCCTGGACCACGGCGACCGCGAGAAGATGTGCATCCCGAGCGTGATCGTGGTGCCCAAGGCCGGGACACCGGCGTTCTTCCCACCCACCTACCTGCCCGTGCGGGACTTTCTCGACGAGGTCCGCGAAAGCGGCGAGAGCCTCGCCGCGTGGGCGTCGGAACCGGCGCCCGCCGAGACCGTCGCGCCGAGCGTGCACGACACCGTGCTGCGCGGGCACCTCGACCCGGGCACGGGGAACTTCCTCGGCGGCCACACGCACGCGCCCGGGCAGGGTCAGCGGTAGCCGCACCCCGGGTCGGCGGCGGGGGCGCCGAGCGGTGCGCCGTGCGGCAGGACCGCGAGTCCGATGGTCACCGCCGGCTCGGTGCCGAGGTTGCGTCCCAAGTGGACTTCGTCCACGTGGTCGATGAAGGTTTCGCCCGGCCCGAAGACCTCCGTGTGCTCGCAGTCGGCCAGGTCGTGGGTGAGGGCGCCGCTGTGGACGACGGAGCAGATCGGGCCGGGGTGCGTGTGCCACGCGGTGCCGGCGCCCAGGGCGATCGTGCGCTGGAGCAGCACGTAGTCGGTGTCGTCGGCGGTCGTCCGGGAGAACGTCGTCTCGGTGACGCCGGGTGGCGTGTGGTCGCTCACGGCGTGGCCCCTTTCCGCTGTCTGCCGATCAAGGATGTGGCTTCTGTCTGACGGCCGTCAATGTGACGTCATACGGCTACGCGAAGACTTGTTGATCTCGCGCGCCCGGGTTGCTGACAAAGCGGGAGCAACCCGATACGGTGAGTTGTAAGCAAGCGCTTACAACGCGGACTTTCCGCGAGATTGGGAGTTCTCCGCATGACCACCACGCAGTCCGAGCCCCTCGCCTACCCGTTCAACGAGGACGCGGGGCTCGCGCTCAACGAGGCGTATGCCGCTGCCCGCGAGGCGGCGGGCATGATCCGCGTGCAGATGTCGCACGGTGAGCCGGCCTGGCTCGCGACGCGGTTCGCCGACGCCCGGTTCGTGCTGGGGGACCGGCGGTTCTCCCGGGCCATGTCGGAGCAGAAGGACGAGCCGAGGATGTCCGCACACCGGCGTTCAGGCGGCATCCTGACCATGGACCCGCCCGACCACACGCGGCTGCGCACGCTGGTCGCGAAGGCGTTCACCGTGCGGCGCGTCGAAACGCTGCGCCCGCGCGTCGCGGAGCTCGCCACCGGCCTGATCGAGGACATGAAGGCCGCCGGGCAGCCGGCCGACTTAGTCGACCTGTACGCGTTGCCGATCCCCGTCGCGGTGATCTGCGAGCTGCTCGGCGTGCCGACCGAGGACCGCCCGAAGTTCCGGGTGTGGAGCGACGCGGCACTGACCACGAGCGGGTTGACGGCCGAGGAATTCGAGCGCAACCGCGCCGAACTGCGCGAGTACATGGCCGGGCTGATCGCGCAGCACCGCGAGCAGCCGCAGGACGACCTGATGACCGCGCTCATCGAGGCCCGCGACGTGAAGGACCGGCTCACCGAGCTCGAGCTGGTGGACCTGTGCGTCGGCATCCTGATCGCCGGGCACGAGACCACGGCCAGCCAGATCCCCAACTTCGTCTACGCGCTGCTCGACCAGCCCGGGCAGTGGCAGCGCCTCGTCGACGACCCGTCGCTGATCCCGGCCGCGGTCGAGGAGCTGCTGCGCTTCGTGCCGCTGGGCGCCGGCGCCGGGTTCGCGCGTTACGCCACCGAAGACGTCCAGGTCGGCGACGTGCTCGTGCGCGAGGGCGAGCCGGTGCTCGTCGCGATCGGCGCGGCCAACCGCGACCGCCTGCAGTTCCGCGACCCCGAGACGATCACCTTCGACCGCGAGGACACCCACCACCTCGGCTTCGGCCACGGCGTGCACCACTGCCTCGGCGCGCCGCTCGCCCGGCTGGAGCTGCAGGAGGCGCTCAAGGCGCTCACGCGGGAACTGCCGGAGCTGCACCTGACGGGCGATATCGTGTGGAAAACGCAAATGCTGGTCCGCGGACCGCGTTCGATGCCGATCGGCTGGTGAGCATGACCTGGAAAGTGGAGATCGACGAGCACACCTGCATCGGCTCGGGCATGTGCGCCTCGCTCATGCCCGAGCTCTTCGAACTGGACGGCGCCGTCGCCCGCCCCCTCACCGACACCACCGAGCCCGATGAAACCGTCCTCGACGCCGCCGATTCCTGTCCGGCGATGGCGATCACGGTGACCGACGGCGCGGAGGTCGTGGGACCGCGTCCGTAGTTCCCCGTGCCTGGAGAAGGGCCTCTTCACCGGCGGTGGAGGGGCCCTTTTGGTGCGCCGCCGGCCGAAGATCGTGTTAACGCGGAGCGTGGTGAACCGTAACCCTGCGCAGTTCTGGTAACACAGCGGTGTTCCGGACGACATCACCCGGACTCGGGAACCCGGTGCACTGTGCGGCATGGATCTCCAGCTCGACGGCCGGCATCGGCCGGTGATCGTGGTCGGGGGCGGGCAGGCCGGGTTGTCGATGTCGCGCTGCCTGGCGGGTGCCGGGGTCGAGCACGTGGTGCTCGAGCGCGAGCGCGCCGGGCACGAGTGGTCGGCGCGGCGCTGGGACAGCTTCTGCCTCGTGACCCCCAATTGGCAGTGCCGGCTGCCCGGTTTCCCCTACCCGGGCGATGACCCGGACGGCTTCATGGTGCGCGACGAGATCGTCGAGTACCTGCAGCAGTACAAGAACTCCTTCGACGTCCCGCTCGTCGAGGGCGTCGCGGCGACGCGGCTGCGGCAGCTGCCCGGCGGCGGGTTCCGGCTGGCCACCACGCACGGTGAGCTCACCGCGGACCACGTCGTCGTCGCGACCGGGCCGTACCAGGTTCCCCTCAAGCCGCGGCTGGCGGAGAAGCTGCCCGAGCACGTCGTGCAGCTGCACAGCTCCGAATACCGCAACCCGCGGCAGCTGCCGGACGGGGAGGTACTCGTGGTCGGCACCGGCCAGTCGGGCTGCCAGATCGCCGAGGACCTGCACCTGGCCGGGCGGCGCGTGCACCTGGCGGTCGGGTCGGCGCCGAGGGTCGCGCGGCGCTACCGCGGGCGCGATGTCGTGGCGTGGCTCGAGGACATGGGTTACTACGCAAGGGGAATCGACGAATTCGCCGACGCCGACGCCGTCCGGTTCCGCGCCAACCACTACGTCACCGGTCGCGACGGTGGCCACGACATCGACCTGCGCGCCTTCGCCCGCGAAGGCATGCGCCTGCACGGCCGGCTCACCGGTGTCCACAACGGACAGCTGGTCTTCGCCGACGACCTGCGCCGCAACCTCGACGCGGCCGACGCCGTGTCCGAGGGCATCAAGGACTCGATCGACGCCCACATCACCGCGCGCGGCATCGCAGCGCCGAAGGAAGCGCGCTACGTGCCCGTGTGGCACCCGGCCGACGAAGCCGGGACGCTCGATCACACGACGATCTCCGCCGTCGTGTGGAGCACCGGCTTCGGCCGCGACCACCGCTGGATCGACGTCCCGGTGTTCGACGGCAAGGGCTACCCGACGCACCGCCGCGGCGTCACGAGCTGCCCCGGCCTGTTCTTCCTCGGCCTGCCGTGGCAGCACACGTGGGGCTCCGGCCGGTTCTGCGGCGTCGGCGCCGACGCCGAGTACCTCACGCAGTGCGTCCTCGCCGGGGAACGCGCGGCGGACGTCCGCTGGATCTCCGGTACGCCCGTGAACACCGCGCCGGACGACGACTGGATCGCGCCGAGGACGGTGGCCTGATGCGCTGGCTCGCCGACGCCCACCGCCACCTCGGGGTGCTGCCCGCGCACCCGTTCTACGGCGGCCCGCCCATCGCGCCCGCGATCGGCTCGCGCGCCACGATCGCCGAGCTGCTGTCCGATCTGGACCGTGAAGGCACCGAACGCGCCCTCGTGCTCCCGAACTACGGCGTGCCCGATCCGGCGATCGCTTTCTCCTTCAACGAACTCTGCGTCGAAGCCGCCGGCAAGGACGACCGGATCGCGGCCGCGCTGTGGGTGTCGCCGCGAGCCGAGGACGCCACCCGCACCGAAGCCGCGCTCAAGCTCGCCGGCGAACCGGGCGTGCGGGCGCTCAAGCTCAGCTTCCTCCTCGGCGGCCGCGCGAGCGATCCGGCATGTACTCCGCAGCTCGACCGGATCTTCGCCACCGCGCGGGAGCTCGACCTCGTCGTCCACGTGCACACCTCGCCCGGCGCCGCGTCCGATGTGGACGAAGTCGGCAAGCTCGTGGGCACCTACGCCGACGACGTGAAGGTGCACCTCGTGCACTTCGGCGGTGGCATGAGCGGGCACCTCAAGCTCGCCGGCGGCCGCTTCTTCGACTGGATCGCCGCGGGCAAGCAGGTCTACACCGACCTGTCGTGGGCGATCGGCTTCACCCCCCGCTGGCTCGCCGAGGAGATCTCCCGGCGCGGGATCGGGCACGACCGCGTGCTCTTCGCCTCGGACGAACCGTGGGGCGACCACGAAGGTGAGCTCGCGAAGCTGAGCGCCGCGGTCGGCGACGGCGAGCTGGCGGACCACGTTTTCCGGAGCACGTTCGAGGTGCTGTACGGACCGAAGAAAGGGAAATGACCGATGGCCGAGCTGACCGAACTCGAGAAGACCAGCCTCGACGAGATTCCGCACCCGTCGTTGCCGCAGGGTTCGACCCTCTACGGCTCCACCAAGATCTTCCCCGACTACCAGGCGGAGCTCGGTGAGTCCTACTTCACCCTGGTGCACGGCATCGCGCACGAGTCGTCGGTGAGCTTCGTGGCGATCCTGCAGGCGACGCGCGCGTTGCGGAAGGGGTTCGAGACGGCGCTCTACTTCTACGGCCCGGGCTCGCTCAACTGCCTGGCCACGCGCGGGTTCCCCACCACCGGCAACGCCGCGTTCCCGGGTGAGCTGAACATCAACGACCAGCTCAAGACGTTCATCGCCGAGGGCGGCAAGGTCTACTGCTGCCGCTTCGGCCTGTCGCTGCACGGCGCCCGCGAAGAGGACCTCATCGAAGGCGTGATCCCCGCGCACCCGCTCGACGTGCAGGACGCCTTGATCCACTACGCGCGCAAGGGCGCGATCATCAACTCCACCTACATGTTCTAGGAGGCTCGCGTGCGCGTTGGCACCACTGAGGACAGTCTGGACACCCGTGCGGACCTCGCTGTCCGCGGCGTGCGGATGACCGCACCCGTCCAGCGCAGCAAGGGCGCCGGACCGAGCGACGACGGCCACCTCGTCGTCGACGGTGCCAACGTCACGCTGCCCCTGAACGACGAAAGCCCGTACTCCGTGCGGAACGGGAAGATCTTCCGCGGCCCGCTCGACCTCGGCCTCTCCGTGGAACCGGTCGCCCGCCCGAAGTTCTACGACTTGTCCACAACGGACGGTGTACCGTACCGCAAGATCGCGCTGCTGCACGGGAAGGACGTGCTCGCCAGCACGGTCGTGCAGACCTGCATCCGCTACGCCGAAGACCAACGCTGCCGGTTCTGCACGATCGAGGAATCGCTGCACGCCGGCGCCACCATCGCCGCCAAGACCACGGCGCAGCTCGCCGAGGTCGCGGAAGCGGCGGTGCGGCTCGACGGCGTGCGGCAGCTGGTGCTCACCACCGGCACCACGGCGGGCCCGGACCGCGGTGCCCGCCACCTCGTGCGCTGCGTGCGCGCGGTGCTCGACGCCGTACCCGGCCTGCCGATCCAGGTGCAGATCGAGCCGCCCGGTGACCTCGGTGTGCTCACTGACCTGCACGAAGCCGGTACGACCTCGATCGGCATCCACGTGGAGTCGCTCGACGACGAGATCCGGCGGCGCTGGCTGCCGGGCAAGTCGAGCGTGCCGATGGCCGAGTACGAGGCTGCGTGGGACGAAGCGGTGCGCGTGTTCGGCCGCAACCGCGTCTCCACGTATCTGCTCATCGGCCTGGGTGAAGACCCGGACGAGCTCGTCGCGGGCGCGCGCCGGTTGATCGAACGGGGGGTGTATCCGTTCGTCGTGCCGATGCGGCCGATGCTCGGCACGCTGGCCCGCCGTGACGGCGCCGTGGCTCCGTCGGCGGCTCTGGTCCGCGACGTGACAGGGCGGGTCGCCGAGCTGCTGCGGGCCGCGGGTATGACCGGCGCCGACCAGGGCGCGGGCTGCGCGGCGTGCGGGGCGTGCAGTGTGCTGAGCGCGGCGGGAGGCTGAGGTGGACCAGGACATCCTGGCGTTGCTCGGCGACGAGCGCAGCGCCGCGGCACCTGCGCCGTTCCGGATCGAACCGGCCGGCCACAGTGGACTGACGGCCTACCGCGCCCTGCGGCACGAGACGTTCGTGGTGCGCCAAGGCCTGTTCGACCGCCACGACCTCGACGACCGCGACACCGACCCGCGCACGGTGGTGCTCGTCGCCCGTGCCGGCGACGGCGGGGTGCTCGGCGGTGTCCGCCTCGGGCCCACGCACGACGGCCCGGACCTCGGTTGGTGGACCGGCGGCCGGCTGGTGGTCGCACCGGGCAGCCCGCCCGGCGTCGGCCGCGCGCTGGTCCGCGCCGCGTGTGCGCGCGCCGAGCTCGAGGGCGCGCTGCGCTTCGACGCGACGGTGCAGGTCCGCAACGAGAAGATGTTCACCCGCCTCGGCTGGCACAGCGTCCGGCCGGTGGCGGTCGCGGGCACCGACCACGTGCTGATGCGCTGGCCGATCGGGCGCATCGCCGAACTGGCCGAAGCGACCAAGCGTCCACTCGGGACACTGCTGCGCGGGATCACGGGTGTGCCGGGGTTCCTGGGCGACGACGGGGTGCCCGTGCCGGGCAGCGACCTGGTGGCGGCGTGTGACGCGATCGTGCCGTCGATGGTCGAGCGCGACCCCGAGTGGGCCGGCTGGTGCTCAGTGCTGGTGAACCTCAACGACCTGGCCGCGATGGGTGCCGAACCCGTGGCGCTGCTCGACGCGCTCGGTGCGCGGGACGCGTCGTTCGCGGCCCGGGTGCTGGCCGGACTGCGCAGGGCCAGCACCGCCTACGGTGTGCCGGTGCTCGGCGGGCACACGCAGTTCGGCGTGGCCGCTTCGCTGTCGGTGACCGCGCTCGGCCGTACCGTCGAGCCGGTGCCCGGCGGCGGAGGCGTTGCGGGACAACGGGTCTGGCTCACCGCCGACCTGAGTGGACGCTGGCGGCCCGGCTACACGGGCCGGCAGTGGGATTCGACGAGCGGCCGCCGTACCCCGGAGCTGCGGGATATGCTCGGCGCCGTCGCCCGCGCCCGCCCGGCCGCCGCGAAGGACGTGTCGATGGCCGGGCTCGCCGGCACGCTCGGGATGCTCGCCGAGGCCTCGGGCTGCGGCGCGGTGCTCGATGTGGCCCGGGTGCCACGGCCGGCCGGAACGTCGGTGGGCGACTGGCTCACGTGCTTCCCGGGCTTCGCCGTGCTGACGGCGGGCGCGCCCGCTCCGGCGAGGGCGGCGGTCACGGCGGAGTGCGGCGAGCTCGTGGCGGGAGCCGGCGTCGCGCTGAGGTGGCCGGACGGAGCGCTGACGCCGGCGGTCGCCGGTGGTGTCACAGGACTGGGCAGAGCCGAGGAGAGGACATGAGCACGGTGCGGATGGCCGCGGTGGCGGCGCCGTTCGATCGCGACGTCGAGGGTGACTTCGCGCGGATCGAGAAGCTGGTCGCCGAAGCGCGAACCGAAGGTGTCGCCCTGCTCGCGCTGCCGGAAGCGGCGCTCGGCGGGTACCTCGCGAACCTCGACGGCGATGCGGAAGGCCCACCCGCGCTGGACCCGGCGGGCCCGGAGATCCGGCGGCTGGCCGCGATCGCGGGCGACCTCGTGCTGACCGCGGGCTACTGCGAACTCGACGGCGACCGGCGCTACAACTCGGCCGTGTGCGTGACCGGCGACGGCGTGCTGGGCCACCACCGCAAGGTCCACCAGCCGCTGTCGGAGGACGCGAGCTACGGCGCCGGCGAGTCGTTCACCGCGTTCGACACGCCGGTGGGCCGGCTGGGCATGCTGATCTGCTACGACAAGGCTTTCCCGGAGTCCGCGCGGACGCTCGCGCTCGACGGCGCCCAGGTCATCGTGTGCATGTCGGCCTGGCCGGGCAGCCGGACCAACCCGAGCGCGGACCTCGCCGAGGACCGCTGGAAACGCCGCTTCGACCTGTTCGACCGCGCCCGCGCGCTGGAGAACCAGGTGGTGTGGCTGTCGGCGAACCAGTCGGGCGGGTTCGGGGACCTGCGGTTCGTCGCGAGCGCCAAGATCGTGGACCCGGGCGGCGAGGTGCTGGCCGACACTGGCGTGGGCGAGGGGCTGGCGATCGCTTCGGTCGACGTCGAGCACGCGCTGGCGACCGCGCGCCGGTCGATGGCGCACCTGGCCGACCGGCGTCCGGCCGCGTACGCGTGACGGGGCCGGTGCGCATCGCCGCGGTGGCCGCGCACTTCGGGCGGGATCTCGACTTCGACCTCCGCCGCATCGCGACGCTGGTCGACCACGCCCGCCAGAGCGGCGCGGCCCTGCTGGTGCTGCCCGACGCGGCGCTCGGCGGCTACCTCGCCGATCTGCGCCACCCCGACCCGGACGCGCTGCCGCCCGCGCTCGAGCCGGGCTGCCCGGAGCTGAAGACGATCCAGGCGCTCGCGGCCGAGATGACCGTGTGCGTGGGCTACTGCGAGGCCGACGGTGCCCGCCGGTACAACGCGGCGGTGTGCGTGACGGGTGACGGCGTGCTGGGCCACCACCGCAAGGTGCACCAGCCGCCGGGCGAGCGCGCGGCCTACGACGCCGGTGCGTCCTTCGCCGCCTTCGACACGCCCGTCGGCCGGCTGGGCATGCTGATCGACTACGACAAGACGTTCCCCGAATCCGCGCGCTCGCTCGCGGTCGACGGTGCCGAGATCATCGCGTGCCTCTCGGCGTGGCCGACGAGCATCACGAACCGCGCGCCGCGGATGGCGCAGGACCGGCAGTCGCGGCTGTTCGACCTGTACGACCAGGCCCGCGCGGCGGAGAACCAGGTCGTGCTGGCGTCGGCCAACCAGACCGGCGCGATGGGTGGCATGCGCTTCCTGGGCCAGGCGAAGGTCGTCGGGCCGGGCGGCGAGATCCTCGCGCGCACCTGGTCGAAGGCGGGGCTGGCCGTGGCGGAGGTGGACGTGGCGCGCGAAGTCGCCAACGCGCGCCGGGTGCTGCACCACCTGGGGGAACGCAAACCCGCCGCGTACCGGGAGGCCTGACGTGCGCATCGCGTTGCTGAGCTACTCGACCAAACCCCGCGGGGGCGTCGTGCACACCCTCGCGCTCGCCGAGGCGCTCGCCGCTCGGGGCGAGGACGTCACGGTGTGGACCCTCGGCCGCGGCGGCGACAGCGGTTTCTTCCGGCCGGTGGACCCGCGGGTGCGCACGGAGGTGGTGCCGTTCCCGGACGTGCCGGGCGAGCCGGTGGGGGAGCGGATCCTGCGGTCGATTTCCGTGCTGCGCGGTGCTTTCCGGCCGGGCGCGTTCGACATCGTCCACGCGCAGGACTGCATCTCGGCGAACGCCGTGGACCGCTGCGTGCGGACGGTGCACCACCTGGACACGTTTTCGACACCCGAGCTGGCGGAGTGTCACGAGCGGGCTCTGGTCCGGCCCTACGCGCACGTCTGCGTTTCGGCTTCGGTTGCGGCGGAACTCTCGGCAGGCTGGGGGATTTCCGCGACGGTGATCCCGAACGGTGTCGATGCCGCGAGGTTCGCCTCGGCTCCGCCGGGAGACTGGCGCGCGCGGTTCGGCGCTTACGTCCTGGCGGTGGGTGGGATCGAGCCGCGCAAGGGTTCCCTGGATCTGCTGGAAGCCATGGCGTTGCTGCCTTCTCCGGCCCCACGCCTGGTGATCGCGGGCGGTGAAACGCTCTTCGACTACCGCGACTACCGAGCCCGCTGGGACGCGCGGGCGGCCGAGCTGGGTCTGTCGCCGGTGGTGCTGGGTCCAGTCGCGCACGAGGCGTTGCCGTCGCTGATGCGGTCGGCCGCGGTGTTCGCGTTTCCCTCCACCAAGGAGGGCTTCGGGCTGGCGGCGATGGAGGCGCTGGCCGCCGGGGTGCCCGTGGTGACCCGGGATCTCCCGGTGTTGCGCGAGGTCTTCGGCGGCGTGGCCCGGTTCGCGTCCACGCCGGCGTCGTTCGCCGCGGCGTTGACTGCCGCGTTGTCGGCCGCGTTGTCGGCCGGCCCGGACGACCGCGCGGCCGGCCTGGCCCTGGCACGGCGCCACACATGGGCGGCGGCCGCCGAGGCGCACGTCGCGCTGTACCGGTCGCTTGCGGATCGAGGAACTGCTTTGCCGTGCGGCGCCGCAGGCTGATCCGATGGGGCCGTGTTCGAACTGAAAGTGGTGTTCGAACCGAAGTGGGAACGAGAGTTGCACCAACGGCCCGGGTCCGACGGGTTGGCGGTCGCCGACGGTGACGTCCTGGTGCACGAGCGGTCCCCCCGCCTCGTCCGCCTCGCCGGGGCCATCGGCGCGCTGCGGTGGGACGTCCCGCTGGAAGCGTGGCCGCGCGTGGTGGTCGTCGACGCAGCCGACGTGTTCGCCCTGCCGCAGCTGCCCGGGTGGCGGTCCGGCTTGGTGTGGTCGCGGAGAAGTGCGGTGGAGCACCGACGTCGGCTGAACGACGGGGCACGTCGTGGCCTCGCCGGGTCGTGCTGGCGGGGCGTTGGCGCGGGTACACGCCGGTGCGCGGGTTGGACCGGGTGACCGGGGAACTGCGCTGGAGCCATCGCCGCGGGACGGTCGGGCCTATGGGCCGGGTGCTGCGGTTGCTCGCTTCGGTGAATGGATCGAGTGGCTCTGGGTGCATTGGCCTCGGCCGATGGTCGAATCCGACCTCGCGCCTCGCCGCGAGCCGGAGGTGGCCGCTCGACTTGTCCACAACTCGGGTCGGGTGTGGATACCGGGGCTGAGCAGCGGGTTTCGTCGGTGAGCGCCGGTAGAATGAATCATGGGCGGGCCCGGGAGGGTGGGTATTGCCGTCGCGCGGAGAGGCTGGCGCTCAGCAGGACGGAGTGCAGGACGCAGAGCGAAGCCGGGGCGCGGGAGGGTGCGCGGGGCGGAACCGGAGCGAGGCGTGGAGACGGGCCCGCGGCTCGTCCAGGCGCGGGTGGGCAGCCGGCGGCGGCGCTGTGCGAGCAGCTGTCCGCCCGAACCCGCCGACGAGCAGGACGACTTCGTGGCGTGCGCGCGGTCCATCAGCACGTCGCGCACGTGCGGGTAGGGCGCGTGCGGGTCGAGGTGCAGGTCGTCGCCGTCGTCCCGACCACGAACAGGCCCGCATCGGCCACCGGGGCGAACATCGCCGCGCGCGTGCCGACGACGACGCCCACGCCGCCGCGCAGCACGGCGAGCCAGCGCCGGTACCGCTCCGCCGGACCGAGACCCGCGATCAACGCGCCCACCGCGTCTTCGCCCAGCAACGCGACGACGGGCCGGTGCTCAGCAGCACCGCCGAGCGAGGCTGGGGCGCGGGACGGGTGCGCGGGGCGGAACCGAAGCGAGGCGTGGATACGGGCGGCGCGGTGCGAGCTGGGGCCCGGCGTGATCGTCGTGGCGGGTAAGGGGACCGTGGCGGTCTACGGCGTCGGCTGAGGGGTGCGGACGCCGTTTTCGGTGACGACCGCGGTGACGAGGGAAGCCGGGGTGACGTCGAAGGCGGGGTTGAAGACGTCGCTGCCGGCGGGGGCCGTCGGGATGCCGTGAAATTCGGTGAGTTCCGCGGCGGAGCGTTCCTCGATCACGATGTCCGCGCCGGTGGCGATGCTAGTGTCCACAGTGGACTCGGGCGCGACGACCACGAACGGCACACCGTGGTGGGCGGCGGCGATCGCGAGGCCGTAGGTGCCGATCTTGTTCGCCACATCGCCGTTGGCGGCGATGCGGTCGGCGCCGACGAGGACGCAGTCGACGAGGCCGCGGGCCATCGCGAAGGCCGCGGCGCCGTCGGCCTGCACGTGGTGGGGCACGCCGGCCTGGGCGAGCTCCCAGGCGGTGAGCCGGGCACCCTGCAGCAGCGGGCGCGTTTCGTCGACCAGCACGGACTCGACCAGGCCCCGCTCGTGCAGGTGCCAGACGACGCCGAGGGCGGTGCCCCACGCGACCGTCGCGAGGTGGCCCGTGTTGCAGTGCGTCAGCAGCCTCAAGGGCCGACGCGCGCACTCGCGCAGCACGACTTGCGCCGCGTGACCCGACGCGGTGCGGTTGAGCCGCTCGTCCTCGTCGAGCATGGCGCGGCCGAGCGCGAGCACCGCTTCGGGGCCGTCGTCGAGCGTGGCGAGCGCCCGCGTGACACCCCAGCGCAGGTTCACGGCCGTCGGCCGCGCGGCTGCGATCTTCTCGGCCGCACCCGGCACGTCACTCCCGGCGAACGCCGCCAGCGCGACGCCGAGCGCTCCCGCGGCCCCGAGCGCGGGCGCACCCCGCACCGCCAGCCGCCGGATGGCGTCGACGAGCTCGTCGACGGTGCGCAGCGTGCACGTCCGGTACTCCCGGGGCAGCGCCACCTGATCGATGATCACGACGGCCCCGTCGGCCCAGTCGACTGTCCTGCGCACGTGCCCTCCCGTGAAACCCGGTCGGTGACCATTGAACGGCACAACCGGCCCACCGCGCACCCGCCGGCTACCGGCTGCGGCTTTGGGGCCGCACAACTCACGTTCGCCGCCGCTTAGATGCGACGCGCTTCACCGGCGAGTGTCCGCTTCGGTCTGCGGAAATCCGGCGGTCGCATGCTTTGCGGCCGGCGACGCAAAGCGCCTTGCAGCTGGACGTCCGTTGGCGCTCGGCGTGACCGGCGGTCACTGTGCGCCGGCTGGCGGTCAAGCAACAGCGCTCTCCGGCGCACCCCGGAAGCTGGTATCGGTTGCTCCTCGCGCGTGGTCACCGGCTTCCAGCCGGTGACCACGCGGCGGCGGAGCGTTCCGGCGCGCCCGGACGCTGAAACCGGTGGTCAAAATTGTGGCGGTCCACCGCGATGCGGTCGGCAGCTGTGCTGGCGGCGGGGTGTTCTGGCGCGCCCCGGCTGTTGACGGTGGCTACGTGCGTGGCGGTCCACCGCGCTGCGGTCGGTGACTGCCAGCGGCGGAGCGCCCTGGTGCGCCCCGGATGCTGAATCGAGTGGCCATGTGCGCGACGGTCTACTGCGATGCGGCTGGTGATTGTGCAGCGGCGGAGTGTTCTGTTGCGCCCGGGATGCTGAAGCCGGTGGCTACGTGCGTGGCGGCCCACCGCGATGCCGCCGGTGACTGTGCTGGCGGCGGGGTGTTCTGGTGCACCCCGGATGCTGAAGCCGGTGGTCACTTGCGTGGCGGTCCGCCGCCGTGCGTCGGTGACTGCGCAGCGGGGGAGTTCTGGTGCAGCCCGGATGCTGTATCGAGTGGCCATGTGCGCGACGGTCTACTGCGATGCGGCTGGTGATTGTGCGGCGGCGGAGTGTTCTGGTGCGCCCGGGATGCTGAAGCCGGTGGTCACTTGCGTGGCGGTCCGCCGCGACGCGGTCGGTGGCTGTGCCTGCGGCGGGGTGTTCTGGTGCATCTTGGATGCTGAATCGAGCGGCCATGTCCATGGCGGTCTACTGCGATATGGCTGGTGATTGTGCGGCGGCGGAGTGCTCTGGTGCGCTCAGCGAATGCTGAAGCCGGTGGCTACCGGCGACGCGGTCCACCGTGCTGCGGTCGGCGGTTGTGCGGCGGCGGAGCGCCCTGGTGCAGCCCGGATGCTGGATCGAGTGGCCTGTTCGTGACGGTCTACTGCGATGTGGCTGGTGATTGTGCGGCGGCGGAGTGCCCTGGTGCGCCCCGGACGCTGACGATGGCTATTGGCGCGGCGGCCCACCGCGATGAAGCCCGTGACTGTCCATGGGCTGAGTGTCCCGGTGCGCATTGCACGCTGATACCGGTGGCGACTTGCGAGGCGGCCACCGGGCTGCGGCCGGTGACTGGCCAGCAGCCGAGCCCTCTTGCGCACCGGAGGCCGAAAATCGGTCGCCACCGGCGGGGCCGGTCCACCACGATGCGGCCGGTCGCCATCGAACGCCAGAACCCGCCCGGCCTGCACGCCACCCCCGGGTACCACCACGTGACGACCGTGTCCGCCCGCACCGCCGTGCACCTGGCCGGCCGGTGCCCGCTGGGTCTGGACGGCGCCGTCGTGGCCGGTGGTGTGCTCGAGCAGGTGGATCAGGTCGTCGCCAACACCGCGACGGCGCTGGACGCGGTCGGTGCCACTCCCGACGACGTGGCGCGCACCGTGATCTGCGTGGCGACGGCCGACCGGGCGGTGCTCTCGGCGGTGTGGGACCGGTTCACCGCGTCCGCGATCGGCGCGGCTTCAGCACGGCCGGCACCCTGGTGGGCGTGACTGCCTTGCCTACCCGGGTCAGCTCGTCGAACTGGACGTCACCGCCGCCATGTCATAGGCCCGCCATCAGGTCGGTCTCCGTGATGCCAGGGCCTTGGCCGGCGCGCATGAACCACTCGGTGCCGAACGCGCCGCGGAACCCCTCGTCGGGCATGGCGAGGAACCACGACTCGGCGCTGATCTGGCTCGCGTGCGCCCGCATGGCGGCGCGCTTCGCATCGAGGAACGGCGTGACGTCGACCGCCGCCGTGATGTCGGCTTCGGCCGTGCCGAACTGCTGCTGCTGTGCCTCGAAGTCCGGCAGCTGGTCCGCCGGGATCGCGCCCATCTCGACGGCCGCCTCGAGCCCGCGGCGCATGTGGTCGCGGTTCGCGGTGGCCTCGTAGACGCGCGGGGTGCCCGCCAGCTCTCCCGCCCGCGCCCCGACGCGGTGCACCTGGATGTGGTCGGGGTGGCCGTAGTTGCCGTGGTCGTCGTAGATGGTGAGGACCTCGGCGTTCTCCTCGCGCAGGATCGCCGCGAGCCGCCCGGCCGCCTCCTCGACGTCGGCCGTCCAGAACGTGCCCGGTCCGTCGTTCGTCGCCTCGCCCATCATGCCGGAATCGCGGTACCCCAGGAACTCGACGCGCTTGACCCCCAGCACCTCGGCCGCCGCGTGGGTCTCGCGCACGCGGCGCTCCCACAGCTGCTCGCCGTCGGCGAGGAACCCGTCGGGCACCTCGCCCAGCTCCCCGCGCGTCGCGACGACCAGCACCACGCGGTGCCCCTCGTCGGCGGCCTTGCGCATCACACCCCCGGTGACGATGCACTCGTCGTCCGGGTGGGCGTGGAACGTCACCAATGTCGCCATGTCACCGAACCTACCCGCGGCGGCCGACAAAAACGGCGTCCGTCCGGCCCAGCGCTCACGGCCAGGTCTCGCCGGGGTAGGGCGACCAGCGGTAACCCGGCGAGAACGCGCCGAACTCGCCCGGTTCGCCGCCGCGGCGCCACACCTCATCGCTGACGACGAGGCCCGGGAATCCGCGGAGGTCGTCGCCGCGCAGCTCGGCGAAGCTGCGGAACTCGTCGGTCTCGACGCCGGCGAGCGCGAAGCGGTAAAGCGGTGGCGCGGTGCGAAGCCGTTCGTAGAGCCGGTGCCGGCCGCGGACAGGGCCGCTGCATCCGCGCGCGAATTGGCGTCGGACCGGCTCGAGCCCGCCGGTACCACCTCGCACCACCAGCCGGTGCCGTCGTGGAAGATCCGGGGCGGCCAGTGCGCGAAGTGGGTCGCCAGCTGACGGGCGGCGCGTTCGGGCGGTCCGCATTCAGCGTTGAGGGCGCAGAGCCGAGCTACCGGTCACGGCCGCGAGATTCGGTTCGAGGTCAGGGCGGCAGCGTAGGGACTGCTCATCTCCGCAGTGACGTCTCCTCCGCCATGTGCGACAGCTTCTCCGGGTTCCGCACCGCGTAGATGCCGGTGATGAGCCCGTCGTCGATGCGCAGGGCCAGGACCGTGTCCAGAGCGCCGTCGAAGTGGACGGTGAGGGCGGGGTAGCCGTTGACCTGGGCGGGGGCGTGCGTGGCCGTCGCGAGGTTGGCGAGGCCGGCGGCCAGGAGGCGCGCCACCCGGTCCGCGCCGACGATCGGGTTGGGCACGGCCTGCTTGATGCCGCCGCCGTCGCCGAGGAGGACGACGTCCGGGGACAGGATGTCGAGCAGGCGTCGCAGGTCGCCGGTTTCGATGGCGTGCTGGAAGGCGGCGACGGCGTCGCGCGTTTCGGCGCGGGACACCGGCCCGCGGGGGCGCCGGGCGGCCACGTGCTCCCGCGCGCGGTGGGCGATCTGCCGCACGGCCGCCGGGCTCTTCCCGACGGCCTCGGCGATCTCGCCGTACGCCAAGTCGAACACCTCACGCAGCACGAACACGGCGCGTTCCGTCGGCGCGAGCGTCTCGAGCACGAGCAGCATGGCCATCGAGACGTTGTCCGCGAGCTCGACGTCCTCGGCCACGTCCGGCGCGGTCAGCAACGGCTCCGGCAGCCACGACCCGACGTAGGACTCCTTGCGGCGCCCGAGCGTCCGCAGCCGGCCGAGGGCCTGGCGCGTGGTGATGCGCACGAGGTACGCGCGGTGGTTCTGCACCTCGTCGAGGTCGACGTCGACCCAGCGCAGCCACGTCTCCTGCAGCACGTCCTCGGCGTCGGCGGCCGAGCCGAGCATCTCGTAGGCGATGGTGAACAGCAGGTTGCGGTGGGCGACGAAGACGTCGGTGCTGCGGTCGGCCATGCGCGGGTCCCCCTTCTGTCCGGACAGTGTCCCCCACCAGATGCCGGCGGCCGCCGTTTCGTGACATGTCACAGCGGCGGGGGCCGCGGCATCTGGTGGTCGACCGTCGGGAAAACCACGAGAGGACGATCGATGACCCGCATGAACCTGATGGAGAACGAGCTCGCCGCCAAGTTCGCCAAGCGCTTCGCCGGCGCGAGCCTGCTGCTGGACCGCTCGGCGCTCGCGCCGGCGACGCAGGAGCTCGTCAAGATCCGCGCCAGCCAGATCAACGGCTGCGGTTTCTGCCTCGACATGCACACCAAGGACGCCACGGCCGCCGGCGAAACGCCGCTGCGGCTCGCGCTCATCGCCGCCTGGCGCGAGACCACGGTGTTCACCGAGGCCGAACGCGCGGCCCTCGCGCTCACCGAGGAGGCCACCCGCCTCGCCGACACCGCCGGCATCTCGGACGACACGTGGGCCGCCGCCCGCAAGCACTTCGACGACGACGAGCTGGCCGCCCTCGTGTGCCTGGTCGCGATGATCAACGCGGCCAACCGCATGAACGTCATCGTGCGCCAGCAGGGTGGAGCGTACGAGCCGGGGATGTTCGCGGAGTTCGTGGCGAACTGACGCGTGGTCCGGCCCGGAGGGTGGGGTGCTCTGGGCCGGGCCGGTCACCAGATCCAGGCCTGCCCGGTCCCAGTGCGCAGGTGCGCGGCTTCCGGCCCTGGGCGTGACTCGGCGTCGAGGGGAATCGCGAAGCGGTGTTCGCCGGAATCGACGGCAAGATAGCGGTCCGGAAAGGGTGCGCACTCGTCGATGGTCTCGCCGATGAAGTAGCGCATGATGGTCGGCGAATTGCCGCGCGGGAGACGTCAGCTGACGCAGCCGTATCGACCCCACAGGTTGGTGAATGCACGCAGGCCGCTCCGTCGAAGTGCAGTTCGACGGAGTCGCGGGCGAAGCGCAGCGAGCTGATCTCGCGGCCGATCAGCGTCCGCAGCGGGGCAGCGGGATCTTCAGTCACCGCGCCGGGTTCGCAGAACGGGTGTGGCTCCTGCGCCCTGATTTCCCGGCCCTGTGCTCCTTCGCCGGGGTGGTCAGTTCGCCGAAACCGTCGCCTCCCAGGCGAAACCGTCCGGATCGGTGAACGACGCGGTGCCGCCCACGGTGAGGCGGTGGGAGCCGCTGCCTTCGGGCGCGACGTCGGCGTCCTTGGCCAGCGCGCGGCGCCGGTAGAGACCCAGCCGGACGGGGCTTTCGCCGGTGTCGAATTCGACGTACATGCGCCCGAAGCTCTTGCCGACGTCGAGGCCGTGCTCCACGTAGAAGCGTTTGCTGGCCGCGACGTCGCCGACGCCGAGCAGGAGGACGAGGCGGTCGAATGTGCGCGTCGCCGGGCCGATGTTCTTCTTCGCCGACGTCGCGACCTTCCAGATCGCGCCGTCCGGGGCCTGGACCACGCCGCCGTAACCCCACAGGGACTTGGCGGCCGGCTTGAGCGTCGTGGCGCCGGCGCGGGTGGCGGAGTCGATCAGTGCGTCGACGTCGGCGGGCTGCGCGACGGTGAGGGAGAGCGTGTAGCCGCGGAACCCGCTCGTGGGCTCCTGCGCGGCGCGGAACCGCAGGCGGTCCTGCAGCCCGAAGGCGTCGGTGTAGAAGCGTTCGGCCGCCGCGGGGTCGGCCACTTCGAGGGTGATGGTGTCGATGGAGGTCATGTCAGGAACAGTAAGTGCGCACGCCTGACCAGTGCTTCTCCATTCCTGCTCGGTCCGCACGCGGTCGATGCCGACGCCTGCCGGCCCGGCTTTCCCGTACCGTCGTGATCTCAGGGCGACGAAAGGTACACACCGCATGGAGTCCAGGCGAGCCCAGCTGCTGTCCCGAGCCGGCGAGTTCAGCGACGTGACCCTGCGCGCCGTCAAGCAGGAGTTCCCCCACGACATCCGCCGCACGATGCGGCATCCGGGGGACTTCCCGCACCGCCCCAGCGACGTGCACCCGGCCTTCTACGGCTGCCTCGACTGGCACTCCTGCGTGGAAATGCACTGGGTGCTCGTGCGGCTGCTGCGCACGGTCCCGGACGCGGTACCCGCCGGCGCCATCCGGGCCGCACTGGACGAGCACCTGACCGCGCGGGCGCTCGCGGTGGAGGCGGAGACGTTCCGGGCCGCGCCGGGGCGAGCGCGTCCGTACGGCTGGGGCTGGGCGCTCGCGCTGCACCACGAGATCGCGACCTGGGCCGACCCGGACGCCGAACGCTGGTCGGCGAACCTCGCCCCGCTGTCGGAGGCGGTCGCCGAAGCGTTTCTGCACTGGCTGCCGAAGCAGACCTACCCCGTGCGCGGCGGTCTGCACAACAACAGCGCCTTCGGCTTGTCCCGGGCCCTCCCGTACGCGCTCGCCCGGGGCGGTGCCCTGCTCACGGCGATCCGCGACGCGGCCGGCCGCTGGTACAGCACCGACGCCGACTACCCTGGCAGCTGGGAGCCCTCGGGCGCCGATTTCCTGTCTCCCGCACTCACCGAGGCGCAGCTGCAGGCGAGTTTGCTGGCGCCGACGGCCTTCGACAGCTGGTTCACCCGCTTCCTCCCCGCCATCGCCGACGCGCAACCCGCCGCCCTCTTCACCCCCGCCACCGTCTCCGACGACAGCGACGGCCAGATCGCCCACCTGCGCGGTCTGAACTTCAGCCGCGCGTATTGCTGGCTGCAGCTGGCCGACCGCCTCCCCGCCGGGGACCCCCGCGTCGAGGTGATGCGATCCGCCGCGCGGCAGCACGCGGAGCCCGAACTGGCCCACGTCGGCGGCGGGGAATACCTGGTCGAGCACTGGCTGGCCTGTTACGCGGTGCTTTACCTGACGTCGGGCGCCGAATGACCGATCCCGTGGTGGATCCGGGGTCAGTACTCGTTCTTGATGACGAAGTAGGAGCCGCGGATGGTTCCGGCCAGCTTCGACTTCTGGCGGGCGAACTTGAACGAGGCGAGCTCCGCGGGGACGTCCATCCCGTCGGAGAGCTTGAAGCCGACCGCCCGTTTCCCGGAGTCTTCGACGGTGTACATCACGTTGATCGACAGGCCGTTCTCGTAGAAGACGTAGGCCATCCGGATGTTCTCGACCTGGAACGCGGTCGCTTCGAGCGGGCGCGAGGAGATGACGATGCCGCGCTCTTCCTTGAGGATCCGGTGCACCCAGTCGATGGTCGACGTGGCGCTGCTCGCGGGCTCGACCGTGAAGACGTGGCCGTACTTGTTCTTGAAGTACCGGGCCTCGTTCGCCCGCAGTCCGGCGAGTGCGGCGGCGACCGGCGACGACTCCAGGCCGACCGTCGATACGGTGTCGAAGTCCACGGCGTAGGGCATGGCTGATTCCTCCGTGTGCGTGTCCGGTCGGTAGAGTCGGGCATCTTCCACCTGAAAGTAGGACTCAGCGTATGCGCTGGTGGCGAAGGCAGACGACTCGGACACTCGGGGTGGGGGCCGCACGCCGGCGTGCGCTTGCGGCCCGCCCCGTGGTGGGGCGGGCCGCAAGGGGTGAGGGGGTCAGCGGAGGCCGAAGGCGCGGACGATCGTCTGGGTGACGGAGTTGCCGGCGGAGTCGGTGGCCTTCACCCGGAGGGAGGCGAAGCGCGCCTTTTTCGGTGCATCCAGGTGGTAGGCGCCTCGATGATCGTCGGTGAGGCGGGTCCAGGTGGTGCCGTCGTCGTAGGAGACCTCGACGAGGGGCGAGCCGGCCGTGCCGCCGCCGGCGACCGACACCGGGGTCAGGCCCACTGAGACGGGGGCGCGTTGTTCGACGGTGACGCCGAACTTCGACTCGCGGGGCACGGATCCGGAGGCGTCCGGGTCGATGTCGTAGCGGATCTGCAGGAGCGGGAGCAGGTCCTGTTCACCGGGGGCCTTCGGGGCGGCGGAGGTGAACGCCCACGCTGTCGTGGTCGAGGACGAATACGGGCTGAGGGACGCGTCGCGCTGGTTCGCGACGACCAGGCGGTACTGCCGCGGCGCGGCGCTGGGGGCGGTCGGGTACATGATGAGTCCGTTGTCGGACATGGCCAGCTGGGTGTCGCCCTGGTAGAGGGTCACGGTCTGACTCGAGTGCTGCAAGTCCGAGATCGCGCCGACGTGGTCGGCGTTGCCGTACCCCGGCACGTCGATCCGCAGCTGGTTGCCCGTGCGCGTCGGCCCGAGGTAGTTGTTGTTGAGGTAAGGCCGCTGGATGGGCGTGAACCACTCGTCGCTCGACACCGTGCCGGGTTGGTACGTCCGGGCGACGCCCCACTCGCCCAACAGACCGTCGTTGACTTCGTGGCCCCACCGGTTCGCGCCGTCGGTGGTGACCCAGTCCGTGCGGCGGGCACTGGCGGCCATGGCGACGTAGTTCCCGATGCCCCACTCCGAATACGACGGGAAGTCGTACCGCCATTCCTGACCGCCGCCGCTGGGGACGGAGCCGGCGAACGTCTCGTCGACGCGCGCGAGGTTCTTGCCCGACGCGTGGACGACCATGTCCTGGGGCACCTCGTTGCGCCAGGTGTGCATGAGGTCGTACACGTAGGCCGGTGCTGGGTGCGACTCCGTGCGCAGCACGGCGTTGCGCTGCTGGGCCTGGGCGATGAGCTTGTCGCCCTCGTCCGGGCTGAGGAGCCCGACGTCGACGGGGCTCGGGTGCAGCGAGTCCGTGCCGAAGAACAGGCTCTGCCGCCCGGGTCGGTCGTTGGCCACCAGGAGCAGCTTGACGCCGGCGTCTGCCGCCGTCTCGGCGAGCGCGGCCGGGGTCGCCGACGCGGTGCGGCGGACGACCACCGCTTTGCCGCGCGCGCCGAGACCCGCGTAGTCCGCCGGCGCCCCGGCACCCGCGAAGACGAGTGGCAGGGTCCGGGTTCCGTCGGGCAGCGCGGTGACGCCCGTCTGCCGGAGGACGTCGGTGTAGTCGGTCCCGCGCGCGGACACCGTCAGCGCCGGCTGTTCTTTGCGCCACCGTGCACCGACGATGAAGTCGCCGTGCGTCACCTTGCCCTGCGGCTGGATCCACAGGCTGTCGAAGCCGGCGCCGGCCAGCTCGAAGTCGTGCCAGCGGCCGTTCTCGTTGAGCATCCGCGAGTACTCGAGCCGCAGGTAGCTGGGGACGCCGGGCTGCGGGGTGGTCTCGTCGACCGGCCGGACGTGGCCGGCGTCCAGTGTGATCGTGCGGTCGCCGTCGAACGTGAAGTCGGGATCGCCGAGCAGCGCCACCCCTTGTGACCGCGGGCCGTGGACGCCGGGCACGGTGAGGTACCCGAGCGCCGAGTACTGGTCGTCCGGCGTGTAGAAGCTCACCGTGCCGTCCACCGGGATCGGTATCGGGTTCGGATCGCCCGCCCGGAGCACCATGACGAGGGCGGAAGCGGGTTTTCCCGCGGCGTCCTTGACGTTGATGGTCATCAGGTGCGCCGGCGCGCCGAGTGAGACCGCGGTGTGCGCGGCGAGCGCGCCGTCCGCTCCGGTGGCCAGGATCTGCGCGCTGAAGCCGTCGGACGCGCCGGGCGCGGCGTGCGGATCGATGGTCACGGTGACCGTGGCGGTGCTGTGCGCGGGCACGGTGACCCGGTTCTCCGAGAGCGCGAACATCCCCGCGGGCGCGCCGGGCGCCGCGATCGACAGGGTGAGGTTCACCGGCGTGGCGCCGAGGTTGGTGTACGTCACCGGGCGGCGGACCGGCCCGGCCGCGTCCTGCGCGGCGTACGCGGTGGCGGAAGCGAAGATCCCGGCGCGGGCGGCGGCTGCCGCGTCCACGCGGCCGCTGCCGGCCTGGAACGCGGTGTAGCCGGGAGTCTGCTCGGCGGTGCTGGTCAGCAGGTCCTTCAGCTGGGCGCCGGTGAGTTCGGGGTGCTTCGCGGCGAGCAGCGCGGCGGCGCCGACCACGTGCGGCGTGGACATCGACGTACCGCTCAGCGTTTGGTAGAAACCTTCCCCTTCGGAGGCGTACTGCGACCGCGCGGCCAGGATGTCGACGCCGGGGGCGGTGATCTCCGGCTTGAGTGCGCCGTCGCCGACCCGGGGACCTTGGCTCGAGAACTCGGCGAGGTGGTCACCGCTGTCCACCGCGCCCACGGTGAGGGCCGCGTCGGCAGCACCGGGCGAGCTGACGGTACCGGGGCCGGAGGTGTTGCCCGCCGCGATCACGAACAGCGCACCGGTCTGCGCGCTGAGCCGGTTCACCGCCTGCGACATCGGATCCGTGCCGTCGGAAGGCGCCTGGGTGCCCAGGCTCATGTTGATGATCTTGGCGTGCTCGTCGACCGCCGCCCACTCCATGCCGGCGAGGATCTCGGAGTCGCTGCCGGAGCCGGAGTTCGCCAGCACCTTGCCGATGTGCAGGCGAGCGCCCGGGGCGACACCCTTCTCGGTGCCGCCGGACGCGGCGCCCGTGCCGGCGATGGTGGAGGCGACGTGGGTGCCGTGGCCGTGGAGGTCCTTGACGTCCTCGCCGGGGATGAAGCTGCGGGTGTCGGCGATGCGTCCTGCCAGATCGGGGTGGCCTTCGTCCACACCTGTGTCGAGGACCGCGACATCGACGCCCTGCCCGGTGTCGCCACCGGTCCAGACCTCGGGCGCGCCGATCTGCGCGACCGATTCGGCCAGGTCCGCGTAGACCTTGCCGTCGAGCCAGATCTGTTTGATGCCGTTGGCGAAACCCGGTGCTGCCGCACCCGACGCGAAGGACGACGGCGTCCCCGCCGTCACAGCGGCCCAGAAGTCCCGTGCCTGCGCGTGGTTCTCGGTGACGGCGGCGCCGTCGACACTCGCCAGAGGCCGGACCAGCGCCGATCCCGGCGGCGCGGTGTGCGCGCGGAAGCCCTGGTCGGCATAGGACACGATCAGCGGCAGGTCGCCGCGGTGAGCGTCGTCGTAGCCGTCGGCGATCAGGTCGGTGACGTCGAAGAGCCGCCGGTCGAGCACCCCTTTGGCGAGGTAGGACACCGCCGAGTACGGGAAGACGTACACGTCTCCCGCCGACTCCAGGATCCGCGCGTTGGCGGGTCCGCCGTCCGGTCCCTTGACCGAGATCGTCCCCCCGCTGTCACCGGCGTCACCGGTCGCGTTCACCGTGACGACATCGCCGGTGATCAGGGTGACGGTGTGGGTCTGCGGGGCCGTGCGCCCCGATGATCCGCCGGGAGCGGCCGACGCCGAACCGGCCACCACGATCGAGCTGAGCGACGACGCGAGGCACGCGGCCGCCGCAATGGCCCGACGCTTGCGTGAAGTTCTCAACGACGGGATTCCTTTCTGCGCAGGGGCAGACCGGTGGGCGCTACTGCCACACCGGAACGGCCGAACAGTGCCAGCCGCCACCACCCGCCACAAGATCTCCACGTGGCTGCTCACTGCCAGCTGGCACAATTTCGACAACTCGGGTAGGACTGCGCCATGGAGCTCGCGGTCCTGGGGTTGTCCGCCGACGAGGAGCAGGTCTACGAAGCGCTGGTCGCCCTTCCGGGGTCGACGGTCGCCGCGCTCGCCGACCACTTGTCGAGCCCGGCGGGCGCGTTGCAGCGGACCCTCGCGGCCCTCACCGCGAAGCACCTGGTGACCGGTAGCGGCAGCCCGGCGCGGTACCTGGCCGCTCCGCCGGACATCGCGATCAACCAGCTCGTGCAGCAGCGGGAGCGCGAACTGAGCGCGGCGCGCGCGAAAGTGCATTCGCTGTCGGAAATCCACCGCAGCGCGCACCGGACGAGCGCCGAACTCGTGATCGAGCAGCTGACCGACCGGGAAACGATCGCCGCGGCCGTCGCCCACCTGGAATCCGGGGCGCACCACCAGGTCCGCGTGTTCGACACGCCGCCCTACTACGAGCCGCCCGGGGGTGAAGGCGCCGCCAGGAACACCCAGGCGCAGATCGCCCGCCACCAGAACGACGGCGTGGCACACCGCGTGATCTACAGCCTGGACGCGGTGACCTGGCCCCGGAAACTGGAAACCGACATCCTGCCCGCCGTGCGCGGCGGCGAAGAAGCCCGGACGCGCCGGACCCTGCCCATCAAGCTGATCATCCGCGACGACCAGGACGCCCTCATCCCGTTCGACCTCAGCCGCAGCGGCCTGCAGGTCGCCTACCTCGTGCGGCGCTCCCCGCTGCTCACCGCCCTCGAAGCCCTGTTCGAGGGCGAATGGACCCAAGCCGCCCCGCTCGACGCGTCCGCGGTGACGCCCGGTGCCTGGGGCGGCATCTCCCGGCCGGACGAGGAAACCCGGGCCCTGCTCACGATGATGATGGCGGGCTTGACCGACACGGCCATCGCTCGCGTGAACGGCTGGAGCACCCGGACCACGTACCGCCGGCTCCAGCGCGTGATGACCGAACTCGGAGCTTCGACCCGCTTCCAAGCCGGCTGCCTAGCGCAACGCCGCGGCTGGCTGTGAGCGGGTGCTGCCGGACCGAAGCCGATCAGCGGGCCACCCGGCGCTCTCCGTCGGTTGCGGTGGAGTCTCCTGTTACAAGGCCGGCAATGTTTTCCGCAGGAATTCCGTCGTCCGCGCGCCGAGCATCGATGTGGGCGCGCGCCGGCACTCGGTAAGCAACCGGACTGCTACGTCTGGGAACACGGCGACATCCGAGCGCGGAATGAACTGGCCCCGGCCCCCGAGACGGAGTGCGTTTGTTTACGTATTGGGACTCGCGCGATGCGTTTGTTCAGAACACCTCGACACGGCCAATTTCCGCGGTGACGGCATCTTCGACGGGTTCTCGCCGCCGAAGAAGTCCGCGCTCCGCGGTACGGGAGTGCGATTGTGCTTGTATCACGTGCTCTCACCAGTGCGAGACAGACCAGCCTGGACTGCCGCGCGTGTGGAAGAGTGGTGTCATGCAATTGCCAGTCCCCACCGTCCGCCCCGACGAGGTGCAGCATTACGTCGCTCTGCTGGACGCTCAGGCGCTACCGTCCCAGGCATTGTGCTTCACCGCGGTGCGCGGGTTGTCGGTCGACGAGGCATTGCACCGCTTCGACGGGTTCGCCGCAAGTCGGGAAATCACCCTGGCAGCCGCCGGCCAGACCAGCGTCAATGCCTTCCCGGACGCACTCCCGCTCGTCGTTGCCGGTCACTGGGACGGCTGGACACTGCTGGCCGAAGACAACGGTTCCCACGGCTCCAAGCCAGATGCCGAGCGTGTACTGGAACGTCAACCTCGTCAGCCGAATCAGCCTCGCGCAAGACGGCCGGGTGCTGGCTGCTTTCGACTTCGTCACGGGCGGTGCTCCAGCGGGGGAGGAGCCGGACGCGATCGGCCGTTTCCTCGATGGTCTCGACTTCGATGACCCCTATCGGAAGTGCGCTGCGGCGCTCGCCTTTGTGGAGCGGGTGAGCGGCGTGCGCGTGACTGCGGACTGGTCCGGCCGAAGCCACCCCGCCTCGGTGATCGTCAATCCCGCTAGATTCGAGCTGCCCAGCTCCTGGCTCTCGATCAACGCGCCCGGTATCGCTGCGGCCATACCCGAGACGAACCGGCAGGAATTGCGGACGCTGGCCACCGTGGCGGCGACCCACGCCTGCGAAACGGCCGGCGTCGAGGATCCCGCCGTACTGGCCACCCTGGCCGACAACGCGGACGCCCTGCCGGAGCTGGAGCGCATCCAGCGCCGTGATCAGATCGCTGTCCGGGCGTACCAGGATTACCGACACGGCCTCGAGCTGCGCTGGAACCGCTGTCAACCGCCGGACACGAGGCTGGACGCCCGTGCAAGGCTCCGCGCCGCCGCCGGACGCCGAAACGCCGACACCTTTCCCGAGCGCGCCCTGTGCGCCCGCGCTCATGCACTCGCCGCCGTCTGCTCACATCTGGCAGACGACCCCGCCGACGCACTGGCAGCGGCCATGTTCAACGCCTGTCAGGCCAACCGGAGCAACTGGCCGGCCCTGCTCGGCGGGCTCACCACCCGCCTGCTCGCTGATGGAACTTGAGCTCACGTACCGTGGCCGGCCAGAAGCGAACGTCAACGACGATTCCCCGCCCTGAACGACTCCACCGGCACGTCCCGGCTGATCGGCATGAGCGGGGCGTGCTGTCGCCTTCAGGCAGGCAGCGTCCGCCTGAGAAACTCCACCGTCAGGTCCCACGCTCGCGCCGCCGCTTCGGGCCGGTAGAACATCGGCGCCACCCGGTTGTGGAACGCGTGCCCGGCATCTTCCTGCACGTGGATCTCCGCGCCGGGGTGAGATGCCACCGCCGCCTCCACCACGGCGACATCCGTGCGCGGAATGAACTGGTCCCGGCCCCCGAAATGGAACTGGATCGGGCACGAAACCGACGAAAGCAGTCCGATCTGCCCCGCCACCGTGGACCCGTAGAACGATACGGCGACAGACGGATCCCCGGCCGCCGCGGCGGTGAACGCCAGGGACCCGCCCAGGCAGAAGCCGAGCACGCCGGCCCGGGGGCCGACCTCCGGTAGGGAGCGCCGATGCGTCAGGGTGGCCAGCACGTCCGACAGCCCCGACGCCGGGTCGAACTGCGATGAAACCTCCATCGACCGTGCGACGCCGGCTGCGTCGTGGGACGAAGACCAGCCGGGGGCGAAGCGGTGGAACAACTCGGGCACCGCGACCACGTAACCCAGCGATGCCAGCGAAGCAGCCACTTCCGACAAATACGCGTCGAGCCCGAAGATCTCCTGGATCAGCACCAGGCCGGGACCGGAGCCGCCGGCGGGTAGCCACACGGGCAGCGACACGGCGCCGTCGGACAGGGAAAGGCGGTCAATGCGAGTGGGCAACTTTCCTCCCGGAAGATTCCACTGTGGACAAGCACAATCGGGACTGGCCACGGGCCGTGGCGAGATCTATGTTGAGGATTCCAGAACGCGAGGAGGCGTGATGGCGGAGCGGACGAAGTACATCCTTGACGAAGCCGATCTCCCGACGCGGTGGTACAACGTGGTGCCCGACTTGCCCGAGCCGCCGCCACCGCCGCTGCACCCGGGCACGCGCGAGCCCGTCGGGCCGGACGACCTGGCGCCCCTGTTCCCGCAGGCGCTCATCGCGCAGGAGGTGACGGCTGAGCGGTACGTGGACATCCCCGAGGAGGTCCGCGACGTCTACCGCCTGTGGCGTCCCTCGCCGCTGTACCGGGCGCGGCGCCTGGAGAAGGCGCTGGGCACACCAGCGCGCATCTACTACAAGTACGAGGGTGTGAGCCCGGTCGGGTCGCACAAGCCGAACACCGCGGTGCCACAGGCGTTCTACAACGCGGCGGAGGGCGTCACACGGCTGACCACCGAGACGGGCGCCGGCCAGTGGGGCAGCGCGCTCGCGTTCGCCTGCGCGCAGTACGGGCTCGAGTGCGAGGTGTGGCAGGTCCGCGCCTCCTACGACCAGAAGCCCTATCGCAAGCTCATGATGGAGACCTTCGGAGCGACGGTGCACCCGAGCCCGTCGGCGCTCACCGAGTCGGGCCGCAAGATCCTCGCGGACGACCCGGAATCCACCGGCAGCCTCGGCATCGCCATCAGCGAGGCCGTCGAGCAGGCCGCGGCGGACCTGAACGCCCGCTACGCGCTCGGCAGCGTGCTCAACCACGTGCTGATGCACCAGACCGTGATCGGCGAGGAGGCGCTCAAGCAGTTCGAGCTCGCCGGGGACACCCCGGACCTCCTCGTCGGCTGCACGGGCGGCGGCTCCAACTTCGGCGGCCTCGCCTTCCCGTTCCTGCGGGAGAAGCTCGCCGGCCGGATGAACCCGGTGATCCGCGCGGTCGAGCCCGCTGCCTGCCCGACGCTCACGCGCGGCACGTACGCGTACGACTTCGGCGACACCGCGGGCCTCACGCCGCTGCTCAAGATGCACACGCTCGGCCACGGCTTCATCCCCGACCCGATCCACGCGGGCGGCCTGCGCTACCACGGCATGTCGCCGCTCATCTCGCACATCTACGAGCTGGGCTTGATGGAGGCGCTCGCCGTCGGGCAGCAGGAGTGCTTCGCCGCGGGCGTCCGGTTCGCCCGCGCGGAGGGCATCATCCCGGCGCCCGAGCCGACGCACGCGCTCGCCGCTTGCATCCGGGAAGCGTTGCACTGCAAGGAAACGGGCGAGGAGAAGGTGATTCTCACGGCCCTGTGCGGCCACGCCCACCTCGACCTCCCCGCCTACGGTGCCTACCTGTCCGGCGAAATGGTGGACAACGACCTGGCCGAAGACGCGCTCGCCGACTCGCTGGCCGCGTTGCCCTGAGCACGACCGGGCCGCGGGTCACCCGACCCGCGGCCCGGGCTCAGCGTTCCTTCGACACCGTCGCCAGCAGTTCGGGGCCCTGGGCGACGAGCCGTTGCCGCGCGAGCCCGCCCCACCACCACGCGAGCACACCGCCGACGGCGATCCCGACGGGCACGCCGAGCCACTGCAGCACCGGCGAGCCCGTGACGGCACCGGCGATGCACAGCGCGAGCACCGGCAGCGCCCCGACCCCCATCAGCAGCATCGTCGCGAACATCAGCAGCAGCCGCGCACAGCCCGGGCGACCGCCGGACGACCACGGGCTCGAACTCTTGCGCTGATCGGGCAGCGGGAACGCGAGGAACACCGACTGCAACATCAGCACGCCGGCACCCGCACCCAGCAGCGCCGGCACCAAGCTGAACACCCACGGGTACGCGCCGGTCTCACCGACCGCGCCCGGCAGGACCGCGGCCAGCACCAGCGCCACCGGCGCGACGATCAGTGCCCACGCGAGCTGCCGCCCGCGGACGTCGGCTCGTTCGGCACCCGGCACACTGAGCGTGTGCCACAGGGCGCTGCCGTCGAAGCCGTACAAGTTGCCCGATTGCATGCACGCGAAGAACACCACCGCGACGCCCAGGTAGGGCACGATCGCCGGCCGCCCGCCGCCGGACAGCGCCGGGATGACCGTGACCACGACCCCAACGATCAGCGTCGACAGCAGCGCGACGCGGCGGCGCGCGTCGCGCCACCACGTGAACAGCTCCTTGCGCGCCACGGCACCCACGGGAGTCGGCGGCAGCAGGCCGCGGCGCGCGCGGGCGCCCCCGGCCCGGACCTTCGTGCGCGACGCGCCGCGGAACGACGGGCTCGTCACCTGCCGCACGAGCAGCGCGCCCCACGCGGCGATCAGCACGGCGATCAACGCGAGCATCGCGACGAGCAATCCGAGCGCGGTGCCCCATTCGCCGGCGCCCGCCGCGTGCACGGCGACCGTGCCCCAGCCCGACGGCAGCACGTGCATGACGTTCACGAAGCCGGGCACGTGCCCGTTGATGATCGCGGGGCCGAGCTTGTTGATCGCGAAGTTCACGCCGACACCGGACAGACCGGTCAGCGCCACCAGGATGATGCCGAGTTCCTTGCCCTTGCGCGACGTCAGCAGAGCACCGAGCGCGGCCATCACCACGCGGTAGAGCAGCACCACGAACGCCAGCTGCAGCACCGTGAACACGAGCCCGACCAGCGCCGCACCCGCGCCGAGCCGCAGGCCGTAGGCGAACAGGCCGAGGAACGCGATCAGGCTGACCACCGTGGTCACCCCGACGAAGCTCGCGGCCAGCAGGCCGACGGCCAGCTTGCGGCGCCCGATCGGCAGCAGCGCGAAGTGCTCCGGACGCAGCGTGTCGTCCCCGCCGCCGGTCGCGATGGGCGCGAGGACCCAACCGGCAGCCCACGCCGCGTACACCGCAGCCAGCAGGTCGACCGTGATCTCGCTGCCGCCGCGGATCGGGACGACCGCCAGCACGATCGTCAGCACCGCCGCGATCAGGCCGACAACGCCGCCGATGACCATGCCCGCGACCTGTCGGCCGCGCAGGGAGTTGCGCAGGACGCGCAGCTTCAGTCGGACGAGGACGCCAACCACGACAGTCCTTCCGCTCCGCCGGTCCGCCCGCCCACGATGTGCACGAAAGCGTCTTCCAGGCTGCCGCCGCCACGCACGTCCTCGACGGCGCCCGCGGCCATCACCCGGCCGCGCGTGATCACCGCGACGTGGCTGCACAGCTGCTCCACCAGCGCCATCACGTGACTCGACAGCACCACCGCACCGCCGGAGGCGACGAAGCGCTGCAGGATCGTCCGGATCGTCGACGCCGACACCGGGTCGACCGCCTCGAACGGCTCGTCCAGCACCAGCAGGCGCGGTCCGTGCAACAGCGCCATCGCCAGGCCGATCTTCTTGCGCATCCCGGCGGAGTAGTCGATCACGAGCGTCCGCTCGGCCTCGATCAGCTCGAGCACGCCCAGCAGCTCCTGGGCGCGCTCGGCGACGGTCGCCGGCGCCAGACCGCGCAGGAGCCCCATGTAGGTGAGCAGTTCGCGGCCGGTGAGCCGTTCCGGAATGGACAGTCCGTCGGGCAGCACGCCGATCAGGCCCTTCGCCCGCTCCGGCTCGCGCCAGACGTCGACGCCGAACACGTGCGCCTGCCCGGCGTCGGGGCGCAGGAGGCCGACGGCCATCGACAGCGACGTCGTCTTGCCGGCGCCGTTGGGCCCGACCAGGCCGAAGAACGAGCCGCGCGGGACTTCCAGCGTGACGTTGTCGACGGCGAGGGTGGTGCCGAATCGTTTGGTCAGCCCGTACAGGCCCATTGCGGCGTCATCGGCCACGAGTGCCCCCTTCTGTGGTCAGGCACGCGAGGTTACGCGGGTTGGGGAGGGTGTGCTCGGTGTTTGGGGAGGATCGTGGGGGGAGTTCTGCGTGGGCGGGTTTCAGGTGGTTGGTATTGGTGATGCGGGTCCTCGCGGGGCGGCTGCGGTTGGTCTGTGGGTTGATGCGGGGCCCTCGCTGGGCGTGTTGCGGGGTGTTGTGGTTGGGATGCGGGCCCTCGCGGGGCGTGTTGCGGTGCGTATGCACCCCGAAGCGCGAGTGTGACTACGGCCGCCGACCCCGTGTCAAGGCGGGAAAGGCGGACACTCTTTTGTTTACCCACATGTGACCTGCGGGGACCCCGGCCCAGCCGTCCCAACCCGTCCCGGCAGCGGGACACCTCACGCTCACGCTCTAGCTGCGAAAACATTGGTTGGGACGGGTAGGACACGTACCCCGCATCCTGTCCCAGCCGTCCTCGACAGCCGCTCGATCGCCGGTTTCGAGACGCGTCCGGTTGGCGTCACGCACGCTCAATCGCTTCGAGCTCGACGAGGTAATGGCCCCACCGCGAACGCACGGACACGCTCGACCGGCCTGGAAGAAGACTGATCATCGTTTCGTTGCGTATGCAAGCCGACGCGTCCACAGAGCACCGATAGTCCCAGCGGCGCCGTTCGGTGTCCCACACGTACACCGCCCCATCGAGTTCAAGGACGAACCCAGTGAGCCATTCGGCAGCCTGCACCGGCGTAGTCAGAACCTTGACAAGCTGACCTTGCAGACGTGCCGACTTCTCCGATCGAGGGTCGCAGGTGTCATCAGCCAGGTGGTACGCCCTCCAACGCGGACCCTGCTCGTGAACACCCGTCACCGCTGCCGCCGCCCACGCCTTGCCGCTGCGACGATCTTTCGAACGCTGGCGACGACACGCCCCAACGCCGCTACATGTTCGTTCAGCCGTTCCGCTCCCACGGCTGAGAGTCGCCACGACGAGCGTCGACCGTCTGTAGCCTGCCGCGCCTCAACATGGCCAGCCTTGCGCAGAGTCGCGAGCTGCTTCGACAACGCCGCCGGACTCAGCCCCAAAGACTCGCGCAGGGCACCGAACTCATGCCACTGCTGGTCGGCAAGCGTCGCGGCGATCAACAGTCGCACCGGCGGCACAAGGGCCGGATCGATCCCTTCCGTGGAACTCTCCACATGCACAAACCGGGCCATCATTCGCCCGCCTGTAGCTCAGTATCGGTCGGCAAATACCGCAGGCACGTCACACACGGCATCCCACTCAGCGGAGCCACAACCTCCAACTCAGCAGGCCCGAAGTCCGCGCCACAGCAGGCACTGAGCCGGGACGGTGACGCTTCTTCGGACGACACGGGAAACACGTGCACGACTCGACAAGTCTCGCCAACCGTTCCGCGCATGGGGCGGGCAAGGATCACGCGCACCGTCACTGCGCACCTCCGGCGGACACCCGCAGCGGCTGTGCGCGGCGGTAGCCACGCAATCGAGACCACAGCGACGCCTTGCCCGCCCGACTTCGCTGGCTCGACGGCAGTTCCGGCCGCGCGAACACAATCGCGTGGCACGCCGCGCACGGCCGCGCTGGCGGCAGAAACATCGACCCCACAACCACCACGTGCCCGCACACTGAGCCGTAGCGCCCCGCCGACTTCGCGCGCCGCCCCCTGGCAAACTCCTCATCGGTCACGGCGTGGTCCCGCCCGTCACAGGTACACGTCTGCCACGCCACGTACCTCCGCGCGGCCACGCGACCGCCCTCTTCACTGCACATGTCAGCCCCTTCGACGCCGGCGCTCGGCCAGCCCATCAACCTCCGATAGCTGAAATAAGCGTGACTTGTGAGATCATTTAGTCGGAAGGTCAAGCGAGGGCCATAGCGGGGACAGTCCTGGGCCAGGACCGCGAGGAGAGGGCATGCCAGGCAACGAACGAGTGCGACAGCCGCGAACCCTGCTTGAGCAGAAGATCTGGGAGCGCAAGCAGACACTGTCCGAGTTCGTCCGGTTCGCCGAAGAGTTCGCCCGCCAGTTCGGCGAGCGGGGGACATTGAGCGAACGCCATCTCAAACGCCTGGTCGCTGGTCGCGCGGCAACTGGAACTCAGATCGGCCGTCCGCGCCCCGCCACGGCAAGCCTGCTCGAACGCATCTTCGGCATCGACGTCGACGCACTTTTATCACCGGTCGTCGTCGCCGACGACGACGACAGCGACGCGCAAGAGTTGCGTACGACGCTGGACGCCGCCCGTCGAATCACCCCCTCCATAGTCGCTCTGCTCCAAGACCAGTTGGCGAGCGTGCGACGACTCGACCGACAGCTAGGCGCCGTGACCGCGCACGATGAAGTAGCAGTCAAGATCGACCAGGTAACTCGCCTGCTCAGCCACAGCCTCTCCGCAGGAGTGCGCGAACAACTCGCAGCACTCCGCGCCGAGCTGGGAACCCTCGCCGGCTGGCAGGCACTCGACTTGGGCCGGGTCTCCGAGGCATGGCACCACTACGAGCGGGCGAAGCAAGCTGCTAGCCAGTCCGGAATCCGCGCCTTCGAGATCCACACTTCCGCCGAACAGGCCTTCGTACTGCTGGACCTCGGCGAAACGACAGCCGCTGTTGAACTCCTCGCCACGATCGAAGCACTGGCGCACCGCAAAGCCGACCGTTTACTGCGCTCCTGGCTGGCTGCCGCACACGGAGAAGCGCTTGCCGCGAACGCCCAGCGCTCGGCTAGCCTGCGCGCGTTTGACCGAGCGGAAGCGCTGTTGCCGTCCCATCAGTCCGAGCAACACGGTCCTTACGTCGCTCTGGATGCCGTACACCTCGCGCGATGGAGAGGGCACGCCCTTGCTCGGATCGGCGAACCGGAGGCCGTGAACGTGCTCGAAGCAGCCCTGAACGACCTAGATCCGACATTTACGCGGGCCGAAGCTGCGCTGCGAGTCGACCTGGCCACAGCCTTCGTCGCACGAGGAGACCACGAGGCAGCATGTGCCCACATCACCAAGGCACGCTTGCTCGCAACGGAGGTCGGCTCAAGCCGTCAGCTACGCCGACTTAGCGCACCACAGCTTCGCAACCAATAACCATCAAGCGCCCCACGGAGACTCGCACGCTCCGGGCCGAAGTCTCACTCGCCTACGAACGAGCTTCTCGCGCGTCCTTCATTAGGCAACCTATCAGGAGTGCTTGCCCTCGCCCCTTCGACGTGGTCCACACCGATCGTCCCATGACGGCGAGCACCGCGCCTCGGTTGGCAGCGGGGCGACGTCCGACCATCGGACGTAGCGGCGAGGGCACCCTCAAGCACCTACGACATACCGTGACAATCCCGGAGCAGAAAGTGACCGGAGCGCCACGCGACTGCACAGACCAGCGGCAATACCGCGCAGACCGGCACTGTAAACCAAGACTTGGAGGGCACACTCCAACCCGGCATTAAGCGACAATCTCATAACGCCGCGACTATGAGAGTAACAAGATCGACGTACTAGACGCTAACACCCAGAAAGCAGACTGAAACCAAGGAGACCGATGGCAGTCGACAACGAACGTATCGCCGCATTTATCGGCGAGAGTCCGCTCCGCCAACAGGTCGCAAGCGTTCTGCAACGGGCCGGCTTCCTGATAGTGTGGGTCTTCGAGGAAGCGAACGGCTCCCGCTGGGGCCTGTACCTAAAGCTGCCACCAACACTGAAAGAACTATTCGGAACAGGACGCGAAGTACTGTTCTGGGTAGTCCAGTCGGCCGATTTTCAGGCGCGCACAATCACGCAGGCGGATAGTCATATCCGCAAAAATCGCCCGAGACTATGTGAAGATTTCGCGATCGTCGCAACACATGACAAAAGTACAGCAGAACATGCAGCTGAAACCGCATCAACGCTTAGCACCATATTCGTTGGATTTAACCTTGATCACTTCAAGGAATATGAGCCATGGGGACCACGCAGCTTTGTAAGGGAACTCCAGGCCCAGCTGTACTCTCATGATCTATATGATCTACCTGGCGCCGTTACGCGCTCAGAGGATTTTTTCGGTCGCAGAGAAATAGTAACCGAAATAGCCTCAAGGTTGCGTCAAGGAAGCCGCCATGTCGGGCTATTCGGATTGCGCAAGATTGGAAAGACGTCCCTACTTTACAGACTAAAATCCACACTACTCAATGTCGACAACGTTTATGTAACCCATATCGACATCGAGAGACTTGACGCGATCAATGCAACTGCGGAGTACTTAATATGGAGCCTGGGCGAATCGATCTACGACGCTCACAGGCACATGCGACGAATCACGGGACTCCTCCTATTCGGGAAATATCGAATATTCACAGAGGTCGACGACAAAGCCTCTGTATTTGAACTGTTTGATCACGACCTTCGAAAAGTTCTCTCGTCTACAAAGCGTCCAATTGTCGTGCTGCTAGACGAAATTGAATTGCTGTCACCTGATTTGCCCGGGTCAAAATGGGGTGGTGCATTTGTTCGAGTCTGGCGCCTTCTCAGGGGTATAGATCAGCAATTTCCAGGAAGAATCAGCTACTTCACAACGGGGACGAACGCAAGTATATTCGAATCAAATTTTGTCGGAGGGCAGGAAAACCCTGCGTACAACTACGTTTCAGTCGAGTACCTCAAACCGCTCCACCGAGAAGATGTCTCTAAACTCCTTGTAGGCCTCGGAAGTCGAATTGGGCTCACATGGGACGAAAAATCGACTTCTCGAGTCTTTGATGCAACCGGAGGACACCCCGCCCTTGTACGATCGTTGGCATCGTTAATTCATCGCACAAATCGAAGCTTCGAATCAGTGAAGACCATCACAAGCGACGATGTAGATCTAGCGATCAAGAACTTCCTCAACGAACGTAGCTCCCTACTCGGGCAAATTGTAACCGTGCTAGACGAACAATACCCCGACGAGTACCTACTTCTCGAGTTTCTAGCTACCGGCCGGGTCGCAGAATTTCGGCAGTACGCCGCCGAATTTCCATCAGACGTCGCTCACCTTCTCGGATATGGAATTTGCACAGATCCAAATTCCAGCCGTAGGCTTGAGATTGAACTTCTTCAAACTTTCATACAGCGCCGCGAGAGATCGAAAGCCCTTGCGGCTACCGGAACGGTGGGTTTGCCACCCGGAAGTATGATCGACGAGTACAAAATAGTTTCGTCCATCGGTCACGTTGGCGGCTACTCAACAGTGTACGCAGCAGACACTCCAATTGGTTCAACTGTTGCCGTTAAAGTATTCCGGAGTGGCCTACTGAGCATCTTGCAGAGAGAACTAGAGCCGCTGCAAGAAATATCCCACCCAAATGTTGTCAAGGTTCTAGATTATGGCAAGACCGCCGACGGCCTCGTCTACATGGTCACGGAGTACCTAGAAGGCGATAGTCTGCGCGCGTACTGTACACGTTCGACTCGTGCATCGGAGCGAGTTGTTGCGAGCTGGCTCGCACAGCTCCTATCCGCGATGGTGTCGTTTCACCCTAATGACGCGAAGGTTCAGAGACTAAGGTCTGCCGATGAGCTATCGGTCGACGATCTAGGAGACCTCGAAGAAGCGCGACACGGGTTTGTTCATCGAGACATTAAGCCAGAAAATATCATTGCCAGCAATCGCGGAGTAGTGCTCATTGATTTCAATATCTCCTCTCAAGCGTCCATGCCAGTTATCACCGAAAGCGGCACCCTTGGATACCAGCCGCCGGACGGCGCAGGCGTCCGGTGGACACCTGATGTCGATCTTTACCAACTTGGCATAACAATGTTGCAAGTATCGTTGGGTATCGAGTTCACAGGCGATAATGTCGAAGACATTCGGACGCTTGCAAACGAAGAATTGAGCTCTCAGCTTGGGAGAATTCTGCTAAAGATGACAGCGCCTAGTCGCGCACAACGATACGCCAATGCCGACGGTGCACTGGGTGCCGTCCGAGCTCTTCAGATGTAGGAGGCGGGAGACCCTAGTGTCAGACTATGACTTCCGCACCCTCTCGCCGCTCGACTTCGAGTTGCTCATTCGCGATCTTCTTAGTGCCGACCATGGATTGGCATACAGCTCCTATGGCGCTGGACCCGATGGTGGAATTGACTTGCTTGCTTATGATGAATCGTCACACGGCATGACAGTAGTTCAGTGCAAGCAACGCCCGGATTTGACTGGCTCACGTCTAGTACAATCGCTAAAAAAAGAGGCTATCGGTCGAAATTGGAGCGTCACACCAGACCGCTACCTGCTTGCCACGTCAGCCTCGATTTCACCACAGTCTGAAGCTAAGTCACGATCGGCTCTAGCCCCGCTTCCTGTACCAATTGACGGGATTCTTCATAGAGGAAGATTAAATGGTCTCCTCAGTGCGCATCCAGAAGTGGAGCGAAGACACTTCAAACTCTGGTTGGCCTCAGGAGCATCTCTTGACAGGATAAGTAACGCCGGCCAATGGGAGAGAAGCGAGGAGCTTCTACAGCGCGTGACAGACCGAGTCCGATTGTACGTCGACACAGCGGCATACGACGCGGCGTTGAGCACCATCGAAGCGCAAAACATTGTGACAATAACCGGACCTCCTGGCGTCGGTAAGAGTACGACAGCCGAGATGCTTCTCCTGTCAATGTGGCATTCCGGCTGGACTGTCATAGATGTGACTTCCAGCATCGAAGAAGCGTGGAGGTTGTTACGCCATCCAATTCCGAAGCAGGTCTTCTACTACGATGATTTCCTCGGCCAGACCAGTTCCGAAGAGCTAGCAAAAAACGAATCCGCAAGTATCGCAAATCTCATTGAGGCAGTCAGACGGGGCGACGGCGGACGACGGCTTGTAATGACCACGCGAGACCAGGTTCTTGCTCAAGCCCGTGTTGGAAGCGATGACCGACTGCGTCGCATGCCGATTGATTCCTCCAGGGTTCGGGTCCAAATATCAGAGATGACGAGAGTCCAACGAGCGCGTCTTCTATTCAACCACCTTCATTTTAGCTTGAATAAGCCTTCTGACCGGGAATACGCAGCGAACAACGTCGACCAAAATCTTGCCATAATTGATCACGAAAACTTCAGTCCGAGACTCATTGAGTCCGCCACCATGCGCACAACATTCGATAGCTGCGTTGACCTCTACGCCAGACTGACCAGCGCTCTAGAAAATCCGGAGGAGTTATGGGCCGGCAGCTACACCGGCTTATCTCTGCTCTCAACAGCCATACTGAACCAGCTGGTGACACTGCCAGGTGGAGACATCGACATCGATGCGTTACATTCTGCTGTCGGAAAGCCGGAAAGTCGTGCGTGGAGAGAATCCCTGCGAGTATTGGAAGGTTCATGGATTAGGATTACGGCACCAAACCGATGGCACCTTTCCGGCACTGCCAGCCTATTCGATGGAAGCAGGCGTGACTTCTTACTGGGACGCCTTGAAAATAGAACTGCTGCGGAGGAAGTGCTAGAGCAGACCTTCTGGATCGAGCAGGTTGACTACCTAACGAGACTGAGTGGTCTTAGCAACCATTTCGCGGTAACGCCACAGCCGGAGAAGGGATACCGAGCGACTCTTAGCAGCTTCAAGGACCAACTCGCTTATGCCGCGGTGAGGGTCGTTGACGCCGAGATCGATTCGTGGCACAGAGAAGACCAGCTCACGCCCGGCTCCAACCAACCTGCCTATCGAAGAAACTCGAACTCGAGATTTTCGAATGTGCTTACGTCCGCCGCAATTGTGTTGCGGTCTTGCGGGGCGTTACGCCGAACCGAATGGCTTTGCCGACGATTGGATGAGTTCTTGTCGAGCATTGATTCCACGAAGTATGTGGTGACGGCTTCCGACTTGTTGAGTTTAGCCGAAGAGTACACAGCATTTACTTCAATAGACTGGGACTCAAGGATGGAGGCAATACTGGCAGCGGCGACTGCAAGTCTAGAAACCGCGGACGAGCTTGACCGTTACGACGCAGCGATCGCTGGCCGACCGGAGCTGCGACCAAGCACCACGGTAGTCAGCCGAGTCATCGACGGGGAAATTGACGGAGCGCGCCAGCAAAGTGATCACGAAGTTGTAAGTCAATGGATCAACGATATTCGGGAACTCGGCGATAGATACGGATTAGATCCGGATCTGGAAGCTCTGTATGAGCTTGAGGAGAACCTAAAAAAGCGCAAGTCGACGCCACTGGAAAAAATTGACTCGTTGACTGGGCCAAATGAGCAGGCGGGAAGTGTTCGAAAAACTGAGGACAGCGAAATAGTTACCTTGTTTATGCGGTTGTCCGGTTCCGACGGTCCCAACTCATAGGCGTGATCCCACTCATCGAGGTCGAGGGTGCAGCCGAGGTTTAGAGCCGGGAGGTTTTCGAGCGAGCATCGCACGATTTTCTTGAAGCACACACCGTACTACGAGATCGTGGCGTTGGTTTAGCTGCGAACTGCGCTCATGGTGTTATCCAGGGTCGCAGTGATGTACTCCGCGCTGCCAGGGCCGCAGGTGATGATGTCGTCACCACTGGCGCCGTCCTGAATAAAGGTAAGAACTCGCCCGGTATCGGCCGTGTCTACAACGGTCAGAGGAAGGCTGGACGACCGCGTACTGTTGGCGCGCGCTGCCACATAGAACTGATGGACGGCGCCCCTCCGGGACGCCATTAGCGTGCGAAGTTGATCAGCTTCGCTAGGAAGGGTGTAGTCACTGGTCACGTCAAGCGAGTAGAACTCGCTGACCAGGTTTGCCGAGTACTCGGACCGAGCCACCGAGAACTCCCTAATGCCAGCCGGCCGACAGTCAGGTAGCGTGTCGACGACCGCTTGCAGCGCCCGACTCGCCGGAATTCGTTCCAAGGTGACTAGGTCATCGTTAACAGTGATCAGCAACCCGGACCGTGAGTTGTAGGTCGCCAACACCGCCGAAGGCTGGCCTTCACGAAAAGCCGAGAAGCAGTAGCATTCGGACTCCGCATTGGCGATGCCCAGCAGCAAGTCCCGAAACTCGCCGACAATCCGCTGACGGCGGAGATCGTAGAACCCCGGCTCCGCTAGCGCCTGTCGAATCAGGTCATCAACTTTGGCGGACACGTCGTCTTCGAACCACACGTCGACGATACCGAGCACGGGATGCGCTGGGCCGATCTGTTCCCATTCCCACGCTCTGGCAACTGCGAGGCGCGGCACCGTCACCGGTTCTTCGAGCAACATCACGAGCGCTATTTCCCGATGACGGGCGGCGTCGCCTTGCCGTCGTAGCCGAACAAGGCGTTTGGGTCAGGTTCAAGAAGGTAGGGGGCGGACTTCTTCTCCTTGTCCTCTTCCTTGCTGCCCTTGCCCGCTCCGGCGCCCATCGGCACACCGTTCGCGCCACGCGCACCCGTGGTGCCTGGACCGCCCTTCACAACCGGTTCTTCCACGGCGCCGAAACGGCCGGCGCCAGTCGATCGGCCAGGCCCGCCAAGAACGCCGGAGCGTGAGCCGGTCCCCGGCGTGTTTGCCCCGCTGCCAGCGCCTGGGACCGGCTCAACTGAACCCGGTGCGCCCCGCACGAACGCTCCGCCGAAGCCAGATCCAGTACCAGGCGTGGACGAGCTACCCGAGCCTATTGGGCCAAGCCTCACGGCATCCGTACCGCGCGAACCGCCGGTACCCGGTTCCGCTGGGGGCACGAATCCCGATGTGCCGGTGCTGTCGTCTGTGCTGGCGGCGGGTACCTCGATCTCGCCCGACGAACCGCCGAGACCACCCCCGGCTTGGTGCTGTCCTGGCGACGAACCTGCGGGAGCGTTTCCCGGCCCGGAGTGGGAGGTGAACGACGTTGGCCCGCTGTCCTGCCCGGACGATTGCGACCACGGTCCTGCGTCCGTGCCACTCGCTATGCCAGAATCCGGCCCGGTCGACGGCTGCTGTACCGCGAACGTGCCTTGAGGTGTGTCAGGCACCTGGCCGTAGTCTGTCGGCATCTTCTGCGCGTGGCCGTCACTGGTCGAGGTGAAGCTCTGATAAATCTGATTGTTCTGCTGTATCGCGGCGTTGCGCTGGTTGATCTGGTCCTCGGTGTCGGTGTCCCAGGGCGTCACCACGTCGACCACGCCACGTGACGGGGGATCGTCGGACACGTCCTGCATCGAATCGCGCGTCGACTGGAAGGCGTGGCTCTGGTCAGTCAGCGCGTTCTGGCTGTTGTTCAATGCCGTCGACGCGGATGCTGCCACGTCAGCCAAGGGCCGAAGGCCAGCCCTCGCGGCATCGCCGCTCTGGCCAGACCACGCAGCCTCCAGGCGGCCGACGGCCGCCATTGTGTCTGACTCAATGCTCTGCTGCTCCTGGGCCTGCAGCGCGCTCGCGTTTTGGGCTTCCCCGAGGCTCGCCGGCCCAGGCCCGGCCTTGACACGCCGGACCAGCTCGCCCGGCAGGATGATCTTGCCCTCCGCCTGCTGCTGTTGGAGGTAGAGCCTGAGTGTTTCTGCAGGGCCCGACGCCATCACGCACCGCCCTTCAAGGTGGTGATCGCCAAGTCGGCGACCTTGCGTGCGTCGTCGCATGGGTCGCCCTGCCCGACCACGGCGTTCGCCACCCGTACGTCGGCCTCGAAGGCGGCGTTGTTGGCGATACCGATCGCGACATTGCAGAAGCCCTTGGAGCGGTCATCCGACGGCCCGTAGGCGACGACCGGGTACCCCTGAACAGGCGCAAGCTCTTTGAAGAATCCACGGCCCTGTGTCGCGTACACAGTGCCAAGGCCGTCCTTCCAGGAGTACACGAGCTGGATGCCGATCTGCGAACCCCGGTCGACATCACTCCACGAGCACGACTTGGCAACGCCGGTGTCCTCGGCAGCGCCGCGCTGCGGAGGACGAGAGAACAAGGAATCAACCTGCGAGGAAGTCAGAACTGCGCACGGATCGCCCTGAATCAACGAGGCTGGTAGCGGGTTCGCGATCTCAGGGGCCGCTGAACCGGATTGCTGCCCGCCGGTCGTGGGCGACGGATTCCCGGTTGACATCGGGCTAGCGGTTCCGGACGTGCCCGAACACGCCGACACGGCGCAGATAACGGCGAGCCCGACGATCGCAATGCTGACGTGTCGTGCGCGAGCCATCAGAAGTGACTCCCGCTGCCCTGGGCATTGATTGCCTGCCTTGCCTGCTCGTCGTTGGCCTGGTGCATCCCGAGCGCACTCTCCATCTTCGCGATGATCACGCCGAGATACTCGCCTTGGCGTATGAGGTGATCGTGGTAGAGATTTCCAGAGTTGTTGCTGGCGACGGTGTTTCGCAGAGACGCGGGGTCCTGCCCCGGCGATTGGATCGACCACATCGGAAGCGCCTTGCGAACTTGGGATGTAATCCGATCCTGCAACTGCTTGAGGTTCGCGAGCTCTGCGGTCATCGCGTCGCGGCTGAGATAGAACCCTCCGCTGGCCGAAGTGCCCGAGGTGCTTCCGCCGGCACCGTCGGAGACCACGAAGGTCGTAGCGCCGAGGGCGCGTACCTGCTCAGCGCCTCGCGCAACCTGCTCCGCCACGTGCTTCCTCCCCTGACACCTGCCTCACACTGATAGTAGCCAATTGGCAACAATGTGTCCGACGAACAGCGCAGGTCACACTCCGCGGACACGATCAACGCGCTGACCTGGGCAAACGTTCGGCTGGTTGCCCGTGGCGAACGACGGCGCCGAGCATGCCCAACCAACCTCTCGCGGCCCGTAGGCTGCGAGGCGTGGCTGACGAGTACGGGTCTTGGAAGACGTTCGGTGAGCGGCTGGTCTACGACAACCGGTGGGTGAAGCTCGGGTTGACCGACGTGGAGGCGCCGAACGGTGAGCGCTGGGAGTACCACGTGGTGCACCTCGCGCGGATCGCTATAGCGCTGATCGTCAACGAGCGGGATGAAGCGCTGATGCTCTGGCGCTACCGGTTCGCCACGGAGCAGTGGGGATATGAGCTGCTCGGCGGCATGGTCGATGACGGTGACGACTCTGCCGGCACCGCGGCGAAGGAAGCGGCGGAAGAAAGCGGCTGGAAGCCGATCGGCGAGCCGGAGCACCTGGTGAGCTTCGAACCACTCCCAGGGCAGGTCACGGCGCCGATGGATGTCTACCTGTGGCGGGAGGCCGAGCACATCGGCGAGCCAACGGAGACCGAAGAGGTTGGCCGAGTGGAGTGGGTGCCGCTGTCGCGGGTCAACGAGCTGGCGCAGAAGCAGCAGTTGCTCGGTTCCGGGACGTTGGTGTCGCTGCTCTACTACCTCAACTCACGCCGAGCGTGAGTCACCCGGCAGCACGAGGCGTTCCAGGCGGCGACGGAGCCGCACGGAGCCGACCTGGGAGATGATCCGCCGGGCCTGCTGCGCATAGGCCCGTGCGGCGTCCCGGTCACCGCCCGCGCCGTGGGCAAGGGCCAAGTCGACGTACACGGCCGCGCTCGCACGGACGAAGGATGATTGCATCCCGCTGACCAGGCCTTCCAGGTGCTCGATCGCTTCGGGGGCGCCGAGGTGAACGAGGGCGTTGCCGCGCCAGCGGGCGAGGTGAGTGCCACCGAGGAACAAGAACGGCAGCTCCGGGTGGACCACCTCCGAGGGGAGCAGCGCGTCTGCCTGATCAAACGCCCGGAGTGCGGCATCCCGGTGCCCGGCGATGGCGTGCCCCTCTCCCTCGGCGGCCGCCAGCCATGCGCGCAGCAAAGACGGGGCTTTCTCGCCGACGGCGCGCGCCTCAGCGAACAGCATCAACGCGTCCTCCAAGTTGCCTGCGTCGATCAGCACGAAGGCTTGTTCGGCGGTGGCGTGTGCCAGCAACGCGTCCGATCCAGCTTCCAGAGCGGCTGTCTTGGCGCGTTCGTAGTGGGACCAGGCCTGTCGAAGCGAACCAATGTCCAGTGAGTTCCAGCCGGCCAGCGTGGACGCCTCGACCAGCACGGACGCGAGTGGGGCGCGATCGCGGCGCAGCAACGTGTATTGAAGCCGCTCTTCGACCTCGGTGATGTGAGAGCGAAGGCGTTCCAGGCGGGCCGCCGACCCGAACCGGCGGTCGGCGTGGCGGACGCCGTCGACCTCGCCCCGAAACATCGCGACCGTCTCCGGATCGACGCGGCCCGCGATGACCAGCCGCTCCGCCAGCTCCTCGCCGAACGCGCCGTCGCCGGGCGGGAACCCCAGCTCGGCGTCCGTGCGGCCGTAGATCTCGCGGAGAACCGCGCGCATGGGCGGTTCCGGCGTCACTCTGCCGTTCTCCCATCGGGAGATGTCTGTCTTGCGACTGGTGATCGGCCGGATGGCCAGACCATGGGCCACGGCGCGGGCGTTGATCGCTCGCGCGAGCTTTTCCTGACTCCAGCCAAGCGCCGTCCGCGCGGCTCGCAAAGCGCTTTCGTCTGTCACGAGGCGATCCCCCGATAACCCCTACGACCTGCGGAAATAACACGAGCTAACACGTCCTGTGTCAACCGCTGCCAGCTGTAGACGGCCGCGAAAATGCCGTTTCTTAGTGGCATGACGAAGAACGCGAACAGCACCCAGTCGGCAGCCGTGACCGACCGGGAAAAGGGATTCCCCTCAGGCGCCGGTGTTTCTGTCACGACGCTTCAGGTCGGCGAGGTGGTCGTTGAGTTCGGCGAGGTGGTCGGTGATCTCCGTCAGCCGCTGCTCGATCACGGCCAGCCGGGCGGACACCGGGTCGTCCATGTCCTCGCGAGGCTGGCCGGGGGCCGGCGGGATGCGGCCGTGCAGCACGGCCAACAGATGTTGCGGGTGCAGCCCGAGCGCCAGGGCCAGCGCCTCCAAGGTGCGATCGCTGCGCTTGCGCTCGACGGTGTGGTTCTGGATCTCGCGGACGATCGCCTGGGAGACCTGCGAGCGTTCGGCCAGTTCGCGCTGTTTCCACCCGAGCGCTTGAACGCGCTCGTTGATGGTCTTCGCGACCGCCGCCCAGTCTTCCGACACCCATTCCTCCGTGGTCCGCCTCAGCGCCGACATTAGCGCTCGACGGAATCCGGGGCGCAGAGATCGACATCGCGTCGCGCATTCGGAGTATTGCTGCGCCCTCGTACGACTAAATCAGCTCACAAATTCAGCTCAAATCATCTTTCGATCTTTAGGGACCAACCATGACGAAGAAAATGCCCAACGCCGGTGGCCCGGCGTTCTACACCCTCGCCGACGCCGCGTGGATTCTCGGCGTCGAGCACGACCAGCTCCACCACGCCATCCGGGTGGGCGTCTTGCCGGTTGTCCGGCGTCGCTCCCGCCTGGTGATCCCCGCCGACGCGCTTCGCCGCGTGCTCGAAGGCGGTGCCCGATGACCGAGCACGACTACGAAAAGACGGCTGCCCGCCTCGACCGATACGCCGAGGCACCCACAACCACACTCGCGGACCTCGTGACCAGGGAAGGACTTTGCTTCTGGGCGTTCACCCGCGACGACATACCCGAGCTGACCGGCGACAGCCCACCCGACCGGGAGCTTGCCGCGCGGCTCTGTGCGGGATGCCCGGTGGTCGATCAGTGCCTTGAACTCGATCTCCGCACTTATGGGCCGGGAACGCTCGGAGTGTGGGGCGCGTTGCCAGACACAGACCGGCGAGCCCTCCACCCCGTGTGGCGACGACGCCGGGCAGGTGAGGCGCGATGACACTCAGCCTCACCTCGACGCAGGTTCTCGCCGGTGCGGGCGTCCTGCTTGCGCTGTTCGTCGTGTGGCGGTTCGGCGCGCGGAAAGCGCGCCGGGCGGCCGAGGCGGCCCGTACCGGAATCGGTGTGGTCTCGCTGGCCGGCCGGGTCCTGTTCACCGGTGCCGCGTTCACTGGCGTTCAGTGGCTGGTGATCACGCACCCCGGCAATCCGACGCTCTTGCTCGTGGTGCTCGGCGTGCCGAATCTGATCACGGCGCACGTCCTGACGCGCGCCATGACGGTGACCTCCCTGGACAACCCACGCCGGGGAGGTGGCCGCCGATGAACAAGGATGAATCGAAACCTCGCCTCGCCACCGTGCTCCGGCTGCCCGCTCCGGGCTCACCGACTCCAGCACAGCGCCTCGCCGAGCAAGCCGCGCAAGCGGCAGACGTCAGGCGTTGGCAAAGCCACCCGGACGTGGTGGCCCTGCAAGTCGAACGCGTCCGGGTCCAAGTCGATCGGCTGTGCTGGGCCGGGATCATCCTCGGCTTGGCGTTCACCACGGCGAACGTGCAGTGGTTCGCGGCCGCCGGTGCCGTGCCCGGTTCGCTGCCGTGGCTGACAGCGTGGCTTCTAGACCCGACGGTGTCCTTGGTGTTGCTGGCGATCCTGCGCGCCGAGCAGGTCACCGCGCGGTACCAGGTGCGGACCGGCACGTGGGTCCGGGCGGCGAAGTGGCTGACGCTGGCGGCCACCTATGTCATGACGCTTCTATGTTTGTCAAGGCGTTCGTGTGCTGGTGGTGTGGGTGGTTCAGGCGAGTGTGGGCGTGGTGTTGAGAGTGCGGAAGAGTTCGCGGGCGACGTAGCGCTTGAGCATGCGCCGGATTTCGCGGTCGCTGTTGCCCTGGGCGCGGCGTCGAGCGATGTAGTCGTGGGTTCGGGTGCAGGCGCGCCAGCGAGTGAGAACGATCGCGTGCAGGGCGCAGTTGAGTGCTCGATCGCCGCCGCGGTTGAGCCGATGCCGGGCGGTGCGTCCGCTGCTGGCCTCCAGTGGGCTGGCTCCGGCCAAGGCGGCGAACGCGGCCTCGTTGCGGCAGCGTCCTCGATGCGACCAGGACACGATGGCCTGGGCTGCGGAGACGGGGCCGACGCCGAGCTTGGCGACCAGCGCGGGGGCCATCTCGGTGACGATCGTGGTCAGCTCCCTGGTGTTCGCGGCCAGGTCGGCGGTGGTGTCGCGGATGCGGGTGGCCAGGCGTGCAGCCTCGCTCCGGCGGACGGTCTGCTCACGGGTCTCGCCGGGAGCAGGGGCACGGTTGATGATCGCGTCGAGGTGCTTGCCGGCGAATTGTTTGGGCCGGTTGAGGGCGCGGTCGGTGTCGTCGCCGGTGATCAGCAGCGCGCGGAGTTGATTGATGCTCCGTCGGCGGGTGTCGCCCAGCTCCTGGCGGGCGGTGAGCAGGATGCGCAGCGCTTCGCGGTCCCCGTCGGCGCGCGGGGTGGGCAGCTTGTCAGTGTCCAGGCGCAGAGCGTGGATCGCGGCCAGGTGAGCGTCGATCGCGTCGGACTTGCCCCGGCGCCGCTCGTGGCCGCGTGGCTGCTCGATCTCCAGCACCAGGACACCGGCGGCGTTCAGGGCGCGGGCAAGGCCGACACCGTAGCTGCGGCTGCCCTCGACCGCGGCGGCGATCCGGGGACCGGGCGCGTTCTGGTTGATCCAGGCCAGGGCCTGGGCAGCGCCGGCATCGGTGTTGGCCACGGTCAGCGTCGAAAGAGTCACCCCAGTCGCCGTGGTGATCTCCAGCGTGTGGGTATCGCGGTGGGTGTCCGCGCCCACCACTGCGTCGATCACATCGGCCAGCTTCGTCATCGAACAGTCGGTTCCCTTCCACAATGGTCGGACTCGGGAAAGGCGCCGGCCTGGGTAACGACCACCGAGCGGCACTTCTGTGAGGAGTCACGCGGCCGCCGCCGCGGACAAGCTTCTGATCAAGCCAACAGGTGGCACAGGACAGCGCCGGTGAGCGGGAGGACATGTCATGACCAAGACACACGTCCTGCCGGACGCGGTCACAACACATGCGAGTCACTCCTGAACACCGGCACCGATCCTGCTAGCGGACCAGACCGGAACCGCCTATCGACACACTCACAGAACACCTGGTCGTCGTGGGCGGCGGGCTCGCCGGCCGGGGTGGTGCTGCACTCCGTACCGCCCATGGTCGTGTTCGTGGCAGCCGAGGCGGTGACCGATCTGCGGGACAAGCTCACGGCCGCTGTGAGCGTCGCGTTCATGAACGCCTCTGAACGGATCAGAGTTCATGAACCGCCCGCCCGCCGAGGCACATCCGTCCGACGCACGACGTTCGCGGACTATCTCGCGACGGCGCGCCAGGCCTGGACGCCGGACAAAGACATCACTCCGGCCTGGGTCCGGCAGGTCACCGGTTGCTCGCGTGGCTTGTCTTCGCGGCTGGCGGCGGCCCTGTCGTCCGAAGTGGCGGAGGGAGCGCGGCATGACCGGTGAGCACGGCGCCGAGTTGGCGCGCGCGGAGTCGCGAGACGTCGAACACGTAGGCCCGATCTTGGACGGAGAACTGATCGATGACACCTTGCCCCAACCCCGCGCCCGGAAGGTTCGACGTCGGTTCGTGAGGTGGTGGCTGCACTCTCCTCGGGTGCCGCTCTGGCTCAAGAGCAAGCCGCAGTCGATTCAAGCTTGCAAGGACGCGATTGCCTGCGTGGTCAAGGCGCCGTGGCGCTACGTCGGCGCTGTGGTGCGAGGCCTGGTCGTCGGTGCCCGATGGTGGCGGAACTGGGTCAAGGTACGCGACTACCGCACGGCGGCCGAAGAATCGGAGAAGCTGGCAGACAAGTTCACGGAGATTCGCGAACTCACCCAGTTCCGATGGAAGGTTACTGGTGCCGTACTCGCCGTCTCGGCGCTGGCGGTCGCCGTGACGGACCTCGTCTACGGTCCGGATCCACTGTGGATCGCAGGCGCAGTGCTGTCGGTCGCCCTGGCGATCCTCGGACGACGAAAAGACGGCAGCCCCGGCCGGAAGCCTGCGCTCGCCGGACCGCGAACGCTCACCTGGACCATGGACCCGCAGATACTCGTGGACGCGTTCCGGGACGCGAAGCTGATCGGAAAGGACGAGTCGCTCCGCCTGGTCGAACGAGCGACCCGCGTCGGCGACGGCTGGGCGATCACGGTCGACCTGCCCGCGACCCGCAATGCCGCCGACGTGGTGAAGAACCGGGACGCGCTCGCGTCGGCGCTGGCGGTCGATGAAGTGCAGCTCATCGCGGAACGGGTACGCGGCAACGGCGGGCACGCCGGACGGGTGTCGATGTGGGTCGCAGACGAAGACCCCTACGCGTCGCCCCCGCTGCGAACACCCCTGCTCGGAGTGACGAAGTGGGACGCCTGGCGGCCCGTACCGTTCGGCCGGGACGCGCGTGATCGGCGGATCGACCTCCCGCTTGTGTGGACGTCGCTGCTGGTCGGCGCGATCCCACGCCAGGGCAAAACGTTCGCGGCCCGGCTCGCCGCATCCGGGCTGATCCTGGACGCGTGGGTGCGGCTGTACGTAGCGGATTTCAAGGCGGGGAAGGACTGGGACGCCGCCGGCCACGTCGCCTACCGGTTCATGTCGGGTGACGAGTCCGAACACGTGCTCACGCTCGTGGATTGGCTGGTGGAGCTGGTCGGCGAGGTCCAAGGCCGCTACCGGCGCATGCGCGACCTGGACGACCTGACCTGCCCCGAGTCGAAGGTGACACCGGAGATGTCCAGGGACTCCGCCCTGAACATGCCGATCACGGCAGTGTTCATCGATGAGGTCCAAGTTCCATTGGAGGATCGGACTCCCGTCGCGGTGCAGGGAAGGAAGCTCACGGCGGGCGAGTACATCGGCGAACTGCTCACCTGGCTGGCGAAGAAGGGACCAGCTGCCGGGATCGTGCTGGTCCTGGCGACCCAGCGGCCGGACTCGAAGACCATCCCATCCGGCCTCCGGGCGGTACTGGGCTCACGCTTCGCGCTCCGGGTGATGGACTGGCGTGACTCGAACATTGTGCTGGGCGAACAGATGAACACGAGAGGGTACGACTCCAGCCGGCTGCTGCCGTCGCACAAGGGCGTCGGCATCCTCCGGCCGGATGGCGACACGGCCGCAGGTGCGGACCTGCTAGCGATGACCGTCCGCACGTACTACATGCCGAACGAGGATTGGCAGGCCATCTGCCAGCAAGGTCGGGCGCTCCGAGAAGCCGCCGGGACGCTCGCCGGTCACGCCACCGGGCAGGACACCGTGCCGAATCTCGACCACTCGGCCGTGGCGCGTGCGATCGGTGCAAGCGACTCGTTGGGAGGCGACACGACGCAGCCAGCCGAGCTCCCGGAACCGCTGGCATCGGTCGTGTGCTACCTGGGTGAGGACGTCGATAGCCGCACCTTCGTTCCGACAGCGGAGCTGGTCGAAGCACTCGAAGTCGAACCGACCGCGTTCGGCCGCCAGATGGGCGAACACGGGTGCAGCCCGACCCGCGAGCGCGTACCCGGCGCCGACGGCGAAGTGAGGCGAGTCCGGGGCTACCTGGTCGCCGACGTACGCGCCGCTGTCGAACGAGCGCTAACGGCTGCGGAGTCCCGCGACGAGAGGGACATCTATGACAGCTGACGAGGTCCCGGACACCGGGGATGCCGAGGTACCGCCCCAGCGCACCACGTCGCAGATCAGTGAGGAGTCCCGTGCCTACTGGCGCCCCATCGTTGCAGCGATGGAACCGATGACTGATGAGGACATCGCCGACGTCGCGGAGGTCATTCGGAGGAGTCGCGCGCGTAGGTTTCAGGAGGAGCAATCGTCGTGACACACGAGAGGTGCCCGGGAACCTCGTCCCGGGCACCTCTTACTTCTTGGTCTTGTACTTTCTAGGAGCGGTCGTTCCCCCTCTGCGCATGCCAAATCGCAACGACGTTGGCAAATTCCTCGGAGTCGTGCACCTGCAACCGCGTCCGGTCGAAAACTCGCCGACCGCTCAGGTCACCCGGCATCACGCACAGTTTGTCCAAACCCAACGCCTTGGTCAGCATTGCACGGCGCACCGCCACATCGCCGCCAAGCCATTCGGCTTCAAGCTCCGCTGAGGATTGCGCTTCTGTCGGACCTGCGGTGGCTCCAGCGGACAGCGTCTCGCGTTCGGCGTTCAGGCGGGCAAGATCCGCCGCAAGCGGCTCGTTCGCCACGTCGAAGGCATCAAGCGTGATCTTCCTCCGGCCCAGTCGTTCGGACAGGCTCCTTTGCAGGGTTTCAACTTCGCTGATCTCCTGTGCGATGGCCTTGAGCCGTTCGCCCTCCTGCTCCACCACACTCGCCAAGCGCGCCGCCTGACGTTCGTCGGAGAGCCGAGCAACTGTGAACGCGAGCAGTTCCGCGTCGACCCTCGCTCGATCGACAAAGATCTTCCCGCACCCACGTCGGTGGCGAGCGCAGATGTAGGCACTGCGCGGTGTTCCGTCGGCGTAGAAACGCTTCTGATCCTTGCGGCCAGTCAGCTTGGACCCGCACCTACCACAACGAAGGATCCCCGTGCCGATGTAGGACAGCCCAGGAACGCGCCCACGTTTCCGCCCTGCGAAGAAGGCTTGCAGCCGATCGTAAGTGCGCTTGTCGAGAATGGGCTCGCCTTCGAGCCTCCCGACGATCTTGCCGTCGTGAACCAGGTGACCACCGAGCGAAGCGCGCTTCAACGTTGCGACAACCGTCGCGGGGATCCACTCCAGTCCGTAGACAGAGTGGATACCCGCCGCGTTCCACTGGTCAGCCACCTTCTTGCCGGAACCGCCTTCGGACAGCAGCAGTGTTGCCGCGTCGCGGAGCGCTTGCCGCTCCCGTTCGACCAGCTCCGCGGAGACCTCCGGGCGGTCCGCCTTCGTCTCGCCTTCCGCAGGAACCCACGTCAGGTCTTTCCCGGGAAATCCGAACCGACGGGGACCACCCGTTTCCCGCCCCTGCGACCTGAACGTCTCAAACCGCCGCTTCAGCCGTCGCGACGTGTCGTCGCTCGACCGCGCTGCGTGCGCGACCTCGATCCGAAGGATGAACCGGTCATCCGGGTCGGCCAGATCACGCGCGCCGTGCGCAGAGAAGACCTTGTAACCGTTCTCAGCGAGGTCAATGAGCGCTTCCAGGTCGCGCGGCTGCCTGAACAGCCGGTCGGTGTGCCACACCACGCACCCGTCCGACTCCCCGGACTCGACCCTGGCGAGAAGGGTCTCCCAACCCTTCCGGCGAACGCCTCGCTTCCACGCCGACAGCCCGTCGGACAGCTCAAGCCCGAGCGTGCCGCCCACCCGACCGATCACCTTCCGATTGTCGGCATGCTGGGTTTCGATCTTCTCCAGCTCCCCGGTCTCCGGCACCTGCGACAGTCGCCCGTAGGAGTCCAGGACCAGCCGCCCAGGCTCCCCACCAGCGCTAACCTCGTCCTTGTTGACCATGCCCACCACGGTAGGTCAACAAAAGAAGGTCCGCCAAGCGTGCCTTGACACGGGGTCGGCGGCCGTGTTTTGGCTTCGGATCGAGGTGCCGGGCGGGGGCTGGGTGCATCCTTGTTGCGTAGTTTGGTGGCGGTTGCGTAGGTGGGGTGCGTCGCCGTTCGAGGTGGTGGGTGGGGCTTCGCGCATTTTCGTTGCATCGTTGGGCTGCGTAAGTGGGTTTGCGTCGCTTTGGGGTGTGGTTGGTGGTGGGAGCGGGGCGCTTTGCGTTGTCGGTCGGTGGTTGCGTAGTGGTGAGTCACGTGGCCGGTCGAGTGTCGAGGAACGCCGTTACGGCGGGGTCCGGTTCGGTGCTGCGGTGCAGGAGGTCGAAGTCGACGGTGAGGTCCGGGTCCGTCAGCGGCCGGTACTCGACGTCGGGGACGGCGGCGCGTTGCACGCCGGCCGGGACGATTGCGGCGCCGGCGGAGACGAGGGCGAGGACGGTCAGGGTGGTGTCCGCGCGGTGGCGGGCCGGGGTGGGCCGCAGTGTCAGCGCGGCTTGGGACAGCACTTCGGCCGCTGTGTTGTCCCGGTTGTCGCCGAGGGAGTATTCGATCAGCTCCTCGCCGAGGAGGTGGTCGGCGGTCAGCTTCCGGTGCCGGGTCAGGGCGTGCCCGGTGGGAAGGGCCACCGGGAACGACAGGGACCCGATGTGCGCCGAGGCCAGCCGGGGTTCGGTGGGTGGTGCGGGGAGGGCGCTGAAGCCGACGTCGAGCTCGCCGGCGAGGATCGTGCAGCGCTGGCGGGCCGGGCCGGCTTCCCGGAGGTCGAGCCGGACGCGGGGCCGGGCGGTGTGGAACGCGCGGAGCTGCCCGGCCAGCAGGTCGCCGAGCACCGTCGCGCCGGCGACACCGATCCGCACCCAGCCCGGTCTCGCCGGCCAGCGCCAGCCGGGCGGTGGTCTGGGCCTGGTCGGCCTGGGCCGGCACGCGGCGGGCTTCGACGAGGAACGCCCGACCGGCCGGCGTGAGGCTGGTCCGGCGCGCGCCGCGGTCGAACAGTGGCCCGCCGAGTTCGCGCTCCAGGTCGCGGACCTGCATGCTCAGCGTGGGCTGGACCACGTGCAGCCGGCTCGCCGCCCGGCTGAACCCGCCCTCCTCGGCGACGGCGACGAAGTACCTGAGGTACCGCAGCTCCATCGCGCCTCCTATCAGTGGCACTGATCCACGGATCAGAAGCAAGTGTTGGACTTTGTCGTCGCCCACACTCACCGTGGAGGGAGACCGCCAAGATCGAATCGAGGTGCCCGATGCGGATCGTCACGCTCGAAGAACACTGGTCCGACCAGGCGGTGTCCGCCGCGGCCTGGCCGAACTCGTCCCCGGGTACGAGGCCGTGTCCGGCGCGGGCACGGGGCTGCCCTACACCGAGCGGGCGGCCCTGATGCCGGACCTCGGCGCCGCCCGGATCGCCGACGTGGACCGCAACGGCATCACCACGCGGGTGCTCTCGTGCCTGAACACGTCCCTGCCGGCCGAGGTCGCGCCCGCGCTGACGCGGGCCGCCAACGACACCGCCGCCAAGGCGGTGCAAGCCCACCCCGGCCGGTTCGCGGCATTCGCCACGCTGCCCACGGCGGTGCCGGACGCGGCAGCCGACGAATTGCGCCGTTGCGTGTGCGAGCTCGGCTTCGTCGGCACGATGATCATGGGCCGCACCGACGGGCAGTTCCTCGACGAGCGTAGCTTCGACCCGATCCTGCGCGCGGCGAGCGAGCTGCCGGTGCCGATCCACCTGCACCCGGCCCCGCCGCCGATTGCGGTCAGCGAAGCCAACTATGCGAGCGACTTCGCCCCCGGCGTGTCCGCGGCGTTCCGGCCGGCGGCCCGGGGCCGGCACCAGGAGAGGCCGTGCACTTCCTGCACCTGGTTCTGTCCGGTGTCCTCGACCGCCACCCGGACCTGCAGTTCATCCTCGGGCACTGGGGCGAGTTCATCCCGTTCTACCTCGACCGGCTCGACGAGGCGCTGCCGGCGCGGCTGACCCGGCTCGACTGCACGTTCCGGGAGCACTTGCGGCACAACGTGTTCATCACGTCCAGCGGGATGTTCAGCCCGGCGCAGCTGCGCTACAGCGTGGACACCGTCGGCGCCGACCGCATCCTCTACTCGGCCGACTTCCCGTTGATCGGCAACGAAGGCGCCGCAGCGTTCCCGACCGAGGCGGAGCGGTCCGAAGAGGACAGGGCGAAGATCGCCCACGGCAATGCCGAGGAGCTCCTCGGCCTGAGCTAGGGCTCGCAGGTGATCTTCGGCTGCGGGTTGTAGCGCACCGTCCGGGTGTGGCGTGAGATCTCCCGGCCGGTCGACGCGTCCTTGAGCACCCGCGTGTCCGTGGTCGTGAAGCCGGGCGCGCCGTTGGATGCGTGACAGTTCTCGGCCGGGCCCGGTTTGGTCTCCGGCGGCGTCGGGTTGGTGTGCTCGCCCGGGATCGACTCGACGGTGTAGCGCTTGGTTCCCCACAGCTTCACCGTGATCGACGACGGCGTCCAGATCGTCTGGATCGCGATGCCGGTGCCGGAGTCGTTGGTGAATTTGAGATCGATGACGCTGGAACCGTCGGGGTTCTGGAAGACGGTGGCTTCGCGGGCCGCCGGGTAGCGGCTGATGTAGTAGCTGTGTTCCTTGTGCCCGGCGTCCTTCATGCCGGCGAAGTACGACGCGTTGTAGAGCGTGGTGGCGAACTGCGAGATGCCGCCGCCGACTTCGCGCGCCGGGGCACCGTTCTCGATCACGCCGGCCTCGACGTAACCCTGCGGTTTGCCGCGCGGCCCGGTGAACCCGTTGAGGCTGAAGGTTTCGCCCGGCTTCACGATGGCGCCGTTCACCTTCTGCGCCACCACGCGGATGTTCACACCCGAGTCGGCGGCGAACCCCTTCGTGGTGAACTCGCCGACGACCTCTTTCACGCCCAGCGCGTTGGCCTGCTCGGTGGTGACCTTCGCCGGGCTGTTCTTGTACACGGCCTTGAGCTCGCGCTGGTCCGCGCGCTTGAGCACGTCCGGCAGCGGCTTGAGGCTCGGTTCCCAGTCGACCGTCTTGCCATCGACGGACGGCTCGACAGCGGGCTTCCCGCCGCTGAACCCGATGGTCGCCTCCCGGCCCTGCTTCTCGGTGGACTTCAGCTGCGGCCCGGCGGCGTCGGCGAGCTTCTTCTGGTCCAGCTGCGGCGTGAGCCCGCCGCCGTCGGCCGGGGTGAACGTGAGCGCCGCCGCGATGTCGCGCGGCTGCAGCCTCGCGTCGGCGCCCTCGCCCTTGATCGTCACAGGCGCGGCGACCGCGGGCTTCGCGAACTGCTCCAGCGCCGCCTGCACGCCTTCAGGCGTCGTGCGCACCGGCGTCGGCACCACCGGCAGCGCGAGCTCCTCGCCCGACGCCCACTTGCCCAGCACGGCGGCCTTCGCGGCGGCGACGTCGAGCTTCTGCCCGGGCTGCGGCGGCACGGCGACGGGCGAGGTGCCGTCGAAACGCACCGTGCCCTCCACGGCGTCGCGATCGACCCGGCCGCGCAGGTCCTCCAGCGCCGGGTCGAGCAGGTCGCCCTCGGCGTGGGACACGACGCCGACCTCGCGAGTGGTGAAGAACGACGCGAGCCGGGTGAACGGGTTCAGCGGCTGGTCACCGGCCTGGTCCAGGGTGGCGGACCAGTCGAGGCGCAGGCCCGCGAGCGTCGGCGACAGCGTGGTGCGCGCCGCCCCGGCGGTGACGGTGAGCGGCCGCGTGAGCCGCGGTTCGATCGTGCCGCGCAGCTCGCGTTCGGCCACCGGCCGGTCGAGGCCGCCGACGTCGACACCCGCCACGGTGACCCCGCGCGGCACGCTGCCCTGGCTGGTCAGCAGGTCGATCAGGTACACGACGAGCAGGACCGCCAGCACGCCACCGGTGATCCACCCGGCCTTGCGCAGGCCCGGGCGCGGCTCGCGCTCGGCACCGGGCGGTTCGGTCCCGGCCGAAGGTGCGACAACCGGTAGGACTTCCGTTTGCTGGTCGTCGTCGGACTCCGGCCAGCGCGGTTCGTACGGCACCTGTTCGACCCTCCCGTTGCTGCGTCCCGCGCACAGGGTACGGGCTGAGCCGGACATGCCGGACTAGTGCCCCTTGGAGGAACAAACCGGTCAGCGGGCGTCGGGTTCCGGGTTGGCGCCCGCGCGGGCCAGGAAGTCGAAGTCACAGCCCTCGTCGGCTTGGGTGATGTGCTCGGCGTACAGGGCACCGTAACCGCGCTCGAACCGCGGCGCAGGCTGAGACCAATCGGCCCGCCGCTTCTCCAGCTCCTCGTCGTCGACCTCGAGCCGCAGCGTGCGGGCCGGCACGTCGAGCGTGATGAGGTCGCCGTCGCGCACCAGCGCGAGCGGGCCGCCGACGTGCGACTCAGGGGCCACGTGCAGCACGCACGCGCCATAGGACGTGCCGCTCATCCGGGCGTCGGAGATGCGCACCATGTCCCGCACGCCCTGTGCGAGCAAGTGGTCGGGGATCGGCAGCATGCCGTACTCGGGCATGCCGGGGCCGCCGAGCGGGCCGGAGCCGCGCAGCACGAGCACCGAATCGGCCGTGATGCCGAGTGCTGGGTCGTTGATCCGCTTCTTGAGGTCCGCGTAGTCGTCGAACACCACGGCGGGGCCGGCGTGTTCGAGCAGTTCCGGCGTCGCGGCGATGTGCTTGATCACCGCACCGGAGGGCGCGAGGTTGCCGCGCAGCACGGCGACCCCGCCCTCCGTCGCGACGGGGTTGTCGCGCGGCCGGATCACGTCGTCGTTGTGCACGCGGGCGCTCTCCAGCGTTTCGGCGAGCGTGCGGCCGGAGACGGTGACGCGGTCGGTGTGCAGCAGGTCCGTCAGCCGCGACAGCAGCCCGGGCAGGCCGCCGGCGTAGTAGAAGTCCTCCATCAGCCAGTCGCCGCCCGGGCGGATGTTGGCGAGCACGGGCACGCGGCGCGCGATCTCGTCGAAGTCGGCCAGGCTGAGCGACAGGCCGCTGCGCCCGGCCATCGCGATCAGGTGGATCACGGCGTTGGTCGAGCCGCCGAGCGCGAGCACGGTGGTGATGGCGTCGGCGTACGCGCGCTCGTCGAGCACCTTCGTGATGGTCAGGTCCTCCCACACCAGCCCGACGGCCCGGGCCCCGCTCGCGGCCGCCATCCGGTGGTGCGCCGAGTCGACGGCGGGGATCGACGCCGCGCCCGGCAGCGTGAGGCCGAGCACCTCGGCGGCCGACGTCATGGTCGACGCCGTGCCCATCGTCATGCAGTGGCCCGGGGAGCGGGCGAGACCGCGCTCCAGTTCGGACAGCTCGTGATCGCCGATCGTGCCCGCGCGGCGCTCGTCCCAGTACTTCCACATGTCGGTGCCGCTGCCGAGCACCTCGTCGCGCCAGTGGCCGCGCAGCATCGGCCCGGCCGGCACGAAGATCGCGGGCAGCCCGGCGCTCGCCGCGCCCATCAGCAGCGCGGGGGTGGTCTTGTCGCAGCCGCCCATCAGCACCGCGCCGTCGATCGGGTAGGAGCGCAGGGTCTCCTCGGTCTCCATCGCCAGCAGGTTGCGGTAGAGCATGGGCGTGGGCTTCTGGTAGGTCTCCGACAGCGTCGCCACCGGGAACTCCAGCGGGAACCCGCCCGCCTGCCACACGCCGCGCTTCACCTGTTCGGCTCGCTCGCGCAGGTGCAGGTGGCACGGGTTGATGTCACTCCACGTGTTGAGGATGCCGATCACCGGTTTGCCGAGGTGCTCCTGCGGCTCGTAACCGAGCTGCCGGGCCCGGGCGCGGTGGCTGAAATTCCGCAGCTCGTCGCCGCCGAACCAGCGGTGGCTGCGCAGGTCCTCCGGTGCTTTCATGGCCGGGCCGCCTTTCGTCGCTTCGGGCAGTATGGCATCTGATATATGATCACAGTTCGCCCTGCGGGGCGCGGGCACCGCCCGCGACCGCCTGGTTGAATGTTGGTCTGTTCGACTGGGCAGACCGTGCGAGCCTGGAGTGTCCGATGCCACCGACGTTCAGCCTGCCCGCCTCGCGCACCGAGGTGGTGCTGGAGGAGATCCGCCGCGGCATCCTGACCCGTGAGCTGCTCCCCGGCCAGCCGCTCGTGGAAGCTGAGCTGGCACAGCGTCTCGGCGTGTCCAAGACGCCGGTGCGCGAAGCGCTGAAGGTGCTGTCGAACTCGGGGCTCGTCACGTTCAGCCCGTACCGCGGCGCTTCGGTGTGCGTGGTCGACGCGGCGATGGCGCGCTCGGTGTACGACGTGCGGATGGTGCTCGAACCCGAGGCCCTGCGCCGCTCCGTGGCGGCCGGCGCGCCCGAGCTGTTCGAGGAAGCGGCTGAGGCGCTCAGGCAGGCGCAGGCGGCGCTGCCGGACAAGGACCACGCTTCGCTCAGCCTGCTCAACCGGCGTTTCCACCGCGCGCTCTACGCCGGCTGCGGCAATCCGCTGATGGTGTCGATGCTCGACGACCTCAAGGACCGCGCGGCGCTCATCAGCGTGGTCGGCTGGGAGGCGAACCCCAGCTGGCGCAAGGAGTGGAGCGAGCACAAGGCCGTGCTCACCGCAGCCAAGAAGGGCGACGCCGACGGCGCGGCCGAGCTGCTGCGCAAGCACATCGGCGCGTTCCTCCAGCGCGTCGTGGCCGCGATCGGCGAAGAGGAGGCGTAGGCCGTGCGGCTGCTGCTCCTCGCGGACACCCATCTGCCGAAGCGGGCCAAGGAACTGCCCGAGGAGGTCTGGGCCGAGGTGGAGCGCGCCGACGTCGTCGTGCACGCCGGCGACTGGGTCGACCTCGACGCGTTCGACCAGCTCGCGGTGGCGGCCAAACGGCTCGTCGGGGTGTACGGCAACAACGACGGGCCCGAGCTGCGCGCGTGGCTGCCCGAGATCGCGCGGGTAACCCTCGGTGGCGTGCGGCTGGCGGTGATCCACGAGACCGGTGCCGCGAAGGGCCGCGAACAACGCTGCGACGCGCAGTTCCCCGACGCCGACGTGCTCGTGTTCGGCCACAGCCACATCCCGTGGGACACGGTGACGCCCGGCGGCCTGCGTCTGCTCAACCCCGGCTCGCCCACCGACCGCCGGCGCCAGCCGTTCCGCACGTACCAAACGGCCGAGATCCGCGACGGCAAGCTCGAGAACGTCGAGCTCCACGAGCTGCCGCCGCGCTCCTGACCGGGTACAACGGAACCCATGGACCCCGCACGCGCGCTGCGCGACATCGCGTTCCAGCTCGAACGCGCGGCTGAACCGACCTACCGGGTGCGCGCCTTCCGGCAGGCGGCGGCGATCGTCGACCACCTGTCACAGGACGAGCTGGAGAGCCGCGTGCGCTCCGGCACACTGCAGGCGCTCAAGGGCATCGGCAAGGTCACCGCCGGGGTCATCGAGGACGCGTGGCTCGGCCGGGTGCCCGCGTACGCGGCCAAGATCGCCGAAGCCGACTTGCCGGACGGCGGCGACCTGCGCGCCGCGCTGCGCGGCGACTGCCACACCCACTCCGACTGGTCCGACGGCGGCAGCCCCATCCAGGAGATGGCCGAGGCCGCGCGCGACCTCGGCCACGAGTGGATCGTGCTCACCGACCACTCGCCGCGCCTGACCGTGGCCAACGGGTTGTCGGCCGAACGGCTGCGCAAGCAGATGGACGAAGTCGCGCGCGTCAACGCGGAGCTCGCACCGTTTCGCCTGCTGCACGGCATCGAGGTCGACATCCTCGACGACGGTTCCCTCGACCAGCGGGAGGACCTGCTGGAGCGGCTCGACTTCGTGGTGGCCAGCGTGCACTCCAAGCTGCGCATGCCGGCGCGGGAGCTGACGCCGCGGATGGTGGCGGCGGTGCAGAACCCGTACGTGCGCGTGCTCGGCCACTGCACGGGACGGCTGGTGAAGGGGCCGCGGGCGCGGCCGCCGTCGACGTTCGACGCGGAGCAGGTGTTCACCGCTTGCCGGGAGAACGGGGTTGCGGTGGAGATCAACTCGCGCCCGGAGCGGCTCGACCCGCCGATGCCGCTGCTGCGGCTGGCCGTGGAGCTGGGCTGCGACTTCGCCATCGACAGCGACGCACACGCACCCGGCCAGCTCGACTGGCAGGTCTACGGGTGCGCGCGCGCCGAAAAGGCCGGGCTGACCGTGGACCGGGTGCTCAACACACGGCCCGCGGGCGACCTTCTCTCTACTGTGGACTGATCCCGATGTTGATCACCGGGTGGTCGGCCGGGTCGAGCCAGCTCATCACGGCGTCGAGGGCCGCGGCCGGGATCGACACGCACCCCGCTGTCGGGCGGCCCGAGGAAACGTGCAGGAAGAACGCCGAACCCTGGCCCGGGACCGCCGGCCACCGGTTGTAGTCGATCACGGTGGCGTGGTCGTAGACGGGCCCGGCCTTGCCCAGGTCCTCGCCGGCCGACTCATCGAACGGGCACGTGCCCGGCGCGCACGAGTAGTGCGTGTTGTAGAAGGGCGACTTGACGTCGGAGACCCACCAGTCGGAGTCCGTGACCTGGCGGTACGGCAGCCGGGTGCCGTTGGTGGGTTTGATGCCGAACGCTTCGGTGAGCGTCCACACCCCGGCCGGCGTGTGCGAGGTGGCCTCGCTGGCCTGGCCGATGCCCTGCGTGCCGACGAACGCGGGGAACGGCCCGAGTACGCGGGTCCAGTGGGTCCCCTGGCGCTGCCACGCGATCAGCGTCGCCGTGGTCGACGCGCCGTCCGGCGCGGTCACGGTGACCATCTGGTCCGCCGAGCCGTGGTAGGGCAGGGCAGGCGGGGGCGGGGTGGCCGGTGCGTTCGCTGTTCCTGCTCCGAGCGTCCCCAGCGCGACGGAGAACAACGACGCGAGCACGGTTCTCATGGGCGGGAGCCTACGGGAAACTCGGGAGGCCGTTGGCGGAAATCGGTGAAACGGCCGCGGTGGAGGCGGGAAAACCCGGGCTGCCGTGCCGAAGCGGCGGCCCGGGTCTTCGCGGGCCGCGATCAGTCGATCTCGAAGGGCTCGCCGTAGACCTTCCACTTCAGCGGGGTGTGCAGGTCGAGGTTGCCCGCGTTGAGGAACACCAGCTGCTCGGTGTCGACGCGCGAGGTGTCGGCGTGGGCCTCCTCCTGCTTCATGATCACCTTGCGGGCGTCGAGGAACGCCTTGAGGTAGGTGATTTCGTTCCCGCCCTGCGCCGGGCTCTTCGCCTTCTTCATCGCGGTCTTGCGGATGCCGCCGAAGCTGTCGGAGCTGTCGCCGGGGCCGTGCATCACGATGGCGTCGTAGTAGATGAACTGGCCGAGCGCGCCGAGGCCGTCGGACTCGGCCTGGTTCACCGACGGGGTGAAGTACACGCGGTCGCGTTCGCTGTTCTGCGCGGCCTGGAACTGCGACGTCTTCGCGGCGGCCACCCACGCGTCCTCGAACGGCCGGCCGAGGCCGGCGTGGGAGTCGGTGCCGTTGACCTTCTTCAGCGCCGGCAGGTACTTCGCCAGCGGGTTGTCCGGCACGGAGTTCGTGTAGGCCTGCACGAGCTCGAGCATGTCGCCGGTGCCCGAGCAGAAGCCGATGATGCCGGCGGTGTAACCGCGGCCGTCGCCGATGTCCTCGATGTACTTGTACTGCGCCCTCCAGTCGAGGCTCGAGTTCTCCGCGCTGGAGACCAGCTGCATCGCGATTTCCTTCTTCTCCGGCGACGCGAGGTCGCCCCCGGAGGCGAAGGCCGCCGCCGCGGAAACCGGCGCGGGCGCCGGCGTGGCGGACGACAGGGTGGGCGTGGCGAGCGCGATGGAGAGGACCGACGCCACGGACAGGCCGGCAACGAGCGCGGGCCGCATCGTCTTGCGCATGGGGAGAATTCCTTTTCCGCAGGGTGCCAGGGCTGGGCCATGACAGGTGGGCAAGGCGGACGAAGCCGGGAATTGCCTGGCGTGCCGGGAAATTCGCGACTCCGGGTGCTGCTGCGGTGTAGCGCAACGATAACCGGGCGTGATCCTGGTGGGCAAGAGGCAAAGCGGGATTTCAGGAGTGTGAACGAACGCTCGTTGCAGGCATTTCGGTTTCGGGGTTTGTCAACCCCGGAAAGGCGGTTTCCCGCTCAGTGGGGCAGATTTCCGGTGATTCGGGTGGCGCAGGTGATCGTGCGAACCTCGTAATGTGCACGCCCAGGTGGCCGAAGAGGGGAGTCTCGCACAGTTCGATCCCTGCGGCGATTTCCGTCGCGGAGCCCGAGATCCGGATAGCTCGCCGGAACCGCGGGGCACGGTGTCAGTGGTCAGTCCTTTGTGGATGAAGGATTTCCCGCGAACAACCGGATCACCGCCGGCAGCACGTGGACCGGGATCGTCGGGTCGATGGCGCGCTGCACGCCCAGCCCGATGCCGAGGCTGAGCAGCGCCGTGGCCGCGTCGGCGGGGGACATGGGCAGGGTGAGGCCGAAGCGGTCGGCGTAGGCGGAGAGCAGGCCGGCGATGGTGTCGCGAATGGCTTCGTCCCGGATGGCCAGCTCGGCGCGGATGCGGGGGTCCCGGCGGGCGCCGGTGGCGAACTCGACTTCCAGCGCCGTCCAGGCTTGGTCGCCGATGCTGCGTTCGGCCCAGGCCTGGAAGGCGGCGAGCAACCCGTCGACGCCGTCGGCGGTGGCGAGGGTGGCGGACACGAGCGCGGCCTGCTCGGCGTGGATGCGCTCGAGCACGGCGAGACACAGCTCGTTCTTGCCGCGGAAGTTCGAGTACACCGCGCCCTTCGAGAAGCCGGCCTCTTCGGCCACCTTCTCCAGCGACGTCAGCGCGTACCCGTCGCGCAGGAACAGCTCCTTCGCCGTGCCGATGAGCAGCTCGCGCGTGCGCGCCTGGCTTTCCGCGCGGGTCATACGGGCCATGGCGCCACTCTAGTCAGCCGCCCGCCTCGTGGACCATCCTCAAAGGACACCCGTCACAGCCTGCGGAACGCCATCCCCGCCCGCGTGAGCCGCTCGATGAGCGCGTCGCCCATGGCTGTGGCGGTGGTGACCTGCCCGGCGGTCGGCGGCAGGTCGTCGAAGGCGAGGCACAGCGCCGATTCGGCGAGCATCTTCGCCGTCTCGTCGTACCCCGGGTCGCCGCCGGAGACCTCGGTGGTCACCTGCTCGCCGTCGCCGGTGCCGGTGAAGCGCACGGAGAACCACGACCGCGCCCGCCGCTGGGGGCTCGGGCCGCGGCCGGGCGCGAGCAGCTTCGACAGGCCTTCGCGCGCCGGCGCGAGCTGGGCGGCCGCGAACAGTGCGCCCATGCCCGCTGCGGCCCCGGCCAGCGACGGCAGGCTCTCGAACGCCGCGAAGTGCCGGTACCGGAAGTCCGGGCCGTATCGGGCGGACGCCCGCGCCGAGCGTCCCACGACCTGCGGGTCGATCGTCGGCAGCGGCACCGCCCACTGGCCGGTGCCGGGCACGCGGTGCGGGCCGCCGATCGGTGTGCGCACGGTCCGGCCGGCCGGAGCCGGGTCCGCCGCCGCGCGCTCCTTGGCCGCGCGGTTCGCCTCGATCTGCCGGGCGAACGCGTTGAGAGCCGTGTGGAAAGTGCCGCCCGAAGGCAGGGCGCCGACGCGCACGTAGCCGTCCACCTGCAGCGGAACGCCCTCGGGCAGCTGCCGCACGGTGAACCACGCGCCGAGGTCGTGGGGGATCGAGTCGAAGCCGCAGCAGTGCACGAGCCGCGCGCCGGTTTCGGCGGCCTTCGCGTGGTGGGCGAGGTACATGCGGTCCACGAACTCGGGCTCGCCGGTGAGGTCGACGTAGCCGGTGCCCTCGGCCGCGCACGCGGCCACGAGCGGCTCGCCGTAGTGCAGGTAGGGCCCGACCGTGGTCGCCACGACCTTGGCCGCCGCGGCCACCGCGCGCAGCGAGTGCGGGTCCGCGCTGTCGGCCGTGAGCAGCGGGAGCGTGCCGAGCCGCTCGTCGATCGCGGTCAGTTTGCCACGCAGGTGCTCGAGCTTGCCCCGGTTGCGGCCCGCCAGCGCCCAGCGGCAGCCGGGCGGGGCGTTACGCGCCAGGTACTCCGCGGTCAGGGTGCCGGTGAAGCCGGTGGCGCCGAAGAGCACCATGTCGTAATCGGCCATGCGTGCCTCCCGAAGGTCGCGTGTCCCGAGGTTACCGCCGGGTCACTTCCGTTCGCCCGGTCGGCCGGAATCCCCGTCCGGCCGGCGCGGTTGAGTGGGGTGTACGGCGTGAAGGAGCGGTGATGACGGACTTCGGACGGGACATCTCGACGGGCTACTTCCTGGTGCCGAACGCGGCCGACCCCCTGGTCGAGCACGCGCGCGAGCTCGAGCGGCTGGGCTTCGAGCACCTCGCGGTGCAGGACCACCCGTACCAGCGGCGCTATGTGGAGACCTTCTCGCTCATGGGTGTGCTGCTCGGCGCGACGACGAAGATCCGGGTGTTCCCGGACGTCGCCAACCTGCCGCTGCGCAACCCCGCCGTGCTGGCCAAGGCCGCCGCCAGCCTCGACCTGCTCTCCGGCGGCCGCTTCGACCTCGCCGTGGGCGCCGGCGCCTTCTGGGACGCGATCGTCGCCTACGGCGGCCCGCGCCGCAGCCCCGGCGACGCGCTCGCCGCCGAGGAAGAAGCGATCACCGTCATCCGCAAGATGTGGAGCGGCGACCGCAACCTCCGCTTCGACGGCCGCTTCCACTCGCTCGCCGGCGCGCACTCCGGCCCGGTGCCCACGCGGCCGATCGGCCTCTGGCTCGGCTCCTACGGCCCCCGCGCGCTGCGCCTGACGGGCCGCTTGGCCGACGGCTGGGTCGTGAGCCTGCGTGACGACCCGGCTTCCGTCGTCCGCCTGGCCTCCGCCGTGGACGCGGCGGCCGCCGACGCCGGCCGCGACCCGGGCTCGATCCGCCGGGTCCTCAACGTCGGCGCCACCCCGTCCGCCGCCGAACTCGCCGACTTCGCCCTCGGCAGCGGCTTCGACACTTTCGTCCTGTCCGGCGCCGACGAGCACGCTTCGCGGGTGTTCATCACCGAGACGATCCCGGACGTGCGCGAGCAGGTGGCCGCGGAGCGCTCCGCCTGACGGATTCGTCCGAGGCCGGCGGTCCAAGGCCCTGCGCGGGTGCGCGGCCGGGGCGAGCCACAGCCACGGCTGGTACGACTCCAGGCCCGCTGCGAATCCGTCCTGCGCCGGGAAGCGGCCGTCGCGGTCCGGCCAGAGCACCTGCAAGAACGGCACAGCAGGGCGCGTCGCGCGGTAGCAGCCCTGGGCCATGCCGAGGAACGCTTCGTGCCGGCCCTCGTGGATCTGCCGGACCGCAACGGTTGCGCCACTGCCGAGGAACCCGTCCAGCCGGTTGCCCGCGACGGCGCGCCGGCGGCCACCTACTCGCCGATCGCGTTGAGCAAAGCCATGCCGGGTCCGGGTCCCAGCCCGAACCCGGCGAGCTCCGGCCTCCGGAACGAGTGCCACCGGCCGACCGTGAACGTCCACCCCGCGCTGACCTCGTCCGCCGGGATCGCGAGCAGGCCCCAGCCGGGGTCGGCGACGTGGGCCACGCGGCCGGTGTCGACGGTGTCGAGGTGGTCGCGATCGCCATGGTCGAGGCAGCGGCACGCGGCGTCGGTGGGCATGGCCGGAACAGCATCGGGATCACGGTGCGGGCGCGGCCGGCTTCGGTGTCCACAATAGACCATCGGTCGACATTAAAGAGATGGTAAACTGGCCGGACGATGACTGCTGCCGCCGCCACCGCGCCACGGCACCGGTCCATCCTGAGCGTCCTGGTGGTGGCGCTGCTGGTCCTTGGCGTCGCCGTTCCCGGCCCGGCGCACCCCGCGCGGTCCGACGAGGACGCGAAGCCGGTGCTGGTTGCCCAGCAGTCGCCGCACTTCGTTGCAGCCCCACAAGTTCCGCCCGCGCTACCGCCGGACCGGCCCGCCCTCGCGCGGCCGGCCGAGCCGGGCATCGCCGTCGCCGACACCGCCATTCCGGCCGGCCACCGGCCGAGCACCGCGCGAGCCGCGCGAGCACCTCCCGCCGCCTGAGTACCAGCGCCCACCCGTACTCAGCTGTTGGAGGTTTCCCATGACCAACGGTCATGCCCTGCTGGCCGTCGGCGGTGCTTTCCTGTCGGCCGGCGTCGTCGCGCGGATCGGGGCCCGGATCGGGCTGCCGACGATCCCGTTGTTCATGCTGGCCGGCTTCGTGTTCGGCCCGCACACGCCCGGAGTGTCCCTTGTGGACGACCCCGGCGAGCTCGCGGTCCTGGCCGGGCTCGGGCTCGTCTTCCTGCTGTTCTACCTCGGCCTGGAGTTCTCCCTCGACGACCTCGCGCGCGGCGGCAGCCGCCTGGCCGCGGCGGGGCTCGGCTACCTGGTGCTCAACGTCGGCGGCGGGCTGGCGTTCGGCTTCATGCTAGGCCGGGGCCCGCGGGAAGCCCTGGTGATCGCGGGCGCGATCGGCATTTCATCGTCGGCCATCGTCACCAAGCTCCTGCTCGAAACCCGGCGCCTGAACAACCCCGAATCACGCCTGATCATGGGCGTGATCGTGCTCGAAGACCTGTTCCTGGCGCTCTACCTCGCCCTGCTGCAGCCCGTGCTCAGCGGTGCCGACGGCTTCGGCGCGGCCCTGGCCGACTTCGGCAAGGCGCTCGGGTTCCTGCTGGTGCTCGCCGCCCTGGCGCGCTGGGGCGGCCGCGCCGTCTCGCGGCTGTTCGGTTCGGCCGACGACGAGCTGCTCACCGTGTGCTTCGTCGGCGTCGCCGTGCTGGGCGCGGCCGTCGCCGAAGAGGTGGGGGTCTCCGACGCGATCGGCGCGTTCATGGTCGGCATGATGCTGGGCGGCTCGAAGGTCGCGCCGCGCGTGCACAAGCTGGTGCTGCCGCTGCGCGACGCGTTCGGGGCGCTGTTCTTCTTCATCTTCGGCCTGTCGATCGACCCCGGCGCCGTCGGGACGGTCGCGCTGCCCGTGCTCGCCGCGGTGGCGCTCACGCTGGTGCTCAACCTCGCCGCCGGTGCCTTCGCGGCCCGGCTGCACGGCTTCGACTGCCAGGCGGGCGTGAACATCGGCCTGACCGTGCTCACCCGCGGCGAGTTCTCGCTGGTCCTGGCGACGCTCGCGGTCGCGGCCGGCCTCGACACCCGCGTGGCGCCGTTCGTCGCCGGCTACGTGCTGCTCCTGGCCGTGATCGGGCCGCTCGCCGTCGTCCGCTCGGAGCGGCTCACCTGGCTGGTGCCCGCGCGGCTGACGCGCCGCAGGGAGCCGGCACCGAGCCCGTGACCGGGCCGCGGGAGACCCTGCGCATATTCGGGAGCCAGCCCGGTCACGCACCGCTATCCTCGATCCAAGTATGTCCACTCACTCTCCTCTCGAGGCGCTGCGCTCGCGGCTGCCGGAGCTGATGTCGCGCGACGAGCACCGGCTGCGGCGGCGCATCGACGGCGCGCGCAAGGCTCGCGACAAGCAGGCGGTCGCCGAGCGCATCGCCGCCGACGTGACCGCCGCCGAGCTGCGCGTGCAGCAGCGGCGCGCGAGCGTGCCGAAGATCGAGTACCCCGAAGAGCTCCCGGTCAGCCGGCTCAAGGACGACATCGCGAAGGCGATCGCCGGCAACCAGGTCGTGATCGTCGCGGGGGAGACCGGGTCGGGCAAGACCACGCAGCTGCCGAAGATCTGCCTCGAGCTCGGGCGCGGGATCCTCGGCCAGATCGGGCACACGCAGCCCCGGCGGCTGGCGGCGCGCACGGTCGCCGACCGCATCGCGAGCGAGCTGAAGACGGAGCTGGGCGAGACCGTCGGGTACAAGGTCCGCTTCACCGACCAGTCCGGCCAGGACACGCTCGTGAAGCTGATGACCGACGGCATCCTGCTCGCCGAGATCCAGACCGACCGGATGCTGCGGCAGTACGACACCCTCATCATCGACGAGGCCCACGAGCGCAGCCTCAACATCGACTTCATCCTCGGCTACGTCAAGCAGCTGCTGCCGCGCCGGCCCGACCTCAAGGTGATCATCACCTCCGCGACGATCGACCCCGAGCGGTTCTCGAAGCACTTCGACAACGCGCCGATCGTCGAGGTCTCGGGCCGCACGTACCCCGTGGAGGTCCGCTACCGGCCGCTCGTCGACCCCGAGGAGCCCGACGCCGACGCGGACCGCGACCAGACGCAGGCGATCCTCGACGCCGTCGCGGAGCTGAGCGCCGAAGGTCCCGGCGACATCCTCGTGTTCCTCTCGGGTGAACGCGAGATCCGCGACACGGCCGACGCACTGAACCGGCTGGACCTGCGCAACACCGAAGTGCTGCCGCTGTACGCGCGGCTGTCGTCGGCCGACCAGCACCGCGTGTTCCAGCGCCACACCGGGCGCCGGATCGTGCTGGCGACGAACGTGGCCGAGACGTCGCTGACCGTGCCCGGCATCAAGTACGTGATCGACCCCGGCACGGCGCGCATCTCGCGCTACAGCCACCGCACGAAGGTGCAGCGGCTGCCGATCGAACCCATCTCGCAGGCGTCGGCCAACCAGCGCAAGGGCCGCAGCGGCCGCACGTCCGACGGCATCTGCATCCGGCTGTACTCCGAAGAGGACTTCGAGTCGCGGCCGGAGTTCACCGACCCGGAGATCCTGCGCACGAACCTGGCGTCGGTGATCCTGCAGATGACCTCGCTCGGGCTGGGCGACATGGCGGCGTTCCCGTTCGTGGAGCCGCCGGACCGCCGTCAGGTCAACGACGGCGTGCAGCTGCTGCAGGAGCTCGGCGCGTTCGAGCCATCCGATACGTCGCGGCTCACGGAAGTCGGGCGCAAGCTCGCGCAGCTGCCGGTCGATCCGCGGATGGGCCGGATGGTGCTGGCGGCCGCGAGGGGCGGCTGCGTGCGCGAGGTGATGATCATCGCCGCCGCACTGTCCATCCAGGACCCGCGCGAGCGGCCGGCGGAGAAGCAGCAGGCGGCCGACCAGCAGCACGCGCGCTTCGCCGACCCGACGTCGGACTTCCTCGCGTACCTCAACCTGTGGGAGTACGTGAGCGAGCAGCAGCGGGCGCTCACGGGCAACCAGTTCCGCCGGCTGTGCCGCGCCGAGTACCTGAACTACCTGCGCATCCGCGAGTGGCAGGACATCTTCAGCCAGCTGCGCCAGCTCGCCAAGCCGTTGGGCATCTCGCTCAACACCACCCCGGCCGACCCGCAGCACGTGCACACGTCCCTGATCGCCGGGCTGCTGTCGCACATCGGGCTCAAGGACCCGGCCAGGGGTGATTACCTCGGCGCCCGCGGCGCACGGTTCGCGGTGTTCCCAGGCTCGGCGCTGTTCAAGAAGCAGCCGCGCTGGGTGATGTCGGCGGAACTGGTGGAGACGTCGCGGCTGTGGGGCCGGGTCAACGCGCGCATCGAGCCGGAGTGGGTCGAGCCGCTGGCCGCGCACGTGGTGAAGCGGTCCTATTCGGAGCCGCACTGGGAGCGCAAGCAGGGCGCGGTGATGGCGATCGAGAAGGTGACGCTCTACGGCGTGCCGCTCGTGGCCGACCGGCGCGTGAACTACGGGCGCATCGACCCCGACCTGTCGCGCGAGCTGTTCATCCGCCACGCGCTCGTGGAGGGCGACTGGCAGACGAACCACAAGTTCTTCGCGGAGAACCGCGCGCTGCTCGACGAGGTCGAGGACCTCGAGAACCGCGCCCGCCGCCGCGACATCCTCGTCGACGACCAGACCCTGTTCGACTTCTACGACCAGCGAGTGCCGGCCGACGTGGTGTCCGTGCGGCACTTCGACAGCTGGTGGAAGAAGGCCCGGCGCGCCGACCCGGACCTGCTGTCGTTCGAGAAGTCCATGCTCATCAACGAGACCGCGGGCGGCGTGCGCGAGTCGGACTACCCGGATTCGTGGACGCAGGGCAACCAGGTCTTCAAGCTCACCTACCAGTTCGAGCCGGGCGCGGACGCCGATGGGGTGACCGTCCACCTTCCGCTGCCGGTGCTGAACCAGGTGACGCCGGACGGGTTCGACTGGCAGGTGCCGGGGCTGCGCGAGGAGCTGGTCACGCAGCTGATCAAATCGCTACCGAAAGCGTTGCGGCGCAACTTCGTGCCGGCGCCCGACACCGCCGCGTATGTCCTTTCGCGAGTGTCGCCTTCGGACGGACCGCTGCTCGACGTGTTGTCCGACGAGCTCTTCGCGCTGCGCCGGGTCGACGTGCCGGCGTCGGCGTACGACCTGTCCTCGGTGCCGGAGCACCTGCGGATGACGTTCCGCGTGGTCGACGAGCGCGGCCGCAAGGTGGCCGAGGGCAAGGATCTGGAGGTGCTGAAGCTGCGGCTCGCGCCGAAGGTGCGAGAGACGATCTCGAAGGCGGCCAACAGCATCGAGAAGGCGGGGCTGACCAAGCCGTCGTTCGGTGAGCTGCCGAAGGTGTTCGCTTCGACGCAGCGGGGCCACGACGTGAAGGCGTACCCGGCGCTGGTCGACGAGGGCGCGTCGGTGGCCGTGCGGTTGCTGGACACCCCGGCCCAGCAGCGGCACGCCATGTGGGCCGGCACCCGGCGGATGCTGCGGCTCAACCTGAACTCGCCGATGAAGTTCATCACGCGGTCGCTGTCGAACTCCTCGAAGCTCGTGTTGAACCGCAACCCGCACGGCAGTGTCGCGGCCCTGCTGGAGGACTGCGTCGACTGCGCCGTGGACTCCCTGATGGCCGCGGCCGGCGGCCCGGTCTGGGACGAAGCCGGCTTCGCGGCCCTGCTGGAAAAAGTGCGCGCCGGCTTGAACGAAGCTGTGCTGGCGGTGCTGACCGACGTGGAACGCATCCTGCGCGCCGCCAACGACGTCGAAACCCGCCTGCCCGACACCCGCGGTCCGGCCGAGTCGCTGACGGACATCCGCACCCAGCTCGACGGCCTGGTCCACGCGGGTTTCGTGACGGAGACCGGCGCCGCCCGGCTCCCCGACGTCGTCCGCTACCTGCGTGGCATCGAGCGTCGCCTGGAGAAACTCCCTCTCGAGCCCACCCGCGACCTCCAGCGCACGGCCGACATCGCGTGGATCACGGCGGAATACCGCTCCGCCTTGGCTTCTCTGCCACCGGGCACGTCCTCGCCGGCGCTGTCGGAGGTGCGGTGGATGATCGAGGAACTGCGGGTGAGCTTCTTCGCGCAGACGTTGGGCACCGCGTATCCGGTGTCGCTCAAACGCATCACGAAGGCCCTCGACGACGCGCTGGCCTGAGGCGCTACTCGGTTGACGACCAGCGTCACGGCCGCCACGGTTGCGGCGAGTGCGGCCGGCCCGCCGAAGCTTGTGCGGATGGCCATTACGGCCGCGGAAGTCACTCGGCCAGCCCCGCCCGGAGCCGGGCTGAGTCCTGGCCGGGTGGGATGCCGAACTGGCGCCGGTATTCGCGGCTGAACTGGGAGGCGCTGTCGTAGCCCACGGCGTAGCCGATGGAGGCCACGTCGTCGTCGGTGCGGGCGAGCAGCAGCAGGCGGGCCTCCTGGAGGCGGATGTGCTTCTGGTACTGGATCGGCGTCATGGCGGTGACGGCGCGGAAGTGCCGGTGGAACGACGACTCGCTCATGGCCGCCAGGCGCGCGAGGTCGGCGACGCGCAGGGACTCGGCGTGGTGGTCGCGGATCCAGCGGATGGCGCGGCCGACGTGCGAGAGGCTGCTGTCGGCGAGCCCGATCTGGCGGATGGTCGCGCCCTGGGCGCCCGTGACGAGCCGCCAGAGGATCTCCTTCTCGATCAGCGGAGCGAGCACGCGGCGGTCGGCCGGGTGGTCGGTCAGCCGGAGCAGCCGGACGAAAGCGTCGAGCAGTTCGTCCGGCGCGTCGCTGACCGTGATGGCCGACGGCGTCGCCGGGGTGGCCGCGGTGGTGCCCGTTTCGAGCAGCAGCGCGGCGACGGCCTCTGGTTTGAGCACCAGCCCCGCGCCCAGGAACGGCTCGTCCGGGCTCGCCTCGGCGAAGTGGCCGGTCACCGGCATGTCCACGGTCACCACGAGGTACTGGCCGGCGCCGTAGTCGTAGGTGCGTTCGCCCGTCGCGACACGCTTGCGGCCCTGCGCGACGACGGCGAGCACCGGGCCGGTCAGCGTGGCAGCCGGGTCGGTGGGCGCGCGTTCGCACGACAGCACCAAGCCGCCCGGCAGGTCGGTGCGGCCTGCATACCGGGCGATCAGCGCGCGCAGCTCGGCGAGGGAGGACACCGGTCGATTCGACCACGCCCGGTCGCCGGCGGGCAACTGCCGATCGTGCCAGGATCAGGCAAGAGGCTACGACTTTCGGGCTCACCGGCTGGGCGCGGGTCCTGCTGGAATCGAGGGGTCACGAAATCCGTCTCGAACCGGGAGAATCCCTGTGAGCCTTGATTCCTACGTCCACCTCGGCCGCTCCGGTCTCGTCGTCAGCCCCTTCTGCCTCGGCGCGATGAACTTCGGCGAGGACACCGGCACCGGTTGCAGCGTCGAGGAGTCCGAGAGGATCCTGCAGACCTACCTCGACCGGGGTGGCAACTTCATCGACACCGCGAACTTCTACACCAACACCCACAGCGAGAAGATCGTCGGCGACTTCTTCGCCGCCCGCCCGGGCTTGCGCGACCGGGTGGTGCTGGCCACGAAGTTCTTCGTGAACGTGCACCCCGGCGATCCCAACGGCGGCGGCGCGAGCCGCAAGGCGATCCTGCACCAGCTGGACGATTCCCTGCGCCGGCTGGGCACCGACTACCTCGACCTGTACTACCTCCACAACTTCGACGCGCGGACACCCGTCGAGGAAACCCTGCGGACGCTCGACGACCTCGTGAGCGCGGGCAAGATCCGCTACGTCGGGTTCTCCGACACCCCCGCGTGGTTCACGGCCAAGGCGGCCACCGTCGCGCAGTTCCGCGGGTGGGCCCCGGTGGTGGGGTTGCAGATGGAGTACTCGCTGCTGGAGCGCACGATCGAGGGGGAGCTGCTGCCGCTGGCGCAGGACGCGGGGATGGCGATGCTGCCGTGGAGCCCCTTGAAGAGCGGCTTCCTGTCAGGAAAGTACACGCGCGACGGCGCCGCCCCCGGCACGCGTCGCGGCGCGGCTTTCGGCGTGGGGCCGACGGAGGCGCAGTTCCGGGTCATCGACGTGGTCGTGGGGATCGGCAAGGAACTCGGCGTGAGCCCGGCGGCGGTGGCGCTGGCCTGGGTGCGGAGCCGCCCGGGCATCACCTCGACGCTGATCGGGCCCCGGCGGGTGGAGCACCTGACGGAGAACCTGGCCGCGCTGGACCTGCGGTTGAGTGTTGAGCAGGCGGCGGCGCTCGACGAGGTTTCGGCGCCACGGCTCAATTTTCCGGCTGAGTTGAATCGGGATACGGCGCCGATGTTGCGGTACGCGGGTGCGACCGTGAACGGACGGGAACACGGCGTCTACCCACCGCTCCTGCAGGACTTGACGCGGTACTGAAGTTCAGCCGACAGTGCGGCAGTACAGCCGATGTCCGGTTGCTTTGCCTGCCGCACAGGGGTCGCGAGTTCGTCGACCACGGGCAGAACGGCCTCGAGACTGGGGTTGTAGACCTTCGCCTCTGCAGCCTCGTTCCAGTACTTCGCCAGTTCTCGGAGGCGTGAGCGCTCGGCGGCAGCGAGAGCATCGCGAACTTCGTCGCTGAGGGGCGCGATGAAGATGTCGGCGCCGTCGAGCTGGGCGATAGGTGCGTCCATCTCGAGTTGGTGGTCACTGTGTCGTAGCCGGCGCCGGTGCGGAAGGCTTCGGCCTGGCCGGTTGAACCGTCGGGTCGATGCCCGTCAACTCGATCACCGGGAAGTGATCGTCGAGGGAGTCCAGGCCTTGGGCGGCTGCTCCATCGGAGGCCGCGGCGAAGTAGTCGGAAACAACACCCATGCTGTTTCCTTTGCCGTGTGAAGGCTGCGTCTACCCACCGCTCCTGCAGAACCCGGCGCGGTACTGACGCTCAGAGGCACATGCGGCAGTACAGGCGTTCTCCCGCAGCCCTCGCCTCCCGCGCGAGGGCGGCGAGTTCCTCGACAGCCGGCAGGACGTCCGCGGGATCGCAGCCCTCGCCGAGTTCTTCCATCTGCGCCGAGAGTTCGGCCACCTGCCGGCGGTGTTCTTCGTCGGCACCGGCCAGGGCGTCGCGGAGTTCATCGGTGACCGTTGTCACGACAACGGAACCGTCGGGCTCGGCGATCAGGCGGTCTGCTCTGGGGTTCGCGGTCACGGTGTCCTGGTCGACACCGGTGAGGAGAGTTTCGGCGCTGTTCATCCCGAAAGTGGGGTCGAGGCCCTTCAGTCCGGCCACGGGAAAGAGCCCTTGGTGGACTCGAACGCGGTGACCGGCTGTTCGTCGGACTTCGCGGCGAGTTGGTCGTAGAGGATGCCCATGATGGGTGTCCCACTCGGAAGTCGGCGCAGTGCCGAAGCTCAGACGGAGACCCAGCAGTAGAGGTGCGCACCCGTCGGCTTGGCCTGCCTCGCGAGGGCGGCGAGTTCGTCCACGACCGGAAGCAGGTCCTCGGGACTTGCCTCGCCGGCGAGGTCTTCGGCGCGGGACCAGAAGTCCGCGAGTTCCCGGCGGCGAGCTTCGTCGGTGTCCGCGATCGCGTCGCGGAACTCATCCGTCAGTGTGACGACGGTGACGTCGCCCTCGCCGGCTTCTGCGACCAGCTTCATTGACCGGGGGTTGTCAGCGGCCGCCTCTTCGCCGGCGCCGGTCAGGAACGCCTCGGCTCGCGGCACCTGCATGGAGGGGTCGATGCGCTCGAAGGAGGCCGTGGGGAAGAGCGAGACCGGGCCGTCGGGCGATTCGAGCGACGTTGCGGCTTCTTCGTCCGAATTGGCCGTGAAGTAGGCATAGCGCATGAGGGAACTCAACCACAGGGCGGCCTCGCGGAAAAGTCAAGCGGTGTCAGGGTGCCCTGTAGGCCGAGGTCAGTCGCCCGAGAAGCCCCAGAAGTAGACCTCGGTGGGCGTTCCGTCGAGGTACAGCACGAGGCTGCGGCCGGTCCAGCGGCCGCCCAACCGGTCGGTGAGAGAGCGGGAGACGCGGTCGAAGTCGGAGGGTGAGGGGTGGTGGGTGCCGAACACGTCGGTGAGTTCGGCGGGGCTCAGCGGGCGGATGACGCCCATTCCGTCGTCCTCGGAGATTTCGTGGGTGTCGAGGATCGAGTGGGTGCCGCAGTCCCAGAAGAGGTCCGAGTCTTTCGCCGCGTTGAGCTCGGCCAGGGTGGTCGGACGGGGAATCGTCTCTGAGACGACGTCGGGGTCGAAGTCTTCCCAGGGCCACACGTAGTCGCCGGTGGAAAGGAGTTGTGCTTGGACGTACCTGTGTGTTGCTTTGACGCTGCCGACATAGGGCGCGCGGTAGTGCCAGCCTGAAGCTCCCACGGAGATCTCCTTCTTCGAAAAGTCATTTCGCGTCGGCGTAGGTGTCCACCGGTGTCGCCTGCATCGGGAAGTGGACCGGGCACGCGTCGCCGAACAGCAGCCGCGCGGATTCGGCGACCGTGGCCTCGATGAGGGACGAGACGGAGTCCGCGAGCTCGGCCGGTGTGTGGACGATGACCTCGTCGTGCTGGAAGAACACGAGGTGGGCCGGAGCCGGGAGGCGGTTGCGCAGGGTCGCGAGCAGCACCGCGGTCAGGTCGGCGGCCGACGCCTGCACGACGAAGTTGCGCGTGAACCGGCCCCAGCCGCGGGAAGCGCGGCGGGCGCGGGTCTCCGCGGCTTCGTCTTCGGCCAGTCCGCCGGTCAGCGCGCGCCACGCGGCGGACGGCGCGGGGGACGTGCGGCCCAGCCGCGAGCGCACGCGCTCACCGCGTTCGCCCGCGGCGGCGGCTTGCTCCACGTAGGACACGGCGTCGGGGAAACGCTGGCGCAACAAAGCCAGCAGCGGGCCTGCTTCGCCGGACGTGCCGCCGTACATCGCCGACAGCATGGCGATCTTGGCGCGGGAACGGTCGTCCGCGGCACCCGACCGAGGTGGCACGTAGCGCGCGCCGGAGAACAGCGCCTCGCCCAAGCGGGCGTAGAGGTCGGTCGCTCGGGAGACTTCGGCCAAGCGGCGGTCGCCGGACAGGGCCGTGAGCACGCGCGGTTCGAGTTGCGCGGCGTCGGCCACCACGAGTTTCCAGCCGGGGTCCGCGCGGACGCACGTGCGCAGGACCTTGGGAATCTGCAGCGCGCCGCCGCCGCGGGTGGCCCAGCGCCCCGACACCACGCCGCCGACCACGTAGTGGGGGCGGAACCGGCCGTCGGTGACCCATTCGTCGAGCCAAGCCCAGCCGTTGGCCGAGTGCAGCCGCGAAAGCTCCTTGTACTCGAGCAACGGCGGGACGGCCGGGTGGTCGATGTCGCGCAGCAGGTACTTCCGCGCCGCCGGCACCTCGATGCCCTCGCGCGCCAGCGCCCGGATCACGCTCGCCGACGAGTCGGGGTTCACCGAGCGCCCGCCGAACGCTCCGGAGATCTGCGCGGCCAGCGCCACCAGAGCCTTCGGCCGCTGTCCCGCCGGCACCCGGGCCCCGAGCCGCTCCTCGAGCAGCGCGCGGTGCAGGTCCGCCCGCCACGGCAGCCCGGCCGCGGACATCTCCGCCGCCGCCAGCGCGCTCGCGGATTCTGCCGCCAGCAGCAGCCGCATCCGGCCCGGCGCCGCCGTGGCGCCCGCGCGCTTCTCCTGCTCGGCCAGCACGCGCTGCGCCGCGTCGGCCACGGCCACGCCGTCGGGCAGCCCGGGTCCGCGCGGGGAGAACAGCGTGGGTTGCGCGACCTCGCCGAACGCCGGCCCGTCGTCGGGCGGCTCCTCGCCCCGGGCCCGCGCCCACGCCGCGCGCAGGCTCCGCGACTCGCCCGCACGCCCCTCGTACGCGAGCAGCAGGCCCTCGGCCAGCCCCAGGTCGTGGCAGCGCCCCAGCCGCACGCCGGCCTCGAGGAGCTTCGGGTACAGCGCGTCGACGGAGGGCAGCACCCAGCGCGGCGCCTCGGTCTCCTCCAGCCGCCGCACCGCGGCGATCCATTCGGCCGCCGACAGCCCGCGCGACGTGCCCGCGGGCGTCGAAATCGTGTAGCCGGAGTCCTCCTCCTGACCGGTGATCACCTGCACCCCGTCATTGTGCTCGGGAGGACCGACAATTCCGGTCACCGAACCCGGCCGCCGTGGTCTGGTGCACACGCGCCCCGCTTGGTCTACTGTCGAGTAGCCACCCATACCGGCGGTACGGCGGGTGGCTGTCTCCCGCAGCAGCAACGGAGGTGCCCGGATGAGGAACCCGGCCGGGGTGTTGGGTCTCGCCAGCCAGGTGACGGACAAGGTCACGGAGACCGTGCGCAGCATCGACGTGATGCGCCGCGCCGGGCTCGTGCCCTTCCCGAGGCTGGACGAGGGCGTGCGGTCGGTCATCGCCATCCGGAAGTACGGCCCGTTCGCCGGCGCCAACCACATCGCCGCGCGCCGCGACGCGTCGGCCGTCGGCATCGTCGACGACCTCGGCCCGCTCACGTTCAAACAGCTCGACGACCGGTCCAACGCACTGGCTCGCGCCTGGGCCGAGCGCGGCCTGCGCCCCGGCACCGTCATCGCCGCCCTGTGCCGCGACCACCGCGGTCTGGTCCTCACCATGGCCGCGGCCGGCAAGCTCGGCGCGCGCCTGCTGCTGATGAACACCGGCTTCGCGAAGCCGCAGCTCGCCGACGTCGCCCAGCGCGAAGGCGTCACCGCGCTCGTGTACGACCAGGAGTTCACCGACCTGCTGGACGCGATCCCCGGCGACGTCGACCGCTACCTCGCCTGGGTCGACGAGCCGGGTGACCACGCCGTGCCGGTGCTCGACGAGATCATCGCCAGCACCGACGACCGGCCGCTGCCCGCGCCCGCCAAGCCCGGCGGGTTCGTGCTGCTCACCAGCGGCACCACCGGGACGCCGAAGGGGGCACCGCGCCCGCACACGTCGCCGCTCGCGTCCGCGCAGTTCCTGGACCGGATTCCGCTTCGTGCGGGCGAAGCGACGTACATGGGCGCCCCGCTGTTCCACGGCACGGGGTTGTCGCAGTTCATCCTCAGCTTCGCGCTGGGCTGCAAGGTCGTGATGCGGCGGAAGTTCGACCCGGAGCTGACGCTCAAGGGCGTTGCCGAGCACCGGTGCACCGCGCTCGTACTGGTGCCGACGATGCTGCAGCGCATCGTCGACCTGCCGGCTTCGGTGCGGGCGAAGTACGACACCTCGTGCCTGCGGATCATCTTCGTCGCCGGGTCGGCGCTGTCGCCGGACCTGGGCAACCGGGCCAACGAGCAGTTCGGTGACGTCGTGCACAACCTGTACGGCTCCACGGAAGTCGCCGTCGCCACCGTCGCCACGCCCGAGGACTGGCGGCAGGCGCCCGGCACGGTCGGCCGCGCACCGGTGGGCTGCCGCGTCGCGCTGTACGACGAGCACGGCAAGCAGATCACCGAGCCGCACGTGACGGGCCGCGTGTTCGTCGGCAGCGGCCTCAGCTTCGGCGGCTACACCGACGGCCGCCACAAGGAGATCATCGACGGGCTGCTCTCCAGCGGCGACGTCGGCCACTTCGACGACGACGGCCTCCTGTTCATCGACGGCCGCGACGACGAGATGATCGTCTCCGGCGGCGAAAACGTCTTCCCCGTCGAGGTCGAAAACCTGCTCGTCGAACGCGACGACGTGATCGAAGCCGCCGTCATCGGCGTGGACGACGACCAGTTCGGCCAGCGCCTCAAGGCGTTCGTCGTGCGCAGCGAGAACTCCACCTTGGACGCCGACGGGGTGCGCGCCTACGTGAAGGCGAACCTGGCCCGCTACAAGGTCCCGCGGGACGTCGAGTTCCTCGCCGAACTGCCCCGCAACGCGACCGGGAAGGTGTTGCGCACCAAGCTCAGCTGAGTCATTCCCAGCTGATGCCGAAGATCCCCGGCCCGAAGTCCATGGCCACCGCGTGCACGCCGCCCGTCGAGTCGAGGCGCAGGCGGCGGCGCGAGGGGGTCGTGTCGCCGCCGCGGGAGTACTGCCAGCAGCGCGCCGGCACGGCATCCGGGGCGAAGTGGATCTCCAGCAGGTATTCGCGCACCGGGCGGCGGAATTCGCGGTAGTGGGTGGCGCGGCATTCGGGGTACGGCGGGCCGGCGTTCGTCAGCGAGTATTCGATCAGGTGCGTCTCGCCGCGGTCGATCGGGCGGTCGAAGAGCAGCTCGGCGACGAGGATGCCGTGGGTGTCGTCCGTTTCGGTGCGGCCGACGCGACAGTTGCGCACCGCGTGGACCTGCGGCACGGATGCGGCGTCGTCCTGGGCGTAAACGAGCAGCCAGCGGTCCTGGCCGTCGGCGCCGGCCTGGAAGACCGCACGGGAGGTGATCTTGCGCTGGCCGCCGTCGGCCGCGATTTCGCAGCGGTCGTGCAAGCCGACGAGCTTGAGCTGGTGCTGCTGATCCAGCGCGTCCGGCGCGCCGACGCGGTCGAGCAGTGGCTGCAGCGTCTCGCGCGTGAACGTCAGCGGCTCCTCGCCCTGGCGGTCGCGCCGCGTCGCGCCGCGGGGTCGCGGGGGCGGCAGCAAGCCGAGCAGCGAACCCGCGGGCACGTCGAGGATCTCCTCCAGCACGCGCACGGCCGAGAGCGAGCCAGGCCGTTCCGGCTGGCGTTTGCCCGACTGCCAGTAGCTCAGCGCCGTGACGCTCACGGTCGCGCCACGCGCCCGCAGTCGCGCCTGAATGCGGTCGAGGGACAGCCCGCTGCCGGTGATGGCCGCGCGCAGCGCGCTCGCGAAGGCGGTCCGGGCGCCCTCGGGCCCGGTGCCGTCCGCAGTTCCACCCGCCATGCCCGTCGACCGCCCTCGCCGGTGGTGAAAGACCCCACAGAAACACCCAGTGTCGAATTCGACACAGTGACCGTAGCAGCAGCCGACCAGGCACTCCGTGTCACCACTGGGGCGAACGGGCTAGTACTGGCAACTGTGAACCATTGCCCTGACCTGCGGGGTCACGTTTTCATGGCCTCCGTAGCCCGCGGCGGCGATCCCGCCGCGGCCCAGTGCTCCGGCCCCGGCTCGCGGTCCGCGCCCCGCGTACCGCCGGCGGCCGCACCCGGAACCGGTGGCCCGGCGACGCCCCCATCGCCGGGCCACCGGTCAGGCCCGCCACGAAACCCCAACCCCGCTGTTACCCACCCGGCCGGAAGCAGGCGGACACCCAGCCGGACGTTGCCGTGTGCGCCAACGGTTTCCGCCGTCACCGTGGTAGCGGCCAGTACACTACCGACCGGTAGGCTCCGGCCATGGTCCTGCGGAAGAACATTCTGATCACGGGCGCCAGCTCGGGGCTCGGCGAGGGCATGGCCCGCCAGTTCGCGGCCCGTGGCCGCAACCTCGCCCTCTGCGCGCGCCGCACCGATCGCCTCGATGAGCTCGCCCGTGAGCTCACGGCGGCCTACCCCGGGATCACCGTCGCGACGCGTCGGCTCGACGTGAACGACCACGACCGCGTGTTCACCGTCTTCGACGAGTTCCGCGGCGAGTTCGGCTCGCTCGACCGCGTGATCGTCAACGCGGGCCTCGGCAAGGGCCAGCCCGTCGGCAAGGGCCGGTTCGACGCGAACCGCCAGACGCTGGAGACCAACTTCGTCGCCGCCGCCGCGCAGGTCGAGGCCGCCGTCGGGATCTTCCGCGAGCAGCGCGCCGGCCACCTCGCCGTGGTCTCGTCGTTCAGCGCGATCCGCGGCCTGCCCCGGAACCTCACCGCGTACGCCGCTTCGAAAGCCGGCATTTCGGCGTTCGTGGCCGGCACGCGCGTCGAGCTGCGCCGCACGGACATCGCCGTCACGGAGATCCGGCCCGGCTACATCGAGTCCGAAATGTCCGCGCGCAGCGGGAGCACGCCGTTGCTCACCGGCGCCGAGGCGGGCGCCCGCGCACTGGCGAAGGCGATCGAAGCCGAGCCCAAGCTCGCGTATGTTCCTTCGTGGCCGTGGGTGCCGCTGAGTGCGGTGATGAAGGTGCTCCCGGCCGGTCTGCTGGCGAAGTTCTCCTGACCCGAAGGAGCCACGAGCGCATGGGCGCGATCTACCTCGTCCGCCACGGCCAGGCGTCGTTCGGCGCGGCCGACTACGACGCGCTGTCCGAGCGCGGGTTCGAACAGTCCACTGTGGTCGGTCGCGAGCTCGCGCGCCGCGGCGTCGAGTTCGCCCAGGTGCGGTCCGGCACGCTCGCCCGCCAGCGCGACACGGCGGCGACGGCGCTGAAGGCTTTGGGCGCCGACGGGCCCGTGGTGGAGGACCCGCGCTGGAACGAGTACGACCACGTCGACATCTCGCGCCACCACGCCGGCGGCGCGCCGCAGGAGGACTCGCGCGAGTACCAGGGTGTGCTCGACGCCGCCTTGGCCGCGTGGGTCGGTGCGGGCGCCGACGGGCCGTGCGCCGAGACATGGCCGGCCTTCCTCGACCGCTGCACGGCCGCGCTCACCGACCTCGTCGGGTCGCTGGGCAAGGGGGAGCACGCGCTCGTGTTCACCTCCGGCGGCGTGATCGGCGCGGTCGCGGGTGCGCTCATGGGCGTGCCCGAGGCCGGTCTGCTCAAGTTCAACCGCGTCACCGTGAACGCCGGGATCACGAAGCTGACCTCGGGCCGCGGTGGCGTGAACCTGCTGACGTTCAACGAGCACCCGCACTTCGAAGCGGAGGCGGCGCTGCTGCTCACCTACCGGTAGGAGGTCGTGATGCCATTCGGTGCCGTCACCGTGGTCCCGGTCAACGGCCACGGTCCGGAAGACGTGGTGGTCGACGCCGAAGGGCGCGTCTACACCGGGGTCGACGACGGGCGCATCCTGCGCGTGAGCCCGGACGGCTCGACGTGCTCGGCGACACCGGAGGCCGCCCCCTCGGCCTGGAGCTGTACGGCGACGACGAACTGCTGATCTGCGACGCCCGCGCGGGCCTGCTCACGATGCCGCTGGCCGGGGGAGCGGTGACGACGCTCGCCACGTCGGCGGCCGGGCTCGACCTCGTGTTCTGCAACAACGCCGCGGTCGCCGCCGATGGCACGGTCTACTTCACCGATTCATCCCGCCGCTTCGGCATCGACCGCTGGCGCGACGACCTCATCGAGCAGACGGCCGGTGGCCGGCTCCTGCGCCGCACCCCGGACGGGCAGTTCGACGTGATCGCCGACGGCCTGCAGTTCGCCAACGGCGTCGCCCTGCCGCCCGACGAGTCGTTCGTCGCCGTCGCCGAAACCGGCGAGTTCCGCGTCTCGCGCTTCTGGCTGCACGGCTCCCGCCAAGGCCGGCGCGACACCCTCGCCGAGGACCTGTCGGGCTTCCCCGACAACATCGCGACAGGCAGCGACGGGTTGATCTGGGTCACGCAGGCCTCCCCGCGTGTCCCTGCTCTCGATGCCGTCCGCAAGCTGCCCGCGCCGCTGCGCGCCGCCGTCCGCTCGCTGCCCACCGCGCTTCAGCCCGCGCCGAAACGCCAGGTCGGCGTGCTCGGCATCGCCGCCGACGGCACCGTCGAACACGAGCCGGCGGGCGAACTCCCGGATTTCCACATGCTCGTCGGCGTCCGGGAGCACCAGGGCCGCCTGTGGTTCGGCAGTCTGGAGGAGAACGCCATCGCCTACACCGACGTGCCCCGCGTGTGATCAGATGTCCGGGCGCGGGTTTCGCCGCGTCCCCCGGACTTCTGGAGGCACTGCCTTGTCGGACTTGGCCCAGCACCTGCGCACCGCCGTCCAAGGCGGCCCGACCGTCACCCCCGCCGAGATCGGCGGCCTGGCCGAGGCCTACTCGATCGCCCGCGCCACCCGCACCCTCGCCCTGGCCAACGGCGAAACCCTGGCCGGCTACAAGGTCGGCCTGACGTCGCCGTCGTCCCGCGCGGTGTACCAGGCGACCGAACCGGCCTCCGGCTACGTGCTCACCTCCACCGTCCTCAAAGACGGCGAACCCCTTCAGACAGCGGGTTTGTCCGCCCCGAGGGCCGAGGTCGAAATCGCCTTCCTCCTCGCCGAGCCCCTCACCGGCCCCGGCATCACCCCCGCCGACGTCCTGGCCGCGACCGCCTCCATCGCCCCCGCCTTCGAACTGGTGGCGTCCCGCTGGACCGGCGGCCCGAAGACCCTGGAAATGCTCGTCGCCGACAACACCAACGCCTCCCACGTCTTGCTCGGCGAGCCGTCCCCGGTCCCCGCCGACCTGTCGACGATCACCTGCACCCTCACCATCGGCGACCACACCGTGGAAGGCAACGCCACCGCCGTCATGAACGGCAACCCCGCCGCCTCCGTCGCCTGGCTCGCCAACCACCTCGCGGAATCGGGCGACCACCTGCAAGCCGGCCACCTCATCCTCACCGGCACCCTCTGCCCCCCAACCCCGTTCACGGCAGGCGACACCCTCAAAGCGGAAATACCGGGCCTCGGCTCCTTGACCCTCACCACGAAATAGCACCCGAGCCACAAGCCCGGCCCCACCTCACCACGAAGAAAACCGCCACCCGACAGCCCAACCCGACACGCACCCAGCCCCCGCCTTCTCCGCGGTCTGGACCACGTGTCAAGGTACGCTGTCCGGCCTTGACGCGTGGTCCAGACCGTGGTGACACTGAAAAATCGGGGTGCCCTCGGCACCACTCCGTGCGCAACGTCGCGCGCCAGCGCGACGAGCCGCTACGTCCTCACCCGGCCATCAACGGCCGGTCCACTTCGGACTCCTCCCGGCACTCCAAGCCGCATAAAACTCCTTGTGATCCTTCGCCGTCATCAACAACGCCTGCGTAATCGCCTCAAGCTCGATCGACGACCCCAGATCCGAATCCAGCTCCCGCGTCAACAACACTTTCGTCGTCGAGTACGCCAGCGCCGGCCCATCAGCAAGCCGGCGCGCCAACGCCCCCACCGTTTCACTCAACGCATCATCGGCAACAACCTGCGTGGCCAGCCCGATCGCCTCAGCCCGCTCCGCCCCCAGCTTGTCCCCGAGCATCAACAACTCGGTTGCCCGCCCCAGCCCCACCAACCGGGGCAACAGGTACGCCGACCCCATATCCGCCCCGGCCAGCCCCACCTTGGTGAACAGAAACGCGAACTTCGCCGACTCGGCCAACACCCGGAAATCCGACGCCAGCGCGATTACCGAACCAGCCCCGGCGGCAACGCCGTTCACCGCCGCGATCACCGGGATCGGCGTCTCCCGCAATGCCTTCACCACCGCCCCGGTCATCCGCGTGAACTCGAGCAGCTGCGCGGTCTCCATCTTCTGCAGCTCACCGATGATCTCTTCGACGTCGCCGCCCGAGCAGAACCCGCGGCCCTGCCCGGTGATCACCAGCACCTTCACATCGCCGCGATGCGGCAGCTCCAGCACGAGGTCCCGCAGATCCGCGTACACGTCGAACGTCAAAGCGTTCAGCTTGTCGGGCCGGGTGAACGCGAGGGTCGCCACGCCGTCGTCGACGGAGAACTCGAAGTGCTCCCACTCCTTCGTCAGCGGGGGCGTCGCGCGGAACGGGCTCATTTCTGAATTCCTCCACCATCGAGTACGAGAGTCTGTCCATTGATCGCGGCCGCTTCCTCGGCCGCGAAAAAGCCCACCGCGTAAGCGACTTCCGAAGGTTCCAGCAGCCGCCCGAGCGGCGCCGCCGCAGCCAGCGCGGCCTCGGCATCGGCTTCGTCGCGGCCGGTGCGTTCCCGGATCCGGGCCACTGACTCGGCGGTCATGTCCGTGCGCACGAACGCCGGGCACACCGCGTTCGCGGTGACGCCGGTCCCGGTGAGCTCGGCCGCCACCGCGCGCATCAGCCCCACCGCCGCGTGCTTGGACGCCGTGTACCCGGTCGTGTAGCGGTAGCCGACGTGCCCGGCCGTCGACGCGACCGTGACGATCCGCCCACGGTCGCGCGACCGCATCCCCGGCAGTACCTCGCGCGTGCACAGGAACGCCCCGGTCGCGTTGACCTCGAACTGGGTGCGCCAGTCGTCGAGCGTGGTCTTCGCCGTGGGCGCGCTGGACGAGACGCCGGCGTTGTTGACCAGCACGTCCACCGGACCGAGGCCCGCGAAGTACGAGCGCACGGCCCGTTCGTCGGTCACGTCGCATTCGCGTCTGCCGGGCGCGTGCACCTCGTCGCCGGCCTTCGCGAAGTGCTCGGCGATCGCGGCGCCGATGCCGCGCGTGCCGCCGGTGACCACCACCAGCCGTTTCATGCCGCCTCCTCGCCGCGGAGAAACCCGCTTGCTCGAAAGCTACACCGCAGCGGGCTGGGGTGTATAGAGTTGGTCCCGTGCCCGAACCCACGACCGCCGGCCCGCAGGAGCTGGTGATGACGCTGCTCGGCAGCTACGTGCAGCCGCGCGAGAGCCGCCGTGTGTGGTCCGGCGGGCTCGTGACACTGCTCACCGAGCTGGGGTTCTCCGACGGCGCCGCCCGCATCGCGCTCACCCGGCTGGTGCGCCGCGACCTGCTGGCCCGTCACCGCGCGGGCCGGCTCGTGCACTACTCGCTCACGAAGCGCACCGTCGCCGTGCTCGCCGACGGCGACCGGCGCATCTTCAGCCTCGGCCGCCGCGCAGGGCCCGCCGGCACGTGGACGGTGCTGTGGCAGAGCATTCCCGAAACCCGCAGGCAGGCGCGCGAGACGCTCGTGCGGCGGCTGCGTTTCCTCGGATTCGGCCCGGTGCAGGACGGCACGTGGATCGCGCCGCACGACCGCGAGGCGGAAGTACTGGCGCTGCTCGACGACCTGGGCGTGACCGAGCACGCCGGCCTGATGCTCGGCAGCCCGTCCGCGGCGCTCGACGTGCGCAGGTTCGCCGGACGCGCGTGGGACCTCGACGAACTGGCCGCGCGCTACGACGCGTTCGTCTCGGACTTCTCCGGATTCGCTGGCAGCGCACGGGATCTGCCCGACGGGGAAGCGTTCGCCGTGCGGACGCGCCTGGTGCACGAGTTCCGCGTGTTCCCGACGCTCGACCCCGAGCTGCCCGGCGAGCTGATCCCCGCGCCCGGCCGGCGCGCGGCGGCCGTGGAGCTCTTCCATGACCTGTACGCCGCGCTCGCGCCCGCCGCGCAACGGCACTTCGACCGCGCCGTCCGGACCACTGATTTCGACGAGGTGAGGAAACCGTGAACCAGACCAACGACCCGCAGGCCGCGCTGAGCTACACGTCGTACCTCGCGCTCGACGACGTGCTCGAGGCGCAGCACCCGCGTTCGGACGAGCACGACGAACTGCTCTTCATCGTGATCCACCAGGTCTACGAGCTGTGGTTCAAGCAGATCCTGCACGAAGCCGAGTTCCTGCAGCGCAACCTCGAAGCCGGCAACACCGCGCACGCCATCCGCACGCTGCGCCGGATCCTCACGGTGCTGAAGGTCGTCGTCGCGCAGATCGACGTGCTGGAGACGATGACGCCGAGCCAGTTCACCAGCTTCCGCGCGCGGCTGGACGCGTCGAGCGGGTTCCAGTCGGCGCAGTTCCGCGAGCTGGAGGCCGTGCTGGGGCGGCGCGACGAACGCGTGTTCGCGCACTATCCCGAGGACGGCGAGCAGCGCGCCCGCATCGCCGCCGCGATGCAGCGGCCGTCGCTGTTCGACTCGTTCCTCACGTACCTGACGACCCACGGCTACGACGTCGCCCGGGACCGGGACGTCACCCGGCCGCTGGCACCGTCGCCGGAGCTGCAGGCGGTACTGCTGAAGGTCTACCAGGACGACGGCGGCCCCTCGGTGGTCGCGGAGGCTCTCGTCGACCTCGACGAAGGGATGCAGGAGTGGCGGTACCGGCACGTGAAGATGGTCGAGCGGACCATCGGCGACAAGACCGGGACGGGCGGCTCGTCCGGCGCGACGTACTTGCGGACCACCCTCTTCCACCCGATGTTCCCGGACCTGTGGGCAGTGCGGAGCAAGCTGTGACGACACTCGAATCCCTGCGCGCCGATGAAAACGCGCTCGCGCCGCACTACTCGCGCTTCGGGGTGGCCGACCGGCTGCTGCTCTCGGCGCACTCGCACCAGGCGTGGCCGGACGTCGCGGAGGAAGGGCTGCTGGAAGCGTTCGCCGACGCGGCCCGCGACATCGACGACAAGTGGGAACGCGCGTTCGCGAAGGCCGACGAGCTGCGCGCCGGGTTCCGCGCGCTGCTTTCGGATCCACACGGCGACTACGCCCTGGGCGTCAACACCCACGAGCTCGTGATCCGGTTCCTGTCGGCGATCGGGCTGCGCTCGCGCCCGCGGCTCGTGACCACCGGCGGCGAGTTCCACACCCTGCGCCGCCAGCTCGCGCGACTCGAGGAGGAGGGTGTCGAGGTCGTGCGGGTTCCGGTGGATCCGGTGCCGACGCTCGCCGAACGCGTCGCGGCGGAGGCCGGCTCGAACACCGCCGCCGTGCTCGTGTCGGCGGTGCTGTTCGAGACGGCGCAGCTCGTTCCCGGGCTCACGCACCTCGCCGAGGCCTGTCGCGGCCGCTCGGTCGAGCTGCTGGTGGACGCCTACCACGCGCTGGGTGCCGTGCCGTTCTCGCTGCACGAACTGGGGCTCACCAACGCGTGGGTGGTCGGCGGTGGCTACAAGTACCTCCAGCTCGGCGAGGGCAACTGCTTCCTGCGGCTGCCCGCCCACGCGCAGGAGCTGCGACCCGTGGTCACCGGCTGGTACGCCGAGTTCGGCGCGCTGGCCGACCGGCAGCGCCCGGATCGCGTCGCCTACGCCACGGGCGGAGACCGGTTCGCAGGCGCGACCTACGACCCGTCCAGCCACTACCGCGGTGTGCGCGTGCAGCGGTTCTTCGTCGAGCACGGGTTGACGCCGGAGTTCCTTCGGTCCGTTTCCCAGCACCAGGTGGGGTTGCTGGCGCAGCGCTTCGACGACCTCGGCCTGCCCGCCGACGTCATCAGCCGGGACCGGGAGACGCCGCTCGAGCTGGTCGGCGGGTTCCTGTCGCTGCGCAGCCCGTCGGCCGGTGACCTGCGGCGGCGGCTGGCTGAGCGGGGTGTGCGAACCGACAGCCGGGGCTCCTACCTGCGGTTCGGCCCTGCTCCCTACCTGTCGGACGCCCAGCTCGAGGTCGCGATGACAACGCTTTCGAAGGTCGTTTCGGGCTGACCGGCGAGCTGCGGTGGTCGCCGCGGGCCGATGGCTCTAGGTTGGCGGTGTGCGGTGAACGCCGGGCGGACGACCTCCGCGGGCGCCGGCCGCACACCATCTTCCGGAGCACGCGGCCACGAACCGCGGGCGGTAAGACGAGGGAGTCACCACCGTGACCGAAGGAGTGTTCGGCCGGCACAGCGGCCATGAACAAGTCGTGTACTGCCACGACGAGGCCAGTGGCCTGAAGGCCATCATCGGCATCTACTCCACGGCGCTGGGGCCCGCGCTCGGCGGCACCCGCTTCTACCCCTACGCCACCGAGGACGACGCGCTCGACGACGTGCTCGCGCTCTCCAAGGGGATGGCGTACAAGAACGCGCTGGCCGGGCTCGACCTCGGCGGCGGCAAGGCCGTGATCATCGGCGACCCGAACACGCTGAAATCCGAAGCGCTGCTGCGCGCCTACGGCCGCTTCGTGCAGTCGCTGGGCGGCCGCTACGTGACCGCGTGCGACATGGGGACGTACGTGCACGACATGGACGTGGTGGCCCGCGAGACGAAGTTCGTCACCGGCCGCTCGCCCGAGGACGGCGGCGCCGGTGATTCGTCGGTGCTCACCGCGTACGGCGTGTACCAGGGCATGCGCGCTTCGGCCGATCACGTGTGGGGCGTGCCCGAGCTGGCGGGCCGCCGCGTCGGCGTCGCCGGCGTCGGCAAGGTCGGCCACCTCCTGGTGGGCCACCTCGTGGAGGCAGGCGCGCAGGTCGTGATCTCCGACGTGTTCGCGCCCGCGCTGGAACGGACTCGCGCCGCGTACCCCGGAGTCGAGACCGTGTCCGATGTGGACACCCTCATCGGGGCTGACCTCGATGTGTTCGCCCCGTGTGCGATGGGCGGCGTGCTCACCGACGAGACGGTGGCGGCGTTGCAAGCCCGCATCGTCTGCGGTGCCGCGAACAACCAGCTCGCCCACCCGGGCGTCGACAAGCTCCTCGCCGATCGCGGCATCCTCTTCGCCCCCGACTACCTCGTCAACGCCGGCGGCGTCATCCAGGTCGACGACGAACGCCACGGCTTCGACTTCGCGCGCGCTCAGCGCAAGACCACGGCCATCTTCGACACCACGAAGGCGGTGTACGCGCTGGCTCAGGCTGATGGGGTCCCCCCGGCCGCCGCCGCGGACCGCCTGGCCGAACGCCGCATGGCCGACGTCGGCCGCCTGCGGTCCATCCTGCTTTGATGCTCTGACCGCTGCTCCCCGACACGACGGAGGCCCCTTCGCCTCGCCGAGGTGAAGGGGCCTCCGTCGTGTCCGGGGCTCAGCCGCTCTTGCGGCGGAACGTGCGCTTGTTCGCGGCGGGTCCGTGGGCGTGCTGGTTCTTGCCGCCGCCCGTTTCGTGGGAGGAGCCGGAGCGGGCGTGGGCCTGCTTGCGTTCCAGCGCTTCGCGGAACTTGCGCTTGACGTCGTCCTCCTCGGCGCTCGGTGACGGGTTCGGCTCACTCATGCTTACCTCCGAAGTGACGACGGTGACCAGATCAGCCTGGCACCCGGCAAACCGCCGCGCGAGTCGATTTCGCGTACGCCACAAAACCCGCCGTGCCGGTCGTCCGAAAAAAGGGTGTGGCGAAAAACCGGTACCCCGTCCGGGAACGGCCAACGGTCTGGCGTTGGCCGCTCCGGACCGGGGTACCGGCGGGCCGATCAGGCGGAGGCTGCGTGATCGGCCCGCCGCTGCTCGGCGGCCCGTGGCGAGGGGACGGACGCCACGAGCCGGTGCGGCAGGAGAGGACCGCGGTGGCGGGCGCGGACCGCCGTGGTCACGAGTCGAGCCAGGACACCGGCGGCGAGCACCGCGCCGAGCACGAGGGCGGCGCGGCCGCTCGCGGCGTCGAACACGAGGTGGCCTTCGCGGCCGAACACGAAACCGGCGTCGATCCCCCAGGCCACCGCGGCGACTCCCGCCGCCGCGGCCGGGGTCGTGGTCGCAGCGGCGGCGAGGACGACGAGGGCCAGCGGCACGAGCGCGTGCAGCGGGTGCGAGGTGGCACCCGCGGCGTCCGCGCCGAACGCGACGGCCACCGCGGCCACGCAGCCGAGGGGGAAGCCGAAGCCGCCCGTGACGGGCGTTGTGGTGCTCATGGCGCCAGTCCAGCGCGCCCGCGCCCCAACGCGAAGTGGCCCGGACGCCTTCCCTACGTCCGTGGCCGCTTTGTTGACGCCTTCTTAACCGCGGACCGCCGCCCGCAGGATCGCGCCCACGATCTGCGGCCACAGCGGTTCCGGGAGGTCGTGCCCCATCCCCGGCAGGATCACGAGCTCGGCACCGGGGATCGCCGCCGCCGTGGCCTTGCCGCCACTCACGTCGACCATCGGATCGGAGTCGCCGTGCACGACCACGGCCGGCAGGCGCACCGAACGCAGCGCTTCCGTGCGGTCACCCGACGCGAGGATCGCCGCGCCCTGCCGCAGCGTGCCCACCGGGTGCTGGGCCCGGTCGTAGCCGCGGATCGCCTTCGCGCGCAACTGCTCTTCGGTCAGGGGGTAGCCGGGCGAGCCCGTGATCCGGTAGCCCTCGACGCTCTGCGCGATCGCCTCCTCGCGCGTCGGTGCGGGCGGGCGCGTGAGAGACGCCAGCGCGGCGCCGGAGGTGTGCCCGACGGTCGGATCACCGGTCGTGGACATGATCGACGTGAGGCTCAGCAGGCGGTCGGGGTGGTCGATCGCGAGCTGCTGCACGACCATCCCGCCCATCGACGCGCCCACCACGTGCGCCTTCGCGAACCCGAGCGCGTCGAACAGGCCGACGGTGTCGGCCGCGAGGTCCGAGAGCAGGTACGGCGGCGACGCCTGGCCCGCCGCGATCTCGGCGAGGTCGGGCGCGCCGAGGTCGTCGAGGTAGGTCGACAGGCCGATGTCGCGGTTGTCGAAGCGCACCACGTGGAAACCGTGTCTCGCGATCACCTCGCAGAACCCGGTTTCCCAGGTCACCATCTGGGCGCCGAGGCCCATCACCAGCACGAGCGGCGGGTGCGCCGGGTCGCCGAAGGTGTCGTACTCGAGTTCGAGGCCGTTGGCCAGGGCACGGGGCATGCCCTGAATCCTGCCCTAGACCGCCGGATCCTGGCACGGGCCGCCACGATCCGGATACGGTACATCGCATGCCGTCTTCGTCCTCGCGCGCCGGGAACCGTCCTCGTTCGCGCGCGGCCGCGGGGCTGCCGGCCGTCACGGCCGAGAAAGTGGTCGACGCGGCCGTCGCGCTGACCGCCGAGCGCGGCCTCGACAACTGGACGCTGCGCCAGCTCGCCGCGGCCGTCGACGCCTACCCGGCGGTGATCTACCACCACGTCGGCGACCGGGACGCGGTCGTGTCCGCGGTGCTCGATCGCGTCGTGGGTCTCCTGACGCTGCCCGACGACGACCTGCCGTGGCAGGACTGGTTCGCCGAGCTCCTGACGGAGCTGCGCACGGTTCTGCGCTCACACCCCGGCACGGCCCGCCGGCTCGTGCTGTTCGGCCCGTCGGTCGACGCCGCCGCCCGCACCGTCGACCGCGGCATCGGCGTGCTGCTCGACGCCGGTTTCGGCGAGGAGAGCGTGCTGGCCTACAACTTGCTCGTCGCCACCGCCTGCCAGTTCGTCGCGATGGAAGACGACCGCGACGGCACCCTCGCGCTGCGCCTCGACAACACCGAGGAGTACGCCGGGTACCGCGACCGCACCGACCTGCCCGGCATGGCGGCCCACGGGCGCGCGATGCACGCGCTGATCAACGACCCGGACCTCGCGGCGCGCTGGTACACGCGCCTGTACGACTACGCCGTGCAGCGCTGCTTGGACGGCCTGACGCACCGGTTGGCGGAACTCGGGGCCGAGCCGCCCGCCTGACCTGGGCTGCTCCGTCAGGACGCGGCGCGGCGCCCTTCCTGCGGCCGAACGTGTGACAAGGCGGTCGAATCTGACACCGAACCCACGCCGACCAGGCGTAACGTGGAAAGGAGCCGGGGGTCGCAAGGCCCCTGGCCGGGGCCCCCGGCACTTTCCTCCCCCCTCGTGGTGCCGGGGGTTCCGTCATTCCGCGGCCGCGTCGCCCGGGTTCTGGATGAGCGGTAAGACCTCACCGACGAGCGTGACCAGCGATTTGCTCAGCAGGGTGTGCACCTGGGCGCGGTTGAGCGAACCCCGCACGAGCCATTCGCGACCGGCCGCCTTCACCATGCCGGCGAACGCGCGCACCGCCGCGTTCAGCTCCTCCCCGTGCGCGCTGTCGCGGGAGAGCCCGACGGCTTCCAGCACCCGGTCGGCCGACTCGCGGTCGGCCTCCTCGAGGATGCGGTCGACCTCCGGGTCGCGGCCGATGCCCTCCGGCGCGATCGCGGCGAGCCACGTCTTCTCCTGCGAGCGCACCATGTCGAGGAACCAGTTGATGGCGACGTCCGCGCGCAGCTCGAGCGGACCGTCGGGCAGGATCTCCACGGCCAGCCGCGGAACGGTGAGCGCGCGGCGCACGATTTCCAGGTACAGCTCGCGTTTCGTGCCGAAGTAGTGGTTGATCAGCCCCCGCGCGACGCCCGCGGCCGCGGCGATGTCCGAAGTGGACACCTCCGAGTACGGCCGCTCACCGAACAGCTGCGCGGCGCAGGTGTAGATCTGCTCCTTGCGCTCGTCCGGTTCCAGTCTCCGCCACTTGGGCGCCGGCTCGGTGCTCATGCGCCACATTTTCGCATGATCGGTTCAGCGGGGCTGATTAATCGTGGCAGGTGTCGCGCGGGCGGAACACCATTGGTCGACTACCGCCGGGTACGGGTTGACTCCCGCGCCGGCCCGACAGCCCGATCAGGAAGCTCAGACCCGAAGCTCAGTCGCGCAGCTCGATCGGCGCGAGGCCGTCGAACAGGTCGCCCGGGCCGGGCTTCGCCGGGTCCGAAGCGCCGCCGAAGTGCCGCTGCACACCCCACACGGCATTGAGCGCCGTCTGCACCGCACCCTCGGCCCAGCCCGCGGTCCACGACACGTCGTCACCCGCGAGGAACAACCCGCGGAACCGCGCCGGCAACCGGTCCTGCACGAAGTGCGTGAACAGCCGGTGCTGGTAGCGGTAGTGCCCGGGCAGGTTCGCCTTGAACGCGCCCATGAAGTGCTGTTCCGCCTCCCACGACACGGTCACCGGGTCGCCCACGAGGTGGCGCCGCACGTCGACGCCCGGGTAGACCTCGCGCAGCGACTGCAGCATCACCTCCACGCACTCGGACACGCTCAGCGGCAGCCACTTCAGCGAATCGCCTTCCCACGTGTAGGACAGGCAGATCACGGCCGGCTTGTCCGGGGCGTCGCCCAGCAGGTACGTGCCGCGCGGCATGCGGTCGGTGAGCGTCATGCTCATCGCGTCGCGCCCGGTCTCGGGGTCGCGGTCGAGCCAGAACGGCCGGCCCACCGGCACGAAGACCTTCGACGACGCCATGTAGTGCGTGCGTTCGATCGCCGTCCAGTGGTCGATGGGGAACAGCGCTTCGTCGCAGTCGACCTTGGACAGCAGCAACCAGCTCTGCGCGGTGAACACCGCGGCGCGGAAGGTGCGGATGTGGCCTGAGGCGTCGGTGACCGTCACGTTGTTCGGCGCCGTGCGATGCAGCCGCGTGACGCCGGGGCGCGGGCGGCCGTCCTCGTGCAGTGCCGCGAGGTTCGTGCCGGCCGGCCAGTGGGCGAGCTGCTCGGGTGCGTGCTCCCACAGCCGCAGCGGGAGCCGGCGGCTGCCGCCGGTGATGCTGCGGTGCTCGTCGTCCGCGCCGGTGTAGACGACGCGCATGATCTCGAGGATCGTGTTCGGGAAATCGGTGTCCCAGCCGCCCGTGCCGAAGCCGACCTGGCCGAAGATCTCGCGGTGGCGGAACGACGCGAACACCGGCGAATCGCACAGGAAACCGTGGAACGTCTGGTTGTCCAGGCGCGGCACGAGCTCGTTCCAGATCCGCTTGATCGTCTTCGCGTCGCGGTCGCGGATCGCCGTCTGCATCTCGGCGAACGCCGCGAGCTCGTCGAGCGTGCGCTGCCACGCCTGCGCGACCTCCGTGTACACCGGCGGCAGGTCTTCGGGCGTGCGCGCGTAGTGGCTGTGCCCCCTTGAGGTCCACGACGGTGCTCGGCGTCACGGGCGCGAGCGGGTTCGGGAACGGCGTGGTCTCCAGGCCCATCTTGTCGATGTAGTGGAACAGGGTCGTCGACGCCGGCGGGAAGCGCATGGCGCCCATTTCGGCGACGACGTCGCCGGGCAGCCCGGGGAAGTGGTGCGTGCGCAGCCGCCCGCCCAGCTCCGCGATCTCGTACACCACCGGCCGCGGCCCGAGTTTCATCAGCTCGTAGGCCGTGACGATCCCGGAGAGCCCGCCGCCGATCACCTCGACCTCGGTGCCGTGGTGCTCCGGCGGCACCGTGCCGAGGCCGGCGGGGTGGGCGAAGCAGTCGTCGTAGGCGAACGGGAAGTCGGGGCCGAACATGGTGATCGGGCGCCCGGCCGGCTCGTCCGTGGGGATCGCGGTCGGGACGGCGGAGGTCATGTCTGGGGTCCGTCCGTCAGGCAGCGGTACAGCTCCGGCCGGCGGTCGGCCAGGTACGTGTTCGCCGGCCGCGTGAGCACGCCGGGGTCGACGCCGGCGAAGATCAGTTCGGGTCCGGCGCCGGCCTTGGCGACGGTCTCGTCGGGTGACGCGATGGTCGAGTGACCGCAGTAGGTCAGCTCGCCTTCGGTGTCGCAGCGATTCGCGTACACGACGTAGAGCTGGCTCTCGTGCGCGCGGATGGGCACCAGCGCGTCGGCCACCCGCTCGTACGGGCGCATCAGCGCCGTCGGCACGAGCAGCAGCTGCGTGCCGGCGAGGGCGTGCGCGCGCACGGGCTCGGGGAACTCCACGTCGTAACAGATCAGCAGGCCCACGCGCACCTCGTCGAGGTCGGCCTGCACGACGAGTTCGCCGCCGGGGGAGAACTGGCCGCGGTCGATTTCGCCGTAGAGGTGCGTCTTGCGGTAGTTCGCGAGCCGTTCCCCTTGTGCGGAAAGGAGTTGTGCCGAGTTGTACACGGTTTCGCCGGCACGCTCGGGGTAACCGTAGACGAGCGCGACGCCGTGTTCCCGGGCGAGCGCTCCGAGCTCCCGGGCACGCGGACCGTCGGCCGGTTCGGCGAGCTCGGCGACCGCTGCCGGCCCGATCGCGTACCCCGTGGAGCCCATCTCGGCGGTCACCACGAGCGAAGCGCCCCGCGCGGAGGCGGTCGCCATCGCCTCGGGCAGCTGTGAGAATGGACCCTGGTGGACGGCGACGATCATTTGGCCACCGCCAGTCGCGAGCGCCGGATGCCGTAGGCGAAGTACAGCACCAGCCCGAGCACCAGCCAGCCGCCGAACACGAGCCACGTGGCGACGTCGAGGCTGAACATCATGCAGGCGCAGCACAGCACCCCGAGCATCGGCGTGACGGGGGAGAACGGCACGCGGAACGTCCGCCGGTCGCCGGGCCGACGGTTGCGCAGCACGAGCACGGCGACGTTGACCAGGACGAACGCGAAGAGGGTACCGATGCTCGTGGCGTCGGCGAGCTTGCCGAGCGGCACGAACGCCGCCAGCACGGCGACGAACCGCGACACCACCAGGGTGTTCGTGCGCGGCACACCGGTCTTCGGGTGCACTGTGGACAGTGCCTTCGGCACGAGCCCGTCACGCGACATGGCGAACAGGATGCGCGTCTGTCCGTAGAGGACGGTCAGCACGACGCTCGAGATCGCCACGATCGCGCCGACGGCCAGCACCCCGGCCCAGAACGGGTTGTCCAGCACCGTCGTGAGCACGTGCGAAAGCCCCGCCTGCTGGTCGCCGAACTGCTGCCACGGTAACGCGCCCACGGCCGCGACGGCCACCAGGCAGTACAGCACCGTGACGATGCCCAGCGACAGCACGATCGCGCGCGGCAGGTCGTGTTGCGGTTCGCGCGCCTCTTCGCCGGCGGTCGACGCGGCGTCGAACCCGCTGTAGGAGAAGAACAGCTTCGCGCCACCCGCGCTCATGCCGGCGAGGCCGAGCGGTGGAACGGCGTGTAGTTCTCGGCCCGCACGGCGCTGAAGGCGATGGGGCAGAACAGCACGAGCGTCGCGATCTTCACCGCGACCAGCACCGCGTTGGCCCGCGCGCTCTCCTTGGCCCCGCCCAGCAGCAGGACCATCGCGAGCAGCACGACGACGATCGCGGGCACGTCGACGAGCCCGCCGTCTCCCGGCGGGGCGCTGAGCGAATCCGGCAGCGTGAGCTCGAACGCCAGCTGCAGCAGCTCGTTCACGTACTGGCCCCAGCCGACGGCCACCGACGTGACGGAAACGCTGTACTCCAGCACCAGGAACCAGCCGCAGACCCACGCGACGAGCTCGCCGAGCGTCGCGTACGCGTAGGAGTACGAGGAGCCCGACAGCGGGATCATGCCGGCGAGCTCGGCGTAGGACAGCGCGGAGAACAGCGCCGTGATCCCGGCGAGCACGAACGACACCACCACGGCGGGCCCGGCCACCGGCACCGCTTCGCCGAGGACGACGAAGATGCCGCTGCCGAGCGTCGCGCCGATGGACAGCGTCGTCAGCTGGCCGAGGCCGAGGGTCCGCTTGAGCGGGCCGTGCCCGGCTTCGGCCACGCGGTCCGCGACCGGTTTGCGGCGCCACAGGGCGGTGCCGAGCCCGGTGCGGGGCGGGGCGGGTGGGGTGGACGTCACCAGGCTGCTCCTCGTCGTCGCGTGGTCGAAGTGCGAGGCGTTGGCATACGGGGCGGGGTGGATCTGCGCTGGGCGGGTCTGCGCGGTGACCACCGAGCCCGCGTAACGGTATCGATCGGGATGCGCCCCGAAAACCGGGAAAACGTTGTGCAAAAGCGGTGATTTTCAGCGGTTGATCTGTTCACTCCGCCTCAGGTGACCCCGGGTCTTCGGCCGGGGGCAGGAGCAGGGTGAACGTCGGCGGGTGGGGGCTCGACAGCCGCAGCCGCCCGCCCTCCGCCTCGGCCAGGCTGCGGGCGAGCCGCAACCCGATGCCGTGCCCGAGCGGAGCCGTGCGGCCGCGGGCGAACGGGTCCGTGTCGCCGAGGTCCGGGCCGTCGTCGGCGACGTCGATCGCGAGCGCGCCACCCGCGTCGCGCGCGAGGACAATGACCGGTCCCCGACCGTGGGTAATGGCGTTGTCCAGCAACACCGCGAGCACCTGCCGCACGGCCGCGACCGAGGCCCGCGCGGCGGGCGGGTCCTGCACCTCGACCCGCAGGCCGCGGCCGTTGAGCAGGGCGCCACCGGAGCGGCGCAGCTCGTCGAGCACGGCGGCGAGGTCGAGCTTCGCGCGCGGCGCCCGGCGTTCGCTGGACAGCGCGAGCAGGTCTTCGATCGTGCGCTCGAGCCGGTCGGCCGAGCCGATGCCGGCGCGGATCGCCTCGTACGGGTCGGCGCCGGGTGTCTCGAGCGCGGCCTCCAGCTGCAGCCGCAACCCGGCGAGTGGCGTGCGCAGCTGGTGCGACGCCTCGGCGGAGAACGCGCGCTCGCGGTCGAGCGAGTCGCCGATCCGTGCCGCGGTCACGTCGAGGGCCGTGCCGACCTGGTCGATCTCGGCGACGCCCGCTCGGGGTACGCGGGCCGTGAAGTCGCCTTCGCCGAGCCGGGTCGCGGCGGCCGCGAGCGCCTCCAGCGGCTGCGACAGCCGGGCGGCGAGGCGCCGCGCGATGAGCCAGCTCGCGGCGACGGCGGCGACCCCGAACCCGGCCATCGCGAGCCAGGTCAGCCCGACGCGCTGCAGCAGCACGGTGTGCGGCATCGCCGCGCGGACCACGCCCGCGAGCTGCGCACCGTCCATGACGGGAACGGCCAGCACGTCCGCGTCGTCCACCGGCCCGGACGCCACGTCGACATCCGCCGCGGACACGCGGAGCACCACGGAGTCGGCGGTGTCCGGGCCCCGGCCGGACACCAGGCGCCCGGCCCGGTCGTAGATCCCGACGGTCGCGGCGCCCTGCACCGGCTGGCTCGGCACACGCCCGGCGGCGAGCGCGTCGGACACCTCCAGCGCCGTGCCGTCGGCGGCCCGTTCGAGCTCGGAGCTGGTGTCCTCGCGGAAGTACCACAGCGCGGCAACGGCGAGCGGGAGCCCGAACAGCACGGTGGCCACCACCGCGGCGAGCACCGTCAGCGTGACGATCCGGCGGCGCACCGTCAGTCCGCTTCCAGCCGGTACCCGTGGCCGCGCAGGGTCGCGATGCGCGGCACGTCCTCGGGCACCGGCGCGGCGGCCGTGAGTTTGCGCCGCAGAGCGGCGATGTGCACATCGAGCGTCTTCGTGGAGCCGTGCCCGTGGGCGTCCCACACGTCGGCCATCAGCTTCTCGCGGCTCACGGCAGCGCCGGGTTGCTCGGCGAGGCGGGCCAGCAAGTCGAATTCCCGCGCCCGCAGGTCCACCTCCCGGCCGCCGACGACGGCGCGCCGGCTCGCGGCGTCGACCACGAGCGAGCCGACGGTGGTCACGGGCGCCGCGGGGTTCGCCGGCGCGCCGCGACGCAGATGGGCGCGCACGCGGGCGAGCAGCTCGCCGAGGCGGATGGGCTTGGTCAGGTAGTCGTCGGCGCCCGCGTCGAGACCCACGACCACGTCCATCTCGTCGGCCCGCGCGGTGAGGATCACGACGACGGCGCCCGGCATGCTCGTGCGCAGCCGGCGGCACACGTCGAGACCGTCGAGGTCGGGCAGGCCCAGGTCGAGCAGCACGAGTTCGGCGTGCTGCTCGTGCAGCGCGCTGCGCCCGTCGCGGCACCAGCGCACATCGTGGCCGTGGCGGGTCAGCGACGACTCCAGGACGCCACCGATCGTCGCGTCGTCCTCCACCACCAGCACCTTGGCCACGCGGGCAGCCTAACCAACCGGGTGGCGGCGGGCCGACGGGGAAACCCGCGGAGTGCCGTTTTCGTCCACAGTGGACGCCTCAGCGGCGCGGCCGCGCCGTCGTCTCGCGCAGCACCACCTCGGCGCCCAGCCGGATCGTGCGCGTCCGCGCGCCGGAGCCCTTGAGCGCCAGGTCCATGGCGCGTTCGCCGAGCTGTTCCAGGGGCAGGGCGACGGTCGTGAGCGCCGGCGTGAGGTCGCGCACCACGGGGATGTCGTCGAACCCCGCGACCGACATCTCGCGCGGCACCGAGACCCCGGCTTCGCGCAGCGCGGCGAGCGCGCCCATCGCCATCACGTCCGTGACGGCGAACACACAGGTCGGCCGCTGCCGCTTCGGACGGTCGAGCAGCCGCTTCGCCGCGTCGTAGCCGCCTTCGCGGCAGAACGCCGTTTCCAGCACGTCCTCCCCGGCCAGCGTGACGCCGTGGGCGGCGAGTTCCCCGGCGAAGCCGTCGAGGCGGTCGCACACCGTGGTGAGGCGCGCCGGACCCGCCAGCACCGCGAACCGCCGGTGCCCCAGCCCCACGAGCTCCTTGGCAAGCGCGGCCGCACCGCCGCGGTTGTCCGGCTGCACGGTGTCCACTTTGAGCCCGCGGTGCCGGCTCACGGCCGCCACCTGGCCGCCGCCGCGCCGGTACGGTTCGAGCTCGGCCGCCATCGCGCGCTCCCACGAGCGATCTTCGAACGACGACCCGATGAGCACGATCGCCGACGCCCGCTGGGCCCGCAGCGCCGAGACGTACGCCACTTCCCGGTCGGGGTCGCGAAAGGTGTCGGCCAGCATCACGAGCAGGCCGCCCGCGTTCGCGACCTTCATCACCCCGGCCGCGATCGTCGCGAAGTACGGGTCGGACACGTCGTGGCAGATCACCCCGACTGTCCGATGTGTCCCTCCGGCGAGTGCTTGCGCGTGCGCGTTCGGTGCATACGCGAGCTCGGCGGCGGCCGTCAGCACCCGGTCGCGCAGATCCATGCGCACCGACGCGGTGCCGTTGAGCACCCGCGAAGCCGTCGCGAGTGACACATCCGCGCTGCTTGCCACGTCTGCCAGCGTCACGTGCGGCCCGGCCTTCATCGCTCCTCCACGGTGGTTCCTCGGGCATAGTGGCCCCATGCTCGGTCTGTACCCGGAAATCGAACCCTACGACCACGGGACGCTGCCGGTCGGCGACGGGAACGTAATCTACTGGGAGGAGTGCGGGAACCCCGCGGGCAAACCCGTGGTGTTCCTGCACGGTGGTCCCGGCGGCGGCAGTTCGCCGCGCCACCGACGCCTGTTCGACCCCGAGCGCTACCGGATCGTGCTGTTCGACCAGCGCGGCTGCGGGCGCAGCACCCCGCACTGCAGCACGCCCGAGGCCGACTTGTCGGTGAACACGACCTGGCACCTCGTCGCCGACCTGGAGCGGTTGCGCGAAGACCGCGGCATCTGCCGCTGGCAGCTGTTCGGGGGGTCCTGGGGCAGCGTGCTCGCCCTCGCGTACGCCGAGAACTACCCGCACCGCGTGAGCGAGCTGGTGCTGCGCGGCGTGGCGACTTTGCGCGTCAAGGAGATCAACTGGCTCTTCGGCGGCGGCGCCGGGTGCCTGTTCCCCGAGGCGTGGTCGCGGTTCCTCGCGCCCGTGCCATACGCGCGCCGCAGCGAGAACCTGCTCGAGGTCTACCACGGGCTGCTGCACCACCCGGATCCCGAGGTGCACCGCCCGGCGGCCGTCGCGTGGAGCCGCTGGGAGGGCGAGACGGTGAAGTTCACGCCGCAGGAGGAGGTCGTGTCGGCGTTCACCGAACCGGAGTTCGCGCTCGCGATCGCGCGGATCGAGAACCACTACTTCCGCCACGGCGGTTGGCTGGCCGAGGACCAGCTGATCCGCGAGGCCGGGAAGCTCGCGGGCGTCCCGTGCGTTCTCGTCCAGGGAAGGTACGACGTGGTCACCCCCGCCACCACCGCGTGGGAGCTCGCGCAAGTGCTGCCGGGGGCGGAGCTGAAGCTGATCCCCGACGCGGGACACGCCTTCGACGAGCCCCGCACGTTGCACGAGCTGATCAGCACGACCGACCGGTTCGCGGCAGGGTGGGACGAGACCACGGCACCACTGACGAATCGAAAGGGAGCACGGATGCTTTACGGTGACGAGCACGTCCGCCGCTACGAGGAGACCGACGGCGAGGTCGGCCACGACTGGCAGCCGGGTGTGCCGACACTGGTCCTCACCACCAAGGGCCGCAAGAGTGGCGAGGACCGCAAGTTCGCATTGATCTACCAGGAGGTGGACGGCAACCCGGTGATCGTCGCGTCCAAGGGCGGTGCCCCGAAACACCCGGGCTGGTACCTCAACCTGCAGGCCGACCCCGAGGTCCGCGTGCAGGTGAAGGCGGACAAGTTCACCGCCCGCGCCCGCACCGTCGAGGGCGATGAGCGCGCGCGGCTGTGGGCGAAGCTCGCCGAGGTGTGGCCGGACTACAACGAGTACGCGAAGAAGACCGACCGGGAGATCCCCGTGGTGGTGCTCGAGCGGGTGTGATCCGCACCGCGTCCGGTGCCCGGGCGCACCGAGCCGGGCCGTGATCGGCTACGAATGACGCTCATGGCCCTGCGAAACCGGACGCGTGACCGCTGGACCCCCCTCGACGCCGTGTCGCCCGAGGGGGAGCTGCTCACCTTTCGCCAGATGCAAGCCTACGGCCGGCGCTTCGCCCGCGCCGGCCGTGGCGCCTGGTACAGCGTCGCGATCGAGGTGGTCTGGCAGTTCCTGGTGCTGTTCAGCCGCTTCCGCGTACGGGGCTCGCGGCACCTTCCGGCCACGGGCGGGGTGCTCGTCGCGTCGAACCACCTGTCCTTCGCCGACCCGACCACGCTCACCGCGTTCTGCCTCGCAGCGGGCCGGGTGCCGCGCTACCTGGCGAAGTCGAGCCTGTGGGACCTGCCGGTGGTCGGCTCCGTGATGCGCTCCGGCAAGCACATCCCGGTGTACCGGGGCGCGCCCACGGCTTCCGGTGCGTACCGCGACGCCGTGAAGGCCGTGGCCGCGGGTGAGTGCGTGACGATCTTCCCGGAGGCCACGTTCTCCTCCGATCCCGGCGGCTGGCCGATGAAGGGCAAGACCGGGGTGGCGCGCATCGCGCTCGAGACGGGTGTACCGGTGGTGCCCGTCGCGAACTGGGGCACCCACCACCTGCTGCCCGCCGGAGCCTGGTTCCCGCACGGGATTCCGCGCAAGACCGTCGAGCTCGTCGCCGGCCCGCCGGTGGACTTGTCGGACCTGCGCGACGTCGAGCCGACGCGGGAAGTACTCGAAGAAGCGACCGCCCGGATCATGCGCGCGGTGACCGATCTGCTGGCCGGTGTGCGCGGCGAAGCGCCTCCCGCTGACCGTCCGTGAGGCGAGGACCGTCACCCCGCCCGGCCCGGCGGATCAGGGTAATTTGGACGGTATGAGTGCACACTATGACGTCGTGGTCCTGGGGGCCGGAGTCGGCGGTTACGTGGCCGCGATCCGTGCCACCCAGCTCGGCCTGAGCGCGGCGGTCGTCGAGGAGAAGTACTGGGGCGGGGTGTGCCTCAACGTCGGGTGCATCCCGTCGAAGGCGCTGCTGCGCAACGCCGAGCTGGCCCACACCGTCAAGGAGGAGGCCAAGACCTACGGCATCTCCTCCGACGGAGAGATCCGCTTCGACTACTCGGCCGCCTACGAGCGCAGCCGCAAGGTCGCGGACGGCCGCGTCAAAGGCGTGCACTTCCTGATGAAGAAGAACAAGATCACGGAGTACGACGGCCACGGCACGTTCGTCGACCCGCACACGCTCGAGGTCAACGGCGAGCGGATCACGTTCGACAACTGCATCATCGCCACCGGCGCGACGGCGAAGCTGCTGCCGGGCACTCAGCGCAGTGAACGGGTGGTCAGCTACGAGCAGCAGATCCTCGAGAGCGAGGTGCCCGGCAGCATCGTCATCGCGGGCGCCGGCGCGATCGGCGTGGAGTTCGCGTACGTGCTGCGCAACTACGGCGTGGACGTGACCATCGTCGAGTTCCTCGACCGGATGGTGCCGCTCGAGGACGCCGAGGTTTCGGCGGAGCTGGCCAAGCGCTACCGCAAGCTCGGCATCAAGGTCCTGACGGGCACGAAGGTCGAGGCCATCGACGACTCCGGCCCGAAGGTCCGCGTCACGGTGTCCAAGGACGGCAAGCAGGACGTGCTCGAGGCCGACAAGGTCCTGCAGGCCATCGGCTTCCAGCCCAACGTGTCCGGCTACGGCCTGGAGAACACCGGCGTCGAGCTCACCGAGCGCGGCGCCATCGCGGTCGACGGCCGGGGGCGCACGAACGTGCCGCACCTGTTCGCGATCGGCGACGTGACCGCGAAGCTCATGCTGGCCCACGCGTCGGAGTCCATGGGCGTCGTCGCGGCCGAGACGATCGCCGGCGCGGAGACCATGGAGCTCGACTTCGTGATGATCCCGCGCGCGACCTACTGCCAGCCCCAGATCGCCAGCTTCGGCTGGACGGAGGAGCAGGCTCGCGAAAAGGGTTACGACGTGCAGGTCGCGAAGTTCCCGTTCACGGCCAACGGCAAGGCCCAGGGCCTTGGCGACGCCGGCGGCTTCGTCAAGATCCTCAGCGACGCCAAGTACGGCGAGCTGCTCGGCGCCCACCTGATCGGCCCGGACGTCACGGAGCTGCTGCCCGAGCTGACGCTCGCCCAGCAGTGGGATCTGACGGTGCACGAGGTCGCCCGCAACGTCCACGCCCACCCGACGCTGGGCGAAGCGGTGAAGGAAGCGATCCACGGCCTGGCCGGCCACATGATCAACTTCTGAAGCTTCGGCTCCACGAGCGCCGGATCGTCCACCATGGACGGTCCGGCGCTGTCGTGTGCAGAGGGTGAACGCCGGCTCGGGCCGGTCCCTCGGTGCCCGCGGCGCGCGGTGTCGATCCCCTGGGGCTCGTCAGCCGTCCACGTACTGGACAGCGGGGACGATTCAAACTTTTGTCGGTGTACCCGGCGGTCGATCACTCCCTAGATTCTCCTGACTACCGCCGGTGGGGCGGCCGAGGCAGGGAGAGAACCGATGGAGAGATTCAGCCGGGTCGCCACGAAGTCGGCGGCGTTGGCGGCGGGGTTGGCGCTGCTCGGCGCGGGGGTGGCGAGTGCGCAGCCGTCCGCGGCTGATGCGGCGGCGCAGCGCACTGAGGCCGGGATCGGCGCGCTGCAGAGCATCAAGAAGTCGCTGACGCCCGCGGAGCGCAAGCAAGCCGGCCAGCTCGTGGTCGAGAAGCGGTTGCGCGCGGACCGGGCGCTCGCGGCTCTGCTGCCCGACTACCGCACCGGCCTGGCCGTGACGAAGGCCGGCGCGGTGTCCGTCGACATCCAGGGCGGCAAGGGCGTGGCGCGGGCCGTGCGCGCGGCGGGCGGCACCGTGCGTTACGCCTCGCCCGACGGCGCGGTACGCGCGGACCTGCCGCTCGCCGCCGTGGACCGGATCGCGGCGCGCGCGGACGTCACCAGCGTGCAGCCCGCCGGACAGGCCATGACGTGGCGCGAGCACGACCCGCGCGCAGAGCTCGCCGCGAAGGCCGTCGCCGCGACGCAGGTGTCCGAAGGGGACAAGGCGCACGGCGCCGACACCGCCCGCACGCAATACGGCGTCACCGGCACCGGTGTGAAGGTCTGCGTGCTGTCCGACGGCGTGAACTCGCTGGCGAAGTCGCAGTCCGCGGGTGAGCTGCCGGCCGTCGACGTGCTGCCGGGCCAGGCCGGCAGCGGCGACGAGGGCACCGCGATGCTCGAGATCATCCACGACCTCGCCCCCGGCGCCACGCTCGGCTTCGCGACGGCGTTCACCAGCGAAGCGAGCTTCGCCGCGAACATCCGCGCGCTGCGCACCACCGGCAACTGCACCGTGATCGTCGACGATGTCGCCTACTTCGACGAGTCGCCGTTCCAGGACACGCAGGTCGCGCAGGCCGTCAACGACGTCACCGCCGCCGGTGCGCTCTACTTCTCCTCCGCCGGCAACTCGGGCAACCTCACCGACGGCACGAGCGGCTACTACGAGGGCGACTTCCGCTCGTCCGGCGCGACGCTGCCGCGGGTCAGCGGCACCGCGCACGACTTCGACCCCGGTCCCGCGACCCAGACGACCGACCCGCTGTCCGCGGGCTCGCTCGGCAAACCGGTCACGCTGTTCTGGTCGGACCCCTGGGGCAAGTCGGCCAACGACTACGACCTGTACGTGCTCAATTCCTCCGGCCGCGTCGTGTCCTCCAGCGACAACCCGCAGACCGGTTCGCAGAACCCGTACGAGATCGCCTCGGTGCCGACCAACGGTTCGGGCTACCGCGTCGCCGTGGTCAAGTACAGCGGCGCCGACCGGTTCCTCGCGCTCAACGTGATCCGCGGCCGGTTCGTGGCGCAGGGTTCGCTGCCGGCGTTCAGCTCGGCTGGGGTGACCTCGGGCCACTCGGCGGCGGCCGCGGCGTTCAGCGTGGCGGCGGCCCCGGCGGCGACGGCGTTCGGCCGCCCGCTCGAGACGGGTGACCCGGCCAACCCGGCCGGTCCGTACCCGGGGCAGTTCAGCTCTTCGAGCAAGTGGGAGCGCTTCACCTCCGACGGGCCGCGCCACCTGTTCTACAACCCCGACGGCACCGCGATCACGCCCGGCAACGTCTCCTCGACGGGCGGCGCCACTCGCGCCAAGCCGGACCTCACCGCGGCCGACGGCGTCGCCACCTCCGTGGCCGGTTTCCAGCCTTTCTACGGCACCTCGGCGGCCGCTCCGCACGCGGCGGCCATCGCGGCGCTGCTCCTGCAGGGCAAGCCCACCGCGACGCCCGCGCAGATCCGTGCGGCCCTCGTCTCGAGCGCGATCGACCTGGGCGCGCCGGGCTACGACCCCGTGACGGGCGCCGGCGTGATCATGGCGGGTCCGGCACTGGCCGCGCTGGGCGTGCCGCAGCGGTAACCGCTTGCTCGCGTGAACCGGCTGAGCCCGGCGGCCCAGCCGGGGCCGCCGGGCTCACCTGTTCGCGACCAGCAGGTGTGCGGCCCGGGTGCTCTCGCCGACCCGTTCGTGGCGGCGCAGGATCAGCCCCGCCTCGCCGAGGGCCGTTTCGATCTCCGCGACCGGACGCAGGTGGTAGTCGTGGTCGGTGACCTGCGCGGCGGCCATCGCGTCGGGGTCGCCGATGCCGAGCACGAAGCGGCCGCCGGGGGCGAGCACGCGGGTGACTTCGGCGAACGCGCCGTCCAGGTCGGCCACGAAGTACACCGTGTTGATCGTGATGGCGGCGGCCATCGACGCGTCTTCCAGCGGCAGCGCGGAGATGCTGCCGCGGTGCAGCCGGAGCCGCCCGGCCGCGATGTTCTGGGGGAACGCCGCGCGGGCCTTCGCGATCACGGTGTCGGAGACGTCGACGCCGTGCACCGTGCCGCCCGCCGCGGCGCGCAGCAGCAGGTCGAGGACAAGGCCGCCGCCGAAGCCGATGGCGAGCGCGGTCTCCCCGGGTTGCAGTTCGAGCGCCGCGACGGCCGCTGTCACGGTGCCGCGGTTGCGCCGGTTGAGGATCCGGCCGACGGCGCGGCCGGCGATCCCGCTGGGGTGGCCGAGCTGCCGCGCCAGCCCGGCGAGCAGAGTGTCTCGTGGTCCCATTCGCCAAGTCTGCCCCCGGGCGCGCGCGGCGTCCACGACGTGGATTGTGGTGGGCCGGATGGTGTGGCAGGTTGCGGTGACGGACGAGGAGGACGTGGGGATGGGTGCGAAGACCGCGGTGGTCACCGGGGCGGGGTCCGGCATCGGCCGGCGGATCACGCGGGCGCTGCTCGACGCCGGCTACCGCGTCGCACTGGCCGGGCGGCGCGAGGACGCGCTCGAGGACACGGCCGGCGCGGCGCCCGACGCGCTCGTGGTCCCGACCGATGTCGCCTCGCCCGAATCCGTCGCGGGGCTCTTCGCCGCCGTCCGCGACCAGTGGGGCCGGCTCGACCTGCTGGTGAACAACGCGGGGGTGTCCGCGGGCGGGACCGTGGCGGACCTGTCGGTGGAGCGCTGGCGGCGGGTGGTCGACACCAATCTGACCGGCATGTTCCTGTGCGCGCAGCAGGCCGTGCAGCTGATGAAGGACCAGGAACCGAGGGGCGGGCGGATCATCAACAACGGCTCGATCTCCGCGCACGCCCCGCGCCCCGCGAGCGTCGCCTACACCGCCACCAAACACGCCGTCACCGGACTCACCAAGTCGATCTCCCTGGACGGCCGCGCCTGGAACGTCGCGTGTGGACAGATCGACATCGGCAACGCCGCCACGGAGATGACCGAGCGCATGTCCGCCGGCATCCCCCAGGCCGACGGACGCGTCGCCGCCGAGCCCACCTTCGACGTCCAGCACGTGGCCGACGCGGTGCTCTACATGGCTTCCCTGCCGCTGGACACCAACGTGCAGTTCCTGACGATCACCGCCACCACCATGCCGTTCATCGGCCGGGGATGACCTCGTCTCGGCGAAGGTCACCGGGACTCCTGCCCTGGAGTTTCAGACTTTCGCATGCTGCGCAAGCACTTCCACGAACGCGGTGGTCAGCGGATCCGGCCCCGGCCGGCTGTAGGCGGCCAGCACCCGCCGCACCGGCTTTGCCGGGCGCAGCACCCGGCCGTCGAAGTTCGGGGGCAGCACGTTGGCCGGCACGAGCGCCGGGCCGAGACCGGCGGCGGCGAGGATCGGGGCGGTGGCCGTCTGTTCGGTACGCACGGCTGGGCGGGGCCGGAAGTCACCGCGCCGCCGTTGCCGATGTCGCTCACCACCGTGATGGCGGACAAGGGACCGCTGTGGTCCGCGATGGCCGCCGAGCACGGCCTGAAACCGGGCTACGACCAGGTTTCCGCGTGGCCCTTCGGTGACTTCGTGTTTTCGCGGGACTACGACGTGTTCGCCGACACGTCCAAGTCCCGGCGCGCGGGGTTCCACCCCTATGTGGACACCGAGCGGATGTTCTACCGGCTGTTCGACGAGTTCCGGCGAGACGAGATCATCCCCTGAACGCCGGCGTCCGATGACTCAAGCGGAGATCCCGGCCAGGTTGATCCCGGAGAACGGCGCCGCCGTGACGTCGTGCAGGCGGGGGGACCAGACGGCGTGCCCGTGGCCCGTCCACAGTGGAGCCACCGGCAGGTCGCGCAGCAGCTGGTTCTCGGCCACGCGATAGAGCTGCCCGGCTTCGGCCGGCGTGGCGGCGGACTCCGCGGCGCTCAGGTCCTGGCGGAAGCCGTCGTCGGTGTAACCGGCCGCCGAAGCGAGCGCGGTCAGCAGGTCGGCCGGGCTCGCCGTCGCCAGCTTCAAGTCCACGGTGGACGGACCGGCGGGTCCGTCCACCGGCCGGGGGGCGGCGGTGACCGGGACACCCAGGGCGCTGCTCGCCCCGTCGGCCAGCGGGCGCGTCCAGACCCCGGCGCCGGGGTCGTAGTAGATCGTGGTCGGACCGGTGAAGCCGGACTGGCCGAGGAGGGATTTCGCCGCCGCCGCGTCGAAGGTGCAAGGACGGCAGGTGCCGGTGCGCTCCCCGGGGGCGTCGGCGGGCGGGAGGAGTGCGCGGGCGGGGTCGACCTGGTGCGCGAGCGGCCCCACTTCGAGCGCGCCGCGATCGACGGCGAGGGCGAAGGCGTGCCGGACGGTCGCGTCGGCGAAGCGCGGATCAGCGCTCGGGAAAACGAGGTACCCGGCCTCCGGCAGCGGCCACGTCGTGTGCCGGTCGGCGAAGTCGGTGTGCATCGCCTCGTGGCGGTCGCCCGAGACGGAGGTGACGAGGTCGAGCGAGCCGTCGCGCACGGCGTCGTACTGCTCGGCCGGGTCGCCCACGCGCAGGTCGATCTCCTGCGCTTTGCCGTCGGCGGGGGTGACGCGCAGGAGCTTGCCGCCGGTGCCGGGCTGCCAGCTGTCGGCGAGGCGGAACGGGCCGTCGCCGAGGGGGTGGCGGGCGAAGGCGTTCCAGTCTCGCGAAGCGAGCACCGACGCGGGCATGGGCACGAGGCCCGGGGCCGAGAGCCACGCCGGGACCTGGCTGCTGGGCCGGTCGAGGACGATCTTGATCGTCGCCGCGTCCACCGCCGTGATCGCTCTGGCGCGCAACGACTTCGTCAGCACGGGCGTCGCCGCCCAGTTCTCGCCGGCGATCGCCTGCCAAGTATCCACATAGGACGCGGCGGTGACGGCGGTGCCGTCGTGGAACTTCAGGCCCGGCCGCAGACGCACGGTCCACGTCACGCGGTCACCGCTGGTGATCGACGACGCGGCGCGCGGCGTCAGCTTCCCGCTCGCCGGGTCGTAGTCGGCGAGCGGTTCCCACAGCGCGCCCGTGACGAGCCGGCCGGCCTGGTCGTCGACGTCCGCGGGTAGCAGCGTGCCCGGCTCCTGCAGCCCGACCGTCACCACGCCCGGCGGTGGCGGGTCTTCGGACGAGCACCCGGCGAGCAGGGCCAGGGTGGCGAACAGGGCAGCCAGACGCGAGCGCATGGGTGTCTTATTACCAGTTGGATAGCTACTAAAGACGCTTGTGTCCGGTTGGTCACCGTCCTATGGTCGGACGGTCACGCTGGGCGTTCTGGGAGGTTCGTGTGGGCCGTTGGTGGGTTCGATCATGCCTGGCCGTCACCACTGTTGCCGCGACACTCGTCGCGACCGGGCTGCCGGCCGCCGCGTGTGGCGAAGACGACAAGCCCGCCGCACAGGCGAAACACACCGCCGGCGACCCGGGCGCGATCAAGGGCGTGCACGCCGTCGGCAACCTGCCCGACGCGGCGGGCGCCATCTCGGCCAACTTCCTGCAATACGGCCACCGCGACGTGATGGTCGTGTCCGGGGAGTTCGGTCTGAAGGTCTACGACCTCACGAAGAACCCCGCCGCGCCCAAGGCGATCGGCGAGCTCAGCCTGCCCGGTCTGTGGGAAACCGAGGACACCGAGGTCGACGCGCAGCGCAAGCTGGTCTTCCTCTCGCGCGACCCGCGGGCGTTCGCGGGCAACACGCACACCGGCGAGTCGGGCATCTACGTCGTCGACGTGTCCCGCCCGGAGAAGCCGGCGATCCTGAGCTACGTGCGCGTGCCGGCGGGCCACACCACCAGCTGCGTCGACGGTTGCCGGTACCTGTGGACCGGCGGTCCCGCGAAGGCCGACGACCAGCCCGCCGACTGGGGTGGCCGGCCGATCTGGGTCACCGACGTGCGTGATCCGCGGCACCCGAAGGTGCATCCGGACCCCCTCGAGCTGGCGCGCAACGACGGCAAGACCGACTACGTGCACGACGTCCAGGTGGATTCCGCCGGCGTCGCCTGGGTGTCCGGCCGCGGCGGTATCCGCGGCTACTGGACCAGTGGTCTGCACCGTGACCCCGTGGCGGGTGGTGTCCACCGCGCGACGGCGCTCGAGCCGATCCCGTACGCAGGCGGCGGTGTGGACGAGACCGCGGCGCCCTCGAAGTTCCTGCACAACAGCTTCCACCCGGCCGGCCCGCGTGACGCCGGCGCCTGGCGTGGCCACGACATCGTCTACGCCACCGAGGAGAGCTTCCTCGACGGCTGCGCGGGCGACGGCGTGCTCACCATCTCGTCGCTGCAGGGTTCGTACCAGGGGGAAGGCTGGCGCTCGACCGTGTCGGACCCGTTCCGGCTGCAGAGCGTCGGCACCTGGAGCGTGGCCGGCCAGGAAGGCAGCGACCCCGCCTCGGACGACTGCTCGGCCCACTACTTCGACGTCCGCGGCGACGTGCTGGTCCAGTCGTTCTACTCGCAGGGCACGCGGTTCCTCGACGTCAGCGACCCGACCAACCCGCGCCAGATCGCGTACTACCGCCCCGCTGACGCGGCTTCGTGGGCCCCGTATTGGCACGACGGGTATGCGTACGTCGCCGACAACACGCGCGGGGTGGACATCCTCAAGCTGACGGCTTGAGGAGCGTCTCCGAACTCAGCCGGCGAGTACTTGTTCGCGCAGGATGTCGGCGTGCCCGCAATGGTGGGCCAGTTCCCGCAGAACTTGCAAGTACACCCAGCGCAGCGTGCGCGGCCCGGTCCGGTGGCCGGTCACGACGGCATCCAGTGACAGGCCTGCGACCGCCGCTCGGGCCGTGGCGCAGGCTTTCCGGTGAGCCGCTGTGACCGAGGCGATGGTGTCGCCGGCGGCGAGCCGGAACGATTCGTCCGGGCTCTGCACCAGGCCGAGCTCCCGGCGGGACGTGCCGCCGACGCACTCCTCGAACCACACCCGCTGCATCCACGTGACGTGCTTGAGCAGCCCGAGCAACGTCGTCGCCGACGAGACGAGCCGGTGGCGCACCTGGTCCTCGGTGAGACCGTCGAGCGTCGCCTCGAGCGCGCCGCGGTACTCTTCGACGAAGGCATCGAGCTGGGTGCGTTCGTCGTCGAGCGGCACCTCGAACGAACCCATCACAGTCTCCTGTCACGCTGCGGGCCGGGGGCCACCACCACGAGTTCTAAGACGGACCAGGGCTTAAGCGCGCACGAAGGTCAGGTCGAAATCCTTGCGCCAGGACTTCCCCTGGTCTTGCGACATCTCCCACCGTCCCCGGATCCGGTTCGCCTCGACGTCGGCGACGAACCGCTGGTGGAAGTCCGGGTCTTCGCGCAGCATGAGCCAGCGCCGGCCGTCGAAGGTCATCCCGAACGTGCGGCACACGCCACGCTGGTCCTCGTACAGCACGACGTACGCGTCGTTCGCGTCGCTGCGGCCGATCACGAAGTTGACGGTGGAGCGCTCGGTGCCGTCGTGCAGCTCCGTCCGCATCACCAGCAGCGACTCGCCGAGCCGCTCGACGGTGGTGCTGCCGGGCACCTCGACGCCGGCCGGTTCGAGGAACCAGGCGTCCGACAGCGTCGTCGTCCATTCGCCGACGAGTCCGTCCAGCTTCGCGAGCTCGGTGTTGCGCATCGATCGCTCCCCTCGGTGGCCCCTGACCGCGACGATAACAGGCAGCACCACGCGAAAGGCCCTTGGAGATCAATTCAGGATGAGTATGCGCAGGCAGATGACCGAGCAGGCCAGGCTGATGATGGCTTGGTGGACATCGGCCCGGAGTTCGGTGCGGATGCGTCGTCGGCGGAAGCCTTTGAGCCACGCGGCGGTGCGTACGACTGGCCAGCTGATGGTGCGCAGGCCGGAGCCGTGCTCGGCGCCGCGGCGGGCGGTCATCGGGATGATGCCGTGGTCGCGGACCAGGTGTCGGTATTTGTCGTGGTCGTAGCCGCGATCAACGTGGAGTCGCAGCGGTCGTCGCCGTGGTTTGCCGACTGTGCCGCGCATCGGTGGGATGGCCTCGATCAGCGGGATCAACTGTGTGACGTCGTTGTGGTGTCTGCCGGCGATCGTGACCGTGAGCGGAGTGCCGTGCGCGTCGGTGATCAGATGATGCGTGCAGCCGAGCTTGCGGCGATCGACCGGACTTGGCCCCGTGTTCCCCCCTTGAACGCTCAGCGGCGTGGCATCCACCGCAGCTGCCGACAGGTCGAGCAGGCCGGCGGCGCGAACCTCGACGAGCAGCTGTTCATGCAGTTGCTGCCACACCCCGGCCTCGCGCCACTCGGTCAACCAGCGCCAGCACGTAGCGCCGGAAGCACCGAACAGGGCTTTGGGTAATCGGTTCCAGCCGATCCCGGTACGCACGACGTGCAGGACTCCTTCCCGGGCGGCACGATCATCCGCGTGCTTGCGGTCTGGATAACGGAAACGCCGATCAGGAACCGGAATCAGCGGCTCAAGCCGAGCCCACACCCCGCCGGTCGCGATCTCCTCACGCACCCTGACGATCTTGCGTGACCCGCCGCCGCCCACGACACAGACACACCGACCTCATGTGAACCGAACCCTTGGTGGAAAGGAGCCCTGCCCTGGCGGACCCAGCCGCCAGGACAGAGCCGGGCGACTCCCTAACGTCGCAGCCACACCGCCGTGTCCGTGGGCAGCAGGCCATCCTCGAGGGGCCCGCTCGCGAGCAGCACCTCGGAATGCGGCGGCAGCGAAACCGCCTCCGCCGAGAAATTCAGGGCGAACACGAACCCCGGCTCGCGGGTGAACGCCAGCACCTCCGGGCCGGCGTCGAGCCACGCCAGCGAGGCCGAGCCCAGTGAAGGCCGCAGCTGCAGCCCCCGCCGGTACAGCGACAGCATCGACGCCGGGTCCGCCGCCTCCGCCGAAGCCGTGAAAGCGGCCCACGAATCGGGCTGCGGCAGCCACGGTGTGCCCGTCCCGAAGCCGAACGGCGGCGCGGAACCCGACCACGGCAGCGGCACCCGGCACCCGTCCCGCCCGGGGTCGGCCCCGGCCGTGCGTGCCCACACCGGGTCCTGGCGCAGTGCGGAAGGGATGTCCTCCACCTCCCACAACCCGAGCTCTTCGCCCTGGTACACGTAGACCCCGCCCGGCAACGAAAGGGTCAGCAACGCTGCCGCACGGGCTCGGCGGGTGCCGAGCTCCAGTGAGACCGGCGTGCCGTGCAGCCGGTCGGCGAAGGAGAACCCCGTGTCGCCGGCGCGGCCGTAGCGCGTCACGTGCCGGGTGACGTCGTGGTTCGACAGCACCCACGCGGCCGGCGCACCGACGTCGTCGTGGGCCCGCAGCGTGCGGGTGACGACGTCGCGCAAGCGCGAAACGTCCCACGGGCACACCAGGAAGTCGAAGTTGAACGCCGAATGCAGCTCGTCGCGGCGCAGGTAGCGCGCGGCCCGTGACATGTCCGGCAGCCACATCTCGCCGACGAGCACGCGTTCGCCCGTGTAGGAGTCGGCGATCTTGCGCCACGACCGGTAGATCTCGTGGAGGCCCTCCTGGTCGGAGAACGGCGTCTCGTCCCCGTCGGCGACGTCGGGCAGCGCCGGGTCCTTCACGAGGCCGTCGGCGACGTCGATGCGGAAGCCGTCGACGCCGCGGTCGAACCAGAACCGCAGCACGTCCTCGAACTCGGCGCGGATGTCGGCGTTGTCCCAGTTGAAGTCCGGCTGCCGGGAGCTGTAGAGGTGCAGGTACCACTCGCCGTCGGGGACACGCGTCCAGGCGGAGCCGCCGAAGCGGGACTTCCAGTTGTTCGGCGGCTCGGCGCCGTCGGGGCCGCGTCCGGGCCGGAACCAGAACCGTTGCCGCTCAACCGATCCCGGGCCGGCTTCGAGCGCGGCCCGGAACCACGGGTGCTCGTCGGAGCAGTGGTTGGGCACGATGTCGATGATCACGCGGATGCCGCGTTCGTGCGCCTGGGCGATGAGTCCTTCTGCTTCGGCGAGCGTGCCGAAGAGCGGTTCGATGTCGCGGAAGTCGGCGACGTCGTAGCCGCCGTCGTCCATCGGCGACGGGTACCACGGGGTGAACCAGATGGCGTCGATGCCCAGGTCGGCCAGGTGGTCCAGGCGGGACCGAACGCCGGCGAGGTCGCCGACTCCGTCGCCGTTGCCGTCCGCGAAGCTGCGGATGTACACCTGGTAGATCGCCGCGCTGCGCCACCAGGTCGAGCCGTCGGTGGTGGACAGTTGCCCCGAAGCGGTCACTCTGTAACCCTCCCATGTGGCTTGAAGAACTCAGTGGACACGCGCGTGCTCAGCCCTTGATCGAACCGGCGGTGAGCCCGGCGAGGATCTGCCGCTGGAACACGAGGAACAGCACGATCATCGGCACGCTCGCCAGCACCATGCCCGCCACGAGCAGGTTGAGCGGCATGTCGATGGCGACGCGCTGCAGCATCACGCTCAGCGTCTGCTTGCCCGTGTCCGGGAACACCAGCAGCGGCCAGATGAAGTCCTTCCACGCGGCCACGACGGTGAGGATCGAGACCACGGCGAGGATCGGCCGCGAGATCGGCAGGATGATCTTCCACAGCGTGCGCACCGGACCGGCGCCGTCGAGGCGCGCGGCTTCGATGAGCTCGTCGGGGATCTGGTCGAAGAACCGTTTGAGCAGGTAGATGTTGAACGCGTTCGCGGCGGCGGGCAGCCAGATCGCGGTCGGTGAGTTGATCAGGTTCAGGTGCAGCAGCGGCAGGTCCGTCACGGTCACATACGTCGGCACCAGCAGCGCCGCTGCCGGCAGCATGAGCGTGACGAGCATCAGCCCGAGCACCACATTGCCGAACTTGGGCCGCAGCTTCGACAGCGCGAACGCCGCCGGCACGTCGACGGCGAGCTGCACCAGCCACGCACCGCCCGCCACGACGACGGTGTTCAGGAAGTACTTCCCAAGGTCCATCTGGTCCCAGGCTTCGGTGAACGATTCCGGGTGCCACTCGCGCGGCACGATCGTCGCGGGCGTCTGCGCGAGCTCGGCCGGCGACTTCATGGCGCCGGTCACGGCCCAGTACAGCGGGAACAGGAACGCCAGCGTGAACAAAACGAACGTGCCCGCGAACACCACCACGTACACGGTCTTCCCGCCGGGGGTGCGCAGCTGCGACGGCGAGACGAGCGTGCGCCCGGCGGGCTGAGCCGCACGTTTTTCCTTGCGTGGCAAGCTGATCGTCATCCGCTCCTCCTAGTCCTCGACGCGCCGGGTCAGCCGCACGTACATCGCCGAGAAGACACCCAGCGCGACGAACAGCAGCAGGCTCATGGCACTGGCCGAGCCGAAGTCGTTGTACACGAAGGCGTAGCGGTAGAGCAGGAGCAGCACGGTCACCGTCGAATCGTCCGGACCGCCGCCCGTCATCACGTACGGCTCGGTGAACACCTGCATCGTCGCGACGATCTGCAGCAGCAGGAGCACCAGCAGCACGAACCGCGTCTGGGGGAACGTGACGTGCCGCAGCCGCCGCCACATGCCCGCGCCGTCGAGCTCCGCGGCTTCGTAGAGCTCGCCCGGGATGGTCTGCAGCGCCGCCAGGTAGATCAGCGTGGTGCTGCCCATGTTGGCCCACGTGGACACGAACACCAGCGACAGCATCGCCGTCGTCGACGAGTCGAGCCACTGCGGCCCGGGCAGGCCGGCGGCGGTCAAGGCCGAGTTGAACAGGCCGGGACCCGGGTCGTAGAACCACTTCCACATCAGCGCCGTGACCACCGGCGGCAGCATCACCGGCAGGTACACCGCGAGGCGGAAGTACGCCCGGGCGTGGCGCAGCTCGTTGAGCAGCACCGCAGTCGAAAATGGTACGGCGAAGCCGAAGACGAGCGCGAATCCGGTGAACAGCACCGTGTTGCGCCACGCGACTCCGAACAGGGGGTCTTCGAAGAGCCGCACGAAGTTGTCGAATCCGACCCACGTCGGCGGATTCACGAAGTCGACCTGCTGGAAGCTCAGCAGCACCCCGCGCACGATCGGATACCAGGAGAACAGCGCGAACACCACGAGCGCGGCGCACAATATGCCGTACGCGGTGAGGTTCTCGCGCAGCCGCCGCTTGAGCCGCGCGCGGCGCCGGTCGGCGGGCGAGGCGATCGGCCGACCGGCCCGCGGGGTGACCGCGGGCCAGTCGAGCACGTTACCTGACCTGGGCGAGGACACTGTTGACCTTCGACTCGGCCGACGAGAGCAGCTGGTCGGCGTTGGCGTTGCGGTCGGTGAGCACCGCCTGCATCACGCTGTCGAGCGCGGCGTAGATCTGCTGCGCGTTCGGCGGCTCGATGCTGCCCTTGATCCGGCTCGCGGTGTCCACGTAGGACTGGTAGTTCTCCGCGGGCACGTTCGCGTACTTCTGCTTCACGGCCAGCTGCTCCTCGCGCACGGCGCCGGTCCAGACGTCCGGCGTCGGCTCGGTCGGCAGCCCTACCGGCTGCTTACCGTCGGCGTACTGCTTCACGTGCTTTTCGAAGCGGTCCGGGTTGAGGTATTTCCACTGGATCCACTCGAGGCCGGCCTTGACCTTCGCGGGCGAAGCCTTCGGGTTGATCATGTAACCTTCGCCGCCGAGCAAGGTGCCCTGCGTCCCGGGCATGCCGGCGATGCCGTAGTCCTCGTAGTGGCCGTTGAACTGCTTGACCAGCACGGGCACGTTGTCCGGCGCGGCCATGTACATGCCGAGCTGGCCCGCACCCATCATGCGCTGGACGTCGACGTCCTGCAGCAGCTGCTTGCTGCCCATGGAGTTGTCGTCCCACCGCATCGCGTGCAGGTAGTTCAGGGCGGCGCGGCCCTTGTCGTTGTTGAAGTCCGCGACCCACTTGCCGCCGTCCTGGCGGGCGACGTCACCGCCCATCGAGTACAGCCAGCCCGTCAGGTGCCAGCCGCCCTGGTTGTTCTTGCTGTAGTCCGCGTAGCCGACGATCCCGTTGCCCAGCGCGGAGATCTTCTTCGCGTCGGCGCGGACCTCGGCCCACGTGGCCGGCGGCTTGTCGGGGTCGAGCCCGGCCTGCTGGAAGAGCTTGCGGTTGTAGACGAGCCCCATCGTGTAGTTGTTCGTCGGCAGCCCGTAGAGCTTGCCCTTGGCGTCGCGGAAGTTGTTCAGGAGTTGTGGCTGGATGTCGTTGATGTGCGGCATGCTCTTCGCCGCTTCCGTGATGTCCGCGGCCTGGTGCCGGGCGATGATCTGCGCGGGGTCCGTGAAGTAGACGTAGTAGACGTCTTCGAGCTGGCCGCCGGCGAGCTTCGCCGAGAACGTCTTGGGGTCCATGAACCCCTCGTGGGGCACGATGTCGATGTCCGGGTGCGCCGCCTCGAACTCCTTGACGTCGTCGTCGAACACCTTGCGCTCGAACGGCTGCGTGGTCGGCGGCTGCCCGGTGACGGTGATCTGGACCTTGCCCCCGGCGTCGGCGCTGTCCGAGCCGTCGCCACACGCGGCGAGGCTCAGGGCCAGGCCACCCGCGGTGAGCAGGGCGAGCACGGTACGGGGAGTGCGGCTGGACCTCGCTGATCGGGACCAGGGACTGCTCATCTCAAGCCTCTTCTCGCGGTCGCGACGGCTGTGTCGTGATGGCGGTCACTCTAAAGTGCGAGACCAGAACGCCGCAAGAACCCAACGAGAATGCGCAAGTTACGAACAGGCAGTGATCACCCGCGGTGCCGCGCGGTCGACCCCCTCACCACGAGTTCGGGCGCGAACAGCAGCTCCTCCGGCGCGACTTCGCCGCCGTTGATCCGCTTCACCAGCAGTTCGACCACGGCGCGGCCCATCGCCTCGATCGGCTGGCGGGTGGTCGTGAGCGGCGGATCGGTGCAGTTCATGAGGGCGGAGTCGTCGTAGCCGACCACCGACACGTCGTCGGGCACCGACAGTCCGGCGCGTCGCGCGGCGCGGATCGCGCCGAGGGCCAGCAGGTCGCTGGCGCACAGCACGGCGGTGGCCCCGCGCGGGTAGAGGCGTGCGGCCGCGGCGTGCCCGCCCTCGATGGAGAACATGCCGTGCTCCACCAGTTCGTCGAGCACGGGCAGGCCGAGTTTGGCGGCGTACGAACGGAAGGCAGCGAGCTTGCGCTGAGACGGCACGTGGTCGGCCGGGCCCAGGACCAGGCCGATCTTCTCGTGGCCGAGCGAGCTCAGGTGGCCCACGGCCTGCTCGACGGCCACCGCGTCGTCGCAGGACACCTGCGGCAGCCCGAGGTGGTCGACGGCGGCGTTGATCAGCACCGTCGGCAGCTTGCGCTCCACGAGGTGGTGGTAGTGGGTGTGCACCGCGGCGGCCTGGGCGAACAGCCCGCCGGCGAACACCACCCCGGACACCTGCTGCTGAAGGAGCAATTCCACGTACTCGGCTTCGGACACCCCGCCGGCGGTGCGCGTGCACAGCACGGGCGTGAACCCCTGCTGGGCCAGCGCGTTGCCCATGATCTCGGCGAGCGCGGGGAAGATCGGGTTCTGCAGTTCGGGCAGCACCAGCCCGACCAGGCGGGCGCGTTCGCCGCGCAGCTGCGTGGGGCGCTCGTACCCCATCACGTCCAGCGCGGTGAGAACGGCGGCCCGGGTGCTCGCGGAAACCCCCGGCCGGCCGTTGAGCACCCGGCTGACCGTGGCTTCGCTGACTCCCACCTGGCGGGCCACTTCGGCAAGTCGACGCGTCATGGCTGAAACTCTACTGCAAAGCCTTGCAAAATCACGACTCCGTGGTGCGAGTTGATTGCCACCCTCCGCACTCGTCAGAGTTTGCGACCCAGCTGCTCCGCTTGCTCACGCAGGATCGGCAGGAACTCCTCGCGCAACTGCGTCATCGAGATCCGCCCGGCCGTCGCGCTCACCGACATCGCGGCGACGACGCGGCCGCGCGAGTCGGCCACCGGGACCGCCAGCGAGCGCAGCCCGAACTCCAGCTCCTCGTCCGTGAACGCCGCGTGTTCCTGCCGGGCCTGGTCGACCCGGCGCCGGATCTCCTCGGCCGAAACAGGTGTTTTCGGTGTCCTGGATCGGGGCGCGCAGCGCGCGAGGTAGTCCGTCAAGTCCTCGGGGGACAGTGCCGACAGCAGCACGTGCCCCGTCGCCGATGCGTACGCCGGCACGCTCGCCCCGAGGCGGACGCCGGTGTTCACGATCCGCTTCACCTCGCTGCGTGCGATGAACAGCGACTCGTCGTTCTGCAGCACGGCCAGCGACGCCGACTCCTGCACCTGCTCGCGCACCGCCGCGAGGTGGGGCTTCGCCAGCTGCGGCAGTGCGGTCGACTCCACGTACGCGTCGCCCAGGCGCAGCAGGCGGGGCGTGGGCAGGAAGTGCTTGCCGTCGTGGGTCAGGTAACCGAGGTCCACGAGCGTCAGCAGGCAGCGCCGGGCGACGGCGCGGTTCAACCCGGTGAGGTGCGCCGCGTCGCTGATCGTGAGCTTCGGCGTGGCCTCCCCGAACAGTTCCAGGATCGACAATCCCTTGGCCAGTCCGGCCATTCCCTCGGCTGCGGGCACGGTCCTCCCCGGGAGCAGGTCTTGACGGCGGGCGCCGCACTGCCTTCAATGTGTTCGGCAAGTGAAACTACGTTCGATATTCGAACAATAGCAGAGGGCGCCACGGTTTGTCGAGCGGCGCCCGCGAGGAGGGACCGACGATGGATCGCCTCACGGGGACGACCGCGGGCAGCGCGCCGGATCGCAGCTGGCCGCGGTCGCTGACCCGGGTGCCGTACTGGGCGTTTCAGGACGAGGACGTCTACCGCGCCGAGCAGGACCGGATCTTCCACGGCCCGTACTGGAGCTACCTGTGCCTCGAGGCCGAGCTGGCCGAGCCCGGTGACTTCTGCGCGACGTTCATCGGCGAGCAGCCCGTGCTGGTGACCCGCGACGTCGACGGCGAGGTGTACGCCTTCGAGAACCGGTGTGCCCACCGCGGCGCGCTCATCGCGATGGCCGACCACGGCAAGGCGCGCGATTTCACGTGCGTCTACCACGCCTGGACCTACAATCTGCAGGGCGATCTGACCGCCGTCGCGTTCGCCGAGGGCGTCAAGGGCAAGGGCGGGATGCCGCCGGACTTCTGCCTGTCCGACCACGGCCCGCGCAAGCTGCGCATCGCCGTGGTCCACGGCCTGGTGTTCGGCACGCTGTCCAACGACCTGCCCGACATCGAGGAATACCTGGGCGAGGAGATCCTCGACCGCATCGACCGCGTGCTCGGCGGCCGCAAGCCCGTGGTGCTGGGCCGGTTCGCGCAGCGGCTGCCCAACAACTGGAAGCTGTACGCGGAGAACGTCCGCGACTCCTACCACGCCAGCATCCTGCACCTGTTCTTCACGACCTTCGGCATCAACCGGCTTTCGCAGCGCGGCGCGATCATCGTCGACGAGTCCGGCGGCCACCACGTGAGCTACTCGGCGATCGACCGCACCGCCGCGGCGACCACCGAGTACGCCGACCAGAACATCCGTTCCGAATCCGAGTACCAGCTCGCGGACCCGTCGCTGCTCGAAGGGTTCAGCGAGGTCGGCGACGACGTCACGCTGCAGATCCTGTCCGTCTACCCGGGATTCGTGCTGCAGCAGATCCAGAACTCGGTGGCCGTGCGGCAAATTCTCCCGCGTGCGACCGACGACACGCTGCTGAACTGGACCTACCTCGGCTTCGAGTCCGACACCGACGAGCAGCGGCTGGTCCGGATGAAACAGTCCAACCTGGTCGGTCCCGCCGGGTACGTGTCCATGGAGGACGGTGGCATCGGCGGCTTCGTACAGCGCGGCATCGCCGGCGCGTCCAGCGAATACGCGACCCTGCAGATGGGTGGCGACACCGCCGAATCGAGCGAGAGCCGGGTCACCGAAGCTTCGGTGCGCGGCTTCTGGCAGGCCTACCGCGACGCCATGGGTTTCGTCCCCGACGACGAGGCACCGCTGAAGGAAATCGGCAAGCACGAGCGCGCCCGCGTCACCCGCGAGGTGGGTGCCTGATGGACAACCAGGTCGCCATCGCCCGTGCCCAGGCCCGCTACGCGCGCTGCATCGACGACGGTCCGCTCGAGGACTGGCCCACGTACTTCACCGAGGACTGCCACTACCGCGTCACCACGGCCGACAACTACGCCCGCGGCCTGCCCGCCGGCCTGATCTGGGCCGACACCCGCGGCATGCTGCACGACCGCGTGTCCGCGCTGAAGGAAGCCAACATCTACGAGCCGCACGTGTACCGGCACATGCTCGGCCAGCCCGCGATCCTCACCGAATCCGGCGGCGACGTGGAGAGCGAGACGCCGTTCTTCGTGCTGCGCGTGACCGGCGGTGGCCCGACCGACCTGTTCGCCAGCGGTCGTTATGTCGATCGCTACCGCGTCGACGGCGAGCAGGCGCTGCTGCGTGAGCGCGTCGTCGTGTGCGACAGCAAGGAGATCGACACGCTCCTGGCGCTGCCGCTGTGAGCCGCGTGCTGCTGGCCATCGGCGACCCGAACGGCATCGGCCCCGAGATCGCGGTCGCGGCCGCCGCTCGCGTCGAGGATCCGCCCGTGCTCGTCGGCGACCGCCACGTGCTCGCGGAGTCGGCCGCTGCCAACGGGTTCCGGCTGCGGACCCACACGACCGGCCTGCCGCCCGAGGACGGGGTGCTCGACCTCGTGGACGTCGAGCACCTGCCCCCGGACGAGTTCCGGCCCGGCGTGCTCAGCGCGGAAGCCGGCGCGGCGACCATCCGCTACGTCAGCACCGCCGTCACGCTCGCCCTCGACGGCGGCTACCGCGGTGTCGTCGCGTGCCCGCACTCGGAGACGGCCGTGCACGCCGCGGGCATCCCGTTCCGCGGCTACCCGCCGCTGATCGCGCAGCTCACCGGCGTGCCGGAGGACCACGTGTTCCTCCTGCTCTCGGGCGGTGGCCTGCACATCGTGCACGCCACGCTCCACGAACGCCTCGCCGACGCCCTCGCCCGGCTCACCCCCGCGCTCGTCACGGCCGCGGGGCAGGCCCTCCACGATGCCCTGCGGACGTTCGGCGTCGAAGCGCCGCGCATCGGCGTCTTCGGCATCAATCCGCACGCGGGCGAAGGTGGCTTGTTCGGCAGCGACGACGAGCGCGTCACCGCCCCCGCCGTCGCGGCCCTGCTCGCACGGGGCGTCAACGCCTCCGGACCGACCGGCGCCGACGTGCTGCTCACCACGCCCGGCCACGACGGGTTCGTGGCGCAGTACCACGACCAGGGCCACATCCCGGTCAAGCTGCTCGCCGGGCGCACCGCGACGGCGCTGACAGTGGGCGCGGGCGTGCCGTTCTGCAGCGTCGGCCACGGCACGGCGTTCGACATCGCCGGCCGCGGGCTCGCCGACCCGACGGCCGTGGTCCGTGCGCTGGGCCTGTTCGGACGAACGAAGGAGACCTCCGCATGACGACCCCGATCACCGTGGCGGACACGGACATCGAGATCCCGTGCGCCGACGGGCAGACGGTGCTCGAAGCCGCCGAACAGGCCGGCTGGGCGATCCCGTACTCGTGCCGCAAGGGCGTCTGCACGTCGTGCGTCGGCACGCTGGTCGCGGGTTCGGTCGTCGTCCGCGGCCGCGGTGAGCTGACCGGACCGGCCGAGGGCGTGCTGCTGTGCCGCGCCGAACCGCGCGGCCCGGTCGTCATCCGGCCGCGGCGCATCGAACCGAGTGAGCCGCCGCGGCGCAAGAAGCTGACGACGGTGGTGCACCGCATCCGCCGGCCCGCGCCGCGCGTCACGGTGCTGGACCTGCGGTTCGCGATCGGCCGGCGCGCGCCCTTCCGCGCGGGACAGTTCCTGGAGGTGCAGCTGCCCGGTGACGAACCGCGGCCGTACTCCCTGGCCAACCCGCCGCACCACAACGACGCGGTCCAGCTGCACGTGCGCACCGAACCCGGCGGCCGGTTCTCGGAGCAGCTCGTCGGCTCGCTGCACCCCGGTGACACGCTCGACGTCGAGACGCCGTTCGGCGAGTTCGTCCTCGACGACGGCGACGGTCCCGTACTCCTGCTCGCCACTGGCACGGGCTTCGCGCCGATCCAGTCGATCGTGCTCGACCTGATCGCCCGCCGCCGCACCCGGCCCGTGCACCTCTACTGGGGCGCACGCACCGAGGACGACCTCTACTTCGCCGACTTGCCGCGCCGGTGGGCCACTCGCCACAGCTGGTTCCGGTTCACGCCGGTGCTTTCGCGTCCGGCTGACGGCTGGACCGGCGCCACCGGCTACGTCCAGGACGCGGCGCTCGCCGACCACCCCGACCTGACCGCCCACCACGCGTACGCGTGCGGCAGTGAAGCGATGACCGCCGCCGCGCACACCCTGCTCACCACCCGCGGCGGCCTGCCGGCCGAAGCCTTCCTGGCCGACTCGTTCGTGGCCGCCGCCGACCCGCGCGTTCCCGCCTGACCCCGTCCCCACCGCGATTCAAAGGAGAATCAGATGGACTACGTGCTCGTCCACGGCGCCTTTTACGGCGGGTGGAGCTGGCAGCCGGTCGCCGATGCCCTGCGGGCGCTGGGCCACGACGTGCACGTCGTGGCCCAGCTGCCCAGCGGGGGAGCGGATCCGGCGAGGCTCGGCGACCTGGCCGCGGACGTCGCGCACGTGCGTGCGCTCGTCGACGGCGTCGGCCGCGAGGTCGTGCTGACCGGCCACTCCTACGGCGGCATGGTCGTCGCCGAGCTGGCGGACCACCCGCGGGTGCGCCACAGCGTGTTCCTCGCAGCGTTCCGCCCGAAGCGCGGGCAGACGCTCCTCGACATCCGCTCGCCGCACCCCGTCGAGTGGGTCGAATCGCGCGAAGACGGGACGCTGCATGTGACCGCCGACGAGTCGATCGCCCGCGAGGTGCTCGCCGCCGACCTCGACGAACCGGTTTTCGCCGCCGTGCACGGGCGAGGGGGTGCCCAGGCCGCGGTCTCCTACACCCGGCCGAGTTCGGGACCTGAGCACACGCACCCGGTCATCTACGTGGTGTGCGAGCGCGACAAGGCGATTTTCCCGGCCGACCAAGAGAAGATGGCCGACGGCGCCGACCACGTCGTGCGTCTCGACGCGCCGCACCTGGTGCCGCTGACGCACCCGCGTGAGGTCGCCGAGCTGCTGGCGGGTGTGCGGTGAGCGCGGGCGTGAACCTCACCGGGTTCGTCGACGGCAAGAAGATCAGCCCGTTCCAGTACGGCACCGTGCTGCTGTGCGGGCTCGTGATGTTCTTCGACGGCTTCGACACGCAGGCGATCAACTACCTCGCCCCGCACATCGCGAAGGACTGGGGACTCAAGGTCGCCGTGCTCGGCCCGATCTTCTCCTCGGCGCTGGTCGGCCTCATGATCGGGTACCTGCTGCTGTCCCCGCTGTCCGACCGCTTCGGGCACCGGCGGCTCGTGATCGCGGGCACGGCGTTGTTCGCGGTGGCGAGCCTGGTGTCCGTGTGGGTCGGCGGTGTCACGGAGCTCGTGGTGCTGCGGCTCGTCACGGGCATCGGCCTCGGCGCGGCGGCCCCGAGTGCGGTCGCGCTCACCGCCGAGTACAGCCCGAAACGCGTGCGCGCGAGCTTCGTCCTGGCGATCTACTGCGGCTTCTCGCTCGGCTTCGTCGTGGCCGGAATGGTGTCGGGCTGGCTCGTGCCCTCGCACGGCTGGCGGTCGGTGTTCCTCGTCGGCGCGCTGGCTCCGCTGGTGATCATCCCGCTGATGCTGAAGTTCCTGCCGGAGTCGCTCGTGTTCCTCCTCGGCCGAGGCGCCGACCCCGCGCGCGCGTACCAGCTCTGCCGTCGCATCGACGCGGCGCTGCCGGCGGAAACGCAGCCGGTGACGGTGGAGGCGGCGGAAGCCGGCGGGCGCGTGAAGCTGCGCGCGCTGCTGGCCAACGGCGGGGTGCTGAGCACGGTGCTGCTGTGGATCGTGTTCGCCGTGAACCTCGGCGAGTTCTACGCGTTGCAGAGCTGGCTGCCGACGATGCTCACCCGCCTCGGATTCGCGAACGGCACGGTCGTCACGGCGACGAGCCTCACGACCGTGGGCGGCATCGCGATCGCGCTCGTCATCGGCCCGGCGATGGACCGGCTGGGCGCGTTCGGTTCGCTGGGCACGCTGTTCGTGGTCGGCGCGGTGTTCCTCGCCGTCACCGGACCCGTGTTCCACGGTCCGTTGTGGATCCTGCTGGCGGCGATGTTCCTCGTCGGCTGCGGCGTGAGCGGCGGCCAGAAGGCGCTGATCGCGCTGGCCGCCGTCGTCTACCCGGTGAACATGCGCTCGACGGGGGTCGGCTGGGCCCTGGGCATCGGGCGGCTCGGCGGCATCCTCGGACCGCTGGTGGTCGGCGCGGCCGTGACCGCGTCCTGGTCGCCGTCCGCGGTGTTCCTCGCGCTGGCGGGGCCGATGCTAGTGTGCGCCGTGCTGATCTTCTACCTCGGCCGCCGCGCCCGGCGGACCGCGGAGGTTGCCGAACGCGAACCAGCGCCCGCTGTGTGAGAGGAGGGGCTCCCCGCCGCCGACCGGGGAGCCCCCTCCCGTTCGTCAGGCCGCGGCCACCTCCAGTTCGGACGCCTGCCCGGCCGGCCAGCCGGTGTTCCCGGTGAACGTCACGCGCACGAAACGCTGTGTCGTGGCGGCGAAGCTCGCCGACGCGGTGTTCCCGGACGAAGGGCTGAAGTTCCAGCCGCGCGAGGCGACCAGGGTCGTCCACGAACCGCCGTCGGTGCTGCCCTGCACGGTGAGCGTCTGCGTGCGCGCGCCCCAGTCGTTCGACGGCGGCAGCTTGAGCGTGACCTTGTTGATCGCCGACGCCTCACCGAGGTCGACGGTCAGCGCCTGCGGGAACGCGTTGTTCACGCTCTCCCAGTAGGTGCTCGCGTTGCCGTCCACCGCGTTGCCCGGCGGGAACCCGCCCTGCGAACCGCTCGCCGTGATCGCCTTGCCGCGCGCGATGTTGGTGCCGGACTGCGGCGGCTGCGGCGGGCCGGAGTTCGGCGCCGGCCAGCTCGAGCAGTCGCTCCACGTGCCGGTCCAGCCGCTGTTGCCCGAGCCGGTGAACGTCATCTTCGGAATCGACGACGGGTACGGGCAGTTGTACGTGCCGACCACCCCGACACCGGAGGCGGTGAGGTTGCTGATCGACACCGTGCCCTGCGTCTGCGACTGAGCCACGAACGTCCCGGTGCCGCGCACCGTCACGCCGTCGATCGTGATGCCGGTGATCTGCTTGCCCGCGCCGTTGCCGTCGATGAACTGGATGGCCTCGTACGGGCTGTCGAGCGCGGTGAAGCCGGTGACGCGGATGTTCACGCCGGAGATGGCCTGGTCCCGCGCGTCGAACCACAGTGCACCGACGCCGAACTGCCAGTTGGGGTCGAGCGCCCCGGCCCGCAGCGCGGTGTTGTCCGACACCGTGACCGTGCCCGAAAGCGGCACCGAGTTGAAGCGGTTGGCCACGAGGTAACCGCCGCCGAGCGCGTTGGTGTCCTGCACGAGGTTGCCGCTCACGGTGTTGTTCGAGCCGCCGTAGAGCGCGATGCCGTTGGCCAGGTTCGGCTGCACCACGGTGTTGTTCGCGATCGTGATGCCGGAGTCGGCCTGGCCGTTGGACCACAGCGCCAGCGCGTCGTCACCGTTGTTGCGCAGGTAGTTGTTGCGGATCGCGGAGTTCGTGACGGCGCCGTCGAAGTTCACTCCGTCGGCCTGCGTGTCGAGGATGCGGTTGTTCTCGATCGTCAGGTTCGACGAAGCCCCGTTCATGAGCCACAGGCCGCACTTGGTGTCCTGGATCCACAGTCCCGACACGACGGACCCGTTGCCCAGCACGCCGTGGAATGCGTTGTCCGGGCTGGAGTCGTTGCGCTCGGACACCGAGCCGAACACGGCGAAGTCGTAGAGCTTGATGTTGCCGGACGCGCTGCCGTTGTTGAAGATGTTGTTGCCGTGCAGCACGGTGTACCACTGGCCGGCGCCGCGCACGGTGGTCTGGTCGATCTGCAGCGCTGACCCGATTTCGAACCGGCCCGCCGGCACCCACACTTCCTTGCCCTGCTGGCGGGCGGCTTGCAACGCGTTGCGGAAGGCTTGTGAGTCGTCGGAGGAGTCGTTGGCGGTGGCGCCGTAGCCGGTGACCGACAGCGATCCCGCGGGTTGTGCGCCGGCGTCACCGACCTGTTCGAAGTCGGCGAGGTCGATCGTCGCCTGGCCGACGTCACCGGAGTCGAGCTGCACCTTCACCTTCGCGCCCGCGGCGGCGTTCTGGCCCAGCAGCAGCCTTGTGTCGTCGAAGAAGTGGTGGGTCTTCGCGCCCGGGATGCCCGGCGTGTCGGTGTAGGTGTACTGCGAAGTCACGGAAAGCCCGCTGCCGAGCTTGGTGCCGTTGACGTACACCGACATCCGGCCGGAGCTGCCGTCGAGCAGGTTGTAGTGGACGTTGATCGAGTTGGCCGCGGCCGGCAGCGTGAACTCCACGTACTGGCCCTGCCCGAGCCGCACGGCCTGGCGACCGGATGCTTCGGAGGCCACAGTGGACTGGGTCTGATCCGGGCCGACTGCCGAGCCGTTGGTGGCACTGCACTCGGCCTCGACCGTCCGGAACGGCACCGAGGCGCCGCCGGAAGCTGTGGCTGGGCAGGTCGCGCCCGCCGCGGGCGTGGCCGAGCCGGCCGCGAACACGGTCAGCCCGGACGACACCAGCGCCGCGGCCAGCAAGGCCGCCCTGGGTCGTGCTGAGGTGGGGGACATCTTCGGCACACTCACCTTTCTTGGGGATTTCCGGGGAGGGTCAGGACGCGTAGGCCTCGAGTTCGGACAATTGCCCGGCGGGCCAGCCGGTGTTGCCGGTGAAGTTCAGCCGCAGGTACCGCGTGTTCGCGGCCGCGAACGGGACGGTGGCGTTGTTCCCGCTCGCCGGATCGAAGCGGTAGCCGGCGGCGGCCTTGAGGGTGGTGAACGTCGACCCGTCGGTGCTGCCCTGCACGGTGACGGTCTGCGTGCGCGCGCCCCAGTCGTTCGACGGCGGCAGCCTGAGCACGAGCCGCCCGACGGACGTGCTGCTGCCGAGGTCGACGGTGAGGGTCTGCGGGAACGCGTTGTTGGTGCTTTCCCAGTAGGTGCTCGCGTTGCCGTCCACGGCGTTGGCCGGTGGGAAGCCGCCTTGTGAGCCGCTGGCGGTGACTCCCTTGTGCAGAGCCAGGTTGCCGGACGGCGGCGGGGTCGTGGGTGGGGTCGTCGGGGTGGTCGTGCCCCCGTTGTCGCCGTTGTACACGGGTGTGGGCCACGAGCCGCAGTACGTGGTGTTCCAGCCGGAGTTGCCGCCTTGGTCGGCCAGTCCGGTCAGCGCGTCAGGGCCCAGGCAGTTGTAGACGCCGGCGCGGCCGACGTTCGTCGCGACGACGTCCTTGACCGTACCGTTCGGTTTGGACTGCAGCTGCCAGGCGAACGTACCGGTGCCGCTGATGCGCAGACCGTCGAAGTGGACGTCGCTGGTGGCGCCGTCGATGAACTGCACACCTTCGTAGTTGTTGTCCACGAGGTCGTTGTCCACCACGTCGATGCGGCCGGTGATGGCCGAGTCGCGCCCATCGAACCACAGCGCGCCGACGCCGAACTGCCAGTTGGAGTCGAGCACCCCGGTGCGGGTCGCGGTGTTGCGCGTGATCGTGGTGGTGCCCGAGATCGGCACGGCGCTGAACCGGTTGGCGACGTGGATGCCGCCGCCCTGGTCCTGGTTGTCGGCCACCACGTTGTCGGAGACCGTGTTGTCGTGGCCGCCGTAGATCGCGATGTTGTTCGCCAGGATCGGCAGCAACACGGTGTTGAACGAGAACGTGTTGTGGTGGTCGGCGTCGTGCTCGGCCCACATCGCGAGGCCGTCGTCGCCGGTGTTGCGCAGGAAGTTGTTCGTCACCAGCGTGTTGCTGATGCCCTGGTGCAGGTTGAGCCCGTCGGCGGTCTGGTCGAGGATGCGGTTGCCGCGCACGGTGAGCCCGTCGAACGGCCCGTCGAGCCACAGCCCGACCTTCGTGTGCTGGAGCCACAGGTTCTGCACGACCGACCCGCCGCCCAGCGCACCGCCGATGCCGTTGGCCTGGTCGCAGTCCACGCGGGCGGTGACCTCGCCGATGATCGCGAAGTCGTAGAGCCCGACGCCGGTGCTGGCGCCGGGTACCGCGGCGTTGCCGGGGTACGTCGGGGTGCTGCAGCTGGCGGGTTCACCCTTGCCGAAGATGCCCGCGCGGGCGCCGCGCAGCTCGGAGTACCAGGGCCCGGCGCCGCGGATCGTCACCTGGTCCACGGTGATGTGGTGGTTCAGGGTGAACGAGCCGGCCGGCAGCCAAACCTGTTTTCCCTGGCTCTTCGCGGCGGCGACGGCGGCGTCGAACGCGGGTGCGTCGTCACTCGTGTCGCCTGCGGTGGCGCCGTAGTCGGTGACGGACACGGAGTTCGCCGGGCGGGCAGCCGGCGGCGCGACCTGTTCGAAGTCGGCGAGGTCGACGGTCACCGGGGTGACGTCCCCTGCGTCGACCTGAAGCTTGATCTTCGTACCGGCGGGGTAACTGGTGCCGAACAGCGTGCGCACCTCGTCGTAGAAGTGGTGCGCCTTGCCCTGTCCGGGGTCGTTGCTGAACGGGTAGCCCCCGTAGTACCAGCCGTAGCGGGAGGTGAGGGTGAGCTCGCGGTTGTGCGTTCCGTTGACGTACACCGAGATCGGGCCGGTGATCCCGGTGCCCTGGGCGTTGTCGGGGAGGCTGTAGCGGAAGTCGAGCGAGTTGGCCCCGGCGGAAAGGGTGAACTCGACGTACTGGCCCTGCCGCGACAGCGTCACCGCCTTGCGGCCGGACGCCTCGCCGGCGAGCGTGCCCGCCGTGCGGTCGGGGCCGATCACCGTGCCGGTGGTGGCGGCGTTCTCGGCTTCCTGCTCGGCGAACGGGACGGTCGCTCCGCGTCCGGCCACCGCGGGTGCGGCGCCGGTCGTGGCCGTGGCGGGAGCCGCGACCACGGTGAGGGTGGTGAGCCCGCCCGCTGCCAGCAGGGCCGCGGCGAGGGCGGCGATCCGGCGTTTTCCGGGCGTTTTTCGCTGGGGAGGGCGGTTTTCGGGCGCGCTGAAGACACCTGGGGGAGACACGGAGCAGCACTCGCCTTTCGTCGGGGTCGGGTGCACTGGCGGGGACCTGTGTGAGCTGGATCATACGAATTCCCGACAGGAAATCGCAAGAGTTTGACGTACTTACGCAAATTTTCGACAAGTGGCGTCAGGCCCGTCGATGGGTGGCTGACACGCTGGTGATTCCCGCCACCTGGCGGAGGCGGCGGGGCAGCCCGGCGGGCCAGGATGATCGGGCGAGAGCCACGACGTCCTGGGAGGTACTTTCGATGACCGCGACTCGTCCGCAGGTGGGCCCGCCACTGCCGTTCGACCCCGAGCTCGCCGTGGTGCTCGCCCAGCTGCGGGAAGAACGGCCGCAGCTGGACTCGGCCGCCGCGATCCCCGCGCTGCGCGAAGAGCGCGCCTCGCGTGACCTGTCGCTCGACGAGGTCACCGCCGACGGTGCCGTCATCCTGTCCGAAGTGGACGCCGACGGTGTACCGCTGATCATCGGCCGCCCGGCCGGTGTCGACACGGACGTCCCGGTGCTCTACTGGCTGCACGGCGGCGGCATGATCCTCGGCGGGCACCGTGGCCGGGACCTGCTGGTGCTCAGGGAGTACGCCTTGGAGCTCGGTGTCGGGTTCGTCTCCGTCGACTACCGCCTCGCGCCGGAGCACCCGCACCCCGCACCGGTCGAGGACTGCTACACGGGTCTCAAGTGGACGGTCGAGCACGCCGCCGACTTCGGTTTCGACCCCGCGCGCGTGATCATCGGCGGCGCGAGCGCGGGCGGCGGCCTGGCGGCGGCCACGGCCCTCCTCGCCCGAGACCGCGGCGGCCCGGCCTTGATCGGCCAGCTGCTGCTGTACCCGATGCTGGACGACCGCAACGACACGCCGTCGGCGTTCCAGATGCAGGGCCTCGGCGTGTGGGACCAAACCGCCAACGACATCGGCTGGACCGCCCTGCTCGGCCCCGCCCGCGGCACCCCCGGCGTCTCGCCCTACGCCGCCCCCGCCCGCGCCGACGACCTCTCGGCCCTCCCCCCGGCCTTCCTGGACGTCGGCACAGCCGAAACCTTCCGCGACGAAGTCCTCACCTACGCGACCCGCCTACTGCAAGCCGGCGTCCAAACCGAACTCCACGTCTGGCCCGGCGCCTACCACGGCTTCGACGGCTCCGCCCCGGACGCAGCGTTGTCCCGCCAGGCCCGGGCGGTACGGGTGCCGTGGTTGCGGCGGGTGCTTGGCTGATCGGTGCCGTGGTTGGTGGGGGAGGGTGATGGCTCGACTCTGGCACGAAGCGGTAAGCGTTGGATCGCAAGCATTTTCCGCATCGCAGTTAGGTGAGGGATCACAAGCCAGCCCAGTCCAGGCAAGCCGACCACACAACCTTCCCCCACGCCACCCAACCGCCGGATATCTACGGGATTCGAAGTGCGCCCGGGCCTGGCCCCGCACCTCGATCCCCGCCTTCTCCGCGGTCTGGATCACGTGTCAAGGTACTCCTTTCCCGCCTTGAACACGTGGTCCAGACCGCGGTGACTCTCAAAGATCGGGGTGCCTCTCGCGACCTACGCCTGGCGATGTTGCGCGCCAGCGCAACGAGCCGTGGGCGTCGTCTTGTGGATGGCGGCTCACGCAATCGTCATCCGGCTCGTCGCGCTAGCGCGCGACTTTGCGCCGGGATCGCCTCCACCCCGGATCCGATTATCCTGACCGCGTGGAGGCGGCGGAGCGAGATGCAGGCCGGGGTCTGGGTGCAGGTCCGCTGCTGCCGCTGCCGGGCGGAGGTTGGTCCGTGGGTGCGGGGGGCTTTGCAAATCCGAGGTTTCGTTGCCGAGCCTGGACACCGAAATGCCCCGAGGCGATATCCCCGGGGCATTTCGATTTCCACCGATCAGGAAGTCAACAGCGGCAACAACGGCTTCCTCACCGCCGTCGCCACCCCATCCGAAGCCACCGCGGCCGCAATCCGCTCCTCCGACGGCGTCCCGTAATCCGTCGTCCGTTGCCTCAACGGCCGGCCCAGTGGCTCGACCATCGCCCGCATGTCAGTGATCGTCTTGTACGACCCGTTCGCGGCACCGGCCATGCGGCTGATCGTTTCCTCCATCAACGTCCCGCCGATGTCGTTGACCCCACCTTGCAAGACCGCGCGGCTGCCTTCCTCGCCGAGCTTCACCCACGAGCTCTGGATGTTGTCGATCGTGCCGTGCAGCAGCAATCGGGCCAGGGCGTGGACCGCGCGGTTCTCGCGCAGGGTCGTGCCCGGACGCGCGAGCCCCGCCAGGTAGATCGGTGCGCTCTGGTGGATGAAGGGCAGCAGCACGAACTCCGTGAATCCGCGCCGCCCGTTGCGTTCCATGCCTGCGCGCTGCAGGCGGGCCAGGAGCTTGAGGTGGGCGACCCAGTGGCTGGGGTTGTCGACGTGGCCGTACATCATCGTCGACGTGGTCGGCAGGCCGATCTCGTGCGCGGTGGTCACGACTTCGATCCACGCGGACGTCGGCAGCTTGCCCTTGGTGAGCACCCACCGCACGTCGTCGTCGAGGATTTCGGCCGCGGTGCCCGGCAGGGAGTCCACACCGGACTCCTTGGCGCGCACCAGCCAGTCGCGCAGCGACAGGTTCGTGCGCGACGCGCCGTTCACGACCTCCATCGGGCTGTAGGAGTGCAGGTGGATGCCCGGCTGCCGCCGCTTCACCTCGGCCGCGAGGTCGAAGTACGCGGTGCCCGGCAGGTCCGGGTGGATGCCGCCCTGCATGCAGATCTCGGTGGCGCCCGCGGCCCACGCCTCGTCCACGCGGTCGCCCACCTGCTCCAGCGACAGCGTGTACGCGTCGGCGTCCGTGCGCCTCTGGGCGAACGCGCAGAAGCGGCAGCCGGTGTAGCAGACGTTGGTGAAGTTGATGTTGCGCGTCACCACGAACGTGATGTCGTCGCCGACGGTGTCGCGGCGCAGGTCGTCGGCCAGCTTCGCCAGCGCGTCGAGCTCCAGGCCGTCGGCGTGCAGCAGCGCGAGTGCGGCGTCGTCCGACAAGCCCGCCGGGTCCTTTTCCGCGCTGCGCAAGGCTTCCAGGATGTCGGTGTCGAACTTCTGCGGGCCCGGCTTGATCTTGCCCGCCAGTTCCTTCCAATCGCCGTACACGGAGTCGAAGTCGCTGCGCCGGTCTTCGGTGCGGCCCTCGGTGTCGATCTCGGTGTGCAGCTCCGTGCGGCCCGACTGCTGCCAGCCGCCGTCCGGTTCCTGCCACGGGACGCCGACGGGCATCGCGTCCTCGCGCGCCAGTCCCGTCGCGGGGTCGACGAGCGCGGCGACGTGCCGGCTCACGCGCGGGTCGAGCCACGGCTCGCCGAGGTTCACGTACTCGGGGTAGATGGTCAGCCGCTCGCGCAGCTCGAACCCGGCCTTCTCGGTGCGCCGCGCGAGCTCGTCGATCTGCGGCCACGCCCGTTCGGGGTTCACGTGGTCCGGCGTGAGCGGTGAAACGCCGCCCCAGTCGTCGATGCCGGCGCGGACCATCAGGTCGTACTGGTTGCCGATGAGGTTCGGCGGCGCCTGGATGCGCATCTTCGGCCCGAGCACCAGCCGCGCCACGGCGATGTTCGCCGCGAGCTCCTCGAGATCGGCGTCGGGCGTCGCGCGCATCTTCGTGTCCGGCTTCGCGCGGAAGTTCTGGACGATGACTTCCTGGATGCCGCCGTACTCGCGCGCGGTCTTGCGGATGGCGAACAGGGCTTCGGCCCGTTCTTCGTGGGTCTCGCCGATGCCGATCAGCACGCCGGTCGTGAACGGCACGGAGCTGCGGCCGGCGTCTTCGAGCACGCGCAACCGGACTTCGGGGTCCTTGTCGGGCGAACCGTAGTGTGGGCCGCCCTTCTCGCTCCACAGGCGCCGCGCGGTGGTCTCGAGCATCATGCCCATCGACGGCGCCACCGGCTTCAGCCGCTGGAAGTCCTGCCAGGTCAGTACACCGGGGTTGAGGTGCGGCAGCAGGCCCGTCTCCTCGAGCACACGGATCGCCATCGCGCGGACGTAGGAAAGCGTGTCGTCGTAGCCGTGCGCGTCGAGCCACTCGCGGGCGGCCTTCCACCGTGACTCAGGCCGGTCGCCGAGCGTGAAAAGGGCTTCCTTGCAGCCCATCTCCGCGCCCTTGCGCGCGATCTCCAGCACCTCGTCGGGTGAGAGGAACGGCGACTCGAGCCGGCCGGGCACAGTCACGAACGTGCAGTACCCGCAGCGGTCGCGGCACAGGCGGGTCAGGGGGATGAAGACCTTGCGGCTGTAGGTGATGACGCCCGCCCGGCCGGCGGCTTCGAGGCCGGCGTCGCGGATGCGGGACGCGTGCTCGGACAGCGTCTTCAGGTCGTCGCCGCGGGCGTGCAGCAGCACGGTCGCCTCGGCGACGTCGAGCGTCTTCCCGTCCCTGGCCCGGGCGAGCGCACGGCGCATCGCCGACGGGGTGGGGGCGGCCAACTCGGGTTCGGGTGCCATTCCCGTCACGCTAGGACGCGTGTTCGGCGGCAGGCCAGTGCGTCGTCGGCCACGTGCTCACCCGGTCGGCGAGCGAGATCATCTCTGCTGGTCAGCGCCTTGCGGAGGTTGTCGATCACCGGTTCGGCGTGTATTACCTAAAGTGTGGCATCGGTGATCGGGAAGCGGATCGGCGGCCGGACGTACTACTACCTGGCCGAGTCCGCGCGCATCGACGGCGCGCCGCGCGTGGTGACCCAGCGCTACCTCGGCACGGCCGAAGACATCGCCGCCGCGGTCCCCGGCGGCGCCGAACCGGGCGGCGCGCGGCACCGGACGTTCGGCGACGTGGCGGCGGTCTGGGGCACGCTGCAGCGGCTCGACCTCGTCCGGCGCGTCGACGCCGTGGTCGGCCCGCAGCGGGCGAAGACGACGCTCGGGTACCACCTCGCGCTGGCTGTACTGCACCGCGCGACGGGCGGGGGAACGTCGTTCGAGGACTGGTGGGCGGGGTGCGCCGCGCGGGACCTCGTGCGCCCGAGACCTGCGAAGGCCGCGATGACGACGGCAGCGCACTGGCGCGTCCTGCAGCGCCTGACACCGGAACGCATCGCGGCGGTGGAGGCCGCCATCGCCGAAGCTGTGCTCGACCTGCTCGGCGACGACGGCACGTCCGCACTGGCCGTCGACGTTCCGCAGCTCGCCCCCTTCAGTGCGGCGGACTGCACGATCCCGTCGACGTGCCAGGACGCGCTCGCCGGCCTCGGGCTCGTGGTGACCCGCGATGGCGCCATCCCGCTCGCGTCCCGTGTGTACCGCCGGGAAGGCGGCGCCGCACCCACGTTCGGCGCGCTCGCCGGCGAACTGGGCGAGCGGTACCCGGCCACGGACGTCACGCTCGTCTTCCACGCCGGGCAGGCCGGGCAGCTCGACCTCGGCGCGCGGCGGGGTTTCGTCGGCTCCCTTCCGCCGGCCGACCACCCGGAGCTGCTCACACAGCCCGCCTCGGCCCGTCGCCGGGTCGACCCCGAACGCTTCGCGGGCCTGACGGCGATCGACACGCGCGCCACCGTCGACGGCGTGCGGCGGCGGGTGATCCTCACGCACTCGGCCACGCTCCACACCGCGCAGCGCCGAGCGTTCACCGACGAACTGGGCACCGCGATCCGCGAGCTCGACGGCCTCGCCGCGGCGCTGGAAGCGGGCACCCACCGCGGCGACCGCAGCCAGGTGCACGCCGAGATCTCCCGCGTCACGCGCGGCCGCCGCGTCGAGCGCGTGCTCACCCCGACGCTGAGCGGCACGAAACCCGGCGAGATCCGCCTGACGTGGCGGGTCGACGAAGCCGCCGTCGCGCGCCTGGTCGACGAATTCTTCGGCAAGCAGATCCTCGTGACCGACCGCGACTGGCCCGTCGCGGAGATCGTCACGGCCTACCGCGCGCGGACCTACCTCGAGTCCACGTTCCGCTGGCTCACCGGCCCCACGGCGGTCGGCCCGACACCGCGGTGGGAGTGGACGCCGCACCGCATCGCCGTGCACACGCTGGTGTCGGTGCTCGCCGCGACCGTCACCCACCTCATGCGGCGCGAGGCCGACCGCGCCGGGATGAACCTGTCCGTCGGGGAACTGCTCGACCAGCTGTGCGGCATCGGCGAGGCGGTGCTGCGCTACCCGTCCACCGGCGGCCGCCCGCGCAGCCGCCGCATCCTCACCGACCGCGACCCGGCCCAGCAGGCGCTCTACGACCTGTTCGGGCTGGAGCGGTTCGCGCCCTAGCCTTCGCGGTGGATGTTCAGCGCGGAGAAGCTCTGCACGACGGGCATGATCTCGATGACGTTGACGTTCACGTGCGGCGGCTGGGCAGCCGCCCAGAACACGGATTCGGCGATGTCGTCGGCGGTCAGCGGCGTGGTGCCGGCGTAGACGCCGGCCGCCTTTTCGTCGTCGCCGAAGCGGACGTTGGAGAACTCGGTGCCACCGACCATGCCGGGTTCGATGTTGGTGACGCGGACGCCGGTGCCGCGCAGGTCGCTGCGCAGGTTGAGGCTGAACTGGTGGACGAAGGCCTTCGTCGCGCCGTAGACGTTGCCGCCGGGGTAGGGGTAGGTGCCGGCGATGGAGCCGATGTTGATCACGTGGCCGGCGCGGCGGTCGACCATGCCGGGCAGCAGGGCGCGGGTGAGGTGGACGAGCCCGGTGACGTTGGTTTCGATCATCTGGTCCCAGTCCTCGAGCCTGGCCTCGTGGGCCGGCTCAAGGCCCTTGGCCAGGCCGGCGTTGTTCACGAGCACGTCGACCTGGCCCCAGTCGCCCGGCAAGGCGCCGACCGCGGAGGTGATCGCGTCGCGGTCGCGCACGTCGAGCACGACGGGGAGCACGGACTCGCCGAGCTCCGCCGCCAGTGCGGCCAGCCGGTCGGCGCTGCGGGCCGCGGCGACGACCCGCGAGCCCTCCGCGACGAACCGGCGCGTGATCGCGGCACCGAAGCCGGCACTGGCGCCGGTCACGAAAACGGTCTTCATGGGGTGGGTCACCGTTCTTCCACGAGGTGGTCCGGCCGGGGCCGGAGCGAGAGCAGGAACCGGCCGAACACGTCGTTGAACTCGGCCACGCACTCCAGATTAGGCAGGTGACCCGCGCCTTCGACCACGGCCAGCTCCGATCGGGGGACGAGCCGGTGCATCAGCTCGGCGTCGGCGACGGTGGTGAACTCGTCTTCGGAGCCGGTGAGCACGAGAGTGGGGACCCGTACGTCTTCGAGAGCCCGCCGGTAGTCGGGTCGCAGCGCGCGGGCTCGCAGAGCGGCCGCGGCGCCGTGGGGCGGCGCGGTACGCATCATCGTCCGGACGTGGGCGGTGACCTGGGGATTCCGCGTCCGGGTGCGGGCGGAGACCATCTTCGGGAGAAGTTCCTCGGCGTAGGCGGCCATGCCTTCGGTCTCGATGCGGGTGGCGGCGGCGCGTCTGCCCCGCCGGCCTTCGGGGGTCTCGGCGGCGGGGAAGGTGTCGGCGAGCAGGAGCGCCTCTACGCGACCGGGGTGCTCGGCGACCGTCTGCATCGCGATCTGGCCGCCCATGGAGAGGCCGCCGAGCACGAACGTCCCCAGGTCGAGGTGGTCGGCGAGTGCGATGAGGTCGGCGGTGTAGTCGACGAGGGCGGCGACGGGTTCACCGGTGCTCTGCCCGTAGCCGCGGAGGTCGGGGACGACGACGCGGAAGCCCCGGTCGGCGAAGTGCTCGGTCTGGGGGCGCCACATGGAGCGGTCGAACGGGTGGCCGTGGACGAGGAGGAGGGCCCGGTCGCCCGTTCCCCGGTCGTCGTAGCCGAGGACGGTGTCGTTCAGGTGGAGGGTCGGCATGCGGCCGACGCTAATCAGAGCTAGGCATCGGAGCAATACGGCGCAATGTAGTCGGAGCAATGTTCTCCGGCCCGCCCGGCGCCGCGGCTGAGTGGGGTGTCCGGGGCCGCGCGGGTTCGACGGGGCTCTACGCCGGGTTGACCAGGGAAAATGATGTTAAGGGACCCCCCTGTTTTCGGGGGTTTTCAGCCGTGTAATGTTCTCCAGGTCGCCAGGGAAACCGAGCGGCCACCGGGACACGAACCAAGCTCTCGCTTCGCGCGATTGAGTGGGTGTCCCAAAACCAAAAGGCTTGAAACAACGCCGATGGTCGATGCGCACGAGAGTGCGGATCTACCTGCGGTGTGTTGCTTGAGAACTCAACAGTGTGCTAGTGAACTAAGCCAGTAGAGCTTATATGAAACCCCCTCGTCGGGGTTTCCTTTGAGATTGATTGATGTAGTCATCGATCGGACTGTTCATTGTTGGAGAGTTTGATCCTGGCTCAGGACGAACGCTGGCGGCGTGCTTAACACATGCAAGTCGAACGCTGAAGCTACTTCGGTGGTGGATGAGTGGCGAACGGGTGAGTAACACGTGGGTAATCTGCCCTGCACTCTGGGATAAGCCTTGGAAACGGGGTCTAATACCGGATATCACTTCATCAGGCATCTGGTGGGGTTGAAAGTTCTGGCGGTGCAGGATGAACCCGCGGCCTATCAGCTTGTTGGTGGGGTAATGGCCTACCAAGGCGACGACGGGTAGCCGGCCTGAGAGGGTGACCGGCCACACTGGGACTGAGACACGGCCCAGACTCCTACGGGAGGCAGCAGTGGGGAATATTGCACAATGGGCGCAAGCCTGATGCAGCGACGCCGCGTGAGGGATGACGGCCTTCGGGTTGTAAACCTCTTTCGCCAGGGACGAAGCGCAAGTGACGGTACCTGGATAAGAAGCACCGGCTAACTACGTGCCAGCAGCCGCGGTAATACGTAGGGTGCGAGCGTTGTCCGGAATTATTGGGCGTAAAGAGCTCGTAGGCGGTTTGTCGCGTCGGCCGTGAAATCTCCACGCTTAACGTGGAGCGTGCGGTCGATACGGGCAGACTTGAGTTCGGTAGGGGAGACTGGAATTCCTGGTGTAGCGGTGAAATGCGCAGATATCAGGAGGAACACCGGTGGCGAAGGCGGGTCTCTGGGCCGATACTGACGCTGAGGAGCGAAAGCGTGGGGAGCGAACAGGATTAGATACCCTGGTAGTCCACGCTGTAAACGTTGGGCGCTAGGTGTGGGCGACATTCCACGTTGTCCGTGCCGTAGCTAACGCATTAAGCGCCCCGCCTGGGGAGTACGGCCGCAAGGCTAAAACTCAAAGGAATTGACGGGGGCCCGCACAAGCGGCGGAGCATGTGGATTAATTCGATGCAACGCGAAGAACCTTACCTGGGCTTGACATGCGCCAGACATCCCCAGAGATGGGGCTTCCCTTGTGGTTGGTGTACAGGTGGTGCATGGCTGTCGTCAGCTCGTGTCGTGAGATGTTGGGTTAAGTCCCGCAACGAGCGCAACCCTTATCCTACGTTGCCAGCGCGTGATGGCGGGGACTCGTGGGAGACTGCCGGGGTCAACTCGGAGGAAGGTGGGGATGACGTCAAGTCATCATGCCCCTTATGTCCAGGGCTTCACACATGCTACAATGGCTGGTACAGAGGGCTGCGATACCGCGAGGTGGAGCGAATCCCTTAAAGCCGGTCTCAGTTCGGATCGCAGTCTGCAACTCGACTGCGTGAAGTCGGAGTCGCTAGTAATCGCAGATCAGCAACGCTGCGGTGAATACGTTCCCGGGCCTTGTACACACCGCCCGTCACGTCATGAAAGTCGGTAACACCCGAAGCCCATGGCCCAACCCGTGAGGGAGGGAGTGGTCGAAGGTGGGACTGGCGATTGGGACGAAGTCGTAACAAGGTAGCCGTACCGGAAGGTGCGGCTGGATCACCTCCTTTCTAAGGAGCACAACACATCCCAGCTCGCAGTGGTTGGGAGTGGCTCAGGTCTAGAAGCCGACTGTGTTTCTGCCTGGGTTGCTCAAGGAATTGTGGAACTACTGGTTAAGGCTTGTTCTGGTAGGCAATGCCTGCGTGAGTACTGATCGCCTGGCGATCGTGGAAACCGTGGCCGGTGTCTGGAGGGCGGGTTGTTGGCTGGCACGCTGTTGGGTCCTGAGGCAACACGCCGAGGGGCTGAGCGCCTTGGGAACGTGTGTGTTTCTGGTGTGGTGTTTGAGAACTGTAGAGTGGATGCGAGCATCTTTGTGGTCAAGTTGTTAAGGGCACATGGTGGATGTCTTGGCTTCAGGAGCCGATGAAGGACGTGGGAGGCTGCGATATGCCTCGGGGAGCTGTCAACCGAGCTGTGATCCGAGGATTTCCGAATGGGGAAACCCAGCACCAGTGATGTGGTGTTACCTGCCGGTGAATATATAGCCGGTGTGGAGGGAACGCGGGGAAGTGAAACATCTCAGTACCCGTAGGAAGAGAAAACAACCGTGATTCCGTGAGTAGTGGCGAGCGAAAGCGGATGAGGCTAAACCGTGCGTATGTCAAGCTGTCAGGCGTTGTGCGTGCGGTGTTGTGGGACCCACCTTGAAGAGACTGACATTTCTTCGGATGTACGCAGTGGTTAGTGGAACGTCTTGGGATGGGCGACCGGAGTGGGTGAGAGTCCCGTACGCGAAAACTGCTGTTGTAGGTCTTGGTGGTGTTCCCGAGTAGCAGCGAGCTCGTGGAATTTGCTGTGAATCTGCCGGGACCACCCGGTAAGCCTAAATACTTCCTGGAGACCGATAGCGGACGAGTACCGTGAGGGAAAGATGAAAAGTACCCCGGGAGGGGAGTGAAAGAGTACCTGAAACCGTGTGCCTACAAGCCGTCAGAGCCTTTGGGTGATGGCGTGCCTTTTGAAGAATGAGCCTGCGAGTTAGTGCTGCGTGGCGAGGTTAACCCGTGTGGGGTAGCCGTAGCGAAAGCGAGTCTGAATAGGGCGTCGTAGTCGCGTGGTCTAGACCCGAAGCGGAGTGATCTACCCATGGCCAGGGTGAAGCGTCGGTAAGACGTCGTGGAGGCCCGAACCCACCAGGGTTGAAAACCTGGGGGATGAGCTGTGGGTAGGGGTGAAAGGCCAATCAAACTCCGTGATAGCTGGTTCTCCCCGAAATGCATTTAGGTGCAGCGTCACGTGTTTCTCTGCGGGGGTAGAGCTACTGGATGGTCTAGGGGCCTTACCGGGTTACCGAAATCAACCAAACTCCGAATACCGTAGTGTGAGAGCGTGGCAGTGAGACGGCGGGGGATAAGCTTCGTCGTCGAGAGGGAAACAGCCCAGAACACCAGCTAAGGCCCCTAAGTGTGTGCTCAGTGGGAAAGGATGTGGGATTGCCCAGACAACCAGGAGGTTGGCTTAGAAGCAGCCACCCTTGAAAGAGTGCGTAATAGCTCACTGGTCAAGTGGTCCTGCGCCGACAATGTAGCGGGGCTTAAGCACACCGCCGAAGCTGTGTCATTCACACAATACATCCGCTTTCTCCTTCGGGGGATTGTGTAGTGGTGTGGATGGGTAGGGGAGCGTCCTGCATCCAGGGAAGCGGCCGTGTGAGCGAGTCGTGGAGGGTGTGGGAGTGAGAATGCAGGCATGAGTAGCGAATGCAGAGTGAGAAACTCTGCCGCCGGATGACCAAGGGTTCCTGGGCCAGGCTAATCCGCCCAGGGTAAGTCGGGACCTAAGGCGAGGCCGACAGGCGTAGTCGATGGACAACGGGTTGATATTCCCGTACCCGAGCATGTGCGCCCATGACGAGGCAGTTGATACTAACCACCCGAAGCCGGCGTGGAAGTCTTCGGACGGATATGTCGTGTGGAGCGTGGGATCTGATGTTGTAGTAGTCAAGCGATGGGGTGACGCAGGAAGGTAGCTCCGCCAGGCGATGGTTGTCCTGGTGTAAGCGTGTAGGCCGTCATGTAGGTAAATCCGCATGGCAATGGGCTGAGACGTGATGCGTAGCCGTTTGAGGCGAAGAGGGTGATCCTATGCTGCCGAGAAAAGCCTCTAGTGAGTGCATGCACGGCCCGTACCCCAAACCAACACAGGTGGTCAGGTAGAGAATACTGAGGCGATCGGGTGAACTGTGGTTAAGGAACTCGGCAAAATGCCCCCGTAACTTCGGGAGAAGGGGGGCCAAACACCTTGAAGTCCTTCGCGGGCTAGGGGTGGGTGGCCGCAGAGACCAGCGGAAAGCGACTGTTTACTAAAAACACAGGTCCATGCGAAGTCGCAAGACGATGTATATGGACTGACGCCTGCCCGGTGCTGGAACGTTAAGAGGACCGGTTAGCGCTTCGGCGCGAAGCTGAGAATTTAAGCGCCAGTAAACGGCGGTGGTAACTATAACCATCCTAAGGTAGCGAAATTCCTTGTCGGGTAAGTTCCGACCTGCACGAATGGCGTAACGACTTTCCGGCTGTCTCAACCACAGGCCCGGCGAAATTGCACTACGAGTAAAGATGCTCGTTACGCGCGGCAGGACGGAAAGACCCCGGGACCTTTACTATAGTTTGGTATTGGTTTTCGGTTCGGTTTGTGTAGGATAGGTGGGAGACTGTGAAGCGGTGACGCTAGTTGCTGTGGAGTCGTTGTTGAAATACCACTCTGGTCGAATTGGGAATCTGAACCTCGGGCCATGATCTGGTTCAGGGACAGTGCCTGATGGGTAGTTTAACTGGGGCGGTTGCCTCCTAAAGGGTAACGGAGGCGCCCAAAGGTTCCCTCAGCCTGGTTGGCAATCAGGTGTTGAGTGCAAGTGCACAAGGGAGCTTGACTGTGAGACAGACATGTCGAGCAGGGACGAAAGTCGGGACTAGTGATCCGGCACCTCCTGGTGGAAGGGGTGTCGCTCAACGGATAAAAGGTACCCCGGGGATAACAGGCTGATCTTGCCCAAGAGTCCATATCGACGGCATGGTTTGGCACCTCGATGTCGGCTCGTCGCATCCTGGGGCCGGAGTAGGTCCCAAGGGTTGGGCTGTTCGCCCATTAAAGCGGCACGCGAGCTGGGTTTAGAACGTCGTGAGACAGTTCGGTCCCTATCCGCCGCGCGCGTAGGATACTTGAGGAAGGCTGTCCCTAGTACGAGAGGACCGGGACGGACGAACCTCTGGTGTGCCAGTTGTTCCGCCAGGGGCATGGCTGGTTGGCCACGTTCGGAAGGGATAACCGCTGAAGGCATCTAAGCGGGAAGCCTGTTCCAAGATGAGGTATCCCACCCCGTTGTGGGTTAAGGCCCCCAAGAGACGATTGGGTTGATAGGCCAGAGATGGAAGCACAGTAATGTGTTGTTGAGTTGACTGGTACTAATAGGCCGAGGACTTGCCCACGAAGATGTTACGCATCCACTCTACAGCTCTGAAACACCACACCGTGTGGAAACAAACATGGTGTGTGTTGTTTCGTAGTGTTTCGGTGGTTATAGCGCCAGGGAAACGCCCGGTCCCATTCCGAACCCGGAAGCTAAGCCTGGTAGCGCCGATGGTACTGCAACCGAAGGGTTGTGGGAGAGTAGGACGCCGCCGAACGTTACCTCGAGTCGGGCCCCGGTCGAGAACCGTATGGTTCTCCCGGGGCCTTTCTCCATTCCCGCACCCCGTCCCCCGCAGCCGCTATCTCCACACCCCTTTCCTCCGGCCGGCCGTTCAGCTCTCGGCTTCGCCCGTGCCCCGCCAGGGCCCTCGCCGAGCATCGACCGGTGGTTATCCCCACCCGATCGGGTTGTGGACAGCCACCCCACCCCGCCGCCGTCGACCCGTTTCTGTCGGGGGTGGCCAATAGAATGGATTCGGGGACGCCCCCCTCGGGAGGGCGGGGGTTTGTTCCGGCACAGTTCGTGTGGTCCTGGTTGTAGAGCGGGTACGGTCTTTGTTGATCACGTGAGTGTCTGGGCCCCATGGTCGTGTGAGCCGCGCCCGCTGCGTCACCGTGCCTGATTCCTGTGGTGCTTGAGCGTCTGACCCCGCTGATGGCGGTGGATGGTGCGCCTGGATAGGCGTGTGAGAGGTGCAAGTATTTGGAGTGCCGGGTCCGCGGCGCCGGCGGGGTGTGCTACCGGCGCCCCTGGTCGAGGCGATCACGATGGACGGGAAATCGCTGCGCGGCACCGTGGCCCGCACTGGCGGCGCCGTCACCGAAAACCGCGGACATGGGCGCACCGAACGACGCACCACCCACCTCGCACCACTCGGCGAGTTCCTGGGCTATCCCGCGATCGACTTCCCTCACGCCACGTACGCGTTCGTCATCGAGCGCCACACCACCCACCACACCAGCGCACGACACGTCGCCCACACACGGCATCACCAACTTCACCGGCGCCTGGACCCATTCCGGACACATCGGCCATGATTCCGCGGCCAGGCACATCGAAAACAAGCTCCACCGGGTTCGCGATGTCACCTGCACCGACGACGCCGCACGCACTGGCACCGCAGCCCGCGTCATGGCCAGCCTCCGCAAGCCCGCCACCAGCCCACTGCGCCACACCGGCTGGACCACCACGGCCGCCCCACTACGGCATACGACCCCCAACCCCACCCGGACAGTCACGCTGCTCGGCATCCACTCCTCAACACCACCACGACTGCGCCGGCACCCGTCGAGGAAGGGCGACAGACTGTCCACCGGCACCCGGCAGGCTCAACGCTGTCGGGGGCCGGTGAGCGGCCGTGGTTGTTCCGTGCGTCGACGCGAGCCCGGCCGGTCACTGCGGCAGATGGTCGCGCAACGAACGAACCGTTGGAGAGCAGGGCAAGGTCACCGCGGCCGGCGGAGCAGGTAGGTGTCCATGATCCAGCCGTGCTTCTCGCGCGCCTCCGCGCGAACCGCCCGGATCCGGGCGGCCAGACCGGCGTCCAGCGGACCCGACAGCAGGATCTCGTCCGGCGTCCCCACGTACGCGCCCCAGTAGATCAGCAGGCCCTGGTCGGTGAACTGGTCGAAGGTGGTGTGCGCGTCGAGCAGGACGAAGACGTCGTCGGTGTCCGCGGGCCAGCCGGTGGCCAGGCGGCGGCCCGTGGTGAGCTGCACGGCGCGGCCGATCTGGTTCATCGTGGTGCGGTGGCGGGCGACGAGGGCGGAGATGCTGCTCACGCCGGGCACGACCTCGTAGTCGAAGGCCACGGTGCCCCGCGCCAGCACCGCCTCGATCAGGGCGATGGTGCTGTCGTACAGCGACGGGTCGCCCCACACGAGGAAGGCGCCGGTCTGGCCGTCGGCCAGTTCGTCGCGGATGAGGTGCTCGTAGACGTCCGTGCGGAGAGCGTGCCAGTCGGCAACGGCGGCGCGGTAGTCGGCCGGCGTGCGGTCGCGCGCGGGGTCCTCGGCGGTGACCACGCGATACCCCGGTCGCGTCACGAAGCGCGCCAGGATCTCCTCCCGCAGCCGCACCAGGTCGGCCTTGGCGGAGCCCTTGTCGAGGACGAAGAAGACGTCGACGCGGTTCAGCCGGTCCACGGCCTGAACCGTCAGGTGCTCCGGGTCGCCCGCCCCGATGCCGATGGCGTAGATCTTCCGCATGAGCGCAGTCTGCCGGGGTGGGTAACCGGCCCCACAAGCGGCCCGTGCGCCGAACCCCTACCCCCAAGGGGTATAAAGGGATGAGGAGTGCCACACAAGAGCGAGGAGCCGGCAATGACCGAAGCCACCTACACCGTCGAGGGCATGACCTGCGCGCACTGCGTCGGCGCGGTGCGCGAAGAGGTCAGCGAGCTCTCCGGCGTCCGCGCGGTCGACGTCGACCTCGCGTCCGGCGCGGTGAAGGTCGTGAGCGAGCAGCCCCTGGCCGTCGACGCCGTGGCGGCCGCCGTCACCGAGGCCGGCTACCGGCTCGTCGCGTAAGACGCGTAACACATGAGCACCACGGCACACGCGACTCCGCAGACGGTCGAGCTCGTCATCGGCGGGATGACGTGCGCGTCGTGCGCCGCCCGCGTCGAGCGCAAGCTCAACAAGGTCGAAGGCGTGACGGCGAACGTCAACTACGCGACCGAGAAGGCCCACGTCGAGTTCCCGAGCACAGTTTCCGTCGACGACCTCGTCGGCGTCGTCGAGGCCACCGGCTACACCGCCCAGTGCCCCGAGCCCGAAAAGCCCGAACCGGCCGAGGACCACGACGAGACGCGCCCCCTGCGCGATCGCCTGCTGTACTCGGCGCTGCTCACGGTGCCGGTGGTCCTGCTCGCGATGGTCCCCGCCCTCCAGTTCGACAACTGGCAGTGGCTGTCCCTGACCCTCGCCGCGCCCGTCGTGGTGTGGGGCGCCTGGCCGTTCCACCGCGCCGCGTGGACGAACCTACGCCATGGCGCCACGACGATGGACACCCTCATCTCCCTCGGTGTCGCCGCGGCCACGCTCTGGTCGCTGTACGCCCTGTTCTTCGGTACCGCTGGTGAACCCGGCCTGCGCGACAGCTTCGAGCTCACCGTCATGCCGGGCGCCGGCACCGGCACCATCTACCTCGAGGTCGCCGCCGGCGTCACCACGTTCATCCTCGCCGGCCGCTACTTCGAGGCCCGCTCCAAGCGCCGCTCCGGCGCTGCACTCCGGGCGCTGCTCGAACTCGGTGCCAAGGACGTCGCGGTCCTGCGCGAGGGCCGCGAAGCCCGGGTCGCCGTCGACGACCTGCACGTCGGCGATACCTTCGTGGTGCGCCCCGGCGAGAAGATCGCGACTGACGGCGTGGTCACCGAAGGCGGCTCCGCCGTCGACGTCAGCACGATCACCGGCGAATCCGTGCCGGTCGAGGTCGCCGTGGGTGACGCCGTCACCGGTGCGACCGTGAACGTCGGCGGCCGCGTCGTCGTCCGGGCCACCCGCGTCGGCGCGGACACCCGGCTCGCGCAGATGGCGCGGCTGGTCGAGGACGCGCAGAACGGCAAGGCTGCCGTGCAGCGCCTGGCCGACCGCGTGGCGGCGGTGTTCGTGCCCGTTGTCCTCGTGCTCGCGCTCGGCACCCTCGTCGCGTGGCTGGCGACCGGTGGCGACGCGGCCGAGGCGTTCACCGCGGCCGTCGCGGTGCTGATCATCGCCTGCCCGTGCGCGCTCGGTCTCGCCACGCCGACGGCACTGCTCGTCGGGACCGGCCGTGGCGCCCAGCTGGGTATCCTCATCAAGGGTCCCGAAGTGCTCGAGTCCACCCGCCGCGTCGACACGGTCGTGCTCGACAAAACCGGCACCGTCACCACCGGCCGCATGAGCCTCGTCGAGGTCCACCCGGTCGGCGGCGTCACCGAGGCCGAGGTGCTGCGCTACGTGGGAGCGGTCGAGCACTCGTCCCAGCACCCGATCGCGAAGGCCGTCGTCGCGGGCGCCAGCGACCGCGTGGGCGAGCTGCCCGCCCCCACCGGCTTCCGCTCGACCGAAGGACTCGGCGTCACCGCCATGGTCGAGGGCACGGCCGTGCTCGCCGGCCGCTCGGCGTTCCTGGCCGACTTGGGCATCCCCGTCGACGGCGCGCTCGCCGAAGCCGGGGCCGCGGCCGAGGAACGCGGCGCCACCGCGGTCTTCGTCGCGTGGGACGGCGTCGCCCGAGCTGTGCTGGTGGTCGCCGACACGATCAAACCGACGTCCGCCCAGGCCGTCGCGGAGCTGCGCGGCCTGGGCCTGAAGCCGGTGCTCCTGACCGGTGACAACGCGGGCGCCGCCCGGGTGATCGCCGACGCGGCCGGTATCGACGAGGTCGTGGCCGAGGTGCTGCCCGAGGAAAAGGTGGCCGTCGTCAAGCGGCTGCAGTCCGAGGGCCGCGTGGTCGCGGTGGTGGGCGACGGCGTGAACGACGCGGCCGCCCTCACCCAGGCCGACCTCGGGCTTGCCATGGGTACCGGCACCGACGCGGCGATCGAGGCGGGTGACCTCACCCTCGTGCGCGGTGACCTGCGCGCGGTCGTCGACGCCATCCGGCTCTCGCGCCGCACGCTCGCCACGATCAAGGGGAACCTGTTCTGGGCGTTCGCCTACAACGTCGCCGCGTTGCCGCTCGCGGCGTTGGGGCTGCTCAACCCGATGATCGCGGGCGCGGCAATGGCGTTCTCGTCGGTTTTCGTGGTCTCGAACAGCCTGCGCCTGCGCAGCTTCCGCGCGGCGCGCTGAAACCGCTCGGTGAAAAGAGGGCGCCCCGGTTGCGGGGCGCCCTCGTTTTTCACCGCTTCACGAACGGACCAACCGCGCGATCGCGTCGGAAGCTTCGCGGACCTTCAGGTCGGCCTCTTCGCCGCCGTTCGCGGCTGCCTGCACGACGCAGGTGGCCAGGTGCTCGTCGAGCAGCTCCAGCGAAAACGACTGCAGCGCCTTCGTCGCCGCCGAAACCTGCGTGAGGATGTCGATGCAGTACTTGTCCTCCTCGACCATGCGCTGCAGGCCGCGGATCTGTCCCTCGATGCGGCGCAGACGCTTCAGATAGGCATCCCGCTCGCTGCCGTAGCCCGTCATCGCACCGTTCCCCTTCGTCAACACCCGTACGAGTTCAGTATACCCACCCCACGTATCCGATACGGGGTATGTGTATTTCAGCTCTGCACGGCGACCGCGACGACCAGCCCGCCGACGTTCGTGGTGAAGTGCACGAGCACCGACGCCAGGACACCGCGGCCGAAGTGGCGCCACGCGTGGAGGAACACCCCGGCCGCGGTGGCCGCGACCATCGCGAGCACCTGCAGCACCGGCGCCGGGATCCCGCCCAGCGCGGCGTGCACGGCCGCGTTGCGCCCAACCGCCGGTGCCGGCAGGAAGTGCCACAACCCGAAGAACGCCGACGCACCGAGGATCGGACCCCACCGCCAGCGGTCGTCGCGTGCGCCGAGCAACGCCGGCAGCACGCTCCGGAACGCGATCTCCTCGACGACCACCGTGCCGAATGTGATCCGTCCCAGTGTGAGCCAGGCGAGCTGCGGCAGGTCGGGTGTGCCGACGCGCCCGTCGTGGTAGACGGTCCGCAACGTGGGCACCGCGGCGGCGATGCCGAAGAGCAGCAGGAAGAACGCGGCCCCGAGCAGGCCGGTGCGCGCCGCGCGCCCCAGCGTCGCCCGGCTGACGCCGAGGTCGGCCGACGTGTAGCCGGCGCCGAACGCCAGCGTGAGCAGCACCGCAACCGTCACCGCTCCGCACACCGGATACGCCCACCCGGGCAGCACGCGGTTCGCGAGCGTCGTCGCGGTCGCCAGCACCGCCACGCACACCACGACGAGCAGCAGCCGGGTCGACGTCCGCGGCTCGGTGGTGGTCACCGGTCCAGCGTAGAGGCGCTGATCACCGCACGCGGTCAGCGCAGGTCAGCAAACGCCAGCGTGGTCAGCCCGGTGCCGGTGCTTCGGTGAGGGTTGGTTTGCGGCGTTGGACCGGCACGGGCGTGTCGGCGTCTTCGTCAGTGGGGTCGAGGGCGGCCGACGCGCGGGCGAGGATCTCCCGGCAGCCGGACAACGCGGTTTTCAGGCGGTGGTGCTCGGCGGTCAGCTCGGCGACGCGGTCGTCGGCATCCGTGACGACGCGGGTCGCGTAGTCCGTGGCACGGCGCACGCGGGTCTCGGCTTCGGCGGTCGCATCGCGGACGAGGGCGGCAGCATGCGCTTTGGCGTCGCGGACGCGGTTTTCGGCTTCCGCAGTCGAGGTGCGGACCAGTGTGTCCGCTTTGTCCTCCGCGGTCCGGAGCAGCTTTTCAGCGTCGGCCCTGGCGGTGCGCACCAGTGTTTCAGCGTTCGCGATGGCGTTGCGGACCAGGGCCTCGGCCTCGGCCTCGGCAGCCGAGGTCAGCTCGTCGAGCGCGGCCATGGTCGTGACGCGGCGCTCGTCCAGTTCGGCGATCGTGTCGGTGCGGCGTTTGTTCAACGCCCGCGTGAGATCCTCTTCCAGCAGGCGACGGCGCTGTGCGGCGACCCCGTCGGCCTGCGCGCGTTCGGCGGCGGCCCGGCGCATGAACTCTTCGTACTCCGCGCGCCGGCGGCGGCGATCTTCCTCGGTCGCGGCGACGAGCGCGCGTTCCTTCTCGGTGAGGCGCACCGCTTCGGCCTCGGCGTCGAGGCGCGTTTGCTCGGCTTTTTCCTTCGCCTGCGCGATGATTTCCGAAGCTTCCTCGCGAGTCAGCTCGATCATGCGGCGTGATCGTTCCTGCAGTGCGTCGGGCCGGATGGGGGTTCGGCTGATGCGATCGATCGTCGCGGACAGGTCGCGGTTCTGTTCGGCCAGGTGGGCCACGCGCCGCATCGCCGCGTCGCGTTGGGCCGCCATCCGCCGGAGCTCGTCCTGGGCCCAGACCACGAATTCCTTGACCTGGCCTCGGTGAAAGCCGCGCCAGGCCGGTTCGAAGCGGGGCTCGACGGACGTCAGGTCCTCGCCGCCTCCGGGGGCCATAGCCTCACCTCCGATTTGGATGGTTTCTCCTCGAGCGCGACGTTTTCGTTACGCCACCGAGGTTTCCGTGTGCCATCCAGTGTGCCCGAAGTCGGGCCGGAAGTGGGGGCGGGGCCCGCGATCAATCTTCGAGTGGATCTTCGGTGCCGGTCGCAGTGCTGCGAACACCGGGCAGTTCCGCGAGATCCGCCGTCAAATCGGTGAGCTCCCCACGGCCCTGCAACCGCAGTGTGACGACCGCGATCCGTTGCCCTTCCTCGGAAACCGTCTCCCGGTCGACCGCCACCCGGTGGACGACCCACCCGCGGTCGGTGCAACTTTCGAGGACGTTCCGCAACACGCCGTGCCCATCGGAGTAGCTCAGCCGCAGCACGGGTGGTTCGCGCCGATGCCGCGCCACGAAGCCGGAAAGCCGCGGGAAGCCGCGCGTGATCACGATCAGCCCGGCCGTGGTCGCGACCGCGAGCACGGGCAGCCCCGCGCCGCACGCGACGCCGACCGCCGCGGCGAGCCACACCGTTGCTGCCGTCGTCAGCCCGCGTACGGCGTCGCGGCGCACGAAGATCAGCCCGCCGCCCACGAATCCGATGCCGGACACGATCTGGGCCGCGATCCGCGACGGATCGAGCGCCACGTGGTCGAGGCCGAGCAGATCGGAAAACCCGTACTTCGACACGAGCATGAACACCGCGGACCCTACGCCCACCAGTGTGTGCGTCCGCAGGCCGGCCTGTTTGTTGCCGACCTCGCGCTCCAGGCCGATCACCGTGCTCAGGACCAGCGCGAGCGCGACGGGCAGCAGCAGCAACCACTGCCGGTCGGTGGACCACAGAGCGTTCACCCCGTCACTGTGCCCGCTAGGGGCTGCGCGCGCCGCCCGGCCCCCGCGGTGGATCACCCTTAAGCTCCCCGCATGGCCCGGTACTTCGACGTGCACCCGCAGAACCCGCAGCGGCGCTCGCTGGGACAGGTCGTGGACCTGCTCCGTGAAGACGGGCTCATCGCGTACCCCACCGACTCGTGCTTCGCACTCGGCTGCCAGCTCGGCAACCAGACGGGCGTGGAGCGCATCCGGGCGATCCGCAAGCTCGACCACCGGCACCACTTCACGCTGGTCTGCCAGGATTTCGCCCAGCTCGGGCAGTTCGTGATCGTGGACAACGCGGTGTTCCGCGCGATCAAGGCCACCACGCCCGGCCCGTACACGTTCATCCTTCCCGCGACGAAGGAAGTGCCGCGGCGGCTGATGCACCCGAAGAAGAAGACCGTCGGCGTGCGCATCCCGGATCACGTGGTCACGCAGGCGTTGCTCGCGGAGCTGGGGGAGCCGCTGCTGTCGAGCACGCTCCTGCTGCCCGACTCCGGCGAGCCCCTCACGCAGGGCTGGGAGATCAAGGAGGAGCTCGACCACCAGCTCGACGCCGTCCTGGACTCGGGCGACTGCGGCGTCGAGCCGACCACCGTGGTCGACTTCTCCTCCGGCGAAGCCGAGGTCGTCCGCTACGGCGCCGGAGACGCTTCGCGGTTCGAGTGAGCCGCGTCAGCTGCCGGTGAGGTAGCGCTGCAGCGTCGGGCCGAGCCAGCGCACGGCTTCGTCCCCGGTCAGGTCGGCGACCGGCGGCAGCTTCAGCACGAACCGGCACAGCGCCAGTCCGAGCACTTGCGTCGAGATCAGCCCTGCCCGCAGCGGGGCCTCCGCCGGGTCCGGGCACACCTTCGCCACCTGCGGGCCGAGCTGCGCGGCGAAGATCGTGCGCATCCGCTCGGCGGCGGCCGGGTTGGTGACGCCCGCGCGCAGCAACGCGAACAGGGTCTCGTCGTCGGACCAGCGGTTGAGCACGTGGCGGACCAGCAGCTCGCCGGCGTGCTCGCGCCGCAGCTCGGCGAAGTCGGGCAGCCGCAGGTCGAAGTCGGCCGCGGCCGCGAACAGCTTCTCTTTGGAGCCGTAGTAGCGCATGACCATCGACGGGTCGATGGCGGCGTCGGCGGCGATGGCGCGGATCGTCGCGCGCTCGTAGCCGTCCGCGGCGAAGCGCTCACGGGCGGCGTCGAGGATCGCGGCGCGGGTCGCCGACGAGCGGCGAGGGCGGTCCGGAGTCATGCCAACAACTGTAGGCCAACAAGTGTTGACATCGCCAGGGTGGAGGCGCTCTGTTGGACGCCAACAGGTGTTGGCAAACAAGCGTTGACCTAGGGGTCGAGATGGCAGCGGATGTGCTGGTCGTCGGAGCCGGACCGGTCGGGCTGCTGCTGGCGGGGGACCTCGCCGAAGCCGGCGTCGCCGTGACGGTGCTCGAACGGCGGACGACGGGATCGAACCTGACCAGGGCGTTCGGCGTGCACGCTCGCACGCTGGAGCACCTCGACGTGCGCGGCGTCGCCGACGAACTGATCGCCACCGGCATGCCGCTGCGCGAACTGCGGTTGTTCGACCGGGTGGCGCTCGACCTCGCGAAGCTGCCCTCGCGCTACGGCTACCTGCTGGTCACGCCCCAGACCCACACCGAGGACGTGCTGCGCGCGCGGGCCGAACGGCTCGGCGCGAAGTTCGGCTGGGGCGCCGACGTGCGGGCGCTCACCCAGGACGACAGCGGCGTCGACGTCACCACCGCCGACGGACAGCGCTACCACTCGCGCTACCTCGTCGGCGCCGACGGTGTGCGCAGCGTCGTCCGCGACCAGGTCGGCCTGTCGTTCCCCGGCCGGTCCGTGCTGAAGTCGATCATGCTCGCCGATGTCCGCCTCGCCGAACCGCCCGAAGACCTCCTCGTCGTCAACGGTGTGGGAGACGGGTTCGCCTTCGTCGCGCCCTTCGGCGACGGCTTCTACCGCGTGTTCGCGTGGGACCGCCGTCACCAGGTCCCCGACGACGCGCCGCTGGAACTCGAAGAGGTACGCGACATCACCCGCCGGTCGCTCGGCACCGACCTCGGGATGCGCGAGGCCCGCTGGATGTCCCGCTTCCACAGCGACGAGCGGCAGGCGCCGCACTACCGCGTCGGGCGCGTGTTCCTCGCCGGCGACGCCGCGCACGTCCACTCGCCGGCAGGCGGTCAGGGCATGAACACGGGCCTGCAGGACGCGGCCAACCTGAGCTGGAAGCTGGCCGAGGTCCTCGCCGGCCGGCTGCCCGAGAGCCTGCTCGACACGTACGAGACCGAGCGCCACCCGATCGGCCGCCTCGTCCTGCGCAGCAGCGGGGCGATCATCCGCCTGGCGATGATCAAGCCGTTGCTGCTGCGTGAGGCCCGCAACCGGGTGCTCGGCGCGGCCGTGTCGGTGCCCCCGCTCGGACGGCGGGCGTCCGGGATGATCTCGGGCGTCGGCCTCCGCTACGCGCCGCCGGCCGGCGCCGACCGGCTCGTCGGTGCGCGTGCTGCCGACCGGCCCCTGCCCGGTGGCCGGCTGTACGAGCTGCTGCGCGGCGGCCGTTTCGTCTACATCGGACCCCGCCGGCCGGCGACGCTGCCGGACCACGTGGTGTTCGCCCGTGGTTCCGGTGAGGTACTGGTGCGCCCGGACGCGCACGTCGGGTGGGTCGGCGATCCGGCTGGGTACTTCGCCCGCTGACGGCCGACGGGGTGGGCGTACCCCCGGTGAACGCCCACCCCGCCACGGTCACGCGCCGACCGCCGGCTGGCCGAGGACCTGCGCGTATGCGTCGGCCAGGTCGACGGCCGACGCCGAGTGCCACGCCACGATCGCGTCGGGCCGCAGGAGCAGCGCGCCCCCGGCTTCTAGCTCGAGGCCAACCACGCCGGGTTCTCGACGGTGACCGTGCGCAGCCCCAGCCGCCGGGCGTCCGCGGTCCAACGAGTCTCGCCCGGCGAGGTGAGCAGCACGAACCCGGTGACGTCCACAGTGGACACCCCCGGAGAGACCCAGGTGTGCGGCACTCGCGTGCCCGGCCGGCCACCTGGGGCGTAGTGATCCTCCGGCGCCGGGCCGCGGCCGTCGGCGACGAAGGCGCCCTCGGCGTACTGCACCCCGAACAGGCCGACGAGCGGATCGACGGGCGGAGTGTTTCCGCTGGTCACGGTCGCGATCATCGTGCCGAGGTGGCCGCTGACCCGGCTCGAGAACTCGGCCGTCGCGTAGCCGACGGGGTGGCGTTCGGCGTGGTAACTGCCGAGCAGTTCCGGCGCCGCCGACCCGCAGAGCACGGCCGCGAGCTTCCACGTGAGGTTGTGGACGTCGCCGATCGCGGTGTTCGCACCGGCCGCGGCCAGCGGCGGCATCCCATGCGCGGCATCGCCCGCCAGGAACACGCGGCCCTGTGCGTAGCGGTCGGCCACGTACATCCCGGACTCCCACGGCATCAGGCTCAGCACCTCGACGTCGAGGCCGGGCACGCCGACGACCGCGCGCAGCAGGTCGCGCCAGCTCTCGTCGCCGAAAGTGGCCGAGCCGGGGAAGTCGGCCGTCGAGAACAGCCACCGGTCGGTGCCGTTGACCGACACGAAGGCGCCCGACGCCGCCGGGCTCTCGATCCGGCACAGGTTGAACCGCTTGTCCCGGACGAGCTCGGTGAGGTCGGCGCGGAACACGATGTCGAGGTTGTCGGCCAAGCGGCCGTACCCGCTGCGCGGGATGCCCAGTGCCTCGCGGCCGAGCGTCGCGCCCAGCTCCAGGCAGGTTTCCGACGTCGACGCCGCCGAACCCGCCCGCGCCGGCGCCGCCGAACCCACGACCATCCCGGTGCCCAGCGCGACGAGCGGTCCGTCGCCGAAGGCCACGATCGCCAGCCCCGCCGACGCCGGCAGCAGGCCCGCGGCGCGGCCCGCCACCGCGACGAGCGCGAACCCGCCAACGCCCAGCGCCAGACCCGCGGTGATCGCGAACCGCGGACTGACCCGGCGGGTGAGCGCCGGAGTCAGCACACAGCCGAGCGCGATCGCCAGGCCCATCGGCGCGTACCAGATCGCGGCCGCGAGCGCCGACAACCCCAGCACAAGCTGGAACCACTGGCCCACGAGCATGCCCGTGCCCGCCATGAACAGGCCCGTGAGCAGCATCGTCGCGAGGATCATCCCGACCTGCGAACGGCGGAACAGCGAGAGGTCCAGCAACGGTGTGGCGAGCCGCCGCCGGCGGCGGACGAACGCGACGTCGAATCCGCGGCCGGCCAGGACCGCCAGTGCCGCCGTGGTCCCGCCGCCCGTGGCCAGCTTTTTGATCCCCCGCACCGCGGGCAGCACAGCGGCCGGCGACAGCGCGACGCTCACCGGGTCGAGCTTCGCGTCGCCCGTGCCGCGGTGCTCGGGCAGCGCGCCCCGGTCGAACACGAGCAGCAGGAGCATCACCGGCGCGCCGAGCAGGAACACCGAACCCCACCAGAAGTGCGCGAGCAGCACCCCGTGGAGCGCGGGCCCGAGCGCGGCTCCGCTGGACTGGCACTGCGCCCACAGCGAGATCGCCGTGCCGCGCTGCTTCGCGTCGGGAACAGGCTGCTGATCATTGCGAGCGTCGAAGGCATCAGCGTCGCACCGGCGACGCCGAGCAGGGCGCGCGTGACGATCAACGTCCCGGCGTCCGGCGCGAACGCGGCGACGACCGACAGCACCCCGAACGCCGCGGCGCCGATGAGCAGCAGCTTCCGGCGGCCGATGCGGTCGCCGAGAGTGCCCATGGTGATGAGGAACCCGGCGATGAGGAAGCCGTAGCTGTCCGTGAGCCACAACTGCTGCACGCCCCTCGCGCCCAGGTCGACGGCGATCGCGGGCAGGGCCAGGAGAACCACGCCGATGTCGAGCGCGACGAGCAGCGTGGACGGCATGAGCACGACCGGGCCGAGCCAGGCGCGATGGGGTGGCAGGCAGCTCCGGGTTCCTTCCTCGGGTGGTTTCGCGAGGGGTCGCAGCCGCGGTGAGCTTCCGGACACACGCGCGTCCGCTAGGTTGAGGCGGAATCCGGTTACCTGGGGAGGGCGACATGAAGTTCCTGCTGATCATGCACATGAACCCCGAGGTCTGGGAGGGCCTGTCGGAGGAGACCAAGGACTCGGTGATGACCGGCCACGCCGACTTCATCACGAAGATCCGCGCGTCCGGCGAGCTGGTCAACACCCAGGCGCTCGGTACGCCCGCGGAGAGCGCGGTGGTGCGCGTGCGCGGGGGCGTCCCGGCTGTCACGGACGGGCCGTTCATCGAGTCGAAGGAGTTCCTCGCGGGCTTCTACCTGGTGGAGTGTGAGAGCCGCGAGCGCGCGCTCGAAGTCGCCGCGATGATCCCCGACGCCGGGATCGAAGGGCTCGGCATCGAAGTCCGCCCGATCGCCTTCTTCGCCGACGCGGAGAGCGAGACCGAGCTCGGCTGATGGACCCCGAACTGCTCCGGCCGCTCGTGCCGCAGGTGCTCGGAGTGCTCGTGCGCCGGTACGGGCAGTTCGAGGCGTGCGAGGACGCGGTGCAGGAGGCGTTGCTCGCCGCCGTCGAGCAGTGGGCCGACGGGCCGCTGCCGGACAACCCGCGGGCGTGGCTGCTGGCCGTAGCGACCCGCCGGCTCACCGACCTGTGGCGCAGCGAGAGCGCGCGCCGGCGGCGTGAGGAGGCGGTGGCCGGCCAGGAAGTCACGCAGCCGGCGCCCGGCCCGGGTGAAGACCGGCCGCCGGAGCACGACGACACGCTGACGCTGCTGTTCCTCTGCTGCCACCCGGCGGTGACGCCGAGCTCGCAGGTCGCCCTGACGCTGCGCGCGGTCGGCGGCCTGACGACGGCGGAGATCGCGAGTGCGTTCCTCGTGCCCGAAGCCACGATGACCCGCCGCATCACGCGCGCGAAGGAGAGCATCGTGGCCGCGGGGTCGACGTTCGCCGAACCGTCGGCGGAGGACTGGCAGGCGCGGCTGCACGTCGTGCTGCACGTGCTGTACCTGATCTTCAACGAGGGCTACACGGCGTCGTCGGGGGAGCAGCTGCACCGCGTGGAGCTGACGGCCGAGGCGATCCGCCTGACCCGGGCAGTGCGCGGCCTGCTGCCCGACGATGGTGAGGTCGCGGGCCTGCTCGCTCTCATGCTGCTCACCGACGCGCGCCGCCCCGCCCGCACGCGCGAGGGCGCACTGCTGCCGCTGGCCGACCAGGACCGTCGCTTGTGGACGGTGTCGCTGATCGTCGAGGGTGTGGAGCTGGTGAGCCGGACGCTCGGACGGGGCCCGGTCGGGCCCTACCAGGTGCAGGCCGCGATCGCCGCGCTGCACGACCGCGCGGCGAGCACAGAAGACACCGACTGGCCGCAGATCCTCGAGCTCTACGGCGTGCTGGAGGAACTCGCACCCAGCCCGGTGGTGACGCTGAACCGCGCGATCGCCGTCGCGATGGTCGACGGCCCGGCCGCCGGGCTCGCGCTGCTCACCACCATCGAGAACGACAACCGGATCAAACAGGGACACCGCCTCGACGCGGTGCGCGCCCACCTGTACGAGCTGTCCGGTGACCCCGCCGCGGCCCACGAGCACTACCTGCGCGCGGCCAAACGGACGTCGAGCCTGCCCGAGCGCCGCTACCTGCACTCGCGGGCGGAAAAATTTCTCCGCGCGCGGCGATGAGTTCCGCCACCGGCGCCGGTACATCCCTGCGACACTCCGACGCGGAAGGGATCACCACCATGACCACCACCACGCCCGCCGAGATCCAGGACCTGCTCCACCGCCTCTACGCCGCCTGGGCCGACCACGACGCCGACGCCTTCGCCGCGCTCTACACGCCGGACGCGACCGTCGTCATGCCCGGCGTGTTCCACCAGGGCCGCGCCACCGTGCGCGACTACCTGGCGGCCGCGTTCGAGGGCCCGCTCAAGGGGTCCCGCGGCCTCGACGAGCCCCAGGACGTGCGGGTCCAAGGCGACACCGCGATCGTCGTGAGCCGCGCCGGGATCCTGTTCGCCGGCGAGGAAGCGCTGCCGGCCGAGCGCGAGCGCGTCGCCACCTGGGTCCTGACCCGCGGCGACGGAGCCTGGTCCGTGGCCGCTTACAGCAACGCACCGGCCCACTGACGTGCCCGACTTCGCGACGAGCACCGCTCCGCACCGGGCCGAGCTGGTGGTGCACTGCTACCGCCTGCTCGGCTCGGTGCACGAGGCCGAGGACCTCGTGCAGGAAACGATGCTGCGCGCGTGGCGGGCGTGGGACCGCTATGACAGCGCACGGGCGTCCGTGCGCACGTGGCTCTACCGCATCGCGACGAACACGTGCCTCACCGCGCTCGAAGGCCGCGCTCGCCGGCCGCTGCCGACCGGCCTCGGCGGCCCGGGCGACGACCCGATGATCCCGCTCGTCCCGGCGTTCGACGTGCCGTGGCTGCAGCCGTTCCCCGACGACCCGGCTGCGGTCGCCTCGGCCCGCTCGGGTATCCGGCTCGCCTTCGTGGCCGCGATGCAGGCGCTCCCGGCGCGCCAGCGGGCCGTGCTGGTGCTGCGCGACGTCCTGGACTTCAGCGCCGCGGAGGTCGCCGACCTGCTCGACACGACAACGGCTTCGGTGAACAGCGCGCTGCAACGCGCGCGAGCCGGCGTCGCGGGGATCTCGGCCGACGAGCTGTCGGAGTCCGGTGAAGAGGTGATCGACCACTACGTCCGGGCGTTCGAGGCCGCGGACGTCGACGCCCTCGTGGCTTTGCTGACCGACGACGTCGTGATGGAGATGCCGCCCGTCCCGCTGTGGTTCCGCGGCCGCGCCGACTACGGCCGGTTCCTGGCCCGCGTCTTCGCCATGCGCGGCTCGCGGTGGCAACTGGTGCGCACCACCGCGAACGCCCAGCCAGCCTTCGCTGCCTACTGCTGGGACGGCGCCGACTACCGGCTGCACACGCTGCAGGTCTTCAGCGTCCACGGTGGGCTGGTTGCCCACAACGCCGTCTTCCAGGACCCGGCGGTGTTCGAGGCGTTCGGGCTGGCTCAGGTCCTCGGGTGACGGTCAGCCGAGCAGGGGCCGGACCTCGACACCGCCGTCGAGGACGGGGACGAAGGTGCCGATCTGAACGGCGTGGTCGAGGTCGCGCGCTTCGACGATGAAAAAGCCCGCCATCGCCTCCGGGCTGACCGCGAACGGTCCCTCCGTGACCGCGGAGCCGCGCAGCGAACGCGTTTTCGCCGACGGCTCCGTGGCGTAACCGGCGATCAGCGCGCCACCCGTATCGGCGATCCGGCTTTCCACCCGCGCGTGTGCCTCGAGTACCTCGGGCGGCAGGTCGGCGACACCACCGGGCGTCTCACGCTCGTAGATCAGGATCGCGTAGTGCGGCATCCGCCTCTCCTTCGCTCCGCCGAACGGCCCAAAGCTACTGCGGCTCGAGCAGGAACACGCGGATTTCACGGTGGGCGGCGCGGACGGCGTACCGGTCGTAGGCCGGCCAGTACGCGGCGACGGCATCCCACATCGCCTGGCGCTCGGCGCCTTTGAGCAGCCGCCCGCGCACCGCGGTGGTGCGACCGCCGCGCTCGACGGTGGCGTCGGGGTGGGCCAGCAGGTTCGCGGACCACGCCGGGTGCTTCTCGCCACCCCAGTTGGAGCCGATCACGACGAACCCGCCGCCGCGCTCGACGTACAACAGCGGCACCTGCCGCGGCTCGCCGCTGGTGCGGCCGACGGTGGTGAGCAGCAGCGTCCGCAGCCCGACTGCCGCGCCGATCCCCACGCGCCCGCCGGTGACCCGCAGCAGCACGCGGTCGGCCGGCACCAGCGCCCGGCCGATCGCGGCGAACGCGGTGCTCTTGCCGAACCCGGTGATCAGCCCTCGCAGTCCCATCGGCGCAGCCTACGGCGCCGCGGCGAGCGTGCTCCGCAGTGCCGCCACGATCGGCTCGGGCCGCTCGGTGAGGTAGAAGTGGCCGCCGGGGTGCGTTGTGAACGCGAAGCCGCCAGTGGTGTGGGCCGCCCACGCGCGTACGTCGTCAGGGGTGGCGCGCGGGTCATTGGTGCCGGCGTGGGCGTGGATCGGCGCGGTGAGCATCCCGGTGGTGGCGGTGTAGGTCTCGACGGCGGTGTAGTCCGCCCGCAGGGCTGGCACGACCAGGGCGCGCAGCTCTTCGTCGGCGAGTACCAGCGGGTCGATGCCGCCGAGTTTCGTGACCTCGGCGAGCAGGCCGTCGTCATCGAGCCGGTGCACGGCTTCCGCACGGCGGACCGACGGCGCGCGGCGCGCGGAGACGACCACGGCGTGCGGCCGCGAACCCCGCGCTTCCAGCCGCAGGCCGACTTCGAAGGCGACCGTCGCGCCCATGCTGTGGCCGAAGAGCACCACCGGCACGTCGAGCCACGGCAGCAGCGCCTGTGTGATCGCGTCGGCGAGCTCGGGGATCCGCGTGAACGGCGGTTCGGCGAAGCGGTCCTGCCGGCCGGGGTACTGGACGGCGAGCACGTCGGCGTCCCCGCAAAGTTCCTTCGAGAACGGGTGGAAGAACGATGCCGCCCCACCCGCGTGCGGCAGGCAGACCAGCCGCGCCCGGGCGTCGTCGGCGGGGTGGTAGCGCCGGATCCACCGGTCGTCGCGCATGGCCTCGATCCTGCCGCACCCCCAGGCGCGGCAGGATCGAGGTGCGGGTCAGCGCACGTCGGTAAGCGCGACCCGCTGGAACACGATCGACTCGTACGGCCCGGCCGTGCCCGTCTCGTACAGCACGCCGAGCGTCTTCGGGCCGGCTTGCACGAGGTCGGAGTAGCCCGCCGGGTTCGGCGTGAGCGTGAGCCCCGGCTGCCAAGTGCTGCCACCGTCGGTGCTGATCCGCAGCTGCATGCGTGCGCGGGTCGCCGGGTCGGCGGGGCCGGAGTAGACGAGCAGCCGGTGGTCGGCCGTCTGCAGCACGCTGCCTTCGACCTTCGTGCCGGAGATTCCCGGCTGCACCTGGTACGGCTTTGCGAGCGTCTTGCCACCGTCGAAGCTGTAGCCGTCGACGCGGTGCTCGGCGGCGTAACCCTGGTTGCGGCTGGAGAAGTACAGCCGCCCGTCGGGCAGCTCGGTCATCGACGTCTCGTTGGCGGCGATCACGCCGTCGGTGCGGTCGTCGGTGAACCCGATGTGCCAGGTGCGGCCGTTGTCGTCGCTGTAGAGGTCGTGGCCGCCGTAGTACTTCGCCTCTGTGCCGACGTCGGCCGAGCCGGCCGGTGGGGCGCTGGAGTGGTTGGCGGGCACGACGATCCGGCCCGCGTGCGGACCGTGCTTCAGCAGCGTGGCGTGGCCCGGGCCGGTCGCGTACCAGCGCCAGTTCGGCAGCTTCGTCTCGTCGGTGGTGTCGCGGGCTTGCGTCCACGTTCGGCCGTTGTCGCGGCTGCGCGAGACGAACACGCGGCGCGTGTCCTGTTGCGAAGCGGTGCCGGACATGATCTGCGCTTCGCTGACCGGTCCGTTGTGGACGGTGAGCAGCACGAGCTCGTCGTCGCGTGCGAGGACCGGCGTCGGTGTTGTCGCCGTTGGCGTCCACGACGCTGAGCAGGCCCCAGGTGCAGCCGTCGTCGCGGGAGGTCTTGGCGACGGTCTGGATGGCGCCGGAGTCGCCGGCCGAGTCGCGCCGGCCTTCGGCGAACGCGACCAGCGACGCGTCGGCGGCGCGCACCACCGCGGGGATCCGGAAGGTGTCGTACCCCTCGGTGCCGGACGTGAACGGCACCGACGACGTGCAGCCGTGGTGCGCGGGAACGGCCGTGGCCGCGGGGGTGAAGGGCAGCCCGAGTGCGGCCGCCGTGAGAAGAGTCGTGCCGAACCTGCGGATCGGGGACACGCTCCGCCTCCTCGTCGGTGAGTTGGGGATCGGGTGGGAAGACTTAAGACATGGGATGTCCGACGTCCCATGTCCGGACAACCTAGGGAGCGGTTTCTCGTTCGTCAAGGTGCGCTGGCGTGGGTTCCGCATGATGGAGGCCCACACCAGCTACCACCACGGCAACCTGCGTGGCGTGCTGCTCGAGAACGCGGACCGGGTGCTGGAGGAGTCGGGGCCCGACGAGCGTCCCTGCGGCAGCTGGCCCGCGACGCCGGCGTGAGCCACGGCGCGCCACGGCAGCACTTCGCGGACAAGCGAGCGCTCCTCGACGCGCTCGCCGAGCGGGGGTCCGAGCAGCTGGGGCGTGAGCTGCTGGCCGCTCGGGTGGCCGAGGGCGGGCCGTTCCGGGAGCAGTTGCTGGCCTTCGCGCGGGCGTGGGTCGGCTTCGCGACGCGGCGCCCGGCGCTGCTGGACCTGATGTTCGCGGCGAAGAGCCGCGATGACGCCCTTCAGTCGGTGGCGGACCGGCCGTTCGCCGCGACGTCGGCGATGATCGCCCGGGCTCAGGAGGCCGGCGAGGGGGTGCCGTTCGCGATCTTCGCGACGCTGCAGGGCCTCGCGTCGCTGGTCACCAGCGGCATGAGCGGCGCGCGGGCGCACGCGCAGCTCGTCGACAAGACCATCACGACGCTCGTCGACGGTCTGCGGCCGCGCTGAGTGTCGATAGTGCCGGGCTGTCGATAGTGCCGGGCTGTCGGTACTGCCGGGCTGTCGATTTTTGAGACAACCGGCCGGGCCCGGGCGTGCGATCGTGCCGGGCGTGGACGTGGACCTCACGGTGACCGCCGGGAACTACCGCTTCGACGGGGTGTCGTTCGCGGTCGACACGAACATCTGGCTCCTCGGCGACGAGGAGGAGGTCCTCGTCGTCGACGCCGGTTTCGACGCCAGCGCCATCACCGCCGCGATCGACGGCCGCGACGTCGTGGGCATCCTCTGCACCCACGCCCACAACGACCACGCCGACGCCGCGTTGTCGCTCGCCGACGCGACGGGCGCGCCGGTGCTGCTGCACCCGGCCGACGCGAAGCTGTGGGAGCGGGTGAACCCGGGTCGCCTCCCGGACGCCGAGCTGGCCGACGGGCAGGTGCTCACGGTCGCCGGTTCACCGGTGGTCGTGCTGCACACGCCCGGCCACACCGCCGGTTCGGTGTGTCTGCACCTACCCGACGAGGGCGTGCTCTTCAGCGGCGACACCCTGCTGTCCGGCGGCCTCGGCATGACCGGCGACGTATTGTCGAGCCGGTCGGCGCTGCTCGATTCGGTGCGCCGGAAATTGCTCGTGCTGCCCGGCGAAACGGTGGTGCACCCGGGCCACGGGTACGACACCGACATCGCGACCGAACGCGAGGAATCGCTGTCCTGAATCAGCCGATTGCTTCGCACGCGAGCGAGAGATCCACGCCGCAGGGCATGTAAGAACATTCGTGCGACGCGTGACCGGCGTCGGTTTCCGTGCACGACCACGGGAATCCGAACACGTCGATCGAGCAGTAGGCGTAGAAGCGGTCGGGCTCGCCCGGCACCTGATCGGCCGCGGCGGGGAGAGCAGTGGCGAGCAGCCCGCCGCACACGAGTGCGCCGGCCGCGGCCGGGGAAACGATTCGGGGTTTCATCGTCGCCGGTCCTCTCCGGTCGAACGCGGGGTTTCCGCGTTCGGGTAATTCCCGATTTCCACCGCTTGATCACCCCCACGTGTAGCGACCCGGTCCGTCCTGGCGACACGCCCCTCGGTGGTGATGGGTCATGGTCGTCAACCGCGCTCTCGGGCTTCGCTTGGCGGAGCACGCGTGGGACCCGTTTCGCTCACCGAAGCCGGCCGGTAGGGCAGCGAAGCCGTCACCGCCGCCGCGCGCGTTGCGCGAACGCGGCGTCAGCCGCCGACCGGCCCCGCAGCGGAGCAGTCGCGGCCGCCGCGGGCGTTGCGCGAACGCGGCGTCAGCGTGGCCGAGCCCATGGCCGCGGCCGGAGTCCCCCAAGGTGGCTTCTACGGGCAGTTCGCTTCGTTCTTCCGGCAGTTTGCCTCGAAGGAAGCCCTCGCCGGCGAGGCGGCTGCGAAGGCTTCCTCAACTGTCTGCCCGGCTGCGCGCCCTGGCCGCGCTGCCGACGCCCGAGCGGGGTGTGCCTTCGCGAACTCCTGTCTCTCGGCTGACTCCAGCGATAAGCCCGGCGCAACCTGCCCTCGCCACCGCTCTCGGCGGTGAGCCGTGCGGGAGCCACTCGGACAGTCGGCCGGATAAGTCCTATGCAGACGGTGTTCGTACTTTTGTTTGACCTGCTCATCTCCACCGACTCCGCCACGCGTCCCGAACACTTTCGCCACTCTGGCGGGCGGCTTGTCCCTCTCCCGCGCGACGGCGGGGGATCCGCTGTCTGCCGAGCCCAGGCTGCCGTGCGCAAACAGCTGATCGAGACGGCGCGGGTTGCGCAGCCTTCTACTGCACAATTGCGCGCTGCTCGTGGCGGGCGGCGCGCGATCGCCGGTCTACAATGGAGTGTGGTTGAGGCTTCCCCGATACTTCCTCCAGGTGTTGATGGCGTCGCGTGTGGCGCGCTGGTTGCGGTCCTGAGCGTGTGAAGATGTGCTACACGAATTCCCACCCGTGTGGGTACGCCGGTCGGCGTCTTCAAGAAGAACAGGTACCCGGCGGCGGGCTCGTCAGCCGTCGCAGCGGGCGGTTCGGCTGGCAGCCACGGAAACTGAGCCGTTTGGTGGCTCGCACTGGCGAGCACATGCGGTGCACTGACAGCAGCCATCCATCCACGGAAACGGGAGCCGACGTCGTGACTCGTATTCGCGAGCACAAACGGTGCGCCGGTAGCGGCCGTCCAGTCTTGGCAGTCGGAGCAGTCTTGGTGGCCCGCCCGTGAGCACACACGCCGCGCTGGCAGCCACCGGCCAGTCCCCGGAAACCACAGCCGCTGCTGCCTGGAGTGGTCCCCGAAAGCTGGACCTTGGAATTAAACCTTATGCGGTGGCGGATGTTTGGGCGAGGTACTCGTCGGGGCTGAGGTAGCCGAGCCGTTGTTGGATGCGGGTCGTGTTCCACCACTGCAGGTAGTCGGTCAGCCCGGCGTGGAACTCGTCAACGGTCGCGGGCTGCTGGATTCGGAACCATTCCTCTTTGAGGTGGCTGAAGAACCCTTCCATGACGGCGTTGTCGAGGCACGTGCCTTTTCGAGACATGGACTGGGTGAGGCCGGCCTCGCGGAGCACGTCCTGCCAGAGGGCGTGGCGGTACTGGAATCCTTGATCGGAGTGAACCAGCGGTTTCTCACCTGGCTGCAGGTTGTCGATCGCGGTGCGCAGGCCATCGGCGACCATCTTCACGCTCGGCGATGGCCCGGCCACGGCAGAGATGACTCGGTTGTCGTAGAGGTCGAGGACCGGCGAGACATACACCTTGGAGGCCCCGATCGCGAACTCGGTCACGTCGGTAACCCACTTGGCGTGCTTGACCGCTGCGGTGAACTGGCGGTTCAACACGTTGTCGGCTGCTTGGCCAACCTCGCCCCGGAAGGAGTTGTACCTCCGCCGGCGGCGCACAGGGCACCGCAAGCCAAGCGTGCGCATCAGTTTCAGCACGGTCTTCTTCGACACCCGCCACCCGCGACGCAGCAGGATCGCCAGGATGCGCCGGTGCCCGTACACGCGTCGTGCGTCGTCAAAGGCCTGACGGATGGCGTCTTTCAGCTCAGCATGCCGATCCGCGCGGGCGAGTCTGTTCCGGTGGTCGTAGAACGTTGACCGGGGAAGACGGGCGATCTGCAGCAAGAGCGACAACGGGTACTGCGCCTTGAGATCTTCGACGGCGTGAACCTTCAGCGTCGTTCCTGTGACCTCAAGGCCCGCAATTTTCCCAGGTACGCGACCTCGGCGCGCAACCGTTCGTTCTCCTTGCGCAGCGTGTCGATCTCGGTCTCCGGTGGAGGATTCCCGCGATCGGCCGGAGGCCGGCCGCGCCTCTTGGGCCGCAGCCCGTCTTCGCCCTCGCGTCGATAGATACTCGTCCAGTTGGCGACGGTACTGGGCGAGGGGAGCCCGTATTCCGCGGCCAGAGCCCGTCCCGACTCGCCCGCAACATGACGGAGCACGATCTCGAGCTTGGTCCCGAAGTCGTACTGCCTGCGTTCCCTCGTCACCAGCGCGTCCCGTCCTCTCAGCTGCCATCGCTGGTACAACATTTGAACAGGATTCGGGGCGAGGTCAAGGGACAGGGACACGGACTTCGCGGTAAAGCCCTGCTCGAACAGTTCGACAGCCGAGACGGCGTCGGCATGGCTCAACGTGCTCCCCGAGTACATCGGCCTCCCCCCTCACAAGATGGACGCTTACTTACGGTGTCCAACTTCTAGGGACCACTCCATGTGCCGTCGCTCGTACTTTGCGAGCACGCGCGGAGCATTGGCAGCGGTCCGGCAACGGAAACCGGAGTCGCCGTCGTGGTGTGCGCTGGCGAGGGCGAGCGGCGCATTGGGAGCGACGGTCCAGTCGTGGAATCCGGAGGTGCCGTTGTCGTGCGCTGGCGACGCTTCGACAGTGGCCGTCCGGTGCGGAACCCGGAGATGCCGATGTGGCTCGCGCTGCCGAGCACAAGCGGCGCATCGACAGTGGCGGTCCGGTGTGGAACTCGGAGGTGCCGATGTGGCTCGCGCTGCCGAGCACAAGCGGCGCATCGACAGTGGCGGTCCGGTGCGGAACCCGGAGGTGCCCTCGTGGCTCGCGCTGGCGAGGGCGAGTGGCTCACCACCGCCAGCCGACTCCGCGTCCGGTGTTGAGGCGATTACTCTCCGCACTTGTGAGGATTGATTGACGTCGAGAATTTGACCGTGCCGGCTGCGCGGACCGACCGGTTAGTTCAACGCATCGAGCCGGAGGACGATCGCACGCCTGGTGCGAGCCTGGCCTGGCCCGTCGGGTTCTTCGCAGGCCTGATCGGGCTCGTCGTTGGGTTGCGCATCCGCGCTGTTGGCGACGGCGAAGGGCGATTCGGTCGTCCGGCGTTGCGCGGCGAGTACGCGGGCCGCCTCGTCGGGGGTGGCGGCGCTGACGCGGCGGACCGTGTCGCGGGCGTCCGGGCCGTCGCGTTCGACGCGGCAGTAGCCGGCAGCCAGGAGGTTGCGCACCCAGTCGCGGTCGGATGCGGGGGCACAGACGTAGTGCAAGCCGTCGAGTTCCGTCACGTTCAGCGCCGCCGGCCGGGGCTCGCCGGACTTCCGGCCGAGGACGTCGACGACCCTGAGCACCGGAACGCCGTCCTCATAGGGCTTGACGGGCGCTTTCCGCAGCTGATCGACGTCCACGATCCCTCCTCGCTGTCGTCACTCGACGATACGGTTCGCCTACGGAGGCGAACCTTCCGGCGCCGACTCAGGCTGCATCCAATGTGGACTGTCCGGTTGTTGTCCCGTCGCTGTCGGGTTTCGCGGCCTGAGGCTCGGGCTGTGCGAAGTCGAACGGAAGCTGAACGGCGTTTTCCTTCCTGCGGCGCCGTCGCTGTGTGGCGTCTGGACGAAGCGGCTCGGCTGTCCCCCGGGGGTTCTCACGGTCCTGCGGGTGGTCGGCGAGGTAGCGGAGCTTGAGCAGGTGCCGCCGGACGAGTCCCGCTCGCCGCGCCTCCTCGAACACCGAACGCGCCGCCTGGTTGCCCGCGCGCCGCCGGTGTCGCGGTTCGTTCTGGTCCACGGAAGTCCTTCCCGGTGTGGCTGCGAGCGACCGCCCGGTCACGCAATTCGCGGTGGCGGCACTAGATAACAAGCGTGTCTCAAGTGGAACTCGGCCCGGATCTGTTGAGCCATTCGGCCGCTGCGGAATCCGTCGTCCGGTCGCGTCGGCGGTTTCCGGGTTCGCGGCGCCGTCCACAGTGGGCGCACGGGCTTGCTGCGCCGCGCATCGCGACAGGAGCGCGCCGTCTCGCGCGGGTCGTGAGCCGCGCGCGGACCGCGCGCGGCATATCCCCTGGTGGTGCCCCCGGCAGGACTCGAACCTGCGACCTAGAGATTAGAAGGCTCTTGCTCTATCCAGCTGAGCTACGAGGGCCCGGGTCGACGACGGTTGCCGATCTCCAGCACCGGCAGCTTAGTCGTCGCCAACCTCTCGATCGTTCGACACCGTCGAATCGTTTCAGGTCTCGTCTCCCGATTTCGCCGGGCGCCTCACCCGCGCCACGCCCTCGCGAGGGTGATCTTGACCCGTCGGCCCGACGGGCACGGCACCACCGCTCACCAGCGCCTCACCGGGGAGCCGCGGAGCGCGCCCAGGCGTTGGCCGCCCACGAAACCCACCCCGAACGGGTGGGATCGCCACCTTCGGCCGGCAGAGCTTGCGACGGCTGGGTTTGGGCAGGTCCGTGGCCGGAATTCGGTCTGCATCGCTGACTCCTGGAGCTGTGAACGGCGCGACTCGCGCCAACGGTGATGAATGCATCGCCCGTGCCCGCGCGGCACGGACGGGTCGCAGGTGACCGGCGGCGGGATGGCGCCGCCGCCGGCCACCGCGGACGGGGACGGGGAGGAGAAACCCGCGGGCGCGCCAGGACTCGGGGAAGCTGACGCGCCCACGGGCCGGGGCCGCTCGGGGGACGGCCCCTTCGGCCCCACCCTCGACGGCGCGACGCGGTGGGGGCCGCGGGTCGCCGAGCGCACGACCGGTCTGTGGGCAGGTTCGAAGTCGGATGGGTGGGCGGGTGGTGGGTTGAGTCGGGCAGGTCAAAAGTTCGGTTGGTGGCTCGCCCGGCGACCTGAACCGCGCTGGTCGGCGGCGTGGACCGGCCGCGCCCGCTTCCGCCCCCACGCTCGCAGCGGCGAGCGACAGCGCACGACACCCGGCCACCCAACCGCGAGCCGGCGCCGTTCGTCGCCGACCACGCACCGAGCGTGGGGGGCGGTCGGCACACGAGCCGAGTGGTGCTCGACGGCCCGTGTGCTGAGCACACTCGTGGCCGGCTACGTGCCACTGCGGGTGTGGTCAGCACCCCCCCCCAGCCGATTGGCGCTCGGTCGCCTACGTGTCGAGTCCACGCCCGTGGCCGACGACACGCCGACCTCGGGATTGCCGGCACCACCGGCCGGGTGGCGCGTGTGCCGAGGCCTCGACCGCGGCCGATCATGGGCGTGGTCAGCACACGGGCGCAGAGCGCTCGGTGGACTGAAGCTGAGCCCGCGCTCCTGGCCGACCAGACACCGACCGCAGCTGTGGCCAGCACAGTCAGCCGTCTGTCGGCTGATTGCTCGGCGCGGACCGCGTACGGGCGATTGACAGGTTCGCCTGCACGAGGACCGCTGCCTGTTCGGCCGATTCGCTGTCCGGCGGTCCCCACGGTCGGTCCGCTCGCCGCTGCGACCCGCGGTTGCTCGCCGGTTCGGGCGGGTCGGGGATCACCGGCCGCGCGACCCGCGGGCGCGGCCGGCGCGCCGTGGGGGCGAGCAGTCGGTCCAGGTGTCGTGCGCCGGCTGGTCGCTGTCCTGCGGGTCAACCCTCACGAACCGCAGGACGAAACGAGCCGGCGCCGGGGCGGCTGGACGGGGCGGGTCGGTCCGCGCGGCCGGTCAGTTCCAGATCTTGATGGCGCGGACGACGAATGGGGATTGCGGAACGTAGGTGCCACCACCCGGATAGGTGGTGAAGTCCCCCTCGGTGGTGCATTCTTCGCTCTGGTAGATGGTGACGTCGCGAGTGAGGCGGTTGGCGAAAGAATGCGCTTCGAATCCCTCGGGTAGGGGAATGCAGTCTTCGGGGTTGGCGGTGCGGAGGTCGTAGTGCTGGGTTTGGCCCGAGTAGGTTTCCGCGTTCCACAGGCACAGTTCGCCCACGGCGCAGGCCGGGTCGGCGCCGGCGGGAGATGCCGGGTGGGCACTGGCAGGTGGTGCCGCCGGGGCCAGGTGTGGAGCAGCGGGCGCCGCTGAAGCCATCCCCGGGGCCGCCAGCAGCCCCGCGGTGGTCAGCAGGAGGACGCGCGGCAGGCGCCGCGGCAAGCCGGGCAGTCGGGAAGGCGTGGCCATGCGGCCGGGGTAGCCGGGCAAGACGGGCAGCTTCGGAAGCAGGCGTCGGAACATGGTGGGAACTCCCCCCTCGTGGCGGCCGGAAGTGGGCGCCGTGGAATGTGTGGTTTCCACGATGGCGGGTGGGAGGGAGTTTGTCTGCCCGCATTCCTACGTCTGTGGACAAGTAGTTCTGCGTCGCTCGAATGGGGCGGAGTTGTCCACAAATCGGTGAACGGTATTGCTAAACGGGCGCTGTGCTGTTTCGGCGGATGAGTGACACGGGCAGGACAACCGGCGGAGGCGGGGCGCCGCCGTCGAGGAGGTGGAGGGCCAGTTCGCCTGCGGTGCGGCCCTTGCCCGCCAGGTCCTGGCGGACGGTGGTGAGCGGCGGTTCCGCCCACGCGGCCTGCGGGGTGTCGTCAAAGCCCACCACGGACACGTCCGACGGCACGTGCAGGCCGAGCTGTCGAGCGGCGGCGACGGCGGCCAGCGCGAGCTGGTCGGACATGCACAGGAGCGCCGTCGGACGAGGGGAACGGTGCAGCAGCTCCACCGCGCTCGCCCGCGCCGTGTCGGCGGACAGCCACGGAGCCTCCGACACCGCGACGTCCGAGATCCCCGCCTCCGACAGCGCCGACAGGTAACCCGCCAAGCGCTCGCGCGTCCCGTGGAATGAGCTGGCCCGCGCGGACTCCAGTCCGGACGGGCCGTCGGACAGCCGCGGCGCCGAGAGGATCGCGAACCGGCGGTGGCCGAGCTCCAGCAGGTGCCGCGCGGCCAGCGCCGCGCCGCCGCGGTCGTCGCAGCCGACGCGGGCGGTGTCGGGCAGCAGGGGCTGGTCGATGACCACGAGCGGCAGCCCGCGGTCGTGCACCGTCTGCAGCGCGGGCGTGCCGTCGGCCAGCGAGTACGCGACGGCGATGTCCGCCTGCGCCGCCAGCACGCGTTCGGCGGGCGGCCCGCCGTGCGCCTCCGCGCCGGGCAGCAGCAGCAGCGCGTGGCCGCCCGGCTCGACGGCCTTCGCGAGCGCGTCGAGCGTGATGGACAACGCCGGGTCCGAGAACGCGGCCGACAGTGACGCGTCGAGGAGGAACGCGATCGCCCCGGTGCGGCTCGTCGCGAGGCTGCGCGCGGTCGGGTTGGGCCCGGGGTAGCCCAGCTCCTTGGCCGCGCGCAGGACCTGTTCGCGCAGCTGCGTGGACAGCTGGTCGGGCCGGTTGTAGGCGTTCGAGACCGTCGCGCGGGACACCCCGACCGCCTCGGCGACGTCGTCCAGCGTCGGACGCCGGCGCCGGGTGCTCGTCATCGGCGGAGCATAGCGTGACCTGGACATGCTGAAGCGCTTAAGTCATTCTGGGCCAAGGGCTCCCGGCAGAGAGGCGGCGAGATGCGCGATCGGACGGCGGTGTTCGCGGTCTTCGCGCTCAATGGGGCCGCCCTCGGTTCGTGGGCTCCGCGCACACCGGCCATCGCCGCGCAGGTGCACGCCGTGCCGGGCGTGTTCGGGCTGGCGTTGCTCGGCGCGAGCGTCGGGATGCTCTGCGCGGCACCGGTTTCCGGCCGGATCACCGAACGCGTCGGTGCCCGCGCCGCCGTCGCCGGCAGCACGGTGGTGGCCGCCGCCGCGCTGGCGTTCGTCGGGTTCGCGCCGAACGTTGCGCTGCTCGCCTGCGCGCTGTTCGTGCTCGGCGCCGGGGTCGGTTCGCTCGACGTGTCGATGAACATCGCGGCTGTCGCCGTCGAACGCCGGAGTGGCCGCGCCGTGATGCCGACACTGCACGCCGGGTTCAGCTTCGGTGCGCTCGCCGGGTCGCTGCTCGCCGGGCTGGCCGCGGGGCACGGCTGGCCGCCCGCGCGACACTTGTCCGTCGCAGCCGTCCTCGCGCTGGCCGTTCTCCTGGCCGTTCTCAAGGACGTGCCGGGGGATCGGCCACCGAAGGAGACCGCCGCGCCGGAACGCGGCCGGGCGCCGATCCGCCGTCCCGCGCTGTGGCTGCTCGCCGCTGTCGCGCTGTGCTCCGCGATCGCCGAAGGCGCCAGCTCCGACTGGTCGGCGCTGCTCATGGTGACGGCGCACGGCGTCGGGCAGGGGGCCGCGGCCTTGGCGTATTCGGGGTTTTCACTGGCCATGGCGGTGGCGCGGCTCGGGGGTGCGTGGTGCCAGCAGCGGTTCGGTGCCACGCGGTCGCTCGCCGTCGGCGCCGGGATCGCCGCGATCGGGTTGATCTGCGCTGCGGTGTTCACTCCGGCGGGATTCGCGTACGTCGGCTTCGCGCTTGCCGGGGCTGGGCTCGCCTTTGCCTTTCCGCTCGCGCTCAGCTTGGCCGGCGACGCGGGCAGACGCGTGGACGGCGGCGGCGGGGAGCGTGAGCTGGCGTTCGTGAGCACGGTCGCCTACTCGGGTTTTCTCGCCGGGCCGCCGATGATCGGCGGGATCGCGCAGGCGACGTCCTATTCGGTGTCGTTCGTGGTGGTCGGTGCGATCGCGGCGCTGATCGTTCCGGCGGCGCTGGTCGCGGCGCGGGCGCGGCGTCGCGAGGCGGTGGAGGCGGCTGTGTGAGGGGCGGGGCGGTTCGTGAGGCGGTGCTGGCGGCTGTGTGAGGTGTGGCGCGGCTGTGTGAGGAGAGGGCGGCTGTGTGCGCCGTCTGGGTAGCCGCGGGATGGCCTGTACACAGGGCGGCCGTGTTGTGGATGAATCGGCCTCGTGTGGCGCTTCGCGCCGGTTTTGTCGGGGCTGGCCGATAGGATGGCCAGGACGCCCCCCTCAGGAGGGCGGGGGTCTGGCACCGTCTCTGGCCTGGTCGAAGCGGCATCTATTCCCTGTCGACCGTGTCAGTGTCTACGTCCCGTGATCGTGTGGGAGAGGTCGTGCCCGCTGCGCGATCGTGTTTGATCCCGGTTGGGCTTGATTTCCAGCCGTGGTCACCGAGGCCAATCAACCTGGGGTACCGACCGGCTCGAGCGTCTTGCCGGCGTGCCTGGGCCCACGGGGTCGGAGGGACGTGCGGCATGCGGTCAGATCGCGCTCACGCTGCACTCGGCATCACCAACCCCACCAGCTTCTGCGCCTGCACCGCCCGCATCCGCCGCGTCGAAACAAGCTCTACCGGACCGGCGATGTCACCTACTGCGAAAACGCATACCGCGACCCCACCGCACTCAGAGGCATCGCCAAGGCGGACACACCGGCGCAGACGGAGCCTTCGGTGGACACCGTCCGCGAACCAACCCGGGCTCTCATCCGGTTCGGCGCCCGATCAGTGGTCGCCGGCGCCTGGCAGATCGGCTGAGTTTCGCGTGGCGGGACCCCGGACCCACGACCTGCCATCGAGCCGAGCCTGATGGCGCGCTCACAGTGAGCGGGGACGTCGACCCGGGGGGCAGCCGATTTCCGCGCTCAGCCCTGGGTTTCGCCGTCGGGTGAGGTTCGCCACTGCCCGAAGGGCCGGTCCAGCCGCCACTTGTCGCCGTCGTGTTCCAGGACGCGGTATTCGCACGTGCGCAGATTGGACAGGGACTCGAACAGGTCCACGCTCCAGCCGAACAGCCGGCGGCACAGCAGCCGCAGCGTGAGGCCGTGGGAGACGACCAGCACCGTCCTCGGGTGAGTTTCGCCACTGTGCAGCAGTTCGGCCAGGAAGCCGGCCACGCGGTCGTCGACGTCGGCGCCCGATTCGCCGAAGGGCAGGCGGTAGAAGAAGTGGCCGAACTCGTGCCGGCGCTGCCGCTGCACCTCCTGGTCCTGCGGATCCTGCAGGTTGCCCCAGTCCTGCTCGCGCAGCCGCGGCTCCTGGATCACGCGGTCGCACTGGCTTTGGATGTCCAGCAAGCGGAAAGTCTCGCGCGTACGCAGGTAGGGGCTCACGTACACGGCCGGCCGTTCGCCGCGCAGCAGTTCCTTGATCGCGGGGCCCGCGGCGCGTGCCTCGGCGCGGCCGGTTTCCGTCAGGGGGATCGCGTGGTCCGGGATCCGCGTGTAGGCGAGTTGGTCCACGCTGCCGAGGGACTCGGCGTGACGCAGCAGGATGATCCGCACGAAACCATCATGCCTGGCCACACCCGCGTGCCGGGGAAAACGAGACCGGCCTAATCTCGAACGGTGAGCACCGAAGCAGTGACGAAACCGGAACCGGCGGCGCGACGCAGGCAGAGCGTTCTCCCGCTGCTGTCGGTGGGCGTCGTGCTCGCCGCGGTCGTCGCGGTCGGGCTCGTCGCGCTCACGGGTGGCGCGGGTTACCTCATCGCGGGCCTGCCCGATCCGGGGCTGGTCACGCAGTACGGCATCACGGTCGTCCGCGTGCTCGCCGAAGCCGCGTCCGTCATCTGCGTCGGGGCGCTGCTGCTGGCCGCGTTCCTGGTGCCGCCGCAGAAGTCCGGCACGCTCCGCCCGGAGGGGTACGCGGCGGTGCGCGCGGCCGGGATCGCCGCGTGGGTCTGGTTCGGCGCGTCCATCCTGTCCGTCGCCTTCACCGCTGCCGACGGGGCCGGCAAGCCGTTCCTGGAAGTCCTGTCCCCGCAGACGCTCCTGGACCTCGTCGACGCGATCGAGCAGCCGAAGGCGTGGCTCTGGACGGCGCTGATCGCGATCCTGCTCGCGCTCGGCTGCCGGCTCGTGCTCACGTGGGGCTGGACGGCCGTGCTGTTCTTCGTCTCCGTCGCGGGCTTGGTCCCGGTCGCGGTCACCGGCCACTCCGCGAGCGGCGGCTCCCACGACGTGGCCACCAACAGCCTGCTGTTCCACCTCGTCGCGGCCGCGCTGTGGGTCGGCGGCCTCATCGCCGTGCTCGCACTGGGCTGGCGCCGCGGTGCACACCTGACGCTCGCCGCACGGCGGTTCTCCAAGCTGGCGCTGGTCTGCTGGGTCGTGATGGCGATCTCGGGCGTGATCAACGCGCTGGTGCGCATCAACCTCGGCGACCTGTTCACCACCGACTACGGCCTGCTCGTCGTCGCGAAGGTCGTCGCGCTGCTGCTGCTCGGCGTGTTCGGCCAGCAGCAGCGCCAGCGCGGCGTGAAGAACCTCGTCGACGGCAAGGGCGGAGGCCAGCTGCTGCGGCTCGCGGCCGTCGAGGTGCTGATCATGTTCGTCACGATCGGGATCGCGTCCGGCCTCGCCCGCACGCCACCCCCGGCCGACGCGGTCACACAGCCCTCCACCACCGAGCTGCTGATCGGCTACAACCTCGACGGCCCGCCGACGTTCTGGCGCCTGCTCTCCGACTGGCGCTTCGACCTCGTCTACGGGACGCTCGCGATCGTCCTGGCCGGGCTCTACCTCGCGGGCGTGCGACGGCTGCGCAAGCGCGGCGACACGTGGCCCACGGGCCGGCTCGTCGCCTGGCTCGCCGGCTGCCTTGTGATCCTGCTCGCCACGTCGTCGGGCATCGGCCGCTACTCGCCGGCGATGTTCAGCGTGCACATGGGCAACCACATGCTCCTGTCGATGGTCGCGCCCGTGCTGCTGGTGCTGGGCGGGCCCGTGACGCTCGCCCTGCGCGCGCTGCCGCCCGCCGGCCGCGACGCCCCGCCCGGGCCGCGTGAGTGGCTCCTGGCGGCCGTGCACTCGCCCGTGTCGCGGTTCCTGACGCACCCCGTCGTCGCGCTGCTGCTGTTCGTCGGGTCGTTCTACGCGCTGTACTTCTCGGGCCTGTTCGACGCCGCGCTCAACTACCACTGGGCGCACCTGGCGATGAACGCCCACTTCCTGCTCGCCGGCTACGTCTTCTACTGGCCGGTGATCGGCGTCGACCCGGCGCCGCGCAAGATCCCGGCCGTCGGCCGGCTCGGGATGATGTTCGCCGCCATGCCGTTCCACGCGTTCTTCGGCGTGATCCTCATGAACATGCAGACGGTGATCGGCCAGGAGTTCTACACGTCGCTGCGGCTGCCGTGGGTCGGCAACCTGCTCACCGACCAGCGCCTCGGCGGCGGCATCGCGTGGGCCTCGGGCGAAGTGCCGGTGCTGCTGGTGCTGATCGCGCTGCTCGTGCAGTGGGCGCGCGCCGACGAGCGCGAGGCCAAGCGCAAGGACCGCCGCGAGGAGAACACCGGCGGCGAGGAACTGGCGGCCTACAACGCGATGCTGAAGAATCTCGCGGAGGGCAAACGGGTCGAATGACCCGGCGATGATGTCGTCCGCGTGATGTGGGCATGACGCTCGGTAGCGCGGTGGTGACCGCCGTCAGGGCGCCGATGGGCTCACATTACGATCGGTTTCATGGCCGAGTTCATCTACACCATGAAGAAGGTGCGCAAGACCGTCGGGGACAAGGTCATCCTCGACGACGTCAGCACCGCGTTCTACCCCGGCGCCAAGATCGGCGTGGTGGGGCCGAACGGTGCCGGTAAGTCCACCGTTCTCAAGATCATGGCGGGGATCGAGCAGGCCAGCAACGGCGAGGCTTTCCTGCAGCCCGGTGCCACGGTCGGCATCCTCATGCAGGAGCCGGAGCTCGACGAGACGAAGACCGTCCGCCAGAACGTCGAGGACGGCCTGGGCGAAACCAAGAAGAAGCTCGACCGGTACAACGAGATCGCCGAGCAGATGGCGACCGACTACACCGACGAGCTCATGGAGGAGATGGGCAAGCTCCAGGAAGAGCTCGACCACGCCGACGCGTGGGAGCTCGACTCCACGATCGAGCAGGCGATGGACGCCCTGCGCTGCCCGCCGCCGGACGAACCCGTCACCCACCTCTCCGGAGGTGAGCGCCGCCGCGTCGCGCTGTGCAAGCTGCTGCTGTCCGCGCCCGACCTACTGCTCCTGGACGAGCCCACCAACCACCTGGACGCCGAGAGCGTGCTGTGGCTGGAGCAGTTCCTGGCCAACTACAAGGGCGCCGTCCTGGCCGTGACCCACGACCGGTACTTCCTGGACAACGTCGCCGAGTGGATCATGGAGCTCGACCGTGGCCGCGTCGTCGGCTACGAGGGCAACTACTCCACCTACCTGGAGAAGAAGCGCGAGCGCCTCGAAGTCCAGGGCAAGAAGGACGCGAAGCTCGCCAAGCGCCTCAAGACCGAGCTGGAGTGGGTCCGCTCCAACGCGAAGGCCCGCCAGACCAAGTCGCGTTCGCGCCTCGACCGCTACGAGGAGATGGCGGCGGAGGCCGACAAGCACCGCAAGCTCGACTTCGAGGAGATCCAGATCCCGCCGGGCCCGCGCCTGGGCAACGTGGTGGTCGAGGTCGAGAAGCTGCGCAAGGGCTTCGACGACCGGGTGCTCATCGACGGGCTGTCGTTCGACCTGCCGCGCAACGGCATCGTCGGCGTGATCGGCCCCAACGGCGTCGGCAAGACCACGCTGTTCAAGACGATCGTCGGGCTCGAGGAGCCGGACGCGGGCACGGTCAAGATCGGCGAGACGGTCAAGCTGTCCTATGTGGACCAGAACCGCGCCGGCATCGACCCGAAGAAGACGGTGTGGGAGGTCGTGTCGGACAAGCTCGACTACATCCACGTCGGGCAGACCGAAATGCCTTCGCGCGCCTACGTGAGCGCGTTCGGCTTCAAGGGACCGGACCAGCAGAAGCCCGCGGGTGTGCTCTCCGGTGGTGAGCGCAACCGGCTGAACCTCGCGATGACGCTCAAGCAGGGCGGGAACCTGATCCTGCTGGACGAGCCGACCAACGACCTGGACGTCGAAACCCTCGGCTCGCTGGAGAACGCGCTCGAGCAGTTCCCCGGCTGCGCCGTGGTCATCTCCCACGACCGGTGGTTCCTCGACCGCGTCGCGACCCACATCCTGGCCTGGGAGGGCACGGACGAGAACCCGGCGCAGTGGTTCTGGTTCGAGGGCAACTTCGAGGGCTACGAGAAGAACAAGGTGGAGCGGCTCGGTGCCGAGGCCGCGCGCCCGCACCGGGTCACCCACCGCAAGCTGACCCGCGACTAGAGGGGGCCGGTACCCCGTGGAAGCCAGCCGGCACAACCGGTCGAGCTCGCCCGCACCCGCGGGCGGGCGGCTCGCTGATGCCGGCGGGGCGACCCTCTCGGACCTCGGACGGCTGATCGAACGGGCGGACGCGCTGAACCTGCGTGCGCCCGAACTCGCCCTGGTGCTCGGTGAGCGCGCGGCCGCGCTCGCCGAGGCCGCGGGCGCGGACGAGCAGTGGATCCGCGCCGAGAGCCTCGTGATCTCGGCGCGGGTGCGGCTCGGCGCCCGCACCGGAAGCGTCGGCCGCGCCGTCGCGGCCTTGCGCGCCGCCGAACACGCGGGCTATGCGGACATCGCCGCGCGGCTGCGGATCGATCTGGCGATCTGCGCCCGCAGCCTCGGGACCCCGCTGACGGGCCTCACCGCGCTGCGGCCGGTCCTGTCGGAGCCGGCGGTTTCGCCCGTGCACCGCGCGGAGGCGCTGTGCCACCTGGTGGGCTGCCTCGCGCAGTTCGGCCGCAAGCCTGAGCTGGACCGGGTGCTCGTCGAGGCCGACAAGCTGGTGGTCGCCGACGAATCGCTCGACGCCGACACCCGGCTGCTCGTGCGCGCGCTGCTGCGCAACGGGGCCGCGGCCCACCGGCGCCGCCACGGCGACCTCACCGCGGCCGCCGATGCCGCCCGCACCGGGCTCGGGTTCCTCGAGAAGCTGGACAACCCGGCCGATGACGGCGGCCTCGTGCGCGTGCGGCTCGTGCTTCAGCTCGTGAGCACGCTGCTCGACCGCGGCGACATCGAAATGGCTCACGAAATCGCGGAACCGATGCTCGACGCGCCGGTGCGCGCCGCGGGCGTCGCGCCCACCGCGTGGCTGCGGCTGGCGGTGGCGACGCGCGTGCACCTGCCCGCGGGCGCCGGTGACGCGGCGGCCGAACTGGTGCGCGAAGCCGTGGCGAGCACGGACCGGCACAACCTCCCCGCCATCACCTCGCGGCTGTGGCTCGAGCTGTCGCAGATCGAGGAGCGGTTCGGCAGTGCCGAGGAAGCCATCGCCTGCCTGCACCGCTCACGCGCAGCAGAACACGTCCACTCGCGGGCGCGGCGGCAGGCGTGCGGCCTGCTCGCGGGCCAGTTCGGCGCGGACACGGTGGCGCCGCTGGACCTCGACGACGTGATCGCGAGATCGGCCCCGCAGGGTGGCCGTCCGGTGCCGATGGCCGTGGAGCCGCCGGTGCGCGACGTCGAGACCACGGCCATCATCCGGCCGGTCAAGGCGGAAGTATCGGCCGCGCCCGTGCGGGAAACCGCCTCCGTGGCGGAGGCCGCTCCGGTGGCGGAGGAACAGCCTGTGCGCAAGCCGGCGGAGCCCGCGCGGAAGCCGCCCAAGACCCCGAAGGCGCCCACGTGGTCTTTCGGGCGGGTCGCCGAGGAGTCGGCGGCCGAGCGGACGTCGGTGATCCCGGTGATCCGGGACGAGCCGGAGCCCGAACGGCGAGCCGCGGTGCGCGAGGAGACGTCGGCGGAGCGCCAGGCTGAGCCGGTGGCTCGGTTCACGTTGTCGGCGCCGCAGCCGGAAAACCCGCGCGCGGAACGGACTTCGGTTCAGGGCCCGGGCAAACGCTCGGCTGATCGCTCGGTGAACGGGGCTCGTGGTGCGGAGCGAGCGTCGGCTGCGGCGCCGGGCGAGACCGGGCGGCGCGCGGCGAAAGAGCGGCCCGCGTTGCCGGGCTGGGTGAAGCCGTTCAAGAAACCGGAAGCGGCTTCGGAGGTACACGCGGCGGACGTGCGGCCGGCGGAGAGCCGGGCCACCGAAGTGCGTGCGCCCGAGGTTCGGCCCGTGCCGAAACCACCGCCTGAGCCGGTGGCCGAGGTGCCGCGAGAAGAGCCGGTGCGTAAGGCGCCGGCGGTGGCGCACGATCTGCCGCGGTTGTCGTTGCCGGACCTTTCGGACATCTTGCCGGAGCTGCCGTTGGCGCCGGCGCCGGCCGACGAGCACGCGGCCCCGTTGTGGGAGAGCGACGAGTGGGCTCGCGAAGAACGCGCGCGGCGTGGTGAGGGTGCGCGGGGGCGCAAAACCCGCCACGACGCGGAGCACGGTTCGGTCGCGGCGCGGTCGGTGCTGGACCGGCTGGGGATTTCATCCGGTGGCGGCGGTGGCCGCAGGCGGGCGGACGAATCCGGGGTTCGGGAAGAAACTTCCCGGGTCGAGGAGCCCGAGCCGGTCGCGGACGTGACGGGGCCGCCGTGGAAGCGGGACACGCCGGAGCTGGCGCCGGCACCGCGGGATGAGCTGGCTTCTCCGGAAGTGGCCGCGGACCCGTGGCTGCCGAAGCTGCGGATGCCGCCGGCGTTGGACCCGCTCGAGGACTTCGATTCGTGGACGCCGACTTCGCAGCCGTTCCCCGAGAGTTACGCGCGGGCCATCGCGGAGGACGAGCCACCGCCGGATGCCGGGCTGGCGGAGTTGCTGGCCAGAGCGCTGGCGGAGCACCAGGCCGGCACCGCGAGTGCAGCGGCGTTGGTGAAGAAGTTCGGGTCGCAGGACGAGGAGAAGCGGCCGGTGAACGGGCATGGTGTGGGGGAGAGGAAGAGGAACGGGGACTGAGGTCCGGTTCTTCTGCTTCTGGTTCTGGCGTGGTTGTGTGGGCTGTCTCGGGCGGCGGGCTGTCTCGGGCGGCTCGTTGCGCTGGCGCGCAACATTGCGCCCGGGGTGGTGCAGGGGCACCCCGATTTCTAACGTGACGACGGATTGGATCACCTTGTCAAGGCTGAAAAGCGTGCCTTGACAAGGTGATCCAGACCGCGTGGCAGGCGGGGATCGAGGTGCAGGGCGGGGGCTGGGTGCGGGGTTTCGTTGGGTTGTTGGCCGGCGGTGGGCCGCGTCGATTGGCGTGGGGATGAGTTGATTTGCCGGCTGGCGGTGGCCGGGCTGGTTGTGTGCGGTGGGTGGCGGGCCGGGTCGGTTGGCGTGGGGGTGCGTCGCGTCGGTGGTGGGCGCGGAGTTGATTTGCGGGCCGGCGGTTGGATTGCTGGTTGTGTGTCGGTTTGAAGAAGCGTTGCCGGTGGGGTGGTGGGCCGGTCCGTTTGCGTGGGGCTGAGTTGGTTGGCGGGCCGGTGGTGGGCTGGGCTTGTTGGCGTGTGGGCTTGAGGCGTTGCGGGCTGGTGGTGGGCCGCGTCGGTGGGTGGTCGCGGAGTTGATTTGCGGGCCGGCGGCGCTGCTTGTGCGTGTGCGCTGAGTTGCGTTGCCGGCTGGTGCTGGGGGCCGGGTGGGTGGGGACGGGCGCTGAGTTGGATTGCCGGCTGATGGCGGGCCGGGACGGTTGGTGTGGGGAGGATCGGCGTTGCCGGTGGTGGCGAGCCGAGCGGATGGTGCGCGCTGAGTGACTGCGGACCGGTGCCGCCGGCACGTGGGGGTTCATGGTTTTCGCCCGCCCCTGGTGGGGCGGTCGGTGATGCGTGGGCGTGTGCGGCCCGCGGTGAACGTGGCGCGTGGAGGGCACCGGCTGGGGGCGGGTGGCCCGATAATCACCAGAAGTACAGCTGGCCGGTAGCCCGTCTGGGCGGTTCGGGTGTGGGAATCCTCGCAGTGCGGGCAGGCAACCTTTTCCGGTTTGACCGCCCGTGCGCCGGTGCGTCGGTGGTCACTGAACCGATCACGAAAAGCTGCCTGGTCGCTGTGGTAGGTGGGGTACTGGTGGGGCACGCAGTGTGCCAAGGGATTCGCGATCCGCCGGGCGTTACCCGACCGCTGGGTAGCTGAACCGATCAACGCGGGAACCCGTGGCCGGGCAAGGCAAACGGAAGTCTGGACAACTCCCGGGCTTCGGCACGGGCGTGGTGGGGTCGGATTAGTGTGTGGGGTGTTCGCCACGTTGTGGTGACGGACGCGTCTCGATCTCGCACAGGAGAGTTGCCTCAATGAGCTCGACGGGAGTTTCGTCCCCGCCCGGAACAGATGTCGGCGCCGAAGCCGGCGTGGCGCGCCGATCGGCCAGCCCGGAGCAGATCCGGGACGAGCTGATCGACGCCGCCGCCGGGCAGGCGCCCGAGATCGGTGACCTGATCCGCCTGTACTACCGCCACATCCCGGCGGACGAGATCGTGGGTGACGACCCCGTGGCGCTGGTCGGCGCGGTGCGGTCGCACCTGCAGCTCGCGAAACAGCGGATGCCCGGGCGGCCGGCGGTTCGCCTCCTGAACCCGACCGCGGCGCAGGACGGCTGGAGCCGCGAGGCCACCGTCGTGCAGGTCGTCACGGACGACATGCCTTACCTGGTCGACAGCGTGGCCGCGGAGTTCGCGCGCGACGGCGTGCAGGTGCACCGCATCGTGCACCCGATCGTCGTCGTCAGCCGCGATGTCACCGGCGAGTTGATCGGCCTGCACCCCGACGCCGACCCGGCCGACCCGCCGGCGATGTCGGCGGCGGAGTCGTGGATGTACGTCGAGATCGACCTCGTCACCGACCCCAACCGCGCGCGCGAGCTGGACAACCGGCTCTCGTCGGTGCTGGGCGACGTGCGCGAGGTCGTCGAGGACGCCGACAAGATGGCGCAGACGGCGATCTCCGTCGCCGAGGAGCTGGAGCAGGACCCGCCGAAGCTGACGGACCCGAGCCAGGTCACCGAAGGCGCCCGGCTGCTGCGCTGGCTGGCCGACGGCCACTTCACGTTCCTCGGCTACCGCCGCTACGAGCTGGTCGACAATCCGCACCCGGACAGCGACGATCCCGCGCTGCGCGGCGTCCTCGCGACCGGCCTCGGCGTGCTGCGCCAGGACAGCCTCGCCGCGCGCAGCCTCACCGCGGGCCCCGACAACGGCGCCAACGCACTGTCGCCGACGCTGCTGGTGCTCACGCAGGCGAGCGCGCCCTCGACGGTGCACCGGCCTGTGTACCCGTACTACGTCGGCGTGAAGACGTTCGACGAGAACGGCACCGTGACCGGCGAGCACCGGTTCCTCGGCATGTTCACCACCACGGCGCTGCACGAGAACGTGCTCGACATCCCCGTGGTGTGCAAGCGCGTGCGCGAGGTCATCCACCGCGCCGGCTTCCCCATGGAGTCGTTCTCCGGCCAGCGCATGCTCGAGGTGCTGCAGAACTGGCCGCGCGCCGACCTGTTCTCGGCCGACACCGACTCGCTGTACGCCACGACGACGGGCGCCATCACGCTGTCGGACCGCCGCCGGCTGCGGCTGTTCCTGCGCCGCGACCCGTACGGCCGCTTCTACTCCTGTCTGGTCTACCTGCCGCGCGACCGCTACACCACGCGGTCGCGGCTGGCGATGCAGGAAGTGCTGCTACAGGAGCTGGAAGGCACTCAGCTCGAATACAGCGCGCGCATCGGCGAAACCGTGCTCGCGCAGGTGCACTTCATCGTGCACACCGACCCCGCGCACCGGATCGAGCCCGATACGCTGCGGATCCAGGAACGGCTCAACACCGTCGTGCGCAGCTGGGACGACCGCATGGTCGAGGCGATCCTGGCCGAGCGCCGCGAACGCGCGGGCGATGGCCAGCCGCTCGGCGTGATGGGCGAGGAGTCCGCCGTCGACCAGGGACAGCGCTTCGCCGCGGTCTTCCCCGAGGGCTACAAGGAAGACTTCACCGCCGAGGAGGCGCTCGCCGACCTGCGGAAGCTCGACACGCTGGCCGACGAGGGCGACCTCGCGCTGGCGTTCTACCTGCCCGCCGGCGCGGAGCCGGGCGAGCGCCGGTTCAAGCTGTACCTGCGCGGCGAAGGCGTGACGCTGTCGAAGGTCCTGCCGTTGCTGCAGGCCATGGGCGTCGAGGTCGTCGACGAGCGGCCGTACGAGCTGTTCCGCGAAGACGGCGGCCCCAGCTGGATCTACGACTTCGGCCTGCGCATCGACGCGCAGTACCTCGACGCGTCCAGCGAAGCCGCGGTCGACGAGCTGCGCGAGCGGTTCGAGTCCGCCTTCCAAGCCGCCTGGCAGGGCGATGCGGAGGTCGACGGTTTCAACGGCCTCGTGCTCCGCGCCGGCCTCACGTGGCGCCAGGCCGCCGTGCTGCGCGCGTACTCGCTCTACCTGCAGCAGGCCCGCAGCCCGTTTTCCCAGTCCTACATCCAGAACACGGTGCTCAAGCACACCGAGGTGGCCACGCGGCTGCTGAGGCTGTTCGAGACGCGCTGCGACCCGCAGCTGTCCGATGTGGACCGCAAAATCCGCGAGGACTCGCTCGTCGGCGAGATCACAGGGATGATCGACGAGGTCACGAGCCTCGACGAAGACCGCATCCTGCGCCGCCTCATGGCCGTGATCAACGCGACGCTGCGCACCAACTACCACGTGACGGACGGGGAAGGCACCCCGCGGCCGTACCTCGCGATCAAGCTCGACCCGAGCGGCGTGCCGGAGCTGCCGGAGCCGCGCCCGCAGTTCGAGATCTTCGTGTACTCGCCCCGGGTCGAGGGTGTGCACCTGCGCTTCGGCGAGGTCGCGCGCGGTGGCCTGCGCTGGTCCGATCGGCGCGAGGACTTCCGCACCGAGATCCTGGGCCTGGTGAAGGCGCAGGCGGTGAAGAACGCCGTGATCGTGCCGGTCGGCGCGAAGGGCGGCTTCGTGGTGAAGCGCCCGCCGGCGCCGACGGGCGACGCCGGCCTCGACCGCGACGCGCAGCTGGCCGAGGGCATCGCGTGCTACCGCATGTTCATCTCGGGCCTGCTCGACCTCACCGACAACCGCGTCGAGGGCAAGACCGTGCCGGCTCCGGGCGTGGTGCGCCACGACGCCGACGACAGCTACCTCGTCGTCGCGGCCGACAAGGGCACCGCCAAGTTCTCCGACATCGCCAACGAGGTCTCGGCGCAGTACGGGTTCTGGCTCGGCGACGCGTTCGCCTCCGGCGGTTCGGTCGGCTACGACCACAAGGCCATGGGCATCACGGCCAAGGGTGCGTGGGAGAGCGTGAAGCGCCATTTCCGCGAGCTGGGCAAGGACACCCAGACGCAGGACTTCACGACCGTCGGCATCGGCGACATGATGGGCGACGTCTTCGGCAACGGCATGCTGCTGTCCGAGCACATCCGGCTCGTGGCCGCGTTCAACCACATGCACGTGTTCCTCGACCCGAACCCCGACGCCGCGTCGACGTACGCGGAGCGACGCCGGCTGTTCGACCTGCCGCGCAGCTCGTGGGACGACTACGACCGCTCGCTCATCAGCGAGGGCGGCGGCATCTACCCGCGCTCGGCCAAGACGATCCCGATCAGCCCGCAGGTGCGCGAGGCGCTCGGTATCGCCGAGGGCGTGACGCACCTGCCGCCGATGGAGCTCATCCAGGCGATCCTGCTGGCGCCCGTCGAGCTCCTGTGGAACGGCGGGATCGGCACGTACGTCAAGGCGGAGACCGAAACGCACGCCGACGCGGGCGACAAGGCCAACGACGCGATCCGCGTCAACGGCAACCAGCTGCGCGTGAAGGTCGTGGGCGAAGGCGGCAACCTGGGCCTGACCCAGCTCGGCCGCATCGAGTTCGCCCGCGCCGGCGGCAAGATCAACACCGACGCGCTCGACAACTCGGCCGGCGTGGACTGCTCCGACCACGAAGTGAACATCAAGGTCCTGCTCGACCACCTCGTGGCCACCGGGAACCTGGAGCACACGCGGCGCAACGAACTGCTCGAGGAGATGACCGACGAGGTCATGGACCTGGTGCTCGACGACAACTACCGCCAGAACGCGGTGCTCGGCGTGAGCCGGGCCCACGCGGGGCCGATGGTGTCGGTGCACGCGCGGCAGGTGTCCTCGCTCGTCGCGAAGGGCGCGTTCGACCGCAAGCTCGAAGCGCTGCCGAGCTCCTCGGAGTTCCGTGCGCTGGAGAAGGCGGGCGAAGGCCTGTCGTCGCCGGAGCTCGCCACGCTGCTCGCGCACGTGAAGCTGGACCTCAAGGACGAGCTGCTCGCCAGCGAGCTGCCCGACTCGGAGGTGTTCGCCCGCCGGCTGCCGGAGTACTTCCCGACGCCGCTGCGCGAAGGGTTCGCCGAAGCGATCATGCAGCACCCGCTGCGTCGCCAGATCATCACCACGCTCGTGACCAACGAGCTGGTCGACGGCGGCGGCATCTCGTTCGTCTACCGCCTCATGGAGGAGTTGAACGCGACGGCGACCGACGCAGTGCGCGCCTACGCCGTGGTCACCCACGTCTACGACCTGCCGAAGCTGTGGGCCGAGATCGACGCGCTCGACAACGTGGTGCCCACCGAGGTCGCCGACGCGATGGTGCTGGAGACCCGCCGGCTGCTCGACCGCGCCGCCCGGTGGTTCCTCACCAACCGGCCGCAGCCGCTCGCGCCGCTCGCGGAAATCAACCGGTTCGGCCCGGTCATCGCGGAGTTCGGCCCTAAGCTGGGCGACCTGCTGCGCGGCCGCGAGCTCGAGTCGGTCGAGGAGCGCGCCGCGCGGCTCGTGGCCGGCGGCGCGCCCGCCGACCTGGCCCGGCGCGTCGCGCTGCTGCTGCACAGCTACGGCCTGCTCGACGTCGTCGAGGTGGCCGAGCTGGCCGAGCAGCAGGTGGGGCTCGACGCGCAGCACAGCCCGGCCGAGACGGCCCGGCTGTACTACGCGCTCTCGGAGCACCTGGACATCGACAAGATGCTCACCGAGATCAGCAAGCTCGAACGTGGCAACCGCTGGCACGCCCTCGCGCGGCTCTCGCTGCGCGACGACGTGTACGGCTCGCTGCGCGCCATCACCCTCGACGCCCTGCGCCACAGTGACCAGGACGTGGAGCCCGACGCGCAGATCGCGCAGTGGGAGAAGACCAACGCGTCGCGCCTGTCCCGCGCCCGTGTGGCGCTCGACGAGATCACCCGCTCCGGGCGGCTCGACCTCGCCACGCTGTCGGTGGCCGCGCGCCAGATCAGGAGCACGGTGCGGTGACCTACGTTTCGCACGTCCAGCCGCGCTGGTCCGACATGGACGTGTACGGGCACGTCAACCACGCGAACCTGGTGACGCTGCTCGAAGAGGCGCGGATCCCCGTGCTGTTCGGCGACGCGGTGAAAGCCGGGCTCACGGAGCTGCCCCAGGGCGTGGTCGTGGTGAAGCTCGCCGTGCACTACCGCACGCCGATCGTGGTCGAGCCCGAGCGCAAGGTGCGCGTGGAGATCACGCTGGCGGAGCTCAAGGCCGCCAGCATCACGCTGGCCTACCGCGTGCACACGGGGCCCGAGGAGTCGGACCCGGTGGCCGTGACCGCCGAAACCGTGCTGGCACCGTACGACACCGGCAAGCTGCGGCCACGGCGGCTCACGACCGCCGAGACGGAGTTCCTCAAGAAGGTGTTCGCCGATGCCTGAGCTGCGCATCCCGGATCCGGCCGACCGCGAGACGCTCGGCGCGTTCGTCGCGCGTGCCGTGCGGCTCGACGGCGGCGCTGCCGTGCGGCTGCGCAACCGCGGCGACGGCGTCGTCGAAGCGTGGACGGCCACGCCGTTCGAGGTCCTCGCCACCCGGGCGGTGGCGGGGACCGTCACCCCCGCCGACGTCACGGTGTCCGGCAACGAGCTGCTCGCGGCCCTCACGGTCGCGGGCGGCGAGGTGATGGACCCCGGCCCGGCACGCGACCTGCTCTGGCATGCGGAGTTGCCCGCGTCCGGGAAGTGGCAGCTCGTGGACGACCTGCCGGTCGGCGTGGTGTCGGACCTCGCCGACCGCGGGGTGACCTTGGCCCGCGACAACGTCGGCCCGCACGGCACCCCGCCGGCTTCGCTGATGGACCAGGCCGTGCTCACGGTGACCGGTGGGGAACTCGAGGTCAAGGTGCAGCTGCGCTGCTTGTTCGCCTTGTCCGGCATGGGCCTGTTCGACTCGTCGATCACCGGCGACGTCGTACGCGTGACGGCCACCGATTCGTGGCTGCGGCTCGACGCCCGCTACGGCGCCGTGCTGAAACGCAGGCACGCGCTGTTGCCCATTGTCTTCTGAATTCCTTGCGATTCCCTTGCAGACCGTGGTGCATTTCCGACTGCGGTGCGAGGGTGGGCACATGACCGACCCCGAGGATGACCCGACGGAGGATTTCCTCATCTCGGTGCGCACCGGTGATACGCCGTGGCGCACCGAGCGCCCGGTCGACGCCGAAGAGTCACCGAAACCCGACCGCCAGCAGCTTTCGGGGCGGTGGAACAAGGTCGGCCGGGCCGTCGGGGAAGCCGCACCCTACGTGCAGGCGGCACTTTTCGCAGCGTGGATCGCCACGTCGGTGGCGGATTCCGGCGACTGGGGCACAGATCAGAGCGATTCAGCGGTCCCTGTGACGCAAAACATTGGGTAGAGTCGGTGCCGGATCAGCCGCCGATGTCCGAAAAGATCGGCGCGACTCAGACCAACCGCACCGCCGGGCCCCGGCGTCGTGCGGGCACGCGGTTCCGAAGGCCGTTCCCGCCCGAGCCGATCCCAGGACGGTGGAGGGGAGACAAATGCTCCTGTCCGGTCCCGATCGTCTGACAACCGAGTCCGTTCACGAAGACCCGCTGCTGCTCAGACGCGCGCTCGCGGGGTACGTACGTGCGGTGGCCGATGCCGTCGGCGTCTCCGAGGAGGGGACGTCGTGCGAGGTCGCCGACACGGTCACGGCGTACGTCGCGCTGAGCCGTCGCTCGCCGCGGTTCCCGGGCCGTGACCTGATGTTGCTGTGGAGTTCCCGGCAGGGCTGGACCTTGTCGGTGGAGACCGCGCCGGCCGAGCAGCCGCTGCTGGTCTCCCGTCTGGGCGGCGACGCTGTCCCGGAACCCGCCCTCGTCGGGCGGTTCGTCACCCAGGTCGTCTCGGCTCCTGATGGCGGCGCATGGACCCCTCAGCCGGTCCGCCCCGCCCGAGACCACCGCGATCTGCGGTCCCGCCTCGAGCGGTGCGTCCGGCCCGTCGTCAAACAGTTCTGAGCTTCCGCGCGAGCCGTTCGGGGCGCGGCCAGCGCACGTGCGACACCCAGTTCACCTTCTCGAACAACCAGATCAGCCGCGCCGACGTGTCGAGCTGACCCCGGCCGACGCCGTGGCGCGCTCCGGTCGGGTCGGCGTGGTGGGAGTTGTGCCACGACTCGCCGAACGACAGGATCGCCAGCGGCCAGAAGTTCGCCGACCGGTCGCGCGCGGCGAACGGGCGGTCACCGATCAGGTGGCACAGCGAGTTCACCGACCACGTCACGTGGTGCAGCGCCGCGACCCGCACGAGGCTCGCCCAGAAGAACGCGGTGAGAGCGCCCCACCAGCTCATGGTGATGAGGCCGCCGAGCAGCGCCGGCGCCAGCAGCGTCACGACCGTGAGCAGGGGGAAGAGCCGATCGACGAGCCGGATGTCCGGGTCGTCGAGCAGGTCGGGGGCGAACCGGCGCGGGTTGGTCTTGTCCCGGTCGAAGATCCAGCCCATGTGGGCGTGCCAGAAACCCTTGGCCAGCGCAGCGGGCGTGGTGCCGAAGCGCCACGGGGAGTGCGGGTCGCCTTCGCGGTCGGAGTACGCGTGGTGGCGCCGGTGGTCGGCGACCCACGCGATGACCGGCCCCTGCATCGCCATGCTGCCGGCCACGGCCAGCGCGATCCGCAGGCCGCGACGGGCGCGGAACGCACCGTGGGTGAAGTAGCGGTGGAACCCGATGGTGATGCCGAGACCCGTGAGGTAGTAGAAGCCGACGGCGAGGCCGATGTCGAGCCAGCTCAGGCCCCAACCCCAGGCCAGGGGCACCGCGGCGGCGACCGCCAGCAGGGGGACCACGGCGAACAGCTTCACGAGGAAGGTTTCGGTGCCGGTCTTGCGGCCGGCGAGCATGGGCTCGGCCACCGGCTTTTCACGGACGGCCGTGGCGGTGGCGGACTCTGAGGAGGCGGACTCGGAGGTGGCGATGGGGGTCGTGCTGGGTGTGTCGATGCTGGAACGCTCCTGTCGAGCTGGTCCGGTTCTGCACTCTGCAGCGCCGAGGCCGTTTCGACGGTGGCCCGTCTTGCCGGGTCACCGTGCGTGCGGTCGGCGTCAGGGGTCGCCGACCGCGACCTGTCCACCCCAACGAGGGTCATCGCGTGAAGGTTCCCCGGATCGTAAGCTGGAACCGGTGTGACCACTCCGGAAACCGTTGTGGTGCTGGAAAAATCTCCTCTGACCTGCGCGTGTGCCGGATTTCCCGCTTTGTGGACCGAAAATTCACCTCGCGCCGCGTCACCGGTTCACCCGTCCCCGGCGGTGTACACCTCGAGTGCGCAACGCGTTGCTACCGGCGGGTATTCGTCCGTCTTATGTGGACGGACGAATCAGACGAGCCACGCGGCGGAGTCCGGCGCCAACCGGCCGTCCACCAGGGGACTGCTCGACAACAGCACCTCACCCGGCGGCAGCGCGATGGAACTCGCCGACGTGTTCAGCGCGCAGATCAGGCCGCCCCGGCCGCGGCGGAACGCGAAGCAGCCGGCGGGCGCGCCGTACCACTCGAGCTCGTCGCCGACGCCGAACGCGGGGTGCGTCTTGCGCACCTCGACGGCCCGGCGGTAGAGCGACAGCGTGGATGCCGCGTCCTCGAGCTGGTGCTCGACGGTCAACTCGGCCCATTCGGGCGGCATCGGCAGCCAGGTGCGCGGGTTGCGCGAGAAGCCGAACGGCGGCAGCGTGCCCTCCCACGGCATCGGCACGCGTTCGGCGTCCCGGCCGAACTCCGGGCCCTGCGTGCGCGCCCGCGGGTCCTCCATCGCCTCGATCGGCAGGTCGACGTTCGGCAGGCCCAGCTCTTCACCGTTGTAGAGGTACACCGCTCCTGGCAGCGCCAACTCCACCAGCGCCATCGCCCGCGCCCGGCGCAGCCCGGCCGCGCCGCCGCCGTAACGGCTCACGGTGCGCCAGACGTCGTGGTTGGACAGCGTCCACGTCGCCCAGGCGCCCGCCGCACGCGGCACGGCGAGCGAGCGTTCGATCGCCGTGCGCATCGCGTCGGCGTCGAAGTGGGTGAGCACCAGCCGGAAGTTGAAGGCCAGGTGCAGCTCGTCCGGGCGCAGGTAGCGCGCGAGCCGCTCTTCGTCGTGCACCCAGATCTCGCCGACGGCCATCGTGTCCGGGTACTCGTCCAGCACCTTGCGGATCATCTGGTGGATCTCGTGCACGCCGTCGTCGTCGAAGCGGGGGTCGTAGTGCTCGCCGCCGCCCCAGCCGGCCGCCCGCGGGTCCATGTCGGGCAGGCCCGGGGGTTTCGCCATGCCGTGGCCCACGTCGATGCGAAACCCGTCGACGCCGCGGTCGAGCCAGAACCGCAGTGTGCGCTCCAGGTCGTAGCGCACGTCGGCGTTGGCGTAGTTGAGGTCCGGCTGCTGCTGCGCGAACAGGTGCAGGTACCACTGCCCGTCCGGCACGCGCGTCCACGCGGGCCCGCCGAACACCGACACCCAGTTGTTCGGCGGTTCCGCGCCGCCGGGGCCGCGCCCGTCGCGGAAGACGTACCGGTCGCGCTCGGGGCTGCCGGGCGCGGCGGCCATCGCGGACTTGAACCACGCGTGCTGGTTGCTCGTGTGGTTCGGGACGAGGTCCACGGTCAGCTTGATGCCGCGCCCGTGCGCCTCGGTGAGCAGCGCGTCGAAGTCGCCGAGCGTGCCGAACAGCGGGTCGACGTCGCGGGGGTCCGCCACGTCATAGCCGTGGTCGGCCATCGGGGAGCGGTAGAACGGCGTGAGCCACAGCGCGTCGACGCCCAGCAGCTCCAGGTAGCCGAGCTTGCCGCGAATGCCTTCGAGGTCGCCCACGCCGTCGGCGTCGGAGTCGGCGAACGAGCGCACGTAGATCTGGTAGAAGACGGCGTCGCGCCACCACGACGGACGGGGCCGGCGCTCCGGTGGCCGCCGTTGCCCCGCCACCCCGCGTCTCATCAGACGAAGCTGTTCATCATGCTGTGCGCCGCCATCTCGAGGTAGGCCCACAGCTGCTCGCGGTACGGCTCGGGGAGGTTCTCCTCGTCGACCGCGATCCGGATCGCGCGCAACCACGCGTCGCGCTCGATCGGGCCGATCTTGAACGGCGCGTGGCGCATCCGCAGCCGCGGGTGCCCCCGCCGGTCGGAGTAGGTGTGCGGGCCGCCCCAGTACTGCATCAGGAAGAGCCGGAAGCGCTCCTCGGCCGGGCCGAGGTCCTCCTCCGGGTACAGCGGGCGCAGCACCTCGTCCTTCGCCACTTCCTGGTAGAAGCGCGCGACGATCCGGCGGAACGTCGGCTCGCCGCCGATGGCTTCGTACAGGTTCGCGGGGTCCTGGCCACTCACAGTCGACACACCTCCATCTTGCCCTGCCCGCCGCTACTTGTCGGCTCCCGGTGCCGACAGGAAACGCCCGAGCGGCGGCTCGAACCCCGCCTCCTCCAGCGCGGCGAGCAGGTGCCCGCGCAGCGCCCGTTGCACGGCCCACTGCTTGCCCGGCCGCACCTTCACCGTCAGCCGCAGCAGGATGCCCTCCGGGGTCACCTTCTCGACGCCGAGCATCTCCGGAGGCTCCATCACGTTGACGGCGAGCGTCTCGCTCTCCACGGCCTTCGTGGCGGCCTGGGTGAGCACGGTCGAGGCGAGGTCCACGTCGGCGGAGTACCCCAGCGGCACGTCGACCACGGCCACGGCGAAGCCCTGGCTCGAGTTGCCGACGCGCAGCACCTCGCCGTTGCGGACGTACCAGACCGTGCCCTGCAGGTCGCGCAAGGTCGTGATGCGCAGGCCCACGGCTTCGACCGTGCCGGTCGCGGGGCCGATGTCGACGACGTCGCCCACGCCGTACTGGTCCTCGATCATCATGAAGATGCCGGACAGGAAGTCGCGCACCAGGTTCTGCGCGCCGAAGCCGAGTGCGACGCCGACGATGCCGGCCGACGCGATGATCGGCGCCAGGTTGATGCCCAGTTCGCCGAGCACGAGGATGAACGCCAGGCCGTAGATGAGGAACGTGGACATCGACCTCAGCACCGAGCCGATGGTCTTCGCCCGCTGCCGCCGCCGTTCCACCACGGCGGTGCCGAGCACGTCGGGAGCGCGTTCGCGCAACGGTCTCAGCAGGGCCGGCAGCTTGCCGCTGCCACCGCGCGGCAGCGTCGTCACGCGGTCGATCAGCCGGCGTGTGAGATAACGCACGAGGAAGGCGAGGACGACGATCAGGATGATCCGCAGCGGCTTCGTGACGAGCCAGCCCGCCGACCCGGCGAGCCACTCGTTGTGCGTGATCGAATAGACCTGCGAGCACCAGGTGCTGGGATCCGAAATGCACGCTGGCGGGGCGCTGAGCACGGCGTTCACGAGCTGGGACAGTCCTTCCGTCGCTTCGGTTCAGCCAATGGCAAGTGGATGTTGGGTCGCGCGCACGTGACACGTCACGTAACACACGTGCACTTTGGGGCTGATGTGTGGTCGACTATGCCTGCACCGGTGGAGGTGGTCGAGTGCCAGACCGACAACCCATCCCCCTCGGCGGCGCCGGCCAAGCCATGGCCGAGCAGTCGCCGGAGGCGGTCCTGCGTGCCTGCCCGGGAGGCTCCGCAACCGGCGGAGCGAACCCGGCCGGGCCGGGGACCCGACCAGGGGGTGTTTCCCGTCCGCCCGGACAGCGTAGAGGCCGGGACCCGGCGACCCTGTCCTGGGGCCGCCGTCGCGTTCTGCTGCTGAACGCGACGTTCGAGCCCCTCACCGCACTACCGATGCGCCGCGCGGTGGTGCTGGTGATGTGCGGCAAGGCGGAGGTCGTCCACGGCGACCCGGCCGGCGTGGAACTGCACGCCGCGACCGTGTCGCTGCCCGTCCCGTCCGTGATCCGGCTCAGCACGTACGTGCGGGTGCCGTACCGCGCTCAGGTACCCCTGACCAGGGCGGGGCTCATGCACCGCGACCGCTATCGCTGCGCCTACTGCGGTGGCCGGGCCGAGACGATCGACCACGTCCTCCCGCGCAGCCGCGGCGGTCCGCACAGCTGGACCAACTGCGTGGCGTGCTGCGCCAAGTGCAACCACCGCAAGGCCGACCGGCTCCTGTCCGAGCTCGGCTGGCGGCTGCGCGTGGTGCCGCGGGCGCCCCACGGCCCGCACTGGCGCCTGCTGGCGCACTCCAAGGAGGCCGACCCCCTCTGGCAGCCGTACTTGGGTTCCGCGGCCTGAACGGGCCCGGACACGTCGGCGCCCCGGCTGCCTTGCGGCGGCCGGGGCGAGCCGATGAACCGTGTCCGGCGAAGCTGTTCCGAGCAGTTGTGCCAATCTCACGACCCGGGCGGGGGCGGGCGTTCTCGCGTGGATCGGGTCAGGCGGCCAGCGCGTAGTCGGACCGGGCGGTCACGCGGGTGCCGCGGGTGACGCGCGTGCCCCTGGTGACGCGGGTACCGCAGGTGACATGCGTGCCTCGAGTCACGCGGGTGCCACGAGTCAGGCGGGTGCCGGCGGTCACGCGGGTGCCGTTCGTGACACGCGTGCCGCGGGTGACTCGGGTGGCACGTGTGACGCGGGTGCCGCCGGTGACGCGAGTACCGCGAGTGACGCGAGTACCACGGGTAACCCTTGTGCCGGACGTCACACGGGTTCCGGGCAGCAATTCCGTCTCGCTGGGTGACGAAATCGGGTCGGTGATCGCCTGAGCGGGGGGCTGGACGCTCTGCATGAGGTGGCCTCCTGGGACCGGTGCGTGACCTGCTGGGGCTGAGGAGCGGGGCGCAAGGCCCGTACAGGTGAAAAAGCTACGAGGATTTCACCACTTCGACAAGGCGGGGGCGACCGGTACGGCCGCCTGTACGTTGAGTTGCAACCTTTCGGCCCGCCCGGCTTCGCCCCAACGTTCCAGCGGCCGCCAGCCAAGCGGCGGACGGGCGTTCCCACACGACGAGCGGTCGCCCCTGGCACGGCGCCGCGCGGTGGCCACCAGGGCCATCCGATACGCTCACCGGCGTGAACGTTGTGGAGACGATCCTGGTCTACGCGGTCATCCCCCTGGCCATCTACTTGGTGGTCGGCGCGGCCACCCTGCGGAAGAAGTTCTCGGGGACGCCGCGGTACCGGCCGGGGCAGCCGTGGGAGTACCCCGCGATGTGGTGGACCGCGAACCCGGACGGGGTCGGTGCCGGCCACCACCACGCCGTGGAATCGGAAGCTGCGGTGCCTGCGGGCGCCCCGACCGCCGCCGGAGGCGCACGTGGCAAGTGGTGAACTCGCGCACTCGGCCACCGCGGTCGACGTTGCGGAGAAGGACCTGCCGTTCGGTGAGGTCATCACGAACAGCGGCCGCCGGTCCGCGGCCAAGATGTACGAGCCGGCCCCGCCGACCAGCCCGTTCACGGTGCAGCAGCTCGCACGGCTCGACGAGGCGCTGACGTTCGCGACCCGCGAGTCCGGCGTCGCCTTCAGCGTGTACCTCGGCGACCTGGGCGAGGACACCCGTGCCGAAGCCGAGAAGCTGCACCAGTCGACTGACGACCCGGCCAACGCCGTGGTCATCGCGGTGTCCCCGGCCCAGCGCGCGATCGAGATCGTGACCGGCCGGCGCGCCCACGTGCGCCTGCCCGACCGCGGGGCCAACCTCGCCGTGGCGAGCATGGTCGCGTCCTTCAAGGAAGGCGACCTGGTCGGCGGTCTCGTCAACGCCCTGCGCATGCTGAGCGACCAGGCCGGGCCGGACCCGAAGCAGCACTGAGCTTTCCGCGTCCTCCGGACGCACGAAGGGGCCCCCTCGAATCGTCGGGGAGGCCCCTTCTTGGTTGACGAGGTCGCCGCGGAACTCCCCGCGCGCAGGGCGGGTGTGCGGTCCGAATTGCCGCCCGACGTGCAAAGGGGTCTCCTCGTGAACGGCGAGGAGACCCCTTCTTCGGTGTCCGGGCGCGGCCGACTCCGCCCCGCGTGGTGCGTGAGGGCCGACGCCGCCCGGTCGCGTCACGCCTGACTGTCGAACTCCCGCGCCGCGAGTGCCCGCACGATGCCGGCTCGACCTTCGGAGACGAGGCGGCGCAGCGCGGCCGGGTGCTCGCCCGCGAGCCACGCGTCGGACGCTGTCACCGTGGCCGGCTCGACGGCCCACGACGGGTACAGGCCGATCACGGTCGGCTGCGCGCGCTCGCTCGAGCGGCGCGCCCACACCTCGTCGATGACCTCGAAGTAGCGCTCGACGTACTCGGCGAGCAGCTCCTTCTGGCCTGGGTGCGAGAAGCCCGAGATGAGCGCGTCGCTGACCGCGTTGGGGATTTCGTCGTCGTAGATCGCGCGCTGCCAGGTGTCGGCCTTGGCCTCGGCGGTCGGCTGCAGGGCGCGTGAGCGCTCCGCCTGCCGGCGGCCCGCGGCCGTGTCGTCCTTCGCCTGCTCGGCGTCGATCTCGGTGGTGCCGGCCTTGCCGTGCGCCACGAGCGCCTGCAGCAGCCGCCAGCGCAGGTCGGTGTCGACGGTGAGGCCCGGCAGGGGCGCGGAACCGTCGAGCCAGCCGGCGATCACGGCCAGCGTGGCGTCGTCGAGGACGCCGCCCGCGAGCGAGTTCACGAACGCCAGCTGGTGGTCGGAGCCGGCTTCGGCCTGCTGTGCGAGCTCCAGCAGCCGCCCGCTGAACGACGGCCAACCCTGCTCGGTGGCCCACTTGCGCTCGGCGTAGGAGTTGAGCGCGGTCTGCGCCTGCAGCAGCAGCCGCTGCACCACGCCGACCTCGCTCTCCGCGTGGATGCCGCGCGCCACCAGCGTCACGAAGTCGCGCGCCTTGAGCTCGGCCTCGCGCGTCATCTCCCAGGCGGCCGACCAGCACAGCGTGCGGGGCAGCGGCTCGACGATGTCGGCGATCCGGTCGATCAGCGTGGTCAGCGACGCCGGGTCGAGGCGCATCGTGCAGTAGGTGAGGTCGTCGTCGTTGACGAGCACGAGCTTGCCCGCGGGCTTGCCGACCAGCTGCGGCACCTCGGTGCGCTCACCGGTGACGTCGAGCTCCACCCTCTCGGTGCGCACGATCTTGCCGGCTTCGTCGTCGTACACGCCGACTGCGACCCGGTGCGTGCGCAGCTCGCCGGCACCCGGCTTGGCGCCCGTCTGCACCAGGGCGAACGAGGTGAACGTGCCGTCGGAGCCGACCTCGTAGCGGGGGCTGAGCGAGTTGAGACCGGTGGTCTCGAGCCACTCGGCGCTCCACCACGACAGGTCGCGCCCGGACGCCTCCTCCAAAGCGGCCAGCAGGTCGGCCAGCGTGGCATTGCCCCACGCGTGCTTTCCGAAGTAGACCTTGAGCCCGTCGAGGAAGTGGTCGATGCCGACGTAGGCGACGAGCTGCTTGAGCACGCTCGCGCCCTTGGCGTAGGTGATGCCGTCGAAGTTCACCTCGACCGCGTGCAGGTCGACGATGTCGGCAGCGATCGGGTGCGTGGACGGCAGCTGGTCCTGGCGGTAGGCCCACGACTTCTCGATGTTCGCGAAGCTGGTCCACGCGTTCTTGTACTCGGTGGCCTCGGCCTGGGCGAACACGCTCGCGAACGTCGCGAACGACTCGTTGAGCCACAGGTCGTCCCACCAGCGCATGGTGACCAGGTCGCCGAACCACATGTGCGCCATCTCGTGCAGCAGCGTTTCGGCGCGCCGCTCGTAGGCGTAGCGCGTGACGCGGCTGCGGAACACGTAGTCCTCGAGGAAGGTGACCGCGCCGGCGTTTTCCATGGCGCCCGCGTTGAACTCGGGCACGAACAGCTGGTCGTACTTCGAGAACGGGTAGGGCGTGCCGAACTTCTCGTGGAAGAACCCGAAACCCTGTTTCGTCTCGGCGAACAGCCGGTCGGCGTCCATGTGCTCCGCGAGCGACGCCCGGCAGTAGATGCCCAGCGGGATGGTGCGGTGCGCGTCGGAGAACTCGTCGCGCCACTCGGCGTACGGGCCGGCGATCAGCGCCACCAGGTAGGTGGAGATCCGTTCGGACACGGCGAAGTTCGTCACGCGAGCGCCGTCGGCGGAGTCCTCTGCGGACTCGATCAGCGCGTTGGACACGATCTTCCAGTCGCGCGGCGCGTGGACCACGAGTTTGTACACCGATTTGAGGTCGGGCTGGTCGAAGCACGCGAACATGCGCTTGGCGTCGGCCGTCTCGAACTGGGTGTAGAGGTAGACGCCGTTGTCGACCGGGTCGACGAAGCGGTGCAGGCCCTCGCCGGTGTTCGTGTAGCGGCAGTCGGCGGTCACCACGAGTTCGTTCTCGGCCGCGAGCCCGGGCAGCGCGATGCCCTTGTCTTCGACGTAGGCGCTCACGTCGAGTTCGGTTCCGTTGAGCACGGCGGAGCGGACGCCCTCGGCGATGAGGTCGATCCACGACGACTCGCCCGGCCGCCCGGCGGAGAACCGCACGGTGGTGGTGGAGAGGAAGGTCTTCTCCCCGGGACGGCCGTGTCCGTCGGTCAGGTCCAGCTCGATGTCGTACGACGCGACATCCAGCAGGCCGGAGCGCTGCTTGGCTTCGTCACGAGTCAGGTTGGGGGCGGGCACGGGCACCTCTGGTCTTCGATTCCGGTTGTGGCTTTCGGGCTGTCGAGCATCCAATCATGCGAACCGCCACTGGGGCGACGGGGAACAGGCGACGGGGAACAAGCGTGCCCGTGATGCCGTTGGCTGCCAGTGTGGGGGTGACCCCCCTCTGCTACGCCACACCCGACGTCGAAATCTCCCCGAGGAGTTCGAGAGATGACCGCTGTGTCCCAGCCCACCAAGGTGGACTTCTACTTCGACCCGATCTGTCCGTTCGCGTGGATCACCTCGCGGTGGATCCTCGAGGTCGAGAAGCACCGGGACCTGGACCTGCGCTTCCGGATCATGAGTCTGTCCGTGCTGAACTCGGGCCGGGAAGAGCTGCCGGAGCGCTACCAGGAACTGATGGACAAGGGCTGGCGCCCGGTCCGCGTGGCCACCGCGCTGGCCGCCGCGAAGGGTGAAGAGGCGCTGCGCGACTTCTACACGGAGTTCGGCACGCGTTACCACAACGAGGGCAACAAGGACTTCGACGTCGTGCTCAAGGAGGCCCTCGAAGCCGTCGGCGCTCCCGCCGAGCTGATCGCCGCCGCCGACTCGGCCGAGTACGACGAGGCATTGAAGAAGAGCCACCACGAGGGCATGGACCCGGTGGGCATGGACGTCGGCACGCCGACGATCCACATCGACGGCGTCGCGTTCTTCGGCCCGGTGCTCAGCTCGATCCCGCGCGGCGAGGACGCTCTCAAGGTGTTCGACGGCGCCGTCGCGATGGCGAGCTACCCGGACTTCTTCGAGCTGAAGCGCACCCGGACGGGTGAACTGAACTTCAACTGACGTTCGTCAGGAGGTCGCGAACGCGGCCCGGGTGACGTCGGCGGGGTAGGGCGAGGCCGCGACGGCCTCGTCCACCCCGGTGGCCCCGGCTGCCACGGTGGCCTTGAGCTCGATGAGGCGGCGCAGCCCGTCGCGGTGCTCGCGCAGGAACGCGGGGCCCACGGGCTCCCCGTGGCCTGGCACCACGATCACCGGATCGAACGCGAGGATCGCGTCGAGGGCACCGGGCCAGTCTGCGAGGTGCGTCTCGTCGCTGAACGAATACTCCGTGAACCCGTCCGGTCCGTGCTCCACCACGTCGCCGGCGAAGACGACCCGCGCGTCGGGCACGTGCACGACCAGGTCGTGGTCGGTGTGCGCGGGACCCGGGTGCACGAGTTCGACCGTGCGGCCGCCGAGGTCGATGCCGGCGCGGTCGGTGACGAGCCGGTCGGGTGCCATGATGCCGGTGCGCGCGATCGCGTCGGCGATCTCCGGTTTGCCCGCCCTGCGGTACTTTTCGCTCCACCCGGCTTTCGCGGCTTCGCCGTGGTGCACCAGTTCGCTGAGGCAGCGCTCCTGCGCCCAGACGTCGCACGGCAGGAACGCCGTGGTGCCGAAAGCGTGGTCGAAGTGCGCGTGCGTGTAGACGACGCTCCACGGCAGGTCCGTGAGCTCGCGGACGGCCGCGGCGAGTTCCGCGCCCTGGTCGGCGTCGCCGCGGGTGTCGACCACCAGGCAGCGCTCGGTGCCGAGCACGAGACCCGTGGTGAGGTCGAGCTCGTCGTAACGGCGTGCGTACACGCGGTCGGCCACCTCGGTCCAGGTCATCGTGCCTCCAGCAGTCCGGCTCGCAGCACCGGCGCGGCGGTGCTGACGTTCTCTTCAGCCGCCAGTGCTACGTCGTCCGGGTGTCCCGCCGCCGCCAGTTCGCGGCCGGACGAGCAGGTGCGCAGCGCCTCCGCCACGTCCGCGGCGGTGCAGGCCGCCGCCGCGAGCGCCGCTTCCGCCGAGAGCGTGCGGCCTTGCCCGGCCAGCGCGGCGGCGATCGCGCCGGCGCCCAGCTGGTCTTCCACGCACGGGCGCAGCGGGCCGGACTCCCGGCCGTCGCCGAGCAGGTCGATGCCCCAGCGCTCGCCACCGGGGATGAGCCCGATCGGGCGGCCGTCGGCCAGTTCGAGCGCTTTCGCCGCCACCGCGGACGCATTGCGCAGGCAGCCGGCGAGCACGTGCGCGCCGGTCGCGGCGGCGGCCGCGCACAGCGTCGCGCCGTTGGGGGAGGGCAGCGCGAGCACTGTCCCGGTAGGGATTTCCCTCACAGACGAGGGCCGCAGCGTCCACTCGCCCTCGCCCGCGATCGTGGCGCCCGCGGCGCGTGCTTCGGCGATTCCGCGCTCGTCGCGCCACCGCACGGGCAGCACGCGGCCACCGCGCGCCGTCACGAGATCCGTGGTGGTGCTGAAGGAAAGCACGTCGACGACCACGAGCACGGCACACGCGCGGCCGAGCGCCGCGACGCCCTCACCACCCCATTCGAGCCGCACGTCGCGGCCCGGTTGCTCCCACGTGTCCACCCCCAGATCATGCCCGGGCTGCCCCGGGGTGGCAGACTCCGGGCTGTGCGCGTCTACTTGGGATCCGATCACGCCGGTTTCGAGCTGAAGAACCACTTGGCCAGCCACCTCGGTGCGCAGGGCCACGAGGTCGTCGACGTCGGTCCGCACACCTACGACCCGGGCGACGACTACCCCGCCTACTGCGTCGAGACGGCGCGCCGCGTCGTCGCCGACGAAGGCAGCCTCGGTCTCGTGATCGGCGGTTCCGGCAACGGCGAGCAGATCGCCGCCAACAAGGTGCCGGGTGCCCGCGCGGGCCTCGGCTGGAGCGTCGAAACGGCGAAGCTGTGCCGCGAGCACAACCACGCCCAGCTCCTCGGCGTCGGCGCCCGGATGCACACCGCCGAGCAGGCGACCGCGATCGTCGAGGCGTTCCTGGCCACGCCGCCGTCGCCGGACGAGCGCCACGCCCGCCGCGTCCAGCAGCTGCTCGACTACGAGCGCACCGGCACCCCGCCGCCGCTGCCGGAGGCCTGATGCCCGAGGGGCACACGCTCCACCGCCTCGCCCGTCTGCACAAACGCCGCTACGCCGGTGCGCCCGTCGCCAGCCCGCAGGGCCGCTTCGCCGCCGAAGCGTCGCGATTGGACGGGCAGGTGCTGCACTCGGCCGAGGCGTACGGCAAGCACCTGTTCCACGACTACGGTCCACTCGGGACGGTGCACGTCCACCTCGGCCTGTACGGCACGTTCAGCGAATCGCCGCTGCCCGCGGCCGAGCCGGTGGGCCAGGTGCGGATGCGCCTGGCCGGCCGCACGCACTGGGCGGACCTGCGCGGCCCGACGCGCTGCGAACTGCTCGACGCCGCGCAGGTCGACGCCATCAAGGCCCGCCTCGGCCCGGATCCGCTGCGCCGCGACGCCCGGCCCGAGCAGGCGTGGGAGCGGATTTCGCGTTCGCGCACGTCGGTGGCTGCTTTGCTGATGAATCAAGACGTTCTGGCCGGGGTCGGGAACGTGTACCGCGCGGAAGTGCTGTTCCGCCATGGTGTCGCCCCGCTGATCCCGGGCCGCGCGCTCGACCGCGGCCTGTGGGACGAGATGTGGGCCGATCTGGTGACGCTCATGCGCGCGGGTGTGCGCGTGGGTCGCATCGACACGGTCGCCCCGGAACACCTGCCGGCCGCCATGGGCCGCGCGCCGCGCGAAGACCGCCACGGCGGCGAGGTCTACGTCTACCGCAGGGCCGGCCTGCCGTGCTTGGTGTGCGGGACGCCGGTCGCGCACCGGGAACTGGTGGGCCGCAACCTGTACTGGTGCCCGACCTGCCAGCCGGGCTGAGCGCCCGATAGCCCGTTCGTCCGATGTGGACACAGCAAGAGGGCCTTGCGGAACGGATGTCCCGCAAGGCCCTCTGCGTGCCGGTCAGAAGTCGAACCCGCCGCCGTCGAAGCCGCCTCCGTTGAAGCCGCCTCCGTTGAAGCCGCCGCCGTCGAACCCCCCACCGTCGAAGCCGCCGAAGTCCTGGCCGCCATCGAATCCGCCGCCGTCGCCGCCTCCGTCGAAGCCGCCGTCGCCACCGTCACCGCCGCCGTCGCCGTAGTCGCCGGACTCCAGGGCGTCGGCCTGGCCCGCGTCGTAGCCCGACTCCCAGGCCGAGGCACTCGCGATGCCGCTCATGCCGTCGAACAGGGCGCTGAACAGGAACACCGAGCCCAGGCCCCACGCGCCGGCGACGAGCGCGGGCTTCCACCACGGCTCGCTGTACCAGCCCTGCGGCACCGGGCGACCGGCCACGCGGCCGCCGGGGTAGTAGTAGGGCGTCTGGTCACCGGGGTCGGGCGAGGCTTCGTAGCGCTGGCCTTCGACGTCGACCTTGCGGTGTTCGGTCACCTTGCCGGCGCGCTCGCGCTCGGCCTCCTCCGGCAGCATCGGGCCCGGGTCCAGTCCCATCGCGGTGCGCGCGGCGCGGACGTAGTACAGGCCTTCGAGGGCGGTCTCCTTCACGAGCCGGGCCTGCTCCACGGTCTTCGCCTGCTCGAGCTGCGAGCCGGCGGCGTTGTAGCGTTCGCTGGCGTCGGCCATCGCCTGCTGGGAAGCCGTGTCGGTGCCGGTGAGGTTGAGGACCTGCCCGCCGAGGCGCTCGACGAGACGGCGCGCGTCGGCCTTGGCGTCGTCGAGCTGCCGCTGCCGCGAAGCGGCCTGCGACCGGGCGAAGTACAGCCCGCCCCCGACGATCACGACGACGAGCACGATCAACAGGATCGCGGTGCCCATGGGTCACTCCACGTGGTGAGCTGTCGCGGCGGTCGCGCGACCGCCTCTTGAACCGGACAACGCGGACAGTACGCTGTGGGTTCCCGGGAGGTGATGCGGAGCACCCTCCGCACGGCGGCTGGCCGGGTAAAGTTAGAACACGTTATAGTTCGGTCATGAAGTTCTCCCTGTCGATCGCGATGAACCCCCTCGATCAGCTGGGCGAGCTCGCCCGCGCGGCCGAGGAATCCGGGTTCTCCTCGATCGTCCTGCCGGATTCGCTCTTCTACTCCGAGCAGGTGTCCGCGGACTACCTGTACACCCCCGACGGCAGCCGGTTCTGGAACGAGGAGACCCCGTGGGTCGACCCGCTGGTCGCGGCGGCGTCGATGGGTGCGGTGACCGAGCGGCTCGAGTTCTACACCTCGGTGCTCAAGCTCGGTTCGCGCAACCCGGTGCTGCTCGCGCGGCAGGTGAACTCGGTCGCGGCGCTCACGGGCGGCCGGTTCGGGCTCGGCCTGGGCATCGGCTGGTCACCGGAGGAGTTCGAGTGGTGCGGCACGCCGTATGAGCGTCGTGGCAAGCGCTTCGACGAGGCCATCGACGTGCTGCGCCTGATCCTCGGCGGCGGAATGGTCGAGTACCACGGCGAGTTCTTCGACTTCGACAAGCTGCGCATGAGCCCCACGCCGCCGAACCGCGTGCCGTTCTACATCGGCGGCCACACCGACGTCGCGCTGCGCCGGGCCGCGCGCGTGGGCGACGGCTGGTCGTCGGCGATGATGACGCTCGACCAGCTGCGCGACACGATCAAACGGCTCAAGGAACTGCTCGCCGAGCGCGGGCGCGAGAACGACCCGTTCGAGTTCCAGGCGGTGTGCGTCGACCGGTTCGGGCTCGAGGGTTTCCGGCAGCAGGCCGAGGTCGGCGTGACGGACGCGATCACGATGCCGTGGGTGTTCGAGGGCCTCGGGTTCGACGCGGCCGTCGGTCCGAAGGTCGACGCGATCCGCAAGTTCGGCGACGAGGTCATCGCGAAGTTCGGCGAAGCGGGGGAATGACATGGGGGTCGAGGTCAGCTGGGACGCCGACGCGGAGCAGTCGCCGGCGCGCCTGGCCGCGTTCCGCTCGATGACGGCCGTCGCGGGCGGGGACAAGGACGGCTGGCTCGCGTTGTTCGCGCCGGACGCTGTGGTCGAGGACCCGGTGGGCCCGTCGATGTTCGACGAGCAGGGCAAGGGCCACCACGGGCGTGAAGGCATCGGCGCGTTCTGGGACCTGACGATCGCGCACGTGGAGCGCTTCGAGTTCGTCATCCGCGACTCGTTCGCGGCAGGCTCGGAGTGTGCCAACGTCGGCACCATCACCACCTTCCTGCCGGGCGGCTACCGCGTCGACACCGACGGGGTGTTCGTCTACCGGGTGGGTGAGGACGGGTCGATCACGTCGATGCGCGCGTTCTGGGAGACCGAGCGCGCGATGGCGACGGCGCGCCAGGTCTGAGCCGCCCGATCTCACCTGTGCGGGCCGTCTGACCGGCCACTGTTGGTTCTTCGCGCGCCGGCCGGCGTTGCCGCGGCCTTACCGTGTGCCGCATGAATCGTGGCGTGCACCTCGTCGGCAGCGTGCCCCTCGGCGACGCCGAGGAGGTGTTCCGCGTGGTCACCGCGTCGGTCGGCCGCCACGTGCGGCGCGTGACGGACGGTGAGACGGGTGCGCGCGCGAACCGGACGTGCTGGCAGGCGGGCGTGTTCGCGAGGACCCAGGGCCTTCTCGCCGACGACGCCGGCCGCGGCGAGTACCGCACCACGCCGAAGTACCGGCTTGCGGGCGACCCGTCGGCCGTGCGGTTCGGGGCGTTGGGGTACGCGGCGGCCGCGCTGTCGTCGTGGGTGGTCTTCCGGCGGGCTGCGGGCCGCGGGCGTGCTGCCGGACATCCGGTTCCAGGTCAGCCTGCCCACGCCCGTGGCGCCGATCCGGTCGCACGTGGACACCCGTGACCGGGCGGCCGTCGAGCCCGCTTACGAAACCGCTCTGCTGCGCGAACTGGAACTCATCACCGACGCCATCCCCGCCGACGACCTCTCGATCCGGTGGGACACCGCGGTCGAGTTCGGGATGATCCCGGATCTCTGCGGATGGTTTCTCGATCTCCTGACGCGTGTTGGCGACGCCGTACCGTCCGATGTGGAGCTCGGCTACCACCTGTGCCACGGCGACAGCGGGCACGAGCACTTCGTGGAGCCGAAGGACACGTCGCACCCGGTCGCCGTCGCCAACGCCTTGGCCGCGCGGCTCTCACGGCCGCTCGGGTGGCTCCACCTGCCGGTGCCTCCCGGCCGGACGGACGTGGAGTACTTCGAACCCCTGCGGACGTTGGCCCTGCCGCCGGCCACGGAACTGTACCTGGGCCTGATCCACTCGACCGACGGCGCTGCGGGCGCCACGGGCCGGATCACCGCCGCACTGTCCGCTGTGGACAGCTCCGGCGTCGCCACGGAGTGCGGCTTCGGCCACCGCGCACCCGCCACGGTGCCCGCGCTGCTGGCGCTGCACGCGGTGGTCGCCGACCTCTGACGCTACCGCCCTGCGTACGGCAGTTGCGGCACGAACATCCCGATACCGGCGACCACGAGGAACACCTGGGTGATCCGCGCGAAGATGGACATGGGTGGACAGCCGAACCGGCGAATCCGCCTGCGCTGAGGTTCACTCCGTCGGTGGCTGCTCCACCAGTGCCAGACATTCGTCGGCGAAGGCGCACTGCGCTGCGATGTTTTCGTACTGGTCGAAGAGGAGGCCCCGTTCGCCGTCAGGGCCGAGGAGCCAGGGAACGCGTTCTTGCGCCCAGTGCAGCCAGGGGCCGTCGGGGCCGAGGAACTCGGCGGCGTGGTTCGTCCCCAGCAAGCGGTCCAGGTAGGCGAGCGCGCCCATGGCTTCCGGCTGGTCGCCGATGTCGGCCCGAGGGAGGTAGGAGCGGAGGTACTCGACGAGGATCAGCGCGTCGGGCTCCGTGCCGAAACGCGCGAGCGCGAGGCAGTAGCTCTTTCCGGCGTGGACGACTTCGCTGGCCAGGAGCAGTTCGCGTAGGCGGGCGCGGTGCGCGTCCCGGCACGGCAGGGCGACGAGCCAGGCCGCCGTGCGCCGCGCCCGCTACTCGTCGCCGAACAGCGTTTCGAGGTCGTCATCGGTGATGCGCAGGGCGTCTTCGGCCGGCGACCGGCCGAACTCGGCGCGCACCGCGGGCTCGAAGTCCAGCATGTGCCCACCCAAGTGCAAGTGCCGTCGGCCCGGGGTCACGTACCGCTCGACGACGACGCCCAGAGCCGGGTCGTTTCTGTGGCCGCGCACCCGGAGGACGGTAGCAAGGCGACTGCCGGGCCTAAGCTCGCGTGTGCGCCAGCCAGTGGTCGACGAGGCTGCGGTCGCCGGTGGTGGTGATGTCGGCAGCGGGCCGGCGCCGGGTGACGACGAGCAGCAGGTCGCGCAGCGGGCCGGCGAGGGTCGCGTCGGCCAGGGCGGTTCGGCGGGACCACGTGATGCCTTCGCGGGTGCGGGTGAGGTGCCAGCCTTCGGTTTCGGCCGGGCTCAGCTGCAGGGTCTGACCGGTACCGCGCAGGGCGGCGAGGTCGGGGCGCAGCGTTTGTGTCACGGGGTCGGCCAGCAGTTCGAGCCACTCGGTGATCACGTCCTCCGCGAGGCCCGGCTCGACTTCGAAGGCGTCGCCCGCGGCGTCGGCGTGGTGGACGATGGTGTCGTTGAGCATGCGGCGCAACCAGAACGTCGCGGGGCCGTCGCCGAAGAACGTCCACACGGGACTGTCGCTGGCGGACACGGCGGAGATCAGGCCCGCCGCGCCGGCGTGGAGCCACTCGGGCCAGCCGGCCGGCTCGCCCGGGTCGGCGTCGAGGGGGTCGGGCACCGGCGACGGCTCGCCGCGGACGGTGCTCGCGGCCCAGCGGTGCGCCTGGCCGACGTGGCCGACGAGCACGCGCAGCGGCCAGTCGGGACAGGTGGGGACGCGGGCTTCGGGGTCGCCGCCGGCCGCGGCTTTCGCGAGCGCGGCTGTGTGGCGCAGGAGGGCGTCGGCTGGGTGCGTGGTGTCCATGGCCGTACCGTAGGAACTCCATCCGGCTGGAGGTTCTACCGATGGTGACCGGGGACACACTGGGGATCGGCGACCTGGCGCGGCGCACCGGCGTGCCCGTGCGCACGATCCGCTTCTACTGCGACGAGGGCCTGCTCGAACCCACCCGCAGCACGGGTGGCCACCGCCGCTTCGACGCGTCGGCCGTCGACCGGCTCACGCTCGTCCGCCGCATGCGCAGCCTCGGCCTGGGCCTGGGGTCCATCACCGACGTCCTCTCCGGCCGCCGCTCCCTGGACGACGCCGTGGCCGCCGAGCGCGCTTCGCTGGACCGCGAGGTCGCGACGCTGGCGTGGCGGCGCTCGGTGCTGCGCGCCGTGGAGTCGGGGCCGGACCGCCTGGAGGTCCTGTCCGCGGTCTCCGACGGGTTCGCCGCGCGCGATGTCCTCGTCCGCCTGTGGCGACCGATGACGATGGCGCCGATCCCCGCGCACACGGCCGAGATGTTCCTGACGATCAGCGCGCCGGAGCCGCCGGAAGTGCCGACGCCGGAACAGGTTGTGGCCTACGCCGAGTTGGTCCTGCTGGCGACGGACCAGTCCTTCGTCCGTTCGCTGCGGTCGAGCACGCTGGTCGATCACGAACGGATCCGGGACCTGGCCGCACTGCACGCCGAGGTGGCGGACGCGTGTGCCCTGGCGTTCGCCGACGTGGCCGCCGGCTCGCCGCCCGTGCCGGGCGCCGCTCTGGACCGCTTCGTCGCGGCGCACGCCTCCGCCCTCGGTGCTGCGGACTCGCCTGCCTTCCGCCGCGCGCTGAACCACCGCACGGCCCCGGACCGGGATCCGCGCGTGCGGCGGTATTGGCACCTCGCCGGGACGATCACCGGTGAACCGGCCCCGATGGGAGTCACGCACACGTGGCTGCTTGACGCGCTCCACCGCTCGACGTCCCAGCCGGTCCCAGATCTTGGACATAGTCGCTAGACGTCTGACGTCCAACCTACTGTCGCGGACGGAGAAGAGGGACAAGGAGTCGCACGATGTCCGTACGCGATCGGGCCCGGTTGGTGGTGCCCGCGCAACCGCAGGACTTCCCGGACAGCCCGTTGAGCCGGAAGCTGCGGCAGCCGTTGTTGCTGGGCGTGTTCCTGCCGTTGCAGACGGGTGGGTGGTCGCAGTCGACATTGCCGCGGGGGACGGACTGGACGTTCGACTACAACCGCACGTTGACGCAGCAGGCGGAGAAGTTCGGGTTCGACATCGCCTTCGGGTTGTCCCAGTGGCTGCCCAAGGGCGGGTTCGGCGGCGAAACGCACTACCGCGAGAACTTCCTCGACCCGTTCGTCTCGGCGATCGCGCTCGCGTCGGCCACGGAGTCGATCCTGTTGCTGGGCACGGTGCACGTGCTCTACGGCCCCTGGCACCCGTTGCACCTGGCGAAGTTCCTCGCCACCGCCGACCACGTCTCCGGTGGCCGCTTCGGCGCGAACATCGTCACCGGGTACGCCGACACCGAACCCGCGATGTTCGGCCAGCTGCGCCCCGAGCACGACAAGCGCTACGCGATGGCCGACGAGTTCATCGCCGTCTGCAAGGACCTCTGGGCGGGCGAGGACAACCTGACGTTCCACGGCGACCACTACGCGCTGCAGGAGGCCTACGCGTCACCGCTGCCGAAGTACGGGCGGCCGATCCTCGTGTCCGCCAGCGGCTCGCCGGCGGGATTCGCTTACGCGGGCAAGAACTCCGACCTCGTGTTCATCTCGAGCCCCGCCGGCGAGGACATCGACCGCGCGCTCGAAGCCCTGCCCGACCACGTCGCCAAGGTCAAGCAGGCCGCGCGCGAAGTCGGGCGCGAAGTGCGGGTACTGATCAACCCGACCGTCGTGTCCGCGCCCACGCACGCCGAGGCGCACGCGCGTTACCAGGCGATCATGGACCACGCGGACCTCGGCGCGATCGGCGCGTTCACCGATCGCCACAGCGCGGGCGACAGCCAGTCGTGGCTCGAGCACTCGGCGCGGGGCCGCGCCGTCGGCGGGCACCTGCACATCGTGGGCTCGCCGGAGGAGGTCACGGACAAGCTGCGCCGCCTGCACGAAACGGGCATCGACGGCGTCCAGCTCACCTTCTACGACTACCAGCCCGAACTCGCGTACTTCGGCACGGAGATCGTGCCACTGCTGGAAGAGGCCGGGCTGCGCAGGAGTGTTACGAATCCCTGACCTGCCCTCGCCGCCGCGTCTCCGGGGCCCCGGCCCGGCCTAGGCTGGCCGCGACGGAAGAGGTCACCCTGATCACGTTGGTGCTGATCGGCCTGGTCGGCGGACTGATCACGGGTATTTCCCCGTGCGTGCTGCCGGTGCTGCCGGTCCTGTTCATGACGGGCGGCGCCGGCGCGGCACCGACGCGCCGGCGGCCATTCCTCATCGTCGCGGGGCTGGCGCTGAGCTTCAGCGTCGTCACGCTGCTCGGCACACTCGTGCTCGCCGCCCTGCACCTGCCCGGTGACGTGGTGCGCTGGGCCGGGCTCGTGGTTCTCGTGGTGCTCGGGATCGCGATGATGTTCCCGCGGGTGCAGGACCTCCTGGAACGCCCGTTCGTCCGGCTCGGCCGCAAGTCCGTGCCCGGCGACCGCGGCGCGTTCGTGCTGGGGCTCGCGCTCGGGACGGTGTACGTGCCGTGCGCCGGGCCCGTGCTCGCCGCCATCACCGTCGCCGGGGCGACGCACGAGATCGGTCCGTCGACGATCGCGCTCACGATCGCGTTCGCCGTCGGCACGGCGGTTCCGCTGCTGTTCTTCGCGCTCGCGGGCAACCGCGTGGCCGAGCACGTGAAGGCGTTCCGCGACCGGCAGCGCCAGGTTCGCTTCGCAGCGGGGATCGTGGTGATCGGGCTGGCGGTGGCGCTCACCTTCAACGTCACCGACGTGCTGCAACGCGCCGTCCCCGACTACACCGCCGGCCTCAACCAGGCGCTGGGCGCGGAGCGCGGCCTGCAGCCGTGTGACCCGTCCGGCGAGCTGCGGGACTGCGGCACCACACCGCAGCTCGCCGGGATCAGCCGGTGGTTCAACACGAGCGGGGGCCAACCGCCCGCGCTGCAAGGGAAAGTGGTCCTCTACGACTTCTGGGCCTACTCCTGCATCAACTGCCAGCGCGCGATCCCGCACGTCGAGGCGTGGTACCGGCGTTACCACGACCTCGGACTCGAGATCGTCGGCGTGCACACGCCGGAGTACGCGTTCGAGCACGTGGCCGCGAACGTCGCGGACAGCGTTTCGCGCCAGCACATCACCTACCCCGTGGCGATCGACAACGACTACGCCACGTGGAACGCGTTCCAGAACCAGTCGTGGCCCGCCGAGTACCTCTCGGACGCGAGCGGGCACGTCCGCCCAGGAGTTCACGTGAGGGCATGAGGTGCTTTCTGTGGCGGGCGAAGGGATTTCCGAAGCGTAACCACGATCGCGGCCGAGAAGGTGTTTCCGAATCTTTAGCGTCTGCGCGGAAACTCCCGGACGGGTGAATCATTCGTTCCCGGCTGAACTGTTCCCGTGCGATCGTGAGGGGTATGACGACGACCAGGGAAGCGCTCGCCTTCGACGTGTACGGCACGCTCGTCGACCCCCTCGCCATGGCGGATCGGATTCGCGGTTACGCGCCGGACTGCGACGCCGCCGCGGTCGCGGAAGTGTGGCGGCGCAAGCAACTCGAGGTGAGCTTCCGGCTCGCGGCCATGGGCCGCTACGAAGACTTCGCGTGGTGCACGCGCCGCGCGCTCGGCTTCGCGCTCGCGACGGCGGGGCAGCCACTCGGCTCCCGCGACCAGGACGCGCTCGCCGCCGAGTACGAGCACTTGGCCGCGTACCCCGACGCGGCGCCGGCGATGGAGGAGCTGCGCGGCCGGGGCCACGCGCTGGCCGTACTGTCGAACGGCACCCCGGACATGCTCGCCGCCGTCCTGCGCCGGACGGGGCTGGCCGAGTACTTGACGGAGGTGATCAGCGTGCACGAGGTCCGCACGTTCAAGCCCGCGCCCGAGGTGTACCACCACGCAGCGCGGCGCCTCGGCCGCTCGCCGCAGGAGGTGCGGCTGGTCACCAGCAATGCGTTCGACAGCATCGGCGCCGAGGCCGCCGGCCTCCGGGCGGCGTGGGTCGACCGCGGTGGCCGTCCGTTCGAACCGGACGGCGCACCGCCGGACGTGGTGGTCACGTCCTTGGCCGGACTCGCGGCTGCGTTGCCCGGTTAGAACGCTTCGACCAGTGGTGACCTCACCAACAACTGTTGTAGGTGGTAACAATCTGGCATCCGTGTGTTTCACTGTCACCTGATGGGGTAGCTGCCCGTCGGAATCAGCACGGCAGGAGGCAACACATGGGAGTGGACGCCGGAACCGCACCGCCCGCACGGGCAGGGGCGGCGGGCGACGACAAGCGGCTCAAGAAGCACTTCGGGCCGATCGGGCTGCTGTTCACTGCGGTCGGGTCGGTGATCGGGTCCGGGTGGCTGTTCGGGGCGCTCGACGCGGCGGAGCTCGCCGGACCGGCGGCGATCGTCTCGTGGGGCATCGGCGCGGTGATGTTCGTCCTGATCGGGATGACCTACGCCGAGCTCGGCACGATGTTCCCGCACTCGGGTGGGGTGGCGCGGTTCCCGCACTACTCCTTCGGGTCGTTCGCCAGCTTCTCGATGGGCTGGGTCACCTGGATCGCCGCCGCGGCGGTGTCGCCGATCGAGGTGCTCGCGGTGGTGCAGTACGCCACCAACTACCTGCCGTGGCTGGAACGGCTCGACGCCGACAAGAACGCCGTGCTCACGCCCGCCGGCACGGGGATCTGCATCGCACTGCTCGCCGTGTTCGTGCTGGTGAACTTCTTCGGTGTGCGCTGGTTCGCGCGGATCAACAACGTGCTGGTGTGGTGGAAGCTCGCGATCATCGCGCTGGTGATCGTCGTCTTCCTCTTCACCGCGTTCGACGGCAGCCACTTCAGCTCCTACGGTGGCTTCGCACCGTATGGCGTGCACGGCATCTTCTCCGCCGTCGCCAGCGCCGGCATCGCCTTCTCGTTCTTCGGGTTCCGGCAAGGCGTCGAGCTGGCGGGGGAGACGTCGAACCCGAAGCGCAATGTGCCGCTCACCCTCATCGGCTCCGTCGTGCTCACCGGCGTGCTGTACGTGCTGCTGCAGATCGCTTTCATCGGCGCCGTCCCGTCGGACGCGGTCGCGAAGCAGGGCTGGGTGAACGTCGGCACGAACTTCAGCACCGGTGGCGACGTGCTCGCCACTTTCGGGCCCCTCGCGGCGATCGCGGGCGTGCTCGGCATCGGCTGGCTGGCCGCGTTGCTCTACGCCGACGCGATCATCTCGCCCGGGGACACCGGCCTCATCTACACCGGCGTCACGGCCCGCATCTCCTACGCGATGGGCCGCAACCGCAACGCGCCGTCCGGCCTGGCGAAGGTGAACAAGACCGGGGTGCCGTGGGTGAGCCTCATCCTCGCGTTCATCGTCGGCTGCTTCTTCTTCCTGCCGTTCCCGGGCTGGAGCCAGCTCGTCTCGTTCGTCACGAACAGCACGGTGCTCTCGTTCGGCTCGGGCCCGCTGGTGCTGCTCGCGATGCGCCGCCAGCTCCCGAACCAGGTGCGCCCATTCCGGCTCGGCCGCGGCTGGGCGGGGGTCATCGCGTTCCTCGCGCTGTTCTCCACCAACCTGATCATCTACTGGACCGGCTGGGACACGAACTGGAAGCTGTTCGTGGTGATCGTGTTCGGCTACGTGCTGATGGCGCTCAACCAGGCGCTGGGCAAGGGCCGCACGCCGCGGATGGACTTCCGCCACGGCTGGTGGGTGCTGGTGTGGTTCGCCGGCCTGGCCCTGATCAGCTACCTCGGCAACTACCCGGAGGCAGACAAGCACGCCGGCAACCTCTCGGTGCTCGACTTCAACCTGGGTGCGCTCGCGTCGCTCGTGCTGACGGTGATCGTCATGGCGCTCGCTCTGAACAGCGCACTGCCCCAGGAGCGCGTCGAGGAGATCCTGGCGGAGCACCGCGAGGACGACGACGCCGCGGGCGAGGCAGCTCTGCCCTGACCTCTCCCCGGGAACTGGCCCCGTGCCCTGCGGGGCCAGTTCCCGCGGTTGTGGGGCAAACTGGACAACCATGACCCGTCCGAGACCGGCGAGCGGCTCCGCCGACGTCGACACCCTCACCGACGCCGTCCTGACCGCGTCCCGGTTGCTCGTGGGCGTTTCGGTCCGCTCCATCGCCGCGGTGGGCGATCGCGTGACGTTGGCGCAGTTCCGGATGCTCGTCGTGCTGCACACCCGGGGACCGCTCAAACACGCCGTGCTCGCCGACCACCTGGGCGTGACCCCGTCGACGGCCAGCAGGATGGTCGACCGGCTCGTCGCGGCGGGACTGGTGCACCGGCAGCACAGCACGGTGTCGCGCCGCGAGATCGTGCTGGCCGTGACCGAGGAGGGCGCCCGCGTCGTCCGGCAGGTCACCGCCCGGCGCCGGCGCCAGATCGCGAAGATCGTCGCCAAGATGCCCGAGGAGCACCGCCGCGGCCTGGTGGAGGCCCTCACGGCGTTCACCGAGGCCGGCGGCGAACCCCCGGCGGCCACGACGCCGGAGGGCATCTGGGGCTGACCGTCTACTGTGGAACGTGTGTGATCGCGGCGCCGCGAGGGTATCCGCGCGCATGACGAAGGAGTTCCGCAAAGGCGACCGCGTCCGGTGGGACGCGGGCAACGAAAGCTCGGTCGGCACCGTCGAGGACGTGCTCACGACCGAGACGGAGGCGGGCGGCGGGCACGTCAAGGCATCGCCGGACGCCCCGCAGTACCTGGTCCGCAGCGAGAAGACCGGCCGGACGGCGGTGCACCACCCGGACAAGATCCACCCGGCCTGACCCGGTCAGCCCAGCGTGACGGTGCCGGGCAGGCTCAGCGCGGAGAACCCCGAAACATCCACACAGGACACCCCGCGCTTGTCCACGATGACCATCAGCACGCCTTCGCAGTGGCTGCAGCGGCCCACGATGCCGGGCGCGTCGACGTAGACGTGGACTTCGGCCAGCGGCCCGGTCGCGCCGCAGTGGGCGCAAGTACCGTCGGCGGCGGTCACCTCGTCGCCGAAGACGGTGCGGAGCGTGCCGGCGATCGCGTTGCCGTCGAGCATGGCCATCACGTCCCTTCGGGTTGACCGGAAGCTACACCCGGCGGACCCGCGGTGGGGACCGGTTGAAAAGCCGGGTGTCAGCGGGTTTCGGGAGCCCGGTGCCGAGCGCTTCCCGCAGCACGGCGGCCGCCTGGGCGACCGCGCCACGGCAGGCGCGGGTGCCGGCCAGGGAATTGAGCACCATGAAGTCGTGGATGACGCCGGCGTAGCGGACGGTGGTGGTGCGGACGCCGGCCGCGCGCAGGTTCGCGGCGTAGGACTCGCCTTCGTCACGCAGCACGTCGGCCTCGGCGACGAGCACGAACGCCGGCGGCAGGCCCGCGAGCTGGTCGCGCGTCGCCCGGTTGGGCGAGGCCGTGATGTCGGCGCGCTGGGCGGCGCCGGGCGCGTAGGCGTCCCAGAACCACTCCATCGCCTCGCGGGTGAGGGAAAAGCCCGTCGCGAATTCGGCGTAGGAACCGGTGTCCATCGCGGCGTCGGTGACCGGGTAGTACAGCGATTGGTGGACGAAGTGGACGTCGCCGCGGTCCTTGGCGAGCAGGGTGAGCGCGGTGGCCAGTGCGCCGCCCGCAGAGTCGCCGGCGACGGCGAGGCGGGCCGCGTCGAGCCCGTGTTCCGCGCCGTGGGCCGTGATCCACTGCGCCGTCGCGTAACCCTGCTCGAGGGCCACGGGGTAGCGCACTTCGGGTGAGTGCGTGTACTCCACGAACGCGATGGTCGCACGGGCGCCGGTCGCGAGTTCGCGCACGAGCCGGTCGTGGGTGAGCGCGTTGCCGAGGATCCAGCCGCCACCGTGCAGGTACACGACGACGGGCAGGGCGCCGGTCGCGCCCGCGGGCCGGACGAGCCGCACCCGCACGTCGCCGGCCGCGGCGGGCACGGTCACCCACTGCTCGGCCACCTCGGGTTTCGCGATCGGCCCCGACTGCAAGTCGACCAGCACCTTTCGGGCGGCCTTCGGCCCCAGCTCGAACAGGAACGGTGGTGCCGACGCGGCGGCGGCCACGGCCTCGGCCTCCGGCTCCAGGACGACCTCGGGCATGCGCGTGCTCCTTCCCTGTTACGAACGTGTCGACGATGCCAGAGCGACCGCGGCCGAACACCTGTCGAAGCCCCGGGCTCGCACCCGGGCGTCGGGCGCCGGCCCGGGTCCCGGGCACCCGGGGGTGCCACGGGTCCGGCCGGGGGCGGGTGTGGGGCTCACTGGAGTGAGGCAACCGGCGCACACCAGGCCGCGGGAACGGACCCGGGGCCAGGCGCCGACGACGGGGTGAGCAGGTGTTGTCCCATGACAGTGGTTCAATTTGCCTTGCACGCCCGGGACATCCCGGTCCTGGGCGACGACGCCGTCACGGAGGCGGACCACGCCTACGGGCACCTTGCGCAGACCGATCCGGTGCTGCGGTCGCTCGTTGAGCGGTTCGGCCACCCGGACCCGTTCGGGCGCCGCGAAGAAGCCGGCCGGGGTGACCACTTCGCCGCGGTGGTCCGGTACGTCACGCTCCGCCCGCTGCACGCGCCGCCGACGTCGATCCTGTACGCCAGCCTCCGCCGCGCCACGCGCGGCCACCCCTCGGCGGCGCGGATCGTCGCCCTCGGGGTCCGGCGGCTGACGGCTCTTGGCCTGCCCGCCGACGACGCCGCCCGCGTCGTGCGGCTCGGCCACGCTCAGCTCTCGGGCGAGGTGGACCTGGCCACCGTGGCGGGCCGCAACGACCGCCAGGTCCGTGAACTCCTCGCCGGCTATGGGTTTCCGCGCCGCGTGGCCGACCTGTTCCTGATCCGCCGCCTCGGCCGTCCCGACGTGCTGCCCGTCGACGACCCCGCACTCGCCCAGGTCGTCTCGGACATCTGGGCCGGTCCCGTCGACGTGATCGGCCTGGCGTGGGCGCCCTACCGCACTTACGCGGCCGCGCTGCTGCAGGCGTTCGCGCGGGAGATGGCCCACGCCGCTGACAGGACCCCGCGATGACCGCCGCGGCCGGCAGCGACCCCGACCGCCGCACTCCGGAGATCGCCATCCCGCTGCACACACAGTGGACGCAGGTTGCTCCGTGCTCGGTCTGCCGGCACGCCACCGAGCAGACCTTCGTGCACCGCAACGCCTCCGCCACGCGCTTCGCCGCCAGGTGCTTGCCCTGCGGCGCCTGGAACGTCGTGACGGCCGCCTGGGGCTGGGCGAGCGACGACGTGCTCCCGGTCCTGCTGACCTCGAGGCAGGAACGGTGATCCCGCTTCCCGGGTCCGGGAACGGCCCCAGACCCGGGACGCGAACCTGACGGGACGGCTCCGGCAGAGCCGGCTCGTGCTGCCGGCCGGTGGCTGAACTGCCGCGGTGGCGTGGTGGTCAAGGAGGAATGAGCCGCGATCGCCAACCCTCGCGGGTCGGGACACCGGCCGAGAGAGGGGCCGACGCACCGCACCCGCAGTTGTTTCAGAGAAACTCCGGAGCGGCTTCTCGGGGCGGGGCGCTCCGGCAGCGAGCGGCGTGCCCACCGGCCGCCGCGCCTCGGCGGCGGCCGAGCCGCGGCGAATCGCTCCGGCGGCGTGAACCAGGTGCGTTGGCCGGTCGGGGCTCCGGTGCTGACCGGCTCGGCGCGCGATGGCTCAGCCGCCCGCCAACGCGGGCCCAGGCGCCCTCTCGAAGTCACGTCGAGTTTGGCGCGGCTCAGGTGCCATTCCACCGTGCGCGGGTTGAGCACGAGCCGGGCGGCGACCTCGTGGTTGGTGTGGCCGTCGGCGGCCAGGCGGGCGATGCGGGTTTCGTGAGCGGTCAGCGCGCCGGGTCGCGTCGCCGGCGGGTTCACCGGTGGCGAGGAGTTCGTGGTGGGCCCGGATGGCGAATCCGTCGGCGGCCAGGCGGGTGAGCGCGTCCAGCGCCGGCCGCAGCGCGGCCGGCGCGTCGACGCGGTGGTCGGCGCGGCGGAGCCACTCGCCGTAAGCGAGCTGAGTGCGGGCGAGCCACAGGGGCTGCCCGCTGCGCTCCAGGTGCGTCACGGCGTTCCAGTACAGCGCGTCGGCCGCGGGGCCGGTTTTGAGGAGGGCCGGGACCGCGCGGCGAGGCCGAGGGCCAGCGCGGTGCCGCTCGGGCAGGCGCGTTCGAGGCGAAAACAGCTGACGGAATCGGCCGGGCTCATTCCCGGGAACGATCGGCCGCGTCAGCGGCCCGACCAGGTCGGCGGGCGCTTCCCGAGGAACGCGGCGACTCCTTCGGCGCGGTCGTCCGTCTCGTCGACGCGCCTCGCCGCCTCCGCGGTGAGGTCCCAGCCGCGCTGCTCCTCACCGTCGACCAGCGCGGCCATCGCGTGCAGGGACTCCGCCACCGAGACCGGCGCGTTGGCGACGATCTGCTCCGCCAGCCGCAACGCCGCGGGTTCGGTCTCGCCGGGTTCGGTCAGCTCGTTGACCAGGCCCAAGGTGTACGCGCGCTCGGCCGTCAGCGGCTGCCCGGTGAGGAGCAGTTGCTTGGCGATGTTCACCGGCAGCGCGCGCTGGGTGCGGAACAGCGCCCCGCAATCGGCGACGACGCCCAGCGACACCTCCGGCAGCGCGAACTTCGCCGTGCGCGCGGCGACCACGAGGTCACAGGTGAGCACGATCTCGAACCCGCCGCCGTACGCGAAGCCTTCGACGGCGGCGATCAACGGCGTGCGGCGCTCGCGCCTGACCACGCCGTAGCTGCCGCCGCGCGGGGTCGGCTCGCCGCGGCCGTCCTTGAGGTCGGTGCCGGCGCTGAACGCCTGCGGGGTTCCGCACAGCACGCCGGCCCACAGGTCCGGGTCGTCCTCGAGTTCGTTGAGCGCCGCGTCGAGCCCGGCGGTCGCTGCCGCGTCGACGGCGTTGCGCTTCTCGGGCCGGTTCAGGCGCACGACGAGGATCCGGCCGTGCCGCCGCGTGTCCACCACCATGTCCGCGCCTCCTGCTCAGTACGTCACCCACCGCACCACGTTGCCGACATCTTCCCGGCTCGTCCGGAACCCGTTGGCGGGGTGGGCGAGATCCGGGCGCCCGAACGAGACGCCGAACAGCACCCGGCGATCGGGCGCGAGGCCGAAGTGGTCGCGCACGAAACCGCCGTGCATGGCGATCGACGCCTGCGCGACGGTCGCGACATCCCAAGCTTTGCGCGGTCGGCAGCACGTGGTGGCTGCCGCAGCCGAACGCTCCGTACAGCCCGAGGTCGGAGTCGGTCGTCACGATGGCCACGTGCGGCGCGCCGAACAGCTCGAAGTTCTTCTGCGCCTGGGCCGCCGGCCCCGCGCCGTCGCCCCTCCGGACGCCGACCGTCGCGAAAGCTGCCAGCCGACCTCGCGCCGCCGCTCGAGGTGCACCCCGGTGTACCGCGCGGGCGACGCGAAGTCCGGGGTTTGCCCGGCGACCGCCGCGTGCTGCGCCAGCGCCCGCCGGAACCGCTCCGTGCCGGCGCCGCTCGTCACGACGACCTGCCACGGCTGCGTGTGCACCAGGACGCCGACCGCTGCGCGAGCGCCGGCATCCGCTCCACGACGTCGGTGGGTACCGGTTCCGCGGTGAACGCCCGGCGGCTCCAGCGGCCGGTGATCAGCTGGTCGAGGGGTTTCGGCCGTGGCGGTCGTCCGGGCCTCTCCTTTTTGGTGATCTCTTACCCGGCGGCGAATTCGGTGAACGGCAGAAAGTGCGCCGCGAAATAGGTGTGGCGCACTTCCCGGCACAATTCACCGAGGGCTGGAGGTAGCCCCGGGGAAATCAGTCCCGCATGAGCCAGTAGTGCACGGTGCCCTTGTCGTCGACCGTGACGGGTTCGCAGTGCGTGGTGTCGTTCGGGTGCGCGACCAGGTAGAGCGCGCGGGCGGCCTGGCACGCCGGCTCGTTCGCGTACGACGCGATCGGCGTCGAGGCCGAGGCGGTGGCGGTGCCGGCGAGCAGCAGCGCGCCCGCGATGAGGCCGGTGGTCGCGGCGTTTTTGACCTTGCTCGTGAGGTGCACGGGATCTCCAGTGTCGAAGATTGGTTTCGGTCCTGGTGATCATCACACGGAATCGGCGGCATTCGGCTGGATTGCGCGAGGTGGGGTGAAAAGCGGGAAACAAGAGTGCCTTTCCCGGCGAGCGGCTATTCACGCAAGGCTGCTGCCCGGCGGATCTTTCCGGTGACCGTTTTGGGCAGTTCTTGGGCGTATTCGACGATGCGGGGATACGCGTGCAGCCCGACTTCGCGGCGGACGAGGTCCTGCAGCGCGGCGGTGAGGTCGGCGGTGGGCACCACGCCGGGGTGGGGACGACGACAGCGCGCACCACCTAGCCGCGGTTCGGGTCCGTGGCCGCGACGGCGGCGGCTTCGAGCACGGACGGGTGCGTCGTCAGCACGGCCTCGACCTCGCCGGGGCCGACGTGGTAGCCCGCGGTGACGATGATGTCGTCGTCGCGGCCGATGAAGTGCCGGCGGCCGGTCTCGTCGCGGCGCACGACGTCCATGGTGCGGAACCAGTCGCCGTCGACCAGACGGGACTGCCACAAGGTGGCGGCGTTCGCGTACGTCGCGCTCAACTGGAACGGCGGGCGCCGGAACACGATCTCGCCCTGGCCCGGCCCGCTGATCACCTCGCCGGTCTCCGTGAACAGGCGCGCCTCCCACCCGGGGACGACGGCGGACAACGAGCCCGGCGCGAGGTCCGCGTCGTCGGCCGCGAGGTCGGCGACCATCATGCCGAGCTCCGTCTGGCCGTAACCGTGGCGGATGGGCGCGCCCGTGAGCTGCCGCCACGCGTCCGCCGTCGCCGCGTCCAGGGGCTCGCCGGCGCTGATCGCGGCGCGGATCGACGGGGCCACTCCGCGCTCGCGCGCGGCCGCGATGAGCCGGCGGTACGCCGTCGGCACCGAGGTGACGCACGTGACCTGCTCCTGCTCGATGATGTCGAGCCAGGCGTTCGCGTCGAAGTCGCCCGCGTACATCACACGGGTGAGGCCGCGGACCATCGGCGCCGCGCCGGTGCTCATCAGGCCGAACGACCACGCCGGATCGGTGGTCGTGAAGAGGATGTCGCCGGATTCCGCCGCGACGCCGTGGTCGAACCAGGGAAGCAGCGCGAGCACGCCGGAGCGGGGGATCGCGCACCCCGTCGGTTCGCTCGTGGTGCCGCTGGTGAACATGACGACCGCCGGATCGTCCGCCGCGGTCGGTGCCATCGGGGTCGCCGGGTGGTCCGCGCTCAGCTCCGCGAGGAAGTCGTGGTCGCCGGCCTCCGGGCTCGCGCCCACGGTGTAGACGATGACGTCCCGCCTGAGGTGCGCGCGAGCCGCCTCCAGCACGGACCGCCACCGCGCGTCGACGACCACCGCCTCGGCACCGGCCGAGTTCAGCCGCTGCGCGACCGCCTCCGGGCCGAACCCGCAGAAGAGCGGCACGTACGTCAGCCCGGCCCGCCACGTGCCGATCGCCGCGATCCACGCCTCGACCTGCCGGCCGAGCAGAGCCGCCACCCGCGCACCGCGCGTCAGACCCGCTGCGGCGAAAGCGTTTGCGGCCCGTTCGCCCTGCCGTGTCAGATCGGAGTACGTGTAGCGCTGGGAGCTCCCGTCGGGCCCGCGGACGATCAAGGCGAGCCGGCCGCGGTCGCTCGCCCAGCGTTCGCAGCACTCGTGCGCGAGGTTGAACCCCGCGCCGGGATCCTGCTCCAGCGTGCCCAGCACCCGCCGCCACTCGGCGTCTTCGTGCTCACCCACACGGACCTCCTCCTCGTCGAGAGTCCGGACCTGGCTAACGGTGGACCGACTGATCGATACAACTCAATGACGGGCAAGTGTTCGGGCTGTTAGGCGGTTGACTGGTTGGACGGCTCGCTTGCGTGTACCAAGCGTTCCACGACCGACCACGTCGTTGAGTCGGTTGTCGTTCGAGGGCGTTCTCGCTTCCGGTCATGCCGGGGCCAGACCTTCCCGAGCGGGCGGCCAACCCTCAGACGTCCACGGCCGGCCGGATGTTGGCACCCGGCCGGAAGACGTTCCCCGGGTCGTACTCGGCCTTGATGCGCGCCAGTCGCTCGAACTTGGCGGCACCGTAGGCCGCCCGGACGCGGTCCTCGTCGTAGTCCGCCATGAAGTTCACGTGGCCGCCGGTGCTCGACGCGTGCGGCGCGAGTGCGGTCCAGAACCGCCGTACCCAGTCGCGCTCCGTGGCGTACAGCTCCGGATCGGGCGCGATCGTCGCGATGTTCACCGCGAACTTGGGCGTGCGGGTGCCGCCGAACGCCGTCGTGTCGTCGGAGACGGCCGTGTACGCGTCGCGCAGGGGCAACATCGGCGTGATGGACAGCGGCGCGGACTTCTGCGGCTGGTACTCGGCGATCACGTCGAGCACCTCGTCGCTCAGCGCGTCGACGTACAGCGCCTTCTCATACGCCAGCATCCCGCGCGGCGAGCCGGGGTCGATCAGCTTCTGCAGTTCGACGTAGGGGATCGGGGACACCAGCTCGAATGCGGCCGGCAGTCCACTTCGGACACCCGCGACGACGTCCGCGTGCTGCTCCGGGCCTTCGAAGCCCGCGACGACCAGTGCGTACCCCGGCGTCAGCTGCAGTTCGGGCGGTACGAACGGCGCCGGCGGCGCGTTGAGACCGGTGATCATCGCGCCCATGGCCGGCGGCAGCGCCATGACCGTGTCGCGGATGAACCGCAGCGCCTCGATTCCCTGCTCGATGGGCCAGAAGAACAGGCCCAGTTGCACGATCGGGCCGACCGGGTGGGCGCGGAACTCGAACCGCGTCACCACGCCGAAGTTGCCGCCACCGCCGCGCAGGGCCCAGAACAGGTCGGGGTGCTCGTCGGCCGAAGCGTGCCGCCGCACGCCGTCGGCCGTGACGAGCTCGGCCGAGAGCAGGTTGTCCACGGTGAGGCCGTGGCGCGCGGTGAGCCAGCCGACGCCCCCGCCGAGCGTGAGCCCGCCGACCCCGGTGTCGCTGACCGTGCCACCCGGCACGGCGAGCCCCGCCTGCTGGCCCGCGGCGTCCACTTCGGCCCACGTGCGGCCGCCGCCGCAGCGGATCGTGCGCGCGGCCGCGTCCACGGTGATCGCGCGCGGCGCGCTCAGCTCGATCACCACGCCGTCGTCGCAGACGGCGTCTCCCCGCGTTGTGGCCGCCGCCCTTCACGCTCACCGCGAGCCCGTGCTCGCGCGAACGCGAGCGCCGACGCGACGTCATCAGGCCCACCGACCTGGGCGATCAGCGCCGGGAAGCGGTCGACACCGCCGTTCCACACCGTCCGCGCGGTGTCGTAGGCGCGTCGGCCGGAGTCAGCGCAACGCCTGCCGACCGCCGGCGCAATGCGGTGTAGTCCTCGATCCCGAGTGTGGTCATGGCGCCCCTCCGGCTCCGGAAGCCCCCAGTATCAGCAGGTCTCGGAGGCGGCTTCAAGCACGGATCAGCCGGCCGGACCACCGGAATCGGCCGTGACACAGCCCGGGTTTTCACCGCACGTACTGCGGGTTTCGCCGCATCCGCTCATCTCCGTCCGAAGCGGACAGTTCTGTTGCCGCCCCTGGCGCACCGGCAGTTCCGCGGCGCGGGCGCGGGGGGACAAAGCCGTTCACCCGGCGTCGGGGCCGGGTGAACGGCATCTGGGGGTGTCCCTCCCTATGTGGTTGTCAAGCCGCAACGGGGGCGGGTGCTGGTTCGGGGCGCGGTAGTGGGTGCGGTTGCGGAGTATGGCGTACAAGACGTCGCAGCGGCGTCGGGCCAGCTAGCTGCCTTGCTCGGGCTGCTTCGGTGCAGCGCGAGGCCAGGTGCGCGTCGGGGGCCTCGCCGCGGCGGGCTTGGCCTGCGCGGGAGGCGGTTTTTGTGGCGCGGCGTCAGGTTTGGGTGGGGGTACCCGCGGTGGCTTGCGTTCCTCCAGCGGGTGGTGCGCTCCCGCTACCTCGGGTTGGCCGGCCATTGCCGGCCGCTCGCCTGCCGCCGCCCGCCGCGGCGGCAGGTTGGCGGGGGTGATCTCGGCCTGGCCGGCGGTCGTCGCCCGCTGCTCGACTGGTTTCGGCTGAGCGTCCGGAGCGCTCCGCGGGGCTGCGCCCCGAGATTCACCGCCTGCTGCGGCGACCGCCGTGCCCACCCCGATTGCGATGGCCACCGGCCATTCGATCAGTTCCACCGCGGTCAGCACCCCCAACGCACCGAAGTACAGCAGCTGCCGCCGTGGTGGCAGGAACGACCGGGCGGTCTCCAGGGCCGCGTTCACCTCGCTGCGCGCCGGCTTCGGAATCCGGGGTAGATGCACATCGGGCGCCCGGAACACGGCGTGCCCGAAAGGGAATCTCACTCTGGTCGTCCGGGGCTGCGCCTGCTTTCCGGCGGTGCCGACCGTGTCCGTGGCCATGGCTCCTCCCTCTGCCGACCGACCGCGACCGCGCCCATGTTACGAGCCGCTGAACGTCGGCTGAAGTCACGATCAACGACCGCGACGACGAGGATTTCACCGCGACCGCCACTGATTCGTCCGCCTGACTTTGCCGGGTCACCCGCGGTTGAGTGGCGCAGCGCAGCTCCCTCCGTTGGGCCAGCCTGATCAGCAGTGGAGGTCGGAGTGGGTGTTGACCAGAGCGTTTGCAAGGCAGGCGACGCGGGTTGCTCCGGCGAGTCGGTGGCGCGGTTGGAGCAGGCGCTAGCGTCGCAACCGGTGATTGATCAGGCCAGGGCATGCTGATGCTGCAGCGCAGCTGGTCGGCCGATGAGGAGCTCGGCGCGCTCCGCGAGGTCTCCCAGCGCACGAACGTCAAGCTTCGCGACGTGGCTCTCGTGCTCGTCGCGACCGGCGGCCGCACCGAGCTGACCATGCCCGAGGACATCGTGTACCGGGTGCGGGTTGAGGTTCGTCGCATGATCCTCAGCCGCGCGTTCGAGCGCTGAGGCGCTTGGCGCCGGGTGTGGTGGATCCTGGGAGGACCATCGCAGGTTGTCCGCGTTACCGATCGCACCCGTGTCGCGTGGTTCTGCGACGGTGGCGGGTGGGCGCGAGAATGCGGAGATGCAGGTACCCGACCCGAGCGCAGACCCCGGCCTGGCCCCCGCGGCCGTTCCGGCCGCGGACGTGCAGGTTCAGCCCGTCGGCACGGCGATGGTGCTCGCCGCGCGCGGTGAGTTCGACGTGCTCACCACCCCGAAGCTGCAGTGGGCGCTGGAGCAGGCGCTGGCCGAGGCACCGGCCGTGCTGGTGCTGGACCTGACCGAGACCACGTTCTTCTCCTCGGCCGCGCTGGGCTGTCTGATCGATGCCCGCAACCGGTCGGCCGAGAAGATTTCACTGCGGCTGGTCGCGCCGCGCCACCTTCGCCGCAACCTGCAGATGCTGGGCATGGAGCCGTTGTTCCGCCTTTTCGACACCACTCCGGACGCCCTAGCCGCGGCCGACGCGCGACCGTGCGGACCTGCGCGCCGGGGCGGTTGGGCGGAGGATGGACTGGGTGCAGCCTTCCGAACACAGATATGCCATCAGCACCGGCCCGCCCGTGGGTGAGGTGGCCCTTCGACATACCAGTGGCGGGGTGGTGATCGTCGCCCGTGGGGAGTTTGACGCGATCACCAGCCCCGCGCTGCGCGAGGCGGTCCATGGTGTCCTGGCCGAGGCGCCGCCGGTGCTGGTCATGGACCTGACCGGGACCGTGTTCTTCTCCTCCGTGGCGATCGGCGTCCTCATGGATGCCGTGCTCACTGCCGGCGAGCGCACCTGCGTGCGGGTCGTGGCCGCCCGGCCCATCCGCCGGACCCTGCAGATGCTGGGTCTGGACCCGCAATTCGACTACTTCGACACCACCCAGGAAGCCCTGACCGCCCCGGCCTGAATGATGGCCACCAAGGGTCGTGCATATCCGCGTCACCGGTGGGTACGCGATGACGTGCCCCATCACCAGCCCGCGAAGCAGCGAACAACCAAGGGGTGAGCGCCCGATGTGCCCGGCAAGCGACCCGGCCGACGATGGTGCGCCGGCGTTGCGTCTGCACCGCCCAGCCCGGCTCCAGGACGCCTCCGACCTCAGATACGTCCTCACCGGCTGGGCCCGGGCCCGTGATCTGCCCGAAGCGTTGATCGCCGATCTCGAGCTAGCGGTCTACGAAGCGCTGGTCAACTCCGCCGAGCACGCCTACCCCGACGGCACCACCGGCACCCTCCACCTGCACGCCCACCACGACGACCACACCGTGCGGGTCACCGTCACCGACCACGGCCAGTGGCGGCCCCAGCCGGCCCCTGACCCGCTGCGCGGCCGCGGACTGCCGCTGATCCACCTGCTGGCCGACCATGCCGAGATCACCGCCACCGACCAGGGCACCGTCATCACCATGACCTGGCAGCTCACCCGCGACCGGGCCTGAACGGGACTTACTGACGTCGAGGACTGCATGACCCAGCCGAGCGGGTCGGTTTACAGGCCAGTCAAAAGTGTGTCGCGGCCCGCCGCGGTCCCTTGCGCGTGAGCCGCGACACATGCCGGCGGTTCTCGGCCGGCGTTACCGTGGGCGAGTGTTGAGTGGATGGTTCGAGGGCCGGGCTCGGCGGTATCTGGCGGATTTGGCCGATGAGCTGGGGATGACGGGACTGGCGGGGATGGCCGCGGTTCCGGCGCTGGCCGCGGCGGTGGACCAGCACGCCGCGGCGGTGCGCGACATCCTCGTGCTGGGGGTGGAGGGTTCGGCGTCGGTGGCCGCGGCGGTGCTGCTGGCGTCCTACGCGCGCGGGCTGATTGAGCAGGTCGAGCTGGATTCCGGTCGTGCCTGGTCGCCCGCCGTCGATGCGGCCGGGTGGGCGATGCCGTCGTGGCTGCAGCTGCGGTTGCTGGCGGTGTGCCAGCTCGCCCGCGGGCACCGCTCCGGTCCGCTCACCGACGATCAGGCCGGGCTGCCCTCGCTGGCCTGAGCTGCGTGGCCGGGCCGCGAGCGGCCCGGCCACGCAGCCGGGGGCGATCAGGGCCGGGTGCCGGGCGGAGGGACGTCGTCTGCGGTCGAGCGGGCGTGGTCCGGGGCAGTGTCGCGGGCGGGCGCTGTGGTGGTGCCGGCCGGTGTGGCGGATGCCTCCGTGGGCGCTTCGGAGCGGGCGGCTGCGTCTTCGCGGCCACGCTGGCGGGCCTGTCCGGCCGCGCGCGGGATCTCCTCGTCCACGCGGTCGAGCCAGCGCTGCCAGCGCTGTTGCATCGGCCGGATCAGCCCGCCCCCGAAGCCCACCACGGCGATGCCGCCGATGGTGGCCAGCACGGTGACCAGGACCGGCGTGGTGACGGTGGTGGCGATCCCGATCTGGTTCACCGCGGCGATGATGCCCAGGCCCCAGATGAACACCGAGGCGATCGTGGCCAGCACCTTGCCGTAGGACGCGCCGGACAACACTCCGGAGATGAGGTCCTTGACGGCGCGGGCGATGGCGGCGGCCACGACGATGATGATGATCGCGACGGCCGCGCGGGGCAGCCAGGCGACGATCGCGGTCAGCAGCGCCGACACCGGGTTGGGGCCCCACACCCCGAACGCGATCTCCAGGGTGATCAGCAGCAGCGCGTAGAACAGCAGCTTCGAAATGAGGTTGGAGGCGTCGAACTTCGACTTCTCCAGCATCGTCTTGATCCCGCCGCGCTCGACGAGGCGGTCGAACCCGACCCGACGCAGGACCTTGTCGACCAGTTTCGCGATCGCCTTCGAGATCAGCCACCCGATGACGAGAATGATCAGGAACACGACCAGTTTCGGCACGAAAGTCGCGACGCTGGCCCACGCGTCGGAGATGCCACGCCCGACATCAATGGCGGCCAATGAGTAGGTGGCCATGATATTTACTCCTTGCACACTTCATGGGTGTCCCCGACGGCTACCCACATTCGGGTTCCCACTACCCCTCGGCGCGCGCGATACACGCACGGTTCCCAGTGACTTTTCAAAAAAGATCCTGCCAAGACGCTCGGAAATTCACGTGATCGTCGCGGTGGCCGGGCGGTGACCACCACGCGCGTGTGAGGTGAGGCGTGTCCTTGTAGACCGTCACCCGCCGCTGACCACCGGTTTCGCCACGGGGGACTCTGTGGGTGGCGCGCCCGGTCTGCGACCGCAGATCACGGGCCAAGCCCGGCCCGCTCACCCGACGCTGACATTGGGGACGACGGTCGTCGCACGACGATGGCGGTCGCTTGGTCGTGCCGTACCGTGGGTCTTCAGCGGTGGCGGCACAGTCGGCCGTCTTCCCCGGCGGAGACAGGAAGATCGGCATGACCAGCGAGCAGGAGTGGCAACGCGACAAAGCCTTGTTCGTCGAGGACAAAGGTGGGCACGCTGACGGCCCTGGCCTGCTGGCCGGGCAGTTCGCCGAACTGACGGCCCGTCTGCTCACCGCCCCGACCGTCGACGACGTGCTGCGGCGGGTCCTCGAGGCGACCACCCTCATGGTTCCCTCGGCCGATCTGGCGAGCTTCACCTTGATCGGCCGCGACGGCCGCTACCACACCCCGGAGGAGACCGACGAGGTCGCCATCGAACTGGACCTGCTGCAGTACCGATTCCGCGAGGGACCGTGCGTCGAAGCCGCCGACCCGGCCGGACCAGCCGTCGCCGTCGCCCCCGACCTCGCCACGGAGCCGCGCTGGCCCCGCTGGGCGCCGGCCGCCACCGAACTCGGCATCCGCGCGGTCATCTCCACCGCCCTGATCCCCGGGCCTCCGGCGGGTCCGTCGATCGGTGCGCTCAACGTCTACTCCCGCACCACCAACGGCCTGGACAAAGCCGACCGCGACGTGCTCCTGCTGCTGGCGACCCACGCGTCGTTGGCCCTCGCCACGACCGACGCCGTCACCCGCGCCGAACTGGAAGCCGCCCACCTCCGCGAGGCGATCGCCAGCCGCGACGTGATCGGACAAGCCAAGGGCATCATCATGGCCCGCCGCGGCGTGTCCGCCGACGAAGCCTTCGATCTACTGCGCCGCACGTCCCAGGACCTCAATATCAAACTGGCCGAACTCGCCCGGACCCTCGCCGACCGGCACACCGAACTCGACCTGCCCCTGCGCTGAACCGCACAGGGGTCCGGCCGTGTGGGCGGCGGCGTGGTCATCGCGTGCCCGCTGCGCTCGCTGTGCGTGGGGGAGGCGACCCCGCCCGTCCTGGTGTTTAGAGCGGACGGGGTCTGGATCCGACGTTTCTCGCGCGAGATATCCCGGACCTGACAAGCGTTTACCCGACCAAGAGGCGGGAAAACGTCGGCCGCGGCAATGGTTCGTCCCACCATTGCCCCCGGCGGCGGTGAGCAGGCACTCCGACCCGGCGCACTTCGCCTTTCCCGGCGTCACGCCCTCGGCGCCGCGCGGTCAACGCGGACTCACCGGCCCGTGAGCGGTACTGGCTCGTTCGGCCCGGTCGGCGGCGGTCTGACCGGAATCATGCACGGAGGTCGTGGTGTTTGGTCTGGGTCCGGCGCGCGGTTCGACTCGGCACGTGGTTGGGGCCTGGCCGAGTTCGAGCGCCGGGGCGGGGTAGTTGATCAATGGGAGCCACGGTGGGTGCGAAATGACGTCTGCGCCATCCACGGGAGCCACCGGAAACAACAGCAGGGTCAGTCTGACCTGCTGCGGACGCCGGAGATGGTGTTGACCAGCGCTTTTGCGAGGCGGATGCCGGAGTTACCGAGTCTCGCGGCATCTGCAGCACAGGAGAGCGCGGCCCCGGGCGCGCCGGCCAGGTGCCGGTCTGCGGCCAGGGCAGCAGCAAGCCACAGTGCGCGTCGACTCCTCAGCTCGACCAGCCAACCCCTAACCTGGCTGTCGTTGTGAAGGTAGTCCTCACCGGGCCCGTGGCGCAGATCGATTCCGCAGAGAAGGTGCAGGGCACACAGACTCAACTGATTCCACGAGAGAGGTCATCGGTCAGCCAGCGGCCTGCCCACCGGTCGACAGCATCACGGCTCATTCGCCCGGCAAGAAGCGCGACGAAATGCGCCTCAATCTCGTCCAAATTCGGCCGCTCACCAGCGATCACGCATCGACCCTACCCGCTTCACACCAGCTTGTAGCACCACTGAAGACCAGGGCGGCCGGCTACGGCTACCCGCTGCTCAGCTCCTCGCCCAAGGCACCTCGCACGGCTGAAAAGGTTGCCTTGACACGGCCGGTCTCAACCCTGGGAACGCGAGGGGCCGAGATAGGGGAGGCCGGTCAGCCGAGTGGAAGGTCTGCCGCGTCGACCCACGGCACGCTTGCACCGAACATCGGCGATCGATCTCGTCAGAGTATGAACGACTCTGCCGGCGGACTCGGTGGTGATCTCGGTCCACAATCCGGGCCACGAACTGCTGCCCACCGGTGCCGGACACGCCCGGTTTGGCGCAACTGATGCCTGCCGCGACCAGGTGTTCCGAGTATCCCCAGGTGAGCGTCAGAACTACGGATCAGAAGGCCAGACTTGGTTCCTGGTGAGCCGAGCGCGCGCGGTGACGTAGTTCGGTGTCCCGCCGCAATACGGCATGAACGACAATGTTCCGATGTCGAACACGACGGACGAGACTGGGCAACGTTCCCGCAACCGATGGGGCGAAGGAATCCGGTTGCGCACGGAGATCCTGGACGCCGCCGGCCGACTGCTCTCCGAGCTCGACGGCGAGGACGCGCTGACCATCCGTGGCGTGGCCAGAGCGGTGGGCATCGCTCCGGCCAGCATCTACCAGCACTTCGCCGACCGGACCGAGCTCGTGCAGGGTCTGCTCGAGCACGAGTTCGCGCGATTGCAGGTGCTGCTGGACAAAGCGGATGCCCAGGCCGATCCCGAGGACATGATCGGGCGTGTGCGCGCGCAGGTGTTTGCTTACGGTGACTTCGCGACGACGCACCCCGGCCACTACCGGTTGCTGCTCAGCGCGACCTCGCGGCAGGCACCGGAGAACCCGCCGGAACCTCTGATGAAGATCCTCGCGATGTTCGCGACGGCCTTCGACCGCTGCCGGCAAGCCGGGCACCAGGTGCGGCTGCCCCCGGACCGTTGCGCCGTCATGGTCGTGGTCAGCACCCACGGTCTGGTCGCATTGGCGCAGCCCCGTACCGCAACCGTCCCCGACCGGCTGCGCCAGAACATCGAGGATCTGCTGACGCTGATCTTGGGCTAGCGAGCAGCCTCCGCCTGCCATCGCAACTGTCCTGACCTGCTCCAAGTCTCTCAGGTCACTCGAGGTCGACCGACCGCGTGGACCTCCGGCTCCGTTACCGGTGTGGCGTGAACGACAAAAGGGTTACTTCTCACTGAAGTTGCCTAACACTTGTTCAGTAAGTCACCGAACAATCATTTGGTAACTTAGCGTGAGGAGTGAAATGCCTGAGACGCAAGCGCTCTCGTACCCGATGGCGCGCGGCTGCCCCTTCGATCCGCCTTCAGATCTGACGAAGCTGCAGGCGGAGGAACCGATCACCCGAGTCCGGTTGTGGGACGGCAGCACGCCTTGGCTTGTCACCCGCTACGACGACGTGCGGGAGATCCTGCTCGACCCCCGGATCAGCTCCGACACGAGCCGGCCCGGCTACCCGCATCCCAGCGCTGCGACGGCGACGCGCCGGATGCACTTCATCAACATGGACAACCCTGACCACGATCGACACCGCCGGCTGCTGACCAGGTTCTTCGCCGTGAAGCGCTTGGAGGGCTTGCGCCCGCGCATCCAGCACATCGTTGACGAGCTGATCGACCGGATGCTGGCCGGGCCGAAGCCCGTGGATCTGGTGGAGGCCTTCGCTCTACCGCTGCCGTCGCTGGTGATCTGCGAACTGCTCGGTGTCCCCTACGCGGACCGGGATTTGTTCCACCGCACCAGCAAGACCATCGTGTCGCGGCATGCCACGCCCGAGGAGATGCAAGCGGCGACCACGGAGCTGCACGAGTACCTGGGCGACCTCGTCGAGTCGAAGGGCGCCGACCCGGGTGAGGACGTGTTCAGCCGGCTCGCCGTCGAGCAGCTGAGCACCGGGCAAATGTCCCGCGACGAAATCGCGGACATGGGCCTGCTCCTGCTGGTGGCCGGTCACGAGACGACCGCGAACATGATCGCTCTGGGCACCCTGGCCCTGCTGCGCCATCCGGAACAGCTCGCCGAGGTGCGTGCCGCCGACGACCCAGCGTTGATCGCGGGCACCGTCGAAGAACTGTTGCGGTACCTGACGATCCCCCATCTCGGGCGGCGCCGCGTCGCGCTCGAGGACGTCGAGATCGGGGGGCAGACGATTCGGGCGGGCGAAGGAGTCATCGCCGCGACCGACGTTGCCAACCGTGACCCCGAGGTGTTCGACGAGCCGGACCGGTTCGACGTTCACCGCAACGCGCGCCACCACGTCGCCTTCGGGTACGGGATCCACCAGTGCCTGGGCCAGCCACTGGCCCGGGTCGAACTTCAGGTCGTCTACGGCACGCTGTATCGGCGGATTCCCACGCTCGCGCTGGCGCAGCCGTTCGAGGAAGTCGAGTTCAAACACGAAATGCTGGCTTACGGCGTGCACCGGCTGCCGGTCACCTGGTGACAGTGGAAGAGAGAAAGAATCGATGAAGATCGTCCTTGACCAGGACAAGTGCGTGGCCTCCGGGCAGTGCGTCCTCGCTTCGCCGGATGTGTTCGATCAGCGCGACGACGACGGCATCGCGGTGCTGCTGCGTGAACAGCCGGTCGCCGGCGAAGAGGAGTCCGTGCGGGAAGCCGCGCGCATCTGCCCGGCCGCGGCCATCTGGGTCGAAGAAGCGTGAGCACCCGCCTGGAGCACGTCGTCGTCGTGGGTGCCGGTGCTGCCGGCCTGACCACTGTGGAAGCCCTGCGCCGGGAGGGTTTTCCCGGGCGGATCACGGTGGTGGGCGCCGAGCCGCACCGGCCTTACGACCGGCCGCCGTTGTCCAAGCAAATCCTGAGCGGCCAGTGGGAACCCGACCGTCTGGCCCTGCGCCCCGACGGGGACTTCGCGGCCCTCGACACCGAGTGGTTGCTCGGCACACCCGCCGCCGCACTGGACGTGACGGGTAGGAGGGTGACGCTGGCCGACGGCCGGGTGCTCGTCTACGACGGGTTGGCCATCGCCACTGGCGTAAGTCCGCGCCGGCTGCCGGTCGACCACGACTTGGACGGCGTACACGTCCTGCACACTGTCGACGACGCCCTCGCGTTACGCGCGGCGCTCGGCGTGGGCATCAGGCTGGTCGTCGTGGGCGCAGGTTTCCTCGGCTGTGAAACGGCGGCGGTGGCCAGCGAACTCGGCCTCGAGGTGACCCTGGTCGACCCACACTCCGCACCCATGATCCGGCAGTTCGGTCCCGACGTCGCGGCCTTGATCGGTGATCTCCACGTTCGCCATGGAGTCCGGCTGCGCACCGGAACCGGCGTCGTCGGCTTCGCAGCGGACGGCGGCCGGCTAACCGGCGTGGACCTCGACGACGGCACCCGCCAGCCGGCCGACGCTGTCATGGTCGCGATCGGTTCGCGTCCCGTCACCGGTTGGCTGGCTGACAGCGGGCTGAGCGTGAGCAACGGGGTGGATTGCGACCAGGACTGCCAGGCCGCGCCCGGCGTGGTCGTGGCCGGCGATGTCGCCAACCGGCTCGAGCCAGGCACCGGTCGCCGGATACGGGTCGAGCACCGGATGAACGCCACTGAGCAGGGTAGGACGGCCGCCGCCAGCCTGCTCGGCCGCGAATCTCGCCCACCCGGGGTGCCCTATTTCTGGACCGACCAGTACGACGTGAAGGTTCAGGTCTACGGCCACCCGGAGCCAGAAGCGCGATTTACGGTCGATTCGGGCGATCCGGCGGCAAACCGCTTCACCGCCGTGTACCGGCGGGACGGCCGGATCATCGCAGGGCTCGCGTGGAACTCTCCGCGCGAAGGACGGGCGTTGCGCCAGCGGGTGCTCGACGGCGCCTGACGTAGGTGTGGTCGGCGTCCGGGACACGGAAGCTCAGAGTGGATATTCGCCCAGAAGGGCCGGGACCGGTGACGGAAACACGAGTCGGAGCACTTGCGTTTTTGTCGCCGGCCCCGGGCTTTGGTCCAGGGTGGCCCGCGGCGTCCTGAGCTGTCGCTGACGGATCGGACGTCGGAGTGGTGCAGGGCCCTCGCGGTCCTTCCCTGGCACACCGTCCATTTCGCCATCGTCTTCTCGCAGCACAAGGGTTCGACGTTCGTCGAGGCTGTCCCCTCGGACCAGCCAGGTCCGCCGGTGGACATGGCTTGCCCGGCGAAGTTGATCAATGGCAGTCATGATGACTGCGAACATGCGGCGGGCGTGGGTATCAGAACCAGTCCAGACAACCGCCGAATCAGCGTGATCAGGAGCGGACGTCGGAGTTGGTGTTGACCACTGCTTTTGCAAAGGGGAGTTCGACGTTGCGCCCGCGCTGCCGGTGCGGATGCGGCTGGTCGGCAGTGAGCCGATCTGTGCGCGAGCCTAGCTCTTGGGTTCGGGTTTTCCGTCCCGCATCCCGGATGCGCGACGCTGTGGCCCTGTTCTGGCTCTACGGTCCGGATGTGCTCGCAGACGATGCCCGCTCGGTCATGGATGTTTCGCGGGAGGTGATGGCGCTGATCAACGAGCCGGGCGACGGCGCCCACCGCGGCCCGGAGCCACCAGACGCGCTCCGTGCCGCGGCAGAACGCTTCAACGAAGAGTTGACCAAGTTCTCCGCCGAGTCGAGGCAGCACGTGGTTTAGGGCGCAGGACGAGACTCGACTTCCGGCCTGACGATAAGTTGATCAATGGGAGCCACGATGGGTGCGAAACCACGTCGTCAGCATCCAGACGAGCCACCCCAGACACAGACTGCGTCAGTCTGACCAGCGAAGTACGCTGGGGATGGTGTTGACAGCGCTTTTGCAAGGCAGGAGGCGCGGGCTTCCCCAGCGAGTCAGGAGTCGTCCGCCTGGGCGAAGGAACGCCAGTCGTCGAGGTTGTTGCGGCTAGCCAGGGTCCGCGGGTGGTCTGGACCCAGGACCCGCGTCCGGTCTTGAAGCGCTCGCTCGTATTCGGTGATGGCGCCGGTGATGTCGCCCCGGTCGAGCCGCCAACAAGTCAGCGTGAGAACTTGTAAACAGCAGGTCAGGGGTTCGAGGCCCCTAGTCGGCTGCGCGGGTACCAATCGTGGTCGTGGCTGACCGCGCGACGAAGAAGCGTCCGAACGGGCTCCGTACGTATGCGGGGTAACTCGTTCCAGATCAACGTCTATGCCGGCTTGTTCGGCCGTTGACCGACTCCGAAAGGCGATGGGTCAGGCCGGGACCGAGTCGAAGCGGCCCTTGAGGGCGGCGCGCAACTCCTGGGTGGGTGTCCCGGCCGCGAGGCCCCCGCCGAGTTCTGCGAAGAAACCTTCCAAGCCTGCGGGCGTGACGAGGATCAGTGCCCGGGCGTCGGCGCTCGCGGTGAAGCCGTGGCGGGTGCCGCGAGGGATGTACACCCAGCTGCCGGGTGCCACCTCGATCTCCTCCGTGCCGATGGTGAAGGTGAACTGGCCCTCGAGCACCTGGACGCATTCTTCGCGCTCGCGGTGGATGTGCGGGGGCGGGCTGGCGACGTTACCGCGGAAGTCGATCAGCTCGAAGGCGCCGCCGGTTTGGGCGCCGCTCAGCGCCACCCGTCCGACCAGGGGGAGTTCCCGACCCTCGTCCGGACTCACCACGAGGGCTGGCGGGGGCCGCATCTGTTGCTCGGTCATTGCTGTTCCTTTCCGGTGATTGGTGGCACGCAACTCCTATCTTGTCATTAGTGTGACTTCATGGCACGCTAGTGACATTAACGCGAACCGGGAACGAGGTCAACAGCGATGGGTCGGGATAACCAGAAGCGCCGGACGCGCAAGGCGCTCGTCGAGGCGGCGGGACGACTGATCGCCGAGGGGCGCCGCCCGTCGGTCGCAGAGGTCGCCGACGCGGCCGAGATTTCCCGGCGCACGGCCTACCGGTACTTCCCCAGTGCGGAGCAGCTGTCCGTCGAGGCCGCACTGGAGGCGACTCGGCAGAACATGGAGCTGTCGATCGAGGCGGGCGAAATCGAGGAGCCGGTGGCCGACCGGGTCGCCCGTCTCGTCGATGCCCTGTCGCAGATGACTCTGGAGAATGAGGCGCTGTTACGCCAGATGATTCGCTTCACCATCGACCGCGACGCGATCGAGCCGGAGGTGCCGCCGCGCCCGAGCCGGCGTCTGGAGTACGTCGAACGCGCGGTGACCCCGCTGCAGGGGGCATTGGGCCAGGGCGAGCTCGACCGGTTGACTCACGCGCTCGCCGTCGTCATCGGCATCGAGTCGACGATTGTGCTACGCGACATCTGTGGACTCGACTCCGCGGAGATCCTTCGCGTTCAGCACTGGGCGGCCCGGGCGCTCGTCGCGGCGGCGGGCAGCGGCGCGCGGGCGGACTGACCATGCGCCACTCGTAGAAGGTGCGTCGGGCTACGCGTAGCTCGTCACACGCCTCCGGGGCCGTCAGCAATCTACTGGGACGGTTCATGTTGCTCCCTGCGAAGTCGAGCCACGAAGTCGTCGACAGCGAGCGCCGGCACGCGTCGATTGCGACCGATGGTCACCGACTCAAGCTGGCCTGACCTCAGGAGCTCGTAGATCGCATTGCGGCTAATCGCCAGCCAGTTAGCCGCTTCTCCAACCGTGAGCAGGACCAACGCCTCGCCAGCCGGCAGCTCGCGTAGCTTCTGCGCGACGACCTCCCCGAGCAACGTCGCGAACCGGCGGGCGGAAGCATCCGAAATGTCTAGGTTGCCGACGCTGGTCGTCAGCTGGTCTCGATCTCCATGCACGGTCTTCTTCGTGAAGTGGCGTTCAGCCTGCGCGGCGGGCGCCGCGGCGGTGAGGCTGGTGCTCATCCGAGAGGCGTGCACCTGGGGTCGGTCGCCGATGCCGCAGTCAGCAGTCGATCTCGCCGAGGCTGCTCTGTCAGCGGCGAGGTTGTTGGGTTCCAACATCCAGCACGTCAATCCGTCGTGCGAGGCTACGGCCGCCCGTGCGGGTCGCGAAATGTGCGACGCCTGAAAATTGTGCGATTAGGGCGACGAAATGAACTGAGATGCAGCTGCCCAATTCCTGTGATTTCAAGTGCGGTATTACTCATGTCGAACGCAGAACGCCGATCGTTGCAGATTGCGCCAAATGAGCTCGGGGTTCGGCCAAGCCTCGGGAGATGTTGACGGTCGAGCAGGCAGCCGACCGGCTCGCGGTCAGCCGTACCACGATGTTCGCGCTTATCAAGGACGAGGTAGTGCTCAGCGTCCCGGTAGGCCGCTTGACGCGCATTCCTGCCGACGAACTGACTGCCTACATCGAGCGGCTTATCGCTGCAGCCGAGGAGGGCTGACCATGCCGCGCAAGAAACGTCCTGAAGGTTCGCGCGCACCGAATGGCGCGAGCAGTATCTACTTCGGCCAGGACGGTAAATGTCACGGGCGTGTCACCATGGGTGTGCTCGATAATGGCGAGCCGGACCGTCGGCACGTCGGGCGGAAGACAGAGTCCGAAGTCATCGAGGGTCTGCGAACTTGAACGTCAACGCGATAATGGCAGGGCATCGAAGCCCGGTGCGAACTCGTGGACGGTTGAGAAGTGGTTGAGCCAGTGGGTCGAGAATGTGGCGGCGCCTTCCGTGCGGGAAAGCACGCTGACCCGGTATCGAGCCGCAGACTATAAGCACTTGATTCCTGGACGCGGCGCGCACCAGCTCCGCAAGCTCGAACCTGAACACCTCGAGAAGGTCTACGCGAAGATGGCCAAGGCAGGTGCGAAGCCTGGAACAGTGCACCAGGTTCATCGCACTGCGAAGACGGCGCTCGCGGTTGCGGTCGACCGAGAACACCTGGCCAGGAATCCAACGAAGCTCGCGAAGGTGCAGCGGCTCGATGAGGACGAGATCGTGCCGCTGACTGCCGCCGAGGCCAAGCGCGTGCTCGCGGTCGCCCGCCATCGCCGCAATGGCGCACGCTTCGTCATCGCTCTTGCGCTCGGACTGCGCCGCGGTGAAGCGCTTGGATTGAAGTGGTCTCGACTCGACCTCGATGCCGGGCTGCTCCGAACCCCACGTCAGCTCCAGGGACAGAAGTGGAAGCACGGGTGGCGACCCGCACGCGTGCGGCGAACGGCTCCACAGGACGAAGCCGTGCCCACCGACATGCACGAGGCACACGAAATGCCCGCCAGTCTGCCCGCCCAAATGCACGCGGCATGCCAGCTCTTGCCCGGAACGCCACGGCGGCGGGTTACGCGAGGTCGACGTGAAGTCGAAGGCCGGACGCCGGACCATCGGCATCCCGGGACCGCTCCTCGCATTGTTGCGCACGCACGAGGCGTTGCAGAACGACGAGCGCTCTTTCGCCGGCACCGAATGGCAAGAAGGCGGTTGGGTGTTCACCCAGCCGACCGGCCGGCCGCTCGATCCACGCGCGGATCACGACGAGTGGAAGACGTTGCTGGCGGAGGCGAACGTTCGCGATGCTCGGCTGCACGACGGCGTCACACTGCGGCCACGATGCTGTTGGTCCTCCGGGTCCTGCTGCCCGCGATCATGGAGGTGATGGGGGTGGGGTGATGCAGCGGTGGCGAAGCGGTACGTCCACGTGCCGACGGAAGCCGTCACAGGGATCGCAACCAGGTCGGCGACTTCCTTTTGGGGCGACAGCCCGAAACCACACCACCGACGAGGATGTCGGATGCGCCTTCGCTGCCCAATCAGCTCCAGCAACGCCTCGACGCAGCGAAGGCGTCCGGCGGCGACTCCGACGACGAAGACCCACCGGGGCTGCACGCGGTGATATGGGCGCCGTATAACGCCTTGTATTGAGACGGAAACTGAGACGGTGGGGTTGCTCCCTTCCGAGCAACCCCACCGCTTCTGCTGGTCAAGACCATAAAACTGGTCGGGATGACAGGATTTGAACCTGCGACCCTTCGCTCCCAAAGCGAATGCGCTACCAAGCTGCGCCACATCCCGACACCCCCGCGGAGGGGGTGTGCGACACCAGACTAGCCCTCACGCTAAGCTGACTGCGCTCCCGGGTCACCGGGGGCGCTGCGGGTGTAGCTCAATGGTAGAGCCCTAGTCTTCCAAACTAGCTACGCGGGTTCGATTCCCGTCACCCGCTCCACTTCGCTCCGGGTCCCTGACCTGGGAGGACGCCGCGTCGGCTTCGAGGCGCGTGGCGATCACGTCCAGCAGCAGATCGGTGTCCACCGGCTTGGTGATGTAGTCGTCGGCGCCGGAGGCGAGGGTGCGTTCGCGGTCTTCCGCCGTCGCCTTGGCTGTGACGGCGATCACGGGCAGATCTTCGTGCGTCGCTTCCGCGCGGATGGCCGCGATGGTCGCGTTGCCGTCCAGCTCCGGCATCATCACGTCCATCAGGACCAGCGCGGTGTCCTCGTGGCGTTCCAGGGCACGGATGCCAGCGACGCCGGTGTCGGCGTAGATCACCTCCAGGCCGGCCTGCTCCAGCACCGCAGCGAGGGCGAAGACGTTGCGCAGGTCGTCGTCGACGATCAGCACCTTTTCGCCGTTGAAGCGCTTCGGGGCGCTGTCGGGTTCGGTCACCGTGATGGTGCTCGGCAGCACCGGCAGCTTCGGCGTGGGCCGCACGGGCGCGGTCGGCGCGATGAGGTTCGCCGCGCCCACCGGCAGGTACAGCGTGAACGTGCTGCCCTTGCCGGGTTCGCTGTGCACGCGCAGCTCGCCGCCGAGCAGTTCCGTGAGCTGCTGGCTGATCGACAGGCCCAGGCCCGTGCCGCCGTACTTGCGGCTGGTGGTGCCGTCGGCCTGGCGGAACGCGTCGAAGATGATCGCCAGCTTCTCCTCGGGGATGCCGATGCCGGTGTCCTCCACGGCGAACGCGATGATCCCCGCCGCCGAACGCAGCGCCTCCTGCTCCACCTCTTGCTCCGAAGCCATGCGGATGTGCAGCCGCACGCCGCCCTCGTCGGTGAACTTCGCGGCGTTGGACAGGAGGTTGCGCAGCACCTGCTGCAGCCGGTGCTCGTCGGTGTGCACGCTACCCGGCACGGGCGGGTCGATCAGCACGGCGAACTCCAGGCCCTTGTCCGCCGTGAGCGGCCGGCACAGGGATTCCACGTAGTTCACGAGCTCCGGCAGCGTCACGTCCGACATCTGCAGGTCCATGCGCCCGGCCTCGACCTTCGCGAGGTCCAGGATGTCGTTGATCAGCTGCTGCAGGTCGCTGCCCGCCGCCCAGATCGTGCGTGCGAACTGGATCTGCTTCTCCGTGAGGTTGCCCTCCGGGTTCTCCGACAGCAGCTTCGCGAGGATCAGCGCGCTGTTGAGCGGAGTCCGCAGCTCGTGCGACATGTTCGCCATGAACTCGGTCTTGTACTGCGAGGCCACGGTGAGCTGCCCGGCGCGCTCCTCCAGTTCCTGGCGTGCCTGCTCGATCTCGATGTTCTTGACCTCGATGTCGCGGTTCTGCTGGGCCAGCAGCGCCGCCTTCTCGGCCAGCTCCGTGTTGGACCGCCGCAGCTCGCCCTGCTGCGCCTGCAGCTGCTCCGAGCGCGCCCGCAGTTCCTGCGCCAGCCGCTGCGACTCCGTCAGCAGCGCCTCGGTGCGGGAGTTCGACAGGATCGTGTTCACGTTGACGCCGATGGTGTGCCGCAGCTGCTCCAGCAGGTCCAGGTGAACCGCGGAGAACTCGTTGACCGACGCCAGTTCCAGCACGCCGAGCACCTCACCCTGGAACAGCACGGGCAGCACGATCACGTTCACCGGCGGCGCCGCGCCGAGGCCCGAGGACACGAGCGCGTACTCCGGCGGCGCTTCGCGCACGAGGATCGTCTGCCGGTCGACCGCGGCCTGCCCGATCAGCGACTCGCCGAGCTCGAACCGCAGCCCCGACCGCGACTGCGCGAGCCCGTAGGCCGCGATGCAGTCGAGCACCTTGCGGCCGGGGTCGCTGCCGTCGTCGTGGGCCAGGAAGAACGCGCCCTGCTGAGCGCTGACCAGCGGCGCCAACTCCGACAGGATCAGCGTGGCCACGGACGCGAGGTCGCGGTGGCCCTGCATGCGCCCGCCGAGGCGGGCGAGGTTCGTCTTCAGCCAGTCCTGCTCGCGGTTCGCCGAAGTCGTCGACTTCAGGTTCGCGATCATCTGGTTGATGTTGTCCTTGAGGTCCGCGAGTTCACCGGACGCGTCCACGGTGATGTGCCGCGTCAGGTCGCCGGCGGTCACGGCCGTGGCGACCTGACCGATCGCGCGCACCTGGGTGGTGAGGTTGCCGGCCAGCTGGTTCACGCTCTCCGTCAGGCGTTTCCACGTGCCCGACACGCCTTCGACCTCGGCCTGGCCGCCGAGCTTGCCCTCGGTGCCGACCTCGCGCGCCACGCGCGTGACCTCCGACGCGAACGCCGAGAGCTGGTCGACCATCGTGTTCATCGTGGTCTTCAGCTCGAGGATCTCGCCCCGGGCGTCGACGTCGATCTTGCGCGAGAGGTCCCCTCGCGCGACGGCCGTGGTCACCTGGGAGATGTTGCGCACCTGGCTGGTCAGGTTGTGCGCCATGAAGTTGACGTTCTCCGTCAGGTCCTTCCACGTGCCCGCCACACCCGGCACGCGGGCCTGACCGCCGAGGATGCCCTCGGTGCCGACTTCGCGCGAAACCCGGGTGACCTCGTCGGCGAACGCGCGCAGCGTCTCGACCATGCTGTTCAGCGTCGCCGCGAGGGCCGCGACCTCGCCGGCCGCGTCGATGGAGATCTTCTTCGACAGGTCCCCGTTGGCCACCGCGCTCGCCATGGTGGCGATGCTGCGCACCTGGTCGGTCAGGTTGTCGGCCATGACGTTGACGTTGTCGGTGAGGTCCTTCCACGTGCCGGCGACGCCGGGCACACGGGCCTGGCCGCCGAGCTTGCCTTCGGTACCGACTTCGCGGGCGACACGGGTGACTTCGTCGGCGAAGGCCGAGAGCTGGTCGACCATCGTGTTGAGCGTGTTCTTGAGCTCGAGGATCTCTCCGCGCGCGTCGACGGTGATCTTCTGCGTCAGGTCGCCCTTCGCCACCGCCGACGTGACCTGCGAGATGTTCCGCACCTGGTCGGTCAGGTTGTTGGCCATGAAGTTGACGTTGTCGGTCAGGTCCTTCCACGTGCCGGCGACGCCCGGCACGGTCGCCTGACCGCCCAGCTTCCCCTCGGTACCGACTTCGCGGGCGACGCGGGTGACTTCGTCGGCGAACGCGGAGAGCTGGTCGACCATCGTGTTCAGCGTGGTCTTCAGCTCGAGGATCTCACCCCGGGCGTCGACCGCGATCTTCTTGGTCAGGTCGCCGCGCGCCACCGCCGTCGCGACCTGCGCGATGTTGCGGACCTGCGCGGTGAGGTTGTTGGCCATGAAGTTCACCGAGCCGGTGAGGTCGCGCCAGATGCCGGCGACGCCGGGCACCTGCGCCTGGCCGCCCAGCATGCCCTCGGTACCGACTTCGCGGGCGACGCGGGTGACTTCGTCGGCGAACGCGGAGAGCTGGTCGACCATCGTGTTCATCGTCGTCTTGAGCTCGAGGATCTCGCCCCGGGCGTCGACGGTGATCTTCTGCGTCAGGTCGCCCTTCGCGACGGCCGTGGTCACGTGGGAGATGTTGCGGACCTGGTCGGTGAGGTTGTCGGCCATCTGGTTCACCGAGTCGGTGAGGTTGCGCCAGGTGCCGGCCGCGCCCGGGACCTCGGCCTGGCCGCCCAGGCGCCCGTCGCTGCCCACCTCGCGGGCCACGCGGGTGACCTCGTCGGCGAACGCGGAGAGCTGGTCGACCATCGTGTTCAGCGTGGTCTTGAGCTGCAGGATCTCGCCGCGGGCGTCGACGTCGATCTTCTTCGTCAGATCGCCCGCGGCCACCGCGGTGGCGACCTGGGAGATGTTGCGCACCTGGTCGGTGAGGTTGTCGGCCATCAGGTTCACCGAGTCGGTGAGGTCGCGCCACGTGCCGGCGACGCCCGGCACCCGCGCCTGGCCGCCGAGACGGCCCTCGCTGCCGACCTCGCGCGAAACGCGGGTGACCTCGTCGGCGAAGGCCGAGAGCTGGTCGACCATGGTGTTGATCGTGTTCTTGAGCTCGAGGATCTCGCCCCGGGCGTCGACGTTGATCTTCTGCGTCAGGTCGCCCCGCGCCACGGCCGTGGTGACCTGGGCGATGTTGCGGACCTGCTCGGTGAGGTTGTCGGCGAGGAAGTTCACGGAGTCGGTCAAGTCGCGCCACGTGCCGGCCACGCCGGGGACCTCGGCCTGGCCGCCCAGGCGGCCCTCACCGGCGATCTCGCGCGAGAGGCGGATCACCTCGGCCGCGAACCGCGACAGCTGCGCGAGCAGGCCGTTCACGGTCTTGGCGAGGTCCGCGTACTGGCCCTGCAGCGGGCGGCCGTCGAGCTGCAGCGCCATCGGCTGCGACAGGTCGCCCTCGGCGACGGCGCCCAGCACCCGGTCGAGCTCGACGACGGGCTTGCTGACGTCCTCGATCAGGCCGTTCACGGTCTCGACCGCGGTGGTCCAGCCGCCGGGGCCGACCTCGGCGCGGACGCGCTCGCTGAGGCGTCCCTCCTGCCCCACGGCGGTCCGGACCCGCATGAGTTCGGTCACGAGCCGCTGGTTGCGCTCGGCGATGTCGTTGAACGCGCCCGCCAGCTGGGCGACGATGCCATCGCCGTGCGCGACGAGCCGACGGCGGAAGTTGCCGTCGCCCAGTTCGCGCACGGCGGCCAGGAGCCGCTCGAGCGCAGCCGCCTCACCGGCGGCGATGCCGTTCACCCCGGTGATCTCGACGCGCTCGGAACCCCGCTCGGAACCGGATGTCATGTCTGCCGACCCTCTCCACCACGCGTGTGCCAGGCATGGTCGTCGACCCAGCGTGCCATGGTTCGCCCTACACTTCGAGCCAGTCCGCCCGCTCACGCTGTGCCAACCTTGAAGCGACAGAAAGTCGGTCGACCCGGAGGCAGGAGGTTCGTGCATGGTGTCACGGCCCGCTCCGGCGTCGGCCCTGCCACCCGGCGCCGCGCTGCCCGAGTACGGCGGATTCTGGCGTTCGGTACTCGAACAGGTGCGTGATCCGGTCTTCCTGTCCGATCCCGAAGGCGCCGTTCGCTGGGCGAACGCGGCCGCCCGCACGCTGGCGGCCGACGGTCCGCCCGTGCTCGTCACGGTGACGGAGACCACCGGCCGGGTCGATCTCGGCGAGGTGCACCGGGCCGCCCACGTCCGTGCGCTGCCCGAGGGCTGGCACGCGTGGACCGTGGTCGACGACAGCCCCCGCCGTCCTGAAGAGTTCCTCGCCCAGGTCGGTCCGAAACTCGCGGCGGCGCGCGGGCGCCACGGCACGGCGCGTGTGATCGCCGAGCTGGCGGCCTCCGCCCTGGGCGATTGCGTGTTCGTGCTGCTGCCGACGACCCGCGGGCGGTGGGAGTGGTGGAGCTGCGAGGACCGCAGCGCACCTGGGCACGGCCGCATCCGCCGGGTGGCGGCGCAGCACGCGCCGGCCGTGGCCGAGACGTTCGCGGCGACCGGGTCGCCGCGGGTGCGCGTGGTGCCGTCGGCCGAAGTGGCGACGCTGCCCGCGGTGGTGGCCGACCGGTTCCAGGGCCACCTCGAGGTGTCCGTGGTGTCGCTCGGGGTGCCCGAGGGCGGCGTGACCGGAGCCGTCCTGATCGGCCGGCGCACCGAGCCCGTGTTCGGCGCAGCCCAGCCGCGCGCGATCGAGGCCTTCGCCGCGGCCGCGGGCACCGCGCTCGCCAACGCACAGCGCTACGCGCGGCAGGAAGAGGCGACGCGCGGGCTCGAGACCACGTTGAAGCCGGTGGCACCCGCCGACGTCGACGGCGCGAACTTCGAGCTCTGGTACGAGCCGGCCGGGGGAGTGCTCGGTGTCGGCGGCGACTTCTACGACGTGCTGGCCCGCGAGGACGGCAGCGCGTTCGTGGTCGTCGGCGACATCTGCGGCAAGGGCGCGGAAGCGGCGGCGCTCACGGGGCGGGTGCGGCATTCGCTGGCCGCGCTGCACCTCGTCGAACGCGACGGCCGCACTCTGCTGCGCCTGCTCAACGAACTGCTCATCGCGGGCGGCAGCAACCGCTTCGCGACGCTCGTGCTCGGCTCGGTGGCGCCGACCGCGTCGGGACTCGACGTGACGCTCGCGTCGGGCGGCCACCCCGCCCCGCTCGTGCTGCGCCGCGACGGCGGGGTCGAAGAGGTCAGCGTGCCGGGCACGCTCGTCGGCATCTCGCCGCAGGCCCGGTTCGCGGAGGCCACCGTGCACCTCGGGGTGGGCGACGTCTGCCTGCTCTACACCGACGGCGTCACGGAGGCCCGCAACCGCACGGAATCCGCCGAGCTCTTCGGCGACGAGCGCTTCCACGCCGTGCTCGCCGACTGCGTCGGGCTGCCGGCGCGCGAGGTCGTGGCGCGGCTGCGCGAAGCCGTGCGCGCGTGGCTCGGCAATTCCGGCCACGACGACATCGCCGTGCTCGCCATCGAAGCCGCGCCGCGCGCGGAGTGAGGCGGATTGAGCCGGCGCCGGCGGGGTAACCGGGGGTCACCGACCGAATGGAGGACCCCATGGCGAACGCATTGCAGGGCCTGAAGGTGGCCGTCCTGGCGGCCGACGGCGTCGAGCAGGTCGAACTGGAGCGGCCGCGCGCGGCCGTGACCGACGAAGGCGCGTCGGTGGACCTGGTCTCGCTCCGCGACGGCGAGATCCAGGCCATGAACGGCGACATCGACAAGGGCGACAAGTTCCGCGCGGATCGCGCGGTCGCCGACGTATCGTCCGGCGACTACGACGCGCTGCTGCTGCCGGGCGGCACCATGAATCCCGACAACCTGCGCAGCGACCCCGAAGCCGTGAAGTTCGTGGGCGACTTCGTCCGCGCGGGCAAACCCGTCGGCGTCATCTGCCACGGCCCGTGGACGCTCGCCGAAGCCGACGTGATCCGCGGCCGCAGGCTGACGTCGTTCCCCAGCATCCGCACGGACCTGCGCAACGCCGGCGCCACCGTGGTGGACGAGGAGGTCGTCGTCGACGGGAATCTCGTGTCCAGCCGCAATCCCGACGATCTGCCCGCGTTCTGCGCCGCGGTCGTCGAAGCGTTCGCCCGGGCGCGCCACCCGGTCGGCTGAGCAGCGCCAAATGGGTGGCGCGTTCCCGGCCCGCGAGGGACTCTTGAGGGGTGGAAACGCCTACGCGGTCCGGGAAGGAGGTGTCGCGATGACGGTGCACGCCCGGCGGTACGGCCGCTGGTGCCGCGAGCACTTCGACGCGCCCGCCCAGCCGGGGGCGGATCCGGGAACGCCGGAAACCCCGGCGGCCGCGCAGCCGTCGGACAAGGGTCCGGCGCATCCGGTGGCATCCGAGGCAAAGCCGCAGGAGAAGTCGGGGCGCTGAATACGGCGTGTGGTCGGGAAATCCCCGTTACCGACCACACGCCGATTTCCCAGCGCTGTCAGGAAAACGCGCGCAACCTCGACCCGCGCCACGCGTCCTGTCGATCATGAAACCCACCCGGTGCGCCGCGGTCGTCGCGGCCGCACTCGCCGTGCTGGCCCTGGTCCCCGCATCCGCGTCCGCCTCGCCCGCCCCCACTGGTTTTGCCCCCTCGTCCACGAGCTGGACGGGCCCGGAGCGCGGGTTCGTGCTCGGGTACACCGACTGCGGCGCGCCGGGCTGGTGCCCGGTGCTGCTCGCGACCACCGACGGCGGCGCGCACTGGCGACGGCTCGGCGCGCCCCCGATGCCGTTGCCGGACAACCACAACCACGTGCGGCTGGTGGCCGCCAGCGCGGAGCACCTGTACGTCACCGACGGCACGCGCATCCTCGCCACCCGCGACGCCGGCCGGCACTGGTTCACGGTGCTCGTCGCCGGGGGCGGGCAGCGGTACGTCTCGAAGCTGGCCGAAACCGGCGGGCGCATCTTCGCCGTCGTCACGAGCAACGGCTACGGCAACACCACCGCCGTCTACTCCGGGCTCGCGGGAGCGCCGGTGCTGACGCCGTTGCCGGGATTCGAGGGGACGGGCGGCATCACGTACGGCGATCTCGCCACCAGTGGTGGTTTGCAAATCGCGCTCAGCGCCGACTACCGCACCGAGGAGTACTGGACTTCACGCGACGGCGTGGTGTTCACGCCCGCGTCCCCGCCGTGCCCGGACGGCACGACCGCGTCGCTGGGCGGGGTGCGTGCGGGCCAGGTGATCGCGCTGTGCAGCAGCAGCCCGGGCTCACCGCAGCCCGGGTCGTCGGCGCGGCGGCTGTGGCGCGCGCCGAAACTCGGCGGCGCGTTCAGCGGCACCGCCGACGCCCCGGCGCTCGGCATCACGCAGGACTTCAGCGCCGAGACCGCCGACTCCGCGACCGTCGCGGCCGAGGGCGGTGGCGACGGCTTCCTCCACCGCACGACCGACGGTGGGCGCACGTGGACGACCACCGTCCTCAGCGAGCGCGGCCTGGCGCTGTCGGACCTGGCCTTCGTGGGCGACGGCGTCGGGGTCGTCGTCGACGGACTCCCGGACGCCGACAGCGGCTCGGCCGTGTATCGCACGACGGACGGCGGAGGCACGTGGGAAGAACTGTCGTTCTCCTGATCGGCTCAATGGGTTGCAATGGGTTGCTGCAGGTGGACCTGGTTGCCGGGAGTGGGTTCAGCCGGCGAACGCGGTGTCGTAGGGTGTGCACTGTCCGTGGCCGAGAGGGGGCGCTGGTGGTTTCGGGGACCTCGACGCGGTTCGACCAGCCGAACCTCGCGCGCGTGTCCGACGCCCTCCTCGGCGGCTGCGACCACTACGAGGCCGACCGCGCCGCGGTGCGGCGCCTGCTCGACATCGCGCCCGGTGCGGAGACGATGGCGCGCGAGCACCGCGCCTGGCTCGTGCGCGTGGTCCGCTTCCTCGCCGCCGAACGCGGCGTCGACCAGTTCCTCGACCTCGGCTCCGGCCTGCCGGCGGCGGAGAACACGCACCAGGTCGCGCAACGCCACAACCCGGACGCGCGCGTCGTGTACGTCGACAACGACCCGGTCGTCCAGGTCCACGGCCGCGCCGTCCTCGAGGAGAACGACCGCACCCACGTCAGCGGCGCAGACCTGACTGACCCGGGCGCCACCCTGGGTGACCCGATCGTCTACCGCCACCTCGACTTCGACCGGCCGATGGCCCTGCTGCTCTGCGGGGTCCTCCACCACGTCGACGTCTTGGACCGCGCGCAGCACATCGCGCGCACCTTCGCCGCCGAACTGTGCCCCGGCTCGTACCTCGTGCTCACCCACCACCACGCACCCACGGACGACCCGCCCCGGCAGGCGCTGGCCCAGCTGCTGGACTCGACGTTCGAGGGCACCGCGCTGGCCACGGTGCACCGCTCGCGCGCCGAGATCGCATCGTTCTTCACCGGGCTGAACCTGCTGGACCCCGGCCTGGGGTACCTCCACGACTGGTGGCCGGACGGCCCCCGCCTGACTCCCTTGGACGACCTGAACTTCCTCACCCTCGGCGGCGTGGCCCTGAAGACCTGAGCACGGCCTTGCGGTAGTGCACGACGGGCCATACGTGCCCGTGGACGTCCTTTGGGGTCACGCCACCGACGCGACCGAACCCCGCCCGCTCGGCGACGCGCTGCGACGCGACGTTGTCCGCGTGCGTCCACAGCCGGAGTTCGGCGACCGGCCACGCAGCCTCGACCTGGTGGCACAGGGCGGAAACCGCCCGGCTCGCCACACCGCGACCGCGCGCCGCGGCGGCCACCCAGTAGCTGATCTCGGCGACGTCACCGGCACGTACCGCGGCGACGTTCGCCAGCCGCTCGCCGGATTCGGCGGACACCGCGACGAACCCGAGCGCGTTTTCGTTGCGCTGCAACGCCCCCAGTGCGCGTCGGAATTCCTCGACGGTGAGTGTCGCCCGCTCGGTGGTGAAGCGCAGCGTCTCGGGATCTCGAACCTGCGTGACGTACCACGCCGCGTCGGCGGGGGACCAGTCGCGCAGTTCGATCTCCATGTCGAACCCTAGAACGCGCCGAGGGCGGCTTCCCCGCCGGGAAGCCGCCCCCCGTCAAACTCACGCCACGTCGAACGTGTCCGGGTCCGGGCCCGTGCGGAGGCCGCGGTCCAGCGACGACAGCGCAGCCACCTCATCGTCGGTCAGGGTGAAGCCGAAGACGTCGAGGTTTTCCGCGACGCGCGAGGGGGTGACGGATTTCGGGATCACGACGTTGCCCAGCTGCAGGTGCCAGCGCAGCACCACCTGGGCGGGCGTGCGCCCGTGCTTTATGGCCACGTCGGCGACGATCGACTCGCCGAGCAGGTCGCCGCCCTTGGCGAGGGGGCTCCAGGCCTCGGTGGCGATGCCGTGCTCGGCGTCGAAGGCACGGACCTCGGACTGGACGAGGTAGGGGTGCAGCTCGATCTGGTTCACCGCCGGGACCACGGTGCCCTCGTCGAACACGCGGCGCAGGTGGGCCGGCTGGAAGTTGGACACGCCGATGGCGCGGACGCGGCCGTCGGCGTACAGCTTCTCCAGCGCCTTCCACGACGCGACGTACTTGTCGCGTGCGGGCAGTGGCCAGTGGATGAGGTAGAGGTCGAGCTGCTCGAGCCCGAGGGCGGCGACGCTCGCGTCGAAGGCGCGCAGGGCCTGGTCGTAGCCCTGATCACTGTTCCACAGCTTGGTCGTGATGAACAGCTCGTCGCGGGCGATACCGGAGTCGGCGAGGGCCTCGCCGACCGCGGCTTCGTTGCCGTAGGCGGTCGCGGTGTCGATGCTGCGGTAGCCGGCGTCCAGCGCGGTCTTCACGGCCGCCTTGGTCTCGGCCGGCGGCACCTGGAACACGCCGAAGCCGAGTTGCGGCATCTCGACACCGTTGTTCAACTTCAGTACGGGAACGCTGGTCAACTCACAAACCCTTCTGTACGAACGAAAACTCACGGAACGATCGAATTCGCGACCCCGCCGTCGACGCGCAAGGCGCCGCCGGTGGTCGCCGCGGCCTGGTCGGAGGCGACGTGGGTGATGAGGTTCGCCACCTCCTCCGGGCGGATCAGCCGGCCCAGCAGCGAGGTCGGCCGGTCGTTGGCCATGAACCTCCGCTCCGCCTCGGCGAAGTCGAGGTCCGGGTACCGGCTTCGCACGAACTCGCGCACGCCTTCCGTCAGCGTGGGTCCGGGCAGCACGCTGTTCACGGTGATGCCGGTGCCGGCCACCTCCTGCGCCATGCCGCGCGAAAGAGCCAGCTGAGCCGTCTTCGTCATACCGTAGTGGACCATCTCGGTCGGCGTCTGGATCGCGGACTCGCTGCTCACGAAGATCACCCGGCCCCACCCGCGCTGCGTCATCCGCGGCGTGTAGTGCCGCGCCAGGCGCACGCCCGAGAGGACGTTGACCTGGTAGATGCGCAGCCACTCCTCGTCCGGGATCTCGAACACGGGCGTCGCGGCGAAGATGCCGGTGTTGTTCACGAGCACGTCGACGTCCGGCACCCGCGCCACCAGGTCGCGACGCCTTCGGCAGTGCCGACGTCGGCAGCGATCCCGCGCGCGCCGAGCCGCTCGGCGACCTCGTCGACGCGGTCTGCCTTGCGGCCGTTCACGACCACGTCGGCGCCCGCGGCGGCCAGCGCGGCCGCCGTTGCCTCGCCGATTCCCGCGGTGTTCCGGTGATCAGGGCGGTCCGCCCGGACAAGTCGATCTTCAGCGGGACCACACCCCTTCCTGCTTTCGCGGTACAGTGTCGTCAGACGGTTACGAGCGTCGGCAATACTTGCACACGCGGTTATTTGCACACGCTCGATATTGCCTGGCGGAAGAACCACTCGCAACCGCGAGGGGCGCGAGAAGGGGTGGACCGTGTCACTGGCTGACGACGCCGTGGAGGCCCGTGCTCAGGGCTGGCGCACTCTGGCCGCGTTGCACGCGCGCATCGAAGACCGGCTGCAGCGTGAACTGGAGCGCGACCACAAGCTGTCCGTGAGCGAGTACACGGTGCTCGACGTGCTCGCCCGCCAGGACGGCTTCCACCTGCGGATGAACCAGCTCGCCAACGCCGTGGTGCTCAGTCAGTCGGCGACCACACGGCTGGTGACCCGCCTCGAGGACCGCGGCCTGCTCGCCCGCTACCTCTGCCCGACCGACCGCCGCGGCATCTACACCGAGGTGACCATCGCCGGGCGCGAGCTGCTCGACGAAGCCCGCCCGACGCACGACGCCGCGCTGTCGGCCGCGCTCGCCGAGGCGGAGGAGCTGCCCGAACTGGCTCCGCTCGTCGGTGCCCTGGGCTCGCTCGCCTTCGTCAAGTAGCCACGCAGCGTCACTGCCCCGGCGCCGTCGGCGTGGAGCCTTCCGGGGGGCCTTCGGCCCTATCCGGTCGCCGTACGCCGCATGACGCTCGACCGGGAGCGGTCCCGGGAAGCGGGCGGCGAAATGGCGGAAATCGTTTGCCGCACGGGAATAGCTCGCCGAGACCGCTCGAACGGCTCGGCGCTGGGTGCGCCGGGCACCCGTGGCCGGTGATCGTGCTCTGGCTCCTGGTGCCGGCCGGCGCGACGGTTGCCAAAATAGTGTCGGTGGTACGTACAGTGACGATTTCAGCCTGCCCGGCGCCGAATCCGGGCAGGGCAGCGCCGTTCTCGCCGAGCACGACATCGTCGGCGGCTCGAACAGCGCGCGCCTCGTGTTCCGCGTCGACACGGGCACACTGAGCAGTCAGTCGGCGGCCATCGAGCAGGCGGTCACGCAAGTGCGGGCCGTGCCCCACGTCGTGTCGTTCTCCGACCCGCCGGCCGCAGGCTCGACCGCGCCCGGCGGGCGCATCCCCTTCGGCACCATCACGTTCGACGACAAGCCCGCCGTCCTCGGCAGCACCCTCACCGACGGCATCGACAAGGCCACCGATCCGGTGCGCGCGGCCGGCGTCCAGGTCGACTACAGCGGTCGGCTCGGCAAGGCGGCCGAACCCGGCGCCGGAGATTTCGGTTCGGAGCTGATCGGCCTCGTCGTCGCGATCCTGGTGCTCCTGCTCGCGTTCGGCAGTGTGTTCGCCGCGGGGCTGCCGATCGTCACGTCGATCATCGGCGTCGCGACGGGTCTGGGCATCCTCGGTCTGCTGGCGGCGCTGATCACCTTCGCCACGGCGTCGCCGACGCTCGCGATCATGATCGGGTTCGGCGGCGGCATCGACTTCGCCCTCTTCCTCACCACGCGCTTCCGGCAGCACCTCATCGACGGCGACGATCCCGCCACCGCCGCCGGACGAACGGTCGCCACCAGCGGCCGGTCCGTGCTGATCGCCGCGACGACGCTCGTGCCCGCCTGCTCGGCCTGGCCGGTCGGCGGATCGACCGCTGGCGGGTGCGCAAGCCCGCCGCCGAGCAGTCGGCCGACGGCGGGGAAAGCGGCTGGCACCGCTACGTCGTCCGCATCGACCGCCATCCGTGGCGCTGGCTCGGCGGCGGCGTGCTGGTGGCCGCGGTGCTCGCGGTACCCGCGTTCTCCCTGGAGCTGGGCCACATCGACGAGGGCGCCGATCCGGCCGGCAGCACCACGCGCGAGGCCTACGACGCCATCTCGGCCGGCTTCGGCCCGGGCGCCAACGGCCAGTTCACGGTCGTCGTGGTGCCGCGCGACGCTTCGCAGGCGAGCTCGCGCGGCCAGAGCGTGCAGCAGGCGCTGGCGAAGACGTCCGGCGTTGCGTCGGCCACGCCACTGACGCCGAGCAAGGACGGCGTGATCCTGCTGTCCACCGTCACGCCCACGACCGGACCGCAGGACGCGGCCACCGACGAGCTCCTGGGCTGCGCACCGACACGCTGCCGCCCGTGCTCGCCGGCTCGCCGAGTTACGTCACCGGCATGAGGGCCGGCCGGCTCGACTTCCGCGACATCGTCGCCGCGCGGCTGCCCGCGATCATCGGCGTGGTCGTCGCGGCCACGTTCATCCTGCTGCTGTCGTTCCGCAGCCCGGTGCTCGCGCTGAAGGCCGCGCTGCTGAACCTGCTGTCGATCGCGGCTTTCTACGGCGTGATCGTCGCGGTGTTCCAGTGGGGCTGGGGCGGTTCACCGCTGGGCGTCGACGAGCCGGTGCCGATCGAGTCCTACGCGCCGATGATCACGTTCGCCATCGAGTTCGGCCTGTCGATGGACTACGAGGTCTTCCTCCTGTCCCAGGTCCCCGAGTCGTGGGTCCGGACGCGCGACAGCCACGTGAGCGTCGCCGACGGGCCGGCGGTCACCGCCCGCGTGATCTCGTCGGCGGCCGTGATCATGGTCTGCGTGTTCTTCGCGTTCCTCGCCTCGGCCGAACGTCGTGATCAAGCTCCTGGCCCTCGGGCTCGGCGTGAGCGTGCTCATCGACCCGACGATCATCCGGCTCGTGATCGTGCCCGCGGCGATGTTCCTGCTGGGCGAGCGCAGCTGGTGGCTGCCGCCGTGGCTGGACAAGCTGCTGCCGCACCTCGAACCGGAGCCCGAGGGGGTGCCGGAGCCGGTGCCGCCTCCGCCGGAGCCGTCCCCGGAGGCGACACCGTCCACTTAGGCCGGTTACGGCCTGAGCCGGTGGAGGTCGCGCGGGAACAGCGTCGTGCCGCGGATGTTGGGTACTTCGAGGACCCGCGCGACCCACCGCTCGAGTCCGATGGCGAACCCGCCGTGGGGCGGCATCCCGTGGGCGAACGCGGCGAGGTAGTCGCGGTGGTTCGCGGCCTCGTCGCCGAGTGCTGCGAGGTAGTCGGCGTGGTGGTGGAGGCGCTGGCCGCCGGTGACGAGTTCGAGGCCGCGGAAGAGGAGGTCGAAACTGTTGGACTTCGCCGGGTCTTGCGGGGCGGGGTGGGTGTAGAAGGGGCGCTTGGCCATCGGGTAGCCGGTGACGAAGAGGAATTCGGAGCCGTGGGCGGTCTTGGCCCACTCGCCGAGCCTGCGCTCGTCCTCGGGGTCGAGGTCGGGTTCGTCCTTGTGCAGCATCGCTTGTGCCTCGGCGAAGTCGATGCCGGGAATCTCCTCGGGCACCCGCAGCTCGACGGCTTGCGCCATCTCGGCAACGACGTCGCGCAGCACGGCCATCACGTCCCGGTGGTCGGTGATGAACCCCAGCTCCGCGTCCAGGCTCGTGTACTGCGCCAAATGCCGCGCCGTGTCGTGCGGCTCGGCGCGGAACACCGGCCCGACTTCGTACACGCGCTCGAACACGCCGACCAGCACCTGCTTGAACAGCTGCGGGGATTGCGCGAGGTAGGCGGGTTTCCCGAAGTAATCGATCTCGAACACGTTCGCCCCCGATTCGGTGCTGGTTGCGACGATCTTCGGGGTGTGCACCTCGGTGAAGCCCCGGCTGTCGAGCGCTGCGCGGAAGGCCTTCACGCCGGCCGCCGCGATCTCGTGGCGCCGCTTGAGCTCGGGGTGCCTCAGCGCGACGGCCGCGTGGTCGAGCACGGCCGGGAGAGTGGCCGGGATGGTGGGCCGGTAGAGGTCGAAAGGCGGGCGCCGGCTCGGTTCGGAGAGGACGCGGATCTCCGGGCTGACGACCTCAACGCCTTGCGGCGCCTGTGGATTGGCCACGACTCGGCCGGTGACCTCGATGACGGTTTCTTCGGTGAGCGGTGGGTGGTGTGGTTGCCGCGATTCCTGGGTTTCGTTGCTGTTGAACGGTCGTGGCGGCAGTTCCGTGCCGTCGGCCGAGTTGTCCACAGCATGGCCGAGTTGTGGACCGTTCGGCCTCTCCGCGGCTTTACCGCCGGTTTCGTCGGGGGCGGCCGATAGAATGGAACGGGGACGCCCCCCGAGGGAGGGCGGGGGCATTTCGGTGCGGCGGGGATGTGCGGCGACCACCACCTGAGCCATCCCCGACCGGTCCCTGATCACCAGGAACGTGACGGACTTCAGGGCCCGCCGGCGGTGGACCCAGCCGGCGAGGCGGACGGTGGTGCCGACGTGTGCGGGCAGGTCGGCAGCCAGGGTGCGAGAAAACATCAGCTCTCCTCGAGCGAACTCGGCGACCCCTTGGGGGTGCGGGCGAGAAGGGAACTCGCGGTACCACCGCACCTTCGCCGCCGGCGTGCCGCCGGCGGCCTCGAAGGGCCCGATCACGGGGGCCGGCCGGCGGGGCATTTCCTCCCCGCACTCGGGAGTGTCTTCGCGGCGGGGCCGCGGCGCCGCCCTTTCACCGTCGGCGGCTCGCTGGGGTCGCGGGTCCCCGCGCTACTCGTCTCCGTCAGCGCGTTCCACCCACCGTAGAACCCGGCGCGGGCCCGTGTCGCGTGGATTAACGCGCAGTGGCCGGGTGACCAACGAAAGTGGTCGCCCACCAATGAAACGATTCATAGCCGCTGACGTGTGAAACCAGGGCTTGCGCGCGTATGTGCCCGCAGTTACTCTCCATCGTTAATACGTTTCAATCCCGTCGGCGAAGACGAGGAGGGGGACTTGACAGCTCCGCAAGCGGTGGGGGGCCGCCACAGCCGCGGGTGACGAGAGCACCGTCACGCGACAGCAGTGGAAGTGGTCGGTGCTGGCCGTGATGGCGTCCTACCTCGACGCGGGATCGATACGTCGCGCTGGGGTCCGGCTCGCGCTGTTCCAGGCGTACCTGGGCCTGAGCAGCGGTGCCGTCGGCGTGCTGGCAGCGATCGGGCAGAACGCGATCGGCTGTGCGCTCGGCGCGTTCGTCGGCGGCCGGCTGGGCCGCAAGCGCATCTACAAGTACGACCTGCTCGTCTGCGCGCTCGGCGTGCTGTGCATCGCGCTCGCGGTGAACGCACCCATGCTGTTCATCGGCACGTTCGTGGTCGGTGTCGCGGTGGGAGCCGACGTGCCGACGTCCCTCGCGCTCGTCGGGGAGTTCTCGCCGTCGAAGCATCGCGGGAAGGTGCTCAGTTTCACGCAGATCGCGTGGAACGCGGGTCCGGTCGTGGTGCTGCTGCTCGCGCTGGCACTGTTCGGTTTGGACCTGCTGGGCATCCGGATCGTGTTCTTCCATCTGGTGGTGGTCGCACTCGTCACGTGGGCCTTGCGCCGCGGGTTGTCCGAATCCGCACGCTGGCAGACCGCGAAGTCACGCGGCGCCGCCGCGTTCAAGGCGATCTTCCGCGGCAGCAACCTGCGGGCCCTGTCCTGGACCGCCACCGTCTACGTCTTCTGGGGCCTCGCCGCCGGCACGGCCGGCCTGTTCACGCCGTACATCGCGCAGACGCTGCACGCGGGCGGCCAGGCCGCGGGCGTCGCGCTGTCGTGCGCCGGGTTCGTGATCGGCATCCTCGCCACGATCCCGTGCATGCGCTACCTCGACCGCGGCTACCGCACCCGCCGTCCTGTGGGGCGCCGGGTCGATCATGCAGGTCGCCGGCTACGCCGTGTTCCTGTTCCTGCCGTTCAGCGTGCCGGTGATCATCGTGAACATCGTGCTGCTCGGCATCGGCGCACGATCACGGGTGAAGCCGTGTACAAGATCTTGAGCCAGGAGCTGTTCCCGACGCTGCTGCGCGGCACTGCGCAGGGCTTCACGTTCGCCGTCGCGCGCACGGTGCTCGGGGTGTGGAGCTTTTCGTGCCGTTGCTCGCGGACGCCGGGATCGGCATCATCGCCGCGCTGCTCGTGGCCTGCCTGGTGATCAGCGGCGCCGTCGGGTTCTTCTTCATGCCCGACACGTCCGGCAAGTCCCTGGAACAGATCGAAGCGGAGCGCGCATGAGCTCGGCCAGGCTGCTGCGGCGGTTCCACACGCCGGGTCCCGAGTACAGCCCGTTGCCGATCTGGTGGTGGAGTGGTGCGCCGGTGACCCACGAGCGCCTGCGCCGCCAGCTGGAACGGCTCGTGGAGCAGAGCGTGCGGCAGGCGGGGGCGATGTGCCTTGCCGCGACCGGCCCGATGTTCGGCTCGGTCGCCGACGACCCGCCGTTCCTCAGTCCACAGTGGCTCGAACTGCTCGACGCGGCCTGCGCAGACGCCGCGGAGCTCGGGTTCCACCTCTGGATGCAAGACCAGATCGGCTTCTCCGGCGCCAAACTCCAGGGCCGGCTCACCGCCGAGCACCCGGAGTACGCGGGGCTGGCGCTCAAGCGCGACGCCACCGGGATCCACGAGGATGACCGGCCGCTCGGCGCGGTCGCCTCGGTGGCCGAGGTCGGCGGACCGTGGTGCGCGCTCGCGGAGTCCACTCTGGACAATTCAGACGGCGACCTGGCCGCGGCTTCGCGCTCCGGCACGTTGCCGATCGAGGTCTGCGCTTCGAGCACGAGACAGGTCCGGTCCTGGCGACGTACGGCCCGTTCGCCGAAGTCCGCGACGCCGACGGACGGTGGCGGCCGGCCGAGTGGTCGCTCTCGCGCGGGATGCGCAAGGACCCGCTGCACAACGACACGGTGGGGCCCAAGGGTTACGTGCCCTAAGAGTTCCTCGACTGGCGCCACGTGCCGGCCGGCGGCCGGGTCGCCGTCCGCACGCACCTCGCGATCCCGGACCGACGGGGCTGTTCCTCGCCGTCGGCTCGCGCGGCGCGTGGTGGTCGACGGTGCCGAGCTGCCCGTGCCGGAGTCCGCGTACCAGTCGTTCAGCCCCTTGCCGGATGAGACGGCCGGCCGCACGGTGGCCGTCGAGATCGAGTTCACCGCGACCCGCGAAGGGGTGCTGCGGGCGTCGTTCGCCGTCGTGGCCGATCCGGGCGCGTACCGGCGGCCCGAGTGGCTGGTGGGTGAGGAGCTCGTGCGCACCTTCACCCTCGCCGGGATTCCTGACGACACCGTGGTCCACGTCGCCAGCGAAGGCGCGTGCCGCGTGTTCGTGAACGACAAGGCAGTCGGCAAGCAGGGCGACTTCAACCCTTACCCGGGCCACCGCGAGATCCGCGTGCACCCCTACGACGTGCGCGAGCACCTGCGCGCCGGCCAAAACACGCTGCGGCTCGCGCTGACCGCCGACGCCGCGGACACCGTCGACGCCCCGCTGAGCGATACCGCCTGGCGCTCGACCGGCCTGCGCCGCGACCACCCGCGCGACCCGCGGTTCGTGTGCGCCGGCCCGCGACCGCACCCGCTGCGGGGTGCGCACTGGCTGGAACCCGGCGCGGCACAAGGGGAAGTCGTGCTCGGCGTGGTCCCGGACCTCGAGCCCGGCGGCGAACGCACCGAGCACCTCACGTTCCCCGCCCCGCTCGGCACCACGGCGCTGACGATCCCGACCACGCTCGACGTGCGGGTGGCGGTGGGCGACGCCGAGTACAAACCCGTCGAGGGCCGGGTGGCGCTGCCCGCACCCCTTCCCGCGGGCACCCCGATCCGCCTCACCTTCACCGCCTTCGACGGCCGCCGCGGCGGCGCCCTGCTCGACGCCGCCGTCCAGGTCGAGGTCGCCGAGGCGGAGACCTCGCTGGCCCCGTGGGAAGACCTGGGCCTGCGCGCCCCCGGCGGCCTCGTCCGCTACCGCACCACGATCACGGCCCCGCCCGGCCGGGCGATCCTCGACCTCGGCTCGGTCCGCGGTACCGCCGACGTCCTCGTAAACGGCGAACTCGTCGACCGCCTCGTGTGGGGCCCGTGGCGCGCCGAGCTCACGGATTCCCTGTGCCCCGGCGAAAACACCGTGGAACTCGTGGTGCGCGGCACCCTCGCCGGCTACCTCGACGACGCCTCACCCACGACGGCCGTCGCGGCGGGCCAGACCCGCACCGGCCTCTTCGGCCCGGTCCGGCTGGTGGTTCACGAAGAGGTCACTGGATGAGGAGATCACTTCGAGACATCAGGAGGCGGGCGTAGATCAACCCGAGGAGGCCGGTCGACGTCAGGAGGGAGGCGAGGACCGGGCTCCTCGGTTCGGCGGGAAAGCAGTCGCCGAGCTGCGCCAAACCGTCGCAGGCCGCACCGTTCGACGTGACGAACGCGAGTTCCGCCTGGGCACTGGTCACGAGGAGAACCACCCCCAACCCGATCGCGACGAGGCTGGTGATCGCGACGGTGGTGCGTGGCGACACGGTGGTTCTCCTCGGCTCGACGGAAGTCGATCACTGGATCGCTAGTTGCCGGCCGATCGTTACATTGGGGACAGCCGGTTCGAACAAGACCCGTTCAGGACTTTCCACTTCTCGTCCCGAACGGTGATAAACGGCCCGTTTCCAACGAATTACCTGGGGAACGGGCCGCTTCCCGTCACCCGGGCGGACCAATCCCGGCAGTGCGGCAGGATGGTTCCACGGGTGCGCAAGGGATTCCGAACGGGTGAGTGGTTCGGACATCCGCGAACCGAACCCGTGCTCCATCCGTAGGACCGCGGAAGTCGAGCCGACGCAGCATTCCCCCAGGTCACCATGGAAATTGGGGGCTTTTGCCGGGATCGTTACCATCCCTCCATCGTTGACCCCTTCGTTCGGCCTGACCTAATTTGTTGGCCCACCAGACGAACTGGGCGGTGTCAGCGTGGACCCACTGAGACGCGTCGGCCCGGCGGACCAGGCCGGGGTGCGGCGCAGCAACCTCGCTTTGGTGCTGCGGCACCTGCGGGACGCTGGGCCGCGGTCGCGGGCGGGGATCGCGGCCGAGACGGGGCTGAACAAGGCCACGGTGTCGAGCCTCGTCGCGGAGCTGGTGGAGCGGGGGCTGGCGCGCGAGGGGGAGCGGGAACGCGCGGGGGCTGTCGGGCGGCCGGGCACGATCGTGGAGCTCGACGGGCGCGGGGTGGGTGGCGTCGGGGTCGAGATCAACGTCGACTACCTCACCGCGCTGGCGCTGGACCTCACCGGAACCGTCCTCTTCGAACAGCGCGTGGCGCTCGACGTGCAAGCGCTTACTCCGGCGAAGGTCCTCGACGCCACAGCCGAACTGGCCGCCCGCGCGCTCAGGGAGTGCCGCCGGCTCATGGTTGCGCCCGTGGGGCTCACCCTCGCGATCCCGGCGCTGGTCGACGTCACCGCCGGCACCGTCGCGTTCGCGCCGAACCTGCACTGGACCAACGAGCCGGTGGTGGAGGGGCTGACCGAACGGCTCACGCAGCGGCTCGGGCGCCTCGCCTTCCCGGTCCGCATGGCCAACGACGCGAACCTCGGCGCGCTCGGCGAATACGCGATGGGCAGCGTCGCGGGCACCGCGGACCTCGTGTACCTCACCGGTGAGATCGGCGTGGGCGGCGGCGTGATCTCCGGCGGCCGCCTTCTGGGTGGCGCGGAAGGCTTTTCCGGCGAGATCGGGCACATCCAGCTCGACCCGAACGGCCGCCGCTGCGGCTGCGGGCGCCGCGGGTGCTGGGAGACGATCGTGGGCCTCGCCGGGATGCTGCGGCTCGCCGCGGCGCCCAGCGATCCGGTGCACGACCCGTCGCTGGACCTCGAACAGCGCCTCGACATGCTGCGCCGGCGCGCCGAGCTGAAGGACCGCCGCACGCTCGACGCGCTCGCCGAAGTCGGTACTGGGCTCGGCGTCGGCGCGGCGGTGCTCGTGAACGTCTTCAACCCGCGCGTGGTGCTGCTGGGCGGGTACTTCGCGCAGCTCGGCCCGTATCTGCTGGGCCCGATGATGGCCGAGCTCAAAGCCCGCGTGGTGGCGCCGGACATCGGCGGCTGCCGCGTGGAGCTGTCGTGGCTCGGGTTCTCGGCCGCGTCTCGCGGGGGCGCGCACGTGGCGCTGGAGGCGGTGTTCGACGACCCGGCACTCGTGGCCGCCGGAGCGGGGGAGAGGGACAGCGGATGACGCTGCTGGAAATGTCCGGGATCGGCAAGGGGTTCCCCGGGGTCCGCGCGCTCGACGACGTCGAACTGCACGTGGAAGCGGGCGAAGTCCACTGCCTGCTCGGCCAGAACGGGGCGGGCAAGTCCACTTTGATCAAAGTGCTCGCCGGCGCCCACCGGCCCGACGCGGGGGAGATCCGCGTGGCGGGTGAACCCGTCGAGCTGCCGAACCCGACCGCCGCCATCAAGTGCGGCATCGCGACGCTGTACCAGGAGCTCGACCTGGTCGACGGGCTTTCCGTGGCGGAGAACATCTTCCTCGGTCACGAGCAGGCGAGCGCCGGGTGGGTGCGGCGCGCGACGATGCGCGCCGAAGCCCGCGCGTTGCTCGAGCGCCTGGGGCACCGGGAGATCCGCGTGGAGCGGGAGGTCGGCACGCTGTCGGCCGCGGGCAAGCAGATCGTGAGCCTCGCGCGGGCGCTGTCGCTCGACGCGCGCTTGATCGTGCTCGACGAGCCGTCGGCCGTGCTGGCCACCGACGAGGTGGCGAACCTGTTCCGCGTGATCCGCGGCCTGACCGAGCGCGGCGTCGCCGTCGTCTACATCTCCCACCGGCTGGAGGAGATCCGCGAGATCGGCGACCGCGTCACAGTCCTCAAGGACGGCCACACCGTCGCCACCGGCCTGCCCGCACGCACCACGCCGACCACGGAGCTGGTGTCGCTGATGACCGGCCGCCGCGTGGAGTACCTGTTCCCGCCGCGCCCGGCCGAGGACGCGTTCGCCGGCCGGCCGGTGCTGCTCGAGGTCGAGGACCTGGGCGTGGCCGGCTCGTTCGCCGGGGTGTCGTTCTCCGTGCGCGAAGGCGAGATCGTCGGCCTGGCCGGGCTCGTGGGCTCGGGCCGGTCGGAGGTCCTCGAAACCGTCTACGGCGCCCGGAAACCGACCACCGGGCACGTGAAGCTGGCCGGGAAACCGTTGCGCGGCGGCGTGACCGCCGCCGTCCGCAGCGGTCTCGGGCTCGCCCCCGAAGAACGCAAGAGCCAAGCCCTGCTGCTGCAGGAATCCGTGGCGCGCAATGTTTCCCTCGCCTCGCTGCGGCGCTACGCGCGGTTCGGCTGGTTCAACGCGAGGGCCGAAGCCACGGCCGTCCGCCGGCACACGCAGGCGCTCGACCTGCGTCCGCCGGACATCCGCCGGCCCGCCGGCAAGCTCTCGGGCGGCAACCAGCAGAAGGCCGTGCTCGCGCGCTGGCTGCTCAAGGGCTGCCGCGTGCTGCTGCTCGACGAGCCGACGCGCGGGGTCGACGTCGGCGCCCGCGCCGAGCTGTACCGCGTGATCCGTGAGCTCGCCGACTCCGGCGTCGCGATCGTGCTGGTGTCCAGCGAGCTGCCGGAAGTGCTGGGGCTGGCCGACCGGGTGCTCGTGCTGCGGGAGGGCCGCGTGCTCACCGAAGCGCTGGCCCGCGACCTGGACGAACCGGCCGTGCTCGATCTCATCCTCGAGGAGCAGGAGCGTGCGGAATGAACGCTGAACAGGCGGTGGCCACCGATTCCCCGCGCCGGTTCTCGGTGCGGCTGCGGGAAGCGCGCAACCTCGGCCTGGTCGGGGTGCTCGTGGTGCTGGTGCTCATCGGCGCGCTGACCCAGCCCGGGCAGTTCCTCACCACCGGCACGCTCGTGCTGGTGCTCACGCAGGCGTCGGTGATCGGCGTGATCACGGTCGGCATGACGTTCGTGATCATCGGCGGCGGCATAGACCTGTCGGTCGGCGCGGTGGTGGCGCTCGCGACGGTGTGGGCCACGACGCGGTCCACGCAGTCGTTCGGCATCGGCGGCATCGTGTTCACCGCCGTGGCCGTGGGCGTCGGCTGTGGGCTCGTGAGCGGGCTGCTCATCGCGTACGGGCGCCTGGTCGCGTTCATCGGCACGCTGGCGATGCTCGCGTCGGCGCGCGGCCTGGCGATCCAGCTCTCGCAGGGCCGCACGCAGACGGTGACCACGCGCAACCAGGCGCTCGTCGACCTCGGTTACCAGGACAGCTACGTGCTCGGCATCCCGCCGCTGGTGCTGATCTTCGCGGCGGTGGCGGTGCTGGGCTGGCTCGTGCTCAACCGCACCACGTTCGGCCGCCGCACCTACGCGATCGGCGGCAACCTCGAGGCGGCCCGGCTGGCGGGTCTCAACGTGAAGCTGCACACCTGCCTGCTGTACGTCCTTTCAGGACTGTGCTGCGGCATCGCCAGCGTGATGCTGATCATCCTCACCTCCAGCGGGACTTCGGGCAACGGCAACCTCTACGAGCTCGACGCCATCGCCGCGGTGATCATCGGCGGCACCCTGCTCTCGGGCGGGCGCGGCACGCTCGTCGGATCCGTGCTGGGCGTGCTGGTGTTCACCACGATCAGCGTGCTGTTCACCCTGAACAACCTGCCCACGGCCGTGCAGCAGCTGGCCAAGGGCGTGATCATCGTCCTCGCCGTGCTCGTGCAGCGGCGGGCTTCCCTCTATTCGAGTGAGAGGAACTCCCGATGAACACTGACATCCGCCGCCGCGCGTTCCTGACCGGGGCCACCCTCGCGGGCGTGGGGGCGCTCGCCGCGTGCACGAGCAATGAGGAGGCACCACCGGCCGCGCAGAACGCGCCGGCGGGTGCTCAGGACGCCCCGGGCAAGAAGGTCACCGTCGGCTTCGCCGGGCCACAGGCCGACCACGGCTGGCTCAACGCGATCACGGTCAACGCCCGGGCCGAAGCGCAGCGGCACCCCGACGTGGAACTCGTCGTCGCCGAGGGGTCGAACGACGCGGCCACGCAGTCGGCGCAGATCGACGCGCTGATCAACCGCAAGGTCGACGTGCTCGTGGTGCTGCCCGCCGACGGCAAGCAGCTCACACCCGCCGGGCGCAAGGCGATGGACGCGGGTATCCCGGTGATCAACCTCGACCGGATCTTCGACTCGCCGCAGGCCTACCGCACGTGGGTGGGCGGCGACAACTACCGGATGGGCGTGAACGCGGGCAACTACATCGGCCGGCGCCTGAACGGGCAGGGCACCGTGCTCGAGCTCGCCGGCATCGACACGCTCGAACTGACCCGCCAGCGCACGCAGGGCTTCGACGACGCGCTGGCCAACTACCCGGGGATCCGCAAGGCCGGCCGCGCGGCCGCCGAGTTCACCGTGCCGACCGGGCAGGCGCGGATGGCGGAGTTGCTGCAGGCGCACCCGCAGTTCAACGCGATCTGGAACCACGACGACGACCAGGGCGTCGGTGCGCTGCAGGCCGTGCGGCAGGCCGGCCGGACCGACTTCCTGATGGTCGGCGGCGCGGGCTCGAAGGCCGCGATGGAGCAGATCAAAGCCGACGACTCGGTGCTGAAGGCCACGGTCCTCTACCCGCCGACGATGGCCGCGTCGGCCGTGCGGCTGGCCCGGCTGCTCGGGCAGTCGAAGGGGCTCACGGATCTCGCGGAGCAGGAGATCCCGGCTTCGGTGACCACGTTCTCGGCGGTCGTGACGAAGGAGAACGTGGACAAGTACCTCCCCGTTTCGTTCGAGTGAAGGGAACTCCTGCATGGCTGGGCAGATCGGCGTCGGCATGGTGGGCTACGCCTTCATGGGCGCGGCCCACTCCCAGGCGTGGCGGACCGTGCACCACGCCTTCGCCGTACCGCTGACTCCGCGGATGGCGGTGCTGTGCGGGCGCGACGCCGCGGCCGCGGAGGCCGCCGCCGCGAAACTGGGCTGGGCGGCGTTCGAGACCGACTGGAAGCGGGTCGTGGACGACGAGGACGTGGAGCTGCTGGACATCTGCACGCCGGGCGACACGCACGCGGAGATCGCGCTGGCCGCGCTCGAGGCGGGCAAACACGTGCTGTGCGAGAAACCTCTGGCCAACACCGTCGCCGAGGCGGAGGCGATGGCTGCGGCCGCTTCGGCGGCCGCCGCGCGCGGCGTGCGGTCGATGGTCGCGTTCAACTACCGGCGGGTGCCGGCGCTCGCGTTCGCCCGCTCACTGGTGGCCGGCGGCCGGCTGGGGGAGCTCCGGCACGTGCGGGCGCAGTACCTGCAGGACTGGATCGTCGACCCGGCGTTCCCGCTGGTGTGGCGGCTGCAGAAGGACAAGGCCGGGTCCGGGGCGCTCGGCGACATCGGCGCGCACATCGTGGACCTCGCGCAGTTTCTGACCGGCGCGCGGATCACGGGCGTGAGCGCGCTGACCGAGACATTTGTCAAGGAGCGGCCGCTGGTGGTGTCGTCGTCGGGGCTGGTGGCGTCGTCGGGTTCGGCGCGGGGTGAGGTGACGGTGGACGACGCCGCGCTGTTCACCGCGCGCTTCGACTGCGGGGCGATCGGCAGTTTCGAGGCGACGCGGTTCGCGTCCGGGCGCAAGAACTCGATGCGGATCGAGCTGAACGGGTCCGCGGGCAGCCTCGCGTTCGACTTCGAGGCCATGAACGAACTGCACTTCCACGACCACACGGCGGATCCCGAACTCGCCGGGTTCCGCCGGATCCTGGTCACGGAACCCGGCCACCCGTACGTCGGCGCGTGGTGGCCGCCGGGGCACGGGCTCGGCTACGAGCACTCCTTCACGCACGAGATCCGCGATTTCCTCGTCGCGCTGGGGGAGGGCAGCGACCCGGCGCCGTCGTTCGCCGACGGGCTGCAGGTGCAGCGAGTGCTCGACGCGGTGGAGCGCAGCGCGGCCGCCGCCAGTGTCTGGACCCCTGTTCGCTGACTCTCGTGAGGAGCTGTGTGATGGCACGACCGCTGACCCTGTTCACCGGACAGTGGGCCGACCTGCCGTTCGAGGAGGTCTGCCGGCTGGCGAGCGGCTGGGGGTACGACGGCCTGGAGATCGCCTGCTGGGGCGACCACTTCGAAGTCGACAAAGCGCTTTCGGACGAGGGCTACGTCCGGTCCAAACTGGACACACTTGCGAAGTACGACCTGCGCGTGTGGGCCATTTCCAACCACCTGGTGGGCCAGGCCGTGTGCGACCACCCCATCGACGAGCGCCACGAGGCCATCCTCCCCGCCCGCATCTGGGGTGACGGCTCGCCCGAGGGCGTGCGGCAGCGCGCCGCCGCGGAGCTGAAGGACACCGCGCGAGCCGCCGCCGCGCTGGGGGTGTCCACTGTGGTCGGGTTCACCGGATCGTCCATCTGGCACACCGTGGCGATGTTCCCGCCTGTGCCGCCGTCGATGATCGAGCGCGGCTACGAGGACTTCGCCGCCCGCTGGAACCCGATCCTCGACGTGTTCGACGAGGTCGGCGTGCGCTTCGCCCACGAGGTCCACCCGAGCGAGATCGCGTACGACTACTGGACCACCGTGCGAGCGCTCGAGGCGATCGGCCACCGCCCGGCGTTCGGGCTCAACTTCGACCCGTCGCACTTCGTCTGGCAGGACCTCGACCCCGTCGGTTTCCTGTGGGACTTCAAGGACCGCATCTACCACGTGGACTGCAAGGAGGCCCGCAAGCAGCTCAACGGCCGCAACGGCCGCCTCGGCTCCCACCTCCCGTGGGCCGACCCCCGCCGCGGCTGGGACTTCGTGTCGACGGGCCACGGCCACGTCCCGTGGGAAGACGTCTTCCGCATGCTCAACGCCATCGCCTACGACGGCCCCATCTCGATCGAATGGGAGGACGCCGGCATGGACCGACTGACCGGGGCGCCCGAAGCGCTGGAGTTCGTGCGGAAACTGAACTTCACCCCACCGGCGGCTGCGTTCGACGCGGCGTTCTCGTCGCAGGCGGAGTAGGTCTGACCTGCGCGGGCACCCCGGTCGCCGAGGGGGGCGGCCGGGGTGTCAGAGCCGTGTCAGCCGGGTGTCAGGGATGCCGGGGAGGGTGGTTGCAGAAACCACCACGAGAGGAAAATCGATGACTCAGACGGTTCCCGTCCCGCAGGGTCTGCCCATGGAGCGCAACGCGGGTCCGTTCGACCCGCCGCGTGAGATCACGGCGCTGCGTGCGGTCCGGCCGGTCAGCCCGCTGGCGTTCCCCGACGGGCACGAGGGCTGGCTGGTCACCGGCTACGACGCGGTGCGCCGGCTGATGGCCGACACCCGGTTCAGCTCGCGCCAGGACCTCGGCGTCATCCACGTGCCGTTCGAGACGCCCGGCATGCCCGTGCAGACCGAGCCGTCGCCGCAGATGCCGGGGGTGTTCATCGCCATGGACCCGCCGGACCACACGCGGCTGCGGCGCAAGCTCACCGGCGCGTTCACGGTCAAGCGGATGAAGGTGCTCGAGGAGCAGATCATCGAGATCGCCGAGCGGCAGCTGGACGAGCTGGCGAAGCTCACCCCGCCGGTCGACCTGGTCAAGGAGTTCGCGCTGCCGGTGCCGTCGCTGGTGATCTGCGAGCTGCTCGGCGTCCCCTACGAGGACCGCGCGGACTTCCAGGCCAACTCGCAGCAGTTCCTGGTCAAGGACCAGTCGCTGGAGGAGAAGATGGGGGCGCTGGGCGCCCTGATGGGTTACCTCGGCGAGCTGGTCACGCGCAAGCGCGCCGAGCCCGGCGACGACATCCTGTCCGACCTGGCCCGCCACGAGGACCTCACCATCGAGGAACTGACCGGTGCCGCGTTCCTCCTGCTGCTCGCCGGCCACGAGACCACCGCCAACATGCTGGCGCTGGGCACGTTCGCGCTCTTGGAGCACCCCGAGCAGCTGGCCGAGCTGCGCGCCGACCTGGAACTGCTGCCCGACGCCGTCGAGGAGCTGATGCGCTACCTGTCCGTGGTCGACATCAACTACCGCTACGCCACCGAGGACATCGAGCTCGGTGGTGAACTCATCACGGAGGGTTCGACCGTTGTCGTCTCCCTGCTGGCCGCCAACCGCGACCCGCAGCGCTTCGAGAACCCCGACACGCTCGACATCCACCGCAAGGCCCGCGGCCAGATGGCGTTCGGCCACGGCATCCACCAGTGCCTCGGCCAGCAGCTGGCCCGCATCGAAATGCGTGCGGGCTTCGCCGGGCTGCTGCGCCGCTTCCCGGACCTGAAGCTGGCCGTGCCGGCCGCCGAAGTACCCCTGCGGACCGACATGAACATCTACGGCGTCCACGAGCTGCCGATCACCTGGTAGTCCCGGTGGTCGCCTCGATGGGGGTCGAGGCGACCACCGGGGTGCCTAGTGGGCCACGCGGTTGGCGATCATGATCAGCGCGACCACTACCGCAAGCGCGGCGAACACGATGCCGATCACGGCCAGCGCCTTCATCCGCCGCCGCCCGAGGCACGCGACGACCCCGAGCGCCAGTCCCGGCACCGCGAACGGCAAGGCGATCCACGACCGCAGGTCCAACACGCCGACCCGCGCGTCGTCCATCGCGACCGGCAGGAACGGCACCACCAGCGCGACGATCCCGAGCGCGAACGCCAGCACCGCCGGCGCCACGCTCTTCTCGGGCCCTGCGTGCGGCATCCCCGGTTGCCCCGCCCACGGCTGCTGCGGGACCCCTGGCTGCGCCGCCCACTGCCGCTGCGCCCCACCGGCCCCGGTCCCGGGCTGCTGCGGCACCCCGCCGACCCCGACGGGCTGCGGCGTCGCGACGCCGGGCGTGGTCCACGCCTGCTGCGCTCCACCGCTCAACCGCCCGGCCTCAGTGGCGCTCTGCTGCCCGGGCGTGTAGCGCAGCACCGGTCCCTCGGGCATCGGCGGCACGGAAACTCCCGGCTCAGCGGGGGAGTCCGGCACATCCGGGCTCTGCTGCGGACCGTCGGTCATGGTGGGGCTCCTCAGTGGCGGGGACCGCGTTGGCGGACATCAACATAGTGGCCCGGACCACCACGCGACCAGCGAACTCCCAACCCCACCCAGCCGGCCGGCGACCACCTCACCGGCGCGACACGACTTGCATCACCTGCCCCGCCACGCTCCACCCGGCCGACCCGACCTACGGCCCATCGACCGGCGACCACTTCGAGAAACAATCAAAGGTCCTGGTGTCCCAACGGTCGCCGAAGAGTCACCGGGTCCCGAGCAGGTGCTCCAACGCCAGCTGGTTCAGCCGCGTGAAGTGGTACCCCCGCTTCCCGGCCGCCTCCACGTCGAACTCCTCCGCGGCCAGATCGTCGAGCGTCTCCCCGGGCGCCACGGTCGGCACGGACAGCTCCGGCACCCGCGAAGCCTCCAGCGCCGCGGCCACCTCCGGGTCCGCGCGGAACGCCGCCGCCTTCGCCTTGAGGATCAGGTACATCCGCATGTTGGCCGCCGCGGAAACCCAGACGTCGGCGGGGTCCTCGGTGCGCATCGGCTTGTAGTCGAAGTGCCGCGGGCCCTCGTAGCCGCCGGTTTCGAGCAGGTCGACGAGGAAGAAAGCGCTCTTGAGGTCTCCGTGCCCGAAGATCAGGTCCTGGTCGTACTTGGGCCCGTGCTGGCCGTTGAGGTCGATGTGGAAGAGCTTGCCCTGCCACAGCGCCTGGGAAATCCCGTGCACGAAGTTCAGGCCGGCCATCTGCTCGTGGCCGACCTCGGGGTTCAGTCCGAACAGTTCCGCCCGCTCGAGCCGCGAGATGAAGCCGAGCGCGTGGCCGATCGTCGGCAGCAGGATGTCGCCGCGGGGCTCGTTGGGCTTGGGCTCCAGCGCGAAGCGGATGTCGTAACCCTGGGCCACGGCGTAGTCGGCCAGGAGGTCCAGGCCCTCCTTGTACCGGTCCAGCGCCGCGCGCACGTCCTTCGCCGCGTCGGACTCGGCGCCTTCGCGGCCGCCCCACAGCACGTAGGTCCGGGCGCCCAGCTCCACGGCCAGGTCGAGGTTGCGCCGCACCTTCGTGAGCGCGTAGCGGCGGACGTCGCGGTCGTTGCTGGTGAGCGCGCCGTCCTTGAACACGGGGTGCGTGAACAGGTTCGTGGTCGCCATCGGCACCTTCAGACCGGTGGCCTCGAGCGCCGCCTTGAACTTCTTGATCGCCGCGTCGCGGTCGGGCTCCGTGGCGAGGAGGTCGTCGTCGTGGAACGTCACGCCGTACGCCCCCAGCTCCGCCAGGCGGTGGACGCTTTCCACCGGGTCGAGCGGCGGCCGCGTCGCCACCCCGAACGGGTCGGCGGCCGGCCAGCCCACGGTCCACAGGCCGAACGAGAACTTGTCGGCCGGAGTGGGCGCGAAGTCGTTCATGGCGGTCCCCTTCATTTAGTTCACATTGTAGACTAAATATGCGCCGCGGTGGCCCCGCCCGTCAAGGGCCGCCGGTACAGTGCGCGGAGGAGGCGAGGGATGACGCAGGCGGTGCGGCACGATTCGATGCGCGCGCGCAACCTCGAGCTGGTGCTCGGCGAGGTCGCCCGGCAGGGCCCGCTGACCCGCGCCGCGCTCGCTGAGCTCACCGGCCTCACCAAGTCCACGGTGTCCAAACTCGTCGGCGACCTCCTCGACGCCGGTTTCCTCGCCGAGACGGGTCCCGCGCGCGCCGGGGAACGCGGCCGCCCCGGCGTCGAGGTGGCCCTGTCCGGCGGCCGCGTGGCGTCGCTGGGCCTGGAGGTGAACGTCGACTACCTGGCCGTCTGCCTGCTCGACCTCACCAGCACCGTCCGCTTCGCCGAACGCCGCGAACGCGACAACCGCGCCTCCGAACCGGCGGAAGTGCTGGGGGAGCTTCAACAACTCGCCCAGCTCGCGCTCGGGGAAGCCGCGCGGGAGAAACTCACCGTCGCCGGCGCCGTCCTCGCCGTCTCGGGCCCGGTCGGCGACGGCGTGGTCTTCAGCGCCCCCAACCTCGGCTGGCGAGACGTCCGCGCCGCCGACCTGCTGCGCCTGCCCGTCCCCGTCGCCTTGGACAACGAGGCCAACCTCGGCGCCCTCGGCGAACTCTGGTTCGGCGACGGCCCCGAGAACTTCCTCTTCGTCTCCGGCGAAGTCGGCATCGGCGCCGGGCTCGTCGTCGGCTCCGCGCTGTTCCGCGGCGCCCGCGGGCTGGCCGGCGAACTCGGGCACGTCGTCGTCTCCCAGGCGGGCCCGCCGTGCCGCTGCGGCGCAACCGGCTGCCTCGAAACCTACGCCGGTCAGGAAGCGTTGCTCGAAGCCGCCGGCGTGCCGACCGTCGCCGCCCTGCTCACCGCACTCGACAACGCCGACCCCACGGCGACGAAAGCCACCTCTGCCGCCGGTCAGGCACTCGGCCTCGCGCTCGCCTCCGCGATCAACCTGCTCGACCTCGACCACGTCGTGCTCGGCGGCGTCTTCGCCCCGCTCTGCCCGTGGCTCGCGCCCGCCGCCGAAGCCGTGCTCGCCGCACGCCTGGGCCGGCTGCGTGGTTCCGTTCCGGTGCTGGCACCGTCCACTGTGGGCGGTGACGCGGCCACGCTCGGTGCGGCAGGCCGCACGATCCACCACGTCATCGCCGACCCCGGCCCGTTCCTGAGCCGCGCCGAAGCCACCTGATCCGGGTGCGGTGACGCCGCGGCACCGCCGCCACCATGGCGAGGTTCACCGCGCCGGGAAACGAGGTGCGCCATGACCGGCAACCCGAGCGAACGGACCCTGCCCGCCGGCACCAGGTGGCGCGGCACGCCGACGTCGCCCTCCGCTCCATGGGGCAGCCCAACTCAGTGGTGGGCCAGTTCGACTTCTGGAACGACCGCTACGAGGGCCGCCGCCTGTTCTCGGAGGTGCTGGGAACTTTCTTCCTGGTGCTCGTCGCCGTGGACGGCGGGGTGGTGAACGCCAAGTTCGGTGGCGATGCGGTCCCTGCGGGCGCGCGCGGGTCGTGGCCCCGGCGCTGATGGTGGCCGCCATCATCCTGTTCATGGGCACGGTTTCGGGCGCTCCACCTCAACCCGCCGGTCAGCCTCGCGTTCGCCGCGCGCGGTGACTTCCCGTGGAGGCGCGTGCCCGCCCTACATCGTCGCCCAGTTCGTCGGCGCGGCGCTCGCCACTCTGTTGCAGTGGGCGCTGCTCGGCAAGCAGGGCGACGGGGGACTCACCCTGCCCGGCTCCGGCATTTCGACGGTCACGGCGATGGTCTGGGAACTCGTGCTCACCACGGGACTCGTGAGCGTCATCCTCGGCAGCGCCTCGGGCGCCCAGCAGGTCGGCCCGCTCGCCGCGATCACCGTCGGCAGTTACATCGTCCTCGCCGGGTTGTGGGGTGCGCCGGTCAGCGGAGCGTCGATGAACCCCGCGGGTGCCACTCGGACCCGCGCTGGTCCTCGCCGATTGGAGGCGTGGTGGGACTACCTCGCCGGCCCTCTCGCCGGCGCCGCGCTGGCCGTGGGGATCGCGTACATCCTGCACGGCTCGGGCGGCGGGCGCAGCGGGACGCGCGGCACAGGGCGCGCTCGGCGGCCGGCAGTGACGAAGCGGGCCGGGTTCCCCGGACAGGAACCCGGCCCGCAGAGGGAAAACCGCTAGCTCACCGCCCGCACCAGCACCGTGCCGCTGCCGACGGTCTTGCCCGCGTCGTCCACCACGGACAGCAGGCCGCGCAGCACGCGGCCCGCGCCCGGAGCCTGCGAAGCCGTGACGACCCCCGGCACCGTCCACGTCGAACCGGACGCGTGCGCGGCCACCGGGTCCGTCACCGCGACCGCGCCGAAAGCCGGGTTCACGAACGCGTCCAGGTAGTCGTACGCGGTGGTCCCGGCGGGCACGGAGTACCCGTCCACGACCGCGAGCCAGTTGCCGGCCGCGGGGTTCTGCAGCGTCACCGACTCTTCGGAGTCACCATCGGCGCTCTGGCCCGCCTGCACGCACGAACCGCTCGTGCAGTTGTAGACGGTGAGGTCCAGGTCGGCGCCGGCGTCGGCCGGGTTGCCGATCGTCACCGTCAACGACGACGAACCGGCCGGCACGACGATCTGCGTCTGGGCCGATTCGTCCTGCTTGATCGACGGCCGGGTGATGGCCGCGCTGCCGAACGGGCCGCCGACCACGTGCCCGGTGAACGCCTTCAGCGTGTTCTTGACCGTGTACGTGCGCGCCACGCCGGTGCCCAGCGGAGCCGACGCGAGGTCGTCGGGGTTCGGCGAGATCGCCGTGCCCAGCGCCGAAGCCGTCAGCTTGAACGGAGCGACGTCCACATCGGACGTCCGCCGCGCCTCCACCGTGATCTCCCAGACGCCCGGCAGCGGGTTGCTGAGCGTGCGGCTCGTCGGCGTGCCGCCGGTGCAGCCGGCGCCCGCGTCGGGGTTGTAGCAGTTGGTGGAGGTGTTGCTGTCGACGGGCACGCCGGTCGGGTCGTAGCGCAGGAACCGCACCTGGCCCTTGCCGGGGTCACCGCCGCCGGTCAGGTCCACCTGCAGCGAGCTCGCGCCCTGCGGCACGCGCAGGAAGTAGCTCACGGACTGGTTGCGCGCCACCGTGCCCGACGCTTCGAACGTGCCCGACGCCGCGAACTCCGCCGGCGCGAAGACCGTGTTCATGGTCTGCAGGTCGACGCCGATCGTCAGCGGGTTGTCCAGGTCCAGCAGGGCGGAGTGCACGCCGGCCTGCTTCGGGTTCACCTTGACCTGGAAGGAAACCGGCTTGTTCAGCGGCAGTGACAGCAGCGAGCCCGACGAGAACGTCCCGTCGTTGCCCACCCACCGCGCGAAGTACACGACCGGGTGCGACGAACCCGTGGTGCGTGTGATCGTGTACGTGCGGGTGTAGGCCTGTCCGACGGTCACGCCTTCGCGGTCGTGGATGCCCACACCGGCACCGGGCTTCGGCTTCAGCAGGTTCGCCTGCACCGTGTGCACGTCGACCGAGGTGGTCAGCGTGTCGGGCTTGGGGTTGAGCGACAGCGCGACCCACGCGGCAGGCACGTTGAACAGCCCCGCGCCCTGCTCGTACGCGCCGATCCCCGGCACGAACCGCGCCGTGGACTTGATCGCCGAGCGCAGCGCGGCCACCGGCGGGCGCCGGCCGTGGTGGGTCGCCTTGTAGGCGCTCACCAGCAGCGCTGCGGCGCCCGTCGCTTCGGGCGAAGCCATCGACGTGCCCTGCAGCATCGCGTAGCCCGCGGGCAGCGAGTACGTGCCCGCGACCGGACCCGGCGCTTCCCACCGCGGCACGGTGGAGATCGCCGCGCCCGGCGCGATGATGTCCGGCTTGAACCCGCCGTCCTCCCGCGGACCGCGCGAGGAGAACGGGTGCAGCGCCACGGCCGCGGTCACCTTGGAGCCGTAGTTCGACAGCCACGTCTCGCGGGTGATGTACGAGCCGACGCTGATCGCGTCCGTGGCCACCGACGGGTCGCCGACCGAGTTCGCGCCCGCGCCGGAGTTGCCCGCGGAGATGAAGATCTGCACGTTGTACTCGGCGATGGTGCGGTTGTAGAGCTCCGCGCGCGCATTGTTGCCGTCGTTGAGTGCCGGCAGGCCGCCGATGGAGATGTTGATGACGTCGGCGCCGTGGCTCGCGGCGTAGACCACGCCGTCGACCAGGCCGCTCGCGGTGCACGAGTCGGTGGTCAGGCAGACCTTCACCGCCATGAGCTTCGCGCCGGGCGCGGCGCCGTCCATCTTGCCGCCGAACAGGTCGTTGCCCGCGGCGATGCCCGCGACGTGCGAACCGTGCTCGGCGCCGGCGAGGCCGATGTTCACGAAGCCCGGCTTGTCGGTCTGGACCACGAACGCCATCCGCTCGGCACGGTCGGTGGCCGGGTCGTCGGTGCCGAAGTAGCCGACGTCGAAGTTCTTGGCGTAGTCGGACATCGGCTTCTCGTCGGTGAAGTCGCCGTTGCCGTTGAGGTCCACGCGCACCTGCTTGGTGGCGGTGTCGAGCAGCACGCCCCACGAGTCGGCGCGGTCGCCGTCGCGGTTGAGGTCGCCGCCGGTTTCGCTGCCGGCGCCGCCGAGGTCGCCCGCGGTTTCCTTGAACTGGCCGAACGTGTACGGGCCGCCGGTCGCGGGCGCGGTCCAGGTGCGGCTGTTCGCGGTGAACGCGCCGGCGTACGTCTGCGCCGACAACGGCACCCACGTGCCGTCGCCGGAGTTGGTGGCGTTGGCGTTGTACCAGTCGACGATCTTGCGTTCGCCGTGGCTGGTCGTGGCCAGCGCGGGGGTGTCGAGGTCCACCCCGGAGTCGAGGACGGCGACGGTGGTGCCCTTGCCGTCCCAGCCGCCGAAGGTCTGGCCGAACTGCGCGGCGTACGTGTCGCCGGTGGGCAGGTACGGGTTCACGCGCGGGGTGTTCTTGCCCGGAGCTTGCTGCGGGATCGGGTCGGCCGCACCTTCGGGCTTCGGGTCGTCGCGGTGGATGAGGCCGTCGACGTCGACCGCCTTCACCGAGGTGAGCTTCGCGGCCTTCTCAGCGTTCGCGACGGGGACGGAGACCTTGACGTAGTCCAGCTTCGCGTCCGTGGATTCGACCACGCCGCCGAGGGCCTTGAGGTCGTTCACGGCGGAGTTCGCGCGGCCGCGTTCGGCGGCGACGAGCAGCGTCACGGCGCGCTTGCCGGAGCGCTGGGCTTCCGCGACGAGCGCGCGGTCGTGGCCGTCGAGCGTCTTCTCGCTCGGGGCGGGGCTTGAGGAGGGCTGCGCGGCGAGCGCAGCAGGCACCCCGACAGGGGCGACGCCGAGGGCAGTGGCGAGGAAGGTGATCCCGGCCCGCCGTCTCCAGCGTGATCTCTGCTGTGTCATCGGAGCAGTACACAGCCCGGGATGAACCGCATCAATACCGCAATTCGGCGTGGGACGAACGGACTACTGTGCCGTTCGTTACTGATCCGACCACAGTCACGGCCATACGGCATACGTAGCAACGGTGACGTCTTGCCCGGGGTCCGCCTACTTTTGGTCGGATCAGTAACGGCCGCGTTCCGGACAGCACGCAGGCGTCGCCACGTGGCAACCGAGGGAGTCGAACCCTGCGCGGCTTGTGAAGGCGGCGCTCCTGAGCCGGCCCTGACCCTTCGGCGGGCGACGGTTGCCTTGTTATTGCAACACCAGGGGAGTACCCCGCATTCCCGCGTTTTGCACCTGACTCACCCGTCCGGTGAAGATTCCCTTCCCCCGCACCGGCCTGGCAGGCTGAGCGGATGGACGATCTCCTCCTCCGCCGGGTGCGGGTCGGGCTCGACGGCGCGCTGGCCGACGTGCGTGTGAACGACGGTCGCGTGGCCGCCATCGAGGAACCGGGCGCCGGGTCGGGCTTCGCCGCGCGCGTGCTCGACGGCCACGGCGGCACGCTGCTGCCGGGTCTGGTCGACGCCCACGTGCACGTGGTCCAGTGGGCCGCGTTCCGCCGCCGCATCCCGCTCGGCGACGCGCGTTCGGCCGCCGAGGCGGTGGAGCTGCTGCTGCAGCGGTTGTTGTCCGCTCCCGGTGGTGACCTTGTGGTGGGCGCCGGTTTTCGCGACGGGTTGTGGCCGGACGAGCCGCACAAGGAGATGCTGCAGCGCGCGTTGCCAGGGCGGGCGGTCGCGTTGTTCAGCGCGGACCTGCACACGCTGTGGCTGAGCCCGGCCGCGCTGAAGCTGATCGGCCGCGACCACCCGACAGGGGTGCTGCTGGAGAACGACTGCATGACCGCGACGGCCGCGCTGCCGTCCGCGCCGCCGGACGTGGCGGACCGGTGGGTCGCGGACGCGTTGTCGGCGGCGGCTTCCCGTGGGGTGACGGGCATCGTGGACTACGAATACGCCGACACCGTGGCGGACTGGACCCGTCGCGTGGCCTCGGTTTCCCCGGCCACGCGCGTTTCGTGCGTGATCTCCCGGCCGTTGCTGGAGCTCGCGATCGACCGCGGCCACCGCACCGGCGACGTCCTCCCGGCCGGCGACGGCTTGCTGACCGTGGGGCCGTTCAAGTTGTTCGTGGACGGTTCCCTCAACACCCGCACCGCCTACTGCCACGACCCCTACCCGGAGTCGGATTCCCTGGGGCTGTTGGAGTTGCCGCCGGGCGAGCTGGTATCACTCATGCGCCGTGCGTCGGAGCACGGTCTGGTGCCGGCCGTGCACGCCATCGGCGACAAGGCCAACACCATCGCCCTCGACGCGTTCTCCGAGCTGGGCTGCGCGGGCCGCATCGAGCACGCGCAGTTGCTCGCGCTCGACGACGTCGCGCGCTTCGCCGCGTTGGGCTTGGTGGCGAGTGTCCAGCCCGCCCACCAGCCCGACGACCGCGACGTCGCCGACCGCCACTGGTACGGCCGCACGGACCGCGCCTACCCCTACCGCGCGCTGCTGGATTCCGGCGCCCGCCTCGAAATCGGTTCCGACGCGCCCGTCGCGCCGCTGGACCCGTGGGACGGCATCGCCGCCGCCGTCGGACGTACGGACGACGACCGGCCCGCCTGGCACCCCGAACAGTCGATCCCGTTGGCGGCCGCGTTGGCCGCCGCCTCGGGCGGCCGCCACGGCATCGCGATCGGCGACGTCGCGGACCTGATGATCACGGCGGCCGACCCGTCACGGTTGTCTCCGGCGGAACTCCGGGACATGCCCATCAGCGCGACGATCCTCGCGGGGAAGCCGACGCACCTGGCGTGACGGCGCGCGTCAGGTGCGCCTCGAAAGCCGCCCTGCGCAACGCTGAACCGATCATCCGGTCTCCTGTGGCCGTGCTCACCCGCGCCAGGCGGTCCGTCGACCTGTCTTGACCACCATACATACATGTATGTAGTTTCTGGGAAAGCCGCGATCCCGCGGCAGCTCGCGGCGCGCGCGACGAGACAACACGGAGACACCTGAAGGGCATCGACCATGCCGGCTTTTCTTCTGGCCGCTGAGGAAGTGCGGAAGAACGCGTAAGCCATCCCGTTCGGATCGCCGTCCTACGGGGCGAAGCTCCCGCTGCAGATCATCGATCGAGAATCGTTGTCGGTCAGCTACCGGACGGACCTCGACAAGGCGCGCCGGCTCGTTCCGGAGCCGCTCGAAGTGCTCGACCCGATCGTGACGCTGACGTTCCCTGACCATGGAGATCTCCGGCCTGGGCAAGTACGCCGAACTGGCCCAGACGATCTCCGCGAGCTACCAGGGTGAACCGGTCGGCTTCCGCCCGATCATGTTCTGCGACACCGTTCCGGCGATCCTGCAGGGAGGCGAAATCTGGGGGCTGCCGAAGAAGTACGGTCGGATCGGCCTCGACGTGAACAACGCGACCCTGACCGGCACGCTGCACTTCGACGACGTGCTCGTGGCCCGCGCGACCATGGGCTACCGCTACGAGGAAGGCGGTGTCGAGGAAGCCCGCAAGGCACTGGCCACACCGGGCGCCGCGCTGAAGATCGTTCCCGACATCGACGGATCACCGCGCATCCTTGAACTCGTCCGCCTGCAGTACTCGGGCATCACCGTCAAGAGTGCTTGGTCCGGGCCGACTGCTCTCGATCTGTACCCGCACGCGCTCGCGCCGCTGGCCGACCTGCCGGTACACGAGATCGTCGGCTCGAGCCACACGGTCTACGGCATGGAACTCCTGCCCGGCGCCGTGCTCCACGACTACCTCGCGGGCTGACGTACTCGAGCTCGATGGCCGCCATACATACCGGTATGTATGGTGGTGGGCATGGATGCGAGTGCACGAGAGCGGCTGATCGAAGGTACTCGAGAGCTGTTGTGGGACCGCGGTTATCTGGGCACCAGCCCGACCGCGATCCTGCGCCGCTCCGGGGTCGGCCAGGGCAGCATGTACCACCACTTCCAGGGCAAGCCGGATCTGGTGCTGGCCGCCGAGCAGCGCAGCGCCGAGATCATGAAGGAGCAGTCCGAGGCGGTGCTGAAGGGACCGGGAACCGCTCTCGAGCGGATCGCGGGATACCTCCTGCTCGATCGGGAGGTGCTGCGCGGCTGTGCCGTGGGGCGGCTGGCGGGAGACCCCGAGATCATCGAGCGGGAAGAGCTCCGGCAGCCGGTCCGCGACGCGCTGGACCAGGTCCGCGTGCTGCTGGCCGGGGTGATCGAGCAAGCGCAGCGTGACGGCGAGCTGGCTGCGGAGCTGCGCCCGTCCGATTTGGCCGCGACCCTGTCGGCCGTCCTGCAGGGCGGGTACGTGCTGGCGCGGGCCGAGCAGTCGTGCGAGCCGTTCGATCGAGCGGTCCAGGGAGCGCTGGGCCTCCTGCGGGCGCACAGCACCGATCCGGAGTCGATCCCGGCGGGCTGAACCACGGGCCGGCCGACGATCCGTGGTTCAGCCCGGAAACTCAGTGCCCGTGCGGATCTTCCGCGTTGAGCGCGGCCACGACCTGGTCGTAGTCGCCGCGGGCTTCGCCGTAGCGCAGGAACTTCACGCGTTCCACTTGGATCTCGCGGGCGTCCGGCTGGGTTTCCAGCAGGTGCATGACTTCGGTGATGTACTCGTCCAGCGGCTGGGCGTGGTCGTTGTCGGCCTGGCCCGGCATGAGGTCCGTCTGCACCGACGGCGGTTCGAGCTCCACCACGCCCACGGTCGTGTCCGCGAGCTGCAGCCGCAGGGATTCGCTGAGCATGTGGATGGCGGCTTTCGACGCGTTGTAGCTGGGCGTGACCCGCAGCGGCGTGAACGCGAGGCCCGAGGAAACCGTCATGATCGTCGCGGCGGGACGGGTCTGCAGGTGCTCGACGAAGGCGGCGATGAGGCGGATCGGACCGAGCACGTTGGTCGTCATGGTCGCCTCGGCGGTGGGCAGGAACGACGGGTCCCGCCAGTTCTCGACCCGCATGATGCCGGACATGGTGACCAGCACGTTGAGCTCGGGGTAGTCGGCGAGCACCTCCTTGGCCGCGGCATCGATGCTCGCCGGGTCGGTGGTGTCGATCCGCACGGTGCCCAGCCCCGGGTGCGCCGCGGCGAGGGAGCGCAGCAGCTCGGTGCGCCGGCCGCCGATGATCACGGTGTTGCCGCGCGCCTTCAGCGCGAGCGCGAGGGCCAGGCCGATGCCGCTGGTGGAGCCGGGGATGAAGATGGTGTTTCCGGTGATGTCCATGCCCCGACCTTCGCGCCCCGGCACCGTGACGTGCAGAGACCGCTCATCGGGGGATCGGCGATCCCTGGTTCGCGCCTCGCGGCACCCGGATACTGGCGTCATGGACCGACTGGCTTTGGCGGAGTTCCTGCGCCGCCGCAGGGAGGAGCTGCACCCCGAGGACGTCGGGCTGCCCGCGGGCCCGCGGCGGCGCGCGCGGGGGCTGCGGCGCGAGGAGGTCGCGTCGCTCGCCGCGATGTCCACGGATTACTACACGCGCCTGGAACAGCAACGCGGTCCGCAGCCGAGCGAGCAGATGCTCGCCGCGCTCGCCCGCGCGCTGCGCCTCACCGATGGCGAGCGCGACTACCTCTTCCAGATCTCCGGCCGCAACGCGCCCTCGCCGGCCGCGGCCGCCACGCACGTGTCGCCCGCGTTGCTGCGCGTGCTCGACCGGCTCGACGACACGCCCGCGCTGATCCTCTCCAGCCTCGGCGAGATCCTCGTGCAGAACCACCTCGCGCTCGCGCTGTACGGCGACCGCTCGCACCTGACAGGGCTGGCCCGCAGCGAGACCTACCGCTGGTTCACCGACCCCGCCGAACGCCTCGTCTACCCCGAGGAGGACCGCGATCGGCAGAGCCGCGCCCAGGTCGCGGGCCTGCGCGCCGCGTACGGCTCGATGGGCCCGCACTCCCGCGCCGGCGAACTCGTGCGCGCGCTGAAGAAGGAGAGCGCGGAGTTCGCGGAGCTGTGGGAGCTGCACGAGGTGGCGCGCCGCTTCGAAGACCACAAGACCCTCGTCCATCCCCAGCTGGGCGAGATCGAGGTCGACTGCCAGGCGCTGTTCACCGAAGACCAATCGCAGGCGCTACTGGTGCTCACCGCGGCGCCCCGCAGCGAGGCGGCGCAGAAGATCGAACTCCTCGGGGTTCTCGGCGCCGAGCGGTTTCCCGCCGCGGCGCGTTAGAGCTCCCCGAAACGACAGTTGTGGCGCCTGGCAAGGCATCCGGTTTCGTGCGTGGAGCGCAACGCGCGTTCGACCGGCGCAAACGACCACTGCCTCAGCCCGCGGGCGGAGCCGATGGCGGATGCCGATTGACTGCGGCATCCGCCATCGGCCGGTTCCGGATTCCGAGCCCTTTCGCGGCATGGAGCGCCCTGGCCAGAGGCGGCCGGGTTCAGCCGGACCTACCCGGCTGCGGCGGCCGCCCGGGCGACGATGTGGGAATCCCGGTCCGGCCTGATCAGGAAGCCCGCGATCGCGGAGCCGACGACGATGACGACACCGGCGGCCAGGAACCCTCGTCCGTAGCCCGCCGCGAGGGTGACGCCGGAGTCGACGAAGCTGCCGAGCACGACGGGGGCGATCACGCCGCCAAGGCTGTGGGCCGCGACCACGGCGCCCAGCACGGTCCCGCGCTGCCGGCCGGGGACCACGTCGGAGAGTCCGGCCATGGCGACGCCCCACACCGCCGTTGTCAGGGAGAACGCCAGGGTGATCAGGATCATCTGGCCGACCCCGCGGGGCACCACGGTGAAGCCGATCATCGCCACGCCCGTGGCGCAGAACGCCACACTGGGCACCACACCCCGCGTGAGCGTGCAGCTGATCCCGCGGGCCGTCATCCGCCCCGACAGCCAGCCACAGAGCACGGAGAGGACGGCACCCGAGGCGTAAGGGAGTGTCACCAGCCAGCCCGCTTCGTCCGGGGAGTAGCCGATACCTTCGCGAAGGTACAGCGGCAGCCAGGTCACTTTGAGCGACACGCTCCAGTACCCGCAGAACAGCAGAAGGGCGATGCCCCAGAGCGTCGGCCGTCGAAGCAGCTGCGACCAGCCGATCCGGTCCGGCAGCACCGCACCGGTGGCGGTGTCGCGTTCGCGGGTGGTCGCGCTCGACACCGGCCCCGACTTGCCCGCGACGAGCCACGCGGCGACGACGAGTGCTCCGGCCACGACCAGCACCAGAAAGGCGTGGTGCCAGTCGAACGTCGTGATCACCCAGGTCAAGATCGGCGCGGCGAGCAGCGGGCCGATCGCCACCCCGGTGAAGATCAGCGAGCTGGGCAGGGCTCGGCGCCTGGGGGTGAACCACGTGTGCACCACGTGGGCGGCGACGGCCGATGCCGGGCCTTCCGCGAGGCCCAGCACGACACGGGAGGCGATGAGGACGGTGAAACCGGTCGAGCCGACCAGTGGGATCATGCTCAGGCACCACAGTGCACCCAGCCCGCCGACCAGCCAGCGGGCGCCGATCTTGTCCGACACGCCCGTGAAGACGATGGCCCCGACGGCGAACAGCCAGTAGAAGCTGCTCTGCACCAAGCCGAACTGCTCGTTGGTCAGCCCGAGGTCCGTCTTGATGTCGACCCCCGCGAGGCCGACCGCTGCCTTGTCCGCGTAGTTCACGACCATGAAAGCCAGCAGCAGCGCCGTGACCGTCCAGCCGCGGCGCCGGATCGCCGCGGTGTCCACCCCTCCCAACGGGTTCCGAACGGTGTGCACGGCGCCGGCCGTCGCCGGTCGTCCGCTGTTTCCGAACATGTTCACTCCTCGACGCGCAGGACCCCCTCGGTGGCTGTGGCTAGGCGAAGCGCAAACGGGTCCCGACGCCGCGTTCGGCGGCGCGGTGCAGCAGCGCGTGGCCCAGCGCGATGTCCGAAAGGGACAGTCCGCGGTGCCAGAACAAGTTCGTCTCCGAATCGTGCTCGCGGCTCGGTTTGTTCCCGACGACGAGCTCGCACAACTCGCCGTGCAGGGTTTCCTCGGTGAGCAGCCCGCGGTTGATGTGTTCGCGCAGCGACCCGAATTTGCCTGTGCGGCACTGGCCCCAGTCGTCGACCACGATCTTGTCCATGATGCCCGTGAGGGAGAGCTCGACCGCGCTCATCGTCCCGTAGGGGACCACGAGGGCACCTGGCTTGATCCACTCGGTCCTGAGCAGCGGGCGGGGCTGCGGCAGGCGTGACGCCTCGACAACGATGTCCGCGTCACGCACGCAGGACTCCCAGTCGTCGGTGACGACCACGTCGACGTCGATGTCGCGCCGCAGCCGTTCGGCGAACGCGGTGCGGCTTTCCGGGCGCCGCGAGTGCACGCGGATCTGCTCGAGGTCGAACGTCTCCGCGATCAGGCGCACGTTCCAGTACGAGGTCCCGCGCGCGCCGATGTTCGCGAGCACCTTGGCGTCCTTGCGGGCCAGGTAACGGGCGCCGAGCGCGGTGACGGCACCGGTCCGCATCTCGGTGATCGCGGTCGCGTCGAGAATGGCCACGGGAGTTCCGGTTGCGGGGTCGAACAAGTTCAGCAACGCCATCTCCGACGGCAGGCCCGTGCGGTAGTTCTCGACGAAGTCGCCGACCACCTTGACCCCGGCCAGGTTCAGCGGACCGACGTAGCCGCGCAGGACGTTGAAGTGGCCGTTGAACTGCTCGCCGGGCTCGAGGTGGACGCGCGGTTCGATCACCGTCTCCCCGTCGCCCTGCGCCCTGAGTCCCGCTTCGACGGCGTCGACGATCTCGGCGCTCGAGAGCGCCAGGTCGTCGATGTCCTTGCCGTTGAGGAAGGTGAAGTAGAGGGGATCCATCTGTCCTCCGTCGCTGCCGCGGCCGGCGCCGCGAATGAGTGCAGACTCTCCCCTGCGGGCACAAGCCGGAAAAGACAGGTGCGCGGGATTACGTCTGGGATCCCAGACTTGATCTCGCTGCGCCGGCCGCTCCGCGGCGGTCGCCGAACCGGTCCGCTCGGGAAGCGCTCAGGCCGGCTCGGCGCCTCAGAGCTCCCGGACGTTGACCAGCGACCGCACCGTGAGCCGCCGGCGTTCTTCGTTGCGGCGCAAGCCGTCCACGATCACCGCGACGCCCAGCCACGTCGCTTCCGCGTCCGCCACGAGGTCCTGCACGCACCGCGCCTGTCCGCCCGTCTCGATCCAGTCGTCGACGAGCAGCACGCGGTCGCCCGAGCCGACGAGCCGGCGGCGGAACCCCAGCGTCAGGTGCCGGTCGCGGTAGTCTGGTGCAGAGGTGCGGGTGCGCCACGCGTCGGAGTCGAACACCGGCCCGCGGTTCTTGCGCACCTCGACGAACCCGACGCCCAGCGCCAGCGCGACCAGCGGCCCGAGCAGGCAGCCACGCGATTCGGGCCCGAGCACCACGGTCGGCTCGGCGCCGGCGAACAAGTCCGCGAGCGCGGGGCCGAGTTCGTGCAGCAGTCCGGGCACGCGCCACCACGCCGCCGGGTCGGGGTAGCGGGCGTCGTCGCTCCGATCCCCCAGCACGACAGTGGCCTCACGGATCCGGGCCGCCACGGTGGTCATGTCTCCATGGTCGCAGCGCAGGCAACCGAGATACGTTGATCGCGTGACCAAATACGCGATCGTGGGGTCGGGCTGGCGCGCGGAGTACTTCTGGCGCCTTGCGGGGGAACTGGAGTGCGTCGGCGTGGTTTCCCGCAGTCCTCAGGACTTGCCGGTGCCGGTCTTCACGTCGCTGGACGAGTGTATGGCGGAGAAGCCGGACTTCGTGGTGACGGCCGTGCCGTGGGCGGTCACGCCGTCGCTGATCGTGGACTTGGTGGGCCGCCGCGTGCGGGTGCTCGCGGAAACCCCGCCCGCGCCTGATCTCGACGGGCTGCGCGCGCTGTGGCACGACGTCGGGAGCAGTGGACTGGTCCAAGTGGCCGAACAGTACACCCGCGTGCCGGCCCACGCGGCGCGGCTGGCGCTGGCCCGTTCGGGTGTGCTGGGCCCGATCACGCGTGTCGACGTGTCTTCGACGCACCAGTACCACGCCGTGTCGCTGATCCGGACGTTCCTGGGCGCCGGCCTGGGACCGGTCGAGGTCCGCGCCACGCGGACCACGGCCCCGCTCGCCGACCCCTTGTCCCGCGCCGGCTGGGCACCCGTCGTCGAGACCAAGGCCGCGACGACGACGGTGGCCACCGTGCTTTTCCCGCAGGGCCTTGGCGTCTACGACTTCACCGACAACCAGTGGCACAACCAGCTCCTGGCCCGCCGGCTGCTGGTCCGCGGCACCCACGGCGAGCTCACCGACCACGAAGCCTTGCGGCTCACGCAAGAGCGCACCATCGTCCGCACGCCGCTCGTGCGCCGCCAGACCGGCTACGACCTCGACCTCGACGGTTACGACACCGACCACATCACCTTCGGCTCCGAAGTCCTCTACCGCAACGCCTTCCAGGGCCGGCGCTGGAACGACGAGGAGCTCGCCATCGCCACCCTCCTCGCAGACACGGCTCGCTGGGCGCGCGACGAGGGCCCGGCGCCGTACCCGCTGGCCGAAGGCCTGGAGGACCACCGCATCGCCCTGGCCATCGAGGAAGCCGCCGACCGGGACACGACCGTCCGCACCGCCGCGGAACCCTGGCACTGACCCACGTTGACAACGGTGACAGTGGTCTGCACCACCGGAACGATTCAGTCGCTGGTAAATCGGCCACTGGTACACGCGGTGGATTGACGGAACCCCACCCGAGAGGCGAGGATCAAAGACGCCCCGAATTGACAACGTTGTCACACCGAAAGGAACGCGATGAGAGCGCGGAAACGCGTGTTCGCCGCCTTCGTGCTGGCCACCGCCCTCGCCACGGCTGCGAGCGCAACGGCCGCCACGGCCCAGCCCGACAAGGAACCCCGCTTCGCCAGTGACCCCACCACGCTGGTCGACACGAGCATCGGCAACAACGGCGACGGGACGACCTTCCCCGGCGCCTCCGTGCCGTTCGGCATGGTGCAGCTGAGCCCCGACACGCAGCTGAACCAGTACGCCTCCTACGACTACAAGCAGAACACCATCCTCGGCTTCAGCCACACGCACCTCTCGGGCGTGGGCTGCCAGACGATGGGCAACTTCCGCTTCATGCCGACCACCGGCGCTGTCACCTCGTCCGACCCGGCGGCCTACGGCGCGAAGTTCAGCCACGACAACGAAACCCGTGCGCCGGGCTACTACGGCGTGAAGTTCGACAACGGCATCCAGGCCGAGCTCACCGCGACGCAGCGGACCGGCCAGCACCGCTACACCTACCCGGCCGGCTCGGGCCCCGAGAACGTGCTCATCGAGGTCGGCCAGAGCAACGGATCCACCTACGCCGGCGACGTCCACGTGGTCGGCAACGACACCGTCGAAGGCTGGCTGCAGGGCGGCAACTTCTGCGGTGAGACGGGCAAGGAGCGCTACCGGATCTTCTTCAGCGCCAAGTTCGACCACGCCTTCTCGTCGTTCGGCACCTGGACCGACGGCACTCTCACGCCCGGTCAGCGCGACGCTTCGCGTGGCACCCAGCGCGCCGGCGCGTGGGTGACGTTCGACCCGGCGCAGAAGAACCAGGTCGGCATCTCCGTGGGCCTGTCCTACACCTCGGTCGACGGCGCGCGCCTCAACCGCAAGGCCGAGCAACCGCAGTCGTTCGACAAGGCGCGTGGGCAAGCGCACAACACCTGGCAGGACGAGCTCAACCGCATGCGCGTCGCCGGCGGCAGCACCGCCGACCAGCGCACGTATTACACCGCGCTCTACCACTCTCTGCTGCACCCGTCGGTCGGGTCCGATGTGGACAACCGCTACCGGGGTTTCGACGACCAGGTGCACCGCGCGGATTCGACGTACTACCAGATGTTCTCGCTGTGGGACACCTACCGCTCGCAGAACCAGCTGGTGGCGCTGCTGCACCCGGACAAGGCCGCGGACATGGCCAAATCCGTGTTGCACATCTACCAGGACGGCGGCTGGCTGCCGCGCTGGGCGCTGGGCAACAGCGAGACGAACGTGATGAGCGGCGACCCCGTCACCCCGTTCCTCGTCGACATCTACAACCGCGGCCTGCTCGACAACCGCACCTCGCACCAGCTCTTCGACGCGCTCTGGAAGAACGTCAACGAGGTCCCGGCCGACCAGTCGATCTTCCGCGGCCGCGACGGCAACCCGAGCTACGTCCAGAACGGCTGGGTCGCTTACCAGAACCTCCCCGGCTACAAGTACGGCGACAGCCGCCAGGCGGGCTCGGCCACCCTCGAGTACTCGCTCGCCGACTGTTCGCTTTCCACCATGGCCGCGGGGCTGGGCTATCAGGACAAGGCCAAGACTCTTGCGTCCCGCTGTGACAACTTCACCAAGCTCTGGGACCCGAGCGTCACGTCACAGGGCTTCAGCGGGTTCCCGGTCCCGCGCAACGCGGACGGCTCCGTGGTCGGCAACCCCGACCCGACGCAGACCAACGCCTTCCACGAAGGCACCGCGTGGCAGTACGAGTGGCTCGCCCAGCAGGACCCGAGCACCCTCTTCGGGCTCATGGGCGGTCCCGCCGGGGCCGAGCAGCGGCTGGACAAGTTCTTCGACATGCCGACCGTGCTCACCGACCCGGCCAAGGCCGCTTCGGACTCGTGGGTGACCGGCGCGTACGACTACCACAACAACTTCGCCTTCAACCCGAACAACGAGCCCGATTTCCACGCCCCGTACATGTACACGTGGACCAACTCGCCGTGGAAGACGTCGGCCGTGCTCCGCGCCATGCGGACGCTCTTCACCGACAACGTCTACGGCATGCCCGGCAACGACGACCTCGGCGCCACGTCGTCGCTGCTCGTCTTCGCCATGGCGGGCATCTTCGAGACCCAGCCCGGGTCGGCCAAGTACGTGATCACCTCGCCCATGTTCGAAAAGGTGCAGATCCACCCCGAACACGGACGCACGATCGAGATCGAAGCCCCCGGCGCCGACGCCTCGAAGCTCCAGTACGTGTCCTCCGCGGACACGAACAAGGGCAAGCTGCGCCAGAGCTGGCTCTCCCACGCCGACCTGCTGAAGGCCGGGACGATCCACATCCAGCTCTCCGACCAGCCGACGAACTTCGGCGTCGACGCCGGCCCGCCCGCGATGGGCGCGACCCGCGGTTGACCGCCCGGGCTCGACGGCTCGACGGCTGGACAGCTGGACCGCCTGACGGCTCGACCGCCTGACGGCTCGCTAGCTCGATGTTCTGAAGCACTGATGTGCTGAAGTGATGAAGTGCTGACAGCTCGGGGTGCGGATTCGACCAACGAATCCGCACCCCGAGCGGCATCGTGTCGCCGGATGTGCCGATTCTGCTGGGTGTGCCGCGTCGATCATGGGGTCTGCACCCGGGGCTTCATCGTGTTGCTGGGTGTGCCGATTCGATCACGGGGTCGCCGCTCGGGTCTGATCGTGTCAGCGGGTGCGCCGGTTCGGTCATGGGGATGCGCATCCGGGTATCGCCGTGTTCTCCGGTGTGCTGATGCCACCAGGATGAGCAGTGCCGGGCGTCGCCGTGTGTGTGGTGTGCGGATTCAACCGGCGGGTGTCGCGGCGTGGTGTTGACGGTGTGCCGATTCCACCAGGGTGAGCAGTGCCGAGCATCGCCGTGTGTGTGGTGTTCGGGTTCCATCAACGGAGTCGACCCGTGGTCGGCCGGGCCAGTGGGTCGCCGGTTCGTGGTTCGGCGGGGCCGTGGGTCAGTGGGTCGGGTCGGTCGCCGGGGCTGTCTGCAACGTGCCGAGGACGCCCTGCCACGCCTCCCGCGAGACGGTGAGTTGTCCCGCTTCGCGATTCTTGGTGTCCCGGACACTGACCTGCTGTGCGACTGCCACCTCGACGCAGTTGGAATTCGCCGCGCTGTAGGACGACGTCCGCCACTGGGCAGTCTGCATGTCTGGCCTCCGCCTAACTTGCCGCCTCCGCGATGACCGCGCGGCTGGCTTCCTCGCTCAACGTCTCTCCGCCGAGAAGTCTAGCAAGCTGCCGATACAGGACCCAATCCTTATCGCTGCTGAGGAACGAAGTGGTGCTGTGTTGCTCGAGAAGAACAATCGGATTCCGGTGTTCGTATTCGTAGAGCACAAATGAGCCAAGCATTCCGGGGTGGTAACTCGGCTGACGTGGCAGGACTCGGAGGTTGATGTTAGGCCGCTCTGACATGGCAAGAAGGTGGTCCATCTGGTCGGACATGATCCAGTTTGGCGCGACCGGTTCATCGATGGCGTGGAGACCGATGATCGCGGAATAGGTGATCGGCTCGCGGTTGGTGAGAATTTTTTGTCGGTCCAGGCGAACTCGAACTCGCGCGTCGGTTTGCGAAACTGACAATCCGGAGGCCTCGAAGATGGCGCGAGCGTAGTCAGGTGTTTGCAGCAGCCCGGGAATAAAGTTGAGCGCCCAGTCGGTGATTACCTTCGCGCCTTGTTCGTATTGCAACAAGGTGGTCAATTCCGGGGTCAATTCGGCGGCACCGTTGGCCATCCAGTTCGGCTCCCGTACGTGCCGCGCGAGGTCCATGATCCGCTTCTTCGGTTCCCCGATCACGCGGAAGAAGCCCAGCACGTTCGCCACGTCGTCGGTGGAGGGCGTCCGGGTGCCGGCTTCCCAGTGCACGACGAGACTGGCCGGGAGGTCGAGTGCCCGGGACAGTTCGCGAAGGCCGAACTTATTCGCTTCGCGCACTTCGCGCAGTGCCGCACCCAGCGCCACGGCGCGCGGGGTACCGGAAGGCTTCGTCATGGTGGTGATGATACGTAGCCGGGCGATCACCCGCGGCGAGGCTTGTGTTTGCAGCTGGGCACAGGCCGAATGTTCCGGCACGTTGCTGAATAGGGGAGACCGTCGTGTTGAGATGGCAGCAGGCCGAGGGAAAACGTCACGCGCTGGAGGGGCCTTTCGCGCCGCGGCCGGAGGAATCGTTCGTCGCGTTGTGCGGGGTGGAGGTGACCGTCACGGTCACTGACGTTCCGGAGCTCGGCGGTAATTGGTTCGACCCGACCTGCGTGCGGTGTTCGACGACGTGGCTGAGCCGCACGTGACCGACGCGATCCTGCTCGCGCGGATCCGGGATCTGCACGCCTCACTCGCCACCGACCTCGCCTTCCTCACCCGCACGATCGAAGAGGACGCACCCCGCCCCGACGCGCTGCGCGACCTGGGTGAGCGCCTCCTCGACCTGGGCGGCGCCCTGGTGACCAGGTCCGATGAGCTGAACGACGCGCTGCTGGCCACCCTGCCGCCGCACGGCTGGCTGCCCGAGGCCGGCGCGCGCCGCCACGCGATGGGGATCGCGCACCACGTGGGGGCACGGCCGTTGCGGTGCGGGGCCGTGTTCCTCGCGTTGTGCGGGGCGGCGTGCTACCCGTTCTACGGACGCGACGCCACCAACCGCTCAGCCCGTCACGAACGGTGCGAAGCGTGCCAAGCCCGGCTCGGTGGATCCTCCTGACGGGTGTGCACCCGCGCGTACCGGGGAGTTTTCGTGTTGGCTGGGGCGATGGCGGAGAACAAACAGGCCACGAACACCGATCGGCTGTTCAGGATCGCGATCGCGCTCAAGGGGCTCGACGGCGCGCTCCAGGTGATCGGCGCGCTGATCCTGGTGTTCATCCCGTCGACGGTCGTCACGGGCTTCGCCCACGCCGTGATCACGCGCGACCTGCTGGGCGACCCGTCCGGCACCCTCGCGCGGCACCTCGAGCTGGCCACCGAGAGCTTCGTGAACGGTGGGACCAAAACGTTCGCGGTGGTGTATTTGCTCGCACACGGTGTCATCAAACTCGCACTGGTGTGGGCGCTCGCGCGCAAGTGGGTACGCGCATACCCGGTGGCGATGGTGGTGCTGGCCGCGTTCGTGGCGTACGAGGTGTACCGGGCGATCGAGACGCATTCGATCGCGTTGCCGTTCTTCGCGGCGCTCGACGTGCTGATCATCGTGCTCGTCTACCGGGAGTACCGGCAGCTGCGCCGCGAACGCGCAAGTCAGCGTGACCAAGGCGGCTCGGCGGGCGGCTCAGGCAGCTGAGGGAAATCGCTCCGTCACGATCGCCGCGACGTCCACCTCCGGCTGCTCGACGAACAGTGCGGTCGCGTTGTCCGTGCCGCCGAGGCTGATGGCCGTCTCGACGAGCCCCGCGGCGCCACGCTCGGGGTCGGCGAGGATCCGGTCGAGCGTGGCGGGCGGCAGGACCTTGTGCACGCCGTCGCTGGCGAGCAGCAGCCCGCCACCGACGAGTTCGCATGCGCCGATCTCGTCGGGTTTGGTGGTGCGCACGCTGGTCGTCACCAGATGCTCCATGCGCGGCGAATAAGGCTGGTGGCGCGCACGGAAGTATTCGGCCATCGTGTGGTCGGTGGTGAGCTTGCGGGTCATGGTGCCGTCCCAGGCGTACGCGCGGGCGTCGCCGACCCACGCGATGCGGTAACCACCGGCGAAGGGCATGGCGACCACGAGCACGGCGTCGCCGGTGCCGCCGAGATCCCGCAGGGCCTGCTGGGCGTTGAGGATCGCCGCGACGGGCCCGCTCTGCACCGGCGTGCGCGCGGCGGCCGCGGCAGCGGTCTGGGCAGCTCGGCCGGCTCCGGGGTCGTCGCCCACGCCGTCGGCGAGCGCGAAGGTGATCCCGGGGGCGCCGGCGAGGGCGTACGCGCTCACGGCGTCGGCGTTGCGCTCGCGCGGGCCCTGTGCGCTGGCGGTGTGCCAGCGCGGGTATCGGGTCATCGGGACCTCCCGGGTGTTCGCGACTTTCCCCCTGCCCTTCCCAGAATGCGCCCGATTCCTGGGAAGGTGCTGAGACGTGCCTGTTTTTCCCCTGATGGCCTACACCACTTCTTCACCTGAGCGCTTCAGTCACTCTGCGGCACGGCGAAGACCACCCCGCCGCGCCGCGGGGTGGCCTCCGGGCTCTCACTTGGTGAGGTCGTAGACGGTCTGCCCGCCGACGGTGGTCGCGGTGAAGTTCGCCGCGACCCACTCCGTGATCTCGCTCAAACCGCCGCGGCCGCCGTCGACGAAGTAGGAGAGCTGGCCGTCGGCGACATAGCGCTGGAATTCCGCCAGAGTCGGCGCGGGGTCGCTGCCGCTCCAGCCGCCGATGCCGATCACCGATTTGCCGGCGGCCAGTTCGAGGCTCGCGGCCGACTGCGAACCGGTCATCGCGGCCGCCCACTTGGTGGTGGTTCTCGCCAGCAGTTGTCCGATTTCGCTCCCGGTTTGTTCGTCTCCGAACCCACCGCCAGGACCACCACCGAACCCGTCACCGAATCCGCCGCCGAACCCACTGGCCGCCGGGCCGGACGTGGGAATGGACCCGCTGTGCGGTACGGCGGTCGTCTCGGCGGCGTACGCGGCGGTGCCGAGGCCGAGCGTCAGCACGCAGGCCGTGGCGGCAACGGTCGACGCCTTGCGCAGCGGTGGCACCCCGACCACCCCGACCACCACGACCGTCGCGACCAGCAACCCGAGCACCACGGCGAGCCAGCGCAGCGCGGGGAACCAGTCGGGGGTGCGGTCGAGGAGGATGAAGTCCCAGACGGCCGTCACGGCGATCATCGCGCCGAGCGTCGCGCGGGGGCCGGTGGTGGCGCGGCCGCGCCACAGTGCGTGGCCGGAGATCGCGCCCAGCGCGGCGATCGCGGGGGCGAGCTGCACGGCGTAGTACGGGTGGACCGTCCCGCTCATCAGGCTGAACACGAGCCCGGTGACGAACAACCAGCCACCCCAGACGATCAGCGCGGCGCGCGTGCGGTCGGTGCGGCCCGCGTGGCGGGTGAACCACAGGCCCGCGACGAGCCCGATGATCGCGGCCGGCAGCAGCCACGACACCTCGGTGCCGAAGCTCGCGCCGAACATGCGGCCGAGACCGGAGCTGCCGCCGAACATCGTGTTGCCGCCGACTCCGCCGCCGAACCCGCCACCGCCCAGGTTGCCTTCGCCGCCGAAGATGCGGCCGAGGCCGTTGTAGCCGAGGGCGAGTTCCAGCAGGCTGTCGCCGGGGGAGCCGCCGATGTAGGGGCGCGAAGACGCCGGCCAGAGCTCGACGACGCTTCGCTCGTCGGACGTGGCCGCCGATCAGGCATCGAGCGCCGGCACCCACGCCTGCGACGAGACCTACCCAGCGGTGGCCGTGTCCCTATCAGCGGTCGGTCGATGCCACCAGGTCCGGTGACACCACCCCACGGATCATGCCTGCGACTGGGGGACAAAGTCATGCCGGACCTGGCGACCACAGCTCCTTGATCAGGAACCATGACAAAGGTAACGGGGGGGCGTCCCATGCGCAGTCTATCGGCGACCCCCGACAGTTCCGGCGAAACAGGGGCTGACGGGGGCTATCCGTCCACAACTCGGGTGCGCTGTGGACAACCGAGCTCGGCCGGCCATGGGCGCGGCCGAGCTGTGGCACGCTGAATGTCGGTCGGCGTGGCACGGGCCAGAAACGGAGGAGATGCCGGGCGGTTCGAAGGCAGGATATCGAGGCGTACCGCCGTAGGATCGGATGATGTTGTTCGAAGCTCGGTTGCGTGAGGGGATCCACGACGGGCGCATCACGCTGATGGTGCGCCGGTGGGCGCGCAGCAAAGCGATCCCCGGGCACCGGTACCGGACGGGCGTCGACCTGATCGAGGTGGAGGAGGTCGACGAGATCGCCGAGGGGGATCTGACGGACGAGGACGCCGTCGCGGCCGGGTACGCGAATCGGGCGGAGCTGATCGCGAACCTGCGCGGGGGCGAGGAGGTGCCGCTGTACCGGGTACGGTTCCGCGTCGTCAAGGAAGGGGATCCGCGGGACCGGCTGGCGGCCGCCGCCGATCTCACGGCCGATGACGTCGCGGCGATCGACGCGCGGCTGCAGCGGTTCGACGCCACCGGGCCGAAGCCGGGGTGGACGAGGCCGACCTTGGAAGCCATCCAGGCGAACCCCGGGCTCCGGGCCGGCACCCTTGCCGAGCAGCTGGGCTGGCAGGAACTGCTCGTGTTCAAGCGGTCCGTCCGCAAGCTCAAGGACCTGGGTCTCACGGTGTCCCTCGAAGTCGGGTACCGGGTTTCGCCGCGCGGCGAGGCGTATCTCAGGTTGTCAGGTCGTACACGGTGACACCGTCCACTGTGGTCGCCCGGTAGTTCTCCGCGACCCACGCGGCGATCTGCCGGGCGTAGTCGCTCCCCGAGGAGCCCTGCATCATCAGGCCGTCACCCAGGAAGTAGTGGATCCGTCCGGAGTGGACGTACTTCTTCAACTGCGCCGGCGTCGGATAGGGGTCGGTGCCGTTGAAGCCGCCGACGGCCAGGACGGCCAGCCCGGTCGCGAGCTGGTAGCCCGCGGCGTTGTTGGAGCCGACGGTTGCCGCGGCCCAGGAGTACGACTTCGCATTGTGTTCGAGCAGTGCGGTCAGGTTCGCGCCGGGTGCCGACGTGCCGAGGAGACCACCGGCCATCCCGCCACCGCGCCCCACCGAAGCCGCCGGCGCCGCCGAAGCCGGATCCACCGCCGAAACCTGGCCCACCGAAACCGCGCCCTCCCGAAGGGCCCCCCGCCGGAATCGCCCCGCTGTGCGGAGTCGCCGCCGTCGCGATCGAGTACGCACCCGAGCCCGCCAGCAGCGTCACCAGCCCGGCCACCGCCAAAGCGCGCCCCAGCTGGTTGACGAAGAACACCGCTACCGCGCAGCAACCCGACCGCCAGCACCGCCGACGCGAGCCACGGCTGCCACGACGGTTCCTGGATCAGCAGCACGTACGTCGTCACAGCCGTCAGCGCGAGCCCGCCGCTGAGCAGCCCGGCCGTGGCCGGATCGGTGCGCAGCCGCCACAGCTGGACCACGGCCGTCCCCACGAGCGCGCCGACGGCCGGCGCCAGAGCGACCGTGTAGTACGGGCGGATGATGCCGCCCATGAACGAGAACACCACCGCGGTCACCAGCAGCCAGCCACCCCGGATCACCAGCGCGGCGCGGCCGCGGTCCGTTCGCGGCGCCCGCCGCGTGAACCACAACCCGGCGGCGAGCGCGAGCAGCGCGGCCGGCAGCAGCCACGCGATCCCGCCCGCCATCTCTGTGCCGAACAGACGGAACAGGCCGGTCGAGCCCCAGCCGCGGCCGCCGCCGACGCTGCCGGTCTCGTCGCCGTGATGCGGCCGAAGCCGTTGTAGCCGAGGGTGAGTTGCAGCAGGCTGTTGTCCTGCGAATCCCCGATGTACGGCTGGTCCGCGGCCGGCCACAGCGCGACGACGGCGACGTACCACCCGGCGGAAACGACCACCGCGGCCAGTCCGCCGAGCAGGTGCAGCAAGCGTTTGCCCATCGGCGCCGGCGCGGCGATCAGGTTCGCCAGCGCCAGCGCGGGCAACCGAGGAACGCCTGCAGCATCTTCGCCAGGAACCCGAACCCGACCGCGACTCCCGCCAGCGCGAGCCACCGCGGGCTCGCCTGCTCGATCGCGCGCACGGTGCAGTACGCCGCCGCGATCAGCACCAGCACCAGCACCGCGTCCGGGTTGTTGAACCGGAACATCAACGCCGCGGCCGGCGTCAGGGCGAGCACGGCGCCCGCCAGCAGCCCGTCGGCCGCGCCCGACGTGCGCCGGACCGTCGCGTACAGCAGGTACGCCGACCCGACGCCCATCAGCGCCTGCGGCACCAGCACGCGCCACGCGTTCACGCCGAACAGCCGCGCCGAAAGCCCCATCACCCACAGCGCGGCGGGCGTCTTGTCCACGGTGATGCCGTTGCCCGCGTCGCTCGACCCGAACAACCACGCCTTCCAGCTCTGCGAACCGGCCTGCGCGGCGGCCGAGTAGAACGCGTTGGCCCACCCCGACGCGCTCAGGTCCCCCAGGTACAGCGCCGCCGTCCTCACCATGAGGACGGCCAGCGCGGGCCGCACCCAGCGCGGCCGCGCCACTTGGCCGGTTTCGGGGGGACGGCGGGAATCGCGACGGCGGTCATGGTCCCCACCCTGTCGCCCCACCCTGGGCCGCCCATGTGCCAACCCTGCGTACCCACTGTGCGACGCAGTGTCACAGCGTCACCGGACACGCCCGTCTGCTGCGGGAGGAACCGGTCAGGCTTCGAGCTGCGCTACGGGTGCTTGCGGCGACTGCGCCCGTTGCAGGGGCACCAGCACCGGCAGTCGCACGGCGAACTCCGTGTGCCCCGGCCGGCTGTCGACCTCGATCGTCCCGTGGTGGGCCACCAGCACGGCCGCCGCGATCGCCATGCCCAGCCCCGTCGAGCCGGCGGCGCGGGAGCGCGACGAATCCCCGCGCGCGAACCGTTCGAACACCGCCGGCAGCAGCTCCGGGGCGATGCCGGGGCCGTTGTCGGTCACCGTCACGACCGCGCTGCCGTCCGCCGAGCGTGCCAGCGCCGTGCCGACGGTCGTGCCGGGCGGTGTGTGCACTCGGGCGTTGGTCAGCAGGTTCGCCAGCACCTGGTACAGCCGCTGCACGTCGCCGAGGACGAAGAGCGGGGCGTCGGGCAGTTCGAGGCGCCACTGGTGGGTCGGGCCGGCGACGTGGGCGTCGCTGACGGCGTCGGCGACCAGGCGCGCGAGGTCGACCTCCGCGACGTCCAGCGGCCGGCCCGCGTCGAGCCGGGCGAGCAGCAGCAGGTCCTCCACGAGCGTCGTCATGCGGTCGGCCTCGGATTCGATGCGGGTCATGGACCGCGCGATGTCCGGCGGCACCTGCATGCGGCCGCGGCTCGCGAGTTCGGCGTACCCGCGGATGGCGGCGAGCGGTGTGCGCAACTCGTGGCTCGCGTCGGCGACGAACCGGCGCACGCGCAGCTCGCTCTCGTGCCGGGCCGCGAGCGCGGCCGAGATGTGGCCGAGCATGAGGTTCAGCGCCGAACCGACCTGGCCGACTTCCGTGCGCGGGTCCGTGTCGCCGTCGGGCACGCGTACCGAAAGGTCCACGTAGCCGCGGTCCAGCGGCAGCTCGGAAACGCGCGCGGCGGTCGCGGCCACGCGGTCGAGCGGCCGCAACGTCCGCCGCACCGCGAACGCGCCGATGAACGCCGCGCCCGTCACGCCCGCGGCCGCGACGCCGAACAGGATCAGCCCGACGGTGAGCAGCGTCTGCTGGACGGGTTCCAGCGGTACCCCGGTCACGACCACACCGTCGGGGATGGCCACGGCGGTGACGCGGTAGTCGCCGAGGTCGCCGACAGTCCGGGTGTACGCGCGGCCGTCCACCGGCAGGCTCTGCAACGCCGCGAGCTGGTCGGGCGTCAGCATCACGCGCTGGCCGTGCTGGGACAGCGATCCGCCGTCGACGAGCTGTCCGCCGGAGAAGTGCGCGTTCACGGTGCCGGCGCCCTGGCCGGGTGCGTCCAGCGGGTTGCGGCCGCCGAGCGGACCGCCGTGCGTCGCGAAATCCGCGGCACGGGCGGTGGCGGCGTAGAGCTGGCCGTCGGTCTGGTTGACCAGGAACGCCCGGAGCGCGAACTCGCTCACCACGCCGATCACCAGGCACACCAGCGACAGCAGCAGCACGATCGACACGGTCAGCTTCGCCCGCAGCGAAAGCCGGCCCCAGCGGGGCAGGGCGGACTTCGCGCGGACGGCCATGACCCGAGCGTGGGACCGCAGCGTGTGGGCGAGATGTGTGCTGCCTGTGAGCCCGCTGTGGGCGTGGATCACAACGCGGCCGGATGCTCGCCACAGCGCGGCACACAGGGTCACCGCACACCGTGCGCCGGGTTGCCCCCAACCGGCTCAGTCGCAAGGAGCTCCCCATGACCACGCCCCGGCTCCGGCAGTCCACTCCGGACGTTCCCGTGCCCGGAAACCTTTCTCCCGCACCCGCTCGCAGGTGTGGCCGGCCGGCGGGATCGCCGCCCGCGGCGGGATCATCGTGTGGGTCGCGAGCGGCTCGTCGGGCGACGCGTCCGCGGCGATCCCGGGCTGGGCAGCTGAGCGGTCCCGGCGCGGTCGGCTCGGCCCTCCACGGCGAGTTCGCGACCGCCGACGACAGCGGCGGCTGACTCACGAAGTTCCTGCAGACCGGCCAAGTCACCGCCCTGTAGGTTGCGACGACGGTGACCTGGTCGCGGCTCGTCACGCCCATCGCGGTGCTGGCGCAGACGGTGTAGACCTTGGCAAAACCGTCGTCGCTGCGGGCGGCGATCGAGGTGACCAACGGCAGCTGCCGCGGGCGCTGCCGCCTCGGTGGCGGGTGCTGGTGCATCTGAGCTGTCGCGTCGCTGTGGAGATCGTGCTGCCGCACTGGGTTGCGTGGCGGCTGCAGGTGTCGAGCACGGGTTGCGTCGGCCAGGACGACGGCAGCCGCCCGGCCGGTCGCGGAAGCCGGTGCCCGGGCTGTCGGGGTCGGTGTGGAGGTGGCGCTGCTGCATCGGCTTGTGCGGCGGCGGGTGTCGCGAGCGGCGACGGGGTTGCGCCGGCCGTGACAACGCTGACCACCGTGGTGGCCGCGAGAGCCGGTGCGCCCCCTGTCCCGGCGCTGTCACACCAGGGTTCGCGCCGCCGCAATGGCTTGCGCCGCGTAGGAGCGTCCGAAGAGGACGGTGTGCACGAGGAGCGGGAAGAGCTGGTGCAGCGGGATCCGGTCGCGCCAGCCCGCCGCGAGCGGGGCGGTCTCGTCGTAGGCGGCGACGACCTCGGCGAGGTGCGGGCAGCCGAAGAGGTGGAGCATCGCGAGGTCGGTCTCGCGGTGCCCGCCGTGCGCGGCGGGGTCGATGAGGCACGCGCCGGCGGCGGTCCAGAGCACGTTGCCGTTCCAGAGGTCGCCGTGCAGGCGCGCGGGTGGTTCGGCCGACTCCGGGATCGCGGCGCAGGCGCGCGCGAAAACAACTCCCTCGGCCGAGCTGAGCACGCCGGCGTCGACGGCCCGCCGCACGTACGGCAGAACTCGCTGCTCGGCGAACCACGTCGACCAGCTCTCCCCGGTCGCGTCCTTCATCGGGGCCGGCCCGATCCACGCGTCGATCGGGCCGTCCGGCGGCGGCGAACCGAACGCCGGCGCGCCCGCGGCGTGCAGCCGCGCCAGCCCGCGGCCGAATTCGCGGGCGGCTTCCGGCGTCGGACGCGCCGTCTCGATCCGGTCCAGTACGAGCCACTCGTGGTCGCTGCCCCGGACGCGCGCGACGGCCACGGCGCCGGGTTCGGCGAGCCACCGCAGTCCCGCGGCTTCGGCCGTCGTCGCGCCGGGGGCGTGGCCGCGTTTGACCACGACGGGGCCGTCGTCGAGTTCGGCGTCGCTCAGCGCGCCGCCCGGCCGGGCCGCGCGCACCACCCGCCGACCCGTGAGCCGGCTGATCACTTCGTCGGGAGGACTCACCCGGGCCACGCTCTCACCGGTCGTAGTCGACCGCGACCTCGGGTGTCGTCGGCCGCGCGCGGCACGTCAGGATCCGGTGCTCCGCCACGTCGGCTTCGGTGAGCGCGTACTGCACGTCCATGTCGACCCGCCCGCGCGTCAGCTTCGCCACGCACGCCCCGCAGGCGCCACCGGTGCACGAGTACGGCACGTCGAGCCCGGCGCGCAGTGACGCGTCCAGCACTGTCTCACCCGGCGAGGTCACGACGTCGGTCACCGAGCGCCCCACCGTCACCGCCAGCGCCGCCGACGCCCCGGTGCGCCCACGCGCGGGCGCACCGGCGAACAGCTCGAACGACACGTCCTCGTCCGGCACGTACGCCTCCGCCAGCGTGCGGCGCGCCATCTCCAGCAAGCCGCGCGGGCCGCACAGGAACCACTGGTCGACCTTCGCCGGGTGGAGGCGGTTCTGCAGCAGCGCACGGAGCCGGGTGCCGTCGAGGCGGCCATTGCGGTAGCGCTCGTGCGAGATGGCCAGTGCCTCACCGACGGTGTCGAAGTGGCGCACCGGCCGGTGGGCGTGCAGGTCCGGGTCGCGTTCGTCCGTGCGGAAGTGCACCACGTGCAGGCGCCCGGCCCACTCGCCGGCGAGGGCGCTGATCTCGTCGGCGAACATCGTCGTCGCACCGGAAGTGTTGACGTACAACAGGGTCGCGCGGCTGTGCGGTTCGTCGCGCAGGGCGCTGGACAGGATCGAGAGCACGGGTGTGATGCCGCTGCCCGCGGCGAGCGCGACGTAGTGCGCCGAGCGCCTGGGCTCCGGCGCGAGCGTGAACCCGCCGGACGGGGGCAGCAGGTCGAGCTCGTCGCCCGGCTTCAGCTGCGTCGTCGCGTACGGCGAGAACGTCCCGCCGTCGCGACGCTTCACGGCGATCCGCAGCGAGTCCGCCCCGGCGGGGGAGCAGATCGAGTACGTGCGCCGGACCGCGCTGCCGCCGACCGCCGTGCGGATGACGACGTGCTGGCCCGGCACGTGCCGGAACGTCTCGCGCAGCTCGGGCGGGACGTCGAACGTGATCGCCACGGCGTCCTGTGCCACCGGCTGCACGGCAGCGACCCGCAGCGAGTGGAAGCGCCGCAGCCCGCGCGGCTCGGGTGCCGGCGCGGGAGGCTCCTCGAAGCACCCCGTGAGCCGCCGCCACGTGCGGTACTCGGCGGGCGTCAGCTCGCGGCCCCACGCCGTGGTGATCGCGACTTCGCGGGCCAGGTAGGCGTCGCGGTTGTCGTTCCACGCGCGCAGGTAGCGGTAGAACGGGATCGCCGGGTGCAGGTGGTGCACGAGGTGGTAGTTCTGGTACAGCATCACCGGCGTCATCAGCCACTCCAGTCCCACGCGCACCCGCGTGGCGCCGAAGCGGTTCTCGCCGAGACCGTGGTGGGGCAGCCAGTCGAACCACCACGCCAGCAGCGCGAGCCCCAGCCGCTGCGGGATCAGGTAGACCGCGAGCAGTTCCCAGCCGTGGCCGCACGCCGCCACCGTCACCACCATGGCGGCGAAGGCCGTGAGCGTCACCAGTGTTTCCGCGCGCTCGGGGCGGGGCCGGCCGTGCACGTGCCGGGCGTAGAAGCGCACGTACCACAAGTCGATCGTCAGCCAGCGGAACGGCAGCTGCCACCACGGGCCCTGCGACGTCCACGCGTCCGGGTCCTTGGCGGCGTCGGCGTTGGTGTTGCGGTGGTGTTCGATGTGGATGAAGCGCAGGAACGGGAACGACCCGTAGGCGGCCACGAAGAGCATCGCCAGCCGGCCGAGCACCTCGTTGAGCCACGTGAGCTTCCCGGCCGCGTGGTGGGCCGACTCGTGCGCGACCGTGAACATCGTGAACGTGACGAGCGCGTGGACCGGGATCGTCACCCACCACGGCGCCGGCCCGGCCAGCAGCAGCCACGTGGCCGTGCCCCACGCGGCGAGCCCGCCGGCGAACAGGGCGAGCGTGGGTAGCGACGCGGGCGGGAGCGGAATCCTGGGGCTGGGCACGGTGGCGCCGTCGAGCGGCTCGCCGGCCACGGGCGGGCGGCTGTCGACGACGGGCATCGAGCGGTCTCCTCGGTCGAGCGCACCTGGCCAAGCGCAGCAAACCTAGACAATGAGCCAGCAGTTGTAAATCGGTTCCGGCCGGACTGTAAGGGGCCCGTTGCGAGGTGCGGCGCCCGGTCGATCTCCGCCCCGCGGCGACCGCGCGTGCGCGCTGGGTGCTCGACCGCTGATCGGGCGGGGTGCTCGGGTGCCCCCGACCAGGTCCGCCGACGCGACTGGCCTAGACTCGGACGTCCCGGTCAGCAGGTGACCGGGGCCGTCCCGAGGGACGTTCCGGCCCACATCGTTTACCGCTCGAGGAGAAGACCTTGAAGAGCACCGTCGAGCAGCTCAGCCCGACGCGAGTCAAGATCAATGTCGAGGTGCCGTTCGACGAGCTCAAGCCGAACTTCGACCGCGCCTACCGCAAGATCGCCCAGCAGGTGCGCATCCCGGGCTTCCGGCCCGGCAAGGCGCCCGCTCGCGTCCTGGAAAGCCGGATCGGCCGCGCGCCGGTGCTCGACGAGGTCGTCAACGAAGCCATCCCGGCCAAGTACATCGAGGCCGTCCGCGAGGGCGAGGTCCGCACCCTGGGCCAGCCGGAGTTCGAGGTCACGAAGCTCGAGGACCGCCAGGTGCTGGAGTTCAGCGCCGAGGTCGACGTGCGGCCCGAGATCGAGCTGCCTGACCTCGAGGGCCTCGAGGTGAGCGTCGACGACGTCGAGACCACCGACGCCGAGGTCGACGAGCAGCTCGACGAGCTGCGCGCCCGCTTCGGCACCCTCACCGGTGTCGAGCGCCCGGCCGAGAACGGCGACTTCGTGTCAATCGACCTGTCGGCCACCGTCGACGGCAAGCCGGTGGAGGAGGCCTCCACCACCGGGCTGTCCTACGAGATCGGTTCCGGCCAGCTCGTGGACGGCATCGACGACGCCATCATCGGCGCCGCCGCCGGCGACACGAAGACCTTCACCACCAAGCTCGTGGCCGGCGAGTTCGCCGGGCGGGACGCCGAGGTGACCGTGACCGTCCAGTCGGTCAAGCAGCGCGAGCTGCCCGAGGCCGACGACGAGTTCGCCCAGCTCGCGAGCGAGTTCGACACCATCGACGAGCTCAAGAGCGACCTGCGTGATCGCCTTGGCCGCGTGAAGAAGATGCAGCAGGGCGTGCAGGCCCGCGACAAGGTGCTCGACATCCTGCTCGAGCGCACCGAGGTGCCGATCCCGGAGAAGGTCCTCGAGTCCGAGATCGAGAACCGCAAGCACGACGCGGTGCACCCGTTCGACCACGACGAGGACAAGCTCGCGCAGGCGCTCGAGGCCGAGGGCCGTTCGCTCGACGAGCTCAACGCCGAGATCAAGGAGGAGTCGGAGAAGGCGGTCCGCACGCAGCTGCTGCTGGACACCATCGCCGACAAGGAGAAGACCTCCGTCAACGACGGCGAGCTCACCGAGCGCATCATCTACCAGGCCCAGCGCTTCGGCGTGAGCCCCGACGAGTACGTGCAGCGCGCCCAGCAGTCGGGCCAGCTGACCGCTATCTACGCCGACGTCCGCCGCGGCAAGGCGCTCGCGACGGTGGTGCGCGGCACCACCGTCACGGACGCGTCGGGCGCGGCGGTCGACCTGACCGAGCTGTTCGGCGCCGACGAGGGTGACACCCCCGCCACCGACGAGACGCAGGTCACCGAGGAAGCGGCCGCTACCCCTGCGGAGTAAAGCTGTAAGCGAACTTGGGCGGTGTCGGGCATTCCGCACCGCCCGAGTTCGTTAGGGTCGGTTGCAAGATCTCAAGCACTAAAACGACAGCGGCGGCCGATACGAAGAAGGGCCGTCGCCGGCGAAAAGGCAGGCAGACGTGAAGCAGCACATGCCCGAGGGGCGGACCGGCACCGCGGGACTCACCCTCACCGACTCGGTGTTCGAGCGGTTGCTCCAGGAGCGGATCGTCGTCCTCGGCTCCGAGGTCAATGACGAAATCGCCAACCGGATCACCGCGCAGCTGTTGCTGCTCGACGCGGACGACGCCGAGTCCGACATCCGGTTCTACATCAACTCGCCGGGTGGCTCGGTCACCGCCGGGTTCGCCATCTACGACACCATGCAGCTCATCCGCCCGGACGTGGCCACCTACGCCATGGGCATGGCAGCCTCGATGGGGCAGTTCCTGCTCTCGTCGGGTGCTCCGGGCAAGCGGTACGCGCTCCCGCACGCCAGGATCCTGATGCACCAGCCGTCGGCCGGTGTGGGTGGTACCGCGTCCGACATCGCCATCCAGGCGGATCTGTTCAACAAGTGGAAGCAGGAGCTCGCCCGCATCACCGCGGAGCAGACCGGCCAGACCACCGAGCAGATCATCAAGGACGGCGACCGCGACCGCTGGTTCACCGCGCAGGAGGCGAAGGACTACGGCTTCGTCGACCACGTGCTGTCGGCCGGCATCACCTCGAACAACTGAGCGCGAAGCACACAGGAGACCTCTCATGAGCAACTTCCGGCTCCCGGGTGACTTCCGGGCTCCGCAGACCCCGCAGTCGCGGTACATCCTGCCGTCCTACGTCGAGCGCACCAGCTACGGCGTGAAGGAGTCCAACCCGTACAACAAGCTGTACGAGGAGCGGACGATCTTCCTGGGCGTGCAGGTGGACGACGCGTCGGCCAACGACGTGATGGCCCAGCTGCTGCACCTCGAGCACGAGGACCCGGACCGCGACATCAACATGTACATCAACTCGCCGGGTGGGTCGTTCACGTCGCTGATGGCGATCTACGACACCATGCAGTACGTCCGCCCGGACATCTCGACCGTGTGCCTCGGCCAGGCCGCTTCGGCCGCCGCGGTGCTGCTGGCGGCTGGCACGCCGGGCAAGCGCTTGGCGCTGCCCAACGCGCGTGTGCTGATCCACCAGCCGGCCACCGAGGGCACTTACGGCCAGGTCTCCGATCTGGAGATCCAGGCCAACGAGATCCAACGTGTGCGCCGCCAGATGGAGGTCATCCTGGCGAAGCACACGAACAGGGAACCGGACCAGATCAAGGCCGACATCGAGCGGGACAAGATCCTCACCGCCGAAGAGGCCAAGGCCTACGGGATGATCGACGAGGTCCTTCCGTACCGGAAGGCGTCGGCCGTTTGATCACCGGGCCGGTGCGTGTCGAATCGGCGACACGCACCGGCCCCCTGGTCTAGTGTCGAACTCTGACGTGCCCGGAACGGGCCCGAGTGTTCCCGCTCGCGCCTGAAGCCAGGTACCGTCAGTGGCAGTGCGTGAAGCTCCGGGACGGTCGGGCTCAGACCGGAGCGGCAAGACAGTGTCAGGCGCGCAACCGCGCGCCGGAGGGGACGAGGTCAACGGCCATGGCACGGATCGGTGACGGCGGCGACCTGCTGAAGTGTTCTTTCTGCGGGAAGAGCCAGAAGCAGGTGAAGAAGCTCATTGCCGGCCCCGGGGTCTACATCTGCGATGAGTGCATCGACCTCTGCAACGAGATCATCGAAGAGGAGCTGGCCGAAGCCGGCGACGTGAAGCTCGACGAGCTGCCGAAGCCCGCCGACATCCACGAGTTCCTCGAGCAGTACATCATCGGCCAGGACGATGCGAAGAAGACGCTCGCGGTCGCGGTGTACAACCACTACAAGCGGATCCAGGCCGACGACAAGGCCGGACCGAAGGACTCCAAGGACGAGCCCGTCGAGCTCGCGAAGTCCAACATCCTGATGCTCGGTCCCACGGGTACCGGCAAGACCTACCTGGCGCAGACGCTGGCGAAGCTGCTCAACGTGCCGTTCGCCATCGCCGACGCCACGGCGCTCACCGAGGCGGGCTACGTCGGCGAGGACGTCGAGAACATCCTCCTCAAGCTGATCCAGGCCGCCGACTACGACGTGAAGCGCGCCGAGACGGGCATCATCTACATCGACGAGGTCGACAAGATCGCCCGCAAGTCGGAGAACCCGTCGATCACGCGCGACGTGTCGGGTGAGGGAGTGCAGCAGGCGCTGCTGAAGATCCTCGAGGGCACCACGGCGTCGGTGCCGCCGCAGGGCGGGCGCAAGCACCCGCACCAGGAGTTCATCCAGATCGACACGACCAACGTGCTGTTCATCGTGGCCGGTGCGTTCGCGGGTCTGGAGAAGATCATCAACGAGCGCGTCGGCAAGCGCGGCCTCGGCTTCGGCGCGGAGATCCGCACCAAGGCCGAGATCGAGGGCAGCGACGTCTTCTCCGAGACGATGCCCGAGGACCTGATCAAGTTCGGCCTGATCCCGGAGTTTATCGGTCGCCTCCCGGTGGTCGCCACGGTGAACCACCTGGACAAGGATTCGCTGGTCTCGATCCTCACGCAGCCGCGCAACGCCCTGGTGAAGCAGTACAAGAAGCTCTTCGAGATGGACAACGTCGAGCTCGAGTTCACCAAGACGGCGCTCGAGGCCATCGCCGACCAGGCGATGCTGCGCGGCACGGGTGCCCGTGGCCTGCGCGCGATCATGGAGGAAGTCCTCCAGCCGGTCATGTACGACATCCCCAGCCGCGACGACGTGGCCAAGGTCGTGATCACCGAGCAGACCGTGCGCGAGAACGTGAACCCGACGATCGTCGCGCGCCAGCCGTCGCGGCGCACCCGCAGCGAGCGTGGTGAGAAGTCGGCCTGAGCCGTTCACCGCTCGGGGTGAGCCGTTTGCAGGAGTCCGCCGCCAGGGTGTTCGCGGCACGCGCGATAATGAAGTGGATGACAACCGTGCCGCTGACCAGAGCCCCGGGGGAGCACCCCAAGACCGACGCCGACGTGCTGTCGGACGCCCCGGCCCCGGAACCGACCGACGGACCGCTGACCCCGTCGGTCGGTATCGTCGAGCTGAGCGAGCGCGTGGTCGCGTCCATCCTGGGCCGGTGCCCGTGGCTGTACCGCGCCGCCACGATCACCCTGGCGGTGTTCTCGGCGGTCTGCCTGGTGGCCGTCGCCACGCGGCTCTCGGCGCTGCCGCTGATCCCCATCCCGCTCTTCGCGCTCGCCTGGTACTTCCTGCGCTTCTTGCGCGCCGCGGACACCCGCCGCCTCCAGTTGCGATGGGCGCTGCTCACGGCGCTGGCGACGATGGTGGGCTTCTGGCTGGTGTCGGTCGTGGCTCGCTGGGTGTCTTCCTGACGGTCGCGGGGTCTCGCGGCACAACCTGGGCGCTGGTGCGCTCAGGTTTTTTCTTGCCCGCGTGAAGGTCCTACCCGGCGCGGGGCACGTGCTTCCCCACGAAACCCACCATGCTGGGCACCACCGAGTGGAAGAACGTGTCACTGTGCTTCCCCGTCGCGGTGTAGCCGATGGCCGGGTGGGTGGCCGCGATGTAGCGCCGCACGCCGGTGATGAAGGAGTCCTCCGTGCCGCACCAGAGGGCGGTGGGGACGCCGCGCAGGGCGGTGAGGTGGCGGAGCGGGTCGAGGGACGTCCAGTCGGTCTGGCCGGTGAAAATGTGGCGCTTGGCCATCTCCGGCCAGGACGTGATCAACGCGGGGGAGATGGCCGCGACGGCTTCCGGGGGCTGCCGGCGTTCGACGCGGCGGCGGCCGTAGACCATGGCCCCGAAGCCGCCCATGGAGACGCCCGCACAGGCGAACGGGAGGCCGCGCGGGCCGGCGAGGTTGCGGGCGGCCAACCAGCGGGGGACTTCTTCCAGCAGCATGGCCATGGGGTCGTCACCGGCGCGGACCTCGTGCCAGTAGTTGTCGCCGCCGTCGACGGCGACGTAGCCGTGGGCGGGCACGGCCTTGCGGCCGACGTCGGTGGCCAGCTGCTTCACCAGGCCGCTGGGGGCGGCGGAGCGGGCGCTGCCGTGCAACCCGTGCAGCATCAGCGACATCGGCAGGCCCGCCGGCGGGTACTTGCTCGGCAACAGGAACACCAAGTCCACCATCCGCCCGCGCGCGGCTGAAAACACCCGCTCCACGCGCGTGAACCCGACTTGCGGCGACCCGGCCGTCACGCCGACGGCCCGCAGCGCCTCGCCCAGCGGCGTGACGCCCGCGGCCGTCGCGGCCGCCAGTCCGGCGACGCCGAGCGCGGCGGTGCCCGCGACGAGCACCGACCGGCGGCTGACCCGTTCGTTCACCCGGCCTCCCCGAAAGATCCACAAGAAGGACGCGGCTTCGTCGCGAAGCGTTGCCTCGGCCACCGCCATCGTGCTGCGTCCGTGAAAACAGCGCCAGCCCGAACCCTTGCGAACCATTCCATAACCGTGTTATCAATGGATAACAGTGTTATGGAAGGAGTTGCGATGCCCAACCAGTTCCTGGAGGACAACTTCGCCCCCGTCACCCGTGAGCACACCGCCACGCGGCTCGAGGTCACCGGCCACCTGCCCGACCACCTCGATGGGCGCTACCTGCGCAACGGGCCCAACCCGCTGGCCGCCGACGAGGACACTTACCACTGGTTCCTCGGCGACGGCATGGTCCACGGCGTCCGCCTGCGGGACGGCCGCGCCGAGTGGTACCGCAACCGCTGGATCCGCACGCCGCACGTCGCGGGCCTGCTCGGCGAGGCACCTGAAGCTCCGAACACGGGCATCGGCGCCAACACGAACGTGATCGGCCACGCCGGCCGCACGCTCGCCCTCATCGAAGGCGGCCTGCCTGCCTTCGAGCTCACCGAAGAACTCGACACCGTCGGCCAGTGCGACTTCGACGGCACGCTCCCCGGCGGCTACACCGCCCACCCGAAGCGCGACCCGCGCACCGGCGAGCTCCACGCCGTCTCGTACCACTTCGGGGCCGGCAACCGCGTGCAGTACTCCGTGATCGGCACCGACGGCCGCGCCCGCCGCGTGCTCGACATCGAGGTCACCGGGGCACCGATGATGCACGATTTCTCGCTCACCGAAAACCACGTGGTGTTCTACGACCTGCCCGTCACGTTCGATCCACACCAGACTCCAGCACACGTCGACGTGCCCGACCCGCTGACGGCGCGCACCGGTCGCGGGGTCAGCTCGCTGCCGTACCGGTGGAACGAGGACTACCCGGCGCGGGTCGGCGTGATGCCGCGCGAGGGCGGCAACGGCGACGTGCGCTGGTTCGACGTCGAGCCGTGCTACGTCTTCCACCCGCTCAACGCCTACGACGACGGGGACCGCGTCGTGCTCGACGTCGTGCGCCACTCCCGCGTGTTCGACCGCGCGCTGCACGGCCCGGCCGAAGGTGTGCCGACGCTCGACCGCTGGACCGTCGACCTCGCCGCGGGCAAGGTGCTCGAGGAGCGGCTCGACGACCACGGCCAGGAGTTTCCGCGCGTCGACGAACGGCTCGTCGGCCGCGCCCACCGCTACGGCTACGCGGTGGCCGCCGACGGCGAATCACGGCTCACCGGCGCGCTGCACAAACACGACCTGCACAAGGGAAGCCTGGAACGGCACACCTTCGGCCCCGGTCGCGTGCCGGGTGAGTTCGTGTTCGTCCCGTCCGGTGTGGACGCTGCCGAAGACGACGGCGTGCTCATGGGATTCGTCTTCGACGCCGCCACCCAGCGCAGCGATCTGACGCTGCTCGACGCGGCGACGCTGGAAACGGTGGCCGCCGTTCACCTGCCCGGCCGCGTGCCGCACGGCTTTCACGGCAACTGGGTCCCGGTCGGCTGAGCCGAACGGGCTAGGCGAGCACCCGCTGATCGCCGGTGTAGAGGTTCATGCTGTCGCCGCGCAGGAAACCGATCAGCGTCATGCCGTTCTCCTCGGCGAGCTCAACGGCCAAAGAGGACGGAGCGGACACGGCGGCGAGGATGCCGATGCCCGCCATGGCGGCCTTCTGCACGAGCTCGAAGGAGGCGCGGCCGGAGACCAGCAAGCCCAAGCCGGGCGCGGGGATCCGGCCGGCCTGCAGCGCCCAGCCGAGCACCTTGTCCACGGCGTTGTGGCGGCCGACGTCCTCACGCACCACTTCGAGTTCACCGTCCGGGGTGAACAGTGCCGCGGCGTGCAGCCCGCCGGTGGACTTGAAGACCTTCTGCTTGTCCCGCAACGTGTCCGGCAGCTCCACCAGCACGTCGGTCTTGACTTCGAAGGTCGACTCCGCGGGGGAGAAGCGGCTCTTCAGCTTCACGGCGTCGAGCGCTGCTTTGCCGCAGACGCCACACGATGAGGTGGTGTAGAAGTTCCGCTCCACGCCGGTTTCCGGAGGTGCGACTCCGGGTGCGAGTGTCACATCGAGCACGTTGTAGGTGTTGCGGCCCTGGTCGTCGACGCCGTCGCAGTAGCGCGCCGCCGCGACGTCCTCGCGGGAGCCGAGCACGCCTTCCGAGAGCAGGAATCCGTGGGCGAGCTCGACGTCGTGACCCGGCGTGCGCATCGTCACAGCGAGTGCTTTGCCGTCGACGCGGATCTCCAGCGGTTCCTCCGCCGCCAGCGAGTCGGGACGGCGGCGTTCACCGGTCGCGGAGATGCGCCGGACCGGCCTGCGCACGGTCACTCTGCCCATCGGGACACCTTTCAACGGCCATTGAAGTCGATCTACGACACCCAGACAGTGCAACGTCAGGGAATAAGTAATACATTCCCTGCATCACCTCACAGTTCGGAGGAGTCTGACGATGGCCCTCGGCTTCCTGGCCCGCTCTCGTATCGTCGCACCGCCCGGCTGGACCCGCTGGTTGGTCCCACCCGCTGCGCTCTCGATACACCTCTCGATCGGTCAAGCCTACGCCTGGAGCGTGTTCAAAACCCCGCTCGAGAAGACGATGCACCTGTCGGGCACGGAGTCCGGGCTGCCGTTCCAGCTCGGCATCGTGATGCTCGGCCTGTCCGCCGCGTTCGGCGGCACGCTCGTGGAGAAGAACGGCCCGCGCTGGGCCATGTTCGTGGCCACGATCTGCTTCGGCGCGGGCTTCCTGATCTCGGCGCTCGGTGTCGCGACCGGGCAGTTCTGGCTCGTGGTCGTCGGCTACGGCGGCATCGGCGGCATCGGGCTCGGCATCGGCTACATCTCACCGGTGTCGACGCTGATCAAGTGGTTCCCCGACCGGCCGGGTATGGCCACCGGTATCGCGATCATGGGCTTCGGCGGTGGCGCGCTCATCGCGTCGCCGTGGTCGTCGGCGATGCTCGGCACCTCGCCGGCCGCGAGCGACATCGCCGTGGCCTTCCTGATCCACGGCATCGTCTACGCGGTCTTCATGACGATGGGTGTCCTGCTCGTGCGCGTGCCCGCTGACGGCTGGAAGCCCGCGGGCTGGGAGCCGAAGGTCGACGAGAGCAAGACGCTCATCTCGACGCACAACGTGTCGGCGGCCAACGCGCTGAAGACCCCACAGTTCTGGTGCCTGTGGATCGTGCTCTGCCTCAACGTGACCGCGGGCATCGGCATCCTGGAGAAGGCCGCGCCGATGATCACGGACTTCTTCAAGAGCACCGCGACGCCGGTCGGCACCGCGGCCGCCGCCGGTTTCGTCGCGATGCTCTCGCTGACCAACATGCTGGGCCGGTTCGTCTGGTCGACGGTCTCGGATGCGGTGGGGCGCAAGAACATCTACCGCTTCTACCTCGGTGTGGGCGCCGTGCTGTACCTGATCATCGCGCTCACCACGAACTCGTCGAAGCTGCTGTTCGTGCTCTGCGCGATGCTGATCCTCTCCTTCTACGGTGGGGGTTTCTCGACGCTGCCGGCGTACCTGAAGGACCTGTTCGGCAACTACCAGGTCGGCGCGATCCACGGCCGGCTGCTCACCGCGTGGTCGGTCGCCGGTGTGCTCGGGCCGCTGATCGTCGACGGCATCGCCGACAGTGAGAAGGCCGCCGGCAAGACCGGTCCGGACCTCTACTCGACGTCGTTCTACATCATGATCGGCCTGCTCGTGGTCGGCTTCGTCGCCAACGAGTTCGTGCGGCCGGTCAAGGCCAAGTTCCACGAGCCCGTGGGCAGCACCCAGGTGGGGAGTGAGGCGTGATGAGTTCACCCGACGTGGAAGGCCGGTCGGCCGGGCGCACCGCGCTCCTGGTCATCGCGTGGCTGTGGGTGCTGGTGCCGTTCGTGTACGGCGTGTACGAGCTGATCCTCAAGGTCATCGACCTGTTCGGCGGCTGAGTTTCCGCTCGGTCCCGCTCAGTGGGAGCCCCCGGATCCGTCCGGGGGCTTTTCACTGGACAAATGGTCAAGAGTCGTTGACCATTGGCTCTCGTGACTGGGGATGACTACGTACCGCCGGACGAAACCGTCCACGTGCGGACGACCGAACAACTGCGTGCTGTCAGCAATCTCGTGCGCCACCGCGTGCTCGCCGTCCTGCGCGACGGGCCGGCGACGATCACGCAGATCGCCGCGCGGCTCGAGCTGGCGAAGGGCAGTTCGAGCTACCACGTGCGCGTGCTGGAACGCGCGGGGCTCGTCCGTGTGGTCCGGACCAAGAAGGTCCGCGGCGTCGTCGAGCGCTATTACGGCATGGCGGCGAAGGTCGTCTCGCTGCCGGACCCCGCGCCGGGCCGGCGGGACGTGCTGATGCAGCACGCGATCGACGACCTCGCGACCGCGCCGGTGGACTCGCCACGCCTGGTGCGGATGAGGCACCTGCGGCTGAGCGAAGCGCGCTTCGCCGAGTTCGAGCGGCGCCTGAGCGAGCTGGTCGACGAGATGCACGCGGCGCGCGAACCCGGCGAAGCGGCGGCGACAGTCGCGGTGGCGTTCTTCCGGCCAGGCGAGGGAGCGGCACGGTGACTTCGGTTTCCTCACGGGGAGAACAGCTCCGGCCGAAACTGCCGCCCGCCTTCAGCCGGCTCTGGTCCGCCGCCACGATTTCGATGCTCGGGGACGGGGCGTACCAAGCGGCGCTGCCGTTGCTGGCCGTCGCGTTGAGCAGTGATCCCGTGGTGATCAGCCTGGTGTCCGTGGCGATGGTCCTGCCGCACCTCGTCGTCGGTGTCGTGGCGGGTGCGCTGGTGGACCGGTGGGAGCGGCGGCGCACGATGTGGGTTTCCGACCTCGCGCAGGCGGCGCTGCTGGCGCTCACGGTGGTGGCCGGCGCGTTCGGGCTGCTGGGCATCCCGGCGCTGCTGGCGCTGGCGTTCCTCGCGGGAACGGGCCAGCTCTTCTTCGAGGTTGCTTCGCAGGCGTACTTGCCTGACCTGCTGGGCCGCGACCAGACGTTGCTGCGGCGGGCCAACGGGCGCCTACGCGGCGCGTCCACGGCCGCCGGGCAGTTCGCCGGGCCGCCGTTGGGGAGTTTCCTGTTCTCGTTTGCGCGGACGGTGCCCTTCGTGGTCGACGCGGTGTCGTTCGCGCTGAGCGCACTGCTGATCCGGACATTGCCGCCGGCGCCGGTTCCCGAGCGTGCGCCGGGCACATCGGTGTGGGCCGACGCGCGTGAGGGCTTCCGCTACGTCGTGCACGACAAGTTGTTGCTGGGCCTCGCGTTGCGCCCGGCGGTCGGCAACTTCGCCTTCGGCGCGGTGGGGGCCGTACTGGTGCTGTTCGCGCGGGACGCGCTGGGACTCACCGCCGTCGGCTACGGCTTCCTGCTCGCCGCTGAGGCGGTCGGCGGGCTACTGGGCGCGATGGTCGTGTCGGGACCGCTCGAGAAGCTCGTCGGCACCGGCACGGCGCTCACGCTGACGGCTGTCGTGGAGGGCGGGTCGATCCTCGCCTTCGGGCTCGTGCGCAACCCGTGGCTGGCGGGCGCGCTGTTCGCGCTGTGCGGCTGCGGCATGGCGACGACGATGGTGCTCGGCTGGTCGCTGCGCCAGGTGATCGTGCCGGCGCGGTTGATGGGCCGCGTCGGCGCCGCGTCCCGATTGGTCGCGCTCTCCGCCGGCCCGCTGGGCGCGATCCTGGGCGGCTGGCTGGCTTCGGGTGCGGGCTTGCGGGCGCCCTACGTCGCCGGTGGTGTGGTCCTGCTGACGATGACCGCGGTGACGATGAGCATGACGAGCAATGCCAAGGTGAAAGCCGCGCTCGCGCGGTCCACAGTGGACGGCTAGGTTAGGTGTCCGGGACGTTTCCCGGGTTGAGTGGGTGACGGCCTGTCGGGCGGGCAGGTGAAGGCCTCCGGTTGTGAAGTGGGTCCAGGAACCGCTTCATCGACCGGAGGCCGTCGTGTCCCACCCGACCCTGACCCCGCGAACCCGGCTACGGCTGGCTCGCCTGGTCGTCGAGCAGCGCTGGACCTGCGCGGCGGCGGCGAAGATGTTCATGGTCGCTGCCAAGACCGCCGCGAAGCGGGCTGAGCGGTACCGGCACGGCACGAAGGCGAAGCGGGGATGATCGATCGCAGCTCGCGTCCGCACCACAGCCCGGCCGGCACCCTCGGCCCGGCGGTGCGGGCGATCGTGCGGCTGCGATGGCGGCACCGACTCGGCCCGGTCCAGATCGGTGGCAGGCTCGGACTGCCCGCATCGACGGTGTGCCGAACTTGGTGACGTCGACATGGATCAGTGAACCGGGATGGTCGTGCTCGTAGCGGCGCAGCGGTTCGCCGGTGACCCGGTCGATCCGGCACAACCGGTTGATTCGGCAGCGCACCAGTACCGCGTGAACAAGCAGCCACGCCCGGCCTGCCCGCGGCGCGGACCGCAAACCGTGCACCGGCACCGCCTTCCTCCTGGCACCGTGCCATCACCTGGTCTGCCGCCCGCGGAGGGTTTGCCGCCCGCGGAGTGACCGTCGAACGAGTCCTGTCCGACATTCAAGCTGGGTGTGCGGCGTTGAGCCTGTCTCGTCGGCCGGCGGGAGGGATCGGGGTCGTCCGGCACCCGCCTGTGAACGTTGTTTGACCGAGTGGAGCGCTGCGCGACTCCTTGCCTGTTGACCATGCTGGCGGGCGGGGCCACTGCCGGAGTTCGAGATGCCCTGTTAGGAACCCGGTGACCATGTCCTGATCGAGGCGGATGTGGATCCCTGTTAGCGAATGTCTGGTGCGGCTCGGACTCCCACGGCGGTGCGGCGGCCGGATCCGAATTCACGCGAGCAAGGGAGCCGGCATTGATCGTTCGGATGGGCATCGACCTCGCGGTCCGCGCGCAGCACCAAGCCAGCATGGCCGACGAGCAGGGACGCGTGCTCTGGTCCGGGCACCGTTTCCGCACCCGCAGCGAGGAACTGGATCGGTTGTGGGCACGGCTGCCCGACGGCGTCACGGCTGCGGAGGTGACGGTCGTGATGGAGCCGACCCGCAACGCGTGGGTTCCGTTGGCCGCGTGGTTTCGCCGACGGGGCGCGACGGTGGTGCTGGTGTCCGCAGAGCGGTCGGCGGATCTGCGCGCCTACTACGCCAAACACACCAAGAGCGACCGGATGGACTCGGTCCTGCTGGCCCGGCTGCCGTTGCTGCACCCCGAAGGACTCCATCCCGAGCGGGGCACGGGGCCGGGCGATCCGCTGCGGCGCGCGACGAAACTGCACTCCACGCTGGTCCAGCGCCGCACCGCCGGCCTCGCCCGGCTCGATGCGCTGCTGGAGATCCTGGGACCGGACTGGCATGCCGCCCTCAGCGGCGATCTGGCGAACAAGACTCCGCTGCGGTTCCTCGCCGCCGGCTACGCCGACCCACACGCCGTCCGTCGCCTCGGCCGTGCGCGGTTGGCCCGATTCTTCTACCGGCACTCCCGCGGCGCCTGGGGCGACCCGGAAGCCGACAGGGTCCTGGCCGCAGCCGCCGCGACCACCGAATTGTGGGGCGAGGAACTGGCCTTTGCCGAGCTGGCCGACGACATCGCCGTCGAAGCCCGCCTCGCGCTGGCGATCACCGATGAAATCAAAGATGTCGACGAACGTATCGCCGTCCTGGTCGCCGAACGTGACCCCGAAGGGATCATCACCTCCGCGCCCGGCGTCGGACCCGTGACCGGGGCAGTCATTCTCGGACGGCTCGGCAACGTCAACCGGTTCTCGTCCTTGGCAGCAGTCCGCGGTTTCAGCGGCCTTATTCCGTCGCTGAACGCGTCCGGCGTCTCCGGCAGCCACGGCGGCCCGACCAAACGCGGCGACGCCCTGCTCCGCGAAGCATTGTTCATGGCCGCCAGCCAGGCGCGCCGCCACGACCCCACCTTGGCCGCGAAGTATCACCGGCTGATGGTCGAAGCCGGCAAGCACCACAACTCTGCGCTCTGCCACATCGCAACCACCCTGCTGACCCGCATCGCATCATGCTGGAAAAACCACACGCCCTACCAGCTGCGCGACGTCAACGGCACACCCGTCACCGCGATCCAAGCCGGCGACATCATCGCCCAGCGATACACCGTTCCGGAAGACATTCGCCGATCACACAGGACAACCGGAGTGGGGACGGGCCAGCGAAACAAGAAGTCGCCAAGCGCTCCATCGACCGGCCCGTCCAACACCCACGCTAAACCCCACCAAGCGGCTTGACATCCCTTAGGAACGCAACGGTGGCGCCTACCGCTCCCGCCTCTGGCGCGACATATGCACCGAGCTGGGTATCACCCCGAAACGGACCCACCCCTACCGACCCCAGACCGACGGAAACTCCAACGCTTCCACCGCACCCCGGCCGAAGGCCGGGCCTACACCCGTTTCTACCCGAGCGAACAGCAGCGCTACTGGCTCCACTTCTACAGTCAGCACCGAGCCCACAGCGCCATCGGAGGCCACCCACCGATCACCCGACTGACCAACCTTCCCGGACACCGCGGCTAGAGCTCCGCCAGCAACCGGCGCCGCGCCGAGTCGACGTGGTCGGCGGCGACGCGGTCGAGTTCGGCGACGTCGCCGTCGCGGATCAGGGCGGCCAGTTCGCGGTGTTCCGCAACCACGCGCGAGCGGTACTGCGAGTGCCCGAGCGACACGCGTTGCAGCTGGAACAGGAACACCTGTGAGCGCACGGCGTGCCACGCCTGCGTGAGCCTGCCGTTGCCCGCGGCGTCGTAGACGCGGTCGTGGAACGCGATGTCGAGCGCCAGCAGCCGCGGGCCGGCCGCGCCTTCGTCCACTTCGGACGCCAGGGAGGACACGAGGTCGTCGAGGGCGGTCAGGTCGGCGGCCGAGGCGTGGGCGCGGGCGGTGGTCGCGGCGAGCCGGTCCAGGGCCGCGCGCACGGAGTAGACCTCTTCGACGTCGGCGGGCGTCACCTCGACGACGGTGGTCGGGCGGTGCCAGCCGCCGCGCACGAGGCCCTCGCGGGCGAGCAGCCCGAGGCCCTCCCGCACCGAGCCGCGGCTCACCTCGAGCGACGCGGCGAGCTCGACCTCGCGCAGCGGCGCGCCGGGCGGGAAATGACCGGCGAAGATCGCGTCACGCACGCGGTCGCTCGCTTCCTCGGCCAGGCCGCGCCGCGCCGCCTTCCGCAGCGGTGTGGCGTCCATCGGTCAATGTTGACATTCGGACATGAGCACCTCAAGGTGGGGGCACCCCATCAGCGAAGGAGAACCCATGCGCCCCGCGTTCCACCTCGCCATCCCGGTCGACGACCTGACCCGCGCTCGCGAGTTCTACGGCGGCGTGCTGGGGCTCGAGGAGGGCCGTTCGGCGGACGCTTGGGTCGACTGGAACTTCCACGGCCACCAGGTCGTCACGCATGTGGTGGCGGGCGCACGCGCCGAAGCCGGCCGCAACCCCGTCGATGGCCACGACGTGCCGGTGCCGCACTTCGGCCTGGTCCTCGACGTCGACGCGTTCCACGACCTCGCCGGCCGCCTGCGCGGCGCGGGCACCGAGTTCGTGATCGAGCCGTACCAGCGCTTCGCCGGCGAGCCGGGGGAGCAGTGGACGATGTTCCTGCACGACCCGGCCGGCAACGCACTGGAGTTCAAGGCGTTCCGCGACCAAGCACAGCTGTTCGCGAAGTGAACGTCCTCGTCACCGGCGGGTCCCGCGGCATCGGCCGCGCGATCGCCCGCGCCTTCGCCGCCCGGGGTGACCGGGTTGCCGTCCACTACGGATCGAACGCCGATGCGGCCGAGGAGACTCTGGCTTCGCTGCCGGGCGAGGGCCACGTCGTCCTCGGCGGTGATCTCGGCGATGCGGGTGCGGCGCAACGGATCGCGGACACCGCCGAGGAGCTGCTGGGCGGGGTCGACGTGCTCGTGAACAACGCCGCCGTCGGCACCACCCCGGAGACGTCGACGCCTGTCGAGAGCATCGGTTACGAGCACTGGCAAGAGGTCTGGCGGCGCACGCTCGACGTCAACCTGCTCGGCGCGGCCAACGTCTCGTTCCACGTCGCGCGCCACCTCATCGCGCGCGGGGCGCCGGGGCGCATCGTGAACGTCGGGTCGCGCGGCGCGTTCCGCGGCGAACCCGAGCACCCGGCGTACGGCGCGAGCAAGGCCGCGCTGCACGCGCTCGGCCAGTCGCTCGCGGTGGCGCTGGCGCCGCACGGGATCTCGGTGACGTCGGTGGCGCCCGGGTTCACGGCGACCGAACGCGTCGCGCACCGGATCACCGCCGCCGTGCGCGAGCAGAGCCCGTTCGGCCGGGTGGGGGAGCCCGAGGAGATCGCGGCCGCCGTCGTGTTCCTCGCTTCGGCGGAGGCGACGTGGGCGTCGGGCGCGATCCTCGACCTGAACGGCGCGTCGTACCTGCGCTGAGACGCTGAGATGCTGAGGCGCTGAGGTGTGACCTGAGTCACGCGTGCAGCAGGCGGGGGTGCGAAAACGTCGGTAGGGCGTGCGGATCGCAGGGAAGATCGTCGTCTCGGCGCTGGCGTTGGTGGTGTTCACCGGCACGGCGTACGGATACACGACGCTGAGCTCGCTCGATGACGTCACGCGCAGCAGCGTGATCGACGCGGGCAAGGAACCCGCCCCGGGTGAGCAGCCGGCCGACGGCTCGCTCGACATCCTGCTCGTCGGCCGCGACTCGCGGACCGACCAGCAGGGCAACCCGCTGCCGCCGGACGTGCTGCGCGAACTCCGGGCCGGACCCAACGGCGACGACCTCACCGACACGCTGATCGTGCTGCGTATCCCGAACGGGCAGCAGGCCGTGAAGGCGTTCTCGATCCCGCGCGACACCTACGTGTCGATGCCGGGCGGGAAGGGCAAGATCAACGCCGCGTACGGCCGCGCGAAGGCCGTGGAGGCACAGAAGCTGCGTGCTGCCGGGGAGACGGACCAGGACAAGATCGAGCAGGAGTCGTTGACGGCCGCGCGCCGCGGCACGCGCCAGGCCGTCGAAGACCTCACCGGCGCGACGATCGACCACTTCGCCGAGGTCAACCTGCTGAGCTTCTACGAGATCAGCAGGGCCGTCGGCGGGGTCGAGGTGTGCCTGAAAGCGCCGTCGGTCGATCGCGACTCCGGCGCCAACTTCCCGGCGGGGCCGCAAAAGATCTCCGGCGCCGCGGCGCTCGCCTTCGTGCGCGAGCGCAAACCCCTGCCCCACGGCGACATCGACCGCGTCCGGCGGCAGCAGGTGTTCCTCGCTTCGCTGGCGCACCAGGTGCTCTCGGCCGGCACGCTGAGCAACCCGGGCACGATCGGCGACCTCATCGACGCGGTGAAGAAGTCCGTGGTGCTCGACGATTCGTGGAACCTGCTGGATTTCGCGGGCCGGCTGCGCGGCATCTCCGGCGGCGGCATCCAGTTCGCGACGATCCCGATCGTGAACCCCGACTACCGCTACAGCAAGAGCGATCCGCGAGCGACGGCGGTGCAGGTGGATCCCGCGCAGGTCAAGGCGTTCGCCGCGGGGCTCATCGGTGCCGCGCCGGCCCCGTCGGCAGGCCCGGTCGTCGACGTTTCCAACGCGGGCGACTCGGCGGGCCTGGCCTCGCGCGTTGCGGAGGTGTTGAAGGACAAGGGGTTTGCGTCGGGCAAGACCGGCAACACGACGCCACGCCGGACCTCACTGGTGCGTTACGGTCCGGCGCTGGCCACCCAGGGCGCGGCGGTGGCGAAGCTCCTGGGGGGTCTCGCCACCGCCGAATCCGCCGACGTGCCGCCCGGCCACATCGAAGTCGTCCTCGGCGAGGTCTACGCCGGCCCCGGTACGAGCACCGGTGGCGGCGGCGCGGCGCCCGCGGGGGACCCGCCGATCACCTCGGCGGGCCAGAACTGCGTCGACTGATCCGGTGGCGGGCCGGGAGCCCGGTCCTGGTTGACTGGACCGATGCGATCACGGCCCCGCGCGCTACTCGCCATTGCGGTGTTCGGGGTGCTCACGGTGACGCTGTGTCCGGGGCACCTGGCGCCGCCCGAGAACGTGAACCTGGTGCCGTTCGCGGGGATCGTCGACGAGGCCGTCAACGTCAGCGCGCCGATCGGGGTGCTCAACAACGCCGGCAACGTGCTGCTCTTCGTGCCGCTCGGCTTCCTCGCCGCTTTCGCCACGCGACGGCGCGCCGCGATCGTCCCCGTGCTCGCCGGGTTCTCGGCCGCCATCGAAGCGGCCCAGTACTTCGTGGGGCGCAGCGCGGACGTCGACGACGTGCTGCTCAACACCCTCGGCGCGGCGCTCGGCGTCGCGCTCACCGCGGTGGTCCGGTCACGCGCTCGCAAGACCAGCGCGTGACCGGACCCCGGCATCACGAGTGGTGGTGCGGCTCCAGCCGGACCACGACCGCCTTGGACACGGGCGTGTTGGACTTCTCGGCGACCGAGTCCAGCGGCACCAGCGCGTTGGCCTCGGGGAAGTAGGCCGCCGCGCAGCCCTTCGCCGTCGGGTAGGCCACGGCGCGGAAGGCGGGCGCGCGGCGGTCGCCGTCGCGCCACTCCGACACCAGGTCGACGATCTCGCCGTCCGCGACGCCGAGGTCAGCCAGGTCGTCCGGGTGCACGAACACCACGCGGCGGCCGTCCTCGATGCCGCGGTAGCGGTCGGACAGGCCGTAGATGGTGGTGTTGTACTGGTCGTGGCTGCGCAGCGTCTGCAGCAGCAGCCGCCCCTGCGGGACCTCCGGGTACTCGAGCTCCGACACGGTGAACGTGCCTTTGCCCGTGGCCGTCCCGGTGAACTCGCGCGAGTCGCGCGGGGCGTGGGGGAGGGTGAAGCCGTCGGGCTCGCGCACGCGGCGGTTGTAGTCCTCGCAGCCCGGCACGACGGCCGCGATGCGGTCGCGCACCAGGTCGTAGTTCTTCTCGAACGAGCGCCACGGCACCGCGTGCCCGGCGCCCAGCAGCCGTTCGCCGAGCCGGCAGACGATCGCGACCTCGGAGAGCAGGTGTTCCGACGCCGGCGCCAGCCGCCCGCGCGAGGCGTGCACCTGCGACATCGAGTCCTCGACGGTCACGAACTGCGGTCCAGACTCCTGCGTGTCGCGCTCGGTGCGCCCGAGCGTCGGCAGGATCAGCGCAGTGCGGCCGTGGACCACGTGCGAGCGGTTGAGCTTGGTCGACACGTGCACGGTCAGCGAGCACGAGCTGAGCGCCTTCGCCGTGAGGTCGGAGTCCGGCGTGGCCGACGCGAAGTTGCCGCCCATCGCGAAGAAGACCTTGCCGCGCCCGTCGCGCATCGCGCGGATCGAGTCGACGGTGTCCCAGCCGTGCTCGCGCGGCACGGTGATGCCGAACTCGCGGTCGAGCGCGTCCATGAACGATTCGGGCATCTTCTCCCACACGCCCATCGTGCGGTCGCCCTGCACGTTGGAGTGCCCGCGCACCGGGCACAGCCCCGCGCCGGGCTTGCCGATCATGCCGCGCGCGAGCGCCAGGTTCGCGATCTCGGCGATCGTGGGCACCGCGTGCTTGTGCTGCGTGAGCCCCATGGCCCAGCAGTAGATGGTGCGCTCGGACGTCGCGATCATGCGCGCGACGTGCTCGATCTGCGCGCGCTGCAGGCCCGTCGCCTGCTCCGTCTCGGCCCAGTCGAGCTCGAGCAGGTTCTTCGCCCAGTCCTCGAACCCGTAGGTCGAGGACTTCACGAAGTCCCCGTCGACGATCGTGCCGGGCGCCTCGTCCTCCCACTGCAGCAGCAGGTGGCCGACGGCCTGGAACAGCGCGAGGTCACCGCCGAGGCGGATCTGCGCGAACTCGTCGGCGAGCGGGGTGCCCTCGCCGACGACGCCGCGCACGTTCTGCGGGTTCTTGAACCGCATGAGCCCGGCCTCGGGCAGCGGGTTCACGGCGATGACCTTCGCGCCGTTGCCCTTCGCCGTTTCCAGCGCCGAGAGCATGCGCGGGTGGTTCGTACCGGGGTTCTGCCCGACGACCACGATGAGATCGGCGTGGTGGAGGTCCGCGAGCGACACCGAGCCCTTGCCGATGCCCGTGCTCGTGGCCAGCGCCGAGCCCGAGGACTCGTGGCACATGTTCGAGCAGTCCGGCAGGTTGTTCGTACCGAAGGAGCGCACCAGGAGCTGGTAGAGGAACGCGGCCTCGTTGCTGGTGCGCCCGGAGGTGTAGAACACGGCCTCGTGCGGACTCGCGAGCCCGTTCAGCTCGTCGGCGACCAGGCCGAACGCGTCGTCCCACGAGATCGGCTCGTAGTGCGTCGCGCCTTCGCGCAGCACGAACGGTTCGGTGACGCGGCCCTGCTGACCCAGCCAGTAATCCGTTTTGTCCCGCAGGTCCGCGATCGCGTGGGTGGCGAAGAACTCGCGGTCGACGCGGCGGCGCGTGGCCTCTTCGGCGACGGCCTTTGCGCCGTTCTCGCAGAACTCCGCGAGCTTGCGCTTCTCGCCGTCCTCCTGGCGCGGTTCAGGCCACGCGCAACCGGGGCAGTCGAAGCCGGTGCGCTGGTTGAGCAGGCGCAGGGTGCGCGCCGTGCGCGTCACGCCCATCTGTTCCACGCCTCGCGTGAGCGAAACCATCACACCGGGGATGCCGGCTGCCCAGCTCTTCGGCTTGCCCACCTTGAGGTCGGCTTCGTCCACGTCGGCTTTCGGCGCTTCACGGGTCATGTGTTCATCGTCCGCCCCGATGATCGACAGACCAACACCGGGTAGCGCATTTCACGTCGACAGTCAGGCCTGACGAGCCCGTTCGCGCCGTTCGGCGAGCTTCAGGCCGCGGTCCGCGATGGTCACGACCAGCAGCAACGCGCTGATCACCACGAGCACGGTGCCCAGCCGGTGCAGACCGCCGGAATCGGCGTGGACGCCGTAGCACTGGGCGATCACCGTCGACGCGACGATCGCGCCGAGGTACTGCGCCGTGCGGAACAGGCCGCTCGCGGTGCCCATCGTCTCGGCGGGCGACTCGCGGTAGAGCGTGGTCTGGTTCGCGACGCTGGTCAGGCCCTGTGCGAGCCCGAAGAGCGCGACGAGCACGAGCAGGAAACCGAGCCACGTCGTGTCGCCGACGAACAGCAGCGCGACCGAGCCGCCGAGCAGCGCGACGGCGACCGTCACCAGCCGCGCGCGCACGCCCGTCGGGCGTCCCGACAGGGCCGCCGCGCACATGGCCACGGCCGACATCGGCAGGAGCAGCAGACCCGAGACCGACTCGCCGAAGCCGCGGCCCTCCTGGAGCCACTGGACGTAGCCGAACATGATCGCGTAGATCGCCGTGAAGCTCAGGGCCTGGCGCAGGTAGGTGCGCAGGATCGGGGTGTTGGCCGCGAGCATCCGCAGGTCGATGAACGGCACCTGCGCGCGCAACTCGACCCGCACGAACAGCGCGCCGATCGCGACCGCCGCCACCAGCAGCCACAGGTCGCCGATGCCCGGCGCCATCAAGTAGAAGAGGAGCACCAGCAGCGCGAGCGAGAATAGTGCGATGCCGCGGACGTCGATCGGCTTCGGCTTGGTTGCGTCGCGGGTGGGCGCGTCCTTCGGCACCCAGAAGATCGCCAGCAGCAGCGACGCGCCGGCCAGCGGGATGTTGACCGCGAAGATCGCGGGCCAGCCGAAGAGCGTGATCAGCACGCCGCCCAGCGTCGGGCCGATCACCATGATCGTCTGCGACGACAGGGACAGCAGCGACAGCACGCGGGCCGGCACGCCCTCGCCCAGCGCGTCGGCCCGCCTGCGCAGCACCGCCATCGCCGCGGGGAAGCCGGCACACGTGCCGATGCCGAGCACGGCGCGGACGCCGGTGAGCCAGCCGACCGAAAGCGGAACCATGCCGGCGACCCCGGCGACGATCACCACGGACGCGCCGGCGAGCAGCACGCGCCGGGCGCCGTAGCGGTCGACGAGCAGGCCGACCACCGGCTGGCCGACAGCGGTGGCGAGGTAGAGGGCGGAGATGAGCCAGGCCGTGCGGCCGGGCCCGGCGCCGAAGCTCTGCCCGATCGGCACGAGCGCGACGGCGATGAGGGTGGAGTTGATGGGGTTCAGCACCGCGCTCGCCACCAGCGGGGTGACGAGTTTGGCACCGAACTTCGCCGGTGCCTTTCGGGGCGTTGCGGTGGTCGTCACGACTCCTCTTCAGTGTTGGGCTATGCGTTGCAGCAAGGGCAGGGCGGCGCGGACCGTTTCGAGCTCCTCGGCGCTGAGTTCGGCGGCCAGTGCGTGGGCCAGCCACTCGTCGCGGTGCTGCCGGATCCCGCGCACGGTCTTCGTGCCGAGGTCCGTCAGGGCGATCACGGTCCGGCGCCCGTCGGCGGGATCGCGCGTGCGGCTCAGGAAGCCGAGCGCGTCGAGCGCCGACAGGGTCGCGGCCATCGACTGCTGCCGCACGCGCTCCGCGGCGGCGAGCTCCCCCTGTGTCGCCGGCCCTTCGCGGTGCAGGCGGTGCAGGACCGCGGACTGCGACGGCGTGAGGCTTTCGGCGTTGTCCACCTGCCGCAGGCGCCGGTGGAGTTGCGCGACGACGCCGCGGATCCAGCCGGCTGATTCGGCGACGTGCGGGGGTACGGTGGCCATATGGACAGCCTAGGCTGTTTAGTCTGACCTGTGCATGTCCTTTGGGGCGACGTTGGACACAGAGGGCGACGCGGGTCTCGGCGCCCGCGCAGAGACTCGGGTGGTCGCGAGCCGAGGGCCACCGGAAGCGGTACCGCCCTTTTCCGACTGGCAACGACGCGGTTCAGCTCTTTCTTTTCGAATCGTTTTTCGTGCAATTGCCGCTTGTTGACACCCCCTGATCCGGGCAGGACGATGAGTTCGCGCTGCTGCACCACGGCACCATTTCCTTGAGTCGGTAGACATTCGCGCCAGTTCCGCACAATGGCGTGGTGGGAGGCGCCGATGCCTGCATGGACCCGGACTCGCAGCCGCAGCCGGGCGGACGCGAGGGCCGCCGCGGAGACCGGACGCGGACCTGGATACGCGCTGGTCGCAGGCTGGTCGGGGATCCTCTTCGCGGCGCTGTTCACCGCCGCTCTGGTCCTGGTGCACCGGGCGCCGGGGCTGACCGTGCCGGACACCCAGTATGCGAATTTCTACGCCGACGGCGGTTCCGGTGCATTGGTGACCGCCGGTCTGTACATCGTGCCGTTCGCCGGCATCGTGTTCCTGTGGCACATGATGGCCGCGCGGGAATTCATCGCCAGCCTGCCCGGCGCGCAGGGCAGGGAAATGCCCCGGGCTCTGCAGCTGGCCTCCGGAGTGGCGTTCATCATCCTGCTGTTCTCGGGGATGGCGATGACCGGGGCGATCGCACTGTTGACGCAGTTCTCGGCGGCGCCGCTGCCGCCGGTGTATGTGGCGCGGGCACTGAGTGCGGCGGGGTACGGGCTGGTGTTCGTCTTCGGGGCCCGGGTCGCCGGCATGTACATGATCACCACAACGACGTTGCTCAACTCCGCGGGCGTGCTGGCGCGCCCGCTGGCGTGGTTCGGCTACCTCTGTGCCGCCGCGGTGCTGTTGAGCTGGACCTTCCACCCGGCCTTCGCACTGATCTTCCCCGGCTGGGTCTTCGTCGTCAGCGTCGTGGCGGTGGTTCGGACCCACCAGGCCAAGGCGCGCGCCGCGCAGCCGAGCCTGGCCGGCGCCGTGACGCCGCCGGCCGAAGGGCACCTCTCCAAGGAGTGACGCATGACCACCAGGATTCCCATCGACGAAATCCCCGGCCCGCGCACGCTGCCCTTCGTCGGCAACGCCTTCGACATCGACGCCCACCACCCGTTCGAAAGCATGATGGGGATGGCCAGGGAGTACGGCCCGATCTTCCGGCTGACCACGCCCGGGGGCGTGCGGCTGATCGTGTCCGGCGCCTCGCTGGTCGAAGAGATCTGCGACGACGCGCGCTTCGACAAGGTGGTCAGCGGCGGCCTCGCGAACGTGCGGCAGACGGCCACCTCCACCGGCTTGTTCACGGCCGAGACGGCCGATCCGCTGTGGCATCGCGCACACAACATCCTGATGAAGCCCTTCAGCTTGCAGTCCATGCGCGACTACGTGCCGATGATGCTGGACATCGCGAGCCAGCTGGCCGACAAGTGGGAGCGGCTGAACCCGGACGAGGACGTCGACGTGCCGGCCGACATGACGCGGCTCACGCTGGACACCATCGCGCTGTGCGGGTTCGGCTACCGGTTCAACTCCTTCTACCGCGACACCCAGCACCCGTTCGTCGCCGCGATGATCCGCACGCTCACCGAATCGCAGGCCCGGGCCCGCAGGCTGCCCATCCAGACCCGGCTGCGGATCCGCGCGCAGCGGCAGCTGGAGGAGGACCAAGCGTTCATGAACGACCTGGTGGACAAGCTCATCGCGGACCGCCGCGCGGAGGGCGACGCCGGCAAGAAGGACGATCTGCTCGGCCAGATGATCAACGGTGTCGACAAGCCGACCGGCGAGCGGCTGCCCGACGACAACATCCGGGCCCAGTGCATCACGTTCCTCATCGCCGGCCACGAGACCACCAGCGGCCTGCTGTCGTTCGCGATCTACTACCTGCTCAAGAACCCCGACCTCCTGGCCCGCGCCCGCGCCGAGGTCGACGAGGTGTTCGGCACCAGCGCCGAGCCCACCTACGAGCAGATCCACAAGCTGACCTACGTCCGGCAGGTGCTCGGCGAGGCACTGCGGCTGTGGCCGACCGCGCCCGGGTTCACCCGCACGCCGTTCGAGGAGACCGTGATCGGCGACCGGTACTTGATCGAGCACGGCCTCCCGCTGACCGTGCTCACGCCGATGCTGCACCGCGACCCCAGCGTGTGGGGCGACGACGCCGAGGAGTTCGACCCCGAGCACATGGCCCCCGAACGGGTCGCGGCCCTCTCGCCCAACGTCTACAAGCCCTTCGGCACCGGGCAGCGGGCCTGCATCGGCCGGCAGTTCGCCATGCAGGAGGCCGTGCTCGTGCTTGGCATGCTCGTGCAGCGCTTCGACTTCATCGACCACCTGAACTACCAGCTCAAGACCAAGACGACGCTGACCATCAAGCCCGACGAGATGCACATCCGGGTGCGGCCGCGCCCCGGGTTCCGGCTGGACCGGCCTGGCGGCGTCCCCGAGCCGGCCAAGGCCGTCTCGGCGGCGCCCGCCCCGCGCGCGGCGCTCGCGCCCGACGCGCACAAGACCCCGCTGCTGGTCGCCTACGGGTCGAATCTCGGGACCGCGGAAGGAATCGCGACGCGGCTCGCCCGAGAAGGGACCGAGCGCGGCTTCGCTGTCACGCTGAGCGCGCTCGACGACATCACGGACGTGCTGCCGTCGGCGGGCGCGGCCGTGATCGTCACGTCGTCCTACAACGGCACGCCGCCGGACAACGCCGGCAAGTTCTGCGCCTGGCTCCGCGGATCCGGCACGGCGAAGGACGCCGCCGCCGGGTTGTCCTACACCGTCTTCGGCTGCGGCAACACCGAGTGGGCCGCCACCTACCAAGCGGTGCCGAAGCTGATCGACACCGAGCTCGCCGCGCACGGTGCCGCCCGGCTGCACCCCCGGGGCGAGGGCAACGCGAACGGCGACTTCGACGCCCAGTACCGCAGCTGGCACAACGGGCTGTGGGCCGACGTGGCCGCGAACGCCGGCCTGCCCGAGAGCGCTGCCGAGCCGGCCACGGCCGGCCCCCGGCTGTCGATCTCGCTGGTGAACCGCCAGCTGACCAACCCCGTGATCATGTCCTACCAGGCGCAGCCGGCATTGGTGCGGGTCAACCGCGAGCTGCACGCGCCCAACGGCGGGCGGTCCACGAAACACATCGAGGTCGCGCTGCCCGAGGGCGTCGACTTCCGGGCCGGGGACCACCTCGGGGTGCTGCCGCGCAACAACATCGACCTGATCCGCCGGGTGATGCAGCGCTTCACCCTCGACGGCGGCATGTACGCGACGATCATCCCGAACGCCGGCGAGCACACCCACCTTCCGATCGACGAGCCCGCGCCGTTGCTCGGCATCCTCGCCAGCTGCGTCGAGTTGCAGGACGTGGCCACCCGCGCCGGCATCGAGGTGCTCGCCCGTTACACCGAGGACCCGGCCCAGCGCGCCGCGCTCGAAGCGCTGGCCGGGGACGACGAGACGTCGCAGGCCCGGTACCAGGAGCGCGTCTTCACACGTCGCCGGTCGCTGCTGGACCTGCTGGAGGAGTTCCCCGCCTGCGCGGTGCCCTTCGGGGTCTACCTCGACCTGCTGCCCCCGCTGCGCCCGCGCTACTACTCGATCTCGTCTTCGCCGCTGACCGACGCGAAGGTCGCCAGCATCACCACGGGCGTGCTGCGCGCCTCCCTGCGCGGCGGCGGTGGCGCCACGTTCTCGGGTGTCTGCTCCAACTACCTGGCGGCCAGTCCCGACGGCAGCACGGTGTTCGTCTTCGTGCGCCGCCCGACCATCGAGTTCCGGCCGCCGGACAACCCGCACACCCCGATGATCATGGTCGCGGCGGGGACCGGGCTCGCCCCCTTCCGCGGGTTCCTGCAGGAACGGGCGGCGCTGCACGCGCAGGGCGTGCCGATCGCCGAGTCGTTGCTGTTCTTCGGCTGCCGCGACGCGGACCAGGACTTCCTGTACGCCGACGAGCTGCGCGAGTACGACCGCGAAGGGGTCGCCAAGCTGCACGTCGTGTTCTCGCGCGCCCCGGTCGACGGGCGCAAGTACGTCCAGCACGAGATCGCGGCCTCGGCCGACGAGGTGTGGCGGCTGCTGCAGGACGGCGCGACGGTGTTCGTGTGCGGCAACGCGGCCACGATGGCGCCCGGTGTGCGAGCGGCCTTCACCAGGCTCTTCGCCGAGAAGACGGGCGCCGGCGAGGCCGACGCGCAGGCCTGGCTCGCCGGTCTTCGTGCGGAGAACCGGTACGTCGAGGACATCTGGGGCGGCGGCTGAGGGCCCGGGCCGGCCGGCCGTGCACCGCTGGCCGGCCGCGGCGCGACGTCGGTAGGGTCAGGCGGGCGGCGTGCCCGTGATCGTATGGACGGCCAGGCCCAGGACGTACTCGATCGAGAGCTCGTTGACGCCGTGGCCCTGGATCTGGTGGACGATCACGGCTGCGGCCAGGAGCAGGACGAGACCGGTGAGCGCGAGGACGCCCGGCCAGCGGCTGGGGCCGGCCGCGCCGTAGCCGGAGCCGGTCGACACCCGGCGTTCACGCCGCCGGCGCTTCTTCAGCTCCTTCTTCGCGCCCAGCCAGGCGTCGAGTTCGGCGTGCTTCTGCCAGTCCGGGTCGATGAGGTCCGGGTGCGTCTCGATCCGGTCGTCCGGATCTTCCGGCCGCGTCATCCGTGCACCGCCTTTCCCCCTGATGATTCCCGCCGCGGCGGGTTCGTAGACTTGCCCATTGTGACCGAGAACGCTCCGCAGCAGAAAACCGACCTTCCGGGTGCCTGGGACCCGGCCGGCGAAGAAGCACCCCTGTACGACCGCTGGGTAGCGGCCGGGTACTTCACGGCCGACGCCGCGTCGGACAAGCCGCCGTTCTCGATCGTACTGCCGCCGCCGAACGTCACCGGCAGCCTGCACATGGGCCATGCCCTCAACCACACCCTGATGGACGCCATGAGCCGCCGGCGCCGGATGCAGGGTTACGAGGTGCTGTGGCTACCGGGCATGGACCACGCGGGCATCGCGACCCAGAACGTCGTCGAGCGCCAGCTCGCCGGCGAAGGTCTCTCGCGCCACGATCTGGGCCGCGAGAAGTTCGTGGAGCGCGTCTGGGAGTGGAAGGCCGAGTACGGCGGCAAGATCCTCGGCCAGATGAAGCGCCTCGGCGACAGCGTCGACTGGACGCGCGAGCGCTTCACCATGGACGAGAACTTGTCCAAGGCCGTCCACACGGTGTTCAAGAACTTCTACGACGCGGGCCTGATCTACCGCGCCGAGCGCATCATCAACTGGTGCCCGCGCTGCCAGACGGCGCTGTCCGACATCGAGGTCGACCACAGCGACGACGACGGCGAACTCGTGTCGATCCGCTACGGCGAGGGTGACAACTCCATCGTCGTGGCCACGACCCGCGCCGAGACGATGCTGGGTGACACCGGCGTGGCCGTGCACCCGGACGACGAGCGCTACGCGCACCTCGTCGGCACCGAGGTCGAGCTGCCGCTCACCGGCCGCAAGATCCCGATCGTCGCCGACAAGCACGTCGACCCCGAGTTCGGCACCGGTGCGGTGAAGGTGACTCCGGCGCACGACCCGAACGACTTCGAGATCGGCCGCCGCCACGACCTGCCGATGATGACGATCATGAACGAGCGCGCCGAGATCACCGCGCACGGCCCGTTCGAGGGGCTCGACCGGTTCGAAGCCCGCCCGGCGATCGTCGCGGCGTTGCGCGAGCAGGGCCGGATCGTGGCCGAGAAGCGCCCGTACGTGCACGCCGTCGGCCACTGCTCGCGCTGCGACACCGTGGTCGAGCCACGGCTGTCGCTGCAGTGGTGGGTGAAGGTCGAGGAGCTGGCCAAGGCCGCGGGCGACGCGGTGCGCGACGGCCGCACGAAGATCCACCCGGCCGAGCTCGAGAAGCGCTACTTCGACTGGGTCGACAACATGCACGACTGGACGATCTCGCGCCAGCTGTGGTGGGGCCACCGGATCCCGGTCTGGTACGGCCCCGGCGGCGAGGTCGTCTGCGTCGGCCCCGACGAGCAGCCGCCGTCGGGCGAGGGCTGGACGCAGGACCCCGACGTGCTCGACACGTGGTTCTCCTCGGGCCTGTGGCCGATGTCGACGATGGGCTGGCCGGACGACACGGCCGACCTGGCGAAGTTCTACCCGACCAGCGTGCTGTCCACCGGCTACGACATCCTGTTCTTCTGGGTCGTGCGGATGATGATGTTCGGCGTCGAGGAAATGGCCGGCAAGCAGCCGTTCGACCACGTCTACCTGCACGGCCTGATCCGCGACGCGAACGGCAAGAAGATGTCGAAGTCGCGCGGCAACGTGCTTGACCCGCTCGAGTGGATGGACGCCTACGGCGCCGACGCCACCCGCTTCACCCTCGCCCGCGGCGCGAACCCGGGCGCGGACATGGCGCTGGCCGACGAATGGGCCGCGGGCTCGCGCAACTTCTGCACGAAGCTGTGGAACGCCAGCAAGTTCGCGATGATGAACGGCGCCGACGCCTCCGGTGAGCTGCCGGCCGCCGGTGAGCTGACCGAGGCCGACCGCTGGATCCTGGGCAGGCTCTCCGCGCTGGTGTCCGAAGTGGACGGCCTCTTCGAGGACTTCCAGTTCGCCAAGGTCGCGGGCGCGCTCTACCAGTTCACCTGGAACGAGCTGTGCGACTGGTACCTGGAGCTCGCGAAGGTCCAGCTGTACCAGGGCGACGAGGCGGGGGTCGCGTCGACGAGGAAGGTGCTGGGCCACGTGCTCGACGCGGTGCTGCGGCTGCTGCACCCGTTCATCCCGTTCATCACCGAGAAGCTGTGGACCGCGCTGACCGGCGGCGAATCGCTCGTGATCGCCGCGTGGCCCACCGCGCCGGCCGGGTATGCCGACGCGGTGGCCGACGCGCGGATCGCCGACGTGCAGAAGCTCGTCACCGAGATCCGCCGCTTCAGGGCCGACCAGGGGCTCAAGCCGGGCCAGAAGGTCGCCACGCGGCTCGCCGGCGCGGGCTTCGAGACGGTGGCCGGCCACGAGGACGCGATCCGCTCGCTCGTCCGCCTCACCGACGTGACGCCGGAGTTCGCGGCAAGCGCGTCGCTGGAGGTCGCACTGACGGGCGGCGTCGTGACGGTCGAGCTCGACCTGTCGGGCACGGTCGACGTCGCGGCTGAGCGCAAGCGGCTGCAGAAGGACCTGGGCGTGGCCCAGAAGGAGCTCTCGCAGACCGAAGCCAAGCTGGCCAACGAATCCTTCATCGCCAAGGCGCCCGAGCAGGTCATCGAGAAGATCAAGACCCGCCGCGCGACCGCCGCGGCCGACCTCGAGCGGATCGAGGCGCGACTGGCCGCCCTGCCGGCTTCCTGACGGCTCACCGCGAAGGTCCCCTGTGGTCTTGCCGGCCACAGGGGACCTTTCGTCGGTGGCAGTCCCTTCGAGTGGCTCCGCCGGGCGCGCCGAGGCAGTGGGTCGCTCCCGGGAGCCGGCGACGACGCTTGGCCCGGCCTCAGTCGCCCTTCGCAGCGTGGGCCTTCGATCGTCGGCAGCTGCCCAGCGTCACGCCGACGATGACGACTGCTGCGCCGAGCACCTCGAGGAGGTCGAGGTGCTCGCCCGCCAGCAGCACTGCCCAGCCGAGCCCGGCGACCGGGACGATGGTGAGCAGGGTGACCGCGACGCTCGGTTCGAGTCGGCGAAGGCCGAAGTTGTACAACAGGAACGCCGCCACCGAGCACAGCGCCGCGAGGAAGCCGATCCGCACCAGGTTTCCTGCGGACGGCACGCTCCACCGATCGGCTTCGAACAGCGAGAGCAGCACGAAACCGCCCGCGCCCGCCGGCGTCTGGTAGTAGGTGATCACCACGGGCGAGGCGTCCGAGCCGTCCCGCCCGGCGACGAGGTTGTACAGCGCCCAGACGACGCCACCCGCGATGAGGACCAGATCGCCCTGCAGGTGGTGCGCGCCGCCGGTGCCGGTCTGCCCGTGCACGACGAGCCACACCCCGCCCGCGGCCAGTAGCATCCCAGCCAACCGGAGGCCGGAGAACCTGCTGCGGCGGAAGGGAATTTCCAGCACCAGCGTGAGATCGGGTAGAACGCCACGATCAAGGTCGCGTCGGAAGCGGTGGCCCAGCCGACCCCGACGTTCTCCAGCGCGAAGTACGCCGTGATCCCGAGAAGGCCCGCGCAGCCGATGAACAGCCGTTGGCGCGGTGCAGGCAGTCGTTTCTCGCGCCGGCTGTGCACGGTCAGGCCCAGCAGCACCGCGGCGACGACGAAACGCAGGGCGCCGACCGTCATCGGCGGGATCTCGGCGAGCGTCACCTTCGTGACGGCGAACGAGCTGCTCCAGATCAGCGCGGCGGCCAGGACGGCTGCCACCGAAAGACCGCGACCACGCCGCTCGGGACTGCTTTCCGAGGTTGTCGGGCCGGGCTCGGTCGGGTTGGCAACGGACAAGAAGGCTCTCCAGAGATTTCCACAAGCACGGTCGAAGGTTCGGTTCACCGTAGATATCGACGGAACGAACGCGGCCAGTGTCGAGCTAAATTCGGCCGACTAAAGCTAAATGTCGAATAGTGCTCAACGTAGCGGGGGAAGAGGTCGCGATGGACGAACTTGATTCGGCACTGGTGACTCTGCTTCAGGAAGAGGCCAAGCTGACCAACAAGGAGCTCGCGCGACGCCTGCACATCGCGCAGTCCACCTGTCTCGAGCGGGTGCGGGAACTGACTCGGCGGGGGATCGTCGCGGCCACCACGCCGACATCGACCTGAAGAAGATCGGCCGGCCGGTGCAGGCGATGGTCGCGGTGCGGCTGCGCCCGCCGGACCGAGCCGTGATCGAGTCCTTCCGGACCTTCGCGGCGAGCCTGCCCGAAGTGCTTTCCATCTTCCTCATGTCCGGCAGCGACGACTTCCTGTTGCACATCGCGGTCGCCGACAACGATCACCTGAGTGGTTTCGTCCTCGACCGGCTCACCCAGCGCAAGGAGATCGTGGACGTCCGGACATCGGTCATCTTCAGCCACTTCCGCCGCCCGGTCGTGACGCCGCTCGCGCCCGGCGACCGATCGTGAGGCGGTGGTCAGGCCGGCGTTCGACCGGCTTCGATCAACGCCAGGACCTCCGGCCGCAGCCGGCGGTCGGCCGCCGTCGCGAGTCGTGTGGGCATCACCGGGGCCGGGTTGTGCAGCGGGCGGAAGCCGACGCCGGACACGGGCAGCAGGTTCGCGTGCGCGCGGTAGAACACCGTCCAGTGTGGACGGCCAAGGCCGAGTGTGCCGAGGGTGTGCTGTGCGTTCGTGAACTCCTTGCCCAGCACCGGTTCGAAGCCCGCGGCGCGGCAGCAGGCCGGCACGAGGTCGTGCAGCGTGCGGTTGCGCTCCGGTGAGCTCAGCCGCACCGGCAGCGCGGCCAGGTCGGCGAAGTCGACCACGTCGCGCTCGGCCAGCAGATGGGTGGCGGGCAGCGCCACGACCACCTCGTCCGTCCACAACGGAGTGAGATCGAGCCCGCCGGACGGCCAGTCGCCGCGGACGAAGGTGGCGTCGAGTTCCCCGTCGCGGACCGGCCGCAGCCGCGTGGCGGTGGGGGCGTGCGTGAGTTCGAGCGGGGCGTCCGGGGCGAGCCGCGTGAACGCCGCGAGGAATCCGTCCAGCCGGTCGCCGACCCCGTCGCTCGTCCCGAGGCGGACCAGGTGCGCGCGCTCGGCGCGGAACCCGGTCACGGCGTCGGCCATTGCGTTCGGCGGCCGCGAGCACCGCCCGGGCGTGCGGCAGGAACCGCTCGCCCGCCTCCCTCAGCGCCACGCTCCGGGTCGTCCGCTCGAACAGCGCGGTCCCCAGCTCCCGCTCCAGCCGCCGCACCTGCTGGCTCACGGCCGGCTGCACGATGTGGAGCCGCTCGGCCGCGCGCCCGAAGTGCAGCTCCTCGGCCACCACTACGAAGTACCTCAGCTGGCGCAGCTCCATACCCGCCCCCCTTTCATCGGCGATCGTGATGAGTCGACGAGCGCGCTGCTCATTGGCCGGTTCTCGCGATCGCGGTTGGCCCGACGAAAGCCCAGACGGAGGAGATTCGATGGCATTCGCCGAAGTGCGCAACACCCGCCTCTACTACGAGGACGAAGGGGAGGGCCCGGCTGTCCTGCCGGTGCACGGCTGGGGTTCGAGCGGGCGAGTCTGGCAGACCCAGCTACCGGACCTGGTGCGCGACCACCGCGTGGTCACGCTCGACTGGCGCGGGTGCGGCCGCTCGGACCGCCCCGCGCCGGGCAACACGATCGCCGGCGACGCGGCCGATCTCGCCGAGGTGCTCACGTCGCTGGAGCTGGACCGGCCGGTCGTGGCCGGCTCGTCGATCGGGGCGGTGTTCGCCACCGAGCTCGGGCTCGCGCGGCCCGAGCTCGTCGGCGGGGTCGTCGCGGTGGACGGCCCGGGCTACTGGCCGTCGGTGACCATGCGGGACGAGCACGAGGAGATCCGCGCGGCGCCGGCCACCGACCGGCCCGGCGTGATCGCGGGCTGCGTCCCCACCTGGTACGCGCCCGGTCCAGTGCCGCGGTCGCCGACTGGACCGCGCGGCGGATCATCGACGCGAGCGCCTGGATCGACGCGCTGATGGCGGAGTCGGTGCGCTGGGATCCGCGCCCGCGGCTGCCCGAGCTGGCGGCGCCGATCGCCTACGGGCACGGTGAGCTCGACGCCCAGGTGCCGCTCGAGGTACCGCGCACCTGCGCGGCAGTGACGCCCGGCGCTCGCGTGCACGTCATCGCGGTTGCGGGCACATGCCGCAACAGGAAGGTCCCGTCGCCTTCACCGCTGTGCTGCGTGAGGTGCTGGCCGAGCTGCGCGTCGCCGCCTGAGGCGGGCCGGGCCGGCACTCGACTGGGGGTGGGGGCCGGCCCGGTCCTGGCTGCTGATTTTCATCTCAGTTATCGAGTTTCGTAAGTCAATTATCTGAGTTGACACTCGAGTGGTGCGGCTGCGAGACTCTGCCGTGCCGGGAGAGGGGCGTCCACGAGCGACGGGGGCGGCGGATCGTCACGCCGCCCCCGCTCGTTCGCGGTCAGTTTTCGAGCTGCCGGTAGACGATCCCGGCCAGACCGGCCATGCCTGCGGGCAACGGGTGGTACGCGGCGGCCGCGAGCAGCTTGGTGTCCTTGCCGTTGATCCAGGCCGAGCCGCCGGGGGCGCAGGCGTCGTGGCCGGCCGACGGCGTGAACGTGTCCACATAGGACGCGTGACCGTCGGCTTCGACGGCGTTTTCGATGGCCGCGTTGAGGGCTTCTTCGACGCTGGTGAGCCAGGTGTAGTCACCGTCGGCCAAGGGGAGCACGTCGGGGCAGTAGCCGGACGCGGGCGCGATGCGCGGGTAGCCGATCGCGAGCACCTTCGCCTGCGGCGAGCGGGCGTGGATGCCGGCCAGCACGGTTTCGACGCTCTGCTGCGTGGTCGCCAGCGCGGCCTTGATGGAGTCGACGCCGTCCGTTGTGAAGTGGCGCTGGCACGGGTTGCCGCTCGGGTCCTGGCCGCGCAGAGCCGGGCACGTGCCGACGATCGTGCCGAACACGCTGGAGTCGTTGCCGCCGATGCCGAGCGTCACGAGGTCCGTGTCGAGGCGCAACGCGGAGAACTGCGGCGGGTTCACGCCCAGCGGCACGCTCTGCGTCTGCGTCATGTTCGACGTGCCGGCGCCGGAGCAGCTGATGTCCGTGAAGCTGCCGACGTGCAGGGCGGCGGCCAGGATCGACGGGTAGTTCGCCGTCGAGCGCGCGCAGCCCAGCGGGTCGAGCCGCTGCGCGGGGATCAACGGCCCTGCGGTGTAGGAGTCCCCGAGCGCGACGTAGTGGCGGTAGTCCTGCCGCGGCGCCGCGTTCGCCGTGCTCGCTGTTGCCAGTGCCAGGACGACCACCGCGAGTGCGGCGAACAGCTTGCGCATCGAAGACCCCGTTTCCCCAACCGAATTCACGGACTCTTCTCACGGTCTAGCCAGTCGTGCACCAGGTTGCCTGCCGCCAACCGGGTGGACGGCTCGCGGATTCACCCGCCAGTGGTGTGATCGGGGCGCGGCAAGGGCTTCCGGTAGGTCAAGAGGTACCGCCAGAAGGGCAGAACGTTGATCGTGCTGCCGGGCAGCAGCTCCGCCGCTCGCCCATCTTCGGGAACTCGATCTTCAGCGGCGCTTCCGGCAGCGGATCCGTTCCGCCGTTGAGCCACTCGCCCGCCGCCACGACACCCCGCGCCACGAGGTTCACCGGCACCGAAGCCAAGTCCACGGTGAAATCGGCCGGCCTACTCGGCCGCGCCAGGCCGAGGACCGCGAGCACTCCGCCGGGGGTCAGCGCGTCGCGCAGTTTCCCGACCGTCTCGAACGGCACGTGGTGCAGGGAAGCGAGGCAGGAGATGAAGCCGTAGACGTTCTCCTCGAGAGCGGCCTCCGCGATGTCCCGGTGCCGGGCGGTGACCTTCCCGGGCCCGGGCGACCCCAGCGCGTCGGTCACGCGCACCATGTCGCCGTCGACGTCCACGGCGTCCACATCGAGCCCCCGGGCCGCCAGCTTGCGCGCGAACCGCCCCTGCCCGCACCCGACGTCCAGCGCGCACACCGCGCCGGGCGGGACCAGACCGAGCAGCCGGGGTGGTAGCGGTGGTTGTGGTTGAAGGCCACGTCCCGACCCTGCCAACAGACTCCCGTTCGGCGCCGAACCCGCAGGTCACGACGACGTCAGTACGCTCGCACTCGTGGAGCTGCTCCCGTTCGACGAGTACGCGCGCTCACTCGACCGGAAACGCGTCGCGGCCGGCACGGTGATCCACGACGAAGCCGACCGGGTCCTGGTGGTCGAGCCGACATACCAGGACACGGGGGAGATCCCGGGCGCCTGCGAGGCCGGCCCACGCCGTGGCGGGCCGCGCGCCGTGACCGGGCCGAGGAACTCGGGCTCGACCGGCTGCCGGGGCCGCTGCTCGTGGTCGACGACGTCCCCGCGCGCGGTCCGATGCCGGAGGCCCTGGCGTTCGTCTTCGACGGCGGCCTGCTCACCCAGCGGGAGGTGGACGGGCTGCTCCTCACCGACCCGGAGATCCGGTCCGCACGGCTCCTCCCGATGAACGAAGCGGCAGCTCTCGTGAACCCGATGCCGGGCCGCCGTCTCCGGGTCGCGCGGGCGGCGGCGCTAGCCGGCCGCACGTGCGTGTTCTGCGAAGCCGGCCATCCCGTTCGCGCCTGAGACCCAGCGCTGAAACCCGCAGGTCACGACGACCGAGGCGGGCCGACACGTCGTCGGCGCCCGCACGTAGACTCGTCTGGGTCAGCTGAAGCCCGTTGTCGAGGGAGCGAGTGCGTGCCGCGTGGTGAGGGGGACGGCTGGGAAGTGCCGTCCGACAGCGAGGAGGACCGCCGGGGGCGGCCGGATCTCGCGGACCCGGACAGTTTCGCGGGCGTGGACGAGCTGGGGGCGCGCGCCCATGACGAGGGCGACGACGTCGACCCCGACCTGGACGCGCCGGACGCCGCGTACACGGTCGGCGGAGGCGCGCGTGGTGGCATCGGCGGGATCGGGCAGCTGGGTGACAACCTGGCGACCGGGCCGGTACCGGACCTGATCGCGCAGGAAGACCAGGAGCTGCACGAACTCGACGACCAGGGGGTCGAGGCGGAACTCCAGGATCCGAACGGCCCGCAGGCCCGCCGGGAGCTGCTCGCCGTCGAGGCGGAGCTGAACCAGCGGTGGCCGGAGACGAAGCTCGAGCCCAGCCTGGCGCGGATCCAGGCGCTGGTCACGCTGCTGGGCGAGCCGAACCGCGGTTACCCCGTGCTGCACGTCGCCGGGACCAACGGCAAGGGGTCGGTCAGCCGCATGATCGACGCGCTGCTCACCCGCATGGGCCTGCGCGTCGGCCGGTACACGAGCCCCCACCTGCAGCTCGTCACGGAGCGGATCGCGCTCGACGGGCAGCCCATCTCGGCCGCGCGGTACGTCGAGCTGTTCCAGGACGTCGCCCCATACGTGTCGATGGTCGACGGCGCCAGTGAAGACGGCGTGTCCATGAGCAAGTTCGAGGTGCTCACCGGCATGGCGTTCGCCGCGTTCTCCGACGCGCCCGTGGAAGCCGCGGTGCTCGAGGCGGGCATGGGCGGTGCGTGGGACGCCACGAACGTCGCCGATGCCGACGTCGCCGTGATCACCCCCATCGGCCTCGACCACGCCGAGTACCTCGGCCCGACGGCCGTCGACGCGGCGCGCGAGAAGGCCGGGATCATCAAACCCGGGTCCGTCGCGGTCATCGCCGAGCAGGACCAGGAAGTGCTGAACGTGCTGCTCAAGCGCGCGGTCGAGGTCGATGCCGCCGTGGCGCGGGCCGGCAGCGAGTTCGGCGTGCTCGAGCGCGAGGTCGCCGTCGGCGGGCAGCTGCTGAAGCTGCAGGGTCTGGGCGGGGTGTACGACGAGATCTTCCTGCCCCTGCACGGCGCCCACCAGGCGGCCAACGCGGCGCTCGCGCTCGCGGCCGTCGAGGCGTTCTTCGGGGCGGGCAAGGACAAGCAGCTTGTGCTGGAGGCCGTTCGCGAGGCGTTCGCGGAGGTCGAGAACCCGGGCCGGCTCGAGCGCGTGCGCGCGGCGCCGGCGGTGCTGGTCGACGCCGCGCACAACCCGATGGGCGCGCAGGCGCTGGCGAAGGCGGTCACCGACGAATTCGCGTTCCGCCGGCTGGTCGCGGTCGTCGCGGTGATGGGGGACAAGGACGCCGCCGGTATCCTCGAAGCGCTCGAACCCGTGGTCACCGACGTCGTCGTCACCCGCAATTCGGCCCCGCGATCGATGCCGCTGGACGAGCTCACGCAGCTCGCCGCGTCGATCTTCGGCGAGGAGCGCGTGCTGAGCGAGCCCGACCTGGAGACGGCGATCGAAACGGCCATCGGCCTCGTGGAGCAGTCCGACGACCCGGAGGAACCACTCGCCGGCGGCGGTGTGCTGGTCACAGGCTCGGTGGTCACCGCGGGCGACGCCCGCACCCTGTTCGGGAAGGAACCGGCATGAGCGAGACCCCGGCGGTCACGCCGCCGCCCAAGGACCCGATGAAGGGCTTCCGCGGCGTGCTCTCGGGCACGCTGATCATGGAGGCCATCACCGTCGCGCTCGCGCTGCCGGTGGTCAACAAGCTCGGCGGCGGTATCACCACCGCCACGGGCTGGACGGTCATCGGGATCGCCGTGGCGCTGCTCGTGCTGTGCGGCCTGCTGAAGCACCCGTGGGCGGTGCCGGTGGTGCTCGTGCTGCAGGTCGCGCTCATCGCGCTGGCCTTCGTGCTGCCCGCCATCGCGATTCTGGGCGCGATCTTCCTCGCCGCGTTCCTCTGGTTCCTGCACCTGCGCCGCGACGTCGCCCGCCGGATGGCAGCCGGGACGCTGCCCAGCCAGCAGCAACAGCAGCGCTGAGGACGATTACCGGAAGGCCACTGCGCATCGTCGCACTCAGCCCCGGTGGCGTTCACCGATGAGTGGCCAGCACGGCCGCGAGGCCTTCTTGCAGATCCTGGACAAAATACCCCGGAACCTCCAGTGACGGGAAATGCCCACCGGATTCAGGCGACCTCCACCGGACGATCTGCCGGTACCGCTCCTGCGCCCAGGGGCGCGGACACTTCTCGATGTCGCGGGGATACATGGTGATTGCCGACGGCACGTCCACCCGAAGTTCGGGGTCCAGCGAGTTGTGGCTTTCGTAGTAAATGCGGGCTGCCGATGCGCCGGTCCGCGTCAGCCAGTACAGGGTGACGTCGTCGAGAATGCGGTCTCGGGAAATCGTCTCGAACGGGCTGTCTTCGGTATCCGTCCACTCGGCGAACTTGTCAAGGATCCAGGCGAGGAGCCCGACCGGTGAGTCGACGAGCGAGTAGCCGATGGTCTGCGGCCGGGTCGCCTGCTGCTTCGCGTACGCCGCGCGGTGGAGCCAGAAATCGTGGGTTTCTTCGGTCCACTCGCGCTCGACCGCCGTCAGCCCGTCCGTTGTCAACCCGGGCGGTGCCTCCGCGAACGTCGTGTGGATCCCGAGAACGTGCGCCGGGAACCTGCCGCCGAGAACCGTGGTGATATTGCCTCCCCAGTCGCCGCCGTGGGCTGCGAACTCGTCGTAGCCGAGCCTGCCCATCAGTTCCACCCAGGCGGCCGCGATCTTTTCGGTTCCCCATCCGGTGGTGGCCGGCTTGTCGCTGTAACCAAAGCCTGGTAACGACGGAGCCACAACGTGGAACGCCGGCGCGTCGGCGGTTTTCGGATCTGCCAGCTCGTCCACTACATCGATGAACTCGGCAATGCTGCCTGGCCAGCCGTGCGTCAAGAGCAGAGGAGTGGCATCAGCGCGCGTGGATCGGCGGTGGAGGAAGTGGATTCCCAGCTCGTCAATGGTCGTGCGGAACTGGCCGATCTGGTTGAGGCGCTCTTCGAACGACCGCCAGTTGTACCCGGTGCGCCAGTAGTTCACGACGTCGACGAGGTCGGCGAGAGGAACCCCCTGTTCCCATCGGCGAGGGCCGGGCGCGGCGCGATGGACCGTCTCGGCTTCCGGCAGCCGCGCCGCGGCCAATCGTGCGTGCAGATCGTCGAGGTCGGCGTCAGACGCGTGGGCTTCGAATGCTTGCACGTCGCCGGTTTGCCGGTTCATGAGATGCCCCCTCCGGGGTGAGCCGACGTGGTGACAACGCCACGCTCGATGCCGGCCGCAATTTCGGTGACGCACCAGTGTGTGGACATGAGACCTCCTGGTCATCGGCGGAACCGGCGTGAGGCCAGCTGGAACCGGCTAAGACGGTTCTAGCACGTCACGATGTCGGCGGCAACCAGCTAAGGTGGTTCCATGAGTGCTCGATTCCCTGACTTCCGTCTCGGTAAGGTGCTGGCGACCAGCTTCACGGGGACCCTGTCGGAACGTCATGGCGACGCTGTGGAGCGCATCCCCACGCCGAACCGGCTGGTCGACTGGCTGGCGGTGAGCGGCCTCGCCGTGGAGTCCTGCACCACCGCCCGGCTCGAACGCGCCCGGGAGCTGCGGGAAGCAATTCACACCGCCGCGACAGCGGCCGCGCGCCAAGACCCTCTCCCCGCGTCTGCTGTCCAGGTCATCAACGACTGCAGCACCCAGGGTCGGGCCGCGGCCATCCTGACGCCCGAGGGCAACCGGCAATGGCGCCTCAGCTCGGCTTCCTCCGTGGAAGACGCCCTGAGCGTCATCGCCGCCGACGCGATCAGCATCCTCGCCGGCGAACGAGACGGAAAACTGGCCTTGTGCGCATCGCCGACCTGCCAAGCCGCCTTCTTCGACACCAGCCAAAGCCGCACCCGCAGATGGTGCGACATGAACACGTGCGGGAATCGCCAGAAGAAGGCGCGCTTCAATGCCAACCAGCGCAAGAACCCGAGATCGGCACAATAATCGCCTACCCTCGGTGCGTCTCCTCGCGTGTGCGACACAGCTGTCGCGCATAGGGCTGCGCAACGCCGAGCGCGGGAGAGCGACGTCGTAGGACCACGAAGTTCTCAACAACTGGTTGCGAGGTCCTCGACCACCGCAGGGAGAAGACCGGGAAGCGGCCCGACATGCTCGCCCTGGCGCGTATCGGGCGTTCTACGAGTGGCACACATCGACAGCCGCCGGATGGTCGACGGCTGGTTGTCCCGCAGCTTCCGCTGCGGCAGCCGCGTCGAGATTGTGTTCGGGATGCCTGCCTACCGCGACGCGAACACCGCGGACCAGACCACACCCGCCTTCGTGACAAACAGGCTCGCCGGCCGCGCCGCGACGGGGAAGGCAGGGCCGACATGTCGATCGCCCTCGTCGTGGCCGACGGCAAGGACATAGCGGCCGTCGCCGGCAACCACCCGGTCGGTCGTGACACGGAGCCGGCGCAGGTGCTGCGGGAGATCGGGCCGCCGTGTGCGCAACATCGTGGGGCTGACCGCCGGTGCGCTCGGCACGAGCCGGCGAGACCGACGTTCGGCCCGGAGGCCGTGTTCGTCCACGCGCCGGCGACGCGGACCTTCTCGCCGCCGCAAGCGTTCCAGTACTTCGGCGAGCTGAACGCCGAAGGCGGCAGCGGCGACCTGCGCGACGCCACCGGCGCCTCGCTGTGGTCGAAGACGCTGCGCCCGAGCACGCCGAGACCGACGTCACGCGAGCGTCGGCTAGGCTCGCGCCCGGTAACACGAATCCGCACAAGGAGAAACACCGTCGTGACTGAACGCACGCTGGTCCTCGTCAAGCCCGATGGCGTCGCGCGCGGCCTCGTCGGCGAGGTCATCTCGCGCATCGAGCGCAAGGGCCTGAAGCTGGCCGCCCTCGAGCTGCGCACCGTGGAGCGCTCACTGGCCGAGGAGCACTACGCCGAGCACAAGGAGCGCCCGTTCTTCGGCGACCTGCTGGAGTTCATCACGTCGGGCCAGGTCGTCGCGATCGCCGTGGAGGGGCCGCGCGCCATCGCCGCGTTCCGCCAGCTGGCCGGCGGCACCGACCCGGTCGAGAAGGCCACGCCGGGCACCCTGCGCGGCGACTACGGCCTCGAGACCCAGTTCAACCTGGTACACGGCTCGGACTCCCCGGAGTCGGCCGAGCGTGAGCTGAAGCTGTGGTTCCCGGACCTGTGAGCCGGGCCCGAAGCCGGGGCGGTGCCGAGCGCGCCGCCCCGGCTTTCCCTTGTCCGCCAACTGTTTCGAGGTGCCATGACCACGTTGCCGCTGCCCGCCCGTGACTACCTCCCGCACCTGCGCGCGCTCACGACGTCCTTCACCGACGTGGCGCGCTCGGCCGACGCGGGCGTGGCCGTGCCGGACTGCGCCGGCTGGACGTGGCCCGACCTTGTGACGCACCTGGGTAACGTGCACCGCTGGTCCGCGACGGTCGTGCGTACCGGCGAGCCGCAGAAGCAGGAGTTCTCGACTCCGGCGGACGGCGACCTCGCCGGCTGGTACGCCGAGAGCGCGGCCGTGCTGCTGGCGGCGCTCGAAGACGCCGATCCCGGCGACCGGTGCTGGCACTTCTGCGGCACCGCGAAGACGAAAGCGTTCTGGTTCCGCCGCCAGGTCCACGAAACCGCGGTGCACCTGGTCGACGCTCACCGCTGCGCCGGGTCCACGCCGGCCCTCGACCCGCTCGTCTCCGCCGACGGCGTCGACGAGGTGCTGGGCGCGATGCTGCCGCGGATCACGCGCTGGCACGAACCGCCGCCGCTCGCCGCTCCGCTCACGCTGCGCGCCACGGACACCGGGCACACGTGGACGCTCGTCCCCGGGGCGCTGCCCGCGCTGGGCGAAGCCGAGCCCGCCGCCGTCGTCGAAGCCACCGCGCAGGAGCTGCTGACGCTGCTCTGGAAGCGCGGCCAGGTCACGCCGCACGTGACGGGCGACGAGGACCTGGCGCACGCGTTCCTCAAGGCACCGCTGACGCCCTGACCGCTTCGGCCCGTTCTGAGCCATTCAGGCGGCGTTCACCGGGAAGCCTTCCGTCGGCCGCGCCGGTCGACTTTGCTGGGCCGAGATCACTCACTCGATACTGGGGTACCTGGTGAAGAAGTCCCGCTCCGTGCTGCGCCGCGCCCTTTTCCCGGCGCTCGGCGCGCTGTTCACCACCGTCGTCACGGTGCCGGCGCACGCCGATCCACTGGCCGCGCCGCTCGGCCCGCCGCCGGTCGAAGGCGCCCGGGTGGCCTCGTCGGCGCGCGAAGCACCCGTCACGGCCGGTGTCACTCCCGACGACGGGATCGAGGCCGGCAGCGCCACCACGTCCGTCGCGCCCGGGCTGCAGCTCACGCAGTTCGACCGCTTCGACCCGGCCGGCTGGATCCGCGGCGACACGCTCACCGTCGACCTCACGAGCAAGGTCCTGAAGCCGACGTACCTGAACCCCGGCACGGTTTCCGCGCGCACACCGCTCTCGCAGCAGCTGGCGCGCACCGGCGCGGTCGCCGGCGTGAACGGCGACTTCTTCGATATCAACGCGACCGGCGCGCCCGAAGGTGTCGGCATCTCCGACGGGCAGCTGCAGAACGCGCCGGTCGCCGGGCACAACACCACCGCCGCAATCACCGACGACGGCCGCGCGAAGCTCACCGACATCTTCCTCGAAGCGTCGGTGACCTTGCCGGGGGGCACACTGTGCCGGCCACGAACTTCAACAGCCCCGTGCTGGGCAAGGACGCGCTCGGCGTCTACACGCCGCTATGGGGCGCTTCGGCGCGCGCGACGTCCGTCGCGGGCGCACAACGCGTCGCCGAGGTCGAGGTGCGCGACGGCAAGGTGACGCAGGTGCGCACCCAGCCCGCCGACGGCCCGATCCCCGCGGGCAGCACGCTGCTGCTCGGCCGCGAGGCCGGGGCGGACGCGCTTGCGGCGCTGAAGGTCGGTGACCAGGTCGGCGTCTCGTACGCGCCGCGTTCCGACGCCGGCAAGATCGCCGTCGCCGTGGGCGGCAACGAGGCGCTGCTCAAGGACGGGCAGCTGCAGCAGGTGGACGACACCACGCTCGCGCCGCGCACCGGCGTCGGCTTTTCGGCCGACGGCACGAAGATGTGGTTCATCACCGTCGACGGGCGGCAGGCCGACAGCCGCGGCATGACCGAGCTCGAACTGGCCCGCCGGCTCATGGCGCTCGGCGCGGACGACGCGATCAACCTCGACGGCGGCGGCTCGTCCACGCTGCTCGCGCGCGGTGAGGGCGAGGCCGCGCCGAGCGTGCGCAACGCTCCGAGCGACGGCGGGGAACGCCTGGTGCCCAACGGGATCGGCATCACAACCGCGCCGGGCAGCGGGAAGCTCACCGGCTTCGCGCCGGCTCCGGCGCAGAACACGAAGAACGCCACACGAGTCCTTTCCGGACTGTCGCGCGTGCTCGTCGCCGACGGCCACGACGAGACGGGTGCGGCCGTCGCGGCGCACCCGCGGTGGACGACGTCGGATCCGGCGCGCGCCACGGTGACCGACAATGTGCTCACCGCTCACGCCGGCCACCGGAACGCCGGCGAGCGCGAAGCGTTTCGGTGACCGCGCGCGACGGCAAGGCTTCGGGCGCGACCACCATTTCGGTGCTGGGCAAGCCGGTTCGCCTAGGCACGAGCACTGTACAGGTCGCGCTCTCGGGTGCCGGCGCGCAGAGCACGTTTCAGGTCTACGGCTACGACGCCGACGGTTACGGCACGTGGGTCGAACCGCGTGACGTCAAACTCGACTACGACCCGGCCGTGGTCGACGTGCAGCCGTCGGGCGACGGGTTCCGGGTCACCGCCAAGGCGGCCTCGGGCGCCACCGCGATCACCGTGCACGCGGGCGGGCTCACCGAGCACCTGGCCGCGTCCGTCGGCACCGAGCCGCACGTGGCGTCTCCTTTGGACGGTCCCGCCGGCTGGAGCGCGGCGGTGTACCCGGCCGTGGTCGGGGCGGCGCTGGCGCCGGCCGAAGGCCACGACGGCGGGCAGGGCCTGGCGCTCGACTACCGCCTCACCGGAACCACGGCCACGCGCGCGGCGTACGTGAACGCGGCGACGCCCCTGGCCGTGCCGTCCGGCACGCAGAAGATCGGCCTGTGGGTCGACGGCGACGGCAAGGGCGCGTGGCTGCGGGCGGAGCTGCACGACGCGGCCAATGTCGCGTCCATCGTGGACCTGTCGCTGAGCGTCGACTGGACCGGCTGGCGCTACGTCACGGCGAACGTGCCCGCGGGCCTGCCCGACGGCCAGCGCCTCACGCGCTTCTACGCCGTGGAGAACGTGCCCGATCAGCAGTACGAGGGCCACCTCGTGTTCGACGACCTGACCTTCGAGGTCGCGCCGTCGACGCCGGTGCCCGCCGACCCGGCCGTGCCCGACCCGGCGCTCGTCACCGACGGCACGCTCGGCACCGGCGGGCTGCGGATCGCCGTCGTCAGCGACGCGCAGTTCACCGCCGACGCACCGGACGGGCCGCTGGTGGCGCAGGCGCGGCGCGCGATGCGGGAGGCCGTGGCAGCGAAGCCGGATCTGGTATTGATCAACGGCGACCTCGTCGACCGCGGCACCGCACCCGACTTCGCGCTGGCGCGCCAGGTGATCGGCGAGGAGCTCGACGGCAAGGTGCCGTGGTACTACGTGCCCGGCAACCACGAAGCCGAGGGCGGCAACGGGCTCGCGAACTTCCAGGCCGCGTTCGGCGTCACGCACCAGGTCGTGGACGTGCACGGCATCCGGCTCGTGCTCCTGGACTCTTCGCGCGGTTCGCTGCGCGCGGGCGGCTTCGACCAGGTGCGGATGCTGCGCGACGTGCTCGATGGCGCCGAGCACGACCGGTCCGTTCGCGGCGTCGTGGTCGCGATGCACCACCCCGTGAAGGACCCGAGCCCAACGGGCAACTCACAGCTGGGCGACCGCAAGGAAGCCGATCTGCTGCAGACGTGGCTCACCGATTTCGAGCAGTCCTCCGGCAAGCAGGCGGCCGCGATCGCGTCGCATGCCGGAGAGTTCAGCCTCTCGCGCACCGACGGCGTGCCGTACCTGGTCAACGGCAACTCCGGCAAGACACCCGCGGCCGCGCCGGGTGACGGTGGGTTCGCCGGCTGGACGCTCGTGCGCGTCGACCCGGCGGCGAAGGACCAGCCGGTGCGGTTCGAGACGCGGCCGAACGTGGACGAGCTGACCGTGTCCGGCCCGGCTTCGCTGCGGCCGGGCGAGCAGGCGCAGCTGACCGCGACCGTCACGCAGGCGGGGCGCGCGGTACCGGTGGCGTACCCGGTGAGCGCGGACTGGAACGGCTTCGCGGCGCACGTCGGCGCGGGCCGGCCGGCACCGTGGGACGTCGTGTCCTACGACCCGGCGACGGGCGTGCTCACGGCACTGCAGCCGGGCGTCGCGCGGATCGCGGTGGCGGTGAACGGCGTGTCGCGAGCACGGACCGTGCTCGTGCGCTGACACCGGTGATCGGGAAACCGGTCGAAAAGTGTCGGTGGTCGCGCCTAGTGTTCGACGGGTGGGAGAGTCAGCGGCGGAATCGGCGCTGGTGCAGGCGAAGGCACTGGTGAAGCGGTTCGGTGAGTTCGAGGCGGTGCGTGGCATCGACGTCGAGGTGCGGCCCGGGGAGGCGTTCGGCTTCCTCGGGCCCAACGGCGCCGGGAAGTCGTCGACGATGCGGATGATCGCGTGCGTGTCGCCGCGCACCGACGGCGACCTGCGTGTGCTGGGGATGGACCCGGACGTGGACGGGCCGCGCATCCGTGCTCGCCTCGGCGTGGTGCCGCAGGAGGACAACCTCGACGTCGAGCTCACCGTGCGGCAGAACCTGCAGATCTACGGGCGTTACTTCGGACTGTCGCGCGCCCACGTGCGGGCGAAGGCCGAGGAGCTGATGGAGTTCGCGCAGCTGAGCGACCGCGCGGAGAAACCGGTCGACTCCCTGTCGGGCGGCATGAAGCGGCGGCTGACGATCGCGCGGTCGCTCGTGAACGACCCGGAGCTGCTGCTGCTCGACGAGCCGACCACGGGCCTCGATCCGCAGGCACGGCATCTGCTGTGGGACCGGCTGTTCCGGCTCAAGGCGCGGGGCACCACACTGATCGTGACCACGCACTACATGGACGAAGCCGAGCAGCTGTGCGACCGGCTCGTCGTCATGGACGGCGGACGGATCGCGGCGGAGGGGTCGCCGGCGGAGCTGATCGCGCGGTACTCGACGCGTGAGGTCGTGGAGCTGCGGTTCGCGCCGGGGGAGCAGGCCGCGGCCGCCGCTGTGGTGGAGGGGCTCGCCGAACGCGTCGAAGTGCTGCCCGACCGCGTGCTGCTGTACACGATGACGGGCGAGGCGACGCTGGAACGAGCCCACGAGCGGGGCCTGCGCCCGGTGTCGAGCCTGGTGCGGCGCAGTTCGCTGGAGGACGTCTTCCTGCGGCTGACCGGCCGGACGCTGGTGGACTGATGACGATCTCCGCGACGGGCCGCGTAGTCGGTCCCTGGCAGGGCGCGTGGCTGCGCGTCGAGGGCCACTGGACCTGGTACCGGCGGCACTGGGTCAGCACGCTGTACTCCACCGGGCTGCAACCGGTGCTGTTCCTGGCCGCGATGGGGCTCGGCTTCGGTTCGCAGGTGCAAGCGGGTCCGGCGACGGGCGGCTTCTCGTACCTCGTGTACGTCGCGCCGGCGCTGCTCGTGGCCGGCGCGACGCAACAGGCCGTGGGCGACTCGACGTACCCCGTGCTGTCGGGGTTCAAGTGGCAGAAGGACTACCTCGCCGTCACGGCCACCCCTGTGTCCGCGGGCCAGCTCCTCGGCGGCCACTTCATCTGGACGACGTTGAAACTCACGCTGGCGGGCGCGATCTACGCGCTGATCGCCGTGTTCTTCGGCGCGTGGCAGAACTTCGGCGCCCTGGCCGTGATCGTCGTCGGCACGCTCACCGGCCTGTCGTGCGCCGCCCCGATGACGGCCCTGGCCGCCAAGACCTTCGACGAGGGCCAGCGCTTCGGCCTGATCTTCCGCTTCGTGGTGATGCCCATGACGCTGTTCTCGGGCACCTTCTTCCCGATCAGCCAGATCCCGCTGTACCTGCGCTGGCTCGCCTGGCTGTCCCCGCTCTGGCACGGCACGCAGCTCGCCCGCGCCACCACCCTCGGGGGCGTAGCGCCGTGGGCCTCGGCTGGGCACGCGGCGTACCTGCTCGCGCTCGTCGCGGTCGGCTGGGGCTTGGCCCACCGCTGGTTCTACCGCCGGCTGGTGGCGTGATGACCGACGTGGAGATCCCCGAGCTCACCGAGCGCCGCGGGTTGCTCATCCGCATCCTGCCGCCCGGAATGTACAGCGGGCGGGCCGGCGCGATCATCGAGCGGGCGATCACCGTGTACGGGCGATCGTGGACGATCCTCGTCTCCGGGGCGCTCGAACCGTTGTTCTACCTGTTCGCGTTCCAGGTCGGGTTCGGCAAGCTCGTCACGAGCGTGCCGGGGCCCGACGGGCAGCCGATGAGCTACGTCGCGTTCGTGGCGCCCGCGCTGCTGGCGTCCTCGGCGATGAACGGTGCTGTCTTCGAAAGCACGTACAACCTGTTCTTCAAGCTGCGCTACGCCAAGACGTACGACGCCATGCTCGCCACGCCCATCGGGCCCCTCGACGTCGCGCTGGGCGAGATCGGCTGGGCGATGCTGCGGGGCGGGCTGTACTCCGTGGCGTTCATGGCCGTCACCGGCGCGCTGGGGTTGCTCACGAGCTGGTGGGCGCTGCTGCTCCTGCCCGTCGCGCTGCTGGTGTCGTTCTCGTTCGCCGCCATCAGCATCACGCTCGTGAGCTACCTGAAGTCGACGTCGCAGTTCGACTACATCCAGCTCGTGCTGATGCCGATGTTCCTGTTCTCCACCACGTTCTTCCCGATCACGGTGTACCCCGAGGCGCTGCAGTGGCTGGTCCGGTGCTTCCCGCTCTACCACGGCATCGAGCTCATGCGCGGTCTCGCCATCGGCTACTTCTCGTGGGGCATGGCGGGCAACCTCGCGTATTTGCTGGTGCTGGCGGCGATCGGCGTCTGGGGCTCCACGCGGCGGATCGCGAAGCTGCTGTTGACGTAAATCCGACCTGACGCAATTCGGCCACCGTGCGGCCGGTGACGGGGGCCGCCGGCCTGCCCCAAGCTGGCCCGATGCACGGAAGATCCTTGACTGCGGCCACGCTCGCCGCCGGCCTGACCCTCGCACTGGCCGTCCCCGCCGCGGCCGCGCCCGCCGCGGCCGCGCACCTGCAGCCGTGGCAACTCGTCGGGCCGAACAGCGCCGGCGGCCACCTCGCGTTCACCCCCGACCGGCCGGCGCGCCTCTACGTGCTGCCCGACACCGGCCGGAGCGTCTACCGCACGGACGACCACGGCGACACCTGGATGACGCAGGGCGCGCTCGGCCCCACGGGCTACGCGATCGCCGCCGACCCGCGCGACGGCGACGTCGTGTACGTCGCCGCTCTCGACCAGGTCACCGGGACCGGCGAGGTGCTTCGCAGCGACGACGCGGCGCGCACCTTCCGCACGGTCGCGACGAGCCCCGGCGGTCTCAGCTCAGTCGTCGTGTCGGGCACAGGCGAGGACGTGTTCGTCGCCGGCGAAGCCGGTGTGCTCACCAGCACCGACCACGGCCGCCACTGGGCGAAGCTGCCTGGCTCGCCGACGGGCGTCACCGACCTCGCCCTCGACGGCGACGAGCTCTACCTGACCACCGGTGCCGAGATCCACGTCGTCGACGACGCGCTCGCCCGGCCGGAGCTGCCGCGCAAACTGGGGGTGCCGGGCACGCCGTACCTCACGAGCCTGTCCGCCGGCGACGGTGTGGTAGTCGGCTCCGGAGTGCTCGGCAGCGGTGTGCTCTCCACCGACGCCGGGCGGACCTTCCGCACCCTCACCGGCCCGTGGGGAGCCGACGACGCGGCGGCCTTCACCGGCCTCACCGCCGACGGCTCGCTGGAGGTCCAGACCATCGGTTCCGCGCAGCCCGACGGCAGCCCCGGCACCCGCGGCGTGTGGCTGTCCCGTGATCGCGGTCGCACGTGGACGGACCACCCGGCCGCGACCGGCGCCGTCGACCTCTACTCCGAGATCGGCGCCTTCCCCGACCGCCCGCAAGAGGAGGTCGTCTCCGGGCCCGCCGGCATCTTCTCCACCCGCGATTCGGCTTCCTTCAAGCGCATCGGCGTCCCGGACACCGAGGTGAACGCCCTCGCCACCGCCGGGCCGGCGCTGCTCGCGGCCACCGGCAGCGGCACCTACCGCTCCACCGCACCGCTCGCGACGCACCTGCCGCGCGGCTACCAGGACTGGGGCTGGACCGGAAAGGCGCCCGGCACGTTCGCCAACTCCGTCGGCGCGCTCGCGGACGTTTCCGCCAAGACCGTGCTGCGCGTGCGCCAGGGTTACTGCGAAGTCGACTGCTTCACCCTCGAACGCTCCGGTGACGGTGGCACGACGTGGTCGCCGCTCGCGACCGTGCCGGGCAACTCGCGCTCGCTCGTCGTCGACCCGCGCCACTCCGGCACCGTCTACGCCGGCAGCTACCTCACGCCGGCGGTCTACACGAGCCACGACGGCGGCCGCACCCTCACCCAGCACGCGATCCCCGGCCTCGACGGCGTGCGGTCGCTGGCCGCCGACCCGCGCGGAACGCTGTGGATCGGCGACGTCACTGGCCTCTACCGCAGCACCGACGGCGCCACGACCGCGAGCAAGGTCTTCGACGGCGAGGTCGCCCACGTCGCCGTCGATCCACGCGACCCGCGCCACGTCGTCGTCGCGGGGTCCGGGTTCGTGAAGGTCACCCGCGACGGCGGCGCCACGTTCCGCACCGCGACGGGTCTCGGCAGCGCGGACTACTCCGACGCCACCTTCACCCACGACGGCACGCTGTACGTCTCGTCGGGCACCAAGTACGAACCCGGCCGAGGTGTCTTCCGCAGCACCGACGGCGGCACGCGCTTCGCCGCGCTGCCCACCCAGCCGCTCGACCGCGACGTCCGCACCCTCCTGCCCGCCCCCGACGGCCGCTGGCTCTTCGCCGGCACCGGCGCCGGCGTCTACCGCCTGCCCCTGCGCTGACCGATCCCCGGCCGGGCCTCCACAGTGGACGCCCGGCCGAGGATCGCTCCCAGGTTTCACCGCGCAGGGTGCTGGGTCGTGGCCTTGGCCGAGGTCGGCGGCCGGCGCGAGGAGCTCGGCCGGCTTCGGCCGCACGACGGCAGCCACGAGCCGTGGCCGTCAGTCCAGCCAGCCGAGCTTCGCCACCTGCCAGGCCAGTTGCATCCGGCTCGACGCGTCGGCCCGCTGCATCAGGTCCTGCAACCGCCGCTGGACCGTGCGCGGACTGATGCCGAGGTGCTTCGCGATCGACTTGTCGCTCACGCCGCCGACGAGCAGGGACAGCAGCCGGCGTTCGTCGGCGGTCAGGGGAGCGTCGCCGGGGGCACCGTCGATCCGCAGGGGCGACGCGCGTTCCCAGTAGCTCTCGAACAGCGCCACCAGCCCGGTCACCAGGCTGCTGCCCAGCACGAGCGCGGCCGTCGGCTCGCCCGTGGTCTCGTCGTCGGCCAGCGGGCACAGGGCGATCGCCCGGTCGGCCACGGCGAGCCGCACGGGCAGCTTCGCGATCGTCCGGGCGCGCTCGCCCCGGCGGATGCCCTCGGCGACGCCCGCGACCGCGCCCGGCTCTTCGAGCAGCGCCGTCTCGTACAGCACGCGGAACCGCACGCCCCGCCCCAGCGCGCGGAACTCCTCGTCGTTCTCCGAAGCGGCCATCGCGATCGGCGCCTCGCGGCAGAACCAGAGGACTTCTTCGCGCGCGTCGCGTTGCAGCGAGAGAGCTTGCTGCCGGATCGCCTCCGCGCCCGTGACCACCTCGACCAACCGCGACGGATCACGCCGGCGCACGTTGCCGCGGTACTGCTCGGCCAGTTCCGTCACCGCTGCCCGCGCGCGTTCGAGCTCCGACTGACCCTGCAGCAACAGCGGGCCGAGCGACACGTCGGGTGGCGCGGGCACGTAGTGCTCGCCGGTGCGGCTCACGAGCCGCTTCGTCACGAGCGCGCCGAGCACCCGTTCCGCCTCGGCCGCCGCGATCCCCAGCCGCGCAGCGACGTCGGCGGGAATCGCGCGGTAGCCGTCCACGAGCACGCGGAAGACCCGTTCCTCATCGGCGGTCAGGCCGAGCGCTTCGAGCACCGCACCTCCTCGTCGTCCGTGCCCGAGGTATCCAACTCGGTGCAGGTGTCGATCAAGGATCACGGGTGAGTCGGTGCGGTCACGGCTCACCGCGCGGGGTTCGGCAGACCCTTCGCCGGCGGCGTCACGGCGGCGAGCGCGTCGACCATGCCGTGGCCGTAGAAGCCGTTGTAGCTGTCGTAGCCGGCGCAGTACGCGTCCTGCGTACCGTCGCCGGTGAGGTCGTAGTCGTCGGGGCAGGGCATGGGCGTCGCCCGCGTCTCCAGCGTGCGCCGGAGCGCGGCGGGTCCCATGCTCGGGTGCGCCGATTTCAGCAGCGCGAGCACACCCGCGACGTGCGGCGCGGCCATCGACGTCCCGCACAGCGGCCCGTACCCGCCGGGCACGGTCGACACCACGCAGCGGCCCGCTTCGCCACCCGGCGCGGTGACATCCACCACACCGAGGCCGTACGAGCTGTAGCCCGCCTTCACCCGGTCAGTGCCGACGGCCGACACCGCCACCACGTCCCGCAGACCCGCGGGCAGCGCTTCGCACTTCGCCGCGCTCGGCGCTCGCACGCCCGAGCGGGCCGACGGCGTGAGGTCCACCGCCTCGTTCGTCGCCGCGGCGACGTTCAGCGTCCCGGCCGAGGTCGCGTACTCGACGGCGCGCGCGAGCACCTCGTGCACCACTCCCCGGTCGTCGCCGCGCACGCACGAGAGGGACCACGGGTTCACGAACCAGCTGCTGTTGGTCACGGGGAAGTGGTGGGCGGCCGACCACATCAGACCGCACACCGCGGCCTCCGGATCGGCGTAACCGCGGTCGTCGATCACCTTCACCGACGCGATCCGCACGCCGGGCGCGACCCCGGTCACGCCCTTGCCGTCGTCGGCCGCGGCGATGATGCCCGCGACGTGCGTGCCGTGCACCGACGTGGTCGGCTGCCACGCCTCGGGCCGCGGGTCGGCGACGCCGGTGAGGCAGCCCGCGGAGTCGGCCGGGTCCAGCGCGCCCGCGAGGTCGGGGTGGTGCGGGTCGACGCCGGAATCCAGCACACCGACCACCACGTCGCGGCTGCCTTCGGACACCTGGTGCGCCCAGGTCGCGTCGACCACCCGCATGTCCCACTGCTCGCCCGACAGGTCCGCCGCCGGCACCCGCGCCGGGTCGGACAGGCGCAGCTCGGCCCGCGCCGGCTGCGGCCGCACCGGGTCGCCGGTCGCGCGCTGGGCCGCCAGTCGCGTGGCCTGCGCACTGAACGCGCGGTCGAGCCCGATGTGGCCGGCGAAATCCGGATCGCCCGAAGTGACGACCGCCACGGCGATCTGCGGGTAGTACCCGGTCGGGTGACCGCACGCGGCCTCGACCTGCGCGTCGGCGGAGTCCTCGGATGTCCCGCGGTCGAAGGCGACGACGTAGCGCAGCGGCCGGCCCGCAGGGCGGCACCCGGTGCCGTCCGCGTCCGCCACCGGTACGGCGGCGAGGCACCCCGAAAGCACCGCGACCAGGCACACGGCCGCGCGCAGCGGCCGCGCCAGCAGGGACACCGGACCTCCTACCGAGCGGGGGAACACGCGTGCGTGCGCACGCGTGCCCGAGCCGCACGCTAGCCAGGCCGGAGCGGCTCGACAAGCAGAACGGCCAAGTTCGCCCGCCCGCATGAGCCCGGCACGCCCGGTTGCCTGCTGCGGGGCACCGACTACACCGGGTTCACCCCCGGGTGTGGGATACTCACGTCGACCGCCTCGTCGACGGGCATCCCGCCCGCGTCGTGCGCGGTCCGGAGGAGTGCCGGACAGGCACCGCGCGCGTCGCCCCCGGGAGGCCGGGCAGCTCGACGTCGTGGAGCCGGTCCGCGGGGGCTGCTAGCCGTGCCGGCGCACCGCCGAGGAGACCTGGCCGTGCCCGGCTCGCCGAACCCCGGTGGGCCGCACGGTTGCCGAGCAAGGATTCCCGCCGCTGGTCACCACCACGGCGGGCACGAAACAGAAAGGGCCCCTGCGCGGCCGCGTCGTCACCGGTGGGAACCGGCCGACGCGCCCGGGGGCGGAGGAGACACATGTCGAACGCGGACACACCCGCCGATCAGACCGGCGGGAATACCGCCGCATCCGTGGCGAGCCAGTTGGGCGAGCTGCCGCCGCGCATCCGTGTGCACGCGCTGGCCAAGCTGCTGGGCCAGAGCAGCCGCGACCTGCTCGCCAAGCTGGCCGAACTGGGGGAGAGCCCCCGCAGCGCGCAGTCGAGCGTGACCCGTGAGGTCGCGTTCCGCGTGGCCGAGGCACTGGCTGAGCCGGCCGACGAAGCCGGCGCGGAAACCGTTGAGGCGGCCGAGACTTCCGAGACTTTCGAGGCGTCCCCGGCGGCCGAAAGCGCCGAGGCCGCTTCGCCGCAGCCCGAGCCCGCCGCTGCGGCTTCCGCTGCCCAAGCGCAGGCCGAGCCCGCGGCGCCCGCCGCCGAGCCGGAGGAACGGACGCCCGCGCGCCGTCGCGTGCGCCGCAGCGTCGCGCCCGCGATCCCGGCCGCCGAAGCCCCGGCTGCCGAGACCGAGCCCGAACCGCAGTCCGCGCAGGCCAAGCGCCCGGTGCACGTGCCGGTGTTCGCCGCGCCGTCGCCGGTGTTCCTGCCACCGGAGCCCGAGCCGGCGGCAGAACGCCCCGCGCGGCCGCGGCCCGAGGCCGTGTTCGGCGTCGGCTCCGAGCCGGTGAAGGCCGAGCAGGCTGAGGAAGAGCAGGTCGAGGACACCACGGCCGACGAGGCCGACGACCGCTCCGACGAAGACGGCGAAGGCCCCGGCGGCCGGCGCCGCCGCCGGCGCGGACGTCGCGGCCGCGGTCGCGGCAAGGGCGGCGACGAAGGTGCCGACACCGACGAGGAGCCCGGCGAGGACCAGGGCCGCAAGCGCGAGGACGACAGGGACAGGGACAAGGACGAGGACGACAAGGACAAGCAGGCCGACACCGAGGCCGGTGAACGCGCCGAGGGCGAGTCCGACGAGTCCTCCGCGGACGGCGACGCCGACAGCGAGGTCGACGGCGAGGGTGGCAGCCGCCGCCGGCGCCGCCGGCGCCGCCGCAAGGGCGGGGACGACGACACCGCCGACGCCGCGGGCGGCGACGACCCGCCGAACACCGTCACCCACGTGCGCCAGGGCAAGGCCGAGCAGGCCGAGCGCCCGGCGCGCGATGAGGTGCGCAGCGTCCGCGGCTCCACGCGCCTGGAGGCCAAGCGCCAGCGCCGCCGCGACGGCCGCGAGGCCGGCCGCCGCCGCGCGCCGATCCTGTCCGAGGCCGAGTTCCTGGCCCGCCGGGAGTCGGTGGAGCGCACGATGGTCGTCGCCGAGAAGGGCGACAACACGCAGATCGGCGTGCTCGAGGACGGCGTCCTCGTGGAGCACTTCGTCACGTCGGCCGGCAGCGGCTCGATCGTCGGCAACGTCTACCTCGGCCGCGTGCAGAACGTGCTGCCGAGCATGGAGGCCGCGTTCATCGACATCGGCCGCGGCCGCAACGCCGTGCTGTACGCCGGTGAAGTCGACTGGGACGCCGCCGGCCTCGAGGGCAAGGCGCGCAAGATCGAGCAGGCCCTGTCCACCGGCGACAGCGTGCTCGTGCAGGTCACCAAGGACCCGGTCGGGCACAAGGGTGCCCGGCTGACCACGCAGATCTCGCTGCCGGGCCGCTTCCTGGTCTACGTGCCGGCCGGCGGGGCCACCGGCATTTCGCGCAAGCTGCCGGAGAACGAGCGGCGCCGCCTCAAGGACATCCTCAAGCGCATCGTCCCCGAGGACGCGGGCGTGATCATCCGCACCGCCTCGGAGGGCATCAGCGAGGAGGAGCTCGACCGCGATGTCCGACGACTCAAGGCGCAGTGGGACGTCATCAAGGAGAAGGCCGACGCCGGGTCCGCCCGCAAGGGCGGCGCGCCGACCATGCTCTACGAGGAGCCCGACCTGCTGGTGAAGGTCGTGCGCGACCTGTTCACCGAGGACTTCGCCAAGCTCGAGGTGCAGGGCGGCAAGGCGTGGGAGACCATCCGCTCCTACGTCGAGCACGTCGCCCCGGACCTGACCGATCGGCTCAAGCGTTACACCGGCACCGGCGACGTGTTCGCCGACCACCGGGTCGACGAGCAGATCATGAAGGCCCTCGACCGCAAGGTCTGGCTGCCCTCGGGCGGGTACCTCGTGATCGACCGCACCGAGGCCATGACGGTCATCGACGTCAACACGGGCAAGTTCACCGGCTCGGGCGGCAACCTCGAGGAGACGGTGACGCGCAACAACCTGGAGTCGGCGGAGGAGATCGTCCGCCAGCTGCGGCTGCGCGACATCGGCGGCATCATCGTGATCGACTTCATCGACATGGTGCTCGAGTCCAACCGCGAACTGGTGCTGCGCCGCCTCACCGAGTGCCTGGGCCGCGACCGCACGCGCCACCAGGTCGCGGAGGTGACGTCGCTGGGCCTGGTCCAGATGACGCGCAAGAAGATCGGCACGGGCCTGCTCGAGGCGTTCTCGACGCCGTGCGAGCACTGCAAGGGCCGCGGCGTGATCGTGTCGACCGAGCTGCAGCGCAACGGCGGCGGCAACGGGCACAACGGGCACAACCACGCCGCCGGCGCGGACAGCAAGGGGTCCCGGCGCTCCCGCGGCCGCGGTGGCAAGACCGAGGAGCAGCACACCGAGCACCCGAAGGCCGACCAGCCGGCCGGCCCGACGCCCGAGCAGCGCGAATCCGCGGTGTCCGCCGTGCAGGCCATGGTGAACGCGTCGAAGGCGGCGTCGGTCAAGACCGACCACGAGCCCGCTGAGGCGCCCGAGGCTGCCGGCCAGCCGGCACCGGGCGGCGAGGCCACGGCCGGTGGCGAGGTCCACGCGGCGACCGCCGGTGGCGAGGCCGGGCAGGCCGCCGAGGACACGACCGGTGACCAGCGCAAGTCCCGCCGCGAGGCACGGGCTGCGCGCCAGGCCGCCGCAGCTGCGGAGGCTCCGGCCGAGCGGGCGGCCGATGTCCAGGCCGGCTCGGAGGCCAAAGCGGAGGCCGCGGAGGTTCGCTCGGACGAGGCCCAGCCGGCTGCGGAGAGCGAGACCGCCGCGTCGGAGGTCCAGCCGGAGCCGGCTGGAGCCGCTGAGGCGGACGAGTCTGCTGAGGCGGCTCAGGAGGCCGAATCCGAGGCCAACGTGCCGGTCCCGGCGACGCGGCCCACCCGGCGCCGTCCGCGCCGGGCGGCGTCGCGGCCGGCGGGTCCGCCGGTGCACGCCACGGAGCAGAGCTGAAAGACCACGTAGGGGACCCCGGTGTCCATCCACCGGGGAACCTCACGTAACCTGTAGTACGGCCTGCCACCAGAGCAGGCCGCTGCGCGAGCACCTGGACCGCCCCCGGGCGGGCCGTCCGCGCCAGCCCCCCACCCGATTGCCTAGTAGTTTTAGGGCCGAGTTAATGCAGGAGACTTCCGTGTCGGCGTACGCGATCGTCAAGACCGGCGGCAAGCAGTACAAGGTGGCCGTCGGCGACGTCGTCGAGGTCGAGAAGCTCGAGGGCGAGCCGGGCACCGAGCACACCTTTCCCGCCGTGCTGTTCGTGGACGGTGGCGAGGTCACCACGGACGCCGACGCGTTGGCGAAGGTCTCGGTCACCGGCAAGGTCGTGGAGCAGACCAAGGGTCCGAAGATCCGGATCCACAAGTTCAAGAACAAGACCGGCTACCACAAGCGCCAGGGTCACCGGCAGAAGCTGACCCGCGTCGAGGTCACCGGCATCTCCAAGTAGTTCTTCGGATCTTCGTAGACTGAAACTTTGCAAGAAGGGCTTGAGCGATGGCTCACAAGAAGGGTGCGTCCAGCTCCCGCAACGGTCGTGACTCCAACGCCCAGCGGCTGGGCGTGAAGCGCTACGGCGGCCAGGAGGTCAACGCCGGCGAGATCCTGGTCCGCCAGCGCGGCACCAAGTTCCACCCCGGCGTGAACGTCGGCCGTGGCGGCGACGACACGCTGTTCGCGCTCGCCGCCGGTGCGGTCGAGTTCGGCACGAAGCGTGGCCGCAAGACGGTCAACATCGTGCCGGTCGAAGCCTGAGTTTTCGGCTTCTTCGACACGTACGACTCTCGAACGAGGGGTGGAGCCGGAATACCCGGCGCCACCCCTCGTTTGTCTTGTCCGGTAGTTCTTCGTTTTTCGTGAGTGAAGTGAGGCAATGTCATGGCGTCCCGGTTCGTGGACCGTGCGGTGATCCACTTGACCGCCGGTGACGGTGGGAACGGCTGTGCCTCGGTGCACCGCGAGAAGTTCAAGCCGCTCGGCGGTCCCGACGGCGGCAATGGCGGCAACGGCGGCGACGTCACGCTGATCGTCGACCCCGGTGTCCACACGCTGCTCGACTTCCACTTCCGCCCCCACGCCCGCGCCGGCAACGGCAAGATGGGCCAGGGCGGCCACCGCAATGGCGCCATGGGCGACGCGCTGGAGCTGCGCGTGCCGTCCGGCACCGTCGTGTTCACCGAGGATGGCGAGCTGGTCGCCGACCTCGTCGCACCGGGCACGAGGTTCGTCGCCGCCCAGGGCGGCCGCGGTGGCCTCGGCAACGCCGCGCTGGCGTCGAAGGCCCGCAAGGCCCCCGGGTTCGCGCTGCTGGGCGAGCCGGGTGAGTCGCGCAACCTCGTGCTGGAGCTGCGGTCGGTCGCCGACGTCGGCCTGCTGGGCTTCCCGAGCGCGGGCAAGTCGTCGCTGATCTCCGTGCTCTCGGCCGCGAAGCCGAAGATCGCCGACTACCCGTTCACCACGCTCGTGCCGAACCTGGGCGTGATCACCGCCGGCAACACCGTCTACACGATGGCGGACGTGCCGGGCCTGATCCCCGGCGCCGCCGAGGGCAAGGGCCTGGGACTGGACTTCCTGCGCCACATCGAACGCTGCGCCGTGCTGGTGCACGTGGTCGACTGCGCGACGCTCGAGCCGGGCCGCGACCCGTTGTCCGATGTGGACGCGCTGGAGACCGAACTCGCGAAGTACACGCCGGGCCTGGGCGGCAAGCTCGACGAACGCCCGCGCGTGGTCGTGCTGAACAAGATCGACGTGCCGGAAGCCGCCGAGCTGGCCGAGTTCGTGCGCCCGGAACTCGAGGCGCGTGGCCTGCAGGTGTTCGAGATCTCGACAGCGTCGCGCAAGGGCCTGCGGGAGCTCAGCTTCGCGCTGGCGAAGGTCGTGGAGGAGTACCGCGAGGCGCAGCCGGTGCTGGAGCCGGAGCGGATCGTGCTGCGGCCGCTCGCCGTCGACGACACGGGCTTCACCGTCGAGGCCGACCCGGAGGAAGAGGGCGCGTTCATCGTCCGCGGGGCGCGGCCCGAACGCTGGATCCGGCAGACGAACTTCGCCAACGACGAGGCCGTCGGGTACCTCGCCGACCGGCTCAACCGCCTCGGCGTCGAGGACCTGCTCGCGAAGCGGGGTGCCAAGCCGGGCAGCCCGGTCACGATCGGCGACGTGCAGTTCGAGTGGGAGCCTTCGACCCCCGGCGTCGCGGTGCACCTGTCCGGCCGTGGCACGGACGTCCGGCTGGAGCGCACCGACCGCGTCAGCGCGTCCGAGCGCAAGGAAGCCCGCCGGGTCCGTCGTGACGGGACCGCCGAGGACGACGAGACGGCCGGCTTCGCGGACGACTTCGACAACGATCTGGAAGATCTGGACCGGTGAGCGGCACGCGCGTCGAGATCGCCGAAGCTCGCAGGGTCGTCGTCAAGGTCGGTTCGTCGGCCCTCACCACGGCGGGCGATGGCTTGGACGTGAAGAGACTCGACGCGCTGGTCGACGCCATCGCGGCGCGGGTCGCGCGGGAGTGCCAGATCGTGCTCGTGTCCTCGGGTGCGATCGGCGCGGGCCTGGCGCCGCTGTCGCTGGGCAAGCGCCCGCGTGACCTGGCCACGAAGCAGGCGGCGGCGAGCGTCGGGCAGCTCGCGCTGGCCCACGCGTACGCCGAATCGTTCGGCCGGTACTCGCTCACCGTCGGCCAGGTCCTGCTGACTTCCGACGACGTCGTGCGCCGCTCGCACTACCGCAACGCGCAGCGCACGTTCTCGCGGCTGCTCGCGCTCGGCGCCGTACCGGTGGTGAACGAAAACGACACCGTCGCCACGCAGGAAATCCGCTTCGGGGACAACGACCGCCTCGCCGCGCTCGTCGCCCACCTCGTCGGTGCCGACGCGCTGATTCTGCTGTCCGATGTGGACGGTCTCTACGACGGCGACCCGCGCGACGGCGCGACGCGCAAGATCACCGAGGTGCTCAGCGAGTCGGACGTCGAGGGCATCGCCGTCGGCATGTCGTCGTCGGGCCTCGGCACCGGCGGCATGGTCTCGAAGCTCGCCGCCGCCCGCACGGCCGCGGGCGCCGGTATCCCCGTGCTCCTCGCGGCCGCCGCCGACGCGGCCGGCGCGCTGGGCTCCGCCGACGTCGGCACGGCTTTCGCCCCGGCCGACACGCGCCTGTCTGCGCGCCGCTTCTGGCTCGGCTACGCCGCGGATTCCACCGGGCGCCTGCGCCTCGACGACGGCGCCGTGGCCGCGATCCTGCGCCGCCGTTCGCTGCTCGCCGCCGGCATCACGGGCATCGAGGGCAAGTTCGAAGCGGGCGACGTCGTGGACCTCGTGGACGCCAAGGACGTCCCCGTCGCCCGTGGCGTGGTCTCGTTCGACGCCGGCGAACTGCCCGACCTCATCGGCCGCTCCACCCACGAGGTCTCCGTGGAGCACCGCCGCGAAGTCGTCCACGCCGACGATCTCGTCCCCCTGCGCCGCTCCTGACTGCTCGGCGAAGGCCGAGTTGTTCGTCGAGAATCCGGCCTGCTCGCGCCTCGAAGCCGGACACCCGAAGTTTCGCCGGCCGGTGCCGTCCAGGCTGTCGGCGAAAGTTTGGTACCCGACACAGCCCCGGTGTCTGAACCACCCGCCCAGCCCGCGTGGGGCGACGCCGTTGTCGCCCCGCACGGTCAAAGGTTGATCAGGCGGGCGCCGCCGTCGGTTTCCAGGACGGTGCCCGTGGTGTTCGCATTCGTGGCCGCGAAGACGACGGCTTCGGCGACGTCCTCGGCTGTCCCGACCTTGCGGACGGGCAGGGCGGCGGCCGCCCGCGCGAAGTAGGCCGCGCGCTGCTCGGCCGGGAACCCGCTCCACCGCGGCGTGTCCACGACACCCGGCGACACGGCGTTCACGCGGATCGGCGCCAGTTCGGCCGCCAACGGTTTGATCGCGGCTTCGAGCGCGCCGTTGATCGCCGCGATGCCGGCCGTGCCGGGCATACCCGTGCGCGCGCTGACGGCCGTGACCAGGGTGATCGAGCCCGTCGGCGCGAGCCGGGGCAGGAGTGCCTGGATCGTCGTGAGGTGCGCCCAGAACTCGGCATCGAAGGCGCGGCGCAGCATGCCCAGATCGAGGTCCGCGATCGGGCCCATGCCTTCGGTGCCGCTCAGGCTCACGACCAGTGCGTCGAGCCGGCCGAGCTGGTCGCCGAGCGCGGTCATCGCGGCCGCGTCGCCGCCATCGGGCTGGTGGCCGGTGAGGTCCGGGTCGCTGAGCGCGAGGTCATCGAGCCGCTCCTTGCCGCGGCCGGTCAGGCGGACCTCGAAGCCGTGCTCACGCAGCTGGCGTGCGGTCGCCAGCCCGATGCCCGAAGTGCCCCCGGCGACGAGGGCTCGCGTCTGGCGCCGAAGCACCGGTGGCCGTCGCGGAGTACGAACGCGAGATGCGCAAGTACGCGGACAAGGCCGTCCGCGCTTCGGCCCGCAGCGCCGAACAGTTCGTTTCCGAAAGCCGCCTCGGCCGGGCGCTGACACGGACGATGCTGCGGGCGATGGGCGCGGTTCAGAAATTGCGCCGTTGAGGCTCAGGCCGCGGGCCGGGGGAGTGCCGCGATCGCCGTTTCCGCGATGTCCAGCCGAGCTTCCTCGCTCGCGCCCGCTTTGCTGCCTCGATGGCGCGCAGGACGGCCGGCAGCAGTGCCGCCAGTCTGATCCGCCAGTCCGGCCGCGCCCGCGGCCCGCAGGCGGCCGCGGTGGGCGACGTCGGCGGCGTCGACGTGGGTGACCAGGCGGGAGTGAGCGTCCTCGGCGGACCCGCGCCGCTCGCGCCCGGTGGCGTCGACGATCGCGGCGCAGGAGGCCGACGCGTCGTCGTTCGTCAACGGCGCGGAGTGGTTTGTCGGGGGACCGAGCAGACCCGAGCCCCGGCGGGACTAGGCGGTCCCGCCGGAGCACCCGTGGTCAGAGCCGGCGCGGGGCCTCGATGCCGAGCAGTTCGAGGCCGAGCACGAGCGTCCGCGACGTCAGCGTGGCCAGCTGCACCCGCGACGCCCGCAGCTGCGGTGTTTCCGCCGCGAGCACTGGGCACTGCTCGTAGAAGCGGGAGAACGTCACGGCCGTGTCGTACAAGTACGTGCAGAGCTTGTGCGGTACGTACGCGACGGTCGCGGAGCGGACGGCTTCACCGAAGCGCAGCAACGTGAGCGCGAGCGCGCGTTCGGCCGGCTCGGCGAGCGAGACCGGCGCTGTCTCGTGCTCGCCCGCCTTGGCGAGGATCGACTCGATCCGCGCGTGCGCGTACTGCAGGTAGACGGACGTGTTGCCGTCCTTGGCCAGCATGCGGTCCCACTCGAACACGTAGTCGCGTTCGCGGTCGCCGGACAGGTCGGCGTACTTCACCGCACCGATCCCGACCGCCCGCGCGACCTCGCGCTGTTCGTCCGCGCCCAGCTCACTGCGTTCGGCCACCACGTCGGCGGCCTGCGAAACCGCTTCGGCCAGCAGGTCGGCGAGCTTGATCGTCTCGCCCGCGCGCGTGCGCATGACCTTGCCGTCGGCGCCGAGCACCGAGCCGAAGCCGATGTGCTCGGCGTGCACACCTTCGAGCCAGCCCGCGGCGCGGCAGACAGCGAAGATCATCGCGAAGTGCTGAGCCTGCGGCGTGCCGACGACGTACAGCAGATCGGTCGCGCCGCGTTCAGCGGTCCAGTACTTCGCGGTGGCGAGGTCGGTGGCCGCGTAGCCGTAGCCCCCGTCGCTCTTGCGGACGATCAGCGGCAGCCGGTCACCTTCGCGATTGTGGAAGCCTTCGGGGAACACGCACACGGCGCCGTCGCTGAGCTCGGTGAGCCCGTCGGCTTCGAGTTCGTCGACGACCTTCCCGAGGTACGGGTTGTAGAAGCTCTCGCCGTAGATGTCCGCGTCGGTGAGCGTGATGCCGAGCAGGTGGTAGACGTCGTTGAAGTGCCGCTTGGACTCGTCGACGAGCTCCTGCCAGGTGGCGAGCGTCTGCTCGTCGCCGCTCTGCAGCTTCACGACTCGCTCGCGCGAGCGCGTGGCGAAGGCCTCGTCGGAATCGAACTTCCGGCGCGCGGCTTGGTAGAACGCGTTGAGGTCGCCGATTCCGCTGCGCCCAGCGGGTGGATCGTCGAGCAGGTGCTCGATGAGCATGCCGAACGGCGTGCCCCAGTCGCCGAGGTGGTTGTGCGGCAGCACTTCGTGGCCCGCGAACCTCAGCAGCCGCGAGATGGCGTCGCCGATCACCGACGAACGCAGGTGCCCGACGTGCATCTCCTTCGCGACGTTCGGGCTGCTGTAGTCGAGCGCGATCCGGCGCGGCTTCGCGGCGGGCTCGACGCCGAGCCGCGCGTCGTCGCTCAGCGCGGCCACGCGCTCTTCGAGCCACTCGCGGCGGAGCACGAAGTTGAGGAACCCGGGGCCGGCGATCTCGGGCGGCTCGGCGACGTCGTCGAGCCGCAGGTGCGCCACGATGGCCGAGGCCACCTCGCGCGGCGGCCGTCCGAGGCGTTTGCCCAGGCTCATGGCCAGGTTGCACTGGTAGTCCACGCCGTCACGCGTCGAGACCGCGATCAGCGCGTCCCTGGGGGCGATGTCGACGTCGAGCGCGCGGTGGAGGGCGTCCACCACGCGTCGCGCCAGCTCCTCACTAACCTCGGGCTTGCGCACGGTGTCCCTCCTTCTTCGCGTAGTCGAGTCGACGCAGCGTAGCGACTCGGCCCGGCGCGGCCCGAAGGGATCACCGCAGTTCGCTGCCTCTCGTCTCCGGCAGCCGCAGCACGACGAGGAACGCGATCACCCCGGCGACCGCGACGTACCAGAAGAACGCCGTGGCCGCCCCGGCCGCGGAGAGCGCGTTGAGCACCAGCGGCGCCGTCCCGCCGAAGACCGCGACGGTCAGGTTGTACCAAGCGCCGATGCCCAGCCCGCGCAGTTCGGTCGGGAAGAGCTCGCTCATGATCGCCGGCGTGAGTGCCGTGACGGCCGCGTAGAGCGCCAGCCCCACGCAGAACACCACGAGCAGCCCGCCGAACCCCGGCCCGACCAGGAACGACAGCGGCACGATCACCACCGCCGTCACCCCGGACCACACCAGCATCTGCGGCTTGCGCCCGATCCGGTCCGACAGCGCGCCCAACGGGTATTGCAACGCCACGAACAACGCAGCTCCGATCGACAACGCGAGGAACGCGTCGACCTCGTCCGCCCCGCGCGACTTCACCGCGAACGCCGTGAGAGCGCTGAAGAAGGTGTAGTAGCACAGCGTCGCCAGCATCGTGATGCCGACGAGCTGCCCCACGGCCTTCGGGTGGCGTGTCAGCGTCGTCAGCAACGGCCGCCGCACGCGCCGCGCACTCTCCTGCTTCTGCTGGTACAGCTCGGTTTCCGTCAGGCTGCGGCGCAACCACAGCCCGGCGAGCCCGAGCACACCGCCGATCAGGAACGGGATCCGCCAGCCGAACGACGCCAGCTGAGTCTTCTCCATCGTCCGCGCCAGCATGAACCCGAGCACGGTCGCGATCAGCACCGCGCCGCCCGTCGAGATGTAGAAAAACGCAGAGTACCGCCCGCGCCGCTCACTCGGCGCGATCTCACCGAGGTACGCCGACGCGTTCGACACCTCACCACCCACCGACAGACCCTGGGCCACGCGCGCGATCAGCAGCAGCGCCGGTGCCAGCCAGCCCACCTGGCCGAACGTCGGCAACACCCCGATCGCCAGCGACCCGCCCGCCATCAGCGCGATCGTCAGGATCATCGCGGGCTTGCGCCCGCGCAGGTCCGCGAACCGCCCGAGCAGCAGCCCGCCCAGTGGCCGGAAGAAGAACGCGAGCGCATAGGTGGCGAACGTGTTGATCAGCGCGAGCGCTTCGTTGCCCGACGGGAAGAACGCCCCGGCGAAGTAGATGCTGAACGTCGCGTAGATCGTCCAGTCGAACCACTCCAGCGCGTTGCCCATGCTGGCGGCCACCAGCTTGCGCACCGGAAGCCGGTGGCGGGTCCCGCGCTCGGCTGCCACCTCGGTCATCTCGGCCTCCCCTTCGCGACGGAACGCTCCGGCGCTCTCACCTGAGAACCGCGCACTCGAGAACCGTGCACCGGAGAACCGTGGCACTGCCCGCCGCGGCGTGGGTAGCTACCGAAGTGCGTTCCTGTCCTGTGAGGGATGACCGCGTTCCCGATCGTCCTCGCCGTTGGTGCGTTCGGCGCCGGCCGGGCGGCCGTCAGGACGTACTGGCCAGCGCGAAGGGCAACACCCCCTTCGCGCCCGCCTTGCGCAGGAGGCGGGCCGCCAGCGTCATCGTCCAGCCGGTGTCGATGACGTCGTCGACGAGCAGGATCGGGCCGGGCGTCGTGGCGACCCGGGCCGCCACCTCGCCGGGAAGCGCCAGCCGGCGCCACAGGTCCGCGAGCCGCTGCGCGCTGTTGGCCTGCCGGGGCGGCGGACCCGGCGATTCCAGCGCCCCGAGGTGCTCGAGCCGGCCGATGGCCGCGAGCCGGGCGGCGAGGCTCGACACGAGCTGCGGCCGCGTCGCCGACGGAATGGTCACGACCGCAGTCGGCCGCTCCGCCCACTGCCACGCCGCGAGCACCTTCACGCACGCCTGGAACACGGCTTCGGGTACCTCACCGTCGAGGGAGCCCGTCCCGACGAGTTCCCGCAACCGCCCGCCCCAGCCGACGTCGGTGAGCCGGCCGAGCGCCTGGCCCGGCTCGGCCTGGTCGCCGGTGGGGATGCGGCCCGACAGCGGCACGTCGAGCGACTTCATCCCGGTCGGCCACATCTTGCGCGGCGCGACCTCTACGCCCGGCCGGTCCAGCCGCTCGCGCGTCGCCCCGGCGACCTCTTCGGACACGCCCGTGTCCCAGTGGCGGCCGGTGCAGTTGTCGCACCGCCCGCACGGCGCGGCCTCCGGATCGTCGAGCTGGCGGCGCAGGTACTCCATGCGGCAGCCGGTGGTCGTGAGGTAGGCGAGCATCGCGTCCTGCTCGGCTTGCCGGGCTTTGGCGACGCGCGCATACCGCTCGCGGTCGTATTCCCACTGCTCGCCGGTGCTCTCCCAGCCACCGCGCACGCGCCGGACCGCACCGTCGACGTCGAGCACCTTAAGGACCATCTCCAGCCGCGAGCGCGACAGCTCTACCGTCGGCTCCAGTGCGGCTGTCGACAGTGGACGGTCGGCGTAGGCCAGCGAATTGAGCACTTGCGTCACCCGCAGCTCGTCGGGGAAGGCGAGCGAGCCGAAGTACGCCCAGATCGCCTTGTCCTCGCGCCCGGGCAGCAGCACGACCTCCGCGCGCTCGACCCCCCGGCCCGCGCGCCCGACTTGCTGGTAGTACGCGATCGGCGACGACGGCGCACCGAGGTGCACCACGAACCCGAGGTCGGGCTTGTCGAAGCCCATGCCGAGCGCCGATGTCGCCACGAGCGCCTTGACCCGGTTGGCCAGCAGGTCGTCCTCCGCCGCCTGCCGGTCGGCCGGATCGGTCTTGCCCGTGTACGCCGCGACCTCGTACCCGCGGTCGCGCAGCAGCGAGGTGACGTCGTGGGCCGCCGCCACGGTGAGGGTGTAGATGATGCCGGAGCCGGGCAGCTCGGCCAGGTGCTCGGCGAGCCAGGCCAGCCGTGCCTGGTCCGACGGCAGCTCGGCCACGGCAAGCCGCAGGCTTTCGCGGTCGAGCGGCCCGCGCAGGACGAGCGTGTCGCCGCCCGTGCCGATGCCCAGCTGGTCGGCGACGTCGGTGGCTACTCGGTCGTTGGCCGTCGCGGTCGTGGCGAGCACCGGCACGCCGTCGGGCAGATCGCCCAGCAGCGTGCGCAGCCGGCGGTAGTCGGGCCGGAAGTCGTGCCCCCAGTCGGAGATGCAGTGCGCCTCGTCGACCACGAGCAGGCCGGCGGTCGCGGTGAGCTTCGGCAGCACCGTGTCGCGGAAGTCCGGGTTGTTGAGCCGCTCGGGGCTCACCAGCAGCACGTCGACGTCGCCGGCGGTGACCGACGCCTGCACCTCGTCCCATTCCTGCGGGTTGGCGGAGTTGATGGTCGCCGCGTGGATCCCGGCGCGCGCGGCCGCCGAGATCTGGTTGCGCATGAGCGCCAGCAGGGGCGAGACGATGACCGTCGGGCCGGCTCCTCGCTCGCGCAGCAGGGCTGTGGCCAGGAAGTACACGGCCGACTTGCCCCACCCGGTGCGCTGCACGACGAGCGCGCGCCGGTGGTGCGCGACCAGGGCTTCGATCGCCGTCCACTGGTCCTCGCGCAGGGTCGCGGTGTCTCCGGCGAGCGACCGCAGCAGGGTCTCGGCGCGTTCGCGAAGGGCTTCGGTGGTGTCCACGCTCCCGGTCTACCTCATGGTGCCGACAGAACGGGAGCCGGACGAGGTGCGAACGGATCGTTCGCACCGTGATACGCATAGTGATGTGAGTCACGTCACAAATGGACTCGCGTAAGGCGTCCCGCGCCCGCGACTCCCTCCCGCGACCGGTCCCTCGCGGGGGAGGTGACGGGTTGCCCGGCGGGGCCCCCTCGCCCGCCGGGGTGTGGCGCGCGGGCCGGCCTCCACAGGGGGAGCGGGGAGAGGCCGGCCCGTGCCCCACGCGAACCCGCGCGGCGCCTCCGCGTCCGAGCGCCGGTCCACCGGTGCCGGCCGACGGCCACAAAAGCTGAGTTACGCACGTCGCAGCCCGAACGGGGGGCCCTCGCCCGATTGCGCGTATAGGCTCACCGGCTATGTCACCACGCCGGATCGGGGTCATGGGCGGCACGTTCGACCCCGTGCACCACGGTCACCTCGTCGCGGCCAGCGAGGTGCAGTCGCGCTTCGCGCTCGACGAGGTCATCTTCGTGCCCACCGGCCAGCCGTGGCAGAAGTCCGACCGGCGCGTCACCCGTGCCGAGGACCGCTACCTCATGACGGTCATCGCCACCGCGTCCAACCCGGTGTTCTCCGTGAGCCGCGTCGACATCGACCGCGGCGGGCAGACCTACACCGTCGACACGCTCCGGGACCTGCACGAGGAGTACCCGGACGACCAGCTGTTCTTCATCACCGGCGCCGATGCGCTCGAGCAGATCCTCACCTGGCACAAGGCCGACGAGCTGTTCGACTTCGCGCACTTCATCGGCGTCACGCGCCCCGGCTACCGGCTCAACTCCCACCACCTGCCGAGCGGCAAGGTCAGTCTCGTCGAGGTCACGGCGATGGCGATCTCGTCCACGGGGTGCCGCGAGCGCGTGGAACGCGGCGAGCCCGTCTGGTACCTCGTGCCCGACGGCGTGGTCCGTTACATCGCGAAGAAGGACCTGTACCGCAAAGACAGAGGTGAGTGACCGGGTACCCTCGTGCGGGCGAACCCCGAACCCTGAAGGAGCACTGTGGTAGCGACGTCCGAGGCACGAGAGCTGGCCGTGGCGGCCGCGCACGCGGCAGCCGACAAGCTGGCCAGTGACGTGGTCGTGCTGGACGTGTCCGATCAGCTCGTGATCACCGACGCCTTCGTGATCGCGTCCGCGCCCAACGAGCGGCAGGTCGGTGCGATCGTCGACAACGTCGAGGAGAAGCTGCGCATCGGCGGCCACAAGCCGGTCCGCCGCGAAGGCGCCCGCGAGGGCCGTTGGGTGCTGCTCGACTACGTCGACGTGGTCGTCCACGTGCAGCACCAGGAAGAGCGCTCGTTCTACGGCCTCGAGCGGCTGTGGAAGGACTGCCCGCGCATCGAGGTCGAGGGACTCGAGCCCGCCGCGGCGGCCGAGTCGGACGGCGGTGCGGACGGCGCGGACGGCCAGGACGCGTGAGCCTGAAGCGGCTGCTGCTCTGGCGGCACGGCGAAACGGACTACAACGCCGCCGGCCGCATGCAGGGACACCTGGACTCCGCGCTGACCCCGGTCGGCTGGAACCAGGCCCGCTTCGCCGTTCCCGCGCTCGCGCGGTTCTCCCCAGATCTGGTGATCGCCTCGGACCTGCACCGCGCGACCGACACCGCCACCGTGCTCACCGAGGCGATCGGCGTGCCGCTGCGCATCGACAAACGCCTGCGCGAAACGCACCTCGGCGAGTGGCAGGGCATGACCGGCCCGGAGGTGGACGCCGCCTACCCCGGTGAGCGCGACAAGTGGCGCACCGACGCCGCGTGGGCCCCGCCCGGCGGCGAGTCCCGCGTGGACGTCGCCGAGCGCGCGAGCGAGGTCGTGAACGACCTGCTGCAGCCCAACTCCGAGGCGGGCGAATCCGTGCTGCTCGCTTCTCACGGTGGCCTGATCGTCGCGCTCACGGCGAAGCTGCTCGGCCTGCCCGTCGAGATCTGGCCCTCGCTCGGCGGCATCATGAACTGCCACTGGGTCGAGTTCGGCCGCCGCGGCGGCACGTGGCGGCTCCACGCGTACAACGCGGGGATCACCGGCTGATCGATGGGCCCGCACGTGCTCGTCTTCGGTGACTCGCTGAGCTTCCACGGTCCCGGAGGTCCCTGCCCCGCGGACGAACCGCGCCTGTGGCCCAACGTCACCGCCGGCGCGCTCGGCGGCCGCGCCGACCTCGTCGCCGGTATCGGCTGGACCGCGCGCGACGCGTGGTGGTCGCTCACCGGCGACCCGCGCGTCTGGGCCGACCTGCACCACGTCGACGCCGTCGTGCTCGCCGTCGGCAGCATGGACACCCTCCCGTCGCCCCTGCCGACGTACCTGCGGACCGGTCTGCGCTACCTCCGGCCCGACGGCTTCCGCCGCTCCGTGCGCGCCGCCTACCTCGCCGCCCAGCCCCGGCTTTCGGTCGCCTTCCGCGGCCGCCCCGCGGTACTGCCCGCGAAGCTCACCGTGCACCACCTCGACCTCGCCGTGGAGGCGTTGCGTGTGCTGCGCCCCGAGCTGCCGATCTTCGGCGTGCTCCCGTCGGTGCACCGCGCCGGCTCCTACGGCGGCGTGCACTCCGCCCGGCCAGGTGCCGCCGCGGCGACGGCCGCGTGGGCCGCGCGCGCTGCCGTGCCCCTGCTCGACCTCGCCGCCGTCGTGGGCGACCACGTGCTCAGCGGCGCCGGCAATCCGGACGGCATGCACTGGGGCTGGGCGGGCCACGAAGCCGTGGGCCACGCCATGGCGGAGCTGATGACGCCGGCTTTGCACCCTGGCGACGTAGGCTGACGGCGTGTCGGTCGCTGTGGTCACGGACTCCACCGCCCACCTGCCGGAGGGATTCGCCGACCGGCACTCGGTGCGGGTGGTGCCCCTGCACGTCCTCGTCGACGGCGCAGTCTCCTACGACGGCACCGACATGGGCCCCGCCGCGCTCGCCGAAGCGCTGGGGGAGCGCAAGATCGTCACCACCTCCCGGCCCACGCCCGCCGAATTCGCGACGGTCTTCCGCGCCGCCCTCGACGAGGGCGCCGACTCGATCGTCTCCGTGCACCTGTCCAAACAGCTCTCCGGCACCTGGGAAGCCGCGGTGCTCGCCGCCCAAGAGGTTGGTCAGGACCTCGTCCGCGTCGTCGACTCGCGCACCACGGCGATGGGCCTCGGCTTCGCCGCGCTCCACGCCGCCGTGGCCGCCGCCGCGGGCAAGTCACCCGCCGATGTCGAGGCCGCTGCCGTCGCCGCCGCCCGCAGGTCCTCCACGCTCTTCGTGGTCGAGACCCTCGAGCACCTCCGCCGAGGCGGCCGCATCGGCCCCGCCGCCGCGCTGCTCGGCACCGCGCTCGCCGTCAAGCCGGTGCTGCACATGTCCGAAGGGCGCATCCTTCCGCTGGAAAAGGTGCGGACCATGAACCGCGCCATGGCCCGCCTGGTCGAGCTCGCCGTGGAGGCCGCCGGCGAGGGGCCCGTCGAGCTCGCCGTGCACCACCTCGCCTCGCCGGAACGCGCGGTCGAGCTCGCCAACCGTCTGGAGGAAGCCGTTCCCGGCTGCGAGGGCGGCTGCGTGGTCTCCGAACTCGGCGCCGTGATCGGCGCCCACACCGGGCCGGGTGTGCTCGGCGTGGTCGTGCAACGCGCGGGCTGAGCCGGCTGCATCCGCCGCGCCGGCGTGATCGTCTGGTGCGCACCACAGCGTTTCCGGCCCGAGCACCGAGCTTCCTGATCCGGCAAGGAATCCCGAGCCGGCCGCGTCAGTTCCGCCCGGTCGTGAAGCCCGCGAGGAACAACTCCAGCCACCGTGCCCGCACCGCGGGTTCGACGTCCGTCGGCGCTGTCCGGAGGAGCAGGTGGAAGTCGTCCGCCGTCACGTCGTCGCGAAGGCGGCCGTCGCGTTGCGCGGCCTCGCTCAGGCGGTCATCGCGGACCGGCTGCGGCTCTCCTGATCGGGCGTCAGGTACTCGGCGCCGACGTCCTGCGCCGCCGCCTTCACCGCCCGTTCCGCGGCGGCCGCCTCCACGATGTGGCTCACCAGAGCCGAGATCTCGCTCACCGCGTCGGCCCCACCGGCCACTCGCACCGCTGACGCCTCGACGGCTTCGGTGAGCACTTCGCTGTGCTCGCCGATCACCGCCGTGACGAGGCCGGTTTTCGTCGGGAAGTGGCGGTAGAGCGTGCCGACGGCGCCCCCCGCGGCCTCGGCGATCGTGTCCATCGTGACATCGGGACATCGGGGCCGAGCCGGGTGATCTGGTCCCGCGCCGCGGCGAGGATCTTCGTGCGGTTGCGCACCGCGTCGGCGCGCGGCGGGCGGGACGGTTCCATCGGCTCTCCGGGATCAGCTCGCGACGGCCCTCGGGATCAGGGCGTCGAAGGCTCGGCCGGGCAGGACCCGGCGCAGGAAGATCAGGGGCTTCGCGCCGAAACCCGCGGCGTAGTGCGTTCATGGCCGACGTGAGGTGGCAGCCTTCGAGACGGTCTTCGCGATCACCGCCGGCTGCGACATCAGCCGAGCGTTGACGCCTGAGGTCATTCCCTTCGCGAGTTTCCCCGCCACGTCCTGGTACGGACCTTCGCCCGAGACCTCCAAGAGGTGCCGCATCGCGGTGTCGCCCAACTCTGCGGCGATCCCGCCGGGCACGACCACGACCACGTCGATCCCGAAGGGCGGCACCTCCATCCGCAGCACGTCGGGCAACCCCTCCAGCGCGAACTTCGTGCCGTGGTACCACGCGCCCATCGGGGTGTGGATCTTGCCGCCCATCGAGGAGATGCTCACGATCCGACCGCAAACGAGTGGTGCTCGTGCGTCACCACCCACCGGCCGCGCTCCTTGCGCAGGCCGATCGTGAGCCGCAGCCGCTGCTCCGGCGGGTCGTTCGGTGTGCCGCACCAAAGCAACGCCCAGGCGAAGGCCACGTCGTCGCCGGCCGTCACGTCCAGTTCGAGGATCGTGAACGTCGCCCCCTCCCGCTGCCACACGAAGAAAGGCGGCCACGTCTCGCGGTACGCGTCGATCCCGCGCACGCCTTCGTGCGGTGGCGCGACGTCGAACATGACGATGTCGTCGGAGTGATCGGCGAGCACGCCGCCGAGATCTCCCGTGTGGACGGCACTGGCCCAGCTCTCGATCACGGTGCGGATGTCGGACTCGTCGCTCATGGTGGTTCCCCCTCGGGTCGCTCTGGCGCGGTGATGGCGGCCAGCATGGCACCGCGGCCCGACCGGAACCGTCGATCGAGGGCTCCGGACGGGCAGTTGTCCACAAGGGGTGGGTTATCCACAGGCGGCCCGATTCGCTCTCGCGGCCGGTGTTGATCAGCGCCTAGCGTCGCACGTGTGTTCGAGCAGACTGCCCGTGACCCGGGCCCTCCCGTGAACGCCAGGCTCGCCTGGCTGGCCGACCAGCTGTCGGCGGGCCCGCGCACCGTCGGGCCCGGCGGCCGCCTGGTGCGGCGCTGGCTGCCGGGTGGCACCGACCCCGCACACCCGGGCTTGCCCGGCCTGCTGCGGAGTCCTCGGCTGCTCGTCGTGGCCGGCCTGGTGGTCGTCGTCGCGCTGATCGCGGCCGGGTTCGCCGTGTTCAGCGGATCGCCGCGGCTGGAGGTCGCGCCGGCGCTGCCGAGCGCGAAGGCCCACCCGCCCGCGGCGGCGGCGCCGTCCACCGAGAAGCTCGTGATCAGCGTGATCGGCCACGTCCGCACTCCGGGGCTCGTCACCGTCGCGGCCGGCTCACGCGTGGCCGACGCACTCCGTGTCGCCGGCGGCGCGGACCCGGGCACGGACCTGTCCGGTCTGAACCTCGCCCGCAAACTCACCGACGGGGAGCAGCTCGCCGTCGGCATCACCGTCGCACCGTCTGCACCTGCGGGCGCGGGCGCGGCACCGGGCAAGCTCGACCTCAACGCGGCCACGCCCGAACAGCTCGACACCCTCCCTGGCGTCGGTGAGGTCACCGCCGGCCGCATCGTCGACTGGCGCACGCAACACGGCGGCTTCTCGAGCGTCGAGCAACTGCGCGACGTCGACGGGATCGGCGAGAGCAAGTTCGAGAAGTTGCGCGAGCAGGTGACGGTCGGATGAGCCTCGTGGAGCGGGAGTTCGTACCGGCGTGGCGGAACCACGACTTCCGCCTCGTCCCGGCGGCGTTCGTCGCGTGGGGCGGGACGCTCGCGGGACTGCGACTCGGCTGGTGGGCGGCCGGGATTTCCGGCGCCGTGGCGGTGTTGCTGTCGGCCGTGATGCTCGCGCGGCGGCGGACCCGGTGGGTGGGTGCGGCCGGTGCGTTGCTGGTGCTTGGTCTCGTCGTGGCGCTGCCGACGGCCTGGCGCATCCGGTCGGCGGAGCAGGACGTGCTCGCCCAGGCCGCCGCGCGCGGGATGACGGTCACGCTGCGCGTCGAGGTCACCGAACGGCCGCGGCCGATCCACAGCGCCGGGTACGCCGACCAGCAAGCTGGTACGCGTTCCGTGGCCATCGACACCCGTGTTGAAGCGGCTACTGTGGACGGTCGCCCGCTGGACTCCGCTGGGCGGGTTCTGCTGCTCGCCCCGGTGGCCGGCTGGGGCGGCTTGCTGCCGGGACAGGAAGTCACCGCGTTGGCGAGACTCGCACCCACGCGGGGCGGTGAGCTGACGGCCGCGGTCGCCTACCTGCGGGGCCCACCGGTCGACGTGACCGCGGCGCCTTGGTGGCAGCGCGCGGCGGCCGCGTTGCGAGCGGGCCTGCACGAGCTGTGCGCCGTGCTCCCGGAGGAACCGGCCGGTCTGCTGCCCGGGCTGGTCCTCGGCGACACGAGTGCGTTGCCGCAGCAGGTCGAGCAGGAGTTCACGGAATCGGGGCTCACCCACCTGATGGCCGTGAGCGGTGGGAACGTGGCGATCATCTGCGGAGCCGTGCTGTTGCTGTGCCGACTGCTGCGGATCGGGCCCCGGGTGTCGGCAGTGGCGGCCGGCCTGTGCCTGTGTGGCTTCCTCGTGCTGGTCGGCCCGGCGCCGAGCGTGCTGCGCGCCGGGGTGATGGGCGGGGTGGCGCTGCTCGCGCTGGGGCTGGGCCGCCGCGGGTCGGCGTTGCCGGCGCTGGCGTTCTCGGTGTGCGTGCTCGTCGCGTGGGACCCGGTGATGGCGGCGGACTTCGGGTTCGCGCTGTCGGTGTTCGCGACGGCGGGGCTCGTGCTGCTGGCTCCGCGGTGGGCGGATTCGCTGGTGCGCAGGGGAGTTCCGCCTGGGTACGCCGAGGGGATCGCGGTGCCGCTCGCGGCGTTCGTGGTCACGGCACCGGTGATCGCGGGCATGGCGGGCACGGTCAGCCTGGTCTCGGTGGTCACGAACGTCCTCGCGGCGCCGGTCGTCGCGCCGGTGACCGTGCTCGGCGTGCTGGCGACCGTCGTCGGGCCTTGGTGGCCCGGCGCGGGGCACGTGCTGGTGCACCTGGCCGATCCTGAGGCCCGCTGGCTGATCACCGTCGCACGGCACGGTGCCCGGGCGCCGGGCGCGGTGCTGACGTGGCCCGGCGGGTGGTGGGGCGGGCTGTGCGCGGCGGGACTGCTCGTGCTGGCCGTGGTCGCACTCAGGTTCCGGCGGGCGCGAATCCTCGTGGCGGTGGCGCTCGTGGTCGTGCTGCTGCTCGTGGTTCCCGCGCGGGTGCTCAAACCCGGCTGGCCGCCTGGGGGCTGGGCGATGGTCGAGTGCGACGTCGGGCAAGGCGACGCCGTCGTGCTGGCCACCGCAGAGCCCGGCCGCGCGGTGGTCGTCGACACCGGGCCGGAGCCGGGACCGGTGGATGAGTGCCTGCGGCGGCTCGGCGTCGACCGGGTGCCGTTGCTGGTGCTCAGTCACCTGCACGCCGACCACATCGGCGGGCTGTCGTCGGTGTTCGAGGGCCGGGCGGTGGGGGCGATCGCCGTCGGGCCCGGGCGGGCGCCGGCGTGGGCGTGGCAGCAGGTGTCGGAGGAGGCGCGGACGCGGCACGTGCCGTTGCTGGAGCTGAGCGAAGGGCAGCAGCTCGAGTGGCCGGGGCTGTCGCTGGATGTGCTCGGGCCGCGGTACGTCACCGCGCGCTCGGCCGCCGAGCAGGACGGCACGGCGATCAACAACAGTTCCGTGGTGCTGCGGGCGACCACGTCCGCGGGGAGGGTGCTGCTGACGGGAGACGTGGAGCTGGCCGCGCAGGCCGATCTGCTGGCCGAGGGGGTGGATCTGCACGCCGACGTGCTGAAAGTGCCCCACCACGGCTCGCGCTATTCGCTGCCGCAGTTCCTCGCGGCCGTGGGGGCGCGGGCGGCGATGATCAGCGTGGGCGCGGGCAACGGCTACGGGCACCCGGCGAAGTCCACAGTGGACGTGCTGGGAACGTTGGGCGTACTGGTCACGCGGACCGATGTGGACGGTGACACGGCCGTGCTGCCGAGTGACGGCGGGCCGGTCGTGGCCCGCCGGGGTGAGCCCCGTGGGCCGCCCCGGTAGCGGAGCGGCCCACGGGCCCGGTGGTCAGCGGCTCAGTAGCCCAGCGCCTTGCTGACGGCTTCGGCCGAGGGCGGCACCGTCGCCTTGGGGCCGATGCGGCCTTCGACGGCGTCGAGCGTCTTGAGGCCGTCGCCGGTGATGAGCAGGACCGTTTCGGCGTCGGGGTCGAGCTTGCCGGTCTCCACGAGCTTCTTCGCGGTCGCGACGGTGACGCCGCCGGCGGTCTCGGTGAAGATGCCCTCGGTGCGCGCGAGCAACCGGATGCCCTCCACGACCTCTTCGTCGCTCACGTCTTCGATCGCGCCACCGGTGCGGTTGACCACGTCGAGCACGTAGGGGCCGTCGGCGGGGTTGCCGATGGCGAGCGAGCGGGCGATCGTGTCGGGCTTCACAGGCTGGACCACGTCGTGGCCGGCGCGGAAAGCGGCCGAGACGGGGGAGCAGCCGGTGGCCTGCGCGCCGAACACCTTGTAGGGGCTGGCTTCCACGAGACCGAGCTGGCCGAGCTCGCGGAAACCCTTGTCCACCTTGGTCAGCTGCGAGCCCGAGGCGATCGGGACCACGATCTGCTCCGGCAGACGCCAGCCGAGCTGCTCGGCGACCTCGTAGCCGAGTGTCTTGGAACCTTCGGAGTAGTACGGGCGGACGTTCACGTTCACGAACGCCCACTTCGGGTGCTCCCCGGCCAGCTCGGTGGCGAGGCGGTTGACGTCGTCGTAGTTGCCGTCGACGGCGACCAGATCGCCGTCGTACACCGCGGTGGTGAGGATCTTGGCGCGCTCGAGCGACTTGGGGATCAGCACGACCGACCGCCAGCCGGCGCGGGCCGCGGCGGCGGCCGTCGCGTTGGCCAGGTTGCCGGTCGAGGGACAGGCGAGCACCTCGAAGCCGAACTCGCGGGCCGCGGCCAGCGCGACGGCGACCACGCGGTCCTTGAAGGAGTGCGTGGGGTTGCCGGTGTCGTCCTTGACCCACACGGTCTTCAGGCCGAGGGCCTTGGCGAGCCGGTCGGCCTTGACCAGGCGGGTGCCGCCGGGTTCGGTGTTGGGGATCTGTTCGACGGTCGAGGGGACGGGAAGAAGCTTCTTGTAGCGCCAGATGTTCTTGGGGCCGGCCTCGATGTCCTCGCGGCGCACGCGGCCGAAGTCGTACGCGACCTCGAGCGGCGAGAAGTCCTCGGCGGACACGAACTCCGGGGCGAGCGGCTGCCGGTGGCCCTCTTCCTTCGACACCAGTTCGACAGCAGGACCGAGATCCAGGGTCTTCTTGGTGGAGGACGTTCCGAGGGTTGCGGTCATCGCGAGGTTCCTTTCCTCATCTGTCCCGCCGAAGCGGGCCGGAATTGGCACCGTGGTCGTCAGCTATCCCGCAAGTTCGGGAAGACAGGCTGTACGCCGGTTGCCGGGGCTTCTTCGGGCCGTTCCCTCTGCCCCTCTGGATGAGCGGTCTTCTGTTGTCGGCGCGCCGCTGTGCTTTTGTGGACCGTGGCTTTTGTGGACCGTGCTTTCCGCGGACCGTGCGCTGCCTCGGGTACACCGTACGACATGGCGATCACCTGATGCCACGGTGGCGGCGCACATCACCGGAGCAGGCGCGTCGGCGAACGGGTGAGAAGATGGCGGGGTGACCACCGCACCCGCGCCGCTGCACCTCGTCCTCGGCGAGGAAGAACTGCTCATCGAGCGGGCTGTCCGCGCCACGCTGGACGCCGCGCGGGCGAGTGACCCGACGGCCGAGATGACCCGCAACCGGGTGTCCGAACTCACAGCTCCCCTGCTTGCCGAACTGGTGAGTCCGTCACTGTTCAGCGAGGGGCGGGTGATCGTGCTCGACTCGGCGCAGGACATTTCGCAGGAGCTGGCCGACGCGGTGCTGGCGTACCTCGCGTCACCCGCCGACGGGGTCGTGCTCGTGGTCGTGCACAGCGGTGGCGGCCGCAGCAAGGCGGCCAAGGCCTTGCCCGCGGCGCTGAAAAAGGCCGGTGCCGAGATCACCGAGTGCCCGAAGCTCACGAAGCCCGCCGAGCGCGAGTCGTTCGTGCGCAACGAGGTGCGCCGCGCCGGCGGCAAGATCGACCCGGGGGGCGTCATGGCGCTCCTCGACTCCGTCGGCTCGGACCTGCGCGAGCTGTCCTCGGCGGCGACGCAGCTCGTCGCGGACACCGGGGGTGTGGTCGATGAGCAGGCGGTGCGCCGCTACCACACCGGCCGTGCCGACGTGACCGGCTTCGCGGTCGCCGAGAAGGCCGTCGCGGGTGACCGCGCGGCGGCCCTGGAGTCGCTGCGCTGGGCCATGCAGCTGGGCGTCCCGCATGTCCTCGTCGCCGACGCCCTCGCCGACGCGGTGCGCACGATCGCCCGCGTCTCCGCCGCCGGCCGTGGCAACCCGAATCAGATGGCCGGTGAGCTGGGCATGCCGCCGTGGAAGATCCGCAAGGCCCAGGGCCAGGCCCGCGGCTGGGGCCAGGACGGCCTCACCGCGGCGATGCAGGTGGTGGCCCGCCTGAACGCCGAGGTCAAGGGCGTCGCGGCCGACGCGGACTACGCACTGGAACGCGCGGTCGTCGAGGTCGTCACCGCCAAGGGTGAACGCTGACGGCCGCTTGAGGCGCGTCCCGGCTCGCGAGCGGCCGGACGACCACCGCGAGGTGCGAGTGGGCACCTTCGGTCGCCACACGCGAGCTGCGGTGGCCGGGGCCGCTGGGCAGCGGCGGGGCTCGCCCGCGCGAGTCCAGGTGCTTGCGATCGGAACGACGCAAGACGAGGTAAGTGGTGTGCTGGCTTGCCGGTGTCTGGAAGGCCACTGCGAGGTCGTACGCCGCTGGGGCTTTCGGCCGCCACGTGCCAGCTGCGATGGCAGGGCCGCTGTGGCAGCCGCGGGGCCCGCCCGCGCGAGCCGAGGTGCTTGGACCGGAACGCCGCAAGAAGAGGCACGTCGTGCGCCGGCTGGCGGGTGCCTGGAAGACCACCGCGAGGTCGCACCCGGCTGGGAGTCGGGCCGCTGCGAGCCGCGATGGCAGCGGCCGCTGTGGCAGTTCCGGGACCCGCCCGCGCGAGCCGAGGGTGCTTGGACCCCAACGCCGCAAGAAGAGGCAAGTGGCGTGCCGTCACCGCGAGATCGTGCGCCGCTGGGGCCTCTGGCCGCCATCTGCGAGCCGCGATGACAAGAGCCGCTGTGGCAGCGGCGGGCCTCCCCCGCGCGAGCGGAGCGTGCTCGCGAACCGAACGCCGCAAGACAAGGGAAGTGGTGTGCCGGCTCGCGGGTGCCTCAAGAACACTGCGAGGTCGTACGCCGCTGGGGCTTTCGGCCCTCCGGTGCGAGGCGCGATGGCGGGGCCGCTGTGGCAGCGGTGGGGCCCGCCCGCGCGGGCGAGGGTGCTTGGACCGGAACGCCGCAAGAAGAGGCACGTAGTGCGCCGGCTGGCGGGTGCCTGGAAGACCACTGCGAGGCCGCACGCTGGGTGTAAGTCAGGCCGCTGCGAGCCGCGATGGCAGAGGCCGCTGTGGCGGCGCCAGGGCTCGTCCGCGCGAGCCGAGGACGCTTGCGAACCGAACGCCGCATGAGGGGACAAGTAGCCGGTGGTCGGTCGGCAGCGCGGACCGTCGGGACACGCGTACACGACGGTCCGGTGGGCGCGCCGGCACTGTTCCGGGCCCGATTCGAGCGGCCACCGGACCGCCCGGGAAGCGTAGCCGGTCACCGCGAACAGGGCGCCGCGCCCCTGCCCGATCGGCGTCGCACCAGGGCAGGCACGCCCGTTGACCGGCGCAGGAAAAAGGCCCGGCGACCAACAGGTCACCGGGCCCCTCGCGTCCTCGCCGGTCAGCTCAGAGCTGGTTCGCGCGCTTCGCGATCGCCGACTTCTTGTTGGCGGCCTGGTTGGCGTGGATGACACCCTTGGTGACGGCCTTGTCGAGCTTGCGGGCGGCGTCGCGCTGCAGTTCGAGGGCCTTGTCCTTGTCACCGGCCTCGGCGGCTTCGCGGAACTTGCGGATCGCGGTCTTCACCGAGGACCGGATCGCCAGGTTGCGCTGCCGCGCCTTCTCGTTCGTGGTGATGCGCTTGATCTGCGACTTGATGTTGGCCATGGTGGCGTCCTGCTTTCTTCTCGGTGAAGGGGCGTTGCCGCGTCTGCGTGGCGCCGGCCGGGGCCGGTTTCCTCCTGGGCGGAATGCCGCACGGCAACGGTCCGAAAGCCTAACAGGCCTGCTCCGGGGTCATTCGCGCGGCCCGGGAAGATCGCATCGGTTACGGTGGGGAGGTAGTGTCCAGGGTTCCGACGCCGGCCCGCGGCCCGCCACGAGCGCGGGCCCACCCACAACGAGGGCGGGCGGGCCTGGTCCGAGCGGCACCATCGGTGCGGCCGGACGCCCGCCGTTCATCTGACGGGACAAAAGCCTGGAGGACCCGGTACTTCCGCGTGCGCGGAAGACCCGAACGGGTCCGATGAACACCACCGCTTTGTCGTTCGTCCTCGTCGCCGCGGTCGTGCACGCGCTGTGGAACCTCGCCGCCAAACGCGTGACCTTCGGCGGGCCGCGGTTCGTGTGGCTGTACTACACCGTTTCGGCCGTCGTACTGGCGCCGGTCGTCGCCGTGACGCTGCTCGTCGAGCCGCAACGTCCGCAGTGGACCTGGCTGGTCGCCGCGGTGGTGACGGCGGTGCTGCACGTGGCGTACGGCACGGTCCTGCAACGCGGGTACGCCGTCGGTGACCTGTCGGTCGTCTACCCGCTCGCGCGCGGCACCGGGCCGCTGCTGTCGGTGCTCGCGGCGGTCCTCTTCCTGCACGAGCGCCCCGGAGTGCTGGGGCTGCTCGGCGCGTTCCTGGTTGTCACCGGCGTGCTCGTGATCAGCGCCGGCGGCAGCGGGGCCGGCGCGAAGAAGCGCCAGGCCGGCGTGTTCTACGGCGTGCTCACCGGCGCGACGATCGCCGCGTACACGCTGTGGGACGCGCACTCCGTGACGACGCTCGCGGTCCCGCCGCTCGTGTACTTCGGCGCCGGTGCGCTGTGCCAGAGCGTGCTGCTGGCCCCGGCGGCGGTGCGCGACCGCGCGGAGGTCGGCAAGCTGTGGCGCGAGCACCGCAAGGAGGTGCTGATCGTCGGCATCGCGTCGCCCGCGGCGTACCTGCTGGTGCTCTACGCGCTTCAGATGGCGCCGGTGAGCCTGGTCGCGCCGGCACGGGAGCTGTCGATCGTGCTGGGCGGGCTGGCCGCGTGGTTCGTGCTGGGCGAGCGCAACGCGGCGCGCCGGCTGGCGGGGTCGGTGCTCGTGCTCGCGGGGATCGTCGCGATTGCGATGGCCTGAGCCACTCGGGTAGGCAGGACGCATGGACGTACTGAGCAGCCGGGTGCTGATCCACCCGCGCGACCTGGAGGTCTCCACCGCGTTCTACCGGGACACCCTCGGGCTGGCGATCCAGCGCGAGTTCCCCGGGGGCACGGTCTTCTTCGCGGGTGGCGGGTCGATCGAGGTCGTCGGCAGCGACGACGACGCGCCGTCGACCGCCGTCGACCTCTGGCTGCAGGTCCGCGACCTGGCCGCGACGCTCGAAGAACTGGCCGCGCGGGGCGTCACGCCCGTGCGCGGAGCCAAGCGCGAGCCGTGGGGGCTCGACGAGGCGTGGCTCACGGACCCGGACGGCCTGCGCATCGTCCTGGTGGAGGTTCCACCGGAGCACCCGCTGCGACGCGACCCGCGCTGACACCGGGTCCGGGTCAGGGCTTCCGGGCCCGCAGCTGCGCGGCCAGCGGCGCGAATCCCGGCGGCTGCCACGTCCACGTCTGCAGATCGGTGAAGCCCGCTCCGGCGGCTTCGGCGGCCAGTTCGTGCCTCGTCACGGGCAGCCACCTCTCGTGCGCCGAGAGCAGCAGCCGCCCGCCCGGACGCAGCACGCGGAACAGCTCGGCGAAGCCCGCCGCCCGGTCGTCCCAGAGCTGGACGTTGTTGACGGTCAGCACCACGTCCACGCACTCGTCGGCCGACCCCGTGGCCGACACCGGCGCGTCGCGCAGTTCGACGCGGTCGCCGCAGCGCTCGCGGCACAGCGCGCGCATCTCGGCCGACGGCTCGACGCCGACGACCGAGCCGGCCAGCCGGCTCGCCGCGTCGAGGCCGACGCCCGGACCGGGGCCCACGACCAGCACGGTTTCGTCGGGTTCCAGCCGCGCGAGGTCCACGAGACGGTGTTCGGTGGCGGCGTTGCCGCGGGCCATCAGCCGGCCGCCCGCCCGCCCCAGCAGGCCGCGGGGGTGCCCGAACGCCCGGTCGAGCGCGGTGTCGAACGGGCCGCCGGGCGGGTGCGAAGTGCTCATACTCCGAGGTCACCACGAGCCCGCCGCGCACGCATCGGGGATGACCCCCACCCGCACCCGGAGGTCCATGGGACCATAGAGGTGGCCATCCCCGACCGTTCCCGAGGACCACACGAGTGACAGCGCCCAAGACGTTCGCCGACACCACCTTCACGCCGCCGGAGTTGATCCGCAACTTCTGCATCATCGCCCACATCGACCACGGCAAGTCGACGCTGGCGGACCGCATGCTGCAGCTGACCGGCGTCGTCGAGGAACGGGCGATGCGCGCTCAGTACCTCGACCGCATGGACATCGAGCGCGAGCGCGGCATCACCATCAAGGCGCAGAACGTGCGGCTGCCCTGGCAGGTCGACGGCCAGGACCACGTGCTCCACCTCATCGACACCCCCGGCCACGTCGACTTCACCTACGAGGTCTCGCGGGCCCTCGAGGCGTGCGAGGGTGCGATCCTGCTGGTCGACGCCGCGCAGGGCATCGAGGCGCAGACACTCGCGAACCTGTACCTGGCGCTCGAGAACGACCTGCACATCATCCCGGTGCTCAACAAGATCGACCTGCCCTCGGCCGACCCGGACAAGTACGCGGCCGAGATCGCGCACATCATCGGCTGTGAGCCGTCCGACGTGCTGCGCGTGTCGGCCAAGACCGGTATGGGTGTGGCGGAGCTGCTGGACGAGTGCGTGCGCCAGGTCCCGGCCCCGGTCGGCAACGCGGACGCCCCCGCCCGCGCGATGATCTTCGACTCGGTCTACGACACCTACCGCGGCGTGGTCACCTACATCCGTGTGGTGGACGGCAAGATCACCCCGCGCGAGAAAATCCGCATGATGTCCACCGGCGCCACGCACGAGCTGCTGGAGGTCGGCATCATCTCGCCCGAGCCGAAGCCCAGCAAGGGGCTCGGCGTCGGCGAGGTGGGCTACCTGATCACCGGTGTGAAGGACGTCCGCCAGTCGAAGGTCGGCGACACCGTCACGTCCGAACGCCACGGCGCCACCGAACCCCTGGCCGGCTACCGCGAGCCGAAGCCGATGGTGTTCTCCGGGCTCTACCCGGTTGACGGCTCGGACTACCCGGAGCTGCGCGAGGCGCTCGAGAAGCTGCAGCTCAACGACGCCGCGCTCGCGTATGAGCCCGAGACGTCGGTGGCACTCGGGTTCGGTTTCCGCTGTGGGTTCCTCGGCCTGCTGCACCTGGAGATCACACGCGACCGCCTCGAGCGTGAATTCGGTCTCGACCTGATCTCCACCGCGCCCAACGTGGTCTACCGCGTGGTGCTGGAGGACCGCAGCGAGGTCGTGGTCACCAACCCGTCCGACTGGCCGAGCGGGCTCAAGATCTCCGAGGTCCACGAGCCGGTGTCGAAGGTCAGCATCCTCGCGCCGTCGGAGTTCGTCGGCACGATCATTGAGCTGTGCCAGGCGAAGCGCGGCAGCCTGCTCGGCATGGACTACCTGTCCGAGGACCGCGTGGAACTGCGTTACAACATCCCGCTCGCGGAGATCATCTTCGACTTCTTCGACACGCTGAAGTCGCGCACGCGCGGCTATGCGAGCCTCGACTACGAGGAGGCGGGTGATCAGGTCGCCGACCTGGTGAAGGTCGACATCCTGCTGCAGGGCGAAACCGTCGACGCGTTCTCCGCGATCGTGCACAAGGACGCCGCCTACAGCTACGGCAACCGGATGGCCACGCGGCTGCGCGAGCTGATCCCGCGCCAGCAGTTCGAGGTGCCGATCCAGGCGGCCGTCGGCTCGCGGATCATCGCCCGCGAGACGATCCGCGCGATGCGCAAGGACGTGCTCGCCAAGTGCTACGGCGGTGACATCTCCCGCAAGCGCAAGCTGCTCGAGAAGCAGAAGGAAGGCAAGAAGCGCATGAAGACCGTGGGCCGGGTCGAAGTGCCGCAAGAGGCGTTCGTCGCGGCTCTGTCCACTGAGGACAACGGCAAGGCCAAGAAGTAGGCGAGCCCGCACGGCGGCGGGCTCGCCGTCGCGGTCAGTGGTTGCCGATGATCTTCCCGGCCGAGATGAACACGGCCACGCGTCGCTCGGCGGCCATCACGCGGTCGTACTCGGCCCAGTCGTCGTGCGTGCCGGTGGCGGCCTTGAAGACGTCGCGCAGCAGCGTCGGCAGACCGGCCTGGTCGAAGGCAGGATCGGGGTCGTCCGGGCCGATCAGGTGCGTGGGTCCGGTCACGGAAACCCAATCCCAGCCGCGGCGGAACGTCATCGTCGCGTGGCCGGCGCGGCGCAGCAGCTTCAGCTTGTGCGCCCCTCCCACGGCCACGAAGGCGACGCCGGGAGCGCCGGTGACGGGGTCTGCCATGACTCCGGCGTTGACGACGGACGAGTGCACCGTCCCGTCGGTGCGGGTGGTCGAAATCGTCGCGAGGCCGTTCTCCTGCAGCGAGAGCGTGCGCACGTGATCCAGATCGGCGGTCATGCCCCAAGGTAACGCCGGAAGCCGAACGGGTATTCGCCGTCCGCGTCGCCGGTCCACGCGAGTTCCGCTCCGGCGGGTCTTGCGCATACGACCGGGCCCGGCTCCGAGTGCTCGATTTTCGGTGGCTGGCGCACCCGGACGGCGTCGTGATGGCCGAAGAGTCCCGATCGTCCCGAGGACGGGCGTTCACCCGGTGCCGGTTGCCGAGCGCGGCGGCGGCCGGCGGCACGGTACTGGGAATGTGGGTCCCCAACGGGGGGAAGGCCCAGGCCGCTCGGCTCGGCCGCATCCCCGGCGGGGCACCGAGCAGAGCGCTGGGCGGCTAGAGCGTGTCCGACAATGTTTTGGTCCAGGTGATCACGGCATGAAGGACGACGGCGGAGCGGTAGACGATGGCCAACTTGTCATAGCGCGTGGCCAGGCCGCGCCATTGCTTGAGCAGGTTGAAGCCACGTTCGACCACATTGCGACCGCGGTAGTCGACCGAATCGAACACCGGCGGACGGCCACCGCGTGAGCCACGGCGCTTCCGATGCCCGGCCTGGTCAGCGGGCTCGGGAATGACAGCGGTGATGCCGCGGGTACGCAAATGCCGGCGGATCGCCCGTGATGAATACGCCTTGTCCGCCCGGAGCCGGTCGGGCCGGGTGCGGGCCCGGCCGCGCCCGGCCCGGCGGATCCGCAGATGGCGCATCAGGTGCGCGAACATCGGAGCGTCCCCGGCCTGACCGGGACCGACCAGCGCCACCAGCGGACGGCCGCACCCGTCGACGAGGTGATGGACCTTCGTGCTCCAGCCACCGCGGGAACGGCCGATCGCATGATCAGGCGGCTCGCTGCGCAGATCCGTGTAATTCGACCCAGCCCCCCGTGACACGCCTGATGCTGGTGGCGTGCTGATGCGCCCGCGCGATCGTGGAATCCACCGACACCGCCCAATCCACCAGCCCAGCCGCGTCCGCTTCGGTCAGCAGGCGCTGCAACACCACGTCCCAGGTCCCATCGCCGGCCAGCCGTCGGTGCCAGGTCCAGATCGTCTGCCACGGACCGAACACCGCCGGCACGTCCCGCCACGCGATCCCACACCGATACCGATAGATGATCCCCTCGACCATCGCCCGCGCATCCGAGAACGGCCGACCACGCCTACCGGTACGGACCGGCAACAAGTCCTCGATCAACGCCCACTGAACATCCGACAACAGCTGAAACCGCGACACACCCACACAATCTCAGCAACCAACCACAAACTTTGTCAGACACGCCCTAGCGGTCCCAGAGAACCGAGAAGGGTGAGGCGCTCCGTCGTCGATGTGCCCGCCGCGGGCGAGAACAGGGCGAGGATCTGTGTGCGCTCCTCGTCGACGAGCACCTGGCAGTCGAGTTCCAGCAGGCCCGCCTCGGGGTGCTGGATCCGCTTGCGCCTGCTGCGCATCACGCCCACCGAATGCAGACGCCACAGGGCCTCGAATTCCGGGCTCACCCGTCGCAGCCGATCGACCAGGTCCTTCGCCTGCGGGTCGTCGCGGCGGACGGCTGCGGCGCGCAAGTCGGCGACGAGCGCCCGGGACTCCGTCGCGTGATCCTGAACCGGATATCCGCCCCGGGCCCGGGGATCGGTGAACCACCGGTACACCACCGTGCCCGTGGCACCACGCAGCCGGGTCAGATCGCCGAAGATGGCCCAGGCCAGGTCGTTCTGGGCCAGGGTGGCACCGAGGTCGGTCATCACCTGAGCCGGGACATCGGAAAGGCGGTCCAGCACACCGAGCAGGGTCGGCGCGACGTGCTCGTCGGACCGTCTGCGGTCCGGCGGCCGGTGCCCGGCCAGCCGGAAGAGGTGGTCGCGCTCGTCCAGGGTCAGGCACAGTGGGCGCGCGGTCCTGCTCCAGACGGATGTAGTAGTCCGTGGAGATGTCGGTCAGGCGTGCGACCTCCTCGCGGCGCAGTCCGGGAGTGCGCCGGCGCCCCGTGCCCGGGAGACCGGCGTCCCCGGGGTTGAGCGCTTCCCCTGCACACCCGCAGGAAATCCGCCAGCTGCTGGGTGTCCACGCTCCGAGTCTGCGTCGCGGCCAGACCGGCAGCAAGAGACCGCCGGTCCCTGGGTAAGGCGACTCTGCCTGACGGCTCGGATCGGCGAAACGCTGGTCACCGGACCGGGAGCCGCCTGGCCGGATGACGATGGAGAAAATCTTCATGAGCGAGGCTGTGACTTTACGGACTTTGCGGACTTCCCAGACTTCCCAGGCTCCCCGGACCTGGTTTCTCACCGGCGCGTCCCCCGGGCTGGGTGAGCACTGGGCCGCGGTGATCCTCGCCCGCGGTGACCGGCTCGCGGCGACCGCCCGGGACAAGGCGGCGCTGGCGTCGCTGTCCGAGCAGTACGGCGACCGCTTCCTGCCCCTTTAGCTCGATGTCCGCGACTCCGCGGCCGTTCGCGACGCCGTGCGGAGCGCTGAGGTGACGTTCGGCGGAATCGACGTGCTGGTCAACAACGCAGGTCACATGCTGGTCGGCGCCATCGAAGAGGTCGATGAGGAACAGGCCCGGGCCCAGATGGACGTCAACTACTTCGGTGCGCTGTGGGCCACTCGGGTCGTGCTGCCCGGGATGAGAGAGCGCCGTGCGGGCCGGATCCTGCAGGTCTCGTCACTCGGGGGACTGGTCGCGTATCCGGCGCTCGGCATCTTCCAGGCGTCCAAGTGGGCCCTGGAGGCGATGAGCGAGTCACGCGCGGCCGAAGTGGCCGCGTACGGCATCCACGTCCCGTTGATCGAGCCGGTCATGTTCACGACCGGTCGGGCGGCCGCATCCCCGCAGGCCCGGCAGCAGCCGGCCTACGCCCACGCCCGGCAGGCGCTGTACGCGGACGCCGGAGCCGGCGGCCTCACTCCGGGCGATCCCGCGGCGACGGCCGAGGCCCTCCTCGCGCTCGTGGAAACACCCGAGCCAGGCTGGAGCAGTGGGACCACTCGCGCGCCTCGCGCAGGGAAAGCCGGGCGGATCATGAACTGCTCCGACCGGCACGCCGACGCGCGGCGGATCCCGACGGACGGAAAATACTGCAGTCCGGCCGACGGTTCGGTGCCCCTCCCCGGCGCCGACCTCGCCCAGACAGCGGAAGGCGCAGCGAACCCGTACTGCAGCCGTGCCCCCTCGCGTCGTGGAAACCAGGCGGCTGGGTAAGGCAAACAGGTGAGCGCTGTGAAGCGCACGAACATCAGCGACCGGCGGACCTCGGTGACCTCACCTCGGCCTCCACCACCGGCCCGCGGGCCGCCGATGATGCCCGACACGACCGGTGCACTGAACCTGCCCGCGCTGACAGGTCCCGCGAGTGGCCAACTGCCGCCCAAGCAGCGGCCGGGCCCTTCGCGCCGGCCCCATGAGGACCGCCGCGGGTCACTGCGCGCGACCGGCACGCTCTAGGCTCCGGTTCATGTTCGAAGACCTCGAGTTCCCCGTGATCGCGGCGCCGATGGCGGGCGGTCCGACGACGCCCGAGCTCGTCGCCGCGGTCACGGCGGCGGGCGGGTTCGGTTTCCTCGCCGGCGGCTACCTCTCGGTGGCCGCGCTGGACGAGCAGATCAGCCGCACCGCCGAGCTGACCGGCGGCCGGTTCGGCGTGAACCTGTTCGTGCCCGGCAGCAAGTCGGCCGTGGACCTCACCGACCACCGCGAGCGCATGGTCACCGAGGCGCTGCGCTACGGCGTGGAGCCGGGGGAACCGGTGTGGGACGACGACGAGTACCCCGCGAAGCTCGACCTCGTGGTGCGTCACCGCGTGCCGCTGGTGTCGTTCACCTTCGGAGCGCCGACGTCGGCCGAAGCACACCGCGTGCACGAGTGCGGTGGCCGGGTCGCCGTGACGATCACGAGCCCCGACGAGGCCGATCTGGCGGCCGCGCGCGGCGCCGACGCGCTCGTGGTCCAGGGCTTCGAAGCGGGCGGGCACCGCGGCCTGTTCACCGACGACGCCACGAACCCGGCGGGTGGCGAGCAATACGGCCTGCTCGCCCTGCTGCGGCTGGTCGCCGCGCGCACGAGCCTGCCGCTCATCGCCGCGGGCGGGCTGGTGCACGGCGCCGACGTGGCCGCCGTGCTGGCGGCCGGTGCGGCCGCGGCCCAGCTCGGCACGGCGTTCCTGCAGACGAACGAGGCCGGCACGGCGTCGGCGCAGCGCCGCGCGCTGGCAGAGGGCGGGCGGCTGACGGCGTTCACGCGCGCGTTCAGCGGCCGCCCGGCCCGCGGCCTGGTCAACCGCGTGCTGAGCGATCTCTCGGCCCACGCGCCGGCCGCGTACCCGCAGCTGCACCACCTGTCCAAGCCGATCCGCGCCGCGGCCGCGCGCGCCGACGATCCCGAGGCGATGTCCCTGTGGGCGGGGCAGACGTACCCACTCGCCGCGGACGGGTCCGCGGCGTCGGTGGTGGAACGGCTCCGTGCCGAAGCCAAGGCGGCCGTCGAACGGCTCGACCGGCTCCGCTGACGAACCGGGGCGGGGCCGCGCGGCCCCGCCCCGGCACAGCTCAGTCCGAAGTGGACTCGTCGGTGCCTTGACCCGACGAGCCGCGCGCCAGCAGCGAGTGGCGGCGGCTGTAGCCGAAGTACACGAGCATGCCGATCACGAACCAGACCGCGAACCGCAGCCACGTTTCCGGCTTCAGGAACGTGATCAGCCAGATCGAGAACACGACGCCGATGATCGGCACCACGGGCATGCCGGGCGTGCGGAACGTGCGCGGCAGGTCGGGCCGCTTGTAGCGCAGCACGATCACCGCGATGCACACCACGACGAACGCCAGCAGGATGCCGATGTTCGTGAGCTCCGCGGCCTCGCTGATCGGCAGGAACCCGGCGATGACGGCCGACGCGACACCGAGGATCCACGTCGTGCGCGTGGGCACCTTGCGCACCGGGTGCGTTTTGCCGAACCACTTGGGCAGCAGGCCGTCGCGGCTCATCGAGTAGCCCACGCGCGTGGCGCCGAGCAGGAACGTGAACAGCACCGTGAGGATGCCGATGATGGCGCCGACCGCGATCACCGCGCCGAGCCAGCCGAGGCCGACCTTCGCGAACGCGCTCGAGAACGCCGCCTCCGGGTCGATGTCGGTGTAGTTCACCATCCCCGTGAGCACGAGGCAGGCCAGCACGTACAGGACCATCGAGATCCCCAGCGAGTACATGATCGCCTTCGGCATGTGCTTCTGGGAGTCCTTGGACTCCTCGGCCGCGGTCGACATCGCGTCGTAACCGAACACCGCGAAGAACACCGTGGCCGCGCCGGTGAACGCGCCGCTGATGCCGAACGGGAAGAAGTTGCTGTAGTTGCCCGTCTTGATGTGGAACGCGCCGACCACGATCACCAGCACGACGAGACCGACCTTCAGGTACACCAGCAGCGTCTCGAACCGCGCCGCGTTCTTCATGCCCTGGTTGAGGATGAACGCGATGAGCAGGCACAGCACCACGGCGAACAGGTTCACCACGTACGAGTGCGGGGCCACGCCGTCTGACTCGGTGCCGGGCGCACCCGACATCCACTCGGGCAGTGACACGTGCAGAAAGCCCAGCAGGTCGTTGAAGTAGCCCGAGATGCCGATGGCCACCACCGCGACGATCGCCGTGTACTCCAGCAGGAGGTCCCACCCGATGAACCAGCCGACGATCTCGCCGAGCACGGCATAGCCGTAGGTGTAGGCGGAGCCGGCGCGCGGGATCAGCCCGGCGAACTCCGCGTAGGAGAAGGCGGCGGCCGCGCTCGCGACGCCGGCGATGAGGAACGAGATCAGCACGGCGGGACCGGCCGTCTGGTTGGCCACCGCGCCCGCGAGCGAGAAGATGCCCGCGCCGATGATGCCACCGACGCCGATCGCTGTCAGCTGGCGCAGCCCGAGCGTGCGCTGCAGGCCGCCTTCCGCGGTCGACTCGATGTCTTCGATCGGTTTGCGGCGGAAGATCCCGGACCCTGTTCCCAGGCTTCGCGAAGCGGACATCGATGTCTCCTCATGCGTCGTGAAACGAGCCCGGGTCACGGGCTCTGACGGCGCACCGTACTAGGCCGTGTCCGGTCTGTCACCGACGTTGCGGCATGGGCGGAACGTCAGCCCGCGGCAGTGTCCTCGGCGGTCGCCGCGGCAGGCGGGGCCGCCGGCTTGGTTCCGCCCGCACGCACGGCGCCGGCGGCGAAGAACGTGAGCAGTTCGGCGATCTCCGGCGGATCGTCCAGCTGCGGGCAGTGGCCCCAGTCCTCGCGCACCAGCAGGCGGCTGTGCGGCACGAGCGTGTGCAGCCGCCGCCCGGCGGCCGACGTCACGAGCTTGTCCTTGCCGCAGGCCACGACCAGCAGCGGCACGCGTACCCGGTCGAGCTCGTAGGCGTCGGCGAGTTCCGTGACGAGCTGGCGCGCCTGCTCGAGCCGGGTGGTCGTGGCCCGGTAGTCGGGGAAGAGCGTGGTGAAGCGGCGGACCTGGCCAGCGTCGGCGGTCCCCGAGTCGGCGTACAGCAGCCGCGGCACGACCTGCTCGGCGACGGCGCGCACCACGAAACCCGGCACGGGCAAGGGAAGCGCGGAGTACAGCCGCAGCGGCAGCGGGTTGCGTGCGACCGTGCGCACGAGCCACGAGTCGACGAAGCCGGGAGCGGCGATCGACACGACCCCGATGACCGGCAGCCGCGTGTTCTGCGCCGCGCGCAGGCTCAGCGTGCCGCCCAGCGAGTTGCCGGCCAGCACGACGGGGCCGAGCACGGCCTGTTCCCGGACGACGCCCGCGGCGAACGCGTCGAGCTGCGGCAGCATCGGGCCGGGCCGCAGCGGCTGCGCGTCGCCGAACCCGGGCAGGTCCACGGCCACGGCCGCGATGCCCTCGGCGGCGAGCTCCCGCAGCACCGGGCGCCAGGTGTCCGCGCTGTCGCAGTACCCGTGCAGCAGCACGAGCCGCGGGCCGCGGGGCTTGTCAGCGGGGTGTTTGCGCGACCGCTTGGGCGCCTCCACTACCGGAGGACCGACCTCGAAGACGCGGGTCCGCACGCCGGCGAAGCGCCGGAAGGACACCCGGATCGGGTCCGGTTCGCTGCTGGTCCGGCCGCTCCGGACAGCCGGTGCGGGCCGCTTCGACGCGGTCATGTCTACAGGTTAACCGTCCAAGGTCGAGTTCTGGTCGAACTTCGGGGGTAACAAGCCGATTGCGAACTCGGGGTGTTGACGGTTCACGAAACAGGGGTTATAAGCCCCGGCCCGGGCTCATCCGCGACGGATAAGCCCAGGCCGGAGCGCTTCTGTCGACTCAGCGGGTGAAGACGATCTTGCCCGCGGTGTCGCCGTCGAACATCGCGCGGAAGCCGTCGGCGGCTTCGGCGAGGGGGAGTTCCTTGCCGATCTGCGGCTTGATCCCCTTGAGATCGAGGTAGGCCAGCAGGTCCGCCAGCTCGTCGCGGGTGCCCATGGTCGAGCCCGCGACGCGCAGCTGGAGGAAGAACACGCGCTGCAGATCCGCTGACGGGTCCGGGCCACTGGTGGAGCCCGCTACGACCACGATGCCGCCCGGCTTCAGCGACTTCAGGCTGTGGCCCCACGTGGCCTTGCCCACGGTCTCGAACGCGGCGTCGACGCGTTCGGGCAGCCGGGCACCGGACTCGAACGTCCGGTGCGCGCCGACCGCCTCGGCCAGCGCGCGCTTCTCCTCGCTGCGGCCCGTGACCCACACGCGGAAGCCCGCCGCGCGCCCGAGCGCGATCAGCGCCGTCGACACGCCGCCGGACGCGCCCTGCACGAGCATCGTCTGGCCGGGGCGCAGGCCCGACTTCACGAAGAGCATGCGGTACGCGGTCAGCCACGCCGTGCCCATCGTTGCCGCCTCGGAGAACGTGAGGCCGGCCGGTTTCGGGACCACGTTGCGCGCGGGCACCACGACCTGGTCGGCCATTGTGCCCTGGTACTTCTCCGTGAGCAGCGTGCGCTTCGGGTCCAGCGTGTCGTCACCCTGCCAGCCCGGCGCGTTCACCACGGAGTGGAGCACGACCTCCGTGCCGTCGTCCAGCGTGCCGGCGCCGTCGCAGCCCAGGATCATCGGGAACTGGTCGGGCTTGATGCCGACGCCGCGCAGCGTCCACAGGTCGTGCATGTTGAGGCTGGCGGCCTTCACGTGCACCCGCACCCAGCCTTCGGGCACCTCGGGTTCGGGCCGCTCGCCGACGACCAGGGAGTCGAGCGGGGACTCGGCGTTGGGTTCCTTCGCGTATACGGCGAACATGGCAGCAACGTACCGCCCCTGGGTGGGCCTGCGCAGCCTGGCGCGCGTAGGCTCACACCCGTGTTCAACGGGCTGGCCGACTGGTGGGACGGGGTCGAGCTCTGGCTCGCCCAGGCGTGGTTCCCCGTCCAATTCGTGCTGGTCATGGTCGTGGTCGTGCCGCTGTGCCTGCTCGCCGCGTGGGCCATCGACAAGCTCGTGGGCCGCTTCGCGCGCTGGCTCGGCCCGGCTCGCGACGACGACGGCCGCGACTCCTAAGCTGGCGCACCATGGTCAACCGAAGGCGGATCACCGCGGCACTCGTCGGTCTCCTCGTGCTGGTGCTCGGGGGCTGGCTGGTGAAGGAGTCCGTGGGAGGCTCGTCCTCCTCGGCCCCCGCCACGCCGAGCACGTCCGCCACCGCCACCGCCGGCGCCGCGGGCATCGCCGCGAAGCTGCCCGGCGGCGACTCGGGGCTCCCCGTCGCATCCCTGTCGTCCCTGCCGCCCCAGGCGCGCGACACGTGGAAGCTGATCGTGGCGGGCGGCCCGTTCCCCTACCCGCGCAACGACGACGTCGTGTTCGAGAATCGTGAGAAGCTCTTGCCGCGGAAGCAATCGGGTTACTACCACGAGTACACGGTGAAGACGCCGAACAGCCCCGACCGCGGCCCGCGGCGGCTCGTGACGGGGCAGCAGAAAGAACTGTTCTACACCGGCGACCACTACGCGTCGTTCGTCGTCGTGGACCCGAACCGGTGACGGCCGGGGGCGAGGCGAAGGCCGCCGCGGACGAGGCCTTCGCGAGGGGCGCGTACCCCCACGTGGTGAACGGCGCAACGGCCGACAAAGCGGCCACGCTGGACGCGATCGCGGCGGCGATGTCGTTCCCGGACTACTTCGGGCACAACCTGGACGCCCTGTACGACATGTTGACGGACCTGTCGTGGCTGCCGGCCGGCGAGCACGTGCTGATCTGGACCGGGTCGGACGCGTTGCGGAAAGCGGATCCGAAGACGTACCTGGCGATCCGGAGCGTGTTGTCGGACGCTCAGCGGGCGCTGGGGCCGTCGGGCGGGAAAGCCGATTCCTGGCGGCTGACAGTGGTTCTGGCCGACTCCTGATCGCAACGGCTCTACACACGCAACTGGGCAGCCTGGCCTGGCCACTGCGGTTTCGGTCGGGCGGCTCTTCGCGCTGGCGCGCGACGTTGCGCCTGGGGTGGTTGCGAGGGGCACCCCGATCTTTGAGTGTCACCACGGTCTGGACCACGTGTCAAGGCGGGAAAGCGTACCTTGACACGTGGTCCAGACCGCGGAGAAGGCGGGGATCGAGGTGCAGGGCCAGGGCTGGGTGCACTGGTAGGTGGCGTAGTGAAGTCGCGGTTTTCTGTGTGTGGGAGCCGTTTCAGGCTTCGGTCAGCCTTCCGGGACCCAGTTCGGCTTGCGTTTTTGGGCGAAGGCCAAAATGCCTTCTTGGCCTTCTTCGCTGGCGAAGAATCCGGTGGACAGTTCGTTCATCGCCGCGAAGCCGTCCGCCGGGGTGGCGGGGCGGGGTCGGCTCAGCAAGGTCTTCGTGGCTGCCAGGGCCTTCGGGCCGCCGAGGGTCAGGGATTTCAGGTACTTCTGCACGGTCTCGTCCAGCTCCGTCGCGGGGACGACGGCGTTGAGCAGTCCGATCTCCGCGGCGCGCCGGGCGTCGAAGACGTCGCCGGTGAGGAAGAGTTCATGGGCGGCGCGGGGGTTGAGGCGGGGGAGCACGGTGAGCGAGATGATCGCCGGGACGACGCCGATGCGGACCTCGGAAAAGGCGAACGTCGCTTCGGGGGCGGCGACCGCGATGTCGCACGCGGCGACCATGCCGATGCCGCCGGCGCGGGCGGGGCCGGCGAGGCGCGCGACGACGGGCTTGGGACTCGTCCACAGCTGGTCCAGGATCTTCGGGAACTCGTTGACTCCCTGGTCGCCGGCGCCGGCGCCGCGGGCTTCCTTGAGGTCCATGCCCGCGCAGAAGACGGGGCCGGTGTGGGTCAGGAGCACCACGCGCACCGCGTCGTCGGCGATGGCCTTGTCGAGCGCGCCGGACAGCTCGCGCCGCAACTGCGCGGAGAGGGCGTTGCGGTTGTGCGGGGAGTCGAGGGTGATCGTGGCGGTGCCGCCCACCACGTCGTAGTGCACCAGTTCGTCAACCATGGCACCACCCTCGCACACCGGGCTGCGGCGACCGCTGTGACGTGCGTCTGGGCGCCCCGTGACGGTCGGCCGCGAGTGGCGTCAGCCGATCGTGGTGGTCGTGAAGACCGGTCTCGGCGACGGGGACGTACGCCGCGGGCGCCGAGACGCGAGGCCCGGGTCGCCGTAGCTCGTGAAGGCCGGCTTCGTCTCGATCGTGCCCGACGAGCACACCGTGAGGGCACGGTCACGGTCGGCAGTTCGAACGACGCGCCGCCCGCGATCGGCCGGGAACGCCGGCGTGGCAACGGCCTACCAAGGCGGGTATCAGATTCAGCTCCAACTGTTGACCTTCGGCAGATCGTGCTGCTGAGCCGGGACCCGGAGCACGGCCCCGTGGTAGCGCCGCAGCACGGCAGCGGCCACGCGCGGGTCGGTGCCCAGGGGTTCGGCCAGGAACACGCCCCGGTCGGCCTCGCGCGCCAGCGCCGCGATCCGGTCGGGTAGCAGGCCCGGCGCGAGGAACCACGACGCCACGACGACCCGCCGCACCCCGCGCGCCCGCAGCCGCGCCACGGCGGCCGGCACGTCGGGCTGCGCGGCGCTCGCGAACGCCTCGGTGACCGGCAGGTCCAGGTCCGCCTCCCAGCGTGCGGCCAGATCCGCGACGGCCGCGTTGGCCCCGGCGTTCGACGACCCGACGGCGCTCACCACGACCCCGTCGCCGGGGCCGAGGCCCGCGCCGGTCAGCCGGTCGAGCGCGACCTCCTCGAGTGCCGCGTCGACGCCGAGCACGTCGGACACGTGCACGTCGAAGCCAGGGCACTCGCCCTGGACCTCGGCGACGAGCGCGGGCAGGTCCACGCGCGCGTGGAACGCGCTGCCCAGCAGCAGCGGCACGACGACGGCCGAGCGGTGGCCCTGGGCGTACAGGCGGCGCAGGACGTCGGTGACGCGCGGCTCCGACAGGTCCAGGAACGACTCGTACACCTCGACGTCCGCCGCCTGCGCGCGCACGCGTTCCACGAGCCCCCGCACGGTCGCCGCCGAGCGGGGGTCGCGGCTGCCGTGCGCGACGGGAACGAGGGGCGGCGTCACGGGAACCGTTCGCCGACCAGCCCCGCGGCGAGCGTCTCGCCGTCCTTCGGGTCGATCACGAGGAACGCGCCCGTACGCGGGCTCGCGGCGTAGTCGTCGACGCCCAGCGCCTCCGCGAGCCGCAGCTCGACGCGGCCGATGTCGTTGAGTTCCAACGTCTCCGGCTCGTCCACACTGGACAGTGTCTGCTCGTCGAAGCGAGCAGTCAGTTCGGTGACGATCGCCTGCACCGTGCGCGTGCCGTGCTTCACCAGCACTCGCGCACCCGGCTTGAGCTGCTTGGCCGACAGCCAGCACAGGGTCGCGGTGAGCTCGTCGGTGACCCGCGGCGGCCGGTCGGCCACGGCGATCAGGTCACCGCGCGAGATGTCGAGGTCGTCGGCGAGCAGGAGCGTCACCGAGGTGCCCGCGCCGGCTTCGTCGAGCGGGCCGTCGGCTGTGTCGATGCCCTCCACCGTGCTGCGCAGGCCGGCGGGCAGGACCACGACCTCGTCGCCCGGGCGCACGGTGCCGGCGGCGATCTGCCCGGCGTAGCCGCGGTAGTCGAGGTGCTCGGGTGTGCGGGGCCGGATGACGTACTGCACGGGGAAGCGGAACGCGGCCTCGTGCGGGTCCGGCGCCACCGGCACCGTCTCCAGGTGCTCGAGCAGCGACGGCCCGTCATACCACGGCGTGCGCTCGGAGCGCGTGGCGACGTTGTCGCCCTCCAGCGCCGAGACCGGGATGGTGACCACAGCTGCGCGCGGGTAGCCCAGGGATTCGGCGTGGGCGGTGAATTCCTTGGCGATGACGGTGAAGGTTTCCTCGTCGTGGTCGACGAGGTCGATCTTGTTCACCGCCAGCACGAGCCGCGGCACCCCGAGCAGCGCCAGCACCGCAGCGTGCCGCCGGGTCTGCTCGACCACACCCTTGCGCGCGTCCACCAGCAGCACGGCGAGCTGCGCGGTCGACGCGCCGGTGACGGTGTTGCGCGTGTACTGTACGTGCCCCGGCGTGTCGGCCAGCACGAAGGACCGCTTCGGGGTGGCGAAGTAGCGGTAGGCGACGTCGATGGTGATGCCCTGCTCACGCTCAGAGCGCAGCCCGTCCACCAGCAGCGACAGGTCCGGAGTGGACAGTCCCTTGTCGACCGACGCGCGCGTGACGGCGTCGAGCTGGTCGGCCAGCACGGACTTGGTGTCGTAGAGCAACCGTCCGACCAGGGTGGACTTGCCGTCGTCGACGCTGCCCGCGGTGGCGAGCCTCAGCAGTGAACTCATCAGAAGTAGCCCTCCCGCTTGCGGTCCTCCATCGCGGCCTCCGACATCCGGTCGTCGGCCCGCGTCGCGCCGCGCTCGGTCAGCCGCGACGCCGACACCTCCGCGATCACCTCGTCCACCGTGGCCGCGGTCGACTCGATCGCCCCCGTGCACGAACCGTCACCCACGGTCCGGTACCGCACCGACAGCTCGCGGACGTCCTCGCCCGCGCGTGGCCCGCCCCACGGACCCTCGGTGAGCCACATGCCGTCACGCTGGTAGACCGCGCGCCGGTGGGCGTAGTAGATCGAGGGCAGCTCGACCTTCTCGCGGGCGATGTAGTTCCACACGTCCGCCTCGGTCCAGTTCGACAACGGGAACACCCGCACCTGCTCACCGGGGCGGTGGCGGCCGTTGTAGAGGTTCCACAGCTCCGGGCGCTGCCGGCGCGGCTCCCACTGGCCGAACGCGTTGCGCAGGCTGAAGATCCGCTCCTTCGCCCGCGCGCGCTCCTCGTCCCGCCGGCCGCCGCCGAAGACCGCGTCGAACTTGTTCTCCGCGATCGTGTCCAGCAACGGCGTGGTCTGCAGCGGGTTGCGCATGCCGTCGGCGCGCTCTTCGAGGCGGCCGTCGTCGATCCAGTCCTGCACCTTCGCCACCACCAGGCGCAGCCCGTGCTTCTCGACCACGTGGTCGCGGAAGGCGATGACCTCGTCGAAGTTGTGGCCGGTGTCCACGTGCAGCAACGGGAACGGCACCGGCGCGGGCCAGAAGGCCTTGATCGCCAGGTGCAGCAGCAGCGTCGAGTCCTTGCCGCCGGAGAACAGGATCACGGGCCGGTCGAACTCGCCCGCGACCTCGCGGAAGATGTGGATCGCCTCGGATTCCAGCGCGGCCAGGTTGTCGGTCGCGATCGCGGTGGCGGGCTCCTGCGGGGCTCGCCCCCCGGCCTGGGGCGCGGCCCCGGAAGACGCCCCGGAAGACGCCCCGGAAGACGCCCCGGAAGACACAGTGGGAGTGGTCATCGGTCCTTCCTCAGCCGTGCAGTCCGCACTCGGTCTTCGACTGGCCGGCCCAGCGGCCGCTGCGCGGGTCCTGTCCCGGCTCCACCTTGGCGGTGCACGGTTCGCAGCCGATCGACAGGTAGCCCGCCGACACCAGCGGGTTCTCGAGGATTCCGTGGTCGCGGATGTAGCCGTTGAACTGGTCGTCGGACCACGCGGCGATGGGGTTGATCTTCACGAGCCCGTTGCGCTCGTCCCACGTGACGATCGGGGTGTTCGCGCGCGTCGGCGCGTCCACGCGGCGCACGCCGGTGACCCACGCCGAGTACTGCGAGAGCGTCGAGCGCAGCGGCACGACCTTGCGCAGGAAGCAGCACTGGTTGGGGTCGCGCTCGAACAGGTTCTTCCCGTACTCCGCGTCCTGCTCGGCCACGCTCTGCTCGGCCTGCGCGTTGACGATGCGCACCCCGGGGTACACGGTCTGGACCGCGTCGCGCGTGCCGATGGTCTCGGCGAAGTGGTAACCGGTCTCGAGGAACAGCACGTTCAAGTCCGGCTTCACCTGCGTGGCCAGGTCGATGAGCACCGCGTCCTGCATGTTCGACGCGACGATGAAGTCGTCGCCGAAGTGCTCGACCGTCCAACTCAGGGCTTCGGCCGCCGTCGCCTCGGCCAGCTCCTTCTCCGCGCGTTCGGCCAGGGTCCGGTAGTCAGCTGTGGCCGTCATCGAAGCGTCTCCTCCGGTAGGGACAGTCCGTGGAACTTCACCGAGAACCTGCGCCGGCAGCTGCCGCAGAGCCAGTCGCCGTCGTCGGCGGGGCGCAGGTCCTCGTCACCGCAGAACGGGCAGTAGTAGGGCACCGCCCGTTCGGTCGAGGTCACTGCAGCACGCTCTCGTCCGCGCGGCCGACCCACTGCGCGAACCGCTCGCCCGCCTCGCGGCCGGCGAGGTAGGCGCGCACCACGCGCTCGACGTAGTCGGACAGCTCGTCGGCGATCACCTTGTGCCCGCGCAGCTTCCGGCCGAACCCGGCATCGGCGCCGAGGCCGCCGCCCAGGTGCACCTGGAAACCCTCGACCTGCTTGCCGTCGGCGTCGGTGACGATCTGGCCCTTGAGGCCGATGTCGGCGGTCTGCACGCGGGCGCACGAGTTGGGGCAGCCGTTGAGGTGCACGGTCACCGGGTTCTCGAGGTCGCCCTGGATGTCGGCGAGCCGCTGCTCCAGGTCCGCAACCAGCGCCTGCGCGCGGGCCTTGGTCTCGACGATCGCGAGCTTGCAGAACTCCAGGCCCGTGCAGGCCATCACGCTGCGCCGCCACGGCGAGGGCTTCGTCTGCAGGCCCAGCTCGGCGAGCTCGGTCTCCAGGCCGGGCACCTCGGCTTCGGGCACGTCGAGGACCACGAGCTTCTGCTGCGGCGTGAGCCGCACCCGCTCGGAGCCCGCGCGCTCGGCGGCCTTCGCCACGGCCAGCAGCGTCTCGCCGTTCACGCGGCCGGCGACCGGGGCGGCGCCGACGTAGAACTTGCCGTCGACCTGCTTGTGCACACCCACGTGGTCGATGGGGCTCGGCGGCACCTCGGGCGCGGGGCCGTCGATCAGCTCGCGCTTGAGGTACTCCTTCTCCAGCACCTCGCGGAACTTCTCGGGTCCCCAGTCCTTCACGAGGAACTTGATGCGGGCGCGCGAGCGCAGGCGGCGGTAGCCGTAGTCGCGGAAGATGCCGATCACGCCGGCCCACACGTCGGGCACCTCGTCGCGGGGCACCCAAGCGCCGAGGCGCCGGCCGATCATCGGGTTGGTCGACAGGCCGCCGCCGACCCAGACGTCGAAGCCGGGACCGTGCTCGGGGTGGTTCACGCCGACGAACGCGACGTCGTTGATCTCGTGGGCGACGTCCTGCTGCCCGGAGATCGACGTCTTGAACTTGCGCGGCAGGTTGGCGAACTGCGGGTCGCCGATGTAGCGGCGCTTGATCTCCTCGAGGGCTGGCGTGCCGTCGATGATCTCGTCGGCCGCGATCCCGGCGACGGGCGAGCCGAGGATCACGCGCGGGCTGTCGCCGCACGCCTCCATGGTCGTCATGCCGGCGTTCTCGAGCTTCTGCCAGATCGCCGGCACGTCTTCGATCTGGATCCAGTGGTACTGGATGTTCTGCCGGTCGGTGATGTCCGCGGTCCCACGCGCGTGCGTCTGCGAGATCTCCGCCAGCACGGCGAGCTGCTGCGTGGTGAGCATGCCGCCGTCGATGCGCACCCGCATCATGAAGTAGCGGGCGTCGAGCTCTTCGGGCTCCAGCGTCGCCGTGCGGCCGCCGTCGATGCCTTCCTTGCGCTGGGTGTACAGGCCGAACCAGCGGAAACGGCCGCGCAGGTCACCCGGGTCGATCGAGTCGAAGCCGCGGTGGGCGTAGATGTTCTCGATGCGCGCGCGGGCGTTGAGCGGGTGGTCGTCCTTCTTCGAGCGTTCATTGGGGTTCAGCGGTTCGCGGTAGCCGAGCGCCCACTGTCCCTCACCGCGCTTCTGCCGCGGACGGCTCTTCGCGGGGGTTTCACGCGTGGGAGAGGCCATGAGGAGTCCTCCGGGTTCGTGGCTCCGGCCCGCGTTCGGCCCGCTTTCCGGGCAGCGTGGATCGCGGCGGGTCCGGCGCCGGCTGTCCAGGTGTGGTGGGCTGGCTGGTCGGGCGTCGGGAGTCAGCGGACAGGCCGGCAGAGGGCGCTCGCGACGCGCAGCAGGTCGACGTGGCGGCGCGCCACGAGAAGGACACCGGCAGGACTCACGCGACCAGATAACCACGCGTCCAGAACGTGGTCCAGGCGCGTCCGGATCGTGGGAGAAGCCGCACCGGGGGCTTGCGCACGCCGCCCGGTTGTGACTGGCGGGCGCCGTCTGCCTGCGGGTTTGTGCTTCCGGGGCGGGTATTCCCGGCGGCCACGGCGCGCGTTTCAGCGGACAGGCAGTGCCGGCGCGCTTCGTTCGGCGGCCGAAGTTCCGCACCGGTGGCGCAGGGCCGTCCGGGCCCTCCGGCACGGAGAGGGACAATGGACGTCGTGCCTGTTCGTGACGTCGTTGAGCCCCTCGAGACCGGATTGCCCGAAAGCGCCCTGGACGGGCTGGGGCAGCGGCCGTTCGGGGTGTACGTGCATGTGCCCTTCTGCGCGACCCGCTGCGGGTACTGCGACTTCAACACCTACACCGCCGGTGAGCTGGGCTCGGCGGCCTCACCGAGGTCGTGGCTCGACGGGCTGCGGCGTGAGCTGGAGCTGGCCGCGCGCGTGCTGGCGGAGCCGCCCGCCGCGGAGACGGTGTTCGTGGGCGGGGGCACGCCGTCGCTGCTCGGGGCGGACGGGCTGGGCGAGGTCCTCGACGTGGTCCGGGGCGCGTTCGGGCTCGCGCGGGGCGCGGAGGTGACGACCGAGTCGAACCCCGAGTCGACCTCGCCGGAGTTCTTCGAGGGCATTCGCGCGGCCGGGTACACCCGCGTTTCGCTCGGGATGCAGTCGGCGGCGCCGCACGTGCTGCAGGTGCTTGACCGCGTGCACACGCCGGGCCGCCCGGTCGACGCCGCACGCGAGGCGCGGGCCGCGGGGTTCGAGCACGTGAACCTCGACGTCATCTACGGGACGCCGGGCGAGCGGGCCGAGGACCTGCGGGCCTCGCTCGACGCCGTGCTGTCTGCGGGCGTCGACCACGTGTCGGCGTACGCGCTGATCGTCGAGGAGGGCACGGCGCTCGCCCGCCGTGTCCGCCGCGGTGAGCTGCCCGCGCCCGACGACGACGTGCTCGCCACCGACTACGAGGTGATCGACTCCGTGCTCTCGACCGCCGGGCTGCACTGGTACGAGGTGTCCAACTGGGCGGCGCACGCCGGGGCGCGCTGCCGCCACAACCTCGGCTACTGGCAGGGCGGCGACTGGTGGGGCGCCGGCCCCGGCGCGCACAGCCACGTCGGCGGCGTGCGCTGGTGGAACGTCAAGCACCCGGCCAAGTACGCGTCGCTGCTCGCCGAGGGCCGCAGTCCCGAAGCGGGCCGCGAGGTGCTCACCGCCGAAGACCGCCACCTCGAACGCGTGATGCTCGAACTCCGTGTCGCAGAAGGACTTCCGCTCGACGCGCTCGACGCCGCCGGTGTTGCCGAAGCCCGTGCCGCCGCGGCGGAAGGACTGCTGGAGTCGTCCCTTCTGGACAGTCGTGGCCGCGCGGTGCTGACGGACCGCGGGCGCTTGCTCGCAGACGGTGTGGTCCGCCGCCTGGTCGGCTGAAGTTTCGCTCGGGCGGGCATAAACGTGGCTGATGGTTCGTTGGTCGAAGTATCGACGAACGAGGGAGTCGCTCATGCCGCAGGCGGTCAGGTACAGGGAACACGGCGGGATCGACGTCTTGCGGGTCGAGGACGTCCCTCGCCCGGTGCCCGGCCCCGGCGAAGTTCTCGTGCAGGTCAGAGCCGCCGGCATCAACCCCGGTGAAGCCGCGATCCGCGAAGGTGCCTTCGCGCAGCAGTGGCCCTCGGCGTTCCCGTCCGGCCAGGGCAGCGACCTCGCCGGCGTCGTCGCCGAGCTCGGCGCGGGCGTCGACGAGATCCAGGTGGGGGACGAGGTCATCGGCTTCGTGCACACGCGGTCGAGCCAGGCCGAGCTCGTGGTCGTCGAGACCGGGAACCTGACGCCGAAGCCCGCGGACGTGCCGTGGGAGGTCGCGGGCGCGCTGTTCGTCGCCGGCACCACCGCGTACGCCGCGGTGCGCGCCACGCACGTGCGCGAACCCGACACCCTTGTGGTGTCCGGCGCCGCGGGCGGCGTCGGCTCGCTGGTCGTGCAGCTGGCGAAGCTCACCGGCGCGACCGTCGTCGGCATCGCGAGCGAAGCCAACCACGCGTGGCTGCGCGAGCACGACGTGGTCCCGGTGGCCTACGGCGACGGGCTCGAAGACCGGATCCGCGAGGTCACCGGCGGCAAGGTCGACGCGTTCATCGACACCTACGGCAACGGTTACGTGGACTTGGCGTTGCGCCTCGGTGTCTACACAGGACGGATCGACACCGTCATCGACTTCGCCGCCGCGCAGAAGTACAACGTGAAGACCGACGGCAACTCGGCCGCGGCCAGCGCCGACGTCGTGCGCGACCTCGCCGCGCTGGTGGACAAAGGCCTGCTCGAGGTGCCGATTGCCGCGACGTACCCCCTCGCGCGGGTGCAGGACGCCTACCGCGAGCTGGAACAGCGGCACACGCGCGGCAAGATCGTGCTCAAGCCCTGACCAAGGCCTGCAACCCGCCGACGAACATCGCGAGCGCGAACTCGAAGCGCTCCGCGCTCGTGTTCTCGGTGAAGAACTCCCCGGCGTGCAGCAGGTTCGGGAACGCCTCCGCGGGCAGCGACCGCATGTAGTCCGCCATCTGCCGCCCCCGTTCGGCGACCTCGGCTTCGTCGTAGTCGCCGAACGTCCAGCTGCTCGCCTCGTACGCGTAAGCCTTGGCGTACAAGCTCAACGCATCACCCGCATACGTCGCCTGCTTGAGGTCCAGGCCGCCTGCGCGCAGGATTTTCAGCATCACCTCGCCCTGCCGCAGCGAGTTCGGCGTGACCGGCACCGGCGTGTTCCACGCGACCTTCGCGATGCCCGGGTACGCGACCATCGCGCGCACCTGCTCGCGCACCTGCTCCTTCACCTGCTCGGCCCAGCGCGCCGGGTCCGGCTCGGGCGCCGGCACGTCGCCGAGCGCTGCGTCGAGCATGAGCTCGTCGAGCTCCTCCTTGTTGGCCACGTGCGCGTACAGCGACGCCGGCCCGGTCTCCAGCTGCTGCGCCACCCGCCGCATCGAGACGGCTTCGAAGCCCTCCGCTGCGAGGATGCCCAGCGCCGTCTTCACCACCAGGTCCCGGGACAGCACGGGTTTTTCGGCGCGCCGGCGCGGGCTTCTGGCGGCGCGGCGCCACGGCGGCGGCGGAACGGTCATGGCGCTCAGGGTAGCCGCACCGTGGCTTGACGCGAACGGCGTTCGTAAGTAGAACGGTGTTCGTTAAGGCGAACGATGTTCGACAAGGAGTGCAACCATGACTCGTCAGGACGAAGTCCTCGCAGTGCTCGGCCGGCTCGCCGACGCCTGGAACAGCGGCGACGCCGCCGCGTACGCCGAAGTCTTCACCGAAGACGCCGACTACGTGACGTTCTTCGGGCTGAACCTGCCCGGTCGCGAGCGGATCGAGAGCTCGCACCGCGCGCTGTTCGAGGGGCCGCTGCGCGGGTCCAAGCTGGGCGGCTTCGGCGAGGCGTCGGTGCGGTTCCCGCGCGAAGACGTCGCGATCGTCGTGTCCGGGGGCGGCTCGGCGCTCGACGGCGGCGACGCCGTGGCGCAGGGCCGCGGGAGCACGGTGACGTTCGTGCTGGTCCGTGAGACCGCGGGCTGGCGGATCACGTCGTTCCAGAACACGCGCGTGAGCGATCCGCGCGCGGTGGCGTGACGAAGCCGCTAGGCGGTACGGGGGGCGGGCGCGTACGGTGGGCGCAAGATAGGCAAACCTTAGTGAATGGGTGGTGTCCGATGGCCGAAGCTCCGGCGCGCAAGGGGAGGCCGGCCGTGCGCCTGTCGGTTCTGCGCAAGGAGAACCTGACTCCGCACATGATCCGGATCGTGGCCGGTGGCGAAGGTCTGCGCGAGTTCACGCCCAACGAGTTCACCGACGCGTACGTGAAAGTGATCTTCAAGGTGCCGGGTGTCGAGTACCCGGAGCCGTTCGACCTGCAGCGCATCCGCGCGGAACTGCCGCGCGAGCAGTGCCCGCGGATGCGGTCGTACACCGTCCGCTCCTACGACGAAGCCGCCGGCGAACTCGTGCTCGACTTCGTGGTCCACGGCGACGAGGGCCTCGCCGGCCCGTGGGCGATGCGCGCCCAACCGGGTGACGAGCTGCTGGTTTCCGGGCCCGGGGGCGTGTACGCCCCGCGGCCCGACGCGGCGTGGCACCTGCTCGTGGGCGACGAAGCCGCGCTGCCGGCCATCGCCGCGTCGCTCGAGGTCCTGCCGGCCGGGGCTCGCGCGCACGTGTTCCTGCTCGTGTCCGACGCGACCGAGGAGCAGCCGCTCGTGACGAAAGCCGACGCTCAGATCACCTGGCTGCACCGCTCGGCCGGCGCCGACCTCGCCGCCGGCGTGAAGGCGCTGCCGTGGCCGGGGGACGGCGTGCACGCGTTCGTCCACGGCGAGGCCGGGTTCGTCCGCGAGCTGCGCCGGTACCTGCTCGGGGAGCGCGGCGTGCCGAAGGAGGCGCTGTCGATCTCCGGGTACTGGCGCGAGGGCAAGAACGACGAGGCGTGGCGCGAGGAGAAGGCAGCCGAACGGGCTGCGGAAAACCGCTAGTCTCGCGGACATGAACGTGGAGACCGACCCGTCTTCGGCGGGGTTCGACGGTGAACGGCTCAAGCGGATCGACCGGCACTTCGATGCCTACGTGGACGACGGGCGGCTGCCCGGCTACCTCACTGTGGTGAGCAGGCACGGGCGCATCGTGCACGTGGCCTCCCATGGCAATCGTGACATGGAGTCGGGCGCGCCCGTCGAGCACGACACCATCTGGCGCATCTTCTCGATGACGAAGCCGATCACCTCGGTGGCGGCCATGACGTTCGTCGAAGAGGGCGTGATCGACCTCACCGATCCCATTTCCCAGTGGCTGCCGGAATTCGCGGCGCCGCAGGTCTACACCAAGGGCTCGGCGCTGCGGCCCGTCACGGAGGCGGCGACCGAGCCGATCCGGCTGTGGCACCTGCTCACGCACACGGCCGGGCTGACCTACGGCTTCCACCACACGCACCCGGTCGACGCGGTGTACCGCGCGTCGGGCTACGAGTGGGGCACGCCGCCGGGTCTGGACCTCGCTGCCTGCACCCGCGCGTGGGCCGAGTTCCCGCTCGTCTTCCAGCCCGGCAGCGAGTGGAACTACTCCGTCGCCACCGACGTCCTCGGGCGGCTCGTGGAGGTGCTCGCGGGCAAGCCGCTGGACGAGGTCTTGGCGGAGCGCATCTTCGGCCCGCTGGGCATGACGGACACCGGCTTCTGGACCAAGGAGACCGACCGCCTGGCGGCGCTGTACGTTCCGCAGCCCGGCACCAAGCTGCCCGTGCGCAACGACGCCTTCGGCGCCCTCGGCACCGCCAGCCCCGACTGCTTCTCCGGCGGCGGCGGCCTGGTCTCGACCGCGGCCGACTACCACCGCTTCACCCAGATGCTCCTGCGCGGCGGCTCACTGGACGGCGTGCGCGTGCTGGGGCCGCGGACCGTGGACCTGATGGCCAGCAACCACCTGCCGGGCCACGTGGACCTGGAGGCCTACGGCCGCCCGTTGTTCGCCGAAATGCCCTTCGACGGTTTCGGCTTCGGCCTGGGCTTCTCCGTGCTCGAAGACCCGGTCAAGGCGAAGACCCTGTCCAGTCCGGGCGAATTCGCCTGGGGCGGCGCCGCGTCGACGGCGTTCTGGGTGGACCCGGTGGAAGACCTGACGGTCGCGTTCTACACGCAGCTCCTGCCCTCGAGCACCCACCCGATCCGGCAGCAGCTGCGTCAGCTGGTCTACCAAGCCATCGTCGACTGAACCGGTTGGCGGTGCGCCCTCGGTCATCCGGCGCACCGCCTTCGGCCTCACCAGGAGACGCCGGCGCCGATCTGCGCAACGGCCGGTTCGGGCGTGGCCGAGGCCGTCGGGGCCAGGTACCGGGCGACGGGGGCACGCAGCAGGTCAGCTTGCCGGCAGATGTCCTCGGCGCTGTCGACGGGAATCCGGGTCTCCGCCTTGTTCTCGTCGAACACCCCGAGGTACTGGACGCCGGCTCGGGTTCCGCTCGGGACGTCAAGCCGATGGAGAACGAAGCATCGCCGTCCGGACCACCGAGCGCCTCTTGAGCCGGTCGTCGACCTGCTCGTTGAGGACTTGCCGCATCGCCTTTTCGACCAGCGGTACGAACTGTTCCCGCACGCGTCGTCAGGAATCGCACCCACTCGTCCTCGGGCTGCTCGAACTGCGCGGTGAGGATGCGCTTGAGCCGGCCGATGACCGTGAGTTCACTGGCCGCGCTGACGGCCGAGTCGAGGTCGAACGACTGCTCGGTCGGACCGTCCGGTCGCGTCACCCGTGCGGGGAGTGCGGTTCACTGCGCGAACGTCCACTCCGTGGCCCCGTAAGGCTCCGCGCCGGCGACGCCCACGGCGCGGCGCAGGGACAGGCGGTAGAGGTGCCACGGGGCGGGGCCCGCGCTGGGAGCGCTGTAGGGCGCCGTGAAGGCCGAGTCGGCGACGGTGGCGGGCCAGCCGCCGGAGCGGTAGACCGCGGCGAGGCGCTCGAGGTCCGCCGCGTCGGTCACGCGGGTCGCCGTGCCTTCGAGCGTGAGGTCGATGCCCTCGAGGCGCACGCCGACCGCGCAGTGCGGGTTGCCGGAGATCAGGCGGGACTTCAGGGTGCCCGGGCCGCTGACGAAGTAGAGCGTGTCGTCTTGCCACACCGCGCCCACGGCGGCCGTGTGGGGCCGGCCGTCGGAGCGCACCGTGGTGAGGAAGAAGGCCAGGTCGGCCGTGGGAGTGTCGCGGACGAGCAGGTCGAGCGGGCGGCTCCAGGGGAGCTCCGCGTTCCCGTAGATGTCGAGGTTCTTGGTTCCGATGAGTTCAGTCATGCCCACACGTCGAACGAGCCGGCGTGGAATCGACAAGGACCGGCAAAGGAACTCCGCGCGGCAGAACACCCGCGCCGGCAACGTCCCCACTGGCGGTCACCACGGCGGCCAGGTGCGGGAAAACCTCCGGCGGTGTCCCGAGCACCGGAGCACCGCCGGAGGATCAGGTCACGAGCTTCCCGACGACCTGGCTGCCGTACGCTGCCAGCGTCTCCTCGCGCTGGTCGTGCATCAGGTACAGCGCGAACTGGTCCACGCCCAGCGCCGCGAGTTCCTGCAGCCGCGCGACGTGCGCGGAGGCGGGACCCAGCAGGCAGAACCGGTCGACGATCTCGTCGGGCACGAAGTCCGTCGACGGGTTGCCCGCCCGGCCGTGGTGGCTGTAGTCGTAACCCGTGCGCGCGCTGATGTAGTCGGTGAGCTCGTGGGGCACCGGCCCCGAGTCGCCGTAGCGCGCGACGAGGTCGGCAACGTGGTTGCCGACCATGCCGCCGAACCAGCGCAGCTGCTCGCGCTGGTGCGCCAGGTCCTCGCCGACGTACGCGGGCGCCGCCACGCAGACCGTGATGCCACCCGGATCGCGCCCGGCCTCCCGCGCGGCTTCGCGCACCGCACCGACCGTCCAGCGCGCGATCGCCGGGTCGGCGCACTGCAGGATGAAGCCGTCGGCGTGCTCTCCGACGGTCTTCAGCGCTTTCGGCCCGTAGCCGGCCATCCACATCTCCAGCCGGCCGCCCCGCACCCACGGGATCTGCACCACCGTGTCGTTCATCGTGACCTCACGGCCCTCGGCGAGGTCCTTCACCACGCGCATGCAGTCGCGCACCGTGGCCAAAGTGGACGGTGGCTTGCCGACGACGCGGTGGGCCGAGTCGCCGCGGCCGATGCCGCACACGGTGCGGTTGCCGTGCATGTCGTTGAGCGTGGCGAAGGTCGACGCCATCACCGCCCAGTCACGCGTGTCCGGCGACGTCACCATCGGCCCGACCACCAGGGAGGACGTCTCCGCCAGGATCCGCGAGTAGATCACGAACGGCTCCTGCCACAGCACGCACGAGTCGAACGTCCAGCCGTAGCGGAACCCCCGGTCCTCCGCCGCTTTCATCAGCCGCACGACGTCGGACGCCGGCGGATCGGTCTGCAGCACGATCCCGAAATCCACGGCGTCCTCCCTAATTAAGATACTGGTTCAGGTCCCGGGACAGGAACTCGCCGTGCCCGGGCGCACCCGTGAACCCGGCCGGCGACACCACGACCCGGCCGCGCGAGAGGACGGTGTGGACCTTCCCCGTCAGCTCGAACCCCTCGTACGCCGAGTAGTCCACGTTCATGTGGTGCGTCTCGGCCGACAGCGTCTGCTTCGCCGACGGGTCGTACACCACGATGTCCGCGTCGGACCCCGCGGCGATCACCCCCTTGCGGGGATACAGCCCGAACATCCGCGCCGGCGTCGCCGAGCACGTCTCGACCCAGCGGCCCAGCGAGATCTCGCCCGCCACCACACCCTGGTGCAGCAGGTCCATCCGGTGCTCGACACCCGGCATCCCGTTGGGGATCGCCCGGAAGTCGCCGCGGCCGAGCTCCTTCTGGTCCTTGAAGCAGAACGGGCAGTGGTCCGTCGAGACCACCGAAAGGTCGTTGGTCCGCAGCCCGCGCCACAGGTCAGCCTGGTGCGATTTCTCCCGCAACGGCGGGGAAGCCACGAACTTCGCGCCCTCGAAGTCCGGCTTCGCCAGGTCCTCGATGGACAGGTACAGGTACTGCGGACAGGTTTCCGCGAACACGTTCTGCCCGTCGTTGCGCGCCTCCGCCACAGCTGCGAGCGCCTGTGCCGCCGAGAGGTGCACGATGTAGAGCGGCGCACCCGTCACGGCGGCGAGCCGGATGGCGCGCGACGTCGCCTCCCCCTCCAGTTCCGGCGGCCGGGTGAGCCCGTGCTGCAACGGGTCGATCCGCCCCGCTTCGAACGCCTGTGCCGCCAGCTGGTCGATCGCGATGCCGTTCTCGGCGTGCATCATGATCGTCGCGCCGATCTCGCGGGCTTTCTGCATCGCGAGCAGGATCTCGCCGTCGGTGGAGTAGAAGACGCCGGGGTAGGCCATGAACATCTTGAAGCTGCCGACGCCGGCGTCCACGCAGGCCTGCATCTCCTTGAGCGTGGAGTCGTTCACGTCCGACACGATCATGTGGAACCCGTAGTCGATCGCGCAGTTCCCGTCGGCCTTGCCGTGCCACTTGTCCAGAGTGGACTGCAGGGACGTGCCCTTGGCCTGCACTGCGAAGTCGACGATCGTGGTCGTGCCGCCCCACGCCGCCGCGATCGTGCCGGTCTCGAACGTGTCCACCGAGTGCGTGCCGCCGAACGGCATTTCCATGTGGGTGTGCGCGTCGATCCCGCCCGGCAGCACGTACTTGCCGGTCGCGTCGATCGTCTCGTCGGCCTGCTGCAGCGCACCGGGTGCGGCGACAGCGGTGATGCGCTCGCCGTCCACCAGCACGTCGGCCGCCACCGCGCCCGAAGGCGAAACGACTTGGCCTCCCTTGATCAGCGTGGTGGTCATCAGGCCTCCGTCAGCGGGCCGTAGCTGTCCGGACGGCGGTCGCGGTAGAACGCCCACAGGTCGCGCACTTCGGCGAGCCGGCCCAGGTCGAGATCGCGCACCACGATCTCCTCCTCGGTGTCCGAGGCGGCGTCGCCCACGAGCTGCCCGCGCGGATCCACGAAGTACGACTGACCGTAGAAGTCGTTGTCGCCCAGCGGTTCCACGCCGACGCGGTTGATCGTGCCCACGTAGTACTCGTTGGCCACGGCGGCCGCCGGCTGCTCGAGCCGCCACAAGTACTCCGACAGGCCCCGGCTCGTCGCCGACGGGTTGAACACGATCTTCGCGCCCGCCAGGCCCAGCGCGCGCCAGCCTTCGGGGAAGTGGCGCTCGTAGCAGATGTACACGCCGATGCGGCCCACCGCCGTGTCGAACACCGGGTACCCGAGGTTGCCGGGCCGGAAGTAGAACTTCTCCCAGAACCCCTTGACCTGCGGGATGTGGTTCTTGCGGTGCTTGCCCAGGTACTTCCCGTCCGCGTCGATCACCGCCGCGGTGTTGTAGTAGACGCCGGGCTGCTCCTGCTCGTACATCGGCACCACCAGCACCACCCCGTGGCGCTCGGCGACCTCCTGCATGAGCTTTGTGGTGGGGCCGTCGGGGATGCCCTCGGTGTAGGAGTAGTAGTCGGCGTCCTGGATCTGGCAGAAGTACGGGCCGTAGAACAGCTCTTGCAGGCAGACGACCTGGGCGCCCTGCGAAGCCGCCTTGCCGATGGCGTCGACGGCGCATCCGATCATGGACTCCTTGTCACCCGTCCACCGCTGCTGGATCAATCCGGCTCGGACCAGGTCGCTCACTTGTCTCCTCCTTCGTGATGGGCAGGGCGAGCAGCACGTAGACGACGAACGCGCCGGCGAAGCCGATCACCCAGTTGTAGTCGTAGAGCGGTTTGAGGAACGGGATGAGACCGTCCGCGGGGAAGGGGCCGCCGTACGCGCCGCCGACGGCGAGCACCGCACCCACCAGCGTCGCGACGAGGGCGCGCCAGTTCCAGCCGCTGCGGAACCAGTAGATCCCGCCTCGGCTGTAGAGGTCCAGCAGCCGCAGCCGGGTCCGGTTGATCACCCAGTAGCCGGCCACGAGCACGCCGGCGACCGAGCCGAGCAGGCCGCCGTAGAACCCCAGCCACGCGAAGATGTAGATGCTCGGGTCGGAGTAGAGCCGCCATGGCTGGATCGCGATGCCGATGATCCCCGTGATCAGGCCGCCGAGCGCGAACGTGATGCGCTTCGGGAACGCGTTGGAGAAGTCGTAGGAGGGGCTCACCACGTTGGCCGCGAGGTTCGCCGAGATCGTCGCCAGCACGAGCGCGACCAGCGCGACCACCACCACGACCGGGCTGGAGAAGCGGTCCGCGAGCTGGGCCGGGTCCCAGATGTCCTCGCCGTAGAGCACGTGGCCGCCGGAGGTGGTGAGGATGGCGACGATCGCGATGAACGTCATCGTCGTCGGCAGGCCGAGGATCTGGCCACGCACCTGCTTGCGCTGGCTGCCGCCGAAGCGCGTGAAGTCCGGCATGTTGAGCGAGAGCGTGGACCAGAACGCGATCATCGCCATCAGCGACGGCGCGAACACCTGCCAGAAGTCCGAGCCCCAGCCGAGCTTGCCGCCGTCTTCGAGGATCGGGCCGAGCCCGCCCGCCTTCACCAGCACGTAGCCGAGCAGGATGAGGAAGCCGACCGACACGAGCGGCGCCGTCCAGTTCTCGAACTTCCGCACCGCGTCCATGCCGCGCCAGATGATGAGCATCTGCACGATCCAGAACACGCCGAAGCTGAGCCACAGCGTCCAGTGCTGGCCCCAGACCACGGCGGAGTCGCGCCAGCCGGAGCCGGCGAGGCGGCCGACGATCACGTAGATCGCCTCGCCGCCCACCCACGTCTGGATGCCGAACCAGCCGCACGCGATGAACGCGCGCAGCAGCGCGGCGAGGTTGGCGCCGCGCAGGCCGTAGAAGGCGCGGGCGAACACCGGGAACGGGATGCCGTACTTCGTGCCCGCGTGGCTGTTGAGGAGCATCGGCACGAGAACGATGAGGTTGCCGATCGTGATCGTGATGAGCGCCTGCACCCAGTTCATGCCGAGCGCGATGAGCGACGCCGCGAGGGCGTAGCTGGGGATGTTGTGCGCCATCCCCATCCAGAGCGCGAAGTAGTTGTACGTGGTCCAGGTTCGCTTCTTCACCGGGACCGGCGCCAGCTCGGCGTTGAAGAACCGGCTGCCCTCCAGAGACCGGACGTCGCCGAGTTCCACCCGGCCGTCGGCGTGCGTACGTGTCGTCGCCTCCATTTCGGAATCCTGCGCGCCACGCGCGGGCGGGTGGCAGAGGCAGACTGTTCACTCTTCGGACGCCCTCGGCGCAGACTGTCGATTGCGCTCCGCGTCCGGTCCGTGCATGACGTGCGTCACACTACGGTCGTAACAACCGGGCAATCCGGACGTCACATCTCCACAAGATCTCCACAGCTCACCCGGATGGGCTCCACAGCGGTTCCCTAGAGTCGGCGGCATGGACAGAGGGGGACGGCGGGTGCTGGTCGTCGAGGACGACCTGACGATCGCCGCGTCGATCGCCGCCCGGCTGCGCGCGGAGGGCTTCACCGTCGACCTGGCGCACGACGGACCGGCGGCGGTGGCAGCCGACGCGGCGGCGGACCCGGACCTCGTGGTGCTCGACGTGATGCTGCCGGGGTTCGACGGGCTCGAGGTGTGCCGCCGGATCCAGGCGCGGCGGCCGGTCCCGGTGCTGATGCTGACGGCGCGCGCCGACGAGACGGATCTGCTCGTTGGCCTGGGCGTCGGGGCTGACGACTACCTCACCAAGCCGTTCTCGATGCGGGTGCTCAGTGCCCGGGTCTCGGCGCTGCTGCGCCGCGTCGAACGGTCGGCGCAGGCGGCGGCGCCGGAGCGGATCGTGCTGGGGGACCTGGAGATCGACATCGAGCAGCGGCGCGTGGTGCGCGCCGGTGTCGCCGCGCAGCTGACGCCGATCGAGTTCGATCTGCTGGTGCACTTCGCGCGGCGGCCGCGGGCGGTGCAGCCGCGCGAACGGCTGCTGAGCGAGGTGTGGGATTGGGCCGTGCCGGCGGGCGGGGCGGGGACGCGGGCGGTCGACAGTCACATCAAAGCGTTGCGGCGCAAGCTCGGCGCCGACCTGATCCGCACCGTGCACGGGGTGGGCTACGCACTGGAGGTGCCGGCGTGAAGGTGCTGCTGTCGAAAGCTGTCGACCTGCTGCCGAGACCGCTCGACCCGATCCGGTCGATCAAGCTCAAGCTGGCGATCCTCATGCTGGCCGCGGGCGCGATCGCGTTCCTCTTCTTCTGGGCCCGCATCGGCTGGCTGCCACCGGCGACAACGGTGACCGCGATGCTCATCGCTCTGGTCACGTCGCAGATCCTGGCCCACGGCATGACACGGCCGCTGCGCGAGATGACGGCGGCGGCCCGCGCGATGGCGAAGGGTGACTACACGCGCCGCATCCGCGCCACGGCCCGCGACGAGGTAGGCTCGCTGGCGAACGCGTTCAACCAGATGGCCGCCGACCTCGCCACCGCCGACCAGCAGCGGCGCGAGCTCATCGCGAACGTCTCCCACGAGCTGCGCACGCCTATCACCGCGTTGAACGGCGTGCTCGAGAACCTCGTCGACGGCGTCGCCTCCCCGGACACCGCGACGCTGCGCACGGCCCTGCACCAGACCGAACGCCTCGGCCGGCTGGTCACCGAACTGCTGGATCTGTCCCGCATCGACGCGGGGACGTTGCCGCTGGACCTCTCGCGCGTGGACCTCGAGGAGCTGCTCGCCGAGGTCGCCGCCGAAGCCGAAGCCATGGCGGCCGCCGCGGGGCGCGGGGTGCGCTTCGACGTGTCGGTGTCGCCGCCGGGTGCCGCCGTGACGGCCGATCGCGAACGGCTGTACCAGGTCGTGGTGAACCTGCTGGAGAACGCGGCCCGCCACGGCCCGGCGGGCGGTTCGGTGGAGGTCCGCGCGGTGGTCCGGCCCGGGGAGGCGCGGATCGAGGTTCGCGACGAGGGACCGGGCATTCCCGTCGCCGACCGGGATCGGGTCTTCGAGCGCTTCACCCGCGGTGAACGCGCCGGCGGTGGCGGGACGGGGCTGGGGCTGGCCATCGCCCGCTGGGTGGTCGAACTCCACGGCGGGACGATCGGCGTCGTGGAGCCGGCCGGGGTTGCGGACTCGGGCGCCACACCGGGGTGCCGGATCCGGGTGACGCTGCCGGCCTGATCGTTTCCACGCTTGGTGGTCCGGAGCCCTTCCGGGCTGTGCTATTTGCAAAGGCGAACACGGAGGACCTTTCTTGACCGAGGAAATGCCGAGACCGGCGCACGCGGCACCGCCGGAGGTCACTCCGGCTGGGGGAGCCGAGGGGGCTGCCCCAGCCGGCGAACCGGCGGCGGGCGAGCGTGATGGCGCCGCGCGCGCTGCGGCGGGAGTGACGGACTTGTCGGTGGGGACCGATCGTGCGGGCGCAGGGGAGCCCGCTGACGCGGCCGGCCCGACATCCTCCGGCGCAGCAAGGGAGGTCGGCGAGCAGCGTGGTGCCGAGCGCGCCGGGGCGGCCGCGGGTGCATCGTCGGCCGGGGTGGGTGAGCGTAGTGGTGCCGAGTGCGCGACCGTCGGGGAGAGAAGTGCGGACGGGCCGGTGAGAACCGAGTGTGAAGGGGCCGGGGAGCCCGGCAACGCGGCCGGCCCCGCTCGGCTCGGCACAGCGCCGGAGGCCGAGGAGGCGCTGGGCGCCGAGCCCGTCGAGGCGGTCGGGGGTGACCTGCCGGCCGGGAACGGCGAGCGCGCTGGTGCCGAGCGCGCGGCCGCCGCCGGGGAGCACGGCGAGGCGACCGGACGGCAGCAGTCCGGGGTGGCCGTTGCGGCGCCGCCCGGGGCGGCGTTCACGCCGGTGCTCCTGAGGCCCGTCCCGAAGTCGGCGCTGGTGCCGATGGCGGCAGGGGTCCTGCCGGGCGCGGGGCTGGCCGGGGTGGCGAGCGCGGCGTTGGTGCCGCTCGACCGGCCCGGGCTCGGGTGGGTGCTGGCGGGGCTGGTGGTGGCGGCGGTGCTCGTCCCGGTGGACCGGAAGGCGCGCACGTCCGAAACGCCGAAGCGGGGAAAGACGACGGTCGCGTGGGCGGTGCTCGCGCTCCTGCTGCTGGGGGTCGGCGCGGTGCGGGCGTCGGAGTGGTTGTTCGTGTTGTGCGTGGTGGCCGCGGGGGTGGCCGGTTCGCTGGCGGTGGTGGGGCCGCGGACCGTGAACTCCGCGTTCTACGACGTCCTCGCCGTGCCGATCGAGGCGGTCCGGGGCGTGCCGTGGGTTGCGCGCGGGCTGAGGGGCCGGGGGACGCAGCGCGGGCGCGTGCTGGGTGCCGTCCTGGCCGCGGGGGCGGTGCTCGTCGTGTTCGTACCGTTGCTGACGAGCGCCGACGAGACCTTCGCGCACTTCGTCGAGGAACTCGTGCCCGATCTGCGGCTGGATTCGACCGTGCGGTGGGGATTCCTGTTCTGCACCGGGCTCTTCGGCACCGCCGGTGCGTGCTACCTCCTGGCCGGACCACCGCAGCGCGCCGTGGAAACACCCGGGAGGTCGACGAAGGACAGTCTCGTGTGGACGGTACCGCTCGTGACGTTGGTCGTGCTCTTCGCCGTGTACCTGCTCGTGCGGGCCGTCGAGTTGTTCGGCGGCACGAGCTACGTGCTGCACACCGGCGGCCTCACCTCGGCCGAATACGCCCGCGGCGGTTTCTGGCAGCTGTGCGCGTGCACGGTCCTCACGCTCGGCATCGTCATGGCCGCTTTGCGCTGGGCGCCTCGGGCGACGCCGCAAGACCGGCTGCGGCAACGGATCCTGCTGGGTGCGCTCGCGGCGCTGAGCCTGGTCCTCGTCGTCTCCGCGCTCAGTCGCATGTGGACCTATCAGGAGGCCTACGGCTTCACCGTGCTGCGCCTGCTCGTGGAGGTCTGCGAGATCTGGCTCGGCTGCGTGTTCCTGCTCGTCGGCGCGGCGCTGATCACCCTGCGCTCGGCGTGGCTGCCGCGCGCCGCGATCGGGACGGCGGTCGCGGCGGTGCTGGCGCTCGCGGTCGTGAATCCGGAGGCGCTCATCGCCGGTGCGAACATCGATCGCGCCGAGCAAGGGAAACCGCTCGACGTCCGGTACCTGCGGGGATTCTCCGCCGACATCGTGCCGGTGGTCGTCGAACGCCTGCCGAACGCCGAGTGCGTGGCGGGACCGATCGTGCTGCGCCTGGACGACGACGACCTGGTCGACGGCGCCGGCTGGCCCGGCTGGAACCTCAGCCGGACCAGGGCCCTCGACGCGCGAATCCCGCCCGCTCGCTGCGGTTAGAAGCCGAACACACCCGCGGTCTGGGCGTCGGCGGCGCACTTGTTCGCGAACGTCGCGTGGAACGTGACCGGCCGGCCGTGCCACGTGCCGAACGCCGCGACGTCGACCGGCGAGTAGATCATCGTGCAGCGCTGCAGGCGGGGCTTGATCCGCGAGATGTCACCGTCGGCGCCCGTGAGCGTCGCGCAGGCCGCGCCGGCCTTCGGGTGGGTGCCGCCGGCGGGGTCGCAGGTGAGCGAAACGGCGCTGACGCGCCCTGTCGTCTCGTGCATGGTCAGCTGGAGCGCCGACGCGGGCACCGGGGCCGTGACCCCGCCGAGGCCGAGCACGGCCGCCGCGATCGGGGCGAAGGAAGAAAATACCATGCTCCGGCTATCGGCAGCCGGAACCTGATCACTGTGTTCCTCGTCCGGGTGAGCTTTCCTCCCCCGGAAGAGTGGGGTCGCCGGTGAGGTCGTGAGCGAGGAGCGCGACGTAGAGCGACAACATCGACTCCGGGTCTTCCAGCCGCACCCCGAGCACCTGTTCGATGCGAGCGAGCTGCTGGTAATACGCCGTGCGCGAGGTGTGGGCCGCGACGGCCGCCGCCGACTTGTTGCCGCCGTGCGCGCAGTAGTGCCGCAGCGCCTGCACCAGGCGGCTGCCCGTGGCGGCATCGCGCTGCAGCAGCGGCCCCAGCTCGCGCGCGGCGAACGCCGTCACGCGCTCGTCGCCCGCGAGCAGGTGCAGCAGCCCGCGCAGCCGGACGTCGTGCAGGCGGTGCAGGGGCCGCTCGGTGCCTTCACCGCCGTCGCCGCCCTCGCTCAGCGCCGCCGCAGCCACCTGCGCGGCCTCGACCAGCGTCCGGCGCGCTTCCGCGGGCCCGGTGACGGTCGTACCCACCGCGATCACGCCGGGCGCACTGGCGCGCGCCTCGTGGATGTCGGCGGCCAACCGCGACAGCACCGCTTCGGTGTGCGCTTCCGGGGACAGCGCGAGCAGCGCCCGCACGCACGTTTCGTCCGCGGCCACGAGCGCCGAGACCTTGGCCCGCCGCGCGGCCAGCACCGTCGCCTCCGCCAGCTCACGCAGCAGCGGCGGGGTCGACAGCGACTGCCGGGACGTCGCCGCCACCCGCGGCCGCACCGCGAGCCCGACCAGCCGCCGCCCGGGCAGCGGCACAGCCAGGGCCGACGCCCGCGCCAGGAGTTCCGCCGACGGCGCCGGCGAGGCCAGCAGCTCGGTGAGCACCGCACGGTGTGCCTGCCGTTCCAGCGTGTCGGCGTCCCGCGTGACGAGCCGGTACACGGCCAGCGCCGACGCCGCCCGCTCGGCCACCACCCGGTAGCGGTGCGGCGGTGGCTCCGCGCAGACGAGCACGAGCCGGCCCCAGTCGTGGCCACGCGCGCCGACCACCGTCACGAGCCAGCCGGCCCTCGCGTGGTACCCGGTCCGTTCGCCGAGCTGCACCACCCGCGACCGCGCCGGCCAGCCGGTGAGCAGTTCGCCGGGATCGGTGCCGGCCGCGTCGTAGGCGAGTACCTCGTGAGCCAGCGTCTCGAGCACCACGGGCTGGTCGGTCAGGCGCGTGACCTCGCCGAGGACCACCCCGGGCTCCGCGCTCGCGACGGTGAGCGCGGTGAACGTCTCGTGCACGCGTTCGGCCGCGCGCAGCTCGGCGACCTGCGCGTCGACGATCAGCCCGTTCACGGCCTCGGTCACCGCGACGTAACGCGTCTCGCGCGAAAGCGTGATGAGCGGCAGTCCGCGCTGTTCGGCTGCCTCGACGAGCGTTCTCGGCAGCCGGTCGTGCCAGTGCCGCACGAGCTCGACGACCACACCGGCAGCGCCCACCTCGGCGAGGTCGGCGACGTAGCGGGCCAGTGACGGCCCGTCATCCGGCAGCGCGACGCCGGTCGTGAGCACCAGTTCACCACCGCGCAGCAGGTGGGCGATGTCGGCGACCTCGGCGACGTGCGCCCAGCGCACCGGCCGGTCGAGCCCCGTGCTGCCCGCCACGACGTGAGGCTGGCCCTGGCGCAGCGCCGGCAGCGCGAGCACCTCGGAGACGGTCGGGTACATCCGGCCTCGGCCCTCCTTCCGCACCGGCAGGCACAGACTGTACGGCCGCACGCGGGAGTCCGTACACGTTGCCGATGGCGTCCGCGTGGCGGCCGCCCGGAGACTCGGGTGGACACCGACCCGAGAGAAGGAGCCGACGTCGTGACCGACCGCATCAGCCATTGGATCGACGGCAAGCCGTTCACCGGCGCGGCCGGGCGCACCGGCGACGTGTACGACCCGGCGACCGGCGAGGTCCGGGCGAAGGTGGACTTCGCGGGACCGGCCGAGGTCGACCAGGCGGTGGCCGCGGCCGCGGCGGCGCTGCCCGGGTGGCGTGGCACGTCGCTGGCCGGGCGCACGCGCGTGCTGTTCGCCTTCCGTGAGCTGCTGACCGTGCGCAAGCACGACCTCGCCAAGATCATCACGAGCGAGCACGGCAAGGTCGAGTCCGACGCGGCGGGCGAGGTCGCGCGGGCGATCGAGAACGTCGAATACGCGTGCGGCGCCGCACAGCTGCTCAAGGGCGGCTTCACCGAGAACGCCTCCACCGGCGTCGACGTGTACTCGATCTCGCAGGCGCTGGGCGTGGTCGGCGTGATCTCGCCGTTCAACTTCCCCGCGATGGTGCCGTTGTGGTTCGTGCCCAACGCGCTGGCGTGCGGCAACACGGTGGTGCTCAAGCCCAGTGAAAAAGATCCGTCGGCGGCGCTGTTCATCGCCGAGCTCCTGGCCGAGGCCGGGCTGCCGGCCGGGGTCTTCAACGTCCTGCACGGTGACAAGGCCGCGGTCGACGGGCTGCTGGAGCACCGCGACGTCAAGGCGATCTCGTTCGTCGGCTCCACGCCGATCGCGCGCTACGTCTACGAGACCGGCACGCGCCACGGCAAGCGCGTGCAGGCCCTCGGCGGTGCGAAGAACCACATGGTCGTGCTGCCCGACGCCGACCTCGACCTCGCGGCCGACGCCGCGGTGTCGGCCGGGTTCGGCTCGGCGGGGGAGCGGTGCATGGCCGTGTCGGTGGTCGTCGCCGTGGACCCGATCGGTGACGAGCTCGTCGCGAAGATCACCGAGCGGATGGAGCGCCTGCGCGTCGGCGACGGCCGTGATCCGGAGTCGGAGATGGGGCCGTTGGTGACCAAGGCGCACCACGGCCGCGTGTCGTCGTATGTGGACGCCGGCGTGGGTGAAGGCGCCGAGCTCGTGGTGGACGGGCGCGGGATCGAGGTCCGCGGCGCCGAGGGTGGGTTCTGGCTCGGCCCGACGCTGTTCGACCGGGTCCGCCCCGGCATGTCGGTCTACACCGACGAGATCTTCGGCCCCGTCCTGTCCGTCGCGCGGGCGGCGAGCTTCGACGACGCGCTGAACCTGGTCAACGCCAACCCGTACGGCAACGGCACCGCGATCTTCACCGGCGACGGTGGCGCCGCACGGCGCTACCAGAACGAGGTGGAGGTGGGCATGGTCGGCGTCAACGTGCCCATCCCGGTTCCGGTGGGCTACTACTCGTTCGGCGGCTGGAAGGACTCGCTGTTCGGCGACACGCACGCGTACGGGCCCGAGGGCTTCCACTTCTTCACGCGCACCAAGGTCGTCACTTCGCGCTGGCCGGACACCTCACACGCCGGGGTGAACCTCGGGTTCCCGAAAAACACCTGACCTGCTCGTCCGGGGAAGCTTCGAGGGGTGCTTCCCCGGACGGGGTTTGCAGGGGTCACGGCGAGCGGCCTAAACTGAACTGTACGTTCAGTTCACTTTAGGAGGCCAGCATGTCCGCACAGCCCGCACGAGCGTCGGGAACGTTCGCCATCGGCGGTGACCTGCCCGTGGTACGGCTCGGTTTCGGCGCGATGCAGCTGCCGGGCCCCGGTGTCTGGGGCGAATCGCGTGACCCGGAGGGCGCGGTGCGCGTGCTGCGCCGGACCGTCGAACTGGGGATCACGCTCATCGACACCGCCGACGCGTACGGCCCGTTCGTGGCCGACCTGCTCATCCACGAGGCCCTGCACCCCTACCCCGACGACCTCGTGATCGCGACCAAAGCCGGCTTCACGCGGCAGGGGCCGAACCAGTGGATCCCCGTCGGCAGGCCCGAGTACCTGCGCCAGCAGGTCGAGCTGAGCCTGCGCCACCTCGGCCTGGAGCGGATCGACCTGCTGCAGCTGCACCGCATCGACCCGAAGGTGCCCGTCGCCGAGCAGATCGGCGAGCTCGCCGCGCTGCAGTCGGAGGGCAAGATCCGGCACATCGGCCTGTCGGAGGTCTCGATCGACGAGCTCCGGGAAGCGCAGAAGACGGCGACGATCGTCTCGGTGCAGAACCGCTTCAACCTCGCCGATCGCCACTCCGAGGCGCTGCTCGACCACGTGACGGCCGAGGGCATCGCGTTCATCCCCTGGTTTCCGCTGGCCACCGGTTCGCTCGCGGGTGCGGACAGCCCGCTCGCGAAGGTCTCGGCCGAGCACGGCGCGTCGCCTTCGCAGCTCGCGCTGGCGTGGCTGCTCAAGCGCTCGCCGGTGATGCTGCCGATCCCCGGCACCTCCAGCGTCGAGCACCTGGAGGACAACACCGCGGCGGCCGAGCTCGAGCTGAGCGATGACGAGTTCGCGGCGCTGAGCGCGGCGGCGCGATGAGCGTCTGGTTCGTCACGGGTGCGTCGCGCGGCTTCGGGCTCGAGGTCGTGCGGGCGGCACTGGAGCGCGGCGACCAGGTGGTGGCGACCGCGCGCCGGGCAGCGGCCGTGGAGAAGGAGTTCCCCGGTCATCCCGACGTGCTCGCGGTGGCCCTCGACGTCACCGACGAGGCGCAGGCAGCGGCCGCCGTCGGCGCGGCGCTGGACCGGTTCGGGCGCATCGACGTGCTGGTGAACAATGCCGGGCGCGGGCTTCTGGGCGCCGTGGAGGAGGCGTCGGACAGCGCCGTTCGCGCGGTGTTCGACGCCAACGTGTTCGGGCTGCTCGCCGTGACGCGCGCCGTGCTGCCGGTGCTGCGGCGGCAGCGCTCGGGGCACGTGGTGAACCTCAGCTCCGTCGGTGGCTTCACGACCGGGGCGGGCTGGGGCGTGTACGGCGCGACGAAGTTCGCCGTCGAGGCGCTTTCGGAGGCGCTGCACGCGGAACTGGCGCCGCTCGGCGTGCGCGTGACGGTGGTGGAGCCGGGGTTGTTCCGCACGGACTTCCTCGATTCGTCGAGCCTGCACCAGGCGGACGGCGAGATCGCCGACTACGCGACCACAGCCGGCGCCACTCGCGCCGGCGCGGCGTCCCGCAACCACGAGCAACCGGGCGACCCGCGCAAGGCCGCGCAGGCGATCGTCACGGTCGTCGCGTCCGACGAGCCGCCGCTGCGGATCCAGCTCGGTGCCGATTCGGTCGCCCGGGTGGAGGCGAAGCTGGACTTCGTGCGCGACGAGCTCTCGCGCTGGCGTGCTCTGTCGGTGTCGACGGACCATGCCTGAGCTGCCTTTGCGCCCGCGCAGCGCGCGCGCCCACGAGACCGCCCTGGCCGCGGCACGCGCCCTGCTGGCCGAGGGCGGCCTCCCCGCCGCGACGGTCGACGCGATCAGCGCGCGCTCGGGCGTCAGCAAAGCCACGCTGTACAAGCACTGGCCCAGCCGCACCGCCCTGGCGGCCGAGGCGTTCGGCCGGGAGATGGCGGACGCGATCCCGTTGCCCGACACCGGAGACCCGCGCGCCGACGTGGTGGAGCAGGTTCGCCGCGTGAGCGCGTTCTACGCCGGTCCCGCCGGCACGGTGTTCGCGCAGCTGCTGGCCGCGTGCGTCACCGACCCGGAAGCCGCCACGTACTTCCGCCGCTACTTCCTCGACGGTCGCCGCGCCGCGATTTCCGTGCTGTGGCAACGCGTGACCGCCGCCGGCCTGTCCTCAGTGGACACGGACACCGCGACCGACCTCCTGTTCGGCCCCTTGATCTTCCGCCGCCTGACCGGCCACGCGCCCCTCACCGTCGCGGAAGCCGACGCGATCTCCTCGGCAGCACTGGAGGGCCTGCTCAAGCAGGGATGACGTTGACGATGTTGCGGCCGTTGGGGGTGAGGTAGACGGTGTTCTCCTGCTCCGGCCGGAACTTTGCGCGCATGTCGCTGTAGACGGTGTAGGTGCGGCCGTTGAAGCGCGCGTAGTAGTGCGGGTTTTGGCCCTGGCTCATCTGCGTGTAGAGCAGGATCGGGTAGCGGTCGGGCAGGGGCCGGTGCCGTTCGACGTCGTGGGTGTAGCCGGTGAACCACGTGAGCTTGCCGCGGCGTAGGACGCGCAGCCGGAAGACGCAGAACCAGACGAGCAGGGCCACGACGACGGTGACCGGGGCCGCGAGGATGAAACCCCAGCCTTGCGAGTACCCGGGGATGATCGCGAGGACCCAGATCCCGATGGCCAGGAGCGCGGCCGCCATCCAGAAGTTGAAGTCGAGGATCTTCCAGCGCTGCGAGGGGTGAAGCCGGCCGCTGCGGTTGATGCGGGCGACTTCCTCGGGGTCGGTTTTCATGCCGGTACCACGTTGACGATGGTGCGGCCGTTGGGGGCGAGGTAGATCGTGTTCTCCTGCTCCGGCCGGAACTTGGCGTGCATGTCGCCGAAGATCGCGAACCGCTTTCCGTTGAAACGCACGTAGTAGTGCGCATGGTTGCCTTGGCTCATCACGGTGTAGAGCAGCACCGGGTACTGGTCGGGCAGCGGCCGGTGCCGATCGATGTCGTGGGCGTAGCCGGTGAACCAGGTCAGCGTTCCCGGTCGCAGTACGTGCAGCCGGAAGACGCAGAACCAGATGAGCAACGCCATGATCACGATGACCGGGGCCGCGAGGATGAAGCCCCAGCCTTGCGAGTAGCCCGGGATGATCGTCAGGACCCAGATCCCGAGAGCGAGAAGCACGACCGCGAACCAGAAGTTGAGGATCTTCCCCCACGGCGAAGGATGAAGCCGCCTGCTGCTGTTGACGTGGGCGACTTCCTCGGGGTCGGTTTTCACTCTGGCTTCTTTCCGCCGCCTTCGGACGCGGTCTCGCCTGCGCCTTCGCCGCCTTCGGACTCGGCTTCCTTGCGCTCCTCTTCGTACGCCTTGCTCGCTTCGTCGTGCCGGGCGAACTGCTCGTTCTCCTGCCGCCGTGACTCCGTCGCGACTCCCGTCGTGTCCGCCCAATTCCACTTGGGGATGTCGCCGTTGGCGTCCTTCCAGGCGTCGGGCTTGAGGAAGCTGCGGCCGTCTTCGGAGACGGTTTCACCGGCCTTCTTGACGTGTTCCCCGAGATTCGGCTTCGAGCCCTCGGTCCAGCGGTCGGCCTTCGCGGCGACGCCTTCGTCCACGTGGGATTTGCCGGCTGCGCGGGCGGCGTCGGTGAGTTCGTTGCCCTTCTTCTCGGCTGCCGCGGCGACGTCGACGCTCTTGTTGGTGATCTTGTCGGCCGTCGTGCCGAGCTTCTTGAGCGCGTTGGTGGCGTCTTCGATGGCGGCGCGCGACTTGCCGGCGCTCTGGATCAGCTTCTCGAGCTTCTCGACGACCTGCGCGATGCGGCCGCTGATCTTCTCGGCGAGAATGCCGCCCTCGACGACGGTGTCGGCGATGAACGCCGCCACCGTGCCGCCGAAGGTGCACCAAGACGCGGCCAGTGCGGCGACAGCCTTGATGATCAGCTCGCCCACGAACGACGAGATCATGTCGCGGATCAGGCCGCGCTCGGTACCGACCAATGCGGCAGCCACGTTCATGCCGATCGACGCGGCGTGGGCTTGGCCCGAGGCGCCACGCAGCGTCGCGGCGTAGCCCTTGGCCATGTCCTGGTAAGCCTGGCCGCCCAGGCCCTGGAAGTCCGGGGCGACCTTGGCGGCAGCCTGCTCGTACTGGCCGGCGCTGCGCTCCAGTTGCTGGGCGACGTTGTCCCAGGTCTGGGCTTTGGCCGTGACCGCCTCGGGGTTGCCGGCGAGCTTGTCGAGGCCTTCCTTGAGGAAGCTGATGTGCTCGATCAGCCAGCCGACACCCGCGCTGGCCAGCGAGCCCAGCGGGTCCATCAGCACGCCGAGCAGGTCCAGTCCGACCGTCACCCCGTCGGCAGCGAGGTTCAGCCAGTCGCCGTTGCGGCCGTCGGTGATACCCGAGGCGATGTCGTTGAGGATGCCCGCACCGGAGGTCTGGGCGTTGAGGTTGTCCATCTCGTGGCTCGACGAGCCCATGTTCGACGTGAAGCCGCTGGGCGACTCCGAGTGGGCGACGAGCGGGTTCTCCTGCGTCTCGGTCATGCCGGCAGCTCCCCGCGCGTCGAGTTGAGGTGGGTCGAAGCCTTCTGCTGGTGGCCGTCGTACGCGTCGTGAGCCTGCCCCAGCTTGTCGGCGATGCCGTCGGCCGTGTCGGCGACGTGGTTGATGAAGATCGACGCGATGCCCGTCCAGATCTCCATCGCCGCGCCGAACGGCGAACCGACGATCCCGAACGCGTCGTCGCCCATCGCCTGGCCGTCGACGGTGGCCTGGGCGGCGGTGTGCACGCCCGCTGCGATGTCTTGCACCTCACCCTTGTGTGCTTGCAGTGCCGGAAGGTGCACCTCCAGGTCCCCTGCCATCAGAAACGCCTCCCCAGGATCGAGCCGCCGTTGTAGTAGTCGTCGTCATCGGAGGGGTCCACCGGCGGCCGTTGGGGCCGGGCAGGGCGCGCGGGAGGGGCCGGCGGAGCAGGGTGACGCATCCCACCCGCCGGAGGACGCATCCCACCCGCCGGGGGAGCGGGCGGAGCCGGCGGGCGCGGCGGCGGAGGTGCGTCCTCCTCGCGATTGAAGAACTGTCGCGTTTCCTGGGCCGGGGCCTGTTCCTCGGGGACTTCCGGGGTGGGGATCTGCTCTTCGAGGAAATGCATCGCGTCGCTGTTCTCGCCGATGACCGGAGCCATGATCGATTTCAGCTGCTGCGCCGCCTGGGCCTGGGCGCGGTGCGCCGTGGCGACCACGGCGGCGGCCAGCGCGCTGCGTGAGATCTCCTCCGCGCGCGGACCGAAGCTGACCTGCTGCAACGCTCCGCTCGTGTTCACCGTCACGGTGACGGCGCCGTCACTGCTCGTCGCCGTGGCGGCGACGTGCTTGAGGCGCTTCTGGGCCTCGACGGCCCGGCGTCCGATTTCGGCGATTTCGGGTGCGCGCGCGTTATTGTCCACAATTGCCCTCGGGTTGTCCGTTCCCACCACGTACTCTCTGAGGCAGCAAACCGGCAATCGGTTCCGCGGGCAAGCCAAGAATTTAATTGTCCGGTTCGCCGTAATTAAGGGCGATTTGTCATTCCTTTACCTTCATGCGCCCGGCCCGGTCGTGCGGCCGCGCGAGCCGGGTTGAGCGCCGGGCACTCAGGCTTCCGTAAACTCGTTGTGAGTAGCGGGCCGAGACAGGAGGTGCCGGTGGCCAACACGGACGAGCGTCGCTTCGAGGTGCTGCGCGCGATCGTCGCCGACTACGTCTCGAACCAGGAGCCGGTCGGTTCCAAGACGATCGTCGAGCGCCACAACCTGGGCGTGTCGAGCGCGACCGTGCGCAACGACATGGCCGCGCTCGAGGAAGAGGGGTACATCGCCCAGCCGCACACGAGCGCGGGCCGGATCCCGACCGACAAGGGCTACCGGCTGTTCGTCGACCGGCTCTCGGAGATCAAGCCGCTCTCGCCCGCCGAGCGCCGCGCGATCACGAGCTTCCTCGACTCGGGGACCGACCTCGACGACGTGCTCCGCCGCTCGGTCCGGCTGCTGGCGCAGCTCACCCGGCAGGTCGCCGTGGTGCAGTACCCGATGCTGACCAACGCTGCGGTCCGGCACCTCGAAGTGGTCCCGCTCACGCCGGCCCGCCTCATGCTGGTCCTCATCACCGACTCCGGCCGCGTCGACCAGCGAACGGTGGACCTCGGCGACGTCCTCACGGAGGAGAGCGTGCTGCGCCTGCGCACGGTCCTCAACGGGGCGCTCGCCGGCCGCCGGCTCGCTGAGGCAGCCGCGCGGGTCGCGGAGCTGCCAGAGGTGGCGCCCACTGAGCTGCGCGACGCGCTCACCCGCATCTGCACGGTGCTGGTGGAGTCGCTCGTCGAACACCCGGAAGAACGCCTGGTGCTCGGCGGCACGGCCAACCTCACCCGCAACGTCGGGGACTTCCCCGGTTCGCTGCGCCAGGTCCTCGAAGCGCTCGAGGAACAGGTGGTCGTGCTCAAGCTGCTCGCCGCGGTGCGCAACCCCGGTACGGTCACCGTCCGCATCGGCGAGGAAAATGAGGACGAGCAGATGCGCAGCACCTCGGTCGTGTCGATCGGCTACGGCCGGGAGGACATGCTGCTGGGGGGCATGGGCGTCGTCGGACCCACCCGGATGGACTACCCGGGCACCATCGCGGCCGTGCGCGCCGTGGCCAACTACGTGGGGCAGATCCTGTCCGGCCGCTGAGGCCCGGGCGGAGCAGAAGGAGAAGGCAGAAGAACGTGGCGAGGGACTACTACGGGATCCTCGGGGTGGCCAAGAACGCGTCGGATCAGGAGATCAAGCGCGCGTACCGCAAGCTGGCCCGTGAGCTGCACCCCGACGTGAACCCGTCGGAGGACGCGCAGCACAAGTTCGGCGAGGTGACCACCGCCTACGAGGTGCTCTCCGACCCGCAGAAGCGCAAGATCGTCGACCTCGGCGGCGACCCGATGGACTCGGGCAGCCGGGGCGGCGGTGGCGGCGACCCGTTCGCCGGCTTCGGCGGGCTCGGCGACATCATGGACGCGTTCTTCGGAGCCTCCGGTGGCGGCGGCGGCGGCCGGGGCCGGGGCCCGCGCAGCCGCGTGCAGCCGGGCTCCGACGCGCTCATCCGGCTGGCGCTCACGCTCGAGGAGTGCGCCACTGGCGCCGACCGCGAGATCACCGTCGACACCGCCGTCGTCTGCGACCTGTGCCGCGGCGCCGGCACGGCGGAGGGCACCACCACCAAGACGTGCGACACGTGCGGCGGTGCCGGTGAGGTCCAGTCGGTGCAGCGTTCGTTCCTCGGCCAGGTCGTCACGGCCCGTCCGTGCCCGGTCTGCCGCGGCTTCGGCGAGGTCATCCCCGACCCGTGCCGCCAGTGCGGTGGCGACGGGCGCATCCGCGCGCGCCGCAACGTCACGGCGAAGATCCCGCCGGGCGTCGGCGACGGCATGCGGATCCGGCTCTCGGGCCAGGGCGAGGTCGGCCCCGGCGGCGGTCCCGCGGGTGACCTCTACGTGGAGATCGACGAGCTGCCCCACGAGGTGTTCGTCCGCGAAGGCAACGAGCTGCACTGCAACTTCCGCATCCCGATGACCACGGCGGCGCTCGGCGCGACCGTGCCCATCACCACGCTCGTCGACGGCGACTACGAGCTCGACGTCGAACCCGGCACGCAGCCCAACACCGAGCTCGTGCTCACCGGCAAGGGCATGCCGCGGCTGCGCTCGTCCGGGCGCGTCGACGGCCGCGGCGACCTCCACGTGCACATCGACGTGGTCGTCCCGACCAAGCTCGACGAAGCGCAGCGCGACCTGCTCGTGGAGCTGGCCCAGCAGCGCGGCGAAGAAGTGCCCACGCTGGCGGCCAACGGCAGCAAGCACGGCGGCCTGTTCTCCAAGCTGCGCGCGAAGAACCGCTGACCGTGCCCGACACCACGCTGCCGGTTTTCCTCGCCACGGCGGTGCCGGACCGCGGCTCGGCCGTGCTCGACGGCGAGGAGGCCCGGCACGCCGCGACCGTGCGCCGGCTGCGCGTGGGGGAGCAGCTCGTGCTCTCCGACGGGGCCGGCGCCATGGCCCGCTGCGTCGTCGACGCCGTCCAGACCGGCCGCGACGCGTCGCTCACGCTCACCGTCGTCGAACGCTGGACGGAGGAGGCGCCGGCACTGCGCGTGCACGTCGCGCAAGCGCTGGCCAAGGGCGACCGCGGCGAACTCGCCGTCGAGCTCGCGACCGAGGCCGGCGCCGACGCGATCGTGCCCTGGCGCGCGGCCCGCAGCGTCGCGCGCTGGGACGACGGTGCCCGCGGCGACAAGGCACTCACCCGCTGGCGCGCCACCGCACGTGCGGCCGCCAAGCAGGCGCGGCGCGCCCACGTACCCGAAGTCACCGAACCCGTCAGCACCCGCGAACTCACGCAGCTCGCCGCCACGATGTCGCGCACCCTCGTCCTCGAGTCCGGCGTGACCAGCCGGCTGACCGACGTCCCCCTCCCGGACACCGGGGACATCCTGCTGGTCGTCGGACCCGAAGGCGGCATCACCGACGAAGAACTCGGCACCCTCGAAGCCGCCGGCGCCATCGCCGTCCGGCTCGGCCCGACGGTGCTGCGCACGTCGACCGCAGCCGCCGTCGCCCTCGGCGCACTGGGTGCGCTCACCAGCCGCTGGACCTGACCCCACCACACAAAACAGCCCCATTTTGCGGGTAGTCATGGCGCGATCACACTCCGAGCAGCTACGCTCGTCACCAACGCGCAACACGACGTTTCGGCGCGCCACTGGGTGGGTAACACCGTCGCGCGTACCCGAACCCCGCCGGGCACCTCCCCCCTCGGTCCGGCGGAGCCGCGGCTGCGGTGGAGCGACCCCCAGGCTCCACCGCGCCGCGGCGTCTTCGGGGGTGCTTCGCATGCCCCCTCGCCGAGCGCGGTTTCGCGTGTTTCCCGGGGGCCGAGCCCCCGGACCCCCGCGGTGCCATCGGTGGCTGACCCAGCATGGTTACCCTGCGGTGGTGGCTGACCCGGCGTGGTTGCCGTGCCGCGGTGGATGGTGGCGATGCAGTGTGGTCGCCGTCGCGGTGTGGGGGGTGCTGGCGGTGCGTGGGCAGCGCTTAGGGTGGGGCGCATGAGTGATGCGGAGACGTTGTTCGAGCGGGTGATCGCCGGGGAGATTCCGGCGGACGTCGTGTACGAGGACGACAAGACGTTTGCGTTCCGGGACATCAATCCGCAGGCCAAGGTGCACGTGCTGGTGGTGCCGAGGAAGCGGTACCGGAACGTGGGGGAACTGGCGGCCGCCGACCCCGAGTTGCTGAGCTCGGTGGTGCTCGCGGCGCGGAAGGTCGCGGAGCTGGAGGGCATCGCGGAGTCCGGGTACCGGGTGGTGTTCAACACCGACGCGGATGCGGGACAGACCGTGTTCCACGTTCACGCGCACGTGCTGGGCGGCGAGCAGCTGGGGTTGTTCGGCCGACACGCCTGAGCGAGGCCGAAACCGACCTGCGGCGGGGTTCGGGGAGCAAGTAGCATCGATGGGGTCCAGAAGTCCGTAAGCAGCGTGCCGGAAGCGCAGAAAGCAGGCCAGAGGCCACGTGGCCGGAACCGCACAGGGTGGAGCCGCCCGTCCCGACGCCGACGTCAGCAAGGCGTCACAGTCCAAAGCGGCACAGTCGAAGAACGACGACGCCACCCCCGTGGCCCAGTCCCGATTCCCCATCCCCGACGCAGCCGCGCTGAGCCTGCTGGGCTCGCGTGACGAGAACCTGCGCGTCGCCGAGGAGCTCCTCGCCGCGGACGTCCACGTGCGGGGCAACGAGGTCACCCTCACCGGCACGCCCGCCGACGTGGCGTTCGCTGAGCGCGTGTTCACCGACCTCGTTCAGCTCGCCACCGGTGGCCAGCAGGTCGGGCCCGACACGGTCCGCCGCACCATCGGCATGCTGTCGTCCGGCGACGCCTCCCCGGCCGAGGTCCTGAGCCTCAACATCGTCTCGCGCCGCGGCAAGACGATCCGGCCCAAGACGCTCAACCAGAAGCGCTACGTCGACGCCATCGACAAGCACACCGTCGTCTTCGGCATCGGCCCCGCCGGCACTGGCAAGACGTACCTCGCCATGGCCAAGGCCGTGCAGGCGCTGCAGGCCAAGCAGGTCACCCGCATCGTGCTCACCCGCCCGGCCGTCGAAGCCGGCGAGCGGCTCGGCTACCTGCCGGGCACGCTCAACGAGAAGATCGACCCGTACCTGCGCCCGCTCTACGACGCGCTGCACGACATGGTCGAACCCGAGTCCATCCCCCGCCTCATGCAGGCCGGGACCATCGAGATCGCGCCGCTCGCCTACATGCGCGGCCGCACCCTCAACGACGCCTTCATCATCCTCGACGAGGCCCAGAACACCACGCCCGAGCAGATGAAGATGTTCCTCACCCGCCTCGGCTTCGGCTCGAAGATCGTCGTCACCGGCGACATCACCCAGGTCGACCTGCCCACCGGGCAGAAGAGCGGCCTGCGCGTGGTCCGCGAGATCCTCGACGGCGTCGAGGACCTCCACTTCGCCGAGCTCACCAGTCAAGACGTGGTGCGCCACCGGCTCGTCGGCGACATCGTCGACGCGTACGAGAAGTGGCAGGCGGTGCAGGACGCCCAGGAACCGCAGGGCGGCTGGAAAGGCAACCGCCGATGAGCATCGAGATCGCCAACGAATCCGGCGTCACCGTCGACGAGACGTCCATCGTCTCGGCCGCGCGCTTCGCGCTCGACAAGATGGAGGTCAGCCCGCTGGCGGAGCTGTCCATCCTGCTCGTCACCCTCGAGGTGATGGAAGACCTGCACGAACGGTGGATGGACCTGCCCGGCCCCACCGACGTGATGGCCTTCCCGATGGACGAGCTCGACTCGTCGCGCCGCCCCGACGCGCCCGACGCGTCGCCGGCCCTGCTCGGCGACATCGTGCTGTGCCCGGCGTTCGCGAAGGACCAGGCCAAAACCGCCGGCCACGCGCTGATCGACGAGCTGCACCTGCTTACCGTCCACGGCGTGCTGCACCTGCTCGGCTACGACCACGCCGAGCCCGCCGAGGAACGCGAGATGTTCGGGCTGCAGAAGCGCATCCTCGGCGAGTTCCAGTCCGCCGTGGCCGCTCTCGACCGCCGCAACGCGCAGCGCAACGCCGACGACCGGGTGCTCGGCATCGCGGGCCTCGACGCCTCGGCCGCGCCGAACCCGGCCGAGGAAACGTCCTAGGCAGCGATCATGGGCAGTCCCACGGCACAGCTCGTCGTCGCGGTGGCGCTGGTGCTGCTGGCCGGGGTGTTCGCGGCCGCCGACGCGGCCGTCAGCACCGTCTCCCAGGCCCGCACCGAAGGGCTAGTGCGCATCGGCCGCGCCGGCGCGCGCCAGCTCGCCGCCGTCGTCGCCGAACGCCGCCGCCACATCAACCTGCTCCTGCTGCTGCGCCTCGGGTGCGAGCTCACGGCCACGGTGCTCGTCACCGTGTCGTTCCTCGCCTGGTTCGGCGAGCTGTGGCTCGCCGTACTCGTCTCCGCCGTGGTGATGGTGGTGGTGAGCTACGTGCTCATCGGCGTCGGCCCGCGCACCTTCGGCCGCCAGCACCCCTACCGCGTCGGCACGATCGTCGCCGGGCCCGTGCGCGTCCTCGGCCACGTCCTCGGCCCGCTGTCCCGGCTGCTGATCGTCATCGGTAACGCGATCACCCCCGGCCAGGGTTTCCGCGAAGGCCCGTTCACCTCGGAAGTCGAACTGCGCGAACTCGTCGACCTCGCGCAGGAACGCGGAGTGGTCGAGGACTCCGAACGCGAGATGATCCACTCGGTGTTCGAGCTCGGCGACACGGTCGCGCGCGAGGTCATGGTGCCGCGCACCGAAATCGTCTGGATCGAGCGCACCAAGACCGTGCGCCAGGCGCTGGCGCTGGCCCTGCGCACCGGGTTCACGCGCGTGCCGGTGATCGACGAGTCCGTGGACGACATCGTCGGCGTGGTCAACATCAAGGACCTGATGCCGGCGTACATGGACCCGGACGGGTCGGGCACGGTCGTCGACCAGGTCATGAACCCGGCGAGTTTCGTGCCCGACTCCAAGCGGCTCGACGAGCTGCTCAAGGAGATGCAGCTGACCCACAACCACATGGCGATCGCGGTCGACGAGTACGGCGGCACGGCGGGGCTGCTGACCATCGAGGACATCCTCGAGGAGATCGTCGGCGAGATCACCGACGAGTCCGACACCGACGAACGCCCCGAGGTCGAGGAACTCGAGGGCGGCGCGGTGCGCGTGTCGTCGCGGCTGAGCGTCGACGACCTCGGCGAGCTGTTCGGCATCGACCTCGAAGACCACGACGTGGAGACCGTGGGCGGGCTGCTCGCGGAACGACTGGGTAGGGTCCCGCTGCCGGGGGCCGAAGCCGAGGTCGCCGGTCTTCGGCTGTTCGCCGAAGGGGGCAAGGACCGCCGCGGCCGCATGCGGATCACGTCGGTCGTCGTCCACCCGGCCGACGCCGACGCGGTGACCGACTCCGGCAACCGCCGGCGCACCCGCGTGCCCCAGCCCGAAGACCACGACAGGAGAGTCGAACATGCCTGACCTCGACGCCGAGGACCAGAAGCTCGTCACACTGGCCCGCTCGGCGCGCGCCCGCACCGGCGCGGAGGAGGGCGCCGCCGTGCGCGACACCGACGGCCGCACGTACAGCGCGGCGACGGTCGACCAGCCGTCGTTCAAGCTCACCGCCGTGCAGGCTGCCGTGGCCGCCGCGCTCTCCAGCGGCGCCGAAGGACTCGAGGCCGCCGCGGTGGTCACCACCGATGCGCTGGTGCAGGAGGCGTCGGTGCACGCGGTGCGCGACGTCACGAAGGCAGCTCCGATCATCCTCGCCGACCCGAAGGGCGACGTCGTCGAGGTGCTCAGCTGATGGCGCAGCCGCACCGCTCCGGCTTCGCGTGCTTCGTCGGCCGGCCCAACGCCGGCAAATCGACACTCACCAACGCGCTCGTGGGCTCGAAGGTGGCCATCACCTCCAGCAAGCCGCAGACGACGCGCCACGCGATCCGCGGCATCGTGCACCGCGACGACGCGCAGCTGGTCATCATCGACACACCCGGTCTGCACCGCCCGCGGACGCTGCTCGGCGAGCGGCTCAACGACATCGTGCACGAGACGTGGTCCGAAGTGGACGTCGTCGGGTTCTGCGTGCCGGCCGACGAGAAGGTGGGTCCCGGCGACCGGTTCATCGCCGCGGAGCTGAAGAAGATCGCCCGGCGCACCCCGGTGATCGGCGTGGTCACCAAGACCGACCTCGTGAAGCCCGAGCAGGTCGCCGAGCAGCTGCTCGCCCTGCAGGACGTGATGGAGTTCGCCGACCTCGTGCCGGTGTCCGCTGTGGACGGTTTCCAGGTGCGGACGGTGGCCGACCTGCTCGTGGCGCGGCTGCCCGAGGGCCCGCAGCTCTACCCCGGCGGCGAGCTCACCGACGAACCCGAGCAGACGCTCGTGGCCGAGCTCATCCGCGAGGCCGCGCTCGAGGGCGTGCGCGACGAGCTGCCGCACTCCATCGCCGTGACGGTCGAGGAGATGCTGCCGCGCGAAGGGCGCGACGACCTCGTCGACGTCCACGCGCTGCTGTACGTGGAGCGGCCCAGCCAGAAGGGCATCATCCTCGGCCACAAGGGTGAACGCCTGCGCGAGGTCGGTGCGACCGCGCGCCGGCACATCGAAAGCCTGTTGGGCTCGAAGGTGTACCTCGACCTGCACGTGAAGGTCGCCAAGGACTGGCAGCGCGACCCGAAGCAGCTGCGCCGCCTCGGCTTTTGAGCGGCGGCCGCGCCCGGTAGCGTCAGCACGTACGCAGCACCGCACGAGCAGGGGGACGCGATGACCGGCCCGTACCCGCCACCCCCGGGTGGCTCGTACTACTACGGCGGCCCGCCGCCGAACTACGGGCCGCCGCCGGACAACCGGATGGTGTGGGCGATCCTGACCACGATCTTCTGCTGCCTGCCCTTCGGCATCGTGGCGATCGTGAAGGCCTCCGAAGTCAACTCCTTGTGGTACCAAGGCCGGTTCGCCGAAGCGCACCGGGCCGCGGACCAGGCGGGCAAGTGGGCCATGTGGTCGGCGCTGTCGATCGCCATCGGCATCGGGGCGTACCTGCTGTTCCTGCTGATCGTGTTCCTGATCGCGGGCACCGCCTCCGGGATGTTCCCGTCGTGAGCACCGTCTACACGGGAGTCCCGGTGCGGGGCCTGCGGGCCACCGCGCGGGCCCTGTCCGGCCCGGCGGCCGCGGTCGCCGGGCTCGGCGTGTGTTGCGCGGCGGTGTGGCTCGGCGACCCGACCACCCCCGGCGGCCCGTTGCCGGTTTGTCCCACGAAGTTCCTCTTCGGCATCGACTGCCCCGGTTGCGGCGGTATGCGGATGGCCTACAGCCTCATGCACGGGGACCTCGCCGGCGCGGTGCACTACAACGCGGTGGCGCTGGTCTTCGTGGCGCTCTTCGCCTGGAGCGGCGTCGCGTGGACCGCCGGGCGGCTGCGCGGGCGCGCGGTGCGCTCGTGGCTGCACTGGCGCTGGACCCCGATCACCGTTGCCGTGGTGTTCGCCCTCTGGTTCGTGGTGCGCAACCTGCCCTTCGCGCCGTTCACCTCGCTGTCCGTCTGAATTCCCTTCGCGGGGAACCGGTTCGGGCCCCGCCGCGTCGGAGGGTTCCGGGCCGTCACCCGATGCGGACGCCTACCTGGGCCGAGTGCGCTCTGACCGGGTACGCTCCCGCGCACCGGCCCCGTCCACGTAGGACTCGGCCGGTTCTCGCGCGTCGACTCGCGCGCGAGCCACGACGAACGAGGGGGAGAACCCGATGACCGACCCCTACGGCGGGCCCACCGGGCAGCCGCAGGGCCAGCCGCCCTTCGGACAATCCGGTTCAGGGCAGCAGCCGTTCGGACACCAGCCCGGCGGCTTCGGCCAGCAATCGCCCTCGGGCGGGTTCCCCCAGCAACCCGACGGTGCCGGGCAGGCCCCGGCGGGTTTTGGCCAGCCCGCGCCGGTCGGGGCCGCGCCGCAGCCCGGTTTCGGCCGGCAGCCCGGCGGGTTCGGCCAGGCACCGGGCCAGCCCGGGTTCGGCCAGCAGGGCGCGGGTGGTTTCGGCCAGCCCCCGGCGTACGGGCAGCCCGGCGGCTTCGGTCAGCCGAGCCCGTACGGCCCGCCTGGTGGCGGCTACGCGAACTGGGGCCAGCGCGCCGGTGCCTATTTGATCGACTTCGGGCCGTTCCTCGTCGTCGTGATCATCGCGGCGCTGATCTCGATCGCGTCGCCGACCGTGGGCGGAATCCTGTACTGGCTGGCGATCCTGGGCAACATCGGCTGGACGATCTACAACCGGTGGATCACCGCCGGCAACACGGGCCAGTCGCTGGGCAAGCGGGTCGTCGGCATCAAGCTGATCAGCGAGTCCACGGGGCAGCCGATCGGTGCCGGCATGGCCTTCGTGCGTGACCTCGCGCACGCCCTGGACAACGTCGCGTGCGCCATCGGCTTCCTGTGGCCGCTGTGGGACGACAAGTCGCAGACGTTCTCGGACAAGATCATCGGCACGGTCGTGATTCCGGCCGGCGCAGCGCCCGCCGGTCAGAGCGGGCAGTTCGGGCAGCCGGGCTTCGGCCAGCCGCAGCCGTTCGGCGGCGGGTTCCCGCCCACCGGGCAGCAGCCGGGCGGCCTCGGCCAGCAGCCGAGCGGGTTCGCGCCGCAGTCCGGTGGGTTCGGCCAGCCGCAGCAGCCGGCTCCGGGCGGGTTCGGCCAGCCCGGCGGCTTCGGCCAGCCGCCGGGCGCCCCGGGTACCGGCGGGTTCGCGCAGCCGGCCACCGGTCAGCCGGCCGGAGCCAGTGCGCTCGAGCAGGCCGAGCCGACGCAGATGCTCAAGCCGGGTGGCGCTCAGCCCGAGAGCGGCGCGTTCGACGGCGCCGAGCGCACGCAGATGCTGCAGCCGGGCTCGGCGACTCCGGCGCAGCCCGAGGCGACGCAGAAGATCCAGCCGGGCGAGTTCGGTCAGCAGCCGCCGCAGCACTGACCCATTGCCCGCTAGACCCGCGGCGGGGGAGCTCGCCGGGAACCACGAGGAGTTTGGGGAACCGTCATGACCAATCCGTACGGCCAGCCGCAGCCGCCCTACGGCCAGCAGGGCTACGGCACGCCCTCCGGCGGCATGCCCGCGCCCTACGGCCAGCAGGGCCAGTACGGCCAGCAGGCGCCGTTCGGGCAGCCCGGTTACGGCCCGGGCATGGGCATGCCGGGTGGCGACATCAACGCCATCAAGGAGTACAAGGGCTGGGCGATCGGCTGCATCTTCCTGATGTGGATCCTCGCGATCTTCGCGATCATGAAGTCGAACGAGGTCCGCACGTTCAAGATGCAGGGCAACTACGCAATGGCCCAGCAGGCGTCGCAGACCACGAAGACGCTGTGCCTGATCGCCACGATCATCGGCAGCATCGGCTACGCCAGCGCGATCATCTTCCTCGTCATCGCGATCATCGCGGCGGCTTCGGTCACCACGTACCACTGCACGGGTTACTACTGCTGAACCAGGGTGTCACCGCCCCGTCGCCGGCCCGTGGTGGGACGATGGCGGGGTGGTGAACCTCTACCGCGACACCGGAGTGGTGCTGCGCACGCACAAGCTGGGTGAAGCCGACCGGATCGTCACCCTGCTGACCCGCCGGCACGGCAAGGTCCGTGCCGTGGCCAAGGGCGTGCGCCGCACCTCGTCGCGGTTCGGGGCGCGGCTGGAGCCCTTCGGGCACGTGGACGTGCAGTTCTACACCGGTCGCACCCTCGACGTGATCACCCAGGTCGAGACCGTCGACGCGTTCGCCCTGCCGCTGGTGGCCGACTACCAGCGCTACACCGCGGCGAGCGCGATCGCCGAGACCGCCGACCGGCTCTCGGCCGAAGAGGGCGAGCCGGTCCTGAAGCTGTACCTGCTGGTCGTCGGCGCTTTGCGCGCGCTCGCGGCCGGCGAACGCGACGCGTCGCTCGTCCTCGACGCGTTCTTCCTGCGGGCCATGGCCTACGCTGGCTGGGCGCCCGCCATCACCGAGTGCGCCCGCTGCGGCCTGCCCGGCCCGCACGCCGCGTTCAACGTCGCCGCGGGCGGGTCGATGTGCCCGGACTGCCGGATCGCGGGCTCCGTGCACCCCGCGCCCGAGGTGCTGACCCTGCTCGAAGCCCTGTTGCACGGCGAGTGGGACGTCGCCGAGGCCACCCACGGCGTGACCCGGCGCGACGCGTCGGGCCTGGTCGCGGCCCACCTGCAGTGGCACCTGGAACGCCAGTTGCGCTCGCTGCCGCTCGTCGAGCGGCGGGCCCGGGAGGCCGTCGCGGCGGAAAGGATCGGGCGCCCGGCTTCGTGACGCCGGACGAGCGCCGTCAAGCCGCCGACCCGCGACAAGTAGGGTCTGCCGGGTAAGGAATTCACTCTTCCAGGAGGCGCGAAGTGCTGCGCAGGGGACGCGAGGTCAAGGCGTCGGGGTACGAGCTGCGGGCACCGGATCCGCACCCTTCGGGAGCCAAGCCGCCGGAGATCCCCGCCGAGCTGGTGCCGAAGCACGTGGCGCTGGTGATGGACGGCAACGGACGCTGGGCCAACCAGCGCGGCCTGCCGCGGATCGAGGGGCACAAGCGCGGCGAGGCCGTGATGATCGACGTCGCGAGCGGCGCGGTCGAGCTGGGCGTCAAGTGGCTCTCGGTCTACGCGTTCTCCACCGAGAACTGGAAGCGCAGCCCCGAAGAGGTGCGCTTCCTCATGGGCTTCAACCGCGACACCATCCGCCGCCAGGTCGACTACCTCGGCTCGATCGGCGTGCGCATCCGCTGGGCCGGGCGCCGGCCGAAGCTGTGGGCCAGCGTGATCAAGGAGCTGCAGATCGCGGAGGAGAAGACCAAGAACAACACCAAGCTCAACATGACCATGTGCGTCAACTACGGCGGCCGCGCCGAACTGGGTGACGCGATGCGCCGGATCGCGCAGGAGGTCGCGGCGGGCAAGCTCAACCCGGAGAAGATCGACGAGCGGACCGTGGCGAAGTACCTGTACCAGCCCGAGATGCCGGACGTCGATCTGTTCCTGCGGCCCTCGGGTGAGCAGCGGACGTCGAACTTCATGCTGTGGCAATCGGCCTACGCGGAGATGGTCTACCAGGACACGTTGTTCCCGGACTTCGACCGCACGCGCCTGTGGGACGCCTGCCTCGAGTTCGCCAAGCGCGACCGCCGCTTCGGCGCCGCGATCGACCGGGCCGAAGGGAAGTCGTGAGCACCGTGAGCACCTCCGAGGCAGCCGACACCGCCAACCTGCTCGCCCTCGCCCGCGAGTCGCTCGAGCGCTACCTCGAGGTCCACGTCGACGACGACGGCGCGATCACCTTCCGGCACGCGGAAGTCCCGTGCGTCATCCAGGCCACGCGGCTGGCCGATGGCCTGACCGTCCTCAGCCTGACCTGCGTCGTCGCCTGGGACCTGCCCGACGACCCGGCGATCGCGGTCGCGGTCGCCGAGCGGGCCGGCCAGGGCCTCTTCGGCACGCTGGGGGTCGGGCACACCGACAGCGGGGTCGACGTGACCCTGCGCTACGCGTTCCCGGCCGAGGGCATGGACCCGGCGGCGCTGGGCACCCTGCTGATGCTCGTGGTGTCGACGGCGTCGCAGGTGCGGACGGAGCTGCCAGGTCTCAGCTGAGGCCTGGTTCGTCCGGTTTTCGGGGGAGCGAACGGCGGATTCCGGCCGAAAACGGTCCGAGCGGTCCACTCGCGCCACGTCCCGCTGTGATCACGTCGGTGCGGGCTGGCATCATCGGGCCTTGTGAAAACGCTTGTCGACAACCCACCTGAGCGCAGGCGCGCGCGGCGGATCCGGATCAGCTCGATCGAGCTCCTCTGCGCCGTGCTGCTCGTCGCGATCCTCGCGCAGGGCAAGCTGCAGGACCTGTTCGACGTGCCCGCGCTGCGCACCGGTTCGACGGTGTTCGTGGCCGTGTGCGTGCAGGCGCTGCCGTTCCTCGTGCTCGGCGTGCTGATCAGCGGGGCGATCGCCGCGTTCGTGCCCGCCCGGGTGCTGGAGCGCGTGCTGCCCCGGCGCGCGGGGGCAGCGGTGGGTGTCGCGGGCCTCGCCGGGGTCGCGCTGCCGGGGTGCGAGTGCGCGTCGGTGCCCGTGGCGCGGCGGCTGATCGGCCAGGGGGTCGCGCCGGCGGCGGCGCTGACGTTCCTGCTGGCCGCGCCGGCGGTGAACCCGGTCGTGCTGGTGGCCACGGCCGTCGCGTTCCCCGGGCGGCCGGAGATGGTGCTGGCGCGGTTCGCCGGGTCGCTGGGGACCTCGATGGTGATGGGCTGGATCTGGGCGCGCTGGGGCAAGCTTTCGTGGATCACCGAACGCGCCTTGCGGAGGCTGCCCGACGTCGAGCCCGGACAGCGGTGGCGGGTCTTCGCGAAGACCGCCCGCACGGACCTCGTCGAAGCGGGCGGGTTCCTGGTCCTCGGTGCGCTGATCTCGGCGACGCTCAACGTGCTCGTGCCCGCCAAGTGGTTCGGGGTGCTGGCCGACCAAGCGGTGGTCGGCGTGCTCGTGATGGCGGTGCTGGCCGTGGTCCTGGCGCTGTGCAGTGAGGCCGACGCGTTCGTCGCGGCTTCGCTCACGGCCGTGCCCCTGCTACCGAAGCTGGTGTTCCTCGTGGTCGGCCCGGCAATCGACGTGAAGCTGTTCGCGCTGCAGGCGGGCACGTTCGGGAAGTCGTTCGCAGTGCGGTTCGCGCCGGTGACCTTCGTGGTGGCCGTCGCGTGCGGCACGGTCGCCGGAGTTCTGCTGCTCGGGGGTATGCGGTGAGGCGCGAAACGCAGAACGTGCTGCTGATCCTGCTCGGCGGCGCGCTGGTGAAGATCGCGGTGAACCGCGACTACCTGCGCTACGTCAAGCCGGCCCAGCAGCCGTGGATCATCGCGGGCGGCGTGGTGATGCTGGTGCTCGGTGCGGTCGCGATCCTGCGCGATCTGTTCGCGGCGCGCGCGGCGGGCAGGGCGGAGCCCGGGCCCGAGTTGGTCGCAACCGCTGCGCACCATGGGCACGAGCACGGTGGTCTCGACCCCGCCGGGTCCGAGCACGGCGCCGACCTCGCGTTCGAAGCGCCCGAGCACGACGACGGCCACGGCCACGCGCACCCGGCGCGGTCGGCGTGGCTGCTGGTCGTGCCGGTGCTCGCGGTGTTCCTGGTGGCCCCGCCGGCGCTCGGCGCCGATTCGGTCACCCGCACCGAGGCACGCGTGCCGCAGAGCGCGGCGACCACGTCGGCGGCCGCGTTCCCGCCACTGCCCGCGGGGAAGGTCGTGGACCTGCCGGTGAACGAGGTCGTCACGCGTGCGGGCTGGGACTCCAACGGGACGCTCAACGGACGCACCATCGGCATGTCCGGGTTCGTCGTGCACACCGACGGCCGCACCTTGCTGGCGCGACTGGTGATCAGCTGCTGCGCAGCCGATGCGGCCCCCGTCACCGTGCGCTTGAAGGGAGGTGCTGCCGACCGGTTCCCCAGCGACACGTGGCTGGAGGTCACCGGGACCGTCGTGCCCGGCACGGCGAACGAAGCCAACGGGTACACGCCCGATTTCGTCCCCGCGACCGTCGAACGGATCGCCGCGCCGCAGGACCCCTACGAGTACTGAGCCGTCGGCGCCCGGTGGTCACTGGGCGTGGGACGCGCAGGTGCCGGTGATCTCGACGGTGTGGCTGACGTCGGAGAAGCCGTTCTCGGCGGCGATCTTCTCGGCCCAGCGCTCGACAGCGGGGCCCTCGACTTCCACCGTGCGCCCGCACACACGGCACACGAGGTGATGGTGGTGATGGGTGGAGCAGCGGCGGTAGATGGCCTCGCCCGAGTCGGTGCGCAGCACGTCGATCTCGCCGGCCTCCGACAGCGACTGCAGCGTGCGGTAGACGGTGGTCAGGCCGATGCCGTCGCCGCGCTTGCGCAGCTCGTCGTGCAGCTCCTGGGCGGAGCGGAAGTCGTCGACGGTGTTGAGCAGGTCGACCACGGCCGCTCGCTGCTTGGTCGAGCGGCGGCCGGGCACCGGGGCGGGGGTGGGGGCCGAAGCCGAGGTCATGGTCACTTCCCTTCCTGCACGTGGGCGACCGCGTCGACGACGATGTGGGCCAGGTGGTCGTCCACCAGCCGGTAGACGACCTCGCGCCCGCGGCGCTCGCCCTGCACCACCCCCGCCGTCTTGAGCACCCGCAGGTGCTGGCTGATCAGCGGCTGCGCGAAGTCCAGCGCGTCCACCAGCTCGTGGACGCACCGATCCGCCTCCCGCAGCTGCAGCACGATCGCGATCCGCACCGGGGCGGCCAGCGCGCGCAGCAGGTCGCCGGCATCGGCCAGGGCCGAGTTCGACGCGGTGAGCGGACGGGTCACGCTACCGGGCGCCGCGCCGGGCCGGCGGGCCGCCTCGTGCGGGGCCGCGGGTGAGCCGGTGTCCTCTTCGGACACCGGGGAGCCGGTGGTCGTGCCGGCGGCGGCCCGCGGGTCAGCGACCGGGCCGCCGGCCGTGCCCGGGCCGGTCGAAAGGGCGCCCGTGCTCGGCGGTGCCATGGTTGCCTCCCCGGTTGCGTACCACTGAAAAGCCCTGAAAAACCGCTGCGGGCCACCCGCCGACGAGGTGGGTTCCGAAGTCGGATGTCATTGTCGACAACGGTCACCGCCATCGTAGTGTTCCCGCGCGCGACCCCCGACGGAGCCCGGTCCCACGCACCGGGCTCACCCGATCGGGTGAGTTCGTGGGGAATCGGCACTTCGGCTTCGCAAGTCGTGGCCGACGGTGCAAGGTTGTCGCGGGGGCGTTTCGTCGCTTCTCGTACGCTGACGACCCGCTCGTAGTGAGCGGAGGCAGTGGGGAGACATGACTCGTTTCGTGACGCAGGCGGCGAAGACGGCGATCGCGGCTGTGCTGGTGCTGCCGGTGCTCGCGCCGGCCGCGACTGCGCAGACAACGCAGACAACGCAAACGGCGCAGGCGGTGGACGAGAAGACCGGGCCGGTGTCGTTCGCCAACGTGGCGTCGGTGCGCCTGGGGTCCGATCCACAGCACAGCGGATCGCTGATCACCGAGACCCAGCGCTCGCCGCTCGCCCCCGGCCAGTCGAAGCTCGGCACCGCCCGCGTGGCCGTGCCCAAGGACACCGGCGAACGCTCGACCTTCGGCGGCAACTGGGAAATCGACCTCGGCAAGTTCGCGAACGCCACCGAGAGCCCGTACCCGGCCGGCATCGCGAGCCGGGACCACAACGTCGTCGCGGCGCTGCAGCCGACGAACGTGCCGAGTGCGGTCGCCGAGACCAACTACGCCCTACGCGACAACGTGCGAGAAGGCGCCAAGCCGTCCGACGACACGATGCTGGTGCTCGAAAACGCCCGCAGCAGCGTCGAGTGCTCGGCCCCGAACAAAGCCATCGGCAGCACCACGCTCACCCGGCTCTGGGTCCGCGGCGAGGACGACGCGCTGCGCCAGGTCGCGATGCCCGCGAGCCCGGCCTCGCTGCGCCTGAGCAACCTCCGCATGGGCGCGCCGGGCGATGTCCCGGACGCCGACCACGGCAAGACCCTCTCGGACGTCGTCGTGTCGCGCGTGACGTCGTTCGACCAGCTGATCAAGCAGGCCGGCTGGCGCTCCGGCGACGTCACGGCGCAGGCCGGCTGGGTCGTCGACGTCACCACCCACGTGAAAAACGCGGCCGGCACCCCGCTGCAGGACGTGCGGACCACGATGGTGCTCGGCGGCGTGAGCTGCTCGATCCCGAAGAACTTCGTGGCGAAGGCCGGCAACGGCACCGGCAACGGCGGCGCGGCGACGCAGCCGCCCGTGCCGACCGAGGTGCCCGCCGGGTACGCCGGTTCCGCCGTCGCCGCGCCGCAGAGCGACTACCGGATGCCGCTGGGCCTCGGCCTGCTGGTCGCCGGGCTGGTCTTCGGCGGGCTCGCGATCGGGCTCGGCCGCCGGCGCGCGGCGCGCTCGCGCGGCGAGTAGGCCGCCGTGGTGCGCACCGCGATGGCCGTCGTTTCGGCGGTGGTCGCCGTGCTCGCGCTCGCCGCGGGCGTCATCGTGCTGACCTGGGGTCCGGCGCCGGCGCTGATCGCCACCGCGGAACCGCCTCCGGGCTCGCTGCCGGGCGAGGACGGTGCGCCCGCCGAGCTGCCGGCGGACGGCGCCCCTATTGGCGTGCAGCGCCCCGGCAGCGTGCGGCTGCCCGACGGGTCCGAAGCCCGGCTCGTGCGCACCGAGGTGACGCGCGACGGCATCCTGCCCATCCCGCGCGGCCTCGGCGACGCCGCCTGGTGGGGCGCCCGCCTCGGCGCCACGCAGGGCGCGGCCGTGTTGTCGGGCCACGTGAACTGGGCCGGCACGAAGGGACCGTTCGACGACCTCTGGCGCGTCAGGACCGGCGACAACGTCAGCATCGTCGACTCCTCCGGCGGCCGGTGGCTCTACCGCGTGACGGGTGCCGCGACCCTGCGCAAGGAACAGCTCCCGGCGCAGGCCCCGCAGTGGTTCGCCCAGACGGGCCCGCACCGGCTGGTGCTCGTCACCTGCGGCGGCGACTACCTCGGCGGCACCGAGGGCTACGACGAGAACCGCATCGTCACGGCGAACCTCATCTCGCGCCCCGACTGAGCCGGCTCAACTCCGGGCAACCCCTGCCGCCGCCCGCAGCATGTCTCCCTGCGCACGACACGCCGGAGCAGGGAGCACGATGCAAGGGACTCGAGCACGGGCCGCGCGGACGACGTGGGTACTGGCCGCCGTCGGGGCCGTGGTGGTGACGGCTTTCGTCGCCGCGCTGCTGATCTTCACCGGTAAGGATGAGCCGACGTTCGCGAGCGGGACCGCGCCGGTCTCCGCGGAACAGCACCCGGCCCGGGCCGCGGGAAAGCCGGCCGACCCGGGCCGCACGCCCGCCACCGTCGTCCTGCCCGCGGGCGGCACGGCGAAGCTCGTGGCCGAGCAGGTCGGCGACGACGGCGCCCTGCCGATCCCGCAGGGCCTCGGCGAAGCCGCGTGGTGGGGCTCGGGCCTCGGCGCCGACCACGGCGTCACGCTGTTGTCCGGCCACGTGAACCGGCAGGGCCGCACCGGTCCGTTCGACCGGCTCTGGCGGATGACGCAGGGGCAGACCGTGACCGTCACGGACACGTCCGGCGGCCGGTGGAGGTACCGCGTCGACGAGGTCCGCACGATCCCGAAGGCCGGCCTGGCGGGGAGTCCGCGAAGCTGTTTTCGCCGGACGGGCCGCACGAACTGGTGCTCGTGACGTGCGGCGGGGACTACGTCGGTGGCACCGAGGGCTACGACGACAACCGGGTCGTGACGGCGTCGCTGACCGGCCGCCCGTGAGCTCGGCTCACCTCGCCCGAAGCACCGCGGGGGCGGCCGGATAGGCTGGACGTCCTAGTCAGACAACCGTCCCCGCATGCTTCCGGAGCGTGGAGTGCCCGCCAACACCATCGAAACCGTCGTCAGTTTGTGCAAGCGCCGTGGCTTCGTCTTCCCGTCGGGAGAGATCTACGGCGGCACCAGGTCGGCGTGGGACTACGGGCCGCTCGGCGTGGAGCTGAAGGACAACATCAAACGCCAGTGGTGGAAGACCATGGTGCAGGGCCGCGAGGACGTCGTCGGCCTCGACTCGTCCGTGATCCTGCCGCGCCAGGTCTGGGTGGCCTCCGGCCACGTGAACGTGTTCACCGACCCGCTGATCGAGTGCCTCCACTGCCACAAGCGCTTCCGCGCCGACCAGCTGGCCGAGGACTACGAGGCGCGCACGGGCAAGCAGACGTCCGAGGACGACCTGTCCGACGTGCCGTGCCCCAACTGCGGCACGCGCGGCCGCTACACCGCGCCGCGCGACTTCAACATGATGCTCAAGACCTACCTCGGCCCGGTCGAGTCCGAGGAAGGCCTGCACTACCTGCGCCCGGAGACCGCGCAGGGCATCTTCATCAACTTCCTCAACGTGCAGCAGGCGTCGCGCAAGAAGCCGCCGTTCGGCATCGGCCAGATCGGCAAGTCGTTCCGCAACGAGATCACGCCGGGCAATTTCATCTTCCGCACGCGCGAGTTCGAGCAGATGGAGATGGAGTTCTTCGTCGAGCCGGGCGAGGACGAGCGCTGGCACCAGTACTGGATCGACCAGCGCACCGAGTGGTACAAGGACCTCGGCATCAAGCCGGAGAACCTGCGCCACTTCGAGCACCCGAAGGAAAAGCTCTCGCACTACGCGAAGCGCACCGTCGACATCGAGTACCGGTTCGACTTCAACGCCGGCCAGGAGTGGGGAGAGCTCGAAGGCATCGCCAACCGCACCGACTTCGACCTCACCACGCACTCGAACCACTCAGGCGTGGATCTGTCGTTCTTCGACCAGGCGTCGGGCCAGCGCTACCGCCCGTTCGTGATCGAGCCGGCGGCCGGCGTGGGCCGCTCGATGATGGCGTTCCTCGTCGACTCCTACGACGAGGAAGAGGTCTCCAACGCCAAGGGCGGCACCGACAAGCGCACCGTGCTGCACCTCGACCCGCGGCTCGCGCCGTTCAAGGCCGCGGTGCTGCCCCTCTCGCGCAACGCCGACCTCTCGCCCAAGGCGCGCGACCTGGCGGCCACCCTGCGCAAGCACTGGAACGTCGACTTCGACGACGCGCAGGCCATCGGCCGCCGCTACCGCCGCCAGGACGAGATCGGCACGCCGTACTGCGTCACCGTGGACTTCGACACCCTCGACGACCAGGCCGTCACGGTCCGCGAGCGCGACAGCATGACCCAGGAGCGCATCGCGATCGACAAGGTCGAGGAGTACCTGGCTCCGCGCCTGCTCGGCTGCTGAGCGGCCCCCGCCTGACCACGGCCCTTCCCCGCCTCCCGGGGGAGGGCCGTCGTGCTGTGCGTAGCGACCCCTGACACCTGTCACGGTCACGACGTGACGCTCGACCTGCGGACGGTGCGCGCCGCAGCGGCAGGCTTCAGTGCATGGAATCCACACAGGCAACGCGAGGGGCGCGGGACTTGGCGGCGGGGGCCGCCGTCCGGTTGAGCGGGCTGAAGAAGCACTACGGCCCGGTGCGGGCCGTAGACGGGGTCGACCTGACGATCGCGCCGGGGGAGGTCGTGGCGCTGCTCGGGCCCAACGGCGCGGGCAAATCGACCACCGTCGACATGATCCTGGGGCTCAGCAAGCCCGACGCGGGCGAGGTCACGGTCTTCGGCAAGACCCCCGGCGACGCGGTGCGCGCCGGGATGATCGGGGCGATGCTGCAGGGCGGTGCGCTGCTCGACGACCTCACGGTGCGCGAGACCGTGCGCATGGTCGCGAAGCTGCACCGCACGCCGATGCCGCTCGCGCAGGCCCTGGCGAGCGCGGGCATCGAGGACATCGCCGACCGGCGGGCGAACAAGCTGTCCGGCGGACAGAAGCAGCGCGTGCGGTTCGCCGTCGCGCTCGTGTCGGACCCCGACCTGCTGGTGCTCGACGAGCCGACGGCCGCCATGGACGTGGGCACGCGCCGCGAGTTCTGGAAGTCCATGTACTCCTTCACCGACACCGGCCGCACCGTGCTGTTCGCGACGCACTACCTGGAGGAGGCCGAGGAGTTCGCCGACCGCGTGGTGGTGATGCGGTCCGGCCGCGTCGTCGCCGACGGGTCGGTCGCCCAGGTGCGCGCGCTCGCCGGCGGCCGCACCATCCGCGCGGTGCTGCTGGGCGCCACCGAGGCGACCGAACGCCTCGTGGCGACGCTGCCCGCCCTCACCGGCTTCGAGCTGCGCGGTGACCGCGTCGCCATCTGCAGCAGCGACTCGGACACCACCTTGCGCGCGCTCATGGCCGCTGTCCCGGCCGTGCGCGACATCGAGATCGGCGCCGTCGGCCTCGAAGGCGCGTTCCTGTCCCTCACCTCCGATGACGACACCGAAGCGGAAGAAGCAGCCCGATGAACCCGTCCTACCTCGCCGTCGAGATTCGCCGGCTGTTGCGCTCCGTGCGGTTCCTCATCTTCGTCGTCGCCTTCCCCGTGCTGATGTTCCTGTTGCAGGCCAACGTCTTCACCAAGGCGAGCGATCCGGACCACGCCGCGATCGTGGCCGTGGTCATGATCAACATGATGGCGTTCGGCACGTTCGCCGCCGCCACGACCAACGGCACCCGGCTCGCTCTCGAACGCGCCACCGGGTGGCAGCGGCAGCTGCGGCTCACCCCGCTCTCGGGCGCGTCCTACCTCGGCGGCAAGGCCGTGTCCGGCCTGCTCGTGGGCCTGCCCGCGCTGCTGCTGGTGCCGCTCGTCGCGATCTTCGTCGAGCACGTCCACCTCGGCGGCGGCGACTGGCTGCGCATAATCGCCGGTCTGTGGCTCGGCACCATCCCGCTGGTGCTGCTGGGCCTGCTGCTCGGCCAGCTGGGCACATCTGAGTCGATGCAGCCGATTTCGATGATCGTGATGCTCGGCATGGGTTTCCTCGGCGGCCTGTGGATCCCGATCGAGAGCATGCCCTCGTGGATGCACGACGTCGCGCAGCTGCTGCCCACCTACTGGCTGATCGGCCTGGTGCGCCCGGCCGTGACCAACGAGCTCCTGGTGAGTTTCCCGGCCGCGATGGCGGTACTGGCGGGCTGGACCATTGTGCTCGGGGCGTTCGTGATCAGGCGTTACCGTAAGGACAGCGCCCAGGTCTGACCGGGACGGGAGGGAACGACGGTGCAGCGCAAGAGGGAAGAGCCCGGGTCGATCGCGGTCACGCGGTTCCGGTTCGCGCTCGGTGATGCGGCCTCGTGGTGGGACGACCCGATGATCGGGCACCGGGGCGGCCCCCACAAGATCGGCTGGCCGATCTTCGCGGCGCTCTTCCTGCTGCCGTTCTTCGTCCCGGCGACCCGTCGGCTCGTCGAGGGCCAGGGCCCGGCGGCGGTGCGGGTGCTGCTGGCGCTGATGATGTACGCGTACGGCGCCTGTTACGTGGTCTTCCCGGTCGTGTTCGGCAAGCCGCGCCGGATCAAGCTCACCTTCGGGGTGGTGATGCTGGCGCTGGGCCTGCTCTCGACACTGCTGCTGGATTCGAGCCCGTACATCCTGCTCTACGCGACCGCCACGCTCGCCTTCCTCTTCCCGGCGGGCTGGGCGGTGATCCTCGACGCGCTGGCGCTGGGCTCGATCGCGATCGTGCTGCTGGTCGACGGCCGGCTCGACGCCGACGGCGGCGACCTGATCTCCGTCGGCGGGATCACGCTGGCGATGTTCTTCATGGCCAACCTGATCCGGGCGGTCCGCCGGCTCGAGCGCGCCAATGAGGAGATCGCGACGCTGGCCGTGGCCAACGAGCGCCAGCGCGTGGCGCGCGACCTGCACGACCTGCTGGGCCACAGCCTCACCACGATCACCGTGAAGGCCGGCTTGGCCCGGCGCGTGCTGGAGAGCTCGGGTGACGTCGGTCGGGCGGTCGAGGAGATCCGCGAGGTGGAGACGCTGACCCGCAGCGCGTTGTCCGACGTGCGCCTGACCGTGTCGGAGTACCGCGAGGTGTCACTGGCCGCCGAGCTCGCCGGAGCGCGCGCGGCGCTGCGGGCCGGGGAGATCGACGCGGACCTGCCCTACGCCGTGGACAACGTGCTGCCGCAGCTGCAGAGCACCTTCGGGTACGTGCTGCGTGAGGCCGTCACCAACGTGCTCCGGCACTCGGGAGCCAAGCGGGTGCGCGTGCGGCTGGGCCGCGACTGGCTGGAGATCGACGACGACGGCACGGGGGCCGACGCCGCGCCCGGTAACGGGCTGCGCGGGCTCACCGAGCGGGTCGGCGTGGTCGGCGGGACCTTGCGCAGCGGTCCGCGGCCCGGGGGAGGGTGGGTCGTCCGCGCGGAGGTGCCGGCCCCTGGTCCGGCACCGGTGGCCGCCCCGGCGGTGCGTGCCGAACCCGCGGGAGGACTGGCGTGATCCGCGTGCTGCTGGCCGACGACCAGGCGATGGTGCGGGGGGCGCTGGCCACCGTGCTCGACCTGGAGTCGGACATCGAGGTCGTCGGGCAGGTCGGCTCGGGCGACGAGGTGCTGGCCGCGGCCAAGGAGACCTCGCCCGACGTCGCGTTGCTCGACGTGCAGATGCCCGGCAAGGACGGTCTCAGGGCGGCGGCGGAGCTGCACGCGGCGCTGCCCTCGTGCCGGGTGATCATCTGCACCACGTTCGGCCGGCCGGGGTACCTGGCCCGCGCGATGGCCGCGGGGGCGTCGGGGTTCGTGGTGAAGGACGCGCCGCCGGAGCAGCTCGTGGAAGCCGTGCGTCGCGTCCACAGTGGACTGCGCGTGGTGGACCCCGCCCTGGCGGCCGAATCGCTGGCGACGGGGGCGAGTCCGCTCACCGCGCGCGAGCGCGACGTCCTGTCGACCGCGCGCGACGGCAGCACGGTCGCCGACATCGCAAAGACGTTGTTCCTGTCCGAAGGCACGGTGCGCAACCACTTGTCGGCCGCGATCGGCAAAACGGGCGCGCGGACGCGGGCCGAAGCCGTGCGGCTGGCCGAAGAACGCGGCTGGCTCTGACGCCGGGGTGCCTGCGCCGGGAACGCGTCCGGCTCTGAAAAGATGGCGGGCATGAACGCCGTGAGGACCCCGCCGACCAAGGTGAGCTGGCTGCGCCGGATCGCGTTCGGTCTGGTGCTCGTGGTGCTGGCTCTGGTCGGCGGCACGGCGTTTCGCGTATGGCAGGTCGCGCGGGACAACGACCGCACGCCGGCCGACGTGATCGTCGTGCTCGGTGCCGCGCAGTACAACGGCAAACCGTCGGACATCTTCTCGGCGCGCCTGGAGAAGGCGCGGCAGCTCTACGCCGCCGGCGTCGCGAAGACCGTGGTGACCGCCGGCGGCAAGAAGGAAGCCGACAACTACACCGAGGCGGCGGCCGGCGCGCGGTGGCTGACGCAGCACGGCGTGCCGCGCTCGGCGACGCTCGCGGTCGGGGAGGGCAGCGACACGCTGCGGAGCCTGCGGGCCGTCGCCGAGCAGGTACAGGCGCGCGGCTGGCACACCGTGGTGCTCGTGAGCGACCCGTGGCACTCCTACCGCGCGCGGACGATGACCGAGGACCTCGGGCTCGACGCGTGGGTCGCGCCTACGCACAGCGGGCCGATCGTGCAGGAGCGCAGCACGCAGGTGCGCTACATCGTGCGCGAGACCGGGGCGCTGCTGTTCTACGAGCTCACGAACTCGCCGGCCGACGAGTTGTTCGACACCGTGCTCGGCTGAACTGTCGGTGGCCGCGCTTAAGCTGGCTGAGTGAGTGAGGGGTACGCCGAGCACGACCGCGCCCGGGTGCTGGCCGAGGCACCCAAGGGCGCGGCGCTGGCGGGCGCGCGGCCGGACGGGCGCAGCGACTTCGCGCGCGACCGCGCCCGCGTGCTGCACTCGGCGGCGCTGCGGCGGCTCGCCGGCAAGACGCAGGTGGTCGGTCCCGGAGAGGGAGCAGAGGTCAGCGGGGTGCCGCGTACGCGGCTCACGCATTCGCTGGAGGTCGCGCAGATCGGCCGCGGGATCGCCGAGGAGCTGGGGGCGGACCCGGACCTCGTCGACACCGCGGGGCTCGCGCACGACATCGGGCACCCGCCCTTCGGGCACAACGGCGAGCAGGCCCTCGACGAGGTCGCCCAGGCGTGCGGCGGGTTCGAGGGCAACGCGCAGACGCTGCGCATCCTCACCCGGCTCGAGCCGAAGGCCGTCGACGACTCCGGCGAGGCCGCGGGCTTGAACCTCACGCGCGCGTGCCTCGACGCGACCACGAAGTACCCGTGGCAGCGCCGGCCGGGGCAGCCGAAGTACGGCGTGTACACCGACGACGTGCCGGTGTTCGAGTGGGCGCGCGAGGGCGCGCCCGGCGAGCGGCGGTGTCTCGAGGCGCAGATCATGGATTGGTCCGACGATGTCGCGTACTCAGTGCACGACGTCGAGGACGGCGTGCTGGCGGGGCGCATCTCGCTCAGCGTGCTGGCCGACCCGGACGAGCGCGCCGCCGTCGCCGAAGCCGCGGCGCGGCACTTCTCCACGCTCTCGGCGTCCACTTTGGAGGGCGCGGCCAAGGAGCTGCTCGACCTGCCCTTGGTGGCTTCGCTGGTCCGCACGGCGCCCGACGGCTCGCTGCGCGGTCAGGTGGCGTTGAAGCGCCTGACGAGCGAGCTGGTGGGCCGCTTCGCAACCGCGGCCGTCACCGGAACCCGCGGCGTTTACGGCGAAGGCCCCCTGACCCGCTACGGCGCCCGCCTGGCCGTCCCCGACCAGGTCGCGGCCGAGGTCGCGCTGCTCAAAGCCCTGGCGCTGCGCTATGTCATGAGCGACCGCCGCCGCCTCGCCATGCAGGACGGTCAGCGCGAGCTCGTCGCCCAGCTGGTGGCCGCACTGGGCCGTCGCGCGCCGGAATCCCTGGACCCGCTGTTCGTCCCCTCCTGGCACGCGGCCCCCGACGACGCCGCGCGGCTGCGAGTGCTGGTCGACCAGGTCGCGTCCCTCACCGACGCCCAGGCCCACGAATGGCACCGCTGGCACGTCGGCCGGCACCCCTGACGCCGGCCTGACGCAGCGTTCGGGCGCCGTGCACACCCCGCGATCGAGCGCCGCTTCGCCGAAAGTCGCAGCTGGGTCCCGGGTGATCGGTTCCGTGCCGCGGGAACCACCCGGTCGGGTACGGTCGCGACATGGCCGTGGACAGCCACTTGGACTTCACGCTCGCCCTGTGCCGGGCCGCGGCGGGGGGCGGGGACGACGCGTGTTTTTCGCCGTACTCGGCCGCGAGCGCGCTGGGGCTCGCGGCGCGGGCGGCGCGGGGGCGGACCGCCGACGAGCTGCGGGCCCTCCTGGCGTCGGGCAGCCAAGACCTCGACGCGCACGCCGCCGTGCTGCGCGAAGCCGGCGCGCTGGACGACGACGCGCAGCTCGCCGTCGCGAACACGCTGTGGGCGTCGGACGCCGTCACGGTCGAGGGGACGTTCCTCGCACAGCTCGTCACCTGGCCCGGCGGCAAGGCCGAAACCGCGCCGTTCGCCACGGACCCCGAGGCCGCGCGTGAGCTGATCAACACCGATGTGGAGCGGACCACCCACGGGCTCATCCCGGAGCTCCTGCAGCCCGGCGCCGTGCACACCGACACGCGCGCCAGCCTCGTCAACGCGCTCTACCTCAAGACCGCGTGGCGCCACCCGTTCCCCGAAGGCGCCACCGCGCCCGCCGACTTCCACAGCCCCGGCGGCCCGCGGCGCGTGCCGACCATGCGCCTGGAAGCGACCGTCGGGTACCAGCGCCACGACGGCTGGCAGGTCGTCAGCCTCCCGGCCCACGGTGGGGTCGAGGCCGCGCTCCTGCTGCCCGACGGTGACCTCGAACCCGCCGAAGCCGCGCTGGACACGGCCAAGCTCGCGACGTTGGTGGAGCGCCCCCGGCGCCGGCTGCTCAGGCTCACCCTGCCCAAGATCAAGCTCGACGTGCGCACCGACCTCGACGCCGCCCTGCGCGGCCTCGGCGTGCGCGAGCTGTTCACCCAGGACGCCGACCTCACCGGGCTCACCGATTACCGCCCGCTGTGGGTGGACAGCGTCGTGCACCAGGCCGTGCTGCGCCTCGACGAGCAGGGCCTCGAAGGCGCGGCCGCCACCGCCATCCAGATGCGCACGCTGTCGATGTCCCCGGCCGAGCCGCTCGAAGTGCGGGTCGATCGGCCGTTCCTGCTGCTCGTCCGGCACGCCCGCACCGGTGCGGTGTACTTCTTCGCTCGGGTGGTGCGCCCGTAGTGAGCCTCTTCCAACCGGAAGCGAGAACCGAGCTGATCTCCGCTGTCCCCCAGCCGACCGCGCCGGCCACCGAGCCGCGGGTGCGCCCGTCGTGGGCCGACGCCGGCATCATCGCCGCGTACCTGGCGTTCGCGTTCGTGCTCTTCGGCGGCCTGTGGGCCGACCTCGGCACCGGGTACCTGTGGAACAGCGCGTCGGACCAGAACCTGTGGGAGTGGTTCTTCGACGTCACGGCGAAGTCGGTGCTGCACCTGCAGAACCCGCTCACCTCGGGCCTGCAGAACTACCCGCTCGGCGTGAACATGATGGCCAACACGGCCATGCTCGGCGTCGGCGTGCCGCTCGCGCCGATCACGCTCGCGTTCGGCCCCACCGTCACGTGGGCCATCGCGCTGACCGGCAGCCTCGCCGGCACCGCCGCCGCGTGGTACTGGGTGTTCTCGCGCCACCTCGTGCGGCGCCGCGCACCCGCCGCGATCGGCGGCGCGGTGGCCGGCTTCGCGCCGTCGATGATTTCGCACGCCAACGCGCACCCCAACTTCGTCGCGTGGTTCGTGTTGCCGTTCCTGGCGCTCAAGGTGATCCACCTCGCGCAGGGCCGCAAGGTCGTGCGCAACGGCATCTGGCTCGGCGTGCTCACGGCGTACCAGATCTTCCTCGGCGAAGAGCCGCTGCTGATCTTCGCGCTGGGCTTCGTGATCTTCAGCGTCGCCTACGTTCTGTCGCGCCCGCGCGAGATCAAGGCGATGGTGCGGCCGCTGCTGCTCGGCGGCGGGCTCGCCGTGGTGGTCGCGGGCGTGCTCGTGGTCTACCCCCTGTGGTGGCAGTTCTTCGGCCCGCAGAGCTACTCCGGGCTGGAGCACGGCCAGGTCGGCAACGACCTCGCCGCGTTCACGCGCTTCGCCACTCAGTCGATCGCCGGCCAGCCCGCCGAGGCCGCCGACGTGTCGATGAACCGCACCGAGGAGAACGCGTTCTTCGGCTGGCCGCTCATCGTGCTCATGGTCGTGGTCACGGTCTGGCTGTGGCGCGAAGTGGTGGCGCGCTCGATCGCCGTCTCGATGTTCCTCATGGCGTGGCTGTCGATGGGCGTCGAGATCGTGGTGGTGCACAAGAACTCCGACGTGCCCGGCCCGTGGGAGCTGCTGGCGAACCTGCCGCTGTTCGAATCGCTGCTGGAATCGCGCCTGGCGATGGCGTGCGTGCCGGCGATCGGCGCGCTGCTCGCGATAGCGACCGACCGCGTGTTCGCGACGGCCGAGACGCTGCCCGAACCGGAGCCGGGCAAGCACCGCCTGCCGCTGCGGCTGCTGTGGCTCGGCGCGGTGATCGCGGTGGTCCTGCCGATCGCCCCCACCCAGCTGATCGTGAAGGACCGGCCGCCCACACCCGCGTTCTTCGCGGACGGCACGTGGCGCACTTACGTCGCACCCGGCGGCACCGTCGTGCCCGTGCCGCTGCCCGGGTCGGGCGAGTCGGAACCACTGCACTGGCAGATGGCCGCCGGCCTGGACTACGCGATGCCCGAGGGCTACTTCGTCGGCCCGAGCGGACCGGGCGACAAGCGCGGCCGCTACGGCTCGTTCCAGGTGCCGACGTCGACGATGCTGGACCGCGTCCGCGACACCGGCGAGGTGCAGGCCGTGACCGACGCCGATCGTGACCAGACGATCAAGGATCTGCGCTACTGGAACGCCAGCGTGCTCGTGCTCATCCCGCGCGACCACGCCGACGCCTACCGCGCCACCGTCGACCTGCTGCTGCGCAAGCCGGCGCAGTTCGTCGACGGGGTGTGGATCTGGGACGTGCGGGCCGTCACGGCGCGCCGCTAGCCCGGCTGTCCCTTCGGGCTTGTCACATCGGGCATGACCGTCTCGTCCCACCTCCGAAGAACCCGACCCGAGGAGGAGACGACGATGTCCCGGATTCCCGCGAAGCGCACCACCGAGGCCGGCCCGCTGCTGAAGCTCTTCTACCGGCTGGCCGGGCGGCGCTACGGGGCCGTGCCCGAGCCGATGGCCGTCGTGGCGCACCACCCGGGGCTGCTGCGCACGACCGTCGTGCACGAGATGCTGGCGCAGCGGGCGTCGACGAAGCTGCCCGCGACCGTGCGCGAACTCGCGGTCTACCGCGTGGCCACGCGCATCGGCTGCTCGTGGTGCGTGGACTTCGGCACGATGCTGCAGCTGCACGAGGGGCTCGACATCGAGCGGCTGCACCACATCGACGACTACGCCACCTCGCCGGCGTTCACGCGCCCCGAGCGGCTCGCCCTGGCCTACGCCGACGCGATGACCGGCGAGCAGGTGACCGTCACCGATGAGCAGGTCGCCGAGCTCGAGGCCGAGTTCGGGCGCGCCGGGGTGGTCGAGCTGACCTACCAGATCGGCCTCGAGAATTCCCGCGCCCGCGTGAACAGCGCACTGGGCATCGTCGACCAGGGCTTCACCTCGGGCGACGCGTGCCGCGTGCCGATGCCGTGACGGTTCAGGCGGGGCGCGTGATGCCGGTGAGCTTGTCGGGGTTCACGATGTCGTAGATGGCCACGATGCGGCCGTCGCGCACGCTCATCGACTGCACGTGCTCGTCCACGGCCAGGAACCCGTCGCGCCCGGGCATCGGCGGCAGCCACACGCCGAGGTCGCCGTTGACGAACACCGGCGCGCCGCGCGTCATCACGCCCGGCTCGTACTTCTGGACCAGGCCCAGGAAGAAGCGGGTGAGCTTGTCGGCGCCGACCATGATCTGGCGCGTCGTGCGGCCCTTGCCGTCGGAGTCGCCGATGAGGACGACGTCCGGGTGCAGCACCTCGGTCATCGCGTGGACGTCGCCGGCCAGCAGCGCGGTGAGGAACTTCTCCAGCAGCTGCTGCTGCTCGGCCAGCTCGGCGCGCGGCGGCGGGTCGGCGTGGTCGACCGCGCGCCGCGCCCGGGAGGCGTGCTGGCGCGCGGCGTCGGCCGACACGCCGAGGATGTCGGCGATCTCGGCGAACGGCAGCGAGAACGCGTCGTGCAGCACGAACGCCACGCGCTGCTCGGGGGTGAGCTTGTCGAGCACCACGAGCGCGGCCATCCGGATGCCGTCGTCGCGCACGGCGGCCTCCAGCGGGTCCTCGCTCGCCGGCGCCCCGAACGGCGTCACGATCGGCTCCGGCAGCCACTGGCCCACGTACTGCTCCCGGCGCGCGGGCGCCGACCGCAGCCGGTCGAGGCAGATCCGGCCGACGACCGTGGTCAGCCACGCGCGCAGGTCGCGGATCCCGGCGCGCCCGGCGTCGTCGAGCGCGGCCAGGCGCAGCCACGCCTCCTGCACCGCGTCCTCCGCGTCCGACCTCGTGCTCGTGAGCCGGTACGCCACCCCGATCAGGTGGCCGCGGTGCGCGGCGAACTCCGTCGCGTAGTCGTCCAGAGCGGTCGATGTCCCCATGAGGCCGAGTGTGCCGCAAAGCCACCGGGGAGGGAGAACTATTGTGGTTTCCGTGGCAGGACGGATTCGGGAGAGCGACATCGCGGAGGTGCGTGAGCGCAACCGGATCGACGAGGTCGTGGGGGAGTACGTCGCGCTGCGGCGCGCCGGGGGCGGCAGCCTGAAGGGGCTGTGCCCGTTCCACAACGAGAAGACCCCGTCGTTCAACGTGCGCCCCACCCACGGCACCTTCCACTGCTTCGGTTGTGGCGAGGGCGGCGACGTCATCAAGTTCATCCAGAAGATCGACCTGGTCTCGTTCGTCGAGGCGGTCGAGCGCCTCGCCGACCGGGTCGGCATCCGGCTGAACTACGAGGGCGGCGGCGGGAGCGTTCAGCGCGATCGCGGCACGCGCGCGCGGCTCATCGAGGCGCACCGCGCGGCGAGCGAGTTCTACATCGAGCAGCTGGTGACCGACGAGGCGCGCCCGGCGCGCGATTTCCTGTCCGAGCGCGGGTTCGACGCGGCGGCGGCCAGGCAGTTCGGCTGCGGCTACGCCCCGGGCGGCTGGGACAAGCTCACGAAGCACCTGCTCAACCGCGGGTTCGAGGTCAAGGAGCTGATCGCGTCGGGGCTGTCCAAGGAGGGCCAGCGCGGCCCGATGGACCGCTTCCACCGGCGCCTGGTCTGGCCGATCCGCGACGTCGGCAACGACGTGGTGGGCTTCGGTGCGCGGCGGCTCTACGACGACGACCGCATCGAGGCGAAGTACCTCAACACCGCGGAGACGCAGATCTACAAGAAGTCGCAGGTCCTGTTCGGTCTCGACCAGGCCAAGCGCGAGATCGCGAAGCGGCACCAGGTGGTGGTGGTCGAGGGCTACACCGACGTGATGGCGATGCACGCCGCCGGCGTGCCCACGGCCGTCGCCTCGTCGGGCACCGCCTTCGGCGAAGACCACATGAAGGTGCTGCGCCGGCTGATGATGGACGACGACGCCTTCCGCGGCGAAGTGATCTTCACCTTCGACGGCGACGAGGCGGGCCAGAAGGCGGCGCTCAAGGCGTTCGAAGGAGACCAGACCTTCGCCGGGCAGACCTACATCGCGGTCGCGCCCGACGGCATGGATCCGTGCGAGCTGCGGATCGCCAAGGGCGACGCCGCCGTGAAGGACCTGGTGGCGCGCCGGACTCCGCTGTTCGAGTTCGTGATCAAGAGCACGCTGAAGCAATTCGACCTCGACTCGGTCGACGGCCAGGTGGCCGCGCTGCAGAAGACCGTGCCGATGGTCGCGGCGATCAAGGACCGCGCGAGCCGCGACGGCTACGCGTCGAAGCTCGCCTGGTGGGTCGGCTGGCAGGACGTGGCGCAGGTGGTCAACCGCGTGCGCGGTGCCGCCGGGGCCGCGGCCAAGCGCGGCGGGCAGCCCGCTCAGCAGCTGCGTCCGTCCGCGCGGCAGCAGCAGGCGGCCGCCCCGGCCGCTTCCGACCAGGACCTGCCGCGGCCCGCGCCGATCGACCCGCGGTTCATCGGGCAGCGTGAGGCGCTCAAGGCCGCGTTGCAGCAGCCCGCGATCGCGGGTCCGGAGTACGACTCGCTGCCCGAGGAGGCGTTCACACACCCCGTGTACGTCGCCGTGCACCTGGCCGTGCTCAAAGCCGGCGGGGCTGCGTCCGGGCTCACCGGGCCGGCGCTGCTGGACGCCGCGGCTCAGCACTGTCCCCAAGGGACGGTGCGGCGCGTGCTCAGCGAGCTGGCCGTGGAACCGTTGCGCGCCAAGGGTGAAGTCGACTCGCGCTACATCTCCGGGGTGCTCGCGGGCGTGCAGGAGAACCTGGTGGGCCGGCAGATCGGCGAGATCAAGTCGAAGCTGCAGCGGCTCTCCCCGGTCGAGGCGCCCGACGACTACCGCGCGCTGTTCGGCGACCTCGTCGCGCTCGAGCAGTACCGCAAGGCGCTGCGCGAGCAGGCCGCGTCCGGGTGGGACTGACATGGGTGTGCTGAGCCGCCTGTTCGGCAGCGGGCTTCCGCCGGGGTTCCCCGGCCGGCTCGAGCGTGGCGAGAACGTGGTCGCGGTCGCGGCCGTCGAGGGTGGCGGCCACCTCGTGGTGACCAGCCTCGGCCTGTGGATCCCCGCAGACGGCGGCGCCCGTCGCGTCGGCTGGCACCTCGTGGGCAAGGCGAGCTGGGGCGACGGCGAGTTCGTGCTCACGGAGTCGGAGGAAACGGGAAACTTCGGCGACGTCGTCGTGCTCATCGACCGCGCGCCGGTGCGATACCGGCTGCCGGCTCCGGGCAAGGTGCCGCACCAGGTGCACCTGCGCGTCGACGGATCGGTGCGCTCGCGCCACCGCCAGGAGCTCGGCACCGGGGGTGCGTGGTTCGTGCAGCGCAAGCTCCCCGGCCGCGACGGCGTGGTGATCCAGGTGCGCCCCGATCCGGGCACCGATCTGGCGCTCGTGGAGGCGATCGCGGGCGAAGTCGCCGCGAAGCTGGCCAACCCGGGGGAGTGAGCAGTACGCTCGTACTCAGTACGGGCGTACGGTTTGCCTAACCGGGAGGTTCACACATGTGGGATCCGGCCAAGTACCTCGACTACGCGGACCTGCGGGCCCGTCCGTTCCACGACCTCATCGCGCGGATTCCGGCCGACGCGCCCCGCCGCGTCGTCGACCTGGGCTGCGGGCCGGGCAACCTGACCCTCGACCTGGGCCGTCGCTGGCCCGGCGCCGCGCTGGAGGCCCTGGACAGCTCGCCGGAGATGGTCGCCGCCGCCCGCGAGCGCGGCGTGGACGCCCGCATCGAGGACGTGCGCTCGTGGTCCCCGCGGCCCGACACCGACGTCGTCGTCTCCAACGCCGTGCTCCAGTGGGTGCCCGGCCACGACGAGCTCCTGCGCCGGTGGGTCTCGCAGCTGCCGCCGGGCGCCGTGCTGGCCGTCCAGGTCCCGGGCAACTTCGGCGCCCCGTCGCACCGCATCACGCGCGAACTCGCGGGCTCGCCGGCCTGGTCGTCGCGCCTCGGCACCCTGGTCCTGCGCGAGGACGAGGCGGTTTCGTCGCCGCTGGAATACGCGTCCCTGCTGGCCGACGCGGGCTGCCTCGTGGACGCCTGGGAGACCACGTACATGCAGCGCCTGGCCGGCGAGCGCGCCGTGCTGGAGTGGATCACCGGCACCGCCCTGCGGCCCATCCGCGCCGCCCTTCCGGACCCCGAGTGGGCCCGCTTCCGCGACGAACTGGCCCCGCTGCTCGACGAGGCCTACCCGCCCCGCCCCGACGGCACGACGTGGTTCGAGTTCCGGCGGATCTTCTTCGTCGCCCGGATCCCGGAAGCCTGATCGCTTTCGCCGGGCGCCCCGGTCCGGCCGGAAGGCGCCCGGCTGAACGGGCCGCGCCCTGTCGCCAGTTCGGCGTAGCTGCCATGGCCTCGCGGGCATCCGGGCCGGTCCCGAGACGCTCGCCGCCGGCTTGTGGGCGACCGCTCGCCGGCCGGTGGTCTGGCCGCGGATCGGGTGCCCGGGCGCGGCGGGCCGAGCGTGCTCACCGCTTTCGGGCACGCTCACGACCCCCGCGCCGGCGCGGGCGCGTCAGCCGCGGCCCCGCCCGAACTTCTCGCCGACCTTGGCCCGCGCCACCCCGGCCGCCCCCTGGACCATCGGGTGATCGATCACCTTGCGGTAGGTGCGCACGATCTGCTCGTAGCGTCCCCGGCCGGCCTTGGTCCCCAGCACGTATCCCAGACCCACGCCCAGCAGGAACTTCTTCATCAGCGCCACGCCTCTCGTTTCGTCGGACCCCCGACTCTCCATTGTCCAGCAATCCGGCGCCCCGGGGGCGTGATCCCGGCACAGGGGCCCCCTGTTCGGGTGGCCGCAGGCGTGCGCTAAAGTTCTTTCCATCGGCCGGAGCGATCCGGCCACCACAACGAAATACGATCCCCTGTAGCTCAACTGGCAGAGCATTCGGCTGTTAACCGGAGGGTTCTTGGTTCGAGTCCAAGCGGGGGAGCAAAGCCCAGGTCTGCGACCTGGGCTTCTTCGTGTTCCAGACCACTGGCTCGCCATGAACTCGACTTACGCGCGGTCGGCGACGTCGAACAGCTGTCCCAGGGCCAAGTCTCGCGCGAGGCCGTGGCGTCGGTGCTTGACGATTCCGGACTGCCGATGGGTGCAGGACTCACCCGTGAAGCTTGGCGAGCCGGCGCCGGACGGCGGGTCGCGGAGTTCGCAGAGGTGGCGGAAATAGACCCGGAACGGGTTTGCCGATGGGTCCAGGCCAGGGCAACGGAGTCGGCGGTGTGGTCACGCCACCTGCGCGAACCGGCGGCCGTCGCCACGGTCGTCGGCACGTTGGCCTCACTGCTTAGGTGAACGAGCGGGCTTCGCGCACAAAACTTCGGCCCGCCGACCCGAGTCGAAGCGGATCGCAGCTACTGGTAGCGCGTGGTGTTCGGGCAGGTGCTGTGCAGCCTGCGCTGGGCCGGGTCCTACCAGTCGAACGCTCCGCCTTCGACGAGGATGAGCAGGCCGATGCCGATGAGCACCGCCGGAAGCAGGAGGTGGCCCCCGCGGGCGAGGGCGGTGGCGATGGCGGGCCGGGTCGCGAAGTGGCGTCCGGCCGCGATCCACAGCCCGAGCAGGAGGAGGAACACGATCACGTAGCCGGCCATGCCGCCCGGGCCGGCGGTGGCGAACACCGGCACGTAGACGCCGATGTTGTCGCCGCCGTTGGCGAAGGTGACCGCGGCGACCTCGAGGGACTTCGGCCCGCGGTTGCGAGTGGTGTGTTCGTCGTCGGTGTCGTGCCGGTGCCGCCAGGCCTGGCCGGCCGCCCTGATGCCGAGCGCGAGCGGCAGCAACCCGAGGTAGGGGATCAGCCACTCAGGCAAGAAGGTGGCCCCGAAGGCTGCGGCCACGGCGACCGCGAGGATGGCGATGAAGCCCAGGTACTGGCCGAGGGCGACGCGTCGAGTCGCGCCGCGGTGCCCGGCGCCCTGGGCGAAGAACAGCGCCAAGACGAGGACGTCGTCGATGTTGGTCACGGCGAACAAGCCGACGGCCTGGCCGATGACGCTGAGGTTCATGGTCGCCTCGTTCGCTGCGTGGTCTCCGGCGGCGAGGCGATCGCGCGTCGTCGGCGGTCCTCGTCCCGCTGATGGCATCCTGCGGTGATGCGAACGAGGAGGTCCCGCCGGGGGCCGGACTGGACTGGGCTCGCCCGCGCGGGGCAGACCGCGTGGCTGTGCGGCAACCTGTACGAGGCCGTGGTCGATGTGCCCGGCCTCCAGGCAGTCGCGCGGCGCGGTTCCGGTGTGCTGGGGCACGGCAGTCCGGTGCGCTACTACCTGCCGGTGATTCCGTTGTCCCCGGGCGCGACGGCCGGTGCGCTGGTGTCCGGCTGGCGCTCCGGCGGCGACCGGCGGATGGTCGGCGTCACCGCGACGACTCTGGCGAGTGCGATCGGCTGCACCGCTTACCTCGTGCGGACGGTGAACGTCCGGCTGCTGCGGGACGAGCCGCCCCCGACGGACGAGCAGCGCCGGCAACTGGTCAGGACGCGGCACCGGTGGAACGCAGCCCGGCTGGCGGCGCTGGCGTGCGGCATGGCTGCCTTCGGACGCGCTTGTCCGCCCCGGTCGCGCTGACCGAAAACCGGCGCGGGGTGTTCCTGAGCCGGCCCTGGGATGCCCGCGTCCACCGAGGCGCCCGCGTCTTGGGCCGGGGAGTTACCGGGCGCACACTGGCTCGGGTGCGGTGACCACCGACGTTCTCGAAGCTGCGGGAGAACGTCGGTGGTCGCCGCATACTGGTCGGGTGAGCGCTGAACCAATCCCGTTGTTCCCGGTGCACCGGGTGGACCCGCCGGGGTTCGCCGCGGCGCAGCACCGCATATTCGCTGGGATGAACCTGCGGATCGGCACGTCGGAGACGGTGCACGGGGTGATCTGGCGGGACTGGATCAATGGCCTGACGTTGCCCGCGCCGGCCTGCCGGCAGGGCTGGTCCGGCCTCGGGGCGGCGGGGGAGCTGCAGGCGACCGCGCACGAGGTCACCTGCCGTAAATGCCGGCGAATCGTCGGTGCCGACGTCGCCCGCCAGGAACAGGCTGCGCTGTTCGAACTGGGCTGAGCACCCGCGGTCCGAAACCGCCAGGCAGACAACGGTGGTGTGGTGACCAGCATCGGCAGGGGCTTGCCCGGCGCGTCAGTCGAACTGCGGCCCGAGGAACACGCCACCGGTGGCGTCGATCACCTGGCCGGTCACCCAGCGCGCGTCGCCCGAGACGAGGAAGGCCACGATGGCGGCGACCTCGGCGACGTCGGCGGGTTCCGCGGTTCGGCCGAGTGCCGAAGCCGCCGCGGTCGCGGCCCGGATCCGCTCGTCGGCGAACAGGTGCGCGGTGCGGTCGGTGGGGCCGGGGGCGACGGTGCTCACGGTGATGTCCCGCCGGCCGAGTTCCTGGGCCAGGCTTCGGCCGAACACGTCGAGCGCGCCTTTCGTCATGCTGTAGGCCAGTTTCAAGGGCAGGGCGATCCGGGTGTCCGCGGAGGAGATGTTGACGATGCGGCCGCCGTCCCGCAGCACGGGCAGGGCGTTCTGGACGATGAAGAAGGGCGCCTTCACGTTGACGGCGAACACCTTGTCGAACTCCTCCGGCGTCGTGGTGGAGATCGAACCGGCGCCGGTCGCGGCGTTGTTGACCACGATGTCGAGGCGAAACTCCCCGGTGCGTTCACGCAGTCGCGTTTCCAGTCCGGCGAACAACCTGGCCACGTCGCCGTCAGCGCCGAGTGCGGCGGGCACGGCGAAAGCCCGCCCCCCCGGTCTGTTCGATCGCCGCGACCGTCTCCTTCGCCGCGGTTTCGTCGAGGCCGTAGTGGACCACGACCAGCGCGCCGGCTCGGGCCAGCCGGGCCGCGATGGCCCTGCCGCTACCCTTGCTGCCGCCGGTGACCAGTGCGATCTTGCGGTCGAGGTGCGCCACATCGGGTCTCCCGTTCCTTCGGTGGTGAGATCTTGTGCCACCAACCTCCAGGGACCCGCTGACCGTTCACGCACCGGACGCTGACCGCCCGAGCACGAACCCCGGATCCGTTCCGCACGCCTTCGAACCTCCTGCGCCCGGCACTTGTCGACCGCTGGACCGGTTGCCGCCGAGCTCGAAGAACCTTGGTGGCGACCGCCTACGCTCGAACCCGGCGACGACTGCACGGGCGCGGCGATCAGTTCCGGTCGCGGGCAGGTGTCGGGACCTTTGGATCATGAACCGGAGAGCAGGAGGGGGCCACGCGTGATCGGCTCGCGGTCCATCGAAATCGGCTCATGGACGGGCTGAGCCCGGCTCGTCAGGCTCGACCACTCGATCGGGAGCATCGAGCCGTCGCGACGGAAGAACCAGTCATGGTCGCTGTGCGCTATTTTTCCACCACGGCGCGAGGGCAGCATCCGGCATTGCGCGGAGCGGAACCGGGAGCCGCCGGCCCAGTGGTGGTGCACCGTTTCGTGGCTACTGGCGTCCGCGCAGCTCGGCCACGTCGTCGTAACCGAGCACGGCCACGGCCGCGGGGTTGGCGTAGGCGATCGCACCATCGTGGTCGATCACCCAGACCGGCTGCGGAACCCTTTCCAGGATCAGTTCGAGCACCGAGCGGCTAGCTTAGTTCGGCATTTCGCGTTCTGCCATGGCTTTCTCCTGTTCTCGGCGGTCCGGGGTCGGCTCGTGCCCTCGGTGCGCAGCCGAACCATCGAGCTGTCACCACGGCCCGTCAGGGTCCGGTGGGGGGTAAACGCCACATCAGCCGGGTCAGTGGGCATAGCTGCGCCGTATGCGGGTACGCGACGGCATGGAAACCAGACAAGCCGGGCACCGCACCAGCGCGACGCACGATGTGCTCAGCGAGCGTCACCGAGGGACTTTTCCTCACGTGTTGCATCTGCGCCGGCCGGCCCGCCTCGGGGAAGCCACTGCTCTGCGGCATGCCTTGGGGGACTGGGCACTCGCCCGGCGCTTACCCGCGGATCTGATCGCCGATCTTCAGCTGGCCGGCTACGAAGCGATGACCAACGTCGTGGAGCACGCCTATGCCGCCGGCTCCGCAGGCCATCTCGATCTGCATGCTCAACACGGCATCCGCGCCGTGCGCGTCACCGTCACCGACCGTGGCCGGTGGCGCCTTCAACCTGACCCGGCCCCCGGCCGTGGTCTCCCGCTGATCCACCTGCTCGCCGATCACAGCGATGTCACCCCCACCCCGAAGGGCACAGTCGTCGCCATGTCCTGGCAACTGCCGTACCAGCCCTCGTAGCGACTGATCCGCGACCGCGCGGCGGATCGGCGAACGGCCCGTCCGACTTGACCCGGATCGCTCCCGCGCCGGTCTCGACCCGCTCACCCGCGGCGATCTCCGTCAGCGGCCAGTTCCAGTTCCGCGCCGTGTCGTGGCTACGTTGGGTAGCGACGGTGATGAAAAGTGGCGCGCCCACTCGTCTCGGCGGACGTCGCGTGGCAGGCAAAGCTTGAACGCCGCGGCGGCGGAGGCGGACGATCACTGCATGATCGGGGACCGGTGGGGTGTGAGCGACAGCGAGATCGCGCGCTTCTACCTGTGCGACGCCTTCATCACCTCGCCCGCGCTGGAGGCATGGCGGGGCGTGAGTGTCCGGGCACCGCTCGCCCCGTGAGCTGGTGGATCTCCCTGAACCACACGTCGGTGACAAGTTCACGACCGCCTGCGGGCGCAGGCTGGGCCACATCGTTTCGGTCGACCCGGGGGAACAGCTGACCGGCACCATCCTGGGCGCCGTCATGTCCTACGTCCTCGTGCCCGAGGATCACAACGCGACGCGGCTGTTGTTCGAACTCGTCATGCGAACCAGCCGATGGGTGGCGCTCGGGGTGTGCGTCGGCGATCTGATCATGGCTCGACGGCAGTTGCTCAACCTGAAGCTGCTCGCCGAGCAGCACCGCGCCCAGCTGTGACGACGCGGGCCGAGCAACGGTGAGTGAACAAGGGCGGAGCTCGTTCCCGGTGGACGCGGCGTCCGGCAGGGTCAGGTCGCCGTCCCCACCCGGGCACACCCGGCCCGCTTCTGCCCGGCCCGCAGCACAGTGCGCTTGGTGCTCAAGGTGGTGGCGGGTGGAGCCGGCCGGCCTCGGCACGGCAAGCCGCAGCAGCCGGTTTTGGCCTGTCACCTCGAAAAACACGGCGTGCCACCGCGGTCGGAAAAAGCGTAAAATCGGCTACCGGTTCGAAACTTCAGGAGGGTGAAACGGCGAGGGCAGACGATGACTGGGCCGCCGAGTGTGGACGAGGTCCCGGTCGGCGCGCTGCTGTACGCGCTGCTGACCCGCATCTGTGACGACATCCCAGGGGGCCTCGGGGCCGCCGTCAGCGTGCATCACGGCGACGAGCCGCTTGCCGTCCTCGTGGCCGCCGGGATCGCCGGGCACCTCGCGCCTGCCCAGATCCAGCTGTTCGGGGGCCCGATCGTCACCGCCGCCGAGACCGGCGAAACCGTCGTCACCGCCGACGCGTTCACCGACCCGCGCTGGCCGAAACTCACGCGAGAAGCGGTCACCGAGCAGTTTCCTGAGCGGGCCGCCACGTGGCGCGCGCTGCGGGGCTTCGTCGCTCGCCCCTCGCCGTTCGATTGCGACAGCACTCTCGTGCTGTCCGCCTCGCTGGCGCACTCCTGCACCGACGAAGCGCTCCACGTGCTGGCCCGTTACGAGCGGCTCGTCTGCAACACAATTGTGGTGATCCAGACCGACATCGCGGCCGGCTCGGAGCAGATGATCGCTCTCCTGCGCTCGCACGCGGTGATCGAACAGGCCAAAGGCGCGATCGTGGCGGTCCGGGGGTGCAGCGCGGACGAGGCGTGGGAGACGCTGCGCCGGGCCAGCCAGGAGTTCAACGTCAAGGCCCGCGACTTGGCCGCGGCGCTGGTCGAGCACCTCGGCCACGCACAGGTGACCACGCCGGAAGGCCTGCCACAGATCGTGCCGCCGGAGCCGGCTCGCTACGCCGCCGCGCTGGTGTGGGCCGCGCTCGCCACACCCGAGTAACCGCACCCCGCCGGCTGGTGCCGGCCCATGGTGGCCACCGTGCCTTCCGAGGTCGAGCCGCCGTTGTGCGTCCGTTGTTGCGAGGAAGCAGGATCGGGCTGCAGACACGGCGAATTCGCCCGGCGTGCTGGGCGTGGTCAGCCTGTTTCGTCGGTGATGTGGTGTTCGGCGCCGACGGGTTTCGATTCGGGGGAGCCGCGCTGGCGGAGGTAGACGCTGAAGATCGCCATGCAGCCGATGGCGAGGAACTCCGACTGCCAGTTCTGCAGCGTCCTGTTCCAGAAGTCGGCGGACAGCAGGTATTCGCCCCAGCTGACGGGGTCGCCGAAGTCGCTGAGCTGCTGGGCGTTGTAGGCGCTGACGCCGGCGACGGACTGGGCCAACCACGAGAGCAGGAAGATCGCGCCCATGACGAGACCGAGCGACCGGGAGAACACGGCGGTGCGCCAGCCGCCCGCCTGCGCCCAGCGGGGAGACCCGTCGCGGAGGTGACCGTCGAGCAGTTGCTCCTGATCGCTTTCCAGACCGACTTTGCGCATCGGCTTGGATTCGGGGGACCCGCGCTGCACGAGCCAGACGGTGGCGAAGACGTAGAGGAAGAACTGCAGGTATTCCGACTGCCAGTTCTCGGCGACGTCGACCGCGAACGAGGACGAGGTGAGGTAGTCCAGCAGCCCCACGGGTGGGGTGCCGCGGGCCAGCTCTTGGTTGTTGAAGTCGACGAGGCCGGACCAGGCTTGGCCGGCCAGGCTGAGCAGGAACAGCGCGCCAAAGGCGAGTGAGAGGCCGTTGTTGCGCAGGTGGATCCGGATCGCGCTCATCGCCCCAACGCTCCGAGGGCGATGAAGTACGCGAGCCCGGCGGCGATGAGCACCAGGTAGGCGGCGAACACGAAACGGGCTTTCATCGCCCACCGACCGTGCAGTCGTAGACCTGCTCGTTGCGCGGGTGGCAGCCGGCGCCGGTGATGCGCCAGCCTTCGGGGAATTGGTGCAGGAAGAGGGTGTCGGCATCGGAACGGGCTTGGGCTTCGCCGCCCCACACGGACGCGGAGACGACGGGTGCGCGCGGCACGGTCGCGAGCATCGGTGGGCAACCGGCCGGGCCGAGACCGTCTCGTGCGCGTGGCGCGAGCAGAGCACAGGCCTCGACCGAGGCGCCCGTTGCGGCAGCGGTGACGAACGCCTGAGCAGCTGCCTGCGCGTCCGGGGAATCGGCGGCGCTGCACGCGCCGGTCGAAATCAGGAGCGCCCCTGCGATCACGCCGACGATGAGTTTCCGCACGGGTCGGTATACCCGCTCGTCGCGGCTTTACACCCGAGCTGGTCAGCCCAGCTGCGGCGTGTCACCGGGGAAGCTGATCGGAAGTTCGGAGAGCCCACGGGCACTGCGGCCGCCGGAAAGCCAGCCGTGAAAGAAGATGTGGCCGTCGGCGACGTCCGCGACGCCCGGTGTGTCCACCCGGCCGCCCAGGAGATCCGTGGAGAGGAACTGGCTGTCGGCCTTCACGAACGGACCGGACAACGTCGGCGCGGTGGCGTAGCACGTGTGGTAGCCGCTACTCGTGAAGGTGTCCGCGGAGTAGAAGAGCAAGTATCGGGACAGGGTCTTCACCACCGACGGCGCTTCCACGACACCCTTCTCAGCGGTGAGGTCGGCCCGGATTAGCTCACTGTGCGTGCCGGCGAGGGTGCGGCCGTCAGGGCTGAGTTTCTGCGACCAGATCGCGGCGGGCGGCCCGGTGGGTGTGCCGTCGCTCTTGTAGAGCAGGTAGCGGGTTCCGTCGGAGTCGAGAAACGTCTGCGGGTCGATGTCGCCGCCGTCGCCGGCCGCGCAGCCGATCGGCTGGTCGCCGCTCGGCTGGTAGGGGCCGTCGGGTTCGCTCGCGGTGGCGGTGCCGAGGCACATCTGGCCGCTCGCGCCGACGGTGGAGGCGAAGTACAGGACGAAGGTGCCATCCGGCAACGTGGTGACGTCCGGTGCCCAGAACCCGCCGCCTGGCTTCGCCCACGGCGGCGGTGTGGCGAGCGCGTCGCCGGTCCCGCGCCACGGGCCGTCGGGCGCCGGCGCCGCAGCCACGGGCACCTTGACCTGTCCGGTGCTCGTGGAGAACGCGAAGTAGCAGGCGCCGGTTTTCACCACGTCGGGGTCGGGAAAGTCCTGGTTGATCAACAACCGTCGTGCACTGATGGCCTGGGCAGGTGCGCAGGGCCGCCAGGCCAGGACCGAGACGGCGATCACCACAGTGAGCCGGCGACACTTCATGATCGATTCTCGGCGCGCGACACCGTGGTAACGCAAGGCTGCCGGCTGAAAGCACTGGGCTGGGTGCCTGCGACGCGGCTCGAGGTGGTGAACTCACGCGCTGACCGCTTTGAGGACCACCGTTGCCGGGCAGCCGATCGCTGACTCGAAGGTCGTGGCGATGCTATTTCTCGTGGCGCGGCACCCGGCGATCCCGCTGTCCGACGCGGACTCGGCCGAGGAGCGACCCGGTGACTCTGCCTGACGCACCGTGTTCGGCTAGCTGCTCAGCGGCCTCGACGCGGGGGTGTACGCCCCCGGCCCAGCCGATCGTCGCCTGCGTGCGGCGCGGGTGGTCGCCGGCTGGATTCGGGGGCGCCCGGTGGATCCGCGTGCGGACAGCGACGGACGCCATTGGTTGGCCAGGTCGTTGAGCGCAGTGCGGAAGCGGCGGGCCACCACGGTGGGGGCCGGTCGCGTGGGTTGCGGCCACGCCGCGAGTACCACCGGTGCTTCCGCGCACTCCGGTTCGAGCGCCAGGCTCCAGCCGCTCTCGCTGCTCCATTGCGCCATCAGCAAGCGTCCCGGGTAACACGAAACCTGCTCGGCGAGGGCGATGTATGCGGTCGACGGGCTGCCCTCTTCGCTCCACGACGCTTCGGGCTCGACTCGGAGGAGGCCGGCGATCGACTCGACGTAGCCACGCAGAGGCGAAACGTGACCACGCTCCGATTTCATCGTTGTACCTCCCTCGCAACCGCCGGCCGCGACCAGGACCCGCTCGATCGCTGTACCCGTTTTCCCGCCTGTCCGAACGGCGTTCGGCGTGGATTCCGGTGGGAATCCACTGCGGGGGCCCAAGAGTGTCGGTGCGGCGGGTGGGGACCTGCTAGTCCCGAAACATGCGGACGCCGTACGGGCGCGATGAGCCGTGACCGTCGCGGGTGGACAGTCACCTCGCCGACGCGGTGAGCCCGGACGATGGCGCGTAGCGTCGCCGTGCTGCATTGCAACGGCGACGGCCGCGTCCTGGTGGTCGCCGGCGCTGCTCGAACTCGCGAGCCGCCGTCACCCCAGGACGCCGCGCCGGTTGAACGCGCTGGTGAAGATCCTTTCGACGCAGGTCCTCACCAGCTGAGCGAGCTTCGCGTTGCACCCTCATCCGTCGTCGGCCGCCAGGGCTTCCTCGACGGAGGTGAACAGCTCGAAAACCCCTTCGAGGCCGATCAGCTTGAGGGTGCGGTCCAGGTAGGGGGCGACGGCCAGGCGCAGCGCTGTCTGCTCGCCGGCCAGCTGGCGTGCCTCGACCAGCGCCGCGATCGCGGCCGAGCCGAAGAACGTGACCCGAGTGAGGTCGACCACCAACGCCTCGGGGGCCTTCTCGAAGGTCTGCTGGATCGCGGTCTGCAGCTGAGGAGTGGTCAGCGCGTCGAACTCGCCGTGCGTGGTGAGCACGGCCGTGGAACCGTTGCGGTCCAGTGAGACGCCGGTATCGATCTTGTGCCCTTCGGCGTCCTGCGTGGGGTCGGGGTCTGAGGCCTGCATGCCCCGATCTTCGCGCACACGCCGCCTGCGCGCACGGCTCTCGAATGCCTCGAGACGGTCGAGAGTGGCCTGCCCGTGGCGGCGCCCGGAGTCGACCGAACCGATTTTCGGCAGGCAAGTCCAGCTTGGCGAAACCGTGGTGCGCTCGGGCAGGGCAGGGCAGGGCAGGCAGGCGAACCACTCGGCCGTCGTTCCCGGGATCAGTCGGCGGCAACCGCGGAACTCACCGTGTCGTGGAGAACGAACTGCCGGTCCAGACCGAGCAGGCCCAGCAAACGGCGGTTGGAGTGGGGGGACCAGCCGCACCGAAGAACGCGGTCTCGGTCAGGTCGATCACGAGGACGGCGGGTGGGTCGACGAAGACTTCGGCGATGGCGTCGTGCAGGTCCGGGGACGTGACCGCGTCGAAATCGCCACGGGCGGTGATCACCACACCCGGACCGCCCCGGTGCACACTGATCTCCGCCGCGGAGGCGGCCGCGCCGGCCGCGCCGTCCGGGGTGGTGTCGGATTATCGCGGCCTGGTAATCCACTGGGCGCGACCTTGACCAGCTGGTTCGATTGCGTGGTGGTGTGCAACGGACCGGCGGTTCACCGCCCGACCTGCGGACAGGCTGTGTCACCGGCCCAGTGCCTGCTGGAGCTCCTGTTTGGACATCTTGGAACGGCCGTTGATATTGCGCTTTTTCGCCTCGTTGTAGAGCTGGTCCTTGGTCGGCCCACCCGGGCCCTGCCGGTCGCCCGAGCGTTTTCCGCCGCGCTTCTGCGGGCTCGTGTCCCGGGTCGAACTCTTGCTCGCGGTCTTCGACTCCCCTGATTGCGCCCGGTTCTTGTTGACCGTCCGGGCCGCGATCTCCTTGGCCCGCGACGTGCTCGCCCCGCGCTTCTTCTGCGAGTCTTTGATGTGCTCGTACTGGCGTTCGCGCTTCCCGCTCCCATTGCTTTGCGGCATGGCGCCTCCTTCGTCGTGACCCGCAGATACCCGCGGTGAGCACCGGCAAAACCGCTGCGTCGGGCCGGCTAAGGCGAGCGCCGGCGTTCGCGCCCCTGCCCGCCGTCCGGCCCCTCGAACCGCCTCGACGCGGACGGACCTTGCCCGGTGGCGCAGCGGCGCCGCTCAGCGCGTCGGCTCGCCCTCCGGTGGTGGCTGGTCAGCCCGAGCGGGTGCCGCGCGGCATTCGGCGTGGAACTCGTCGAGGAACGCCCGGGCGACATCACGCAGCTTGGTGTTGGTGTCTTTCGACAGCTTCGTCAGCAATGCGAATGCTTCATCCCGTTCGCAGTGGCGCTGGCCCATCAGCACACCGGTGGCTTGCGCGATCAGCTCGCGGGTCTGCAGCGCCCGGCGGAGCTGGTCGTTTTCCTCGGTGAGGGACTCCATGAGCTGTTCGAAGTCGTTGTCATCGCCGGAAGCGGGCGCGCACTTCGTCGGCTCGCGGTCAGGTGACTCAACCCCCGAGATGACCATTCCCCTCCGGCCGACCCTCAGCGTGAACAAAAATAGCTCAACCGGTAGTGCAGCTGCACCAGAGTCCGGACAGTGGGCAACGGACCGGGAGGTGCCGTGTCGGCAATGCACTTGATGGTGGGCTCGGCCGGGAGAACACAGCGTCGGGCGTCGAGGTTTCAGTCGACCGGCTTCTCGAGCTCCAAGAGCGCGGCCATGGCCTGCTCGCCCAGGCTCAGCGGGTTGACCTGGAGGGCCGGGTCGTCCACGGCGAGCGCGTCGAGAAGGGTGAGCAGGACACCGTCGCGGGTCGACCACGGGCAGATGGCCATGGTCCCGCCGGTGATGGTCAGCAGGGCTTCGGCGACCACGGCGCCGCCGAGGGCCTGCCGGGCGCGCTGACGCGAGATGCCCGGCAGCTTCGCGCGCTTGGCCGTCGGCATGGCGGCCAGGCGCGGGATCCACACGCGCAGGTCGTCCAGGTGCAGCTCCCGGCCCCGCCCCGGACGGTCACCGGCGAGGCGTGCCAGCTGGCGCAGCACCTTCGAACAGCCGACCACGCGATGATCGGCGATCTCGGCGGTCACGTCACCCAGCGCGCCGCGCACCTGCGCCAGCACGTACTCACGCAGGGCCCGCACCTTCTTCGACCGCACCGGCGGATCCGTGGGCAGCCAGTCACGGGTGACCGACCGGGCCCCCAACGGCAGCGACCGCGCGAACTCGGCCTGGGAACCGCGTCCGGCCGACAACTCCACCGTCCCACCACCGATGTCGAGAACCAGCAGCGGACCGGCGGCCGCACCATACCAGCGCCGAGCGCCCACATAGGTCAGCTCGGCTTCGCGGCGCCCCGACAAGAACTGCAGCTCGACACCCGTGTCACGGCGAACCGTGCGCACCACCTCATCCGCATTGGCCGCATCCCGGATCGAGGACGTCGCAAAGGGGAACACATCGTGCACACCGTGGCGAGCGGCCACGGCCATCCCCTCGGCGACCGCCGCCGAGATGGCGGCGATCCCCCGGTCGCCCAACCGGCACTCGTCGTCGAGTTCACGGTCCAGCCGCAGCCGGCTCTGGTGGCTCAGCGCGGGCTCGAGCGGCGTACCGCCGGGCTCGAGCACCACGAGCCGAGCGCTGAACGAACCCACATCCAGCACACCCACAGCCGGCCCCGAAGTAGCGTGCACGGTGAGTTCACCTCATTTCCGCTCGCCGTGGTGTTCCCCGGAATGCCGCTGCTACACCTCACAAGCGCATTACGACGCTGAACTGGCTCTTCTCCCGCAGGGCGCCTTGCGGCCTCGACTGGAGCACCTCCCGCGGGGTCCGGCCCGCTCATGGTCAGGCCCGCTCAAGGCTCCGGGGCATGCTGGTGGTTCCGGCCAGAATGGAACTGCGCCCGGGCAGGACGGGAGGGTCGTGTTGTCTACTGCCTGGGGAGGTCCACGCGGGTTTGGGCGAGGCCGGCGAGGAGGTCACCGTGTTCGGCCACGCGGGGCAGGACGTCGTCGGCGGTGAAAGTCAGGTCGGCGGGGCTACGGCAGGCGCGGACTTCGTCCCAGGTGATCGGGGTGGAGACGGTGGGGAGGTCGCGCCCGCGCAGGGAATACGGCGCGATGGTGGTTTTGTGGGGGTTGTTCTGCGACCAGTCGATGAACACGCGTCCGGAGCGGTGGGCCTTCGCCATCACCGCGGTCACCCTGCCGGGCGTTTGCGCGGCGAGCTGCCGGGCCAGCCGCTTCGCGTAAACCGACGGGGCCGCGGGGTCGTCGGTGGAGATGGCGCAGTAGAGCTGCATGCCTTTGGCGCCACTGGTTTTCGCGAACGGAGTGAGCCCGTCCGCGACGAGCACCTCCCGCAGCCGCTCGGCGACCCGGCAGCACTCGACGATCGTCGTACCTTCGCCGGGGTCGAGGTCGAACACCAGCCGGTCCGGCGGCGTTCGCCGGTCGTCGGCGGTGGCGGTCCACTGTGGAATGTGGAGTTCCAGTGCGGCGATGTTGGCGGCCCACACCAGGCTCGGCAGGTCTTCGAGCAGGGGGTAGGTGATCGTTCTGGGCCCCTTTCCACTGCGGGTGCCCGAGCTGGGCAGAACCGCGGTGCGAATCCACTCCGGAGCGCCGCGGGGGAGGTTCTTCTCGAACCACTGCCCGTCGTCGACGCCGTCGGGGTAGCGGATGAACGTCACCGGCCGCCCCGCCAGGTGCGGCAACAAGACCGGCGCGATGCGGGAGTAGTAGTTGAGGACCTCGCCTTTGGTGAACCCGTTCGCGGGATACAACACTTTGTCCAGATTGGACAAAACCAGTTGCCGATCGCCCGCTTGGACGGTGATCCGCTGACCTGCCGCAGCCGAAAGGGCAGGCGCCGGTGGCGCGGGAGAACGGTGCAACGGGCGCGGCGCGACCACGTCGGCGGGCTTCTTGTCGGCGCGCAGTCCGCGCCAGGCGGTGTGCCGCAGCCGGCCGGCGCCCCGGGTGAAGGTGCGGTACACCACGTCGCCGACCAGCTTCGGCTCGGCCCACCGCACGCCACGGACATCCTCGCGGGGCGGTGTGGTCGCGAACGGATGGGCCCGCCGTTCGAGCTTCGCCAGGTCGGCCTGAAGCGACGCCCGGGTGGCCTGGCTGAAACCCGTTCCCACGTCGCCGACGTACTCCAGCGCGCCGGTGTCCGGGTCGTGCGCGCCGAGGACCAGGCCGCCGAGCGTGCCGGCGAAGCCGCGTTGTCCGGGCCGCCACCCGCAGACGACAACCTCGGCGGTGTGGAGGAGCGGGTGCTTCAGCCACGTGTCGCTGCGGGCGCCGGGGTGGTAGGCCCCCGTGCGCACCTTGGCGATCAGCCCTTCCATGCCCGCGGCCGCTGCCTGCTCGAGAAAGTCACCCGGAGTGCGACCGTCGCCGGCGAGCTGCTCGAAGGTGCACGCCGGAACCACCGCGATCCGGTCCGGGTCGAGCACCGGCAGGTCCTCGAGCCGGCGGCGACGTTCGTCGTACGGTTCGGCGAGCAGGGCCTTGGCCCCCCGGCGCAACAGGTCGAACGCGAGGAACCGGACCGGCACGTCGTCCAACGATTCGTTGCGCCGCAGCGAGCCGCGCTGGGTCTGGTAACGACCGCGGCGCTGCTGGAGGGCTTCGAAGTCCGGCCGGCCGTGCTCGTCGAGGGCCACGATCTCGCCGTCGAGCACGAGTGCCTCGCCGTCTGGGGCGGTGGTGACCACGTCGGCGATCTCGGCGAACTCGGCGGTGAGTTCGATGTTGTTGCGGCTGGTCAGGACCGTCGTGCCGTCCGCCGCGATCCGCAGGCAGCAGCGGTAGCCGTCCACTTTGTACTCGTAGGCCCAGCGCGGGCCGGACGGGAGCCGCCCGCCGTCGGACTTGGCCAGCATCGGCTCGACCCAGGCCGGTACCCGGGCGGCTGCTGCACGGACCATCGCGGCCTCCCGTCGATGCACCGAGCCGCACCCGGGCCCGGACACTACCCATCGACGGTAACCCGTTCGGCGTAACTCCGCCCGATCGCGCCTGGTTGCGACCGCTGCCTCGTCGCTTGTGGGACAGTGGCCGGATGAGCGGGCCCGACGATCCTGGCGTCGCCGCCGTCGAAGCGGCGCGGCACGCTGCGGCACGGGTGCACAGTGCGGCCCAGCGGCGGAGCGCTCTGCAGATGCCCGCCGCGTCGGAGGGCTCCGCCACCGTTGACCCCGATGCCGGCGAGCACGAGCGCCGGAGCACCGTGTCGGCGGCTCGCGCTGCGTTGTCGCACGCACGTCGACGCGAAGCGCCAGCCCGTACTCGTCTCCGGAACGGATTGCTCAGTTCGGCGCGCGCTCACGACAGCGCCGCTGTTCAGCACGAGGAATTCGCCTACCGCGGCGGTGCCGCAGCGGTAGGCGAGCACCAGTAGAAGGCCAACACCCACCGCGTGAATGCGGACGCCGACCGCTCTCGCGCCGCCGGATTCGAGGCCACCGGTCCCCGCGGCTGACACCGGCAGTCGGGCGGCTGCCTCGCATGCCTGTTGGGCTGGACTGCTTCGTTTGGTGGCGGCCGGATGGCGGTACCCGTTCCGGGAAGGTGTGAGCGTCTGCGGCCGCGAGCAATGGTGACGGCGTTCCCGCTGAGGCCCGTGGTGGCGATGAAGGGACGAGGATGGCCGACGCCGAGGTGTTGATCAGCCCGTCGAATGTGGATTCCGCGCTCGTGCTGCGGCTGGCCGGCCCGCTGGTCGGCGGCGCCGTGGCGTCGGCGCAGGAGAAGCTCACCGACATCAGCGCGGCCGTGCCCCCGCCGCATCTCGTCGTGCCGGACCTGCGTGCCGTCTCCGGGCTCTCGGCCGCCGGTGCCCGGGTGCTGAGCCGCTTCGTGACGGCTCAAGCCGAGCGGAGTGCGCGGACGGCCGCGGTCGTCGAGGACGGCGGTGTCGTCTTCCGCGTGTTGCGGACCGCGACTCCGGTGGGGCAGCTGCGGGTGTATGGCACGGTCGACGCGGCCATGGCGTTCGAACCGCACCCGTCCGCCGAGGTCGACGAGCTCGGCGGACGGCTCGCGGCGCTGAGTCGAGTGCTCCTCGACGCCACCACCCTTGAGCAGGCGCTGCGCCCGATCGTAGCGGCCACCGTGGTGATCATTCCCCACGCTCAGGTGGTCAATGTGACGCTGCGGGATCCGGCCGGGCGGTTCTTCACCCCGAACGAAACCGACGGCGTCGCCGCGGTCCTCGACCAGGCCCAGTACGCGGCCGGGAGCGGTCCGTGCGTCGACGCCGCGCGTCCGGACGGTCCTGGGTACGCCCTCGCCCTCGACCTCACTGCGGCCACGGCGTGGCCGCAGTTCGCCGCCGTCGCCGCCCAGCCACGGCCTGGGCTCGCTGCTGCCGACGGCCCTGCAGCCGCCGTCGGGCGACGGCGCCGGTGCGAGGCGCGCTCAACATCTACAGCCACCGCGAAGCGTTCCTTGCCGCGGACCGCCACCGGGCGCTGCTGCTGGCGACCTACACGTCGCTCGCGCTGGCGCGCAACACCGCGGCGGAGGTCGCCGAGCTGCGCTCCACCGAGCTGCGCCGGGCCCGTCGAGTCCCGGGACGTCATCGGGCAGGCCAAGGGCATCCTCATGGCCCGCCAGGGCCTGACGGCGGACGAGGCATTCGACCTGCTGCGCCGCACGTCGCAAACGCTCAACCTCAAGCTCGCGCAGCTCGCCGCGACGCTCGTCGAACGCCACGGCGAACTCGCCTCGCCGGGGTTAGCCGGGACAGGGGCTTCGATGGTGACGCTGAGCGGGCCCCCATTCACGCCCGCCCGTGAGGCAGGTCATCCGCCCGCGGTGTCCTCGGCCTCCCACCGCAGCAGGTCGCCCGGCTGGCACTCGAGCACCTCGCAGAGCGCGGCGAGCGTCGTGAAGCGCACTGCCTTGGCGCGGCCGTTCTTGAGCACCGCCAGGTTGGCCGGGGTGATCCCCACGCGGTCGGCGAGCTCGCCCACGGACATCTTCCGCTTGGCCAGCATCACGTCGATGTCGACGGCGATCGGCATCAGATGACCTCGTCCAGCTCGGCCCGCATTTGCGCCGCTTCGCCGTCGCGCGCGACCGCCTGGGCGAGCAGCATCCGCAGCACGAGCACGATGAGCGCGACCCCCAGGATGGCCACGCCGATCCCGCCCATGATGAGGGTGACGCCAGGGTCCTCCCGCTGGCCCGGCGCGTTGATGGCCGTGACCGCGAACCACACGAGGGCCGCCGCCACGATCGCGCCGATCACGCCGTCCACGTAGCGGAAGGCGGCGTGGGAGAACACGGTTCCGCGTCGCACCATCGTCACCAGGCGCCACACGCAGACCACCGCGACCTCGACCGACAGCATGCCCAGGATCGTGACCACGCGCAGCGGCGTCAGCGGGAGCGACCCGGTCACCGGTTTGGCGGCCAGCGCCCACACCATCGACACCTGCACGAACACCGTGCCGGCGAGCACCACCACGAGCACGGCCCGCAGCGTCTGCACAGTCAGCTTTCCCATGGCCCTCTTTCCATCGAGTTGCGATGGGAATCTATCGAATATCGATAGGCAGGGCAACCGGCTTGGTGCCGCTCTCCGGGGGCACGGCAGTCGCTGCTCCGAATTGTGGTGACAAGGTCGGCCGGCTCGACGACGTGAGACTTCGCGGCGGCGACTGTGGTGCAGTGTCCTTAGTGGACAGAACCCGTGCAGGGCCCGGCTGCCGGAGCAGGCGAGGAACACCGGAGCGCGCAGCGCTCCGGTCGGCCTGGATTGCGCTGCATATTCGGTTGCCGGTCGGCCACGGCCGCGACTACGTCGCCGCGGCCCGCGGCGCCGGGGATCCCGTGGAATACCTCGAGTTGCCCGACGTCGGGCCACTTCGAGACCCGAACCACCGCGGCTGGACCGCGGTACGACTGATTGCGGGACAACGTTCGCCCACCGCGACCATCCACTCAGGCCAGCCGGCGGCCGTGGCGATGCGGTGTCGCCTCCTCGTCGAGATCGACGTCGTGAGGCGCACCAGCCGGCAACGCCTCAGGTCAGGGCGTGGTCCTTGCTCGCGGTGTTAACTGACTTGACGCTGAGAACCTTTTGCAGGTAATCGGCGACCGCGTCTCTGTTGCGGGTCAGGAATTCGATGCGTTCGGACAGCCGGGCCTGTTCGCGTTGCAGGGTGGTGATCATTTCCGGGGTCACGTCGGGGACGTAGATGGTCTCCGGCCTGTCCAGGCACGGCAGGAGCTGCTCGATGATCCGGGTCGGGAGCCCGGCGTCGAGCAGACCCTTGATCTGCAGCACGACGTCCACGTGTGACTCGCCGAATTCGCGGTAGCCGTTGTCGGCGCGGCTGGGCGCGATCAGCCCTTGTTCCTCGTAGTAACGCAGTAGCCGAGGGGATACGCCGGTGCGCTGCGCGAGCTCGCCGATTCTCATGTGCTCCAGGCTACCTTGACCTTCACATGGGTGTGAATGTTTGCGAATCGCTCTACGGCCCGGCCCGGTTCCTCCGGGGGCCACGACGATCACCGGAGGGTTCAAGTGAGACTTGGACTCCGTCTGCCCCAGCGGCTGGGTGTGGACCTGGCAAAACGGCGTCGTCGAGAGGCCAGAACGGCGGAAGCGGCCGGGTACCCCAGCGTGTGGACGTACGAACGGCTGCTCTTCCCCGAGACGCCCGCCGACCGGCCTGTGCCGTTGATCCGGGACGTGGGCACAGGCCGGCAGCGTCATGGAGGCTCGAGAGCAATGGGCGCCTCCGTGAAGCGGTTCAGCTCCTCCCTGAGGGCCGCCGATCACGAACGGCGGCCCTCAGCGGGAGCAGCAAGCCTCTACCCGGCAGGATGCGGTTCACCAGGAGGATGGCCCGGCTGGCTCGGGTCAGGTCGCGTCACGAAGCACCGTCGACGCGCACGACGCCCGGTGTCGCCGAACCGCCGAGCCAGCCGCGGCCCTCGTCGTACAGCACTTCGACCGAGTGCCCGCGCAGCCCGGGCAGGTCGCGCATGACCCGGTACCCGTTGTCCTCCTGGAGGTAGCCGAGGTGGCGGTAACCGGGTGGGAAGCTCGCCAGCGCCGCGGCGTCGAGCTTGAGCGACGCCGCGGGATCGACGACGTCCATCCGGTCCGACTCGTAGATCGGCTGCCGGCGCACGATGCCCCAGCGCCCGTCGCGGCGTTCGAGGAAGTCGTAGAACCGCCCGGTGCACGTCACGTCGACTAGCGTGCCGTGGACCGGCGCGCGCTGCTCGATCTTCATCTTCGTCTGGGCGATCGCCCGGGCGCCCGAGACCTCGCACGTGAAGCCGCCGAGGAAGTGCAGGATCTGGCCGCCCGCGTCGAAGGCCGCGCGGCTCACCTCGATGAAATCGGTGAAGGGACCTTGGAACCACGTCGCGGTCATCCAGCCGTCGCTGTGCCAGACCGTCGCGAACTCCTCCCACCGCGCGGAGTCGCGGTAGAGGGCCCAGTCCTCGACGACCTTGCGGATCTGCTCGTACTCGGGGTGAAGAGGCAATGTGCCCAACCTTTCTCGCTGTAACGGGTGAAGCAGCCGCGTCGACGAGTGAGCGCCGTGCTCCGATCGTGGCGCCGGCCGCTACCGGCGCGCAACGCCGGTGGCGGCTTGGAACCGAGGACGGGCCAGGAAGGCCGCGCCCGCGGTCCTCTGTGGTCAGTCGGCCGAGGCGGATTCCTGCCGTGGCTGCGCTGCGCTCGCGGCGCACGAGTCCCCGGCTCGAACCGAACGGGAAACCTTGGCCAGCGCCAGCACTGCGCCGCTGGCCACCAGGAACATCGCGCCCATCACCACGAACACGGTGCGGGGCGCCGCCCCGCCGCCCAGGGCGAAGCCGACCAGCAGCGGACCCAGGATGCCGCCGATGCGGCCGATGCCCAGCGCCCAGCCGACCCCGGTCGGGCGGATCCGCGGCGGGTAGAGCACCGTCGCCAGCGCGACCACGCTCATCTGGCCGCCGGTGACGCAGGTACCGGCGAGGAACGCCGCGCCCAGCACCAGCCAGCTCTGCCCGGTGACCGCGAACGCGAGCACCGACACGAACACCGCGCCGAGGAGGTAGACCACGCCGAGCGTGCCGAACGGCCCGCGCCGGTCCATCAGGGGCCCGATCACCAGCGCCGCGGCGATCCCGCCGATCGTCGTCAGCGCCGTGGCCAGGACGGCCGTCGAGGGGGCGTGTCCGAGCCGGCCCAGGATCGTGGGCAGCCAGCTCTGCACGGCGTAGAACACGCCCAGGTTGAGCATGAACGCGAGCCACAGCAGCGCGGTGCTGGCGAGCCAGTGCCGCCGGAGCAGCTCGACCAGCGGGGACCGGACCTTCACCGGCGAACCGGCGCGCTCGGCCGGCAGCACCTGCGTCTGCGGGTCGAGCTGAGGGTCGACGCGGCACAGCGTGGCGTGGGCGCGGGCGGCGTCACGCGGCAGCAGATAACTCGGGGAGTCGGGCAGGAAGCCCAGCAGCACGACCGCGAGGAGCAGCGGCAGGACACCGCCGAGCACGAACATCGGCCGCCAGCCCCAGCTCGGGATGACCGCTCCGGAGATCAGGCTCGCGGCGACGAAGCCCAAGGCCAGCCAGCAGTAGATGAACATGACGAATGTGGAGCGGCGCCGGGCCGGCGCGAACTCACTGGCCAGCGCCACGGCGCTCGGGATGGCCGCACCGAGCCCGGCGCCGGTGAGCAGCCGCAGCACGATCAGCTGCGTCTCGTTCCCGGCCAGCGCGCACAGCACGGTGAACACCCCGAACAACGCCGTGGAGACGATGACGAGCTTGCGGTGCCCGACCCGGTTCGCCAGGGGCGAGAGCACCAGGTAGCCGATCATCAGGCCCACGATCGACGCGGAGAAGATCGGGCCGAGAGCGGCAACGGGCAGCGACCACTCCTTGGCGACGGCCGGGGCGACGAAGCTGATCGCCTGGGTGTCGAGGCCGTCGAGGAACATGACCAAACCGGTCAGGGCCAGGACCAGGAAGTGGAAGCCGCCGACCGGCCGCCCGTCGATCAGCTCGTCCAGGCGCACGGTGCGGCGCGGTTGCGAAAGTTGAGAAGGCACGGCGGTATCGCCTTTCGTATGTGATGCACGGCCCCCCGAAGATGTGGGCGTGACCCGGGAAAGTCCCGGTGGGAACGGGGGAATTCCTGAACGCCTCCCCTGGTACTCAGGCCGTTCCCCGTACGGCCGAAGAGAAAAGGCCGGCACGGAAGGGGTTTTACGCGAGTCTGACCTGAGGGGTCAGCAGGATTCGTCGCTGTAGAAGGTGGTGAAGGTGCTGACCGGTTCGCGCGCAGTCCGATGACGACTGAGGCGGTGCTCCGGGTCGGCGTAGCCGAGGGCGAGTCCGCAGACGATGAGCTGATCGTCCGGGATCTTCAGGTGCCGGCGCAGAACCGGGTAGAAATCGATGAACGACGCCTGCGGGCAGGTGTCGAGCCCGGCGTGGCGGGCCACGAGCATGAGCGCCTGCAGGAACAGCCCGGCGTCGACGAGCGCGCTCGCGAGCGGAGCCCGGCTGACCGTGAGGACCAAACCCACCGGGGCGCCGAAGAAATCGTAGTTCCGCCGGTGGTGTGCCTGGCGGCCTTCGGTGTCGTGCGGGGCGATCCCGAGCGTGTCGCGGTAGAGGCCTTCACCGAAGGCCCGGCGGCGGGTCCGAAACGGCTCTTCCCAGTCTTCCGGCGCCGGCTGGTACGGGTACTCCCGCTCGGCGACCCGGCCGTCTCCGTCCAGTGCCTGCCAGAGCGCGTCGGTCAACCGGCGTTTCGGTTCGCCGGTCAGGACGTGGACGTGCCACGGCTGGCCGTTGGAGTTGCTTGCCGACCGCGCGGCGAGCGCCAGCAGGCTCTCCACCTCCGCGCGCGAAACGGGCGTGGGCAAGAACGCCCGCACGCTGCGGCGCGTCAGCAAGGCCTCGACGACGGTCACGGCCGGCGGTGCCGCACCGGCCGGGGGCGCGACTTTCGTGGTGGTGTTGTCGTTCATCAGCTCGGCGGTTTCGGTCACTGCCCGTCGGCCGCGGACATCCGGTAGCCGTCGGGGACCATGAATTCGTAGTCCTCGGGAACCGTGATGTCGTAGGAAATGCGGCCTGCGGGCAGGTAGAACAGGGCGATCAGCGACCCGCCCACGACCTCGGGGTAGTGGTGGCTGCCCGGCTCGGGCGACGTCCAACCCGGACCCTGCCAACCGCGCGGCCCGCGCAGCAGCGCACCCTCGTCCAGCGGGATGACCATGTTGATCTCGCCGTAGGGGTGCTGGTGGTATTCACCGCAAAAGAGCGTCTCGCTGTTCAAGTAGACGGCCGTGATGCTGAACCAGTTCAGCCGCTCGCTCGGCTCGACGATCCGGCTCCGGCGGTAGTTCGGACCGTCGACCTCGACGTTCGCGGCCCAGCCGTCGGCGACCCCGTCCTTGATGATGCGGGCGAGGTCGTCCCACAGCTCGGAACCGGGACCGCGGTGCTCGTTGAGCCAGGTTTCCAGCTCGACTCCGGCCGTGCGGTTCTTGATCTCGTTGATGAACGGGATGCTGCGCTCGATCAGATCTTCGGGTGTCGCGCTCATGTTCTGTCTCCTGCTGGCGTCGTTGCCGGAGCGGGAAGCCCCGCGCTCGAAACGGTAAGATAGGCGAACGTTACAGTCAATAGCTGTAACGTTTGAGGTAAGCGGCGGACTTGGCCCCAGGCCCCGATAATCGAGCCATGACGGACTCACGCAAGGCGGACCCCGAAGCCGGACAAGCGACGGCCCCGTCGCGCGGTGGCCGGCCGTTGGATCCCGGGCGCGACGAAGCGATCATCACGGCCGCGCGCCGGCGGCTGGTCCTCGACGGTTATTCGAGGATGACGATCGCGGACATCGCCACCGACGCCGGCGTGTCACGGCCGACGGTCTACCGGCGCTGGTCGGGCAAGCTCGAACTCACCATCGAGGCGATCGACTACGGGTTCCGCGCGCAGCGCGACGCCTACCCCGCTCTGGAGCTCGCGGACCTCCCGGCTCCCGAAGCGCTGGCGGAGGCCGTCCGGCGGCTGGATCCCTGTTACTACAACCCCGACGCGATGGTCCTGATGGGCAACTTCATGAGCGAGACAACGCGAACGCCGGAACTGCTCGCGATCGTGCTGGAGCACGCCGTCGAGCCCCGGCTCGCGCACCTCGAAGGCGTCCTCGCCGATCTGCAGGAGCGCGGCGAGGTGCGGTCCGACCTCGATCGGCACACCATCGCCACGATGTGCTTCGGCAGCTACTTCGCGGCGTTCCTGCGCGCTGAGCACGACCGCAGTGGTCTCGCCGAGCAGGTCGTCGCCGTGCTGTGGCCGGGGATCGCGGCGCGGCGGTGACCGCCCGGTGCGTTCGGGATCAGCGCTGTCCCGGGGCGGGTCTTCTTTCGAGGGTGGGCCAGAGCACGGAGGCGACCGATTCGGCGACGTCCACTTCGGACCCGCCGCGGTAGAAGGCCGCGAGGTAGCTGCCGAAGCACAGCGTCGCGACGGTGCACTTGTCGATGTCGTCGCGCACGGCGCGGCGGTGCTGGAGCCGGGTCAGCACGCTCTGCACGAGCTCGACCCGGGGTTCGACCGCGTGCTTGCGCAGGACCTCGAGCAGTTCGGGCGTGTGGCTCGATTCGCCGGCGAAGCTGCCCATCAGCACCATCGCGTCCGGGTTGTAGTACGTCGGGTCCAGCCGCCGGAGGACCTCCACGAACGCGGCCCGCGGCTCGAGTCCGCTCAGGTCCAGTTCGTACATGTCGTGCTGCTTGCGGAACCCGTAGTCGAGCGCGTCGACGACGAGCTCGAACTTGGTGCTCCAGCGCCGGTACAAGGTGGGCCGCCCGACCTTCGCGTCGGCGGCGATGTCGCCGAGCGTCAAGCGGGAATAGCCCCGCTCCACCAGGCGGCGTCGGGTCGCGAGGATGATCGCCTCGTCGAGCGCGGCGTCGCGGGGCCGGCCGCTCGGGCGTGGACCGTCGTCGGCGGGCCTGGTCGCGGGCAGCGCGCGTGCTCGAGCCATGGGTGACACCTCGCCGAGAATTCGGGCAGCTCTGTAAGCTTGATAGTTACATATACTATCTGTAACGTAAACCCAGAGTCGTCGGAGGGACGAGAGCGTGGACGTCGAGGGCTACCTCCGCAGGATCGGCGCGGTCCGCCCCGCCGTGCCCGATCTCGCCGCGCTGCGCGAGCTGCAGCGCCGCCACCTCGAAACGGTGCCGTTCGAAAACCTCGATCGCTACCTGGGACGGCAGATCGACCTCGCGGAACCCGCGTTGCTCGACAAGATCGTCGGGCAGCGCCGCGGCGGGTTCTGCTACGAACTCAACGGCGCATTCGGGCTGCTGCTGCACCACCTCGGGTTCGAAGTGCAGCTGCTCGCCGGCCGGGTGTTGCGCCGGGAAGGAGGGTTCGGCCCGCCGCTCGACCACCTGGCGCTGCGCGTCGACCTGGCCGAGCCGTGGCTGATCGACGTGGGGTTCGGCCGGTTCAGCGTCCGGCCCCTGCGGCTCGCGACGACCGCGGCCCAGCCGGATCCGGCGGGCCGGTTCACCACCCGGCCCGCGCCACACGGCGACGTCGACGTACTGCACGACGGGGACGTGGTCTACCGGCTGGAACCGCGCCCGCGCGCCCTGGACGACTTCCACGCCATGGCGTGGTTCCACACGAACTCCCCGCAGTCGCCCTTCGCCCACGGGCCGACGTGCTCGCTCGTGACCCCCGGCGGGCGCGTGACGATCGCCGGGGGCCGCCTGATCGAAACGACCGGTGCCGAGCGCACTGAGCGCGTGCTCGATGGCGACGACGCGATCCTGCGGGCCTACGAGGAACACTTCGGCATCGTCCTCGACCGGGTACCTGCCGGCTGACCGGCCGGGTCACCCCGTAGGCGCCGGACCCGATCACCGCACGAATTCGGCCGCGAAGGTCCGCAGGGTGTCGGCGTCGAGCGCGTTCTGGAAGCCGATGATCAGCTCGTCCACCCCGGCCTCGCGGTAGGTGTCGAGCCGATTGCGGATCGTGTCGATCGTGCCGACGAGGCCGTAGCCCGCGAGGTCGCCCGGGAAGACCAGCTGCGCCCACGGCGGGACCGCCGCGCGGGCCTCGTCGTCAGTGTCGGCGGTGATGCAGTAGGTCGTGGACGTCTTGGTGATCGCCGAGTAGTCGCGGCCCACCGTCTCGCAGTGGCGAGCGAGAATCCCGTACTTGCGGTGGACCTCGTCCGGCGACTCCTGCACGTTGCAGAGATCGCCGTACAGTGCGACCAGCCGCAGCGTCACCTTCTCCCCACCGCCGGCGACCATCACCGGCGGGTGCGGCGCCTGGACGCCGGTGGGCAGGTTCACCGCGCCGTCGGTGCTGAAGTAGCGGCCGGCGAAGGTGGCCGGGTTCCCGGTCCACAGTTCGGCGATGATCTGCAACGACTCTTCGAGCCGGCGCAGGCGCTCGCCGGCGCCGGGGAAGTCGTAGCCGAACGCGCGGTACTCGTCCTCGTACCAGCCGGCGCCGATGCCGAAGGTCAACCGCCCGCCGGAGACGACGTCGAGGGTCGAGGCCATCTTGGCCAGCAGGGCGGGGTTGCGGTAGCCGTTGCCGGTGACCAGCTGGCCGAGCCGGGCGGTCCTGGTTTCGCGAGCCAGCGCCGCCAGGGTCGTCCAGGCTTCGAACACGAACGACCCCGACGGGCCGAACGGGATGAAGTGGTCCGGGGCCCAGATCGTGGTGAAGCCGGACTCGTCGGCCACCCGGGCCAGTTCGAGAAGCTTGTCGAACGCGACGACCGGGCTGGTGTAGCCCGCGAACTCGTGGGTCGTCCCGGTGGGCAGGTAATAGCTCAGTTCCATGGTTTGTGAGACCGCGGGGGATCCGCGAAGGAATCGAGAGCGGACCGATTCCTTTTCGCACCGCGGGTGGTCCAACTCCTCATGACGAGGGAAACTCCGCGGCGTCTGGTGCTCAGCACGCTGGTGTCGCTCAACGGTGTGATCAGCGAACCGCTGAAGTGGGCGGGCCCCTACTTCGGCCCGGGCAGTGCGGCCGCCTCACTGGCGGCGCTGCGGGACTGCTCGGCGATGCTGATGGGCCGGCGGACGTACGAAATCTTCTCCCGGCAGTGGCCGGCGACCCCCGGCGAATACGCGGCGCAGCTCAACGCCCTGCGCAAGTACGTCTTCTCCGGCACCTTGCGGGACCCGCAGTGGACGAACACCGCGGTGCTCGGCGACGATGTCGTCGAAACGGTCGCCGCGCTCAAACGGGAGGCGGGTGGGGACTTGATCGTCTACGGCCACGGCCGGCTCGGGCGCACCCTGACCGGGGCCGGGCTGGTCGACGAGCTGACGATGACCGTCGTGCCGGTGATCGTCCCCGAAGGCGAGCCCTTCTCCTGCGAGGGCGACGCGGGGAGCTCGTGGGAGCTCATCAGCGCGGCGCCGGGCGCGGACCCCGGCCTGGTGTCCTTGCGCTACCGGCCGGCTCGAGGCTGACCGCGTTGGCCGAACTGTGGGATCAGCTGGCGGACTACCGGCCGGAGCTGGTGGCCCTGTGCTACCGCATGACGGGCTCCGTGCAGGAGGCCGAGGACCTGGCGCAGGAAACCTACCTGCGCGCCTGGCGAAGCCGTGACGCGTTCGAAGGCCGCTCCTCGGTGCGTACGTGGGTGTACCGGATCGCCATGAACGTGTGCCTCACCGCGCTGAAGGGCAGCGGACGCCGGGTGCTGCCGGCCGGTCTGGGCGTCCCCGGTCAGGACCCCGACGTTCCGCTGGCCGCGGCTGACGTCCTGTGGCTCGACCCGCTGCCCGAGGACCCCGCCCACGTCGCCGAACGGCGGTCGACGCTACGGCTCGCGCTGGTGGCCAGCCTGCAGTACCTGCCGCCGCGGCAGCGGGCCGCGTTCCTGCTGCGGGAAGTGCTGGCCCTGCCCGCCGACGAGATCGCCGAGGTGCTGGGCACCACCGTGCCCGCGGTGAAAAGCGCCCTCCAGCGCGCCCGGGCCCGGCTCGACGAAGTGACGCCGACACCCGACGCCTTCGTCGAGCCGGACTCGAGTGCGGCTCGCGCCATCCTGAACACCTACATCGCGGCCTTCGAGACCGCAGACGTTCCGGCGTTGACGCGGCTGTTGCGCGACGACGCGACCCTGGAGGTCGTCCCGTCGGGTCTTTCCCTTTCCGGCAAGGGCGCTTGTGTGCCCCACCTCGCGGCACACGTGCTCACCGCGCCCGGTCTCTACCGGATGTTCCCGACCGTCGCCAATGGACAACCCGCCGCGGCGGCCTACCACCGCGACCACCTCGACGCGCCGTTCCGGCCGTTCGGGCTGGCGGTGCTGGCCACCGACGCCACACACCTCGTGGCGATCACGACGTTCCTCGACCCGGCGCTGGTCGGCGCCGCCGGTTTTCCCGCCGACCCGGCGCACGCCGGTGGCAGCTTCAGGCGTTGAGCTGGGTCACCGCGGTCACGATCTGCGGGTTGTCGGACTGCATGCGCCCGCCGAACCCGGCGTTCTCGAGGGGGTAGAAGTTCATGAGGACGAGGGTCTCGTCAGTGTTGGCGAGGCCTTTGTACGCCGCGCGGATCGCGGAGTGGATCTTGCTCGACATGGTCCTGCGCGCGTCGACGCTGTGCAGTTGCGGTGCTTCGAGAAAGCACACGGGACGGATCGGCTCGGCTTGGGTGCGGCCGTCCTGGGCGACGTTTTCCGCGGGGTATTCGCGCAACCAGACGCGGACGTCCGGGATCCGGTACGCCTCGTCGATGGCGGCGGAGACGTCCCGCATCATCGTCTGCTTGGCCTCGGGCCGGATGCCCGCCGGCGCTTCGATGAAGAACTGCGGCATGGTGGTTCTCCTGTCGTGTTCGGTCGGGCTTGTGCCCTCAGTACGGGTGACGCGGCGACGGCGCGGACTCATCGGCCGGGCGACCGATGAGTCCGCGGCGCTCGGTGCGTCACACGGGGGTGACGGATGTGACGAGCCCGGCCGGCCCGAGGGCCGCGGTACCGGACGACGAGGTGGCGGCAGCGCTGGGAGGTGACCAGCGCGCGTACGCGGCACTGGTCGAACGCCATCGCGCCGAACTGCACCTGCACTGCTACCGGTTCACGGCGTCGACCCAGGACGCGGAGGACCTGGTCCAGGAGACGTTCTTGCGCGCGGGGGCCAAGCGGGCGAGCTTCCCGGGCCGCTCGACCTTCCACGCGTGGCTCTACGGGATCGCGACGAACGCGTGCCTCGACGTGCTCCGGCGCCGGCCGAGACGGGTGACGCCGCCGGAAGTCAGCGGCCCGGCTGATCCGAGCCCCGCCCGCCGACGGACCTCGCGTGGCTGGAGCCCTACCCGGACCGGCTCCTCGAGGACGTCGTGGCGTCCGGAGTCGATCCCGAGGCGATGCTGGTCCGGCGGGAGGCCCACTGAGCTGGCGTTCCTGGCGGCGATCCAGCACCTGCCCCAGCGGCAACGGGCCGTGCTCATCCTGCGGGACGTGGTCGGGTGGCCGGCCGCGGAAACGGCCGCCGCACTCGACGTGACGGTGGCGTCGGTGAACAGCGCGCTGCAACGCGCGCGGGAGACGCTCAGGAGGCGCTGGGTGCGAAACGACGCCGATCGCCGGGCGATCGCCCGGCTCGGCGAGGTCGAACAGGCAATGCTGGCGGGCATGGTCGACGCGTGGGAGCGCACCGACGTCGACGAGGTCGCCGCGCTGCTGGGCGCTCGGGCCCGGCTCGTCATGCCGCCCATGACGTCCTGGTACGACGGGCGGGAGTCGATCACGCAGTTCCTCGCCTCGCACGCCTTCACGCCGGGCATGACCGGCCACGTGCGCGCGATGGCGACCGCCGCGAACCGGCAACCCGCTCTGGGGATCTACCTCCGCGACGCGAACGCGCGGTTCCGGCCGTTCGCCCTGCTCGTCCTCACCGTCGAGCGTGAGGTGATCACGGAGCTGGCCCTGTTCCACCTGCCCCGGCTGTTCCCGCTGTGCGGGCTGCCCGTCGAGTGGTGACCGAGCGGGCCCGCAACCTCGGCGAACCGCTGCGGGGCGTACGATGAGCCTGATCGGGGGAGGGCTGGAGCGGTGGTGCTGAGATGGGGTTTTCCCGTGGTCGGTGTCACCGACCTCGATCTGCTGCCGCGTTCTGGAATGCCGCTCTCGACCGGGAGGTGGCGCCGGAGTGGTTCAGCGGCACCTGGCGCACGCTCCGGCGGCGCGGCGGAGTGAGCAGGTCCTGGCGTTGATGCGCGGCGCGTCACCGGCCGAGCCGCGAGCTCGCTTGCACCTCGACCTCTTCGTGGACACGACCGAAGAACAACGGTCCGAAGTGGACCGTCTCGTCGCGCTGGGCGCGCAGCCGGTCGACCCGCCCGAGCCGGACTTCGTGGTGCTGGCGGATCTTGACGGAAACCTGTTTTGCGTTGTCGACCTCAGCTGCGCACCGTCAGGAAGCGCGTGAGTGCGGGTCAGCGTTCTGGTGTTCGCCGACCTTTCTACGCGGCCGCGGCGAACTCGCCGATCAGGGTGGCGAGTTCCGCCGGCCGCGAGGCGAACGGCGAGTGGTCACTGTCCACAGTGAACACGGGCTCGATCCGGGCCGCCCGGTGCATCACGCGTTGCGCCTCGACGGGAAGCGCTCGGTCACGCAAACACTCGACATACCCCCGGCGCACTGTCCCGATTCCGGTCGCGGTCTGGGGGACCGGCTGGGTGAGCAGCGCCCGGGTCTCCGGCACGAGCCGCTGCGCGTACGCGTCGGCGATCTCCGGCGCGCAATCGCCGTAGAACGTCTCGCGGGCGTACTGCGGCGGAATCGTCGTCGTACCGGTCTCCGGGTCCCGCACCTGGTGCGCGGTCAATGACGTGGCGACCTCCGGCATGGCCAGCAGGTCGCCGAAGGTCTGGCCGTTCCGGGGCACGAACGCTGCCACGTACAAGAGCCCGCTGATCAGGCCGGGGATCTCCTGAGCGGCCCGGCTCACCGGCACGCCGCCCATGCTGTGCGCGACCAGGGTCACCGGCTCACCCGCCGCGCGCACTGCCCCGACGACGGCGTCCGCGAAGTCGTCGAGACCGAACCGGGCCACGCGCGCAGCCTCGCCGCGGCCCGGCAGGTCCACCGCCGTCACGCCGTGGCCGGCGCCGGTCAGCAGGGGAACCACCGGGTCCCAGCACCACGAACCGTGCCACGACCCGTGAACCAGGACGATGGTGCCCGACACGCGGTCGCCCCCTCACCGTGCTCTCTCGGACAGAGATAAGACATGATCACACGGTGAGGTCCGGACCGAGCCGCCGAGGCTCGTTCAGAAGTTGCCCTTCGCGGACCACCCGCCGTCGACGGCGTAGACGAGTCCGGTCAGGAACGACCCTTCGCGGAAGAAGTAGGCGACCATCGAGGCGATTTCCTCCGGCCGGCCGAGGCGGCGGATGAGGTGGGCGTTCGCGTTCGCCTGTTTCATCTCCGGGGTGATGTCGGCCAGGATCGGGGTGTCGATGGTGCCGGGCGCGATCGCGTTGATGAGGATGTTGCGCTCGGCGTATTCGAACGCGGCTTGCCGGGTGAGCGCGGCGACGCCGCCCTTGGCGGCGCTGTAGGACGCTAGGTTCGGCAGGCCCCGCAGTGCGGCGAGCGAGGAGATGTTGACGATGCGGCCGCCGCCGCGGTCGATCATCCCGGGGATGACGGCGCGCATGCCGAGCCACGGTCCCTTGAGGTCGGTGGCGATGACGTCGTCCCAGGCCTCCTCGGTGAGCCCGACGACGGAGTCTTCACTGATCATGTTCACCACGCCGGCGACGTTGGCCAGGTAGTCGATGCGGCCGAGGCGGCCGAGCACGTCGCCGACCGCGTCCGCCCAGGCGGCGGCGACGCGCACGTCCAGCGCCACGCCCTCCCCGGAGCCGCCCGCGGCTTTGATGTCCTGCACGGTGTCCGCGCAGTCCTGGATGTCCGCGCACACCACGTGCGAACCATCCTGGGCGAGCCGGATCGCAGTGGCGCGCCCGATGCCCTGTGCGGCACCGGTGACGAGGGCGACGGTGTTCGGCGAAGTCATCTCCGACCTCCGGGGACGGGGTACAGGCCTTGGCGCCCTCCAGTGAAACCACCGGCGCGCCCCCGGGTACAGCACACGCGGCCGCGGCTGTTGTGGACAGTCACAACGGTGGCCGTCGCGGGGGCGTACCCATTTGCCCCGTCCTGTGCGACATCGGCCGGCCAGTCAGCCCAATGCCGGGATGATCTCCCTCGCGATCAGGTCCGCGTGTTCGGCCTGGTCGAACAGCGGCGTGAACAGCACGAGCTCGGCTCCGGCGTCGAGTACTTCGCGGACGGCGCGCACGCAGTCGTCCGGGGTGCCGGCGATGGCGGCGGCCTCGACGTCGGGGGAGAGGCCGCCGTAGAGAGCGGTGAGTTCGGCGTTGACGCGTTCGCGGGCGCGGGCGGCGTCGGCGTCGATGGCGATGTAGACGCGTTTGGCGATCTCGAAGTCCGGGCGGGGGTTCTCCGATCGGACGAACCGGACTTGGTCGGCGAAGGCGGTGGTCGGGGTGGAGCCCGCACCGAAGAAGCCGGTGCCGAGGTCGAGGGCACGCCGGAGGGCTTTCGGGCCGCTGCCGCCGAACCACAGGGGCGGGTGGGGTTTCTGGAAGGGCCGGGGCGTGATGCCGGCACCGGACAGCTGCCAGAAGTCCCCGTCGTGGTCGACGGTTTCCTGCGTCCAGAGCGCCTTGAGCAGTTCGACGCCTTCGGTGAACCGCGCCAGGTAGCGGTCGGGTTGCATGCCGAACGCGGCGTACGGGCGGTTCTTGCCACCTGAGCCGACGCCCATCTCCAGGCGGCCGCGCGACAGCTGGTCCAGGCTGGCTGTGCTCTTCGCCAGCTGCGCCGGGATGTGCAGGGTGGACACGAACACCGTGCAGCCCAGCCGCAGCGTGTCTGTGCACGCGGCGGCGAAGGTCATCGCCTCCATCGGGCTCAGCTGCGGACGCCTGCCGAACACGGCCTCCTGCGTCCACGCGCTGTGGTAACCCGCTTCCTCCGCCCGCGCCAGATACTCCCGGAAAGCACCGGGATCGAACGAACCGTCCGAGTAGTACTGGGGAATCGCAATCGCATACCTCACGACTCGATCTTACGGCCGGCGAGCCGTTCCAGCCTCGTTGACCAGGATGCGGAGAAGCCGGCCGCGGCGCGGAAAACGCCTGCACCGCGCCCTGGCACGCGTTGGGTGGTCACGGCCGGGAGCACCGGGGCGTCGGTGAAGGCCTGGACCGACGCGGCGTCTTCCCCGGGCGCCAGTGACACCAGCCGCAGGCCGGCCGGGGTGACGTCGAGGACGGCGAGGTCGGTGATGATGCGGTCGACGACTCCGGCGCCGGTCAGGGGGAGCGTGCAGCGCGAGACGATCTTCGGCGTCCCGTCTTTCGTGACGTGATCGGTGAGGACCACGACGCGGTTGGCGCCGGCGACGAGGTCCATGGCGCCACCCATGCCCTTGACGAGGGCACCGGGCACGCTCCAGTTGGCTAGGTCGCCGTTCGCCGCGACCTGGAACGCCCCGAGCAGGGCCAGGTCGATGTGGCCGCCGCGGATCATGGCGAAGGAGGTGGCGGAGTCGAAGAAGCTGGCTCCAGGCGCGACGGTCACGGTCTGCTTGCCGGCGTTGATCAGGTCGGCGTCTTCCTCGCCGTCGCGGGGGAACGCGCCGAGTCCGAGGATGCCGTTCTCGCTCTGGAGGGTCACGTGGACGCCGTCGGGCACGTGGTTCGCGACCAGGGTCGGGATGCCGATGCCGAGGTTGACGTAGTCGCCGTCGCACAGTTCGCGGGCGGCGACGGCGGCCATCTCGTCGCGGGTCCAGCTCATGCGTTCGCCACCTTCTTCGGGCGCACGGTGCGCTTTTCGATCGCCTTCTCGCGCTCGCGCGCGGCGACGAGCCGGTGCACGAACACGTCAGGGGTGACGACCTGAGCGGGATCGGTGAACTCCTCGAGCAGGTGCTCGGTTTCGGTCACGCAGACCGCCCGCACGCGGCGACGCGGGGGTTGAAATTGCGCGTGGCGAGCCGGTAGGTCAGGTTGCCGGCGCGGTCGGCCGTGTGGGCGTGCACGAGCGACAGGTCGGCGACGATACCGCGTTCGAGCACGGCGGTCCGCCCCTCGAATTCGGCGTGCGGCTTGCCTTCCGCGACCGGGGTGCCGACGCCGGTGGGCGTGTAGAAGGCGGGGATGCCCGCGCCACCCGCACGCAGCCGTTCGGCGAGGGTGCCTTGCGGCACGAGTTCCACGTCGAGCTCGCCCGCGAGCGCTTGCCGCGCGAAGAGCTTGTTCTCCCCGACGTAGGAAGCGACCACTGTGGACACCTGGTGGTTTCGAGCAGGAGCCCGAGGCCCTGTCCGTCGACGCCCATGTTGTTGGACACGACGGTCAGGTCGCGCACTCCGGAGTCCCGCACCGCTTCGATGAGGTCCGTCGGGTTGCCGCTGAGACCGAACCCGCCGACCGCGACGGTCAGCACGTCGGCGACCGCTTCGGCCGCACTGCCGTAGATCGTCGGCAACGCACGCTCCTTCCTGTTCACTGAACGATCGATCACCACAGCCCAATTCACCGCAGCGCGGTGCGTCAACCACTCGGCCGGAAGCTCTCGCTTGGCAATCGGCTGTTCGCGGAGGCGTTCACTCAGTGAACGTCAGCTGGGGCCATGACGAACCCGCCCGCCCACCTGATCGGCCGCGTGGCGACGGTGCTGCGCGCGCTGTCGAACGGCGAAGGCTCGACCAGGTCGGAGGTGGCGCGTGCCGCCGGGCTGGCTCGCCCGACCGCGCACCGCCTGCTCACCGCACTGGCCGAGGAGGGGTTCGTCGACCGGGAGCACCGCAGCGGGCAGTGGCACCTGGGCCCGGAGCTGTACTTGCTCGGGGAGGTCGCCGCCCAGCGCTACGACGTGACCGAGCACGCGCGCGCCAGCGTGCACCGCTTGGCCGAAGCGACGGGGGAGAGCGCGTTCTTCTCCGCCCGCCGGGGCGAGGAGACCGTGTGCCTGGTGCGCGAAGACGGCAGCTTTCCGATCCGCTCCTTCGTGCTGTACGAGGGCGCGCTGTTCCCCCTCGGCGTGGTCTCGGCCGGCCTCGTCGTGCTGGCGATGCTGCCCGACCACGAGATCGACGACTACCTGGCCCGCGTCGACCTCACCGCCAAGTGGGGACCCGAGCACGGCGCGGACGCCCTCCGCGCCCGGATCACGCGCACGCGAAAGGCGGGTTTCGCGCTCAACCCCGGGCTGGTCGTCGAAGGCAGCTGGGGCCTGGCCGCCGCCGTGTTCAACCGTGCCGGCACCCCAGCGTGGGCCCTCGCCGTGACCGGCGTCGAGTTCCGCTTCCCCGAGCAGCGCCGGGCCGAGCTCGGTCCTCTGCTGCTGTGGGAAGCCCACCACCTCACCGGGCAGCTCGGCTCGGCCGGAGGGTAGCCACCCGCCGGTCGTGCGCTGGCCACCGTGCGGCAGGCCCTGACCAGCGTTCTGTTGTCCGCGATCCCGTACCTCGTGGCGCCCATCGCGATGCCGTGCTGGTGACCGCGGGCCGCCGGGTGGAGGAAGCTGAGGGCATGAAAAGCGCACTCGTCGTGGGGGACATCCAGCGCGGCATCACCGGCCGGTACGCGTTCGCCAGGAACGTCGCGGTCCCCCTGGTCGAACTGCTGCCCCGGGCCCGCGGCGCAGGGACGCTCGTCGTGTTCGTCCACACGGCCTTTCGCGTCAACCGCGCCGACCTGCCGCCGGGCGACACGCCGTTCGCGTATTTCTACGGCGCCGGGGACAGCTTCCACGAAGGCGCACCGGGCACCGAAGTGGATCTGCCGGTGCAGGAAGCCGACGTGGTGGTGCTCAAACGCCGGACCAGCGCTTTCGCGGGCACCGACCTCGACCTGGTGCTCCGCGCGCAGGGAGTGGCCGAGCTCGCCGTCGCGGGCGTCGCCACCAGCGCGATGGTCGCCGCGACCTGCTACGACGCCGCCGACCGCGGGTACCACGTCACGGTGTTGTCCGACGGCTGCGCCGACGCGGACCCGGCCGTGCACGACTTCTTCCTGCAGAAGGTCTTCCCGAGCCGCGGCTTCGCCACGGTGTCCTGCGCGCAGTGGCGGTAGCGCCCGGTCAGGTCGTCGAGCCCCACACCGCCAGCTGGCCCGCCACCGGGCTCCCGGAAGTGGAAGCGCCGCCCGCTCGGGATGGCGAAGGGGCTCGGCTGTGATGACGCCGCCCGCGTTCACGACGGCCTGCTGCGCGTGCGCGAGGCCGTCGGTGCGCATCACCACCAGGGGCGCGGCCGGCTGTTCGGCCGCGTCCGCTGGGAACCCGAGCGTGGGATCGGCTCCCCGGACGTCGGCGTAGTCGGGGCCGTACGGCGTCGCCGTCCAGCCGGACGCCTGCTCGAAGAACCGTCCGTCCGCGGCGGCCGACGCGGACGGGAACTCGACGAAATCGATCGGGTACACGGGCCCGACCCCAGCCCGCGCCACCGACGATTTTCGCCGTGCGAGGAACGGCCGAGCCGCTGGAGCCGGGCAGCGGGTCCGCACGTCGTAGGATCTTGCGATCGAACGCGACGGAGCGGGAGGCAGACCCGGCGATGGTGGTGGGAGGGAACAGCACCCGCTCGGCGCGGAGAGCGCGGATCCGGGTCTCACCCGGGCCTCGGGGGCGCACCACGCGCATCGCAGCAACCCGATACCCGTCCGCACTTCCGCCACGCTGCCAACCTGGTTGTGGGTGACGTCGATGGCGCCGAACTCCCGCCGACAGGACCGCAGTTGCGTCCGCTGGTTGCCGTCCACCTTGGACGGTGGATCGCCCGCCGGCAGGACACGTTGTCGGCAGTTTCGGGTGCGGCCAGATCCCGTAGGACTGCGGCACCGTCGCGATCGGCCGGTACTCGGGCGCGGCGTTGCGCCGGGCCCCGGCGGGGGAGACGGCTTTGCCGAGCACCGAGATCTCGTCGCCGGACGTCTGTGCTGCGCTTTCCGGTCGTGCCGGTGCTGCTGGACCACCTCGGCAACGCGGCGTCCCCGGGCAACGCGGGGGCGGCAGTCGCGAAGCCGGTCGTGCCCCCTTGACATCTCGGTCCGCCACCCCCGTGCCGGTTCCCTCGGCGAGCACCAGGCGATCCTGCCGGCCGGCATCACCCGGAACCCGGAGGCGGCCGCGACGCGCTACCACGTGAGAGCCGCCCGGCGTGCGTTGCTCGTGAACCGAACCCGGCGGAAGGAGGGGACGCCGCCACCCGGGCGTCCCTTGAGCACGAAGGAGCCTGCGCGGAAGTGGACGGTGCGGAACTCGCTCGCGGCGCGGTCGTCGTCGCCTTCGACGGCAGCCCGGCGGCCGGGCAGGCCGTCTCGTGGGCCGCGGCCGCCGCCGCGAGCCGGGGCGTGGACCTCGTGGTCGTGACCACGACCTGGTGGCCGGCCGCGCTCGACCCCGCCGCCGGGCTGGTGCGCCTGGTGCCGGAGAGCTGCGTCGACGAGGTGGTCGCCAGGGCCACCGCCGGCCGGCCCTCGCTCAACGTGTTCGGCCACGTCGCGGACGGCGCCAGCGAGCTGCTGGTCTGCGCGGACGAGCTCGACGCCGCGCTGATCGTGGTCGCGGCCGGGCCCGGCGTTCCGGTGCGGGGCCTCGTGCGCGCCGCGGGCCGCCCGCTGGCCTTCGCCGGCGGACCGCGCGAGCCGGAACCTGACGGCCCGGTGGTCGTCGAGATCGACTCCCGGCAGGTGCGCCCCGCGGAGCTGGCGCTCGCCTTCGGGCTCGCCCGCTCGGCCGGAGTGGGCCTGCACGTGCTGCACACCACCTCCGCACGGCGGCTCATCGCGCCCCGACCCCCCGCGGCCGACCTCGCCGCCTTCGCCGTCGCGGAGCTGGGGGACTGGCTGGTGTCCTATCCGGACGTCCGGGTGACCTACGAGCTCACCTCGGCCGCGCGCACCCGCACCCTCACCCGCCGCGCTCACACGGCGCCGCTGCTGCTCGTCGGTGCCCGGGGCCGAACTCGTCGCTGACGGTGGGTCCCGGTGCGGAGCCCGCACCGGGCCGACCCGCGGGAGCGCCTTCTGCTGCCGGCAGACCGTGTCGTCGAGCTGAACCGCGCCGTCGCGATCGGCTTCCAGGACGGCCCGGGGGCCGGACTCCCGGCGCCGGCGCCCCGGCCGGCCGAGGAGCACCTACGCCTACCTGAGCGCGGCCCGCGCCGACTTCCTGCGCCGGCTCGGCCGGTGGGCAGACGGCGGCGACGGCCTACGAAGAGGCCATGGCGACGACCGGCAACGAGGTCGAACGGACGTTTCTGGCCGGACGGCTCGAGGAGGTGGCCAGACATCGCGACGACTGAGCTTCAGAAACGGGCTTTCGATCACCGGACGTTCGCCGTGGCGGAACGAAGCCCAGACGCGACGGAGGTCGGTGACGTCGGCGATTCCCGCGGACGCGTCGTCGAGCATGGCAGCGTTCGGGAACTCGCCGTGGTTGCCGAACAGGAACGGGAGGTCGAGGCAGTGGCAGGCGCCGTAGGGGTCGCAGGGAGCGGACCAGTCGAAGCGACACAGCGTGGCATCCGGGCCGAACTGTGGTCCCGAAGGGGCCCTGGGCAGCCACACCGCCGCCGGGTTGTCCGGATCGGCGTACATGCCGGCGGTGCCGCCGTACAGCGCCGGCACTTCGCCGCGCGCCGGTAGGTCGATCGCGCTCGCCTGAGGTCGCATGCGGTCAGTACCGTCACCAGCGCGACGACGGCGGCACGCCTGGAATCGGCGCAGCCCGCGTCACGCGGCGGCCAGCCAGCGCCCGGCGAGGGCGTTCACCCACTCCTTGGCAAGGCTCGGGTCCTCGGGCGGGCCGTCGACGATCACCAATTCGTCCACGCCCAGTTCGGCGAGTTTCGCGACGTCGCCGGGCCGCGGGTCACGCAGGGCAACGGCGACGCGCAGCTGCGCGAGGTCGCGGCCGGACTCCCGGCACTGCGCGCGCAGGAATCCGACGCGGTCGGTGACGTGGTCGAGGTCGTCGAGGTTGAAGCCGTACCAGCCGTCGCCGTGGGCGGCGGCGCGGCGCAGGGCCGAGTCGCTGTTGCCACCGAACACGATCGGGACCGTGGCGGACCGGGTGGGCTTCGGGTTGACGCGAACGGAGTCGAAGTGGATGAACTCGCCTTCGAACGAGGCGACGTCGTCGCGCCACAGCGTGCGCATCGCGGCGACGTACTCTTCGGCCCGCGCCGCGCGCCGCGCGAAGGGCACGCCGAGTGCGTCGAACTCCTCGCGCGACCAGCCCACGCCGACGCCGAGGGTGAGCCGGCCGCCGCAGAGCCGGTCGAGACTGGCCGCCTGCTTGGCGACGACGACCGGATTGTGTTCCGGCAGCAGCAGAACGCCCGTCGCGAGGCCGATCGTCGACGTGGCCGCGGCGACGAAGCTGAGTCCCACCATGGGGTCGAGCCAGTCGGCGGCCGCCGGCACGGCGATCCGCCCGTCGGCCGAGTACGGGTAGTGCGACGAGCTGTCGTCGACCATCACGACGTGTTCGCCCGACCACAGCGTGGCGAACCCGCACGATTCCGCCGCGGCGGCCACGGCGTCGATGACGGACCGGCGCGCACCCGCGCCGATCCCCAGAGCGTGCAGACCGACCTGCATCCGACCAGCATGGCACAAAACGGGCTGTCGACGGCGCCACGATCCGCCTGGTACCGCAGCCGGACGGTTACTTGCCGCCGAGACCGTGCGGGAACCCGGTGAAGGCTCAATCGGCTGGTCTGGACGGTCCATTGTGGAGCTACGAGCCGGGCAGCGGTCGAGCACGTCCGGCGACGCGTGTGCCGGCCGGGCGGTCGGGCACGTACGTGGGCACCGAGGTCGAGTAGCAATGGAGGGTGATCGACGGCGCCGACGACGTGTCCTTCCACGACCTGGAGATTTTCTTCGCATTCGCGCGGCCGCAGGACTGTGTTGGCCTCCTGTCTCAGGACGTATTCGCACTCGGCTGCGAAGCGCAGCTTCGGATCGGGGTGGCGATCTCGCCCAGCCACTACGACGTCGGCGACCAGCCCGAGCGCCGGCACCCCGAGCGCGGCGATCTCCTCCGCGGTCCGCTGTGCCGTCGCGCCGTTCGAACCGGCCGTGACCACCACTCCGGCGGCGGAACATGTGAACGGCCGGCTGATCACGGTGGGACCGCCCGAAGGGTGACCGTCTCGGTCCGGCGGCACCGTGCTGATCGCGTGTCGCCGGTCTTCGGGCTCCACGTGGAGGTGGTGGCCCGCTTCGGGCCGGGCCCCGGCCTCGGCGCGGGGAAGGCCCTCCGGAAGTGCGCCGCGGCGCCGGCCGGTGATGTGGACGACGCCGCGGGCCACCGCACGGCCGCCCGGATCGCATCTCGACCCGCCGGACCAGCCGCACCTCAACCGCGATTTCCGCGACCTCGCCGGCTGCACGCCCACCGAATACGTGGGCGGTGGGGGCACCCGCGCGGTCAGTCCCGGCCGGCGAGCTCGAGTTTGCGGGCCAGGAGCGCGGGGTTGGTGAACATGACCTCGTGTGAACCTTCGAGGGTCACCAGGCGTAAGGCGCCCAGGCGGCGGGCGTTGGCGAGGTGACCGTGGTCCGGGTCGCCGGGCGGGAGGGCCGAGTCCTCATCGGACAGCACGTAGGTGCGGGGGGATGTGGTTCAACGTGTAGAACTTCGTGAGGTCCGGCTTCTCGGCTGTCGGGCGCAGCGGCTCGGGGTGAGCAGGTCGTAGGTCTCCTGCGCTCGCGCGAGGTCGGCGTCGCCGATGAACGCGTCGCGCCAGACTTCGAAGGGCAGCATGACCGTGTTGGCCGTCGTCTGCGCGGCCAGCTGGGGGAACAGCTCCTGGTAGGCGAGCGGGGTGTTGTCCAGGACGCTGGTGCCGTTCGCCGGCACGAAGGCGTTGAAGAAGACCAGCCGCCGGATCCGGTCGGGCACGCGTTCGGCGACGCGGGCGATGACGCTGCCGCCCAAGCTGTGGCCGACCAGGACGAAGTCGTCGAGCTCGTGCTCGTCGAGGTAGGTCGTGATCGACGCGACGCAGTCGTCGTGGCTCACGTCGCGCGCGTCACCCGGACCGTGCCCGGCGACGGTGGGGCAGTGGACCTCGTGGCCCTGCTCGGTGAGGCGGGCGGCGACGTCCGCCCACAGGGTTCCGTCGTGCCACGAGCCGTGGACGAGAACGAAGATTGGCATGGGCGCACACTCATCACCGCTGAGCGCCGCGGAGCGGGAATTCTCGTGTGCAGAACAATCTCCGCATATCGTTGACACAAAATATCCAGGTTATTGAGATTCTTCGTCGCGGCGCACGAAGACGTGCTCGAGTGCGCAGGAGGGAAATCTGTCCGGGCCTGACATAGGTGGGCGGCTTCGCCGGGGATGTGGAGTGCCGCGAAGCTGCGGCACGGACCAGGAAACGTCCGAACAGGACTTGCCGGTCACGGTGGTCGATGCCGGTGACGACCTGGTCCTGCGGTCGCGGCTCTCCGGGGCCGACCCGCAGCGCGCGCGTGTGCCGCTCGACCGGGTGCTCGGCCCGATCGGTGGCCGCCTCGCGGAGCCGGCGCCGGCCGGCAGCGCCGTCTCGTGGAGCGGCGCGACGCCGTCGGACCGGAGGTCGGCGAGGGGTCGCGCCCGGCGATCGAGAAGGCACCGTGGTTTTGCGGCACCGTGGCTTTGCGGCAGCGCGGTGCTGACGCAAAGCCACGGTCGGGTGGATCGCGGGGGTGATGGCCAGCCCGCTGACCTCGTTCATCTCGGCCGAGACGAACCGCGTCGGCCGCCTCGACGTCGGCGAACACCTGCGCGTGCGCGGCGTCGAGGAGGGGGACGCCGCTGAGGAACCGGCCGCCCCGGAGGGCCGGGTCGCAATGCAGAGCTGCCGGCGCGCGCTGCCGCAGGGCAAGTTCGCGGGGTACCACGTGGCCGCGGACCGGCGCCCGGGGATCGGTTGTCAGTGCAGGTTGAGCAGCACGAAGTTCTTGAGCACGATCATCAGGATTCCCAGCGCCGCCGCCGAAAACGTCGTGACGATCAGCTGCCGCCCACGCAACTGCGCGGCGCGACCCGCCGACCACGCGTGGTAGACGAGCAGCACGACCGCGACCACGAGCCCGGTGTTGGCGGCAACCGTGTCAGACGCGCCGGCCAGCCAAGCCGCCAGCAGTGCCAGCAGGGGCCCGTACGACGCGCTGACCATGGGCCAGGTGACGGCGAGTTCCGTCCGCACGTGCCTCGCCGTCGGCAGCTTCCCGCGCTCCACCTGCTGCCCGAGCAGCTCGGCGTACTCCTCGGCCGCCCAGTAGACGATCAGGGTGACCACCACGGCCAGCGCGAGCGCCCCCGTCGGGATCCGGCCGCCGGCCGCCGTGAGGATCGCTGCCGTCACGATCGCGCCGTAGATGCCGGCGGCGCGCCGGCGCCCCGCAATCCGTCCGCGCGCCGCCGGCCGCGGCCGATCGGGCGACGAGGCCGCCTCCGCACCGGAATCCATCCACCCACTCTCTGCCTGCGGGCGAGCCGTGACATCACCCGCACCGGACGAGGTCCTTGTCCCGGCTGCCGGGCACCCGTGCGCGGCAGCCGGAAGTGGTTGCGGTGGTAGGACATTCGCCGATCCGGCCGTCCGGCGCGCGGCTTGGCCGCATTCGACCTGGCTGCGTGCTGCCTGCCGAGGAGCACGCTCTTCAGGACGGCGTGCTGGCCAAGTTCCCGCTCCGACCAGCAAATATGTTCAAGGAAGACGTATATCGAACATAATTGGGCAGCAGTTTCCGCTGGGGCTGGCTGATTGAGCCTGAAGATCAGCCGCGTCGGCGGAGTGCAGAAGTGCCAGCAGATGATCCGCGTCGCCGAAGCGCACAACATCGACTACATCGTGGACGAGATCAACGAGATGAAGATCGCCAACACCGCCGTCGCCCACCTGGCCGTGGCCTCGCGCAACCCGTTGTACACCGGGGTCGCCTGCCACACCTTGTTCGAACAGGACATCGTCGCGAACGGAGGGGTCACGATCACCGACGGGATCGCGGACGTGAGCGACCGGCCCGGACTCGGGATCGGCACGGAGTCGGCTCTCGACGTGGACGTCGAATCGACTGCGGTGCGGTACGCGTATGCGTGAGCACGGCGGCCACGGGCGCAGGTTGCGGATCACGGTGGTCGAGAAGAACCGGGGCCCCTACTGGGACATGGTGAACGCCGGCTGGCGTGACGCGGCGGAGCGGCTCGGGCTGGACCTGATCATCGAGGCCCCGGTCTACGAAGCGGTCGGCGACCAAGTCGGCGCGATCCGCCGGCACCTCGCGGCGGGTGTCGACGGGGTGGCGTTCGTGGCCAGTGACGAGACGGCGTCGACGACGTCGTGGCCGAAGCGACCGCGGCCGGCGTACCTGTGGTGACGTTCGACCTCGACGCGCCGCGCAGTGGCCGGTCGCTCTTCGTCGGGATGCCGGAGGCGGTCGAGCTCGGCCGGCAAGCGGGCCGGCTGATGACGGAGCGCGTGCCGGCAGGGCCCCGGATCCTGGTCCAGACCGGTTCCGCCAAGGCACCCGGGGCCGTGGGCAAACTGCGGGGCTTCCTGGAGGTGACGGTGCAGGCCGGTCTCGAGGTCGTCGGCGGTGAGGACGACGGCGAACGGATCGGCCTGGCCACCGCGAACGCGCGCGCCGCGCTGGCCGAGGACCTCGGTTTCGCCGGTTGCTACGGGGGCTACGGCTACCACGCCCGGTCCAGGCCGCGGTCGTGGAAGACGCGGGCCGGGCGGGGGAGATCGTCATTATCGGAAACAACATGTTGCCCGAGACGGCGGCCGCGATCGCCCGCGGCACGGTTGCGGCGAGCATCTGGATCCGCGAGTACTACTTCGGCTATTACGCGGCCGCGGCGATCGCGATGGTCGCGCGGCTCGGCACCGCGGAAGCGCTGACCCTGCTGGGCTTCGACCCGGCCCGCGCTAGCTCAGCCAGCGGCGACCGGCACCGCAGGTCGTGACCTCGGCCAACCTGGCGGAGTTCACCAGATGGGCGAAGACGCACCGGGTGTTCGAGCGGACCGCCGCGACGACAGGTACGTGAGCCTCGTGGCGGCAACACGCGGTTACGCTGGCACGCCGGGACACACCAACGGGGGTGGAGAGTGAGCAACGGACCGGCTCGGTCTTCCCACGCGACCTCGGGGACACCGCAGCAGCGAGAGCAGGTTTTGTTCGCGCTGAGCCGTTACGGGCCGATCAGCCGCGCGCGGCTGGGCGAGGTCACCGGGCGTTCGCGCACGTCGGTGTGGGCCGTGGTGAGCGATCTGATCGCTGAGGGAACCGTCGTCGAGGACTCGCCCGATCCGGATGTGCGGGCCGCGCACAGCGGGCGCCCGCCCGCGCTGCTCAAGCTCGCCCAGCCCAGTGACGTCGTGGTCGGGGTGGATTTCGGCCGCACGCACATCCGGGCCGCAGTGGCGGACCTGTCGGGCCGGATCCTCGCGGAGCGGCTCGTGTCCATGCAGGTTGACGACTTCGCGGCCGAATCGCTCTCGACGGCCGCCGAGCTCGTGACCGCGTTGACCGCGGAAGCCGGTGTCGACCGCGGAGTGGTCCGGAAGGTCGTCGTCGGCCTGCCCGCACCGGTCAACCGCGCGACGGGGAGCATCACCCTCGGCCGGGTGCTCAACAGCGGGGTCGGGATGGTCCCGGCGACCGAACTCGAAGACCGCATCGGCATTCCCGTTTCCCTGGAGAACAACGCCAACCTCGGTGCGCTCGCCGAAGCTCGGGAGGGCGCGGCGCGCGGCGTGGACGACGTCTTCTACGTCAAGGTCTCGAGCGGCATCGGCGCCGGGCTCGTGCTGAACGGCCGGCTCTACCGGGGCGCCGCGGGCATCGCCGGCGAGATCGGGCACGTGCTGGTCGACGAGGACGGCGCGCTGTGCTGGTGCGGGAGCCGCGGCTGCCTCGACACCGTCGCGTCCGGGCGGCGGTTCATCGAGCTGCTCCAGCCAACCCGTCCCGAGCCGCTGACGCTCGAGGAGGTGGTGCGGCTCGTGCGCGCCGGCGATCCGCTGGCCCACCGCATCGTCTCCGACGCCGGCCGGACCCTCGGCCGGGCGATCGCGGACCTGTGCGCGAGCCTGAACCCGGGCGCCGTGGTGCTGGGTGGTCTGGTCAGCGAAGCGGGGACGTGCTCGTGGACGCCGTCGGCGACAGCTTGCACCGCTACGCCCAGCCGGCCATCACCGACGGACTGCGGCTGATGCGGTCTTCGCTGGGCAGACGGGCCTAGGTCGTCGGCGCGGTGACGCTGGCGCTCGACTCCACGCGCCGGGCGCTGGCCGATCGGCACCGGCTGCCCCAGACGTCGAACTAGGGCTGCGGGAGGGAAGCACCAGATGACCATCGGGGCGATGCCACGGATCCGGATCGGCGGGACACCGGTCAGCCGGCTGTCGTTCGGCGGCGCCGGCTGGTCCCTCGCGGACGAACGGGACGGCGACGGCGCGATCGCCACGATTCACGCGGCGATCGACCACGGGGTCACGCTGATCGACACCGCTCGCGCCTACACCACAGCCGATCATCCTTCCCACAACGAGTGGCTGATCGGCAAGGCGCCGGCCGCGCACCCGGACGGTGCATCGGTCTTCGTCGCGACCAAGGGCGGCACTTCCGCAGCGGGCCCACGGAATTCCCCGTCGACGGGTCCCCGGCAGCCCTGCGGCACGACTGCGAGCAGAGCCTGCGCACGCTCGGCCGCGATCGGCTGGACCTGTACCAGCTGCACCGCGCGGACGACCCGTCGACCGTGTTCGAGGAGAGCGTCGGCGAGCTCGCGGCACTGCGGGACGAGGGCAAGATCCGCTGCGTCGGTTTGTGCAACGTGACCGTGGCACAGCTTGACAAAGCTCGCACGATCACCGTGATCGACGCGGTGCAGAACCGCTACTCGCCGCTCCCGCGGGACGACGAGACCCTCGCCCACTGTGCTCGTGAGGGCATTCCCTACCTCGCGTACTCCCCGCTGGGCGGCAGGTCCAGCGCCCAGCAGCTCGAGACGGAGCTGCCTGACCTCGCGCGGATCGCGGCCGAGCGTGGCTTCACCGTGCAGCAGGTCGCCATCGCCTGGCTCACTTCGTTCCGCGCCAACCTGGTTCCCATCGTCGGCACGAGTCGTCCGGCTCATCTCGTCCAGGCCGTCGAGGCGGTCGCTGCCGGCTTGCCGGCACCAGAAGTGGAGCAGCTGTCGGGTCGCTGAGGGTGCGTTTCCGCGCGGCCGCGGCGCGGACGGCGCCGTCTCCGGTCCGCGATGACTAGGGTGAAAAACGTTTCACCACGGCCTCGGCCTCGCATTGACTTTGCTTCGCAAGGGATAGTAGCGTGATCGCCGCCAGGGTTGTGAAACCTTTCAATCCGGGAGGGGAGGCCGGCGACGCGTGTGCGCGCTCCGTGAATCCCGGACTGTGCCCGCTGTGACCCGGATCGAAGCTTCGGCGCTGGAGGCCGGGCCGGTGGTTCGGACCTTCCCGGTGACGCCGTCCCGGTTCCCGGGCGGGATCCGGTCGCGGGAGCGAGCGCGGGGCGAGGGGAGGGAGCCGGGCCGGTGAACGATCTGCTCGCACGCGAAGAACTCGACTTGCTGGCGCTCTTCGCCGAAGGCTTGCCGCTGGACCTCATCGCCCGCCGGCTGGAGCTGTCCGATCGCACGGTGCGCCGCCGGCTGCGCTCGATCTGCGACCGGTTGGGCTTCGCGACCCCCATCCAGGCGGTGGTGTGGGCGGCTCGTCGCGGGCTGCTCTGAGTGGCGTGGCCTCGCTCATCCGACCTGCCGCCGGAGATTCGGCCGACCGTGTCCAGATCCGGACACTTCCTTGTCCGGCAACGGCAACCGTCGTAATCTCGCGCTGGGTAAAACGATTCATCCCAGAATGAGCCGGCCGCTTCTCGATCGTCCCCGCCGGAAGCTGCCTCGTGTCCTGAACCCCTCCCGCCCTCCGGCGAGGGGAGTTTTCCGTTCCTCAGTCGGGATTCCGGTGCGCTGAGGCGAGGAGAACGCAACTTTCGCAGGGTTGTGCGCTGCCGCGCCTGTCTCCTAAATTCGATGAATCGTTTCAAGTCGCGGGACCTCAAGGCAAGCTCCGGACCGCTGTAGGTGTGTCCGCCGATCGGGAACGAGGACGACGATGTCGACGAGCAGGCGAGGGTTTCTCCGCGGCGCGGCAGCGGCCGCCCTCGGAGGCGCGGGTGTGGCGGCAGTTCCGGGGACTGCGTCCGGCGCCGCGGCGCCGGATCTCTCGGGTACGGCTCTTCCGGCCGGCCCGCGGCTCGCCTCGGCGCTCGACGGATCGGCCGTGCTCGCCGGGTTCCGGACGCCCCCCGCGGAGGTCCTGCCGCGGGTGTGGTGGCACTGGATGAACCAGAACATCACCCGGGAAGGCATCAAGGCCGACCTCGAGTGGTTCAAGCGCGCCGGCATCGGCGGCATGGTGAACTTCGACGGCGCGGGCCGCGTTCCGGTGGTCGTGCCCGATCCCTTGCCCTACCTGTCCGACGGCTGGAAGGCCGCGTTCCGGTACGCGATGCAGATGGCCGATCAGCTCGGGCTCGAGGCCGACGTCGCCTGTTCGCCCGGGTGGTCGGAGACCGGCGGGCCGTGGGTTACGGCCGAAGACGCGATGAAGAAGTACGTCTGGACCGAGACGTGGATGCAAGGCGGGCAGCCGCAGGTGAAACTGCCGCAGCCGCCGGCCGTGGCCGGGCAGTTCGGCGACGCGGCCGCGCAGTCCGCGACCACAAGGCCGCTGCCCACCTTCTACCGCGACGCGCGCGTGTTCGCCTACCGCGTGCCGGACGGGACCCGAAACCAGGCGGCGCTCGCACCCAAGATCTTCGCCAGCGCTCTGCTTGCCGATCCGAAAGCCAGCCCTTGGACGAACGGCGACCACGGCGTGGAACTCGACGTCGCAAAGCTGTCGGACGCTTCGGTCGCGGACCCTCAGTACTTGCCCGCGTCCGGTGGTTCCGCTACCTGGGTGCGCTTCGAATACCCGCACCCGGTCACCGTCACCGGCGTCACGATCGCCGCCGGGGCCGCGTTCACCGGCTGGAACGACGTCGTCGAGTACGGGCCGTCGGCTCAGGTCCACAGCAGCCGTGACGGACGGCAGTGGACCTTGCTCGCACAAGGCATCCACAGCGGGGTGCAGCGCACGCTGTTCGTGCCGCAGACCACCGCCAAGTACTTCAAGGTGGTGTTCGGCCAGAGTTCGACGGCTCCTTCACCGGCGCCGATCGCCTTGTCCCGCCTCGTCCTGCGCACGGTCGCGACGATCCACGAGTTCGAGGTGAAAGCCGGGTTCGGCCAGACGGCCGACTACTACCGGATCGCGACACCGTCGCAAGGCGGCGCGCCGGCCGTGCGCCGCGCCGACGTCGTCGATCTGACCCGGCAGCTGGCGCCCGACGGAACCCTGCACTGGCAGGTGCCGGCCGGCACCTGGGTCGTGGTCCGGCTGGGCTACAGCCTCACCGGTCATCAGAACGGCCCGGCGTCCGCCGCGGCGACCGGGCTGGAGGTCGACAAGCTCGACGCCGGCCGCGTCCGGAAGTACCTCGGCACCTATCTCGACCAGCTCGCCGACGCCGCCGGAAAGGAGTTGTTCGGGGCCAGGGGTCTGACCGGGCTCCTCAACGACAGTTACGAGGCCGGCTACCAGAACTGGACGGAATCGCTGCTCGACGAGTTCCACCAGCGGCGCGGCTACGATCCGGCTCCGCTCCTGCCGGTGCTCACCGGTGTGCCGGTCGACAGCGCCGCGGACGCCGACAAGTTCCTCTGGGACTGGCGGCGGACGCTGAACGAACTCCTCGCCGAGAACCACTACCGGGTCATCCCCGCCGAAGCCCACAAACGCGGGCTCCAGCGCACCTACGCCGAAGCGCAGGAGGACAAGCGCGGCTGGTTCGGCGACGACCTGGAGATGCGCCAGTACGCCGACATCCCGATGGGCGCCTCCGGCGAAGCGTTCGCGCCGGGTGACCAGTCGTTCGAGACCTACCGGGTCGACACCCGCGGTGCCGCCTCGGTCGCACACGTCTTCGGCCGGGCCCACACGGCGGTGGAGGCCTTCACCTTCACCCCGCAGGGCGTCACGCCGAAAGACCTCAAACCCCTCGCCGACGAAATGCTCGCCCAGGGCGCGACCAGGTTCATGATCCACACTTCGGTGCACCAGCCGCTTGACCGGGGCCCGGGCCTCACCCTCAACGGCATCGGCTCGTTCTTCACGCGGCTGGAAACGTGGGCCGAGGTCGCCAAACCGTGGACCACGTACCTCGCGCGCTGCTGCTGGCTGCTGTCCCGGGGTACGCACGTCGCCGACGTCGCGTACTTCTACGGCCAGGAAGCTCCCGCGACCGGCGTGTGGGGCCGAAGTTTCCGGCAGCACGACCAGCCGGCCGGGTACGACTACGACTTCGTCAACGGCACCGTGCTCCTCACCGAGATGTCGGTGCGCGACGGCAGGATCGTCACCCGCTCCGGTCAGTCGTACGCGCTGCTCTACCTCGGCGGCGACGCCCAGCGCATCACGGTGCCCGTGCTGCGCAAGCTCGCCGGGTTCGTCGACGCCGGGGCGGCCGTCGCCGCGCCGAAACCGGCCGGCTCACCCAGCCTGGCCGACGACGACGCCGAATTCCAGCACCTGGCCACCCGGCTGTGGGGCGATGGTGATCAGCGCGCTCGGGTGGTCGGCGCCGGCCGCGTCTTCAGCGGGATCACGGCCGCCGAGGCGCTCGCCGAGCTCGGCGTCACCCCCGACTGGTCCTTCCGGCTCGACGCCATGGACCCGTTGACCGCCAACGAACCCCTGTGGCTGACCCACCGCCGCACGGATTCGGCGGACGTCTATTTCATCGTCAACCGCCGCAATGTGCGTACCACCGTCCCGCTGACGCTGCGCTCGGCGGGCAGCGCGGTGGAGACCTGGGATCCGGTGACCGGGCAGACGGCTCCGATCACCTTCGACGCCACCAGCGGAGCCACCCAGCTCACCGTCGACCTCGGGCCCGTCGATTCGGTCTTCGTCCTCGTGTCGGACGGCAAACCCGGGGCCAAGACCGTCCCGCCGAGCACCGAACGGCAGATCGGCGCGGTCACCGGCGCGTGGCGAGTCGATTTTCCCGCGGGGCCCGGCGCTCCCGCCGGCGCGAACTTCCCCTTCCTGCGGTCGTTCTCCCAGGAGACCGACCCCGGCATCCGCTACTTCTCCGGCACCGCGACGTATTCGACGACCTTCGACGTGCCGGCGGACTGGACGAAAGGCGGCGGGCGCCTCCTCGTGGACCTGGGCGAAGTGCACGACATCGCTGAGGTCGCGGTCAACGGCGCCGACGCCGGCATCGCCTGGCGCGCGCCGTATCGGTTCGACATCACCGGCGCCTTGCGCGCCGGAACCAACACGCTTCAGGTGAAGGTCACCAACAGCTGGTTCAACCGGCTGGTGGGCGACCAGCAGGCCGGCGCCACGCAGATCGCGTACGTGCAGCCTCCGTTGAAGAACATCGCTGCCGGGACCGAACTCAAACCGGCCGGCCTCCTCGGTCCGGTCCGCATCGTCAACCGGACGTAGCCCGGTCCGCCCGCGAAACACCCCAGCTCGAGCTCAGCACCGCCCGGCCGAAAGGACACGTGATGAACCGCCGGCGCTCCCTACTGACCCTCCTCACCGCCGTGCTGCTGGCCGCGTCCGGATCGGCGGCCGTCGCCGCCGTGCCAGGCGGCGGCAGTCCGGCGAAACCGACCACCCTGCGGACCGAGAACCTCGTCGACCCGATCGGCATCGACGCGGCCAAGCCGCTGCTCAGCTGGCTCCCTTCGGCGAAGAACTCGTCGGGACAGGACGCCTACGAGATCCGCGCGACGGTGCAATCGCCCTCGCAGCAACGAGAACGCGACCTGTGGGACAGCGGCCGGGTGCGTTCGGCCAGTACGTCGAACATCGCTTATGCGGGCCCGGCGCTGCACGCGCGCGAGCGCGTCCGGTGGCAGGTGCGCACCTGGGACACCGCCGGCCGCGTCTCGCCGTGGAGCGACCCGTCCACGTGGGAGATGGGTCTGCTCACCCCGGCCGACTGGTCGGCGCGCTGGATCGAGAACCCGTCCTACGACTACACCCAGCCGGACGGCAAGGAGACCCCGCTCCCGGTGTTCGGCAAGGTGTTCGCCGTGCGGGGGGCCGTCAAGCAGGCTCGTCTCTACACGACCGGCCTGGGCATGTACGCCGCCACGCTCAACGGCCGCCCGGTCGGCGACGCCGTGCTCGAACCCGGCCAGACCACCTACACCGCGGAAGTCGACTACCGCACCTACGACCTCACCCGGGCGCTGCGGGCGGGGACGAACACGATCGGCCTGCAGACCGGCAGCGGCACCTACCAGCGCGTGAAGACGCCGGGCCGGTACTTCTTCGGCGGCACTCTCGAGCAGTACACGGTGTACGGCGAGCCGAAGGTCATCGCGCAGCTCGAGATCACCTACCAGGACCGGCACCGGGAGGTCGTCTCCAGCGACGGCACCTGGCGCACCGCGCTCGGACCGACGACCTTCTCGTCGTGGTGGAGCGGCGAGGAGTACGACGCCCGTCGCGACGGGAACGCGCCGGCGTCGGCCGCCGCGCTGGCCGGCGCGGGGTGGCAGCAGGCGAGCCCGGTGACGCTCACGCAGAGCACCACACCCCGCGACACCACGCCGCTGCGCGCCAACCCGCGTCCGCCGATCACTGTGGCGGAGACGGTGCGACCCACCAGCGTCCGCAAGCTCGCCGACGGCTCCTACGTTCTGGACTTCGGCGCCAACCGCTCCGGCTGGCCACGCGTCTCGGTCACCGGCCGCGCCGGCGACACCGTGAGCATGATCCCGGCCGAGAAGCTCGCCGCCGACGGCAGCCTGGACATCGCCAGCACCGGCGCCTCGGCCGGCAACCAGATCGCCTACCGCTACACCTTGTCCGGACACGGCAGGGAAACCTGGCACCCGCAGTTCACCTACAGCGGTTTCCGCTACCTCCAGGTGAGCGGCCTGCGCACGGCGCCTGCCCAGGACACCGTGACCGTGGACGTCATCCACGCGGCGAACCCGAGCGCGAGTGAGTTCACCTCCTCGAGCGACCTGCTCAACCGGATCCACGCGATCACCGAACGGGCGATCCAGAGCAACATGACATCGGTCATGACCGACTGCCCGGACCGTGAGAAGGGCCCCTACACCGGCGACAACCTGCAGAACCTCGACGCGCTCCTGACCGACTACGACATGTCCGCGTTCGAACCGCAGCTCGTGCGCAACATGGCCACCGCGCAGCGGCAACCCGGCGACGAATCACCCGGCCTGATCGCGAACATCGCACCCGAGTTCCACCGCGTCGCGCCCACCACACTGCCGCGGCCCCAGGGCACCATCGAGTTCCTCGACGAGGTCAACTGGGGCGGCGCCGTGATCCGCATCCCGTGGCAGCTCTACCTCACCTACGGCGACACCCGCACGATGGCCACCTACTACGGCAACATGGTCGCCTGGCTCGACTACGAAGCCAGGAACAAAGCCGCCGACAACGGTGACATCCCCGGCCTGGGTGACTGGTCCGCGACCGACAACACCACGCCGATGCAGCTGGCGATCACCGCGGGCTACTACACCGCGGCGAGTGACCTGGCGAGCATCGCGCAGGTCCTCGGCAAGACCGCCGATCACGCCAAATACGACGCACTGGCCGCCCAGCTCGCGGCGGAGTTCACGACGCGCTTCCGCCACGTCGACGCGGCCGGCGTCTACTACGGCAGCGACAGCGAGGCCTCCAATGCCATGGCGCTCGACGCGGGACTCGTCGCTCCTGCTGACCGCGCCGCCGTGGTCAACCGCCTCGTCGCCTCGGTTCGCAAGTCGGGCAACCACATCACGACCGGCTCGGTCGCGCTGGGACCGCTCTTCCGCGCGCTGGAGAGCGGCAACCGCGACGACGTCATCTACGACCTGGTCGTGAACCCCACTTCGCCCGGGTACGGCTACCTCGTCGCCAGTGGGCACACCACGTTGTCCGAAAGCCTCGACGGGAGCGGCTCGCAGAACCACCACTTCCTCGGCGCGGTCGACGCGTGGTTCATCCGCGGCGTGGCCGGCATCCGGCAGGCCGAAGGCTCGGTGGGCTACCGCAGCCTCACGATCGCTCCGGCGCTCGTCGGCGACCTGACCCACGCGGCGGGCAGTTACCGAACTCCATACGGCACCGTCAGCAGTGACTGGACCAAGTCCGGTCACGACTTCCGGCTCCACGTCACCGTCCCGCCCGGGACCACCGCCACCGTGCACGTGCCCGTCGCCGCGAACCGGCAGATCCGGGTCGCCGGAACCGCCCGCATGACCGGCGGCAGCGGCTCGGAGACGGTCTACACCGTGGGCGCCGGCGACTACACCTTCTCCGCCGAGATCTGAACCCGGCCGCCCGGACCGGCCACATCGGACACGTCCTCTCCCTCACCACCCCCACCACGAAGGAGTTACCCGATGGATGTCACCCGTCGTTCGATGTTGAAGTGGTCCGGAGCGGGGGTCGCCGCCGCGGGCTTCGCTGCGGTGATCCCCGCCGGCTCGGCTGAGGCCGCAGCCGTGCCGAACGCCGGTTCCGTGACCGCGGCTGCGGCCCCGTCCGCCGCGACGCAGGCAGCGGTGAAACAGGCCAAGCAGCTGGTCGCGGAGATGACTCTCGACGAGAAGATCGCGTACTGCCACGGGATTCCGGCGACGAAGGGCTTCACCGGCCACATCCCGGCCAACGAGCGGCTCGGCATCCCCGCCCTGCGGCTCGCGGACGGGCCCAGCGGCGTCGGCAACGGCTCGACCGGCGTCACGCAGTGGCCGGACTCCAAGGCGCTGGCCGCCACGTGGAACCCGGCCACCGCGACCGACTACGGCAAGGCCTACGGCGCCGAGCAAGCGGCCAAGGGCCACAACGTCGCGCTGGCCCCGTGCATCAACCTCCTCCGGTTGCCGCACTGGGGCCGGTCGTTCGAGACCTACACCGAAGACCCGTTCCTCAACGGGCAGCTCGCCGCGGCCACGATCCGCGGCATCCAGGCCAACCACGTCATCTCGACGGTGAAGCACTTCGTGGCCAACAACCAGGAGATCCTGCGCAACTCGATCGACGTGGTGGTCTCGCCCCGCGCGCTGCAGGAGCTCTACTACCCCGGCTTCCGGGCGGCGGTGCAGCAGGGGCAGGTCGGCGCGGTCATGACGTCGTACAACAAGATCAACGGCACCTGGGCCCAGGAGAACCGGGTGAACGTGCAGGACACGCTGCGCGACGCGTGGGGCTTCGACGGCATGGTGATGTCGGACTGGGGCGGTACGCACAGCACCGTCCAGACCGCCAAAGCCGGCTCCGACACGGAAATGCCCGGCAGTACCTACCTCGGCGACGCGCTCAAGGCCGCCGTGCAGAGCGGTAGCGTCAGCGAAGCGCAGCTCGACACCATGGTGACCCAGGTGCTCACGGCGATGATCCGCGTCGGGCTGTTCGACCACCCGCTGCCGGATCCGGCGACCGTCGTCGACACCGTGGTCTCGACCCCGGCTCATCTCGCGCTCGCGCGGCGCATCGGCGTCGAAGGCAGTGTGCTGCTGAAGAACGACGGGGTGCTGCCGCTGGCGCGTCCGCGCAGCATCGCGGTCATCGGCAACGCCGCCGACGCGGGCGCCCAGACGCACGGTGGCGGCTCCGGCAGCGTCAACCCCAACGGCGCCGTCGTGACGCCGCTGGCGGGGATCCGTGCGCGCGCCGGCTCCACCCCGGTCACCTACAGCCCGGGCACCCTCGGGATCGCCGCGGTGCCCGTGGTCCCGGCCGCCGCGTTCGGCGCCGGGCTGACCGCGACGTACTACGCCTCCACCGACCTGACGGGTGCCGCACTCGGGACCGAAACCGTGCCGGCCCTGAACATCACGGCGACCCCGGCCGCGGTCGCCGGCCAGACCGACGGCTGGTCCGCGCGGTACACCGGCACGTTCCACGCGGACGAAACCGCGGGTTACCGCTTCAGTCTGGGCGTCGGGGGGCTGACGACACTCAGCATCGACGGCAAGGAGGTGCTCACCGCGTTGCCGGGCCGCGAAGCCGTGCAGAACGCGCTGGTCGACTTGACCGCGGGGGAGCACACCGTGGAGGTCACCTACGTCTCGGCCGCACCCGTCGGCGGCCGCGCGCCGCGCACCTCGCTCGTGCTGGGTGCCCAGGCCGGCTACGACAAGCTCCACCAGGCGGCGGCTGCCGCGGCGCGGGCGGCCGACGTCGCCGTCGTCGTGGTCGCCGACGTCACCAGCGAAGGCATGGACCGCTCCACCCTGGCGCTGCCCGCCGACCAGAACGAGCTCATCACCGCGGTCGCTCAGGCGAACCCCAACACCGTCGTGGTGCTGAACACCTCAGGTGCGGTCCTGATGCCCTGGCTGGGCAGCGTGAAGGCCGTGCTCGCCAACTGGTATGCCGGTCAGGAACAGGGCAACGCCCTCGCCGCGATGCTCTTCGGCGACGAGGAACCCGGCGGGCGGCTCCCCGAGACCTTCCCCGCGGCGAACGACCAGGGCCCGGCCAAGACCACCGTCGAATTCCCGGGCGACGGCGTGCAGGTCTACTACGACGAAGGCCTCGCGGTGGGCTACCGCTGGTACGAGCACTCGGGCGAGAAACCGTTGTTCCCCTTCGGTTTCGGCTTGTCCTACACGAGTTTCCGGCTCGGCGGGTTGCGGCTTTCCCGCACGGCGGGCGGGCTTCGCGCGCAGGCCACGGTCACCAACACCGGCCGCCGGGCCGGGTCGGAAGTCGTCCAGCTCTACGTCGCGGCACCGGACGCGGCGCGGGAGCCGGCGCAGCAGCTCAAGGCGTTCACCAAGGTCACCCTGAAACCGGGCCAGACCACCACGGTGACCCTCGAGGTCGCGCGCGACGATCTCGCGGTCTGGCTCGACTCGACCACGGGCTGGACCGTGGTGCCCGGTAGCTACACCGTCGGTGTGGGCACCTCGTCGGCGGATCTCCCGCTGCGGGGACGCCTGTCGCTGTCCTGAGAATCCACAGCTGAAGCGGCGCCGGGGAATCCCTCGGCGCCGCTTTCCTGCGGTGGGTGGTATCGGTCTCAGCTCATGGCTCGTCGAAGCGGACTACTTCCCGTTGTAGACGACGTAATCGTGGTACGGCGTGAGCGTCACCGGGCCGCGGAGGCCGTAGGGCTGGCCGGCCGTTGATTTCTTGTTGTACTTGGACACTGCGTTGCGCAGTGTCGTCCGCACAGTGATCTGGACGGCGTTCGTGCCGGGGTGCAGCCATCGGGTGATGTCCCACTGCCGGCCGTCCGTGATCTGGGTGCCGGCGAACTGGCCGTTGACCGAGATGTCCGCGGTTCCGTCGACGTGGCCGATGTCCAGCTGTACTCCTTGCGCGGCGTTCGCGTGCCACCCGTCGGGCAGCGTGGTGTTCGCCGTGTAGGTCCCGACACCGGACTCCCCGTTGAGCCGGGTGATGTCCCGCCAGTCCTTGAGCCGGAACTGCTGGAACTGCGAGTCGCCCAGCCCGCTGGGGATCGACACCGTGGCGCCGCCGGTGGGAGTGACGGTCCTGACCGTCGACGACCACGGGGTCCACTGGTCGATGGTGGACGGACGGCTGGCCGGGACGCCGGAAAGCGGCCGATCGTCGTCGGTGCGGACTTCGGCGTTGACGTCGGTCTTGCGGCCGTCGGACAGCTGGAAGGTCTGGCCGCCGGATTCGGTCGCCCGGAAGACGATCTTCCCCTTGCTGACGAGGAATGAACCGTCCTTGGGCGGCGCGCCCGTGACGTGGACAGCCGGCCTCGCGTCCTTGTTGATCGTCACAACTTCGCCTTGGCCGCACTGCAGGGTCATCGGCACGGTGGTGCGTCCGTTGCCGGAGGAGTACTGCGCGATCGGCGAGATCGACCCGTTCCACAGGTTCATCGCCGCCGGCACACCCTGGACCGCGAAGGAGGGGCTGAACGTGATCGGGTGATCGGACGGGTTGTAGAGGTAGACGTAGGCGCCGCCCTCGACGTCGCGCCACTGGGACAGGATCTGCGTGCCGTCCGAAACGACTCGAGGAGTGAGACCCAGGCGCTTGAGCGCAGTTCGCGACGTCATGCTGCGACGCCACCTTCGTGGCTGACGGCAGTTTGAGCGTCGCAGCGACGTTGTTCTTGCCCACGGCGTCGCCGCGCGCTCCGCTGGCGTAGGTCGTGTCCCGGTCGGGGAGAGCACCTGCGAACACGACCCGGACGCCGGCCTTCGCGGCTTGCAGGATCGCCGCCGACGCGTCGTGGGTGATCGGCCGTTGATCGACGACCAGGGCGCGGTAGCCGCTGGTGCCGGGGAACAGTTCACCGTGGTCCGGACGCGAATCCTCGGCCAGTCCTTGGGGATCGAGGTACTCGACGGAGAAGCCCTGCTCCTCGAGGCGCTGAGCGTTGAACAGCGACTGGTGCCCGCGTGGGGACAAGAAGGAGTCGCTGTAGACCGCGACGTCCGTCTTTGCCGTGCCGGTCTCGAGCACGCTGGTGCCTCGCGCGAAGTAGCCGTTCAACGCCGGCCAGCTGGACCACTGGGGGAAGTTCTTGTCGTGCCAGCTTTCGGTGACCGAGTCGGTGAATCGCGTGGTCCCCGGCCACGCCGCGCCTGCGGATTGCAGGGCGAAGTCGTGGATGAACGGCTGGGACACTCCCACGGCCCACTCCTTGCCCATCAGGTCGCGGTAGTCGTCGAGGTTCATGCTGTAGGCGGGTTTGAAGATCGCCCCGAGTTCGACGCTGAGGAGGCGCCGCCGCCCTGGTGCACGCCTGAGGCGATCGTCTGCTGGAAGGCGAGCGAGTTGCGCCAGGCGGGGTCGGCGGGCGAGACCGGCAAGTTCTCGCCGGCGTCGAGGGATTCGGTTTCCGACCTCGCTCCGAAGCTCTCCAACGAGCGGAAGCTCCGGATCGGTTCGAGGTCCTGCAGGTAGGTGGCCTGGGCTTTGTACTGCATGCCGTACTGCTTTGCCCAGTCCTGGAACACCTGCAGGTGGTTCGCGATGTACAGGTCGGTCAGCGTCTCGTAGTAGTCGTGCCGGATCTTGCTCGCCGACCCGTCGGAGAAGGAGAAATCGGGTCTCGGTTCCTTCGGCGGAACGGGGAAGTCCGACTCGCCCTGGACGAACATCATCGGCAGGTACTTCGCCATGTCATATCTGCGGCGGCTGCGGAATTCGCTTTCCATCTTGGGTGTCCACAAGATGGGGGTCGCGTGCAGCTCCAGCGAATCTTCGAACAGGTCCGCTCCGGATTTCCGCAGTTTCGGCGCGTTGTCCTTGCCGATCTGGAGCTGATCGAGGTCCTGCGCGGCCTTGCGTGAGGCGTCCGCGTCCAGCGGATTCGTGGAGTTCCCCTGGTTTTCCCGGGACCAGAACGCGAACAGCTCCCAGTCGCCCGCCGCCGGTGCCCGCCACGAGATGTCGCCGTTCTTCACCTGCGCCGTGAGGTCAGTCAGGGAGCCGGGATCCAACACCGTCGACTTGGCCGGTGGCCGGCCGGGCGCCGACACGTCGGGACCGGCTTCCACGACCCGCGCAGCCGGGACCGCAACCAGCCGGCGCACCTGGGGCAGTTGCGCCGCGTCGATCGGCGGCGGAACCGGCCCCGAAAAGCTCTGACCGCCGGACATGTGGACGCGGCCGTACTGCAAGTTCTTGCGAGGCGAAGCCACTTCCGGCGCCGGTCGCCGGCGTCAGCACCGGCCACGCTGCTCCCTTGGTCATCGACACCTTGATGCCGAGGTGGGCGGCCTTGTTCAGCACTTGGCCCAGGCTCGTGCGCTGGTCGTCCGTGGCCCACGCGCCGTCGGAGAACGCGATCTCGACCTCGCCGAACCCGGCGTCCGCGATGACCTGCAGCTCGCGAAGTGCCTCTGCGTTGTCCAACGGCTTCTGCCACCACCACCGCATCGCCGGCTTGAACCGGGTGTCCGGGTGCGCGAACTGGGCCGCGGAGAGTCCGCCGGCCGGCGGTTGCAGTACATCCGTTCCGGTCGGCAGCTCAGCGGACGTTTCGGCCGAGGTCCGCAGATCAGAGCTGGCGGTCCCGCTGGGTGTCAGGCCGACCAGCGATGCGACAGTCACCGCGGATAAGCCGAGGGACAAGAACATCAATTGTCGTTTTCTCGATGTGGTGGACGAAAACATCCACCTTCAGTGGTGGTTTCTGTTCGCCTGAAGCTCAGGAGGGTGGGGAAAGGCGATTTCGCTTCGGTGGGATTCGTTCTTTCGTCACGCGGAGTGGGCTGCTGTGGAGGTTTCCTCCACAGCAGCCCACAGCGTTACGGCGTTCTCAGTCTTGTCAGGAAACGGTGATCCGGTAGGTGCCGCCGGGCACTGTCAGGGTCACGTAGCCGCCGGACGATTTCGCCTCGGGGCCGATGTCCTTGAGGACACGGCCGTTGATCGTGACGACCGAAGTGCGGCCGACCGGGACAGTGATCGTGCCGGTGGTGTGCTCGGGCGCCTGCACGGTGAGGGCGAACCGGCCTGATCGCGAGTCCGAAGTCCACTCCGTCTTGATGGCTCCGTAGGCGGTGGGGACGGCGCCGCTCGCCCAGCGAACGCTGCCGGGATGCGGCGCGATGCTCCACGACTGGTAGCCGGCACCGACCGGCTCGACGCCGAGCAGTTGCTCGGTCAGCTGCACCGACGGCGACGCGGCCCACCCGTGGGCGAGGCTGGCCGTCGCCCGGTTGACGCCGCCGGTGCTGTTCTTGAACTCCCAGAACGCGCCGGTGTAGAGCGGGTTCTTCTTGTCGATCATCGGACCCCAGGTGCGTTTCATGAGGTCCAGCGCTCCGGTGGTGTCACCGACGGCGAAGCGGCCCGCGGTCTCCATGCCGTTGGCGAAGGGCTCGATGGTGTGACCCGTGGGGTCCTGAAGTCCCGGCCCCATGATGGCGCCGTACGGAGTCCAGAGCGTCTTCATCGCTGCGAGGACGCCGGCTTCCTTGCCCTCCGGAACGAACCCGTACTGCAGTGCCAAGGCGTTGGCGTCTTCGACCAGCACGTCGGCCTTGGCGCTGCTCTGCCCGTACGCCCCGAGCTGCGGGTTCCAGAGCTTGCTGGTCACCGCGGCTTTGATGGCCTCGGCCTTGGCATCGTCGGTGTCGGCGAGGGCGGCCGAGCCGACACTGCGCTCGAGCCACGACATCTCCTTCAAGAGGATGTAGTAGTCGATGCTGTACTTGGTGACTTCACCGGTCTGAGTCGCCTGCCAGTAGTCACGGTCGTTGGAGACCACGAGGTTGTCTGCGCTGAGGAAGGTGTCGTTGTAAGCCAGCTCCTTCCGCAGAGCGGGGAGGGCAGCGATGAGGTAGGTCTTGTCGCCGGTGTAGCGGAAGTAGTCGATGAACGCGCGCGCCCCGTATCCGGAGTAGTTGTTCGAGTAGAACAGCGGGGAACCGACCGGCGAGGTGCGCTTCGAGAAGTCCGGCGAGCCCGGGAAGGCACCGTCCGCGCGCTGGGTCGCCAGCAGCACGTCGAGGGACGACTTCACGTAGGCCGCGCCGGCGTTTCCGAGGCTGGTGAGCAATGTGGGGATCTGGACGAGCAGGTCGCCGGTCCAGATGCTGCGGTCACGCTTGGCGCCGTCGTAGATGCGCGCATCCGGAAGGCCGTTGAGCCCTGGCGCCTTCAGGTTCAGCTGCAGCGTGTAGGCACCGGAGTACCACATCCGGTTGAGGTCGTCCTCGCTGGAAAGGAACCACCCCTGGTAGTCGGCGGGTGTCGCGCGGAACGCCTGGAAGTCCAGGCCCGCCGACGAGAGGCTGACGCTGCCGGGGGAGGAAACGGTGAGCAGGGCGAACCGGAAGCCGCCGTGGAAACCTCCGGTCAGCCGGCCAGGACCCGTCGGCTGGAACGTGTCCGGACCGCCGACACCGGCGAGCCCGCGGGACTCGTCCGAACTCGGCGCGCCGGGCGACGTGGCCACGGCCGTGCCGGTCGCGAGATCCGCCGGTAGCGCGGGTTTCACCGCTACGGTCCGCGCGGTGACGTCGAAAGCTGTGATCGTGCGGGTGACCGGCTCGCCGGTGGCGGGGGTGAACGTGATCGAGTTGCCGGTCTCCAGGTTCGCGGCGGAAGCCAGCGTAATCTGCGTCGCTCCGGTCGCTGCCGCTGCCGAGACCGTCGTCGAAGCCGGGGTCCGGATGTACTGGCGCGCCTCGGCGGTCACCAGCGTGAGCGTCGGCGATCCGGTGACACGGGTGAGGTCGAGGTAGGGCGTGCCGCCGACCTCCTTGCCGAAGTCGAGCAGGACGGAGGCCGGGGTGCCGCCCGCTTTCGTCGTGAGCGTCGTCGCGGGACCGTGCGACTTCAGCAGCGACTGGGGATGGGTGACTTCGCCGCGGCCTTCGGCCTGGACGGGGTGGACGTCAGCGGTCTGCGGGCCGAGGACGTAGGACTGCCAGGCGGAGGTGTTCAACCCGGGCACCTCGATCGGGGACGCCACGGCGGGTGTCATCGCCAGCGCGGGGATCAGGGCGCCCAGGATTCCCGCCGTCGCCAGACGATGGAACCGGGACGGTCTCAGACTAGTGAATCGTTTCAATTCAAGTGCCTCTCTCTCCGTTGAGCGGAGGTCTGCGGGGACTGCCCGGGACGGGCACGGACGGGCCTGGCCGCGGTCGGGCACCACGGCCAGGAGGAAATGGTGGAGACCCGCCCGCGGGCGGGGCAAGGATTTGTCCGGATCCGGACGCGCATCCGGCGTCGGGCGAGGTCGCGCGCCAGGCACCTGCACTAGCATCGGTGGCACTGGGTGTCGTGCGGGCGGGGAGAGGAACAGTCGGCTGAACAGGGTCACCATTCGCGACGTCGCGGACCTGGCGAAGGTTTCCCCGGCCTCGGTGTCGAACTACTTCCACCGGCCGCGGAAGCTCTCCGAGGGAACGCGCCAGCGGATCCGCCAGGCGGTGGACACGCTCGGGTTCGTGCCCAACGACGCCGCGCGCACCCTGCGGACCGGCGTCAGCCCGGTCATCGGCTACCTCGCCTTCGAGCTCGCGGGCGCCACCACTCCGGAGATCGCCGCGGCTATCGAGCAACGGGTCTCGGCCGAGGGCATGTACATGCTGATGGCCAACGACACCGCGTCCGAGCAGCGCGAACGCGCCTACCTTCAGCTGTTCGCGAAGCAGCAGGTCAGCGGGGTCATCATCGCGCCGGTCGGCAACGTGGAGGCCGAGCTCGCCCGGATGCGCTCGTTCGGCATCGCGAGCGTGCTCAGTGCACGCCGCGCCGAGTCGCCGGCGCAGGCGTCGGTGTCGATCGACCACGTCGAGGGCGGCAGGCTGGCCGCCGCGCACTTGATCGAGCAGGGGCGCAAGCGCATCGGGTTCGTCTCGTCTTCGCTCGAGCTGAAGCAGATGTCCGACCGGCTGAACGGGGCGCTGTCCGCCGTCCACGCCGCGACGGGTGTCACGCTGGAGGTCCTCCCGGTGCCGGAGCGGTCCGTGGAGGCCGGGATCGCTTGCGCGGACGCGCTCCTGCGCCGGCCGCCGGCCGAGCGGCCCGACGCGTTGTTCTGCGCGAACGACCTCCTGGCCATCGGTGTGGTCCAGGCTTTCGCGGCGAACGACGGAGTCCGCGTGCCGGCTGACATCGCCGTGGTCGGTTACGACGACATCGAGTTCGCCCGGTCCACGATCGTGCCGCTGACCACGGTCCGCACACCGCAAGCGGAGCTCGGCACCGCGGTGGCTGACCTGTTGTTCGCCGAGATCGACGCCCTCGCCTCGCCGGGTGGCGGCAGTCCGCCGCGTCATCAGCTCGAGTTCTCACCCGAGCTGGTCGTCCGGGCTTCGACCGTTCGGCAGTGACCCACTTCACAGACGGCTTCGAGCTGGCTCGTTGTTGAATCGTTTTACCCATTTCGGCTCGCGGCCTTGACCTTCCCGGGAGGCCATGTGGTGTGATGCCTGGCGCACCGAGGTAAAACGTATTACCAACGGCGTGCTGCTTCGACGATGAAGGAGACCTGATGGCCGAGAACACTGCCACCGGCGCGGCCGCGCTGGAGACCAGACACTGGCTGCTCGCGGTCGCCGCGGGGATGGCGTCGCTGCTGGATTCCGGGGCGATCATCTCCGTGGGCTTGGGCCTGGCGCTGTGGAAGAAGGCATTCGAGCTCGACGTGTGGACCGTCGGGGTGCTCGGCTCGGCCTTGACGTTGTTCATCGCGGTCGGGTCCGTGTTCGGCGGGCGCCTGGCCGACCTGGTCGGCCGCGGCCGGATGTTCTCCCTGACGATCCTGCTGTACGCGGCCGCGGCGGTGACAGTCGCGCTGGCCCCGAGCGCGACCGTGCTGGTGATCGGCGTGATCGTGCTGGGCATCGCCGCCGGGGCCGACCTGCCGACCTCGCTCGCCGTGTTGTCCGAGCGCGCACCCGACGGGGCGCAAGGGCGGCTTGTCGCGTTCACGCACGTCATGTGGACGATCGGCGTCGTGGTGGCGACGCTGCTGGGCTTCGCGGTCTCCGGGATGGGGGTGCCCGGTGTCAGCCTGATCTTCGGGCTGCTCGCCGTGCTGGCCGTGGCGACGTTCGGGTTCCGCGCGTTCTACCCGCCGTTCCGCCGGCTCGAGCAGGAGGCGCAGGCCCGGTACGTGACGGCAGGCGTGGATCCCGCGAAGGCCCTGCCGCTCGCGAGCCTGCTGCGCAACCGGGCTTCGCTGGTCCTGATCGCGCTCACCGCGCTCTTCTACCTCTTCTTCACCTTGGTGGCGAACACCTTCGGTTCGTTCAAGACGTACTTCCTCGTCACTGTCGGGGGTACGACGCAGACCGTCGCGACCGGACTGTCGTTCGGCACCACCCTGATCGGTCTCGTCGGCACGATCGTCTTCACCCGCATCGCCGACACCAAGTGGCGCAGCCGGTTCTTCGCCGCGGGCGTGGTGGTCTTCCTCGTCTGCCAGCTGCTCATCGCCGTCACCGGCGGCGTGGTCCTGCCGGCGATGATCGCTGCCTTGGTCCTGTACAACATCGCGTTCCCCTTCGTCGGGGAGGCGCTGTACAAGATCTGGACCCAGGAATCGTTCCCGGTCAACGCCCGCGCGACCGTACAGGGCTTCACCATCGCGATCGCACGGTTCATCGCCGCGGCCTTCGCGCTCGTCACTCCCGCGCTCATCGCGTGGAGCCCGGCCGGCCTCTACTACTTGCTGGCCGTGTTCGCGGTGGTGTCCGGGCTCGTCGGCTCGCTCATCATCCGCCGGTTGCGGGCCGGCTCCGGCCGCGCGGCGGCTTCGCCGTCCCGGGCTGCCACTCTCACCACCAAGGAGGCTCTTTGATCACCGGTGATCCCCTCGTCACGGTCAACGCTCCCCGCATCGGCCTGTCCGGCGAGCCTTTCGTGGCGACCGCCTCGCCGAAGCTGTCGTGGACGACGGTGTCCCGTACCGGAGGCTGGCTCCAGGCCGGCGCGGAGATCGAGGTGTCCCGCGGTGGTTCGCGCACGACCGCCACGATCGAGGGTGACGCGTCGGTCTTCGTGGCGTGGCCGTTCATCCCGTTGCGACCGCGTGAAACCGCGAGCGTGCGGGTGCGGGTGCGGGGAGCCGACGGGTCGGCGTCGCCGTGGAGCGAGGCGACCGAGGTGACGGCGGGGTTTCTCGGAGCTTCCGAGTGGCGAGCGCGGTTCGTCGGGTCCGGTTCGGACGAACCGCACCTGCTGCGCACGACGTTCGAAGTGCGCGGCGCTGTCCGGCGCGCTTTCCTCTACTCGACCGCGTTCGGTGCCTACGACGCCCGGCTCAACGGCGCCGCGGTCGACGACGCGGTGCTCAAGCCCGGCTGGACGAGTTACCAGTGGCGGCTCCACTACGACGTCACTGACGTGACCGAACACCTCCGCCAAGGGGCGAACACCCTCGGGATCGAACTGGCCGGTGGTTGGTACACCGAGGAATTCGGCTTCCGGGACCGGGCACGGAGGTTCTACGACGGCCACCCGGCCGCGGCTGCGCAGCTGGTGATCGAGTACGCCGACGGCACCACGGCTCGGGTGGTCACCGACGAGCGGTGGCGGTGGTCGTCCGGGCCCGTGGTCGCGGCGAGCATCTACCAGGGTGAAACCCACGACGCGCGACTGCACGATCCGAAGTGGACGGATCCGGGGATCGCCGGGGACAACTGGAGCCCGGTGGTTCCGGTCGATGTCCCGGACGTCCGGCCCGAACCGCGGACGAGCCAGCCGGTCCGGGTGGTGCAGCGCCGGGAGGTCGTGAAGGTCATCACCACCCCGGCCGGCCGCACGGTACTCGACTTCGGCCAGAACCTCGTGGGCTGGGTCAGGCTCACCGTGACCGGTCCCCGCGGGCACACCATCACCTTGCGCCACGCCGAGGTGCTCGAACACGGCGAACTCGGGACCCGGCCGCTGCGCAACGCGGCTGCCACGGACCACTACACGCTTCGCGGCGACGGTGAGGAGACGTGGGAGCCGCGGTGGACCTTCCACGGGTTCCGGTACGTCGAGATCCAGAACTGGCCCGGCGCGTTCTCGCCGTCGGCGGTCACGGCCGCTGTCGTCCACACCGACTTGTCCCGCACGGGTGGCTTCTCGACGTCACACCCGTTGGTGGAGCGCTTCCACGAGAACGTGGTCTGGGGGATGCGCGGGAACTTCCTGTCGATCCCGACCGACTGCCCCCAGCGCGACGAGCGGCTTGGCTGGACGGGTGACATCCAGGTCTTCGCGCCCACCGCGGCGTTCCTCTACGACTGCGATGCCTTTCTCCGGTCCTGGCTGGAGGATGTTTTCCTGGAGCAGAAAGCCGCGAACGGTGTCGTCCCGATGGTCGTCCCCGCGGTGATCCCGCAAGTGCCGGGGCAGCTCGAACCCGTCGCGGCGTGGGGTGATGCGATCACGGTCGTGCCGACTGTCCTCAATGAACGCTTCGGCGATCGGGACGCGCTGGCCGTCGCGTACGAGGCCATGAAGGCGTGGGTGGACACGGTCACGGTCCGCACCGGCGGCAGCCCCCTGTGGGAAAGCGGCGTCCAGTTCGGTGACTGGCTCGACCCGGACGCGCCACCCGATCAGCCGGGGCGCGCCAAAACCGACCCCGGGCTGGTCGCCACCGCCTATTACTACCGATCCGCCGACCTGACCGCGAAAGCCGCCGCGGCACTCGGCCGAGACGACGAGGCCCGCCACTACGGAGACCTCGCGGCGGGCATCGGTGAGGCGTTCCGCAGCACGTACGTCACCGCTACGGGCCGCATGATGTCGGACGCGCCCACCGCCTACGCCCTCGCCATCGTCTTCGGCCTCGCCGACGGGGAGAGCAAGTCCGCCATGGGGGAGCGGCTGCGGCACCTCGTGAGGTCGTTCGGCTACCACATCGCCACCGGCTTCGTCGGCACCCCGATCATCTGCGACGCGTTGACCTCGACCGGGCACGCGGACGCTGCGGCGCGCCTGCTCGCGCAGACCGAGTGCCCGTCGTGGCTGTACCCGGTGACGATGGGCGCCACCACCATCTGGGAGCGGTGGGATTCGATGCTGGAGGACGGCTCGATCAACCCCGGCCAGATGACGTCGTTCAACCACTACGCACTCGGCGCGGTCGCCGACTGGCTGCACCGCATCGTCGCGGGCCTGGCACCAGGGGAAGCCGGGTATCGCCGCCTCCGCATCGCGCCGACGGTGATCGACGTGCTGGACGACGCGTCGGCCTGGCACGAAACGCCGTACGGGCGGGCGTCGTCGGGTTGGCGGCGTGAGGGCGGGGTGGTGCGGTTCGACGTCGAGGTGCCGGCCAACACCCGCGCGCTCGTCCGGTTGCCGTCGGGAGCGGAACACGAGGTCGGCAGTGGCACCCACACGTGGACCGAGCGGCACCCGCGCCCGCGGCGCACCCGCTCCGAACTCGGGCTCGACAGCGATCTGGCGACCATCGTCGACGATCCCGAGGCCTACCAAGCCGTGCTGGCGGCGATCAGCGGGATCGACCCCGAACGAGCGGTCGCGTTCCGCCGGGCCACTCGGTGGACACCGGGCCGTTCGCTGCGCGACCCGCTCAGCCACACCCCGCTCGACGTCGTCGACGCCATCGAAAAGGCCCTGGCCGCACTCCCGGCCGGGGAATTGCCGTGACGCCCGTCCCGCCGGCGGACTTGCTCGTCGACGGACGGCGCGATCCGATCGGCGTCGGGCCCAGCCCGGTGCTCAGCCGGCACGCGCAGAGGCAGCGGCAGGCGCAGGTCCAGGTGGTGGATGACGAGGGTGAGCTGGTCTGTGACTCGGGAACGGTTCTGACGTCGACGCGGGACCTGCGGTCGGCGGCCCGGTACGCCCCGGCCGCGCGGTGAGCCGTTGACGCCTCCGGGTCTCCGGCGAGGGCGACCAGGTTTCGGCGTGGAGCCGGTGGGCTCGGTGGGAGACGGCCTGCTCGATCCGGCGGACTGGTCGGCCTCATGGCTGGACCGGTGGACCGACCCGGCGCGGCGCATCGTGCGCTCCGTCGAGTCCGACCACATCGCTTGGCTCGAGCCGGGCCGCTGGCTGGGCCAGACCGTCGCCGTCGACGGGGTGATCACGGCGGTGAGCGTCGCTCTCGTCGACGAGCCGGCCGAGGAGGTTCGGGGCCGGCTCGAACTGTGCGATCCGGAAGGGACGGTGCTGGCGGCTGAAGTCGTGGAACGGGGCGCGTTCCGCTGGGACCGGTTCGCCCACTTCCTCGAGGTGCGGAGGCGGGCCCGGCGAGTACCTGGTGCGGATCAGCCTCGAGCGCGACCGGCTCGGCTGGCGGACCCTCTCGGCGCCCGCCGCCGCGGCCCCCGATGACGGCGTCTCGCCGAGGCCGGCGCGAGGGCGGGCGTTGCGGGACGACGCCGAGGAGCCGGGCACCCGGGCGATCGGGGTGGGGACCGTGCCCGCGCCGAACCGCGTATTGGCACGAAGTTCACTGTGGACGAAGCCCGGGAAGCGCGGCTGTTCGCCGTCGGCCTCGGGTACGGGGAGTTCAGCCTCAACGGGACGGTCGTGACCGAGGACGTCCTGGAGCCGGCTCAGACCGACTACGGCCGCACCGTTCTGTACCGCAGCTACGACGTCACGAACTTGCTGCGCCGGGGCGAAAACACCTTGGTCGCCGAACTCGGTCGCGGCTTCTACGCCGCACGGGGCGCCAACCCGTGGGCGTGGCAGCTGTCGCCCTGGCACCGGGAACCGGTTGTCATCGCGCAACTCGAGTATGTGGACGGTGCGGGGCGGCGGATCGTGGTGGCGACTGACGACAGCCGGGAAACGGCGGACAGCGCCATGGTCGGCGACATCCTGTACACCGGCGAGACGATCGTGCGGACGGGGAAGCAGTGGGTGCGGGCCGCGGAGGTGACGCCTCCCGGAGGCAAGCTGATCCCCGCTCGCGCGGCTCCGGTCCGGCGAGCCGAGGTGCTGCCGGCGGTCTTCGCACGTGCGCTGGGCTAGGGCACGATCGTCGACAACTTCCGCACCGTGCTCGCCGGCCGTTGCGCTGCACCGTGACCGGCGAGTCGGGTGCGGAGGTCGTGGTCCGGTACGGCGAGCGCTTCAACCGGGACGGCTCCGTGCTGTGCGAAAACCCCTTGCCGCCGGTGCGGCGCAGGTCGACCGCCTCGTGGTGGGCGACGACGCGGCCCTGACCTGGGAGCCGAAGTTCAGCTGCAAGGGGTTCCAGTTCGCTGGTGTCAGCAGGTCCGGACCCGTCAGCGTCACGGACGTCCGCGCCGTCCGGTTGCAAGCCGCCGTCGACGTCGTGGGCGAGTTCGAGTGCGGCGACGAGGTCCTGGCGTGGGTCGACAAAGCGACGGCCCGGACGGTCCTCAACAACCTGCACGGGATCCCGACCGACACGCCGGTCTAGGAGAAGAACGGCTGGACCGCCGACGCGCACCTCGTCACCGAAGCGGTCCTGCACCACTTCGATCTCCGCGCCACGCTGGGCGATGGCTCGACGACCACCTCGACGCCCGCGACGGCCACGGAATGGGTCGGCACGATCTGCGGCACCGCGAGCCGCCGATCCGGCCTGGAGCGCGCGATGGTCCTCCTCCCGTGGAACCTGTACTGGGAGTACGGCGACCCCGAAATCCTCGAACGCTGTGTCCCCCGCCGAGCGCACCTACACCGACCGGCTCCTGGCTCTGGCCGAAGACGGCCTGTGGCCCCACCACAGCCGGGGTGATGGGCTCTCCCCGGGACACCGCGTCGCGCCCGAAGGTCCCATGCCGACCGCGACGATGATGCTGCACCGGGTCGCGGGGCGCACCGCCGACCTCTGTGAGGTGCTCGGCCGCTCCGCGGCGCACGATCGCTACCGGGAAGCCGCCGAGACCATCGCCGGCGCCTACCACCGGTGCTTCTTCGACGCGCCCAGCGGCACGTACCGGTCGCCCGGTGCCGGTTACCGCCAGGCGATGAACGTGCTTCCGCCGGCGTTCGGTGCCGTGCCCGCAGAGCGCGCCGACGAGGTCGGCGCGGGCTTCATCGCCGATCTCGAACACCGCACCGGGCGATCTGCGAGCGCACCACCGACCAGTCGGGCTGCTCCTCGTCGAGCTCCGTGCGCGGGACGGCGGCCCCGGGCACCCCGAGCACCCGCACCAGCTCATCCGCGTACCCGTCGGGCAGCAGCTGGTGGCCGACGACGACACGGTGTCGATGATCGACTTCGAAAAATGGCGTTCGACGTGGCTTCGGGCGAGCGGCCGGCGCTGGGCGCGCCCGGGTTCCGCGCGCCGGCCGACCGGCACGGGTTCGACATCGAACGCTACGCGCGGCCACCTCGATCGCGGCGCCGTCGCGGTGAAACACCTGCTGCCCGTCCTGTGCGCCCTCGGCCGCAGCGACCTCGCCGTCACCGCGGCGACGCACCGTGACCGCCCGGGCTGGGGAATCTGGCGAGACTGCGGGTTCTCGACCCTGTCGGAGTCCTGGGACGAGACCGCGCGTTCGCGCAACCACTACTTCCTGGGCTCCGCGTCCGCCTGGATCCAGCAATCCGTCGGTGGCCTCCGCGCCACCAGTCCCGGCCGGCGGTCCCTCGAAATCGCCCCACTCGCCGACGACCGGGTGCACTGGTCCCGCATCACCCACACCACGGTCCGCGGCCGGGTCGCCGTCTCGTGGCCGCGCAGCGGTCCGGTGTGGACCGTCGAGGCCGAGGTTCCCGACGGCGCGGTGGCAACGCTTCGCCTGCCAGGCCACGACCCGAGGCCGCTGAGCGCCGGCCGGCACACCTTGGAGATCGGCCAACGGCGCGGCTGATCGTTGCCGGAAGGCGCAAGTATTCCCGGTCACCGCTGGAGGGCACGGTGGCAGATCGGCTCCCTGACCGTCCCCTAGCGACGGTCCACTCCGTTCTGCCCTGAGGAATTGCCTGGGACCGCGGGAGTTCGCGTGGCTTTACTGGACACCCCTCGTCCAGAATCCGCGACACCCCCGGAGAAGGCCTCAATGACCGAGTCCCCACCGCACGTCGCTTCGACCGGCCTGGAACGCAGGCGGGGCCGCAAGGCACGCGTCGGCGCGCAGGTCGGGTTGTTCATCGACATGTTCGACGTCTACCTGCCCGTCATCGTGCTCGGGCCGGTGCAGGCGTACTTCACGCCGGCCGGCTTGCCGGACGCCACGGCGAAGATCCTCACCGCCGCGATCTTCGTCGCGACGCTGCTGGGCCGGCCGCTGGGCGCACTCATCTTCGGGCACCTCAGCGACCGGCGGGGGCGGCGGCGCACGTCGATCGTCCCGCTGGTCGGCTTCGGCCTGTGCACGCTGCTGATCGGGCTGCTGCCCGGCTACGCGACACTCGGCGTGACCGCCGTCGTGCTGCTCGTGGCGCTGCGCTTCCTCGACGGCGTCTTCCTCGGCGGGCAGTACACCGCCGCGACGCCGCTCGCGCTCGAACAGAGCCCGAAGGCGCGCCGCGGATTCACCGGCGCCGTCATCGTGACCGGCTTCCCGCTCGCGTACTGCGCCATCGCGCTGCTGACCACCGCGCTGGTGCTCGTCATCCCGGCCGGCGGCCCGTCGCCGCCGTACGCGCAGTGGGGCTGGCGGATCCCGTTCTTCCTCGGCGCCGTCCTCGCGCTCGGCTGGGCGCGCTGGTACGCGCGCAACGTCCAGGAGTCCGACGCGTGGCGCGAGCGCCAACCCGGCTCCGGCCGCTCGCCCGTGGCGGAGCTGCTGCGGGGCGGGAACTTGCGCGGCTTCCTCCAGGTCTTCGTGCTCATGTCCGGAGTCTGGCTCGCGTTCAACATGGTCGGCGCGGTGCTGCCCGGAGTCCTGCGCACGAGCGCCGGCCTCACCGGCGTGCAGTCGACGGTGGTGCTCGCGGTGGCCTACGCCGTGCTGGCGGCGGCCTACGTCGGTGCCGGTGTGCTCAGCCAGCGCATCGGCCGCAAGCCGTTCCTCGTCGCGCAGGGCGTGCTGACGGCCGTCGCGGCGCCGCTGCTGTTCCTGCCCATCGCGAGCGGGCAGCTGTCGGGGGTGGCGCCGGTGGCCGTCGCCGTGGCGGCGCTCGTGCTGGTGGTCGTGTCGACGTATGCCGTGGTGAGCACCTACATCGTGGCACGGTTCCACGTCGGCGTCCGCTCCAGCGCGTACGGGCTCAGCTACACGACCGCCGTGATCATCCCGTCGTTCTACGCGTTCTACCAGGCCGGGCCGGCGCGGTTCCTGCCCTACGACCTCACGCCGCTGGTCTTGCTCTGCGCGAGCGGCGTGCTCATCGTGGTGGGTGCCGCGTCCGGACCGGAGACGAGACACGTCGACCTCGGCGCCCAGCCCGCCGAGGCGGCACGAGCACTTCAACCGACCCGGAAGACAGGAGACAGGCCGTGACGATCATCGACCAGGACATGCGCGACATCATCGACCGGGCCATGCTCGCGTTCGCCGCGACCGTGTGCGAGGACGGTTCGCCCAACCTCTCCCCGAAGGGCTCGGTGCGCGTCTACGACGACGAGCACCTCGTGTTCATGGACATCGCGTCGCCCACCACGATCGCGAACCTGCGGCGCGACCCGCGGATCGAGATCAACGTCATCGACTTTTTCAGCCGCCGCGGTTACCGCTTCAAGGGCCGGACCCGTTTCGCCCCGCCAGGCGCGCCGGAGTACGAGTGGCTCAACTCGTGGCTGCTCGAGGTCAACGGGCCGGGGTACCCCGCCAACGAGGTGGTGGTCGTCGACGTCGAGCGCGTGCTGCCGATCCTGTCGCCCGCCTACACGTGGGGCGGCGCCGAGCAGGGCGCGCTGACCGAGGCTTGGGAAGAGCGCTACCGCACCACGATCGCCGAGCACAAGCTCGGTGATCCGGTGACCGGGGAGCGGGAAGCGTGACGGTCCCGGCGACCATGCGGGCCGCGTTCATCCGGGCCACGGGCGGGGTCGAGCGGATCGAGGTCGGGCAGCTGCCGACACCGGTTCCGGGACCGACCGACGTGCTGGTCCGGGTGGAGCTGAGCAGCGTCAACCACGTCGACTTGTTCGTCCGGTCCGGCGCGTACTGCACACCGACGCCGTTCCCCTTCGTCATCGGCCGCGACCTCGTCGGCACGGTGGCCGCGGCCGGACCCGGGGTCGCTGGGCTCGCGCCCGGCGACCGGGTGTGGTGCAACAGCCTGGGCCACGGCGGGCGGCAGGGGGCGTTCGCGGAGTACGCCGTGGTGTCCGCCGAACGGCTCTACCCCCTGCCGGCGGGCGTGGCCGCGGAGGCGGCCGCGCCTGTGCTGCACGGTGCGGCGACCGCGCACGTCGGGCTGTTCCGCGAAGCGCGCCTGGCGCCCGGCGAAACGGTGTTCGTCGGTGGCGCAGCTGGTGCCGTGGGGAGTGCCGTGGTGCAGCTCGCGGCAGCGGCGGGTGCCCAGGTGGTGGCGACCGCTTCGCGGCGCGACGTGCAGTGGTGCACCGAGTCCGGCGCTGCCGCGGTGATCCCCTACGACGCCGCGGACTTCGACGAGCAGCTGCGGGCGGGCGCACCCGGCGGGTTCGACGTCTGGTGGGACAACAGCGGCCACCACGACTTCGAGCGCACCCTGCCGCTGCTGCGCCAGGGTGGCCGGGTCGTCCTGATGGCCGGGCTCGGAGCCGCGCCGGTTCTGCCGGTCGGCGCGCTGTACGTGCGCGACCTGAGCCTGCGCGGCTTCGCGATCAGCAACGCGTCCGTCTCCGACCTCGCGGCCGCCGCGACGGTCATCAACTCCGGTCTCGCGTCGGGCCGGCTGCGCGTGCGCGTCCGCGCGACGTACCCCCTCACCGACGCGGCCAAGGCGCACGCGGCGCTGGAGTCCGGTTCGGTGCGCGGGCGGATCCTCGTCCGGCCGAGCTGAGGCATGTCTGGCCATGCTTTCCCGGTGATCGGGGCGTGGAGGAGCACGGTGGAGCGGTAGACGATCGCCCGTGGCGGGGCGGCAAGGCCACGCCAGTGCTTGCGCAGGTCGAAGCGGCGTTCGACGGCGTTGCGACCTCGGTCGTCGATCGCGTCCAACGCGGATGGCCGACCGCTACGGAACCCCGGTGTTCGCGGTGCCCGGTCTGATCGGCAGGTTCGGGAATCACCGCGACAATGGCGCGAGCACGCAGACGACTGCGGTGTGGTCGCGTGGTGATGCGCCCGCGCGATCGTGGAATCCACCGACACCGTCGACGCTCACCAGTACGAACCGGCAGCAGTCCCGGAGCTACGCCCTTGCGCAGCCGACAGCAACTCAACCCGCGACACGATCGGCAGCATCCCAGCTGCCACACACAGAGTTTTTCCGGCCGAGCCGGCCCGGTTCAGAGCGTGGCGTTCTCCGCGGCGACCTTCCGCGCGAACGCCCGCTCGATCCCGGCCGTGGTCATGGTCAGCCCGCGCACGACCGAACCGAGCACCTCGGTGGAGAAGCGGGTCGACGGCATCGAGACGCTGACGGCGGCGCGGAGGTCGTCGTCGTCCGTGTGGACGACGCGGCCCACCGCCGTCACGCCCGCCTCGGTGGCTTCGACGTTCAGCGCGAAGCCCGCGGCCGGGATCCCTTGCAGTTCCTCCCGGAGCGTCTTGAGCGACGGCCGTTCCTGCTCGCGCCCGGCCCACGCCTGCGGCGCGTAGATCGCCTCGAGTTCTTCGGCGGGCAGCTCGGCCGGGATCGCCTTCCCGCCGGACACGAGGTGCGCCGGGAACACCGAACCCTCCCGGCTGCCGACGCGCAGCACCCGTTTGCCCTCCACCGTGCCGATGAAGCGCATGTGGTCGCCGAAGAGCACCATCAGGTTCGCGCTCTCGTCCAGGCGCGTGGCCAGCGACTCGACGAACGGCATCGCCACCTGCCGCAGCAGGGACACGCGCGAATGCGACCGGGCGGCCAGCGCCAGCACCGGGCCCGCGGCGTAGCACCGGTTCTCGTCCTGCACGGCGAAGTCGCGGTAGACGAGCATCGACAGGAGCCGGTGCGCCGTCGACCGCGCCACGCCGAGGCGCTCCGCCGCGTCGCTGACGCGCAGAGGACCCTCCACCTGGAGGATCACGGCCAGCTGCAGCGCGTGGTCGACGCTCGTCACGGAGTAGCTCGGTGAGTTCTTCAGGGCGGAATCTCCTCTTCGCCCTGACGGCAGCATTCTAGCTTTGTTTCCACCAGTTCCCAGTGTTTCACGGCTGAATGCCGTTCTGGAGAACAGAACTTGCTGTGTTGGTGGGGCCACGGGGCCGAAGATGGGGTTGTTCCCACGCGGAGAGGAGCCCGCACCGTGCAGTTCTACCTCGACGGCTACCGCCCCGGTGACCCGTTCGTGCAGCAGCCGCACCCGTCCGTGGCCGAACGTCCGGCCGGCCTGCCGGAGACGGCCGACGTGCTCGTCGTCGGGTCCGGCCCGGCAGGCCTGGTGCTCGCCGCTCAGCTCGCGCAGTTCCCGCAGCTGCGCACGGTGGTCGTCGACCGCCGCGACGGGCCGCTGGAAGTCGGGCAGGCCGACGGCGTCGCCTGCCGCACCGTGGAGATGTTCGAAGCCTTCGGGCTCGCCGACCGGCTGGTCCACGAGGGGTACCGGGTCAACGAGGTCACCTTCTGGCGGCCCGGTACCGACGGCATCGAACGGACCGGGCGCATCGACGACGTCGAAGAGGGCCTGTCCGAGATGCCCCACGTGATCGTGAACCAGGCCCGGATGCTGAGCTACCTGCGCGAGTACCTGAGCCGTTCGGCCGCGCGCACGGAACCGTTCTACGGCCTGCACCTGACCGACCTCAAAGTGGACCCCGACCCGGCCGCGGAGCACCCGGTCACGGTCACTCTGCAGCACGTCGAGGGGTTCGAGCCGACGGGGGAGACCTCGACGATCCGCGCGCGCTACGTCGTCGGCTGCGACGGCTCGCGCAGCGCCACCCGGCAGGCCATCGGGCTGGAACTGCGCGGGGAGGCGGCCGACAAGTCGTGGGGCGTGCTCGACGTGCTGGCGGTGACGGACTTCCCCGACATCCGGCTGAAGGCGGCCATCCACTCCGACCACGGCAGCATCCTGATCATCCCCCGCGAAGGCGGGTACCTGGTGCGCCTCTACATCGAACTCGACAACGACCGCGACGGGGAAATGCTGCGCTCGCGCACCGTCACGGCGGAGAAGCTCGAGGCCGTCGCCAACCGGATCCTGCACCCGTACACGCTCGACGTGAAGCACGTCGGCTGGTGGACGGTGTACGAAATCGGCCAGCGCCTGTGCGACCGCTTCGACGACAACCCGGTTTCACCGCGCGTCTTCATCGCGGGCGACGCCTGCCACACCCACAGCGCCAAGGCGGGCCAGGGCATGAACGTCTCGATGGCCGACGCGTGGAACCTGGGCTGGAAGCTCGGCACGGTGCTGCGCGGCACGTCCCGCCCGGAGATCCTCCGCACCTACTCCGACGAACGCCAGGCCCTCGCCCGCCGGCTGATCGAGTTCGACCGCGAGTTCACCACCTTGTTCAGCGGCCACGACGAGGATTCCGCGCGCTTCCAGCACTACTTCCGCGAACAAGGCCGGTTCACGGCGGGGGTGGCCGTCCACTATGGAGCTTCGGCGCTCACCGCTTCGCCCGAGCAGCAGGGGCTTGCCACCGGGTTCCCGGTGGGGATGCGGTTCCACTCGGCGCCGGTGATCCGGCTCGCCGACGCCAAGCCGATGCACCTGGGCCACGCCGCCCGCGCGGACGGTGCCTGGCGCCTCTACGCCTTCGCCGATCCGGCGCATCCCACTGCCGCCGATTCACGGCTTCGCGCGCTGGGGGAGTTCCTGCCGTCCCTGCTCGACCGCTTCACGCCGGTGGATGGTGACCCGGATTCGGTGCTCGATGTCCGGGCTGTGCTCCAGCAGGGGCACCGGGAGCTGACGGTGGCGGATCTGCCCCCGGTTCTGGTGCCGCGCAAGGGCCCGTTCGGCTTGGTGGACTACGAGAAGACGTTCTGCCCGGCTCCGGCGGCGGACATCTTCGACCTGCGCGGGGTCGACCGCGAGCAGGGTTGCGTCGTGGTGGTGCGGCCGGATCAGTACGTGGCGGACGTGGTGGCGCTGGACGCGTTCGATCGCCTGGCGGAGTTCCTCGCCGGGGTGCTCGTGGGGAGGTGACCCGAGGCCGTGCCGGGACCGCGGCGTGGCCCCTCTCCCGGGGCGCACGCAGCCCTGGTCGCCGTCGGCGGGAGGATGGCGCCGGTGGAGGTGGCGGAGTGGCTGATGAGGAGCACGAGCTCGCCGAGCGGATGCAGCTGGCCGGCTGGACTGCGCAGTCCGGAAACGCCGCGGGCGCGGCAGAGAAGGCGGCGGCCGTCGCGGCCGAACGCAGCCTGGTGCTGGGTCCGAACCACCCCGAGACGCTCGGAGCCCGCAGCAACCTCGCCACTTCGACCGGCGCGGCCGGAAACCTCGCCGGGGCCCGGGAACTGTTCGCCGAGCTGCTCGTCGACCAGACGCGCGCGCTCGGCCCGACGCACCGGTACATCCTGATCTGCGGAACCAGCTCGCGCGGCTGACGGGAGAATCCGGGCACGCGACCGAGGCGCGCGAGCTGTGCGCGCTGGTGCGCGCCGACCAGCTCGCAGTCCTGGGGCCTGCCGACGAGGACACCCTGGTCACCCGCGCCGACCTCGCCCACTGGACCGGCCGGGAGGGCGATCACGCGCGAGCTGTGCGTGGATCTGCTCGTGGACCAGGAACGCCGCTTCGGGCCCGAGCACCCCGACACCCCGGCCGGAACTCGTCTACACCGCCGGGGAAGCGGGCGACCACGCCGCCGCACTCACGCTGGGCGAGGCCCTGCTGTCCGACCAGCTCCGGCTGCTCGGCGCCGACGACCCGAGCACGTTGCTGCTGCGCCACAACCTCGCCTCGTACCACGGCGCGCTGGGCCGGCCCGCTCAAGCCGGCGACCTGCTGACCGCCGTCCTGGCCGATCGGCAGCGAGTGCTCGGCCGCGACCACCCCGACACCCTGTGCACGCGCTTCGTGCCCGCCCACTGGCGGGGCGAAGCCGGCGACCCCGCCGGCGCGCGCGACGCCTGCGCCGCACTGCTGTCCCACACCACACGCGTGCTCGGTCCGGAACACCCGACCACCCTCCGCGCCCACGCCGGGCTGGGGACGTGGACCGGCCGAAGCGGTGGCGCCGCCGGGGCCCGAGCCGTCCTGGCGGCACTGATCGACGAACGGACCCCCGGCCTCGGCCCCGCACGCCGGCTGGACCGGCCGCGCCGGCCGCAGCGCCACGGCGCGCGACCTCTACCGCACGCTGCTTGCCGACTGGCTCCGCGTCTTCGGACCGGAGCACGACAACATCTCCGTGCTGCGGAACAACATCGACCACGGGGCTCGGCAAGCCGCCGAAGGCGCGTGACCTGCCCGCTGTGCGCCGGCTGGGCGCAGTCGGCGGACTGAAGCACGGCAACGGTTTCCGTGCCGCCGAGGACGATCGAAGACCGGATCCGTCGAGCGGCGGCCGGTCGGCTTTGTCGGATCGACCGGCTCGGTGTGTGCCGGGGTGGACGCGAGAACATCGTGGTGGTGCGGAAGGCGATCGAGTTCGGCCCGCAAGCGGCAATCCGGCGCAGCGTGAACGCTATCGGTTTCATGCCGGCCTGGCCGGTTCCGTAGCCAGGGGGTGGCACGGCAACGGTTTCCGTGCTGCGAAGACCATCGGGTGCCGAACTCGGTGAGCAGCCGCCGGCGAAGGCGTCACCCGCTCGCGGCCGGCCGGTCGGTGAGCGTCAGCTGGGCCGTCCGTTCCCGGCTGTCCGGGCTGCGCACCGTCACGGTGATCACGTCGCCGGGGGAGCGGCGGCGGAGTTCGCCTACGAAGTCCTCCGGGCGGCGCGTCGGGCGGCCGTCGACAGCGAGGAGGATGTCGCCGGGCTGCAGGCCGGCGGTGGCGGCCGGGCCGGCGGGGACGGTGGCGGTGATGATGACGCCGTCGGTGCTCGGGAGGTGCAGCTGGGTGGCGATCTGGGACGTGATCTGGGCCGGTTCGAGGCCCGCGAAGGCGTGGCGGGCGTGGCCGGTCGTGCGCAGCTGCTCGGCGACGTCCGTGGCGGTCGCGGCGGGGATCGCGAACCCGATGGAGACGGCGCCGGCCTGGGGCGGGATGTAGGCCTCGCTGATGCCGACCACCTCGCCCTGCGCGTCGACCACGGCGCCGCCGCTGTTGCCCGGGCTGATGGCCGCGTCGGTCTGGATCAGGTCGACCAGGGCGTGGGTTTCGGTGGCGCTGCCCGGAATCTCGCGGTGCAGCCCCGACACCACACCGGCCGTGACGCTGTTCTCGAAGCCCAGCGGGCTGCCGATCACGATGGCGAGCTCGCCGATCACCGGCAGCTGCGGCTGCAACCGTGCCGCGGGCAGGCCACGGCGGCCGACCTGCACCAGGGCGAGGTCGGTGTCGACGTCGACCGCCTTGACGGTGCCGGGGTCGCGCCGGCCGTCGGCGAACGCGATCTGCACGGCCGACGCGCCGTGGACGACGTGCTCGTTGGTGAGGATCAGCCCGTCGGCGGTGTAGACGACGCCGCTGCCGTTGCCGCTTCCGGCGAGGACCTTGACGACACTCGGCAGCAACCGCGCGGACACGTCCGGCACGTCGGCCAGGCTGCCGGTGCCCGGCGGGAGCGGTGCCTGCGTGGCCGTCTCGGGTGGGAACGCCGTGGTCGGGTCCGCGGTGCAGGCGGTGGCGAGGAGCAGGGCGGCCAGCACGCCGATGCGGTAACGGCGGGTCGGGCGGGTACCGGTCACGGCGCGCCTTCCTCGGGTGATTCGCGGGGCCAACCACTGTCCGCCCTGGTCGGCCCCGCCGTCTTCCTCCGCAGCAGGTGATCCGTGCGGCTATGACCTGAGTCACAAAGGTTGCTTGTCGAGAACACCCGGCCGGCTCCGTCCCCGGGGCACGACAGCGGCCGGACCACCGGCCGCCCGAGACGAAACGAGGAGCACCATGCAGGCGAACGAGGTCACCGAGGTCCTGAACCGCCCGTACAGCCGGGAGCTGCTGGCCCGCGACCTGACGCGGCTGGCCTACGTCGCGAAGGACGGGACGCCGCGCAACGTGCCGATCGGGTTCACCTGGACCGGCGCGCAGATCGTGATGTGCACGTCGAAGAACGCGCCGAAGCTCCCGTCGCTGCGGGCGAACCCGATGGTCGCGCTGACGATCGACACCGAGATCCACCCACCGAAGATCCTGCTCATCCGCGGCCGTGCCGAACTCGACGTCGTCGACGGCATCCCGGAGGAGTACCTGCAGATGAACGGCTCGTACGGGATGACGGCCGAACAGCGCGTCGAGTGGGAGAAGGAGGTCCGCTCGCTCTACGACGGCATGGTCCGCATTGTGGTGACCCCGACGTGGGCGAAGCTGATCGACTTCGAGACGACCCTGCCGAGCGCGGTCGAGGAGCTGGCGCGCGAACGAGAGGAACGGCGGCGCGCCGGGTGAATCGCCACCGTCGCGGCGGTCTGTGACGGATTCCTGCGGTCGGGGAAGCGCCGACGACACGGCCGGCCTGCGGGGGACCGGCAAACTGGGCGACACCACCGGCCCATTCGGTCACGCGCCGCTTCCCTGAGCCCGTCGCATTTTCCCAGCTCACTCGCGCGCGTGCCGCTGACGTTCGCGGGCGCCCGCATGGACACGCGTGAACCGCAGCTCGCGCGCGCCAGTAGCGGGCGACGTGGCACGCCAGGCGGGCAGTGCGTTGGGGGGTTGCGATCATTGTCACCGTTCTCGCGAGCGCTCCGGCTGGCAGTCTGATCGGGTACTGAGGTTTTGTGCTCACGGCGAGCACCTGCGGCACGGTGACGATCGCCGTGGTCGCGGCCGCCCGCCGCACGTGACCCTCCCGAAAGGACGTTCCATGTCTGCACCTGCCACCCCGTACATCGTCGTCGGCGTCGACGGGTCCGAGGCGTCCGAGCACGCGCTGCGCTGGGCCGAGTTCATGGCCCGCCAGACGGGTTCCGAGTTGCGGGCCGTCATGAGCTGGTCGCCGGTGCTCCCGGGCGGCGGCGTCGCGGTGCTGGGGCCGGACGGCTGGGACCCGGAGGCCGACACCCGCCAGATCCTGGCGAAGACCGTGCGCAAAGTGCTCGGCGAGACCTCGTCGGTGGCCGTCGAGGAACGCGTCGTCGAGGGCGGTGCAGCCAAGTCCCTGCTCGAGGAGAGCGCGGAGGCCCGCATGCTCGTCGTCGGCAGCCGCGGCCGCGGGGGCTTCGCGGGTCTGCTGCTGGGTTCGGTCAGCGCGGTCTGCGCGGCGCACGCGAAGTGCCCGGTGCTGATCATCCACGGGGACACCCCGCTGCCGGGATGAGCCGGCTCTTCGCCGCAGGTGGGCTGGGCCGGACGACCTCGCGTGCACTCGAAAGACCATCCATCGTGGACCAGGGCCAGGCTGCCGCTCCAGCCCCGGGTGCGGGGCGCAGGCCGCCGCGAACGCAAGAAGGACGCCACGTCCTGACGATCGTCCGCCTCAACGGGGCACGGCGGCGAACTTCGCGACCGCTTCCTCGGTCACCGGCGTGAACAGGTTGACCAGGTTGCCGTCCGGATCGCGGAACAGGAAGGCGCGATTGCCCCACGGCATGGTGGTGGGTGGGGTGACCACGTCGGTGAGGTGGGCGCGCAGAAACTCGTGACGTGCGTCCACATCGGCCACGAGGAATTCGAGGATCGCGGAGCGGTTGGCCGCCGGGCCGGCCGAGCCGGGGGCGAAGCGGGCGACCGTGCGGGTGCTGCCGATGGCGAGCGTGGCCGAGGGGAAGCGCACCTCGGCGAAGTCGGGGGTGCTCCGGGTCGCGGGCGTTGCGGTGACGAGTTCGTAGAAGGTGACGAGGCGTTCGACGTCGTCGGTGATCAGGCGGACGGAAGCGAAGTTCACAAAGGGTCCTTTCGTTCGGATCACACCGACGGTACGAGGCATCGAGGTCGGGAAAGGTCCTCATTCGAGGATGAACACCGGCAAAATCCGAACAGACTGCCGGCTTCCGGGCGTCGCGCAAGCGCCCGAGTCGTTCATCCAGGCCGCGCGGCGGAAGGCGGGCGCGTCAGGTCGCGTCTTCGTCGGCCTGCCGCGCCCGCGCCCGGCTCCGCTCGCTGTAGTGGATCGTGAACGTGACCGGCACGACGAACGCGAGGACCTTGATCACGCCCAGCGCGACCGTGGCGTGCGGGGCGCAGCAGGAACGCGCCGGCCGCGGCGGAGACGGTGAAGCTCGCGGCCCAGACCACGGTGATGACCACGTTGACCCGGCGAAAGCGGGGATGGTGCCACACCTGCTGCGGGGGCACGGTGCGGGCGATGCCGAGGGTGAAGGGGTGGCGGACCACCGGTGAGCCCCACGCGGTGAGCGCGGGCCAGGCGTCGGTCAGGGCGCCGACGTAGTCGCGCAGCGGTGAGGCCGGGTCGGCGAAGGCGTAGCCGGACAGGAGTGCGAAGAACACCACCGCGCTCAGTTCGATGATCAACGCGTCCCACGCCTTGCCCCGCGGCGCTCCAGCAGCAGGAGACCACCGGCCAGCACCAGGCCGAGCACGCTCGACCAGCGCCAATCGGCCTGCGTCGAGACGATGGCGAAGCCGATCCACGGGATGAAGTTCTTCAGGTAGTTCACGGCCGGTTCCCTCCCCGGGGCCACGAGCCCTGACGGACCTGTCATAACCGCCGAGCCGGCTGTGCGGCGAGGAGGAGAAAATCAACCGCCCCGATCCTCACCCGGCGCAGCGCGTCGGGCACTGGCGTCGGTTACTACGCTGTCGAGCTGGACCGCTACCGGGTCCGGGCTGAGCTCACGGTGGCGCCATGCGGCTGTGGCGCGGTTCGTCTTTCACGACGCGGGCACCGCGCGGATCAAGGTGGACCTGACCCGTCGCACCAGCGGCGACGGTTCGCACCCGGTGCTGCAGACCGTCCGCCAGGTCGCCGAGCGCACCGGCACGCAGTTCGGGTTCTTCGCCGAGTTCCCGACCGGTGCCCGGGAAGACCCGCTGGTCAGGGCCGGTGTGTCCATTGTGGAGCTGGTCGTGCGCGAACCTCGCGCATGACCAGCCCGGACTTCCGGTGGATATTTAGCGCTGCTTAGCAGATGGAACCCGAGTTGCCAAGATCTAGGAACGCCTGCGCATCTGTTGATACGGTCACCGCCGACATAAGTACGCGATATATGACGGTCCCCTTGTCCGGAAGGTCGACGTATGTGCCAGTTGTGCGGTTCGGAAGTCACGCCCTCGACGGTTTCCCGGCGGACCTTGTTCGCCGCCGCGGCGGGGCTGGCGGTGGCGCCGATGGTGGTGGGCGCCTCGGCCGCGTCGGCGGCGCCGCGGCCGGACGACGGCGCGGACCTCATCCTCCACAATGGACACGTCGTGACCGCGGCGCTGCACGGGCACTCCGCGCAGGCCGTGGCCATCGGCGGCGGGCGGATCCTCGCGACCGGATCATCGAGCCAGGTCCTGCGGCTCGCCGGGCGGCGCACGCGCCGGATCGACCTGCGCGGGCGCACGGTCGTGCCCGGCCTGATCGACAGCCACCTCCACCAGTTCAACTCCGCGCTCGACCGGCCGAACGTGTCGCTGCTGGAGGCGCGCAGCATCACCGATGTCGTCGCGCGCATCGGTGAGCGGGTGGCCGCCAGTGCGGCCGGCGCGTGGGTGCAGGCGCGGTCGGGCTGGCACGAAAGCCTGCTGGCCGAGGGCCGCCTGCCGACCCGCACCGAGCTCGACTCCGTGTCGCCCCAGAACCCGGTGTACATCCCGCGCGGCGGGCACGTCGCCACCGTCAACAGCGCCGCGCTGGCGCTCGCGGGCATCACGCGCGCCACGAAGGACCCGACCGGCGGCGTGATCGTGCGCGACGCGAACGGCGAGCCCACCGGTGTCCTGCTGGAGCGCGCACGCGCGTTGCTCACGTCCGTGCTGCCGCCTCCGCCGTCGGCCGACCAGCAGCGGCAGCAGCTGCTGGACCAGATGGCCGAGCACAACGCGCTCGGCATCACCGGCGTCACGGAGCCCGGCCTCTCGCCCGACCAGATCGACATCTACACCGGCCTCTGGCACGACCACCGGATGACCACCCGGGCGCACCTGCTGTGGCGGATCGCCGCGCTCGCGGACGTGGACGCGGCCGTCGCGGCGTTCAAGCCGCGCACCGGCGACGACATGCTGCGGTTCGACGGCCTGAAGTACCTGTCCGACGGCGGTGTCGAAGGCGGGTTCCTGCGCGATCCGTACCAGCTCGTGCCCGGCGAACAGACCAGCGCGGACTACCACGGCGTGCAGCTGCTGCCGCCCGGCGGCGCCGACGAGCTGACCGAGATGTACCGCCGCGCCGCGCAGCACGGGTTCCAGGTGCAGACGCACGTCGTCGGCGACGCCGCGATGGACTTCATCGTCGGGGTCATGGACACCGTGCACCGCCAAACCCCGCTCGCGCGGCTGCGCTGGGTGCTGATGCACCTGTTCCTGCCCAGCAGCCAGAACATGGCGCGCATGCGCAAGATGGGGCTGCTCGCGAGCGTGCAGGACCACCCCGTGCTGCTCGGCGCCAACCAGGTCAAGTGGTGGGGCGAGGAACGCGGGGCGCGGGCGATCCCGATCCGCGAGATCCTCGACGCCGGCCTCGTCGCGGGCGGCGGCACCGACGCGCCCGTGGTGCCGCCGAACCCGCTGTGGTCGCTGGGCTGGATGGTCACGCGCGAGACGCTCAAGGGCGACGTCCTCGGCCCCGAGCACGCGATCACCGCACGCGAGGCCCTGCACCTCTACACGCTCGGCAGCGCCACGACGCAGTTCGCCGAGCGCACCCTCGGCACGATCGACCGCGGCAAGCTGGCCGACGTCGTCGTGCTCGACGCCGACCCGCTGTCGGTGGATCCCGGTGCCATCAAGGACATCGGCGTCGAGCTGACCGTTGTGGACGGTCGGGTGGTGTACGAAAAGGACTGATCACTGCCCGTCCGGCCAGTTGCGCACGGCCGGCGCGTAGCCCGCGGGCTTGTCGCCCACCTTCGCGCCGGTGCTGACCAGCCAGGACTGGTACTCCGGCGTGAACATGCGGTACACGCCGACCGGCGGCGTCGCGCTCACGCGGTCGAGTTCGGCGCGAATCTCGGCGGGCAGCTCGAAGTCGAGCGCCGCCAGTGTCGAGCCGAGCTGCTCGGCGCTGCTGGCGCCGACGATCGCCGACGCGATGCCGGGCTGCGTGGCGACCCAGTTGATCGCGACCCGCGCCATCGGCACGCCCAGCCGGCCGGCCGCCGTCTCGAGGGTCTTGAGCAGCTGCCACTGCTGTTGCGTCCACGCGTCGCCGTCCTCGGCCAGGCGGCCCTGGCCGGTGACCGTGTCGCCAGAGTTGCGGTACTTGCCGCTCAGGAACCCGCCGCCGAGCGGACTCCACGCGGTGACGCCGAGGCCGAGCTGCTGTGCCGCGGGCACGTGCTCGGTCTCGATGCCGCGCTCGATGAGGGAATACGGCAGCTGGAGGCTGACCATCGGGGTCAGCGAATTCGCGTCCGCGAGGGTCTGCGCGTGCGAGGCGTACCAGGCGGGCACGTCGGACAGGCCCGCGTAGCGGATCTTCCCGGCGGTCACGAGGTCGTCGAACGTGCGCAGGACCTCCTCGACCGGGGTGATGCGGTCCCAGGTGTGCAGCAGGAACAGGTCGACGTAGTCCGTGCGCAGGCGCCGCAACGAGGCCTCCAGCGCGCGGATCAGGTGCTTGCGCCCGTTGCCGCCCGCGTTCGGGTCGCCGGGGTCGACGCTGTTGGTGAACTTGGTGGTCACGACCATCCGGTCGCGGTTGCCCGCCTCGGCCATGAACTGGCCGAGCAGTTCTTCGCTGTGGCCGGCCGTGTAGAAGTCGGCGGTGTCGAGGAAGTTGCCGCCGGCCTCGACGTAGCGCCGGAAGATCGGCCGGGCTTCGTCGGTGGTCTTGCCGTAGGGGGCGTGGAAACCCGCCGTGCCGAAGTTCATGGTCCCGAGCGCGAGCCGGCTGACGCGGAGCCCGGAGCGGCCGAGCAGGTAGTACTGGTCGAAAGTCATGACCCCCACCGTGCTCGGCCAAAAATGGACCCGCAAGTCCAGAGTCGTGCGAAGCCGGACCGGGAGGGCCGCGCCGCCCTCCCGGCCCGGTGTTAGCGGCCCGCGGTGAACGACACCGTGAGACCGCCGAGGCGGGCGGTGTGCGGTCCGCGCGCCAGATTTCGCAGGTCGAACGACAGCTGCGCCGTCCGGTCGGTGCCGAGCGACACCGTCTGCTCGCCGGCGACCGCGCCGTCGAGCCACAGCACGCCCGTGTACGAGCCGGAGCGTTCGCCGACGTTCTTCACCGCCGCGGTGATCCGCGCGTGGCCGTGGGTGTCGGCCGCGAGGTCCGACACGGCGAAGCGCGGTTCGGGGCCCGGCGTGCGGTCGTGGACGAACACGTCGGAGTAGCCGTTCGTGTCCCCGGCGACGAGGTTCGTCGCTTCGCTTTCGAAGGCGACGTACTTGCCGTCGGCGCTGATCGACGGGAAGTCGCTGTACGCGTCGCCCAGCTCGCCGTGCGGGCCGCCGGAGACCTTCTCGGTCGTCTCGGCGCGCAGGTCGCGTACGTAGACGTCGGAGAAGGCGTCGTCGCCGGCGACGAGGTTGGTGGCGAAGCTGAAAAACGCCACGAACGCGCCGTTCGCGCTGATCCGCGGGCTGGCGGAGTACGCGTTCGCGCCGCCGGCCGCGCCCAGCGCCCGCGTCACGAGGGTGTTGGTGTGCGTCTGCCGGTCGTAGACGTACACCTGGAAACCCTCATCGGTGCCGCTGATCGCGTAGGCGACCTTGCGGCCGTCGGCACTGATCGACGGCTGCGTGGCCTCGGCGCCGGCGGGCGCCGGGATCATCTCGGTCGTCCCGGCGCTCCGGTCGCGCACGAAGACATCGCGGTGGGTGTTCGCGGTCCCCGGCACGAGGTTCTCGGCGCCGCTCTCGAACGCCACGAACCGGCCGTCGGCGCTGATGCTCGGCTCGAGCGAATCGCCGTTCGCCGGCGCACCGTCCGCTCCGGCCGACACCAGTTCGGTGCGGCCGCTGACGCGGTCGCGCAGGAACACGTCCTGGCGGCCGTTGGTGTCCCCGGGCACCAGATTGGCGGCGGTGCTCAGGAACACGGCGTAGCGGTCGTCCGCGGTCACGATCGGCTGGCTCGACGACTGGTCCGCCTGCACCCCGCCCGTGCCGACGGAGACCCGCTCGGTCTTACCCGTCTTGCGGTCGTGCACGAACGCGTCGGGCACGCCGTTGGTGTCATCCGGCACGAGGTTCGTCGCCCCGCTGAGGAAACCGACGTAGCGGCCGTCGGGACTGACGGTCGGGCTGATCGCCCACGCGTTCGCGCCCGTCCCGTCGGAGGCGACCGACATCCGCTCGACGATCCCGGTGCGGGCGTCGCGCGCGAAGACGTCGACGTCCTCGTTGGTGTCGCCGGGCACGAGGTCCGGCGCCAAGTCACCGAACGCGATCACCCCGCCGTCGCCGCTGAGCGCGGGCCAGAACGCGTCCGCGTGGACTTCCTGCCCGCTGCCGGACAACGAGACGCGCTGGGTCGCGGCCGGGCGGGGCAACGCGAAGTCCGTGCTGCCGGGGGACTTCTTGCCCGTGACGACGACCTGCCGGGGGTCGGTGGCGGAGATGCCGGGCGCGGACGCGGACACCTGGTACGTGCCCTCGGGGACGTCCCGCACGGTGTAGCGGCCGGTGCGGTCGGCCACGGCGGTGAGCTCGTCCGGGACTCCGAGCACGCGGACGGTGGCGCCGGGTACGGCCGAGCGCGTCGGACCGTAGGTCACGCGGCCCGTGATCGTGCCGCGCGGGGTCGGCTGGAGCGTGATCTCCAGGTCGGCGATCGTGCCGTCGACGACGGTGGCGGTCACGTGCTGGTCGCGGTAGCCGAAGCGGGCCAGCGCGAGGTCGTAGCGGCCCGCGGGCAGGCGCAGCGTGAAGTGCCCGGCGGCGTCGGTCGTGGCCTTGCGGCCGGTCGACGTGACGGTGATCGTGGTGCCGGACAGGGGATCCCGCGTCCGGTCGGCCGTGACCGTGCCGCTGACGCCGCTGGAGAGCGACGCTTCGGCGACGGCCGCGTACGCGTCGATCCGGCCCGCGCCGTAGCGGGTGTTGGGGAGCGCGCCGTAGCGGTCGTCGGAGAACGCGGTGCCCTTGAGGATGTCGAGCGTGTCGTCGACGCTCAGGCCCGGGTTCGCCTGCCGCATCAGGGCGACCGTGCCCGAGACGTGCGGCGTGGCCATCGACGTGCCGCTCAGGCTGCCGTACTCGCCGCCGGGCACGGCCGACGTGACGTCGAGACCGGGCGCGGACAGGTCGGGGACGACGTAGCTCGACGGCCAGGACTCCGGGGCGTTCTGCCAGTCGGTCTTGTGGACGACGCCGCCGCAGGAGAAGTCGGGCACGTCGTCGTCGGCGTCGGTCGCGCCGACGCCCACGGACTCGTAGATGTTGCCCGGGCTGGCCGAACCGCCGGGCCCGCAGTCGTTGCCGATGGCGAAGGCCGGAAACGCGCCGGCGAGGGAGATGTTGCGCGCGGGCTCGACCATCTCGTCGGAATAGCCCTCCTCACCCAGCGACATGCTGACGACGTCGGCCGGCTTCCCGGCGGGCTTGCCGTCGGCGTCGTACGGCGCGATCGCCCACTGCATACCGGCGATGACCTGCGCGAGCGTGCCGGACCCGCCCGGGATCACGAGGCCGGCCATCAGGTCCGCGCCGGGCGCGACGCCGATCTGCGTGCCGGACGCGTCGCCCCCGGCGATCGTGCCGGCGACGTGGGTGCCGTGGTAGGCGCTGTCGTGCGGTGTGGAGTGCACGGGCTTGCCGTCCTCGCCGAATTCGAGCCAGCCGCCGGGGTGTTCGGGATCGGCCGGGTCGTCGGTCACGAGCTTGCCCGCGAGGTCGGGGTGCTCGGCGTCGATGCCGGTGTCGAGGATCGCGACGCGCACGCCCTTGCCGGTCAGCCCGCGCTCCCGCTGCACGCGGTCGGCACCGATCTTCTGCACGCCCCACGTCGCGGTTTCGCCGGCTTGGCGCGCGGCGACCTTCTTGACCGGCGGCTCCGTCGGAGTCGTGAGGGTGAAGTTCGGGATCACGTGGTCGACCAGCGGCAGCGCGGCGACGGAGTCAAGGGTGGCCGGCGTGGCGCGCACGAGGACCATGTTCTTGAGCCAGAACGTGTTCACGACCTGGTCGCCGCGCGCGTCGACGAGGTTCACCACCGGCGCCTGCATGGCGGCGGCCGAATCGGCGAGCTGTTCGCGGGCGCCGGCCCGGGTGAGCCCGGTGCGGTCCTTGAGGACCACGGCGGCTTCGAACCGGGTGTCCGGGCCGGTCCGGGCCGTGGCCATCCGGGTTCTCAGTTCCTGGGCGATCTTCGGCGAGCGGGCCGGGCCGGTGGGCGCGGCCGACGCCGGTGCCGCGGGCAGCGCGCCGAGCGTCCCGGCGGCGACCAGCACCGCGAGGACCAGGCGTTGCCCGCGCGTCCGCAAGGCGGACAGGGACATGGGGAGACTCCTTCGCTCCGTCACCTCTGGCGGGGGAGATGTGGCGGGCGCGTCGGGGTGGGCGCCCGCCACCCGGAAAACGGTGCAGGAGTGATCAGGGGCGTGACAAGCTTGCAGCGTGGCCAGTTCCGGTCACCTGTCGGGTTTCCGACACACTTGGTGGTCCGGACCAGTGGGAGGAACGACGTGCTCGAGGCGATCGGGCTCAGCGGTGACGACGAAGCGGTCTACGACGCGCTCGTCCACCGGACGCAGGCGACGGCCGCCGAGCTGGCGGAAGACTGCCACCGCCCGCCGGCGGGCGTGCGCCGGGCGGTGCAGCGGCTCGTCGACCTCGGGCTCGCGACGCGTTCGGCGGGACGGCCTTCGCGGTTCGTCGTGGTGCCGCCGGACCGCGCGATCGAGGCCGTGTTGCAGGAACGCGAAGCCGCGTTGCGCGACACGCGCCGCCACATCGCGACGCTGACGGCCACGTACCGCGCGAGCACCCGTTTCGCGCACCCGGGTGAGCTGGTGGAGGTGATCTCCGGGCGCGACGAGGTCAACGAGCGGTGGGCGCGGGTGCAGCAGGAGGTCCGGGTGCAGATGCGCGGGTTCGACCGCCCGCCCTACGCCGCGCCGAACGGGCACCAGGAGCCGAATCACGTCGAGCTCGCGCTGCTGGAGCGGGGGGTGCGCTACCGCGTCGTCTACGACAAGAGCGCGCTCGAACTCAGCGGTGTCCTCGACGACATCGCGGTCGGCGTGGGGCACGGTGAGGAGGCCCGGATCGCCGGCGACGTGCCGATGAAGCTCGCGATCGCCGACGACCGCTACGCCATGATCCCCTTGCTGCGTCCCGGGGACGTGGCGCTGACGGCCTCGTACGTGATCCACCCGTCACCGCTGCTGGACGCGCTGATCGCGTTGTTCGAGGCGGTGTGGGCGCGCAGCGTGCCGTTCCAGTCGGGCGCCGCGGACGCCTTGCCGCCCGACGAGGCGCAGCTGCTGGTGCTGCTGGCGTCCGGGCTGACGGACAAGGCGGTCGGGCGCGCGCTCGGCTGGAGCGAACGCACAGTGCAGCGGCACGTCACGAAGCTCATGCGCCGCGTCGGCGCGCGGACGCGGTTCCAGATCGCGATGGAAGCCACGCGGCGGGGCTGGTTGTGACGGCTGCGGGTTCAGTGGCCGTGGTGGTGAGGGTGGTGGTGCTCGCGCCAGGCGCCGCTCCCGGCGCTCGCCGCTGATTTGGCCTGGGACCACTTCAGCTTCGCCAGCTCGGCCGGCGTGAGCTCGACGCGGCGAGCCCAGTGCCGCCCCGAAACGACGACGGCGGACCCGAACACCGCCAGTCCCGCCATCCCCAGCACGGCACTCGCTCCGATGAGCGACACCGCGGCGATCAGCAGCCCCCGGTGCACGTCCTCACGCGCGGGGCCGGTTTGGTGGTTGTTCATGGGTGGCCTCCCTCCTGTCCGGGCACACGCTCGCGGCCTGGCCCCTCGCGCACATCGCCCGGCGAAGGTGAAGCGCGTGGTCGGCGCAGAGAATGACGCAGCCGGGTTGCCTCCGCGTTCGTTTTCCCGAGCCGACGGTCGGGCCCGGGTCGGCGCCCGCGGGATTCGCGGGTTGGCGTTCGTCTCGCGGCCAGGTCAGGCCGGCCGCTCGGCACCTGCCGGCGTGGTGGCACGCAGCTTCGCCGGTGGCGACCTGGATGGTCGGGTTGTGCCGTCTCGGGGTCAGGTGGCTGGGCGTCTCGCACCGGAGCCAGGCCGGTTACCTGCTCCGTACCGGCTCCGAGGTTGGGCCACTCCGGTTTCGTTTCGCCGGCGACCGCGGCCCTCGCGGGATCGGTGTCCGGAAGACGTCCGCGGACGAGGACACCAGCCGCGGGGCGGGCAGTGCTACGCAGACCGGAGGCCGGTGCCCTCCGATCGGCCGCGCCAACCTCGGTCGGCTCGCCGGCGGGACCGGTTCCGGACCGAGTCCGCCCGCGGCGACAGCCGCCTGTCACTGCCGGCGGTCGCCCTCCCGCCTGGTGCCGGGCCGGGGCGACCACCGGACGGTCAGGAGCGGCGCCGTGAGACGCGGCGCGCGGTGCGCCGCGCGGTCCGGCGCGCGACCCTGCGTGATCCGAACATCTTCTGCCTCCTCGAGTGGGTCGGTCTTGACGGATCAGGAAGCGCCGACGGCGGCGGTTTCCTGGGCGTGCAGCTCACGGGCCTCCTCGGCGGTCAGCAGTCCGATGCCGATGAGGTCGAGGGGGCTGATGAAGCCGTCGCTGATGCGGAAGCCGCCGGCGGCCGCGATGGCGTCGCGGAGCGGGACGGCCCAGTGGTGTTCCAGCAGCAGCAGTGCGGCGGCCGAGCCGTTGGGGATCTCCTCGAGCACGTCCCATGCGTCTTCGTCGGAGAAGACCTGGATGTCGTCCGCTGCAGCGGCACCGGCCTCGGCGCCGGCGACGAGGCCCTCTTCCCCCTCGATGCCCAGCCCGATGAGCGCGCCGACCTTGCTGCCGAGTTCGCGGGCTTCGTCGTCGGTGAGGTTGCTCAGGTGCACCACTTCGACCTCGCCGTCGGTGTCCTTGTGGACGGCGAGGGCGTCGATGACCCGGACGGTGTCGCTCTCCCGCAGCCGTTCCAGCTCGTCGATGATGGCGCCGTGGAACTGCGGCTCCGGGAATCCCAATACGATCAGCTGAACTGGTCCGATTGTCATGTGACTCCTTTCCGAGACTTCGGCACCGTCCAGCCTCGGCAACCCGCCCCGCGGCCCGCATCATCCGCCGGGGGTGAGCCGGGTCGACGGGGTCCTTTGTGGACGACGTAACTCCGTGGTCGCGCGGACGTCGGCCGTAGCCGACCGACGCCCGTGAACGCTCGTGCTGTACCTGGTCGCGACCTTCCTGGCGATGGTGGCGCTGGGCCCGGACATGATGTTCGTCCTCGCCTCGGGGGGCGTGGCGGGCCACGGACGGGCCTGATGGCCGTGCTCGGCGTGGCGTCCGGCGAGGTCGTCCACATCACGGCCGCCGCGGTGGGTCTCTCGGCGCTGTTCGCGGACGCGCCGGCGGTGTTCACCGCGTTGCGGCAGGCCGGTGCCGGTTATCTGGCCTACCTCGGCGTCCAAGCCCTGCGCCGTGCCTGGCGTGCGGACCCGCTCTGGTCGCGACGTCCCCGGTCAGCGGCCGCCGCGCTCACCTGCGCGGCGCGGTAACGAACCTGGTGAACCCGAAGACGGTGACGTTCTCCGTCGCGTTCCTGCCGCAGTTCGTCGACCGCGGGCTCGGGCACGTCTGGCTGCAGGTCCTCGTGCTCGGCGTGATCTTCCTGGCGTTCGAGGTGGTGGTGGACAGCACCGTCGGCCTCTGCGCCGGCCCGCCGGCGCCGCGCCCGCCAAGCCGTGGATGCCGGTTCGGGCACGGTCCTGCTCGCCCTCGCCGGGCGGCTGGCGCTCGAGCGTCCCCGACCGGCCGGACAGCAGGCGCCGCAGGTGGTCCACGATGGCGCCGGGATCGAGCTCGCCGGCAAGGAGCCCGAGGTAGCCGTCGGGGCGGACCAGGGCGACGCCGCGGTCGTGGAGCGCGCAGCGGGTGAAGAAGGCATTGGGGTCGAGGACGCCATCGCGCGGCACCGGCGGGTGCGCACGACCGGGCCGAGCCCGGCGAGGACCGGTTCGTCGCGGTGGCCGGTGAGCACGACGGGACCGGGCCGGTCGATTAGCTCGGCAAGCGAGCTGGGCGCGCTGCCGGCGGTGCGGAGGCCAGGTCTGGCGTGTCGGTCGCGCAGCCGCGGGTGCCCGTGGCGCCGGCCGTGGACGAAGGGACTGTCGCGGTAGTCCACCGAGATCTCGGCGATGGCCGAGATCAGCTTGTGCTCGCCGGGCGGCGGGTGACCGAGCAGGAACAGGCCGAGGTCGCGCAGCGCGTTCCGGGCCGGTCCCGGTCAGCGAGCGCGTCGTGCGGCCGGTCTGGCGCACGACGGCGGCGCCGACCGGGGGCCGTTCGGCGTCGCTCGGGTGCACGGTGACCGCGCGGGACTGGCCGCCGGCGCGGTGAGCCGGGTGATCAGCCGCGCGCGGACACCTGGCGCGCCGGCTCGGCGGCGGCGGTCGACCCGACCGGCCCGCCGCCGGAAACCCGCACCGAATCCGGTTCGGTCAGGAGCCGGATCCGGGCGTCAGATCACGGTCGCGCATCATCTCGCATCCCCCTCTTGGTCGGCAACAGGTGTATTCAGGGCGTCGTTGCGGGATTTCCGAGCGTTACGGGTTCTGAAAACAATTTTTGGTGTCCATTGTGGACTCAGGTCGGTTTTTGCCGGATCCGGTGTTTAGGGTCTTCGGCATGGTGTTATCGGTGCGAGAACGTGAAGAATTCCTGGCAGAGCCGCACATCGGGGCGTTGTCGGTGGTCGAGCGGGCCGACCGGGCGCCGCTGGTGGTGCCGATCTGGTACCAGTACTCACCCGGTGGTGTGCTGTGGATCCGCACGTCGCCGGCGTCGCGGAAGGCGCGGGCGATCTCGTCGGCGGGCCGGTTCACCCTGATGGTGCAGCGCATCGCGCCCACGGTCCGCTACGTCTCCGTCGAAGGCCCGGCCACCCTGGGCGGCGTCAGCACCGACGAGCAGTCCCGGGAAATGGTGGCGCGCTATCTGGCCCCGGATGCGGTTTCCGCGTTCCTGGAGTTCGAAAGGCGCGAAATCGGCGAGCACATCGTCATCACGATGCAGCCCGCGCATTGGTTGTCCGCGGACCTGGGCCCGGTTTGATCGCCTCTGGGCGCGGCGGCGGGCGGAATGGCCGCCGGCCACCGCGCCAAAATGGGCACACACGGCCTAACGCAGCGCCGTCACGATCAGCATTGGGGCCGCCGCCGCCCACGCCTGGGGGGACGCCGAGTGCGGGTACCGCACCGGGTCGGAGACCTCGCCGCGTGCGTAGCCGGTCAGCACCTCCGGCAGGCGGTGGCCCGGCTGCCGGGCAGCGGCGGCGGCGAGACCTTCGGCGATCTGCGTCGCTTCGGCCGTGAGCCCGGCGCGGACCAGCCCGGCCACCGCGATCGCCGTGTCGTGGGGCCACACCCCGCCATTGTGGTACGACACGGGGTGGTACGGCGCCTGTCCCGCAGCGAGCGTCCGGATGCCCCAGCCGGAGAAGAAGTCCGGCTCCGCCAAGCGGCGGCCGACTTGACGCGCACGATCTGCCGACAGGATGCCGGACCACAACACGTGCCCGGCGTTCGAGGCGAGCGCGTCGACCTGCCGCCGCCGCCCGTCAAGCGCCAGTGCGACGAAGTCCTCGCGCGGCAGCCAGAAGTCCCGCTCGAAGTCGGCCCGCAGCCGCGCAGCCCGGTCGGTCAACCGGTCGGCATACGCCGGATCGCGCCAGACTTCACGCGCGAGCTGCGCTGTCGACAGCAGGGCCTCGTAGGCGTAACCCTGTGCTTCGCACACCGCGATCGGCCCCTCGGCGAGCTCGCCGTCGGCGAAGCAGATGGAGCGCGCCGAGTCCTTCCAGCACTGGTGCACCAGCCCGGGACCGTCCGTGCGGTACACGAGGTAATCGTGCTCGTCGAGCCCGCCGTACCGGAACATCCAGTCGACGGCGGCGCGCGCCGCGGCCTCGAGTTCGATGGCCACGCCGTCGCCCGCCACGCGGCGGTGCCGGCCCAGCAGCATCAGGAACAGCGGAGTGGCGTCGACGGTTCCGTAGTACCGCCCGTACGGCGTCTGCCCGAACCGGCTCAGCTCACCGCGGCGCACTTCGTGCACGATCTTGCCCGGCTCTTCGACCCGCACCGGGTCGACCACGGTGCCCTGCACACCCGCGAGCGCGCGCAACGTCGCGGCCCCCAACTCCGGCAGGTACGGCAGCACCGACATCGACGTGACCAAGCTGTCCCGCCCGAACAGGGTCAGGAACCACGGCACACCCGCGCCGGGGATGCGCAGATCGGGCCGCCCCGGTGCCGGCACGCGCAGGTCCGCCAGGTCGGCGAGCCCGGCCTCGACAGCGCCCCGCAGCTCCGGCCACTCCGGTCCGGGAACGTCCACACCGGACCTGAACCGCTCGGCGTCGGCCCGGGCGTCCGCCACCACGTCGGCGACAGCGACGGGGGCGCCCGGCCGCTCGGCGGTGCCTTCGCCGGCGAGCACCTCGACCAGCACCGACACCTCACCGTGGGGCGGGAGCTCCAGCGTCCAGCCGATCCGGCCCTCGGTGCGGGAACCGGGAACGGATGACCGCACCACCGTCCACTTGCGGTAGTCGGCGCGCTCGTACCCGAGCGCCACCGAGCCGTCCCCCCGAACCGCCGAGGAAAACGTACCGGGCCGTTCGTACCGGCCGGTCCCGCGCAGCTCGAACTGATCCGCGAAGTCCGCCGCGAACTCGAACGACAGCGTCACCGTGCCGGGCACCGCGAGGTGGCTGCGGACGCGCACCTCCTCCACGAGCCGACCGGCGCCGAGTGCCTGGTCGCGGAACACCGTGTAGGCGGGATCCTCGCTGCGCGGCGTCGCCGGGGTGAGGATCACGCTCGTCGACTGGCGGTCCCGCACCGCGCTCAGCACCCGCGACGAGCCGGTGCCCGCGCTGAACGACCAGTGCGACAGGTGCCGGGTGTCGTCGACGTAGAACCCCTGGGTACCCGCGACGGCGTCGGCCTCCGGTCCGGCGATCAGGAACGTCGTGCCGCGCACGAGCGTGTGGTCGGTCATGCCGCCCGCCCGTCCGCCGCCGGCACCGCGAGCAGGTCGAGCGCGACCGAGGCGGTCCAGCTGAAATCGTCGCTGCCGTGGCCGGCGCCGGTGATCGGGTCGACGTACTCGCGGAACCCGGCCACTCGGATCGCGGCCAGCATGCCGTCGCGCAGCCCGCCGGCGAGGTCTTCGTGCCGGTGGCCGCGCAGACCGTGCCAGATCAGCCAGCCGGTGTTGAACCAGCCCGGCCCCCGCCAGTACCGGGCTCCTTCGAAGTCCGCCGCGGTCAGGTCGTAACTCGGCACCGGGCTGACCTCGCCGAGCCGGAAGTGCTCGCCGCGCGCGGTCTTCAGCAGTTCCTCGACGACGGGGAGGTCCGGCACGACGAGGGGCGCCAAACCACCGACCGTGCGCCTTCGCAGCAATGTCTTCGTGTGCGCGTCGCGGGCGAAGAACAGGCCCTCACCCGGGTCGTAGAGCTCGGCCACGAGCGAGTCGGTCAGCGCGCCGGCACGCCTGCGGTGCGGCGCGGGGTCGGCGCCGATCTCCTCGGCCATCGCGGCGAGCGCAGTTTCCCCGGCCGACAGCAGCGCGTTCGTCAGCGGGTCCTCCACGGCGAACGCGGAACTGGCGAGCGCGTCGGCGAAACCCGCGTCGCGGTAGTCCGCGGCGAGCCGCACGTACCGGCCGTAGTCGAGGTCGGTCGGCCGCTCGCCCGCTCCGGCGTGCCCGAGGTCGCGCCGGACGAACGTGGCGGGTGCGACGGGCGTGATCCGGCTCAACGGCTCGTCCCAGCTCGGGCTGTTGTCCAAACCGGACTCCCACGGGTGGATCACGCACACGAGGCCGTCGCCGCCGAGGTCACGGCGGCCGAGCAGGTACTCGTGCCAGAGCCGAAGGCGCGGGTACAGACGGCGCAGGAAGCCGCGACGTGCCGACGTCACGGGATCGGCGCGGTGCACCTCCCACGCGGCGAGCGCGTGAACCGGCGGCTGCACGAGCCCGGACGTCACGAGGCCGGTCGACGGCTGCCGCACGCCCGGGCCCCAGAAATCCGGCCCGGGGAAGTAGGCGTCCGCGGGTACCGCCGGGTTGAACACGATCTGCGGCACCCGCCCGTCCGCCCACTGGGCACCGAAGAGCGACTCGAGCTCGCGTTGCGCACGGACTGGCGACAGGTGGCGCAACCCCAGCGCGATGAACGCGGAGTCCCAGCTCCACTGGTGCGGGTACAGGCCCTGGGCGGGCACGGTGAACCCGCGGCGCCAGTTGGCGAGCAGGATCCGGCGCGCGCGCCGGGCGAGGTCGTCGGTCATGCGAGCCGTCGCAGGAACGGCGGCACGGAGGCCACCGCGTCCGCGGCTTCCCCGCGCAATCGGCTTTCCAGTGCCAGGTCGCCCGCGTAACCGACGGCGGCGAGCGCGCCGAGCACGGCGGGCCAGTCGAGGTGGCCCGCCCCGGGCTGGAGCCGGTTCGAGTCGCTGACCTGCACGTGGGCGATGTAGCGCGCGAAGCGCACGATCGAGTCCGCGGGGTCGTCCTCTTCGATGTTCATGTGGTAGGTGTCCGCGCCGATCCGCACGGAGTCCAGGCCTACCTCGTCGATCAACGAGGCCGCCTGCTCGAGGCGGTTCACCATGTGGTCCTCGTACCGGTTGAGCGGTTCGAGCAGTAGCAGCACACCCTCGGCTTTCGCGTGCTCGCCCAGTTCGGTCAGGCCCGCGAGCAGCACTTCGCGGTCTTCGGCTTCAGACCGCGGCGGTTCGAAAGGCGGCAGCCGGCGGGAGAACATTCCGTATGACGCCGGCGTCATCGCCCCGACGCCACCGAGCTCGGCGATCACCGACAGCTGCGAGCGCATCTGCTTGATCGCGTCCGCCCGCAGATCGGGGTCGAACGCGGCGAAGAAGTGCAGCATGTCGACGCACACGGTGCGCATCACGACGCCGGTGCGCGCCGCGCGGTGCAGTTCCGGCAGGCGCTGCTGCAAGGCGAAGTCCTTCTTGCCGCGCAGTTCGATGGCGTCGTACCCGGCCGCCGTCGCGAACTCCCACTTGGCTTCGAGGTTGTTGCCGGGCAGCAGCTGTTCCTGGCAGGCGAGTTTCAACATCAGTTCTCCGTGTAGTCGAGGACGACCTGCAAAGCGTCGGCCGGGCGTTCGTCGAGCAGTTCGTAGGCCTGCTGCACCTCGCCGACCTTGACGCGATGGGTGACGAGCCGGACCGGGTCCACCACGCCGTCGGCGGCCAGCCGCAGGAACGTGTGGTTCATCCGGTCCTGATCCCAGCGACCGGCGAGCCGCCACGGGACGCCGCCGATCTGCGAGGCGACGATTTCGACGCGGTTGTGGTGGAACTCCTCACCGAGGCGCAAGCCGGTGCCATCGCCCTGGTAGAAGCCGGCGGCGACCACGCGCCCGCCGATCCCGACCGTGCGGACGGCTTCGTGCAGCGCGCGGTGGGTGCCGCTCAGCTCGATCGCGACGTCCGCGCCGCGGCCGCCGGTCGCCTCCCGAACCTGTTCCGCGGCGCTCGCAGCCGTGACATCCACCGTCTGCACGGCGCCGAACTCCTCGGCGATGGTCAACCGGGACCGGATGGTGTCGCACGCCACGACCCGGCCGCCGTTGAGCGTCGCCAGCCGCGTGGCGAGCAGGCCGATCACGCCCTGGCCGAACACGGCGACGGTCTCGCCGAGGTGCACGTCGGCGCCGAGGACGCCGTTCAGCGCCACCGCCCCGACCCGCGCGAACGACGCTGCGAGCGGTTCGAGACCCGCGGGAACCACGTGGCCGGAGAGCTTGGCCGCCGGGACGACCGCTTCGCTGCGGTGCCCCCAGATCCCCCACACCACGTCGCCGACGGCCGGGGCGCCGGGCGAACCGGCGACATCGGGCGAGACCTCCGTGACCTCGCCGACCTCCGAGTACCCCCAGCCGACGACCGGGTACGTCTGGCTCACGTCGCCTTCGACGAACAGCCGCCGTTGCTCGTCCCACACCCGGGTGAGGTACGGGTTGGTGCCGCGGTAGGCCGTCAGCTCCGTGCCCGCCGAGATGCCCGAGTACAGCGTGCGCACCCGCACCGACCCGGCTCCCAGCTCCTCCGGCCCCGTTTCGGCCACCTCGACCCGGCGAGGGCCTACGAACTGAACCACCGTGCCCACCAGGGCCTCCTCAACCACCTTGTTGATCATTTATGGCTACTCGCCGGGCAGAAGCTACCCCACTTATGCCAAAAAATCTACATAACTTGTCTTGCTTTAACGCGTAACTGGTGCTGTGATCGTCGCCAGGCACGACGCAAAGGAGCACCGATGTCTTCAGCACGAGGGCGAACGAGAGTCCCGGCCCGATCGGCCGCCGCACTGGCGGCCGTGGTGGTGGCCGGCGGCGCGCTGACCGCCTGCGGCTCCGGTTCCGGTGACGGCGGCGACGGCACGCTGACCGTCTGGAGCATGGAAAACCAGTCAGACCGCGTCGCCGCGGCGCAGCGGATCGCGGATCAGTTCACCGCCCAGACCGGCGTGAAGGTGAAGATCGTCGGCCTCGACGAGGACCAGTTCAGCCAGCTGGTCACCTCGGCCGCGGCCGCCGGCAATCTGCCCGACGCGATCGGCGGGCTTTCGCTCACCGGCGTCAACGAGATGGCCGTCAACGACCTCGTCGACACCGATGCCGCGGCCGCGGTGGTGAAGGACCTCGGCGCCGGCACCTTCTCGGGCCGCGCACTGGACATGGACACAAGCGGCGGCAAACAGCTGGCGGTGCCCTCGGACGGCTGGCCGCAGCTGCTGGTCTACCGCAAGGACCTCTTCACCAAGGCCGGCCTGCCGGCGCCCGACTCGTTCGACAAGATCCGCCAGGCGGCGCAGAAATTGAACTCCCGGGACGTCGCCGGCATCTCGATCGCCACCGACCCCGGTGACGCCTTCACCCAGCAGACTTTCGAGGACTTCGCGCTGGGCAACGGCTGCCAGCTCGTGGACCGGACCGGGAAGGTGACCCTCGACAGCCCGGCGTGCGTCAACACCTTCTCCCTCTACAGCGACCTCGTGCACAGCTACTCCGTGCCCGGTGCGCAGAACGTCGACTCCACGCGGGCGACGTACTTCGCGGGCAAGGCCGCGATGACCGTCTGGTCCTCCTACCTGCTGCCCCAGCTGGCCGGGCTCCAGAAGGACGCCGCGCCCAGCTGCCCGCAGTGCCAGGCGGATCCCACGTTCCTCGCGAAGAACACCGGGTTCGTCACCGCCATCAAGGGACCCGACGGCTCGGCCGCGCAGAACTTCGGTGAGCTCGGCTCGTGGGTCATCACGCAAGGCGACCGGGCGGCGAACGCCCAGAAGTTCGTGAGCTACATGCTGGACCAGGGTTACGCCGGCTGGCTCGGGCTGGCGCCGCAGGGCAAGATCCCCGCTCGCACCGGCACCGCGTCGGAGCCCGGCAAGTTCACCAAGGCGTGGTCGGCCCTGCCGGTCGGCACGGACGCCAAGAAGCCGCTCAGCGCCGTGTACCCGGCGGAGGTGATCCAGGCGCTGCAGACGAGCCTGGACAGCTTCCAGCAGTGGGGCATTCCCCAGGGCCAGGGCGGACTGGCCGGTGCCTCACTGGCCGAACTGCCGGTGCCCAAGGCGGTCAGCGCGATGACCGGTGGCACCGTCGACCCCTCCGGCGCGGCGAAGCAGGCGAGCGCCGCGGTCCAGGACATCCAGAAATCACTGAAGTAGGGAAAAGCGGATGACCTCGGCGCACACCGTCCGGAACCGGCCCGCCTCCGCGGAGCCGACCGGCCGGCCCCCACGGCGGCGAGCGCTCACCCTGCGGCAGCAGGAGAGCAGGGCCGGGCTGGTCCTGCTCTCCCCGACGCTGATCATCGTGCTGGTGGTCGTCGTCCTGCCCGTGGTGTGGACGATCGTCCTGGCGTTCCAGCGGCTGCGCCTGGCGACGCTGCAACGCGAAGGCATCTTCGGGCGCTTCACGCTGCAGAACTTCGCGAAGGTGCTCGGTTCCGCGGACATGTGGAGCTCGCTCGTCACCACGCTGGTCTACACCGTCGGCGGGACGGTGCTGTCACTGGCGCTCGGGCTGGTCGCGGCGCTCGCGCTGCGCAAACCGTTCCGCGGCAGGGGGTTACTGCGCAGCGCGATGCTGCTGCCCTACGTCTCGCCGGTCGTGGCGGCCACTTTCGTCTGGGAGATCATGCTCAGCCCCCAGTTCGGTGTGGTGAACGCGTGGGGCAAGAGCGTCTTCGGCTGGGACAAGCCGGTGGCTTTCCTCAGCCAGCAGACCTCGACGCTCTCGCTCTTCGGCTGGCACGTGCACGTGCCGCTGGCGCTGCTGGTGGTGATCGCGTTCGAAGGCTGGCGCTACTTCCCCTTCACGTTCCTGTTCCTCATGGCGCGGCTGCAGGCCGTACCCGGGGAGCTGGAGGAGGCCGCGCTGGTCGACGGCGCCACCCCGACGCAGCGCTTCCGGCACATCCTGCTGCCACAGCTGTACCCGGTGCTCGCGCTGCTTTCGGTGCTGCGGTTCATCCTCACGTTCAACAAGTTCGACGACGTCTACCTGCTCACCGGCGGCGGGGCCGGCACGGACGTGCTGAGCGTGCGGGTCTACGACTTCCTCACCGCCCAGTTCGACATCGGCGGCGCGGCCGCGCAGGCGCTGGTGCTCGCGGTGGTGCTGGTCGTGTTCCTGGCCGTCTACCTGAAGTTCTTCGCCCCGGAGGATCGCGCGTGAACCGGATGACCTTCGAAACCCGCCTGTTCGGGGTGCTCCGCTGGGTCACGATCGTGCTGTTCGCGATCGCGACGCTGTTCCCCTTCTACTACATGGCCCTGCTTTCGGTGCGCTCCCAGGACTCGCTGCTGCAGCACCCCGGCGACATCCTGCCGAAGCTCTCGGACTTCACCGTCTCCACCTACACCACGGTGCTCGAGTCCGTGGCCGACGGAGGCGATGGACTGCTGAGCCTGCTCGGCAATTCGGCTCTGGTCGCGGTCGGCACGGTGCTCGTCACGCTGGCCCTGTCGCTGCCGGGTGCGTATGCGGCCAGCCGGCTGCGCTTCGCGGGGCGCAAGCAGGTGCACTTCCTGTTCTTGGCGGTCTACCTGTTTCCGTCTATCCTTCTGGCGATCCCGCTGTTCGTCGTGTTCAGCAAGGCGGGCCTGCGCGACTCTCTGGTGGGGCTCCTGGTGGTGTACGTGGCTCAGGCGCTGCCGGTGTCGATCTACATGCTGCGCAACTACCTCACCACGATCCCGGAGAGCATCGAGGAAGCGGCCGCGATCGACGGCAACGGCCGGCTGGGCACGATGTGGCGGGTGACGCTGCCGCTGGCGGCGCCGTCGATCGTCGCCACTGGTCTGTACGTGTTCATGATCGCGTGGAACGAGTTCCTCTTCGCGCTGCTGTTCCTCGTCGAGGACCGCTCGAAGTGGACGGTGTCGCTGGGGCTGTCCCAGCTGGCGGGCGGGCTCGAAGTGCCGAAGACGGTGCTGATGGCCGGGTCGGTCGTGCTGACGATCCCGATCGTGATCCTGTTCTTCGCGGCGGAGCGGCTGCTGTCCGAGGGGCTCACCACGGGCGCGGAAAAGGGGTAGGAGATCACTACAGTTGCACCGGTGACGATGTCTTCCGGTTACCTGCTTTGGTTGGTCCGCACGGGAAGGGCGCGCACGCGCGCCGACCTGCAGCAGCACACGGGGCTGTCGCGGTCGACCGTGCAGCAGCGCCTGAAGCCGTTGTTCGACCACGGGTACCTGCGTTCCCACGGCACCGAGGATTCGACGGGCGGCCGTCCGTCCGTGCTGCTCGAGTTCACCGACGAAGGCGTCGTGCTCGCCGCCGATCTCGACACGGCGGACGCGCGCCTGGCCGTCGTCGACCTCGAGGGCCGGCGGCTGGCCGAGGAGCGCATCGACCTCGAGGTGGCCGCAGGCCCGGTTCCGGTGCTCGACACGCTCGACGCCCGGTTCCGCGCGCTGATCGAACAGACCGGCCGCCCATCGGCCCAGGTGCGGGGCATCGGTGTCGGGGTGCCAGGACCGGTCGAGTTCGAGACAGGCACCGTGCGCCAGCCGCCGATCATGCCCGGCTGGGACGGCTACTCGATCGCCGATGACCTCGCCGGTCGCTGGGCCGTGCCGGTGCTGGTGGACAACGACGCGAACATCATGGCGCTGGGCGAACACACCCAGCACTACCCGGACGCGTCACCGCTGGTGCTGGTCAAGGTTTCCGCGGGCATCGGGTCGGGGCTGGTGTTCAACGGCGGGCTGCTGCGCGGCGTCGACGGCGGCGCCGGCGACATCGGGCACATCCGCCTGCCCGGCCACGACGACGCGGTCTGCATGTGCGGCTCGCGCGGCTGCCTCGCGGCCGTGGCGAGCGGGGGCGCGCTGGCGCGGCGGCTCACCGAGCGCGGGGTGCCGGCCACGTCGAGTCGCGAGCTGGCCGCGCACCTGGCCGCGGGACGCCCCGAGGCGGTGGAGCTCGCCCGCGAGGCCGGCCGGCTCGTCGGTGAGGTCCTGACCACGGTCGTGTGCATGGTGAACCCCGAGGTGCTCGTGATCGCCGGCGACCTCGCCGACACGCACTTCGTGACCGGTGTCCGCGAGGTCATCTACCAGAAGGCGTTGCCCCGGGCGACGCGGCACCTGCAGGTGACCAGCAGCAGCCTCGGGGAGCTCGCCGGCCTCTACGGTGCCCACGCGATGGTGCTCGACGCCGCGTACGCCCCGGCGGCCGTCGACGAGCGGCTGGCGAGGGAAGGGATGTCGTGACCGAACCCGTCCGGATCGGCCTCGTCGGCGCGGGGCCGTGGGCGCACACCATGCACGCGCCGACGTTCGCCGCCGGACCGGACACCACGTTGACCGCCGTGTACGCCCGGCGTGCCGAAGCTGCCGGGGAACTCGCGGCTGCCCACGGCGCGAAGGGCACCACTGACTTCGACGAGCTGCTCGGCGAATGCGAGGCCGTGGCGTTCGCGGTGCGGCCGGACGTCCAGGCCGCACTGGCACAGCGCGCGGCCCGCGCCGGAAAGGCGGTGTTGCTGGAGAAGCCGGTGGCGCTCACTGTACCGGCGGCCCGCGAACTCGCCGAAGCCGTCGAAGCCGCGGGTGTGGTGAGCCAGCTGGTCCTGACCAAGCGGTACCTCCCGGAAACCCGGCGGTTCATCGAACGCGCCCGGGCGTTCGACGCCGTGGGCGCGCGCTCGTGCTACCTCCACGGTGCTTTCCTGGGCGGCGACCTGGCCACGGGGTGGCGCCTGGAGCACGGTGCCCTGCCGGATCTCGGCCCGCACCTGCTCGACCTCCTCGAAACGACCCTCGGCCCGATCGGCGAGATCCGGGCCGCCGGTGACTCGACCCGGTGGATCGAGCTGACGTGCCGGCACGAGAGCGGCGCCGTCAGCCAGGCGTCGCTGTCCGGCGTGATCGGTCTCGACCGCGCCCGCACCACTGTCGAACTCTTCGGCGCCGTCGGCGCACTCGGCTACGACACGGCGACGATCGACCACAGCGCAGCCTGGCCGATCCTGCGGGCCGAGTTCGCCGCCGCGGTGCGCACGGGCCGCTCGCCCGAGCTGGACGTGTGGCGAGGGGTGCGGTTGCAGGAGCTGATCGCCCAGGCCGAGGAGTCGCTCGCCGCCTGACGCTGTCACGTCCGCCGCGCCCGCGTGGTCTGGTCCGCACGAACGAACGAGAACTCCGGACCGGTGCCGTCGTCGTCTTCGGCGGGGTGGGTGTTCGAGGTCGCGTACGCGATCGCCGGGTCGCCACCCGGGCCGATTCCGTTGCTGGTGGGCCTTTCGGCCGTGGCGACGAGGGCGGCGGCGCTACTGCGGAAACGCGCGGTCGTGCTCGGCGGGGTCACCGCGGTGCTGCTCGCCGCGGACTTCGGGGGCGCGGTGGCCGACCGGTTCGGCGGGCTGGGCGCCCCGGGGACTAGCGGCGTCACCTGGGGCGGCTGGAGCAGCTTCACCACCTACACCGGCACGCTCGTGCCGTAGCTGCCCTCCCGCTCGTCGCACCGCTCGCCGTCGTGGCGACGATCACGGAGACCGTCCTGTGCGCGTGGCTGCTCAGCGGCAGTGGCGCGACGCTGGGCCGCGCGCACGTCGGCCGCGGTGCTGGCCGTGTTCTGCGTGGCGATGCTGACCACGGTCGGTGGCGCCGCGGTGGCGAAGAACGCGGTACCGGTGCCGGCCGGCGGTGCGCTCGTCCTGGGGCCGGTCCCGGTGCGGCGCACGGGTGGCCCGATCCCGGGAAACGCGGCCACGCCACCGGCGTCCGGTGACCGACGCGCGCAACCGTTGCGGCTGTGGGCACCGGCGAAGCGGCCACTGTCCACTCTGTCCAGTGGGAAGAACCGGCGCGACGTCTTCGGGGTCGCCGGGACGCTGCCCGACGACCCCGAGACGGGCGCGGTCAGGCTGTTGCCGCGCGCGCGGCGAAGCGCCGGTCCCGCAGCAGGGCCAGCGGGATCGGCAGGAGGCCGAGCACGCCCACCACGGCGTTGGCAGTCGTGAGGAGCACCAGCTGGCCCGCGCTGTCGGTCATGGTCTCGAACAGGTGGAAGAAGAAGTGCGGCACCGCGAACACCGAGTACGCCACCGCCGCGGGCACGACGTAGTGCGTTTTCGGCTTGATCAGCGCGATCAGCAGCAGTGCGCCGATCCCCAGCAGCGCGCCCCCGAAGTCGTGGGCGAAGTGGTCGCTGAACGGCGGGTTCAGGTTCACGGTCGGGACGTTGTCGTAGAAGCCCTGCGGAGCGAACTGGTTCCAGCCGCCCACGATCAGCGCTTCGAGGAGCAGGATCGCGAGCGCGATCCGGATCATAAGGGTGTACATGGGTTTTCCTTTCCCCGGCGAGCAAGCCGGTACGGCGGTGGGGTGGCGATGACGGTGCCGGTCTCGTCCACTGTGGATAATTGCCGCGCGCATGGCCACCGGGACGCCGGGCCACGGCCCGGAGACCCGCGGCGGCACCGCGAGGTCGACCCCGCCGGTGCCGGGCAGCACGAGCATCGCCGTGCGCCGGGTGCGAGTGGGATTGCGGTCATCGGGCTCACACTCGGCCGGCTTCCCGCCGGACCCGGTTCAGGTACTCTTCGAACGTGCGCTCGCTGCGCGTGTACTCGGCTTTCGGCAGCAGCGCGCCGCCGGTCATCGCCTTGCCGACCGCGCCCGGCAGCTTCACGGGGATGACGATCTTGCGTGACCCGCGAGCCTTGACCAGGCGGCGGGTCATGTCGCCCATCTGCAGCTGCTCGGGGCCGGCCAGCTCGCGCGCGTAGCCCGCGGGGGCCTTGCCGACGTGCGCGGTCAGCGTGTTCGCCACCTCCTGCGCGGACACGGGCTGCGACAGTTCGCTCGGTACGACCACGAACGGCCCGCGCGCGCCTTCGAGCAGCGGCTCCGGGAACTCGTGGAACTGCGTGGCCCGCAGGATCGTCCACGGCACCGGTCCCTGCCGGACGAGCTCTTCCTGCTTGCGCTTGCCGTAGTAGTAACCGAGGTCGACGTCGTCGATGCCGACGATCGAGAGTGCCACCACGTGCCGCACCCCGGCCGAGGCGGCGGCCTCGAGCAGGTTGCGCGTGGCAGCGGCGAAGAACGCGACCGCCGGCTTCTTCCGCACCGCCACGACGTTCGTGACGTCGACGACCTCGTCGCACCCCGTCAGCTTCCCGGCCAGCCCTTCGCCCGTGGTCAGGTCGACGCCGCGCGATCGCGCCAGCACCACCGGCTCGTGCCCGGCCGCGGTGAGTCCCTGCACCACCAGCGTGCCGATCATGCCGGTCCCCCCGGCGACTGCCACTCGCATCGGTCTAACCCCCGTTTCCTCTCGGGTGTGGATCACTGCCCAGACTGCGCAGCCGCGTAGAACGTGACAGCCGGTCGCGGTGACCCATCCCTCGACTGACCGAATGAGAAATTCGGTCAGTCGGTTCTACGCTCGCCGCATGACCATCGAACAGGACCGGCGCGCACTCGTCGTCGGAGTGGGGATCAGCGGCACCCGTTTTCCCGCGGTGGCGGGAGATCTTCGACTACGCGCGCCCGCGGACGTGCCCTCGGCGACGGTGCACCCGCCCGTGATCGTGCGCACCGCATCATGGCGTTCGAAGAGTTCCTGCGGTACCTGCGCGGTTCCGGTGACGTGTGGTACGCGACGCTGCCGCAGGTGTGCCGCGTGAACCGGTCCAGCCGGGGGAGTGCGAAGTGGACTACCGGTCGCCCGGCGTTGCGGCCTAGCTTGGGGTCATGACACACGTGATCGACTCGCCGCCGCGGGGGCTCTCGCGGGCCGGGCGCTGAACAGGGGGACGACGATGCGGATCTTCCTCGCCGGGGCGTCCGGCGTGGTCGGCCGGCGGCTGGTGCCGGAGCTGCTCGCCGCGGGCCACGAGGTGGTCGGGCTCGCGCGTGGCCAGGCGTCGGCCGACACCATCACCGGGCTGGGGGCGCACGCGGTGCTGGGCGACGTGTACGACGCGCCGGGCCTCGCGGGGGCCGTCGCCGCCGCGCGGCCGGACGTCGTGGTGCACCAGCTGACCGACCTCGCGGCCGGCGACCGGGCCGCGAACTCCAGGCTGCGGACGGTCGGCACGCGCAATCTGGTCGACGCCGCCCGAGCCGCGGGCGTGCGGCGGATGGTCGCGCAGAGCATTTCGTGGGCATACGAACCGGGCGCCGCGCCGGCCGCGGAGGGCGTCCCGCTCGACCTGCACGGCGCGCCCGACCGCGTCGCCACCGTGACGGGCGTGGCGGACCTGGAGACCGCCGTCGCCGAGCTGCCGGAGTGGGTCGTGCTGCGCTACGGCACCCTCTACGGCCCCGGCACCTGGTACACCGCCGGCGGCCTCATGGCCCAGCTCGCCGCGGCCGGCCGGCTACCCGCCAACGCGGACGTCACGAGCTTCGTCCACGTCGACGACGCCGCCTCGGCCGCCCTCGCGGCCCTCACCTGGCCGACCGGCGCGGTCAACGTCTGCGACGACGACCCCGCGCCGGGCGTCGAGTGGGTGCCGGTGTTCTGCGCTGCGATCGGTGAGCCGGCACCGGCGCCGGCCGAGGGGGAGCGCACCGGGTGGGCGCGCGGCGCGGACAACCGGAAGGCCCGCAAGGAACTCGGCTGGGTACCGGCGTGGCCGTCGTGGCGCGACGGTTTCGCGAAGGCCTGACCGGCTGCCGGTGCACCGAAGTTCAGCGATCAGGTGCCGAAGTGCCTGATGGGGGGTCACCAGGGGGCGATCGCGGCTCCGTCCAGTAACCGGGTCAGCGCGTCGAGCGCCGGGTGCCACGAGTGCTGCGGCGGGGACGCGAAGCCGATGATCAGGCCGGCCTTCGAGCGACGGGCCGAGTGCCAGTAGCCGGCCGCGTGGAGGCCCTGGACGCGCAGGCCCGCGGAGAGCCCGGTGTCGGTCAGGCGTTTCTCCTCGACCGGGGTGGCCAGCGGCAGCAGGGCGTGCAGGCCGGCGGGGACGCCGTCGAGCGGAACGTCCGTCAGGGTGGCGAGGCGGGCCGCGAGGTCGGCCCGTCGCTTCTGGTAGGTGTGGCGGGCGCGGCGCACGTGCCGGTCGTAGTCGCCGCGTTCGAACAGGTCGGCGAGGGCCAGTTGGCCGGGGGCGGCGACCGTGGCGCCGGTGAGCAGGAGGGCGTCGAGGACGGGGATGCGCAGCCGCTGGGGCAGCACGAGCCAGCCGATGCGCAGGCCGGGCGCCAGGGCCTTGCTCGTGCTGCCCGCGAAGACGACCCGCTCCGGCGCCGAGGCCTGCAGCGCGCCGACGGGCTGCTTGTCGTAGCGGAACTCGCCGTCGTAGTCGTCCTCGACGAGCAGGCCGTCGCACGAGTCGGCCCAGGCGAGGAAGGCGGCTCGCCGGCTGGGGCTCAGCACGACGCCACGCGGGTGCTGGTGCGACGGCGTGAGCAGGACCGCGCGGGCGCCGGCCGGGATCGCGCCCGGGTCGGCGCCGTGCGGGTCCACCGGCAGCGGCGCGGTCGCCAGGCCGGCGCCCTCGATCATCCGCCGGTGGTGCGGCATACCGGGGTCCTCGGTGGCGATCGTGCGCACGCCCGTCTCCCGCAACGCCCGAGCCAGCAGCGCCAGCCCGTGCGTGAACCCGCTGGTGATCACCACCGCTTCCGCCTCCGCCCGGACGCCCCTGGTGCGGGAAACGTACGTGGCCACTGCTTCGCGCAGCACCCGTAGCCCGGCCGGGTCGCCGTAGTCCAAAGTGGAGCCTTCCGCGGCCGTCAGAGTGCGCTTCACGCTCGCCGCCCACAGCCGGTGCGGGAACAGGCTCAGGTCCGGCCGCCCGGGCCGCAGGTCCAGCAACCGCCGGCCGGACGGCTCGGGCGTGGCTTTCGCCGCCGGCAGCCGCGTTTCGGCGACGTGCGTGCCAGAGCCGGTCGTGCTCACGAGCCACCCCTCCGCCACGAGCTGCGCGTACGCCTCGACGACCGTGCCGCGCGCGATACCCAGGTCGTCGGCCAGGCTGCGGGTACCGGGCAGCCGCGTGCCGGCGGGCAGCCGCCCGGACGTCACGGCCTCGCGCAGCGCGGCTGCGATCGACCGCGACCCCAGCTCACCACCGACGTCGATGTGCAGGTCGAGCCCCAGCGGGTTGTCCCACGACGGCACTGCTCAGCCTCCGCGGGCCGCCGCCAACGGGGCGAGCTTGGCCGGGTTCACCACGAAGCACACCTGGTCGATGCCCTCGGGCGACGCGTCGAGCCAGACCGTCGCCAGCGGTTGGCCCGCGCGCGAGACGTAGACGACGTGCTGCCCGTTCGCCTCCACGAACTCGGTCTGCACGTGCTGCCCGTAGATCCCGACCGTCCGCACGAGGTACCGCGCCACGCGCTCGCGCCCCGCCACCGGTTTCCGCGCCGCGGTGACGACTCCGCCACCGTCCGAATAGGCCACGGCGTTCTCCGCGAGCATGTCCTGCAGCTGCGCCGGATCACCCCGCTGCGCGGCCGCGAGGAACGCCCGCAGCAGCCGGTCGCGCTCGGCGGGGCTCACGCGCCCGCCGCGCTCGCGCGCGACGTGGGCGCGAGCGCGGTGCCCGAGCTGCCGTGCGTGTTCCTCGGTGACGTCGAGGAACTCCGCTATGTCGCGGTACGGGTAGTCGAACGCCTCCTTCAGCACGTACACCGCGCGTTCCTGCGGGGTCAGCCGTTCGAGCAGCAGGAGCACGGCCAGCTCCAACGCCTCGTCGCACTCGACGAGGTGCTCGGTGTCCTCGCCGGTCGGGACCGGCTCCGGCAGCCACGGGCCGACGTAGAGCTCGTGGCGCGCCCGCGCGGAGCTCGACGCGGTGAGCGCGAGCCGGCTCGCGGTGGTGACGAGGAACGCCTCGGCGTTGCGCACCGTCGTGCGACCCGTGCGCTGCCAGCGGATCCACGTGTCCTGCACGACGTCCTCCGCGTCGGCCGCCGTCCCCAGGATCCGGTAGGCGATGCCGAACAGGCGCGGGCGCGCGGCCTCGAAGGCCGCCACCGCGTCGGTCAGCCCGCCGTCGGCCACTTCGGTCACTTCGCTGCTCCTCGCGCGCTGCAGGGGCTTCCGATGGTGGCAGGCGTCGCCGTGGAGCGGCAACCGCGGGGTAACCTTGACTCCCGAGGTCCAGGTTGTCTAGGGTGGCGGCCGTGCGGATGAACCGGGGCGTCGAGTGGTCCGTCCACGTCCTGCTGTCGCTCGCCTGGCTCGAGGACGACAGGCCCGTGCCCACGGCGGAGCTCGCGAGCAGCTTCGAACTCCCGGTCGCCTACCTCAACAAGCAGCTGCAGGCGCTCGTCCGGGCCGGCCTGCTGCGTTCGGTCCCCGGCGCCCACGGTGGGTTCCTGCTCGCGAAGCGCCCTGAGGACATCACTCTCATGGACGTGGTCGCCGCGATCGAGGGCCGCGAAACCGCGTTCCAGTGCACCGAGATCCGCCGGCAGGGCATGGGCCAGGACGCGCCCCGCAGCGCGTTCCGCCGCAAGTGCGCGATCGACGCCGCGATGCAGCAGGCCGAGGCGCAGTGGCGCCGGGCGCTGGCGGCGCAGACGATCGCGGACATCCGCGCCGAAGTGGACGGCTACGCGCCGTCCGCCGCTCGTCTCGCCCGCAAGGCGTACGGCCGCGCCTGACCCGGCCCGCCGTCCCCGGGGGGACAGCAGGCCGGCGCGGGTCAGGAGAAGCGGCGTGCCGACGGGTGGCGCAGGTGGTCGCGTTCGCGCATCTCCGCCTCGTCGAGGAACGTCATCATCGGCACGTCGGGTGCGCACACCATGGTCACCACGAACTTGCTCGGCGCGTCGTCGAGCAGATTGGCGGCCTGCCAATGCACGACGTCGCCGCCGGGCTCCCAGAACGCGTCGCCCGCCTTGATCGGGTAAGGCTCCTCACCCTCGAGTTCGAAGAGGATCTGGCCTTCGAGCACGTAGCCGAACACGGGCCCGGAATGCCGGTGCGGGCCGCTGCCCGGATCACCCGGCGGCACCGTCACGGTGCCGACCATGAAGTGCGCCCCCTCCGGGACGAACGGCGGCGTCTGCGTCAGGAGGTTCTCGTAGTTGTTGCTCGGACCGGATGGTTGGTTCATACGGCGAGGCTAAGCCCGTGACGTTCGCGCGCGCCGGTCCACTCGGGACTCGATTTCCTGGACCGGTTGCCGCAGTTCGTTCTCCTGGAAGCCGATCTCGTCGATCTCGGTCTCCAGCACGCAGTGTGCGCCCAGCTGTCTCCGGGGGCCACCGGGAATGCCGATGGCGACGACGTCCCCGGGGCTCAGCGGCGCGGCGTGCGACAGCCGGCGGACCACGTCGACCGGGTCGAGGCCGGCGGTGGTGGCTTCGCGGACGACCGCGCCGTCGACGATCTCGCGCAGGGTGACGCGTGGGCGGGCGCCGCCGGGAGTTCGTCGGGGGTCGCGAGCGCCGACCCGAACGAGAGGGTGCCACCGCCGGGAGTGGTGACGGCGGTGAGGGTGGAGAACCCGGCGATCGCCGCGGCGGCCGCCGGTTCGCATGCGCGGTGGAGCGGCGCGCCGAGCACGGCGGCGAGGTGGGTTTCGCAGTCCGCGCCCGGACCGGGTGGCAAGCGGATCTCGTCGCGGGAGCCGACGAGGGTCGCCGGCAGCCACGTCGCGGTCCGGTTGAGGCGGCCGACGCAGCAGATCCGGCCGGCCGACAGGACCAGCGGCGCGCGGGTGCTGAACATCGCCTCGTGCACGGAGCCCGCGGCCGTGCGCGCGACGCTCCGCCACCACGGATCGCGCAGCGCCGTGCCGACGTCCGGCCACGCCAGTTCGACGAGGGTACCGTCGCGCTCGGCGCGGGCCGCCCGGGTGCCGCCGCAGGTGCGGATCGTGGTCAGTTTCACGCCGGTCTTCCTCTCCTGTGGTGGGCGTAGCTCCACTTCGGACCGCTCGGTTGAGACGGAACGCGCATGAATGGCGCGTTCCCGTCGATGAATCGCGGGGTGAGGTTCGCGACCCGCACTCGCGCCGGGATCGTCCGCGCGCTCTGTCCGGGTTGTGCCGCAATGGGATTACCTGCGAGTTGGGATCGATTCAGGGTGCTCGAACGCTCCGGTCGGCGGCCGAGTAGAACCTTGACATCTTATATCCAGGTTCGTAGTGTTCCCCACAGCCGAGGACGGCCGAGTGTGGCCGCCCCGCGGCTTCCCGCTGGTTGCGGAGCCGGCGGCGAGTTAACCTGACCAGCGCCGGAGGCGCAGAAGGGAAATCCGGATGTCAAGGATCCTGATTGTGGGCGGCGGCTTCGCCGGCGTGTGGAGTGCCGCGAGCGCGGCGAAGCTGCGCCGGGCCCGCGGTTTGTCCGAAAAGGACCTCCAGGTCACCGTGCTCACCGCGGGTGACGACCTGATCATCCGCCCGCGGCTCTACGAGGCCGATCCCGACCGCATGCGGGTGCCGCTCGACCGCGTGCTCGGGCCGATCGGCGTGCGCCGCGTCGCCGGAACCGTGACCGGCATCGACACCGGGGCGCGCACCGTCACCGCCGTCCGGCGCGACGGCACGACCACCGAGGTCGGTTACGACCGGCTCGTGCTCGCCTCGGGCAGCCAGGTCGTGCGGCCCGGCCTCTCCGGTGCCGAGCACCTCTTCGACATCGACACCCTGGCCGGCGCGGCCAGGCTCGACGCGCACCTGCGCCGCCTCCCGGAGCGGGCGCGCGAGCCCGGGCAGTTCACGGCTGTGGTCGTGGGCGCCGGGTTCACCGGCCTGGAGATCGCCACCGAGCTGGTCGGCCGGCTCGAGGAGCTGGCCGACGACGTGCGGGTGGTGCTCGTCGAGCGCCTCGACGCCGTCGGCCCGGAGCTGGGTGAGGGACCGCGCCCGGCGATCGAGAAGGCGCTGGCGGACCTCGGCGTCGAGGTCCGGCTGGGCGTCAGCGTCGACGAAGTCGCGCGCGACGAGGTACGCCTGTCGGACGGCACGGTCATCCCGGCCGCGACGGTCGTGTGGACGGCGGGGATGGCGGCCAGCCCGCTCACGGAGTTCATCCCCGGCGCGAAGGACCACCTCGGCCGGCTCGAGGTCGACGAGTTCCTGCGCGTGCGCGGCCTGCCGGACGTGTACGCCGCCGGGGACACCGCCGCCGCGGTCTCGCCCGCGGAAGGCCGCGTGGTGATGCAGAGCTGTCAGCACGCCATGCCGCAGGGCAAGTTCGCCGGCCACAACGTGGCGGCGGACCTGCTGGACGAGGCGCTGGTGACCTTCCAGCCGGCCCCGTACGTCACGTGCCTGTCGCTCGGCCCGGCCGGCGCGGTCGTCACCTCCGGGTGGGACCGGGAGGTGCAGATGACCGAGCACCTGGCGAAGGACCTCAAGCGCACGATCAACGAGCAGTGGATCTACCCGCCGGTCGACGACCCGGCGGAGCTGCTGAACCAGGCGGGCCCGCGGGGAGAGCTGCCGGAGTACAAGCCCGCCGAACCGCTCGCCGCGGGCTGAGCCCGGGCCGGCTGCGAGAAGTGAGGTCGGGATGGAGTTGCGGCATTTGCGGTATTTCGTCGCGGTGGCCGAGGAGTGTCACTTCGGCCGGGCGGCGGATCGGCTGCACATCGCGCAGCCGGCCTTGTCGCACCAGGTCAAGCAGCTCGAGACCGAGTTGGGGGTCGAGTTGCTGGCCCGGACGACCCGCAAGGTGCAGCTGACGCCGGCGGGGCGGCGGTATCTCGATCGGGCGCGGGCGGTGCTGGCGTCGGTGGATGCGGCGGGGGTGGAGGCCGGGCGCATCGCGCAGGGTGAGGTGGGGCGGGTGGCGATCGGGTTCACCGGATCCGCGACGTATGAGCTGTTGCCGTCGCTGGCGCGGGTGTTGCGGCGGGATTTCCCGGGGATCGATCTGGCGCTCAAGGGGGAGATGCTGACGCCGGGTCAGGTGTCGGCGCTGGTGGAGGGGGGCCTGGACATCGGGTTTCTGCGGCCGCCGGTGCGGGAGCCGGGGCTGGTGGTGCGGGTGTTGCGGCGGGAGCCGTTGATCGCGGCGTTGCCGGCGAGTCATCCGCTCACGGCGCGGGACACGGTGCGGCTGGCCGAGCTGCGGGAGGAGCCGTTCATCTGTTACCCGTCGCGGCACCGGTCGGTGGTGTACGACGCGGTGTTCGACGCGTGTCAGCAGGCGGGGTTCGTGCCCTCGGTGGTGCAGGAGGTCGGGGAGACGGCCACGCTGGTCTCGTTCGTGGCCGGTGGGCTGGGGGTGGCGCTGGTGCCCGCGTCGGTGCGGCACCTGCAGATCACCGGATGCCAGTACCGGCCGTTGGCGGGCACCACCCGCGAGGTGCAGCTCGCCGTCGCCGTGCGCACGGGTGAGGACTCCCCGCACGTGGCCAGGGTCCTCTCCCGCACCCACACCCTCCTCGGCGGCCCGCGCTAGCCGCAACCCGGGATTGAGAAGTCCCGCCTATCAACTCTTCGGATCCAGGTATTTCCGCTTTCTCAATCGGTCGGAAACAATCGGGAAACAGCGCATTTTCCCATCGATTGCATTTTCCCGGACTCAAGGAGGAGCCGTGACCCCGTTCATGCTGGCGGTCCAGTCGTTGCTGGACGGGGCGGAAGCTCCCGTGCCGGCCACCGAACCGGCGGCCTCGCGAAGCGTCGCCGTGGCCACCGACGAGCAGGTGATCATCCGGTCGCTCGCCGAGCAGATGGTCAGCGAAGCCAACGCAGTTCTACGTGAACACGGTGAAGTGCTCAGCCTCGTCGACGACAGCGGCGACGGCGAACTCGCGTTCACCGTCGGGTTCGCCGACCGCAGTGCGCGGATCCGCACCGCGATCGCCGGCCGGGAAGCCGTCGCCTGCCTCGTCATCGCCGGTGAACCCGAAGGCGATCCCCGGCGGCTCGCGAGCGAGGAAGAACTCCGGGCGCTGCTGCTGAGCCTGCTGACTGCTCCCGTGCACCACTGACCGGAAGAGGATCCATGCAATACGAACTGCGCTACCAGGTCATCGAGCCGAAGCGCCAGAGCTACCAGAACGTGATCGACCGGCTCGGCGACCAGCCCGCGAGCCGCTACCTGGAAGGCACGCTGGACGTTCAGCCGCGCGAGAACTTCCACTACCGGCCCACGTGGGACGAGCACCGCGAGATCTACGACGCGGACTACAGCGTGCTGAAGCTCGCCGATCCCTACAGCTACACGGATCCGCGGCAGTTCTACTACACGCCCTACGTCACCAACCGCGCGACGCTGCACGACGAGTTCACCAAGCAGATGGCCTATCTCGAGCAGCGCGAGCTGCTGGCGAAGCTGCCGACGCCGTGGCAGACGGTGCTGACGACGGCCGTGCTTCCTCTGCGCCACTACGAATCCGGCGCGCAGATGGTGAGTGTCGGCGGCGCCCGCTTCGCCTACGGCACCGCGATCGAGCAGTGCTGCAGCTTCGCCGCGTTCGACCGCATCGGCAACGCGCAGATGCTCTCGCGCGTCGGGATCGCGCTCGGCGGCGGCACCGGCGACCTGCTGCAGGTCGGCAAGCGCGAGTGGCTGGAAGGCGAACACCTGCAGCCCCTGCGCCGCTTCACCGAAGAAGCGATGGCGGCGCCGGACTGGGCCGAGGGCCTCGTGGCGATCGACCTGGTCGATTCGCTCGTCTACCCGGTGCTCTACCGCGAGCTCGACGAGGTCGCGCTCACCACCGGCGCTGGCGCGTACAGCCTGTTCACGCAGTACCTGCACACCTGGTTCAAGGACCAGCGCAAGTGGCTCGACGCGCTGATCAAGGCCTGGGCCACCGACGAGGAGTTCGGCGACGCGAACCGCGAGCACCTCGCCCGCATCGTCGCCACGTGGAACCCGCTGGCCCACGAGGCCGCCACCGAAATCGCGCGCGTCGTCGACCAGCAGCTCGCCGCAGCGGGCACGGTCGAGGCCCTCGCGCGCACGACCACCGAAGCCGAGCAGCGCTGGGCCGGGATCACGGGAGGTGCGGCGTGAGCGAGACCCTGCGCCAGGTCGGCATCGACATCCAGGAGTCCGAAGAGAACCGCAGCCTCGTCGCGGCCATCCGCGCCGACAACCCGGAGCTCACCGTCCGGCACCTGCCGGGCCTGGTGAAGCTGCAGGCCGCCGGACAGATCGTGATCAACCGGGACACCGTCGAACAAGAGCTCGGGCGCGAGTGGGAGACGGGCGAGTTCCAGCTCGCCATCGTCTCGTACGCGGGCAACTTCTCCGAGTGGGACGACGACCGGATCATCGTGAAGTGGGAGCACTAGAACATGACTCAGACCGAACCGCGCCGCCGCAAGCTGCCGCTCAAGGAGCGCTACTCGCTGCTCACCCGTGACCTCGACTGGGAACCCAGCTACGTCACCAAGGAACAGCTCTACCCGTACACCAGCTACGAGGGCATCAAGGTCCACGACTGGGACGGCTGGGAGGACCCGTTCCGGCTCACCGTCGACGCGTACTACAAGTACCAGGCCGAAAAAGACAAGCGGCTCTACGCCGTGATCGACGGCTTCGCGCAGAGCCAGGGCCACCTCGGGCTCGCCGACGCCAGTTACCTCAACGCGATCCGCCTGTTCATCCAGGGCGTCACGCCGCTGGAGTACGCCGCGCACCGGCACTTCGCCTACCTCGCGCGGTTCCTCGAAGGCCCGGCGCCGCGCTTCGCTGCGCTGTGCCAGAGCATCGACGAACTGCGCCACTGCCAGACGCAGATCCACACGATCAGCAACTACAACAAGTACTACGGCGGCTTCCACAGCTGGTCCAAGATGCACGACCGCGTCTGGTACCTCTCGGTGCCCAAGTCACTGTTCGACGACGCGATCACCGCCGGCCCGTTCGAGTTCCTCATTTCGATCTCGTTCAGCTTCGAGTACCTGCTGACCAACCTGCTGTTCGTGCCGTTCATGAGCGGTGCGAGCTTCAACGGCGACATGCCGACCATGTCGTTCGGCTTCTCGGCGCAGTCCGACGAAAGCCGGCACATGACGCTCGGCCTGGAGGCCATCAAGTTCCTGCTGGAGCAGGACGAGGCCAACGTGCCGATCATCCAGGCCTGGATCGACAAGTGGTTCTGGCGCGCGTACCGGATGTCCGCGCTGGTCGCCGGGATGATGGACTACATGCTGCCGAAGCCGGTGATGAGCTGGAAGGAGGCGTTCGAGCTCTACTTCGAGGACCAGATGCTCGGCGGCCTGTTCCCGGACCTCGAGTTCTACGGCATCAAACCGCCGAAGCACGTCGAGGACGCCATCGCCGAGAAGGACAAGCTCTCGCACGAGGTCTACAAGATCCTGCACAACTTCTCCTTCGCGGCTTCGTTCACCACGCAGGCGCCGGCCGAATCGCACATGAGCTGGCTCGCGGAGCAGTACCCGGAGACGTTCGACCGCTACTACCGTCCGGTGTGGGAGAAGCACCACCGCATCGAAGCCGAAGGCGGGCGGGTGTTCTTCCAGGGCCTGCCGCAGCTGTGCCAGATCTGCCAGGTCCCGATGGCGTTCACCGAAAAGGACGACCCGGGCCGGATCTCGTTCCGCACCAGCGAGTTCCGCGGCGAGACGTTCCACACCTGCAGCGACGGCTGCCAGTGGATCTTCGAGCGCGAACCGGAGAAGTACGTGCAGGCCTGGTTGCCCGTGCACCAGATCTACCAGGGCAACTGTGGTGGCCCATCGGTGCCTGAGGTCCTGGAGTGGTACGGCATCCAGGACGGCGACAACGGCGAGTACAAGGGCTCGCCCGACCACGAGTCGTGGCTGGGCTGGCACGACGGCGACGTCAAGCAAGGAGCCTGAGATGGCTGTGAAAGCGCGTTACGACTACGACTTCCCCTCCGCCGACCGCGCCGAGCTCTTCGGCGATGACCAGCTGGTGTACGTGCACTGGGAGGGCAATCCGCTGTTCTGCTCGGCCGCGTGCTTCCGCGTGCCGAAGGCGATGCCGTTCGCGGAGTTCGTGGAGAACATGGTCGGCCCCTGGGCCGGCTCGGATCCCGATTTCGACCCTGCGGCCGTGGGCGACTGGCGGGTGAACGACCAGCCCCTCGCCGCATCCGGCGACACGCCGCTCACCGAACTCGGCATCGGCCACAAGGCGATGCTGAAGTTCACCGCCTGAGGCCGTCCGAACGGAGGAGAACGTGGCGACCCACACCATCCGCGTGGAGCCGATCGGCGCGGAGATCCAGTGCCGGGAGGACCAGACGGTGCTCGACGCCTGCCTGCGGGAGGGGATCTGGCTGCCGCACGCGTGCACGCACGGCACGTGCGGCACGTGCAAGGCTCAGATCCTCGACGGCGATGTGGACCTCGGCGACGCGTCGCCGTACGCACTGCTGGACAGCGAACGCGAGGAAGGCGCCGCGCTGATCTGCGTGGCCCAGCCGCGCGGCGACGTCGTCGTCGAGGGTGAAGTCGACGTGGACGAGGGCGTCGGCGTCCACCCGGTCCGCGACTTCACCGGCCGGGTGGAGGTGCTCGACGAGATCGCCCCCGACGTGCGGCGGCTCGTGCTGGCCCTCGACCGGCCGATGGAGTTCAACCCCGGGCAGTACGTGCTGCTGGAAGTCCCGGGCGGGCACCAGCGGCCGTACTCGATCGCCAGCACGCCCGCGGACGGCAAGGTGATCGAGCTGCACCTCAAGCGGTCCGAGAACGGCAAGGCCACCGACGGCTGGGTGTTCTCGACGTTGGCCGTGGGCGACGAGGTGGCGCTGTCGGGTCCGTACGGCCGGTTCTCGTTCCGTCCACTGAGGACGCAGCCGATCCTGCTGCTCGGCTCGGGCACGGGGCTGGCGCCGCTCAAGTCGATGGTGCAGCACATCGCGGAGAACGGCGGTGGCCACCAGGTGACGCTGTACCACGGCGTGGCCACGAAGGACGACCTGTACGACCGGGAGTTCTTCGAGGACCTGGCGCAGCAGCACGACTGGTTCACCTACCGGCCGGCGTTGTCGCGTGAAGAGTGGCAGGGCCGGTCCGGGCGCGTCCCCGCGCTGCTGGCCGAGGACTACCCCAAGGCCGGCGGGCACGTCGCGTACATCTGCGGCAGCCCGGCGATGGTCGAGGACACGATGAAGGCGCTGATGAAGGCGCGGCTGTTCCCGCGCGACATCTACCGCGAGGACTTCTTCGACTCGGCGGACCGGGCGGCGGGCGCGAACGTCGTGCGCAGCCCGCTGATCCGGCGGTGAGGGGCGAGCCGTGAAAGTGACGAGAGTCGAGGCCGTCCCGTTCGCGATCCCGTACCGCAAACCGCTGCGGTTCGCGAGCGGGGCGGTCGACACGGCCGAGCACGTGCTCGTGCGGGTGCACACCGACGACGGCCTGGTCGGCACGGCCGAGGCGCCGCCGAGGCCCTTCACCTACGGGGAGACGCAGCGCTCGATCAAGGCGGTGATCGACACGATCTTCGCGCCGCAGCTGATCGGGATGTCCCCGCTGGCCAGGGAAGCCGTGCACGCGAAGCTCGACCGCACGGTGGGCAACCCGGCCGCGAAGAGCGCCGTCGACATGGCGCTGTGGGACCTCATCGGGCAGAGCCTCGGCGTGTCGGTCCGGGACCTGCTCGGGGGCTACACCGACCGGATGCGCGTGTGCCACATGGTCGGGTTCGCGCAGCCGGGGGAGATGGTCGACGAGGCCGAGCGGATCCGGTCGGAGTACGGGATCTCCACGTTCAAGGTGAAGGTCGGGCGCCGGCCGGTGCGGCTCGACGTCGACGTGTGCCGGGCGCTGCGCGCGGCGCTCGGCGAGGAGGTGGAGCTCTACATCGACGGCAACCGCGGCTGGACGGCTTCGGAGGCGGCGGTCGCGCTGCGTGCGCTCGACGACGTCGGCCTGCTCTTCGCCGAGGAGCTGTGCCCGGCCGACGACGTGCTGGGCCGGCGGTGGCTCGCCACGCAGAGCCGGATCCCGTTGTACGCCGATGAAAGCGCGACCCGGCCGGGGGAGGTGACCCGCGAGCTGCTGGCGGGCGCCGCCCACGGTATCAGCATCAAAACCGCCCGCACCGGGTTCACGCACTCGCAGCGGGTGCTGAGCCAGTGTTCCGGGCTCGGCGTCGAGGTCGTCCTCGGCAACCAGATCGACGGCCAGCTGGGCTCGCTGTGCGCGGCCACGTTCGGCGCGGCGTTCGAGCTCACCTCGCGGCGGGCGGGCGAGCTGTCGAACTTCCTGGACATGACCGACGACCTGCTCGCCGAACCGCTGCGGATCGAACACGGGGAGCTGCGCGTGCCCCAGGGCCACGGCCTGGGCGTCCGGCTGGACGAGGACAAGCTCGCGCACTACCGCCAGGACTGATTCCCACCACAAGAAGAGGTGTTTTCCGCCATGACCGAAGTCGTTTCACCCACCGCCGCCGCCTCGGGTGCGTCCGCGACGAAGACCTTCCAGGAGCGTGTGAAGTCGGCGGCGTCGTCCGACGTCGCGCGGGTGAACGCGCTCGCGTCCGACGCGCTGGCCGCGCTGCGCGAGGTCGTCCGCAAGCACGAGCTGACCTACGACGAGTACAACGCCTTCAAGGCCTGGCTGATCCGGGTCGGCGAAGACGGCGAGTGGCCCCTGTTCCTCGACGTGTTCCTCGAGCACGAGGTCGAGGCCATCGCCAACGCGCGGCGCGAGGGCACCGCCGGCAGCATCGAAGGCCCCTACTACGTGAGCGGCGCGCCCGAGCTGGGCTCGTCCGGCGCCTTACCCACCCGCGACGGCGAGCCGGGCCAGCCGCTGCGCTTCTTCGGCCAGGTGCGCGCCGTCTCGGGCGAACCACTGCCCGGCGCCGTCGTCGACTTCTGGCAGGCCGACGCCGACGGGCTGTACTCCCAGTTCGCGCCCGGCATCCCGGAGTGGAACCTGCGCGGCCGCTTCACCACGGACGCCGACGGCAACTTCTCCGTCGACACCATCTACCCGGCGCCCTACCAGATCCCCACCGACGGAGCCACCGGCGCCCTCATCGTGGCCGCCGGCTGGCACGCCTGGCGCCCGGCCCATCTCCACATCAAGGTCTCCTCCCCGGCCCACCAGCTCATCACCACCCAGCTCTACTTCGACGGCGGCGAACACGTCGGCGACGACATCGCCACCGCGGTGAAGTCCGACCTGATCCTCAACCCGACCCCGACCGAGGACGGGAAGGGGCACCAGGTCCGGTACGACTTCGTGCTGGACCCGGCTTGATGGGTGATCCGGGGGGTGACCGGCACGTTGGTTGATCGGGAGGCTTGAAGCGCAAGCGATGCCGGCTCCGACCTTTGTGGGAGAGCCGGCATCTCTCGATTCGACCGCAGGATTCCTGCGAAACTTTCGGCACACACGACGCCAGCTCTCACCTTTCGGGAGAGCCGGCACACTCGATACCCGACCGCGAGATATCTACGAGATTCGAAGTGCACCCAGGCCTGGCCCTGCACCTCGATCCCCCCTGCTCCGCGGTCTGGACTACGTGTCAAGACGCTTTCCCGCCTTGACACGTGGTCCAGACCGTGGTGATATTCAAAGATCAGGGTGCCTCTCGCGATCTGCGCCCGGCGATGTTGCGCGCCAGCGCAAACGAGCCGTGGGCGTCGTCATGTGGATGGCGTGTCACGCAACCGTCATCCGGCTCGTCGCGCCAGCGCGCGACATTGCGCCGGGATCGCCTCCACCCCGGATCCGATTATCCTAACGACGGTCTGAATCACTTTGTCAAGGCGGGAAAACGTACCTTGACAAAGTGATTCAGACCGCGTGGAGGCTGCGGATCGAGATGCAGGCCGGGGTCTGGGTGCAGGTCTGTCGCTGCCGGGTGGCGGTTGGTCCCGGGGTGTGCGGCGGTCGGGTGTGGGGGCTGCTGCCGTTTCGCGGTGGGGCACGATGATGGTGGGCCGCGGATTCCGCGCCGCTGTCAGGAATCTTCCGCCGATCGGCCTTTTCACTGATTGGCGTCGGCGCGGCGGCGCCGCCCCAGCAGTCGCCGGGTGGCGGTTGGTCGTGGGGTGTGCGGCGGTGGGCTGTGGGGGCTGCTGCCGTTTCGCGGTGGGGCACGACGATGAGCCGCGAATTCCGCGCCGCTGTCGCGAATCTCCCGCCTATCAGCCGATTCACGGTCTGGCGCTGGCGCTGCCACGCCGCCCGTCCCAGCAGCCGCTGGGCGGCTGGTTGGGTGTAGGGTCGGCCGCCGTTTCGCGGTGGGGAAGATATGAGCGGCGGATTCCTCGCCGCTGTCAGGAGTTTCCGCCCATCGGCCGATTCACCGACTTGCGTCGGCGCGGGGCAGCCCGTCCGAGTACCTGCCGGGTGGCGGTTGGTCGTGGGGTGTGCGGCGGTTGGGGATGGGGACGGCTGTCGCTTCGCGGTCGGGCAAGGCGATGAGCTCTGAACCCGTCGCCACTGTCGGAATTTCCGCCGCCCTGCCGAGCCACCGAACAGCGCCGGTACAGTCACCTCACCTCACCTCACCTCACCTCACCACAGCCGCGCTGGACCGGCCGCGTCAGCGGCGCCCGGCCACAGCCGCGTGGGCCCGGCCGCGTGAACGCCGTCCAGCCGCCGCCACAGTCGCGCCGGCGCCACCCCGCCACGGGCGCGCCGGCCCGGTCGCGTCAGCGCCGCTACAGCCGCGCCAGTACCGCCCCTTCATGCCCGTGCCAGCACTGCCACGCCGCCACCACACCCGGCCGCCCACCGACCACTCCCCAGCCCATCCACCACTGTGACATCTCCTTCACCCCCCAACCCCACCAAACCCCAGCTCATCGCCCAACGGCAACTCCCAAATCTTGACACAAGGTATCCAGGATCCTTAACATCCAGATATGAAGATGACCGAAGGCGTCGAATGGGCAGTCCACACGCTGCTCACCCTCGCCTGGGTGGACGACGACGAACCGGTCCCCGCCACCCGCCTGGCCGCGAGCCACGAACTCCCTCCGGCCTATCTGAACAAGCAACTGCAAGCCCTAGTGAAAGCGGGTCTGCTCGAATCCCTCCCCGGCGCTCGCGGAGGCTTCCGGCTGGCCCGGCGCGCCGCGGACATCACCCTGATGGACGTCGTCACCGCGATCGAGGGGCCGGCCCCGGCGTTCCGGTGCACGGAGATCCGCCGCAAGGGGATGGGCGCGGGCGTGCCGGAGAGTTGCTTCAGCACCACCTGCGCCGTGAACGCCTCGATGCAGCGGGCCGAACTCGCGTGGCGCCAGGCACTGGCCGCCCAGACGCTCGAAGACATCCGTGCCGAAGCCGACCGCCACGCCCCCGCGATGGCAGGCATCGCTCGCCGGGTCTACGGCCGTGAATGAGCACGGGGTGGTGCCCGCCCGGGTGCGAACAGGCGCGCCGCGGAAGCGGGGGTCGCGCCCGAACGATCGAGCCCATCCCCACGCGGGGCACGCCAAGCTGCCCGGACCTGCGGGTCCAGGTGGGCCGTGCCACGCGTCGCTCCGGTGCGCGGCCCCCGCACCGGAGCGCCCGGCCCGGTGCGGGCGTGCCGGACCACGCGCCCGCACCGGGGCCGGGCCCCTCGAGCTTCGGCGCCCGGTCAGCGGGCGGGCCGAACCCAGCAGCGGCACCGGTGAGGGGCACGTCGAACGGGGGACAGGCGATGACCGAAGGAGTCGCGCCGCGGGTGAACGGCAAGGCTGTTGTCAAAGACCCGCCGCTGGTGGCCCGGATCGACCGGCTGATGCTGGCGACCGTGCTCGTGCACTTCCCGATCACCTCGGCCCACGCCGCGCTGCACCTCGGTGCCGGCGTGGTGCTGGACGTGGCGCAGCTGGCGTTCGTGGTCGTGGTGATCATCGCGCTGCCGGTGTACGCGATCTACCGGCACCGCGGGACGGCGGGCGCCGTGCTGCTCGTCGGGTCGATGGCGGCGTCGTTCCTGTTCGGGTTCTTCTTCCACTTCTTCTCCGACACCGGTGACAACATCGCCCACGTGCACGGCGGCTCGGCAATGCCGTTCAGTGTGACGGCGCTCGTGCCGGCGGTGGTGGAGTTGTTCGGCACCGTGCTCGCGGCCGCCGTCCTCCGGAGGCGGGTGCGGATCTCATGAGCCGGCTGACCACCCCGACCAAGGGAAACCCACCGGCGCTGGAGAAGGCCGGCGCAATCGCGAAGGCGGTCGACGACCGCTACCACCTCGCCAAGGGCCTTCGGCACCAGATGAACAAGGTGTTCCCGACCCACTGGTCGTTCCTGCTTTACGCGTTCGTCGTCCTGCTGCTCAGCGGTGTGCACCTGACGCTGTTCTTCGACCCCTCCATGCAGGAAGTCACGTACCACGGCGTGTACCCCAACATGCAGGGCCTGGAGATGTCGCGGGCGTTCAAGTCCACACTGGACATCTCGATGGAGGTCCGCGGCGGGCTGTCCGTGCGGCAGCTGCACCACTGGGCCGCGCTGATCTTCATTGCGGCGATGATGGTCCACATGTGCCGCGTGTTCTTCACCGGCGCGTTCCGCCGCCCGCGCGAAGGCACCTGGCTGATCGGCGCGACGCTGCTCATCCTCGGCATGTTCGAAGGATTCTTCGGCTACTCGCTGCCCGACGACCTGCTGTCCGGCACCGGGATCCGCGCCACGCTGTCGGGGATCATCCTGTCGATCCCCGTGATCGGCACGTGGGTGCACTGGGCCGTGTTCGGCAGCGAGTTCCCGGGTGACCAGATCATCCCGCGGCTCTACACCGTCCACATCCTCATCATCCCGGGCATCATGCTCGCGCTGATCGCCGCGCACCTCGCGATCGTGTGGTACCAGAAGCACACGCAGTTCCCCGGGGTGAGGCGCAAGGAGACGAACGTCGTCGGGATCCGCATCTTCCCGGCATTCGCGCTCAAGGCGGGAGCGTTCTTCACGATCGTCACAGGCGTGCTCGAGCTGCCGGCGGGGCTCTTCCAGATCAACCCCATCTGAAACATCGGACCGTACAACCCGTCGCAGGTTTCGGCAGGTTCGCAACCCGACTGGTACCTGGCGTGGGCCGACGGCCTGCTGCGCATCTGGCCGGTGTGGGAGCTCTACCTCGGCAACTACACGGTGCCCGCCGTCTTCTTCGCCGGCGCGATGGGCATGGGCATCGTGTTCACCCTGCTGCTGACCTACCCCTTCGTCGAACGAAGGCTGTCGAAGGACACCGCGCACCACAACGTGCTGCAGCGCCCGGGTGACGCACCCGTACGGACTTCACTGGGCATGATGGCACTCGGGTTCTTCGCCGTCATCGAGCTGTCCGGCTTCAACGACATCATCGCCGACCAGTTCGACATCTCGCTCAACGCAATGACGTGGGCCGGCCGGATCGGGGCGCTCGTCGTGCCGCCGCTGGCGTATTTCCTCACCTACCGGATCTGCCTCGGCCTGCAGCGCTCCGATCGCGAAGTGCTGGAGCACGGCGTGGAAACCGGCATCATCACCCGGCTGCCGTCTGGCGGCTACCTCGAGATCCACCAGCCGCTCGGTGAGGTCGACGGCCACGGTCACCCGCTGCCGTTCGAGTACCAGGGCGCGCCGGTGCCGAAGAAGATGAACAGACTCGGAGCCGCGGGCCGCGCCGTCCCCGGGTCTCTGCTCACGCCGGACCCGCCCGAGGAGACCACCGCCGTCGCCCGCATCCGGGGCTCCGGCGGCCACTGAGGACAGTCGCGGCCGGGCAGTGCGATCCACTGCCCGGTCGCGACCCGTCACTCGAAGGGCCAGCGGGCGTCCCGCCCGGCCTCCAGGAGCGGGATCATCCGGAACGCCTGGTCGGTCAACCCGCCGAACGTGTGCCGGTTGCCGCCGCCGCTCGGCGCGTGGCCGAGCCGGTAGCCGGCGAGGTTCCACGTGTACAGCGAGGTGCGCGCCGGCACACTGTGCCCGACGTCGCCGTAGGACGCCTGCTCGTCGGTGAGGATCACCACGCGGTCGTGCCCGCGCAGGTGCTGCCGCACCGCGGCTTCGGTGTCCGTGCCACCGCCGAGGAAGTACTCACCGGTCCGCCACCGCTCCAGCGCCTTGAGCAGCGACTCCCCGCGGTGCAGCGGGAACGGCACCGTCTGGTGCGAGAACGACACGACTTCGGCCTCGGCGCAGCGCAACGCGAGCGCGATGCCGAACACGGCCGCCGCGTCCCAGCGCAGGAGCGTGCCGTCGCGCGAGAATCCCGAGTGCATCGACGACGACGTGTCCACGAGCACCAGCGTGCGACCCGGCAGCGCCGGGACGTTGCCGAGTGCGTGCGTGATCGCCTGCTCCAGCGACCAGCCCCAGCGAAGCGACGGCGCCGCGCGGTAGGCCGACAAGAACCGCATCGGCAGCTGCCGCGAGCGCGCGACCTGCGTCGGATCGGCCAGCCGCGTGGCCACGGTCTGCGCGACCTCGTCCGAGACCCCCGCCTCGTCGAAGTTGCGCAGGTTCCGCAGCAGCGCCATGTACCCCATCGACGGGATCATCGCTTTCCACACGGCCGCGGTCAGCGGCCCCTGGAGCCAGCCGGCGAGCGACTCCCACGTCATCCCGGCCCGGCGCAGCGTCTCCGCGGCGCCCGCGGAGGTGAACAGCTCCCGCCGCCGCTCGACGGGCCACGCCATCAGCTCGCGGTGCGCGCTGAGGGTGGTCAGCGCGGCCGGGAGCTCGCGGTTGGCGTGGAAACGCACGTCGAGCACGTGCTCGAACAGCGCGTCCTGCCACTCCCGGTCCGGTTCCGGGTGGGTGAGCCCGAGGACGTCGGCGAAGCGGAACGAACGCGCGTCGGAGTCCCACTTGAGGTACGAGGTCTCCGTGTAGAGCCGCTTCACGCCGTCGGCGATCCCGCGCTTCACCGGCTTCGGCACGTTCTTGCCGTGCACGGCGGTCCAGTACGCGAGCAGCTCGCCCGGCTCGTCGGCCCGCTGCAGGACGCTCGAGACGACCGGGCGCGCCATGCCGTCGAGGCCGGCTTCACGCCGCGCGGCCGTGAACTCCGCCGCGCCGACGAGGGCGGCGGTGCGCAGGTTCGCGTCGCCGCGCAGCCACGCGAGAAACCGGGCCGTCCACTCGGGATCGGCCAGGGTCGCCGCGCGGACGAGCTCGGCGTAGCGGGTGTCGCGCTGCTCCGCGCTCTCGTAGAAGGTGTGCTCGCCCACGAAATTGCTGACGGCGAGCAGGAACAGCTCGCTCCGGGCGTCACGCGTGTAGCCGGCGCCGCCCCCGTGGGTGCGGCCGCTCGCGACGGCGTCGGTGCGGACCGGGGACCGCGCGGCGGCGCGGCGCGCGCCGAAGATGTTGAACTTGGCCATGGAGAACCCCTCTTCGTGGAGGGGAGCGCCACTCCGGGCGAGCCCGAGAAAAAAGTCGGCGACGGTACCGTTGCTGCTCTGCCGTGTTGAGCTACACCGCGGTTTCCCGCGGTGACGGGATTCGAACCCGCAACCCGCCCATTCTCAGTGGAAGTAACCGTTGCCTGCGCACCGGGCTCGCCTGGAAGTGGTTGCTCCCGAGTAAAAGCCGCCCTGCGGTCGGTTTCGGTCGAGGAAGCAACCGCGGGCTTCGCACCGGGAGTGCGTTGTCTTGTTGTCGAAGTCGGTGTGCTGCATCGCACGAATTTCCCTGTGGCGCAAGGAGGTCGTGGCAGCCGGATTCTGGTGTGCCCGAGAAAGGTCGGCGACGGTACCGTCGCCCTGTGGCCAGGGCGCCACCCCGGTTGCCCGGGGGGCAGGACTCGAACCTGCGGATACCAGTTGAAGTAACCGTTGCCTGCGCACCGGGCCCACCTGAATCCGGCTTCGGCGCTCAACCGTGGAGGGTTCGCGCCGGAAGCACCTGATGAAGGTAGCAACGGGAACCGGCGTGTGTCGCGCTATTTTTCGCCCTTCACCGCGGGCGGACGTGCGGGCGCGCGCCCGGCTTCGGCGTCCAGCGCCGGCAATCGGTGCGTCGCGGTGTCCCAGCCGGACTCGGCGGCGTGGCGCCTCGCTTCGGTGCGGTGGTCGCCGCCCAGCAGCGCTCGGGCGTGGGCCGGCAGGTCCGCGGGACGGTCGACGGGGAAGAACCGGGCGGAGGGTGGTGCCCGAGAAAGTGGTGCGGGCAGCGGGGCTTTCGGCGGCGAGCACGGGCAGCCCACTGGCGAGCGCTTCCAGCAACACGAGACCCAGGGTGTCCGTGGTGGACGGAAGCACGAACAGGTCGGCGGTGCGGTAGGCCTCGGCGAGGGCGTCGCCGTGCAGCATGCCGGTGCGTTCGGCGCCGTCGTCCACATCGGATCCCTGACGAAGGCGACCTCGCCGAACTTCCGCATCGCCGCGCCGGCCGCGCGCGGCCCCGTGCTCGAACGCCTGCGCATCGTCCAGGTCGTCGACACCTTCCTCGTGCCACGGCCGTTGCAGGAGGCCACTTTGGACCTCCTCGGCGCACCCCCGCGTGGCGCCGGCACCTGCGCGCCCTCACCACCGGCCTGCGCGCCCGCCCCGACGCCCTGGCCACCGCGCTGCGGCGCGACCTGCCGGCCCTCGCCCCGGCCACCCTGCCGACCGGCGGCCACTACCTGTGGGTGCGGTTGCCGGCCGGCACCGACGAGACGGCCCTGACGACCGCGGCGTTGCGCGCGGGAGTCGCGGTTTCGCCTGGCCGGGCTTACTTCGCGGCCGAAGCATCAGCCCCGCACCTGCGCCTCGGTTTCGCCGACACCGCCGGTGCCGACGAGATCACCGAAGGCGTCCGCCGGCTGGCGGCGGCGTGCGCCGAGGTGGGCGTCACGGTTCGATGACCAGCCGGCTGATCCGTCCGTTGTGGAGGGTGAAGCGGTGGTGCGGGTCGACGACGCCGCCGGGGAAGTTCCCTTCGAGGTGATACGTCGCGACGTACCGGCGGTCGTCGACGTGGTCCGTCGCGGTGAGCGTGCTGGTGTAGGTGTACTCGCTGCCCGCCCGGCGCAGCCAGCCGCCTATCTCGTCCGGGCCGCGGTAGGTGTGGCCGTCGTCGACGACGGTGGCGTCCGGGGTGAAGTGCGGCAGCGCCGCGTCGGCGTCGCGCATCTCGTGCGCGGCGAGGTAGTCGGTGATCGGCTTCGGGAGTGTCATGAGGTGCTCCTGTCTCGGGTTCACCTTCACCGTCGGGTCTCTCCCGGGGAGAAGGTCAAGGCGCCTCCCCGCCCCGGGTTGACCCTCTCCCCGGGAGAGGGTGCACAGTGAGGGCATGCGCCGTGGCCTGACGATCGGGGAGTTCGCCCAGCTCACCCGCCTGAGCGTGCGCACGCTGCGCCGCTACCACGAGGCGCGGCTGCTGGAGCCCGCGACGGTCGACGAGGCGACCGGCTACCGGTACTACTCGCGCGAGCAGATTCCGCCGGCGCAGGTGATCCACCGCCTGCGCGAGCTGGACGTGCCGCTGGCCGAGGTCGAGCGCGTCCTCGCGACGGACGACCCGGGTACTCGCGCCGGCCTGATCGCCGGTCACCTGCAGCGGCTTGAAGACCGGCTCGACCGCACGCGCACCGCGGTCACGTCGCTGCGGCAGCTGCTGCGCCCGGACGTCGCCGCGCTCGCGGTCGAGCTGCGCTCGGTGCCCGCGCGGACCGTGGCGGCGATCGAGGCCGTCGTGGACCTCGACGCGGTGCTCGGCTGGTACGACGGCGCGATGGCCGAACTGGACGCCGCCGTCGCCGGTCGCGAGGGGTTCGCGCCGCCGGGCGGCGTGTACGCCAACGAGCTGTTCACCACCGGCCGCGGCTCGATGCTCGTGTACCGGCCCGTCACCGACGCGCCCGCGATCGGCCGGGTCGCCCCGCGGACGTTGCCCGCCGTCGAACTCGCCGTGACCATCCACTCCGGACCACACGACGACCTCGACGTCACCTACGGGCGGCTCGGCGGCTGGGTCGTCGAGCACGCCCTGGCAGTCGACGGGCCGGTGCACGAGACGTACCTCTGCGGCCCCCGCGACACCCCCGATCCCCGGCGCTGGCGCACGGAGATCGGCTGGCCCGTGTTCCGCCTGTCGCCACCGTGACCGCTGCGATCGGCCGCACCCGAGGGCCCGCCACCGATCGCGCCACGCGTGCCCGATCAAGGTCTTGAGCAGCGGAGGAGCCAGCGCACCTGAGGGCTCCTCGCCCGGTTCCGCGGTATCGTCCGGCCAGGAGGTGGCTGGGCCGGGACAGAGATGGGCGCTGAGCCGGCGCGACCGCGAACGGGCCGCGCTGGAGCAAGTGCTGCGTGACGTGCGGGCCGGGCGGAGCCGGGTGCTCGTGGTCCACAGCGAGTCAGTGAGGCCGGCGTGGGCAAGACCGCGCTGCCCGAGCACTCGCCGGCCAGGCGCCGGGACCCGTCGTCGGACGGTCGGCGCGGTGAGCGTGATCTCTCCGCTGCCCGGGTTGACCCGTCCCGGGCGGACTGGCCATACTCGTTCGTCAGACGTTCAACTGTACGACTGACGAACACAAGGAGAGAAGACTCATGGCCAGGCTGGACTACGCGGACGCGGACAGCGAGGTCGCTGACCGCATCCGCGCGCGCCGAGGGGGGCGCCTGACCCCGTTGGACCGGATGTTGCTGCACAGCCCGCCGTTCGCCGACGGCTGGAACAACCTGCTCGGCGCGATCCGCAAGCAGGGTGTCCTGCCGGGCGCGCTGCGCGAGCTGGCGATCCTGCGCGTCGCCGAACTCAACGGCGCCGAGTACGAGTGGACGGCGCACGCGCCCGTCGCCGAGGCCGAGGGGCTCGCACCCGAGCGGATCGCGGCGCTGCGCCGCAGCGGTGACCCGAGCGTGCTCGACGAAGCGCAGCAGGCCGTGCTCGCGTACACCGACGCGATGACGAAGCGGATCGCCGTGCCGGACAAGGTGTTCCTGGCTCTGCAGAAGCACTTCGGGGACCAGGAGATCGTGGAGCTGACCGTGACGATCGGCGCGTACAACCTCGTGTCACGGTTCCTGGTCGCGCTCGAGGTCGGCTCGTGACCGACCCGCGCAACCCGGGTCCCGCCCCCTGTCCGCACCCGCCGGCGGTCCCGTTGCCCGCCGACAGCTGCGACGCGCACTGCCACGTCTTCGGCCCCACGGCCAGGTTTCCGTACGCCGAGGGCCGGCCGTACACGCCGCCGGAATCGCCGAAGGAGGACCTCCGGGCACTGCACCGGGTGCTCGGGTTCGAGCGCGCGGTGCTGGTGCAGCCCGCGTGTCACGGTGCGGATCACTCGGCGCTGCTCGACGCGCTGGAGACCTCCAGTGGCCGCTACCGCGGGGTCGCGCTGGTCGGGCTGGACACGTCCGCCGCGGAGGTGCAAAGGCTGCACGACGCCGGGGTCCGTGGTGCGCGGCTGAACTTCACGCCGCACCTCGGCCCGGCGCCGGCGCGTGAGGAGATCGACCGGATCGTCGCCCTGATCCGGCCCCACGGCTGGCACCTCGCGCTGCACGTCGCGGGTGAGGGCATCGCCGAGCACGCGGACCTGGTGCGATCACTGAAGATCCGCGTCGTGATCGACCACTTGGCCCGCGTGGACCTGCACCAGGGACTCGACAGCGCGGCCGTGCGAGCGCTGCTCGAGCTGCTCGCGACGGGTTCGGTGTGGGTCAAGCTGAGCGGCGCCGACCGGCTCGCGACGCGGCCGCCGAGCCTCGCGGATGCCCTCGAGCTGGCCCGGCTCCTGGCCGCCCGGGCGCCGGAACGCGTGGTGTGGGGTACGGATTTCCCCCACCCCAACACGAACGGCTTCGTGCCCAACGACGGTGATCTCGCCGATCTGATCGCCGAGATCGCGCCGGACGAGGCCGCGCGCGAGCGGCTGCTCGTCACGAACCCCGCGGCGTGTTTCGACTTCCCGGACCGCGCCCTCCAGGACCGCTAGTGCAGGCCCGCGATGTCCTGGGTGATCGCGTCGGCCGTTTCGAGCAGCCGGGGCACGAACCGCTCGCGCAGCTCGTCCAGCGACACGCGCGCGGCGTTCACCGACACGTTCAGCGCGGCCAGGGTCCGGCCGCCGGCTCCGCGCACGGGCGCGGCCGCGGACCGCACGCCCTCCTCGCGTTCCCCGTCGACCACGGCGTACCCCAGCTCGGCCACCCGCCGCAGCTCGGCCCGCAGCTCCGCGGCGTCGGTGATGGTGTGCGGCGTGAGTGGTTCGAGCTCGACACCGTCCAGGTAGGACCGCAGCTCCGTCTCGGGCAGTGCGGCCAGCAGGACCCGGCCCATGGAGGTCGGGTAGGCCGGCAGCCGCGAGCCGACGTTGAGCGTGATGGACATCGACCGCGACGCCGGAACCCGGGCCACGTAGACGATTTCGGGACCGTCCAACGTGGCCATCGAGCACGATTCGCGCAGTTCGTCGGCGAGCTCGCGCATGTGCGGCTGGGCGTGCTCCCAGAACGGCAGGGCCGCGAGGTAGCCGTAGCCGAGCCGCAGCACGCGCGCGGTGAGGCGGAAGTGGCGGTCGTCGGACTCGGCGAACCCCAGGCGCTCCAGGGTGAGCAGGATGCGGCGCGCGGTGGCGCGGGTGAACCCGGTGGCCGCCGCCGCGTCGCTGACCGTCATCGCGGAGCGCTCGGCGGAGAAGACCTGCAGCAACCGGAAGGCCTTTTCGACCGAATCGATGACGTCGGGGTCTTCTCTCGACACTGCGGTCCCTTTCCCTGTTCGCTGCCTGACGAGCACGGTACCCGAGCGAAGGTGAGGAACGACGGATGACGGACGGGCTGCTCTACGTGCTGTCCGAACCCGGCGCGGTCGGCGAGGACGAGTTCCACGACTGGTACGACACCGAGCACGCACCCGCGCGGGTGGCCGTGCCCGGCGTGCGCAGCGGGCACCGCTACGGCGCGCTCGACGGGGCGACTCCGACGTGGCTTGCCTGCTACGAACTCGACCTCGCCGCGCTGGCGAGCGCCGAGTACGCCGCCGCGCGCCGGCGCAGCCCGCGAGAGCGATCGGTGGTCGACCGGCTTGCGACGCTCGACCGGCGCGTGTACCAACTCACCGCCACCTACGGCGAGTACACCGGGCCGGCGCCGGTGATCGTGTCGGTCGCGCTGACCGGCGACGAACCGGCCCTCGATGAGTGGTACCGCGAGGAGCACGTGCCGCTGCTGCTGCGCGTGCCGGGCTGGCACCGCATCCGGCGCTACCGCCGCGTCGAGGGCGCCGGTCCGGAACTGCTGGCGTTCCACGAGATCTCCGGGGCCGGGCTGTTCGACGAGCCCGGCTACCGGCACGCGACCTCGACCCCGTGGCGGGACCGGGTGATGGCGACCGTGACCGCGCGCGAACGACGCGTCTTCGGCCACCACACCACGGTCCGCTGACGGCTCACACGGGGTTCAGCCCGGACTCCCCGGTGATGTCGTGCGCGAGCTTCCGGTGTTCGAACAGCCAGCCGCCGGCGGTCTCGACCACGAGGTCGGTGTAGGTGCCGGCCACCGCGATTACCGGGCCCGCAGGCGTGTCGCGCACGACGAGGAAGTTCGAGCGCACCCTCGCGCGGTCGCCGTCGAGCCGGATGACGACGTTCGTCGTGAGGTGCTTGCGCCGCGTGCCGGGACCGGGTGGCGGCACGAGGGCCCGCAAGAAGTCCTCGATGGCCGCCGGTCCGGTGGCGCTGCCGTCGCGCGATTCCCACGTGCCGGTTGCGGTGAACAGGCGGGAGAACTCGGCGAGTTCGTAGCCGTCGAGCAGGAAGCAGTATTCGGCGAGCAGTTCGCGGATGTCGTCCTTCGCGCTCACGAGGGCACCAGCTCCGTGGTGACCGTCCGGCGGGCGGCGATCGGGGAGCGCGTCCTGGTCATGGTGAGCACTGCGCCCACGACCAGCAGCGCTCCGGCGACGACGAACGCCATGCCGTACCCGCCCGACCACGAGATCACGAACCCGGTGGCGATCGGGGCGAGCACGCCGAAGCCGTTGCCGCCCACCATGAGGATCCCGTTGGCGCGCCCGGTGTCGGCCGGGTCGGCCAGCAAGTCGTTGAGCAGCGCGATGTTCAGCCCGACCGCGCTGCCGATGCTCGTGAGCGACAGGGAGAACAGCACGAGGATCAACGGAGCGCTCGAGACGAACGGGGTGACGAGGATGCACGAGGACACCAGCATCGTCACGGTCACGATCACCCGGCGGCGCCCGGAACCGGCGGGCTGCCCGCGCAGCAGGCGGTCGCTGAGGTAACCGATGAGCATGGTCCCCGGCACCGCGACCGCGTAGGGCACGGCGGTGTAGAGGCCGGATTTGAGGACGGTGAGACCGTGGGTCGCCTGCAGGTAGCTCGGCAGCCACGTGAGGAACATGTAGACGGTGTAGACGGCGCAGCCCTGCGCCGCGAACATGCCCCACATCGTGCGCGAGCGCAGGAGCGCGCCGAGCGAATTGCCGCCGCCGGAGCCGCCGGCCCCGCCGGGGTTGCCGCGCTCGGCGAGGATCTTCGTGCGCTCCGCCTCGCGGATGAACCGCGCCTGCTCCGGTCGCTTGTAGACGAAGATCCACGCCAGCAGCACGAGCGCGCCGATCATCGCGCCGAAGTAGAAGCCGCTGCGCCACCCGAACTGCCCGACGAGGAACCCGACGACGATGGAGCCGATCGCGGGCCCGGCGTAGCCGCCGGCGTTGAAGACCGTGGTGGCGAGGCCCCGTTCCCGCGTCGGGATCCACTCGCGGATCACCGCGGCGCCGGCCGGGTAGGTCGACGCTTCGCCGACGCCCATGATGAGCCGGAACGCGAAGATCGAACCGAACCCGCCGGACAGTCCCGTCAGAAGGGTCGCCACGGTCCACAGCGCGAGGCCGGAGACCGTCGACGGTTTGGTGCCGATCCGGTCCGTGAGAATGCCCCAGGGCAGCACGAAGACCAGGTAGCTCCACAGGAACGCGGACAGGAGCAGGCCCAGCTCGGGTGCGGAGAGCCCGAGTTCCTTCGAGACGGGCTTCGCGGCCACGGACAGGATGACGCGGTCGACGTAGTTGACCGTCACCGCGCCCAGCAGCAACAAGTAGACCAGCGTGCGCCCGGTTCTCATGGTTCTCATGCTCGGTTCCCTTCCGCGCTGACGGGACCATAGTGTGTGCGACTGACGTACATATGGACGTCTGACGAACAGAGATAGTGGGTCACGGTCCCCGTGATGTCAATCCCGGCGACGCCGGAGCCCGCGGGGCACTGTTGCCGGCCGCTCGGCCCTCGAGTCCCGTTCGCCCCGGTCGAGCGGGGCCGGCCGGAGTTAGCGTGGCGCGATGATCACTTCCCCCGACTACGCCCTGACCAACGCGTGGGAGCGCGCCCGGCGCAGGCTCACGGGCCTCGAACAGACCTACGACCCGACGACGCGCCGGCGCCTGAGCGCGCTCGGGCTCGCGCCCGGCTGGAAGTGTCTGGAGGTCGGCGCGGGTGCCGGGTCGATCGCGCGGTGGCTCGGGGAGCAGGTCGGTCCTTCGGGCTCGGTGAGCGCCGTCGACCTCGACGTCAGCGGGCTGCGCGACCTGCCGGCGAACGTCGAGGTGCGCCAGGCCGACGTGCGGTCCGACCCGCTGCCCGAGGCCGCGTTCGACCTTGTCCACGCGCGGCTGCTGCTCAACCACCTGGCCGAGCGCGAGGCCGTGCTCGATCGGCTCGTCGCGGCGCTGCGCCCGGGCGGCCGGCTCCTGCTGGAGGAGGGCGACACGTTCTCCATCGGTGCGATCGACGAGGACCCCGACCACGCCCGCGCGATGCGTGCTTGGTGCGACGTCCTCGCGACGGCCGCCGACGTCGATTTCGGCCGGAAACTGCCGTGGCTGGTGGTTTCGCGTGGGTTGACCGACGTCGGCGTCGAGTGCGAACTCCCGTACGCGGAGGGCGGTTCGCTCGGGACGGAGTGGCTGGCGCTCACGTTCGACCAGCTGAACGAGCGCGCCGGCGGGCAGATCCTGGACGCGGAGACGATCGAGCGGTGGAAGGACAAGCTCGCGCAGCCGGGGCGGTGGTTCGCCTCGCTCGGCCTGGTGGCCGTGAGCGGCCGCCGCGCCTAGTCCGTGCCTAGTCCGTGTCCTGGTCCTGAATGCGATTCTCGGGGAGTTGCGCGAAGTGGGTCCTCAGCGTGGTTTCCTCCGTGGTCCGGTCCCACCAGCACGTGCAGGAGCCCGGAAAAAGGGGGCTGCACCGCGCCGCTCGACGCCATCACGGTCGAGGGGAAGCGCTCGGACGCTCCCGCGGCGGACTGAGCACCACGATTCCTCTCGCCGTCGACGGGCGCGGGCTGCCGATGCGGGCGTTGTTTACCGGCGGCCAGGCCGCCGACAACCCGCAGCTGTGTTCGCTGCCGGACTGCATTGCGGTCGCTCGACGTGGCACCGGCCGGCCACGATGCCGACCCGACACGCGATGCGCACACGGCGGATCCACTTCGTCAGCCCCGAGCCCGACGACCGGATCACCCGCCGCGCCGCGAACGGCTCGCGCGGCGGGCGGCCACCCGCCTTCGACGCCGAGACCGAGCAGCACCGCACGGTGGTCGTACGCTGCGTCAACCGGCTCGAGCAGTTGCGCGACCTGGCCACCCGCTACACCAACCGCGCCGCCTGCTACCAGGCCGAACTCACCCTCACCGCCCTCATCCTCTGGCTCAGATACCTGACAGGGCAGGACCTAGTTCGTCAGCCGGGCCTTGAGCTCCGTCATGAAAGCCCGGTCGTGGTTGCTCAGGCGATCCAGGTCGATCTCCCGCGGCAGTTCGTCGCCCGATTCGCGGTCGAGCAGGTACTTGACCGTCTCGCGCGCCACGGCGTGCGTGTCGAGGTCCGGGATCAGCAGATCGTCGAGCACCGCGTGCGACATCGTGATCCGGTGCTGCGTGGTGTCCAGCCCGTCCCGCACGACGGCCCGGTACTCCATCGGGCCCGTGCGCGTGATCTCGACGTGTTCGCTCATCGGCTGAGTCTAGCTCCGGCAACCGCGGGAAACGGCCGCGATGAAATGCTTCCGGGGTCGGTGGCCCGGTGTTCGGCGTCCCGGCGCGATTTTCCCGGCGGCGTAGGATACTTCGGCTTGCCCGCCGGACTTCCGAGCCGCGGGCCCGGCCCGAGGAGTCGCCGTTGACGGCAGCAGTGCAGGCCCCGTCGTCCACATGGGCGCCGTTGCGGCGGCAGGCCTTCCGCGCGTTGTGGATCGCGCAGCTGGGCTCGAACATCGGCAGCTGGATGCAGTCGGTGGGAGCGCAGTGGACGGTCGTGCACCAGCCCGAGGCCGCCACGCTCACGTCGATCGTGCAGGCCGCGAGCCTGATCCCGGTGCTGTTCGTGTCGCTGCCGGCCGGGGTGCTCGCCGACGTGCTGGACCGGCGGCGGCTCATCGGCGTGCTCACCGCGGTCATGGTCGTCATCACGGCGATCCTGGCGGTGCTGAGCGCGCGGCAGCTCGTGCCGCCGGCGACGCTAATCACGATCACGCTGCTGCTCGGTGCGTGCCAGGCGCTGATGAGCCCCGCGTGGCAGGCGATCCAGCCCGAGCTGGTGCCGCGCGCGGAACTGCCGTCGGCGGCCGCGCTCGGCAGTCTCAACGTCAACATCGCCCGCGCGATCGGCCCCGCGCTGGCCGGGTTCGTGCTGGCGCTGACCGGGCCCGCGGTCGTCTTCGGCGTCAACGCGGTGTCCGACGTGCTGATCCTCGTGGCCGTTCTGAGGTGGCGCCGCAAACCTGCGGAATCGGCCGGCCCCGGGGAACCGCTGCTGCCCGCCTTGCGGGCCGGCATCCGGTATGTGCGCTACGCGCCCGGCGTCCGGCGGATCCTGCTGCGCGCCTTGGTCTTCGTGCTCCCCGCGTCGGCGCTGTGGGGTCTGCTGCCGGTCGTCGCGGCCGCGCAGCTGGGCCTCGGTTCCGGCGGGTACGGCGTGCTGCTGGGCGCGCTCGGCCTCGGCGCCGTGGGCGGCGCGGTGGTGATGCGGCCGCTGCGGGCGCGGCTGGGCCGCAACACGATGCTCGCCGCCGCGACTCTCGCGTATGCCGTGGGCGTGTTCGCCGCGGCGCTGCTGCCCAACGCGGTCGCCGTCGCGCTCCTGCTGGTGCTCGGCGGCACCGGCTGGCTCATCGGGCTGTCCACCCTGAACACCACGCTCCAGCTCGCGCTCCCCGGCTGGGTCCGCGCCCGGGCACTGGCCGTGTACCTCATGATCTTCCTCGGCGGCCAGGGTGTCGGCGCCCTGATCTGGGGCCTGGTGGCCGCGGGCCTGGGTGCGGCCGCGACGCTGACGATCTCCGCCGTGCTGCTCGTGCTCGGCGCGGTTTCCCTGGTGGTGCTGCCGATCCACCCGCGCACGGGCGAGCTGGACCGGACCGTCGTGATGCCGTGGCCCGAACCCGAGATCGGCATCCTCGCAGACGGCGAAGCGCAGCTCGACCCCGCGGCCGGCCCGGTGCTCGTCGAGGTCTCCTACCACGTGCCGCCGGAGAACGCGGCGGAATTCCTGAAGGTCCTCGCGCGCGTGGGCGTCTCCCGCCAGCGCACGGGCGCCCGGAGGTGGTCGGCCTACCGCGACCTGGCCGCCCCCGACCGCTACTGCGAGGTGTTCGAGGTCGGCACCTGGGCCGAACACCTGCGCCAGCACCACGAACGCATCACCGGCGTCGACGCCGGCCTCTACCGCAAGGCCGCGGGGTTCGCGCTCGAACCGCCGGAGAACCGGCACCTGCTCGCGACCGGCCGTTAGCCCGCCGGGCGCAGCAGCGCGGTGAGCTCGCGTCGGCTGCGCACGCCGGTCTTGGCGAACACGCTCGTGAAGCGGTTCTGCACCGTCCAGCCCGAGCTGACCAGCTCGGCCGCGATCTGGGCAGTCGAGCGCCCGGCGAGCATCAGCGCGACGACCTCGGTCTCGCCGGCCGACAGGCCGTAGCGGGCACGCCACGCGTCGGTGGTCGGCGGCGGCGCGGCCGACTGCAGGATCAGCGCGACGCGGCCCGGGGTCGTGACCGAAGCGGTCAGCGACAGCCACTGCCCGGAACGGCTTCGCGTGCGCAGGAACGCGGGCGAACCCGTCCGGGCCAGGGCAGCCAGCCCGAGCGCGACCTCGGGCGTCAGCTGCCTCGCTTCGTCCGGGTCACGCAGGTCGGTGAGTGCGGCGGCGGCCGGTGCGGTCGACTCGACGACGCGGTCGGCGTCGTCGAGCACGAGCATCGGTCAACCCGGCGGCGGGCGCCGTGGGCGATGGCCCGAGTACCCCGTCACGGACGCCCATCGCCAGCGTGCCCGCCACTTCAGCGGTGACGGCGACCTCGTCCGCGTCGAACGCCGCGCGCGGTCGCGGCGGAACAGGTGCAGGAACCCCCACACGCGGCCGCCGTCCTGCACGACGGTGCGGAGCTCGTCGCCGAAGCCCGCCGGGTGGATCAATGCGCGGTAGCGCTTGCTGCGACCGGGGTCGCCGCCCGTCACGGCCGGCAGCGACGCGGCCGGGGTCCGCGCGCGGACCCTCGCGGGCAGCTTGAGGAAGTCCGGCTGCCCGTACTCGTTGCGGTACAGCAGGGGCGCACCGGCCCGGTCGACGCCGCACGACACGATCCCCGTTGTCATCGCCGAATCAGGGTCGATCTCCGCGAAGCAGTAGGCGTCGGCGCCGACCTCGGCGGCCAGCCGCGCGGCCGATTCGTGCCGGAACGCCGCGGAACCCAGGCCGCGGCGCGCGAGGGCGCGGACGTCCCGGCGCAGTGCCGCGGTGCCTCGAGTGCTCACCACAGTTGATCAGGCTGGATCCCGCGCGAACACCGGTGCGGCGGTGTGTGAGGCAGTCGTCACCGGCCGTCGGTGAGGAAGTCCGCCGCCGCTTCCGCGATCACCACGGTCGGCGCCTGGGTGTTGGCCGACGTGATCACGGGCATCACCGACGCGTCGACCACCCGCAGCCCGTCGAGCCCGTGCACCCGGAGGCGCGCGTCGACCACCGCGCCCTCGCCCGGGCCCATCGCGCACGTACCGCAGGTGTGGAAGTACGAGACGCAGGACATGCGCACGAACCGCGCCAGCTCGGCGCGGCTCAGCCGGCCGCGCGGGGCGACCCACGACGGCGCGAGCTTGCGGTACGGCGGTCGGTCGGCGAGCTGCAGGCCCAGCTCGACACCCGCGACCGCGGCGTCGACGTCGGCTTGCTCCGCGAGGAAGTTCGGCTGGATCTCCAGGTCGCCGTCCGCCGACACTCGGCGTAGGAAACCACGGCTCCGGGGGCGCACGAGCGCCGGCACGATGCCGATCGCCCCAGGCGGCGGCGGGTACTCGGCCGCGATCTCCGGCGAGAGGTACGGGACCTGCATCGCGAGCACCATGAGATCCGCGGCCGGCAGGTCTGCGCGGCTCTTGCAGAACGTGGCCGTGCCGGACAGCTCGGCGTTGACGGGCGGCTGGGGCTCTTCCGGTTCGAAGCACAGCCCCGCCACCAGCGGGTGGTCCTGCAGGTTGCGCCCGACTCCGGGCAAGCCGGCGACGACGTCGACGCCGAAGCGCCGCAGCTCCTCCGCCGGGCCGACGCCCGACCTGAGCAGCAGCCGCGGGGTGTCGACCGCACCGGCCGCCAGGAGGACCTCGGCCGAGGCAGTGGCCACGTGCCGCTGCCCGCGCCATTCGTAGGAGACGCCGGTGCACCGCGAGCCCGAGAACTCGAGCCGGTGCACCCGGGCCTCGGTGCGCAGCGTCAGCCGCGGGTGGTCGAGCAGCGGTTCGAGGTAGCCGTTCCAAGGGCTCCAGCGCCGGCCGTCGCGGACGTTCATCGCCACCGGTCCCGCGCCGAGCGGTTCCGGCACGTTGTGGTCCGGCAGGCAGGGGAGGCCGAGGCTCAGGGCGGCCTCGACGAACACCGTCGTGGCCGGCCGCAGGTCCTTCTCGCGCTCGACGCGGATCGGGCCGCCGGCGCCGTGGTACTCGTCTTCGCCGTCTTCCCAGTCCTCCGCCCGCCTGAACAGCGGCAGCAGCGACTCGAAGTCCCAGCCAGGGTTGCCGAGCCTGGCCCAGGTGTCATAGTCGCGCCGGTGGCCGCGTGCCCACGCCATCGCAGTGACGCTGCCGGAACCGCCCACGACGTTCCCGCGCGCCAACGGCACCGCACGTCCAGCGGTGTGCGGCGCCGGCTCGTCGCTGTACTGCCGGTCGAACTCCGAGCCGACGTTCGCCACCCACCGCGTCGGCGTCGTGGGGGTGGGCGCGTCTGCTCGGCCGGTGCCGGCTTCGAGCACGAAAACCCGCGCTTCGGTGCGCCGCAGCAGGCGCGCCGCCAAGACGCACCCGGCGGAGCCGGCACCCACCACGACGTAGTCGAATCCGCTCTCGCCCATCGGGAAGTCCTTTGTGGTCGGGGAAGAACCGGCAGATGGTCTCGGTGCCGAGACTACGAAGGCCGCGCCGAGGGCCGGTACCCGGAGAACTGCGGACTCGCGGCCCGCGCGTGCCCAGCGTGCCTCGTCCCGGCTGACCGGAATACAGTCGTCCGCATGAGCAGGAGCGAGGGCCCGGCCGGGGCCAACCCGCCGCCGCAGTACCCGATCGAATCCGTCGACAACGCGCTCAAGCTGTTGCTGCTGTTCGGCGAACGGTCCGAGGTGCGCCTGGCCGAGGTGAGCGAGTACCTCGGCGTCGCCTCGTCGACGGCCCACCGGCTCATGGCGATGCTGCTCTACCGCGGCTTCGTGCGCCAGAACCCGGCTACGAAGACCTACGAGCCGGGCACCGCGCTCACCGGCGTCGCGTTCTCGATCCTGGAGCGATTCGACTTCCGCCAGGTGCTGCGGCCCTACCTGGAACGCCTCAACGCCCAGCTGCGCGAGACCGTGCACCTCGGCGTGCTCGACGGCACGAGCGTGCGGTTCGTCGACGCGATCGAAAGCCCGCAGGCCGTGCGCGTCGCCTCGCGGCTGGGCAGCTCGCTGCCCGCGAGCTCCACCTCGTCGGGCAAGGCGATGCTCGCCGCACTGACCACCGATCAGCTCCGTGTCCTGTACCCGGACGAGCGGATCGCGGGGCTCACCGAGAAGAGCATCCGCACCCGCGACGAGCTCGAAGCGCAGCTGGAGCTGGTGCGCCAGCGCGGCTACGCGACCAGTTCCGAGGAGAGCGAGGCCGGCGTGTCGTCGGTGGCCGTCGCCTTCCCCGCCACGGTCGCGGCCGGCCGGATCTCGTTCAACGTCGCCGTGCCGGCGAGCCGCATGCCCGAGTCGCAGCAGGAGGTCGTCGCGAAGACCCTCCAGACGATCGTGCGCGAGGCAGCGCCGCTCCTGCACAGCTAGCACCGGTTTTTCACCACGGCGGTGACGGGGCCTTTGCCCAGGTCACCGCCGTTTTTTCGTGCCCGCGCGCGGCCCGGCCGGGGTCACTCGGCCGACTGGATCCGCCTGTTGAGGCTTGCCGTTCTGCTGTGCAGAAGACTACTCTTCCGATTGCGATCGTCACAGAGACGCCATATGAGAGGAGAACGAGATGCCGGTTGTTCACGCGGATCGCGCGAAGTGCAAGGGCTGGGCGAACTGCGTGGCGGGCGCCGACGACGTGTTCGACATCGACGACGACGGCGTGGTCACGCTGCTGCGCGAGTCCATCGCGCCGGACGAGGTGGGGCGCGTCGGCGAAGTCGCCCGTACGTGCCCGGAGGCGGCGCTGGCGGTGGACGAGGCATGAAACCGGGCACGGTCGTCGTCGGGGCGTCGGTCGCCGGCGTGCGCGTGGCGCAGGCCTTGCGGTCCCACGGCCACGAGGGCCGGATCGTCCTGGTGGGCCAGGAGGACGAGCTCCCGTACGACAAACCGCCGCTGTCGAAGGGCGTCCTCGCGGGGTCGGCCGGGCTCGACGACGTCCGGCTGCTCACCACGGAGGAGGCCGCCGACGCCGGCATCGAGCTGGAGCTGGGGCGCGCCGCGACCCGGCTCGACCTGGCCGGCTCCGTCGTCCACCTCGCCGGGGGGACGGCGCTGCCGTACACCGACCTGGTGATCGCCACCGGGGCGGGCGCGCGGCCGGCCGGCTGGGAGCACCTCGACGGCGTCCACGTGCTGCGCACTGCAGCCGACGCGGTCGCGCTGCGCGAAGACCTCGGCCGCGGCGGCCCGCTCGTCGTCATCGGCGGCGGCTTCATCGGCGCCGAGGTCGCGGCCACCGCCCGCGGACTCGGCCTGACCGACGTGACGGTGCTCGACGCGACGCCGACCTTGCTCGCGCGCTCGGTGCCCGCCGTCGTCGGGGACCGGGTCGCCGAACTGCACCGGCGCAACGGCGTGCAGGTGCGGCTCGGCGTGAAGGTGGACAGCGTCGACCGGATCGGCGGCGGGCTGCGGATCCGGCTCGCCGACGGGTCCGAAGTGGACGCCGCCACCGTGGTCGTCGGGATCGGCGCGGTGCCCAACGACGCGTGGGTGGCGGGCTCCGGGCTGAAGGTCGACGACGGCATCGTCTGCGACCGCTTCGGCCGCGCCGCGCCGCACGTGTTCGCCGTCGGCGACGTGTCCCGCTGGCAGGCGTCCCGCCACGGCAGTGCCGTGCGGGTCGAGCACTGGACCAACGCGGTCGAACAGGCGGCGGCGGTCGCACACACCCTCGCGCACCCCGAAGACCCGCGGGCACACACCCCCGTCGATTACGTCTGGACCGACCAGTACGACTGGAAGGTGCAGATCGCCGGCACCCCCGTCGCCGGCACCGAAGGCCGGCTTTTCGAGCGGGCCGGAGACAAGTTCGCCACCGTCTTCGGCACCGCGGACCGCTTCGCCGGCGCGGTCGTCGTCAACTGGCCCAAAGCACTCGTCGGCTGCCGGCGTGCGCTCGCGGCCGCAACCCCGGCGGCGGAGGTCTGCGAGCACCTCAACCGCCTGGCCCCAGTTTCCGAAGTGGCCCTCTGAAAGGAGCCGAAGTGGACTACGTCCTCAACCCGGGTGACATCTCCTGGCACCGCCTCGAAAAGCCCGGGTTCCCCGGCATCGGGTTCGAGTTCAGCGAAAGCGTGGTCGACGCCGACTACACGTCCGTCTACAGTGTCCAGCTCTCGAAGATCGGCCCGGGCGGCAAGTCGAAGCTGCACCGCGACCCCTACAACCACGCGTTCTACGTGACCGCGGGCAGCGGTTCGGTGCGCATCGGCAAGGATTCGTGGGACGTCGAGGTCGGCAGCGTCATCAAGATCCCCGCCGGCGAGATCCACGGGTTCTCCAACACCGGCGAGACCGACCTCGAATTCGTCGTGATCTACGACCCGCCCTACGTCGCGGGCACCGACCCGGTGCAGACGCTCGAGAACTGACCCCGCCCCTGACCGCCCGCGGGGACGTGCCGCCACCGGGGCGTCCCCGCCGGTCCCCACCCCGCTTCCCCCGTTCGCCCACATGAGACCCACCGGAGTGTCCATGTCCAGCACCGCCGCAACTGCCTCGTCGAGCTTGCGCAGATCCGTTCTCGTCAGCCTCGCCGGATCCGCGATCGAGTGGTACGACTTCTTCGTCTACGCCTCGGCGACCGCGCTGGTGTTCACCAAGCTGTTCTTCCCGGCGAGCGACCCCTTCGCCGGCACCCTGCTCGCGTTCAGCACCTTCGCCGTCGGCTTCGTGGTCCGGCCCGTGGGTGCGGCCCTGTTCGGCCACTTCGGCGACCGCGTCGGCCGCAAACCCGCGCTCGTCACGGCGATGCTCATCATGGGTGGCGCGACGACCGCTGTCGGGCTCCTGCCGCCCTACTCGGCGATCGGCAGCGCCGCCCCGATCCTGCTCGTCGTGCTGCGCCTCGTGCAGGGGCTCGCGCTCGGCGGCCAGTGGGGCGGTGCCGTGCTGCTCGTGACCGAGAACGCGCCGGAGCGCCGCCGCGGGTTCTACGGCAGCTTCGCCCAGCTGGGCGTGCCGATCGCGCTGATCCTCTCGAACGTCGTGTTCCTCGTCGTGTCGGCGGCACTGCGGGACGACGCGTTCCTCGGGTGGGGCTGGCGGATCCCGTTCCTGCTGAGCATCGTGCTCGTCGGCGTCGCGCTCTACGCGCAGAGCCGCGTCGAGGAGCACGCGCCGGACCGATCGCGCCACGAAGGCCGCGCGCCGCTGGTCGAGCTGCTGCGCCGCTACCCGCGCCAGATCCTGTTCGCGGCCGGCGCCACGATGGTCGGCGGCACCAGCTACTACCTGCTGGCCGTGTACCTCGTCTCGTACGCCACCGGGCACCTGAACCAGTCGCGCGGCACCGTCCTCATCGGAGTGCTGGTGTCCGCCGTCGTGTGCGCGCTGGTGATGTCCGCGTTCGCCGCGTGGTCCGACGTGGTCGGCCGGCGCCGCGTCTTCCTGCTGGGCGCGGGACTGCTGGCGGTGTGGGCGTTCCCCCTGTTCTGGCTCGTCGAATCGGGCTCACCCGTGCTCGTCGGCCTGGGGCTCGTGGTCGGGCAGGCGTTCTTCGCCATGACCTACGGCCCGTCGCCCGCCCTGTTCGCGGAACTGTTCGGCGAACGTGTGCGCTACACCGGGATTTCGCTGGGCTACCAGCTCGGCTCCGTCCTCGGCGGCGCGTTCGCCCCGATCATCTCCACGACCCTCCTGGCGGGCACGAACTGGTCCGGCTCCATCGCGCTGTACGTGATCGCGGTGTGCGCGGTGTCCTTCGTCGCCGTGTGGTTCGCGCCCGCCCGCGCGGAGGGGTCGGGCGTCGTGGGTCACGTCCTCGTCGCCTCGCCAGGAACCGACGACGCTCACTGACCCACGGTCTTCGGCGGCCGGCGCGCGACCGCCGGCCGCCGAAGACCACCGGCCGGCTAGGTGTTCTGTCTGGGGAGGTTGCGATCCGGCGACACGTGATCGGATGATCTTGGTGTGAGGGAGGGCCTCCGGGTTCGGTGTGGATTGCGACGTCTACACCGACCAACGGAGGCCCTCGTGACTCACGCTCACGGACCCCTGACGCCGACCGGGAGATTGCGCCTGGCCCGTAGTGTCGTGGACGAGGAGTGGCCGTTGCGGCGGGCCGCGGAGCGGTTCCAGGTGTCGGTGTCGACCGCCGCGCGGTGGGCCGGCCGCTACCGCGACTGCGGTGTCGCGGGGATGGCGGATCGGTCATCGCGCCCGCTCACCAGCCCGCACCGGACACCGACCCGCACCGAGCGGCAGGTGATCAAGGTCCGGATCGCTCGCCGGTGGGCCCGGCCCGGATCGGCTACCTTCTGGGCCATAATCCGTCCACGGTGCACCGGATCCTGACGTGCTACCAGCTCGCCCGGCTGGCTCAGCTGGATCGAGCCACCGGCCGGCCGGTTCGCCGCTACGAGCACGCCGCACCCGGTGATCTGGTGCATGTCGACATCAAAAAGCTGGGCAACATCCCGACGGCGGTGGCCACAAGATTCATGGCCGCCTCATCGGCAGCCGTCACCGCCGCGCCCACCGCGACGAGGCCCGGCCTCGCGTCCTCAGCAACCGCCCGAACCTGGGCCACAGCTACCTGCACAACGCGCCGTCGACGACCACAGCAGACTTGCCTACACCGAGATCCTGCCCGATGAAACCAAGGAAACCGCGGCCGCGTTTCTGGACCCGAGCCCACGCGTTCTTCACCAGCTGCGGCATCACCGTCCCGCGGGTGCTGACCGACATTCAAGCTGGGTGTGCGGCGTTGAGCCTGTCTCGTCGGCCGGCGGGAGGGATCGGGGTCGTCCGGCACCCGCCTGTGAACGTTGTTTGACCGAGTGGAGCGCTGCGCGACTCCTTGCCTGTTGACCATGCTGGCGGGCGGGGCCACTGCCGGAGTTCGAGATGCCCTGTTAGGAACCCGGTGACCATGTCCTGATCGAGGCGGATGTGGATCCCTGTTAGCGAATGTCTGGTGCGGCTCGGACTCCCACGGCGGTGCGGCGGCCGGATCCGAATTCACGCGAGCAAGGGAGCCGGCATTGATCGTTCGGATGGGCATCGACCTCGCGGTCCGCGCGCAGCACCAAGCCAGCATGGCCGACGAGCAGGGACGCGTGCTCTGGTCCGGGCACCGTTTCCGCACCCGCAGCGAGGAACTGGATCGGTTGTGGGCACGGCTGCCCGACGGCGTCACGGCTGCGGAGGTGACGGTCGTGATGGAGCCGACCCGCAACGCGTGGGTTCCGTTGGCCGCGTGGTTTCGCCGACGGGGCGCGACGGTGGTGCTGGTGTCCGCAGAGCGGTCGGCGGATCTGCGCGCCTACTACGCCAAACACACCAAGAGCGACCGGATGGACTCGGTCCTGCTGGCCCGGCTGCCGTTGCTGCACCCCGAAGGACTCCATCCCGAGCGGGGCACGGGGCCGGGCGATCCGCTGCGGCGCGCGACGAAACTGCACTCCACGCTGGTCCAGCGCCGCACCGCCGGCCTCGCCCGGCTCGATGCGCTGCTGGAGATCCTGGGACCGGACTGGCATGCCGCCCTCAGCGGCGATCTGGCGAACAAGACTCCGCTGCGGTTCCTCGCCGCCGGCTACGCCGACCCACACGCCGTCCGTCGCCTCGGCCGTGCGCGGTTGGCCCGATTCTTCTACCGGCACTCCCGCGGCGCCTGGGGCGACCCGGAAGCCGACAGGGTCCTGGCCGCAGCCGCCGCGACCACCGAATTGTGGGGCGAGGAACTGGCCTTTGCCGAGCTGGCCGACGACATCGCCGTCGAAGCCCGCCTCGCGCTGGCGATCACCGATGAAATCAAAGATGTCGACGAACGTATCGCCGTCCTGGTCGCCGAACGTGACCCCGAAGGGCTCATCACCTCCGCGCCCGGCGTCGGACCCGTGACCGGGGCAGTCATTCTCGGACGGCTCGGCAACGTCAACCGGTTCTCGTCCTTGGCAGCAGTCCGCGGTTTCAGCGGCCTTATTCCGTCGCTGAACGCGTCCGGCGTCTCCGGCAGCCACGGCGGCCCGACCAAACGCGGCGACGCCCTGCTCCGCGAAGCATTGTTCATGGCCGCCAGCCAGGCGCGCCGCCACGACCCCACCTTGGCCGCGAAGTATCACCGGCTGATGGTCGAAGCCGGCAAGCACCACAACTCTGCGCTCTGCCACATCGCAACCACCCTGCTGACCCGCATCGCATCATGCTGGAAAAACCACACGCCCTACCAGCTGCGCGACGTCAACGGCACACCCGTCACCGCGATCCAAGCCGGCGACATCATCGCCCAGCGATACACCGTTCCGGAAGACATTCGCCGATCACACAGGACAACCGGAGTGGGGACGGGCCAGCGAAACAAGAAGTCGCCAAGCGCTCCATCGACCGGCCCGTCCAACACCCACGCTAAACCCCACCAAGCGGCTTGACATCCCTTAGGAACGCAACGGATCCTGCTACCGCTCACGCCTGCGGCGCGACACGCTGCGCGACGCGGAGATCATCCACAAACGCACCCGGCCCCACCGCCCACAGACCAACGGCAAAGTGGAGCGCTTCACCCGCACCCTGCTCGATGCATGGGCCTACCACCAGCCCTACCCATCAGAAACCGAACGACGCCAAGCACTACCACACTGCCTACACGCCTACAAACCACCAACGCGGCCACACCGCACTCGCAGGCCAACCACCCGCCACCCGCGTCCCCAACCTCACCGGGCAATACAGCTAGATCACGACGTTGCAGTAGAGCCGATGCCCGTCGGCCACCGCGCCCTTGGCCAGGACGGCGAGTTCCTTCAGGAAGGCGACGAGGTGCTCGAGTTCGCCACTTTCGTTCCGGGCGATGAAGGCGACGGCGGCGGCGTGCAACGCGTTGTCGTCGGCGGTCGCCAGCGAGTCGCGGAACGTGTCGGCCAGAGACACCACGCAGACTTCGCCATCGCTGTCGCCTTCTTGCGCGACCTCCGGACAGTGGTGCGGATCGTCCTCGCGACCTCGTCGACCGTCCGCCCGGTCAGGGCCGCCTCGACCGGCAGCAGTTCGTAGAACGGATCGGCCCCTTTGACGGTGAGTTCGGGGTAATTTCCGCACCGGGCCGCGGCCTGATCCGCGAACGTCCCGGGCTGCCATCGCGTCGTCGACGGCCACGAAGTAGTCGTACAGCACCCGCAGAGACCAGCGGGCGGGCGCGAACCCCTCCCGCAGCCGAACGCGGTGTCACTCGGCTGCCGCGTGATTCGCGCCCGCCTCGCAGAATCAGGCGCTCCGGGCCGCGTCCTCGTCGCCTCGCCACGGGCCGATCACGGGACCGGGGTCTTCCGCCGCTGGTCCCCGGCTTCCGAAGACGACCGGTCGGCGGGGAGTGAAGTCGTGGTGCAGCTGGAAGACGTCGAAGCGGTTGTAGGCCCCGATGATGTCGTGCATCTGCTTGGGCTGGATGCAGCGGGCCAGGTCGATCTCGGCGTACACGATGCCTTCCTCGTCGACCAGCGGCTCGACGACCGGGTTGCCGTCGGGGCCGAAGATCCCCGACAGGGCACTGTGCGGGCGGCGCATCAGCTTGGCGATGTCTGCGTCGTCACCGGCGGCGATCTCGACCATCTCGTCGGTGATCGTGGAGCACGCGACGACGGAGAACAGCTTGCCCTCGAAGGCGTGCGCGGCGCTGCGCACCGCGATGGCCTGCGCCATGTCGTAGTCCGCGGGCGCGACGGGCAGCGCGATGTAGCCGGCGACGTGCACCAGTTCCCCCTGCGCCAGCAAGGAAAACCGCGCGAGCGTGTTCGTGTTCTCGCCGCACGCGAGCGCGCCGAGCGGGCCGACGGCGGAGTCGAGCACGCGCACGGTGCTGCCGTCGCCGCCGCCCCACGTGAGCTTCTCCGCCCACGTGGGCACGAGCTTGCGGTGCACGTTGAGCACCGAACCGTCGGGCCCGATGGTGACGACGCTGTTGTAGATCAGCCCGAGGCTGTGGCGGCTGCGCTCGTTGACACCGATGACCACCGTGGTCTTCGTGGCCGCCGCGGCCGCGCGCAACGCGTCCAGGTGCGGGCCGGGGACGTCGATGGCGCAGCGGTACAGGCGTTCGTACCACGGCGAGCCCTGCACGGGGTTCATCGTCCAGTTCCAGTACGGGTAACCGGGCACGAACACCTCGGGGAACGCGATCAGCGAGGCGCCGTGGGAGGCGGCTTCGGTGATGAGCGAGACGGCCTTGGCGACCGTCGCGTCGGTGTCGAGGTACACGGGCGCGGCCTGCACGGCGGCGGCGGTGAAGCGGGGGAACTCTTCCACGGGTCAGACGCTCCTGTCTCGGGTTCCGGCGGTGACGGGGGTCCAGCGCGAGCGGGCGAGGCCCGGTTCGGCCGCGCGGAGGGTGAGCAACGGGCGCGCGCGGCCGCCGCTGGGCGGCTTCGCCTCGCCCCCGGCCTGCGTCGGCGGCCAGTACGCGCCGGGCCCGGAGTAGCCGAGCTCGGTGGCCGCGTGCAGCGCCCACGACGGGTCGTGCAGCTGCGCCCGGCCGATGGCGGCGAGGTCCGCTCGCCCGGCGAGGATGATCGAGTTCGCGTCGTCGCAGGTGGAGATGCCGCCGACCGCGATCGTCGGGATGCCGACGTCGGCGCGGATGCGTTCGGCGAACGGCGTCTGGTAGCTGCGGCCGTACGCGGGTCGTTCGTGCGCGACGACTTCGCCGCTGGACACGTCGATCGCGTCCACTCCGTGTTCGGCCAGCGCCGCGGCGACGCGGACGCTGTCCTCGATCGTGGTGCCGCCCTCGGCCCAGTCGACGGCCGAGACCCGCACGAGCAGCGGCTTGTAGTGCGGCCACACCGCGCGCACCGCCGCGACGACGGCGAGCGGGAACCGCAGCCGGCCCTTGAGGTCGCCGCCGTAGCCGTCCGTGCGGTGGTTGGTCAGCGGCGAGAGGAACGTCGAGAGCAGGAACCCGTGTCCCGCCTGGAGCTCGAGCACGTCGAACCCCGCGAGGTCGGCTCGGTGGGCGGCGGCCGCGAAATCCTCGACCAGGCTCTGGAGCTCGGTCAGCTCGTGGGGCACCGGCAGGTCACCGAACGCCAGCGCCGAAGGGGCGACGGTCCGCCACCCGTTGGCCGTCAGCGCGGTGCCGAGGGAACCGTTGTCCGGCACCGTGGTCGAGCCCTTGCGGCCGGAGTGGCTGAGCTGCACGCCGACGAGCGCGCCGCTGTGCGCGTGCACGGTGTCCGTGATGCGGCGCCACGCGGCGGTCTGCTCCTCGGTGTAGAGCCCGGGGCACGCCGGCGTCACCCGGCCGTGCGCGGTCACGGCGGTCATCCCGGCCAGTACCAGCCCGGCGCCGCCGAGGGCCTTGCCCGACAGGTGCAACAGCTCGGCTTCGCCCGGCACGCCGTGGACGGCGCTGTAGGTCGCGATCGGCGCGGCCACCACGCGGTTGCGCAGGTGCCGTCCCGCCAGCACGAGCGGCTGGAACAACGGCGGAGTGCCGTCTTCGCGCCCGCCCGGCGTGTGCTCGCTGAACCAGCGGTCCAGTGAACCGATGTAGGCGGGGTCGCGCAGCTTCAGGTTGTCGTAGGTGACGCGGCGGCTGCGGGTGAGCAGGTTGAACGCGAACTGCGGCGGGTCCTGGCCCACGACGTGGTCGATCGTCTCGAACCACTCCAGGCTCGCCTGCGCCGCACGCTGCGTCGACTCGACGACGGGCCGGCGTTCGGTCTCGTAGTGCTCCAGTGCCGCGGCGAGGTCGCCGGGCGCGGCCTCGAGCGCGGCGGCGAGCGCCAGCGCGTCCTCCATGGCGAGCTTGGTGCCGGAGCCGATCGAGTAGTGCGCGGTGTGCGCGGCGTCGCCCAGCAGCACGAGGTTGCCGTGGCGCCACGTGCGGTTGCGCACGGTGGTGAAGCGCAGCCACTTCGAGTTGTTGGTGAGCAGCTCGGCCCCGCCCAGGAAGCCGCGCAGCAGCTCGCGGCACCGCTCGACGCTCGCGACGTCGCTGACTCCAGGTCCGAACGTGCCCTCGGTGAACCCGGCGCGCCGCCACGTGCGGTCGTTCACCTCGACGATGAAGGTGCTGCGGTCGGCGCTGAACGGGTACGCGTGCACCTGGACCGGGCCGAACTCGGTTTCCTCGACCAGGAAGGTGAACGCCTCCAGCACGCGGTCGGTGGCGAGCCACATGTAGCGGCACTCACGCACGTCGAGCGAGGGCCGGAACACGTCCTCGAACCGCTTGCGCATGGCCGAGTTCACGCCGTCGGCGGCGATCACGAGGTCGTACCCGGCCGTGAGCTCCTCGACGCCCGGCGCCTGCGTGCCGAAGCACACGTCGACGCCGAGGTCGTGGCAGCGCCGCTGCAGGATCTCCAGCAGGCGTTTGCGCGCGATGGCGGCGAAGCCGTGGCCGCCCGAGGTGTGGACGGTGCCGCGGTAGTGCACGTCGATGTCGCTCCACCGCGCGAACTCCTGCTCCATCGAGGAGAACACGGCGGGATCGGCGTTGGTGATGCCTTCCAGCGTTTCGTCGGAGAACACCACGCCGAAGCCGAACGTGTCGTCCGCGGCGTTGCGCTCCCACACGGTGACCTCGCGGCTGGGGTCGAGCTGCTTGGCGAGCGCGGCGAAGTACAGCCCGCCGGGCCCGCCGCCCACGATGGCGATCCTCATGATCCGGGCACCTCCTGAACTGCGAACGCGGCGCGCACCTCGTCGGGCCACGGGGTCGCGGCCGGTGCGTCGGGTTCGGCGTGGACCACGACAACGGCGCCGTCGGCGGCGATGCCGTGCGGACCGTGCACCTCGAAGCCGAACGTGAGCGACGTGCGCCCGAACCGGGTGACGCGGAAGGTGACGCAAACCACGTCGCCGAACCACAGCCGGCCCCGGTAGTTCACCTCGTGGCGCACGCGGGGAGTGCGGCCGAAGAGCCACGCGAGCCCCTTGCCCCGCAACAGGTCCGCTTCGGCCTCTTCGGCCCAGCGCAGGACGACCGAGTTGTGCTGGTGGCCCGATGCGTCCGTGTCATGCCATTCGACGCGTCGCTCGATCGTGGTCTCGAGACCGGCGAGCGGGGGACAGTCCGCGGATTCGGATGTCGTCATGAGTTTTCCTCCTGGCGGCCTTGACATCCCGAACGTTATAGCTGAACGATGACTATCGTCAAGAACACGACATACGCAACGGGAAGGCGCGATGACCACGTACAGCGATGACCAGCTGGGCCGCGCACGGGTCGCGGACACCGAAGACCTGCGCGCCTACTACGAGAAGCTCGAGGCACTGGATGCCGGTGCACTGTGGACGATCGCCAACAAGATCGAGCCGTGGTACCCGCAACCGCAGTCGGTACCGATCAAGTGGAGCTTCGAACAGCTGCGCCCGCTCGTGCTGGAAGCCCTCAACCTGGTCAGCGGCGACGACGCCGGCCGCCGCGTGGTCGCCCTGTACAACCCGCAGCGGCGCGACATCGCGGCCACCGTCGGTCTGCTCTACACCGGACTGCAGGTGATGGGCCCGGGCGAGTCGATGACCGCGCACCGCCACCAGGCCGCCGCATTGCGGTTCGTCCTCGAGGGCACCGGCGCGTGGACGATCGTCGACGGCCAGAAGCTCAAGGTCGGCCCGCGCGACTTCGCCATCACCCCGAACTGGACCTGGCACGAGCACGGCAACGAGGGCATCGAAGGCGTCGACGGCCCGGTCATCTGGCAGGACGGCCTCGACATCCCGCTCGTCAACGCGCTGGACGCGCCGTTCTACGAGGTGCACCCGGACGTCTATCAGAAGCAGGAAGGGGTGGTGAACTCCTCACTGCTGACCTACGGCGCCGGGCAGCTGCGCCCCTTCGGTGACACTTGGCACAAGAACCATTCGCCGCTGCTGGCCTACCCGTGGGAACCGACGTATGAAGCCCTGCTGAACGCGGCGAAGGCCGGCGACGGGTCGCCGTACGACGGCATCATCATGGAGTACAGCAACCCGCTCACCGGCGGTTCGGTCATGCCCACGATGAGCGCGCACATGCAGCTGCTGCGCCCCGGTGAAGCGACGCTGGCGCACCGGCAGGTCGGTTCCAAGATCTACACCGCGGCCAAGGGCAGCGGCACCTCGATCGTGGCCGGCCGGCGCATCGACTGGTCCGAGGGTGACATCTTCTGCGTCCCGTCGTGGGCCTGGCACGAGCACGCCAACGCGAGCCGCTCCGACGACGCGTGCCTGTTCTCCTTCAACGACTTTCCGGTCATGCGCTCGCTCGGCTTCTTCCGCGAAGAGGCCTATTCGGACAACAGCGGCCACCAGCCGATCGCCTGAAACGGAGAATCCATGCTGCTCATCACGTTCGCCGGACCCGGCGGCGACCGGCTCGGGATCCAGGCCGGCTCCGACATCGTCGACGTCGCGGCCGCGGCGGCCGAATGCGGCCTCGACGCGCCCGCCACCATGCTCGACGTCATCCGGGGCGGAGCCACCGCGCTCACGGCCCTCGAGACGCTGCTCGCGGGTGACCCCGCACGGCTTCCACTTGAGACGGTCACGCTGCGCGCGCCCCTGCGGCCGGGGAAGGTCGTGGGCGTCGGCCTGAACTACACCGAGCACGTCGCGGAATCCGCGCGCACGCTCGACACCGACAAGGAGCTGCCGCAGCGCCCGGTGCTGTTCAGCAAGCCGGCCACCGCGGTCGTCGGGCCGGGGGAACCCATCCAGCACAACGGAGGCCTCACCGCGCAGCTCGACTGGGAATGCGAACTCGCCGTGGTGATCGGGAAAACCGCGAAGCGCGTGTCCGCGCAAGCCGCAATGGACCACGTGTTCGGCTACAGCATCGTCAACGACATCAGCGCCCGTGACCAACGGCGCTCCGGGCAGTGGTTCTTCTCGAAGGGCCAGGACTCCTACGCGCCGTTCGGACCGGCCATCCGCACGGTCGACGACGTCGCCGATCCGTACGGGCTGGAGCTGTCGCTGCGCGTGAACGGTGACGTCAAGCAGAAGTCGAGCACGAAGTACATGTTGTTCCGCATCGCCGAGCTCATCGCCGACATCAGCTCCGGCATGACGCTCGAGCCCGGTGACGTGATCGCCACGGGCTCGCCGGCGGGCGTCGGCGCGAGCTTCACGCCGCAGCAGTTCCTCCAGCCCGGCGACGTCGTCGAAGCGTCCATCCAGGACATCGGCACGCTGCGCAACCCGGTGGTGGATGCCCGATGAAAACCGCGTACCGCATCGGCCAGATCGTCCCGAGCTCCAACGTCACGATGGAGACGGAGATCCCGGCGATCTTCCGGGCGCGCGAAACCGTGGCCGCCGAGCGGTTCACGTTCCACTCCAGCCGCATGCGCATGAAACACGTGCGCGCCGAGGAACTCGCGACGATGGACGCCGACTCCGGGCGGTGCGCGGCCGAGCTGTCCGACGCGCACGTCGACGTGCTCGGCTACGCCTGTCTCGTCGCGATCATGAGCATGGGCAAGGGTTACCACCGCCAGTCGGAGGAGACGCTCACCCGGATCACCGAGGAGAACGGCGCGCCGGCGCCCGTCGTCACGAGCGCGGGCGCGCTCGTGGCCGCGCTCGACGTGCTGGGCGTCCAGTCGATCGCCGTGCTGTGCCCGTACCTGAAGCCGCTGACGGAAACCGTCGTGGACTACATCCGGTACGAGGGGGTCGCGGTGACCGACTACGTCGCGCTCGAGATCCCGGACAACCTCGAAGTCGCGGCGCACGATCCCCGCAAGCTCGTGCCACTCGCCCGCGAGCTCGACCACGAGGGCGCCGACGCCGTCGTGCTGTCGGCCTGCGTGCAGATGCCCTCGCTGTCCTCGATCGATGTCGTCGAGAACGAGCTGGGCAAACCCGTGCTGTCGGCGTCCATCGCCACCGCCCACCAGATGATGCGTGCGCTCGGCCTGCCCGCCGTAGCGCCCGGTGCCGGAGCGCTCCTGTCCGGCCGGTACGCCGATTCCCCCTATCCGGTTCCGCCAGCCGTCCGCTGACGGATTCCCCAGGAAGGCCGCAGATGGAGCTCACCCCATCGGCCCACGTCGACTCGTTCTGCCGCGACAACCTGCCCGCGCAGGCGGACTGGCCCGAGTTCCGGTTCGAGGTGCCGGAACTGACCTACCCAGCCCGGCTCAACTGCGCTGTCGAGCTCCTGCGCGGGAGCATCGACCGCTTCGGGCCGGACCGCCCGTGTCTCGTCACCGACGCCGGGACCTGGACCTACGGCGACCTCGCGCGCCGCAGCGACCAGGTCGCGCACGTGCTGGCAGGGGACTTCGGGCTGGTGCCGGGCAACCGGGTGCTGCTGCGCGGACCGAACAACCCCTGGCTGGTCGCCACGTGGTTCGCGGTGCTGAAGGCGGGCGGGGTGCCCGTCACGACGATGCCGCTGCTACGCGCCCGGGAGATCGACGACCTGGTGGAGCTCACGCGGCCGAGCCTGATCGTGACCGACCACCGCTTCGCCGCCGACCTCGCGGCGCTGGAGCACGACGTACCGGTGCTCGTGTACGGGGGTGAATACTCCGGCGACCTCACGGCGAGGGCCGCGGGCCAGAGCGGGGAGTTCGCGTGGGTCGACACGGCCGCCGACGACGTGGCGCTGCTGGCGCCGACGTCCGGGACGACCGGGATACCCAAGGCCACCATGCACTTCCACCGCGACGTGCTGGCCAACGCGGATACCTTCGGCCGCTACGTGCTCAAGCCGACGCAGGACGACGTCTTCACGGGGACGCCGCCGATCGGCTTCACCTTCGGGCTCGGCGGGCTCGTGGTGTTCCCGTTGCGGTTCGGTGCCTCTACGTTGCTGATCGAGAAAGCGTCGCCGGAGGAGCTCGCGGACGCGGTCGAACGCCACCACGTCACGGTGTTGTTCACGGCGCCGACGGCGTACAAGGCGCTGCTGGCGTCCGGGAAAGCCGGCGCGCTGGCGAAGCTGCGCCGCTGCGTGTCGGCGGGGGAGCACCTGCCTGTGGCCACGTGGGAGGAGTTCGAGCGCGCCACGGGGATCCGGATCATCAACGGCATCGGCGGTACGGAGATGCTGCACATCTTCATCGCCGCGGCCGACGACGACATCCGGCCGGGCTCCACCGGGCGCGCCGTCCCGGGCTTCGAAGCGGCCGTGCTCGACGACGCCGGTAACCCCGTGCCCGACGGGACACCGGGGCGGCTCGCGGTGAAGGGCCCGACCGGCTGCCGCTACCTCGCCGATCCGCGGCAGAAGACCTATGTGCACAACGGCTGGAACATCACGGGCGACACCTACGTCCGCGACGTCGACGGATACTTCTGGTACCAGGCCCGCAACGACGACATGATCGTCTCCTCCGGCTACAACATCGCGGGCCCGGAAGTGGAGCAAGCGCTGCTGCGACACCCGGACGTGCTCGAGGCCGCCGTCGTCGGCGCACCCGATCCCGCGCGCGGCACGATCGTGCACGCGTTCGTCCACTTGCGACCCGGCGCGACCGTGGCCGCGGCCGCGCTGCAGGACTTCGTGAAGCAGGCGATCGCGCCGTACAAGTACCCGCGCGTGATCGACTTCGTCACGGAGCTGCCGAAAACCCCCAGCGGCAAGATCCAGCACTACCGGCTGCGCGAGATGCTCGCGGCGCGAACTCGCTGACGGGCTCCCACCGGAAACGGCCCGGCACCCACTCGGTGCCGGGCCGTTGCGCATTCCAAGATCCATTTCAGTGCCGAGCTGCGGACAACCGTGTGGCAGAAGATCGAATGCGTGAAACCGTTTCCCGGCCATGGACATGCAGGTATTGCGACGACCGTCACAGCGGCGTACTGTTCTGAGGTTCGGCACATATGTACCGCATCGTGGAACACGCGAGGTGCTGCATGTCCGGTGTCCAGTCCGTCGCCCGATCGATGGCCGTGCTCGAGCGGCTCGCCGCGGGATCCGCGGGGATCCACGAGCTGAGCCGGGACCTGCGGCTCGCGCCGTCCACGGTGCAGCGGCTCATCGCCGCGCTGCGCGAGGCCGACCTGGTCGAGCAGGACGAGACCGACCGCACGTACCGCTTGACCTGGCGGCTCTTCCAGTGGGGCCAGGCTCCGCTGCGCCGGCTGCGCCTGCGGGAACTGGCCAAGCCATTCCTGCAGGAGCTGTCGGCGGAGGTCGGGGAGACCATCGCGCTCGGCGTCCGCGACGGTCGGCACGTGCTGCACGTCGAATGGATCCCGGCGCGGCACCTCGTGCAGCCGCGGGTCGGGATCGGTGAGCGCGTGCCGGCGCTCTCGTCGTCGCTGGGCCGCTGCCTGGTGGCGTGGCTGCCCGAGAAGGAACGCACCGAAATGGTGTGGGAATGGGCGAAGGAAACCGAGCCGCCGACCGAACCGGAAGCAGTGCTGGAAATGCTCGGCGAAGTGCGTTCCGGCCGATTTTCGCTCGTGCTCGACACCGCGACGAACGTGTGTACCGTCGCCACTCCCGTGTGGCGCGGAAATCGTGGGGTGATCGGGGCGATCGGCGTCGGCGGGCCCGCGACCCGCTTCCCCGAGGAACGGGCTCGCGCGCTCGCGCCGCGGATCGTCGAGGTCGGTGCGGCCATCAGCGACCACTACGGGACCGGCGCGAGCCGGCAACAAGGCGCCTGACAACGGGGAGAACCATGACCGACGACGAAACCGAACTGCTGAGGTTCCGCTCGACGCTGCGCCACTTCCCGAGCGGGGTGGCGGTGGTGACCGTCGCGCACGGCACCGACGTGCACGGGATGACCGCTAGCTCGTTCACCTCCGTGTCGCTGGACCCGCGGCTGTGCTCGGTGAGCGTGAACAAACCGGGTCGCATGCACAAGCTGCTCAGGCAGACCGACGGCCGCTACGGCATCAGCGTGCTGCACGCCGACCAGGGCTCGATCGCCGACTTCTTCGCGCGCCGGCCGTGGAGCACCGGGTCGGGCGCGGCGATGGCCTGGCGCGAAGGCTGCCCGGTGCTCGCCGGCGCGCTCGTCTGGCTCGTCTGCGAGAAGTGGGCCGAGTACGAAGGCGGCGACCACACGATCTTCGTCGGCCGCGTGCTCGGCCACGGAGCCACGGCGAATCCCAATCCGTCCCCGCTCGTGCACCACAACTCCTCCTACCACCGGCTCGGCCTGCCCATGGCCGCCACCGACCGCAGCGCCGGCGAAGCCTGACTGCATCGCAACGAACCGAAAGGGAACCACGATGGACTACGTACTGGCCCCGTCCGACGTCGTGTGGAACAAGATCGACAACCCCCGGGTGCCGGGTGTCGGGTTCGCGTTCAGCGAGAGCGTGATCGACGAGGACTACACCGGGGTCTACAGCGCCCAGCTCGGCCTCATCGGACCCGGCGGCAGCTCCAAGCCGCACCGCGACCCGTACAACCACGCGTTCTACTTCGTCAAGGGCACCGGCAGCGTCCACATCGGACAGCAGACCTGGGACCTCGAACCCGGCACGATCGTGAAGATCCCGCGCGGTGAGGTGCACGGTTTCGAGAACACCGGCGACGAGGACCTCGTGTTCCTCGTGGTCTACGACCCCCCGTACGTGGCCGGCAGCCGCTTCGAGAAGAAGTAGGAGGGGCGGCAATGCCCACTCGGCGCGCGTTCGGCGTAACAGTCCTGGCGGCGGCCCTCTCGGTGGCGACCGCTTGCGGGGCCGGTGGCGGCGCGTCCGCCCCGGGATCGGCGATCACACTCTCGATCAATCCGGCTCAGCTACAGTACCTCCCGGTCATGGTGGCCGCCGACAGGGGCTACTTCCGCGACGCGGGGGTGGACGTGCAGATCGTCACCTTCCAGGGTTCGGCCAACAACCAGATCCCCCTGCTGGCCCGCGGCGACGTCGATCTGAGCCCGGTGGTGTCCGGACCGTCGCTGTTCAACCAGTTCACGCAGGGCTTTCGCATCAAGCTGCTCGCGAACCTCACCTCGCCCCACGCCGGCTACCGCGACGGCGCCGTGATCGTGGTGCGCAAGGACCTCTGGGACTCCGGCGCGATCAAGGGCCCGAAGGACCTGGTGGGCAAGAAGATCGACGCGTCGGCCGAGGGAAACCCGCCGGATTTCCTGATGCGCCAGGCTCTCCTGAGCGCAGGGGTCGACCCGGACCAGGCCGGTCTGACGCACAAGGCGCGCACCCCGAGCGACTCCGTCGAGTTCCTGCGCCAGCACGTCGAGGAGGTCACGGTGATGAGCGAGCCGTCGGCGAGCCAGGCGCAAGCACAAGGCGTCGGCGTGCGGTGGCTCGGCTACCAGGACGTGATTCCCTGGTACCAGGAGACATTCCTAGCGGCGTCCGAGCAGTTCGCGTCCTCGCGGTCCGCGGACGCGCAGAAGGTGCTGACCGCGTACCTGCGTGCGGCGAAGGAGATCGACGTGTCCGGTGGCAAGTGGACGCCCGAACTCCTCGCCACGGCGGCGAAGTGGACCAAGCAGAAGGAGGCGACGCTGAAGGCCATGGGCGGGCTCATGTACTTCAGTCCCGATGGGACGATCGATCAGGGCGCATTGGATCGCGTGCAGCAGTTCTGGGTGCGGGAGAAGCAGGTGGCGAGCCCGATCCCGGCGACCGATCTGCTGTCCGGGCCGGTGCGGCAGGTGAAGGCGGGTGGCTCGTGACCCAGTCCCCAGTGTCCTCGGCCGCACCTTCGCCGTACACAGCGGATCCTTCCGGCGAGTGCATCGAAGTCGCCGGGGTGACGAAAACGTTCGGCACCAGCCGCGACGACGTCGTGGCGTTGCAGAACATCGACCTGACCGTGGCCGCCGGCGAGTTCCTGTGCCTGGTCGGCCCGAGCGGCTGCGGCAAGACGACGCTGCTGCGCATCCTGGCCGGGCTCGAGAACCCGAGCAGCGGTGACGTGAGCTGGTCGATCGCGCGCGGCTGCGGGCCGCTGCGGTCGATGGTGTTCCAGAACCAGGGGATCTTCCCGTGGATGACGGTGCTCGACAACGTCGCGTATGGACTGACGGTGCGCGGCGTGAAGAAGAAGCAACGGCGCGAGGTCGCGCGCCACTACGTCGACCTGCTCGGACTGGCGCGCTTCGAGCACGCCTACCCGGCGCAGCTCTCGGGTGGCATGCAGCAGCGCGTCAACATCGCCCGCGCGTTCGCCAACGACCCGGCGGTGCTGCTCATGGACGAGCCGTTCGCCAGCCTCGACGAGCAGACCAAGCTGATCCTGCAGGACGACCTGCTGCGGATCTGGGAGGGCACGCGCAAGACGGTCGTGTTCATCACGCACTCGCTCGACGAGGCCATCACCCTGGGGGACCGCGTCGTCGTGCTGTCGCGGCGCCCGGGCCGGCTCAAGACCGCCGTCGACGTCGGGCTGCCGCGGCCGCGCAACGCGATGGACCTGCGCAACGACCGGTCCTTCGTCGAGGTCCGCCAGCGCGTGTGGGACAGCCTGCGCGAAGAAGTCGTGTCCCTGCGTGAGGAGGCGTCGTGACCGGCCGGCGGGTGGGGTGGGCCCTGGGGAGCCCGGTGGCGCTGCTGCTCCTGTGGGAGCTGTGCTCGCGGACGAATCTCGTGGACTCGCGCGTGCTGCCGGCGCCGTCGGCGGTGCTGGCGCGCGTGGTGGAGCTGTTCGGCAACGGGGAATTGGTGCCGCACTTGGAAGCGACGCTCGTGCGGTTCGCGGCCGGCCTGGCGCTGGGTGTGGTGGCGGGCGTGCTCGTCGGCTTGACGATGGGCCTGTTCGACGTGGTGCGGCGGATCGTGAACCCGCTCATCGCGGTGCTGTACCCGTTGCCGCGGATCGCGATGTTCCCGTTGATCCTGATCCTGCTCGGGTTCAACGAGCGCGCGAACATCCTCGAGATCACGCTGGCGCCGTTCTTCACCATGGCGATCAGCACGCTCGGCGCGGTGCTCGCGATCGAACCGATCTACCGCGACGTGGCCAAGAGCTTCGAGACCGGGACCCTCGACCTGTACCTGCGCATCACGCTGCCCGCCGTGCTGCCCGCGGTGATCGGCGGGCTGCGCGTGTCCATCGGCCTCGCGCTGATGTCCACGACGGCCGTGGAGTTCCTCGCCGCGAACACCGGGCTCGGGTACCTGATCTGGCACGCGTGGCAGATCCTGTCGCTGGAGGACTGTCTCGCCGCGATGGTCGTGGCCGGTGTGCTCGGCACGATCGCGTACGGGCTGGTCAGCTTGCTCGAGCGGGTCGCGGTGCCGTGGCGGGCGCGGGTCCCGGCGTGATCAGGCGAGGTCGGGCATACCCGTGGATCGGCGAAGGCCGTCCTCATACCCCGGGGCCGTAGCGACGACGAGGTGGGTTGGCAATCCCAACCTTCTTGCGTTGCGGAGCGCGAGCGCGCCGGGGGAGGCTGGGGTTCGGACGTGCCCCAGCGTCCGGACGGCGGAAGCGATCGACCGGCTGTGCAGCTGAGCGGCCGTCCACACTGGACCTAAGCGGCCAGTTTGTGATCGGCGACACAGCACGTGATTCATTTGTGACCCGTTCGGGTACTTCGGCTCAAGGTGTGCTTCCAGTCTGCTCGTGACGGGGGTGGTGACGGTGACCGAGGCCCGACACGCGGGACGCCCGGGCACGTGGGTGCTGCCCTTGTTCGGCACGTCCGCGGCGACGGTGCGCTCGATGCGCACGTGGGTGACGGAGCACCTCGACGCGCTCGGTGCCGAGCACCGCGACGACGTGCTGCTCGTCGCCACCGAACTCCTCGCCAACGCCCACGACCACGGCGGTGGGCCCCGTCACCTGCAGCTGTGGCACAGCCTCCGGCCGTGCACGGTGCGCCTCGAGGTCGCCGACTGCAACCTCGTGCAGCCCACGATGGGCGAGTCCCGCCTGCCCGGTCCGCGCGGCCGCGGCCTGCTGCTCGTCGACCGGCTGTCGGTGACGTGGGGCGTGCTCCCGGAAGTCGAACGCGAGCGCAAGACGGTGTGGGCGCAGATCCCGTGCCTCGGCCGCTGCCCGCGGCCCGCGGGGATCGGCCTCGGCAGCCGGATGGCCGGCTGAGTCGTCCTCTGTGGACCGGTGGGGGACTCGCCGCCTGGCCCCTGAGCTGGGCACTTCTCATCCTGTGCGGGTGAGGCGCGACCCGCGGCCGGGCGATGACCGTATGTCGGTGACCCCGTGGCTCGCTGTGTCGCGCGGGTCTGTCCACAGTGGATCGAATACGGTGGATCGTCGGCCGGGCGTGAGGTGGTCTCGTGAAGCTGCGCGGACGGAGCGGGAACGGAAAACGGCCGAGACGGCGCGGCGCCGACCACGCTCCCGCGACGACCTTCCCGCCCGGGAGCCTGCTGCCGCGCGTGCTGGTGATCCTGGTGGGGGCCGCGGCGGTCGTGATCACGCTGGCCGGGGTGAAGGCGATCGCGTTTCTCGTCGCGCCGGCGTTCCTGGCCCTGGTCATCGTGGTGACGGCGAGCCCGGTGCAGGTGTGGCTGCTGCGCAAGGGCTGGCCGCGCTTGCTGACCACGGTCGCTCTCGTGACGGTGGTCTATGCGGTGATTCTGGGCCTGGTGTTCGTGGTCGTCGTGTCACTGGCACAACTCGCGACGATCCTGCCGCAATACGCCGCGCGCGCCGCCGATCTGCTGAAACACGCCACCGACGAGCTCGCTCGCGTCGGCGTGGGCCAGCAGCAACTGCGCGAGATGGCATCGTCGCTGGACCTCGGCAAGCTCGCGGGCCTCGTCGGCTCGCTGCTGTCCGGGCTCGGCGGCGTGCTCACGAACCTCGTGTTCCTGCTGGCTCTGCTGCTGTTCCTCAGCACGGAGGCGACGTGGGCCGACCAGCGCCTCGGCTCGATCGACAGCGACCGGCCGTGGCTCACCGCGGCGTTCCACCGCTTCGCCTCCGGCACCCGGAGCTACATCCTCGTGACCACCGTCTTCGGCTTCATCGTGGCGGTGCTCGACACGATCGGGCTCCTGATCATCGGGATTCCGGTGCCGGTCCTGTGGGGGCTGCTGGCGTTCGTCACCAACTACATCCCGAACGTCGGCTTCGTGATCGGCCTGATCCCGCCCGCGTTGCTGGGTCTGCTCGACGGCGGCTGGAAGAAGATGCTGGTCGTCATCATCATCTACGGCGTGCTGAACTTCGTGGTGCAGTCGCTCATCCAGCCGCGGTTCGTGGCCGGCTCCGTCGGGTTGTCGACCCTGGTGACCGTGCTGTCGCTGGTCTTCTGGTCCTGGTTGCTCGGCCCGCTCGGCGCGATCCTCGCGGTGCCACTGACGCTGCTGCTGAAGGCGCTGTTCGTGGACATCGACCCGACGGCCGGCTGGGCCGACGCGCTCATCCGCATGGTCGGCCGCGGCCACGAACCCGCGGCGCAGCCCGCCCCGGCAGTCGAGTCCGGGCTCGAGCCCGAGGCGGGACCGGACCCGAAGACGACGAAGAAGGCGGAGCCCGGACAGGCCGGTGCGGACCCCGGCGAACCGGGGCCCGCACCAGCCTGACCGCCCCGTCAGAGCGCGCGGATCTCCTTACCGTGAACAGCGAGCGCGTAGATCACGAGCACGTCGACGGCGATCACGATGATGGCCCACAGCGGGTAGGCGGGCAGGAACGCGAGGTTGACGATCGCGCTCAGGCCGGCCAGCACGATCCCGGTGATCTGGGCCGCGCGGTTGCCCATGTAGACGCCGATCCCGACCAGGACCAGCAGCGCGCCGAGCGCCAGGTGCACCCAGCCCCACGTGGTGTAGTTGACCTGGATGACGAGCCCGGACTCGTCGACGACGAAGTAACGCGTGTTCAGCAGCGCCACGAGCCCCTCGATGATCTGGAACGCGCCCAGCAGCAGCATCATGATCGCGGCGAACGCGACCCAGCCGGTCCAGCCGGTGGCGGTCGGGGTGGTATCGGGGCGGCGGCCGGTCGTGCCACCGGCTTCGGTGTGGGTCGCTCGTGCTCCCGTGTCGGTCATGGTGAGAGTCCTCTCGTGTCCTCGTCCTCTCGGGTGCCGGGGGTCCGTGCCCCGTGCAGGTCTTCCCCAGAGGGTCGGACTCCGGCGCGGGTGAGGCCTCATCTCCAGCGGATGAAGCCTCACGCGAGCCCGTGCTCGCGCGCGACGAGCACGGCGTCACGGCGGTTGGTGACGCCGAGCTTCACGTAGATCGCGCGCACGTGGGTCTTGACGGTGTTCACGGACACGGTGAGGTCCGCCGCGATCTCGTCGAGTGACCGCTGCGACGGCAGCCGCTGCAGCACGACGTGCTCGCGCTCGGTGAGCCGGTCGTCCACCGGCGCCGGGTCGAATCGCCGCAGGCGGTCGCGCACCGACGCCGCGAACGCGTCGAGCCGCCCGAAGCCACCCGAATGGTCCACGAGCAGGTGCCGCACGGCGGGATCGGCCAGCGCGAACGGGCGCACGAGGTCACCTTCGGCAGCCAGCGCGAGTGCGCGTTCGAGCGTCAGCAGCGCGTCGGTGCGGCGGCCGCCGGCGACGGCGAGGGCGACCTCGGCGAGCTCGACGTCCACGGGGGTGGTCGGCAGCAGCGCCGCCCGTCGGCTGCGCAGTGCAGCCGCCGCGTCGTCGAGCCGACCGGCCGCGAGGTGGGTCCACGCCAGCATCAGATCCGATTCCCGGGTGCGGGCCAGGTGGTCGCGGGCCCACAGCAGGACTTCGTTCGCATGTAGAGGTTCTTCGAGGAACACGGCCGCGTGGTGCTCCAGCACGGCGACCAGAGCGGCGGGACCGGCCGCGATGGTGCCGAGCTCGTGGCGGGCCTCGCGCATGGCTTCGACGCCGCCGCGCCGGTCGCCGCCGTCGAACTGCGCGGCACCGCCCACGAACGCGCCCAGCGGCGCCGCCACTTCGGCCGCTTCCCGCGCGGCTGCTTCCGGGTCGAGCCGCAGCAGGTGATCGGCCGCGAGCACGAGCCGGGAGACGGCGAGCCACGGCGAGCGCCGCCAGCCGTGGCGGGTGGCGAGCTCGACGGCTTCCCGGCCGGCGTCGCGCGCCGCTTCCTGGCCACCGGCGAGTCCCTCGGCCACGGCGATCGCGGCGAGCCCGTGCAGCACGAGGTAGTCCTGGCCGTCGCGCCGGGCGGCGGCCACCGCCTCGCGCGCCCGCGTCGCCGCGGCGCGCCGGGCGCCCCGGTGCAGCGAGGTCCACGCCCGGTCGAGATCGGCCCACGTACCCGGCGACAGCGTTGCCCGGCCTGGGGCCCGGCCGGCGGCCAGCGCGTGGTGGCGGGCGAGCAACGTGTTGCCGCCCGGGGCCGGCGTCGGCTCGCCGGCCTGGACGTCCGCGAGCGTGCGCGCCGCGCGCAGCACCGGGTCGGCGCGCACGACGTCGTCGCCGAGGTGCGCCAGGGTGGCCCGCACCGCGCTGTCCTCACCGGCCAGCAGGCAGGGCACGGCGTGGGTGCGCAGCAGCGCCACGATCCCGGCTCGATCGAGCCCGTTGACGGCGTGCTCAAGCGCCTCGCCGACGCGGCCGCGGTGTTCGAACCAGCGGGCGGCCCTCGTGTGCAGCTCGCTCGCCAGACCGGGGTAGCGCAGGTCGAGGTCGGCCCGCAGGTACGAGCGCAGCAGTGGCTGCACGCGGTAGGAGCCGCTCTCGTCGTCGACGCGGGCGACCAGGAACGTCCGCCGCTCCAGCTCGGCCAACACCGCGCCGGCGTCTTCGCGGGCGGCCAGCTCGCGCGCGAGCGCGGCCGGCACGGCGTCGCACACGCTGATGCGGCGCAGCAGTTCGGGCGCGCCCTCGGGCAGCCGGGCGAGCACCTCGTCGGCGAGGAACCCGGCGACGGACCGGTCGTCGCCGTCGAGCTGGGTCAGGAAGGTGTCCACGTCGGCGACGGTGCGCAGCGACACCGCCGCCCAGTGCACGGCCGCGGTCCACCCGTCGGTGCGTTTGACGAGCTGACGCACCTGGTCGTCGCCGCAGTGCACGCCCGTGGCGTGCAGCAGTTGCGCCGTCTCCTCGGCGGTGAAGCGCAGCTCGTCGGCGCCGACGCGGGCGAGGCCCCCTTCGACCTGCAGGCGCGCGAGCTGCAGGTGCGGGGCGGACCGCGAGACGAGCGTGAGCCGCAGGCCGGTGGGGCGGTGGCGGATGAGCCTCGCCGTGTCGCGCAGCGGGGCTTCGTCCACGACCTCCTGGAGGTCGTCGAGCACGAGCCGCACGGGCCCGGGCAGCACGTCGAGGGCGTCGACGAGCTCGGCGAGGAAGTCGGCGCGAGAACCCTCCTCGGGCACCGCGAGCGTGTGCAGCCGGCTCGTCGCGGGCACCACGGGGCCGAGTGCGCACAGGACCGCGGACCAGAAGCGCTGCGGATCGTTGTCGTCGGGGTCGAGCGACACCCAGGCGACCGGGGCGGTGCGCGAGCTCGTCCAGTCGGCCAGCAGCGCCGTTTTGCCGTAGCCCGCGGGCGCGCAGACAGTCGTGACGGCGCTGCCGGCGGCGGCGTCGAGGGCTTCGAGAAGTCGTGGGCGCGTGACGAAGTCCGGCGGCAGCAGGGGCATCGTCACCTTCGCACCCGGAACTCGCCACCGGTTGGTCCCCGACCCGGCTCGGCCCACCCTTAAACCGTAGAACCGTGGGGAGCAGGAGTAAGGGCCGAAGGTCCTAACTGTCGACCAGTCCGCGGCGCAGGGCCGACCGCACGGCCTCCCGGCGCGAGCCCACGCCCAGTTTCCGGTACAGAGCGCGCACGTGCGTTTTCACGGTGTTGGGCGAAACCATGAGGTCGCCCGCGATCTCATCGAGCGAGCGGACCGTCGGCAGGAGGCGCAGCACCGTGCGTTCGCGTTCGGTGAGCGCGACCGCGTCGGGCTGGCGGCCGCGCACGGCCCGCGCGCGGCGCAGGTCCGTGGTGAAGCGGCGGCTCCCGGGGGTGTCGAGCAGCGCGAGGTCGAGCACCTCCGGGGCGGCCGACACCAGCGGCCGGAGCACACCGAGCCGTTCGGCCGGGGCGAGGGCTTTCGCGATCGCGCGGCGCGCGCGGACGGGCTCGCCACAGCGCAGCGCGATCTCGGCTTCGAGCAGCCACGCGGTGATCGACGTCCACGCGAGCACGGGTGCGACGGATCCGTCGAGCAGCGGTTTGAGCAGGTTGCGGGCGTGGCCGTCGCGGCCGAGCACGACCTGCGTGCTCGCGCGGATGAGCAGGACCTCGCCGGCCGCCGGGATGCGTTCCCGGGCCCAGCCCAGCACCTCGCGCGCCGTCTCGCCGCGGCCGAGGCGGGTCGCCGCGTCGTGCTCGCACACGGTGGTGAGGGCGACGACCCCGTCCGGCAGCGGGCCCGGGCCCTCGGCCAGGCGGGCCTCGTGCATCAGGCGCAGGCCCGCGGAGCGCTGGCCGTTGTCGAACCGGGCCGCGCCGCCGAGAGTGGCCGACAGGAGGCCGAGCCCGGGCTGGCCGAGCGTGTCGGAGGTGGCGAGCACCGCGGTCACGCGGTCGATTTCGGCGAGGCAGGCCGACGCGTCGGCGCGCAGCAGGGCCGCGCAGGCGAGCAGGAGTGAGTTCTTCGCGCCGGTGACGGTGTCGAGCCAGCCGTGGGCGCGGGCGAGCTCGTCGGCGTCGCGGGCGAGCGCCGCCATGGCCCGGAAGTCGCCCGTGGCCGAGGCGATGCCGCCGAGCGCGGTGAGGCACTGCACTTCCAGGTGCCCGTGGCCGTGGGCGCGGGCGAACGCCAGCGCCGACTCGACGGGCCGGCGCGCCTCGTACGGGCGCCCGGCGGCGAGCAGTGCCTGGCCGGAGTCGAGCAGCGTCATCGCGCTGAGTGCGGATCCCCGCTCGGCAACGGCGTCGATGCCGGGCTCGGCGTCGACGTCACCCGCCGCGTGCGCGAAGCGGGCGCCGACGAGGCCGCGCAACGCGTGCAACTCCCGTGACGGCTCGCGCGGCCACGCCCGCTCGGCCAGCGTGACCTGGGCGCGCGCGGCGCCCGGGCGAGCAGCGTCGAGGTGCTCGAGCGCGCCGGTGAGGGCGAGCCACGGGTCGTCGCCCACCACGTCGTCGCTCAGGACGGCGCGGGCGCGCCGCAGCACGTCGTGCTCGCCGGCCAGCAGCAGGTCGAGCGCGTGGCGGCGCAGCAGGTCGGCGACGAGCGCGGCATCGCCGGCTTCGAGCGCGTGCGTGACGGCCTCGCCGGCCTGGTGGCGGGCGCGGAGCCATTCGGCCGCGCGCCGGTGCAGTGCCGGGACGCGGCGCGGGGTGCGCAGCATGAGGTCGGTGAGCAGGTGGGAGCGCAGCAGCCCGTGCATCCGGTAGATCCGGCGGCCGGCGCCGGTGCGGAACAGCATCGCCGTGCGGTGCTCCAGCCGGGCCAGCAGCTCGCCGGCGTCGGCGCGGCCGGACAACGCGGTGGCCAGTGAGGCGGAAACCCGTTCGCAGACACTGATCTCGCGCAGGAACTCACGCTCCTCTTCGGACAGTGGCGCGAGGACCTCGTCGACGAGGTAGGCGCTCACCGTCGGGCTCGCGCCGGTGAACTCGCCGCCGTTCTCCAGCGAGCCGGCCGCGAGCCGCAGCCCGCTCGCCCAGCCTTCGGTGCAGCGCACGAGGTGTTCGACCTGCTCGGCACCGATCGGCACGCCCTCGGCTTTGAGCAGAGCCGCGGCTTCGTCGGGCCGGAAGCGCAGGTGGTCGGAGCCCAGGTCGGCCAGGCGCCCGGACAACCGCAGGCGGGCCAGGGGAAGTGGCGGGTCCCAGCGCGTCGAGAGGACCAGGCGCAGGCCGCGCGGGCGCAGGCGCAGCAGCTGCTCCACGCCCCGCAACGCTTCGGTGGCGACGAGCTCGTGGACGTCGTCCAGCACCAGCCGCAGCGGCCGGTCGAGCGTGTCGAGGGCGTCGACGAGGTCGGCGAGGAACGCGCGGCTGTCGGCGTCGAGCCGGCCGAGCGAAGGCGCCGCGGGCGTGAGAGCTTCGAGCACCCCGGACCAGAAACGGCGCTCGTCGTTGTCGGCCGCATCAAGGGAAAGCCAAGCCGCGGAACCGAGTCCGCCGCGCCTGAGCCACTCCGCGAGGAGCAAGGTCTTGCCGGATCCCGCCGGTGCGCACACCATCGTCGCCGCGTCCGGCCCGACCCGGTCGAGCGCCGCCAGCAGCCGCGGCCGCGACACGAAGCCCTCCGGCAGCTCCGGCACCGAGCGCTTCCGCCGCGCGACCCGCGGCTTTTCGTTGTGGGACACGCTCTTCTCCCTCCGCCCGTGGTTCACACTGTCGCACGCGCACCGCGCGAACACGAGCTCATCAGGTACGGGCGAGGACACACCCCGGCCCGCTCGCGACGCTGTCGCCCAGGGAAAACTGGAGGCGCCGTGTCCGAGTCCAGCTACGTGTTCCGCGTGTCGGGCCGCCTGTCCGACCGCGCGACCCACGCCGTGCTCGGCTTCGGCGAGCTGGAAGTCACCGCCGCCCCACCCGAGACGATCATCTACTGCCACGTCACCGACGAGGAACGCCTGCACCGCCTGCTGACCCTGTTCCGCGTCCTGGGTCTCGACGTGGTCTCGATGCAGCAAGTCCCGTGATTTCCGGCTTTTTCAACACTCGGACATTCGGGTGACCGCGATTTCCGCGCTGTACACGGCTCACGCGTACTAGCTCACTGTCGGTGACCGGGGCGCTGATGGCTCCCGTGGAATCCGGCCGAGGGGAGCGATCGTTCTCCCCGGCTCACCGTCGCGCCGCGGCCGGACCGGCAGCTCCTCCGCGGCGATTCGTCGAGCCGCGAGGACGGCCGGATCAACACCGCCACCACGGCGGCCGCCACGCTGCCACCACCGGACACGCTAGAACTGCTCTCGGGGGCGCCATCCCACGGCCCCGACGGCGATCACTGTGGACGTCCCATCCCACCCCGTGGTACACCTCGACTTGATCGGCCTGCTGGATCAGCCCAGCCCGGGCACTGTGATATTTTGGATCGAACTGGGGCTCATGTGCGAATGCAAACGAGCATCAGCTCACGGGGCCGGTAGCTCAGTTGGTTAGAGCAGGGGACTCATAATCCCTTGGCCGTCGGTTCGAGCCCGACCCGGCCCACTCTTCGCGTCTAGATTGTAGCTTGACCTGCGGAAATAAGTGCACGAGTCGATCTTGACGAGCGGTCGATAACCGCCACAACGTGTGGAAGCCAAGGGATTGACCGAGTACGACTGATCTCATCAAGAACCGCGCTGACTCGACAATTGATGCGTACCTGGACAGCGTCGCCATGTTGCTGAACTACCTCGACGACGAGAACAGGTCGAAGCTGGCTCCTGAGGTCGGCCGGCCAGAACTTGAGCGCTGCTTCGAATACTTCCGGCAACGTCCGAACTTCCGCACCGCGGAGTCACTCTCTTTCGACTACACCGCGAGCCAGTCAGGCACCTCGGGCACAGCGGTCTCAGACCGCCGGGCCGGGGTCCTCGGCGCCGGCCAGCCAGGTCTTGCCCTCCTGGTACAGCTGATCCAGCTCGGGGCCGGCGTGGCCGGGCAAGCCCTGGCGCACGGTGAGGCCGCTTTTCGTCTGCACATACGCCGTGTAGCGGTACCCGGGCGGGTACGCGCCGAGCAGCTCGTCGTCGAACCGCGGTGATCGGGTGACGTCGACCGGGGTGACCCAGTTCTTCTCGTGGACGCCCCGGCAGGGCCGGATGCACCAGCCCCGCTCGTCGCGGAGGAAGAAGTCGTGGAAGCGGCCGACATTGGTCACGTCGATCTCGACACCGTCCACAGTGGCGCGCTGCAGGATGGACACCCGCGTCTGGGCGATCGCGTGGTCACCGGCCACTTCGACGGTGGTGCCGCCGAGGAGGCGCTGCACCTGCGCGCCGCCGACGCTGCCGGCACGGCTCGCGGCGATGAAGTCGGCGGCCGGGCCGTGGAAACAGGTCGCGCTCATGTGCCCGGCCGCGTGCCAGACCGTGGCGAACCGCTCCCAGTCGTCGGTGTCGCGCCACAGCACCCAGTTCTGCACGACCTCGAAGATCTCGGCCTTCGCCGCCGCCTGGTCGTTCATCGGGCTCGTCCTTCCTCGTCCAGCACGTCCTCGATGCGGATCGGGAGGCGGCGTTGCCGGAGCCCGGTCGCGTGGAACACCGCGTTGGCGACAGCCGACATCACCCCCACCATCGCGATCTCGGCGAGACCCTTGACCCCGACGGAGTTGAACAACAGGTCCGGTTCGTCGATGAAGTCGACGTCGATGCGCTGCACGTCGGCGTTGACCTCGACCAGGTAGTCCTCCAGCGTCGAATTGAGGAACCCGCCGTAGCGTTCGTCCACGACGCTTTATCGCGCAAGCGCGGCGCCGATGCCCCACACGGCGCCGCCTCGGACCTGGCTCGCCGCGGTCACCGGGCTGGCCACCCGGCCACAGTCGACGACGCTCAGCACGCGCGGCACCCGGATCCGCCGCGTGGTCGGTTCCACTCGCACCTCCACGAAATGCGCGGCCCAGCTGAGCGTGACGCAGTCCGGGTGAACGGGGCCGGTGTAGATCGTGACGCCGCTCGCGGCGCGCTCTTGCATCTCCGGCGGCTGGCCGACCCCGAGCTGCGATACCGCGACCTCGACCTCGGGCCGCCGGAGTTCGCCACGGCCGCGGCCACGTCGACGTCGCCCGTCGCGGGGGAGTCGAGGTGCTTGCGCAGCTCCACGAGTCCCGAGTCGATCGCGGACAGCGCGCTCGCCGTGCCCCATGACCCGGCGGTGAGGTGCTGCGGCGCGACACGGGTGTCGCCGACGACGACCTCGACGTCGGCGATCGGGATCCCGAGGTTCTCGGCGACCAGCAGCGCCGACGCGGTGCGCAGGCCCTGGCCCATCTCGTGCCCGTCGAGGTGACGCGCACCGTGCCGTCGGCGCGCGCGGTGAGGTGCGCGACGGCGGGGCTGACCTTGCCCGGGGAGGCACCGGCCGAAACGCCCCAGCCGACGATGCTGCCGTCCTCGGCGATCATCGAACCGGGTTGCGGGTCGCGGCCCTCCCAGCCGAACTGCTCGGCGCCGCGGCGCAGGCATTCGCCGAGGAACCGCGTGGAGAACGGGCGCCCGGTGATCGGGTCGTTCGCGGTGTCGTTGGCCAGCCGCAGGTCGACGGGGTCGCGGTCGAGCGCATACGCGAGTTCGTCCATCGCCGACTCGACGGCGAACGCGGCCGCGCCCTCGAACGGCGCCCGCACGTACCCGGGAGTCTGGACGTCGTTGCGGATCAGGCGGGCCCGGCCGCCGAACGTCTCGAACCCGTAGAGCCGGGATGTGATGATGGTGGCGGTGCTGGGGAACAGGTCGTGCTGCGAGGTCTGCTGGTCGACGTCGTGGATCAAGGCGTGGAGCTTGCCGTCGGCGTCGGCGTCGGCGCCGAGCCGCACGCGGTGGCGCGTTTCGGGCCGGAAGCTGGCCTGGTGGAACGTTTCCTTGCGCGACAGCACCAGCTTGACCGGGCGGCCGAGCTTCCTCACGGCGAGCGCGATCGCCGCGGTGTGCGGCTGCTGCGTGTTCTTCTGCCCGAACCCGAAACGGCCGGCGCCTGCCCGAAGACGTGCCCTAACAATACGGCGCCCAACACACGCGTCATGTAGTCGGTGCAGTGAATGCGTACGACGTCCGTCGACGATTCCGGGACGAATTCGTCGCCGCGCACGAGCGTCCGCAGCCGGGGCATGAGCAGCGCGAGCTCGTGTCGCACGGTCCGGGCGCGGAGCGTCAATTCGTAGCCGTGGGCGGTGCGCACCAGCAGCTCATCGTCGAACGTGGCCCGAAGCCGCGTGAGGGTTGCGCTCATGGCCGACTGGCTCAGGTGCGACCGCGCGGCGGCCCGGCCGAGATGGCGCTCGTCGAGCAGGATTTCCAGCGCTTTCAGCAGATTCAGGTCGACGTTCTCCAGTTGCATACGAGGATGCCAAGGTCTCGCGCTCCCGGCCGTCAGCTGTGCCTGCGCGCCCGCGGCGAACGCGCCGGCTTCCTCATGGCGAACGCCCATCCACTGGATCCGCGACTCATGGCACGGCGCATCGGTGATCGGATTCAGCGCGTCGCCGACTACGCCCCAATCGCAGACACGCCATGGGCCGGCGAGGCTTTTCTCGCGATTGCGGTCATCAGTGGCCTTTCAGCGGTGCTCGGGGTTGGGATGGGTGTAGTCGACCCGCTCGACGATGCGCGGCCGCACGTGCGCGGAAAGACCCGCGAATATGTGTCGCTGTAGCCGGGTCTTCAGGCCCGCGGCGGACGCCCGCCCTGGCGGCCGGGGTCGCCGTCGCCGCGGCACCACGTGCGGTGAGCGCCGGTCCTCAGCCGGCCACTCGCACAATGGACTTGCCCGCCGGCGGGGCACTTTGTCGCGCGATCATCCGCGGCACCTCATCGAACGCGTACACCGCGCCCACCGGCGTCGTGATCGCACCCTGCGCCGCCAGTTCGGTCAGGCGCTGCCACACGGCTGCCTCCGTCTGCGCGTCGGACGGGCTCGCCAGCACACCGACCACCGTGTAGTTGCGCAGCAGTATGTCCATGGGGTCGAGGGGCACCGGCGCACCGCTCGCCAGGCCGATCATGGCGATACGCCCGTTGCGCGCGATGCTCTTCACCACCGTGGCAGCCGTGTCGCCGCCCACTGGATCGTAGATGAGGTCGAGGCCGCGGCCGTTGGTGATTTCCGCGATCCGCGCCGTCAAGTCGTCCGTCCGGTGGTTGAGGACGTGGTCGGCGCCCAACCGCGCGCAGAAGTCCACCTTCTCCTGGCTTCCCGCGACGGCGATCACCGTCGCGCCGAGCACCTTGCCGAGTTGCACAGCGGTGGCCCCGCTGCTCCCGGCGGCACCGAGAACAAGCAGACTCTGACCCGGTTCGACTGGAGCGCGCTCGACCAGCCCCGCGTACGCCGTGCGGAAGCCGATCGGGAAACCAGCCGCCTGTTCGTCCGTCATCCCCCGAGGAATCCGGATCGTGGAGCGCTCGCGCAGGTACACGTAGTCCGCATAACCTCCCCACCCTCGTTCGAAATCAGTGATACCGCTCACCTGCTCACCGGCGGAGAAGGAAGAGCCTGGGGGCACGGCGACGACCTCGCCCGCGGCTTCCTCCCCAAGACCGAAAGGCGGGGCACCCAGCAGCGGGAAATTGCCGCTCGTCATCATCAGGTCCGGGAACCCCGCTCCCGCAGCCCGGACCCGAATGAGCACCTGCCCGGGCGACGGCTCAGCCCAGGTCATCTCCTGGAGTTCAGCCGCCTCGCCCGGTTCGCCGAACTTCACCACACGCCATGCGCGACCAGAGAACACAGTGCTCCTTTCCGAAAATGCACCCGAGCACGAGCTCGCGGACCAGGGCGTTGAGCTCGTCGTAGGCTGAGACGCCCTCCTCGATGGTGATCGGGGTGTTGATGCCCTCTCACCTTTGGTCAGCATCGATCAACGGTCAGCGTGCCCCGGGAGGCGAGGGCCGGCGTTACCACGGGACTGGCGCTCCCGGTGCCGCGATGGCCGTTGCACAGCTGTACGCGTCGATCGCGCCGGTAGGACACAACCTCTCGAATGTCGTCAGTGGTGACGATCCGCACCATGGTCGCGCCAACCTGAGCCCGGGCGACTTGCAAGGACCATGCCCGCAGTCCACGCACCGGTTCGTGCCAGAACCACTGGCCTTCGGAGATCCTCCGCGGCCACGCTCGACTCCTGAATGTCCACCTCCGACAGCGTCGCTGCGGCGATCAACATTACCGGGTCGACCTGCCCGTCGCTGGGCTCGATGACCTTCGTCGAGCCAGGACCCGACAAGGACGCGACGCACGCCGCATCGAACTTGCCCGCGGTCCGGCTCCAGCGACACCAACAGGATCGCGCGTGGCGAGGCGCCCGGCGCGGGCAGTTGCGTTGAGCGGATGGGCGCCCGTTGGGGAACTTCAGGGCAAGTTTTCGCCGACCCCCCGGAAAGATTCCGCCCTCGGGTTACGCCAATCGACGTGACAACGGCGGCCAACGGACACAAGCCGCAGCCCCCCGAGCTGATGGGAGCCAGCCATGCCGGTGGAGTCCACCGAACGGCATTTCGACCCGGACGACCCTGAATACTTCATCGCCCAGCTCGCTCGCGACCGCGAAGCCCCGCCCGCTGACCCGGCCTCGCCACCTGTCGAGCCGGACGACGCCGGCAGCACGTCACATCAATGACACAGGGAGTCACCATGAGCGACCTAACACCTCCCCCACTGACGATCGTGCAACCAGGAGCGGGAAAGCAGGGGGACCTCGGAATCGTCGGCGTGGCCTTCAAGCTCTGGAGCCACGAGACAGGAGGTGCTGTGTCGATCGTGGAGCACCCCTTCCCCGTCGGGGCACTGGTCATTCCGCACCGGCACACCCGTGAGGACGAGTACTCGATCGTGACCGAGGGGGAGATCGGTTTCCGATCCGGCGACCGCGAGGTCGTGCTCGGCGCGGGCGGATACATCACCAAGCCACGCGGAGAAGTCCACACGATGTGGAACGCCGGCACGACGCCCGCGCGGATGATCGAGGTCATTGCCCCCGGGCGGCTTCGAAGGGTTCTTCCACGACCTGTCCGACCTGATCGCGGGCGGCCCGCCCGCCGAAGGGGAGATGGCACGCCTCGCGGCCGAGTACGGAGTGGAGTTCGCCACCCCCGATTGGCTGCCGGACCTCATCACCCGGTACGGGCTCAAACCGCGGGCGGACAGATTTTTGTCGTAATGGACTATCAGCTTCTCAGAAGCCAGGGAAGAAAAGGCAAGAGTTGCAGGTAAGGACGGGCAAAGAGCATCGTCCCAGCTCAGCAGATATGGACTTATTAGTCCCATGAGGGCAGCCTGCGCCAAGGTTCCGGGTGGATATGCCGGGTTGTCAGGCGCGGTCTTGCCCGGCGCGTGCACCAGCTTGTCGGAGCACCCGTCCACCGATCGGCCTCGATGAGCAGCTGGGTGATCGGGGATGCACGTCAGCACCTCCACCAGCCCTGACTTGACCGCGTCGACCTGTTCAGGCGGTCGCCAGGCGGTCAACACCGGCTGTGGCGTGGCGGTGAAGGGGTGCTGGTAAGGCTGCCGTCACTAGGTGAAAACGAGCACGGATGCCCGGGTCCACGTCGTGATCGACTTGGACGGTAGCGTCCAAGGGTGCCACGTGCGATCGATAAGGACGAACTGAAAGAAACAGGAGAGTGCCGTGCCAAACATCCCCATCCCGGCCGGACCGCAGGACTATGACCGCATGATGGGTATGGTGACCGGCTTCTGGGTTACCCAGACGGTTCGTGCGGCGGCCATCTACAACCTCGCGGATCACCTCGCGCAGGGAACCGACACCCCTGACGCGGTCGCTGAGGCGCAAGGCATCAACCTTGGCGCGACCCGGCGTCTCATGCGGGCCTGCGCCTCGCTGGGCCTGATGACCAGCAAAGACGGCGGTGCACACTACAGCGCTACATCCCTGCTGGGCACCCTGGCCAAGGACGATCCCAACTCATTGCGTGGTTTCGCCATTTCCCAGGCCGCGCCGGGTCACTGGCTGCCTTGGGGGCTGTTCCCGGAAGCCGTGCGCAGTGGCGAGCGTCAGATCAAAGCAGCTCACGGAGACGAGACGATCTTCGACTACTTCGGCCAGCACCTTGACGAGGCTGGATTCTTCACCGAGTCCATGGGGAACCTGTCGCGCGCTGCGGCTCAGGACATCGCGGCGGTGCTCGACACGCAGGGCGTCAGGCTCGCCTTCGACGTCGGGGGCGCGGGCGGCGAAGTCATCCGTGCCCTGATGCAGGCGAATCCGGAGCTGCGGGGAGGCGTCTTCGATCTGCCGCACATCATCCCCGACGCTGAGGCCGCCGCGAAGGCTGATGGACTCGATGGACGGTTCACCGCGGTCGGCGGCAACTTCTTCGAGGCAGTCCCCCCGGCTGACCTGTACATCCTGAAGTACATCATGCACGACTGGGACGACGACGACTGCGTGAGCATTCTGAAGAACTGCTGCGCCTCGCTCCAGGAGGGCGGCAGGGTTGTTGTCGCTGACCTCCTCATCCCTGAGATCGGCGTTCCCGGTATTGCCCCATTGATGGACATGAACATGCTCGACATGACGGGCGGAAGAGAACGCGACACCGTTGAATTCGACGCCCTATTCGCCGCCGCGGGACTGCAAAGCACCAAGGTCACTCCGGCCGGCGCCTTCGCCGTGATCGAAACCGTGCCTGTCTGATCTGCCCCTGCTGGTACAGCACACGCTGCCGGCGAATAGCCGAAGTCCAAGAGGCAAGACCGCTTGGGCTTCGGTCATTCGCGCGCGCGAGGTCGATCCCGGCCGCCGTCGTGCAGTCCTCGACGTCGTTTGCGCCGATCACGAGTGTGACCAGCCGCGCGCGGCCGCGATTGGCAGCGAGGAATCGTTCAGTGGCACTTCCCTGTGAAGCTGCGCCGCGGCAGATGCTGCGGGAGACCATCGACGTGGTCGCTTCGCCCGGGCAGTCCAGTTCGGTCGGCCCCAGCCCGCGCCGCTGGGCGAAATCCGGCTGAGCGGGACAGCGGGGCGAGCCGGAGCCGGCTTCGGGGAGGCCGGTGACGAGGCGGCGCCGTCGTCGTAGTCGAGTTCGGGGAACCCTTCGACGACGAGCCGGACGCCGTGCTCCTCGATTGGGGAACGCAGTTCCTCCCGCAGCAGGAACACCGTCAGTTGCGGGTCGAACTCCGCCGTGGCGCGCGCTACGGCGGCCGCGAGCGCGGGTTCGACGGCGGCCATCCCGTAGAGCGCGCCGTGCGGTTTCGCGTGGGTCAGCCGGCCCCCTCGGCCCGGACGAAGGCGCCGACCGCGCCGATTTGGTACGTGCACAGGTCGTACACCTCTTCGGGGTCACTTCCAGCCGTCTGCGATGTCCAGAGCTTCCTCGACCGCAGTCCGGATCGTCGACCGGATCAGCGACGGGTCGCCGGCGTGGCAGCCGGCGGCCACGTTGACGGTCGTCACCAGTTTCATCAGCTCGGCGTCGAACGGCATCCGCCGGCGCCCGAACCCCTCGCCGATGTCGCGGTTGAGGTCGACCCGAGGTCCCGGCTCCGCACCGCTCACGCCGGCACCGGCGTGGCGTCGGGCAGGTGCCGGTGCAGCCCCACCGTTTCGAAGCCGTGTGCCACGGCGAACACGGTCGGTCCGTCGTACGGCCGGGCCAGGACCTCCATACCGACCGGCAGGCCGGCGTCGGTGAGTCCGGACGGGACAGTGGTGGCGGGCATTGAGCTCTGCGAGCTGATGGCGGTGTTGGTGGGGAAGTTGAGCGTGTTCCACGGGCCGGAGTCGGTGCCGTCGCGGGCGGGTGGGACGACCTGGCAGGTCGGGTACACCGGCGCGCTGAGCCCGTTCGCCTCCGTGAGGTGCACCGGTAGCTTCATGAATTGCCCGGACCCGCAACAGTTCGCGGTGAAGCAGCTCACTTCGGCGGCCTGGCGGCGGGGTGACGACCGAAGGACACTTCGATCAACGCCTTCACGCTGGAAGACGCGAGCGGACATCCAGAGCCCACCGACGATCCAGCCACGTTCGAGCACGATCCGACGGTCGGGGCATCGGCTGGGATGTCGCGCTCCAGCTGCGCACGTTGAAGCGGCCGGGTTTTTGTGCCAGAGATGTCGCTGTGGTGCCGACCGACGCCGCGGACCTGGTCGCAGTGCAGCCGGCGTCGTGGGCGCGGGTCTGGACGGGTATGGGGCGGGCAAACAACATTGCGCGTCGATCGGCGGCTATAGCTGGGCCGAGAGTGTGATCGGGCACTCCGATCCGCTCCGGCGTGTGACGAACGCCCGGTTCTTCACCACCGTCCACCGTGTTGGTCAATGATGAAGTTCTACGTTGATCAAGTGCCGATCGTGGAAGGGCGCCCGGAGGGGGAGCGGTGGAGATCGAGGTGGCGGACGCCACGGTGCAGTTCGGTGGCGTGCGCGCGGTCGACCACGTGACCCTGCGCCACGACTCCGGTGGTGTACTCGGCCTCATTGGACCGAACGGGGCCGGTAAGACCACGCTGCTCAACGCGTTGTCCGGCGTCACCCGGCTCAAGTCGGGTTCCATCCGGCTGTGCGGCAGGGACATCACACGCCGTGCCCCCGAGCAGGTCTCGCGGCTCGGCGTCGCCCGCACGTTCCAGAACCTGCAGGTGTTCGGCTCACTCACGGTGCTGGACAACGTGCTTGTGCCGCGCTGGGTCCGTCGCCGCGTGCACAGGTCCGGACCACGCCGCGCCGCCGAGCGGCAGGACGCGATGGCCGTGCTCAATCGCGTCGGCATCGCCGAGCACGCCGATCGGCTCGCCGGGACGCTGGCCTACGGGCTGCAGCGGCGCGTCGAGCTCGCGCGGGCGCTCGCGGCCGAACCGCAGTTGCTGCTGCTCGATGAACCGCTCGCCGGACTGTCCCGCGTGGAGGGTGGCCGGGCAGCGCAGCTGTTCGCCGACCTCGCCGGCGACGGCATCACCGTGGTGCTCGTGGAGCACGACGTCAGCAGTGTCCTCGCCGTGTCGCAGCGGATCGTCGTGCTCGACCGCGGCGCCGTGCTCGCCACCGGCACACCCGAAGAGGTGGTTGCCGACCCCGCCGTGCGCCGCGCCTACCTCGGGGAGGGCGACTGAGCGTGCTGCGGGTGGAAGGGCTCGTCGCCGGGTATGGCGCGATCGAAGCGCTGCACGGCGTCGACCTCGAGGTCGACGCCGAGGAGGCGGTCGCCCTTATCGGGCCGAACGGCGCGGGCAAGAGCACGCTGTTCGGCGTCGTGTCCGGGTTGCTGCGGCCGTGGCGGGGCAAGGTCGAGTTCGACGGCGAGGACGTCACGCGCTGGCCCGCCGAACGCCGCGCGCTGGCCGGGCTCGTGCTGGTACCGGAAGGCCGGCGGGTGTTCGTGGGGCTGTCCGTACAGGAGAACTTGCGGCTCGGCGCCTACCGCCGAGTCCGCGGCCGCCACGTCACCGAACGCGCGAACGAGGTGTTCGATCTGTTCCCGCGTCTGCTGGAGCGCCGTGGTCAAAACGCCGGGACGCTCTCGGGTGGCGAACAGCAGATGCTCGCGATCGGCCGCGCGCTGATGGGCCGACCCCGGCTGCTGTTGCTCGACGAACCGTCGCTCGGCCTGGCTCCGCTGGCTGTCCGCGAGGTGACCGACGCGCTCGCGCGGCTCGTCCACAGTGGAGTGACGGTGGCGCTGGTGGAGCAGAACGCTGCCGTTGCGTTCGGCCTCGCCTCGCGCGGCTACCTGCTCGACCGCGGTGAGGTCGTCACGTCCGGCCCGGTCGAGCAGCTGCGCGACGACGAACGGGTGCAGTCCGCATACCTCGGAGACACCCGTGGCTGAGTTGTTCACCGGTCTGGCGACCGGTACTACGTACGCGCTGGTCGGGCTCGGGATCGCGCTGATCTTTCAGGTCACGGGCGTGATCAACTTCGCCCAAGGTGACTTCGTGGCTGTCGGCGGGCTGCTGTTCGCGGTGCTGCGTGAAGCCGGGTTCGGCACGCCGGTCGCGGCGGTGTTGTCGATCGTGCTCACCACCGTGGTCGGGATCCTGACCTACGCACTGGTGATCCTGCCCGCGCGCCGAGCCGGGCACGACCGGCTGATGATCCTCACCATCGGGGTGTCCATCGTCCTTCAGGGCGCGGCGCTGCTCGTGTTCGGCGCCGACGCGCACTTCGCGCCGCCCTTCGGACCCAGCCGGCCGCTGCGCTTCGCCGGGATCGTGCTGCCGTCGCAGTACGTGTGGTGCGCCGGCGTGACCCTGGTCGTGATGGTGCTGCTGTGGTTGTTCCTCACGCGCACGCCGACCGGCACGGCCATGCGGGCGAGCGCGATGGACGTAGCCGCCGCCCGGCTCACGGGGATCTCGCCGGAGCGAATGGGCCTGTCCGTCTTCGCGCTGGCGGCCGGGCTGGCGGCGATCGCCGGCACCGTGCTCGCCCCGCTGCAGCCACCGGACGCGACGATCGGCGTCGTGCTCGGCCTCAAGGGCTTCACGGCGGCGGTGATCGGCGGGCTCGGGTCGCCGATTGGTGCGGTCGCGGGTGGGCTGGTGATCGGGCTGGTCGAGACGTACGCGACCGGCTACCTGTCGAGCGAGTACAAGGACACGCTGACTTTCGGCCTGCTGCTGGTCGTGCTGCTGATCCGGCTGGGCGGGCTGCTGCGGCGAGGTGCGAGGGTGGACCGCGTATGACCGTGCTGCGCACGCGCTGGACCGGCTACGCGGTGTTCCTCGCCGTGCTGCTGCTGGTGCCCGCGATCTTCACGCGGGTGCCGTTCTACACGATGTCGGTGGCCGTCGTCATGGGACTCCAGGCGATCACGGCGCTCGGCTTGGTGCCGCTGACCGGCCACGGCCGGCAGATCTCCATCGGGCAAGCGGGGTTCTACGGCATCGGCGGGTACACGTCGGCGTTGCTGAGCACGCGGCTGGGCGTGACGCCGGTCCTCGGCATCGCCGGCGGGGCGGTTCTGGCGGCGGTCGTCGCGTGGGTCCTGGGGCGCTTCCTGTTCCGAGTGCAGGGTCACTACCTCGCGCTGGCGACGCTGTCGTTCGGGTTGACGCTGAACTTCCTGTTCGCGCAGCTGCCGCTGACGGGTGCGACGAGCGGGATCACCGCCGTGCCGTCGATCAGCCTGTTCGGACTGGAGCTCTCCAGCGACCTGTCCGTGTACTACCTGGTCGCCGCGGTGCTGCTGCTGGCAACCGTGGTCGTCGATTCGCTGCTGCGCTCGCCACTCGGGCGTGCCGTGACGGCGGTGGGTGACAGCCCCATCGCGGCCGCCGCCAGCGGGGTGTCGATCTCCGCGCTGCGGCGGGGCATGTTCGCGCTGTCGGCCGTGCTCGCGGCGATCAGCGGCGGACTGTACGTGCACTGGTCATCGTTCGCGGACCCGAGCATGCTCGGCATCCTCGTGTCGATCCAGTTCCTCGTGGTTGCGACGGTCGGCGGACTGCGGACGGTGTGGGGCGCGCCGCTGGGGGCGTTCGTGGTGATCACACTCTCGGAAGCCGCCAAGACGACCATCCCGGATCTGGTGCCGGGTGCGTCGGGCAACTACGAGATCGTCGTCTACGGCGTGGCGCTGATCCTCGTGCTGATCTTCCTCCCGGATGGTGTGGCGGGCCTGTTTCGGAGGCGGACATCCAGAGTGCACAACCTGAAGGGAGATTGACGTGCGCACATCCCGGTGGCTTTCGGTGCTCTGCGCGGCAGCCGTGACGCTCACGGCCTGCGCGGCCCAGGAGAACCCGTCCGGTTCGGACGGCGGTGGTGACCTCAAGATCGGCGCCAGCCTCGAGCTGTCGGGCGCGACCGCGAGCATCGGCACCGCCTACCGCAACGCGCTACAGCTGAAGGTCAAGCAACTCAACGACGCCGGTGCGCTCGGCGGCGGCCGCAAGATCTCGCTCGTCGTCCGCGACAACCAGACCAAGCCGGACGAGGCCATCCAGGTCGTCAACGGTCTGATCAACAACGACAAGGTCAACGCCCTCATCGAAGGTGGCTGCAGTGCGTGCGCGGTCGCCGCGGCGAAGACGGTCGAGAGCAAGAAGATGCCGACCATCGCACTGGCGTCGGCGAGCGCGATCACCACGCCGGCCTCCGCGCACCCGTACACCTTCAAGATCTCGCCGAACCCCAGCGAGGACGCCGTGGTGCTGATGAACGAGCTCAAGAGCAAGGGCGTCTCGCGCATCGGCCTGCTGAACGTCAACAACGTCTACGGTCAGGAGGGCCGTGCCGCGGTTACCGCCGAGGCGGCCAAGCAGGGCATCGCGGTGGTCCAGGCCGAGCAGTTCGGCGAGACGGACAAGGACATGACCGTGCAGTTGCGCAACATCGCGGTGAAGCAGCCGCAGGCCGTCGTGGTCTGGGCTGTCTCGCCGGCTGCGGGCATCATCGCGACCAACGCCAAGGACATCGGCTACACCGGTGGTCTGTACCAAGATGCCGGCGCGGGCGCGGAGCTGTATGTACAGGGCGCGAAAGCCGCGGCAGAGGGCACGCACATGGTGTTCGTGCGGACCTTGGCCGCGCCGGACCTGACCGGGACCGACCCGGCGTCGGTGGCGGAGAAGAAGTGGTACTCGGACTACACCAAGGCGTACGGGACCTATTCGGGGTTCGCGTCGTTCGCTTCGGACGCGCTGCAGATGATTGTGGACGCGGTGAAGTCGGTGAACGGCACGGTCCCGGCGGCGCTGCGGGACGCGTTGGAGAAGATCGGCATCGACGGGGATTCGGGACGGATCCAGAACAGCGCCCAGAACCACTCGGGGTTGCAGCCCTCGGCGCTGGCCGTGCTGGAAGTCCGGGGTGGGCAGTGGCACCTGTCGCAGTGAGGTTCTGGCCGGGAGGTGCACGGGTTCAGGAATGAGCTCTTGTGCGGAAATCACCGCGTGCGACATGAGGACGTGTGCTATCGGGTGTGGGTTGCGCTCGCGACTGTGGCGGGAGCCTGACCCTCGATCTTGCCCGGCCCGACCGGTGGGTGCCGAGGCACTGGCTCGGCACCCACCTGTCGGGTCCCTTGGAAGACGGCGATCCCGTCGCCCCCGACGGCGTCCGGCACGGCGGTCGTGCCGGCTGCGGTGACACTGCCGTCGCGGCCGATGCCGAAGGCGCGAACGGCCATGGTCGTCGGCGCTCAGGGATTTGGCTTGGCACGCACGACCGAGAGGGCGGTGGCGGTACCGGGCGAGTTCGAACGCGCGGTCTGCGCGGGCCTCGACGACCACCCCGGGCTCGACCGGCCGGAACGTGAAGTCCTCACTGCGGGGAGACTCATGATGACCCCGGACGCTCGCTGGGGGCCGCCCTCGGCGAGCCGGAGCCGCCTGGCCAGTGACACGAGCACCGGTCGTGACAGCGTCGTCGACACCCCCACCGCGCGCATCCGCCTCCCCGGTCGGCCTGGCCGAGCACCAGCGCTGTCGCGCTGTCGGCCGGGACGGGCTGCCGGTCGCGCCGAGCACCAGGGCGTCGGCGTCGGCGAAGTGGCGGACTTTGATCCGTCCGCCGCGGCCGCCGCGGAGTGCGTAGCGGCCGGCCAGCGGCTTCGCGACAGTCCCTTCACTGCCGACGGCCGCCTGCTCGGCGCTGATCCGCTCCCGGCGCTGGACGAGGTCGAGGATCGAGATCATCAGCAGCACGCCGGCGTTGCCCGGGCCGATGACCGCGGCGAACCGCTCTCGCCGGCGCGACAGCGGCCACAGCCGCAGGTCACGGCCGCGGGCACCGAGCAGGTCGAACGCCACGTAGACCGCGCTGACACCCTCGGCACGACGTCGTGCCGGACCGTAGCCGACGGCCGCGAAGTCCAGCCGGCCCTCGCGATACGCGCACAACTCGCCATCGAGCACCACCCGGCCGAACGCGTCCGCCGACTCCAGGGTTTCGGGGAATCAATCGGCCGCGCTTCCAACGCGCGCCGGCCAGGTTGCGGCCTCGCGGCGGAACTGGTCTCCGACGTCGAGTTCTGGGGTGCAGTTCGGCTGTAGGTCGCCGGAGCCGAGTGGAGTTGTCGTTCGGAGTGAAGTGCGTGGGTGCAACCGGCGGTTCACTCGCACGCGCGGCGAACGTGCTCGGTACCAGTGCCGCGTGTGCCGCAAGGAGGTGAAGGATTTCGCGCGGTGGAAGCCACATCGGAGCATCTTCACCGCGCTGTGCGCTGTGGCTCGCGGCGGCACCACCAGTTCCGGAAACACGGCGAGAGCCGGAATCGTCACAGCGCCAGGTCCGGCGCTAGACAGTTGTCCCCCTGAAGGACGCCGTCGGCACGATCGCCGGGGCCGTCGGCGCGGTGGTGGGGAGTGGACCGAGCGCGAGCCGGCTGCAGGTCGGCGTTCCGGATCCCATCGGCAGATCGAATTACGTCAGCGTGCGGTTCCTGCCCCCGCAACCCGCATCAGCTTGCGGGGCCGGCCCTGCCGAAGGGTTACGCAGACGTGCTCTTGCGCGAACGGGTCTACCACCCGGCCTCGGGGTCGCAGGGGCTGTTCACCTTCTGCATCGGCAGCGTGTTCCGGAACCCTGAGGGCGATGTCCTCGTGCGTTGGTACGAAATCGACGTCTGGACCAGGGCTGGTTCCACTTCGGCCGTCCGCTGGGCGATCGACGCTGCAACGCCTGAGGGCGACGTCATCCCGCCTGCAGCCGAAGGGCCCCCGAGGACACGCGAACGTGCGTGGGCACGCGGTATCCACCCGTCCGCGGTTGCGGGCAGCAGCCTCGTGATCGTGAGCTCGAGGACCTGGACGGGGCGCCGCCCTCCACTGTCCAGGTGGATACGTCTTATTCACCTGGATGGTTCGGCGGGTTGAGATGTGGTCGCTGAAGGCGACCGAGCAGCAGCAGTAGCCAGCCGAGCGCTGGCGTGCGCATCGCTGTCGGCAAACTGGGCCGGACGTCGCCGCGGATGGCGTTCGACGTGCGCGGCCCGAACGGACTCGCCGCCGCGAGAGCAGTCGTCGTCGTGCACTGATGGCCCGAGAACGCGACCGTCAAGCCGTGGCCGGAGGAGGTCCGCACCGCGTTCGGCCCGGCCGCGGACTGAACCGATCGCTGCCGGTGAGCGGGGCCCGGTGAATTTCGCCGCGCCCGGCACGGTTGCCCGCCGGTTGCGGGTCGGGTTAGCGTCCCGTGGTGAGGTTCGTCGTCGCCGGCGGTGGCGTCGCGGGACTGGCGACCGCGCTCGCCCTGGCGAGAGCGGGCCAAGACGTGGTCGTGCTCGAACGCGACGCGATCGACCCCGCCGGACCGCCCGAGAGCGCCTTCACGATGCGGCGCCGGGGAATCCCGCACTACTTCCAGCCCCACGCCTTCCTCCCGCGCGGGCGCCGGTCGCTCGCCGAGTGGGCGCCGGACGTGCTGGACACGCTCGTCGCCGTCGGCGCGCACTCGCAGGACCTGGCGGTGAAGCTGCACGGGCCGCGCGAGCCGGGGGACGCGGACCTGGTGTATCTGTGGGCGCGCCGCCCGGTCGTCGAGTGGGCGCTGCGCCGGGCGGCCGCGGCGGAGCCGGCGGTGGAGCTTCGCAGCGGGGTCACGGTGAGCGGGCTGCTGACCGACACCGACGGCGTGGTGCGAGCCACCGGGGTCGCCGTCGCACCGGGGGAGCCCGTGCGCGGTGACGTCGTGGTCGACGCCCTCGGCCGCTACCGGCATCCACCGGGGTGGCCGCGCGGGTACGGCATCCCGACCGACTGCGGTGCCGTCTACTACTGCCGCTACTTCCGGCTGGAACCCGGCGTCGAGTACTTCGCCGCGCCCGTCCTCAACCCGCGCGGCGACCTCGGCTACCTGGGCTTCAACACCGGACTTCCGCCCGGATCATGCCGTGGCTGAAGTCCTCGCGCTTGACGACGTTGGTCTTCTCGATCGGCTTGGTGAAGCTCGGCCAGCCCGAGTGGCTGTCGTACTTGTCGACCGAGGCGAACAGCGGCTCGCCGGACACGACGTCGACGTAGATACCGGGCTCGTGGTTGTCCCAGTAGGCGTTGGCGAACGGGCGCTCGGTGCCGTCCTGCTGGGTGACGCGGTACTGCTCCGGGTCGAGCCGCGAGACGGCTTCCGGGTTCTTGTGGTACTGGGCCTGCACGAATGCCTCCCTGGAGGTGTACGCCTCGACAACAGGTTCGCTACCGGACCGATGGAGGTCTTACCGTCCCCGACACGCCGCAGGCGCCGATGAGCCGTTCCGGCCTTCTGACCTGCAGCTAACGGCCACGTCCAGGCTGGTGCAACGCTGCGGAAACGGTCGCCCGGAGAGCGTAGAGAGCCCTTATCGGCTCTTCTCCACCATCGGTAAAGTGGATTGGAAAGTTTATGTCGCGATGTGGCCAGTACCGGACACGCCGGCTTACGGGCGGCTGGATGCTGGTTCAGCCGGCTCCCGGCACGGTCGCGGCGATTCGCCCCGGTGAACCGAACTACGGCAACAGTCTCGGAGCCGCCAGTGAGGGGCGGGGACTGGCGCGAGGCGATGCTTCCGGCTGTCCCGGCTACACAACGGCGCTGGAGTTCGTCACTGGGCGTAAGTCGTGGTACATCTTCTGGCGGGTGCGGGTGTCGGCAGCAGGACCCAGGGCTGGCGGGCGGTGTCCAGGGCCCGGGGAGATCGTCGGCGCAGCGCTCTCGATGTCGTGGTAACGACGCAGACACCCCTCGATCTTGAGTGGTTCTTCAGCTCATCCAAGCCGTCGTCCTCGGCCCGGCGTTTCAACCGGTGAGATGTCGGGGCTGACTGATGCCGAGGCAGCGGCACGTCGCCGCCAGGTTCCCACTGACCTCCTCGATGGATCGTGAGGTCCAAGACTGTCGACAACCAGGGCAGAGCTAGCCGGCCACGTCGGCCAGCACACGCCATCCGTCGTACCGTGAAGCGCCGCAGGGCAGGTGGTGCAGAACAATGTGATCGGCGCCCGACTCGACGAATTGCTCGATTCGTTCAGTAATACTTCCCGCTCCTCCCCATGCGACCACCTCGTTGAGCAGACGGTCGCTGCCTCCGAAATGGAAATCCGCGTCGGTGTAGCCGACTTGGCGCAAGGTGAGCGCGCACTCAGGCCGGGCCAACGACGACGTGAGGAAGTGCCTGGCGACACGACGCGCGGTATCCGCGTTCGTGAACGGAACCACGGGGATCACACACGCGATGAGTGGCAGGTCACCCAGGTACGACCGCATGGCAGCGATTCCGGCAGGCGTGATGATCTCCGGCCGGATACCGAGCGCGCGCTCCTGCGCGAGCCGCATCACCGTCAGCCCGCTCCCCGTGAGCAGACGCCTGTCCTGCGCGACCGGACGTGGTCCGCGGTCGAGCGTATCGAGCGCGACGGCCAGATCGTGGACGCTGCGGTCGCGCTCGACGTTGAGGTGTACGAGGAGCCGGTGGTTGTAGGCATCCGTGAGCGCGCCCCGGCCGGAGGGAATGTCCGTGCCGTTCGAATAGGCACCTACCGCGACCTTGAGCCGACGCGTCCGAGCGAGAAAACGAATGGCGTTCGTATGTATCGATCTTCCCCTGGACGGGGGAAGCCACACCGTATTCCAGCCGGACTCCTCCAATTCCACGGCCACTGTTGCCGCATCCGCGTCGGACAATGATCCGAGGCCATCGCTGAGGATTCCCAGCCTTCCGAGATCCATGTGTCCCCTCTCGTCGCATCGTCGCGCCCCGCGGTCGGACGTCCCCGGAACGTCCACCCGCACCGTTCGGGGATGATTGCGATCGCAGAGTCTCGGTTTGGGGCTTATTCGGGGATGATGTGGATGGCTGCTTCTTCGGCGGTCGCGGCGGCGCCGTCGATGCCGGTGTCGGGTGGCGTAGAGGCAGGGGTAGGTGGGGTCCGCGTTGTCGGTTTCGAGGAGTCGTCCGGCGCGGGGGGCACCGACTCGGTCGTCGTACAGTTCGCCGTCGGTGTCGGAGGTGTCGCCGAGGCCGCGGGAGTATGTCTCGTCGAGGATGCCGTCGATGCCTCGGCCGTCGAGGCTTTCGTCGGGTTCGAGGGCGCAGGAGTCGTTGTCCACGTCGCCGTCCTACTCGTCAGCGTCGTCTCTCACGTGCTACGTCCGTGGGTGTTGGGTTCTCTGCGTCGCGGCAGCACGGACCCTTACCGCTTCCGCGCAGGGAATCGGCGGGTGTAACTCTGCTGTTATACCCGGATTCAACCAGCCCGTGTCGGCGGAGTGTCATTTCGCCTACCCGAGATCTATTTGTCACGACAGCTGTTGAGTCAAAGGGATTGGCACGGACACGCGCCGAATCACCGCGGGTGGGTATCCGATTGTGGGCCGATCCAGGGCCACCCGGGTCGTCGTGGACCGGGTGTTGCCACGCGGTGTGTCGGAGGAATGGGCGTAGCTCGATCTCCGGTGCCGTGAGGTGAGCGCGTCTGGTGAGCTGCGCAAGTGGTATGGCCATGTCGAGAACCGATTTGCCGAGTTCGCGCGCCGGTATCGCGCGGAGCTCGACGACTCTTCGCGGTCCGCGGTCGTCCGGCAGCTGAGGGACGTCGCGGCGAAAGGTCCGGCAGCCCGCTGACGGCGACCAAGGCCGTCGAGATCAGTCGGGTCGTCCTCGCGGAAGTGCTGTCCGGATCGGCATAGGCATTCCTTGGGGGCGGGCTCAGGCCGATCCGGCAGGATGTGCCATCAGCGAAACGCCTGGTCTAAGGATGCACCGGCACCCCCAGTCGGCGTCATACGACGGTTCGAGTCGTAAGCCGCCGCACACATCTTGACGACCTGCGCGAACCGGGGTAAGACATCCGGCTGCTATGGCGCCAAGCACACGACAGCGAGGTGACGACACCTTCGGAGGCCGGTCCTGTACGTGCGGCCCGTCCCGCCGGGCCCGCGGCGCAGGAATCCTCGATGCAGGAGCTTCCTGGCCCGCTGAGGGTCTTCCCGTCGCCGCGCGCGGACGAACTGAGGAGGAGCCTTGAAGGATGCGGTGAACGGCAAGCCGGTGCTCCGCCTACCTCGGTTGGTCGCGAGGGTCGACCGGGCCATGGCCACTGCAGCCATCGTGCAGGCGGCGTTCGTGCTTGCCGACTTCCTGTTGCTCGGGTTGCTCGTGCGAGGAGTTCCACTTGTGGAGGAGTTGGTCCTCGTCGTGGTCGGCATCCTCGGGCCCACGATCGGCGTTACCCGTCATTTCCGGGCCGCAACTCGGGGCGGGTCGGGGCTCGTCATGGCCTCGACAGCCGGCTCGTTGATTCTGGGTCTCGTGTATCACTTCGTGCTCGACGGGCCCGGTAGCCTACGGTTCGTTCTTCGTTCGGGGGCGACCGTCGTCGGGCGGATGTTCGAGTTGTCGGTGACCCTCCACGTCATGGGCGCCGCAGTGGCGTCTTTACTGGCCGTGTTCGCATTCCGGCGCCGGACCTCTGTCCTGGCGATCGGCCGTTCACTCGTGTAGAAGTCCGTCGTGGCCGGCTCCCGGTCTGGTCCCGACGAGAGTCCGGCCGGCGGACGCCGGAAATTCACACAGATCGCGGCCGGCGGACGAGACGCTGCGGCTGCGCGGGTACCCGGGCGGCCCGCACAGCCGCAGTCCGTCTCAGCTCACTCGGTGATCTCGGGGTTGCCGTGCGGGAGTTCCTCGGCCAGGAACCGGTGACCGTCCGGTCCGACGACCAGCATGGACCTGCATCCGTCGCGCTTGGTCACCGCAGCGCTGATGAAGCGCGCTCCGTTCGCTTCCGCGTCCGCACGGAGGCGTTCGACGGAGTTCACCTTGAGAACCGAGTACGTCGTCGCGACGTCGTGGCCGGCCGCATGACCGCTGATGCTGCGGCGCGTTCCGACGTGGTAGTCGAGAAGCTCAATGCCCGGCGAGCCAGCGGCGGGCCCGAGGCCGGTGACGGTGACCAGGGCATGGTCCAGATCGTCGAGGTCGTCCTGCTCCGGGCCCAGGTTCTCGCTGTGTCCTCTCACGTCCCACCCGAACACGTTCTGCAGGAACGCGGCGTTGGGCGAGGTGTCGGCCACCGAGATCGCGGTGTGGTCGACGCCCAGAAAGAGTGCGGCATGGTTCGGCGTGTCCAGGGGGCCGGCGTGCGCCGCGTCGGGAACGCGAGCAGTTCGAGAGGGTGGCCATCCGAGTCCCGGAAGTTGTACGCGGTCACGCCGCCGGAGCCGGGTGGGAGCAGGACCGGGCCGCCTCGGCTGATCGGCTGGAAGCGCCCCGAAGCGGCGATTCGCTGGTACGCGAGGCGCATATCGCTCTCGACGATCGCGAGGTGCTGGAACCAGAGGTCGGTGCTCGTGCTGCCGGGAGGGTATGGGCGACCAGGAGTGCCGTCGAACTGCACCAAATCGATCCGCTCGCGGCCGAGCAGGAGGGCCGAGCGCCTGCCGTCCCGGCCGGCGGTTCCGAGTATCCTGCCGACCACCGGGTCGAGCACGTCGCGGCCCATGAGTTGGCAGCCCACAAACGCCGGAGTAGCCGGCCTCGGCCCGGTCCAGATCCGCGGTCACCAGCATGACCCTGTCGACGACGACGTCGTGGTTCAGGGAAATCACTTCATCGGGGCGTCGCTGCGACACGGGCGGCCGGCATGGAGCTGGAGCGCGCTCACGACCAGCCCGAAGTGGCTGAACGCCTGCGGAGTGTTGCCGAGATGCCGTCCGGTCCGCGCATCCCACTCCTCGCTCAGCAGGCCTACGTCGTTACGCAGGCCCAGAAGCCTCTCGAACAAAGTTGTTGCCTCGCTCTTTGCCCCGGCTGCGTGCATCGCGTCCACCGGCCAGTAGGAACACCCTACGAAAAGCCCCTTCCGCCCGCCAGCCCGTCGTCGGTCTCATCGGTTTGGTAGCGCTTCACGAGCCCGTCTTCGGTCAGCTCACGCCGTACTGCGTCGATCGTGCCCAGGACCCGCGGGTCCGTGGCCGGGAGGAACCCGAGCCGGGGGATCAGGAGCGAACTGGCGTCGAGTGCCTTCGATTCGTAGGACTGGGTGAACGTGTTGCGCTCCGGGTCATACGCGTGTGCGAGCACGTCTTCGTGTATCTCGTCGCGGAGCGCCTCCCACGGCGCCCGAACGGCATGTTGTCGCGGAGAATCTCGAGTTCGGTGCCGTCCTCGTCGGTGATCACGGTGAGCACGATGTGGGAGTCGCCGGGCTTGTCCTCGTCCGGGAGCTCCACATCGGACAGTTTGCGCCGCCCGATCACGACGTGTCTGGTGTCGATCGTCTCTGCGGTGTCGGCGAGGTCGGCGAATCCGCACGGGCGATGGCGCGAGCCGGCCGGCCATGCTTGCGGCGGCGTCTCCGATCTCGGCGAAGGCGTATTCGAGCTCGGCGGGAACGGCGTGGTGGGGGTGGGCGAAGCGGGCGATGTCGGCGATGTACGGGGCCAGATCGCACATCCGCTCGAGCCGCTCGGCGCGCTAGATGGCGGCCAGTGCGGGCCCCAGGTCGTGTGCCTCGGGTGCTTGCGGGGCCGGCAAAGCCGGCGCGTGCGTTTCGCAGTCGGCGCGAGCCCCAGTCGATCTCGGCGTCGGCGGCGCTCACCTGTTCGGCGAGGTCCAAGTCGGCGGTCAGCAGTGCTGCGCTGGCCCGGCGGATCGCCTCGGCCGCGGGCGTGCACATGCCCTTCAGCTGTGCGCTGAGGCGGTCCCGCTCGTCGCGAAAGCTCTCGCGCATGTCCTCACCATGTGTCGTCGGTCAGCCGGACGTCAGCTGCTGGGCGCGACGTGCCGCCCTGGAGCAGCGCGGCCCGTCGGCAAGCTGGGGGAGGACTCCAACCGGCGGGGTCTACCTGCGGCATGCACCGCGGCGCGTATCCACAATGCCGGCCGTTGAGAGGGAGATCAGCCGAGATCCTTTGTGGCAGACCAGTCCGATCCGAGGTCGAGGTCTGCCGGTGGGCCGGGCAACCGGGAGTTTCCATCGCACGATTGCCCCGCCCGGGGCAGATGCCAGGTGGTTGCCCGGGCGGGGCGTGAGGGCTGTGTCTAGTTGCGGCCTGCCATCACCCCGCCGTCGACGTTGAGGATGGCGCCCGTGGTCCAGCTCGAGGCGGGCGAGAGCAGGAAGACGATCGCGGAGGCCAGGTCCTGCGGGGTGCCGACCCGGCCGAGCGGGTGCAGTCCGCTCAACTGGTCCATCGCGCCGTCCAACTGGTCTGCGGGAAAGACCTTCTCGAACAGGGGCGTCTGGTGACAGCGGGAGCCACGGCGTTCACGCGGATGCCGTCGCCGGCGAGCTCGATCGCGAGGTTGTGCGTGAGGGCGTGCAGGCCCGCCTTGGCCATCGAGTAGGCCGAGGACGGGGTCACGGCGAGGGCTTGGTGGGCCCACATGCTGCCCACGTTCACGATGGCCCCGCCCTGGCCCCCGGCGACCATGCCCCGGACAACGGCCTGAGTCAGGAAGAAGGTCGCCCTGTTGAGGTCGTGATAGGCGTCGTAGTCCGCGACCTCGTGGTCGAGGAAGGACTTGGGCGTGAAGAACCCTGCCGCGTTGACGAGAAGAGTGGCGTCCGGGTGGTCCTGTGCCAGCTGCTTCTGCGCCTCGAGGACCTGGTCCCAGTCCGCCAGGTCGGCCGCGATCGACCATGCGGGACCGGAACGTGACAGGCCTGCTACGGCGTCGTCGAGTTTCTGACCCGAGCGGCCGACGATCACCGCGCTGCCCCCCTTCGCGACCACGTCCTCGGCGGCCTGCAGGCCCATGCCGCTGGCGCCGCCGATCACAACGAGCTTCTTGCCTTCAAAGGTGGTCATGCGAATCACTCTCTATTGAACGGTGAACCCTGCTTACCCGGGCTGCATCGAGCATCTACCAGGTCAACGGACGAGTGGGTACTCTTGCTCTTGGTTTCATTGCAGATCGTCTATGATTCGACGGGTGCCAGGAACTGACTGCATCTCGCCGCTGCTCCAGCACTTCCGCATCCGCACGCGGCTGTTCCATGCCGGGCCCTTGTGCGGCAAGGTCCCCTTCGCCGCCGAACCCGGACGCGGGTTCCTCCACGTCATGCGAGGCGGGGAACTGGCGGTCAGCTACCAGCTTGGCGGCCCACGGAAATGGGTGCACCTGGACCAGCCGACACTTCTGTTCTACCCACGCCCCATGGACCACTCGTTTCACCACGAAGCCACCGGGGAGTCGGACTTCGTGTGTGCCAGCCTGGAATTCGACGGCGGGATCAACCACCCGCTGGTTCGGACCTTGCCTCCCGTGGTGATGGTGCCCCTCACAGAGGTGGAACCACTCGGACCCGCCATCGAGATGCTCTTCGCCGAGGTCGACAACGACGAGTCAGGCAACGGCATCCTCGTCGATCGGCTCTTCGAGGTCGTCCTTATCCAGTTCTGCCGCTGGATGCTCAATCGCACTGAGGAGCTGTCCGTCCCTCCGGGACTCTTCCGCGGGTTGTCTGACCCACGACTGGCACCGTGTCTGGTCGCGATCCACGAGGACCCCGGTGCGTACTGGAGCGTCGCCACGATGGCCGCCAAAGCGGGCCTCTCCCGCGCAGCGTTCGCCGCGCTGTTCAAGGAGTTGGTCGGCCAGACTCCCAACGACTATCTCACCGCGTGGCGCGTGACCGTCGCCCAGGAACGGCTACGAGCGGGCGACTCGGTGGGACGTGCGGCCAACGCGCTGGGTTACTCCAGCGCTGCGGCGTTCTCCAGGACGTTCTCGCAACGAACTGGCCTCTCGCCCCGCCAATGGCTGCTGGAGGCCAGTCGATGAGTAAACCTGCCCGGATCCGCCGTGTTGCCGTGGGGAAACCGCATTACGCTGACCGGCCGGCCAAGCGCGGGTGTAGCAGCAGGCGCGGGGCGACGCGACTGTAGTGCACGACCGCGGCGTCGGTGTTCCGGTCAGCCGGGCCACCGAAGTTCCGCCGCCGCTGTACATCGAGCCGGTGCCGGCGGCCTATCGGGGCCAGGAGGAGCGTGCGCTGCATCTGGTCCGGACGAGTCTGGACAGCGCCACGGTGCGCGGTGAGGGCCGGGTGATCCCGATCGTGCAGTATGCCGCGGCCGTGTTGCACAACAGCTTGGGGCAGTATCGTGAGGCGCTGGCCGCGACTGATTGGGCGGTGGAGCACGACGACATCGGCATGTACGGCTACGGGTTGGGTGAACGTGTCGAAGCGGCGGCCCGTTGTGGTGAGACCGCTATTGCCATGGAGGCGATGGGGAAGCTGGCTGAGCGTGCCGATGCGGCGGGGACGGAGATGGCTCTCGGGGTGGTGGCCCGCTCGCGCGCCTTGGTGGCTCAGGGAGCCGAGGCCGACGGGCTCTACCGGGCCGCGATCGGGCACCTCGAGCGCAGCAAAGTCGGCGTGCTGCAGGCCAGGGCTCAGCTGCCCTACGGTGAGTGGCTGCGCTCTGGGACACGACGACCGGCGAGTGCACCCGGGTTTTCGAGCTTCCCCAGAGCGCAGCGCTGTCCGTCGCGGCGAGCCCCGACGGCAGCGTGGTGGCCACGGCCGGGCTCGACGGGTCGGTTCGGCTGCTGGGCGACACGGTGGAGGTGATCACCGCCGCGTGTTCCGACTACGGCCACGGCCGTGCCGGGAAGATCGCGATCATCGCCGACAACCGGCGGGTCATCGTGTTCGACGACTACGAGTGGGTGCTGCGGGTGCTGGACGCCCGCGGCGGCGAGCTGCTCTGGGCCCTCGGCCGGCTGCGCGCGCATTGCTCGATCAGCCCCACCGGCCGATTCGCGCTGTCCGCGACCGAGCACAAGGACATGGTGCTGCTGGACCTGGTGACCTTCGAGGCCAAGCGGATCGGCAGGGCCCTGTCGTGGAACGACGGCTTCAGCTGGCCGGCCGTCAGTGACGACGGCCGCAGTGCCGTGAACACGTTCGGGCTCACGCTGCAGGCGTGGCGGCTCGGCGAAAGCCGGTGCGCGTTCACGACGACCGTCGAATCGCCCAGCCCGATGGACGTCGCAGCGAGCGCCGACGCCCGGATCGGGCTGGTACTGCTCGGCAGCCGCACCCCGCGCGTCGTCCACACCACCGCGGTCGTCCGCCTTTCGGAGCTCGGGCCCACCGCGCCGTGGAGCTACGCCCGTCCACAGCCGACCGACCGCATCGCCGGAGACGCACTGGTGGCCGAGGAGAACCTCGAGCTGGCCGCCGACCTCCTCGAGGTCGGCCGGTTCACCGATGCCCGGCGGCAGCTGGACATCGTGCGCGGAATGCCGGCCTATTGCCGGCACCCGAGGCTTCGCGCGTTGTGTCGGCGGATCGGTGCGGTCAGCGAGCGGACCGCCTTCGCCGGGGTGTGGCCCACCCGCCGATTCGACGACGTCGTGCGCGGCCGGGCGGTCGTCACCCGAGACCTGCGCTACGCCTTCGCCGCCAACTTCGGCCGGGGCGTGCGCGTCCTCGACCTGCGGACCGCTGCGGTGGTGCACAGCCAGGACCACCACGAGCTGCAGCTCGAGTACGCGATGAGCGGCGCCGACGACCGGCACGTGCTCACGGGGGACTCCGAGTGTGCCGAAGTGCTGTGGGACCTCAAAACTGTCCGTCGCGTCGGCGTGGTCGTGTGTGACGACGGGGGAAATCCCGTGTCGACGGTGGACAATCCCACCTTCGACTTCGTGCGGCGGGACGCCATCAGCCTCTTGCGCAACCGGCTGACCGGCCGGCCCGTGCACGGTGGTCGGCGCACCAGGACGAGCGGGTGGTGGTGTCCGGGGACATCGTCGTTGTGATCAAGAACGACGGGGCCACGTCGGTCCTCGGCGCCCACGACCTGACCCCCATGCGCCGGCTGCACCTCGGCGGCGGTGACGAGCCGAACTTCCGGGGACCGGTCGTGGCGAGCGCTGACGGCCGGGTGCTCATCGCCGCGCCGGAGGGATTCCGCTACAGCGGCGAGATCGTGCTGTCGGTTGCGGGGTCCGCGGAGGGCGTGGCCCAGGTGGCCGACCACGTCGTGGTGTCCCTGGCGTTGATCGCCGACGGCGACCTCCTCCTGACCTCATCCGACCGCCTGATCCGCCTGCGGCACGTGCCGACCGGAAGACTCCTCACCCAGCTGGAGTGCAACCAGGACATCGGAGCGATCGCGATGTCCGCCGACGGGTGCGCGATCCCGGCCGTCGTCGGCACGTTCCACATCCGATGCCGGGAACTCGACTGGGACTACGGGGCGTTCGTCCGCCACACGGACTGACTCCGGGCAGTCACCCTCGCCGGCGAGTACGTGTGAGCGCATCAAGCACTTTCGTGTCGGCCAGATCAGCTGCCGCGGTTCGCTGCCGGGCCTTCGAACTCCGGTTCGCAGGCTGCGGTTAGTACGCGCCGCCGGCAGCCGTGCGCCGGGATCGGGGACCGGTGAGGCACCCGGCGCAAGCAGGTGCGTTGCCCGGATGGGCACACCCGGCAGGAAATTCAGGGCAAGTCTTCGCCGGCCTCCGGAAGATTCCCCCACTGGTTCACCCCAATCACAGTGACAACGAAGGAATGCAGTTCGGCTACTGCCGGCAGGTACAGGGCGGCCCACCGGCGCGCGGGCCGTCGCCGGGGCGGGACGGGCAGCACTCCGTCCGGCATGCGCACCACACACCGCCACCCATCCAGCTTCGACGAATATTCGACCCGCCCAAGGAGGAGCCGGCCATGCCCGGTGGACACCACACGGAATTCCTACCCGGACGACCCGGAATACTTCATCGCGCAGCTTGCGCGGGGCCGCGACACTGCGGTGGCTGAGCCGGCCTCGGCGTGGGTCGAGCCGTATTACGCCGGCATCCCCACTGACGGCGACCTTCCGATGGGCGAAGCCGAGCGAACCGTGCGCGGGGTTGCGAGCACCGAGGACAGTGATCACCGTGGCCACGAGGGCGGTCGAGCTAGCTGATCAGCCGGCCCGGTGGCCACCCTGACGGAGCCGTCAAGACCGCTCCTCGGCGTTGCGGTTTCTCGATCGCCTCGACGGTCTCCGGCGTGTCCTTGAGGCCGTGGGGCCCACGGACCGGTTGCGGTAGGCCGGCCCGTGCGCGCAGCGCCTTTTGCTGTCGCCGGTACGCCCACCACACGGCGCCCGCTTCGGCTTTGTCGGGGGCCACCGCCCAAGTCCGCGGTGCGTTCGGCGTTGTCGGAATCGTTGCTGCCGGGCGGCTTTCCGTCCGGCAGCAGGACGTCCGGCACGGTCATGGCCGGACCGGGCCAGACCAGCGACACGACGGGGGACAGCACCGGTGAGTGATCAACGCGCGCGCCCGCAGCTGAATTTCCCCACCGACTCGCCGTTCCACTTCGAACGGTGAGACCCACAGAAAGGGAACCAACAAAAGAATGGCAAGAAACATCATCACTCGCGTCGCACTCGGAGCGGCCGCTGTTCTGGCGACCATCACGATCGGAGCGCCGGAGGCCTCGGCCTCCGGGGCCCAGGAGCACGGCGGCGCGGTGTTCGTGCAGACCGACAGTCCGACGGGCAACGCTGTCGTCGCCTACCTGCGGTCCTCCGACGGGTCGCTGAAGCAAACGGCTGTCTACAAGACCGGCGGTCTCGGCGGCGTGCTGGACGGGTCCGTGGTCGACCACCAGGCCTCGCAGGGCTCGCTCGTCTACGACAAGCGCAATCAGGTCCTGCTTGCGACGAACGCCGGCAGTGACACCGTGACGGTGTTCGCCGTGCGTGGTAGCCGGCTGATCCGCATCCAGACCATCTCCTCCGGCGGCCGTTTCCCGGTGAGCGTCGCGGTCCACCGCGACCGTGTCTACGTCCTCAACGCCCTGGACGGCGGGTCGCTGCAGGGTTACTGGAACCTCGGCGGTCACCTGATCGCGTTGCCGGGGCAGCACCGTGCCCTCGGCCTCGACCCGGCAGCCACACCGCAGTTCACCCACACCCCGGCCCAAGTCGAGTTCACGACGGATGGATCGCACCTCGTGGTGGCGACCAAGGCCGTGGGCGACAGCCTCATGGTGTACTCCGTCAACACTCTGCTCGGCCTGTCCGCCAAGGCGGTGGTCACGTCGACGGGTGCCGGCTCGGTTCCCTTCGGCTTCGTCTTCGACCACGACGGTCGTCTCCTGCTCACGGAAGCCGGCCCGAACGCGGTCGCCTCCGGACACCTCGACAGGGCCGGGCGGGCGACGCTGTCCGAGCCCGTGCCCACCGGTCAGCAAGCGACCTGCTGGATCACCACCGCCGGCGACTACGCCTATACCGCCAACGCCGGCAGCGGGAGCATCACGACCTACTACGTGGGCCAAGGCCGGCTCGACCTGATCGGTCAGACGCCTGCTTCGGCGGGGACGATCGACCTCACCGCGTCCGGGGACGGCAAATTCCTCTACGCGCAGACCGGCAAGGCCGGCGAAGTCGACGCCTTCCGCATCGGCCCCGACGGCAGCCTCACCGCGGTCGGCACGACCACCGTGCCCGACGCCGTCGGTGGCGAGGGGATCGCCGCCTCGTAACGGACGGACAGGTGGGTGCCGGAAACCCGCACCCACCTGTTGCGTCGCCGCATTGCCCGGTTCACCCGCGAGTGACGTCGGGCAGCCGACGCTCTGGGCCGCCGGCCCTGTCGACCAACTGCTTTTATTGCGTGTAGCCGGTGGGTGGGTACGGGGCCCTCCGGTTGGGTGGTGACGGCGTGACCGGTGTCCTCCCGGGAGTCACACGCTGGGCCTTGAGTAGGCCGATCAACGGAACGGGCAGGCCGATGCAGGGGCGTCTTCCCTCGACTACGTGGTTGAACGCGACCACGGTGGCACCGCTTGCGCGCCGTTTGCGGCGCTTGGACCTGCCGCCCCGGACTCGGTGGGGCGGGCCTGCTCCGCCGGGAGCTCGACCTGAAGGGTGGTGCCCTCTCCGGGCGGGCTGTGCAGCGCCAGGTGGCCGCCGAGCGCCTCAGCTCGATCCTTGAGGCCGGTGAGACCGGTGCCGCGTGTGAGGCCGGCGCCGCCGCAGCCGTCGTCGTGGACGCGCACGTGCAGCACGCCCTCACCGGCGGCCACCTGGACCTCGGCGGTGGTGGCGTGCGCGTGCTTGGCCGCGTTCGTCAGCGCCTCGGCCACCACGTAGTAAGCGGCGGTCTCGACCGGCTCGGCCAGCCGCCCCTCCACCCGGACATCCAGCCGGACCGGGACCGCCGAGCGGCGCGCCAGCTCCTTCAGTGCAGAGGGCAGTCCGGACTCGGCCAGGATGGCCGGGTGCAGGCCGCGGGCGATCTCGCGCAGCTCGTCCAGCACCTCGACGAGCCCAGTGGCCACCTCGTCCAACTGCCGCATCAGCTCACCGGCCCCGGTGGGCGCGGTCAGCTGCGCGGCCCGTAGCTGCAGGGCCAGGGAGACCAGATGCTGCTGGGCGCCGTCGTGCAGATTCCGCTCGATCCGGCGGCGGGTGGTGTCGGCGGCGGCCACGATCCGTGCCCGGGAAGCCGCCAGCTCTGTCTGGGCCTCGGCGTTGGCGATGGCGGTCGCGGCCAGTTCGGTGAACCCGGCCAGCCGCGCCTCGGAGTCGGCGGGCAGCGGCTCCTCTTGCGTGGATGACACGACGATGACGCCCCACAGGCGGCCTCCGGCGCTGACCGGCACACCGACAGCCGCGCGGACGCCCAGCTCGCTGGCGACCTCGCAGTCCGGGCCGGCGGCGTCGGTGGAGCTGTCGATCCGGGCGGGACGGCCAGTCTGGAACACCAGTGTGTACACGTTCCGCCCTCCGGGGCTCAGCCGGGTCCCGGTGGGGACGGCGGTGCCGGTGCTGCTCCAGGTGGCGACCACTTTCGCCGCGCCGTCGGAGTCGTACCGGGTCATCCATGAGTGGTGGGCGCGCAGCAGCCGTCCGGCTTCCTCGGCGACCGCGGCGAACACCTCCTGCGGCGGCGGCGCCCGGGCCACCAGCGTCGCCACCCGCCGCAGCGCCGCCTGCTCGTCGGCGAACCAGCGCAGCTGCACCCGCGCCTGCGAGTTGGCGATCGCGGTGGCCACCAGTTCGGCGAACCCGGCCAGCCACGCCTCGGAGTCGGCCGGCAGCGGCTCCTCGTGCGTGGATGCGACGACCATGACGCCCCACAAGCGGCCCTCGACGCTGACCGGCACGCCGACAGCCGCGCCGTAACCGAATTCGCGGGCGAGGTCGGCGACGGGGCCCGTGACGTCGCTGGAGCTGTCGATCCGGGCAGGACGGCCCGTTCGGAACACCAGCGTGTACACGTTCGGCCCTCCGGGGCTCAGCCGGGTTCCGGCGGGGGCGGCGGCGCCCGTGCTGCTCCACGTGGCGACCACTTTCGCCGCGCCATCGGACTCGTACCGGATCATCCACGAGTGATCGGCGCCGAGCAGCCGCCCGGCTTCTGCAGCGACCGCGGAAAAAACCTCCTCCGGCAGCGCTGCCCGGGCCACCAGCGTCGCCACCCGCCGCAGCGCCGCCTGCTCCCCGGCTATGCGATCGCTTCGCTGAGTGACCATCAAGCCTCCGCTCCGGCGGCAGCCACGCCGCCTTCTCACCAGATGCCCACCGGCGCCCGCGCGCTCCCAGCCGGCAGGCGGGCCACGAACGGTCCGGGTGGACATGCCCGGCCACCCACCGCCACCAGCGAGGATCCGGCCGCCGATCGCATCGCCACCACCTGCGTGACCAGCGGCGACAATTCCGACATAACCCGACGGTACTGCAGACTTCGTGGGACGAGGAGACGCCCGACCATCTCGGATTTGAGAAGGGTGACCGTGCGGCAGCACAGGTACCGCGTGAGCGGACCGCAGCTTCGCGCCGAGGATCGTGCCTTCAGCGACCGGGACCGGCGGGGGAACAGTGCGTCGGCGCCGCGTACCGGAGGACGACGGGAGTCCGTGGGTGTGGGCGACGATTGGCTGCTCGCGCCCTCTGGGAGTCGATCAATCCGGCGCTTGTGCGGGTTGCGGCCTTCGCTGGATCCGCAGCTGTTCACGCGCGGCCGGCCGCGGTTCTCCCCGGCAATAGCAGCGGCTCGATCAGGCGGCCTCAGCCGGCGGTAAGAACCGACCGTCGACTGACGCCGACAAGAAGACCAGTACAGAGGGGAGGGCCGTATGGCCGAAGCAAACAGCCGGCTGAACTCCGCGGACAGGCGTTGGCGCGTAGCGAAGGCTGCGGCCCCGCGTTCGCCCGACGCGGTCGAGTACCGGCGCGACGAGCACCCTCACGGAATTCGAGTGGCGGCGCGCCGTCGAGGCTCACGGCTGTCCCAGTGGAAGGCGGAGATCCTTCAGCAGGACGATCTGACCATCGCGTTGCGCGGAGTGCTATGACGCGCCGTGAACGGGTCGCCGGCCAGGAGCTGCCGATCGACCTGATGAACACCGTCTGGGCCAGCGGCAAAGGGGCCGATGATGCGCTTTCCACCGCCGACGGTGCGCTTGAGTGGATTCGAGAGATCCTGCCCCGTCTCGAGCAACGTCCGAGCTCGCTCGACCACTGGCTGCCGTGCGCAAGCCCGTTGAGTGTGAAGCAGACGGCGTTCGACCTGCGCCGGCTGCGCGACGCGCTGAGGCGGCTGGCTGCCGACGCAACGGCGGACGAGCGCCGTGCGGGGGTCGGGTCCGGCTTGCCCGATCACCAGGTCGCAGTCGACATGCTCAACAGTGCCGCGGCCCGTGGCGCGGTGTCGCCCGCGCTGGTGTGGACTGGTGAAAGCGCGCCGACGCTCGTGCTCCAGGGTGACGTGCCTGGCGGTGTCGCCGTCACTTCGCTCCTGGCACGCCAAGCGGTGCGCCTCTTCGGCAGCGAAGAGAGAAGGCGCCTGCGTGCCTGCGCCGCGCCGGGCTGCGCGAACTACTACCTGTCAGGTCATGGGCGCCGAAGGTGGTGCTCGCAGACTTGCGGAAACAGGGCACGCGTCGCCCGGTTCAACGACAAGCAGTCGTCGGACGCGGCCCGATGACGAGTCCGGGAACGCGACCACGGCATGCCCTGAACCGCACTCGGCGGTGGAAGGGTGCGGGTCGCCTTCGACGATCTACTGGTACGCACTACGAGCGGAGGTTCACGGGTGGCTGCCGAGGAAATCAGGAACCTGATCATCGTGGGGTCGGGTCCGGCCGGTTACACGGCTGCGGTGTACGCGGCCCGGGCGCAGCTGGAACCGCTGGTGTTCGAGGGCACGCAGTTCGGTGGTGCGTTGATGACGACCACGGAGGTCGAGAACTTCCCGGGCTTCCGCGACGGCATCCAGGGCCCGGACCTGATGGAGGAGATGCGCAAGCAGGCCGAGCGTTTCGGGGCGGAGCTGCGCGCGGAGGACGTCGAATCGCTGGAGCTGACCGGCGACGTCAAGTACGTCGTCGCGAACGGCACGCGCTACGCCGCGCGCGCCGTGGTGCTGGCGATGGGGGCGGCGGCCCGGTATCTGAACGTGCCGGGTGAGCAGGACCTGCTGGGGCGTGGGGTGTCGGCCTGTGCGACCTGTGACGGGTTCTTCTTCCGCGATCACGACATCGCCGTGGCCGGGGGTGGTGATTCGGCGATGGAGGAGGCGACGTTCCTGACGAAGTTCGCGAAGTCGGTGACGATCGTGCACCGGCGCGACGAGTTCCGCGCCTCGAAGATCATGCTGGAGCGGGCGCGGGCGAACGACAAGATCAAGTGGCAGCTGAACTCGCAGATCACGGGTGTCGAGGGGGACGGCAAGGTTTCGGGCCTGACGGTGAAGGACACCCGGACCGGCGAGGAGAAGCAGCTGGACGTGACCGGGTTCTTCGTCGCGATCGGGCACGACCCGCGCAGCGAGCTGGTGCGGGGCCAGGTCGAGCTGGACGAGGACGGTTACGTGGTGACGCGGGGTCGTACGTCGTACACGAACGTGCCGGGGGTGTTCGCGGCCGGTGATCTGGTGGATCGCACCTATCGGCAGGCGATCACGGCGGCGGGTTCGGGGTGCAGCGCGGCCATCGACGCGGAACGATGGCTGGCCGAGCACGGCGACCCGGATGCCCACGAGGCGGCCGAGCTGGTCGGCGGCGGCTACGGCGCCGGCGCCCGTTGATCTTTCCGAGTCTTCCCGAGTTTCCGACCACCTGAAGGAGAAACCGATGGCCAACACCGTGAAGGTGACCGACAAGAGTTTCGTGGATGACGTGCTCACCAGTGAGAAGCCGGTTCTGGTCGATTTCTGGGCGACCTGGTGCGGGCCGTGCAAGATGGTCGCGCCGGTGCTCGAGGAGATCGCGGCCGAGAACGGTGAGAAGCTGACCGTCGCGAAGCTCGACATCGACGAGAACCCGAACACGGCGCGTGACTACCAGGTGATGTCGATCCCGACGCTGATCCTGTTCCAGGGCGGCAGGCCGGTGAAGCAGATCGTCGGTGCCAAGCCCAAGGCCGCGCTGCTGTCCGACCTGGCCGACGTGCTCTGACCGAGCACGCGCCGTCCGGCCGTGCGAGAACCCGGGCCTGCGGGAATCGCCCCGCCGACCCGGGTTCTCGCACGGCCGGCGTGACAGTGATCGTCCGGAAGGAGGGGTGCATGGCCGGAGCACGCAGGCGAGCCGGCGATCGTCCTCGTGCCGCGAACTCCGCGGGCGAGGCGGACCGGCCGGGACTTGGTGGCCGGCCTCGCGACACAGCCCTGGACGAGGCGATCGTCCGTGCCACCCGTGAGCGGTTGGTCCGGGACGGCTACTCCGACATGACCATCGGCGACATCGCGGCCGATGCCAAGGTCACGCGCCGCACGCTGTATCTGCGGTGGAGCACCAAGTTCGACCTGGTCGTGGATGCCCTCGACTACGGTTTCCGCAAGCAGGGCGAAGTACACACCGTCGACCTGAGCGGCCTGGAGCCCCGTGAGGCACTCGTGGAAGCCGTCCGCCGGGTGGACCCCGCCTACCACAGCCCCGACGCCATGGTGCTGATGGGCGATTTCGCGGGCGAGGCCAACCGCACTCCCGAGCTACTGGAAATCCTGCGCAAGCACGCCGTCCAGCCCCGCGTCGGGCTCCTCGAGAAGGTGCTGACCCAGCTGCAGCAACGTCGCGCGGTCAGCGACGGCATCGACGTCCGCACAATCGCAACCATGTGCTTCGGTACCTACTTCGCGCCGTTCTACCGCGGCGAGGTGGCCAAGGACATCCCCGACGACGTCGTGGCCGTCCTGTGGCCGGCCATCGTCGCCCGCACCACGACGATGAGGCGACGGTCCACCACGCGGCCCGGCGCGGCAGGTAGCGATGGTCACGGTGCCAAGTGACGGCGGGGTTGTCTCGCCCGTTGCCGAGTTGGAGGGTTGACTGTTGCGCAGCCGGCGGATTGAGGTCGCGGGAACCGAGCGCCCATTGAGTCTCATCAGGACTCGGTGTGGCCAACTCGTGGCGACGGTCGCGCCACCTCGGGTGCACTTCGTCGTCCCCTTCGACCACCCCGGGGCACTGACGCTGCGGTTCCCCGGGCGTCACTTTCCATGTCACAGCTGCTGTGGTGCGACGTGAGGAAATCGTTCACTGTCGGCACCTCCCTCGGAAGAATGTGGCAAATGATCGTCGCATTCGCAAAAGGCGACAGCGTGATTTGAGCGCCGGGTGCCAGTTCCCGTCATGATCCACAATGGATCGTGTCGGGACGTGCGGGTGAGTCGGCGCACCGGGACGCTCGGCCGCCAGGCTCGGCTCCACGCGGCGTCACCGGCGACAAGGCCCATGCAGCTATCCGTACCTGCTGAGTGACCGCCAGCCGGTACGGCCGCTACCGGCTGGCCGGTAACCGCGCGTACCACCAGCAATGGACACGCAACGGCCGCTGGTGGCAATGTGCGCAGGCGGCGGCGATGCGACTCTGTAGCCGTGGCATCGCCGAACCAGCTGTCCTGTCAGGGTCCCGGCTCCGAGGACTGCGGCGGGGGTTGTCCGATGCTCCCCGTGGCTTCTTTGTCACTGGGGGGTTGACTTGATGAGGACCATATAGTCCAGTAGGGTTCGAACAGCCGAGGTGTGACAGGGGAAGGAGCCGGCTCCCGGCGACCGGTTGCGAACGGTGCAAGAAGCGGATGTATCCGGTGCGGCCGGGCGATCCGTCGCGATATCCCACCGAGAATGAAGGCCTTACGAAGCTCATGCCGACCTGCTCCGTCACCGGGGTCACCACGAAGGCGCGGATATTTGCGCATGCCGCACAGGGTGCGCGGTACGTGTGGAAGGTTGCCGGGCTCGTGGACACACCGGCGAACCGCACGTGGAACAAGACCCGCACCCGGCCGGGCGACCGGTACGACAGTGACCTCCACTGTGTGAGTGCCGGCTACGACGAGCACCGCGAGCCGTTGTGGGAAGAACGGCACGAGGGCGGCTGATGAACCTTCCTAGCTCGTGGCAGACAGTGCCAGTGCTGCAGATCGTGCCCGAGGCGCCGCGGACCGAGACCCCCCGGCTGAGGCTCTCCCGCCCTCGTCCCGTTTCGGCAGGTCGGCACTACGTCGTGCGCCACACCTCACCAGATGGCTTCCGCGCGCAGCGGTCGTACTCGGTCGCCGGCGCGCCAGGGGGAGACACGGTTGGCCTCGCCGTCGAGCTGCCACCCGACGGCGCGGTACCGAGCTTCGAGCACGGTGTCGTCCGGCCTGAACGTTTCGGTCCGACAAGGTGAGCTCTCCCCGAAAGATCAGTCCGGAGCGGCACCGTCGAACGGTTCCCGGCTCCGCACCCAGGATCGAAAAGCCAGCCAGTCCAGCATCCAGCCCGGAGGAAATCATGCGCACCACCGCGCCCAGGCCGATCGCAACGCGGCCCTATCCCACGCGCGTGTCCACGAAGGGCGCCGCGTTGCTTCGGTTGATGCGCACGACGGACCACAAGCAGATCGGCGTGATGTACCTGGTCACGGCGTTCGGGTTTTTCATGGCGGGCGGCGCGATGGCGATGCTGATCCGCACGGAGCTGGCGCGGCCGGGGCTTCAGTTCCTGTCGCAAGAGCAGTACAACCAGCTGTTCACGATGCACGGCACGGTCATGCTGCTGATGTATGCGACCCCGGTCCTGTTCGGGTTCGCGAACTTCGTGCTGCCGTTGCAGATCGGCTCCCCCGACGTCGCGTTCCCGCGGCTGAACGCGTTCTCGTACTGGCTCTACCTCTTCGGCAGCCTGATCGTCATCTCCGGCTTCCTGACGCCGGGGGGCGCTGCCGAGTTCGGCTGGACGGGTTACACGCCACTGTCGGAGTCCGTCCACACACCAGGCCCCGGTACTGACATGTGGATCGCCGGCCTCATCGTTTCCGGGCTCGGCACGATCCTCGGTGCGGTCAACATGATCACCACCGTGGTCTGCCTGCGCGCGCCGGGCATGACGATGTACCGGATGCCCATTTTCACTTGGAACATCCTCATCACCAGCATCCTGATCCTCGTCGCGTTCCCGATCCTCACGGCCGCGTTCTTCGGCCTGGAGGCCGATCGCCGTTTGGGCGCGCACGTGTTCGACCCGGCCAACGGCGGCGTGATCCTGTGGCAGCACCTGTTCTGGTTCTTCGGCCACCCCGAGGTCTACATCATCGCGCTGCCGTTCTTCGGGATCGTGTCCGAGATCTTCCCGGTCTTCAGCCGCAAGCCCCTCTACGGGTACAAGGGCCTGATCTTCGCGACCCTGGCTATCGCCGCGCTCAGTGTTTCCGTGTGGGCGCACCACCTCTATGCGACCGGTGCCGTGTTGCTGCCGTTCTTCTCCTTCATGACCTTCCTCATCGCCGTCCCGACCGGCGTGAAGTTCTTCAACTGGATCGGCACGATGTGGAAGGGCCAGCTGTCCTTCGAGACGCCGATGATCTTCGCTGTCGGCTTCCTGGTGACGTTCCTCCTGGGCGGCCTGACCGGTATCCTGCTGGCCGCCCCGGCCATCGACTTCCACGTCTCCGACACCTATTTCGTGGTGGCGCACTTCCACTACGTGCTCTACGGCACGATCGCGTTCGCGACCTTCGCCGGCATCTACTTCTGGTTCCCGAAGATCACGGGCCGGATGATGGACGAGAAGCTCGGCAAGTGGCACTTCTGGACGACGTTCATCGGCTTCCACGGCACGTTCCTGGTGCAGCACTGGCTCGGCGCCGAGGGCATGCCGCGCCGCTACGCCGACTACCTCGCCAGCGACGGGTTCACCACGCTCAACACGATCTCCACGATCGGCGCGTACATCCTGGGCGCGTCCACGCTGCCGTTCATCTGGAACGTGGTCAAGAGCTACCGCTACGGCGAGATCGTCACCGTCGACGACCCGTGGGGCTACGGCAACTCCCTCGAATGGGCCACGTCCTGCCCGCCGCCGCGGCACAACTTCACCGAGCTGCCCCGCATCCGCTCCGAACGCCCCGCGTTCGAGCTGCACTACCCGCACATGGTGGAGCGCATGCACGCCGAAGGGGAGATCGGCTTCTTCGGCAAGCCGCGCCACGGGGCCGCACCTTCGCAGAAACTCGTCGAGGCCACCATGCCGGGCAGCCACGACACCGACAACGCGGGCGAGCAATAGTCGTGCCCACCCTCGTCCGCTCCGCATCCGGAGGAAGCCCCAACCGGTGAGCGCCGGCGCCCCGGGGCTGATGTGCCACTGACACTCGCGAGGGGTGACCTCGCCGAGCTGGTGCGCTGCCCGGCGCGCCAGCCGGCTCCGAACGCGTTACGGACTGTGATCAGAACCCACGGATTCGGCGCGATGTACTGCGTTGAGCCCTCCGGCGCCTCGAGGTGCGACGAACTGGAAGGCGTCACCCTCGAGGCCCGTGGCAGACCGGGTCGCGCCGCGACCGCGCGATGCCGCATCCCCTGGTGTCCAGCAGGTCGCCGGCGACGGGGGATGCCCATCCGTCCCGCGAGCGGGTAAACGAAGCGCCTGGCAACCCGAATGCGGAGGCAAACAGGCGCAAGGGGCCCTCCCGAGGTGCGCACTGAGGCAGCCGTACCGGCGAGGCAAACGCGGACTGGCGATAGCAGGTCAGGATCAGGCCGTTCTGCAAGACGAGCGCCGCATTGGCTTCCATGGACGAGCCCGGGGTCTCGCCGGCAGCGTCTCACGCCTCAAAGGTGCGGATGTAGTCGATGGCCATGTCGAGTGCGATGCGCATCGGCTTGATGTCGTGCTCCGTCTGCGCCAGCAGATAGCCACCTTGGAGCGCCCCCATCAAGCCGGTGGCGAGCCGTTCGGGGTCGGCGTCGCGGCGCAGTTTACCGGTGTCGCGCATCCGCCGCAGACCATCCGTGAGCAGGCCGAGCCAGGTTTCGAAGTGGCCGGCAAGGGCGGATCGCGCCCGTTCGTTCTGGTCGGAAAGCTCACTCGCGAGCGACCCGAGCCGGCATCCATAAGCGCCGTTGCGCAGGGCGTTGCGCTGGATGATCGCATCACGCCAGCGCTCGAGCCCCCGGATCGAGTTCAGCCGGCGCAACTGCTCCCCCTGGTTGGCCAGCACCTCCTCGGCCTGATGTTCGATGACGTCCTGGACGAGCGCGTCCTTGTCGGCATAGTGGTGGTAGAGCTGTGACTTGCTGGTGCTGCTCGCCGCACGAACATCGTCGAGCGTGGTGGCGGCCACTCCCTTTACCGTCATCAGGTCTACCGCGGCTCGCAGAATCCGAGCCCGGGTCGCCTCGCCCCGCGCCGTCAGCCGGACAGGCTTCAGTGTGCTCTCCGGTTCCGCCACGGCGACAGGCTATCGTACCTGCGCGTGACCGGGGTGACTCGACCATCCGAGCCCAGGTCAGACCTCTCCGCGTTCTTCGTGAAGCTCCATGTCGATCAAGCTGGACTCCCTGAGCCGTAACCCGCAGTCATCAGTGTCCCAGCGCGATCGACACCCGGCGAGCCAGTTCAGGTACGACCTCGGCGGTGAACCAAGAGTTCTTGGCGTGCCAGCCGTAGTTCAGTGGTGACGGGTGCACCAGCGGAAACTCGGCAGGAAGGTATTGCCGGTAGGACTGCACGGTCTGGGTGAGGTTCGCCTTCGCTCGGCCCGCGAGGTAAAACCGCTGCGCGTATGCGCCGATGAGCACCCGGAGAGTGATGTTCGGCATCGCCGAGAAGATCCGTGGGTGCCACCGTGGCGCGAAGTCCTTGCGCGGAGGCAGGTCACCGGTCTTGCCCTTGCCCGGGAAGTAGAAATCCATCGGCACGATGGCGAACAGCGCCGGGTCGTAGAATTGCTCGTCGCGGACACCGAGCCACGCGCGCAGGCGCACGCCGCTGGCGTCGTCCCACGGGATGCCGCTTTCCTGGGCGCGCCAGCCTGGCGCCTGGCCGATGATCGCGATCCGCGCGGCCGGGGACCCGGCCCACACGGGACGGTAGCCGAGGTCGCGTGCCCACGCGTTGGACGGGTCGGACGTCAGTTCGTCCACGACTGCACGCAAGACGTCGGTCAACTGCACTCCTGGTTCGTGGCGGGACGGCCGGGCAACACTCTAGATGGACTATGTGGTCCATCGATTCAGGGGTCAGCGAGATTGCTGCCGCGCTCCGGAACGACGGAGGTGACCCAGCTGCCGGCGCTAGGCCAGGCTCGGATCCAGCCACGGACCTTCGGGCAGCTCCGGTAGCGCGAACTGCTCGTCGAAGGAGCACAACGGGAGGCGTTCGCCGAGGAAGCGCAGCACGACGGAGCCGAGGACCGCGGAACAGAGCGACCCGCCGAGAACACCCACTTTGGCCTGCTGCTGCAAGGTGGGGTCGGTGAAGGCGAGACCGGTGATGAACAATGCGATCGTGAAGCCGATGCCGGCCAGCATGGCGCCGCCGATGAGGTGGCTGTAGCGGACCCGGCCCGGCAGGGTGCCCAGTCCCGTCCGGAGCGCGATTCCTGCTGCGAGCGAGATGCCGACGGTGTTGCCGACGATCAGGCCGACCGCGACGCCGAGGGTCACGGTGGAGGACGCCGCAGCCCGCAGCGTGGCACCGTCGAGCTGCACGCCGGCGTTCGCCAGGCCGAACACGGGGATGATCACGAAAGCGCTTATGGGGTGCAGAATTGCCTGCAGCCGTTCGTTCGCCGAGAGCGTCGCCTTCATCGCGGTCGTGGCAAGCCGCACCCGCACGGCATCCGCGCGCTCGATCACGGCGCGCCCGTAGAGCCGGATTCGCTCGCGGGTGTGACCGTCGACCTCGCCGGCCGGCACGAGCAAGCCGATGAGCACGCCGGCCAGGGTGGGGTGAACTCCGGACGCGTCAACAGCTGCCCACAACCCGGCACCGACGACGAGGTAGGGCGCCAACCGCCACACGCCCAGCCATCGCAGGCCGAGCAGCGCCACGATCAGCACCGCCGCTACAGCCAGCGCCACCACGGACACGTGGTGCGTGTAGAACACGGCCATCACCGTGATCGCTCCGATGTCGTCGCCGATCGCGAGTGTGAGCAAGAACAGCCGCAGTTGGTCCGGGCAGCGAGGCCCGAACAGCGCCAGTACGCCGATCAGGAAGGCCGTGTCACTCGACATCGGAATGCCCCAGCCGACCGCGGCGGCGCCGGAACTGTTGAACAGGAAGTAGATGATCGCGGGCAGGGCCAGTCCACCGAGCGCGCCGCAGGCCGGGACGACGATCGAGCGGAGGTCGTGCAGCTCGCCGACGGACACTTCCCGGCTGATCTCCAGCCCCACCACGGCGAAGAACACGACCATGGCAACGTCGTTCACCCAGTCACGAAGGCTCAGCGAAAAGTGCGCGGCGCCGACTTCCGCGCCCGCATGAGTTCCCCAGAACGCGTCGTAGTTCACCCCTGCCACGTTCGCCCACACAAGGGCGGCCACTGTGGCGGCGAGAAGCAGGACAGCGCTGCCGGCTTCGGTCGCCAAGAACTGGCGGAACCCGGCCGACACGTACGGCAGCGGCACGTTCACGCGGCGGGTCGTCGACGGCAACCGAGGGAGGAGCCCCTCGGTGAATCGGCTCGAGTCGGCCTTCACGGGGCCGAGTATGCCTGACGTACAGGCAGCTTGGTTGTGTACCGTCCGTCAGACTGGGCGTTAGCCTGGGCACGTCCACAGCTGCCCTGCGGTGGCACTGTCCGGAGTGGACCGACCCGGCACGGAAGGATCGCGCGTGGCGACGCGGAGTGACATCAACCTGGACCGGCACGTGTACGGCAATCCATCAGCTCCGGTGACCGTGGTGGAATACGGAGACTTCGAGTGTCCGTACTGCGCTGCGGCGGCGCCCGAGCTGCGCAAACTGATCGACAGCTCGGGCGGCTCGATCCGCTTGGTGTTCCGCCATTTCCCGATCTTCACGATTCACCCGTACGCGCTCACGGCCGCTCTCGCCGCGGAGGCTTCGGGCGAGCTGTTCTGGGAGATGCACGACTTGCTGCTCACCCATCAGAGCAAGCTGACGGATGTCCACCTGCGGGCATACGCTGCCCGCATCGGAGCCGGCGACGTTACCGGCGAGGCCGTGCAACGGTTCCGCCCGGCCGTCGTGGCCGACTACACCTCCGGCGCCGAACTGGACGTCCAAGGCACACCGACGCTGTTCATCGACGGTCGCGCGTACGAAGGCCGGGTCAGCTATCAGGCGCTGCGATCGGCAGTACGCCTGCCCTGACCCGGCACCTCAGGCGCGGAGGTAGCGCTCCGGACCGGCTGCCGCGTGCTTACGAGCTGTCGAGAGCCTGCGTCCGGAAACGGACCAGGCTTGAGTTCGAAAAATGGACCTTCTGGTTCCGCACTCGGCATGATCGCCTCCAGTGATCGACAACACGGTCGTGACCGCCACCGAGACGACGTACGGGTGAAAAGAGGAGGAACCGGTTCCGAGACCTCAGGATGGCGCCGTAGTCTCGTCCAGTGGCGTGAGGCACGCCCGCCTTTGGGATCACGATGCGATGCACGGGCAACGTGACAAGGGCGACGTGCCTGGCGGTTCTCGACCCACTTAGTGGACTAAATAGTTCTCTTTGGTGCATGATGGGCGCGCCGGAGAACGAAGCTGCGTCACGCGCGCTCAGCAGCGCTGAATGGGCGGACTTCGTCGTGAGAACGCGAGAAGGGCCACCACGGTGAGTGAGCAGCTGGGCTTCATGCCGAGTGCGCCGGTGACAAGCCTTCCCTTGAAGCTGTCCGCAGCCGTCGTCACGGGCAACGGCAGCCGGTTCCGCGAGGTCGAGCCCGACCGCTTCTCGCAGCTGGAGCTCTCGATCAGTGTGCACCTGCTGGGCGGGATCGAAATCATGCTCGCCACGACCCACAAATCCGGAGAAGGCGCTGCCGGCTCCACGGAGGATAACCCGGCAGCAGAACGTTACGAGCTGCACACCAACTCGATCTTGCTGAGTTCGATGCCTGACGTCATTCACCTCGCCGGCCGGAGCCGCGGCTCGCACCACGACGGGGCCGGCGCGCGGTCGTACACGCTGACGTTGACCTTCTCCGATGGGAACGCTACCGAAAAGTTCTGGAGCACGACGTTCGACGTGCCACGTTCACCGCTCGTCGACTCGACATGGCACCTGACCGTGCCGTTCACTCACTCGTTGACATCGGCGGCTCTGCCTCCTCGCGCACCGTGACACGAGAAGGACGTCACCGCGGTGCACACAGCCCGCAGCCAGCACACTGCCCGGACAAGAGTGTCGGCCCTTGTGTCCAGTGCGGACTCCGTCCCGAAACCTCGTCGAAGACTGTCTTGCTTGAGCAGTGATCAGGAGAAATGAAGTGAGTACCGTGATGGATGTACAGAAGAACGGCGACAGCGGGTCGTATGAGGCTGTGGTTGATGGGCAGGTTGTCGGCATGATCGTCTACCACGTGCCGGGTGGTGGTCAGCGGGTGACGTTCAGTCATACGATCGTTGAGCCTGAGTACCGCGGTCGGGGGATCGCGACGCGGCTGGTGAAGCACGCTTTGGACGATCTGCGGGCACAGGATCTGAAGCTCACCAATTACTGCCCGTTTGTGGCGGATTACATTGCTGACCACCCCGAGTACAAGGTGCTGGTTGATGGTCGTTTCCCGGGCCGGGCGGCGGTACCCGACCGTGCGCCGCGCGAGCGCACCAACTGATGGTCGTGCGAGCCGCATCGGAAGCTGGGCAAACGACGGCGTAGGGAGTGTGGAGATGGTCAAGGGATCGCATTCGGTCGACATCGACGGAGCTGTGATTCGGACCGCGCGCCTGGAGCTTGCTCCGTGGACGATGTCCGATGTCGAAGCGGCTCTGGGCATCTTCGGTGATGGGGAGGTCGCTCGGTGGTTGGCGCCGGCCATGGATCGGATTCCGGACGTGGCTACCATGCGGCAGCTGGTGTCCGGGTGGGTTGTGGACGGTGCGGCCATCGAGCCGCCGCTCGGCCGCTGGAAGGTCACTGATCTCGCCCTGGGGCAGGTTGTGGGAGCGGTCTCTTTGCTGCCTTTGCCGCCGGACGACATTGATTCCGAGATTGGTGTTCAGATCGCTCGTGACCGGTGGGGGAGTGGCTATGCCGGTGAAGCCGGTGACGCGATCGCCCACTATGCCTTCGCTGCCGGCGCGGACGAGATTTTCGCGGTCTCGCGTCCGGCGAACCAGCGTGCCGCGGCGGCGGCGCGGCGAATGGGGATGGACTGGGTCGGGCAGACCGACAAGTACTACGAAACGAGGCTCGACGTGTTCCGTTTGCGCCGGTACGACCTGGACGCACCGGCGGTCGCGGCGCCGGACGCCGATCAGGCGGATGAACTCACCGACTTCTGACCGATTCGCACCGGTACGCGTGCACAACATCCTGGAGAAGAAATGACCATGCGTGGAACCCTTCCCGATCGCTGCGGCACCTTCACGATCGGAGGTCACGCGATCACTCGGCTCGGACTCGGGACCGCCCAGATGAGCGCGTCCGGTGTGTGGAGTCATCCGAAGGACGCCGCCGAAGCAGCACGTGTTCTCCAAGAAGCGATCGATCTTGGTGTGAACCTCATTGACGTCGCCGAGTCTTCCGGGCCGTTCGACTATGAAGAACTCATCGTGCGGGCACTGAGCCCGTTCCCCGAAGACTTGCTGCTGATGATCAAGGGTGGACTTCTTCGATCGCCCGAAGGACAGTGGGAACCGGTACCGCGGCCCTCGTTCCTTCGCAAACAGATCGAGACGCGGCTGTGGTACCTGAAGCTCAACCGTGTGCCGTTGTTCCAATTGCACGGGTTCAGTCCGAACGCTCCTATTGCTGATCAGATCGGACTGCTCACCGATATGCAGCGAGAAGGAAAGATCGGGCAGATCGGGTTGGCAGAAGTGACTCTGGCCGAACTGGAGGAAGCAAGAAAGTACGCGGAGATCGCGACGGTTCAAGCTGAATACAACCTCATCAACCGGGCGGCTGACCCGTTGCTGGACTACGCGGAAGCGGCGAACATCGGGTTCATCCCTTGGCTTCCGCTGGCGACCGGCGCGCTGGCCAGTCAGGACGGCCCTCTGGCAGAGATGGCGCGACGGCGCAGTGTCACGCCGGCGCAGCTCGCTCTGGCCTGGCTCTTGAAACGCTCGCCTGCGATGCTCCCCACCCCTGGCACACTGAGCCTCCAACACCTGAACGACAACGTGTCCGCAGTGGACATTCCTCTGACGGCAACCGAAGTCGGTGATCTCGATCGGTTGACAGCTGAACCGTGATCGCATTCTTTCGGAAACGGCGTTCGGTGAGTTCCCTCGGGAGATGCCGGCAGTCAGTACGTGGAGGGCACTCACCGTGGCCAGTTCCGAGGTTGCCCTGCCGCGTCCGGTGGGTTTTCCACTCCGGTCCGCGCAAGGTCGACGGATCCTGATCGCGACGGTCCTCGGCGCCAGCCTCGCGGGTATCGACTCGAACGTCGTGAACGTCGCCCTGCCCGACATCGGCCGGGACTTGGGCGCGAGCTTCGCGTCGCTGCAGTGGACCGTGACCGGGTACACCCTCAGCCTCGCCTCGCTCATCCTGCTGGCGGGCGCGCTCGGAGACCGCTACGGCCGCAGGCGGATCTTTCTCATCGGCGTCGCTGGTTTCACATTCGCGTCGGTCTTGTGCTCGGTGGTCCCCGACGTGGGTGGCCTCATCGGCGCGCGCATCCTGCAAGGCATCGGCGGTGCGTTGATGGCACCCGCGAGCATGGCCATCCTGCAGTCCACGATCGCGCCTGATGACCGGCCGAAGGCGATCGGAACGTGGTCCGGGTTCGCCGGAATCGCGGGAGTTCTCGCGCCGTTCGTCGCTGGGTGGCTGTTGTCGTTGGGTTCGTGGCGGTGGATCTTCCTGATCAACGTGCCCGTCGCGGTCATCGTGCTGCTGGTGAGCCTGCGCCACATTCCGGAGACCCGCGACGGCGAATCGTCCGGCATGGACTGGGGTGGCTCGGCTCTGGCCGTCGCGACACTCGCCGCGGCGACTTACGCGCTGACCGCGATACCGGCAAACCCCCGAGGACCGTGGGCATGGGTGAGCGCGTTCGTCGCCGTCGCGGCGGGGATCGGATTCGTCTGGTACGAACGGCGCACGCCATCGCCGATGCTGCCGGCGTCACACCTGAAGTCCAGGCCATTCGTCATGATCAACGTGATGACCTTCATCGTCTACGGTGCGTTCGGCGTGTTCTCCGTGATCTTCACGATCGCACTGGAGACCGTCTCCGGGTACAGTCCTGCCAAAGCCGGCAGCTCTCTCCTGCCGATCACGATCATCAGCCTCGTTTTGGCGCGATCCAGCGGTAAACTCGCCGCGCGGATCGGGCCCGGGTTGCAATTGATGGTCGGCCCCGCATTGTGTGGCGTCGCCGCGCTGATGGCTTTGCAGGTCAGCCCAGGCGCAGGCTACTGGAGTGTGGTGATCCCGCTCCAGTGCGTGTTCGGCCTCGGCACGGCCACGATGGTGGCTCCTTTGACGTTCGTGGCACTGTCGTCCATACCGGGCGACCACGCCGGAGTCGCGTCCGCGGTCAACAACGCCGTCGCGCGAAGTGCCGCCTTGCTGTGGATCGCCGCGCTTCCCCCGCTCGTCGGGCTCACCGGCGCCTCGTACACCCAATCCGAGGCGTTCCTGCCCGGCTATCGGCTGACGTGCATCATCTGCGCTGTCGCTCTGTTCGTCTCCAGCGCGCTCGCCGCCGCGGTTTTCCGCAGCCACACTCGGTGCGACCGGCGGCCCTTGCTGGTGCACCCCTTGCTGCACCCACCATGCCGATAGCGGCACGCCATTCTGTTCGTGCTCCACCATCTCGATCCTGATCACGAAATCGTGCGAATGGGCAGTAAGAGATGCGGCTGGCGTGTCGCCAAGCACGTGGTACTGAGGTAATGACGTCCTGGGAACCCGGCATCGTCGTGATGAGGACGAGAGGAAGAGGAGTCCTTGATGGACGCAGTAAACGGCAAGGTGGTGCTTCGCTTGCCGCGGCTGGTTGCAAGGGTCGACCGCGCCATGGCTGTTGCGGCTGCCGTGCACGCGGGGCTCGTGCTGGCCGACTTCGTGTTGCTGGGGCTGCTCGCCGGCGGTTTGCCCGTGCTGAAGGAGTTGTTCCTCGTCGTGCTCGGCCTCGCCGGCCCGGCGATCGGCATCACGCGCCATTTCCGCTCCGCGACACGGGACGGAGCAGGTCTCGTCATCGTCTCGTCCGCCGGCTCGCTGCTCCTGGGTGTGCTGTGGCATTTCGTGCTCGGCGGACCCGGCAGCCTTCGGGTCGCCCTCCGGTCGGGGGTGCCCGTCTTGACGCGGGTCTTCGAAGTCTCCGTGACGCTCCAGGTAGCCGCGGCCGCGGCGGCACTGCTGCTGGCCGCTTTCGCGTTTCGCCGCCGGACTTCGATCTTGTCGATCGGCCGGATCCAAGCGTAGAGCGTTGTTTTCAGCGTACTGCCGGGCGTTCATCGCGCCCCGGCGTGCCTGCGGGGAACACTATGGGTCAAGGAGGCCGGGGCATGGCTTCGACTGCCGCCGGTGATGGGGCGACCAAGCTGTCGAGCGCGGACTCCTCGCCGTCGGGCAGCTGCCCGCGCGGGACGCGGTGCTGAAAGACGCCGTCTCCCACGTCGAGGCGCCGTGAGACGTCGAAGCGCAAGCCGCGGATGCCGCTGAGCAGGCGGAGGACGACGAGATTGGCTTCGAGGTCTTGCTCGCCGAGGCCGTCGTTGTGCCAGATCACGGGGCCGCTGCGCCTCGGTGATCAGCGAGCGGGAACCGTCCACAGTGCTCGGTGGTCCGGGCCGGTCAGGAAGCCGTCGTCGAACGGCTGAGCTCCTCCCAGGCGCCGGCGTCGGCGCGCACGGCTTCGTGGTGGTTGCGCAGCCCGTCGAGCGCGTCTTCGCCGAGGAGGAAGTGCAGCGGCGGGTTCTCGGCGTCGAGCGCATCGAGGATCGCCGCGGCGTCCTTCGCCGGGTTGTTCGGCTCCTGCCCCACCACGCCCTTGACCATCCGCCGCAGCTCGCTCGAGGTCGCGTCGTAGGCCGATCGGGGGAGTAGCTGGCGCGCACGGCGTCGAGGTCGCCGCACGCCATTGCTCGGAAGTAGTCGTCCACGACGGAGGTGGTTGGTGCTCGTTTCGGGCATGGGCGTCTCCCCGAGCTTGCCGTGCCACGCCGGTCGATGGTGCGGTTACGACGACGCCGTGGTGCTCGACGCCTCAGCGGCGCGAGAGCCGGACGGCGTGGGTCGGGCGTAGCGTCCGGAGAACTGTGAACCATCTCCGCGGTGGGTGAAGCGCAGGCCGACGATCGAGCCGTTTTCGACCATCCAGTGCAGATCGTAGGAGGCGCGGTAGCTGGGTGGCCAGAACGACGCGAAGCGGCCGTCGACGTCGACGTACCAGTCTCCGTGCGTGGCGTGCCCCCGATCGAAGTAGGTCGTGGTGCCACTGTGGTCGAAAACTTGTTCTGCACGGTTGTCGTAAACGAGCCGGCCGGCCGTCAACGCGGCCACCAGGTTCTTCGTGGTCACTTCGGCGCCGTCGGCGGGGTTGAGTGACTCCAGTGATCGAGGCAACGGGATTCCTTCAGCACTGAGGTGTGGGCGCGGGCGCGAGAGGAGCGGTGAGGGGGTGTTCAGCCGAGCAGCGCGCCGACTGAGGCGTGGAGGGCGCGCCAGCTGGCTGAGAACTTGGCGACGCCCTGACTCAGGAGCGTGTTGTACACATCGTCGAGGTCGACACCCGCCGCGGCGACGGCCGCGATGTCCGCTGCCGCCTCCTTGCCGCGCCCGACGACCTGATCGCCGGGCACCTCGCCGTGATCGGCGAACGCCGAGAGCGTCGCGGGTGGCATCGTGGACACGGTTCCGGGCGTGATGAGACCGGTGACGTACTTGGTGTCCGGGAAGGACGGATCCTTGACACCCGTGGACGCCCACAGGAGCCGCTGTGGGCGGGCGCCCTCGGCGGCAAGGCTCTGCCATCGCGAGGATTCCCACACTGCCGACAAGGCCTCGTGAGCGAGCCGTGCATTGGCCAGCGCAGCCTGGCCGCGCAGCTCTGGGACGCCCATGGCGTCGAGGCGCATGTCGACCTCGGTATCCACTCTGGACACGAACAGCGAAGACACGGAGTGGAGGGACGCGAGGTCGTGGCCGTTCTCTCGGGCCTGTTCGAGGCCCTCGACGTACGCCTCGCCGACTTCGGCGCATCGCTGCGCCGAGAAGACCAGGGTCACGTTCACGTTCACGCCGGCCGCGAGGGCACCGGTAACAGCCTTGACGCCGGCCGGCGTGGCGGGGATTTTCACCATGAGGTTCGGCCGGTCGACGAGCTCCCAGAGCTGGATCGCCTCCGCGATGGTCGCGCCGGTGTCGCCGGCGAGCTCGGGGCTCACTTCCAGCGACACCCTGCCATCGACTCCGTCGGTCTTCTCCCAGATCGGACGGAGCACCTCCGCTGCGTGCTGAACGTCCGAGATGGTCAACGCTCGAACGGACTCCGCAACGTCGATTCCGTTGCCGGCCAGTTGTTCCAGCTGCGCGGCGTAGCGGCTGCTGCGAGTGATGGCGTTGGCGAAGATCGTCGGGTTCGTGGTGACGCCCACGACTGAACGGCTTCGCACGAGGTGTTCGAATTCGCCGTTCTCCAGGATGTCGCGTGAGAGCTCATCCAGCCAGATCGACACGCCGGCGTTGGTGAGTGCGTGGAGCGGGTCGCTGTTCTTGTCGTGTGTCATTTCGTTTCCTGCTGGTGGACGGCTCGTTCCAGGGCAGCGGTTTCTTCAGGTGGGTCCGGCGTCCACAGCGAACCCGGCACGGCACGACCGGCGGCCCCGAGCTTGTTCATCTTCTTCGGCACCGGCGCGCCCTGGTACTCGAGCGGGATCGCGTGGCCGTCGCCGTCCACGCCGCCCAGCGGCTGGTGGACCTCGATGAACTCACCGTGCGGCAGGCGCTTGATGATGCCGGTTTCGACACCGTGCTCCAGGACCTCGCGGTCGGCCCGCTGCAGGCCGAGGCAGATCCGGTAGGTCACGTAGTAGGCGATCGGCGGCACGATCAGCACGCCGATGCGGCCGGCCCACGTGGTGGCGTTCAGGGAGATGTGGAACTGGTCGGCGATGATGTCGTTGAAGCCCGTCAGCTCGATGACCAGGAAGAACCCGAGCGCCATCATGCCCAGCGAGGTGCGGACCGGTGCGTCACGCGGCCGCTGCAGCAGGTTGTGGTGCTGCCCTGTGTCCTTCGACAGCTTCAGCTCGATCCAGGGGTAGAGGATCAGCGTGCCGAACAGCACTGACATGCCGATCGCTCCGGAGAAGAACACCGCCGGGATCGTGTAGTTCCCGAGGTAGACCTCCCACGCGGGCCAGATGCGCAGCATGCCGTCGGCCCAGGCCATGTACCAGTCCGGCTGCGAGCCGGCCGACACCATCGACGGGTTGTACGGACCGAAGTTCCACACCGGGTTGATCTGGAAAAGACCTGCCATGAGGGCGGTCACGCCCGTGACGACCACGGCGAGCGACCCGCCGTGGAGTGCGAACTCCGGCATGATCCGGATACCGACGACGTTGTCCTCTTTCGCGCGTACGCCCGGGAACTGGGTGTGCTTCTGGTACCAGACCAGCGCCAGGTGGACGCCGATCAGGGCGAAGAGGATCCCCGGCAGCACGAGGATGTGCAGCGTGTACAGGCGCGGGATGATCTGGTCGCCCGGGAACTCGCCGCCGAACAGCGCCCAGTGAAGCCAGGTGCCGATGACCGGCACCGACAGCACGATGCCCGACAGGGTCGCGCGGATACCGGTGCCCGACAGCAGGTCGTCCGGCAGCGAGTAGCCGAAGAATCCCTCGAACATGCTGATCAGCAGCAGGACCACACCGATCACCCAGTTCGCCTCACGCGGTCTGCGGAACGCACCGGTGAAGAAGATCCGGAACATGTGCAGGAGAGTCGCGGCGATGAAGATCAGCGCTCCCCAGTGGTGCAGCTGGCGCACGAAGAGGCCGCCGCGCACGTCGAACGAGATGTCCAGCGTCGTCTTGAACGCTTGCGACATCTCGACGCCCTGCAGGTTCGTGAAGCTGCCGTGGTAGGTGACTTCCTGCATCGAGGGATCGAAGAACAACGTCAGGTACACACCCGATGCGATCACGACGAGGAAGCTGTACAGCGAAACCTCACCGATCAAGTACGACCAGTGGGTCGGGAACACCTTGTTCATCTGGTGCCGCAGGCCCTTGGCGAGCTTGTACCGCTGATCCGCGTTGTCCGCGGCCCGCCCAAGGCGCTCCTCGAGCGCGCCCGCCCTCTTCGTCGGCATGCTCAATGAGCTCATGTCACGTTGGTGGCAGGGGCCGGGCCCGGTCTTACCTCCGCGGGCGGGCAAAAGGAGTGACCGACACCACGTTCGACGGTCCACATCCGTTTCCTCGCCGATCCACGGGCTTGGTGGCCCCGGGGATTTCTACGGGTGCATCGTCGTTGCACGCGGAGTTGACTGGAACCCGGACGTTGCCACGGTGTGGTGCGCGGCGGAGGCACACGCTCCGGTTGTCGGTCGGTGCGTGCGCAGCGGGTGCCCGGTGGGTGTGGGCTCTTGGTCTGTGCATGTTCAGGGCGCCCAAGCCGTGTCTGTCACTCGCTACGGACGCGGTCGACTTGGCCGTGCTCCGCTCTGTCGCGCCGGCATGCCCGGTCCGGCTGCTGACTGGTTCGTTGTGGTTCACGTAGGCCTGGCTGCCTACTGACCTCGAGCCGGCCATGGGTTTTCATGTGCTGGCCGGTACTTTGTCGAGTGGGGAGTGAAATTCGATGGGTGAAGGCTTCGAGGGTTGTAAAGTCGTCGTTGTCGGGGGTTTGATACAGGTTTTGCTACGGCGCAGCAAGTGCTCGCGGGGGGTGGCAGCGCCGTGATTACCGGCCGAAGCCCCGGCAAGCTGCGGATGGCGGTGAAAACACCGTCGCGGCAGGGCGAGGCATGGGGCATCGCGGCGGAGCTGACCGACCGCGCCCAGGTTCCTGGGGTTCGAAAGCAGCTTGCCGCCGAGCGTGCTGATGCGCGTCTGCCGGTGAACGGGGCGGGGTTTTCACCCCGAATGCGTTCACTGAATATGACGAAGCCTTCTACCACTCGTTCAACGAACCTGAACCGCGCAGTGGTTTTCACTACCCGGACTGTCGTCGCCGGGATGCTCGCCGAGGGCACGGGTGGTGCGATCGTCAACATCGGCGCGTTGTGGGCACACCAAGGGATTGCGGCGACACCCACACTCCGGGTTCTCTGTCCAGGGCCGGATCGGCACCGTGGAAGAGAGGTAGCGAACATGGTGTCGTTTCTGCTCTCGGACAAGAGAAGCTGGATGATCGGGGCCATCGTCGACGTCGACGGCGGCGTCATGGCCGGGCGCAACTGAACACCGACCCGAGGCACGGGATCCCGAAGCGGCGGTAAGCGGAGACCGCCGCCGGTCGCCAACAGGTGAGCATCCACAGGGGAGGGAAACAGTGGGCGTGAGCCATGACAGCCGTCCGAACGGACCGATTCCGCCGAAGCCTTCTACGATGGCGACGGACGAGATCGCTGCTCATCCTCCGGTTCCGAAGGGCTACCTGAGGACCGCGGTCTCCGACGGCTCGATCACCATCTTCGTCACCGGCCGGCTGCTCGAGCCATCGGCCGTCGAACGGCTCTGTGCCGAGCTCGACTTCGCGACGTCGGTGTGCCGCGGGATGGTCACCATCGATCTGACCGACTGCACCGAGCTTGGCACGGAGGCGGCACAAGTCCTCCACCGGCAGCACAGCGCGGCTCGGGCCTCGCAATCCCGATACCGGTTCCGCGTCATCGTGGACTGTGCGTCGATGATTCGCGCCCTCGCCGCCGGTGGCGTCCAGCTCGAGCACGACGCTCGACGGCACCGTACGCGCACCGCCCCGCCTCGCCGGCACGCGGCCAGCCTGGTGTCGCTTCGAACGGCGTAGGGCACCGCGCGCCGTTCCCACTGGTCATCCCTTTGATTGTCTCTGGAGAGGTATCTGGACTTTTTGGTCCTTTTTCGCTAGGAAGGTAGCAGCGGTCTCGACAGTCCGTCCAGGATCGCGGCGGCCTGCCTCCGGTGCGGCCGTCGTCACCCGCCAACACAGGAGTCAGGATGCCCGAGACCGTGTCAACGACGACGAGCTGCTACGGGAGATCGAGACGACAAATCGGCCAAGGAAGGAACGACCGATCGACAACTGCAACCAGGATGCTCGTCGTGTTGAGGAGCTCTTCCACGGCGCCGTCGCGTAGCTTTGCGTCGCCCTCGCCGACAGGTGCTGTCGCAACGCGGACTGATGCGCACCATCGGGTGGTGTTCCAAGGCCCGGCAGCTCGAGCAGCTCTGACGGCGCCGCCAAGGCGCCGCTCGGCTGATGGCTCATGCCGCAGCGTGGTCTGACGGTGCCGCGCAATCGCTTCGCAGGCGCAGGGGCGTTCGGCTGCCCGACGACCGCCGGTATCGACGCGTAGCGGCGAGGTTGCAGATGCAGAAGGCGGTCAACGGAGAGAAGGTGAGGCGGCATGACGCAAGGCGCGTCCCGCATCCAGGCGGCATACACGGCTGAGACCGGACGGAAACCACAGTCCACATGACCACGTCAGACGTCAGCGGACGAGTCCTGGTCCGAGGACGCAGCTTCGACCCCGAGTCCGCCACCTGGGTCCGAGAGCTCAGCCCCGGCAGCCCGCACTTCGAAGACGCCTGCCGCAGGCTGCACGCGATGCTCATCAAAATCGCCAGGAGAGAAACGGCACGCAGATCTTCGACTTCGCGGATCAGCGGCCCCGAGCTCGAAGACTTGGCCCACCAGGCCGCAGCCGATGCGCTCATGCGCATCACCCACAAGATCGAGGAGTTCCGCGGCGACGCACAGTTCAAGACGTGGGCCTTCAAGTTCGTCATCTTCGAGGTGTCGACGAAAGTCGGCCGGCACTTCTGGCGCGACCACCGCGTGTCCCTCGACCAGGACGAGACGAACCACGCACGCGCCGCAGTCGGCGACGAGCCACCCCACCAGGCCCAAGCTCTCGAGCTCCGAGCCGCCCTCACCCACGCCATCGAAAACGTACTGACCGAACACCAGCGGACCGTCTTCGTCGCCGTGGCAATCGACAACGTTCCCATGGACGCCCTCGCCGCCCGACTGGACACCAACCGCAACGCCATCTACAAAACCATGTTCGACGCCCGCCGCAACATCCGCACCTACCTGGTGGAAAACGGCTTCATCGCTTGACCAACAGGCCACGAGCCGGTGACGTACCGCTACAGCGCGGTGATGGCTCTCACCTACCTCTAATCTGGACGTTATCGTCCACAAACGTCAGGATCGCTCTGCGGTCCGCAGCCGAACGAGAAAGGTGGACACACATCATGATCACAAGAGGCTTCGTCGGGCGCCAGCGCTCCGGCCGGGATCCGCGGCTGCCACCAGGTCAGTACGACGCGGGTAGCGAATGGCCGGTGCTGCACGCGGAAGCGACGCCGTCGATCAGCACCGACGAGTGGACTTTCACCATCGACGGCCTCGTCGACAAGCCCACCAGCTGGACCTGGGACGAGATCCACGCCCTCGAACCGGACCGGTACGAGGGCGCCATCCACTGCGTCACGACGTGGTCGAAGTTCGACATGACCTTCGACGGGGTCTCCATCGACACGCTGCTCGAGCTCACCGGGGTGAGCGATGACGCGGCGTACGTGCTGGCGCGCTCGCACACCGGCTACACGACCAACCTGCCGATCGAGGACGTGGTCGACGGCCGGGCCTGGGTGGTGTGGGACGTCAACGGCGCACCGCTGGACGACATCCACGGTGGCCCGGCCCGGCTGCTGGTGCCACACCTGTACTTCTGGAAGAGCGCCAAGTGGGTGTCCGGGCTGAAGTTCATGGCCGAGGACGAGCAGGGCTTCTGGGAGCGAAACGGCTACCACGACCACGGTGACCCGTGGCTCGAGCAGCGCTACCAGGGGGACTGATGCCGGCCTCTTCTTCCTGGCAGACCGGCGTCGTGACGGCGATCGGCCCGGAGACGCCACACGCGAAGACTTTCCGGCTGCGGCTGGCCGAACCCCGGACACACCGGGCCGGCCAGTTCTACGTCGTCCGGCTGACCGCACCGGACGGCTACCACGCCCAGCGCGACTACTCGGTGGCCAGCGCCCCCGGTGGAGACGAGATCGAGCTCACGGTCGAGATGCTGCCGGACGGCGAGGTGTCCGGGTTTCTGCACAACGTGGTCGAAGTCGGTGACGAGCTGCAGGTCCGCGGCCCGATCGGCAGGTCCTTCTCCTGGGACGGTGGCGCGCCGATCCTCGGCGTCGCCGGAGGCTCGGGCGTGGTCCCGCTCATGTCCATGCTCCGGCTTGCGCGACGCCTGGGCCGCGCTGACCTGATGCGGCTGATCGTGTCCGTCCGTTCGCCCGCCGAGCTGTACTACGCGGACGAAATCCCCGGTCCGGAGACCACCGTCGTTTATACGCGCGAAGCTCCCGTGCACAGCTCGCGACCCGTGGGACGTCTCACAGCTGACGACTTCCGCCCCCTTGTCGAGTCGGACCGTGAGGTCTACGTGTGCGGTTCTCCGGGCTTTTGTGACGGAGCCACCGAATCGCTACTCGAGGCCGGAGTCGAGACGCAGCGGATCCGCGTCAGCCGGTGGGGTCCCACAAGCTGAGCGAGTCGTCGTCACTGCGTCGTCGCGTCCGGGGCCGTGCGGAGCAATTCTGAAAGACATGGCTGTTGCCGGTGTTGACTAGGGTGAAGTTCACCACCAGCACGCGGGTTCCCGGTGGTGACGGTCCCCCTCCGGTCCTGTTCGGCCGGCTCCGCGAGCTCGGGTTGCTGGGCGCAGTGCTCGGCGAGCTACGGCAGGACCGCAGCGCGGTGCCGGTGGTTCGCGGCGAGGCAGGGGTTGGCAAGACTGCGTTGCTGAAACAGCGGTCGAGGCGGCCGGCGATCTGCAGGTTGTCCCCGTCGCCGGCGCCGAATCGGAGGCGGAGTTCCCCTGCTCCGGCGTGCACCAGGTGTGCGCGCCGCATCCGGACAAGCTCGAACGCCTGCCGACTCCCCGGCGTGCCGCGCTGACCACCGCGTTCGAGCTGGCGGAGGGGAGTCCACCGGACCCGTTCGTGGCCGCCCTGGCTGTGTTGACTTTGTTGACAGAAGCTGCCGCCGAGCAACCGCTGGTGGGTGTGATCGACGACGCGCAGCTCGACAGCGCCTCGATGCGGACGCTGTCGATGGTCGTTCGCCGGCTGCGGGCGGATCCCGTTGCGATGGTCTTCGTGGTCCGCGATGGCGAGCAGAACCGCGATCTGGCATACCTGGAGCGGCTGCCTGAGCTCCTCACCGGACGTGGCGACAGGGGATGCGCGGGCACTGCCGGTAACCACGATGCCCGCCCTGATGGAAGAACGGGCGTGCGAGTGCATCCTCGCTGAGGCGCGAGGCGACCCGTTGGCTCTGCGGGAATTGCCGCGTGTGGCGAACCTGCCCGCGTTCGCCGGAGGCTTCAGGCCGGATGGCCACCGAAGGCCACTGGCGCGACGCATCGAACGCAGCTTCGCCACCCGGGTGCCCGCATTACCGGCGGACACCGGGCTGCTGTGGCTCATCGCTGCCGCCGACCCGGTGGGGGAGGCGGCGGTGCTCTGGCGTGCCGCCGAACTCCTCGGTGTCCCTGAGTCGGCCGCGGAACCGGAACAAGCGGCAGAGCTGATCACGATCGGGCGCCGGGTGTGGTTTCGCCACCCGCTGATGCGGTCCGCCGGCTACGAGTCGGGCGGCAGCGCCGACCGCCGGCGCGTGCCCGAGGCGTTTGCCGACGCCATCGATCCCTGGGCCGACGCGGAGGACCGGGCACGGCAACGCGGTCAGGCGGCGACGAGTCCCGACGAGGCGATCGCGGCCGAGCTGGCACGGAATGGCCGAGCACGCACGCGCCCGCGGCGGAGTTGCTGCAGCGTCGGGGTTCCTGGCCGATGCGACCGAGCTGATCCCGGACCCCGTCGAGCGCGCGTGCCGTGCACTGGCAGCGGCGCGCGCGAAGCTCGACGCCGGGGCTCCAGATGCGGCGCTCGAACTGGTCGCCCAGGCGCAGGCGGCGCCGCCGGAACTCATGCGTCAGGCCCAGATCGAGCTGCTTCGCGCGCAGATCACGTTCTCCCTCAACCGTGGCCGCGACGCGCCGGCATTGCTGCTGTCAGCGGCGGAACGCCTGCGGGACTCGACCCCTTGCGCTCACGCGAGACTTACCTGGAGGCGACAGCGGCGTCGGTCTTCGCCGGTCGCCTCGGGTGGACGCAGGACAGCGCGCCGGCGGGGATCGCCCGTGCCGTGCGGTCAGTCCCGTCGGCCCCCTCTCCGCCCGGGCGGTCGACCTGCTGCTCGACGGCCTCGTGCTGCGGTTCACCAAGGGCTACGCGGCCGCAGCCCCGGGCTCATCCGCGCCGTGCGGCAGTTCCGGCGGGATTCCGCCTGCGGTGCCGCCGGTTTGCGCGGGTACGGGGTCATCAGCCGGATTGCGCTCGACCTGCCAGCAGTCGTGGGACGACCTGGCGGCCCGGCAGGTGCGGATTCTGCGGGCACAGGGCGTGCTGCGGTTGCTGCCGGTCGCGTTGGCCAACCGCGCCGGCGGGTGCGTGCACGCCGGGCGCTTTGACGAAGCCACTGCCCTGCTCGAAGAGTCCGATGCCATCACCCAAGTAACCGGTGCGCCGCCGCCGCTGTACATCGAGCCGGTGCTCGCCGCCCACCGCGGGCAGGAGGCGCGGACGCTGCAGCTCGTGCGCGCGAGCCTGCACAGCGCCACCGCACGCGGTGAGGGCTTCGTGATCCCGATCGTGCAGTACGCGGCCGCCGTGCTGCACAACAGCTTCGGCCACTACCGTGAAGCGCCGGCAGCCACCGACTCGGCCGTCGAGCACGACGACCTCGGCATGTACGGCTACGTGCTCCTGGAACGGGTCGAGGCGGCCGCTCGCGGCGGGGAGCCCCGGGATCGCCACCGCCGCGATGTGGGAGCTGGCCGGGGGAGCCGAAGCCGACGAGCTGTACCGCACCGCCATCGAGCACCGCGAGCGCAGCAAAGTCGACGCGCTGCGAGCGAGAGCCCAGCTGCTCTATGGCGAATGGCTGCACCGGGAACGCCCTCGTGACGCCGCAGCCAGCCAGCTCAGGCCCGCCTACGACACGTTCCGGCGCGTGCGCGCCGACGGGTTCGCCGAACGCGCACGCCGAGAGCTCGTCGCCGCTGGGGAAATCGTGCACGCACCCACGGCGCCGCCGACGGAACGGCTGACCGGGCGGGAAATCACCATCGCGCAGCTGGCGGCCGAAGGACACACCGACTCCGAAATCGCCGTGCAGCTTTTCCTCAGTCTTCGGAAAGCTCGGCATCGCCTGAGGAGGAAGCTGAAGGCCGCGCTCGCGGATCCGCTCGCGAGCAGCGGAGGACACCAGGCCTTGCGACGAACCTCGCCGGATCCGCAGGTCCCGCCACGACCCGTTGCCGCGGCCTCCGCCGGCACCCGTACGAGCACGCGATAGCGAGCGGTTCCAGCCGGCTCCAGGGCGGAGGCCGGGTTCGAAACCGGCGCCGGATCTCTTGTGCCGGGAAAGGGCCACGTCCGTGCACGTGAACCCGTCTCCCGGGAACCACTTCACCTCTGGAAACCAACCATCTCGAGACCCGCTCGCGCACAGGGTGGAACGGCTCACCGACGGGGTGGGGCGAATAGTCGCTCGAACCCTCGGAGGGCTATCGGCCTCTCACAGCCCTGGCCACGCCGCTGACCGCGACCCAACGAGGAGACAGAACCGGTCACTGTCCCCGAGTCCTTACGGGTGAACGCGGATGATTGTCTTGCCCGGGGTCCGCTCGGTCGGGTTGAAGGCCGCGACGGCGTCGTCGAGGGCCGCGACGGTGCCGATGTTCGTCCGCACCCGTCCGTCCCGCACCCGCTGGACGACCTCACCCAGCTGGGCGCGATCGGGCACGACGACGAAGTCGACCGTGCGGCCGTCGGTGGGCCGCGCTTCCGGCGGGCCGGCGACGCTCACCAGCGTTCCTCCGGCTCGAACCAGACCCGCAGACCGGGCTGCGATGTCCCCGCCGAAGACATCGAACACCAGATCGACCCCGCCGATGTCTTCCAGGGTGTCGTTCTCGAGGTCGACGAACTCCTGCGCGCCGAAGTCGAGCGCCGCCTGACGCCCGCCTGCGCGCCCGGTACCGATGACGTAGGCGCCGGCCTCTCGTGCGAGCTGGGCGGCCATCGATCCGACGACGCCGGCCGCACCGTGCACGAGGACGCTCTGCCCCGCTTGCAGCCGGCCGTGCTCGAACAGTCCCTGCCACGCGGTGAGGCCTGACATCACCAGGCCGGCTCCCGTCGTGAAGTCGACGTCGCCCGGCAGTGGCGCGAGGTTGCGCGCCTCGACGACGACATATTCCGCCAGCGTGCCGTCGCGAGTCCAGTCCGTGAGGCCGAACACCCGCTGTCCCACCGCCGGCCCCGCCGTGCCGTAACTGAGCGCCGTGACCACCCCGGCCACTTCGTGCCCGGGGATCGACGGCGTCCGGTCGCGACCGAGACGATCGACCCAGGTCGAGGGCCACTCCAGCTCATCCCAGGTGAACCCCGACGCATGGACCTCAACAACCACATCCCCGTAGTTCGCACCTGCGAGGTCAGCGAGCCTCGCCGCATCCGGATCGGGCCGCTCCACCAGCCTCATCCCAGCCCGGCCCGCGGCTTCGTCGGTCACCACGATCGCCTTCATCTGAATCCCTCTCACTACGAGTCCTCGCCGTCACACTCCGTGGACGACATCGTCCATTATGGTCCCCGCGCGGAGGAAGCCGCCAGCCAGGGCGAGCAGGCGCTGCTGGGCCAAATCACTGCTCACCCGCACCCCTCGGCCGAGGGGAAGGATGGGCGGGTGGCGCGATTGTGACAACAGTGTTCGGTGTTGCGGGCCAGAATTGGCGGACGTGCTCGGACTCGCAACCACCGAGACCGAGTTGGGATCCACCGGGCTTTCCTGCAACGCGTCCGAATCGGACTGTATAGTCCATGTTCAGTCAGGGTGGAGGTTCCCGACCGTGCTGGGTGCGGCTACTGTTCCCACCATGACGGCCGACCGGTACGACGGGGCTTGCCCACGTCGCAACACTTCGGGACCGGGATCTCGGGCACGCATCGTGGCAGCGGCGACCAGACTCCTCCTGCGCGAAGGCGTCGGCTCGCTCACCCCGGCGCGCATTCACGTCGCCGCCGACGTGACTCGGACCGAGCTCGACCACCTGTTCCCGGACCACGACACGATCGTGGAGGCGATCGTGGAGGCTCAACTCGACGTCGTGTTACGAGCGCAGCGCCCCAGCTTGGACGCGGTCCAGCGCCTCGCAGACCTGGAACGCTGGCGGTCACGACTGCTCGGCCCGTATACGTCGGAGAGCAGCTGCCCTCTCGGCTCGCTGATCTACCTCGCACACCGGCACGATCGTGGCCGCCATGCCCTCACTACGGCGTTTTCCCAGTGGAAAGGGCTGCTGGCGTCGGCCTTGTTTCGTCTCCAGGCCGCCGGCGACCTCGACGCTTCCGTAGACCCCGAGATTCTTGCCACCGGCGTCATCGCTGCCCTGCAAGGAGGTTACTTGCTGGCGCACACCACCCAGGACGCCGATCAGTTGCGCGTGACTCTCGACATGGCGCTCGGCCAGGTTCGCTCCTATGCGACGTGATGGCCGTAACCACCGGTGGAACAGCGCAACGCGGTAAGAATCCGCGCCACGCCGGCGCACATCGTCAAATACCCAGGGAGGTTGGCCATGAGTGACGACGCTGACGAGTACGACGGGGGCGTGGATATCGACTCCGGCGTCCTCGAACCCGACGAGAGCCTCGACGAGCGGGATGTCGAGGACGTCCTCGACGAGGGCTACTCACCCGGCGAACGACCGATCGCCGTGTTCGATTGGGGCACCACGGCGCGCGAGGCCGCCGGGCACGAGGACCTCGGCCACCGCCTCGCGCGCGAACTACCCGATTTCGCCGCCGAGCCCGAAGGCGACGGTCTGGGCGACGCATCGGACACGGACGGAGAGCTCTACGACGACCAGGTCGGTACTGTGCGCGCCGGGCGACTGATCGAGGACGAGGAGTCGGACCCGGTCTACCCGTATCTGTTCGCGTCGGACGCCGGAGTGGACGGCGCCGCCGCGTCCGCGGAGGAGGCGGCCATTCACATCGTCCCCGAATAGCCTGAGACCGGCCCGGCCGCTCAAGGTGAGGCCGCATGTCGCGGACGTCGGGCGCAAGATCTTGTGTGGATTGCTCCACGGTTCACACCGTGGAGCACGCCGGCATCCCCCTTTGTCGGGTCAGTCATCCAGCAGTGCGGCGCGGATCTTGCGCCGGGTGTCGAAGAGGAGTTTGTAGACCGCGTTCCGGTTCGATCCCAGCTCTTCGGCCAGCTCCTCGACGGTGCGCCCTTCCACTACCGACCCGATGAACGCGCGCCGTTGACGAGACGTCAAGCCGGTCTCGACTACCCGCCGGACCGCGTCCGTCACAGTGGGCAGGTCGTCCGTGCCGGGCCGCGCGGTTTCGGGAACCTCACCGACCAGTTCGATGAACCCCCGGTTCCAGGGATGGCGTTCCATGCTGCGTGACACGGTGCGTTGAACGATGGTGTAGGCCCAGGTCGTGAATCTGGCTTCACCTCTGAACGACTCGAGGCCGTTCAGGACGAACAGAAACGCGTCAGCGACTGCCTGGTCGACGACGTCGAGCAACTCCACGCCGACGAGCCCACCGGCTCCCCGGCGGTGGCCCAGCTGCATACGCCCGAAGCGCAACAACAATTCGAACAGCATCCGCCTGCCGGCTTCGCCGGCGGCTCCGTCACTCCTCAGCAGCCGTAGCCATTCTTCGTCTTCGACCCGCCAGTCGGCAGCTCCGCCTTCGCTCATGCCATCCGGCTCCGCGCATGGACGGCCGACGACGGTCCCCTGCTCAAACAGCGCTACACAAGAGCATCACATCGTGGACTATATAGTCCATCTAGACAGGGCTCAACCGGTCATTGTTCGTCTGTTCTGGCTCAGGAGCCAGTCACCGAACGCAGCGGCGTCTACGAAGTGATAACGCCGGCTGGGCTGCGGCCGAAGGCCGGGCCCGCTCAGCTGACCGGCGTCGGCGCACGAAGCACCCACTGCAACGCAGCAGCCGCAGCCGACGCGTTGTGGTAAGCCTGCCGGCGGGCAAGCGACAGCGGCCCCCCGAGCACGTCGGACTCGACTTCCTGGCCGGGTACTGCGGAGAAGTCGCGGAGCAACACCGCGTCGGTGTCGCCGGAGAAGCTCGCCATCGTCTCCCGGTTGACGTGGAACGGGGCGAAGCGTTCGTCCCAGCCGGGGTCGTCGTGGGGCAACTCCGTCGGCTGCCACCGGGCCGTGTAGACCGCGTCCACCGGATCGGGTCGCCGGGGCAATTCGTCGAACTGCCGGATCGGGTCGCCGCCGGGCCGGCGCCCGTTCAGCGCTTCCAACTCCTCCGGTGGGAAGCCGTACCCCTCGGGGCAGTAGACGTCGAGGCGCATCTGTGGTGTCCCGACCACCAGGTGGGCCAGCGAGCGGGCGGTGTTGCCGGCCGCTCCCACGTAGGCGAGGCGCAGCCCCGTCGTCCGGCCGAAGTGATCCAGCAGCGCGCAGGCGTCGGCGATCGCCTGGGTGGGATGCTCCTGGAGAGTCGCCGCGTTCATGGTCGGGGGGAGCTCGTTCGCGAGAGCTTCGAGCTCGGTCTGCGGGCCGTTCGTGCGCACCACAGCGGCATCGACGTAGGGGGCCAGCCGCATGCCCGTGTCCGCCCACGTCTCGCGTGCGGCGCTCTGCAGACCGGACGCGCCGAAGTGCATGGTGTGGCACCCGAGCCGGGTCGCGGCGCTCCAGAACGACGAGCGGGTGCGCGGGGAAGGCGCTGTGAAGACGAACGCCAGCCGCGCTCCGGCCAGCCGGTCTGTCCACAGTTCGGAATCGGTGCCGTAGCGGTGGGCGGCCGCCACAACGGCCGCCAACTCGTCGGGCGCGAGGGTGGCGAGCGTCAGAAGCGGGCGCCGGGCGGGATCAACGGCCCCCGCCGTCTCCGTGGTCACATCGCCTCCCCTGGGCCAGCCGGTGGTCGTGGGCGTGGATCTCAAGTCAAGCGGACTATAACTGGACCATATGGTTCACATTAACGTGGGATCCCGGAGGCGGCCAGGACGTCCCAGTGCCGCGCCGAAGTGTGCCCCGTGCCGTGCCGGTGCGGCGTGTCTGGCCGAAGATCGAGAGAGGACGTTTCATGCAAGCCATTACTGTGCGGGATCGTGAGGCTGGGGTGGGCGGGTTCGTGGTGGGTGAGGTGCCGTATCCGCATGCTGCGGAGAACGATGTGGTTGTGCGGGTCCATGCCGCGGGTTTCACGCCGGGGGAGCTGGCGTGGCCGGCGACGTGGACGGATCGGGCGGGGCGTGATCGCACGCCGAGTGTGCCCGGGCATGAGCTCTCGGGTGTGGTCGTGGAGCTGGGTTTCGGGACGACGGGGTTGACGGTGGGGCAGCGGGTGTTCGGGCTGTGCGATTGGGCGCGGGATGGGTCGCTGGCGGAGTACACGGCGGTGGAGGCGCGCAACCTGGCCCCGCTGGCGGCGGATCTCGACCACAGTGTGGGGGCGGCGTTGCCGATCTCGGGGTTGACCGCGTGGCAGGGTTTGTTCGACCACGGTGGGCTCAGGGCCGGGCAGAGTGTGCTCATTCACGGGGCGGCGGGCGGGGTGGGGTCGATCGCGGTGCAGCTGGCGCGGGAGGTGGGGGCGCGGGTGATCGGGACGGGCCGGGCTGCGGACCGTGAGGTCGTGCTCGGTCTGGGGGCTGAGGTGTTCGTGGACTTGGCTGCGGAGTCGTTGGAGGGGGTCGGTGAGGTGGATGTGGTGCTGGATGTGATCGGGGGTGAGGTGCTGGCGCGTTCGACGGCGTTGCTGCGGGCGGGTGGGACGGTGGTGACTGTCGCGATGCCGCCGGTGGTGCAGCCGGAGAACGGGCGGGCGGTGTTTTTCGTGGTCGAGCCCGATCGTGTGCGGTTGGCCGAGTTGGCGCGGTGGGTGCGGGAGGGCCGGTTGAAGCCGATCGTGGGTGAGGTGCGGCCGCTGGCCGAGGCGGCTGCCGCGTTCGGGCCCGACCGCCGCCGGATCCCGGGCAAGACCATCATCCGGGTCGCGGACGAAGGAGGCCAGCGTTCATGAACGGAGCACGAATCGCCGGCGGCCCGCAGCCGCTGCTGTTCCGGGACAGAGGGTACCAACGGGAGCGCGCCAAAAGCTGAACGCAAGGGCCGCCGCGAGAAGTGTAAGACGTCAGCAGCTGCTGCCGCTAACCCTTGGATACCAAGGGCATCTTCCCTCGGCGCACAACGGAGCACAGCGATGACCGACATGGTGACAGGCCGGAAACTCGTCGCAATCGGCGGCTGCGGAGACAAGAGCAAGGAGGCAGTGGGCGACGCCGTCACGTGCGGCGGCGCGGCCGGCCTCTTCGGCGGGGACGGGAAGGGGACCGACGTGCGCCGCAGCTTTGAGGATGAGCGGTTCGAGAAGTTCATCCGGGCATGGCTGGAACTGCTGGACACCGATCGGAACCTGCTGGCGAACGCAAGGACCTGAACATGGGGCGTTCGCGGATGATCACTGACGAGCTCGCGTCTCTCCTCGACGAGGAGCACGATGTTCGCAGGCGCGCCCTCCGTCGCACCGATGGCTTGTCGAAGGAAGAGCAAGTACGCCTGAACGAGCTCGAGCACGATCTGGATCGGATTTTCCAGCTGCTGCAGCAGAGGCGGCGGGCGCTCTCGGTCTTCGACCGCAGCACGGACGGTGACGACGACACGGACCGAGCGGGCTGACCGCCGTTTTCACTCCGTGATATCGACACCTGGACCAACCGGGCCCGCGCCTCCGAACGCACCGCCGATCCGGCGACGCGTCCGCTGACTCCTCCGGAGCTCGCCGTGCCGAGGCCTGGCAGAGCCGCAACTGTTGACGGGCGACCAGTGTGTGAGCAGGAGGCGTCGGATGGATGTGGGTTCGCATGCGCGGGACCTTCCGGTCCTGGTCGGTGCCGCTGTCACGCAGTCGGTACTCGCCTACGATCACCTCACGGGGCGCGACCCGGTCATGCGTTACCTCGTTTGCCGGTTCGGGCGGCCGGAGCCGTTCGGACACCACGAGGAAGCCGGGCTCGGCGACAACTTCTCGGCGCTGGTCCGCTACTCGACCGCGCGACCGTGCCACGCACGCTCAACTTCGGTCGTGTACGCGCAGATCTGCCGTGCTACCAGCGGTTACCCATCCGCCGAGAAGGTTGCGGACCTCGGTGCGGGCCGGCTGGCCGGGTTGGGCTTGCCGGGTGCGGACGCCGATCGGCTCGTGCGGCTCGCGCAGGCACAGCTCACCGGCGACGTCGAACTGGACCTGCTCGTCGGGCGTAACGACCGGCAGGTCCGCGAGATCCTCGCGCGGTACGGCGTTCCCCGCTGTGTGACGGACCTGTTCCTGATCCGCCGCCTGCATCGGCCGGACATGCTGCCGGCCGGCGACCCCGCCCTCGCCCGCACTGTCCGCCGGATCTGGGCGTGTGGCAGCGCCGACAAGGGATTCGGCATGCGCTGGGCGCCATTCCGCACCTACGCCGCGGCCCTGCCGTGGGCAGCTGTCGCGGGAGGTCACACCACAGGTCGAGAATGACCGATAGCCGCGGAGGGTGCCGGAGTGCCGACGAGCCGGCCGCAGCCCGAGAGGGCGATCCCGCCGCAGGCCAGGCTGAAGAGAGTACCCGCGCGTCGTCGGGCAACCGAGCAAACTTCCTTTTCCATCGCAACGGCTCCGCCACATGCTGCACAGCGGAATGCGCCCGGCGCGCACCGGGAAGACGCTGACCGCCGCGTAGCGAAGCGCCCGGACGGCCTCGACACCACCAGCCCCCGGCGCGTATCGGGCAGGGGCACCTCGGCACCGCGTCGATCCGGGCATCCCCGACGCGCTCAGGAGGAGCTTCAGCTGCCGGTGTGCTCCCGGCCTTCGAGTTGGCCGGATCCAGGTCCCAGCGTAAGAACTTGGCCCCGGCACGGCGCAGAGTATCGGCAACTCGACTGAGCGCCGATGAGAGTTGTCGTCGGCGACCGGTTGTCACCGTCGGTCAGGCTCGACGTTTTGCTCGCCCTACCGGCGTTGACGATGCCGCCATTGCCCGGCTTCGTACCCCCGGTCACTGCACCCGAGAAAACAGAGGGCCTCATGCGGAAGATCTTGATCGTCGGCGGCGGCTACGCCGGCTTCTACGCAGCGTGGAAACTCGAAAAGAAGCTGCGCCGGGGTGAGGCCGAAGTGACGGTGGTCGATCCGCGGCCGTACATGACGTACCAGCCGTTCTTGCCTGAGGTGGTGGCCGGTTCGATCGAGGCCCGGCACGCCGCGGTGTCGCTGCGCCGCCATCTTCACCGCACGCGCATCATCACCGGGATGGTCAGCGCGATCGACCACAAACGCCGTTCGGTCACGGTCCGGCCCGCGGGCGGTGACACGTTCGAACTGGGCTACGACCTCGTCGTGGTCACCGCCGGCGCGGTCACCCGCAAGTTCCCGGTGCCCGGTATCGCCGAGCAGGCCATCGGTCTCAAGCACGTGGAGGAGGCAGTCGCGATCCGTGACCGGCTACTGACGTCGTTCGACCGAGCGGCCATGCTGCCGCTGGGGCCACAACGGCAGAAGCTGCTCACCGTCACGTTCGTCGGCGGCGGGTTCTCCGGCGTCGAGGGCTTTGCCGAGCTGCTGTCGCTGGCGACCGCGTTGCTGAAGCGCTATCCCGAACTGCACCGCGGCGAGCTGCGGTTCCACCTCGTCGAAGCATCAGGCCGGATCCTGCCTGAGGTCACCAGCTCGCCTGGCCGCTGGGTCGTGCGCTTCCTCCGACGGCGCGGCGGACAGGTGCACCTGGACACGCAGGTGAAGTCGATGACCAACGGGCACGTGGTGCTCTCCACCGGCGAGGAGTTCGACTCGGAGCTCATCGTGTGGACGGCGGGCAACGCCGCGAACCCCGTGGTGGAGAAGCACACCGACCTACCGGTGGACGAGCGTGGGTTCCTCATCGCCCGGCCCGACCTGCGTGTCGGCACCGACGCCGAACCGGTGTCCGACGCGTGGGCTGCCGGAGACGACGCCGCGATCGAGGACCTCACCTCACCGATCCCGGGCACCCGCACGGTGCCCAACGCCCAGCACGCCGTCCGCCAGGGCAAGCTGCTCGCCCGCAACATCGCCGCGACCCTGCACGGCGGAAGGCCGAAGAACTACCGGCACCACAGCCTCGGCTCCATCGCGGAGCTCGGCATCGGTCACGGCATCTTCCAGTACCGGCGACTCGTGATCAAAGGGCCGCTCGCTTGGCTGATGCACCGCGGTTATCACGTGCTGGCCGTGCCCAGCTGGGAACGCAAGGTCCGCGTGCTCGTAATTTGGCTGACCGCGGGGTTGTTCGGCCGGGACATCCTCTCGCTGGCGTCGGTGCAACACCCGCGCGACGCTTTCGTTGATGGTGGTGAACCCGTCGTGCTGACTGAACCGGACCTTTCCTGACCCGGACACCACTGCATCGAGTCCGCCTTCCGGTAGGAAATCGTGCATTCGCGCTAGCGCGAGTCCTGGGGGTCCTGTCCTGCGTGCCGGCCCGGCCAGCGCGACGCGCCGGTCGATCTCGACCAGGACCGCAACGACACAACAGACCTATCGGACGGTGGCCTTTGAGTGAGCACTTCGACGCGATCGTGATCGGCATGGGCACGGGCGGCGAAGCCGCCGCCTACCGGCTGCTGGCCGGTGGCCTGCGGATCGCGGTCATCGAAAAGGAGCTGATCGGCGGGGAATGCGCCTACTGGGCCTGCATCCCGTCCAAGACCCTGCTGCGTTCCACTGAAGCTCGCGCCGAGGCCCAGCACGCCGCCGGGCTCACGCGGCCAGGTCTGGACTGGGCGGCGCTGCCTGACTACCGCGACTACATGGTCCGCCACCTTGACGACACGGGCCAGGCCGACGGTTTGCGCAAACTGGGCGCCACCGTCATCAAGGCGACCGCCCGCCTCGCCGGCCCCGGCCGAGTCGAGGTCGAGGGCCGGTTGCTGACCACCGACCACGTCATCATCGGCACCGGCGCGGCCGCGAAACGCCTGTCGATCGACGGCCTGACCGACGTGCCGGTATGGACCAACCGCAAGACGACCACGCTCACCCGGATCCCTGAACGCGTGGCCTTCATCGGCGGCGGCGCTGCCGGTATCGAACTCGGCCATTTCCTGGCCCGCATGGGCACCCAGGTCACCATCGTGCACCGCGGCCCACGCCTGCTGGACCGCGAAGATCCCGCTCTCGGTGACCTGATCGCCGAGCTGCTGACTGCCGACGGCATCGACGTGCGGACCGGCGTCCGAGCCCACACCGTCCACCGCCGCACCGGACAGCACGGCGAACAGATCGTCGTCGAACTGGATGACGGTACCAGTGTCAGCACGGACGTCATCGTCAACGCCACCGGCCGCACTCCCAACACCGCCTCCCTGAACCTGGCGGCGGTCGGCGTGCGACCCGGGCCCCGAGGCGAGCTCCCGGTGGACGAGAATTGCCGCGCCGCCGACGGGCTGTGGGCCATCGGAGACGTGACCGGAGTCGAGCTGTTCACCCACGTAGCCACCTACCAGGGGCGCGTGGTGGCCGACAACATCTTGGGCCGACCCCGCGTCGCCGACTACACCGCCGTGCCCCGCGTGGTGTTCACCCAACCCGAGATCGCCGCCGTGGGTCTTACCCCCGCCCAAGCGCGCGGCCGAGGGATCGACATCGCCGCCGCCACGCTGCATCTGGCCGACGAGATCGCGCGCCCCTACACCTACGAGACCGCCCCCTCCGGCACCTTCACCCTGATCGCCGACCGCCGGCACCGCACTCTCGTCGGCGCCTGGGCCGTCGCTCCGCTCGCCGGTGAATGGATCAACACCGCCGCCCTGGCCATCCGGCACCACCTCACTGCCGACGACCCCGCCGACGGCATCGCCGCATTCCCCAGCTACACCGAAGCCCTCACTCTGGCCGCCGACAAACTCTCCAACCAGCTGCAGCGATGAGAGACACCCGCAGCTTTTGCCCGTGGCAGCACGACGCACAAAGCCTGTGAAATCGCACGACTGGGCAAGGAAACCCCGCCGTTCGCCGAATATCGGTGTGGTCACGCACGAGGCCCGTGACGCCGGTCCGGACCGGACTGTGTCCGTCGATTGTCGACAGTGCGGTCAGCCGGCCAATCCAGCGCCACCGGACACCACGAGCTCTTGCCCGGCGACGTACGCGGCTCCGGCCGAAGCCAGGAACGCGACGGTGTCGGCGCGCTCCTCTGCCGTGCCGAGGCGACCGAAGGGGTTCTCGCCGCCCTAAGGGCTGTCTCGTTACTGGTGTTGTGGTTGGTGGGGTTGGTTGTTGTGGTCAGCCGGCGAGGATGATGTTGTGCAGGTGCGCGAGTGCGGACAACACCGTGTCGGCGAGTGTGTTCGCAGCGCGGCGGTGGTCGCGGAGAATCTTGACGTTCTTCATCTTGGCCGGGACGTGCTCGATGCGGGCACGGATCTTGCGGTGGGTGGTGTTGAGGTTTTCCTTCCACTCGGGCAAGCCGCCGTCATGGGGTTTGCGGTCGGGCATGACGACTTCCGGGTTGCCGTGGTGCCGCCATCGGCCATGACTGGGCGATCGGCGAGTTGCTTGGCGATGCCGGAGTCGTGGTAGACGGTGCAGTGGTTGCGGCGGCCCGGCTGCGGGTCGCCGGTGGCGATCACCGGCCGGGTGTCGGCGTCGATGGCGACGTGCACGTTGGTGGAGTAGTGGTAGTTCTTCGACGGGGCGGCCGGCCGGTGATCCCGGGTCGGGACCAGGGTGCCGTCCACGATCGCCACCGCGTCGATCCGGCGTTTGCGGACCGGGGCGAGTGCCGGCAGCGGGCCGATCGTGTCGCTTCCCCCGGTGCGCCGCGGAATGCGACACCCCCAATTGCGGTCCGATCTGGCGCATCGTCAGGTTCGTCCGCCAGCAGATCGCGACCAGCAGCACCCGGTCGGTCAGCGGTAACGGCCCTGCCGACCCGGGCGACCATCCGCGATCTCGGCCCCACCCGCTTCGCGACCAACCGCACCAGCTTCCGGAACTGCGCCGGCTCCGACCCCGTGAACGGGGAAACCCACTCCGGCTGCGACGCTGTGATCACCTGCACCACACCACCATGATCAACTAACGACCCCGCCAGTCCCACACCGGGTTACGAGACATCCCTTAGCGCCCGGCATCGCGGAGACGCCATCGGATCCCATGCCGGGCTGTGGTTCGCAGCATGGCGGTGTCGGCGTATCCCGGGCTGCCAGCGTTAGCGGCAGCGCTTTGATCAGAGTGAAGAACTGTCCTTTGGTGCTCATGGTGAACACCACGTCGAGAACGGAATTGGTGTTGCCTTGACGGGACAGCTCGACGGGCATCGCGCTTGCTCAGTCCGCGCCAGCGGGTAAGGAGGGAGGGCTACCGCGGGCGACGAGTGACTGACGCACGCCGCTGAGCTCGCCCGGCGCAACGTCGTTCTCCCGAGCGTCCATCCTGCACCCACAGGAACCATCTAGTCCACCCTGAGGTTGTCCCCTTGAACCGGACACCCTGATCCCAGACAGCGGTCTGGGATCAGGGTGTCCCCGTGTCAGGCAAGTCGAAGTACCCCGAGCAGTTCCGCAGGGACGCCGTCGAGCTGGCCCGCTCGTCGGACCGGCCATTGCGGCAGATCGCCCGCGAGTTGGGCGTGAATCACGAGACCCTGCGCAACTGGGTCCGCACCGCCGAGCAGGCCCAGGCCGGCCCTGTCGACACGACGGCCGCCGTGGACCAGGAGGAGCTGCGGGCGCTGCGCAAGCGGGTAGCCGAACTGGAGCTGGAGAAGGACATCCTCCGCAAGGCAGCCGCCTATTTTGCCAAGGAGATGGGTCGTTGACCCGCAGCTACCGGTTCATCTCCGAACACCGCGCCATCTTCGGCGTCACCCGGCTGTGCGGGGTCCTGGGCGTGCGGCGTCCGGGCTTCTACGAGTGGCTCGCCGCTGCGGCGGCGAGGGCGGAGCGGGCCGCGGCAGACGAGGGGTTGGCCGCCGAGATCGCCGAGGTCCACGTGCGTCACCGAGGCGCCTACGGGCGTCCGCGGATCGTCGCCGTGCTGCACCGCCGCGGCCGTCGGGTCAACCACAAACGGGTCGGACGGGTCATGCGCGAGCACGGGGTCGTCGGTCTCACCCGCAGGCGGCGCAGGTCTCTGACCAGGCCCGATGTTGTCGCGGCGTCGGTGCCGGACCTGATCGGTCGGGACTTCACCTCCCCGTCGCCGGGGAGGCGGTTGGTGGGCGACATCACCTACCTGCCCACCCGGGAGGGCTGGCTCTACCTGGCCACGGTGATCGACCTGCACACCCGAGAAATGGTCGGGCACGCGATGGCCGACCACATGCGCGCCGACCTCGTCCGCGACGCCCTCGACCTCGCCGTCAGACGTGGCCTGATCAGCGGTGACGCGGTTTTCCACGCCGATCGCGGGACGCAGTACACCTCTGGGCGGTTCCGGTCCGCACTTGCCGAGCACGGCATGCGCCCGTCGGTGGGCCGGACCGGGTCGTGCTTCGACAACGCCGTCGCGGAGTCGTTCTTCGCCACCCTCAAGACCGAGATCGGCACCGCCGTGTGGGCGACCCGCGACGACGCCCGACGGGACGTTTTCGCCTACCTGGGCTACTACAACCACGACCGTCTACATTCGACACTCAACTACCGCACCCCACACGAAGTCCGCGTCGGCTATCGTCAAGGTCTCACCCTCGTGGCATGAAATCCGGTGTCCGGCCTTCGGGGACAACCTCACCCAGATGACCCACAAGTCCCGGCCCCGTCGTCCCGTCATTCATGTCGCCCGGGTTACGACCGGAGAGATCGCGCCGTCCTGTTTCGACACTGCGCAATCTGGACTATCCCGGCCACGTTTGCCACGCTGGTGAGGTGACCATGACTCGCACGGGGAAGCGCGCGACCAAGGAACAGCGCGCCGCGACCGAGTATCTGGGCTCGCTCGGCGACTCACTCGCCCTGTGGGTGCAGTCGACAGGACCGATTGATGCCTACGGGACGCACCTTCCCGTCGAGGTTCGCGGTCCGCTCGAATGGTTTTCCTTCACCATCGCCTCCCGGCAGCTCAGCAGGGCGACGGCCTCCGCGATCTACAACCGGCTCGTCGCGCAACTGGGCGGCTCCATCACCGCCGAGCGCGTGATCGCGGCCGACGAACAGACCATGCGCGGCGTCGGCTTGTCCCACCCGAAAGCCCGGGCAATCCGCGGACTTGCCGAACTCGCCGATGACGGCCTGCTGGAACCGGAGAAGCTCGCGGCGATGTCGGACGCCGAAATTCACCACGAACTCGTGGCCCTGCCGGGTGTCGGTCCGTCGACAGCGCAGATGTTCATGATGCGGTACCTCCACAGGCCGGACATCTTCCCGGCCGGCGACCCCGCTGTGCGCGCGGCGGTCACGGCACTCGACCGACTGGACAGGAGGATCACGCCGAAGGCCGCGGAGCAGCGCAGTGAGCTGTGGCGGCCGTATCGGTCGTATGCGACGTCGTACCTGTGGGGCTATGTGTGGGAGCTTCATCCTTCCGCCGCCGGGTGAACCGACGCACGGTCGCAGCAGCCCGGACGGGTCGGTGTTGCAGTGAGAGCGCGCACGGCCCTCGGAGATTCCGGCCCGGCGGGCGAACTGCGCCACGGTATGCGGATGATTCCGAGGCGGCGCCGAGCTTTTCCATCGACAGCTCCGGTCATTGACTGCGGATCATCGATTCCTGGCCGGTGCTCACGCCAGCAGGGTGCGTGCCGCGGCGGCGATGTGCGACGCCGCGATCCCTGCCGCGTCGAGCAGCTCCGGGGCCGTGCCCGAGCCGGGCAGTTCCCGCACGGCCAGGTGTTTCATCCGCAGCGGTGCCGACCCGGCCGCCAGCAGTGCGTCGGCCACGGCGGACCCGAGCCCGCCCTCCGGATGGTGGTCCTCGGAGACCACGATCCGTCCCTTGGTGGCGCCGGCCGCCTCAAGCAAGGTCTCGGTGTCCACCGGCTTGACCGAATACAGGTCGATCACCCGCGCGGTGATGCCCTCTCGTGCCAGCTCGTCGGCCGCGGCCAGGCATTCGTGCAGTGTCACGCCGGCGCCGATCAGTGTCACGGCGTCGTCTTCGGCGGAGCGCAGTACCTTGGCGCCGCCGATCGGGAACTCGTCGTCCTCGGAGTACAGCGTCGGGTATCCGCCGCGTGTGGTGCGCATGTACGAGACACCGGAACGGTCGGCCATCTCCCTGGTCAGTGCCACGGCGCTGGGCCCGTCGCAGGGATACAGCACCGTCGAGCCCTGCACGGCGCGCATCATCGCGAGGTCCTCGAGCGCCATCTGGGAGGGGCCGTCGGCGCCGATCTCGACGCCGGCGTGTGAGCCGACCAGCCGGATGTTCGCCGCGGAGATGGCCGCCATCCGGATGAAGTCGTACGCCCTGGTGAAGAACGCGGCGAACGTGGACGCGAACGGCACGTAGTGGCGCACGCTGAGCCCCACAGCTGCCGCGATGAGCTGCTGCTCGGCGATGTACATCTCGAAGTAGCGGTCCGGGTAGGCGTGCGCGAACTCGTCGGCGTGCGTGGAGTTGCTGACCTCGCCGTCCATGCCGACGACCCGGGGGTGGGTGGCGCCCAGCCACTTGAGCGCGTCGCCGTAAGCCTTGCGCGTGGCCACCTTCTCGCCCGGCGGGTAGGTCGGCTTCGGCGCGCCGGCGTTCATCGGCCGCACTGTGGGTGAGCTGTCGGAGGCTGGAACCGGGCCCCGGACCAACAGGTCCCGCTCGCCGCCCAGCTCGGCGAGCGCGCGTTCGGCCAGGTCGGGTGGCAGCGCCTTGCCGTGCCAGCCCTCGTGGTCCTCGATTTCGGAGAAGCCCTTGCCCTTGATGGTCTTGGCGAGGATCACCGTCGGCTGGTCGCCACCGGCCCCGGCGGCGTGTAGCGCGCGGTCGATCGCCTGCAGGTCGTGACCGTCCACGGTGATCACTGCCGCGCCGAACGCCTCGGCGCGGCGGGCGTAGGCGTCAAGATCCCAGCCGAGTTCGGTGGGCCCGCGTTGGCCGAGCCGGTTGACGTCGATCATCGCCACGAGGTTGCCGAGCCGGTAGTGGCTCGCCTTGTCCAGTGCCTCCCAGACGGACCCTTCGGCCAGCTCGCTGTCACCGCACAACACCCATACGCGATAAGGCAGCTTGTCCAGGTACTTGCCCGCCAGCGCCACGCCGACGCCGTCCGGCAGGCCCTGCCCGAGCGAGCCGGTGGCGACGTCGACCCACGGCAGTACCGGCGTGGGGTGGCCCTGCAACCGTGAACCGAAGCGCCGATAGCCGGTCATCAGCTCGTCGTCGGAGACGACGCCGACGGCCTTGTAGACCGCGTACAGCAGCGGGGAGGCGTGGCCCTTCGAGAAGATCAGGTGGTCGTTGGTGTCGGCCCGCGGCTGATCCCAGTCGTAGCGCAGGTGCCGCGTCACGAGCACGGCGAGCAGGTCTGCCGCCGACATGCTGGAAGTGGGGTGGCCGGAGCCTGCGCTGGTGCTGGATCGGATCGAGTCGATCCGCAGCTGCGCGGCCAGCTCGGCGACCTGTTCCAGGCCGACGTCGATCAGGGGTTGCCGGGTATCGGTCACGATTGTCTCCCTTTCTCCGTGTGGCGACTCGTCACCGGGCGCACTGGCGGTCGCCACTCTCTGCTGACACGCGAGATCCTCCCCGTTAGCCGCACGGAAAGATCAGATCTTCCCGCGACCGGCGGCTCGCGTTCCTGACCCTGATTCCAGACCGCCTCCGTGCCGGAGGGTCAGGTGTCCAGACTGTCAACAAGCTCTGCAGTTTTAGGATGGGCTCCCGGCGCGGTTCTGCGCGCGCTCAAACCTGTCTTTGCCGAGTCCTTGACCGGCGAGGCCCACGCTACTCCGGGTGTGGGCTGTCACACCCGCGTGACCGGCGGGGCGCGATCCTGCTCGTCGAGGGTGCACCGAGATCGCGACCCTGCCGGTAAGACAGCACGACTGACCGACACTGATCACTGGCACGAGCACGTCGGTCGCCGTGCACACCTGCAACGACCGCTGAACCGCTCACCGGAGGAGCCAGAGAATGAGCGACGCCGAGCAACCGTTCGAGGATCTCGCGATCCTCGAACGGCTCAACCTCGACTACGTCGGGGCCGACCAGGCCGGCGACGCCACGCGCTTCAGCGAGTTGCTCGCTGAAGATTTCGTCGTGCAAACTCCAGGTGTCACGCGCAACCGTGAGGAGTTCCTCGAATACATCGCCAAGCCGCGGCCCTTCAAGGACCTTGCCGTGCACGACGTCAAGATCCGCATCCTCAGCGATGTTGCTCTGATCCACGGTCGCAGCACGTACACCATGCTCGCCGATGGCGCGGAGCAGGAAGCCCTGTACACCGACGCGTACCAGAAGCGTGAGGGCACCTGGGTCTGTGTCTCAGCCTGTGCGATCGCTCCGGGCACTTGATGCGCCGCGTGTGAGGCTCCTGGTCCACGGCTTCGTCGAGGTGTGTGCGTGCGTGTCGTGTGCACAGTGTGTTGCTCGCGTCGCAGGCCAGGCGTGAGCTCGGCTTGCTGCGCATGGTCGTGGCTGCCGAGTGCCGGGAACCAGTCGCTTCAACCACAAGCTACTTGCCCAAGCCGTTGATGGGGGAGGAGCCCACGATGCCCGGCGCCACTACGCCCGCAGTGTCCCGAAACACCGACACAACCCAGGTTGTGCACCTGCCTGTTCCCGATGGTGTGGAGCTGCCTCCGCTGCCCACCCAGGCGGATTTCTGGGTCGGGCATTACCAGCGGGTGCTGCTCAATGTCCGCACCGGCGAGCTCTCCTTTTTCTGCACCGACTGGCGTGTGCACGCGCCGATCCGTGACAGGGGTGCGGATCGGGCGGTCTGGACGTCGCAGTACCCCGGCGAGAATCCGAATAGCGCCGTGCCTGCGGCTACTCAGCCGATCCCGGAGTTGCTGATGTTCTTCATCGACACTTGGACGCGCGTCGACTTCCCTGCTTCCGCGCACCCGCCGACGCCGGCGTGGGTGTACCTGAATCGCGAGCAAGGCGACGCGTTCGTGGCCTCCCTGGTGCCGTTGGCGCAGCAGTTGGTCGACAACCTGTTCCGAGTGCCCGGCACCGACGATCTCGAATGGTCCGCTGAATCGGTGGCCGCCGTGCGGGCGATCGATGCCGCGTGCAGCCGATATCACCAGGGACCGCTTGGCGTGGAGCTGTCGCTGGAGGGCGTGGTCAACTTCGCCGATGCTGTCGCAGCGGCGCCGGGGCTGGTCCGACGCGAGTGGGCCGAGATGGAAAACACCGCGCTGGACGACGCGGCCGAAGGGCTGAGCAGGTCTGCGTACCATTGTGACCCGCAGTTGCGGGAGCTGTTCGGAAAGCCGTACCACGACGGCGGCATCGAGCTGAACGTGTATGGAGCGCGGTCCTGGCTCTACGCCTACCGCGCCCACGAGGCCGGCAACCGCCGGCGCCTACCGGGACGAACTGCGTGCCCCTCTGGTCGAGGGCGGCCTGGCGCAAGCCCGTGAGGCGGTCGCACGCCGACCCGTCGGCACCTCGCTCACGAGGGCCCCCCAATACCCGGGAAAAGTCGGGCGGATATGGAGTGACCTGTCGAAATTCCGGCCACGTGGTGGCGGTTAAGGCGGTGAATTCGGCGTGGGTCTGTTCGATGGGTGCTGATGTCGCAAGGCGATCGCGGATCCACGGGTGGCCGCAAAGTCCGCTCCAGCTGTGTCACCTCAGGGGGAGGCGAGAAAGAGCCTGACCTGGATCGCATAACGGAATCACATTGCTTGGCACCCGGGCCTGTGCGGGTACGCTAATCTGTCGCCGTGGTGGAACCGGAGAGCACAATGAAGCCTGTCCGGCTGACGGCTAGAGGTGAAGCGACCCGGGCTCGGATTCTGCGGGCTGCTGTGGACCTGATGACGGTAAAAGGCGTGGCCGCCACTACGCTCGACGATGTTCGTGCGGCGAGCGGTACCAGCAAGTCACAGCTCTACCGCCACTACGCCGACAAGGACGCGCTTGTTCGGGACGTGATCGAGTACCAGGCTGAGGACCTGCTGACCGCGCAGGGGGAGCAGTTGCGCCGGCTGAATTCGGTCCGGGGGCTCGAGCGCTGGCGTGATGCGATCATCCAGCGGAACGCCCTGCACAACAGGATTTATGGATGCCAGCTCGGCTCCCTCGCGTGTGAGCTTTCCGACCAGAACGAGCGGGCGCGATCCGCCCTTGCCGGCCACTTCGAAACGTGGCTGGGCCTGATCGCGGATGGTCTGCGGCGGATGCGTGACGCGGGCGAATTGCGTCGTGACGTCGATCCCGAGCGGCTCGCGATCGGTTTGATGGGGGCCCTCGAAGGTGGGTACCTGCTCGCACAGACGGAGCAGGACATCAAGTCCATGCGCATCACACTCGACATGGCCATCGACTACATCCGCACCTTCCAGGTGTGAAACGCCAGTAGCGGGACACCACAGTGGCACTTCCGGCCAACGCGGTGATCCACTGCCCGACGCGGCGCATCCGACGTCTGCCCCGACTGAGGTGAACTCGAAGTGTGGGGTTCCTGTGGTTCGGGGCGGGCCGAACCATCGCGGCACAACGGCGTGACCCGGTGGGCGTTCCACGACGGTATCGTAACTTTGATGGACACTATGGTCCACTCCGTCACAGGGTGCGGCTGCGGTGAACCGCGGGCCGCCATCCGCGAGCTGATCGTGGACGTGGTGCTCGCCTGGTCATCCGACGAGAACACGACCGCGCGCCTGCCGTCGTGCGCATCCAACCGAACATCGCCCAGGCTGTGGCTGAGGTCTGCGTGCGAGCCCCGCTGCTGGGCAGCCGAAACGTCGCCGGCCCGGGGCTTCCCCCGACGAGCCAGGCGGGATTTCCCTCCCGGAACTGTACGATGACTGAGGCGCGGCCCTGGCGGCCTCCGTGGTGCGGGGCTTCGTGTGACCGGTTACGCCGGCCGGAAGCCGCTGCGGTTTTCCCTGAGTTGTGATGAGGGCTGAGGACAGCTCCCGTCGAAGGCTGGTGACCGCTGAGCACGACGACGGTGCCCGCTGCTGTCTCAACCTGGTGGCTCTTCTCACGCACTTATCAAGAAGTGCACGCAGCCAGGATGTTGACCACAGCGCCTCAGGCAGCTTCCGTCCTCCGCCACCACCCGACGCGCCTCACAGTGGACCGTATAGTCCAAATAATGATCGACAAGCCTTGCCGGCCCACCGCTGGGTGAGCTGTGCGTGTGGCAGCCCGGCGGCGTCAGCGGCCGTGGTCTCCTGTTCGGACTGGTGAACAGCATTTCTGAACACCAGGAGATTCTGATGATCCCACCACGGCTCGCCGGTCGTCTTTTGGCCGCTGCCGCCACCGACACGACTGAGGAACTGCCGGCACGGTGAGCAATCAAAGGGATGGACTCGACGCTTTGCCCGATGGCTCGTTGCTGTGGTGACCGGGATTCAGCGGCTGCAAACCGCCCCGGTGATGAAGCACGCAGACCACCGCGTCATTGGAACGGCCGGGCGCGGGGCGCGCGGTGGCGGCGACGCGGCGCCGAGCGCGGAGTGAGCTCGAGGATGCGGACCACCCGGTAGCGGTGTGGCCGCCACGGCAGGTAGAACGCCTCGATCTCCTGCTCGGCCAGTGGACGGCCGAGCAGAGCCATGCCGGTCATCCGGCCGAGGTTGAAGTCGCCGAGCGGCAGCGCGTCGGCATCGCCGAGCGCGCGATGCCCGACCTGCGCGGCAGTCCACACCCCGACGCCCGACATCGCTGACATCAGTTCGTACGCGCGGGCGGGGTCGGCGGCGGCCCGATCGAGCTTGGCCGCATGCCACGCCGCGGAGCTGACGGTCTTCGAACGGTGCAGGTCGACCCCGGCTCGCCGCCAATCCCAGATCGGGATCTTCGCCCACGCCGCGGGCGAGGGCATGACCCGCATCGTCCCGGGCGCCGGACCCGGCGCCGGGCCGCCGTGCGCGCCGACGAGGCGGGCCCAGGCGGCTTGGGCGTCCAGGCCGACCACCCGCTGCTCGAGGATCGCGGGGACGAGGGCCTCGAAGAGCCGTCCCGTACGCGGGACCCGGAGGCCGGGCAGGCGGCTCCAGGCTCGTTCCAGAACGGGATGTGCCGGCCGGAAGTCCTCCGGACGGTCGTGTTCGCCGAGCTCGGTGCGGATGCTCCCGATGAGTTCGTCGGTGCCTGGCCCCCACGCGTCGACGTCCAGGTCGTCCAGGCGCCGTTGCCGAATCCGGTAGGTGACCGGCCCGGACGAGGTGAGGGCCGTCCGCCACAGGGTCCCGTCGGCTTCCTGGCGGTGGGTGGGATCGTGGCGGCCGCGCCGGAGGCTCTTGAGCGTCAGCTTCGCGTCCACGGGAAAGCCGGGCTGCCAGTGCAGGGAACGGTCCGGCGGCATTTCCATCGTCCCTCCCTCGGGGTGCGGGAGACGGTCCTCCAGGTGGCCGGCCCGGAGAACCCGCAGTGTACGGCTGGCGCTCGACCAAGCCGGAGGTGAGGGCGAACGCGTCGGCTGCTAGCGGTGACCTCGATCTCCAGGCGGAGACCGGCCGGATCAGTGGGGCACCACGGCGAGCATACAGGCCGGTCGGTGAGAGCTGAGGTCTCTGCGTACCCGCACCCCGCCTTGGATATGGACTAGACAGTCCAGTTCAGGTCAACCGATCACGGCTGAGGCGGCCTGGCTCGAGGTGCCTTGAACTCGCACTCTCCGGTTGGCTGAATGGCTCACGGCGTGGCCGAGATGGTGCTGAGAACTGAATATGTCTGGCTTGATGAGACGGTGAGCCGCCCGTGTCCGAGGTGGTCGATTCCGCTCGCCAGGGGAAGCGACTGCGTGGAACTATGTGGTCTGTATAGTCCACACAAGGTGGCTTCGTCGTGAAGAGATCCGGAAATCGGCGCCGACGGAGTCGCCCTTCCCAACGCAGGTCACCAGGCCCGACGCAACTGACGCCACCGGCCGGCGCAGGTCACGCCTGCGGCGGAACTCTGGAGCAGTAAGAGCCGGCTGGGGCTCGACGCTGACCCTCATACACCTACCGGAGGCTGATTCGCTGTGTCACGACTGACCGTTCCCTCTCCCGATGAGGTCCCCGCCGGCTCGCAGCAGATACTCGAGGGGGTCCGCGCGCAGCTCGGCTTCGTCCCGAACATGTTCAAGACCATCGCGTCGAACCCGACTGTCCTCGAGGTCGTCACGACTCTGCAAGGCACCTTGAGCCGGGTTCTGGACGCGAGGACCCGGCACAGCATCGCGCTGGCCGTGTCGGAAGCCAACGGTTGCGATTACTGCCTGGCAATGCACACGTACGTATCGTCTGAATTCGGCGGCATGTCGAGCGACGACATCGCCCTCAGCCGTGCCGGGAGCTCGGTCGATCCCAAGCGCGCCGCGGCCGCCAACTTCGCTCGGCGGGTGGTCGACAGCCGCGGGCGGGTCAGTGACGCCGACCTCGCGGGTGTGCGAGACGCCGGGTACACCGACTCGCAGATCCTGGCGATCGTCACGGTCGCTGTGCAAGCGCTGCTCACCAACTTCATCAACAACGTCAACCAGACCGACATCGACATCCCCGCGGTCAACGCGACCGGTACGCCCAGCTGATCGCCGGTACCCCGTCAAGGCGGCGCGCACAGCCCGGTAAACCCTCACGGCCCCCCACGAGCATTCAGGAAAGGTGCACTATGCCGGGCTCGGAGCTCTACGAGAAATTCATGGCGCTGCACACCCGCGAGGGTGGCCTCGTCATGCCGAACGCCTGGGATGGACTCTCGGCGCTGATGGTGGCCGATGCCGGTTTCGAGGCGATCGCGACATCATCGGCGGCGCTCGCCGCCACACTCGGCCGGTCCGACGGACGTCACGAAGTCACCCGTGGCGAGCATCTCGAGCACGCGGGACTGCTCGGCCGGCTGACCGGGTTGCCCGTCAACGGAGACTTCGAGGACGGTTACGGCGACACGCCTGAAGAGGTCGCGGCAACGGTCGAAGCCGCCGTCGAGTTCGGCTTGGCCGGTATCGGAGTCGAGGACACCTCGGGTAATCCCGACCAACCCATCCGTGACTTCGACGATGCTGTCAATCGCGTGCGCAGCGCCGTCGACGCGGCCAAGGGGCGCCTCGCCGTCACCGGCCGCACCGACAACTTCATCCAGGGACGGCCCGATCTCGACGACACCATCCGGCGCCTGACGGCCTTCGCCGAGGTCGGTGCGGATGTGCTCTACGCGCCATTTCCTCCCGACCTCGACGCTCTGGGCGCGATCGTCACCGCGGTCGCGCCGACACCGGTCAACGTCCTGGTGTCGCCGTCGGACAAGGTGCTGACCGTCGCCGAGCTGCAGAACGCCGGGGTCAAGCGCATCAGTTTGGGTCCGTTTCTCTACGCCAACGCGATGGCGGCACTCGAACGGGCCACCAAGGCGCTCGTCGCGGGCGACCTCGCGTCGGCGACGACGGGGATGAGCTTCGACCGCATCGGCGAACTGATCGCGCGCGCCAAGAACTAGCCCACGAACCACCACCGTTCACCTACTGGTCACAAGAAGAAAGCAGATTGACATGGATCTCGAGAAGCTCATGAGCCAGCATCTCACCAGGGCCTTCGACGGCAGCAAAACCATCCCGGACGAAACCCTTCACCAACTGCTGAGGTTTCTCCGGTCCGCGCCGACCTCGACGAACATCCAGCCCAACCACTTCTACGTCCTCGCCTCGGCCGAAGCCAAGAAGCAGCTCGCGGACAACTTGGGCGAACGGTTTCAGGACAACAGCGGCAAGATCCTGAACGCGTCGCACACCATCATCCTCACCACCCGGGCGGATGTGCCGGACAGCCACCTCGACGAGGTGTTCGCCAAAGAGACCGCCGACGGTCGGTTCCCCGACCCGGAAAAGAACGCGATGTGGCAGTTCATGACCCGCGACTTCCTGAACCTGCGCAACTACGCCTACAAGGATCTGAACCACTGGATGGAAAAACAGACCTACATGGTAATGGGCATGACCATGATGGCGGCCGCTGAACTCGGCGTCGACGCCACACCGCTCGAAGGGTTCGAGCCGGCCAGCGTCGACAAGGCCTTCAAGATCCGCGAAACCGGTCACACCACGACAGTGCTGCTGGCACTCGGCTACCCCAATCCCGAGAAGGCATACAAGGGACCGATTTCGCGTTTCGAAGCAGACCGGCTGTTCACCTTCATGTGAGCATCCTGGGCTGGGGGGACGACCGCGGGCGCCACGGGGGTCGTGACCTGTGCGATGTCAGTCTTCGGTCGCCGGTTGGTGTCCCCATCGTTGACGGCTCGGGTCGCTCCGCGGACCTCCTCCTCGCTCGGTAACTGGTTCTCGGCTCGTACTGTGGGGCCGTCGAGCAGTTCGGCGAGGAACTGCTGAGGCAGGCGTCGACGAGATCCAGGCCTGCGCCAACGCGGGCCTGGATCTCGTCGACACCGATCGGGCCGGACAGCACCTCTTGCGGCGCCTCGACGTTCACGGAGTACCGCTTGCCCGGCGTCGCGGCCTCTTGCCGGCGTTGGTCGTCGTGGGCCAGGTCGACGAGGTCGCGCTCTTCCAGCGGGAACGCTACCGCCTCTGTATTTGTGGTTTCTCGATGACCGGGGCGCGTCCTGAGGACAACCTGCCCGAAAGACACGACATGACCGTCCTGCACCATCGCGCCGACGGCGCGGGCACCGCACCTCCATTGATACTCGGACCGTCCCTCGGCACCTCGCTGTCGGTGTGGGAACCGCAGGCGGCAGCACTGGCTCGTGGCCGTCAGGTGATCCGGTACGACCTACCAGGCCACGGCGGCTCACCCGCCGGGCTACTACCCGCCGCCGCCACTGTCGGCGACGTCGCCGGTCTCGTCCTCGCTCTCGCGGACCGGCTCGGCATCGACCGCTTCGCGTATGCCGGGATCTCGTTCGGAGGAGCCGTCGGCACGTGGCTGGCCGTCAACCACCCCGAGCGCGTCACCTCGCTGATGCTGATCTGCACCTCGGCTCACTTCGGGGAGCCCGGCGGCTGGCACGAACGCGCGCGCCTCGTTCGAACCGAGGGCATGGTTCCCGTTGCGGACACCGCGGCCGGCCGGTGGTTCACCCCGTCCTTCGTGGACGATCCCGCCGCCCAGGCGCTCGTCGCCGACCTACGGACCACCGACGCCACGGCCTACGCCGCGAGCTGCGACGCACTGGCCTCGTTCGACCTCCGTGCCGAGCTGTCTCGCATCACCGCGCCCACCCTGGTGGTCGCCGGCCGCGAGGACCTCGCGACACCGGTCGACCATGCCCGGCTCCTGGCCGACCGGATCCCTGGAGCGAGCCTCACCGAGGTCGCGCACGCGGCGCACCTCGTCACGGTCGAACGTCCAGCGCCCGTTTTGGCAGCATTGCGCGGCCATCTCGACAGCCACAGCGAGACACGCGACGCGACAGTCCCCAGTGACGACGGCTCCCGCTATGCGGCTGGGATGGCCGTGCGCAGGGCCGTCCTGGGCGACGCCCACGTCGCTCGGGCGATCGCCCGGACCACCGAGTTCACCTCCGTGTTCCAGGACTTCATCACCCGCTACGCCTGGGGCGAGGTCTGGACCCGTCCCGGCCGCTCGCGAACGACCCGCCGGTGCATGACCCTGACGCCGATGATCGCCAACGGTCACCACGACGAACTCGGTATGCACATCCGGGCCGCGCTGCAGGACGGGCTCACTCCCGCTGACATCCAGGAAGTCCTGCTGCAGTCGGCCATCTACTGCGGCGTCCCCGCGGCGAACACCGCGTTCGCCATTGCCGGCGGGATCTTGGAGGAACACGACAGCTGACGGCCGCGGTCAAGTCAGGGGCGCCGCGCTCGGGCGTGTGCGGCATCATCGGACCGCGGCGGAGCTGAAAATGGATCATCATTCTCAGCTACCGGTTCCGGGCAACGCCGCGGTCAGCCGACGATGTCCGCCTGCCGCGGGTCGAAGGCGACGTAGCCGGAGAAATCCTTGCCGACGCGGTCGAGGGCGGACCGGTGCGGGTGGGGGTAGCACCAGGCCGCGTCGTGTGCCTGCCCGTCGTCGGTGGCGACGTCGTAGTACTGGGCTGCGCCCTTCCACGGGCAGGTGTACGGCGTCGTGCTCGGTCGGAGGCTTCCTTGCCGGATCGCGGCCGGCGGGAAGTACCGGTTCCCCTCGATGGAGATCAGGTCCTGCTGTTCGGCTTCGGCGATCACGGTCCCCGCGACGATGGCTTTCACGAGCACGCACCCTTCGTTGTTGTGTCGACTGTCTGCGGCGCCTCGACGACCGGGTCTTACCGGGTTGGCGCACCGCTTCAGGTAAGACCCGTCGACCGTGCGGCACGAACCTTCTGATTGCCCGACCCGGGAACCGCCCGGCGTCGCGATTCGGTGAGGAAGGAACAACTGTCATGGGTGAGAGCTTCGAGGGCCGGAAGGTCGTGGTGGTCGGTGGCAGCAGCGGTATGGGGCTGGCCACGGCCCACCAGGTGGTGGGCGGGGGCGGTACCGCCGTGATCACCGGCCGGGACTCCGAGCGGGTCCAGGCCGCAGTAGACGCCTTGTCGCAGAAGGGAAAAGCCTGGGGCATCACGGCGGAGCTGACCGATCGCGACCAGGTGCCCGAGGTCCGCAAACAGCTCGCCGCCGAACACGCTGATGCGAATCTGCTGGTCAATGCCGCGGGATTCTTCATCCCGAAGGCGTTCACTGAGTACGACGAAGCCTTCTACGATTCATACAACGAATTGAACCGGGCGTTGTTCTTCATCACGCAGACCGTTGTCGCGGGCATGGTCGCCGGTGGCCAGGGCGGCGCGATCGTCAACGTCGGCTCAATGTGGGCGCACCAGGGCATCGCCGCGACTCCGCACACCGGCTACTCCGTGCAGAAGGGCGGCGTGCACTCGTTCACCAAGGCGCTCGCGATCGAGCTGGCGCCCCATGGGATCCGGGTCAACGCGGTCGCTCCCGCGGTCGTCAAGACGCCCCTGTACCTGGGCTTCGTACCGGCGGACAAGCTCGACGAAACGGTCGACAGTTTCGCCGGCTTCCACCCGCTGGGGCGGGTCGGCACCCCTGAGGACATCGCGAACGCCGTGTCGTTCCTGCTGTCGGACAAGTCGAGCTGGATGACCGGCGCGATCGTTGACGTCGACGGCGGCGTCATGGCCGGCCGCAACTAACCCCGCGGGGTAACGCCGGCGCCCTGCGGACGTTCCCGCACCTGTCCGCAGCGTGCGCCGGCAGGCAACGACCGGCAATTCCGGTGTGTGCGCCACGTTGCCCGGCGTGGCCGGCCCCGGCGGTCTGAAACGGACGAGGTGCCGTCAGGCCCGACCGTCATCATCGAACAGCACAGGAGTTGGGATGGCTGAGGACCGCTTCATCGACGACGCCATCAACCGCAGCGCCGAAACAGCCGAAGATCGGGTCAAGCTCGCCAGCATGGTGGCCGAAGCCGCCACCGGCGCACCGGCGGCTCCGACAGGAGGAGATGGACCGAGTGACGCTTCGATCCTGAACTTCGCGCTCAACCTGGAGTACCTCGAAGCCGAGTTCTACCTTCGTGGCGCAACAGGTCGGGGACTACCGGATGACCTGGTAGGCGGGACAGGGAAGCCGGGTCAGGTTTCCGGTGGTCGACAGGTCAATTTCGCCAGTCCCGTGATCAAGAACATTGCCCACGAGATCGCCATGGACGAGCGAGCCCACGTGGCGTTCCTCCGCGGCGCACTCGGTGACGCGGCCGTTGCGCGCCCACGGATCTCCCTTGGCTACAGCTTTACCGCCGCGGCGACCGCCGCCGAATTGATCAAGCCCGGCGAGATCTTCGATCCCTATGCGAGCGACCGCAACTTCCTCTTCGCTGCCTTCCTCTTCGAAGATGTCGGAGTCACGGCCTTCAAGGGCGCGGCACCGTTCATCTCCAACAAGACGTACCTGGATGCAGCAGCAGGCCTACTGGCCACCGAGGCCTACCACGCCGGGATCGTGCGGGCCACGCTGTTCGCCGAAGGACTCGCGGACGACTCGGTGTTCGATGTCCTGCACAAGATCTCCGCGGTCCGCAACGCGGTCAGCGGCCCCGCTGATGACGATCAGGATCTCGGCACCAAGGACGAAGCCAACTTGGTTCCCACCGACGAGCACGGTCGTGCCTTCGGCAGGAGCGCCGCGGAGATCCTCAACATCGTTTACCTCGATCCGCAAGGAGCCTCCTCCGGCGGCTTCTACCCGGATGGACTCAATGGAGACATCGTGCAGGGCGCGGCACCGACCGCCGGCTAGTTTCCGCCTCCGCCATTCAGCCGTTCCCGGGGGAGGCTCATGGAGTGAGGGAACGAGGTGGCGTGCCGTCGGCTCCTGGCGCGATTCACGCTCAAGAGCGTGTCTCATTTGGACTCTCTGCCAAGTTTGCGATGATCTCGTGCGGTGATCGACTCGCTGTCGCATCGACTGGTGCCCGATGAGTTGTGGGCGCCGGTGGAGCCGTCGATCCCGCCGGCGAAGGAGCGTCCGCGGGGTGGTGGGCATGCTCGGACGGATCCGCAGGCGGTGTTCCCCGCGATCGTGTTCGTGTTGACCAGTGGTTGTGCGTGGGGCGTGCCCCTCGCCGGCGGATTCTCCGCGGCCAACCCCCACGACAGCCACGCACTCAAGCCCCCTGGTCAACGCGCTGCCGGCCATCCGCTCCCGCCGGGGACCCCGGCGCCGGAAACCGGCCAAGCTCCACGCCGGCAAGGCCTACGACATCCCTGCCCTGCGCGACTGGCTGGCGCCGGCGCGTGATCTTCCCGCGCATCACCCGCAAAGGCATCGAACCCGCAGACAAGCTCGGCAGACACCGGTGGGTCATCGAACGGGCCATCGCTTGGCTGTTCGGCTACCGCCGACTCACCATCCGCTACGAACGCAAAGCCGGCCATTACTCGCCTTCCTCACCCGCGCCGCCGGCATCACCTGCTATAAGGAACTCACCAAATAAGACGCGCTCTTGACTGGCCAGGAGATTTCACGGGGCGCTCCTGCTGCGGCCGCCGTAGGAGCGCCATCACGAACCGTGTTCAGGTTCGACAACCTCCTGATCTGCGTGGTAAGACGCTGAGGTCCGATGCCGCGAATACTGCTGTACTGAAAGTGCCGCCCAGGTGAAGACTGGATACAGGAAGGTGCCGGATGAAGGCGATTGTGGTGTCGGATCAAGCCGTGGGAACGGCCGGGATGACGCTGGTGGAGCGGCCTGAGCCGGCTGCGGCAGGGAACGACGTTGTCGTCGAGGTTCACGCGTCCGGGTTCACCCCGGGTGAGCTGACGTGGCCGTCGGCCTGGGTCGATCGCCTCGGTCGTGACCGGACGCCGTCGATCCCCGGCCACGAGCTGGCCGGAGTGGTCAGCGCCCTCGGCTACGGCACGGCGGGATTGTCGGTGGGGCAGCGGGTGTTCGGCCTCACGGACTGGACGCGCGATGGCACTTTGGCGGAGTACGCGGCAGTCGAGGCTCGTAACCTCGCGCCGCTGCCGGGCGACGTCGACTTCACGGTGGGCGCGAGCCTGCCGATCTCCGGCCTGACCGCGTGGCAGGGATTGTTTGTGCACGGCCGTGTCGAGTCGGGGCAGAGCATCCTCGTGCACGGTGCCGCTGGGGGAGTCGGTTCGATGGTGACGCAGCTCGCGCGCGAGGCCGGCGCCTACATCATCGGCAGCGGTCGGGCTGCCGACCGGCAGACCGCGTTCGACTTCGGCGCACAGGAGTTCGTCGACCTCGAGAATGACTCGCTGAAAGAGGTCGGCGAAGTCGATCTCGTATTCGATGTCATCGGCGGCGACATCGGGAAGCAGTCCGCGGGCCTGATTCGAGCCGGGGGAACGCTGGTGACGATCGCCGGCCCGCCTGAGGCTCGGCCCGCCGACGGCCGAGCGATCGACTTCGTCGTCGAGGCCGACCGTGCCCAGCTGGGTGAGATCGTCCGGCGGGCGCGGGACGGACGGCTGCGGACGGTCATCGGCAACGTCTCGACCCTCGATGACGCTGTGGCCGCCTTCAACCGGACTGAGCGGGCCAAGGGCAAGACGATCATTCGCGTTCGTCCGTGAGGACTCCGGGCGGCGACTGATCGGGGCCGCCTCGCGGACCGGCGTCAACCACGCGGCCATCGTTCTTGCTTCGACGCGTCCAACTCGGAGCTTTTCGCGACCCGTGCGCCTGCTGGCAAGCCCGCCGACGGCCGTTCGATTGCGCCGGACGCCCGCCGTCGGCGGGCTCTGCTCGTTTTCGCACCCCTGTGGGCCACAGCGCCGGGTAGCGGAACCGGTAACGCCCGCATCGGCCAGGCTTGAGAATCGGCAGTGGGGTGTGGCTGAGATTTGGACGTCACCGCGCAAGACCAGCATGCTCTGGCACCACGGTATTCTGTGGAGCTTCTTCTGGTACACGGCGAACCCCGATTCAAGACGACGGAGGAATTCACCATGGCGCTCGTGATCAAGCAGATGGTCGACTCCTACCCAGGTCCCAGGTCGGCCTTCGATGACGCATTGATCAAGTGCATCGAAGAATGCGTCTCCTGTTTCCAGGCCTGCGCTGCCTGCGCCGACGCCTGCCTGGCGGAGCCTGACATCGCCTCGCTGATCAAGTGCATACGGACCGACCTCGACTGTTCTGACGTGTGTGCCGCCACGACGACCATCCTGACGCGTCGGACAGCAGTTGACCTGACGGTCACCCGCGCTGCCGTCGAGAGCTGTCTCGCCTCTTGCGTTGCGTGCGCAGAAGAGTGTGAGCAAGACGCTGCGCACCATGAACATTGCCGCATCTGCGCCGAGGCGTGTCGGCGGTGTGAGGAGTCGTGCCGGCGGCTCTTGGCGGCGCTTCCGACATCTGGATAGCCCCCGTGCCGAGGACCATGATCCACGGGTGTGGTCGTGGATCATGGTCCTGAGCACGAGCGAGGAGCCCATTCCCACGGCGAGTGAGTGCCTGATCCCGGTCCGGCGGTCGCGACGTCACGGACGGGGGAGGTGCTCGAAGTGCCGGGAGGCTGTCCAGCTGTTGGGGGTAGCTCACGACCGACATCCGAGCAGCGCGAAGCAAGTCCACGCCACGGTCAACGACGCCATCACCCCACTGACCGGCATCCGTAAGCCACGCAGCCAGGAGAGCTTCGGCGTCAGCGGCGTGACCGGACGCCGGGGTGGTGGCTGTCCACGACATCGGCGTACTCGGGATGCTCGTCGATGAAGGAGCGAACGGCCGGGCAGCCGATCGTCACCTTCGCTCCGGTGCGGGCGACGTCATCGAGCGCGCTGGCGATCAGTTCCGTGGCCACACCCTGATGCTGGTACTCGCGGTCCACCGCGACCGAGATCATCGCGACCCTGCCTGCGGTCAGCTGGTAGACCAGTGTCCCGACGCGATCCCGCCCGAGCCACGCGTCGTAGGTCTCCGCCTTCTCGTCCTTGTCCACGCGGATGTCGAGGTCTGTGTACTTGTCCCTGTCCATGCCATGACAGCGCCTCGGAGTCGGTGGTTCTTACTCGTAAGAACCACCGAAGAGCCGGTGCTAACGGTCCAGGACTGTGGTTCACAAGCCGACGCACCAGGCACCCGAGGTTCGTGGCGATCACCCAGGAAATGACAAGTCTCGAGGCAAAGCATGAGCAACTGGGAGGCTCTGGATGAGTTCCTCCGCACCGATCCACGGGATGTCGGATGTGACCTCGCCCTCGACGCACTCCACACCTACGCGGAGATGGCGGCCGCGGGTGAGAACCCCGAGGAGCTTTTCCCAGGGCTGTCAGCGCATCTGCAGTCGTGCTGCGCATGCTCAGGAGATCACGAGGCTCTATTGCGGGCAGTGCGCGAATTCGGTGGAATTTGATTCCAGTGCCGACGGTCATGTTGCCGCGATCCATCGGCGGCCTGAACGGCTTCTCGGGTCGCGTCTGCTGTGGCATTGTTGGTGGGCCTGGGAGTCGCATCCACGGCGCGCCCGGTGGTGCCGACTTCACGGTCGATCCCGTTCGGTGCACGGAACGCTCGTGCTTCAGAGGCAGTTTCACGGAGATCAACTCCGTGGTGTCGGTGCGGTCGCTGAAGCGACGCCGACTGGAAGGCGCGGCGTGTCCGGTGGGAGGGAGGGACAGCACCCGGCCGATCTCGGGCCGATCGGTAAGAACTCGGCCCGTTCCGTCGACCACCAGCACGGTTGGCCTCATCGGGTCGGCCGTTTCCTCTCAACCGGTGAGCGGGTGCTGGCGTCACATGCCGAGCACCCGCTTGCCACGACGTTCATGAGGTGCCGGCACCGACGGGCATGGCCAAGTGATCGAACGGGTCTTCTCCGGGCCGCGTACTGGGCGACAACCGGTCGATCCCCGTCCCGCGGTCGAGGGGCGATTGCACGACTTCGAAGTGCTGCCGTCCAGACGCGGTGATCCAGCCGCAGGTGACCAACGGGCCGGTCAGCGCCCGTCGCGGTGCCTGACCTGTCAGGCGTGCGCTCGGCGCGGTCCGGCGAGCCGGTGTGGATGCGCGGTGCGCGGGCTTCGTCGGGGCCCGTAGCAGCGTGCGGTCCGACGTGGCGCCCTGGACGCGGCCGCCGGCCGGACAGTCGCATCGACCCCCAGTCTCGGGATCCTCGGCTTCTCCGCGCCCGGTGATGGTGCTTCAGACTGCCCGCTTCCTGTGCCCGCGACCGGGCACCGTCCGGACATGGCCCGGCGCTGGGTGGGCCGTGGGTCCACGCAGGCAGCGGTGAGGGTGCCAGCTGGGAATTCCCTCGATGACCACGGCAGCGTAGGAGACTAGGTAGTCCAGAAGGCTACCGGTGGGAATGTACCCTCAGGTGCTCGAGCGACACATCGAGAACCGTCGCCAGCTGGCCGGGGTCACGCGTGGTCCGGGCGAGCAAAAAGCCGCCCTGCAGCGCGCCCATGATGGCGGTGGCGATCTTTTCCGGGTCGGCGCCGGGATCGAGTTCGCCCCTCTCTTGGATGCGCCGGAAGGCTGCCGCGAGAAGGCTTTCCCACGCCGCGAACCCGGCGACCAAGGCACGGTGGCCACGGTCGTGCCGCCCGGCGAGCTCGCCGATGAGCGACCCGATCGGGCAGCCGCCGGCGCCGCCGCTGATGAGGTTGTCCTCGACGAGCTTGTCCCGCCAGGCCTGGAGATCGGCGAGCGAGCGTACCTCGTCCAACAGAGGCTTCTGAACGGCCAGCACGCCGGCGACCTGGGCGTGGACGACCGCTTCGACAAGCGCGTCTTCGTTCTCGAATGCCTGCCGGAGCTGCGTCTCGGGGATCCCGCTGGCGGCTCGGACGTCATCGAAGGTGATCTCCCCGAGCCGGCGCTCACGCAGCAGGTCGATCGCCGCTGTCACGACAAGCCGGTGCGGCTCCGGGGCATCCTCGACGTCCATCCCGGTCTGGTCACCCGACATGGCTCGAACATTAGCGGACGGCCGGGGGTAGTACCACCTCGACCCGGTAGATTTGGTGGACGTTTTCGTCCACTTCGATCTTGGCATGTGGCGCGGCTACGAGGCCAGGAACGTACGGACATGGTCGATCGCCAGGTCGAGCGTCAGCTTCATCGGCTCCGCCGAGTGTGCGGTCTGCGCGAGCAGGTAACCGCCCTGCAACGCGGCGACGAGAAAGGTCGCGAGCTTTTCGGGATCCGCGTCCGGTCGGAGGATGCCGGAGGCGCGCATGCGAGTCAGCCCCTCGGCCAGAAGCTCCTCCCAGATCTCGAAGTACTTCGCGAGCATCGAGCGGGCTTCTTGGTCCCGATCGGCCAGCTCGGCGGCCAACGAGCCGATCGCGCAGCCGTAGGCGCCGTCGCGAAGGGAGGCGCGCTGGACGAGCGCGTCGCGCCAGCGTTCGAGACCGCGGATCGAGTTCAACCGCCGGAGCTGGTCCTCCTGGCGGGCGATGAGCTGCGCGCCTTGCGCCGCCACGACCTCGCGCACGAGGGCCTTCTTGTCGGGAAAGTGGTGGTAGAGCTGCGACTTGCTCGTGCTGCTGGCCGCCCGGACGTCGTCGAGCGTGGTCGCGGCCACCCCTTTGACCTGGATCAGGTCGACTGCCGCCTGCACGATGCGGGACCGGGTCGCCGCGCCGCGTGCGGTCAGCCGGGTTGTCTGCGTCGTGCCCTCCGCTTCGTCCACGGCTGTCAGGTTACCGCACTGTGTGACCCGCGACCTACGACCAGCTGGACTGCACGGTCCGCATTGTGGGAGCAGCTGGCCTCGTCACCGGCAGGCAGGGTCTCCGTTGCCGGATGATCGCCGCGGGCTACGCGGAGGGGGGCGAGGGGTTCGGACACCCGGTGGAAGTCGGCGTGCCCGCGTGGGTAACCGTGTCAGCCCTGGTAGCTGCGCCGGTGCTGTACGTTCGGCCGGCAGGAACGCGCGGCGACACCCGGGTGGATCGTTCCTGGCGGTAGGGTTTGCACGCCGTCCGCCCGACCTCCGGCCAGGCCGTGTCGCGAGATCCGCCGGTGCCCACGGAGCCGGCCTTACCGATTCCTTTCGGTTACTACTCGACGCGAATCGCGGCGCACGGCAGCCGGCCCGACCGTCCAACGCGGGACTGATGTGACCACGATGACGAAGGCGGCGGCGAGCTTGGCTACGGCACGACTGTCGAAGTCGGTCCGGACGGCAATGATCGCCCAGGTCAGGAACCCCGACGAGGCTACTCCAAGCGCGACGTCGGGCCACGCACTTTCGACTGTGCGCGCCACGCGCGTGCACGTGACCTTGAGGCCGTGAGCTCGAGAGCGTCGGGCGGCCGGATCGGGAATCGCCGGCGCGGTGCTGCCGGCCGCCTGCGCGGACGGCGCGAGGGCGCAGGTGGGGACCACAGCTGCCACCACGTGAGCCGACGCGTTACGCGCTGTGCTGCGGCACGCGGTCGTGGGAGGAGCTTTGCTTGGACTTCAAGGTCCAGTATACGGTGGGCGGCATGCTGGACCTCGAGGTGAAGCTGTTTCAACGTCATGTTCGGATTCCCGCAACTCAAGCAGCTCGTCGCCCGGAAATAGTGGAAACTGGGGTCGCTGCGAGTGGATGCACCACCGGGGGACCAGACGCCATCGAGGGGTTGAATGGACCTAGTAGTCCATTGATGGAGGCCCGAGGGACTGTGGTTGCTCTGTCGCGCCGGGGGACCGAGTCATGAGCGGTGGTTTCACCGGAGATGGAGCGGCATGGTCGGCCGCGGCCGATGACGCGGCGAGGCAACGAGTGATGACGGCGGCGGTGGACCTGCTGTGCCAGCGCGGCCTTCGGGCGGCGGAACTCGGTGTGGTGGCCGGCCTGGCGGGCGTGAGCGCTCCATGGCTACGGGAGTACTTCGCGGACATCGAGGCACTGGTCGCTGAGGTGGTGCGGGTCCAGGTGCGCGAGGTCTTCGCGAGCCCCGGCCGCCGGCTGATGACGGCTGCAAGCCCCGCTGACCTGTACCGGTGGCGCGATGGTGTGGTGACCGGCTATCGCGCCACCCGGATCCCCGCCGGTTATCCGCTGGGCATCGTCGTCCACGAGCTGACCGGGAGCGCCGGGCCGGCCGGCGAGGCTCTGGCGGCGAGCCTCGGACCTTGGCAGTCTGCGCTCGGGGACGCCTTCGGGCGGCTGCGTGATCGCGGCGAGCTCGCGCCCGGCTCGCAGCCGGCGGAGCTGGCTACCGCCGTCATGGGGGCGCTCGTCGGTGCGATGGCCCGCTCTCGGAAGGCGAGCAGGTCGGACGACGTGCTGGAGCCATTCGACATGATGCTCCGCCATGTTCTGGCCGCGCGCGGCCGCTGATTGACCGGAATGCGCTTGGAAGAGTACCGAGGAATCGTGGTTCCTCTTCCTTTCCGGCGCTCAGTGGGAATTGTGTGGCAACGGGTTGTGGCCTGGCAGGCCGTCGGCGGCAGCACCGCGATCGTCGATGGGGGAGTGAGGACGGAGCCCGGCTGCGGACCACACGGCTTCGTCGCGAGGGAGCCGGTGGGACAGCCATTGCCCATGCGACCGGCCACGGAACTCCGGCACACAGCTGATCCGGAGATCGCTGGTCTACGGGTGGATGGTCTTGCGGTCTTCGCGCAGCGCCCGTGGTTCCCGCCCCATGCGTGCCGCAACGGGACGGCCGCGATTTCACCGGCCGGAGTCACACGGTTGCGCCTGGGTCTCGGACGGTCCCTCTTGGGGCGAACAATCGGAATTCCTGCCTTGCCGGCTGGCTATTCTTCGGAAAATGGGCGAAACTGTGCCCATGCTCTCCTTTCAGGTGCGGGTGGCGCGCGTCTACGAGCCCGCGGGACCCGCCGACGGCACCCGGGTTCTCGTCGATCGGCTCTGGCCCCGGGGTGTGCGTAAGGGGGCGCTCGAGTTTTCCGAGTGGTGCAAGGAGGTCGCGCCATCGCCGGAGCTGCGGACCTGGTACGGGCATGCTCCGGAGCGGTTCGACGAGTTCGCCGCGCGATACCGCGTCGAACTGGAGGCGCCGGCCCGGGCCGCCGTCGTCGCCCGGCTCAAGAGCATCGCCCGGGCCGGGAACCTGACGCTGCTCACCGCGAGCAAGGACGTGTCGATCAGCCAGGCCGCCGTTCTGGCCAGGGTGGTCGGCGGTGACGGCGGCGGATGACGAACCTCCCGCGGCGCTGTCGCGTCCGTCGTTGCAGGTGCGCGTGCGGTAACCTGTTGCCGTGGTAGAACCGGAGCGCACAGTGAGGGCTACCCGGCGGACGGCGCGGGGTGAGGCGACGCGGGCCCGGATCCTGCAAGCAGCGGTCGATTTGATGTCCGTCAAGGGGGTGGCCGCGACCACGCTCGACGACGTGCGCGCCGCCAGCGGCACGAGCAAGTCGCAACTTTATCACCACTTCGATGACAAGGACGCCTTGGTCCAGGAAGTCATCGGCCGCAAGGCGCAGGACCTGCTCGGCTGGCACGAGGGCCAGCTCAAACGGCTGAACTCGATTCGCGGCCTCGAACGGTGGCGGGACGCGATCGTCCAGCACAATGCGCTGCGCAACGGCGCGTACGGTTGCCCGCTCGGCTCGCTGGCGAGTGAGCTGTCCGATCGGAACGAACGAGCGCGTTCAGCGCTCGCCGAGCACTTCGAGAGCTGGGAAGGCCTGATCGCGGAGGGCCTGGAGCGGATGCGAGTCGCCGGCAAACTGCGGCGGGACGCCGACCCCCAGCGGCTCGCGATCGGGCTGATCGGTGCCCTTCAAGGCGGGTACCTGCTCGCGCAAACCAAACAGGACGTGGCGCCCATGAAAGTCGCACTGGACATGGCGATTGACTGCATCAGGGCGTTCCAGGCCTGACTTCGGCTCCGATCGGGCCAGCGCTACCAACTGGACTTGACGGACCACCCATCATCCGGCGCAAGCTGACTCTTGCGACCGCGTCGCTTCCCGGGGTCCCGTCGTCGTGACGTGAAGCTGGCCGGCAGGCGCAGCCACCCGGTCGGGTGGCCCGCGTCGTTGAGCAGCTGCGAGCGGGCGCAGAACCGCTCGAGCACCTTCTTCGTGTCACCCAGCCAGGTCGGTCCAGGCAGGATCGGGAAGTCCGCGGCCGGCGCCTTGTCGTACAGCGGCGGCCACTCGTCGTCCGCCCAGCCGTGCTCGGTCATCGGGGAGTTTCCATCCGGGGCGGGGGAAGTGGCAGGTGTAGCCGTGGGGGTGCTTGTGCAGGTAGTCCCGGTATTCGGGTGCGGTCTCCCAGAAGTCGCCGGCGGGGGTGAGTTCGGTGACGACCTTGCCGGGCCACAGGCCTGAGGCGTTGACGTCGGCGATGGTGTCTTCGGCGATGTGTTTTTGCTGGTCGGTGGTGTAGAAGATCGCTGAGCGGTAGCTGGTGCCGATGTTCTTGCCCTGGCGGTTCTTGGTGGAGGGGTCGTGGATTTGGAAGAAGAACTCGAGCAGGGTGCGGAAGTCGGTCTGGTCGGGGTCGTAGAGGATCTCGATGGATTCGGCGTGGGTGCCGTGGTTGCGGTAGGTGGCGTGGGGGATGTCGCCGCCGCTGTAGCCGACGCGGGTGGATACGACGCCGGGCTGGTGGCGGAACAGTTCCTCCATGCCCCAGAAGCAGCCGCCGGCGAGGATCGCCTTTTCGGTCGTCACGTCGTCTCCTCTGCAAGCAGTCAGCGGTTGCCAATGCGCACCTGGGCGTCTGGTGCAGTGTAACTGGACTATATAGTCCCTATCAACGTTTCCGGCCCTGTTCGAAGCCAGTCGCGGGCGCTCCAGCGCCGACGGCTCCGTCGGGACCGGTTCCGCCGGGGGGCGGAGTTTTGGCGACGCAGCAACGGCTGACTGCTTTGCCGGCCGGTTTCGGTGCCCCCATCAGGCCGATCCGAGTGGTCCGTCGGTGACGGTGGCGAGCAAGGCAATGGCCTCGTCGATGGCGTGTGGCGCGATGTTGCCGTAGCCGATCACTACACCGCGCGGGTTCGCGTCAGGGTTGAGCTGGTAGCGGGTGATGGAGTCGAACGCGATCCCGAGGGCTCGGGCGCGCGCGGTCAACTGATCGGGGTGGGTGTCGTCGAGTTGGGTGGCGAGGGTCTGGACACCGGCAGGTGTCCCGGTGAGCTGCAGGGGCACGCCATGGCGGGTGATGGCCTGTTCAAGTGCTTGCCGAGCGGTTCGGTAGCGGGTCCGGGCGGCGCGGATGTGCCGGTCGTAATCGCCGGCTTCGACGAGATGGGCGAGAGCGAGCTGATCGAGAGTCGGACTGCCGTGATCGGCGAGGAACTTGTTCGGCAGCAGCTCGGCGTGCAGCCCGGCCGGGGTGACCAGCCAGCCCAAACGGACCGCGGGGGCCAGACTCTTGCTGGTGGATCCGAGGTAGACGACACGGTCGGGCGCACGGCCTTGCAGGCAGCCCACAGCGCGTCGATCGAAGCGGAACTCCCCGTCGTAGTCGTCCTCGACGACGATCGCGCCGCATCGCCCGGCCCATGCCAGCACCGCCTCCCGGCGGGCGGGCGCCATGATCGCACCGGTGGGGAACTGGTGAGCCGGGGTGGTCAGTACCGCGTCGACGCCCTGTTCGGGTAGCCGATCCACGAGGATGCCGTCGGCATCGACCGGGACGGGCAGGACAGCCAGACCAGCCTGGCGCAGGATCGGTGCACGGTGAGGCAATCCAGGGTCCTCGAGTGCGACGGTCCGGGCACCTCGGGCATGGAGGGTCTGGGCGAGCAGGTGGAGACCTTGAGTAAAGCCGGCACAGATCAACAGCCGCTGTGGGTCGGCGTCCACGCCGCGGACCCGGCGGAGGTATGCGGCCAGCACTTGGCGCAGTTGGGGATGCCCGGCGGGGTCGGGGTACGCCAGATCGGAATCCGCCGCGGCACCCAATGCGGCCGTCCACGCGCGCCGCCAGAGTGAACGAGGGAACGCCGACAGCGCCGGAATGCCCGGACGCATGTCCCATCGAGCCGGGGGCTCGGCCGGCTGGAGTGCAGCAGGCACACCGGCCGCCGGCGGCAGCGGCAGGTCGGACACGCAGGTGCCAGAGCCTGGCCGGCTGACCAGATAGCCCTCGGCAGTCAACTGCGTGTAGACCTCGACGACCAGACGCCGCGAGACTCCAAGGTCGCCGGCCAATACACGGCTGGCCGGCAACCGCTGGCCGGCCGCGAGCCGACCACCACGCACCGCGTCGCGCAGGGCGCTTTCGAGCTGAACCCGACGAGGCCGTCCGGGCTGCAGCGGTTCGATCGGCAGTAAGAGTTCCATTCCAGAAGTGGTACCCGTTTCTTTCCGGTATTTGGACTCCATCACGGGTCCACATTGGAGCTAGTGTAGTTGCATGGAAGCAACCGCGGCGCGCGCAGGTAGCTCGCCGGTGCAAGTCCGTGAGCTGGAACACCCGGAAGCCGATGATCAGGTTGTGGCGCTGCTGGCACATCTGCGGCCAGACACCGCCGATCGGGCCGGAGCCGTCGCGGCGTCGGTGGCGCAAGGAGTTCGATATCTGGGTGCGTTCGACGAAGCCGGGAGGCTCGCGGGTCTGGCCGGTTGGCGAGTCATGTCGACCACAAGGGGACGGGTTCTCTACGTCGACGACCTCGTGAGTGATCCGAGGATGCGACGCAGGGGCGCAGGTCGCGCGTTGCTCGCTTGGCTCGAGCGGGCGGGTGCCGCCAGAGGCTGTCGAACACTCGAGCTGGACTCGGGTGTGACGCGAAACGACGCCCATCGATTCTACGCCCAGGCCGGCCTGTCCATCAGCGCTTTTCACTTCTCCAGGCCGCTCGCGGGCGGTTGGGGCATATTCGAAATTGAGAGGAGCGGGGAGCATGATCGACGCTGATATGCGGTTGATTGTGGAGGCTGCGAAGCTTACTTTTGTTGCGACGGTTCGGCCGGATGGCTCGCCCAGCTTGTCGCCGAAGGCGTCGGCGCGGGTGTATGACGATGAGCACATCGCGTTCATGAACATCGCCTCGCCCGGGACGGTCGCGAACCTGACCGCGGACCCGCGTGTGGAGATGAATGCGGTGGACATCTTCCGGCGTCGGGGCTATCGGTTCACCGGAACGGCGACGATTCATGGTGGTGAAACGCCGGTTTACCAGTGGCTGCACGGCTGGCTGGGTGAGGTGAACGGGCCGGGTTACCCCGCGCACGAGGCGGTTTTGGTCCATGTCGATCGTGTCGAGCCGATCATGTCGCCCGCGTATGCCTTCGGTGGTGCCGAGGAAACCGCTCTGATGGCCGAGTGGTCCACCAAATACGGGGTTGTTCCCGGTGAAACGGAGAAAATGTGATGCGTGCCGCGGGAGTGCGTGAAATCGGTGGCGGGGTCGAGGTGCTGGAGCTGTCCGAGCCGGATGGTCCGGGTCCGGGCGAGGTGGTGATCGAGGTTGCGGCGGCGGGTGTCGGCAACTGGGACGACATCGTCCGAGCTGGTGCGTGGAATGTCGGGTTGAGACCGCCGATGGCACTGGGGGTGGAAGTCGCGGGCACGGTGATCGCGGTCGGTTCCCGGGTCAGGGACTTGCGGGTCGGCGACGCGGTGCTCGGTCATCCGCTTCCCCTGCGTCACCAGGGTTGCTGGGCGGAGCGTGTGGTCGTCGACGCGGGGCTGGTGGTGGTGAAGCCTCGGGGGGTGTCGTGGGAGACGGCGGCGGCGTTTTCGGTGCCTGCGCTGACTGCGGAGCAGGTTCTTGCCGAGTCGCTCACGGTCGCCGAGGACGAGACGCTGCTGGTCCACGGTGGCGGTAGCACGACCGGGGGGTTGGTGGTGCAGCTGGCCGCCGGGCGGGGGGTCCGGGTGGTCGCTACGGCCGGGCCGTCGAGCGCGGGGCGGGTCGCGCGGGCCGGGGCGGCCGAGGTCGTCGACTACCACGACAGCCGGTGGCCCGATCGGGTCCGTGAACTGACCGGCGGCGTCGGGGTCGACGCCGCCGTCAACGCGGTCCCCGCAGGTAGCGCCGAGGCCATGGTGGCTGTGCGGGAGGGGGGCCGGATGGCGACCATCACCGGCGACCCGCCGGCGGCCGAGCGTGGTATCAGCGTTGCCGACGTCTACGTGCGCCCGGACCCCGCCCAGCTCGCGCAGCTTTGCGGGCTGCTGGCCGAGGGCCGGCTGACCCTGTCGGTCGGCACCGTACTGCCGCTGGCCGAGGCGGCGACCGCGCTCGAGCGCGCTGTTTCGGGCAACAAGGGCGGTCCGGTCGTGCTCCACGTCGGGACCGGGGCGTAGCGGGAACTGAGCCCATCCGGTCCTCGGGCATCGGTGGCCGGCGCGGGCGCGCGACACGATGCGCGCCCGGCGCCGGCCCGCTCGCTTCCCGGCCGCCCGGCGGAGTGAAACCATCCGTATGAGAATGACCAATGCCGGGAAGACCGGAAATTCGCACGTCCATTCCTCTGCTCGTTCCGGACCGTCTACCTGCTTGTCGGCTACCCACGCCGGCTCGTCCTCGACCAGCGTCCGGCGATCGGTCAGCTCCTTGAACCAGTTCCCGCGCCACACGCGGAACCTGCTCCCGACGATCCCACCGCCTGACCATGCTCCATCCGCTGGTGACACGATCGTTCCCAGCACGCCGATCACGGGATTGTGGACCAGTGAAAAATGATCTTGTGTCTGAACCGGACGATTACGCGCTGGGCCGGTCCGCAGCCGAGACCGAGCGGCTGCGCTTGCAAGCCGAGATCTACGGGTCGCACACCGCGTTCCTGCTGACCCGGGCCGGTATCGCGCCCAGGATGCGGGTGCTCGATGTCGGTTGTGGCGCGGGCGACGTGACCATGCAGCTGGCCCGGCTGGTCGGGCCGGACGGCGAGGTGATCGGTGTTGATGTCGACCCGGCCGTGCTTGCGGTGGCCCAAGCCCGGGTGGCCGATGCGGGGCTGGCCAACGTGTCATTCATCGAGGCGCGGCTGCCGGCTGTGCCGCTGGACGAGCAGGTGGACGCGTTGGTCGGTCGACTGATCCTCACCCATCTCAAGGAACCGGCGCCGACCGTGCGTGTGCTCGCCAAACTGGTCCGCTCCGGCGGGATCGTGACCTTCCAGGATTTTGTCAGCACTCGCACTCGAACCGTACCTCCGTGCCCGATCGCGACCCGGACCATCGACTTGATCGCGGCAGCGGCAGGCGCGGTCACCATGAACATCAACTTCGGAGAGCGCATCCCTTCGATCCTGAGCGATGCCGGCCTGGCGGTCGTGGGCGCGGCCGCAGCCACCGCGGCCGGTCCCGCGGACTCACTGACGCCGCGCTATATCGCGGAACTCGCTCGCAGCATGCTGCCCGTGATCACCGCGCACGGCCTGGCCACCGAGGACGAGGTGGACGTCGGCACCCTCGCGAAGCGAATAGCCGAGGAGATGACCGAAGCGGGCGCCATGTTTTGGCTGCCGGACCTTGCTGCCGCGTGGGCACGCGTCCCGTAGTGGCGCCTGCGAGCACGGCCCGGCCAGCCGACGCTCCACAGGATCGTGGTCCTCAAAAGGGAACACCGCTGTGGCCGGTTGAGACGCTGCGCGCGGGAATCGCCTGCGCAGCGGGGCGCAGATCCGGACCGGGTCGTGGACTCGCTGATCAGCCGGCGGGTCGACTCCCGACGTGATGACGGCTCGCTGCGCAGGGATCAGGGAGGGTCTGTTCGGCCGGTGAGCTCGGCGCGCGCCTGGGCAAACAGCGTCGTGCGGTCGTTCCCGAACGTCACCTCCGCCGCCGAGAGCGTGCGGCCCACGGCGGCGAGGGAGTCGGCCTCCGTCGCGCCGAAGATCGCCGGGAACGCCATGGCCTGCTGCACCGCATTGTCGTGGCGGCCGTCCGGGGTCCGGACCAGCTTGTGTGGCACCGCCGGATCGGACAGCAGGCGGTGCCGGGCCGGGCGTCAGTCGTCGAGCGGCGGGGGCAGCGCGCGGCCGGCGTCGAGGGCGCGCAGGCCGTCGGCGATCCAGTCGACGGTGTCCAGCCCGTGTGCTCGAACGCCCGGCGTGCCACCCAGCGGGCCGGCGCCCGCCGGGCCCCGGGTGGGGCCGCCAGCACGTCGGCGACCAGGTCGCGGTCCTTCTTCGCGAACTCCCGCAGGAAACCCCGCGGCAGCGCGAGGATTCGCTCGTCCGGGAGCACCCCGCCCCATTCCCCATTACCCGCTCGTGCTCGGCCTTCGCGCGCGCTCGTTTCTCGGCTCGTCGGCCTGCTTCCTCGGCCTCGGCCAGCTCCTCGGGCGTCGGCGGGGGAGGCAGCTTCCGCGTGACGTCGTGCCAGTACACGGCGATCGCGACTGGTCTGCCGGTCGATCGCGTCGGGTGCCGGCGGCGCGGGCCAGAACTGCAGCAGGTAGCGGTCCCGCTCGGGCTCGCCGTCGAGCCGGGTGTCGCGTTCGCGGCCGGCGTCCATCTCTTCCGCGCCTTCGCCGGGCGGCTCGGTCTCGTGCACCTCGAGCGTGAACCCGACGTTGCCGGTGTGCAGCCCGGTGCGCAAGAAGAGGGTCCCACGCACGGCGGCGCCACACAGCCCGTTCCGCTGCCCGGCGAGGCACGCCGACACGTGGCCGTCAACGGGCTACCCGCCCTCGGTGTGGACGTAACACTGTCCATAGTAGACGTAGAGATCGCCTTGCATCACGCTTCGCATGCCGGCCATGATGGCAGGGGACACCGACAGTTTTCGTTCATCACCCTCGTCCGCTATCCCGCCGGCGCCGATGGGCAGGATCGCCGGGACAGGCACGTGCTGGGCGAGAGAGGCCACAGATGCCCGAGATCGGCGCTCGAGACAGCCTGTGCGGAGCCCGTCGGCTCGCGCAGCGGTACCGGATCCGGGCGAACCGGTGTGGTCGACCCCGACCTGCTCGACGCGGTGGTCAGCACCGTGCGGGCGGCAGCGCAGACGACGATCGCCCCTGAGGTGAAATCCCATTACTTCCCTCTGCGAGTCGGACACCGCGGGGCGGCCGGGTCACCGGTGTGGATCCGGCCGGTCACACCAGGTGGTGGCGCACGTCGACCGGGTGTGGGTCTGCGCCTGAACGCGTCGGCCGCCAGGGTGGAGCAATCGGAACACAGCCCGGACCACCGTCGCGATGAGCAAGGGGCACGAGTGCCATTGTGCGCAAGGATCGTGCCAGTCGTTCATTTGGTGAAGACCGCCTGAGTAAATTCGGGAACCGTATTCGGGCAAAGTCAGAAGAAGGCGCGCGGAAATCGGCACTCCGGGTACTCTCCACCGCGGTCGAATCGCCGTGAGTTCTCGAGGAGTGAAGAAATGCGCACACGTACCGGGCTGACCCAGGCCGCGTCGGTGACGGCTGTGCTGGCGGCCGCCGCGGTGTTCGCCGCCGTGCCGTCGTCGGCGGCGTCGCGGGAGCCGGCGCGGAAGGACAAGGGAACATCCAAGCCGACGATCGTGCTGGTGCACGGGGCGTTCGCGGATTCGTCGAGCTGGAACGGGGCGATCGAGCGGCTGCAGCGGCGTGGCTACTCGGTGATCGCGGCGGCCAACCCGCTGCGCGGGGTCGCGTCGGACGGGGCGTACGTCAAGACAGTCGTGGACAGCGTGGACGGCCCGGTGGTGCTGGTCGGGCACTCCTACGGCGGCTCGGTGATCAGCGCCGCCGCGGTGGACGACCCGAAGGTGAAGGCGCTGGTCTACATCGCGGGCTTCATCCCGGACCAGGGCGAGTCGGCGGCCGCGCTCTCGGCGAAGTTCCCGGGCAGCACGCTCGGCGACACGCTCCGGGAAGTCGCCCTGCCGGGCGGGGAAACCGACCTCTACGTGAAGCAGGACTTGTTCCGGCAGCAGTTCGCCGCCGACGTCCCGCTGCCCCAGGCCCGGCTGATGGCCGCCGGGCAGCGCCCGATCACCGCCGAGGCGCTCAACGAGGCTTCCGGCGTGCCCGGGTGGCGGGGCGTTCCCGTGTGGAGCTTGATCCCGACGGCGGACAAGAACATCCCGGCGGCCGCCCAGGAGTGGATGGCCGAACGCGCCCGCGCCCACACCGTCGTGGTCCCGGAGGCGTCGCACGCGGTGCTGGTCTCGCGGCCGGACGAGGTCGCCGACATCATCCTCAGGGCCGCCGAAGCCGTCGTCGACTGACACCCGGTGCGTCCGGTTTGATCGCTGCCCACGGCACACCCACCGTCTACTTGCGACAGAGATGAACAGCTCATCCGACCGCCGGATCATCTTGTGGGGTGCGGTCGTGCGGGTGACGGCGCTGAAAAGTCTCGAGCGACGGTGAATGACGTTCGCCTCGAGGGTTTTCGAGTTCGTCCAGAGCGGCGATCGCGAGGTCGGGCGCGGTGATTCACGAGTCGCCGTTCTCGTCCGTGAGGAGCGTGGTCCGGCCGCGCCGGTAAGCGCCGGTGCGTGCGCCCGGCTCGAGCACCGCGGGTGGGCTCAAGTACGTCCAGCCCCCGTAGCGGTGGTCCCGGCAGGCGTGGAACTGATCGAGGCTCGCCTGGGCGATGGTCTTCCAGGCTTCGGGAATGCGGTTCGGGTCGTCGAGCACGATCCGGTCGGGATCGTCGGGACAGCGCAGTGGTGCTGAGCCGCCGATCACCAGCACGCGGGTGCCGGACCGGGCCGTGGCGTCGAGGAAGCCTCGGCTGAGCGGCGCGAGCCGGTGCTCCTCCCCGGCGGCGAGTCGGATGGTCAAGACGTCGGCGTCGGCGCAGGCGAGCACCGGGCCGAGGCTCCCCGCTTCGGCAACGTCCAGAGCGCGCACGGTGGGCCGGCCACTGCTCGCGGCCTGCGGGCGCCGGGAGAGCGCGGTGACGACGTGTCCGCGGGTGAGGGCCTCCGTCACGATGGCGCTGCCGGCGATGCCGGTCGCGCCGAAGACGGCGATTCTCATGACAGGGTGTTTTTCTTCTTCTTCGAGGCCAGCTGGCCGGCGACCATCGCGGTGAGCGCGAAGGCGAAGCCGGCGAGTCGGACGAGCGTGAGCGCCTCTCCGGCGATGGCGGCACCGAGAATCGCCGCGACGAGCGGCGACAACAGCCCGAGCAGTGCGGTGCCGGTGACGGGCAGGCGACGGATGCCGGCGAACCAGAACCCGTAGGTCAGCAGCCCGCCGATCAGGCCGAGCCACAGGTATCCGGCCACGGCCTGCCCGTCGATGCCCTCGGGGACGCCGTCGATGGCCAGCGCCGGGACGAGGAGCACGAGGCCGGCGGTGGTGAGCTGCCGGCCCGCCAAGCCGAACGCGCTGACGCCTTCGGGGCGCCCCCAGCGTTTCGTGAGAACGACACCGGTGGCCATCGACGCCGCCCCGCCCAGGCCGGCGAGAACACCGAGGGGGTCGAGGCCCGCGTCGGGACCGAGCACGACCAGCGCGACGCCGAGCACGCCGACGACGCCCCACGCCACTCGCCACGGCGAGAGCCGTTCGTGGAGGATCGCGACGGCGAGGAAAGCGACCACGATCGGCTGAGCCGCGCCCAGGGTCGCCGCGACGCCGCCGGGCAGGTGCTGGGCGGCGAGGAACAGCAGCGGGAAGAACGCCCCCGTGTTCAGCACTCCCAGCACCGCGCTCTTCGACCACCACGAACCGCTCGGCAGGCGGCGTGCCAGCAGAAGGGCGATCACCCCGGCGGGCAACGACCGCATCAGCGCTGCGAACAAGGGGTGCCCTGGCGGCAGCAGGTGGGTGGTCACGAAGTAGGTCGTGCCCCCGACGGCGGGCGCGATCGCCGTCAGCGTGGTCCACCCGACTCGCGAGGCCGTCGCAGCCTCGGGCGCGGGAGTGGTGGTAGTGCTCACCCAGCCATCGTCAGGCGGAAGCATTGATGAGTCGAACACATGGTTTTGCCTCGAAGGATGAACAGTCATCATTGATCGGAACGACCTGCAACAGATGCGCTACGTCGTGGCGGTGGCCGAGGAGCGCAGCTTCACCCGCGCCGCCGACCGCTGCTTCGTCGTCCAATCCGCCCTCAGCCATCAGATCAAGGCACTCGAGACCGAACTGGGTGTCACCCTGTTCGCCCGCACCAGCCGTCGCGTCGAGCTGACCACCGCAGGCGGGGCGTTCCTCTCGGCCGCACGGACGAGCCTGGAAGCGGCGGAACGCCCAGTCGCGGACGCGGCCGCGGCGACGGGGGAGGTCCGCGGCACCCTGACCATCGGCATGATCCCCACCGTCACGGCCATCGACATCCCCGCCGCGCTGGGCGAATTCCACCGGACTCACCCCGCCGTGCAGATCGGGCTCCGCGGCGGGGGCAGCGACGAGTTCATCGCCGCCATTACCGACGGCAGCATCGACGTCGCCGTGCTCGGACTCCCCGAAGCCACGTCGCTCAAGGGAGTCACCACCCGCGAGCTGGCACGCGAACGGCTCGTCGCCGTCGTCTCCGCCGACCACCCCCTCGCCGCGCGCTCCAGCTGCGGCTCGTGAACCTGGCCGACGAGACCTTCGTCGACTTCCCGGCCGGAACGCCCGGACGCGCACCCTCCGACCGCGCATTCGAGGCCGCGGGCGGTCACCGCAAGGTCGTGTTCGAGGCAATGAGCATCGAACTCATGCTCGGCCTCGTCAGGCACAACTTGGTGATCACCCTGCTTTCGCCGGCCGCCGTCCCGGCGACGCACGCCGCGCCATTCCCGTGACCGACGGTCCCACCCGGATCGAGTACTTGGCCTGGAGCGACTTCAACCCCGTACCGGCCGCACGGGCGTTCGTCGGACTGGTGACGCCGCCGGGACCCCGGTCCTGACCGCAGGGGGCGTTCCGCCGAATGGATCGCCCCGCGTTGACGTGCCGGCCGGTCCTCCCTAGGTTCGACGCACTCGCCCACCCGAAGGGAGCGATCATGGCTATTCCCGTGCCCGACGCGGCCAGGCTCGCCGCTCTGTCCCAGCACTACGGATTCGGCTTGACCGAGGCCGAGATCGACGAATTCATCCCGGCAGTCCAGGCGACACTGGTGGCATCGGAGGAAGTCGAGCGGCTGCACGCCAGGACGGCGCCCGCGATGCCGGAACGCGAGTCGTCGGTGCCGGCGGACAATCCGCTCAACGCCTGGTCGGTGCGGACCAAGATCAGTGAGACCACCGAGGGCCCGCTGGCAGGCCGGACGGTCGCGGTGAAGGACAACATCGCCGTGGCCGGAGTGCCCATGATCAACGGATCGGCGTCGATGGACGGTTTCGTGCCGAGGCGCGATGCCACGGTCGTCCGCCGGTTGCTCGCGGCGGGTGCCACGATCACCGGCAAGTCGACGTGCGAAGACCTGTGCTTCTCCGGGGCCAGTTTCACGTCGTGGCCCTCGCCGGTGCGCAACCCGTGGGATCGTTCGCGCAACGCGGGCGGCTCTTCGAGCGGTAGCGCCGCGTTGGTGGCGAACGGTGACGTCGACCTGGCGGTGGGCGGCGACCAGGGCGGCTCGGTGCGGATCCCGGCGTCGTTCACCGGGATCGTGGGGCACAAGCCGACCTACGGCCTGGTGCCCTACACGGGCGCCTTCCCGATCGAGCAGACCATCGACCACCTCGGCCCGATGACGCGCACGGTGGGCGACGCGGCGCTGATGCTGGGCGTGCTGGCCGGCGTCGACGGGTACGACTCCCGTCAGCCGACCGGCCTCGATCCGGTCGACTACCTCGCCGCCCTGCGCGAGAGCCCGGCCGGCCTGCGCGTCGGCGTGGTGCGTGAAGGGTTCGGCACGCCGGTGTCGCTGGCCGGCGTCGACGACTCGGTCCGGGCCGCGGTGGAGGTGCTGCGGTCGGCCGGGGTGACCGCGGAGGAGGTCTCGGTGCCGTGGCACACCGACGCCATGGCGGTGTGGAACGTGATCGCGACCGAGGGCGCCGCCTACCAGATGGTCGACGGCAACGCCTACGGAATGGGCACCTGGGGCCAGTACGATCCCGAGCTCATCGCGCACTACGCCCAGGGCCGGATCGCACGCGGCGGGGAACTGTCCAAGACGGTGCAACTCGTCGGCCTTTCGGGGCGCTACACCTTCGAACTCGGCGGCGGGAAGTACTACGCCATGGCGCGCAATCTCTCCTACGAACTGCGAGCTGCCTACGACGCGGCACTGGCCGAGTACGACGTCCTCGTGATGCCGACGCTGCCCTACGTCGCGCGGGAGTTGCCGTCTCCCGGCATCTCCCTCGCCGAATACCTGGACACGGCGTTGTCGATGATCGGCAACACGGCGCCCTTCGACGTGACCGGGCACCCCGCTTGCAGTGTCCCGGCCGGGCTCGTGGACGGCCTGCCCGCCGGGATGATGATCATCGGCAAGCGCTTCGACGACGCCACCGTCCTGCGCGTCGCCCACGCCTACGAGCAGGCGGTGGGCGGTTTCCCCGCCCCGGCGGGCGCCGGAGCCGGCGTCACTTCCTGAGCCGTACCCACGGTTTCGATCCGGTGCTCGAGCGAATCTGTCGCTCGAGCGCCGGGTTGTCATGCCGGCCGCGAAAGCGGTCCGCTACGGCCGTCCTGATCGGCGCCGAACCCGCACTGTGCCGTGGATGGACCAGCTCGGTCTTCGGCTCCGCCACCGTTTCGCCGGGGCCGAGCAGCGCCTGCAAAACAGGCTCACCGAGTGGACTGGGATCAATCGCGGCTCGATAGTGATGGGCATGTACACCGGCAATCTCGACGTCCCCGGCGACGTGCTCGCGGATGTCCCGAACACGGCGCCGTCGGCGGCGAAGCTGTCCTGCACCGAACTGGCCGGCAAGGCCGCGGACCTCGCCGGGCAGGTGCACGGCGGCAGCGGGTCCCTGAAAGAGGCCCCGGTCGAGCGCAGCCACTGCGACGTGCGGCTGATGCGGCTCGACGAAGGCACCGGCGAAATCCAGCGCTGGAACCTCGGCGGCGGGCTCGTGCGGGCCGAGAAGGAGGAGCAGCCGTGATGCGCCCGCTCGACGGGGTCACCGCCGTCGCCATCGAGCAGGCCGTCGCCGCTCCGCTGGCCACCCGCAACCTCGCCGACCTCGGCGCGCGCGTGATCAAGGTCGAGCGCATCGAGGGCGGCGACTTCGCGCGCGGCTACGACCACGTCGTCCACGGCACGGTCGCGCACTTCGTGTGGCTCAACCGCGGCAAGGAGTCGATCGCGCCTCGTCGCGAACGCGGACGTGTTCCTGCAGAACCTCGCCCAGGGCGCCGCGGACCGCCTCGGCCTCGGTGCGGACGCATTGCGCGCCGGTCACCAGGAACTCGTCGTGGTGAACCTCTCCGGCGGGGTCCGCGAGGCGGCGCTGCCGATCGCGCCACGCCGCGTACTTGGCCGTCGCCGCCGTGAGGTGGTCGCGAGCCGGTTTGGGATCCAGCCGCGGCAAGAGGGCCGACAGCGTCGCCCGCGCGTCGCCGACGAGGCCGTGGTCCGCGTGGACGCGCCGGCCGATGTGCTCGCCGTCGGCGTCGATCTGCACCACGACCTTGTCCTTCGGGTACCACTCGCGGTACGGGAAGTCCGTGCCCACCATCAGCAGGACGTCGCCGTGGTCGAGCGCGTGCCGGGCCGCGGGGTTGCCGAGCAGGCCGGTCTGCCCGACTTGGTACGGGTTGCCGTCTTCGAGCCCTTCCTTGCCCTTGAGGGTCAGCACCACCGGCGCCCCCAGGGCTTCGGCCGTGGCGAGCACCTCGCCGCGGGCGTCGCGGGCACCCGCTCCGACGAGCATGGTCACGGTCGCGGCGTCATTGAGCACGTCGGAGACCTCCGCCAGCACCGGAGCCGGCGGGACCACCCGCGGGCGCTGGGTCACGAACCGCGGCTCGCGGGTCCCGTGCGGGAGGTCGCGTCCTCCGACGTCACCCGGCACCGTGAGCACCGCGACACCGCCGCGCGCGTAGGCCGTGTTGACGGCCAGTTCCAGCAGGTACGGCAGCTGCGCGGGGGTGGTGACGGTCCGGGAGAACACGGCGACGTCGCGGAAAGCGGCGTCGTTGTCGACTTCCTGGGAGTAGTCGCTGCCGAGTTCGACGCTGGGCACCTGACCGCAGATCGCGAGGACGGGCGCGTGGGATTTCTTGGCGTCGTAGAGCCCGTTGAGCAGGTGCATCGACCCGGGGCCGACCGTGCCCAGGCACACCCCGATCCGGCTCGTCAGCTGCGCCTGGGCGAGGGCGGCGAATGCCCCGGCTTCCTCGTGCCGGACCCCGATCCACCGCAGGCGCGGTTCGCGGCGCACGTGTCGGTGATCGGGTTGAGGGCGTCGCCGACCACACCCCACATCGCGGACACGCCGTGGTCGGCCAGGCTCTTCACCAGCATCGTGGCGACGGTCGTCATCGCGGGCCTGTCACCGGTACTCGGGGTTGGGGTTGGCGAAGTCGAACCGCTCGCCTTCGTCCCAGGCGGCCCGTTGGTTGCCGTGCGCGGGAACGCCGCCGGCGTCCTTGAGCAGCTTCGCGAGGTGCATCAGGTTCCACGTCATGAAGGTCGTGTTGCGGTTCGTGAAGTCGTTCTCGGGTCCGCCGGAGCCCGCGTCCAGGTAGGACGGTCCCGGCCCGATCTCGCCGAGCCACCCGGCGTCGGCCTGCGGCGGAATCGTGTAGCCGAGGTGCTGGAGGCTGTAGAGCACGTTCATCGCGCAGTGCTTCACGCCGTCCTCGTTGCCGGTGATCAGACACCCGCCCACCCGGCCGTAGTAGGCGTACTGGCCGGCGTCGTTGAGCAGGTGCGAGCAGGCGTACAGCCGCTCGATGACCTTCTTCGTCTCCGACGAGTTGTCGCCGAGCCAGATCGGTCCACACAGGACGAGGATGTCGGCGGCGAGCACCTTCTCGTACAGGGCGGGCCACTCGTCGCTGTCCCAGCCGTGGTCCGTCATGTCCGGGTACACGCCGACGGCGATGTCGTGGTCGATCGTCCGGATCACCTCGACCTCGACGCCCTCGCGGGCCATGAGGCCGGCACTGACGCGGATGAGACCTTCGGTGTTGCTCGGTTCCGGGGAGCGCTTCAAGGTGCCGTTGAAGAACACGGCGCGCAGTCCGTCGAAGCGGAGGCTCACGTCTTCTCCCTCGTGGCCAGGCCGAGATCCACCCGGCGCGGGCGCGCTCGTGGCGGCGCTGACCCGAACCCTAGGCAAGTTCCGCGACGGTCGCCATCAACGAAGAGTTACGGCGGCTCACGGGATTGCGGTGGCGCGGGTCGGCTGTTGCGGCTGCTCCTGCTTCGCCGCCCGCGGTACGACGCTGAACCCCAGCTTTTCGAGCACCTTCACCGCCCCGGACCGGCCGCCTTCGAAGTCGGCGGGGGCCAGGCGCTCGCCGGTCGCGAACTCGTATGCGGTGCCCGGCACGGCGTTGTGCGGGTAGCGGCGGTCGCGCCACACGAACTCGTAGGCCCGCGACGCCCCGAACCCGTGCGCGGCGAAGAAGCCGTTCGGGCCGAGCCGGTCGTACTCCACCAGCGCGCGCACGACATCAGCGTGGCTCACTCGGGTCCAGGACACCACCTGCTGGGCCCTCCTCGGCCGGCGATCCGGTCGTCGCAGCCACCCTCACCTCGCGTGGCCGGTCATCGCATCGGGGAGTACCCCGCGCCCGGGCACCGGTTGCCCGGCGAGACGCGCCGCCGGTGAACGTGGCCGACGAGGCGCAGGGCCGGCGAGCAGGTCGGCCGGACCTCTGCCTCAATGCAACCTGCGCGGGCGCCAGGGGATTCCCGGAGGCCGGTGATTCTCGCCATCTGGGTTTTTGTCGGTGTTCCCGGTTAGGGTGCCACCCGGTAGATCTCGGTGAGGAGTGTGGGGACGTGAGCTGGAGCCGGAACATCCGAGTGGCCGCGGCGGTGGCGGTGGCCGCGCTGGGTTTGGCGGCGTGCGGGGGCGGTGATCAACCGGCTGCGCAGAGCAAGGGTGGCGCGCCGATCGTCGTGGCGTCGTTCAACTTCACCGACAGCCAGGTCCTGGCGGAGATCTACGCCGGTGCGCTGGAGGCGAAGGGCTACCCGGTCACGCGCAAGCTGAACCTGGGCTCGCGCGAGCTGATCTACCCGTCGCTGAAAAAGGGTGAGCTGCAGTTCGTGCCGGAGTACCAGGGCGCGGCGATCGCGACCGGCTTCGGCAAGGACGCGGTGAAGGACGCCGCCGGGGAGCACGCGCAGCTGGCGCAGCTGTTCAAGCCGGAGGGCATCGGCCTGCTGAACTACTCGCCGGCCGAGGACAAGGACGTGTACGTCGTGAAGGCCGACCTCGCGAAGGCGAAGGGGCTCACGAAGATCAGCGACCTGAAGAAGCTGGACAAAGTGGTCATGGCGGGCGGACCGGAGTGCGAGACCCGGCTGCCGTGCTTCAAGGGTTTCACCGACGTCTACAAGCTGACGAACGCGACGTTCAAGACCGTGCAGGAGATCGGGCCGCGCGTACAGCAGCTCGACTCCGGCGGCGCGACCGTGATCCCGGTCGACTCGGTCAGCCCCGTCGCCGGCGACTCGAAGTACGTGGTGCTGCAGGACGATCTCGGCATCGAGCCCACGGAGAACGTGGTGCCGGCCGTGAGCCAGAAGGTGCTCGACGAGCGCGGCGCGGACTTCGCGAACGTCGTCAACGCCGTGAGCGCGAAGCTGAACACGGACAACCTGCGCGCGCTGAACTCCCGTGTGGACGCCGACGGCGACCCGGCCGCCGATGTCGCGAAGGACTGGCTGCAGCAGCAGGGGCTGGCCTGAGCCGCCGGGCTCGCTCCGCCTGACCGAACCGACCTCGCCGGCTTCGCTGACGCGGTGTGTGCGGCGAGGTCGGCGCGGCGGCGGACTGGCCGCGGAGCGTTCTCGGGAAAACACTGGCGTGAGAGGGGCGGATGCCATGACTGCGGGAGAGCTGCACTTCAACGCGTTCGTGTGGCCCAACGGGTACCACGAATCGGCGTGGCGGGTCGTCGAGGACGACGTGCGCGGAGTGCTCGGGTTGCCGTACTACGCGGACATCGCGCGCACGGCCGAGCGCGGGCTGATGGACACCGTGTTCCTGGCCGACAACATCGCGATCGCGGAGTACCGCACCACGTACCTGCCGCAGACGCAATTCGACCCGATCTCGGTGCTGTCGGCGCTCGCCGGGGTGACCAGCCACATCGGACTGATCGGCACGGGGTCCACCACGTACAACAAGCCGTGGGAGCTCGCGCGCCGGTGGGCGACACTCGATCACCTCAGCGGCGGCCGGGCCGGCTGGAACATCGTCACCACGGTCACGCCGCTGGCCGCGGCGAACTACGGCGAGGCGGCCCACCCCGATCACGCCGACCGGTACGCGCGCGCCCACGAGTTCGTCGACGTCGTCACGCGGGCGTGGGACAGCTGGGAAGACGATGCCGTCGTCGGCGACCGCGAGCGCGGCGTGTGGGCCGAGCGCGGCAAGCTCCACGCGCCGCGCTTCCACGGCGAGTTCTACGACGTCGAGGGGATCCTGCCCTTCCCGCGCTCACCGCAAGGGTGGCCCGTGCTGGTCCAGGCGGGACAGTCGCCGGCCGGGATCGGGCTCGCCGCGCGCTACGCCGAGCTGGTGTTCTCCGGCCCGCCGTCGCTGGAAGCCGCCGTCGCGTTCCGCACCGACCTGCACACGCAGGCCGCGGCCGCCGGGCGCGACCCCGCCCATGTCCTCGTGCTGCCGGCGCTGATGGTCACCCTCGGCGGCACCGAGGCCGAAGCGCAGGCGAAGGCGCGGCGCCTCGAAGACCTGGCCAGCCCGGACTTCCGCTGGCAGAACATCCTGTACACGGCCGGCCTCGACCCCGACGGTTTCGACCCGGACGCCCCGCTCCCCGCCGAGCTGTGGACCGGCCGCGCCGCGCCGTCGAGCCGCGCGGAGCAGCTCTACGCCGCCTCCCGGGCCCGCCCGCAGGCCTCCCTGCGCGACATCACCGAGGGCCTCAAGAGCGGCGCCGGCCAGTACCACTTCGTCGGCACCCCCGACCAGCTCGCCGACCACATCCTCACCTGGCAGGACGCCGGCGCCGTCGACGGCTTCACCATCATGGGCTCCACGCTGCCGTATGAGCTCACCACCTTCGTCGACCACGTGATCCCCGTGCTGCAGCGCAAGGGCCGCTTCCGCACCGAATACACCGGCTCCACGCTCCGCGACCACCTCGGCCTGCCCCACCCCGCGGGCGGCCCGCGCAAGTAGCCGCCACGACTCATTCGGGCCGCTTCGGGTCGGGGCGGCCAGTGGCGCAGTGCGACGGGCGCCTTGAGGTGGGAGGTGCGCTGGCGCGGTGTCGAAACCGGTGTCGGCCTGGCTGGTGCCTCGGCGGTCGGGTGGGCGGAAGCCAGGTGACTCGGCTGGTCGGGCTTCTTCGGCGCCACGGCGGGCGGCGCCGGTCAGCCGGTGTCGTGCGGTGGCAGGTGCGGCTCGAAGCGGAACCGGTACCCGCGGCTTGGCTTGGCGCTGGAGTTCTCGGTGATTTGGTTCGGCCGGTCGAAGCAGGCGGCGCGGCTGATCGAGGACTTTCAGGTCGGGGCGGCGGGCGGAGCCGCTCGGGTGGGCACCGCGCGGCGGGAAGTTCGCCGCCACGTGGTGAACCCGGTGGCGCTCGGCATCAGTGCCCTTGGTGGTTCGGCGGGCGGAACCAAGCTGATCGGGGTACTTCAGTGGGCCGGGGACGGGCAGGGCCGATCAGCCGCATGATGTGCGGCGGCCGTGGTTCGCCGCCACGGGCCGAACGCGGTGGTGAGCGGCGTGGCTTGACGCCGGGTTCTTGGTGGTCCGGTAGGCGGAATCCAGGCGGCGATTGGTCGAGGAACTTCACGTCGGGGTGCGAGCAGGGCAGGTCGAGTGCGTGTCGTGCAGCGGAGGTGGTTTGCCGCCGCGTGGCGGAATAGGTGCTGCGCGGCGGCTCGCCGCGGGCGTCGTTGGTGGTCCGGTGGGCGGAAGAAGGCGGCTCGACTGATCGGCGAACTTCCGCGAGCCGCCGTGGGCGCGGCCGGCCGGCCGAAGGTCGTGCGGCGGGTGTGGTTCACCGCCGCGGGCTGAACGCGGTCACGTACGGCGTGGTTTGGGGTGGGTGTCGTTGGTGCGGTGGGCGGAAGAAGGCGACCGCCCCGGGGCGATCGGCGGCATGTGCGGCGGGGGTGGCCTGCCACCGCAGGCTGAACCCGCTGACGGGCGGCGTGGTTTGGCGCGGGTGTCCTGCGTGGTCCGGTGGGCGGGGAGTTGCCGGCTCGGCCGGCCGGGGAAACCTCAGACTGGGCCGGCAGGGCCGGTCGGGTGCCGTGCGGCGGGGGAGTTCGCTGGTGCACGTCGAAAACGGTGCTGGGTCGGCGTGGGTGTCCTCTGTGGGTGTCGGCGGGCGGAAGCAGGCCGCGCGGCTGATCGAGGAACTTCAGGCCGAAGCGGCGAGCAGGAGCCGGTCGAGTGGGGTCGTGCGCCGGGTGAAGTTTGCCGCCGCCGCGGGGAAACCGGTGCGCGGACGGCACGGCACCAGCACGGTGGGAGTCCACAGTGGTCGGTCGCGTGCGTGCTGCGAGCGCGGGCCGCCGAGGCGCCGATTGCCGGCGGTGGAGTCAGGCCGTTTCCGGCGATGACTCATCACCGGAATTGTCGCTGGCGGCGCCGAAGGCTTCGATGCCTTCGCGGACGCCGTCGAGGTGTGCGGCGATCCAGGCTTCCGCGCCCGGCAGGTCGCCGTCGGCGACGCGGTCGATGAGTTCGGCGTGTTTGCTCGCCGGGCGGTGGCTGAAGCGGAAGCTGAGCAGGTAGCGCCCGACCGTGCTGCGCAGCTGTTCGATCATCTGCACCAGCATCGGGTTGCGTTCGGCGTCGTAGAGGCCGCGGTAGAACCGCACACGCAGGTCGAGGAACTCGGCGCCTTCGGGTTCGGCGTCGAGCTGCTCGGCGAGCGCGCGCAGCGAGGTGATGCGCTCGCCGTCCATCCGGGGCATCGACAGGCGCAGCGCGTAGGTCTCCAGCAGCGCGCGCAGCCGGTAGATCTCGTCGATCTGCGCGTTGTCCAGGCTGCGGACCCGTGCACCCTGGTACGGGTGGAAGGTCACGAACCCCTCGGTCTCCAGTTGCAGCAGGGCACTGCGCACCGGCACCCGGGAAACCCCGATCGCGGACGCGATCGACTCCTGGCGGATCCGCTCGCCGGGCGCGAACGCGCCGGTGAGGATCAGTTCCTTGATGACCTGGTAGACCATCTGCCCGACCGTGCGGTAGCCGCCCGAAAGCTGCTGCACCACCGCGGTCACCCGGTGGTCGGCGCTGAGGTTGCGGCCCTTCTTCGGGGGCATCTGGCGGTTCCACCCCTTCGTCCGGCTGCCCTTTCCTGATCCGATTCAGCGTACCGCAGGCGTTTTGCGCTCAGTCGTCGTCGATCTCCGGGAGATCGTTCATCAGCCGCCACACGCGTTCCGGCGTCAGCGGGAGCCGGTCCGGCCAGCGGCCGACGGCGCGGGCCACCGCCGACGCCACGGCACTGCCCATCGGGTTCAGCGCGCCCTCGCCGGCACCTTTGGCGCCGTAGGGCCCGATCCCGTCGTGGCGTTCGGCGAGCATGGTGTCGATCCGCCGCGGCATGTCGCCGATCCGCGGCACCCGGTACTCGACGATGTTCGGGTTGAGCAGCTGTGGCCCGTCGTAGACGAGTTCCTCGTACAGCGCGCCGCCGAGCCCCTGCGTGGCGGCACCGAGGTCCTGTCCTTCAACAGCCTGGGGATTGATCGCGAAGCCGACGTCGGCGATCGTGGCCAGCTGCTCCACCGTGACCACGCCGGTGTCGGGATCCACCGACACGCCCACCCCGACCATGCCGATCTCCCAGAACGGCGGCATCTCGGCGGTCGCGCCCTCCCGTCGGACGAGGCCGACACCCGTCACCTCACCGGCGTTCGCGCCGAACCAGCGGCTGATGATCTCGCCGTAGCCGAGCGTGGTCTGGTCCAGCGACCGCATCGTGCCGTCGGCGGCGGACCAGTCGCCCGGGTTCGTGCCGGTGACCTCGGCCGCCATGTCGCGCAGCTTGCCGAGCGCGTCGGCGCAGGCCCGCTGCACGGCGATGCCCGCGAGCGTCGTCGTGCGGCTCGCCCCGGTCGTGCGCTCGTACGGACCGGCGGAGCCCGCCTGGATCACCTCGACCACGCCGAGCTCGACACCCAGCTCCTCCGCCGCGATCTGCGCGAGCGCCGATCGGCTGCCCTGGCCCATTTCGGTGGAGCCCGACGCCACCACGACCGAACCGTCGGTCTGGATCCGGACCTGCGCCGTCGACACGGGGAACGCCCCGGCGTCCGAGGCGGTGCAGCCCACCCCGACGCCGTAGCCGGATTCGGCGCGTTCGCCTTCGCGCAGCGACGTTTCGAGCATCGCCAGGTCCGCGATCAGGTCGGCGTCCACGCCGCGTTTGCCGCGCACGATCTCCTCACCCGGCTTGGCGAGGTTGCGCCGCCGCAGCGCGAACGGGTCGATGCCCAGTTCAGCGGCGGCGCGGTCCAGGTTCAGCTCACCCGCGAACGCGCCCTGCGGCGTGCCGAAACCGCGGTAGGACGACGCGGGGGAGATGTTCGTGTACAGCGACCGTCCGCGCACCCGGAGGTTCGGCACGCGGTACGGCCCGAAGCAGCGGTTGACGGCCTTGGCGAGCACGAGCGGGCTGTTGTCGGCGTACGCGCCGGAGTCGAGCACGATGTCGAACTCGCGAAAGACGAGCGTGCCGTCGGCGGTGAACCCGCTGCGCACGCTCACCTCGGCCGAATCGGCGCGGGTGGTGTAGATGGCGCCTTCGACGTCGAGCACGACCTTCACCGGACGGCCGGTGAGCCACGAGCCGACGGCCGCGAGCGGTTCCACCTTGGTGTAGGACTTCGAGCCGTAGCCTCCGCCGAGGTAGGGCGCCGTCACAGTCACCTTCGTCAGGGGCAGGCCGAAGATCCGCGCGAGGTCCGCGCGCACCATGAACGGGTGCTGCGCCGAGCTCGTCACGTGCAGCCGCCCGTTCTCGAACGAGGCCACGGCGTTGTACGGCTCCATGGCGTACGCGTAGAGCATCGGGAACCGCGCGGTACTCGCCACGACGACGCTCGCCTGCTCCTGCGCGGCGGTCACGTCTCCCCACTCCAGCGAGGCCTCGTGCGCGACGTTGTCCGTGGCCGGTGTGCCTTCACCGGTCTCGCCGGCGCCGGCGGCCATGGCGGCGAACGATTCGTCGGGGGTCGACGGCGGGCGCAGCTCGTGCACCAGCGGCGCGCCGTCGGCGAGCGCCTCGGCCGCGGACAGCACGGCGGGCAGCTCGGTGTAGGACACCTTCACGAGCTCGGCACCGTCGGCCGCGGCGGCCGGCGTTTCGCCGAGCACGAGGGCGACCGGCTCGCCGTAGTAGCGCGCTTTCCCGGTGGCGAGGACGCAGTGGTCGGCCACGATGTGCCCGAACCGTGCGAACAGGCCCGCCAGGTCCTCGGCCACGACGACCGCGGCGACGCCGGGACTGGCGAGCGCCGCCTCCCGGTCGACGGCGTCGATCAGCGCGTGCGCGCGGTCCGAACGCACGACCTTCGCGTGCAGTGTGCCGGGCGAGACGACGTCCACGGTGTAGACCGCGGCACCCGTCACCTTCTCGTAGAGGTCCCGGCGCTTGACCGACGAGCCGACGACGCGGTGGTCGCTCATCACTCGCCCCTTTCGCCCGCGGCCACCGACAACACCGCGTCCACAATGGGCCGGTAACCGGTGCACCGGCAGATGTTGCCTTCGAGGTGGTGCACCACCTCCTCCTCCGTCGGGTTCGGGTTTGTGTCCAGCAGCGCCTTCGCCATCAGCAGGAAGCCAGGCGTGCAGAACCCGCACTGCAGCGCGAAGTTCTCGACGAACGCGGTCTGCAGCGGATGCAGCCCGTCGGGGCCGGCGAGACCCTCCACGGTTTGCACGTGCTTGCCGTCGGCGTCGGCGGCCAGGTAGGTGCAGGAGCTCACGGGCGTCCCGTCCACCAGCACGGTGCAGACCCCGCACACCTGCAGTTCGCAACTCACCTTGGTACCCGTCAGGCCGAGCTCCTCCCGCAGCAGCTCGGCAAGCGTGGTGCGGTTGTCGACGCGGCGGACCACCGCAGACCCGTTCACGACGGCCTTCAGCTCACGTGCTCGTGGGTTCATCGTGTCCTCTCCTCGCACGCGGTCGCGGCGCGCCGGGCGTAGACGGCGGTCACGTGCCGCTTGTAGCGGACGGAACCGGCCAGGTCGGGGATCATCTCGATGCCTTCGGCGAGCGTGTCGAAGTCCGGCGCGCCGGGCCCGTCGTGGTCCACCACCACCGGTCGCTCGCCGACGGCGCCGACGGCCAGCCGCAGGCCGGTCGCGGTGCGCACCGCGGCCACGCCGACGGTCGGGCGCTCCGCGGTCTGCAGCTTCAGGTACGCGCCTTTCGGCGCGGGCAGCGGGATCGAGACCTCGGTGAGGAGCTCGTCCGCCTCGCGGTCGGCCCAGTAGGCGCCGATCAGGAACCCGGCCACCGCCACGGACCGCGGGCCGCGCGGGGACACCAGGGTCACGGTCGCGTCGAGCGCCGCCAGGACTGTGGTCACGTCGGACTTCGGCTCGGCGAAGCACAAGTTGCCGCCGATCGAGCCCTGTGCCCGCACGCGGGCGTTGCCCACGTGGTGGGCGACCGTGGCGAGCAGCGGCACCTCGGCCGTCACCAGTGGGTCCGCGGCGACCTCGGCGTGGGTGGTGCTCGCGCCGATGACCAGCCGGCCGGCTTCGCGGCGCACACCCCGCAGCGTGGCTACCCGCTTCACGTCCACCAGGACCGCGGGGCGCAGGAGCCCCATCTTCATGGCCAGCAGCAGTTCCGTGCCGCCGCAGTACGGCACCGCGTCCTCGCCGAGCAGGGCCACCACATCGGCGACCGTGTCCGGCCGCTCCAGCTCGAAGGGCGGCAGCATCAGCGCCCGCCCAGCTCGGCGACGGCGTGCCCGGTGAACTCGTCAAGGATCTTCGCCGCCTTCTGCCGGATCATGCCCGAGCCCAGCGTCGCCACCTTGCCCACCACTTCGTAGGTGCCCGTCACGCTCACCGTCGTGGCGCCGTCGTCGCCGGTGACCAGCTGCAGCGTCGCGTCGATGCCGAGCCGCGACGAGACCTGCCGGTCCTCACCCGCGGCCCGCACCCGGATCCGGCGGGGTTCCTCGACCTCGCTCACGGCCACGTCGAGGTCGGCACGCAGCCGGAACGGGCCGAGCCGGTCCATCAGCACCGCCTGGTAGCTTTCGAGCGGGCTGAGTTCCTTGACGTCGTCGAGGATGCCGACCCAGCCGGCCAGCCGCGCGACGTCGGTCAGGACGCGCCAGCACGCCGGCGGGTCCGCGGGCACGGTGAACTCACGCGCGAAGGAAGTCGTGGGCACGGCTCACACCTCTCGGGTCGGCGGTGTCTTGCGGGCGGGAAACGTCCTGCGGCACGGGAATTCGGTCACCGGAACTCGGGCAGCACGTGCGTGGACCACAGGGTCATCTGCTCGATCAGCTCGTCCAGCGAGGCGTAGAGCAGCTTGAGCTCGAAGTGCGCGACCCCGGCGTCGACGAACTCGGCGACCCGGTGCCGGACGTCGTCCACCGAACCGAAGATGTGCCGGTCGAGCGCGAACTGCATGTCGTCGACGTCGCGTTCGTAGGTCATGCTGCTCTGGCGGACCGTGGGCAGCGCGCGGGTCAGCGCGACCTCACGGTCCTCGGCGATCGTCGCCAGCTTCTCGACGGCGATCACGATCTTTTCCCCGTCGCGGCCGGCCTCGTCCGCGGTGCGCCGCACGACGTCGCGGCCCCGTGCCATCTCGGCCGGTGAGAGCCAGCCGGGGATCCAGCCGTCGCCGAGCCGTCCGGTGCGCGCGGCCGCGCGGTCGGTCCAGCCGCCGACCCACACCGGCGGGTGCGGCGACTGCCGCGGTTTCGGGAAGACCTCGGCGTCGGTGAACTTGATCGTCCGGCCGGTGTAGGAAGCGAGCGGCTCGGTCCAGATCGTCTTCATGACCTCGATGTACTCGTCGGTGAGCTTTCCCCGGTCGGAGAAGGGAACCTGGAACACGTCGAACTCGCTGGACGACTCGGTCGCCTTCGAGCCGAGGCCCACACCGACGATGAGCCGGCCGCCGGTGAGGTGGTCGAGGGTGGCCGTCTGCTTGGCGGCGTAGATCGGGTTGCGCGTCGGCATGACCAGGCAGGCCACGCCGAGCTTCACGTCGGTCGTCTTCGCGGCCAGGTAGGCCAGGGTGGTGAGGGACTCGTAGAAGTCCGCGGTCTGGTCGTCGGCGAGGGCCTCGGCCGAACCCGACGAGATGTGGTGGCGGTGCATCTCGGAGCTCCACACCACGTGGTCGTGCACCCACACCGAATCGAAGCTGAGCTGCTCTGCGGCCTGGGCGACGCGGACCACGTTGGCCACGCTCGCCAGGGGGCCGGAGTTGGGAACGCGGACACCGAACTCGATGCGAGTCATCAAGGCTCCCGTTAGTGGATTCTGGATTCAATCACTGTAAGCCGGTGCGACGGCGGGCAGCAAGGGTGAACATCCTTCGACAGCAAGGATTACTTCGTCTATACCAGTCGCATCCGCCGCTGTTCTCGATCATTTCGAGCCGTCGAGGAGGAGCACTTTCGTGCAGGTGAACGCCGGAGCGGCCGCCTGTATCCGGTTGCCGAATCGTCGGGCGAACACTTCCTGCGGCCCTCCGAAAACCTTTGCCAGACAAGATCTTTATCCGCGTCGGCGGGTTAACCACCCGCCGAATTCCGCCGCGCGAACGTCACAGGGCCGTTGCATACGTACCTTGACTCAAGTGGATTCAGTATCCATCATGGTTGCCTCACGCACCTCAGCACACACACCACCCTCGAAAGACAGGGGTAGCTGATGGCATCTCGGGTGACGAACGAATCCCCACCGGACCTCGCTGCGCAGGACGACGACGAGTGGGACGAATCCGAAGTGGAGGCCCACGACCGGCGCCGGCGCCTGCTCACGCGGGGCCTGCCGATCGTGTCCGTGGTCGTCTTCCTCGTGCTCTGGCAGATCGTCGGCAACCAGATCGACCCGATCCTGCTGGCCACTCCGGTCAACGTGCTCAAGGCGTTCTGGGAGCTGGTCGTCGGCGGGCAGCTCGGGCCGGCGTTCGGCACGGCGATGGGCGACCTCGCCGTGGGCTACGGACTGGCCGTGGTGGTCGGGATCGCCGTCGGCGTCGTGATGGGCCGCAGCCCCGTGGTCGAGCGGGTCCTCAACCCGTACGTCAACTTCTTCCAGGCCACGCCGCTGATCGCGCTCGTCCCGCTGGTGGTGATCTGGTTCGGGGTCGCGTTCGAAGCCCGTGTCGCCGTCACGTTCATGCTGGCGGTCTGGTCGATCATCATCAACACCGCGAGCGGGGTCAAGGAGACCCCGCGGATGCTCATCGACGTCACGCGCGTCTACAAGTTCAACCGCTGGCAGACCGTGTCGAAGGTGGCGCTGCCGAACGCCGTGCCGAGCATCTTCGCCGGGCTGCGGATCGCGCTGGGCAAAGCGCTCATCGGCATGGTGATCGCGCAGATGGAGATCAGCGTGACCGGGCTCGGGGGACTGGTCACCGACTACGGCAACGCGTTCAAGACCGCTTACCTGCTCGCCGGTGTGTTCACGGCTTCGCTCGTCGGCGTGATCGCCGCGGCGGTGCTGGAGATCGTGCGCCGCGTGCTGTTCTCGTGGACCCAGGGCGAGGACCTCGGTCGCGGCTGAGCCCGCGACATCCCCAGTTCCCCTTTCCCCCAAGGAGTTTGACGTGCCGATCGCCTTCTCGCGCCCACCGCGGCGCCTGCGCGCCGCAATGCTCGCCACCTGTGCCGTCGCGCTCGCCGCCGCCGGCTGCGCCGGTCACGGTTCCTCGCCGGCCGGCAGCAGCAGCGGCGGGCTGTCCGGCTCTCGCTTCACGCTGATGCTGCAGAGCACGGCCAACGCCAACAAGGTCGTCGAAGTCCACGCGGTGAACGAGCTGAAGAAGCAGGGCGTCGACGCGTCCGTGAAGTGGAACGACAGCAGCCCGAACATCGCCATCACCCAGCTCAAGACCGGGGACATCGACGCCTACTCCGAAGCGGTCACCGGTGGGGTGAGCGCGGTCGAGGCCGGTGTGCAGCTCAAGGACTTCGCGCTCGCGCAGCCCCGCCAGGACTACGTGTTCCTGTCGAAGGACATCGCCGGTCTCGCCGATCTGCGGGGGAAGAAGATCGGCGTGCAGGACACCACGGGGGTCAACTACGCACAGGCGCTGCTGCTCGTGCAGAAGGCAGGACTGACGCCGAAGGACGTGAGCATCATCGCCGTCGGCGGGCAGAGCTCGCGGCTGCCCGCGCTGGTGGCCGGGCGCGTCGACGTGACGATGCTGAGCCACGCGGCCCAGCTGCAGCTCGAGCCCAAGGGGTTCAAGACGGTCATGGACCTCACCAAGGAAGCGCCGAACCTCTACGACGACAACGTCTTCGCCACGCCCGGCTGGCTGGCGAAGAACGAGCCGCTCGCCGTCGCGTTCAACAAGGCGCTGCTCGACTCCTACGTGTGGTTCAACGACCCCGCGAACACCGACGCGGTGGTGAACGAGGCGCTGCAGATCCAGCCGGCGGCCGACCGAGCGCAGACCGCGCAGCTGTTCACGATGCTGCGCCAGGCCAACGCCTATCCCGTCGGCACCATCCTCGACCCCGGCCTGCTGGACCAGCAGCAGAAGCTGTACCTCCAGGCGGGCGCGCTCAAGGCGACGGCGCCGGTGACCCAGTGGGCCGACGCGTCCTACGCCCGGAAAGCGAAGGGGAGCGGGCAGAAATGACGCACGCGACAACGGGCGCGACCGTCGTCGTGTCCCGGGTGGGCAAGCGCTACTCGCGCCGCCGCGGCTCGGCGAACGTGACCTTGCGCAACGTCAACCTCCAAATCGCCTCCGGTGAGTTCGTCAGCCTGGTCGGCGCGTCCGGCTGCGGGAAGACGACGCTGATCAGGATGATCGCCGGGCTCGCTCCGTACAGCTCGGGCTCCATCACGGTGGACGGCGCTGTGGTGCGGGGCGTGCCGAAGCGGCTCGGGTTCGTGTTCCAGGACGCGGCGCTGATGCCGTGGCGCACTTTGCGCGACAACGTGGTGATGGGGCTGAACGAGACCGGCGCCGACCTCGACCGCCGCACGGTTCAGGCGAAGGTGGCGGAGAAGCTCGCGCTCGTGGGGCTCACCGAATACGCCGGCTACTACCCGCGCCAGCTCTCCGGCGGCATGAAGCAGCGCGCCGGTCTCGCCCGCGCGCTGGTGAGCGAACCCGATCTGCTGCTGATGGACGAACCGTTCGGCGCGCTCGACGCCTTCACCCGCCTGCGGCTGCAGGAGGAGCTCGCCGCGATCGTCGCGGGGTCGAACACCACCACGGTGTTCGTGACCCACGACGTGGACGAGGCCGTGTTCCTGTCGGACCGGATCGTGGTGCTGACGCCCTCGCCCGGGACCGTGAAGGAGATCGTCTCGGTTGACCTGCCGAAGCCCCGCCTGCGCCGCCAGGGCCTGCTCGACAACCGCCGAGCCGCCGAACTCCGCGACCACGTTCTGCGGCTGGTGATCGAGGACAACGTGCCCACGCGGCCTCTCGCCAAGGCCTGACGCGGCTCCGCAGTGCTCCCGGACGGCCGGTACTCGGGCGCCGGCCGCCTGGCTACGTCACGGCCGACTCCGCTTCATGCGGCTGGCTCCGTCGCGCGGATTTCGGCCCTCCGCCGACTCGGACGTCGGCGAACGGCAGTGGCCGGCTGGTGCCGCTCTGGCCGGGAGCCCAGGCGCAGACGAGGCCCCCGTGCCCGCGACCGGCCGCACGGCACCGCCGCTCGCCGGAAAACCGTCCGCACCGATCCGCAGCGCTGTCGCGCAAGGACACCCCGGCGCGACCATCGGCGAGCGGACGCGCGAGATGGGCCGACGCGCCATCGGGTGCCGCGAGATCTTTTCGACACGCCTGTACCCGACCGGCAGTGCCTCGGCGACGAAGGCCGCCACTGCCCCGAGTCGATGAAGATGTTCGACCTCTCCCGCATCGTCCCGGCCGCCGCTGCGACGGACGCTGCACGCGCGCGTACGGGTTCGCGCGCGACTACGCCCGCCAGCGCACGCAGTTCGGTAAGCCGATCATCGAGTACCAGGCCGTCGCGTTCCCTCGGCCCGACGTGGCGACCCGCAACGAAGCCTCGTGCTGCTTCGCGCCGCGCGCCGGCCCGCCTCGTCGCCCGACGGCGAGCGACCACGCGGCCGAGCTACGGGCGCCAGAGACCGCCGTGACCGCCACCGGGACTGCGGTCCAGACCCGGTGGCGGGTGGGCTGCTCCCGCGAGTACCCGTCGAACAGTGGATGCGCGACCCGAAACTCGAAGTGATCGGAGAGAACAACTCCGACATCACGCGGCTGGTGCTCACCGCGATCAGTACTTCCCTTGTTTCGTGTCCCAGAAGTACTCGCTGGCCAGGTTCGTCTTGATCTTGTTCGCGTTGTTCGCATAACGAGGGTCGTTGTTCAGGACGTTCTCGATGTCGTCGAGCGCGTTTTGGGTTTGCGTCTTCTTCGGGTGGTCGTCGGGGAGGTTGTTGACGTGGTCCAGCATCTGATCCCAGGTGCGGTTCTTGTTCGCCTTGCCAACGACGTCGCCCAGCGTGTAGTCGGTGCGAGGCGGCTTGTTCAGGTCGAAGTTGTTTTCGTGGTGCAGCACGTTGTGGTACTCGATGACGGACTTCTGGGTGTTGCCTTGGTTGTACCCGAGCTGGTCCTGCTTGATGTGCCCCATTTCGTGGTACAGCGTCTTGTCGCCTTCCCCGGCCTTGATGTTGATGGTGCCGGAGTGGTGGTTGTAGCCACCCCCGCCTTGCAAGCCGAGGATGTCGTGGCCCGTGCTGTCACCGAACGGCTTGCCGGTATCGGGGTTCACGTCTGCGAGCTGTTCCGGCTTGTAACCCATGAACTCGCCGACCGTCTTGCCGCCGTCTTCAGGTCCGAAGCCGTGCGCGACACCAGGAGGCAGATCCTCGATCTTCGTGTTCAGCGTGATGCGGGGGTCGTCCGGGATGTTCAGGGTCTTCTGCGGCCCGTTGATACCCAGCTCGTTCTTGTAGCTCTCGTACTTGTCCTCGAACGGGCGGTCGTCCTTGTCCGGACGGTTGTGCCCAGGGTGGTCCTGGCCCGGGGGTTTGTAGGGCGTGCCGGTGTGCCCGCCCTGGTTGCCGCCCGAGTGGGACTGACCGCCTTCGGCATCGTGGTGGCCGGTGCTGTCGTGGCCGGTGCCGTCGTGGCTCGTGTTGTCGTGACCGTCGTGGTTGTTGCCGGTGGTGTCTCCGTGGTCGTGGGACGGCGTGTCGTCACCGTGGTGCGTGGTGGTGTCGTTGCCGTGGTGGTCGTTCGGCGTCGTGTCGGTGTGGTGGTCGCCCGAAGTGCTCGGGCCGTCGCCACCGCTGTGCGCGTGCCCCGGCGGCGGGGGCGGCGGAGGCGGAGGCGGTGCCCCGTCTCCACCACCGTGCGGCCGCCCGGGTGGGGGCGGTGGAGGAGGCGGTGGTGCGCCGTCGTTTCCTCCGGGCACGTTCGACCCGCCCTTCGCCGGCGGCGGAGGCGGCGGAGGGGGCGGTGGTGCGCTGTCCCCACTGCCCGCGTGCGGGCGCGCCGGGGGCGGTGGCGGCGGCGGAGGTGGTGGTGCGCCGTCGTTTCCTCCGGGCACGTTCGAGCCGCCCTTCGCCGGGGGCGGTGGCGGCGGCGGAGGCGGAGGCGGTGCGCTGTCGCCGCTTCCGGACGGCTTCGTGTCGCCGCCGAGGCCGCGCGTGGGCGGCGGTGGCGGAGGTGGTGGCGGCGGGGGAGCCGCGTCGCCGGAGCCGGGCAGTTTCGAGCCGATGTTCGGCGGGGGAGGTGGTGGCGGAGGAGGAGGCGGTGCCGAAGCCGGGTTGGGTGTCGGGTTGGAGTTCTGGACGTGCGTGGCGTCGCTGCCGGCGTTGGTGCGCGGCGGGGGCGGCGGAGCAGGCGTCGGAGGAGGGGTGTCGGTGTCGTCGGGCTTGCTCTGCGAACAGCCGAGCCCGAGCGGGTCGGCCTCGGACAAGGGGTTGGGCACGTAGGCGATCGGGTTCGGCGCGGGCGAGAGCCCGAGCGGGTCCTGGCTGAGGTAGCGGCCTGTGCCCGGGTCGTAGTAGCGGAAGACGTTGTAGTGGAAGCCGGTCTCGTCGTCGGCGTACTGGCCTGGGAAGCGCAGCGGCGTCGACACGGTGCCGGGTCGGCTCGGTTTCACGCGGCCCCACAGCGACGTCGTGCCGTGCCAGGCCACGACCCCGTGGGCGTCGATCATGTCGACCGGCGTCCCGATCTGGTCGGTGACGAACGAGAAGAACCGCACCCCGGTGCCGAGGTGCTCGGTCTGCGTGACCGGACGGGTGCTGTCGGGGTAGTGATCCCACGTGAGGACGAGCTGCCGGCCTTGCGCGTCGCGGTGCACCTGCTCCACGAGCAGCTGACCGCTCCAGGCGAAGGTGACCTCTTCGGCCACGCTGCCGTCGGGTGCCAGGCGCTGCTTGGCAACGCGCCGGCCGAGCGGGTCGTAGCGGTAGCGCCATTCTGTGCCGTCGGGTGTCCGCACGCCGGTGAGGCGGTCGAGCGGTCCCCACCGGTAGGTCGAGGTCCGGCCATTCTCGTGGCGGGCGGTCAGCCGGCCCTGCGCGTCGTAGGAGTACCGGACCGCGCCCGCGGCCGCCAGCGTGTTGCCGGTGTACCGCCGCGGCCCGATCTCGGCGGCCGGCAGCTGCGCGGTGACGATGTTGCCGGCCGCGTCGTAGCGGTAGCTCTCGGTCCCGCTCGGCGCGGCGACGTCGGTGACCCGGCCGGCTTGGTCGAGCCGGAAGCGCACCGGCCCGGAGAGGGCATCGTCGATCCCGACGACCCGGCCGTCGGCGGCGTACTGGTACCCGCGCTGCTGGATCACGCGGGCGGTGTCGCGCGCCGTCACAACCTGCCGGGTGAGCTGGTGCTCGCCGTCGAAGGTCTGGGCGAGCGTGGTGCCGGTGCCTGTCGTGCGCTCGACTTCCCGGCCGGCTTCGTCGTGCCGGAACGTCACCAGCTGCCCGGCGACGGACAGGGTCGCCGGAGTGCCGTCGGGTGCGTAGGTCCACGCACTGTCCACACCAGACGGCGTGAGGCGCTGCACGCGCGCCTCGTCGTACGCGTAAGTGACCGCACGGCCGTCGATGGATTCCCGCACGACACGGCCGGACTCGTCGCGCTCGATCTCCACGACGCTGTCGCCTTCGGTGGCGCGCACGAGGAAGCCGACAGGGTCGTAGACGTACGTGGTCACCCCGGCCGGTGTCCGGCGTTCGACCACGTTGCCCAGCGCATCGTAGACGTAGGTCGTGGCCGCGCCCAGCCCGTCGACGGACTTCACGAGCTGGCCGGCGTCGTCGTATTCGAACCGCAGGACCCGGCCGTCGAAGTCCGTCTCGGACACCGTGCGCCCGGCGGCGTCGTAGGTGTAGGACCAGCTCAGGCCCGCGGGGTTCGTCACGCGGGTGAGCCGCAGTTCGGTGTCGTACTCGTACGAGGTCCGGGCGCCGGTAGGCTCGATCTTCGCCACGGTGAGGTCGAAGGGGCCGTATTCGTACCGGACGCCCGCGTGCTCGACGACGTTGCCCTCGGCGTCGTAGCGCCATTCTTCCTGCCGGCCCGTCGGGCCGATCCGGCTGGCGCGCCGCCCCTCGACCGTCCAGCCGAGGCGAGTGCGGCCACCGGACGCGTCCGTGACGACGCGCGGGCGGCCGAACAGGTCCCGCTCCACCGGGTCTTGAGCCGGTGCCGGCGCGACCTCGGCTGTCCACTGCCGGTCCTGCTGGAACTCCGTGCCGGCGGTGGCGCGCACGGCGAACAGGTCGGGTGCCTCCCCGGTCGGGAACACCCGCCGGTAGGTGCGGTCGCCACTGGTGACGGTGAGCGTGAGCGAACCGTCGGCCCCGGACTCGACTTCGGCGCGGCTGCCGTCCGGGCGGACCACCGCCGTCAGCAGGCCTTCGCCGGTGTATTCGAACTCCGTGGTGCGGCCCAGCCCGTCGGTGCGGGAGAGCAGGCGGTCGTAGCGGTCCCAAGTGGACACCGTCGTCTCACCGAGTGGACCGACCTCGCGCACGACCTGGTCGGCCTCGTTGAGGTGGAACTGGGTGCGGTGCCCGACAGAGTCGGTGTACGTGGTGATCCGGCGCTCACGGTCGTAGTCGAACTGGCCGTCGTAGAAGCCGCGGTCGCCGACGGTGCGCACGCAGCGGCCCTCGGCGTCGTAGACGTAGCGGTACCAGACTCCGTTGCGGTCCTGCCAGCCGGTGATCCGGCCCTCGGCGTCGTAGTCGTACGTCTCGGCCAAGCCGGACGAGTTGATCACCCGGGTCAGGCGGCCCAGCTCGTCGTAGCCGAAGCTGCGGGCGAGCACGGTGAGGTTTCGCGTTTCGTCGAGCACTCGCAACGCCGTGATCCGGCCGGCGTCGGTGTCGAGCTCGACCAGGTACCCGGTGGAGTGCTTCAGCAGCTTCGGTGCGCCGAGCGGGTCGTATTCGACCACGACCCGTTCTCCGCCGCGCCCGGTCAGCTCCGCGACCGGGAGGACGTCACCGCCGCGGCCGGACAGCCGGCCGAACCGCAGTTCGGTGCCCCGCAAGGGATCGGTGACCGTGTAGGTGCCGTCGTCCGCGACCGCCAGGGGCCGGCGAGGTCCTTCCGCGGGCTGCACCGGTGAGCCAGGTGCGGGGAGCGGGTAGACGAGGATGGTGCCGTCGGCCGAGTAGAAGGTGGCGTTGCGCGCATCCAGTTCGAGGCGCTGGTCCACGGTGGACGTCCACGTGGGACCGAACCACCGGCCCGCCCGGTACGACGAGAGGTGCAGCCGCTCCAGCACGAGTGGGTCCGGCAGGCGCAGGTCGACCTGCTCCAGCACGACAGTGCCGCGCACCACGTCGACCGGGTCGGATTTGCAGACCAGGTTGTCCTTGCTCACCGCGGTGTCACGCGGGTTGCCCGGCTTGGGCGACGGCGGCGGAGTGCCCGGCGTGCCCTTGGGCGTACCGCCGGGTGGAGGTGCATCGGCCGACGAAGGAGCCGGGTCCGGATCGGTCTTGGGCGGTGGGGGCGGATCGCTCTTCGGAGGCGGCGGGGTGTCGCCGCCTCCTGTGCCGGAGACGTGGGTGGCATCGTCGCCGCCCGATTTGGCGGGCGGGGGCGGGGTGCCGCCACCGCCGTGGCTGCCCCCGCCACCGGCGCTGGAGGAGTGCGTGGAGTCATCACCCCCCGACTTGGCCGGTGGTGGCGCACCGTCGCCCCCGCCCTTCGGGGTGCCCCCACCACCACCGACGGGCTTGGGCGGGTCCTTCGGCATGCCGCCGACGTCGCCACCCTTGCCCGCCGACGAGACCTTGCCACCCTTGAGGCCCTTCAACGCCTTACCGGCGTCCTCGAACAGCGTCCCGGCCTTCTTCAACAACGGGATCAGCGCCTTGAGCGCCTTCACCAGCTTCGTCACGATCGAGGTGATCTGCGAAGCGGTCTTGGCGACCGCGCTGACCACCTGAGGCACCACCCACGCCAACCCGACACCGAGGGTGAACACCACCTGCAACGCCCAACTGATCAAATGCCCGACCAGCTCCGAAATGATGTCGCGCACCAGCGTCCGCACCGCCGCCACGACCTCACCCGCGGTCTTCACCCCGGACGACGCGCCCTCACAGCCCTTCTGCGCCGCCTGCAACGTCGTGCCCAGATCCTGCGCCCGCTGCCGATACGCATCCGACGCATCCCCCGACCAGGCCTGCAGATCCGAACTCACCGCGCTGTTCAGATCATCCGCAACGCTGCCCAGCTCCTTGGCGACATTCGCCCACGTCTCCGACTGCGCCTTGATCTGATCCGCATTCCCCGTCAACCCGTTGAGCGCGTCCTTGAGCGGGCCGACGTGCTCCATCAACCACGACACACCCGCAGCCAGAATCGCCCCGAACGGATCCATCGCCACCGAGAGCGCATCCAGCGCGGTGCCGACCGCACCCATCGCCACCGACGCCCAGTCCCCCGACTCGATCGCCGACGACAGATCGTTCGCCGTCTCCAACAGGGAAATGCCCGAATACGCCTTCGTCGAATCGACCGTCGGCGCGATCAAGGGGTTGGTCATGGGGCCAAACTAGCAGCGTCGAACGACCGGTCCGCACCGACGATGCACGGTTGCCCCGTTGTCCCGGCTGTGGGCGACGAGCGGGCACATCGTCCGGAAATCCGAAGATCGGGTGAACCGTTTTGAAGTAGCGGGGCGCACAACTGCGGTTGTACGCCCGTTGTACGCCCGCGGTGCACCGTGGCCTCCCTGACCGCGTCAGCAGGGAAAGGGGATCACGATGCACGAACTGTCACGCCGGGCCGCGCTGCGGGCCGGGGGCGGGCTGGTGGCCGCGACGGCGCTGCTGGGAGCCGGAGTGGCGCGAGCGGGCACGGCCTTGGCGGCGACGGGCACGGTCCCGGGTTCGCAGTACTTCGACCTCACCCAGCCGTCCTACGACCTGTTCCGCGGCAAGATGCTGCACGAATCGCACCACGTGATGCAGGGGTTCACGTTCGACAACGTCAACCGGCGGCTCTTCGTCGTGCAGGCGCAGAACGGGACGTCCGGCGACGACCTGTGCGTGAACCAGCTCAGCTTCGACGGCCGGCTGCTCGGGGCGATGCACCTGAACGGGGCCGGGCACGGGGTGTCGATCGGCGTGGAGGCCGTCGGGAGTGCTTCGTACATCTGGCTGGAGTGCGACTCGGACTCCACCGGCACCGACGGGCGCGGCACGGCGCTGGCCCGCTTCAAGTTCGTCGACGGCGGCACGCCGTCGGTGAAGAAGTTCCTCACGGGCAGCAAGACGATCACGTGCGCCACCGACCCGATCAACAACCGCCTCTTGGTGCGCCGCAGTGAGAACGGGGCGTTCTGGTTCAGTCTGTATTCGCTCGCGGACGCCGCGGCCGGCAACTTCACCCGGCCGCTGGCCCACTTCCCACAGCCCGCGCTGACCGACCACACCGTGACGTTCCAGGGGTACGCGGTTTACGGCCAGTACCTCTACACCCTGGACGGCACCGGCCACGACGACCCCGCGGACATCGACTCCTACGTCACGTGCGTGGACATGAACACGGGCACCGTGAAGAGCCGCGCGTTCACCAAAGCGGGCAGCACCCTGGTGTACCGCGAACCCGAGGGCATGACGATCTACCGCACGGTGGCCGGCGAGACCCGGCTGTTCCTCGGTTTCGGCTCCCGCGACGGCGTGGACCGCTACGCCAACATCTTCTACAAGAACGTCCTCATCTGACGTCCGATGTGGACGGTACGCGTGTCAGACGTTCGCGACGCGCCCGGCGTGGCTCAGCTCGACGGGCTCGAGCCGCACCGGGTCGCCACCGGGGCGGGAGAACAGGCGGACGCCGTCGCCGAGGAACACCGGGGCCACGTGCACGAGCACCTCGTCGAGCTCACCGGCGTCGAGGCAGCTGCGGGCGGTGGTGGCGCCGAGTACCGCGACGTACTCGTCGCCGGCGGCGGCTTTCGCCGTGGCCGGCGCCGAGGCGAGGCCGGCGCGGAACGTGAAGCCGGGCCGCGCCGTCGCCGGGTCGGCAGAGGTGAGCACGACGATCGTCCCGCGCCGGCGGCCCCGTACACCTCGCCTTCGGCCGTGGTGGCCGGCGCGTAAGTGCGCCCGCCCATCAGCACCGCCCCGAGGCGCGGCAGCAGCCGCTCGACGGCGGAATTCGGCACCCCGTCACCTGCCCCGAGCAGCCGGACATGTCATCGCCGGGACGGGCGATGAAGCTGTCGAGCGACATCGTCGCGTGGTACAGGACCGTGCTCATGGAACCTCCCGATGGATTCGCGGACGCCCGTACCGACTCCGGCACCAGCGAAAACTCATCGGTCAGCCCGCGGGGACCAGCTCACCCTGCTCGTCGGTGTCTTCGTCCGAGGCCGCCGCGTGGCGCGCGTAGCGGCGGGCCATCGCGGCGCACACGATCAGCTGGATCTGGTGGAACAGCATCAGCGGCAGCACGATCAGGCCCACCTGCCCGTGGCCGAACAGCACGGTCGCCATCGGCAGGCCGCTGGCCAAGCTCTTCTTGGACCCGCAGAACACGATCGTGATCCGGTCGGCGCGGTCGAAGCCGAGCAGCCGCGCGCCGACGCTCGTGGCCGTGAGGACGGCCGCCAGCAGCACCACGCACACGCCCAGCAGCACGAACAGCGGCCCGAGGTCCAGCTTGTGCCAGATGCCCTCGGTCATGCCCTCGCTGAACGCCGTGTAGACGACCAGCAGGATCGACCCGCGGTCCACGAGCTTCAGCGGGGCCGAGTGCCGGCTCACCCAGCCGCCGATCCAGCGGCGCGCGAGCTGCCCGGCGACGAACGGCACCAGCAGCTGCAGCACGATGTCCAGCACCGCCGAGCCGCTCACGCCCGGCCCGTCCGTGGACAGCAGGAGGGCGACGAGCAGCGGGGTCAGCACGATGCCGAGCAGGTTCGACACCGACGCGCTGCAGATGGCCGCGGCCACGTTGCCCTTCGCGATCGACGTGAAGGCGATCGACGACTGCACCGTCGAGGGCAGCAGGCACAGGAACAACACGCCCGTGTAAAGCGGCGAGGTCAGCAAACCGGGCGAGAGGAACGAAGCGGCGAGGCCCAGCAACGGAAACAGCACGAATGTGGCGGACAGCACAGTCACGTGCAGCCGCCAGTGCCGCAGCCCGTCGAGCGCCTCCTTGCTCGAAAGCCGTGCGCCGTAGAGGAAGAACAGCACGCCGACGGCGATGTTCGACGCGATCCCGAACCCGGTCGCGGTCGCGCCGGAGGCGGGCAGCAGCGAGGCTACGCCCACGGTGCACAGGATCGCGGCGATGAACGGGTCGATCCGCAGCTTCGCCAGCAAGGCGGAGACGGGGCGGGTCAAGGGTGCGAGCACAGTCGTCATGGAGCTCCTTTCTCCGCCATTCTCCGGTGGGACGTGTTCATTCGGAACCCCGATGACCGTACTCACTGTCATTGTGGACGCCGATAAGATGTGACGCATGCTGGATTCGCGGCTCTGCCGGTCGTTCCTCGCGGTGGCCGAAACCCGCAGCTTCACCGCGGCGGCCCGCCGTTTGGGTGTGGGCCAGCCCACAGTGAGCCAGCACATCCGCCGGCTCGAACGGGAAGCGGGCGGCCTGCTGTTCCAACGCGACACCCACGCCGTGGACCTCACCGCGCGCGGGCAGGCGATGCTGGGCTTCGCGCAGACCATTGTGGACACCGAGGATCGCGCGGCCCGCCACTTCCGCGGCACGCAGGTGCGCGGGCGCGTCCGCTTCGGCGTCTCCGAGGACTTCGTGCTCGACGAGCTGCCGGAGCTCCTCGCGCGGCTCCGGCGCAGTCACCCGTTGGTGGACGTGGAGCTGCACGTCGAACTGTCCGATGTGCTCGCCCGCCGCCTCGCCGAGGGCCGCCTCGACCTCGTGCTCGGCAAGCGCCGCCCCGGCGCCGGCGGCGACGGCCGGGTGCTTCGCCGCGAACCGCTGGTGTGGATCGGCTCGACGGCCACCGTGCTCGAACCCGGCCAGCCCGTGCCGCTCGTGCAGTACCCGATGCCGTCGGTCACCCGGCAGCTCGCCGTGGAGGCCCTCGAACGCGCCGGCCTCGAGTGGCGCGCGGCGTGCCTCACGTCCAGCCTCACCGGCCTGCGCGCCGCGGCGGCCGCCGGCCTGGGCATCACGGTCCACGCCCGCAGCCTCGTCCCGCCCGGCCTCATCGCGCTCTCCGCCGACCTCGGCCTCCCCGACCCCGGTGACGTCGAAATCGTCCTCCTCGCCCGCGACGCGGCCACCGGCCCGGTGGAAACCCTGGCCGAGTTCGTGGTCGCGAAACTGGGCGGCGCGTGATCAGTTCATCGAAGTGGGTGATACGCGGCCGGTCCTGAAGCGGCCGCTCAGGCCGGCTCGCCGGACAGGAGGGTGCGCAGCCGGAGCAGGGCGCGGTGCTGGGCGACGCGCACGGCGCCCGGGGACGAACCCACGGCGTCCGCCGTTTCCTCCGCCGTGAGGCCGACCACGACGCGCAGCAGCACGATCTCCCGCTGGCGTTCCGGCAGCCGCGACAGCAGGTGGCCGAGGCGGCCGGCGAGTTCGCCGAAGCGGGCGCGTTGCTCGGGCCCGTGCGCGGGGTCGGCGGCGTCCGGCGGTTCGGCCACCGGATCGGTCCGGTTGCGCGCCGCGGCGCGGTGGGCGTCGGCGACCTTGTGCTGGGCGATGCCGTCGACGAAGGCGAGGAAGGGCCGGCCCCGGTCGTGGTGGGCGGCGGGCAGGGCGGAGATGATCGCGACGCACACTTCCTGGGCCACCTCGTCGGCCGAGGAGTAGGAGCGGTCGAGCCCGCCGATGCGGCCGCGGCAGTACCGGGCGACCAGGGGGCGGATGGCTTCGAGCAGCCGCGCGGCGGCCCGTGGATCGCCGGCGACAGCGGCGGCGACGGGGCGTCGACGGCCCGCCAGTGAGCCGCGAAATGATCCGCCAGTTCCTTCACGGCGGCGAGCGCGGTTTCGCCGTCGAGACCGCGGCGCAGGGCGTCGGCCAAGCTGCCGTCGGCCTCCAGCAGCAAGGTCACGAGGGCCTCCTCCTCATCGACCGACAACCGGCGTTTCAGCCGCTCCCGGGCGTGGCGCAGGTTCGACCGCACGGTGTTCGCGGGCATGCCGAGGGCCTCGCCGATGGCCACCGGGGTGAACCCGTCGAGCGACCAGGCCAGCACGGTTCGCTGCGTGTCCGGCAGCGTCGCGAGCAGCTCGACCCCCAGAGCGTTCTGCTCGACGAGTGCGGTCAGCCGGTCGCCCGGCGGGTCGCCGGCCCGGTCCGCGAACCAGGCCTGCTCACCGGCGAGCCGGGCCGCCACCAGCCGCGGCCGCGCCCGCGGATCGCCCGGCAGCGGCCACGTGCCGGCTTCGCCGGCGAGCGCTTCGAGGGCCGCGTCGCGCGCCGCCCCGGGTTCCAGCCCGGTCTTGCAGAGGAAGGCCACGAGCTGTGGGTATTCGGCGCGAAAGAACCCGTCGAACCCCTCCACCCCCGAGCTCCCTCCCGCGCCGGAACCAGCCGTCGCAGGAACAGGTGCGGTGCGCGTCGCGCCAGGTGTAACGATTCGGTTTCGGCACCGTGTGTAGCCCCGCGTGTGCGGGGTACTTCCCCCTGGGTGCGCCACAAAAAATCGAGTGTGACCTGGGACCTTCTCCGATGGGAACAACCGCCGTCGGTGGTAGGTTGGATATTCGGTTGCCCGCGGGCCCCACAGGGGCTGGCGGGAGCGGCCGAAAGCCCACCGAGCGCCACACCAGTTGTGCTGAGTCGTGCGCGCGCGGAGAAGTCGGTTGACCGAGAAAAGACAATGTTCGACAGGAGGTGAAACGCGAAAATGGAACTCACGACCACCGGCTGGCTGTCCCGAGCAGCCTGTCAGGACGAGGACCCGGAACTGTTCTTCCCGATTTCGGACGTCGGCCCCGGAGCCCGGCAGGTCGCCCAGGCCAAGGCTGTCTGCGCGCGCTGCCCGGTTCGCGAAGCGTGCCTTTCCTACGCCCTCGACAACGGCCTGGACAACGGCATCTTCGGGGGGACCACCGAGCTGGAACGCCGGAAGCTGGTCCGCGCCCGCCCTGCCGCCGAACGGCATCGAGCCGCCTGACCGCGAGCCGGTGGCCATTCCCGGAGCCGAAGGCGAGACTTTCCCGGAAAACCCACTGGGGACCGGCTTGTGCCCGGGTGGTGACCTGATCAAGGTCACCACCCGGGCATTTTGGTTTTCCCACCACCCCGGTTCCGGTCCACACGCGGCGAATGGGGACCCGCGGTGCGGATCAGCGGGATCGCCGGGCGGCGTGATCTTCGTCGTCGCGCCGGGTCACCTCGTGCGCACCAAGCGTTTTCACGACCGACCGGTTCCGTGCGGGACGGGACCGTTCACCGCGCGAAACGCGTCAATCCGCCAGCACTTCCGGCAACCCGTACGGCGCGAACGACGGCGTTTCGAACGCCGCCATCGCCGTCACCACGCCGTCCTGCAGCGTGAGCACGCTGATGCCGAATCGCCGGAACGCGTCGTCCCCCGGCCGCCGGACCCAGGTGGCCACCGCAGGCTGGCGGTTGGCGCGCACCGGCGTCATCCGGAACCAGCCGGTGAAGTGCGGCGAGGCCGGGTCCATGCTCGTGCGCAGTGCGGCGATGATCCGGTCCCGGCTGTCGAACCACAACGTGTACGGCGGCATGACCGCGCGGGCGTCAGCGCGCAGCAGCTCGGCCACCGCACCTGCGTCGCCGGCCTCGTAGGCGGCGATGAAGCGGCGCAGCAGAGCCGCTTCGTCCGCGGACGGTGCGGCGACGGCCCACTCGGCTCGCCGCGACGGCAGGCGCGTGCGCAGGGTTTCCCGGGCCCGCTGCAGCGCGCTGTTGGCCGACGCCACCGACGTCTCGAGCAACGCCGCGGCGTCCTTGGCGGACCAGTCGAGCACGTCGCGCAGGATGAGGGCGGCGCGCTGGCGCGGCGGCAGGTGCTGAATGGTCGCGAGGAACGCGAGCTCGATCGTCTCCCGCTCGACGACCTCGGCACCGGTGTCGTCCGGGGCAGCGGCGTCCAGCAGCAGATCGGGGATCGGGCCGAGGAACGGCAGATCGAGCGCCGCCGGGAACCCGCCCGGGTCGCCGGCGGCCTGGAGCTCGTCGGGCAGCACGCGGCGGGGGCGGCGGGCCAGCGCGTCGAGGCACACGTTGGTGGCGATGCGGTACAGCCACGTCCGCAGGCTCGCCCGGCCCTCGAACCCGGCCCGGCCCCGCCACGCCCGCAGGAACACCTCCTGCGTCAGGTCTTCGGCCTCCTCGAGCGAACCGCTCATCCGGTAGCAGTGCACCCGGATCTCGCGGCGGTGCCGCTCGAGGAGGTCTCCGAAGCCGGTCCCGGAATCGACGCTGTCCACGCCGGAACCGTAGCTCAAGCGGACTCCTCCGCGAGGCGTTCGAGCCCGCTCTGCGTCTTGAGCGGCAGGTGCTTGAGGAACGCCACCGCGACCACCACGAGCAGCGCGATCGGCGCCGCGATGAGGAACAGGTCGCTGGTCGCCGTGCCGTAGGCCTCGCGGATCACGTTCGCGATCGGCGCGGGCAGGTCGGCGAGGTTCGGGACCTTCTCGCTGCCGCCGCCGCTCATGTCGGGCAGCGGGCCGAGGCCCTCGGTGATCAGCGTGGTGACGCGGTTGGCCAGCACCGCGCCGAGCGCGCTCACGCCGATCGACCCGCCGAGGCTGCGGAAGAACGACAGTGTCGAGGTCGCGGCGCCCAGGTCGTGGGCGGGCACGTCGTTCTGCGTCACCAGGACCAGGTTCTGCATGAGCATGCCGACGCCGACACCGAGCACCAGCATGAACAGGCTCAGCTCCAGCACGCTCGTGTGCGCGTCGATGAGACCCAGCAGGCCGAGGCCCGCGGCCAGCAGCACCGAGCCCAGCAGCAGGTGGCCCTTCCAGCGCCCGGTCCGGCTGATCACCTGGCCCGACACCGTCGAGGACACCAGCAGCCCGAAGATCATCGGCAGGCTCATCAGGCCGGCGACGGTCGGCGACTTGCCGAGCGAGAGCTGGAAGTACTGCGACAGGAACACCGTGCCGCCGAACATCGCGACCCCTACGAGGAAGCTCGCGATCGTCGTCAGCGACACCGTGCGGTTGCGGAACAGGCCCAGCGGGATGATCGGCTCGCGCACCTTCGTCTCGACGAACACCGCCAGCGCCAGCACGACGACCCCGGCCGGCACCAGCACGCCGGTCTGCCACGAACCCCACGCGAACGACGAACCGGCGAGCGACGACCACACCAGCAACGTCGACACGCCCAGCATGATCAGGAACGCCCCGAGCCAGTCCACGTGCGCCTCGCGCCGGATCGTCGGCAGCTGCAGCGTGCGCTGCAGCAGCAGGATCGCGGCGAGCGCGAACGGCACGCCGAGGAAGAAACACCAGCGCCACCCGAGCCACGAGGTGTCCACGAGCACGCCGCCGATGAGCGGCCCCGCGACCGTGCCGATGGCGAACACGGCGCCGAAGATGCCCGAGAACTTGCCGAGCTCCCGCGGCGACACGATCGCCGCCATGATCACCTGCGCCAGCGCCGTGAGGCCGCCACCGCCGATGCCCTGCGCGATGCGGCTGACGATGAGCAGCTCGATGTTCGGCGCGAAGCCGGCCACGAGCGACCCGACCACGAACAGGCCGAGCGAAAGCTGGATCAGCAGCTTCTTGTTGTAGAGGTCGGAGAGCTTGCCCCACAACGGAACCGTCGCCGTCATCGCGAGCAGCTCCGTGGTCACCACCCAGGTGTAGGAGGCCTGCGTGCCGCCGAGCTCGGACACGATGCGCGGCAAGGCGTTCGCGACGACGGTCGAGGCCAGGATGGCGACGAAGATGCCCATCATCAGCCCCGACATGGCCTGCAGCACCTGCTGCCTGCTCATCGCGGCCGGGGCGGCGGGCGCCTCGGTTTCGGACACGGTCATGGAGATCCCCTCAGAAGTGCGGTGATGGGTGGGTCAGTGCGGGTCGGCGAGCCCGGCGGCCAGCGTGGCCACCGCTTCGTCGACCAGATCGAGCAGCGGGCGCGAGCCCCCGAGCTCGCGCCAGAGCATCAACGAGGCGTTGAGGGCGCTGCCGAACGCCGAAAGCACCAGCGACGGGTACAGGTCCTTCGCCGGGTCGGTCCCGCTGCGCTTCGCGATGGCGGCGATGGTCGGCTCGACGGCGTCCGAGCTGAGCGACATGGCGCGCAGCGTGAGCCCTGGGTTGTCCTTGATGATCCGGATGCGCGTGAGCCACTCGTCGCGGTTTTCGTCGATCTCCGCCAGGTCCTCGCGCACGCTCGCGAGCAGCGCCTCGAGCGTGCTCAGCGTGGGTGCCGCCCCGGCAAGCCGGTCGACCATCCGCAGGCTGCGTTCCGCGTGGTCGGCGTGCGCGATCACCACCGAGTCCTCTTTGGACGCGAAGTAGTTGAAGAACGTCCGCGCCGAAACCCCCGCCTCCGCGGCGATGTCCTCCACCGTCACGTGGTCCAGACCGCGTTCGCCGACGAGCCGCACCGCTGTTGTGGCGAGCGTGCGGTGCGTTTCGAGCTTCTTGCGCTCGCGCAGACCGGGGGAGGGCACGTGTTCGAGGATAGTGCGAAACTTTCACAATCTGCAAAGTTGCAGTTTGTGAAACGGGCCACCCGCGGCGCGCCTCGGCCGGGCTGGCAGACTGCCGCGGGTGAGCGGAACGGTGCTGGTGCTGGGCGGACGCAGCGAGATCGGGACGGCGGTCGCGCAGCGGCTCGCCGCGGGCGGCGCGCGGCGGTTCGTGCTGGCCGCGCGCCCGGGCGCGGACCTGGCCGAGCAGGTGGCGACGCTGCGCTCGGCGGGCGCCGAGGTGGTCGAGACCGCCGGCTTCGACGCCGACGACCTGGCCGCCCACCGGCCGTTCCTCGACCGCGTGGCCGCCGAGCACGGCCCGCTCGACGTGGTCGTGCTCGCCTTCGGCATCCTCGGCGACCAGGCCCGCGCGGAGGCGGATGCGGCGCACGCCACCGCGATCGTCCACACCGACTACGTCGCTCAGGTGGCCGTGCTCACCCACACGGCGGAACTCCTGCGCGCGCAGGGTTCGGGCAGCCTCGTGGTCTTCTCGTCCGTCGCCGGCGTACGCGTGCGGCGCGCCAACTACGTGTACGGCTCGGCGAAGGCCGGCCTCGACGGGTTCGCTTGCGGACTGGCCGACGCGCTGCACGGCAGCGGCGTCCACCTGCTGCTCGTGCGGCCCGGCTTCGTGATCGGCCGGATGACCGAGGGCATGGCACCCGCGCCGTTCTCGAGCACGCCGGACCAGGTGGCCGACGCGACGGTCGCGGCGCTGCGGCGGCGGCGCGCCGTCGTCTGGGTGCCGGGAGTGCTCCGTCCGGTCTTCGCGGTGCTGCGCCTCCTGCCACGCGCGGTGTGGCGGCGGATGCCGCGCTGATCCGGTGGCCCGTGCGGCGCGTGTGCGCTTCGGCACACCGCGTCGCGAAACTCCGTGGCACAGCTCACTTCCGGCCCACCGGGGCACGGCCGAACGGGCATCATCACATCTTTGCGACAGGATTCTCAGCTGATTCCCAGCTAACGCGGTGATCCTCGAACGTGGGGGTAGGGAACAGTCCTCCCGGGGAAGCAAGGGGATCAGTCGTGCTGCTCACCTCCCGCGGTCGCCGCATCGGCGGCCGCGTCGCGCTCGGTGTGGTGTCGACGCTGGTATTCGGCGCCACCGGGTTCGCGTGGTCCCAGCTGCACCGGCTCGACGCCGGCATCGTCACGGCCGACGTGATCCCGCCCGCGGCGCAGGTGCCTGAGACGACAACCGGACAACCGCTGCAAGTCGCCCAGAACATCCTCCTGGTCGGCCTCGACTCGCGCACCGACGCCAACGGGAACCCGTTGCCGCAGAACGTGCTCGATTCGTTGCACGCCGGCAGCGGCGACGACGGCGGCGACACCACCGACACCATGATCGTGGTGCACGTCCCCGCCGGCGGCGCGGCCGCCACGGCGATCTCGATCCCGCGCGATTCCTATGTGGACGTCCCCGGCTACGGCAAGCACAAGATCAACTCCGCCTACAGCCGCGCGCGAGCCTCGGCCCGCTCCGAGTTGTCGGGGAAGGGCCTGGGCGGCCCGCAGCTCGAGGTGGCCGCCGACGCCGAAGGCGCGAAGTCCGCGATCGCGACCGTCGAAAAGCTCACCGGGCTCACGATCAACCACTACGCCGCGGTGAACCTCGCGGGCTTCGCCGCGCTGAGCCAGGCCGTCGGCGGTGTGCAGGTGTGCCTCAAAGGGCCGGTGCACGACTCGTACTCCGGCGCGAACTTCCCGGCCGGCGAGCAGACGCTCTCGGGCTCACAGGCGCTCGCGTTCGTGCGCCAGCGCCACGGCTTGCCCAACGGTGACCTCGACCGCATCGCGCGCCAGCAGGCGTTCCTCGCCGGCATGGCGAAGAACGTGCTCGGGTCGGGTGCACTCACCAGCCCGGACAAGCTCTCGGCGCTCGTCGACGCGCTGCAGGGTTCGGTCGTGCTCGACAAGGGCTGGGACATCGTGAGCTTCACCCAGCAGCTGCACGGCATCAGCTCCGGCGCCATCGGGTTCGTCACGATCCCGGTGCTGAGCCTGTCGCTGGCGACTCCGGCCGACGGCGACGCGGTGAAGGTCGACCCGCAGCAGGTCAAGACGTTCGTGCAGGACCAGCTGAACTCCTCGGCGGTGTCCGCGTCCGGTGGGTCGGGGGAGCCGAGCACACCACCCGGCAGGCACGGCGGGGTGCGCCCCATCGCCGTGACGAAGCCGCTCGCGCCGCCTTCGGACCCACCCGCCGGTGGCACACCGCAGCAGCCGGTGGCGACGAACGCCACCGGCTGTGTGAACTGAGCCCGGCCCGGGTCGGACGAAGGCGCTCTGGCCCGTGATCGCCTTGCCGACGATGAGCGTGTTCGTCTCGCGGGTGCCCTCGAAGGAGTAGATGGCCTCCGCGTCGGCGAAGAACCGCGCGACGTCGTGGTCGAGCACGATGCCGTTGCCGCCGAAGATCTCGCGGGCCCAGGCGACGACCTCCCGCATGTGCGAGGTGACGAGCGCCTTGGCGAGCGACGAGTGCTCATCCTTGAACACGCCGGCGTCCCGCAGGCGGGCCGGCTGCACGAGCCTGCCCCAGCTCGCAGTGATGGCGCCGAGCCTCTTCACCAGCAGGTCCTGCACCAGCTGGGAGTGCGCGATCGGGCGGCCGGACTGCTTGCGCTCCTTCGCGTAGTCCAACGCCAGCTCGTAGGCGCCGATCATCACGCCCAGCGCCTGCCACGCGACCCCGCCGCGCGTGGCGCGCAGGATCTCCCCGACGTCGCGGAAGGAGCCGATCCCCTGCAGGCGGTTCGCCTCCGGCACACGCACGTCGGTGAGGGTGATCTCGGCGTTCTCGACGGTGCGGAACGCGATCTTGTTCTCGATCTTCACCGGCGAGAAGCCCCCTTCTCGACGACGAAGCCCTGCACGTTGTTGTCGTCGACATCGCGCGCCCAGACCACGACGCAGTCGGCGAAGGTCGCGTTGCCGATCCAGCGCTTGGCGCCGGTGAGGACCCAGGTTTCACCCGCTCGTCCGGTGAGTCCGTTGTGGACACCGAAGAAGGTTGCGACCGAAGCGTCGACTAGCTCATCTCCATCGCCATCATGCCGGTGAGCAGGTGGCTGGTGGCGCCGCGGTGCTCGCCGTACCCCTCGTAGGGCAGGCCCGCGAGGCCGCTTTCGCGGAACTTGGTGACGAGCTCCCTCGGGAACGTGCCGGCGGCCCAGTTCTCGTTCACCAGCGGCTTGACCTCGTCGCGCAGGAAGGTGCGCGCCTTGAGCAGCAGCTTGCGTTCGTCGTCGCCCAGCAGGGTCTCGTAGTCGTGGAAGTCGGCGACAAGCCGGTCTTCGAGGGTGGTGGTCGTTTCATCTCCTCCTCACGAGCCGAGCTGTCCAAAAGCGGACACGACGGCGAGCTGCTTGTGGTCGCTCGCCTCGGCGAGTGCCGAGTACGTGGAGGAGCCGTAAGCCTTTTCAACGGCTTCAACGAGCCGTTCGGTCGCTTCGGGGCTCTGTGCTCAGTGGCGACGCGGCCATGTGCACCTTCCGCGCGGCGGCCGAGAAGTTGAGTTCTGCGGCGACGGCCGCGAAGTAGCGCAGGTGCAGCAGTTCCACGGCCTCAGCCTAACCGGCGCTGCCGCGGGTGATCACCCGAAGCAGCCGTTCGGTGCGCGGACCGTCCGCGCCGGAGAGGGCGATTCCCGTTGTGAGCACGAGCAAATCCAGCGGTTCGACGTCTTCGGCGAGGTCGGTGCGGGCGGCCAGAGCCGCGGCCGTGGCGGTCATCACGCCGTGCCAGTGTCCGAAGAGCTCTTCGCGCTCGCCGGGATCGTCCGTTATGGACAGTGCGAGGTCGCGCTTGTCCCGGACGTGGTCGAGGAAGCTGCTCAGCCAGGTGAACAGCGCCGCGTCGGGATCGTCGTGCGTCAGCAGGGCTTCGCCTTCGGCGCGCAGGTGCTCGACTTCTTCCGCGTAGACGGCGGCGAGCAGGTCGCGGCGGCGCGGGAAGTGGCGGTACATCGTGGCGTTCCCGATGCCGGCCCGCTTGGCGACGCGGTCGAGCGGCGCGTCGGTGCCCGCCTCGGCGAACACGTCGCGGGCCGCGCGCACCAGCTGGGCCCGGTTGCCGCGGGCGTCGGCGCGCTGCCTGGTCACCGTGCCTCCTGCCGTTCGTGGTTGCTAAGTGGGGATATCCCCGCTTATCGTATCGGGTCATGACCAGCGAACTCACCCCGGCCGAGGTGCACCGGCGGATCGTCGAGGCGGCGTTCACCGAGGAAGGCCTGCAGTACCTCGACCCGGACGTCGTCGACCACCGCGGTGGTGCCGGGGGAGACCACGTCGGCATCGCCGCGTGGCGCGAGAAGTGGGCGGCGATCGGCCGCGGCGAGTTCCTGGCCGACGTGCGGGACCTGTCGGTGCGCGTGGAGCAGAACGTGAGCGACGGTGAGTTCTCCGTGAACCGCTACACGAGCAGCGGCACGCAGCTCTCGACCGGCCGGCGCTACGCCGTGACCAGCATGGACATGATCCGGGTGCGCGCGGGTCGGATCGTCGAGCACTGGGCGCTGATGGACGTCACGGCGCGGGCGGCGCAGCTGCGAGGGGAAGCGTGATCGTGAACGCGGCCCCGCCCTCGGGCGCCGGGCCGGCGGTGAGCGCGCCGCCCATGCGCGTGACCAGGCCGTGGACCAGGGCGAGCCCGATACCGGAGCCGACGGGACGGTGGCCGCGGTAGCGCTTGTTCAGCACGCCGCGCTCGAAGGCCACCGCGTAGTCCTCCGGCGCGAGGCCGGGGCCGCCGTCGCGCACGGCGAGGTACGCGTGCCCTTGCGCGACGGTCAGGCCGAACACCATCGGGGCGCCCGCGGGGGTGACGCGCAGGGCGTTCTCGGCCAGGCCGTCGACGACCTGCTGCAGGCGCCGGGCGTCGGCGGTGACGAGCACGGGCGCGGCGGGCACCTCGACGTAGAGGGGCACGTTCTCCCGTTCGCAGCGCAGCTGCCACACCTGCGCGCGGTCACGCACCAGCGCGGAGAGGTCGAGTGCCGCGAGGTCGAGGCGGAACTCGTCGGCGCCGAGGCGGGCGAGTTCGAGCAGGTCCGTGACCAGGCGTTCCAAGCGTTGCGCCTCGCGGTGGATGGTCGCGCCGGCGTGGCGCGCGCCCGGGCCCTCGGCGACGCCGTCGGCGATCGCTTCGGCGAAGCCGGTCACCGCGGTCAGCGGTGTGCGCAGCTCGTGGGACACCGACAGCAGGAACTCGCGCTGGCGGGCTTCGCTGTGGGCGAGCGCGTCGGCGAGTTCGTTGAGCGAGCCCGCGACCTCGGCGACTTCGACGGGGCCCTCGACGGGAACCCGCACGTCGCGCCGCCCGGCCCGCAGGCTGCCCGCCGCGGCGGCGGCCTTGCGCAGGGGCCGCCCGAGCAACCGGCCCGACGCGTAGCCGGCGACGGCCGCGACGACGAGCCCGATGCCGAGCGCCAGCGCGATGTTGCGCACCAGCGCCCGTTGGGTCGCTTCGCCGCTGCGCGCGGGCTGGACCAACGCGAACGCGGCGGCGCGCGGCCCGACGGCGCGGACTTCGACGAGGTACTGCTGGCCGTCGATCGTCACGCGGCCCGAGTGGTCCTGGCCGGACGCGAGCCCGGCGCGTTCCGCGGCGCGCGTCGTGGTCGCGTCGCCGAGGTCCTGGCCTCCGGCCCGCCGCACGACCACGGAGATGCCCTGGCCGCGCACGACGTCGGCGACCTTGCCCACGCCGAGGCGGTTGCCGATGCCGGTGTCGTCGAGCTGGGTCGCGACCACGTCGGCCTGGTCCTTCAGCGACTGCTGCAGCACGGAGTCGGCGGTGGAGCGCACGAGCCGCGACGCCACCAGCCCCGCGACGATCACCGCGATCCCCGCCACCGCCAGGCACACGACCGTGATGCGCAGCGCGAGCGTGCCCCTCATCCGGCGTCCGCCGCGTAGCCGATGCCGCGGACCGTCCTGATCGGACTGTGCGCGCCGAGCTTCGCGCGCAGCTGCGCCACGTGCACGTCGACAGTCCGCGTGCCCGCGGCGGCCGCGTAGCCCCACACAGCGGACAGCAGCTGGTCGCGCGAGAGCACTCGGCCGGGGTGGCGGACGAGGTAGGTGAGCAGGTCGAACTCCGTGGAGGTGAGCGTGATCTCCGCATCCCCGGCCCACACGCGGCGGCTCGTGACGTCGACGCGCGCGCCGCCGCACTCGAACGTCTCGCTGGCCGGGGTGCCGCCCGACGCGCGGCGCAGCACAGTGCGCACGCGCGCCGCGAGCTCACGGGGGCTGAAGGGTTTGGTGAGGTAGTCGTCGGCGCCGATCTCGAGGCCGAGGAGGCGGTCGAGCTCGTCGTCGCGTGCCGTCACGAACAGCACGGGCGTCCAGTCACCGGCGGCGCGCATGGCTTTGCAGATCTCGATGCCGTCCATTCCGGACAGTCCGATGTCGAGCACCACGGCCACCGGCTTGAGCCGCCGGACGGTCGCCAGCGCGGCCGCGCCGTCCGCCTCCACGTGCACCCCGAACCCGTCGCGCCGCAGATACATCGCCGCGAGCTCGGCGATCGCGGCCTCGTCCTCCACCACGAGGACGAGGCCGCGCCCAGCTGACCCCATTCGTTCTCCTCCGGCCACCGACATCGGGTGAGACGCTACGCGGCTCCCGCCGGGCCATCGCCTTGCGCGCCCGCCGCCGGACGGCCGGCAGCGTGCAGCCGGCGGCAAGCCGTGTTGCCGGCCGTACGGCTTGGCGCGGGCGGGCGCCGTGCGAGTCTGCGTCGTATGTGTCCGAGGGCCGCGGAGGCGCTGCTCGCGGGACCTGGGCGGCCGTGCCGGCCTCGAGGCCGACACGGATCCCGGCTCAGGGGGAGCCGTCACCCGCCATGTCGGATTCGATGCTGTCCAGGGTCGACTGGATGCCGTTGAGTTCGGAGGTGGCCTGAGGACCGCCGTCGGCCGGGGCGGCGGAGCCATGACCGTCGCAGGCGGTGCACGCGAGCGCCACGAGCGCGGCCGCTGCGGTCGCGGCCGCGAACCGGGCCGCCTTCACTTCGTCCCCGCGGGGTTGCAGTGGGCGGCGGCGAAGTCGTCGAGCTTCTTCTTGGCGTCCGCGAGCTGGCTGATCCGGCTTTGCCGCTTGTCGGCGCGCTTCTGCAGGCGGTCGGCCGCCGCGGTGTGGCCCTTGGCCCGCTGGTCGGCCGAGCGCGCCTTCAGGTTCGCGACGGAGCCGGCCACTTCGGCCCCGCCGTTGATGCGCTCGGTCAGGCTCTGCGCCCGCTTCTGCAGCTTGGGCACCCACTCGCCGCACACCTGCTGCGATTCCTCGGGGCTGAGCGTGATCGGGGCCACCGCCGGCGACGACGGCGCGGGCGGCGCACTGGTGTCCGCCGAAGCCAGCGGCGTCACGACCAGCAGCCCGGCCGCCACGCCGCCGCCCGCCATCGCCAGCCGCCGGGTCCAGGTGGTTCCTCGCATCGTTCGTACTCCCTCTCGTGACCGGTTCTCCGGGTACGGCGAGTACTTTCGCGGCCCGGTGTACGAGGGGTGTGGGCCGAATGTTCGGGCTTCGTAAAGCCGGGACTCAGCTCGTGCCGAGCTTGTGCAGCACCGCCGCCGCCAGTGCGGTGCGTTCCAGCATCCCGTTGATGCTGATGTGCTCGTGACGCGCGTGCGCCCCGTCGCCCACGGCGCCGAAACCGTCGAGGACCGGGTGGCCCAGCGCGGCCACGAAGTTGCCGTCGCTGGCGCCACCGACGGAGGTTTCCGCCAGCGAAACACCGAGCTCGGCCGCGAGGTCCCGCGCGAGCGAGTAGAGCTCGACGATGGCTTCCGACCGCTCCATCACCGGCCGGTTCCAGCCGCCCTCGACCTTCACCGTGGCGCGGGGGTCGTGCGCCGCCAGCGCAGCCAGGCCGGCGTCGATGCGCGCGGCTTCGGCGGCGCTGGCCACGCGCACGTCGATCTCGCCGCGGGCGGAGCCGGCGATGACGTTCTGGCGGCTGCCGCCGGAGATGACGCCGACGTTCACAGTCGTACCGGCGTCCAGGTCGGTCAGCGCGTGCAGAGCCAGGATCGCGCGGGCCAGCTCGTCGATCGCGCTCGCGCCCTTGGTGGGGTCGAGCCCGGCGTGGGCTTCGACGCCCGTCGCGTGCACCTGGAACAGCCCGACACCCTTGCGGGAGGTCTTCACCGCACCGTCGGCGCTCGCCTCGAACACCAGCGTCGCCCGCGTGCCCCCGGCCGCTTCTTCGATCACCGGACGCGAGGCCGGGCTGCCGAGCTCCTCGTCTCCGTTGAGGACCAGGCGCACGGCCGGGCGCGCCAGTCCGGCGGCGTCCAGCGCGCGCAGCGCCCACACCGCGTGGACCAGGCCCGATTTCATGTCGAAGATCCCCGGCCCCGTCGCGCGGTCGCCGTCGACGGTGAACGGCCAGTCCGCGAGCGTGCCCAGCGGCCACACCGTGTCGTAGTGGCACAGCAAGAGCACCGGCTGCGCGCCGGCGCCCGGGTAGTCGTAGACCTTGATGTCGCCGTACCGGCCGCCGTCGAACTCGCGCACCGCGGCCGGCGCACCGAGCCGCGATCGCAGCCAGCCGTCCACCCAGGACAGTCCGCGCGTGAGGCTTTCCTTGTCGTCACTGGGTGTTTCGATGCCGACGTACTCGGCGAGGTCGGCGAGCAGGTCGTCGCGGTGCGCGCGCACCCACTCGTGCAGCTCGCGGATCCCGGTCACAGGTGTGCCTCCAGTTCGGTGAGGTGGTCCTCGGACATCGGGGTGCCCGATTCGACGTCGGCCAGGCGCTTGAGCACGGCCTTCAGCAGCGGCACCTCGACGCCGCGGCGGGCGGCTTCGTCGAGCACCGGGCCGTAGTGGTGGTAGACCTCGACGGGCCGGTGCCGCACGGCGATGTCGCGCCAGATCCCGCTGCGGTCCTTGGGCTGCGTGCGCAGCCACGCCACGAGCCGATCGGTCGCCTCCTCACGCCCGGCGGCGCCCGGCAGGTAGGCGGCCGGGTCGAACTGGTCGAACGCCTCCAGCGCCCGCGGACCCGCCGCCGCGAACACCTCCGCCGCGAGCGCGTGCATCAGCGGCCGGTGCCGGTCGATCAGGTCGGCCATCGGCGCGTCGACCAGCGCTGTGGTCGTGAGCATCGCCCCGAAGCCGAGCTTCGCCCACAGGTAGCCCTTGACGTTGGCGGTCGCCTTCGCCGGGCCCCAGGCCTGCAGGTCGGCCACGACCTCCTCCACGCGGTCGCTGATCCGCCCGTCGGGTTCGCCGACGACCAGGGCGCCCGCCCCGCCGTCGCGGACCACGCCGGGCTCGGCGACGTCGGCGAAGAGGTTCACGAACGCGCCCACGGTGCGCTCCGCGCCCACGAACGACGCGATCAGCTCCTCGTTCAGCCCATTCTGCAGCGAAACCACGAACCCGTCGCGCGCCAGCCGCGGCTCCAGCCACTGCATCGCCTGCTCGGTGGCCTGTGCCTTCACCGCGAGCAGCACCCGGCCCAGCTGCGGCGGCGCCTCGTCGGGGACGTACGCGGGCAGGTCCACCCGCTCCGCGCCAGGTGGCCGCACGAGCGTCAGGCCCCGCGCAGTGATCGCGGCGACGTGCTGCGGGTCGGCGTCCACGACCACGACCGGATGGCCCGCCTTGGCGAGGTGGAACGCGAGCGTCCCGCCGATCGCGCCGCCACCGACGACCGTGTATGAGCGGCGGTCAGACATGAGCACCTCCCGTGTGCACCGAACCCTTCTGGACCGCGGTTTCGCCCGACCAGTGCAACGGCAGGCCCGCCGCGCCGGCGGTCGACCCGCCGTCGACGCGCAGGATCGACCCGGTGATCCAGCCCGCTTCCGGCCCGGCCAGCCAGAACACGGCGTCGGCGATCTCGCCCGGGGCGCCCCGGCGCCCGAGCGGGTTCACCGACACCGCCGCGGCATACGCCTCGGTCACGGGGTTCGCCTCGCTGTCCACCGTCACGAACCCGGGGCTCACGGCGTTGACGCGGATCCCGTGCGGCCCGAGTTCCACGGCGCACGCCTTGGTCGCCATCTCCAGCGCGGCCTTCGACGTGGCGTAGTGCGAAGCTCCCGGCCGCGCGCGAGTAGCCGCGCCCGAGGAGATGTTCACGACCGAGCCGGTCGTCCCCGCTGCCACGTGCTTGCGGCCGAACGCGACGGTCGTGAGCACCGCGGCCCGCACGTTCACGTCCTGCACGCGGTCCCAGCCGGCCGCAGTCAGGTCCAGCAACCGCGTCGCCGGGTAGATGCCCGCGGCGTTCACGAGGACGTCGACCGGGCCCTTCGGGCCGGCCCGGTCGACCAACCCTTCCGCGTACTGGGCGTCGGCGAGGTCGCCCGGCAGCTCGGTCACGGTCGCCCCGTGCTCGGAGCGCAGCCGTTCGGCCACAGTGGACAGTTCGGACGGTCGCAGGTCGGACAGGGCCACCCGGTCGCCCGCGGCGGCGAACCGGGCCGCGATCGCGGCCCCGATCCCGCCCGCGGCACCGGTGACGAGCACGGTGCGCATCTAGAGCTGCTTCCCCTTCGTCTCGGGCATGGTGAGGTACACCGCGACACCGATCAGCGCGGCGACGGCGACGTAGATCCACACGAGGTCGCCGTGGTGGTTGGCGTTGAGCCAGGTCGTGACGTACGGCGCGGTGCCGCCGAACACGGCGACGGCCAGCGCGTACGGGAGGCCGATACCGGTGGTGCGCACCTCGGGCGGGAACTGCTCGGCCATGATCACCGCGCAGTTGGCCGAGTAACCGACGATCAGCACGAGGCCGATCAGCTCGATCACGAACACGCTCCAGAACCCGTTGGCCAGGAAGTGGAACGCGGGCCAGGCGAACACCACGAACCCGGCGGCGAACGCCGTCATCGTCGCCTTGCGGCCGATCCGGTCCGACAGCAGCCCGCCGAACGGCAGCAGGCAGATGAACACGAGCATCGCCAGCGTGTTGGCCAGCAACGCGGTCTTGAGCGGGATGCCGGTGGCCAGATGCGCGTACGCCGGCATGTAGCTGACCCACACGTAGTAGATCAGCGTGCCCGCGATCGTCACGCCGGCCACGCGCAGCGCGGCACCCGGGTGGTCGCGGAACATCGCGACAACGGGGTTGCGCCGCGGCTTCGCGCTGATCTTGCCGAACGCCTCCGTCTCGTGCACCGAGCGCCGCAGCCACAGTCCGACGAGCCCGAGGAGCCCCGCGATGCCGAACGCCAGGCGCCAGCCCCACCCGTGCAGGTCGGCATCGGACAGCGTCGAGTTGAGGATCGTGCCGAGCAGCGCGGCGATGAGCGAGCCCGCGCCGACGGAGACCTGCTGCCACGACCCGGCGAACGCCCGGCGACCGGGTGCGGCCGATTCGATCAGGAACGCCGACGACGAACCGAACTCGCCGCCCGCGGAGAAGCCCTGCACGAGCCGGGCGAGCAGCAGCACGATCGGGGCGCCCACGCCGATCTGGCTGTAGGTCGGGCACACGGCGATGACGATCGACGCGGCCGCCATGAGCGAGATGGTGAGCGTGAGGCCCTTCTTGCGGCCGCGCCGGTCGGCGTACGCGCCGAGCACCGCACCGCCGATCGGGCGCATCACGAAGCCGACCGCGAACACGGCCAAAGTGGACAGCAGTGCGGTGGTCTCGTTGCCCCCGGCGAAGAACTGGCCGGCGAAGATGGGGGAGAACGTGGCGTAGACGGCCCAGTCGACCCACTCGACGGTGTTGCCGATGGCGCCGGCGACGATCGCCTTGCGCTGCTCACCGGTCAGCCGGTGGGTCGCGACGGTGGTGCCTGCAGTGTTCTCAGCGGACGGAACGGTGGTCACGGCTGCGCCTCCCCGGCGGTGAGGACGTGGTCGACGATCTGGGCGTGGGTGGCGAACCACACGCCGTCGTGGCCACTGATGTGCTCGAGCAGCTCGGTGAGGATCGCGACGCGTGAGCGGTGCCCGATGATGTGCGGGTGCATGGTGAGCTGGAAGATGCCGCCCTCGGCGTACGCGGCGTCGAACTCGTCGCGCCAGATCGAAAGCACCCCGCGCGGCGGCGTGTAGGGCCGCAGCGAGGCGAAGCGGTCCATCATGAAGTACGGCGCGTCGTCGCGGATCCACTCCACGGGCAGCTCGACGATCCCGGTCGGCTCGCCGTTCTCCAGCAGCTCGTAGCAGTCGTCGTCGGCCATCAGCGACGAGTCGTACTTCAGGCCGAGTTCACGCGTGATGGCCAGCGTGTGCGCGGAGAAGTCCCACGACGGCGTGCGGATGCCGACGGGCCGGGTGCCCGCCAGCCGCTCCAGCACGTCGGCGGCGCGGAAGGCGAGGTCTCGCTCCTGGGTCTCCGTGAGCGCGGTGTTGCGTTCGTGGATCCAGCCGTGCAGCGCCACTTCGTGGCCGGCGTCCGCATAGGTCTTGACCTCGCCGTCGTGCAACAGAGCCGACACGGCGGGGACGAAGAAGGACGCGGGCGCGTTGAACCGCTCCAGCAGCCGCAGCAACCGGGGGACGCCGACGCGCGCGCCGTACTCGCCTTGCGCGAGCTTGCCGGGCAGCACCTCGCCGTCGCGCAGGGCCGGCGTTTCGTGGTCGGAGTCGAACGACAGCGCGACAGCTGCTTTCGCATCACCGGGCCACGACTTCGGGCGCAGCGCTCGGCCGGCGCGGACGTGCTCGACGTGGCCGCGCCACGTCGCCTCGTCCCAGAGCCACGGTTGGTCCGTCATGCTTCCTCCAGGGTTGCGGCTGCCGCGGGGGTGGGCGCCCACGCGCGTTTGAGGGTCGAGACCTGCAGGGTCACGTCGGCTTCCCGCAGGCCCGGGAGGGCGCCGACGACGTCGGTGGTGTGGCGGTAGAGCTCGCCGTAGTGGCGCAACACGATCTGGCCGACGAGGTTGAACCGGCCGGTGGTCGCGCTCAGGTACTTCGTCCCGGGGTGCCCGGCGAGCTGCTGGCCGGCGCGGTCCAGTTCGGCCGGGACGACCGAGAGCCACAGCATGAATTCGAGCGCGTAGCCGAACATCGCGGGTTCGGCCAGGGTGCGAAAGCGCAGGCAGCCGCGGCGCACGAGGGAGTCGACCCGGCGCGCGACGGTCGATTCGCTCATGCCGACGTGGCGCGACACCTCTTTGAACGAGACCCGGCCGTCTTCCCCGAGCACCGCGCTGATCGCCAGGTCGAGCTCGTCGAGGTGCTCGGGCGGGCGTTCCCAATGCTGCTCCTCGAACGGCCGCACGTCGCCGCCGCGCAGCTCGGCCACCGCGTCGGCGGTGAGCTCGCCCGAATCCCAGTCGTGGTTGGAGGTGAACGTGCGCATCACGGCGAAGGTCTCGGCGTCGCGCACGTTGCCCGCCGCGGGGAAGTCGCCCTGGAGGCGGGCGACGTCGCGGTAGGTCGGGAGCACGAACTCCGCCGAGCAGTCGGCGCTGCCCGCGAGCACGGTGGCGTAGCGGACCTCCGGCCGCGCGGCCAGCTCCTCGGCGACGGCGGCGGCCGTGCCCGGCCGGCAGCGCAGGCGCGCCAGCACCGGCACGCCGAGGCCACAGCGCAGCACGTCGACAACGCCGATCACCCGCAGCTGCCCGCTTTCGGTGAGCTGGCCGGCGCGGCGCAGCACCGTCGACTCACTCGAGCCCACGTGCCGCGCGATGGCGCCCCACGACGCCCGCCCGTTGAGCTGGAGCGCGGCGACGATCCGCCGGTCCAGATCGCTCACTTTGACCTCGTCCTGCATGAGGCGAATCTTCGGTGCAGGAATCCGTCAAGTCAAGGGGTCTGCTTGCAAGAAATCAGCGACCGGGGTCGGCTTGCAGGGCGAGGAACCGCTCCATCGCCGCGTCGACGGCCTTCCGGTCGCCGGTGGTCACGAGGTCGAGCAGCAGCCCGCGCGCGACCGCGAGGCCCAGCCGGGCCTGGGCCGGCCGGTCCTGCTCGGGCACGCCGAAGCGGGCGAGCAGTGCCTCGAGGGGGACGAGCCAGTCGGCGATCACGCCGTCGAGGAATTCGGCGGTGCCGGGGGTGTCGCCGAGGGCCTGGCCGTAGAGCTGGAAGAAGAGTTTTTCGTTGTGGCGCAGGGATTCATCGGTGAGGTGGCGCCAGAAAACCCGGGCCGCCTGGGTCGGCGGCAGGTCAGGGTCGATGTGGTCCAGCACGCTGCGCTGCCTGCGTTCGACCTCGCGCGCGACCTCGGTGAGCAGGCCCTCTTTCGAGCCGAAGTGGTAGATGAGCATCCGGTGGCTCGTGCCGATCGCGGCCGCGACCGCGCGGAGGCTCTGGGCCGCGCCGAGGCGGGCGATGTGGTCGACCGCCGCGCCGAGGAGGTTTTCCCTTGAATCGACCATGTACCAGATGGTACATGTACCACGTGGTACAGAGACTCCGAGGAGACCGCCATGCAGCACATCTCGGTGCGGGCCCGCACGCCCGCCACCCCGGCCACCGTCTACGCCCTCCTGTGCGACGGCGCGAGCTGGCCGCGCTGGTCGCCACTCGGCTCGTTCGAACTCGCGCGGCCGGGCGCGCAGGAACGCGAGGGGCTCGGCGCGTTGCGCCTGTTCCGCACCGGCCGCACCCGCTCGTGCGAGGAAGTCATCGCCCTGGAACCCGACCGCCGGTTCGGCTACGCACTTCGCAGCGGGCTGCCGCTGCGCGACTACCGCGCCTACGTCGACCTGACCCCCGTCGCCGGCGGCACGGAGATCCACTGGCACTCCACGTTCACCGGCAAGGTGCCGGGCACGGGCTGGTTCTACCGGCTCGTGCTGCACCGGTTCATCGAGCGCGTGGTGGCCGGCCTCGTGGCGGAGACGACCCGGGTGGCGCGAGCGAGCTAGGGACAGCGCCGCGCTGGGGGTGCGGCGCTGCCTCGGCTGTTACTCTCTTCCGGAGAGTGAGGAGATCTCCCGTGACGCAGGGCAACCCGTACGACCGCGACTGCCCGACCCGCCAGCTGCTCGACCGCATCGGCGACCAGTGGACGGTCCTCATCGTCGGCACCCTCCGCGACGGCCCGCTGCGCTTCACGCAGATCGGCAAGCGCGTCGAGGGCATCTCTCAGAAGGTCCTGACGCAAACCCTGCGCAGCCTCGTCCGCGATGGCATCCTCACCCGCACCGCCTACCCGGTCATCCCGCCGAAGGTGGAGTACGAACTCACCCCGCTCGGCCACGACCTCGCCGAACCCCTCGACATGCTCGACCTCTGGGCGCGCCGCCACATGGACCAGGTCACGGCCGCCCGCGAAGCGTTCGACGTGCAGCAATCGGCCGCGTCGGCCTGAGGTACCCCGGATGCATGAGCGCGACCCGCTGGCGTGGGGTGGCTCCGGCCAGCACGGGAACCGAGAGGTGCTCCAGCTGTCTGAACGCCCGAGTTCGGGGGAGACCGGCCCAGCTCTCGCTGCGGCCAAGTCGGAGCCGGCGCCGGTTTTCGTCACCGCCTTTCCCGACAAGGCGGTCGATGCTTTCGAAATCGGCGCAGTCGACTACGTGCTCAAGCCCTGTCGGCAGCGCAGGCTCGACCGCGCGATCGCTCGGATCAGGAACAAACGCGCCGACTGACCCGCGACTCAGCTGACCAGCCCCGCCTCGTGGGCCAGCAAGCCGGCCTGGGTGCGGTTGCTGCAGTCCAGCTTGACGAGCATCCGGGACACGTAGCTCTTCACCGTCGCCTCCGCGAGGTGCAGTCGGGCGGCGATGTCCGCATTGGACAGTCCCTCGCCGAGGCAGGTGAGGACGTCGCGTTCGCGCTCGGTGAGGGGTTCCGTGCGGCGGCGGGCTTCGTCGGTGCGGGCGTGGCCGCCCGACGACAGGGCGACGAGGCGGCGCGTCGCGGACGGGGACAGCACCGTGTGCCCGTCCGCGGCGACGCGGACCAAACCGATGAGATCCTCCGGCGGCGTCGATTTCACGAGGAAACCGGTGGCGCCCGCGCGCAGCGCGCGGATCACGTACGTGTCGGCGTCGAACGTCGTGAGGGCGACCACCGCGGGCGGGTCTGGCAGGGCGGTGATGCGCGCGGTGGCCGTGAGCCCGTCGACACCGGGCATGCGCAGGTCCATCAGCACCACGTCGGGGCGGTGCCGGACGACGGCTTCCACCGCTTCGGCGCCGTCGGCGGCCTGGGCGAGCACCTCGATGTCGCCGGCGGAGCCGAGGATCGTGCGCAGGTGCGCGCAGACCATCGGTTCGTCGTCGGCCACGACCACCGTGATCACCGCGGGACACCTTCCGTCGTCGGGACGTAGGCGGGGAGTAGCGCACCGAGGCGGAACCCGCCGCCGGGTTCCGGGCCCGCTTCGAAGCGCCCGCCGACGAGTTCGACGCGCTGGCGCAGCCCGCTCAGCCCCGCGCCGGAACCACTGCCGGCCAGCGCCGGGTCGGGCGGGCGGGCACCGCGCGTATTGGTGACGCACACGTCGAGCCCGTCGGCGTGGTAGCGCAGCGACACCGCGGCCGAGGAACCCGGCGCGTGCTTGCGGACGTTCGTCAGCGCCTCCTGCACCACGCGTTACGCCGTGCGCGCCACTGTCGGCGACACGCCCTCCGGGTTGCCGGTCACCGAAAGCTCCGTCGCCACGCCGATCGCCACCGACTCCGCCACGAGGTCCGCCGGATCACTCGTCGGCGCGGGCGAGGCGACGGGCGCCTCCGCGGCCGAGCCGTCGCGCAGCACGCCGACGAGGTCCCGAAGCTCGTCCAGCGCGTGCGCGCCTTCGCGCCGGATGTCCTCGGCCGCCGCACGCACGGCCGGATCCGCCGACACGACGCCGAGCGCGCCCACCATCAGGCTCAGCCGGTGGGTGACGACGTCGTGCATCTCGCCCGCGAGCCGACGGCGTTCCTCGGCGATGGCGCGTTCGGCGAGCAGGTGCTGCTCGCGTTCGGCGCGCTCCGCCCGATCGCGCAGCGAACGCAGCAGCTGCCGCCGCGCCTCGAAGTACAGCGACACCGCCACCGGCAGAGCGGTGCTCAGCAACCCGAACGGTGTCGTGTTCCACGCCGGGTCCCACGGCCGCGTCGCCAGCAGTGCCAGCACCCCGCCGAGCCACAGCAGCCGCCGCCGGTCCATCAGCTTCGCCAGCTGCGTCAGCACCACCGGCGTGATGGTGGGCACGGTCATCAGCGTCGGCTTGTCCGCGGGCATCAGCAGGCCGGGCCAGAACAGGTCCGACGCCAGCATCGCCAGCGAGGCCACCACGAGCAGCCCGGCGACCGCGCCGGGGAAGCGGAACAGGAGCAGCAGCGAGAAGTCGCACACGAGCTCGAGCGCCAGCCCGGCGTACGGGCCGAGCGCACCCGTCGTCGGCGCGGCCAGGTTGAGGAACGCGTCGAGGCCGGCGAAGACGATCGCCGTGCCCAGCAGCCAGGCGAGCTCCACCGGCCGCGGCCAGAGCGTTCGCCGGACTTCGGTCACGGCGGCCACGGTAACGGGTGCGCGGGCGCCGCGGGCCGGATTCGCACCGGCCGGGCGACGCGACCGCAACGAAAGTTGCGGTCCGGACCACCGGAGGTCACCCGCACTGACCACCTCCCGTGGTTTCGCCGGCGGGGCCCGCCGCGGTGCACTCGGATCATGACGAGTGCAGGAGTGACCGCGCCCGAAGCGCCGCCCGTCGTGGCGGCGGGACCCGCGCCGTTCGCGCGCGTCCCGGTGCTGACCGTCACCGCGCTGGTGACCGCGTTGCTCATCGCGACCGGCACGCGGTACGCGCACGGCTTCGACGAGCTGTACTTCCTGGTGGCGGGTCGAGATCATCCGGCCTGGGGGTATTTCGACCAGCCACCGCTCGTGCCCCTCCTCGCGGGCACGCTCGACCGGCTGTTCCCCGGTTCGCTGCTCGCGTTCCGGGTGCCGATGGCGCTCGCGGCCGGCGCCGGCGCGGTGGTCACGGCGCTGATCGCGCGCGAGCTCGGCGGCCGCCGAGCGGCCCAGCTGATGGCCGCCGGGGCATACGCGACCTCCGGGCTGGTCATCGTCGGCCACTGGGTCGCGACGTACGCGCTGGACCCGTTCCTGTGGACGGGCGTCGTGTTCCTCCTGGTCCGCTGGACCCGGACGCGCCGCGACGGCCTGCTCGTCTGGGCCGGCGTCGTCACCGCGGTGTCCCTCGAGGTGAAATTCCTGATCCCGGCGCTGTGGGCCGCCGTGCTGGTGTCCGCGGCGGTGCTCGGGCCGCGGCGCTTGCTCAGCCGCCCGAAACTGTGGCTGGGCGCCCTGATCGCGGTGGTCGCGACGATCCCCGCGTTCGCCTGGCAGGCGAGGAACGGCTGGCCGTACGCCCACATGGCCGACGTCGTCGCGGCCGAGTTCCCCGGTTACCTCGCCTTCGTGCGCGACGGGCTGTTCGGCGCGGGGATGGGGCTCGGCGTACTCGCGCTGCTCTACGGTGTCTGGCGCCTGCTTCGGTCACCGGAGCTGCGGTCGTACCGCTACCTCGCCGTCGCGCTGCTGCTGGTCACGGTGGTGGTGCTGATGATGCACGGGCGGGCGTACTACCTGATGAGCCTGTACGCGTTGCCCTTCGCCGCGGCCGCCGTCGAACTGACCCGGCGGGACCTCGTGCGATGGTGGCGGATCCCGGTGACGATCGCGTTCGCGCTCTCGGCCGCGGTCACCGTCGCCGGTCTGCCGGTGTGGCCGGCGTCGATGAAGGCGACGTCGTTCGGGCCGCTGCCACTGGGCACCGTCTTCCAGGGCGGAGAAACGGCCGAGGTCCAGGTCGCGGACGCAGTAGGCCGGACGTACGCGGCGCTGCCACCCGCGATGAAGGGGCAGACGGCGGTGTACGCGGAGATCTACCCGTTCGCCGCTGCGGTCGAGTACTACGGGCCCCGGTACGGGATCACGGACGTCTACAGTGCACACTGCGGTTACCGGTACTTCGACCGGCCGCCGGATTCGGCGCGGGACGTGCTGTTCACGGGCTTCGACCCGGCGCTGCTGAAGCCGTACTTCTCCTCGGTGACCGAGGTGGTGCCAGGGCTCGTGTGGCTGTACACCGGGCGGAAGCAGCCGTGGCCCGACATCTGGCCGGCGGTGAGGACGCAGTGACCCTTTCCTTGCCCGCACGGGCTTATCTGCTCGCGTGCGATTCCGGCAAGGGCCGGGTCCGCGACCGGCGCCGCACGGCGCTGCTCGTGCGCGCCGCCGCGATCACGGACCTGCTTCTGCGGGGTCGCGCCGAGGAGAGCGGCGGCCGCGTTGCCGTGACCGGCCTCGGTCCGACGGGTGACCTGCTCCTCGACGACGTTCTTGCCGACCTCGCCGAGCGCGGCGCGGCCGGCTGGCGCGCGCTGCTCAGGCGCGACGGCGGGGACACGTTGAGGTCGCTGGAACTCCAGCTCGCCGCTTCGGGCGTGCTGCAGCAGGCGGTGACTTCGGTGCTGCGGCGCAAGGTGCTGCAGCCCGCCGAGGCGCGGCTCGCCGAGCAGGCCCGCGCGAGCGTGGCCCACGCCTTGCACGCCCCGCTGTCCGAAGTGGACGCCGCGGACGCGGCGCTCACCGCCCTCGCCGCGGCCGCGGGGGTCGGGATCAGCCGGGCCGAGGCCGGCCGGACCTCCGCGCGGCTCGCGGAGCCGGCTGAGGCCGGCGGCGCCGCCGGCCCGCCGTTGCGGCGCGCGGTGCGGCAGCTGCGAGCCCGCCGGGCGGCGCCGGCGTCCGGCGGGAGCTGAGTCAGCGGGTGAAGAGCCGGCCGAGGTGGTAGTCGACGGTGGCCACCGCGTCGTCCGCCGAACGGTGACCCAGGAGGACGTCGGAGCCTTGCGAGTCGGCCAGTGCCCACAGGATGGCCGACTCGTGACCCGCGTCGACGTCTGCCGCGACATCACCCGCCTCCTGTGCCTGACGGATCAGCCCGGCGAAGAACTCGTGCAGCTGCGGCACGCCCTCGGCATAGACCTCCGCCAGCCGGGCGTCGGCGACGGCGCGGGTGAAGAACGCGACGCCGATCAGCCAGTCGGCGGCGCTGCGCTCGTCGCGCGGCAGCATTTCCAGCAGGCAGGCGCGCAGGATCCGCTTCGGGGTCCGCTCGCCGCCGGCGATGACCTGCGCGCGGATGCGTTCTTCGCGCTGCCGGTTGCGGTGCTCGAGCGTGAACAGCAGCATCTCGTCCTTCGACGCGAAGTAGTGCTGCACCGAGCCCATCGACACCCCCGCCTCGGCGGCGACGTGGCGCAGGCTCACGCCTTCCAGGCCGTGGCGCGCGATCAGCCGTTGCAACGCGTCGGCGATCTGCGCGCGCCGCTGGTCGTGGTCCACTTGCTTGGGCAACCGGCCGCCTTCCCGTTTTGCAAGCTCTGTCCGACTCCGTTTACGATGCAGTCGCATTGTAAACGACTTTCCAGGGGAACGCTGGGGGAACACCGACGGCCGTGCTGCGGCTCCGGCCGCCGCGCCACCCGCTCGACCGGCGCGCGATCGGCTGGTGGCGGCTGCAGGGCGTGCTGTGGTCCGCTGGTGCGCTGGTGGTGCTGGGCGTGCTGCTCGTGCCGTGGCTGGTGGTGCTCGGCTCGGTGTTCGCGGTGCTCGGGGCCGTGTGGGTGCTCGTGCTCCCGGTGTGGTGGTTCCGCGTGCACCGCTGCGAAACCACCGACACCACCGACACCACGGTCTCCGCGCGGTCCGGCTTCTTCTGGCAAGAGTGGCGGGTGGCACCGCTGTCGCGGCACGCCGTGCGATCAAGATCCGCGGCCTGGCCGCCGGCGTCGCGGCCGACGTCGCCGAGCAGCTCACCGAAACCACCCTGGCGACACCCGGGGACGCGATGTGACGGGGGAGCGGCTCGACCGCCGCGCGCTCGGCGTCAACCGCGCTGACCATGACCGGTGTGGCCGTGGCCGGGGGCACGCCGACGACGATCGGCGTGGTCGACGGCGGGGCGCCGCTCGGGCTGGTGCTCGCGTGGTTCGCCGCAGCGGGGCTGCTGCTCGTCGGCGGCGTGCCGGCCGACCTGCTGCGGTGGCGGGCGACGACCTACTCGCTCACGGCCGACCGGCTCGAGATCACCTTCTCGCTGTTGGCGCACTCGAAAAGTCCCTGGCCCGCGACCGCATCCGCAGCGTCGACCTCACGGCGTCGCCGGTGCACCGGGCGCTCGGCGTCGCGGTGCCGAGCGTAGGGACCGGCCGCCACGAAAGCGGCGCACGGGGCCGGATCAAGCTCGACCCGCTCGCCCGCGACGACGCCGAACGGCTGCGTGCCGAACTCCTGCGCCACGCCGTGGCGGACCCCGCCGACGCGGCCGTGCTGGCGAAGCTCGACTGGGCCTGGCCGCGCGGTACGCGCCGCTGTCGTTCGCGGCGCCCGTGCTCGGGCTCGCCGCCTTCGGTGCGGTGGTGCAGGTTTCCGAGTGGTTCGGGGTCCAAAGGGGACTGTTCCACGTCGTGCACGAGATCTTCTCAGCGCTGCCGCTGGTTGTGATGATCCTCGTGCTGCTCGCGGCCGCCGTCATGATCGGCGCGGTCGGCGCGCGCCGGTGGCGCCGACCGCCGCGGCGCACTTGCCGGCGCACACCCCGCGGCGGCGCGCGGACGACGGCTGCGCTGGTGGCCGCTGGGCGCCCCGGTGCCGGTGGGCGCGCTCGTGGTGCTCGGACTGCTACTGACGGACGTGCTGCTCGTGATCGGGCTCGCGCTCGCCGTCGTCACGCTGCCGGTGGCGGTCGCGCTCGGGCTCGACGCGTACCGCGGCCTCGGCCATTTGCTTACCGGCCGCTACCTCGTCACCCGCAGTGGCGCCGTGCGGCGCAGCACCGTCGCGATCGAGCGCGACGGCGTGCTCGGCTGGACGGTGAAGCAGCCGGTCTTCCAGCGGCGCCGCGGCCCGGCGACGTTCACCGCGACCACCGCGGCGGGCGCGGGTCCGTACTCGATCCGCGACGCCTCGGCGGACGAAGGCCTCGACCTCGCCGCCACCGCGACGCCCGGCGTGCCGGCGCCCTTCGTTTCGGTGGAGGCCGAAGCGTCGCGGGCGTAGGTTGCGCCCATGACGCCGTTCGTCGCCCTGCACGTGCCCGGGAAACCCTTGCTACTGCCCAACGTCTGGGAGTTCGGCCTCGCGGCCGCCCTCGCCGCGGACGGCTGTCCGGCGGTCGGCACGACGAGCCTGGGCGTGTCGGCCGCGCACGGTTTCCCGGACGGCGCACCGGGTTCGCGGGACGTGACGGTGGCGCTCGCCCGCGCTCTGGCGCCGCTGGAGGTCATGGTCAGCGTCGACCTCGCCGACGGCTTCAGCGCGGACCCCGCGGCGGTGGCCGACCTCGTCGTGGAACTCGCGTCCATGGGCGTCGTCGGCGTCAACCTCGAGGACGGCCGCGCCGACGGAACCCTGGCCCCCGTGGACGTCCAGTGCCGCCTGATCGCGGCCGTGCGCGCCGCCGCGCCGGCCGTGTTCCTCAACGCGCGCACCGACACCCACTGGCTCGGCACTGGTCCGCTGTCCGCCACGCTCACCCGACTGCGCGCCTACGCGGACGCCGGTGCCGACGGCGTGTTCGTCCCCGGGCTCGCCGATCCCGCGGAGACCGCGGAGTCGGTGGCGGCGGTGGACGTGCCGCTCAACGTCCTGTTCCTCCCGGGCCGCACCACGCTGGCCGGCCTCGCCTCTCTGGGGGTGGCGAGGGTGAGCCTCGGCTCGACACCCTACCGCGTGGCGCTGGCCGCCGCCCTGGCGACGGTGGCCGCGGCCCGGGACGGGGCACCGCTGCCCGTGACCCCGCCTTCGTACGGAGAGGTGGCCGGGTTGCTGCCGACTCCGTAGCAATGGGCAGGTGGAGGTTCAGCCGCGTGCCCGCCGGGGTACCAGTGAGGGATCGGTCCGCAGACCCCGGGAGACAACCATCGCCACCGCAGTGCTGTTCGACGTCGACGGCACCCTCGTCGATTCGAACTACCTCCACGTCCACGCCTGGCGCCAGGCGTTCCACGAAGCGGGCCGGGCGGTCGACTCCTGGCGCGTCCACCGGGCCATCGGCATGGGCTCGGGCAAACTGCTGCAAACCCTGCTGGGCGAGCGGGACGCCGAGCGGATCGGCGCGGTGGTGAAGAACCGCCACAGCGATTTCTACCGCGAACAGGCCGAATTGCTGCGGCCGTTCGACCGGGCGCCGGACCTGATCCGCGCCCTGGCCGGCCAGGGGATCCGCGTCGTACTGGCGACCTCGGCCGGCCCGGACGAGATCGGCCTGCTGCGCCGGGTCCTCGACGTCGACGACGCCGTCTGGGGGATCGTCGCCGGCCACGACGTCGAGGCCACCAAACCCGACCCGGAGCCGGTTCTCGCGGCGCTGGACCGCGCCGGCACGGAACCGGAGAACACCCTCTTCGTCGGAGACTCCGTGTGGGACGTCCGGTCCGCGACCGCCGCCGGCCTGCGCACCGTCGCGCTGCTCTCCGGCGGAGTCAGCGCCGCGGAACTCACGGGGGCGGGCGCCGTCGCGGTCTACGAAGACCCCGCCGCCCTGCTCGGCGACGTGGACCAGAGCCCGCTGGGCGAACTCCTGCGGGCAGCGTGATTCGGCGTCCGGCAGCCCGGCACAGGCACCCGACCGGTGCAGGGACCGGATGACGGCGCGTTCGCCGGCGAACGCCGACCTTCTCGCGCGGCGCGGTTCGCCGTCGACCACGCGGGAGCCGGGGGACCGGGCCGCGCGCCGAACGGACGAGGCCGGGTGACGCGGCGCGCCTTCGGAGCCGATCGCCGTCCCGGATTGACCGCATCGCCACCAAGCGACCGACAGTGACACGCGCCGCGCTGTCCTACGGGCAATCGGGAGTTTCGGTGACGCTTTCCGCGCCGGTCGCGTCCACGGCCTGCCGCTGCGCCTCGCCGGAGACGCCCGCGCTTTCGACCTCGCCCCGGTGTGACTCGCCCACACGGGCGCCGCCGCGACGCTGGACTACGTGAACGGCCGTGATCTCGACGCGGTGCGCGGCCACGACGTCGGGCCCGCCGACTCGCTCCGGAAAAGCCCTCAGCCTCCCGCACCGCAGCAACCCGATCGTGTCGCTCGACATGGACCCCGCCAAGATCTCGGCCGTCGGCATCGCCGCCAAGCGACCGACAGTGACACGCGCCGCGGGCGCCTCCGCGTGGGGTTCCGCCCCCGGAACACACCCGAGGACATCGACCGGCTGCTCGAAGCGCACCACGTCGGACACCGCTGACGACGGCGAACACCCGTCTCCGCGCATTCGGGTGAAGCCGCCGGGAGCGGTGAACTACCGTATGTGCCCGTGGTTGGTCCGCATTTCACCCCCGGTCCCTCGGACACGGCACCGCTCGCCGCGGTGCCCGCGCAGCCGGGGTCACCGCCTGGTCCCGGCCGGAACGACCGGGACCCCAAGGCACTCGCGCTGCGCGGCGCGGGCCTGCTCGTCATCGCCGTCGTCGCGGGGCTCGTCTGGTACCTCATCCGGCACGACAGCACGCCCGAACCGGTGGCGCAGGAGCCGGCGAAGACCAGTCCGTTCGACTACCAGCTGGTGGAAGGCCCGAACAAGACCAGCGACTGCGCCGCGAAGTCCTACGACGACACCAAGAAGTTCTTCCAGGGCAACCCCTGCACTTCGCTCGCCCGCGCGCTCTACACGGTGCAGTACGGCGACGCCAAGGCGCTCGTCTCCGTCGTCAAGGTGAGCATGCCGACGGCGGCGCAGGCGAGCCAGCTCAAGCAGCTCACCGACCAAGACGGCACGGGCAACGTCTCCGACCTGGTCCGCGACGGCACGTACAAGGCCAAGGGCGCCCCGAAGGTCAGCTCCGACCAGGCCGAGTACGAATCCGCGGTCACGGGCACCGACGTCACCATCGTCCTCACCGACTTCTACGACCGGCACAAGGACGACGCCCTGCTCAAGCGCATCGCCTCCGACGCGCTCGAGCTCTCCGAAAAGCTCCGCTGACCGAAGCCGGTACCCGCACGAAGAAGGGCCGTTCCCGGGAACGGCCCTTCTTCGTGCGCTGAAAAATCAGGTCGGCTGCCCCGGCATCGCGAGCGCCGTCGGCTTTTCACCGGCCTCCTGGCGCCACGGCGTGCCCCGCCGTGCCGCGGCGATGAGGGCCTGCAGGGCCATCCGGCGCAGCGGCTCGTCGTCCGTGTGGGTCACCAAGCCGAGCCACGCCGCCGAGCAGTCCTGCTCGGCGCTCGCCACCAGCGCCGAGGCCGACGCGGTGTCCGTGACCGGCTTCGGTGGCACGTACGCCGCCTCGGGGGCGACCGGTGTGCCGCCCGCGGCCTCGACCACCTGGGTGAGCACGTCCCGCCGCGCGGTGTGCTCGGCGCGCCCCGCCTTGAGCGCGTCGCCGTACTCGCCCGGCAGGAACGCTGTGACCGTGCCGTACACCCACAGCGCGGCGTGCTCGGCCGCCAGCGCTTTCTGCAGGGAGTCGACGGCGTCGGCCGCGCCGGTCCCCGCCGGGGCGGCGACGTGCTGGGCGTCGTCGCCGGGCCCGATGCTCGGCGCGAGCCGCTGCAGGCTCGCGCAGCCCGCCGCGACGGCCGCCGCCAGCCCCGCGCGGTAGGCCGGCAGCGTCGGCACGAGGTCTTCGGCCTGCTTGCGGGCTGTGGCCAGGCGCTCCTTGAAGCCGGCGAGGTTCGAGGCCGGCGCCGCGGGCGCGGTGGAGGTCTTCGGCCGGTTCAGCCGGTCCACCTCTGTTTTCAGGGCGGCGGCCTGCGCGGCGCGCGCGTCGGCGACCTGCGCGGCGACCGGGTCGCCGAGGGCGCGGGCCGCGGCGGCGTCCGCGTCGGCGGCGGACAGCAGCGGCGCCAGCGGATCGGGGCTTTCGTCGTAACCCCCGGAGCAGGCGGCGAGGGGGAGGGCCACTGCGGACACGGCACCCAGGCGCAGGACGGCGCGCCGGGACAGGTCGAACGGTCTTGCGGTCACGTCGGCCCATCCTGCCAGGCCCGCCCGCGGCACCGCCGCTCGCGCGTCCTCGTGGGGGCGCAGGATAAGCTGGTCCACCACCGACCACAGTCGTGACCAGCCCGCGTCACCTCGGCCGAACAGGAGTGCTCCACGTGCCCAACGAACTCGCCAGCCGGCTTCAGCCGATAGTGGCCGAAGCCGTCTCCGCCGCGGGTTTCGACCTCGACTCCTTCGAGGTGCAGCAGGCCGGCCGTCGGCAGCTGGTCAAGGTCGTCGTCGACTCGGACGACGGAGTCGGGCTGGACGAAGTCGCCGAGATCAGCCGCAAGGTGTCGGCCGCGCTCGACGACAACGAGCACGTGCTGGCGAGCGCGTACACGCTCGAGGTCACCTCACCGGGCCTCGACCGGCCGCTCGCGCAGCCCCGGCACTGGCGGCGCGCGAAGTTCCGGCTGGTCCGCATCACCCCCAAGGAAGGTGCGGAGTACGTCGCCCGGGTGGGCCACGCGGGCGAGGAGCGCGTGACCGTGCTCGCGGGGGGCAAGCTGAAGGACGTGCACTACCAGGCGGTGGCCAAGGCCGTGGTGGAGATCGAGTTCAAGCAGCCGCCCGCCGACGAGCTCAGACTGCTGGAAGAGGACGCGTCCGGCAAGAGCGGCACCCAGGCCGGCCAGACCGAAGCGGAGGAGGAGTCGAAGTGAACGTGGACATCGCCGCGCTGCGCGCGATCGAACGGGACAAGGACATCCCCTTCGACACGGTGATCGAGGCCATCGAGACGGCCCTGCTCACCGCCTACAAGCACACCGAGGGGCACCAGCCCCACGCCCGCATCGACATCGACCGCAAGACCGGCCTGGTCCGCGTCCTGGCGCACACCCTCACCCCCGAGGGCGAGGTCGACGAGGAGTGGGACGACACGCCCGAGGGCTTCGGCCGGATCGCGGCCACGACCGCCCGTCAGGTCATCCTGCAGCGGTTGCGCGACGCCGAGCACGAGAAGACCTTCGGCGAGTTCTCCGCCAAGGAGGGCGAGATCGTGGCCGGCGTGGTGCAGCGCGACGCGCGCGCCAACGCCCGCGGCATGGTCGTGGTCCAGGTGGGCGACACGGAGGGCGTGCTGCCGGTCGGCGAGCAGGTGGCGGGGGAGTCCTACGAGCACGGCACCCGCATCAAGGCGTTCGTCGTCGGCGTGTCGCGCAGCAACCGCGGCCCGCAGATCATGCTGTCGCGCACGCACCCGAACCTCGTGCGCAAGCTCTTCGCGCTCGAGGTGCCGGAGATCGCCGACGGCACGGTCGAGATCGCCGCGATCGCGCGCGAAGCGGGGCACCGCACCAAGATCGCGGTCCGCTCCACCGTCCCCGGCGTGAACGCCAAGGGCGCGTGCATCGGCCCCATGGGCGCGCGCGTGCGCAACGTGATGAGCGAGCTGGCCGGCGAGAAGATCGACATCATCGACTACTCAGAGGATCCGGCCCGCTTCGTCGGGAATGCATTGTCGCCGGCGAAGGTTGTTTCGGTACGTGTCGTGGACGAGCGGGCGAAGACAGCCCGCGTCGTCGTGCCCGACTTCCAGCTGTCCCTCGCCATCGGCAAGGAGGGGCAGAACGCCCGTCTCGCGGCCCGGCTCACGGGCTGGCGGATCGACATCCGCAGCGACGCCGCGCCCGCCGAACCGGAGGGTGATCAAGACCACGCCGGCCAGGCGCGGCCCGCCGCGACAACCGGTTCGGCTGAGTGAAGGTCGAAGCGCTAGACTCATCATTGGTTCAGGGCCCCGAGCGGGCGAGTGGCGACACGACCGACCCCCAGCGTCATCGGCAGTTCCCGGTGCGCACGTGTGTCGGTTGCCGGCAGCGGGCCCTGATCGGTGAACTGCTGCGAGTGGTCGTGGTGGACGGGCGGCTGGTCGTCGACGAACGTCGGCGGCTGCCGGGTCGGGGAGCGTGGCTGCACCCCGCACCGGGCTGTCTGGCCAAGGCCGAGCGGAAGCGGGCGTTCCCCCGGGCTCTTCGAGCCCAGGGCGCGCTCGACGCCGCCGGGCTCCGCGAGCACCCGGCGTTCGCCACGGAGATCGGTTCCGGGAACCACCCGGAACCGCAGTGAAACAAGGAAGCAGGTCGACCCGTCATGAGTCAGCCGTGAAGCTGAAGCCATGAACGCGCGACGATAAGGACGAGGTCAGCGGGTCTCTTCACCGCCTGGCCTCCCCTAGATGAGGAGAGCTGTGCCAGGCAAGGCCCGCGTACACGAGCTCGCGAAGGAGCTCGGCATCACCAGCAAGGAAGTTCTCGCCAAGCTGAAGGAGCAGGGCGAGTTCGTGAAGTCCGCGTCATCCACCGTCGAGGCGCCCGTCGCCCGCCGCCTGCGTGACGCGTACCCCGCCAAGGGCGGGAAGAAGTCCGGCCCGACCCCCGGCCCGCGGCCCACGCCGCCCGCCGGCAACTCGAACGCTGCCCCGAGCGCCCCGCAGGCCCCCAAGCCCGCGTCGGCCGCCCCGCAGCACAACCAGCAGCAGGCCCCGGCCGCCAGGCCCGCGCCTGCCGCTGCGCAGTCCAACGGACCGCGTCCGGCGACCCCGGGTGCCCGTCCCGGCCCGCGTCCCGGCCCCCGGCCGGCGCCGCAGCAGCCGCAGCAGCAGGTTCCGGCGGCCAAGGCCGAGCCCGCGGCACCGAAGCCCGCTCCGAAGCAGGACGCCGCGTCGTCCGGCTCCGGTTCGGTCGTGCCGCCGAAGCCGCAGGGCCCCAAGCCCGGCGGTCCCAAGCCCGGCCCGCGCACGCCGCGTGTCGGCAACAACCCCTTCGGCGTCGGCTCCGGCGCTCCGACCCCGCGTCCGCCGGCCCCGCGCCCCGGCCCGGGTCAGGGCGGCGACAACCGGCCGCCGCGTCCCGGCGGTGCCGGTGGCGGCGGTGACCGGCCCGCGCCGCGGCCCGGTGGTGGCGCCGGTGGCAACCGGCCCAGCCCGGGCAACATGCCCCCGCGCCCGAACCCCGGCATGATGCCGGGCCGCACCCCGCGTCCGGCCGGTCCGGGCGGCGGTGCCCGTGGCGGCCCCGGTGGCGGCGGTCGTCCCGGTGGTGGCGGCGGTGGCCGTCCCGGTGGGGGCGGCGGCGGCTTCCGCGGTGGCGGCGGCGGTGGCGGTGGCTTCCGTGGCGGCCCCGGTGGCGGCGGCGGTGGCGGCGGCTTCCGGCCCGGTGGCGGTGCCCCGGCCGGCGGTGGCGGCGGCTTCCGCGGTGGCGGCGGTGGTCGTGGCGGCCCCGGTGGCCGTGGCGGTACCGCGGGTGCCTTCGGGCGTCCGGGTGGTCCCTCGCGCAAGGGCCGCAAGTCGAAGCGGCAGAAGCGCCAGGAGTACATGGACAACATGCAGGCGCCCAGCGTCGGTGGCGTCCGCCTGCCCAAGGGCAGTGGCGAGACGATCCGGCTGCCGCGCGGTGCCTCGCTGACCGACTTCGCCGAGAAGATCGACGCCAACCCGGCTTCGCTGGTGCAGGTGCTCTTCCACCTCGGCGAGATGGTCACGGCGACGCAGTCCGTGTCCGACGACATCCTCGAGCTGCTCGGCGGCGAGATGAACTACAACGTTCAGGTCGTCTCGCCCGAGGAGGAGGACCGCGAGCTGCTGGAGACCTTCGACATCACCTACGGCGAAGACGCCGGTGACGAGGAGGACCTCCAGATCCGGCCGCCGGTCGTGACCGTCATGGGTCACGTCGACCACGGTAAGACGCGACTGCTCGACACGATCCGCAAGACCAAGGTCCGCGAGAGCGAGGCCGGTGGCATCACCCAGCACATCGGTGCCTACCAGGTCGAGACGGAGCTCGAGGGCAACCCGCGCCTGATCACCTTCATCGACACCCCGGGTCACGAGGCGTTCACCGCCATGCGTGCCCGTGGTGCGAACTCGACGGACATCGCGGTGATCGTGGTGGCCGCCGACGACGGGGTCATGCCGCAGACGGTCGAGGCGATCAACCACGCCCAGGCCGCCAAGGCGCCGATCGTGGTCGCGGTCAACAAGATCGACAAGGAAGGCGCGAACCCGCAGAAGATCCGCCAGCAGCTCACCGAGTACGGGCTGGTCGCCGAGGAGTACGGCGGCGAGACGATGTTCGTGGACATCTCCGCGCGGGAGAACATCAACATCGACGGCCTGCTGGAAGCGATCCTGCTGACCGCCGACGCCACGCTGGACCTCCGGGCCAACCCGGACATGGAGGCCCAGGGTGTCGCGATCGAGGCGCACCTCGACCGCGGCCGCGGCCCGGTGGCCACGGTCCTGGTCCAGCGCGGCACGCTGCGCGTCGGCGACTCGGTCGTGGCGGGTGACGCCTACGGCCGCGTGCGCCGGATGGTCGACGAGTACAACGAGGACGTCACGGAGGCCCTGCCTTCGCGGCCCGTCCAGGTCATCGGGTTCACCTCGGTGCCGGGCGCGGGCGACACGTTCCTGGTGGTCGACGAGGACCGCGTCGCCCGGCAGATCGCCGAGCGCCGCTCCGCCCGGACGCGCAACGCGCTCAACGCCGCGCGCCGCAAGCGGGTCAGCCTCGAGGACCTCGACTCCGCCTTGAAGGAGACGAGCAGCCTCAACCTGATCATCAAGGGTGACAACTCGGGTACCGTCGAAGCGCTCGAGGCGGCCCTGCTCCAGCTGGACGTCGGTGACGACGTCGAGCTGCACGTGGTGCACCGCGGTGTCGGTGGCGTGACCGAATCGGACATCGACCTGGCGACTGCGTCCGACGCGATCGTGCTCGGCTTCAACGTCCGGGCCCAGGGCAAGGCGACCGAGCGGGCCACCCGCGAGGGCGTCGACGTCCGGTACTACACGGTCATCTACCAGGCGATCGAAGAGATCGAGCAGGCTCTCAAGGGCATGCTCAAGCCGGAGTACGAAGAGGTCGAGCTGGGCCGCGCCGAGGTCCGCGAGGTCTTCAAGTCCTCCAAGATCGGCACGATCGCCGGTTGCCTGGTCGTGTCCGGCGTGATCCGGCGCAACGCCAGGGCGCGCCTGCTCCGCGACGGCACCGTCGTGGCCGAGAACCTGCCCATCAGCTCGCTGCGGCGGTTCAAGGACGACGTGGTCGAGGTCCGTGAAGGGTACGAGTGCGGTCTGACGCTGGGCTCGTACAGCGACATCAAGGTCGACGACGTGATCGAGACCTACGAACAGCGGGAGAAGCCCCGCGCCTGACGGCTGATGGGAGAGGGGCGTGCTCGCAGGCTGCGCTCGCCCCTCTCCCACCGTCACGGTGTCTTCTGGGGGCCGAAGCCCCAGACCTCCCCGGGGGGTGCGCCCGGCATGTGCCGTCCGGGGTCGGCGGTGGTCGCGTTTCGCCTCGGCGGGACGCTGTTCGCAGGTGGTTCGAGTCTTGAAGGAGACTATGTACGTCGGAGCTCTTGAGCTCGACATCCTGCTCGACGACGTGCACTCGTTGAAGCAGAAGCGGTCCGTGATCAAACCGGTGGTGGCGGAGGTGCGCAAGCGCTTCGCCGTATCGGTGGCCGAAGCCGGTCACCTCGACCTCCACCGGCGAGCCCTCATCGGGGTGGCCGTCGTCGCCGCGGGTGGCGAGCACGTCCGGGACGTGCTCGACTCCTGTGAGCGGTTCGTGGCCTCGCGACCGGAGTTCGCCCTGCTGTCGGCGCACCGCCGGCTACTGGGACCGGACGATTAGACCGGAGAACATTTCAGAAGGGGACGTTCCCATGGCCGATCCTGCTCGGGCTCGCAAGCTCGCCAAGCGGATCTCTCAGATCGTCGCGTCGGCGATCGAGCACGACGTCAAGGACCCGCGGCTGGGTTCGGTGACCATCACCGATACCAAGATCACCGCGGACCTGCACGACGCCACGGTGTACTACACGGTGCTGGGCGAGAACCTCGACTCGGCGCCGGACTTCGCGGGCGCCGCGGCGGCCCTCGAGTCGGCGCGGGGAGTCCTGCGCACCAAGGTCGGGCAGGGCACCGGCGTCCGCTACACCCCGACCCTCACCTTCGTCGCCGACAGCATCCCCGACGACGCCCGGCGCATCGAGGAGCTGCTCGCGAAGGCCCGTGAGGCCGACGCGGAGGTCGCCCGCCAGGCGACGGGCGCCCAGCACGCCGGCGAAGCCGATCCGTACAAGGCCCCGCGCCCGGACGAAGACACTGCCGAGGACACTGATGAGGACGCTGTCGACGACGAGCTGACCGAAGAGGAGACCCGAGGCTGAACTCGTCCGGCTGGGGCAAGACCAAACGCGACCCGATGCGCTGCTCCGTGGCGCCGCGCCGTTCGTCGCCACCCGCGCCGGGCGCGCCACCTCGGTGGGTGCGCCGTCCGCGGTTGCCCCGCCCACCAGCCCGCCGGCCCTGAACGCGAGACGCGTTCGGGGCCGGCGTTATTTGTGCCCTGCTCGGCCGGCCGGGTCGCGGTGACCGCGTCGGCCGAGGCCAGCAGTACCCGGACCGCTTGGGGGCGCAGGTCTTGCGGCAGCAGGTCCCACGCCGCGCGCTGGTTGGCGCGCAGGCGGCCCCGCGCGCGGTCCCAGTGCGCCCGGCCCGGGCGGTGAGGGCTCGACGACGCGGCGGTCATCGTGGGCGTGGGGGGCGGTGGACCAGGCCGGCGGTTTCGAGGGACTTCACCGAGCGCGTCACGGTCGGCTGGGCCATTCGGGCTTCCGTGGCCAGTTCGCCGATGGTCATGGCGCCGAGCCGGGCCAGGGGGGTGACGAGCTGGGCCTGGGAGTCGCTGAGGGCGGACGCGGAGGCGGCCTGGGCGTCGAGGCGGGCGCGGTTGGTGCGCATCGCCGCGTAGAGGGCGTTGCACGCGTCGGCGAAGTGGTCGACCTCGGATGCAGTTACCCGGAAAGATTAGATCACCCAAGTCCATAGCATGTTGAATTCACGAACCGGGAGGAGACAGCCGATGGTCCGGAAGGTCGCCCTCGAAAAGCACTTCGGCACGAGCGACCCCGACATCGTGGAGCAGCCGCGCGAGCACTTCACCGAGCGCACGCGGCCGCCACACCGGCGGCAGCCGCTCGACGTCCAGGGCGAGCGCCTGCGGCTGATGGACGAAGCCGGCATTGAGCTGGTCGTGCTCTCCCTGCTGGCGCCCGGGATCCAGGGGCTGCCGCAGCGCGCGCAGGCGCTCGACTGGGCGCGGCGCACCAACGACGTCGCCGCGCGCCACGTCGAGCTGCGCCCCGATCGGTTCGCCGCGTTTGCGGCACTTCCGTTGCAGGATCCGGAAGCCGCGGCGACCGAGCTGCGCAGGCGGTGACGGAGCTGGGGTTCAAGGGCGCGCTCGTCAACGGATTCTCCGAAGTGGACGGTGACCGCAGCGCCTATCTCGACGAACCGCAGTACCGGCCGTTCTGGGCGGTGGTCGAGGAACTCGGCGTGCCGGTGTACCCGCCCCGCGTGGCTCGCTGCCACGCGACAGCCGGATGCTCGAGGGCCACCCGTGGCTCTACGGCTCGGCGTGGGGCTTCTCCGTCGAGACCGGCACGCACGCGTTGCGGCTCATGGCCGGTGGCCTGTTCGACGAACACCCGGGCGTGCAGGTGATCCTCGGGCACCTGAGCGAGCTGGTGCCGTTCAACATCTGGCGCACGGACCACCGGCTGAAGGTGAAGCCGGCCGGCATCCCGGCACGCAAACCGCTGCGCGAATACCTGCGCTCGAACTTCCACCTGACCACGAGCGGCAACTTCTCCACGCCCGCGCTGCGGTTCACCCTCGACGAGGTCGGTGCCGACCGCGTGCTGTTCTCCGCCGACTGCCCGTTCGAGTCCATGGGGGAGGCCGCCGGGTGGTTCGACGCGCTGGACCTCGACCGGGAGGCGCACGAGAAGATCGCCGCCGGCAACGCGCGGAGGCTCCTCGGCCTCTGACCCCCCGAAGCAAAACACCGCTGAGCAAGCGACACCGTGGCGACCCGGGCCACAGTGGACGCTCAAGCCGGCTTTGCTGCCACCACCAGGTCGCGCACGATGGCCTGGTCCACGCGGTGCGCGAACTCCTCGTAGGGGCCGCCCTCGCGCACGTCGAGGCCGGCCCGCGCGAGCACCGCGACGAGGTCTTCACGCGGGAGCACGTTGGTGTTCCAGGAGATCCCGAGCGCGCCACCCGGCCGCAGCACGCGGGTCCACACGGGAACGGCCGCCGCCAGCAGGTCGCGCGGGCTGCGCGCCAGGCCCGCTTCGCGGTGGCTGCCGTGCTGCACGCCGTAGGGCGCGTCGGTGACGATCACGTCGACGGACCCGGGCTTGAGGAGTTCGTCGGTGGTGAGGGTGTCGGCGTTGAAGTACGTGAGCCGGCGCGTGCGGCCGGCCTTGTAGTCGTCCTTGTCGAAGGAGTACTCGACGTCGAGGCGCCGCCCGAGCCGGAGCTTGTTGCGCCGCAGCTGTCCCGAATCGGCCGTGTGCTTCACGCGCTTGGTGCGCAACCAGGTCTTGATGAACTGCTCGTACGCCTCGAAGTCCTTGCCGTCCACGTCGAGGCCGGTGGCGTCGAAGCCGTACATCACGGCCTGGTTCAGCGTGGTACCCCGGCCGCACAGCGGGTCGAGCAGCCGCAGCGGGCGCTCGAGCCACGCGGCCGGCGCATCGGTGGCCAGCAGCGTGATGTTGAGCAGCAGCTTGGTGAACTGCTCGTTGGTCTTGCCCGCGTACTTCTGGATCGTGAGCAGGTCGGAGTCCGTCTTCGCCAGTGGCCGCACGGTGATCGGGCGCAACACGCCGTCGCCGAGCTCGAACAGCGCGTACAGCGAAGACAGGTTGGCCAGGAGCGCGACTTCCGCTTCGGACAGCGGCTCGGGGCTCGCGAACTTGACGTAGCCGACGCCGCCGAGCTCGACCTCCTCGGCCGCCGACAGCTCGCCGGCGGACCCGGCCGCGCCGAACACCGCCAGCTCGGCGCGCAGCAGCGAAGGGGCGGACGCGGCGTAGACCCGGTTGGCGGACGGGTGAACGAGAATCACGTACTCAGGCATCCCGCAGAGCGTAGCGTGACGCACTGTGACAGCTACTTTGGCGCAGGACATCGAAGCCGCCGCGGCCCTGCTGGCCGAGGCCACCGACGTGACGCTGCTCGGGCACGTGCGCCCCGACGCCGACGCGCTGGGCAGCGCGCTGGCCCTCGGCCACGTGCTGCACCGGCGCGGGGCCCGGGTGCGGGTCTCCTTCGGCGAGCCCGACGAGGCCCCGGAAACACTGGCCTGGCTCGACGTCGACGGGCTCCTGACCAAACCCGGGGACCTGCCCGAGACCGAGCAGCTGCTGATCGCGCTCGACACCCCGGCGCCGTCCCGGCTGGGCCGGCTGGCCGGGCGCGTGCCCGCTGCGCGCGCGGCCGGCGGGTCGGTGCTCGTGGTCGACCACCACGCCACGAACGAGTTCTACGGCACCCACCACGTGGTCGACGAGGCCACCGAGGCGACCGCGGTGCTCGTCGCGCAGATCATCGAGGCGATGGGCGTCGAGCTCGACGAACCCGCCGCGCGGTGCCTGTATGCCGGGATCGTCACGGACACCAGCGGGTTCCGCCGCGCGCGGCCGGAGACGCACCTGATCGCCGCACGCCTGCTCGCGGCGGGGGTGAACCCGTCGGAGGTGGCGCGCCGGATCGTGGACGACCACCCGTTCGCGTGGCTGCCGATGCTCTCGGCCGTGCTGGCGGAAGCACGGCTGGAGCCCGAGGCCGCCCAGGGATTCGGGTTCGTGCACGCCGTGGTGCGCCTGACCGTCGCCGCGACCGTGCGCAGCGAAGAGGTCGAGTCGGTGATCGACGTCGTCCGCTCGACGCGGGAGGCCGGCGTCGCGGCCGTGCTCAAGGAGTTCGGCCCCGCGGCGCACAGTTCGGTGTGGACGGTGTCGTTGCGCTCCGCCGGCCGCGTCGACGTCTCGGCCGCGGCCGCGGAGTTCGGCGGCGGGGGCCACCGGATGGCGGCGGGTTGCACGATGGAGGGCACGGCGGACGAGGTGCTGGCGCGCTTGCGCGACGCGCTGGGCCGGGCACCGTTGCTGGCGGGCGGCGCGTGACCGACGTCGTCCGGCTCGACGACGGGTTCTCCCGGACTTCACCGGCGAGAGGTGCTCGGCGCCGCGTTCCTCCTCCTGCCGGCGGCGCAGGAGAACGTGGGTGTGCACAGTCGGTAACGGCCCGGGCCGCTCACTCGGCCGTGGACCCGGCCCGGGTGTCCACTGTGGACGAAGTCCGCCCGGTTGCGCGGTCGTGGAACCTGGGCGCCATTTGCGCGGCCGGAGCTGACGGCCGGCTTCGGCACGCTCGCCCGGTCGGCGCCCCGCAGGCGGCCGGGTGGCGCTCGTCGCTCCGCAGCCGCGGGCCGGTGGTCGTCGGCGCCTGAATTGTCGGGGCCGGTGGTTACGCTGCCGGGGTGCCCGAAGAAGCCGTGCTGACGCCGGACGACCGGATTCCCGCCCGCCGCGTGCTCGGGCTCGCCGTGCCCGCGCTCGGGGTGCTGGCCGCCGAGCCGCTGTACGTGCTCGTCGACACGGCGGTGGTCGGGCACCTGGGTGCGTTGCCGCTGGCCGGGCTCGCGCTCGGCGGGGTGGTGCTGTCGCAGATCTCGACGCAGCTGACGTTCCTGTCCTACGGCACCACGTCGCGCACCGCGCGGCTCCACGGAGCCGGCCGGCGGGAGGACGCCGTGCGCGAGGGGGTCCAGGCCACGTGGCTCGCCGTGCTGGTGGGCGTCGTGCTGCTCGTCGCGGGGCAGCTGCTGGCCGGGCCGATCGCCCGCGCGCTGTCGGGCAGCGACGAGATCGCGGCGTCGGCCGTGTCGTGGCTGCGGATCGCGCTGTTCGGGGCGCCGCTGATCCTCGTGACCATGGCCGGCAACGGCTGGATGCGCGGCGTGCAGGACGCAGCGCGGCCGCTGCGGTACGTCCTGGCGGGCAACGGCATCTCGGCGGTCCTGTGCCCGCTGCTGGTCTACGTCGCGGGCCTCGGCCTGGAGGGTTCGGCGATCGCCAACGTCGTGGCCCAAGTGATCTCGGCGTCGCTGTTCCTCGCGGCGCTGGTGCGCGAACGGGCCGGGTTGCGGCCCGATTTCGGCGTGATGCGCGCGCAGCTGGGCCTGGGCCGTGACCTCGTGCTGCGCAGCCTCGCCTTCCAAGCCTGCTTCGTGTCGGCGGCCGCCGTCGCGGCGCGGACCTCGACCGAGGCCGTGGGCGCGCACCAGGTGGTGCTGCAGCTGTGGACGTTCCTCTCGCTCGTGCTCGACTCAGTCGCGATCGCCGCGCAGTCGCTCGTCGGCGCCGCCCTGGGCGGGGGCGCGGCTCGCCAGGCCCGTGGCGTCGCGGCGCAGATCACCGGCTACGGATTGGTACTGGGGTGCTTCCTGTGCGTGCTGTTCGCCGCGCTGTGGAGCACGCTGCCCCACGCGTTCACCTCCGACCCGGGGGTGCTCGCCGAGATCCCGCACGCCTGGTGGTTCTTCGTGGCCCTCCAGCCGATCGCGGGCGTCGTCTTCGCGCTCGACGGTGTGCTCCTCGGCGCCGGCGACGCCGCTTTCCTGCGCACTGCCACGCTGGTGTCCGCGGGCCTGGGGTTCCTGCCGCTGGTCTGGCTGTCGCTCGCCTTCGGCTGGGGCCTGCTCGGGATCTGGACGGGCCTGTCGCTGTTCATGGTCTTCCGCTTGGCCGCCGTGCTGATCCGCTGGCGCTCCGGCCACTGGGCCGTGGTCGGTGCCGTCCGCGGCGGGTGAAATCCCTTCGCCCCCTGCCGGGCCGCGGTGCCAGGGTGGGGCCATGCGCTTCAGCCAGATCGACGTCTTCACCGACGAGCTCACCCGCGGCAACGCCCTCGCCGTGGTCCACGACGCCGAAGGGCTGTCCGACGAGCGGATGGCCGCGTTCGCGCGGTGGACCAACCTCAGCGAGACCACCTTCCTGCTCCCGCCCGCCGATCCCGCCGCCGACTACCGGGTGCGGATCTTCACCGTAGAGCGGGAGCTGCCGTTCGCCGGACACCCGACGCTCGGGTCGGCGCGGGCGTGGCTGGAGGCGGGCGGCGAGCCGAAGGGCGAGGACCTCGTGCAGGAGTGCGGGGTGGGCCTCGTCCCGGTCCGGCGCGGCGAGGGCCGGCTCGCCTTCGCGGCTCCGCCGCTGCGGCGCCAGGGCCCGGTCGACGACGCGGACCTCGAGGCGATCCTGCGGGCGTTGCACCTCACCCGAGCGGACCTCGTCGACGCGCAGTGGGCCGACAACGGACCCGGGTGGGTCGCGCTCCTGCTCAAGGACGCCGAGGCCGTGCTGGGTGTCGAGCGAGACGTCGTCGCGCTGGGGGAGTACAAGGTCGGCTTGGTCGGGCCCGGCGGGGACGCGGACTTCGAGGTCCGGGCGTTCACCGGCGTCGCCGAGGACCCGGTCACCGGCAGCCTCAACGCGGCGATCGGGCAGTGGCTCATCGGGACCGGGCGCGCGCCCGAGGCGTACGTGGCCGCGCAGGGCACCCGGCTCGGCCGGCGGGGACGCGTTCACGTGCACAGTGCGGGCGGCGACGTGTGGGTCGGCGGCGACACCGTGGTGGGGATCAGCGGTCGAGTGACGTTGCGGTGATCGGGTGATGTGGTGAACACCACCGAGGTAACGGCTATGTTTCGGGCTTGCTGAGGCGATACAACGATCGAGGCGGCAGCGTCGTCGTCTTCCCCGACGATCGCTACCTCCAGGAGGAAATGTTGTCGCCCGCCGGCCGCGCTCCTGTCCGGTCCTGGCTCATCTGGCTCACCGCCGTCTTCGTCTACCTGCTTGCCGTGTTCCACCGCACCTCGTTCGGGGTCGCGGGCCTGGCGGCCGCCGACCGCTTCGGCGTCGGCGCCGCGGCGCTCGGTACGTTCACCGTGCTGCAGGTCGGGGTCTACGCCGCCATGCAGATCCCCACCGGCGTCCTCGTCGACCGTTACGGCCCGCGCCGCGTGCTGACCGCCGCCGTGCTGATCCTCGGCACCGGCCAGCTGCTGCTGGGCGTCGCCGGCACCTACGGCGTCGGCCTCCTCGCGCGCGGCGTGCTCGGCCTCGGCGACGCGCTGACGTTCGTCAGCGTGCTGCGCCTGATCGCCGCCCACTTCCCGGCGCGTCAGTACGCGCTGATCGCGTCCTTCACCTCCGCCATCGGCTACGTCGGCAACCTCGCCGCCACCGTGCCGCTGACGCTGCTGCTCGACGGACCTGGGTGGACGCTCACCTTCGTGGCCGTCGGTGCCCTCACGCTGCTGTACGCGGTGCCAGTGGTGCTGCGCGTGCGCGACACTCCGCTGGGCGTCCCCGAACCCGAGCGCGTCCCCGTCCACCCGGCGCTGCTCGCGCGCCGGATCCGGGCCGCGTGGCGCGTGCCCGGCACGCGGCTGGGGTTCTGGACGCACTTCAGCACGATGTTCGCGCCCAACGTGCTCACCCTGCTGTGGGGTGTCCCGTTCCTCGTGCAGGGCCAGGGCGTTCCGGCGGCGACGGCGAGCGCGATGCTCACGGTCTTCGTGTTCGGCTCGCTGGCCGGCGGCCCGGTGCTGGGCACGGTGATCAGCCGCCACCCGGAGCTTCGGATGCCGATCGTCGGCGGCTACCTCGGCACCGCCGCCGTCACGTGGGGCGTGCTGCTCGGCTGGAGCGGCCACATCCCGCTCGGCGTGCTCGTGCCCGCGTTCGCTCTGCTGTCGCTCGGCGGTCCGGTGTCGATGATCGGTTTCGCCCTGGCCCGCGACTACAACCCGATCGAACGCGTCGGCACGGCGACCGGTTTGGTGAACGTCGCCGGGTTCGTCGCGACCACGCTCACCTCGCTCGTGGTTGGTGTCCTCCTGCAGTGGACGGGCGGGAACTTTCGCCTGGCGCTGCTGAGTGTCGTGGTGGTGCTCACGCTGGGCACGTCGCGGATGCTCGTGTGGTGGCGCCGCGCCCGCGCCCACGTGTTCGCCGCAGAAGCGCGCGGCGAGGACGTGCCCGTGCGGCTCACTCGCCGGCGCTGGGATGGTGAAGTGCTGCCCGAACAAGCGACCGTCGCGGCCTGACGGGCGCCCGCCGGTCGGAACCGGACGTCTCGATAGGGTTCGCCCCGTGTCTCGCCCGAAAGAACCGCGCCGCCCCGCTCCGCCGCCCGGTCTGCTGATCATCGACAAACCGGCCGGCATGACGTCGCACGACGTCGTCGCGAGGGCGCGCCGGATCATGGGCACGCGCAAGGTCGGTCACGCGGGCACGCTCGATCCGATGGCCACGGGCGTGCTGGTGCTCGGCATCGAACGCGCGACCAAGCTGCTCGGCCACCTCGCGCTCGACCGCAAGACCTACCTCGCGACCCTGTCGCTGGGCCGCTCGACCACGACCGACGACGCCGAGGGCGAGGTGCTCGCCGACGCCGATCCCACCGCTCTGGCGAAGATCACCGACGAGCAGCTCGCCGGCGGCGTCACCGCGCTCACCGGCGACATCCAGCAGGTGCCGAGCGCGGTCAGCGCCGTGAAGATCGACGGCAAGCGCGCCTACGCGCGGGTCCGCGCCGGGGAGGACGTGGTGCTCCCGCCGCGGCCGGTCACCGTCTACCGCTTCGACGTGCTGGCCGTGCGCCGCGAGGACGACCGGATCGAGCTCGACGCCGTGGTCGAGTGTTCCTCGGGGACGTATGTGCGCGCGCTGGCCCGTGACCTCGGCGCCGGTCTCGGCGTGGGCGGGCACCTGCTCGCGCTGCGGCGCACCACGGTGGGGCCGTTCACGCTCGCCCGGGCCCGCACGCTCGACCAGCTGGAGGAGCAGCCCGAGCTGTCGCTGGACCTCGACGCCGCCGTCGCCGCGGCCTTCCCGCGCCGCGACGTCGACGCCGCCGCCGCGCAAGCCGTGCGCCACGGCCGCGCCATCCCGGCGGCGGGCATCGAGGGGACCTACGGCCTCTTCGCGCCCGACGGCCGCGTGCTCGCCCTGGCGGCCGACGCCGAGGGTGTGGCCCGGTCGGTGGTGGTCCTGCTGCCCGCATAGGGTGGGAGCCGGTTGGGCGAGAGACCGGCGCGGGGAGAGTTGACGACAGTGCAGCGGTGGCGTGGCCTCGGGGACCTCCCGGGCGGCTGGGGACGGTGCGTGGTCACCATCGGCGTGTTCGACGGCGTGCACCGCGGGCACCAGGTGCTGATCTCCCGCACGGTGCGGGCGGCGGCCGAGCGCGGCGTGCCGAGTGTGGTGCTCACGTTCGACCCGCACCCGTCCGAAGTGCTGCGCCCCGGCAGCCACCCGGCGCAGCTGACCACGTTGCGGCGCAAGGCCGAGCTCGTCGAGGAACTCGGGGTCGACGTGTTCGCCGTGCTGCCCTTCACCCTCGAGCTCTCGCGCCTCACGCCGCACGAGTTCGTGCACGAGGTGCTCGTGGACCGGCTGCACGCCGCGGCCGTGCTCGTGGGCGACAACTTCACCTTCGGCGCCAAGGCGGCGGGTGACGTGAAGCTGCTGCGCCAGCTCGGCAGCCGCTTCGGGTTCGTGGCCTACGGCGCCGAGCTGCAGGGCCGGTCGCTGGCCGAGGGCGACCGCAGCGCCAACGACATCACCTTCTCCTCCACGTACGTGCGCTCGTGCATCGACGCCGGTGACGTGGTGGCGGCCGCCGACGCGCTGGGCCGCCCGCACCGGCTGGAGGGCATCGTCGTGCGCGGCGACGGCCGGGGCCACGACCTCGGCTACCCGACCGCGAACCTGTCGACGCCCCGGTTCGCCGCCGTGCCCGCCGACGGCGTCTACACGGCGTGGTTCTCCCGCCTGACCGACCCGGGCCGGCGGCTGCGGGCGGCCGTGTCGGTGGGCACGAACCCGACGTTCTCCGGCCGCGAGCGCACCGTCGAGGCCTTCGTGCTCGACGTCGACGAGGACTTCTACGGCCAGCACGTCGCGCTGGACTTCGTCACGCGGCTGCGTGACCAGGAGCGGTTCAGCCGTCCCGACGAGCTGGTGAAGCGGATCGACGACGACGTGGCGCGCACTCGCGCCGCGCTCATCGCCGAAAGCTGACGTTCCCCCGGACGGGCTCCGGCCGCGGGCCGATCGGGCGGCTCGGACCGGTGCGGCGCGGGTCCGGTGGCAAGATGCTCACGGGCGGCCGCAGCGGCCGAAGCGGGGACCGAGGAGAGCGGAACAGGTGGAGGACCACAAGATCGTCCAGCGGAACATCGCGCTGCAGCGCGAGTGGTACGGCGAACCGCTGGGCGACCGGGTGCGCAGACTCGTCGTGGCCTTCGACATCTCGCAGGCGCACCTCGCCGAGGTCCTCGGGATCAGCTCGCCGATGCTCAGCCAGGTGATGAGCGGCCGGCGCGCGAAGATCGGCAACCCCGTGGTGCTGGCGCGCATGATCATGCTCGAACGCAAGATCCTCGTCCCCGAGGTCGCGGCGGGCAACCGCGAAGCGATGCAGGCGGCGCTGGAAGAGGTGCGCGACTCGCGCCCCACTGTGGGCCGCGACAACATCCCCGTCGGTTCCGAAGAGCGGCTCGTGCTGTCCGCGCTGCGCGAGGTGGCCGAGGACGAGGACCTCATCGAGGCCGCCAAGCGCCTCGACGACGATTTCCCGCTGCTCGCCGAGCTGCTGCGCCGCGCCGGCGCGAGCCAGTAGGCCATGCGGCTGTTCACGGCACTGCGCCTGCCCGCCGACGTCGTGGCCGAGGTGGCCGCGGCGCTGGGGGACCCCGAACCCGGTTCCGGGCTGCGGTGGTCACTGCCGGAGGACTGGCACGTCACGCTGGCGTATTACGGCGAAGCCGACGAGGACGACCGGGCCGCCTTCCTGGCGTCCGCCCTCGCCGGGCGGCCCGCGCTCGACGTCCGGCTCGGCGGTCCGGGAACTTTCCCGGGCGTGCTGTGGTTGGACGTGGTGGGTGAGGGGTTGCCGCAGCTCGCCGAAGCCGCCGGCGCCGATGCCGAGGAGCGGCCGTATCGGGCGCACCTCACGGTGGGGCGGTTCCCGCGCGAGCGGCGCCGCGCCGCCGAAGCGTGGACGCGGCGGCTGGCCGGGTTCGCGAGCCGGAGCTGGCCGGCCGACGAGGTGGCCCTGATGGGGACCGCCGCGACCGCCGGCCCGCGTTACCGGGTGCTGCGGACGTTCCCGCTGAACCGCGCCTGAGGGCACCGATCTCACGGCTGGTAACCTCGACGATCGGGTCCGGCTGCAGTCCGTGGCGGCCGAGACCGACTACCCGGCCGCGCAGCGCGGCCCGGGCCCCACGGCACTGATTCACGAGGAGCAACACCAGTGGCGCTGACCACCGAAGAGAAGAAGTCGATCCTGGCCGAGTACGGCGTGCACGACTCGGACACCGGATCCCCCGAGGCCCAGGTCGCTCTGCTGACCAAGCGGATCGTCGGCCTCACCGAGCACCTCAAGGCTCACAAGCACGACCACCACTCCCGTCGCGGGCTCCTGCTGCTGGTCGGCCGTCGCCGCCGGCTGCTGAACTACGTGATGAAGGTGGACATCGAGCGGTACCGGTCGCTGATCCAGCGACTCGGCCTGCGCCGATAGCGTGACCCGAGGGGGAGTGACCGACCGGTCGCTCCCCCTCGGTGCCAGAAGCACAAAAGAAGAGCACCACGCGGCGCGAGCGCGCTGGAGGATCCGTCCGCCGGTCCTCGGTAGTGGTTCCCGGGTGAGAAGACCGCGAAGTCCCGGGAGCTTCGATCGAAGACCGGCCTCACTCCTCGAGCGTCCACGGGCGAACCGGGTCCCAGGGTGGGAGACTCGCGCCGTACGAAGCACAAAAGAGGAGACACACCCTATGACGGACTCCACCGGAGTCACCGTGCACGAGACCGAAGCCGTGATCGACAACGGCCGGTTCGGCACCCGCACCGTGCGTTTCGAGACCGGTCGCCTGGCCAAGCAGGCCGCCGGCTCCGTCGTCGCCTACCTCGACGAAGAGACCATGCTGCTCTCGGCCACCACGGCGTCGAAGCACCCGAAGGAGCACTTCGACTTCTTCCCGCTCACCGTGGACGTCGAGGAGCGGATGTACGCCGTGGGCCGCATCCCCGGCGCGTTCTTCCGCCGCGAGGGCCGCCCGTCGACCGACGCGATCCTCACCGCCCGCCTGATCGACCGCCCGCTGCGCCCGTCGTTCGCCGACGGCCTGCGCAACGAGATCCAGGTCGTCATCACCGTCCAGAGCCTCAACCCGGACGACCCGTACGACGTGCTGGCGATCAACGCCGCGTCGGCTTCCACGCAGATCGCGGGCCTGCCGTTCTCCGGCCCGGTCGGCGGCGTGCGCGTCGCCCTGATCGAGGACCAGTGGGTCGCGTTCCCGACCTGGTCGCAGCTGGAGAAGGCGACGTTCAACATGGTCGTCGCCGGGCGCATCGTGGGCGACGGTGCCGATGACGTCGCGATCATGATGGTCGAGGCCGAGGGCACCGAGCACACGCTCGACCTGATCGCCGCGGGCTCCAAGGCCCCCGACGAGGTCTCGGTCGCCGAGGGCCTCGAGGCCGCCAAGCCGTTCATCCGCGTCCTGTGCGAGGCGCAGCAGCGCCTGGCCGCCGAGGCCGCGAAGCCGACCGGTGAGTTCCCGCTGTACCCGGCCTACCAGCCGGACATCTACGAAGCCGTCGCGGCCATCGCCGCCGACGACCTGGCGAAGGCGCTGACCATCGCCGGCAAGCAGGACCGCGACAAGGCGACCGACGAGGTCAAGGCCGTGGTGCTGGAGAAGCTGGGCCTGGGCGAGGGCGAGGCCTTCGAAGGCCGCGACGGCGAGGTCGGCGGCGCGTTCAAGGCGCTGACCAAGAAGATCATGCGCACCCGCGTGCTCACCGAGAAGATCCGCATGGACGGGCGCGGGCTCACCGACATCCGGTCGCTCTCGGCCGAGGTCGCCGTGATCCCGCGGGCCCACGGCTCGGCGCTGTTCGAGCGCGGGGAGACCCAGATCCTGGGCGTCACCACGCTGAACATGCTGCGCATGGAGCAGCAGATCGACTCGCTGTCGCCGGAGACGACGAAGCGGTACTTGCACCACTACAACTTCCCGCCGTTCTCCACCGGCGAGACCGGCCGCGTCGGCTCGCCGAAGCGGCGCGAGATCGGCCACGGCATGCTCGCCGAGCGCGCCCTGGTGCCGGTGCTGCCGAAGCGCGACGAGTTCCCGTACGCGATCCGCCAGGTCTCGGAGGCGCTGGGCTCCAACGGATCCACGTCCATGGGCTCGGTCTGCGCGTCGACCATGGGCCTGTTCAACGCGGGCGTGCCGCTGAAGGCGCCGGTCGCGGGCATCGCGATGGGCCTGGTGTCCGACGAGGTCGACGGCGAGACCCGCTACGTCGCGCTCACCGACATCCTCGGCGCGGAGGACGCGCTGGGCGACATGGACTTCAAGGTCGCCGGCACCAAGGACATCATCACCGCGTTGCAGCTCGACACGAAGCTCGACGGCATCCCGTCGGAGGTCCTCGCGGCGGCACTCAAGCAGGCGAAGGACGCTCGCCTCACCATCCTGGAGGTCATCGCCGAGGCGATCGACGGCCCGGACGAGATGAGCCCGTACGCCCCGCGCGTCACCTCCGTGAAGATCCCGGTCGACAAGATCGGCGAGGTCATCGGCCCGAAGGGCAAAATGATCAACTCGATCACCGAGGAGACCGGCGCCGACATCTCCATCGAGGACGACGGCACGATCTACGTGGGCGCGGCCGACGGCCCGTCGGCGGAGGCGGCGATCAGCAAGATCAACGCCATCGCCAACCCGCAGCTGCCGAAGGTGGGCGAGCGCTTCCTCGGCACCGTGGTGAAGACGGCCGCGTTCGGCGCGTTCGTCTCGCTGCTGCCGGGCAAGGACGGCCTGGTCCACATCTCCAAGCTGGGCAACGGCAAGCGGATCGCCAAGGTCGAGGACGTGGTCAACGTGGGCGACAAGCTCCGCGTCGAGATCGCCGACATCGACAACCGCGGCAAGATCAGCCTGATCGTGGTCAAGGAGGACGACGCAGCGGACGCCAAGCCCGCCGAGGGCGCTGACAAGGCCGACGCTGACAAGGCCGACGCTGACAAGGCCGACGCCGACAAGGCCGACGCCAAGTAGGACACACTCCTCCTCCTGCACCAGAACACCCGTCGAAGGCCTCCTTGCCGCTCCCGGCGAGGAGGCCTTCGCGGCATCGTGAGTAAGGAACCCATGGCACGGCAGGTTTCCGGGCACGAGCAGCCCGTCGGCAGCACCCGCACGCTCGAGTCCACTCCGGACGGTGCGGTCGTCAAGCGCAGCGTGCTGCCCGGCGGCCTGCGGGTGATCACGGAGTTCGTCCCGGCGTCGCGTTCGGCCACGGTGGGGCTGTGGGTCGGCGTCGGTTCGCGCGACGAGCCGCTCGCGGTCGCGGGCGCCGCGCACTACCTGGAGCACTTGCTGTTCAAGGGCACCAGCAACCGCGACGCCACGCAGATCGCCGAGGAGATCGACGCCGTCGGCGGTGAGTTCAACGCATTCACGGCCAAGGAGCACACTTGCTACTACGCACAGGTGCTCGACGCGGACCTGCCGCTGGCGATGGACCTCGTGACCGACGTGGTGTTCGAGGCGCTGTGCACCGACCGCGACATGGACACCGAGCGCAGCGTGGTGCTCGAAGAGATCGCGATGCGCGACGACGACCCCGAGGACCTGCTGCACGAGACGTTCGTGGGCGCGATCCTCGGTGACCACCCGCTGGGCAGGCCGGTGCTGGGCACCGAGAAGTCCATCACCGAGATGTCGCCGGTGGCGTTGCGCGGGTTCTACAAGCGTCGCTACGCGCTGCCGCGCATGGTGCTCGCCGTCGCCGGCAACGTCGAGCACAACCAGGTGCTGCGGCTGGTGCGCCGGGCGCTGGGGGATCGGCTCAACGGCGCGGGCACGCCGGTGCCGCCGCGCTCGGGCCGCGCCCGGATCGTCGCGCAGCCGAAGCTGGCGCTGCACACCGACGACACCGAGCAGGCCCACGTGATGCTCGGGCTGAAGTCCCTGCCGCGCCACGACGAACGCCGGTTCGCGCTGTCCGTGCTGAACGCGGCGCTGGGCGGGGGCATGAGCTCCCGGCTGTTCCAGGAGATCCGGGAACGGCGCGGGCTCGCGTACCAGGTGTACTCGTCGGTGGCCAGCTACGCCGACACCGGACACATGGCGGTGTACGCCGGCTGCCAGCCGGAGCGGCTCGGGCAGGTCGCGGGCGTGATCCGCGAGGTGCTCGGCACCGTCGCGGCCGAAGGCCTGACCGACACCGAAGTCGCGCGCGCCAAGGGGCAGCTGCGCGGCGGGCTGGTGCTGGGGCTCGAGGACACGTCGTCGCGCATGTCGCGCATCGGCAAGAACGAGCTCAACTACGGCCGGTACCTGGGGGTCGACGACACCGTGGCCCGCATCGACGCGGTGACCACCGAAGAGGTGTGTGCGCTCGCTCGCACTCTGCTGCGCCGCCCCGGTGGGGTGTCGGCCGCGGCGGTGGTGGGGCCGTACGCTCACGCCGACGACCTGCCGGACGATCTGCACGAGGTGATCGCGTCATGACCGATTCCCCGATCCGCGTCGGCGTGCTGGGCGCGCGCGGCCGCATGGGTGCGACGGTGGTCCAGGCCGTCGAGGGCGCCGCGGACCTGAAGCTCGTGGCCGCGCTCGATGCCGGCGACGACCTGGCGGACCTGACCCAAGCCCAGGTGGTCGTGGACTTCACCCACCCCGACGCCGTGATGGACAACCTGCGCTTCCTGATCGAGCACGACCTGCACGCCGTGGTCGGCACGACCGGATTCAGCGAAGAGCGGCTCACCCAGGTGCGTTCGCTACTGGCGCCGAAGCCGTCGCTGGGCGTGCTGATCGCCCCGAACTTCGCGCTGGGCGCGGTGCTGGCGATGCGCTTCGCGGCGCAGGCGGCCCGCTTCTACGCGTCGGCGGAGATCATCGAGCTGCACCACAACCGCAAGGCCGACGCGCCGTCGGGCACCGCCGCGCACACCGCGCGGATGATCGGCGAAGCGCGCGCGGCCGCCGGGCTGAAGCCGGGTCCCGACGCCACGACGTCCGAATTGGACGGTGCCCGCGGCGCCCGCGTCGAGCAGGTGCCCGTGCACTCCGTACGGCTGCCCGGGCTGGTGGCGCACGAGGAGATCCTGTTCGGCGGCGAGGGGGAGACCCTGACCATCCGGCACGACTCGCTCGACCGGACGTCGTTCATGCCCGGCGTGCTGCTCGGCGTGCGCTCGGTGGTGTCGCGCCCCGGCCTCACGGTCGGCCTGGAGAACGTGCTCGACCTGTGAGAGCCCGCAACGTCGCGCTGCTGCTGACGGCGGCGCTGGTCGTGTACCTGGTCCTGCTGGCGGAGCGGGCGGTGCAGCTGTTCGCCACCGGGACGCCCGCGGGTGTCGCGCTGGGCGTGGGCGTGTTCCTGCTGCCGCTGCTGGGGGTGTGGGTCGTGGTCGTCACGTGGCGCTCGGGCCTGCAGATCCAGCGCCTGTCCCGCCGGCTCGACGCGGAGGGCGGCCTGCCCGACGTCTCGGACCTCCCGCGCCGCCCGTCGGGCCGCGTCGACCGCGCCGCCGCCGACGCCTGGTTCGACCAGCGCCGGGCGGAGGTCGAGGCGAACCAGGGCGACTGGCGCGCCTGGTACCGCCTGGCCTACGCCTACGACATCGCGGGCGACCGCCGCCGGGCCCGCGCCACGATGCGCAAGGCCGTCGACCTGGAGGCGGGGGACCGCTGAAAAACGGGAGTGCCGCGGCGTAGGGGTTGCCCTTCCTCGGCACCTGTGCCGTTCAGATCGGCGCCGCGGCGCGCATCCGGTGGGTGCTTCGCGAGGTCAGGGCACGGCGTTGGTGTCTTGGACGACCCGGTACCCGGTGTCCTGGGTGCTCGGCCTGAGGCGCTGAACGCCCTTTGCCCGCAACGTCACGGGCGCGGTGATCGCAGTGCCGAGTTCTGGCAGCGCGCACCCGTACACGACGACCTTCGTCAGCTTCAGGTCGAGCGCTTGCGCGCAGCCGCTGAGCCGGGTGGAACCGGTGTTGAGGCGGACCGGCTCGCGCAGGCAGCGCACTGTGACAGTGACCTGCCCCGAACCCGTCTCCCTGACGTCGTGGATCTGCAGTTCCACGGTGCCGTCACCGTCGCCGGGAGGCTCGGTCACGTGGCTCAGTGGAGCCAGCCCGTGAACAGCGCCGGTGCGGCCGCGAGCACGCTGAACCGCACCCAGCGCCCGGCGAGGCCCGCCGCCACGAACGTGACCAGCCGCATCCGCACCATGCCGGCGAGCACGCTCGTCGCCATGAAGGGCGGGAGGCCGACGAGCGAGCTGACGCCGTACGTGCCCGCCATCCAGTGCGGGTGGCGCCGGCAGCGTTCGCGCAGGGCTTCGACCTTGGCGCGGATCACCTTGGTGCGCCGGTGCCAGCGATCGCGGCGGGCGCTGGGCTCGTGTTCGCGGTGGAGGCGGTCGTGGAGGAACCGCGGCAGTTTGATGGAGCCGCGCGCGGCGAGGAAGTACAGCAGCTTCCCGGCGATCTGCCCGGCGGCCACGGCGGCGCCGAGCCACAGCCAGTGCGGGTTGTGCTGGCTGGCGCACAGGCCGACCACGAACAGTTCCGCGTTCACGACGGGCACGATCGCGGAGCCGAACGCGACGCCGAGCGTCACGAGCAACCAGCCCATCGTGCCTCCCCCGTAGTGATCCTCGTCATTCGAGGTTAGCAGTCGTCACGAAAAGGTCACGGGGGTTAACCCCCCTATTCCCGCGGAAGCCGACTCCAGAAGATCACCTGGCCGCTGCCGTGCGGACACCTGCGGCTGGCACGATTCGCGCGTGACCGACGTGCCCTTCGCCGATCGCTTCGCGGGATTCTGCGCGGCCGTCGTCCGGATCCTGCCGTTCGGGCTGGCGCGGCTCGTCGCGCCGAGTTTCCTCGGGTTCGTGCTCATCAACGGGCTCACCTTCAGCGTCGACCTGGGGCTGCTGACGCTGTTCCGCGGCGGGTTCGGCTGGCCGGTGTGGCTGGCGATCAGCCTGTCGTACGCGCTGGCGTTCGCCTTGAGCTTCGTGCTCAACCGCGCGTTCAACTTCCGCTCGCACGCCCCCGTGGGCAAGCAGGCGGTGCTCTACGCGGTGGCGATCGGGGTCAACTACGCGGCGTTCCTGCTGGGGGTCGGCGCCGGGTTGTCCACGCTGGGCCTGGAGTACCACCTCTCGCGGCTCATCGCGGGAGCGTGCGAGGGCGTGTTCATGTACTCGGTGATGCGCTGGGTCGTCTTCGCGAAGCGCGGGGAACCCGTCAGCGCGTGAGCTCCAGCCGGAGCGTGCCGGTGAGCCGGACCTCACGCAGCGTGCCACGGCCGGTGTCGAGGGTGCGGACCGTCCCGTCGGGCGCCCAGCCCGCACGCCGGTAGAACCCGAGCGTCGCGTGGTCCGACTGCGCGACCCACGTGACACCGCGCTCGAGCCCGTCGGCGCGCAGGTCGGTGGCGGCGGTGCCGAGCAGGCGGCCGGCGTGGCCGCGGCGGCCCCAGCGGGGTTCGACGACGAGCGTCGCGATCAGGCCGGTGGCGGCCGCGTCTTCGGGAGCGCTGCCGTCGGCCGAGGCGATCTCTTCGGCGGGTGCGGGGCCGGCGACGCAGTAGCCCACGGTGAAGTCACCTTCGGTCGCGAGGTACACGCGGGTGCCGGGGAACGTGATCGTCTCGGTCCACGTGCCTTCGAGGTCGGCTCCGTCGAGCGCGTCGATGGCCTCGGCGCCGAGCAGGTCGGTGTAGGCCGCCCGCCAGGTCAGCCGTTGAATGCGGGCGATCTCCGCGGCGTCGGACGGGGTCGCGGGGCGGACTTCGGCGGCACTCACGGGGGCAATCTACCGCCGCCGCCCGAGAACTGTCGGGGGTGCCTGGCACGATGGGCCCACCATGCAGACGATCAGCCTTACCGTGGCCCGCCGCACCGCGCTGGCCGCTCAGGGGTTCGCCGACGCGCGCCCCGCCACGGCGCCGAACCGCCGGCACCTGGCGAAGGTGCTCTCGCGCGTCCAGCTGCTGCAGCTGGACTCCGTGAACGTGGCCGTGCGCGCGCACTACATGCCCGTGTTCTCGCGCCTGGGTTCCTACGACCGGGCGCTGGTCGACGACGCCGCCTGGGCCCACACCGCGCGCAAGCCACGGCTGCTCGTGGAGTCGTGGGCGCACGAAGCGAGCCTGCTGCCGGTGGAGGATTGGCCGCTGTTGCGCTCGGGCGCCAAGCGCGACGGCTGGTGGCGCAACTACACGCGCGTGGTCGAGACCGTGCCGGGCCTGATCGACGACGTGCTCGCGATCGTCAAGGAACACGGCCCGATCGGGGCGGGCGCGATCGAGAAGGCGCTCGAGGCGGAGGTCGCCGGGCGCGGGCCAGGGGCATGGTGGGAGCGCTCGGTGGTCAAGAAGGCCTGCGAGTACCTCTTCGGCCTCGGCCGGTTGTCCACGGGCACGCGGCGGTCGTTCGAGCGGCTCTACGACCTCACCGAACGCGTGGTGCCACCGGAGATCCTGGCCCGCCACGTGTCCGCCGAGGACGGTGCGCGGGGGCTGATCGACCGCTCCGCGCGCGCCCTGGGCATCGCCACGGAGACCGACCTGCGCGACTACTACCGCCTGGGCCCGGACGTCGCGCACCAGGCCGTGGCCGACCTCGTCGAGGAGGGCGTGCTGGAGCCCGTGCGGGTCCAGGACTGGCGCGGCGTCGCCTACCGCCATGCCGCGGCCCGCACGCCCCGCGCGATCACCGGCCGGGCGCTCCTGTCCCCCTTCGATCCGCTCATCTGGGAACGCGCCCGCACCGAACGCCTCTTCGGCTTCCGCTACCGCATCGAGATCTACGTGCCGGAACCCAAACGCGTATACGGCTACTACGTGTTTCCCTTCCTCCTCGACGGCGCCCTCGCGGGCCGCGTCGACCTCAAGTCCGACCGCGCGGCCGGGGTGCTGCGGGTGCAGGGCGCCTTCGCCGAAGAAGGCGCCGACGCGCCGCGGGTCGCCGCGGAGCTTTCGGGGGAGCTCGCGCACATGGCGGAATGGCTCGGCCTGTCCGGCGTGGCGGTCGGCCCGCGGGGCGACCTGGCGAGGGAGCTGGCGCGCGCGGTGGGCTGATGTGTCGCGGCGGACGGATTGCCGCGCGAGGATCCCCGCGACGCGGCGCGTCGAGCGTACGAGCGAGGCGTTGAGGCACGACGAAAGGGCCGGAGCCGATGGCACGCTGAGCTTTGCGGGCGGGATCGCGGCTCGGCAGGACGATTGCCGGTGCGTTGCGAGGACGGCGGCTGCGCGTTGGCCCGGTACTTCGCGCGAGCAGCCGGAGGTGCTGCCGGGCGGTGGTGCTGCCGCGAGCCGCAGCCCGGGTACGGATTGCGTGCCGAGCCGTGAGCACCAGAAAGCCTTGTGGCCGAAAAAGTCGCCGTCACCGATCGGCGGCCGGCCTGATCGGTGACGGCGATCGGTAACGAAGCGGCGGGCCGGACCCGGATGCCTCGGGCCGGCCCGCCGCCTCCCCCTTAGGAGGCCGCGCGGGTCACCACCGCGTTCCCCGTGCCGGTGCGGGCTCGGACGCGCAGCGCGGCACCCGCTTCGGGTGGCGTGCCGGACACGTCCAGTTCGCTGTGCACCCGGCCCGCGGCGGATGCCAGTTCGACTTCGGCGGTGACGCCGCGGCGGATGCCCACGCGCACTTCGCCGGAGCCGGTGATCAGTTCGAGCGAGCCCGAGCCCGCTTCGGCGACGGAGAGGTCGCCGCTGCCGGTGCGGGCCATGACTTCGCCTTCGACGGAGCCGAGCCATACGCTGCCGGTGCCCGTCGCGAGGGTCGCGGAGCCGGAGACCGACGCGGCCTCGACCGAGCCGCTGCCGGTGCGCAGCTGGAGACCGGCCGCGGTCGGGCCGAGCTTCACGCGGCCGGTGCCGGTGCGCACGATCGCTGCGCCGTCGGCCCGTTCGAGCGTGACCTCGCCGGAGCCGGTGAGGATGTCGGCGCGGCCCGCGGCACCGGTGACCGTGACGTCGGCCGCCCCGGCGCGGACCTCGACGTGCGAGCCCTTCGGGGCGTGCACGGTGACGGCCACCGGCACGTTGCGCAGCTGCCACGCCTTCGCCGCCCGCACCACGAGCCGGTTGGCGGTCTTCTCGATGCGCGCCTGGCGCACCGCGTCGACGGGGGAGCTGTCGGTCGGCATCCCGAACTGGTCGCCGAAGCGCTCGCCGACCCACGACAGCAGGCTGTTCACGCCGCTCATCCACGACGGCTGCTCACCCAGGTCGTGCCTCAGCTCCACGCTCGCGCCGGACTCGCGGTCCAGTGCCAGCTCCACGCGCCCGATCGTGACGCCCACGTCGAGCTCCAGCGGTCCGTCCGCGTCGAACTCCTGGTACCGCACCAGCGGGTCGTCCCCACTCGGTCCGTCCGAAGTGGACTCTTCGGCCGCGGCTTCCCCGGCCGCGCCCGCGAACGCCTCGCCGGTCGTGCTTCCGGCCGCCCCCGCTGCCGCCTCCTCCGCGGCAGCCGCCACGGCTTCCTCGGCCGCTGTGTCCGAAGTGGACTCCGGCGTCGTCTTCTCTTCGTGCTCTTCACCCATGACCTGCGGAGTCCCCTTCTAGCCTTCGACCCAGCCGTGCAGCTTGGTCTCGGAGCGGCCGCCTTGGTGGTGCCGCTGCTGGTGGTGCGCCTGGCCGAGCGCCCCCTGCACGGCCTGCGAGACGAACGTGTTGAGCGAAACCCCCTGCGCGGCCGCCGCCTGCTCGGCCTGGCTCTTGATCTGCTCGACGAGCCGCAGCGTGATGCGCGAGATGTCCCCGCTGTCGATCGGTGGTACCGGCGCGTTGCGCGGCGGCTCGGGCCGCGCCGGGCCGGCCGGCTCCGCCGCACCCGTGACGACGACTCGCACATCGCGGCCGTCGAGCCGGACATCGACGACCTGGCCGGGCAACGCGGCGGTCACCTCGGCGGCCAGGTCGGCCAGCGCGTTCATCAACGTGAGCCGCGCGGCGGGTTCGAGCGCGGAGGAGAGCAGGGCGGCCGCGCGCCGGGTCTGCTCGTCCCCGGCGGAGGCCGTGTTCGCGAGATCTTCGCGGAGGTTCGCGATGTACGGCGTCAGGTCCATGACGTCACTATGACGTCATCGGTGACGTCAGTCAAGGCGGTGGTGGTGTCACGGTTGCGTCACGACCCCAGCGGTTAGAGTGCTGCGGGAGTCCGAGAGAGGGAGTTCTGTTGGCCGGGACCGTGGCACCGAGGGTGCAGCTGATCGCGAAGACGGAGTTCTTCCCGCCGGAGGACGTGCCGTGGTCCACGGACGCCGACGGAGGCGAGGCGCTCGCCGAGTTCGCCGGCCGCGCGTGCTACCAGTCGTGGAAGAAGTCCAACCCGGCGACGGCCACCAACGCGGGCTACCTCGACCACATCATCGAGGTCGGCCACCTGTCCGTGCTGGAACACGGTTCGGTCAGCTTCTACCTCACCGGCATTTCGCGCTCGCTCACCCACGAGCTGATCCGCCACCGCCACTTCTCGTACTCCCAGCTCTCGCAGCGCTACGTCCCCGAGCGCGACGCCGAGTTCGTCGAGCCGGACGTGATCGCGCAAGACCCGGTGCTGCACGAGAAGTTCGTCAAGGCCACGCGGGCGAGCGTCGACGCCTACACCGAGCTGCTCGCCGGGCTCGAGGAGCAATTCGCCGACGCGCCGAGCGCCACGCTGCGCCGCAAGCAAGCCCGCCAGGCGGCCCGCGCGGTGCTGCCGAACGCCACCGAGACGCGCATCGTCGTCACCGGCAACTACCGCGCGTGGCGCCACTTCGTCGCCATGCGCGCCACCGAGCACGCCGACGTCGAGATCCGTTCGCTCGCCGTCGAGTGCCTGCGCCAGTTGCAGAAGGCCGCCGTCAACGTGTTCGCCGACTTCACCATTTCGACCTTGCCCGACGGCACCGAGGTCGCCTCCAGTCCGAAGGTGCTCGAAGGCTGATGAAACGACTCGCGATCGACGTCCGCCCGGGCGACTACTCGGTGGTGCGGCTGCCCGTCGACGCCGCGGTGCCGCCCGGCCTCCTCGACCCGGCGGGCCCCGCGCTCGTCTCCGTCACCCGCACGCCGGAGGAGCTCTCGGTCATCTGCCCGACCGGCCGCGAGCCCGCGGGCGGCACCGTCGAGCACGGCTGGCGCCTGATGAGCGTGCGCGGCCCCCTGGAGTTCACCCTGACCGGTGTGATTTCGGCCCTGGCCTCGGAACTCGCCGCGGCCGGCGTCGCGCTCTTCTCACTGTCCACTTTCGACACCGACCACATCCTCGTGCCCGCCGCCGAGCTTGGCCGCGCCGTCACGGCTTTCCGTGACGCGGGGCACGAGGTAGGGCCGCTCGACTGAGCTTTGTCAGACGGTCACGCTCAGTGGCCGCGGTCCGATGAGTGGACACACCTTGCCCTGGAAAGTTCGGCGTGCCTAAACTTCGAGTTGGGTAGCCCGACAGGCGAGGGGTGACGTGATGGCGGTGGCGGAAGCGGTCCGGCCCCGGCGGCTCGCTCGCCTGCGTGCGGGCTCGGCGTTGCTCGGCCCGGCGTTCGTGGCGGCGATCGCGTACGTGGATCCCGGGAACGTCGCGGCGAACATCAGCGCGGGGGCGCGGTTCGGCTACCTGCTGGTGTGGGTGATCGTCGCGGCGAACCTGATGGCCGTGCTGGTGCAGTACCTGTCGGCGAAGCTCGGGCTGGTCACCGGGCGTTCGCTGCCCGAGGCGCTGCGCGAACGGCTGCCGCGGTCGGCGCGGCTCGCGTACTGGGCGCAGGCCGAGTTCGTGGCCGTGGCCACCGACCTGGCCGAGGTCGTCGGCGGCGCGATCGCGCTGTACCTGCTGTTCGACCTCCCGCTCCTGATCGGCGGCCTGATCACCGGCGCGGTGTCGCTGTCCCTGCTGGTCGTGCAGGACCGTGGCGGCCAGCGGACGTTCGAGCGCGTCGTGACGGGTCTGCTCGCCGTGATCGCGATCGGGTTCCTCGCGAGCCTGTTCGTCGAACCGCCCTCGCCGTCGGGCATCGCGAGCGGGCTCGTGCCGCGGTTCAGCGGCGCGGACAGCGTGCTGATCGCGGCCGCGATGCTCGGCGCCACCGTGATGCCGCACGCGGTGTACCTGCACTCCGGCCTCGTCCGCGATCGCCACGGCACGCCCGCGCCGGACAAGCGCCGTCGTTTGCTGCGCGCGACGCGCTACGACGTCGGGCTGGCGATGCTGCTCGCCGGCGCCGTCAACCTCGGCATGCTGCTGCTCGCCGCGACGAACCTGCAGAGCATCACCGGCGTCGACTCCATCGAGGGCGCGCACACCGCCGTCGCCGCGACGCTCGGCCCGGTGGTCGCGCTGCTGTTCGCGGTCGGGCTGCTGGCCTCGGGCCTCGCGTCCACTTCGGTCGGTGCCTACGCGGGGGCCATGATCATGCAGGGCCTGCTGCGCAAGAAGTTCCCGATCCTCCTGCGCCGGCTCGTCACGCTCACGCCGGCGATCGTGGTCCTCGCCCTGGGCGCGGATCCGAGCGCGGCGCTGGTGGTGTCGCAGGTCGTGCTGTCGTTCGGGATCCCGTTCGCGCTCGTGCCGCTCATCCGGCTCACGTCCGACGCGAGCGTCATGGGCGAAGACGTCAACCGGCGCACGACGACCGTCCTGGCCTGGTGTATCGCGGCCGTGATCATCACACTCAACGTGGCGCTCATCTACCTCACCGTCACCGGCTGAACACGGCGGAACCGGCTCCGGCGCCCTGCGGTCCGACTAGCATCTGCGCGAACCCGACCGAGGAGCCCGACCCCGTGACCGACGAACAGACGCGCCCGCACGACCCGACCCGTCCCGCGTCCGGGCCGCGGCTCGTCGCCGGCCGCTACCAGCTGCTGGGCGAGCTCGGCCGCGGCGGCATGGGGACCGTGTGGCGCGCGCAGGACCAGGTGATCGGCCGCCAGGTCGCGATCAAGGAGCTGCGGCTGCCCGGCTTCGATTCGAACACCGCGGAAGGCCAGTCGGCGTTTTCCGGGTTCTCCGAACGCGTGCTGCGCGAGGTGCGCGCGGGCGGGCGGCTCAACGATCCGGCCGTGGTCACCGTCTTCGACGTCGTCACCGACATTCAAGCTGGGTGTGCGGCGTTGAGCCTGTCTCGTCGGCCGGCGGGAGGGATCGGGGTCGTCCGGCACCCGCCTGTGAACGTTGTTTGACCGAGTGGAGCGCTGCGCGACTCCTTGCCTGTTGACCATGCTGGCGGGCGGGGCCACTGCCGGAGTTCGAGATGCCCTGTTAGGAACCCGGTGACCATGTCCTGATCGAGGCGGATGTGGATCCCTGTTAGCGAATGTCTGGTGCGGCTCGGACTCCCACGGCGGTGCGGCGGCCGGATCCGAATTCACGCGAGCAAGGGAGCCGGCATTGATCGTTCGGATGGGCATCGACCTCGCGGTCCGCGCGCAGCACCAAGCCAGCATGGCCGACGAGCAGGGACGCGTGCTCTGGTCCGGGCACCGTTTCCGCACCCGCAGCGAGGAACTGGATCGGTTGTGGGCACGGCTGCCCGACGGCGTCACGGCTGCGGAGGTGACGGTCGTGATGGAGCCGACCCGCAACGCGTGGGTTCCGTTGGCCGCGTGGTTTCGCCGACGGGGCGCGACGGTGGTGCTGGTGTCCGCAGAGCGGTCGGCGGATCTGCGCGCCTACTACGCCAAACACACCAAGAGCGACCGGATGGACTCGGTCCTGCTGGCCCGGCTGCCGTTGCTGCACCCCGAAGGACTCCATCCCGAGCGGGGCACGGGGCCGGGCGATCCGCTGCGGCGCGCGACGAAACTGCACTCCACGCTGGTCCAGCGCCGCACCGCCGGCCTCGCCCGGCTCGATGCGCTGCTGGAGATCCTGGGACCGGACTGGCATGCCGCCCTCAGCGGCGATCTGGCGAACAAGACTCCGCTGCGGTTCCTCGCCGCCGGCTACGCCGACCCACACGCCGTCCGTCGCCTCGGCCGTGCGCGGTTGGCCCGATTCTTCTACCGGCACTCCCGCGGCGCCTGGGGCGACCCGGAAGCCGACAGGGTCCTGGCCGCAGCCGCCGCGACCACCGAATTGTGGGGCGAGGAACTGGCCTTTGCCGAGCTGGCCGACGACATCGCCGTCGAAGCCCGCCTCGCGCTGGCGATCACCGATGAAATCAAAGATGTCGACGAACGTATCGCCGTCCTGGTCGCCGAACGTGACCCCGAAGGGATCATCACCTCCGCGCCCGGCGTCGGACCCGTGACCGGGGCAGTCATTCTCGGACGGCTCGGCAACGTCAACCGGTTCTCGTCCTTGGCAGCAGTCCGCGGTTTCAGCGGCCTTATTCCGTCGCTGAACGCGTCCGGCGTCTCCGGCAGCCACGGCGGCCCGACCAAACGCGGCGACGCCCTGCTCCGCGAAGCATTGTTCATGGCCGCCAGCCAGGCGCGCCGCCACGACCCCACCTTGGCCGCGAAGTATCACCGGCTGATGGTCGAAGCCGGCAAGCACCACAACTCTGCGCTCTGCCACATCGCAACCACCCTGCTGACCCGCATCGCATCATGCTGGAAAAACCACACGCCCTACCAGCTGCGCGACGTCAACGGCACACCCGTCACCGCGATCCAAGCCGGCGACATCATCGCCCAGCGATACACCGTTCCGGAAGACATTCGCCGATCACACAGGACAACCGGAGTGGGGACGGGCCAGCGAAACAAGAAGTCGCCAAGCGCTCCATCGACCGGCCCGTCCAACACCCACGCTAAACCCCACCAAGCGGCTTGACATCCCTTAGGAACGCAACGGCACCACGTTCATCGTCATGGAGCTGGTCGAGGCCCCGACGCTGGCCGACCTCGTGCGCCGGCACGGCCCGATGCCCGCCGCGCACGTGGCGGCGATCGGGGAGCGGGTGCTCGCGGCGCTGCAGGCCGCGCACACGGCGGGCATCGTGCACCGGGACGTGAAGCCGGCCAACATCATGGTCGCGCCGGACGGCCGTGTGAAGCTCACCGACTTCGGCATCGCGCACGCGATCGACGACCCGCGGCTGACCACGAGCGGTGTCATCGTCGGCTCGCCCGCGTTCATGGCACCCGAACGCGTGGAAGGCCGGGAAGCCATGCCGGAGTCGGACCTGTGGTCCCTCGGCGCCACGCTCTTCTTCGCCGTCGAGGGTCTCGTCGCGTTCGAACGGCCCACCACGGCCGCGACGCTGCACGCGATCATGACCGAGACGCCGTACCTCACCCGCGGCCACGGTCCGCTCGCCGCGGCGATCCTCGGCCTGCTCGTGGCCAAACCGGAGGCCCGCCTCACGGCGACGCAGGCGCGTTCGCTGCTCTCGACCGCGACCGGGTTGCCGCCCACGCCGCCTCCGGGGAGCGTCACGTTGCCGGCTGGCGCTGCGGGCTCACGGCCGACGCGGGTGGCCGCGCCGCCGCAGCGTTCCCGCCGCGGCCGGTGGCTCTCCGCCGCGGCCGTGCTCGTCGCCGGCGCGCTGGCCGGCGGCTTCTTCCTCGGCAAACCGGCGTGGACGCCGAAGACCGACCCGCAGCTGCAACCGACTGTCACCTACGGCACCGACGGCTTCCTCAAGGCGGACATCGGCACCTACTACCGCTGCTTCAACGCCGCGGTGCAGCAAGGCGTCGTGATCAGCGACGACAACAGCGCCGCGTGCGACAAGAGCCACACCCTCGAGGTCTACGACATCGGCGACGTGCTGCCCGTCGAGAGCTACAGCGACGACGAGGTCCGGCTGGCGCCGTACCCCGGGCTCGACTCGGTCACCCGGCTCGCCGAAGCGCGCTGCGCGGCGTCGTTCCACTCGGCGGTGGTGCCCGAACCGCAGCGCGACCAGCTCACCTACCAGGCGCTCGTGCCCACGCAGCGGGAGTGGGAGCTGGCGCCGGCCAAGGAGGGAGAGGGCCCCAGCCGCGAGTTCTACTGCGTGCTCGCCAAACCCGGAAACGCCCAGATCCCGGCGCAGATCACCACTAAGATCAAGTAGCCCCCGCGAGAAGTTCCGCCCGGCCCGCGCCCGGCCGGGAAATTCTCCGATGTTCACCAGGTCGGGCCCGGGTTCACCCATTCGACGAGGTACCGTCAACACCATGTCCACTCCACCTACCGCAGCGCCCGGACGCCCGTTCGGCCGCGTGCTCACCGCGATGGCCACGCCCTTCGACCGCGACGGTGCGCTGGACGTGAAGCGGGCCCAGGAGCTCGCCGTCCACCTCGTGGAGCTGGGCAACGACGGCCTGGTCGTGAACGGCACCACCGGCGAGAGCCCCACCACGAGCGACGAGGAGAAGGCGACGCTGGTGCGCGCCGTCGTCGAGGCGGTCGGCGACCGCGCCACCGTCGTGGCGGGCGCCGGCACCAACAACACGGCCCACAGCGTCGAGCAGGCTCGCGCCGCCGCCGAGGCGGGCGCCCACGGCCTGCTCGTGGTCACGCCGTACTACTCGCGGCCCAGCCAGGCCGGCCTGTACGCGCACTTCACCACGGTCGCGGACGCCACCGAGCTGCCGGTACTGCTCTACGACATCCCGCCGCGCTCGATCGTGCCCATCGAGGTCGACACACTGCTGCGGCTGGCCGAGCACCCGCGGATCGCCGCGGTGAAGGACGCCAAGGGCGACCTCATCGCCGGCTCCGAGGTCATCGCCAACACCCAGCTCGCGTACTACTCCGGCGACGACGGCTTGAACCTGCCGTGGATCGCGGTCGGCGGCGTCGGTGTGGTCAGCGTGATCGGCCACGTGGTGGCCGGGCGGATCCGAGCGATGATCGACGCCTACGAGAGCGGCGACACCTCCACCGCGCGCACCAACCACCGCGGCATGCTCCCGGTGATGCGCGCGATGTCGCGCGTCGGCGGGGTCGCGTTCAGCAAGGCCGCCCTGAGGCTGCGCGGCTTCGACATCGGCGACCCGCGGTTGCCCGTCGTGCCCGCGACGGAGGAGCAGAGTGCCCTGATCGCCGCCGATCTCGCCCAGGGCGGCGTGCCGCTGGGCGACAACGCCGCACAGGACTGGCATGGTGCACGGGTGGCACAAGCGGATTCCCAAGCGGCCTACGTCGCCCCCACCTCACACACCAGCGTTGGGACCCTGCCCCGGTGAGCTCACTACCCCCCGGACCCGGACCCACCGCCCTCCCGCCCGTCCTGCCCGAAGGAGCCCTGCGCGTGGTCGCGCTGGGCGGCATCGGCGAGGTCGGGCGCAACATGACCGTCTTCGAATTCGACGGACGGCTGCTGATCGTCGACTGCGGCGTGCTCTTCCCGGAGGACGACCAGCCGGGCGTGGACTTGATCCTGCCCGACTTCCGCGCGATCGAGGAACGCCTCGACGACATCGACGGACTGGTGCTCACCCACGGGCACGAGGACCACATCGGCGCCGTGCCGTTCCTGCTGCGCCTGCGGCCCGACGTGCCGATCTACGGCTCGCGCTTCACCAACGCGCTGCTCGCCGCCAAGGCCAGGGAGCACCGGCAGCGGCCGAACCTCATCGAGGTGCGCGAAGGGGAGCGGCGCAAGGTCGGCGTGTTCGACCTCGAGTTCTTCGCCGTGAACCACTCGATCCCGGATGCGCTCGCGGTCGCCATCCGCACGCCCGCCGGCGTCGTGCTGCACACCGGTGACATCAAGCTCGACCAGCTGCCCCTCGACGGCCGGCTCACCGACCTGGCGGGCTTCTCGCGCCTCGGCGACGAGGGCGTGGACCTGTTCTGCGTCGACTCGACCAACGCCGAGGTGCCGGGCTTCGTGATGCCCGAGACCGACATCGGCCCGGTCCTCGACGACGTGATCCGCAAGGTCGACCAGCGCGTGATCGTGGCGTGCTTCGCGAGCCATGTGCACCGCGTGCAGCAGGTGCTGGTCGCGGCCGAACGGCACGGCCGCCGCGTGGCGTTCGTGGGCCGTTCGATGGTCCGCAACATGGGTATCGCCGCCGAGCTCGGCCTGCTGAACGTGCCCGAGGGCCTGCTCGTGGACCTCGACCAGGCCAGCACGCTGCCCGAGAGCAAGGTTCTGTTCGTCTCCACGGGCTCGCAGGGCGAGCCGCTCTCGGCGTTGTCGCGCATGGCGCGCGGCGAGCACCGGCAGATCTCGATCCGCGCCGGCGACACCGTGGTGCTCGCCAGCTCGATGATCCCCGGCAACGAAACCGCCGTGTTCGGTGTGGTCAACGGCCTGACCCGGCTCGGCGCCAACGTGGTGCACCAGGGCAACGCCAAGGTCCACGTGTCCGGGCACGCGTCGGCCGGTGAGCTGCTGTACCTGTACAACGCCGTCCGCCCGAGCAACGTCATGCCCGTGCACGGCGAGTGGAAGCACCTGCGCGCCAACGGTGAGCTGGCCATCCGCACCGGGGTGTCGGCGCAGAACGTGGTGATCGCCGAGGACGGCGTGGTCGTGGACCTCGTCGACGGCAAGGCGTCGCGGACCGGCCGGGTCGAGGTCGGGCACGTGTACGTCGACGGTCTGTCGGTCGGCGACGTCGGCGAATCGACGCTGTCCGACCGCCTGGTGCTCGGCGAGGGCGGGTTCATCGCGATCACGGTGGCCGTCGACTCCAGCACGGGCCGCGCGATGAGCAGCCCGACGGTGTCGGGGCGCGGGTTCTCCGACGACCCGAAGGCACTCGACACGGTGGTGCCGCTCGTCGAGATGGAGCTGGCCCGCACCGAGGCCGAAGGCATCACCGACACGCACCGCATCGCGCAGGCGGTGCGCCGGGTCGTCGGCCGCTGGGTCGCCGACACCTACCGCCGCCGGCCGATGATCGTGCCGACGGTCATCCCGGTCTGAATTTTCACGGGAAACGCCGCCGTTGCCCGCGGGCGACGGCGGCGTTTCCGATCAGCGCGTGATCGCGGCGATCAACAGCGCGAAGGCGACGACGGCGCCCTGGCGCACGAGTGCGTTGCGGGCCCGCCGCTGCTCGGCCCTGGTCGGATGCTTCACGGCTACCCCCGTTCTCGTGGTCGCTTCCCATCGTCGCGCGCGCAACGGGCGAGCACATCCCGCGTGAGACTGGTCCCGGCTCCCTCTCCAGGACGAGTCCCGCGTTACTCCCATCGTCCTACGACGGTGAGCCACATCGGCGTTAACCTGCGGTTCTAGCAGGGAGGACGCGCCGATGGGGCGTCATTCGAGCGTGCGAACCCGGAGCAGGAGCCGGCTGCTGGCGCCGCTGGCGGTCTGCGTGCTGCTCGTGCTCGGGGGCGGCGTGTGGGCCGCGGCCGCGTTGACCGGGCGGTCCGGGTGCCCGGCCTCGCCGGTGCTCGTGACCGCGTCCCCCGATGTCGCGCCCGCGATTTCCCAGGTGGCCCAGGGGATCTCGCCCGGGTGCCGGAAGTACGAGGTCCAGCCGCGCGACACGGCCCAGGCGGCGGTGGAGTTCTCCGCGCCTGGCGGCGGCGCGAGGCCGCAAGTGTGGGTGCCGGACTCGACGACGGCGTTGCAGGGGACGCGGCAGCGCGGTGCGACCGACGTGCCCGAGTCCGGGCCGTCGGTGGCCGGCTCGCCCGTGGTGCTCGCCGTGACCGAGGGTGTCGCACGGAACCTCGGCTGGCCCGGGCGCACGCTGACCTGGCCGGACGTCCTCGACGCGCCGGGTGTCGTGCTCGGCCTGCCGGATCCGGCGCGCGACCCCGTCGGTACCGCGGCTCTGCTCGGTCTGCGCGACACAGTCGGCTCGGTCCCGGACCCGTCGGGCGCGTTCGCCGCGGCGCTGCGCAAGTTCTCCGTGGACGCCCCGGGTGCCACGGCGTACCCGGCCGCGGAGAGCTTCGTCGTGCGGCACAACGCGGACAGTCCGGCCGCGCCCCTGGTCGCGGTGTACTCGCCGGCCGCGCCCGCGCTGGACTACCCGTTCGCGCGGCTCAGCGGCGCCACATCGGAGCAGAACGACGCCGTCGACGCCCTGCAGCAGGCGGTGCTCGGCAGCGCGGGGACAGCCGCCGTCGAGCGTGCGGGGCTGCGCGCGCCGGGACAGGCGCTGACCGGGCACGAGGGCGATCCGCACGTGGTCGCGGCCGTGCAGCCCGATGCGCCGCTGCCGTCGGCGGCCACGCTGAAGGCCGTGCTCAGCCAGTGGGCGGGCGTGAACCTGAACGCGCGGGCCGAGGTGCTGCTGGACGTGTCCGGGTCGATGCAGGCGCGCGTGCCGGGTACGCGCCTGTCGCGGATGCAGGTCACCGTGGGCGCCGCCGAGCAGGCGATGCACCTGTTCCGGCCGGCGACGCAACTGCGGGTCTGGGAGTTCGCCACGCAGCTCGACGGCGCCAAGGACTACCGCGAGGTGCTGCCGATGGCGCCCGTCTCCGAGCACCTCACCAACGGGGACCTCGAGCGGCTCTCCGCCGTGCGCGCGATCCCGAACGCGGGGACCGGCCTGTACGACACCCTGCTCGATGTCTACGGTCTCGCCCGCAGCGGTTGGCAGCCCGGCGTGCTCAACGTCGTGATCGTCATGACCGACGGCCACAACGAGGACATGCAGTCCGTCGGCCGTGACGCGCTCCTGTCCGGACTGGCCCGCCTCGCCGACCCGGCGCACCCGATCCCGGTCATCGCCATCGGCATCGGCACCGACGCGGACGAAGCCGAGCTGTCGGCCATCACCGCCGTGACCGGTGGCGCCGCCTACGTGACGCGCGACCCGACCAAGATCGGCGAGGTCTTCTACGCGGCGCTCGCCAAGATCGCCACGAGCTAGGTGACGCCCTTCGAGAACCGCTGCACGACGTAGGCCCCACCCAGCAGGATCGCCGCGCCGAGCGCCTGCGGCCACGTCAGCGCTTCGCCGAGCAGGGCCCACGCGAAGGCCGTGGCCGCGACGGGTTCGAGGAGGCCGAGGACGCTGGCGACGGACGCGGGCAGGTGGCGCAGCGAGCTGATGCCCAGCAGGTAGGAGAACACCGTCGACAGCAGCACGAGCCCGGTGAGCAGCAGCCAGATCGGTGGCGTCCACGGGCCGAACGCCACCGCCGTGCCCAGCACGAGCCAGTGGATCGTCCACGGTGGACTCACCACGGATACGATCACCGCGCCGATCACCATGCCCCACGTGACCAGGCCGAGGGGATCGCGGTCGGCGACGGCGCGTTCACCGATGAGGAAGTAGCCGGCCGAGCAGACGGCGGCGCCGAGACCGGCGAGGAGGCCCACGGCGTCGAGGGTGAGGCCCTGCCAGACCTGGCCGATCAGCGCGAGGCCGACCATGGCGAGCCCGATGCCGAGCCACAGGGCACGGGGCAGGTGCATCCGGCGCACGACGCGCACCCACAGCGCGATGAGCACCGGCGAGACGAACTCCAGCAGGATCGCGATGCCGACGGGGACCCGGTCGGCGGCGATGAAGTACATCAGCTGCGTACCCGCGACGCCGAGGAGCCCGTACGCCAGCAGCATCGGCCACTCGCCGCGGCGCACCCGGAGCGCCCGCGGGGCGAACAGCGCCGTGCCGAGCAGCAACACGACGCCGGCGAAACCGATGCGGAACGTCGCCACCTGCTCGGGCGTCAGGCCGGCACCCATGGCCGGTTTGCCGAGGGTGCCCGACGTGCTGAACAGCACCGCGGCGAGCAACACGAACGCCACCCCGCGGCCGCGGTGTGAGATCCGGGGTGGTGCGACGACGGGCAGTTCGGTGGTCACGGTCGACGACAGTACGGACCGAGCGTCACCACCGAAACCGATTTAGCGGTTATCGTCGGCCTTCAGGCCGGTGGCCACGTGGGTGGTGATCGTCGCGAGGCGCTTGCCCTGCAGGCGCAGGGTGCCCAGGGCGAGGTCGTCGGGCGCGGCGGACTTGCGCGACACGAACGAGCCGCCGTACGGGTTTCCGGACTCCTTGAGGTGCGGGTCGGCGTAGCCGAGCGGCAGGACGATCGCGCCCCAGTGGTAGAAGATGTTGTTCATGGCCAGCACGGTCGCTTCGAGCCCGCCGTGCGCGGTCGAGGCCGTGGTGAACGACGTCGCCACCTTGTCGGCCAGCTTTCCCTGCGCCCACAGGCCGCCCGTGGTGTCCAAGAAGGACTTCAGCTGCGCCGCGGCACCGCCGAAGCGCGTCGGGCTGCCCACGGCGAGGCCGTCGGCCCACTCGAGGTCGGCGAGCGTGGCGTACTCGTGGTGCGGTCCGGAATCCACCCACGCCTGCCAGCGCGGATTGCTCGCGACGGCTTCGGGCGGCGCGGTCTCGCGCACGGTCCGGACGCGGACGTCGGCACCGGTTTCCCGGGCGCCCTCGGCCAGCGCGGAGGCGAGGGCGGCGGTGTTGCCGGTGGCGCTGTAGTAGACGACGAGGATGCGTGTGCTCACGCCCCGCGACTCTAGGGGAAGCAGCGGCTTCAGGGCTGTGGCGTCCGAGGAGTGGGCGGGGCCGGCTTCCAGGGGCTGACGGTGTCCGTCGGCCGCGTCGGGTCGTAGAACCGCGGGCGTTCGAGCTCGTCGCGGCGCAGCGGCACCATACCGTCGGTGATCGCCTGCATGATCTTCGCGTGCGCCCGCACACCGGCGCCCGGCCGCTCCGGCTCGATGTCCGACAGATCCACCGGCGCCCCGAAGTGCACCTTGAACCTGGGCCGGCGCAGCGGCGCGCTCAGGCCCGACCGCGCGAGCGGCACCAGGTCGGCGGGGCCAGTCACGGTTTCGGTGCCCCAGTACACGGCCTCGTGCGCGCCCCACTGGCTGATCGGGATCACGGGCACACCCGCGGCCAGCGCCAGCCGCGCCGCGCCCGTCTTGCCGCGCTCCGGCCACAGCCCAGGGTCGTGGCTGATCCGGCCCTCCGGGTAGACGATGATCGGCTCCCGCGTGGCCCGCAGCGCCTCCACGGCCTCCGAGAACTGGCCCACGGCCGTGGCCGCGTGCTTGCGGTCCACGCGCAGGTGCCCGCTCACGCGCAGCGCCGGCCCGATCACGGGCGCGTCCAGGATGCCCCCGGCGAGCATGAACCGCGGGTTGATGCCGATCCTCTTGCACGCCGCCATCAGCACGAACGCGTCGAACACGCCGATGTGGTTCGCCGCCATCAGCAGCGGCCGCCCCCGCAGCTCCCGCGGCACCGACCCGGACACCGTGAGCCGCCCGACGAAGTTGACCAGGCCCCGGTCGATGTTCAGCATCGTCCGCCAGATCGCCGGGGCGCGGCGCGCGGCCGGGATGTCGTCCTGTTGCAGCGCGAACATGCGCAGAGCATGTCACGCGGTCGATCACGGGGGACGAAGTGGTAAGCCGCGCGACGCGGCTGTCGGCGCATGCGGAAGCAGCATCGGGGTGCAGCTCGTCCGTGCACACTCGTCGTCCTCGAGCACGGCGCCCGGGTCGACCGGACCGCGCATGTGCGTAGCGGCGGCGAGTCGCTGCGACACGGCCGAAGAGGCGATCCGGTTCGCCGACCCACGGTCCCGGGTGGTGGTTGACGAGCAGGTGATCAGCCAGGCAGCCACCGTGGTCAGGTGGCCCTCTTGCAGAGGTTGGTGTTCCGGGCCTGGCGGGCAGGTGGCGAATCGCCGAGTTGAGCACGGGCCGCCCGCACCGGTCGTGCCGAGGCCTGACTCGCGTTCGTGGTCGTTCCCGTGGGGTGTGAGCGAGACGATTGTTTCCCCTGCGCTGCGAGTGGCGCATGTGACTATCGGTCCCGGGCCGTTACCGTGGAGGCATGGCTGGGTCGGCGACGAGGAAACGCAGCACGGCGGGAAGCGGCGCGAAGGGGCCGGCGCGTGGTTCGCGCACCCCGGCGAAGCCGCGGTCGTCCGGGGCGCGCTCGGCGTCGGGGTCCCGGGGAAGAAGCACTGGGGCGCGCAAACCCGCGCCGCGGCGGAAGTCGTCCGGGGCGTTCGGGCGGGGTGTGCGCGGGACGTGGAACCTGGTCGCCAAGGGGGTCGGCTCGCTGGCCCGCACGGTCGGGCGCACGCGGGAGCTGGAACCCGAACACCGTCGCGATGGGCTCGCCCTGGGGCTGATCGCGCTCGCGATCGTGGCTGCCGTGGGCGTGTGGTGGCGGGCCGCCGGGCCGATCGGCCAGGCGGTGGAGGTCGCGACGCGCACGGTGCTGGGCGCCGGGGCCGTCACGCTGCCGCTGGTGCTGGTGGTCGTCGCGGTCGCGCTGATGCGGTCGGAGCCCCGGCCGGAGACCCGCCCGCGCATGGTGATCGGCACGCTCCTGGTCGTGCTGTCCGTGCTCGGGATGCTGCACATCTTCACGGCCCTGCCCGGCACGAACGACGGCCGCATGTACGCAGGCGGCGTCATCGGGGCGTTGTCGGGCGGGCTGCTCACCAAGGGCGTCACCACGTGGGTCGCCGTGCCGCTGCTGATCCTCGCGCTGCTGTTCGGCGTGCTCGTGTTCACCGGCACGCCCGTGCGGGAGATCCCGCATCGCCTGCGCACCTGGGGCCTCGACGAGGACGAGCTCGCCGACATCGAGGCCGAACGCGAAGCGTCCGAAGCCGACGCCGCTGCCGACGACATCACCGAAGCCGACCCGAAGCCGGTGCGCCTGCGCAAGCCGTCGCGCCGCCGCCAGGCCAGCGCCGACGCCGAGGGCGAACAGCTCGATCTCGACGCCATGCTGGCCGAGCCGCCCACGCCGGTGCGCCCGCCGAAGCCCAAGCCCGCCGCCGAGGTCCCGGAGAAGAAGCCGAAGAAGGCGCCGGAGCCGCCGCTCGCCGTGACCCGGACCGTCGAGGGGGACTACCACCTCCCGCCGCCAGACCTGCTGAAGATCGGCGACGCGCCGAAGTCCCGCAGCAAGGCCAACGACGCCATGATCGAGGCGATCACCGGTGTGCTGGAGCAGTTCAGCATCGACGCCCAGGTCACCGGCTTCACCCGCGGCCCCACGGTGACGCGCTACGAGGTCGAGCTCGGCCCGGGCGTGAAGGTCGAGAAGATCACGGCGCTCACGAAGAACATCGCGTACGCCGTGGCCACCGACAACGTCCGGCTGCTCGCGCCGATCCCAGGAAAGTCGGCCGTCGGCATCGAGGTGCCGAACTCCGACCGCGAGATGGTGCGCCTCGGCGACGTGTTGCGCGCGCCGTCGACGGTCAAGGACAACCACCCGATGGTCATCGGCCTCGGCAAGGACATCGAGGGCCACTTCGTCACGGCGAACCTCACGAAGATGCCCCACCTGCTGGTCGCCGGTTCGACCGGTTCCGGTAAGTCGAGCTTCGTCAACTCGATGCTGGTGTCACTGCTCGCGCGCGCCACGCCGGACGAGTGCCGGATGATCCTCGTCGACCCGAAGATGGTCGAGCTCACGCCGTACGAGGGCATCCCGCACCTGATCACGCCCATCATCACCCAGCCGAAGAAGGCGGCCGCCGCGCTGGCCTGGCTGGTGGAGGAGATGGAGCAGCGTTACCAGGACATGCAGGCCAACAAGGTCCGCCACATCGACGACTACAACAAGAAGGTCCGTTCGGGCGAGATCACGGCGCCGCCGGGCAGCGAACGCGAGTACCGCCCGTACCCGTACATCATGGCGATCGTCGACGAGCTGGCCGACCTCATGATGACCGCGCCGCGTGACGTCGAGGACGCGATCGTCCGCATCACGCAGAAGGCACGCGCCGCGGGCATCCACCTGGTGCTGGCCACGCAGCGGCCGTCCGTCGACGTCGTCACCGGCCTGATCAAGACGAACGTGCCGTCGCGGCTGGCGTTCGCCACGTCGTCGCTCACGGACTCGCGGGTCATCCTCGACCAGCCCGGCGCCGAGAAGCTCATCGGCATGGGCGACGCGCTCTACCTGCCGATGGGCGCGGGCAAGCCGGTGCGCATCCAGGGCGCGTTCGTCGGCGACGAAGAGATCGCAGCCGTCGTCGCGTTCGCCAAGGAGCAGGCGCAGCCGGACTACACCGACGGCGTCACGGCCGCCAAGGCCGGCGACAAGAAGGAGATCGACCCGGACATCGGCGACGACCTCGACGTGCTGCTGCAGGCCGCCGAGCTCGTGGTCACCTCGCAGTTCGGCTCGACGTCGATGCTGCAGCGCAAGCTCCGCGTCGGCTTCGCCAAGGCCGGCCGCCTGATGGACCTGCTCGAAAGCCGTGGCGTCGTGGGTCCCTCGGAGGGCTCGAAGGCGCGCGACGTGCTCATCAAGCCGGAGGAGCTCGAGGGCGTCCTGTTCATGATCCGCGGCGGTGACGCCCCTTCGAGCGGCGGCGACGACGAGGACTTCTGATGCAACCCCGGACGGTGATCTTTCCGTCCCGGGTCCATGGACGCTCGCAAGTTCGCCCTGACCATCGGATCGGCCGCGGTCCTCGCCGTGGGCGCCGGGAGCTCGGCCGCTCTGGCGCACACGCTGCACGCGCCCGAGGTGCCGCCCCGGCCGGCGTCCGGGACCGTGGCCGCCGATCCCGGGCGGGACGTCACGCTGGCCGCGGGCCAGGAGGCGCAGCTGTCCACGAAGGACCTGACCGTCCGCTACACGCGGCTCGTCGAGGACTCGCGTTGCCCGGCGCACGTGGAGTGCGTGTGGTCCGGCGACGCCGTGGTTGCGGTGCAGCTCAGCCAGCCGGGCCGAGGGGAACAGACCACGAGCGTCCTGCACACCGCCGGCCGCGGCCCCCGCACGGCGACTTACGCGGCGGCGACCGTCTCGCTCGTCGACGTGAGCCCCCGTGGCGACCGGATCACGCTCCGGGTCGGTTAGCCCCCGTCCGGGTGTCACCCGGCTCGGCGGAATCCCGCTGGAACTCCAGCAGCATGCGCGAGTTGCCGAGCGTGTTGGGCTTCACGTACGGCAGGTTCAGGAACTCCGCGACACCCGGGTCCAGCGAGTGGCGCATCTCCTCGTAGACCTCGTGCGAGACGGGCGTGCCGTCGATCTCGACGAAGCCGTGGCGGGCGAAGAACTCCGTCTCGAAGGTGAGCACGAAGAGGCGCTTGAGCCCGAGATCGCGGGCCTCGTCGACGAGCCGCCCGACCAGTGTGTGCCCGATGCCGCGCCCGCGCGCCGCCTTGTTCACCACGACCGTGCGCAGTTCGGCGATGTCCTCCCACAGCACGTGGAGCGCCGCGGCGCCCAGCACGTCCTCGTCGCCGTCGGCCGTCTCGTCGACCACCACCCAGAACTCCTGCACGGCCTCGTACAGCGTGACCAGGTCTTTTTCGAGCAGAACGCGCCCGGCGTCGGCGTCGACGAGGGCCTTGATCTTGCGGACGTCGGCTATGCGGGCGCGGCGGACGGCGGGTCGGGCGGAGTCGTACGGCACACGGTCCAAGATATCGATTGCCCCGGTCGCAGCCTCCGACGGCTCGATCGAGGTACCCCGGATGCGTGAGTGAGGGAGCCGTCACGTATAGCTTGTGCAAGTACTTTGAGCCACGAGTAGCCGCTGAACACACCGGGGCCCGCGCTTGCCCCGACTGGGAGGAAGTGCATGTCCGGGACCACCGTGGTCGCACCCGAACGACCCGGTCAGCCTCCGGCGCCTTCTGCGGCGCAGGCCCGTTTCCGGCCGGAACTGCAGGGCGTGCGCGCGCTCGCTTCGCTGCTGGTCGTCGTGTACCACGTCTGGCTCGACCGCATCTCCGGCGGCGTCGACGTGTTCTTCCTCGTCTCGGGGTTTCTCATCTCCGGCCAGCTCTACCGCGCCCTGCTGCGCGGGAAGATCGAGCTGCGCCCGATGTGGGGCCGGATGATCAAGCGGCTCTTCCCGGCCGCGATGACGGTGCTGCTCGTCGTGGTGGTCGCCTCGGCGCTGCTGCTGCCGCAGGACCGCTGGTTCCAGACCATCCGTGAGGTCTTCGCGTCGGCCCTGTTCTACGAGAACTGGCAGCTGGCCGCCGACTCCGTCGACTACTTCGCCCAGCACAACAGCGCGAGCCTGGTGCAGCACTTCTGGTCGCTGTCCATCCAGGGCCAATTCTACCTGCTGTGGCCGCTGCTCTTCGTCGCGCTCGGCTTCTTCGCGCGCAACCGCGGCTGGTCGCTGCGCCGCATCGTGAACACGCTGCTCGTCACGCTGTTCGTGGCCTCGCTGGCGTACTCGGTGTACCTCACCGCTGCCGACCAGCCGCTGGCCTACTTCCACGGCCTCACCCGCGTGTGGGAGTTCGCGCTCGGCGGCCTGATGGCGATGTTCCTCGACGCCTTCACGCTGCCGCGCGGCCTGCGCGTGGTCCTCGGCTGGGTCGGCGTGGCCGGCCTGGTGCTGTGCGGCATCGTGCTGCGGGTCGACAGCGTGTTCCCGGGCTGGATCGCGCTGTGGCCGACGCTCTCGGCCGGGCTGGTGCTGGTGGCCGGGCAGACCGGCACCGTCTTCGGCGCCGACCGCTGGCTGAGCTCGAAGCCGCTGGGCTACTTGGGCAACCTGAGCTTCTCGCTGTACCTGTGGCACTGGCCGGTGCTGGTGTTCTACCTGGTGGTGCGCGACCGCGTGGCCGTCGGCCTGCTCGGCGGCGCGGTGGTCGTCGGGGCGTCGTTCGTGCTCTCGATCCTCACCTACCACTTCATCGAGAACCCGATCCGGCTGTCGAAGATCGGCACCGTGAAGCGGTGGGGCGCCTACCGGTTCGGCATCATCGCGCTCGCGCCGGTGCTCATCGCGGCCGGTTTGTGGGGCGGGTACACGTCGGCGCAGGCGAACTACTCGATCGCGCTCGACGACGCCGACCACCCCGGCGCCGCCGCCCAAGCGCCCGGTTTCGTCTACCGCGGCTCGCCGGCGCCGTCGATCGTGCCGCCGACGCTCAAGCTGCCCGAGGACTGGGCCGGCATCACCGACGACAAGTGCACCACGTCGCCGCGCAACGAAGAGCTGAAGGTGTGCACCGAGAACCCGGCGGGCCCGCCGAAGAAGCGCGTGGTCCTCGTCGGCGACTCGCACATCCAGCAGTACCTGGCCGCGTTCCTGCCGATGGTCCGGACCGAGGGCTGGGCGGTCACGTCGATGCTCAAGGGCGCGTGCCCGTTCTCGACGACGGCCGACCTGATGCCGGGCGACCAGGGCTGCATGGACTGGAACAAAGCCGCGGCCGACGAAATCGTCTCGATGCACCCCGACGCGGTCGTGACACTCGCGAGCGTGAACACCAAGGCGGGCATCAGCGAAACGACACCGGCGGGCTTCGTGAACCAGTGGTCCGAAATGGACAAGGCCGGCATCCCGGTGATCGCCCTGCGCGACAACCCGCGGTTCGCGTTCAACATGGCCGCCTGCGTCGCCCAGCGCAGTCCGACCGATCCGGCGTGCACGCCGGACCGCGCCGACGTCCAGCCGGCCGTGGCGCCCTACACGACCGCGGCGGGCGTGCCGGGCAACGTGTCGTTCCTGGACTTCACCGACTACTTCTGCGACAAGACCACGTGCCCGGCCGTGATCGGCAACGTGCTGGTCTACATGGACGACAACCACCTGACCGCCACGTACCTCACGACGCTCGCGCCGATCGCGGACAAGCAGGTGAAGGCCGCCCTGAAGTGGTGATCGCCCCGGTGCGGTGAGCACCGATGTGCTGCCCCACCGGGAGATCGACAGGGAAGCGCGGGAGCCGACGCGCTCGGGGTGCGACGCGTTCGGGGCCGCGCAGGCCGAAGCGGCGCCGGCCGGACGACGGTGCCGGCGGGCGCGGACGGGGACGCCCGGGCTGCTCGTCCCGGGCAGTCCGTGGCAGTGGATGCGCCCGGGCGGCTCGTCGCAGTTCGGCCAGGTAGTGATCGCCGCGATGTACGCGCTGGCCGGTGACCCGCGACCGGGCACGAACCCCGCGACCCACCCCACCGGATCCGGCGTACCGAGCCGCGACGCGCGTGGTGCCGTGACGGGGGTTCGCGCCGCTGGCCCGCCCGCGCAGCTTGGGAGCCGGGCCAGCCGGCCGGTCTGGACCAGTCGGCGGTCCCGCAGCGCCGTTCGTGCGGCCGGGGCTGCAGCCCGGGCAATCAGTGCCGATTCCGGTGCCCCTGGCCGATCTGCGCCGCCCGGTCAGCCCCGACCCGGTACCGCGTCGGGGCTCACCGGGCGGCGCCGTCGGGGCAGCCGGCGCCGTCGGGGCAGTCCGGGCCGATCCCGATGCCGGCTCCGGTGCCGCCGGGCCAACCCGCCCCCACCGCCGCGGCCGGTCCCCGCCGCCCAGTCCGGTCCGTCGGCCGCGCGGCAGGACCCGTCCTCGCCGCGCCACCGCGCCCGGCTGACCCACCCGTGCGCGTCGAACGCGTCCGGGGTGGTGCGTTCCTCGCGGGCTCGGCCTGGGCCCGGCTCGAACAGGCGATCGCGGCGCAAGCCCCGCGCCTCGCCGGTCCGGACGTCGACCTCGAAGCCGGGAACGATGCCGAGCCGACGTTGCTGACCCTCGCGGGCCGCCCCCGGCCGGGTGAGGCCCGCGAGGCCACCGCACTGGGTGACGCCGTCGCCGACCGGCCCGAGTGCGGCGGCTACCCTGAACGTCGTGCCTTCTCCCACCACTGAGCCAGCCCGCAGCCGTCGAGTCTCCCTCGTGACCCTGGGCTGCGCCCGCAACGAGGTCGACTCCGAGGAGCTGGCCGGCCGCCTCGCCGCCGGGGGCTGGGAGCTGGCCGCGGACCCCGAGGACTCCGACGTCGTCGTGGTGAACACATGCGGGTTCGTGGAGTCGGCGAAGAAGGACTCGGTCGACACGCTGCTCGCGGCGGCCGACACCGGCCGCAAGGTCGTGGCCGTGGGCTGCATGGCCGAGCGGTACGGCACCGAACTGGCCGACAGCCTGCCCGAGGCGGACGCCGTGCTGGGGTTCGACCACTACGCGGAGCTGTCCGACCGCCTCGACGACGTCGTGGCCGGCCGCGGCGTCGCGTCGCACACGCCGTCCGACCGGCGCAAGCTCCTGCCGATCAGCCCGGTGCAGCGGCCCGCGGCCGCGGAGGCCGTCGAGGTCCCGGGTCACGCGCAGCACGGCTGGGGTCCGCGCGTGCTGCGCACGCGCCTCGACGACTCGCCCGTCGCGGCGTTGAAAATCGCGTCCGGCTGCGACCGGCGTTGCTCGTTCTGCGCCATCCCGTCCTTCCGCGGTTCGTTCGTGTCGCGCAGGCCGGACGAGATCGTCGCCGAGGCCCGGTGGCTCGCCGAGAACGGCGTGAAGGAACTGTTCCTCGTCAGCGAGAACTCCACGTCGTACGGCAAGGACTTCGGCCGCGACGGCACGCGGGCACTGGAGCTGCTGCTGCCGCGGCTGGCCGGGATCGAGGGCATCGAGCGCGTGCGCGTGTCCTACCTGCAGCCCGCCGAGACGCGGCCGCAGCTGGTGAAGGCGATCGCGACCACGCCGGGTGTCGCCGACTACTTCGACCTGTCGTTCCAGCACTCGAGCGAGCAGGTGCTGCGCCGCATGCGCCGCTTCGGCTCCACCGACTCGTTCCTGGCGCTCACCGAGCAGATCCGCGAGTATGCGCCCGAGGCCGGCATCCGCACCAACGTGATCGTCGGCTTCCCGGGGGAGACCGAGGACGACCTCGCGGAGCTGGAGCGGTTCCTCACCGGCGCGCGGCTCGATGCCGTCGGCGTGTTCGGCTACTCCGACGAGGACGGCACGGAGGCGGAGACCTTCGACGGCAAGCTCGACCCCGCCGTGGTCGCCGAGCGGGTCGGTCGGGTCTCGGCGCTGGTCGAGGAGCTGACCGCGCAGCGCGCCGAGGACCGCATCGGCACGTTCGTCGACGTCCTCGTGGAACAGGTGGCCGGGGACGGCGACGACGCCGTCGGCCGCGCCGCCCACCAGGCACCCGAGGTGGACGGCGAGTGCGTGATCCTCGAAGACCCGGACCGCTCCGCCGTCGAGGTGGGCGACCTGGTGCGCTGCGAGGTCGTCGACTCCGCCGGGGTCGACCTGATCGTCCGTCCGGTGCCGGACGCGGACCGGTGAGTGCGGCGCCCAGCGACGCCGGCGAGGGTATGACCCGCGCCGCGGGCTCGGACGCGAGGAAAGCGTCCGCCGAACCGGTCCCGACGCCGGAGGCTGTCGTGCCGGAGCCGACCCCTGTTCCGACCTGGAACGTCGCGAACATCCTCACCCTCTCGCGGCTCGTGCTGGTGCCGCTGTTCGTCGTGGCGCTGTTCATCGGCGACGGGGCCGACACGACCTGGCGGGCGATCGCGACGGGCCTGTTCGTCGTCGCCTCGGCGACCGACCACGTCGACGGCTGGGTCGCCCGCAAGTACGGCCTGATCACCGACTTCGGCAAGATCGCCGACCCGATCGCGGACAAGGCGCTCATCGGCGCCGCCCTCGTCGGCCTGAGCGTGCTGGGCGAGCTGCCGTGGTGGGTCACGATCGTGATCGCGGTGCGCGAGATCGGCGTCACGCTCCTGCGCTTCTGGGTGATCCGCCACGGCGTGATCCCCGCGAGCCGCGGGGGCAAGGCCAAGACGATGACGCAGATCCTGGCCATCGTGGTCTACCTGCTGCCGCTGCCGGCGGGCGCGGACCCGGTGCGCTGGGCGCTGATGGGGCTCGCGGTGCTGCTGACCGTGGTCACCGGCGTCGATTACCTGGTCCGTGCGGTGCGCCTGCGCGCCGCCGGCCGCCGGGCGACGGGAGCCTGATGCCGGACCTGGACAGTGCCGCCGCCGGACTGGTGGCCGCGTTGAAGAAACGCGGGGAGACTCTGGCCGCCGCGGAATCGCTGACCGCGGGGCTCGTCTGCGCGACAGTGGCCCGCGTCCCGGGTGCGAGCGCGGTGCTGCGCGGCGGGTTCGTGGTGTACGCCACGGAGCTCAAGCACGACCTCGCGGGGGTGGACGAGCAACTCCTGGCCGAGCACGGTGCGGTGCACCCCGAGGTGGCGGCCCAGCTCGCGGACGGCGCGCGGGCGCGCTGCGGGGCCACGTGGGGCCTCGGGCTGACCGGCGTCGCGGGTCCGGACTGGCAGGACGGCGTGCCGCCGGGGACCGTGCACATCGGCCTTTCCGGGCCGTCGACGCGGGTCGTGCGCACCATTTCGGAGACCGGTGACCGGGACATGATCAGGACGGTTTCCGTCGGCGCGGCGTTTTCGCTGCTGGGGGAACATCTACACTGAAAGAGGCGTTCGCCCTTGGCGGACGTACGTGTCAAGTCCTGCGCTCGGGGCGCCGCTCTGGGTAACGTAGGAGGCACCAGTTCGGGAAGGGAGGCGCGTGATGACCGTGCTGTTGCGTGAGGCGATCGGTGATCGGCTCCGTCATGCCCGCACCAACCAGCGTCGAACGCTGCGTGACATCTCCCGCGCCGCCAGGGTGAGCCTCGGGTACCTCTCCGAGGTCGAGCGCGGTCAGAAGGAAGCTTCCAGCGAGCTGCTGGCCTCCATCTGCGAGGCTCTCGATCTTCCGCTCGGCGAATTGCTGCACAAGGTCGCGGCCGACGTGTCCGCCCTCGAATCGGTCGAGGTGGCCCCGGTCGGCGAGCCGGTGGTCGACGGCGCCCCGAGGGAGACCGTCCCCGCGGAGCACGAAGCCACCGCATCGGCGAGCGGGTTCGAAGGGGGCCGCCTGGTCTCGGAGCTGGTCGGCGACGACCTGTCCGACCTTCGGCTTTCGCCTGCTCCGCGGATGAACACCCAGTTGCGGACCACGATCGGCGCGCCGAAGCTCGCGTCGACGATCGCCGCATAATCAGCGCTGCGTACGCGTACGGCCCCGGGTGGTGACCCCGGGGCCGTACGCGTTTTTCCCGCATCCGGCCAAAAACCGGGCGGACGCCCAGCCGGACGTTACTGTGGGTGCCGACGGTTTCCGCCGTTCCTGTGGTCGGATCGGTGACGTGCGGCAGAGTACGTGATCGATCAGGGTCGTCCCTGAATTCCCCCGGGGTCGCCTGGAACGGCAGGGCCTGACCTGACACGATGGAACCCAACGCCGGGGTCGGGACGTTGTGCACTAGGGGAGCTACGCCCCACCTCGAGGTAACTCAGGGCCCGTGGGACGCAAGAAGGCAGGCGGAGGAGATGGCCAACCCGTTCGTGAAGTTCTGGAAGTACATGATGGCGGCGTTCTCGTCGAAGATCGACGAGCACGCCGACCCGAAGGTACAGATCCAGCAGGCCATCGAGGAGGCACAGCGCAACCACCAGGCGCTGACGCAGCAGGCCGCCTCCGTGATCGGCAACCAGCGCCAGCTGGAGATGAAGCTCAACCGGCAGCTCGGCGAGGTCGAGAAGCTGCAGGCGTCGACCCGGCAGGCCCTGGTGCTCGCCGACGAGGCGCGGGGCAAGGGTGACGAGCAGAAGGCGACCGAGTTCGAGACCGCTGCGGAGAGCTTCGCCGCGCAGCTCGTCACGGCCGAGCAGAGCATCGAGGACCTGAAAACCCTGCACGACCAGTCGTTGCAGGCGGCGGCGCAGGCGAAGAAGGCCGTGGAGCGCAACGCCACGATGCTGCAGCAGAAGCTGGCCGAGCGCACCAAGCTGCTCTCGCAGCTGGAGCAGGCGAAGATGCAGGAGCAGGTCTCCGCTTCGCTGAACCAGATGAGCCAGCTGGCCGCCCCCGGCAACACGCCGTCGCTGGAAGAGGTCCGCGACAAGATCGAGAAGCGCTACACCACGGCGTTGGGCCAGGCCGAGCTCGCGCAGAACTCGGTGCAGGGCCGCATGCTCGAGGTGCAGGAGTCGGCCACCCAGATGGCGGGCCACTCGCGGCTCGAGCAGATCCGCGCGTCGATGCGCGGCGACTCGGTCGCGCAGGTCACCGACGGTGGCGCCGCGAAGCCGGCGGGCACCACGGCCGGCAGCGCCGACATCCAGCGTGAGATCCAGGCCCGAGTGCAGGCCGAGCAGGGCAAGAACCCGGCCTGACTGCCGGGTTCAGGAACGACTCCGGGGGACGGGCGATGGCCGGTGGCAACGGGCGGCGGGACTTCAACGAGTTCAACGCCAAGCTCGAAAAGCACATCGAGAAGCTGCCGGAATACGCCCAGAAGGCCCAGGAGAAGCTGCAGCGGTACTTCCCGCCGGCTGCCGGTGAGGCCGGCGGCGGGAAGCCCGCCGCGCAGCAAAGACCGGCTTACCAGCGCCCGCCGGCGATGCGGCGACCGACCGTGCCGACCACGTTCTCGCAGGTCGCGGGCCAGGTTCCGGCCGTCGCCGAGGTCCGCGCCAAGTGGCAGCGCTGGAACGAACCCGCGGCCAGGCACCAGCGGCGCATCAACCGCACCTCGCGGGCGCTCACGTTGTGGCTGCTCATCACGATCCTCCTCGGTGTGCTCACCGTGCTGTCAGGCACGGGTCTGCTCGGCAACGGGCAGCCCGAGGTCTTCCAGACGGTGCTCTCGGGCTTCGGCACGATCGTCTTCGGCACCTTCAGCGTGCGCACCGGCCTGAAGCTGCGCGAGCTCAAGAAACACCAACTCCCGGCGGCGGCCACCGCGCCCGCGCCGCCCCTGCCCCCGGCCGGCTCGGCGGCCCGCGAGCCGATGGAACGCCTCGCCGAATCCGAAGCCTCTCTGGGGGAGCTGCTGCGGCAGCTCTCCGTCCCCACTTCGCTCGGCACCACGGCCGTCCCGGAGATCTCGGTGGCCGACGCGCGCACCACCGCCCTCGAGGCCGCCGCCGCGCTGCGCGGTCTGGCCTCCCGCATCCAGGCCATCGAACGCGGCCGCAACTCCGCCCCGGCCCGCGAACGCGCCGCGCTGGACGCCGCGATCGCGAAGATGCGTGAACAACTCGACGACGGTATCGAGGCCTACGGCAGCCTGGTTGCGGCGGCGGGCCGCGCCGTCGCCGCGAGCAGCGACGGCATGGGTACCTCCAAGCAGTCCCTCACCGACGCGACCGACCACCTCGCCGGCCTGGCTCTCGCGCTGCGCGAGCTGTCGTAGCGGCAACCGGGTCGGCGGCGGTTCTGCCGCGGCGAACTGTGCGGTTTCGGCGCGTGTGCGTATTCCCGTGCGCCGGCGTGGTGGCGCACCGCGCCCGGAAACGAGCCGATCGGCGCAGTTTGACTTTCCGGTCGGCCTAGTCCGCGCGGGGCTCGCGAACGTTCGGTAAGTGGCCGGTGATACCGAAACAATCGCGTAATCGGAAACACCTGGTTACGGAAACGCGTGCGGTTTAACGTTTTTCTCATGCAGTCAGTGGTGGCACCCGCCAGAATCGGCGCCGTGGACTGAGGTTCCGCGGCGCCGGACGTACACAGTGGACTTTCTCGATCCCGCCGAGGAAAGGACGCCCCGTGACCACGCTCCCGCCTGAACCGGAACCCGCGCCCGTTTCCCCGCCCAGCGCGCACCGCCGGGTGGTGGCAGCGTTCGAACGCCTCGCGCACGTCGAGCGGCCCGATCTGTGGATCAGCCTCCGCACGCTGGAGGAGGTGCTCGTCGACGCCAAGGCGGTCGACGAGCGCGTGCGAGCGGGGGAGGACCTGCCGCTGGCGGGGACCGTCCTCGCGGTCAAGGACCTCATCGACGTCGCCGGGCTCCCCACCACCGCGGGGTGCCCGGGTTTTTCGCGGGTGCCCGTGACCAGCGCCACGGCGGTCACGCGGCTCACCGGCGCGGGGGCCGTGGTGCTCGGCAAGACGAACCTCGACCAGTTCGGGTCCGGCCTGGCCGGCACGCGCAGTCCATACGGTGCCGTCGTCTCGGCCACCGACCCGCAGAAGGTCGCGGGCGGGTCCAGCAGCGGTTCCGCCGTGGCCGTCGCGCTCGGGATCGCCGACCTCGCGCTCGGCACCGACACCGCCGGCTCCGGCCGCGTGCCGGCGGCGCTGAACGCCGTGATCGGCCTCAAGCCGACGCTCGGGCTCGTGCCGAAGACGGGCGTGTTCCCGGCGTCGGCGTCCTTCGACTGCGTGTCGGTGTTCGCGAGCAGTCTGGCGCTCGGGCAGCGCGCGCTCGCTGTGCTGACGGGTCCCGACGGGATGGACCCGTCCATGCGGGAGTGGCCCGCCGACGTACCGCTCGGCGTGGGGGAGCGCCCGCGCGTCGCGATCCCGGACGAGGCCGGGCTCGTGCCGCTGTCGGCGCCGGCGAAGCGCGCGTTCCTGGCGGCTGTGGCGTCGCTGGAGGCCGCCGGTGCCCGCATCGAACCGCTCGATCTCAGCGTGTTCTTCGAAGCCGGACAGCTGCTCTACGGCAGTGCCCTCGTCGCCGAGCGCTACGCGTCGGCGGGGGAGATCCTCGCCGCCGGGCCGGAGGGAGCCGACCCGACCGTGTCGGGCATCGTCGCGGCCGCGGGCACGCACCTCGCGCACGAGTTCGCCGACGCGCAGAGCCGCGTCACGCAGCTGCGCGCGGCCGCCCGCGAACTGCTCGGCGAGCACGACGCGCTGGTGCTGCCGACCGTGTCCGACCACCCCGACCTGAGCGAGGCGCTGGCCGACCCCGCCGGCGTGAGCGCGCGGCTCGCCACGTACACGGCGTTCGCCAACGTGCTCGACCTCGCTGCCGTCACGGTTCCGGTGCGGCCGGGTGACCGGCGGCCGTTCGGCGTCACGATCGCCACGCGGGCCTTCCACGACCAGGTCGCGATCGAGCTCGCCGGGCTGCTCACGGGGGAACCGACGGAGCCGTACCCGCCCGAAGGCGTGGACCTCGTCGTGTTCGGGGCGCACCTGCGGGGCCAGCCGCTCAACGATCTGCTGCACGGCGCGCGGTTCGTGGCGCCGGTCCGGACCGCCGAGCGCTACCGCATGGTGCTGCTGGACACCGCACCCGCCCAGCCCGGGGTGGTCGCCGGTCGCACGGCGCTGGACGGCGAGCGCTGGCGCCTGTCGCCCGCGGCTTTCGGCCGGTTCGCCGCGACACTGGCGGATCCGTTCGTGCTCGGGTACGTGACGCTGGAGGACGGCAGCACTCCGCTCGCGGTGCTGGTCCACCCGGACGCGGCCGACGGCGCACCGAACCTCGACGGGTTCGAGTCGTGGCGCGGTTACCTGCGGTTCGTCAGCACGGCCGGCCTGCGATCCCCCGGCTGACGCGGCGCACCAGGCCCGGGCCGTGCAGGGCGAAGCCGGTGTAGAGCTGCACGAGGCTCGCGCCGGCGTCGAGCATCCGCCGCGCGTCATCGGGCCCGAGGATGCCGCCTACGCCGATGATCGGCAGCTTGCCTTCGGTGCACTCGTGCACGAATTTCACCACCTCGAGCGACCGCGCGGCGAGCGGGCGGCCCGACAGGCCGCCGATTTCGGCCGCCAGGTGCGCGTCGGCGGGGGCGATGCCTTCGCGTGACAGCGTCGTGTTGGTGGCGATGATCCCGGCGACGCCGTGCCCGAGGCACACCTCGACCAGCTCGGCGAGCGCCTCTTCGGTGAGGTCCGGCGCGACCTTCACCAGCAGCGGCGTCGACCCGCCCAGCTCGGCTGACGTCCGCCCCAGCTCGGCCAGCAGTTCGGCCAGCGCGGCCTTGTCCTGCAACGCGCGCAGCCCCGGCGTGTTCGGTGAGCTGACGTTGATCGCGAAGTAGTCGGCGTACGGGTGCAGCGCGCGCAACGAGAAGCGGTAGTCCTCGACGGCCTCGTCCAGCGGCGTCACCTTGGACTTGCCGATGCTGATCCCCAGCGGCACCCCGGGTTTGCCGTGCGCGGCGAGCCGCCGGGCGAGCGCCTCGGCGCCGTCGTTGTTGAAGCCCATGCGGTTGATCACGCCGTCGCTGCCCGGCAGGCTGAACAGGCGCGGCTTCGGGTTTCCCGGCTGTGCGTGCCGCGTGACCGTGCCGACCTCGACGAACCCGAACCCGAGCGCAGGCCACGCCTTGAGTGCCAGCCCGTTCTTGTCCATGCCCGCGGCCAGCCCCACGCGGTTCGGGAACCGCAGCCCGAGCACGGTCACGGGGTCGTCCGTGCGGTACACCCGCGACACCGGTCCCAGCGCGGGCGCCACCCGGCCCAGCAGCCGGACCGTGCGCTCGTGCACGACCTCCGGGTCGTGGTAGGCCAGCCGGTACATCGCGGGACGGGCGATCTTGTCGAACAGCACGCGCCCATGCTGCCTCATCGCTGATCGCGCGGCGCCCGGAACCCGCCCCGCTTGTGGCGCCGGTCGCGATCGTCGTGTCGTGAGGGTGCCGGTCCGCGCCGCGAGCACGGGGCACTGGACGGGGCCAGCGCATCAGCCGGACCCCGTGCGGCCCCTTGCCCGGACCGCGTCCGGTCAGCCGGCGGCGCCTTCCTTCCACTCGTCTTCCAGCATGGCGTAGACCAGTTCGTCGGTCCACTCGCCCTTGACGATCTCGTTCTCCTTCAGGTGCGCTTCCTTGCGCATGCCGAGGCGCTCCATGAGGGCCATCGACGCGGAGTTGCGGCCGTCGCAGCGGCCGATGATGCGGTGCAGCCCCAGTTCTTCGAAGCCCAGGCGCAGGAGTTCCTTGGTGGCCTCCAGCGCGAGGCCCTTCCCGTGGTGGTCGGGGTGGAAGACGAACCCGAGCTCGCCCTGGCGGTGCTCCGCGCTGAGGTATTCGAGGTTCAGGTCACCGATCAGCTGGCCCGTCTCGGCGAGCTCGACCGCGACGGCGAGGAACTGGCCCTCCTGGGTCACCGTCGAGCTGTGGACGCGCTTGGCGAGCGCGGCCGCCGATTCGGCGCGGCTGCGCGGCCCCCAGTACAGGTAGCGGGCGACGTCGGCCCGGGACTGGAACGAGTTCAGGGCGTCGAGGTCCTCGAGCCTGAACGGGCGAAGGAGCAGCCGTTCCGTGGTGATCGGGTAGTCCGGCCTGAGCATGCCGTTCAGGCTAGCCAGATACGGCCGTTCGGGGTACGGAGCCCCTCCGGCCGATCGCCGGGCGGTCGTCCACCTGAGCCCGGCGGCGAGATTTCGTGGATAAGAGCTCCCGGGGCGGCTCTCGGACGCCGTCAAACGTCCGAGCCCGAGCCGGACCGGTGCTCGGAAGCCCCGGGAGCACGGTGACTGCCTGGTATTCGTCAGCAGGCAACACGCGAAGCAGGCGATGAGCCGAAGGTGGCTCAGGTTGTATCGCTGCTCAAAGTCCCTACGCGCGCCATCCGCTAGCGGACAGCCACCTCACGAGTCCTGTTGGAATACAACTTAGGACCACCTCCTTTCTCGTGTACTGCCACGCTAACCGCGAACCTCGGCGCCCGGCAACATCATTTGGGCGAACTCACGCTGCCCTGCCAGGGATGTCCGAATCCGTTCGCCCGGTGCGAACACGGCGTCTCCGCTGAGACGCGGGGTGAGTACGCAGCGGGTTCAGTCCACCGGGCGCGGGCCGGGCTGGCAGCGCGGGCAGAACCACGTCGGCCGCCGGTACACGCCCTCGCCCTGCTCGTGCACCTCGACGCGGCCGCCGCAGCGGAAGCAGCCCTGGCGGGTGCGCTCGTACACCCAGTTGCGCCGGCCGCGCGCGAGGTCCCCGGTGGTCACCTGCTCGTGCCGCCACGCGTTGGCCCGCAGCAGCTTGCGCGCGAGCGCCACGACCTTCTGTGTGTCCACTTCGGACACAGTTGTCCAGGGCGAAACCTTGAGCAGGAAGCAGATCTCCACCTTGTAGAGGTTGCCGATCCCGGCCATGATCCGCTGGTCCAGCAGTGCGTCGCCGAGCTCGCGGTCCGGCTGCGCGGCCAGCGCCGCCGCGGCCCGCTCGGCGTGCTCTTCGGTCCACTGTGGATCGAGCAGGTCCGGGCCGAGGTGGGCGACGAGGTCGTGCTCGGCCGCGGTGGGCACGAGCTTCAGGTCGTGCAGGCGGAACCCGACGGCCTGCACGTCTCGGGTTGCCAGGATGACCCGCGCGTGGTGGGCGGGGGTGCGCCACCGCCCGCCGGCGGGGTAGATGTCCCAGCTGCCGTCCATGCGCAGGTGGCTGTGCAGCGTCAAGTCACCCGAGAACCGGGTGAACAGGTGCTTGCCGACGGTGCCGGCGCCGAGGACCTCGCGGCCCGCGAGGTCCACAGTGGCCAGCGCGGGGTGGCGAAACTCGCCGCGCACCAGCGTTTTCCCGGCGAGCGCCTTGTCGAGCAACTTGCCGGCGAGGAAGACGGTGTCGCCCTCGGGCACGGCTCAGCCCGCGTTTTCGGACACTTCGGCGTCGGCCACGATCGCCGGCGTCCCGGCGGTGGTCTCGGGCAGGTCCTCCTCCTCGCCGCGTACGCGGTGGCGCCCGGCGCGGTTGGACCGCAGGATCTTGGCGAGCACCATGTTGAACGTCAGCGCGATCTCCTGCGCGCCCGGAGAGTGCCACTCGTGAATCGGGCTGCATGCGCCCTGCGCCTGCTGCACGGCCAGCCGGTCGGGGATCGCGGTGGGCATCACGAGCGAGCCGAAGTTCTCGCGCAGTTCGGCGACGCGGAACTGGTGCTCGTAGGAACGCACGCGCAGCTTGTTCACCAGCACTCCGATCGGGCGCAGGCCCGGGTTGCTCTCCTCGCGGATGCGCTCGATCGCCTCCAGTGCGCGCTGGGCGCCGGCCACGGCGTACATCGTGGGCTCCGTCACGATCAGGGCGCTGTCGGCGGCCACGAGCGCCGACTTCGTCAGCCGGCCGAGTGAAGGCGGGCAGTCGATCACGACGAGCTCGTACGGCTCCTCGCGCAGCGGGTGGCTGTGCAGCTCGTCGAGCGCGCGCGAGAGGTTCTCCAGGCGCCGCCCATCGGAGTCGGGTTCATTGAGCTGCTCCAGCTCCTCGGCACCGACCAGCACGTCGACCTCGTCACTCCAGACGCTGGGCGCGATGGCGCGTTCGAGCACCGGGCGCGCCGGGGTCTCCAGCACGTCGGCGAGTGTCGCGTCCGTGTACGGCGGGTCGAGCGAGGTGGTGGCGTTGCCCTGCGGGTCGAGGTCGGCCACGAGCGTGCGGGTACCCCTACGCAGAGCGGCCGACGCGATACCGAGCGCGACCGTCGTTTTACCGACGCCACCCTTGAGGCTGAGAACGGCGACCGTGTGCACTCGAGACAGCCTACGGGCCGCCCGCGCGTCGGGTCTCGACGAAGGTGCCGAACGCCTCTCCCGGGCGGCCCCGGGTCACGGCGGGTGACCGGCGGGCGGGCACTACCCTGTCCGACTATGAAGACGGACACCGTGGCCGCCCGGGGTTCGGGCGCCGTTCGCCGGGCGCTCGAGGGACAGCTGCGGGCGGCCCGCGCCCGGGGCGTTGAGCAGCCCTCCGTCGTCGACGTCGGCGGCGGCAGCGGCGGCTGGGCGGTGCCCTTCGCGGCGGCGGGCTGCCTCGTGACGGTGGTCGAGCCGAACCCCAACGCGCTGGCGACCCTGCGCCGCCGCGCCGAGGAGGAGGGCGTGTCGCACCGCATCACGGTGATCGCCGACGACTCCGACGCGCTCAGCACCCGCGTCGAGGCCGGCTCGGCCGACCTCGTGCTGGCCCACGGCCTGCTCGAGGTCGTCGACGACCCGGCTGTGGCGCTCGGCGCGCTGGCCGCTGCCGTCGCGCCCGGCGGTGCGCTGTCGGTGCTCGTGGCCAACCGCAACGCGGCCGTGCTGCACCGCGCGCTGGCCGGGCGGATCGCCGACGCGCAGCGGCTGCTCGACGAGGCCGACGGCGTGGTGCCGGGCGGGCGCGACACCGTGCTGCGCCGGTTCGACAGCGCCGGCCTGACCGACCTGCTCGTGGCCGCGGGCCTCGAGGTGACCCTGCTGCAGGGCGACCGGGTGATCTCCGACGTCGTGCCGGGCGAGGTGCGCGAGGACGAGCTGGCGGAGTTCGAGCTGGCGGCCGCGTCGGTGCCGGCGTTGCGCGACGTCGCCGGGCGGCTGCACGCGATGGCCCGGCCGGTCTCGCCGGCTTGACCGGCTCGTGCCGGAAATTGTCGGTGGCTCCCGGTAGCGTCCGCGGACGTGGGGAGCAGAAACGCCGAACTGCCCAGCGGGATGGCCCGCTACCGCGTCACCACGGGTGCCGAGACGCTGCCGGACGACACCGGCTGCGGGATCCTGCACGTGGACATGGACGCGTTCTTCGTGTCGTGCGAGCTGCGGACGCGGCCTGAACTCGCCGACAAGCCCGTCGTCGTGTCCGGCGGCGGGCCGCGGTCGGTGGTGGCGGCGGCGAACTACCCGGCGCGCAAATACGGCGTGCACTCGGCGATGCCGTTCTCCACGGCGAAGCGGCTGTGCCCGCACCTGATCTGCATCCAGCCCACGTCCGGGCTGTACGGCGAGGTGTCGCACCAGGTGATGGACATCTTCCGCGAGCTCACGCCGCTGGTCGAGCCGCTGAGCCTCGACGAAGCGTTCCTGGACGTCAGCGGCGCGCTGCGGCGGTTGGGGTCCACTCCGGCGCGACTGGGGGCGCGGATCCGGGAGCGGGTGGCGGCGGAGCACGGGATCACCTGCTCCGTGGGGGTCGCGAAGGTCAAGTTCGTCGCGAAGCTCGCGTCGGGCATGGCGAAGCCCGACGGGATGGTCGTGGTGCCCGCGGCCGAGACGCTGGCGTTCCTGCACCCGTTGCCCGTGTCGGCGCTGTGGGGCGTGGGGAAGCGCACGGAGGAGCAGCTGCGGCAGCAGGCGCTGCACACGATCGCCGACGTCGCGGCCGCCCCGCCGGCGCGGCTGCGGCGCTCGCTCGGCAAGGCGATGGGGGAGCACCTGTGGGCGCTGGCCCACGGCCACGACGACCGCGCGGTGGTGCCCGAGTCGCCGGAGAAGTCGATCGGGGCGGAGCGGACGTTCGACGTCGACCTTCACAGCCGGGCCGAGCTGGGGCTGGAGCTGCTCCGGCTGGCCGAGCGGGTCGGGGCGACGCTGCGGGCGCGCAGTCTGCGTGGGCGGACGGTGTCGATCAAGGTCCGGTTCGCCGACTTCACGACGATCACCCGGGCGCGCACGCTGTTCGCGGCCACCGACGTCGCGCGGGACATCCACCGCACGGCCGTCGAGCTGCTGGCCGAACACGCGCCGACGGGCGCCGTGCGGCTGATCGGCGTGCGCGTCGAGGGCCTCGACACGGGTGACGGGGGCGAGCAGCTGCAGTTCGCGTCCGACGAGCCGCGCTGGCGCGACGCGGAAGTGGCCGCCGACGTGGCGAGGTCCCGCTTCGGGTCCGCCGCGGTGCGCCCGGCCTCGTTGCTGACACCCCGCGAGCCGTGACGAGGGGTCGGTGACCCAGTGTCAACCCACGTCAGTCGTGATTTCCCCCAATTCGATCCCTTCTGGATGCGGGATCGGGTAGTCGGACGAGCGCGGGGCTCGTATCCTGGACAGTGCCACCCCGCCTGGGGATGGCTGTTGGGTCCAGAACGTTGCGCGGCCCGGCGCCCGCGACAGCTGTGCCGGAGGAGGAAAGATGCCACTCTCCGAGCATGAGCAGCGGCTGCTCGATCAGATCGAGCGCGAGCTCTATGCCGAGGACCCCAAGTTCGCATCCACGGTGCGTGGCACCCGGTTGCGCCGCCCCGCCCGCCGACGGCGTATCCAGGGCATCGCCCTGTTCGTGGTGGGTGTCGCACTGCTCGTGCTCGGCGTGGTGGTGCCCGTGCTCCGGGTCGCTGACATCCCGTTGATCAGCGTGCTGGGATTCCTCGTGATGTTCTTCGGGGTGATGCTGGCTGTCACGTCCCTGCGCCACGGCGGCGACGCCGGCGGGGGCGGCAAGGACTCCGGCCGCGGAGGCGGCAAGGGGTCGGGCCGCAAGAGCTCGTTCACGCAGCGCATGGAGGAACGGTTCCGCCAGCGCTTCGAAGAACAGTAGCTCCGTTCGCCGATTTTGAGATCCGCGCTTCGCCCGGCTGTGGCGGAGCGCGGTTTCTCGTGCGCCTGATCGGGTGATGGGCGGTGCTGCTGGTGTGCGCCGAGCTCGACGGCCTTGCCGACCTTGTCCGGGCGTCGCGGTCGGGTCGGGCGCTGCGGTTGGGCGACCCACAGGCCGGCCGAGTTGTGGATGTTCGCACCCGGAACGACACGATCACCCGGTTTTGTCGCTGCGGGGCGATAAAAAGGACATGGCACGCCTCCTCAGAGTGGGCGCGGCTGTCGTCCGGGCCGGCGGGCGGGCACAGGTTCGTGGTACGCCGACTGAATGAGCCGGAGCGCCTGGTTCCGCACGGCGCCGCGGTGGTGAGCGTCGAGAACGCGGCACCGGCGCGGTGGCACGAAGCGGGCCGAGGCCGTGATCAGCCCGGCCGGTCGATGATCGTCGGCATCTCCGTGGGCATCCGCAGCCGACGCTGATCGGGACGGACGTGGAACCCAGGGCGATGCGGCCGGTGCGCACCCGGCCGGAGATCTCGCGGCGCAGGCCGCCCGAACAGGCTGCCCGCTCCGCGGACATGGCCCTGCCACGCCGGCCAAGCCCGCGACGAGTCGCCCGATGCTCGGTTTCGTTCCCCTACTCCTCAAGGACCAGCTGGTGCAGCCAATCTCGGAAACCGTCGGGTGGGGGCTGTCTTCCGGGGTCGGCGGGCGGGCACAGGTTCGTGGTACGCCGACTGCATGAGCCGGAGCGCCTGATTCCGCACGGCGCCGCGGTGGCTGATTCCGCACGGCCCGCGGTGGTGAGCGTCGAGAACGAGGCACCGGCGCGGTGGCACGAAGCCAACCGAGGCCGTGATCAGCCCCAGCCGGTGAGCGCGGGGCGCGCAAGACACCGGGCCGGGGCGAGCACCTCCTCAGGAACGCCGCCGCAGCACGGACTTCGGGAAGAGCCGGCCCCGCAGTGAGATCGGGGCCGTGGCGCGCAGGCTTCGGCGCAGCTGGTCGAATGCGGGCGCGAGGTCGGGGTCCGGGGCCGGGATTCCGCTGTACCACGTCTTCTCGACGGCCCCGATGACCGTGCGGAGGCTTTCGCGGCCGGGGTCGTCGAGGTGGTGGCGTTCGGCGATCTTCTGGCCCGCCACGCGGATCGTGTCGCTGTCGGAGAGGGGCAGGCCGCGGTCGGCGCACTCGGCGCGCAGTTCGCGCCACGCGGCGTCGGCGGAGCCGGGCGCGCGGGTGACGATCGCCTGGAGGTGGCGGCGGCGCGTGAAGTCGCGCAGGGCGGCCGGGCCGCCGACGCCGACGAGCGCGACCACCACCAGCAGCGCGAACCACCACGCCACCAGACCGGCCAGGAAGCCCAGCGCGGCCACGAACAGCACACCCGCGGCGAGGGGCAGCCAAAGAGCGGCCCGACTGGTGCGGACCACCGCCGGGGCCGGGGTGCGCACCAGCACGTCGCCGTCCGGGACGGCGCCCGGCGGGACGCCCGGGACCACCCCGTCCGGCGGGGAAGGACGGCGCCGCAACAGATACGCCGCCGCGATCGCCGCGGCGCCGAGGACCGCGAGCACCGCCGCGAGGATCACGAGCCAGCCGTCCTGCGGCTGCGCGGCGGCCGGCGTCGTCGGCGTGGCCTCGTTCTGGCCCTTGTCCAGCGGCGAGTCCGTGGTCGGCGCGGCGGAGTGCGGCGCGGTCGGCAGGTCGTCGGTCGCGTCGGGCTGGTGGGAACCCTGGCTGTTCTGCTGCAGGTACGACGGGACGATGCCGCGGCCGTCGGCGAGCGGCGTCGGGTCGAAGGTCACCCAGCCCCGGTCGCCGAAGTACGCCTCGACCCACGCGTGCGCGTCCTGCGAGGAGATCGACTGGTAGTCGCCCTTCGAAACACCGGGCGTGAAGCCGATCGCGACCCGCGAGGGGATGTTCGCGACCCGCAGCATCACGGCCATCGCCGATGCGTACTGCTCGCAGTAGCCCCGCTTGCCGTTGAGGATGAAGTCGGCCAGCGCGTCGGGGTCCCGCGCGTCGGCGGTCTTCGTGTCGTACACGAAACCGTTCTGCGCACTGAAGAACTGCCACAACGCGGTCGCCCGGTCGAAGTTGTCGGTCTTGCCCGTGATGATCTGGTTCGTCTTCGCGACCACCCGCGGGTCCACGCGGCCGATCTGCCGGTAGAAGGCCGGCACCTCGTCGGACTTGGGGTCCGTGGCCCGCAGCTCGACGGCCGTGGGTTCCTTCAGAGAGGCCACTTCCGTGTAAACCGGCGCGGGTTCGCTCTTCGTCGTGAACACCGACCCGCTCACGCGGTCGTAGAGCCACTGCGGCGACAACCCGCGCAACGCGCGGGGCGCGCCGTAGACCGGCAACCAGTTGTCGACCCACCGGGTGGGCTGGATCTGGATCTGCCGCGACACGCCGGTGCCGTCGTCGCCGGGCGCGGCGGGCAGCGTGCTGTTGGCGAGCACCCCCGTCTGCGCCTGGCCGCCGCCGCGCAGGCCCCAGCCCTGGTTCGGCGTGTAGGTGTCCAAGGTGAACGCGCGCAGGTACCGACGGTCGTTGCCGAGCCCGCGGACCTGGAACAGCTCGGTGTTCTGGCCTTGGTCGAGCAGGCCGCGCAGCTGCGTGAACGGCGCGACGCCGAACCCGCCGGTGCCGTCGCCGCCCGAGCCCGGGCCCGAGCCGAACGGGATCTTCCCAACGGTGCCCACCCACGTGATCCCGCCGCCGAGCAGCCCGAGCACGAGCGCGGCGCAGACCACCGCGACGGGCGCCTGCACCGTACGCGCCCAGCCGCCCGAACCGGGTGCTTCGCGGTTGCGCCAGCGCCGGTGCCGGTGGTTTCCGTCGAGCGCGAGCAGGCACGCGAACGCCGCCGCGCCGAGCAGGAACGTCCACCACGGCAGCATTTCGTCCGACAGCGCCGCCGGCACCGCGTACACGCACAGCAGCACCAGACCGGTGGCGGCAGGCGCCGCGGCCGCGACGGCCAGCGTGTCCACGAGGACCGCGACCAGCCCGATCGCGATGGTCACCAGGCACAGGATCGGCTGCGTGCCCTCGACCGGCGGCAGGCCCGTGCGGATCTGCTCGGCCGACGCCGCGAGCGTCGCCTGCAGTTCCCCGAAGGCCATCGGCCCCGGGATGATCTTGAGGATGCCCTGCGTGGTGAACGCGCCCGTCACCAGGAACAGCAGCACCACCAGCTGGCTGAGCCCGACCACGACGGTCGGCGCCCGCAGCGAGCGCAGCGCCAGCCCGGTCGAGGCGATCAGGACGACCGCCACGAACAGGTAACCGAACCACGCCCACCCGTCGACCACGCTCGTGAGCGACGTCGCCGCGCACAGCGTCGCGAGGCCCGCGGCGATCGGCGGCAGGATCCCGCTCGACCACACCGGTGGCTGCGCGGCCGGCTGCGGCGTCGGCGTGTGGGGGATCGGCGGCGGTGCCTGCGGGGCGGGCGCCGGCGGCCGGGGCGCGGTCGCGGTCATCGCGGGCCGCCGATCAGGGCGACGCGGTGGGCGCCCGTGCGGCACAGTTCGGCCCACGCCTGGGGCATCGGGGTCTGCGGGCCGACGACGACCACGCCCCAGCCGGTCGCGCGCAGCAGCTCGGCGGCGTCCTGCGTCGCGGCGGTCTGGTGGTCGCTCGAGCCGGTCCCGGCCCAGCTGGGGGTGTCCAGCAGGACGGCGAGGCTGCGCACCCCGCGCGGGCGGTAGCGGGCCAGTTCGTGCACCGACTCCGCGCTGACCGTGCCGAGCACCGCGATGAGCTCCTGTCCTTCGGCCGGGTCGTGGCCCAGCGTCACGTCGCGCTGGTGCGCCGGCTGCAGGGCGGCCAGCGCGTCGAGCACGACGTTGTCGTAGCCTTCCCCGCCGTCACCCGGGGCGTCGGCCAGCGTGATGCCGTGCTCGGTGACCAGGCGGACGCGGTGGCCGGAGCGGCGCAGGTGCAGCGCGACCGACGCCGCGAACGACACCGCCCACTCGAGGCTCGCCGCCGGGCCCGTGCCGTGGTGCGCGGCCGCGCGGTGGTCGAGCAGCACGGTCGTGCCGCCGCGCCACGGCCGTTCCTCCACGCGCACCATGACCTCGTCGCGGCGGGCGGTGGAGCGCCAGTGGACCTTCCGCATGTCGTCGCCGGTGCGGTAGTGGCGCACGATCACGTCGGGCTCGCCCTGTCCCGCGTGCAGGCGGACGGTGCCGTCGTCACCCGCGCCGACTCCGGCGCCGCCGGGCAGGCCCCACAGGCCGGCGACACGGGGCACCACCACGAGCCGCGAGTGGCCGATCAGCTCGCGTTCGAACTCGCACAGCCCGAACGGGTCGGTGATCGTCGCGCGCAGCGGGCCCACCTGCTGGATCCCGCGCAGCATCGGCTGCAGCGGGTACCGCAGCAGCACGCGCCGGTCGTGCGGCAGCCGTTCGACCACGAACCGCGGGCGGGAGCCCAGCGCGTACGGCACGCCGTCCTCGAGCAGCACCTCACCGCCGGGGAGCCGGCCGCTGCGCCACAGTTCGAGGTGCACCTCGCCGCTCGTGCCGACGGCCACGCGCTCCGGCCGCAGGGCCCGCGCGGCGCCGAGGCGCAGCCTGGTCGCCGAGATGAAGGCGGCGACAAGCAGCGGCAGCGCGACCACGAACACGGAGACGCGCAGGAGGTCGCGCTCGTTGAGCACCAGCGAGCACACGGCCGCGGCGATCCCCGCGGCCAGGAGGCAGCGGCCGCGGGTGGTCAGGCCGGACAGTGCACGCAGCATGCGGTTCTCGAATTCGCGTAGTGGGATCGACGGCTAGCGGGAGCCGGCCGAGCCCTGGGGGACGGGGACGCGGTGCAGCACCGCGCGAACCACGTCGGTCGCCGACCGGCGGGCGGCGTGCGCTTCGGTGGTGAGCACGAGCCGGTGCGCCAGCACGGGCCCGGCGACCGTGTGCAGGTCGTCCGGCACCACGTATTCACGGCCCGCCAGCGCTGCCTGCGCCCGCGCCGCACGGACCAGGTGCAGCGTCGCGCGCGGCGAAGCGCCGAGCCGGATCTCCGGCACCTGCCGGGTCGCGGCCACCAGGTCCACGGCGTAGCGGCGGACCTCGGGCGCGATGTGCACGGCGCGCACGGTCTCGATCAGCCGCTGCACGGTCGCGCCGTCGGACACCGGCGCCAGCTCGGCCAGCGGGTTGTGCCCGGCGTGCTCGTCGACCATCGCGAGCTCGGCCTGCTGGTCGGGGTAGCCGATCGACACGCGCGCGGTGAAGCGGTCGCGCTGCGCCTCGGGCAGGGCGTAGGTGCCCTCCATCTCGATGGGGTTCTGCGTCGCGATGACCATGAACGGCTTGCCCAGCGCGTACGTGCTCGTGTCGACGGTGACCTGGTGCTCTTCCATGCACTCCAGGAGCGCCGACTGCGTCTTCGGCGAGGCGCGGTTGATCTCGTCGCCCACCACGATGTTCGCGAACACCGGGCCGGGCCGGAACTCGAACTCGCCCGTCTGCCGGTTGTAGATCGACACGCCCGTGACGTCGCTCGGCAGCAGGTCCGGGGTGAACTGCACGCGGCTCACGGTGCAGTCGATCGACCGCGCGAGCGCCTTGGCCAGTGAGGTCTTGCCGACGCCCGGCACGTCCTCGACGAGCAGGTGACCCTCGGCGAGGAGGGTCACCAGCGCGATCCGGATGACGTCGGGCTTGCCGACCAGCACGCGTTCGACGTTGGCGGCGATGCGGCGGGCCGTCTCGTGCAGCTCGTCGAGGGACACCCTGGGGGCGTACCCGTTCTGTCGCCCGATCGGGGCATCCGCCGCCGGGTAAGGCGGCTGCCCGGCCCCGCCGCCCTGCTGTCCGGCAGGGGTGGCGGGCTGGATTCTCGACGTCACTCGACCTCCTGGTGGCGCATGGCTGTGGGGCTTGCACCGGCTCCGCCGGGTCGCTCGCTGTCCGCGCAGCGATCAGCCTTCCACCCAGTGTGTCAAACTCGGGCGAACTCGGCGGCGGAACCCCGCGAACGGATCGCGGCGACTCTCCGGTATTACCGGACCTACGCCGATCGGGTGGCGGGGCGCCATTTCGGGTGCTCCCGCTGACGGTCCGCTCTCACGTATGCTCCGAGCCGAGGTCGCTCGACTACGGAGAGGCGTAACCGCTCATGAGCGAGGCTGGGGCCGCACCGCTGCCCGACGTGCCGGGCCTGACGAGTTCCGGTGCCGGCTCCCGCGGCTTCGCGGTGGCGCCTGAGCTGGCGACCGCCACCTACGCGAAGCTGGGCGAACTGCAGGACGTGGTGGGCGAGATGGTCCGCGAAGCCGGCGTCCTGGGGCGGTCCGTTCCGCTCGGCGGTGGGTACGCCGGCGAAGTCGGCGCGTTCATGGCGAAGTACGGCCTGGGCCGCGACGGCTCGGCGGTCGCGCAGCTGACCGCGTTCGGCAAGGAGCTCGAGGACCTCAAGGAACGGATCGCCGGCGCGCTGAAAAAGTACGAGCGCCAGGACGAGTCCGCTGCGGGCGGCGTGGACTGCGCCGGTGCCTGACCCCGTGCGCTCGGCCAAGCTCCTCGCGCTCGTCCCCGCGCTCTGCGTGCTCGCCGCGTGCGGCCGCGCGCCCGTGACCCAGCGGGCTCTGCCCGTCGCCGACGGCGCTCCCGAACCCGCGCCGGCGAGCACCTCCGCCGCCTCGCTCGCCGGTCTGGACCCGTGCGCGCTGCTGTCGCCGGCGGACCGGTCGACGGCCGGGCTGACCCTGCTCGGCAAGCCGAAGACGATCGGTGCGGCGCGCGCGTGCGACTGGACCGTGCCCGCGACGTTCGGCGTCACCGTGACCCTCGACGGGAACGCCGGGCTCGCCAACCTCGACGTCTCCCGGGGTACGCGCACGAAGAAGAAGGTCGGCGCGCACCAGGCCGTGCAAGTGGCGGACAAGAAGAACGCCGCCGGCACGTGCGCGGTGCTGCTGGGCGTGGGCGACTCCGCGAGCGTGCAGGTCGACGTGAGCAACGCGAGCTTCTCCGACACGACGCTCGCGTGCAGCCGGGCGGCGACCGTCGCCGCGCTCGTCGAGCCGAAGCTGCCCTGATCCGCGATTCCGCCAACGGAAGGTGTGCCGTGTCCGCAGCTGTGCCCGAACCGACGGCCCGTTACGAGTCCTACAGTCACGTCGCGCTGGCCGCACTTGTCGAGCAGGACAACGACCCGGTCGCCGCCGGCCAGGCGGGCGCGCGGTGGGCCGAGCTGGCACGCCGGTTCGACGATTCGACGGCCTCGCTGGTCGCGCTGTCCTCCGGCAGCCGCGAGCTGTGGGAAGGCGACGCGGGCGACGCGATGCGTGCCGTCCTCGCCAAGGCGACGGGCTGGCTCGGCGAATCGGCCGCGGTGTCGGCGAAGGTCGGCGACTCGGTGGCGGCGCAGGCCGACGTCGCGGCACGGGCCCGGGCCGAGATGCCGCCGCCGGTCGAGTTCGACCCCGCCGCGATGATCCGGTCCGCCGCCGCGAGCGGGAGCGTGCTGCAGCTCGCGGGGCTGTCGATCGAGCTGGACGCGCGCCGGGCGGCGGCCGAGGCGGCGCGGCAGAAGGCGATCGACGTCGTGCGGACGCGCGACGAGGCGCTGCGTGGGCTCGTGCCGGGTGTGTCCTTCCCGGCGGCTCCGGCCCTCGGTTCGGGGCCGGCTTGATCCGGCTCTCCGCGTCGGCGTTCGACGTGGTGTGGACCGATCTCGGGCTCGGCCGCGTCCCGGTGCCGCTGGCGGTGCCGAGCGTGGGCGCGACGGCGGAGGAACGCGCGGCGATCCGCGCTGAGGTCTACCGCGGGCTGGGCGAACGCGGCCTCTTCGACGGCCGCCTGGCGCCGGAGCTCGAGGACCGGTTGCGCGTGCTCGACGCCGCTTCCCGGTATGTGGGTTGTGAAGCGCTCGCGGACATGACCGCCGACCGCCCGTTCCGCGCGGTGGCCGCGGTGCGCGGGTGCTCCGGCGTGCTGGCGGTGCAGCCGGAGCGGACGGTGGGGCTGAGCGGGATTCGCGAGGGCGAGCTCGCGTCGGCGATCGTCGACGTGCTGCCCCGGCTGTCCGCCGGCCCGGGGTACGGCGTGACCCTGCCGTCCGGCGGCTGGGATTCGCCGACGGAGGTGGTGAGGCGGCAGGCCGAGGAGGTCGCCGCGATCCAGGCGCGCCCGGTGTTCGCCGCGGGCCAGTTCAGTGTCTACGAGCGGGGGAGCGGTGGCCGCGTCGAGCGGCGCGGCGGGCTGACGTGGTTCGACACGGACGCGGGCGCGTACTCCGCCGCGGTGTCCGGCGGGCGCGGCGGGCAGGAATGGGTGACCGTGGCTCCGGTCGACGGCCCACGGCTCGCGGAACGGGTGCTGGCGCTCTTCGGCTGAGCGGGCCCGGCCGGATGGGTTTTCACGCCAGCTCGAGCAGGCTGGTCACCCTCACCTCGAGGTCGTGCAGCACCAGCCGGCTGCGCAACGCGCGCACGCCGTGCTCACGCTTGAGGCGGTCGACGACCGTTTCGAACTCCACGGGGTCCACGCACGCGAGCCGCAGCCGGTAGTCGTACTCGCCGCTCATCCGTGCCCCCGACACGATCTGCGGCACCCGGTGCAGCTCACGTTCGAACTCGGTGCGGTCGACGTCTTCGCGCAGGCGGACGTCGCTGACCATGGTCAGCCCGCGGCCCAGTGCGGCCGGGTCCAGATCGGCCCGGAAGCCGCGGATCACGCCGGCGGCCCGGAGCCGGCGCACGCGGTCCGCGACGGTGTTCGCGGACAGGCGCACCTCTTTGCTGAGCTCGTTGTACGTGCGGCGCGCGTCGTCTTCCAGGAGCCGGACGAGCGCGCGGTCGATGGCGTCCACGAGCGTGGTTGCGGAGTCCTCGGCTCCTGCCGGCAAGAGCCGAGGAAAACTCGGTTGACAGGGAGAGAAGTGCCGAGATTTTCGAGCCATCCTCGACCTTGCTCCTGGAATCGTCGAGGTCATGGAAGTCCTGCTGCCGCCCGTCCTGCCCGTGCTGACCGTTCTGCTCGTGACCGTGGTCCAACGCCGCTACGGCCACCGGCTCGGCGGGCGGCTGACCGGGTTCCCGACGACGACCTTCCCGTTCCTGATCGTCCTCGTGACGAGCGACGGCGCCGGTGGCGTGGCGCAGGCGGCGCGGGGGATGATCGCCGGTCAGCTCGTGGTGGCGGCTTTCTGCCTCGGCTACGGCCGGCTCGGCCGGCAGCTGCGGAACCCGGCCGCGGCGGTCACGATCGCGCTGGCCGTCGCCGCCGGGGCGTTCTCCATCGCGACGGAGCTGCGGTCACCGTGGACGGCGGCGGGGCTGACCGGCGCGCTGGTCCTCGCGGGGTTGGGGGCGTGGCCGCCCACGTCCGGGCCCGAGCTGGCGGGCCGGGCGCCGCGCTGGTCGGGAGGCGCCGGTGCGCGTGGGTGCCGCCGCGGCCGTCGTGACGGCGCTGGCCGTGCTCGCCCGGCTGCTGGGCCCGCAGCCGGCGGGCCTGCTGTCGTGCACGCCGGTCGTGCTGTCGATCCTCACCCCGACGATGGACCGCGGTTCGGGATTCGCGGCCGCGGAAACGCTGGTGTGCTCGGCGTTGCGCTCGTTGCCGGCGACGCTGGCGTTCGCCGTGGTCACCGCGTTGTGCGTGATGCCGCTCGGGCCCGTGGCGGCATTCGGCCTCGCCGGCGCGGCGCTGTTCATCACCGACCACCTCGTCGGCCGGCTGCTGGCCGCGCGCGAGCCCGCGGCGGCCGGGCAACCCCGCTGACCGGAAGCTTCGGCGTGATACTTCACGCACGGCACGCGGAATGCCAGGCCGCACACTGGGGTTGTCGCCAGTAGTCGTAGCGGGAGGAGTCCGACGTGACGAGCGTCGAGATGGCGGACACCGAGTCCGGAGCGGTCGAGCACCGCCCCCGGGCGCGCCGTCGCCTGCCCTGGCGCCCCGTCCTCCACTGGGCTGTCGTCGCCGCCGCGCTCGGTTACCTCGTCTGGCGAGTGCCGGACCTCGCCGCGCAGTTCGAGCGGCTGGACCATGTGCAGTGGGCGTGGGTCGCGGCGGCCGGGCTCTCCGGGCTGGCCGCGCTGGGCGTCTACGGCGAACTGCACCGGCAACTGTTGCTCGTCGGCGGGGCGCACGTGCCGGCGTCGGCCGTGCAGGGCATCACCTTCGCGCAGAACGCGGTCTCGACGACCGTCCCGGTGGTGGGTGGTGCCGGGTCGCTCGGCTACGCCATCAACCAGTTGCGCCGTCGCGGCGTCGACAGCGCCCTCGCCGCCTGGGCGGTGCTGCTCGCCGGCGTGATCACCACCGTGCTGCTCATCGTGCTCGGCTGGCTCGGCCTCGCCTGGGCCGGCCGGGTCCCCATCCGGCTCGCCGTGCCCGCGGCACTCGTCGTCGCGGCGGGCTCCGCCGGCGTGTGGGCGGTCCTGACACATCCCGCGGTCTTGCAGCGCGGGCTGACCTCGCTGCTGCGGGTGTTCGGGCGCACCCCGGGCACGTGCCGCACCTGCCGCAAGACGTGGCTGGAGAAGGCCGACGCCGCGGCGTTGCAGCTGTCGGAACGCGTCGCGCGCCTGCGTCCCGGCGGCACCCGCTGGAGCATCCTGCTGATCCTCGCGCTCGGCAGCTGGGGATTCGACTTCTTCGCGCTCATCGCCAGCGCCGAAGGCACCGGCACGCACATCCGCTGGGCCGTTCTCGCGGTGGGCTTCCTGGTCGTCCAGGCCAGCATCGCCCTCCAGATCCTTCCCGGCGGCGCCGGCCTCGCCGAAGCCGGCCTGCTCGGCGTGCTCGTCGCAGCGGGCGTCCCCGCCGCGCCGGCCGCCGCGACCGTCCTCATCTACCGCGCGATCAGCTGGGCGGGCCTGTCGCTGGTCGGCTGGGTCGTCTACGCCCTCCAGCCCCACGCGACACCGTCGCACCGCCACGCGCCCGCCGCACCCGCCGCGGTCGCCCGGTCGCGGGCCTGACGCCTCCTCTTCGAGCAGCGCAATCACCCGGCCGCGCCGCTGCCCCGGAACACCGCGGACGTGAGGGCAGGGCTGATGCTCCGTGGTTCACTACCTCGCGCCACGGCCCCACAGCCCCCCACGGGAAGCCCCCACGGGTCCCCACCGGAAGCCCCGCCTGCCCCCACCGGGGCTCCCCCGGGGGTTCCCGGGTCTTCACGCTGCCGCTCAGCGGACGTTCGGCACCCTCGCCAGGTTGCGCCGTGACCCCGGCGCGGGGGATCTTGACCACGGCCCCCCACCCACCCCCCACCACACCCCACACTGCTGACCTGCGCAAACGCGCGACACGACTGAGTTAACGCGGCGCAGGTCGCGTTGACTGTGGTGAAAAGTGGGGTACGGTGGTGGCCAGTGGGGCGGAAGGGAGCCCCGTGGCCGGAGCCGGGTGGTTCACCAGCCGGGGCCGGTAGGGAGGTGGAGGCCGTGTTCCTCGGCACCCACACCCCGAAGCTGGACGACAAAGGGCGGCTCGCGCTGCCCGCGAAGTTCCGCGACGCCTTGGCCGGCGGGCTGATGGTCACCAAGGGGCAGGACCACTGCCTCTTCGTCTTCCCCCGTGCCGAGTTCGAGCAGATGGCGCGCAAGGTCGCCGATGCCCCGTTCACGAACGAGGCGGTCCGGGCCTACCAGCGCTACCTGTTCGCCGGAACGGACGAGCAACGCCCGGACGGGCAGGGGCGCATCACCATCGCGTCCGAGCTCCGGCGCTACGCCGGGCTGAACAAGGAGTGCGTGGTGATCGGCGCGATCACCAGGCTGGAGATCTGGGACGCCCAGGCGTGGCAGGGCTACCTGGAAGAACACGAGGACAGCTACGCGAAGGCTCGAGAGGAAGTTCTACCGGGCGTCTTCTAGGAGACGCGGCCACCGGAGCACCTGCGTCGTCGGGGGACGCGGGTCCGCCGCGGCCGTGCTGCCGGAACCGCCTCCGCGGATGCCGTGAGGCCTCTGTCCGCTCTGGGGCCCTGGCGCACCTTCCCCGGTGCCAGGACCCGCCAGCGGGCGGGCAGGGACCTGACGGCATCCGCCGCATCTTCCCCGGGAGCACCTAGCGAAAGGGGGAGGGCATGGCGACCGAGCACGAGCACGTTCCGGTGCTGCTGGACCGCATCGTCGAGCTGTTCACCCCCGCCCTCGCCGACCGTGACGCCGTCCTGGTCGACGCGACCGTCGGCCTCGGCGGCCATTCCGACGCGCTCCTGGAGACCTTCCCGCGGCTGCGCCTCGTCGCGCTGGACCGCGACCCCGCCGCGCTCGAGCGCTCCGGCGAGCGGCTCGCGCGGCACGGTGACCGGGTCGACCTCGTCCACACCGTCTACGACGGACTCCCCGAGGCGCTGGCCGGGCTCGGACTGTCCCGTGTGGACGGCATCCTGTTCGACCTCGGCGTCTCCTCGATGCAGCTGGACCGCGCCGAGCGCGGCTTCGCGTACTCGAAGGACGCGCCGCTGGACATGCGGATGGACCCGACCACCGGGTTCACCGCGGCCGACGTGCTCAACACCTACGCGCCCGGCGAACTGATCCGGATCCTGCGCGACTACGGCGAAGAGCGCTTCGCGCAGCGGATCGTCAAGGCGGTCGTCGCCGAGCGCGAGAAGGAGCCGTTCACGCGCAGCGCGCGGCTCGTCGAACTGCTCTACGACGCGGTGCCGGCGGCGAGCCGGCGCACCGGCGGGCACCCGGCCAAGCGCACGTTCCAGGCGCTGCGGATCGAGGTCAACGGCGAGCTGGAGGTGCTGCGCCGGGCGATCCCGGCCGCGCTCTCGTCGCTCGCGATGGACGGCCGCATCGTCGTGGAGTCCTACCAGTCGCTCGAGGACCGCCTGGTGAAGCAGGCGCTCGCCGAGCTGGCGAAGTCCCGGACCCCCGAAGGGCTTCCGGTCGAGCTGCCCGGCCACGGGCCTGAGCTGAAGCTCCTGACCCGGGGAGCCGAGAAGGCGAGCGAAAGAGAGATCGAGCAGAACCCCAGGGCCGCCTCCGTGCGGCTGCGGGCAGCACAGAGGATCGGAGAGCCGCGATGACCGCACCCACGAAGTCCCGCCGCCGTTCCGGCGCGTCGGCGACCCGCCGGAGCGCAGCCGCGGGCACGGCTCTCGAGCAGGAGCCGAAGACCACGACCGCGCAGCCGGAAGCCACTCCGCGCCGATCCTCGCGCGGTCGCACCACCGCGGCGGAGCGGGCGTATGCGCGCCGCGCGCAGCGGGCCGACCTGCTGCAGCAGCGCGAGCCGAGGAAGCAGGCCGCGCCCGCAGCCGGACGCGTCGAGGACACGGTGAAGCCGAAGCGGCTGCGGCTGCGCTGGCCGCGTTCGCGCGCCTCGTTCGTGCTGCTCATGATGGGTCTGCTCGCCGTGGGGGTGGCGTCCACGCTGTGGCTCACCACGCAGGCGATCGCCGACTCCTACCGGCTCGAGCAGCTGCGCGAGACCAACGCCGGGCTGGCCGAAGCGAAGGACCGGCTCGAGCGCGACGTCGCCAAGGCGCAGTCGCCCGCGTCGCTCGCGCCCGCCGCGAAGCAGCTGGGCATGGTGCCCGGCGGTGATCCGGCCCGCATCGTCGTGGGTCCCGACGGCAAGACCACGGTGGTCGGTGAGCCGACGAAGGCGAAGGCGCCGGCGGGATCCGGCAACGCCGAGACCCCGGCGCCCCCGGCCGGGCAGCCGGCCGGTCAGAACGAGGGTGGCATCGAAGGCGACCTGCCGAGCACGCCGGCGGGGCAGTGATGGCGGCTTCGGGGGCGAGCCGGGCGGCGGGCAGCGCCCGGCGCACGTACGCCGCGGGCACGCGCCGCGCGGTGGCCAAGCGCGGCAACGGCGGGCAGCGCGGCCGGTTCTCGGCGGTGCGCATCCTGCTGGTGGCGCTCATGGTGGTCGCGGGCGTGAAGCTCGTGCAGGTGCAGTGGTTCGAGGCACCGACGCTCTCGGCCGCGGCCGAGCGGCAGCGCAGCCTGACGATCGACATCCCGGCGCAGCGCGGGTCCATTGTGGACCGCAACGGCAACAAGCTGGCGTTCAGCGTCGAGACCCGCACGCTGTCGGTGAACCTGCGCACGCTGCACAAGCAGATGGACGACTACGCGAAGAAGAACCCGGGCAAGGGGACGAACTTCGAAACCGAGGTCACCGCCGCGGCCAAGTACATCGCCTCGAAGGTGCCGCACCTGACCAACGAGCAGGAGCTGCTGCAGAAGCTGCACAAGCCGCAGTCGTTCACGTACCTGGTCGACAACGTCGAGCCGTCGGTCGCCGACGACATCGTGAAGCAGTTCCCGTGGGTCGCAGTGGAGAACCGCGCGATGCGCGAGTACCCGGGTGACACGCTGGCGTCGAACATCGTCGGGCTCGCCAACTGGCGGATGGACGACCCCGATGTCTCGAAGCACAACCTGCACGGCGTGGTCGGGCTGGAGCAGTCGCGCGACAACGACCTCGCGGGTACGCCGGGCCGCGAGATCGTGAACACCCAGAACGGCAACGACAACCTGTACCTGCCCGGCTCCGAGCACGTGCTGCAGGCCGCCATCCCGGGTTCGGACGTCGAGCTGACCATCGACTCGGACCTGCAGTACGAGCTGCAGCGGCAGCTGGGCGACTACGTCGCGCAGTCGCACGCCAAGGGCGGCCAGGCCGTGATCATGGACGCGAAGACCGGCGAGATCTACGCACTGGCCGACGACAAGACGTTCAACCCGAACGACCCGTCGACGATCCAGGACGAGCTGCTCAACGACCGGGCGGTCACCACGCCGTACGAACCGGGTTCGGTGAACAAGATCGTCACCGCCACGGCGGCGATCGACGAGGGTATCGCCACGCCCGAGTCGACGCTGCAGGTGCCCGGCGAGATCAAGATCGCCGACCGCACGGTGCACGACGCGTGGGTGCACGGCACGCAGACCTTCACGACCACCGGCGTGTTCGCCAAATCGTCCAACGTGGGCACGCTGGAGATCGCGCAGAAGGTCGGTCCGGACCGCTACTCGGAGCTGCTGAAGAAGTTCGGCATCGGGCAGCGCACGGGCCTCGGCCTGCCGGGTGAGAGCCCGGGTTACGTGCCGCCGCGCAGCCAGTGGTCCGCGAGCACGTTCGGCAACCTGCCGATCGGGCAGGGCTTGTCGATGACCGTGGTGCAGATGGCCGGGATGTACCAGGCGATCGCCAACGACGGCGTGCGCGTGCCGCCGCGCATCGTGAAGGCGAAGAAGAACCCGGACGGTACGGTCGTGCCCGAGCCGGCGCCGAAGCCCGTGCGCGTGGTCAGCGCGCAGACCGCGAAGACGGTGCGCGACATGCTGCGTGCGGTGGTCCAGAACGCCAAGAGCCCGAACGCCGGCACGGCGCCGTCGGCCGCGCTGGAGGGTTACCAGATCTCGGGCAAGACGGGCACCGGCCAGCAGGTCGACCCGCGCACGAAGGCCTACAGCCAGAGCCTGGCCAACATCACCTTCGCCGGGATCCTGCCCGCCGACCACCCGCGGTTCGTCGTCGGCATCCGCCTCGACGCGCCGGACACGACACTGCCCGCGGGGCACTCGGCGGGGCCGCTGTTCCACTCCATCGCGTCGTACCTGACGCAGCGGTACCAGATCCCCCTATCGGACGGGCCGTCGCCGATCGTGCCGCTCGTCCTCCCGTGACAGTCCCGCGACACTCCGACAACCCGATCGCAACGCTCCCGTGACGGGCCGCCTCGCACCCCGCGAGGCGGCCCGTTCCGCGTATTCGGCCGTCTTTCCGCCCGCGATAGTCCACTTCGGCTGGTGGTGCCCGCGGGAAACGCTTGTGCCGTAACGACCTTGCGCGGGCCGCATAGCACACGCGCCGACGTACGGCGCGTTCGCCGTACCGCCTTGGGTCACCCGAACGCGCTCTCGGTAACCTCTCGGACGTGTCCGTGTCCTCGTCCCAGCCCCAGAGCGGGCCGGCTGCCTCGTCGCTGCCGGAAAGCCCGGCGAAGGCGGTCGCCGCACCGCCCCGCCCGGCCCGGATCGACCCGGTCCCGCTGGCCACTCTGCTCGCCCGTGCGGGCGCCCGGCTCATCGCCGAGTCCCCCGAGGCCGCCGACCTCACCGTCACCGGGACCACGCTGCGTGCGCAGCACGTGCTGCCGGGCGACCTGTTCGCCGGGTTGCCCGGCGCGCGCGCCCACGGCGCCGATTTCAGCGACCAGGCCGTGGCCGCCGGCGCGGCCGCCGTGCTCACCGACGCCGCGGGCGCCGAGCGGCCCGCGCTGCGCGACGCCGGCATCCCCGTCCTCGTGCACCCCGACCCGCGCGCCGCGCTGGGCGAGATCGCCGCGTGGATCTACGGCGAGCCGTCGCTGCACCTGTCCGTGCTGGGGGTCACCGGCACGTCGGGCAAGACCACGACCTCGTACCTGGTCGACTCGGGGCTGCGCGCCGCCGGGCTGACGACGGGACTGATCGGCACGGTCGAGACCCGGATCGCGGGCGAGCGGCTCGTCAGCGGCTTCACCACGCCGGAGGCGCCGGACCTGCAGGCGCTGCTCGCGGTGATGCTCGAGCGCGGCGTGACCCACGTGCCGATGGAGGTGTCGAGCCACGCGCTGGCGCTCGGCCGCGTCAACGGCACGCGGTTCGCGGTGGGCGCGTTCACGAACCTGTCGCAGGACCACCTCGATTTCCACCACGACATGGAGGAGTACTTCGCCGCCAAGTCGCTGCTGTTCGACGGCCGCTCGACCACCGAGGTCGTGGTCGTGGACAGCGCGTGGGGCCGGGCTCTGCTCACCCCGCAGACGGTGACCGTGTCGATCGAACCGGGCACCGACGCCGCGTGGCGCGCCTCCGACATCGAGCCGACGCCGGCGGGGGAGCAGACCTTCACGCTGCACGGCCCGGACGGTCTCGCGCTCGCCGCGAAGATCCCGTTGCCGGGCACGTTCAACGTCGCCAACGCCGTGCTCGCCGCCGCGATCCTCGGCAGCGCCGGGGTCGCGCCCGCCGACATCGTGACGGGCCTGGCGGCCGTCGAGGTGCCGGGCCGGATGGAGCGCGTGTACCTGGGCCAGGACTTCACCGCCGTCGTCGACTACGCGCACAAACCCGCGGCCGTCGCGCAGGGGCTCGACGCGCTGCGCGCGCGCACCGAGGGCCGGATCATCACCGTCCTCGGCTGCGGTGGCGATCGCGACACGGCCAAGCGCCCGATGATGGGCGAGGAGGCCGTGCGCCGCAGCGACGTGCTGATCGTGACCGACGACAACCCGCGCTCCGAGGACCCGGCCGCGATCCGTGCCGCGATGCTCCAGGGCGCGAGGGGCGTGGGACCCTCCCACGGCGGCGAGGTCGTGGAGATCGGCGACCGCCGCGAGGCCATCACCCACGCCGTGTCGCTCGCCCGCGCGGGGGACATCGTGTTCATCGCCGGCAAGGGCCACGAGACCGGTCAGGAGGCCCAGGGTGTCGTGCACCCGTTCTCCGACCGCGACGAGCTCGAGGCCGCCATCCGCAAGCATCTCGAGGTGAGTGCGTGATCGAGCTCAGCCTGGCCGAGATCGCCGACGTCGTCGGTGGCCGGCTGCACCGGAGCGACGGCTCCGCGGCCGTCACCGGCAGTGTCGAGTTCGACACGCGCAAAGCCGGGCCCGGCAGCCTGTTCGTCGCCCTGCCCGGCGAGCGCGTCGACGGGCACGACTTCGCCGCGCAGGCGGTCGCGTCCGGCGCCGTCGCGGTGCTGGCCGGCCGCGAGGTCGACGCCCCCGCGATCGTCGTGCCGCCACTGCCGGCGGGCCAGGCCCACGAGCGGTCGGTCGCGCTGGCCGGTGACAAGGACGGATCCGGCGCCGCCGTGCTGGCCGCGCTCGCGAAGCTGGCGCGGTTCGTCGTCGGCCGCCTCGCGGCCGAAGGCCTGACGGTCGTGGCCCTCACCGGCTCGTCGGGCAAGACCTCGACCAAGGACGTGATCGCGCAGCTGCTGGAGCCGATGGGCCCCACGGTCGCGCCGCCCGGCTCGTTCAACAGCGAGCTGGGCCACCCGTGGACCGCGCTGCGCGCCGGCCCCGACACGAAGTACCTCGTGCTGGAGATGTCCGCGCGCGGGCCGGGGCACATCGCCGAGGCCGCGGCGGTCACACCGCCGCGCATCGGGGCCGTGCTCAACGTCGGCAGCGCGCACGTCGGCGAGTTCGGCTCGCGGGAAGCCATCGCGAAAGCCAAGGGCGAGCTCGTCGAAGCGCTCCCGGACGCCGACGCGGGCGGCGTCGCCGTGCTGAACTTCGACGACCCGCTGGTCGCCGCCATGGCGAGCCGCACCACCGCGCGCGTGGTCGGGGTCGGGGAGAGCGCGTCGGCGCAGGTCCGCGCGGTCGACATCCGCCTGGACGACGAGGCCCGCGCGTCGTTCCGGCTGCTCACACCCGCCGGCGAAGCGCAGGTCACGCTGCCGCTGCACGGCGAGCACCACGTGGGCAACGCCCTGTCGGCCGCCGCGATCGCGCTGGAGCTGGGCGCGACGCCGGACGAGGTCGCGCAGCGGCTGTCCGCCCTCGAGCGCCGCTCGGCCCACCGCATGGCCGTCACCACCCGCCCGGACGGCGTCACGGTCCTCAACGACGCCTACAACGCCAACCCCGAGTCGGTGCGAGCCGCTCTGAAGGCGCTCGCATCGATGCGCCGGACCGGTCGCCGGGCGTGGGCCGTGCTCGGCGTGATGGGCGAACTCGGCGCCGACTCCGTGAGCGAGCACGACTCGATCGGCCGCCTGGTAGTACGCCTCAACATCGACAAGCTGGTCGTCGTCGGCGACGAGGCCGCGCCGATGCACCAGGGCGCCTCCCAGGAGGGTTCCTGGAACGAGGAGTCGCTGCAGGTACCCGATGGCGAGGCCGCCGTGGCCCTGCTGCATGATCAGCTCCGTCCCGGGGACGTCGTGCTGGTCAAGGCCTCCAACGCCGCCGGGCTCTGGCGGGTGGCCGAGGCGCTGCTCACCGGCGCCGAAGAAGTCTCAGAATCCCCCTCCCCGTCCTCTGAACGCTCGAACGGTGGTCACGCGTGATCAACATCCTGATCGCGGCCGCGGCGGGCCTGCTGGTCTCCATCCTGCTCACGCCCTACCTGATCCGGGTCTTCTCCCGGCAGGGCTTCGGGCAGGAGATCCGCGAAGAAGGCCCGCAGGGTCACAAGTCCAAGCGCGGCACCCCGACCATGGGTGGCGTGGCGATCATCATCGCGATGGTCGTCGGCTACTTCGTCGCGCACCTGATCAGCTGGCTCGGCGGCTCCCACAGTTCGGCGCCGTCGGCCTCCGGCCTGCTGGTGCTGATGCTGGCCGTGGGGCTGGGCGTCGTCGGGTTCCTCGACGACTTCATCAAGATCCGCAAGCAGCGCAACCTTGGCCTGAACAAGACGGCCAAGCTCGTCGGCCAGCTCGTGGTCACGGTCCTGTTCGCGGTGCTGTCGCTGCAGTTCGCCGACGAGCACGGGCTGACGCCGGCGTCGCAGAGCCTGTCGTACGTGCGCGACCTCACGCTGATCACGTTCCCGTCGGTCGTGTTCGTGATCTTCTGCTACGTGGTCATCTCCGGGTGGTCGAACGCGGTGAACTTCACCGACGGCCTCGACGGCCTGGCCGGTGGCGCGGCGGCAATGGTGCTCGCGACCTACGTGGTCATCTCGTTCTGGCAGGCGCGCCTGTCCTGCGCCGACGGCCCCGCGGCCGCCTGCTACGACGTCCGCGACCCGCTCGACCTCGCGGTGGTGGCCGCCGCCGCGACGGGTGCGTGCGTCGGCTTCCTCTGGTGGAACGCCGCGCCCGCCAAGATCTTCATGGGCGACACCGGTTCGCTCGCCCTCGGCGGGCTCGTCGCCGGCCTGTCGATGACCACCCGCACCGAACTGCTCGCCATCGTGATCGGCGGCCTGTTCATGGTCGAGATGATCTCGGTGGTCACCCAGATCGCGGTGTTCCGCACGACCCGGCGAAGGCTCTTCCGGATGGCGCCCTTCCACCACCACTTCGAGCTCGCCGGGTGGGCGGAAACCACGGTGATCATCCGGTTCTGGCTGCTGTCGGCGATCTGCTGCATGTTCGGGCTGGGGCTGTTCTACAGCGAGCAGCTCGGCGTCGGGAGCTGAGGCCTTGACCGGCAGGGAAGACAGGGCACTCGTGCTCGAGGGCCGCAGCGTCCTCGTCGCCGGCGCCGGGGTCACGGGCAAGTCGGTGGTCCCGGTCCTGCGGGAGCTGGGCGCGCACGTCACGGTCACCGACGGCAACGCCGATCGACTGGCGCAGCTGCAGGGGCTGGGGGCCGAGCTGGTTCCGGAGCTGAGCGAGCCGCCGCCCGGCACCGCGCTCGTGGTCACGAGCCCCGGCTGGCGCCCCACGTCGCCGCTGCTGGCGGCGGCGGCCGCGGCCGGCATCGAGGTGATCGGCGACGTCGAACTGGCCTGGCGCGTCGGGCAGCTGCGCGAACGGCCGCCGTCGTGGCTGGCGATCACCGGTACCAACGGCAAGACCACCACCGTCGGCATGCTCGAGTCGATGCTGCGCGCCGGCGGCGTCGACGCGGTGGCCTGCGGCAACGTCGGCTACGCGGTGCTCGACGCGGTGCGGGCCGGCCACGCGGTGCTGGCCGTGGAGCTGTCCAGCTTCCAGCTGCACTGGTCCTCGACCGTCGCGCCCGACGCGTCGGTGGTGCTCAACCTCGCCGAGGACCACATCGACTGGCACGGCTCGATGGTGGAGTACGCGGCGGCCAAGGGACGCGTCCACGAGCGCTCGCGCGTGGTCGTGCACAACGCCGACGACCCGTGGTCCACCCGCATCGCCGAGGAGCACGCGCCCGGGGGCGCCCGCCGCGTCGGGTTCCGCCTCGACACGCCGTACGCCGGTGAGCTGGGCCTGGTCGAGGACCTCCTCGTGGACCGTGCTTTCGTCGCCGATCCGGCGACCAGCGCGGAGGAACTGGCGACGGTCGCCGACGTCCGCCCCGCCGGTCCGCACAACATCGCCAACGCGCTGGCGGCCGCCGCGCTCGCGCGCGCCCACGGCGTCGGGCCCGAAGCCGTGCTGCGCGGGCTGCGCGAATACCGGCCCGCGCCGCACCGCGCGCAGGAGATCGCCGAGGTCTCCGGCGTGCGCTACGTCAACGACTCGAAGGCCACCAATCCCCACGCCGCGGCCGGTTCGCTGCACTCGCACGAGAGCATCGTGTGGATCGCCGGCGGGCAGCTCAAGGGCGCTTCCGTCGACGAACTCGTGGCGTCGATCGCCGGCCGGCTGCGCGGAGTTGTGCTACTCGGAGTCGATTCACCCGTGATCGCTGCCGCTGTCGCGCGACACGCGCCGGATGTCCCCGTGAACCGCCTCCGTCCGGGTGACCATGAACCCATGACTGCGGCGGTGGATGCGGCCAGCGCGATGGCTCGACCTGGTGACGTGGTGCTGCTCGCACCCGCCGCCGCCTCGTTGGACATGTTCCGCGACTACGGCGAGCGCGGCGACGCGTTCGCCGCGGCGGTGCGGGTCCTGGCGGGTGGCGCGGCGGGGGCGGCGGATGACGGTAGTTGACGAGAAGCAGACCCAGGACCGGCCGGAGCGGCCGCCGAGGTCTCGGCGGGAACGCAAGGTAAGCCCGTTCGTGGCGTTCCGCACGGCGCTCACGGCGTGGCTCTCGCGGCCGCTGGCGTCGTTCCACTTGGTGCTCGCCCTCACCGGGGTGCTCACGGTGATCGGCATCGTGATGGTGCTGTCCGCGTCGTCTGTCGCGTCCTACGACCCGACCACCGGCAGCGGCGTGTACTCCCTGTTCTACCGGCAGCTCCTGTTCGTGGCGATCGGCTCGGTGGTGTTCTGGGTCGGCCTGCGGATCAAGCTCGAGCGCATCCGGCGCATGTCGGCGACCATGGTCGTGATCTGCCTCGGCCTGCTGATGCTGGTGCTCACGCCGCTGGGTTCGACCGTGAACGGCTCGCAGGGCTGGTTCAAACTGGGCGTGTTCACGTTCCAGCCGGTGGAGGCCGCGAAGGTCGCCCTGGCGTTCTGGGGCGCGCACATTCTCGTGATCAAGTACAACGTGATCCACCAGTGGCGCCACCTGCTCGTGCCGGTCGTCCCGGTCGCGCTCGTGATGTTCGCCCTGGTCATGCTGCAGCCCGACCTGGGCGGCACGATCACGCTCGCGGTGGTGCTGCTGGCGCTGCTGTGGTTCGCCGGCGCGCCGAAGCGGCTCTTCGGGGTGATCTTGGCGGGTGGTCTCGCCGGCGTCCTGGTGCTGGCGATCATCGCGCCCTACCGGCTCACCCGCGTGCTGTCGTTCCTGTCGCCGGACGCCGATCTCAGCTCCGCCGGTTACCAGGCCAACCAGGCGAAGCTCGCGCTCGCCGACGGCGGCCTGTTCGGCAAGGGCCTCGGCCAGGGCGCGTCCAACTGGGGTTACCTGCCCAACGTGCAGAACGACTTCATCTTCGCCCTCGTCGGCGAGGAGCTCGGGTTCGTGGGCTGCGTCGTCGTGCTCGCCCTGTTCGCCGGGGTTGCCGTTGTGGGCTTGCGGATCGCGACGCGCAACATCGACCCGTGGATCCGGATCGTGGCGGGCACGCTGACGATGTTCCTGGTCGCGCAGGCGGCCATCAACATCGGGTACGTCGTCGGCCTCCTGCCCGTCACAGGTGTCACGCTGCCGTTGATCTCCTACGGCGGAACGTCGTTGCTCATCACGATGCTCATCATGGGGGTGCTCGCCAACGCCGCCCGGCACGAACCGGAGGCGGTGGCCGCACTGCGCTCGCAAGGCCCGGGTAAATTCGGACGCCTGCTGAGGTTGCCCGCGCCCGACCCGTACCGTCCGCCCACGACCCGCAAGGGCCAGGCCGGCCGGGGGACCGGCGCGGGGGCCAAGGCGGCCCGGCCCGCGCCACGCGCGGCCCGGCCCGCACCGGCGCAAGAGCGCCGCAGGTCGGTCCGGCAACCGGTGCGGCGCAGCAGCGCCGCCCGGACGAGCTCGGCGCGGACAACAGCGAACCGCGGTGCCAGGGGCACCGCGAACCGGAGAGGTCATTGGTGAGTAAGCCCGTCAAGGGAGCCGAGCGATCCCCCTCAGGCAAGGTGCCCGTGGTGGTCGTCGCCGGAGGTGGCACGGCAGGACACATCGAACCCGCGCTCGCCCTGGCCGACGCTGTCGTGCGGCTGCGCCCCGACGCGAAGGTGATCGCGCTCGGCACGGAGCGCGGCCTGGAGAACAAGCTGGTGCCCGCCCGCGGTTACCCGCTGGAGCTCATCCCGCCGGTGCCGCTGCCGCGCAAGCCGACGCCCGAGCTGCTGCGCCTGCCGCTGAAGGTCCGCGATTCCGTGCGCCGTACCCGCGACGTGCTCGATCGCGTCGGTGCCGACGTGGTGGTCGGCTTCGGTGGTTACGTCGCGCTGCCGGCGTACCTGGCCGCGCGCGGCCGCACGCCGATCGTGGTGCACGAGGCGAACAAGTCGCCGGGCCTGGCCAACAAGGTGGGGGCGCGGTTCGCCGCGCGCGTGGCCGTGGCCGTGCCGGGCACGCCGCTGCCGAAGGCCGAGGTCGTCGGGATCCCGCTGCGCCGGTCGATCACGTCGCTCGACCGCGCCGCGCTGCGCGCCGAGGCCCGCAAGCACTTCGACCTCGACCCCGACGCCCCCACGCTGCTGGTGTTCGGCGGCTCGCAGGGCGCGCAGTCGATCAACACCGCCGTGTCGGGCGCCGCAAAGGAGCTGGCCGAGGCCGGCGTCGGCGTGCTGCACGCCCACGGCCCGAAGAACACGCTCGTTGTCCAGGAGTTCCCCGGCAAGCCGGCGTACGTGCCGGTGCCGTACCTCGAGCGCATGGACCTCGCGTACGCCGCTGCGGACGTGGTGCTGTGCCGCTCCGGTGCGATGACCGCCGCCGAGGTGTCCGCCGTCGGGCTGCCCGCCGTGTTCGTGCCGCTGCCGCACGGCAACGGCGAGCAGGCCGTCAACGCGCAGCCGGCCGTCGATGCCGGCGCCGCCTACCTGGTGCCCGACGCCGAGCTCACCCCGGCCAAGGTGGCCGAGCTCGTGGTGCCGCTGGTGACCGACGCCGACCGGGTCGCGAAGATGAGCGCGGCCGCCGTGGGCATGGGACACCGCGAGGCCGACGAGACGCTCGCCAAGATCGTGCTGGAGGCCGCCGGTGCTTGAGCTGCCCGAACCACTGCGCCGCGCGCACCTGATCGGCATCGGGGGTGCCGGGATGTCCGGCATCGCGCGCATCCTCCTCGCCCGCGGGGCGGCCGTGTCCGGTTCGGACGCCAAGGAGTCGCGGGCGCTGCTGTCGCTGCGCGCCCAGGGCGCCGAGCTGTTCGTGGGCCAGCGCGCGGAGAACCTCGACGCGCTCGCCGAGGCGCCGTCGGCCGTCGTGGTGTCCACGGCGATCAAGGAGTCCAACCCGGAGTTCGCCGCGGCCCGTGCGCGGAACATCCCGGTGCTGCACCGCGCCCAGGCGCTGGCCGGGCTGATGGCGGGGCACCGCGTGGCCTGCATCGCCGGCACGCACGGCAAGACGTCGACCACGTCGATGCTCACCGTGGCGCTGCAGCACTGCCGGCTCGACCCGTCGTTCGCGATCGGCGGTGACCTCAACGAGTCGGGCGCCAACGCCCACCACGGCGAGGGCGGGATCTTCGTCGCGGAGGCCGACGAGAGCGACGGCTCCTTCCTCACGTACTCGCCGTCGGTCGCCGTGGTGACCAACGTCGAGCCCGACCACCTGGACCACCACGGCACCGCCGAGGCGTACGTGAAGGTGTTCACGGAGTTCGTCGGGCGCCTGCAGCCGGGTGGCCTGCTCGTGGTGTGCGCCGACGACCCGGGTGCCGCCGCGCTGGGCGACCAGGCCGCGGCCGGCGGGGTGCGCGTGCGCCGTTACGGCCGCACGGCCACCGGCGAGGAAGACGTGCGCGTGCTCGACTACAAGCCCGCGCCGGACGGCGGTGTAGTGCGCATCGCTCTCGGCGGTTCCGGCGGGGCTGACGAGCTCGACCTGCGCGTCGCGGTGCCAGGGGAGCACATGGCGCTCAACGCGGTCGCGGCGCTGCTCGCCGGCGTCGAGCTGGGTGCGCCGGTCGACGGGCTGGCCGAGGGGCTGGCCGCGTTCGGCGGCGTGCGCCGCCGGTTCGAGTTCAAGGGCCGCTCCGGCGACGTGCGCGTCTACGACGACTACGCCCACCACCCCACCGAGGTGGCGGCGCAGCTCAAGGCCGTGCGCACGGCCGCCGGCGCGGGCCGGGTGCTCGTGGTGTTCCAGCCGCACCTGTACTCGCGCACGCAGAGCTTCGCCGCGGAGTTCGCCGAGGCGCTCTCGCTGGCCGACGCGGTCGTGGTGCTCGACGTGTACGGCGCCCGCGAGGAGCCGGTGCCGGGCGTGACCGGCGCGCTGATCGCCGACCGCGTGACGAGCCCCGTGCACTACCAGCCGGCGTTCGACGTCGCAGCCGGCCTCGTGGCCGGCCTCGTAAAGCCGGGTGACCTCGTGGTGACCATGGGCGCGGGTGACGTGACGCAGCTGGGTCCGGAGATCCTGGCCGAGCTCGACCGGCGGACCGCGGGCGCATGACGTCGACCAGGGAGCGCCGCCGCTCGTCCTCGGCCGAGGACGAGCGGGACCGGGCTGCCCTGGCACGGGCTCGGCGGGGGCGGCGCTCGGAGGAGGAGCGCCGCCGCACCCGGTCGAGCCGCACGACGCGCACGTCGGCCCTGCGCGGGCGGCCGATGCGGAAGAAGGAGATCCGGCGCCGCTGGGTCGCGCTGCTGTCGGTGGTCACGATCGTGGCGCTGGGGTACCTCCTGTTCTTCAGCTCGCTGCTCGGGGTGAAGGAAGTGTCGGTGCTGGGCGCGAAAACCGTGTCCGCCGACCAGCTCCGCGGTGTCGCGGCCGTGCCGGTCGGCAAACCGATGCTGCTGCTGGACGTCGACGGCATCCGCGACCGCGTGGCCCGGGTGCCGGACGTCGCGACCGTGGACGTGTCCCGCTCGTGGCCCAACACCGTCGAGATCTCGGTGACCGAACGCACGGCCATCGCCTTCTTCGACAGCGGCCCCGGTGGTGACGGCGTTCACCTCGTCGACGGCGGCGGTGTGGTCTTCAAGACCGTCACCGCGCGCCCGGTAGGGCTCCCGGAGCTCAAGCTCCCGAAGGTCTCGGTCGACGACCCGGTGACCCGCGCGGTCACCGCGGTGCTCGGTGTGATCCCCGCGGAGCTGCGCAAACAGGTTACCTCGGCCACGGCGCAGACCCCGGCCAGCGTGCAGTTCACCTTGACCGACGGCAAGATCGTCCGCTGGGGCGATGCCGACAAGACCGACCGCAAGGCGAAGGTCCTGGCCGCCCTGCTCACCCAGAAGGGCAAGGTCTACGACGTGTCGGCACCCGAGCTGCCGACGATCTCGTCCTGACGTTCTTCCTGGCGCGCACTTCTCCGTATACTGTACGCTGTTTTATCTCCGTACGCCATACGAGGAAAGTGGGGGTGACATGACGGTCCTGGTGACGGGCGCGACCGGCAACGTCGGGCGGCTCGTGGTCGACGAGTTGCTGGCGCGGGGCGTGCCGGTGCGGGCGCTGACCAAGGATCCGGCGCGCGCGAAGCTGCCCGACGGCGTCGACGTGGTCGTCGGGTCGCTCGCACGGCCCGCGACGCTGCCGGCGGCGCTGGCGGGGATCGAGCAGGTGTACCTGGCGCCGATGGCGCGCACGGTCGCGCGGTTCTGCGAACTGGCCGCCGACGCCGGGGTGCGGCGGGTGGTGGCGCTGTCGGGCAGCAGCGTCGGGGACGAGACCGCGGGGTCGAGCGGCCCGGAGTTCGCGGCGGTCGAGGCGGCGGTGCAGCAGGCGGGGTTCGAACGGACGTTCCTGCGCCCGGGCGTGTTCATGATGAACTCGCTCGGCTGGGCGCATTCCGTGCGCACACACGGGGAAATCCGCTCGGCGCATGCGAAGGCGACGCAGACACCGATCGATCTCGCCGACATCGCGGCCGTCGCCGCGCACGTGTTCACGACGGACGGGCACAGCGGGCGCACGTATGTCCTCAGTGGACCGGAAGCGCTCACGCTGGAAGAGATGGCGGCGACCATCGCGCGGGCGCTGGGGAAGGACGTGCCGTTCGTCGAGCTCACGCGCGGGCAGCAGCACGCCGAGTGGGTCGACCTGGGAATGCCCGCCGAGATCGCCGGCTGGCTGCTCGACGGGTTCGCGGCCGCGGAAGCGGACCCGCAGGAGCCGACGGGCGTCACGGAGGAGCTGCTCGGCCGCCGTGGCGTGACCTACGCGGAGTGGGCGGCGGCGCACACGCGCGCGTTCTCCTGAGTCAGTGGTCGGCCGCGCGTCGTTCGGTGGTCCACCACAGCAGCGTGATCAGCGGGATCGCGGCGCCGAACACCGACACGGCCGGCCACCCGCCCAGGTGGTAGGCGACCGAGCCGATCTCCGACCCGAGCGCGCCGCCCACGAAGAACGTGGCGAGGTAGATGCTGTTCACACGGGCGCGGGCGGTGGGGTCGAGCGCGTAGATCACGTGCTGGCCCGACACCATCGTCGTCTGCACCGCCATGTCGAGGGCGACGGCGGCCACGGCCAGCAGGATCACGCTGTGCGACCCGAACCCGCCGATCGCGAACGAGGCCGCGCACAGCAGGAACGCCGCGCCGGTGGCCACGCGGCCGTGGCCGTGGTCGGCCCAGCGCCCGGCCAGTGGCGCGATCGCGGCCCCGGCCGCACCGACGAGCGCGAAGAGACCGACGCCCAGTTGTGAGTAGTGGAACGGCGCGGAGGTGAGCACGAACGCGATCGTCGTCCAGAACGCGCTGAACACCCCGAACATGGCGGCCTGGTACAGCGCGCGGCGGCGCAGCGCCGGGTGGTCGCGGGCGAGCCGCAGCGTCGAGCGCAGCAGTTCTCCATAGTGGACGGAGGTTTTCGGAGCTCGGCGTGGGAGACCGAACCGCAGCGCCACGGCGAGCACGGCCATCAGCCCGGCCGAGATCAGGAAGACGACGCGCCAGCTCGTGACTCCGGCGAGCAGGCTCGCCGCGACGCGCGAGAGCAGGATGCCGAACAGCAGCCCGCTCATCACGCGCCCCACGATGCGCCCGCGCGCGTGGTCGGGGGACAGGTCCGCGGTGAGCGGGATGAGGATCTGCACCACCACCGACGTCGACCCGGCGATCAGCGACGCGATCAGCAGCACGGAAAACTGCGGCGCGAGGCCCGTCGCGACGAGCCCCGCGCACGTGATGGCCAGCAGCAGTGAGACGAGGCTGCGGTTCTCCACGCGGTCGCCCAGCGGGACGATCAGCAGCATGCCCGCCGCGTAACCGATCTGGGTGGCGGTGACCACACCGCCCGCGGCGGCCTCGCCCACGCCGAACGCCTCGCGCAGCTCGTTGAGCAACGGCTGGGCGTAGTAGAGGTTCGCGACCGTGAGTCCACATGAGACGGCCAGCAACAGCACGAGCCACGCGGGTGGCGTCTGTTGCTGCTGCTGTGCGGCGGGTGACGGGGTCACGGCTTCGGGCTGGGCCACGGACACCTCGTTCTCGGAAACCGGATGAACCGGTACCCGAGTCTAACAGCCGGTCACCGCGGGTCCGCCCGGTTCGGGGGTGATCTGCGCGACCCCCGATCCGGGGACGACCCGCCGCCTTTCACCCGTGCTGTCCGGCTTTTCCGGAGCCCGATCCATCCACGGTGGACAGTTTGAAGGCCGCCTCGGGGCGATCCGGAGCGGCCTTCGGTGGAGCGCGCCGGGGCTCAGGCGAGCGCCGCGTCCAGGGTGATCGTGGTCCCGGCGAGGGCCTTGGAGACCGGGCAGGTCTTCTCGGCCGTCTCGGCGAACTCCGCGAACTGCTCGGGCGTGACGCCGTCGAGCTTGGCGCGCAGGGTGATGGCGATGCCGCTGATCTCGAAGCCGCCGCCCTGGGCCGGGCCGAGGGTGACCTCCGCGGAGACGTCGATGAAGTCCGCCTCGAGCTTCTGGGCTTCCAGCACGCCGGACAGGTTCATCGCGAGGCACGAGGAGTGGGCGGCGGCGATGAGCTCTTCCGGGCTGGTCTGGCCGTCGGGGCTGCCGGCGCGGGTCGGGAACGACACGTCGAACGTGCCGGCGTTGGACGAGTCGAGCGTGACCTCGCCCTTGCCCTTCTGCAATCCGCCGGTCCAGTGGGTGGTGGCGTCACGGCTGGGCACAACTGCCTCCTAGAGGTGGTTCTTCCGCGGTTTTCGGAACGTCTGAATCTCAACGTAGTGCGCAATTAAGTTGTGTGCAAGCTAGTGTGAAAAAAAGTTTGCCCGGTGCGGCAGGCTGCACTCCGTGACCACTCAGCCCGTACGCCCCGACCCGCCGATGAACGCCGACGAGCGCACCCAGCTCACCGGCTTCCTCGACTTCCTGCGTGCGAGTGTCGCCTGGAAGTGCAGCGGCCTCACCGACGAACAGGCCCGCCGCACGCACGTGCCCAGCGAGCTGACCACGATCGCCGGGCTGCTCTCGCACCTCACGCTCGTCGAGGCCTACTGGTTCCGCGTGGTCCTCGACGGCCGGCCCGACGAGTGGGACGAAGCGCTGGCACTCGACCGCGACGCCGAGTTCCGCGTCGCGCTCGAGACCCCGATCGAGCAGCTCATCGCCGCCTACGAGGCCGAGACCGCACGCTGCCGCGAGGTCGTGCAAGCGCGCGAGTTCACCGACACCGTGCTGTTCAAGGGCGCGCGGCCGCTCACCGTGCGCTGGGTCGTCACGCACATGATCGAGGAGACCGCCCGCCACCTCGGGCACCTCGACCTGCTGCGCGAGCTGACCGACGGGCTCACCGGCGAGTGAGCCGCTTCGGCGGCAGCGGCACGAACCCGCTCGTGCGCTCCACGTAGGCCGCGTAGCCGGGCCGGTTGCGGGTGAGGCTCTTCTCCGGCTTCGGCTTGCCGGTGCCGTGCGCGAGCGGGTAGGTCATGGCGATCGGCGACAGGATCGTCGCCGAACCCGGTAGCCATCAGCGTCGAACAGGCCGGTGGTTCGCCCACCGGGAAGCCGTCGGACGACGTCGTCCTCGTGATGCCCATGCCCGCGTGAGGTGGCTGCATAGCAGACGGGTGGATCACCGCGAGCTCGGGTTCCCGCGTTTGCGCACTTGTTCGCGTTGTGGCAAAACACCTTTGCCGCACACGGCGTGGCTACTGGATTAGTGCCTGCCCGGTGCCTACCGTCCTGCTCTAACGCCGGTGGTTGACATAACTCTCATTCTCGACTTGAGGGTGAGGGTTGCGGCCCCGGCGCGCAGTACGAGCACATCACGATCAGGAAGGCGGACCCGATGACGCCCCCGCACAACTACCTTGCGGTGATCAAGGTCGTCGGCATCGGCGGCGGCGGCGTGAACGCCGTGAACAGGATGATCGAGGTCGGCCTCAAGGGTGTCGAGTTCATCGCGGTGAACACCGACGCGCAGGCACTGCTCATGTCCGACGCCGACGTCAAGCTCGACATCGGCCGGGAACTGACCCGCGGCCTCGGTGCCGGCGCCGCCCCCGAGGTGGGGCAGAAGGCCGCCGAGGACCACCGCGAGGAGATCGAAGAGGTCATCAAGGGCGCCGACATGGTGTTCGTGACCGCCGGCGAGGGCGGTGGCACCGGCACCGGTGGCGCCCCCGTGGTCGCGCAGATCGCCCGCAAGCTGGGCGCGCTGACGATCGGCGTGGTGACCCGCCCGTTCACCTTCGAGGGCAAGCGCCGCGGCAAGCAGGCCGAGGACGGCATCCAGCAGCTGCGCAACGAGTGCGACACGCTGATCGTGATCCCGAACGACCGGCTGCTGCAGCTCGGCGACATCGGGGTGTCCCTGATGGACGCGTTCCGCTCGGCCGACGAGGTGCTGCTCTCCGGTGTCCAGGGCATCACCGACCTGATCACCACACCCGGTCTGATCAACCTCGACTTCGCCGACGTCAAGAGCGTCATGTCCGGCGCGGGTTCCGCGCTCATGGGCATCGGCTCGGCGCGGGGCGAGGGCCGCGCGATCCAGGCGGCGGAGAAGGCGATCAACTCGCCGCTGCTGGAGGCGTCGATGGACGGCGCCCACGGCGCGCTGCTGTCGATCGCGGGTGGTTCGGACCTCGGCCTGTTCGAGATCAACGAGGCCGCGTCGCTGGTTCAGGAGTCGGCGCACCCCGACGCGAACATCATCTTCGGCACGATCATCGACGACTCCCTCGGCGACGAGGTCCGCGTCACGGTGATCGCGGCCGGCTTCGACGCCGGCGCGCCCACGCACAAGAAGCTCGACCCGCCGGCCTTCGGCTCGCGCTCGGGCGGCGGCACGGCGTCGGCCTCGGCCGGGCACGTGGGCGGCGCGCAGCCGCCCGCCGGTCCGCCGTCGGGTGGCGCCACGCCGGTACCGCCGGCGGGCAGCGGTGGGTATCCGGTGGCGCCGCCGCGCGCGCAGCCGCCGCTGCCGCAGCCGGGTGGCACCCCGCCGGGCGGGCTGCCCCAGCCGGGCGGCGGTTCGCGCGGCTACTCGCCGATCGGCTCCGGGCCGGCGTCCGGCAGCCTGCCGAGCCGCCCGGCGACGGTGCACGACGACCCGACCGACGACGAGGTCGACGTCCCGCCGTTCATGCGCCGCTAGCGCTCGTTTCGTCGCGAAGGCCACCCCGCGCCGCCCTCGGCCGGGGTGGCCTTCGGCGTTCTTTGGAAGGATGGCGGGGTGCGAGTACGACGAGTCGTGACGACCAGGGCGGGCGGGGCTTCCCGGCCGCCGTACGAGAGCTTCAACCTCGGGGACCACGTCGGCGACGACGAGGGCGACGTGTACGCCAACCGCAAGCGGCTGGCGACCGAGCTCGGGCTCGCCGAGGACCGCCTGGCGTGGATGGAACAGGTGCACGGCCGCACGGCCACCGTCGTGGACGGCACCGAGACCAAGGCGGCGGAGGCCACCGACGCCCTCGTCACGGCGTCGCCGGGGGTGGCGCTCGTGGTGCTGGTCGCCGACTGCGTGCCGCTGCTGATGGCCGACCCTGAGGCGGGTGTGGTGGCCGCGGTGCACGCCGGCCGCGTGGGCGCGCGCATCGGCGTGGTCCCGGCCGCGGTGGCGGCGATGCGCGACCTGGGCGCCGAACCGGCCCGCACGGAGGTGCTGCTCGGCCCGGCCATCTGCGGCGCCTGCTACGAAGTCCCGGCCGACCTGGCCGCGGACGTCGAGAAGCACGTGCCCGGCAGCGCCTGCAAGACCCGCCGGGGCACCGCGGGTCTCGACCTGCGCGCGGGGCTGTACCGCCAGCTCGCCGAGCTCGGCGTCGGCCGGATCGGCGTGGACCCGCGCTGCACAGCCGAGGACAAGACGCTCTTCAGCTACCGCCGCGACGGGACCACCGGCCGGATCGCCGGCATCACGTGGCTGGAGGCCGAGTGAGCGAGGCGCGCCGCGAGGAGCTCAAAGCGTCGCTCGCCGCCGTCGAGGATCGGATCACCGCCGCCTGCGAGGCCGCCGGGCGAGCGCGCGAAGACGTGCGCCTGCTGGGCGTCACGAAGACCTTCCCGGCGCCCGACGCGGCGCTGCTGGTCGAACTGGGACTGCGGAACCTCGCCGAGAACCGGGACCAGGAGGCCGGGCCGAAGGCCGCCGAGGTGGCCGAGCTGAGCCCCGGTGCGCCGCCGCGCTGGCACATGGTCGGGAGCCTGCAGCGCAACAAGGCGCGGTCGGTGGTCCGCTGGGCGGCGGAGGTCCAGTCGGTCGACTCCGCGCGCCTGGCCGATGCGCTGGGCCGTGCGGCGGGCAACGCGCGGGAAGCGGGGGAGCGCACGGATCCGCTCGACGTGCTGATCCAGGTGAGCCTCGACGGCGACCCGGCGCGGGGCGGCATCCCCGTCGCCGACGTCCCGGCGCTGGCCGAGCACATAACTCGCGTGGGTGAGCTGCGGTTGCGCGGTGTGATGGCCGTCGCGCCGCTGGCCGAGGATCCGGGCAGCGCTTTTGCCCTGCTTGCCCAGGTCTCGCACCGACTTCGGGAAGATCACCCGAATGCCGCAGAAGTCTCCGCCGGGATGAGCCATGATCTCGAACAGGCGATCACGCACGGCTCGACCTGTGTGCGTGTCGGAACCGCGTTGCTCGGTGGGCGCGGTTTAGCCTCGCCGTAGGGAGTCCAAGCCGGTCGTCACGTTTTGTGTTCGGCCGGGTGGGGTAGCACGGTGCGGGAGCGGCTAGGGCTAGGGAGAGGCATGAGCGCGCTGCAGAAGCTGAAGGCCTACTTCGGGATGGTGCCCGCAGACGAAGACGGCTACGACGTCGAGGACGACGACTACCGTCGTGACTACGACGACGAGTACGACTACGAAGAGCCGCCGGCCCGGTCGCGTTCACGGTACCGCGACGCCGCGGACACGTACGACGAGCCTGTCGCCCGGGCTCGCTCACGCCCGGTGACCGCTTCGGAGCCGGCGACGCACGGGGCGCTGGCCGTGGACCGGCAGCCCGAGCCCGTCGCCCGGCTGCGGCCGGTCACGGAGCCCGTGCGCCCGCCGTCGCGCGACCCGCTGAGCCGGATCACCACCCTGCACCCGACGAGCTACGTCGAAGCGCGGGCGATCGGCGAGCACTACCGCGAAGGCATCCCCGTGATCATCAACCTCACGGAGATGGAGAACGCGGACGCCAAGCGGCTCGTCGACTTCGCCGCAGGGCTCGCGTTCGCGCTCCGGGGGTCGATGGACAAGGTCACCAACAAGGTGTTCCTTCTCTCACCGCCGGATGTGGACGTGACGGCCGAGGACCGCCGGCGGATCGCCGAGGGCGGGCTTTTCCTGCGCGGCTGAAGCCGCTGGACCGCTGGGCGCAGCCAGACGTGATTTTGTCGACTCGGCGGCACGCCGGGCACGCTGGCTGCGACTTCGCGGGGCGCCCCCCGCTAGAGTGGTCGCGTGAACGCTGTGTGGCTGGTGATCTGGTACGTGCTGTTCGCCTTCTGGCTTCTGCTGACGGCGCGTATTGTGATCGAGCTCGTGCGCACCTTCGCGCGCGAGTGGCGTCCCGCCGGAGGGGTTGCGGTGACGCTCGAGACCATCTACACAGTGACCGACCCGCCGGTTCGTCTGTTCAGGCGAATCATCCCGATGGTTCGGATCGGCGGGATGGGACTGGACTTATCGATTATGGTGCTGCTGTTGGTTGTGTTCTTCGCGATGCAACTGGCAACTCCCAGGTGATCGGGGAAACTTGGGTGGATCCTGCAGGCCATGGAGTGCGTGAGGTGATCTGATGTCGTTGACCCCCGCTGACGTGCATAACGTCGCGTTCAGCAAGCCGCCCATCGGCAAGAGGGGCTACAACGAGGACGAGGTGGACGCGTTCCTCGACCTGGTGGAGACCGAGCTTGCCCGCCTGATCGAGGACAACAACGAGCTGCGCCAGCAGGTCGAGCAGCTCGACGCCGAGCTCGAGTCGACCCGGAGCGAGCTCGAGAACGCGAAGGTGAGCGGTCCTCCACCGGTGCGGGACGAGCCGTCCCGCCGGCTGGCCCCCGTGCCGCCGCCCGCCTCGGCCATGGAGCAGACGCAGGCCCACTCGATGGTCGGCGACAGCGGCGAGCCGAATGTGCAGGCCGCGAAGGTCCTGGGCCTGGCCCAGGAGATGGCCGACCGGCTGACCGCCGAGGCGAAGACCGAGTCCGACGGCATGCTGGCGGAGGCGCGGACGAAGTCCGAGCAGCTCCTGTCCGACGCCCGGGCGAAGTCCGACTCCATGGTCAACGAGGCGCGCACCCGCGCCGAGACCATGCTGAACGACGCGCGCACGCGCGCCGAGACGCTCGAGCGCCAGGCACGCGACAAGGCGACCACGCTGGAACGCGAGTCGCAGCGCAAGTACACCGAGACCATGAACAACCTGAACGCCGAGAAGGGCGCTCTGGGCAAGAAGATCGAGGAACTGCGCACCATCGAGCGCGAGTACCGCACCCGCCTGCGGGGCTTCCTCGAGTCCCAGCTGCGCGAACTCGACGACCGCGGCTCCGCGGCCCCGGCCTCGGCGTCGTCCGGCTCCAGCCAGTCCACCGGCTCCAGCAGCGGCCAGGGCTACTCGTTCGGCCCGCGCGCCGAAGCCGGCTGAGCTTCTCCCCGCGCGTGACGCCCCGCCCGATCCCGACCCAGGATCCGGCGGGGCTTCGCCGTGCCCACCCCTCACCGGCATCGGCGGGCGCAGTTTCGGCGTTGTCGGGCTCCGGCTGTGGCTGGAGCTGTGGTTTTGATCTGTCGTGAGGCTGGCGAGGACCCGAGTTGTGCGGCCTGCTGGCGTGGTTTCGGTGCGTCGTCGCAGCTCTGGCAGCGGCTGGAGCTGTGCGCTCAGTCTGCTCGCTGCGGCTGGCAGGGGCCGCGAGTTGATCGGCCCGCTGGCTTGGTCTCGGCGCTGTCCGGCTCCGGCGGCGGCTCTGGGTGGGGCCGCAGGTCGTGCGGCCTGCTGACTTGGTGTCGGCGCAGTCCGGCTTCGGCGGCGGCTGGAGCCGTGCTCTTGGTGGCCTCGCTCAGGCTGGCCCGGCGCCGCGAGTTGATCGGCCTGCTGGCGTGGGTTCGGCGTTGCCGGGCTCCGGTAGCGCCTGGAGCTGTGGTTTCGGCCTGTGGTGAGGCTGGCGGGACCCGAGTTGCGCGGCCTGCTGTCCAGCTTCGGTACCGTCCAGCTCTGGCGGCGGCTGGAGCTGTGTCTTTGGTCTGGCTGCGGCGGCAGGAGCGGCGAGTTGACCGGGCCCGCTGGCTTGGTTTCGGCGCTGTCGGGTATCGGCAGTGGCTGGAGCTGCGGTTTCGGTCTGTGGTCGGGCCGGCTGAGGTTGACAGCGTGCGTGACGGCGGACCCGTGTCGCCGAGCCTATTGAGTTGGCGGTGGGTGTCTTGCTCGGCCACCTGTCGGAGTGTGTCTTCGGGGCCTGCGCCGGTTGCGGTTCCTCAAGGCCACGCCACTGTGTGGCGTTGACCGGGCATTCTCCATTTCTGTAACCGGGTGATCGCAAATCGTGGTGATAGTTTCGTGATCCGCCGTGATGTGCAGCGGCTATCGGTGATCGAATGCGCACGGAATGCAGTGGCGCGTTTTGGCAAGTGGCTGTTCGTGCTTCGCGAGTGCCCCTTCGGGCCGATCTCGATCAGCAGTTTTCCGGCCTCGTCCAGGCGATTTCCTGGTGCGGGCGGAGGCGAGTGCGGCCATCGGTAGCCCGCACGGTTACGCGAGGGTCGCCCGGCGTCGCCGTGAAGCCCCGATCGCCTGCCGATCGCCGGGCGGCGCTTCCCGCGCGGCGGGCGTGGACCGGGTCCCGATGAGCGGGCACACGGGCCTCCAGGGAGCGGCCTGCGCGCAGCGGGTCGCCGTCGGCGGGCGTCCCCCCACGGTGACCCGCCGCGCGGACTCACCCGTCCCACCCGTGCGCGCCGGTCGGCATCGAGTGCCTTGCCCGCTGCTGCGCCGGGTCGCCGTCGGCGGACGCGCGGCCGCCGGCCCGGTGCCACCTCGCCCATGGGTAACCGTGCGTGATCTCGAAGGGTCCCACGCGAGGCCGCCTGGCCTGGGTGGTCTTGACGTCGCCGGGTGGACACGGACGGGAGCCGGTGGGGTACCCGGCGTGGGCGGGTCGTGCCGGGGGACGCGGGTTTCGCGTGCTGTAATTCAGCGTGCTCTACATCGTCCTCGTTCTGGTGCTGGCGGCGCTCGCGCTGCTCGTCACGGCGCTCATCACCGCCGGCTCGCTCTGGGCCTGGGTGTCGATCGGCCTGTCGGTGCTGGCCGGGTTGCTGCTGCTCGCCGACTGGCTGCGCAGGCGCAACCGCCCGGAGCCCGCGCCCACGAAGCCGGCCGCCGAGGAGAGCGCGGAAAAGGAGAACGCGGAGAAGAAGGACGTCAAGGGCGGTGACGGCGAGCAGACCGCCCTGCTGCCCTCGACCGGGCAGCTCGGTGCCCCGGCCGACCTCCCCGAGCCGGCCGGCGAGCCGGAGCCACAGGCTGAACCGGCATCGGAGCAGGCCGAAGCCGCGACCGCCGAACCTGCAACAGCGGCCCAAACCACCACAGAACCGGCCGCCGAAACCGCAGCAGCCGAGGAGACGGCCGACCCCGGCCGCGATGTCCCGCCGGCCGAGGAGGAGACGAGCGCGGACGACCTCGCGGTCGTCAAGGAGCTCGGGGTCGAGGTCGTCGTGGTGGACGAGTACCCGCGTTACCACCTGGTCGACTGTCCGTGGCTCTCCGGTCGCGACGCGATTCCCCTCGGCGTCGGCGAGGCGCGCCAGCTCGGGTTCACGCCGTGCGGCCGCTGCGGCCCCGACGCCGTGCTCGCCCGAGCCCACCGCAGGCGTTAGATCCCCAGCACGTCGCCCAGCACCGAGCGCCCCGACGGCGTCAGCCGCACCGCGCGGTGGGCGTCCGTGCGGCGGCGGAGCCAGCCGGCGTCGAGCAGCCGCCCCAGCACGGCCGCTCCGAGCGCACCCGCCAGGTGGTGGCGCTGCTCGCTCCAGTCCAAGCAGAAGCGCAGCAGCGGGCGCCGCGCCGAAGAAGCCGCGGAAACGTCCACGCCCAGTTCGCCGAAGACCTCCGAAGCCGCCGGCCCCAGCGCGTACGGGTGATCGGGCAGCTGCGCGGAAAGCGCGTCACCCGGGCGCCGCGCCGTCGTCGGGTCACCGTCCACAGTGACCAGTGCGTGCCGCACCACGAGCGCCGCCGTGATCGCCACGCCGAGCTGCCCCGCGACGTGGTCGTAGCACGTCCGCGCCGAGCGCAGCGCCTGCGCGCGGGTGCCCTCCCGCAGGGACCGCACCGGCCGCGCGGGGGAGAACCGGGCCAGCGTCTCCAGCAGTTCCGGCGCCGCGCCCGTCAGGCGGTAGAAGCGGTGCCGCCCGGAGCGTTCGGCGGTCACGAGTCCCGCGGCCAGCAGCTTGGCCAGGTGCGCGCTCACGCCCTGCGCCGACAGCCCCGCCTCCCCGGCCAGCACGGACGCCGCCAGCGCCCGCCCGTCACCCAGCGCGAGCAGCACCCGCACGCGCGCCGGGTCCGCGAACAGGGCCGCGGTGCGGGCGATGTCGACGTCTCCTCCGGTCGCCATGTTCCCAGGGTGCACCCGGCACACTTCCACCGCGACGGAAGCGTCCGCGAGGTCCACTGGCGGACATGCGACCGGCTCTGCTGATCACCCTGTGCACCGGGATGTTCCTGGTGCAGCTCGACGTCACCGTCGTCACCGTGGCCCTGCCCGCGCTCGGCGAGCACCTGCACGCCGGAGTCGGCGCGTTGCAGTGGGTCGTCGACGGCTACTCCGTAGTCCTCGCCGCGCTGCTGCTCACGGGCGGCGCGCTCGGCGACGTCCTCGGGCACCGCGGCGTGGTGCTCACCGGGTTCGCGGTGTTCGGCGCCGCCTCCGCTGCGTGCGGGCTCGCGCAGTCGGCTCCGTGGCTGGTCGCCGCCCGTGCCGTGCAGGGCGTCGGCGCGGCGCTGCTGCTGCCCGGCACGCTCGCCGTGATCAACCGGGAGTGTCCCGACCGCCGTACGCGCGCCCGGGCCCTCGGGATCTGGGCCGGGGTGTCAGCGCTGGCGCTGCCCGCCGGGCCGTTGCTGGGCGGCGCGCTCGTCGCCGTCGCCGGGTGGCGGCCGGTGTTCCTGATCAACGCGCCGATCGTCGCTGCGGCGACGATCGCCATCCGGAAGCTGGTCGCGCCCGGCGTCCGCAAACCGGGGTGCGTGGATCTTCCCGGCGCCGCGACGGCCGCGCTCGGCCTCGGCTCCGGCGTCTACGCCGTCATCGGCCGGCAACCCGTGGCCGTCATCCCGGCCGTCCTCGCCGCCGCGGCGTTCGTCCTGATCGAACACCGGTCGGCAGACCCGATGCTGCCGCTGGGCCTCCTGCGTTCGCGCCGGACTGCCGGAGCCAATGCGATCTCCGCGGCGATGAACTTCGCCGGCCTCGGCTCGATCCTGGTCTTCACTCTGTACCTGCAGCGCGTGCTGAACTTCCCGCCACCGGTCGCGGGGCTCGCGATGCTCCCGCTGTTCCTGACGCCGGCCCTGCTCGGTCCCCTCAGCGGTCGGCTCGCCGCGAAGTTCGGCACGCGCCCGCCCATCGTCGCCGGGCTCCTCCTCGGGGCGGTGGGCCTGTTCGCTCTCCTGCGCGCCGGCACCACGGGTTACGCCACTGTCCTGCCGGCCCTGCTCGGCCTCGGCGCCGGCCTGGGGTTGCTCACCGCCGCCGTCGTCACCGCTGCCGTCGACGGGGTACCGGCGGAACGCGCGGGCATCGCCGGCGGCGTGAACAACGCGGCGCGCCAGGCCGCGGGCGCGCTCGGGGTCGCCGTTTTCGGTGCTGTGGCAGGGGATCCGGCGCACGCCGGCACGTTCGTCCACGGGCTGCACCTGCTCGGCGCGGCCGCCGGCGCGCTGTGGCTCGCGGCGGCCGTGCTCGCCGTTCGCACGACCTGAGGCCGGGGCACCCGGAACCTCGCTTGCGCACCCCGGCTAATCTGGTACCAGCAAGGTGTCGATCCGGCCATCACCGGGGAGCCTCCGGAAGAACGGGGCGCGTGCGCCCCCAGTAGAACCGGACGGGACGGCCCGTCACAGCCGACGAACGAGTGGCCTGGCAGGGAACCACGCCGGGCAAGCGGGGTGGTACCGCGTGACGCGCGAGCGTCTCGTCCCCGTGTGGGTGACCGGCAAGCGCCGGTCGTCCGTACGCGAGCGACGAACGCAAGGAGCGCACCCCGATGTACCCCCAGGCCCAGCTGGACGGAGACGGCACCGTCCCGGCCCAGCCGTCGTTCCCCGCGCTGGAGCAGCGCGTCCTCGAGTACTGGGAGACCGACCGGACGTTCCAGGCCTCGATCGACGCGCGCCCGGCCGGCGAGAACGGCGACAACGAGTACGTGTTCTACGACGGCCCGCCGTTCGCCAACGGCCTGCCGCACTACGGGCACCTGCTCACGGGGTACGTGAAGGACATCGTCCCGCGCTACCAGACGCTGAAGGGCAAGCACGTCGACCGCCGGTTCGGGTGGGACACCCATGGCCTGCCCGCCGAGCTCGAGGCGATGCGCCAGCTCGGCATCACGGAGAAGCAAGAGATCGAGGCGATGGGGGTCGCCAAGTTCAACGAGGCCTCCCGCGAGTCCGTGCTGCGCTACACCAAGGAGTGGGAGGAGTACGTCACCCGGCAGGCGCGCTGGGTCGACTTCGACCACGACTACAAGACGCTCGACCTGTCCTACATGGAGTCGGTCATCTGGGCGTTCAAGCAGCTGTGGGACAAGGGCCTCGTGTACGAGGGCTACCGCGTGCTGCCCTACTGCTGGCGCGACGAGACGCCGCTGTCCAACCACGAGCTGCGGATGGACGACGACGTCTACCGCACGCGCCAGGACCCGGCCGTGACCGTCGGCTTCCGCCTGGAGGGCAACGGGAACGAGCTCGACGGCACGTATCTGCTCATCTGGACGACGACGCCGTGGACGCTGCCGTCGAACCTCGCCACCGCCGTGCACCCGGAGGTGCGCTACGTCGTGGTGGAGAGCGAGAACTTCCCCGGCAAGCGGTTCCTGCTCGCGCAGGACCGGGTCGCGGCTTACGCGCGTGAGCTCGGCGAGGAGCCGGCCGTCGTCGCGCACTACACCGGCGAGCAGCTGCTCGGGAACCGTTACGCCCCACCGTTCCCGTACTTCCTCGGCCGCGAGAACGCGCACCGGATCCTGTCGGCCGACTACGTCACCACCGAAGACGGCACCGGCGTGGTCCACATCGCGCCCGCCTACGGTGAGGAGGACAAGGTCGTCACCGACGCGGCGGGCATCACGCCGGCCACGCCGGTCGACGCGCGCGGGCGGTTCGACGCGACCGTGCCCGACTACGAGGGCCAGCAGGTGTTCGAGGCCAACCCGCACATCGTCCGCGACCTCAAGAACGGCACGGGTTCCGCGGCACAGCAGGGCGCGGTCCTGCTGCGCCACGAGACCTACGAGCACCCGTACCCGCACTGCTGGCGCTGCCGCAACCCGCTGATCTACCGCGCGGTGTCGTCGTGGTTCGTCGCGGTGACGCAGTTCAAGGACCGCATGGTCGAGCTCAACCAGCAGATCACCTGGTACCCGGACAACGTCAAGGACGGCCAGTTCGGCAAGTGGCTGGAGAACGCCCGCGACTGGTCGGTCTCCCGCAACCGGTACTGGGGCTCGCCGATCCCGGTGTGGCAGTCGGACGACCCGGCCTACCCGCGCACCGACGTCTACGGCTCGCTCGACGAGCTGGAGCGCGACTTCGGTGTGCGGCTGGACAACCTGCACCGCCCGTACATCGACGAGCTGACCCGGCCGAACCCGGACGACCCGACCGGGAACTCGGTCATGCGCCGCGTCGAGGACGTGCTCGACGTGTGGTTCGACTCGGGCTCGATGCCCTACGCCCAGGTGCACTATCCGTTCGAGAACCGCGAGTGGTTCGAGCACCACTACCCGAGTGACTTCATCGTGGAGTACATCGGGCAGACGCGCGGCTGGTTCTACCTGCTGCACGTGCTCGCGACGGCGCTGTTCGACCGGCCGGCGTTCCGCACCTGCATCAGCCACGGCATCGTGCTCGGCTCCGACGGGCAGAAGATGTCGAAGTCGCTGCGGAACTACCCGGACGTCAACGAGGTGTTCGAGCGCGACGGGTCCGACGCCATGCGGTGGTACCTCATGGCGAGCCCGATCCTGCGCGGCGGCAACCTCGTCGTCACCGACCGCGGCATTCGCGACGCGGTGCGCCAGGCTGTGCTGCCGCTGTGGAACTCGTACTACTTCCTCGCGCTGTACGCGAACGCCGAGGGCGTGGACGGCCGGTGGCGCACGGACTCGACGCACCTGCTCGACCGGTACGTGCTCGCGAAGACCCACGAGCTCGTCACCGATGTCGAGTACGCGCTGGACAACTACGACATCGCCGGCGCGTGCCAGACCGTGCGCGATTTCCTCGAGGTCCTCACGAACTGGTACGTGCGCCGCTCGCGCGACCGGTTCTGGGCGGGTGACCGGGACGCCATCGACACCCTGCACACGGTGCTCGAGGTGACCTGCCGGGTCGTCGCGCCCTTGCTGCCGCTCACCACGGAGACGGTGTGGCGCGGCCTCACCGGCGGCCGTTCGGTGCACCTGACCGACTGGCCGAGCACGCTCGACCTGCCGGCCGACGCCGCGCTGGTCACGGCGATGGACCGCGTGCGGCAGGTGGCGTCGACGGCGCTGTCGCTGCGCAAGGCCAACAAGCTGCGCGTGCGGCTGCCGCTGCAGAAGCTGCTGGTCGCGGCGGAGGACGTGGAGGCACTGCGCGAGTTCACCGACATCCTGCGGGACGAGGTGAACGTCAAGTCGGTGGAGCTGACCACCGATGTCGCGGCGCACGGCTCGTTCGAGGTCGCCGTGAACGCGCGGGCGGCCGGGCCGCGGCTCGGCAAGGCCGTGCAGCAGGTGATCAAGGCCGTCAAGGCCGGCGACTGGACGACGAACGAGTCCGGCGCCGTCGTGGCGGCCGGGGTCGAGCTGCTCGAGAGTGAGTACGAGCGGCGCCTGGTGGCCAAGGGCGGCGGTGCGGCGGCCGAGCTGCCGGGCGGCACGGGGCTCGTGCAGCTCGACACCGAGGTCACCGCCGAGCTGGCCGACGAGGGGGTGGCGCGCGATCTCGTGCGCGTGGTGCAGCAGGCCCGCCGCGAAGCCGGCCTCGACGTGTCGGACCGGATCGTGCTCACGATCGACGCGCCGGAGGGCGTCGTGGCCGCGGTGGAGAAGTTCGAGGAGTTCGTGGCCTCGGAGACGCTGGCCACCTCGGTGACCTACGGCGACGCGCCCGACGGGTTCGAAGGCACCGTCGGCGAGGGCGTCAAGGTCCGCGTGGCGGTCGAGAAGGCCTGACGAACCGGCCTTCCCGGCGTTGATCACGAATCGGCGTCGGGAAGGCTGCTTTCTCACCTGTAACACCCCTTGTCCGTCAGCGATGGGCAAGCTGGGCCGGGTGCGCGCACGTCGCACGGTCTGGGGGAGATACGCGGTGAGTCCTGCCGGTAAGAGAGCCGTCCTGATCGGCGGCGCGGTCGCGATCGTCGCGATCGTCGTGGCAGCGGTCGTGATCCTGACCGGCGGTTCGCCGGCACCCGAGGCGGCGGCGCAGCCGTCCGATTCCGCGGCGGCCGCGGCGGGACCGGTCGCACCCGATCCGACCTCGGCCGCGCAGCTCTACCTCAAGGACTTCGCCGGCAACCAGACCGACGACGCCGGCCTGCTGACCGACGACCCGCACGCGGCGGCCCCGGCGCTGCGCGACGCGTGGTACACGCTCAAGCCGCACGACGTGCAGGCCAAGGTCGACAAGGTCGATCCCGTGGCCGCGGGCGCGGCGAAGACGACCGCGAGCTACACGCTCACGTGGGATCTCGGTCCTGGTCACGTGTGGTCCTACAGCGGCGCGTTCGACGTCGTCAAAGCCGGTGTCGACTGGCGTGTGCACTGGACGCCCGCCGTGCTGTACCCGAAATTGCAGGCCGGGCAGCGGCTCGTGATCTCGACCGCCGCGGCCGACCAGCCCGCCGTCGTCGATCGCGAGGGCAAGGCGCTGGTCATGACCGGTCCGGGCGGGGTGAACGTGGTGCCCGGCTCGAAGTTCCCGCTGCTGGCCTCCGCGCTGACCGCCGAGGTCACCTCGTCGGCGTCCGACGCCTTCGCGGTGCAACGGGTCGACTCGTCGGGCAAGGTGCTCGAGACGGTCTTCGGCAAGGTCGACACCGGGCAGCCGCCGGTGAAGTCGACGCTGAGCACCGCCGTGCAAGGGGCGGCGCAGTTCGCCGTGGACACGTACAAGGGCAAGGCCGTGATCGTGGCCATCCAGCCGTCCACGGGCGGGCTGCTCGCAGTCGCCCAGAACGCCGCGGCGGGGACGAGCCCCACCGCGCTGAACGGCCTGTACGCGCCGGGCTCGACGTTCAAGATCGCCACGGCGACGGCCGCGCTCGAAGCCGGTGTCGTCACTAAGGACTCGCAGGTGGCGTGCCCGCTCACGGCGCGGATCGGCACGCGGACCATTTCCAACGAGGGCTTCGACCTCGGCACGACGACCGTGCACCGGGCGTTCGCGAAGTCGTGCAACACGACGTTCGGCCAGCTCGCTTCGCAGCTGCCGCCCGATGCGCTGGAGAAAGCCGCGAGCCAGTACGGGCTCAATGCCGACTTCGACATCCCCGGCCTGACCACCGAGATGGGCAAGGTCGTCGCCGCGAGCGGCGGTGACGAGCAGGTCGAGGACGGCATCGGCCAGGGCACCGTGCAGGTCAGCCCGTTCGGCGAAGCGCTGATGGCCGCGACGGTGGCTGCCGGCAAGGCCGTGACCCCGAAGCTGTGGCAGGGCTCCGACGGCACCGAGACCACGGTGAACGACGGTTACCGCGCGCCGTCCGCGAGCGTGCTGGCTTCGCTGCGCACGATGATGCGCGAGGTCGTCACCGGCGGCACCGCGACCGGCCTCGCGCGATCCGGCACCGTCTACGGCAAGACCGGCACGGCGCAGTTCGGCAGCGGGGCCGAGGCCCACGGCTGGTTCGTCGGCTACCGCGGTGACGTCGCGTTCTCGGTGTTCCTGGAGGACAGCAACGACTCCGGTCCGGCCGTCACGCTGGGCGCCAAGTTCCTGTCCGAGGTGAAGTAGCGCTTCGGCGGCGGCCGAAGCATCGGGCTCCTACGGTGGGGGTATGGAAACCGTCGCGCTGGCCGAGGTGGCCGCGGTGCTCGCCGAGCCGAGCCGGGCGACGATGTGCCTGGCGCTGCTCGACGGGCGCGCGTGGACGATCGGCGAACTGGCCGCGGCGGCGCGGATCGCCGTGTCCACGGCGAGCGAGCACGTCACGAAGCTGCACGAAGCGGGGTTCGTCGCGCGTGTGAAGCAGGGCCGCCACGCCTACGTCCGCATCGCCGACCCGCGGGTGGCCGAACTGATCGAGCACCTGGCGCAGCACGCCGAGCACCGCGAGCCGGTGGGGCTGAAGGCATCGCTGCGGACGCAGCGGCTGAGCTTCGCCCGCAGCTGCTACGACCACCTGGCCGGGACCGTCGGCGTCGCGTTGCGCGAGGGCTTGATCGCGAACGGCATCGTGGACACCGCGGACGGGTTGACGCTGACGGCGGCGGGGCGTGAGGTGCTCGAAGGGCTCGGTGTCGACGTGCCCGTGCGCAGCCGGCGGCCGCTGTTGCGCGACTGTCTGGATTGGACGGAGCGGCGCGATCACCTCGCGGGCGCGGTGCCCGCGGCGATCCTGGCGCGGGCCGTCGACGCGGGCTGGGTCACACGTGATCGCCAGCGCGCGGTGCGCCTGCGGCCCGCGGCCGGCGAGCCGTTCGCCGCGCTCGGTGTCGATCTCGCGACGCTCGGTGCCGGATGAGTGTCCTAACACACCACTTCGTCCGGGTTGTCCGGTGGTACACGGACGAGTGACGAAGTCCGCCTCTCTATCCTGGAAGCCCACGGCGACCGGGAGGGGGCGGACATGGACCAGCTTCCGGTGGTGCTCGGCGTGGGCGGTGTCGTGCTGCTCGCGTCGGTGCTCGCCGTGCGCGTGTCGACCCGCCTCGGCCTCCCGTCGCTGCTGCTGTACCTCGGCATCGGCGTGGCGCTCGGCGAATCGGGCATCGGGATCCGCTTCGACAACTCGAGCCTGACGCAGGCGCTCGGGCTCGCCGCGCTCGTCATGATCCTCACCGAAGGCGGGCTCACCACGCGCTGGGCCGCCGTGAAACCCGCGCTGGGCCCCGGAATCCTGCTGTCCACAGTGGGCGTGATCGTGAGCATCGTGGTCACCGGCACGGCGCTGCATTGGCTGCTCGGCCTCGATTGGCGGATCGGACTGCTGTGGGGCGCCGTGCTCGCGTCGACCGACGCGGCGGCGGTGTTCTCGGTGTTGCGCACGGTCGTGGTGCGGCCGAAGCTCGCCGGTGCACTGGAGCTGGAGTCCGGGCTCAACGACGCGCCCGCGTACATCGCGGTGGTCGCACTCGCGTCGGTCGCCACATTGGACTGGACCCTGCCGCTGTTGGTCGTTTACGAACTCGCCGCGGGCCTCGCACTGGGTTTGCTGTTCGGGTGGCTGGGCGCGATGGCGCTGCGCCGGGCGGCGTTGCCGGCCACGGGGCTGTACCCGCTCGCGACGGTGGCCGTGTGCATCCTCGCGTACTCCTGCGGCCAGCTGGCGCACGCGTCCGGCCTGATGGCCACCTACGTCGCCGGGCTGGTGCTGGGCAACTCGCGGCTGCCGCACCGCTCCGACACGCTCTCGTTCGCCGAGGGGCTCGGCTGGCTCGCGCAGATCGGGCTCTTCGTGCTGCTCGGGCTCTACGCGTCGCCCGGCCGGATCCTCGAGGCGCTCGTCCCCGGGCTCGTCGCGGGCGCGGTGGTGCTGCTGCTCGCCCGCCCGCTGTCCGTGGTCCTCTCACTGCTGCCGTTCCGGCTGCCGTGGCGGGAGCAGACGTTCCTGTCGTGGGCCGGGCTGCGCGGGGCGGTGCCGATCGTGCTGGCGCTGATCCCGCTGTCGCAAGGCGTGCCGGGGGCGGAGCGGCTGGTCGACGCCGTGTTCGTGCTGGTCATCGTGCTGACGCTGCTGCAAGGTGCCACGCTCGGGCCGTTCGCGCGGCTGCTGGGTCTTGCGAAGCCCTCCGAAGCGCACGAGATCGAGGTCGACGCCGCGCCACTGGACGAGCTCGGCGCCGAGCTGCTGCAGGTGCGCATCCAGAAGGGTTCGAAGCTGCACGGCGTCTACGTGTCCGAGCTCCGCTTGCCCGCCGGCGCGACGGTGAGCCTCGTGGTCCGCGGCGGCCTCGGGTTCACGCCGCAGAAGACCAGCCGCCTGCAGGAGGACGACCAGCTGCTCGTGGTGACCACGGCCGGGGTGCGCGAAGCGACCGAGCGGCGGATCCGCGCCGTCGACCGGGCCGGGCGCCTCGCGCGCTGGCGCGGTGAGCTGGGGCGGTGACGCAACCGGGTCACCGCAGGGCGGCGAGGACAGGTTCGAGCTTCTCCGGCGGGTGCCACAGCGGTAGCCGCAGGTGGGTCCGGAAGCCGTCGTAGGCGGAGAACGCGGGCCCGGGCGCCAGTTTCACGCCCGCGGCGAGGGCGCGCTGCGCCAGTCGCACGGCGTCCTCGCCGGTGTCGGCCCACAGCCCGGTGCCCCCGGCCGGCCGCGTCCAGCGCCAGCGCGGGAACAGCCGGCCGAGTACGTCCACAGTGGACCCCAGTCGATCCGTGAGCAGTGTGCGGCGTGCTGCCCGGGCTTGCGTGATCTTGCGCAGCAGCCCCGCCGCGACGAGCTGGTCGACGACCGAGCAGCCGAGGTCGATCGCCTTGCGCGCCTCGGTGAGCCGCGTGATCGTCGGCGCGTCCGCGCGAAGCCAGCCGATGCGCAGCCCGCCCCAGAACAGCTTCGACGCGGTGCCGATGCTCACCAGCAGCTCCGGTGGCACGTGCGCGGCCAGCCCCGGCGCCGGAACCGGGCCGCTGAACACCAGGTCGGCGCTGCTGCGGTCCTCGACCGTGCGCAGCCCGGCGGCGGTCACCAGCTTCGCGAGCTCGGCCCTGGCGGCGGCGGGCATCCGCTCGCCGGTCGGGTTGTGCACCGACGGCTGGCAGTAGAGCAGCGCGGGGGAGCGGCGCAGTGCCGCCCGCAGGTGGCCGTGGTCGATCCCGTCCGCCGTCCAGCGGATGCCCCGCAGGCGCGTGCCGGCGCCCGCGAACGCCTCGAGCGCACCCCGGTAGCTCGGCTCTTCGACCACGACGAGGTCGCCGGGCGTGACCAGTGTGTGCGCTACGAGCCAGACGGCCTGCTGGGCGCCGGCGGTCACGAGGACCTGCTCCGGGGTGGTGGGCACGCCGTCGTCGGTGAGCAGCCGCGCGATCATGGCGCGCAGCCGCGGGATGCCGGCGGGGAAGTAGCCGTCGGTGCCGAGGTAGGGCTCGAGGTCGGCGGGGCCGAGCGCGGCGAGTGCGCCGGCCGTCAGACCGGTCCCGGGGAGGGCCCCGCTGGACAGGTCCGCCGGGGCGGGTTCGGCGCCGGTGAACGACACCAGCCGCCCGCCCGCCACGCCCGGGCCACCGGGCTGCCGGCGCCGGACGCGCGAGCCCGAGCCGGGCTCGGCCGTGAGCCGACCGCCCGCGGCGAGCTGCTCGTACGCCGTGGTCACGGTGCCGCGCGCCACGCCGAGCGCACGGGCGAGCGGCCGTTGCGCGGGCAGCACTGCGGCTTCCGGCAGCACGGCGGAGTCGACCAGCTCGGCCAGCGTGGTGGCGAGCGCGGCCGGCAGCGTCGGGCCGCAGCCGCGCCACGCGCCGAGCAGCCGGGCCAGTTCCGCCGCCGCGACCCGGTGCACGTGGACCACCTCCACCTGCCAGTTTGGACCACTTCGGCGGAAGCGGCCCATCGGTTGCGGGCCCGGCTGGGCCACCATGGCCGGCATGGCCACGGTCTGCCTCGTCGGCACCCTCGACACGAAACGCGCCGAATACGACTGGCTCCGCACCCGGCTCGAGGTCGACGGCGTGCACACGCTGCTGGTCGACGCCGGGTCCTCGGGTTCCGAGGGTGCGGACGTGCCTGCCGAGGAGGTCGCGCGCGCCGCCGGGGCGAAACTGGAGTCGCTGCGCGGCGACCGGGGCCGGGCCGTGGAGACGATGGCGCGTGGCGCGGCGGTGGTCGTGCGGCGGCTGTTCGACGAGGGGCGGGTCGACGGCGTGCTCGCGGTCGGCGGCTCCGGTGGCTCGTCGATCGCCGCGGCGGTGATGCGGGAGCTGCCGGTGGGCGTGCCGAAGCTGCTCGTGTCGACGATGGCGTCCGGCGACGTGCGCCCGTACGTGGGTGAAACCGACGTGACGCTGATGTACTCCGTGGTCGACATCGCGGGTCTCAACGCCGTGTCGACGACAGTGTTCGGCAACGCGGTGGCCGCGATCGCCGCCATGGCGCGCCGCCGCGACGAAGGCGTTCCGGTGCCGGAGCGGCCGGTGGTCGCGGTGACGATGTTCGGCGTCACCACCCCCGCGGCCGACGAAGCCCGCGCCGAGCTGGCGGGGCTGGGTTATGAGGTGCTCGTGTTCCACGCGACCGGCTCCGGCGGGCGGGCGATGGAGAAGCTCGTGACCGACGGCCTCGTCGCCGGTGTGCTCGACCTGACCACCACGGAGCTGGCCGACGAGCTCGTCGGCGGCGTGCTGTCCGCCGGCCCGCACCGACTCGAGGCCGCAGGGCGCGCGGGCGTTCCGCAAGTGGTCAGCGTGGGGGCGCTCGACATGGTCAACTTCGGGCCGGCCGACACCGTCCCGGAGCGGTTCGCTGAGCGGAACCTGTTGGTGCACAACCCGACTGTCACGCTCATGCGCACGACGCCCGAGGAGACCGCGCAGCTGGGCACGCTGCTCGGGCGCAAACTCCGGGCCGCTCGCGGACCGGTGTCGGTGCTCCTGCCTCTCGGCGGAGTGTCCGCAGTGGACGTTCCCGGCGGGCCGTTCCACGACCCGGCCGCCGACGCCGCGCTGTTCACCGGCCTGACCGAAGAGCTCGCCGGGTCCGCGGTTTCCGTGCAGCGGCGCGAAGAGGCCATCAACGACCCCGGGTTCGGGGCGGCCGCAGCGCGCGAGCTGCACCGGCTCATCGGCGAGAGGAAGTCCTGACGTGGACCGCGCGGAGGCGCTGGCCCGGCTCACCGCCGCGGTGGCCGGAGGACGACCGGTGATCGGTGGCGGCGCGGGCACCGGCCTGTCCGCCAAGGCGGCCGAGGCCGGCGGCATCGATCTGCTGATCATCTACAACTCCGGGCGCTACCGCATGGCCGGGCGCGGTTCACTCGCGGGGCTGCTGGCCTACGGCGACGCCAACGGCATCGTGGTCGACATGGCGCGCGAGGTGCTCCCCGTCGTGCGGGACACGCCGGTGCTGGCCGGTGTCAACGGCACCGATCCGTTCCGGCTCATGGGCCCGTTCCTCCACGAGCTGAAGCGCCTGGGGTTCGCCGGGGTGCAGAACTTCCCTACGGTGGGCCTGATCGACGGCGTCTTCCGGCAGAACCTCGAGGAGACCGGCATGGGGTACGGCCTGGAAGTCGACCTCGTCGCGCTCGCCCGCGAACGCGACTTGCTGACCGCGCCCTACGTGTTCGACCCGGGGCAGGCCGAGGACATGACCCGCGCGGGCGCGGACGTGCTCGTGCCGCACCTCGGGCTGACCACGAGCGGCACGATCGGCGCGCGCACCGCCGTGTCGCTCGACGAGGCCGCCGCCCGCGTGCAGGAGATGCACGACGCCGCCAAGCGGGTGAATCCCGACGTGCTCGTGCTGTGCCACGGCGGCCCGATCGCCGAACCCGCGGACGCCCAGTACGTGCTCGACCACACCGACGGGGTGGTCGGCTTCTTCGGCGCTTCCTCGATCGAACGGCTCCCGACGGAGCGCGCGATCCGCGAGCAGACGGAGGCCTTCCGCGCGGTGCGGCGGTGATCGTCTCCGTGTGAGCGCCGTCTCAGCTCACCGGACACCTCTGGCGTCCCGCCGCTTCGTTCGGTTACCTTCTGAGTCAGGTCATGAGTGCCAGCGTCAAGCCCCGGCTAGCTGGCCGGCAACCCTCCTACCGCGGTGGGGTGCCCCGGGTGAGGACCAGGCCGGTCGCGCAGCGCGACGGGCAAGCGCGGGCCCCTCGCCGGGGGTCCCCGGAACGCCGAGGAGGCACCGTCATGACTCTCGCCCTCGATCGCACCGCTGAATCCACCGAAACCGTTGGTGCGCAAGGGATCCCCGCGGTCGCCGGTGCCGCGCTGCGGGTGCCGCTGGTGACCGGGGACGAGATCGGGTACGCCAACCTCGACCACGCGGCGAGCGCGCCGTGTCTCGACGCGGTGCGCACGGCCGTCGACGAGTTCCTGCCGTGGTACGCCAGCGTGCACCGCGGCGCGGGGTTCGCTTCGCAGGTCTCGACGCGGCTTTACGAGCGCACGCGCGACATCCTGAGCCGGTTCGTCGACGCCCGCGGCACCGACACAGTGGTGTTCACCCGCAACACCACGGATTCCTTCAACCTGCTGGCGCGGTCGTTGCCGCGCAAGACTTCCGTCGTCGTCTTCGACACCGAGCACCACGCCGCGCTGTTGCCGTGGCGCGGTCCGAACGTGCACCGCGTGAGCCTGCCGCGCACGCGCCTCGCCGCGGTGTCCGTTGTGGACGAAGCGCTCGCGGCGTGCCCGGAGGGCCCGCGGCTCGTGGTCGTGGCCGGAGCGTCCAACGTGACCGGTGAGCTGCTGCCGGTGGCCGAGATCGCCGCCGTGGCCCGGAAGCACGGTGCCCGGGTGGCGCTGGACGCCGCGCAGCTCGCCCCGCACCGCCGTGTTTCCCTGCGGGAGCTCGACGTGGACTACGTGGCGCTCTCGGGCCACAAGTTGTACGCACCCTTCGGAGCCGGCGCGCTGATCGGCCGCGGCGACTGGCTGCGCGCGGCGGAGCCGTACCTGGCCGGCGGCGGTGCGACGAAGCTCGTGACCGAAGACGCCGTCGTGTGGAACACCGGCGCGGAGCGGCACGAGGCCGGCTCGCCCAACACCGTCGGGGTGTACGCGCTCGGCGTCGCGTGCGAGCAGCTGGCGGCGAACTGGGCCGCGGTGGGTGAGCACGAGGCGGCGCTGCTGGAGCGGCTGCTCAAGGGCCTGGCCGGCATCCCCGGCTGTGCCGAGCTGCGCCTGTTCGACGCCCCGGTGGACCGCGTGGGCACGGTGAGCTTCGTCGTCGATGGCTTCGAACCCGGCTGGCTCGCCGCGGTGCTCTCGGCCGAGTACGGCATCGGCGTGCGCGACGGCGCGTTCTGCGCCCACGTCGCCACCAAGCGCCTCATCGGCACGACCGGGCGCGAAGGGCAGCAGGCGGTGCGCGTGAGCCTCGGCCTCGGCAGCACCGAGGAGCACGTCGACCGGCTCGTGCTGGCGCTGCGCCAGCTCGTCGCGCGCGGCCCGCGCTGGGAGTACGCCAAGGTCGACGGCCGGTGGGCGCCGGTCGGCGACCCGCGCGAGCTGCCGCCCTTCTGCGCCTGAGTCCGCACTGGTCGGCACGCCCCGGCACTCGTGGAGTGCGTGAACGGGCGTCGGGGAGAGTGCCGGTCGCCGGGACGTGGACAATGGAGCCGTGAGCACCGAGCCCTCCTCGTCCGAACCCGGCCTGTCCGAGGCCGCCACCCAGCCCGCCGAAGCACCCGAACCGGCGGCGGCCGGTGACGCGACCCCGGCCGAAACCCCGCTCGAGCAGGCGGGCGAGTCGGCGCCGCTGCTGCCGAAGCGCCGGGTCGGGCTGGTGTTCGCGGTCGCGGTCGTGATCTGGGTGATCGACCTCGTGTCGAAGAACCTCGTGGCGGCCAATCTCGAGGGCAAGGAGCCGGTGCGCATCCTCGGCGGCCTCATCTACCTGCAGGTGATCCGCAACGCCGGCGCCGCGTTCTCCATGGCCACCGGCATGACATGGGTGCTCGCGCTGATCGCGGCGGCCGTGGTGGTCGCCATCGTGTGGCTTTCCCGCCGGCTGCGGTCCGTCGGCTGGGCGATCGGCCTGGGCCTCGTGCTCGCCGGCGCGCTCGGCAACCTCACCGACCGCATCTTCCGCGCGCCCGGCCCGCTGCGCGGCCACGTCATCGACTTCATCTCCGCCTTCGCGCCCAACGGCGAGGGCTTCGCGATCTTCAACATCGCCGACTCCGCGATCTGCGTCGGCGGTGCGCTCATCGTCCTGCTCTCGCTGCTGGGCAGGGACTACGACGGCACCACGACCCGGAGCAAGAAGAAGGCCGGGGAAGCTGCGTGAGCGCCCGGATGCTGCCCGTCCCGGACGGGCTCGACGGCATGCGCGTGGACGCCGGGCTGGCCAAGCTGCTGGGCCTTTCGCGCACCGTGGTGGCGGAGCTGGCCGAGTCCGGCGACGTGCTGCTCGACGGCAGGCCCGCGGGCAAGTCCGACCGCCTGGCCGCCGGTGGCCTGCTCGAAGTGACGCTGCCCGACCCGGCGGCGCCGGTGCAGGTCGTGGCCGAGCCGGTGGAGGGTATGAAGATCCTCCACGACGACGACGACATCGTCGTGATCTCGAAGCCGGTGGGTGTCGCCGTGCACCCGAGCCCGGGCTGGACCGGCCCGACGGTCGTCGGCGGGCTCGCGGCGGCGGGCCTGCGCATCGCGACGTCCGGCGCGGCCGAGCGCCAGGGTGTGGTGCACCGCCTCGACGCCGGCACCACGGGTGTGATGGTCGTGGCCAAGAGCGAGCACGCGTACACGGTGCTCAAGCGGGCGTTCAAGGAACGCACCGTCGACAAGGGCTACCACGCCGTGGTCCAGGGCCACCCGGACCCGATGCGCGGCACCATCGACGCACCCATCGACCGCCACCCGCGCCACGACTACAAGTTCGCCGTGGTCGCCGGCGGGCGCCCGAGCGTGACGCACTACGAGGTGGTGGAGGCGTTCCGGGCCGCGTCGCTGGCGCACGTGAAGCTCGAGACCGGCCGCACGCACCAGATCCGCGTGCACTTCTCCGCGTTGCGGCACCCGTGCGTCGGCGACCTGACCTACGGTGCCGACCCGGTGCTGGCCCGCCACCTCGGCCTCTCCCGGCAGTGGCTGCACGCCCGCACGCTCGGCTTCGCGCACCCGGCCGACGGCCGCTGGGTCGAGTTCGAAGCCGAGTACCCCGACGACCTGGCCCACGCGCTCGAGGTCCTGCGCGAGGAGAGCTACTAGCCCTCGACCGTCCAGGTCAGCGACCGCTCGTCCGGCTCGGGCCGCGGGCTCCAGCGCACCGAGACGACGCGGACCGCCTCCGGGAGGACGTACACGGTGTGGCCGCCGAGCGTCTCGCCCGGCCGCACGCCGATCTTGTGCGGCGGCCGGGAAGTCAGCGACACGGGCGCCTTGGCGACGGTCGTGCCGTCGGCCGTGACGAGCTCCAGGTAGTTGTCGGGCAGCGACGCGAACGGGATGGCGCCGCGGTTGGTGATCTCGGTGTGCACCACGACCGCCCGCTCGCCTTCTTCGAGCCGGTAGCCGGCGGCGCCGAAGAGGAAATCGGCCGGGTCCTGCACCTCGAGCAGCTGGATGGTGAGCTGCTCGCCTTCGAGGCCCTGCGCCGGGAGCGGCTCGCCGATCCGGCCGTGCTTGCCCTCGGCCGGGCCACCGCGGCGCTGCCCGTCGCCGCGCGCCCAGGACGCGGTCTGCGGCACGCCCCACGTGCTGAGCACCGGGTCCGGCGCCGGGCCGGGCTGCGCTGCGAACTGTCCGGACGGCACGCCGTACGGACCCGAGGGCGCTCCATACGGTCCCGAAGGCACGCCGCGCACCGTCCCGGACGGTCCACCGTGGACGGACGGAGCCCCACCGGAGGGCACCGGTTGTCCGGCCGGCCCTGGCGCCGAGCCCGCCCCCGGGGGCGGTCCGGAGGGCAGCCCTGTCCGGGCTTGCGGCCCGGGCCCCGCCGGCATCGCGTGCTGCGCCTGGAGCATCGGCCCGCTCGGCGGCATCCCCGCCGGAAACACTTGCCCCGCCGGCACACCGGGCTGCGGGCCGTGCGGCGCACCCGGCTGCGTCGGGGGACCGGGGCGACCGCCCGGCCCCACGACCGGCATCCCGCCCGAAGGCGGCGCCTCCTGCCACGAAGCCGGCGCCCCCGCGATCGCCGCCCGCAGCCCCGCTGGATCGCTCTCCACGCCGACCAGCAGCGGCAATCCGCTGCCGGACAACGAGACCAGCCGGTACGCGACCTCGCGCGGATCCATGCCCACCTTCGCCGCGAGGTCGTGCACGGCCGTCGTCCCTGCCTCGGCGAGGGCGGCGAGCAGGCGAACATCCACGGGATCGGTCACGGCCACCCGTTGAACGCTACCGGCCGCGCCCACCCCGGCGGGCCGGCCCCGCGCTCGCGTCGCCCGGTCCGGTGGGTGGCGCGCGGTCCGCGGACCCCGCGTGGGTGAGTCACCGCGAAACCGCGGGAGCGGCCGCGGCGCCGCGTGACCGGAACGGTTCGATCCGGCCGTTCACCATGTGTGAACGGGACGCTCGTGCCGGAACGACACCCCGAGCCCCGGTCTCCATTAGGGTCGGCAGCGCATGGCACCACGAACCCCGGGAGTCCGCACCCATGACCGTCGTCACCGATCTGGCCGACGAGCTCGTCGACGAGCTGTTCGGCTTCGAGCCGCTCTCCGCCGCGATCCTGGGCATCAAGCCCGACGCGCCGGGGCTCGGCGATCCGAGCGCCGCCGCCGAAGCCGCTTACCGCGGACGGCTCGCGGGGTTGCTGGAGCGGGCGCGGGCGGTCCCGGCCGACGACCTCGACGCCACCGACCGCGTCACGCGCGAGGTCGTGATCAACTCCATCGAGGGCAAGCTCGACTTCATCGACACCCGGTTCGCCGAGTTCACCGTGACCGACCTGTTCGTCGCGCCCGCGGCCGGGCTGCTGTCCGCCCTGCCGATGGTCCCCGTGCTGCCGGGCACCGCCGACGTGCACCTCGGCCGGCTCGCCGAGATCCCGGACTACCTGCGGTCCGTCGCGCGCCGGCACCGCGAGGGCATCGAGGCCGGGCTGGTGCCGGTCGAACGGCTGGTGAGGGGTGCGATCGCGCACCTGGACCGCTACCTCGCCGAGCCGGCGGGCGACCCGCTGCTGCGCCAGCCCGCGCCCGACGACGCGTTCGCGGCCCGGCGCGAGGAGCTGTTGCGCGACGTCGTGCGCCCGGGTTTCAAGGAGTACCGCGACTTCCTCGAGGCCGAGGTGCTCCCGCACGGCCGGCCCGATGACCGGGCCGGTGTCTCGTGGCTGCCCTGCGGTGACGAGATCTACGCGCGCCTGGCGCGCCTGCACACGACCACGCCGCGCACGCCGCAGGAACTGCACGACACGGGCCTGGAGGTGATCGCGGGCCAGGCCGAGCAGTACCGGGCGCTGGGCGAGCGCGTGTTCGGCACGCGCGAGCTGCCGGAGATCTTCGAGCGGCTGCGCACTGACCCGAAGCTGCGCTGGACGAGCGCTGAGGAGCTGCTCGACACCGCGCGTTCGGCCATCGAGCGCGCGGCCGCCGAGTCGCCGAAGTGGTTCGGGCACATCCCGGAGCAGCCGTGGACCGTCGAGGCCGTGCCGGAGGACTCCGCGCCCGGCGCACCGCCCGCGTACTTCATGCCGCCGGCGGCCGACGGGTCCCGCCCGGGCACGTACTTCGCCAACACCTACGAGGCCACCGAGCGCTTCCGCCACACGGCCGAGGCCACCGCGTTCCACGAGGCCATCCCGGGCCACCACTTCCAGCTGAGCACGGCGCTCGGGCTGACCGAGCTGCCGCTGCTGCGCCGGCTGGGCGACTTCAACGCCTACGTCGAGGGCTGGGGCCTCTACACCGAGCGCCTGGCCGACGAGATGGGCCTCTACTCCGACGACGTGTCGCTGCTCGGCATGCTCACGCTGGAGTCGATGCGCGCCGGGCGGCTCGTCGTCGACACCGGGCTGCACGCGCTGGGCTGGACGCGGCAGCAGGCGATCGACTACCTCGTCGAGTACACGCCGATGGGCCGGCTCGAGATCGAGTCCGAGGTGGACCGCTACCTCGGCTACCCCGGCCAGGCGCTCGCGTACATGGTGGGGCGCCTGGAGATCCAACGGATCCGCCGCGCCGCCGAAACCCGGCTCGGCAGCCGCTTCGACGTCCGGGCGTTCCACGACGTGGTGCTCTCCGGCGGTGCGCTCCCGCTGTCGGTGCTCGACTCGGTCGTCGGCGCGTGGGTCGAGGGCCACGGCGACACCGTCGCGGGCCTGGCCGAGGACCTGCTCGAGCTCGAGTTCGAACGTGAGCCGATCGAGCGCACGATGTACGGCCTGCCGGGCGACCACGGTGTGCTCGCCGACCCCAGCCTCGCCGCAGCCGAGAATTTCCGCGCGCGCTTCGCCGATCTCGCGGACCGCGCCGAGGCGATCGACCGCAGCGGGCTTTCGGCCACCGACGCCGTGACCCGCGACGTGGTGATCGCCCGCGCCCGCGGCGTGGTCGACACGCTCGACTCGCGGCTGGCCGGGTTCGCCGTGAGCGACGGCTTCAGCTCGCCCGCGCTGTACCTGATCACGAACCTGTCGGCGCTGGTGCCGGAGGACGAGGAGCGGGCCCGCGGCTACCTGAGCCGGCTGGCGGCCATCGGCGGGTACCTCGACGCCGTGATCGAGGCCCAGCGCGCCACCGTGGCCGACGGGTTCGCGCCGCCGGACTTCCTGGTTCGCGTCGGCATCGGGTACGTCGAGCGTTATCTCGCCGCGGCGGACGCCGATCCGCTGCGGGTCACGCCGGCCGTCGAGGTGGCGGGGTTCGCCGACGAGCGCGACCGGCTGCTGGCCGAGGTCGTGCGGCCGGCGTTCGGACGCTACCGCGCGTTCCTGGCCGACGAGGTGCTGCCGGTCGCCAAGCCGGAGTCGCAGCCGGGCATCGGGCACCTGCCGGGCGGGCAGGAGAAATACCAGGGCCTGATCCGCGCCGAGACGACCACGGAGCGCACCGCGCAGGACCTGCACGACACGGGCCTCGCCATCGCCGAGCAGCTCGCGGTGGAGTACCGCGAGCTGGGCGCGAAGGTGTTCGGCACCGAGGACCTGGCCGAGATCTTCGAGCACCTGCGCAACGATCCGGCGCTGCGCTGGCACGACGGCGAGGAACTGCTCGCCGGCGCGCGATCGGCGATCGAGCGGGCGGAAGCCGTGGCGCCGCAGTGGTTCTCACGCGTCCCGGCGGCGAAGTGCGTGGTGGCGCCCGTGCCGGCGGCCGACGCGGCGAGCGGCACGATCGCTTATTACTTGCCGGCTGCGCTGGACGGTTCGCGGCCGGGCACTTACTACGCCAACACTTACGAGGCGAGTTCACGCCCGCGCTTCACCAGCGAGGGGATCGCGTTCCACGAAGCCGTGCCGGGGCACCACTTCCAGCTGTCGTTCGCGCAGGAGCTCACTGAGCTGCCCCTGCTGCGCCGGCTCGTGCCGTTCAACGCCTACATCGAGGGCTGGGGCCTCTACTCCGAACGGCTCGCCGACGAAATGGGCCTGTACTCCGACGACGTCACGCGCCTGGGCATGCTGACGCAGGACTCGATGCGCGCCGCCCGGCTCGTGGTCGACACCGGGCTGCACGCGCTGGGCTGGAGCCGGCAGCAGGCCGTGGACTACGTGGTGGCCAACACGCCGATGGCGCGGATCGAGATCGAGGCGGAGATCGACCGCTACGTCGCGAACCCGGGCCAGGCGCTCGGTTACATGGTGGGGCGCCTGGAGATCCAGCGCGTGCGCGCTGCCGCCGAGGAGGCGTTGGGCGAGGCTTTCGACATCCGCGAGTTCCACGACGTCGTGCTGGGCAACGGGAACCTTCCGCTGTCCACACTGGACACACTCGTGGCGGAGTGGGTCGCGCGCAAGCAGGAGGACGCACGGTGACCTGGCTCGACCTGCCCGAGGACACGGGGTTCGGGCCGGCCAACCTGCCCTTCGGCGTGTTCTCCCGCGGCGGTGCGCCCGAACGCCGCGCCGGCGTCGCGGTGGGTGAGCACGTGCTCGACCTGTCCGCTGCCGCGGAGGAGGCCGCGGCGCCGTTCGCGCAGCTGCTCACCGCCGGAGTGCTGAACCCGCTGCTGGCAGCCGGACCGGCGACGTGGCACGACGTGCGCGAGCAGGTGCGTGAGTGGCTCACCGAGCAGCGTTACGCCGACCAGGTGCGTCCCCACCTCGTGCCGCTCGCGGAGATCACGAGCCACCTGCCGATCGAGGTCGCGGACTACGTCGACTTCTACTCGAGCGAGCAGCACGCGATCAACGCGGGGAAGATCCTGCGCGGGCCGGATGAGGAGCTGGCACCGAACTGGAAGTACCTCCCGATCGGCTACCACGGGCGGGCCGGCACCGTCGTGGTGTCGGGGACGCCGATCGTGCGCCCGGCCGGGCAGCGGAAACCGCGCTCGGCCGCCGAACCGTCGTTCGGGCCGTCGCAACGGCTCGACGTCGAGGCGGAGGTCGGATTCGTGGTCGGCACGCCGTCGACGCTGGGCACTCCGGTGCCGGTCGAGGACTTCGCGAAACACGTGTTCGGCGTGTGCCTGGTGAACGACTGGTCCGCGCGCGACATCCAGGGCTGGGAGGCGCAACCGCTGGGGCCGTTCCTCGCGAAGTCCTTCGCCACGTCGGTGGCCCCGTGGATCGTGCCGCTGGCGGCGCTGGAGCACGCGCGGGTGCCCCAGCCGGCGCAGGACCCCGTGCCGTTCGAGTACCTGCGTACCACCGAGCCGTGGGGGCTGGACCTGACGTTGGAGATCCGCGTCAACGGCCACTTGGTATCGAGCCCGCCGTTCGCGACGCACTACTGGACCGCGCCACAGCAGCTCGCGCACCTGACCGTCAACGGCGCGAGCCTGCGCACCGGCGACCTGTTCGCCTCAGGCACGGTGACCGGGCCGGAGAAGGACCAGCGCGGGTCGCTGCTGGAGTTGAGCTGGGGCGGTCGTGAGCCGTTCGCGCTGGGTGACGGCGAGACGCGGACGTTCCTCGAGGACGGCGACGAGGTCGTGATCAGCGCGACCGCACCCGGACCCGCGGGCAGCCGGATCGGGTTCGGGGAGGTGCGCGGGCGGGTGGTGCCCCGGTAGGGTAAGCGAACGCTTAGCCGGGTACGGGACGCTGTGGTCCCGTGCGGCAGATCGAGGGAGCACGATGAGGGTCGGGACGGGCATCAACTACTCGGGCGGGTTCGCCGACAGCGTCGCGGACATCGTCCAGCTGGAGAAGGTGGGGCTCGACATCGCGTTCGTCCCGGAGGCCTACAGCTTCGATGCGGTGAGCCAGCTCGGGTACCTGGCGGCGAAGACCGAGCGCGTGCAGCTGGCGTCGGGGATCTTCCAGATCTACACGCGCACGCCGAGCCTGACCGCGATGACGGCGGCGGGGCTTGACTTCGTGTCCGACGGGCGCTTCACGTTGGGCCTGGGCGCTTCGGGACCCCAGGTGATCGAGGGCTTCCACGGCGTCAAGTACGACGCTCCGCTGGCCCGCACCCGCGAGATCATCGAGATCTGCCGCCAGGTGTGGCGCCGCGAACGCCTGGTGCACGAGGGCAAGCACTACCCCATCCCGTTGCCGGCGGATCAGGGCAGCGGCCTGGGCAAGCCGCTCAAGCTGATCAACCACCCGGTGCGCGAACGCATCCCGATCCTGCTCGCGGCGTTGGGGCCGAAGAACGTCGCGCTGACCGCGGAGCTCGCCGAAGGCTGGGAGCCGATCTTCTTCCACCCGGAGAAGGCGGCCGATGTATGGGGCGAGGCGTTGGCCGAGGGCAAGGCGAAGCGCGACCCGGCGCTGGGTGAGCTGGACGTGTTCGCGGGCCCGGCGCTCGCGATCGGTGACGACGTGGAGCCCCTGCTCGACCACCTGCGCCCGCACCTGGCGCTCTACATCGGGGGTATGGGCGCGCGCGGCAAGAACTTCTACAGCACGCTCGCCGCCCGCTACGGCTTCGAGGCCGAGGCGAAGGAGATTCAGGACCTTTACCTCGACGGCAAGAAGGACGAAGCCGCCGCGGCGGTACCCGTTGAGCTGCTGCGGGCGATTTCGCTCGTCGGACCCGAAGCCCACGTCGCCGAGCGGGTGGCCGCGTTCAAGGAAGCGGGGGTGACCACGCTGGTGGTCAACCCGCTCCAGGCCGGGCGGGAAGCGCGGATCCAGGCGGTCGCGAAATTGAAGGAAATCATCGGCTGACCAGCGCTCGAAGCGCCGACGGGCAGGACGAATCGGACTCGTTCAGGCGTTCGGTTTATCATGTTGTGATTACGGGTGTGAAAAAGTCGCACCTCGGGATCGGTGCTGTGGTGGGAAAACCGTAAATCCCGCCCGGGTGGGTCACACCAGGTGTAGGAACGGTGGTCCGGGGGAACACGACGGCGAAGCGAAAGCGAGGTAGGCCTGACTGTGCGCAGATTCTCGGGGCCGGCTGTGGGTGTGCTGGATGTGGGTTCGTTCAGCGCTCGGCTCGTGGTGCTCGAGCCCGGCGGTACGCCGCTCGAGCCCGCGCTGAGCCACCAGAGCCGGCTGCGGCTGGACCGTGAACTCGACGACGAGTGCCGGTTGGGCGACCGGGGGATCGCCGCCATCTCGGCGGCGGTCGCCGAGGGGATGGCCGTGGCCGCTCGCCACGGTGTGCACGATGTGTTCCCCTTTGCGACGTCCTCGATCCGGGATGCGGCCAATGCGGATGAGGTGGTGCGCACGGTTCGCCGTGACACGGGTGTCGAGCTGCAGTTCTTGTCGGGGCGCCGCGAAGCCGAGCTGACCTATGTGGGCGCTCGGCGCTGGTATGGTGCGGCCGCCGGTCCGCTGCTGGTTCTCGACATCGGTGGTGGGACGGTGGAGTTGTCGGCCGGACGCGGTTCCCAGGCCGAGTTCGCGCGGTCGCTGCCGTTGGGGGCCCGGTCGGTCACCCGTGACTGGCTGCCCACGGATCCGCCGGTGCGGTCGAAGAAGGTGCGGGCCCTGCGTGAGTACGTGCTGGCGCAGGTGCGCGGCGCGCTGGGTGACGTGACCGCCGAGATCGCCGATCATCGCGTGGTCGGCTGTTCGAAGGTGCTGCGCCAGCTGGCACGCCTCGCCGGTGACCGTCCGGGGCGGGGCCGGGAGCTGCACCTGGACGACCTGCGCGTGTGGATCCCGCGCCTGGCCGCCATGCCGACGGCCAAGCGCGCGAAGCTGCCGGGCATCTCGCGTCAGCGCGCCCGGCAGGCCCTCGGCGGCGCCGTGGTCGCCGAAGCCCTGCTGACCATCACCGGCGGGACCATGGCCATCTGCCCGTGGTCGACCCGCGACGGTCTGTTGCTGAGCATGCTCGACGCACTGGCCCTCGACGTCCCGGCCGGCCCGGCCGGCGCCGGTTCGCGTCCGGCCGCGTGACACTCCTGGTGCGGCGCTGGGCGAAAGGGTATTCCGGAGTCATGACACGTGAGCACTTCCCGCGCGACGACCACGTCGACGACGAAGACGACCTCGCCGGCCTGCCCGACCCGCAGAAGCTGCGCTCCGAGGTCGCGACCGCCCCGGGCCCCGATCTGACGCCGAGCCACACGAAGGACGTCGACGCGCCGCCGGGCACGGAGGCTCCCGCGGACAGCTGACCGGCGTGAAGCCGGTCAGCCGCGCCGGGGTCACTTCTGCTGCGTCACGAACTGCCGCTGCCGTGAGGAGTCGCGGCGCTGCGGGGCGCGGCCGTAGGGCTGCACCGGCGGTTCGCCCGCGTCGATGTCCGGGATCGGGAGCGTCACGGGTACCTTCGTGACGGTGAACCGCTCGCCGTGGTGGATGAGGTCCAGCTTGGCGCCCTCGAGCACGTGGTAGGTGGCCTCGCCGTGGTGGACGGCGACCTGGAACCGCGTGCCGCGGAACGCGAGGCGGAACGTGATGCCGCCGAGTTGCCGGGGCAGCCGCGGGGCGAAGGACAGCTGGCCGCCGTGGTCGCGCAGGCCGCCGAGCCCGGCGACGGTGCCCTGCCAGGCGCCGGCGAGCGAGGCCATGTGCAGGCCGTTGCGGACGTTGTTGTGCACGTCGTGCAGGTCCGTCATGGCGGCTTCGGCCAGGTAGTCGTACGCGAGGTCCAGATGTCCCACCTCGGCCGCGATCACCGCTTGCGTGCCGGCCGAGAGCGACGAGTCGCGCACCGTCCGGGCCTCGTAGTAGGCGAAGTCGCGCGCCTTCTCCTCGGGGCTGAACGAGTCGCCGCACAGGTGCAGCGCCAGCACGAGGTCCGCCTGCTTCACGACCTGCTTGCGGTACAGGTCGAAGTACGGGTAGTTCAGCAGCAATGGGTAGAACGCGGGGTCGGTGCCCTTGTAGTCCCACTCGTCGTGCTCGAGGAAGCCCTCCGACTGCGGGTGCACACCGAGTTCCTGGTTGTAGGGCAGGAACATCGCTTCGGCCGCCGCGCGCCAGCTGTCGAGCTCGGCGACGTCGACCTCGAGCCGCTCGATCACGTCCGGGAACTTTTCGCACACCTGCGCCGCGCCGAGCAGGTTCCGCCGCGCCATCAGGTTGGTGTAGACGTTGTTGTCCGCCACCGCCGAGTATTCGTCCGGACCGGTCACCCCGTCGATGCGGAAGTGCCCGTGGCGGTCGAAGTGCCCGAGCGAAGCCCACAACCGCGCCGTTTCCACCAGCAGCTCGGCTCCGCAGCCGCTTTCGAACTCGTCGTCGCCGGTCGCGTTGACGTAACGCAGCACGGCGTCGGAGATGTCGGCGCTCACGTGGAAAGCCGCCGTGCCCGCCGGCCAGTAGGCCGAGCACTCCGCGCCGGTGATGGACCGCCACGGGAACGCCGCGCCGCGCAGTCCCAGCTGCTTCGCGCGTTCCTTGGCCTTGTCCATTGTGGAGTGCCGCCAGCTCAGCGCATCCCTTGCGGCATCGGGGATCGTGTACGTGAGCACGGGCAGCACGAAGGTTTCCGTGTCCCAGAAGGCGTGCCCGTCGTACCCGGGACCGGTGAGGCCCTTGCCGGCGATCGCGCGCTGCTCACCGCGGGCACCGGCCTGCAGCAGGTGGAACAGCGAGAACCGCACGGCCTGCTGCAGCTCGGGGTCGCCGTCGATCTCGATGTCCGAAGTGGCCCAGAAATCGTCGAGGTATTGACGCTGCTCGGCGATCAGGCCCTTCCAGCCGGTCTGGCGCGCACCGGCGAGCGCGGCCTCGACCTGCGCGCGCAGGGCGGGCACGGACCGCTGCGCGGACCAGCCGTAGGCGAGGAACTTCGTGATCCGCAGCCGCCCGCCCTTCGGCACGTCGACCGCGACGGTCAGGCGCGCGAGGTCGTCCTCGGAGTGGATGCGCGTGCGGATACCGTCGTCGACCTCGATCTTGTGGTCCATCGCGGCGGCCATGCGCAGCCCCGAGTTGCGGGTCTGGTGCACCAGCACGGCCTGGTAGTTGGCTGCGCGGTGGAACTGCGACACCAGCGGCGTGTCGAGCGCCGCGGCGACCCGCGGGTCACGCGTGTCGGACTCGATCGGCTCGTTGGCCAGCAGGTCGGACTGGACCACGAGCTGCAGGTCCTCGTCGAGCGGCTCGACCTCGTAGCGGATCGCCGCGATCGCACGCTGGGTGAACGACACGAGCCGTTCGGTCTTCACGCGCACGCGGCGGCCGGTGGGGGAGGACCATTCGGTGGAACGGCGCAGGGTGCCGCTGCGGAAGTCGAGTACCCGGTCGTGCTCGTCGGCGGTGCCGTAGCGCATGTCGAGCGGCTCGTCCTCGACGAGCAGGCGCAGCACCTTGCCGTCGGTCACGTTGACAACCGTCTGCCCCTCCTCGGGGTAGCCGTAGCCACCTTCGGCGTAGGGCAGTTCGTGCTGCTCGTAGAAGCCGTTGAGGTACGTGCCGGGCAGCCCGCGAGGTTCGGCCTCCTCGAGCGTGCCGCGCAGTCCGATGTGGCCGTTGGACAACGCGAAGGCCGACTCCGTGCGCTGCAGCGCGTCGACGTCGAGGCCACGCCACCGCAGCTCCCACGGCGAGCACTCGTAACCGAAACCCGTCTCGGTCATTCCTTCTCCAGCAGTTCGGCGAGGTCGTCGACCACGACGTCGGCGCCGTGGGCTCGGAGTTCGTCGGCCTGGTCGGCGCGGTTGACGCCCACCACGTACCCGAAGTTCCCGGCGTGCCCGGCCTGTACGCCGGACAGCGCGTCCTCGAACACGGCCGCCTGCGCCGGCTCGACGTCGAGCGCCTTCGCGCCCGCCAGGAACGAGTCGGGCGCGGGCTTGCCGTTGAGGTGGTCGCGGCGGATCACGATCCCGTCGACGCGCGCCTCGACGAACTTCGACAGGTCCGCCGCGTCGAGCACCTTCGCGCCGTTCGCGGACGACGTGACCACGGCGATCCGCAGCCCGGCGGCTTTGACCGCTTCGAGGTAGCGCACCGAGCCGGGGTAGGGGTTCACCCCGCGTTCGTCGATGATCTTGAGGACCAGCTCGTTCTTGCGGTTGCCGACGCCGTTGACGGTGGGCTCGTTCACCCCGTCGTCCGGCGATCCTTCCGGCAGTTCGATGTCGCGGGAGCGAAGGAACTCACGCACGCCGTCGGCGCGCGGGCGGCCGTCCACGTAGGCCGCGTAGTCGTGCTCGGTGAACTCGCGGAACGTTTCGCCGTCCCGGCTGCGGAGAAATTCGTCGAACGTCCGTTTCCACGCCTCGCGGTGCAGCACGGCCGTTCCGGTCAGCACGCCGTCGAGGTCGAACAGACAGGCGGTGATGGTGTCCGGCAGTCCGATCATGGTTGCAACCTACCGGTCAGGGTCGTGTCCTGCGGCACCCGCCGGGTGGGGGCGCACGCGGTGGATGAGCTCGTGCACTGTGGCGTCGGCGAGCCGGTAACGCACCACGCGGCCGTCGCGGTGCGCGGTCACCAAACCGTGGGCGCGAAGCAACCGCAGCGCCTGCGAAACCGCGGTGTCGGTCATGCCCGTGGCCGCCGCGAGGTCCGTGACGCTGATTTCCCGCGCGTAGTGGATCGACACGAGCAACGCCAGCCGCGACGGGTCGGCGACAACCGCGAACCGCCCCGCCCACTCGTCGATCACCGCCCGATCGCCCAGCCCGGCGATCGCCGCGGCCACGCGTTCGGGGTCGATCAACCTGCGGTCGCCCTCGATGCTCACAACGCCCGATGATTCCATCCGAGGCGCCGGCCGACCACTGCGGCCGACGGGATCCGCGCGCGGGAAAGTTCAGCCGCGGTGTCGAACCGCCGCCGCCGCGTTCGTCGAGTGGGTGCACAGGGCTTCACACCGGAGGAAGCCCGAGACGAGCAGACGAGGAGTGTGCGCATCATGGCCGAGGAGAACGTGAGTGCCACCCTGACCATCGCCGTGTCCCCCGCCGCGGTGTTCGCGATCCTGGCGGATCCGGCGACCCACTCGGCGATCGACGGCACCGGCTGGGTCCGGGAACCCGTCGACCGGTCGCTGCTGACCGAGGTGGGGCAGCTGTTCCGGATGGACATGCACTACGCCAGGGGTTACCGGGTGGTCAACAAGGTTCACGTGCTCGAACCGTCGCGCGCCATCGGCTGGTTCACGGGGCAGGAGAAAGAAGACGGCGAGCTGGAGTTCGGCGGCTGGACCTGGCGCTACGACCTCACGCCGCTCGGTCCCTCCGGCACCGAGGTGACGCTCTCCTACGACTGGTCGGTGGTCCCGCAGTTCATCCGCGATCGCGGTATCCGGTTCCCGCCGTTCCCCCCGGACCACCTCGTCAACTCGCTGCACCACTTGGCCGAGCTGGCCGAGGCATCCCGGCTCGAGGCGAAGTCGCGATGAAGTTCAGGCGGCCCCGACCCGCCGTTCGAACACCAGCCGCTCCGCGGCCCGCAGCCCGACGCTCATCGCGCCCGTCAGGACACCGTCGTCGCCGAGTTCGCCTTGGACGACGGTCGGGACGAGCGGGGTGAAGGAGCGCAGCGCGCGGTCGATGGGGTCGAGCAGGAGGTCGGCGGCGGTGCCGATGCCGCCGCCGAGGACGATGAGTTCGGGGTCGACCACAGCGGCGACCGAGGCGACCGTGTAGGCGAGGCGGTCGGCCTCCGTCTGCACGGCGCGCTGGGCCAGTTCGTCGCCCTCACGGGCCAGGCGGAAGACCTCGCGGGCCGACTTCGCCGTGCCGAGGCCGAGTTCGCGGGCGCCGCGCACGACCGACTGGGCTGCCGTGGCTTCTTCGAGATGGCCGCGGGCCGGGACCTCGCCGCCCGACTGCGTGCGGCCGTAGGGCAGGTAGCCGATCTCGCCGGCCGCGCCCGTGGCGCCGCGGAAGACCCGGCCGTCGACCATGAGGCCCATCCCGATGCCGGTGCCGATCATGATGCAGCCGACCACGGACGCGCCGCGCGCGGCGCCGCTTTCCCACTCGCCGACGGCGGTGAGGTTCGCGTCGTTCTCCACCACGAGGTCGGGGCCCAGCGCGGCTTCGAGGTCGTCCAGCAGGCCGGGCCGGCCCCAGCCCGGCAGGTTCGGCGCGTGCCGGAAACAGCGCTTCACGGGGTCGGCGACGCCGGGGGAGCCGAGCACCCGCACCACGATGTCGGCGTCGGTCAGCCCGGCCTCGGCCACGAGCTCGCTCGCCAGCCTGCCGACGGCGGCGACGAGCGCGCTGCCGGAGCGGGCCGTGTTGCGCGTGTCGCGGCGGGCGACCATCGTGCGCCCGAGGTCGGACACGGCGCCGCGGAGGTGTTCACGCCCGATGTCCACGCCGAGGACGTAGCCGGCGGTGGGGTCGGCCTCGTAGAGCACGGCGGAGCGGCCGGTGCCGGTGGACGTGTGTCCGGTCGCGCGCGCGAGGCCCGCGGCCTCCAGCGCCAGCAGCGCCTGGCTCACGGTTGGTTTGGAGAGCCCGGTGTCCTTCGCGACCTGCGGCCGCGTCGCCGCTCCGCCGCGCCGCAGCAGGTCGAGCACCGCCCGCTGGTTGATCCTGCGCATCCCGGCCGGCGTGCCGACCTGCGGAGTCCCCACGTGCCGCCCGCTCCTTCTCGTCCCGGTGTCCGTCCTGCCAAGGTATCCGGCTTCCGGAGCCCTTCGGCAGGAGACCTTCTTTTCACCCGTTCGATGACCAGCGGCAGGGCGTCCCGGAGACGATACGGGGTGCCCGCCCGATCCCCGGGAGGCACGCGGGCGGCGCAGCCCGAGTTTCGTCGCTCGGACGCCCCTGAACACCCGATCCGACCAGCTTCGGCTGTGTCCCGGCGCACATTCGAGGCCGGCCGGCTGCCACCTCGTCACAGACATCGTTTGACACGACTACTGCGTGTTGCGTCCGTTCTGTCGTGTCCATACCGTGACGCGCCAAACCCGCCCCGAAGGGATTCCCCATGGCCAGTCCCACCACAGACACCGACGCGCCGGACGACGAGGGGCGGGTCGGCCGCCGCCGCGTCCTCACCTACCTCGTCGCCGCGCCGACGCTCACGGTCGCCGCGAAGCTGACGTTCGACACGCTCGTGCCGGACCAGGCCGAAGCTGTCGTGCCAACGCTGCCGCAGCTCGCGGAGATCCTCGACCTCGGCGACGTGCTCACGCTCTCGTGCGCGCCGACGCAGGGCATGCTCGTGCTCGAGGTGACCACCGACGGGCGCGTGCGGCTGCAGCTGCCGCGCTGCGAGGTGGGCCAGGGCATCACCAAAGCCACCGCCATGCTGGTCGCCGAAGAGCTGGACCTGCCGCTCGACGAGGTCGACGTCGTGCTGTCCGACGCTCGCTCCGAACTGCTGTTCAACCACTCACCGGTGGCTCGAACACGTTGCGCTCGCTGTATGACCCCGTCCGCGCCGCCGCCACGGCCCGCGCCCGCCTGGTCTCCGCCGCGAGCGCCGAGTGGAACGTGCCCGGTTCGCGGCTGTCCACCCGCGACGATCTCGTCCACGCCCCGACGGGCGAACGGCGTCCTACGGCGTGCTCGCCGGCCCGGCCGCGCGGGCCGACCTGCCGGCCACGCCCGTGCAGCCGAAGGCCGAGACCGCGCACACGGTGGTAGGCACGCCGACCTCGCGCAAGGACGCGCGCGCCATGGTCACCGGGAAGCAGGTCTACACGCTCGATCTCGACATCCCGGGCGCGATGCCCGTGATGGTGCGCCGCCCGCCGACGATCAACGGCACGGTGAAGAAGGTCACCAACGAGGCCGCCGTGCGCGCGATGCCCGGCATCAGCGACCTCGCCGTCGTCCCGACCGGTGTCGCGGTGATGTCCGAGACCTTCGGCCAGGCACTCGACGGCAAGAACGCCCTCGACGTGACGTGGAACGCCGGCACGGTCGACGGGGAGAGCAACGAGACGATCAGGGAGAAGCTGCAGGGCGCGGCACTGCCCTTCGCGGTGCCACCACTGCTGACGCAACACGTGGACGGCGAGTTCGACTTCGCGTTCGTCAGCCACGCGCCGATGGAGTCCAACTCTGCGGTCGCCGACGTCCGGGAGGACAGCGCCACCATCTGGGCGGGGCTGAAGTCGCCGATCGTCGCGAAGCAGACCATCGCGCAGGAGCTGGGGCTGCCGGAGAACAAGGTCACCGTGCACGTGGTCCAGGGCGGCGGTTCCTTCGGGCGCCGGCTGTTCTTCGACGCCGCGCTGGAGGCCGCGCACATCTCCAAGGCGATGAAGAAGCCCGTGCGGCTCATGGCCGCATCGACGACATGCGCCACGGCCGCGCCCGCGCCGCGAGCCACCACAAGATCCGCGCGACGTTCGCGCTCGGCCAGGTGCTCACGTTCGAGCACCGCGTGGTCAGCGTCGAGACCGACTGGGCCCACGGCCTCCGCGAGATCCTCACCGCGTTCGCGGCGAAGCTGCCCGTGGGCGGGCAACTTGAGCTTCGCGCAGACGGTGTTCCTGCTGACGGTGAAATCGCCCTACAACTTCGGGGTCACCACGCAGCTGCTCAACGAGGTGCCGCTCAAGTTCGACACCTCGGCGTGGCGCAGTCGTGTCGCTGCGGGACCCCTCGGCGAGCAAAGTGATCCTCGACCTGCTGCGCGAGAACCCGGTGCGGCGCGTCGGCACGAACCCGGTGTTCTCGGGCCTGGGCAACACCGCGCCGGCGCTGCACTTCGCTCGCGTGGCGCTGTCCAGCATGGCGCCGGGGGCGACGGGGCTCGTGCAGTTCACGGAGTCGCCGCTCGCCGGCCTGGTCGCGAGCGCGCCGGACGCGCCGGTGCAGCTTGCCCACCACGTGCTGCGCCCGATCCTCGACCTGCCCGGCGACGATCGCAACGTGCTGCTCCTGACGCTGCGCGCCTGGTTCGACTGCCAGGGTTCCACGAAGCTCACGTCGGAACGGATGTTCTGCCACCCCAACACGATCCGCCACCGGCTGCGCCGCATCACCGACGAGCTCGGGCGGTCGCTCACGAACCCCGCGGACATCGCGGAGCTCGGCGCGGCGCTGCGGGCGCTGCACCTGTTCCCGGAGACCGCGCACCTCCCGGCGCCGAGATCGGTCGGCGCACGCGAGAGCACTGTCCACAGTGGCCGGTGAACGCACGCGGTCGATGAACGCGCAACGGCCGGTGACACGAGTGCGCGCCACCGGCCGCTGTGCTGTCAGCCGTCGCTGTGTTGTCGACTGCTGCCGGGAAGTCAGCCGTCGCTGGACTGCTTCCACAGGTTGATCGCCGACTCGGTCGCGTAGCGGTCGATCTCGGCGAGCTCCTCGGCGGTGAACTCGAGGTTGTCCAACGCCGCGACGTTGGTCTCCAGCTGCTTGACGCTGCTCGCGCCGATCACGAGCGACGTCATGCGCGGGTCGCGCAGGGCCCAGGCTAGGGCGAGCTGCGCGAGCGACTGGCCGCGGCGCGCGGCGATCTCGCCGAGGGCGCGGACCTTCGCGAGGCGGTCCTCGGTGATCGAGTTCGGGTCGAGCGACTTGCCCTGCGCCGCGCGGGAGTCTGCGGGCACGCCGTTGAGGTAGCGGTCCGTGAGCAGACCCTGGGCGAGCGGCGAGAACGCGATGCAGCCGGCGCCGACCTCCTCGAGGGTGTCGAGCAGGTGGTCGTCCTCGGTCCAGCGGTTGAGCATCGAGTACGACGGCTGGTGGATCAGCAGCGGCGTGCCCAGCTCGCGCAGCAGGCGCGCGGCCTCGGCGGTGCGGTCGGAGTTGTACGACGAGATCCCGACGTAGAGCGCCTTGCCCGAGCGCACGGCGCGGTCGAGCGCACCCACGGTCTCCTCGAGCGGCGTCTGGGGGTCGAACCGGTGGGAGTAGAAGATGTCGACGTAGTCCAGGCCCATGCGCGCGAGTGAGTCGTCGAGCGACGCGAGCAGGTACTTGCGCGAACCCCACTCACCGTAGGGGCCCGGCCACATGTCCCAGCCGGCCTTCGTCGAGATCACCAGCTCGTTCCGGTACGGCTTGAAGTCCGTCGCGAGCACCCGGCCGAAGTTCGACTCGGCCGAGCCGTAGGGCGGGCCGTAGTTGTTGGCCAGGTCGAAGTGCGTGATGCCGAGGTCGAAGGCGCGCCGCAGGATTTCGCGCTGCACCTGCAGCGGGCGGTCGTCGCCGAAGTTGTGCCACAGGCCCAGAGAGATCGCGGGCAGCTTCAGCCCGCTGCGCCCGCAGCGCCGGTAGGGGATCGAGTCGTATCGGTCGGATGCCGCAACGTAGGTCACGTAGGCAGATGCTAGCTCGCGCCGAGCCGGGCGGCTCCAGCGCCGCGCAGCTGCGGCACGGTCGCGTGCCGGCCCGCCGCCAGCATCATCAGCGCGGCGACCGGGCCTTGGACGAGCGCGCCCTCCCCGCCCGCCCAGTCGGCGTCGGTCGCCACCAGCCGTAGTCCCGCGAGCCGGCGCCGTGCGTAGAACGGGTAGTTGCGCTCCCACACGCGCTCCAGCGCCCGACGGCGGCGGCCGTCGGCACCGGCCGGTCCAGGCCCAGGGCCAGGGCGATGTCCTGGCCGTGGATCGCGATGTCGAGCAGCCGGTCGGCCGCGTTCGTGCCGACCGGGCGCCGCCGGGAGCCGATGCTCGCGCGCAGACGCGACGAGCTGCCCGGGCGGCACGTCGGCGACCCGGATCGCGGAGTCCCGGATCATCCGGTCGAGCCCGCCGGGGGCCCGGATGAGCTCGACGACGACCGTGCCGAAGCCCGCCGACGCCGCGAACGCGAGGTGCGCGGCGACGTCGCGCACCCGCCACCCGGTGCACAACGACGGTGCGTCCCAGCTCTTCGCGGGCAGCTGCGCCGGCTGGTCGGCGAGCGTTCGCCGCTCGATGTCCACAAGCTGCCAGATCCGCGTGTCGGCCACGGCCCCCCGAATATGGTCGGGAAGCCTGAATATCACGCTTCCTGAACAGTAGGAGGCGAACCGGTGCCCGACAAGCCCCTGCCGGCACTGCCCGATCGCAACACCGCCGCCGCGCTGCACCACGCGTACCTGCACCTCGCCGCCGGCATCAACGCGGCGACGCGCGCGTGCGACCCGCGCACGCGAGCCGCGCGCGCCACCGTGTTCATCCACCTGGAGCCCGGCGGCATCCGGCTCACGCGGCTGGCCGAGAAGGCCCTGATGACGTCGCAGGCCATGGGGGAGCTGGTCGACGACCTGGAGCGGCTCGGCTACCTGCGCCGCGAGCCGGACCCGGCCGACCGTCGCGCCAAGCTGATCCGGTTCACCAACCGGGGCAGCGAGGCGCTGGGGGGTCGCCTTCGGCGCGATCCGCGACGTCGAACGGCAGCTCGCGCAGCGGCTCGGGGAGGAGACGGTGGCCGAGCTCAACCGGATCCTGGCCCGGATCGTGGAGACGGAGTGAGCCCCGGCCAGTACAGTGCGAGGTGAGCAACCGCTTAGGAGGTCACGTGGGCACCGGGTTCTTCGCGTCCGTCGACGACGTGTCGGCCAAGCTGGCCGAGGTCGGGTACCTCGCCTCGACGGCAGTCGCGACCACCGTGTTCCTCGCCGACCGGCTCGGCAAACCGCTGCTCGTCGAGGGGCCCGCCGGCGTGGGGAAGACGGAGCTGGCCAAGGCCGTGGCAGCCGTCAGCGGCTCGCGGCTCGTGCGCCTGCAGTGCTACGAGGGCATCGACGAGGCCCGCGCGCTGTACGAGTGGAACCACGCGAAGCAGCTGCTGCGCATCACCGCCGGCCGCGACGAGACGTGGGAGGAGGCGCGCACCGACATCTTCGGCGAGGAGTTCCTGCTGCGCCGCCCGCTGCTGCAGGCCATCTCCGGCGCCGAGCCCACCGTGCTGCTGGTCGACGAGACCGACAAGGCCGACGTCGAGGTCGAGGGCCTGCTGCTGGAGGTGCTCGGCGACTTCCAGGTCACCGTTCCCGAGCTGGGCACGATCACGGCGACGCGTGCGCCGTTCGTGGTGCTCACCTCCAACGCCACGCGGGAGCTGTCGGAGGCGCTGCGGCGGCGCTGCCTGTTCCTGCACATCGACTTCCCCGACCAGGAGCTCGAACGCGAGATCGTGCGGCTGCGCGTGCCGGGCGTCGACGCGGCGCTCGCCGACTCCGTGGTGCGCGTGATCGCCGCCCTGCGGGCCATGGACCTGCGGAAGCTGCCGTCGGTCGCGGAGACCATCGACTGGGCGCGCACGCTGCTGGAGCTCGGCGCCGGCACGCTCGACGAGCAGGTCGTGCGCGAGAGCCTCGGCGTGGTGCTCAAGCACCAGGACGACATCGCGAAGGCCGGCGCGGGCCTCAAGCTCGACCAGGTGCTGGACGCGTCGTGACCACGCCCGCCGGCGTCACCGAGCGGCTCACGGCGTTCGTGCAGGCGCTGCGGGACCACGGCGTGCCGGCCGGGCCGAGCGAGACCGTCGACGCGGCGGCCGCGCTGGAAGTCCTCGGCTTCGACGACCGCGAGCTGGTCCGCGAGGGGCTCGCGGCCGCGCTCGTGCGGCGCGGCGGGCAACGGGCCGTGTTCGACGCGGCGTTCGACCTGTATTTCCCGGCCGGCGTGGGTGTGCCGGAGCTGGCGCGCGAGGACCGGCCGCGCGATGTCGAGGAGCTGCGCGAGGCGCTGGCCGAGGCGCTGGCCGCCGGTGACGAGCAGGCGCTGGCGCAGCTCGCGGGGATCGCCGTGGAGATGCTCGGCGAGTACGGCTCGGGCTCGGGCCCCGGTGGCGGGTTCTCCGCGCACCAGACGCTGGACCGGCTGCAGCCGCAAACGCTGATCGTGCGTGTGCTGGCGGCCATCCGCGCCGGCGGAGGCGGCGAGGAGTTCGCCGACCGCCTCGCGCGCGACGAGGTCCGCCGTCGCGTCGAGGACTTCCGCGGCCGGGTGCGCACGGAGGCCCGCCGGCGCGCGGCGGAGGTGCGGGGCCGCGACCGCGTCGCCCGGCACGCCATCGCGCCGGCCGCCGACCGTGTGGATTTCCTCATCGCCAGCCGGGCGCAGCTCGCCGAGCTTCGCCGGACCGTGCAGCCGCTGTCGCGCAAGCTCGCGACGCGGCTTGCCGCGCGGCGCAAACGCACCACGCGCGGCCAGATCGACCTGCGGCGCACGCTGCGGCGCTCGCTCTCGACGGGTGGCGTGCCGGTGCGCCCGGCGTTCCGGCACCGGCGCCCGTCGCGACCGGAGATCGTGCTGCTGTGCGACCTGTCGGGTTCGGTGGCGGGTTTCGCCAACTTCACGATGCTGCTGGTGCAGGCGTTGCGCGACCAGTTCAGCAAGGTGCGGGTGTTCGCGTTCGTGGACAGCACCGACGAGGTCACGCACCTCGTCACCAGCGGCGCGGCCGATCCGGAGCGCCTCGGCTCGCGCATCCTGGAGGAGGCGGCCGTGGTGCGCTGGGACGGGCACAGCGACTACGGCGGCGCACTGCGGCAGTTCAGGGACAAGTGGCCCGACGCCGTCGGCCCGCGTACGTCCGTGCTCGTCCTCGGCGACGCGCGCACCAACGGGGGCGATCCGAACCTCGACGCCGTCCGCGCGATCCGCGACCGCGCGCGCCACGTCTACTGGCTCAACCCGGAGCGCCGCGCCCTGTGGTCCACGGGCGACTCGGCGGCGCTCGCGTACGCCGATCTGGTGCCGATGCACGAATGTCGCAACGTGCAGCAGCTGGGCACGCTCGTCACCCGCTTGCTCCCTTCGTGAGCCAGTCCGCGATTTCCCGTCTCAGAGCGGTTTTCGTGGCGTCCGGCGCGAAGGAGGCGGTGACGGCGTTCGCCGCCAGAGCGGCGAGCATCGTGTCGTCGTAGCCGAAAACGGCGCGGGCCGTGGTGAACTCGTCGGTGAGCGTGGTGTGCGTAACCGAGGGGACGTCGGTGTTGAGCGTGACGGCGAGGCCGGCGTCGACGAGCCGGGGGAGCGGATGCTCTGCCATCGCGGGCACCAGGCCGAGGGTGACGTTCGACGTCGGGCAGACCTCCAGAGCGATGCCGCGTTCGCGGACTTCCGCGACCAGCGCGGGGTCTTCGAGGATGCGGATGCCGTGCCCGAGGCGCTCGCTGCGGCCGGGGTCGAGGGCTTCGCGGATGCTGGCCGGTCCCGCGTTTTCGCCCGCGTGGTGAACGAGGTGGAGGCCCGCGGCCCGGGCCCGCTCGAAGACGGTGGCGAACGGGGCGAGCGAGTGACGCTCCTCGCCGGCCATGCCGAGGCCGATCACCTCTTCGTGGTCGAGGGCGAGCCGGAGGGTGCGTTCGGCGCGTTCGAGGGGTTTGCGGCGGGAGTGGTCGAGCAGCAGGCGCCATTCGAGCTCCGGCGGACCCTGCCTGAGTCCTTTGAGGACGGATTCGAGGGGCAGTGCGGGGTCGCCGAGCCGCTCCGCGTGGGACGCGGCGGTGAAGGTGACCTCGACGTACCGCGTCCCCTGGGCGGCTTCGTCCTCGCAGAATTCGCGTGCGATGCGTTCGAAGTCATCGGACGTCTGCAGGCACGCGCGGACGAGCGAATTGTGGTCGGCGAAGTCGCGGAAGCCGGTGAACCTCCCGGGGCGCGCGGGGACGGGGACCTTGTTGGCGTCCGCGAGGTCGCGCAGCGTGGCGGGGCGGATCGTGCTTTCGAGGTGCACGTGGAGGTGTGCTTTCGGCAGGACTGCGAGGTCGCGCATGGGGTGATGATGCCCGCTTTCCCACGGCCGGTCGCGCGGATTTCCCGGCCCGGCCGCCGCCGATGTTCCGCACTGGGGAACTCGGGGTACTCGGTGGCTCGTTGAGGGGATTGACGGGCGAGACGTGGGAGGACTCATGGCGTTCATGAAGCGGATGGCTGTCCTGGCCGCCGCCGCCGGCGCGGCGAGAGCCTATGCGAAGAAGAACCCCGAGAAGGTCAACGACATGGTCGGCAAGGCCGGCCGCTTCGTCGACGAGAAGACCAAGGGGACGTACCACTCGCACATCGACGGCGCGACGAAGAAGGTCGCCGACGTGACCAAACCGAAGCCCAAGCCGAACCCGGCGAGTTGACGGTTCGCTGAGGTTCGTCGGTAGCAGGTGAGCTGAGGGTTGCCGGGGCAGTGTTGCGGCTCGCCTGTGGTTCCTTCGCGGGCAGATTCCCTTGGGGCATCGGTCGGGACGGTGTTTTGAGTGCCCCTCAGCTGTTCGGGGCGATCGCCCCACGACGGCATGGTTCACGGTGACTGAGAGGCATTTACCCACCGCCTCTCACCTGCGGGATTATTGGCCGGAAGGTACGACTTCAGCCGATCTACGGGCCCGCAGGGAGCGATTGCCAACAGAAACCGATCTACGGAATTCGATGTGCGCCCAGGCCTGGCCCTGCACCTCGATCACCGCGGTGACACTCAAAGATCGGGGTGCCCTCGTTGCCTACGCTCGACGATGTTGCGCGCCAGCGCAACGAGTCGTGGGCGTCCTTGCGTTCGGCGACTTGCCCGGCCATCGAGCGGCTCGTCGCGCCGGCGCGCGACATTGCGCCCGGGGCTCGCCCTGCGACCCGAAGCCGATTGTGGTAGTGACGGTCTGAATCACCTTGTCAAGGCTGGAAAGCGTGCCTTGACAAGGTGATTCAGACCGCGTGAAGCCTTCGGATCGAGGTGCAGGGCGGAGTCTGGGCGCAGGTCTCGTCGCCGTGTCCGCGGCGGTTGGCGAGTCGGCGCGGCGGCTTGGGTTGTGGCCGACTTTCGCGGCGTAGCGCGATTGCAGAACGAGGGAAGTCTAGGTGTCGGTCGGTCAGTCGTAGCTGCGGCGATCGCCGTCAGCGCAGAGGCTTGAGTGGGACAGGCTTTCGCGGCGGAGTGCGATTGGATCAACCGCGCGAAGTCTGGGCGCAGGTCAGCCAGCCGTGTCGGCGGCGGTTGGCGAGTCTGCGCGGCGGCTTGGTTGTGGCCGACTTTCGCGGCGTAGTGCGATTGAACCGCGGGAAATCTGGGCGCAGGTCGGCCAGCCGTGTCCGCGACCATCGCCCAGCAGGCACAGCAGCCCAGCCGAGGGCCGGCTTCCGTGGACTGCATGGAAGCATGAACAGGGAACCCGCCCCGACTAGACCGGGCGATCGCCGTCACAGGCCGCCCCTCAACCCTCTGCCAGCGCCGCCAAAACCTCTTCCCCGTATTTCGCCAACTTCGCCTCGCCGACGCCGTTCACGGTCCCCAGCTGATCCAGCGACGTCGGCTGCTCGGCGGCGATCTGCCGCAACGTTGCGTCGTGGAAGATCACGTACGCGGGTACTCCCTGGGCCTTCGCGGTGGTGGCGCGCCAGGTGCGGAGCCGTTCGAACACGGGCGCGGCCGCGGGGGAGAGCTCGACCGGGGCGGTGGCGGTGTTGCGGCGGGAGGTGCGGGCCGCGCGGGCGGGGCGGTCCGGTTCGCGGCGGAGGGAGACCTGGCGGGAGCCGTTGAGCACCGAGGTGCTGCCTTCGGTCAGGACGAGAGAGCCGTAGTCGCCCTCGACGGCGAGGAGGTTCTGGGCGAGGAGCTGGCGGACGACGGCGCGCCACTCCTGGTCGCGCAGTTCGGTGCCGATGCCGAAGGTCTTGAGCGTGTCGTGCTGGAACTGGGTGACCTTGGGCGTCGTCTTGCCGAGGAGGATGTCGACGATCTGGCCGGCGCCGAACTTCTGGCGGCGCTCGTTGCGCAGGCGCACGACCGTGGACAGCAACTTCTGGGCGGGAATGGTGCCGTCCCAGCTTTCGGGCGGGGCGAGGCACGTGTCGCAGTTGCCGCACGGCTGGCCGGTCTGGCCGAAGTAGGCGAGGATCTGCGTGCGGCGGCACTCGACGGTCTCGCACAGCGCCAGCATGGCGTTCAGGTGCGTGGCCTGCCGGCGCCGGTGCGCGTGGTCGCCCTCGCCGTTTTCGATCATCTTCCGTTGCTGCATCACGTCTTGCAGCCCGTAGGCCAGCCACGCAGTGGACGGCAGGCCGTCGCGGCCGGCGCGGCCCGTTTCCTGGTAGTAACCCTCCACGGACTTCGGCAGGTCGAGGTGCGCGACGAACCGCACATCCGGTTTGTCGATGCCCATGCCGAACGCGATGGTGGCCACCACGACCAGCCCGTCCTCGCGCAGGAACCGCGCCTGGTTCTGCGCGCGGGTGCGCTTGTCGAGCCCTGCGTGGTACGGCAGTGCGGTGATCCCGTTCTGCACCAGGAACTCCGCCGTCTTCTCCACCGACGCGCGCGACAGGCAGTACACGATCCCCGCGTCGCCCTGGTGCTCGGTGCGGATCAGCTCCAGCAGCTGCTTCTGCGGCGAGTTCTTCGGCACGATGCGGTACTGGATGTTCGGCCGGTCGAAGCTCGCGACGAAGTGGCGCGCGCCGCCGAGCCCCAGCCGTGCCGAGATCTCCTCGTGCGTCGCCTCGGTGGCCGTGGCGGTGAGCGCGATGCGCGGCACGTCGGGCCAGCGCTCGTGCAGCGACGACAGCATGAGGTAGTCGGGCCGGAAGTCGTGGCCCCACTGCGACACGCAGTGCGCCTCGTCGATCGCGAACAGCGCGATCTTCCCGCGGTCGAGCAGCCGCACGGTCGACTCGACCGAAAGCCGTTCCGGTGCCAGGTACAGCAGGTCGAGCTCGCCCGCGACGAACGCCTCCTCCACCCGCTGGCGCTCGCCGAAATCCTGCGTGGAGTTGAGGAACCCCGCGCGCACGCCGAGGTTGCGCAACGCGTCGACCTGGTCCTGCATCAACGCGATCAGCGGCGAGATCACCACGCCGACCCCGGGCCGCACCAGCGCCGGGATCTGGTAGCAGAGCGACTTCCCGCCGCCGGTGGGCATGAGCACGAGCGCGTCGCCGCCGGAAATCACGTGCTCGACGATCTCCGCTTGGTCGCCGCGGAACGCGTCGTAGCCGAACACGCGGTGCAGGGTTTCGAGAGCGGGGGAACGCCCGTCCGGGTCGGGGTGAGCCACCCGGCCGATTCTAGGCCGCGGGGCCGACAGCGCGGGCCCACCCCGCGCGCCTCGGCGCGTTTCCGGCCTGAGTGTCCCGCTCGCGCCGCCGGTGTCACGGGGTGTGATCCCCGCCCCGCCGGCGCGTGGCGGCGCACCCGCGGGCGCAGAATGGCGGGGTGGACTTCGCGATCACCGACCTCGCCGCGCACTTCACCGGCACCTGGCGGTTCTCGCGCGACATCGTGGCCACCGACGGCGAGCCGATGGGCCAGGTCAGCGGCACGGTCACGTTCACCCCGGGCGACGGCGCGCTCGTCTACCACGAGACGGGCGAACTGCACCTGCCCGGCTACACCGGTCCCGTCACGCGCACGCTGCTCTACCACCCCGACGGGGCCCGCGCCGCCGTGCACTTCGACCACGGCGGGTTCTTCCACGACGTCGACCTCACCACCGGACGCTGGAGCACCGACCACCCCTGCCGCGACGACCTCTACCACGGTGAGTACCGGCTGTTCGACGCCGACCACTGGCTCCAGAAGTGGGCCGTCGCCGGCCCGACGAAGGACCACGTGATCACCACCCGCTTCACCCGCGCCTGACCCCGGAAGGGCGCCGATGCGCATCGACCGCCTCGACCACCTCGTGCTCACCGTCGCCGACGTGGGCGCCGCCGTGGAGTTCTACACGCGGGTGCCGGGCATGGCCGAAGTGACGTTCAAGGGCGGGCGCACAGCGCCGGCGTTCGGGCGCAGCAAGATCACCCTCCACGAGGCCGGCCACGAGTTCGAACCCAAGGCGCTGCACCCCACACCGGGCAGCGCCGACCTGTGCTTCATCACCGAAGACCCGCTCGACGACGTGGTCGCGCAGCTGCGCGCTGCGGGCGTGGCCGTCGAGGAGGGGCCGGTCGAACGGACCGGCGCCACCGGGCCGATCCTGAGCGGCTACTTCCGTGATCCCGACCGGAACCTCATCGAGGTCAGCAACTCCCTCGCTTGAGCTCAGCGCCGCCGGTTGCGCACGATCAGCAGCAGCACCGCGAGCGCGGCGACGATGCACGCCACGGTGAGCAGCGTGCCTGCCCACGCGGGGATGGGCACGCCCGCGATGTTATCGAACCCGGGCAGGACGCGGAGTGCGCCGGAGTCGATCCGCACGGTGTCCTCCCGTCCGCGGGGTGTCACGCCGCTTGCCGAAAACCGTACCTCATCCGGCGGTACCGGCACGGCCACTCGGCCCAAAGCCCCGCGGCGGCGGCGTTTCCGGCGTTTCGTCCACCGGCGGGCGGGCATTCAGCACGCGCGGGGGGCGGCAGATCCGTGAAGGAGTTCGTGCGATGCCCACTTGGCTCATCGTCGTCATCGTCGTGGCCGCCGTCGTGGTGGTCGGCGCCGTCGCGTGGCTGGTCGTGCAGGAGGTGCGCCGCAAGCGGCTGCAGCGGCAGTTCGGTCCCGAGTACGCCCGCGCGGTGCGGGAGAACGAAAGTCCCCGTGCGGCACAACGGGAGCTCGCCGAACGCGAGCGGCGCCACCGCGACCTCGACATCCGTCCGCTCTCCGTGTCGGCGCGCGAGCGCTACGCCCAGCACTGGACGCTGATCCAGGAGAAGTTCGTCGACCGGCCCGCGGGCGCCCTCGACGAGGCCGACGACCTGCTGGTCGCCGTGATGGCCGAGCGCGGCTATCCGACCGAAGGGTACGACCAGCAGCTGTCCGATCTGTCCGTGCGGCACTCCCGCACCCTCGAGCACTACCGCGCGGCGCACGAAACCCACCGGCGCCACGCCGAAACGGCACTGTCCACTGAGGAACTGCGTGCGGCGATGGTGCACTACCGAACCGTGTTCGAGGACCTGCTGACCGACGGCGCCGAAGATCGCCACCCGGAACCCGCCCGCCGTGGCGGCCCGGAGCGCACCGAGGAGAGCTGACATGACCGACCACCTCACCACCGCGGACGTCGCCGGCGTCGCCCGAAGCAATCGGTCCGAAGTGGACGATACCGCCGCGGGCTCCGGACCCGGCTCCGCTCCGGGCGGGCCCGAAGCCCCGCCGCTGTTCGAACGCGATGACGTGACGCGCTTGCGCACCCGCTGGCAGGAGGTGCAGACCGGCTTCGTCGACGACCCGCGCCGCGCGGTGCACGAGGCCGACGAGCTCGTCGCGGCCGTGATCAGCTCCCTCTCCGAAACGTTCGCCCGGCACAAGGGCGAACTGGAAGCCCAGTGGCGCGAGGGGGAACCGGCGACGGAGGAGCTGCGCATCGCGCTGCGCCGCTACCGGTCGTTCTTCGACCAGCTGCTCGGGACGTGAGCGGCGGATTGTCGGTTTCCGCCTGCTCCCCGGTCGAGCCGCGAAGGAATTCGGACGCAGCGCGCCGTTTGCGTGCGGCATGATCGGGGTAGCAGGCAGAGACAACCCGAGGAGGACAACGGATGAACGTGGCCGATCTGCTCGTGGACGGCTTCGGCCGGATCCAGGAGGTCGTGCACCAGTCGGTCGACGGGCTCACCGGCGACCAGCTCACGGCGCGCCCCGGGCCGGACGCCAACTCCATCGCCTGGCTGGTGTGGCACCTCACGCGGGTGCAGGACGACCACGTGGCCGACGTCGCGGGCACCGAGCAGATCTGGACCGCGCACGACTGGCACCGCCGTTTCGGCCTGCCGTTCCCGCCCGCCGACACCGGCTACGCGCACAGCAGCGCGGACGTCGCGGCCGTGCAGGTCGACGACCCGAAGCTGCTCACCGGTTACTACGACGCCGTGCACGAGCACACCGTCGCGTGGGTCGGCGGCCTCGGCGGTTCGGCGCTCGACCGCGTCGTCGACGACGGCTGGGACCCGCCCGTGACGCTCGGGGTGCGCCTGATCAGCGTGCTCTCCGACGACCTGCAGCACGCCGGGCAGGCCGCCTACGTCCGCGGGCTCCTGCTCGGCTGAGGTCGCCGCTGTTTCAGTCGTCGTACCCGTCCGCGCGGTGGTCCGGAAGCCGTTGTGGCCCGGGTCCTCGGCGGCCGAGCTGGTCACCGGGGTTCGCGAGCCGGCACTTCGTGAGCGACATGCAGCCGCAGCCGATGCAATCGGTGAGCTGGTCGCGCAGCTGCTCCAGCCGGCGGATGCGCTCGTCGAGGTCCTCGCGCCAGCGGTGGGAGATGCGGGCCCAGTCGGCGCGGGTGGGTGTGCGGTCGTCGGGCAGCAGGCCGAGGACCTCGCGGATCTGCGACAGCGGCATGCCGACCCGCTGCGACATCCGGATGAACGTGACGCGCCGCAAGGTGTCCCGGCGGTAGCGGCGCTGGTTGCCCGCCGTGCGGCGGCTCCGGATCAGGTTCTCGTCCTCGTAGAACCGCAAGGCCGAGGCCGGCACGCCGCTACGGCGCGCCAGCTCGCCCACGGTCAGCTCGGGCAGCTCCGTCTTCGCCATGCGGCGAGAGTAGCTTGACTTCAAGGGAGCTTGAAGTTCGAGACTCGGTCCCGTGCGGGGCACCCGGTCCCGCCGGGAACTTCGAGGAGAACAACCGTGTCGTCAGCTCCCGTCCGGGTGGCCGTGATCGTCGGCAGTGTCCGGGAAGGACGGTTCGCGCCCACCGTCACGCGCTGGTTCACCGGCGAAGCCACCGCGCACGGCGGGTTCGAGGTGGACGTGGTCGACGTCGCCGACCTGCCGCTGCCGATGGCCTTCCCGGCCTTCGGCACCGAACCCCGGCCGGAGGTCGGGCAGCTCGCCGCCCGGCTGGCGGCGGCCGGGGCGTTCGTGGTGATCACCCCCGAGTACAACCACAGCTACCCGGCTTCGCTGAAGAACGCCGTCGACTGGTTCCGCGCGGAGTGGCAGGCGAAACCGGTCGCCTTCGTCGCCTACGGCGGGCTTTCCGGCGGGCTGCGCGCGGTGGAACACCTGCGGCCGGTCTTCGCCGAGCTGCACGCCGTGACCATCCGCGAAACCGTGAGCTTCCACGGGGCCCACGGCCGGTTCGACTCGTCCGGTGCGCCGGTGGATCCGGAGGGTACCGGACAGGCGGCGAAGAAGCTGCTCGACCAGCTGGAGTGGTGGGCCCGGTCGCTGACCGAGGCACGGGCAGTCCGGGTCTATCCCGCGTGAGTGTCCATTGACGACTTGCGGTCGTCGGCGTGGTCCGGCCGTAGATCGTCGGGGCTGGGTGGATTGTTGCGGTGGCGGTGGGGGTCGTGTGGCTCGTCGCGCCTGGCGGCGCGATGTTGCGCTGGGGTTTGCCCGCACCCCGGATCCGAGGATGGTGACGGGGCTGCGGATCGGGGTGCAGCGCGGGGTCCGGGTGGACGTTCGGTGGGCGTCCGTGGCGGTGTCGTGGGTGGTGGTGGGATCGCCTGCCGGGGTGCGGGCTGGATCGGGGGTGTTGTCGGGGCTGTTTCGTAGGTGGGTCGGGCGCCTCGGTGCCGGGCTTCAGAAGGTGCACGTGGTGGGGCCGAAGGTGAAGTCCGGGGTGGTGACGGTGATGCCGCGGGCGTCCGTGGGGTGGTCGGTGGCTGAGAGGGCCGCGACGGTGGTGCAGACGATTTGGTCCAGGCCCAGTTGGATGGTTTTCACGGAGTACGGCACGGTCACCGTGGCGGGGGTGGTGGAGGTGTCGACGGTGGCGGAGGCCGTGCCGGTGGGCAGGAGGGAGCAGAGGCCGCTCTTCTGCTCGACCGGGGTGGGGCCGAGGAAGAGTTCGGCGAGGGCCAGCTCGGGGGTGACGGGGCTGCCCCAGTGGCGCACGACCGGGGTGAGCCGGCCGTCGACGGCGAAGTAGAGGGTGAGCTGGCGGTCGGCGTCCGGGCCGGCGGCCTGAGGAGCGGGGCCGGCGGGGATGACGGGGGTGGGCTGGATGCCGCACGCCGTCGTGAGCAGGGCCAGGCTTCCCGGCGATCGGCCTGCGACGCGGGCCGCCGCGCGGCCTTACCAATCCGACCATAAGCAGGCGGACACCCCACCGGACGTTACTGAGTGTGCCAACGGTTTCCGTCGTGACTGGGGTCGGATCGGTAACGAGCAGCACAGTAGGGTCGGGCTGTGTACGCGAAGCTGGCCGAAGACCTGGCCGACCTGCCCGCCCTCCTCGACGCAGCCCGGGAACAGGCGGGTGAGCTGCTGGCCGGCCTCGCCGACCGGCCGGTGGCCGTGCCGCCGCCCACGGGGTTCGCCCCCTCGGCGGTGCCAGAGGACGGCGTCGGCGCGAAAGCGGCGCTGGCCGAGTTCGCCCGCCGCTGGGCTCCCGGGTTCGCGGCGAGCGCCGGGCCGCGGTACCTGGGCTTCGTGACGGGCGGAGCGACGCCCGCGGCGGTCGCGGGCGACTGGCTCACGGCCGCGGCCGACCAGAACCCCGTGTCGTCACTGGACTCTTCGGCCTCCGACCTCGAGCGCGAGACGGCCGCGTGGCTCGCGCAGCTGTTCGGGCTGGGGCCGGAGTTCAGCGGGGCCTTCGTGTCCGGGGCGACGATGTCCAATCTGGTCGGTCTGGCGATCGGCCGCGAGTGGGTCGGCGAACAGCTCGGGATCACGGTCGCCGACGCCGGTGTGGCGGCACTGGGCCCGGTCGCGGTCGTGAGCGGTGCGCCGCATTCGAGTGTGCTCAAGGCGATGGCGGTACTGGGGCTGGGGCGCTCGGCGGTGAAGCGCGTGGCGCTGCAGCCCGAGCGCGAAGCCGCGGATCTCGCCGACCTCGAACAGCAGCTGGCCGACCTGGGCGGTCGGCCGGCGATCGTCGTCGCGAACGCGGGCACGGTCGACACCGTCGACTTCGACGACCTGCGCGCGATCGCCGCGCTCAAGGCGAAGTACCCGTTCTGGCTGCACGTCGACGCGGCGTTCGGCGGGTTCGCCGCGCTGTCGCCCGAGCACGCCGCGCTCGTCGACGGGCTCGCGCTCGCCGACTCCGTCTGCGTGGACCTGCACAAGTGGCTCAACGTGCCCTACGACTCCGCGATCCAGTTCAGCCGCCGCCTCGACCTGCAGGTGCGCGTGTTCCAGAACGCCGCCGCGTATCTCGGCCACCCGGGCGAGAACCCGGCCTTCGTGCACCGCACGCCCGAATCGTCGCGGCGGCTGCGGGCGCTCGCGGCGTGGTGCACGCTCGCCGCGTACGGGCGCTCGGGACACCGGGAGATCGTCGAACGCTGCGTGGCCCACGCGCGTGACCTCGGCGAGCGGCTCTCCGCGACGTCGCAGTGGCGGCTGCTCGCGCCCGTGCGCCTCAACGTCGTGTGCTTCACCCTCGCCGAAAACCCGACGCAGGACCGGATCGACGCCGTGGTGCGCGCCGTCGCGGCCGGGGGCGAGACCTTCGTGACGCCGACGGTCTACGCGGGCGTGCCGGCGCTGCGGGCGGCGTTCAGCAACTGGCGCACCGCGCGCGAAGACGTCGACCGGGTCTTCGCCGCGCTCGTCACGGGTTCCGGCGCGGCTTGATCCGCACGTTCGGCAGCACGGGCGCGGGCAGCCGCGCCGGTGCGCCGGGCACCTCGGGGATCGCGCCGAACTGCGGCGACTCCGCCTGCCACGCCTCGCGGTAGGCCACGATCTCCTCGTGTGTGCGCCCGACGAAGTTCCACCACATCACGATCTCCTCGCCGAACGGCGGCCCGCCGAGCAGCATCGCGCGGGCCGGGCCGTCGCCGGAGTTGATGAGCTCCAGCGTTGCGCGGCCGGTGCCGAGGTACCCGAGGTCGGCCGCCGGCAGCGGCGTGCCGGCGAAGGTGACGCTGCCGGTGTCCACGAGCAGGCCGTGTTCGAACTCCGGGTCGACGTCCAGGGAAACGGTGGCACCGGGCTCGAGCACCAACTCGGCACCGAGTAGCGGCGTGAAGGTCTTGACCGGCGAGGTCTCGCCGGCCAGCGAGCCGAGGAAGACGCGTGCGGTGGCTCCGCCGAGGTCGGTCGCCGGCGGGGCGTAGTGCTGGAAGTCGCGGCCGGCGTGGCGGTGCGCGTCGGGCAGGGCGACCCACAGCTGCACGCCGTGCAGGGACTTCGTCTCCGGCGTCGACACCTCCGAATGACAGATGCCGTGGCCGCCGGTCATGAGGTTCAGCTCGCCGGGCCGGATCACCGCGTGCGAGCCGAGGCTGTCGCGGTGCTCGATCTCGCCGGCGAAGAGCCAGCTCACCGTCTGCAGCCCGGTGTGCGGGTGCGACCCGACGGACATGCCGCCGGTGACGGCGGGGTCGGCCGGGCCGTAGTGGTCGGCGAAGCACCAGGCGCCGATGAGCGAACGCTTGCGCTGCGGCAGCGTGCGGCGCACCTTCATCGCGCGCGGCCCGCCTAGGGGCACGTCGCGCGCCGTGAGCACCTCGACCCCGGCGAGCCCGGTCGGCGCGGGGTCCCCGCAGTCCAGGACGGGTGGCTCGGTCTCGACGTTGCTCATCGTGGTGCCTTCCGCTCGGGCGATGTCCTCACCGGAAACCTTAGTCCGAAGGGGATCGTGCGGCGGTTCAGTCCTTCGAGTCCGGCGTCGCCTCGTGGCCCGGCAGCCCCGCCGTGCGGTTCTCGCGTTTGAGCCGCGCCTCGGCGAGGTGCGGGATGCCACGCGTGAGCTCGCGGACGCGCATCTCGTGGTCGCGGAAGGGGGAGTAGTAGGTCGCGTCGTACTCCTCCACCACCTGGAACGTCCACCGGCCGTGCAGCACGTTGCGGCCGAGGAGCTGCTCGGCGAGCCGGTCGGCGTGCTCGCGGTGGCCGGCCGCGCGCAGCTGGTCGATGCCGTGCGCGAGCTTCTCGTCGGCGGAGCCCGTGAGCTGGTGGAACGCGTAGAGGTGGCCGCGCGCGACCTCCACGGTCTCCAGGGCCTCGGTGATCTTGCCCACCGCCGCCAGTGTCGCGCGGTCGGGTTCGAGGAGCTCGGCCGCGGCGTCGTCGAGCCGGAGGTCGGGTTTCGAGTCTGGGTCCATACCGGGCGAGATACCCCGCGAATCGCCCTCCGTCACGCCCGCGGGCCGCTAGAGTCGCGCCGCATGGGGACCTCTCACGACGTGAAAGTGGCCAACGGGCGCGTGCTGCGCGCGCACGACAGCGGCCGGGGTGAAAGCCTCACCGTGCTCTGGCACCACGGCACCCCGCAGACGGGCGCGCTGCTGGAGCCCGTCCTGGCGGCCGCGGACGCGCGCGGCATCCGCGTGGTGTCCTACGGCCGGCCTGGCTACGGCGGGTCGACGGTCACCCCCGGACGCACGGTCGGTGCCGCGGCCGAGGACGTCCGATGCGTCGCCGACGCACTCGGGCTCGACCGGTTCGCGGTCGCCGGCGCTTCGGGCGGCGGGTCGCACGCGCTTGCCTGCGCCGCGCTGCTGCCGGACCGCGTCACGGCGGCCGCGACGCTGGCCGCGGTCGCGCCGTACACCGAGGAATTCGACTGGTTCGCCGGCATGGCCGACCCGGCCTCCCTGCGCGCGGCGCGCGAGGGCCGCGAAGCGCGGCTGGCCCACGCCGCGACGCACGACTTCAACCCGGCGAGTTTCGTGGCCCCCGACTGGGCCGCGTTGGAGGGCGCGTGGGGACCGCTCGGTACCGACGCGGGCGCGGCCGGAGCCGCCGGTCCCGACGGCGAAGTGGACGACGACGTCGCGTACGTCTCCCCGTGGGGCTTCGCACTCGCGGACGTGCGCACGCCGGTGCTGCTCGGGCAGGGCAGCGCCGACCGCGTGATCCCCGAGGCGCACGTCCACCACCTGTTCGCCCACCTGCCCGACGCGCAGCTGTGGCTGCGCCCGCGCGACGGCCACATCTCGATCCTCACCGCGCTGCCGGTGGTGTTCGACTGGCTGCTGGACGCCGCGCGCTGAATCCCGGGGGCCTCACGAGGCTGCGAGGGCCTGCTCCAGCTCCGCGCGCTTCATCTTGGAGCGGCCCTTGATCTCCCGTTCCTTCGCCAGCTCGTCGAGCTCGGCCTTCGTGAGATCGGCGAGCTTGGGCCCGGCGTCCTTCTTGCCACTGTCTTTCTTGGCAGTGTGCTTCTCGGCACTGTCCTTCTTGGCAGTGTCCTTCTTGGCAGTGTGCTTCTCGGCACTGTCCTTCTTGGCACTGTCCCTCTTGCCGCTGTCTTGCTGGCCACGCCGCTTGCCGCTGCCCTTCACGCTGCGCTGCAACGCCTCGAACAGGTCCACGACCTTCGTCGGCTCGGCGGCCTCGGCCGCGGGCGTGATCTCGTTGCCCTTGCGTTTGGCGTCGATCAGCTCGTGGACGCGGTCGGTGTAGGTGTCGCGGTAGTCCTCGGGCCGCCAGTCCTCGGTCATCGCGTCGATGAGGTTCACGGCCATGTCGAACTCCTTGCCGCGTGCGGCGGCCTTGTCCGGCAGGTCGGGCAGCTCCTTGTCCTTCTGCCGCAGGTCCGCGGCGAAGTGCAGGGTGTCGAGCAGCATCACCCCGTCCCCGGCGCGCACGAGCGCCAGGTACTCGCGCCCGCGCAGCACGAACTTCGCGACACCCGCCTTGTCCGTCTCCGCCATCGCGGCCAGCAGCAGCGAGTACGGCTTGTCGTAGTCGGAGTTCGCGGGCGCGAGCCAGTAGGTGCGGTCGAAGAACATCGGGTCGATGTCGGCGAGGTCGGCGAACGCCTCCACGTCGAGCGATTTGCTGCGCCCGGGCGCGATGTCGTCCAGCTCCTGCTGCTCGACCAGCACGTAGTCGCCGTCGCCGAGGTCGTAGCCCTTGACGATGTCGGCGAAGTCGACCTCGTCACCGGTCCGCTCGTTCACCCGGCGGTAGCGGATGCGATCGCTCGTGCCACGCTCGAACTGCCGGAAGTGCACGGTGTGGTCCTCGATCGCGCTGTAGAGCCGCACCGGCACCGTCACCAGGCCGAGCGTGAGGGAACCACTCCAGACGGGTCGTTTCGGGGCCATGGCGCACTCCTCTCGTGACCCTTCGGGTACCCGGTTTCCGCCCGCGTGACGCGTCAGGCCAGCCGGCCGAGCAGCTCCTCGTGGTTGCCGGCGCGGCGCAGCTTGCGCGGGTCGGGGCGGCCGAACGAGTGGTCGCTGTCGCGCAGCGCGGTCAGGAACCGCGCGACGGCCTCGGGTTCGGCGAGCACGTCGTCGTGCTCCAGGTAGGCCAGCACGATCAGGTCCTCACCACACGACGCCTCGATCGCGGCGGACCACCTGTGCACCTCGTCCCACAGCAGCGCCAGGTCGCGGTCGGGGAAGCGCTCGAGGCGCCGGTCCAGCGCCACGTAGGCCGACACCGGGACGTCGAGGTCCACCGTGCAGGACTCCAGCCCGACTCCGGCCGCCGCCGCGACCCGGGCGAGGTAACCGCGCAACGCGCGATCGAATCCGTGGTCCACACCGAGGTCCGCATCCACGAAGCTGGTCACCGGGCACCTGCACTTTCGCCGGGAGGAGGGGATCGCCCTGAGAGGCGAGCACGGGCTACCCACTCCGGCGACGGCCTACACGTGGTTCACCCCGCGAACGTCGGCTTTCCGCGGGAAATCAGCCAAGGGGCGCCGTTCGGCCGTACGCCCGCGCCGCCGAACGGTACGGCGGCTGCTCCGTGGCTCGGCGCCCAGGCGTTCGCAGGGGTGCGCCGTTCGCCGACGATTCCGTGGTCAGGCTTCTCGGCGCGCGTCAGCCGCGGCCCCGCCCGGCGAGCCGGCGCACGGCGGCCACGATCTCGCGGTTCGGCACCCCCTTGGTGAGGTACTCGACCGCGCCGGCGGTCTCCATCGCCGTCATGGACGCCCGGTCGGAGTAGGCGGAAAAGGCGAGCACGGCGGTCCCCGGGCAGCGGGCGACGATCTCCTCGGCCGCGCGCGCCCCGCCGCCGCCCGGCATGCGGACGTCGAGGACGGCGACGGCGGGCCGGTGGTGCTCGGCCAGGGTGATGGCTTCGTCGGCGTCGCGGCCCACGGCGACGACCTCGATGTCCGGCTGCTCATCGAGGACTTCGCGCAAGGCGTCGCGGATCATGGCGTCGTCGTCGCTGATGACGACGCGCAGCGGGCCGCTCACGGCTGCGCGTCCGGGACGACAGGCAGCCAGAACTCGACGGTCGTCCCCTCGCCGGGAGTGCTCCGCAGGGAGAACCAGCCGTGGGCCGACTCGGCGCGCTCGCGCATCTCGATGAGCCCGAAGTGGTCGCGGCCGGGGTCGGCGCCGGTGACGACGGTGCCGACCCCGTCGTCGGTGACGCGGAACAGCGTACCTCTGTCTACTGTGGACATGGAAACCTCCACTCGCGACGCGCGGGCGTGCTTGTGCACGTTGGTGAGTGCTTCCTGGCAGATCCGGTAGGCCGTCACCGCCGCCTCGGGCGTGGGCTCGGCCGTGAGCCCGTCCTCGAGCGCGTACTCGAGGCCCCACGGGGCCACGACCTCCTCCAAGTGTGCGGCCAGCGCCAGGGCGAGGCCGTGCCGTTCCAGGTCCGGCGGCCGCAGCCGGGAGACGAGCGCGCGCAGCCGGACGACGGCGGCGCGCACCGATTCGTCGAGCACCTCGACGCTTTCGCGCTGCTCCTCGGGCAGCCGTTCGGCCAGCAGCTGCAACCGCATCCCGACGGCGACCATCGCCTGGATCGAGTCGTCGTGCACGTCCCACGCGATGCGGCGGCGCTCCACCTCCTGCGCGTCCACGAGGTGGCTCACGAGGCGGCGACGCTGCGTCAGCGCCTGCGCAGTGGTGCGGCGTTCGGTCATGTCGCGGGTGACCTTGCCGAAGCCCCGGTGGTTGCCGTTGTCGTCGAACAGCGCGGTGATCACGACGTTGGCCCAGAACCGCGATCCGTCCTTGCGCAGCCGCCAGCCCTCGTCCTCCAAGCGGCCTTCGGCCAGGGCGACTTCGAGCTCCCAGGCGGGCTTGCCGGCGGCGATGTCTTCGGCGGGGTAGAAGACGGAGAAGTGGCTGCCGATGATCTCCTCGGCTCGGTAGCCCTTGATCCGCTCGGCGCCGGCGTTCCAGCTGACGATGTGGCCGCCGGTGTCGAGCATGAAGATGCCGTAGTCCACGACGTCCTGCACCAGCAGGCGGAACCGTTCCTCGCTCTCCCGCAACGCTTGTTCCGCTGCGCGGCGCCCCGTCATGTCGCGGGTGACCTTGCCGAAGCCCCGGTGGTTGCCGTTGTCGTCGAACAGCGCGGTGATCACGACGTTGGCCCAGAACCGCGATCCGTCCTTGCGCAGCCGCCAGCCCTCGTCCTCCAAGCGGCCTTCGGCCAGGGCGACTTCGAGCTCCCAGGCGGGCTTGCCGGCGGCGATGTCTTCGGCGGGGTAGAAGACGGAGAAGTGGCTGCCGATGATCTCCTCGGCTCGGTAGCCCTTGATCCGCTCGGCGCCGGCGTTCCAGCTGACGATGTGGCCGCCGGTGTCGAGCATGAAGATCGCGTAGTCCACGACACCTCTGACCAGCAGGCCGAGGTCGTCCGCCGAGGGTTCGTCCATGACCCAACTCTGCCCCAGCCACGACGGCCGGGCAGCTCCCGGCTCACTGTCCGGCGGTACCGGCCAGGTCACACCACACGACCTTCCCGCCGGCCGTGGGCGTGACGCCCCACGCGAGCGAGAGGAGTTCCACCAGCCGCAGGCCCCACCCGCCGTCCGCGCCGGAGCTGCGCTTCGCGGGCACCGCCGGGCTCTCGTCGGCGACCTCGATCCGCACGACGGAACCGGCGTGGCTCAGCCGCACCGACGCGGTGCCCGTGCCGTGCAGCACCGCATTGGTGGCGAGTTCGCTCACGACCAGCACGGCGTCGTCGGCCAGGGTCGGCAAGCCCCACCGGGCGAGGGTCGCCCGGGTGAAGTCGCGCGCCGCCGCGAGCCCGGCCACCGTTTCGGGCAGCGGGCACTCGGCCGACGTGAGCGCAGAGACCTCCACGCGTCCACCCTGGACGAAACGGGCTGGGCGCGGCAGACGCAGATCACTTCGCCGCACTGACGCAGGTGCATCAATCCAGCAGTCCGTCGCGCCGCGCGAACGCCACTGCTTCGAGCTTCGACCGCGCGCCGAGCTTCTCGAGCACGCGCTGCACGTGGTTGCGCGTGGTGTTGCGGGTGACGCCGAGGCGGTCGCCGATCTCCTCCGTGCTCGCCCCTTCGGCCAGCAGCTGCAGGGTTTCCTGTTCGCGCGCGGTCAGCGTCGCGCCGCCGCGGGTGCGGCCGGAGAGCCGTTCGAGCACTCCGGGCAGCAGGCCCGCGTCGAACACCACCTCACCCGCCGCGACACGCTGCACGGCCGACTCAAGCACGTTCAGCGGCGCGGACTTCAGCAGGAGGCCCCGGCCACCGGCTTCCGCCACCCGGGCGGCGACGGCGGGCGTGGCGTCCCCGGTCAGCACGAGCACGCGGGAGCCCAGCGCGGCGAGCTCGCCGATCGCGGCCACGCCGTCGCCGTCGGGCAGCCGCCGGTCGAGCACCACGACGTCGGGCCTCAGCCGTGCCGCGTCGGTGGTCGCGGACTCCCGTGAACGGGAGCGGCCGACGACCGTGAGCCCGGGGGAGCGCTCCAGCGCCAGCTCCAGGGCCTGGGCCACCATGTCGTGATCCTCGACGAGGAGCACCCGCACCGGGGCGGTGGACGGGGGCTCGACAGGCATGGCACTGCCCTTCTGGGGACGGGGAGCTGACCACTCATCGTAACCGCAGGTCCGCCGGGCCACCGGCCGGGCGGATCACCCCGGCACGGCGAACTCGTCGACGACGTCCGCGGCGTCCTCCCGCACGGCGAACCGGCGGCGTTGCCGGTCGGCACCACCGCCGTCGCGGGCCAGGCGGGCGAGGCCTTCGCGGACGAAGGCGGTGTCGCCGGCGGCGTCCAGCGCGGGCGCGCAGAACTCCGCCAGCCGCGTCAGGACTTCGAGGGCAGGCCGCAATTCGCCGGTGGCCGGGTCGGGGCAGCAGCCGGTGACGCCCTCGCGCGCGGCGCGCCAGAGCTGCCCGCGCAGCACCTCGTTGGACAGGTTCGGCGGCTCGCCGCAGCCGAGCACCGTGGCCACCAGCCCGCGGCAGAGCACGGCCAGCAGCGCCGCTTCCTCCGGGGTGGCGGCGACGTCCGCGACGCGGAACTCCACGGTCGGCTGGTTCTCCGACAGGCGGACGTCCCAGTAGATCATCCCGCGGTCGAGGATCGCGCCCGCGCGCAGCCACGCCTCGACGATTCCCTCGTACTCGGCGTGGGAGGCGAACCGCGGCGGTGGCCCGGCCGAGGGCCACTGCGACCACTGGCGGTGGCGCCAGCTGCAGTACCCGGTGTCGAGCCCGCCGGCGATCGCGGAATTGGCCGTCACCGTCAACAGGGCCGGCAGCCACGGCCGGACGTGCCCGATCACGCGCGTGCCGGTCTCCGGGTCCGGCACACCGACGTGTATGTGGCAGCCGCAGGTGAGCGTGGTGCGCGCGGTGGCACCGAAGTGCGCCGCCATCAGCCGGTACCGCGGCTTCGGGGTGATCGCGGGCCGCTCGCGGGCGGCGACGGGCGGGGTGGCGCAGGGCAGGATCCGCAACCCGCGCCGGGCGGCGGCGCGGGCGAGCGCGGCGCGCATCGACTGCAGCTGCTCCACGGCTTCGGTGCGGGTCCGGCACACCTCGGTGGCGGATTCCGCTTGCGCGCGGGTGAGCTCGTGCTGGAGGTCGCCGTCCGTGTCGTCCGCGGAGTCCAGCACGGCGTCCGCCGCGTGCGAAGGCCGGCCCCGCTCGTCGACGACGAGGAACTCCTCCTCGATCCCGAAGGTCAGCACTTCCGTCACGAGCCCTCCTGACCGCTGCGTTCGGCGCGGGCCCGGTCGGCGAAGCAGTCCCAGGCCTGCCGTACCAGCGCGGGGTGGGCGAGCAGGTCGACGGCCGTGCGGCCCAGCGCGGCGGCCGCCGCGTGCAGCACGGCCCGGGCGCGGGGTGAGGCCGTCGCCGCGGCGAACCCGCGCGAGTTCCCGGCGTGGGCGGGGTCGGCGATCGCGACGAGCGGGTGGATGGCGGGCACCTTGAGGCTCACGTCGCCGATGCCGGACAAGCCGCGCGCGGTGCCGAGGTCGGGCGGGGTCGTGAGGATGCCGCGGGCGGCCAGGTGTGCCGCGAAGCGGTTCGACAGCACGGGGTTGTCGCGGAAGTGCGAGCTGCCGGGGCCGAGGTGCTCGATGTCGGCCTTGGTGCCGGTGGCGATCGCGGCGCCCTCGGCGCAGGCGGTCACGTCGGCGAGGAGTTTCGCCAGCGCCGCGGTCGTGGGGGCGGACAGGCCGAACCGCGCTTGCGCGAGGGCGGGCACCGACTCGGTGGACTCGCCGCCGCGCGTGATGATCCCCTGCGCGCGCGAGCCGGCCGGCAGCCGCGCCTGCAGGGCCGCGACCGCGGTGAAGACCTGCACGAGCCCGGCCACCGCGTCGGCCGGTGGGTGCTCGGCGCGGCCGTGCACGGTGATCCGCACCTCGGCCCGGGCGGCGAGCGGAGCCCACGACCACGAGTGGGCACCGGGACGGAAGAGCAGCGCAGCGTCGACGTCGTCGAACACGCCGGCCGCGGTGAGCGCGGGAATCCCGTCGCGGGGACAGCCGGCGACGAGGATCGAACCGGGTTCGCCGTCGGTGACGCGGCGGGTCGCCAGCGCCGCGCCGAGCCCGGCGGCCGCGGTCAACCCGGCCCCGGGCCGTCCGTCGTACTCCAGCAGCAGCGCCACCCCAGGGCGGCCCTCGCCGTGGCGGGCGGTGATCGCGCCCGCGAGCCCGGCGACCCGGTTCGCGACCGCGAAACCGGCCTCTTCGAGCGGCTCGGTCAGCAGGTGGGCGGCCGATTCCTCGTCCCGCCCGGCGCACACGTCACCGGCGAGCGACCACAGCCGGTCGTCCAGCTGCTCGATCTCACGGTCGACCCGCTCGTGCCGGGTTTCGTCGGCCTCCATGCGCCACACATACCCAACCGGCGGTCATTCGATCCACGCTGGAGTGGGTAATTCGGCCGTGTGCGCGCCGCGTCCGGTGGGGAATCGTCGAAATCCACAGCAGACGAGTCGGACGGAGCAGGCATGACAGCGGGAAGCTACCGGGTACCGCCGGCCGAGGTGTCGTCGATCGTGCAGAACGTGGAGGGCCTTTCGGCGTCGGCGTTGTCCGCCACGCGCGACCCGGAGTCGCTGGTGATCGACGCGCTCTCGTTCGCCGGGATCGGCGGCGTCGCCGCCGCGGCCAACTCGACGCTGCCGTCGCAGCTGGTGTCCTCGCTCGGCAAGTTCGTGAACCTGATCGGCGAGGTCAGCGGCAAGGTCCAGTCCGCCGTGCGGGGCTACACCGACGCCGACACCGCGGTGGCACAGGGCCTGGGCGGTGACACGCAGGCGTCGGGTGGCGGCGCCGCGGCACCGGCCGCCGCCCCGCGGCAACTGGACAACCGCGTCGTCGACTCGATCATGCGCTCCGAGGGTGCGACCGGCGAGCAGGGCGGAGTGCCGAGGCGTACGGCTTCCGCCGGAACATGCACAACGGCTACGACCAGATCATCGCGGCGCGGAACCAGTACGGCATCGGCAGCCCCCAGGAGCACGCCGTCGTCGCGAACCTGATGACCGAGCACGCGCGCACCGCCGGCGCCTTCGACTTCACCGATCCGGGCACGCAGGCCGCCATCATGTCCCGGCGCCCACATGCGCGGCGCGGGCGGCGTCCGCGCGATCCTCAACCACATGGGCGGCGCCGACGTCGTGCGCAGCGCCGCCGCCCTCGACCCGGCCGCCGTACGGCACATCCAGGGGTTCACGCCCGAGCAGTTCCAGCAGGACTTCCGCGACGCCCGCCTCGACTACGACCGCCAGGTCTACGGCAGCACCACCACGCAGGGCGGGCACACCCAGAACTGGTGGGACCGCTACGGCAACGGCCCCACCCAGCGCTACGACCGGGAGCAGCAGGAGTTCCTGAACCTGTCCCGGCAGCCGGGCGCGCAGTAGCTCACTCCGCCGGCGGCTCCCGCCGCAACGCGGTGATCCGCCGCATAGCACGCCGGCCCAGACCTGTCCGGGCAGCGTGCCGCCGGGGTGGTAGGCCGCGCACACGTCCACGGTGATCGCGAACGCGGGCGGCACCGGCAGGCCGAGCGAGCGCATCCGGTTGAGGCTGCGGGCTTTCCCGCCCACGAGGTCACGGCCCAGCGGGCGCGTGCCGTCCAGTGGGAGCACCGTCTCGGCGGGCGCTGTGGTGGTCACCCGGTGGTCCTTTCCGCGCTGGGCAGGTGCGCGCGAGCGGCGGTGAGACCGCCTTCGACCGGCAGGTCGACGCCGTTGACCCACGAGGCCGCCGGGTTGAGGAACCGTACCTCCGCGGCGACCTCGCCGGGTTCGGCGTGCCGTCCGGCCAGCGCGCCCGCTCGGTCGATCGAGTCGGCGCCCATCGACGCGCGGAAGTCGGCCAGGGTCGGCGTGCGCACGGGCCCGGGGCTCACGCTCACCGCGCGCTCCACGCGATGAGCGCGGCCTTCGACGGGTCGTAGGCCGCGCGTCCGACAGCGGGAATTCGGCGAGCCACGCGGCGAGCTCATCGTGGCTGTCCACAGTGCACAGATGGTCGAGCGCTTCGGCCGGCAAGGTGTTGTGGTGCGCGGCGATCGACGCCACCGTCACGACCGCACCGCCTTCGGCCAGCCGCGGCAGCAGCGCCTCGGTGAGCAGCCGGGTGCCGACGACGTTCACGGCGAGCACCGTGGTCGCGGGCGCGGTCTCGGGCACGCCGGCGACGTTCGCGATGCCGGCCAGCGGCTCGGTCACCGTCTCGGCGGCTTCCGCGCCGAGTGAGATCGGCGCGGACCAGGTGTACCGCATCGACCCCTCGGGCGAGGTCGCGATGGTGGCCGACGACTTCGAGCGGCCCGATGGGCCGGCCTTCAGCCGCAACGGCGAGCGGCTGTACGTCGTGGACACGAAACGCGGGCACCTGCGCGCGTTCGGCGCACGCCGCGCGGCACGCTCACCGGGGGCGAGGAGATCGCGCGCTGCCGCGAGGGCAACTTCGACGGCATCCGCCTCGACGACCAGGGCCGCATCTGGGCGGCGGCGTCGACTGCTTCGCGCCCGATGGCACGCTCCTGGGCGGGCTCAAGATCCCCGAGCCGGTCGCGAACCCAGTGTTCGGCGGGCTCAAGCGCAACATTCTCCACGTCTGCGCCACGACGTCGCTCTACTCGATCATGCTGAACGTGACGGGCGCCTGAGCCCCCGCTCCATCTTCAGCGCGAGCCGCGCGTAGCGGACCGTGCCCGCGTCGAGGAAACCCTTCCGCCGGTAGAGCGCGATGGCCGCGGTGTTGTCCTCGAACACCTGCAGCCGCACGGACCTCGCATCGTGGCGTGAAGCCCATCCCAGCACGGCCTCGATCAGCGCGTCGCCGACGCCGTGGCCGCGGGCGAACGACGCCACGTACATCGAGTGAAGGTCCACCACACCGTGCTGGTCGGGGAGGGTGCCGCTGGCCATGCCGGCATCGCGGCCGTCGACCGAAGCCAGCACGTTGAACGGCCAGTCGGTGAGCCGCTGCCGCCAGCGCAGCTCGGTGTCACCCTCGCCCTGCCACTCGGCCAGGCGCGCGCCGAACGCATGCGGAGATTCCTCCAGCGCGACGAGCCGCAGCGCCCGCCAGTCGCGCCAGTCGTCCGCTGTCAGCTCCCGGATCTCCGCCATGACCCCACGATCGCCACGGACGGTCCCGCCGCGCAAGGTGATTTCCGGGTAGCGGTCTATACCGCCGGCCGGCGTCAAGCCGGCCCGGTCGCACTTCCGAGCGTGATGAACGTCTTCGTGCCCACCACCCCGCCGGAGACCCGGATGGCGTCGATGACCTCACGAAGGTGCGTGACGTCCCGGGCACGGATGTGGCAGAGCGCGTCGGGGTCGCCGGCGACGGGGTAGACGGCCTGGACCTCCGGCAGGTCGCGGGCGAGGCGCTCCATGTCGGGCGGGCGGGTGCGGCCGGTGTAGCGCAGCTCGGTGAACGCTTCGATGTTCCAGCCCAGTTTGGTGTAATCGATCTTCGCGGTGAAGCCCGTGATCACGCCCGTCGCCTGGAGCCGGTCGACGCGGCGTTTGACCGCGGGCAGCGACAACCCGACCTCCGCGGCCATGTCGGCGTAGGAGCGTCTACCGTCCTGGCGCAGGAACTCAACGAGCCGCAGGTCTATCTCGTCGACTCCGGCCATGTCGCCTCCGCGCAAGAAATTGAGGTCGTGTGTACTACCACGTTACATAGTTGCGTCGTCGCGGCCACACCGCGCACGGATCTTGTGCCGTGAGAGGCTCACGGTTTCTCCTGTGTCTCACCCACGCGTCCCACGCCACCCGCTCGCCGAGAGGAGCATCGGTGCTCACCGAACCGGTTTCGCTGGACGACAAGTACGTCGCCGATCACGGGCGGGCGCTGATCTCGGGGGTGCAGGCGCTCGTGCGGCTCACCCTGGAGCAGCGCCGCCTCGACGAGGCCCGCGGCCTCGACACGCGCGTGTTCGTCTCGGGTTACCAGGGTTCCCCGCTCGGCGGGCTCGACCAAGAGCTCGCCCGCGCGAAGCGGTTCCTCGACCCGGCCGGTGTCGTGTTCAAGCCGGGTGTGAACGAGGAGCTCGCCGCTACCGCGGTCGCCGGCACGCAGCTGCTCGGCAACGTCCCCGGCCGGCGCCACGCGGGCGTCACCGGCTTCTGGTACGGCAAGAACCCCGGCCTCGACCGCGCCGCCGACGCCATCCGCCACGGCACCCTCGCCGGCACCGCGTCGCTCGGCGGCGCCGTGGCGTGGATCGGCGACGACCCGGCGTGCAAGTCCTCGACCGTGCCCAGCTCGTGCGAGCCGATGGCGCAGAGCCTCGCCATGCCGCTGCTCGCACCCGGCAGCGTCGCCGAGATCGTCGAGTTCGGCCTGCACGCGGTGGCGATGTCGCGCGCGAGCGGGCTGTGGACGGGCTTGAAGATCGTCGCGGACATCGCCGACGCGTCCGCCACCATCGACATGGCCGCGCTGCGCCACGGCATCCCGCTGCCGCCCGAGACCATCCGGCCCACGGGCCGTGCGCTCGTCGGCGCTCCCGCGCTCGACGCCGAGCACGACATGTTCACCCGCCGTCTCGACCTCGCCCGCGCGTATGCCCGCACCACGGGTCTGAACCGGGTCACCTTCACCGCCCGCGCGGCCAAACTCGGCGTGCTCGCGTCGGGCACCGGCTACGCCGTGGTGCAGCGCGCGCTGCAGGACCTCGGGCTCGACGAAGCCGCGATGGAGGCCGCCGGTCTGCGGCTCATCCGCCTGGCCATGCCGTACCCCGTGGACGCGGACGCGCTCGCCGAGCTCACCGAGGGCCTCACCGAGGTGCTCGTGGTCGAGGACAAGGTGCCATTCCTCGAAGGCCACCTCAAGGAGGCGCTCTACCGCCGCCCGGGCGCGCCGAACATCGTCGGCCGCCACGACGAGACCGGCCGGCCGCTCCTCACCGCCCGTGGCCAGCTCGGTGCCGAGGACGTCGCCCGCGCACTGGTCGAGCGCGTCGAAGCGGTGGTGGGCCCGGACCGGCTGCCGCGGACCGCGACCGTGCACCTCGACGCGATCACGCCGCCGCGGCCCGCGCGCATCGCGCTGCCGACGGCGACCGCGCCGCGCACGCCGTTCTTCTGCTCGGGCTGCCCGCACAACGTCTCCACGCGCACCGGCGACGACACGCTCGTCGGCGTCGGTATCGGCTGCCACGCGATGGTCGCGATCGACGGCGCCGGGCGCGGCAACACCATCGGACTCACGCAGATGGGCGGCGAGGGCGCGCAGTGGCTCGGTCTCGCCCCGTTCACCGACGACCGGCACTTCGTGCAGAACCTCGGCGACGGCACCTTCCACCACTCCGGTTCGCTCGCCATCCGCGCGGCCGTCGCCGGTGGCGTGACCATGACGTACAAGCTGCTCTACAACGACGCCGTGGCGATGACCGGCGGCCAGCGAGCCGAGGGCCGGCTGGACGTCCCGGCCATCACGCGCCTGCTGGCCGTGGAGGGCGTGCGGCGGATCGTGATCACGACCGAGAGCCCCGCCGACTACCGCGGCATCGCGCTCGACCCGATCGCGTCCGTACGTCACCGCGACGACTTCGCTTCCGTGGAGGCCGAGCTCGCGGGCGTCGAGGGCGTCACGGTGCTGATCCACGACGACCGGTGCGCGGCCGAGGAACGCCGCCTGCGCAAGCGCGGGCAGTTGCCCTCGCCCGCCGAGCGCGTCGTCGTCAACGAGCGCGTGTGCGAGGGCTGCGGCGACTGCGGTGACGTGTCGACGTGTCTTTCGGTGCGCCCGGTCGAGACGGAGTTCGGCCAGAAGACGCGCATCCACCAGTCGTCGTGCAACAGCGATTTCACGTGCCTGAAGGGCGACTGCCCGTCGTTCCTGCTCGTGACGCCCGGGCCGAAGCCACGCCGTGCGGTGCCGGAACTGCCGGTGGCGCTGGCGGAACCGGCGTCCCGGCTGTCCGAAGTGGACACCGTGCTGATGCGGATGCCCGGCATCGGCGGCACCGGCGTGGTCACCATCTCGGCCGTGCTGCAGATGGCCGCTCACCTCGACGGCCGCTTCGCCGCCGGGCTCGAGCAGACCGGGCTGGCGCAGAAGGGCGGCCCGGTGGTGTCCGACGTCCGGATCTCCAAGACGCCGGTCGCCGGGTCGCTGCGGGCCTCGCGCGGCACCGCGGACGTGCTGGTGGGTTTCGACCTGCTCGGCGCGGCCGACGCGGCGAACCTCGCCACCGCGCGCGCCGGCCACACCGTCGCGGTGATCAACACGTCTCTCGTGCCGACGGCGGCGATGGTCACCCACCGGGTCGTGCTGCCCGGGTCACCGGACGACGCGCTCGAGCGCATCGGCGGCGCCACCCGCGACGTGTTCTCCGTGGACGCTACCGAACTGGCCGAGGCGTTGTTCGGCGACCACATGCCGGCCAACATGCTGCTCATCGGAGCCGCCTACCAGCACGGCGCCGTCCCGATCTCGGCTGACGCCATCGAAGCGGCGATCCGCCTCAACGGCACCGCGGTGGAGAAGACGCTGGCCGCGTTCCGCTGGGGCCGCGCCGCGGTGCTCGACCCGGCCGCGGTCCGCGCGGCGGCTCTCCCGCCGGCCTTGGCGCCCGTGCCGGTCGACGCCGTCGCCGCGGCTCTCTCGGCCGGTGACCTGGAAACGGTGCTGGCCCCCCGCGTCGCCGACCTGATCGGCTTCCAGGACGAAGCCCTCGCCCGCCGTTACGCCGCCGAGGTGCGCTCGCTGGCCGCTGCCGCCGCCGACCGCACCGACGCGGACACCGGCGCCCGCATCGCCGCCGCATACGCCCGCGGCTTGCACAAACTGCTGGCCTACAAGGACGAGTACGAGGTCGCCCGCCTGCACCTCGACCCGGCCGAACAGGCCCGCCGCGAAGCCGAATTCGGTCCCGACGCGGACGTCGCCGTGCTGCTGCACCCGCCCGTGCTGCGTGCCCTGGGCGTGAAGCGCAAGATCCGCCTGCGCGGCCGCACCGCGGACGTCGCCTTCCGGGCGCTCCGCGGCGCCCGCCGGCTCCGCGGCACTCGCGCCGACGTGTTCGGCTACGCCGCGGTGCGCCGCGTCGAGCGCGCGTTGCCGGGGGAGTACCAGCACCTGGTCGAGCGCGGACTGGCCCACCTGTCGCCGAAGACCGCCGAGGCGTTCGTGGAGCTGGCCGCGTTGCCCGACGTGGTGCGCGGCTACGAGGACATCAAGCTGGCCAACGTGGAGAAGTTCCGCACCCGCGCCGCCGAGCTGTTGGCGACGATCACCTCCTGAACACTGCGGTGTCTGTCTTGCGGGCAACCGCTCACGCCGGCGTGAGCGGTCCCCGCGGGCCATCGGTGGGGTTCGAGAGGACCACTCGCGCATCTCTTGCGGGGTGAAGGCTCCGGTCGCACCCGCCTGATCCCACGATGGATCAGGTCGGGACGCGTGAGCGGCACCAAGGGGCGCCCGTGTGGGTTGCTCAGCGCGGCGGGTCCGCTCCCACCCGGCTCAACGGCACGAAGGGGCCACTCGCAGCGATCCGACGGTGTGACTGGCCCCCTCTCGCGGTGTGAGTGGCGCCGGAGGTCCACTCGTGCGCGGCCAGATCATGCGGCAGGGCCCGATACTGACCGGTTCGGGTTCCATGAGGCGTGGACCGTCGTCCGACGGGGAGTGCGCAATGGCGGCACATCTCGCGGTGGTCGTGTCGTGCGAGTCGAGGCGTGCGAGGCCGGCACCAGGGCCGCGGCCGGTCAAGGCCGGAGAGTGCCCCACGTCGGTGACAAGCGTCTGCTCTCTCACTCACCTCGTCCGCACGCGACCCTCCACAAAGGACCGCACTCGGCGAAACCCAGGATCTGGTGACGCCCCAGCCCGGCACGGGCACGCCGGACGAAACCCGGCGCGCAGCCGTCGAGGAGTCCGCCGGGGACTCCGAGGTCTCGCCGCTTCCGTCGGCGCCCTGCGCCGGCGCGGCACCGGCTCCGCCGCATTGGCCCACTCACCGCGGACAGCGCCACCGCGCCGGCCGGTTCGCCAGCTCCGCAGCGCCCGGACCTGCCGGCCGAGTCAGAACGCCCCTCGCCGACCTCGTCCTCGCCGACGTCCTCCGCGTCAGCCACGGCCGAGTGGTGGTGACACCGGCCTGATGAAGGCAATTCATTTTTCCCGTCCGAATTCGCGGCAACCCTAATTCGAGCCTAAATGGCTGGTTTCGAAGTGCGCGGCGCAGAACTTCCGTTGTACGTTCTCCTCGCGGTGAGATGATCTTGCCGCACGAACTGGAGGGAACAACAGAATCATGGGGAAGCGGATTTCGCGCCTCGGTGCGCTGGTGGCCGCGGTCGCGGCGGTGGGGACGCTCGTCGGCGGTGCCGGGGTCGCGGGCGCGGCGCCGGCCGACGCGTGCACCGACCCGCACCAGGCGTCCGGGCTCATCGGCAAGTGGGGCCCGGTCAGCAAGTCGAGCTGCGCCATCTTCGGCCACGCCGGTTTCCGCGCCGGTTACGGCTGGAACGTGCAGGAAGGCACCAACCAGTTCGCCTGCGTCGAGGGCTGGGGCTTCGACGCGAAGCACCCGAAGGGCGGCTGGTTCAGCCTCGGTTGCGGCAAGAGCGGCAAGACGACGGTGCCGTGGGGCAACGTCGCCGCCAACCCGCAGGTGCGAGCGAAGAGCATGGGCGGCAGCCTCGCCGTCATCATCGACTGGCGCCAGTGAAGTGACTCCGGTGCCCGCCGGAAATGGTCGGCGGGCACCGGAACCACTTCATTCCAGCGCGACGATATCGCGGCCCGTCCGGTCGGGTGCGATCGCCGAAAAAACGATTCCCGCCAACGGTCCGATGATGCCCAGTGCCAGGGCCAGCGGAATCCCGCCCGCGATCGTCAGTGCGAACAGCGGATACACGCCCGCACCCAATCCGCGGCCGACGTAGTAGCTGCTGTTCGCCCCCGTCGACCGGATGCGCGTGGGGTAGTACTCCGACATCCACACGCCCAGCACGCCGAAGCCACCGCAGGCCGCGGCCGCCCACATGAGCGCCCAGAACGTGGTGTCGCCCCAGAACGACGTGGTCACGTGGTCGCTGCCGGCCAGCACCTGCCACAGGAACCACGCGAACCCGGCGACCCCGAACACGCATGCGGCCAGGAACGCGTACTTGCGCCGCACCGCATCGGACAGCACCCCGGTCGCGGAGTAGGCGGCGATGGTGAACACGTAGCCGATCAGCACGATCCCGCTCGCCGTGCCCAGCGGCAGGTGCTGCACCTTCAGCAGGTAGGTCGACAGGTACACGCCGACCGAGTTCGTCGTGAGGAACATGGCCGTGGACAGCACCATGAAGATCACGCTGCCGTAGAGCACCTTCGAGCGGAAGACGTCCACGACCGGCACGCGCGTGCGGCGCAGCTCCGGCGGCACGGTGCCCTCGCGCAGCTGTCGCTGGTACTCGAGCCAGTGGCGTGACTCCGGTAGGAGCTTGACCGCCGCGAGCCCGATCACCACGCTCACCGCGCCGATCACGACGTACCCGGTGCGCCACCCGAGGTCGGTGCCGAACAACGTGAGGCACAGGTAGAGCACGCCGACCGTGACGATCTCGCCGAGGAAGTACATCGACTGGATCAGCCCGCCCATCGTCCCGCGGCGGGTCGTCTTCCAGCACTCGGTGAACATCGAGAAGGACAGTCCGAACAGGCCGCCCATGCCGAGCCCGGCGAGCAGCCGGGTGATCAGGAACGTCCCGTAGTTCGGCGCGAGCCCGCCGAGCACCGCGGCGACGCCGAACGCGAGCACGGACACCGCGTACGTACGGCGGCGTCCCAGCGTGTCGCCGAGCCACCCGAACAGGAATCCGCCGGCGATCGACGCGAAGCCCTGGAACGTCGCGACGCTGACCAGCGCCACCGTGGACACGTGCAGCGAACCGGACAGGTAGGTGAGCGGATAGCCGACGAGGTTGATCTCGGCGCCGTCGAACAGCGAGCCGAGGAACGCGAACACGAGGATCAAACGCAGGTCCCGGCGGGGGTGGGCGCCGGAGGCGAGTCTTTCTGCCCCTGCTGACACAGCGGTCATTGGTGTGCCTTCCGAAGCGGCGGGGGAACGCGGGTCAGAGCACCTTGCCGAGCCCGGCGTGGGCGAGGGCGGCGGCGATCTCGTCGTCGGCCTCCGGGGCCAGCGGCAGCAGCGGCGAGCGCACGTAGGCGTTGGGGATGACGCCGCGCTGCACCAGGCCCATCTTCAGCGCGACGCTGCCTTCCATGTGCGATCCGCGGTGGTACACGGCCTTGGTGAGGGGCAGCAGGCGGTCGTGCACCGCGCGCGCGGCCGGGTAGTCGCGGCGCTTGCCGGCCTGCAGCAGCTCCCACATGCCCTCCGGCGCGAGTGCGCCGTAGCCGACCAGCGCGCCGTCGACGTCGAACATCGTGTGCAGCAGATACTCGTCGTGGCAGGTCAGGATCTGCAGGTCCGGGAACTCGCTGCGCAGCACGGGGACCTCGGTGTCCCAGCGGCGCATGTTGCGCACGCCGTTCTTGATCGCGAACACGGAATCGAGCTCGGCGATCTTGAGCTGTTCGGTGAGGTTGTAGCTGGCCTTCGTCACGTCCGGGTACTGGAACAGGATCTGCGGCAGGCCGGAGATCTCGCCCACGATGCGGTAGCGGTCGGCGGCGGCGCCCGGCTGGAAACCGAAGCGCAGCCAGCTGTGCGCGGGGTAGAGCAGCAACGCGGCCGCGCCGGCCTCGCCGTAGCGCCTGGCTTCCTCGCCCGCGACGCGGCTGCCGTCGCTGATCACGCCGGTGATGATCGGCTGTTTGCCCTCGACGGCCCCGACCAGGGTTTTCACGACGTCGGCTCGCTCGGCTTCGGTCATGCTCGCGCCTTCGCCGGCGTGCCCGTTGCACACGATCCCCTTCACGCCGGGCAGGCCGGCGAGCCAGTAGCCGTGCACCGCCAGGGCTTCGTGGTCGACGTCGCCGTTCTCGGTGAACGGGGTGACGCACGCCGGGACGAGGCCGCGCAGATCAAGAGACTTCATGACACTCCCTGGGGTTCGACACAGTGGAACAGAACGCTGTGCAATCGATAGGGGAATCGGTTGCACAACGGTAGGCTGCGAGTTGCACAGGAGTCAAGGGAGCAAGATGAGCGAGAGTGTGCCGCGGCCGACGATCAGCGACGTCGCGCTGGCCGCGGGCGTCAGCAAATCGACGGTGTCACGCGCGCTCAACCCGGAGCACCGGTTCTTCCGCAGCCCGTCGGCGGCGCGGATCCGGGAGATCGCCGAAGGCGTGGGCTACGAGCCCAATCCCGTCGCCGCCAATCTGCGGCGTCAGCAGACCAACACCGTCGGCGTGCTGGTGCCGCGGCTCACCGACACGGTGATGGCGATGTTCTACGAGGAGGTCGCCACCGCCTGCACGCGCCGCGGCTACCACGCGCTGGTCGCCACGTCGCACGACGAGCCGGAGCTCGAACGGGAGAACGGCCGGATGCTGCTCGGCCGGCGGGTCGACGGCCTCATCCTGACCACCGCCCGCACCGAAGGCGGCTTCTGCGAGGAACTGCTCGACCGCGGCGTCCCGCACGTGCTCGCCGTTCGCACGTTCGGCGCGAGTGCCGCCGCCACCGGCGACGACCGACTCGGCGGGTACCTGGCCACCCGCCACCTCGTGGACCTGGGCCACCGCCGGATCGCGCTCGTCGCCGGTCCGGCGTACGCGTCGAGTGCGCTGGGCCGCCGCGCCGGCTACGAGGACGCGCTGCGCGAAGCCGGCCTGCCCGTGGACCCGGCGCTCGTGCTGCCGTCGACGTTCAGCATGGAAAGCGGCGAGGCGGCGGGCCGTGCGCTGCTGGCCCTCGACCCACGCCCGACCGCGGTGTTCGCCGTCAATGACAACACCGCCGTCGGCCTGCTCTCGGCGGTGCAGCGGGCCGGCGTGCGGGTGCCGGACGAGCTGTCGGTGGTGGGGTACAACGACATCCCGCTGGCCGCGCGCCTGCCGGTGCCACTGACCACGATCCGGGTGCCGTTCACGGAGATCGCGGGCGCGGCGGTGGACCTGCTGATCGACGCGGTGGCGGGGGTTTCCCCGTCGACGCGCCGCTTCGCCCCGACGCTCATCCCGCGGGGGACGACGCTGCGGGCCGGGTGAGGCGTCCACGGAGGGCCGTGCGGAACCAGTGCGCAGTTGTTGCAGACCCATGACACTTCCCGCGCCCGCCGGGGACGCGGCGTCGGCATTCTGGAACGGGTGAACAACCGTGTGCTCAGCATCGCCTGGCGGCTGGTGGCCGCCGTCGTCCTCGCCGTCGCGACGGGGGTGACGTACCTCGTGCTGGTCCGCACCGAAGCGGGCCAAGAGGCCGACCAGCGGATCCTCGAGACGTTCGATCCCTCGTTCACCCGCGCGTCCGGGGAGGTGCCGCTGCCGCTGGAGGTGCCGGTGCCCGTGCTGTTCACGATCGCGCTCGCGCTCGTCGCGGTCATCGGCCTGGTGCGGCGCGCGTACTTGCGCACGGTGGCGGCGGTCGGGCTCATGGCGGTGACGGCGGGGGCCGCGCAGCTGCTCAAGGCCGCTCTCGACCGGCCGAACCTCGCCGAGCGTATCCACTCCACCAGCAACAGCTTCCCGAGCGGCCACGTTTCGGTGGCCGCGCTGAGCGTGTTCGCACTGCTGCTGGTCGTGCCGCGGCCCGCGCGGTTCGCGGTGGCGCCGCTGGGGCTGGCCTGGATCGTCGCGGTCGGGGTTTCGACGCTCACCGTCGGCTGGCACCGCCCGAGCGACTGCCTCGGCGGGTTCCTCCTCGCGGCGACCGGGTACGCGCTGGCGTCGGCCTGCGTCGTGGCTCGCCCGCAGCACCCGGCCGACGCGATTGCCGTCGTCTTCGGCGTGCCTGCCACCCAGCCGATGCCGTACGTCGACCGCCGCCAGTTCTCCGCACCGCGCTGACCGGTTCGTCGCTGACGTATTCGGCGCCCGACTGTGACCGTGTGGCGACAGAGAGTTTCGAGCTGCCAGGACAGGGCGGCCGCACCCTCGAGACCGGGGGACCGCACGAGGGGTCCCACGGACACAAGGGGTAACGCGATGAACGAGCTGACCGTGCGGGGCCTGGGCCACGTGTACCTGATCGGCATCGGCGGGGGTGGGGATGTCGGGCCTGGCGGAGATCCTGCTGCGCCACGGCGTGCCGGTGAGCGGCAGCGAACTCGGCGACCGGCCGGCGCCGGCGAAACTGGCCGAGCTCGGTGCGGCGATCCACCGCCGGCACTCGCCGGGCAACCTGTGGAACGCCGACACGGTCGTCCGCTCCACCGCGATCCCGGCCGGCCACGTCGAGCTGATCGCGGCCGGCGACCGGGGCCTGCCCGTGCTGTGCCGGTCCGAAGCCCTGGCGGCCGTGCTGGCCGGCCGGCGCACGATCGCCGTCGCGGGGACACACGGCAAGACCACCACGACCGCGATGGTCACCGTCGCGCTGCGGGCCGGCGGCGCCGACCCGTCGTACGTGATCGACGGCGACGTTCGCACGCTCGGATCCGGCGCGCTCGGTTCGGGTGAGCACTTCGTGGTCGAGGCCGACGAGAGCGACCGCTCGTTCTTCGCGTACGCGCCCGAGGTCGCCGTGGTCAGACGCTGACCGAGCGGCTCGACCACGGGCAGGACGTGCCGGGTTCGGTGTGGCTGGTGCTCGTGCTCAACCCGGTGATCGCCGTGCTCGTCGCGCTCGTCGCGGTGTTCCCGGTGCGGCGTCCGTGGGCGAAGGGGCTCGCGGTGTTCGTCCAGGTGGTGGGCGCGGTGAGCGCGCTCGTCAGCGTCACCACCGGCTACTACCAAGCTCTGTTCGCCATCGTGCCGGCGTGCGGCTGATCGTGCTGGTCGCGTCGAGCGCGCAGCGCCCGGCCCACGCGTGAGGAGTCGTCCCGTGAACCGTGTGTCCCTTGTGCGCCTGGCCGGGGTGGCCGCCGCGGTCGTGCTCCTCGGGTCCGGGTGCGCCGGGCCGCCGCCCGAGCAGTGCGATGAGAATTTCTGCACGATGCCCGCGTACTGGCCGAGCACCGCAACGCAGATCGAAAACGGCTTCATGGCGGTGTTCAGCGCCCTCGGCGTGGTGCCGATCGTGCCGCCAACGGCCCCGCGCGGCGCACGATCGGCCAGAAGCGTCAGCCGAGTCGGCCCACGGCCGCCGGCCGCGGCGCGACGCCCAGTTCCCCGGCGGCCGCGGTGACGGCCTCTGGTATCGGTGAGCTCGACGTGGCCTGATGTGCATCGATTCGCGAGGTCCCATCGGCCGTGCCACGTCAAGATCACATCGGTGCGCGGCCGGGCCGGGCTTCGAACTCGTCCGAGTCGTTGATTTCCTCGACCGGAGGGACCGGGATCGCGCCCGACCCGCGGTCGCCGACCTCGTTCGGCTTGTGACGGCCCGCACTAGGGACTCAGCCGGCCTTTCCAGGAATCCGCGCTCAGCCGTGGCAGAGTGGCTGCCCGTGATCACGGCCAGGTGGATGCCCCGCCGCGGCGTTTGCGGACGGCCTTGCCCGTGCCCGGCGGGAAACCGTGTTTGCCGAGACGGACTTCGGCGAGCTCGTCGGCGCTGGTGACGGTCAGGAACAGGCCCAAGAGCAGCGCCATGAGCAGCGCGAGGAGGATCACGCCGACCGGCAGCGGCGTGAGGAAGAACAGGAGCAGGAACACCGCCACCAGCCACGGCAGCACCTCGATGAACACGCGGAACGTGAACCGCAGCAGCCATGTCGGGGCGGTGGCGTCGTGGAGGACCCAGGGGCGGTACTCGTCGGGCAGGCGGGCGCCGTAGACGTAGCGCAGCCACCGGATCGGACCCGGTCGTGGGCTGACCATGGTTACCTCCGGGGAACGCGGTCACTCCAGCTTCGACGCGATGAGCGGGATCTGTCCACCCGCCAGCACCGCCGCGACCTGGCGGGGCGAGAAGTGGTGGGTCACCTCGTACTCCTCGTCGCGGGTGGTGTTGCGGACCGTGATCGACGAGCCGTGCTCGAGCTGCGAACGGAGGTCCTCCACCACCAGCACGTCGCCCTCGGCCACCCGGTCGTAGTCGTCTGCGGAAGTGAACTCCAGCGCCGGCACGCCGAAGTTCGCGAGGTTCTGCCAGTGGATCCGCGCGAACGACTTCGCCAGCACCGCCCGCATCCCGAGGTGCCGCGTCGTGATCGCGGCGTGCTCACGCGACGAGCCCTGCCCGTAGTTCTCCCCGCCGACCACCACGTGGGCGGGGCCGTCCGCGGCTCGCTCGGGGTACTCCGGGTCGATCCGCGTGAACGTGAACTTCGCCAGCTCCGGGATGTTCGACCGGAACGGCAGCGCCCGCGCGCCCGCGGGCGAGATCTCGTCGGTCGACACGTCGTCGCCCACCTTGAGCAGCACCGGCGCCTCGAGCCGGTCGGGCAGGGGATCGAGGTCGGGCAAGCCGGCGATGTTCGGGCCCTTCACCAGCTCACCGTCCCCGCGCGACGGAGGCACGAAGGACCGCGCATCCACAGTGGATCGTGCAGGCAACGAGATCGACGGCCACGACAGGCCTTCCCGCGAAGCGTGGTCCCGCGGATCCGTCAGCACCCCCGTCAACGCCGACACCGCCGCCGTCTCCGGCGAGCACAGCCACACGGAGTCGTCGGGGGTGCCGGAGCGGCCGGGGAAGTTGCGCGGGAAGGTGCGCAGCGAGTTGGCTCCCGGTGCGGGCGCCTGCCCCATCCCGATGCAGCCCAGGCAGCCCGCCTGGTGCACCCGCGCGCCCGCGGCGACGAGGTCGGTGGTGTACCCGGCCCGCGTCAGATCCACGAGAATCTGCCGCGAAGTCGGGTTGACGTCGAAACTCACGCCATCAGCCGTCTGCTGCCCGCGCACGACCGCCGCCGCGATGGCGAAGTCCCGGAACCCCGGGTTCGCCGAAGAGCCGATCACCACCTGGGAAACCGGCGTCCCCTCGACCTCGCGCACCGGCACCACGTTTCCCGGCGACGACGGCTTCGCCACCAGCGGCTCCACAGTGGACAAGTCGATTTCTTCCGCGTGGTCGTACGTCGCGCCGTCCTCGGCCGCCAGTGCGCGGAAGTCCGCCTCCCGGTCCTCGGCGCGCAGGAACTCGCGCACCGCGTCGTCCGAGGGGAACACCGTCGCGGTCGCGCCGAGCTCGGCGCCCATGTTGGCGATCACGTGCCGGTCCATCGCCGTGAGCCCGGCCAGCCCCGGGCCGTGGTACTCGATGATCCGCCCGCGGCCGCCCGACACGCCGTGGCGCCGCAGCATCTCCAGCACCACGTCCTTCGCCGACACCCACTCCGGCAACGAGCCCGTGAGCCGCACACCCCAGATCTCCGGCATCCGCACCCGCAGCGGCTCACCCGCGATCGCCAGCGCGACCTCCAGCCCGCCGACGCCGATCGCGAGCATCCCGAGTGAACCCGCCGCGCACGTGTGCGAGTCCGACCCGATCAGCACCTTGCCGGGCACGCCGAAGCGCTGCATGTGCGTGGGGTGCGAAACGCCGTTGCCGGCCTTCGAGAACCACAGCCCGAACCGCCGGCAGGCCGAGCGCAGGTACTCGTGGTCCTCGGCGTTCTTCTCGTCGGCTTGCAGCAGGTTGTGGTCCACGTACTGCACGCTCACCTCGGTGCGCGCCCGCTCCAGCCCGAGGGCCTCGAGCTCCTGCATCACGAGCGTGCCGGTCGCGTCCTGCGTCAGCGTCTGTTCCACGTGCAGGCCGATCTCCGTGCCCGGTTCGAGCTCCCCTTCCACGAGGTGATCGCTCAGCAGCCGGCCCGCCAGCGTCCTCTCACGGCTCATCGGAACCGAGTACCCACAGGTCAGGACCCGAAACGCGCCAGCGCCGCCTCCGCCGACCCCGCGTGCTTCGCGAGGTCCCGCCACGGGTCGGCCTTGCGCGCGAGCCGCTGCCGCAGCTTGGCCGGCGGCCAGCCGTCCGGTTCGGCCTTGCCCAGCTCCCGCCAGTCGAGCGGGGTCGCGGCCGCGGCGCCCGGCCGTGCGCGCAGGGAGTACGGCGCGACGAACGTCTGTGCGTAGCCGTTGCGGTTGGCGTCGAGGAAGATCCGGTCGCCGCGGTTGTCCTTGCGCTGCTCGGTGGTCAAGTGGTCCGGATCGTCCCCGGCGACGCGGTCGGCGAGCACCCGCGCGAGCTTCAGTACCACGTCGACGTCCGACCGGGCATCCAGCGCAGCGACGACGTGGAAGCCGCGCCCACCCGTTGCCTGCACGAAGGCAGCGAGACCCGCCCGCTCGTAGTGGTCCCGCACCTTCCGGGCCGTCGCCCGCAGCCGGGACACCGGTGTGCCCTCCGGTGGGTCGAGGTCGAGCACGAGCCGGTCCGGCTGCTCCGGGGCCTCCACAGTGGACAGCCACACGTGGAACTCGATCGTCCCCTGGTCGGCGAGGTATTCGAGGGACTCGGCGTCGTCGCACACCACGTACTGGTCCGAGCCGCCGCCGCGCCGCGGCAAGCGTTCGGTGCGCAGCCAGTCCGGGAAGTGCTCGCCCGGGTGCTTCTGGAACCAGCCCTGCCCTTCGATGCCGTCGGGGTAGCGCCGCAGCGTCAGCGGCCGGCCGCGCAGGTGCGGCAGCATCACGTCCGCCATCGCGCGGTAGTGCTCGACCACGTCGCCTTTCGTCAGGCCGTCGTCGGGGTAGAACACCTTGTCCGGATGAGAGGTCACGCTTGCTCCCGAATCACGTCGGCCGCCTTCTTGTCGTCGCGCAGGCCCAGGAACCGCGGGTGCCGCAGCCGCCCGTCGCGCGTCCACTCCGAAAACCCGACCTGTGCCACCAGCTCCGGCCGGACCCAGTGCGCGCCCTGCTCCCGCACGGGGTCGGCGAACGGCGAGGTACCAGTCTCGCGTTCGGCCAGCAGCCGGTGCAGCGACGCGAGCAACCGCTCGTCGAACCCGGTGCCGACTTTGCCGGCGTAGCGAAACCGATCGTTGTCGTGGTAGCCCAGCAGCAGCGCGCCGAAGCCGTGCCGCGCGCCCTGCGGGTCCGTGAAGCCGCCGATCACGAATTCCTGGCCGTGCGCGCACTTGAACTTCAGCCAGTCCGCCGACCTTCCCGAGCGGTACGGGGCGTCCGCGCGCTTCGCGATCACCCCCTCCCACCCGCGGCGGCAGGCCTCCTCGAAGAACTTCTCACCGTCGGTGTTGCGGTGGGCCGACAGCCGCAGCGGGTCCGTGAATTCGAACGCATCCTTCAGCAGCGCCTTGCGCTCCCGCAGCGGCAACGGCGTGGCGTCCTGCCCGTCGAAGTGCAGCAGGTCGAACAGGTAGTAGTAGACGCGCACACCCGTCGCCCGCGCGCGAGCCGGATCGGTGAGGTGGATCCGGGGTTGCAGCGCGGCGAAGCTCGTGTTGTCCCCGTCGAACGCCACGATCTCCCCGTCGGCCACGAACCGGTCGCCACCCTGCTCGGCCAGCGCTTCGACGAGTTCCGGGTACGCGTTGTCCATCACCTTGTGGTTGCGCGAGTACAGCGTCGGCGTGCCACCGTCGCGCACGCACAGCGCCCGTACGCCGTCGAGTTTCCGCTCGAACAACCAGCCCTCGGCGGAGAACCGCCGGTCCGTGAGGGTCGCGAGGGTCGGTTCGCGCCAAGCCGGTGCGCTCATCCGAGCTCCCGGTTGGTCCGCCCGCTCAGCACCGACTCCGGCTGCGTCTTCGCGGGCTTGCGCCGCCGGTCGGCGCCCTCGTCGTCCTTCTTGATCACCAGCCACTCCTCGTGGTCACCGGAGCGCTTGCGGATCAGGGAGAAGCGGCCGGTGAGCTTGTCGCCGTGCAGGACGACCTTGAGGTGCCCGTCGGCGAGCGCCCGCCCGGCGGGCTCTTCGGTGAGCACGTCGAAGGTGCCCGTGTCCCACACGATCACGGTGCCGCCGCCGTACTCGCCGGGCGGGATGGTGCCCTCGAAGTCCGCGTAGTCGAGCGGGTGGTCTTCCGTGCGGATGGCGAGCCGCCGGTCGCGCGGGTCAAGTGACGGCCCCTTGGGCACGGACCACGACACCAGTACGCCGTCGATTTCCAGCCGGAAGTCGAAGTGCAGGGTGCTCGCGTCGTGCCGCTGCACCACGAACACCGGGTCCCCGCGCCGGGCACGCCGGTGGCCGCGCGGTTCCGGCGTCGTGGCCGGGTCGCGCTTCGAGCGGTACTGGGCCAGGCGGTCCTTCCCCGGCATCGCGCCTCCTCACTGTCCGTGCGGCCTGGATGCCCGGCCGGCCTCGGTGCGAAACCCCAGTTCAGCGCCACCGCGGGTTTGCCGGCAGCCCGGCCGGGAAACCGGGGAGCGGGGACAGGAAGGAGATCCATGAAGGCAGTGACCTGGCACGGCAAGCGCGACGTGCGCGTCGACACCGTGCCCGACCCGAAGATCGAAGAGCCGACGGACGCGATCGTGCGGATCACCTCCAGCGGGATCTGCGGCTCCGACCTGCACCTGTACGAGGTGCTCGGCGCGTTCATGACGGAGGGCGACATCCTGGGCCACGAGCCGATGGGCGTGGTCGAGGAGGTCGGCGCGGGGGTGAGCGGGATCAAACCCGGTGACCGCGTGGTGATTCCCTTCAACGTCTCGTGCGGGCACTGCTGGATGTGCGAGCGCGGCCTGCAGTCGCAGTGCGAGACCACCCAGGTGAAGAGCCAGGGCAAAGGTGCCTCGCTGCTCGGATACACCAAGCTGTACGGCCAGGTGCCCGGCGGGCAGGCCGAGTACCTGCGCGTGCCTCAGGCGCAGTACGGACCGATCAAGGTCCCGGACGGCCCGCCCGACGAGCGGTTCGTCTACCTGTCCGACGTCGTGCCGACCGCCTGGCAGGCCGTGGAGTACGCCGACGTCCCCGTCGGCGGTTCCGTCGCCGTGTTCGGGCTGGGCCCCATCGGGCAGATGTGCTGCCGGATCGCGACGCACCGCGGGGCGGGTGAGGTCATCGGCGTCGACCTCGTGCCGGAGCGGCTCGCACGGGCCCGCGCGCACGGCGCCACCACGCTCGATACCCGCGACCACCCGGACATCGCCGCCTCGATCCGGCAGTTGACCGGCGGCCGCGGCGCCGATTCGGTGATCGACGCCGTCGGCATGGAAGCCCACGGCGCCCCGATCGGCCGCGTCGCGCAGAACCTCGTGGCGATGCTGCCGCAGCAGATCGGCGCGAAGATCACCGAGAAGGCCGGCATCGACCGCCTGAGCGTGCTGTACGCGGCCATCGACAGCGTCCGGCGCGGCGGCACGATCTCGCTGTCCGGCGTGTACGGCGGCGTGGTCGACCCCATGCCGATGATGGACCTGTTCGACAAGCAGATCCAGCTCCGCATGGGCCAGGCCAACGTGCGCCACTGGATCGACGACCTCCTTCCGCTGCTCAGCGACGACACCGATCCGCTGGGCGTCGAGGGGTTCGCCACGCACAAGCTGCCGTTGGCGGACGCGCCGCGGGCCTACGAGATCTTCCAGAAGAAGCGAGAGGGCGCGCAGAAGATCCTGCTGCAGCCGGCCGTCTGAGCAGGAAGGAGCGCGCATGACCCGGACGGCCGAGGTCCGTGTCCAGGCGCGGCGCCGGTACCGCAGGGCCCGCGACTACCTGGCGGCGGCGATGATTCACCTCAAGGACAACGTCCTGCTCGACCGACCGCTGCGCCGGAAGCTCCTCAAACCGCGGCCGCTGGGTCACTGGGGGACGTGTCCGTGCCTCCCGCTCGTCTACAGCGGACTGAACCGGCTGGTGGCCGGAACCGGATGGCGGACGTTGCTGGTCGCGGGCCCGGGCCACGGCGCGCCGGCGATCCACGCCAACCTTTGGCTCGAAGGCACGCACGCGCGGTTCGACCCGGCGCTGAGCCTCGATGCGGCCGGCTTGGCCGAGCTCGTCCGGCGCTCCTCGTGGCCCGGCGGTTTCCCGAGCCACCTCTCGCCCGAGGTGCCGGGTGTGATCCACGGTGGCGAGCTCGGTTACGCGCTCGCCACGGCGTTCGGGGCCGCGTTCGACGACCCCGGTCTGCTGGTCGCGTGCGTCGTCGGTGACGGCGAGGCGAACACGGGGCCGACGGCCGCCGCGTGGCACAGCCCCAAGTTCGCCGGCCCGCGCGACGGCCGGGTGCAGCCCAGGATCTGACGCTGCTGGCCACCGATGCCGACTTCCGGCACGGCGGCGGACCTGAGGTCCGCGGGCCGCTGCTGTCCCTGGTCATGGTGATGGCGGGCCGGGGCGCGCTCCTGGCCGACCTCAGCGGCGCCGGGGTGCCCGAGCTGAGCCGACGACTGGCGTGCTGAAACCGGCCAGTATCGGGAGTCGTCGCCGTGGGTTTGTTGCGAACGGCGGTTTCGGCCCGTCCTGTTGACCGGGGGGCGCCGGGTGTGCTGACGGATCGTGAGGCCGTCTTCGACGGGCGGCGACGCGACCGCCGGTCGTCGCGGTCGGCGGATCAGGTCAGCGCGCACCGCAGGACGATCTCGCCGTCGTCGATCTCACCGGTCGGCTCGAAGCCGAAACCGCGGTAGAACGGCCACGGTTCGCCCTTTCCCGGTTGGTAACTGGTGAACAGCTCGGTGCCACCGTCCGCCCTGACCAGTTCGATGACCTTGGCAAGCGCGGCACGCCCGTAGCCGCGGCGCTGGAACTGCGCCCCGACGAGCAGCCGCCACAGGAAGTACGAGCCGGCCACGCCGCGCGTACCCGGCGGCACCGCCCAGTTCAACATGACGAACCCGACGGGCTCGTCGTCCGCGTACACAGCGCGATACCAGGGCGACAAGTGGGGCTTCTTGTGCGCCTCCTTCAGCGACTTCTTCACCGAGGCGACGAACTTCTTCTGGTCCGGCCGGACCCGCACGGCGCACACCGCCTCGCGGTTGGCGTCGGTGATCTCACGCAGTTCGACGTGTGCGGTCACCCGGCCATTATCGGTCCGAACACGGCGATGCCGAGGCCTCTCGGCCGAGGAAGATGTCAACGCGAGCCGCCGCAGCAGGCCGGGTTCGACGGGTCACGGCCGGACAAACGCGGAGCGGCCCCTGGTCAGGGTCGCTTTTCACACGCCGGTGGAGTGCCCCCGGAGGGGCGACTTCGGCGCTCTTACGCCGGGTTTCCGTCGCCGAGGAATCGCCAGGTTCTCCGACCAGCTGGGACGGTGTCCGGGGTCGGCGGCGAGCAGAACGCGGGGGCTGTTTGCTGACGCCGCCAGTCACGCGGACGCCCACGCCTTCATCCTGAACGATGATCTCCTCGTGCCCGCGTTCCATCGCACCCGTGGGTGCGACTTTGTCCCCGGCGCGTAGGGTTCGGCGGCCGATTTCGCCGCTGAGGGTCGCCCGTGTCGTGCGGCAGCGCCGTGGCGGCGGCCGTGGACGGTAGGGTGGCCCGGCCCGTGTACTCGTCGCCGGTGAGGCCGCCAGGCCGCACCAGCCGGCTCGCTCATGGGAAGGCGCCGGGCACGAGGAGATGACCGTCTTGTGGCCGTCGGGTGGCACCCGGTTCTGCGTGCGCCGGAGCATGCCCGTGACAGCGCCAGGCACTCGGTGTCACGGCCAGGCTTGGTCGCCGCTCACGGTGGCGTCCCGATGCGGCCGGTCGATGGTGGCCGGCAGCGTGCGCCGGGGTGTGGTCGCGGGCAGGAGCGCCTGCTCGTAGGTGACGTCGAGCTTTTCGGCGATCCGGTTGCTCGGCCGGACGCCGGTAGGCATGGGCGCCGTAGTCGTCGCCGACGGTACGAGACAGCGGAGTCCGCCACGATGACGCCCTCGGCCAAGCTTCGGCCCTGAGGGTGTGGGGCGTCTTGCGCTCGTCGATGATCTGAGCGGTCATGGGCGCACCTTCCGAATCGGTGTTGATTCCGAGGTGGTGGGGGCGGGCTCGCCGGCGACGCGCGCGGCGGCGGCCCGGGCGACGGCGGCCCGTTCGGCGGCCCGCGTCGGGCGCGGGTCGCCGCGTCGGGCGCGGAGGTTCTCCCCGACCAGCGCGGCCGCGGAGGTCGCGACGGCGCTGCCGAGCTGGACCGCGGTGAGGGCGTCCGAATGGAGCCTGGGGTTGCCGGCTTCGGCGAGCAGCTCGCCGAGCTCGGTCACCTCCGCGGCGACCACGGCGAGGGCGAGGGGAATATCCGCCGCGGCGTCAAGCGCCGCCCGGATCGCCGCCTTACGGGCCGCGGGATCAGGCCCCTCGGGCGGCTTCGTCACGTCGAGGTAACGCTGGTAAGCCCGTACGTCGTCGTCCGCGAGCCGCTGCGCGGTGCGGCGCAGCTCGTCCGCCCTGGTGGCCACTGCGGCTGGGTCGAGATCGCCGGCGGCGGCGGAGTATCGGGCGACCATCGCCGCGAGGCCGGCGGCCAGTGCGGCTGTCAGTCCCGCGACGGCACCGCCGCCGGGGGTCGGGGTGTCCGAGGCCACGGCCTCGGCGATCGCGCCGAAGGCCGTGCCCGCGAGTGCGGTTTCGGTTCCGGTCATGGCTGGTCCTCCGTCGGTGCGCAAGCGAGGTCGTGCTGATCGTCGCGCCGATCGTGCTCTGCTGAATGGGCCTCGACGATGGGCTTGGCCAGGCAGTTCGCGGTCGCGTCGCTGATCGCCGGCTTGCACCGATGGCGAGTGCGGCACGCCCGAAAGATCGGAACCCACGGCTCTCCTCAGAGAGCACGAACGCGAAGGTCGAGGACGACGATGACGCCCGGCGTCGTCGGCGGCAACGGTGTCTAACAGGCAGGGTCACGCCGTTCGTGGCCACTTCTCCCCACGGTCACGCACGGCGTGCACCGACCCGTGGCGAGACTCGTGACATGGCTGTCCGCACCGGCCACGCCGATTCTGACCACGACGCGGATGAGAGCGCAGCGAAGAGCCGGGGTGATGGCCGCTTCACACGTTATTTCTCTTCCGCTAACGGGCTTACCGCTAGCGTCGGCGGGGCTGGACGTCAAGGAAGAGGCAATGGTGCTGAATCACGATGAGAGCTCCGTCATGGATGCAGTTCTGGCAACGTTGGAGAACACGACCGACGAGCAAGCCGAGGTCGTTCTTTCGGATCTCGGCCGAAGCGCGCACGACTTCGCCCGTGAGGTCGATCTGACGGAGGCGGATTGGGCGGCCGCGCCCGGCTTCCTGGCTTGGACCGACCAGATCTGCACGCCCAGGCTCAGGAGTTCATCGTCCTCTCCGATGTCTTCGGAATCACCATTTTCGTCGACTCCACCAACCATCCACGTGGTTCGCAGGCGGCGCAGAACAGCGTCGTCAGACTCTTTTACCAGGACGGTCGGCCGGTGTGCCTACGGTGCCGTCATCTCCGCCGGCTGTCCGGGGCGCCGCTGCTGTTCCATGCGATGGTCGTCGACGGGAAGGCGCACCTGTCCCCGGTGCAGCGTTCGACGTCTGGCACGCTGCGGCATCGGGCTGCTGCGGCTCGGCTTGTCCTCGGCCTGACAGGAATGTGCGGGCTGGTCCGAATCGGTGACACGGGCGACATGACGGTGCGGAGCATCATTCCGGCGCCGCCCACTTTGTCCCGGCCGGTGGTACGGACGGTGACCTGACGGTCGCAACAGGACGGTCCGTCATGCGTCCCGGTCGCCTACCCGTGCGGATCGCCGTCCGTGGTGCGGGGCGGTGACGACGACGCGCTTTCCGAGCCGACGATTCCCTGGCACACCAGGGATCCTGTGTTCGGTGACAAACATTCACCGGCCCACAGGTCGCGTCGGAGTATCAGAAACCACGGCGAGCACGAGCACGTCGACTACGCGTTGGTTCTCGAACACAAAGGCACACAACGGCATCGGGCCGCGCGAGATTTCCGGTGACACCGTCTTGCTTTGACTGTGGGACCTGCTCGGTCATTGGAGGGGAGTCGGCCGCTGCAGCCTCGTCCTGACTGGTCCCCATCCTCAGTGGGGTCTTCGGTGCGTGCAACCAGCGCACCACCTCCTGCTGAAGCTCATGCCTACACCAATCGGGAGAACGATAATATGTCCGACCCCACGAACTTTGTCAGCCTGGCCGACGCGATCCGCAAGTCCGGAGACCCGTTGACGATGTTGCGTACCTCCCCGACCGGCCCGTTCGCATTTCCGCGGGTTCCGCGGGAGGTCGCGAACTGGCGGGACGAGCAGGAGGCGTGGCATTCGAGCTGCGCGCTGATCGACATGTCCTACCACCAGACAGATCTGTTCCTCCGCGGAACCGGGGTGCTCGATCTGCTGATGCAGGTCGGGGTGAATCGATTCGCCGGCTTCCCGGTCGGTTCGGCGAAGCAGCTCGTCTGTGCCGCGCCGAGTGGACTGCACGTCACTGACGGAATCATCATGCGTCTCGAGGAGGACCATTTCCGGCTCGTCGGGGCACAGCCGGTCTCCAACTGGGTCCAATACCACGCGGAGACGGGCGGCTGGGATGTCGAGGTGCATCGCGACGAGAACGCGATGTTCCGTGTCGACAATCGGGATTACTACGGTCTTCAGGTCCAGGGGCCGACTGCTCCTGCGCTGATGGCGGAGGTCGTCGACGGCCGAATGCCGGAGATCGGGTTCTTCCGGATGGGGAACGTGACCATCCGCGGAGCAGCTGTCAGGGCGCTGCGGCACGGCATGGCCGGCCAGGCAGGATTCGAGCTCTCCGGGCCGTGGGCGGACTTCGAGCGGGTGCGGGACGCGCTCATCGAGGTCGGTGCGAACCACGGTCTCGTACAAGTGGGCGGCGTTGTGATGTACAACCTGCCCATCGAGTCCGGCTGGTACCCGTTCCCGCTACCGGCGATCTACAGCGGTGGTGACACGAAGGGCTACCGTGAGTGGCTTCCCGTCATGACGATGGAGGGCATGGGCTCCCTGGGAGGTTCCTACCAGGTCGAGAGCATCGAGGACTACTACGTCAACGCGGTCGAGATCGGTTACGGCAAGCTGATCGACCCGGGCCGCTCGTTCAACGGCAGCGATTATCTGCACGAGGCCCTGAAGTCCCCGCGCCGGAAGAAGGTCACGCTCGAGTTCGACGTCGACGACGTCATGGCGGTCCATCGATCCAGCCTGTTCGAGGAACCGCCCGCGAAGTACCTGGACTACCCGTACGCCGGCTACTCGACCTTCCCCGCGGACAGCGTCCGGCGAGGAGGGCGGCAGATCGGGTTGTCCCACTGGACGGGTTTCTCGGTGCACACCAGGAAGGTCCTGTCACTGGCGCTGGTGGAGATCGAGCACAGCGCCCCGGGCACGGAGGTGACGGTGCTGTGGGGGGAGCCCGACTCACAGCGTCCGACGGTCGAAAACCACGTGGTACGCGAGATCCGCGCCACCGTGGCACCCGCCCCGTACTACTCCAAGATCATTGCCAAGGGCTGACGGCCGGTGATCTCTCTTCCGTGCAGGAGAACGCTATGACCGGCTCTCCACTGGAGAACAGCACCGTCGTCGCCCACCGGATCGGCGAACTGGTCGCGGCGGCGGCATGCGAGGTGATTCCGCTCAAGGGGGCCGACCAGAAGGTCCTGGGTGTTCCCCGAGCTACGCCGTTGACCATCACCTGTTCGCCGAAGTTCGGCCTGGAGCGGACCCTGGAGCACGTCGCCTCGGCGTCGGCACAAGGGTTTCGGGTAGTCCCGCACCTGGCGGCTCGGATGGTCCGGGACGAGGGGGCGTTGCGGGGTTTCGTCTCCAGAGTTGTCGACCTCGGAGTGGACGAGCTGTTCGTGATCGGCGGCGACGCCGAGGAGCCGGTCGGCACGTTCACCTCCGCCGGCGAAGTGCTGGAGGCTCTGACCCACTTCGACCACGGCCTGCGGCGGATCGGGGTCGGTTGCTACCCAGAAGGCCACCCGAAGATCGACGATGGCGACTTGATCGAGGCGTTGCGGGCCAAGCAGGAATGGGCGGACTACATGGTCAGTCAGTTGTGCTTCGACGCCGCATCCTTGCTGGGCTGGATCGACAAGGTCCGCTCAGCCGGTGTGCGGTTACCGCTGCGGATCGGTCTCGCCGCACCCATCAAGACCGCTCGTCTCCTCGAGCTGTCCATGAAAATCGGGGTGGGGCAGTCGGTCCGATATCTGCAGAAGCAGCACGGGATGATGAGGAGTCTGCTGCTGGGGCGGTCGTACGCGCCGGAGCGTCTGCTGACCGCGATGGGAGATCACCTCACCGATGCGGCGGCCGGCATCGAGGGCTTGCACATGTTCACGTTCAATCAGCTCGACGTGACTGTGGACTGGCAACGCAGGCTGACCGCCCGCTCCAGGGCGTAACCGCATTGTCGAACGGTTGCCCGTCGAGTGGTGGGAGTCGGTGGGCTCCGGTGGGAGCCCACCGACACCGCCTCGCTTCGGTGACGCACCGAAATGGATTTCAGCAGTCGCGAGTCGCTTCGGACGCAGCTCGCACGAAAGTGGGACGGGAGGCGCCCAGTGACGGCTCAAGTCATCGACGGCCGCAAGATCGCGGCGGCGCTGCGGGAGGTGGTCGCCGAGGAGCGAGACGCGGCGAAGGCTCGCGGCGGGCGGTTCGGATTGGCGACGCTGTCGATCGGCGAGGACCCGGCAGCCTCAGCGTACCTGCGGCGCATCGATCGCACCGCGGAGCAGCTGCGGGTCCCGCACCGTTCGGTGAGACTGGCCGGATCGGCTCGGGCCGAGGAGGTCCTCGCCGCGATCCGGGAGCTGAACGGCGATTCGTCTGTCTCGGGAATCCTGGTCCTGAGGCCACTGCCGGAACATCTGGACGAGGCGGATGTGTTCGCGGCACTCGATCCGATCAAGGACGTGGAGGCGGTGCACCCGGAGAACGCGGGTTTGCTCGCGCTGGGGACGCCGCGGTACATCCCGTCGACGGCCGCGGCCGTGTACCACCTTCTGGATTCCTGGCTCGCGGAGGTCGGCGAAGAGCCTTCGGCGTTTTACCGCAGCTCGCGGATCGTGGTGGTGGGCAGATCGAACAACGTCGGAAAGCCTGCCGTATCACTCGCCTACGCCAAGCAGTCGGCGGTGACCTCTGTGGACGAATGGGCGAGCGTCAGTGGCCGGCTGGGCTCCCACACCCGGCGTGGCGACGTGCTGATCGTCGCGGCAGGGGTGCCCGGCCTGATCCGGGCCGAGCACGTGCGTGCCGGTGCAGTCGTCGTCGACGTCGGGATCAACCTCGTCGAGGGGGAGGACGGCAGACCGGGCATCGTCGGTGACGTGGCCTGGGACGAGGTCGTCGGTCGCGCCCGGGCGATTACTCCGGTCCCGGGCGGCGTCGGACCGGTGACCGACGTCTGGCTGATCCGCAACACCATTCTGGCCGCCCGAAAGGGGATGGCTACGTGACGATGTGGAGGTGCGCACGATGAAGGGCGCTACAGATGCCGGGGTGGCCGACGTGGACCACAGCCTGGTACTCACGCTCGCTTGTCCAGACCGGCCGGGGATCGTGTTGGAGGTGGCACGTTTTCTCGCCGAGCAGGGCTGCAGCATTCTCGAGAGCCAGCAGTTCGGGGACGCGCGGACGTCGCGCTTCTTCATGCGCGTCCAGTTCGAGGCGGTGCACGGCGGGGTGCCCGATGTGCCGGCGCTGCGGCAGGCGTTTGCCGCCGTGGGTAACCGGTTGATGATGACCTGGCAGCTGACTCGCGCGGCGCAGCGGGCCCGCGTTCTGATCATGGTGAGCCGCTACGGACACTGTCTGAATGACCTGCTCTACCGATCGTCCATCGGGGATCTGCCCATCGAGGTTGCCGGTGTGGTCTCCAACCACCCGGACCTCGCCGTACTCACCGACAATTACGAGGTTCCGTTCCACCACGTACCCGTGACGCCTGAGACCCGCTCGGCGGCTGAGAGGCGGGTGCTGGAGTTGGTCGACGACCTGGACATCGATCTCGTGGTCCTGGCCCGCTACATGCAGATCCTCTCCGACGAGCTGTGTCGTAAACTCGACGGCCGAGCGATCAACATCCACCACTCGATGCTGCCGAGCTTCAAGGGGGCTCGGCCCTATCACCAGGCATTCGAGCGTGGCGTCAAGCTGGTCGGCGCGACGGCGCACTACGTCACCGCCGACCTCGACGAGGGGCCGATCATCGAGCAGGAGGTGGCTCGGATCGACCATTCGATGTCTGCCGCACAGGTGACGGCTTTGGGGCGAGACAACGAATGTCTCGCGCTCGCTCGAGCAGTGGGGTTGCATGCCGAGAACCGGGTGCTGCTCGACGGTGCCCGGACGATCGTCTTTCGATGAGGTCGCAGTGATCGCTACTCGGCCCGGTCATGTCCGAGAACTCGAGCGGGCCGTCGCCGCCGCGCCCGGTGGTCACCGTTGTCTGGTGATGGGGGTGGTGAACGTGACCCCGGACTCGTTCTCCGACGGAGGGCGGTATCTCAGTGTCGACGCTGCGGTCGAGCACGGATTGCGGTTGGCGGAGCAGGGCGCCGACCTCGTGGATGTCGGCGGCGAATCGACCCGGCCTGGAGCCGGTCGAACACCGGCAGCCGCAGAGCGGGCGCGGGTGCTCCCGGTCGTCCGAGAACTGGCGGCGGCCGGCGTCGCGGTCAGCATCGACACGATGCGGGCCACGGTGGCCGAGGCTGCAGTCGATGCCGGTGCAGTGCTGGTCAACGACGTCAGCGGCGGGTTGGCCGACCCGGACATGGTTCGCTGCGTCGCGGAACTGGGAACGCCGTACATCGCGATGCACTGGCGAGCGCACAGCGCCCGGATGCAGGAGCACAGCCGCTATCGCGATGTTGTCGTCGACGTGCTGGGGGAGTTGAGGAACCGAGTGGACGCCCTCGTCACCCAGGGTCTCTGTCCGGATCGGGTGATCGTGGATCCCGGGCTCGGGTTCGCGAAGACCGCCGACCAGACCTGGCAGTTGCTGCGGCGGCTCGAGGAGTTGTTCGTGCTGGGCCGGCACATCCTGGTAGGAGCCTCGCGGAAGTCGTTTCTGACGGCCGTCGCGCCCGGCTCTGCCGCAGATGCAGCGTTGCGCGAGGCGGCCACGACGGCGGTGACCACGGCGGTGGCGGCGCGCGGCGGGTTCGCCGTCCGAGTACACGACGTGCCGAGCTCGGTGGTTGCGGCGAGAGTGGGCGAGCTGCTCCGGCCAAGGACTCGAACGGCGAGGTGACCGAGTCGTACTCAGTGATTGCTCCCTCAAGCCTGGCCACTCGCCGAGGCCGATGACCGGCACGCGTGACGGAACGACCCATCGCCCTGCTGGGCTGTGTCGGACCCTTGCTGCCCAACGCAGCCTCCCGAGGCCCGACCGGAGGAGGTAGAGAGCGGGTGGCCCTTCTTCCGGGGAGCAGGCGTACACGTGGAGGGTGCCTGCACGCGGTGAAGCCACTGCCCAATTCGATCAGCTCACGCCAGCCGATGAAGGCTGTCGACGGACCGACGTCGTCACCTTCAGCGCCTCCTCAGGTAGCGATGTCTCCCAGCGCTCGACGCAGCTGAGCGGTCGGCGCGCCAGGGCTGTGGGGTGGACGGATCGAAGCGCCCGATTCGTCGTCGACTGGATATTCCAGTCATGACGACGCACCGGGCGCCCGGGTCTTGCCGCCCGGGGTGGCCGGGCTCGGAGCCTGAGAACTCCTAACTCAATGCGGGGTTGCCTGGTCGGCGCCGGCAGGTGATGCCGCGGGTGAGACTCAGGAACGCCGCGTGGATGTCGTCGCGGACCTCCCAGCGGATGCGCAGACGCCGGAACCAGTGCAGCAGGGCGACGCTGTGCTCGACGACCCAGCGGTGCACGCCCGACCCGCAACCGTGTTCGACGCCACGCCGGGCGAACGGGGGCGTGTGGCCTTGTCCGGTACCAGTCTGCGGTCCTTGTCGTGATCGTGGGCGCGGTCGGCGTAGATCGTGTCCGGTCGCCCGCGGGGTCGCCCGCGCCGGCCCCGTACCGGCGGGATCGTCTCGATCAACGACATGAGCCGAGTGACGTCGTTGCGGTTACCGCCGGTCAGCACGTCTGCCAGCGGGATACCGTGCGCTTCGGTGATCGGGTGGTGTTTCGAGCGTGTTCGGGCACGGTCAACCCGGGCTCGGTCCGGTTTCAGGTCACCTTGCCGGGCTCGCACGTGAGAGCCATCGATCACCGTCCGTGACCAGTCGAGTGTGTCGGCGGTTTGTGCACGGCAGTCGGAAGCGATCCGTGCAGGCGTTGCCCGACTCCCGTGTCATTCCCGTCCCGCAGGCGTCGCCAGCAGCACTCCCCGGACCGAAGCCTGGTTCCTGCGGCAGAAACTCCCAGGGAATCCCGGTGGAGAGCACAAACAGGATGCCGCGGGGCACCGTGCGATCGTCCAGGCGCTTGCGACCAGGATGATCGGCACGTCGTGGGACGACCGGCAACGGCTGGATGCGTGCCCACAACTCATCGGACACGATCCACGGCGGCAGCTGACCCTTCCTCACGTCTCGACCAACAGACAGGTGATCAGGCTAGTCCACGATCGTTTGTCAGGAGCTCTTAGCGCAGGCGATCCAGCACGAAAGTGTGTTCGACGAGATCGAACGGACCGTCTGGCCCCTCTCGGAGGTCACGTCGGTACAGCAGCGACCGCTTGGTGCCGAACACCGGGTCGTCGGCAAGGTACGGGTCGTCTTCGCGGAACAGCATCGTCGTCACGGTCGAGAATCCCGGTGCCGCAATCCGGACGTGGATGTGTCCGGGACGCATCACCGGCCGGCCGGTGGCGCGCATCAGCTCGCCGACGGGTCCGTCGTCGGGAATCGGGTAGGGGGCCGGCGCGATGCTGCGGATCCTGACCGTCCCGTCCGGGCCTGTGCGGAACAGCCCGCGCATCGCGGCAGCGTCCAGGCCCGGTACGTCGGAGTCGTAGTGGCCGTGGCTGTCGGCGTGCCACACGTCGAATTCGGCTCCGGGTACCGGGGCGCCGGTGGTGTCGACCACGGTGGCGTGGAACAGCAGTGGTGTGCCGGGCAGTCCGTTGGAGATGTCGGCGCCATCGGAGAACTCAGGCCGTACCGCCCGGTAGAAGGGTCCCTGGACGCTGTTTTCGGTCGTGCCGGTGCTACGTCGGTGGTTGACCGTGTCGACGAGCATGGTCACCCCGAGCACGTCGGAGAGCAGGATGAACTCCTGCCGCGTGTCGTCGGATTTCTGTCCGGTCCGGGTCAGGAAGCCGATCGCGTGCGCCCATTCGGACTCGGTGAGGTCCACGTCGCGGACGAAGTCGTGCAGATGCCGCACCAAGCTGGACAGCACCGTGCGGATTCGCGAGTCGGGCGCGTCCGCCAGTGTGCGCAGCACCGCTTCGGTGATGCTCTTCTCGTCCAGGTCCAGCATTGCTGCCTCCTCGCGCTTGTGCCGGAAAGGTATCCGGGCCGCCGTTAGCAGCGGCGAAATCCGGTGTTAACCCGGATTCACCCGGCGGGACCAGGTTTTCCTCACCCCGTTCGGCGGCACGGTCGGTATCGGCGCATCGAGACGCGCCACCGAACGGAAGGAGCGACCTGTGCTGCGAACCGGTAAGGAATACCTGGAGGCACTGGACGACGGCCGCGTGGTGTGGGTGGGAGACGAAAAGGTCGACAACGTAGCCACCCATCCGAAGACACGCGACTACGCGAAGCGCATCGCGGACTTCTACGACCTGCATCACCGGGACGACCTGCGCGATGTCATGACCTTCGTCGACGACGACGGTGAGCGTCGTTCGATGACCTGGTTCCGCCACACCACGAAGGACGAGCTGAAGCAGAAGCGTCTTTACCTGGAGACGGTGATCCGCGAGCTCGACGGCGGCGCCGTGCCGAGGACGCCGGACGTCAACAACTACGTGCTGCTCACCTACAAAGACGATCCCGTGCCGTGGAGCGAGCAGTCGCAGGGCACCGGCGGGCGTGACCTGACCGTGGGAATCCACGAGTTCTGGGACCTGATGGTCGACGGCGACCTCAACGCCGCGCCGGCGTTCGTCGACCCGCAGACGGATCGGTCCCGTGAGTCGGCTCAGGCCGAGTCGCCGGCGCTGCGGATCGTGGAGACCCGCGAGGACGGCATCGTCGTGCGGGGTGTGAAGGCCATCGCGACGGGTGCGGCGTTCGCCGACTACATTCACATCGGGGTGTTCTTCCGGCCGGGCATCACCAGCGAACAGGTCATCTTCGGCGCGGTCCGCGCGAACACCCCTGGTGTCACGCTGGTCTGCCGGGAAAGCACGGTGAAGGAAGGGCAGTACGAAGAGCACCCGCTGGCCGCCAAGGGCGACGAGCTGGACACGACGATCCTCTTCGACGACGTGTTCATCCCGTGGAACCAGGTCTTCCACATCGGAAACCCGAAGCACGCTTCGCTCTACCCGCAGCGGGTCTTCGACTGGCTGCACTACCAGGCGCTCGTGCGCCAGACGATCCGCGCCGAGGTCATGGTCGGCCTGGCCCTGCTGATCACCGAGCACGTGGGGACCTACCAGCTGCCGCCGGTCAAGGCTCGGCTGGCTCAGCTCGTCGGCTTCCACCAGACGCTGCGCGCCCACGTGCTCGCCTGTGAGGAAGACGGGTTCACCACACCTGGTGGTCTGTACAAGCCGAGCGTGCTGCTGTTCGACTTCGGCCGGGCCTACTACTTGGAAAACGTGCCCCGGATGGTCAATGAGCTGGTCGATCTGGCCGGGCGCTCGTCGCTGATCTTCCCCACCGAGAAGCAGTGGAACCAGCCGGAGTTGCGCCGGTGGCTCGAGCCGTTGCAGACGGGTCCGATCGGGCGGCCGCATGACCGGCTCAAGATCAGCCGGGTCATCCGGGACCTGTACCTCTCGGACTGGGGTGACCGGATCAGCGTGTTCGAGAACTTCAACGGAACCCCGTTGCTGGCTGTGCGAATGCTGACCATGGCTCGTGCCGAGATGGCACCGGGGGGTCCGCTGGCCGACCTCGCGCGCAAGATCGCTGGTATCGAGCCGGCAACCCCGAAGGACGATGCGAAGACGGAGTACGCCGGGCAAGCCGCCTACGCACGCCAGCAGGACGCGCGGGCCCATTGACCACAAGACCGCGGTTCGGGACGGCCGGTGTCCACTACCCGGCCGTTTCGGGCCGCCACCAAGCCGGAGGATGAGAGACGGTCACGCCCGCACTGTCATCGCCTTGGTGGTGCCGGCGCCGGCCGCGCTGCGCCGGTGTGCGCGGCACGGCCGGCGACCGTGCTCAGGGCGGCTCCCCGGCTCACGGCATCGGCGCGGTCATGGGCCCCCAGCTTGCGGAACACCGACCGGACATGGGTTTTCACGGTGTTGTGCGAGACGTGCAATTCGGCGGCGATCTCGCGCAGGGTCAGCGGCCCGGACAGGGCACGGAGCACCGCGCGTTCCCGGTCGGACAGCACCGCCGGGCGAAGGTCGGGAAACCCGCGAGGCCATTGCTCCTCGATCAACCCGGCGAGCACCGGGCCGTACCGGAGCCCAGTGAGTGCGGCACGCGCCTGAGCGTGTGCTTTCCGCCGGTGCCTCGCGTCGCCGGAAGCCGACGTGGATTGCGCGTGGAGGAGAGCCGAAAACGCCTCCGCATGGGGAGCGGCGGGTACCAGAGTCGCCGCAGGGGGCGGAATCCTGCCGCGGTCCGCGCCCGCCCTGGCAGCCAGGCACGCTGGTGCGACGACGGGAGCCACACACCGCGTCGGATCGAGCTGGTGCAAGGCGACTGCCTGTGTAGCCGAGGCCAGCGCGGCCGTGGTGTCGCCGGTGAGCAGCAATCCGGCGGTGCGCGCGTCCAGCGCCCGCACCGCGCCATCCCGATAGCCGAGCCGGTCCGCTTCGCGAGCCGTCGCGGCGAGCTGGTCGACGACGTCGGCTGCCTGCCCCTCCCACACCCCCACGGCGCCGAGCGCGGCGTGAGCCATGAGCAGCCACCAGGGACGCTCTCCCGCCGGTGGGTTGACGGTGATCACCCGCGTGGCATCCCGCTGTGCGGTGGCCAAGTCGCCCCGGTGCAGTGCCAGCCACGCGCGCACGGCAAGCGCCGGGCCGTCGTCCGTACCGGCGAGCCGAGTCGCCGCACGGACGGGGCGCCCGCAAGCGAGCTCGGCCGCAGCGGCGACTGCGTGAGCCTCGGCGCGCACCGACGGTACCTCGTCGAGCCGTGCGAGCAGGGTCCGCGGATGTGCTGCCGGCCAGCTCTCGATCGCTGTCCGCACAGCGACGTCGGGTAGCCCGGCCAGTCGGGCGTGCTCATAGGCGGCGTCCGGATCGCCTTCCTGCCGCAGGCGCTCTGCCGCGCGGGCGTGCAGGACCGCGACGGCATCGGGATGTTCCTCCGCCAGCACGGAGCCGAGCACGAGCCGCAGCACCGGGTGGCATCGCAGGCCCGCCCCGGTCCGCCGCAGCAGCAGCGAAGACGCGGCCAGCGCGGTCAGCGTCTCACCGGCCGCAGGGAGCGCCGTCACTTCCGCACAACGACCGGGGGTCAGCTCCGCCAGGACGCTGCTGTACAGCAGTAGCCGGCGTTGGCGTGAGGTGACGCGTTCGAGCACCTCGGAACGGAAGAATTCCTCGACCGAGGGCACGGGATGTGGCAGAAGAACGCCGGGCGGCTGGTTCCGCAGGGCCATGCCGGCCAGCCGCAGACCGGTCGCCCAGCCCGCATATCCCCGCCACGCCGCTGCTGCTTCTGTCCGGTCGACCGGGCGGCCGGCTGCGGCTGACAGCAGCTGCTGTGTCTCCGCCAAGTCGAGCCGCAAGTCCTCCTCGGTGAATTCGGCGAGGCGCCCGGCCGCGCGAAGCGCGGCGATCGGCCCGCTCGGCGGGCGAGCCGTCGCCAGCACCACGCGGACGGTGTCCGGGGCCCGGCGGACGAACTCGTTCAGCGCTGCCCTGGTCGCCGGGTCCTCGATGACGTCCACCCCGTCGAGCACGAGCACCAGCGACCCGGCCGAAGCCAGTGCGTTGAGTAGTTCGGGGATGATCTCGGTGAACAGGGTCGTCTCGTCGTCGAGCAGTGCCGCCGGCGGTGCCGGAACCTCGGCGCAGTGGGCTCGTACCGATTCGAGCACCGCGGACCACACGCCCGCCGGGGTGTCGTCGTGGCTGCTGAGGCTCACCCAGGCACACCGCTGGGAGGCGACCCACTGCGCCAGGAGCACGGTTTTCCCGGCGCCGCGCGGCGCGGCCACCAGGATCACTTGTTCGCTCACCACGTTCAGCCGGGCCAGCAGGCGCGTGCGGCGCACGTCGTCCGGATGCGGGGCGGGTGGCCGCAGCCGGGTCCGGACGACGACGGCCGAACGCGTTCGGGGTGCGCTCACATCGCCGACGCGAAGTGCCAGCCCCCGGCCGTCCCGCTGTGGGTCGCCGGGCCCGAGAGGCTGCCGAAAGCGCTGGCGAAGTAGACCAGTGGGTTGGTGCCGGGGATGTGATCGCATTTCAGCACGTCGCCCACCACGATCGTGTGGTCGCCGCCCGGCAACGTGTCCGCGACGGCACAGACGAAGTGCGCGATCGCGTCGGCGAGCACCGGGACGTCACTGTCCGCCCGCAGATCGATTCCCGCGAACTTGTCTTTCCGGCGCGTCGCGAAGTGCTTCGCGATGTGTTCGTGGTCTTCGCCGAGGACGTTGACGGCGAAAGACCCCGACTCGACGATTGCTTTGCAGGTCGGAAGATTCGAGCCGATGCACACGAGCAGCTGCAGCGGGTCCATCGACAATGAGGCGACCGCGCTCGCGGTCATCCCGGCCGGCCCGTCCGCGGTGCGGGTGGTGATCACGGCTACCCCCGTGCTGAACCGGGAAATGGCCTGGCGGAAACGGTAAACCCCGTCGTCCGTATCAGCAGGCACGGCAAGATGCTTCACGCTGTCCATTGCTACCTCCGTGGGAGCACGCGGGTGACGCTGGCCATAACCACCGTGCCACCGACCCCGTTATCACCCGGGAAATCAGTGCGTCAGCTCCGCAGCCGGGTGACCAGGCGGTGCACTTCCGCCGACGGCGGAACGGCCAGCTCGTGCATGGTCGCCACGTAGCGTTGGTACAGCGCGAGCACGTCGTCGTCGTTGCCGCTGGCCTGGGCGAGAGTGATCCGCAGCAGCCAGGCCTGCTCGCGGTACGGATCGAGGCGCAGAACCGTGTCCACGTTGGCGACCGCCTCCCGGTACCGGCCGAGCCGGAACGCAACCCTGGTCACGTCCAGCCGGGCCCGGAGGATGCGCTCGTCGAGTTCGGCGCGCCGCGCCTCCACCCACGCACCGGACAGGCTACCGAGGTATCTGCCTCGCTCGGTCCGGGCCAGCGCTACGGTCAACGTGTCCAGCCTGGCTTCCCCGTTCTGGTGATCGGCCTGCGCGAACGCCTCCAGGACCTCGGCCGCGCTGCTGCTCACCAGGTCGAGGCCTGGTAGGCAGAACCGGTCTTCCCGCAGGACGGGCGACAGTTCGTCCGGCAGCACCTCACGCAGGCGATACAGCGCCTGCCGCAAGTAGCTGCGCCCAGCCGCTTCGTTGTTCGAGTCGAACAGTGCGCCGAGCAGTTCCTGCCGGCTCGCCTCGTGGTCTGGGGTGGCCAGCAGGTAGGCGAGCAGTTCGATGCTCTTGCGCAGCCGGGGCGTCACCGTCGCGCCGTCCACCCGCAGCTCCGGCTCGCCCAGATCCTCGAGCACCAGCCGCGGAGCCCGGCCGGCCGCGGTGATCCGGCGGCCGTTCGCGAGCGACGCAGTCAGCTCGTGCCAGCGTGACAACCGGTTCGATTCGGTGTCCGCGCCGCGTACGGCCACGGCCGGTACGTCCGCCAGCGCGCTGAGCAGCAGATGCACCGAACCCCGTTCCTCCGCGACACTGATCGCCAGTGCCGCCGACTCGTCGGAATCGTCCTCCGAGCCCAGTCGCCACAGGACTTCAGCCAGGTAACACGTCACTGTCGGGATCTCGAGCATGCGGTCCGCGGCGAGCATGCTCTGCAGGCACTGTTGCAGCACCTCACGGGCCTCGTCGTCGCGGTGCCGCAGCAGGAAGGCGAGCCCTCGCCAGAGAAATGCCAGTTCGCGAGTGAATGCGTGCGTGTTCGAGCCGCTCGCCTCCGCCTCGTCCAGTGCGCGATGCGCGGCTTCCGGGTCGTGATGAAGGCGCAAGCACAACTTCGCCTCCATCAGGTTCAGCAGCACCCGGTAGATCTGCGACCCGGTCGCCGCCACGAGTTCGTGGCCGCGCCGCAAGGCCTGCCACGCGTCCTCGGCGCGTCCGAGGTCGATCATGAGCTCCACGGCGTCCAGCGCGTGCAGCCACAGCGGCTGAGGTGCGTCGCGGTGCGCCTCGTAGCGCGCCATCGCCTGTTCGATCCGGCCCGTCGCGCGGAGGCCGGCGATGACCCAAGGGGCACCGAGAACGCTGCGCCAAGGACCATGGGCACCGGGGTCGTCCAATCCGGCCAGCCGGCCGCGCATGAAGGCCAGCCGCATGAGCATCCCGTCCAGCGGTCCCGACGGGGTGGTCGCGAAAGCGGGGAACGGGGGTGGTGGTTCGTCGCGGCTCAGGGCGAGCACGGTGAGTGCGATGTCCCTGGCTCGCCCCGGCGGCAGCAAACCGGATACGTACTCGGCGTCCGCGATCCGGCCCGCATGCCACAGGCACCACACCAGCAGTACCAGAGCCTCACCCGAGCCGTTGTGCTCGTCGGCTGCCAGCTCGGTGATCCAGCCGCGACCGTGCCGGTCATACAGCTCGACCCCACGCCCGGCTTGTTCCAGGGCGAAAGCGACGTGCAGCACGATCCCGCCGATCCGCGGGGAAAGCGAACGTTCGGACACCTGCAGTTCGTCGAGCCAGCGCGCCGCCGGACCGAAGTCCATCCGCTCGATCAGGCGCGGTAACAGCTCTGCCGCCAGGACCCACGCCTCGTCGACCGCACCGACACCGAGCAGGGCGTCCACGGCCTCCTCCTGCTCGCCCCGGCGGACCAGCAGCCGGGCATGCCGCAGTCGGACCCGCTTCACCTCGCCGGGATCCTGCTCGGCGAGCAGTTCGCGCAGGTGGTCCCGTAGCTGTGGGCTGACGATCAACGTTCGATCGTCGGGCCAGCTGGCGGGAAGATGACGGTGGCGCAGCGCCGCCATGATCCGGGGTGCGTCTTCGAGCTGGAGCGCGACCGCATCGTCGACGGTGACCTCATCCAGCAGGCTGGTGTACACCAGGAACCGTCGCTCCTGTTCGGACAGTCCGGACAGGACGTGCGTGGTGAGGTAGTCACGAAGCCGGTGCGGTGCGGCGGCGACGGCTCCATCGGCGAAGAGAATTCCCGCCACCCAGCCCCCGGTGACGCGAATGGCCTCAGCCGCGTCCGACGCCGATCGCCCGGCCAGGCGCAACGCTTCCCCTGCCTCGTCGAGGTCGAAGGCGAGGTCCGGACCCGTGAGCTCGGCGACCCGGGCCAGTTCTCCGGTTGAACCGGTGTCCAGCGGCAGGGCGGTCCGGGAGATGAGGATGATCCGGACGTCCGCAGGTGCGTAACGAGCGAGTGCGGACAACACCGCGAGCGCCTCGTCGCTGCCGGAGATCCGCTCGGCGTTGTCACAGACGAGCACGATTCTGGTGCCGTGCAAGCTTTCGGCGAGCAGGCCCGCCGCCTCGCCGATCAGGATACCTGCAGCGAGGGCGTCGGTCGCCGCGCCACTCGCCTCGGGGGTGTGCGGCGCGAGGGCTGCCTCGATGTACAGCAGGAGGCGTCCTGCCGCTGATTCGGTACCGTCGAGCGACACCCACGCGACGGGTTGGTCGAGGTCACGCAGCGCCATGGCAACGGCGGTGGTCTTGCCCGATCCTGCTGCCGCATACACGGTGAGCACATTCGCCCGCGCGAGCAGGTCGCGAATGCGGTGGGTCACCCGACCCCGCCGGACCAGGCGGTCACCGAGAACCGGCGGCGCCAGCTTCCGCCGGATGACGGTACGCGATCCGGGCTCCGGCGGCACGCCGGCATCGGAAGGCGCCACGCGACGCACCTCCCAACGCTCTGCCGACTTGTGTGGCTCGTCCGCAACGCAGTGTCCCCCGCGCGACACCGGTGAGCAACGTGGGTTTTCGCGCGGATTAACAGGGGCCGGGCCACCTCAGCTTCGGTGGAGGAAGGCCACCTCGACCGGGCGCGCCTCGCGCCGCCGCTGCGATTCGATGACACCATCGGCGAGAACGGTCACCTGGGTCGTCGAGCCGTCGACGACCGCCGTATAGCGACCTGGGCTGGGAATCGCCAGAGCGGGATCGAACACCAGACGGCCGTCACCGATCACGCGGGCGGGCAGCGTGTGCGGCCGGCCGAGCAGCCGTGCGGCCCGCTCGACGTCACCGTCGGCGACGAGATCACGGATGCGGGACGAGGACACGATGTCCTCCTCGACTGTCACCATCTCCGCGACCGTGGTGGTGAACCGCCGATCCGCCCGCAGGGTTTCCGCATCGCCCGTGCCACGTGCGCCGAACCGGAAATCGGCCCCGATCGCCACCCGGACCGCTCCGAGTCGTCCGACCAGCACCTCGTCGACGAACGTGGCCGCGTCCACGGCCGCCCACTCGCGGTCGAACGGGATGACCACGACTTCCCGCACACCCAGCGCGGCGAGCCTCTTTCGCTTGCCGGTCGCGTCAGTCAGCAGTCGCGGCCCATCGCCTGGTCGCACTACCGACCGCGGGTGCGGATGGAAGGTCAGCACGGTCTCGCAGCCCGCGATCACCCGCGCATGACCCAGGTGGACACCGTCGAAGGTGCCGACCGCCACCGTGCGGCGGCCCGGCCGCCGCACCGGTAGCGCGTCAACGAGCCGGGGCGGTGAGCTGTGCGGTGTTCCGAGCACTCCAGGACCATCCATGATTCCTCCCCGTTCGGGGTTTGAGCCACCCGATGGTGCCCAACCGTGTGTTAGCGACGCGAGAGCCGGCCAGTCCGGTGCGGGGCACTACGTGAACGGCTCTGTTAGGCCGACTTGTCAGCCCACGCCGGATCGCGTTGCAGTGGAAGCACCGTTGCGGCAGAGCCGCCGGGGGACAAGCAGAAGGAGACCCGAATGGTGCCACGCAGCGAGTGGACGGGGCGGCGCACGGCGCTGGTGACCGGGGCCGGCAGCGGTATCGGGTACGTCGCGGCGCAGCTACTCGTCGAGGAGGGCGCCGCTGTCGCACTGCTCGCGCGGGACGAGACTGCCGTGAAGGACGCCGCGGTACGTCTGGGCGACGACACGCTGGCCGTACCCGCCGATGTGCGCGACAGCGAGTCCGTCGCCGCCGCAGCCGGCAAGGCGCACGCCTGGCACGGCCGGCTCGACATCGTCGTCACCTGCGCTGGACCCCAGATCGCGTCGGCGCCACTTGCCGACACCGACCACGGAGTGCTCGGGGCAGCGCTCGACACGAAACTTCGCCGTTTCGTTCGGGTCGCCCGAGCCGTTCTGCCCAAGATGACCGGTGGCGCGATCGTCGATGTTGCGGGAGCTACCGTGCACCTTCTGGTTCCGGGTGCCGCGGTCACCGGTATCACCAACGCGGCGGTCGTGGCTTTGACGAGCTACCTGGCGGCTGAAGCCGCGCAGCGCGGCGTCCGGGTCAATGCGGTGTCACCGGGGATGACTCTGACCGAAGGCCGGCTCGCGCGGCACGAGGCGATGGCCGAAGAACGAGGTCTGACTGCCGACGCGGTGCGCACCGACATGGTCGATGCGCCCGGAATTCACCTGAGCCGTTGGGCGCGCACCGAGGAGATCGCCTCCGCGGTCGCGTTCCTCGCCTCTGCCGACGCGTCCTACCTCACCGGTCAGGTGCTGCGCGTCGACGGTGGCCTGACGAAGCAGGTGGCCTGATGCCGTTCATCCAGATCACGATCGCCGAGGGACACGACGTGTCCGTGAAACGAGACCTGCTGGCCGCCGTGTCCGCGGCGGCCGCCGATGCCACCGGAACGCCGGAGAGCGCCTTCAGGGGCTGGCTCGTCGAGGTGCCGGACACCGCGGTCATGGTCGGTGGCACGATCCTGCACGACACCCGACACCCGCGAGCCACGCCATGACGGCCGAGTTCGAGTACGTCGGCCTGCCGTACCGCATCGTCTTCGGCCGGGGGCTGCTGGCAAGGGTCAACGCGGAGGTTGCCCGGCTGCGCCGGTCCCGCGTGCTGCTTCTGACCGGCGGTGGTCTCGCGGAGCTCGGCGACCGGGTCGAGAACCTGCTCGGCCCACTGTGCGCCGCCCGGTTCGACGGCGCCGCTCTGCACACCCCGGTCAGCGTGACCGAGGAGGCACTGAGGCACTTGCGAGCAAGCGACGCCGACTGCGTGGTCGCGGTCGGCGGGGGCTCGACGACAGGCCTGTCGAAGGCGCTGGCCGCGCGGACTGGCGTCGACCAGATCATTCTCCCGACGACCTACGCGGGCTCCGAGGTCACCCCGGTGCTGGGCGAGACCGCGGGCGGGAAGAAGACCACCCGGTCAACGCCGTCGGTTCTGCCCGAAACGGTGATCTACGACGTCGAGTTGTCCCGCGGGCTGCCCGTGCCGATCGCGGTCACCAGCGCGGTCAACGCGCTTGCGCACGCGATCGAGGCGCTGTATTCGGCCCAGGCCAACCCGATCGTCGACGGATGGGCGCTGGACGCGATCTCGGGCATCGGGAAGGGACTGAGACACGTCATCGGCGAGCCCACCAACGTCGAGGTGCGGTCGGACCTGCTCCGGGGCGCATGGCTGGCCGGAATGTGCCTGGCGTCGGTCGGAATGGGCCTTCACCACAAACTGTGCCATGTGCTGGGTGGCAGCTTCGGCCTACCGCATGCGATCACGCACACCGTGATCCTCCCGCATGTGATGCGCTACAACTCATCGGCCACGTCGGAAGTGATGTGGCGGATAGGCGGGGCCCTGGACGTGCCCGATGCACCGGCCGGCGTGTTCGACCTGATCAAGCAGGCAGATGGTCCGACGAGCCTGCGTGAGCTCGGGTTCGACTTCGGAAGCCTCAGTGAGGTGGCGGACCAGGTGATCGCCTCGCCGTATCCGAATCCGAAGCCGCTGACCAGGGAGGGGATCTTGGGGCTACTCACCCAAGCCTGGTACGGCGTTCGACCGGCCAGGGGAACGCGCGGCCATTGAGGATGAACCAGTGGTAGGTAGCCGTTGCTTCGGCGCGATTACGCCGACTCATTCCGTCATCTCGCCGAAGGGGTCTGGTCTCGCCCATTCCCGAACTGGTCCCGGAGCTCGGCGATCCGGTCCGCTGGTGCTGATTCGCCCCACCACTCCCGGCTGCTCCAGGCGGCCGGCTGCAGTGACCAGTAGCACGCGGGGCAGGTCGACAATCCGGAGCTGTTGTCGCGCGTCCGCCACTGTTGGTACGGCGTGGTGACGGGCAGCCCTCGCAGTGACAACGGAGGCAACCCATGCCCGCATTGTCTGAAATCTGGGCGATTACCCCAGGAGGAGTGATCGCGGTCGCGCTCACGACGGTCGTGATGTACGGGGTCTTCCTTGTGCTGGTACGAGTCATGGGGCGGCGCAGTTTGGCTGCCATGGCGCCTCATGATGTCGCCGGCATCATGGCCTTCGGCGCAGTGCTCGGCAGGACCGCACTACTGAGTGTGCCGACTCTCGCCGGCGGTGTTGTCGCCATGGTGACCTTGTTCGTGCTGCAGCGGTTGCTGGCACTTGCGCAGAAGACTCGGCCGTTCGGCGCGTCGCTGCGGCACGAGCCGGTTCTGCTCATGGCTGGGTCGGATGTCCGTCACGCTGACTTGCTCCGCGCCCGGGTGACACACGACGAACTGCGCCAGCGCCTTCGGCTGGCCGGTATAACGCGCCTTGACGACGTCGCCTGGGTCGTACTCGAGGCGAACGGTCAGATGAGCGTGGCCCGACGGGGCTCCACGCCAGATCCATTCCTGGTCGAAGACATTCCTGGATACACCGAAGAGAGGTTTCCATGAACGACGGTGGTGCGCCCGACACCTCGACCGGTGCGACGGCACATCCCGTGTCGGCGTCGGCGTTCCCGATCGTGCCGCCGACCTCCGGTGTGACCAGCGGGGCGCGCTCCTGGTTATTCCGATGGTGGTCGACCATCCGCTGCCACGGGCGTGTTTCGATCGTCGGACTGTGCGGCTCGGGCGATCGACACGACCACCCGCTCGCGCGCTGGGTCGATGCGCAGTTTCCGGAGGGTGTCGGCTGAGCGGGGTCGTTGGTGGGCAGCCTGTCCGTGTCGGCACCGGTACCGCGTACGTCGAGGCTGTGTCGTTCGGCCGAGGGCCGAGACGGCCTGGAGCAAACGCTGACCGACTTCGGCCGGAAGCGACTCACTGACCGCTGTGTCGCCGTCATCAGCGAGGCGCGGCCCGACAGCGGGTCGAACGTGCTCGTCGAGTCCGCTTCCCAGTCCCGGTGGGTCGAACACCTGCGCCGGGCCCCGCCCACGCCCGCCACGGTCAGGTCGGTCAGATCCGCGCGGGCATCCGACCGCATCGATTTTCGTCGAGGTCGGCGGCGAACTCGCCCTCGCGTTTCACCAGCTGGGCCGCGTTCTGTCGGTCGACACGGTGCAGATCAGAGAAGGTCGGATCACTGCGTATCGCGGGTCGTCAGCAACGCGCGACGTGACGACGAGGGAACGCTCGCGGGCAGATTACCCAGTAAGGACTGTCGTGCGAGCCATCACTGTTCGGGACCAGGACGTTGAGCGTGCCCGGCCGCGTGGCCACCGGCCAGACCATCCTGGTCCACGGCGCCGCGGGCGGCGTGGGCTCGATCGCGGTGCAGCTCGCCCAAGTGGTGGTGTAGGCGCGCCCGGCGACCTCGGTCACCGAGAGCTCGATCGTTCGGCAAGCGGTGGCCGAGGCCACGATCGGCACGGCCCGGGCACCGTGCTCCCCGTTGGCGATGCGTTCCGGCGAGTACTGCACACCACAGCGTTCGATCGGCTGCTGTCGTGTCCAGCCGCGTTCGCGCCGAGCGGCGTGGAGTTCCGCACCAACGCCGGCGAGGAAGGCGCGCGACGCGTCGGCGAAACCGCTGCCACGGGGGTCCATCCCGGACGCAGATCGCGACGGACGCGGTGTCGCAGCCACCTTCGAGCGCGACGACACCGCGGTTGACGAACCCGAGGACCCACCGGCGGACCATGGAGACGGAGACCCCGGCTCGCACTGCGCCTTCGGTAAGTGCCCTGGAAACCAGCTCCGTACGGCACCGGCACGGAGTCGCACAACCGGGTCGGCGTGTTCCAGGACCAGTGCTTCGCGCTGGTCGGAGTTCAGACCGGGCGCGGTATCACCACAACGCGATGCCAGAGAGCTTCCGGCGGTGGCCGAACTGACGGAGCCGATCACCGACGCGATGACCTACACGCAGGGGTCGCCCGCCCTCGGGCGCCCCATTCCTGTGTAGATGTTGCCCGTGCCCCCGGTGAGATTCGAACTCACACTGGACGGGTTTTGAATCCAGCCCTGAAATGGCCCCTGACCTGCATAGCGTCTGGTCTCTCGGGCGCGTGGGCCGCCCATAGACCGTGCCCGCCCGCGAAGCAGGCGTAGCGCTCGGGCGCTCCAGCGCGACTGAGCCTGCGTGATGGAGGAGTCCTCTGAGCCAGGGCAGCCCAGTGCCGGAGACGGAAGCGTCGAGTCGGCAGCTAACGTCGGAATGTCGGATCGCGGCTACGCCGTGACGCTGATTATCCGGGCGTCGAATGATCATCATCTGCCACCGCCGCTTGACCTTCCCGAAGGCATCACAGCGACGGTCGATGGACCGGAGGTCGTACTGGAGGTGCCGGTGCGCGCACCGGATGCCACAACGGCGCTAGGCGCTGCCGAGGACGCTGCACTGGACTTGATGATGACCCTTGCCTCAACGTTCAGCGGCTACGAGTTCGTAAGAGACGCACGGCGGCAAGTGCGTCGCACGGACGCGGTCTATCAATCAGACGGACCGCCGCCCCCGTTTGATGTGGTCGGTGGTGGGGTGACTGAGGCCGGAGCCGAATTGTACGACCCCGATGGCGAGGCCCGTCGGGCCGGAAGGGTGCTGAACATGCACCTCGCCGCGGTCGTAACGCATCCACCGGCTGAAGACGTTCGCCGGTTCGCGGGGCGGAAAGCCTGGTCGGCGCGGCTGCGTAACGGCCTGCGGCTGTTTCACGCGGCGCAGAACGCAAGGGACGAGATTGTCAAGTTCGCCCTCATCGCGGCCGCGCTGGAAGTGCTCGTGGACGCCGACGAGACGTCACTGCTAGAGCGGCTTGGCGCTGAGAAGCGGCAACTCCTCGGTACGCGGTTGGACGCGTTGCTGGCGGACTTCGATCTCACGAAGCCAGAGCGCGAGCGACTTCGAGACCGGCTGCAGAGCACCCGGGCAAAGGGTAGTTTTCAGGCAACTCGCGACTATCTCGGCATGCACGATGTTGAGATCGAAGACGGTGATCTCCGGTGGTGGGTGAAGCAACGCGGGCGGTATCTCCACACTGGGACGTTCGTCGATGAGCCCGAACGCCGGCATCGGCTGGAGCACGCAGTGAGCGCCTGCCTGACCGCAGAACTCGATCGCTATGCACCAGGTGCTTCGCCCCGCGAGAGTTAGGTAGACCTCTGACCTGCGAAACAGTGGATCCACGACTCCTCCGCGGTCTTAACTCCTGCCGTATCTGGCGCGGCCTGCGCTTCACCAACGGGCCATTGACCGCCACCTGCGACGGCAGGCACGACCCGAAGGTCAACAATGCGACGAGGCTGGCCGCCACGACCACGCGCGCAAGGGGAACCTCAGTCGACCGATCACCTCTCAGGCCCAACAGTCCGTCACTATGTGCTAACAGCAAGTGGATAGCCGAGTCGACGCCGGTAATGTCAACGAGGCCCTCCACCAGCCCATCCAGCTGGTGTCAGAGGGATGGTCAGCAAAGTTGCGCGAGCCCTTGGATCTGGTGTTCGATAATCCGGTTGTTGAAGCTGTCCTGGTTGCGCATGGGCTCGATCAACCGGTCACTCGGACGGTGCGCGGCACCCGCTACTACGCAGCCGGATCGACTTCGACAGGAACGCTTGGCTAATATTTCACGGGGGCGCTAGTTGGCGACACGAGCGTTCTCGACGTCCCCGTTACATTCACATGAGCAACGCTTCGCGGCGAGGACCGAAGAAGATTGACGAAAATGACGTCAATAGACACTTTGGCGTGCTGAATCCGTACACACGCGAGATCCCGCGATCGCTTTCGTACAGGGTCTGGTAAGCAACCACCGGAACCGCGGCCGCAATGGCAACCACTCAGGAGCGATCAGGCCGGCCTCGCCCCACCGGACCCGGCCGCCGGCAGCAGCAGCCCACGGTTGACCGCCCTGCGACAGCAAGCGGACTATCCGAGAATGACCGAGCAAAATTTCGTGGCGGTGCCGGGCAGTTCACGCGCCGCGCTGGCGGATGCACAGGTCGTCGGACCACTGGGGGCCGAACAGCGGATCACCGCTACCCTGGTCCTGCGGCGACGGTCCACACTTCCGACCGAACTCGTCGAAGGGCCGGGAACCCTGACCCGGCAGGAACTTGCCGACCGGCACGGCGCCGACCCGGCGGATATCGATGCGGTCACGGCGGCGCTCACCGCGGCCGGGCTGGAGATCGTGCGGACCGAGCCCGGTTCGCGACGGATCGTCGTGGCCGGGTCGGCGTCGGCGATGACCGCCGCGTTCGGTGTCGAGCTGAACGTGGTGCGCAGCAACGATCCGGTCGCGGACGGGATGATCGAGCACCGGGCGAGGTCCGGCGAGCTGAGCGTACCCGCCGCACTTGACGGGATCGTGGTCGCGGTGCTGGGTCTCGACAACCGTCCGCAGGCCCGCCCGCATATGCGGGTGCAGGGACTGCACGCACACGCGGGGGCGCAGAAGTCGTACACCCCGGACAAGCTCGCCGCGGTGTACAAGTTCCCTGCCGGGACCGACGGCGACGGCGAGACCCTCGCGATCCTGGAACTCGGCGGCGGATTCACCACCAAGGACGTGAACACCTATTTCCAGGACCTGGGCATCGACACCCCCTCGGTGACCGAAGTTCTCGTCGATGGCGGAGAGAATTCTCCGTCGGGCGACCCGAATTCGGCCGACGGCGAGGTGTTGCTGGATATCGAGGTGGCCGGTGCGCTCGCGCCGAAGGCCAAGCAAGTGGTCTATTTCGCGCCGAACACCGACCAGGGATTCGTCGACGCGCTGAGCGCCGCCGTGCACGCCGACCCGACACCGACCGCAGTCAGCATCAGCTGGGGTGCCAGCGAGGACCAGTGGACATCACAGGCGCGCATCGCATTCGATGACGCGCTCGCCGACGCGGCGGCGCTGGGGGTCACGGTCACCGCGGCGGCCGGCGACAACGGCAGCTCGGACGGGCAGGCGGACGGCAGTCCGCACGCGGACTTCCCGGCGTCCAGCCCGCACGTGCTGGCCTGCGGCGGCACCAACCTGAACGCCGATGCCCGCGGCACGGTGAGCTCGGAAACGGTGTGGAACAACGGAGACGGCGGCGGAGCGACCGGTGGCGGGGTGAGTGATTCCTTCGAGCGACCGGCGTATCAGACCGGCGCGGGCGTGCCGAAACCTCCGCGCGGCGGGAAGAACGACGGGCGCGGGGTGCCGGATGTGGCCGGCGACGCCGACCCGGCCAGCGGGTACGAGGTACTGGTGGACGGCAGGAGGATGGTGATCGGCGGTACCAGCGCGGTGTCCCCGCTGTGGGCGGCGCTGGTGTGCCGGCTGGTCCAGTCGCTCGAGCGACCGTTGGGGCTGATCCAGACCGAGTTGTACGCCGGCGTGACGCCCGGTCAGGTACAGCCGGGGTTCCGGGACATCACCGAAGGCGACAACGGCGACTACCGGGCCGGGCCCGGCTGGGACGCCTGCACCGGGCTCGGCGTCCCGGACGGCGAAGCGCTGCTGGCCGCTTTGTCGCACCGCGGATCGGACGGAGTCAGGGGGTAAAGCTGGGCGGCGTCGCTATGTCCGGGCAATTGGTGTCTCGTGGTGCCGTCAGCCGGAATGAAGTGGGTACGGTCGACGCGTGATCGCTGGTGAGCAGCCGGACATGGACGATATTGAGGCGCACTTCGTCGCGCTTCTTGACAGGCGAATGAGCCGTGACGCTGTCGACCGGTGGGCTGGTCAGTGGCTTTTGGATGACGGTCACGGCGGCGAAGACGATGCTGGTCGGCCTGGCCGAGACTGCCGTCCAGTCGATTACTGGAAACTGAGGACTGGTGGACATAGAACGACCAGTTGCGTGACAGCGGCGGGGCCACCGGACTTTAGGTGGTCCCACCGCCCCGCGAACTCACGCCGGTCGCTGGATCTCGCGCAACTCGTTGAGGAAGTCGCCGGCGGCGGCCTCGCCTGAGTATCGCTCACGTAGCACGGTCGATAGGTCCTGAGAGACCATGGTCAGCGACGGCAACGACTTGCGTCCGTTGGTCAGCGCCCGACGTCCATACACCACAGCTCCGTCGAGATCTCCCTCGCGAGCCGCAGCTACGCCGAGTGTGATCTGAGCTTCAGCGATGCGCATCGGCCAACGATCCTGGTCTTGGAAGCCGGAGCTGACGCGGATGACTTCATCGGATAGTTCGCGCGCGAGGCGGTCCTCGCCGACGTGGCGGTAACAGTCCATCGCGTAAAAGTCGTACTTGGACGGATCGACGACGAAGTGGTTGTCGATGTTTGCGGGATATTCGAGCTTGTCGAGCGCTACGCGGCCGCGCTCGAGTGTCGTGTTCATCTCGGCGTGCATGCCCATCCGGGCGTACGCCTTCGCCTGCTGTGCAATCAGCTGGACCGACACGCTGTGTGTCCCGGAGACCTGCTCGCCAGCCCGACCAGCTGCCAGTACGCCGCGATAGTCGCCCGCGGTGAGCGCGAACCAGGCCGTCATCTCGTGCGCCCAACCCATGATGCCGGGGCTGCCGACCTCCTTGCCCAGGCTCAACGCGGCCTGTCGAGTCGCCTCGGCTGCTCGTCGGTCGCCCAGGTCGTACTCGAGGCAGCCAACAAGGAGGGCGAGCCAGCCGGCGAGTTCGAGGGTGTCGCGGCGCTGGCGGAAGTTGAGTCGCTGTTCCTGCATCTCCACCAGTCGGCGAAGCCACTGGCGCCCTTCGGTGATCAGCTCGAACGGGGGTTGGCGGGCGTACTCCGAGCACAGGCGGTCAACGGTGATCCGGACCGCCTCAAGGGTTGCGTCGTTTACGTCAGACGCCTGAAGTCGGCTGACGATTTCGAGCGTGTCCATGCCCGTTGCAGTCAGCAGCTCGACGGAGTTGCTGGGCGCCTGCTCAGGGGGGAAGAGCGCTTGGGTTGCCGTGTTGAGAGTGGCGGCGATGAGCGGGGCGTAATGGCCGCCGGGCTTGTTCTCGCCGAGTTCCCATGCCTTCCACCGGCGGAGTAGGTGATCCGCGTCGGGAAGTGTCTTGTCGGAGTGGCGGCGCATCTGCTCGGCTGCCTCAGCCTGCGACCAGCCGCGGGCCTCACGCATGCTGCGAATGCGTCGGGCCCAGCTCGGTTGAGCGTCGCTCATGCTTGTCCCTTCGGCGTGCTGTGGGCGCCTTTCAAGATTCCAGTGTGGCACTCCGCGTCCGGTGCTGAGCAGTGATGCACTGGTGATGTTGGTACATCACCACCTCACCATCTCGTCACCAATCGTGACACTGTGATCGACGCTTTGTAACCGCGATCTTGGTTTACATGGAAACCAGCAACCGCAGAGCAACGACCGCAAGTCGTGCAACTAGCGATAGGTGGTGCTCCTGCAACGTCTGTGACTGGACTAGGCGGTCGTCAGCGCCTCTCGTCAATCTTGGCCTCGATTGCCTTGAGTCGGTCCGTGATCTCCTGCAGGGAGCGGAGCACTTCCGGCCACGGGCCGACGTCGCGACCGGCGATGTTGAGATCTGCGGGGTCGAGGTCGGGTCGGACGATCGAGCCGGCGCCGTGGCGTGTCACGACAATTCCCTGCTCGCGCAGCCGTCCAACGGCGCTCTGAGCCGTCCCGACGGCGACTCCGTACTCATTGGCCAACGCCTTGTAGCTCGGCAAAGCAGCGCCGGGCGCGTATCGCCCTTCACGGATCGCGTTGAGCAGCGCGTCCGCAACTTGCACGTACGGCGGTCTGGGGCGGCTCAGGTCGGGTTGTCCCATGTCAACCACGGTACAGGCGAGTCACTCAACAATCTCAGTCAACCAAGTGTGTTGACACAGTTGACTGACTTAACTAACCTCGCAACTGTTGCAGGTTTCGCCACCTCTTCCCAACAGCAAGAAGCCCCGACCGGTGTTGCAGCACCAGCCGGGGCGCACATCGAAACCCTTGGAGAAACGATGCAGGTTGAGCGTACCCGGCTGTACCGGGTTCGAGCGGTCGCGGACGAACTCGACGTCTCGGTGGCCACGATCTACAGGGCGGTGGAGTCGGGCGTGCTGCGTGCGATCCGGCTGGGCACCGGCAAGGGCGCGGTTCGGATCTGGGGCCACGCGATCGAGGACTACCTGGCGGCGTGCGAGTCGGCCGCGGTGACGCGCGCAGACCACGACCAGCAGGACCAGTGCGAGGCCGTCTCCGCGGGGGGTGCGGCCTGATGCGGACGTTCAAGGCGTTTCTGATTTCGGCGGTGCTGATCGCTTCGGGCGTGCTCGCGAGTGAGTGGCACGTGAAGGTGGCGGCGATCTGGCCGTGGCTGGTGACCGTCGGCGTGGCTGCGGGAGTGCTGGGCTTGGCCGAGTTGATGAAGGGCAACGCGGCCCGGGTGGTGACGGTGGCGGCCGGGCTGGTGGGGCTGTCGCTGTGGTTCCTCGGTTGGGTGCCGGCGGAGACGCCGGGCTACGGCGTGTGGCCGTGGGGCCTGATCCTTGGCAGCCCGGTGTTGCTGGTCGCGGCGTTCCTGGGCGTGCGCGGCCGGGGTGGTTCGCGTGGCCTGATCGGCCGCTGGTCGCGGCGTTCGCGCCGCAACGGTGGTGTGGCGTCGCGTTGGCAGATCTGGCGGGTCGCGTCGAAGCACGCGATGCGCCGCAAGGCGAAGGTCCTCAAGCCGAGCCTGCGCAAGGAGATGTGGTGGACCCGCCGGCAGACGCCGGTGCTGCAGTACGCCACGCCGATCGCCCGCGTCGGGCGTCAGCGGATCTGGTCGCCGGTGGAGGACGTGACGCTGCGCTTCGGTGGTCCGCGTTCGGGCAAGACGGGGGAGCTGGCGTGCCGGATTCTGGACGCGCCGGGAGCGGTGATCGCGACCTCCACGCGGACGGACCTGATCGACCTCACGTCGAAGCTGCGCGAGCAGCGCAACGGCCCGACGTTCGTGTTCAATCCCTCTGCGCTCGGCAAGTTGGAGTCGACGATCACGTTCGACCCGCTGACCGGGTGCGAGAACCCGGTGACGGCCACGCACCGCGCCGCGGACATGCTCCCGGCTGACGGCGGGGACTCCGAGCGGGAGCACTGGATCGCTCAGGCCCGTCGTGCGCTGGCCACGCTGATGCACGCCGCGGCTCTCGGTGAGCTGACCATGAGCGATGTAGCCGCGTGGGTCGCGGACCCGGCGGAGTCGGCCGATGAGGTGCTGCGCCTGCTGCGCCGTTCGCCGGAGGCGTCGTTCGAGGCGGCGGCCCAGCAGTTCCTGACCACGAACGACCGCACCCGTTCGTCGATCACGACGACGATCATGCCTGCGCTGGCGTGGCTGACCGACCCGAACGCGAAGGCCGCTGCGACCGGTGGGGCGTTCGATGTGGCCGAGCTGCTCGACTCGCGCGCCACGGTCTACATGCTCGGCGCCGAGGAGGGGCACACGGCGCCGCTGTTGGCCGCGCTGACCTCGCACCTGGCGCGGGAGGCCCGGCGCATCGCGTCGGAGTCGCTCGGTGGGCGGCTGGACCCGGCGCTGACGCTGGTCCTTGATGAGGCCGCATTGGTGGCTCCCGTGCCGCTGGACAAGTGGACCGCGGACATGGGTGGCCGCAACGTGACCATCCACATGGGCGCGCAGTCACGGGCGCAGCTGCGCCAGCGCTGGGGCGACACCGGCTGCGCGGCGATCATGACGAACTCGGCGACCGTGCTGATCCTCGCCGGCGCCCGCGACGGCGACGACTTGCAGGCGTACTCGCTGCTCACGGCGGACCGCCACGAGATGGTCGAGTCCGAGGACGCCGACGGCCACATCACGGGCCGGACGCCTCAGCGGGTGCCGGTGCTCTCGCCCGGGCAGATCGCGCAGCTGCCGGAGCTGCACGCGGTGGTCGTGCGCCGGGGGATGCCCGCGGCGATCGGGCAGCTGCAAATGGCGTGGAAGCGCGGCGACGTGAAAGCCGTGGAGCGCCGCGAACGCTGGGATGAGTTCTCCGGACGCTGGGAGCAGCGCCGCGACGAGTGGGCCGTGCGGTTCGCCGCGTTCGTCGACCTGCTCGCCGACAAGGTCGAACCCTGGCTGGCCCGACTCGAGGACTGGCACGCCGCCCGCAAGGCCGCCAAGGCCAACGTCGCGATCCCCGCCCAGGACCACACCGAGCCGGTGCTCGCGAAGGTTGTCCGGCTCGACGTCGCCGACTCCGCGCCGGTGGTCGTCCGGCGCGGCGACGCGCCGGAGGAGGAGCCGCTGGCGGTGCTGGACGCCGAGCTGGAGGCCGAGGCCGGCGAGTGGACCGAGACCGGCGCAGACGCCACCGACGAGCGTGGTGAGCAGCGATGAGCACCTTGACCACGCGACTTCCCGCCCTGCTCCAGACCGGCCACGCCACAATCTCGGCCAGCTACGACGCGAGCGAGCCCTACGCGATCGCGTTCGGGTTCGACGCAGTACAGCCCGGCCTGGAGTGGATGGTCAGCCGAGAACTGCTGGCCGACGCCCTGATCTACGGCACGGCCGGCGAGGGCGACCTGAAGGTCACCGCCCGCGGCGACCTGGTCGTGCTCGGCCTGTCCAGCCCCGACGGCACCGGAACTGTGGTGCTGCGCCGCGATGACGTCGACACCCTCGTGGTCGCGACCCACCGGATCGTGCCGCCCGGCCAGGAGTCCGAGCACCTGGACTGGTCCGACACTGCGGACTTCCCGGGGGTGAGCCAGTGATGAGCACTGCCGCCAACGAGCGGTTGAACGCACGCGGCTACGCGACCGGGCTGGGCGCGCTCAGTGAGACCGAGGCACGGACGCTGATCACGCGTGTGGCCGCCGGGGACCGGGATGCGTGGGGGCAGCTGTACGAGCACGGACGATCGTCCGTGGCCGCGTACCTGTCGCGACGGATGCCGGAACAGGCTGATGTCGACGACGTCGTGCACGACACGTTCGTGCGACTGCCGGAGATGGCGAAGGACTTCATGCCGGACGATGTTGGCGAGGTCGGCGCCTGGTTGTGTGGCCGGGTCGCTCGGTACACGTTGACCGACTACGGGCACCGGCGGTTCCGGCACCGCGCGGCAGCTGCAGAGACCTTCCTTGCTTCGCAGATCGCGCCGCCGGAGTCAGTGGAGGAACGGGAGTCCCGGCCGCTGTCGGATCGGATGCTGCACGCGCTGGCGCAGTTGCCGGACGCGCAGCGCAAGAGCATGCAGTTGCGGTATCTCGACAACCTGTCGAGGGCCGATGCCGCGCGGGAGGCCGGGTGCAGCCCCAACACCGTGGCGGACCAGTGCGTGAAGGCGCGTAAGCAGCTGCGTGCGCAACTGGCGGATCTGGCGCCGACGGCTCGCTCGTGGCTGGACGCGCTCAGCAAAAAGGAAGCGGTACACGAGGCGTTCGCCGCGGTGGGCGAGGACGACGTGCCCAAGGTGATGGCTTGGCTGCAGGACAACGGTGTCCAAGTGACGCACTCCTACGTGTGCGGCATCCGTAAAGGCCGGTACGGAGCGGCCCCGGCTGGGGTCGCCGCCGATGCCGGGCAGCCGACGCGGCCCAAGCCATCGGTGAAGCGCGACCGTGCGCGCTCGGTTGCGCAGCAGCACCAGGACTCCCACGGTCGCCTGCCGACGAGCGAGCAATTGGCTGAGCTCGCTGGGGTGAGCTCGACCACCGCACAGAAAGCGCTGAGCGACATCCGCGCCGAGCTTGCTGGGGTCGAGCCGCTGGCTGCGGTTCCCGCACCGCGTGCGGCCGAGCCAGAACGGCCCGTGGACCGGGCAGCGGCGTCCCGGCGGCAGACGGACGCGGCGCTGACCGCAGCAGCGTCGGCGGTGCAGCAGCTGCGAGCAGCACCCGAGTTGCGGGCCGACGAGACCGAGCGCGAGCGGTCGCAGCAGGTCGCCAGTTGGCAGGCCGACGACGCCGCTTCCGCAGACCGGGACGCGCTGGACCTCGCGTCGTGATGGCCGACGGTCCGGGCTGGGCGGCCAACGTGCCGTCCGGCTTCGGCCGGCCTCTGGACTTCATTTCTACGACCTTCGGGGAGAACCAATGAACGAGATCCTGACCTGTGTCCTGTGTGGACGCCGGGGTGTTCGGGACTTCGAGCCCGCCGACGCGCTGTCGCGGCGATGCGTCAACCGCGATGCCTGCCAGCGTCGCGTCGACGAGGCGGCGATGGAGCGGCCGTTCCTGCCCGGCTCCGCCGAGAGCGCTGCCGCAGCGGAGCCGGATGCGGCGCTGGCGGGGATCGCCCGTGAGGTCGAGGGGTTGCGCAAGGCCACCGAGACGATCCCGACGTTGTTCAAGCAGGTGGAAGACCTGGCCCGGGTGGTGCAGGACCTGGCCGCCAACATCGCGGCCCGCCCGGCCGAGGGCAACGCGGCGATGTCGTGGCTGGTCATGCCCGACGACCTGCAGCTGACCCGCGAGGTGCTCGACGAGCTGTGCGGGTGGCTGCGGGAGGTGTTCCTGCGCTACGCCGACGCCGCCGGCGCCCTGCCCGAGTGCTGGTTGTGGCACCCGGACGTGGTCGAGGAGCTGCTGTGGCTGATGCGCGTGTGGATCGCCGCCTATCAGGACGAGGACGCGTCGGCAGGCCGGGCCGGGGACTGGCACGACCGCTACCGCCCGGGCGTGGTGAAGCGGATCAAGCAGGCCACCGGCAACTGCTCGCTCGAGAACCACCAGGACGGAGGCAGCCATTACCGCCCCGCGCCGACGGTGCCGCTGACGGACGCAGTTGACCAGGTGGCCGCCTGGTGGGCCACGGCCCGCGAGGTCGCCGCGCCGGAGCCGACCGCGGAGCAGCTGTCGGCCGCGCACGTCGCCCAGGCCGAGCAGCGCCGCAACGGGAGTGGTCGCCGATGAGCCGGGCAGGATGGTCAAAGCTGGCGCTGCTGGTGCCCGGGCTGCTGGTGGCGCTGGGCGCGGCCGCCGCGACGGCGCACGGCCTGTTCGAGGTCGCCTCCGCGTCCGGGGTGCCGGCCGGTATCGCGTGGATCTACCCGCTGATCACCGACGGGCTGGCGATCGTGGCCTACGCGTCGACGTCGCGGCTCAGCGATGCGGGCAGCCGCTACGCGTGGGCTGTCGTGATCCTCGCCGCGGGACTATCGGGCGTCGCGCAGGCCGTGTTCCTCGCCGGTGGCTTCACCGCCACACCGACCGACGGGGCGCCAGCGACACCGGCGCCGGAGGTGCTGCGGTTCGGGGTCGGAGCGTGGCCGGCCATCGCGGCGGCGATCGTGGCGCACCTGTTGTTCATGCTCGCCACCGACCACTCGTCGGATGCGGTGGACGCGACCGACACAGCGGCGAGCGGGACGGTCCCGGCGGAAGCCGATCGGCTCGCGGCGTCCACTCCGGTCGTCGCGCCGAAGCCCGTTCAGCCGTCCGGCGTCCAGTCGCCGTCCGTTCAGCCCGGGCCTGTACAGCCGAGGGAGTTGGACGCGGCTTCGCGGTCCGCGTCGGATGGACGTACAGCCGCGCAGCCCGGGTCCGTACAGCCGGAGCCATCTCGCGAGCCCGCGGCCGAGGAGCCCAAGCGGGAGCGCCCGGTCTCGACGCCGTCGTCGCCGAAGCGCGACCGTGCGCGGGCAGCCGCGCGCAGGCACCAGGCCACCCACGGCACCCTCCCGACCGTCGATCACCTCATGGAAATCGCCGACGTCTCCCGAGGCACAGCCGGAACCGCCCTCCAAGAACTCCGCGAGCAACCCGCACCACTGCAACTCATCACCGAACTCAGCAACACCAAGGCCAACTCATGATCACCAACTCACCCAACACAGCAGAACCACCAAGCAAGCCACCAACTCAGACCAAGACCACCAAGAGCCACTCACCCAGCAACAACTCACCAAACCAAAAACGAGATGCACACCTCGGCATCACGATCCGATGGGCCGCTGCGCCGTGGCCGGCGCGCGGGAACGCCACTGCCGTTGTTGATCTCCACCGACCGCTAGTTGATCTTGTGAGGGGGTTCTGATGCTGTCGATCGGGCGGGGTTACTCGGTCAAGTACCTGACCGATGAGGTCGCGAAGGGCCGGGAGAACTACTACACCGACGCCGTGGCCGAGGGGGAGCCTCCGGGCCGCTGGTACGGCGCCGGGGCGGAGAAACTGGGCCTGACGGGGCTGGTCAACGAGCAGGACATGCGGGCGGTCTACGAGCAGTTCGTGGACCCGCGGGACGAGCTGTTCAAGGATCCGACCCGGTGGGCCGAGGCGTCCACTCTGGGCCACACCGGGCGGAACTATCCGACGCCGGACGGGCTGTACGCCGCTGCGTTGGACGCGGAGCCGCACGCGACGGCTGAACGGCGCGAGCAGTTGAGGTTGGAGGCGAACAAGAGCGCGCGGCAGAACGTGGCCTTTTTGGACGCCACGTTCAGCGTCCAGAAGTCCGTCACGGTCTTGCACACCGCGTTCGAGGCGCAGCAGGTGAAGGCTGAACGGACGGCTGAACGCCTCTCGGACGCGCTCACCTCGGCGGCCGGCTCGGGGGTGGATCCGGCCGAGGTGGCCGAGCTGGCGCGCCAGCGCGACGACGCGCGCGCCGTGGCGGACTCGTGGCGGGCGCACCGCGGCGCGGTTGAGGACGCGATCTGGGCCGGGAACCGCGCGGCGCTGGACTACCTGTCCGAGCACGCCGGCTACTCGCGGATCGGGCACCACGGCGGTGCCGCCGGGCGGTTCGTCGACGCCCACGACTTCGTGGTCGCGTCGTTCTTTCAACACGACTCCCGCGACCACGACCCGCAGCTGCACATCCACAACGCAATCCTCAACCGCGTGCAGGGCTCCGACGGCAAGTGGCGGACGCTGGACTCGAAGGCGATCTACAAGTTCCGCGGTGCCGCCGCCGCGGTCGGCGAGCGCACCACCGAGGAACACATCGCGCGCGCCCTGGGCGTGCGCTTCGCCGCCCGGCCGGACGGGAAGGCCCGCGAGGTCGTGGGAATCGATCAGCGGGTGATGGACCTGTTCAGCTCGCGCCGCCGCGCGATCACCCGCAAGACCGCAAAGCTGGTCGAGGCGTTCGAGACGCGGTTCGGACGCGAGCCGAACTCCCTGGAGCTGGACCGCTTGCAGCAGCAGGCCACGTTCGCCACCCGCAAAGCCAAGTCCCACGACGGCGAAACCGCCGAGGAGCGGCTGGAACGCTGGGACCGGGAGCTGCGTGCCGAGGTCGCAGACGGCCTGGCCGGCGTCGCCCGTGACGTGCTCAACCAGCCCCGGGGACCGCGCGAGGCGACGACGTGGTCGCCAGAGGAGGTGCTCAAGACCGCGCTGGCCGATGTGCAGTCGACCAAAGCCGGATGGACGGCACCGGACCTGACTCGGGCGATCTCCGACGCGTTGCCGGATCAGCTGGGCGACCTTGACGGCGCGCAAATGACGCGGCTGTTGGACACCCTCACCGCGGAGGGAGTGAAGCTGGCGACCCCGTTGACGACCTCCCGGCCGGGGGTTGCGGTGCTCCCGGACGAGCTGAAGCTCGCCGACGGGCGCTCTGCTTACGAGGCACCGGCCGGGCAGCTATACGCGACGCCGGATCACGTGCACACCGAACGTGCACTGCTGGCTTCGACGGCCCGCGGTGGGGCGCCGGCGCTCGACGTGTCCGCAGTGGACGGCTTCGTCTCGGCGCTGGCTGAGCACAACGTCGTCCTCGGCGCCGACCAGGCCGCCGCCGTGCGCGGTGTCCTCTCCTCCGGTGCGGCCGTCGAGTCGCTGGTCGGCCCGGCCGGCACGGGGAAGTCGTTTGTGGTCGGCGCGGTGGCGAAGGCCTGGCAAGACCCCGGTCTGTGGGGCGGGCAGGCGCGGAAGGTGGTGGGCCTGGCGGCGAGCCAGGTCGCCACCGACGTGCTCGCCGAGGAGGGACTGACCGCGCGGAACATCGCACGGTGGCTGAACGCTCAGGCCAAGCTTGCCGAAGGGTCGACACACCCGGAGCACGAGGCGTGGCGGCTGACCGCGGGGGACCTGGTGGTGGTCGACGAGTCGGCGATGGCCAACACCGCGGACCTGGCGAAGATCCACCGCTACGTCGAGCAGGCCGGGGCGAAGCTGCTGCTGACTGGTGATCACCGCCAGCTGGCCGCGGTCGGCGCGGGCGGTGGCATGGAGCTGATGGCCGACGCGGGCGCGGCATACGAGCTGACCGAGGTCCGCCGGTTCGCCGCCGACTGGGAGCGTGCGGCGTCGCTGCGGCTGCGCGACGGTGACGAGTCGGTGCTGTCGGACTACCACAAGCAGGGCCGGATCGTGGACGCCGGAACCCGCGAGCAGGCCGAGAGGGCCGCGGGCAAGGCGTGGCTGGCCGACACGCTGGCCGGGAAGCACTCGATCCTGATCGTGGACACCAACGAGCAGGCCGCGCAGCTGTGCGCCGAGCTGCGCAACGAACTCGTGCGCCTGGGCAAGGTGACCGAGACCGGCGTGCCGCTGGGCAAGCAGGGCACCTACGCCGGCGTCGGGGACCTGATCCAGGCCCGCAAGAACGGCTGGGAACTGGCCGGGTTCGAGGGCAACGGCGAAGTGCCGATCAACCGCAAGCGCTACCGAGTGCTCGACACCCGCGAGGACGGTGGCCTGGTCGTGGCGCGGGTCCTGGGCCGTGAGGATGGCATGGGGGAGGTGCTGGGGGAGCGGATCACACTGCCGGGCTCCTACGTCGGCGAGCACGTCGCGCTCGGCTACGCCTCGACCGTCCACAGCGCCCAGGGCCTCACCGTCGACACCAGCCACGCCGTGGTGACCGAGGCGACCGGGCAGGAAGCCCTCTACGTCGGGCTGACCCGCGGCCGGCACGGCAACACTGCCCACGTCACCACCGTGGCCGTCCCGAAGGACGCACCCGAAGGCGCGGCGCTGGCGGCGGTGCGGCGCAAGCCCACTGCGGTGCTCGCCGGGGCATTCGAGGGCAGCGTGCCCCAGAGGTCGGCGTTGCAGGAGGCGACCGAGGCCGCGGCCGAGGCCGAGGCGATCCGCACCCCGGCCGAGCTGCTCGCCGACGCGACAGAGCTGGCGACAGCGGGCCGCACCGCGCGGTGGCTGGACGATCTGGTGGAGGGTGGGATGCTCACGGAGAACGAGCGGGAACGGATCGCTGCCGAGGACGGCGCGCCGACGTTGGCGCGGTTGCTGCGTCGGGCGGAGCTGGCCGGCCACGACCCGCGGCAGGTCCTCGGCGACGCGGTGAGCGCCCGTGATTTCGCCGGGGCTCGTGAGCTGTCGAATGTGATCTACCGGCGGATCACGAGGTCGGTGCGGCTGGAACCGGTCGGTGACTCCTACGCCGATTGGCTTCCCAAGGTCGACGACCCGCAGTGGTCGGCCTACCTGCAGTCGCTGGCCGCCACCGCTGACCAGCGGCGTCGGGACCTCGGCGAGCGGCTGGCCGAGGAACCGCAGCAGTGGGCGCTGGAGGCGTTCGGGCCGGTGCCCGAACAGCCCGAGGCCCGGGACGAGTGGATCCGGCGGGCAGCGGTGGTGGCCGCGCACCGCGAGCTGACCGGCCACGACGACGCCGCGGCCGCGTTGGGTGCGGCACCGAAGACCGGGCAGGTCCAGGAGTACGCGTCTTGGCGCGCCGCGTGGCGGGCACTGGGCCGCCCGGAGGAAGGAGCAGACGAGGAAGAGATGTCCGACGGCCGCCTGCTGGTCCGCGTGCGGGCCTGGGAGCGAGAGAAGGCGTGGGGACCGGAGTTCGTCGGCAACGAACTGGCTGGCACACGCCAGGCCCAGCAGCGGCACAGCCACGAGGCGACGATGCGCCGCGCCGAAGCCGACGCGGCGACCGACGAGACCGAGCGCGCCCGGCTACTGCAGGAAGCCACCGAGGCCGAGGCGCTGGCCGAGGTGCTTAGCCAGCGCGCGACCGAGCTGGCGACTGCGGACGAGGCGCGGGCAATGTGGCTGGCGCACACCGCGGAGACCCGCGCCGCCGCCGACCGGGCCCGAGCACAGCTCAACGCCCGCGCCGTCGAGCGTGAGCCGGAGCAAAAGGTCACCGCTGACGAGTGGCTCGACGCGCACCGCGAGCACATGGCCGTCGAGGACGCCCACCGAGACGTCACCGGCGAGCACGACCTCACCGATGTAGCCGAGCAGCAGGCCGCAGACCTGGCAGCACTGGCTGAAGGTGATGAGGTCGCGCGCGGGGCCACCGAGACCGAGGTGGCAGACGTGCGCGAGGTCGCGGCCGAAGAACCGACGGTGGTCGACTCGGACGACGTGCGCGTGCCGTCGGCACCCGAGACCGCGGAGACGATCGAGCACGCTCAGCGAGCGTTGCGGGAGATTCAGGCGCGCGAGGCCGCCGACGCCCAACGGGCTGCCGAGGAAGCACAGGCCGCGGAGATGTACCGCCGCCACACCGCGGACACAGCCGAACTGGCGGCAGCCGACGACGATGCGGCGGTGGCGTCGTGACCGGTCAGCTGTGCGGCCACGGGGGAGCGGGAACCGCGATCGGAGGCTTCCCGTTGCCCCACCACGCCCACTCGAACGTCCAGTACACCTGCTCCAGCCAGCCCGGACGTTTCGTCAGCCAGTACGGCACCGGGCGACGACCCAGCAGCTTCGCCGTCGCCAGCGACTCCTCCACGATCGTTTCCTCGATCGCCGAGCCGAACCGCTGCGTGACCGGGGCGTCCGCCATGAACCACTTTCCAGTGGCCGGCCGAACCGTCGCGGTCGCCAACCAGCGGCACGTCTGCACCACGCCGAAGTGCGACCAGGTCTGCTCGCGCTCGTATAGCTGCTCAGCAGCAAGCCACAACCGCGCGAACTCCACCTTCGACACCCCGCGCACGTTCCCCGCCGGGATCTTGTCGAAATCGCGTCCCGTCAACTCCATAGCACCGATGATGACAGCCAGCACCGACAAGAACCGCCACCGAGCAGAGCAGATGCGGACCAAAAAGGTGATGCTTTCGGGCCCGGAGAGGCGAAAAGAAAAAGACATGTCCTCGCCGGACGGGCAGGTCTCCAGGATGGTCGAGAAGAGCAGGACGGTTGCGTTCGTGTGTGCCTGTCGTCCATCCCGCCGACCTCCCGAAGGGCTATCAGGCCTGTCAAGAGGGCAGACCGCAGGCACGCTCACCACAGCAGGAAGGTGCCCCCTTGACAGACCCGATCGGGCTGGCGCCAGGTCGACGGGATGGACGAAGAGGCCCCCACTTGTAGGTGGTCAAAAGACCACTCTCGGCGCTGACCGGAATGGGCGAGAGTAGCCCGGTTTCACGCTGAATTCGAATTACCGCGGACGATCACGAATAGGTCCGGGGATCTTGGCTGACCAAAATCCGACCCGAAAGGTCCTTTTCTTATGCGTACCAACGACGGGCCCGGCGCGATGTTGACACTTGAAGAAGTGTGCGCCGAGCTGCGAATCAACCGATCAACGTTCAATGGCTGGCGAGCGAAGAAATGCGCCCCGCCGTGCCTGAAATTGCCCAACGGGAAGTTGCGGTTCAGGCGATCCGAGCTGGACCGCTGGCTGCGCTCGTGCGCGGAGGTGACTGCGTGATGGAAACGACGTTCGATGTCCGTATCTGGGACGTGCGTGTGAAGACCGGTCGCCCCCGCAAAGGCGGGAAGCCTGGACGGAAGTCCTACGTCGTGCGCTGGGTAGTCGCCGGCCACGAGTTCCCGAAGACGTACGCGACTTCAGCGCTGGCGGAGAGCTTCCGCTCCAAGCTGGTCGTGGCTCAGCGCAACGGAGAGGCGTTCCGCGTCGTCGATGGACTTCCCGTCTCGATGGCACGAGCCGAGAACGATCAGTCGTGGTTCACATTCGCGCAAGAGTACGCGGACATGAAGTGGTCCCACGCCGCCGCGAAGTCCCGCGCGGGCAACGCTGATGCGCTCGCCACGGCGACGTTGGCCCTTCTCGCGAGCTCCCGCGGCAAGCCTGAGGACAAGGTGCTGCGCCGGGCGATGACCGGCTGGGCGTACAACACCTACAGACGGGACACGAGCAGGCCGGCCGACGTGGAGGCCGCGCTGGAGTGGCTCGGCTCGCACACCGTCAAGATGTCACGGCTCGACGACCTGACGATGCTCCGGGGCGTGCTCGACCGCCTCGCGCTGAAGATGGACGGCACGGCCGCCGCGGCGAAAACCGTCTACCGGAAGCGCGCTGTCGTGTTCAACGCACTGGAGTTCGCGGTCGAGAAGCGGCTGCTCCTGAAGAACCGGTTGCCCGAGGTGAAGTGGACTGCACCGAAGCGCGTGCGGGCGATCGACACGCGCGTCGTCGTCAACACGCGTCAAGGACCGCAGCTGCTGGCAGCGGTAGCCGAGCAGAAGGTGATGCGGGTGCCGGCAGGCTCATCCGAGCCGGTGATCGTGACGCGCCGCTCGTCCGGGCCGCGACTGGTTGCATGCTTCGGGGCGATGTACTACTCCGCGCTCCGGCCAGAGGAGGCGGTCATGCTTCGAGACGTCGACCTCAAGCTGCCGCGGAAGGGCTGGGGCGAGCTCCTGCTGTCCGAGACTGCGCCGATCGCTGGCGCGGCATGGACGGACAGCGGCGAGCGCCGCGACCGCCGTCAGCTCAAGCAGCGCGCCAAGGGCGAGGTGCGACCCGTGCCGTGCCCGCCGCCGCTGACCGCGATGCTGCACCGCCACGTCGAGCAGTACGGCGTCGCCGACGACGGCCGCCTGTTCCGGAGCCTCGACGGCGGTGACGTCGCAGAGTCGACGCTCGCACGGGTCTGGGACAAGGCCCGCCAAGCAGCCCTGTCCGAGGAGGAGTACCGATCGCCGCTGGCGCGCCGGCCGTACGACCTGCGGCACGCGTGCGTGTCGACTTGGCTGGCGGCCGGCGTACAGTCCGCCCAGGTAGCTGCCTGGGCGGGGCACTCAGTGGCTGTGCTGCACGAGGTGTACGCGAAGGTGCTGGCAGGGCTGGAAGAGGTATCGCTGGCGAAGATCGCCACAATCCTCGGTCTGGTCGAGGAAGAGTAGGCCCCGGCCCCCTCCGCCGCGACGAATGTGGACAGCGAATAGACCAAGTGTAGCCGTACTTTGCCGGTCGCCGTCGCGCGCCACGGCGGACAAAGATCGGCCCCTGACCGGGTTGCGCCTGGTCAGGGGCCGGTTTCTGAGTCATCGCCGGTCAACCCCGAGGTCGTCCAGCAGTTGCTAGCGGTCATTCCGGCCCGAGACCAGCGCAATCTACAGCCGTAAAGTGTCCGACGTCTTGCCCTAGTCCGACGAGTTCGACGTCGCGGAATCGCGAAAGTGGCTCAGACCGGAGCTGGTGCCAAAGATGCCCGTTCGTTGTTGTTCCTACTATATGGAGGCCCTCGCTGGTTGTCGCCGCGGCCACGCTATTAAAGGTTCCGACATCAAACTCGACCGCTGGAAGACCTAAATAAGTCGAAAGTTCCAGGTCTTTCCATTTCGTCCAACTTGTTCCTGTAGCAGTTCCTGTTTGTGTGGCGAGCCACACGTGGCCATCCCCGGTGACGCACAAGAAGTGCAATCCTGAGGGGGAGGAATTGACGGCGACGTCTATTATGCCACCATGTGCGGTGAGGTCGCCCGCGGCTGCTGGGTCGTCAACGAGAGTGAACGGATCCCACGTGCCGCCTTGACCATGCGACCAGTGCATTCGTCCATCAGCGCTGGCCCCTACGAGTTGGACGACACGGCTGTCAATTTTCGAACTACCACTGACGTCCACTGACCGGAAGCTGACCGTCGGTTTGACTCGATTTGGCGCACCGAATACCTGGCCGCCTGCAGGAGATTCGTCTCTAAACTCTGCAAATAAGCTACCGTTATCGGTCACTGCAGCAAGATCGAGATCAACATAACCTTGTTGACCTTTCTCTGGCCAACTCCGGTTCACTGCTGCTGCGACACGACGTGGTCTCGAAAAGGTCGGCTGTTGGTTTTGGTTACCTGTAAACCAAGTTCCAAAATGCTCGTCGCGCCACAATAAGAGTGGCAGTCCTGCGCTGGTGGCCAAGAACACGTACAGACCTTCGAGTGGAGCAATATCCGTTGGCGTACGACGTGCGCAAGCCACATCTACCGCGCCATTGAGGGCTGGATCGACGCCTGCTTGGGTCAAGACATTGTCGAATGGTTTTGTCCACCCGAAAGGGCTCCGAATTGTGTGAAATACTCCCCCATTAGATGTGCGTCCGACGACGTGCAAGTAGTTATCAGGCATTTCGAGCTCCTCCTTTGGCCAGATTGTGGACGAGCAAGGGGAATTACTGCCGATGACTTTAGCCGCTTGCCGGGTCATCGCCATCGACGGTGTGAACCCCAGGGAATCTCTTCTGTGGCTAACGTGGCCAGCCTAGGTGAGGTTGCGAGACAGGCTGGCTCGCCCAATTCAGGTGAACTGCCCTATCCTTACAGCAGGGCACGCAGCGTCACTAGTTCGCAAATGCGAATCAGGCCGACACGGGTCCTTGTCCGTCATCGACCGAGCAAGTTCAGCTCTTGGTCCATCGGCTCGAGCGTCACTGAGGGGCTTTTCGCCCCTCCGCTAGGTTCAGGATCCAGACTCCGCTGCGACGCACCTGCTGCGCGCGTGATCAAGCGGTGGCCTTGCCAGGTGGTCATCGGTTGGCGCTCGCAGCTGGGTCTCGAACTGATTGACGAGACGGTCTATCGGTCGCGCTGACGGATCGTGAGGCCGTCTTCGACGGGCGGCGACGCGACCGCCGGTCGTCGCGGTCGGCGGATCAGGTCAGCGCGCACCGCAGGACGATCTCGCCGTCGTCGATCTCACCGGTCGGCTCGAAGCCGAAACCGCGGTAGAACGGCCACGGTTCGCCCTTTCCCGGTTGGTAACTGGTGAACAGCTCGGTGCCACCGTCCGCCCTGACCAGTTCGATGACCTTGGCAAGCGCGGCACGCCCGTAGCCGCGGCGCTGGAACTGCGCCCCGACGAGCAGCCGCCACAGGAAGTACGAGCCGGCCACGCCGCGCGTACCCGGCGGCACCGCCCAGTTCAACATGACGAACCCGACGGGCTCGTCGTCCGCGTACACAGCGCGATACCAGGGCGACAAGTGGGGCTTCTTGTGCGCCTCCTTCAGCGACTTCTTCACCGAGGCGACGAACTTCTTCTGGTCCGGCCGGACCCGCACGGCGCACACCGCCTCGCGGTTGGCGTCGGTGATCTCACGCAGTTCGACGTGTGCGGTCACCCGGCCATAATCAGTCCGGACCCGCCAGTCTTACCACGCGACATTTTTACATCAGTGGGTAGGTGAACGTACGACGTATCGGTTGCACTCCCGCTCTTCGGTCTCGCAGCAACGACGGTGGCGAGCACAGCTGAGCCGATAGTGATGACCAGCATGGCTCTGTCGCCGTCGAGTTGCCAGCAGGCGACCGCAGCGATACCGACGGTTAGGTCTCCCAGGGCGCCGCAAGCGCCTTCTAGTCGCGGCCGGGCGTGGACTGCGCTTCCTTGAGCGCACGGGCTGAGGAAGATGTGGACCGTGAATAGACCGCGCGTAGCCGTACTTTGCCGGTCGCCGTCGCGCGCCATCGGTTGACACAAGATCGACCCCTGACCGGTTTTCGCCTGGTCAGGGGCAGATTTGTGCTGGTGGGCCGTGGTGCCCCCGGTGAGATTCGAACTCACACTGGACGGGTTTTGAATCCGTTGCCTCTGCCAGTTGGGCTACGGGGGCGTAGCCGGACGAACTCTACGGGATCAGTCGCGCACGGGGTGGACCGGGGAGGGGTGTCGTGGGCGCCACTTCGTGGTGAACGCCATCTTGGGATCTGGATCGGTCCCGGTAGGCTGACCTTTCGCGGATTACCGCGAGTCAACCGTCCCGCCGAGCCTTCAGGAGGACCCCGGTGACCGAACAGGCTACCGAGGCCAACGGTGCCGCCACCGTGCCGCAGCGTCGGGTTCTCGTCGCCGAGGACGAGGCGCTCATCAGGCTCGACCTGGTCGAGATGCTGCGTGAAGAGGGCTACGAAGTGGTCGGCGAGGCGGGTGACGGCGAGGAAGCCGTCAGCCTCGCCACCGACCTCAAGCCCGACCTTGTCATCCTCGACGTCAAGATGCCGAAGCTCGACGGCATCGAGGCCGCGGCCAAGATCACGAGCGACCGGATCGCACCGGTCGTCATCCTGACCGCGTTCAGCCAGCGCGACCTCGTCGAGCGGGCCCGCGATGCGGGCACCATGGCCTACCTGGTCAAGCCGTTCGCGAAGCGCGACCTCGTGCCGGCGATCGAGCTGGCCGTGAGCCGCTTCTCCGAGCTGCAAGCGCTCGAAGCCGAGGTCGCCGGCCTCACCGATCGCCTCGAGACGCGCAAGGTCATCGACCGCGCCAAGGGCCTGCTGATGAGCCGGCAGGGCCTGTCCGAACCGGACGCGTTCCGCTGGATACAGCGCACGGCGATGGACCGGCGCACCACGATGAAGGCGGTCGCCGAAGCCGTGGTGGAGAGCATCGGCTAGGCCATTCACTCGAAGGGGTGCCACCGCGGGCGTGACCAGGGGGTCGCGCCCGTTTTGGTGTGTTGTGCCGTCGCTCTGCGCGGTCTCAAAGGGCAAGTTTGCTACCTTCGAGTCTGGTCATGTCTCGTTACCTCTTCACCGAACGAGCCGAGTCAAGGAGACTGCCAACAGAAATAAGGCCGCAAGTCAAGTGCTCCGATTGAGGCTTACTCGCACACTCACTGTCATCACCCGGTTGTCAAATTACGACGATCGGGTGGAAAGCGTCCATTACTGCCGGTGACGACCGTCACGATGTGGATACAAGACACTGGGTAACTCTGTGCAACACCTCACGGGGCGGCTACTTTCAGCGGCCAGTCAGGTCCCACGCAGGGACGAACCGCTCAGGCGAGCGGTTGGTTGGCATTTGGAGGAACGAGTGCAGAGAGCACGACTCACGAAGATCTTCGTGCTGGCGGCTGCGGGGGCCATCTCCCTGAGCGCGTGCGCGGCGCGTAACGACAGTGGTTCGAGCGGTGGCAACACCAGCGCGCCGCAGGCGGCCGCCCCGTCGGCCGCAGCGAACGCCGCCGACCCGGCGGGTGACGGCAAGGCGCAGTGTTCGCCGACCTCCATCGCGTACGCCGGCACGATCAACGGCGCGAACGCGGCCCTGGGCATCAACATCCTCAACGGTGCGAAGCTCGCGGTCGACCAGCACAACAAGGCGAACCCGAACTGCCAGGTCAAGCTGGAGCAGTTCGACACGGAGGGCACGCCCGACAAGGCGCCCGGCATCGTGACCCAGATCGTCAACACCCCGTCGATCATCGGCGTGGTGGGCCTCCCGTTCTCGGGTGAGTCCAAGGCGGCGGGCAACATCTTCAACGGCGCGGGCCTCGTGACCGTCACGCCGTCGGCCACCGCACCCGCGCTGAGCACCAACGGCTGGAAGACCTTCTTCCGCGGCCTCGGCAACGACAACAGCCAGGGCCCGGCCGCCGCGAAGTTCATGACCGGTGAGCTCGGCGCCAAGAAGGTCTGCGTCATCGAGGACGACTCCGAGTACGGCACCGGTCTCGCCGCGACGACCAAGCAGGGCCTCGGCAGCGCCCTGGCGTGCGAGGACAAGGTCAAGACGAAGCAGACCGACTTCTCGGCCGTGGTCAACAAGGTCAAGGCCGCGGCGCCCGACGCGGTGTTCTACTCCGGCTACTACCAGGAAGCCGCTCCGTTCGCGCAGCAGCTGAACGACGCCGGTGTCACCGCGAAGTTCGTGGGCCCGGACGGTGTGAAGGACGACGAGTTCGTGAAGGGCGCCGGCGACGCCGCCGCCAACGCGTACTTCACCTGCCCGTGCGTGCCGGCCGACCAGTTCACGAAGTTCACCGACGCGTACAAGGCCGCGACCGGCAAGGACCCGGGCACCTACTCGCCCGAGGCCTACGACCTGGCCACGATCCTGCTGAAGGGCATCGACTCCGGCAAGACCACGCGCCCGGCGCTGCTCGACTTCGTCAAGAACTACGACGGCCAGGGCCTCACGAAGCACTTCAAGTGGAACGCCCAGGGTGAGCTCTCGGCGACCACCGTGTGGACCTACAAGGTCGAGAACGGGAAGATCGTCCGCAACACCGAGATCAAGTAGCCCAGAATCCCTTCCGGTAACCGGGGTGCGTGTCCGGCGGCTCGATCCCGCCGGACCCGCACCCCGGACCCACATGGAGAACTAGTGTGTCGATGACCCATGACCTGAGCTCGCTCGTCCTGGCACAGGGCGACAGCTGGATCACCTTCGACGTGAGCGGATTCCTGGACCAGTTCTGGGCCAACACGATCGACGGTCTTGCTTACGGCAGTATCTACGCGCTCGTGGCGCTGGGCTACACCCTCGTCTACGGCGTCCTCAAGCTCATCAACTTCGCCCACTCCGAGGTGTTCATCTACGGCGCCTACGCGACGTGGTTCACCTTCTTCGGCCTGGGCTTCCGGCCCGGCAGCACCCCCGAGCTCCCGGTGTTCGAACTGATCGGGTTCCTGCTCATCGCCCTCCTGGCCTCGATGGCGGTGTCAGGCGGTACAGCCGTGCTGCTCGAACGCGTCGCCTACCGTCCACTGAGGAAACGCGGCGCACCGAAACTGGTCTTCCTGATCACCGCGATCGGCGCGTCGTTCGTGCTGCAGCAGATCCTGTTCATCTGGCGCGGCGGCAACGCGGAGCAGGGCATCCGCCTGCTGCGCAACGAACCGGTGTTCAACATCTTCGGCGCCGCCGTCACCAACGTCACGATCATCACCATCATCGCGTCGATCCTGCTGATGATCGCCACGGACCAGTTCGTCAACCGGACCAAGTTCGGCCGGGGCATCCGCGCGGTCGCGCAGGACCCGGACACCGCCACGCTCATGGGCGTGAACAAGGAACGCGTCATCACGCTCACGTTCCTCATCGGTGGCCTGCTCGCCGGCGCAGCCGCGCTGTTCTACATGATGAAGATCCCGCAGGGCGCTTCGTACCAGGGCGGGTTCATCCTCGGCATCAAGGCGTTCACCGCCGCGGTGCTGGGCGGCATCGGCAACCTGCGCGGCGCGCTGCTCGGCGGCCTGATCCTGGGGGTCGTCGAGAACTACGGCCAGACGCTGTTCGGCGGGGAGTGGCGCGACGTCGTCGCGTTCGTGCTCCTCGTGCTGATCCTGATGGTCCGCCCGACGGGTATCCTCGGTGAATCGCTCGGAAAGGCACGGGTATGACGGTGACCTCGACAGCACCGGCCGCACCCGCTCCGGCCAAGCGCAAGCGGCCGATCTCGGACTGGTGGAACAACCTGCCGCGGGTGCAGCAGTGGCTCGTGCTCGTGCCGCTGGTGGCGCTCGTCTACCTGCTGCCCGTGCTCAACCCGCCGATCATCACCACGCAGCCGGGTTACGACTTCCCGATCGCGATGTTCGAGGTGTCCCGCTACGCGCTGGTCGCCATCGGCCTCAACATCGTCGTCGGCCAGGCCGGCCTGCTGGACCTCGGGTACGTGGGCTTCTTCGCCGTCGGCGCGTACGTGATGGCGCTGTTCACAAGCCCCGACTCGTCGCTGCACAAGCTGCCGTTCCTCGTCGTGCTCCCCATCGCGATGGTGGTCACGATGATCTTCGGTGTCATCCTCGGGACACCGACGCTGCGGCTACGCGGTGACTACCTCGCGATCGTGACGCTGGGGTTCGGCGAGATCGTCCGGCTGCTGGCCGACAACGTCGACCCGCTGCGTGGCAACCGCGGTTTCCAGGGGGTCGGGCACCCGCCGGGCACGAACGCCGACGGCACGCCGCTGTTCAACAACACGAACGGCATACCGTGGTACTGGCTCTGCGTCACGATCATCATCATCGTCCTGTTCCTGGTCGGGAACCTGGAGCGCAGCCGGGTCGGCCGCGCCTGGGTCGCGATCCGCGACGACGAGGACGCGGCCGAGATCATGGGCCTGCCGACCTACAAGTTCAAGATCTGGGCGTTCGTGTCCGGTGCGGCCGTCGGTGGTCTCTCCGGTGCGCTCTACGCCGGGCAGCTCGGCTTCGTGAACAACCAGAAGTTCGACGTCGTCACGTCCATGCTGTTCCTCGCCGCGGTGATCCTCGGCGGTGCGGGCAACAAGGTCGGCGTGCTGCTGGGCGCGATCGTGGTGGCGTACGTGCCGCTGCGGTTCCAGGCGATCGCCGAGTACAAGTACCTGATCTTCGGCCTGGCGCTGATCATCCTGATGATCTTTCGCCCGCAGGGCCTGCTGGGTGCGCGGCAGCGGCTGCTCACCTACGGCAGGCAGGCGTACCAGCGCCTGCTCGGCAAGGGCGAGCAGATCTCGAGCGACGGTTCGCTGGCCCCTGAGACCACGGGAGAGAAGGCATGACCGCCCCTGGCAACGGCACCGGACCGGAGGTCCCGGCCGAGGGCGGCCTCGTGGCCGAGGTCGCCCAGATGAGCGCGGAGGAGCTCGCCGAGCACGAGGCGGAGGTCGCCGAGGTCGTCGCACCGGACCGTGACATCGCGGTTTCGGTCGGCCAGACGCTGCTGAAAGTGGACGACGTCACCGTGCGCTTCGGTGGCCTCGTCGCGCTCGACTCGGTGTCGTTCGACATCCGCCGCGGCGAGATCCTGGGCCTGATCGGCCCGAACGGCGCCGGCAAGACGACGTGCTTCAACGCGATGACCGGCGTCTACCGGCCCACGTCGGGCCGGGTGCTGCTCGAGGACAAGCCACTGGGCAAGGCCTCGCGCCACGCCATCACGCAGCTCGGCATCGCGCGCACGTTCCAGAACATCCGGCTCTTCTCGGAGATGACGGCGCTGGAGAACGTGGTGGTCGGCACCGACGCCCGCCACAAGACCAGCCTGGTCGGCGCCCTGCTCCGCACTCCGCGCCACCACCGCGAGGAGAAGCAGGCGATCGAGAAGGGCATGGCGCTGCTGGAGTTCGTCGGCATCGCCGACCGGGCGGCCGACCGCGCGAAGAACCTGCCCTACGGCTACCAGCGGCGCCTGGAGATCGCACGGGCGCTCGCAACCGAGCCGAAGCTGCTGTGCCTCGACGAGCCGGCCGCCGGGTTCAACCCGGCGGAGAAGGAAGAGCTCATGGGGCTGATCCGGACTATCCGCGACGACGGCTTCACCGTCCTGCTGATCGAACACGACATGAAGCTGGTCATGGGCGTGACCGACCGGATCGTGGTGCTGGAGTTCGGCAAGAAGATCGCCGAGGGTGTGCCTGCCGAGATCCGGCAGAACCCCGCGGTGATCGCCGCCTACCTGGGGGTGCCCGACGATGACGTTGCTTGAGCTCGACAACGTGTCCGTCCACTACGGACGGATCCAGGCCGTGTCGGGGCTGTCCATCACGGTCAACCAGGGTGAAGTCGTCACGTTGATCGGGGCCAACGGCGCGGGCAAGTCCACCACGATGCGGGCCATCTCCGGGATCCGGCCGATCTCGGGCGGCACGATCCGCTTCGACGGCGAGGACATCTCGCGCCTGCGCGGTGACCTGCGGGTGGTCCGCGGGATCTCCCAGTCGCCCGAGGGCCGGGGGATCTTCCCAGGCATGACGGTGCTGGAGAACCTGGACATGGGCGCGTACGCCCGCAAGGACCGGAAGAACCTGCGGCCGGACTTCGAACGCGTCTTCGAGCTCTTCCCGCGGCTCGCGGAACGCAAGAGCCAGGTCGGTGGCACGATGTCCGGTGGTGAGCAGCAGATGCTGGCGATCGGCCGCGCGCTGATGGCGAAGCCGCGGCTGCTGCTGCTCGACGAGCCGTCGATGGGCCTCGCGCCGCAGTTCATCCAGCAGATCTTCCGGATCATCACGGAGATCAACCGGCAGGGCACGACCGTGCTGCTGGTGGAACAGAACGCGCAGCAGGCGCTGTCGCGGGCCCACCGGGCGTACGTGCTCGAGACCGGGCAGATCACCAAGTCGGGCACCGGCAAGGAGCTACTGGCCGACACCAGCATCAAGGAGGCCTACCTCGGCGTGGGGTAGGGCAGGGGAGCCTCGCGAACCGGCCCCGCGTGCTTCGGCGCACGGGGCCGGTTCTTTGCGGCAGCTCGGGCGGACACGGCCCCGCATTCCGCACAACGGCCGGCGCACCAGTGTGAGACTGCGTCGGCTGCTGGACTGAGCGATGTCACGGGGCCCCGGGCCGAGTGAAATCGGGAGGGAGGAAGCCGGCTCTCACCGCGGCCGGCGGAGCCGGGGCGGACTACACCGGCGGCCGGTCCCGCACGACGCACGTCAGGCGGGCGGTGCAGGTGCGCCGGCCCTCGTCGTCGGTCAGCACGATCTCCGCGGTGATGGTGCCGCGCCCGACGTGCAGCGGCGTGGCGACCGCGGTGACGGTGCCCGAGCGCACGGCGCGGTGGTGCGTGCACGAGAGCTCGAGGCCCATCGAGGCGCGGTCCGGCCCCGCGTTGAGCCCGGCGACCATCGAGCCGAGTGCTTCGGCGATCGTCGCGTTGGCGCCGCCGTGCAGCAGGCCGTAGGGCTGGAGGTTGCCCTCGACGGGGATGGTGCCGACGACGCGCTCGGGCGTGGCCTCGATGATCTTCAGCCCGATCTTGTCGTTGAGCTGCTGGTCGGCAGCCGCTGGGTCGACCCCCACGAAAGTGCCCAGCTCGATTTCGCCGGCCTGCTCGGTCACGCAACGCTCCTCAACCTATGCGACACGCAAGAGTGTCGGGCCCTCACTTTAGACTCGGCTCCGTGAGCCCGAGTGAGAACCGAACCGTAGCGAACACCACAACCGCCACCACCACGGCCGAGCGGCCGAAACTGCTGCTCATCGACGGCCATTCGATGGCCTACCGCGCCTTCTTCGCCCTGCCCGCGGAGAACTTCAAGACCAAGACCGGGCAGGTCACCAACGCGGTGTTCGGCTTCACCTCGATGCTCATCAACCTGCTGCGCGACGAGGAGCCGACCCACCTCGCGGTTGCCTTCGACCTTTCGCGCAAGACCTTCCGGTCGGAGACCTACGCCGACTACAAGGCCAACCGCAGCACCACGCCCGACGAGTTCCGCGGCCAGGTCGACCTGGTCAAGGAGGTGCTCGACGTGCTGGGCATCCCGTCGCTCACGAAGGAGAACTTCGAGGCCGACGACATCATCGCCACCCTCACCACCCAGGCGGAGAGCTTCGACGTGCTCATCTGCACCGGCGACCGCGACGCGCTGCAGCTGGTCAACGACCACGTCACGGTGCTTTACCCGAAGCGCGGCGTGTCCGACCTGGTGCGGTTCACCCCGGATGCCGTCGAGGAGAAGTACGGGCTCACACCGAGCCAGTACCCCGACTTCGCGGCGCTGCGCGGCGACCCGTCGGACAACCTGCCGGGCATCCCCGGGGTGGGGGAGAAGACGGCCGCGAAGTGGATCCGGCAGTTCGGCACGCTGGCCGACCTCATCGACCGCGTCGACGAGGTCAAGGGGAAAGTCGGCGACGCGCTGCGCGAGCACCTCACCTCGGTCGCTCTCAACCGGCAGCTCACCGAACTGGTGCGCGACGTGCCGCTGGACACGGTCCCCGACCAGCTCGAGCTGCGGCCGTGGAACCGCGAGGCCGTGCACCACCTGTTCGACGAGCTGGAGTTCCGGGTGCTGCGCGACCGGCTCTTCGCCACGCTGAGCAGCGCCGAGCCGGAGGCCGACGAGGGCTTCGAGGTCTCGGGCGGCGCGGTCGAGCCGGGCAGGCTGGGCGAGTGGCTCGCCGCGCACGCCGGCGAGGGCGCGCCGGTGGCGCTGGCGTTCCGAGCCACCGGCGCGTCGATCCGCTCGGACCTGCGGGCGCTGGCGTTCGCGGCGCCCGACGGCGAAGGCGCCTACGTCGACGTCACGGCGATGGACGAGGCCGACGACGCGGCGCTGGCCGCGTGGCTCGCCGACGAGAAGGTCCGCAAGATCGGCCATGACCTGAAGGTCGCGCTGCACGCGGTGCGGGCCCGCGGCTGGACGCTCGCGGGCCTGGTGATGGACACCGCGCTCGCGGCCTACCTCGCGCGCCCGGGCCAGCGGACGTTCGAGCTCGACGACCTCGCGCTGCGCTACCTGCACCGCGAGCTGCGCTCGGAGACCGGCGAGGGCGACGGTCAGCTGTCGCTGCTCGACGGCGGCGCCGACGGGCTCGAGCAGCAGGAGATGCAGCAGGAGCTGGTCAAGGCGCGCGCGATCTTCGAACTCGCCGACGCGCTGGGCGAGGAGCTCGGGCAGCTGGGCGGGGCCCGCCTGCTCACCGAGCTGGAGCTGCCACTGCTCGAGGTCATCACGGAGCTGGAGGCGGCGGGCATCGCTGTCGACGTCGAGCAGCTGACCGAGCTGGAGGCCCACTACCTCAGCCGGGTCACGCAGGCGGCCGAAGAGGCGTACAAGGTGATCGGCAAGCAGATCAACCTGGGTTCGCCGAAGCAGCTGCAGGTCGTGCTGTTCGAAGAGCTGGGCATGCCGAAGACCAAGCGCACCAAGACCGGCTACACCACGGACGCCGAGGCGCTGCAGAGCCTGTTCGAGAAGACCGAGCACCCGTTCCTGCAGCACATGCTGGAACACCGCGACGCCACCCGGCTGCGGACCACCGTCGAAGGCCTCATCAAGTCGATCGCCGACGACGGGCGCATCCACACCACGCTCCAGCAGACGATCGCGGCCACGGGGCGCCTGTCGTCGGTCGACCCGAACCTGCAGAACATCCCGGTGCGCACGGAAGAAGGCCGGCGCATCCGCGACGCGTTCGTCGTCGGCGAGGGTTACGCCGAGCTGATGACCGCGGACTACAGCCAGATCGAGATGCGGATCATGGCGCACCTGTCGCAGGACGACGGCTTGATCGAGGCGTTCAACAGCGGTGAGGATCTGCACACGTTCGTCGCGTCGCGCGCGTTTTCCGTGCCGGGCGAGGAGATCACCCCCGAACAGCGCTACCGCGTGAAGGCGATGTCGTACGGCCTGGCCTACGGGCTGTCGGCCTACGGGCTGTCGCAGCAGCTGCGCATCTCGACCGAAGACGCGAAGGCGCAGATGGAGGCGTACTTCAACCGCTTCGGCGGGGTACGCGACTACCTCCAGTCGGTCGTGGGCGAAGCCGGGAAGACCGGCTACACCGAAACGATCTTCGGCCGCCGCCGTTACCTGCCGGACCTCAACAGCGACAACCGGCAGCGCCGCGAGATGGCGGAGCGCATGGCGCTCAACGCGCCCATCCAGGGCAGTGCGGCCGACATCATCAAGGTCGCGATGCTCAACGTGCACCGCGCGCTGGTGGAGGCGAAGCTGCGCAGCCGGGTGCTGCTGCAGGTGCACGACGAACTCGTGCTCGAGGTCGCCGAGGGTGAGCGCGCGGAGGTCGAGAAGCTCGTGCGCGAAGGCATGGGTTCGGCCTACGACCTCGCGGTGCCGCTGGAGGTTTCGGTGGGGTACGGCCGTTCGTGGAACGAAGCCGCGCACTGACGGATCGCGTTCGCCGGAACGGCCCCTTCCCCCGCCGGGAGGGAGCCGTTCCGGTCACTTCGCGTCATTGCGGAAATCACCGGGTCGTGGCCGTGGCAGACCCGGGTGCCGGTGCAGGTGATCTTCAGGCGCGACAACGCTGAGCTTCGCCCACGAGGTCCCCGGCCAAGGGGGACCCGCGAAAGGACGGCGAGCGATGGCGAGCGAACTGCAGAGACGCAAGATCACCACCGTGTTCGGCGCGATGGACGACGACGGCGACGGATTCCTCACCGAGTCCGACTTCCAGGCCCTCACCGATCGCTGGACGAAAGCCCGCGGCCTGGCCCCGGATTCGCCGGCGGCGACGCGGCTGACCGAGATCATGATGGGCTGGTGGACGACGCTGCTCGCCGCGTCCGACATCGACCGCGACGACAAGGTGACCGTCGACGAGGTCCTGCTCGTGGTGGACCAGCTGGGGGACATGCCCGACGCGATGCGCGGGACGGCGTCGGCGATGTTCGAGGCCATCGACGAGAACGGCGACGGGCGCATCTCCCGCGAGGAGTACCGCCGGCTGATCGAGACGTGGAACGGCTCGGCGACCGACACCGACACGGTGTTCCCGGTGCTGGACCTCGACGGCGACTGTTACGTGTCGGCCGGCGAGTTCACCGAGCACTGGATCGAGTTTTGGGCGGGAGACGACGCGGCCGCGCCGGGCACGTGGGTGTTCGGGCGGTTCGAACTTCCGCCGGCAGCCCGCTGACGGCCCGCGCGCCCCGGCCGCCGGTACCGGTGGCCGGGCCGCGCGGTCGGGTCGGGCAGACCTGATGCACCAGGCATCCATTCGGATGGCACAACCGCCGGCTTCCGGCTGCACCGGGCTGCCCCCGCGTGGCGCGCCGCGCTCGAAGCGCCTGCGCCCGCTCGTCGCCACGCAGGCCCGAAGTTCCTGCCGCTGTCCGCCGCCGACCAAATGAAGCACGGCCGGAGCCCCGCGAACCATGGCCACCGTCACGACGATCGCCACCGACCTCGACAGCGCTTTCTTCGGCCCGGCGGAGGCGGAGCCCGGGTGGAAGCTGCGGTCCGTCGCCTGGCCGCGCGGGAGACCGATCCCGCGCTCTCCCCATGCCGATGCGCGGGCGGCAGCGACCGGGTGACTGTGCTGGGAGGTGGGCCGCTTTTCGCTGCGGGTCAAGGCTTCCGCAGCTCGGCGGGGGCAACCTCGGCCGTGTGTGGATCCAGCAACCGGAGGCGCGCGCGTTCTCCGCCGGTGCGCGCGTGGCGCCCGCCGTCTGCCGCGCCCCAGTGGCACGAGCGTCACGAGCGGCACGAGCAGGCTCACCACCGGCCCTGGTGTGCTTCGACGTGCCCGACCTCATGCCCGCTGCCATGAGCGGCGCGCGGAGCTTCGACGACCGGACAGCTCGACGTGCTGCCCGGTCGGCTGGCGGACGTCCGCTGCGTCACTTGGGCGTCCGGTGTGGACAGTGCGGGGTGGAAGCCGGCTCAGAACAACGTCGGCGGTCCCACCGGCATCGGCTCGGCGAGCACCTCGACCTCCGGCACCCGGGTTCGCACCTCGTCGTGGAAGCGCCGCGCGAGCGCGAGCGCGTCGGCGTTGTCCGGCGTGTGGATGAACACCGTCGGCGACCGGCCCTCGCGCAGCCACCCGGCCACCGCGTCGGCCCACGGACCCCAGCCCGCGGCCGTCTGCCCGGCGTCGTCGCGCCCGAGATAACGGACCACGGGGTGACCGGTCAGCGCGCGCAGCCGGCGCGGCATCCGCGGCTTCTTCACCCACGCCTCCTGCTCGGCCTCGCTGCCCGGCGGCTTCGCGAACAACACCGTCGTGTCGAAGGTGATCCACTCGGCACCGGCCCTGCCGAGGACGCGCTCCAGCCACTGGGCCGCCCGCGCGTCCTCGAAGAACGCGCGATGCCGCACCTCGATCGCGTACCGGTGCTCGCGTGGCAACCGCTGCAGGAACCCCGCGAGCGTGCCGAGGTGCTCGGGCGAGAACGACGGCGGCAGCTGGATCCAGACGGTGTGGAGGCGCTCGGCCAATGGCTCCACCGCCGTCAGGAAGGCCTTGAGCGGCAGGTCGGCGTCGCCGAGACCCCGTTCGTGCGTGATGGTCTTCGGCAGCTTGAGCACGAAGCGGAAGTCCGCCGGCGTCTGCTCGGCCCAGGTCTCGACCGTGGCTCGGGAGGGCGTCGCGTAGAACGTCGTGTTGCCCTCGACCGCGTTGCACCACGTGGCGTACGCCCGCAGTCGTTCGTGTGGCGCCAAGGGATGCGGCAGGTACCGCCCCTGCCAGGGCCCGTGCGTCCACATCGCGCAGCCGACGTGGAGTTTCATGCGAGCGAGCGTAGCGGGTCCGCCCCAGCGCGGCGGGGCACCGCTCGGCGTCCGCGGGGCCCGCGGCGTGATTCACCCGGGTCACCCGCCCACTCAGCGGTACCCGCGTCACCGCTGCCTCACTTAGCGTGACAGGGCAGGTGTCGATCGATAGCGGAGGACCGAGAGATGATCAAGCGCCTCTTCCAGTTCGTCATGCGCCACGGCTGCTGCTCGGCGTGCACCGGCAAGGGCTGCGGCTGCTGCGCCAACTGCGGCTGACCACCCGGCGAGAACGGGGGCTCGGTCGCTTCAGCCGCGGCCGAGGCCCCGGATCAGCACCATCACGGACTCGCGCACTTCGGCGCGGGTGCGCGCTGGCTGGAAGACCTGCCAGTCGAGCGCGACGACCAGCATCGTGCCGAACAGGCCCGCCGCGGCGGTCTCGATGGCGACGCCGTCGGGCAGGCGGCCCGCGCGGGCGAGCCGCTGCAACTGGCCCTTCACGAGCGAGATGATCTCTTCGCGCAGCAGCGCCAGCGTGTCGTGCCACTGGCCCGGTGTGCGCCACAGCTCGCTCACCACGATCTGCGAGAACCCCGGGTACTCGGCGATGAACTCGAGCGTCGTGTCGACCTGTGCCTCGATCACGGTGAGCGGGTCGTCGTCGGTCACGGCCGCGCGCAGGCGCCTGGCGAGCAAGTCGACGCCGAAGCGCAACAGGCTGTCGACCAGCCCGTCTTTGGACCCGAAGTTGTAGTACACCGTGCCTTTGGCGACGCCCGCCTCGGTCGCGATCTCGTCCACCGTCAGCCCCACGAGGCCCCTGCTGGCCGAAAGCCGCAGGGTCGCGTCGAAAAGCTTCCGCTTGGTCGACTCCCTCACAGGCTCAGCTCGGGTTTCAGCGCGGACACCGACCACACCCGGTGCTTGCGAGCGGCGAGCGTCGACAGCACGATCCCGCCGGCGAGGTAGGCCAGCAGCACCCCGACGTCTCCCAGGATCTGCAGCGACGCGCCCGTGTAGAGCAGGTGCCGGAAGCCGTCGATCGCATACCCCATCGGCAGCACCACGTGCAGCGGGTAGAGCGCGTCGGGGATCGTCTGCCACGGGAACGTGCCGCCCGCGCTCACCAGCTGCAGCACCAGCAGCACGAGCCCGAGGAACTTGCCCACCGCGCCGAAGAACGCGTTGAGCGCGTGCACCACCGACGTGAACGCCAGCGACACGAGGACGGCGAACCCGATCGCGCCCAGCGGGTGCGCGGGGTGGATGCCCACCAGCCACGTGACGGCCGCGAACAGCACGATCACCTGCGCGATACCCAGCACGGCCGACGACAACCAGCCGCCGAGCGCCACCCGCAGCGGTGCCGCGCCCGCGGTGAGCGCCCGCGTCGACAGCGGCCGGATCAGCAGGAACAGCACGAACGCACCGATCCACGTCGCCAGCGAGATGAAGAACGGGGCCAGGCCCGCGCCGTACGTGCCGGCGGAGGCGACGCCGTTCGACGTCACCGCGACCGGGTCGGCGATGGTGTTCGCCGTGGCGGTGCGGGTCGGGTCGTCGGGGTTGGGGATCTGCGTGAGGCCGGCCGCCAGCCCGTCGCGCAGCTGGGCCGCACCGCTCGCGAGCTGGTCGGTACCCGTGACGGCCGTCTTCTCGCCGTCGTTCAGCTTCGCCGCGCCGTCACGCAGCCGGTCGGCACCGTCGGACGCCTGCGCGATCCCGCTCGACAGCTGGGGCGCGGCCGTGGCCAGCCGGCGCGCGCCGTCCGAGACCTGCCGCGCGCCGCTCGCCAGCTTCGCGAGGTCACCGTTGGCGGACTGGATCTTCGCGTTCGCCTGGTCGACGGGGGAGCGCAGCTGGTCGAGCCGCGCGAGGATGTCGTTCACCTGGCTGTCGGACAGGCCCGCGTCGTGCAGGTCGGTGTTCAGCTGCATGCGGTAGCCGTCGAGGCGGCCTTGGATGTCCGACGACGCGGCGGCCGCGACCGAGGCCGCGTCGGCCACCTGCTGGTTGCCGTCGGCGACCTGGCCCGCGCCGCTCGCGAGCTGCTGCGTCTGGCTCGGGAGCAGTGCGGTGCTCGACTCGAGCGTGCCGAGGCCCGTGGCGAGCGAGCTCGATCCGGTCGCCAGCTGACTCGCGCCGTCGGCGAGCTGGTGCTGGCCGGTCTGCAGCTGAGCGGCGCCGTCGGCGAGCTCCTTGGCGCCGTTGGCCGCGTCGGACACCTTGCCGTAGATCGTGGAGAAGCCGACGAGGAAGCGGTCGGCCGCCTCGCCGCCGACCTTTTCGGCGATCGTCTTGCGCACCTGGTCGGCCACCTGCTTCGCGATCGTGCCCGCGAGGTAGTTGTTGGCGTCGTTGGTGGTCAGCGTGATCGTCGCCTGCTGGGGGGTGAAGGTGCCCGACGAGAGCAGCGCGGCCGAGAAGTCGCGCGGGATCCCGATGGCGAAGGAGTACTTGTCGTCGCGCACGCCGTTTCGAGCGTCCTGTTCGGACACGTCGTGCCACTGGAAGGTACCGGACTTCAGGAGCTCGTCGGTCACCTCGCGGCCGACATTGCGCGTCGCACCCGTCGTGTCCTTGGCCCCGGCGTCGGAGGTGAACACGGCGGCCGGCAGCTTGTCGAGACGGCCGTACGGGTCGTAGTTCGCGTACAGGTAGAAGGACGCGTAGAGCAGCGGCACGAGCACGAGCGCGCCGAGGGCCAGCTTGGGCAGCGTGCCGGCCGACAGCCGGCGCAGCTCGTTGTGCGCGATGCGGAACGCGTTGAGACCGCCGGCGCGCTTGTCGGGGGAGGTCATGCCGGGTCTCCTTCGGCGCTGAGTTCTTCCGCGCGGGGTTCTTCGGCGCCGTTTTCTTCGGCGCTGCTTTCTTCTGGGCCGGCGAGCAGGCGCACCGGTCCGGGCTGGTCGGTCGACCCGATGCGGGCCGGCGGGTGGGGCAGGGCGGCGGCCGGCGTCGTCGCGGTCAGCACCGCGACGGCCAGGCCGCGCTTCGCGTGGTCTTCGGCGACCGCCGTCCACGACTCGACGTGGCTCGTGTGCCGGTCGGGGGTGTCGAGCACGAGCACGCGCACACCGGTGCGCTCGGCGGCCAGCTCGGCGAGCAGCCGCGTGCGCAGCGCGGGTTCCAGGTTCTCGAACCGCGTGCCGGCGAAGGGCGCGGCGTCGTGCTCGGTGAGCCAGCGCAGCACGTCGTCCTTGCCCGCGGGCCGGTGCGCCAGCGCGAGCTCCTCGCCGGCGACCACGCGCAGGGCGAGCGCCTCGTCGGGCTCGCTCACACCGGGGGCGTCGACCACAGCGACGAGGTCCCGCAGCAGGCCGGGGACGTCGGCGGTCACGGTGCCGGTGGACGGCTTGACGCGCCCGGCGAGGGCCAGCGCGAGCGCGGTGATCCCGACGCCCGGCTCGCCGTGGACCAGCGTCACGCAACCGTCCTCGACCGCGAGCGAGGTGGGTGGCAACAGTGTGCCGTGGGGTCCCTCCAGGGACACCCGGTCGGCTCGTACCTGCACGGCGAACTCTCCAACGTGGGTGCACCCGGCACTTTTGAACTGACCGGTCAGTGCAAAAAGTAGCTCAGTTGATCACCGACGGGCAAGGCGAGTGGTCGCACGTCACACGACCGGGCGGCCGTGTGCGCGGTTCACCGCAGTGAGGACGCCGGGTGGGCTTCCCAGGAGGTCCACAGTGGACGGTAACCCTGCCGGTGCCAGAACACCGACGAGAGCGGGTTCATCGGGTTGTAGTAGAGGTACGCACCGACCACGCCCGGGCGCAGCAGTTCGCGGTGCACGTGGGCCATGAGCGCGCGGCCGACCCCGCTGCCGCGGTACCGCGGAGCGGTCACGACGTTGTTCACGTATGCCCAGAGCCCCGGTGGCAGCAGCTCGGCGGCGTCGGTGTCCGGCGCCGAGTCCACCCACGCGCACTGCGCGAGCGCCACGGCCTCGCCGCCGGCCTCGGCCAGCCAGGTGACCGGTTCGTCGAGCGCGCGGCGCAGCGCCGGGGCGAGCAGCTCGGCGGTCTGCTCGCGGCGGCGGTGCGCGACCAGCCCCGTGTAGTCGAACGTCGCCGCGCAGAGGGTCAGCACCTCGTCGAAGTCGGCGGGGCCCGCGAGGCGCACAGTGACACCGTCGCGGGCCGGCTCCGCAGGCGACGGCGGCGGTGTCGTGCGCACGGCCAGTGCGGACATCGGGGCGAGCCCATGGTCGAGGAACGCGCGGATCGCCTCGGCGTCACGGCTCGGCCAGTTCACCACGCACGCCGAATCGGCGCCGGGCGGCTCACCGTCCACGAGCGCCCGCAGCTCGCCGAGCAGGAGGTCGAACCCCTCGGTGCCCGGGGTGTCCGCGTCGGGGAACAATTGCCACACCTGCGCGGCCGACCACAGCAGGGGCGGGTCACCCGGGCCGTGCCGGTAGCGCTGCACCACACCGGACACGCGCACGCCGGCGGCCGTCACCGCGGACACGCGCTCGCCCGCGGCGGCCGGCGCGGGCGGCGGCAGCAGCGGGTCGAGCGCGGCGAAGCGCGCCGCCGGTTCGGTCGTGGCCACGAAGGCGCAGCGTAGCCGCTCAGGCGCGACGCGTGCGGAAGATCGCCGTGCCGGGGAAGAGCTTGCCGCGCAACGGGCTCCACTGGCCCCACGTCCGGGTGTGCCCCTCCGGCCACTCCGGCTCGAGCAGGTCCTCGAGCGCGAACCCGGTCGCGGCGAGCGCGCGCACGTAGTCGCCGACCGTGCGGTGGTACTCGACGTAGGTGGCTGTGCCGTCGTCGTCGACCTCCACGTAGGGCGTGCGGTCGAAGTACGGCTGTGTGACCGTGAGCCCCTGCGGACCCGGATCGTCGGGGAAGATCCAGCGCATCGGGTGGGTCACCGAGAACACCCACGGCGAACCGGGCCGCAGCACGCGGTGCACCTCGGCGAAGACCGTGGCCACCGACGGCACGAACGGCAGTGCGCCGAACGCGGAGCACGCGGCGTCGAAACTGGCCGGCGCGAACGGCAGATGCTCCGCGTTGGCCTGCACGAGCGGCACGGCGACACCGGTGCGCTCGTTGCCCTCGCGCGCGTGGCGCAGCATCCCGCCCGACAGGTCGGTCGCGACGGCGTCGGCGCCCGCCGCGGCTAGCCAGCGCGAGCACGCCGCCTGGCCGCAGCCGACCTCGAGCACGCGCCGACCGCGGACGTCGCCGAGCAGGCGCGCGTCGGCCTCGCGCACGCCCTCCGGGCACCAGACAAACTCGGCGTCGCCGAGGAAACCGCCGTGGGTGGCCTGGTAGTCGTCGGCATCGGCGTCCCACCACGCGAGGTTGGCGGCCACCGCCTCCGCGCCGCGCACCGCGCGGTACGCGACGCCGGACGTGCCGAGCCGCTGCTCGGCGCGCGCGTGGCGGTCCGCCTCGGGCGCGGCCGAAGACTCGGGCATAGCGGGGCCTCCCGGGAATGTGGGCACCGGCGGAAACGTCGCCAGAAGGGTACCGGGAGCAGTGGGGACCCTGATTGTGTGCCCTACCGGAGCCCGCGTACGATGACTGTTAGCGCAGTGGGTTCGCGCTGCCCGGGTCGTCACTGCCGGGGCCGCGCACCGTTTGCGGGTCGTGCCGCGGTCGTTCCCTGGTGGACGTTTGCCCGACGTTGGTTCGTGGGGTTCGTTGCATGTCTCGTCTTGCAGCCTGCTGCGTCGCCAACTGCACACCTACGATCCCATCCACCGGAGCAACCCGCCTAATGACCACCGACACCGCCACCGCCCCGACCGCCCCCGCCGGCCCGCAGCAGGTCGCCATCAACGATATCGGGTCGGAGGAAGACTTCCTCGCGGCGATCGACAAGACGATCAAGTACTTCAACGATGGCGACATCGTCGAGGGCACGATCGTCAAGGTCGACCGCGACGAGGTCCTGCTCGACATCGGGTACAAGACCGAGGGTGTCATCCCCTCGCGTGAGCTGAGCATCAAGCACGATGTCGACCCGGCTGAGGTTGTCTCCGTGGGCGATGAGGTCGAAGCCCTCGTTCTCCAGAAGGAGGACAAGGAAGGCCGCCTGATCCTGTCCAAGAAGCGCGCCCAGTACGAGCGCGCCTGGGGCACGATCGAGGAGCTCAAGGAGAAGGACGAGCCCGTCAAGGGCACCGTCATCGAGGTCGTCAAGGGCGGCCTGATCCTCGACATCGGCCTCCGCGGCTTCCTGCCCGCCTCGCTCGTCGAGATGCGCCGCGTGCGCGACCTGCAGCCGTACGTCGGCCGCGAGCTCGAGGCGAAGATCATCGAGCTGGACAAGAACCGCAACAACGTGGTCCTGTCCCGCCGCGCCTACCTCGAGCAGACGCAGTCCGAGGTCCGCAGCGAGTTCCTCAACAACCTCGCCAAGGGCCAGGTCCGCAAGGGCGTCGTCTCGTCCATCGTCAACTTCGGTGCCTTCGTGGACCTGGGTGGCGTCGACGGCCTCGTGCACGTCTCCGAGCTGTCCTGGAAGCACATCGACCACCCGTCCGAGGTCGTCGAGGTCGGCCAGGAGGTCACGGTCGAGGTCCTGGACGTCGACATGGACCGCGAGCGCGTCTCACTGTCGCTGAAGGCGACCCAGGAAGACCCGTGGCGCCAGTTCGCCCGCACCCACGCGATCGGCCAGATCGTGCCGGGCAAGGTCACCAAGCTCGTCCCGTTCGGTGCGTTCGTGCGCGTCGAGGAGGGCATCGAGGGCCTGGTGCACATCTCCGAGCTGGCCGAGCGCCACGTGGAGATCCCGGAGCAGGTCGTCCAGGTCAACGGCGACGTCTTGGTCAAGGTCATCGACATCGACCTCGAGCGCCGCCGGATCTCGCTGTCACTGAAGCAGGCCAACGAGGGCGTCACGCCGGACACCGAGTTCGACCCGACCCAGTACGGCATGGCCGCCGAGTACGACGCCGAGGGCAACTACATCTACCCCGAAGGCTTCGACCCGGACACCCAGGAGTGGCAGGAAGGCTTCGACAAGCAGCGCGAGGAGTGGGAGCGGCAGTACGCCGAGGCCCACGCGCGCTACGAGGCCCACATGGCGCAGGTCAAGAAGGCCGCCGAGGCCGACGCGGAAGCCGCTGCCGACGCCGCGACCGGCGTCGAGGGTGGCGACCAGTCCTACACCTCCGCTCCGGCCGAGACCAAGAGCGGCGGCACGCTGGCCAGCGACGAGCAGCTCGCGGCTCTGCGCGAGAAGCTCTCCGGTGGTGCGTGAACCTCGCTGCTTCCGGTGCTGACTGAGCACTGAGCACGAACACCGCGGCCCCGGTCCAGTTCGGACCGGGGCCGCGGTGTTTTCGTTTCGGGGCGGCGGTTTCGCGCTGACGGCGGCTCGGGGAGGCCCAGACCGTGCGGGGATCAGCGCACCGGCGGGCCGGTGTCAGTTGTGGAGGCCGAGGCCGGAGATCATCGACAGCACACCCGTGCGGTACACGGCTTCGTGGGCGTCGTCGGTCGGTTCGATGAACCAGTCGTTGAGCGGGGTCTGCGAGCGGATGGTGAGCTCGACGCTGACGAGCCCGTGCATCGACGTCCACAGCAGGTAGCCGTACTGCCGCGCGTCGGCGGCCGGGTCGCTGCTGATGCGGCGGATCTTGCCGACGAACATGGCGAACGTGGTGCGCAGGACGGCCGTGCGCAGGGCCGGGTCGGGGTCGTAGCCGTGGACCGACCGTTCGAACATCATCGCGTAGCGCGCCGGGCTCTCGAGCGCGAAGCGGCGGTACGCGAGCGCGACGTCGAGCAGGTCGGCGACGCCGTCTTCGGATTCGGGCGGGACGTCGAGGAGCTGCTCGCGCAGCAGGTCGAACGCGCGCTCGTACAGCGCGTCGAGCAACCCGGTGCGGCCGCCGAAGCGTGTGTAGACGGTGATGGTCGACGTGCCGGCCGCTTCGGCCACGCCGCGCACGGTCAGGCCGCCGACACCGCGGTCGGTGAGCACCGCCAGTGCGGCGTCGAGAAACCGTGCGCGGTTGTGCTGCTCGGCCGGCTGCGTCGACAGATGGCGGGTGGCCACGTCCCTTACCCCCTTCGCCCGTGCCGCGCAGGACAGGTCCGCGTCTCGCCTGGTGAAGATACGATATTCGGGCGCGGTTGGGAACTTCGCCGGGCGGCCGGATCTGTGGGATCTTCGTCTTGTGGACCTCGCCACGGCGTGGCATGGCTTCGTCCACAAACGACGTTCGGTCAAGTGGAACGATCGAGCAAGCGAGCAGGAGGCACACCGGATGACCCAACCGGAACCGGGCACCGTCGTCGTCAGCGAGGCGGGCACCGGCCGCTACACGCAGCACGTCACCGCGGGCGGGTACGAGTTCGTCGTCGACGAGCCCGTGTCCATGGGCGGTGACGGCAGCGGTCCCACGCCGTACGACTTCCTGCTCGGCGCACTGGGTTCGTGCACCGCGATCACGCTGCGCATGTACGCCGACCGCAAGAACATTCCGCTGGCCAACGTGAACATCCGCTTGAAGCACGACCGCATCCACGCGCGCGACTGCGAACGCTGCGACACCGAGGTCGGCATGGTCAGCCGCATCACGCGCGAGATCGAACTCGAGGGCGACCTCGACGACGAGCAGCGCGCGAAGCTGCTCGCGATCGCGGACAAGTGCCCCGTGCACCGTACGCTGGAGAACCAGATCGACGTGCAGACGAAACTGGTCTGAAGGAGCGTGCGGATGGGTCGGGGTGCGCGGTCCGAGCGGGTCGTGGTCGTGGTGTACGACTCGGTGCGGCTGCTCGACGTCACCGGGCCGCTCGAGGTCTTCGGCATGGCCAACGAGCACGGCGCGAGCTACGAACTGCTGACCGCTTCGCCCGGCGGCACCGACGTCCGAACCACGACCGGCACCCGCCTCGGCGCTGACGTCGCGCTCGAGGAGGCCGACGTCAAGGGCGGCACGCTCATCGTCCCCGGAGGTCCGGACTGGCAGCGCACGGTGACCGACGAGCACCTGCTCGGGGAGGTTCGCCGCCTGTCGCACCAGGCCCGTCGCACGGCGTCGGTCTGCGCGGGCGCCTTCACCCTCGCGGCCGCGGGCCTGCTGGAGGGCCGCCGCGCGGCCACGCACTGGGAGCTCGCAGACCAGCTCGCCCGCCGCTACCCGGGCGTCGAGGTCGACTGCGAGGCGATTTTCGTGCGCGACGGCTCGGTGATCTCCTCGGCGGGCGTCACCTCGGGCATCGACCTGTCGCTGGCTCTCGTCGAGGAGGACCTCGGTTCGGCCGCCGCGCGGCTCGTCGCCAAACACCTCGTGGTGTTCCTGCAACGTCCCGGCGGTCAGTCGCAGTTCAGCGTGCGGCTCGCGGCGCAGCCCTCGCGCAACGACCTGCTGCGCCGGATCATGGACCGCATCACCGCCGACCCGGCGGCGGAGCACAGCCTCTCGCTCCTGGCCGACGACGCGGGCGTCAGCGTCCGCCACCTCACGCGGCTCTTCCGCGAACAGCTGGGCACCTCGGTGGCGCGTTTCGTCGAAAGCACCCGGCTCGAAGCCGCCCGGCAGCTGCTGGAAAGTGGTACGGACCCGCTGGACGTGGTCGCCCGCCGCACGGGCTTCGGTTCCGCGGAAACCCTGCGGCGGGTCTTCGCGCGCGAAGTGGGCATCCCGCCCAGCGCCTACCGCGCGCGCTTCCGCACGACAGGTACTCCGGCTCTGGCCGGGGCCGGCCACTAGCCGGCATCACACCTCGAGGGAGCTTGTTCGATCCTCGGCGCGCCGGAGCGACTTCATCGCCGGGACGGCGACCTCAGGAAGCCGACACCGCCGGCACCCAGATGCGTTCGAGGGCCGCGGCTCGGGCACGGCGGCGGAGGCCGGCGAAGCTGTGCTGGGCGGGCACGAGCAGTGCGCTGAGCCAGGTCCGCCGGTATTCGGCGAGGGCGTCGGCCACCTGGCGGTAGGCAACGCAGTGCACCAGGCCCGGCGTTCCGAGCCGGTGCTTACCGACGTGCTTGTCCGCCATCGTTCCTCCGTGTGGGCTACCCGTCCGCCGCGCACGGTACGCACTCGCCTCGGCAATTCGGCGTAGCCGGGACGGCGTGTCACCCGGAGCAGTGGGAAAAGTCCTTGCGTTTCGACGGTGGGTGTGCGTGCACTCGTGCGAGTGCACGTGCAGGCCTCTCATGTCCCCTGATCGGGTGGCGGCCGGGCCTGGTTAGGGTGGCCCCATGCTGCGAGTGGGCCTGACGGGCGGGATCGGCGCGGGGAAATCGACGGTGGCGAGCCGGTTCGCCGAGCACGGGGCCGTCCTCGTGGACTCCGACCGGATCGCGCGCGAGGTCGTGGAGCCGGGCACGCCCGGGCTGGCGGCGATCGTGGAGGCGTTCGGGGCGGACGTGCTCGCTCCTGACGGCTCGCTGGACCGGCCGGCGCTCGCCGCGAAGGCGTTCGCGGACGAGGAGTCGCGCAAGCGCCTCAACGGGATCGTCCACCCGCTCGTCGGCAAGCGCACGGCCGAGCTGATGGCCCAGGCGGCCGACGACGCGGTGATCGTGCACGACATCCCGCTGCTCGTCGAAGGCAACCTCGCCCCCGCCTACCACCTGGTGGTGATCGTCGACGCGCCCGTGGAGGTGCGCGTGCGCCGGCTCGTCGAGGCGCGCGGCATGGCGGAGGCCGACGCGCGGGCGCGGATCCGCGCGCAGGCCAGCGAAGAGCAGCGTCGCGCGGTCGCCGACGTCTGGCTCGACAACGGCGGCGCGCAGGACGCCGTGCTCGCCGAGGTCGACGCGTTGTGGGCCGACCGGCTCGTGCCGTACGAGGCGAACCTGCGGCTGCGCAAACCGCGCCCGCCGATGTCACCGGTGATCGCGCCGTACGACGCGAGCTGGCCGCTGCAGGCCGAGCGCCGCCTGGCGCGGTTGCGGCAGGTCGCGGGCGAGCGGCTGGTGCGCGCAGACCACATCGGCTCGACGTCCGTGCCCGGGCTGCCCGCCAGGGACGTCCTCGACCTGCAGCTGACCGTCTCCACGCTCGCCGACGCCGACGCGCTGTCGGACGCCCTGGCCGACGCCGGCTTCCCCCGCCTCGACGGCGACTGGTGGGACGACCCGCAGGACGGCTCCGCCGTTCCGTGGCCCAAGCGCTTCCACGTCGGCGCGGACCCGAAGCGCGCGGTGAACCTGCACGTCCGCTCCACCGAGACGCCGGCGTGGCGGCTCGCCCTGCTGTTCCGCGACTGGATCCGTGCGCACCCGGCCGAGCGCGACGCGTACGCGGCGGTGAAGACGGAGCTGGCGCGCGAGCACGAGGCCGACGGGACCGTCGTGCAGTACGCCGAGGCCAAGCAGAGCTGGGTCAACGCCGCCTTCGCACGCGCGGAGGCCTGGGCCGCGGACACGTCCTGGCGGCCGTGAAAACCACGTGCCCGAGCGCGGTGCCCGCTGTTACCGTCACGGGCATGCAGCGCTCACTCGGCACGACGACGCCGGACACCGTCCCGGCGCGCTGAGAACTGAGCGAAAGCCCCGGGGTGGCCACCCCGGGGCTTTCGTCGTACGACTGGGTGCCCGGGCCGCCGCCTCGCCGTCCCGAGGAGGAACCCGTGCCCGACCACCGCAGGATCGGTCGTGAACTCGGCCTGTTCGGCAGCGACCCGCTCATGGGCGCCGGTCTGCCGTACCTGCTGCCCGACGGCGCCGTCGTACGCCACGAGCTGGAGGAGTACGTCCGCGCCGTCGAACGGCGCGCGGGCTACCGGCACGTGTGCTCGCCGGTGCTCGGCAAACGCGAGCTGTACGAGATCTCCGGCCACTGGGCCCACTACCGCGACGACATGTTCCCGCCCATGGCCGTCGGCGGCGAGCAGTTCGTGCTGCGCCCCAGCCTGTGCCCGCACCACGCGCTGATCTACCGCTCCCGCGGGCACAGCTACCGCGAACTGCCGCTGCGGATCGCCGAGCTGGGCGGGATGTACCGCGCCGAGCTTTCGGGTGTGCTCGGCGGGCTCGGCCGCGTGCGCGGGATCCAGCTGAACGACGCCCACGTCTTCTGCCGGCTCGACCAGGTCGCGGGCGAGGCCCGCGCGGCGCTCGAGCTGATCCGCCGGGTCCACGCCGACCTCGGCCTGCGGCCCGCGCGCTACCGCTTGTCGCTGGCCGGGGACGGCGACTACGCCGGCTCACCCGAGCACTGGGCCCGCGCGCAGGCGCTGCTCGTCGAGGCACTCGACGGGTTCGACTACGACGTGGCGCCCGGCGAAGCGGCGTTCTACGGGCCGAAGATCGACGTCCAGGTCGCCGACAGTGCCAGCCGCTCGGTGAGCCTGTCGACGGTCCAGGTCGACTTCCACCAGCCCGAGCGGTTCGATCTCGCCTTCATCGGCCCCGACGGCGCCGGGCACCGCCCGGTGATGGTGCACCGCAGCCTGCTCGGCAGCGTCGAACGCGCGATGGCGCAGCTGCTCGAGGAGCACGGTGGTGCGCTGCCGCCGTGGCTCGCGCCGGTGCAGGTCGTGGTGCTGCCGGTCTCGGCCGCCGAGCAGCCGGCGGCCGAAGCCGTGCTGCGCTGCTGCGCCGAAGCCGGGTTGCGGTCCGAGCTGTCGGCGGACGGCAGCCTCGGCGCGCGCATTCGCCGCGCGCGGTTCGTGCCGTACCAGCTCGTGGTCGGCCCACGAGAAGCCGAGGCGGACGTGGTCGCTGCGCGGCTGCGCAATGGCCGGCACCTGGATCCGTTGCCGGCCAAGGAGTTCGCCGCCGCGGCGGCCGGCCGGGTGGCAGCTCGCGGGGCGGTGCTGTGGTGAGTCCGGGGCCGGCTCAGCCGAGCGGGTTGGCGGCGAGCCTCGTCCCGATCCCGCTCGCCACCGCCTGTCCCGCCGCGCTGGCCGGTTTGCGGGCCGCCTGGTCTTCGAAGCACGTCAGGAACTGCGCGCCGAAGTCCAGGCGCGGGTAGCGCGACAGCACCCCGGCCCGCGCTTCGGCCGGGAACTCCTCCGGCCGGCGTCCCGAGACGTCCCAGCTCGTGGCAACCTGGAGCAGGTGGGATTCGGCGTCGGCGCCGGCCGTGACGTCGGGGCGCATGTGCAGGACGATGATCTCCTCGGCACGCGCGGCGCGCTCCGCGGGCCAGCCCGCCGCGATGCCGAAGACCCAGGCCAGGTGGCCGCCCGCGTCCTCGAACGCCAGGCGGTGGTTGTCGAATTCGCGCATGAGCCCGAGGTCGTGCAGCAGGGCCGCCACGTAGTAGAGCTCGTCGTCGAATGCGATGCCGTGGGCGGCGGCGTAGTGGGTGCCCCACAAGTACGCGCGGACGGAGTGGTTGAGCAGCGCGGGTGAGCAGTAGCGCGTGGCCACGGTCAGCGCCGCCGCCGCGGCAGGCGTCTCGGGGAACATGCCGCTCAGCCAACCACAACCGTCATGAACCGAGCAGGCCCCGTTCGAAGGCGACGGCCACCGCGGCGGCGCGGTCCTTCACGCCGAGCTTCGCGTACGCGTGGATCAGGTGCGTCTTCACCGTCGCTTCGCTGATGAAGAGCTTCTTCGCGGCGTCCTTGTTCGTGCAGCCGCGCGCGACGAGCGTGAGCACCTCGATTTCCCGGTGCGACAACGGTTCCTTCGCCGGCGCGCGCATCTGCCCCATGAGCCGGCTCGCGACGGCGGGGGAGAGCACCGCCTCACCGCGCGACGCCGCGCGCACGGCGCGGAAGAGTTCTTCGCGCGGCGCGTCCTTGAGCAGGTACCCGGTGGCGCCGGCCTCGATGGCGGGCAGCACGTCGGAGTCGGTGTCGTACGTCGTCAGCACCAGCACACGGGCCGGGTTACCGAGGCGCGCGAGCTCGGTGATGGCGCTGACACCGTCGGCGGCCGGCATGCGCAGGTCCATCAGCACCACATCGGGTCTGAGCGACTCGGCGAGGGTGACCGCTTCGGCGCCGTTCGCAGCTTCGCCGAGTACCTCGAAGCCGTGTTCGCCGGTGAAGATGCCGCGCAGCCCGTCGCGGACGATGGGGTGGTCGTCGGCGATGAGCAGCGTGACGGTCATGCGGACGCCCCCTCGTTCTCGATCCCGTCCAGTGTGGCAGCCGGGACGGCGGGCAGGTTCACCGAGATCGCCGTGCCGCCACCGGGTTCCGACTCCACGTGCAGCGTGCCCGCGAGCCGCTGCACACGGCTGCGCATGCCCGGCAGCCCGAAGCCGCCTTCGCCCGGCGCGGGGTCGTCGGGGCCGAACCCGACGCCGTCGTCGCGCACGTCGAGCGAGACCTCGTCGCCCATGTACGACAACGTGAGCCCGGCCCGTCCGGCCCGCGCATGTTTGGCCACATTGGACAGTGCTTCCTGGGTGATCCGCAGCAGCGTCGCCTCGAGCTCGGGGTGCAGGGGCACCGGCGTGCCGGTGGCCGTGAACCCGGCCGGCACGCCGGTGCGTTCGCTCCACAGCCGCGCGACCTCGGCGAGCGCGTCGGGCAGCGTCGCGGCTTCGAGCGGTTCCGGGCGCAACGCGTGGACCGACCGCCGTGCGGCCGTGAGGTTCTCGCGCGCGAGCGCGGTGGCGGTGTCGAGGTGCCGCCGCCACTCGGCTGGGTCGTCCTGCGCCTGCGCCGCCGCTTCGAGCTGGGTGATGATGCCGGTGAAGCCCTGCGCGAGCGTGTCGTGGATTTCCTCGCTCAGCCGCTGCCGTTCGTCGAGCACGCCGGCTTCCCGCGCCTGGGTGAGCAGCTGCCGCTGCAGGCCGCGGTTCTCGGCCTCCGCGGCGGCGAGCTGGTCGAGCATGCGCTTGCGTTCGGCGCTCTCGCGCCCGACGGCCGCGAACACCGCGCCGCCGCCACCGATCCCGGCGGTCTGCACGACCACGAGCGTCACCCAGATCGCCGGCGCTGTGGCGAGTGCGTGGATCGGCCCGCCGTTCGCGACGGTGTTGATCAGCAGCGACGTGATGGCCACGCCGAGGATCGCCGCCGCCACCGGGCGCATCCGCATGGCCGCGAAGAACCCGTGCACCATGAAGATCAGGAAGTAGGTCTCCCTGGCCTCGAGCACCGAGCCGAAGCTCACGATCCCGGCGAAGGTGAGCGCGGCGAACGCACCGTGCTCGCGCACCCGCGCGCTCGGCACGAGGGTGGTCAGCACGAGCCACCCCGCGGCGCCCGCCGCGATCGCGAGCGTGGTGAGCCGGTGCGCGGTCGTCTGGTCCGCGCGCAGCGCGCTCAGCAGGGTGGGAACGGCCAGCAGCACGTACGGCACCGTCGTTTCCGCGCGCGAGAACCACCAGTGCCACCGCGGGGGCGGATCCGCGTGCCGCTTCGCCACGGGTGGCAGCAGCGAGCCCCGCCAGTCCACCTTCACGTCCCGCGGGGCGCCCAGTCTCATGCCTTCAGGTCCTTCTGCTGCGGCCAGAGCACCGACCAGCTTTGGGTGCGGCCGGTGAGCAGCCAGATCGGCAGGTGCTCGCTCGCGTTGGGCACACGCAGGTGGTTTTCCACCCTGCCGATGATCCGCGCGGAACGGAAGTGCGGCGTCAGTTTCGCCGGATCCGCCCCCACGAAGAGCACCGCGTCGGCGGAATCGGGCGGCCGGCCGAAGTACCAGAGGCCGCGGCTGCCGCTGTAGGCCTCCGGCAGGCCGAACTCCGGGCCGTAGCGGTCGAGCGCGCCGCCGGCCCAGTAGCCGGCCGTGACGAGCGCGGTGCGGGTGCGTTCTCCGGGTGGCAGCAGCCGGTAGACCCCGGCGACGGCCTCCGCGAGGTCCGGCCAGCCGACCTCTTCGGTGGCGTACGCCGGATGCGGGGCTTCGGGGTGCTCGACGAGCCACTGCACGGGCCACACGGGTAGCGCGTAGGGCAGGCTGTACAGCGCCGACAGGACGAACACCGGCCACGTGGGCACCCACCGCCACCACAGCGCGGGCCGCCGGTCCTGCAGGTGCACGGCCGCGGCGGCCCACAGGATCGGGAACGTCCCGGCGGCGTAGTAGAACCGGCCGTTGGCCACGAGGAACAGCGCGACGACGCCGACCGCCGTCCTCAGCGCACCGACCGAGAACAGCGCGAGCGCGCCGAGCAGCACCACGGCCGCGAACCAGCCGAGGTTCACCGGCAGCGCCATGCCCAGCGCGATCCTGCCCGCCCCCACGACGAGCAGGATCGCGACCGCGACGGCGGCCAGGTTCACCAGCAGCTGCGCGGCCAGCAGCCGGCCGGGCGGCACGGGGCTCGCCGACAGGCGCTTGAGCACACCCTTCTCGCGGTAGGTGGCCACGGCGGCCGGGAACAGCATCACCGCGAGCATCCCGATCAGGATCGCCACCGCCATCGGCGCGATCAGCGTCGGCAGCGCGGCGTGCCCGCCGAGTTCGGCGCTCGGCTGGTTCGTGCCCGGCATCAGGCCGAACACGAGCACGAGCGCGAGCGGGATGCCGAGCGCCGTGATGGGCGCACCCGGGTCGCGCAGGAACAGCTTCGCCTCGACGGCGGTCATCTTCCCCAGCATTTCCTTGCCCCTTCAGCCCATCTTCTTGCCGGTCAGCGCGACGAACGCATCGTCGAGGCCGGCTTGGTCCACCCGCAGGTCCCCGGCGATGACCTGGCGGCGGGCGAGGAACGACGTGACGGTCTGCAGCGCGGCGCCGCGGCCCGTCACCACGAGCTGGGAGCCGTGGCGCTCGACCTCGAGCACGTCGGGCAGGCCCGAGAGCTCGCCGAGATCGACCGGCGCCGAGGGGCGGAACCGGATGCGCTGCTCGGCGCCGATCCGGCGGACCAGGCCCGCGGGCGTGTCGACGGCCGCGACGCGCCCCGCGTCGATCACGGCGATCCGGTCGCAGAGCCGCTCGGCTTCCTCCATGAAGTGCGTGACCAGCACGACCGTCACGCCTTCCGCGCGCACGGCCTCGACGAGGTCCCAGGTATCGCGGCGGGCCTGCGGGTCCAAGCCCGTGGTGAGCTCGTCGAGCACCGCGACCTCGGGGCTGCCGACGAGCGCGAGCGCGATCGACAGGCGCTGCTGCCGGCCCCCCGACAGCTTGTTGTACGGCGTCGCACGCTGGTCCGTGAGCCCCAGCAGGCCGAGCAGCCGCTCGGGGTCCGCGGGCTTGCGGTAGAAGGACGAGTACAGCTCAAGCGCCTCGCCCACTCGCAGCCGGTCGGGCAGCCGGCTCTCCTGCAGCTGCACACCCACGCGCTGGCGCAGCTCGGCGCGGTCGCGGCGCGAGTCGAGCCCGAGCACCGAGCACGTGCCGGCGTCGGGCACCCGCAGGCCCTCGACGCACTCGACCGTCGTCGTCTTGCCCGCGCCGTTCGGGCCGACGATCCCGAAGATCTCGCCCCGCTCCACGGTGAACGACACGTCGTCCACCGCCACTTTCTCGCCGTAGGTCTTGTGGAGGTGCTGGACCTCGATCACCGGCATGGCCGCCGTCCCCTCTCGATCACCACGTTTCGTCGTGAACGAGAGTTCCGTGCGCAGGGGGTGCGGCGGATCGCCGGAACGGCCACACCCGCCATCCACCAGGAGGCGGCGGGCATCCACCGATCGGTGGATGGTTACCGGCGGCGGCGCCAGGTCACGGTGATGTCCTTTGTGGACAGCCAAGCGGTGAGGTCGTAGCCGTGGGCGGACAGGCCGTCCACGGTGGCGTAGGCGGTTTCCAGCGCGTACGTGCCTTCGGCGGGGGGCAGCAGCCCGGCCGCGACGGCGGCCAGCAGCTCGTCGATGTCGATCAGGCGCACGGAGAACTTGTCCTTGAGCACGAGGTCGAGGTAGAGGTCGGTGGCGAACCAGCGGGAGCCTTCGCGGCGCACGCGGACCACGTCGAGGTAGAAGTCCTGGTCGCGTTCGTGGCCGGGGGTGAACCAGAAGTCGGTGATGCGCAGTCCGAGGTCCGGCAGCAGCCACGACTCGAGGTAGTGGAACTGCTCGCGCCCGGGGGTCGGCCGCGCGAGGTAGAGGCCGAACGGCTCCTGGCGGAACTCTTCCACCTGCCGCACGACGCCCTTGTTGTCCACGTTGACGCCGGCGGCCGGGTCGAAGCTCTCCACCTTCGGCGGGTGCACGTCGGTCATCCGCCCATCCTGCCGGGCGGGCCGCGGCGCGGGAGAGTGTTCGCGGTCCGTGTCGGCGAAATCCACCCGGTTGCCGAAATCGTCACGGGTCTGGCACGTGCGTCCCGTGCGCCGGAAGGGCCCGTTACGGCTCGCCGGGTTCGAAACCGTCTTGAGGGACACGATGTTCGGGATCCTCCGGCCGTGCCGGCACCGGCTGTCCGCGCGCCCGCGCACCGGCTGGCCGGCGCACCTGTGTGGGCTGTGCCTGGCGTTGCGCGACGAGCACGGGCCGCTCGCGCGCGTCGTCACGAACCACGACGGGCTGGTCGTGTCCGCGCTCGTGGGGGCGCAGTCCCCGGTTCCGGGCCGGCGACGAGCCGCGGGGCCGTACGCGGCTCGCGGCGGCGGTGTCGCTCCTGCTCGCCTCGGCGAAGGTCACCGACCACGTGGCCGACGGCGACGGCGCATTCGGCCGGGAGCCCGTCGCCTCGACCGCCCGGGCGGGTCGTGGCGCGGTGGGCGCGGCGGGGTACGCAGACGGGTTCGACAGCGCGGTGCTGGTGGCCGCGGTCGCGCGGCAGAGCGCGCTGGAGGAGGCGGTGGGGCCCCGGGGTTTCCGTGCTGGTGGTGAGCGAGCGGGCCGAGCCGGCGGCGCCGGCGGCGTTCGCGCAGACAGCCGTGCTCGCGGAGCCGCCCCGGGACCGTCGCGCCGCTCACGGAGGGCGGGCGTTCGGGAAGAAGTGCGGGCCCGGCGTGCGCCGCGACGGCTGCCGAACCGCTCCCGCGCAGGTCAGCGGAGACGTAGCTGAAAACTGTCGGGGGGTCGGCCTACTCTGGAGGACGTGGCTTTCGCAACCGAACACCCCGTCCTCGCGCAGTCCGACTTCCGGCCCGTCTCCGAGGTGCCCCGCACCGGCGGCCGGTTCGAAGTGGTCAGCGAGTACCAGCCCGCCGGTGACCAGCCGGCGGCCATCGACGACCTCGAACGCCGCATCAAGGCGGGCGAGAAGGACGTCGTGCTGCTGGGCGCCACGGGCACGGGCAAGTCGGCCACCACCGCGTGGCTGATCGAGCGCGTGCAGCGGCCCACGCTGGTCATGGCGCCGAACAAGACGCTGGCCGCGCAGCTCGCCAATGAGCTGCGCGAGCTGTTCCCGAACAACGCTGTCGAGTACTTCGTCAGCTATTACGACTATTACCAGCCCGAGGCGTACATCGCGCAGACGGACACCTACATCGAGAAGGACTCGTCGATCAACGACGACGTCGAGCGGCTGCGCCACTCGGCCACGATGAACCTGCTCTCGCGCCGCGACGTGATCGTGGTGGCCAGCGTGTCCTGCATCTACGGCCTCGGTACGCCGCAGTCCTACCTCGACCGCTCCACGAAGCTGGAGGTCGGCGGCACGGTCGACCGCGACGTGCTGCTGCGGGCGCTGGTCGACGTGCAGTACACGCGCAACGACATCGCGTTCGCGCGTGGCACGTTCCGCGTGCGCGGCGACACGGTCGAGATCATCCCGGCGTACGAGGAGCTGGCGATCCGCGTCGAGTTCTTCGGCGACGAGATCGACAAGCTGTACTACCTGCACCCGCTCACCGGCGACATCGTGCGCGAGGTCGACGAGGTGCGGATCTTCCCGGCCACGCACTACGTCGCGGGGCCGGAACGCATGGAGAAGGCGATCAAGGGCATCGAGGAGGAACTCGAAGAGCGCCTCGCCGACCTGGAGAAGCAGGGCAAGCTGCTCGAAGCGCAGCGGCTGCGCATGCGCACCGCCTACGACATCGAGATGATGCGCCAGGTCGGATTCTGCTCCGGCATCGAGAACTACTCGCGCCACATCGACGGCCGCGAGGCCGGGTCCGCGCCGGCGACGCTGATCGACTACTTCCCGGACGACTTCCTGCTCGTCATCGACGAGTCGCACCAGACGGTGCCGCAGATCGGCGGCATGTTCGAGGGTGACATGTCGCGCAAGCGCAACCTCGTCGACTACGGCTTCCGCCTGCCGAGCGCGGTCGACAACCGGCCGCTCACGTGGGAGGAGTTCTCCGACCGCATCGGGCAGACGGTGTACCTGTCGGCAACGCCGGGCCCGTACGAGATGGGGCAGACCGGCGGCGAGTTCGTGGAGCAGGTCATCCGGCCGACCGGCCTGGTCGACCCGAAGGTGGTCGTGAAGCCCACCGAGGGCCAGATCGACGACCTGGTGCACGAGATCCGCGAGCGGGCCGAGAAGGACGAGCGCGTGCTGGTCACCACGCTCACCAAGAAGATGGCAGAGGACCTCACCGACTACCTGCTGGAGCTGGGCATCCGCGTGCGGTACCTGCACTCCGAGGTCGACACGCTGCGCCGCGTGGAGTTGCTGCGGCAGCTGCGGGCGGGTGACTTCGACGTGCTGGTCGGCATCAACCTGCTGCGCGAGGGGCTCGACCTGCCCGAGGTGTCGCTGGTGGCGATCCTCGACGCGGACAAGGAAGGGTTCCTGCGCAGCGGCACGTCGCTGATCCAGACCATCGGCCGCGCGGCGCGCAACGTGTCCGGTGAGGTCCACATGTACGCGGACAAGATCACCGAGTCGATGCAGCACGCCATCGACGAGACGGATCGCCGTCGCGCCAAGCAGATCGCGTACAACGAGGAGCGCGGCGTCGACCCGCAGCCGCTGCGCAAGAAGATCGCCGACATCCTCGACCGCGTCTACAGCGAAGCCGACGACTCCGCGGAGTCCGTCGCCGTGGGCGGCTCGGGCCGCAACTCGTCCCGCGGCAAGAAACCGGAACAGGGCGACCGCGTCCGCAGCTCCGGCATGCTCGTCGACAAGGACGTGTCGGCGATGCCGCGCGCCGAGCTGGCCGACCTCATCCAGCAGATGACCGACCAGATGATGCAAGCCGCCCGAGACCTGCAGTTCGAACTGGCGGCCCGCCTCCGCGACGAGGTGGCGGACCTCAAGAAGGAACTGCGCGGCATGGACGCGGCCGGCATCCGCTGACGCTCGCGGGCTCCCTCGCCGCTCCGCCGCGGCGGGGGAGCCGGTCGCGGACGCGGGCAGCGCGCGGCGAGCGCCCGCGACGGCGAGCACCCGGCCGGGGCCGGGGGAGAGTTCGCGGACTGAGGTGCTTGGTTTGGTCGGCCGGGTCGCAGCGGCGGGGTCCGGCCGGAGCCGGGGAGAGTGCGCGGGTTGGGTTGCTCGGGTTGGTCGGTCGGGTCGCGGCGGCGAGGGCCCCGGTCGGGGCCGAGGAGGTTTCGCGGGTTGGGGTGCTTGGCTTGGCCAGCCGGGTCGCGGCGGCGAGGGGCTTGGCGGTGCCGCGGAGCTCTGCTGCGTTTGGTTAGTCGGGTCGCGGCGGCGGGGGTCCGGCCGGAGCCGGGGAGAGTGCGCGGGTTGGGTTGCTCGGGTCGGTCGGGTCGCGACGGCGAGGCCCCGGTCGGAGCCGGGGAAGTTTCGCGGGTTGCGGCACTTGGTTGGGTTGGCCCGTTCGCGGCGGCGAGGGTCCGGCTGGGGCCGGGGAGGTTTCGCGGCCTGGGGTGCTTGGTTTGGTTGGTCGGGTCGTGGTGGTGAGGGTCCGGCTGGGGTCGGGGAGAGTGCGCGGGTTGGGTTGCTCGGGTTGGTCGGTCGGGTCGCGGCGGCGAGGGTCCGGCTGGGGCTGGGGAGAGCTCGCGGGTTGGAGTTCTTGGCTTGGCCAGCCGGGTCGCGGCGGCGAGGGCCTCGGCGGTGCAGCGGAGCTCTGCCGCCTGTCGAGCGGAGCCGGGCTCAGCGGTGGCCAGTGGAGCGGACCTGGGTGAGGCCGGCCGCAGGCGTCGAGGTGGGCCGGGCGCTGAGGCGAGAGGTGTTCGGCTGCCGGTGGTGGGGCAGCGGTGGATTCGGCCGGCAGGCCGGCGGCGCGGCTGGATGTAGCCCGTTGGCGGTGTGGAGCGGAGGTGAGCCGGTGGCGCGGTTGGACGACGTGATCGCCCACTGCCTGGACAAGCCCGGGGCGGTGGAGACGTATCCGTTCGGTGAGCAAGTGCTCGTCGCGAAGGTGGCGGGGAAGGCGTTCGCTTTCCTGGGCCTGGAGCGGCCCGGGTCGGTGGGGCTCAAGTGCGGCGGCACGCGCGAGGAAGCCGCCGAGCTGCGTGGGCGGTACCCGGAGTCCGTGACGGTCATGGACTACCTCGGGCGCTACGGCTGGAACAGCATCGATCTCGGGGCGCCCGCGAGCGCCGCCGTGCCCGCGCCCGAGCTCCTCGAACTGGTCGACGCCTCATACGACGCCGTGCTCGCGAAAGTTCCCCACGTCCGGCGTCCCTGACCCGACCCGCGCGCCAGCGCCCGGCGTTCGCGGTTGAGGCCTGCTGTCGCACCCGGATGGGGGTGGCTGAGTGGCGCGAGTGGCCTCGGCCTGGACCGCTGCCGGCAGTCGGCCGCAGAGACACGTCCGTCCGGTGCTCGGGGGCTGTGGCCGCCGCCGGTGGTGAGGGACAGGTCGCGGCGGGTCGGGTGCGAACCGCGCGGATCAGCTGGGGGCGGGGGCGTTCTCGTCCGGCTGGAGGACGCCGAAGATGTTGCCGTCGGTGTCCTTGCAGTACGCGAGCCAGCCGACACCCGGCACAGAGTCCTTCGCCAGCGCCATGGTGCCACCGGCTTTGGCGACGGCGTCGATGGTCGCGTCGACGTCGTCGACGGCGATCGTGTTGACGAAGCCGTGCACGGGGGCATCTTCGGCGGGGGCCGGGCCGCGGCGGGGAAGGAGGCCACCGTCGATGCCGTCGCCGTCGCCGGTGTCGACGACCCAGTAGGGGATGTCGCCCCACTGCTCGATCTTCCAGCCGAACACGGCGGTGTAGAACGCGACGGCCCGCGCGGGGTCGCCGGCGTGGATCTCGAAGTGGACGGGCCGGGGCATGGCTGCCTCCTCAGACCGGACCGACAAGGGCGAGCCGAGACTACGCCCCGCACCGCCCCCCGAGGTCACCCGAGCCGCTGCCCGGCGCGGCGCGGCGATCGCGTACTCGTGCCCTCCGGCGAGCAGGGCCCACGGCCACCGGGCCGGCCCGATGGCCGTGGGCGGATCGCGACCGGGCTCTACGGCGAGCGGCCCGAGGGCGGCCAAGCCGGCGCCGGCGCGGCGGCCGCGCCGTTCGCGGCCGCGGCCACGCGCTCAGCGGTCCGCGTGCGGCCTGCCCATCGGACGCCGAAGATCAACAAAGGACCTACAGTCGCGGGCGGTCTGTCATGAGGGGGTCCGCGTCGAAGGCCGGGAAGCCGCCCGGCGCGGCCGGGGCGGCGAGAGAGCGCGCCGGCGAAGCGGGCAGCCCCGCCCACCGCCGGATGGTCGCCGTCGCTTCGGCGGCCTGCGCGGCCGGCAGCTGGGTGATGGTCGCGCCGTGGTTGCCGCCCGGGACGAAGTAGCGGTAGGAGTCCTTCGAGCCGAAGCCGAGCTCGAACGGTTCCGCGCCCCACGGGTCGTCGGACCCGTAGACGAACAGCAGCTGCCGGCCCTGCGTGCGGACCCAGAAGTCGATGTCCGGCATCGCGAGGAAGTCGAACCGCGGGATGCGCACCGACGCCGGCACGAACGTCTGCGGCACGTCCGCGCCCGGGTAGCGCAGCAGGTCGCGCAGGTAGCTGTCGTACGCCTCGGGCGAACCCAGCTGCGCGGCCGCCTGGTAGTAGTACGGCACGAAGCCCTCGAGCTCCTGGTCGGAGTAGGTGTTCAGGCTCTCGACCTGCTCGAACCACGCCCACACGTCCGCCGCCGGTGCACCGGCGGGCGGGATCGACGCGCAGGCCGACGCCGGCTGGTACTGCCAGAACGCGAAGTACGAGTCGATCACCGCGATCTCCAGCGACTCGTCGATCGAGCCGACCGTGGTGAACGTGTACCCCTTGCGCTTGGCGTCGTCCGCCGCCAGCGCACCGAGCTCGTCGCGTCGCTTCAACGCGTCGCGCTGCAACGCCTTCAGTGAAGCGCGGCACGCGGGGTCGCCGACGTTCGCGAGGAAGCGGTTGTAGCGGTCGACCGGGTCGATCACGTCATTGGGCGCGACGTACGGGATCGTGCCGTCGACGTCGTCCGGGAAGAAGCGCCGGAACTACGTCGCGGTCATCCCGCCCTTGCTGGCGCCCGTCGCGAGCCACTTCCCGGGGTAGATCTTCTTGAACGCCTCAACGGCGTCGTGCTCGTCGGCCGCCGCCTGCCATATCGTGAGATCGCGCGCCCAGTTCTCCGGCTCCGGCCGCGACGGCGTGAAGTACCGGTACTCCATCGACAGCTGGTTGCCGTCGACGATCCGCGTCGGCTCCGAGCGGTTCGGCGACAGCGATACGTTGTAGCCGCTGGTGAACGCGACGGTCGGCGCGGCGAAATCGCGGTGCAGCAGGGTGAACCGCTGCTGGAACGTCCGCCCGCCCGGGCGGCGGTGGTCGACCGGCTGCGTGAACGCCAGCTCGAAGAACCGGTACCCCGCGGGCGCCGCGTCCTCCTTCACGACCGTCAGGCCCGGGATCGACGCCAGCGCGCCGGTGATGTCATCCGGCCCGGCCGCGCTCGCGACGGGCGCGACGCTCACGACCGTCACTACGGCCGCGGACAAGACGGTGAGCAGCCTGCGCACGTGGTTCCCCTCGACGGCCCGAGATCAACTTCCGGATCTTCACAGACCCGGCCGGGCTCGGCAAGGCACGCCATCCGGTCGGGCGCCGACTTACGGAGGGACTCAGGGCTTGAGCACACGGTCCACATAGGACTTGATGGTCGCCAGCGTCGCGTCGGAGCGCCACATCCGCTCGACGTGGCCGTCGTCGGCGGCGCGGTTCTCGGCGATCCGCTCGTGGTAGGGCTGGCGCAGCTGCGCCTTCGTGTGCGCGAACGCCTCGGCCGGCAGTTCACCGAGGCGCGCGGCGAGCTCGCGGGCGCGCCCGAGCACGTCGGCGGGGGCCGCCACCTCGTCGACCAGCCCACGGGCCTGTGCGTCGTCGACGGTCAGCGTGGCGCCGCTGTAGATCAGCGCCGGCAGCGGCGTCGTGCCGTACGCGCAGCGCAGGATTTCCAGCGCTGCCAGCGGGAACGGGACACCGACGAGCAGCTCCGGCACGCCGATCCGGCCCTCGCCCGCGGCCGCGACGCGGTGGTCGCACGCCGCGGCGAGCACCAGCCCGCCCGCGATCGCGTGCCCGTTGACCGCCGCCACGAGCGGCCGGGGGAAGCCGAAGAGCGCGAGGAACGCGTCGGACAGCGCGGGCAGGAACTCGCTGACGTAACTCGCGCCGCCGGCGTCGATGCTCAGCAGGTCGACGCCCGCGCAGAACAGCGTGCCCGATCCGGTGAGCACGGCGGCCTTCGCGTTCTCGGCCGCCTCTTCGAGCTGGTACACGAGCTCCCGGCAGGTGGCGGTGTCGAGGGCGTTGCCGCGGCCGTGCTCGAGCGTCAGCACGGCGACGTCGCCGTCGAATGCGAGGTGGGTCGTCACGCGACGAGACGTTACCGCCGTCCGGCCGTCCTCGCGGGCGGAGGCCGGACGCGCAGGTCAGCTCGTGATGTCCTTCGTCGCGAAGCGGCGCCCGGCCAGCAGCAGGAACACCGTGGTGTAGATGAGCGACGAGAGCACCCCGCTCGCCATGTCCGACCAGTCGATGTCAGTGGAGATCAGGTCGATCCAGGCGAACGAGAAGTGCGTGGGCAGGTAGTTGCGCAGGCCCTCGAGCGCGGTGATCTGGTCGAGGATCTGCGACAGGATCGCCACCAGCACCGTGCCGCCGACCGCGCCCAGCGGAGCGTCGGTCGACACGCTCAGCAGCAGCGCCAGCCCGGCCACCCACGCCAGCTGCACGATGATGTACACAGTGGACAGCAGGAGCGCGATCATGCTGTCGCCGAAGGACACCGCGTCGCCCGTGGGGCTGATCGCGTCGCCCGCGCCGTACCAGATCACCCCCACCAGCAGCGACACGAGCGGCAGCAGCACGAGCGCCGCGGCGGACAGCAGGCCCGACACGATCGCCTTCTGCCGCAGCAGCCGGTGCCGCGGCACCGGGATCGCCAGGAGGTACTTCAGGCTCGACCACGACGACTCGCTGGCGATCGTGTCGCCGAAGAACAACGCCACGATCATCGGCAGCAGGAACGTGCCGGACACGAACAGCGCGAGCACCACGAAGTTGGGCGCGCTCGCCGTCGCCAGGTCCACGAACCCGCCAGAGCGCCGGTTGGGGTTCGACTGCCCGATCTCGAACGCCACCACGAGGATGAACGGCAGGATCGCCACGAACCCGAGCACGAGCTGCGTGCGGCGGCGTTTGAACTGCCGCTTCAGCTCCACGCCGAGGCGCAGCGTGCGCTCGGCGCGGTAGCCGGCGACGGCGCCGTCCGGGCCCACCTCGGCCCGCTCGGCCGTGGCCAGTTCGCTCAGCTCCCGCAGGGCGGCAGGGTCGGTGTGGACCCCGCCGGAACCGTTGGCCTCGTTCATGAGTCCTCTCCGACCAGCTGCAGGAACGCGTCTTCGAGCCGGCGCCGCGGCCCGGCCTGCTCCACCGCGACGCCCGCGCGCACGAGCGCCGCCACCGCCTCGGCGCGCGGCAGCCCGTCGAGGTTCGCGTGCACGAGGTCGCCTTCCACGTCGACGTGCGTGACGCCGCCGACGCCCTTGAGCGCCGCCGCGGCCGCCGCCGGGTCGCCGACGCGGAATGTGGCCTCGCCGCTCGAGGCCGCCAGCTCGCTGACCTCGCCGGAGGCCACGAGCGTGCCGCGGTGCATCACCACGACGTGCGAACAGGTCTGCTCGACCTCGGCCAGCAGGTGGCTCGAGACGACGACGGTGCGCCCGGTGGCGGCGTAGCGCTGCAGGACCTCGCGCATCTGGTGGATCTGGGGCGGGTCGAGCCCGTTGGTCGGTTCGTCGAGCACCATCAGCTCGGGCAGCCCGAGCATCGCCTGCGCGATCGCGAGCCGCTGTCGCATGCCCTGGCTGTAGGTCTTCACGCGCCGGTTCACCGCGTCGCCGAGGCCCGCGATCTCCAGCGCCTCCGTGAAGTGCGCCTTCTCGACCGGCCGCCCGGTGGAAGCCCAGTACAGCTCGAGGTTCGCCTTGCCCGACAGGTGCGGCAAGAACCCGGACCCCTCGACGAACGACCCGATGCGCGACAGCACGGGCGCGCCCGGCGCGATCCGGTGGCCGAACACGCGGATCTCGCCCGCGGTCGGCGTGATCAGGCCCATCAACATGCGCAGCGTGGTCGTCTTGCCGGCGCCGTTGGGCCCGAGCAGACCCAGCACCTGGCCCGGTTCCACGTGGAAGGACAGGTCCTTCACCGCAACGAACCCACCCGCGTACTGCTTGCGCAGCCCCTTGATCACGAGCGGGGTGTCCGCCAGCTCGGGGTCGACGTCGTGCGCCCGGCGCCGGCGGATCGCGGCGACGGCCAGCGCGGCGATGCCGACGAGCAGCGTCACGCCGATGCCGACCAGCCGGCCGACCGGCGCCGGCGTGCCGACCGAGGTCCCGGGCACGATCGGCACGGCGAGCGATGAACCGGACACCAGGCCGATGCGGAACACGCCCGGCGCGGTCGGCGTCGAGAAGGACTGGTCGGTAGTGCCCACGACGAGGCGCAGCGAGTGGCCGGCCTCGATCGGCCGCACGATGCCCGGCAGCGTCACCGTCACGTCGACCGGGGTGCCGTTCGCGGGCAGGTTTTCGACGCGGAACGGGGCGACGGCGTTGGCCGGCAGCACGCGCGTGCCGTCGGGGCCCACGTCGTAGAGCTTCGCGAAGAGCACGGCGTCCGGCAGCGGGTGCGCGGGATCGGCCGCGACCTGCAGGTGCACGGTGCTGGAGCCGGCGATGAGCAACTGGCTGTCGAACGGCGCAGTGCGGAACTGCGCCGACTGCCCCGGCGGATCGGTGCTGAACAGCGGCGCGAGCCGCGACGAGCCGGCCGCGACCCCGTTGAGCCCGGGGAGGCCGCTCACGGCCGCGGGGTTTGCGCCGGCGGGCCGCACCGCCGGCTGCGGCGGGCCCTGCAATGCGACCTGGCGCCGCTCGGTCCCGGCACCGGAGAGGCCGGGGTAGGCGTCGGTGCTGACCGTGCGCACGGACGGCGCGCCGTTGGCCCGCAGGGTGCCCTGCACGTCGTAGCTGAAGCCGGTGCCCGGATCGCCGTCGCCGGTCACGGCGGACCACAGGAAGTCGGCGATCTTGGTGCGCAGCTGCGGGCCCGGGGTGCCGCCGTCGTGGCCGCCGGTGTACCAGATCGTGCGCACTTTGCCGCCCGCCGCGCTGATCTGCCGCGCGGTGGCGTCGGACTGGTCGAGGCCGAACAGCGTGTCGCTCTCACCCTGCACGAGCAGCGTCGGCACGGTAATCTTGCTCGTCACCGACGCCGGGGAAACACGCTTCAGCAGCGCGACGGTCTGCGCGCTGACCTTCCCGGTGGTGGCCAGTTCCGTGTAGGCCTGGCAGACCTGCGCGGTGAAGCGGCCGCACGGGTCCGCGGCCGGCAGCTGCGCCGGGCGCTGCTGCGGGGCGGTCGCCTGGGTCTCGGTGCCCCCGCCCGCGCCGGCGCCCGTACCGCCGACCGAACCGCCGTTGTCGCCGGTCTCCTGCCCGGCCTCCGGTGCTTCAGCCGACGGCGAGCCGGCCGCGGACGCACCCGAACCGGCGGAGAAGAAGATGCCCGCCCAGCTCTTCTTGAACACCCCGTCGGGCGCGAACTCGCCCGCCGCCGGGGTCTTCGCAGCGGGCGGGGTGGTCGCGCCGGCGTTGGGGATCAGTCCCTGCGCCAGGTCGTTGTACGTAATCACCGGCGCGACGGCGGCCACGCGCTTGTCGGTGCCCGCGAGCAGCAGCGACAGCGCACCGCCGTAGGACGCGCCGGTCACGGCGAGCTCCGGGGCGCCGTCGGCGCGCGTGGCGACGTCGTGGCTCGCGAGCAGGTGGTCGATCAGCCGGCTCGCGTCGGCGACCTCGGCGTCGGGGTCGTTGAGCCCGATCTTGCCGCCGCTGCGGCCGAAGCCACGCGCCGACCAGGTCAGCACCACGAACCCGCGCTCGGCGAGTTCGCGCGCCTGGGGGTCCACGCTGGACTTGTCGCCGCCGAACCCGTGGGCCAGCAGCACAGCGGGGGCGGGCGTTTTCTCGGGGTAGTAGGTGGTGGTGTCGATGCGGACCTGGCCGGCCGAGCCGGGCGCAGCCGGCACGGCGAGGAAGGCGTCCTGGGTCCGGACCGGCGCGGGGTCCGAGCCGCGCGTGGTCCAGACGGCCACGGCCGCGGCGACGACCACCACGACCGCGGCCAGCGCGGTGAGCCTTGAACCGCGCGTGCGCGGGAACGGGATGCGGGGCACGTGCTGACGTTATGGGAGCTTTCCTGAGAACGTCGCGCGGGGCTCACACGGATCAGACATCCTTTTCAGCCGGACACGCGTGATCGACTCGTACGGTGACGCAGTTAACACGGCCGGTGCGGTGACGCGGGCAACCCCCACTGGCGCTCGCGCCGCGTAACCGGCACACTGGACGCGCTGTGAGGGGAGTATTCCTCCGCGGCGGTGTCGTCAGCACGGTGGCCTGGCCCCCGGCACCGTCGGCCGGTTGCGAAACCGGCGGAAGAGACCTCCGGTTAGTTGCTGCTGCGCACTATCCGGAGGTTCTGCTGTGATGACCGTTCCCCTGTGGTTGTGGATCGCCACGGTCGGCGGCCTGCTCGCCCTGATCGCCCTCGACCTGGTGATCGTCGACCACAAGCCCCACGCGATCAAAGCGGGTGAGGCCGCGCGCTGGGTGATCTTCTACATCGCCTGCGCGATCGCGTTCGGCATCGGCGTGTGGGTGTTCGCCGGGCACGACCCGGGCGTGCAATTTTTCACCGGCTACATCACCGAGTACTCGCTGAGCGTCGACAACCTGTTCATCTTCATGATCATCATGGCGTCGTTCAAGGTGCCGGCGATCCACCAGCACCGCGTGCTGCTCGTCGGAATCCTGCTCGCGCTCGCCATGCGCAGCGTGTTCATCGCCGTCGGTGCGGCGCTCATCGCCCAGTTCGTGTGGGTGTTCTTCATCTTCGGCGGGGTGCTGATCTGGACCGCGATCAGCATGCTGCGCAAGAAGGACGAGGAAGAGGAGTACCACGAGAACGCGGTGACCCGCTGGGTCCGCAAGATCGCCCCCGTCACCGACGACTTCCACGGCCACAAGTACGTCGTGAAGTTGAACGGCAAGCGGATGATCACGCCGATGCTGGTCGTCATCGTCGCGATCGGCTCGGCCGACCTGCTGTTCGCCGTCGACTCCATCCCGGCGATCTTCGGCATCACGCAGGAAGCGTTCCTCGTGTTCACCGCCAACGCGTTCGCGCTGATGGGCCTGCGGCAGCTGTACTTCCTGCTCGGTGGCCTGGTGAACAAGCTCGTGTACCTGTCCTACGGCCTGGCGGTGATCCTCGCCTTCATCGGGGCGAAGCTGTTCGTGCACGCGCTGCACGAGTACCACGTGGCCCCCGACTGGCTGGACATCAACAACTGGGTGTCCCTGGGTGTGATCGTCGTGGTGCTGGCGATCACCACGGTCGCCAGCCTGCTCAAGGCGAAGCGGGACGAACGGGCGGAAGTCGCCGCGAAATAAGTCTTTCGCTTTGCTAATGATCCGGTACGGTCGTCGGCATGCGACCAGCCGACATCGAAGCCCTCGTCGTTCCCGGTCACCCCGCACTCCGGGGCGATCTGCTGCTCACCGCGGTCACCCACCCCGACCTCGGCTCCAACTCCAACCACGGCTCGATCCGCCGCGTGGAGCTCGGGGGAGGGGGAGACGGGACGCCATGGACGCACGGCCCGCACGACGCGGCACCGGCGATCTCGCCCGACGGTCGCTGGGTCGCGTTCCTGCGGACCGGCGACGGCGAGGGCCCGGACGGCAAGCCCCAGGTCCACGTGATGGCCGCGGCGGGCGGCGAAGCGAAGCGGCTCACGAAGCTGCAGCTGGGCGCCGCGGCGCCGGTGTGGGCGCCGGACTCGCGGCGGCTCGCGTTCACCGCGCGCGTGCCCGAGGCCGGGCGCTACGGCACCGAGGACGCCGACGGCGAGACGCCGGAGCCGACCGCCGAGGCGCCGCGCCGGATCACGCGCTTCGACTACCGCATCGACGACGTCGGCTTCCTGCGCGACCGGCCCAAGCGGCTGTTCGTGCTCGACGCCGTTGGCGCGCTCGACGCGGCCGAGCTGCCCGAGCTCGAACCCGTCTCACCGGACAGCTACGACGTCGGCGATCCCGTGTGGACACCCGACGGCGAGCGCGTGGTCGTCACCGTGCCCCAGGACTGGGACCGCGTGGAGACCGACTACAACGACCTGGTCGCGTTTCCGGCCGGCGGTGGTGAACCGGAGCTGCTCGTGGTGTGCCACGGCCACGCCGAGCAGCCCGTGTTCGGCCCGGACGGCACGCTGTTCTTCTACGGCTCGTCCTACGAGGACGGACACCGCGAAGCCTGCAACACGGGTCTGTACGCCGCCACGATCGAGGCCGGCGGCCCCGTGAAGGCGCGCCGGCTGACCGACATCGAGACCGTCGACATCGAGAGCGGCTCCGGTCACGCCGTGCCGATGGATGGCGAGGTGCTCGTGGCCGTCCGCAACCGCGGCGCGGTGGAGCTGCGCGCGGTGCCGGCGGCGGCCGACGCCGCCGCGCTCTCGGACCTGCGGGTGCTGCACGACGGCCACGTCGTGGTCCGCGGGTTCGCCGCCGACGGCGCCACGGTCGTCGCGGTGGTCGCGACACCCGAGACGGCCGGCGAGGTGGTGGTACTCGACGCGATTGGCCCGCGCGTGCTCACCGACTACTCGAAGGCGTTGCGCGACAAGGGGTTGCGCACGGTCGAGGAGCTCACCACGACCGCGCCGGACGGCTACCCCGTGCACGGCTGGCTCGTGCTGCCCGAAGGCGAGGGCCCACACCCGGTGCTGCGCGTGGTCCACGGCGGGCCGTTCGCTCAGCAGGACTGGGCGGTGTTCGACGAAGCCCAGGTGTACGCGGCGGCCGGCTACGCCGTGGTGCTCGGCAACCCGCGCGGTTCGGCGGGGTACGGGCAGAGCCACGGCCGCGCGATCACGTTCGGCTTCGGCACGGTCGACGTCGACGACGTGCTCGCGTTGCTCGACAAGGCGCTCGAGCGGCGCGACCTCGACTCGTCGCGCGTCGGCATCATGGGCGGCTCGTACGGCGGCTTCATGACGAGCTGGGTCGCTTCGCACCACCCGGAGCGGTTCAAGGCGGCGTGGAGCGAGCGGGCCGTGAACGCGTGGGACTCGATGCTCGGCAGCTCCGACATCGGCTACTTCTTCGTGGACGCCTACATCGGCACCGACCCGGAGGTGCTGCGCGACCGCAGCCCGCTGACCTACGCCGCGGACATCAGCATCCCGTTCGCCGTCGTTCACTCCGAACAGGACTGGCGCTGCCCGCTGGAGCAGGCGCAGCGGATGTTCGTGGCGTTGCGCCGCGCCGGCGCCGACGCGGAGTTCCTGCTGTTCCCGGGCGAGGGCCACGAGCTGTCGCGCTCGGGCCGGCCGCGTCACCGGGTGCAGCGCTTCGACGCGGTGCTGGACTGGTGGTCGCGGCACCTGGCCTGACGCGGGTTCAGTTCAGGAGCGTGTAGTTCAGCTCCTCGCAGACCCGGCCGAGCGGGACGTCGAGCCCCGGGTGATCCAGCGGCAGCAGGACATCCGGGGCGATCGGCAGCGCGGTGCCCGCCGGCGGGTCCCACAGGCACAGGGCGGGGAACCCCGAGTCCATGGACGAGCGGTACCAGAGGCCGTCGAGGTCGGGCAGCGCCGTGCGGATGGCCCGCGCCCACGCCTGCGTGATCTTCTTCGGCCCGCTGGAGATCTCCTGCGACGCGCCCACCCGCGTCGGCCACAGGCCGGTGAGGTCGAGCAGCCGCAGTGTGCGCATCGGGCGCACGACGACGAGCCGCGGCCCGCGCGTCTTGCGGTCGACGGTCGAACTGGTCTGGAACACCTCGGCGACGCTCGTGCGCACGGTCAGCCCGAAATAGAGCACGCCGTTGGCCGGATCGGTCACCGGCCGGCCGCCGCGCCCGGGCGGCTGCTGGTCGAAACGCCCGTGAGGCAACGGTCCCGTGTAGCGGAACGAGTTCCACTGCTGCGGGTGGTTTCCGTGCGCGGTGAAGATGCGGACCAGCCTGGTCTCGGGCTGCACCGCCACCACGTCGTGGGCGCGATCGAGCTCGTTGACCAGCACGGACCGCGCGGGCGGCAGCGGGAGCCGGGCCATGCGTCGGGGGTCGTCCGTCCTGTGTCGGTGATCTTCGTGGGCTGCTCAGCTTAGAACGGCGAGCCCAGCATGGCGACGAGGCGCGCCACGTGTTCGGGGTCGCCGCCGGCGAGAAGCCACTGGCGCGGCGTCGCGGGCTGGTCGCCGATCAGCAGGTCGTCCTGCGGGGTGTTCATGAACGCGGCGACGACGAGCGCCGGCTGGTCCTCGGGGACCGCGCGCAGCACCACCTCGAGGCCGGGCAGCACACCGCTCCCGGCGAACTGCCACGACGGCAGCCGCCAGCCCTGGTCCTTCCAGCCCGTGAGCCGGCCTTCCTTGAGGCGGTGGCGGATCCGGCTGTCGTCGACGTTCAGGGCCTTGGCGGCCTGCGTGACGGTGAGCGCGGAATCGGCGAGCACGGCGTGGGCCGCGACGGTGCGCGCGCGGAAGTCCGGCTCGTCCTCCCCGTGGGGGGTGAGGTCGAGGCCGACGTCCGTGAGCGCCGCCTGCTGGTCGGGCGAGAAGTAGTGCGAGGGGTCCGGGTTCGGCGGTGACAGCCTGCGCGCCGCGTCCTCCACGAGCGTGAGGAACTCGGTGGCGTCGGCCTTGAGCCCCGCTTTGGCGAGGACGTTCTCCAGCGCGGCTGACATGCGCCCAGACTAGCTCGTGTGTGCGGCTTCGTGCGGATCCTCGCCGCACCTGTGGGTGAATTCACCAGTGATCGACACGTACTGCACACAGTTCGACACTTTGTGTAGGAGTTTTCGCCTCAGTGTGCCCGGCTCGTGGCGTGGTTGTCCAGGCTTTCGTGCGCTTGACACCTGCCCGTGGTGCCCCTTACTTTCGGTTTGGTAATCGATTTCCCGCCTCGGGCTGTTTGCGGGCTCCGGTGGCCTGCGGGCCAACCGGTGCTGGGGGGACAGGGGGTGGGACGTGCCTGGCGGGCCGGTACTGCCGGCCCACCAGGCACGTCGTCCTTTCGGAACGTTCTTTCGGCGCCGGCGGTGCGGCTGAAATTCCAGCGAGACGCATTTCTGCGGCGCCGGCCGCACCCATTCGGCGCCGGATTCGTGGCGGCGTGGCCTCTTCGACCGGCGGGCGGCTAGCTGGATGAGGCCATGAAGTGGGTGACGCCGGTGTGAAGCCGGGTCGCTGGTGGTTGTCAGTGACGTTCCAGACGGCCGCAGCTGTGGTGCGTTGCTGTTCGCCGGTCCAGGCGCGGGCGTAGAGAAACTCTTCGGCCAGGGTCCGGAGCCGCGCCGAAGGATCCGGTGCTCTCGACTCCGATCGTGACTACTTCGCCGTGTTCCTCAACCCATGCCAGAAGTCGGCGTAGCCGCGGTCATTGGCGGGGACCTCCCGATGGCCCAATAGGCGGCCCTGGCCATCGGTCGCACCGCGTAGTGGGTGTTCTTGTGGGTGTCGACGCCGCCGATCACGGCAACAGCTGCTGGCTCGATAGCCGTCTGGGTGGTCATGCCGGATGTGCTCCTCCGCCGGGGCTGATCTGACGGATGGAGCGAACCGGCCGGGCGGGCGACAAGCCTGTGACGGGGGCTTCTCGCAAGCTCCTATCAGGTCAGTTCCGCCTGGCCGGTGCGCACCACGGCGCTGCAGCGAAGCCGGCCGACGAATCGAACGCAGGACACCACCATCGGTCGGTCATACCTTGGCCGGGGTCAGACCGGCCCCGACGCAGCGCCAGCACAAGTCTTCACAGAGTTTCCCGTTGTGGCGTCGGGTGTAGGGCGCCGTGCAGGGCGTCGCGAAGTCGTGGGCGCGGTGGCACGCGCCGTTGCTCCATCACGACCGTCACCTCCGCAGCCGTGACGCCGTCGGGCAGCCGTGCCCACAACCGATCCAGTTCCTCGCTGCGGGTGCGGAAACGGTGCCCGGACCAGAGCACGCGTCCCTGCTCGTCGGCCATGCTGGCTTGGTGCTGCGCGCGGACCGCGAGGTCGATGCCCATCCGAACGATCAATGCCGGCTCCCTTGCTCGCGTGAATTCGGATCCGGCCGCCGCACCGCCGTGGGAGTCCGAGCCGCACCAGACATTCGCTAACAGGGATCCACATCCGCCTCGATCAGGACATGGTCACCGGGTTCCTAACAGGGCATCTCGAACTCCGGCAGTGGCCCCGCCCGCCAGCATGGTCAACAGGCAAGGAGTCGCGCAGCGCTCCACTCGGTCAAACAACGTTCACAGGCGGGTGCCGGACGACCCCGATCCCTCCCGCCGGCCGACGAGACAGGCTCAACGCCGCACACCCAGCTTGAATGTCGGTGACCAGGCGGTGGATGCGGGTGAGCCGGCGGCGACCCTCGACAGACAGCGGGGCATTACGGTGGTGTATGGACGCGTCTTTCTGCTCGACGGACGAGTTGGCCGCACCCATCATCCTGCCGCCGAAAGACCCGTGCCCATCCTCAGGCCGGCCGATACCAACGTTTCGGCCGGCCTGAGGACTAGCGGCGTGAGCTCTGCCGCTCGATCAACCGCGCTTCCAGGGTCGTCGTCGTCGGATGGCGGGTACTGTCGGCGATGCGGGCGAGCAGGAGTTGCGCGGCGACGCGGCCGACTTCGTACGCGGGCTGCGCGACGACCGTCAGGGGCGGGTCGATCAGCGTCGTCCAGGGAGCGTCGTCGAAGGAGACGATGCCGATGTCGCGGCCGGGGCGCAGGCGCCGGGCCGACAGGGCTTCCAGGACGCCGATGGTCATCGTGCTGTTGGCGACCAGCAGCGCGTCGGGTGGTTCCGGCAGGTCGAGCAGCTCCATGGCGGCCACGCGCGCCCCTTCGGCGCGGTAGCCGGTGCGGCGGAACACGGCATTCTCCTCGCCGACGGCGTCGAGGTACCCCGCGAGCCGGTCGTCGGCCGTGCGGACGCCGGCGGGGCCGGACAGGCAGCCGATGCGCCGGTAGCCCTCGGCGATGAGGTGGCGGGTCGCGCCGCGGGCGCCGCGGCGGGTGTCGACGAGGACCTGGTCGCCGTCCGGGCCGGTGAGCGGCCGGTCGACCGCGACGACGGGCGTGCCCTGCCGGCGCAGGCGGTCGACGTTCGTGGAGCGGCCGGTGGGCGAGAGCACGACGCCGGCGACGCGTTCCTGGAGCGCGACGTCGATGTAGCGGCGCTCCTTGTCCTCGTTCTCGTCGGAGTTGCACAGCACCACCGAGTACCCGGAAACCTGCGCGAGGTCCTCGACCCCGCGCGCGATCGCGGTGAAGAACGGGTTCTCGACGTCGGAGATGATCAGGGCCAGCACCGCCGTCTCCTGACGGCGCAGATTCCGGGCCAGGCCGTTGGGGTGGTAGCCGAGTTCTTCGGCAGCCACCAGAACCCGCGCGGCGAGCTCAGGGTCCACTGTGGACTTGCCGTTGAGGGCCCGGGAGACCGTCGCGGTGGAGACGCCGGCGCGCGCGGCGACGTCGCTGATGGTGGCCACCGTGACCTCCTCGTCCAGGCTTGCTTGACACCTTCGTACCCGAAGAATAGCGTCCCGAGTAATCGTTTACCGTCCGCTTGCCGGGGGAGACTCGTGGATCCGGGACTGCTGGTCGGCACCGACATCGGCACCTCAAGCTCCAAGGGCGTGCTCGTCGGTGCGGACGGCACGATACTGGCGCGCGCCGGACGCGCGCACACCACCTCCCGGCCGCGGCCCGGCTGGTTCGAGCACGACGCCGAGCACGTGTGGTGGGCCGGCTTCACCGCGCTGGTCCGCGAGCTCACCGCCGTGGCGGGCGACCGGCCGCTCGCCGGGCTCGCCGTGAGCGGCATCGGGCCCGTGCTGCTGCCCGCCGACGCCGCCGGCCGGCCCCTGCGGCCCGCGATCCTCTACGGCGTCGACACGCGTGCGAGCGCGGAGATCACCGAGCTGACCGGGGAACTCGGCGAAGAGTCCATTGTGGAACGATCCGGCAGCGCGCTGTCCAGCCAGGCGGTCGGACCCAAGTGGCGCTGGCTGTACCGCCACGAACCGGAGGTTGCCCAGCGTGCCGAACTGTTCCTCATGGCGAGCTCGTACCTCGCGCTTCGGCTGACCGGCGAGTACGTGCTCGACCACCACTCGGCGAGCCAGTGCGACCCGATGTACGACCTGCGGGCCGGGACGTGGGCCGAGGATTGGGCGCGCCTCGTGGCTCCTCGCGTCACGCTGCCGCGGCTCGCGTGGCCGACGGAGGTCGCCGGTACCGTGACCGCGGCCGCGGCCGCGGAAACCGGTCTGCCGCAAGGACTTCCCGTCACGTGCGGCACGGTCGACGCCTGGGCCGAAGCCGCGAGCGCGGGCGTGCGGGCGCCCGGTGACACGATGGTCATGTACGGCACCACGATGTTCCTGATCCAGACCGTGGCGCGCCCGCGGCCGGTGCCGGGCCTGTGGGCCACCAACGGCGCGTTCCCGGGCACGTACTCGCTGGCCGCGGGAATGGCGACGTCGGGGGCGATCACCGACTGGCTGCGCGAGCTCGTCGGTGGCGAGTTCGCCGACCTCGTGGCCGCGGCGGGCGACGTGCCGGCCGGGAGCCGCGGGCTGCTGATGCTGCCGTACTTCGCGGGCGAACGGACGCCCGTGCCGGACCCGGCCGCGCGCGGTGTGCTCGCCGGGCTGACGATCTCCCACGGCAAAGCCGACCTCTACCGGGCGGCGCTCGAAGGCACGGCCTACGGCGTGCGCCACAACCTCGAGACGATGGGCCCGGCCGAAGGCCGCCGACTTGTGGCGGTCGGCGGCGGCACGCAGGGTCGCGTGTGGACGCAGATCGTCAGCGACGTGACGCGCGCCGACCAGCACGTGCCGACCGAGACGATCGGCGCGGCGTTCGGCGACGCGCTCCTGGCCGCGATCGCCGTGGGTATGGCACCGGACATCGGCGCCTGGAACCCGATCGCCGAGGTCGTCCGCCCGGATCCGGCGCGCGCCGACGTGTACGACGAGTTCTACGCCCGCTATCGCGCGCTGTACCCGGCGACGGTGGACGTCGCGCACTTCCTGGCCGGACAGCAGCAGCGGGCGGCGGATCACGAGGGGTGACCGCGGTTGCCGGCGCCCGGTCGGCGATTCAGGAGAAGAACGCGCTTGGCGTGAGGCCGGTGAGCGTGCGGCACTCGCGGCTGAGGTGGGCCTGGTCGGCGTACCCGGCGCGCGCGGCGAGCTCGGCCAGCCCGGGCGTTCGCCGGGCGAGGCCGATGGCTCGCTGGAACCGCAGCACGCGCAGGTAGGTCGCCGGTCCGTAGCCGACGGCCACCGTGAACCGCCGCCGCAGCTGGCGTTCGCCGACGGCCGACGCCGGAGCGCCCACGCGCGCCGGGGCCTCTCGCAGGTAAGCCAGCAGTTCGGCGACCGCTTCGTCCGGTTCGGCGGGCTGCTCGCGCACGACGTCGGCGAGGGTGCGCCGCCCGCCGAGCACCGCGTCGGCGAGGAGCGCGCCGCGGTGGCCCCACAGGTCCGCGAGCGGGATGCGGCGGTCGCGCAGTTCGTCGGCAGCCACGCCGAGGACGGGCGGTGCCGCGCCCGGGTGGAAGCGGAGACCGCGCAGAGCCGCGCCCGGCGTGCTGACCGACGACCACGGCCCGGTGTCCGGCCCCGCGACGAACACCTCGCCGTCTCCCGCGACGAGGTCGACGCAGCCGTCGGGCACGATCCGCTTCGGGCCCGCCTCGACCGACTCCCACAGGCAGCGGACGACGGCGCGCACCGGCTCGGGTGCCGTCATCTCCGAGTACACGCCCCGATTGTCCCCGCCCGGTACGACAGAACGCGAGTCATGACGCCGATCGACGCACTGGCCTGGGTCCACATCCGCGACCGGCGGCTGCTGTCGGTGCGCACGCGGGGCAAGGAGAAGTTCTCCTTGCCGGGCGGCAGGCGCGAGCCCGGGGAGAGCGACGTCGCCGGTCTGTGCCGGGAGATCCGCGAGGAGCTGGGCGTCGAACTCGACCCGCTGAGCTTTCCTCGCGCTGCTCGACGAGCGGGCCGACGGGTTCGCCGACGGCCGCCGCGTCCGCGTGACCTGCTACATGGCCGAACACAGGGGCGAACCGGTGGCGTCGGCAGAGATCGCCGAAGCCGCGTGGCTCGGCAGCGGTGATGGCGCTGCGTGCCCGCCCGCCGGGCAGCGGGTCCTGCGGCTGCTGGCCGAGCAAGGGCTCGTCGACTGAGACCCGAGATGACTCTCCGTGACCGCGTATCGCAACGGTGTTATCGGCATCGTGCGTGGTGACCACACCCGGTGAGCGGTCCACTGGGCCGCCCGAAAGGGTGAAGTTTCATCAATTTTTTCGGATTGGCTAACGCCGCGTGACGTTGGGGCGAGAACCCTGATGTCGTACTCGATGGAAGTGCGCTCGAACGAGAGAAGACCTCTCCATGGGTGTTCCTGCCACGACTCCGCCGGCACCGCGGCCGGGCCGGCTCAAGCCGCTCGGCAGTGTGGTGGTCGTGGTCGGCGTCGTCGCCGTCGCGCTCGCGGTGGCCGCGTACGTCATGCCCAAGGCGGCCCCCGGGGCCGGTGACCCTGCCGCACCGGCCCCGGCCCCGGCCCCGGCCGAGGTCGCGCCCGCCGAGCCCGCGGCCGTCCAGGACGTCACCCGCACCATCGTCTACTCGCTCTTCGGCGCCGCGGGCGCCCGCAATCTCACCTACGTCGGCGCCGACTCGGGGCTCGAACAGCAGGCCGCGGTCACGACCCCGTGGTCGGTGACGGTCACGCGCACCGCGCCCGCGAGCGAGGCCGAGTTCGCCAGCCTGGCCGCCCAGAGCGCCGCCGCCGGCGACCTGACCTGCCGCATCACCGTGGACGGCGCGGTGGTCGCGGAGAAGTCGGTCTCGCGGGAGGGCGCGCAGCTCAGCTGCAGCGCCTGACCCGCGCTTGACCCGACGGCATTTCCGCCGGAGCTGACCCTGCCTGGACAGCGCGCCGGCGCCTCCGCCGGGAAGCCCGCCTGACGTCGTCGGTGCTCGCTCACCTCAGCGCCGCATCGACCGGGGCGGCGCTCGTCAGCCACCTGGTCCCGACTGCCCTCAGCGTGTCCGCCGCAGCCACACAGCGCGCACCTCCGCGGCGGCCGGACCTGAGGCAGGATCGCAGCGTGAACGGTGCGATCGAATTCGGGCCCGCGCTGGTCGTCGTCCTGGCGTTGCTGACGCTGGCGGGCGCCGCGGTGATGAGGTTCGGGGAGCTGGGGCAGGGCCGCGCCGTGGTGTGGGCCGCGGTGCGGGCGGTGGGCCAGCTGGCTCTGGTGTCGCTGGTGATCACGGTGATCCTGCGATCCGGGTGGTTGACCGGGCTGTTCGTGCTGCTGATGTTCGGCATCGCGGCCGTCACGGCGGCGGCGCGGATCGGCGTGCCGCGGCGGCTGGGCTGGGTGGCGCTGGCGCTCGCGGCGGGGGTGGCACCGGTGCTCGCGCTGGTGCTGCTGTCGGGCGTGGTGCCGCCGCGGCCGATCACGGTGGTGCCGATCGCCGGGATCGTGATCGGCGGGACGATGACGGCCACCTCGCTGGCCGCGCGCCGGGCGCTCGACGAGCTGGTGCAGCGCCACGGCGAGTACGAAGCCGCGCTGGCGCTGGGATTCCTGCCGCGGCTGGCGGCGCTCGAGATCTGCCGCCCGTCGGCCGGGCAGGCGCTGATCCCGGCGCTCGACCAGACGCGCACGGTCGGCCTGGTGACGCTGCCGGGTGCCTACGTCGGTCTGCTGCTGGGTGGTGCCGGCCCGATCCAAGCCGGCGTCGCGCAGGCGCTGGTGCTGATCGGGCTGCTGGCGGCGGAAGCGATCGCGGTGCTGACGACCGTCCAGCTCGTCGCGGCGGGGTTCATCCGCCGCGACGAGCAGGTGCGCCGGCGCCGGGTGTTCACGTGGACGCCGAGGCGTCAGCCGAGCGGCGCGGCCAGGTGAGCGGTGTCGTTGAACCGCCGCACGATCCAGCGGTCGCCGAGCACCACGAGGTGGGACACGGAACCGTTGTCGGCGCCCAGGAACGCGAAGCGGTCGACGGCGCGGCTCGCCTGGGCGAGCACCTCGCCGATCACGCCGCCGTGGGTGAACACCGCCACGCGCCGGTCCGGGTTCGCCTCCGCGATACGGGTGATCGCCGCGCGCACGCGCCGGCCGAACGCCTCGTCGGACTCCGCACCGGGGATGACCTCCCAGCGCTGCTCTTCCCACAGCCGGTCGACGATCGGGTGGCCTTCGGTCGTGTGCTGGCGGAAGAGGCCGTTCTCCCACTCGCCGAGGTTGATCTCGCGCAGGTCCGGCTCGACGGTCGGGGTGAGGCCGAGTTTCTCCGCGAGCGGCGCGGCCGTCTGCACCGTGCGGCGCAGGGTGGTGACGTAGAGGGCGTCGATGCGCTCACCCGCGAGCCGCTCGCCCACGCGCGCGGCGTGATCGCGGCCGTCGGGCGCGAGGTCGGGATCGGCCTGGCCGGCGACGAGGTCGAACGGCGCGCTGGCACGGGCGGGCGCGGATTCGCCGTGGCGCACCAGGAAGATCTCGGTGGCTCCGGGCGGTGGGCTGAAACGGTGCTGGCGGTACTCGACTTCCTGCTCGGGCGTGCTCATGCCGCCGACCCTAGCCGGGCGAGGGGGCTCAGCCCAATTGCTTGTCCACGAAGCACCAGCGCCACGTTTCACCGGGTTCGAAGCTGCGCATCACGGGGTGGCGCTCGTCGTGGAAGTGGCGCGTCGCGTGCTTGCGCGGCGACGAGTCGCAGCACGCGACGTTGCCGCACTTGAGGCACATGCGCAGGTGCACCCAGGTGGTGCCTTCCGCGATGCACGCCGCGCAGACGTCCTGCGAGCTCGGGTCGACGTCCCGCCACGGGTGCGCGAGGTGCTTGCACGAGCGCGCCGTGACGGCCGGTGTGCTCAGCTCCCGCTCCACGACCGGCGCTTCCTCCTCGGTGCGGTCGAGCAGTGACTCCTCGATGTCGAGGTGCGCCAGCACGCGCCGCAGCACCGTGTCGTCGGCCATGCCGTTGTCGCGGGCCAGCAGGAACTGCTCGCGGTCGACCTCCAGCAGCTGCAACCGCAGGCGCCGGTACGCGTCGCTCGGGGTTTCGGCGAGCGCGCTCTGGCGGCCGAGCTGTTCCCACGCGGAATCGGCGCGGTACTGCAGGCGATCGCGCAGGCGCTCGACGACGTCCGGCGGGTCGTCCGGGGTGGTGATCTCGTCGAGCCTCGCGAGCGCGGCGTTGGTCATGTCGTTGACCACCGCGGCTTCCTGCAGCGCGTCCTCGGCGGGGTCGGGGCGCGGCAGGCGCAGCCGTCGGATGAGGGTCGGCAGCGTCATGCCCTGCACCACGAGCGTGCCGGCCACGACCGTGAACGCCGCCAGCACCAGCACAGCGCGCTGCGGGGTGTCGGCCGGCAGCACGAACGCCGCGGCGAGCGTGACCACCCCCCGCATCCCCGCCCACGCGATCACGGTCGAGTAGCGCCACGGCCAGATCTTCGCCTTCGTGGTGAAGCGGGCGGTGATGCGTTTGTAGACGCCGATGCCCAGCAGCCACAGCACACGCGTGAGGATCGTCGCGCCGAGCACCGCGGCGCAGATGCCCACGAGCGCCCCCACCGACAGCCCGGACTTGCCGACCTCCGTGATGATCCCGCGCAGCTGTAGGCCGATCAGCAGGAAGACCAGGTTCTCGAGCAGGAACTGCACGGTCTGCCAGTTGAGCCGCGAAGCCAGCCGCGTCGAGCCCGAGAGGATGCGCGGCGACTCGTGGCCCAGCATGAGCCCGCAGACGACCACGGCGAGCACCCCGGAACCGTGCAGCTCCTCGGCCACGAGGTAGGCCACGAACGGCACGACGAACGACAGCGCGGTGTCCGTCACGGGCTCCTCGAGCCGCTTGCGCAACACGGTCGCGAGCAGGCCGATCGCGAGCCCGACCACGATCCCGCCGATCGCGGCGAGCACGAAGTCGAACCCGACCTGCCACATGCTGACCGCGCCGGCCAGCGCCGCGATGGCGGTCCGCAGCGTGACGAGCGCGGCCGCATCGTTGAACAGGCTCTCGCCCTCCAGCAGCCGCACGAGCTTGCGGGGCATGCCGACCCGGCGCGCGACCACGCTCGCCGCCACCGCGTCCGGCGGCGCGACCACCGCGCCGAGCGCGATCGCCGCGGCCAGCGGCAGCCCGGGGATCACGGCCCACGCGACCGCGCCGACCCCGAGCGCGGTGAACACGACCAGGCCCACCGACAGCGTCGCGATCGGCCCGCGCAGCTTGCGGAACGCGACCAGCGACGTCTGGATCGACGCCGAGTACAGCAGTGGGGGCAGCAGCCCGATCAGCACGACCTCGGGGTCGAGCTGGTAGTCCGGCAAGCCGGGGACGAACGACGCCGCGACTCCCACGGCGACCAGACACAGGGGCGCCGACCAGTCCAGACGCCGCGCGATGACCGTGACGAGGAGAACCGTCACGACCAGGGCCACCAACTCCGCCGCGATGTGCACGAGGGTAATCATCACCCGGACGCGTCCGCGCGTGCTCGCGGGACACCACACCGGGCCCGGCCCGGTCACTAGGGTTGCCCGCGTGACGACGGTGCAGATCCAGGCCGGTGCGGTGCGTGGCGAAGTCCGTGGCGCAGTGGCGTTGTTCCTCGGCGTGCCCTACGCCGAACCGCCGGTGGGCGCGCTGCGCTTCCGCCCGCCGCAGCCGGTTTCGCATTGGACCGGCGTCCGCGAGGCGACGCGGTTCGCGGCGCGCGCTCCGCAGCCGGAGGTCACCGGGCGCGGGTTCACCGGCGACGAGGACTGCTTGTACGTCAACGTGTACGCGCCTGCCGCCCCCGGTCGGTACCCGGTGCTGGTGTGGATCCACGGCGGCGGCGGAGTGCTGGGCTCGCCGCACCAGTTCGACGCGTCGGCGTACGCGCGGCGCGGGGTCGTGGTGGTCACCGTCGGGTACCGCCTCGGCGTGCTCGGGATGCTGCGGCTGCCGGGCGTCTCCGACGGCAACCTCTCGCTGCACGACCAGGTGCTCGCGCTGGAGTGGGTGCGGGCCAACGTGGCCGCGTTCGGCGGCGATCCGGATCGGGTGACGCTGGCCGGGCAGTCGAACGGCGGGCGCACGGTGGGCACGATCCTCGCGGTGCCGCGAGCGCGCGGATTGTTCCGCCAGGCGATCGTGCAGAGCGGCACAGGGGTGGGCTCGGTCGTGCACACACCCGCCGAGAGCGAGGCCGTGGCCGGTGCGGTGCTCGCCGACCTCGGCGTGGCGCCGGCGGAGCTCGCGACGCTGCCGGTGATGCGGATCCTCGAGGCGCAGCAACGCGTCGCGGCCGCCTCCGGCACGCTCGTGACCTACCGCGTCGTCGTCGACGACGACCTGCTGCCGCGCGTTCCCGGCAACGCCGTGGCCGCAGGCTCCGCGCGCGACGTCCGGCTGCTCACCGGGACGACGGCCGACGAGCAGGACCTGTTCTCGTGGCTGCAGAGCGGCAGCGCCAAGCTGCTCGGTACTGGCTCGACCATGCTGGACGAGGAGCGCATCGAGAAGGGCGTTTCGGCCTACCGGGCGCTGCTGCCGGAGTGGCCCGAAGACCAGCTGCGCAACCGCGTGCGGACGGCCGGCGACTGGTGGCTGCCCGCGATCCGGCTGGCCGAGACGCAGCACGCCGCGGGCGGCACCGCGTGGATGTACCGCCTCGACTGGCGGATCGCGCCGCGCGGGCGCGGTCTCGGTGCCGTCCACGGGCTCGACCTGCCGCTGGTCTTCGACGACATCGGCAACAAGAACTGGCGGTTCCTCTTCGCACTGGCCAAGCCGGACCCCGCCCGGCTGCAGGCGATGGCGACGCAGATGTTCGACACGTGGGTGCGGTTCGTGACGACCGGCGACCCGGGCTGGGCGCCCTACGAACCGGTCGAGCGGATCACGCGCCTGTTCGACGACGTGAGCACCACCGTGTCCGATCCGGACGCCGGGCAACGCCGGCTCTGGGACTCGCTCTGAGGTCCGGTCAGAGGGCGCTGACGTAGAACCACTTGCCGCCTTCGCGCACGAAGCGGCTGTTCTCCTGCAGCGTGTCGGCGTGGCCGCGGTAGCTGTAGTGCGCGCGGAACTCGACGGTGCCCTCGTTCTGCAGCAGCCCGCCGCCGGTACCGCCGAGGATCTCGAGGCCGGTCCACTCCTGCCCGGCCTCGAGGCGCAGCCGCTTCGGGCGCGTGTCGGGGTGCCAGGTGCCGAGCAGGTACTCGGGGTTCCCGACGGCGAAGGCGCTGTAGCGCGAGCGCATGAGCAGCTCGGCGGTGGGCGCGCTCTGGCGGCCCTCGTGGAAGCGGCCGCAGCACTCGGCGTAGGGCTGGGGCAGTCCGCAGGGACAGCGGTCAGCCGCGGGCACGTTTGACCCCGGACTGCGCGGCTTCCTGCGCGCCCTTCACGGCCAGCCGGTCGGCGCGCTCGTTCTCGGGCAGTCCGGCGTGGCCCTTGACCCACAGCCACTCGACCTCGTGGCGCTCGCCGGCGGCGTCGAGGCGCTGCCACAGGTCCGCGTTTTTCACCGGCTGCTTCGCCTGGGTCTGCCAGCCGTTCTTCTTCCAGCGCGGCAGCCATTGCGTGACGCCGTTGCGCACGTAGGTGCTGTCGGTGTAGATCTTCACGACCGACGGGCGCTTGAGGCTCTCCAGTGCCTGGATCGGCGCCATCAGCTCCATGCGGTTGTTGGTGGTCACCGTCTTCTCGCCGCCGTAGAGCTCGCGCTCGTGGCGGCCGTAGCGCAGGAAGGCGCCCCAGCCGCCGGGGCCGGGGTTGCCGCTGCACGCTCCGTCGGTGTAGATCTCCACGGCCTGTTCGGTCACGCGGTGACCCTACCGACCTGGTCAGTAGAAGTGGCGGAGGCTCGGCCAGAGCACCGACCACGGCGCGGTGGTGCCGGTGCAAAGGGAGACGGGTGTGCCCTGCTCGTCGTTGTCGGCGCCGGTGTCCTGCGTTGCGACCACGCGGCAGCCGGTGAACGCGCGGGCCGGCCGGTCGAACTCGCCGACCAGCACCACGGGGCCGTCGAGCCGGTCGGGCGGCGGGCCCCAGTCGGCGTAGGACATGTGGCCGGAGTACGGCGCGGGCAGGCCGGAGCCCGCGCCGAAGTGCTCGACGGCGCCGGCTTCGCCGTAGTTGCTGGTGAAGATGACGGCGTCGGCCCGGTCGTCGCCGGGGATCTGTCGCCACACGCCGGCGACGGTCGTGACGAACCCCGGCCAGCCGACCTGCTCGCCCTGCTCCTTGTTGAGCACGAGCACGGGGCCGAGCGCCGCCGTGGGCAGGATCGGCAACCCGATCGCCAGCGAGACGATCGCGCCGAGGGCCGCGGCCACGAGCCACCACCGCCGCGCGCGGCGGCGCGCGAACCAGTCGAGCGCGGGCTGCACCCCCGCGGCGGTGAGCACCATCAGCAGCGGCAGCGAGTAGTACGGCTTGCCGCCGGCGAGGAGCAGGAGCACGCACAGGACGGGGTAGGCGAGGGCGATGGCGCGCAGCCGCGGCGTCTTCCACAGCCGCACGATCCCGGCCAGCCACACCGGCACCAGCACCGGCGAGAGGTACACGAGCTGCAGCGGCACGAACGTCAGCCGGTTCGCCGTGCCGTCGTCGTCGCTGATCCCGCCGGCGACGGTGAACATCGGGAAGCCGTGGCGCGCCTCCCAGCCGAGCACCGGCGACACCAGCGCCAGCGCGAGCGCGACCCCCGCGAACAGCCACCAGGTGCGGAAGATCCGCCGCGGGCCCGCGATGAGGACGGCGATCCCGAGCGCGGCGAGCAGCAGCGGCACCAGCCACTTGTTCAACAGTGCGACGCCGGTGGTCGCGCCGACGGCGAGCCACCACCGGTTGTCGCCGGAGCGCAGGAGCTTGATCGCGAACAGGCCCAGGACCGACCAGACCAGCATGTCGATCGTGGTCGTCGACAGCAGGTGCGAGACCACGAGGACGTAGCCGGACAGCGCGGTCACCACGGAAGTCACGACCTGCGCCGCGTATCCGGCGTCGAGCTCCCGTGCGACGAGCGCCAGCACCACCACGGTCGCCACCCCGGCCGCCGTCGCGACCACCCGCAGGCCGGCCGGCGTTTCGCCGAACAGGCTGGTCGCGAGCCGCGCCAGCACGGGTGTCAGCGGCGGCTGGTCGACGTAGCCCCAGGCCAGGCGTTTGCCGGCCGCGAGGTAGTAGAACTCGTCGCGGTGGAAGCCGTAGGCCTCGGACAGCACCGTGAGCACCACGGCTTGCGCGAGTGCCACGACGGCGACCCCGCCGCTCGCGAACGGCGTTCTTCGCGCGGTGGTCTCGGTGGCGGTTTCCCCCATTGCGCGCCCCTCCCCAGAGAAGGCGCATGGTACTGCGGGCAGGGCGCCCAGGGCACCGGAAACTTCCTCACGACTGTGTTGCATTCGGATCGTGGGACGCGGGAAACATCATCCGCGCCGCGGCGTTGACCAAGGGAGAAGGGCTTCGCGACGGAAGGACGGGCATGACGGCGACCACGCAGGACTTCACCCGGGCCTGGGAAGACTGGAAGGCCGACCGCGAAAAGGAGCTGGCCGCACCCCACGGCTGGCTGGCGATCGTCTCCCTCGACTGGCTGGACGAGCAGCCGAGGGAGTACCCGGGCGTGCCCGGGAAGTGGTGGCAGGACGCGGAAGCCGCGTACGTGGACCCGACCGGGGCCGACCTCGAGTACGAGGGTGAACCCGTCACCGGCGTCCGGCGGTTCGAGCTGGTCAACAGCGGGCCGACGGTGCGCGTCGTCGCCGGAGCGGTGGAGATCGAGGTGGCGCGGCGGACCGGCTACCTGCTGCGCGTGCACGACCCGGAGGCGCCCGTGCTGAAGAACTTCCGGGGAATCCCGGCGTATGCCCCCAAGGAGCGGTGGTCGCTCGAAGGCCGGTTCGAACCGTTCGCCGAGCCGCGGCCGGTCACGGTCGGTGCGGTGGTCGAAGGACTGTCGCACGTGTACACCGCGCCCGGTGTCGTCCGGTTCACCCACGACGGCACCGAGCACACGCTGACCGTGTTCGGCAAGCCCGACGGCGCGCTGATGGTGCTGTTCGCCGACGCCACCAGCGGGGTCACCACCTACGCCGCCAACCGCTCGCTGCAGCTGGGCAAACCCGACGACCAGGGGCGCGTCCGCTTGGACTTCACGCGCGCCGTGAACCTGCCGTGCGCGTTCATCGACTTCGCGACGTGCCCGCTCCCGCCCGAGGGCAACCGGCTCCCGTTCGCCGTGGAAGCGGGGGAGAAGCTGCCCTACGAGCGGCAGGGCTGACGCCGGCCCGGTCCGTCACTCGCCGCGGAACTCCGGGCGGCGCTTCGCCCGGAACGCGGCCACGCCCTCGGCGAAGTCCTTTGTGCCGAACAGCGCGGACTGGCCTTCGCGCTCCACGGCGAACGCGCCGTCCAGTTGAGCGAGCGACGCGGCCGCCAAGGCCCGTTTCGTCTGCGCGTACGCGGCGGTCGGGCCCTCGGCCAGCTTGGTCGTGAGCCGGCTGATCTCGGCGTCGAACTCGTCGTCCGGCACGACGTGCGAGATCAGGCCCCAGTCGAGGGCCTGCGGCGCCGGCACGCGCTCGGCGAGCAACGCCATCCGGGCGGCCCGCGCGCGGCCGACCGCGGCCGGCACCAGCGCGGTGGACCCGCCGTCCGGCATCAGACCGACGTTCGCGAACGCCAGCAGGAAGTAGGCCGACTCACGGGCGACGGTGAGGTCCGCGGCCAGCGCGAACGAGCACCCGACGCCGACCGCGGGCCCGTTCACCGCAGCCAGCACCGGTTTCGGGATCGCGCGCAGCAGCCCGGTGAGCCGGTTGGCCGCGTCGATCGTGCCGGTGTCCGGGTCGGCTTCGAGGTCGCGACCGGCCAGATCGGCGCCGGCGCAGAAGGCGCGCCCGGCGCCCGTCAGCACGACGACGCGGACGCCGGCGTCGGTCACGGCCGCCTCGACGGCGTCGGCCGCGCGGGTGACCATCGCGGTGGTCAGGGCGTTGAGCTGGTCGGGCCGGTCGAAGGTGATGCGCAGCGCGGCACCGTCGTGGTCGATCCGCACCGGCGGTTCAGTGGACACGGTCGGGGTCCTCCTCGGCGAGTGGGGTGTGGGTCAGGCGAGTCCGGCGTGCCGGCTGGCGTACGCCCGGGCGCGCGCCGGGTCGTAGGTGCGGGCGATCTGCAGCTTCTCCGCCTCCAGTGACCCTTCCGCGTGCGTGGCAAGCACGGCCTGGTAGCCACCGTAGTCGCGGGCGGTGAGGCCGGCGATCAGGTTCAGCAACCGCAGCCGCGGCTCGGCCGGCACCGCAGCCGCGTAGTGCTGCTCCAGCACCGCCCGGATTTCCGGGTTCGCCCAGTCCTCGCCACCCGGGCCGGTCGCGAGCAGGCCGCCCGCCAGATCGATCAGCTTCGCCGCTGCGTCGTGGAACCCGTGCGCGAAGCTGTACTTCGCCGTGTTCACCGCGACGGGGTCGGGCTGCTGGATGCCGTGCTCTCCCGGGCGCGACCGCAGCGCCGCCAGTTCGGCCAGCCCGCGCACGGTTTCGGCGTAGGCGATGAGCTGCGCGATCTTGTCCTTCACATGGCCGGCGCGGGCGATCCCGTTGTACTCCGCGATCAGCGACCGCCGAGCCGACGAGAAGATCGAGCAGCGGCAGCTTGTAGTCGATCGCCGTGAACCGGTGGGTAGTCCACGAACGCGACGGCCGGCGGTCCGGCGAGCTCGGGCCGCCGGTTGAGGAACACGCGGTCCTTCGGCACGCGCACGTCGTCGAAGACCGTGAGGCTTTCGAGCATCTTGTGCTGCGACGAAAGCGGGAAGTCGAACGGGTCGCGCTCGCCCGCGAGGCAGGGCGACACGTAGATGCTCAGCCCCGGGCGTGTCCACGGGGATCGCGAAGGACACCGCGTAGTCCGCGTCGTGCGGGCCCATCGCGCGCGTCGGCAGCACGACGAGTTCGTCGGCGTTCGCCGAGTGCGAGGTGTGGCGCTTCGCGCCGCGCACGGTGATCGAGCCGGCGTCCTCGTCGACGATTCGCAGGTACAGGTCCGGATCTTCCTGCTGGTGCGGCGCGAGCGCGCGGTCACCCTTCGCGTCCGTCTGCGCGACGGCGAGCGCCAGATCGTCGCGGCACACGCGCTCGTGGAACGCCTCGGCGCGTGCCAGCTCCTCGCCTTCGAGCGTGCGCAGCAGCGCGAACATCGCGTCGCTGCCCACCTCCTTCAGCACGATGATCCCACCGCCCAGCCGCGAAACGGCCTCGATCAGCTCGCCGCGCGCTCGCAGCTCTTCGGCCGAGCGCGGCACGCGGTAGAACGCCGAGTACGGTTCGGCGCCGCCGGCTACCGCCAGCTCCGGCTGCGACCGCGCGATGTCGTAGCAGTTCGCCGAGTGGTCGACGGCCGGCGTCAGCTCCGGGTGGTCGGCCGCGCTGTCGATCCGCTGCCCGCGGCAGACCACGCGGCGGCCGTCGCGCAACCCACCCCGGTACTCCTTCGCCGTGCGCAAACCCATGTGTCGTCTGCTTTCTCGTGGGAAACGGTGGTCACTTCGCGGCGTCCGCTGCGGACAGTGAGCCGGCGTTGCGCTCCCAGCACGCACTGGTCGAGGCAGGGCTCCCCGGGCGCCGTCTGAGTTATCTAACGATCGCTAAGTGCGCTTGCCGATGTCAAGCCCACCGGCGAGAGATGGGTCACTGCATATCTAACGATCGCTAAGCTACGGTCACGGCGCCGAGCCGAACGACGAGGAGGATTTCGGATGGACATCACGAACGCGGTCGCGCTGGTCACCGGCGGTGCGTCGGGGCTGGGCCTGGCCACCGCGCGGGAGCTGCACGAGCGCGGCGCGAAGGTGGTCGTGGTCGATCTGCCCACTTCGGACGGTGCCGCGATCGCCGAAGAGCTCGACGGGCTGTTCGCCCCGGCCGACGTGACCGATGAGGACGCGGTGCGGGCTGCCGTCGACACCGCCGCGTCGCTGGGCGACCTGCGGATCGTGGTCAACTGCGCCGGCATCGGCAACGCGATCAAGACCGTGGGCAAGAACGGCGCGTTCCCGCTGGCGGCGTTCACGAAGGTGGTGTCGGTCAACCTCATCGGCACGTTCAACGTGATCCGCCTCGCCGCTGAGCGCATCGCGCAGACCGGCGCGGTGGGGGAGGAGCGCGGTGTGGTGGTCAACACCGCCTCGGTGGCGGCCTTCGACGGCCAGGTCGGGCAGGCGGCCTACTCGGCGTCGAAGGGCGGGATCGTCGGCATGACCCTGCCGATCGCGCGTGACCTGGCGAGCCTGAAGATCCGCGTGATGACGATCGCGCCGGGCCTGTTCCACACGCCGCTGTTCGCGATGCTGCCGGACGAGGCCGTCGAGTCGCTGGGTGCCCAGGTGCCGCACCCTGCGCGGCTGGGCGACCCCGCGGAATACGCGGCGCTGGCCTGCCACATCGTGGAGAACCCGATGCTCAACGGCGAGACCATCCGGCTCGACGGCGCGATCCGCATGGCCCCGCGCTGAGCCTAGACTCGGCGGACAACGTTGCGGACTCGATGGGTGGATCATGGCGCGTGCGCGGACGGCGGTGGCCCCGGCTGCTGAGGAGCCCGCCGGCTCCGGGGCCGGCGGAGAGTGGCGGCGGTACGACGAGCTGGAGCTGACGCCGTTGCTCGCCGCCGCCCTCGACGCGTTCTACGAGCACGGTTTCCACGGCACGAGCGTGCGCGACATCGTCCGGCGGGTCGGGCAGACCGTGCCCTCGCTGTACTACCACCACGAGAGCAAGGAAGGCGCGTTCGCCGCGCTGCTCGACCTCGGCACGGGGGAGGCGGTCCGGCGCGTCGTCGCCGCGGCCGCCGACGCCGCGACTCCGCGCGACAAACTCTCGAACGTGATCGAGGCCGTGGTGCTGCACATGACGCACCGCACGCGCCTGGCCGCGCTGGATCCGGAGCTACGGCACCTCTCGCCGGAGAGCCGCAAGCGCTACGCCGCCCGGCGCAAGGAGATCGAGACGGTGCTGACCGCCGTCCTCGAAGAAGGGGTGCGCGAAGGCGTGTTCACGGTGACGCACCGCGACGAGACGGTGCGGGCCCTGCTGGGCATGTGCCAGTCGATCGCGCGCTGGTACCAGCCCGGCGGCCCGCTGCGGCCCGAGGAACTCGCCGGCCGTTACGTGGAACTCGCCCTGCACACGGTTGACGCGAAGGAGCCCCGCCGGTCGAGGGCTCAGCGCAAGCGCTGACGCATCAGGGGCGCGGCGCCGGCTCCAGGTAGAGCGTGCGCCAGATGACCTCGGTCATCGAGTCGGCCAGCGCCCAGTCCTCCGACGCCGCGGTGAAGCGCAGCGTCTGGTGGCAAGTGCGTTCCACCATCCAGGTGAGTGCGGAAGCCGTGGGGCGCACCGGCATCGGGGTGATCGTGCCCGCGGCCTGCCCGCGTTCGATGATCGCGGCGATGGCGTCGACGATGCCCTCCATGATGCCGCGGTAGAGCTCGTCGACCTCGGCGTCGTAGGCGGCCATCTCGATCACGGCGTAGAGCACCGAGCGGTGGCGGCGGTAGCGCGCGATGATCTCCGTGATCGACGCGCGCAGGTCCTCGGGGTCGCGCGCGTCCGCCGCGTCCCACCAGCTCCGCGCGGCCTCGGTGAGGTCGGCGAACACGTGCTGCGCGAACAGCCGCAGCAGCTGGCCCTTGTCCTCGAAGTAGACGTAGAACGTGGCGCGCGAGACGCCGGCTTCGGACGCCAGCCGGTCGACGCTCAGCTCGGTGAACGTGAGCCCCTCGCCCATGAGGCGCTCGGTGGCCTCCAGCAATTGGCGGCCGAGCGACTCCCGGCGCTGCTGCTTGCGAGCGGTCTGCGGCTTGCGGGTCACCGACGGCATCCGGCCTCCTCGTCTTGTCTCCCAACCCTACCGGCTCGGCGCGCGCTCGTACTGGACAACAACTCTAGACAGACTGTCTTGACATGGTGTGAGCTGGACCATACGCTGCAGTGGACGAACGCTACACAGCTCTCCCGAGGTCACAGCCGACCGGTTCGGGCGCGTACAGCGCGCCCGGTCGAAGCCCGTCCGGTTCCCGTCCAGGAGCGCCCATGTACCCCGGTGTCCACGCCGAGCAGTTCCCCGACAAGCCCGCCGCGATCGTGGCCGGCGGCGAGGTGCTCACGTACGGGCAGCTCGAGGAGCGGTCGGCGCGGCTGGCGCGCCACCTGCACGACGCGGGCCTGCGCCGCGGCGACCACATCGCGTTGCTCTCGGCGAACGACCCGAAGGTGTTCGAGGTCTACTGGGCCGCGCTGCGCTCGGGCCTGTACGTCACGGCCGTGAACCGGCACCTCGCGGCGGCCGAGGTCGCCTACGTCGTCGACGACTGCGGCGCCCAGGTGCTGATCGTGTCGGCCGGCCTCGCCGACGTCGCCGAAGCGGTAGTCGCGGATACCCAGAACGTGCGAATTCGCCTGGCATACCGGGGATCCGTGCCTGGCTACGAGTCCTACGAGGACGCTTTGGCGAGTTCGTCGCCCGAACCGCTGCCGGAGCAGCCGCGCGGCGTGGACATGCTCTACTCGTCCGGCACCACCGGCAGGCCCAAGGGGATCAAGCCGCCGCTGGCGGACCGCCGCGTCGACGAGCCCGGTGACGGGTACACCGCGGCTTTCGGTCCGCTGTACGGGTTCGGGCCCGACACCGTGTACCTCTCGCCCGCGCCGGTGTACCACGCGGCGCCGTTGCGCTTCGGCGGAGTCGTGCAGGCGCTGGGCGGCACGGTGGTGCTGATGGAGAAGTTCGACGCCGAGCAAGCGCTTTCCGCGATCGAGACCCACCGCGTGACGCACAGCCAGTGGGTGCCGACGATGTTCGTGCGCATGCTGAAGCTGCCCGGCGAAACCCGCGCCGAGTACGACCTGTCGAGCCAGCGCGTGGCGGTGCACGCGGCGGCGCCGTGCCCGGTCGACGTCAAGCGCGCCATGATCGACTGGTGGGGCCCGATCCTGCACGAGTACTACTCGTCCACCGAGGGCAGCGGCATCACGTTCATCGACAGCGAGCAGCGGCTGGCCGAGCCCGGCTCGGTGGGACGCGCCGGGATCGGCGTCATCCGGATCTGCGGCGAGCACAGCGAGGAGCTGCCGGCGGGGGAGTTCGGCACCGTCTACTTCGAACGTGACACCGTGCCGTTCTCCTACCACAACGACCCGGCCAGGACCGCCGAGGCGCAGCACCCGGAGCACCCGACGTGGACCACCACGGGCGACATCGGCTACGTCGACGAGGACGGTTACCTCTTCCTCACCGACCGCAAGGCGTTCAGGATCATCTCCGGCGGTGTGAACATCTACCCGCAGGAGATCGAGAACGCACTGACCCTGCACCCGAAGGTGCTCGACGTCGCCGTGGTCGGCGTACCCGGCCCGGAGATGGGTGAGTCGGTGCAGGCGTTCGTCGAACCGGCGGGTGCGCTCAGGCCCGGGCTCGGCGAAGAGCTGCGCGATTACCTGCGCGAGCGCATCGCGCACTACAAGGTGCCGAAGGGGTTCACGTTCGTCGACAGCCTCCCGCACACCCCCACCGGGAAGCTCGTCAAGGGCGAGCTCACCCGCTGACGACAGACCACTTAGGACCAACCATCCCGACCGTGCACCTCACCGATTCAGCAGCTCGCCGATTCAGCGAGGAGCGGGACCATGCAGATCAAGGCCGCGGTGCTGCGCGCCGCCGACGGGCCCTACCGCATCGAGGACGTCGAGCTGCCCGCCCCGCGCGCGGGCCAGGTTCTCGTGCGGATCGCGGGCGCCGGTCTGTGCCACACCGACCTGCTGCCGCGCGTGCCGGGGTTCCTGGCCGCCCCGCCGATCATCACCGGGCACGAAGGTTCGGGTGTCGTGGAGGCAGTCGGTCCCGACGTGACCGACCTCGTGCCGGGTGACCACGTCGTGCTGTCGTTCGACTCCTGCGGCCACTGCGCCAACTGCCTCGCGGGGCACCCCGCGTACTGCGAGACGTTCTTCCCGCGCAACCTCACCGGGCACGACCCCGACGGTGAGCAGCCGGTGCTCGACGACGGCGGCGCCGCGATCGCCGCCCGCTGGTTCGGCCAGTCGTCGTTCGCGTCGCACTCGGTCGTCGCGGCGCGCAACGCGGTGAAGTGGAGGCCGGCAGCGTCGGCGTGAACTTCTACGACCTCGACGTGAACGCGCCGTTCGGCGGCGTGAAGGCCAGTGGCGTCGGGCGTGAGCTCGGCCCGGAGGGGCTGGCCGCCTACCAGCAGCTCAAGTCCATCTACCTGGGACAGGAGATTCCCGCATGACCGCGATCGTGGCCCCGCAGCGCGAGTACGACGAGATCGACCTGTCGTCGCGGGTCTTCTGGGCGACCCGCGCGGCCGACCGCGAGCGTTCCTTCGCCGAGTTGAGGGCGGCGCGCCCCAGTGTCCTGGCACCGCCCGGTCGAGGACGCGCTGCTGGAGGACCCCGAGGACCCGGGCTACTGGGCCGTGGTCCGCCACGCCGCCATCGTCGAGGTGAGCCGCCGCAGCGACGTGTTCGTCTCGGGCCAGGGGGTGATGTTCGAGAACATCCCGGAGGAGATGCTCGAGGCGTCGCGGTCGTTCCTCGCGATGGACCCGCCGAGGCACACGAAGATCCGCAAGCTCGTGAGCGCCGCGTTCACGCCGAAGCAGGTCCGCCGCATCGAGGAGCAGATCAAGGCGAACGCGCGCGACATCGTGCGTGAACTCGTGGCCGCGGGCAGCGGGGCGGATTTCGTGAAGCAGTGCTCGGGCCGGCTGCCGATCCGCACGCTGTCGGACATGGTCGGGATCCCGGAGGCCGACCGCGAGCGAGTGGCACACGCGGCCGACGCGTCGGTCTCGTGGGCCGACCCGGTGTACCTGGCCGGTCGCGACCCGATCGAAATGATCTTCGAAGCCCAGATGACGCCGCACGCGGTGGCGTTCGAGATGGCCGAGCACCGGCGCGCGCACCCGGACGAAGACCTCATGACCAACCTCGTGCAGGCCGAGGTGGACGGTGAGCGCCTCACCGACGAGGAGATCGCGGCGTTCTTCGTGCTGCTGTCGGTGGCGGGCAACGACACCACGCGCCAGACGACGAGCCACACGCTGAAAGCGCTCACCGACTTCCCCGAGCAGCGCGAGTGGCTGATGGCCGACTTCGAGGGCCGCATCGGCTCCGCGGTCGAGGAGTTCGTGCGCTGGGGGTCGCCGGTCATGACGTTCCGGCGCACCGCCGTCACCGGCTTCGAGCTCGGCGGGCAGCGGATCAGCACCGGCGACAAGGTCGTGATGTTCTACGCGTCGGGCAACTTCGACGCGGACGTGTTCGCCGAACCGAGCCGGTTCGACGTGAGCCGCAGCCCCAACCCGCACGTGGCCTTCGGCGGCGGGGGCACGCACTTCTGCCTCGGCAACCAGGTCGCGAAGACGCAGCTGCGCGTCCTGTTCGGCGAGCTGCTGCACGCGCTGCCCGGCATCACCGCCGGCGAACCCGACTACCTGGCCGGCAACTTCGTGCACGCCGTGCGCGCGATGCCCTGCCACATCTGAGCCGCAGTTCCCGTCCTCCCGAACAGATCGGAGACCGGCCATGCCCGCGTTCAGCAAGCCCGAAGAGATCTACCACTACATCGGCGGCATCTTCGAAACCGCGTTCGCCGACGCCGACCTCGCCGACAAGCTCGCCGGCACGGGAGTGGTGCTGAAGATGGTCTGCAGCAACCCCGAACCGGCGTTGCTCATCGACACTCAGAACCGCCGCGTGGTCGGCAACGCCTTCGACGCCCCCGCCGACGCGACCATGACGATGGACAGCGAGATCGCCAACGGCTACTGGCAGGGCAAGGTGAACCTCACGTTCGCCATGGCCCGCGGGAAGGTCAAAGTGGATGGCCCCGTCGCGAAGCTGATCAAGCTCGCGCCGCTGTCGAAGAAGCTCTTCCCCGTCTACGTCGAACGGCTGCGCGCCGACGGGCGCGAGGATCTGCTCGTCGGCTGAGCCACGGGCGGCAGCCTCACGCTCACATCCGCACCATCGGCACCAAGGACACCAGGGACACCAAGGACACCACACGCACCAGCGGCCACGTCCTCGTCTTCACCGGCCCGACGTCCACCGGCGCATCAAGGATCGCCGCCAGGCCGTCCTGGAAAGGCCCCTTCCCGGGGCGGTCGGAACAGCCCCGGCCGCCCGGGAAGGTCTCAGCTCACCAGCCGCGTTCGCGCCACTCGGCGAGTTTCGGCCGTTCCGCGCCCAGCGTCGAATCGTCGCCGTGGCCCGGGTAGAACCACGTGTCGTCCGGCAGTTCGCCGAAGATGCGCGATTCCACGTCGGCCAGCAGTGACGCGAAGTCCTCGGGCGACGTCGTGCGGCCGACGCCACCGGGAAACAGCGAGTCGCCCGTGAAGAGGTGGGGGTGGCCGGTGGGGTCGCGGTACAGCAGGGCGATGGAGCCCGGCGTGTGGCCGCGCAGGTGGATCACCTCGAGGGTGACCTGGCCCACCTGCAGGGTGTCCCCGTGCTCGACCAGGAAGTCCGGCGGCACGGGCAGCGGCGCCGCGTCCAGCGGGTGCGCCGCGGTGTTCGAGCCGTTCGCGCCCGCCACGGCGCCCAGGGCCTGCCAGTGGTCCTGGTGCTGGTGCGTGGTCACGACGGTGCGCAGCGCCGGCCGGTCGGGGCCGTGGCCGATGAGGTCGGAGATGCGCTCCGGGTCGTTGGCGGCGTCGATCAGCAGCGCCTCGTTGTCGGCGCGGCAAACCAGCAGATACGCGTTGTTGTCCATCGGCCCCACGGAGAGCTTGGTGATGGTCAGCGCGTCCAGCGTGCGGCGGGCGGCGTCGCCGCCCGGTTCGACGTGCCCGGTGTAGGTGTCGGCGATGTTCACGTCCACACGGTAGCCGGGGCTGCGCGGTCTGTCCCACCCCGACACGTGGGCTCGGCGTGCCCAGCCGGGCGACTCCGGGCAACGGGACCCACGGACGAACCTCGGCGTGATCCAGGCGCAGGACCACCACGGGTTCCACTACCTCGACGGTTCGTGGTGGACGCTGCCGGTCCAGTTGTTCGTGCTCGGCGCCGGCGCGGGGGTGTGCCCGCGGCGTCGGCGCACCGATTCGAGTGATGATCTGGCTCGTCCGGGTGTTGATGGTCGTCGTGTTGATGGTCGTCCCCGCCGTGGCCCAGTTCGGACTCTTCGACCAGAGCCGCACGCCGATCCGGGTCGGCGGCGTCTTCTTCGGGCTCGGGCTGCAGCGCACGCACCTGTTCGCGATGGGCATCGCGCTGCGGCTGTGGCTTCGCCGGAGTCGCCGGAGTCGGCGGAGTCGCCGACGTCTCACCTCGTGGCACGCCGTAGTGCTCGTCGCGGCCTGTATCGTGGTAGCGGACCTGCACGTCTTCCCCTTCCACCGGGCGATGGCCCACGACCCCGCGCGCCGGCCGTCCACGATCGGCTTCGCCGTGTTGCTGCTGGTGATCCGCCTCGCGGCGCGCGTTCCGACCGGCGGTTGCCGGGCCTCGCGCGGGTCGCCCCGGCGATCACCCGGCTCGCGGGGATCTCGTATGGTCTCTACCTGGTGCACCGGGAACTGGGCTACGTCCTGGCGCGCGCCTTGCTGGACCTCGGTGTCCCGGCCCGGCTGGGCGATCACCGCGAGGGTGGAACGGCCGCTGCACCGGCGCCTGACCGCTGCGGTGGGGCGCCGGGCGGCGAAAGCCGGCCCGGAAGCGGACCGGGACCCGGAAAAGCCCAGGTCGAAAGCATGGAGCCCGTTTCTGTCGGTGGCCCGTCCTAGCATGGACGCGGCCGCCCGTGCAGGGACTTTCCACCGGGCCGGCCTCCGAGCCGACATTGATGTGAAGGGACGTGGGCGTGGCTGATCGCCTCGTTGTTCGCGGTGCCCGCGAGCACAACCTCCGCGGTGTGGATCTCGACCTGCCCCGCGACAGCCTGATCGTGTTCACGGGCCTGTCCGGATCGGGCAAGTCGAGCCTCGCCTTCGACACCATCTTCGCCGAGGGCCAGCGCCGCTACGTCGAGTCGCTGTCGGCCTACGCGCGGCAGTTCCTGGGACAGATGGACAAGCCCGACGTCGACTTCATCGAGGGCCTCTCGCCCGCGGTGTCGATCGACCAGAAGTCGACCTCGCGCAACCCGCGCTCGACGGTGGGCACGATCACCGAGGTCTACGACTACCTGCGGCTGCTCTACGCCCGTGCGGGCAAGGCGCACTGCCCGAAGTGCGGTGAGCTGATCAGCAAGCAGACGCCGCAGCAGATCGTCGACCAGGTGCTCGACATGGAGGAGGGCACGCGTTTCCAGGTGCTCGCGCCGGTCGTGCGCGGGCGCAAGGGCGAGTACCTCGACCTGTTCCAGAACCTGCAGCAGCAGGGTTACGCGCGCGTGGTCGTCGACGGCAAGGTGCATCCGCTCACCGACCCGCCGAAGCTGAAGAAGCAGGAGAAGCACCAGATCGGCGTGGTCATCGACCGCCTGACGGTGAAGACGAGCTCGCGCCAGCGGCTCACCGACTCGGTCGAGACGGCGCTGCGGCTGGCCGACGGCCTCGTCGAGCTCGAGTTCGTCGACCTGCCCGAGCACGACCCGCACCGCGTGCGCGGCTTCTCCGAGAACCTCGCCTGCCCCAACGGGCACCCGCTGGCGATCGAGGACCTCGAACCGCGGTCGTTCTCGTTCAACTCGCCCTACGGCGCGTGCCCCGAGTGCACCGGCATCGGCATCCGCAAGGAGGTCGACCCGGAGCTCGTGGTGCCCGACGACGAGCTGTCCCTGGGCGAGGGCGCCATCGCGCCGTGGGCGGGCGGGCAGAGCGCCGACTACTTCATCCGGCTGCTCGAATCGCTGTCGGAGGCCATCGGCTTCCGCATGGACACGCCGTGGCGGCAGCTGCCGGCGAAGGTGCAGAAGGCGGTGCTGCACGGCGTCGACGAACAGGTCCACGTGCGCTACCGCAACCGCTACGGCCGGCAGCGCTCGTACTACGCCAACTTCGAGGGCGTGATCCCGTTCCTCGAGCGGCGCCAGGAGCAGACGGAGTCCGAGTACATGCGCGAGCGGTACGAGGGCTACATGCGGGAGGTGCCGTGCCCGACGTGCCAGGGCACCCGGCTCAAGCCCGAGATCCTCGCGGTCACGCTGGAGCACGCGACCCAGGGCGAGCGGTCGATCGCCGAGGTGTGCGCGCTGTCGATCGACGAGGCGTCGAAGTTCCTCGACGAACTGGTGCTCGGGCCGCGCGAGGCGATGATCGCCGGCGCGGTGCTCAAGGAGATCCAGGCGCGGCTGCGGTTCCTGCTCGACGTCGGCCTCACCTACCTGTCGCTCGACCGCGCGTCGGGCACCCTGTCCGGTGGCGAGGCGCAGCGCATCCGGCTCGCCACGCAGATCGGTTCGGGCCTGGTCGGTGTGCTGTACGTGCTCGACGAGCCGTCGATCGGCCTGCACCAGCGCGACAACCACCGCCTGATCGAGACCCTCACCCGGCTGCGCGACCTCGGCAACACGCTGATCGTCGTGGAGCACGACGAGGACACGATCCGGGCGAGCGACTGGGTCGTCGACATCGGCCCGGGTGCCGGCGAGCACGGCGGCCACATCGTCCACAGTGGACCGTACAAGAAGATGCTCAAGAGCAAGGAGTCGCTCACCGGGGCCTACCTGTCGGGCCGCCGCTCGATCGACGTGCCGGCGATCCGGCGCCCGGTCGACAAGAAGCGGCAGCTGACGGTCGTGGGCGCGCGCGAGCACAACCTGCGCGGGATCGACGTGTCGTTCCCGCTGGGCTGCCTCGTGTCCGTCACGGGCGTGTCCGGTTCGGGCAAGTCCACGCTGGTCAACGACATCCTCGCCCAGGTGCTGGCCAACAAGCTCAACGGTGCGCGCCAGGTACCGGGCCGGCACACGCGCGTCAACGGGCTGGCCGGCGTCGACAAGCTGGTGCGCGTCGACCAGTCGCCGATCGGCCGCACGCCGCGGTCGAACCCGGCGACCTACACGGGCGTGTGGGACCACATCCGGAAGCTGTTCGCCGCGACCACCGAGGCGAAGGTGCGCGGTTATCAGCAGGGCCGGTTCTCGTTCAACGTCAAGGGCGGCCGCTGCGAGGCGTGCGCCGGCGACGGCACGATCAAGATCGAGATGAACTTCCTGCCCGACGTCTACGTCCCGTGCGAGGTCTGCAAGGGCGCCCGCTACAACCGCGAGACCCTCGAGGTCCACTACAAGGGCAAGACGGTCGCCGACGTCCTCGACATGCCGATCGAGGAGGCCGCGGAGTTCTTCGAGCCGATCAAGGCGATCCACCGCCACCTGGCCACGCTCGTCGACGTCGGCCTCGGCTACGTGCGGCTCGGCCAGCCCGCGCCCACGCTGTCCGGCGGTGAGGCCCAGCGCGTGAAGCTCGCCAGCGAGCTGCAGAAGCGCTCGACCGGCAAGACCGTCTACATCCTCGACGAGCCGACCACGGGCCTGCACTTCGAGGACATCAGCAAGCTGATCGGCGTGATCAACGGCCTGGTCGACAAGGGCAACACGGTGATCGTCATCGAGCACAACCTCGACGTCATCAAGACCTCCGACTGGATCATCGACATGGGCCCGGAGGGTGGCTCGGGCGGCGGCGTCGTCGTGGCCGAAGGCACGCCTGAGCACGTCGCTTCGGTGGAGGAGAGCTACACCGGCGAGTTCCTCCGCCACGTCCTCAACCCGGCCTGACCCCAACACCTGACCGCACGGCGCGGCGGCCCCGGCTCGAGCCGAGCAGGGGCCGCCGCGCCGTCTCAGTCCTTGCCGGTTGTGCGGTGCACGACCGGGGACGCCGGGCCGTAGTAGAGCGCGCGGACGCGGAACGAACTGCCCTGCTCGCCGGGCAGCAGTGAGAGCGCGCAGGTCGTCACGTCGGGATCGGTGACTTCGACGGGCACGAAGTCCGCGGCGCCGGGTTTGCGCAGCTCCACGAGGAAGCCGGTTTCGTCCGTCGAGCGGTCGGTCCAGGTGAACTGCACGGCCGCGTCCTCCGCGCTGACAGCCTTCACCGCGGCCGGGGCGGCGGTGTCGCCCGAGGTGTGCACCGAAGCCGCCGCGCCGGGCGGAGCAGGCGAGGCCGGCGCGCCGGCACTCACCACCACGGACACGGGGCCGAAGAACTCCCGCACGCGGTAGTAGAACGGCGTCTGCGGGATCAGGTCCGGGTGCCGGTAGGTGGTCTGCGCGGGCGGCAGGTACCGCAGCGCGGTCCACGGGCCCTCGGTGGCGTTGGCGTACTCCAGCAGGTGCCCGCCCGCGCCGGGACCGGTGGCGGGCCAGCGCAGGTCGATGTCGGTGGGTGTGGTGAGCGTCGCGGTCAAGTCCGGTGAGCCGGGTGCCGGAGCGGCCGGGGCGGCGGCACAGCCGGCGGCGCACAGAGCAGCAGCGAGGGCGGCGCAGAGGGCAGCGGGCCTGGCGGGCTCGAGGCGGGTTTTGACGGGCACGGCGAGGCCTTCCGGGACGGTCCAGGCGGCGGCGGTGCCGCGTCAGCTTAGGAACCGCGCGAGGTGATCGACAAGAGATCTCCCGGTCACCGGGACCACCCATCCGGGCTTGCGCCGGCGACGAATTCCGGGCGGAACTTTCTGAATTCACGGTGAACCACCGTCGCCCGGCATCCGTGTCAGAGGTGTCGGGACCTCTCACCACGACGGACTCTCCAGGAAGGGGGCGATCTCCCGGTGGATGCGACGGCGGTGCTGGGCGTACGGCGACGACCGGCCTTCGAGCTGTGTCGTGCAGTACTGTCCACGCCGACCCAGAACACCGTCGGGAGGTCGAGGGTGGCGATCGGACGCGGGCAGCCGAAGAAGGCCGCTGCCGAGCGGCTCGTGGAGCAGCTCTACGCGGAGCACGGCCGGAGCCTCATGGCGTACGCGACGCGCCTGACGGGCGATCGCGCTGCCGCCGAGGACGTGGTGCAGGAGACGCTCGTGCGGGCGTGGAAGCACGCCGGGGACCTGACCGAAGACCGCAAGGGCTCGGTCCGCGGCTGGTTGCTCACCGTCGTGCGCAACCTGGTCACGGACCGGGCGCGCGCCCGCTCGTCGCGGCCCACCGAGGTCGCCGAAGGGCCGGAAACCCTGGCGGCGCCAGTGGAACGCGACCACGCCCAGGAGGTGGTCGACTCGATGACCGTGCTGGGCGCCCTCGAAGGGCTGTCGCAAGAGCATCGCGACGTGCTCGTGGAGATCTACTATCGAGGGAGATCGGTGGCGGAAGCGGCGGAGTTGCTGGGGGTCGCACCCGGCACCGTGAAATCCCGGTCGTACTACGCGCTGCGCGCCCTGCGCGCGGCGATGGTGAGCGGAACGGAGGCGGTGAGATGAGCGCGGTCGAGCAGGAGCACGCGCAGCTCGGTGCCTACGTCCTCGGCGCGCTGGAGCCGGCGGAGGCGGCGGAGTTCGAACGCCACCTGGTCACGTGCGCGCAGTGCCGGTTCGAGCTCAAGGACTTCAGCGCCTTGCGGGAGGCGCTCGACGAGGTGCCGCCCGAGGCGTTCCTCGACGGCCCGCCCGAGGGCGGTGACCTGCTGCTGCAGCGCACCCTGCGGCGGATCCGGACCGAGCAGGAGCAGGCCGCCCCGGTCCAAGCACCACGACGCACCGGGCAGCGCCGGGGCCTCGTGCTCGTCGCCGCGGCGGTCGTCGCCGTGGTCGCGCTCGGCGGCGGGGTCGTCATCGGCCGCCAGACCGCGCCCGAAACGAGCACCCAGCAGGTCGCCGTGCCCGGCACTCGCGACGTGTCGGCCACCAACGCGGCGACGGGCGCCAGCCTCACCGCGTCGGTGGTCCCCGCGCCGGGCTGGGTCAGGGTGCACGTGTCGGTGAAGGGCATCCCCGCCGGTGAGCGGTGCAAGCTCGTGGTCACCGCCAAGGACGGCGCGCAGTGGGACGCCGGCAGCTGGCTCGTGTCGGAGAAGTGGAGCACCCAGGGCTTCGGCCTCGACGGTTCGGCCGTCGTCGCGCCGGCGGACGTCGCCTCGGTCGGCATCGTCACGCTCGACGGCCGCGACCTGGTGTCGGCGAAGGTGTAGGCGTGGCGGGCGCCGAATACCGGTTCCGGAGCACGTGGTGGCTCCCCGCCGCGCCCGCACCGCGCGTCTTCGACGCCGTCGTGGACCTCGAGGCGTATCCGCGGTGGTGGTCCGACGTACGCTCGGTCCGCCGGGTCGACGACGACACCGCCGAGGTCGTCTGCCAGTCGAACCTGCCCTACCGCATCGCGATCGCGATGCACCGCGAGGAGCAGGATCTCGATTCGGGGCACCTGCGGGTCGGGCTCAGCGGCGACCTCGAAGGGTTCCTCGCCGGCGCGCTGCACGTCGTCGGCCCGGGCACCCGGCTGGAGATCACGCAGCACGTGCGGGCCCGCAAACCGCTGCTGCGCCGCCTCGACGTGGTGGCCCGGCCGTTCTTCCGCGCGAACCACGCGTGGATGATGCGCCGCGGCCACCGCGGTCTGATCACCTACCTCGCCTGATCCGCCACGCACAGCTCCGGCGCCGCGGCGGGGCGCGGCGGGCGCGACAGCACCAGCGCCGCGACCACGGCGGCGAGGAGCACGAAGCCCGCGCTCAGCCCGTACGCGAGCCGGTAGCCCGAAGCCAGCGCTTCGCGAGCCGTCGTCCCTTCGGCGACCAGGCCCGCCGTTCGCGTCGCGGCGGCGGTGGCCAGCACGGCCGTGCCGATCGCCGCGCCGACCTGCTGCGTGGTCGTGATCAGGCCGGACGCGACCCCGGAGTCGGCGGGGTCCGCGCCCGACATCGCGAGCCCCATCACCGCCGGGATCGCGGCTCCGGCGCCGGAACCCATGAGAACCAGGGCCGGAAGCGCGTGGACGAAGTAGCTGCCCTGCGCGGGCACGGCCGTGAGCAAGCCGAAGGCGGCCACGACCACCGCGAGCCCGGCGACGAGCACCACGCTCGCAGAGAACCGGACGCTCAACTTCGCCGAGAGCCCCAGCGAGAACACCGCGATCATCACCGGCGCGGGCAGGAACGCGAGTCCGGTGCCGAGCGCCCCGAGCCCCAGCACCCGTTGCAGGTACAGGGCCGTCACGAACTGGAAACCCATCATCCCGGCGACCATGAGCACCATCGTGAGGTTCGCGCCGCTGATCGCGGGGATCCGGAAGAGCCGCAGCGGCAGCAACGGCGTGCGTGCCGCACCACGAACGCGGCCGGCAGCAGCACCCCACCCGCGAGCGGCAGCAGTTCGCCGGTCTGCACGATCCCGTACACGAGCAGCATCACGCCGGCAGTCACGAGCACCGCGCCCAGCGCGTCGAGTCCGCTGCGCAAGCCGCGGCCGCGGTCCGCGTCGACGACCAGCGGTCCCAGCACGAGCGCGGCGACCCCGATCGGCAGGTTGACGTAGAAGGTCCAGTGCCAGTCGAGCGCCTGCGTGAGCACTCCGCCCGCGATGAGCCCGATCGACGCGCCCGACGCCTGCGTGAAGCTGAAGACGCCGATCGCGCGGGCCTGCGCGCGTGGCTCCGGGTACATCGTCACGATCATGCCGAGCACCACGGCCGACGCGAGCGCGCCGCCGATGCCCTGCACGAACCGCGCCACCACGAGCACTCCCGCGTCGGCCGAGAGCCCGGCGGCCAGCGACGACGCGGTGAAGACCACCAGCCCGACGAGGAACACCCGCCGCCGGCCGACGAGGTCGCCGAGCCGGCCGGGCAACAGGAGCAGCCCGCCGAACGCGACCAGGTAAGCGTTGACCACCCACGCCAGGCCGGCGGACGGGAAGCCCAGCTCGGCCTGGATCGAGGGCAGGGCCACCGCGACGACGGTCCCGTCGAGCACCACCATGAGCGAGGCCGCGCACAGCACCACGAGTGCGACGGCGCGGCGACGGACTTCCGGCATTTCGGTCCCTCCAGAACGGCTCCGCAAAGAGAACCCCCTGGTCGTCTCCAGGGCATCTCTTTGTTACCGGGACCATCGTGTGTGCCCATGCGAGGGCGCGGAAGGAGGCACTTTCATGTCCCAGGGGAACACCGCTGTGACCGACCAGGTCAGCACGATCGACCCGGCGAATCGAGGTGTGCACGGTGCTCGAGGTGCTCAACCGGGTCAGCGGCAAGTGGGCGATCGGCATCCTGCTGGAGGCCTCGCGCGGCCCGGTGCGCTTCACGGAACTGGAACGCTCCGTGGCCGGGATCAGCCGCCGGATGCTCACGCTGACCCTGCGCAACCTCGAACGCGACGGGCTGCTGGAGCGCACCGTCTACCCGACGGTGCCGCCGCGCGTCGAGTACCAGGCGACGCCGATGGCGCGCGAGCTGTACGAGACGTTGTCCGGGCTCGTCGGCTGGGCGGAGCGCCATCGCGAGGAGATCGCCGTCGCGCGCGAGGTCTACGACAACCGGTAGACAGCCGTGTGCCGTGGTCGTGAACACGGGGACGCTCACGACCACGGCACACGGGGAGTTCGCACCCTGGCGGGGGAGTGGGCCAGAGGGCGGGAGCCCTCGGGTGCGAACGGGCTTCTAACCGCCCGTGGTGACGGGCACGGGCGCCGAGCGCTCCTCGGCGGGCGGTTCAGGGGTTTTGGTCTCGTCGAGCAGCGTGGCTTCGTCGAACGGTGCCGATCCCGCGAACACCTGGCGGGACTTGTCGCGGTCGAACTCCTTCATCCACGATCCGATGAGGACGGTCGCCACGGCGTTGCCGGCGAAGTTCGTCAGCGCGCGGGCCTCGGACATGAACCGGTCGATGCCGAGGATGAACCCGACCCCGTCGACCAGCTCCGGCCGGTGCGACTGCAGCCCGCTGGCCAGCGTCGCGATGCCGGCGCCGCTCACGCCCGCCGCGCCCTTCGACGCGATGATCATGAACAGCAGCAACGTGATCTGCTCGCCCAGCGCGAGCGGCTCGTCCTGCGCCGTGGCGATGAACAGCGTCGCCATGGTCAGGTAGATCGCGGTGCCGTCGAGGTTGAACGAGTAGCCGGTGGGCACGGTGATGCCGACGACGGGCTTGCTGACGCCCAAGTGCTCCATCTTCGCGATCAGCCGCGGCAGCGCCGACTCCGACGAAGACGTCGAGAGGATCAGCAGGAACTCGCGGCCCAGGTACTTGAGCAGGCTGAAGATGTTCACGCGCGCGCCGAGCCACAGCACCGTGCCCAGGATGCCGAACACGAACACCAGGCACGTGACGTAGAAGCCGAGCATGATCACCAGCAGGCTGCGCAGCGCGCCCCAGCCGGTGGCGCCGACCACGGCCGCGATCGCGCCGAACGCGCCGACCGGGGCGGCCCACATGATCATCGACAGGATCCGGAACACCAGGCGCTGCACGTGTTCGATGCCGCGCAGGATCGGCTCGCCGCGCTTGCCCAGCTTCTGCAGCGCGAACCCGGTGAGCAGCGCGATCAGCAGCGTCTGCAGGACCTGGCCCTCGGTGAACGCCGAGACGAACGAGGTCGGGATGATGCCGAGCACGAAGTCGACGCCGCCTTCGGCGCCCTTGGCCTGGTCGTGGACCTTCGACACGTCGGCGGGGTTGAGGTGCAGCCCGGTGCCGGGGTGCAGGATGTTGCCGACGACGAGACCGATGGCGAGCGCGAACGTCGACATCACGATGAAGTAGACCAGCGCCGTCACACCGACCTTGCCGACCTTCGCAGCCTTTGCGACCGAGCCGATGCCCAGCACGATGGTGCAGAAGATGATCGGCGAGATCATCATCTTGATCAGGTTGACGAACCCGGTGCCCAGCGGTGCGAGCTGCTTGCCGAACGACGGCCAGATCAGGCCGACCAGCACGCCGAGCACCACGGCGACGATCACGGTGAGGTACAGGTAACGCGTCCGGTCGCGCTTGGGCGCGGCCGCGTCGGGGGTCGGTGTCGGCACCGTTGCCTCCAGCTCGGGGTGGGCGGAACGCCGGTCACTATGCGGGGCGCGTATGACCAGCGTCACCGTTGTGTTCATTGAGTTCGCGTGCGTTGTCCGGTCCGGTTCGGACGGTGGTACGCGGGGGCCGTGGCGCCTCCGGTGTGTTGCCCGGCGGGCCGGTGTGCTGGTATGGGCACGTGCCTGCCCCGTCGCGGATCCGCTCGAGCCGCTGGAGCCTTGCCCGCCAGCTGCTGGTGCTCCAGCTGGCGGTGCTGCTCGTGCTCGTCGCGGGCGGGCTCACGATCGCCTACCTCGACGCCCGCCGCACGGTGACCGACCGGGCGCGCGAGCAGTCGCTGGCGGTCGCGCACGCGATCGCCGACGCGCCGGGCGTGGCCCGCGCGGTGTCCACACCGGACCCGTCGGCGACGCTGGAGCCGTACGCGCTGCAGGTTCAGGCCGACGCCGACGTCGACTTCGTGACGATCATGACCCCGCGAGGGATCCGGTACACGCACCCGAACCCGGCGCTGATCGGGCAACCGTTCCTCGGCCACATCGAGGCTGCCCAGCGCGGCGGGCTGGTCACCGAGACCTACACGGGCTCGCTCGGGCCCTCGGTCCGCGCGGTCGTGCCGGTCTTCGACGCGAACCAGCGCGTGGTGGCACTCGTGGCGGTCGGCATCACGATCGCCGCGATCTCGGCCGAGTTGCAGGACCGTGTGTGGCCGCTCGCCGGCGTCGCCGGGGCGGTGCTGCTCGTCGGTGCGTGCGGCGGGTGGCTCGTGAGCGCACGGCTCAAACGGCAGACGCGGGGGATCGCGCCGGGGGAGCTGAGCAACCTGTTCGAGTACCACGAGGCCGTGCTGCACTCCGTGCGCGAAGGCGTGCTGCTGGTCGGGCGCGACGGCCGCGTCGGGCTGTGCAACGACGGCGCCCGCGCGCTGCTGGGCCTCAGGAGTGACCCGGCCGGCCGGCCGCTCGCCGAACTCGGCTTGCCGGAAGAGCTCGTGGCCGCCTTCGTCTCGGCCGAGACGCGCACCGAGGAGCTGCACCTCACCGACGCGCGTGTGCTGGTGGTCAGCACCACCGTCGTGCGCTCGGGCGGGCGGGCGCAGGGCACCGTCGTGATCCTGCGCGACCACACGGAACTCCAGGCGCTCACGGGTGAGCTCACCACGGCCCGCAGCCTCGCGGAGGCGCTGCGATCGCAGGCGCACGAAGCCGCGAACCGGCTCCACACCGTCGTTTCGCTCGTGGAGCTCGGCCGCCCGGAGGACGCCGTCGAGTTCGCGACGGCCGAGCTCGCGCTGGCGCAGGAGCTCACCGACCGGGTGATGAGCGCGGTGTCCGAGCCGGTGCTCGCCGCGCTGCTGCTGGGCAAGGCCGCGGAGGCGAACGAACGTGGGGTCGAGTTCACGATCACGCCCGACACGGTGATCGAAGACCTCGGCGTGGCCCTCGCCGGGCGCGACCTCGTCACGATCCTGGGCAACCTCATCGACAACGGCATCGACGCGGCCGTGCGCGGCGCGAGCGGGCGGCCCGGGGTGGTCGTCACGGCGTTCACCGACGAAGCCGGGCTGCTGCTGCGGGTCGCCGACAACGGGCCCGGGGTACCGGAGGAGGCTGTGGAGGACATGTTCCGCCGCGGCTGGTCGACGAAGGCGGCCGAGGGCCACGGCCTCGGCCTCGCACTGGTGGTCCAGGCGGTGCGGCGCTACAGCGGCAGCGTCGAGGTCCGCCGGGACGCCGGCGCGGTGTTCACGGTCCGGTTGCCGAGGCAGGAGGTGCTGCGGTGATCCGCGTGCTCGTGGTGGAGGACGAGCCGGTGGCCGCCGAGGCCCACCGGCTCTACGTCGAGCGGCTGCCCGGCTTCACCGTCGCCGGCGTGGTCCACTCCGGTGGTGACGCGCTGCGCTTCTGCGAGCGCGAAGCCGTCGACCTCGTGCTGCTCGACTTCTACCTGCCCGACACCCACGGCCTCGCCGTTTGCCGCTCGCTGCGCGCGGCCGGGCTGCCGATCGACGTGATCGCCGTGACGTCGGCGCGCGACCTCGCGCTGGTCAAGGCGGCGGTGTCGGTGGGGGTGGTGCAGTACCTGCTGAAACCGTTCACGTTCGCGTCGCTGCGGGAGAAGCTGGCGAGCTACGCGGAGTTCCACCGGGCGTCCGGTGAGGTCACCGGCCAGGCCGAGATCGACCGCGCGCTCGCCACCCTGCGCACCAGCGAGCACACCGCGCTGCCGAAGGGGATGAGCGGCGAGACGCTCGAAGCGATCACCACGGCGCTGGCCGGCGCCGACGAAGGTCTCTCGGCCGCCGCGGCCGCCAGTGCGATCGGCGCGTCGCGCGTCACCGCCCGCCGGTACCTGGAGTACCTGGCCGACAACGGCCTGGTCCACCGCGAACCCCGTTACGGCCAGGTCGGCAGGCCCGAGGTCTGGTACCGCTATGGCCCCGTATAACGCCCTATACCGCTCGGGTCGGGCCCGCGCCCGGCACGGTACGGTCACCGCGAACCGACGCTGAGGAGACCCCCGGGTGCCTGCCGACCCACGTCCACGGCTGCGGCTGTGGCACCTCACCGAATCCCGCTTCTCGCCACGCTCCCCGGACTTCACCACCCGCACGACCGCGTTCACCGTGCGCCGCCCCCTCGACGGCGACGCGCGCGACACCGTCACGTGCCCCTGGTGCGGCACCGAACTCCGGCTGCGCGTCTCGTCGCCGGAACGCTTCCGCCGCTCGCTGCGACAGTGGGCGCTCGGGTGCGCGGCCGCGCTGCTGACGGTCGCCGCCGGCGCCGTGGTCGTCGTCGCGACGCCGCTCCCGGTGGCGGGCGTGGTGCTGCTGGTGGGCGGGTTCCTGGCCGTGGTCATCACGGCCGCGGGCTGGTGGTGGGGCACCGGCGTGCGCCCGGACGGCTCGCCGGAGCCGCACCACATCCGGCCCGACCGGTCTCGCCGCTGAGCTTCCGGCACCCGCCGCGGGGTGTGCGGATCAGCTCGGCCGGCCCGGCACCCCCGGCCGGGTCTGCCGCGGGTGCGGCCCGTGGAGGGGCCGGTATTCGACACCGAGCGCGTCGAGCCGCGGGAGGTGGTGCTCGCGCAGGCGGGGCAGGAACTCCGCGAAGTCGCGCGGGCCGGTGCTCCAGGCGACCTCGGCGAATGCGCTGAGCCGCGGGCAAGCGGCGTAGTCCACGCGCCGCGGTGTCGAGGTGCTCGGACCACACCTGGGCCTGCACGCCGCGCAGCCGGGGGCCGGCCAGTGCCGGTTCGTGGGCGTGGACGTCTTCGAGCGTGCGCAGGTAGCCGACGGGAATGGGCTCGTCCGGGTGGTCGGACTGGCGGTGGTCGAGGTACACGCGGTCTTCGGGACACAGCACGACGTCGTGGCCGAGCGAAGCGGCCAAGGAGCCTCGTGCTTCGCTCTGCCACGCGCTGATCACCATCGGCGGCAGGCCCTCGATGTCCAGCACCTCGTCCCAGCCGAGCGCCCGCCGGCCGCGTGACGCGAGGTGGGCCGCCATCTCCCGCACGAACCGGCCGTGGGCCTCGGTCGCGCCGGTGACCTCTTCGCCGCCGAGCCCGATCACCGGCGAGGGGAAAACGTCCACCACGTGGTGGAACACCGCGCGGAAGAAGTCCACAGTGGACTCCGACGGGTCGAGCAGCGACGTGCTGATGCCCCACGACGTCGACACTTCCCACTCCGCGCTCGGGTCCGGGCCGAGTTCGGGGTAGGCGGCGATGGCCGCGCAGACGTGGCCGGGGACGTCGATCTCGGGCACGACCGTGTCGGCGCGGGCAGCGGCGTACGCGACGATCTCGCGCAGGTCGTCGGTCGAGTAGAACCCGAAGTGCGGGCGGCCGTCGCGTTCGGGGCCGTCGTGGCGCCCGGCCATCGACGAGCGCCGCCAGCCGCCGACCGACGTCAGCTTCGGGAACCGCGGCACCTCGAGGCGCCAGCCCTGGTCGTCCGTGAGGTGCAGGTTCAGCACGTTGAGCTTGTGCGCTGCCAGCAGGTCGACGAACCGCAGCACTTCCGCCTTCGTGCGGAAGTGCCGTGCGACGTCGAGCAGACAGCCGCGCCAGCCCAGCCGCGGGTTGTCCTCCACGACCCCGCAGGGCAGCCGCTGCCCGGCGCGGATCGGCGCGGCGCGGAACGCGTCCTGGCCGGCGAGCTGCCGCAGGGTCTGGCGGCCGTAGACCTCGCCTGCCGTGCCGGCGACGCACAGCGTGACACCGGTCGGCGTGATCGTGAGCCGGTAGCCCTCCGCGCGGGCAGCTCCGGCGCGGGCCGCACGGTGACCGGCGCCGGCCACGGGCACGTGCCGGCCCCTCGGTCACCGAGACCGGGCGGGGGAGCAGGGTGTCGAATCCGGGCATGCTCAGCCTTCACCGCGCCGGACATCCCGGCGACGATGCCACCGGTGTCCACACTGGACACGATCTTCAGTCCGGTGCCACGGCCGGTGACGGTGAAGGTGGCGATGGTGTTGGGGCCGCGGACGGTCGCATAGACGAACTTAGCGTCCTTCCGGACCGCGATCTCGCCGGGGAACAGGTCACCCGTGGCTCCGGCGGGCACGGCCGCGACGACCGCGAGCGGCGTCAGCTTGCCTGGGGCGGCGTCCCACGACAGCAAAGTGAGCTCTGGCCGCAGCTCCTGGGCGAGGTAGGCGTAGCGGCCGTTCGAGTGGAAGGTCCGGTGGCGTGGCCCGGCGCCTGCGGGGAGCGTGAGCTGCTGGTGCAGCGCGAGTTTCCCCGTTGCGGTGTCCAGTGTGTACACGTCGATGGAGTCGGCGCCGAGGTCTACCGACAGCACCCACCCGCCGGCCGGGTCGTTCGCGACCTGGTGCGCGTGCGCGTCGCGTTCGGCTCCGACGTGCTGCTGCAGGTCCGTGGCCGCGCCCAGCTCGCCACCGTCGAGGATCGCAGGATGACGACGCTGGGGGGCGTAGTTGGCCGCGAGCACGTACTTCTGGAATGCTGTGCACCGACAGGTGTGTCGGCGCGCTGCCCTTCGAGGACACGGAGCCGAGCAGCCGCGGGTTCTCGGCGTCGCTCACGTCGAGCGCCGAGATCGCCCCCTCCGGGTCGCTTTCGTTCGTGACGTAGAGCGTGCGGCCGTCGCGGCCGCGGTCGAACCACGACGCGTCGGGCACCGTGCGCACCGGGGTCAGCACGCTGCTCCTGCGGTTCACGACGTCGAGGCCGTGGCCGGCGGGTGGGGTGCTGGTGTAGCTGCCGACGTAGACGGTGGTGCCGGCCGCGCGCGGACGGCCGGGTGCGGCCGCGGCGAGCTGCCCTCCGACCACGGTGGCGAGGCCGGCGGCGCCCGCGGCGCCGAGGAACGTGCGACGGGAGAGTCCAGCCATCGAGGTTTCTCCCAACGGTGAGGGGACCGGTTCTCTGGACGGCGGCGTTCTCGGCAGTGGCCGGGTTGTGCAGCCCGGTGTGGCTCCAGGGCAGTGTGGCTCGAAGCCGGTGTGGCTCGAAGGTGGTGTGGTTCAGACCACTGCCACGATCAATGCTGCCACGGCGAAGCCGCTCACGGAAAGGACTGTTTCCAGCGCGGTCCACGTTTGCAGCGTCTGGGGCACGGAAAGCCCGAAGTAGCGCGAGACGATCCAGAAACCGCCGTCGTTCACGTGCGAGGCGATGATGGACCCGGCGGAGATCGCGACGACCACGAGCGCGAGCTGCGCCTGCGAATAGTGCAGCTCCACCACCGACGGCGCGACGATGCCGCTCGTCGTCACGATCGCGACCGTCGCCGAGCCCTGCGCGATGCGCATGCCGCAGCTGATCACGTACGCCGCGAGGATCACCGGCAGGCCGGCGTCGCCGAGCGAACCCGCCACGGCCTTGCCGATGCCCGTCGCGGCGAGCACGGCGCCGAAGAACGACCCGGCGCCCACCACCAGCAGGATCATCGCGACCGGCCGCAGCGCGTTGGCCGACAGCTGCGCGAGGTCCGCGCCCGTCATGCCGCGGCGGTGGCCCAGCAGCCACGACGCGAGCAGCGTCGCGATCGTCAGCGCGATGGCCGGGGTGCCGAGGAACGCCGCGATGCCCGCGGCCCCGGAGTTCTTCGGCAGCACGATGCTGCCGAACGTGCCCATGAGGATCAGCACGAGCGGATCGCGATGATGCCCGCCACGAGGGCCAGCGACGGGGGGTTCTGCTCATCTTCGTCGTCGTCGCCGGCCAGCTTCGCGAACTCCTCGGCCAGCGGCACGTCCACGCGCTTGCCGATCCACGTCGAGTACAGGATCCCGCCGACGAACCACGCCGGGATGCCGCAGACCGCGCCCATCAGGATGAGCCAGCCGAGGTCCACGTGCAGCAGGCCGGCGGCCGCGACGGGCCCGGGGTGCGGCGGGATGAACGCGTGGGTGATCGACAGGCCCGCCAGCAGCGGCATCGCGTACAGCACGATCGAACGGCCGCCGTGCTTGGCCGCGGCGTAGACCAGCGGCGCCAGCACGAAGATGCCGATGTCGAAGAACACCGGGATGCCGAAGATCAGGCCGGACAGGCCCATCGCGAGCGGCGCGCGTTTCTCTCCGAAGGTGCGCAGCAGCGCGGACGTGAGCACGCGCGCGCCGCCGGAGCGCTCGAGGATCGACCCGAGCAGCGTGCCGAGGCCGATGATCGCCGTGATGTGCCCGAGGATGCTGCCGAACCCCTTTTCCAGCAAGGAATCCGACGTCTTCTGCGCGGTGCCGACCAGGGTGGCCACCGGCAGCCCGGCGGCCAGCGCGGTCAGCACGCCCACCACGATCAGGGCGATGAACGGCTCGACCTTGACCTTGATGATGAGCACGAGCAGCACCGCGATGGACACCGCGGCGAGCGTGAGCAGACCGCCGGTCGTGGTCTGCAGCCAGTGGATCATCGGCCCCTCCCGGGGGAGCGAAGGGAATGCCCGGCGAGGGCGCCGGTGGGGAGACCGTCCTCGAGCGCGGCGACGCCGTTCACGAAGACGTGGGAGATGCCCGTGGCGGGCCGGCGCGGGTGGTCGAACGTCGCGGTGTCGCCGACCGTCTCGGGATCGAACAGCACCAAATCGGCCGCGTACCCGGGGCGCACGAACCCCCGATCGGGGAGCCGCAGCCGCCGCGCCGGGCGGCCGGTGAGGTGCGCGACGCAGTCGGCCAGCTCGAGCACGCCCAGCTCGCGGACGTAGCGGGCGAGGTAACGGGGGAACGTGCCCCACGCGCGCGGGTGCGGCCGGTCGCCGACGAGCAGCCCGTCGGACCCGCCGGTGTGGGTGCGGTGGCGCATGATCGCCTGCACGTTCCCCTCGTGCCCCACGTGCATCAGGCACGAGGTGCCGAGGCGCTCGTCCACCAGCGCGTCGAAGTACAGCTCGGCCGGGGCTTTCCCGGCCGTCCGCGCGGACTCGGCGACGCTGTGGCCCGCGAGCGCGGCGTTCTCGGGTCGGCGCACGCCGTTGATCTCGATCGCCGACCAGTCGACGGGCACGCCGTGCGCACCGTCCGAACCGGACTCCTCGAGCTCGGCGCGGATCCGCTCGCGGGTGTCCGCATCGGACAGTCGCGCCAAGGTCGCGTCCGGCCCGCCCTCGGTGACCCAGCTGGGCAGCAGCGCCGAGAGGTAGGTCGCGCCGGGCAGGTAGGGGTAGGTGTCGAGGGTGATGTCGCCGCCCGCGTCGAGCGCGTCGTCGAGCAGCTTCAGCAACTCCGGCGCGCGGCCCTTGTTGACCGAGAAGTTCATCGTCGCGTGCGCGAGGTGCAGCGGACAGCCGGAGCGGCGCGACACGTCGACCATCTCGGCGAACGCCTCCAGCGCGCCGCTGCCGTAGCTGCGGTGGTGCGGGCTGTAGTAGCCGCCGTGCTCGCCGACCACGCGGCACAGCTCCACGAGCTCGGCCGTGTCCGCGTACATCCCGGGCGCGTAGGTCAGCCCCGACGACAGGCCGAACGCGCCTTCGGCCAGCCCCGTCGCGACGAGCTCCTTCATGCGGGTGAGCTCGGCGGGTTTCGCCGGCCGGTCCGCCCAGCCGACGGCGAGCATGCGGACCGTGCCCTGCGGCACGAGGTAGGCCGCGTTCACGGCGATGCCGCGGTCGAGCCGATCGAGGTACTCGCCGACCGAGCGCCAGCTCCAGTCGAACCCGGCCGGATCGTCGTTCCAGCCCGCGAGCTGCCCGCGCAGCGTCTCCAGCACGGTGTCGTCGACCGGCGCGTAGGAAAGGCCGTCCTGCCCGAGGACCTCGGTGGTGACGCCCTGGGAAACCTTGGCGAGGTGGTCCGGGTTCGCGAGCAGCTGCAGATCGGAGTGCGAGTGCATGTCGATGAACCCGGGCGCCAGCACCAGCCCGTCGGCGTCGAGCACTCGCCCGCCCGTGAGCGAGCCGGGTCCGGCGACATCGGTGATGCGGCCGTCCTCGAGTCCGACGTCGTGGCGGGTGATCGGGCCGCCGGTGCCGTCCGCGACCTGCGCGCCGCGGATGACGAGAGTCATCAGAACCACGTCCGCACGAAGTCGACGACGGTCTCGCCGTCGGTGTCCACCACCGGCAGCAGGGGCCACTTGTCGAACGTCGTGCACGGGTGCGACAGGCCGAGCCGCACCCAGTCGCCCACCTCGACGGGCGAGTCCACCGGCAGCGCGAGGAACGCGTGCTGGTCGTTGAGCTTCGTGACGGTGTGCCCGGCGAGTTGCGTGACCACGCCGTCCTTGCGCAGCAGCTGCGGTTCGGGCATGCCCTCGTCGTAGGGCAGGTCGCGCTTTCCCGCGGTCAGGAGCGCGAGCTCGGCCGTCGGCTGCGACGTGACCTGCGCCCACGCGTGCAAGGCGGCGTGGAACGGCTCGACGCCCGCCAGGCGCGGGTGGGCGCCGAGCGGCGAGATCTCGCGGTAGAAGCCGTCGTCGTGCGTGACGTACGCCCCGCTGCGCAGAATCGGCAGCACGTCCAGGCCCCCGGGCCACGGTTTCGTGAGCTCTTCGGCGACGCGGTCGAAGTACGCGCTGCCGCCGGCCGTCACGTACACCCGGCCTTCGGCGAGAAATCCCTTGTCCGCGAACGCGATCGCCGAATCACGCAGGGTGTCCACATAGGAGCTGATCTTCGCCAGTGCGGAGTCGTCGGTGTCGTGCGACAGCGCGCCCTCGTAGCCGCCCGTGCCGCGCAGCCGCAGTGCCGGGCTCTTCGCGACCGCCTCGGCCACGGCCAGCGCCGTCTCCGGCTCGCGCACCCCGGTGCGCCCGCCCGCACCGCCGAGTTCCACCAGCACGTCGACCGGCCGCGCCGATCCGGCCAGTGCCTCGCTCATCAGCTCGGCCCCGCGCACCGAGTCGACCCAGCAGACGAACTCGAAGGTGGGGTCCGCGGCCAGCTCACCGGCGAGCCACCGCAGGCCGGCGGGGTCCACGAGCTGGTTGGCCAGCAGGATCCGCGACACCCCGAAGGCTCGGTAGATCCGCAGGTGGCCCGCGTTCGCGGCGGTGACGCCCCACGCGCCGTGCTCGATCTGGCGCAGGAACAGCTCGGGCGCCATCGTCGTCTTGCCGTGCGGCGCGAGCGCGATGCCGTGGCCGGAGCACCAAGCGGCCATCGTGGCGAGGTTGTGCTCCACCGCGGCGGCGTCGAGCACCACGAACGGGCCGAAGAAGCCGTCGGCGAACAGGTTCGCGCGGCGGGCGGCGGCCTCGTCGAGCGTGAGGCCGGCGAGTGCGGGCGCGATCGAGCGGAACCGCCAGTCGATCTTCTCGGCGCGGCCCGCGCGGACGGCGGCGGTCAGAGTGGCGTGCTCGGGACTGTTCATCAGGGGACCTCACCAGCAAGGACCTTGGTTGCGTATGGTGCAACGGACGTTGCGCAAAATGCGCGCCTTAGGTGTAGCATCCGGTTCGCCAGCGGTCAACGGGGTGACGGAACGGGGAGAAAGTCAGTGACCAGCCCGCCCGAGGTGCTCTGCATCGGCGAGTCGATGGCCCTGTTCGTGCCGGCCGAACCCGGCCCGCCCGAGCGGGTGCGCAGCTGGCTGCGCACGATCGGCGGGGCCGAGTCGAACGTCGCCTGCCACCTGCCGGCGCTGGGCGTGCCGAGCGCGTGGGTGAGCGCGGTCGGCGACGACCCGTTCGGCCGCGCGCTGGTGCACGAGATCGGCGCGGCGGGCGTCGACGTGAGCGGCGTGGAGGTCGACCGGACGCGCCCGACCGGCTTGTACGTCAAGGAAAGCGGCGCGCAGGGCAGCCCCGTGCGCTACTACCGCGCGGGCTCGGCCGCTTCCGCGCTGGGCCCGGACCTGGTCGACCGGCTGCGGCTCGACGGCGTGCGCGTGCTGCACTTGTCCGGGATCACGCCCGCGCTGTCGGACAGCTGCCTCGCGCTCGTGCGCGCGTTGCTCACCGCCCCGCGCGGCGACCGGCTCGTGTCCTTCGACGTCAACCACCGCCCGGTGCTGGGACAGGACCTGGCCGTGCTCGCAGAGCTGGCGGGCCTCGCCGACCTGGTGCTCACCGGCGACGACGAAGCCGAACGCGTCTGGGGGACCGGCGACCCGGCGCGGCTGCGCGAGCTGCTGCCCGGCCCGCGCGTGCTCGTCGTCAAGCACGGCGAACGCGGTGCGACCCTCGTCGAGCGCGACGCGCCGCCGCTGTTCGAACCCGCGCTGCGCGTGGACGTGGTCGAACCGGTGGGCGCGGGCGACGCGTTCGCGGCCGGCTTCCTGGCCGCGACGCTGCGCGGCGCGGACCCGGTGACCCGTCTGCGCCGCGGCCACCTGCAGGCCGCCGCGACGCTGCTGACCCACGACGACGTCGGCGCGCCCCTGCCCGAGCCCGTGGTGACTACTCTGCTGCGGGCGGACGCCGAAACGTGGCGCGCGGCCCACCTGACGGGAGAAGGCGTGGTGGTGACGTGAGCCAGAGCCTGGACCGGGCGCTGACCGTGCTGGGCGGGCTCGCCCGCGGCGCGAAGACGCTCGACGAGCTCGCCGAGGAGATCGGCGTGCACAAGACCACCGTGTTGCGCCTGCTGCGGACCCTGGAGGCGCACCACTTCGTGCGGCGTGAGGGACCTCGCCACTACCGCCTCGGCAGCGCGCTGTTCGACCTCGCGAACCAGGCGCTGGAAGGGCACGACGTGCGGCGCAGCTCCCACGACGCGCTCGCGGCGCTCAACGACCGCACCGGCCACACCGTGCACCTCGCGTCCTACGAGGACGGTGAGGTCGTCTACATCGACAAGTTCGAGGGTCACCACTCGGTGCGGATGTACTCGCGCATAGGCAAACGCGCGCCATTGCACTGCACGGCCGTCGGCAAGGTGCTCGTGGCGGCGATGCCCGCCGCGCGGCGCGAGGAGATCGCGCGGTCGATCGAGTACCCCGTGCTCACGCCGAACACGATCACCTCGCCTGAGGCCTACCTCGAAGAGCTGGCGCAGGTCATCGAGCGCGGGTACGCCGTGGACAACGCCGAGCACGAGGACTTCATCCACTGCGTCGCGGCGCCGGTGCGCGGCGCGGGTTCCGCGGTGCTGGCCGCGGCGTCGATGTCGGTGCCGAAGGTGCTGCTGGACTTCGACGGCCTGCTCGAGCTCGTGCCGCAGCTGCTGGCGGCCACGGAGGAAGCTTCCGTCCACAGTGGATGGGCGGGGAACGGAAAGGGGCAATGATGGGCAAGACGGCGATCACGACGCAGAACGCGCCGAAGCCGCCGGCGAAGTTCTCGCAAGCCGTCCGCAAGGGGAACATCCTGCAGGTCGCGGGCACGGTCGCGTTCGACCCGGCCACCGGCGCGATCGTCGGCGACGACATCGCGGCGCAGACCCGGCAGGTGTTCAAGAACATCGAGGCGCTGCTCGCCGAGGCCGGCTCGAGCTGGGCCGACGCGGTCATGGTACGCGTGTACCTCACCGACACGAGCCACTTCGGGCCGTTCAACGAGATCTACAACGAGCTGATCGGCGAGGCCCCGCATTCGGCCCGCACGACCGTCTACGTGGGACTGCCCGCCGGTCTGCTCGTGGAGATCGACGTGCTCTGCGTGCTCGACTGACGCGTTCCCGGGCCCCGGCATCCCTTGCCGGGGCCCGGAAGCGTGGTCAGCCCAGGACGCTCGTGTACCCGTTGATCGCCGGCTGGCCGCCGAGGTGCGCGTAGAGCACGTTCGACTCGCGCGGGATCTCCCCGCGGCGCACCAGGTCGATCAGCGCGGCCATCGACTTCCCCTCGTACACCGGGTCCGTGATCACCCCCTCCAGCCGGGCGGCGGTGCGGATCGCGTCCAGCGTGGTCTCGTCGGGGATGCCGTAGGTGCCGGCGTGGTAGCGCTCGTCGAGCTCCACGTCGGAGTCCTCGATCGCCCGCGCGCCGATGAGACCGGCCGTCCCCTTGGCGATGCGGGTGATCTGCTCGCGCGTCTCGGCGGGCTTGGCCGAGGCGTCCACGCCGAGGATCCGCCGCGGCCGCTCGCCCAGCGCGGCGCCCGCGACCATGCCGGCCTGGGTACTGCCGGTGACCGAGCAGACGATCACGGTGTCGAAGAAGACGCCGAGTTCGCGCTCCTGCTGTGCCAGCTCGGCGACCCAGCCCGCGAAGCCGAGCCCGCCGAGCCGGTGGTCGGACGCGCCGGCCGGGATGGCGTAGGGCTTTCCGCCGGCAGCGGTGACCTCCGCGAGCACGTTCTCCCAGCTCTCCTTGAACCCGATGCCGAACCCGGCCTCGACGAGCCGCACGTCGGCGCCCATGATCCGCGACAGCTGGATGTTGCCGACCTTGTCGTGCAGCGGGTCGTGCCAGTCGACCCAGCTCTCCTGCACCAGCACGGCCTTCAGGCCCGCGCACGCTGCGGCCGCCGCGACCTGGCGGGTGTGGTTGGACTGCACGCCGCCGATCGACACGAGCGTGTCGGCGCCCTGCGCGAGCGCGTCGGCCACGAGGTACTCGAGCTTGCGCGTCTTGTTGCCGCCGAAGGCGAGCCCGGAGTTGAGGTCTTCGCGCTTGGCCCACACGGTCGCCCCGCCGAGGTGCTCGGTGAGGCGGTCGAGGCGGTGGACCGGCGACGGGCCGATCAGGAGCGGGAACCGGGGGAAGTCGGCGAGCGTCACGGTGTCTCCAGGGTGTCCGCGGTGGCGAGGGTGTCGAGCGTGGCTTCGAGGTCGGACCAGATCTTCGAGGTGACGGCGGCGGCGGACTCGGCGTCGCCGGCTTCCACCGCGTCGATCAGCTCGGTGTGCCGCTTGACCGAGCGGTGGGCCGGCAGGGAGCTGAACCGCGCGTACTCGAGGCGGCGCAGCACAGGCGTGTAGCGGTCGAGGGTCGCGGCGACGGCGTGGTTGCCGCACGCGCGCACGGGCACGTCGTGCAGTTCGTCGTCGGCCGCGATCGCCGCGGCCACGGCACCCGAGCCGACCGCGGCGGCGAAGCGTTCGTTGGCCGCGCGCATCGCGGCGACCTGCTCGGTGCCGAGCCGCGGGAGCGCCTGGCGGACGGCGAACTCGTGCAGCGCCCGCACGAGCTGCACCGCGTCGCGCACCTCGTCGCTCGCGATCGCGGCGACGCGCGTGTAGCTCTGCGGTTTCGACTCGACGAGCCCGTCGCCGGTCAGCCGCAGCAGCGCCTGCCGCACGGGGGCGCGGGACAGTCCGAGCTCCTCGGCGAGGTCGGCGTCGCGCAGCGGGGTCCCGGGCGCGAGTGTGCCGTCGATGATGGCCTGGCGGATGCGGTCGTAGGCCTCGTCGCGCAGCAGCGGCCGGGTGATCTTCGGAAGCGGACTCACATCTAACATGTTAGATATTGAAGGCAGGCGAGAGCAATCCCGGAAACGGCGAAGGCCCGTCCGCGGCGGTGCGAACGGGCCGGTGGCGGTGCACTTTCCGGGCTCGGCGGAGCCGGAACTCAGTAGACCGGGCCGGTGTACTTCTCGCCCGGGCCCTGGCCGGGCCCGTCGGGCACGGCGGAGGCTTCGCGGAACGCCTTCTGCAGCGACTGCAAACCGTCGCGCAACGGGCCGGCGTGCAGGCCCAGGTACTCCACGGACGACGTGACGAGCCCCGCCAGCGCCGTGATCAGGCGACGGGCCTCGTCGAGGTCGCGGTGCGGCGAGGCCTCGGGGTCGGGGTCGGCGAGGCCGAGGCGCTCCGCGGCGGCCGACATCAGCATCACGGCGGCACGGCTGATCACCTCGACGCTCGGGATGTCCTCGAGGTCGCGCACGTCCGGGGAATAGGAAGGCTCTTGCGAAGGTTGCTCTGACACGTCTGGTACCCTTCCACGAGCGACCAGTCCTCGAGCGATCGGGGGCGGCAAGTGGAGCCCCGCTCCCACCCGCGTCACCGCCTCAGGTGTCCGGGTCCGGTCTCGCCGACGTGGTGGATGAGTCTATCCGTCACCCCGGCGAAGCGTTCGGTCAGCACGACCGGGCGCGATCGGAGACAGAGCGGGCCCCGTAATCGGCTGGATGCCGGTGACGGGGCCTGAGTCATGTGGGCACCAGGTCGAGAAGAGAAGTAGTCACTCGGACCAAGGAGGGCCCATCAGCTCCGAGACACGCATCAACGAACGCATCCGGGTGCCGGAGGTCCGGCTTGTCGGACCCAACGGTGAACAGGTCGGCATCGTCCGGATCGAAGATGCGCTGCGGCTGGCCCAGGAACACGACCTCGATCTGGTCGAGGTCGCCCCACAGGCACGTCCGCCCGTGGCGAAGCTCATGGACTTCGGCAAGTTCAAGTACGAGAGCGCGCAGAAAGCCCGTGAGTCCCGCCGCAACCAGCAGATGACGGTCATCAAGGAACAGAAGCTGCGTCCGAAGATCGACCAGCACGACTACGAGACCAAGAAGGGTCACGTGTCGCGGTTCCTGGCGGCCGGCAACAAGGTCAAGGTCACGATCATGTTCCGCGGTCGCGAGCAGTCCCGGCCGGAACTCGGTTTCCGGCTGTTGCAGAAGCTCGCCGACGACGTCACCGAGCTGGGCTTCGTCGAATCGTCGCCCAAGCAGGACGGTCGCAACATGATCATGGTGCTGGCCCCGCACAAGAACGTGAAGCCGAAGGTCGCGAAGGCCGAGCCGGCTCCCGAGGCGTAACGCCTCCAGCAGCGCCCAGCACAGTCAGCGGCACACCGGGGCACCGGTGTGCCGCCGCACGGAAGAGGACAGAATCACCATGCCGAAGATGAAGACGCACAGCGGTACGTCCAAGCGCATCCGCGTGACGGGCACGGGCAAGCTGCGCCGCCAGAAGGCCGGCCGCCGCCACCTGATGGAGAAGAAGTCCAGCCGCGTCACCCGGCGCCTCGAGGGCACCACGGAGCTCGCCAAGACCGAAGCCGGCCGCGTCAAGCGGCTGCTCGGCATGTGAGCCTGAGCCGCTCTCCGCACTCGTACTAACCACCCGGGGTCACCTCGCCCCCCGAACCGACAGGATGGACCAGTGGCACGCGTCAAGCGGGCGGTCAACGCCCAGAAGAAGCGTCGCGCGACTCTCGAACTGGCCAGCGGCTACCGCGGCCAGCGCTCGCGGCTGTACCGCAAGGCCAAGGAGCAGACGCTCCACTCGCTCAACTACGCCTACCGCGACCGCCGCGCGCGCAAGGGTGACTTCCGCCAGCTGTGGATCACCCGCATCAACGCGGCCGCTCGCGCCAACGGCGTGACCTACAACCGGTTCATCCAGGGCCTCAAGGCCGCCGGCGTCGAGGTCGACCGCAAGATCCTCGCGGACCTCGCGGTCAACGACGCCGCCGCCTTCACCGCGCTCGCCGAGCTCGCCAAGGCGAACGTCACCACCGGCGAAGCGAAGTCGGCCTGACCGGCAATCCTCCGCGACCCGGGGCGGATCCGTTCACCGAACGGACCCCCCGGGTCGTTGCTGCGCGCAAGCTGACGCGGCGCGCGGAACGCGACAAGACCGGCCGCTTCCTGGCCGAAGGGGTCAACGCCGTCGAGGCGGCGCTCGCCCACGGGCACGTGTACGAATTGTTCGTCACCGAACGCGCGGCGGCGGCCCACGGTGCTCTCGTGTCCGCGGCCTCGGCCGCCGGGGTCCCGGTGTCGGCCATCACCGACCGCGCCGCCGACGGCCTGTCGGAAACCGTGACGCCGCAGGGGATCGTGGCCGTCTGCGCCCTCGTCGACCGTCCACTGGAGACGGTGCTGGCCGGGGCGCGCCTCGTGGTCGTCCTCGTGGACGTGGCCGAGCCCGGCAACGCCGGCACGGTGATCCGCGTGGCCGACGCCGCGGGCGCGGACGCCGTCGTCCTCGCGGGTGACACCGTCGACCCGCACAACGGCAAGAGCGTCCGAGCCGCCGCCGGCAGTACCTTCCACGTGCCGCTGGCCCGCACGCGCGACGTCCCCGCAGCGCTGTCGGCGCTCCGGGAGGCGGGCCTGCGCAGCCTCGCCGCCCACGGCTACGCCACGACCTCCCTCGAGACCGTCACGTTCGGTGATCCGATCGCCTGGATCTTCGGCAACGAAGCCCACGGCCTGCCGGAGTCCGTGCTGGACTCCGTGGACTCGGCGGTGCGCATTCCCTTGTACGGCAAGGCCGAAAGCCTCAACCTCGCCGCGGCGGCCGCCGTGTGCGTCTACACCGCCGCGATGGCCGCCCACCGCTGACGCGGGCCGCCCTCGCCGCAAGTCCGCAGGTGATCCGGCGCGGCCGCTCCGGAAGCGGAGGGTGAGCGGCCGGGGCCCGGGGCCGATCCCCTAGACTTGGCTGCCCGATGTGCACGTGCGGCTGCCTGCCCGTGCGCTGCCGACCAACCAGTCCCAGCGGACGCCGAGGAGTCATGTCCGGAGCCACAGAAAAGCCGGTCGACGTGCTCGCACCGGAAACCCTGCGCGCGGCGATCAAGGCGGCCGAAGAGGCCTTCGCCGGTGCCGCCGACCTGGAGGCCCTCGCCGCCGTCAAACCGGCCCACCTCGGTGACCAGTCGCCGCTGCTGCTCGCCCGCCGGGAGATCGGCTCGCTGCCCAAGCAGGAGAAGGCCGAAGCGGGCAAGCGGGTGAACGAAGCCCGGCAGGCTGCGCAGGCCGCGTTCGACGAGCGCCGCGCGGTGCTGCAAGCGGAGCGGGACGAGCGCGTGCTGCTCGAGGAAGCCGTTGACGTCACCCTGCCGTGGGACCAGATCCCGCGCGGTGCCCGGCACCCGATCGCCACCGTCTCCGAGCGCATCGCCGACGTGTTCGTGGCCATGGGCTACGAGGTCGCCGAGGGGCCCGAGCTCGAGGCCGAGTGGTTCAACTTCGACGCGCTGAACTTCGGCAAGGACCACCCGGCGCGCCAGCTGCAGGACACGTTCTACGTGGGCGAAAAGGACTCCGGCCTCGTGCTGCGCACGCACACCTCGCCCGTGCAGGCCCGCAGCCTGCTGCACCGCGACCTGCCGGTGTACGTCGTGTGCCCCGGCCGCACCTACCGCACCGACGAGCTCGACTCCACGCACACGCCGGTGTTCACCCAGGTCGAGGGCCTCGCCGTCGACAAGGGCATCACCATGGCCCACCTCAAGGGCACGCTCGACGCGTTCGCCCGCGCGATGTTCGGCGAACGCTCCAAGACGCGGCTGCGCCCGCACTTCTTCCCCTTCACCGAGCCGTCCGCCGAGGTGGACGTGTGGTTCGAGGAGAAGAAGGGCGGCCCCGGCTGGGTCGAGTGGGGCGGCTGCGGCATGGTCAACCCCAACGTGCTGCGCGCCTGCGGTGTCGACCCCGAGGTGTACTCGGGCTTCGCGTTCGGCATGGGCATCGAGCGGACCCTGCAGTTCCGCAACGGCATCCCGGACATGCGCGACATGGTCGAGGGCGATGTCCGCTTCACCCTTCCCTTCGGAACGGAGGCGTAGTGCGAGTCCCGGTGAGCTGGCTGACCGAGCACCTCGACGTGGGTGACGAGGTCACGCCGCAGGACCTGGCCGACGCCTTCGTGCGGATCGGGATCGAGGTCGACGAGCTGAGTAAGCTCGGCCCGGTGACCGGTCCGCTCGTGGTCGGGCGCGTCGCGGAGATCGAAGAACTGACGGGGTTCAAGAAGCCCGTGCGGTTCTGCCGCGTCGAGGTCGGCGAAGAGCCCGACGAGGCTTCCCCGGAAGGCTCCGGCGAGGACGAAGGCGAGGACGACGAGGCCCCGATCGAGAACGAGGGTCCCCACGGCATCAAGACCCGCGGCATCGTCTGCGGCGCGCGCAACTTCGCCGAGGGCGACCTCGTCGTGGTCGCGCTGCCGGGCGTCGTGCTGCCGGGCGATTTCGCGATCGCCGCGCGCAAGACGTACGGCAAGGTCAGCGACGGCATGATCTGCTCCGCCAAGGAGCTCGGCCTCGGCGACGACCACACCGGCATCCTCGTGCTCCCCCCGGGCACCGCGAGCCCGGGCGACGACGCCAAGGAACTGCTGGGCCTGAACGACACCGTCATCGAGGTCACGCCGACCCCGGACCGCGGCTACGCGCTGTCGATCCGCGGCCTGGCGCGCGAGCTGTCCAACGCGCTCGACGTCCCGTTCGGCGACCCGGCCGTGCTCGAGCTCCCCGAGGCCGAGGGCGACGCGTGGCCTGTGCGGGTGGAGGACCCGCAGGGCTGTCCGCGGTTCGTGCTGCGCCGCGTGAAGGGGCTCGACGCGACCGCGCCGACGCCGTGGTGGATGCGCCGCCGCCTGATGCTTGCGGGCATCCGCTCGATCTCGCTGGCCGTCGACGTCACCAACTACGTGATGCTCGAGCTCGGTCACCCACTGCATGCGTTCGCGACCAGCGCGATCCAGGGCGACCTGGTGGTGCGCCGCGCGAAGCCGGGCGAGAAACTGACCACTTTGGACGACGCCGTGCGTACGCTCGACGCCGACGACATCGTCATCGCCGACGACTCGGGGGTGATCTCGCTGGCGGGCACCATGGGCGGCGCCAGCACGGAGATCACCCCGGAGAGCACCGATGTGCTGCTCGAGGCTGCGCACTGGAACCCGGCGTCGATCAGCCGCACGGCGCGGCGCCACAAGCTCTTCTCCGAGGCCGCGAAGCGCTTCGAGCGGTTCACCGACCCGGCACTGTGCGCGGCCGCGGTCGAGCTGGCCGCGCGCCTGCTGCGCCAGTACGGCGAGGGCGCGATCCAGCCGGGCCGCACCGACGAGGGCGGCGTCGAGCCGCACCCGCCGGTGACCATGCCGATCAACCTGCCCGACCAGGTGGCCGGCGTGCGGTACGAGCGCGGCGTCACCGTCCGCCGGCTCGCACAGATCGGCTGCAAGGTGCAGGTGAGCACCACCGACGCGGGCGTCTCCGTCGTCACCGCGACGCCGCCGAGCTGGCGCGCCGACCTCGTGCAGCCGGCGGACCTCGTCGAAGAAGTGCTGCGCCTGGAGGGCTACGACAGCATCCCGTCGGTGCTGCCCGCCGCGCCTGCGGGCCGTGGCCTCACCGAATCGCAGAAGCGCCGCCGCGGCATCGCGCGCGCCCTGGCCGAGGCCGGCTACGTGGAGGTGCTGCCCTTCCCGTTCGTCGGCGACTCGGTGTGGGATGCCTTCGGCCTGCCCGAGGACGACGTGCGCCGCTCGACGGTCCGCGTGCGCAACCCGCTCGAAGCCGACCACGACCGGATGTCGACGACGCTCCTGCCGGGGCTGCTCGACACGTTGCAGCGCAACGTGTCCCGCGGCATGAAGGACGTGTCGCTCTTCCACATCGGTCAGGTCGTGCTGCCGAAGCCGCACCAGTTGAAGGTGCCGGACCTGGGCGTCGAGCACCGGCCCAGCGACGAGGAGCTCGCCGTACTCGAGGCTGCGGTGCCCGCGCAGCCGCTGCACGTCGCCGTGGTGCTCACCGGCCTGCGCCGCCGCGCGGGCTGGTGGGGCAAGGGCGAGCCGGCCGGCTGGGCCGACGCGGTCGAGGCCGCGCGGCTCGTGGCCGAGGCCGCCGGGGTGGAGCTGACGGTGCAGTCGTCCGACCTGCCGCCGTGGCACCCGGGCCGCTGCGCGCAGCTGCGCGTCGGCGACTGGCCGGTGGGCCACGCGGGTGAGCTGCACCCGAAGGTCGTCGAGGCACTGGGGCTGCCGCCGCGCACGGTCGCCATGGAGCTCGACCTCGACGCGATCCCGCTCCCGGACTCACGTCCGGCGCCGACCGTTTCGGCCTACCCGCCGGTGCTGCTCGACGTCGCGCTGGTCGCCGGCGCCGACGTCCCGTCCGCCGATCTCGCCGAGGTTTTGCGCACGGGCGCCGGAGACCTCCTCGAAGACATCACGCTCTTCGACGTCTACACCGGCACCCAGGTCGGCGACGGCAAGCGTTCCCTGGCCTACAAGCTCCGCTTCCGGGCCCCGGACCGCACACTGACCGTCGACGAGGCGACCAAGGCCCGCGACGCCGCCGTCTCCGCCGCCGGGGAACGCTTCGGTGCGACCATCCGCGCCTGACCCATTCCCTGCGTGGTCGGGCTTCTCGGGCCCCAAGTACCGCGCGCCTGAATAACGGTGGGCCGGAACCTCCGCAACGCAGCGGAGGTTCCGGCCCACCGTCGTTCTCGGGGCTAACAGAGCCTGATCTCGTCGACCGAGGGCATCTTGCCCTGGCGCCATTCGGTGAACCCGGTGCCGGGTAGCACCGACTTGCACGATCCGTCGAAGTCGAGCTTCCAGATCACGCGCACCCGGTACGCTCGGCTGCAGTTGTTCTTCACCTCGGCGTAGGACCGGAACCCGGTGATCTTCAGGTCCTCCCACTGCCGGACGGAAAAGCACGACGGCGCGGCTTCGGCCGGCGCGACCTTGGCGGTTTCGGCGGCGAAAGCCGGGGCGGCGGTGGTCAGGCTGATCGCGCCCAGCGTCGCGGCGAGTGCGGCCGTCCAGCGCCAGATTGTGGTCACAAGTGGTTCCCTTCAGGCGTTCGCGGAATGGGGGGACTAGCACAGCCGTAGTTCCGAAACGGAGGGGTGTGGGCCCAGTCGTCCTTCGGTCCACGCCGATTCCGGGTCGAGAATCCGGCAGTCGCCGTCGCGGGCCCACGACCAGATCATCCGCACGGTGAAGGTCTGGAAGCACAGGTTCGTCATCTTCGCCCAGGAGTTCCACTCCTTGTTCTTGATGTCCTGCGTCTCCCACTGCTCGAGGCGGACGCAGGCGGGAGCGACGGTGGCGGGCGAGGTGGCCTCGGCCTGTGTCCCGGCGGGCACCGCGGTCACCAGGATCGGCAGCGCGGCCACCACGGCGACCCGGGCGAACCGTTTCGAAGTCACGCGTTCTTTCACGGCACATTCCCTTCTGGTCGTGCGCGCACGCCGAAAACACTTCGTGGCATGGGTTTTCCCCGATCGCAGGTTCGCGTTCCGAAGGTGCGGCTTGAGTCGGATGTCGTTGTTTCGGAGGATCTCATCGCAACACGGACGTGACATCGGTACAAGGTGTGTCACCCCGCTCGATCCGGTGAAGCGCCGGCTCACGGCCCGGGGGACGACTCCGGTGCGGAAGGCGTCGAACAGCCGCTCCAGGCGCGCGCGGTGATCGGCCGCGACGGTGCCGAGCGGCTCGCCGTCGAGCAGGTGACGCTCGGTTTCCGTCAGCGCGTGCCGTAGCCGGCGATGAAAAGGCCCAAGAGCAGCAGCCCGTCACCCTCGAAGGCTTGATCGAGCTCTTCAGTGAGGGTCTGCTGGAGCTCGGTGGCAACCTCCCTGGCGCGCGCGGGCCGAGGACGCCGCCACAGCCGCCGAGCCCGGCCCCGGTGAGCACGAGCACGCGGGCCGGCGCCGGAACGCTCGCGTCGCCGCCATCGTGCGCGGGACGCCAGGGGCCGGTCCGCGGCGCCGCGCCCGCCGAACGCGGGGGAGCCGTGTTCGCGGCCGCGACGGCGGCTACTTCGTGCGGCTCAGCCAGCCGGTGATGCGCTCGTTCAGGTCCTTGGGCTGTTCGACCAGCATGAAGTGGCCGACGCCCTCGATCAGGGCGGAGTCCGAGCCCGGGCCGCCGTACTCGCGCACCCGCTGCACTTGCTGCGCCGTCATGCCGTGGCAGCCGTCGGTGGTGCCGTGCAGGTACAGCGTCGGCTGCGGCGCGGCGCCACCCCACGCGGCGGCTTGTTCGGCGAGCCACTCGGGCGTGCCGAAGCGGGTCGGGTCGAACTGGCCCCAGTAGTAGCCCAGCGCCGCGTGCAGGTGGTCGGGATCGGCCAGCGCGGTGCGCAGGTGGCCGAGGTCCTCGTCCGCCTCGTAGCCGGGGGACCAGTCGCCCCAGATGTCGCGGATGAAGGCGAAGTCGTCCTGCCGGATGCGGTCCTCGATGACCCGTTGCATCTGGAAGTACCAGAAGTAGAAGCTCCTCTTGATCTGGGCGTACGTGCCGAGGTTCTCGCCGAAGATCTCGAACGGCGGGATGTTGAGGATCACCGCGCGCCCGAACAGTTCGGGGGCGCGCCCGAGTGCACCCCACCCGCCGACCGCACCCCAGTCGTGGGCGACCAGTAACGCGTCCGGCCCACCGCCGAGCGCCTGTCCGAGCGCGATCTGGTCCGCGACCATCACGCTCGTGTGCATGAAGTGCCGTAGCGGCGGCAGTTCCGTCGGCGCGAACCCGCGCGCGAACGGCGCGACCGCGTGGAACCCGGCGTCGGCCAGAGCCGGCAGCAGGTACCGGTAGGTGAACGGCGTATCCGGGAACCCGTGCATGCACAGTGCCAGCGGCCCATCGCCGGCCTCGAGGTACTCGAACGTGAGCCCGTTCGCGGTGACGTGGCCCCGCGCGAAGTCGGCCATCATCGTCTCCCTCCCGCCGAACCGACTCTAGGACCGCGCCCGCGCCGCACTCCAGACCCGGATTTTCACCGCGCCACAGCCACTTCGTGCGGGTCAGACCAGATTCTTCAGCGCCTCCCGTGTGGACAGTGGCGACAGGCCCGGGTGGTTGCGGACGAAGGAGCGCACCCAGTCCGGATCAGTTCTCGCGTGGTCGCGCAGGGCCCAGCCGATGCCTTTGCGCAGGAAGAAGTCCGGGTCGGACTCGTTGGCCTCGACGGCCGTGGTCAACAGGTCGCGGTCGACCTCCGCTTTGGCTGTCACCTGGCAGATCACCGCGGTGCGCCGGCGCCAGCGGTCCGCGTCGGACGCCCACCGCAGCACCACGGGCGTGACCTCCACGCGGTGCGCCCGCAGGATCGGCCCGACCCGGCGGATCGCGACCTCGTCCACGTAGTCCCACCACGCGCCGGTCACGATGAGCTCGTCGTAGAGCGGAAGGAGGTCCGGGTCCTGCCACCGGCGATACGCGCGGTGGCCCGAGAGGTCGATCGCCGCGTAGCGCTCTTCGCGGTAGGCAGCTTCCCGCCACAGAGCCAGGACGGTGGTTGAAAAACTCACCCGATCGGGCAGCACGTGAGTGGCCAAGACCTCCTTCATGAGCGCGCTCCGCCCGGGTTTCGCCACCCCGCGAAACGGCATCACCGACTTCGTGTACGCCTGCATCGCGGGCGCTTTCGCCGGGTCGGCGCGCGCGGCGAGTCCGGTTCGGACGGCCGAGATCAACGCGTGGTCCGCACCCATCCGCGGTCACCTCCAAGGGCCTGGCCAGCGGCGGAAGGCGGCTGGCGCAACTCGTGTCGTTCGAGGAGATTGTTCCGGGTTGTCGGTAGCTTCACGAATTCCGGTAACCCGCAAACGAGAAGGACCACCGTGAAGAAAATCCTCGCCGCGCTGGCGGCCGAGGGTGTCACGGTCGGCACGTTGGCCGCCGCGCCCGCCGCCACGGCGGTGCCGGCGACGGGGCAGGCGGTCTACACCCCGCCGCCGATCAGCTGGGAACCGTGTCAGTCCGCGAGTCTCAGGAACGCCGGCGCCGACTGCGGTTTCCTCGTGGTCCCGCTGGACCACGACCAGCCCTCGGGGGCGAAGGTGCAGGTCGCCGTCTCGCGGATCGAGCACAAGTCCGCGCAGTACCAGGGCGTGATGCTGGTGAACCCGGGCGGCCCCGGGCTCGGGCGCTCGGCGCTTCGGCGAGTACGTGCCGAACCACGCCGGCGAGGCCTACGACTGGATCGGGTTCGACCCGCGCGGCGTCGGCTCCAGCAAACCGGCCGTGATGTGCGACGGGAGCTACTTCTCCTCCGCCTGCCCGCCGTACGTGCCCGCCACCCCGCAGCTCGAGCGCACCTGGCTTGCGAAGACCGAGGGTTACGCGAAGGCGTGCGCGAAGAACGGCGCGATCCTCGACCACCTCAAGACCACGGACGTCGCGCAGGACACGGACAGCCTCCGCGTGGCGCTGGGGGAGAGGCGGATCAACTACTACGGCTTCTCCTGCAGCACTTACCTCTGCCAGGTCTACAGCACGTTGTACCCGGGACACGTGCGCCGCATGGTGCTCGACGGCAACGTCGACCCGCGGAAGGTTCGGTACCAGGCCGACCTCGACCAGGACGTGGCGTTCGACCGCAACATCAAGATCACTGCGAGTGGCTCGCGAAGTACGACACGGTCTACCACCTCGGCAACACCGGTGCCGCCGTGGAGAAGCGGTGGTACGACCAGCAGAAGAAGCTGGAGCGCGCGCCCGCGGGCGGCGTCATCGGTGGCGACGAGTGGACCGACTGGCCGACGCTCGCGAAGCTCTACGACAACACCAACCCGCCCGGTGACGACAACGGATGCGCCGTGTACAGCGCCGTCCAATGCGCGGACATGCAGTGGCCGGCGAACTGGCACCGCCGGCGCCTCGACAATTAGAAAACCTACTTCCGCGCGCCGTTCGAGACGTGGGGGAACGCGTGGTTCACCGCGCCTTGCCGGAACTGGCCCGCGAAGGCGGGCAACCCGGTGAAGGTCGACGGTGGCGGGGTCGGCGGCATCCTGCTCGTCAGCGAGGAGCTCGATGCCGCGATGCCGTCCGAGGGCAACCTTGAAGCCCGCAAGCTCTTCCCGAAGTCGAGCCTGATCAGCGCCCCGGGAGGTACGACGCACGCCGGCTCGCTGTCCGGGGTCGCCTGCGTGGACGACAAGGTCGCCGACTACCTCGCCACGGGAGCGCAGCCGAAGCGCACGCCGGGCAACCACTCCGCCGCTCAGTGGAATCCGGTGCCGCAGCCGGTGCCCGCGAGCGCGCCGGACGAACTCGGCAGAAGAGCGACGCACCCGTCGCGGCCGGCGCGCTCGCGCGGCCGCCGCACCTCTGATCCGTTCCTCCCGGTGCCCCGGTCTGGTCCGCCAGGCCGGGGCACCCGTCTGTGCTCTTTCACCGATCTGCGCTCCTCCACGGATCTCCCTCGGTCGCTGTTCATGATCACCCGGACACGCTACGACCCGGGTCCGACAATTCCGGAGAGGAGTCGCCCGGAAGCGGTCCGTGATCGGATTCTGTCGGGGGCAGGCGCTACCTTCCCTGCCATGACGATCATCGAAGAGCACCGGACCGAGGTCCGGGTGGGAAACGTCCAGTACCAGATCGCCGTCGTCGCCAACCCGGGCGCAAGGGCGGAGCAGGGCCGCGTGACGGTCACCGTGGGCGGTGAAGGTCCCGAAGGCGAGCCCGTCGCGCACGGCAGGCTGGATCTCGACACCGCCGCCGTGCCCACGGTTGCCGACCTGCTGGCCGGCAGCCTCCACGCGTTCGCGGGCACGGGCGGGCCACGCCGAAGATCCGGCGAGCGGCCCGCGCAGCAAGGAAAACCGTGGTCCGCCGAGCTGGACGCGGAACTCGAATCCGCCTGGCTCGCGGGCGAGCCGGTGGCCGAGCTGGCCCGCCGCTTCGCGCGCACGGCGGGCGGGATTCGCGCCCGCTTGCCCCGGGTCGGCTGCGACCCCGAACGGCCGGGACACCACCTGCCCGCGCCACCGAGCCTGCGCGGACCGGCCGAGGGAGCAGGGGAGTAGGTGCAGGCTCCGGGTCCGTGGTCGCAGACCCGGCACACCTCGCGCCTGCTGAGGGAGGTCGATTGCCGATGAGCGGCACTGATGCCCGGGTTCGCCGCGATCGTGCCCGAGGGCCGGGTGACCACGGCCGGGCCCCGGTTGTGATCGAGGAGTCGAGGCGGTGCGCACTGCCGCGCGAAAGTACTGGCCGCGGTGGCTCAGGGCTTCGAGGTACCCCGGAGGGCGGGATGGCGGCCGCCACAACCCGTTTGTTTGAGCTTGCACCGTCGTGCATAATCATGCGTATGACGGTGAAGATCGCGGTGGCCGGAGCAAGCGGGTACGGGGGCGGCGAACTGCTGCGCCTGTTGCTGACCCATCCCGAAGTCGAGATCGGCGCGCTGACGGCGGCGAGCAGCGCGGGGACGAAGCTGGGCGCGCTCCACCCGCACCTCGCGCCGCTGGCCGACCGCGTGCTCGCCGAGACCACGGCGGAGACGCTGGCGGGTCACGATGTCGTGTTCCTCGCGCTGCCCCACGGCCATTCGGCCGAGATCGCGGCGCAGCTGGGCCCGGACGTGCTCGTGGTGGACCTCGCTGCGGACCACCGGCTCGCCGACGCCGCCGACTGGCAGCGCTGGTACGGCGGCGAGCACGCCGGCCAGTGGCCCTACGGCTTGCCCGAGCTGCCCGGCGCGCGCGAGAAGCTCGTCGGCACCAAGCGCGTCGCCGTCCCCGGGTGCTTCCCGACGGGCGGTTCGCTGGCCCTCGCGCCGGCGCTGGCCGCGGGCCTGGTCGAGCCCAACGTCACCGTCGTGTCCGTCACCGGCACGTCCGGGGCGGGCAAGAGCCTCAAGCCGAACCTGCTCGCGTCGGAGGTCATGGGCAACGCCAGCCCGTACGGGGTCGCGGGCGCACACCGGCACACGCCGGAGTTCGCGCAGAACCTGTCCGCTGTGGCGGGCACGCCGGTGAAGGTGTCGTTCACCCCGGTCCTCGCGCCGATGCCACGCGGGATCCTCACCACCGCGAGCGCGCAGGTGGTCGGCGACGTCGACGAGGCGGCGGTGCGTGAGGTCTACGAGAAGGCCTATGACGCAGAGCCGTTCGTGCAGGTCCTGCCCACCGGACAGTGGCCGGCGACCGCCGCCGTCGTCGGTTCGAACAACGTGCAGCTGCAGGTCGGGGTCGACGCCGACGCGGGCCGTCTCGTGGTCGTCACCGCGATCGACAACCTCACCAAGGGCACCGCGGGCGGTGCGGTCCAGTCGATGAACCTGGCGCTCGGTTTTCCCGAGGCCACCGGACTTTCCACCGTGGGAGTGGCCCCGTGACCGTCACCGGACCGAAGGGGTTCCGCGCCGCCGGCGTCGCCGCCGGCATCAAGGCCTCCGGCGCGCTGGACCTCACGCTCGTCGTGAACGACGGCCCGCTCGACGTCGCCGCGGGTGTCTTCACGCGCAACGCCGTGAAGGCCGCGCCCGTGCTGTGGTCGCAGGAAGTGCTGAAGCAGCAGAAGCTCAAGGCTGTCGTCCTCAACTCGGGCGGCGCCAACGCGGCGACCGGGCCCGGCGGGTTCCAGGACACGCACGCGACCGCCGAGAAGGTCGCCGAGGTGCTGGCCGTCGGCGCGATCGAGGTCGCCGTGTGCTCCACCGGGCTGATCGGCGAGCGGCTGCCGATGGCCGCCGTGCTGTCCGGTGTGGACAGTGCGGCCAAGGCGCTCGACGCGAGTCCGGAAGCGAGCCTCGCCGCCGCCACGGGCGTGATGACCACCGACACGAAACCGAAGCAAGCGTTTGCCAGGCACGACACCGGCTGGAGCGTCGGGGGGTTCGCCAAGGGCGCGGGCATGCTCGCGCCGGACCTCGCCACGATGCTGTCGGTCCTGACCACGGACGCCATGGTGGACAAGGAAACGCTCGACCGCGCCCTGCGCGCGGCCACGCGCGTCACCTACGACCGGCTCGACGTCGACGGCGGCACGTCCACCAACGACACGGTGCTCGTCCTCGCGTCCGGTGCCAGCGGCGCCGAGCCGACGGAGGCCGAGCTCACCGAAGTGCTCACCGCCGTCGCCCACGACCTCGTGCTCCAGCTGCGCGCCGACTCCGAGGGCGCGACCAAGGACGTCGACGTCACGGTGAAGGGGGCGGCGTCGGAGGCCGACGCGGTGATCGTCGCGCGCACGATCGCCGAGGACAACCTCGTGAAGACCGCGTTCTTCGGCTCCGACCCCAACTGGGGCCGCATCGCCATGGCCACCGGCCGCTCGGCCGCGCGCGTCGAGCCGGACAAGCTGTCGATCACGATCAACGGCGTCACCCTGTTCGCCGCCGGCACGACCGGCGAGGACCGCACGGCGGCCGACCTGTCCGGCCGCGCGATCGACCTCGTCGTGGACCTGGGCCTCGGCGACGGCACCGCCACGGTCTACACCACCGACCTGTCCCACGCTTACGTCGAAGAGAACAGCGCCTACTCCTCATGACCGGCACGGAGGATCTGATTTCCGCGGACGAGCGGCTCGCGACGGCGGCCGAGAAGGCCGGAGTCCTGATCGAGGCGCTGCCGTGGCTGCAGCGCTTCCACGGTGCCACCGTGGTGGTGAAGTACGGCGGCAACGCGATGATCGACGACACCCTCAAGGCGGCGTTCGCGCAGGACATGGTGTTCCTGCGCCTGGCAGGCCTGCACCCCGTGGTTGTCCACGGCGGGGGCCCGCAGATCACCGCGATGCTCACCCGCCTCGGCGTCGAGGGCGAGTTCAAGGGCGGCCTCCGGGTGACCACGCCGGAGACGATGGACATCGTCCGCATGGTGCTGGTCGGGCAGGTCAGCCGGGAACTCGTCGGCCTGATCAACGCGCACGGCCCGTACGCGGTCGGCATCTCGGGCGAGGACGCACGCCTGTTCACCGCCGAGCGCAAGCAGGCCACTGTGGACGGTGAGCAGGTCGACATCGGCCTCGTCGGCGAAGTCACCGCGGTGAACCCCGACGCGGTGCTCGACATCGTGAACGCCGGCCGCATCCCCGTGGTGTCGACGGTCGCCCCCGACGTCGACGGCGTGGTGCACAACGTCAACGCCGACACGGCCGCGGGCGCGCTCGCGGCGGCGCTGGACGCGGAGAAGCTCGTGGTGCTCACCGACGTCGAAGGCCTCTACGCCAACTGGCCGGACCGCTCGTCGCTGATCGACCGCATCCAGGTCGACCGCCTCGAGAAGCTGCTGCCGGGCCTGGCCAGCGGCATGATCCCGAAGATGGAGGCCTGCGTGCGCGCGGTCCGCGGCGGCGTGCGCCGCGCCCACGTGATCGACGGCCGCCTCGCCCACTCCGTGCTCCTCGAGGTCTTCACCTCCCGCGGCATCGGAACCATGGTTTTCCCGGAAGAAACGGAGCTCGCGTGACCATCCCCACCTCGAACGAGGCGGGCCGGCAGCACTGGCAGTCGGCCCTGATGGACAACTACGGCACCCCCGGGCTCACCCTGGTGCGTGGTGAGGGCGCGAAGGTGTGGGACGCCGACGGCACCGAGTACCTCGACCTCGTCGGCGGCATCGCCGTGAACGCGCTCGGCCACGCCCACCCCGAGGTCGTGCGCGCCGTCTCCGAGCAGATCGCGACGCTCGGCCACACGTCCAACCTGTACGTGAACCCGGTCGCGCTCGAGCTCGCCGAGCTGCTGCTCGACGTCGCCGGCCTGACCGGGCACGGCAAGGTGCTGTTCGTCAACTCCGGCGCCGAGGCCAACGAGGCCGCGCTGAAGATCAGCCGCCTGACCGGCCGCACCAAGATCGTGGCCACCGAGAAGGCGTTCCACGGCCGCACGATGGGCTCGCTGTCGTTGACCGGGCAGCCCGGCAAGCGCGAGCCGTTCGCGCCGCTGGTCCCCGGCATCACGCACGTGCCCTACGGCGACGTCGAAGCGCTGCGCGCGGCTGTGGACACCGACACCGCCGCGGTGTTCCTCGAACCGGTGCTCGGCGAGGCCGGCGTGATCCCCGCGCCCGACGGCTACCTGCAGGCGGCGCGCGAGATCACCAAGGCGACGGGCACCCTGTTCGTGCTCGACGAGGTGCAGACCGGCGTCGGCCGGCTCGGTACCTGGTTCGCCTTCCAGCAGACGGGCGTCGTCCCCGACGTCATCACTCTCGCTAAAGGACTCGGCGGCGGGCTGCCCATCGGCGCGGTGATCGGTGTCGGCGAGGCGGGTGAGCTGATGAAGCCGGGGCAGCACGGCACGACGTTCGGCGGCAACCCGGTGTGCTGCGCGGCCGGGCTCGCGGTGCTGCGCACCATCGCGCGCGACAACCTGCTCGACCACGTCTCGTCGCTGGGCAAGGACATCGCCGCCGGTGTCGAGGCGCTGGGACACCCGCTCGTCACCGGTGTCCGCGGCGCGGGCCTGCTGCTCGGCATCACGCTGCGCGACAACGTGTCGGCCGCTGTCGCGAAGAGCGCGCAGGACGCCGGGTACCTCGTCAACCCGGTCGCGCCCGACACCATCCGGCTCGCCCCGCCGCTCGTGCTCGAGGCCGACCAGGCCCGCGGCTTCGTCTCCGCCCTTCCGGCCGCGCTCGACTCCACCACCACGAAGGATCCGAACTGATGCCTCGCCACTTCCTCCGCGACGACGACGTCAGCCCCGCCGAGCAGGCCGCGCTCCTGGACCTCGCCGACCGGCTCAAGGCCGACCCGCTCGGCACCAAGACGCTGGCGGGCAAAACGGTCGCGGCGATCTTCGAGAAGAACTCCACCCGTACGCGGTTCTCGTTCGAGGTCGGCATCAGCCAGCTCGGCGGGCACCCGGTGATCGTCGACGGCCGATCGATGCAGCTGGGCCGCGAGGAGACCATCGAAGACACCTCGCGCGTGCTGTCGCGCTATGTCGACGCCGTCGTGTGGCGGACCTTCGCGCAGAAGCGCATCGACGCCATGGCGTCGGTCGCGTCGGTGCCGATCGTCAACGCGCTCACCGACGAGTTCCACCCGTGTCAGGTCCTCACCGATCTGATGACCATCCGCGAACGCAAGGGCAAGCTCGCCGGGCTCACGCTCGTGTACCTCGGCGACGGGGCCAACAACATGGCCCACTCGCTGCTGCTCGGCGGCGTCACCGCGGGCATGCACGTGCGCGTCGTCTCGCCGGAAGGCTTCCAGCCCGACCAGCAGGTGATGCTCGACGCGAAGCACCGCGGCACCGAGACGGGTGGCAGCGCGGTGGTCGTGACCGATCCGTACGACGCCGTGGCCGGCGCGGACGTGCTGGTCACCGACACGTGGACGTCGATGGGCCAGGAGAACGACGGGCGCGACCGCGTCGGCCCGTTCCGGGCGCTGCAGGTGAACGCCGAACTGCTCAAGCGCGCCGCCGACGAGGCCGTTGTGCTGCACTGCCTGCCCGCCCACCGCGGCTGGGAGATCACCGACGAGGTGCTCGACGGCCCAGCCAGCGCGGTGTGGGACGAGGCCGAGAACCGCCTGCACGCGCAGAAGGCACTGCTCGTCTGGCTCTTCGAGCAGAGCGGGCGATGACCGGCAGCCGGGTCGGGCGGCAGGCCCGCATCACCGAGCTGGTGTCCACGATGGCCATCCGCAGCCAGACCGAGCTGGCCAAGCTGCTCGCCGCGGAGGGGATCGAGGTCACGCAGGCGACCCTGTCGCGCGACCTCGACGAGCTCGGCGCCGTGAAGCTGCGCGGCGCCGACTCGGGGGCCCCGGTGTACGTGATCCCCGAGGACGGCAGCCCTGTGCGCGGGGTGCAGGGCGGTACGTCGCGCCTGTCCCGGTTGCTCGCGGAACTGCTGGTGTCGGCCGACGCGTCGGGCAACCTCACGGTGCTGCGGACCCCGCCCGGCGCGGCCCAGTTCCTCGCCAGCGCCATCGACCGCGCCGCTCTCGAAGAGGTCGTCGGCTCCATCGCCGGCGACGACACGGTCGCGGTGATCGCCCGGGAACCGTTGAGCGGCAAGGACTTGGCCGACCGGTTCACCGCGCTCGCCCGGGGCTCGGGCGAGGAGGAGCCGTGACGGTCGTCGTCGCCTACGCGGGCGGGCCCGCCGGCTCGGCGGCGATCACCCGGCGCGCACGGGAGGCCGACGTGGTCGCGGTCTCCGTCGACCTCGGCGCGGGCGACGTGGACTTCGCCGCACTGCGCGAACGAGCTCTGGGCTGCGGTGCGGCGGAGGCGATCGTGGTCGACGCGCGGACCGAGTTCGCGGACGAGCACTGCCTGCCCGCGCTGCAGGCCAACGCGGTGCTGTTCGACCGGTACCCGCTCGTCGGTTCGCTGGCGCGGCCGCTGATCGAGAAGCACCTGGCGCTGATCGCGGACGGTGCCGAAGTCCACCGGCCGAGGGAGACCCGCGGCTTGCTGTCACCCGACCGCACGCTGTGGGGCCGGGCCGTCGACACCGCGGACGCGGACCCGTGGCACCGGCCCGTCTACTCCTACACCGAGGACGTCGCGGCCAACATCGACGCGCCGGACGAGGTCGTCGTCACCTTCGACCGGGGCGTCCCGGTGGCCGTCGACGGCGAGACGGTGAGCGTCGCCGAGGCCGTCCTGCGGCTGGGGCACCGCGCGGGCGCCCACGGTGTCGGCCGTTTCGACCTGGCCACCGACGGGCGTGAGGTCTACGAGGCCCCGGGTGCGTGGGCGCTGATCACCGCGCACCGGGAGCTGGAGAACTTGACGCTCGACGCCGACCTCGCGCGCTTCAAGCAGTCCGTGGACCGCCGCTGGACGGAGCTCGTCCACGACGGTCTCTGGGCTTCGCCGCTGCGCGAACCGCTGGACGCGTTCGTGCGCCACGCGCAGGAACACGTGTGCGGCGACGTCCGCATGGTGTTCCACGGCGGCGCGGCCGTCGTGACGGGCCGGCGCGGCGAGGCCGGGCCCGCCCGGCACCTGCGTCCCGTCGGCCGGCGGTACCGTCCCCTGACCGGGCGGGAACACCCGGATCACCCGAACCACCGCGCGTCCTGAGACGCCGGAACGAGAAAGGCAGAACGTGAGCGGCAAAGACCAGCCGGTGCAGCTGTGGGGCGGCCGGTTCGCCAGCGGACCGGCCGAGGCGATGGCGGCGCTGAGCGCCTCGACCCACTTCGACTGGCGCCTGGCGCCCTACGACATCGCCGGCTCGCGCGCCCACGCGCGGGTGCTGCGCAAGGCGGGGCTGCTCACGGACGAGGAGCTCGCCGGCATGCTCGAGGCACTCGACGTGCTGGCGGCCGACGTCGCGTCCGGCGCGTTCATCCCGACCGTGGCCGACGAGGACGTGCACACCGCGCTGGAGCGCGGCCTGCTCGAACGCGCCGGCCAGGAGCTCGGCGGCAAGCTGCGCGCGGGCCGGTCGCGCAACGACCAGGTGGCGACGCTGTTCCGCATGTGGCTGCGCGACGCGGCGCGCCGTGTCGTCGCGGGGACGCTCGACGTCGTCGACGCGCTCGTGTCGCAGGCGCAGCGCCACCCCGAGGTGATCCTGCCCGGCCGCACGCACCTGCAGCACGCCCAGCCCGTGCTGCTCGCACACCACCTGCTGGCCCACGGCCAGGCCCTGCTGCGCGATGTCTCCCGCCTGCGCGACTGGGACGCCCGCACCGCCGAATCGCCGTACGGTTCGGGTGCGCTGGCGGGCTCGTCGCTCGGCCTCGACCCGGACGCCGTGGCCACGGAGCTGGGCTTCGACCGCAGCGTCGAGAACTCCATCGACGGCACGGCTTCGCGCGACTTCGTCGCCGAATTCGCCTTCTCCGTCGCGATGCTCGCGGTGAACCTGTCGCGGATCGCCGAAGAGGTGATCATCTGGAACACCGCCGAGTTCGGCTACGTGACCATCGACGACGCGTGGGCGACCGGCAGCTCGATCATGCCGCAGAAGAAGAACCCCGATGTCGCCGAGCTCACGCGCGGCAAGGCGGGCCGGCTGATCGGCAACCTCACCGGCCTGCTGGCGACGCTGAAGGCGCAGCCACTCGCCTACAACCGCGACCTTCAGGAGGACAAGGAGCCGGTGTTCGACTCGGTCGAGCAGCTGGAACTCCTGTTCCCGGCGATCGCGGGGATGCTCTCGACACTCACGTTCCACACCGATCGGCTCGCCGAACTGGCCCCGGCCGGGTTCACGCTCGCCACGGACATCGCGGAGTGGCTGGTGCGCCAGGGTGTGCCGTTCCGCGTGGCGCACGAGGCCGCGGGGGAGAGCGTCCGCGTGGCCGAGGGCCGCGGCGTGGGGCTCGACGAGCTGACCGACGAAGAGTTCAGGGCCATCAACCCGGCGCTCACGCCGGGCGTGCGCGAGGTACTCACCGTCGAGGGCTCGGTGCGTTCGCGCAACGCCCGCGGCGGCACGGCGCCCGAACGCGTCGCCGAGCAGCTCGACCGGCTGGTCGAGCGCGTGACGAGCGTGCGCCAGTGGCTCAAGTAGCACCGTGAGCGAGGCCGGGGAGGTCCACCTCCCCGGCCTGTGCCGGCCGCCCGGTTAGGCTGGGGCGGAACGAGGGGAGCACGCGTGGACCGGTTGTTCCGGCGCGAGGAACTGGCACTGGATCCGGTCGACCTGGCGCACCTGTTGCTCGGTGCGGTGCTCGAAGCCGACGCGCCCGACGGCACCGTGGGGGTCCGGCTTGTCGAGGTGGAGGCCTACCGCGGTCTCGACGACCCGGCGTCGCACTGCTACCGCGGCAAGACCCCGCGCAACGCAGTGATGTGGGGACCAGCCGGTCACCTGTACGTGTACTTCGTCTACGGCATGCACTTCTGCGCCAACATCGTCGGTACGGAAGACGGCCAGCCGGGCGCGGTGCTGCTGCGCGCCGGGGAAGTGGTGCAGGGGGCCGACATCGTGCGCGCCCGGCGCCCCCGCGCCCGCGGGAACGGCGAACTGGCCAAGGGACCCGCGATCCTCACTTCCGTGCTGGGCATCGACCGGGCGGAGAACGGCGTCGACCTCACCGATCCGTCCTCACCCGTCCGCCTGCGCACGGGTGAGCGGGTGCCGACGGAGCAGATCCGCAGCGGTCCGCGCGTCGGTGTCGCGATGGCGATGGACACCCCGTGGCGGTTCTGGATCGACGGCTCGCCCGCCGTGTCCACCTACCGTCGCGGCGGCAAACGGCGGCAGGTGCGACCCGCGGGTTAGTCGGTTGACCTGGTGCGGGAGGATCTACAGGTGTGAGTGAGCACATCCTTGACGAGCTGTCCTGGCGCGGCCTGATCGCGCAGTCCACCGACATCGACGCGCTGCGGCGAGAACTCGACCAGGGGCCCCTCACCCTCTATTGCGGCTTCGATCCGACCGCGCCCAGCCTGCACGCCGGCAACCTCGTCCCGTTGCTGATGCTCAAGCGCTTCCAGCGCGCCGGCCACCGGCCGATCGTGCTGGCGGGCGGCGCGACGGGCATGATCGGGGACCCGCGCGACACCGGGGAGCGCACGCTCAACACCCTCGACGTCGTCGCGGAGTGGGCCGGGCGCATCCGCGGGCAGCTCGAGCGGTTCGTGGAGTTCGACGACTCGCCGACCGGCGCGATCGTGGAGAACAACCTCAACTGGACCGGAAAGCAGAACGTGCTGGAGTTCCTGCGCGACGTGGGCAAGCACTTCTCGGTGAACGTGATGCTGAACCGGGAGACGGTGAAGCGCCGGCTCGAGTCCGACGGCATGTCCTACACCGAGTTCAGCTACCTGCTGCTGCAGTCGCAGGACTACCTGCAGCTCTACCGGCAGTACGGCTGCAAGCTGCAGGTCGGCGGCTCGGACCAGTGGGGCAACCTCGTGGGCGGGGTCGACCTGATCCGGCGGGTCGACAGCGGCGCGGCGCACGCGCTCACCGCGCCACTGGTCACCGACGCGGAGGGCCGCAAGTTCGGCAAGTCCACCGGCGGCGGGAACCTGTGGCTCGACCCGGAGATGACCTCGCCGTACGCCTGGTACCAGTACTTCGTGAACGTCGGGGACGCCGACGTCCTCCGCTACCTGCGCATGTTCACCTTCCTCACCCGGGAGGAGATCGACGCGCTCGCCGAGGACACCGAGCAGCGGCCGCACCTGCGTTCGGCGCAGAAGCGGCTCGCGGAGGAGTTCACGAACCTCGTTCACGGCGAGGACCAGACGAAACAGGTCATCGCGGCCAGCCAGGCGCTGTTCGGCCGGGGCGAGCTGGGCGAGCTCGACGCGAAGACGCTCGACGCAGCGATGGCCGAGGTGCCGACCGGGCACGCCACCGACGGGTCGACGATCGTCGACCTGCTGGTCGCCGGGGGATTGGTGGACAGCAAGGGCGCCGCGCGCCGCACCGTGAAGGAGGGCGGCGCGTACGTGAACAACGTGAAGATCGCCGACGAGGAGTGGAAGCCGGCCGCGTCCGACGCGCTCCACGGCCGCTGGCTCGTGGTCCGCAAGGGCAAGCGCAACGTCGCCGGCGTCAGCCTCGGCGGCTGATCGCGCCGGGTGGCCCGGAACAGGGCTCTGAGCTGCGGGAACGCGGTTAAGGGACCCCCCTGTTTCGGGCCGTTCCGGGGCGTGTAAAGTTCTTCAAGTCGCCAGGGAAACCGGGCGGCCACCGGGACACGAACCAAGCTCTCGCCTCAGGCGATTGAGTGGGTGTCCCACCACAAACTGCTAGGAATGACCGTTCGGTTGAGGTCGGCCCTGAAGGGCACGGGTTTGACTGAGGTGTGTTGCTTGAGAACTCAACAGTGTGCTAGTGAACTAAGCCAGTAGAGCTTATATTGAAACCCCCTCGTCGGGGTTTCCTTTGAGATTGATTGATGTAGTCATCGATCGGACTGTTCATTGTTGGAGAGTTTGATCCTGGCTCAGGACGAACGCTGGCGGCGTGCTTAACACATGCAAGTCGAACGCTGAAGCTACTTCGGTGGTGGATGAGTGGCGAACGGGTGAGTAACACGTGGGTAATCTGCCCTGCACTCTGGGATAAGCCTTGGAAACGGGGTCTAATACCGGATATCACTTCATCAGGCATCTGGTGGGGTTGAAAGTTCTGGCGGTGCAGGATGAACCCGCGGCCTATCAGCTTGTTGGTGGGGTAATGGCCTACCAAGGCGACGACGGGTAGCCGGCCTGAGAGGGTGACCGGCCACACTGGGACTGAGACACGGCCCAGACTCCTACGGGAGGCAGCAGTGGGGAATATTGCACAATGGGCGCAAGCCTGATGCAGCGACGCCGCGTGAGGGATGACGGCCTTCGGGTTGTAAACCTCTTTCGCCAGGGACGAAGCGCAAGTGACGGTACCTGGATAAGAAGCACCGGCTAACTACGTGCCAGCAGCCGCGGTAATACGTAGGGTGCGAGCGTTGTCCGGAATTATTGGGCGTAAAGAGCTCGTAGGCGGTTTGTCGCGTCGGCCGTGAAATCTCCACGCTTAACGTGGAGCGTGCGGTCGATACGGGCAGACTTGAGTTCGGTAGGGGAGACTGGAATTCCTGGTGTAGCGGTGAAATGCGCAGATATCAGGAGGAACACCGGTGGCGAAGGCGGGTCTCTGGGCCGATACTGACGCTGAGGAGCGAAAGCGTGGGGAGCGAACAGGATTAGATACCCTGGTAGTCCACGCTGTAAACGTTGGGCGCTAGGTGTGGGCGACATTCCACGTTGTCCGTGCCGTAGCTAACGCATTAAGCGCCCCGCCTGGGGAGTACGGCCGCAAGGCTAAAACTCAAAGGAATTGACGGGGGCCCGCACAAGCGGCGGAGCATGTGGATTAATTCGATGCAACGCGAAGAACCTTACCTGGGCTTGACATGCGCCAGACATCCCCAGAGATGGGGCTTCCCTTGTGGTTGGTGTACAGGTGGTGCATGGCTGTCGTCAGCTCGTGTCGTGAGATGTTGGGTTAAGTCCCGCAACGAGCGCAACCCTTATCCTACGTTGCCAGCGCGTGATGGCGGGGACTCGTGGGAGACTGCCGGGGTCAACTCGGAGGAAGGTGGGGATGACGTCAAGTCATCATGCCCCTTATGTCCAGGGCTTCACACATGCTACAATGGCTGGTACAGAGGGCTGCGATACCGCGAGGTGGAGCGAATCCCTTAAAGCCGGTCTCAGTTCGGATCGCAGTCTGCAACTCGACTGCGTGAAGTCGGAGTCGCTAGTAATCGCAGATCAGCAACGCTGCGGTGAATACGTTCCCGGGCCTTGTACACACCGCCCGTCACGTCATGAAAGTCGGTAACACCCGAAGCCCATGGCCCAACCCGTGAGGGAGGGAGTGGTCGAAGGTGGGACTGGCGATTGGGACGAAGTCGTAACAAGGTAGCCGTACCGGAAGGTGCGGCTGGATCACCTCCTTTCTAAGGAGCACAACACATCCACGCTCCCGGGATATCCGGGTTGAGAGTGTGGAGTGGCTGGGGCTTAGACCTCGAATGCAGGTCTGCTCTGGTTGCTCAAGGAATTGTGGAACTACTGGTTAAGGCTTGTTCTGGTAGGCAATGCCTGCGTGAGTACTGATCGCCTGGCGATCGTGGAAACCGTGGCCGGTGTCTGGAGGGCGGGTTGTTGGCTGGCACGCTGTTGGGTCCTGAGGCAACACGCCGAGGGGCTGAGCGCCTTGGGAACGTGTGTGTTTCTGGTGTGGTGTTTGAGAACTGTAGAGTGGATGCGAGCATCTTTGTGGTCAAGTTGTTAAGGGCACATGGTGGATGTCTTGGCTTCAGGAGCCGATGAAGGACGTGGGAGGCTGCGATATGCCTCGGGGAGCTGTCAACCGAGCTGTGATCCGAGGATTTCCGAATGGGGAAACCCAGCACCAGTGATGTGGTGTTACCTGCCGGTGAATATATAGCCGGTGTGGAGGGAACGCGGGGAAGTGAAACATCTCAGTACCCGTAGGAAGAGAAAACAACCGTGATTCCGTGAGTAGTGGCGAGCGAAAGCGGATGAGGCTAAACCGTGCGTATGTCAAGCTGTCAGGCGTTGTGCGTGCGGTGTTGTGGGACCCACCTTGAAGAGACTGACATTTCTTCGGATGTACGCAGTGGTTAGTGGAACGTCTTGGGATGGGCGACCGGAGTGGGTGAGAGTCCCGTACGCGAAAACTGCTGTTGTAGGTCTTGGTGGTGTTCCCGAGTAGCAGCGAGCTCGTGGAATTTGCTGTGAATCTGCCGGGACCACCCGGTAAGCCTAAATACTTCCTGGAGACCGATAGCGGACGAGTACCGTGAGGGAAAGATGAAAAGTACCCCGGGAGGGGAGTGAAAGAGTACCTGAAACCGTGTGCCTACAAGCCGTCAGAGCCTTTGGGTGATGGCGTGCCTTTTGAAGAATGAGCCTGCGAGTTAGTGCTGCGTGGCGAGGTTAACCCGTGTGGGGTAGCCGTAGCGAAAGCGAGTCTGAATAGGGCGTCGTAGTCGCGTGGTCTAGACCCGAAGCGGAGTGATCTACCCATGGCCAGGGTGAAGCGTCGGTAAGACGTCGTGGAGGCCCGAACCCACCAGGGTTGAAAACCTGGGGGATGAGCTGTGGGTAGGGGTGAAAGGCCAATCAAACTCCGTGATAGCTGGTTCTCCCCGAAATGCATTTAGGTGCAGCGTCACGTGTTTCTCTGCGGGGGTAGAGCTACTGGATGGTCTAGGGGCCTTACCGGGTTACCGAAATCAACCAAACTCCGAATACCGTAGTGTGAGAGCGTGGCAGTGAGACGGCGGGGGATAAGCTTCGTCGTCGAGAGGGAAACAGCCCAGAACACCAGCTAAGGCCCCTAAGTGTGTGCTCAGTGGGAAAGGATGTGGGATTGCCCAGACAACCAGGAGGTTGGCTTAGAAGCAGCCACCCTTGAAAGAGTGCGTAATAGCTCACTGGTCAAGTGGTCCTGCGCCGACAATGTAGCGGGGCTTAAGCACACCGCCGAAGCTGTGTCATTCACACAATACATCCGCTTTCTCCTTCGGGGGATTGTGTAGTGGTGTGGATGGGTAGGGGAGCGTCCTGCATCCAGGGAAGCGGCCGTGTGAGCGAGTCGTGGAGGGTGTGGGAGTGAGAATGCAGGCATGAGTAGCGAATGCAGAGTGAGAAACTCTGCCGCCGGATGACCAAGGGTTCCTGGGCCAGGCTAATCCGCCCAGGGTAAGTCGGGACCTAAGGCGAGGCCGACAGGCGTAGTCGATGGACAACGGGTTGATATTCCCGTACCCGAGCATGTGCGCCCATGACGAGGCAGTTGATACTAACCACCCGAAGCCGGCGTGGAAGTCTTCGGACGGATATGTCGTGTGGAGCGTGGGATCTGATGTTGTAGTAGTCAAGCGATGGGGTGACGCAGGAAGGTAGCTCCGCCAGGCGATGGTTGTCCTGGTGTAAGCGTGTAGGCCGTCATGTAGGTAAATCCGCATGGCAATGGGCTGAGACGTGATGCGTAGCCGTTTGAGGCGAAGAGGGTGATCCTATGCTGCCGAGAAAAGCCTCTAGTGAGTGCATGCACGGCCCGTACCCCAAACCAACACAGGTGGTCAGGTAGAGAATACTGAGGCGATCGGGTGAACTGTGGTTAAGGAACTCGGCAAAATGCCCCCGTAACTTCGGGAGAAGGGGGGCCAAACACCTTGAAGTCCTTCGCGGGCTAGGGGTGGGTGGCCGCAGAGACCAGCGGAAAGCGACTGTTTACTAAAAACACAGGTCCATGCGAAGTCGCAAGACGATGTATATGGACTGACGCCTGCCCGGTGCTGGAACGTTAAGAGGACCGGTTAGCGCTTCGGCGCGAAGCTGAGAATTTAAGCGCCAGTAAACGGCGGTGGTAACTATAACCATCCTAAGGTAGCGAAATTCCTTGTCGGGTAAGTTCCGACCTGCACGAATGGCGTAACGACTTTCCGGCTGTCTCAACCACAGGCCCGGCGAAATTGCACTACGAGTAAAGATGCTCGTTACGCGCGGCAGGACGGAAAGACCCCGGGACCTTTACTATAGTTTGGTATTGGTTTTCGGTTCGGTTTGTGTAGGATAGGTGGGAGACTGTGAAGCGGTGACGCTAGTTGCTGTGGAGTCGTTGTTGAAATACCACTCTGGTCGAATTGGGAATCTGAACCTCGGGCCATGATCTGGTTCAGGGACAGTGCCTGATGGGTAGTTTAACTGGGGCGGTTGCCTCCTAAAGGGTAACGGAGGCGCCCAAAGGTTCCCTCAGCCTGGTTGGCAATCAGGTGTTGAGTGCAAGTGCACAAGGGAGCTTGACTGTGAGACAGACATGTCGAGCAGGGACGAAAGTCGGGACTAGTGATCCGGCACCTCCTGGTGGAAGGGGTGTCGCTCAACGGATAAAAGGTACCCCGGGGATAACAGGCTGATCTTGCCCAAGAGTCCATATCGACGGCATGGTTTGGCACCTCGATGTCGGCTCGTCGCATCCTGGGGCCGGAGTAGGTCCCAAGGGTTGGGCTGTTCGCCCATTAAAGCGGCACGCGAGCTGGGTTTAGAACGTCGTGAGACAGTTCGGTCCCTATCCGCCGCGCGCGTAGGATACTTGAGGAAGGCTGTCCCTAGTACGAGAGGACCGGGACGGACGAACCTCTGGTGTGCCAGTTGTTCCGCCAGGGGCATGGCTGGTTGGCCACGTTCGGAAGGGATAACCGCTGAAGGCATCTAAGCGGGAAGCCTGTTCCAAGATGAGGTATCCCACCCCGTTGTGGGTTAAGGCCCCCAAGAGACGATTGGGTTGATAGGCCAGAGATGGAAGCACAGTAATGTGTTGTTGAGTTGACTGGTACTAATAGGCCGAGGACTTGCCCACGAAGATGTTACGCATCCACTCTACAGCTCTGAAACACCACACCGTGTGGAAACAAACATGGTGTGTGTTGTTTCGTAGTGTTTCGGTGGTTATAGCGCCAGGGAAACGCCCGGTCCCATTCCGAACCCGGAAGCTAAGCCTGGTAGCGCCGATGGTACTGCAACCGAAGGGTTGTGGGAGAGTAGGACGCCGCCGAACGTTACTCAGCAGTGGGCCCCGGTAGAGAACCTCGAGTTCTCCCGGGGCCCACTTGCTGTGCGCGGTTCTCCGTTCGAGCACGGACGCGCGCGCGGGGTGCTTCGAACGGCCCCGTAGGATGGTCAGTCGGCCCCGGTGGGGCCAGTGAGATTTTCAGAGTGTTCAGCGATGGCAGGAGGCCAGGTGTCCGAGTTCGGTCGACGTGACTCAGAGGATGATGGGTCCGGCCGGTCGGCTCGCCGCGACCACGGCTCCCGCGGCAACCGGTCGGACGCGCCCCGGGAAGACCGGCGCGGCGCGCGACAGGACCGCGGCGGACGCGACGGCGGCTACCAGGGACGTCCCCGCCGCGACGACCGCGGCGTGCGGGGCGGCGGATACCAGAACCGCCCGTCGCGGGACAACGACGGCGGCCAGCGCGGCGGCTTCGCCGGCAAGCGCGACGACCGCCCCAGCGCCGGCTTCGACAACCGCTCCGGCGGTCGACCCCAGGGCAAGTCGGCCTCCGGCCACCGCTGGGAAGACCGCGACTCCGCCGGCTCTCGTGGCGGCTACCGCAACGACCGCGACGGCGGCGGCTTCCGCAACGACCGCAACTCCGGCGGCGGATACCGCGACAACCGCCCGGGCGGTCCGCGTGACAACCGCGACCGCGAGGACCGCGGCTCCGGCGGCTTCCGCAGCGACCGCGGCAATTCCGGGTTCCGCAACGACCGGGACGACCGTGGCTCGCGCGACTCGCGAAGCGGCTACCGCGACAACCGTGGCGGCGGCTTCCGCAACGACCGCGACGGTGGCAACACCGGCTTCCGCAAGGATCGCACCCCCGCCGGCAGCTTCCGCGACGACAAGGGCGGCCGCGGCGGCTTCCGGGACGACCGCGGCTCCGGCGGCTACCGCGGCGGCAGCAGTGGCTACCGCAACGACCGGGACGACCGCGGTGGCAACCGCGACAACCGGGGCTTCCGCTCCGACGGCGCGCACCGCGCTGGTTCCGCCGACAACCGCGACAACCGCACCGGCTTCCGCAGCGACCGGGACAAGCCCGGCTTCCGCGACCGAGAAGGCGGCTTCCGCGCTGATCGCGATAGGGGCGGCTACCGGGATCGTGACGGTGGCGGTAGCCGCAACGATCGTGACAAGAGTGGTTACCGCGATCGCGATGGCGGCGGTTACCGCAACGATCGTGACAAGAGTGGTTACCGCGACCGCGATGGCGGCGGTTACCGCAACGATCGTGACAAGAGTGGTTACCGCGATCGCGATGGCGGCGGTTACCGCAACGATCGTGACAAGAGTGGTTACCGCGATCGCGATGGCGGCGGTTACCGCAACGATCGTGACAAGAGTGGTTACCGCGACCGCGACGGTGGCGGTTTCCGGCACGATCGCGACAAGGTCGGCTACCGCGATGGTGGCTTCCGCAGCGATCGAGAAAAGGGCGGCTACCGAGACGGTGGTTACCGTGGCGACCGGGACAAGGGCGGCGACCGCGACCGCGATGGCGGCGGTAGCCGGACCGACCGCGACGGCGGCTTCCGCAATGACCGCGGCTCGAGCGGTGGCTTCCGCAAGGACGACCGTGGCCCGGGATCGGGCTTCCGCAAGGATGATCGTGGTGGGTTCCGCGGGGACCGTCGTGATGACCGTGGCGGTTCCCGCGGTTCCGATCGCCGCGAAGGCAGTCAGCGCGATCGCGGGTCCTGGAACCGCGACGAGAACCGGCGCGACCGCGGTGGTTTCCGTGGCCGTCGCGATTCCGCGGATGCCGGGCCGCGCCGGGACTTCGACCGCGCACGCGACGAGCGGGCCGACACGCGGGGCTTCGGCTCGGAGGACTTCGACCTCACCGACGACGACGCGCTCGTCCCCGGCGGCACCACCCGCGACGACGACTTCGCCATCGCCGGCGCCGGCGCCGACGACCGCTTCACGGCCAACACCGTGGAAGCGGACGCTGCGGAAGAGGGCAGCGCTGATCTCGAAATCGGCGAGCGGCCCACTCGCTCCGGCGACCAGGAACGCTCCACCGGCACCGGCGACCGGCCCTCGGACGACGAGGCTGCGAACGAGCGGTCCTCTCGCGATGACGAGACGAACGAGGCCGACCGGTCCGCTCGCGACGACGTGACCGACGCCGGCGACGGGTTCGCAGGGGCCTCCCGCGACGCTCGCGACCGGTCCCGCAGCGACGCCCAGGACGTCGACAACGCCGTCGACGCCGGCGAGCGGTCCGATGGCGACGACCGCGATGGTGGCGAGCGGTCCCACCGCGACAGCCGAGACGGTGACGACGGGTCCGCCCGCGACGGTCATGACGGTGGCGAGCGGTCCGCTCGTGGTACTCGCGACAGCGACGAGCGGTCCCCCCGTGACGCTCGTGACGGTGGGGAGCGGTTCTCGCGCGATGGCGAGGGACGTGACAGCCGCGACCGGTCCGGCAGCGACGGTCGCAGCCGGAGCGAGCGGTCCCGTCGCGACGACCGCGACGGCGGCGAGCGGTCCCACCGCGACGAGCGCGATCGTCCGCGCCGTGACAGCCGTGACAGCCGTGACAGCCGTGACAGCCGTGGCTGGCGTGACAACCGTGACGAGCGACCCCTGTGGGGCAAGCGCACCCGCGCCGGCGGTGAGGAGCTGGACGACGCGGCGCTGGCCCGCGAGCTGCTCGAAGCGCCAGAGCTGCCGGAGGGCGTGGAGTACTCCGATCTCGACGAAGAGGTCCGCCGGGAGCTGCGGACCTTGCCGAAGGGCCTGGCGGAGACCGTCGGGAAGCACCTGGTCGCCGCGGGTGGGTTGATCGATGTCGACCCGGAGGCGGCGCTGGAGCACGCCAAGTACGCCAAGACGAAGGCCTCGCGGGTGCCGATCGTGCGGGAGGCGCTCGGGCTGACGGCCTACCACGCCGGCAACTGGCAGGAAGCGCTGTCGGAGCTGCGGGCCGTTCGGCGGATGACTCGCAGCGACGAGCACCTCGCCATCATCGCGGACGCCGAGCGCGCGCTGGGCCGTCCGGAGCGGGCGCTGGACCTGGCGAAGGAAGCCGACAAGCACCGGCTGTCGAAGGCGACGCAGGTGGAGCTGGCGATCGTCGCTGCGGGGGCACGGCGGGATCTCGGGCAGGTGGACGCTTCGGTGGTGTCGCTGCAGGGCCCGGACCTCGTGCCGTCGAAGCGGGACCCGTGGAGCGCGCGGCTGTTCTACGCGTACGCCGACAACCTGGCCGCCGCCGGGCGTAAGGACGAGGCCGTGCGCTGGTTCCTGAACGCGGCGGAAGCCGACAACGACGACGAGACCGACGCCGCCGAGCGGGCCGCGGAGCTCGCGGATGAGTGACGCGCTCGTGGCGGCCTACGACGCCGTCCTGTTCGACCTCGACGGCACCGTCTACCACGGCTCGCAGGTCATCCCGGGAGCGCCGGAGGCGGTCGCGGCGGTGCGGGAGCACGGGGCGGCCGTCCGGTACGTCACGAACAACGCCTCGAAGGCGCCGGTGGATGTCGTGGCGCACCTGCGCGGGCTCGGGCTCACGGCCGAGGCCGGCGAGGTGCACACGAGCGCCCAGGCTGCTGCCTCGGTGCTCGGAGAACGGTTGTCCGCCGACGCGCAGGTGCTGATCGTCGGCACGGATTCGCTGGCTGCTGAGGTGATCGCGCAGGGCCTCACGACCACGCGCAAGACCGGTCCCGGCGTGGCCGCCGTCGTGCAGGGGCACTCGCCGGACACGGCGTGGGCCGACCTCGCCGAGGCGTGCCTCGCCATCCGCGCGGGGGCGCTGTGGGTCGCCTGCAACGTCGACGCCACGCTGCCGACCGAACGCGGCCTGCTGCCCGGCAACGGCTCCATGGTCAACGCGCTGCGGTCGGCCACCGACACGGAGCCGGTCGTCGCCGGGAAGCCGCAGCCGCTGCTGTTCCAGACGGCCGCGCGGTCGGCGGAATCAAGCCGTCCGCTGGTCGTGGGCGACCGGCTGGACACCGACATCGCCGGCGCCGTCGCGGCGGGCGTCGACGTGCTCGCGGTGCTCTCCGGCGTCTCGACGGCGAAGGACCTCGTGCACGCCATCCCCGCCGAACGCCCCACGCACCTCGCCGCCGACTTGACGGCACTCACCCAGCGCGCCGACGAGCTGAAGATCGGTCCGCGGCCCGGCTGGGAGATCACCCCGGGCGCCGCGCTGACCGTCCGCGGGGACGGCGCCGCGCTCGACCTGCTCCGCGCGCTGTGCCACGCGGCGTGGGAGACGGGTGTGACCGAGGTGCGCGCGGACGGCGACGCGGCCGGGGCGGCGCTGACCGGGCTCGGCCTGGCCTGACTGGTAGTTTGGGACCGTGCACCCGAACGCCCCGCGGCCCGTGCCGGGCCCTCCGCCGGTACCCGGTCCCGGCCCGCAGCAGACCGATTCCCGCGCGGGGATCGACGAAGCCGTGGCGGGCCTGGACGACCTGAACTCGGTGCCGCTCGCCGAGCACGTCGACCGGTTCGAGGCCGTGCACACCGAGCTCACCGTGGCCCTGTCCAGCATCGACAGGGTCTGACCGGCGTGCCCAAACGGGCCCGCCTCGACGCGGAACTGGTTCGCCGCGGCCTGGCCCGCTCGCGGGAGCAGGCGTCGGCGCTGATCACCGGCGGCAAGGTCACCGTGCGCGGGATGGTCGCGACCAAACCCGCCACCGGCGTCGAAAACGACGCGCCCATCGTGGTCAAGGCCGACGACGACCCCGGCTGGGCCTCGCGCGGCGCGCACAAACTGCTGGGAGCGCTGGAAAAGTTCGGCCCCGAAGGACTGACCGTCGAGGGCCGCCGCTGCCTCGACGCCGGTGCTTCGACCGGCGGGTTCACCGACGTCCTCCTGCGCAACGGCGCCGCCACCGTCATCGCTGCCGACGTCGGCCGCGGCCTGCTCGACTGGCGGCTGCAGACAGACGACCGCGTGGTCGTGCTCGACCGCACCAACGTGCGCAACCTGACTCCCGATGTGCTCGGTGGCCAGGTCGACCTCGTCGTCGGCGACCTGTCGTTCATCTCGCTCAAGCTCGTGCTGCCCGCGCTCGTCGCGTGCGCGCGCGAGGGCGCCGACCTGGTGCCGATGGTCAAACCGCAGTTCGAGGTCGGCAAGGACCGGCTCGGCAGCGGTGGCGTCGTCCGCGATCCGGAGCTGCGCGTGGAGTCCGTGGTCGGCGTGCTCGCCGAGGCCGCAAAGCTCGGGCTCGCGCTGCGCGGGGTCGTCGCGAGCCCGCTGCCGGGGCCCTCGGGCAACGTCGAGTACTTCGTGTGGCTGCACCGCCGAGAGATCGGCCGCCAAGAGATCCATCGGCAGGAGGTTCTCCGTCAGGACGCGGGCGAACCCGGCACCGCCGATGGCACTGTGGACGACGTCGAGCGGCTCGTGCGAACCGCTGTCGAGGAAGGACCACAGTGACCACCGAACGCGAAGTGCTCCTCGTGGTGCACCCGGACCGGGAGACCACCCGGGAGGCCGCCCGCGAGGTGTCGGCGCGGTTCACGAAGGCCGGGATCCGGCTGCGCGTGACCGACGAGGACGTGCAGCGTCTCATCGACCCCGACGGCTGCATGGCCATGCCCTGCTCCGTCGTCGCCCCGCAGGACGACCCGGCGCGCGGGGCGGAGCTGGTCTTCGTCCTCGGCGGCGACGGCACGCTGCTGCGCGCGGCCGAGCTGGCACGCCCGGCCGGCGTGCCCGTGCTGGGCGTGAACCTGGGCCGCGTGGGGTTCCTCGCCGAAGCCGACTCCGATGCGCTCGCCGATGCGGTGCAGCGCGTGGTCGACCGCGAATACCACGTCGAGGAGCGGATGACGATCGACGTCACCGTGACCAACGGTGGCGCCGAGCTGTACCGCACGTGGGCGCTGAACGAGGCGAGCGTCGAGAAGTTCTCGCGCGAGCGCGTGCTCGACGCTCTCATCGAGGTCGACGGCCGCCCGGTCTCCTCGTTCGGCTGCGACGGTGTCCTGTGCGCGACGCCCACGGGCTCCACCGCGTACGCGTTCTCCGCCGGCGGCCCGATCATGTGGCCGGACGTCGAAGCGCTGCTCGTGGTGCCCAGCAACGCCCACGCCCTGTTCGCCCGCCCCCTCGTCGTCTCACCCGATTCGGTGATCACCGTCGGCATCGACCCGGCGGGCCACAGCGCGGTCCTGACGTGCGACGGCCTGCGCAGCTTCGACATGCCGCCGGGCTCCCTCGTGCGCGTCGTCTGCGGTCAGCGCCCAGTGCGCCTGGTCCGCCTCTGGGAGGGCGTCTTCACCGACCGGCTGGTCCACAAGTTCGGCCTTCCGGTCCGCAGCTGGCGCGAACGCCGCACCGGTGGCCGCTCCGTCTGACCCGGCTGCCCCTCGCGCGTGACTCACGACACGCCCGGCCGGGGCGTGTTCGCACAAGCGTTCGACCAGCGAAAAGGACCGTTAGCACCGGTCGAGCGCACGGAAGGTCGGTGGGGGCGGCTACCGTATGCGTCGTGCTGGCCGAGATGCGCATCCAGGGCCTCGGAGTCATCGAGGACGCCCTGCTGGAACTGCACCCGGGCTTCACCGTCGTCACCGGTGAGACGGGGGCCGGGAAGACCATGGTCGTCACCGGGCTGCACCTGCTCTCCGGCGGGCGGGCCGAGGCGTCCAAGGTCCGGAACGGAATGCTCAAGGCCTTCGTGGAGGGCCGGTTCACCCTCGACAAGGCCGACGCCGCGAGCCGCATCGTCATCGACGCGGGCGCGGACATCGACGAGGACGGCAGCGTGATCGCGTTGCGCACGGTGGCTGTCGACGGACGCTCGAGAGCGCACCTGGGCGGCCGGTCCGTGCCGGTCGGCGTGCTGGCGGACCTGTCCGAGCAGGTGATCGCCGTGCACGGGCAGAACGACCAGCTGCGGCTGCTGCGCCCGAGCGAGCAACGAGCCGTGATCGACCGGTTCGCGGGCACCGCCGTGTCCGGGCCGCTGACGGCCTACCGCGAGGTGCGGGAGGAGTGGCTCGCGATCATCGCCGAGCTCACCGAGCGGTCCACCCGCTCGCGCGAGATGGCCCAGCAGGCCGACCTGCTCAAACACGGCCTCACGGAGATCGACGCCGTCGCGCCGGAACCGGGCGAGGACGTGGAGCTCACCGAGCAGATCAAGCGGCTGATGGCGGTCGACGAGCTGCGCGCTTCGGCGACCGAGGCGCATGTCGCGGTGTCCGGTTCGCCCGACGGCGACCCCGACGCGCCGGGCGCGCTCGGGCTCGTCGGCGAAGCGGTCCGCCGCCTGGTCTCGGCCGAGGACCCGGCGTTGCGCGACCTCGTGCCGCGGCTGGAGGAGGCGTCGGTGCTGCTCACCGACGTCGGCGCGGAGCTGGGCGGCTACGTCGAAGGCCTCGACGCCGATCCGGGGCTGCTGGAGAAGGTGCTCGCGCGCCAGGCCGACCTCAAGCGCCTCACCCGCAAGTACGCGGCCGACATCGACGGGGTGCTGGCGTGGGCGGACGACGCTAGCCGCAGGCTCGAGTCGATGGACACGTCCGAGGAGGCGCTCGCCGAGCTGGCGCGCCGCCGCGACGAGCTGGCCACGCAGCTGGCCGGTCACGCCACCGAGGTGTCGGCCGCGCGCGGCAAGGCCGCGGCCGAGCTGGCGTCGGCGATCACGAACGAGCTGTCCGGTCTCGCGATGGGGCAGGCGGAGCTGGAGATCACCGTCGAGCAGCGGCCCGCCGAGCACGGCGATCGCCAGGCCCTGACGATCGACGGCCACGCGGTCCACGCGGGTCCCGACGGCATCGACGAGGTCGAGCTGTTGCTTCGCGCGCACAACGGCGCCCCGCCGCTGCCGGTGCACAAGGCGGCCTCCGGCGGTGAGCTCTCGCGCGTGATGCTGGCCATCGAGGTCGTCCTCGCCCACGCCGACACGGTGCAGACGCTGGTCTTCGACGAGGTCGACGCCGGCGTCGGCGGCCGCGCCGCGGTCGAGATCGGGCGCCGGCTGGCCCGGCTCGCGCGGACCCACCAGGTGCTCGTGGTGACGCACCTGCCGCAGGTCGCCGCCTTCGCCGACCAGCACCTCGTGGTGGACAAGGGCACCAGCGGTGGCGTCACGCGAAGCGGCGTGAAGCTGCTGGAGCAGAGCGACCGCGTGAAGGAACTCGCGCGCATGCTCGCCGGCATGGACGGCACGGAGACCGGCCGCGCCCACGCCGAAGAGCTGCTCGCCGCGGCGGAGAAGGACAAGGCGGCCGCGGCACCCAAGCGCAAGCGCGCCAAGAAGGGCTGATCCCACGCCATGATCTGGGCCGCGGTGGCCGACGTCGAGGCGGAGCTCGCCCGCGCGCGGCGCGACGGCGATCTCGACCGGTTCCTCGGTCTCCTCGGCGACGAAGAGCTGTTCGTGCCCATCCACCGGGAGGACGCGGAGAAGCTGGCCGACGAGCGCGCCTGGTCGTCGGCGAAACCGTGCTGCGCCGAGCACGCGCTGCAGGTGTTCACGCGTGGCGCGCTACCGGACCTCGGGTCCGAGGTGGTGTTCCTCAGCGGCGATCTCGACTGGGCGCTGCACGGCCTCGGCGCCGACGAGCAAGTGATCTTCAACCGCGGCACGCTCGGCGAGTGGCACGTGCCCGCGTCGGCCGCGCTGCCGTGGCTCGACGCGAACCCGCACCGCGTCACGGCCGTCGAGCAGCAGGTCGAGCGGCTCAACACCGCGCGCTACGGCCACTTCGACGGCCCGCTCGCCCACGCGCTCGCGTGCGGTGCCCACCAGGCCGTGCTCACCGCTGAGCCGTGGAACGTGCTCGACGCGCGCTACCACGACTACGTCGCCGAAGTGCGCGGCCTGCGCGACTGGTGGGGCGTGTCGGACGCGGCCGGCTGGCGCACCGCGATGGCCGGCCTGGTCGGCGACGGCTACGCACTCACCCCGGGCAACCTGGTGCTGGTCCTGCGCGCCCGGTACGGCGGCGACCTCGACCCGCTGTCGTGGGCCGAGCTCGTGCTGCGCTGGTGCGCGGACAACGGCGCGCAGGACCAAGCGGCGGAGCTCACCGGCGTCGTGCGCCGCGTCGTGCGGTACGAGCAGCGCTTCCGCGCGGACGGGCTGCTGCGTCCGGGCCACGGGGTCGCCACGACCGTCGGCTGGGACGTCGCCCGCGCGGTCGCGATGGCGCGCTGGGGGCTGGCCGTCGGCCACTGCGACGCGCTCACCGCCGAGCTGATGGTCCTCGAGGCCGGCGCGATGGCGCGCCGCTACCACCAGTCATGGGCCCAGCTGTCCGCGAGCTACGTGATGGGCCGTGTCCTCGCCCTGGACGACGAGGGTTTCGGTGAGGAGTACCAGTCGGCGGCACGGGTCCACCACCTGCTGCTTCAAGATCAGGCGAGCCCCTGGACGAACCTCGATTTCGCGGCCGCGGAACCCACCAGCCAACCCTGAACGGCGGCTTGCGGCGACACCGCTCACCACAATGAGTCACGTCCGCATCGGCGCGTCGGCGTTCGTCCCACGCTCAAATTTGTCACCATCAGCCACATGAAGCTCACCGGTCTGCTCGCGCGAAACCACGAAGCCCTCCCCGGCATCACCGGCGTCGCGCGGGTCGACCGCCGCACGCGGGAACTGCTGCGCCGCGTCAGCGCCGGCGACGTGGTGGTTCTCGACCAGCTCGACCTCGACCGGGCGACGGCCGACGCGCTGGTCGACGCCGAGGTCGCCGCGGTGCTGAACGCGTCGCCGTCGATCTCCGGCCGCTTCCCGAATCTGGGCCCGGAGATCCTCGTCGACGCTGGGATCCCGCTCATCGACTCGGTCGGCGGCGAGCTGCTGCGCACCGTCAAGGACGGCACGAAGCTGCGCGTCCACGAAGGCGGCGTGTTCATCGGGGAGCGGCAGATCGCCTCCGGCGTCGAGCAGACGGCCGAGAGCGTCGCCGACCAGATGATCGAGGCCAAGGCCGGGATGTCGACGCAGCTGGAGGCGTTCTCGGCCAACACCATCGAGTTCCTGCGCCGCGAGCGCACGCTGATCCTCGACGGTGTCGGCGTGCCCGAGCTGCGGGTGCCCATGCGTGACCGGCACGTGCTGGTCGTCGCGGGCGGCACCGGCCACGCCGAAGACCTCAAGCGGCTCAAGAAGTACCTCAGGGAGCACCGGCCGGTGGTCGTCGGCGTCGACGCGGGTGCCGACACCCTGCGCGCACACGGCTACCCGCCGGACGTGATCGTGGGTGACCCGACCGGCATCGGCACCGCGACGCTGCGCAGTGGCGGCGAGGTCGTGGTGCCCGCCCAGCCCGACGGCCACGCGCCCGGCGTCGAGCGCATCCAGGACCTCGGCATCGGCGCGGTCACGTTCCCGGCGACCGGCAACGCCGAAGACCTCGCCCTGCTGCTGGCCGACGCACACGGCGCGAGCCTCGTGGTCACCGTCGGGTTCCAGGCCACGCTGCGGGAGTTCCTCGACCACGGCCGGTCGGGTTCCAACCCGTCGACGTTCCTCACCCGGCTCAAGCTCGGCACGAAGCTCGTCGACGGCAAGGCCGTCGCGACCCTGCACCGCAGCCGGGTGTCGCTCGGCGCGGTCGCGCTGCTCATCCTCGCCGCCGTCGTCGTGGTGGTCGCCGCGCTGCTCGTCTCCGACGTCGGCTCCGTCTACCTGGACTGGATCCAGCACAGCTGGACCACGTTCACCACCTGGGTGAAGGGGCTCTTCACGTGATTTCCCTGCGCTACCACATCGTTTCCATCACCGCGTGCTTCCTCGCGCTGGCCGTCGGCGTGGTACTGGGGTCTACCGCGCTCAACGGCTCGCTGCTCTCGGGCCTGGCGGACCAGAAGAAGGACCTCGGCACGCAGGTCTCCGACCTCGAAGCGCAGCGCAACGCACTCAACGCGCGCTTGGCCGACGCCGACGCGTTCGCGGGTTCGATGGGCCCGAAGGTCGTGGCCGGCACGCTCGACAAGCGCACGGTGGTGCTCGTGACCACTGAGGACGCGCGCCCGGCCGACCGCGACGCGCTCAAGCAGCTCGTGCAGCAGTCCGGCGCTTCCGTGACGGGGGAGCTGCAGCTGACCGACGCGTTCACCGACCCGGAGAAGGCCGACCAGCTGCGCGACGTGGTCACGCGCCTGCAGCCGGCCGGTTCGCGCTTCCCGACCGCGGGTGACTCCGGCACGCTCGCCGGCGCGCTGCTCGGTTCGGTGCTGCTGCTCGACAAGAGCACCGCCAAACCGCAGTCCACGGGTGACGAGCTGGCCGCGGCGCTGAGCGGGCTCACCGACGGCGGCTTCGTGAAGCCCAGCCAGGGTGTGCAGCCCGCGCAGCTGGCCATCGTGCTCACCGGCGCGCAGCAGACGGGCGAAGGCGCGGGGGACCGCGCCGCGACGATCGCGCGGTTCGCGACTCAACTCGATCGCTCCGGTGCGGGCACCGTGCTCGCCGGCGACCCGGGTTCGGCCGACGGTTCCGGCCCGCTCGGCGTGGTGCGCGCCGACACCTCCGCCACCTCGATCCTGTCCACTGTGGACAACGTTGACTCCGCCGCGGGGCGCGTCGCGACGCTGCTGGCCCTGCGCGAGCAGCTCGACGGCGGTTCGGGCCGCTACGGCATCGCCGGCAACGCCCAGGCACCCGCGCCGGGCGTCGGCTCCTCGGCCGGGAACTGACCGCACCGCACATCGGCGGCGGGCCGGGGTCTCTTCGAGGGTGAGAGATCCGCGACCCGCCGTCGATTTCGTGCTCAGCAGGCGCCGTTGTCGGTCCAGACGCCCTGGCTGCCACCCGGGGTGTCGCCCTGTGTCCACCACTTCGCGGTCCACTTGTGCCCGTTGTAGGAAACGGTCGCCCCGCCGCTGTAGGCCTGCGACGCGGACCACGCGGCCGGGCACCCGCCGCCCGGCGACGTGGTCGGGCCACCGCTCGACGTGCAGGCTCCGTTGTCCGTCCACACACCCTGGCTGCCGCCGGGGGTGTCGCCCTGTGTCCACCACTTGGCCGTCCACTGGTGCCCGTTGTACGACACCACCGCGCCGCCCGAGTACGCCTGGGTGGAACTCCACGCCGGGGCCGAACACGAGGCGCCACCGGGAGTCGTCGGCGTAGTCGAGCTCGTCGGAGTGGTGGGAGTCGTCGGTGTGGCCGGAGTGGTGGGTGTGGTCGGCAGCGGGGCACTGCAGCCCGCCGTGGCGGCCGCCAGCCCGTTGACGACGTCCTTGAACAGCGTCGCGTTCGGGTCGAGGTCGTAGAGGGAGAACATCATCGCGCCGGCGAGTCCGTTGCAGTGGACGTAGTCCGTGCGCGCCTTGATCGACTGCGCGGATGAGCCACCGTAGAAGTTCGTGCCGTCGTAGAACCACGCCGACTGCGTGGCCGGGTCGAAGAACGTGTCCGCCGGGTTGTCGACGATGCCGCTCAGTTCCTTGTACATCGCGATGCCGGGAACGTTGCCGCTCAAGGTCTTCCCGGCCGACGGCCCGGTCGCGGACTGGTACAGGCCGTGGTTCGGGCCGGCGGGCACACCCGTCCAGCCGCGGTAGTAGAACGGGATGCCGAGCGTGAGCTTGTTCGCCGGGAAGCCGCCAGGAATGCCGTACGCTGGAGAACCCTTGGTGTAGGCCTTGATCACCGCGTCCGTCGTGTACTTCTCGGTGCCCGGCGGGATCGTGCCGGACGGGTCGGCCGGCGAGCCGTAGAGGGGGTCCTGGAAGTTCGTCGGCCCGGTCCCGTCCCACGCACCGTGCATGTCGTAGGTCATCGCGTCGGCGAAGTCGAGGTAGGTGCCGATCTTGTCGGTCTGCAGCTTCGCGATCTTGTCCTGCCCGCCCGGGAGCGCGGCCGAGAGCGAGTAGTGCTTGCCGCCCAGTGCGTCGAGCTCGGAGCGGAACTCGGCGAGCAGCGCGGTGAAGTTGGCCGTGTCGTTCGCGCTCACGTGGTTGCCGAGGTGACCGGTGTCCGAACCGGGGTACTCCCAGTCGATGTCGAAGCCGTCGAAGATCCCGGCCGCGGTGCCCGGGCCGCCATAGCCGCCCTGCACGGGGAGGTTGCCCTTGATGAACATGTCGATGCACGAGCTCACGAACTTCTTGCGCGACGCGTCGGTGGCGGCCACGTCGGAGAAGTACTTCGAGTACGTCCAGCCGCCGAGCGAGAGCACGACCTTGAGGTTCGGGTGGCGCGCCTTGAGCTCTTGCAGCTGGTGGAAGTTCCCGACGATCGGCATGCCGAACGCGTCGGCCGAGCCGTCGACGCTGATGTCGGAGCCGAACGACTTCTGGTAGTCGGCGAACGCGTCGCCCGCGCCGTCGCCGGCGTTCGGGTTGTTCTCCCCGGCGGGGTCGGGGTCGCCGGCCTTGGTGGCCTCGAAGCAGGTGAGGTTGGCCGGATCGATGTTCTCGAAGTCGTAGATCAGGTAGTCGAGGTTGCCCGCGAGCGCGTCGACGTTCTTGGGGTAGTAGGCGTTCTGGTAGATGCTCCACTGGTCGCAGAAGGGCGGGCACTCTGACAGGAGGAGTAGCACCGTGGACCTGGAGACCTGGAAGCCCGTACCGGGCTATGAGGGCCAGTACGAAGTGAGCGACATAGGCCGAGTCCGGAGCCTGGACCGGGTGGATCCCCGGGGCCAACGGCGGAAGGGTCAGGTGAGTAGGCCGGGAATCGATTCCCGGGGATACCGGGTCGTGGCGCTGTCCAAGAACGGGGTTAAGACCCGGTTTTCTGTCCACCGGTTGGTGGCTCTCGCGTTCCACGGATCGGCCCCCGAGGGCAAGCCCAACGCATGTCACAAGGACGGGGACAGCCTGAACAACTGTGCCGAAAACCTGTACTGGGGATCTCAGTTCGAAAACATGCAGGACCGATTGCGGCATGGGACCTATAGCAATGGCACGGAGACCCGCACCCACTGCCCACGTCAACACCCTCTCCAGGCTCCGAACCTGGTGGCAAGTGCTGCCCGAAACGGATATAGGGCCTGCCGATCCTGCGCCCAAACTCGGGCTCACATTCAAGGTGCCAAGCGTAGGGGTAAGGACCTTAGTGACCAGTTCCAAGTGATCTCGGACAAGAAGTACGCGCAGATCATGGGCGGTGTCCAGTGATGGTCTTCAAGAAGCCCCGTGACTGGGCCCTGGACCTCGCCCTAGCCCTTACCGCCGGTATCGCGCTCCTGGCAGTGATGATGGTTGCCGTGGTTCTGGCTACCGGGGCCCCGTGTGTGGCCGATGCCCCGGAGAGGCCCCAGGAGCCCAAGATCACGGCACCCGGTCCCAAGGTCCAGGACTGCCAGACCCGGGAACTGGCCAAGGCCCGGGACATCACGGGTGAGCATGAGGTCCGGGTGGACTGGGTTACGCCTGAGGCTGCCAATCGTGAGCTTCAGGGCGAGGCTGCTGGGTGGACTGAACCGGGCCGAGTCGTCATAGTCACGGACACCCCGTGCGAGTACGTGGCGGCGGTTGCGGCTCATGAGTTTGGGCATGTGGCTCAGAACCGGAGCGCCGGAAGCATCCCCCAGGCCTATTGGAGGTATGGGGCCAAGGAGATGGAGCGCGTTGCGCAGTGTTTCGCCACGGCTTTCGATCTCCACACGTATGAGGCCTACGGGGTCACGGTCTGGACCGATTGCACGGGCTACGAGAAGGCTGCCGCTAGCGAACTCCTGAAGTGGGTCCGATGACCGGCTAGAAGGCCCTGAGATCCACGCTGAGAGGCCCTTGTCCCTGACCCGGGATGGAGGGCCTTCCTCATGCCTCCAGTTCCTCACAGGCAAGCTCACGGGCAAGCTCAGGGCCGGGTGTCTATGCCCTGGTCAAGAGCCCTGAATCACACCCTGTGTGGTTGCTGTCGGGGACCTCGGGGCCCGGCTGATTTACTTCAGGAACCAGGCCGACAGGGGGCCAAAGATAAAAGGAATCGAGCATGAGCGAACGAATCGGAGGGTCTGCTCTGAGTGATCACCCCAGTTCGTGAGCGTGACCTCTCGACACGCCATCCTTGGGGCGCGTGTAGGTCCCAACCCGTTTGCTAATCTCTGTGGAGTGAGCCGATAGCCCGGGCAGAGAACAGGGCGACCGTATCGGGGATTGAGCCGGGGAGACCGGTCCAAACCACAAACCGCGTGCATTCGGATACACGGTGTGGATCTTGTACAACGGTTTGGTCACTTGGTCACTAATCCTGTCGTTTTCACGACACCAAAACGGGGTCTCGCGGTAGTACTTGGTGAAGGGGAAAAAACTCCGAGGTTCCGTGCTGCCTTCATCGGGCCCCGTGACCAGCAAGAATGTGGGTAAACGAGTCCATGACCAGGCCTGATTACACAGGGTGTAGTCCTTGTGACAAGCATGTAAGGGTTCTGGCCTACTAGTAGGAAAGGGCTCAGCAAGGGCTCAGCCTAAGCCCTCCACTCCTCACACCCATCACTCAAGTTGTGGCAGTCATCCAGGCTGCCATTTTCATTTGTCGAAAGGAGAGACATGTGTCTCCATACCGAGACTCCGTGAGCCTGGTCAGGGCTGTCCTGGACCTGTACGGGGGCCATGACAGTAGGTCTGCCCGAGAGACCCTAGCTCGAAAACTGGGGGTCTCGTATCACACGGTCCGGCGCTGGGTCTACGGAGACCGCAGGCCCGACTTCAAATCCACAATGAAGCTCTTTCAAATGATCGAGGACAACTGATCAATGGCCAACGCATCCGAAATCGCAGACCTGATTGCTCTGGGCATGAAACCTCCGGCCGGAACCCAGGATGTTTCCGAGCATGTGGGGATTGTCAAGACCTGGGACCCGCTCTCCGGTGTGAACACGGTTGAGGTCAATGGGACGACCCTGAGCAACCTGTCCTCACTCCAGAACGGCATGGGTAATGCCTTCTTCCCGGGTGACGTGGTCGCAATCCGGCGAGTCCAGACCAAGTACTACATTCTCGGTCGGATTGCGGCCCCGAATGGCCTGACCGGGTCTCAGCCCCAGTCCCTGACCGAGGACGGAGGTACCATCTCCGGCTCTCAGAACGTGTGGAAGGACCTTGACGCGGGTCCGGGTGTCAGTCCTCGGATCACGGTTCGAATCGGTAACGCGGCTCTGATCCGGTTTGGTATCGGAACCCTTGCTACGAACAACTCCGAGATTGACTGCACGATTGCTTGGTCCGGGGCGTCAACCACGAACCCAGATGACAACTTCACCGGGTTCTACTTCACCTCTGGGAGTAACAATAATCAGAACGGAGGGCCGACCATGATTCAGTCCCCGTCCAAGGACATGATGGTCTACCGGAACACAGGGATTCGGGAACTCCCGGGTGGGGGCTATGAGTTCTTCGTTCCCGGGGTTTACACCTTCTTCCTGAAGTACCAGTGGCGTGCTTACAACAACGGCAACGGGGCCCAGGTAATCAACCCGTGGCTCACGGTCATCCCCTTCTAAGGAGGCAAGCAATGAAGTTTGAAGAACGAGGACAGGCCCTCTACGACCAAGTGACTGAGGCCTTCGATCTCCGGCCGGATGAGCTTTCGATCCTGGAGCTTGCGTGCTTCGAGCTGGACACCGTGGACCGGCTACAGAAGGCCGTGGACGAACTCCCCAGTCTCCGCACCAAGGGGAGTATGGGCCAGGATGTCAGTGCCCCGGAACTGGGGGAGCTGAGACAGCATTCCCTGGCGTTTGCCAACCTCATATCCCGGCTCAAGATCTCGGACGAGGATTCAGACGAGATGCCCAAGAAATCCCCGTTTGAGGTGGCCCAGATGGGCGGTAGGGCCCGGGCCAAGGGCTTTCGGAGGAAGTTTTGAGGCGTAAGAAAACAGTCCTCCCGGTCCCGACTCTCAATCTCGGGTCCCGGGACGCGGAGACCGCCGTCAAGATTGGGGCCAACATCCTCGGTTTCCAGCATCGTCGGGGCTACGGCACCCGAACCCGGGCCCGAGTGGCTGAATGGGTACTGAAGGAATTCCAGACCAAGGGCCATGCCGAGATCCCGGCATTCGTCCTTGAGGCCTACTCAGGCCAAACCGTCAATGGCGAGGACTTTACCTACTTCGCTCCTAGCCTTGACGCCACTGAAATTGAAATCCACGAAAAGGAGAACTGAACATGAGCAACAACAACATCACGAACCAGGTCGAGCGCTTCGGTATCTACTCGGGTGAGGCCGTGGCCAAGGCTGAGGAGCGAGAGGCCTGGTTCCGACAGGCTCAGGGCACGCCCCCGGCTCTGGCTCCGGCTCTCAAGGCCATCTCTGAGGCCAAGGACGAAACGGCCATGATCAAGGCCGTGGACAAGTACCGGGAGCTTCAGCTTGTCCAGAAGCTCGAAGGTCACGCTCCCTGGCAGCAGGCGAACACGGCCATTGATCGAATGGTTAACCAGGCCGTGATTACCGAGGTTCCCCGGTACCGGTCCGAACTCTCCGACCAGATCCGGCCCCGGGTTGCCAAGCTTGTGGAACTGGTTTCGACCATGACCACGAACACGGCCCGGGGTGACGACGCGGTCACCAACACCGAGAAGCGGGTCTACCTCGAAGCTGAAGACCTGGTGAACGAGATCCGGGAACGGGTTCTTGTCCTGGGTCTCACGCTCGGCTTCGGCACTGTGGCCGGACACGTGGCGGAGGACCATCACACCTGGGTCGCGTACATGACGAACCTGGGCACGGACGCTGAGGACTTCGCTCTCTCGTTCCAGATCAACGGCTTTAACGGCCGGACTGTGGCCCAGTGGCACGAGTTCACCAAGCGGGTCCGGGAACTCGGTCACGAGGTCGAGTTCGGCACCGTGGACGAGATCCAGGAACGAGTCACGGCCTGGAATGGTCTGAACGAAACCCGCTACTGGAACGGGACTCACCTCCTGTCCAAGTCCGATCAGCCCAAGGCCAAGCCTGTCCCGGCTCGGAAGATCCAGGCCGCGATTCAGGCCCAGATGTTCCGGGAAATGGGGAACTGACCATGACTGACCCCATTGCGGACGCATTCGATCAGGCCTTCGCCAAGCGCGCCAAGGCTGAAGCTGACCTCTTCGGGATCCCGGAGTCCGAAACTGTAGCCGAGGCTGAGCCCGTGGATCCTGGGCCTCCGGGTGTTCCTCGGAACCCGGGTGCCGTGGGTGCTGGAGACAACATCCGATCCAAGGATCCGATCACGGCCGCGCTTGAGCGATTGGGGCTTTAGTGGTCTGGTCAGACGAAGAATTCCTTCGCAGACTCCGGGCCGAGTCCAAGAAGTACCGGACTCAACGTAATGCGGCCCGGGCTGAACGGGACAAGGCCCTGACCGAGGCCGAACGTCTTCGGGATGAGGTTCGGAGGCTTCAGGTCCTCCTGGACTTGTACGGGCCCAAGTCATGAGCCGTCGGCGCTTGGAGGTTGGCCTTGTCCTCACTCAAGAGGACGTGGATCTGATCTTCAAGGATCGACGATACGCGCGGAATGTGCGCAGGGACCGGAACAGGCTCCGGGACCGTGTGAACGAACTGGAGCTAGAAGTTCTCAATCTGGAACGGGAACTTGACGAGGTTGAGGAAGAGCTAGATGAGGCTCTAGGCCTTGCTCCCCGTACGGAAGATGACAGATAACCAAATACCCATGTAGCTGAGCCGTAGCGGGCCTGAATCCGAATCCAAGGGTAATCACACCCCAGGATAGTTCTGTGCCCGCTACGGCCCACTCAGGGCCATTTAGGCCCATTCTCGAAGGAGTGAATCCTTGACGTACGAACCGAAGACACACAAGTCACACCGGGTCATCAATTGGCTCTTGGGCCTCGGGCTCTCGATTGAAGGCCTCTGGGCCCTGGCCGTGATTCTCCAGGTGGTGGCCCGATGAGCATTCGCCTGAACTTCGACCCGATCCAGGTTCCGGCTGAGGTCCCCATCCTCGGCCACCGATGCAAGGCTAAGCACCGGACTGCCCTTGCCTGGGCCAGGTGTGCATTCCCTGGACATCGGCCGATACAGGGCCGTACAGGGAGGCTCTTGGTCGTGCACCCGTGCCGCTTGCTCTCAGCCGTGATCGTGGACTCCGAGGCTGAGGCAGAGAAGGTACTCAACTGGGGATGCTGCGGGGCCTGTGATCCCTCGAACCACGTCGTGTTCGCGGTCACCCGAAAACCACTCCCCGACAAATTGATCCCTGGAGCTGAAGTCTTGCCCACCTTTGAAGATGAAGAGTAATTGTGGATTCGACGAATAGGACCCCAGGAGCCGGCTCCTGGGTGTCCGAGAAAAGGAATTGAGGAATCATGTGCGTCAACAATCATGATCCGAATTTGATGGAGACCCGGCCCAGCGGAGCCCGAGTCTGTACCGCCTGCCGAGAAATGTACTCGGTGCAGCGCCGAATCCGTGGCGCTCAAATCAAGTCCCTGTCCACCCCCCGCGAAAGCGAGAACAACCATGCCCGCAACAACCGGTGACCTTGGCCTGGATTACTTCCGGTCCCTACTCCCCTCGATTGCAATCCGATACCTTGACGGGGATGAACGACACCCTCACGGAGCGTGGGCCACGCTCAGGGCTCTAGCCCGATATTGCCATACCGCCGGACTGGACAAATTCGAGTTCCGGGAACTAATCGAGTGGTCCGAGTTCGGGGCATCCTCGCTCTTTGGCCGAGGTCGTCTCAAGACCCAATGTGAGATGGCTTGGGACAAGACCCTTGACGATGAGACCGAGGTTGCGGACCGGGACGGTATCCGGGTCCTTGTGGCTCGCCTTGGGGAACGAGTGGCCGTACACACCTGGCCCGGACGAACGGGTAGCACGGATCGAGTGGTGGCCCTGGCAATCGTGGCCCGCTGCCATGAGCTAGGGACCTATTCCCCGGTCCTGTCCAGCCGTTGGCTTGCGGAACGGGTGACCCTGGGCCATGCAACCGTGTCCCGATCCTTGAGGCGTCTAGCCGAGGATGAGTTCCTCGTCGGCAAGCCCAAGAGGACTTCGGAGCACAACTACCAATACCGGGTTAATCTGAACTGGGCCCCGGCTCAGGGACAAACTGAGGCAAGTAGTTTAGTACCATCTACTTGGCTCACCTTGTCCCTCAATACTGTGAGTGTGGGGCATGATGCCTTTGCCCCGAAGTCCCTGGGTTATCGGGCCGGACGAATCTGGGTAGCCACTCAGCACCCGGTTTCAGCCCAAGAGATAGCCACCGAATACCGGGTCTCTGCCAAGACTGCTAGGCGAGACCTTCAAGGCCTGGTTGATTCGGGTTTGGCTGAGAAGATCCGGGATGGTCGGGTAACGCGGTATCGAATGCTAGATGCCAGTACCGAGAAGTTGGACGAAATTGCCGAGTTCTTCGGGACTACGGGTTGGCATTCTCGGCAACGGGAAACTCACGACAGGCAACGGGATGCCCGGGCTTATCATTATCAGACCGGGGGCCAGGCATGAGCGACGGGAACAAGTGCTCATGGGTCGAGTACGGGGACACGATTCCTTGTGGTGAATCCTCGGAAGGTTGGCACGGGGGCAGTCATCTCTGTCACAAACACATGAGCGTGCGTCTAGCGAGTAAGGGTACAGCATTGCGCCAAGGTAGTCGGTTCTATTGGCCCGAACAACTTCCGGGGTTCTGCTACGTCCTCGAATTGGTAGACGGTACGTTCAAGATTGGGTTCAGCTGGACTGAGAAGAACCTGAAGAACAGGCTCAGAAGTCATGAGAGAAACTATCCCGGGCATACGGTCCGTAGAATTCTCCCAGGTGGCCCGTTCACTGAAGCTCGGCTACATGAGCGGTTCTGGGAGTACCGGGTTCCCGGGAAGTCCGAGGAGTTCTATCCTTGCCAAGACCTGGAGGACCTCCTCAATGATCCGGCAGACGGGGGCTACACGCCCGAGAATCCTGTAGAGGATTTGTTGACAGAGCCCCAGGAGTAAGGGACATGGGACAGGGACAAACTGAGGCAAGTAGTTTAGTACCATCTACTTGTATCATCTTGTCCCTTTCCCTGATCCATTGAGACCCAAGCCTTGGGTAGCGGAGAGTCTGAGCCCTCCCGGTCTTCCTCTTTCCGGGAGGGTCAGATCTCGGAGTGATTGAAGCCCGAGAATCCAAGGCCATACCAATCTGGGGACTCAGGACCGCCGGCCCTTGGATAGTCCCAGGTCAATGGCAAGAGGTCTTCAACCAATGTGCGAATGATCGAGGTCTTCACACGTGTGGATCAAGGCCTTGGTCAGGGCCAGGGGGTGTACCCCTCTACCCCTACCTCACTCCTTGTACGCGGGGTTTGCTTGCCACGTCTTGCTTGCTTGTCCTCAGAAGTTCATTTTTTACAGGAATGTAGTAGTTCCAGGGCAAGGGCTGAGCGGCCCTGAGCCGGTTCCGGGCTTCTTGGTCCAGTCATCCGGCCCAGGCTCTCAGGGACCATCTCAGCCCCGGGAATGGGCCTTCTAGGGGCCTGGGCTGAGACGAGAGAACCCCGGTCCATAGTCCAAGGACCGGGGTTCCTGCCGTTCAGGCTGTCAGGGCTTGATACAGCGCTCCATCACAGGCTCCGGTACCAACTCCCGGAACTCTCGTTCAAGGGCCCGAGCGAGGCTCTCAGAGGCGAATACGCGGGCATAGTGCTTGGCCCTGCTCATGCCCTCGGTGAACACCCAGTTCCGGAAGGCGTGGGTCTGCTCCGGTGTCGGAGTCTCAGTGCTGATCATGGTCCCCTCCTTGGTCCAGGGCTTCACCGTACGTCCGAGGATCCATGATCGGTATAGAACGGGTGGGGTTCAGGTGCTCGGTTCAGGGCGAAGACCTCTCGGATGATCTCGTAGGGGAGTTCGTGGAACCCGTATCCGGGATCAATGCCGAATGACGTCCGGAACTTCTCGTACAAGTACGTATTCCCTGCCCCAGCCATTTCACTCATCCAAGCCCCACCCTCCCCGTATCCGGCCCAGAACTGGCCAGGGCTTGGGTTCCGGGGCTCAACCAGGATCCGGGGACTGTGACTCTTGGGGTACACGGTCACGGTGACGTGTTTCCGGATCTGTTCCCGACGCTCGAACAGGGTCCAGTTCTCCCAAGCGTCGAGAGCCCCGGCCATAGCCTGGAACTCGTCCGGCTCTCCGTTCGATTCCCTCTGGCGTAGGAACTCGGCCAGGCGTAGGACCTCGGTTGCCGGGGGAGTGGGTTCCTGGTCCAGGGCAGCCCGTGCCGCTCGTTCCTCGGCCTCAGCGTCCTTGAGGGCCTGAACGTATCCCCGGGCCATCTTCGCTACCTCGGCCGGAGGAAGCCCGGACCGGGCCCCCTCCGAGTACCAGGATTCGAGGTCTTCCCGGGCCTTGGTCACGGCCTGAATTGCAGCGTCAAGGCGTCGAGTGTCGACCTCGGGAACCTCTCGCCGGATCTCAGCCAGGATCTCCCGGGCTACCAGATCCACAACCGTAGCCGACACCCAGATATCGGCCTCGAAGACTCGTATCCCCGTGTGTTTGCAGTTGTAGCCGGGGACCGTGTCCTTGGGTTTGCGTAGGGTGAGCTTCTGGCCACACACCCCGCATTCGGCCAGGGATGACAAGAGCGAGGACGGGAGTTGCTGCCCGGTTCGGGTTCTCCGGCTCTCGAAGAGTTCGCCAAGTCGGTGGAATGTGACCGTGTCCAGGATCGGGGGCCAGGCTGCCGGGTGCCATTGGTCCTTGTGCTTACGCATCCCGATCAAAGCCGGGTTCTTGAGAATCTTCCGGATTACGTTCGCGTTCCAGTTCCGGCCCGGGAATCGAACTAGCCAGTCCTCAGCCGTGGCCGTAAGGCTTCTGGTTGGGGGTTCGGCTAGGAGGCCCTTCGCCAATTCTCGGATTGCCTGGGCCTGTTCCTCGTCGTGAACCTGAATCACGGGCTCACCCAAGAGCCGGGGTGGACGCTTGAATCCGAATGGCACAGGTCCGGCTGAAGCCCTGGCCCCACCCTCCGAAGCAATGGCTCCGGCAATCCCGCGCTTGACTCGTCGGGAGATACGTACGGCTTCAGCGTCCGCCTGGAGGACCTCGATACCGGCAATGAATCGGTCACTCTCGTCCGTGAGGTCGAATATCCGGCCCTTGGCACAGAGGAGGGTTCCGTGTTCGATGCACGCTTCTGAGAACCGTTGCCATCCGACTTGCTCACGAGTGCCCCGGCTGATCTCGGGCAGGATGGCGATATCAAGGGCCGGGACCCGTTCAATGAACTTGGCCCACTCGGTTCGGACTTGTCCGGCCCGGAGCCCGAAGATCGAGGCAGACTTCGTCTCGGTGAACACGTCCTCATCGGCCAGGGTCGCTCCCTGAGCCTCGGCATCCTTCCGGGCCTGGGTGAGCTGAGAGGACACGGACCGGCCCCCTTGGCTTGGGTCGGCCGAGATCCGCAGATAGGCACCCGCACGCTTGGTCATGGATCACATGATAGGCTGTGCGTCTAGTTGCTCGTAGTAGGCGACGCGCAGGCCGCCCGGCGCGGCGGCTTGCGCGATCGCCGCCGGGGTGACCGCCGCGCCTTCCGCCGCCGGGCCGGCCAGCGTCGTGAGACCGCCGACGATCACGGCCGCGGCGGCGGCCGAGAGCCACGCGGCTCTTCTGGATACCTTGTGCTGCATGGGTTCTCCCTCGCGCAGGCGAACGGCCCTCCGCGCACGCGGGGTGCGCGGAGGGGGCACGCGACGTGTGGATCACTGCCTGAGCGGTACCGGCCCGGTCTGAATGTGAACCAGGCAACGGGGAGAGTCAATACTTTGGACTAGACCAATTTCTGGTCGCGGGCGCAATGGGGTGTTTCGTCCGGAAAAGCCCGCCGAAGGTCGGTCCGTCACTTGAGCGGCGGGTCGAGCGGGAAGCAGGTGACGCGCACCGGCCACGTGTCTCCGCCGGCGGGCAGTGGCATCAGCGTGAGCGCGTTGGCCGCGTCGGTGTCGTGGGCTTCTTCGGCGGCCGCGTGGAAGATGTCCGCGGCGATCGACTGGTCGAACACGCCGATCTGCGGGTACGGCCACGACGGTGCGCCGTTCAGCGCCGCGGGGATGAGCCGGTCGACGACCTTGCGCAGCGTCGCGCCGTTGCTCGCCCGGTAGCCCCAGACATCGACGCCGAGGGTGTGCCCGACCTCCGCCATCCGGCCCCACGCCGTGAGGTTGAAGTTGACGTAGTGCCACGAGATCGTGCGCGTGAGCTCGAGGGGCTGGTTGCCGTTGGCGTCGAACTGCACGGGGAACCGCTTGTGCATCGCGTCGAGCACGATCTGCCGCGCCTGGTTCGTCTTGCCGAGGTAGGCGGTGATGGTCGCGTTCTGCACGTCGAGGAACGTGCCGTGGTTGTTGGTGGCGGCCAGCTCCAGTTTCGCCTGCGGGCTGGTCTGCATCCAGGTGAGGTACCGGCCGAGCCAGTCGCGGACCCCGGAGCGGTCGCGGCCGGTCCAGCCCGGCGCGCCGGCGTCGAGCAGCGCGAACGCGTCGACGACCTGCGTGAACGACTGCGTCGAGTCGATGATCCCCGTGCCGCTGATGGTGTTCTTGCACGGCACGATCTGCGAGTAGGTCATGTTCGGGTTCATGCGGGTGGCCGGGTCGAGGAACCACGTGCGGATGTCGAGAGCCGCGCGCTGCGCGTACTTCGCGTCGCCCGTGTAGTACCAGGCGGTGCTGAGGTAGTAGATCGCGTCCCACGCCACCATGCGGTAGGTGTGGTCGGTGATCGCGTCGGCCTCGGGGTTGCGCTCGCCGTCGCGGTTCACGTACGGGCAGCCCTGCGGGTTGTCGGGCGTCTTCGGCTGGCTCGCCCACTGGTAGGGCGCCTGGCTCTGGTAGTCGTGCTTGTCACCGCTGGGAGGCGTGGTGGGCTTGTCCAGCACGGACCACGGACCGGCGGTGAGCGCCTCGTCCGCCTTGCCCAGCACCGTTTTCAGCGCGGCGCGCTGGGCCGCGGTGGCGTGCCCGCCGCGCAGCGCGCCGCGGATCTGCGCCAGCTTCTTGCCGTCCGTCACGATCGTGTGCGGCACCGGCTGCGCCGCCGCCGTACCGCTCACCGGGACCACCGCGAGCACTGAGCCGAGCACCGTGAGCGCGGTCGCGCCGAGCACGCGTAACTGCCTTCGCACTGTTTCGCCCTTCGACTTCCGGGGACGCCTGGGATCCCCACGGCAACCGGGCGGCGGTGCGGCTGTGGCGACGGGAATTGTGCTGGGCCACCGGCTGCGGTGTCAATCAGGGGACGGCCCCGGCGGCCTCCGGCGGCTGTCAGAACCCGACCCCATTGAAGGTGCCGAGCAGATCACGCGTGCCTGGGTCGAGCTCGCGAACCGGGCGGCGGGCCCCACGACGTTCCTGGAACGCTCCGTCAACGGCCAGCCCGGTCTGGTGATCGAGCACAACGGCAGCACGGTGACGGTGCTCGCGTTCGATCTCGCGGATGACCGGATCAAGCGGATCCGGGTGATCCGCAACCCGGAGAAACTCCGGCCTTGGACGGCGAACCTCGCTGGTATGTACCACCTGGCGCCGCTCGAATCCCAGCCGGCCGACCCGACGTGATTGTCGTTACTGCGCTCTTCCTGCGGAAAAGGCGGTTCTCAGCCGGTTCATGGCAGTTTCACAGGTGATCGGGCAAGTGTGGGGGTGTGATCCACTGTGAACCCCGGGGCCGCGCCCGGCGATGACGACCACCGAGATACCGCGTCCAGCCCAGGGGGAGCCGGAGCGCGCCGCGCGGCGGGGGCACCTGCGCCAGCTCGGCCTGTACCGGCTGATGACCTTCGTCCTCGTGATCTTCATGCACGTGCTGGGCGCGACGACCTTCCCGCAGGACATCGTTTCCGATGCGCTCGAGACGCCGCTGCACCTGACGCGCGAGGCGTTCTTCGCGCTGACCACGTTCGTGCTCGTGTTCCAGTACCGCGGCCGCCCGCTGCGGGCCGGGGCGTTCTGGCGCAAGCGGGTGCCGCTCGTCGCGGTGCCGTACGTGGCCTGGTCGGTGATCTACTGGGCCTACTCGCTGCTCACGGCTGAGCAGCCCGTCGGGTCGGCCGCCGCCGCGCTGCGGGCACTGGTGATCGAGATCGCGACCGGCACGGCGTGGTATCACCTGTACTTCCTGCTCGTGACGCTGCAGGTGTACCTGCTGTTCCCGCTGCTGCTCAAGCTCCTGCGGGTGATCCGCGCGCACCCGTGGGTCGTGCTCGGCGTCTCCGGCGCGCTGCAGGTCGCCGTGACGGTGTTCCTGAGCTACCCGCCCGCCGGCGTCGAGTACTCGACCGTCAGCCGGTTCTTCACCACACTGCTGCCGTACCAGTTCTACTCGGTGCTCGGCGCCGTGGCGGCCGTGCACTTCGAGGCCGTGCACGCGTGGGTGCGCCGCCACCGGTGGGTCGTGGGCGGCGCACTCGTGGTGTCCCTCGCCTTTGCCGAGGCCGGCTACTTCCTCAGTGTCCACAACGGAGAGTGGCCCGAGCTGGCGAGCGACGCGTTCCGGCCCTACCTCATCCCGTGGTGCGTCGCCGCGATCGCCGGGCTCTACCTCGCCGGCACGCGCTGGGCCGAATCGAGCCGGCGCGGGAGCCGGGTCGTGTCGTGGGCGGTGGACCGGTCGTTCGCGATCTTCCTGGCGCACCCGATCGCGCTGGCTCTGCTGGCGCCGTTGATCGCGTTCGTCGGTGACGGCGCCGGCGCGCCGTGGACGACCGTGGCCGTGTTCCCGGCGACGCTGGCGCTCACCTTCCTGATCGTCGAGGTACTGCGGCGCCTGCCCTGGAGCCGCGCGCTGACCGGCCGGCCACCACTGGAGCTCAAGCGGGTCGCTGCCGCTGCCGCTGCTTAGGCAACAGCCGCGGCTCGCGGTCAGCCCTGGCGCCCCGAGGGATTCGGCGAGCCGGACGGCCGCGGCCACGCCGTCGGCCACGGGCACGTCGAGCGTGGCCGCCCGGCGCCGGCCGAGGCGGTCATGCCGGCGCAGCCGAGCACAAGGACCTCCGCGCCGGCGTCGCGTACACGCCGGGCGGCCGTGAGCATCGCCGATTCGGTGCGGCCCCGCCGCCACCACGGCGTCGAACGGTTCCTCCGTGCTGCGCAACAGGTCAAGCACGGCCGCGGCCGACAGAAAGCTGTCGAGCCAACTCTCCGTCGACTCCGGGCCCCACGCCGGCGTACGGGCGAGATCTCCGTGCCGGGGGTCGCCGATCCTGCCCGGGCGCTTGCGGCCCGGCGACCGTCCGGCCGAGCGGGAGCTCGCCGACGGCGACGGAGTGTCGCGCGTGCCCGTGCGCGAGGCGATCCGCAGCCCCGAGGCCGAGGGGTTCGTGGTCGTGGAGTCGCCACGGCGGGTGGTGGTGCGGACGCCCACGCGAGTCGACGTCGTCTCGCGCGAGCGTCCGGGGTGACGCCGCCCGGCGACGGTGCTGAACAGCCGCTTCCACGACGAGGTCGTGGCCATCGCCGCCAACTCCCTGCTCACCACGCTGCCGGCACCGTTCGAAGGCCGGCTGACCAGCCAGAAAGAGCACTGGTCCGACTGCGCGAGGAGCACCACCGGCTCGTGGACGACATCGCGTCGGGTGACGCTCGAGGCCCTGTTCGGCTGACGTGAGGCCACCCTGGCTTCCAGGGGGCCGGCCGATGCACTCGCGCGCCCAAGACCTGGTCACCGGCCCCGTGCTCGTCGAACCCGGCGGACGGGTGTTCTCGCGCGAGTTCCGTCGGCTGCCGGGCGGCTATCTGCGCGTGAACACGGCCTCGCCTTGACGAGCCTGCTGAAGGCTCTCCTCCCGACCCGAGATTGTCGCCCTGTGAGATCGGGCGGTTACCGGCCCGAGCCGAGCATCCCGGTCCACGTGTCGACGAACCCGGGGAAGGTCTTGCCGACCGTGGCCGGGTTCTCGACGCGGACGCCTTCGACGCGCAGGGCCAGCACCGCGGCGGCCATCACCAGGCGGTGGTCGTCGTAGGTGTGGAACACGCCGCCGTGCAGCGGGGCCGGGGTGATGCGCAGGCCGTCGTCGGTTTCGGAGACGTCGGCGCCCAGCGCGGACAGCTCGGTCGCCAGCGCGGTGATGCGGTCGGTCTCGTGGCCGCGCAGGTGGGCGACGCCGGAGATGACCGACGGGCCGTCGGCGAAGCAGAGCAGAGCCGCGACCACCGGGGTCAGCTCGCCGACCTCGTGCAGGTCGAGCTCCACACCCGGGATGCGCGGGCCGCCGGTCACGGCGAGGCCGTCGTCGTCCAGCCCGACGGTGGCACCGAGCGCGGGCAGGAGGCTGCGCAGCCAGTCGCCGGGCTGGGTGGTGGTGCGCGGCCAGCCCGCGACGCGCACCGTGCCGCCCGCGGCCACCGCCGCGGCGACGAACGGCGCGGCCGTCGACAGATCCGGCTCCACCACGTACTCGGGGCAGGAGAGCTTCGACGGCGCGACGTGGAACTCCGCACCCTCACGCTCGACGGTCGCGCCGAAGCGGCGCAGCATGTCGAGCGTCATCGCGATGTGCGGCTCGCTCGGCGGTGCGTCGCCGACGAGGCGGACGGTCACGCCGCGGTCGAACGCGGGCCCGGCCAGCAGCAGGGCCGAGAGGAACTGGCTCGACGCCGACGAGTCGAGGTCCACCGCGCCGCCGCGCACGCCACCGGCGCCGTGGACGGTGAAGGGCGGGGCGCCGCGGCCGTCGTCGTCGATGCGCACGCCGAGGCGGCGCAGCGCGGCCAGCAGCGGGCCGATCGGGCGGCGGCGGATGGCCTCGTCGCCGTCGAAGAGCACGGTGCCCTCACCCAGCGCGGCGAGCGCGGGCGTGAAGCGCGCGACCGTGCCGGCGTTGCCGAGCACGACCTGGACCGGCTCGCCGTGGCTGCTGCCGGTCGAACCGAGCGGGTGCACGAGGAATCCGTCGGCCGTCTGCTCGGACCGCCCGCCCAGCGACGCCAGCGCGCCGAGCATGAGGCGGGTGTCGCGGGAGTCGAGCGGCACGCGCACGCGCGTCGGCGCGCTCGCGAGAGCGGCCAGCACGTAGGCGCGGTTCGTGATCGACTTCGAGCCCGGCACGCGCACTCGCGCGTCCAGTGCCGCGGCCGCGACCGGCGCGGCCCAGTGGTCATCGTGCGCTTCCGTCACGCACCGAAGCCTAGCGTGGCGGTCCGCGTCATCGCGCCGCGCCGGGCACGGGCGCGAGCGCGCGGATCCGCGCGCGTGCGATATGCTGGCGGCCCGTGGGACTTCAGTCGCGGGCTACCAAGTTTGTCTTTGTCACCGGAGGCGTCGCCTCCTCTCTGGGTAAGGGACTCACGGCCTCCAGCCTCGGTCAGCTCCTTACCGCGCGCGGGCTTCGCGTCACGATGCAGAAGCTCGACCCGTACCTCAACGTCGACCCCGGGACGATGAACCCGTTCCAGCACGGCGAGGTGTTCGTCACCGACGACGGCGCCGAGACCGACCTGGACATCGGGCACTACGAGCGCTTCCTCGACCGGGACCTCGACGGCAAGGCCAACGTCACGACGGGCCAGGTCTACTCCGAGGTCATCGCCAAGGAACGGCGCGGCGAGTACCTCGGCGACACCGTGCAGGTGATCCCGCACATCACCGACGAGATCAAGTCGCGCATCACCGCCGCGGCCGGTCCCGACGAGCACGGGAACGCGCCGGACGTGGTGATCACCGAGGTCGGCGGCACGGTCGGCGACATCGAGTCGCTGCCGTTCCTCGAGGCGTGCCGCCAGGTGCGCCACGACGTCGGCCGGGACCACTGCTTCTTCCTGCACGTGTCGCTCGTGCCCTACCTCGCGCCGTCGGGCGAGCTCAAGACCAAGCCGACGCAGCACTCCGTCGCCGCGCTGCGCAACATCGGCATCCAGCCCGACGCGCTGGTCTGCCGCGCCGACCGGGAGCTGCCGGAGGACCTCAAGCGCAAGATCGGCCTGATGTGCGACGTCGATTCCGAGGCCGTCATCGCGTGCCCGGACGCGCGCTCCATCTACGACATCCCGAAGGTGCTGCACGGCGAGGCGCTCGACGCGTACGTGGTGCGCCGCCTCGGTCTGCCGTTCCGCGACGTCGACTGGACGGTGTGGGGGGACCTGCTCGACCGTGTGCACAACCCGAGCGAGATCGTGCGCGTCGCCGTGGTCGGCAAGTACATCGACCTGCCCGACGCGTACCTGTCGGTGACCGAGGCCCTGCGCGCGGGCGGGTTCGCCCACCGCGCCAAGGTCGAGATCGTGTGGGTGGCCTCCGACGACGCGCAGACCGCGTCGGGCGCCGCGTCCGTGCTGTCCGATGTGGACGGTGTGCTCATCCCGGGCGGGTTCGGCATCCGCGGCATCGAGGGCAAGGTCGGCGCCATCGAGTACGCCCGCACGCGCGGCGTGCCGCTGCTGGGCCTGTGCCTCGGCCTGCAGTGCATGGTCATCGAGGGCGCGCGGCACCTGGCGGGCATCGAGGACGCGAACTCGGCCGAGTTCGACGAGAACACGAAGCACCCGGTGATCTCGACGATGGCCGACCAGCGCGACGTCGTCGCCGGCGAACGCGACATGGGCGGCACGATGCGTCTCGGCGCGTACCCGGCGAAGCTCAAGCCGGGCTCGCAGGTCGCGAAGGCCTACGGCACCACCGAGGTGTCCGAGCGCCACCGCCACCGCTACGAGGTGAACAACGCCTACCGCAATCAGCTCTCCGACGCCGGCCTGGTGTTCTCGGGCACCTCGCCCGACGACCGCCTGGTCGAGTTCGTGGAGCTGCCCGCCGACGTGCACCCCTTCTTTGTCGGCACGCAGGCGCACCCCGAGCTCAAGAGCCGCCCGACCCGGCCGCACCCGCTCTTCAGCGCGTTCGTGAAGGCCGTGGTGGACCGCAAGGTCGCCGAGCGGCTGCCGGTGGAACTCGCCGAAGCACCCGTGGCGGCCCGGTGACCGAGCCCGGCAAGCACGAGTTCACGGTCGCCGGCTCGCGGGTCGTCCACATCGGACGCGTCGTCGGCCTGCGAGTCGACGACGTGGTGATGCCCGGCGGCGAGACGGCCGCCCGCGAGGTCGTCGAGCACCTCGGCGCCGTCGCGATCCTCGCGCTCGACGCCGGTGACGCCATCACGCTCGTCCACCAGTACCGGCACCCGCTCGGGCACCGCCTGTGGGAGCTGCCTGCGGGCCTGATCGACAAGCCGGGGGAGGACCCCGTCGACGCCGCCAAGCGCGAACTCGTGGAGGAGGTCGGGCTGGCGGCGCGCGAGTGGGCGACGCTCGTGGACGTCGCCGCGTCGCCCGGCTTCACCGACGAGGTCGTGCGCGTGTTCCTCGCGCGCGATCTGTCCGAAGTGGACCGCGACGTGCTCGGTGAGGAGGAAGCCGACCTCGTGGTGAAGAAGTTCTCGCTCGCCGACGCGGTCGAGATGGCGCTCGCGGGCGAACTGGTCAACGGCGCGACCGTGTCCGGTGTGCTGGCCGCCCACGCCGTGCTCACCGGGGCCGCGAAAACGCGCCCCGCCGACGCGCCGTGGCGCGACCGGCCGACCCGGTTCGCGCAGCGGCGCGCCCAGGGCTGAGCCCGTCGTCCGCGCCTGCCGCGCGTCGGCGGGCGCGGACGCGCGGCAGGCCTAGAGTGTGACCCCGTGACGGGCACGGGCAGGACCGCGGTGGTGGACGTGATCGCCGCGTACCTCGACCACCTCGTGGTGGAGCGCGGCACCGCCCGCAACACCCTCGACAGCTACGCCCGCGATCTGCGCCGCTACGCCGCCCACCTCGAAGCGGCGGGTGTCACCGAGTTCCCGGCCGTGACGCCGGCGCACGTCACGTCGTTCGGCGCCGCGCTGCGCGAAGGAGACGAGGAGCACCGGCCGCTGGCGGCGTCGTCGGCCGCGCGGGCGCTGGTCGCCGTGCGCGGGCTGCACAAGTTCGCGCACGCCGACGGTCTCACGGAGCACGACCCCGCGCGCGAGGTCCGACCGCCGGCCGCGGCGAAGCGGCTGCCCAAGGCACTGCCGGTGACCGACGTGCTGAAGCTCCTGGAAACCCCGCCGCCCGACGGCGAGCGGCCCCTGCGCGACCGGGCGCTGCTCGAACTCCTCTACTCCACGGGCGCCCGCATCTCCGAAGCCGTCGGTCTCGACGTGGACGACGTGGACGACGCCGAGCGCACCGTGCTGCTCGACGGCAAGGGCGGCAAGCAGCGCCTCGTGCCCATCGGCCGGCCCGCCGTGGAGGCGCTGCACGCGTACCTCGTGCGCGCGCGCCCGGTGCTCGCCGCGCACGGCCGCGGCACCGCGGCGATGTTCCTCAACGCCCGCGGCAGCCGCCTGTCGCGCCAGAGCGCGTGGCAGGTGCTCAAGGACACCGCCGAACGGGCGGGCATCACGGCCGACGTCTCGCCCCACACCCTCCGCCACTCCTTCGCCACCCACCTCCTCGAGGGCGGCGCGGACGTCCGCGTCGTCCAGGAGCTCCTCGGCCACGCCTCGGTGACGACGACCCAGGTGTACACGCTCGTCACGGTGAACACGCTGCGGGAGGTCTACGCCACCGCGCACCCGCGAGCCCTGGGCTGAACGCCCGAATGCGTTCCCCCGGCCGTGGTGACTCGGCGAACCCCGCCCGGCGCGGCGCTTTGCCGGGGCTCGGACTCCGCGCATAGGCTGCCGGGGACCTCGCCGAACAAGGAGCTTTCCCGCTATGTCGACACCGACACCGACACCGAACCAGCCGGAGCGTCCGGCCGCGTCCGCCGGGTCGGCCGCGGCGAGCCTCTCCCAGGCGACGATCGCCACGCCCGCGGACCACGACGGGGACGAGCCCTCCGGCGGCGCGCGGCTCAGCCGTGCCGAGAGGGCGCGGGCGCGGGCCAAGGAACGCGAGGAGAGCGGCATCGGGCCGACGGGCCGGCCGTTGCGCGAGATCCCGGAGCCGCCGCCGCTGGACCACCACGGTCCGGCCCAGGTGCTGGCGATGTGCAACCAGAAGGGCGGCGTCGGCAAGACCACGTCGACGATCAACCTGGGTGCGGCGCTCGCCGAGTGCGGGCGCCGGGTGCTGCTGGTCGACTTCGACCCGCAGGGTGCGCTGTCCGTGGGCCTGGGCATCCAGCCGCACGAGCTGGACCAGACGGTCTACAACGTGATCATGGAGCGGTCCGTCGGCATCGAGGACGTGCTGCGCAAAACCCGCGTCGACGGCGTTGACCTGCTGCCGAGCAACATCGACCTGTCCGCGGCGGAGGTTCAGCTCGTCGCAGAGGTAGGGCGCGAACACACGTTGTTACGGGTCCTTCGTCCGGTGCTGAACGACTACGACTATGTTCTTGTCGACTGCCAGCCCTCGCTCGGCCTGTTGACGGTGAACGCATTGACCGCCGCGGACGGTGTGATCATCCCCCTGGAGTGCGAGTTCTTCAGTCTGCGAGGCGTCGCGCTCCTGATCGACACGATCGAGAAGGTGCAGGAACGCCTCAACCCCAAACTTGACATCACGGGGATTCTCGCCACGATGTACGACCCGAGAACCCTGCACTCGAAGGAGGTCATGGCTCGCGTGGTGGAGGCATTCGGCGACACCGTGTTCGACACGGTGATCAACCGCACCGTGCGGTTCCCCGAGACGACGGTCGCGGGTGAGCCGATCACGACCTGGGCCCCCAAATCCGCCGGCGCGGCAGCCTATCGCGCGCTGGCTCGCGAGGTGATCGCTCGGTGAGCAGGCGCGCTTCCCTGCCCGGAGCGTCGGAGCTCTTCCGCCTCACCTCCAGCCCCACCAGCACGGCACTCGACCGTCCGGCGGCCCCCGCGCCGGCCGAGCCGCTCCCGAAGAAGCGCGCGGACGCCGACCAGCTGAGCCGCGCCGCGGCGCCCAGCGGGTCCGGCCGCACGAAGCACGACGCGAAGATCACCGTGTACGTCTCGGGCGAAGAACTCCTCGCGATGGAACAGACCCGGCTGAACCTGCGGGCGAAGCACGACCTCGTGGTCGACCGCGGCCGCCTGGTCCGCGAGGCCGTGGCCGTGCTGATTGCCGACTTCGACCAGCGCGGCGACGACTCCGTGCTGGTCCAGCGATTGCGGGCGAACGAGGACGAAGGCGGAACCGAGGGCTGATGGACGGACCGGCATCGGCCGACCAGCCGGAGCCGGAACCCACGGCCCCGGACCCCGAGGTGCCCGTCGAGCACGAAACGGTGCACGGCGGGACGATCCCCGAGGGCTACGCCGAAGAGCTGAGCACCTCGAAGTTCAAGGTGCGCCTGAAGAACTTCGAGGGTCCGTTCGACCTGCTGCTGCAACTCATCTCGCAGCACCAGCTCGACGTCACCGAGGTCGCGCTGCACCAGGTCACCGACGACTTCATCGAGTACACCCGCGCGCTCGGCACGGACTGGAACCTCGACGAGACCACGGAGTTCCTGGTCATCGCGGCGACCCTCCTCGACCTCAAGGCAGCCCGGCTGCTGCCCGCGGCCGAGGTCGAGAACGAGGACGACCTCGCGCTGCTCGAGGCCCGCGACCTGCTTTTCGCGCGGGTGCTGCAGTACCGCGCGTACAAGCAGGTGGCCGCCCTGTTCGGCGAGCTGGAGCAGGGCGCGCTGCGGCGCTACCCGCGGTCGGTGGCGCTCGAGGAGCGCTTCGTGGGCCTGCTGCCCGAGGTGATGCTGGGTGTCACGCCGCAGCGCTTCGCGGAGATCGCGGTGGCCGTGTTCCGGCCGAAGCCGCCGCCGACCGTGTCGATCGCGCACCTGCACATGGGCCGGGTGTCCGTGCGCGAGCACGCCGCCCTGCTGCGGGTGAAGCTCGCGGAATCGGGGCAGGCCACCTTCAAGGAGCTCGTCCTCGACTGCGAGCACACCGTGGAGATCGTCGCGCGCTTCCTGGCTTTGCTGGAGCTGTACCGCGAGTCGTCGGTGCAGTTCGACCAGGAGGAAGCGCTGGCCGAGCTGCACGTTCGCTGGACCGGCGGCAGCGTCGAAGAGGCCTCGGCCGCCGCGGCCCACGACCGCGCGGCGGCCGGAGAAGAGGAGTACGGGTGAGCACCGAAGACGACCACGCCGGCGTGGAGGCGATCGACCTCGACCGCGAGATGAACCCGGCCGCGCCGGCACCCGGGGCCGAGACCGAGTCGCAGGGCGAGGTTGCGGCTGCCGGGGCTCCGGACGTCGCCGAAGCGCCTGCGACGGCGGTCGGCGAAAACGAGCCGGCGAGCACCGAACCGGAGCCGGCTGACGGACCGAGCGCCGAGCAGCCCGAGAACTCAGCCGCCCCGGCCGCGAATGCCGAGGCGTCCGGGACTTCGGACGGCGAGCTCGCCGAAGCCGAGCGGCCTGAGGCAGACGGCGACGCAGCCGCGGACGAGGACCAGCCGGCGGATGCCGGGGCGACTGAGGCCGGGCAGCCGGAGACCGTAGCCGCCGGCGCTGCGGATGCCGAGCAACTGGAGCCGGCGACGGCCGAGGCAGAGCAGCTTCAGGAGCCGGACACCACGGCTGGCGGCGCCGAGCAGCCGGCGTCGCCGGACCCCGCGGACGCCGAGCAGTCGGAAGCCCCGGATGGTGAAGCCGCCGATGCCAAGCGGGCTGACGCGCCGGATGGCGCAGCCGCCGATGCCGAGCGGGCTGACGTGCCAGAGGGCCAAGCCGCCGATGCCGGGCACCCGGAGCCGCCGGAATCTCCGGCGCCGCAGGAACCGGGCGACGACCCCCGGTCCGACCTCGTCGCGGCCGGGGACGTCAGCGATCTGCCCGACGTCACCTCCGACGAAGCTCTCGAAGCCGCCCTCGAGGCGCTGCTGCTCGTGGTCGATTCGCCCGCCAGTGAGGAGACGCTGGCGCAGACGGTGGAGCAACCGGTGGCGCGCGTCACCGTCGCGCTCCGGACCATGGCGCAGAAGTTCACCGAGCGGGCCAGCGGGATCGACCTGCGGCGCGTCGGGGAGGGGTGGCGGTTCTACACTAGGGACACGTACGCCCCGTTCGTGGAGAAGCTCCTGCTCGACGGCCAGCGGTCGAAGCTGACCCGGGCCGCGCTGGAGAGCCTCGCCGTGATCGCGTACCGGCAGCCGGTGACCCGGGCCAGGGTCGCCGCGGTGCGCGGGGTCAACGTCGACGGCGTGATCCGGACCCTGCTGGCCCGTGGCCTCATCGAGGAGATGGGCACCGACCCGGAGACGACGGGCACGCTGTACGTGACGACCGAGCTGTTCCTGGAGCGACTGGGGCTGTCGTCGCTGAACGACCTGCCCCCGATCGCTCCGCTGCTACCCGAAGTGGACACCATCGATGACATCTAGCGAGCACCCCGACGGCGTCCGGCTGCAGAAGGTCCTGTCGCAAGCCGGCGTCGCGTCGCGGCGCGCGGCCGAGGACCTGATCGTGGCCGGCCGGGTGGAGGTGAACGGCGAGGTCGTCACCGAGCTCGGCCGGCGCGTCGACCCGCTCGAGTCGGTGATCCACGTCGACGGCACGCGGGTGAACCTCCGCGACGATCTCGTGTACCTCGCCTTCAACAAACCCAAGGGCGTCCACTCGACGATGTCGGACGACCGTGGCCGCCCCTGCGTGGGCGACTACCTGCGCGGCCGCTGGGAGGAGACGCCCGGCGTCGTGCACGTCGGCCGGCTCGACGAGAACACCGAGGGCCTGCTGCTGCTCACCAACGACGGCGACCTCGGCCACCGGCTCATGCACCCGTCCTACCGCGTGCTCAAGACCTACTTCGCCGAGGTCGAGGGCCTCGTGCCGCGCGGGCTCGGCAAGGAGCTGCGCGCCGGCTGGGAGCTGCCCGACGGCATCGTCAAGGTCGACCAGTTCCGCGTGAAGGACATGCACTCCGGCAAGAGCATGATCGAACTCGTGATCCACGAGGGCCGCAAGCACATCGTGCGCCGCCTGATGGCCGCCACCGGGCACCCGGTGCGCAAGCTCGTGCGCACCGCGGTCGGCGACGTGCAGCTCGGCAACCAGCGCCCCGGCACGATCCGCCGTCTCAACCGCGGCGAGGTCGGCGCGCTGTACCGCAACGTCGAGCTCTGATCCGTTCGGGGGGTTCGCGCTCCGGTCCCCACTTTCCGCCCTGGTGCCGTGCGTCCGCGTCCTCCTAGCTTGATCGACATCCCGATTGAGCTGGAGGACTGGAATGCGTGTGCTCAGAGGGCTCTGCGCGGCGGCGGTCGTCGCCGCGGGGCTCGTGGTGCCGGTGCAGCAGGCGGCCGCGAGACCCGCCGGCACCGAACCGGTGTACGACTTCGCCGGAGCGATCCGCGAAACGGTGTGGGTGGACGTCGGCCGCGACGGTGACGGCGACGGCAAGCCCGACCGCGTCGCAGCGGACATCGTGCGGCCGGCGGAACCGGCGGCGCAGGGCCGCAAGATCCCCGTGATCATGGACGCGAGCCCGTACTACTCCTCGCTCGGGCGCGGCAACGAGAGCGAGTTCAAGACCTACGACCAGCAGGGCCGCCCGGTCGGGTTCCCGCTGTTCTACGACAACTACTTCGTGCCGCGCGGCTACGCGGTCGTGCTCGTGGACCTCGCCGGCACCAACCGGTCCACCGGCTGCGTCGACGTCGGCGGCATGTCCGACGTGCAGTCGGCCAAGAAGGTCGTCGACTGGCTGAACGGCCGTGCCACGGGCTACAGCGCGAAATCCGGTGGCAGCGAGGTCACGGCGAGCTGGAGTGACGGCGGCGTCGGCATGATCGGCAAGTCCTACGACGGCACGATCGCCAACGGCGTGGCCGCCACCGGCGTCGCCGGGCTGAAGACGATCGTCCCGATCTCGGCGATCAGCTCGTGGTACGACTACTACCGCTCCGACGGTGCGTCGTTCGGCTTCGACCCCGACGGGCTGGCGCGGACCGTGGAGACGCGCAACGGCGGCCAAGACTGCTCGGCGGAGAACGCGAAGCTCGCGAAGGGCGCCACCGCGAACGGTGACTACGGTCCGTTCTGGGCGGAGCGCGACTACGTGGCGCAGGCGAAGAAGGTGCTCGCGAGCGTGTTCGTCTCGCACGGCGTGAACGACCTCAACGTCAAGACGATCAACTTCGGCCAGTGGTGGGACGCGCTCGCCAAAGCCGGGGTCCAGCGCAAGATCTGGCTCGCGCAGACCGGGCACGTCGACCCGTTCGACTACCGCCGCGCGGACTGGGTCGACACACTGCACCAGTGGTTCGACCACTACCTCATGGGCATCGACAACGGCATCGAGAAGCAGCCGATGGCGACGGTCGAGCGGCAGCCGGACCAGTGGGCCGACCAGTCCTCGTACCCGGCGGCAGGCGCGGAGGCGACGACGCTGCGCCCGCACGCGGGCTCGGTGGCCGGCGTCGGCACGCTGACCACGGCCGTTTCGTCAGGAATGGCTTCGTTCACGGACAACCCGAAGCTCGGCGAGGACGAGTGGGCGGCGGACCCGGCGGCGACGTCGGCCGGCCGCGTGCTCTACAGCACCGGCGCGCTTTCCGCGCCGCTGCAGGTTTCCGGGACCTCGTCGATCACCGTGACGGCCACACCCAGCACGTCGTCGGCGCGCGTGTCGGCGATGCTCGTGGACTACGGTCCCGCCACGATCCGCAACTACTCCGCCGGCGGCGAAGGCATCAAGACCGGCACCGCGGAGACGTGCTGGGGTGCGACCGCCCCCGGCGACGACGCCTGCTACAAGGTCACCAGCGCGGACACGGCGAACGTCGGCTACACCGTCATCAGCCGCGGCTGGGCCGACCTGGCGAACTACCGGTCGCTGAGCCACGAATCGCCGCTGACGCCCGGCAAGGCCTACTCGATGACGTTCCGCCTCGCGAGCACCGACCACGTCGTCCCCGCGGGCCACGCGCTGGCGTTGATCATCGGCGGCACGGACGGCGACTTCATCACCGGACCGGCGAACGCGCCGACACTGACGGTGGACCTGGCGAAGACTTCGGTGCGGGTGCCGCTCGTGGGCACCGCGCCCGCCGATCCGGGCGCGACCCTGCCGGGCACCGCGGTCACCTCGGTCCGCAACGACCCGCGACTCGACCTGCGGTGATCGTCCGGGTGGTCGCCTGGACACCGGGTGACCACCCGGCTCACGCCGGGGCTTCGCTGGCCTGCTCCCGCGGTTTCCGTTGCAGCGCCTTGGCGATCGGCTCCACGACGCGGGCGGCGGTGGGGCCGAGGATCGCCATCAGCAGCACGTACGCGGTCGCCAGCGCGGCCAGTTCGCCGTCGACCGCGCCGGCGGTGACTGCGAGACCGGCGATGACGATCGAGAACTCGCCGCGTGCCACCAGAGCCGCTCCCGCGCGGGCGCGGCCGAGCCTGCCGATCCCTTGTCTCCGTGCGGCCCACCAGCCGGTGCCGACCTTGGAGAGCGTGGTGATCACGGCGAGCGCGACGGCCCACCCGAGCACCGGCGGGATCGACGCCGGGTTCGTGTTGAGGCCGAACACCACGAAGAACACGGCCGCGAACAGGTCGCGCAGGGGCTCGAGCAGGCGCGTGGCGTTGTGGGCGGTGGAGCCGGACACGGCGATGCCGAGCAGGAAGGCCCCGACGGCGGCCGAGACCTGCAGCGCCGACGCGATGCCCGCGACGAGCAGCGCCGCACCGAGGATCTTGAGCAGGAACACCTCGCGGTCGTCGCTGTCGACGAGCGCGGAGACGTAGCGGCCGAACTTCAGGGCGATCACCAGGACCACGGTGATCACCAGCAGGGAGATGCCCACGGCCTCGAGACCGCCGAGGAAGCTGACGCCGCCGAGGATCGCCGTGAGGATCGGCAGGTAGAGGGCCATCACCAGGTCTTCGAACACCAGGATCGACAGCACCACGGGCGTTTCGCGGTTGCCCAGCCGGCCGAGGTCACCGAGGAGCTTGGCGACGATCCCGGACGACGAGATGTAGGTGACGCCCGCCATTACGATCGCGCCGATCGGGCCCCAGTCCAGCAGCAACGCGACGGCCACGCCGGGCAGCGCGTTGAGCACGATGTCGACGAGCCCGGCCGTCCACGAGCGGCGCAGGCCCGTGAACAGCTCCGCCGCTGAGTACTCGAGCCCCAGCAGCAGGAGCAGCAGCACGACGCCGATCTCGCTGGCCAGGTGCGTGAAGTCGCCGATGTCGGCGAGCGGGATCAGGCCACCGGAGCCGAAGCACAGGCCGCCGAGCAGGTAGAGCGGGATGGGGGAGAGGCCGATCCGGCCGGCGAGCCTCCCCAGCACGCCCAGCACGAAGAAGACCCCGCCCAGTTCGATCAGGGACAGCGCGGTGTGGGCCATCAGCCTTGCTTGAGGATCTTGGCGGCGGCGTCCAGGCCATCGGACGTCCCGACCGCGACGAGCAGGTCGCCCGCGGTGAAGGTGAAGTCCGGCGCCGGGGACGGGTGCACCTGGCCCGCCCGCGCCACCGCGACCACCGACACGCCGGTGCGGGTGCGCATCGCCGTGTCGCCGAGCGTGCGGCCGTCGAACAGGCCGTCCTCGGCGATCGGCAGCTGCCGGGTGTGGATGCCCGGCAGCTCGCGATGCTCCTCGGTGAGCTGCGCGACCAGCTGCGGCGCGCCGAGGAGGTTCGCGAGCGCACCCGCTTCGTCCGCGGAAAGCGGCAGAGAGGCCAGGCAGGCGTCGGGGTCGTCGGACTTGGAGACGATCAGCTCGATCTTGCCGTCCCGCTGCGTCACGACGCCGATGCGCCGTCCCGCACGGGTGGCGAAGTCCTTGCGGACACCGATTCCGGGCAAGGGGGTCACTTCGACGTTCACACCGGCCACGGTAACCCATTGTCCGTTTCGCGAGGCTCAGGCGAGTTCGCGCAGGACCGTCGCGACGATCATCACGGCCGCCGTCGCGCCGTGCACGCCGAACGCAATCGCCCGGTTTCCCTTGTGCCGCGAGATGATCAGCATGTCGACGATCGGGATGAAGGTCTCCGCGAGCAGGATTCAGCCGAGGACCTGCGGGCCACCTGCCAGCATCGCCGCGCCCGCCACCAGCCCGGACCCGATGTTGCGCGTGCCCTTGATGTGGAAGAACGCCGTCGTGCCGGTGGGATGGTGGCGAGGCCGAAGCCGGCGGCGCTCTTCTCCGGCGCGAGCAGGTAGCTCAGCCCGACGTAGATGATGCCGAGGGCGACGATGCCGGCGGTGACGTAGGCGGTGACGTAGGCGCTGACGATCACTCGGACCTCCGGGAATCTAGCGATAACAGCTAATCCGTCAACACGAGCTTATCTACGCTAGATTATATAGCAGTGCTAGGACCGGGTCCATGGACCGGCGACTGCGCCGGGAAGGCGACCGGACGGAACGGGAGCGGCGGATCGCCGCCGCCGCGCGGGAGCTCGCCGAGGCGGAGGGACTGGGAGGCGGTCACCACGCGCCGGGTCGCGGCGCTCATCGAGTACAGCCAGCCGGTGCTCTACAGCCACTTCGCGAGCAAGGCCGTGATCATGGCGGCCGACGCGCTGGAGGGGTTCGCGGAGTTCACCGAGCACCTGCGCCGCGTGCGGGAAGGCGGAGTCCGCGCGGTGGCCGAGGCCTACGTCGCCTTCGCCGAAGAGAAGCCGGCTCTCTACGACGCGATGTTCACGCTGGCCACCGAGCTGCCGTTCGCCGCGGAGGACACCTCGCCGGTGATGCACGAGGTGTTCGCGGCGCTGCTGGCGGTGATCGAGCCGGTGGCGGACGGCCAGGACCCGGGGCCGCTGACCGAGTTCTGGGGTGCGCTGCACGGCCTCGTCACCCTCGACCGCGGCCGCCGGCTGAGCACGGGGCACTGCCACGACCGCCTGGCTCTGCTCGTCGCGCGCTTCGGGGGCTGACCGCACCCGAGCCGCCTGACCGGGCGGGACGGGCGACGGGCAGAATGAACGCCGATCAACGCAGAGGACGACGCGAGGAGAGTTTCGGTGACGGGAGCCCTACGTGGTGTGGTCGCGCTGGACGGCCCGTCGGGAACCGGCAAGACCACGGTCGCGCGCAAGCTCGCCGACCGGCTCGGCGCGGGCTACCTCGACACCGGCGCGATGTACCGGCTCGTGACGCTCGCGGTGCTGCGGGCGGGCACCGACCCGGCCGACACCGAAGCGGTCGGCCACCTCGCGCACGACGTGCACTTCACCATCGGCACCAGCCCCGACCGCCCCGACGTGCGGCTCGAGGACGAAGACGTGGCCGCCGAGATCCGCGGGCCCGAGGTCACCCAGGCCGTCTCCGCCGTCTCCGCGGTGCCTCAGGTGCGTGAGCTGCTTGTGGCGCGCCAGCGCCGGATCATCGCCGACGTGCTCGCCGACACCGGCGGCATCGTGGTGGAAGGCCGCGACATCGGCACCGTCGTGGCGCCCGAATCGCCGCTCAAGGTCTACCTCACCGCGTCGGCCGACGTGCGGGCCGCGCGGCGCAGCGGCCAGGACACCGCCGCGGGGCGCCGGCTCACCGTCGAGGCCGCGCGCGAGTCCGTCGAGCGCCGCGACCGCCTCGACTCCACGCGCTCGACGTCGCCGCTGCGCGCGGCCGAGGACGCCGTGCCGGTCGACACGTCCGAGCTGACCATCGACCAGGTGATCGTCGCCCTGTCCGAGCTGGCCTGCCGCCGCGGCCTGCTCGACGACTGCCCGGCCGAGGCCGACGCCGGGGTCGAGGTGGCTCCGTGACCGGAGGCGCGCTGCCCGCGGGCGCGAACGGCCTCCTCCACGACGCCGGGCGCATCTTCGCCCGGTACCATCTGCGATCGGCCTTCCGGATTCGCGTGCACGGCCGCGACCGGATGCCCGCCACCGGCCCGGTCGTGGTGATCGCCAACCACAGTTCCATGATCGAGCCGCAGCTGATCTTCGGAATGCTGCCGCGCCGGTCGGCGTTCCTCGTCAAAGCCGAGATGTTCAAAGGCGCCGCCGGGTGGTTCCTGAGGGCGATCGGCCAGATCCCGCTCAAGCGGGGCGAGATCGACCGCAAGCCGCTGATGACGGCCGTCGGGGTGCTCAAGGCCGGCGGGGTCGTCGGCATCTTCCCCGAGGGCACGCGCGGGGCCGGCGACGTCGGTGCGGCCGAGCGGGGCGCGGCCTGGCTCGTGCGCTCCGCCGGGGCGACCGTGCTGCCGGTCGCGACGCGGGGCACGCTCAAACCCGCGGCGGGGAAGCGGCGGTGGCGACCGAGGGTGGACATCCTCGTGGGCGAGCCGTTCGCGCCGGCGGTCGGCCCAGGCCGGCGCGGCCTGGAAGAGGGCACCGAAGAGCTGCGCCTGCGGCTCGCGGAGCTCGTGAAGACTTTGGACGAGTGGCGTGCGGAGAATCGGCTCTCCGGCGCCGTAGGTGGAATGGGAAACGATGACAGGGTTTGAATCCTCGGTCGAAGGCGTGGGCGAGGTCGACGGGACCTGGTCCGACGAGACCGAGTTCGCCGCGCTCGACGCGCAGATCGAGGCCGAGGGCGCCGCCGAGGAGGCGAACCTCGCGCAGCCGGTGCTGGCCGTGGTCGGCCGCCCCAACGTGGGCAAGTCCACGCTGGTCAACCGCATCCTCGGCCGGCGCGAGGCCGTGGTGCAGGACGTGCCGGGGGTGACGCGCGACCGCGTCTCCTACGACGCGTACTGGGGTGGCCGGCGCTTCACGCTGGTCGACACCGGCGGCTGGGAGCCCGACGCGACGGGCCTGCAGGCCGCCGTTGCCGCGCAGGCCGAGATGGCGATGCAGACGGCCGACGCCGTGCTCCTCGTGATCGACGCGACCGTGGGTGCGACCGCGACCGACGAGGCCGTGGCCCGGGTGCTGCGCCGCTCGAAGAAGCCGGTGCTGCTCGCCGCCAACAAGGTGGACGACGACCGGCTGCTGGCCGACACCGCTTCGCTGTGGTCGCTCGGCCTGGGTGAACCGCGCCCGGTCAGCGCGCTGCACGGCCGCAGCTCGGGTGACCTGCTCGACGCGATCATCGAGGCCCTGCCCTCGGCGCCGCGGGAGAGCGGTACCGTGACCGCCGGCCCGCGGCGGGTGGCGCTCGTCGGCAAGCCCAACGTGGGCAAGTCGAGCCTGCTCAACAAGCTCTCGGGCGAGCAGCGTTCGGTGGTCGACGCGGTCGCCGGCACCACCGTCGACCCGGTCGACTCGCTGGTGGAACTCGACGGCGAGGTCTGGCGGTTCGTGGACACCGCGGGCCTGCGCAAGCGCGTGAACTCCGCCAACGGCGCGGAGTACTACGCCTCGCTGCGCACCAAGACGGCGATCGACGCGGCCGAGGTCGCGATCGTGATGCTCGACGCCGCCGAACCACTGTCCGAACAGGACCTGCGGGTGCTGACGATGGTCGTCGAGGCGGGCCGTGCCTGTGTGCTGGCCTTCAACAAATGGGACCTGGTGGACGAAGACCGCCGCCACGCGATGGTGCGCGAACTCGACCGTGGTCTGGTCCGCGTGCCGTGGGCGGAGAAGGTGAACATCTCCGCCCTCACCGGCCGTTCCGTGCGCAAGCTTGCGCCCGCGCTGCGCACCGCGCTCAAGTCGTGGGACCAGCGCGTGCCCACCGGTCAGCTCAACGGGTGGCTCTCCGACCTCATCGCGGCGACCCCGCCGCCGGTGCGCGGTGGCAAGCAGCCGAAGGTGCTCTTCGCCACGCAGGCCGGCATCCGCCCGCCGACGCTGGTGCTGTTCACGACCGGCTTCCTGGAGGCCGGTTACCGGCGGTTCATCGAGCGCAAGTTCCGCGAGCAGTTCGGCTTCGAAGGCAGCCCCGTGCGGGTGAACGTGCGGGTGCGGGAGAAGAAGGCGAAGCCGAAGGTCGGCGGCAAGGCGGCGCGGGGCCGCTGACTTCGGCTGGCACCGTATTCCGGCCAAGATCACTGGCGCACCAACGGTGCGGTTCGAACAACACCGCGGTTCGAACAACACCGCGGTTCGAACAACACCGCGGTTCGAACAACACCGCGGTTCGAACAACACCGCGGTTCGAACAACACCGCGGTTCGAACAACACCGCGGTTCGAACAACACCGCGGTTCGAACAACACCGCGGTTCGAACAACACCGCGCAGACGCGCCGGGAACGCCGTTTCCCGGCGCGTTTTTCACGTCGGGATCAGGCCGCTGCACACGGTGACGTCCGGCACTCGGCTGTGACCCTTGCGCTATCTGGTGTTCATCTTGGCGTATCGTCGAGGGCCGCAACGGGCGCCTCATTCGGAGAGCCGGCCCGAATGACGCTCGCGGAAGGTGAGTGATGGGCTTGCACGCCCGTGGTACATCCCTGCACGTCCGGTTCCGCAAGCCCACGGTCACGCACCGTGACGAGGTGGTCCGGTGACCCTCACCGCGGACCACGCCGGGAGCACCACCACCGACGACGCCGGCGCCCTAGTGGCGTGCGTCGCCGAGGTGAGCCACGCCCCGTCTCCGACCCCGGTCGCCGACCGCGCCCTCTTCTGGTCCGGCCTCGGCGCGAGCGAGCGCACGCTCCTGCAGGTGCTCGCCGAAACGGCCGAGCGCCACCCCAACGCCGCCGCCGTCGACGACGGCACCACCACCCTGACCTACCGCCGCCTGCTCGAAGAGATCGACGCCTACGCCCGCCGCCTGCGGGCCCACGGGGTCGGCCTCGGCGACCGCGTCGGTGTGCGCATCTCCTCCGGCACGGCCGAGCTGTACGTCGCGATCCTCGCCACCCTGTCCGTCGGCGCCGCCTACGTGCCGGTCGACGCGGACGATCCGAACGAGCGTGCCGAGCTGGTGTTCGGCGAAGCCGGCGTAGCCGCCGTCGCGACCGACGGCACCATCTCCGTCACCGGGGCCCCTGGCGGTCGGGAAGGCAGGCCCGGACCGGCCGACGACGCCTGGATCATCTTCACCTCCGGCTCCACCGGCAAGCCCAAGGGCGTCGCTGTCACGCACGCCTCGGCCGCGGCCTTCGTCGACGCCGAGGCGCAGCTGTTCCTCACCGACGAGCCCGTCGGCCCCGGCGACCGCGTGCTCGCGGGCCTGAGCGTCGCGTTCGACGCCTCCTGCGAGGAGATGTGGCTCGCGTGGCGGCACGGCGCCTGCCTGGTGCCCGCGCCGCGCGCGCTGGTGCGCACCGGCGTCGACCTGGGCCCGTGGCTGATCGCGCAGCGCATCACCGTCGTGTCCACTGTGCCGACGCTCGCCGCGCTGTGGCCGGCCGACGCGCTCGAGGACGTGCGCCTGCTGATCTTCGGCGGCGAGGCGTGCCCGCCGGAGCTGGCCGAGCGCGTGGCCGTCGAAGGTCGCGAGGTGTGGAACACCTACGGCCCCACCGAGGCCACCGTCGTCGCCTGCGCCGCCCAGCTGACGGGGGAGGGGCCGGTGCGCATCGGCCTGCCGCTCGCGGGCTGGCAGCTGGCTGTGGTCAACGAGGCGGGCGAGCCGGTCCCCATGGGCGAGACCGGTGAACTCGTGATCGGCGGCGTCGGCCTGGCGCGCTACCTCGACGCCGAGAAGGACGCGCAGAAGTTCGCACCGCTGCCCGCTCTGGGCTGGCAGCGCGCCTACCGCAGCGGCGACCTGGTCCGCGCCGAAGCCGAGGGCCTGCTGTTCCTCGGCCGGCTCGACGAGCAGGTCAAGCTCGGGGGCCGGCGCATCGAGCTCGGTGAGGTCGACGCCGCGCTGCGGGCGCTGCCCGGTGTACAGGGAGCGGCCGCCGCGATCCGCCGCACCAGGGCGGGCAACCAGGTCCTGGTCGGCTACGTCGTGCCGAGCGCCGGCAGCGAGTTCGCGGCCGACCGCGCCGCGACCCGGCTGCGCGAGCAGCTCCCGGCCGCGCTGGTGCCGTTGCTCGCGGTGATCGACGACCTGCCCACGCGCACGTCGGGCAAGGTCGACCGCGCCGCGCTGCCCTGGCCTCTGTCCACTGTGGACGCAAATGAGGCGGGCCTGTCCGCCACCGAGGCGTGGCTGGCCGAAGGCTGGTCGGAGATCCTCGGCGTGACCGCGGCGGACCCGAAGGCCGACTTCTTCACCCACGGCGGCGGCAGCCTCACGGCCGCGCAGCTCATCGCGCGCATCCGCACGCGCCACCCCGAGGTGTCGGTCACCGACATCTACACGCACCCGAAGCTCGGGGCGCTCGCGTCGATGCTCGACGCGCTCAGCGGCGCGGAGACCGAGCGCCGTGACGTCAAGCCCACGCCGCGGCGCGCGGGTGTGCTCCAGACCCTGCTGATGGTCCCGCTCATGGGCCTCGTCGGCCTGCGCTGGGCGACGCTCGCCGCGGCGCTGTCGAACGTGCTGGCGCTGCTCGGGTTCGCCTGGGCGCCGACGCTGAACTGGGGCTGGGTCGCGCTCGCGTGGCTGGTGCTGTTCAGCCCGGCCGGTCGCATCGCGATCGCGGCCGGCGGCGCGCGCGTGCTGCTCTCGGGGGTGCTGCCCGGCAGCTACCCGCGCGGTGGCAGCGTGCACCTTCGCTTGTGGACTGCGGAGAAGCTCGCCGAGTTCAGCGGCGCCGACAGCATCGCGGGCGCGTCGTGGATGACGACGTATGCGAAGGCGCTCGGCGCCCGCGTGGGCAAGGACGTGGACCTGCACTCGCCGCCGCCAGTCACCGGTTTCCTCAAGCTGGGCCGTGGCGCCGCCGTCGAGCCCGAGGTGGACCTGTCCGGCCACTGGGTCGACGGCGACCTCGTGCACATCGGCAAGATCCGCATCGGCGCGGAAGCCCGCGTCGGTTCGCGCAGCACGCTGTTCCCCGGTGCCCGCATCGGCAAGGGCGCGGAGATCGCCGCCGGGTCGGCCGTGCGTGGCGCCGTGCCGGCCGGGCAGCGCTGGGCGGGCTCGCCCGCCGTCCGCGCGGGCAAAGACGCGAAGGACGCGCTGAAGTGGCCGTCGAGCCGCCCGCCGCGTTCGCGGTTCTGGGCGACCGTCTACGGCGCGACGTCGCTCGTGCTCGGCTTCCTGCCCGGGCTGGCGGCGCTACCGGGCGTGGCGGTGCTGGGCTACGCGATCTGGGGCTCGCCGAACCTGGTCGATGCCGCCAAGAGCGCACTGGCCTTCACCCCGGTCGCGACCGTGGCCTACTTCCTCACCTACGCGCTGCTGGTGCTCGCCGGCGTGCGCTTGCTGGGCGTGCGCCTGGTCGAGGGATACCACCCGGTGCACGGCCGCGTCGCGTGGCAGGTGTGGGCGACCGAACGGCTCATGGGCATGGCCCGCGAAGGCTTGTTCCCCTTGTACGCCAGCCTGTTCACGCCGGTGTGGCTGCGGCTGCTCGGCGCGAAGGTGGGCCGGGGCGTCGAAGCTTCGACCGTGCTCGCACTGCCGAAGATGACCAAGGTCGACAGCGGCGCGTTCCTCGCCGACGACACGATGGTCGCGACCTACGAGCTCGGGCACGGCTGGCTGCACGTCGCACCCGCGCGGATCGGCAAGCAGGCGTTCCTCGGCAACTCCGGCATGACCGCGCCGGGCCGGTCGGTGCCGAAACGCGGTCTCGTGGGCGTGCTGTCCTCGACGCCGGCGAAGGCCAAGAAGGGCTCGTCCTACCTCGGCATGCCGCCGCTGCCCGTGCGCCGCGCGATCGGTGAGGCCGACACGAGCCGCACCTACACGCCGGCGCTGCACCTCAAAGCCGCGCGCGCGTTCGTGGAGCTGTGCCGGATCGTGCCGGTGATGTGCGGGGTCGCCCTCACGGCCGGCGTCGCGTTCGGCCTGCTGGCGATCGCGCGGCAGGCCGGTTTCCTGATCGCCGCGCTGCTGGCCGGGCCGGTGCTGCTGGCCGCCGGGACCGTCGCGGCGCTCACCGCGACCGTGGTGAAGTGGCTGCTGGTCGGGAAGTTCCGCGAGATCGACCACCCGTTGTGGAGCTCGTTCGTGTGGCGCAACGAGCTGGCCGACACGTTCGTCGAGGCGCTCGCCGTGCCGTGGCTGATCGGTTCGATCGGCGGCACGCCGCTGCTCACGAGCTGGCTGCGCACCATGGGCGTGAAGATCGGCCGCGGGGTGTGGCTCGAGACGTACTGGCTGCCCGAGGCGGACCTCGTGCGCCTCGGCGACGGTGCGACGATCAACCGTGGCTGCGTGGTCCAGACCCATCTCTTCCACGACCGGATCATGAGCATGTCCCGTGTGGAACTCGGCGAGGGCGCGACGCTGGGCCCGCACGGCATCGTGCTGCCGGGCGCGAGCATCGGCGCCCGCACGACCGTGGGCCCGGGTTCGCTGGTCACGCGCGGCGACGCGGTGCCCGCCGACACGCGCTGGCTCGGCAACCCGATCTCGGCCTGGCGTCGGTGAGCCCGTAACCGTTGCGGCGGCCGGAGATCCGCGCGATATTTCCGGGAGAAGACGACCACACCGAAAGCGGGGTTCTGCGCGCGTGACCTCCTCGAAGGCTGCCGTGCCGGCACCCGGCGCGGAAACCTCCGGAGACTCGTACCTGCCCGGCCACGGCAACGGTGGCTACCACGTCCGGCACTACGACCTCGACCTCGACTACCGCGTCGCCCCCAACCGGCTGTCCGGTACCGCGGTGCTCACCTGCGTCGCGACGCAGGCGCTGTCGCGGTTCACGCTCGACCTCGGCGAGTTCCGCGTCTCCCGGGTGCTCGTGGACGGCAAGCCGGCGAAGTTCGCGCGGCGGGCGCTGAAGCTGCAGGTGAAGCCGGCCAAGTCCGTGCCCGCGGGCACGGAGTTCCAGGTCGAGGTGCGCTATGTCGGCAACCCACGGCCGGTGCCCAGCCGGTGGGGCGACATCGGCTGGGACGAGCTCACCGACGGCGCACTCGTAGCGAGCCAGCCGATCGGCGCGCCGTCGTGGTTCCCGTGCAACGACCACCCGGCGGACAAGGCGAGCTACCGCGTGGCGGTGAGTACGTCGTCGACCTACCTGGTGGCGGTGACGGGGAATCTCGTGTCGCGCACCCAGTCGGCCAGCACGGCGCAGTGGGTGTTCGAGCGGCCGGAGCCGACGGCGACGTACTTGATGAGCGTGCAGATCGGGCGCTACGACGACGTCGAGCTCGTGGCCGGCGCCGGCGCGGGCTGGTTGTCGCACCCCGAGGCGCGTTCGTTCCGGCTGCGCCTGGGGTTCGGCCGCGGCAATGGTGTCGAGTCCGTGGCGACGACCGTGCCACAGCGGGCGGCGGTGCCGCCGCGGCTGCGCAAGGCGTTCGCGCGGGACTTCGGCCGCCAGGGCCGGATGATGGACGCGCTGCAGCGCTGGTACGGGCCGTACCCGTTCGGCGAGTACGTGGTGGTCGTGACCGACGACGAGCTCGACGACCCCATCGAAGCGCAGGGCATGGCGATCTTCGGTGCCAACCACGTGGACGGCAAGCGCACTTACGAGCGGCTCGTGGTGCACGAACTCGCGCACCAGTGGTTCGGCAACAGCCTCACGGTCGCCGACTGGCGCCACATCTGGCTCAACGAGGGCTTCGCGACCTACACCGAGTGGCTGTGGTCCGAGGAGGCCGGCGGTGAGCCGGCGGCCGCGTTCGCCCGCTGGTGGCACGCGCGGATCAAGACCAAGCCGGCCGATGTGCGGATCAGCGACCCGGGCGTGGGGCGGATGTTCGACGAGCGCGTGTACAAGCGCGGCGCGCTCACGCTGCACGCGTTGCGCGGCGAGATCGGCGACGCGGCCTTCTTCGCGCTGGTGAAGGCCTGGGCCGCGGAGCGCCGGCACGCGACGGTGAGCACGGAGCAGTTCGTGACGGCCGCGGAGGCGTTCGCGGGGCGTTCGCTGCGGGAGTTCTTCACGGGATGGCTGGAGACTCCGGCGCTGCCCCCGCTGTGACCGGTTCCGCCGGAGGCCCGCGGCGGGCACAATGGCGGCCTGACGAAGGGGGCGTCCATGACGTGGCCGGGTCCACCGCGACGAGGTGGGACAACGTGGGTCTGGGTCCTCGCGGCCGTGGTGGTGCTCGTCACGGCCTTCGGGATCACCGCGTTCGTGACGCCGGGGTTCCTCCGGCCCGCCGCCTCCGTGTCGGGTCTCGGACAGCTCGTGCGGGGCGCGCACGGGATCACTCCACCGGCCACGCCGCCGGCCACGAGCGAAGGCCCGCCGGTGTCCATCCCGTCGGCGCGCACACCCGAGCCGCACCGGACGCAGGCGCTGGCGGACCCGTCGGACTGCAGCTACCCGCCCGACCCGGCCGCTGCCGCGGGCAAGACCGCCACTCCGCCGGCCGCCGGGCCGGAGCCCGCGAGCGGCACCGTCGGCGTCGACCTGCGCACCACAGCCGGCGACATCGGGCTGACGCTCGACCGCGCGCTCGCGCCGTGCACGGTGGCGAGCTTCGTGGCGCTGGCGAAGCAGGGCTTCTACACCGGCACCAGCTGCCATCGGCTCGGCACGACCGACCTGCAGATGCTGCAGTGCGGCGACCCGCTGGGCGACGGCACGGGCGGGCCCGGCTACACCGTGCCGGACGAGTTCTTCCCGGAGCTGACCTACGGCCGCGGCCTTGTCGCGCTCGCCAACACCGGCCAGCCCGGCTCCGGCGGCAGCCAGTTCTTCATGATGTTCGGCGACACCCCGATCCCACCGTCGTACACCGTCTTCGGCACCATTTCCGACGCCGGCTTGGCGGTCCTGGACAAGATCGCGCGCGGCGGCGTGGACACCTCGGGCCCAGGCGCCTACGGCGACGGCACCGGCCCGCCGAACATCCCGGTCGACTTCACCGCGGTGTTCGTTCAGAGCTGACCACTCGGCGTCACCGGGTCCGTCACGCATCCGGCGGCTGCGGCGCCGGCGCGCGGCGCGGCAGGCTCGCCGGATGGCAAACCGGCTCCGGCAACGGCAGGTCAACCAGGCGCTCATGGGTATTCCGAGACGCGCGGAGTCCTCGGACCGGGTCACGCTGACGCGGACGTTCGTGGCCGCGGGCTCGTTCTCGGCGATGCTGCACTCCAGCGACCACCAGGTCCTCTACGGCCGCCGCGGCGCGGGCAAGACCCACGCGTTGCTGCACCTGAGCGACCTCGTCGACCGTGCCGGCGACGTCGCGGTGTACCTCGACCTGCGCACGCTCGGCAGCGCGGGCGGCCTGTACTCCGACAGCGGGCTCCCCGCGGCCGTGCAGGGTACCCAGCTGCTCGTCGACACGATCGAAGCGGTGCACGAAGAACTGCTCGCGGTGGCCGTCGAACGCGAGCTGGGCGACCCGGACACTCTGCTGCCTGCGCTCGACGCGCTCGCCGAGGCGGCCACGGCCGTGGAAGTGGTGGGGGAAGTGGAGCGCGAGACGAAGGCGAGCTCCGCCGAAGAGGTGACTCACGGGCTCGAGCTCGGCCTGCCGCCCACGGCGCGGGTGTCGGTGGGGCACAGGCGTTCTGCCACTGGGGAGAGCCGGCTGCGGCGTTCGGGAACGGAGCGTCACCGGGTGGTGTTCGGCCCGCTCGGGCGCGCGCTGCGCGCCGTGACGCGGGCGCTGACGGGCCGGCGGATGTGGCTGCTGCTGGACGAGTGGAGCTCGCTGCCGCGGCAGTTGCAGCCGTTGCTCGCCGACCTGCTGCGCCGTAGCTTCTTGCCCACACCGGGGATCACGGTGAAGATCGCGGCCATCGAACGCCGGTCGCGGTTCCGGGCCGGGCTCGCCGACGGTGATCACCTGGGTATCGAAGTCGGGGCGGACGCGGCGTCGGCCGTGAGCCTCGACGACCTCATGATCCTCGACGACGCCCGCACGCGCGCCCAGGAGTTCTTCGCGCAGCTGTTCTTCAACCACGCCGCCGCGCGGCTGGTGGCGATGCTGCCGTCGCCGCCGGGCGACGCGGCCGCGTTCGTCGCGGAAGCCTTTCGCGGCAGTGCGTTCGGCGAGCTCGTGCGCGCGGCCGAAGGCGTGCCGCGCGACGCGATCAACATCGCGGCGTTGTCGGCCCAGCACGCGCACGACCAGCCCATCGGCGTGCGCGACGTGCGCCTCGCCGCGCGGGACTGGTTCCTGCGTGACAAGCAGAGCGCCATCTCCGGCGACGAAGCCGCGACCGCCTTGCTGCGGAAGCTGGTCGACGAGGTCGTCGGACGGCGCCGCTCCCGCACGTTCCTGCTCGACCGCGCACCCGGTCCGCGCCACGAGCTCATCGCGGACCTCTACGACGCGCGGCTGCTCCACGTCCTGCGCCGCGGCTTGGCCGACCAGCACCGCCCCGGGACGTTGTACGACGGGTTCGCCATCGACTACGGCTGCTACGTGGCCTTGCTGCTGGGCGAGGACTCCCGCCGGCCGCGCGGGTCGTGGCTGACGCTGCCGAAGGGCGTGCCACCGGACGGATTCTGCCTGGCGCGCGAAGCGGTGGATCTGGACCGGCTGTGAAAGAAGTCCGCCCGTGGGGCCGGGAAAGGCCGGCTCCACGGGCGGACACACGGGGAGACCGCTCAGGCGCGGGCAAGCACCGCCTTCAGCGCGGCGAGCAGCTTCACCGTGGCCTCGGGCTCCGGCGCCGCCGTCTTGTGGCGCCAGGCGATGTAGCCGTCGGGGCGGACGAGCAGGGCGCCGGCTTCGTCGATCTCGCTGGTGCGGGTCCAGTCGCCGTAGGAGTCGCGCGCGCCGTCGGCGCCGACGGTCACCACGCGCAGGTCCAGGCCGAGCTCGGCGGCGGCCTTCTCGGCCGCCACGCGCCACGCGGCGCCCGAGAGCCCGGTGACCACGGTGAACTTGCCGTGGCCCACCAGGTCCAAAGTGGACTCCCGGCGGCCGTGGGCGCCGACGAGCCACACGTGCGGGATCTTCGCGCCCGGTGTGGTCGTCGCGTGGTGGAACAGCTCCGCGTCGCGGCCGTCGGGCGCCGGGGCGGCGCCGTCGGGGAGCACGGCGGTGGAGGTGTAGCGCTGGTCGAGCTCGACGCCGTGAGCGTTGAACTCGTAGTTCTTCAGCTCGATCGCCTTCTCCAGCTGCCGCCGCCGGCGCGCGCCGTCCTCGGTGGCGGCCTCGCAGGCGGCCAGACCGGCCGCGATGCCGTCGGAGTCGGTGTCGCCCGCGATCCCGAGGGTTTCGAAGATCGGGCCGAACTGGTCGCGCGAGAGGTTCGCGCGGTCCACGATCTGCTTGCCCACCGGGGCCCGCTCGGCGGAGTACGTCTCCAGCAGCCCCTCGCCGGCTTCGCCGCGCACGACCATCGCGAGCTTCCACGCGAGGTTGAACGAGTCCTGGATGGACGTGTTGGATCCCAGGCCGTTCGACGGCGGGTGCCGGTGTACCGCGTCGCCGGCGCAGAACACGCGGCCGCTCGAGTACTGCGTGGCGTAGGAGTGGTTGACCGTCCACAGTGACGTCGAGGTGATCTCCACCTCGAGCTCGGGATCGCCGATCAGGTCGCGCACGATCCGCGTGGCCTCGGCGACGTCGACCTCCGGCGGATCACCGGCGATGTCGTAGCCCCACACGAGCAGCCACTCGTTCCACGGCCGCACCATGCGCACCAGGCCCATGCCGATGCCGCCCATGTGCGCGCCCGGCCGCATGACCCAGTACAGGACGCTCGGGCGGTGCGCGACGTACTTCGCGAGGTCGGCCTTGAACGTGATGTTCATCGAGCCTGCCTTGCCGGTCTCGCCGGCGATCGGCAGCCCGGCCTGCTCCGCGACGCGGCTGCGGGCCCCGTCGGCACCGATCAGGTACCGCGCCCGCAGCGTGAACTCGTCGCCGCGCACGCGGTCGAAGAAGCGAGCGGTGACGCCGTCGGCGTCCTGGGCGTAGTCGAGGAACTCGGTGTCCAGCCGCAGCTTCGCGCCGCGCTGGGCGGCGTTGGAGACCAGGATCGGCTCGAGGTAGGTCTGCGGCAGGTCGATCATGTGGCAGGGGCTCGCAGCGCCGTACTCGGTCGCCGAGCGGTCCCCGGTGCCCCAGCTGGCGATGCGGCCGATCTCGTTGCCCGCCAGCGAGGTGCAGAGCACCGTGTCGCCCATCAGCTCGGGCGGCGTGCCCTGCGCCAGCGCCTGCTCCTCGACGCCGAGGTCACGCAGGACCTCCATGCCGCGCTGGTTGGTGATGTGGGCCCGCGGCGTGTTGGCCGTCCAGCCGTACTTGGTGGCCAGGACCGTGCGCACACCGTAGGTCGCCAGTGCCAGCGCGGCCGAACCGCCCGCCGGCCCGCTGCCGACCACGATCACGTCGGTATCGAACTCGCTCATGGTGGGATTCCTCGTCAGTGCTCGGGAGCGGGAGAGATGCGGAAGGTGAAGTCGAGCCGGCGCCAGTGGGCGGGCTCGCGGCCGTCGGGCGCGGCGCCGGACTGCTCGGCGAAGTCCACGATCAGGCCGTCCTTGACGCCGAACACCGTATCGGAGTCGAGGTAGTCCCCGCCCTTGACGAACAGCTGCGTCACCAGCGTCCGGTAGCCGGGCTTCGCGATCATGAAATGCACGTGGGGCGCGCGGTAGGGGTGCCGGCCGACCGAGTCGAGCATCTGCCCGACCGGTCCGTCGGCCGGGATCGGGTAGGCCGAGGGCACGATCGTCCAGAACCGCAGCCGGCCTTCGGCGTCGGTGCGGAAGCGGGCCCGCAGCACCGGCCCGTCGACGTCGGGCAGCTGCACGTCGTATAAACCGTCCTCATTGGACTGCCACACGTCGACGACCGCATCGGCCACCGGGGTGCCGTCCGGCTCGGTCACCCGCACGTCGGTCCACAGCGGAGTGCCGGGCAGCCCCTCGGCGAGGTCCGCGCCCTGCGCCGTCTCCGGCGGGCCCTGCACGTAGAACGGGCCGAGCACCGCGGATGGCGTGGTGTCGGGTGTGCGCGAGTTGGTGAGCACGTCGACCACACTAGACACCCCGAGGGTGTCGGACAGCAGGATGAACTCCTGGCGCTTGTCGTCGGTGATGTGCCCGGCGCGCGTCAGGAACTCGATCGCGAACTCCCACTCCTGCTGCGTGAGATCCGTGCGCACCACGTAGGAGTGCAGTGTGCGCACCAGGTCCTGCAGCAGCTCCCGCAGCCGCGGACTGGGTGTCGAGGAGAAGCTGTCCACGACTTCCTGGGTCAGGGCCCGCAGGTCCGGCTTGGTGCCTTCGGCCGGCGCCGGGCGGGTGCCGGCCCAGGCCTGGCGCAACAGGTCTTCAATGCCCTCGCGGGTGATCTCGCGCGGGTTCGGGTACGGCTTGGCCGAGGCGATCTCGGCGGCTTTCGCGATGTCGGCTTCGGCGAAGCCCAGCTCGCCCAGCGAGTGCGGCACCGGAAGGTTCGCGATGAGGTCGTACACACCGGTCGCGGCGTCGGGCGCGCCCAGCGCCTCCGCGATCCGTCGCATGGCCTCGGGGGCACCCGGGGCGTTGTAGGCCATGGCGTAGGGCAGCACGACGGTGTGGGTCTCCGAATGCGGCAGGCCGAAGCTGCCGCCGAGCGTGTGGCACAGCTTGTGGTGCAGCGCCATGCCGACCGAGCCGAGGCAGGTGCCGGCGAGCCACGCGGCACGCAGGGCCTCGCCGCGGGCGTCCACATCGGACGCGTCGGCGGCGATGCGCGGTAGCGCGGAGGCCAGCAGGCGGATCGCCTCGAGCGCGAACTGGTCGACGATCGGGTTGGCGTCGGGCGAGTACAGCGCCTCCACCGCGTGCGCCATCGCGTTGATCCCGCTCGTGAGCGACACCTCGACGGGCAGCTTCAGGGTCAGGTCGACGTCGTACACGACGACCTCGGGCAGCACCTTCGGCGTGGTCTGCGTGGTCTTGCGCCCCTCGGCCGTCTCGCCGATCACGGGCGTCATCTCCGACCCGGCGTAGGTGGTCGGCACGATGATCTGCGGCAGGTCCGTGCGCAGCGCGAGAGCCTTGGCGAGCCCGGTCGTCGAACCGCCGCCGATGGCGAGCACGCAGTCGACGTCGTTCTCGGTCACGACCTTGAGCGCGCGCTCGGTCACGTCCACGGGCGTGTGCATCGCGGCGTCGTCGAACCGGGCGGCCAGCAGCGGGCCGAGCGCGTCGGCGACGCGGCCCACGGGTCCGGCCAGGGGCGGGCTGCCGAGCAGCAGGACGCGGGCGGCGCCGAGCCGGCGCACCTCGTCCGGCAGGGTGGCGACGGTGCCGCTGCCGAACACGACCCGGGCCGGGTTGGCGGTGTAGCTGAACATCGTTGGTCCTTCCACGCGGGTGCCTCGAGTATCCGGACGACGCCGGCCGGTTTCCTGCACGTTCCTGCCGCACCGGCAGCACGAAACGCGCGCGCATGGGTGGCCGGGTCCGCTAACCGTCGCGGCGGATCGCGCCCGGGGTGGTGCCCAGCTGGGTGCGCAGCACGCGCGTGAGGTGCTCCTGGTGGGAGAAGCCGCAGCGGGCCGCGATGTCGGCGATCGGCTCGCTGCTGGTGCGCAGCAGCAGGCCGGCCTGCTCGACGCGCAGGCGCAGCAGGTACTGGTGCGGGGGCAGCCCGGTGCGGGCCTTGAACCGGCGCGCGAACCGGCTCACGCTCAGCCCGGTCGCGGCGGCGAGTTCCGGCAAGCCCAGAGGTTCCGACAGGCGCTCGGTCATCAGCTCGCGGACCTGGTCGAACTGCCGGTCCGACAGCGCCGACGCGGCGGGCGCGGGCTGACCGGCGGTCCGGCCGGCGCGGTGGCGGCGCGCCAGGTGCGTGGCGACCAGCGCGCACAGCTGGTCGGCGTAGGTGCGGGCGCTCGGCTCCCAGTCGCGCACCACCCCGTCCAGGGACAGCAGCAGCTGTTCGAGCAAGGGGTCGACGGTGCCGAGCTCCTCCGCGAGCCGCACCGGCGCGTCGGTCTCCGCGGCCTCCTGCACGGCGGAGTCGGCGACGTACACGTGCAGCGTGTCGAGCTCACCGCCGAGCTCCACGGCGAGGTCAGCGTGCGAGGGCTGCAGGAACAGGCCGCCGGCCGGGACGCGGCGCATTTGCTCGGCCGGGGTGCCGAACCGCCGGCGGACCGTCACGGGCCCGGCGAGGTGCAGGATCAGCTGGTGCGTCGGCGCCGGCGCGAACAGCCCCCGGTGGGGGCGTTCGTGCTGCTTGGACAGGTACACCGACTCCCAGCCGAGGCCGGCGCTGGTGCGCTCGGGCCGGATCCAGGGCAGCGCGAGGATGCCGTTGGTGTCGGCGGCCGAGAGCTCACCCACCACGTCCTCCTCGCCTCGACCGACCGGATGATCCGAGTGTAGGCGTCCCGAACCCCGGCCCGGGACGGGTGACGGCCCGCCGGGCAGGCCGGCGGGCCGTCAGGGCAAGCGGGCGGGCTCGGTCAGAGCGGGTTGAACACGCCCAGGGGAGCCGTGCAGAACGGCCCGCCGACGAACTCGGCCGCGGCCCCGGTGGGAGCCGGCTGGTCGGCCAACCGGTCGGCGTAGACCTCGGCGTTGTCGAAGGACTTGTAACCGAGCGCTTCGGCCTCGGCAAGCGAGTACACACGCCGCGTGTTGTCCGAGACGCCCCAGATCAGGCGGTAGCCCGGCGACGGGGCGCTCAGGCAGGCCTCGAAGAGGCGCGCGCCGTCGTCGGGGGAGAGCCACGTGGTCAGCCCGCGCGGGCCCAGCGGCAGCGGCGTCTCGAAGCACGAGCCGATGCGGACCACGATCACGTCCATGGCGAAGCGCGACGCGTAGAGGCTGCCGAGCGCTTCGATGGCCGCCTTGCTCACGCCGTAGTAGGTGTCCGGGCGCGGGCTCGAGTCGGCGGGCAGGCCGGAGTCGCCGGCGTCGGCGTTGCGGCGGAAGCCGACGGCGTGGTTGCTCGACGCGAGGACCACCCGCTTGATCCCGGCCTCGCGGGCGGCCTCCAGCACCGTGTGGGTGCCGTTGACATTGACCTCCAGCGTGGCCTCCCACGAGTTCTCGCGGCTGTGCCCGCCGAGGTGGATCAGGGCGTCGGCCCCCGCGCAGGCCTCGGCCATGGCGCGGGGGTCGGTGACGGAGCCGGTCACGAGCTCGACGGCTTCGCCCGGTTCCGGTGGGGCCTGCTCGGCCAGGTCGAGCAGCCGCAGCACCCGGCCGGGTTTGCGCAGCCGCGGACGCATCAGGGTGCCGACGATGCCTGCCGATCCGGTGATCAGCACGCGCTGGTCTGCCATGGGGGTCCTCTCGAAACTCAGAAACAGGGGGAAGGGCGGCGATCAGCGGATGCCGGCGCGGCGCAGCTGCTGCCCGAGCTCGGCGGTCGTCTCGGCCAGCAGTTCGCCGACGCGCCGGACGTCGGCGTCGGTCACCTGCGCGACCGGCATCGAGCAGCTCATGGCGTCGGTACCGGGGATGCGGTAGGGGATCACGGCGGCGACGCAGCGCACCCCGAGGGTGCCTTCCTCGATCTCGGCGGCGTAACCGACCTCGCGGGTGCGCGCGAGGTCGGCGTGCAGCGCTTCACGTGTGGTGATCGTGTTCGGCGTCAGGGGCGCGAGCTTCGCCGGCACCAGGTCTTCGATCTCGTCGTGCGTCAGCTCGGCCAGCAGCGCCTTGCCCAGCGCCGTGGCGTGGGCCGGCAGCGTGCGGCCGACGCGCGAGACGAGGTGCGTCGAGTGCTGCGACTCGCGGGTTTCGAGGTACACGACCTCGGTGCCGTTGCGGCGAGCGAAGTGGGCCGTGAAGCCGGTCTTCTCGCGGATGCGCTCCAGCGCCTCGGTGGCGAACGGGACGATCGCGTCGCGGTCGAGGTAGGCGGTACCGCAGATCAGCGCACGCACGCCGAGGCGGTAGCGCGCGGTGTTGGCGTCGGCCTCGAGCCAGCCGGCTTCGAGGAGGGTGCGCAGGAGGCCGTGGAGGCTGGAGCGCGGGAACCCGGTGCGCGCGTGCAGGTCCGAGAGCGAGAGCCACACGTCGTTGGCCGCGAAGGTCTCGATGAGGTCGATGGCGCGCCGCGCCGACTTGACGCCCGCGCTCTCCGCACCGGGCGTGGCGCCGCGCGCCGCGTCCGCGGTGTCCAGCTTCTGCGCCATGTGCGTCCTCCCACCGGGCCGTTGACTTGTGACTCCGGCCATATTAGCGTCCCGAACAGCGTTCTTATGGATGAACATAGTCAGCATAACAGACTCCATTCAAGAATATGAACACCGGGAGTACCTCGAGCGCGGAGGGTGTGCCGGTGGGATCGTCGAACCCGTGGCCGGGCACGCCACCCGGACGCCCCGACGAGGACGGAAAGAGCAGAAACTGATGGCACAGCCCAAGATCGAGCTGGACGGCCTGCTGGCGTTCCCGCTGACGCCGTTCACCGAGGACCTCGAGGTGAACCTCGACGGGTTCGCGGAGAACGTGGAGAGCCACGTGGCCGCCGGTGCGGGGGCGTTGTTCGTGGCTTGCGGCACGGGGGAGTTCAGCTCGCTGTCGCCGGACGAGGTCTCGGCGTTGCTCGCGCGGGCCAAGGAGGTCGTGGGCGGGCGGGTGCCGGTGTGGGTCGGAGCCGGCGGTGGCGCCGCCGCGGCTCGCGCGGGCGTCGCGGCCGCGCAGGCGGGCGGGGCCGACGGAGTGCTGCTGCTGCCGCCGTACCTGGTCACGGGTCCACAGGCGGGGCTGGTCGACTTCGTCCGGCACTCGGTGGGCGACACGTGCGTGCCGGTGATCGTGTACCACCGCAGCACCGGGGTGTTCACGGCGCCGGCCGCGGCGCAGCTGCTCGACATCCCGTCGGTGGTGGGGCTCAAGGACGGGTACGGGGACCCGGAGGTGATGACGCGGATCGTGACCACGATCCGGTCGCTGGGCACCGAGCGGGCGCGGGAGTTCTTGTTCTTCAACGGGTTGCCCACGGCGGAGGTTTCGGCGAAGGCCTACGCGGCGATCGGCGTGGCGCGCTATTCCTCGGCGGTGCACTGCTTCGCACCGGAGATCGCGCACCGCTTCCACCGGGCGCTGGCCGCGGGGGACCACGAGGTGATGGACGCGCTGCTGGCCGGGTTCTACCTGCCGCTGGTGGCGTTGCGGGACGAGACCCCGGGCTTCGCGGTGTCACTGGTCAAGGCCGCAGCCCGGCTGCGCGGCGACAAGGTCGGCACGGTGCGCCCGCCGCTGGTGGAGCCGACCGCCGGGCAGATCGACCGGCTCGGTGGGATCGTGGAGCGCGGGTTGGAGGTCCTGAAGGGGATCGAGGGCCGATGAAGATCCGGGACGTGGTGCTCACGCCGGTCGCGTTCGCGGATCCGCCGCTGCTGAACGTGATGGGCGTGCACGAGCCCTTCGCCCTGCGCAGCGTCGTGCAGCTGATCTGCGACGACGGGGTGGTCGGGCTCGGCGAATCCTACGGCGACGCGGCGTTCCTGGGCGAGGTGCGCAAGGTCGTGCCGGAACTGGCCGGGCACGACGTGTTCGACCTGCCCGGCCTCAAGCGCCTGATCGCCCGCTCGCTGGCCGGCACGGTGCTGACCGACGAACACGGCTTGATCGGCGGGTTTTCCATCCGCAAGACCATCGCCAGCGTGTATTCACTGTTCGAGGTCGCCTGCCTCGACGCCCAAGGTCACTACCTCAACCGTCCGGTCGTCGACCTGCTCGGCGGGCGGGCCCGCGACGCCGTGGACTTCTCCGCGTACCTGTTCTACAAGTACGGCCGCCACGTCGATGCGTCCACTGAGGACAGCTGGGGCGAGGTCGCCACTCCGGACGCGTTGGTGGGCGAGGCCAAGCGGATGATCGAGCGGTACGGGTTCGGTTCGATCAAGCTCAAGGGCGGGGTGTTCACCCCCGACGAGGAGATCGAGGGCATCCGGGCGTTGGCCGAGGCGTTCCCGGGCCATCCGTTGCGGATCGACCCGAACGCCGCCTGGACGCCTGACACGGGCATCCGCGTCGCGCGTGAACTCGACGGCGTCCTGGAATACCTGGAAGACCCCACGCCCGGGATCGACGGAATGGCGAAGGTCGCGGCCGAGGCGAGCATGCCGTTGGCGACCAACATGTGCGTGGTCAACTTCGGTGACGTCGAACCCGCCTTCCGGGCCCGCGCGATCGGCGTGCTGTTGTCGGACCACCACTTCTGGGGCGGGATGCGCGACACCCAAGCCCTCTCGGTCACGTGTGAGACCTTCGGCGTCGGGTTGTCGATGCACTCCAACAGCCACCTCGGCATCAGCCTTGCCGCCATGGTCCACGTCGCCGCCGCCACCCCGCACCTCACCTACGCCTGCGACACCCATTGGCCGTGGAAGACCACCGACGTCATCGCGCCAGCGGCGCTCGAGTTCGTCGACGGCGCCGTCGCCGTCCCGGACGAACCGGGTCTGGGTATCGAACTCGACCCGGACGCGCTCGCCCGCGCGCACGAAGACTTCCTCCGCTGCGGACTCACGAAACGGGACGACGTGACCTACATGCGCCGCTACACCCCCGGCTTCGAACCCAACACGGCGAGGTGGTGACGCCGTGAAGGTCACCGGATACGCCTACCCCTGGGACGTCCTCGGCGATCCGGGCTTCCTCTCTCGGGTGCGGGATCTCGAGGCCGACGAGGTCGCCGTCGCGCTGGCTTACCACAGCACGCGCGCGGCAACGCCGTACTCGGCCCAGCGCACGTCCGTGATCGCGCGCACCGCGGCGAGCTACCGCCCCTTGCGCGAGGAAGCGTGGCGCGGCCGCGAACTTCGGCCGGCGGCGCCGGATTGGGTCGCGCAGCCCGACAGCGGCGGCGACGCCGTGCGCCTGCTCAACGCCACCGGCGTGCCCGCCGCCGCCTGGCTCGTGCTCACGCACAACTCACAGCTGGGCACCGAGTTCCCGCAGTACAGCGTGCGCAACTGCTTCGGCGAGTCCTACCCGTGGGCGCTGTGCCCGGCGCAGCCGGCCGTGCGCGAATACGCGGCGACGTTGACCGCCGAGGCCGTCGCGGGGCTGGAGCTCTCCTCGGTGATCCTCGAAGCGTGCGGCCCGCTCGGCGCCGTGCACCAGCACCAGCACGAGAAGACCGACGGCGTCTGGGCGCCCGCGGTCGCGCGGCTGCTGTCGATCTGCTGCTGCGAAGCCTGCGCCGAAGACTGGGCCGGCTTCGAGCCGGCTGAGGTGCGCGAGACGCTGCGCACCGAGGTGCGGCGGTTGCTCGACACGGCCGACCTCGGCGTGACCGGCGACCGGCTGCCCGCGAAGCTCAAGGACGTCGTCCTGGCCACGCGGCAGCGCGCCACCGACGAGCTGCGCGCCGCGGTGCTCGCCGAGCTCGAACCGGGCACCCGGATCGTGCTGCACGGCGCGCTCGACCCGTGGGTGACCGGCGCGCTGCCGGGCCTCACGCCGACCGCGGCCCACGACGCGGCTTCGGTCGTGCTGCAGAACTGGGCCCCGGGCCAGGGCAGCGTCGACGCCGTGGCCGCGGCCCGCCGGGTGCTGCCCGGCGACGTCGCGATCGGCAGCTACGTCACCGCGGTCGCCGCGAGCCCCGTGCCAGACATCGAGGCCTACGTGACCGAGCTCGGCAAGGCCGGGGCCGCCGAGCTGCACCTTTACCATCTGGGCCTGGCAGGCCCCGGCCGGTGGCCGGACCTGCACGCCGCCACGGCGGCGGCGCACTCCGTGCGGTGACGCACGGACCCGCTGGGCCCTGAACCCGATCCACCCGAGGAGACACGTCCCACCATGAGCCGAGAAACCTCCGCCGAAGAGCTCGAGCGCACCCTCGCCGCCGCGGCCGCGGCCGCCCGCCCGTTCGCGGCGGCCACGCCAGCCGAACGCGCCGGCTGGCTGGAAGCCGTCGCCGACGCCCTCGACGCCGACGCCGAGGAGCTCGTCGCCCTCGCCCACACCGAAACCCACCTGCCCGCCGCGCCGCGGCTCAAGGGCGAGCTCGCCCGCACCACGTTCCAGCTGCGCCTGTTCGGCCAGGTCTTGCGCGACGGCGCGTTCCTCGGCGCCACCGTCGACCACGCCGACGCCGAGTGGCCCATGGGCCCGCGCCCCGACATCCGCCGCGTGCTCGTGCCGATCGGGCCGGCGCTGGTGTTCGCGGCCAGCAACTTCCCGTTCGCGTTCAGCGTCGCGGGCGGCGACACCGCGTCGGCGCTGGCCGCCGGATGCCCGGTGATCCTCAAGGCGCACCCGGGCCACGAAGAGCTCTCGACGCGCACCGGCGACCTCGTCGTGCGCGCGCTGGCCGCCGCGGGCGCGCCCGACGGTGCGTTCGCCGTGATCCACGGGTTCGAGCAGGGCGTGACCGCGCTCAAGAACCCGCGCATCCAGGCCGCCTCGTTCACCGGTTCCGTGCCGGGCGGGCGCGCGCTGTTCGACATCGCCGTCTCCCGGCCCACGCCGATCCCGTTCTACGGCGAGCTCGGCAGCGTGAACCCCGTCGTCGTCACGCCGGGTGCGGTCGCCAAGCGCGGCGAGGAGGTCGCGAAGGCGTACGCGGGTTCGTTCTCGCTGGGCGCGGGCCAGTTCTGCACCAAGCCGGGCTTGCTGTTCCTGCCGGAGGGCCACGGCCTCGACGACGCGCTGCGCGAGGCCGTCTCGGGTGTCGCCAAGCAGCCGATGCTCAACGAGCGCATCGCTCAGGGCTTCGCGCACAAGCTCTCGGAGCTGCGCCAGGCGCCGGGGGTGACCACGGTCGTCGACGGCACGCACCAGGGTGAGGCGTTCGCGCCGAGCCTGCTCGCCACCACGGCCAAGGAGTTCCTGGCCGGCGGCGAAGCGGTGCGCGAAGAGCACTTCGGGCCCGCGTCGCTGATCGTCACCTACACCGACGCCGACGAACTGGCCGGCGTGCTCGACACGCTGGAGCCGGGTCTCACCGCGACCGTGCAGGGCGAAGAGGACGAAGCCGACTACGTGCGCCCGCTGCTGCCGTCGCTGACGCGCATCGCGGGCCGGCTGCTGTGGAACGACTGGCCCACCGGCGTCACCGTCAGCTGGGCGCAGCAGCACGGCGGCCCGTACCCGGCCACCACCGCCCCCACGACCACGTCGGTCGGCACCGCGGCCATCGAGCGGTTCCTGCGCCCGGTGGCGTGGCAAGGCTTCCCCGACGCCCTGCTGCCCGAGCCGCTGCAGGAAGCCAACCCGTGGCAGCTGCCCCGGCGCACAGACGGGGAGCGCTGAGTTTTCCCTCAACCCAACCGATAACTGAATTCCTGGTCCCCGAAAATCCCGCAAGCCAAGGATGTCTTGATTCCTGGGAGGGTTCGTCATGCCCGTAAACCGGAGAACTGCCCTGCGCGGCGGCGCCGTCGCGGCCGCCTCGGTCGCCCTGACCGCCGCCGCGCGCCCGGCCTTCGCGGCGGGCGCGGCGCCCACCGCACCCACCGCAAGCGCCGATCCGCTCAAAGCGATCGTCACGGGCTACCGTGAGCTGCAGACCGGGATCAACCGGCCCTCCCCCGAGCGCGCGGCCGCGCTGAAGAACCTCGGCCGCGTCGCGAAGGCGTACAACGACACGATGACCGTCACCGGCGGTCCACTGTGGAGTGACCTGCCGCTGGGCCCGGGCAGCGACTACACGACGTCGATGTACGCGCGGTTGCGCGCCATCGCCGTCGACTGGGGCACACCGGGCGGCACGCTGTCGGGCGACCCGCAGGTGCTCGACCGGATCAAGCAGGCCCTCGAGCTGATCTACGCGAGGCAGTACAACCCGCAGGTCGGCGAGATCGGCAACTGGTACACCTATGAGATCGGTGTGCCGTACTACGTCCTGCACACGCTCGTCACGGTTGCCGACGAGCTGACGCCCGACGAGCTCGCGCGTTATGTCAGCCCGATCAAGCGCTTCGTGGGCAACCCCAACGTGCGGGCCAGCAGCCCGAGCACCGTCGAGACCGGCGCCAACCGCGCTGACAAGGCGTTGATCTCCATCGTCTCCGGCGCGCTCGTCGGCGACACCGAATGGATCCGGACGGGTATCGACGCGCTCACCGACGTCGCGGGCGGCGGCGCGGCGAGCCTCGTGGCCAAGCTGGACAAGTCGGGCAGCGACGGCTTTCATGTCGACGGCTCGTTCATCCAGCACGACACCATCCCGTACCCCGGGCACTACGGCATCGTGCTGCTGACCGCGCTGTCCGGCGCGATCCACGTGACCGAGGGCACCGAGTACGCGCTGCCCGAGGACCTCAAGCAGAAGATCTACGCGCTCGTGCCCGACACGTTCGCGCCGTGGGTCTACGCCGGCGCGCTGATGGAGCCGGTGCGCGGGCGCATGCTGTCGCGCCAGGGGGAGACGGGGCACGACATCGGCCACCAGCTCACCGTCGCGACCCTGGTGCTCGCGCGCTCGGCCACGGGCGCGGCCAAGGACCAGCTGTCGGGGCTCGCGGCGAAGTGGATCTCCGAAGGCACCTACGCGCCGTTCCTGGAGATCCCGGACCCCGAACGGTTCGCGCCCGGACCGGATCTCGTCGCGACGCCGGGCATCGAGTTCGCGCAGGAGATGCTCGCGACGCACGTGCGACCGACGCCGATCACGGCCACGCACCGGATCTTCGCGCAGCAGGACCGGATGCTGCACGTGACCGAGGGCTGGTCGAGCGCGCTCGCCGTGGGGTCGACGCGGATCTCGCGCTACGAGTCGATCAACGGCATGAACCAGCACGGCTGGTACGTCGGCGACGGCGTGTTGTACGTGTTCCTGCCGAACGCCAAGGGGCACTACTCGGACGCATACTGGCCGACGGTCGACCCGCTGCTGCTGCCCGGCGCGACCACGAAGACCGGCCCGACGGGCGCGCTGCAGTCCACGCCGATGTCGACCAAGGCCCACGTCGGCGGCGTCCGCTGGGACGCGCGCCACGGCGCGTGGGCGATGGACTTCGTCTCCCTCGACGGCACGCTCACCGCCAAGAAGTCGTGGTTCTTCACCCCGGCGGGCATCGTCTGCCTCGGCGCCGGGATCACCGACGCGTCGGGCCGGCAGGTGCGTACCACGATCGAGAACCGCAACCTGGGGGAAAACGGCGGCGGTGTCCTGCTCGCCGACGCGCGGGTCATCTCCTCGCAGCCGGGCAAGACCACGGCGCTGCGCAACCCGCGGTGGCTGCACCTCGACGACGTCGGTGGCTACGTGCTGCTCGACAACGCGAACGTCACCGCTCTGCGTGAGGACCGCACCGGCGTGTGGCGCGACATCGACACGGGCGCGAACACCAAGGGCACGACCGACCCGTACACGCGGCGTTATCAGAAGCTTGTGATCGAGCACGGGGTGAAGCCGACGGACGCGAAGTACGCGTACGCGGTGTTGCCCGCGGCGTCGATGGTCGGGACCGTCGCTTCGGTGCTCGCTTGGCGCGTCCGGGCGAACACATCCACCGTTCAGGCGATTCGGCTGTGGGACAACACACTCCTCGCAAACTTCTACAAGGCGGATACTGTCGATGAGGTGACTGTCTCAGGACCGGCTTCCGTGGCTCTGGGGCGCAGCGGCTCGGGCTGGCAGCTCGCCGTCTCGGATCCGACACAGCTGCAGGACAGCGTGCGGGTGACGGTGCGGCGCCAGACCGTGGAGGTGCCGCTGAAGGGCACCTTCGGCGCGACGCAGGTGGTGCACCTGCCGCGCTGAGTCCCGGCTCCCCCGCCGGACCGGTGATTCCCGACCCGGCCCGGCGGGGCCCCACTTGCCGGTACGATCGAGGGCACGCTCGAGCCGGGGAGAGTGATCACCATCGCCACGCACGTCGACGTTCTCGTGGTAGGTGCGGGGTTGTCCGGGATCGGGGCGGCGTGCCGCCTGCAGGTGCGGACCCCCGGCAAGACATACGCGATCCTCGAGGCCCGCGACAGCATCGGCGGCACGTGGGACCTCTTCCGATACCCGGGCGTGCGCTCCGACTCGGACATGTTCACGCTCGGTTACCCGTTCCGGCCGTGGAGGGACCCGAAGGCCATCGCCGATGGACCGTCGATCCTCACCTACATCCGCTCCACGGCGACGGCCTACGACGTCGAGAAACACATCCGGCTCGGCCACCGCGTGGTGCGTGCCGCGTGGTCCTCGGCCGACGCGCGCTGGACGGTGGAGGCCGAGCACGACGGTTCGGTCGTCAGGTACACGTGCTCGTTCCTGTACCTGTGCAGCGGCTACTACAGCTACGAGAGTGGCCACGTCGTCGACTTCCCGGGCCGCAACGAGTTCGCCGGCACGATCGTGCACCCGCAGCAGTGGCCTGATTCGCTGGACTACGCGGGCAAACGTGTGGTCGTGATCGGCAGCGGCGCCACGGCCGTGACGCTCGTGCCCGCCATGGCGGAGACCGCGGCGTCCGTGACGATGCTGCAGCGCTCACCGACGTACGTGGTCGCCCGCCCGGGCGCCGACGCGCTGGCCGACCGGCTGCGGGCCGTGCTGCCCGAGCACTTGGCGCACCGCCTGGTGCGCGGCAAGAACGTGGTCATGGGCACCGTGTTCTTCCAGCTCATGCGGCGGTTGCCCGAACGTGCGGCCGCGGTGCTGCGCGAGGGCGTTGCGAAGCAGCTGCCCCCGTCCATCCCGGTCGACCCGCACTTCGTGCCCGAGTACAAGCCGTGGGACCAGCGCCTCTGCCTGGTCCCCGACGCCGACCTGTTCCGCGCCCTGCGCGGCGGCAAGGCCGACGTGGTGACCGACCGCATCGCCCGCTTCACCCCGACGGGCATCCGGCTCGAATCGGGGCGCGACCTGCCCGCCGACGTCGTCGTCACGGCCACCGGCCTGCGCATGGTCGCGTTCGGCCAGATCGCCCTGACCGTCGACGGCCGCGCCATCGACCCGGGCGCCCAGCTCGTCTACAAGGGCATGATGTTCGGCGGTATCCCCAACCTGGCCTGGTGCGTCGGCTACACCAACAACTCCTGGACCCTGCGCGCTGACCTGGCCTCGCAGTACGTGTGCCGCCTGCTGGCGCACCTGGACCGCCACGGCTACACCACCTGCACCCCCGACCCCACCCGCGCCCCGGCCGGCCCCCTGCGCCCCGTCGTCGACCTCATGTCCGGCTACATCAAACGCGCCACGCCGAACCTGCCGAAACAAGCGGCTCGCCGCCCGTGGCTCATGCGCCAGAACTACCTGCTCGACCTGGCCGACATGCGCTTCAACCGCCTCGACGACGGCGTGATGGCCTTCCGCAAGGCCGACGAACACATCCCCGTGCCGGCCTGACACCACCACCGCAAGGCGGCCCCCGCCCGCCACCTCCAACAGCGACAGCCCCGCAGGCACGTTATCTGTCACTTACGCACGATTTCTGTCCCCGGCTTCCCTGTCGCGCGGCCGCCTGCGCAAGCTGCAGCGGCTCGGACCTGCGCATGCGCGAGGTCAACCTCACCGAAGCAGACCTCACCCCGAGATCGGGACCGCCCCGAAGATCCGGCAGGATTCGGGGCATGCTCTTGCCCAGAAGACTCATCGCCGTCGCCTTCGTGGCGGCGGCTGCCGCGGGGTGTTCGGCCCCCGCGGCGAAGGAACCTGTTGCCACGCCGAGCACGGTGAGTGCGGCGGCCACGACGAAGGCGACAACGAAGACCAGCGCACCGCCGTCGACGGTGTCGACGTTCGTGCCGGCGGTGTCGCCGGCGAAGCTGAGTGCGGCGTGTCCGTTCATGGACATCGCGGAGTACAAGCGGGCGTTCCTCGTGAACTCGGAGTTGAGCACGAGCGAAGAACCGCCGGACAACAGCAACGGCATCACCTGGTACACGTGCGACTACCTCTTCGCCAGCAGCCACCAGACGAAGTCCGGCAATCTGCTCGTCTTCGCTTCGCCGGGGGAGAAGTCTGTGAAGGCTTCGCTCAAGATCTCCGCCGAGTCCTGCTTGGACAAGCCGACGTACCTCAGTGAAAACGCGTTCTACTGCACCGAAAACGACGACCAGTTCAAGAACACCCGCCTGGTGGTCACCAGGATCAGCCGCGGTCAGATGCGGACCGCGATGGTGACCGCCGGGCCGCCGCCCGATTTCGCGCACCCGGACGCCTACGCCGCCCTCGAGAAAACCCTCTTGGACCGGCTGTGAGGGATCAGGACCTGCGGTGGTCCGGCGCGGTCGCCTTTGTGGTGGCGGGTGCCACGCCCCCACCCCGCTGCCCGTAGCCCCCGCCGAACACCTCGCGCGGGCGGGGCCGGGTGACAACTGACGTGCCTCATCACGGCGGGCACCAGCCCGCGCTCATGCGGCATCCGAACAGCAAGCTTCCACCCGGCCGCCGACCCCGCGTCAACGCACGCTTTCCCGCCTTGACACGGGGTCAGCGGCCGTCGTCACACTCGAGCTTCGGGGTCAATACACCCCGCAACACGGCCTCGCGCAGAACCGCATCACAGCCGCTCGCACCCACAACACGGACCCGCTTCAGCACCAAAGACCAACCCCACACACCAGAAGCGCCGCCCATCTCCCAGAGACGGACGGCGCCACAAGCCTCTACTCAGATCAACCCTGCCGAGCCTTGATCCGCGGGTTGTTCCGGTTGATCACGAAAATCTTCCCGTGCCTGCGAACCACCTGCGCACCAGGCTGACGGGCCAGGGACCGAACCGAAGCGCGTACCTTCATCGCTCACCCCATCCTCTCCGAAGCCCTCGCCGGAGCTTCTGTCCTCTTCAACAGCATGACCGGTCGGTTTAATCCCCGAGGGCGGTCGAGGCCCAGCGGCCCAGGTCGTCGCGGCGCAGCGCCGCGGCCATGAGGTCCGGGAAGAGGTCGGGGGTGCAGGCGAAGGCCGGCACGCCGAGCTCGGCCAGGGCGGCCGCGTTGTCGTGGTCGTAGAAGGGTGCGCCCGAGTCGGACAGGGCGAGCAGGGTGACGACCTGCACACCCGAGCCGACCAGTTCGCCGACGCGGCGCAGCAGCTCCTCGCGCACGCCGCCCTCGTACAGGTCGCTGATGAGCACCAGCAGCGTCTGCTCGGGGCGCTCGACGAGCTGCTGGCAGTAGGTCAGCGCGCGGTTGATGTCCGTGCCGCCGCCGAGCTGGGTGCCGAAGAGGAGGTCGACGGGGTCGTCGAGGTGCTCGGTGAGGTCGACGACGGCCGTGTCGAACGCGACGAACTTCGTGCTCAGCGCCCGCATCGACGCCAGCACGGCGCCGAACAGACCGGAGTACACCACCGACTCGGCCATCGACCCGGACTGGTCGACGGCGAGGATCACCTCGCGCTGCACGCTGTGCTGCCGCCGCCCGAAGCCGACGAGCTTCTCGGGCACGATGGTCTTCAGCTCGGGGGAGTAGTGCTTCAGGTTCGCGTGCACGGTGCGGCCCCAGTCGATGTCCGCGGCGCGCGGGCGTTGCGCGCGTGCCGCGCGGTCGAGCGCCCCGCGCACCGCCGCACGCGTCGGCTCGGCCAGCCGCGCCTCGAGCTCGGCGACGACCGTGCGCACCACCGAACGTGCGGTTTCCTTCGTCTCCTCGGGCAGCACACCGTTCAGCGACAGCAGAGTGCCGACGAGGTGCACGTCCGGTTCGACGGCGCTCAGCAGCTCCGGTTCCATCAGCATGCGTGTGAGTCCCAGCCGGTCGACGGCGTCGCGCTGCATCACCTGGACCACGGACCCGGGGAAGTACCGGCGGATGTCGCCCAGCCACCGGGCCACCCGCGGCGCCGACGCGCCCAGGCCGCCGCCGCGCCGGTCGCCGCTGCGGGGCTCTTCGCGCTGGTCGTACAGCGCCGCCAGCACGCCGTCCACGGAACCGTCCTCTTCGGACAGTGGGAACCCGGTGCCCTCCGCGCCGCTGCCACCGCCGAGCACGAGCCGCCAGCGGCGGAGCCGGTCGGGGTCGTTCGCCTGCGTCATGACGGGGCTCCGATCAGGGTCGCGAGGACGGGCAGCGCGCTCTCCGCGCGGGTTTCGTCCACCTCGGCGGCGGGCCGGCGGTCCACCGGCGCCTTGCCGGACAACGTGGCCGCGCGTTCCCCGATGGCGCGCTTCTCCGGGCCGGCGAAGGCGCCGAAGGTGCGCCGCAGCAGGGGCAGCACTTCGGTGAACACGTCGGGCGGGATCGTGCCGAGCCAGGTGTCGACCACGCGCAGCATGCGTTCGTCGTGCACGAGCAGGAGCGCCCCGCCCGCGAAGAAGCCTTCCACGTAGGCCGCGCCGCTCACCGGCGGAATACCCGGGGTGAGTGCGCGGCCGAGGCGCAGCTCGACCTCCGCGCTGTCGAACCGGTCGGCGTCGTGCAGCAGCCGCGCGACGCGCCCGGCCAGCAGCGGCGGCAGCGAATCGAGCCCGGACAGCCTCTCCAGCGCGACCAGCCAGCGCTCCCGCGCCGCGTCGCCGAGCAGCGTGGTGGCTTCGTGGACGTCGCCGACCAGCTCGCAGAACTTCGCGGCTGCTTCTTCGTCGATGCCGTGGGTCGCCGGCGGCAGGCCGGCGCACACCCGCATGAGCATGCGGTCCGCGACCTCGCGCAGCCGGTCGGTGTCCGTGCCGCGGACGTCGCCGTAGCGCGTCGCGCGCGCCAGCGGCGGCAACGCGGCCATCAGTTCGGCGACGTCGGTCACGGCCGCCCTCGCGTCGAGCGCCCCGAGCACGTCGGGCAAGGCGTCGCCGAGGTCACCCAGCAGGCACCCTTCGACCGCCGTGGTGATGTCGGCCATCGGGGGATCGCTCGCCATCACTTCCCGCACCCGCGCGGCCGCGGCCGACGGCACGGTGGTGCCGTGCACACCGGCGGCGATCAGGTCGACTTCGTACTCCGGCTCCCAGCTCAGCGTCCACGTCTCGCGGAACGTGCCCTTGCTGCGCACGGCCGAGTCCTCCGGCAGCCCCCAGGGGATGTCGAGCATCAGGAGCCGGTGCAGCAGCCGCGACCGCTCGAGCCCGCCGGCGGTGCGCAGGTCGAGATCGAGCTCGCGCGTGGCCGGCTCGCGTTTGAGCCGCAGCCGCCGCGCGGTCGCGACCAGGTCGGCCGCCAGTGGCGCCTGCGGGACGCTCTCGGGCACCTCACCGAGAAGCTCGCCCACGACGAGCCGGCGCGTGACGAGGTCCGCCTGCACGTCGTCGCCCGCGCACAGCACCGCGCGCGTCGTCGCGTCGACCTCCGCCAGCCCGGCCGAGGACCGCCCGCGCAGCGCCGCCAGCGTTTCGGCGAGCCGCACGGCTTCGATCACGTGCGCGGTCGAAACCGGCAGGTCCTCCTCGCGCAGCACGCCCGCGACGGCGGTGAGCCAGCGCGTGGTGACGTCGTCGGCCGTGGTGAACAGGTGGTGGTACCAGCCGGGGGAGCGCACGCCCGCGCCGTAGCCGCTGGCCGTGGCGAGCCGGCCGTGGGTCCACGGCACCCACGTGCACACCACCTTGCGCTTCGGGAGTCCTTTGAGGACGGTCTGGTCGCGGCTCGCCGGCGGCAGCGGGTCGGCCAGCGCGGGCACGTGCCACGCCCCGCACACGACGGCGATGCGTTCGAAGCCGTCCTTGCGGGTCTTGCGCAGCACGCCGCGCATGTAGGCCTCGCGGCGCTGCTCGTGCGGATCCGTCGGCTGTTCGCCCTCGCGCAACGCGGTCATCGCGTCGGCGATCACTTCGAACGGCGATTCGGCGCCGCGCCGCGATTCGATGACGTCGTCCCACCAGCGTTCCGGGTCGTCGTACCCGCCGGCGGCGGCGAGCTCCGCGAGCGGATCGGCGCGCGGCACGCGAGCCTCGCCGCCGGCCGCGAACTGGTGTGCGGCCGGCAGGTCGCAAAAGCGCACCGGCACGCCCTCCTCCGTGGCCCACCGCAGTGCTTGCCACTCGGGGCTGAACACCGCGAAGGGCCAGAACGCCGCGCGGGACACGTCGTCGGCCGCGTACGCGAGCAGCGCGACCGGTGGCCGCAGATCCTTGTCGGCGGCGAAGTCCACAAGGTTGTCGGCTTCCGGCGGGCCCTCGATGAGCACCACATCGGGCTGCAGCTCGGCGAGCCGCCTGACCACCGCCCGCGCCGAACCCGGCCCGTGGTGCCGGATCCCGAGCAGGTGGGTGGTGGTCATCCGCTGATCTCCTGCCCCGCGCGGTAGAAGTCGGCCCAGCCGTCGCGTTCGCGCACCACGGTCTCGAGGTACTCGATCCAGATCGCGCGGTCGGCGACCGGGTCCTTCACGACAGCCCCGTGGATGCCCGCCGCGACGTCCTGCGCGCGCAGCACCCCGTCGCCGAAGTGCGCGGCCAGCGCGAGCCCACCGGTGAGCACGCTGATCGCCTCGGCCGTCGAGAGCGTGCCCGACGGCGTCTTCACGGCCGTGCGCCCGTCCTCGGTCCGGCCCGCGCGCAGCTCGCGGAACACCGTGACCACGCGGCGGATCTCGTTGAGCTCCACGGCTTCCGCGGGCAGCGCCAGCGACGCACCCAGCTGGGCGACGCGGCGGCTGACGATCTCCACCTCGGCGTCGGCGGTGTCCGGCAGCGGCAGCACGACGGTGTTGAACCGGCGGCGCAACGCGCTCGACAGCTCGTTCACCCCCTTGTCGCGGTTGTTCGCCGTGGCGACGAGCGTGAACCCGGGCCGCGCCTGCACCTCCGTGCCGAGCTCGGGGATCGGCAGGGTCTTCTCCGACAGGATCGTGATCAGCGAGTCCTGCACGTCGGCCGGGATGCGCGTGAGCTCCTCGAGCCGGGCGACCTTGCCGTCGCGCATCGCGCGCAGGATCGGGCTCTCCACGAGCGCGCGGTCGCTCGGACCTTCGGCGATCAGGCGCGCGTAGTTCCAGCCGTAGCGGATCTGTTCCTCGGCCGTGCCCGCCGTGCCCTGCACGAGCAGGGTCGAGTCGCCGCTGACGGCCGCCGAGAGGTGCTCGGAGACCCACGTCTTCGCAGTGCCCGGCACGCCGAGCAGCAGCAGCGCGCGGTCGGTGGCGAGCGTGGCGACGGCGACCTCGATGAGCCGGCGCGGGCCCACGTACTTCGGGGTGATCTCGGTGCCGTCGGGCAGCGTGCCGCCCAGCAGGTACGTGACCACCGCCCACGGCGACAGGTGCCACGAAGGCGGCTTCGCCCGGTCGTCGGCCGCGGCGAGCGCGGCGAGTTCGGCGGCGTACTCCTGCTCGGCGTGGGGCCGGAGGACTGCGGGCGTCATGAGAGCTCCTCGTGCATTTCGCGGCGGAAGGTCAGGGTTTCGGCGACACCCCGCCGCCACGGGGCGGCCTCGCCGGGGTGCGGGATCGCGGTCAGGCGGTGGCGCAGGCACGCGGGTGGCACGGCTTTGGCGATGAGCGCGGCGGCGTGGGCCACCAGCCGGTGGTCCTGCTGCGCGGCGACCCAGTCGAGCAGCACGCGGCCCAGCTCTTCGGGCCACGGCTGCGGCAGGTCGAGGATCAGGCGCGTGAGCGCCTCGATCTTGAGGCCCCGCGCCAGTTTCGCGACGGTGGCGGCCTGCTTCGCCGGTGGCAGCACCCCGATCAGAGCGGCCGTGCCCCGGCTGCCGGGTTCGGCTTCGACGAGCGCCTGCGCCCACGCTTCGTCGCGCTGCCGGATCGCCGCCGTGGCCCAGCTCTCCCGGATGACCGCCAGCGGCGCGCCCTCCACGAGCAGGCCCACGAGATCGGCCGGTGTGCCGAACTCCGCCCAGAACGCCAGGGGAGTCGCGGCGACGATCGCCCGCAGCCGCGCCGTGTCCTGGCCCGGCCCGTGGGGCACGCGGACGCCGTCGCGCACCAGCGTTTCGTCGGCTCCGGGCGGGGTGAAGACCAGGACGCCCGCTCGCCGCGACCGCTGCCGCACGGTGACGCACTGGCGCAGGCGCGCCGCCATCCGCTCGCCGAACCCGGTGCCCGGCAACGCGCCCAGCAGCCGCACGGCCGTGTCCCGCACGGCGGCCGCGCGATCGCCGAGCGCCGCGTCGAGGAACCGCTCGTCGTCCGGGGTCAGGTGCCCGCCCAACAGCGTGAGGAACGTCGCCCGCAGGTCCGCCGGCTCGCTGCGCCACGTGGCCGTCAGCGCCTCCCGCGCGGCCGCCGGCTCCTTCGCCAGCGCGCGCTCGAGCCATGCCTGCCGCTGCGCCGGCGTGCCGTACTGCCACGCGTCGTCCCCGGCGTCGTCCGCCACCGCGACGAGGAACGCCCAGTCGGAGTTGCGCTCGCCCAGCCACGCACCGACCGGCCCCGCCAGCTCCGCCAGCGGTGCGCGCAGCGCCACCCGCGCCCGCGCGGCGTCGGCCAGCACCGGGATCTGCTCGGGCGCCACGCGGAAACCTCTGCGCGCCGCAGTCTGCAGCCACTCCTCCAGCAGTTCCGGGCGGTTGGTGTGCACCAGCCGCGCCAGCCGTTCCCGCGCCAGTGGCGGCACGAACGGTCGTGCGTCCGGTTTCGCCGGCTCTTCCCGGCGGATGCCGGTCAGCGGTTGCCGACCCGCGCGCCGGTAGTTGGTGAGCAGCGCCGCCGTGGTGAGCACGGCGTCGGCCTGGTCTCCGGGTCCACGCGCCACGGCGCGCACCGCGTCCGGGAGCCCGGACGGATCGAGGGCGCGGCGCCGGGTGCCGAGCAGCGCGGTGCCGACGAGGTCTTCCCATGCCTTCATCGGACGACCGCCGTCCGGAGTTCTTCGCGCGATGGCCGGGGGAGCACAGTCACAGGCGCACCACACCGTTCTGGTGCCAGCACGTGAGTGGACGCAAGCCGGCGGACGTGAGCTCCGCGGCGAGTGTCACGGGGTGGTCGGCGGCGAGGGCGAGCAGCGGCCAGGGATCGGCCGAGGGCAGCAGGGGCAGCGCGGCACCGTCCACATCGGACAGGGCCCAGCCGTCGGGGTGACGGGCCGGGGTGAGGTCGGACAGGAGCACCGGCCAGCGGTCCAGCCACGGGTCCGCGGCGAGCGCGGCGGCGTGCGCGGCCAAGGCGCCCGCGACGGTGTCGCCGCGCGGAGCCGGGGTGGGCACGGCTTCGGTGCGGTCGGCTACGAGCGCCCGCAACGGCAGCGCCCCCGGGTAGAAGGCGAGTTCACCCGGCACGACGTAACCGGGCGGCAGTGAGCTGTCGAGCGGCCGCCCGGGCGGGGCGAACGACAGGACGAGCGCCACGCGGCCGGAGTTGCGCCCGCGCAGCCACGTGCGGCGGCTGCGCAACGCGTCCTGCTCCTCGTCGACGGCACCGGCCACGAGCCACTGGTCGGCCACGCGCTCGCCCGACTCCAGCACCTGCGCCGTGCCCGCCGGGAAGCCCACGCGCGAGCGCACCGTGTCGGCCAGCCCAGCCGGCAGCTCGTCCAGCCGCGCCGCCGCCCCGGCGAGCACGTAGAGCAGCGCCAGTTCGGCCAGCAGCTCACCCGGCCAGTCGCGGCCACGGCCGATCAGCCCGGACGCGCGCCGCAGGCCGCTCGCCAGCCCCGGTGCCTGCGCGTCGACCATTCGCGCGGCGACCGCGCGCAGTTCGTCTCCACCGCCGCGTTCGAAGCCGGCGAACCCGGCGCCGACGCGGTCGGTGAGCCAGCCGCGCAGCTCGGCCGCTCCTGCCGTGACGCGCGCGAGCCGTTCCTGCGCGCGCTTCGCCGCGGCTTCGAGGTCCTTCGGCCCGTCGGTCTTCCGCTCGGTGCGCGCCACCCGCGCGGAGCGCTCGTCGAGCCAGGCCCGCACGTGGTCGGGTTCGTCCGCGGCGTCGGGTACCTGCCCCGCCGACCACAGCAGCAACAGGCCCAGTGCGTGCTTGCACGGGAACTTCCTGCTGGGACACGAGCACCGGAAAGCGGGCCCGGCCAGCTCCACCGCCGTCTGGTACGGCTTCGCGCCACTGCCCTGGCACGCACCCCACACCGCGCGCGCCGACGCGCCGGTGCGCGACCACTTCGCCGGCGTCGCGAGCCCGCGCCCAGCCTTGGCCGACGCCGGGTCCGGCGCCAGTCCGGCGACCCGCCCGGGGTCCCAGCGCGCTGCCACCTGTTCGGCCACGTTTTCCTTGCCGCTTCCGGTTTTCCGACCCCTGGCGGGGCTGACCGGAAAAGCATCTCATCCGCCACCGACAGTTTCCGCCCGCACCGGCGCCCCGCTGAAAAACGCACAAAAACGCCGGGCCGCAGGGGAGCGGCCCGGCGTTTTCAGCGTGCGGGAGCAAGCGCGTCAGGACTTGATCGCACCGCGCCAGCGAACGGTCGGGCGCAGGCGCTCGTCGTTCACGCGGTGCTTGTTCGAGCCGACGATGTCGAACAGCGACTCGATGAGCGTGTCCGACAGCAGGTGCGGCTGCAGACCCAGCTCCACGAGGCCGGTGTGCTTCACGTTGTAGTAGTGCTCGGCCTGCTCCACCCGCGGGTTGTCCAGGTTCTCGATCTGGACCGGGCCGGGGAAGGTGTTCGCCACGATCTCGGCGATCTTCGCCACCGAGTAGCTCTCGGTCATCTGGTTGAACACGCGGAACTCGCCGCGGTCGGCCGGGTTCTCCACGGCGAGCCGGATGCACTCCACGGTGTCGCGGATGTCGAGCAGGCCGCGCGTCTGCCCGCCCTTGCCGTACACGGTCAGCGGCTGGCCCAGCACCGCCTGGATGACGAAGCGGTTGAGCACGGTGCCGAACACCGCGTCGTAGTCGAACCGGGTCGCCAGGCGCGGGTCGAGCGCGGTCTGCGGGGTCTGCTGGCCGTACACGACACCCTGGTTGAGGTCGGTGGCCCGCAGGTCCCAGATCCGGCACGCGAACTCGATGTTGTGGGAGTCGTGCACCTTCGAGAGGTGGTAGAAGGAGCCCGGCTTCTTCGGGTAGAGCACGCGGTCCTTGCGGCCGTTGTGCTCGACCTCGAGCCAGCCCTCTTCGATGTCGATGTTGGGCGTGCCGTACTCGCCCATGGTGCCGAGCTTCACCAGGTGGATGTCCGGGTTGATCTCGGCGATCGCGTAGAGCACGTTCAGGTTGCCGACGACGTTGTTCTGCTGGGTGTAGACAGCGTGCTCGCGGTCGATCATCGAGTAGGGAGCGGACCGCTGCTCGGCGAAGTGCACGATCGTGTCGGGCGCGAAGTCGCGCACGGCCGAGTAGGTGAACTCGGCGTCGCACAGGTCACCCTCGAACACGGTGAGCTTCTTGCCCGAAACCTCCTCCCACGCCGCGACCCGGGTGGGCAGGTCTTCGATGGGGACGAGACTTTCGGCTTGGAGTTCTTCGTCGTACTTCCGACGGGCGTAGTTGTCCAGAACAGCCACTTCGTGGCCTTTGTCCGACAAGTGCAACGCCGTGGGCCAGCCGAGGTAGCCGTCACCGCCGAGAACCAGCACTCGCATTGAGGAGCCTTTCCGTATCGTTTACGCGACAAGCACGCTGATTCCTCTTTGTACATGACGCCTTGAACACGTCCGAACCTATCGACCAGGTGCTGATGATCACCTGGCAGACAGCTGTGAATCTTCTGTGCGTCGGGGGGCCGGACGGCAGGCCGATCGGCCCGGGGGGAAACTGGGGGTCATGACGACGGTAACCAACCCGGTGAAACCTCGCACGACAGAGGAATCACCCCGGCCCCGGCGTCGCCTCCTCGGCAGGTTCTTCCGCGCGGCCACCAGTTCGGTCGCGGCGACCCTGCTCAGCCAGGCGGCGTTGCTGACGGTGCTCGCGCTCGGCGGCGCGCCGTGGCTGGCCAGTGCGTTCGCGTTCGCCGCGGGCGCGGTGCTGAACTTCTTCCTCACCCGCCGCTGGGTCTGGGGCCGGCGCGGCCGCCCCGAGGTGGGCCGGGAACTGCTGCCCTACGTCGTCGTCATCTCGCTCGGTGGGCTCGCGTCCGTGGGCCTGACCACGCTGACCGGCCACCTGCTCGCGCCGCTGGCCCTGCCGCACGTCTGGTGGGTCGTGCTGATCGACGGAGCGTACGTGTTCAGTTACGCGCTGGTGTTCCTGGTGAAGTTCACGATGCTCGACCGCTTCGTGTTCGCCCGCGGCGCAGCACGTATCCCCGCCACCACGTCCCGGTCATGACCCGGGCGTAGTTCGCGCCGTAGACGACGCTGCCGCCCTTCTTGCTCTTGCCGGCCTTGCGCAACCGCATGCTCATCGGCCGCTCGAGCACCCGGGCGCCGCGCGCCGTGACCCCCAGCAGCAGTTCCGATGACTGGTACTGCGGTTCGTTGAGCGGGACCGCGCAGGCGAGTTCCGAGCGCATCGACCGGAAACCGAACGACGTGTCGGTGATCTTGCGCCACGTGAGCACCGAAGCCAGGCACGCGAACACGCGCACGCCGAGCCAGCGCACGCGGCTGTCGGCCTCTTCGTGGCCCAGCCGGCGCGAACCCGTGACGAAGTCGGCGGTGCCGTCGAGCAGAGGTGCGACCAGTTCGGCCATTTCGCTGTTGTCGTACTGGCCGTCGCCGTCGGTGGTGACGACGTAGCGCGCGCCGTGCCGGGCCGCGAGGTGGTAACCGAGGCGCAAAGCCGCGCCCTGGCCCCGGTTCGTCGGCGCGACGCACACGTACGCGCCGTGCTTCTCGGCGATCGCCGCCGTGTCGTCGGTGCCGCCGTCGACGACCACGAGCACGTCGACCGGCAGGCCGAGGCATTCGTCGGGCATCTTCTCGAGCACCTGGCCGATCCCGCCCGCTTCGTTGTAAGCCGCGATCACCACGGTCAGCTCGGACAGCTCGGCGCCCGGGTGCCGGTCGTCGAAGTCCTTGACGGCGCCGTGGTCCGTCGCGTCCGGGTACGCGGCGAGGCGCCGCCGGCTGGCCGCGGTGAGCGTGGTGAAGCCGAGCGCACCGGCGACCGGCAGCAGCACGAGCGCGGGGAGCTGGTAGCGCCACGAGAATTCGAACACCGCCGATGCGAAGAGTAGGAACAGCCCGGTGCCGGCGGCGAAAAGCGCACCGCTGCGCGCCTTGTCGCGCGGTTTCTTGCGTCGCAGCGCGGTGAGCAGCCCCAGCAGCGCGAAGAAGCCCAGTACGGCGCCCGGCACGAACCCGCCGCGGATCTGGTAGTCGCGCAGGAACGTGGCGATCGGCTCGGTCACGCTCGGGTTCACGCCGTCGTACTGCTGCGTGATCATCGCGATGTCGGGCGGTTCGTTCCACTCCGGGTACGTCTGCTGGAACTGCCAGCGGTCGATCGGCACGTCGTTGATCGCCGTGGCGCGGGTGAACTGGAAGCTCTTGGAGAAGTCGCCCAGGATGGCCTTCGCGACATCCCACCACTGCACCTTCAGCACGGCCATCGAAAACTCGCGCGCGAGCGCGGTCCGGTCGGCGCCGGGCGGCAGCGGGCCCGGCCACGCCGGGTCGAGGTCGGCGTGCGTGTAGTTGTCCACGAGCCGAAGCGGCTGCGGTTCGGCGGGGCAGAACACCTGCAGTTCGGGCGAGAGGTGCAGGTTCGCACAGTCCGCGACGGCCGCGGTGCGCCCGTAGAGCATGCTGCCCGACGGGCCCGTCAGCCCCCACTTCCCGGTCTGCGCCTTGACTTCCGCCGCGTAGGGCACGATGACCACGAGCATCGCGAGCACGCCGATGCCGGCGTTGCGCCAGCCCCGCCACGTGCGCCACGCGCTGTCCGCGCTGAGCACGTACAGCAGGAACGGCACCGCGAGCGCGACCCCGATCAGCCGCACCAGCACGGCGAAGCCGACCACGAACCCCGCGAGCGCGATCCGCCGCCAGTTCGGCGCGCCCTTCGCCAGCAGGATCCACAGCAGCCCGAGCAGCAGCGCCTCGAACAGCACCTCGGACATGATGTTCTGCTCGATCTGCAGCTGGTACGCGTCGAGCAGGATCGGCGCCGTCGCCAGCGCCGAGACCCACCGGCGCGCGCCGAGGCGCCGGGCGAGAGCGTAGATCCCCACCGCGATGGCCAGCCCGCCGACGTGCTGCACGGCCGCCACCCACGAAAGCCCGCCCACGGCCAGCAGCGGCCGCAGGATCAGGTCGTAGCCGATGGGGTTGAGCTGGTCGGCGCGCAGCGCGTGCAGGTTGTCGAGGTAGCGGTACGAGTCGATGTACAGCAGGGCCGGCCGGTAGGCCACCCAGGTGAGGACCCGCAGCACGGTGCCCGCGACGAGCAGCACGAGCAGGAAGGCGTGGCGGCGGAGGAACGAGCTCACGGGGTCGCTTTCAGGTCCAGATCCGAGAAGTACTTCCAGGCCGTGGCGAGGCCGTCGGCGAGTGAGATCGCCGGGGTGAAGCCGATCGTCGCGGCACTAGCCGACACGTCGACGACGACCGCGGGCATCTCGCCCTGCGGAGCGGGCACGTGCTCCACCGGCAGTTCGGCGCCCGTCACCTCGCGCACGGTCTGGACCATCTCCAGCACGGACACCGAGTGGCCCGCACCGACGATCGCCCGCCCGCTGTAACCGCTTTCGAGCGCCAGCGCGATCGCGCGCACCACGTCGTCCACGTGCACGAGGTCGCGGCGCTGCTCTCCCGTGCCGTACACGCGCACGCCTTCGCCCGCCATCGCGGCGCGCATCATGCGCGGCACGAAGCTGTCCTTGTGCGACATGCCCGGGCCGTAGACGTTGGTGAACCGCAGGGCGCACGTGGTCATGCCGTAGGCGCCGGAGTAACCCGACAGCAGCATCTCGCACGCGGCTTTCGTGGCGCCGTAGGGCGTGAGCGGCCGGGTGGGCAGGTCCAGGGTGATGGTGGCCGTGCCGACGTCGCCGATCACGGCGTTGGTCGAGGCCAGCACGAAGGTCTGCACCTCGCGCTGCCGCGCGAGCTCCAGCAACCCGTGCGTCACCGCGACGTTCTCCTGGTAGGTGTCTTCCGGCAGTTCGACCGACTTCAGCACCGAGGTGAGCGCTGCGAGGTGGACGATGGCGCCCGTACCCGGAGTGACGGCGGCTTCGCGCACCGCGGCGTCGCGCAGGTCGCCCGTGACCACGCGCACGCCCTGGTCTTCGGTCGCATACGGCACCTGGTCCACGACGGTGACGGGGTAGCCGCGCTCACGCAGCTCGCGGACGGCCGCGCGGCCGATGAAGCCGCTTCCACCGGTGACGACGACAGGTGTCCTTTCAGGACCGTTCTCCAGCACCATGGCGCACAACCTACCTCCGCAGCCTGTGAGCACGGACAGCGGACGAGGGCCGCTGCTGCGGCGCGCGGGTGATCGGTCCCGGGATGTCCGGTAGGTCCGCCCGCTCGCAGCGCCCGCGTATGACCACTCCCAGTGACCACACACGGGCGCCCGTCCCGTTTTCGCGACGTCCCTCGGCGCGGAGTGTATCGTTCACGGGACGGAAGGTGTCAAGTTTTCGTGACAGATATGCTCGGGGCTGTCACGAGTGGAGAACGGTTGGGGGCCCTGATGACCGGGACGCCGGACACACCGGAGACGGCGCACACGACTGACGCGGCGGACGGGGCCGGGGAGACCGGCTTCGCCGAGCGGCTGGTGCACCTGATCGCCACCGTGCACCCGCCGGACCGCAAGCCCTACTCCTACCGCGAGATCGCGCAGGGCGTGGCAGACCTGACCGGCGTGAGCATGTCGGCCACCCACGTGCAGCAGCTCGCCGTCGGCGCCCGGCGCGACCCGAAGCGTTCGCACATCCAGGCGCTGGCGCGCTTCTTCGGCGTGCCTGTCACCTACTTCTTCGACGACGACGTGGCCGAGCGCGTCGACGGGCAGATCGCGGACGTCGTCGCGTGGCGCGACACCGAAGCCCGCAACCTCGCCGAACGCGCGATGCGGCTCTCGGAGCGCGACCGGGAAACCGTTTCGGCGCTGGTGGACCAGCTGGAAAGCTACGACGCCGGGCGCGAGCGCTCCCGCCGCGGGCGCAAACCCGAATAGCTATGCTGATCTTCGCCGGGGCACCGCGGTGCACCCGGCTGGTCCAGCCGCCGAGCGCACCGGGAGGGGTCATCGACCCGAGCCTGCGAGCGGGGGCCCGCATCCGAATGCGCGACGTGCTGCGCGACGTGCCGCCGCGGTGCCCGTGGTCGATGAACGCGTGGATCGACCGGCTGGAGCGCCGCCGCCGCCGGGACATCGACCTGATGGCCGTGGACTACGCACCGGGCCGGCCCTCGGGCGCCTGGCAGCGGCGCGAGGACTACGAGCTCATCGCGTACACGGCGGGCACCTCGCCGATGCACCAGGGCCACATCATCGCGCACGAGCTCGGGCACCTGCTGTGCGAGCACCGCGGGGTGTGCCTGGTGTCGGATGCGGGGCGGCGGCGCTGGCGCCCGACCTCAGCGCGCACACGCTGTCGCACCTGCTCACGCGTGTGACGACGGACGCGGACGAATACAAGGCCGAGCTCATGGCCGTGCTGCTGATGAGCGCCGCGACGGCCGGGGCCGAACCGATGAAACCCGGTGCGTCCGGCCGCTCGGCCGAGCGCGCGCGGCGGCTCGCGACGCCGCTCGGGTAGCCGCCGGATGATCGACGCGCTGTTCTTCGGGGTCGGGCTCGTCGCCGTGGCCGCCGGGGCCTGGCGGGCCGTGCGGGCCCGGCGCACCGGCGCGGGCGCGGGGCTCGCGACGAGCCTGCTCGCACTCGGCGTCGCGCTGTTCCTGCTGGCCGACTGCGCGCAGGCGGTGGAAAGCCGGCTCTACCCCAGCCTCGGGCGGCTGCTGTCGAACCTCGCGACGATGGTGGCCGCGTACGGCATCGAGGCGACGGTCGCGGAGATCGCCGGCCGTCGGCGGCGCAGCCGGCTCGCCGCCCTGGCGGTGGCGCTCGTCGTGCTCGTGGTGGCGTTCTTCTCGACGCGCGGGCTGCCGACGGGCATCGGCCTGTTCGACGAGCTGTACCGGACCAATCCGGCGCTCGTCGCATACATCGTCGTGTACACGCTGTACCTGGGCTTCGCGGTGGTGGACATCGCGATCGTGTCGGCGGGGGCGTTGCGCGCGGGGACCGGTGCGCTGCGAGCCGGGCTCGGAATCGTGCTCGTGGCCTGCGTGTTCGCGATCGCTTACCTGGCGGGGAAAGTCGCGGACCTCGTCGCCGACGTCACCGCCGAGCGCCCGGTGGCCCGGGTCTGCCATGGCGCGTTCTCGACGGTGGACTGCGCGCTGAGCGTCGGGTTCCCGGTGATGTCGGTGCTGCTCACCGTCGTCGGGCTGACCCTGCCCGCGCTGCCGGCGGCCGGCCGCGCGGGCAGGGTCAGCCCGGACCCGCCGCGAGCTGCGGCCGTTGCGCGAGCACCTCGTCGTGCGGTTCCCCGACGTCGTCCGCCTCGGGCGCGCCGGCGAAACCGGGCGGGAACGGCTGCTGACGGTGATGAGCGAGATCAACGACGGCTTGCTGCTCGCCGGCATCCCGCCCTCGGCGTCCCCGGCCGCGGCGGCGGAGGTGCTCGCGGGGGCCGTGCCGGCGGAGGACGTCGCGGACGCCCCGGCCGGCACCGCGTTCGCCGCCGACGTGGTGCGGCTGCGGGCTATCGCGCGGGCGGTGCGAGGGGCGCGGTCAGGCGGAGCTGCCAGCCCCGCTCGGTGAGCACGATCAGGTGCAGCGCCTCGGCGCGGCCGATCAGGGGGAGCAGGGTCCGGCCGCGCTCTGCCACCTCGGCGTTCTCCGCCTCCGACCCACCCAGCGCGAGGGAGACGTGGGCGGGCGGGTGCGGCCCGAACCGCCCGCCGTAGGGCCGGACGTCCGGCCAGCGATCGCACGCCGCGTCGGCCAGGGGTTGCAGCGCGGGCGCCGAGACGGCGACGAACCCGCCGGTGACGACCAGGTCCGTGAGCGGCACGTCGGTGACCTCGTGCCGCGTGGCCAGTTCGGCCACCGCCGCGTCGACGTCCTCGTCGAGCAGCTCGTCCGGCAGGAACGGGTACAACGCCGTCACGTGCGGCGGCAAGCCCGGCCGCACCAGGCCCGGGTTCACCGCCGCGGCCACCTCCAGCAACCCCGCCGCGGCGGGGAGTTCGACCACGAGCGCACTGGTTCCGATCACGGGCACGAACGTGATCTTCCCGCATCCGTCGATCCCCGCGCTCCCGGCCCGGTTGCTTCACCCGCCGGAATCGAGGCTGATCTCTGTTTCGGGCTCACTCGAATGGGAACCCTAAGTCTTCCCCAAGTTTTCCGCCGTATTCCCGGCCCGGATCTACACTCGGTGGATGAAGATCGTCCTATGGACCGCATTGTGCGGATTGTGTGCCGTCGCCGGCCACGTGCTCCTGGGCGTCGTGGCGGCTTTCCTGCTCCTGGCCTGTGTTCCGGTGCGCCGGGAGGCCGGCCGGGGTGCGGCGGAAAGGGAATTGATCACCACCCGCGGCTGATATTCGCCGTGGTGTCGCCGAAATGAAATTCAGCGGTAATAACCGTCGACGGGGAGCCTTGCTTCGCCGAACAGAGCCGGACCCTGCAGGGTGAAACCGGCGGCCGCGGCGGGGGGTTTGAGGCCGTTCAGCTGTTCGGTCGACAAGGCGTAGACCACCGTCCCCAGTCCTGAACGTTCGATTGCGCCCGTGCACATCCCGCACGGCTGGCAGCTCGTGTACATCGTCGTCACCGCGGCCTGCTCGGGGGTCAGCTCGCGCGCCGCCCAGCGCGCGAGCTTGAGCTCCGGGTGCGCGGTGATGTCGCGGTCGGTGATCGTCGTGTTCCACTCCTCCAGCAGCACCCGCCCGTCGGCGGCGGCCAGCAGCGAGCCGAACGGCGGGTTGCCGCTCGCGCGCCCCGTGGCGGCCAGTTCGATGGCACGGCGGAGCAGAGCCTCGATCATCGTGGTCCCCTTTCGCGGGAATGCTGTGTCCAGGCGTCCGCGACGGCCGCGAGCGCCCTCCAGGCCGCCGACGGCCGCCGGGTCTCCTCAGGGTCTCCCGAGAACGGATCGAGCACCACGTCTTCGGCGCCCAGCGAGCGCAACTCCGCCAGATCGCCCGCGACCTGCTCGACGGTGCCCTCGCCCATGCGGCGGTCGGCGGGTGGTTCGCCGGTGATCCGCAGCAGGATCCGCGGCGCGAACGCGGGCGCCGGTTTGCCCGCGGCCCCGGCGTGCTCCCGCAGCTTCGGCAGCGTCTCGCGCAGCCACGCCGGCCGGAACCGCAGCGGGTGCCACGCGTCGCCGAAGTTCACGGCCCGGCGCAGCGCTGCGTCGCTCGTGCCGCCGACCCACACGGGCACCCCGCCGGCGCGGTAGTCGCCCTCCTCGGCCCACGCCGTGCGGATGACGCCCAGGTACTCGTCCGTGAGCGCGCCCCGGCGCTCGAACGGCACACCCAGTGCGGCGAACTCCTCGCGCGCCCAGCCGACCCCGACGCCGAGCACGAACCGCCCGCCGCTGAGGTCTGCGAGGTTCGCCGCCATCCGCGCGGTCACCAGCGGGTGCCGGTAGGGGACGATCAGCACGGTCGTGCCCAGTCGCGCGCGGCTCGTCGCACCCGCCAGCCACGCCAGCGTGGTGAACGGCTCGTAGAACGGGGCCGGGTACTGCCGGGCGACGTCGTTGGTGACCACGAGGTGGTCCGACACCATGAGCAGGTCGTAGCCGAGGCCCTCGCTCGTCTGCGCCCACGCCCGCACCACACCGGGGTCGGTGCCCGGGCCGAAGTTGGGGATGTTCACGCCGAGTCGCACGGCGCCAACGCTATCCGTGCGGAGCCGGTACCCGGAAGGGACTACTCCCGGCGTATCGGCCGCTTCGCCGTGGATCCGCCGGTAAATTGCCGATATGGCCGAAACTCTCGACGACACCGACTGGGCGATCCTCGCCGAGCTCCAGACGGACGGCCGGCTGCCGCTCACCGAGCTCGGCAAACGCGTCAGCCTCAGCGCTTCGGCGACCACCGAACGCGTGCGCCGCCTCGAAGCGCTCGGGGTGATCACCGGGTACCGGGCCGAGGTGGACCTGGGCAAGGCCGGGTACGCCGTGCTCGCCGTCGTGCGCCTGAAGTTCCCCGGCAACCGCCACGAGCCGCTGCGCGCGCTGCTGGCTGAGCAGACCGAACTGCTCGAATGCCTGCGCACCACCGGCGACGACTGCTACACGCTCAAAGTCGCCGCCACGTCCATGGCGCACTTGGAACAGCTGATGGGCGAGCTGGCGCAGTTCGGCAGCACGACCACGAACGTCGTCTACAGCCAGACGCTGCCGTACCGGGGACCGCGCAAACCCGCCTGAGCAGGGGCGTCGAATCCCGCTGGGCTCGTTCGACGCGTCTTCGGAAGCGACGAAGCGACCGAAGGAGCCGACATGGGCCGGGCAATCGAAGTGACTTGGGACGGCGTGCTGGCCGGCAGCCCGGAGCAGGTGTGGGACGCGTTCACGAACCGCACCCGCAGCTGGCTCTGGCAGAGCACGTACGAACCGCGCCGCGGTGGCGCCGAGCGAGGGCTGACTGCGAACGGCGGGACCGTGCTCGAGTGGGACCCCGCGCGGCGGTTCGTGACGCGCGCCGAGGGTGGCCGCGGGTGGTTCAACCAGCTCGACTACGACTTGGAGCCCGTGCGCACCGGCACGCGGCTGCACTACACGCACCGCACGGTGCTCGGCGATGACCACGAAGTGCAGCTCGACTCGTGCCTGCACCACACCAAGTTCTACTACCACTCGCTCACCGAATACGTCCGCTGTTTCGCCGGCCGTGACGCGACGTACGTCTCGGCGCAGGCGCCCGGGTATTCCACCGAGGGCGGCTTCGACGCGGTGTGTCACGCGCTCGGCGCCGGGAACGCCGCCGTCGGTGAGCAGGTGGTCGCGAACGGACCGGTGACGCTGGCCGGGGTCGTCGACTACCGCACCGACCGGTTCCTCGGCATCCGCACGGACAGCGCCCTCTTCCGCGTCTACGGCCGAGATGCCTGGGGCTGGCCGGTCGCCGCCGCGGTGCACGACTTCGCAGCCGGCGCCGGCGGCACCGAAGAGGACTGGACCACCTGGCTGGCCGGGGTTTTCGGCTCCGGCGAAGGAGCCTGAGCCGACGGACGAGCGTCCGATCCGGCCGCCGAGTGTTCATCCGCGCGTCGTTGCCGGGCGTGCGCGGCCTCGCCTAGCGTCGGGCCGACTTCGGACCTATGCGGAGGTACGCATGCCCACTGGGGATCTCAGCCGGCGTAACTTGTTGCGCGTGAGCGGTGCCGTGGCGGCGGGGGCGGCGATGGGCATGCTGCCCGGCGTCGCGTTCGCGGCTCCCGCGCCCGGCACGTCGCGGCAGACCAAGACGGTCACGGGCACCTTCAAGCCCGACGTGCCGGACTGGTACTACCTGCCGGTCGATGTGCCGCGCGGGGTCAAGCAGATCGACGTGGTGTACTCCTACGACAGACCGGCCGTGCCGGCCGGGACGCGCGGGAACGCCTGCGACATCGGCATGTTCGGGCCGGAGGGCCACGACCTCGGCAACTCGCGCGGCTTCCGCGGCTGGTCCGGCGGATTCCGCGACCGCTTCTCGATCAGCGCGTCGGAGGCCACGCCCGGCTACGTCGCCGGCCCCATCAAGCAGGGCCGCTGGCACGTGATCCTCGGCCCCTACACCGTGGCGCCACAGGGCATGAACTACCGCGTCGACATCACGCTCACGTTCGGCCCGGACGACGCACCGTTCAAGCCGAACCCGGCGCCGGAAACCGCGCCGGCTCGCCAGCGCGGCCAGTCGTGGTACCGCGGCGACTGCCATCTGCACACCGTCCACTCCGACGGCCGGCGCACGCCGGACCAGCTCGTCGCCGACGCACGCGCGGCCGGTCTCGACTTCATCGTCTCCACCGACCACAACACCAAGAGCTCGCAGCTCATCTGGGGTGACTACGCCACCGACGACCTGCTGATCCTCAACGGCGAAGAGGTCACCACGCGCTCGGGCCACTGGCCGGCGATCGGCCTGCCCGCAGGTACCTGGATCGACTGGCGCTACCGCGCGTCCGACGCGGCGGACTTCCGGCACTTCACCGACCAGGTGCACCGCGCCGGCGGCCTGGTCACCGCGGCCCACCCGTTCGCCAACTGCTTCGGCTGCACCTACGAGTTCGCGTACGAGATCGCGGACCTCGTCGAGGTGTGGAACGGCCCGTGGACGGCCGACGACGAGGCCAGCGTCACGCACTGGGACGGCCTGCTGCGCGGCGGCCGCTGGATCCCGGCGATCGGCGACTCCGACGCGCACAACCCGGACCAGGTCGTGGCCCTGCCGCACACCGTGGTGCAGGCGAAGAGCCTGGGTCGCGCCGACCTGCTGGCGGGCCTCAAGGCCGGCCGCAGCTGGCTGGCCGAGTCGAAGGACGTGAACCTCGAGTTCGGCGTGTCCGGCGGCGGGCGCAGCGCCGGCATCGGCGAGCGGCTCACCGCGGGTACCGGCACGCCGGTCACGGTCAGCGCGACGGTCAGCGGCGCGCCGGGCACCACGGTCACGTTCCTCGACCAGCTCGGCCCGGAGCACACCGAGACGGTGCCCGCGAGCGGCACCGCGACCGCGACGTGGACCACCTACCCGCGTTACAGCCGGTGGGTGCGCGTCGAGGTGCGCCGTCCGTCGGGTGGCCCCAACACCACCACGCCGAACGCCATGGTGGCGATGTCGAACCCGATCTTCCTGGGCGCCGCCGACGGCAAGTGACGCCGGCCGTCCTCCCTCACCCACACGCTCACCAAACCTGCCCTCCGGGCAGAATTGTCCGGAGAGCTGAGCGAAGGGTGGGGGGAGGACGGGTGCGCGGGTGCGGCGTGAAGGCGGCGATCCTGGCCGTCGTCGTGGTGCTCGCGGTCGTGGTCGTCGTGGTGGTCGTGCTGTCGAACAGCGGCAAGATCGCCACGCCCGGCTGCACGGTCACGGTGCCGCAGCAGGGTGACCAGTCGGAGCCCACGCAGTTCACGCTGCAGCCCGACCAGATGAGCAACGCCGCGACGATCGCCGCGGTCGCGTCGAAGGAGGGCCTGCCGGCGCACGCCGTGACCGTCGCCCTCGCGACGGCGCTGCAGGAGTCCAAACTGCGCAACCTCAGCGGTGGTGACCGCGACTCCGTGGGGCTGTTCCAGCAACGCCCCAGCCAGGGCTGGGGCACACCGGCGCAGCTGCAGGATCCCGTCTACGCGTCGACGGCGTTCTACGAAAAGCTCGTGAAGCTCGACGGCTGGGAGGCGATGCCCATCACGGAGGCGGCACAGTCCGTGCAGCGCTCCGCCGCCCCCGACGCCTACGCGCAGTGGGAACCCCAGGCCCGCGCCGCGGCGGCCGCGCTGACCGGGCAGTACCCGGCCGCACTGACCTGCCGCAACATCACCGTCGGCCCGGCCACCGCGGACCTCGTGAAGACCGCCACGGCCGAACTGGGCACCGCCCGCCTCAGCGGCGCCCACCCGGCCGCCCAGGGCTGGGCCATCAGCACCTGGCTGGTCGCCCGCGCCCGCACGGTGGGCGTCGACAAGGTCAGCTTCGCCGGCCAGAGCTGGACCGCGGAGTCCGGCGCCTGGGCCGTCGATCCGAACGCCGGACAGAACCTCTCGCTGCACCAAGTGCCCGCCACGCCGCCGACCTCCCAGTAGCGTCCACTTCGGACAGTGTCTGCTCCGGACGGTCAGCGCGCGAAGGCGTCCACGCCCGTCAGCTCCGCGGACACCCGCTACGACCGCGCCGCAGCCCCCGTGACGTCGTTGCCCTCCGCGACGTCACAGTCTTCGCAGGAGAGCCCACCGAGGCCGGCCAGCTGCGGTGAGATCGCGGCCCACGCCTGCGTCGCCGCGCCTTGCTCCGGGGGTCTCGAACTCCATGTGCATCGTGCCGTGCTCGTCCATCCACCGGCGCTCGACCATCTCCGCCCGCGCCAAGTGACGCTGCAACGGCGTCATGATCGGCCCTGACACCGTGGGGCTGCAGCAATGCGTCCAGGTGAACAGCGAACAGGACGTTGGCGTGTTCGCCGTGTCTCCGGCGATGCCCCGAGTCTCCGGGCCGATGGACGGCACGTCGGCAAGGTGACCCGATGAAAGGTGTGGCGACACCGGCGCAGGTCACCGACCGGCTGGCTGCGTGGCGTCCTCGGAGTACAGCGCTCGGGAGCGTCGAGGCGAGGAGCGGGGGGCAATGGTTGTGATCGCTTCCGGTGGTTCTCGAGGCCCTGCGCGGGGGCTGGGCAATGAGGTGGTGGATCACCAGGATGCCGAGCCCGGCGAGCCGCACGTGCGGTACGCGTCGTCGGCGGACATCCCGGGGCGCCGCGTGCGGCGGAAGCCTCCTTTTGTGCCGGGCCGTCCGATCTTGCAGAATGTTGATCATGGGGCGCGGCAGGAACCGCCGGCGCTCGCGGGTCGTCAGACCACGGCGCGAGACGGTGCGGCAGGAAGGCGGAACCGGAGATAACCTACCCACCAGCCCGGGCAGGGCGGCCGGCCCGACCCCTACGGCCAGGGCTGGCAGCAACCCGGCCCGGGCGGGCAGCCGGGTGGGTCCCCCACTCTCAGCAGCCAGGTCAGCAGCCCGGGCAGGCTCCGGACACGCGGCAGTACGCACAGCCGTATCCGGGAACCGAGCGTCTGGTCATCCCGTCCGGCAAGATCATGTCGTCCTCGGTGAGCCCGGACGGCACCCACGTCGCCGCCTCGCTCACCGACGGCGGGCAGGTGCTCGCCATCGTGAATCTGAAGAACTACAAGGTGCAGCAATACGTCGGCACCAACGACCAGTCGGACCTGCGGGTCAGCGGCGGCGACGTGGGTCAGGAAGGCCCGACGTACTCGCCCGACGGCGCACAGCTGTGGCTGGGCCGGATCGACGGTTACACGAAGTTCACCGTGAACACGGACGGCAGCCTCGCGAGCCCGACGAACATCAGCATTCCCGCGCAGGGCTCGAAGCACGCGCTGTCCGCCACGCCGGTGTTCTCGGCCGACGGCAAGACCGCGTACGCCGCCGTCAACGGCCAGAACCGCGTGGTGGCCATCGACGCGGCCACCGGGGCCATCCAGCGCAGCTGGGCCGTGGGCACCGCGCCGCGGGGCATGGTCCAGGTCGGGACCAAGCTCTACGTCAGCAACGAGGGCGGTCGCCCGGCCAAGCCCATGCCCGGCACTCTGCTCGCCCAGGTCAGCACGGTCACCACGAGCGCTGAGAACCCGCCGAACGAAGTCGCTGTGAACCTCAAGGACCACGATCCGTCGACCAAGTGGCTGGCGCAGCACCCGACCGGCTCGGTGACCTATCGGCTGGCCAAGCCCGCGGCGGTGGTGCAGTACTCGCTCACCTCCGCGAACGACTCGCCGGGCCGCGACCCCAAGGACTTCACCCTGCAGGGCTCGAACGACGGCAGCACCTGGACCGATGTGGACAAGCGCACGGGGGAGCGCTTCGACTCGCGGTACGTCACCAAGAGCTACACCTTCACCAACACCACCGCGTACAGCTACTACCGGCTGAACGTCACCGCGAACTGGGGCGACCCGCTCCTGCAGCTCAGCGGCTGGGACATCAGCGACTCGACCGCCCCAGCCGAGCCCACGCAGAACTCCTACGGCACCGCGGTGCCGGCCGATCCGAACGCAGGCAGCACCACCGGCACCGTCAGCGTCATCGACCTGGCGAAGCCGGACGCGGACGCGGCGAGCATCGACGTCGGCCTGCACCCGACCGCGGTGTACGCGAAGCACGGGGCGGTGTTCGTCACCAACACGAACAGCAACACCGTGTCCGTGATCGACACCGCCGGCGACAAGGTCGTGCAGACCATCGCGACGCAGCCGTGGCCGGATGCCTCCGTCGGCTACGATCCGAACGCGGTGACGCTCACCGACGACGGTCACCTGCTGGTGACGCTCGGCCGGGCCAACGCCGTGGCCGTCTACAAGTACACCTCCGCGCGGGAGCCGGTCTCCTACGTCGGCCTGCTCCCGACCGACTACTACCCCGCAGAGATCGCCACCTCCGGCGACGACGTGGTCGTCTCCAACACCCGTGGTATCGACGCCTTGCGCAACACCAGCAGGCACAACAGCCACGACACGACATCGAGCCTGACGCGGTTCACCCTGCCCAGCGACAGCGCCATCCACGGTTACACCGCCAAGGTGTTCGCCCAGAACGGCTGGATCGGCAACTCGGTCAAGCAGAGCAACGGGAACCCGAACGTGGCGCCGGTGCCGGTTCCGGTGAAGATCGGTGACCCGTCGACGATCAAGTACGTGTACCTGATCGTCAAGGAGAACCGGACCTACGACCAGGTCTACGGCGACATCCCCGCGGGCAACGGCGACCCGACACTGACCGCCTACGGCGCGAACGTGACGCCGAACCAGCACGCGCTGGCCGCGCAGTTCGGGCTCTACGACAACTTCTACGACCCGGCCACGAACTCGGCCGAGGGGCACAGCTGGCTGATGCAGGCCGACGACCCGGAGTACACCGAGTCGACCGCCGGGGAGTACCAGCGCAGCTACGACAGCTACAACGATGTGCTGGGCCACCAGGCCTCCGGGTACATCTGGACCGCCGCCGAGGCGGCCGGCAAGACGGCCCGAGACTTCGGCGAGTACCAGATGCAGTCCAACAACAAGCCGGCCGCGGCGACCTGGCAGAACCTGTACTGCGACAGCAAAAACATGGCGGCCGACCCCACAGCAACCACCGCGTACCCGATGTACTCGAACGTGGACATCCCCTCGCTCAACGACATCTCGGTCCACGCCTTCCCCGGCGGCGACCTGGCCATCCCGGACAACTACCGGTACCAGATCTGGAAGCAGGACTTCGAGAAGAACGGTCCGGCAAACCTGAACATGATGTGGCTGCCCGACGACCACACCGGCGGCCCGGTCACCGGGCCCGCCCAAGTCGCGGACAACGACCTGGCAGTCGGCAAGCTGATCGACACCGTCTCGCACAGCAAGTACTGGAATCAGTCCGCGATCTTCGTGGTCGAGGACGACTCCCAGGCCGGCATCGACCACGTCGACGGGCACCGGGCCCCGGTCCAGATCATCAGCCCCTGGGCCCAGCACAGCGTGGTGGACAGCCACTACTACACCCAGGCCACCATGATCCGCACCATCGAGCAGATCCTCGGCATCCACCCCCTCAACCAGATGGACGCCGCGGCCAGCCCGATGAGCTCGGCGTTCACCACTACGCCCGACTACACGCCGTTCACCGTCGTGCCCAACCGCACGTCGCTGACCCTGGGTCTGTCCACCCCGCCCTCGTGCGGCGCCGACACCCCCGCGGCGCAGAACCCGACCGCAGCACCCGCGCCGACCACAGCGGCGGTCCCCGCCGGGGCGCGGAACGTAGCCGCGCAATGGCAGACGTGGAAGGCGTCGCAGCCGTTCGTCGGGGACAACTCCAAGGTCGACAGCGCACCGCCGGAGCAGATGAGCCGCTTCAGCTGGTACGAAGCAACCGGATGGACCAAGCCCTACCCCGGCGACACCAAGCTCTACGCCCCAGCCCAGGTCCCCGGCGCCTACCTCCCCGGCCTCGACGGCGACGGCTGACCCGCAGACAGCGCACACCACCAGGACGGCCCGCCGGATCCCCCGACCCCGGCGGGCCGTCCGCTTTTGGCGTCCGGCGCGAACGTAGTAGGCCTCGGGCGGCCCCCAAAACCAAGTACGTACTCACCGTCGACCAGTCCGAGCACGAGGCGATCGCCTCCGGCCTACGCCGGTGTTTTCGGGCTGCAGGACCAGGTCCCAGTGCGGGCACGACCGGGAGATCGGCCAGGCCGAGCTCCCGCTCCGCTTGGCCCAGCAGCACCGTCGCGGCGGCTGCCGATGGCCATGATCTCGGTTTCGACGTAGTCGCCGACGTTGGCGATGGCGTCGATGACCACGGTGATCTCGATGCTGTCGGGGTGACGGGACGTGGTGCGGGTTTTGCGGACTCGGCACAACCAGACCATGCCGAGTACGTCGAGCATTGCGTTCGTGGCCTGGGCCTGCTCGGCGCCGGAGAGGACCGAGTGCTCGGTTACCGCGCTCGCTAGCTGGCGGCGTCGGGCGGCGTCGCGAAGGTCTCGACGTAGTCGACTGCGGCGTATAGGGCGTTTCGCAGCGGCGTGATGTCCCGGGCGATCTGGGCGAGGAGCATGCCGCCCTGATACGCGGCGAGGAGTGCCTGCGCGAGCCGGGTGGGATCGGCCGCAGCGTCGAGGCGGCCGAGTCGCTGCATCCGCTCGAGTCCATCGCGGAAGATGTCGCTCCACTGCTCGAACGTGGCGGCGAGTTGCTGGTGAACGTCGAGGTCGGTCTTGACGATCTCGCTCGCGAGCGATCCGAGGCTGCAGCCGTCCTGGAATGGACGGCCGTGGGCGACGTAGAAGTCCGCCCACTCCCGAAACGCGTCGATGGTGTCGAAGCCGTCGAACTTGTCGCTGCGGTGGAAGGCGAGGACACCGTCTGCCTGCCAGTCGATGACGGCGAGGACGAGGCTCTCCTTGTTCGGGAAGTAGTGGTTGAGCTGGGAGCCGCTCACCCCCGCGACGCGGCGAAGCTGCTCGTTGTTCGTCGCGTGGACGCCTTGGGTGTAGATGAGATCGGCCGCGTGCTCGAGGATGCGGGCGCGCGTCGCCTGCCCCTTGCCGGTGAGCTTGTGGGTCTGCCGAGGTCCCGGGTCCGTCTTCATGGCCTCCACCCTACCAAAAATTGGGCTTGACAGCCCATTCTCCGATGGTGTTCACTTCCGGAAGTGGGCTGAACAGCCCAGAATGACACCGTCCGGAGGATCACCACCATGTCTCGTCTCGCCACGCCCGAGCTCACAGACATCGATGCCAAGACGCAGGGCACGCTTGACGCCATCGCCAAGCAGTTCGGATTCGCTCCGGGCATGTTCACCACGCTCGCCGCCAACCCGACCGTCCTCGAGATTGTGATGGGGCTGCAGGGCAGCATCGCGAAGCTCCTCGATGCGAAGACTCGCCACACGATCGCGCTGGCCACGTCCCACTCCAACGACTGCGACTACTGCTCGGCGCTGCACGGATACATTTCGGCGAACCTCGGGGGCATGTCCACCGAGGAGATCGAGCTGGCCCGTAAGGGCGGCTCCACCGATCCCAAGCGTGCCGCCGTCGCTCGCTTCTCCCAGCAGGTGATCGAGACCCGCGGTCAGGTGGGCGACGAGGACATCGCCGCGGTCCGCGAGGCCGGGTACACCGACCCCGAGATCCAGGCGATCGTCACCGTCGTGGTCGTCACGCTGCTCACGAACTACCTCAACAACGTCAACGACACCACCGTCGACATCCCGGTGCCGGGCGCGGGACCAGCGAGGTCGTGACCGAGTCAACCGTCACGCAGGGTCACCCCGATGACAGCACGTTCACCACGCACTGACTGACCCCAACGAGCCGAAACCCGCACTTTTACCCGATCTCTGCGTCAATGAAACGAAGGCCGAGCATGGACCTCGAGAATCTGATCACCAAGCACCTCACCCGCTACTTCGACCCGAACAAGAAGATCCCGGAGGAGACCTTCGAGCTTCTGCTGCGCTACCTGCGCACCTCGCCGACGACGATCAACATCCAGCCGATCCACTTCTTTGTGCTGGAGACACAGGCCGGCAAGGACAAGCTCGCGGACGCTCTCGTCGGCCGCTTCGAGGACAACCAGGAGAAGGTCCGCAACGCCTCGCACGCGATCGTGTTCACGACCCGCAAGACGATTCCCGGCGAGCACTTGGAGGAGATCTTCGCGAAGGAGCGCGCAGACGGTCGCTTCGCGGACCCGGAGATCCAGGCGGGATGGGAGGCTGGAGCGGCCGGCTTCGTGAAGATCCAGTCGGAGAACTATGGCGGCGACGTGCTGCACTGGCTGGAGAAGAACACCTATCTCGTGGTCGGCGCGACCATGATGGCCGCCGCTTCTCTCGGAGTCGACGCCACCCCGTTCGAAGGATTCGACCGTGCAGCGATCGACGAAGCGTTCGGCCTCACCGATACCGACTTCACCACGACGCTGCTTATGGCGCTCGGATATCCGGACGAAACGCGCGTTTCCCGCCAGCCGGTCTCGCGCTTCGAAGCCGAGAAGATCTTCACCCGCATGTGACGAACCGAGCGGGTGCGCGATCGGGCGCCGGCTCGGTTCGGGATCACGCCGTCGTCGCCGGCCGCTGGCCGGCGACGACGGCGTGATCGCAACGAGGTCGCCGCGGTCGCCCTGCGCACAACGCCGGCGCGCCGGTCTCGCAGCGGCCATGGAGTCCAGCCTGCGCCACAGGATGACGGCAGGAAAGGCCGATCTGTTCAGTCCGGGCCGGGACGGTCTGTCCAGCGGAGTTTGGTGGTGACGCGGGCGGCGAGGTGGTCGACGTCGGGGGTGCGGCGCCATTCCAGTTCCCCGGGGCCGCCGCAGTCGGGGCAGGGCTGGTCGTAGGTCTCGATCGCGGCCTTGCAGCCCGGACACAGCACGCCACCCTCGCCGGGTTCGGACTTCTGGCAGCGGAAGCACTTCTTCGACGCCTGCTCGTCCTCGGTCATGCCCGCTCCCCTATTTCCGCTGTCAACAGCCAGACAGCACACAACTCCTGGTGTGAACCACCCAGAGACCCCAAACCCGGATACGCCGCAGGTCGGTCACCGCGCAAAGGGGAATGGTCGGCCCGAGGCTGCGAAGGCCTTCTTGGCCCCACCAACCCTCGATAGGCGAGCGCGCCGGCAGTTGGCGGCGACCTGCTGGATCGAGGGCTTCCGGGGTGTGGGGGAGGCTAACATTTCACCCGCACCCAGGGGGAGGACACCGATGCAGCTGCGACTGATCCCGGACGGCGCGCCCGACGCGCTGGTCTCGTTGTACGACTGGCTCTCACACGAGGACGACCTGCGCGGTCGTGTCAGCTTGGCCCGGCCCGTGCCGGCGCCGGGCGAGATGGGCGGGATCGCCGACGCCATCGTGGTGGCGCTCGGCAGCGGCGGGGCCATCGCAACACTCGCCACAGCGTTGCCGATCTGGCTGGGCAAGTCCCGACGGGCCACCGTACAGATCGAGGTGGCCGCGGACGAGCACGGCCGGAAAGTCGTGGTGCGCGCGGAAAACGTCAAGGACGTCGAGGTGCTACTGCGCCAGGTTCTCGACCAGACGACCCGGCATGATCGAGGGCCCGCAGCTACCGGAACCGGACGGGACCCAGGTCATCCTGATCGGCACGGCGGCCTACAACGATTCCCGATTGCACGACCTGCCTGCGGTGGAGAACAACCTCACCGCGCTGCTGTCCGTGCTGACCGATCCCGCCATCGGCGGCCGGCTACCGGGGAACTGCACGACGATTAGTGACTCCAACGACCCCGGTCGGCTGGGCGTCACGCTTGCCGAATCGGCGGCAGCCGCCCACGACACGCTGGTCGTGTACTACGCCGGGCACGGCCTGCTCGACGAGCGTGGCGAGCTGTACTTGGGACTGCGGGGCACGAACCCGGATCACCCCATGTTCACGTCACTGCCCTTCGAGTGGGTGCGCCGGGCGATCCTCGCGAGTCCTGCGCGGAACCGGGTGCTGCTCCTTGATTGCTGCTTCTCCGGCCGCGCTATCGAAGCCATGGCAGACCCCGGCTCGGCCGGCGCATCCCAGATCGAGATCTCAGGGACATACACGCTGACGTCGGCGCCAGCGAACCGCACGTCGGTCGCCCCGGTCGGGGCAGAGCACACTGCATTCACCGGTGAGCTACTCGCGCTGCTGCGCCGCGGCATCCCCGGTGGCGGCGAAGTCGTCACCCTCAGCGAGATCTACCGCATTCTGTTGCAGGCGCATGCCGCGGCGGGCCTGCCAAAGCCCCAACAGCGCAACACCGAAACCGCCGAGAAACTGGCGCTGGCAAGGAACGTGGCGCTCGTGCCGGAACCTACCTCCCAGGTGAAGCTGCTGCATCGACGACACTTGCCACGCGCGGACCTGCAGCCGAACCCGCGTTGGGTGCCCATCGGCTACGCGGCGGATGAGCCCGTCCCCGTGTACGCCGACTTCTACACTGACCAGCACTTCGTGGTCCTTGGGGATGCCGGTGTGGGCAAGACCAACGTGCTGCGTGGCATCGCAGGCGGGCTGACTGAGCGGTACTCACCCAAGGAGCTGGTGTTCGCGCTGGTCGACTTCCATCGAACTCTGCTGGGCTTCCTGCCCGAGCAGTACTTGCTCGGGTATGGAGTGCACTCGACACAGCTGAGCGCAATCGTGTCCGAGATGATCTCAGCGATGCGCAAGCGCGAGGGCGGCCAATGGGGCGGGCCGGAGTTGTTTGTCGTGGTGGACGATTACGACTCCATCCGGGGCCCGGACAATCCGCTCCTGCCGTTCCTCGAGCTGCTCCCTCGGGCTCATGAGATCGCTCTGCACCTGGTCGTGGCCGCCGAACCGACGGACTCGGCCTCCGACCCGCTGCTGACGGCGCTGGAGACAACCGGGACCGCGGCGCTGCTGATGAGCGGGCAAGGCAAGTGGCGCTCCGCGCGACTGTCGACCCAGCCCATGGGCCACGGCACCTTCCTGCGTGATGCCCGAACCCGCGAGGTACGGACCGCATGGATCCCGTACGAGCAGGCGACTCCGACCGTGGAACCCGTTCTTGAACCCTCTAGGCGGACGCCGCGTAGTGGGCTATCACGATCTCTGTAAGGGAACCTTAGGCAGAGAGGCAGGGAACGCCGGAGCATCCCGACGGCAGGCTCGCCGCCCCTTGTGAGGATCACTGCGCCCGGCTCGTGGGAAGCCTGCCCAGCCCTACGGCGCTGGGCAGGCTTACGGTGACGGGGCGCGTCCACCGGGTGGCTTGGCCTCGCCGTCGCCGTCGGCTCCTTGCGAGAGATCTGGCGGATGGGGATGCCGTGGGCTTCGGCGGCGATGGCGCAGAGGTGCCGCGCCGCGTGCGGGTGGACGGTGTCGGCGATCGCGCGTACGGCGGCTGCGTGGGCGCGGGTCGTTGTCGGGCGTCGGGGTCGTCGTCACACCCGGTTGAGCGAGGTCCATCGGCGACCTCGCTGACCTGCGGCGCAGGAGCGAAGTACCAGTTGAAGGTCGGTGTGACGTACACACTGGTCGTTTGATTTGTGGGTCCGAACGTGTTTTTATGTGTACAGAGATTGCAGATACAAGTGTACGCATGTGCGGTTGCATCTGTAGATTCGTGGATGAGGAGTGATGACAGTGTCAACGACGCTGGCGGGCACGAGCGACCGTGACGTACTGATGGCGGACGAGCGCGACCAGCGCCAGGCGAAGGAACTGGCCAAGAAGCTGCCGATCACTGGTGCGCGGTTCAGCGCCGAATCGGCCGGCGAGGTTCCCGCCGAGCTGTCCGCGATCATCGCGCAGGTGGTCCAGGCCGTTGCGGCAGGGCACACCGTCACCGTCAACGCGATGCCGGAAGAGCTGACAACCACAGCAGCCGCGAAGCTGCTCGGGATCTCTCGCCCCACCCTGATGCGCAAGATCAAGGCGGACGAGATCCCAGCACACAAGGTCGGCACACACACAAGAGTTCGCACCAGCGACGTGCTAGCCGAGCAACGAGCCCGCCGGCAGCGCCAGATCGCAGCGTTCGACGAACTGCGCGCCTTGGAAGAAGAAGACTGATCCACGACCGTGGTCGGACCGGTCCGGCTTCACCTGCACGGACCACCGTGCAGGTGCCGGGGCGGTGACTAATCTTGCGTGGTGACTGTCGCAAGAGTGTTCGTCGACGCGAACGTGTTGTACTCACGCACCCTGCGCGACTGGCTCTGTTTGCTGCGCAAGTACGGGCCTGAGGTGATGGACGGCGAGATCTTCATCGTCTACTGGACCGAGCATGTCCTCAGCGAGGCGACCTACCACCTGCTGAAGAAGCACCCCGCGTGGGACGGCGCCAAGCTCACACAGATCCGCGACCGCATCGTGGCCACCTTTGAGGGCGGGCGCGTTGAGGACTTCACCGTCGACGGCTCATTCCCGGGTACCGACCGCAACGACCAGCACGTTCACGCCGCAGCCGTGGCATGCGATGCCGACATCCTGCTCAGCGACGACGGCGGCTTCTCCGTCGACGAGGAGGCCGCCGACGACCTGCCGTACGAGGTGTTTCTTCCCGATGACTTCTTCCTGCTCATCGAGGAGAACATGCCGGAGGTCGTGCGGCGGGTGACTCTCGAGCAAACTCTCTACTGGCGCGGCCGCAAGACAGGGCGTGCTGACCTGGCGCGGCCGCTGATCGACGCTGGTTGCCCGGAGTTCGCGAAGCGGGTGCGCTTCCACCAGAGTCAGCTGTCGCTGCCGGCCGAATCCGAGGCCAAGAGCGAAGGAAAGGCCAGCTGACCAACGCTCAGCGCCCTCGCCCCACCTCCGCCGTAGACTCGCGTTCGAGGCTCGACGTCCGCGTGGTGAGTACGGCAGCACGGATCTTCCGGTGCGGCCGGCGTTGCGGCACGTGCGGAACGCGCACGGTCCACACGCCGGGCCACTGCCCGCGCCGGCACCCTGTGCCTGACTCGGGTACGTTCTCGTGGATCGTGGCGCTGCGCCTGCACGCGCTCATCTGCCTCCGTCGCCGCGACGAGGGGCACATCGACGACCACCAGTGGGCGGTCATCGACCCGGCTTACGAGCAGCTCGGCGAGGACGAGGCGAAACGAGCAGGGCTGGAGCCGGTCGCGGTGCCGCCGAGCGTGCCGGCCGGGCCGGATCGAGCTGCACCTGGACGGCGTCGCGGTCGGCATCCCCGAGCTGGCGGTGTGCCCTCGCGACTGGACCGGCGTGCTCGAGCACGTCCAAGTCGACGACGGGCACCGCGGCCGCGGCTACGGACGCATCCTCGCCCTGGCCGCGTTCTCGCGGGTGGACTGGTCCACCGATGGGCCGCACTGAGTGCGCGGCGATCGACGGGTACGGGCGCTGCGCGCGGCCCAGCAGGGCACCGGGTACACGAGGACAACCACGCTGATCGAGGACACCCGCGAGGCGCGCGGGTTCGGCGGCCGGCTACCGCTGCCGGCGGTTGGGGAGCCGTTGTACTGCCGGCACATGCTCGACGCGGCCGCGACGCTGGCGATGTAGATGCACGAAACGGCCGCCGCACAGTCGGGGGGAGGCGCGCGGCGGCCGTTCGTAGACGCTCTGGAGGCTCCCGCTGCTGACCGCAACCTCGTGACCGTTCTGTGTCCTCGCGCGGTGTTTTCGCCCTGCTCCGCCCGACTTACCGTGGGTGAGAGGTGGGTGCCATGTCACTACGTCATTGGATCGGCGCCTTGGTGGGTGCCGTTTTACTGGTGCTGGCGACCGCGTGCGGAGGCATGGGCTCGGGCGGGTTGGGTTCTGGCGACACCGAGACCACGAACTCGAGACCTGAGACCACGGACTCGAGCCCCGGGATGGAGAGCACGGGGCCCGAAGTGCCGCTGCCGCCAGGGCAGGGTGGCTCCGTGCAGCTCGCGGGTCTGCCCATCGGGGTGGCCCAGGGCGAGAGCGGGACGATGGAATGCCTGAGCGTGAGCTGGCTGGGCAATCCGGCGATCCCCGATGGGGTCGAAGTCGTGGTGACCACTATCAGCGTCGGCCCCTCCGACGTGGTGTCTGGTAGCGAAGGGTGCGGCGAGAAACCGGCCTGCACATCGTTCACGTTCACCGCAGAGGCGCTGCCGTGCTCGGTCGGCATCACGTGGGTTGACCAGTCCCGAAAAGGAAGCCTGAGCATGAATGGCCGGCTGACGTGCGGCGGGGACCAGAGCACCTGCGAGAAGTTCGCGAGCCAGACGAAAACCGGCCAGCACGTGAACATCGACCCCCCCGAGAGGGAGATCTCTCCCAAGACCACCAAATCCTCCTCGCCCAAGACCACCGAATCCTCGGCGGAGACGTCCAAGACGACGACTGAAACCACCATTACGTCGACGACCTCGGGCTGAGCGCGGAACATGGCACTGCACGCACGGAAGACGGTCGAGCCGTGCAGGCAGTCCCGACGGTGTACATCACGTCACCAGGGTTGACGATCATCGATCGGGCCGGTCGTTGAGGAAGCGGCGGAGCCGTTCGGCGTGGTGGCCGTGGTCGACGGCGAACTCGGCCAGCTCCGCGGGTGTCGGTTTGCGCAGGGACACGCCGAAGGGCCCGGTTTGGTAGATCGCGGGCTCGGTTCAGGCGAAGCAGACGAGGAAGTCGCCGTCGGCCGGCGGATCGTGATGCTTTCTGGTCCGGCGGGCCGGCCGAGTCGACTGGCGTGCCGCAGAACGGGCACGGCTGCCGGGTGAATCTGGTCGGGCTCAGTCTCCCGGTGGCTGTGGTCAAGGCGACATACGAAAGACTCTTCGCGATCGGGGTCAACGATGTGCGCTCCAGGCTTTGCTATGCCCGGTACCTCCTGATGCATGGTCCCGATTGGGACCAAGAGGCCCGGGAAATCCTCCGCCAGCTCGAGGAGCCGGCGCGACAAGCTGGTGTCTGGGATGCCGCCTTTCTTGGTCATCATCCGGTCTTCTATGAAGGCCCGCCCAGGTAGGGGTTGTCTTGGAAGCAGGTCGTGCCGTGGGACTTTCCGGGAACGTCTGCTGGACGGCATCGACCGTCAGGAGAGGACTGGAGGCGACGGGTGGTTGCGGTGACCGCGGAGCTGCTCGCCGGAGCCGGCCACCAGGGCTTCACAGCCGGGCTGCGCCTCGCCCCTCCAACACCGAACCCCTGGGCTGTCTACGTGCCCGCCTGGAACCGCGAGACGGCGTTCCAGCAGCACCAGCGAGCGACGTCGCTGCTGGCCATGGGGAAAGCAGCAGCCGCCGCGTGTCACGTCCGCGGCGGACAAGCGGGGAAGCACCGTCGGAAAACGGCAGGGTCGGGGGCCAACCGGGTCATGCCGCGCCGGAGCCGGGCTGTGGACCGACTCCACCCGCCGAGCCCCCTCCTCCCAACCCGTTTTTGTCCGCACCAGCACGAGAAAAAAGCCAGCGTCCAAACCGGACCCGAAAGCCCTGGTCACGCCCCTGGCTCAGGCTTAATCTGGCCAAAAATGCAACCACCGGGAGGTGGCAGGATGAAGTCACATCACGCGATTCGGGTGGCTGTCGCCACCTTGAGCATCTTCGGCGCTGTAGGGCTCGTCAATGCGGCTCCGGCGCAAGCCCAGAACCAAGCCTACGTGGCCGTGTCGTTCGCCCCGTCGGTCAGCCAGCCCGAATTTGTCGCGGGAAACACGCAGGCTGAGGCCACATCCTTGGCCTTGAGTCTCTGTCGGCAATTCGCCGGCAGCTACCCCAACTACCAGAACGACTGTCAGGGCGGGGCCTGGGTGCACAACGGCTCGGTGGCGATAGCGGGAGACGGTTCGTTCAACCCCGGAGAGCCGTCCGGACCGTGGGGAACCGGCTGGGGTAATACCGGGGACCGAGCGACCCAAGAGGCGAGGATGGTCTGCCAGAACTCGGGCGGGCAGGGCTGCGCGCCCCACGGAAGCCAGCAGTCACCCTCCTACGACCCCAACCAGCCGACTGAGGGAGGCTCTTTCTGACAGCGGCGCACCGATCGGCGCAGTGCTCAACCTGACCGACACTCAACCTGACCGACAACGACCCCGACCGCCCTGGCTTGTGGCAACGCCAAGGCGACCAATGGGTTCCGGTAGATCCCGTCTCGTAGGCTGCTGACCTGCGATCTTACTCGCACACGTCGCGTTTTCAACGGCATTAGATCGACATACGATAGATATGAGAATACGAATGAGAAAGGCGATGAGTCTCCAGCAGGGGGACGACAGCAACGAACCCGGCGAGGTCGCGTACGACGACCCCCGCGTCCGCAACGCGATAGCCGACGAGGTGGAGCGGCGCGGGGCAACCAGGCGGAAGAGACCGTCGACGAGACCATCAAGGCCGCAGTCATCGATCTTCGTGCGGTGGCCGCCGAGGGTGTCTACGCCGTCGCCGAGCTGATCACCAAGTACGAGGACTCCCGCGTCCGCAACGCGCTCCACGGCGAGCTGGAGCGGGGACGCGGCGAGTTCGCCGCCGAGACCTGGCGGCAGGCCTGCGACATCGCCGACCAGGAAGCGCTGGTCGACGACGCTGTCGTGGCGGTGAGCTCCGACATCGACACCGCGTTGTCCGCGGCGGCTACGCCCGCCGCGCCGCCGGCGAGCTGGACGAGGGGCACGTCGAGTACCTCGAAGGCGACGCCCAGGACGTCGTCCGGCATCTCGAAGACGCGGCTCACTCGCTGCGCGCCGCCCGCGCCCGCACCGGGCGGCAACCCGGTGACGGCGTCTGCAGGGACCTGGAGGCGCGGATGAGGGGTCTGCTACCGCCGATCCAAACGCACGTGGGCAGCTGCTACGTGGACGGGCCTCTCGGACCACCAGTGGAACAACGAGGGCCTGCTCGACGCGGACCGGGGCGTGATCGTGATGGGCACCGACAACGTCGAGCGGGCGCAGGAGCTCGCGGATACGCGATCAAGCGATGGTTCGGTGCGAACGTCGCCGCGGCCCGGCCGGTCCCGGGCACTTGGTACCTCGTCGCCGCACCGCACAGCGAAGACGACGCGATGTGGATGAACGGTCCTCCCGAGCGGGGCTGCCCTGGCGTCCTGTTCACCGCGCAACCCGCTGAGGCCGTGGGCGACAGCGGCCACCAGACCCCCGGCTTCGACGGTGCTCGGTGCATGAAGAAATCCCAGATGAAACGGAGCAGGACATGGCGATCACGAACAACACGGAGGCGGAGCGGTGTCGACGCTGACGTACTGGCTCGCCGGTGTCGGCCGCAGCGCCATGGGTGTGCCGTCCGAGGAGCACGCAAGCAGGCCCTCGCGACGCCGGCTAACGCGTCGTACAAGAAGCTGATAGCCGGGGTTGGGCCGGCCGACGTCGACGAGCTGTGGGCGAAGATCGTGGCCCGCGTCGACGGCCAGCACGCCGATGCCGACGCCGCCGCCGGTGCTCTCGCCTCGGAGTCGAAGGTGCGGGCGTGACGTCGACGATGTACGAGCAGCGGAACACGGTGGGCCGGTGGGTTTCCGATGCTGCCGCCGCGGCTCGAGGGCGAGACCGAGAGCGACCGCCGAGCACGGTTGCTGAAGCGGAAGATGTACGACCACCAGCCACCAGCCCGGCAGGTGAGGACCGGGTGTCCGCCGGAGAAGCATCCCGCCGCGCACTGATGGACGCGATCCTCTACATCGGGCGTACCGGGTGCTCGCGGCCGCAACTTCCCACCCTGGCAGACCGGGGTTATGTTGGAGTAATCGCCGCTGGTCAGGCCCATTGTGGCGAGGTGATCGGCGCGGCCAGATCTGGCCGGCAGCGGTGGGTGGCTGGGCATGTTCACCCGGACGCTTCCTGGCCACCCTTCTGGCTGGGAGCGTGCGGGCGCTGGCGGGCGTCTGGTGAGGAAGCGGCGTGGCTGCCACCGGAGCGGAGGCCTGATGGGAACTCAGCGAAGCGATCGGATCGCCAGGGAGCAGGCGGCGCTGCGGCGGGTCGCGATGCTGGTGGCCCGGGCGGCCACGCCGGAGGAAGTGTTTGCCGCGGTCGCAGAGGAAGCCGGGCGGCTGCTGGGTGCCCACCACTCGTGGATGACCCGATACGACCCCGATGGCGCGGCAACGGTGGTCGCCACGTGGAGCAGCACCGGTGCTGCCGTCCTCACCGGCACCCGATTGGGCCTCGGGGGACGGAACGTGCGCACGCTGGTGTTCCAGAGCGGCCGTCCCGCGCGGATCGACAGCGCCGCCACCTCGGGCCTCGTCGCCGACGACCTCCCTCGCGAATTCGGTTACGGCGCAGCCGTGGGCGTGCCGGTCAGCGTCGAGGGCCGCCTGTGGGGTGCCATAGTCGTCGCATCCCGGCCAGGGGAACCGTTGCCGGCCGACTCCGAGGCGTGGCTGGCCGGGTTCGCCGAGCTGGTGGCGACCGCGATCGCCAGCTCGCAGGCGCGGGTGCAGCTGCGCTGGTTCGCCGACGAGCAGGCGGCGCTGCGGCGGGTGGCGACGCTCGTGGCCCGGGCGGCCACGCCGGAGGAGGTGTTTGCTGCGGTCGCTGAAGAAGCCGGGCGGCTGCTGGGCGCCCACCACTCGTGGATGACCCGATACGACCCCGACGGCGCCGCAAAGTTGATCGCCACGTGGAGCAGCACCGGCGCTGCCGTCCCCGCCGGAACCCTTCTGCCCCCCGGAGGGAGGAACGCGTACACGCTGGTGTTCCAGACCGGCCGTCCCGCGCGGATCGACAGCGCCATCGGCGCTCCGGGCCCGGACTGCGAAATCGCCAGCGAGCTGGGCGTTCGCTCGGCTGTCGGCGTGCCGGTCAGCACGGGAGGCCGCTTGTGGGGCGCCATCGTCGTGTCATCCACGCAAGAGGAGCCGCTACCCTCGGACACCGAGACGCGGCTGGCCGGGTTCACCGAACTGGCCGCCACCGCCATCGCCAACGCCGAAGCCCAGACAGAGCTGGCCGCCTCCCGGGCACGGATCGTGGCCACCGCCGACACCACCCGCCGCCGGATCGAGCGGAACCTGCACGACGGCGCCCAGCAGCGCCTGGTCTCCCTCGCCCTGCAGCTACGAGCCGCGCAGCTGACCGCGCCCACCGGGGCCGGTGAGCTGATGCGGCAACTGGACGAGGTGGCCACCGGGCTGGTCGAGGTGCTCGAGGAGCTACGCGAGATCGCCCAGGGTCTACATCCGGCCACCCTGGCCGAGCACGGACTGCGTTCCGCGCTGAAGGCGCTCGCCCGCCGCTCCGCCGTTCCCGTCCAGCTGGATGTCCGGGTGAAGGGACGGCTGACCGACCCGGTCGAGACTGCCGCCTACTACGTGGTGACCGAGGCGCTGACCAACGCGGCCAAGCACGCGCACGCCACCACCGCCGAGGTCCAGGTGGCCGCCGGTGACGGCGCGCTGCACGTGCGCGTCCGCGACGACGGCTGCGGCGGCGCCGACCTCACCCGCGGCACCGGCCTCACCGGCCTCAAGGATCGAGCCGAGGCGCTCGGCGGCCACCTGGAACTGCACAGCCCGCCCGGAGAGGGCACCACCCTTCAGGTTCAGCTCCCGGCGGAGCACGTGCGAAGCCGACCACCTGTGAGCGTGTCAGCGATCAAGGACATTCCGTCTTAGCCCGGAGAGGGACGCTGCGTTTGAGGAACATCGGAACGAAAAGCAGCGCTAAGCCGAGGACCCGCTGATCAGAGTGATGCGGGTGTGCGAGCGCCCAGCAGGTATGAGATCTGCGACACACGATGCGCCGGCATCGACAGAACCGGAACCTCGGGGGCGACTGCCCCGAATGTGCACGCGCGGCTGCGCGATGGTTGTGTCTCGAAACCAAAGCAGCGGGAGTCCGGCGGCAGGAGCAGGTGGCACATGAGCCCGCCCCGCGCTGCCGTGGGGCGGGGGCGCAGCGGGGCGGGGTGGTTTGAGGCCGGCGCGGGGGTCGCCTCTCGGCGAGTGGCGCGACCTGGGGCCGAAGACTCGGCGGTCCGGGAGGGCAGTGGGTGGAGCCCGGGGACACCACCGCACCGGCAATCACTTGCAACGCTGCCCGCCCCCGGATATTCCACAGTGGACGTGGCGAGGTGCTCCCACCCCCGGCTAGCCGTCAAGAGGGAGTTCTCGGAGATCTCGCGGAAGATCCAACGGAGGAGGCCCCTGACCAGCGGTCCCCGTAGTACCCGTCGAAAATCGGGCGGATATGCCTGACCAGCAGTGATCAGTCGTTGGCGGCGCGGTGGTCGGCGACCGTTTGCTGAACGCCTACGCTGCCGCGCCATGGTCCGGACCTTCCACGCGGAGGTAACCGGATCAGGAGACCGCGGCCGAACTGGACGGCTGGGTCCGCCGCCGCCACACCCGCCGTGTAGCCTTTCGGCACACGACGCGGGGTGGAGCAGCTCGGTAGCTCGCTGGGCTCATAACCCAGAGGTCGCAGGTTCAAATCCTGTCCCCGCTACTGCGAAGAGGCCCGGTTTGCCCATGGTGCAGGCCGGGCCTTGGTCATTGGCGGATCTGTGGCGGATCCGCGAACTTTGTGAGACTGGTGCCTGAACTAGGCGCGACGGCGTTCATCACGGTGGCGAGCTCTGTGGCCGCGCCGGCCGGGCGGGAGATGTACAGCTGGGCGTACAGCCAGCCGTCGGTCTCCAGGCCCTGCGGGTCCATACCCGCGCTCGAGAGCGTGTCCAGGATCTGGGTCTGCTCCTGCGCCGAGGCGAACCTTCGCTGCCGGAACACACCGTCGACGCGGGCGCTCTGGTAGCCCAGCTCGGCCAGGCTTGCCGCGACCGGGTCGTAGGAGAACATCCGCAGCACAAAATGCGCCATCCACGGCCGCGATCCGTGCGCGATCCGGGCGATGGTCTTGTCCGTGACGTACCCGACGCAGCCGGTCGAGATGACGAGGTCGACCCCGGCCAGCAGGTCCTGTTGCTCCGGCGTCGGATCGTCCTGCTCAAGGTCCGCGTGGATCGCGGCGTCGATGAAGCCGGCCGATTGCGCATAGGCCAGCGCCGGACCTGAGCTGTCGAGACCGATGAAGCGGATGTCGTCGGTACCCGCGTGCGAGCGGACCCAGCCACGGTCGGCCGCGAGCAGTGCTTCGTGGTCGAGGGCGAGCACATCCGGACCCGTGTAGTGGTCGTAGAGCTGGTCCATCGTCACGTCGCACCGTTGCAGGACCGCGTTGACGCCATAGGAGCAGCCGACGTCGAGCACCGTCGGTTCCGCGACGCCGCGTTCGGCGCGGTATTCCTCGATCAGCTTGCTGAAGTAGGGCTTGGCCAGTTGTGGAATGAGATAGCCGACCTGGCTCAGCGTGCCGAAGAAGGCACGCGGATCGGGCTCGGCGTAGATGTGGTCGAAGGAGATTTTGCCGGTCGAGTCGATGGGCACCCCGGTCTCCTGACTGGACGGTATGGCGTGACTGCCTCGGATGAGACGGTCACGGCCCGGGCCTCGTGCACGCACATCCGTGGGTTGCCGCGCAGGGGCTGCCCGCTCGGTCCATCCGACATACGTGGGAGGCCCGGTGGTTGTTGAGCGTACGAGTGTGAGCTCGAAGTTCACACCCGCTCGATCACGGCTGCGGTGATAGCGGCCGCCAGATCAGGAGCCTCGCATCATCCGCTCCACTCGGACCCCGGGAGCGCACACAGCTCGCCGACGGGCCGGGGGGCACGCGCCTGGGGGCGGGGCGCCGCCGGGATATGAGCGAAACGGGCAACGGCCTCTTGAATCTGCTGGTCAGGGGTCGTGTCGGCGAGGGCGCGGTGTTATCGGTAGCTTGGGTCGACGGCCTCCCCTTCGTCGGCGCCCCCTGCGAGAGGGCGCGTCCGACGAGATCGAGCGCGGGTAGCCGCAGTGAGCATCAACCGCCACGGTCGTGGTCCCTTCTCGTGCGTGCAAACGGCCAACTCCAGTCGCTCAGGTGCCACCTCGATTTTCTAGACTCTGATGCCCTCTCCTTCTCGCCCACTTAAGAAAAGGAATCCGAATGGCTCAGACCAGGCGACCTGGGGTGTGCGTTCCCCGAGCCCGTCTCCGGACCCGCTGACGCGGTTGCTGACTGCGTGGCGCCGCGACGTCGAGGCCGAGCCGCTCGCCTCGTCGCTGGCGATCGCGGCGTTGCGCCGCCGCGGAATGGCGAGACTGTCGAAGCGGTAGGCCGGCAGGCCGTGGGGCTTTGCTTCGCTCCCACTTGAGGACTGGACCACGTTTGCGCAGTTGAGCGGCCTGGCATAACAAAACGCACCTCGGGCTTGCGTGCCCATGGTGCGCCATGTAGTCGCGTAGCGTGTTTGCACCTTCGGTTTGGGGGAGGTGAGGCACGTGGTGGCTGCGGAAGCGTGGGCAGCTGTGCGTCGGGCGTTGCGTCCGGCCGATCGGGGCTGGGCGGTCCTCCCGGCACTGCGCACGGTGCTGGCCGTAGGTGTGTGCGCGGCGGTCGGGGCGGCGACGGGGGGCTTTGCGGTGCTCGGGGTGATGTACTTCGGCGCGGCGTGCGCGGTGGTGTTCGTGACGGCGGGGGAGTACCGCACGCGTGTGATCGCGTTGGCGGGTCAAGGGATCGGCGCCGTGCTCGGGCTCGGGATGGGCGCGGTGGCGGCCACGCTTGCCGGGCAGGTGGCGGTGGCGGCCGCGGTGGCGCTGGTGTGCGGGGTGTTCGGCGCGATCGGGCCGGTGTTCACGGCCGGCGCGGTGATGGCGGTGATCGGGGTGGCGTTCGGGCAGTTCAGCGGGCTGGCCCTGCCGTGGTGGCAGCAGGCGGGCTGGTACTTGCTTGGCACGGCGATCGTCGCGGTGCCGGCCCTGGTGCCGTGGCTGTTGGGCCCGCGCCGGTACGAGCGGCGCGCCATCGCCGAAGTGTTCCGCGCGTCGGCGGAGTTGCTCGCGGCCATCGGCACCGAGCAGGCGCACCGGCGGCGCGTGGAACTGGCGGCCTGCAGCGCCACCGCGCACGCCGCCGTGCTCGGGCACCGGCTGACGGTCCCGGGGCGGCACCGGGACCTGCTGGTCGACCTGGCCGCCGCGCAGGAGACCGCGGTGCGCGCCGCGACGTACTACCACGAAGGGCGAACTCCTCCGGCCGAGGTTATCCGTGCGGTGCGTGCGGGCGAGCATCCCGGCCACGACGTGGTGGTCGTGATCCCGTGGCGCCGGCGGGTGGCGATCGCGGTGCGCGGGCTCGCCCGGCGGCCGGTGCTGCTCGCCGGGGTGCGGCTGGCATGGTGCGTGGGCATCGCGACACTGCTGGCCGGGGCGGTGCACCCCGAAGGTCACGCGTACTGGCTGCCCCTGACGGTGGCCGTCGTCGTCCGGACCGAGTACGGCACGGTTTTCGTGCGCACCGTCAACCGGATCGCCGGGACGGTGGGCGGCGCGCTCGTCGCGGTGGTAGCTCTGCTGGTGTTCGGCTCAGGCTGGCCCGTCGCGCTCGTCGCCGCGCTGTCCATCGGCTTCGCGGTGCTCGCGGCCCCGAAGCTGTACGCGCTGAGCGTCGTCGGTGTGACCGCCTCGGCCCTGCTCAGCGCGTGCATCGCGGTGGAGGACACCGTGTTCCCGCTCGTGCGTGTCATCGACACGCTGCTGGGCTGCGCCGTGGCGCTCGTCTTCGGCTACTTGCTGTGGCCCGGCCGTCATGCCCTGCCGGCCAAGGCCGATCTCGCGGCCACAGCCCGGCAGGTGGTCGCGTACCTCCAGGCGACGGTGGCACCCGACGGCGACCGGACCGGCTACCAAGCCATGCGCGACGAAACCTACCGCGTGGTGCACGAGACGCGGACCGCCGTCGCCGCAGCGCTGGCCGATCCGCCACCGCTGGGCGCGCTCGCGGCCGCCGCGCTGCCCTCGGCCGTCACGCTGGAGGACGCGACCGACGGGATCACCACACTGCGAGAACGGCTCGTCGCCGGCGCGGAACCGCCCACCGGCGACCAGGTCCGGGCAGTCATGCAGTCGGTCACCGAGTGGAGCCGGCCGATCGGCCACACGCTGGACCCGCCGGCCACGCTCATCCGGCGCACTCTCATCGACCAACCGTAAATGGAGTCGTTCGGGCCGGGAACCACCCGTCAGGCTGGTGACCTGCACGTTTCCCCCGGCGGCTGCCTGAGTGCCGGGTTAGGCTCGCGCCAAGATGCCGCCGGGCGCCGGCCACCCGGCTCACCGGCGAGCCGGGGAGGTCCGATGGCCACGCGCGCGAGGCGACCGGTCAGTGGTGCCCGGCTACGTGGAGCCGATGCCCCGCCGCGACCTCGGGTAAAGCGGATCTTCGTGATTTGTGGGGCCGGGAGTTTGGCCGGTAGGGCAATGCTGTTTCCCTGTCTTCTCGGGAGGCGACGAACACGCTGGATATGTTCCGTCGCCGTTGCCAAGATCAACACGGATTCGCCCGATGACAATTCGAGCGCGTGCGAAAAGGGGAGAACAGACGTGAAACTTAGCAGCAAGGCCCTCGCTACGGGACTGGTCGCCGGTGCGCTGGTCCTCGGTGGGAACGCGATCGCCTCGGCCTCGACGGTAATCGCGACCTACAGCGACCCGAACGCGTGCCAAGCCTCGCTGGCGATCTACGAGACCGTGCACCCGGGCGCTTCGGTCTCTTGCGAGCAGGTCACGATCAGTGGTGGCGAACTCCGCTGGTGGCTCGTGCAGAACTAGTCGCGTAAGTATGGAGGTAAGTGCGCCGCGGCCATAACTGCGGCGCACTTATCTGCATTCGGAGCAGTTCCACGTGCCGCGCAATTCGATCAGCGGTACCGGCTGGTCGCGTATTGACCGGACAGCTTCTTGGCGTTGGCGAGCGCGACGTCGTAGGCCAGCGGCGCGGCCGAAGGTGGAGTTGCATGCCCACGCCACCGAGGGGGTACATCATGGTGTGCACCCCGACAAGATCGCTGAGCCGCGAAGACCGCCAGAAACCCGCGCGCTCCCGGCGCGTGCCGCGGCCGATGCCCCGGCGCCCCCGGTGCTGCACCTGCGCCAGCCGGCCCGGATCGAGGACACCTCCACCCTCCGCCACGCTCTCGCCGCCTGGGCCCGGGGCCGCGGCCTGCCGCAAGAGCTGATGGTCGATCTCGAGCTTGCCGTCTACGAGGCCCTGGTCAACGCCGTCGAGCACGCTTACCCCGACGGCACCACCGGCACGACGACCAGGCCATGCGCGTCACCGCCACCGTCACCGACCGCGGCCGCTGGCGGCCCCAGCCCGAGCCCGACCCGCTCCGCGGCCGAGGACTGGCCCTGATCCGCTTGCTGGCCGACCACGCCGAGATCACCCCGACCACTCAAGGCACTGTCGTCACCATGTGCTGGCAACTCCCCCGCGACCACGCCACCGGCTAGGCCGGCCAGCGCCACGTCTGCCCTGATCTGTATCCCACACCCACGGTCAGACCACGCCGCCCGGCGGGACGTGGTGACCCGGCATGACCGAGCCGGCATGGTGGCGTGCGCCAGTAGTAAAAACCCCGGTCCGGTCGGCCCGCGCGGTGCCCCGGGCCGGCCCGGCCTGCTCACCGGACGGTCATGGCGGGAACGACGCTGTCTCACGAGATGGCGGGGCTCGGTCGTGCCGTAACGTTGGCTTCCGCGGGGCGGCACAGCCGGCCGTCTTCGCCGTGCGCAGACAGGAAGACCGGCATGAGCAGTGAGCAGGAATGGCAACGCGACAAGGCCCTGTTCGTCGAGGACAACTGTCAGGACGCTGAGGGCCCAGGCCTGCTGGCCGGGCAGTTCGCCGAACTGACGGCCCGGCTGCTCACCGCCCCGACCGTCGACGACGTGCTGCGGCGGGTCCTTGAGGCGACCACCCTCATGGTCCCGTCGGCCGATCTGGCGAGCTTCACCCTGATCGGCCGCGACGGCGCCTTCCACACCCCGGAGGAGACCGACGAGGTCGCCCTCGAACTAGACCGCCTGCAGTACCGGTTCCGCGAAGGACCGTGCGTCGAAGCCGCGGACCCCGCCGGGCCGGCCGTCGCTGTCGCACCCGACCTCGCCAACGAGCCGCGCTGGCCACGCTGGGCGCCGGCCGCCACCGAACTCGGCATCCACGCCGTCATCTCCACCGCCCTGATCCCCGGCCCCCGCAAGGCCCGTCGGTCGGCGCGCTCAACGTCTACTCCCGCACCACCAACGGCCTGGACAAAGCCGACCGCGACGCGCTCCTGCTGCTGGCGACCCACGCGTCGCTGGCCCTGGCCACGACCGACGCCGTCACCCGCGCCGAGCTGGAAGTCGCCCACCTCCGCAAGGCAATCGCGAGCCGCGACGTCATCGGACAAGCCAAAGGCATCATCATGGCCCGCCGTGGCGTGTCCGCCGACGAGGCGTTCGACCTGCTCCGCCACACGTCCCAGGACCTCAACATCAAACTGGCCGAACTCGCCCGGACCCTCACTGACCGGCACACCGAACTCGACCTGCCCACGCACTGAACCGCGCTCAACGACCAGCCGTGCCGGGCATGCAGCAGCGTGGTGATCGCACCTCCTCGGCACTCGCTGCCCGTGGGGGGCGACCCCGCCCGTCCTCGGTCTAGAGCGGACGGGGTCTAAACCCGACGTTTCCCGCGCGAGACGTAATGGGTCGACAGCTTCTTCGCGTTCGCCCGCGACCTTGTATGCCACGGGGGTGGTGGACTCGATCAGTTCGACGGATCCCTCACCTGGGCAGCGAGTCCGTCCACTCGGCACTGATCGCGGCCCCCCGCGGGTCGTCCAAGTGGTACACGGCGCCGTCGGCGGTCACGAACGTCGACGTGCCGTTGACACGCCCGGTCGCCGGGGCGACGACCAGGCGTTCCTCCCCGGGCAGCACGAGCCCGCGCCCGCCGGGCACGGCACCGAGGTCGCGGACGCCCGGATAGGCGGCGATCGCACGGAACGCCGCGGCCCGCACACCCGGCGGCGCGGGCAGCGCCGACACGAGGGAAACCAGCGACTCCAGCAATGCCTGCTCCCGGTCGCTCGCGGTCAGCGGACCCGCACTCGTCCGGGCGTCGCTGTGCTTCAGCGCCTCCGCGATCCAGTCGCGCAGCGCCGTCGGGTCGGTGGGCAGGGCTCGAAGCTGGTCGAGGGTCACGTCGACGACGCCCAGCCGGAAGGGGTTCGACTGGCCCAGCGGCACGACCCGGCCACCGGACTTCGCGCCGCGGAACCACTGGTGACCGTCGGCCGTGGTCCAGGACTCGTACGTCAGATCCCGGGACGTCGTCACGACGTGCCAGTAGGTGCCGGTTTCCGACGGCGCCTTCGCGGCCACGGTGGCCGCCGCGAGCAGGACGTCCTGGCCGGTGACGACGGGGGCCACCGCCTGCGGCCGCGGGGCCTCCGCGGGAGCGCCGGGCAGGGTCGCCACCACGATGGCGGCCGCGGCCGCGGCGGCGAGGCCGGTGCCGAGCACGAGCGGGCGGCGTCGCCTCCGTGGCGCGCCGAGCATCCGGTTCTGCAGCCGGTGCCGGCTCCGGTCGACGACTTCCTGGGCCGGTTCGGTGGGCAGCAGCACTGCCCGCAGGGTCTGCAGGTCATTCATCGGACGCCTCCTGGGCGAGAACAGGGGTGAGTTTCTTGCGGGCGCGCGTCAGCCGGGAGCCGACCGTGCCCGGGGAGATGCCGAGCGCCTCGGCGACTTCGGCGTAACCGAGTTCGCCGAGGGCCACCAGCAGCAGGACGTCACGCTCGCCGGCGGACAGCCGGGACAGTGCCTTGCCGAGCTGCCCGGCCGCGATGGCCGAGACGACGCGGTTTTCGTGGCTTTCGGCGGCCACAGGGACGTCGAGCCGGGAGAGTGCGCGGTAGTGCCGGGCCTCCTTGCGGCGGTGGCGCGAGACGAGGTTGGTCGCGATGCCGAACAGCCACGCCCGCAGGTCGCCGCGGCCGGCGTCGAACGCCTTCCGGCGGTCGAAGGCGACGAGGAACGTCTCGGCGGCGATGTCCTCCGCGGCCTGGGCGCCGAGCCGCCCGGCGACGTACCGGTAGATGTCTGCGAAGTAGCGGTCGTGCACCTCGGTGAACGGCTCGACGCCGGTCACCGGGGCCGCCGTCACGGTGCTGCCTCTGTCATGGGGTTCCTTCCCGTAGGCGTTAGTTTCACCACCACTTCGCCGAAGGTCCGGAACCTCTTCCCTACCCCACCAGTCAGGGGCGCTGCGGCTCGCGAAGCCATTCGTACGCCGTGGCTGCGCGCGGGACGCCCAGTCGTCGTCCGGCGCGGAGGCTGCGAAGGCCTTGTGGTGAAGGTCCGGACCTCGAAGTACTGGCCCGGCCGGCGCAGCCCGGAGTGGTTGAAGCACCCGCTGATCCAGACCCAGGAGGTGGTAATCGGCGGCTGGCGCGGCGGCCAGGGCGGCCGAACCGGACTCTTGGGCGGAATGCTGCTCGGCGCGCACGACCGCGACACCGGCGACTTGCTCTACATCGGCGACGTCGGCACCGGCTTCACCCACCAGGCCCTGCTCGACGCCCAGGCCAAACTCGACCCGCTGGCCCGGGCGACCAGCCCGTTCGCGAACAAGGTGCCGCGCGACCGGGCCAGCGGCGTCCACTGAGTCGCCCCGACGCTGGTGGGTGAGGTCGTCTACCGCCAGTTCACCCCGCGCGAACACCGCCTCCGCCACACCGCGTGGCGCGGATGGCGGCCGGATCGAGTGCCCAGCGAAGCCTTAGTCCCGGACACCGGCCGCGGCGGCGGGTGTGCCTGATGCCCGAGAAGAAGCTGAACGTGCAGGTCGGGGGCCGCCAGCTGGCACTGTCTAATCTGGACAAGCCTCTGGGGCTCACCAGCCCAGCGCTGCTCGTGCGCGGCATCGCCCAAGTCGGGCAAGGCACGGTGTCCCTCGCGGCCGACCAGGTCACGCCGCTCGACCCCAAGAGCCTCGCGGTCGCGTCTCGTGACTTCAGGTAGAAACCAATCTGCAGCGCGGGTGGTCGCGGGACCCTGCTGACCTAGTGTCGCGTGTCGTTAGTTGTTTGACGGTTGGGTGGGTGTCAGAATGCGGTATGGCGAATCGACCGGCTGCCGCGCTGTCTCTTCGTGATGGTGATCGTGAGCGGTTGCTGTCGTTGACCAGGAGTTCGTCGGTGCGGGCGGGCCTGGCGCAGCGGGCGCGGATCGTGCTGCTGGCCGCCGAGGGTGTGGCGAACAGTGTGATCGCCGAACGAGTCGGGGTGTCGCGGCCGACCGTGATCGGCTGGCGGGAACGTTATGAGGGTGGTGGGATCGACGGCCTGCACGACGAGGCGCGCTCGGGGCGGCCCCGGCTGGTGGACCATCGAGAGATCGTTGCGGCCACGCTGAAGCCGCCGCCGAAGAAGCTCGGCGTGACGCACTGGTCGAGCCGGCTGCTGGCCGCCCGGCTGCGGATCAGCAACGGCACGGTGGCCCGCGCGTGGCGGGACTACGGGGTGCAGCCTTGGCGGAGCGAGACGTTCAAGTTCTCCACCGACCCAGAGCTGGTCGCCAAGGTCACCGACGTGGTGGGGTTGTATCTGGCGCCGCCGGAGAACGCGATCGTGCTCTGTGTCGACGAGAAGTCCCAGGTCCAAGCGTTGGACCGGACCCAGCCAATGCTGCCGATGCAACCTGGACAGGTCGAGCGGCGCACCCACGACTATGTCCGGCACGGCACCACCACCCTGTTCGCCGCGCTGGAAATCGCCACCGGCAAGGTCACTGGCGCAGTCAAACCGCGGCACCGGCACCAGGAGTTCCTGGTATTCCTCAAACAGCTCGCCCGCGCCTACCCCGACGACGAGCTACACCTGGTGATGGACAACTACGCCACGCACAAGCGTCCCGAGATCCGCGACTGGCTCGCGGCGAACCCGCGAATCCACGTCCATTTCACCCCGACCTCAGGCTCCTGGCTCAACCTGGTCGAGGTCTGGTTCGGCATCATCGAACGCCAAACCATCCGCCGCGGCAGCTTCCGCTCCGTCCACGACCTCAACGCCAAGATCCGCGCCTTCATCGACGGCTGGAACGAACGCTGCCACCCCTTCATCTGGACCAAAACCGCCGACGAGATCCTCAAGAAGTCCAACCGTCAGACCACTTCAAACACAGACCACTAGCGGAGGACTCGCACGCGAGGACGGGACGCGATCAGCTCAGACTTGGGAATGCACCCTGCCTAGCGGAGAGCTGGATCCTGAAACAGCTGTTACATTCACCGGGTCAAGGTATACGGCCTACGATCTGGAACATGACCAGGTCTTCTACAGGGCCGGGGTCGCGGGTCGTGAGTTGGGCCAATACTTCTCCCGGCGCCCCCCTGTTAGCGCTCTGCAAACGAGGATCGACAAAGCCATCCCCCCGACCTGGCCGGACGGAACTCCTGCACCGCTCGACACCGTCTACGCGATCAAAATCCCGGCCGGGGTTAGAATTTACGAAGGTGAAGTTGCCAACCAGGGTGAGTGGTACATGGGAGGCACTGATCAAATATTTATCAGGAGGCCCTGGGAGATACCGGGCGTGGAGGTGGTAGACAGTTGGCCGCTGCATCCGTAGAGAGAGATATTTATGCCGTTCTCTCGGATATTCGTGATGTTCTTGATGTGACAATGGAGAGCGAGTGGAAGCAGACGTTCTCGAGATATGAAAATTTGCTCAGGAGGAGCGTGGATGACGCTGCGGCTCGGCAGCGTATAATTAGGGAGATGCTCCGGCTGTACGGAGGTATGAATTCATTTAATGATCTCGTCCTTCAAGATTCTCGCGGTGCCCGGCCCGAGAATGCGGAGCTCGACCGACTAAGGCACGAGCTTCATGGAAAACTTATCGAATTTCTCGAATAGCAGGTTTGACGGCAGTCACGGCAGAGGGCTGCGGGAGGCGGGTAGAGTCCTCCGGTGAGCAGTGTGAGGTGAGGACGCCGACGACGCAAATCAAGACGTTCCAGGTGCCGACGTCTTATGTCGATGAATTGCGCGCGGCATCAGTTCCTGAGTCGATGGCACGGCAGTTCCCCGGCAGTCCGATTGTGGTGGATGTAAACAAGGCTGTCGATCAGTTTGGGCTTCGGTCGGATAAGTTCGATGATCTGCGTGCCCACATCATTCCGGGCAGCGGAGGGTTGTGGTGATCGGTCCCGAGGAGCGGCGGCATCTGACGAACGGCCCTCGTCCAGGCGAGGTGGCTGGCGGGGTGGGCATCGTCGAGGTGCTCGCGCGTGGCGGCGCTGGCGGCGTTGAAGTCCTCGGCCGATCCCGTGCTGTGTTGCTCGAGGTCCTGGAGCATTCCGGACCAGGGTGGCCGACTGTCGAGGAGTGGAGGTCCATCCTTCCGCCTTGGTTTGTTGCCGCATGCGGCCCGGAGATGCGGCGCGAGGATGCCGAGCGCTGGATGGCCTGGTGGCGCACTCTGGGGCCTGCTGACAAGGCCAGGGTGGAATCTGAACGTCGGTGGACTCTGGCGGATTGGCTCTATTGGCTTATGCCGTCGGAGCGCCAGTGGTTCTGGTGGGACGCCAAGGTAGGGCGGGACGACACGCTCCGAGTGTCCATCGAGGTCATGGGTTGGCCGACGGCCCTGGGTGCCCTGGACTGGTTGTTGCGGGCAGCCGGCGCCGTTGAGGTTTTTCACGAGGAGAACTTGCTGCACTGAGGTTCGCTGGCACCGATTAGATCTAGAATAGGCGTAGGCAGGGGGTAGACGGCGTCGATAGGCAGTTCGGCTTGGGCAGCGTCCAAGCGGCCGGAGCTGACATGGCCGCGGATTCGCGCAGCCAGGGGGGTGACGTCCGTGATATTAGTGATCCACTGGTCGAGGTAACGGTCGACCGCAACACCGCAGAGCCCGATCTGTATGGCACGTCGATCGAGCCGAGCAAGGGTCACTGATCTGTCGGGGTCCCACTGGATGCGGACCGGACTGGTGCGCTTGCGCTCCGCCCACCGCTGCCGGCTGGCGTAGGTGCCGGGCTCGTAGCTGCTAAGCACACCGTGGGCGAGCGCCCACTCGAAGCCGTCCCTGGTGATCTGGATTTTCAAGATGCGCTCCTGGCCAGGCTTGGTCGCCCACCCGGACCGGTACATCATCCAGAGAAACGAGGGCTTGATCCAGGTCATCCTCCCGCGCTTGAACGGTGTCACGAACGTCTGAGAATCGACTGCCACGTCGGCTATTTGCCGTGAGTACGCCTGATAAACGGTGATGTTCTGGCGTGTGAAGCTTGCCCGCACTTGCCGGTGTGAGATGCCGGGCCAGCCATCAGTTTGAGTCGCGTGTGACGGGACGGGGCGCGGCTTTGATGATGGTGATGACGGTGGCACATTCGTTGTCAACGTGAACCATCCTAGGTTCGCTGCCGCTTATACGAGCTGCGGTTCTCGATAACGGTCGCGTAGTGGACTGACTCATACTTGGCGGGCGTGGCATAGCCGGGGCTACTGTGCAGTTGCCGGTTGTTGTGTCAGTGGCCATCATAGTGGACTGATCATTACTGTCAGCCGCCCGAACCCGCCCGGCCTTGCCGAAGTCTGACCAGCAGTGATCAGTCGTTGGCAGCGCGGTGGTCGGCGAGGACGTTGTGGACGGTGCCGACGGAGAGCTGGGTGGCGCGGGCGATGGTGCGGATTGACTCGCCGTCGGCGTGGCGGGCGAGGATGATGCGGCGTTTGTCGGCGTCGACGACGCGGGGGCGGCCGCCGACCCGGCCGCGTGCCCGTGCGGCGTCCAAGCCGTTGCGGGTTTTGCGGACGATGTCGCGGCGGCGGTCCTCGGCCAACGCCAGCGCCATGTCCAGGATGAGGTTGCGTTCGGTGTGCTCGCCGGCGGCGATGCCCTCAAGGATCTTGACCGCGATACCGCGGGAGAACAGGTCGTTCAGCACGATCAGGCCCTCCAACAGGTTGCGACCGAGGCGATCGGCCTCCTGCACGGTGAGCTGGCCGCACACTGCCGAACAGGGTGCGGTTTGACCCCCGACGGACCCTTACCCAGCCGGTAGGGGTCCGTTGCTGTCTCAGCCCGTGGCCGGGCCTTCCTCTTCATCGTCCAGAGCGCGTAAACGCGCAAGTCCGTCGTTCAGGCCCCGATGACGGGCGATGAGAAGCCGGTCCCCTTCGCAGCGATCGGAGCCTTCTCCAGTACGTTCGGCCAAGGGGGTCACGACATGTCTAACCGCTTCTTTCTGCTCGCCGCCACGGCGGTTGCCGCGTTCGGCCTGACCGCATGCGGCACCCACGCGTCGCCCGCCGCCTCGGGCCACTTGCACGCCGAGATCGTGCCCATCACACCGCCGGCCGACGCCGCACCGCCGACCGGCACGCCCACCTACCTGGCGACGAAGGTCGGGGAACGAGCCGGAATCAACAACAGGGACGGCAGCAAAGCGGCCGACTTCTGGGTCACAAAGATCAGCGTGGACCCGGAGTGTGACCCCGACGGCCATCGCATGGCGGGCGGCAGGCACACGGTCGTCCTGGACGTCACCGTGAAGACCTACATCGACAAGGTCGCGGGGCAACGCTTAAGCCCGTTCAAGGTCCTGCCCGGCAGGATCAATCCGTTCTCGTTCTGGACCACTGACCGCACCGGCGTCCCGAGACGGATCGAGACGGACATGTGCGTGACGACGGTCAAGGAGCTGCCGTTTCAGTTCGTGCCTGGCCGCACGTACACGGGGCAGATCGCGTTTGCCACGCCGTACAAGAGCGGCAAGCTCCAGGTGACCCAGAGCACTGGTTTCTTCCAGAACAGCACCCTCGGGTGGGAATGGTCGTACTGATCACCCGCTGAACGGCAGGAGAAGGCCACGGTTCGTCGTCGCGCCGGCCGGGGCCTTCTCGCATGTTCAGGGCCGTCCGACTTTTCTGAACGCACCGATATCACAAGATATCGGTAGTAGTGGCTTGACGAAGCCGCCCACCGAGTGGCACGTCAAGTTGGCTTGACGACGATGGGAGCGTCAAGCACACTTGACGCATGGAGTACTTGAAACTGACCGACGCTGGATACTTGCCGCCCGACACCGACGTCGACAAGGTTGTGCGCTCTGGAGACGAGCGCGAGCGGATGGCGTTGCGCAGCACCTACTTCCACCGGCGCCTGGTGCGGCAGATGCTCGAACGCGACGACGCCAACCAGGCATTGTGGGAGCCCGAGCTGGCCGCGAGTGCGGAGGTCACGCCGCTGCAAGCTCTGGAGGCCAGCCACCGGCTCGTCGAAATGATCGCCGGCGGCCGCTGGCACGTGATGCGTGACGCCCGTGAGGCCGGGGACAGCTGGTCGAAGATCGGTGACGCGCTGGGCATGACCAAACAGGGCGCCCAGGATTGGTACAAACGCAAGATCGACGACCAGGAGCGGTTCGTGCCCGACTTCCACGACACCGCCCGATCCCGGGCAGCCCTCGAAGGCGACCGCGCTGAAAGCAAGACCGCCGCCGGAGCCGGGACGATCACCATCAGCGTCCGCGACTCCGACAACGGCCCCTGGCGCGAGATCGCCCGCCACGACGACGTCCACCACGTGCTCGATGTGATCGGCAGCTCGTCGTTCCTGGTCCGCGCTGGCGACTACGACCTCGAACCCGGCACGCCTGTACGAGTGTCCGCTCTCGACGACGCCGGCAACGTGGCCGACTTCTTCCCCACGACCGCGCAGTAGTCCCCACAACACCAAGCAACACCCTGACGGCACACACCGACGTGGGGGTCCGCGACTTGGCCGATGTCACGGCCCGGGCACCGAAAGCACTGGCCACGCGGCGGTAAAAGTCGCGGCAGGGTCGGGAGAAAGGAACCACGCAATGCAGATCCAGATCAGCACGGACAGCAACCTGAGCGGTGATGAGAAGCTGATCCAGTACTTCCAGGCCGAGCTCGAGTCGAAGCTGGCACGGTTCAGCGACCACCTCACCCGGCTCGACGTCCACCTGAGCGACGAAATGGGCGCCGGCACCGATGGTGAAGACCTGCGGTGCGTGATCGAAGCCCGGCCTGCCCGGCACCAGCCCGTCGCGGTCACAAACCACGCGGGTTCGGTGGCCGATGCGTTCAACGGCGCCGTGCGCAAGCTGGAGCGGGTCCTCGAGAGCCTGTTCGACCGCGAGGGCCACCACAAGGGAGGCGAGTCCATCCGGCACAAGACGGAGGACGAACAGAGCTGAACGTCGCTGTGGACACCACCGAGGGGGATCGGCTCCGGCCGAGGTGCGGGCGTAGCTGCATGCCGGCCCGCTCCAGCGCCTCTGCCACCGAGAGCAGCGCCTCGCCATGCGTCTCCGGTCATCCCGCTGGCTGAAGCCGCCCGCCATACCCGCGCCAACGACATCTGAAACCGCCCAGGGGGACGACGCCGAGACGTGGCTGACTCTCGGAGCGGCACGATAAGGCCGAGGTCCGTGACGAGCTGGACTGCGCCCGCGCGGTGCGGACTGGCGTCGAGCCGCCGGCCCCGACCAGCCTCAGAGTTTGCGGGCGACGCCACCGGCGAAGAGCCGCTGGGCGACGTTGAGCAGCTTGAGCCGCGGACCGTCCGGCCACCAGCTCGACCAAGCCCGGCGGCACGAGCTCGAGGTTGTCGAACAGCTCCGTGATCTCGGCGCGCGTACGGGCCGTCGCTCCGCCGGGCGAGCCGTTGCGCACCGCCTCCTCGAGGCTGCGCATCGCCGACTGAACCCACCTCGTGCCCAACGGTTCCGGCGCGACACGCACCGTTCGGGGACCTCGATGAGCGTGCCTTGCTCACCGAGATCTCCGATGATCTCGGCCAACTGCTTTGTCCTGTACCACCCCCGATGGCCCAGCACGCCAATACCGGTGAGCTGGGCCATCACCACCCGCGGGAGCTGACGCGGGTGAGCCGTGTGTCCTGATGTGAAAGGTGTAGCGCCGTGAGGAAGGTTCGACCAGGCAGTAGGCGTGCCGGTGGTCTTGTCGTTGCCACGTCCGCAGTGCTCGCGCTGGTGGCCGGCTGCAACCTGCCGACCGCGTCCGGCGCCTCCACCCAGGACGCAGCGCCTACCTCGTCGACCGGCGACGCGGCCACCGAACTCACGAAGCTGCGGGTCACGCCCGAGGACACCGGCGCGCACTACAACCGTGATGACTGGAAGCACTGGATCGGGCAACCCGCGTTCGGCAAGGGCTGCGATACCCGGGAGATGGTGCTGATTCAGCAGGGTCACCACGACGGCGGCGGCCCGGTCGTGCACGACCCCTCCACCTGCCGGGTCGCCTCGGGACACGGCAATTCTATGCGTCAAGGGCGTTGCCGAGGTCGGAGTGTGGTTCGTGCCCGGCGGTGCCGAGGTCAGAGGCGCCGAACTCGCCATCGTCGGCGGTGAACACCTGGTCGAGGGCGCGGCTACCGCAGAAGGTCGTGCCTTCGCCGCTGAAAGTGAAGCCGTAGTTGCAAAGCGTCGACGAGCTGAGGGCCTGTCTCCGGACGCTGCTGCGACGGGCGATCATACCGTTTTTGAACGGAATGCCGACGGCGTGGTTACGCGCTATCAAACTTGGATCAAGAACGATAGGGCCAATGACGGGTGGCAGAAGGGGCCGAGGTTCCGAGGGACGGGAGGCATCCATGCGAACATGAAGCCACCATTGTACTATCCTAAGGGCAACGGGAAGGAATTCCCGGGAGCCCAAGTTCCTGAAAATATTCCACCGGGGTACCTTTGATGAATGATGAGAAGTCGATACGTGATAGTGCTGCAGTAGGTCAGATTCTGCAGTACTCGTATCCAGAAGTGAATTCTCTCGATCCGGTGTCGTACGTTAGCGAGGTGGGCGATTCCGTACAGGCATTGATATACTCCCGACTCTTTTGGCCTGAACTATTGGAAATCGAGGGAGCTGTATTTGTGGCCCTCTGGGGAGGTGACTATGATTACATTAATGATCGTATTCGAATCCCTGCGCCGAGCAGTGAATGGGCGCCCTTGTCGTGGACAACGGCTGTCGATAGTTTCAATATTTTTGAAGTTGCCCACATTTTTAGGCAAAATAGAGGTACCGCGGAAATAGTTGACAGAGCTAACCGTGAGCTAGGAATGATCTTGGTTCAGTCGTGGAGTGCCAGGCTAAGCGTCAGCTACCCACACCGCGGGTTTAGTGTGCGGTTCGTAGAAGCCGACGAGGAATTGGATTCTCGCGTCGAAGTGTCCCAGGAGCACCCGTCGCTTGTGACGCCGCGTGGATGGAGCGACGAGCGGCGCGCAATCCTTCCATCCGGTGACGACGGCAATAGCTGATGACAGCGTCAGCGACAGGCGCTACACCTACGACGCCGACGGCAACCTCCTGCTCACCAAGGACCCCACCGGCACCACCCTGACGATGAACGACCAGGAGCTGTTCCGCGCGACCGGAACCTCCAGCACGGTCGGGACCCGGTTCTACACGTTCAACGGCGCACCCGTCGCCGAGCGCAACTTCAAGACCGGCCTGTCGTGGTCGATGACCGACACCCAGAACACCACCTACGCCACCGTCAACGCCGACACCCTCGCCGTCACCCAACGCCGGCAGGACCCCTACGGCGTGCCCCGCGGTCCGGCCCCGTCCACCTGGCCCGACAAGCACGGCTACCTCGGCGGATACCAGAACACCACCGGCCTGACGCACCTCGGGGCCCGCTAGTACGACCCGACGACGGGCCGTTTCACCACGGTCGACCCGGTGCTGAACACCGACAGCCCGCAGCAGTTGAACGGCTACTCCTACGCCAACGACAACCCGGTCGGGATGTCCGACCCGTCCGGCCTGTGTCCTTTCCAACCCGACGGAGCCTGCCGCCAGCCCGACGGCAAACTCGGCGGCGGCGACGCCTGCCGTGTCGGTGGCTGGAGCTGTCCGACGAAGGACTCGAACATCTGCGGTTGCCGGGCCAGCCAACAGCATCCCGCCAACAATGGAACACCTCCCTCCGGCGGCCACCAGCAGCCAGGGCAGAAGACTCGCGGCGCGTCAGGTGGTGCAGCGCGCCACGCGTCCGACGATAGTGACGACGACGGAGGGTTCTGGGGGAAGGTCTGGGGCGTCGTCAAGGACGTCGGGGAGGACATCTACGAATACTCCGGCGCCAAGGACGTCGTAGACGGCAGCTTCCAGGACCCCAACTTCCTCGGATGCGTCAAGGGCGTTGCCGAGGTCGGAGTGTGGTTCGTGCCCGGCGGTGCCGAGGTCAGAGGCGCCGAACTCGCCGTCGACGCCGGTGGTCACCTGCTCGAGGGCGCGGCTACCGCGAACCTCGTCGCCGAAGGCGCCGAAGAGGCCGCGACGCCGCTTTATCGAACGTCTCCCATTGAGCGCGGTGACTCGGAGCTCAATGACGGCCTGGACCCTGCGAACTTTCCGCGAACTGACGACGGCTCCTATGATGGGGGGGCACATTTCGGGAACGAGAAAACCGCATCTGAATGGGCTAAGGGGTCAGTTGATACTCACGGAACTGGCTTGAGGGTTGATGTTCCGAATAAGTGGCTTCAAGGACACATCGATTCTGGAAGAATAGAGAAATGGGAGGGTATGACTGAAGAGCACATGGAGTACGTGATTCCCAGAGAGCTGTTTACGGAGTTCAACTCCTTCCCTCGATCCCCCTGGAGTGGCCGGTGATGGACCCTTCTGATCGGCTAGAGAAGTGGCAGCTCGTTCACGCCACTGTCGTAGCCAAGATGCCGTATGGGCTCAGGGCAAGGGTGCCATCGGGAGAGATTGGTGTTGTGGATCGCGTGTTGATCCATGACCTCCCCTTGAGGGAAGCCGAGTGGCCCGGTGTGGGTGCTGAGATCCTGGTGGTATGTGGCGGATATACCAGCGGTGGGCAACTTCGTCTGAGTGCTCGCGAGTCGGATATCGACATCGCGAAGCAAAGGTGAAGAATGCCCAGGAGAAGCATGACTGAGCACCGCAGCTGATTGGTTCTCTCTGTACCACTGGGCCCCGCCGGCATTGTGTCCGGAGGGGCCAGCGGCTGCCTGACAGCAATCGTTGACGCAACGTCAGCGGCACGGCTACACGCAGAAGGCCCCGCGCCTGAACTGCGGTTTTTCAGCGGAATGTTGGTCATCGAGGGCAGCTTCCACGTCAAGACCACTGGAAGTGGCCTCCGGCGGGCGCAGCTCCACGCCCTCCGGCAACCCAGGCGCTGTCCGTTCCCGGAGTGATCGTCCGGGCTCTTACTGTGATTATGGGGACGGTCGTCGGCCTCTCGTTCCTGTTCGGTTTCGGCAACGTCCTCACCCTGGCCCTCAGACTCGGCGTACCTCTGTGCGTTGCGCCTTGGTGGCTCCCGCGGTCGATCTTTCGATCCTTGGTTGCGAGACGGCGTTTGAGGAACATCGGAACGAAAAACGGCGCTAAGCGTGGATCATGGCTTGAGCTGCGGTTCTGGCGTTGACCGGCGGTTGGTGGTGCTGGTGAGGTGCTCGCGGTTCCGCCGCGGTGGGCGGGTTGCAGCAGCAGGAGAGATGCGTTGCCGGTTGAGTTCCTGTCCGACGATCAGGCGTCGGCGTACGGCCGTTTCCCGGGTGCGGGGTTCTCTCGCGCCGAGCTTGAGCGGTACTTCTTCCTCGACGATGTGGATCGGGCGTGGATCGAGCCGAAGCGGCGTGAGCACAACAAGTTGGGGTTCGCGGTGCAGCTGGCCACGGTCCGGTATGCGGGCCGGTTCTTGGATGATCCGCTGGACGGTGTGCCGGTCGAGTTGGTGGAGTACCTGGCCGAGCAGCTGCAGATCGGCGACCCGTCGTGCGTGAAGTCCTACGGAGAACGTGACAAGACCCGGCTGGAACATCTCTGGGAGATCCGCCAGGCCGATGGTTGGCAGGAGTTCTCCGAGGTTGAGGCCGAGCTGGGCGAGTGGGTCGAGGGCGGAAGTGGAACGGGACGCCGAGCCCGCCAACCGGATTGAGCGGCCAGGGGCGATTCGGCCGCCGATCGTTCCGGAAGTCGTTCCACAAGTTATGTTCCGGAAATGGAGTACGGTGACGACTTCCGGTACGGTTCAGTCATGGGAACCAGCGATCGGCACCCTGCGCGCGGGCTCGACCTCGGCTATGCCCGGGTCTCGACCACCAAGCAGAGCCTGGAACGTCAGCGCGCCGCGCTCAACGAGGCGGGTATTCCCGACGAGCGGCTCTACGTGGACAAGAGATCCGGGGCGACGGTGGACCGGCCCGGCCTGGCCGAGCTGCTCAAGTACGCCCGCGACGGCGACACCATCGTCGTGCACACCCTCGACCGGCTCGGCCGCAACCTGCGCGAGGTCCTCAACCTCGTCCACGACCTCGCCGAGAAGGGCATCGGCGTGCGGTCGCTGGCCGACCCGCTGCCCATCAACACCGCCGACGAGGGCATGGGCCGCGTCGCCTTCCTGCTATTGGCCCTGTTCGCCGAGATGGAACGCACCTACACCGCCGAACGCGCCGCCCACGCCCGCGCCGTCGCCGAGGCCGCCGGCCGACAAGTCGGCCGCCCCCTGGCCCATCCAGCCGACAAGATCGAGTACGCCAGGCTGCTCAAGGAACAAGGCGGCAGCTTCGGGCAGATCGCCGCCAAGACTGGCATCCCCAAGACCTCCCTGCACCGCTACCTCGACACGCCGACCACCACCGGGTCCGCTGGTGAGTAAGCGGAGATACGTGGCCAGGGGCGTGCCCGGCGGCTACCGAATCTGGGACAACAAGGGCCGCCGATGGTGGGGCGACCTCTACGAGCACTGCCCCGACGACCTGCTGGCCGAGTTGAACGGCCACGCGAGCCCAGAGAAGATCACCGCCCTGCTCAAGCGATACCGAGCCCTCAAACGCTGAACGGCGCCCCAGGAGACAACCCGTGCAGACGACTTCAGGCATCAGTGCAGACGACTTCGGAATCTGACAGATCAGCCGCATGTGTCTCGCAAACGATCGTCCGCGAGACACCTGTGGCTGATCGGCGTTTCCGCAGGTGGGATCTGTAAAGGTTGCCGTGTCCGGCGCCAACGTCATGTTCTCGGGGGTTTGCGATACGGCCTGGACCATGTGGATCGGCTTACGGACACCTCCATGGGGTCGACCTACCGAGCGGGCCTGGTGGGTAGGTCGAGGAATGCCAACAGCCGCAGGACTCCGGCTAGGTGGTCGAGGTCGTGCCAGAGCGCGACCACGTCGTGTGGTCCGCGCTGGGCAGCGGCGGTCACTTCGGCAAAGTCGTCGCTGCTCTGGCCGCAGTCGAGGTGCGCTTCGGGGCCTTGGTGGATGTCGAACGCGGCGGCCAGGTCCACGTTCCAGTAGTAGTCGATGGGCACGTCACCGAGGTTGATCTGATCCCCGAATCGGCGCTGTATCTCGTCCAGCAGCAGGGAACAGGTCCGGCGGAGGTCGGCGAGTTTGAGCACTGGGTTTCTCTGCGTCACGCGCATCATCGTTCTACTCGCCTCCGGCAATCACTGCGTCCATGTCCGTCCCGGCTGGCATCGCCACCGCGGAGACCCGCTGGCACGTCACCCCGCCGCCGCAGCCGTGATGATCTCCAGTTCGATCGCTCTGCCGCTCGCGTCCGGACCGCGATGACCATCGCCGACCAGCTGCACCAGCTGCGCGCCGAGCTGGTCGTCACCGACAGCAGTGGATACCGGCCCGTCGGCGGGCTCGCCGCGAAGTTCGAGAAGCCGCACTCCCTCGCCGATCAGCTCGGCCACAACATCGTCGACGAGCCTGAGGAGGGTGCCGACCAATGACCCTCATCCGGCCGAGGAGGATCACCCGTCAGCGCACGCGCGGCTGGCGCAAACCCGCGGCCGCGGTGATCGTGGATCGGACCAGCCGCTGGGGCAACCCTTTCACCGTCGCCGCGGCGCTGGCCGCCAGCGAAGACCAGGCGCGGGCGTTGTGCCGCGAGCAGTACCGGCGGTGGATCACCGAAGCAGTTCCAGGCCAGCCAGACGTGCTGGGCTCGGGCCGCCGCACCTTCGATCGGCGGTGGGTTCGCGCACACCTTCACGAACTACGGGGCCGTGTCCTGTGCTGCCCGTGCCCGGCAGGATCGCCCTGCCACGCCGACGTGCTCGGCGAGCTGGCTGACTTGTGCGCGTAACGCGCGGCCACTACCTGATCGACGTTCTTCCTGCCGCCACTCAGCCGCACCCGAATCCAAACCGCCGAAAGCAGTCGGTGGCCTCGCGGGTCCAGACCTGGAGAATCTCGTCGCCGAAGGCGGCATCCTGATCGACACCAGAGATCTGTTTAAGGCTCAGCGCGACGTCGCCGCCGGCGCCGTGGATCGCGACGCAGTCGCGTGGCGCTGCGCTCGGCGACCAGCCGCTGGACACACGATTCGCAGGCCGCGGTTGACGAGGAACCCACTTGATTCCCACCTCCGGGACGACTTCGCTGACGAACCTCAGTCGATGACACAGCATCGACCGCGCACCCATGGAAGTGAGACCTGGTGAAGGACCTGATCAGCCCGAGCACCCGGGGCCTGTTCCGACAGTTGATGACGGACAGCACCTGGGGTGAGATCGTTCGGGCTTTCCAGGACGAGGGCTTCGCCAGCAATCCGAACAGCACGTACGCGGACAGCAGCGTGCGTCGCAAGACGACGCAGGAGTATCTCGACTCCGTGGACTGGACCGATCCCGGTCACGTCGCCCGTGCATGCCGGGCCTTCGAGACCCTGCTGGTCGGATGGGACGACACGCCTCACCTTCTACGCTTCTACGCTTCTACGCTTCGCTGCGGCGGGACGGCGCAGTGGTCGAATTCCCTGGTTCAGGGCTGATCACTCCGCCCGAGGGAGCAGGGCAGCTGCGGCCGTTGAAGTCGCTGGCGAGTCTCCGTGATCCCGCTGCGATTTTGGAGCAGCTCGACCGCATTCAGCGTGCTGTGGACCATGACGATCCCGCGCAGGTCATCGGCAGTGCGCGAGAGCTGATCGAGAGCACGGCGAAGGTCGTGCTCACCGAACGCGGTCGGTCGGTTAACAACAAGGACGACCTTCCGGCGTTGGCTCGGCAAGCGCAGGAGGCGCTTGGCTTACAGCCCTCGTCCAGCACTCCTGGGCCCGATGGGACCGACGCGGTCCGCAAGATCCTCGGCGCCGCGATCGCCATGGCCACAGGGATCGGTGAACTGCGCAACCGCGGATACGGCACCGGCCACGGCCCCGCGAGCGCGCGCGTCGGCCTGCGGGCCCGGCACGCGCACCTGGCCGTCAACGCCGCCGTCACCTGGTGCCAGCTCGTGCTGGACACCCTCGCCGACCCCGAAGCGCCCTGGCGTAAAAACCCCTGACCGAACCCACGCCGAACACCGAACCGAGAGGCCAGCGCGTCGTGACGGAGATTCGCCCGGTCGACCTGCCCGAGATCAGGAACCAGATCATCGCGTGGTTGGACGAAGCTTCTGCCGCTGAGCTTTGGTACAAGATGGCCGCGGCCGGCCACTACGACTGGGTGTCCGGTCGAGCCAGCACCGAGCCATCCACAGCGGGCAGCGTGTTTCGGGGAGCCGAGATCCTCCGGCTGCAGAACTCCACCTTGTTCTACGTGGCTGCCGACATGGTCGAGCTGGCCACCGTCGCAGCGCGCTCCATCCCGGATTTCCAGCTTGCGCCGGAGGATCTGCCCTCCGAGGCCGGATTCATGGCGTTTGAGCGGCCCATTGCATCGAGCGAGCTGGGTGATGCCGAGGTCGGGATCACCGCGGTCTGCTGGGCTCGGATACCCGGGAGAAGCGAGGCGGTGCTCGGGTCGATCTACTTCCTACTTCGACCGGGACGAGACTTCTCCGGTCTTCGACAAGATCACGCCGAACCGGCGCGTGGCCGAGACGGAGCCGCGGCTGGTGTACGGGCACGGTGGTGAGTTCACCTGGGCGTTTGGCGACAACGAAGGTGCGGCGCCGGGAGCGCAGTTCATGAGGGCCCTGGCTCCCAGGCTGCGGGCTGCGTGGCTGCTGATGCAGCAGCCTCTGGTAGGTACCAGTGAGGTGCAGCTCCCGCGCCCGACGCGCCGGCGGTTGCAGCGGGACGGGCACGAGCCCCCGCCGGTCCGGCTCGTCGAGATCCGTCGCCCGGAACCCGTCGGCGGCGGGACCGACGTGGCCGCCGACCGTGGCTACCACCACCGATGGATCGTGCGGGGCCACTGGCGCCAGCAGTGGTACCCATCGCGGCAGGTGCATCGGCCCGTCTGGATCGCGCCGCACGTGAAAGGCCCGGGCGACGCTCCGTTGCTCGGCGGCGACAAGGTCAATGTCTGGAAACGCTGAGCCTTCCCAGGCTCAACGGCGGCCGAGCCGGGCCAGTGAAAAACCGACTGGTGAGAACCATCAGTCTGCGGTGGTGGCCAGGGAGGCGAAAGAAGCTGTCGTGGCCTGGCGAGCCGGACCTGCACCGCGCCTGACCCATGACGTGGCCTCGTTATCCGGCCTGGGGCGGGTTGTGGTCATGAACGAGACCCGCGCAAGCTCAACCACCGGTGGGCGGTGACCTGGTCACAGGCCACACGTGACACCCCTCGACCTTCGGCGTTGCCCGATGGGGACGGGATCGTGGCAGCTGTCGCAGTTCGGCGATCGCGCGCACGACGGTGGCGTGCACGCGGCACACACGTAACACAGCGTGTCGGTGATCTGCCTCCATTGCTCCCGAGCGGTAGGGCCTATGCGTCATTCAAAGCGCCGAGCGAGTATCCGGCCGTGCGTTTGTACTCGGCGAGGATGCGGTCGAGCTCGGATTCGGTGATCACATTGCCGATGTCGTCGAAGGGGCGGTCGCCGGTGCGTTCGTAGACTTCGCGCAGGATGGCGTCGGGCGGGTTGGTGCGGTTGGCCTGCACGACGGCGGTGGTGGCGGGGCGGCGGAGCTGCTCGTAGGCGGCGAAGGCGGCCGGGATCTGCGAGTGGGTGCGCAGCGCTTCGGCGAGGGCGGCGGCGTCGAGGACGGCTTGACCGCCGCCGTTGGAGCCGCGGGGGACCATCGGGTGGGCGGCGTCGCCGAGGAGGGTGATGCGGTCGGTGCCCCACCAGGGAAGGGGGTCCTGGTCGACCATGGGGTACTCGAGGATCGAGTCGGCGTCGCGCATGAGCGCGGGTACGTCGAGCCAGTCGAAGTGCCAGTCGGCGAAGTGGTCGAGGAAGTCTTCGACGCGGCCGGTGCGGTTCCAGTCGCGGTCGGCGTGTTGCGGGGTCTCGATCTCGACGACCCAGTTCACGAGTTGCCGTCCGGCCGCGTCCACGTTGTCGCGGATGGGGTAGACGACGAGTTTGCCGGTGGCGAGCCAGCCTGCGCGGATCATGCTGGCGCCGGACAGGATGGGCTCGTGGACGGTGACCCCGCGCCACATGTTGTAGCCGGAGTAGACGGGCGCGCCTTCGGCCGGGTGCAGTTGTTTGCGGATGGCCGAGTGGATGCCGTCGCAGCCGACGACGGCTGTCGCGCGGTGGGTGGTCGTGGTGCCGTCGGGGTGCGCGAAGGTGAGGGTGACGCCCGTGGCGTCTTCGGCGGCGTCGACGCAGGTGTGCCCGGTGACCAGTGCGTCGGGGCCGAGCCGGTCACGGACCGCGCCGGCGAGGATCGCCTGCAGGTCGCCGCGGTGGACGGAGAACTGCGGCCAGCGGTAGCCGGCGTTCAGGCCGGTGGGCTCGGTGTGGATGAGCTGGCCGAAGCGGTTGAAGAACACCGATTCCCGCGTGCTCACCGCGGCCGAGGTCAGCTCTGGGAGGAGGCCGAGGCGGTCGAGGTGGCGGGTGGCGTGGGGCAGGAGGTTGATGCCGACGCCGACGGCCGAGAGCTGCGCCACCGATTCGAACACCCGGCACTCGATGCCGGCCGCGTTGAGTTCGAGAGCGAGAGCCAAGCCGCCGATGCCTCCGCCGACGATGGCGACGGGCACGGTCGAGGACATGGGTTTCTCCGTTCAGAGCCAAGGGGGAAGCGTGGGGAGTGGGCCGTTGAGTTCGGCGCCGGTGCTGCGACCGGTGAGCCATCCGAGCAGTGCCGGTGCCGGTCCGCGGATGGTCGTCGACGGCGAGCCGATCGTCCACACCTTGTCTTCGGCGATCAAACGGAGGCCCGGAGCGCCCGGCTTACGGTTGAACGCTGTCGCAACGTCGGTCAGCAGCGCCGTTACCAGATCGGCCGGCAGGTCGGCGAACGTCGGCTCGCCGGCCAGGTCCACGAGGTGGATCCACACCTCACGCACGCGCAGCCACGGGACGTCGGTGGCCGGGATGTCCCGACCGAGGGCGCTGCGGACGCGGGTCGCCCAGGCGTGGTCCGGGAGAGCCTCGATCGCGTCGGCGTAGCGTTTGTCCGCCGAGAGCAGATCCTGGCGCAGGTCGGCGAGCGGCTGCGCGGCGCTGGCTTCGATGTCGCGGGTGCGCTGGTCGACGTCGGCGTACATCGGGTTCGGATGGCCGGTCGCGGCCCAGTCCAGCAGGTTGACGAGCGCGTCGGCGTTGCGGGCCAGATGAGCGACGAGGTGGGTTCGGCGCCAGCCGGGCAGCGCACACGGTTGGAGGAGCTGCTCGTCCGACAGTGCTGCGACGGCCGCTTCGAGGCGAGCCGTGCCGTCGTGTTGCCAGGCGAGCAGCCGGGAGAGATCTGGCGTCACGACGGCTTCTCCGCGCGGCAGCGGTTATGGCATTCGCCGAGTCCTTCGATTCGGGTGGTGACGAGGTCGCCGTCGCCCAGGCGGACAGGTGGTTTGCGGGCGTGGCCGACACCACCAGGTGTACCTGTGGCGATGAGGTCGCCGGGTGCGAGCGGCAGGATGGTGCTGATGTATTCGATCAGTTCGGCCGGGCCGAACACGAGGTCTGAGGTGGACGCCGACTGCATCAGCTCCCCGTTCACCTCGCAGGACAGCTGCGCGGGCGCGAGGTCGCCGGTCACCAGGTAGGGGCCGACCGGGGTGGTGCGGGCGAACGTTTTGCCCTGCAGCCATTGTGCTGTTCGGTATTGCCAATCGCGCGCCGTGACGTCATTGAGCACCGTGTACCCGGCAATGGTGCCGCCCGGGCCGGTGACGAGCGCGAGCTCGGCTTCCCAGTCCATCGCGTCGGAGACCTCGGGCAACACGATGTCGTCGTACGCCCCGATCAACGCGGGCGGGAACTTCGCAAAAAGTGTGGGGAACTTCGGAAGCTCCCGTCCCATCTCGAGGATGTGCCGGCGGTAGTTCAGGCCCACGCAGAGGATCTTCTCCGGGCTCGGTACCACCGGGGCGAAATCGAGGTCGGAGACGGCATGGGTAGGACCGTCGACCGTGGCACGGTCGAGCCAATCCTCGTGCCGCAGCAAGGCGCCCAAATCGGGCTCGCCAAGTTCCACGGCGTGGTCGTCCTCCACCCGCACGGCGGCGGTGCCGGTGGGGGTGCGGATGGTCGCGAGTTTCATGAAATCTGGCTCCGGTGCAGGCGCAGGGCTTCGTAGACGGGGGCGTCACTGAAAGTGAACAGGTCGAGGTCGGTGTATGCCCGGAAGGAGAGTTCCTCCCATGACGGCACGGCCACGAGGTCACCGGTGGCGATCTCAACCGTTCGCTGTCCGAACCGGACTTCTCCCTCGCCGGAGAACACCTGCCATACCGATGAGCCGACGGTACGGGTCACCGGTGTCGCGGTGTCGGCTGTGAGGCGGTGCATTTCGGTGCGCAGGCTGGTGAGTGCGTCGCGTCCGGTGGCCGGGTTGGTGAAGCGGATCCCGGCGTGGCCGGGTGCCACAGCGCCGGCGTGGCCCGCCGCGGCGAGCTCCAGCTGGGCCGCCAGCGCGGAGTCGGTGTGCTGCCACCGGTAGGCGGGCAGTGGTGACACTGCAACCTCGTCGTCGATCCCGGCCAGCGGACGCAGGCCCGGGTGAGCCCACAGCCGTTCGCCGCGCGACTTGTCGGGCGTACTGGTGTCGGCGACGGCGTCGGGGCCGAATTCGAAGAATCCGGCGTCCAGACTGGACACCAGGGGGATGTCGAGGCCGTCGAGCCAGGCCATCGGCTTGTCGGTCGGGTTGTGGTGTTCGTGGAACGCCCAGCTCGGCGTGAGCAGCAGGTCGCCGCGGCGCATCGCGACCGGGTCACCGTCGACGACGGTCCACACGCCTTCGCCCTCGACGACGAACCGGAAGGCCCCTTGGCTGTGCCGGTGGGCCGGGGCGACCTCGCGTGGTCCGAGGTACTGGATCGCGGCCCACAGGGTCGGAGTTGCGTGGGGCAGTCCGGGGAGTCCGGGGTTGGCGAGCGCGATCGCGCGACGCTCGCCACCGCGGCCGACCGGCACGAGCTCACCCGCGCGTTCGGCGATGGGGTACAGCTGCGTCCACCGCCAGACGTGCGCCTTCGCGGCAGGCTGCGGTGTGAGCGGCATGAGGTCTTCGCGCTGTGTCCACAGTGGAAGCAAGCCGGCGTCGGCGAAGTCCTCGTAGAGTCGGTCGAGTGCTGGGTCCGTAGCGGTCACGCGGGAACTCCTTGCTGTGGTTCGGTCGCACCGACGGTGCGAGAGGTGCGATCGGTGACGAAGGACGTGCTGACGATTGCGAGTGCCGCGGCGATGGCGACGGCGAAGAACAGCGCCGACGTGCCGCCGAAGGCACCGAGGAGCGACCCGCCGATGGTCGGGCCGACGATGCCGCCGACGCGGCCGAACCCGAGCATCAGGCCCGCACCGGTGCCGCGGGCGTGGACGGGGTAGGTGATGGCGCAGACGTTGTTGAGCAGGAACTGGCCGCCGATGATGCCCAGCCCGGCCAACGCGATGGCGATGATGTCGATGGCCGTGCCCCCGGCCAGCGCGATCACGATCGCGGCGACGACGCCGAGCGCGCACCACAACATCAGGCTGCGGCGCGCGCCGAGCCAGCGGTCGGCGACGAACCCGCCGAGCAGCGCGCCGATGATCGACGTGCCCTGCAGCACCGCGCCGAAACCGAACCCCGTCGCGAAGCCGTGCCCGCGCTCGATCATCAGCTCCGGCGTCCAGGCAGAGAGGCCGTAGACGTTGAACAGCAGCAGGAACGACGAGACCCACAGCGCGATCGTCCGCACGCGGTAGCGCGAGGACACCACCAGCTTCAGGTCACGCGCCGGGGGCTCGGCGGCGATGAGGCCGCGGGATTCGTACACCGCCACGCGATCGGGGCGGATCCTGCCCAGCAGCCGCAGCGCATCGGGCGTCCGGCCGTGGGACACCAGGTACTCGACGGATTCCGGGAACACCGCGAGGTAGATCAATCCGAGTACCAGCGCGCCGCCGCCGACGTAGAACAGCGACTGCCAGTTGCCGCCGCTGGTGAGCGACACCCCCAGCACGGCGGCCAGCACCCCGCCCAGCGCGAAGCCGGTGCCGCCCAACACGGCGAGGCGGTGGTGCACCCGGTTCGGCAGGTACTCGTTGACGTAGGCGGTGCCCAGCGGCAGCAGCACACCCAGGCCGAGACCGGTGAGCGCGCGCAGCGTGATGAACGACGTGTAGGACGTGCCGAAAGCGCCGGTGAGCACGCTGAAGAAGCCGGAGACGAGCAGGCCCGCGATGAGCGTGGGCCGGCGGCCGATGCGGTCGGCGATCACGCCGTGCACGACCGAGCCGACGGCGAAGCCGATCAGGCCGGAGGAAACGAGGAAGCCGACTTGGCCCTCGGACAGGTGCCAGGGCTTCGCGACGAAGTGGATCACGTACGAGGGGATCAGGGTGTCGTAGCCGTCGAACATGGTCGCGAGGGCGACCAGGCCGACGAGCAGCCAGTGGAACGGTCTGAGTGGCGCGGCACCGAGTTCGGTGCGCACGTCCGGAGCGGATTCGGTCACGGGAACCTCCCGGGCAACGTTGCCCCGTGGATTTCGGATACCGGGACCGTAACCGCGACCTTCTTCCACCAGAATCGACTTGTCGTACAATTCTTCGGTGCAGAACAAACCAGGGTATCCGGTGGAGTCCGCCGACAACGTGCTCCAGCTCCTGCTCATGCTGGCCGAACGGCAGCAGGTCCGGGTGACCGACGCGGCCGAGCACCTCGGCGTCGCGCGCTCCACCGCGCACCGCTTGCTCGGTGCCCTGAGCTACCGGGGCTTCGCGGTCCAGGACGCGCACAAGGCCTACCGGCCCGGCCCGGCCTTCGAGCGGATGACAGTGTCGGGTCCCTCCACTCCGGACTTGCGGACCCTGCTGCACAAGCACGTCGAGCGGCTCAACGCGCACCTCGGCGAGACGTGTCACCTGATGGTGCTGGAGGGCAACGGGGTGCGGTTCCTCGACTGCGTGGAAGCCACGCACGTGCTGCGCATCGGCACCCGCACCGGCATGCTGTTGCCGGCCCACTGCACCTCCGGCGGCAAGGCCCTCCTCGCGGAGCTGTCGGCGGCGCAGGTCAAGGCGCTCTACCCGCGCGATCTGCTCGACTCGCCGGCGGGGCCGTCGATGCGCCGGGCAGCGCTGCAGCGGCAGCTGGCCACCGTGCGCAGGCGTGGTTATGCGACCAACTTCGAGGAGAGCGAGCGCGGAATCGTGGCGGTCGGCGTGTGTGTCCGGGACAGCGCCGGCCGGGCGGTGGCGGCGCTGGCGACCGCGGTGCCGTCCGCGCGCTGCTCCCGGGTGGACGTACCGGAATTGGCGAAGATGGTTCAGACGGCCGCCGAAGCGGCCGGTGCGGACCTGTGACCGGGACGGACTGCCCCGGTCACAGGCCTGCGGCTAGTTCTTGATCCTGCCGAAATCGTTCGCGCACGTGAAGCTGCGCGCGGTGTTCGGGTCACCGCCGCGGTACCGCGCGACCTGCGGGTACGCGCAGATCGGCCTGGTCATCGTGACCTTGCCCGCCGCGTCGGTCTTCGCCCCAGCAAGCTGGGCCGGGGGCTTGCCGTGCTGCACCCAGTCGACGACCGCCTGGAACTGGTCGGTCGGCGCGGCTCCGGCACCGCCGCCGCAGTGGCCGACACCGGGGGCGAAGAAGAACCGGAGGAACTGGTCTGTCTGCTTCGCCCCGCCGATCACGTCGCGCACCCGCTGCACGTAGTCGAGATCGCCGAGCTGGTAGACCAGCGGGTCGTAGGTGCCCGACCACATGACGATCTTGCCCCCGGCGGCCTTGAACGAGGACAGGTCCGGTGTCGCCGAGGACGTGACGTCGAGGTCGGTGTATTCGGAGCTCGCCTGCTGGAAGAAGTCGAGGAACTGCGGGTAGGTGATCGTGCGCCAGTCGAACTTCGGGTCGCGGGCGAGGAAGTACCGGTACCACTCGTCCGAAGCGCCGAACGGGCTGCCGGTGGTGGTGCCGTCGGCCGCGGTGACCGTGTTGTTCAGCCCGCCGAACGAAGCTCCGGGTTGCAGGCCGAACCACAACGGGTTGCCCTTCGGGTCCACCGGGCCCTGCCAGATCTTGTTCACGATGTCCGCGTCGATGGCGGTCACCGTGCCGCAGGGCGTCGCCTGGCCGATCACCGTGCGGGCGTCGAAGTGGCAGCCTTGCCAGTCGCTGATGATGCCGTCGGCGACGCCGTCCAGCTTGTCGCAAGCCACCGTGGCGGCCGCGTTGAAGGCGGCCAGCTTGCACTGCGGGATGAAGTCTCCGGCGAGCTGCATCTGCATCTGGCCCCACATCTGCGCGGCCCGAAGCTTGTTCGAGTTGATGGCCGGCGAGCCCGCGGAGATGCCGTTGTAGTCACGGGGATAGCGCTGCGCTTCGATCAGCCCCTGCCGGCCGCCGGTCGAGCAGCCGTTGAAGTACGAGTACGCCGGGGCTTGCCCGTAGTAGGCCTTGGTCAATTGCTTGGCCAGCACGGTCATCTCGTGGATGCCGACGTAACCGAAGTCGTCGATGGCCTGCCAGTCCGGCGTTCCGTCGGGGCGCAGCGCGAAGCTCCCGGACTTGTCCGGGTGCCCGGTGTCCGAGCCGGCCGTCACGTAGCCACCCGCCAGCGCGGCGCTGTCGGGGTTCGTGGGATCGCCGCCGCTGAAGCCGCCGCCCCCCATTCCCTGGAAGCTCCCGTTCCACGTGCTGATCGGCAGGAACACGCCGATCTTCACGCTGTCGGTATAGGCGGGGGCGTTCGTGACCGTCGCCTGCACGTCGCAGTAGGCCGGAGCGGTTTTGCTCGCCTCGACCGCCGTCGCGCTGACGATGGTCGTGTTGGCGAACCGCGCCGAAACGAGGCTCTCGCACGACCGCCGCGGCTGGTGGCTCGCGTGGTGGTCACCCGTCGCCTGCGCCTGCACCGCGGTCACCGCGGAAACCGCCGCGGCCACCACCAGCACCAGCGCACCTGCCAGCCGTATCCGTGTGGGTCTCTTCACGCACTACCTCCGACTGTCCTCAATGGACGCCGGTGGGAATCGCCGACGCCCTCGTCCGCTTAATCGGAGGAAGATTAAGCACGGGTGACGGGAATTGTGCGGCGCGCGCCCGGAAGTTCTTCTGTGCGGAACACGGACGGGCGCTGAGCAGATGCAGAGTGCGCTAAGCCGTCGGCGGTGAAGGCGGCAGTTCGCTGGCCGTGATGAGGCCGCGAGGGTAGGGCGCTACCAGCGAGGCGGGGACCTTGTTCGCGGTAGGCCTCGATGGTGGCTAGGTGGTCGAGGTCGTGTCAGAGCCCGATACCAGCGCACCCTGCGGTTTCAGGGCGACAGCTCGGCGCCTGATGGTGAGGCCGGCGATCCAGCCGGCAGGTGATGGCGCACCAGCCGCGCATGTCCTCGGGGGTGAATTCCTGCGCCTGGCGGCGGGCGACGGTGTCCTCGAACGGCACGTTGAGGTAGGTGACGTAGGCGTGGCCGCGGTGATTGGCGATGAGACCGCGCAGCATGGTGCCGTAGCGCTCGGCGTGCAAATCCCTTCGAGGACGACGTGGAAGCCAGCGCCGAGGGCGCAGCGGGTGACGGTGTCGATGAGGCCGATATTCGCTGCGCCGGGGTGGTCGTGCTCGCGCAGCAGCGGCCGCGCAGGACATCCTGCTGGACCAGCGCGAGCCGTAGCCGAAGTCGGCACGCAGGGGCCTCGGCCAGAAGCGTCTTGCCCGAGCCGGAGGGGCCGCGCAGCAGCAGCGTGGTGGTCTCCTGTCCGGCCGGGGTGCTCACGTGGCGGGTCCTTGCGTTTCGCCGGTGGTGAGGTTCTCTCCGGCGGTGATGAAGCGGCTCGGTCGGGACTCGGCCGAGCTGACGGCGCTGGCCGATCACCTCACCGCGCACGGCATCGTGCTGGAGATGCTCGGCGGCCCACTGCCCGGCATCTACGATCCGACCGGCACCGGCCGCATCCTGTTCGCATTCTTCGCCGCGATGGCCGAGACCGACCGGGAGAACATCCGCGAGGCCACCCTGGAGGGCCTCAACGCCGCCTCCCGCAAGGGAAAACACGGCGGCCGTCCGCCGGTCATCACCGATGACATGCTGCACACCGTGCTGCGCCGCCGTGCCGGCGGCGAGTCGGTCGAAGACATCCAGCCCGACCTGGTCATCCCCAGCGGGAAGCGCAAGGGCCGCAATCCGAGCGTAGCCAGCATCTACCGGGCGCTGGCCGAGCACGCTCAGCGCGAGCGGTTCCCCGAGGCGATCGAACAAGCCCACACCGAGTTCGCGGAGCTTGGCCCGACCACCTGACCGGATCGCCGCTGGTCAGGCATATCCGCCCAATTTTCGGCGAATGCTACGGCGACCCCGTGAGGGTGTAGCCGCCCAAGCGGCATGCGATCACGATGGCGAGCGAGCGGAGCAAGCATCCGTGGTCGCTCGCGGCGCGCAGCGAGACGGTGGCCACCGCCTGCCACGCACGGGCCGTATACGGCAACGGTGCGGGCCGGGCGCCTCGGCGCAGCAGCCGCAGCACGCGTCGCAGCCGTTCGGGTTACGAGTGGAGGTCGCCGAACCTTGAGCTGGGCTCCAGGGTCGGCGACGAACACGACCAGGAGCCCGTCCGGATATGAGTGATTCCTGGCTGGATCGATGGAGAACCGAACTTCGACGCTCGACAAAATTTAGCCAGCGATCTCCGCCCTTACTGCGGCCTGTGTTCGGTCACCGCTGCGGCTTGAGAGTCAAGCCGCAGCGGTGAGTGGAGATGGGAAGGGTGGGCCAACACCAACCAGCCCGCTCGCGAGCCGGAAAAACTACCCCTATTACCGATTAGGAACCTCCGCATGATCACCTGCTCCTCACCGTTCCGCTTGCCGCAGGGTGCACCGTCGCGAGTCCACGGGTGCCTACCAGGCTCCGTCGATTAGCAGACGCTGGTGAAGGTGTTGTCGATGCCGGTGATCACGGTTGGGGTCGTTGATGATCAGGCCGAGTTCGCGGTTGTGGTTGCGGGAGTTGTCGGAGAAGTTTTCCGAGCCGGCGAAGACCTTGGCGGCGTCCCCAGCGTGCCAGCACCCGCTCGGTCCTGCGGCAGGCTGTGGTCCTGCGCGGTTCAATGTGCGCTTCACTCCGCAATCATTGATGCACATCGTGGGTCAGACCAACGCCCGGGCCGCCCTGTTGGCCAGTGAGTCCTGGCCAGGCGGTGTCCGTGGCGTGCTCGGTGATCGGCGGTCGGCCGCCGTGGATCGGATCACGCGCTGCTCGACCTAGGCATTTCCATCGAAACCATGGTCGGAAGAAATGAGGCGGAAATGGGAGATCAGTCGAAGTTCAAGGCGGCGGCGGTTCAGGCCGCACCGGTCTTCCTCGACAGGGAAGCCAGCGTGGCCAAGGCCTGCGCGCTGATCGAGGAGGCGGGACGACACGGCGCGCGGCTCATCGCGTTGCCGGAGGTGTTCATCCCGGGCGGGCCGTACTGGGCTTGGCATCTGCCCATGGCGGAAGGCCGCAGGTTCTCCGCCGAGCTCTTTCACCACTCCGTGGAGATTCCCAGCGATACCACGATGCGGCTTGGCGAAGCGGCGCGTACGGCGGGGGCCTATGTGGCGATCGGGATCAACGAACGATCGGGCAAGACGCTCTACAACACCCTGCTCTACTTCGACCCCGCCGGGCGCATCATCGGCAAGCACCGGAAATTCCGGCCGACCGGGCCGGAAAAACTAGTCTGGGGCGATGGTGACGGCAGCACGCACAAAGTGTACGACACCGAGGTCGGCAAGCTCGGCGGCCTGATCTGCGCTGAACACACGATGGCGCTGCCTGGGTACACCCTGGCGGCGATGGGCGAGCAGGTGCACATCGCGTCGTGGCTGGGTTTCAGCTCCTCCGACGTGTCGCTGGCCGAAATATGCTCGCGCTACCACGCGATCGCCTACAACACCTTCGTCGTGGCAAGCCAGTTAGTGGTCGGCGACGACGTGCTGGAGAAACTCGGCATCGGCGCCGACCGGCAGCCGACCCTGGCGTGGAGCGCCATCATCGAGGGCGGCACCGGCCGCGTGCTCGCGGGGCCGCTCGGACCGGACGAGGAAGGCATCGTCTATGGGGAGATCGACCTCAACAGCTTGATTCCCGCGTACTTTCTGATGGAGACGACCGGGCACTACTGGCCGAAGCAGTTCAGCGTGCATTTCGACGACCGGGAGCTGAAGCCCTTGACGATCGGCCCACCGGTGGACGACGGGCCGGCCGGGAATGGGCCTCGGGAGGTGCGCTTCGCGCCTCCCGCTCCCCTCGTCGGGGAATGAACCGGGGCCGGTGCATCCCTTGTCAGCGCAGCATTGACGCGGAGACAAGGCGTGCTCGCGGCCCGGCCCGGCCGATCAACCGCGGCACGTGGCGCCGCGGTTGATCTGGCGGCGCGTACCCGAGCGCAGTACGCGCGCACCTACCCGCGGGGGGTGTGGAGGCCCGTGACCACGGCCTGTTGCGGGTCCGGCAGGCCGGCCTCGAGTTCGACTTCGGAGAGACCGCCGCGGAGGCGATGGCGGTCTACCTGCTGCCGCCAGAAATCCAGTGCCGGGACGACCAGCACGAGGTGCGGCTGGAGGACCAGGACCGGCTGCGGGCGAGCATGGTGAAGCTGGGTCAGGCCACCGCCCGCTTGCGATGCGGTTCCGCGGGTTCGTGCAGCTCGACGACGGCCGCCAGGTCAGCGGCGTGTGGACACCGATGACTGAGCTGCCGATCTGGCGCGACGAGATCACAGAGGACGACCTGCGGCGCCTGATGCGCCGCCCGCCACCGTCCTGACCCGCGGCGGTCGTGCTCAAGGGGCATAGCCCTGGTCCTCCGGTCGGGATGCTCAGTGGCCTGCGGGCTGGGGCCATCTCGGACTCGTCCGTTCGCTGCTGTGCCGGCGGGCGAAGGACCAGGGCCTGCCGTGCGCAGCACTGGTCAACGCTGGCCCCGGCGAGCGGCGTGATGGACGTGTCGGGCTGTCCCTGCGCGAGTTGACCGGATAGCGCGAAGGGCCCCCGCACACCAGCTGGTGTGCGGGGGCCCTTCGTCGTCGCGCCTGGGTGGTCAGCCTTGGGTGCGCGCGTAGTTCGTGAACGCCGTCCACGATTCGTGAGTGACGGTGAAGTGGCCGGCGTCCCGGTTCTTGGTGTCGCGCACGGCGACCTCCCGATCGTCCGGCCGCACCTCTACGCAGTTGCCTTGATTTCCGCTGCGCAGCGGCGTCCGCCAGTGGGTGCCTTGCATCATGACTCGCTCAACTTCCTCAGAATGTCTCGGATGATTTCGCGCGACTTGTCCGGCGGGGAGCGCCAGGCCCGGCTGGTCTGGTGTACCTCGGATGTCGGCGGACACGATCACATTATGGACGCGGCGCACGTCGAGCTGCTCCACCATGCGCCACGGAGGACGCGATCATGACTGGTCCGGCCCCTCGTCGGTGTCGACCAGCAGGCCTCCATCGGGTCACATATCGTGGGTGATGAACAGGGCGAATCGGACACCGTAACGTGGGGGGCGCCCGGGGCCGCCGGCCGGCCCTCAGGCGCGCTCGAAAAACTGGGCACCCCCCGCCTCGGACGATGGCGACGCCCGCGCGGCGGGGCGCGGCGCGCTGGTGCTCGCGCCGCGGTGGGACGCCCTGGAGGACGCGGCGAGCCCGACCGAGCGGCTGGCGACGCTGGACGCGATCGCCGAGACCTACGTCCGGACGCAGCGTCCGGCGAACACCCTGCGCGCCTACGCCTCGGACTGGCGGGTCTGGGAGGACTACACCGCCGAGGCGGGCATCCCGCTGTTGGCCGGCACCCCCGGCGCGCTGGTCGGGTTCGTGTGGTGGCTGGAGACCCGCAAACACGCGGCCCCCGCGACGATCGACCGGCGCCTGACCGGCGTGACGGTGACGCTGCGCGCGCAGTACAAGGTGGCGGTGGAACGGGTCGCGACCCAGGCCGCCCGGCACGCCCTGGCCGGGTACCAGCGCCGGCTGGCCGAGGCCGGCCTCGTTCTCGGCCGCGGCCAGGCCCGCCCGATCACCGTCGCCGAGCTGCGGCAGGTGTCGCGGGCGTGCCCGGACACCGTCGCGGGCCTGCGGGACCGGGCCCTGGTCCTGCTGGAGTTCGGCATCGCCGGGCGCGTGTCGGACGTGAGCCATCTGCTGGCGCGCGACATAGCCGAGGATCCGCGCGGGCTGGTGGTCACGGTGCGGTACGGCAAGTCGGTCGGGACCTCGCCGATCGTCCACGGCGAGCACCCGGAAACCTGCGCGGTGCGGGCCTGGCACCGCTGGGTCGCCGCCGCGCTCCTGCAGCCCGAGGGCGCCGCGCTGCGCCCGGTCGACCGGTGGGGCCGGGTCGGCGCCGCCGGGCTGTCACCGCAGGCCATCGACGAGATCCTCGTCCGCGCCGGCGAGCGGGCCGGGCTGGGCTACCGGCTCACCGGGCACAGCCTGCGCAGCGGGCTGGCCACCGAACTCCGCCGGGCCGGCGCCAGCGACGACGAGATCGCCGACCAGGGCCGCTGGAAACGCGGCTCCCGCGCCCTGCAGCTCTACTTCCGCGTCGTCGACCGCTGGACCAACAACGCCCTGAGCAAACTCGATCTGTAGTCCCTGCGCGAGGAACGCGCTCGTGGTGCAACCACCGCGCGCACGCGCAGCACGCACAGTCGAGACGACCCCGCGGTCTTCGGAACCGACCAGAAGGCACCGGTTCTCGCCGCGCGAGTACGCGCGTGATCTCGCGGCGTGCGATGTCAGCCCGGCGACGTTGCGCAGCTACGGCTATGACCTGTTGCGCCCCTCGGTTCCTGCACGTGCTGCCAGCGCCACCTACCCAGTGGTGGGGTCATCGGTGCGGAAGCGCGGCTGCCGACCGATCCGGCGGGCGACCGCGGCGACCTCGTTGCGATCACGCCGTCGTCGTCGGCCAGCGGCCGGCGACGGCGGCGTGATCCCGAACCGAGCCGGCGCCCGATCGCGCACCCGCTCGGTTCGTCACATGTGGGTGAAGATCTTTTCGGCTTCGAAGCGCGAGACCGGCTGGTGGGAGACGCGTGTCTCGTCGGGATATCCGAGCGCCATGATCAGCGTCGTGGTGAAGTCGGTGTCGGTGAGGCCGAACGCTTCGTCGATCGCTGCACGGTCGAATCCTTCGAACGGGGTGGCGTCGACTCCGAGAGAAGCGGCGGCCATCATGGTCGCGCCGACCACGAGATAGGTGTTCTTCTCCAGCCAGTGCAGCACGTCGCCGCCATAGTTCTCCGACTGGATCTTCACGAAGCCGGCCGCTCCAGCCTCCCATCCCGACTGGATCTCCGGGTCCGCGAAGCGACCGTCCGCGCGCTCCTTCGCAAAGATCTCCTCCAAGTGCTCGCCGGGAATCGTCTTGCGGGTCGTGAACACGATCGCGTGCGAGGCATTGGGGGCCGCCCGAGGCCTACTACGTTCGCGCCGGACGCCAAAAGCGGACGGCCCGCCGGGGTCGGGGGATCCGGCGGGCCGTCCTGGTGGTGTGCGCTGTCTGCGGGTCAGCCGTCGCCGTCGAGGCCGGGGAGGTAGGCGCCGGGGACCTGGGCTGGGGCGTAGATCTTGGTGTCGCCGGGGTAGGGCTTGGTCCATCCGGTTGCTTCGTACCAGCTGAAGCGGCTCATCTGCTCCGGCGGTGCGCTGTCGACCTTGGAGTTGTCCCCGACGAACGGCTGCGACGCCTTCCACGTCTGCCATTGCGCGGCTACGTTCCGCGCCCCGGCGGGGACCGCCGCTGTGGTCGGCGCGGGTGCTGCGGTCGGGTTCTGCGCCGCGGGGGTGTCGGCGCCGCACGAGGGCGGGGTGGACAGACCCAGGGTCAGCGACGTGCGGTTGGGCACGACGGTGAACGGCGTGTAGTCGGGCGTAGTGGTGAACGCCGAGCTCATCGGGCTGGCCGCGGCGTCCATCTGGTTGAGGGGGTGGATGCCGAGGATCTGCTCGATGGTGCGGATCATGGTGGCCTGGGTGTAGTAGTGGCTGTCCACCACGCTGTGCTGGGCCCAGGGGCTGATGATCTGGACCGGGGCCCGGTGCCCGTCGACGTGGTCGATGCCGGCCTGGGAGTCGTCCTCGACCACGAAGATCGCGGACTGATTCCAGTACTTGCTGTGCGAGACGGTGTCGATCAGCTTGCCGACTGCCAGGTCGTTGTCCGCGACTTGGGCGGGCCCGGTGACCGGGCCGCCGGTGTGGTCGTCGGGCAGCCACATCATGTTCAGGTTTGCCGGACCGTTCTTCTCGAAGTCCTGCTTCCAGATCTGGTACCGGTAGTTGTCCGGGATGGCCAGGTCGCCGCCGGGGAAGGCGTGGACCGAGATGTCGTTGAGCGAGGGGATGTCCACGTTCGAGTACATCGGGTACGCGGTGGTTGCTGTGGGGTCGGCCGCCATGTTTTTGCTGTCGCAGTACAGGTTCTGCCAGGTCGCCGCGGCCGGCTTGTTGTTGGACTGCATCTGGTACTCGCCGAAGTCTCGGGCCGTCTTGCCGGCCGCCTCGGCGGCGGTCCAGATGTACCCGGAGGCCTGGTGGCCCAGCACATCGTTGTAGCTGTCGTAGCTGCGCTGGTACTCCCCGGCGGTCGACTCGGTGTACTCCGGGTCGTCGGCCTGCATCAGCCAGCTGTGCCCCTCGGCCGAGTTCGTGGCCGGGTCGTAGAAGTTGTCGTAGAGCCCGAACTGCGCGGCCAGCGCGTGCTGGTTCGGCGTCACGTTCGCGCCGTAGGCGGTCAGTGTCGGGTCGCCGTTGCCCGCGGGGATGTCGCCGTAGACCTGGTCGTAGGTCCGGTTCTCCTTGACGATCAGGTACACGTACTTGATCGTCGACGGGTCACCGATCTTCACCGGAACCGGCACCGGCGCCACGTTCGGGTTCCCGTTGCTCTGCTTGACCGAGTTGCCGATCCAGCCGTTCTGGGCGAACACCTTGGCGGTGTAACCGTGGATGGCGCTGTCGCTGGGCAGGGTGAACCGCGTCAGGCTCGATGTCGTGTCGTGGCTGTTGTGCCTGCTGGTGTTGCGCAAGGCGTCGATACCACGGGTGTTGGAGACGACCACGTCGTCGCCGGAGGTGGCGATCTCTGCGGGGTAGTAGTCGGTCGGGAGCAGGCCGACGTAGGAGACCGGCTCCCGCGCGGAGGTGTACTTGTAGACGGCCACGGCGTTGGCCCGGCCGAGCGTCACCAGCAGGTGACCGTCGTCGGTGAGCGTCACCGCGTTCGGATCGTAGCCGACGGAGGCATCCGGCCACGGCTGCGTCGCGATGGTCTGCACGACCTTGTCGCCGGCGGTGTCGATCACGGACACGGTGTTGCTGTTCGTGTTGGTGACGAACACCGCCCCGTGCTTCGCGTACACCGCGGTCGGGTGCAGGCCGACGTCGATGCTCGCCGCGTCCGCGTCCGGCTTCGCCAGGTCGATGACGCTGACGGTGCCGGTGGTGCTGCCTGCGTTCGGATCGGCCGGCACCGCGGTGCCGTAGGAGTTCTGCGTGGGCTCGGCTGGGGCGGTCGAGTCGCTGATGTCCCAGCCGCTGAGCTGCAGGAGCGGGTCGCCCCAGTTCGCGGTGACGTTCAGCCGGTAGTAGCTGTACGCGGTGGTGTTGGTGAAGGTGTAGCTCTTGGTGACGTACCGCGAGTCGAAGCGCTCCCCCGTGCGCTTGTCCACATCGGTCCAGGTGCTGCCGTCGTTCGAGCCCTGCAGGGTGAAGTCCTTGGGGTCGCGGCCCGGCGAGTCGTTCGCGGAGGTGAGCGAGTACTGCACCACCGCCGCGGGCTTGGCCAGCCGATAGGTCACCGAGCCGGTCGGGTGCTGCGCCAGCCACTTGGTCGACGGATCGTGGTCCTTGAGGTTCACAGCGACTTCGTTCGGCGGGTTCTCAGCGCTCGTGGTGACCGTGCTGACCTGGGCGAGCAGAGTGCCGGGCATGGGCTTGGCCGGGCGACCGCCCTCGTTGCTGACGTAGAGCTTGGTCCCGACCTGGACCATGCCCCGCGGCGCGGTGCCCACGGCCCAGCTGCGCTGGATGGCCCCGGTGGCCGCGTCGATGGCCACCACGCGGTTCTGGCCGTTGACGGCGGCGTACGCGGTCTTGCCGTCGGCCGAGAACACCGGCGTGGCGGACAGCGCGTGCTTCGAGCCCTGCGCGGGAATGCTGATGTTCGTCGGGCTCGCGAGGCTGCCGTCCGTGTTCACGGTGAACTTCGTGTAACCGTCGATCCGGCCCAGCCACAGCTGTGCGCCGTCGGGCGAGTACGTCGGGCCTTCCTGACCCACGTCGCCGCCGCTGACCCGCAGGTCCGACTGGTCGTTGGTGCCGACGTATTGCTGCACCTTGTAGTTCTTCAGATTCACGATGGCGAGCACCTGCCCGCCGTCGGTGAGCGAGGCGGCGACGTGGGTGCCGTCCGGGCTCACCGAGGACGACATGATCTTGCCGGACGGGATGACCAGACGCTGGCCGATGGGTTTGACGTACTGGCCACTGGAAGCCACCAGGCCCTGATCGGTGGTCTGGCCGGCGTGCACGAAACCGAACTGATTCGTCTGAGCGAACGCGACGCCGGCACCGGTGGTCACGGCGGCAACGACTGCCACCGCGACCACGAATCTGCGGCCCACAGCTCTGGCGAGAGGGCCGCTGCGAGCCTTCCCCCGTCGTTGACGTACTACCTGCATGGAGTGATCCCCTTCAAGCTTCATTGGGAGCAGTTCAACCACGCCGTCGAACCACCAGGCCGTGGTCCCCGTCCAGCGCCGGGACGACCGCACACCGCCAATCCCGCACAGACCACGTCGGGGAACCCTAAGAAGGCGAAGTGACGCCGCCTGGGCAGGCAGGCAAACAACAAAGGAAGGGGCGACGGCACATGCCGTCGCCCCCACCGGCCCGCAGCACCGCGGCGGCCCCTCCAGCCACACCCGGTCACCCGCACCCAGCGTGAAGAACCGGATCAGCTCGTCCCGGCCCAGCTCCTCCCGCCACGACCGCAACCGCCAGATCTCCGCATCGGAGAAAATCGGGCACAGTGTAGCCAGCAGTAGGTCTTCGCGTTTCACGCCGATCGTGGCCCAGGACGGGGACGCCGGCGTCATCGTCACCGCTCAAGGTCGTGGCGCCGCTGCTCCCACGCTGCTCGTTCAGGTGTGCCCGTGATCGGGGGGCCGAACTGGGCGTCCTGTACGGCGGCGGTGATCCGCACGGCTACTTCGCGACGCTGGTCGGCCAGCACGCGCACGGCGTAGGGGCTGATGTGCTGCTCGCCGCCGAGTTCGTTGCCGAGTTCGGCGCACCGCAGGGTGAGTACCTGACCGTAGAGCGGGTTGAAGTGGTCGTTCGGCTCGAACGGGTGGGCCATGGGGTATTCCCAGCGTCGCTCCCCGTACCGGCCGACGGCGGCGACTGCGCGCTAGCGGTCTACCGCAACACCCGCACCCGCAAGATCGACGCCGCCACCAGCCGGCGCTACGGGGAGGCCGGCGCCGGCGAGAAGGTGCAGCTGGAGGCCGACCACAAGTGGTTCCCGATCGCCCCGGCCCGCTGGCCACGGCTGAAGGCGATCGTCTACGTCGTCGACGGCGTCGTCGCCCGTATCCGCGGCGTCGAAGCGGACCTGGCGAAGTGGGACACCGACGACCGTGGCTACGCCGATGTCCCGGTCACCAAGCCACTGACCGAGCTGCAGATCGCCAAGCGGCTCCCGACGCTGGGCATCGCCGTTGGTGACCACCGCCCGCACGTCCGCGGCAAGATCCGCGAATACGTGTCCCTGTAGCCGCGGCGGCATGGCCGCCAGCGGCGGCTCCCACGCTGGCTGGCCGGGTACTTCACACCAGAGCGGTCAGCACGCCGAGGACCACCTGGCTGGAGAGAACAGATCGGCGAAGCTGACCGCGCCGCCCTGCTCCATATCCTCGACGGGCTACTCGCCAGCACCCGCATCCGAGCAGCCCTCGACAACGCCGGCTAACGCTTCGTGACGTCGTTGATCGCGGTCCCCGGCGGCAGGCTCAGCGCGCCACGTCGCAGCTGGCCACAGATCGACCAGTAGACCTCCAGGTCGCTGACCTCAAGGTTCTCGATCATGTCTTGGCCGCCGAGGAACAGCGGGACTCGGTAGCCCACGCACTGGTCGCGGCGCAGCGGCACAGAGTCGCTGTTGACGGCTGACCACGAGTCGAAGAATTCTGTTGCTAGTGCGGCGTCCGCGTACTCGACAAGTTCTTCGTCGTGGAATGCCGCGAACGGCAGCGGGATCTCCAGAGCCTCGCCCGTTCCCGGCTCGAGTAGGAGGACCTGCGGCTGCCCATCCACGGTGCGGCCGGAGTCGACGGCGAACTGCCGCCCGAGCCAGTCGTAGCCGAACGGGCCGACGCGGGTCGCATACTCGGAGAACGCCTCCGCGATCAGCGTCAACGCCTGCGAGCCAGACGTGTGGTCGTGGACCCGGTACAGGCCGCCTCCGAAGGTCGCTCCGGCGAACTCCGAAGCGAAGTCGAGGTACCCCTCAACACCGACGAGCCGTTCATGCCGCCACGTCGAGCCAGCCGGAACCGCGTCCCGAAGCGGGGCGTACTCGGCGCGGAAACGTTGGAACATCCGAAGTCCTCTCACCAGATCATCACTGATATCACGAATGTGCCTGGCTTGAGGCCTCGGAGCTGCCACATGATCTGCGACCCGAGACTCCGGTTTACCGACAAGTCCAGCGGATTCATGTTCGCGACGTCATCAAGCCCGCCGAGCTGCAAGTCGATGGTGTGATCGACGTCCGCTCCGCTCGGGACGATGCCACCAGCACGGCGGTAGCGTGAGGCCGGGGACGTACCGACCCGCTTAACCGGAGTCACCCGCAGGCCTCCAGCTCCCGCCGCTTCGTTCAGCGCAGCCACCTTCGCATCAGCAGCCGACCGCTGGGCTGCGTTCCACCCGGGCTTGTAGCGGAGCGACAGGCTGGCCCCGCCCTCTACTGCGTGTTCGACGTCTGCAGCGCTCGCAGCCGACGCCTCGCCTGCCCCACCGTCGCCTTCGCATACCAAACTACTCTTGTTCCAGGTCTCGCCATCGAAGAGCCATTGGCCGCCAGCGCAAGCAGCGTCGTCGAGGCTGCCCTGGGCCGGAGCGAGACCACCCGGCCAGGTGTCAGGACTTCCCGGTTGTGCGTAGGGGTCGAAGGTGGTGGGGTCTTCGCTGGGATTAGTGCCGGCGACGAGGTTGGTGATGATCGGTGAGTCGGATGCGCCGGTGGCGGGGGTTTTGGTTCCGTTTTGGGGGATGATGCCGGGGCCGGTGACTTGGCCGCTGGGTCGGGGGTTGTCCGGTGTCTGGTAGACCCGCGCGGCGATGATCTGGTCGTGAGTGGGTGGTTTCGGGCGGGTGAGGCCTTGTCCTCCCCCGTGACCGGCCGGCTTGTGTCCGCGGGGGGCGTGGCCTGGTGGGTTGTGTCCGCTTGGCCCAGTCGTTTCGGGCCAGTCGAACGATCCTCCCAGTGAAAGTGCCGCTCCGCCGTAGTCGTAGCCGCCGTAAGACGGGTACCCGCCTGGCCAGTTGGACGGCGCGGGCGGACGCGAAGGATAATGTTGATCTCGTTGCCCAGGTGCCTCGTCTCCGGCGAGCAGGAAGTCAAGGCCCCCCAGGATCGCGCCGAGCCAGCCCCACGACGCAGCGCCGCCGCCGGCCGCCACTCCTGCGCCTGTGGTAGCGAGGTCGGTACCACCGGCCCCGGCCAGGGTCGGGAGTTCGCACCCGATGAGCAAGCATTCGCCCCAATGGCCGTTGGGGTCGTTGTAGGTGAGGGGGTTGTCGTTGGCATAGGTGTAGGGGTTGGCGGCGGTGCCGGTGATCGTGCTGATGGTGTCGTGGCTGGTGAAGTCGCCCTGGGCGGGGTCGTACCAGCGTGACGCGGTGCCGACGAGCTGGGTGGCGGGGTCGGTCCAGCCGCCTTGGTAGCCGAGGTCGGCTTGGGTTCCGGTGGTGGCAACGGGGTTGCCGTAGGGGCCGTAGGCGCTGGATCCGGTGAGGGCGGTGCCGGTGGGGGTGAACAGGCCGGTCACGTCGCCGTGCAGGTCGGTGAACGCGGTGGCGGCGGTGCCGCCGGTGGCGACGCCCAGGAGGTTGCCGCCCGGGTCTCGGCTGAAGGTTTGGGTGCCGTCGCCAGTGGGGGTGGTGTCGGTGCCGTCGTAGGTGAAGGTGGTCGTGCCGGCGGTGGTGAGGCGGCCGAGGGCGTCGTGGGTGTAGGTGGTGGCGCCGTTGTAGGCGGCCATCTGGTCGAAGGCGTCGTAGGTGTAGGTCTGGGTGGTGGTGCCGTCGGTGGTGGCGGTTTGTGCACCGCGGGCGTCGTAGGTGGTGGTGTTGGTGGTGGTGCCGTTGGTGGCGGTGGTGAGTTGGTCGCGGGCGTTGTAGGTGTAGGTCCAGGGGCCGGCTTGGGTGCGGTTGCCGGCGTTGTCGTAGGCGTAATTGGTGGTGGTGGTGCCGTCGGTCCAGGAGGTCAGGCGGTCGGCTTGGTCGTAGGTGTAGGTGTTGGCCGCGGCGCCGGCGGTGCCGGTGGTGGTTTTGCCGGTGAGGTTGTTGTTCGGGTCGTAGCCGTAGGTGATGGCGGCTTCGGTGGCGCCGCCGGGCGCGGTGATGGTTTGGGCGGCTAGGCGGTGGGTGGTGTCGTAGGTGTTGGTTTGGGTGGCGTTGCCGGTGCCGTAGCCGATTCCGGTGGGCTGGTCGAGGGTGTTGTAGGTGTAGCTCGCGGTCGCGCCGGTCAGCGGGTCGGTGGCGGTGGCGAGCTGGCCGGTCGGGGTGTAGGTGAACCCGGCGGTACCGGTGCTGTCCGTGCGGGAAGTCAGCTGCCCGTTGTTGTCGTAGGTGTAGCTTGCAGTGCCCGACGGTCCGGCCGCGGAGAATGTCAGGCCGCGGTCGTCGTAGGTGAAGGTGTCGGTGCCGGTGGGTGCGCTGGCTGAGGTCAGGCGCCCGGCCAGGTCGTAGCCGATGGTGCGGGCGGTGGTGGTGGCCTCGGCTCCGGTGCCGCTCTGGGAGGTGAGCCGGCCGAGTTCGTCGTAGCCGAGAGTCTGGGTGACCCCACCGGGTTCGGCCAGGGTCGTCAGGTGGCTGTCGGCGTCGTAGGTCCGGGTCGTGGTGGTGTCCGCGGGGGTGGTGAACCCGGGAACCGCGGGGGCGATGGTGGATTCGGGCAGGCCGAGGCTGTTGTAGGTGTAGATCGTGGCGTTGTTGTTGCCGTCGGTGTAGCGGGTGGTCTGCCCGGCCGCGTCGTAGCCGTAGCCGGTGGTGATCGACGCGGTGGCTGAGATCGGCTGGACCTGTTGGGTGATGTGGTTGCCGGCGTCGACGGTGTAGGTGGTGGTGTGGTTGTTGGCGTCGGTGGCCGAGATCTTGTTGCCGGCCGCGTCGTAGCCGGTGCCGAGGGTGCGTACGGTCGCGCCGGTGTTGTCGAGCTGCGTGGTTGCGGTGGTGCGGCCGGCCGGGTCAAATGTGGCCACCACCGCGGAGCCGTCCGGCAGCGTGGTCTGGGTGAGGTGCCCATCGGCGTCGTAGGCGGAGCTTGTGGTGTGGCTGTTGGCGTCGGTGACCGAGGTGGTCTGGCCAAGTTTGTCGTAGCCGTACTGGGTTGTCTGCCCGCCGGGCAGGGTGACCGAGAAGGGTCGGTCGAGGGGCTCGGGACCGAGAGTCTGGGTGGGGTCGTAGCTCAGGGTTGTGGTGTTCGCGGCGCTGGTGGGCTGGCGGACCACCTGGGTGGACGTGATCGTCTGGCCGAGTTCGTCGTAGGTGGCCTGGGTTTGCGCGCCGGTGGGGTCGGTGGCCGAGAGTTGTTCGCCGTCGGTGTCGTAGGTCGCGTAGGACACGGGGGTGGTGCCGTCGACGGCGGGCTGGGTGGTGGTGACCCGGTTGCCGAGCTGGTCGAGGGTGTAGCTGGTGGTGCGGCCCAGCGGGTCGGTGGTGGAGGCCGGCTGCCCGAGCGGGTAGTAGGTGTATTGGGTCAGCGGGGTGATCGACGTGGCTGAGCCGGGTGGGGTGTATGCGGGTCGGGACACGCCGAGCAGTTCGGAGTCCGCGTCGTAGGTGCTGGTGGTGATGTTGCCGTCGGGATCAGACGAGGTGGTCTGGTCGCCGAAGGTGTTGTAGCCGTACTGGTTGATGGGGTGGGCCGGGGCGGGCGCGCCGCCGTCGGTTTCGGTGGTGACGATGGGGCCGGTGAGGGTGGTGAGCTGGCCGGCGGGGTCGTTGGTGTAGGTGGTGGTGTAGGCGGTGGGGTCGGCGCCGGTGACGTTGCCGCGCGGGTCGGTGACGCTGGTGAGGGCGCCGCGCTGGTCGTAGGTGGCGGTGGTGGTCAGGGTGGTGGCGCCGTTGTGCACGGCCTGGGAGGTGAGGTCGCCGAGGGTGTCGTAGCCGTAGTCGGTTTCCTCGTTCACGCTGCCGTTGGCGACCGTCTTCGTCGCCACTTGATCGTTCGCGTCGTAGGTGAAGGTCGTGACGTGGCCGTCGGCGTCGGTGCTCGAGGTGACGCGCCCGGCCGGGTCGTAGACCTTCGTGCTCGCGCTTGGCGCCGAGGAGAGGTCGAACTGTGACGTCGGGTGCCCGGCCGCGTCGTACAGCGCGGTGGCCACGCTGACCGGGGTCTGGGTGCCGAAACGGTCGTGCCAGTTCGTCACGACGGCGGAGAGCTGCCGGCCGCTGTCGTCGTAGGTGTAGCGGGTGGTCCGGCCCATCGCGTCGGTGTCGGACGCGAGCAGTCCATCCGGGTCGTAGGCACGGGAGTCCAGCACCAGGTTCGTGGCGGCGATCGGGTGGTTCGGGTCGCCGGTCCAGTTGGTCAGCGTCGTGGCCGTGTGGTGCCCGTTCGCGTCGAAACTGTCGGCGTAGATGTTCCCTGCCGGATCGGTGGTGCTGGTGCGGTTGCCGTAGCTGTCGTAGCCGTAGCTGGTCTGCCGGTTGGCCGGGTCGGTGGTCGTCGCGAGCAGGTCGTGGCTGTCGTAGGTGTTGGTGGTGGCGCGGGCGGTGTCACCGCCGGTGGTGTCGCTGACGGTTTGGGCCAGGACGTTGCCGTCGGCGTCGTAGATGTAGGTCGTTTGCGGGGTGTGGGTGGTGCCGGTGACCGCGTCGGTCGTGGCGGGATCGGTTTGCGTGGTGAGCCGGTTCTGTCCGTCCCACGCGTAGCTGGTGGTGACGCCGGCCGGGAACGTGTCCGAGGTCTGGGTGGAGGTGAGTTTCCGGCCCAGCAGATCGAACGTCGCGGTGGTCGCCATGCCAGACGGGGCGGTGATGCCCGCGGCGTCGCCGGCGGCGGTGTAGCTGTAGTTGGTGATGTGGCCGAGCGGGTCTTTCTGGGTGGCCAGCAATCCGGCGGGTTCGGTGCCGCCGCCGACCGCTGTTTCGCTGCCGGTGGTGTAGGTGTTGGTGGTGACCGACCCGGCCGGGTTGGTCAGCGTCAGCAACCCGCCGGCCGCGTCGTAGGTGTAGCTCGTCTGATACGTCGTGTCACTCGGGCCGGACGAATCCGCGGTCAACGTGGTGAGCGGTTCGTCGTTACGCGGATCGGTGACCGCATACGTTCCCGCCGCCGGGAACGTCGCATACGAGGTGGCCGCGCCGCCGCTGGAGGCGCCAATGGTGCGGGACAGCACGTTGCCGCGCAGGTCGTGGGTGGTGGTGACGGTGTTGCCGTCGGGGTAGACGGTGGTGTAGCCGAACCCGTTGGTGTCGTAGGTGTAGTGGGTGGTGTTGCCGAGTGCGTCGGCCGTGCTGAGCAGCCGGGACCCGTTGACCGGGTCATACCGGTAGGACAGCGGGTGGTTGCCGGGGTCGGTGACCGTGGCGGTCGTGACCGGGGTGGGGCTGGTGTTCGCCGCCTGCGCCGCGGTCCAGAGCCCGGCCACAGGGCCGGCGGTCAGGGGCGTGTTGTAGAAGGCGACGTCGGCGACCGAGCCGGTGAAGTAGCCGCCCGGGTTTGCGGTCGCGTTGTTGGCCGGCGCGCCGCTGCCCCAGAGGCCGGAGCCGATGGTGGCGGTCTGCAGGCCGGGTGCGTTGATGATCGGCGCGGTCGCGGTCGCCGCGGTGGCGCCGTCGAGGTATTCGGTTTGGGAAATGCTGTTGTGGGGGAAGTCCGCGGTCTGGGATACGACGACGTAGTGCCATTTGCCGTCGGTGACGGTGCCTGGGGAGTTGAGGTAGCCGCTGCCGTACCAGGTGTAGAGCTTGCCGTCGGTGCCGATGTAGAGCAGGGCGTTGCCGCCCCAGCCGGTAAGCACGCCGCCGGCGGTGGAGGTTTTGAACCACAGAGCGAGCGTTTTGCCACCGACTGTCCAGGCGGTGCTCTGCACCGGGATCGTCAGGCTGGAGGTGGTGCCGTTGAACGAGACCGCGGTGTCCCCGGTGGTCGGCATCGGCCCCGGCTGCCCGAGCGTCACGTTGGCATAGGTGCCGTCGCCGTCGGCGGTGGCGGAGATTGCGCTGGTGGGGATCTGGTTGACCGCTTGGGTTCCGGTGGTGTCGGTCAGCGGCCAGAAGTCGGTGGGATCACCGGCGAACACGGTGCCGCGGTACTGGGCCGAGGATCCGTTCGAGGTCGGTGGTGCAAGTGTCCACGCGCCGCCGTACTGGTCGGTGACGTGCGTGGCCCGGTCGAGCACGTTGTCGTAGGTGACCTGGGCGTGGGTTTTGCCTTCCGGGGTGGTGATCGAGGTCAGTTCCGCGGCCGGCTGCTTGCCGGCGCTGACCTGCTGGGCGATCGCCGGGCCGCCGAGGGCGCGGGTGTAGAACGCGACGTCGGCGATGTTGCCGTTGAAGTGGCTCCACCCCGCGGCGGGGCCGTTGACCCACGGGTAGCCGTTGACGTAGCCGGCGGCCACGAAGTTCATCGGGTCCAGGTTGATCAGGGTGCCCGCCTGGCTGCCCACGAGGGCGCCGTCGAGGTACATCGACTGGGTGTTGCCCTGCCCGACCAGGGTGACCGAGTGCCACGCCGAATCGTTCACCTTGCCCGACGACACGATCGGGGCGACGCTGCCGGTCCAGAACTGGCCATAGAGTTTGCCGTCGGTGCCGATGTAGAGCACCGGCATCGCACCCGGGTTCGGATTCGCGGTGTCGATCGCGCTGTGCCCGGTCGACATCAGCACCCCGGCCGAGCCGTTCGGGAAGGTCTGGAACCACAGCTGCACACTCAGATACGAGGCCGAGGACACGAGATTGTTCGGCAGCTGCAGCGAGCCGGCGCCGTTGAAGTAGCTCGACGTGCTCGGCGAACCCGGATGCGGTGTCGAGTCACTCGGCGACACCGTGGTGAACGCGCCGTTGTCCGCGCCCAGGTTCGCGCTGACCTCGTCGACCGCCGTCGCTCCCGCACTCTGATTTAGCCGCCAGTACGCGTACGGCTGCGCGTCCAGCACCGTCGACCGGTAATGCGACCCGGGCGTCGAGCCGCTGGTGTAGGAGTATCCGGTGCACTGGCTGCTCGAGGTCGGCGGGCAGACCGCGGTGAGCGTGTCGCCGCTATAGGTGTAGCTCCACGTCAACGCCTGCCCCCCGGCGGTCGCCGGGTCGGTGCTCACGGTCGCGACATGCCCACCGGACCACGTGAGGTGCAGCGACCGGTTGCCGCCGGTGTCGGTGACCGTGGCCAGGTGGCCGCCCGCGTCATAGGACAAGGTCTGCGCCCGCCCGGCCGCGTCGGTGATCGAGGTCAGCTTCCAGCTGCTGCCGGCCTGCTGGCCGAAGGTGTAGGTTGAGCCGCCGCGCACGGTCAGGCTGTAGCCGCCGCCGGGGAGCGGGCTGAACGTTGCGTACGTGCCCTGCGGGGGACTGTAGGTGGTGCCGTCCGCGTTGAGTCCGAACCGGACAGTGTGCCCGTCCGGATAGGTGACCACCACGTTCCCGGACCCGTCGGAATCCGGGACCGCGACCATGTCGTAGACCGTGGACCAGCCCGCACCGAACAAGTTACTGACGCGGGGGTCCTGCGAGTTGTACGAGCGGGCGATCGCCAAGGCCGGCCCGGCGGTGGCGACGCTCGCGTCGGTCACCGTGGTGGTGTAGTCACCCACGCCCGGGTCGAAGTTCCGCCGGCTCGTGTTGGCACCGATGTGGGCGGTGATCAGCGGTTGCGGGACCGCGGTGGTGAAGTATGCGGGGCTCGACCAGTTCGACGAGCCGACGGTGTCGTTGACCGCCACCGTCCAGTAGTAGGACTGGTTCCACGCGAGCTTGCCCGCAGGTACCCGGTAATTCCCGTTCGACAACGCCCCGGAATCGGCCACCAGCGCCGGCGTGCCACCACCGGCCGGCAGCGAGTAGACCTGGAAATCGAAGGTGATGCCCTTCGCCGGGTAGTTGTCCGGGTCGTGGCCGGTCGCGAACAGCTGCGGTTGCAGCGTCGACAACGCCGTGTTCGACGGTGGACTCGCCGAGTCAATCTGCGGTGGCGTATTCGCCGAGTTGATCACTTCGCACGGCGAGTTGACGCCGTAGCTGATGTTGAACGAGGTGTTGCCGGTGAACATGTCCCAGCACAGGTAGTACTGGCCCGGCGTGACCGGCCCGATCGTCGCGTTCACCGTGAACTTCTGGTTCGGGCCCACCGACCCGGGCAGGTTCGTCCACGGGTCGGGCGGGTTGGTGATGCGCAGGTTGTTCCAGTTCAGGTCGTAGAGCTGATACCACAAGTGGTTGTTGGTCGTGGTCCACGTGCTGTTGCCCAGGTTGGTGACGGTGACCTGCTGCGACCCACTGGAAGTGCCGGTCGGCTTCGTGTAGTTCACCGGCGAGCTGTAGACCGCGCCGTTGGGGCTGTAGGTGATCGACAAGTACGGCGGGTTGGGTGTGTTGAAGCTGGCGAACTTCTTCCACCCGTACGAGTCGTGGGTGTCCGCGGTGACCGCGAGGCCGTTGTTGGCGCCGCCGTGGGTCCAGGACTCGATCAGCTGGGTGCCGGCCGCGGTAGGGTTGTTGCCCAGGTTGACCGACACCCAGTGCGACGTCGAGCAGCTGGAGTCGTGGCCGTAGGCGACGTTGCTGCTGCCGATGGCTCCGCCGATGGACACCCACGGGTAGGTCTTTGCCCCGCCGACCGACCAGCCCGAGGTGATCGGGGAGACATACATCGGGCGCGGCTGGCACGAGTAGGACCAGATCTCGTCCATGTTCAGCGTGGCGGCCTCGATGTAGTTGTTGTTCAGGCTGCTGACGTCGAACTTCAGGTACGAGTTCGCGACGTTCGCCCCACCGTCGTAGGTGCCGGTGTCCAGCTCGGTGCCGCCGCTGTAGTCGTTGGTGAACGGCGACATCACATACGTCGACCCGGACGTGTTCAGGTTCACCGACGGGTCGACCTGGACCGGGAACACCCGCGCCGTGTCGTGCAACCAGGTCGCATCCAGGTCCATCCGCAGCGCCGGCTTGCCCTGGGCCGTCGTCAGCGAATACGTGACAGCGGTCGAGAGCACTCCGTCGCCCGAGCGGGGGTCGATGTTCGAGTCGCGCATGAACCCGTGCGCGATGGTGTCGACCACCTGCCCGGCCCCGTTCGTGAATACGACACTGCCGTCGCTGCCCATCGACGGCGTGACCCCGGTCAGCGTCAACGGGAACACCCAGGTGGTCGGCGCGTCCGCGCTCGCCAGGGTCAGGTTTTCCTTGACCCCGCCGGACGCGGTGGCCAGGTAGCTGATGTCGGTATGCGCGGCGGCACCGGGATAGGTGATCGTCGAATCGGTGACGTGGCCGGTGACGTGGGCCGCGCCCTGCACACCGAACGCGATGCTCCCACCCGGGCCCGCCGGCACCGACGCCAACGTCGCATCGTCTGCGGCCGCGGCGAAACTCGCCGACGCGGAGTCGGCCTTCTCCGCCCACCGGCCGTTGCCGCCCTGCGCCAGGTTCGTGTCGATGTCGCCCCAGGCCCCGGAACTGGTCCGGTAGTGCACCGGCCGCGGATACACCTTCGCGGTCTGCGTACCGTCCGCGTTCTGGAACACCGACCTCGTCGCCGTCCGCGCCGCCGTGATCTCCGTGCCGGTACTCGCCGCCGGCGCGCTGCGTTCACGCGGCGCCGCACTCTGGGCAGTCCCCGACGTGGCCGTGTTCGACAGACGCGGATCGGCCGCCGCCGCACGCGTGCGCGCCTCCGGCGCCGAACCCGCCGGTGTCACCGCGCTCGCGCCCTTCGTCGTCGGGCCCAGCGCGGACCCTGCCGTGTGCCCAGCACCGGCCGCGCTCCCGGAACGCTGCTGCGGCGTCGCCGGCGACGACAGCGGAGATCCACTCGCCGTCTGGCCACCCGTGGACACGATCAGCGCGATCGCGACCACCACCGCCATCACGCGGCCGGCGAGCCCCCGCCCCGCGATCGGCCAGCCCCGGCTGTCCCGTCGCGCCCAGCGTCCCGAAGCAGCCATCGCTCAGCCCTCCGCCCACAGGCCACCCCCCAGCGGAGCGCACCGGCAGGAAATTTCACCCGGAACACACCCACCTGGCAACTATGACCGGGATCACCGTAATAGCACGGACCGCTACGGCGATTAGCAAGCTCTCTTTCGTGGTTTTAAACGCTGCCCTACACCGTTCGACCTAGTACGAAACAGACATTCTGACTTAATTGAGATCATGGTGGCCGAACTGGATTCACTCGGACGGACCATGAGCTTTTCCTTCTCGCCTCCCATTGATGCGGTTAATGTCCATCAACGCGAACACCGCACATTTTGCGCTCGTTAAGATGGCACTCACGTGAACCGGGAGCGATTGGTGAACATCCTACGGAGATCGTTTTCCGCTCTGCGCCGAAACTGGAAAATCACCACCCCGATCGCCGTGGTGTTCGTCGGCGCCGTCATCGCCGGCATCGTCCTGCTCACGTCAGGTCCGGCACCCCAGGCCATCGCCTACGCCAACGTCTCCCGCAACTACCGCGTCTGCCTGCTCTCAACCACCAAAGACACCGCGGAGACAAACCAGATCTGGCCCGCCGTCCAAGCCGCCACCACACGCGCCCCCATCAACGCTGAACATGTCACCGCACCAGCCGGCACCCCAGCCCAGCTGACCCCCTACCTCAACAGCCTGCTCTCCCTGCACTGCGGCCTGATCATCGGCGCCGGCCCCGACCTTGCCGCCCCCATCTCGACAGTGGCGAAGAGCCACCCGAACCAGCACTTCATCACGTCTGAAAAGCCGCCAGGATCGGCAAACATCAGTAGCATCCCCCGCGAACCCGGCGACCTGACCGCCGCCATCGTGACCGCCGCACACTCCGGCAATTCCACCCACCCCTGACCGCGGTTTTAGCAAATCTCATCGCCCGACGAATATCCGTAAAACAGCCCGTGCCGGAGGCGACCGCGTTCTCCCCGTAGTGCGCGGCCGCAGGGACTCAACCCGCCCACCGGCATGATCCGCGCGGCCCTGCGCGCCGTGGTGACCGTGCAGGAGGCAGCCAAGGCGCCGGCGAACACGCGCAAGGCCCGACTTGGCGCGGTGTCCGCGTGCTACCGCGGGAGATGCGTGCCTGCGGCGCCACCACCTTCGAGGCCCCGCAGCGCTGCCCTCGGCCGAACGCAAGAACCTCGGCGTGCTCAAGCCCGACCCCTGGTACCCGAACGTGGCGGCTCACCCTCAGCCAGGCCCGCGCGCTGCACCGCCGCCGATCTACCTGGCACCGGACACCCGCCGGCGGTACCGGGTGATCGTCGCGGTACCGCTCACCACCGGCGTCCGCGCCAAAAGCTCGGCGCGCTCGACCGACGACGTGCACCGCGCGGGGTCCCGACGGAAAACTCGCTCTGTGGATCAACGGCAAGGGCCGCAGAAGCCGCTGGGTCCGCATCGTCGACTGGGTTTGCCGACTTGCCAAGCAGATCAGGCGCCATGCCCTGTGGGCGCGGGATGGTGCCGCGACCTGACGTCTTTTGCTCAACAGCCGTCTGGCGCGAGATCGACCGCTTCGGAGGGTAATGCTGCCGGCGCCCCATCTCGGCATGCGCGGAACCTACCGGCCAGGAAACAGACCGTTCCGGGACGCATACCCGCCGTGATCCTCCTTTTAGGACACCGGCCGGTCACGGTGCCCGCGGGACACGGGTGGACGGCCTGAAAGGTCGTGACCGAGTTGTGCCTGTCCGATGTGTCCGGACCACGCCTCTACTGGGGTGAGAGGTGTTGCCATGACCACCGCCAGAACGACTCTCGCGTGCCTGTTCGGCCTGGTGCTGCTGAGCGCCTGCGGCACGAACGGCTCCGGTTCGCCGCCTCCGACCTCCGGATCCGGCCCGTCGAACGGCGTGATCATCACGGAAAGCGGAACCGGTGGGCCGAGCACGGAGCCGACCGGCCCGGAGCAGCCGCGGCCCGGGGAGGGCGGCGGCGCGATCTCCATCGCCTCGCTGCCGATCGGTACCGGCACCCAGACCGGCGGAGTCCACGACTGCTTCACCCTGCAGTGGCTGACTTCGGTCCCCGAAGGCGCACGGATCACCATTACAGCCATCCACATCACGCCGCGCGGGATCGCCAGGGTCGGCGGGGCCTGCGGTAAGCACCGGGCATGTGCTTCATCCACATTGCCCTCGGCTACCGAATTGTGCTCTGTCGAGCTCACCTGGGTCGGCAATGCCCCCGAGGCGGCGATATCACTGGACGGGGTGTGCACCGGGCCAACCCAGCTGTGTCAGCAGTTCAAGGACAGCGTGCCACGGGACGGGAGCGTGCCAACTGCCCTCGGCCTGACGCCGCATCCGCCGGGCTCGGCCGAGTCCCCGGGCAACAGTGAGCCTCCAGGCAGCGAATCCCCAGGTGAGAGCGAGTCCCTCGGCGCCAGCGAGCACCCGGGCGAGTCCCCAGACACCAGTGGTGAACCGCCCGAAGAATCCCCGCCCACCACCTCGAGCTGACCATGGCCGAGGAGGACACCAGCGGCCGGTTCGAGCGCTGGGTCGACACCGTCAAGACGATCATCGCGCCGGCCAGCCTGATCACCGCTCTGCTGTTCCACTTCGGCTACGTGTCGACGCGCGCGCAGTATGAGTACTTCGGCATCGGATGTGTCGGAGCTTGGTGTCGACCACACCGTTCGGGTCCGAGGGCGTGACGTCGGGGGCGCCGGCGACGCCGACGAGGGGGCGGCACGGCGCCACCGCGGCCGCCGGTCCCGTGTTTTCGGTGCACCCTTCCAGCGCCCACCGCACCTCCTCCCCGTCGTCTGCGGCCTCAGCAGTAGATAACCGGGATTATCTACGACTGCCATAGCCAGCCGGGAAGCAACACCGATTCATAATCAATCCGATTATGATTCCGAATCGTATTGAGAAAGGGTGCCGGAATAAGTGAGGAGCAAGGCGAACGACCCGCCGGCCAGGCAGAACGCCCCGTCGGGGGCCTCGAACCCGCCGATCCCGGCGCGGCGGCCGCCGGGTCCGACGCGCGCGACGCGCCGTCCGGCGGCCGGGCTGCGGGCGGGGCCGCCCGGGAGGTCTCGGCGGCGTCCGCCGGGCCGCCGGCCTGGAGCGTGTGGTCCTCCGGTCCCGGCCGGGACGACCTCGACGAGCAGGCCGCCCGCGCGCGGTCGTTCGAGCTGGGGACCCGCTTCTCCGTCGAGGTTGCGCAGGCCGTGGCGTCGCACCGGCGGTGCGGGTTCTCCCGCTGCCGCAAGCCCCTGCCCGACGAACGCCGCGCCGGCAAGAAGTCCGAGCACTGCCCCAAGGAAGTCACCTCCTGGGAGGTCACCAGCTGGTCGACAGTTTTCCCGACGAGCTGCTGTGCCGGCCGCTGCCACCACATCTTCTCGGCCCGCACGCCGCCCGCGCCTTCGAACATCCCATCTCCGAGCAGGAAAACCCGGGATCCGCGGCGAGCCTGGATGGTGTCCTCCACAGTGGACATTGGCGAGAGGATCCCCGATCGTGACCACGCCCCGCACCCCGCACGCCCGCACCGAGCCGCCGGAGGACGGCGCGCGCCGCGCGCTCTACCTCGAGCGCGCCACCCTCGTGGCGGCCCTCTCGACCCACCCGGACGTCACCGACGCGGAGCTCTCGACCGACCCAGCCCCGCTGATCGCGGCCTGCGCCACGGTGATCACGCTGCACACGCCGGACGGGCAGATGACCTGGCACCCGGCCGACGCACATGCAGAAGCTGCAGCAGGCCGGCGGCACCGCGTTCGATCGGATGTTCCTGCAGATGATGGTGACCCATCACCAGGGCGCGGTGGCGATGGCCAAGACCGAGCTGGCGAGCGGTTCGAGCCCGGATGCCAAGGCGCTGGCGCAGCGCATCATCGACTCGCAGACCGCCGAGATCGCGCAGATGCAGCAGATGCTGGGCCAGTCCTGACACCCCGGTGAGGGCAGCCACCAACCTGATCCTGACAGGCCTGCACCCCGCCCCCGGGTAGCGCGGGTCGCGCCTCCTCTGCCTCGGCGCCCCGCCATGAGCAGGAGGCGTCGGCGGTGAGCACCGACCGCTGCCCCATCGTTCGCGCCGCAGAGGGGTCAAGTCCCCGTACGCCTGGTCGGCCTCTCACAAATGACCAGTTGTGACAGTTCCGCGGCTCCACCCAGCGTGCGCCCCGCGCGCGATCTCGCGGCACCTCGTTCGCGAACGGGCTCGTGTCCCGGACCAGCGGGTTGAGCTTCTGTTGGGCGTCGAGCAGGGCCTGGTGGGTGAAGCCGGTGCCGACGTCGCCGATTTAGAGCAGGTCCCCGGTGGCCGGGTCGTGGGCGCCGAGCAGCAGCCCGCCCAGCAGACCCTCGCGGCTGCCCTGGCCCGGGCGCCAGCCGCCGATCACGACTTCCTGGGTCTGGATCAGCGGGTGTTTGAGCCACTCCGGGCTGCGCCGGCCGGGCCGGTACTTCGAGCTCCGCGCCTTGACCACCAAGCCTTCGAGCCCGCTGTTCGCGGCGATGTCGAGCAGGTCCTGGGGGGTCATGCCGGTAGCCGAGAGGTCGGCGTGGCTGTAGGAGGGGTGATCGCGACGAGGTTCTTGTCGGTCGGCTCGAGGCCCTCGAGGACCTTCCGCCGCGCGTCGTAGGACTGCTCGAGCAGCACGTCGTCGCCGAGCTGCAGGACGTCGAATACGAAGTAGGCCACGGCGCGGCCGCTGGTGTCGTGGTTTTGCAGCAGCCCGAAGTCCGGCCGTCCCGCGTCGTCGAGGGCGACGATCTCCCCGTCCAGCACCGCGCGCCGGCCGTCGAGCGGCTCGGCCATAGCGCCGGCGAGCTCGGGGAAGCGGCCGGTGAAGTCGTTGTTGTTGCGGCTGGTCAGCACCGTGTTGCCGTCCGCGGCCACGCGCATGATCGCCCGGTAGCCGTCCCACTTGAACTCGTACGCGTACTGGGTTCCGTCGCGGAGCGTGCCGCCGTCCGGGGTGGCGAGCATCGATTCGGCGAAGCCCGGCACCTGGGACCGGCTATCGGGAGCCCCCTGCGCCATCGCGACCTCCGCGCCACCCGTGTCGGGCACCTGCCAGCCGTACCAGCAGCAGGGCTGGTATCCGAGCCAGCCGTACGGCGGGGGTTACGGCGGCGGCTCGCAGCCGCCGAAGAACGGCAAGACCGGGCTGTGGATCGGCATCGCCGTGGCCGTGGTGGTAGTCGTGGCGGTGCTCGGGATCACCGGGTTCGTCGCTCCGGGTTTCTTCCTGGGCAAGGACTCCTCGAACACCACGGCACAGACGCAGAACCCCGCCCCGCCTGCGCGGACGTCGCGGCCGCAGCCGACGGAGTCGAGCCTGCCCACCGAGGAGACCGCCGCCCCCGGCGCCGGCGGCTCAGCATCGGCCGACGGCAAACAGATCGTCGACGACTTCGTGGCCAAGCGCAACGCCAAGGACGCCTCCGGCGCCCTGGCCCGGGCGTGCAAGGGCGGTAACGCCACCATGAGGGGCGACATCGACGAAGTCATCGGCGGCGATCCGCAGCTGACCGTGGAGGACTACCGCACCTCGACCAGGACCGCGGACGTCGGCGGTTCGCTGTCCGGAAGGGACGCCCACGGTTCGGTGCTCACCACCAATGTCTACGGTGGCTGGTGCGTCGACTTCTGTTACGTGCTGGCCTACTGACGTGTGCGGTCTCCGCTGCCGTGGGCGTTCGTCGCGTCCGTGCTGCTGCTCGTCGGGGTCGGTGGGCAGCTGCTGCCCGGCCGCGCGACAAGCCGCAGCGACGCCCTGAAGACCGGTGTTCTCGCGGGCGGCGCCGTCGTGGCGCTCTACGCGTTGTGGCTCAACGACCGGCGCCGGCGCGCCGTGCGCCAGGAGATCGAGCGGCTGATGAGCACGGCGTGGGGGACTGCCGCGCACGCCGCACGGTCCGAGGGCCTCTCGAAACGGCCGAGTGTCGCTGACGCGGCACACGGTCAGCACGACGAAGGCGAACGAGAACCGCGGGCGCGGGGCGTGGCCGACGAAGAGCAGGCGTCGAAGAAGTGCTTCCGGTACCGGAAGTCCGCGCCCGACCAAAACGATCTGTACACGCAAGGTCGGGCATGTGGGACAGAAACGATCGGTTTCGCGCACTCTTTGAGCCAAGCCCGGCTCTCACGCCAGCCTGGTTCTCCTCCCACCCGGGCCTTGCCCGGGCGGGGTGATCCGCGCGCACGAGGACGCGGAGGCTCCGGCCGTTGTTTTTTCGGGCCTGCTACCGCGAGGCCGACCAGCGCTGATGGCACCCCGGCGCCGAGCCTGAACCCGTTGCCCGAGATGGTCTCGAGCGTCGAGCTGGCGGTGAGGCACCTGCGGCTTTCGCCCGCCGGCCGATTGAGCTGCCGCGCGGTCACGTGCCTGCCGCCAGGTCAGCGGCACGGTTAGGGTTTGCGGCCCACGGCTGCGAGCAGGCAGTGATCGGAGAGTTTGAGGGGGTGCACGCGGGGGCCCCCGGGCCACCAGTCGGCCGGCTGGACCAGCCCGGGCGTGAGCAGCTCGAGTCCGGCGAGCATGGTGTCGATCTCGGTGCGGGTGCGGAAGTGGATCCGCCCTGAGGAGGCGCCTTGATATACGCGTTCGATGTTGCGGGCGACGACGCTGTACTCGTCGTCTTCGGGATCGAGGGCGTGGCTGAACACCACATACGATCCTGACGGCAGGGCGTCGAGGTAGTCACGCAGTACGGCGGCCGGGTCGTCGGCGCAGAAGTGCAGGCTCATCGAGTGGATCAGTGCGATGGGTTTGTCCCAGTCGAGCTCGCCGCGCACGGTCTCATCGGCCAGCAGCCTCGTGGGCTGGAAGATGTCGCCGCTGACGATGTGGGTTTGCGTGTTGTCGGCCAGCAGCGCCCGGCCGTGGGCGAGCACCACCGGATCGTTGTCGACGTAGACCACGCGCGCGTCGGGGTTGGACCGTTGTGCGACCTCGTGGACGTTCTCGGCGGTGGGTAGCCCGGAACCGCAGTCGAGGAACTGATCGATGCCCACGTCGCGGGCCAGGAAGCGCACGGCGCGGATCAGAAACTCTCGAGCGACGATGGCCAGTTCGGTCACCTCGGGCGCCACGGCTTGGACCTTGCGCAGCATTTCCCGGTCGACCTCGTAGTTGTCTTTGCCGCCCAAGCCCGCGTCGTAGACCCGGGCGGTACTCGGCACGGTCGGATCGATGACCATCGCAAGGTCGTCGTCGGGCTCGCTCATGAGCAGCAACGTACCGCAAAGCGGTTGCGCCGCGACTTTGACCGAGTGCCGACCGTAATGGAGAACCCGAACCGGCTCTGCTCGCAATACGGGAAAGAGGTGTTCCCTGTACCGGAGCAGCAGAGAGGCCGGGTCTCCCGCGAAGGGTGCCTGGCCTCTCTCGCGGCTGCTGCGGGAGACCACGAGCCGCCACGGAGCCGTCGGGCATCGGAGATCCCGACCTCGTCCATCAGCCGCTGCGCGGAGACCGGGGCGAACCCAGGCAGGGACCTCACCAGCAGCCGCACGGAACAAGCCGCTGCCGATCCGGACGGTGCGGCCGCGATGGCCGCGACTGAAGACGATCGTCTACGTCGTCGACGGCGCCGCCCGCGTCCGTGGCGTCGAGGCGGAACTGTCGAAGTGGGACACCGACGATCGCGGCTCCGCCGGCGTCCTGGTCACCAAGCGGCCGACCGAGCTGCAGATCGCCAAGCGGCGGCCACCGCCCCACGTCCGCGGCAAGATCCGCGAATTCGTGTCCCTGTAGCTGTCGTGCGCCGGTTCTCGGCACGCCGCAGCTCGGCGAGTGCCGGTTTCCGGTCGTCAGGTGGTGCAGCACCCAGGTCGCCCGATACGAGGCCTTACAGCGCTGAGCTGCATGCTGCGCGAACTGCACTTCAACGCGCACTAGGATGCAACCGTGACCGGCGGCTGCCCTGGCCTCACGCGGCCGGGGCAGCGGTCGCGCCCTGGCTTTGCCGGTATTCGAACGCCTCGGGTTCGTCCCGGTAGTCCAGAAGGTTCCCGGCGAGGTCGTGCAGGAGTGCCTTGACCTCTGCCGGGGTGCACCGGAAATACTCCCGCCGCCGGTTGACCCGGTTGAGCCGCCGGGCCTCCAGCTTGGCGTGGAGCTGCTGCTCGATCCCCACTGCGTCGTGGGAGAAGAACAGCGCGTGCACGTCGAAGCGGAAGGGCACCGACGCGTCGCCGAGCTCGCGCACTCGGTCCATCGGCTCGAGCCGGCGGGTCATCCCGATCTTGACGACATCAGGGCCGAACGAGCCGATGTTGCTGATCACGTAGACGTAGCCCGCGCGGATGTTGGCCTGCCGTTCCTCGATACCACTCAGCGCGGCTTCGATTTCGGCCAGTTTGCGTTCGAGATCGGCCGCGCCCTCCAGGTCCCCCTTCGCCCGCAGGGCCGCGATGGCGTTGCGGTAGTGTCCCTGCTCCTTGAGCAGCCGTTCCTGCTCGCGGCGGTACTCCTGCAGTGCCTTCTGCTCTTCCCGGAGAGCGGCACGCCGCGCACGCTCGTCTTCCTTCTCCTGCTGCTTCTTCGCCAGGTAGTCGGCGGTGAGTTCGAGTTCTCGGATCCGCATCGCGTGATAGGCGGGATTGACGCGGATCGACGCCATGACCCCGAGCTTCTCGATCGTTCGGACCGCGGTCTCCAGCCGTTTGACCGCGGACGCAAGGTTGCCCGCCTTGAGCACGCGGACGCAGTTCTCGGCTTCCGCGTTGTAGGCCCGGAGCATGAGCTTCGACAGGTCGCCGACGAACTTGCGGCCCTGGGCCAGCGAGTTGTTGTAGTGGAAGCTGCTCGATGCCTCGACCGCGGACTTCGCCCGGGTCATGTCTTTCATGGCGGCCTTCAGCCGTTCGAGCTCGGCCTTGTAGGCCTCGGCGTCGGAGAGCACGTGCCGGTACTGGTAGACCCCCACCTCCTGCATCAGCCGAGCGTCATCGGTCTCGACCACTTCGGAGCGCAGGGCCGCAAGCTGGGTCTGCAGGTGGGTGAACTCGGCGTTCATGGCCGACGTTTCCTGCTGATAACGGGCCTGGTCAGCATGGAGACGCTGCGTCAGCGTGGCGATCTCCTGCTGGACAGCGACCGAACCGAGCGCGCCCAGCCGCTGCAGCTCGCCCCGCAGGTACAGATTTTCCCGCTGCGCCGCGTCGAGCTCTTCCTGCCGCTTCCGCCCGCCAAACACCGACACCCTCCCCGAAGATCACCCTGTCCCAGGCGGAGTCGCCCTCGGCTGCCGGCTTGTTACCGATCCGGTCGAGTTGCAGCACCACCGTGTCCCACGGTGGGGCAGGAATGCCCCTCCCTCAGGACTTCGGCTCGCTGTGGCACCCGCCGCGGCGACTGGACGACCGATCTCGGCGATCGGTGCGACGAATCGACCATGAGCCCTGCCGCCGAGTGTCATGAAGTGGTCCGTGGACGTCACAAGACTGATCGCGCCGGTCGCGGTGGCTGTTGTCGCGTCGGGTGCTTTCGGGGCATGGTCGATCGCCAACCGGCACACGGCGAGTTCGGAGGTTTTCGAGGGGTGGGCAAGCTCCAATGCCGCCGGAACCGTCATTGGGTTCACCGACGGTTCGGCGCGACCAGGCGAGGGGTACATCGTGGCCGGTGCGGCTTGGGTCGGCCGCGACAACACGTGGTACCTAGGTGCTGATCTCCCCACCTGCATAGGCAGGGACACAACGGCCAAGGTCCACGTGAAGCTCGGTGTTGTGACCGTGGAACCCGGCGACGACGTCTTCGGCGGAAGACACGTCGTTTGGTTGCGTTGTCTCTCGTGAACACATCAGGTGTCACCCAAGCCCTGTGCGCAGGCAGACCACAAGGCCGTGGCCGTCGCCTGTGAGTGATCGGGTTTGCCGGCGGTTTTCGGGGCGTGGGCGGCGGCGAGCTTGCCGGAGGCCATGTCGAGGAAGATCTCGTCGCAGCTGACCGCAGTGAGCGCGTCTCACTGGGCCTCGGAGTACTAGTCGCGAGTGGACACCGAACCGTAGCCGATCCGCATGGTGCAGACCGTATCGCCAACCCTGAGAACGCGACGTTGATGCGGACACGGCATGCTTTGCAGATCGCTCCTGCGGAAACAGCGTCCGCCACATGTGTCTCGCGAACGATCGTTTCTGAGACCCGATGAGCGGGGGAGCGGGTCCCCTGGCAGGAACAGTCGACGCCGGTCGTGACGGCCGTTGTATCCAGAAGTGGACACGACTGCCGCAGATGAACGTTCGGCACTCGTCGATTCGTAGCCGGCCTGACCACCGGCCCAGCTAAGGGGGCCGACCGCGCCCTCGGCGGCGAGGACGTTTAGACCTGTTTTCCGGCCGGCAGCGGGCGCCACGTTGGCCCGCGTGGCTGACAGGTCACAGCCGAGATACGAAGGCTGCCACGTCGTAACAACCGCGCTGAAGATCGCGATTCTGCGCGGGACAGGAGAGGAAGTACTGATCGATGAGCCAGCCCAACCCTTACTCGTCGCACCCCCAGCCCCAGCAGCAAGGGCAGCGCAATTTGCCGCAACTGCATGCAAACTCTTCCGTTGCACCGGGCGTTGCGGGAGCTGTGCCCTACTCGGTCGCGACAGGGCTCGCGATGAAGGAGAGGCACCCGGTGACGGTATGGCTGCTTTGGCCAACGATCACGCTGGGGATCTACCACCTGGTCTGGTACTACAAGATCCACAAGGAGATGGCCGAGTTCGATCGTCGCCGGGCCGTTCCAGTCGCCGGGCCCATGCTGGTGCTTTTGTTCCTCAGCTGGACGGTTATCGCCCCGATGGTCAGTTACTACAACTGCGGCAACCGCATCCGCAACGCCCAGCGCGCCGCCGGCCTGCAAGCCAGCTGCTCGCCCGTGGCCGGCATGCTGCTCATGGTGGTCTTCGGCGTCGGCATCCTCTACTACCAGGTTGAGCTGAACAAGGTCGCCGCTGCCTACGGGGTGCCCCAGGGACAGCAGATCGAGCTTCGCGTCTGAACCCCGCGATGGCAGGAGGGGTAGCTCACCGACCTGTCTGATCGGATCTCGGCTCGCAGTGGGGCTGGTGGCTACGCGGGCTCGATCGGCTGATCCCGCCTGTCGCCGCAGGCGCCGCGTGAGGCAGTGCAGCACAGCAATCGGTGAACGTCGAGCCTGGTGACCTGACGTTCGTCCAGTGGGTGGGGCGGCTACTTGCGCGGCTCCTCTGCGAGGGCGGGCCGTGTCCCCTCTGCTGCTGGTGTCACGGCTCATGCTCCGAAGCTACGAAATGGAGCGCGCTCCAGGCGAACTCCGCGCGAGCTCCGGATCCGGCGGGTGCTCCGGCACGTGATCGCGCCGCCGCCGGGCGGCGATGGCCAGGCCGGTGAGCGCGGTGGCGAGCCCGGTGCCCACGATGAGCACCCAGCCGCGCCGGAAGGCGGCGAGGTCCTGTTCGCCGACGTAGATCGCGACGAGCACGGCCGTGCCGAGGACCGTGCCGATCTGCCGGCTCGTGTTGATCATCGACGACCCGGCGCCCCAGCGCGCGGCGGGCAGGACCGTGGCGACGATGCCCGACACGCTCGGCATCGTGAGCCCCACGCCCGCGCCGGTGAGCAGCTGGCCCGGCGGCATCGCCGTGGCGTAACCCGGTTCCGGGCTCATGAGCAGCAGGCAGACGGTCACGCCGAGCGCCATGGCGAGCCCGCCCGCGGCGATCACCGGTCCGGGCCCGGCGCGGTGCGCGAGCCGGCCGGCCAGCTGCGACACCGGCACCACCACGAGCGGCCCGGGTGCGAGCGAGAGCCCCGCCACGAGGATCGAATCGTGCCACTGCGAGGTCAGGAACAGCACGTTGCCGAACAGCATCGCGCCGAACCCGGCCGAGTGGACAACGATCGCGACGCACGCCAGCCACCGCGTCGGCACGCGCAGGGCGGGCAGGTCGAGCACCGGCACCGCGTGCCGTGCCGAGCGCCACGGCACCCAGGCCAGCGCCGCGGCGGCGACGGCGAGCGCGGTAAGCAGGTTCGCCGAACCCCAGCCGTGGTCGGCCGCTTCGACGAGCGCGTACGCGACGGCTCCGACGCCGGCCAGCAGGCCGACGGCGCCGAGCAGGTCGGGCACACCGGTGGTCCCGTCGCGCGATTCGCGCAGCACCCGCGGCCCGAACGCCGGCATGAGCAGGCAGATCGGCAGGTTCACCAGGAACACCCACCGCCACGACGCCTCCACGAGCAGGCCGCCGACGGGCGGGCCGAGCGCGGCGGCCACCGCGCCGATCGACGCCCAGACCCCCACGGCCATCGAGCGGCGGTGCGCCGGGAACGCCGTGAGCAGCAGGGCGAGCGCGGTCGGCATCACCAGCGCCGCGCCGACCGCCTGCAGAGCGCGGAAGGCCACGAGCAGCTCGATCGACGTCGCCGCCGCGCAGGCGGCCGAGGCGGCCGTGAACACCGCGACGCCGAGCAGGAACAGCTTGCGGCGCCCGTAGTGGTCGGCGAGCCGGCCCGCCGGGGAGAGGAACGCGGCGAACAGCGCGGTGTAGCCGCTGAGCACCCACGACGTCGTCGCGAGGTCGGCGCCCGCAAACGCCGTGCGGATCGCCGGGAACGCCACCGTGACGATGAACAGGTCGAGGCTCGCCAGGAAGGTCGCGGCCGAGACCACGAGCAGGACTGCGCCGGGACGCGCGACCGCGGGGGCGGGTGGCACGGCGGACACCCTCGGGCTGGGTTCGCGAAGACAACCTAGCCCGGCGGAGTGAGACCGTTCAAGAGACCCAGCTGGTGAACTAGCTCGTGAGGGAGTCGTAGAGCCGCTGGATGTCGTCGTCGAAGTAGGCGCTGTAGGACACGTCGGGGGTGTCGCCGCCCGCCTCGTAGCCGCCGATCACGCCAACGACGGTCCCGAGCCCGGTTACCGGGTCGGCGCCGGTGACCCACGGGGCGCCGCTGGTGCCGTCGGGGAACCCGGGGCATTCGACGCGCTGCTGGTAGGTGTCGGACCGCGTCGTGGTGTTCTCGCACACCACGGGCTCCTCGGCCGTGTCGGGGTAGCCGGTGAGCCTGGCGACGTTGGTGAACCCGCGGCCGACGCCGAGCTGGTTCGCACCCGTGAGGCTCTCCAGCGATGCCGCGGTGCCGGGCCGCGTGACGGTGAGGAACGCGAAGTCGAGGTTCTGGTCCGCGGAGGCGGTCCAGCCGGCCGGCACCGCCGCCGCGGTCACCGCCCAGCTCCCGAACGGCGCGACCCCGTCGTGGTAACCCGGCTCGAAGGTCAGGCCGGTGGTGCCGCCGCCGAGGCAGTGCGCTGCCGTGAGGACGAGGTCGCCGGACGGGCTGTGCACGACGCTCGCGGTGCAGAAGTGCTTGCCCCCGGAGAACAACGCGCCCACAGCGCTGGTCGCCGATGCCGCCGGTTTCGCGGGCTCGGTCACGGCGGCGCTCGCCGCGGTGGCGCCGGAGTCGCCTGAGCCGACCGGCGCGACGGAATCCACGACGGTCGCCGCCCCGCCCGTCAGCACCAGCACCGCGGCGGACGCCGCCGCCACGACGACCCGCGAAACGTTGATCACCACCCCTCCAGAGCACCACGCATCCGGGCGCCAAGCACGCTTCCCGCCCGGATGCACAGCAACCTCACAGTGGCGCTCAGGCAATACCCAGGCACGGCTCAGGGATGCGTCGCCGGCAGCGTGCCGCCCGCTTCATCACCGCAGTCGACGAAGACCGGGTCGACGTGGTTGCCGATCCGGTCCGAAACCCGCGCCGTGGCGCGGTAGCGGGCCGGGTTGTGGGTCGACGATCGTGACGTCGACGAGCGCGGGGTGGCCGGGCAGGCCGCCGAGGACGGTCTTGAGACCGGTGCGCCGCCGCAGGTGCCGGTGACGGTGATCTCCTGGCCGTGTGCGGTGGCCGGGTCGGGGCTGACGGGTACGACGGCCCGCGCGCCCTTCGGCGGCAAGGCGGCCGCCGGCGCGGACTCGCCGACGCGGCGGTGAACCCGGTCGTGCCCGCCACCGGCGCCGCCGCGTCGGCGAGGACGTTCCAGGAAACCATGGTGCTTCTCCCGTGTCAGTGTCCACTTCGGACACTTGCCGGACGAGCCTCGCGGCGGGCTCGCTTCCGGCAAGACGAGGTGCTCCGGGAGGGGGTTCTCGAAGTGATTCAGGTCACTTCAGATCGGTGAGGAACTCCGTCAGCACCGCCGCGTACGCCTCGGGCGTCTCCTCCTGCGGCGTGTGGCCGGCCCCGGACAGGATCTGGACTTCGCCACGCCACAGTCGAGGTGACGTGATCGTGCGCAGGTACTCGAGGTTCACCAGCTGCTCCTGCGCGCCGTGCAGCAGCGCCACGGGTACGCGGGCGCCGGCGACGATCGAGCGCTCGTCGGCGTTCGCGGAGGACTGCAGGCTGCGGGCGAGCCCGGCCCGCGCCTCGGGATCGGTCGCGAGGATGTGCGTCACGGCCGCGTCGAGCGGCAGCGGCGACCCCGGCGCGAGCTGGCTTCGCGCGTACGCCCGAGCGTCCTCACGCGACACTTCGCCGGTGAACCCGATGCCCACGGCCGGATTCGGCAGGAACGCCGTGCCGAGATCGGCCGGCGACGACACCGGCGGCGTGCCGTGCACGAGGATCCCGCGCACCCCCGGCAGCTTCGTCGACGCCGACAATGCGATGTGCCCGCCGAGGCTCCAGCCGACGAGCACGGCCTCGCCCGCGCCCACCGCTTCGGCGAAGTCAGCGACCACCCGCGCGTACCCGGGAATCGAGTAGGTGCCCGGATCCCCGGCCGGCTCCGAATCGCCGTGGCCGGGCAGGTCGAGCGCGAACGCGCGGAACCGCCGCCCGAGCGGGCCCGTGAGCACCCCTTCCCACGTTTCCGAGGACGACGAGTTGCCGTGCACGAACACAACGGCAGGGCCGGTGCCGGAACTGGTGCGGTAGGCGATGCGCTGCCCGCCCGCGTCGATGGTCTGCATCCGGCGAACACTAGGCCGGGCGGTGCCCGCGCGGTATCGGCCGCACGGCGGATTGCCCGGCGCTACGATGGCGTGAATTGTCGCCAGAGCCCCGCAGGGTGGTCGTTTCGTGACAGAGGCCGGACAGGCGCGGCAGCCGGGCGAGCGGCTGAGCCCACGGGTGGCGAAGCAGGTTCGCGACCTGATCATGAGCGGTGCTGTCCGCGGCGGCGAACGACTCCGCACCGAGCACCTCGCCGAACAGCTCGGCGTTAGTGCGACTCCCGTGCGCGAAGCACTGATGTCGCTCACCGGTGAGGGCATGGTCGAGTTCCGGCCGGGCCGCGGGTTCAGCGTCGTGCCGGTGACGCGCCAGGACGTCACCGACCTCTACGACGTGCAGGCCTACCTCTCCGGCGAGCTCGCGGGCCGCGCCGCCCAACGGCTCACCGGCGCCGATCTCGCCGGTCTGCTCGTGCTGCAGGAAGAGCTGGAACGGGCGGTGGGCGCCGGGGACCTCGACGCGACCGAACGCGCCGACTTCGAGCTGCACCGCCGCGTGAACCGCGCGGCCGCGGCGCCGAAGCTGACGTGGATGCTGTCGCTGACCCTGCGGTACGTGCCCTTCACCGCGTACGCCGAGATCCCCGGCTGGCCGCTCGCCGCGCGCGACGGCCACGGTCCGATCCTCGACGCGCTGCGCGACGGGGCGAGCGCCGCCGCGTGCGCCGCGATGAGCGCGCACATCCGCCTGGCGGGTGTCCTGCTCGTCGACTTCCTCGCCGCGCAGGGCGTGCTCGCCGGCGAGTGACGCATCCGCCACTGGGCAACGCGGGACGGTTTTCTATAGAATCCGCGGCAAGGGAAGTTCCCGGTCGAAGGAGACTCGGTGGAAGACCGCAACGTGCTGTACATCGGTGGCGAATGGGTCCCCGCCACGGGAAACGCCACGATCGCCGTGGAGAACCCGGCAACCGAGGAGGTGCTGGCGCGGATCCCGGAGGGCACGGCGGACGACGTCGACCGCGCGGTGCGAGCCGCGCGCGAGGCGTTCCCCGCGTGGTCGGCCACGACCAGGGCCGAGCGTGCGGAGCTCCTGCGCAAGCTCCACGAAGGACTGGCCAAGCGCGCCGAGGAGATCGGCGAGACGATCGCCCGCGACGTCGGCACCCCGCTGCGCATCGCCACACGCATCCAGGCCGCGCTGCCGCAGACCGACGTGCAGACCTACGTGGACCTGCTCGGCCAGGACGAGCCGGAGGAGAAGGTCGGCAACTCGCTGATCGTGCGCGAAGCCGCCGGCGTCGTCGCGGCGATCACGCCGTGGAACTACCCGCTGCACCAGATCACCGCCAAGCTCGCGCCCGCGCTCGCCGCGGGCTGCACCGTGGTCGTCAAGCCGAGTGAGGTCGCGCCGCTGAGCGCCTACCAGCTCTTCGACGCCCTCCACGAAGCCGGTTTCCCCGCCGGGGTCATCAACCTCGTCACCGGCTACGGGCCGGTGGCCGGCGAGGCGCTCGCGACGCACCCGGACGTGGACGTCGTGTCGTTCACCGGTTCCGTGCGCGCCGGCACGCGCGTGGCCGAACTCGCGGCGCGGTCGGTCAAGCGCGTGACGCTCGAGCTGGGCGGCAAGTCCGCCAACGTGATCCTCGCCGACGCCGACCTCGCAACCGCGGTGAAGGTGGGTGTCTCCAACGCGTTCCTGAACGCGGGCCAGACCTGCACCGCGTGGACGCGCATGCTCGTGCCGCGCGAGAAGCACGAGGAAGCCGTGGCGCTGGCCAAGAAGTTCGCCGAGGGCTTCACGCCGGGCGACCCACTGGACGCGAAGACCAAGCTGGGCCCGCTCGTGTCGTCGGCGCAGCGCGAGCGCGTGCGCGGCTACATCGAGAAGGGTGTGGCCGAGGGCGCGACGCTGGTCACCGGCGGCGCGGAAGCACCGGAAGGCCTGGACACCGGGTTCTTCGTGCGCCCCACGGTGTTCGCGGGGGTCGATCCGGATTCGACGATCGCGCAGGAGGAGATCTTCGGCCCGGTGCTGTCGATCATTCCGTTCGAGGACGAGGAAGACGCGCTGCGCATCGCCAACAATTCGAGTTACGGCCTGCACGGCGCCGTGTGGTCGGCCGACCAGGACCGCGCACTGGCGTTCGCACGCCGGGTGCGCACGGGCCAGATCGACGTGAACGGCGGCGCCTACAACCCGCTCGCGCCCTTCGGCGGCTACAAGTCCTCCGGTGTCGGCCGCGAGATGGGGCGGCCCGCGCTCGACGAGTTCACCGAGATCAAGTCGATCCAGCTCTGAAACCCCGGCCGGACAAGGAGAAGACACCGTGGTCAAAGCCGTGGTCGTGCGCGAGCCGGGAGCCGCGCCCGAGGTGCGCGACATCGCGCTGCCGCCCGTGGGACCCGCCGACGTGCGCGTGCGGATCGCCGCCGCCGGCGTCTGCCACTCCGACCTCTCGATGGTCGACGGCACGCTGAACCCGCAGTACCCGTTCGTGCCCGGGCACGAAGCTTCGGGCGTGGTGGCCGAAGCCGGCGCCGAGGTGACGAACGTGAAGCCCGGCGACCGGGTCGTGCTCAACTGGGCGGCCGCGTGCCGCCAGTGCTGGTTCTGCCAGGCCGGCGAACCGTGGCTGTGCTCGGCGATCGAGGGCATCACCACGCTCCCGCGCGGGGAGGTAGACGGCGAACCGCTCAACGTGGTGCTCGGCGTCGGCGGGTTCGCGGAGGAGACGGTGGTCCCGGCGACGTCGGTGGTGCCGCTGCCCGACGGGGTGCCGCTCGACCTGGCCGCGTTGATGGGCTGCGCAGTGCTCACCGGCGTCGGCGCCGTGCGCAACACCGCGAAGGTCCGCAGTGGACAGTCGGTGCTCGTGCTCGGCCTCGGCGGCATCGGGCTGTGCGCCGTGCTCGGGGCGAAGCTCGCCGGCGCGTCGCCGATCATCGCCGTGGACGTCTCGCCGGAGAAGGAAGAGCTGGCCCGGGCCGCGGGCGCCACGCACTTCCTGCTGAGCGAGGACAAGCTCGCCAAGCAGGTGCGCGGGCTCACCGAGGGCCGGGGCGCCGACCACGCCTTCGAATGCGTGGGCGCGGCGGCGACGATCCGCACGGCGTGGAGTTCGGTGCGCCGCGGCGGGCACTGCACCGTGGTCGGCGTCGGGCGGCGCGACCAGCAGGTGGTGTTCAACCCGCTGGAGATCTTCCACTTCGCGCGCACACTCACCAGCACCGTCTACGGCGCCTCCGACCCGGACCGCGACATCCCGGTGCTGGCCGAGGAGGTCAAGTCCGGTGACCTGAACCTCGAGAGCCTGGTGACCCATCGGATCTCGCTCGAGGAAGTGCCCGAGGCCTTCGAACGGATGCGCGCGGGCCAGGGAGCCCGCTCGCTCATTCGGATCGGCGCGGACGCCTGATGCCGGAACTGGACAGCGAAGAACAGGCCATTGTGGACACCGTGGCCGCGTTCGTGGACCGGGACGTGCGCCCGGTCGCGCGCGAGCTCGAGCACGCCGACACCTACCCCGAAGCGCTCATCGAGCGCATGAAGGAGCTGGGTGTCTTCGGCCTCGTGATCCCCGAGCCGTACGGGGAAGTCAGTGTGTCGACACCGTGCTACGCGCTCGTCACCGCCGAGCTCGCGCGCGGCTGGATGAGCCTCGCGGGCGCGATGGGCGGGCACACGGTCGTCGCGAAGCTGCTGCTGATGTACGGCACGGAGGAGCAGAAGCAGAAGTACCTGCCGCGCATGGCGACCGGTGAGCTGCGCGCCGCGATGGCGCTCACGGAACCGGGCGGCGGCTCGGACCTGCAGGCGATGCGCACGCGCGCCCGCCGCGCCGGGGACGAGTACGTGGTCGACGGCACCAAGACGTGGATCACCAACGCGCGCCGCGCGGGTCTGGTCGCCCTGCTGTGCAAGACGGACCCCGACGCCGAACCGAAGCACCGCGGCATCAGCGTGCTGCTCATGGAGAAGGTGCCCGGCTTCGAGGTCTCGCGCGACCTGGGCAAGCTCGGTTACAAGGGCGTCGAGACCTGCGAGCTGTCCTTTTCGGACTGCCACGTCCCCGTGTCGGCGTTGCTGGGCGGGGAAGAGGGCCGCGGCTTCCCGCAGATGATGCGGGGGCTCGAGATCGGCCGGATCCAGGTGGCCTCGCGGGCGCTGGGCGTCGGGCGGGCCGCGTTCGACGATGCCTTCCGCTACGCGCAGGAACGTGAGTCGTTCGGCAAACCCATCTGGAAGCACCAGTCGGTCGGCAACCACCTGGCGGGCATGGCGACGAAACTGACGGCCGCGAAGCAGCTCGTGCTGCACGCCGCCCGCCAGTACGACACCGGTACCCGGTCCGACCTCGAAGCCGGCATGGCGAAGCTGTTCTGCTCCGAGGTCGCGATGGAGGTGGCACTCGACGCCATCCGCGTGCACGGCGCGTACGGCTACTCCACGGAGTTCGACGTCGAGCGCTACTTCCGCGACGCCCCGCTGATGATCGTCGGCGAGGGCACCAACGAGATCCAGCAGGACGTGATCACCCGGCAGCTCATCGCCCGCGGCGGGCTCTGACCACCGCGGGCGGGCCGTCGCTCAATCCGCGACGTCCAGCGCGGCGCGGATGATGCTGTCGCTGTCGATGCCGTGGTGGCGGTAGACGCTCTCGAGGTCACCCGACTGCCCGAACCGCGTCACGCCGAGGTGGGCGGCGCGCACCCGGTGCAGGTTCGCCAGGAACGCGAGCGTGTGCGGGTGCCCGTCGAGCACCGTCACCATCGGCGCGGAGCGCTCGGCCGGCAGCGCCGAGTCGAGGATCCACGTGTCCGCGGTGTCCTGGCCCGACCGGGCCTGCAGCGCGCGGAAGAGCAGGCCGGCGCTCGTCACGCACACGACATCGGCGTGCTTGCCCAGCGCGTCGAGACGGTCGGCGGCGGCCAGCGCCTCGGTGACCATCGCGCCCATCGTCACGATCGTCACGTCGGGACGCGCGACGGCGGCGGTGCGGATCGGGTAGGCGCCCGCGACGACCTGGCGGCGCCGGCGTTCGCGCGCGGCCGGGTCCGCCGGCACCGCGGCGAGGCTCTGCTCGACGGGCCGGGTCGACAGGCGCAGGTAGGCCGACGTGCCGTCGGGCCGGCCGAGGCGGGCCAGCGACGCCAGCAGCGTCCACTCCACGTCGAGCGCGAACGCCGGCTCGTACGTGATGCAGCCCGGCTGCTCCAGCCCCACCGACGGCGTGGTCACCGACTGGTGCGCGCCACCCTCCGGCGCGAGCGTGACGCCCGAGGGTGTGCCGACGAGGATCGACTGCCCGCCGCCGTAGATGCCGAACGACCACGGTTCGAGGGCGCGCTCCACGAAGGGGTCGTAGAGCACGCCGATCGGCAGCAGCGGCCGGCCCCAGCGCGACCACGTGGTGCCGAGTTCGCCCAGCGCGCTCACCAGGTTCACCTCGGCGATGCCCAGCTCCAGGTGCTGGCCGGTGGGCCGCTCGCGCCAGTGCAGGATCGTCTCCGGGTCGTCGGCGAACCAGTCGACGCGCTCCTGCGGCGACCACACGCCGACCTTGTTGACCCAGCCGCCGAGGTTGGTGCTGGAGGAGACGTCGGGGCACAGCGTGACCACCAGCTTCGCGGCCTCCGGTGCCTCGCGCGTGAGGTCGAGCAGCGCGCGGCCGAGCGCGGCCTGCGTGGTCGTGCGGCCCGCGGGCGTACGGCCGATGTCCGCGGGGATGGCCGGAACCTGGTGCGGCACAACGGGTTCGCGGCGCAGGCGGGCGGCGGTGTCGGCGCACAGGCGGGCCGCGGCGGAACCCTCGGCGAACGTGCGCCACGGGTCGTCGAGCGACGCGCCGACGCGCTCGGCCAGCTGCCCGATCTGCTCGGCGGTGAGCAGGGACGAGTGGTTCTGCGGGTGGCCTTCACTGGCCAGGCCGAATCCCTTCACGGTGTAGGCGAAGAGCACTGTGGGACGGCGGTCGTCGATGGCGTCGAACGCGTCGAGCAGCGCGGGCAGGTCGTGGCCGCCGAGGTTGCGGATGGCCGCGTGCAGGGTGGCGTCGTCGAGGGTGTCCAGCAGCGGCGCCAGCTCGGGCGACGCCAGCCGCTCACGCAGCTGCGCCGGCGTGCAGCGCAGCAGGCGCTGGTACTCCGGGTTGGGCATGTCGTCGATGCGCCGGCGCAGCGCGTCACCGCCGGGCCGCTCGAACAGCTCCTGCAGCAGCCGGCCGTACTTGACGGTGAGCACCTGCCAGCCGGCCGCGTCGAACATGCCCTGCAGGCGCGTGGCGCCGATGTTGGGCACCACGCGGTCGAGCGACTGGCGGTTGAGGTCGACGATCCACACGACCTCGCCCAGCTCCTGCACGTTCGGGTCCAGGATCGACTCCCAGACGGCTCCCTCGTCGAGCTCCGCGTCGCCGACCAGCGAGTACTGGCGGCCGGTCCCGGCGCCGCCGGTGGTGGATTCGACGTAGCGGCGGGCGAGCGCGCCCCAGATCGGGGCGGTGGCGCCGATGCCGACCGAGCCGGTGGAGTAGTCGACCTGGTCGGGGTCCTTCGACCGCGACGGGTAGCTCTGCAGCCCGCCGAACTCGCGCAGCGACGTCAGGTACTTCTCGTCGAGGCCGCCGAGCAGGTAGTTGATCGCGTGGAGCACGGGGGAGGCGTGCGGCTTCACCGACACGCGGTCCTCGGCGCGCAGCCGCGCGAACCACAGCGCGGTCATGATCGAGACCATCGACGCGCTCGAGGCCTGGTGCCCGCCGACCTTGAGCCCGGTCGGGTTGGGGCGCACGCGGTTGGCGTGGTCGATGATCGCGGTGGAGAGCCAGAGCACACGGTCCTGTACCTCACGCAGGACCTCCGTGGCTTCGGCGGTTCCGGAACTGCGTTCGGCGGCGGGAGTGCTCACGACGGACCTCTCTGCGATTTTCGTTGGGCGTAACGAGGAGTTCAGTCCAACAGAGCTGGGTATGCTGCACAACCGATGGTCTGTTCATTGAGCAGAACGCCCAGAATCGCACCAGACGGTGTGGAGAGGACTGCGCACCATGCCCAGTGGCCAGCGGCTCGACGCCACCGACGCCCGCATCCTGCTCGCGCTCAACCGCAACCCGCGCGCCACCGCCGTCGCTCTCGCGGACGAGCTCGGGCTCTCGCGCAACACCGTGCAAAGCCGCCTTTCGCGGCTCGAACAGGGCGACGCGCTGCGCTCGGTCGAGCACCGCGTCGACCCCGCCGCGCTCGGCTACCCCCTCACGGCGTTCGTGACGGTGCAGGTCACCCAGCGGCTGCTCGACGAGGTCGGCCGCGCGCTGGCCGCCGTGCCGGAGGTGCTGCAGGTTCGCGGCCTCACCGGCCAGTCCGACCTGCTCGTGCACGTCGTCGCGCGCGAGGCCGACGACCTGTACCGCATCGCCGGCCAGATGCTCGAGATCCCGGGTGTGGAGCGCACGCACAACGCGCTGGTGATGCGCGAGATGGTGCCCTACCGGCTGACGCCGCTGCTGGAGCGCGCCGTGGCCGGGAAGTGAGCGGCGCGGGCAGACCGGCTGCGTGGACGATCTTGTCGCGCCGGCTCGCGACCTGCGGTCCCTGCTCACGGCCGTGGCGGTACCGGGCGAGGCCGACCGGAGGCTGACGGACAAAGCCGTGCGGGCGCTCGACGACGCCGGGCTCTTCCGGCTCGGCACACCGCGCCGGTACGGCGGGCACGAGGCGACGCTGCGGACGCCCGTGGACGTCGGCGCCGAGGCCGACGGCGCGACGGGCTGGGTCGTGACCCTGGTCAACGCCTGCGCGGGGGTCGTGAACCTCTTCCCGGAGCGGCGCGGGACGAGGTGTTCGGCGCGGACCCGCTCGCGAAGGTCGCCGGTGCGCTCGCGCCCACCGCGCGGCGGAACACGTGGCGGGCGGTGGCCCTACGCGTCGGGCATCGCGCACGCGGACTGGGCGTTGCTGGGCATCCCGGCCGGGGAAACGGCGGGCCCGCGATGGCGCTCGTCCCCGGTGAGCGACTACGTGGTGGAGCGCACGTGGGCGGTGGCGGGCATGCGGGGCACGGGGAGTGACACGGTCGTCGCGCAGGCGGTCTTCGTGCCCGGGCAGCGGGACGTGCGAACGGCGGCGGTTCTGGAACGTGTTCCAGTGTTGGCGCCGTACCTCACGGTGGTGCTCGCGGCGCCGCAGCTCGGCCTCGGGCGGGCCGCGCTGCGGATCGTGCGGGAAGCAGCCGCGACCAAAGCCGTCACCGGAACCGCCTACGCGCGGCAGGCCGACTCGGCGGTGTTCCGGCTGCGGTTCGCCGACGCCGCGCTCAAGGTGGACACCGTGCACCTGCACTGCGCGAGGGCCGCGGACGACGTCGATCGGGCCTCATCCGAAGGGGGTGAGATGGGCGGACTGGCGCGTGCCCGGTGACCTCGGCCTGGCCGGGCGGAGTGCGTGGTCGACGCGAGCGGGATCCCGGTGGCGCTGCACGGCACCGGCGGGTTCGCCGACGCCCACCCGTTGCAGCGCATCTGGCGTGACGCGAACTTCGCCCTGACCCGCGCGATGGTACAGCCCGCGGTGAACTACGAGATCTACGGCAAGGCGCTCCTCGGCGTGCAGCAGAACATCACCGCGATGCTCTGAACCCGTGCTACGCGGTGAAACGCCGGTCGCCGGTGGCTAGGCCGCGCCGTCCGCCCCGTGCTCGCGCTTGCGCAGCAGGAGCGTCCGGTGGATCCAGACGAAGAGCGGGACCGAGACGAGGCCCCAGAGGAACAGACCGGTGCTGCCGGCCAGCAGTCCGATGACGATCATCAGGACGACGGTGATGTCGGCGAGGATCAACGTGGTGAACCACAGGCGCGAATGAGCCGGGGGTGCACCCTCGCTCAAGGCCGCGACGAAGTCAGGATCGCTCGCGGCCAGCTCTTCTTCGATCTTCCGCAGCGCGCTGCGGTCGCGATGGGGAAGCATGACCCCCTCCTCAGGACGGATCCGGGGTGATCGCCCTTCTAATTGACTACCCCGCTCCACCCCACGTCAAGCGCGGTTTTTCCAGGAATAATCGGCAAACCACGACGGTGGTCCGGTGTACCCCGACGGGGCACTTCGGGCGGCCAGCGGGATTCCGGTGCAAACTGAAACACGTTCTAATATGGTCCGGTCTCCTGGGATACGGCATCGTGCTCTTCACGCGCGAGCGCGGCATCACGCCCCCGGCCGTGGCGCACGCGGCCGAAACGGCCGGGTCCGACCCCTTCTACGGCCCCGAGCACACGCACATCCCGGTCAAGTGCACGGCCGCGCACCCGCGCACCGGGGACTCGTGCCTGCCCGACGACCGGTACCTGAGCACGCTCGACCCGTGGGTGTCGCGCGCGAGGGCCGCGGCGGTCACCACGCACATCCGCCTCGCGACGACCGTCGTGCCGCCAGGGGAGAGTGACCCGATCACGCTGGCCAAGGCGATCGCGACGGTCGACCACCTCTCCGGTGGACGCGTGACGCTCGGTGTCGGTTTCGGGTGGAACACCGACGAGCTCGCCGACCACGGGGTGCCCGCGCGCAAGCGGCGCACCGTGCTGCGCGAGTACCTGACGGCGATGCGTGCCTTGTGGACCGAGGACGTGGCGAGCGACGAAGGCGGGCACGTGGCGTTCGGCCCGAGCTGGGCGTGGCCGAAACCCGTGCAGCTGCGCATCCCCGCTGTGCCGACGGCCGGCTCACCACACCGTCCGAAGTGGACAGCGGGGAAAACGTGGCACTGCTGCGAGCGAGCCTGCGCGAGGAGGGTCGCGCGGGTGCACCCGAGGTGGCCGCGCTCGGCCCGCGTCCGGAGCCCGAAGGCCTGGCGTGCCTGGAAGCCGCCGCGTCACGGAGGTGATCTTCGGGCTGCCGGACCGCGAACCGGCCGAAGCCGTCGAGTGGCTCGGGCGCCTGTCGGGCGAACTCGAGCACGGGATCCTCGTCCCGCCCTGTCGAGTTCCTGGCCGATCCTCGGAGGCCTCGCACCGGCGGCACGGACGCGCTCCACCTGCGACGGCGCGTGGTCCGACGCATGAGCCGGTGCCCCAGTGGTCCGGTGACGCGGTGTCCTTTTCGGACTGACGCGTCGGCTGTCCGGCGGTGGGACGAGGCGGAAAACGGCGCGACCCCGAAGCCTCCCACCGCTCGGGCGTCGCCGGCCACGTGCCCGATCCGGCGTACCGGTCGGTGCACCCCTGCGACCGCGGCCGCGAAAGCTGCATGTGCCCCACGACGAGCGACGCCGCGCTCTTTCGGCGCGCTGAAGCACCGCATCGCATACCTGAACCCCGGCCCGCCCGCGCGCTGAGCAGCAGACAGCTCACCCGAAGAGGCGAAGTCGGGGCCTGGGCGTCATCCTGTTCACCAGATGGCCTCTGGGCAGGCGTGGCGGTGACCGGCCGGCACGCCCCCCGACCGGCCGGTCACCGCTGTTCGCCTCGGCATTCGGGTGCCGTGCGGCGGGGCGATTGGCGCGGCCCGCCGCGTCCCGGAAGACTGGCCGGGTGCAGAGCCCGATCCCCGCTGAGTCGCCCGGACCCGACGTCTCGCCCGCGCTGGCCGAGCTGGCCGCCACCTACGGCGTGGCGACGTCCTACGAGAACGCCGACCGCGTCGAGGTACAGGTGGAGGCCGACGTCGTCGTCGCAGTCCTCGCCCAGTTCGACGTGGACGCCTCGACCGAGGACGCCGTGCGGCGGGCGCTGGAGGAGGTCCGGGCGGCGCGCGCGTCGGCGGACCTGCCGCCCACGGTCGTCGTCCGCGCCGGGGAGCCGCGGGACCTCGCCCGCGAGGTCACCGTCGAACTGGAGGACGGTACGAGCCGCGAGGTCGGCACGACGCTGCCGGCAGATCTGCCGCTCGGCTGGCACCAGGTGGTCGACGGCGACCGGCGTGTGCCGCTCGTCGTGGTCCCGGCGAAGCTGCCCGAGGTGAAGCCCGCATGGGGCTGGATGCTGCAGCTCTACGCGCTGCACTCGGCCGGTTCGTGGGGGATGGGCGACTTCGGCGACCTGCGCACCACGGCCACCCGCTCGGCCGCCGAGCTCGGCGCCGGCGTGCTGCTGGTCAACCCCGTGCAGGCGTTCGCGCCCGCGCACCCGGTGGAGCGCTCGCCGTACTCGCCGTCGAGCCGCCGCTTCGCCAACCCCGTGTACCTGCGGGTCACCGACACCGAGGCGTTCGCCGAGGCCGACGAGCCGACTCGCGCGAAAGTGCTGGCACTGGCCCCGGACGCGGTGCCGGACCTGATCGACTACGACGCCGTGTGGGACGCCAAGCGCGCTGCGCTCGAGCTGCTGCGCCCGCACCACCCCCGCCCGGTCGAGCTCGACGGCGACCTGCGCGACTTCGCGACGTTCGGCGCGCTGGCCGAGGTCCACGGTGCCGACTGGCGCGAGTGGCCCGAGGCGCTGCGCGACCCGGCTAGCGCCGAGGTTGCCGCGGCCCGCGAGGAGCTGGCCGACCGCGTCGAGTTCCACGGGTGGCTTCAGCAGCTGTGCCACGAGCAGCTCGACGAGGTGCGCCTCGCGGCGCGGGAGGCCGGCATGACGGTGGGGGTCGTGCACGACCTGCCCGTCGGCGTGCACCCCGGCGGCGCCGACACGTGGGCGCTGCGCGACGTGTTCGCCGCCCGGGTGCGGGTCGGCGCACCACCGGACGCGTTCAACCAGCAGGGCCAGGACTGGAACCTGCCGCCCTGGCGGCCCGATCGGCTCGCCGAAGCGGGGTACGCGCCCTTCCGCGACGTCGTGCGCGGGGTGCTGCAGCACGCCGACGGCATCCGCGTGGACCACATCGCCGGCTTGTGGCGGCTGTGGTGGATCCCGCCGGGCGAGCCCGCCGGCCGCGGCACCTACGTGCACTACGACGCCGAAGCGATGCTCGGCGTACTGGCGCTCGAGGCGCACCGCGCCGGCGCCGTCGTGGTCGGGGAGGACCTCGGCACGGTAGAGGACGTCGTCACCGAGACCATGCACGAGACCGGGGTGCTCAGCTCCGCCGTGCTGTGGTTCCAGCGCGACTGGGACTCGCCCGGCCAGCCGTTCGTGCGGCCCGCCGAGTGGGACCCGCACGCGATGGCGAGCATCTCGACCCACGACCTGCCAACCGTCTCGGGCTGGCTGGAGGCCGAACACGTCCGCGTCCGCGCCGAACTGGGGCTCCTCGACCGGCCGGTGGAACAGGAGTACACCGAGGCGGCGGCCGAGCGCACGGCGCTGCTGGACCTCCTGGCGCGCGAAGGCATCCTGGCCGACGACCCGGTGGTGGCGCTGCACACCCTCCTGGCCTCGGCGGCGTCGCGCCTGGTGCTGACGTCGCCGGCCGACGTCGTGGGCGAACGCCGCCAGCCGAACCTGCCGGGCACGGTCGACCAGTACCCTAACTGGCGGATCCCGCTCCCCGTCAGCGTCGACGGGTTCTTCGCCGACGCCCGGGTGCACGCCGCGGTCGCGCCGCTGAAGGCCGCCCGGCCGCTGCGGTGACGAGCGCCGGCTCGCGAAGAACTGCTTGCGAAACCAACAGCCGGCGCGAACACCGTGGTTCGGCACCCGCCGCCGGTGGGTAGCCCCCGTCCGCAAGAACCGACGTCCCCGAGGAGAGTCCCGTGCGTCCCTGGCCCGGAAGGCCCTACCCGCTCGGCGCCACTTACGACGGGGTGGGCACGAACTTCGCGCTGTTCTCCGAAGTCGCCGAGCACGTGGACCTGTGCCTGTTCGACGAGGACGGCACCGAGACCCGCGCCCGCCTGGAGGAGGTCGACGGGTTCGTCCACCACGGCTACCTGCTCGGCGTCGGCCCGGGCCAGCGCTACGGCTACCGCGTGCACGGCCCATACGACCCCGACCGCGGCCTGCGCTGCAACCCGAACAAGCTCCTGATCGACCCGTACGCCAAGGCCTTCTCGCGCGGCGTCGACTGGTCGGAGGCACTGTTCGGGTACAAGTTCGACAGTCCGGACGAACGCAACGACCAGGACTCGGCCGGGCACGTGCCGTACTCGCTGGTGGTCAGCCCGTTCTTCGACTGGGCCAACGACCGCGCGCCGCGCACGCCCTACCACGAGACCGTGATCTACGAAGCGCACGTGCGCGGCATGACGATGACGCACCCGTTCGTGCCCGAGCGGCTGCGCGGCACTTACGCCGGGATCGCGCATCCCGCCGTGGTCGAGCACCTCAAGAAGCTCGGGATCACCGCGGTCGAGCTGATGCCGGTGCACCAGTTCGTGACCGACCACGGCCTCGACGAACGCGGCCTGCGCAACTACTGGGGCTACAACACCATCGGCTACTTCGCGCCCCACGACAGTTACGCGGCGATGCCGGGCCAGGGCGGCGCCGTGCAGGAGTTCAAGGGCATGGTCCGCGCGCTGCACGAGGCGAACATCGAGGTGATCCTCGACGTCGTCTACAACCACACCGCCGAGGGCAACCACCTCGGGCCGACCTTGTCCATGCGCGGCATCGACAACGAGGCCTACTACCGGCTCGTCGAGGACGAGCCGAAGTACTACATGGACTACACGGGCACGGGCAATTCGCTCAACGTGCGCAACCCGCACACCCTGCAGCTGATCATGGACTCGCTGCGGTACTGGGTCACCGAGATGCACGTGGACGGGTTCCGCTTCGACCTCGCCTCGGCGCTGGCGCGCGAGTTCTACGACGTCGATCGCCTGTCGACGTTCTTCGAGCTCGTGCAGCAGGACCCGATCGTGAGCCAGGTCAAGCTGATCGCCGAGCCGTGGGACGTCGGACCCGGCGGGTACCAGGTGGGCAACTTCCCGCCATTGTGGACGGAGTGGAACGGGCAGTTCCGCGACACGGTGCGCGACTTCTGGCGCGGTGAGCCCTCGACGCTCGGCGAGTTCGCTTCGCGCATCACCGGGTCCTCGGACCTGTACCAGGACGACGGCCGCCGCCCGTTCGCATCGATCAACTTCGTGACCGCCCACGACGGCTTCACCCTCACGGACCTGGTGTCCTACAACGAGAAGCACAACGAGGCCAACGGCGAGGACAACCGCGACGGCGCCGACGACAACCGGTCGTGGAACTGCGGGGTGGAGGGCCCGACCGACGACGAGGAGGTGCTGGCCCTGCGCGCCCGCCAGCGCCGCAACCTGCTCGCCACGATGCTGCTGTCGCAGGGCGTGCCGATGCTGCTGCACGGCGACGAGCTCGGCCGCACGCAGCAGGGCAACAACAACGCGTACTGCCAGGACACCGAACTGTCCTGGATGGACTGGGGGCTCGCGAAGGAGAACGCGGATCTCGTCGAGTTCACCGCGGCGCTCACGGCGTTCCGCAAGGCGCACCCGGTGTTCCGGCGCCGCCGGTTCTTCCAGGGCAAACCGGTGCGCAAGGGCGAGGAGCTCGGCGACATCGCGTGGTTCACGCCCGCCGGCGAGCTGATGACCGAGCAGAACTGGGACGACGGCTTCGGCAAGTCCGTGGTCATCTTCCTCAACGGGGAGGGCATCTCCGACCTCGACCCGCGGGGCATGCCGGTGGTCGACGAGTCGTTCCTTCTGGCGTTCAACGCGCACTACGAGGACATCGCGATGACCTTGCCCGCCAACGGGTATGGGACCGAGTGGACGGTCGTGGTCGACACGGCCACGGGCAAGGTGGGCGAGACGGGTGCGGAACCGGTGCCGGGAGGCGGCAAGCACACGCTCGCCGCGCGCTCGCTCGTGGTGCTGCAGCGGAGCGGCCGGGAGGAGCAGGAGTGAGCGCGCCGTCGTCGACCTACCGGGTGCAGCTGCGCCCGGAGTTCACCTTCACCGACGCCGCCGGGATCGTCGACTACCTGCGCACGCTCGGCGTGGGCGCGCTGTACGCGTCGCCCGTGCTGGACGCGACGCCGGGCTCGGCCCACGGCTACGACGTGGTCGACCCGACGCGCGCCCGGCCCGAGCTTGGCGGTGAGCAGGAGCGGCGCGTGCTGGTCGCGCGGCTGAAGGACGCCGGGCTCTCGCTCGTGGTAGACATCGTGCCGAACCACATGTCGGTGGAGGTGCCGAAGGTCAACCGCTGGTGGTGGGACGTGCTGCGCCACGGCCAGGCCTCCGAGCACGCCGGCTTCTTCGACATCGACTGGAGCCGCGGCAAAGTGCTGCTGCCCGTGCTGGGCGACGACGACGCCGTGGCCGAGCTGAAGATCGAAGGCTCGGGCGAGGCCGCCGAGCTCGCCTACTACGACCACCGTTTCCCGATCGCGCCCGGCACCGCCGAAGGCACGCCGCAGGAGGTCCACGCACGCCAGAACTACGAGCTGGTCGGCTGGCGGCGCGGCAACGCCGAGCTGAACTACCGCCGGTTCTTCGACATCACGAACCTGGCGGCCGTCACGGTCGAAAAGGCCGAAGTCTTCGCGGAAACCCACGGCGAGGTGCTGCGGTGGGTGGCCGACGGTGACGTCGCCGGCCTGCGCGTGGACCACCCGGACGGCCTGGCCGACCCCGGCGGGTACCTGCGCCGGCTGCGCGAGGGCGCGCCGGGCGCGTGGCTCGTGGTGGAGAAGATCCTGCAGCCCGGCGAGGCGCTGCCGCAGAGCTGGCCCGTCGACGGCACCACGGGCTACGACGCGCTGCGCGAGATCACCGGTGTGTTCGTCGATCCCGCCGCGGAGCCGGTGTTCACGCGGCTCGCGGACGAGCTGGGCGTGCGCACCGACTACCTCGCGGTGGAGGAGGAAGCGCGGCGCCTGGTCACCGACCGCATCCTCGTGGCCGAGGTCCGCCGGATCGCCGCGCTGGTCGAAGGAATCGACACCGAAGCCGCGCGCGCCGCGGTGGCGGAGGTGATGATCGCGTTCGGGGTGTACCGCTCGTACCTGCCCGAAGGCGCGGCCGAATGGGCGCGCGCCCTCGAGCGGGCCGGTGCGCGCCGGCCCGACCTCGCCGAGGCGTTCACCGCGCTGGACGCGCAGGTCCGCGCCGACCCGCACGGTGAACTCGCCACTCGCCTGCAGCAGACGTCCGGCATGGTCGTGGCCAAGGGCACCGAGGACACGACCTTCTACCGGTTCACCCGCTTCGCGGCGCTCAACGAGGTCGGCGGCGACCCGGAGTCCTTCGGGCTCGCCCCCGCCCGGTTCCACCGGCTCGCCGAGGGCCGCGCCGCCGGCCGGCCCGCGACCATGACCACGCTGACCACCCACGACACCAAGCGCTCGGAGGACACGCGGGCCCGGCAGGCCGCGCTGTCCGAACTGGCCGGCGAGTTCGCCGACGCGGTGCGCCGCTGGACCGCGCGCGCCGGCCTCGACGAGCCGTCGCTGAACCTGCTGGCTTGGCAGACGCTCGTGGGCGCGTGGCCGATCGGCCCCGAGCGCCTGCGCGGCTACCTCGACAAGGCGGCCAAGGAGTCGAAGCTCCGCACCACCTGGACCGACCACGACGAGGAGTTCGAGCGCGCCGTCGCGGCGTGGCCCGGGCGCGTGCTGGACGACGCCGAGCTGGCCGCGGACGTCGAGGCCTTCGTCCGGCGGCGGCTGGCTGCCGCCGGGTACGTGAACTCGCTGGGCCAGAAGCTCGTGCAGCTGACCGGGCCGGGGGTGCCCGACGTGTACCAGGGCACCGAGCTGTGGGACTTCTCGCTCGTCGACCCCGACAACCGCCGCGCGGTGGACTACGGGGTGCGCCGCGAGATCCTCGAGCGCGTGCTCGCGGGTGAGCTGCCCGAGGTCGACGAAAGCGGTGCCGCGAAGCTCCTCGTGGTGCACCGCGCGCTCACCCTGCGGCGTGAGCGGCCCGAGCTGTTCACCGGGTACCGCCCGTTGCACGCCGAGGGCGCGGCGGCCGAGCACCTGCTGGCGTTCCAGCGCGGCGAGGAGCTCGCGGTCGCGGTGACACGGCTGCCGGTGGGGCTCGAGAAGTCCGGCGGCTGGCGCGACACCGTGCTGCCGCTGTCCGAAGGGGTGTGGACCGACGTCCTCACCGGCCGGGCCCTCGGCGACTCGCCGGCGGCGGCGACGCTGTTCGCCCGGTACCCGGTGGCTCTTCTGGTGCGAGGGGATTCCTGATGTTCACCGTGTGGGCACCGGCAGCCGAGCGCGTGCGGGTCCGCGTCGACGGCGCCGACCACGAAATGACCCCGGCCGCCGGCGGGTGGTGGCGCGCCGAGGCCTCCGGTACCGATTACGCCTTCCTGCTCGGCGACGACGCCAAGCCATTGCCGGACCCGCGCTCGCTGCGCCAGCCCGCCGGCGTGCACGGGGCTTCGCGCGTGTACGACCACTCGGCGTTCGAGTGGACCGACGGTGCCTGGACCGGCCGGCAGCTGCCCGGCGGCGTCGTGTACGAGCTGCACGTGGGCACGTTCACCGAGGGCGGCACGTTCGACTCGGCCATCGAGCGGCTCGGTCACCTCGCCGACCTCGGCGTCACCCACGTCGAGCTGCTGCCGGTGAACTCCTTCGACGGCACCGCGGGCTGGGGCTACGACGGCGTGTTGTGGGGCGCGGTGCACGAGCCCTACGGCGGGCCCGACGGGCTCAAGCGGTTTGTCGACGCCTGCCACGCGCGTGGTCTGGCGGTGGTGCTGGACGTGGTCTACAACCACCTCGGCCCGTCGGGGGCGTACCTCGACCGCTTCGGGCCGTACTTCGCCGGGCGCACCGACTGGGGCGCCGGGCTGAACCTCGACGGCCCGGGGTCGGACGAGGTGCGCCGGTACGTGCTCGACAACGCACTGGGCTGGCTGCGTGACTTCCACGTCGACGCGCTACGGCTCGACGCGGTCCACGCGCTCGTGGACAAGCGCGCCGTGCACCTGCTGGAGGAGCTGGCCACCGAGGTCGACCGGCTGTCCGCGGCACTGCTGCGCCCGCTCACGCTCATCGCCGAATCGGACCAGAACGACCCGCGGCTCGTCACGCGGCGCGACGGCGGGGGCTACGGCCTGGGCGCGCAGTGGTCCGACGACCTGCACCACGCCCTGCACGTGCGCATCACCGGCGAAACCACCGGCTACTACACGGACTTCGCCGCGCCGGGCGCGCTAGCGAAGACGCTGCGCGAGGTCTTCTTCCACGCCGGCACTTTCTCCTCGTTCCGCGAGCGCACGCACGGGCGGCCTGTGGACACCCGCACGACGCCGGGGCACCGGTTCCTGGCGTACCTGCAGAACCACGACCAGATCGGCAACCGCGCCACCGGCGACCGGCTCTCGGCCACGGTCGCGCCGGGGCTGATCGCGTGCGCCGCGGCGGTGGTCTTCTGCTCGCCGTACACGCCGATGATCTTCATGGGTGAGGAGTGGGGCGCGAGCACGCCGTGGCAGTTCTTCGCGTCGTTCCCGGACGCCGAGCTGGCCGAGGCCGTGCGCACCGGCCGGCGCCGCGAGTTCGGCCGCCACGGCTGGGGTGAGGCGGACGTGCCGGATCCGATGGACCCGGCGACCGTCGAACGGTCCAAGCTCGACTGGGCCGAACCGGGGAAGGCCGGCCACCGGGAGGTGCTGGAGCTCTACCGCACGCTGATCCGGCTGCGCCGCGAACGGCCGGAGCTGACCGACCCGGACCTCGCCGGGTTCGAGGTGCGCGCGGCGCCGGACGACTCGTGGCTCGTGCTGCACCGCGGCTGCCTGCGGCTGGTTTGCAACTTCGGCGCGACGGACGCGGTCGTCCCATTGGCTGGGACGCCGGGGGAGGTGCTGGCTTCGTGGGGTGCCCCGGAGTTCGACGACGCGCGCGGGACCGCGCGGCTTCCGTCGGCTTCGTTCGCGCTGGTGGCCAGCTCGTGACCGGCGTCAACCCCGGCAGCCGGCCTCTTTACCGGGAAAGTTCAGCCGGGTAGCCGGGCCCGGAAGGCGGCCCGGTTTGGGAAGATCTCCTCATGGCAACGCGACCCGCTACCGACACCCAGGTCCTGGCCGGCCGTCCCTTTCCGCTCGGTGCTCACCCGGAAGCCGGAGGGGTGCGCTTCGCCGTCACCTCGGCGGTCGCCGAAGCCGTGGAGGTGTGCCTCATCGCCGACGACGGCGGCGAGCGGCGCATCGAGCTCACCGAGCGCACGTTCGGCGTGTGGCACGGGCTCGTCCCCGGCGTCACCCCGGGGCAGCGCTACGGCTACCGCGTGCACGGGCCGTACGACCCGATCCGGGGACTGCGCTGCAACCCGGCGAAGCTGCTGGTGGACCCGTATGCGCACCGGATCACCGGGCGGCTGACCGACCTCGGCGCCGCGCAGGGCTTCTCGGGCGACCCCGACCGCGGGCCGATGTCCACTGTGGACTCACTGGGCAGCGTGCCGCTGTCGGTGGTCGCCTCGCCGGGCGGGCCGGACACGGGCAGCAAGCCCGAGGTGCCGTTCGAGGAGTCGGTGATCTACGAGCTGCACGTGAAGGGGTTCACCGAGCTGCACCCGTTCATCCCGGAGGCGCTGCGCGGCACCTACCTCGGCGTGGCGCACCCGGTGGCGATCGAGCACCTCACCCGGCTCGGGGTGACCACCGTGGAGCTGATGCCGGTGCACGCGTTCGCCGACGAGCCGTCGCTCGTGCGGGCCGGCCGGCACAACTACTGGGGCTACTCGCCGCTCGGCTTCTTCGCGCCGCACCCCGGGTACGCCAGTGAGCCAGGTCGCGAGGTCGAGGAGTTCCGCTCGATGGTGGCGGCGCTGCACGCGGCCAACATCGAGGTGATCGTAGACGTCGTCTTCAACCACACCTGCGAGGGCGGGCCGGACGGGCCGACGCTGTTCCTGCGCGGGCTCGACGCCCCGGCGTACTACCTGCACACCAAGCGCGGGCACATGGCCGACATCACCGGCTGCGGCAACACACTCGACGCGGGTTCGCCGACCGTGGTCCGGCTCGTCACCGACTCGCTGCGGTACTGGACGCAGGAACTCGGCGTCGACGGCTTCCGGTTCGACCTGGCGAGCACGCTCGGCCGCCCGCGCGGCGGGATGTTCGACCGCGACTCGACGATGCTCACTGCCATCACGACGGATCCCGTGCTGTCGCGGTGCAAGCTCATCGCCGAACCGTGGGACGCGACGGGGGAGGGTTACCGCGTCGGTGACTTCGGCGCGCAGTGGGCCGAGTGGAACGGGCGCTACCGGGACACGGTGCGCGACTTCTGGCGCGGCGTCACCGGGGTGCGCGATCTCGCGTACCGGCTGTCGGGTTCGTCGGACCTCTACGACCACAATTTGCGCAGGCCGTGGCAGTCGATCAACTTCGTGACCGCCCACGACGGCTTCACGCTCCGAGATCTGGTGTCCTACAACGAAAAGCACAACGAGGCCAACGGCGAGGACAACCGGGACGGCACCAACGACAACCGCTCGTGGAACCACGGCGCGGAGGGGGAGACCGACGACGCGGCGATCGTCGCGCTGCGGACCCGGCAGGCGCGCAACCTCTTCGCCACGCTGATGCTGTCCACCGGCACCCCGATGCTGCTCGCGGGTGACGAGATGTGGCGGACGCAGGGCGGCAACAACAACGCCTACTGCCTCGACGACGAGACGTCCTGGGTCGACTGGACGCCGACGCCGGAGACCGAGCCGATGCTGTCGTTCGCCCGGCGGGTGGTGCGCTTGCGCGCCTACAGCCCCGCGCTGCGCCAGCCGGAGTTCTTCGAGGGCCGCACCACGCCCACCGGCAAGCCGGACCTCGTGTGGTTTCGCCCCGACGGCGAGGAGTTCGACGAGATCGACTGGTTCGACGAGAGCCGCCGCACGTTGTGCATGTGGATCGACGGGTCCAACTCCCAGGCGCGCAACCGCGAAGGTGCGCTCGTCACCGACCACTCGTGGCTGCTGATCCTGCACGCCGGCGAAGACGACGTCGAGGTGGTGCTGCCGGGCCCCGAGTACGGCGCCACCTACAAACCCACGCTGGACACCGGCACGGCCGACGGGAGCCCGGCGTACGTGGGGGTGCTGGAGCCGAAGTCCCGGATCGTGGTCGGGGCCCGGTCGGTGCAGCTGCTGCGGGCCCCCCGGGATCTCGTGCCCTGGCCGCTGCCGTGACGGCGGCGGGGCTGGTCGCATCGTTCAAGAAGATTCGAAGGCATCGTTCAAGAGACAACTGTCACCTGGTGTCCGCGGAATCCGCTTTTCACCCTGGTCGTTGGACGCTGAAATCCCCTGTGGTGATCTCCGAGGAGGAGAACTGATGACCGACCACAGCACACCGCCCGGGCCGCCCCTGCGCATCGGTCTGGTCGCCGAGCCGGCCAAGACCGAGTCGCGGGTGGCGCTGACCCCGGACACCGTGCGCAAAGCCATCGGCCTCGGCTACTCCGTCGTGGTGGAGTCCGGGGCCGGTGTGCGGTCCGGGTTCGGCGACGAGGCCTACCTGGCCGCGGGCGCCGAGGTGTCGGTCGATCCGGCGTGGGACGCGGAGGTCGTCGTGACGATCAACCCGCCGGACGCCGACCGGATCGAGAAACTGCTCCCCGGCACGATCCTGGTGTCGATGCTGGCGCCGGCGTTGGAGCCGGAGCGGCTGGCCGCGCTGGCGGCGCGGGGGGTCACGGCGCTCGCGATGGACGCGGTCCCGCGGATCTCGCGGGCGCAGTCGCTGGACGTGCTCAGCTCGATGGCGAACATCGCCGGGTACCGGGCGGTGATCGAGGCGGCGCACGTGTTCGGGCGGTTCTTCACGGGCCAGGTCACCGCGGCGGGCAAGGTGCCGCCGGCGAAGGTGCTGGTCGCGGGGGCCGGGGTCGCGGGGCTGGCGGCGATCGCGGCGGCGAACAGCCTGGGTGCGGTGGTCCGGGCGACCGACCCGCGGCCGGAGGTGGCGGATCAGGTGCGGTCGCTGGGTGGTGAGTACCTGGCGGTGGAGGTTGAGCAAGAGGCCAGCACCGACGGCTACGCCAAGGCCACGTCCGAGGCCTACGACAAGCGGGCCGCGGAGATCTACTCCGAGCAGGCCGCCGACGTGGACATCGTCATCACGACCGCGCTGATCCCGGGCCGGCCCGCGCCCAAGCTGCTCACGGCCGAGCAGGTCGCGTTGATGAAGCCGGGCAGCGTCGTGGTCGACATGGCCGCGGCGCAGGGCGGCAACGTTGCCGGCACGGTGGCCGGTGAGGTCGTGACCACGGACAACGGCGTGACGATCATCGGCTACACCGACTTGCCGGGCCGGCTGCCGGCGCAGGCCTCGCAGCTGTACGGCACGAACGTGGTCAACCTGCTGAAGCTGCTCACGCCGGAGAAGGACGGGCGGCTGACCCTCGACTTCGACGACGTGGTGCAGCGCGGACTGACCGTGGTCCGCGACGGTGAGGTCCTGTGGCCCCCGCCGCCGGTGTCGGTGAGTGCGGCGCCGCAGGCCGCGCCCGCGCCGCGGGCGGAGCCGGAGCCGGAGCCGGAGAAGCCGCGGTCGCCGTGGCCGCGGTTCGCGGTCGCGGCGCTCGGGGCGGTGGCGCTGTTCCTGGCGTCGGCGTTCGCGCCGCCGGAGCTGGCCGGGCACCTGACGGTGTTCGTGCTCGCGATCGTCATCGGCTTCTACGTGATCGGCAACGTGCACCACGCGCTGCACACGCCGCTGATGTCGGTGACCAACGCGATCTCCGGGATCATCGTCGTCGGCGCGATCCTGCAGATCGCCGGTGGCGGTGCCCTGACCACGATCCTGGCCGCGGCGGCAGTGCTGCTGGCGGCCATCAACATCGTCGGTGGCTTCACGGTGACGCGCCGGATGCTGTCGATGTTCTCGAGGAGCTGAGCCGGTGCACACCGAGACGTGGAAGACGGCGGCGTACCTGATCGCCGCCCTGCTGTTCGTGGCCAGCCTCGCGGGGCTGGCCAAGCACGAGACCTCGCGGCGCGGGGTGTGGTTCGGGATCGCCGGCATGGCGATCGCACTGGTCGCCACCGCGGCGACCGCGCTCGGGCTCGCGTCCGGGCTGGGGATCACGCTGCTGCTGGTCGCACTCGTCATCGGGGCCGCGATCGGGGTGTGGCGGGCCCGGGTGGTCGAGATGACGGGCATGCCCGAGCTGATCGCGCTGATGCACAGCTTCGTCGGTCTCGCCGCGGTGCTGGTCGGCTGGAACGGTTTCCTCGAGGTCGAGGCGGACAGCGCGCAGACCGAGCTGGCCGGCTCACTGCTGGGCATCCACCACGCCGAGGTCGTGATCGGCGTGTTCATCGGCGCGGTGACGTTCACCGGGTCGATCGTCGCCTACCTCAAGCTATCGGCCCGGATCCCGTCCAAGCCGCTGCAGCTGCCGGGCAAGAACGCGCTCAACCTCGGCGCGCTGGTCGCGTTCGCGGTGCTGACGGTGTTCTTCGTGCTCAGCCCCGCGACGTGGCTGCTCGTGGCGGTCACGGTGCTCGCGCTGCTGCTGGGCGTGCACCTGGTCGCCTCGATCGGCGGCGGGGACATGCCGGTGGTCGTGTCGATGCTCAACAGCTACTCCGGCTGGGCCGCGGCCGCGTCGGGCTTCCTGCTGGGCAACGACCTGCTGATCATCACCGGTGCGCTCGTCGGCTCGTCCGGTGCGTACCTGTCCTACGTGATGTGCAAGGCGATGAACCGCTCGTTCATCTCGGTCATCGCGGGCGGGTTCGGCGCCCCGGCAGCCACGGGTGGCGCGGAGGTGACCGGTGAGCACCGCGAGATCGACGCCGCCGGGGTCGCCGAGCTGCTCACCGGCGCCCGGTCCGTGGTCATCACGCCGGGTTACGGCATGGCGGTGGCGCAGGCGCAGGCCCCGGTGGCCGAGCTGACCCGGCGGCTGCGCGAGCAGGGCGTCGAGGTCCGCTTCGGCGTGCACCCGGTCGCCGGCCGGCTGCCCGGGCACATGAACGTGCTGCTCGCGGAGGCGAAGGTGCCCTACGACATCGTGCTGGAGATGGACGAGATCAACGACGACCTCGCCGGCACCGACGTCGTGCTCGTGATCGGGGCCAACGACACCGTCAACCCGGCCGCCGCCGAAGACCCCGGGAGCCCGATCGCCGGCATGCCGGTGCTGCGGGTCTGGGAAGCGGGCAACGTCGTGGTGTTCAAGCGGTCCATGGCCACCGGCTACGCCGGGGTCCAGAACCCGCTGTTCTTCCGCGAGAACAGCCAGATGCTCTTCGGCGATGCCAAGGAGCGGGTGCAGGACATCCTTGCGGCGCTGCCGGCCCGCGTCGGCTGAGTCGCTCCCCGCACGCGGTGCCCGCGTCGCCGGCCGGCGACGCGGGCACCGCTGTTTTGCGGGCCGGCCCGGGTGACCACTGTGGACGGTAGGTGCGGAACGGGTGCCCGCCCGGGCCGTCACCCGTTCCGGCAATTCCGGCACCCACCCGGCACGCGCGGCGTCCTGGTGAACGCCGTTCGACTTCCGTGTTACGGGCGGACCGCGAAAACCATGCTCGGGTGATTGTTCCGCGGTTCGACTTGCGATCTCGCCGGCACTGTGAGAGAGCGGGGAAATTGCGCCCGGAGGGAGTGGTTTGGCCCGGCCGGGTGGCGGGTACGTTCGTAAAAGGCCCCGCTGTCAAGGGCTTTGAGTGAATCAGGCACACTGACCGTGCTCGCGTTCGCAGAGAAATCCACACAGGCAAGAGGGGCGTTGCCATGACCGGCCGGCTCGGTATCGACGACGTCAGCCCCACCGTGAGCTGCGGCCGATATCCGGCCAAAGCTGTTGTGGGGGAACACTTTCCCGTTTCGGCCACGGTCTGGCGTGAAGGGCACGACGCCGTGGCGGCGACGGTCGCGTGGCGGGGTCCCGGCGACCGCGTCTCGCGCCAGACGCGGATGGCCGAGCAGGGGAAGGGACTGGACCGCTTCGGCGCCGTGATCGTCCCCGACGCCGAGGGCATGTGGACCTACCGCGTCGACGCGTGGAGCGACCCCTGGGCCACCTGGGAGCACGCGGTCGAGGTCAAGATCGCCGCGGGGCAGGGGGCCGGAGAACTGGCCAACGACCTCGAGTCGGGCGCGCGCCTGCTCGACCGCGTGTCCCGCCGGCCCGACCGCCGGGCCGAGCGAGCGCTGCTCGCGGGCGCGGCGGCGGACTTGCGCGACGAGGGCCGCGACGTCGCCGCGCGCGTGGGAGCCGCGCTTTCACCCGAGGTGCGCCGGATCATGCACGAGTTCCCGGTGCGCGAGCTGATCACCAAGGGCAAACCGCAGAAGCTGTGGGTCGACCGCAAGCGCGCGGCGTTCGGGTCCTGGTACGAGTTCTTCCCGCGCTCCACCGGCGGCGTCGACGCCGAGGGCCGCGCGGTCCACGGCACGTTCGCCACGGCGGCCCGGGCGCTGGACCGCGTCGCGGGCATGGGCTTCGACGTGGTCTACCTCCCGCCCATCCACCCGATCGGGCGAGTGAACCGCAAGGGCCCCAACAACACCCTGGTCGCCACGCCCGACGACGTCGGCTCGCCGTGGGCGATCGGCGCCGACGAGGGCGGGCACGACGCGATCCACCCCGACCTCGGCACATTCGACGATTTCGACGCGTTCGTCGGGCGCGCGGAGGAACTCGGGATGGAGGTGGCTCTCGACCTCGCGCTGCAGGCGGCGCCGGACCACCCGTGGGTGCTCAAACACCCGGAATTCTTCACCACCCGCCCCGACGGCTCGATCGCGTACGCGGAGAACCCGCCGAAGAAGTACCAGGACATCTACCCGATCAACTTCGACAACGATCCGCGCGGGATCTACGACGAGGTGCTGCGGGTCGTGCTGCACTGGGTGTCGCACGGGGTGCGCATCTTCCGGGTCGACAACCCGCACACGAAGCCGCCGGACTTCTGGGCGTGGCTCATCCAGTCGGTGAAGGACGCGCACCCGGACGTCATCTTCCTGGCCGAGGCGTTCACCCGGCCGGCGCGGCTGTGGGGCCTGGCGAAACTCGGCTTCACCCAGAGCTACACGTACTTCACGTGGCGCACGACCAAGGACGAGCTGATCGAGTTCGGTGTCGACCTCGTCGAGCACTGGAACGAAGGCAGGCCCAACCTGTTCGTGAACACGCCGGACATCCTGCACGAGTCGCTGCAGCACGGCGGCCCGGCGATGTTCGCGCTGCGGGCGGCGCTCGCGGCCACGCTCTCGCCCACGTGGGGCGTCTACTCCGGGTATGAGCTCTACGAGCACGTGCCGGTGCGGCCCGGCAGCGAGGAGTACCTCGACTCGGAGAAGTACCAGTTGCGCCCGCGCGACTTCGAGCGGGCGGTCGCCGAGGGCCGCTCGCTGGAACCGTGGCTGGCGCGGCTCAACGCGGTCCGCAAGGCCCACCCGGCACTGCAGGGCATGCGGACCCTGCGGTTCCACCACGTCGACAACGGCGCGCTGCTCGCCTACTCCAAACAGGACCCGGCGACCGGTGACACCGTGGTGACGGTGGTGAACCTCGACCCGCACGGTGCGCAGGAAGGCACCCTGTGGCTCGACCTGGAGTCGCTCGGCTTCGAATGGCACGAGCGGCTCATCGCGCACGACGAGGTCACCGGGGAGACCTGGGACTGGGGCCAGGCCAACTTCGTCCGGCTCGAACCGTGGCGTGCCGTCGCGCACGTCGTCGCGGTGCGGCGCCGGCTCGCCGGGTAACCGGGCCCTCGAAAGATTTCAAGCCACCCTGCACGCACGGCACGCGGCAGGGACGATCGAACGTACCGCCGAATGCGGGACGAGGTGGAGTTTCATGGACGACGAGAGCCGGCCCGACGCGGCACTGGGCCTGGACGGCGTACCCCACACTGGTGAGGCGATGACCGCCGAGGGCCTGCTCGTGGAACCCCAGGCAGACGACTTCGGGCACGCGGTGGAGGCGCCGCGCGACCCGGAGTGGTTCAAGGGCGCGGTGTTCTACGAAGTGCTGGTGCGCGCGTTCACCGACTCGAACGGCGACGGCACCGGCGACCTGCGCGGGCTCGCCAGCCGGCTGGACTACCTCGAGTGGCTCGGCGTGGACTGCCTGTGGCTGCCGCCGTTCTACGCGTCGCCGCTGCGCGACGGCGGTTACGACATCAGCGACTTCCGCGCGGTGCTGCCGGAGTTCGGCAGCGTCGAGGACTTCGTGTACCTGCTCGGCGAGGGGCACAAGCGCGGCATCCGCATCATCACGGACCTGGTGCTCAACCACACGTCCGACGCGCACCCGTGGTTCCAGCAGTCGCGCCACGACCCGGACGGCCCGTACGGCGACTACTACGTGTGGAGCGACGACGACTCGCGCTACGCCGACGCACGCATCATCTTCGTCGACACCGAGACGTCGAACTGGACCTACGACCCGGTGCGCGGCCAGTTCTACTGGCACCGCTTCTTCAGCCACCAGCCCGACCTCAACTACGAGAACCCGGCCGTGCAGGACGCGATGATCGACGTGCTGCGGTTCTGGCTCGACCTCGGCATCGACGGGTTCCGGCTCGACGCCGTGCCGTACCTGTTCGAGCAGGAGGGTACCAACTGCGAGAACCTGCCGCGCACGCACGAATTCCTCAAGCGCTGCCGCAAGGTCGTCGACGACGAGTTCCCGGGCCGCATCCTGCTGGCCGAGGCGAACCAGTGGCCCTCGGACGTCGTCGAGTACTTCGGCGACCCGGACGTCGGCGGCGACGAGTGCCACATGGCGTTCCACTTCCCGCTGATGCCGCGCATCTTCATGGCCGTGCGCCGCGAGTCGCGGTTCCCGATCTCGGAGATCCTGCTGCAGACGCCGCAGATCCCGTCGGGTACGCAGTGGGGCATCTTCCTGCGCAACCACGACGAGCTCACGCTCGAGATGGTCACGGACGAAGAGCGCGACTACATGTACGCCGAGTACGCCAAGGACCCGCGGATGAAGGCCAACATCGGCATCCGCCGCCGCCTGGCGCCGCTGCTGGACAACGACCGCAACCAGCAGGAGCTGTTCACGGCGATGCTGCTGTCGCTGCCCGGTTCGCCCGTCCTGTACTACGGCGACGAGATCGGCATGGGCGACAACATCTGGCTCGGCGACCGCGACGCGGTCCGCACCCCCATGCAGTGGACGCCGGACCGCAACGCCGGCTTCTCCTCCTGCGACCCCGGCCGCATTTACCTGCCGGTGATCATGGACCCGGTCTACGGCTACGAAGCCCTCAACGTCGAGGCCCAGTCGAACAACGCGTCGTCGCTGCTGAACTGGACGCGGCGGATGATCGAGGTGCGCAAGCAGCACCACGCGTTCGCCGCCGGCGACTTCGTGGACCTCGGCGGTTCGAACCCGAGCGTGCTCGCCTACCAGCGCCAGTGGCAGCGGCCCGACGGGCGCCACGACGTCGTGCTGTGCGTGAACAACCTGTCGCGCTTCCCTCAGCCGGTGGAGCTCGACCTGTCCGCGCACCTCGGCTCGGTGCCGGTGGAGCTGACCGGCGGTGTGCGGTTCCCGGAGGTCGGTGAACTGCCGTACCTGCTCACGCTGCCCGGTCACGGGTTCTACTGGTTCCAGCTCGTCGAGCGGGAAGCCGAAGGCGAAATGAGGTGAGTCCGTTGGGCGACCACGAACACCTGATCCGGCAGCTCGTCGCCGAGCTGCCGGAGTGGCTGCCGGCGCAGCGCTGGTTCGCGGGCAAGGACCGGCCGATCACGGCGGTCCGCGCCCTCGCCGCGACCGAGCTGGTCGCGGGTGATCCACAGCTGCTGCACGTGGTCGTCGAGGTGGGACAAGGGGACCGGACCGAGCCCTACCAGCTGCTGGTGGGGCGCCGGTCGCACCCGCCGGAGATCGCGTCGACCGCCTGGATCGGCGCCGACGGGGGGCTCAACTTCTACGAGGCGAGCGGCGACGCGGACCTGACCGCGGTGCTGCTGGACAACATGGTGACCGGCGAGCGCGTCGGCCCGCTCTCGTTCGAGCACGAACCCGGTGCCGAGCTCACCGGCGGGCTGCGGGCGCGGCCCATCACGTCCGAGCAGAGCAACACGTCGCTCGTGTACGGCGGTCAGTACATCCTGAAGCTGTTCCGCAAGCTGAGCCCGGGGACCAACAAGGACCTGCTGCTGCACCGCGCGCTGCAGGAAGCGGGGTGCGTGCACATCGCGCAGGTCGTCGGCTCGATCACGGGCGAGCTGGCCGGCGCGCCGGCGACGGTCGGGATGCTGCAGGTGTTCCTGCCCGACGCGGTCGACGGCTGGGCCATGGCCAGCACGAGCGTGCGCGACCTGATGGCCGAACCCGACCTGCGGCCCGACGAGGTCGGTGGCGACTTCGCCGGCGAGGCCGAGCGCCTCGGCGCGGCGGTCGCCACCGTGCACACCGACCTGGCGGCGGCTCTGGGCGCGCACCCGGTGGACGAGTCCGAGCTCGACCGGACGGTGGCGGGCATGACCGAGCGGCTCGAGCGGGCCGCACGCGACGTCCCGCAGCTCGCCGAGCACGCGCCCGCGCTGCGGAAGGTATTCGACGCACTGCGCGAGCTGCCACCCGGCCGCCCGGAGATCTCGATGCAGTACATCCACGGCGATCTGCACCTGGGCCAGGTGCTGCGCACGGTCGGGGGCTGGCTGCTGCTCGACTTCGAGGGCGAGCCGGCCGCGCCACTGGAGGAGCGGCACGCGCTGCGCTCGCCTTTGCGTGACGTCGCCGGGATGCTGCGCTCGTTCGACTACGCGGCCCGGCAGCTGCTCGTGGGCCAGCCCGAGGAGCCGGCGCTCACCGAGCGCGCGCTCGAATGGGCGCGGCGCAACCGCACGGCGTTCTGCGCCGGATACGCCGCCGCGGCCGGCCCGATCGGCGACCCGCGCGAGCACGGGGAGCTGCTCCGTGCGTTCGAACTCGACAAAGCGGTGTACGAAGTCAGCTACGAGCACGCGAACCGGCCGGACTGGCTGACCGTGCCCATGGCGGCGATCTCGCGGATCGCCCACGGAGGTGAGTGAAGACGTGAACACGGCTCCCCGGGATCTGCCCGCAGCGGCTCCGTCCCCGCAGGACATCGACCGGCTGCTGGCCGGCTCGCACCACGACCCGCACTCGGTGCTCGGCGTGCACGCCGACACCGCCACGGGTGTGGTGGTCCGTGCGCTGGTGCCCGGCGCGAAGTCCGTGACGGCGCTCGCGGGCGACCGGCGTTTCCCGCTCGAGCGCGTCGTCGATGCGCTGTTCGCCGCGACGCTGCCCGAGCACCCGGGCGACTACCGGCTCGAGATCGGCTACGACGGGCACACCGTGGTCACCGACGACCCGTACCGCTGGCTGCCCACGGTCGGTGAGCTGGACCTGCACCTGATCGGCGAAGGCCGGCACGAGCGGCTGTGGGACGTGCTGGGCGCGCACGTGCGCAGCTACGACACCCCGCGCGGGACCGTCGAGGGCGTGTCGTTCGCCGTGTGGGCGCCGACCGCGCGCGGCGTGCGCGTGATCGGCGACTTCAACGGCTGGGAGGGGCGCGGGCACGCGATGCGCTCGCTCGGCTCGTCCGGCGTGTGGGAGCTGTTCGTGCCGGACGTGCCGGTGGGCACGTGCTACAAGTTCCGGATCCTCGGCGCCGACGGCCACTGGCACGAGAAGGCCGACCCGATGGCGTTCGCGACCGAGGTGCCACCGGCGACCGCGTCCAAGGTGACGAAGTCGGTCCACACCTGGGGTGACGACGACTGGGTCACGACCCGGGAGGCGACCAACTGGGCCGACGCGCCGATGAGCGTCTACGAGGTGCACCTCGGTTCGTGGCGGCCCGGGCTGGGCTACCGAGAGCTGGCCGGCCAGCTGGCCGACTACGTCCAGGAAACCGGCTTCACCCACGTGGAGTTCCTGCCGGTGGCCGAGCACCCGTTCGGCGGTTCGTGGGGCTACCAGGTCACGTCGTACTACGCGCCGACGTCGCGCTTCGGTTCGCCCGACGACTTCCGCTACCTCGTGGACCACCTGCACCAGCGCGGCATCGGCGTGCTCGTGGACTGGGTGCCGGCGCACTTCCCACGCGACATCTGGGCGCTCGCGCGGTTCGACGGCAGCCCGTTGTACGAGCACGAGGACCCGCGCCGCGGTGAGCAGCCCGACTGGGGCACGCTCGTGTTCAACTTCGGCCGCAACGAGGTGCGCAATTTCCTCGTGGCGAATGCGCTGTACTGGCTCGAGGAGTTCCACCTCGACGGGCTGCGCGTGGACGCCGTCGCGTCGATGCTCTACCTCGACTACTCGCGCAAGGAGGGGGAGTGGCTGCCGAACGAGTACGGCGGCCGCGAAAACCTGGACGCGGTGCGGTTCCTGCAAGAGCTCAACGCGACCGTCTACAGGCGACACCCGGGCGTCGTGATGGTGGCGGAGGAGTCGACGGCGTGGCCCGGCGTCACGCGGCCGACGCACCTCGGCGGGCTCGGGTTCGGCTTCAAGTGGAACATGGGCTGGATGCACGACACGCTGCGCTACCTGAGCCACGAACCCGTGCACCGCGCCTACCACCACAACGAGATGACGTTCTCGCTCGTGTACGCGTGGACCGAGAACTTCGTGCTGCCGCTCTCGCACGACGAAGTGGTGCACGGCAAGGGATCCCTGTGGCAGCGGATGCCGGGTGACGACTGGAACAAGGCGGCGGGACTGCGCTCGCTGCTGGCGTTCATGTGGGCGCACCCGGGCAAGCAGCTGCTGTTCATGGGCGGTGAGTTCGGGCAGCCGCGGGAGTGGTCGGAGTCGCGCTCGCTCGACTGGCACCTGCTCGAGAGCCCGCTGCACGCCGGCGTGCAGGCGCTGATGCGGCAGCTCAACGAGATCTACCGGGGCACTGCCGCGCTGTTCAGCGGCGACGTGCGCCCGGAGGGTTTCCAGTGGATCGACGCCAACGATTCGGCCGGCAACGTGCTGAGTTTCCTGCGCCTCGGGTCGGACGGGTCGCGGCTGGCGTGCATCGCGAACTTCGCGGGCGTCCCGCACCGCGACTACCGCGTCGGCCTGCCGGCCACCGGCCGGTGGATCGAGGTGCTCAACACCGACGCCGAGGTCTACGGCGGGTCCGGGGTCGGCAACCTCGGCGCGATCGAGGCGACGGGCAAGCCGTGGCACGGCCTGCCGGCGTCGGCCGTGCTCCAGCTGCCGCCGAGCGGGGTGCTGTGGCTGCTCGAGGAGGCCACCTCGACACCCCGGTGAGGTTGTCGGAAAATTCCTCACTTTCCCTCTTGTCGGTGACCAACCGCGCAGGCTACTTTGTTGCCACCCACAACAAACCGAGGTGGCGCCGCCAGGCTGCCCCTCGGGTGACGAGGGATGACGACGATGAAGCCTCTGAAGACGTCCACCAGGTGGCGGCTACTGGCGATCCCGGCCGCGGTGGCGCTGGCGGGAGGGATGACGTTTCGGCGCCGGCCGGCAGCGCGGCACCCGCGAGCCCGGCCGCCACGTTCACCGACGACTTCGACGGCCCGGCGGGCTCGCCGGCCGACGGGTCGAAGTGGAACTACGAGACCGCGACAACGTGAACAACCACGAGTGCGAGTGGTACACCTCCGGTGCGGCCAACGCGGCGCTCGACGGCCAGGGCCACCTGGTCCTCACGGCGAAGAAGGAGTCGTCCGGCAACAATTGCTGGTACGGCCCATGCGAGTACACGTCGGCGCGGCTCACCACCTCCGGAAAGTTCTCGACGAGCTCGGGTTACCTGGAGGTCCGCATGAAGCTCCCGCGCGGGCCGGGCATGTGGCCGGCGTTCTGGATGCTCGGCGGCGGCAACTGGCCCGGCGACGGCGAGATCGACGTCATGGACAACATCGGCAAGGAGCCGACCACCGTGCACGGCACGATCCACGGCCCCGGCTACTCGGGTGCCAACGGCATCGGCGCGGCCTACCACGGTCCCGATTTCTCGGCCGGCTTCCACACCTACGCGGTGGACTGGTCCACGAACAAGATCGTGTGGTCCGTCGACGGCAACGCCTACGCGACCCGCACGCCGGCGGACCTGAACGGCAACCGCTGGGTCTACGACCACCCGTTCTTCCTCATCCTCAACCTCGCCGTGGGCGGTGACTGGCCGGCGGCACGCAGTTCCCGCAGCAGCTCGTGGTCGACAACGTGCACGTGAGCTGACCCGTCCACAGCGGACATCCGGTTCCCCGCACCACCGGACGCCACCGCGAATTCGGGCCGCGGCGGCGGGCGGAGATCAGGCGGGCGCGGATCTCCGCGGCTTCGCCCCGGCTCGGCTCCCGGCGAGCCGGGCGAAGTCCCGGGAGGCCCGTCCGGCCGGCACCCCGAGGTGCCGCGGCAGCCTGACCCGGGCCGGACCTTCCCCGTTGCGGCGGAGGGGGAGTTCGGCCCGGGCCGGAACCACGTCGGCCCAGCGGCTCAGCGCCGGCCGCGCAACCCGGCCGTGGCCGGAAGCCGGGGCGGTCGGCGGAACGCGGCGCGACGGGATACTGCCGGGTCGGGTGCGGCGACGTCGGATCGGCTCCGCAGGTCCGGGAGCCACGACTACCTCCTGGCTGCGGTCCGGTTCGGGCCAGCGATTCCCGGCCGCCACGGCCGATCCGGCTACGTTCGATGTCCTGCGGTTCAGAGCCAGCCGCGGGCTCGGGCGTTCATGCCGGCTTGGAAGCGGGTCGTCGCGTTGAGGTCGGTCATCAGGCGCTGGACGCGGCGCTGGGTCGTGCGGGGGCTCCAGCCGAGGGCGCGGCCGATGCCCGAGTCGGTCTGGCCGGCGGCGAGCAGGGTGAGCAGGGTGGTCGTCGCGGGGTCGACGTCGGGGGCGGGTTCGGTGAGGGCCTCGGAGATCGGCACGGCACGGTCCCACTCGGCTTCGAAGAGGGTGACCAGGGCGTCCAGCAGCGCCGACGCGTGGATGATGTAGGCCGCGTCGACGACGTGCGGCGAGGAGCTGATCGGGATCACCGCGACCTCCTCGTCGGCCATCACCATCTTGATCGGCAGCTGCGGGCGCACGCGGGAGCGTTCGCCGTGCTGGCCGCTGGCGAGGATGTCGTTCGTGAGCCGGCCGGGGACCGCGATCGCCTGGCGGTCGTAGATCACGCGGTAGGTGATGCCTGCCTTGAGCCGCTGCCGTTCCGGGTCGAGGTTCTCCCCGGGGGCGCTGACGTAGGGCGGGCGGTCGAACCCGCGGATCTGCGTGCGCGCCTCGTCCTGCAGCCGGCGCACGCGCCCGTCGATGTTCTCCGCACCGGTGACGACCTCGACGAGTTCGGCCGGGTGCGTGAACCGGCTGGCTTCGCGGTGCACGGTCATCAGGTCCTCGATCGCCGCGCGGGCGCTGCGCAGTTCCGCCGCGCGCTCGGCCGCGAGCGCACCGAGTGCGATGTCGGGTGCCGCCGCGAGGTAGCGCGCGGGCCGGCCCGGCACGCGGCTCGCCATGCCGCTCGCGGTGAGCCGCGACAGCGCCCGCGCCACCTGCTGGGCGGAAAGTCCGCATTGTTCGGCCAGGTCCACGCCGCGCGTGCGCGGGTGGCCCAGCAACGCCGTGTACACCTTCGCGTCGACGGCCGGGATGCCCAGCGCGTCGAGGTCCCGCAGCTGCTGGCGTGAACCTGCCACTTGGCGACTATTGGTCATAGTGGCTATCTTGCGCCAGCCGCGCGGGCACTGGGAAATTGATCCGACCACTGAACTCCCCGTCCCCCCGACCCGAAAGGGAGCCTGGTGCCCCGAGCCCGAACCACGACGCTCCGCCGTGCCCTGATCGCCGTCACGGCCGCCGCCACCCTCACCGGCCTCGCCGTTCCCCCGGCCACCGCGGCCCCACCGGACGAGCAGCCCCCAGCCGCCAGGCACGTCGCGATGCCCGACGGCGGCAGCATCACCGTCGACCCCGACGGCACCGCGACCCGCACCGACGCGCACGGCAAGACCCTCGGGAAGACCGTGCTCGCCCTTCCTCAGGGGACTTCGGCCCTCGGCAGCCTCGCGCCCACCGACGACGCCGTCCGCGCCGCGTTCACCCGCACCACCACGCCGGCGCAATCCGCCGACGTCCTCGTCCAGCTGGCCGGTTCGACCACCGTCACCGGCGCCCCGCTGCCGGCCGGCCGGCGCGCGGCCAAGACGTCGGACACCGGCGTCAACGCGGCGCTCACGAAGGTCGGCGCCACCTCCGTCGAGCCCGTTTTCCCGGACGCCACCGACGTTCCCGCGCTCGCGACGACCGTGCTCGTGCACCTGTCGGGCCAGGACACCGACGCGGCCGCAAAGACGCTCGCAGCGACCCCCGGCGTGGTGAGCGCGCAGCCGAACCGGCGCGCCGCGACGATGTCGACCGGTCCCGTGCCCGTGCCGCAGCCCGCCGTCAAGGCGGCGAAACTGCCGCAGGCGCACCGGAACCCGCCCGCCGCGCTGCCCGCGAACTACGGCGTCACGTCGTCCGCCCAGAGCTACCTCAACGCCGGCGGCACCGACGCGCTCGGCGCATATTCGTTGCTGGGCAAGGAGTACGGCCAGCTGCCCGGTACCGGCGAGATCATCACCAACGTCTCGCTCGGCGACCTCACCGACCAGGCCATGGCCGACGCCGGCGATGCCTACGTCCAGGCCAACGGCCCGACCACGGTGCTGCGCGACGGCCGGCGCTACCTCGACATCCCGTCGATGCCGCTGATCCCCACCTACACCGCGGACTCCTCCGGGCACCTCGACCCGGCCGGCTCCGTCGAGAACGAGGACGCCACGCTCGGCGAGGTCCTGATGGACTTCGGGGTGATGGCGCCCCTGCCGCACGACCGCCAGCGCGCCGGCGCGCAGGGCGCCGGCTTCACCGACCTGCTGGGCATCGCACCCGGCGCGCAGTACCGGCTGGTCGTGCCCAAGGAACCGACGCTCGACCAGATCTCGGTCGCGCTGCTCGCCGCCGCGCGTCAGACGCCGCGCCCGGACGTGATCACCGCGAGCCTCGGCGTCGGCACCGACACCGTGGGCTTCCCCGGCCGTTACCTCGAGGACGACCCGGTGGCGCAGGCCGTGATCACGACGATCGTGCAGCAGTACCACATCGTCGTCACCGTCTCCGCCAACGACGGCACGCGGGTGTTCACCCCGGCGGCCGTCGGCCCGGATGGCGGCAGCACGCCGACCGACGTGACCAAGGACGCCCGCGACACCACCGACATCGGCGACGACCAGTTCTCCACCACGCCGACCAAGGTGCTCGACTCCGGCGCGATCGCCGTCGGGGGCACCACGCTCGACGACACGCTCGCCGTGTCGCAGCAGGCCGGCGGCGCGGCCGCGCACAACCCGACGTTCGCGACCACCCGCACCGACGGCGGCGGCCTCTTCTCCTCGGGCTTCGGCACGCGCGTCGACGTTTCCGCGCCCAGCGACGGAATTCTGGTCGTGGCACACACGCAGCGCGGGAGCGCGCAGGACGTCACGCCGGTGCTCAACGGCGGCACGTCGGCGTCGGCTCCGATGACCGCGGCCGCCGCGGCGGTGGTGCTGCAGGCCGCGAAGCTCACCGGCCGCTCGCTGAGCCCGGCCGACGTCCGGTCGCTGCTGCAGCGCACGGCGCGCCCGGTCGCGTCGCCGCCGCAGATGGACCGGCCGGTGACGGTCGGCCCGCAGCTCGACGTGACCGCGGCCGTCCAGTCCGTGCTGGGCGAGCACCGGGGCAAGACCGATCCGGCGATCACCCGCCTCTCGGTCGCCCACCGCGTGACCACCGGCGGGCTCGGCGGTTCCTTCACGGAGAACGCCGACGGCGGCCGCATCGACCTCGACACGGACGGCACGGGGGAGGGCCTCGTCGGCCCGGTCACCGTGGGCGCCGACGTGGTCGGCGCGCCCGCCAACGCGTCCTACGCGCTGGAGGTCAACGGCCACGAGTTCACCTCGAACGTGCCGGCGGTGCGGCTGAACCCGCGCGAAATCCTGGCCGCCGCGGGACTTCCGGTGGTGTCCACGCAGGACCGTTCGGTGCCGGTCACGTTCGAGGTGCGCTCGGGCCCCCGGGTGGTGGCGTCGGCTTCGCGGACGCTGACCTTGGGCCCCAGCGACGGCACCTACGTCGAAGCGCTCGCCCCGGTCGCGCCGGCGTCCGTGCCGGTCGGGCGCGAGGTGGCGGTGCACTACGACCTGACCGGCGTGCGCAACCTGTCGAACCCACAGCTGGTCGTGTCGACGCTCGGGCACTGGAACCCCGTCAGCGCACCGCTGTTCGGCACCGGGTTCGTGGCGCCGCTGACCGCCACGTCGGGTGACGTGGTCGTGCCGGCGTCCGCGTTCGCGGGCGGCGCGGGCGTGTACGGGATCGGGCTCGTGCAGCGGTCGGTCACCGGCAGCGCCGGCGACCCGACGTACGGCGAGTTCACCGCGATCCGCGTCGGCGGTCCCGCGCAGCGCCCCGACGCCCCGACGCTCACGGCGGGCGGCACGTCCGGGCACTTCGCCTCGATCACCCGGGCGGCACCGGGCTTCTCGCTCGGCTACGACGTGCGCGGCGTACCCGGCGCGACCGGTGCGGCGGTGGAGGTTTCGGCGCCCGCGCCGACGCTCTACAACGCGCTCAACACGGTGACCAACGCCAACGGCGATCGCCGTGATCAAGGTGGACCGAGCGCGGGATCCGTGGCGTACCAGCAGCTTCCGGCCCGCAACGGCGTCGCGAAGCTCGACGCGGTCCAGCTCGGACTCGGTGGTTCGCTCGACTACAACGTGCGGGTGTTCGCGACCGACCGGCACGGGAAGGTGGTGGGCCAGGCGTCGCCGACATCGTTCCTCGTGCTCGACGACGGGTATGCGCCGGGCGACAGCGTGGTGACGAGCTTCGCCGCCGCGTCGAAGGGATCGTCCTACGTCGCGCTGCGCGCGCCCGACGGCGGTGAGTCGGTGCGCGAGTACGACGCCGCTCACGGCACTTACGGCCGCGTGCTGGCGAACGACGCCTCGGGCAGCGACGCCTACCAGGTGCTCGGCGCGGACGCCGATCGGCTTGCGCTGCTGCACGTGACCCCCGCAGGGTGGACCGTCGAGACGTACGACACCGGGTCACTGCAGCGCGTCGCCGCGGTGACCGCCGAGGGCTACTCGGTGTCGGGCGGCCGCGTCGACGCGACCCGGCACCGCGCGGCGCTGCTGGCCAAGCGGACGTCGGACAACACCGACTTCGTACTGCCGCTGGCGCTGGCCGACGGTGCGCTCGGCACACCGCTGCCCGCGGATCCGCCGGGTGCGGTCACCGGCGGGTTCAAGATGATCGCGCTGGACCAGGCCAGCGGGCTGGTCTACCTGGCGCGCGCCGGCAGCGGCCTGATCTGCTTCGGCGCGGGCGCGGCCTCGGTGGCGGCGGTGGACCTCGACTCGGGCACGACCCGGCTGTCCGACGGGGGCAGCGTGTGCGCGAACGGGCTGGCGTTCGACGACGGCGCGAACAAGCTGTACGAGACGGTGTACCGCTCGGTGAGCCTCAACATCGTCGGCACCACCTCGCTGGGCTCGGTCGCCGGCGACACGCTCACGGCGGGTGGCTCGGTGACGGTGCGCCAGCAGCAGTCTTCGTTCCTGGCCGTCGACGGGGTGCACCACCTGGGGCTGGTCGCTTTCCGCACGCCGCCGGTGATCTCGCAGTTCGGCAAGGTCGGTGGGGTGATCACCGACAGCAACGCCACGAGCCAGTTCGCGGTGCTCGACCTGACGACCGGTAAACAGGTGTCGGTGGTGTCCGGGCTGAACATCGTGGCGGGCCCCTTCGGCGGCGAGGTCAACAGCCAGACGGAACGCTCGGCCCAGCTCGACCCCGCCACCCGCACCGGCTGGGTGCCCTCGGCCGACGGTAGGCAGCTGCAGCAGTTCCGGTACTGACGAGTCCCTCCCGGCGGCGCGGCCGGGAGGGCCGGGTGATGGCGGGATCGGTCCGATGTGGACCGGTCCCGCCATTTTTGCGGGTTTCGATCGCCGAAACCCGGGGCGGCAGGGCAAGATCGACAGCGTGGACCGACCGCTGGCTGGCAGGATCGCCGTCGTCACCGGCGCGAGCCGGGGCGTGGGCAAGGGCATCGCGCTGGAGTTGGGTGCCGCCGGCGCGACGGTGTACGTCACGGGCCGCAGCGTCGGCGCCGGCCCGTTGCCCGGCACGATCGCCCAGACAGCCGCCGAGGTGACGGCGCTCGGCGGTACCGGCGTCGCCTTGCGCTGCGACCACCACGACGACGCGCAGGTGGCGGCGGTGTTCAAGCGCATCTCCATCGAAGCGGCCGGCTCGATGTACTGGTGAACAACATCTTCTCCGCGCCTGACCTCGCGGGGTGGCTCGACAAGCCGTTCTGGGAGCTGCCGATCAAGGCGTGGGACGAGGTGCTCGGCATCGGCGCCCGCTCGCACTACGTGGCCAGCGTCCACGCCGCTGCGCTGCTGTTCGCCGCGGGCGGGGGCCTGATCGCGAACATCTCGTCCTCGGGCGCGGCCGCGTACACAGCAGGACACCGTCTACGGCGTCGGCAAGGCCGACGTGGACAAGATGACCGCCGACACGGCGCTCGAGCTGCGGCCCCGCAACGTCGCGGTCGTGTCCCTGTGGCCCGGTCTCGTGCGCGCCGAACTGCTGGCCTTCGCCGCCCGCCGGACGCGCGAGGGCCGCACGGTCCTCGACATCCCCGGCGCCGGCGCCTTCGACCTCGCCGCGGCCGAGTCCCCGCGCTTCGTCGGCCGCGGTGTCGTGGCGCCGGCGGCGGACCCGGACGTGCTCAACCGAGCGGGCACCGTCGAAACCACCACGGACCTCGCGGCGGCCTACGGCTTCACCGACGTGGACGGCACCCTGCCGGGCGAGATCGCGGCGTCCTGAGCGTCACCACCGGTGCCACCTAGGCGGATTCGCCCGGCACATTCCCGACATGGCTCGGCAAGCTCGCGTCCCCGGCCGCCCGGCCTAGCGGGCCGCGCCGGCCGGTCCGGAGCCCAGGTCGAGCAGCTCCTCGAAGAACCCGCCGATCCGGCGTTCGCGGTCGACGAGGTGGACCTCGAGGATCCAGTGCGACACCTGACCTTTGCGGTCCGGCCGGCGCATCGGCCGGTCGCTGCCCGGTGCGATGTACGACTCGATGCGCTCGCCGTCGATCGTTTCATGCGGGAACTGGCCCACGAGGTGCCCCGCGTGCGCGCCGCCGAACTCCCAGCCGGCGTCGGCGGCGAACTTCGTGACGTGCGCGTACAGCTCGGCGCCGCTCACGTCCGGGTGCGCCTCGAAGTACGCGCGCCCCGCGGCCCACACCACCGGCAGGCTGTCGCGCAGCCGCTGCTTCACCGGGTCGTCGCCCAGCACGAACGTCCGCCCGAAGTCGGCCTCGAACTCCTCGAAGATCGGGCCGAAGTCCACGAACACGATGTCGTCTTCGGCGATCACGCGGTCCGGTGGGTTCTCCCGGTACGGCTGCAGCGTGTTTTCGCCTGCGCGCACGATCCGCTTGTGCCAGTAGCGGTCCACGCCGAACAGATCGGCCGCGAGGTCGCGCACGGCGTCGCTCGCCTCCGTCTCGCGCACGCCCGGCGCGAGCAGCCCGCGCCGCTGCACCTGATCGAACAGCTCGACGGCCTTGGCCTGCGCCTCCAGCAGCCGCCGGGCGCGCAGCGCCTCGTCCTCGATCAACTCAGCCATGCCGCGACCGTAACCGGCTGGCGCCCGCGCTCACCAGGGGCGCCCGATTCGGGCGCGTACGGGGAGGAATGTCCGGTCTTCAGGGGAACCGGGGAAAACTCCACAGGTTGCGCACGGAGCGTGGCAAGGAAACTCTCAGGTACGGGGTGTGTCCTGGTCGAGGCGGCAAGCCAGGAGCGGGACGAGGCTGGAGCGGGAAAATGAGCGAACAGGAACCGGGTTCGACGGGCGGACAGGCCGGCGGCTGGCCGTACGGCGACCAGACCCAGCCGGGCCACTACGGGCAGTACGGGCAGCAGGCGCACCAGAGCCGGCAGGGGCAGCACGGCCAGCAGGGCCAGCAGGGCCGGTACGGACAGCAGAACCCGTACGGCTATCAGCAGGGCTGGGCGCAGCAGGGTGCCTGGGGCACGCAGCAGTATCCGCAGACGCCGTACCACAAGCCCAAGCCCAAGCCGCCCAGGCCGGTGCGCAGCGCGGCGATCGCGGTCGGCACCATCGGGCTGTCGGTGGTCCTCGGGCTCGGGATCGGCCACTTCGTGTGGACGCCCGGCTCCGGCTCCGCGAGCGGCAACCAGAACTTCGGGTCCGTCGCCCCGCCCGGGGGCACGTCGAGCACGTCGATCGACGCCAACGGGATCGCGCAGAAGGTCGACCCGGCGCTGGCCGACGTCAACACCGACCTCGGTTACCAGGGCGCGGAAGCCGCGGGCACCGGCATCGTGCTCACCTCCGACGGCGAGATCCTCACGAACAACCACGTCGTCGAAGGCGCCACCAGCATCAAGGTGACCGACCTCGGTGATGGCAAGACCTACACCGCTTCCGTTCTCGGTTACGACCGCAGCCACGACATCGCGGTCATCAAGCTCAACGGCGCGTCCGGGCTCAAGACCGCGACGCTCGGCAACTCGTCCTCGGTCCAGACCGGCGACGCCGTGGTCGGCATCGGCAACGCCGGAGGTGCCGGTGGCACCCCGGCCGTGGCCGCGGGCAAGGTGACGGCGCTGAACCAGTCGATCACCGCGTCGGACGAGTCGAGCAGCTCGTCGGAGCAGCTGTCCGGCCTGATCCAGGTCGACGCCGACATCCAATCCGGCGATTCGGGCGGCCCGCTGGTCAACGCGAGCGGTCAGGTGGTCGGTGTCGACACCGCCGCGTCGCAGAGCTTCCAGTTCAACGGCGGCCAGGGCCGTGGCTTCGGCGGCGGGCTCGGGCGCGGGCAGGGCGGCTTCGGCCAGGGGCAAGGCGGCCTGGGCCAGGGCGACGGCCAGCAGGGCGGCTCCACCGGGAACCAGGGCTTCGCGGTCCCGATCAACCAGGCGATCGACCTGGCGCACCAGATCATCGGCGGCAAGTCGTCCGAAACCGTCCACATCGGACAGAGTGCCTTCCTCGGTGTGTCCGTGAGCGACGCCGGGCAGCAGGCCCAGGGCGGCTTCGGCCAGGGTCAGCGCGGGCTCGGCCAGGGTGGCCTGGGGCAGGGCGGCTTGGGTCAGGGTCAAGGGCAGGGCCAGGGCAGCTCGTCCGGCGCGCTGATCCAGCAGGTGGTCCAGGGTGGCCCGGCGGCGGCGGCCGGCCTGACCGGCGGCGACGTGATCACCGCGGTGGACGGCAAGGCCGTCGACTCGGCGACCACGCTCACCACCCTCATGGACACCCACCACCCGGGCGACAAGCTCACCGTGACCGTCGTCGACCAGACGGGCCAGCAGCACGACGTCTCGATCACCCCGGCCAACGGGCCGGTCGGCTGAGCGCGACCACCAAGGGGTCCCGGTCCACTTCGGACCGGGGCCCCGCGCTCGCGGGCCGGCCCCTCCTCGCGGCGAGGCAGGGGGTTTCCGCCGGCCCTGCCGACGGAGCCGGCCGGGTGCGGCACGAGCGAACCGGCGGCCCGCCGTGCCCGGGCACTGCGGGGTCGCCGCCGTCGCGCAGCTCGTCTCGGACGCGCCCGGACCGCCGCCTGAGTCGCTGGTGGCTCACATTCCCCGCCTCTGAGGCCGATCGCGGCTTATCGTGTGGCAGGCACCGTCGCCGAAGCCGGGAGAGGATTCCGTGGACGCAACCAGCACCTGGTCGTACGAGCCGCTCACCCCCACCGCCTACCTCGATCGCGCCGCGGCCGCTCACGGCGACCGCATCGCCGTGGTCGACGGTGAGGACCGCTGGACCTACTCCGAGCTGCACGAACGGTGCCGCCGGCTCGCCGGCGCACTCGCCCCGCTCGCCGCCGGGCGGCCGGTGGCCGTGCTGGCGCCCAACACCCACGTGCTGCTGGAGGCGAATTTCGGCGTGCCGTGGGCGGGTGTGCCGCTCGTCGCCGTGAACACGCGGCTCGCGGCTCGCGAGATCGCCTACCTGCTCGAGCATTCCGACGCCGCGGTGCTGGTGCACGACCCCGGGTTCGACGAATTGGTGGCCGACGCCGTGGCGCTGCTGCCCGGCGAACCGCCCCGCCGGATCCGCGCGGGGGAGGAGTACGAGCGGCTGCTGGCCGCAGCCGAACCGCTCGCGCTCACGCCCGGCGACGAGCGGTCGGTGCTCTCGATCAACTACACGTCCGGCACGACCGGCCGGCCGAAGGGCGTGCTGTACAGCCACCGCGGCGCCTACCTGCAGGCGCTGGCGATGGTCGGGCACACGGGCTTGTCTCCGTCGGCGGTGCACCTGTGGACGCTGCCGATGTTCCACTGCAACGGCTGGTGCTTCCCGTGGGCGGTGACGGCCGCGGCCGCCACGCACGTGTGCCTGCCGAAGGTCGAGCCCGCCCGCGTGTGGCAGCTGATCCGGGAGCAGGGCGTCACCCACCTCAACGGCGCGCCGACGGTGCTGTCGATGCTCGCGTACGCCCCGGAAGCGGCGCCGGTGGAGAAGCCGGTGCGCGTGGCGACGGGCGGGGCGCCGCCGTCGCCCGCGATCCTGCGGCGGATGCGCGAGCTCGGCTTCGACGTCACGCACCTCTACGGCCTCACCGAGACCTACGGCCCGGCGATGATCTGCGACTGGCGCCCGGAGTGGAACGCGCTCGGCGAACAGGAGCAGGCGCGGCTCAAGGCGCGCCAGGGCGTGGGCAACATGATCTCCTGCACCGCACGCGTGATCGGCGACGACGGCGCGGACGTGCCCGCCGACGGTGCCACGATCGGCCAGATCGCCCTGCGCGGCAACAACGTGATGCTCGGCTACCTCAACGACCCGGCGGCGACGCGCGCCGCGGTGCCCGACGGCTGGTTCCGCACCGGCGACCTGGGCGTCGTGCACCCCGACGGGTACGTGGAACTGCGCGACCGCAGCAAGGACGTGATCATCTCCGGCGGTGAGAACATCGCGTCGGTGGAGGTGGAGCAGGCGATCGCCGAGCACCCGGCCGTGCTCGAAGTCGCGGTCGTCGCCGTGCCGGACGACCGCTGGGGCGAGGTGCCGGCCGCCTACGTGACGCTGCGCGACGGCGAAACCGCGACGGAGGCCGAGATCGTCGAGTTCGTGCGCGAGCGGCTGGCGCGGTTCAAGGCGCCGAAGAGCGTGACCTTCGGAGACCTGCCGAAGACGTCGACGGGGAAGATCCAGAAGTACGTGCTGCGCGAGAAGGCGTGGGCGGGGGTCGAGCGGCGGATCCAGTGACGAAGCTCAGCCGAGCCGGTAGAAGCGCCACGTGTCGTGCTCGATCGGCAGCACCGCGATGCGGTCGAACCCGGCTTCGTGCGCGTAAGCCTCGACGGTCGAGCGGCGGATCGCGGTGCCGGTGGCGGCCGAGTGGGGGCTGCTCATGCTGTCGGGCAGGCAGATCGCCACGCTGAAGCCGTACATCAGCCGCTCGACGGAGTCGCCGGGCGCGGTGAAACTGTCCGCGACCTTCATGTCGGCCACGAGCACCGTCGTGCCGAGACGGTGCATCGCCTCGAGCGCGCGCACGGGATAGGGCAGGTCGTGGAGGCACTCGAAAGCCATCACGAGGTCGTACGGTCCGGCGCCGGCCGTGCCGATGTCCTGCCGGTGCACGGTGATGCGGTCTTCGAGGCCGGCTTCGGCGACGTTGCGCCGGGCGAGCTCGACGGTGGCGCGGTCGAGGTCGTAGGCGTCGACGCTCGCGTGCGGGAACGCGCGCGCGAGCGCGATCGCGGCCCAGCCGCCGCCGCAGCCGACGTCGGCGATGCGCGTGGGGCCGTCGGTGAGCTTGGCGAGCACGTCGGGCATCGCGGGCAGCCACTCGCTGGCCAGCAGGTGCAGGAACCCGGGGCGGTTGAGCGCGGCCTGGGACTCGCGCATGTCGGCGCCGTGGCCGGACCACGGGAAGCCGTGGCCGGTGCGGAACGCTTCGGCGACCTGGGGCACGTGCCCCGCGGCGCTCACCAGCTGGCGTGCGAGCGGGCTGAGGTAGGCGAGTGCGTCGTGGTCGGCCAGCACCGTCTCCGCGCCGGGGGCGAAGCGGTAGCGCCGGTCGCCCTCGGTGCCGGTCACGTCGAGGAAGCCCGAAACCGCTTGCTGTTCGAGCCACTCGCGGGCGCAGCGCTCGTCGGTCCCGGTCGCCTCGGCCAGCTCGCCGGGGGAGCAGTGGCCACCGGCGAGAGCCCGGTAGTAACCGAGGCGATCGCCCAGCGCGATCGCGATGACGTCGGACGTCGCGACGGCGGCGTCGAACACGCGCGCGGCCACGGTTTCCGCGGGATCTTCGGGCATCACCCAGTATTTCCAGCGCCGGACGAGCCGGACAACGGCCGACTTTTCATCGCGGGCCTGGTTCATCCTGGTGCTTCCGGGGTGCGCTTTCCGCGGCTCGCCGTGGTGCCGCCGGGCAGTTCCCGGGCGAATGCTGCCGCAGAGGCGCTGCTCCTTCGCGCCTCCGGCTTTGCTCGTCGCTGAGAGTGGCGCAGGTCCACCACAACGAACAACCGTTCGCGGAGTTCGCCACGGCGCCGGAGACGGCTCGGCACGATCGTTTTCCGCCGGAGTGGGCCGCACGGCCGGCCAACAGGCCCAGACCATGGGGCGAAATGGTTGTCTCCGGGCACCTGGCCCGGTTCCGGTGCCGCCGAGCCGGTCGCGGCGGCACCGGCGGCTCAGGCCGGCCTGACCTCGCACGACCACGCGCCCCCGGCACCGCGGGTGCACGTGATCTGCTGGTCGTCCCCGTCGTCGGGCCGGCGCCACGGCATCACGGCGTCCCCGGCGAGGAGGGCGTCGAGCGTCTGGAGCTCGGGGTCGCGGGGCTCGGGGTGGTGCTCGTAGCCGGCGCGGCCCAGTGCCAGCGCGATGGCCATGCCGAGCAGGTTGACGTCGTTCGCGCCGGTCGGCAGGTCGCCGCCGCCGTCCGGCCGCAGCCGCACCCCGGCCTCGGGTGTGTAGACGATCGCTGCGGTGTAGCTGTCGGACATCGCCGGGCACTCTCCGTTCCTGAACCCACTGACGGGCCCAGCCTATTTCCCCGCCCACCCCTGACCACCAGCGACCCGCCGCGGGCCTCAGCCCAGTGCCCGACGCAGCCGCGGTGCGCGCACGAGCACGCGGCACGCGTACCGCACCTGGGCCCAGCGGCCACTCCGGCTGCTCGCGAGCTCGTGGAGCTCGGACAGGAACAGCTCGGCGTATTCGGCTCGGTTGCCGGCCGGCAGCAGCGCCACCGCGCACGTCGCGGCCAGGCGGGAGAACGCGATCACCTCGGCTCGATTCGCCGCCGGACCGGCCCAGCCACGCCAGCGCGGGCCGCGCGGGCCGAAGCCGTGGTCGCCGAGGACGGCGAGCACGTCCGTGCGCGCCAGATCGAGCTGATCGACCAGTTCGGTCACGCAGCGCCGCGCGAGATCGTGGTCGGCGCGGTCGGTGCCCTCGCTCATCAGCGACAGCGCGCGCCCGGCGTAGGCGCGGGCGGTGTCGAGCGCCGGGCCCAGCTCCGCGGGACCCGCGAGGTCCGCCGTCACGTCGAGTTCGCGGCACAGCTGCCGCAACCGCGCGGCGACGAGCGGCCGGTCGACCACCCGGCGGGAAATGCCCAAGTGCGGCAACACCGACTCCGCGACGTCGTCGTGCGTCCGGGCGAGCATCCGGTCCAGGCCGAACAGCAGGTCCAGCGGCACGCTCACCGGGCACCTCCCGAAAGGCGCGGCCGCAGCCGGGCCGCCGCGGGCGCCGACTTTTCCGCGCGGAGCAAGGCTTCGCGCACCGCCTCGATGCCGTCGGGGTCCAGCCGGTAGTAGCGCCGTCGCGGTCGGCCCGCCTCGGCCGGATCGGTTTCCTCCCAGCGCGAGCGCAGCCACCCGGCTCTCTCGAGCCGCGCGAGGATCGGGTGGATGGTGCCGCTGGGCAGCCCGGCGGCAGCGCAGATCTCGAGCCCGTAGCGCTCCTGGGCGGGCTCCCGCAGCAAGGCGTGCAGCACCAGCTGAGTCGGGAGGGTCATCCGCGGAGCGGTCATGGTTGAACCTACCTAGCCCGGGCCGTCCGGAGAAGCCCCCGATTCCGGCGTGCGGGTGACCTGTGCCGAATGGTCTGGACATGCTTCGATTGGGCCAGATAATAAGCCTCTGCCCGCCAAGCCGAAGGTGCGCGATGAGGCGGTTCCGACTGTCCCTGTTCGCTGCGGTGGTGCTGGCCGCCGTGCTGCCCGGGGTGGCCCGAGCGGACAACCTGTTGGTCAACGCCGGGTTCGAGAACGGTGTGAGCGGGTGGACGTGCGCGGCCGGTGCGGTGGCCACGCAGCAGCCCGTGCGCGCGGGCACCGGCGCGCCGGCCGGTCCGGCGTCGGCGGGGGACACGGGCCAGTGCAGCCAGACGGTGCGAGTGCGGCCGAACACCGCGTACACCGTCCAGGCGTGGGTGCGGGGCAATCCGGTGTACCTGGGGGTCGCCGGAGGGCCGTCGACGTGGACTGCCGCGGCCGAGTACACGCGGTTTCAGCTGCAGTTCACCACGGGGGCGAGCCAGACGTCGGCGCAGGTGTACCTGCACGGGTGGTACGGCGCGGGCACCTACTACGCCGACGATGTCAGCCACGACGGGCCGGGCGGCGGGACCCCGGGCACGCCCGCGGCACCGGGCACCCCGGCGGCGACCCAGGTCACCAGCACGTCCGTCGCGCTGAGCTGGGCCGCCGCGGCGGGCAGTCCGGCCGGGTACCGCGTGTACGAGGACAACACGCTCAAAGCCACGGTCTCCGGCACGTCGGCCACCCTCGCGGGCCTGCAGCCGTGCACCACGCACACCTACGCGGTGGCCGTGTACAAAGCCGCCGGGGAGTCGCCGAGGACCACGCCGGTCTCCGCGACCACCGGCGGTTGCACCAGTGCCGGCCTGCCGGAGCACGCCCTCATCGGCTACCTGTACGCGAGCTTCGCGAACGGGTCCGGTTACGTCCGCATGGCCGATGTGCCCGACGTGTGGGACATCGTCGCCCTCGCGTTCGGCGAGCCGACCTCGCCGACGTCCGGCGACATCGGCTTCACGCGCTGCCCGGCGAGCGAGTGCCGGCGTCGAGAGCGCCGCGGACTCCACCGCCGCGATCCGGGCCAGGCAAGCGCAGGGCAAGAAGGTGCTCATCTCCATCGGCGGGGAAAAGGGCCAGGTGCAGCTCACCACCACGGCCGCGCGCGACGCGTTCGTCAGCTCCGTCTCGGCGATCATCGGCAAGTACGGCTTTGACGGTCTGGACGTCGACTTCGAAGGCCACTCGCTGTCCCTCAACCCCGGCGACAGCGACTTTCGCAGCCCCACCACACCCGCCGTGGTCAACCTGATCTCGGCGCTCAAGACGCTGAAAGCGCGCTACGGTGCCAGGTTCGTCCTCACGACGGCGCCCGAGACGTTCTTCGTGCAGGTCGGTCACCAGTTCCACGGCGGCTCGTCGGGCGGCGACCCGCGCACCGGCGCCTAGCCGGAGAAGTGGTCCCAGTTCACCGACCACGTCATGATGCCCCGCAAGCCCGGCTGGGTGCCGCCGCGCAGCGAGTAGCCGCCGCACCCGGTGCCCTTGACGAGGCAGGTGAGAGTCGCCTGCACGTCGGCGGGTGCGGTGTAACCGTTGCCGGCGTTGACCGTGGCCGGCACCGACGGCGATCTGCTCGTCGCGCAGACCCGGGAAGAACGCGCCACCGGCGACGGTGAACCCAGCCTTCAGCATGTCCGTCATCGCGACGTGGAAGTCGGCGCCACCCATGGTGTGGTACTGGTTGTCGAGCCCCATGACCGGGCCGGAGTTGTAGTCCTGGACGTGCAGCACCGTCAGGGAGTCGCGCAGCTCGTGGATCACCGGCAGGTCTGGGCGTTCCAGAACGCACACGCCTCGTTCCTCGACGCCCTGCCGTGACCCACCCGACCTGGCGGTGCGTGATCGTTCTCGGGCAAGCTGGGACGTACCCGAGATCGTGAGGACCACCGATGGACTTGAACCTGGTCGGCAAGCGGGCGCTGGTGACCGGCGCGTCGAAGGGGATCGGCGCCGCCATCGCGGAGGTGCTGGCCGGCGAGGGCTGCCACCTGCACCTGGCCGCGCGCAGTGAAGACGCGCTGCAGGACCTGGCGAAGAAGCTTCGCGACGCGCACGGTGTCGAGGTGACCGTGCACGCCGTGGACCTGCGCGTACCCGAAGACCTGGAGCGCCTCGCCGCGGCGACCGCCGACGCGGGCATCCTGGTGAACAACGCCGGGGACATCCCGGCGGGCACGCTGCACCAGGTGGACCGCGACCGGTGGCGGCACGCGTGGGACCTCAAGGTCTACGCCTACGTCGACCTCTCCCGCCTGTTCTTCGCGCGCCTGGGCGAACGAGGCAGCGGCGTGATCGTCAACGTCATCGGCGCGGCCGGCGAACGGCCCACGGCCGGCTACATCGCGGGTGGCGCGGGCAACGCCGCGCTCATGGCGTTCACCAAGGCCCTCGGCGGCGACGGCCCGCGCCGCGGGGTGCGGGTCGTCGGCGTGAACCCCGGTCCGGTCGCCACGGAACGGATCACGGCCATGCGCGCCGCCAACGCCGACGTCGACGCGAGCTTCGCCGCGCTGCCCTCCGGCCGCGTCGCCGAGGCCCGCGAGGTCGCCGACCTGGTGGCGTTCCTGGCCTCGCCCCGGGCCGCCTACATCAGCGGCACCATCGTGACCATCGACGGCGGCATCTCCGCTGCGGGCTGATCATCGCGCGCCGAAGACGTGGCGCCACCGCTCGGCCGAGGTCGCCAGGTCGCGGCCGACGTGGTCGAAGTAGTCGCCCATCGCGGCCAGGCGCGCGGCCGCGGGGGAGCCCGCCGGCAGTGCGGCTCCCGACCGGGCCGAATCGGCCCAGGCGGCGCACACGTCGGCCTCGCGCCGGCACGAGCGGTACCACGCGTCGTCGTCGACGCGGTAGCGGTCACGGGTGCCACGGGTGCCACGGATGCGCCGGACGAGTTCGAGCTGTTCCGGACAGGCGACCGCTTTGGACACCGACGCCGGGCTCCACGCGCGCCACGAGATCGGCCGCCGACAGCTCAGCCTCGCCACCGGTGAGGAGCGCGGCGAGGACGCGTGCGGCCATCCGCGGGAGTCCGGTGTGGACCATCATCGTGGTGAACCGTTCCTCGAACCCGGTGAGGACGGGCCCGTCCGCGGGCATCCGCCGGGCGCGCGCGAGAGCGTGGCCTCCTGGGCGTGGTCGGCGTGGTCGGCGCGGTAGCCGCCGTTGCGCCGGATCTCCCGGCTCACCGTCGACGTCGGCCTGCCCAGGCGCCGGGCGATCTCGGCGTAGGGCAGCCCGCCCGAGAGCCCCTCGGCGACGGCGCGGCGGTCTTCGTGCGTGAGTCGGCTTCCCGGTATGGGGCCGGCGTAGCGCTCATTGCAACGGCAAAACCCGAGTTGCACTCGCGACAGTCATTGCAACACAAGAAAAACTCGAGTCGACGAGCCTCGGTGGACAGTCGTAGTTTCCGGATCGGGAAACAAGGGGCTCACCATGGACACGACGGCGTTCACCGCGGTGGAGAACAGTCTGTACCTCACGCTTGACGGCCGGGCGCTCGACAGCCGCGCACCGCGCCCGGTGCCGGGCGATCCGACCGCCGCCGGCGTCGCCGAGGCGCTCGGGCACGACCGTGGCAAGGCGCCGCTGGTGAAGAGCCAGGTCTTCGACATCGCGGTGCGCTCGCGGATCCTCGACGACGTGGTGCGCTCGTTCGTCGCCCGGCACCCCGACGCCGTGGTGCTGGAGCTCGGTGCCGGGCTCGACGGCCGGATCGAGCGCGTCCAGCCACCCTCCACAGTGGACTGGTACGACCTCGACCTGCCGGCCGTCGTCTCCGCGCGCGAACGCCCGCTTCCGGCGCACCCGAACGTCCACCCGATCGCCGCCGACCTCACCGAGCCGGGCCGGCTCGACCGGCTGCCGGAGGGCAGGCCCGCGGTCGCGGTCGCCGCCGGACTGGTCGCGTTCCTGCCGCAGGAAGCGTTCGTCGCGCTGCTGAGCGGGCTCGCGCACCACTTCCCCGCGGGCGAGATCGCGTTCAACAGCTACACGCGCTTCCATCTGTGGGCGATCAAGGACCACCGCGGCACCGGCTCCATCGCCGGCGTCGTGGCCAACCCCGCGTTCGACGACCCGCGCGACCCGCAGCGCTGGGTGCCGCAGCTGCAGCCGGCCGGCGAGCTGTTCGCCACGCGGGCACCGGAGGTCACGCTGCAGCCGCTCGCGATGCGCTGGTTCACGCGGCTGGCGGCTCGCAGCGCGGCACTGTCGCGGCGCGGCACGTGCGTGCTGCGCTACCGGTTCTGACTCACGCGTCCGGGTAACGGGTGTCGACGGCGTAGGCCTCCCACGCGGCGAGGTCGGCCAGCTGCTTCTCGAGCTTGGCCCGGATCCGCGTGACGGCCTCGGGCCCGAGTGGCAGCCGCAGCGGCGCGTCCGGTGTCTCGACGAGCTTGATGATCGCCGCGGCCGCGCGTGCCGGGTCGTTGGGCTGGCGGCCGTCCTGCGCGGAGAACTGCTCGCGCAGCCGCCCCGCGGGGGTGTCGCCGTAGTCCGCGATGGGGTCGGCGAAGGCCATGGACCGGCCCGCGAACTCCGTGCGGAACGGTCCCGGCTCGACGATGCTCACACGGATCCCCAGCGGCGCGACCTCACCGGCGAGTGCCTCGGACATGCCCTCCAGCGCGAACTTCGACGTCGCGTAGATCGCGTGCCCCGGGTTGCCGACCACGCCGCCGACCGACGACAGCTGCACGACGTGCCCGCTGCGCCGCTCGCGCAGGTGTGGCAGCACGGCGCGGGTCACGGCGAGCACGCCGAACACGTTGGTCTCCATGACCTTGCGCGTCTGCTCGTCGGTGAGCTCCTCGAGCGCGCCGATGAGGCCGTGGCCCGCGTTGTTGACCAGCACGTCGATCTGGCCGTACTCCGCCAGGGCCGCGTCGACGGCCGAGCGGATCGACGCGGGATCGGTCACGTCCAGTCGCGCGACGAGCGCGCGGTCGGCGAAGTCCTTGATGCTGTCGATGTCGCGGGCGGTCGCGACCACCCGGTCGCCGTGGGCGAGCACGGCCTCGGTGAGCACCCGGCCGAATCCCGCGCTCGTGCCGGTGATGAACCACACCCGGCTCATGGACCACTCCTTCACAACCGATACTTTGAGTCTCAAACCAAACTACCTTGAGACTCAAGGGAGTGTCCAGGCGGGGAGTGTGGTCGTGGTGCAGGATTCGGTCGGTGCCGGGCTCGGCGCGTGGCTGCGCGTGATGCCCGCCGGGGTGGACCCGGACGTGGAGGCCGCGCGGCAGCGCATCGGGCGGCTGTCACGGCAGTTCGAGCAGGTGCTGGAGCGCGCGGCCGCCGCCCACGACCTCACGCCGGGCGACTGGCAGGCGCTCTCGGCGCTGCACCGCTCCGGCGAGCCGCCCGTGCTCACGCCCAAGGAACTCGGTGACCTGCTGGGCGTCACATCGGGCACGGTGAGCGTGCGCATCGACCGCCTCGCCCGGGCGGGCCTGGTCGAACGGGTCGCCGCAGCCGACGGCCGCAGCCGCCCCGTGCGGCTCACGCGCAAGGGCCGCGACCGTTGGGCCGCCGCGACGCAGCAGCGCACCGACGACGAACACGACCTCTTCGCCGGTGCGCTCGACCCCGTGCGGCTGGCCGCCCTCAACGCCCTGCTCGGTGACCTCCTGGCCCGGTTCGAGACCGAGTTCGGTGCCGCATCCACAATGGACACGATCCGGGGCGGGTGAAGCCCCGCCGGCCGGGGTGGCGCCACGTCCCGGAAGCGCCACCCCGCCGGTCGCGGAACTCAGACCAGCATCCCGTGCGGGTCCAGGACGTACTTGCGCGCCGCACCCTCGTCGAACTCGTGGTAGCCGCGCGGGGCGTCCCCGAGCGAGATGGGAGTGGCGTTCACGGCCTTCGCGATCTGGACCCGGTCGTTCAGGATCGCCATCATCAGCCGCCGGTGGTACTTCATCACCGGGCACTGACCGGTCGTGAACGAGTGCGACTTCGCCCAGCCCAGTCCGATGCGGATGGACAGCGACCCGTGACGGGCGGCTTCGTCGCCGGCGCCCGGGTCACCCGTCACGTACAGCCCGGGGATGCCGAGGGCGCCGCCGGCGGCGGTGATGTCCATCAGCGAGTTGAGCACCTCCGCGGGGTGCTCGGTCGCGGCCTCCTTGCCGTGTCCGCGCGCCTCGAACCCGACGGCGTCGACGCCGCAGTCGACCTCGGGCATGCCCAGGATCTGCTCGATCTGGTCCTTCGGGTCGCCCTTGGACACGTCGACGGTCTCGCAGCCGAAGCTGCGCGCCTGCGCCAGCCGGTCGGCGTTCAGGTCGCCCACGAGCACCGCGGCGGCGCCCAGCAGCTGCGCCGAGGCGGCCGCCGCCAGGCCCACCGGCCCGGCGCCCGCGATGTACACCGTCGAACCGACCGTGACGCCCGCGCTCACGCAGCCGTGGAAACCGGTCGGGAAGATGTCCGACAGCATGGTCAGGTCGAGGATCTTCTCCATCGCCTGATCGCGGTCGGGGAACTTCAGGAGGTTCCAGTCCGCGTAGGGCACCATCACGTACTCCGCCTGGCCGCCGACCCAGCCGCCCATGTCGACGTACCCGTACGCCGAACCGGGCCGGTCGGGATTCACGTTCAGGCAGATCCCGGTCTTGCCTTCCTTGCAGTTGCGGCACCGGCCGCACGCGATGTTGAAGGGCACCGAAACCAGGTCGCCCACCTTGATGAACTCGACGTCGCGGCCGGTCTCGACCACTTCGCCGGTGATTTCGTGACCCAGCACCAGGCCCTGCGGTGCCGTCGTGCGCCCCCGGACCATGTGCTGGTCGGAACCGCAGATGTTCGTCGCCACGTTCTTCAGGATCACGCCGTGGGGCGTTTGGCGACCCACGTTCGCCGGGTTCACACCCGGACCGTCCTTGAGCACGAATCCCGGGTACTCGATCGTGTCGACCTCGACCTTGCCCGGACCCATGTACGTGACCGCTTTGTTGCCTGCCATGAGTTTCTTGCCGCCTTTCCTCGTTCGCCGGTGAACAGGTGGCGCGGCGCGGGGGGTTTCCTCCCGTCACGTCAGGCAATCCATGCTAGAAAAGTGAACGCGCTGCGTGAAGGGCCTGCGTGCTGACTTGCCCGCGAACGCCCGGGTGGGCAAGATCGATCGCGGCGGGGGACCGGGAAGCCACTGTCTGGAGGAGCCGCGGTGGAGATCGTCGAGTTCACCCCCGAACGCGAGCAGTACGCGTGGACTTTCGGTGGGGTGGAACCCATTCGCCGGGTCGCACCCGGCACGCTGATGAGGCTCTGGACCGAGGACGCGTTCAGCGGCCGGCTGCAGAGCGCGGCGGACAAACCGAGTGAAAAGCTCGACATGCGAGAGGTGAATCCCCAGACCGGTCCGTTCTACGTGGAGGGTGCCGAACCGGGCGACACACTCGCGCTGCACTTCGTGGATCTGGACCCGGCGCGCGACTGGGCGGCGTCGGCGACGATTCCGTTCTTCGGTGGTCTGACCGCCACCGATCGCACGGCGATGCTGCACGAGCCGCTGCCCGAGCTGACCTGGATCTACCAGCTCGACCGCGACCGCCAGGTCGTGGTGTTCGAGGCGCTGCGCGGCGAATTCCGCCTCGACCTGCCGGTGGAACCGATGCTCGGTACGGTCGGCGTGGCGCCCGCGGGCCGTGAGGTCCGCACCTCATTGGTCCCCGACATGTTCGGCGGCAACATGGACACGCCCGAGATGAAGGCCGGCAGCACCTGCTACCTCGGGGTGAACGTGCCGGGCGCGCTGTTCTCGGTCGGCGACGGCCACTACCGGCAGGGTGAGGGCGAGGCGTGCGGCACCGCGGTCGAAGGCGCCATGAACGTGACGCTGATCGTGGAGCTGATCAAGGGCGGCGCACCGGTGTGGCCGCGGATCGAGCAGGACGACCACTACGTGGTGGTCGCGTCGTCGCGCCCGCTGGAGGACGCGTGGCGCTCGAGCCAGCACGGCATGATCGGCTGGCTCGGCGAGCTGTACGGGCTCGATCCCCTCGACGCCTACCAGTTGCTCACCCAGATCAGCCAGGCCCCGCTGGCCAACGTCGTCGACGCGAACTACAGCGCCGTCACCAAGATCCCGAAGCGCCTGCTGCCCACGGGCGAGGCCTACGGCGGAATGCACCGCTACCTGCGCGAGCAGGCCGCGAAGCTCTAGGAGGAGACCACATGGATCTGCGGCTGGCCGGGCGCAAGGCCCTGGTGACCGGTGGGACGAAGGGGATCGGGCGCGCGATCGTCGCCTCGCTCGCGGGCGAAGGCGCGGAGGTGGCGTTCTGCGCGCGCACCGAATCCGAGGTGCGTGCCACGGAGAAGGACTTCCGCGATGCGGGCGCGACCGTGTCCGGTGAGGCGGTGGACGTCGCCGACGGCACCGCATTGACGGCGTGGGTCGAGCGGGCCGCGGCCGATCTGGACGGTCTCGACATTGTCGTGGCGAACGTCAGCGCCCTGTCCATCGGCCCGACCGAGGAGAACTGGAGCTCGAGCTTCGAGGTCGACCTGATGCACACGGTCCGCGTCGCCGAATCCGCGCTGCCCCACCTCGAACGCAGCGACGCGGGCTCGATCATCGCCATCTCGAGCGTCTCGGGCCGCGAGATCGACTTCGCCGCGCCGGCCTACGGCACGATGAAGGCCGCGGTGATCCACTACATCCAGGGCCTGGCCTTCCAGCTGGCGCCCAAGGGCATCCGCGCGAACACCGTGTCGCCCGGCAACATCTACTTCGAGGGCGGCATCTGGCACAGCACGGAGACCGGCAACCCCGACCTGTACAACCAGGCACTGGGGCTGAACCCGACGGGCCGCATGGGCACGCCGGAGGAGATCGCCTATGCGGTGACGATGCTGGCCAGTCCGCTCGCGTCGTTCATCACGGGGACGAACCTCGTGGCCGACGGGGCGCTGTCGCGCGGCGTGCAGCTGTAGCACTCAGTTCCGTTCGGCGCTCCCGGCTCGCGGTCCCGGAGCGCCGAACTGCGTGCGCAGGAAGTCGATCTCCGCGGTGATCATCGCTTCACGAGTGCGCAGTCCGTAGACGTGGCCGACGTCGTCGAGCCACCGGAAGTCCGCGTCGGCGCCGGCGTGCCAGTAGGTGGTGACCAGGGTTTCGCTCTGGATGATGGGGACGGCGTCGTCGGCGGTGCCGTGGACGGCGAGCAGGGGCGCGGCCGACGCGGTCACGTGCGAGAGCGGGCTCGCGGCCGCGGCGAGGGCCGGGTGCGGGGCGGGCACGCCGCCCAGCAGCCAGGCGTGCGGGTCTTCGCCGGTGGCGCGGAACGGTGAGCTCGGTGGGGCTTCGGCAGCCGCGTGAAGTCCGAGGGCGCGCTCCACGCCATGACAGCCTGCACGCCGCTGTCCGGCCCGAGGACGCCGATCTCACCTTCGAGGTCTTCGCGGCCGCCGGTCACGGCGAGCATCACCGCCAGGTGCCCGCCCGCGGCGTGGCCCCACGCGGCGAAGCGGTCCGGGTCGAGCAAGAGCGCCGGGTGGGGGTGGCGCAGCCAGCGCACGGCCGCCTTCACGTCGTGCGGCTGTGCCGGGTACACCGCCTCACGGCTGTGTCTGAAGTGGACCTCGGCGACGGCGAACCCCGCGGCCGGCAGGCGGTCGCCCGAGGTAACGGCCGAGTGGCGCGTGCTTGGGCGAGCCGACGGCGAAGGCGCCGCTGTGCACGAACACGACCACCGGCCGGCCCGTCGCGGGTGGCGGGCCGGCCGGCACGACCAGGTCGAGCAGCAGCGGCCGGTAGCCGAGCAGGGGCGCGACCACTGCGTCGCGGTAGAGCAGACAGCCCTGGCCCGGCTCGGGTTCCGGCGGGGCGGTCTGCGGGAGAGCGGGCAGCACGTGGGTCACGGCGCCGACTATCACCCACCGCGAGCCGGAACCGGTAGCCGTACCAGAAAGCGGGAGAGCCGACGGATTTCGTACAGCCGTCACAGGGCGAACGCGATCGACCGCACGACGATCGCGGCGACGAAGACCACCGTGAACGCCAGGTCGATCGACAGCCCGCCCGCGCGGACGGGCCGCAGGACCCGGCGCACGGGCGCGATCACGGGCTCGGTCGCGCGGTGGCTGTAGTAGCGCGCTTTCCCGAGCCAGGGCGGCCCGGTGGTCGCCACGCGCGTCCAGTCCAGGATCATCCGCGCGATCAGCACGAGGATGAACAGGGTCAGCAGGTACCCGACCAGAGTTCCGATCAGGCTCATCACACACTCCTCGGATGGCAGTCGTTGCACCCTGCTCAACGCCGGAAGAGCCCGGGGAGTGTCCCGTTTGCCGGAGTTCTCAGCGACTTATCAGCCGGGCACCACCGTGACCTGCGGCTGGAGCACGCGGTCGAAGCCCACGAATCTTCGCGCGCCCGCCATCGGCACCGCCAGCACGGTGTGCGCGACCGCGCTGGAGGGGCCGATGTGCAGCTCCACCGGACCGGTGTCGACGAGGCGGTCGCCGGCCCGGCCGGTGAACGACGTGAGGTCCGCGTGCAGGTCCAGGTGCACCACCCGGGTCGCCCCGGGTGGGAGCGCCACGCGCGGCGCGGCGATCAGCTGGCGCAGCGGGCGCGCGACCTCGGCGACCGGGTCGTGGAGGTAGACCTGGACGACCTCCGACGTCTCCGTGTCATGGGGGTTGCGCAGGGTGACGCTCACCCGGCATGTGCCGTCCGTCGGCCACGTGGCTGCGCCGGTGACCGAGACCCACGTCGCCGGGTGGTAGGCGAGGCCGTGGCCGAACGGGAACACAGGCGTGGGGTCGATCGAGCTGACGTCGCTGCGCGCGGCCAGTGCCGCGCCGAGGTAGGTCGAGGGCTGGGTCGTCCCGGCGGCGGGGAAGCTCACCGGCAGGCGGCCCGACGGCTCGACCCGGCCGGTCAGCACTCCGGCGAGCGCCGCCGCGCCTTCTTCGCCCGGGTAGAACCCGCACACGACGGCCGCCAGGCGGCCGACCTGGCGCGACAGCTCGTAGGGCCGTCCGGACAGCAGCACCAGCACGACCGGTGTGCCCGTCGCCAGCACCGCTTCGAGCAGCTCCTCCTGCCGGCCCGGCAGCCGCAGATCGGCAGCGTCGCAGCCTTCGCCGGACGTCCCGCCGCCGAACAGGCCCGCGCGGTCGCCGAGCACGGCGACGCAGACGTCCGCCGCCGCGGCCGCCTCGACGGCGGCGGCGAGCTCCTCATCCGTCCCGTCGGTGACGCCGCAGCCGCGGGCGAAGGTGACGTCGAACGACTCGCTCAGCGCCTCGGCGACCGTCGGCACGTCGAGCCCGATCGGCACGCCCGGGTGGTGCACGCCGACGTGCATCGGGAACGAATAGCAGCCGAGCATCGCGCCCGGCTCGTCCGCGCGCGGGCCCACGACCGCCAGCCGGACACCGGAACGCAGCGGCAGCGCTCCGGTGTTCGACAGCAGCACCACCGACCGCTCCGCGAGCTCCCGCGCGAGCGCGCGGGACTCCGCGTCGTCCAGCGCCGTCACGGCCGGATGTGGTGACCACTCGGGATCCAGCAGGCCCAGCTCGAACTTCTGCGTCAGCACGCGGTGCAGCGCGCGGTCCACGAGGGACTCCTCGACGCTGCCGTCCGCCAGCGCGGCCACGAGCGGCGCACCGTAGCAGTCCACTGTGGGCAATTCCACGTCGACGCCCGCGGTGAGCGCCTGGCGCGCCGCGTCCGCCGGTCCGGTCGCGACGTGGTGCAGGGTGTGCAGGAACGCCACGGAGAAGTAGTCGGCCACCACGGTGCCGGTGAACCCGTAGCGCTCGCGCAGCAGGGTGGTCAGCAGTCCGGGGTCCGCCGCGGCGGGCAGCCCGTCGAGGTCGGTGTAGGAGTTCATCACCGAGCGCGCCCCGGCGCGCAGCGCGTGCTCGAACGGGGGCAGCAGCACGTCGGCGAACTCGCGCGGCCCGATCGCCACCGGCGCGAGATTGCGCCCGGCTTTCGACGCCGAGTAGCCCGCGAAGTGCTTGAGCGTCGCGACGATCCCGGCGGACTCGAGCCCGGCGACGTAGGCCGCGCCGATGGTGCCCACGAGGTAGGGGTCCTCGCCGATGGTCTCCTCGACGCGGCCCCAGCGCAGATCCCGCGCCACGTCGAGCACCGGCGCCAGGCCCTGGTGCACGCCGAGCGCCCGCATGGTCCGCCCGATGCGGGAAGCCATGCGCCGCACCAGGTCCGGGTCGAAGCTCGCGCCCCAGCACAGCGGGGCCGGGTACACCGTCGCCTGCCACGCCGCCAGACCGGTGAGGCATTCCTCGTGCACCACGGCGGGGATGCCGAAGCGCCCGCGCGCCACGATCTCCTCCTGCGTCCGCGCGAGCCCGCGCGCGCCGATCTCCGGGTCGACCGGCCGCGTGCCGAACGCGCGGGTCAGCTGCCCGACGCCGTGCGGCACGAGCGCGTCCCAGTCGGGCGGATCCTGCGCGAAGTCGTGCTGGTGCGGCGCGACTTCACCACCGGAGTCCATGCCGACCCAGATCCCGGACAGCTGAGCCACCTTCTCCCGCACGGACAGGCGCGCCACGAGGTCGCGCACCCGCTCGGCGACGGGCAGCCGCGGGTCGCGCCACGGTTCCCCCGCGGCCTCGGCGGGCTGGGTGGTCTCGGTGGTCACGAGCGGGCTCGCGGCGCGGCGCTCGACGAGCGCACCACCAGTTTCGTGTCGAGCACCACGGGCTCACGCTCCTCGGGTCCGCCGTTCATGAGTCCGATGAGGACGGTGATCGCGCGGTGGCCCATCTCGCGGATGGGCTGCTCCACCGTGGTGAGCGGGGGAGTGCACAGCGCCGATTCGGGGATGTTGTCGAAGCCGACCACGGACACGTCGTCCGGCACGCGCAGGCCCAGTGCCGAAGCGGCTTCCAGTGTGGCAATGGCGGAGGTGTCGTTGGCGGCGAACACCGCCGTCGGCCGGTCGGGGCGCGTCAGCAGTTCGCGTGCCGACGCCGCGGCGAGCTCCCCGTCGTAATCCCCGGCCACGACCAGGGTCTCGTCCACCTCCACGCCGGCCGCGGCCAGGGCGTGCCGGTAGCCGGTCTCGCGCAGCTGCGCCGACTGCAGGTCCGGCCGGCCCGCGAGCAGCGCGATCCGCCTGTGCCCGAGCCCGAGCAGGTGTTCGGTCGCCAGCTGCGCGCCGCGCAGGTTGTCGGAGACGATCGCCGGCAACGGCGAGCGCCCGGTGTGCGGATCCACGGCGACGACGGGAGTTCCGGGCAGGCCTTCGAGTTCGGCCGCGGGGGTCACGAGCACCGCGCCGTCGACGAGCGTGCCGCTCAGCCGGGACAGGTACCGGCGTTCCCAGCCCTCCGGGTCGCCGGTGCGCCCGCCGGCGGAGTACACGACGAGCTCGAACCCGGTGCCGCGGATCGCGTCCGCCGCGCCCTTGAGCAGCTCGGTGCTGAACGGTTCGAGGTCGGCCACGAGGATGCCGATCACGTTGGTCTTGTGGTTGCGCAGGCTCTGCGCCACGAGGCTTGCCTCGTACCCCAGCTCGTCGATCACGGCGCGGACCCGCGCGAACGTGTCGGCGGCGACACCGTAGCGCTGGTTGATCACCTTGGACACCGTCGCGACGGACACTCCGGCGTGGGCGGCGACGTCACGGATCGTGACACGGGAACGAGGCTGCACCGGGCCAGCCTAGCGATGTAAAACGTTATCGACAACGATTGACACGGGAATTTCGGGCGCGCAGACTCTTCGCCATCCCGGGCGCCGTCACGCCCCGTCCAACTCGGCCGAAGTCGTCAGGAGTGGATCCGCCATGCGTCCCAGCCGGAAATCCCCCGTCGCCGCCCTCGTCGTGGCAGCCGCGCTCGTGCTCTCCGCGTGCGGGGGAGGTGGCGACGGCGGGCCGGCCGCCGCGTCGGGACCGGTCACGCTGACCTGGTGGCACAACGGCACGGCGGAGCCTGTGCGGTCCTTGTGGCAGCAGGTCGCCGACGCCTACCACAAGGCGCATCCCGACGTGTCGTTCACGGTGCAGCCGATCCAGAACGAAGAGTTCACCACCAAGGTGCCGCTGGCGCTGCAGTCGAGCACGCCGCCGGATCTCTACCAGCAGTGGGGCGGCGGGGACGAGGCTTCACAGGTCGATTCGGGCCGTGTGGCCGATCTGACGTCGTCGGTACAGAGCTGGATCGGCAACCTCGGCCAGACCACGCAGGGCTGGCAGGTCGGCGGGAAGCAGTACGGCGTGCCGTACGTCCAGCACGTCGTCGGGTTCTGGTACCGGAAGGACCTTTTCGCGCAGGCCGGGATCACGGCCCCGCCGACGACCATGGCGGACTTCACCGCGGCCGTCGGCAAGCTGAAGGCCGCCGGGGTCGCGCCCATCGCGCTCGGGGGCAAGGACCGCTGGCCCGATGCCTTCTACTACGACTACTTCGCCGTGCGCGCGTGCTCCACGCAGGTGCTCAAGGACGAGATCTCCGCCGGCAAGCTGCAGAACCCGTGCTGGGTCAAGGCGGGCCGGGACCTGCAGGGCTTCCTCGCCACCCAGCCGTTCCAGACCGGGTTCAACGGCACGCCGGCGCAGCAGGGCGCGGGCAGCTCGGCCGGCCTCGTCGCCAACGGCAAGGCCGCGATGGAGCTGCAGGGCGACTGGGAACCGAGCACGATGTCCTCGCTCACCGACGACAAGGAGCTGGACGGCAAGCTCGGCTGGTTCCCGTTCCCGTCGGTGCCCGGCGGCGCGGGCGACCCCGCGGCGCTGCTCGGCGGCGGTGACGGGTTCTCGTGCACGACTCGCGCGGTGGCCGCGTGCGCCGGGTTCCTGCAGTACCTCACGAGCACGCCGGTGCAGAAGAAGATCGCCGAAGCCGGCTCGGGCCTGCCGGTGAACGCCGAGGCCGTGGCGTCGTTGAAGAGCGAGTCGCTCAAGGCCGTGGCCGAGCAGACGCGCAAGGCGTCGTACGTGCAGATGTACTTCGACCGCGCGTTCCCCACGGCTGTCGGGCAGGCGCTCAACGACGCCGTCGCGAACCTGTTCGCGGGGCAGGGCAACCCGGAAACGGTGGTGCAGGCCGTGAACCAGGCCGCCACCGGGAACAAGTGATGGCGGCTCCGGCGCCGCCCCGGCCGCGCTCGCGGACCGTCCACAGTGCCCCCCGGCGCCCCGCGCGGCGCCGGGGCCGCACCCGGCTCGAGCTCGTGCTGCTGCTCGGCCCGGCGCTGACGCTGTTCACGGGGTTCGTGCTGGTGCCCATCGGCATTGCGCTCTACTACAGCTTCTACTCCTGGAACGGGTTCGGCCCGCTCACGGACTTCGTGGGGTTCCAGAACTACGCCGACGTGTTCGGTGGCGCGGTCTTCCGCGGCGCGATCGGCCACAACGTGATCCTGGCCGTGCTCTCGATCGTGGTCCAGCTGCCGCTGAGCATCGGCATCGCGCTGCTGCTGGACCGCAAGCTCAAGGGCCGCACGTTCCTGCGGATGGTCGTGTTCGCGCCGTACGTGCTGTCGGAGGCGATCACGGCCGTCATCTGGGTGCTCATGCTGCAGCCAGGAGGATTCGTCGACGAGATCCTGCGCGGCGCCGGGCTCGGTGGGCTCGTGCACCAGTGGCTCGCCGATCCGCGGATCGTGCTGTACACGCTGTTCGTGGTGATGACGTGGAAGTACCTCGGCTTCGGCGTCATCCTGCTGCTCGCGGGTCTGCAGGGGGTGCCGCCGGAGCTGCGCGAAGCCGCCGCGCTCGACGGCGCGACCGCGTGGCAGACCACGCGCCACGTGGTGCTGCCGCTGCTCGGCCCCACGATCCGGATCTGGGTGTTCCTGAGCGTCATCGGTTCGCTGCAGCTGTTCGACCTCGTGTGGATCATGACGCTCGGCGGCCCGGCCAACGCGTCGGCCACGATGGCCAGCTACCTGGTGGACCACGGGTTCAAACGCTACGAGTTCGGCTTCGGCAGCGCGGTCGCCGTGGTGCTGTTCGCCATCTGCTTCGTGTTCGCCTTGCTGTACCAAAGGTTCGCGCTTCGGCGCGACACCGCCGGTGCCCTGACCCGGGCGGTGAGCTGACGTGGCGGGCCGGCGCTGGGGCCTGGTCGCCGGTTACACGGCCGGGGTCGTCGTCGTGGTCGTCACGGTGGTGCCGCTGCTGTTCGTGGTGCTCGGCGGCTTCCGCACCAACGGGCAGCTCAACCGCGATCCGGCGGGCCTGCCGGGGCCGTGGGTGTGGGACAACTACCGCAGCGTGCTCACCTCGTCCGGCTTCTGGCGTTTCCTCGGCAACAGCGCGCTGATCGCGGTGGTGGCGACGGCGCTGGCCGTGGGGCTGGGTTCGATGGCTGCGTTCGCTTTGTCCCGCTACGCCTTCAAGGGCCGCGAAGCCGCGTATGTCCTGTTCACCCTCGGGCTACTGTTCCCGCTGGGGGTGGCGACGCTGCCGCTGTACTTGTGGTTGCGCCAGCTCGGACTGCTGGAGAACCCGCTGGGCGTCGCGATCCCGGAGGCCGCGTTCTCCCTGCCGGTCACGATCGTGATCCTGCGGCCGTTCATGCACGCCGTGCCCGGGGAACTCGAGGACGCCGCGGTGCTCGACGGTGCGAGCCGGCTCGGGTTCTTCTGGCGGATCATGCTGCCGCTCTCGGCGCCCGCGCTCACCACCGTCGCGGTGCTCGCGTTCGTGACGAGCTGGAACGCCTACCTGCTGCCGCTGCTGGTGTTCAACGACAGCACGCACTTCACGCTGCCGCTGGGCGTGGCGACGTTCCAGTCGCAGTATTCGCAGGACACGGCGCGAGTGCTCGCGTTCACGGCGCTGTCGATGGTGCCGGCGCTCGGGTTCTTCGTGGTGGCGCAACGGCGGATCGTGGGTGGGCTGACCGGGTCGGTCAAGGGCTGATCGCTTGCCCCGCCGCACCGGGTGCGGTGGAGTGGGGGAAAGACCATCGGCTCCGGGAGGCGTGGTTCACGTGGGCGAAGGGCAGGGTGGCCGGCGCAGCGCGGCGTGGTTCGGTGCGTCGGGGCGGGCGGGGATGATCCACCGCTCGTGGATGCGGTCGCAGGGGTTCGGCCCGGACGTGTTCGACGGGCGGCCGGTGATCGGCATCGCGACGAGCGCGTCGGAGCTCGCACCGTGCAACGTCCACCTCACCCGGGTGGCCGAGGCGGTGAAGCGCGGCGTCTGGCAGGCCGGCGGGTTCCCGTTGATGTTCCCGACCATGGCCACGGGCGAAACGCTCATGCGGCCCACCGCGATGCTCTACCGCAACCTCATGGCGATGGAGGTCGAGGAGCTCATCCGCGCCAACCCGCTCGACGGTGTGGTGCTGCTGTCCGGCTGTGACAAGACGACGCCCGCGATGCTGATGGGCGCGGCGAGTGTCGACCTGCCCGCGGTGATGGTGACCGGCGGCCCGATGCTCAACGGCAAGTTCCGAGGTGAGGACGTCGGGTCCGGCACGCACGTGTGGAAGTTCGAGGAAGAGCTCAAGGCCGGGCGCATGAGCCAGGAGGAGTGCTTCTTCGCCGAAGGTTGCATGGCGCGCTCGAACGGGCACTGCATGACCATGGGCACGGCGTCGACCATGGCGTGCCTCGCCGAGGCGCTCGGCATGCAACTGCCCGGCTCGGCGACCTGGCCGGCCGTCGACGCGCGCCGGTTCGAGACTGCGCAGGCGGCAGGGCAGCGGATCGTGGCGATGGTGGAGGAGCAGCTGCGGCCGTCGGCGATCCTCACGCGCGAGGCGTTCGAGAACGCGATCCGCGTGAACGCGGCCATCGGCGGCTCGACCAACGCGATCATCCACCTGCTCGCGCTCGCGGGCCGCGTCGGCGTGCCGCTGGCGATGGCGGACTTCGACGCGCTTGGCCGCGAGGTGCCGACGCTCGTGAACCTCATGCCGTCGGGGAAGTTCCTGATGGAGGACTTCTGCTACGCGGGCGGCCTGCCCGTGGTCGTGCGGCGGCTGGCCGCAGCCGGGCTGTTGCAGCAGAACACGGTCACCGTGACGGGGAAGTCGCTGGCGGACAACGTGTCCGACGCCGAGTGCTGGAACGACGAGGTGATCACCGAGGTCGCCGATCCGTTCCAGCCGGCGGGGACCGGAACCGCCGTGCTCACCGGGAACCTCGCGCCGGACGGGGCGGTGCTCAAGCAGTCGGCCGCGTCGCCGGAGCTGCTCACGCACACCGGTCCGGCGCTCGTGTTCGACACCGCCGAGGACTACCACCGCGTCGCGGACGACCCGGACCTCGACGTCACCGCCGACACCGTGCTGGTGATCCGCGGCGCCGGGCCGAAGGGCTACCCGGGCATGCCGGAGGTGGCCAACGTGCCGCTGCCGGCGAAGCTGCTCAAGGACGGCGTCTCCGACCTCGTCCGCATCTGCGACGGCCGCATGTCCGGCACCGGCTACGGCACGGTCGTGCTGCACGTGAGCCCGGAGTCCGCCGCGGGCGGCCCGCTCGCGCTGGTGCGGACCGGCGACCGGATCACACTCGACACGCCCGCCCGTTCGTTGACGCTCCACGTCTCGGACGAGGAGCTGGCCGCGCGCCGGGCCGCGTGGCAGCCGCCGGAATCGCCGTACGTCAGCGGGTACACGTGGCTCTACACGCACCACGTGACGCAGGCCCACCAGGGCGCGGATTTCGATTTCCTGCACGGTTCCCGCGGCCCGGGTGTGCCGCGCGATTCGCACTGAGGGGCCGGGATGACTTCGCTGGTCAAGACGGCGGCGGGCTGGGGCGTGGCCGGGGTGTCGGGCACCGGGCTCCTGCCGCCGGGCACAACGTTGGGCTCGTTGCTCGAATTGCCGGCGGTGGAGCTGACGGCGCGGGTGGCCGCCGTTCCGCTGGGGTCCGCTTCGCCGGGGGCACCACTCGCGCCGGTCGACGACGACACCGAGGTGTGGGCGGCGGGCGTGACGTACGAGGTGTCGCGCGAGGCCCGCATGGAAGAGAGCGGCGACGCGGCGATCTACGCCCGCGTGTACGACGCCGAGCGGCCGGAACTGTTCTTCAAGAGCATCGGCCGGCGGGTGCGCGGGCCGGGTGAGGTGATCGGCGTCCGGGAGGACTCGACGTGGGACGTGCCCGAGCCAGAACTGGCGGTGGTGGCCAACGCGCTGGGCGAGATCGTCGGGTACACCGTGGTGAACGACGTCAGCTCCCGCAGCATCGAAGGCGAGAACCCGCTGTACCTCCCGCAGGCCAAGATGTACCGCGGTTCGTGCGCGGCAGGCCCGTCGATCGTGCTCGCCTCCGCCGTGCCCGATCCGTACGCACTGGCGATCTCGGTCCGCATCGACCGCGGCGGCGCCCCGCTGTGGTCCGGCCAGACCACCACCGCGCGCCTGCACCGCAAACTGCCGGACCTGGTCGCCTCCCTCTACCGCGGCGACCGCTACCCGCGCGGCGTCGTGCTCGCCACCGGCACGTCCGCCGTCCCGGGCCCCGACGTGACCCTGCAGGACGGCGACGAGGTCACCATCACCATCGACGGCATCGGCACCCTCCACAACCCCGTTCGGAGGGGGTTGTTCCCCTAGCCGCTGGGGCTGGTGCCGTCGCAAAGCCGTCGAGCAACCCCGGGAGGAACGCCGGCTCGAGGCTGCCCCGCCGGCCATCACCCTCCGCCGGACGGCGTCCGGCGCCCCGCGCCCGGTCCGCGGCCGCCGAAGACGACACAGTGCGGATGAGGGCCGAATCCGTGGCCGAACCCGCGGGCCGAGCCGGTCGTCGGGCGGAGTGGCGCTACTCCCCGATGTTGGTGAGGGTGCCAATGACGTAGCGCATGTCGCCCATGCGCATGCCGTCGTCCTCGAGGGGTGGAAGGTGGTTGGCGGCGAGGAGGTCCCGGATGCTGGTTCCGGTCAGCGTCCAGCCGAGGTCGGTGAGGTAGGGAGCCGCTTCGTTGCGCGCGCCGAAATAGCGCAGCCGCGTCATGTCGGTGTCGAAGTTCTGCGCACGCCAGTGTTCGGAGATCCGGTCCAGGCTTTCCTTTGTCGTGTCTTCGTCGCCCGGTCGCGGATTGGGCCTGTTTTCCGTGGCCACCCGGCTGCCCGGCGCGCTGAGTTCGGTGATGGTGTCCAGCAAGCGATCCTGTGCCTCGGGCGGCAGGTAGCCCAGCAGGCCTTCGGCGCTCCACGCGGTCGGCCGGGCCGGGTCGAAGCCCGCGGTGCGCAACGCGGCGGGCCAGTCGTCGCGCAGGTCGACCGCGGCCACCCGCCGGTCGGCGGTGGGGGTGGCGCCCAGCTCGGCCAGGGCACGGGTCTTGAATTCGACGACCTGCGGCTGGTCGAGCTCGTACACCACGGTCCCGGCCGGCCAGGGCAGCCGGTACGCGCGGGAATCCAGTCCCGAGGCCAGGATCACGGCCTGCGTGAGGCCCGCGTTGGTCGCGTCGAGGAAGAACTCGTCGTAGAACTTGGTCCGGACCTTGGCCAGGTCGATCCACACGTGCCCGACCAAATCGCCGGGGGCCTCTTCGCCCGTCGCCAGCCGGGTGAGCAGGTCGACGCCGACCGCCCGCACGAGCGGTTCGGCGAACGGGTCGTCGATGAGCGAACGATCCTCGCGGGTCGCGATCGCCCGGGCCGCCGCGGCCATGGTGGCGGTCGCGCCGACGCTGGACGCCAGGTCCCAGGTGTCTCCGTCGCGCCTGGTGGATTCCACGTGCTGCCCCTCTTTCCGTGAACCTCGGTCGTGTTCGGGAAAGGGCATACCACCCGGACGATGCGGTCACCCCACGGGCCTGGCACCGTCAGCGGTCACGCCGTGGTGCCCGGCCGGCCTCGGTCACCCGTCGGCGGTGGTGCGGGTGAACCACGCGGCCAGCGCGGACCGGGGGCGGACGCCGAGTTTGGCGCGGATGCGTTCGAGGTGGGTGGCGACCGTGCGCGGGGCGATGCCGAGGCGGCGCGCGATCTGCTGGTTGGTCAGGCCGTCGGTGACGAGGGCGGCGACGGTCTGCTCCTGGGGTGTCAGCCGGTCGTGGCCGGTGGCGTGGAAGTGCTCACTCGCGTCGAGGGAATGGGCGACGGCGGCGGCGAGGGAGACGCGCGTGCCGGCGCGGGTGGCGGCGCGGGCGCGGCGGGGGTCGAGAGCAGTGGCCGCGGTGGCGGCGGCCGAGCGGACGCGGTGGCGCCACGCGGGTTCCGCCACGGCGTCCAGGCCGCGGCGGACGGCGTCGGCGCAGGCGAACAGGCCCAGCGCGCGCTCGTGGTCGCCGCGGGTGGTCAGGACGATGGCGACGCCCTCGGTGAAGTAGGGCACCTTGAGGCCGTCGGTGGGGGCGGTGACGAGGAGGGCCTCCACGAACCGGGCTTCGGCCGTCGCGTGGTCGCCGGCGGCGAGGGCGGCGGTGCCGGCGGTGTGCAGCACGCTCGCGAGCCGACCGGGGGTCGCGTGCGCACGTGCGAGCGGGAGGCCTTCGCCGAGCAGTTCCTGCGCCTCGGTGAGGTCGCCTGATTCCACGGCGGCCCACGCGAGGTCGTTGAGCAGCACCGAGAGCACGGCCGGGTCACCGAGCTCGCGGGCGAGCGACAGCGCAGCGCGGTAGTGCCCGTCCGCCTGCGCCGGCGAGCCGGAAGCGCGGTGCCCGGCCGCGAGGAGGTCGTGGAGCGATGCGATGCGTGCCGGACGGTCCAGTGTGGACTCCAGCGCCAGTGCGTCCGCACCGATGCGCAATTGCTCGCCGAAGCGGCCGGCGCGGTGCAAAGCTTTGCACAGCGCCGCTTGCAGCGACGCGGTGAGGTCCGGCCGATCGGCGACGTGCGGGAGCGCGGCGCGCACGAGCCGTTCGCTCTCTTCGAGGTGGCGCCCGAGCGCCAGCCACGCCCGGGCGAGCCCGCAGGCCGGCACGGCGAGCCGCGCGTCGCCACGCGCGGTGAGCCAGCCGATCGCCGCCAGCACGTGGTCGGCCCGCGCGACGAGCCGCCGGCACAGGCCCTCAGGCAGGAGGAACGCCGGCAGGTGCGGTTCGACCTGCGCCACGAGGTGGGCCGCGAGCGCCTCGAACGCGGCGTCCGTGTTCCCTTCGGCGTCGAGCTGCTCGCGCGCGAACGCACGGCCCCCCGCCCACAGTCGCAGGTAGGTCGTGCCGTCGGCGGCGGGCTCAGGCACGAGCAGCGACTCCGTCACCAGCCGGTCCAGCACACCGGGACCGGCGCCGAGGACGGCCGCCAGCTCGGCGTCGAACGGCCCGGGCAGCACCGCCAGCCGGTGCCACGCCGCGCGTTCGGACGGGGCGAGCCGCCGCTGGTCGCGTTCGAGATCCGCGCGCACGGACCGCTCGCCGGGCGCGAGGTCGAGCGCCGTCGTGAGGCCTTCGGACGCGCCGGCCGGACCGAGCAGGCGCACGCGCGGCGCGGCCAGCTCGAGCGCGGCGGGGACGCCTTCGAGGACGCGGCACAAGTCCGTGACGTCGGCGGGACCGACGGCGAAGAACGGGTTGAGCAGGCGGATCCGGTCCAGAAGCAGCCGCGCTGCGTCGGCAGAAGCGAGGCCACGCAGCGGAAGCACCTGCTCGCCCTCGACGCCGAGCAGGCTGCGGCTCGTGGCCACGATCCGCACCTCCGGTCTTTCGCCCAGCAGCCGCCTGACCAGCTCTGACGTGGCACCGGGCCGGTGGTCGCAACCGTCCAGAACGACGAGGTCGGCGTCCGGCGGCACTGGCGGATCCACAATGGACACATCGAGCACGGGTGCGGTGAGCTCGGCCGCGAGCCGGGTCTTGCCGATGCCACCCGGGCCGGTGATCGTGACGAGCCGGTGGCGGGTGAGCAGCCGGCGAAGCGTCGCGAGCTCTACGCGCCGCCCGATGCAGCCCGGGCCGGGCCGCGTGGTCCGGACCCGGCGCCGGTACGCGCGCTGCCGGCACGCGCCGGAGCAGTACCGCGGGCGCCGCCCGCCCTGTTTTCCCGGCCCAGGGGACAGTGGGGCACCGCAGCTGAGGCACAACACGCCGGCAGCCTAGAGCGAGACGTAACGTCGGCTGATCGCGCTGCAACTGCGGTTTCGTAACGCCCGGCCGTGCTGCCGACTGGGCCAGGGCCGTTCGCCTGCCTAAGTTGGTTTCACATATCTGCCAGATATTCAGATACATGAACGGAGTTGCGGTGCTGCCTCCTTCACGGTCCCGTTCCCGGCTGGGCCGGTTCTCCCTCGTCCTCGCCACCGTCACCGGCCTGCTCGCGACCACCGCGGGCGCGGCCGGCGCCTCGCCTGCGCCGCAGCAGCCGGTGTCGGTGTGCTCGCTGCCGATCGTGTCCCTCGCGTGCCAACCCGGCACCGTCGTCCTCGACGGCGCCCGGCTCACGAAGAACCGCGTCGGGCTGCTGCTCGGTGACGCAACACTGCGCACGTCCCTCGGCGACCTGCTCGATCAGGCCGACGCAGCCCTGGCCAAGGGCCCGTGGACGGTCGTCGACAAGGATCGCGTGCCCCCGAGCGGCGACAAACACGACTACCTGAGCCTCGCGCCGTACTGGTGGCCGAGCCAGCCGGCGACCGCCGACAACCCGCAGGGCTGCCCGTACGTGCAGCGCGACGGCGTGCTCAACCCCGAGACCACCGCCGTGCCCGACAAAGCCGAGCGGCTCACGGCGTTCAGCTCGATCTACCAGCTCTCCCTCGCCTGGTTCTACACGCGCAAGCCGGAGTACGCGCAGCGCGCCGCGCGCGACCTGCGCACGTGGTTCCTCGACACGGCCACGAAGATGAACCCGAACCTGAACTTCGCGCAGGGCATCCCGTGCAAGAACGACGGCCGCGGGATCGGCATCATCGAGTTCGCCTACACCTTCACGCAGGTGCTCGACGCCGCGCAGATCCTGAGCACGGGCGCGCCCGGCTGGTCGAAGAGCGACGCGAAGGGGATGCAGGGCTGGTCGGCCGACTTCCTGGCCTGGCTGCGCACGAGCCAGAACGGCAAGGACGAAGCCGCCGAGACCAACAACCACGGCTCGTTCTACGACATGCTCACCGCCGGCATCGCGCTCTACACCGGCGACAAGGCGCTGGCCAAGCAGATCGTGCTGACCGCCGAGAAGACGCGCCTGGACCACCAGATCGCCGCCGACGGCAGCCAGCCCGAGGAGTCGACGCGCACGCGCAGCTTCCACTACCACACGTTCAACCTCGTCGCGCTCACCCGGCTCGCGCAGATCGGCCGCCACGTCGGCGTCGACCTGTGGAGCTACCACACCCCGGAGGGTGGCAGCCTCTTCAAGGCCGTCGACCACCTCCTGCCCGCCGCGACGGGCGGTGCGTCGCAATGGCCGCTGCCGGACCTGAACTTCCTGCAATACGCGGCCCTCGACAGCGTCCACGCCGCCGCCGACGCCGGTGACGCCCAGGCGCGCGCAGCCCTGCCCCACATCCCGGCCCCGCCGGGCGGCGACCTGTACCCGGTTCGCCCGGCCGCCGAACAGCTCGACGACATCTCGGTCACCGGCTGACCGGGCGCTCGACGGTCCGATCGTGCTCGGGCCATGGAGCGGGCGCGGGTGCCGGTGGTGCCGGGACCGTCCGACGTGCGTCGGCCGGTGGGGGACGTGGCCTCGGGCCGCGTCCCCGTCTTGTCGCGCCGAGTCGGTCTTGCTATCGGACTCTGCTCGTGGGAACTCGAGTGGGAAAGTCCTGCTGACGGAGGCTTTCCGTGACCGAGCTACCGCGCAAATTCGCCGCCCACCCGTCGGTGCGGGCTGTGCTGGAGCGGGGCGTCCCCCAGCGGCCCGGGGCGATCGACGCGGCGTGGCTGCGGGAGCTGGCGCTGGCGGCGGGGGGCCGACGACGTCGCGGCGGTGTCGCTCGACCACGCCGACCTGGCGGGGGAGCGCCCGCACGTGCTCTCGGCCCTGCCCGGCACGCGCAGTCTCGTCTCGCTGGTCGTGCGCATGAACCGCGACAACCTGCGCACGCCCGCGCGCAGCGTCGCGAACCAGGAGTTCCACCGCAGCGGCGAGATCATCAACGAAGCGGCCCGCACGATCACCCGCGCGCTGCAGGACGCCGGCCACCGCGCGCTCAACCCGGCGGCCACGTTCCCGATGGAGAAGGACCGCTTCCCCGGCCGGATCTGGGTCGGGGCGCACAAGACCGTCGCGGCGGCGGCCGGGCTCGGGGTGATGGGCTTGCACCGCAACGTGATCCACCCGAAGTTCGGCAACTTCGTCCTGCTCGCGACGCTGCTGGTCGACGCCGAGGTGACCGAATACGGCGAAGCCCTGGACTACAATCCCTGCGTGGAGTGCAAGCTGTGCGTGGCCGCGTGCCCCGTCGGCGCGACCGCCAAGACCGGCGAGTTCGACTGGGCCGCGTGCTCCACGCACAACTACCGCGAGTTCATGGGCGGATTCACCGGGTGGGTCGAGACCGTGGCCGACAGCGGTGACGGCGCCGAGTTCCGGTCGCGCGTCACGGATTCCGAGAACGCGTCGATGTGGCAGAGCCTGTCCTTCAAGGCCAACTACAAGGCGGCCTACTGCATGGCGGTGTGCCCGGCGGGGGAGGAAGTGCTCGGACCGTACCTGCAGGACCGCCGGGAATTCATGCGCACGCTGCTGCGGCCGTTGCAGGACAAGGAGGAGACGGTGTACGTCACCAGTGGCTCGGCCGCCCAGTCCCATGTGGAGCGCCGGTTCCCGCACAAGACAGTGAAGGAGGTCCGCGGCCGCAAACCCTGAGTTCGCCCGGACGCGCGGGCGGTTCACGGCCCGGCGCGTGCGAAGGCGTGGAACGATTTTCGGCGGAACCGTCGGAATGTGAAGGGAAACCGCGCGTGGGCGAGACCAGCCGGGTCGGCGAGGCGAGCCGGAAGGTGACGTTCGTCCTGCCGCCGGACGCCCCACCGGGCCGGTCAGCGTCATCGGCGTCATCGGCGTCATCGGCGACTGGCAACCGGGACGGCACGAACCGCGCAAGCGCTCCAACGGCACCCGTTCCCCGCCGTCGAAGTCCGCTCCGGCGCCGGGCTCCGCTTCCGCTACCTCGCCGACGGTAGCCGTTGACTCGACCTGCGCCCGCGACGGTCGCAGCCGCGTGTTCGTCGCCGACTGACCGGCGCGTCCCGAGTTTTCGAACGTGTGCTCCACAACACCGTTGTTGTGGAGCACGTTCCGTTATTCTCGCCTTTCGTGCCCAGACCCCGGATCCACGATCCAGAACGGCTGCTCGACGTCGCCGAGCGGCTCGTGGCCGAGCGCGGCCCTGAGGAGGTCACCGTGCGCGCGCTCGCACTCGAGGCGGGGGTGCCGAACAGCACGATCTACCACAGCTTCGGCTCGCTGCCCGCGCTCGTCGGGCGCGCCTGGCTGCGCGGCGCCACCCACTTCCTCGACGTGCAGGAGAACCTGGTCGACGAGGCGCTGGCCGGCGATGGGCCGATCGCGGCCGTCGTCGCCGCGGCCGATGCGCCCGCCGTGGTCGCGGGGCTGCGGCCCGACGCGGCGCGCCTGATGATCACCGTCTCACCCGACCGCGTGCTCGGCCCGCAGCTGCCCGCCGAGGTGGTCGAAGCCCTGCACGCGCTGGACAAACGAATGGTGCGCCTGCTCGTCCGCCTCGCCCGTGAGCTGTGGCAGCGCGGTGACGGCGCGGCCGTCGAGGTCATCACCGCGTGTGTCGTGGACCTGCCGACCGCGCTGTTGCGCCGCGAGCTGGTCGAAGGGCGCGTCGGCGAGGGCAGCCGCCGCCGGCTCGCTGCCGCGGTGCGCGCCGTCCTCGCACTCCCGCCGCCGAAACGGCGTCCGTCCCGTACCGGAAGAAGCACCTGAACCGCCCACGACAAGGACTTCGCGATGCCGACCCTCACGCGCCACGACGCCGTTTCGGTTCTCGACTTCGGTGCCGACGAGAACCGCTTCTCGCCCAGGTGGCTGGAGGAGGTGAACACGCACCTCGACACCGTCGTCGCCGGCACGGCGCCGGCCGCGCTGGTGACGACCGGCGGTGGCAAGTTCTACTCCGACGGCCTCGACCTCGAGTGGCTCACGGACCACGGCGGCGACGAGGCCGCCAAGTACGTGACTTCGGTTCACGAGCTGCTCGCTCGAGTGCTCGCGCTGCCGGTGCCCACGGTCGCCGCCGTGAACGGGCACGCCTTCGGCGCCGGCGCGATGCCGGCGATGGCCCACGACTTCCGCGTGATGCGCACCGATCGCGGCTTCTTCTGCTTCCCCGAAGCCGACCTCAACTTCCCGTTCACGCCCGGCATGGCCGCGCTCATCCAGGCCAAGCTCACGCCGGCCGCCGCGGTCGCGTCGATGACCACCGCACGCCGCTTCGGCGGCCCGCAGGCCCGGGACCTGGGCCTGGTCGACGCGACGGCCGACGAAGCCGCGCTGCGGTCCACCGCGGTCGAGGTCGTCGGCCGCTCGCCGGCAAGGACCGCGCGACGCTCGGCGCGATCTAGTCGACCATGTTCGCGCCGGCGCTGACGGCCCTTCGGAGCTGATCCGGTACCCTGGTGCCCGGGTGCGGTGGTGGGGCTCGCCGCCCGGGACGCCGGACCACGGGGTTCCCGGACAACCGCAGTTACCACTGCCAACAGTCCCTACTCGAGCCGAGGGCACCGCTGTGCTCACCCTGGAGTAGGAGACTTGTGCCCGAATCACCTGACCCGCGGGCGGTTTCCGGCCGTCGTCGGCCACCCGCACGCTGGATCGCACTGCGTGAACACGCGCCGGTGCTCGCCGTGATCGCCCTCGGCGGCGCCCTCGGTGCCGTCGCCCGCTACGGCCTCGCCGTACTGCTGCCAACCCAGCCAGGGCACTTTCCGCTGGCAACCTTCCTGACCAACGTGTCCGGCTGCTTCCTCATCGGCATCCTCATGGTCGCCGTCACCGAAGCGTGGACCGCGCACCGGCTGGTGCGGCCGTTCCTCGGCATCGGGATCCTCGGGGGCTACACCACGTTCTCGACCTACACCGTCGAAATCCGGGGGCTCCTGGACGCGGGTGAGGCCGACGTCGCGCTCGGCTACCTCGCGGCCACGCTCGTGGCGGCGTTGCCCGCCGTGGCACTGGGGATGGCGCTCGCGCGGTTGGCTTTCGTCCGGCGCGAGCGGGCGGTCCGGCCGTGACGGTCCTGCTCGTGATCGCCGGCGCGATCGTCGGCGCGCCGCTGCGCTACCTCACCGACCGGTTCGTGCAGGCGCGCCACGGCAGCCCCTTCCCGTGGGGCACCTTCGTCGTCAACCTCACGGGGTGCCTGATCCTCGGCGGGCTCGCCGGCGCCGGCTCCGCGTTGCCCACGGCCGTGTCGCTGCTCGCCGGCACCGGTTTCTGCGGGGCGCTCACGACGTACAGCACGTTCGGCTACGAGACCGTGCGCTTGCTCGAACGGCGCGCGTACTGGCCCGCGGTGGGCAACATCGCGCTGAGCGTCGTGGCGGGCGTGGGGGCCGCGGCGCTCGGGTACGCAGTGGTCCACGCCCTCGTCGGCTGAAGCGCGTCAGGACGCCAGGTCGGCGTACACGACGATGTTGTCCACGTAGCTGTGCTCGGCGTGGTCGAACACGCCGCCGCAGGTGATCAGCCGCAGCTCCGGTTTGGTGCTGTTGCCGTAGACCGCGTCCTCGGGGAACTGGTCCTTCGGCACCTGCGTGACACGCGCGACGGTGAACTTCAGCTTCTTGCCGTCGCTGCGGTCGATGTCCACTTCGTCACCGGGGACGAGGTCCTTCAGCCGGTAGAAGATGCCCGGCTTCTTGTCCCCGTCCACGTGACCCAGCACCACGGCCGGCCCGACCTCGCCGGGCACCGGGGACAGGCGGTACCACGCGGCCTGCATCGGCGTCTTCACCGACGGCACGGAGATCTTGCCCTGCAGGTTCACCGCGACCGAGACGAGGCTCGACTGCGCGCCGATCTTCGGGATCGACACCTCCGTCGGGCGCAGGCCCTTGAACGGTTTGGTGACCGGCACGCTCGCGGGCACCGGTTTCGGCGCCGCGGCCGGGGCCGGGTCGCCCGACGAGCCGCAGCCGGCCACCACGACCGCCAGCGCGAGCGTGGCGGCGGCCGTGGCGGCGCGGCGAAACTTGGTCGTCATCGGCTCAGGACCAGAACCGGGCCGTGCCGCCGAACCCGGTCTCGACGCCACCCTGCGGTGCGTACCGGACCTGGACCGTCGGTCGCGTGGTGCTCCGCGCCGAACCGCTGGTGGTGGAGGCGGTGCTGCCGGGCGCGGTCGCCGATGTCGCGGGGCTGTCCGGGGAAACCGGCGAGCCGGTGTCCTCGGGCGAGCTGGTGCCGGTCGGCGTGTCGCTCGGGGTGGGAGCGTCCGAAGTGGGCGGTTGCTCCTGCTCGAAGGTCACGTCACCGTGGCCTTCCTCGGTCCCGCAGGTCCAGCTGAAGGGGGCCGTGGTGCCGGTGTAGCCGTCGGTCACGCGCACGTCGTAGTTCCAGTAGCGGCCGTCGGCGCCGTCCTGGTCCGGACCGGCGGTGACGGTCAGCCCGAGCGTGGCGAGGTTGCCGGGCGCACCCTGCGCGCACGCGATCACCAGCACGCCTTCGCCGCCGAGGCCGACGAACCCGTGGCCGACGTTGTCCGTGTACCCGTCGCCGGGTTCCGCGCTGCCGGACGTCTCGTCGGCGTCCTGCTGGTCCTCATCGGACGTTCCGGCGTCACTCTCGTTCTGCGCGAGCCCGTTCCGCGCGGCCGGGGCGTGCTGGGCGTCGGTGGTCTGCACCTGTGGGTCGCGAGGCGACGTCCCGGCGGGCGCGCTCGACGATTCGCTCGGCGGCGCGCCGGGCGCCGGGGTGCCCGAGTCGGTGGTGGGCGGGTCCGACGGGCTCGTCTCCGACGTGGTGGGCGTCGCCGGGTCCGTCGTGGTCTCCGACGTCACCGTGGTCTCGGCCGGTGCGGATGGGTCGTCCTGCGCGAAAGCAGCCGGCGCGGACGCGATCGTGAGGGCGGCACCGGCGAGCACGGCGCCCGCGATTCGGCCCAGCGGTTTCTTCACGGAGAACTCCCCACTCGAACTGTGCCCGGCGTTGGGCAATGGCGGGATTCTGCCGCAACCACCGAGAAAAGGGAAATTGTCCGAGGGTGGGAAAAACCACGCCTGAATCCGGTAACGGCCCGGTTTTACGGAGCGATGGAATTGCTCGGTTGCCGCGCCGGGAAACGACCTGATAACGAAGTGGTTCACGTGATAACAAAACCGATCGTAACACGATCACCAATTCCGCGCGGCATCCGGCACTTCTTTTCCGGTCGCCTCAGGCGGCCCCGCGGGCGAGGTCGATCAGCCGCCCGAGCACGTGCTCCCCGGCCGCGCGCAGCCCGTTGTGCTCGTATTCGTTAGTCACCCACGGCAGCATCGAGGGAATCAGCCGCGCGGTCTCCTCGGAGAACCGGCGGTCGACGTAGGCGTCTTCGGTGTAGATCGCCGCCGCGCACGGCACGTCACAGCGGCGCAGCGCGTCCTCGTCGTACAGCCGCGGCCATTCGCGCTCGGCGAGCAGCTCGGCCGCCTCTCGCAGCGGCGCCAATCCGGGCAGGTCGGTGAACACCGACGGGAACACGTGCTCACCCGTGAAGAGCGTGACGTCCTCGTCATAGAGGGCCGGGCGCACGCGCTCGGCCGACCAGCGCGTGGCGTGGCCGTCGGCGTAACACGCCTCGTGGATCACGGCGTAGAGCGGGTTGCGCGCGGAAAACGGAAGCATGGCGGCGACGTCGTGGGCGAAGGCCGGCGACTCCGGGTCGCGTTCGAGCAGGTAGTGCAACGTCTCGGCGCCCTCGCTGGAACCGAGCACGTTGCCGAGCTGCCGGAACAGCCGCGGGTTGAGGGAGGTGCCGTCGGGGAGCGAGATCTCGCCGGCCGCCAGGCGCGGGTGCAGCGCGCGCACGCGTTCACGGTCGGCGGGGTAGCGCTCGTAGTAGCGGCGGTTGCGCTCCAGGAGCGTCTCGAACGTCGCGGTGTAGACCTCGTCGGGGTGCCGCTTCACCGGCGGGAGGCCACCGGTGAAGAACGCTTCGCGCAGGCCCTGGGGCGTGTGCGAGAGGTAGGTCAGCGCGCAGAACCCGCCGAACGACTGGCCCAGCACGCTCCACCGGTCCACCCCCAGTCGCGCGCGGATCAGCTCGGCGTCGCGCACGATCGAGTCGGCGCGGAAGTGCGCCAAGTACTCGGCTTGTTCGGCGGGCGTGCGGCCGGGCAGTACGCCGACGGGCGCCGAGCGGCCGGTGCCGCGCTGGTCCAGCATCAGCACGCGGTAGTCCCGCAGCGCCCGCGGCAGCCAGCCGGGTGCGCCCTTCACCGGCCGCGGCGCCTCCTGGCCCGGCCCGCCCTGCAGGAACACCAGGAACGGCCGGTCCTGCCCGTCGGGTGCGGCGACCTCCCGCGCGAAGACGGTGAGCTGCTCACCGTCGGGCCGGCTGTGGTCGAGCGGGACGGAGAACTCGTGTTCGGTCAGGACCAGACCGGGAACGCGCACGGAGGTAGCCATGCCGGTGATCCAAGCACGCGCCGGCGGCCGGCGGGACCGATCGCGCCCCGCGGTGTGCGATCGGGAACCGCGCCCGCGGCGGCGGTTGCGGTGCTCGTGGCGTTCATCAGCGCGACGGCTGCGGGCACACCGGCCGCCCGGCGCGCGAGCGCCTCCCGCAGCCGGCGGTGCTCCGGCACGCGGCGGCGTTCGTGTCGCACGCCGCACGAACCCGATCGCCGACGTGGTGCCGGGCCGGTCCTCCTCGCCGTCCACAAGGGACGGTGGGGTTCACTCCTTGCGCATCGCGCGCCGGATTTCGGCGAGCTTGTCCTTCGCCTTCTGGTCCCGCTCCTCGATTTTCTTGTCGAGCGACTCGAGGGTCTCCGGGCCGCCGATGCCCGCGAGCTCCTGCGCGCCCACCGACGTGTTGTAGCGGTTCTCGATGCGGTCGCGCACGTAGTCGAACGACGGCACGCCGCGCTCGCTGTAGTCGGGCTCGGGCACCTCGGGTGCGCCGCCCGGGGCGAGCGGGGCGGCCGGGTTCTCGACGATCTCGGCGTCCAGGGGTTCCTGGCCGCCGGGCTGGTTCGTGGTCATGGGCTTGCTCCTCCATCGCGGTCCCCGCTTCCGACCCTAGCCGTTCCCGCAAGGTGTCGCCTTTGCGCGGTAACACCGTGGGCGACGGGTTCGCAACTTTCGGCTGTCCCGGTCATCGGGGCCGCCTTGACACCGGTGAGCCCGGCTCGGAAATGTCGGTGTCCCTTGGATTCCTCGGCCGCACACGCCGCCACGTGTCGTGTCGTGTCGAAAGGAAGGTCCCCCGTTGTCCGAGCACCCCGATCAGACTCTCGCGAGGAGAAGCTTCCTGGCCCTCGGTTCCGGCGCCGCGCTCGCCGCGACGTCGGGGCTCGCGCTCGCCCCCGAAGCGACCGCGACGCCGCAGCAGACCCAGCAGACCCGGCAGACCCCGAAGGCCCCGCCACCCGCCACCCACGCCGCCGGCCAGCCGGACTTCGGCCCGCACGTGCACGTCTTCGACTCCGCCACCGGCGCGGCGAACATCCAGGCCACCCTCGACGCCGTCTACGCGCAGCAGCGCGGCAGCCAGTTCGGCACCGGCCGCTACGCGCTGCTGTTCAAACCCGGCGCCTACTCCGTCGACGTCAAGCTCGGCTACTACACCCAGGTCGCAGGCCTCGGCCTGCAGCCGAGCGGTGCGAGCATCACCGGCTCGCTGGGCGTGGAGGGCGACGCGCACGGAAACGGGACGCTCGTGAACTTCTGGCGCGGCGCGGAGAACCTCAACGCCGTGCCCAAGAGCGGGGTCGACACCTGGGCCGTCTCGCAGGCCACCTACTACCGGCGCATCTACCTGCTCGGTGACCTGAAGCTGTCCGACGGCGGCTACTCCAGCGGCGGCTTCATCGCCGACTGCCAGATCACGGGCCAGGTCAACTCCGGCACCCAGCAGCAGTGGCTCACGCGCAATTCGGTGCTCGGCTCGTGGGTGGGCTCGAACTGGAACTTCGTGTTCGTCGGCACGCCCGGTGCGCCGGCTACGACGTTCCCGACCCCGCCTTGCACGAACGTGGCGGACACACCGGTGATCTGCGAGAAGCCGTTCCTGTACGTGGACGCCGACGGGGCGTACCAGGTCTTCGTTCCGGCCGTCCGCACGGACACGCGGGCCACCAGCTGGGAGGCGCGCCGTCCCGACGGCACGTCGCTGCCGATCGGCGACTTCCACCTCGCCAAGCCCGGCGAGACCGCGGCCGAGCTCAACGCCGCGCTGACGCAGGGCAAGCACCTGCTGCTCACGCCCGGGATCTACCACGTCGACCAGCCGCTGAAGGTCACGCGCGCGAACACCGTCGTGCTCGGCCTCGGCTACGCCACGCTGATCCCGGACAACGGCGTGACCGCGCTCGACGTCGACGACGTCGACGGCGTGCGCGTGGCCGGACTCCTCGTCGACGCCGGCCCGGTGGCGTCCGACCCGCTCGTCCGCTTCGGCCCGGACGGCTCCCGCCGCTCCCACGCGCACAACCCCAGCTCGATGCACGACGTGTTCGTCCGGGTCGGCGGCGCCGGGGTGGGCAAGGCCAAGCGCTGCGTGCTGGTGAACAGCAACGACGTGCTGATCGACAACATGTGGCTCTGGCGAGCCGACCACGGCACCGGCGTCGGCTGGACCGCCAACACCTCCGATGTGGGCCTGGTCGTGATCGGCTCCGGGGTGCTCGCGTACGGGCTGTTCGTCGAGCACCACCAGAAGGCCCAGGTGCAGTGGAACGGCGAAGGCGGGCGCACGTACTTCTTCCAGAACGAGATGCCCTACGACCCGCCGGAGCAGGCCGCGTGGATGGACGGGACCCACCGGGGCTTCCCGGCGTACGCGGTGGGTGACCGCGTGCGCACGCACGAAGCGTGGGGCCTCGGCAGCTACTGCATCTTCGCCGCGGACCGCACGATCGTCTCCGACCGCGCGATCGCCGCGCCCCGCCGGCCGGGAGTTCGGTTCCACAGCATGATCACGTTCTCCCTCGGCGGCGGGCAGGGCACGATCGCCCACGTCGTGAACGACACGGGCGGCCCGTCCGACGCCGTCACCGGGCTGGCGATGCTGAAGTCCTACCCCTGACGGGGAAGCCGCGCCTCGACCGTCCACTCACGACGGTCGAGGCGCGGCGGGTCAGCCCGCGAAACCCAGGTCCTGCAGGATCCCGTCGATCTTGGCCGCGTGCTCGGCCTCCCACTCGCCGAGCGACTGCTCGGCCTCCTTGGCGAGGCGGGCCTGCGCGGCGAGCAGGATCCGCTCGGCGTCGGCGGCGGGGGTCACGACGATGCCCTCCTCGTCGGCGGTCACGACGTCGCCGGCGTGCACCGTGACGCCACCGCAGCGCACCGGCTCGCCCAGCGGTGCCACGGCCCCCTTGGTGCCCGGGATCGGGACGACCCCGCGAGCGAACACGGGGAAGCCCAGTTCGCGCACTTCTTCGACGTCGCGGATCACGCCATCGAGCACGAACGCGGCGATGCCGCGGCGCTGGGCCACGGCGCAGACGTTGCCACCCGCCAGCGCGTAGTCCAGGTCGCCGGACTCCACGACGACGACCGAGCCCGGCTCGGCGCGGTGGATGGCCGCGTGGAGCATCAGGTTGTCCCCGGCCGGGCACCGCACGGTGTAGGCCGGTCCGGCCACCCGCGGTACCGGCGGTCCCCACAGCGGGCGGATGCCCAGGTCCAGCACCTGGCCGCGGTTCAACAGATCGGCGAGCGTGGTGGTCGGGATGTCGCGGAAACCGTCGGACATGGTCCTCCTGTCGTGACTGCGTGTCTCGTGGCCGGGACCGCGATCGTCGCACGCCACACGCGTGGAAGTGCCCCGGAGTCGCGGACTCCGGGGCACTTGTGACGCACTTCGCTCAGTGGATCAGCGGCGGCCCGAGCGGGAGTGCTTTCCCTCCGGTGGCCGTCGAGGCCGAGCTGAAGAACAGGTACACCCCGACGGCGGCGAACACGAGCACGACGATGCCGCCGGCCATGAGGAGGTCGGCCGACCCGTTGAGGGTGCCGGCCAGCACGAGCGCGAGCGCGACCTCGATCAGCGCGAACAGCGCTGTGTACGCGACGGGCAGCCGCAGCGTCGCGAGCGTCAGCATGCCGACGATGACCAGCCACGAGATCAGGAAGACCCCTTGGGTGTGGATGGCGGCTTCGACGGCGATGGCGAACCACACGTGGGTGAGGCCGAGCACGAGCAGGGCGTAGCTCAGCCAGAACCCGGCGAAGATGGCGAACACGCCTGCCACCGCGCTCTGGCCCAGTGAGGCGGCCCAGATGGTCGCGACGAGCAGACCGAGGCCGGTCGCCGCGATGATGATGGCGAGTGAGGCGCCGACCGCGGCGGCGGGCACGTACCCGATGAGCACGAGTCCGAGCGCGACGGATCCGACGACGAAACTGGGCAGTCCGACCATCATCGGGTCGGCCGCCGGGGCCGCTTCGGGCGCGGCCTCCGCGGTGTGCTGAGCGGGTACTCGAGGAACACTTTCGGCACTGGCATCGAGGGTGGTCATGTGCGGGCTCCCTGGCTGGGCATCCGGACTGTGCCTGGTCGTCGCGGTGGCACATCGCTCGGTATACCGCTGTCCCCGGAAACGCGGAGTCTCATTTAGAGACGTTCACGACCAGGCCGAAACCGGGGCAGACCGCCCACTTCCGGCCGTTACGCTGGGCAATCACCGCCGCGAATGGTCTGGCGAACGGTCCGCGCAGGGCCTCGAACCGGCGCAACGACTGGGCCACGAAACGGCGTAGTTCCCGCTACGCCGACCGGATCCCTCGCTGAGCGCACGGTCCGCTGCGCCCGGTGAGCGCCGGGGGAGGGGCGCCACTGGACCTTCGGACGTGCCCGGTGAGGCAGGGCCGAACGGGACGTCCCGGCCGATACCGTGCTCCCATGGCGCCGGTGCGGAGCACGTCCACGGCCGGGTTGCTGGCCCGGTTCACCATCGCCGGAGTGGTGGTGCTGACGGCGCTCGCGGGGCTCATCGCTTACCTCGCGAGGGAAGCCGGCGCGGTCCAGGCCACGCAGTCGGCGGTACAGACCACGTCCGTCGCGGCCCGCGGGGTGGTCGAACCGCGCCTCGACGCGGCCGTGGTGGACCGCGACCCGGCGGCGCTGACCGCGTTCGACGCCGCGCTCCGCCGCTACGTGCTGCAGGGCTCGCTGGTGCGCGTGAAGGTCTGGGCCGCCGACGGCACGATCCTCTACTCCGACGCTTCCGCGCTCATCGGCGAGCGTTACCCGCTCGGCCCCGAGGAGATCGAAGCGCTGCGGGCGCAGGCGGGCGTGTCCGAGATCAGTGACCTGACCCGGCCCGAGAACCGGCTCGAGAGGTCGTTCGGGAAGCTGCTGGAGGTCCACGTCGGCATCCGCGCGGTCGACGGGACGCCGCTGCTGTTCGAGGCCTACTACCGCTACGACGCCGTGACGGAGGCCGGGCAGGCCGCGTGGGCGCGGTTCGCGCCACCCTCCTTGGGCGCGCTCGCGGTGCTGGAGGTGGTGCAGATCCCGTTCGCGTGGTCACTCGCGCGGCGCGTGCGCCGGCAGCAGCGCGAGCGGGAACGCCTGCTGCAGCACGCCGTCGAAGCGTCCGACGCCGAGCGCCGCCGCATCGCGCGCGATCTGCACGACGGCATCGTGCAGGACCTCTCGGGCCTCACGTTCGGCCTGGACGCCGCGCGGCTCGGCACCCCGGGCGACGGGCAGCGCGCCGAGGTGATCGCCGACGCCGCGACCCGGCTGCGCTCGAGCGTCGGGCAGCTGCGGTCGCTGCTGGTGGACATCTACCCGCCGAACCTCGCCGAGGAGGGGCTCTTGCCCGCGCTCGCCGAACTGGCGGCGGGCCTCGAACGCGCCGGGGTGGCCGTGCACCTGGACGCGGACGAGGCCGACACTCTGCCGCCTGCGTCGTCGGCGCTGTTGTTCCGCACTGCGCAGGAGGTGCTGTGCAACGTCGTCACCCACAGCCGGGCGCGGACGGTGCTCGTGCGCGTGACACGCGAAGGTCCTTCGGCCACGCTGGTGATCGACGACGACGGCCGGGGGTTCGACGGTGACCGGCTGAGCGAGCAGGTACGGGACGGGCACTTCGGGCTGCGCGCCGTCGGCGACCTGGTGGCCGAGGCGGGTGGCAGGCTGTCGGTGCGGGCCGCGCCGGGACGCGGCACGCGGGTGGAGGCGGAGGTACCCCTGACATGATCCGCGTGCTGATCGCCGACGACCACGCCATCGTGCGGACTGGCCTCGCGCAGCTGCTGATCACGGCCGGCGACCTGGAGCTCGTCGGCTCCGCCGGTGACGGCGAGGAGGCCGTGGCGCTCGCGGCGCAGCTCAGCCCCGACGTCGTGCTGATGGACCTGTCGATGCCCGGCACCGACGGGGCCGCGGCCACCGCGCGGATCGTCGCGGCGAACCCCGCGGCGCACGTGCTGGTGCTGACCTCGTTTTCCGACCGGACACGGATCCTCGACGCGCTGCGCGCCGGCGCCGAAGGCTACCTGCTCAAGCACAGTGAGCCGGAGGTGATCCTGGCCGGCATCCGCGAGGTCGTGGCCGGTGGCTCGCCCCTGGACCCGAAGGCGGCGCGTGTCCTGCTCAGCGACCGGCGGGCCGCCCGGCCCGCCGCGCAGCTCACCGCCCGCGAACGCGAGGTCCTGCGCATGGTCGGTGACGGGCTGCCGAACAAATCCATCGCGCGCCGGCTCGGCATCAGCGAGCGGACGGTGAAGGCGCACCTGACGAACGTATACCAGCGCCTCGGCGTCACCGACCGCACGCAGGCGGCCCTCTGGGCACAACGGCACGGTGATCAATTTCACGACAGCGATCAATTCCGGGAGGGGTGCTAGGACTTCCGGACAGTGGCGCCCGGCGGCTGCGGCCGCGACGATGACGGCATGACCGACGTCCCCGACCCGCGGCCCGTGGTCTTCGAGACCAGCGCCGACGCCGGCCCGCGAGGCCCTCGCCGCGGCCGCCAGGTCGTGGGTGCCCTCGCCGGCGCGATCGTGGCCGCCGGAGCCGCGGCCGGGATCGTCTGGGGTGGCAGCGCGGTGTGGTCCCTCGTCGAGCCGGGCGGCACGGCCGGCGCACCGGCCCCGCTCTGGATCCCGCCGCCGTCCCCGGTCACCGCGGTCGCCACCGCCCCGTCGGACGACACCCCGCACACCTCCGCGGCCACCCGCGCTCCGGAACCCGGCGGCGATGACGGCGGCGACCACGGCTCCGGCGACAGCAGCGGGCGTGGTCCGGACGACGGCGGCAGTGGGCGTGGCCGCGGTGGTCCTGGGCGCTGAATTCGCGGTCAGGAAAGGAAGAACCCGACGCCCACCGCGAGCAGTACGCCCACCAGTGACGGCACCCGCGTGCGCAGGAGTCCGGTGCCCGCCGCGACGAGGGCGCCGGTGACCCAGCCGGTGGTCGCGTGGACCGCGAGGGAGCCGCTGGACACGGTGGGCAGGGCGATGACCATGAGGCTCAGCGAGTGCAGCACGGCGTGGAACCGTCTGTTGTGGACCAGCCGGGACCGCACGCGTGCCAGCACGAGCACGAGCATCGGCGGCAGCAGCACGGCCGTGAACGCCGCCCAGGGCGCCCAGCGGGCCGTGGAGGAAGTAGCCGATCACCACGAGGTAGAGCCCGTTGGGGCCGGGGCTGATGTTGCCGACGGCGAGCGAATGCAGGATCAGCGCGTCGGGGGAGACGCCGGCGGCGGTGAGCCGGCCGCGCAGCACCGGCAGCGAGCCGAGGCCGCCGAAGCCGAGCAGGCTCGGGTTCGGCGGGACCGCGACGAAGAGCTGGTCAATCCGCATCGCCGGGTGCACCCTCCCCGTCCTCGGACTGTCCACTGTGGCCGGTGTTGAAGATGTGCGGCGCCACGAGCGCGGCCACCACCGCGATCCCCATCAGCACCAGCGGGTTGTCGATCAGCAGGGCGAGCACCAGGAACGCGCCGTAACACAGGAGACCGCGCGGCACCCGGCCGCGGCGCAGGACGTCGCGGACCATTTGCAGCGCCAGTGCGATCGCGAACCCGGCCGCGACCGCCGCCACCGCAGCTAGCGGACCGGCCGCGCCGGGCAGGTCTGCCACGCGCGTGTAACCCCACGCGGGCCCGATGGTACGGCTGGCGCGGTTCTCGGCCGCACCGTGGCTGGTGTCGTCGAAGGAGGCCTCGTGCCACGAGATGAGCCAGCGCGCGTGCGGCGCGGCCGGTTTCGTGCCCGACGTGGTCGCCGAGGCCACCGATTTCTCCGTGCTGATCGCACTCGTGGCTGCGGGGCGGGTGTCGCGCTGATTCCGCGCCTGGCGCTGCCGGAGGCCCCCGCCCCGGTGGGCCTGCACCCTCTGGCGAATCCCATGTCCCGCAAGGTGTACGCGGTGACGCGCCTGGGCACCGGCCGCCGCCCCGACGTCCGGGCGGTGCTCAGCGGCCTCGGATCGGCGTGACCTCGCCGCGTCCACAAAGGACCACGGAGGCGCCGGTCAGCCGGTGCTCTCGTCGACCGTCAGCGTGTGCCCGAGCCGCTGCTGTTTCGTCCGGAGGTAGCGCAGGTTGTGCGGTGTCGCCGCGGCCGGGAGGCTGACGCGGCCGGTGATCTCCAGGCCGTAGCCGTCGAGGCCGCCGTACTTGGCGGGGTTGTTGGTGATCAGGCGCAGGCGCGTGATGCCGAGGTCGGCGAGGATCTGGGCGCCGACTCCGTACGAGCGGGAGTCGACGGGCAGGCCCTGGGCGGTGTTGGCGTCGACGGTGTCGAGGCCGGTCTCCTGCAGGGCGTAGGCGCGGATCTTGTGCGCCAGCCCGATTCCGCGGCCCTCGTGGCCGCGCAGGTAGACCACGGCCCCCGCGCCCTCCGCCGTGATCGCGCGCAGTGCCTGCTCCAGCTGGGCCCCGCAGTCGCAGCGCAGCGACCCCACGATGTCGCCCGTGAGGCACTCGCTGTGCACGCGGACGAGGGCTCCCCGTGTGCTGCGGCTCGCGGCGGCCGCGTCGCCGTGCACGAGGGCGAGGTGGTCGATGCCGTCGATGGTGGAGCGGTAGGCGACGGCGCGGAACTCGCCGAAGACGGTCGGCATCGCGGACGTCGCGACGTGCTCCACGAACCGCTCGGTGGCGCGCCGGTAGCGCACGAGGTCCGCGATCGCGAGCACGGGCAGGTCGTGCTCGGCGGCGAACGCCGCCAGGCGCTCGCCGCGGCACATCGACCCGTCGGGGGAGACGAGTTCGCCGATCACGCCCACGGGTTCCCGCCCCGCCAGGCGCAGCAGGTCCACGGCGGCCTCGGTGTGGCCGGCGCGCACGAGCACCCCGCCGTCCCGCGCGCGCAGCGGGAACACGTGCCCCGGCCGCCGCAGTTCACCGGGCCGGGTGCCGGGAGCGGCGAGCGCGCGCAACGTGGTGGCGCGGTCCGCGGCCGACACCCCGGTGCCGCTCGCCACGTGGTCGACGGTGACGGTGAACGCGGTGCCGTGGGCGTCGGTGTTGTCCTCGACCATCGGGGGCAGCCGCAAGGCGTCCGCGCGTTCGCCGGTCATCGGCGCGCACACGATGCCGGTGGTGTGCCGCACCACGAAGGCGATGTCGTCCGCATCCGCCGCGGCTGCGGGCAGGACCAGGTCGCCCTCGTTCTCGCGGTCGGCCGCATCGGTCACCACGACCATGCGTCCCGCCGCGAGCGCCGCGACGGCCCGCTGCACCGCGAGGGTCGACGGAAGCCCGGGTCGGGTCATCGCTGGCTCCTCGGATCGGGATCGGTTCGCCGTGACGGTACGAGTGCGGCCACGGTGGAGATATCCGCTGCCCGCACGCGAATGTCCGTTGTGCGACGCGCTTCGCGCGGCGGCTATTCGGCCGCGGTGCGCGGCTGTCGCCGCCGGCCCGGCGTGCTTACCGTTGCGGCGCATGGACAACTGGACACCCACCGAGCCGCAGCAGGTCGAGCCCAGGCGCATGCGGGAGGTCCTCGGACACTTCGCCTCCGGCGTCGTGGTCGTCACCGCCGCCGCGAACACCGGGCCCGCCGGCTTCACCTGCCAGTCGTTCAGCTCGCTCTCGCTCGACCCGCCGCTGGTGTCGTTCGCGCCGGCGCGCTCGTCCACGAGCTGGCCGAAGATCCGCGCGGCGGGCCGGTTCTGCGTCAACGTCCTCGCCGGCGACCACGCCGGGCTCAGCACCGCGTTCGCCCGCTCGGGCACGGACAAGTACGCGGGCGTCCAGTGGCGTCCGGCTCCGTCGGGCGCGCCGATCCTCGACGGCGTCACGGCGTGGCTCGACTGCACGCTGGAGCACGAGTACGCCGGCGGCGACCACACGATCGTCGCCGCCCGCGTGCACGCGCTCGGCGCCGACGCGTCGCGGGCGCCGCTGCTGTTCCACCGCGGTGCCTACGGCAGCACGGCGGGCTGATCAGGCCGACACCGCCCGCAGCGTCTCGCGCGGCAGCTCGCCGAACCGTTCCCGGTACTGCTGCGCGAACCGGCTCTGGTGGAAGAACCCCCACCGCAGCGCGACGTCGGTGACGCGCGTCTGCGCCGGGTCGCCGCGCAGGAGCTCGGCCCGCACGTGGTCGAGCCGGATGCGGCGCAGGTGGTTCATCGGCGACTCGCCGAGCACCTGCTGGAACGTGGCGTGCAGCGTGCGCACGCTCATGCACCCGACCCGCGCCAGCTCCTGCGGTGTGAGCGGCTCGTCGGCGTGGCACTCCATGTATTCGATGACCGGCCCGAGGCGGCTCTGGCGCACGGGATCGCCGGGCGCGGTGAGGTCGTCGCTGAACTGGTGGCGTCCGGCGTGCAGCAGCTGCGTCATCACGAACGCCTCGAGCTGCTCGCGCGCGATCGGCATCTCCGCGAGGCCGCCGGGCCGGTCGAGTTCGCGGGCGAAGAACTCCACCGAGGCCAGCAGGGTGCTGCCGGCCGGGGTGGTCAGATCGACGCCGAAGCCGAACTCCAGCACCTCGGCCACGGGCCGGTTGAGGTGCTCGGCCAGGTGGGTCTCGAGGCTGCGGCGCGGGATCTTGAGGATGAGCTGCTCCGCGTCGGGTGACCAGCGCACGGTGTTGCGCTGGTCGGGCAGCAGCACGACGCCGCTGGTCCGTGCACGGGTCGTGGCGCGGCCGCCGTCGCTGCGGTCGGCGTCGGTGCGCCCGCCCAGCGTCAGGTTCACGTGGTAGCAGTCCTCCGTCGGCGGCATCACCAGCTTCGCGCACGCGGCGTAGCTGAGGTAACCGATCGTGAACATCCGGTCGGCGGTCGCGTTGAGCGTCATGTCGAGCCGGTCGCCGGGCACCGTGAGGTCGTGGTCGAGGTAGATCCGCGTGACCGCGTCCCGCGCCTCTTCCAGGTCACGGGTGCCCAGCACGGGGAACCGCGAGAGGCGGGCCTGGGCCTCGGGCGGGACGTCCTCGGGACGGGCGGCCATCCGACACCTCCTCGTGTCGACAGTCGTCGGCCGGGCCTCGCGGGGGAGGCCGTGAGCCACGCGGCTCGACCCTAGGCGGCCGCGGCAGCCCTTACTAGCCCGACAGCGCACCGCGCCATCCGCTGAGTGCGGCGGTGCGCGCTTCGCGCTGAGCGGCTCCCGCGCTGCCGCCCACGGATATCGGCGGCCCTGGTCCCGTCCCTAGCGTCTGCCGACATCCCGCACCGACGAAGGAGAGGTCGATGACGACCACCTCAGCGCCTCAGCTCGAGGACCTGAAGCTGTTCATCCACGGCGAGTCCGTCGACGCTCGCTCAGGGCGGACCTTCGAGTCGCAGAACCCCTACACCGGGCAGCCGTGGGCCCGCCTCGCCGACGGGTCCGCCGAGGACGTCGACGTGGCCGTCGCGTCCGCCCGCGCCGCGTTCGACGGCGAGTGGGGCGGCCTGACCGGCTTCCAGCGCGCCGCGATCATGCGCCGCTGCGGTGACGCGATCGCCGCCAACGCCGAGCGCCTGGCGCGCCTCGAGGTCAACGACTCGGGCAAGTTGCTGCGCGAGATGCTGGGCCAGCTGAACAGCCTGCCGCAGTGGTACTACTACTTCTCCGGCCTGGCCGACAAGCTCGAGGGCCGCACGGTCCCGCCGGTCAACCCGAACTACTTCGGGTACACCCGCCGCGAACCGGTGGGGGTCGTCGGCGCCATCACGCCGTGGAATTCGCCGCTGCTGCTGCTGACGTTCAAGCTGGCGCCGGCGCTCGCCGCCGGCTGCACGATGGTCGTCAAGCCGTCGGAGCACGCGCCGGCCTCCACCGTGGCGTTCGCGCAGGTGCTGCACGAAGCCGGGCTGCCGGCCGGCGTGCTCAACGTCGTCACCGGCTGGGACCGCAGCACCGGCGAGGCGCTCGCGAAGCACCCGGGGCTCGACAAGGTCGCGTTCACCGGCTCCTCCGCCACCGGGGCGAAGGTCGCGCAGGCCGCCGTCACGAACTTCAACCGCGTGACGCTCGAGCTCGGCGGGAAGTCGCCGCAAGTCGTCTTCGCCGACGCCGACCTCGACGCCGCCGCCAACGGCCTGGTCGCGGGCGTGTTCGCGGCGACCGGGCAGACGTGCATGGCCGGCTCGCGCCTGATCGTGCACGCCGATGTCCACGACGCGCTCGTCGAGAAGATCGTCGCGCGCGCCGATGCCATCAAGCTCGGTGACCCGACGGCGACCGCCACCGAGATGGGCCCGGTCGCCAACCGGCCGCAGTACGAGAAGGTGCTCGGTTACCTGCGCGGCGCGGCCGCGGAGGGCGCGACGTTCGCGTGCGGCGGCGAGCCCGACGCCGAACGCGGCGGCCTGTTCGTGAAACCGACCGTGGTCACCGGCGTGACCGCCGAGCACACGATCGTCCGCGAAGAGGTGTTCGGCCCCGTGCTGGCGGTCTACCCGTTCCGCGACGAGGACGAGGCCGTGAAGCTTGCCAACGACACCCCCTACGGCCTGGCCGGCGCGGTCTGGACGAAGGACGTGCACCGCGCCCACCGCGTCGCCGCGAAGCTTCGCGCGGGCACCGTGTGGATCAACGCCTACCGCGTGATCGCGCCGAACATGCCCTTCGGCGGCTTCGGCGCCAGTGGCATCGGCCGTGAGAACGGCATCGACGCCGTGCACGAGTACACGGAGAACAAGTCCGTGTTCGTCGAGCTCACCGGCGGCACCCGAGACCCGTTCCAGCTCGGCTGAGCACCCCACACCCCGCGAAGGAGACACCCCGTGACGATGACCGCGAACGAGCGCCTCGGCCTCGCCCCGACCGACCCGCGTCCCGCCGACGAGACGCGGCCGCTGGCCGACCGCACGCTGACCAACCCGCTGTTCGGCGACCAGAAGATGAAGCTCGGCCTGTTCGGCACCAACTGCTCCTACGGGCTGATCATGAGCCACGCCCCCAGCTCCTACAAGATCACCTGGGAGCACACGCGCGAGATCGCGCAGCGCGCCGATGCGCTCGGCTTCGACGTACTGGTGCCCGTGGCCCGCTGGAAGGGCTTCGGCGGTTCGACCAACTTCAACGGCAACTGCTTCGAGACCTACGCGTGGGCCGCCGGGCTCGCCGAGGCGACGGAGCGGATCGCCATCGCGTCGACGTCGCACCTGCCGACGGTGCACCCGATCGTTGCGGCGAAGGCCGCCACCACGATCGACCACATCTCCGGCGGCCGTTTCGCGCTCAACCTCGTGATGGGCTGGGTGCCGCCGGAGATGGAGATGTTCGGTGGCGAGCAGCGCGAACACGACGAGCGCTACGCGTTCGGCCAGGAGTGGCTCGACTACGCGATCCGGCTGTGGACCGAACCCGGCTCGTTCGACGTCGCCTCGAAGTACTTCCAGGGACACGACGTCGAGGCCTACCCCAAGCCGCACCAGGGGCCGCGCCCGGCACTGCTCAACGCGGGCAACTCGCCCGCGGGGATCGAATTCTCCGCGCGCAACGTGGACATCAACTTCGCCTCGCTCGACACGCTCGAGAACATCAAGGCCTACACGGACAAGGTCAAGGCGAAGGCCCGCGACGACTACCGGCGCGACATCAAGGTGATGACGTATGGCCTCGTCGTGTGCCGCGACACCGAAGCCGAGGCCAAGCGGGCGTTCCAGCAGGTCGTCGACGAGGGCGACTGGGGTGCCGCGGGCAACGTCATCAAGATCGCCGGTTCCGGCGCGAGCCAGTCGTTCGACCACGCCGTCAAGAAGATGCAGGAGCGCTTCATCGCCGGCTGGGGCGGTTACCCGATCGTCGGTACGCCCGAGCAGGTCACCGAAGAACTCGGCCGGCTCAACGACGCGGGCATGGAGGGCATGATCTTCGGCCTGGTCGACTACAACGAGGAGCTCAAGTACTTCGGCGACGAAGTCATGCCGCTGCTCAAGCAGGCGGGCCTGCGGCACTGAGCTTGTGAACAACTGAGCTTGTGAACCACTGAGCCGCGCGCGGGCTCCGGGTACGCACCCGGAGCCCGCCGTTGGGATGACACAAGTTTGAGAAAAGAGGCGGTACCGCGCGGCCGGTGGTTTGCGACACTGGGTGCCGTGAACCGCCCGGACGAGCTCGCGAAGACGTTGCGGGGATGGCGGGAACGGCTGGTACCCGGCCGGGCCGGCTTGCCGGTGCACGGGCAGCGGCGGGCGAGGGGCCTGCGGCGCGAGGAGTTGGCGGTGCTCGCCGGGCTCGCGGCCGATCACGTCGTGCGGCTGGAGCAGGGCAGGGCGGCCGCGCCGGGCGTCCAGGTGTGCGTGGCGCTCGCGCGGGCGCTGCGGTTGTCGGACGCTGAGCAGGAACGGCTGTTCCGGCTCGCCGGCCACGAGCTCGGCGGCGGCCGGGTGCCGCGCCTGGTGCCGGAGAGCACGCGGCGCCTGCTCGAACGGCTCGACGACCACCCGATCGCCGTGCACGACGCGATGTGGACGCTCATCGCGTGGAACCGGCCGTGGGCCGCGCTCATGGGCGAGCCCGCGGCGCGCGACGAAGACCGCAACGCGGTGTGGCGGCACTTCGCCGCTCGCCCGACCCGCACCCGCCTGACCCCGGACGAGCGCGCCGAGTTCGAACACGCGCTCGTCGCCGATCTGCGGCTGGCGCAGGAGCGTTACCCGCGCGAACCCGACCTGACCGCGCTGCTGGGCCGGCTCGCCTCGGTCAGCACCGGCTTCCGCGCGCTGTGGGACTCGCACCCCGCCGACGGGCAGCAGCCCGCGGGCCTCACCGTCGACCACCCGGACGTCGGCCGCCTCGACCTCGACCGTGACGTCCTCGCCAGCCGCCACGGCGACCTGCGCATCGTGGTCTGCACCGCCCGCCCCGGCACGGAGTCCGCCGCGAAGCTCGCCTTGCTCGGTGCGCTCGGCTTCGAGGCCATGGCCCCACCCGGCTGACCCCGCTGCCGGTCAGCGGCCGTCGAGGTCCGGCGCGGTGAAGCCGCCGAGCTCCGCTTCCAGCAGTTCCGCCAGCCGCAGCGTCGTGCGGTCGCCGTACATCGGGCCGATGAGCTGGACGCCGACGGGCAGGCCGGCGGCGTCGGGACCGGTCGGGATGACCGTGGCCGGCAGACCGGGCAGGGTGGCGAGGCCGGCCCACACGAGCTGGTCGCCGTAGGGGTGTCCGGTGCCGTCGATCGTGATGGTGCGCCGGTCCTGGTGCGGCGACTGGTCCTGCGGGAACGCGGGCGTGGGCGAGACCGGGCAGACGACGGCGTCGTACTCGGCGAACACCGCGCGCCAGGCGTGCCGGTGGCCTTCGCGGGCCAGGTCGGCGGCGAACCAGTCGCGGTGGCTCAGCCGGGCGCCGCGCACGCGGGCGGCGACGAGGCTGTCGTCGGCGGGATCGAGGCTCGCGGCGAGGGCGCCGAAACGCTCGTAGATCTCGGCGGGGTAGCTCGCGCCGAAGATGGAGAACAGCAGGCGCAGGTAGAGCCGCGCGGACTCGCCGAGATCCGGCACGACGGGGCTGCCGTGGTCGACGCGGGCCCCTGCCCCGGTGAGGGCGTCGGCGACCCGCGTGAGGCCGGCGCGCACGCTCGCCGATGTCGCGATGTCCGGGTGGTCCGCGAGCACGAGCACCCGGAAGTCACCGAGCCGGTCGTGGCGCGCGGGCGGCAGCCGCAGCTCGTACGCGGCCCCGAGGGTGAGCGGATCGGGTTCGGCCAGCACGTCGAGCAGCACCCCGAGGTCGGCCGCGCTGCGTGCCATCGGCCCGATCACGCCCAGGTCCACTTCAGCCGTCAGCGGGGGAGCGGGCGGCGGGGTGTGGCCGCGCGCCGGCACCAGCCGGAACGTCGGTTTGTGCGCGTAGACGCCGCAGAAGTGCGCGGGCGTCCGCAGCGACCCGCCGATGTCCGAACCGATCGACAGCGCCCCGAACCCGGCGGCGAGTGCGGCCGCCGAACCGCCCGACGAACCGCCCGGCGAGCGGCCGAGGTCCCAGGGGTTGGCAGTGGTGCCGTAAATGTCGTTGTAGCTCTGCAGATCTCCCAGTGCCAGTGGCACGTTGGTCTTGCCGAGCACCACCGCCCCCGCCGCCTTCAGCCGCGCAACCGCCAGCGCGTCCTCGGCCGGCGTGAAGTCCGCGAACTGCGGGAAACCCCACGTGGTCGGCAGGCCGGCGACATTGAACGACTCCTTGACGGTCATCGGCACTCCGAGGAGCAGGCCGTCCTCGCCCCGGGCGCGCGCCGCGTCGGCCGCCCGTGCGGCGTCGAGCGCGCGGTCGAAATCGCGTACGCAGATCGCGTTGATCTCGCCGTCGTGCTTCGCGATGCGCTCGATGGCCGACTCCGCCAGCTCGACCGCCGTCACCTCGCCCGCTCGCAAGGCTGCGACGAGCTGCCCGGCCGACAGCAGGTTCCGGTCGGTGCCCATGCGTTCCTCCCCCACCAAGCGGCCGATGTGGGACCGAGGCTAGCCCGCGCCGTCGCTATCGTGGCCCGTGGTGGGCGAAGTCGTGTTCCGCGCGGACCTCACACTTCGGCGCGCCCGCGCGTCTACCTGGTGTGACGCGAGGAGAAGGGAACGGGGACATGGGTGTTCGGCACGCGGTCGCGGGGTCGCCGGTGGGCGATCTGACGCTGGTCGCGGACGGCACGGCCCTCGTGGGGCTCTACTTCGACGGCCACAAGCGCGAACCGCGCCTGACGAGCCTGGGACCGCGGGTGGCCGGGACGGACCCGACCTTCGCCGCGGCGATCAGCCAGCTGACCGAGTACTTCGCCGGCGAGCGGCGGGACTTCGACCTCGAGCTGGCGCCGCGCGGGTCGAACTTCGAACGGAAGGTGTGGGGCCTGCTCACGAAGATCCCCTACGGTGAGAAGCGCACGTACGGTGAACTCGCCGCGGAACTCGGTGACCCGGGGGCCGCGCAGGCCGTGGGCAACGCGAACGGCTGGAACCCGATCAGCATCGTCGTGCCGTGCCACCGCGTGGTCGGCGCGAGCGGCGGGCTCACCGGGTACGCGGGCGGCGTCGAGCGCAAGCGGTTCCTGCTCAGCCTGGAGGAACCGCCCGCCGAGGACGACGGCAGGTTGTTCTGAAAGCGCGCGGCGTGCGGCCCTTCGACGAGGTCGTGCTGGAGCACGGCGCGATGGTGCTGCGGGTCTGCCGCGCAGTGGTGGGCCCGCACGACGCCGAGGACGCGTGGTCGGAGACGTTCCTGTCCGCGCTCAAGGCCTATCCGGACCTGCCCGCCGACGCGAACGTCGCGGCGTGGCTCGTGACGATCGCGCACCGCAAGGCCGTGGACATCACGCGCACCCGTGCCCGGCACGCGGTCCCGGTGGAGCACCCGCCGGACGAGCCGAGCCGCACCGGCCGCCCGGAAGACTGGGACGGAGACCTGTGGGACGCGCTCGCCGCGTTGCCGGACAAACAACGCGCGGCCGTCGCCTACCACTACCTCGGCGGGTTCCCCTACGAGGAGGTCGCCGCCATCACCGGCGGCACCGCCGCCGCCGCGCGCCGGGCGGCCGCCGACGGGGTGAAGGCGCTGCGGGCGGCGTCCCGCCGCGGCGAGCTGGAAGGAGCAGCGCCATGACCACCGATCTGTTCGCCGCGCTGCCGGCGACCGACGAAGCCGCGCAGGTGCGCCTGCGCGCGCGGCTCACGACCGCGGCGGACCGCGCAGGACTGCTCGACGTCGCGTACCGCACCGTCGATTCGCCCGTCGGCCCGCTGCTGCTCGCCGCGACCGGTGCCGGCCTGGTGCGCGTCGCGTTCACCGTCGAAGGCCACGACGCGGTGCTCGAGTCGCTCGCCGGTGAGATCAGCCCGCGCATCCTCGCTGCCCCCGCGCGGCTCGACCGGGTCGCGCGCGAGCTCGACGAATACTTCACCGGTCGCCGGCACGAGTTCGACGTCGACGTGGACTTCCGGCTGGCGAAGGGCTTCCGGCGCGAAGTGCTGCAGCACCTCGCTGACATCCCCTACGGCGGCACGCGCAGCTACGCGGAAGTCGCGGCCGCAGCGGGCAGTCCGAAGGCCGTGCGGGCTGTCGGCACTGCGTGCGCGCGCAACCCCGTGCCGCTCGTCGTGCCGTGTCACCGCGTGGTGCGCTCCGACGGCAGTGCCGGTCGCTACCGCGGCGGCGAGGAGGCGAAGCGGGTTCTGCTCGCCCTGGAATCGGCTGCCTGATGCGTACGCTGAGCCGGTGGACGGACCCGGCCCGGGGGTGATCAGGGTCTTCCTCGTCGACGACCACGAACTGGTGCGCCGCGGAGTCGCGGATCTCGTGGAGGACGAGGAAGACCTCACCGTGGCGGGCCAGGCCGCCTCGGCCGCCGAGGCGCTGGCGCGGATTCCCGACCGGACGTCGCCGTGCTCGACGTGCGCCTGCCCGACGGCGACGGCGTTCGGCTGTGCCGTGACCTGCGGGCTACGCTGCCGGGCCTGCGGTGGCTGATGCTCACGTCCTACACCGACGAGGAGTCGATGGTCGGCGCCGTGCTCGCGGGCGCCGACGGGTACGTCATCACGGACACAAGGGGCTGCAGCTCATCGACGCGGTGCGCCGCGTGGCCGCCGGGCGCAACTTGCTCGACGAACGCGCGGTATCCGCGGCGGTGGGGAAGGTGCGCGAGGGCGCGCGCAACCCGGGCCCGCTGGCCGCGCTGACCGAGCAGGAACGCGTACTGCTGGATCTCATCGGCGAGGGACTCACCAACCGGCAGATCGCCGAACGGATGTTCCTGGCGGAGAAAACGGTAAAGAACTACGTGTCGCGGCTGCCGGCGAAGCTCGGCGTGGAACGGCGGACCCAGGCGGTCGTGCTCGTCACCGCCTTCCACGACGAGCGGCGGTGCACCACCGGTTGATCACGGCCGGCCCGGCGAGGGCGGGCGGACCGCGCTCGCCGGGCCGTTTCCAGCGGTGCCCGCTCGGGTACCGGCGCGGGGGCGCCGTGGCCGAGGCACAGCGGGACCTGCGGCCACAGCCCGCCGCCGAGCAGGCCGCGCAGCTCGCGGCGGCTCGCCGGGGTCAGCACGTCGGTCCAGTGGGCGGCCGACTGGCCCGCGACCGTCGCGGTGAGCAGCACGCGTTGCACGGCCTGCCCCGCGTGCAGCTGCGCGAGCGGGGTGTCGTGGAGCGAGCCGACGGCCACGAGCAACCGTTCGGGTGCCAGGTCGAAGCCGCTGGAATCCGTGCGTCGCAGGATTTCGCGCAGCCGGGGAAGGTGCTCGGGGCCGATCGTGGCGGGCCACGCGCGTTCGAGCTCCGCGGCGCGGCGCAGTTCGCGGTGCACCACCGGCGGCACGACCGCGGTCGTTGAACGGGCTGCGTTGCCGCGGCGGATGCGGATGGCTCCCGCGAGCCGGCGCTCGATCGGCGTCACCGGCTCGAGTCCGCGCGGGCGCACCACCGCCAGGAGATCGGGCCGGCTCTGAGCGGGCAGCACCCACACGTCGGGGTGGCAGCCTGGGCTTTCACCGCGAGCCGAAGGTTGAGCAGGGCCGCGCCGCAGTCGAGCAGCTGCCCGCGCCGGCCGTTGCGCGACGGCGCGACGTAGAGCTCGATCGACACCGGGGTGCAGCGGAACCGCCACGGGCGCCCCTCGTGCAGGGCGGCGGTGTGGTCGCGGCGACCAGCACCGCCCGCACCTGGCGGTCGGTGAGCCGTCCGACGGGTATGACTCCGGCCTTCACGGTGCGACCTCTCGGGCACGTCGGCCGTCCACGGCGCGCTCTCCCGCCGACCCTGGCTAGTGCCGAACGTCCCGCGTGGCGGGTCCAAGGGTCGCCGGTGACGGGTGACCCCGGGCCCGGATTTCCGTGCCAGAGTGGGGGGATGCCGGACGTCGACGACCGGAGACCGGGCACAGCCCGGGCCGGGGAACGGGACCGGATGGACGCGCTGCTCGCCACGGTCCCCGGGTTCTCCCCGGGCCTGGAGCTGGACCGCACGCTGCGCCGGGTCGTCGCCACCACAACGGATCCCGCCGGAGCCGGTTGCGGCGCCCTCGCCGCGGTGGACCAAGACGGGGCCACCACGGGGTTCGCCGGCGCGCACCGCGAGCGCTTGTCCCTGACGGAGAAGAAGACGGGCGAGTGCTTCACCGACGACGACGACCTGGCGTTGGCCGGTCTCGCGGCTGCCGATGGGATCGCGTTCCCCGGCACCGAGGACACGCACGGGGGCACCGCGTGGCCGGACCCGGACGCCGGCGCGCTGACCGGCGCACCGGTCACCTCGCTGGTTGCCGTTCGCGCGTCCGGGCAGGCACGGTTCACCGACCGGCTCGTGATCGACGGGCCGGGCACCAGTGCCGGGCTGCCGGCCGGGAGTCGCGCGCGGCGGGCTGCCGAACCTCGAACGGCGGTCCGCCGAGTCCGGCGGCACGTTCCAGGGCGAGCCGGCGTTCCCGGGCCGCACACGTCTCGTGTGGACAGTGCGCCGCCCGGTGGCCGGCGCGCGCGGTGCGACCCTCGACGTCCGCTCGTCCGTCCACATCGGACCCGACGGGGCGGGCCGAGTTGCGGCAGGAGGTGAGTGCGATGAGCGGGTCGGCGGAGTGGTTCAGGCGGATGGGCCGCACGCTGTTCGCCCGGCACGGCGGCCTGGCGCGGCCGTCGGACCGGTTCCAGGCGGTGGTGCTGGCCGTCTTCGTGGTGCTCGCCCTCGTGGCGGTGCCCATCGCCGTGGGGCTCGGCTCGGGCACCACGGCGCAGCGCGGCCGGCAAGCGGCCGAGGAGGCAGCCGCGCGCCACCAGGTTCCCGCGACGCTGCTCGTCGACGCGTCTCCCGACGACGCCGCGATCGGACCCGACGGCGTCCCGGCCGGACCCAGCCCGCGCGACGCCCGCTGGCGGCTGCCCGGCGGCGGCTACCGCGTGGCCAAGGTCGACGCCGACTTGCAGCTCCACGCGGGGGAAACGGTCCCGATCTGGGTGGACCGCGCCGGCAACCTCGTGCCCCCGCCACTCGAGCGTCGCACCGCCGTGGTCGAGGGCGTGCTGACGGGGTTCGGCGTGTGGGCCGGGTCCTGCGCGGCGCTGGCTCTGCTCTACGGCGGGCTCGTGCTCGGCCTGGACCGGCACCGGCTCAAGCGCTGGCAGCACGAGTGGATCGTCGAGCTCGACCGGAGAACCCCATCGTGACCGGCCCCGGCCGGCCCTTCGGAGGAAGGCGGAACACCCATGCTCACCCTGTCCGAATCCGCCACGGAAGCCATCGACCGGCTCACCGTGACCTACCAGGTCGGACGTCGCGGCGGCTTCCGGCTCAACCTGGCCGGTCCGCCGGAGGCCGGCTGCGCCGTGGATGTCGAAGCCGCGCCCTGTCCGCGCGGGGACGACGACGTGGTCGCGTTCGACGAGATCCAGCTCTTCCTGTCGCGCGAAGCCCGGGAGGGTCTCACCGAAAAGATCCTCGACGCCCGAGAGGACTACGAGGGACACTTCACGTTCTCGATCGTCAACGCCGGGTGCTGACCCGCCGGCCCGGGAAACCGGTTACGAGGGCTCCCGCGGGGCCGGCATCGTTCCCCCGCCCGGGTGTTCCGTCGGTTCGGCTGTCCGCTGTGGACCGTCGTGGGACGAGAGGCCCCGCAGGCGGTCGATCATGCGGTGGGCTTCGGCTTCGGTGAAACGGCCCTGGCGGGCATAGCCCAGGATGGCGAACACCGTGCTCATGTGTGGCTCGGCGATGCCGGTAAGATCGACGGAGTCCATGGCCCCCCCTCGTCAGACGCGTCCGCCGGGGGCACGGGCGGCGCACTTCGCACCCTACGCCGGTCTCGGCGCGTCAGGACGAATCGCGGCAAACCTTTCAGCGCAACGATTTCAACGATCGCGGACGGTGAGGATGCCGACCGGGCAAGGAAAACTGGTGCCGACGTGGGGCAAACCGAGCTGGATCAAGGATTCTGGGCGGGCGTGACCGCGGTCATCGCGCGATCGAGGTAGCCCGCGAACGTGGCCTTCGCACCTCCAGCGAGCCACGCGCGCTGCGCGGCGAGCAGGCACGCGAACGCGGAACCGATCACCGCGCGTGGGGCCGGGTCGGCGGGCTGGTACGGCGTTCCCCGCTGCTCGGCCCGTTCGCGCAGCACGACCTCGGCGGCGGACTCCATGCGCTGCAGCTTCTCGAGGTAACTCGCCAGCAGGGCCGGGGTCGCGAACACGATGCGCTGCATGGGATCGGCGACCTCGTGCTTGCCGGGGGCGTCGACGAAGGGGACCAGCAGGTCGAACGTCCGCCGCAGCGACTCCCACACCGGCTCGTCGGGCGGGCGCTCACGCAGCCGCTCGACCATCGTGTCCGCCAGTACCTCGAACTTGCCGACGATCAGGTCTTCCTTGGTGGGGAAGTAGCGGAACAGGCTGCGCCGCGACAAGCCGGCCGCCTCGGCGACGTCGTCCATGGTCGTGCGCTCGTAGCCGTGCTCGACGAACAGCCGCTGCGCGGCCTCGGTGATGTCCCGCTGGACTGCCCGGCGGGTCCGTTCCCGCAGGCCGGGGCGGTGTTCGTTCACCGGCACCACAGTAGCAGGCAGGGTCAGAGTTGACACTCAGTGCCAAGAGTGTCGTACAGTGTCAGGCATCGACCCGTGAAGGAGTGCCATGTCCCCGAAGACGATCGTGATCACCGGCGCCAGCGACGGCATCGGTGCCGCCGCGGCCCGCGAACTGCACGGGCGCGGTCACCGCGTGGTGGTCGTCGGGCGGTCGCCCGTCAAGACCGCGGCCGTCGCGGGCGAGCTGGGCGTGGACCACCACGTCGCCGACTTCACGTGCTTCACCGAGGTCCGCGAGCTCGCTGCCGCTCTCGACGCGGCGCACCCGCGCATCGACGTGCTCGTGAACAACGCGGGCGGCGTTTTCGGCGACCGAGCCAAGACCGAGGACGGGTTCGAGCAGACCGTGCAGATCAACCACTGGCGCCGTTCCTGCTCACCGCCCTGCTGGTGGACAAGCTGCTCGCCTCGCGCGCGTCGGTGATCCAGACGGCGAGCGCGGGCGCCCGGCTCTTCGGCGACCTGCGCCCCGACGACCTCGACCACGACGCTGCCTACACCCCGCACAAGGCCTACGGCACCGCCAAGCTCGAGAACATCTTGTTCACCCGCGAGCTGCACACGCGGTTTCCACGCCCGCGGTCTCTCGTCCGCCGCGTTCCACCCCGGCGCAGTGGCGACGCGCTTCGCCACCGGCAGCGCGAGCTTCATGCGCCTCGTCTACACCAACCCGATCGGCCGGCTGGTCATGCTCAGCCCGGAGAAGGGCGCGCGGCAGCTGGTGTGGCTGGCGACCACGGCGCCGGGCGCGGACTGGGAATCCGGCGTGTACTACGAACGCGGCCGCCGCGCTCGCCGGGTGAACCCGCAGCGGCGAAGGACGACGACCTCGCGCGCCGCCTGTGGGACCGGTCCGCCGAGCTGGTCGGGGTAAGCGTCGGCTGACCGCGCGAGCGGGGTTCACCGCGGCCGCAGCCCGTCCACGAGAAGGTCGAGTAGTCGCGAGGCGAGCGCCCGCTGGTCTTCGTGGCCCGCGATGAGCGTGACGCCGCCGATCGCCATCATCACGTCGTCCGCCGGGACGTCGGAGCGCAGTGTCCCGGCCTCGGCCGCGGCGGCGAGCATGCGCTCGATGGCCGCGCGCAGGAGGTCGCGGCTGTGCGTGCGCAGGCCCTCACGCGCGGCGAGGATGCCCGGCAGCGCTTCGGCCATGCCGTTCTTCGTGAGCACGTAGTCGACGAACCGGTCCATCCACGCCCGCAGCGCGGCTTCGGGTGGCAGCTGGGCGAGGAGGCCGGCGGCCGAGCCGGCGAGCCGCTCGGTCTCGCTGCGGTAGGTCGCCTCCACCAGGTCCTCGCGGGCCGGGAACCGCCGGTACAGCGTGGCGATGCCGACACCGGCCTCCTTCGCGATCGCTTTGAGCGAGGTGTCCGCGCCCTGCCGGGAAAACGCGCGCGCCGCCGCCTCGAGGATGCGGTCCTGGTTCTCCCGTGCGTCGGCCCGCAACGACCGTCCCGCGTTCGGCACACCACTCTCCTTGCTAAGTGGACCCGGCTCCGGTTACGGTCGTAAGTGGAACAGGCTCCACATATCAGGCTAGCGGAGCGGAGAGAGGACAGCACCATGACCCAGCGCAGCACGACACCGTTCGGGGCGACGGCCACCGCCGCCGAGGTGATCGCGGGGGTCGACCTGACCGGCCGGCGCGCGATCGTGACCGGCGCCGTGTCGGGGATCGGGGCGGAGACCGCCCGGGCGCTGGCCTCGGCCGGCGCGGAGGTGACCCTCGCCGTGCGCGACACCGCGGCCGGCGAGGGGGTGGCGCGGGACATCGCGACCGGCACGGGCAACGCGGCGGTCCACGTGGCTGCGCTCGACCTGGCGGATCCGGACTCGGTCGCCGCGTGCGTTCAGTACTGGCCCGGACCGCTGCACATGCTGGTGGCGAACGCCGGCGTGATGGCGACACCCGAGCGGCGGACGACGCAGGGCTGGGAACTGCAGTTCGGCACCAACCCCCTCGGCCACTTCCAGCTCGCGACCGGCCTGCACGGCGCGCTCGCGGCGGCCGGCGGCGCCCGCGTCGTGGTGGTCAGCTCGGTCGGGCACGTGAACGGCGAAGTGCTCTTCGACGATGTGTCCTTCACGCACACGCCCTACGACCCGTGGGCGGCCTACAGCCAGTCGAAGACGGCCAACGTGCTCTTCGCCGTCGCCGCGGCGCGGCGGTGGGCGGCGGACGGGATCGCGGTCAACGCGCTCAACCCCGGCCGCATCCGGTCGACGAACCTCGGGCGACACCTGGCCAACCCGCCCACGGCGTTCGACCCGGCAGGCTCGACCGGCGTGTCGGTGAAGGACATCCAGCAGGGCGCCGCGACGTCGGTGCTGCTGGCCGCGTCGCCGCTCGTGGCGGGCGTCACCGGCAAGTACTTCGAAGACGGTCGGAAGCGGAGCCGTTCACCGCGGGCCTGCGGCGCGGAGTCGCGGACTACGCGCTCGACCCGGAGAAGGCCGACCGGCTCTGGACGCTGTCCGAGCACCTGCTCGCCGAGGCAGGCCACCCGGTCCGGTGACCGGGCTCCGGTGGGGTGACCGCGACGTTCACGGCGCGGTCACCCCACCGGGCCGGGAGGCTCACTCGCGCAGGAACGTCAGCAGCTCGGCGTTGAACGTCGCGGCGTGGGTGACGTTGAGGCCGTGCGGGGCGTCGGCGACGAGCACCAGGCGGGCGTCCTTCACCATCTCGGCGGTGCGCTTGCCGCTGATCTCGAAGGGCACGATCGCGTCGGAGTCACCGTGGATCACCAGGGTCGGGATCGTGAACGCCTTCAGGTCCTCGCGGAAGTCCGTGTTGGTGAACGCGGTGGTGCAGTCGAGCGTGCCCTTCGGTGACGCGAACGCGGCGATGGCGGTGTTGTACGCGTGCACCGACGGGCTGACCAGGTCGGTGCGGCCCTTCACCGCGAAGAAGTTCGTGACGAACCCTTCGACGAACGCCGGGCGGTCGGCGCGGATGCCGTCGTGGAACGACGTGAGCAGGGCGTCGTCGAAGCCGCCCTCGGGGTTGCCGTCTTCCTTGTGCAGGAACGGCGGGACGGCCGCGGCGAACACGGCCTTGGCGATCCGGGTGGTGCCGTAGCGGCCGACGTAGCGGGCGACCTCGCCGCCGCCCATCGAAAACCCGACCAGCGTGACCTCGGTGAGGTCGAGCGCGGTGAGCAGCTTGTCGAGGTCGTCGGCGAACGTGTCGTAGTCGTAGCCCTCCCACGGCTGCGACGACTGCCCGAAGCCGCGGCGGTCGTAGGTGATCACGCGGTAGCCGTCCTCGACGAGCGCCGGCACCTGGGCTTCCCAGGAACGGCCCGACAGCGGCCAGCCGTGGATCAGCACGACCGGGCGCCCGGCACCGCGGTCTTCGTAGAACAGCTCGACCGGTGCCCCGTTCTCTTCACCGACGGTCAGCTTGGGCATGAGATGTCCTTCCCTCCAGAATGGTGTGGTCTGGCACTCCGGGCCGTGGCCCCGTTGCCGGCGCCGGTGCTGCCGAGGGGAACCGTAGTCCCACCATGTGGTCGGGCGGCAGTCCCACCAATGGAGTAATTGTGTGAATACTTCCGTGACGCGTCCGTTCGGGTGACGGGTCGGCCGGGGATTCGTTGCCTCCCAGAGGTTTCGGCTGGCAGGCGCGTTTTTCCACCGCCGCACGCGGGCCCGGCCGACGTCCCGATGCGTGGCTCGATCAGCACGCTCGCGTGGTCCGGCCACTCTGGACGGTCCCGCGATTTCGGACGTGGCGGGACGATTCCGGGCATCGGGGAACCGGCTCCCCGGCGGGGAACCGGTTCCCCGTTTTCCCGGGTTTCCCGATAGTGCCCTGGTTCCCGGGTACGAACGGACGTCCTCAGTGGACGGCGCGCCTCACGCCTCGGCCATGCCCGCGGTGAGCGAGCCCCGGGCCGCGCGCCGCGCCGGCAGGGCGGCCGCGAGCGGGGCGGCCAGCACCGCGGCCGCGAGCAGCACCGTGAGCCGGGGCCACGGCAACGTGAACAGGACCGGTTCGGCGGCGGTCGACGCGACGCGCGTGATCAGCCACGCCGAGCCGACACCGAGCAGCAGCCCGCACGCGGCGCCGAAGACCGCGACGAACACCGACTCGGCGGTGAGCGTCGCGCGCAGCCCGCCCCGCGTCAGGCCGAGTGCGCGCAGCAGTGCCGACTCGCGCGTGCGTTCGAGCACCGACAGCGACAGCGTGTTGGCGATGCCGGCGAACGCGATCAGCACGGCGAGAGCCGTGAGTGCCCACAGCAGGTCGAGCGTGCTGCGCAGTGGTGCCGACAGCTGGTCCTCGAGGTCGGCGATCGTGTTCAGCTGCGCGAGGGGAGTGGCCGCGAGCGCGTGGTCCAGCCCCGCCCGGACACGGTCGGCGTCGGCGGCCGTCGCGACCTTCACGAGCACACTGCCGTCGTGCTCGCTGTCCGCCAGTGCGACGCGGGGCAGCTCGCCGAGGTCGACGAGCCCGAGCCCGAGACTGGCGCCCGGCGCGTCGACGCTGTCGTACACCGCCACGACCCGCAGCGCCCCGGACGCCGTGCGCACCGTCTGGCCGACCGACAACCCGGCCTCTTCGGACAGCTGCCGGCTCACGGCGAGTTCGCCGGGGCCCAGCCGGTCGAGCCGCCCGGCCAGGACGACCGGCCGCAGCAGCGTGCCCACCGCGTCGCCACGCACGGCGGTCATGCCGTACGCGCCGAGGTTGCCGAGGTCACCCGTGAACTCGGTGACCGGCGCGGCGGCCGCGACCCCCGGCACCGCCGCGAGTGTCGCGGGCAGCGTCGGCGGCAGCTGCTGCCCGTTCACCACCGACGTCACGGTGAATTCCGCCGTCAGCTGCTGTTCGACGCCCCGGCCCTGACCCGCTTCGACCCCGGCGGTCACGGTCGTCACGAGCGCCACCACGGCCAGCCCGATCGTGAGGGCGGCCGCGGTCGCCGCCGTGCGCCGCGGGTTGCGGTCCGCGTTGAGCGCGGCGAGTTTGGCGGGCTCACCCAGCACCGGCCCGGTCACCGAGCCGAGCGCCCGCACGACGGGACCGGCCAGCAGCGGCCCGACGGCGAGCAGCGCGCCCAAGAGCGCGACCATCGCGAAGACGGCGAGCACGGCACCGTCCTCGACCTCGGCCGCCAGCGCCCCGATCGTCGCGGCGATCCCGGCGACCAGTAGGACCACCGCGGCGATCGTGCGGGGCCGGCCCGCGCGTGCCCGGCGGCCCTCGACCGGCGTCCGCATCGCCTCCACCGGGGCGACGCGCGTCGCGGTGCGTGCCGGGGGCACGGCTGCCAGCACCGTCACCACGACCCCGATCACGATCGCCAGCACGGCGGTGCGGGCCGAGAGCGGCACGTACACCGGCGCACCCGGCGGCCCGGTGATCGCCTGCAGCGCCGCGGCGACCCCGAGCCCGCCGAACACCCCGGCGACCGAGGCGACGAGCCCCACCGCGCCGGCTTCCAGCAGCACCGCACCGAACACCTGCCGCTTCCCGGCGCCCACGCAGCGCAGGAGCGCGAGCTCCTTCGCTCGCTGCGCCACGAGGATCGTGAACGAGTTGGCGATGACCATTGCGGCCACGACCATCGCGAGCACGGCGAACGCGGTGAAGAACTTCGTGAGCCCGGCCGAGTCCGGCGCCGCGTTCGACAGCAGCTCCGAAGCGGCGCGGTCACCCGTCACCACGCGGACACCCTTTCCCCCGACGGCCTTGTCCAGGCCGGCGACGAGCGCGGCCGGCGCGACCCCCTGCGCCGCCCGGACCACGATCTCGCCGTACTCCGGCTCCGGCGCCACCTGCCGCAGCCCCTCGGGGGTCAGCACCAGGTCCTCGGCGCCGATCCCCGCGTCGGACGGCCGGCTGAAGGTGCCGACCAGGGTGAACGGGTGCTCGCCGCCCTGCTGGTCGAACAGCGTGACGCGCTGCCCGAGCGTGAAGTCCGCGGCGGTGGTCTCCTCCATCGCGAGCTCCCCGGGCTGCTGTGGGAAGCGGCCGCCGGCGAGGTCGAACGGCCGCAACGCGGCGTCGGCGGGCAGCGCGACGGCGCCCGCGTCGCGTGCGTGGCCGGTGGTGTCGCGCAGGGGAGCGCTGACGGTGGTGCGGCCCTCCGCCGCGGCCACACCGGACACCCCGCGCACCTTCGCGAGCAGCGCGTCGTCCAGGCCACCACCACCGCCGCGGGTCTGGTCGACGACCGCGTCGACCCCGCGGGTCTGGTAGGCGACGGCGGCACGCAGCCCGGCGCCGACGGCCGCGGACAGAATGAGCGAGCCGGACACGAAGGCCACCCCGAGGGCGATCGCGACGGCCGAGAGCAGCAGGCGCAGGGGCCGGGCCCGGACCCCCGCGGCGACGACGCGCAGCATCACGCCACCAGCCCGCTCAGCGCGGCCAGCACGGAGTCGGCCGTCGGGTGGGGCACGTGCGCGGCGACGCGGCCGTCGGCCAGCAGCACGCCGTGGTCGGTGTAGGACGCGGCGACCGGGTCGTGCGTCACCATCACCACCGTCTGGCCGAGCTCGCGCACCGACGCGCGCAGGAAGCCGAGCACCTCCGCGCCCGAGCGCGAGTCGAGGTTGCCGGTGGGCTCGTCGGCGAAGACCACCTCCGGCCGGCCCACCAGCGCGCGGGCGCACGCCACGCGCTGCTGCTGGCCACCGGACAGCTCCGCGGGGTGGTGGCGCAGGCGCCGGCGCAGCCCGAGCGCGTCGACGACCACGCCGAACCACGACGGGTCGGGCCTGCGGCCGGCCAGGCGCAGGCCGAGCAGGATGTTCTCTTCGGCGGTCATCGTCGGCAGCAGGTTGAACGCCTGGAACACGAACCCGATCCGGTCGCGCCGCAGCCGCGTCAGCGCGGCGTCGGACAGGCCGGTGAGCTCGGTCTGCCCGATCCGGACGCTGCCGGAGTCCACCGTGTCCAGCCCGGCGAGGCAGTGCATCAGCGTCGACTTGCCGGACCCCGACGGGCCCAGCACGGACGTGAACCGCCGCGCCGGGAAGTCGACGGACACGTGGTCCAGTGCCCGCACCGCCGTGTCCCCGCGGCCGTGGACCTTGACGACCCCGCGGACGCCTGCCGCGACCAGACCGTCCATTGTGCTTGGTTGCATGAGTTCTCCCCGAACTTCGCCTGTGGTGCCCGGCGATCATGGCGGGCGCGGCCTGAACGGTTCCTGAACCCACCTGAAGAACGCTTCAGGTGCCCGCGGCGGCGTCTGGGAAGATCGGGTTCATGAGGGTGCTCGTGGTCGAGGACGAGCGGCGGCTCGCCGAGACGCTGCAGTGGGGGCTCGAAGCCGACGGTTACGCCGTGGACCTCGCCCACGACGGCGAGACGGGGCTGCAGCTCGCGCAGCTGCACCCGTACCAGGTCATCGTGCTGGACATCATGCTGCCGAAGCTGAACGGCTACCGGGTTTGCGCCGCGCTGCGCGAACGGGGCGTGACGACGCCGATCCTCATGCTGACGGCCAAGAACGGCGAGTACGACGAAGCGGAGGCGCTGGACACGGGCGCCGACGACTTCCTGAGCAAGCCGTTCTCCTACGTCGTGCTCACCGCCCGCCTGCGCGCGCTCGTGCGCCGCGGCCGGGCGGCCGCGGCGGCGACGCTGACCTTCGGCGATCTCGTGCTCGACCCGGCGAAGCGCACGTGCCGGCGCGGGGGCACCCCGGTGGCGCTGACGACGAAGGAGTTCGCGGTCCTGGAGTGCCTGCTGCGCCACGACGGCCACGTGGTCGCGAAGCACGAGATCCTGGAGCAGGTGTGGGACCTCGCGTACCAGGGCGACCCGAACATCGTGGAGGTCTACGTGAGCGCGCTGCGGCGCAAGCTGGACGCGCCGTTCGGGCGGCGCACGATCGCGACCGTGCGCGGCGCCGGCTACCGGCTGGTGGCCGACGGGCCCCATGAGTAGGGGGTGGCCCGAGTCCGTGCGGCGGAGCACGGCGCTCGCGGCCGTGCTGCTGGCCGTGGTGGTGTTCGGGCTGGGCTGGTGGGGGATCCGGCAGTTCGTGTCGACGCAGCTGTCGCGCAACGCGGTGACCGCGACGCGCGCGGAGCTCGACCGGCTGGCCGCCGCGTACCGGCTGGGTGCGCTCCCGTCGGCGGGGCTGAACGGGGACGCGATGTTCGAGGTCGTCGCCGACTCCGGGCAGGCCGTCGTCCACAGCGAGAACCTCAGCCGGCTCGATCCCGCGTGGCGGCCGCTGCCGCCCGCCCCGCGCGGTGCGCCTGCCGGCTGGGTCACGACCACGAGCGCGACGCTGCGCCCGGGAACGCACCCGCAGTGGCGTGAGTACCGCACTTACACCGTCGTCGGGACGGTGGTCCCGGACGTACCGGCCGCTCTCGTGCAGCCGCTGGGGCGGTCGGGGTCCAGTGTGGACGCGGGGTTGTCCGGCGCCGCGGGGCCGCGATACCGGTTGACGCTCTACCTCTACGTGCTGCCCTGGGACACGCTCGGCACGGTGGGGCTGTTCGACGACACGCTGCGGGTGTTCGTGCCCGTCGCGGTGCTCCTGACGGGGATCGTCGCGTGGTTCGCGGCCGGGCGCGCGCTGCGGCCGGTGGAGGCGATCCGCTCGAAGCTCGCGGAAGTGAGCGGCAGCAGGCTCGACCGCCGCGTGCCCGTGCCGCGGTCGAAAGACGAAATCGCGCGGCTGGCCCACACGACCAACGACACGCTCGACCGCCTGCAGCGCGCCCACGAGCGGCAAGAGCGCTTCGTGGCCGACGCGAGCCACGAGCTGCGCAGCCCGCTGGCGAGCCTGCGCACCGGTCTGGAGGTGGCATTGGCCCACCCCGGCCGAGCCGACTGGCCCGCCGTCGCCGAACGTTCCCTCGACGATGTCCGGCGTCTGCAACGCATCACCGCCGACCTGCTGCAGCTGGCGGTGGACCAGGCCGGCGCGCCCGCGTCCGACCCCGTCGACCTCGCCGACGTGGTGCGCGAGCAGGTTGCCGAACGCGCCTTGTCGGACGGTCCGACGTTCCGGTCCTTTGTGGACGGACCGGCCGTGGTGCCGGGCGAACCGGTCCAGCTCGAACGCCTGCTGCGCAACCTCCTCGACAACGCCGCCCGCCACGCCGCGTCGTCCGTGACGGTCACCGTCGGCCGCACCGGCCCCCACGTCGTCCTCGAAGTCCTCGACGACGGCCCCGGCATCCCACCCGCCGACCGCGAGCGGGTGTTCGACCGCTTCGCCCGCCTGGACGACGCGCGCACCCGCGACGCCGGCGGGTCCGGCCTGGGCCTCACGCTGGCCCGCGACATCGCCCACCGCCACGGCGGCACCCTCACCGCCGAGGACTCCGCCAGCGGCGCCCGCCTCGTCGCGTGCCTCCCGGCTGCCGATGCGGCGGTCACTGCCGCCGAGTGAACGGATGGGCCCCGGCTTCACACCGCCTTGCGCGCGAAGCGGTGTGCCGGTTCCCCTGTGCGGTGCGCTCGTCCCGACCACGGCGCCGGCGCAGGCGCGGGCGAGGTGCACAGTGCCGTGCGGGCTGCGGCTCTGCCGGCGACGAGGCGGCCGGCGTTGCTCTACCACGGTGTCCGGCGCGAGGCTCTCTCGCCTAGCGCGCGGCGAAGGCGGCCAGTCCGGCGGTGTTCACGTCGGGTGTGTTCGACCGGCGAGGCCGCGGTGTTCTACGGGCGCCGGTGCTGGTCGCGCGCCGCCGCTCGCGCGGGAGGTTTCAGGGGGCGGGAGCGACTGTTCCGGTCGGTCGCGCGGGGTCAGGGGGTCGTCGACGTGGTGCTGGTGGAGCCGCCGCAGACGTCGAGCACCGAGCGGACCGACGCGGCGACCTGGCCGGCCGCGGAGCGGACCGCGGCGGTGTCCAACGGCTGGGTCGTGAGGGCGGTCTCGAGCTGTCCGACGGCCGCGCCGGCCGCGTCGAGGCCGGCGCGGGCGTTCGGGCCGAGGGTGTCGCGGGCGGCGTCGAGGGCGGCGGCCAGGTCGCGGCCGGCGGTGGCGACCTGCTCGCGGCTCGTCTGGCCGGCGACGAGCGCCTGCACCTGACTGGTGAGGTTGCGGGTCGCCGAGCTGACCGCGGCGCACTCGGTGCTCGTCTCGCCGGCGGTAGGCGAGGCGGTGGGCGCGGGGGTGGGGGACGGTGTTTGTCCATTTTGGCCACCGCCGGCTCCGCCGCCGCACGCGACCGCGATCGCGGCGACCGCGGCCACGACCGCCGCGGCCCCGGTGCGCGCTGTTCGCCGTGTGGGTGCGCTCACGGGCGCTCCTCTCCCGCCGCGGGCGACGTGGCCTGGGCTCCTGTCCCCCCATCGTCGCGGCGGCGGCGGCCGGGGTGCCTCGCCTGATCCGGGTGACCTGTCCGCAGCGCGGAACGCCGCACGGCCACCGGACCCGGTCGAATCGAAACAACCTCCCCAGGATCAGGCGTCAGCACGGAAATCCCCACCCGGCGCGGAGCACCACTCTCCGAAGAGGAGCAGGACCTCTTGCCATCGCTCGACGACCGTGGCCCCCGATACCGGTATGGCGCCGGAAAATCACGGGCTCGGCGACGGCGGATCCCCGGGAAACCGTTCTCTCCGTGAACGGTCAGCGTTTCGCGGTGATCGTGGTGACCGGCAGCCCGAACCGGCGCTCGGCCTGGTGCGGGAGGTCGGCCTTGAGCCAGCGGGAGGCGCGCCGGGGCAGCGTGGCCACGACGATCTCGTCGAAGTCGCGGTCGGCGAGCACCTTCTCGATGGCTTCGAGGGGATGGGCGCTCCCGAGGTCGCCGTCCGCCTGGACCTTCTGCGCGGCGAGGTCGGCGAGCACCTGGTCCAGCCGTTGCCGGGCCTGCGCCGTGGCCTCCTCGTCGGAGGCGGGTCGACCGGAGTCCAGCACCACGCTGGGCATCGGCATGAGGCCACCGGCGGCGGGCACCGTGTGGTAGTGCGCGGCGGCGGTGTTCGGGACGAGCACGTAGAAGGAACTCGGCCCCGCCTCGATCCTGGTGCGGAGCTCCTTCTGCAGCTCCGGCCCCAGGAGGGTCTGGTTCGCGACCACGAGGTAACTGCGCATGAAGACCACCCACTTGGTCAGCCCTTGACATGGTGTCCTGATTCATGATAAGGCGCGCCGCTCGTCGTGGTCTACGGGCGAGTGGTGCCGGGGCCTTGTGTGAACCCCGTGCGGGGGACAACGCCGGCGTTCCGCCTTACCTCAGTGGCCACCATCGAGACGGGCCCCAGGTCCACAGAGGATTTGCTGGGCGCGGATCCCCGATGAGGTCTCGGATCCTCCGGCCTCACCGCAGGTGGGACAGGTCGGCAGCGCCCACGAGCCCGGCTTCGTTGCCCAGTTCGGCGATGCGCACCTTCGCGGTCGGGCGGTGTCCGCGGCCGGTGAGGTTCTTGCGGAAGACGACCTCGGCCGGCGCGCGCAGGATCTCCCCGGCCTCGGACACGCCGCCGGCGATGACGAACATGCCCGGATCGAGGATCGCGGCCAGCGCGGCCATCCCGCGCCCGAGCCATTTGCCCAGCTCGTCGAAGCAGTTCAGCGCGGTCACGTCCCCCGACTGCGCGGCCGCGGTGACGAGGTGGCCGGTGATGCCCTCGGGGCGCCCACCGGCGAGCCGCAGCAGTTCCTGGGCCATCGAGGGCGCCACGGTCGCCTGCTCCTGCGCTTCGAGGACGAGCGCACGCCCGCTGCCGTACTGCTCCCAGCACCCGTGCAGGCCGCACCCGCAACGCCGGCCGTCCGGGACGATGGTGAAGTGCCCGATCTCGGCGGCCAGCCCGTACCGGCCCCGCAACAGCTTCCCGTCGACGACGACGCCGCCGCCGATCCCGGTGCCGATGGTGAGGATGACGGCGTGGGACTCGCCGCGGGCGGCGCCGAACCGGGCCTCGGCCCACGCGGCCGCGTTGGCGTCGTTCTCCACGACCACGGGCATGCCGAGCCGGTCCTCCAGAGACTCGCGCAAGTGCTCGTCGCGCCAGGCGAGGTTCGGCGCGAACATGACGGTCGAGCGCTTCTCGTCGACGAAGCCCGCCGCGCCCAGCCCGACACCGACCACGGTGTATTCGCTGGTCAGCTCACGAACAGCGTCGGCGATGGACTCCTGGGTCCGCGGCGGGTCGTCGGCGGGTGTCGGGCGCCGGGTGCGGGCGACGATGTGCCCGCCCTCGTCGACGACCCCCGCGGCGATCTTGGTGCCGCCGATGTCGACGCCGATGGCGAGTGTCCTCTCGGCCGTTTCCCGGACCCGCCGGGGAACCGGCTCCGCCGCTGGTGCTTGGCTGTTCATGACGCCCGCCCCGCCAGTTCGTGGGTGCCGAGCGCCGCGACGTCGATCTCGTCGAGGGAGGTCACCACGATGTCGGCCCGCGCGGCCGTGAGCAGCGCCTCGTCGTCGGCTCTGGCGACCCCCAGCGCCGACATCCCGCCGGCCTTCGCGGCTTCGATGCCGCTGGCCGCGTCTTCGACGACGAAGCAGTCTTCGGGGGCGACGCCGAGCTCGGCCGCCCCGGTCAGGAAGATCTCCGGGTGTGGCTTGCCGTGGGCGAAGTCGCGGCCGGAGATGTCGGCGTCGAAGGAGTCGAGCAGGCTCAGCCCGGGCGTCACGAAGTCGTAGGAGAGGCCGTTCTGCGCGGCGAAGGTGTCGAGGCGGATCTGCCGCAGGAAGAGCCCCGCGTTCTTCGACGACGACGCCGCGGCGGTCGGGATGCCCGCGGCCTTCACCGCGAGGACGAAGCGCAGCGCGTCGGGGTACGCCTCGAACTCGCCGGCCTCGATGAGCTTGATGACCATGGCCTGCTTGTGCGCGCCGTAGGCCTCGACGCGATCCTTCGCGTCGGGGACCTCGAAGTGCTCGAGGGCGGCCAGCGCTCCGGCTGCCCGGGGTTTGCCGGACATCACCTGCTGGTAGACCTGCGGGGTGAAGCGGTCGTCCGACCACGTGGTCCGGTCGCGGATGTCGGCCCAGTCGGTCTCCATCAGCTCGCGCAGCGAATCCTTCCAGGCCCGCTCGTGCGGGGAGTCGACGAGCACGCCGTCGACGTCGAAGATCGCGCCCTCAAAGCCCGTCGCCATGGTGGCTCCCTTCCGCGCGGTCCCGGTGGCCCTCCCGGGTTGGAGGTCCGGACTCCCGCGACAGCGTGAAGACCCGGCTGTCCCCCGCTCCGAGTTCATGGACCTCGTCCCCGACACCGACGCGGATCGGTCCGCGGATGCCCTGGGGGAGCGCGAAGACCGTCAGCTCGTCGCCCGCTATCGACACCCGCAGCGGTGCGCCGCGGAACTGCATCGAGAAGACCAGCCCGTCGAGCCGGTCGAGCAGGGTCGGTGCGAAGTACAGCACGCCGTCCCGGACCGCGGTGCCGACGTAGTAGCGCTGCAGCAGGTCCAAGGTCCCGGACATGACACCCATGTGGATGCCTTCCTTGGTCGTTCCTCCTTGGACGTCGCCGATGTCGCTCTCCAGCGCCACGATGAACCGGTCCCAGGAACTCTTCGGGTCCAGCGCGGCGAGCACGCCGGCGTGGGTGACGAGACTCAGCGTCGAACCGTGGGAGGTGCGCCGGTCGTAGTAGTCGATCGTGCGCCGGGTCAGCTCCGCGTCGTGCTCGTACCCGAGCCTGCGGAAGAGGGTGCGCAGCTCGTCGTCGGAGAACAGGAAGAACAACATGACCACGTCGGCCTGCTTGGCCAGTTTGAACCGGTCGGGATCTTCGCCCTCGGCCTTGAGGATCCGGTCCAGGCGCTGGATGTTGGTGTGCTCGGCCCGGTAGTGCTCCCAGTCGAGTTCGGCCAGGTCCAGGTAGCCCTCGAACTGGCTGATGATGCCGTCCGGGTGGAACGGCACGTACATCTTGCGGCTCATCTCGTCCCACGCGTGCAGCTCGTCGTCGGTCAGTCCGAGCCGGGCGCGCAGCGCGGCCCGGCGGCTGGCCGGCAGCAGCCTCAGCACCCGCGGAGCGGTGTCGGCGATCCAGGCCACCATCACGTTGGTGTAGGCGTTGTTGTCCAGGCCGCCGTTCGCGCTGCCGGGGTAGCGTTCGTGGAACTCGTCGGGTCCCATCACGCCGTGGATCTCGTAGCGGTCGCGTTCCGGGTTGTACTGGGCGATCGAGGCCCAGAACCGCGCGATCTCGAGCATCAGCTCGGCGCCGTAGTCGCGCAGGAACTCCCGGTCGTCGGTGGCCTGGTAGTACTGCCAGACGTTGTAGAAGATGGCCGCGTTGACGTGGCGCTGGTTGTGGCTGAGGTCGGGGTCCCACTGGCCGGAGAGCGGATTGAGGTGGACGACCTGGGTTTCCTCGGTGCCGTCACTGCCGCTCTGCCAGGGGAACATGGCGCCCCGCAAGCCCGCGTCCTGGGCGGCCGCGCGAGCCTCGATGAGCCTGCGGTAGCGGTAGAGGAGCAACCCCCGGGTGATCCCGGGCAGCCGGAAGTTGAGGAACGGGTAGATGAACAGCTCGTCCCAGAACACGTGCCCGCGGTAGGCCTCGCCGTTGAGTCCCCGCGCCGGGACACCCGCGTCGTGCCGCGCGGTGTGCCGGGAGCAGACCTGCAACACGTGCGCCACGTGGAACCGCAACAGCAGTTGCACACGCGGCTCCCGCGGGAGCTCGAGGTCGCAGACCTCCCACAGCTCCGTCCACGCCGAGGCGTGCTCCGCCAGCGCCTCGGCGAAGTCCGGATAGCGCAGGACGCCCCGGCCGGCGGCCGCCAGCGTCTCGGTGATCGCGTTGTCGTGCGAGGTGAACAGCGACACCATCTTCTCCACCCGCACCGGCCGTCCCCGCGCCACGTCGAAGGCGATGACCTGCTGGATGTAGTCGTCCATCTGGTGCAGGGTGCGCTCCACCGGAAGCTGTTCGCCGTCGCGGAAGACGCGGGTGCGGGCGGCCTCGGTGACGTAGATGTTCGACTGCCGGGTCTGCACCTTCAGCGCGATGGTCTCCGGGCCGAACGTACGGGGGGACACCGGGTCGAGATGACGTCCCTCGAGCTCGCGGTAGCGCGCGACCATCTGATTGGTCACCCGGCCGTCCAGCCCGGAGATCACCTCGACGTGACCGGACCAGTTCTCGGGCGTCAGCGTCCATTCGATGCCGGCCTGGTGGCTGTGGGCCATGCTCACGAAGCGACGGCTGCGCAGCGTCGTCTCCCGGCCGGAGCGGTCGCGGAAGCGCAGGACGCGCTGCAGGGTCGCGAGCCGGATGTCGTAGGAGTGCTCGTAGGAGATCAGTTCGACGTTGCCGAGCCTGATCGCCTCCTCGCCGTCGATGCGCAGCTTGAGCACCAGCCAGTTCGGCAGGTTGACCAAGTCCTCGTTCTGCACCGGGTGCCCGCCGAGGATGGTGGTCTCCCGGTTGAAGCCACCGTGCGCGTAGGTGCCGGGGTAGTGGACTCCGTCTGTGTCCTCCCACTCGGCCGCACCGCGGGTGCAGAAGTACCCGTTGCCCGTCGACGTCAGCGATTCCCGCAGTCCCTCGGCGCCGGGATCGAAGTGGTCGTAGACGAGTACGCAGTCGGACACGGCTTTCCGCTCGTCCGGGGGCGAGCCCTCGCCGACGGCCAAAGTGGACAGCAGCTGCGTCACCTCTTCCGTCGAGGCGAGGATGAAGTCGGCCGACGTGGTCCTATCGCCCACCTCGGGGTCGTCCGCGCTGCCGACGAAGATGCCGACTCCGCCCCGATCGGCCAGTGCCCGGAAGGCGTCCTCGTCGGTGATGTCGTCGCCGAGGTAGATCGGGACCACGTCCGGTGAGTCCAGGCGCAGGGTGCCGAGCAGGTGGAGCACGGCCTTGCCCTTGTGCCAGTCGATCTTCGGCTGAAGCTCGTAGACCATCTTGCCCGGCGTCATCTTGAGCCGGTCCGGGTGCTCGGCCAGCAGGGTCTCGACCGCGGTGGCGATCCGGCTGCGCCCGTCCGGGTCGACGAGCCGGTAGTGCACGGCGACCGAAGCCTTCTTCGGTTCGATCACCACGCCCGGGATCGAGCCGGTTTCGGCCCGCAGGCGCTGGGTGACCTCGCCGACGACGTCCTCGAACCCGCTCGCGGCGTCGTGGTGGATCTCGCCGGCGGTCGGGCTCCAGATGTCGAACCCGTGGCTGCCCGCGACGACCAGGTCGTCGATCCGCATCAACCGCTGCACGTCGAGCCGGTCGCGCCCGCTGACCACGCACACCGGGCAGCGCATGGCCAGCGCCCGCACCGTGTCCCGCATCCGGTCGGAGATCACCGCGTCGTCGGGATGAGCCACGATCGGGGCCAGCACACCGTCGTAGTCGAGGAACACCGCCGGGTGCCTGCCGGCCACCCGCTCGGCGAACCGATCACCGTCGCGCAGTGCGTGGGGAAGATCTCGGACCGTCGGCGTCGGCTCGGTCATCGTCAGGCCATCTCCTCCAGCTCACGCCCCTTCGTCTCCTGGACGTACTTGATCACGAAGAAGATCGACACGAAGGCGAAGAACGTGTAGACGCCGTAAGCCAGGCCCAGCCCGACATCCGACAGCGCCGGGAAGGTCGTGGAAATGAGGAAGTTGGCCAGCCACTGCGCCGCCGCGGCGACGGACAGGGCCATCGCGCGGATCTTGTTGCTGAACATCTCGCCGAGCAGCACCCACACCACCGGGCCCCACGTCGCCCCGAAGAACACCACGTAGACATTGGCGGCGATGAGGGCGATCGGACCGGCCGCACCCAGGTCCGGCGTGCCGTTCACGATCGGTGCGGTGCCGAAGAGGATCGCGAGGACGCCCAGGCAGACGAACTGACCGATCGAACCGATCAGCAGCAGTGGCTTTCGGCCGATCCGGTCGACCAGTGCGATGGCGATGACCGTGGTGACGATGTTGGTCACCGACGTGATCACGGTGATCGCCAGTGCGTTCTGCTCGCTGAACCCCACCGCCTGCCAGAGAGCCGACGAGTAGTAGAAGATCACGTTGATGCCGGTGAACTGCTGGAAAATCGACAGTCCGATGCCGACCCAGACGATCGGCAGCAACCCCAGCCTCGGGCCACGGATGGTGGCGAAGCCGGTCTGCTCGGTCTTTCCCCTCAGCGTCCGGACGATCTCCGTGATCTTCGCGTCGACGTCGCCGCCGACGAACCGGCGGAGGACCTCGGCCGCCTTGGCCAGCTGCTCCTTCTGGACCAGGTGCCGCGGCGACTCCGGGATCGTCAGGGCCAGGAGGCCGTAGGCGAGCGCGGGCACCGCCAGCGACAGGAACATCCACCGCCAGGTGGCGAGGCCGAACCAGAGCGGATCCAGTGCGCCGCCCGAACCGGCGACCAGTGCGTAATCGACCAGCAACGCAACGAAGATACCGGTCACGATGGCCAATTGCTGCAGCGAGCCGAGCCTGCCGCGCAGGTACGCCGGTGAGATCTCCGCGATGTAGGCGGGCGCGATCACGGACGCGGCACCGACGCCGAGACCGCCGATCAGCCGCCAGAACGCGAGATCCCAGATCGAGAACGACAACCCGCTGCCCAGTGCGCTGATGGCGAACGCGATCGCCGCGAGCCACATGACGCGGATGCGACCGTAGCGGTCTGCGATCGCACCCGCGAACCAGGCGCCGATCGCGCAGCCGATCAGGGCCGCGGCGACTGCGAAGCCGAGGACGAAGGGCGACGCGCCGAAGTTCTGCCCGACGGCCTTGACGGCTCCGTTGATCACCGCGGTGTCGTAGCCGAAGAGGAAGCCGCCGAGCGCCGCCGTCGCGGCGACGAGCACGGTGCGCCCGGTACTCGGGGTGGCATAGCCGACCTGCTGGGCGGGGTCGCCCGGCTGCTGGGAGGATTCGCTCGGCGGTGGTTGCCCGCCCGGTGTGGTCCCCACTTGGACCTCCCCTGCCCGAGGGTTTTCGAGGCGGTCTGCGCTCGACAGCTCCCTCACACTTCTCTCCAGAGTGTGTCTGAAATCACATCCAGTCAAGAGGGTGCCTCAGCGAGCCCGAGCTGAAGATCTGCCGGTTCAGCTGCCCGCGGCTGGAGGTAAAACCGGGCGGAGGACGCCTCTGCGGTACGAGTCGAGCTGTCAGGGAGGGCCTCGGGCGGCCGGACCGGCTTGTCGCCGTGGTCGTTCGGGCTCGTTGCGGGAGCAGTCCCGCAACGAGCCCGACGTGATTTTCGCCGGCTCCCGGCGCCGCTTCGGGGCCGCGTTGACCGGCGGGGCGCGCGGCGGGCCTAGAGCTGCCGTCGCAACCGGTTCCGCCGGCCTAGGGAGAGAAAGCGCTTTCCGCCAGTAGCTGGGATTCGCCGGTTCGGCAGATTCCCTGTTGCCTTCCTGCGAACGCCAGGCCCGCTGAACGCGGATCGGCGCCTCCGCCAGGGTTGAACCAGGTCGCGGCGGGACGTGGGCGGCCTCGCGGAGTCAGTTCGCGGCGCCGAGCCGCTGGGAGAGCAGCCTCTTGCCCTGCTCCGCGCCCTTCCGGCTTTCCCCCTGCGCACGGCGGAAGAAGTCAGCGAGCTCGCGGTCGCCTGCGCGGTCGGCATCGGCGATGTAGGACTCCATGCGCAGTGCATTGCTCAGGCAGGCCTCCACGAACCAGATGATGTTGTAGTCCTTGTCCTGCGTACCGGTGACCTGGCCGGTTTCGCTGCTGACCACGATTCCTCCTCGAACTCGTTTCCGACGACCTCAAGCCCCGGCTACCCGCATTCCGCCACTTGACACCTCCAACCGCCGGACCAGCGCGCGGGAGGTGCACCCGAGCCGTCCGAGTTGACGGCCACGTCGTGAGGGGCTCAGGCAGAGCCGAGACATGCGCTAGCCCCGCTGGGGGCCCTTTCCCTTACCCGGATGCCCCTCCTTCTTCCCCGCATGGCCGGGCGGCTTTGCCTGGGGAGGCGGCGCAATTCGGTTCGCCGCACTCTCGGCGACGGACGGAATGGGCTGTTCGGCCACCCGCACAGTGGCGGTGATCGTGGGCGGCACGCCCACGCTGACGGGCGGGGGCGATGGCGGCTGAGTCTGCGTGGGTGGAGCTCCGGTCGGCTGTGAGCCGTTGACCAGCAAGGGGACGACAAGGCCCGTGGCGCCGACGGCGAGGGCCGCGACAGCGGCGACCCGCGCCCTCGTCCTCGTCCCCGTCCGAGGCTGCCCGAGCGCCGCGGTGGACGACGGTGGGCCGGTCAGCTTCGCGTGGATCGCCGCGGCGGTGGGACGCGCTGCTGGTTCGCGCGCGGTCATGTGATCGAGCAGGCTCGACAGCTCCGCCGGCAAGCCCGCGGGAATGCGGGGCCGGCGGTTCAACCGAGCCACCGCGGCCTCGGCCATGGTTCCCGGGTACTCCAGCTCGCCGGTGAGGCATTCGAGGAGGACCAATCCCAGTGAGTAGACGTCGGCCGCCGGCTCGACCGGATCGCCCACCACTTGTTCCGGTGCCATGTAGGCAGCGGTGCCGACCACCGTGCCGGTCGCGGTGACCCGGGTGAGGTCGAGCGCGTCGGCGATGCCGAAGTCGGCGATGAGCGGGCCGTGCTCGGCGAGCAGGATGTTGCCCGGCTTGAGGTCCCGGTGGGTAACCCCTTGGGCGTGCAGGTGGGCCAGCGCGTCCGCCAGCCGGCTTCCCATCCGGGTCACCTGTTCGGGAGTCAGCGGCCCGCGCCGGAGTCGCTCGGCGAGATTTTCCCCGGCCACGAACTCCATCACCAGGTACATCCGACCGGCCTCGGTCCCGCTGTCGAGCAACGCGACCACTCCGGGGTGATCGACACTGCCGTGGATCCCGACCTCCCGCAGCCGCCGGCGCTGCTCCACCGCCACCGCGTCACGGTTGAACACCTTCACCGCGACTTCCCGGTCGAGCCGGCGGTCGTAACCGCGATAAACCCGTGCGGTCGCACCGACGCCGAGAAGGCCACCGACCTCGTAGCGATCACCGACCACAGCGGGTGCGCCGCCACCGGCGTCGGGCACGAACCGTGGCCGCGTCGGGCGATCACGATCGTCACGCAGAGGATCCATCGTCACGGCGGCAACCCCGTTCCTCGACCGTCGGGGCCGGGATACCCACCAGGAGGCGCGCGAAACAGAGCACCGCAGGGGTTCGGCGCGGTGCGGCGCGGCCGCTCGATCCGGTGAACAATGCCCGGAGCCTCATCGCCTTTCCGTTCGCGGGTACCCCTCTCGAAACGAGGAGGAGACGATGCCCGACGGCGACCTCATGGGTTTCCTGATCATCGGACTGATCTTGGTGGCGGCCGACGGCCAGGTCCTCTACCGCGGCGGCCGTCGCTACCTGAGGGGGCCGAACGGCGGCGAGGCCGCCGGTTCGATGGCCCGGATGGTGGTGGCGGTGTTCCACCTTGTCGCGATCGGCGTCCTCGCGCTGCTCTCGGTGGTGGGTCCGGCGTGGTCGGGCTCGGCCGCGGCGGTGGTCGGCCGCGTGGGCGTCTTCCTCCTGCTGCTGGCGGTCGTCCACGGGCTCACCCTGGTCGTCCTGGCCCGTCGGCGGCAGGACGAGGTGGTCGAGACCAGCCTGCAAGAGCGCGACGCCACCCGGCCGCCCATTGACCCGCAGCCGCGGCCGACGTCCGAGCCGGGCCACGATCCGATGGCGGCCGACGCGTCGTGGCGGCCGACGACCGTCACTCCGGTGCCCGGCCAGACCGGACCGTACCCCCAGGTGAGCCCGGACAGCGAGGACCGCGGCCCGGACCAGACCTGAGATCGCGACCGCGGGCCGGTCATCGGCCGAGAGCAGCTCCGGGTGTTCGCGCTGCGTCGTGCCTTCGCAGGCGGTGCGGTGGATCCCGCGGTCCGGCAGTTCGGGGACGAGCTGGTCGACGACGTCGTCGATCGACGCGGGTACGAGGTGCGGGCTGAGGTTGACCCCGTCCGGCGTCGTGTTCTGCGCCGACACCGCCTTCGGCAAGGCCCAGGCCTACGCCGACGATCTACGGGCCCGGCTCGCGCCGCACGGCCGCCCCGCCGACGCGGTGCGGATCCTGCCCGGCGCGTCCGTGCTCCTCAACGACGCCCCCGCCGACGCGGCCGAACGCGCCGAAGAGATCCGCCGCTGCCAGATCAACCCGCAGCGCGCGCTCGCCTTCCTGAAGCAGTACTGGGGTCAGCCCTGTCGGCGTACGACTCGCTTTTCGAGATCGATCCCACCGCCCAGGAACTCGACCCCTCGCGCGGCACCATCTCCCTCGAACACCGCACCGGCAAGCTCGACCGCATCGGGCAATGGCACGAACTCGCGGAGACCAAGAACCTCTCCATCCACCAACTCGTGCTCGGAGTCCAGCCACGACAAGCACTCCTTCGTCTGCACCCCGGCCCAGGTGGCCGGCGAATGGGCCCGCGACGCCCACGCCCGCGTGGTCCGTGTGGCGGGCGGCCGGTTCTCGGCCGCCGGGGGAGTCGCCTGCCTGGAACAGCACGGGGCGGGCTTGCGGGCTCGGTGGCACCGTCGGCGTGGCCCGCAGCCGGACGAGGTCGGTGTCGGCCTCCCCGGGCCGGTCCTGGACCAGGGCGCCTTGGCCGCTTCGAAGAACTGCGTCGCGCGTTCGTAGCGGCGTTCGTGAGCCGGCCATCCGCCGCGGCGGAAGTTGGTACCGGTCCGGGCGTTGTCGGTCGTGACGATGTTCCAGCCCGCGCGTCCGCCCGAGAGGAAGTCCAGAGACGCCAGCCGGTGCGCGAGGTCGGCGAGGTAGTTGTAGGTGGTGTTTTGCGTGGCCGCGAGCCCGATCCGCTCGACAGCGCCGGCGAGCGCGCTCGGTTGCGTGATCGCGCCCGCGCGGCCGGCGACGACGAGGGAGTGGATGCGGCCGCGGTTCTCCCGCCACGCGCAGGCTTTCGCCGAGGAAAACGCGTCGAACAGGCAGCGTTCGAGCGTGCGCGCCACGGACACGTACGTCTCGATCTCGGTGGGCGGTGCGTTCGACGGATCATCCCACCGGAACTGTGGGCCGACGCCCGGGTAGAAGGCGCCGAGGTGCGGATGCGCTCATGCGCGACTCGCGCAGCGTCGCGCCACGCGCGGGCGGCGTGTGCAGACCCCGGCGCTCCAGCGCCGGCAGTACCTCGCAGGCCACTCGCGGAAGATGGGTGGCAGGTGCCGACAGGTGCAGGTGGACACCGTCGACAACGCCGGCGAGTCTCTGTCAGCAGTTCCGTCAGCCCTGACGTGGATCCGGCGAAGCGGAGCCGGTCCGGGCCGCCGCCGGTCGGTCCGCCTGGCTGCAGCGCAACTTCCACTTCGGCGGGACACCAGCCGGTCCGCGAACTGACCGGCGCGGCGGCGCACTTCGTCGACGGTCGAGCCGGCGATGAGCACGATGTCCGGGCGGACCGCGCCGGCGACGTCGCCGGACGAGAGGATGCCGAGCCGGCCCCGCGGCGGGCGCGGCGTGATGAGCGGACCTGTCATCGAGAACGTCGCGCCTTCGAAGCCGACGTGGTGGACCTGTCCGGGGCGAGGTAGTGGCCGGTTGCGACGTCCTTGACGACGGCGTCGTCCTCCCATGAATCCCACAGCCGCCGCGCAACTCGACCACGTCGGCGACCTCGCGGCGCGATGCGTCGGGGCCGAGCGGTTCACGGCCGACGGTGGCCAGTGGCTTCGGGTGAGGCGTCGGTGCCGACCACCCAGCCCGCGTGCCCGTGGGGGGGGCGAGACTGGCGAGCCGCGTGGCCAGGTCCAACGGTTCGGCCGTGGCGACGGTGGACGTGGGAGTCGGGCCGATCCGGTCGGTCAGCGTGGCCACGGACGCCAAGCGCGTGGTGGCATCGAGCGGGAAACCGTCGTCGGGCGGCAGCGGGGAGTCGGCGAAGGTGGCGAACGTGAAACCGGCGCCGGCCGCGCTCGCCACGACCGCGGCCGTCGAACGCGGCCAAAGCCCGTCCGCGGGCTCCTTTCCGTGAGTCGCGTCGATCTCCACCGCGACGTACAGTCTGGGGGAAGTCATGCACCACCCTCGATTCGTTTGCCCACAGCTATCCCGTTCCGGCGCCCGGCCGCACGCACGTTCAGGATGTGGACAACGGCGGAGTGTTCTCCCGCACGCTGGACGAGGTGGACCACGCCGGACGCGCGTGGACAATCAGGGTCGGGGGCGGTGACGAGAGGTGACCGACGATGCGGATGTTGCGTGCGCTGACCCACGCCCTCACCGGGTCCGGCTGGGTGGTGACCCCGCCCTCCAGCCCACTCGACGCCGGGTTCGTGGTGCCGGTGCCGCGACCGGGTGCGCACGACTCGCCGCACGTGCCACTGTCGAAGCACGAGCGGGAAGCCTTTCTGCGGATCACGTGTGGTTTCCCCGGCGACGGCAAGATCCACTGAGGACCCCGAGCCAAGAGTCCACAGTGGATCAATCAGCTGCTTCTGCGCGGTGCGTTCGTCCGATCGGTGGCCGCGCCATGTGGGAGAACGGCCGGGGGTGTGGACAAACATTCCTTCGTCGGCAACGGTTCCCGGCCATGCCAGAAATCGCGACGGACGTTCTGGCGGTCGGCGGTGGCCCCGCCGGGACGTGGGCGGCGGTCAAAGCGGCGGAATCGGGCGCGCACGTCATCCTGGCGGACAAGGGCTGTTGCGGGACGAGGCGGCGCGACCGCGTCGGCCGGTACCGGGGTCTGGTACGTGCCACCGGATCCCGCGGCCCGGGCCGCGGCGATGGCCAGCCGGGAAGGGCTCGGTGGGCACCTGGCGGCGGAAACCGGAGCGGTCATGTCCGGGATGGAGTTTTTGAACGCCCACGTGATCGCCCCGGTGTTCACCTCGGTGACCAAGACCGCCTTCAACACGTTCGCGGGAAGTCTTCGTGCCACGCAAAGCACGACACGGCAAACCTCGCGACGGCAGCCTTCCCGAGCGACGGAGTTTGTCCGTGCATCTGTGCCAGTCAGGCGGCGACCTGTCTGCGGTGGTGGAGCGGAGGCCGAGGGCAGCCGGCGTGCCTGGCACCGTGCTGAGGTGCGGTGGAGCGTGGGGGCGGGGAGGATGGGCAGAATGAACCCCTCCGAACCCGATCCCACGGTCAGCGCGACCACCGCGGCCGACGTCGCGCTTCGACATACCGGCGAGGGCGTCGTGATCGCCGCCCGCGGTGAGTTCGACGCGCTCACCACCCCGGCCCTGCAGGAGGCGATCCACGACGCCCTCGCGGAACGGCCCCGCGTGCTGGTGATGGACCTCAGCGAGACCGCGTTCTTCTCCTCGACCGCGATCGGCGCCCTCGTCGACGCCGAGCTCACCGCAGGCGAACCCACGTCCGTGCGGCTCGTCGCGTCCCCGCCGATCCGCCGCACGTTGCGGCTGCTGGGCCTGGACCGGCACTTCGACTACTGCGACACCACCGACGACGCCCTGACCACCACGCCGGGCTGAGCCTCGGCGCCGAGGCCACCCGCCGCGGCATGCGCCACCGCACGACCGCTGACCAGCGGAGATCAAGGAGCAGCCACCGGATGCGTTCGGTCAGCGACCCGGACCCGGACGATGACCCTCCGCCTGTGCTGCACCTGCGCCGGCGGGCCCGCCTCGAGGACGCGTCCGCGCTCAGGAAAGCCCTCGTCCATTGGGCCCGCGCCCACCGCCTGTCCGCGGCCCTGATCACCGACCTCGAACTCGCGGTGTACGAGGCCCTGGTCAACTCCGCCGAGCACGCCTACCCCGGCGACACCGAGGGCTCGCTCGACCTGCACGCCCACCATGAGGACCAAGTCGTGCGGGTCACCGTCACCGACCACGGCCGCTGGCGCCCCCAGCCCCCGCCCGACCCGCTGCGCGGGCGCGGAGTGCCCCTGATCCACCTGCTCGCCGACCACACCGACATCGCTGCCACCGAGCAGGGCACCACCGTCACGATGACCTGGCAGCTCAGCCGGCACTGCGCAGACTGACGGGCGTGTTCAGCGCCGCGCGGCCGTGATCCCAGCGACTCGCGATACTGCCCACACCCCTGGCGCCCGCCGGGCGTGGCGCGGCAGGCCACGGTCGTCCCGACGCACCAAGATCGGGTGGACGCGCTCGACGCCCCGACCGGAGATGAAGACGCCGTTCACCGCCGTCCGCCGCAGGCGAAGTCCGGACGACTGTGTCCGATGACCGCAGGCGGCGAAGCGGCGGGTGTTCTCGCCGTGCCCGTCGATCCGGCCGGCCGGCATTGCTTTCCGCCGCAGCCGCCTGGGACGCGGTCAGCCGGCGACGTGGTACCGGCTGGTGATCGCGACGCGGTTGAAGGCGTTCATCACCGTGGCCAGCCAGGCGACCGCCGAGATCTGGTCCTCGGTGAGTTCGGCTGCGGCGGCGTTGTAGTCCTCGTCGCGGACGTGCCCGTCCGACACCCGTGCGATCGCCTCGGTCAGGCGGAGGGCAGCGCGTTCCGTGTCGGAGAAGTAACCGGTCTCTTCCCACGCGGGCAACACGGCGATCCGGTCGGGGTTTTCGCCCTTCTTGAGGGCGTCACCGGTGTGCATGCGCAGGCAGAACGCGCAGCCGTTGATCTGGGAGGTGCGCACCCTCAGCAGTTCGACCAGGAGCGGGTCGAGGCCCGCCGCGGTGGCGCTGTTCTCGACCTCGATCGACAAGGCGATGAGGGCCTGGTAGGCGGCCGGGTGCTGCTTGTCGATGCTGACGCGCTGCGTGTTCGTCACGGTTCCTTCGATTCCTTCTGCGGCCTGCGCCGTGGAGTTCGCTCCGGGCGCGTCGTGGTGGCCGGTGGTGTGTTCGGGGCAGAGGCGGTGCCGGTGTGCGCCGACGTGGCCACAGCTGCGTGACCAGGTTGATCGAGCCTGCTCGCTCGTCGTTTCCCGTCTCGCCAGGGAGACGAGGTAGCCCCTCGGGGTGTGACAGCTCAGACGTGAGAGAGTTTGTCCGGGTTGAGCACCCTGCGGTACGCGGTGATCAAGCCGTCTGTGATCTGCACCGTGTCGACGGAGTAGACGCGGCCCTGCCAGTGGCACACGAGGGCGAGCTCGCCGCCCACCTCGATGAAATCGATGCGGTCCGGGCGCCACAGGCGACCCACGCGCACCATCACCTCGGCAACGCGCTCACCACCGCGGATGATCTTGCGCGCCGCCGAGACCTTGCCGCCGCCATCGGTGACGTAGACGGCGTCCGGGTGCAGGAGCCGGACCAGACCGGCCAGGTCACCGGACTCGTAGGCGGCGCGGAACGTCGCCAGCACCCGTTCGCGCTCCGCCTTCGGGGCCGGCGAAGCGGACTGCTTCGCCTTGGCCACGCGCCGTCGAGCCCGCGACGCGAGCTGCCGGGAGCCGGGCACGGAGACGTCCAGCACTTCCGCGATCCGGCCGAACTCGAACCCGAAGACGTCGTGCAGGACGAAAGCCACCCGCTCCGGTGGGCTCAGCTCCTCCATGATCAGCAGCATCGCCGCGCTCACGGATTCGTCGACGAGCACCGGTTCCGAGGCGTCCGGCCCGGTCAACAGCGGTTCCGGCAGCCACGGCCCGACATAGGCCTCTCGGCGAGACCGAGCGCTCTTGAGGATGTCGTACGACCGCCGCGCGGCGACCGTGACCAACCAAGCCCGCAGGTCGTCGACCTCGTCCAGATCCGCCCCGGCCGCCCGCAGCCACACGTCCTGAGCCACGTCCTCGGCGTCGGCCACGCTCCCCAGCAGCCGGTAGGCCACACCGAACACCGCAGGTCGATGCGTTTCCCACTCGGCAGCGAGCGTGTCCTGTTGCTCAGACCCCCGGGGCGCCTGCCCGTCACCCATGCCGATCGCGTCCTCCTCCGACGTGCGGGTCCAGCGTACGGCCGGAAAGCCTTCCCGGCATCCGTTCGTAACGCACACCTCGCGATCGTGGGCGATCGGAGTTCGCCGTGAGCGACGCACTCGACTGGAAGGCCGTGACCATCGCGGCTTCGGCGCGAGTACATCAACCCGATGACTCTCGCTCCCGCGGCTCTGAATACCAGTGGCCCACACGGACGCCGGTATCGGGAGGGCGATTTCCGGCGCGCAGGGTTGTGGCCGGCACGCAGATCGGCGGTGCGGCCGGCGCGTTTGCTGCAGGAGGCCGGCGCGGCACTCTGTGGCTACGGAGGGCCGTTCCGTCCACACTCGACATGCCGGCCTGTCCGATGCCGCAGATCACCGCTGACCAGGACGCCCCACTCTGGCAGGGACCTCGGCCTTGGAGAACTCGTCAGGGGTGCGGGTCGTCGACCTTGAGCGGATCTCCGGGTTGGAGACGAAATCCGTCAGGAGCTTGGCCGGTTGTGTCGCACTCGTGTTCTCGGCGACGACGTGGTGGGAGCCCGAACGCCTCGGGCGCCCCGGCCAGCGGCGAGCTGTGCGGTCAGGCCGGTGGTGCGGTAGCCAGCGCCATCAGGACACCCGACACGTCGTGTCCCGGCACGCTCGGCGTCCGCTCCCGGCCGGCGCGGTCGGCCCACGTGCCCGGCCACTCCAGCTCGCCGGTGGGGAACCCCGCGGCGTGCACCTGGGCGACGTCGTTCTCCGCCGAAGGGACGTCCTCAAAGGACAGTTCGGCGACCCCCCGTCACGATCGCGGATGGCGCTGACTCGCAATACGGTCCTCGTCTGGTGGGGCGGTTGTCGCCAGGGAGACGACAGCCCCCCCAGGCGTGACAGCCCGGAGATCTTTTTCCAGCCACCGGAAGTCGCTCCTCACGGGACTTTCCCGGACCGAGCACTCCGAAAGGCGTCCCGTCGCCGCGAACAGCACGGTCAGCGCCACCAGCTCGAGGCTGTCGTCGAACTGCCGGTCGCCGGTGCGTCGACGGTACGCAGGAGCACTTGGGTCGTGTGGCGGATGTGCTCGACGAGGATCGCCACGGCGGCGTCGGCGTCCTTGGCGAGGATCGCGTCCAGCATGGACTTGTGCTCGCCTACGATGTCGCGGTGCTCGTGTCCCAGGGAGACCGACCAGCGGCGGTAGAGCTCGGCGGAGGCACGCAGCGAGCAGGCGATCGCGAGGAGCCGAGGGTTCGGGCAGCCGGGCAACGTTGAGGGGTGGCGTGGTGCGCAGGAGGTGATCGCGATGTCCCGGCCGGTCATCCCGATGGCTGATGTCGAGGATGCGGGCATCGGCAGGGTCCTCGTGCACACGCGCTCTGTCGAAGAGGCCGAGATCCGCGGTACCCGGCTGCTCTCGCCGCATCGCCTGGCGGTCGGACGGGGCGGGCTTGACGCGCGGATTCGCGGTGTCTCCCTCGGCCCGGTTGCGCTGTATCACCTGAGCTACGCCGCCGGTGTCACCGTCACCGCGCCGCCCACGGTCGGGTACCTCGACACGTTGCTGCCTGTTCGCGGGCGGTGCGGGTCGACCATGCCGGTGCCCGGTTCGACGCCGTGGCGGGCCGGGCGGCGGCGGTGATCAGTCCGCACGCCCCGATGGTTCTCCAGTGGAGCCCTGGCCTGCGGTCGGCGATGATGCGCATCGAGACTGAAGCGCTCGGTTCCTTCGCCCGGATGATCACCGGTCGTGACGACTTGCCATTCCGCTTTGACCCGATGGTGGCGGACTCGAACGCCGTCGCGGGCCTGCACGGCGTCGCTCACCTGATCCGCTCGACCACGGCCCAGTTCTCCGGTGCGAGTGTGTGGCCGGGAGCGATCAGGACGCGAGTGCGTGAGCAGGCAATGCTCACGCTATTGCTGAGCCAGCCGGACTTTCGCCTTCAAGTGACCGGGGCGCCCGGCAGCCCGTGGCTCGAACGGCCGTGCGGAAGGCCCTTGAGCTGGTCGAGTCCAGCCCGGAGAGCTGTATTACTCTCGCGAGCCTGGCGTCTTCCGTCGGCGTCAGCCTACGTACCCTTCAGCTGGGTTTTCGCGAGGAAATCGACACGTCCCGGCGCGTACATCCTCAGTGTGCGACTTCGGCGGGTCCGCGAGGAGTTGTCCGCCGCACGGCCGGGCGAGGGGTCGACTGTGGCCAACATCGCCCATCGGTGCGGGTTCCTCAACCTCGGGCGATTCGCTGCGCAGTACCGCCGCGCCCATGGGGAATGCCCGTCGGACACCCTCCACCGTCGGTGACGGGCCTCTGCGGACCCGCGAAGTACCTTCAGACTTCCTCCTGAGGTACTTCGCGTCCGTGTCAGGCGTCCTTTTGCCGCCCGGTCAACGTGATGTGGCCTTCCGTGCGGAGACGTTCGATCATGTGCGGGTAGTGCAGCTCGAACGCGGGGCGCTCGGAGCGGATGCGGGGCAGCTCGGTGAAGTTGTGCCGCGGTGGCGGGCAGGACGTGGCCCATTCGAGGGAGTTGCCGTAGCCCCACGGGTCGTCGACGGTGACGATCTCGCCGTAGCGGTAGCTCTTGACCACGTTCCAGATGAACGGCAGCATCGAAGCGCCCAAGAGATAGGCGCTTATGGTCGAGATCGTGTTGAGCGTGGTGAACCCGTCGCTGGCGAGGTAGTCGGCGTAGCGGCGCGGCATGCCCTCGGCGCCGAGCCAGTGCTGCACCAGGAACGTGCCGTGGAAGCCGATGAACGTCGTCCAGAAGTGCCACTTGCCGAGCTTCTCGTCCATCATCCGGCCCGTGATCTTCGGGAACCAGAAGTAGATGCCGGCGAAGGTCGCGAACACGATCGTGCCGTAGAGCACGTAGTGGAAGTGCGCCACCACGAAGTAGCTGTCCGAGACGTGGAAGTCGATGGCCGGGGCGGCCAGCAGGATACCGGTCAGACCGCCGAAGAGGAACGTGACGATGAAGCCCATCGAGAAGATCATCGGCGTCTCGAAGGACAGCTGGCCCTTCCACATCGTGCCGATCCAGTTGAAGAACTTCACGCCGGTCGGAACCGCGATCGGGAACGTCATGAAGGAGAAGAACGGCAGCAGCACGGCGCCGGTGGCGTACATGTGGTGCGCCCACACCGCCACGGACAGGGCCGCGATCGCCAGCGTCGCGAAGACCAGCCCCTTGTAGCCGAAGATGGGTTTTCGGCTGAAGACCGGGAAGATCTCGGACACGATCCCGAAGAACGGCAGCGCGACGATGTAGACCTCGGGGTGCCCGAAGAACCAGAACAGGTGCTGCCACAGGATCACGCCGCCGTTGGCGGGGTCGAACACGTGCGCGCCGAGGTGCCGGTCGGCCAGCAGACCCAGCAGGGCCGCGGTCAGGATCGGGAACGCGAGCAGGATCAGGATGCTGGTGACCAGGATGTTCCAGGTGAAGATCGGCATCCGGTACATCGTCATGCCCGGCGCGCGCAGGCAGACCACGGTGGTGACCATGTTGACCGCACCGAGGATCGTGCCCAGACCGGAGACGACCAGGCCGGAGATCCAGAGGTCGGCCCCGACGCCCGGCGAGTGGATCGCGTCCGAGAGCGGGGTGTAGGCGAACCAGCCGAAGTCGGCGGCGCCACCCGGGGTCAGGAATCCGGAAAGGACGATCAGCCCACCGAAGAGGTAGAGCCAGTACGAGAACGCGTTCAGCCGCGGGAACGCGACGTCCGGCGAACCGATCTGCAGCGGCAGCACGAAGTTCGCGAACCCGAACAGGATCGGGGTCGCGTACAGCAGCAGCATGATCGTGCCGTGCATCGTGAACAGCTGGTTGTACTGCTCTTGCGACAGGAACTGAAGCCCCGGCCGGGCCAGTTCCGTGCGGATCAGCATGGCCATCGCGCCGCCGATGAGGAAGAAGCCCATCGAGGTCACCAGGACATGACGCCGAGTTGTTTGTGGTCGGTCGTGCGCAGCAATCGCACGAGCAACGAGCCCGTCGGTGCCTGCTGCGGAGAGTGGCCGGGGAGGGTCACCGGGGCCGGAACCAGTTTGGTCACTTGTGCCTCCGTGGCGGCGGTGCCATCGGGCAGAGCAGGGGGTGGATGGGAACGCGTTTGCCTGTGCGGACTGGGATTCCGAGGCCGGCTGAGCTCCGGACCGGCCGCCAAGCTCCAGTGCACGAGGTCTTGCGTACGGCGAGATGGGCAGCCTGGAGTGCGTCGGCCGGATCGCCGTGCCACCAGACCACCCAGTCGGCGTCCGCGCGCATTCCCTCCAACACCAGGCAGGCGCCACGAATCGTGGCACCGTCCGCAGAATTCGTCAGCGCCTGCTCCAGTTCATGAGCGATCGCGGGGCGATCGTCCCAGGTGGTCTGCGAGCCGGCCTTGAAGACCGGCCACATCGTGCGCGCCAATCCGGGGTCGAGGGTGACGGCGCTCATCGCGCGAGCAGGGAGAAGAGCAGGGCCAGGGTGGAGATCGCCGCGCTAGTCACCAGCAGCGCCGAGGCGAACGGCTTGTGCCCGACGGTCACTGAATGTGACTGGATGCGAGGGCATTCGTGTGTCGTTTTGTCCACCTGTGCTCCGTTCGAACTGATCGTCCGCCCAGATGGATAGTGCACTGATGATTAGCGCGCTAATCAAATGTGCGATGTGCATCTCAGGCGTGCCTCGAACCAGTCGAGTCCTCTGCGGACAGACGGCGGAGGAGGTGGATCGCGTTTTGCAACGCCCGAGGCGCGGCGACCGTGCCCTGTGGACGGTTCGTGCTCCCAGTGACCCCACGACACCACGGCACCGCGACACCACGGCTACACAACGCGACGCGGGTGGGCAGAACCTTGGGCGCCAACGTGACCCCCCAAGATCAGTACTGTCCACGCCCGAGGAGCATCCGTGGCGGCGCTCAAACTTCCGCATCGCGATCTGACGCCGGCCTGAGACGGCGGCGATCCCGAGGAACCCGGGGTGGGGGAGGTGGCGGCGGCCGATTCCGCCGACGTTCACTTTCACCGAAGGCGGGCGCACTTACAGCACATCGCCATCTGACGACTGAAGCCCTGCTCCTCCGAGAAGGAACAGGGCTTCTGACCTGCGGTTTCAGCTGGTGCGCGATACTGGGATTGAACCAGTGACCTCTTCCGTGTCAGGGAAGCGCTCTCCCGCTGAGCTAATCGCGCGAGGTGGAGACGGGATTCGAACCCGTGTACACGGCTTTGCAGGCCGTTGCCTCGCCTCTCGGCCACTCCACCGTACAGGCTCGAGAGCCTACCGAGCGGACGACGGGATTCGAACCCGCGACCCTCACCTTGGCAAGGTGATGCGCTACCAGCTGCGCTACGTCCGCACTATCCGCGACTCGGGAGTGTCCGGGCTCGTGACCCGCACCCCGTCGCCGTGGTGTGGGAGAACCATATCGGACGCCGAAAACCGCCCCGCCACCGGGGGGTCATCCGTCGGTCGCGGGGCCGTGATCAGGCGAGATCGTTCGGGATGAGGTGCGTGAGGGCGTCGTCGACGTCGACCCACAGGTGCTCGTTGCCGGGGAGGACCACGTCGTAGGTGCGGTCGAGGAAGTCGGCGAGCTCCTGGGCGGAGGCCTCGAACATGGCGTGCCCGGACGGCGAGTTCAGCTCGATGAGCACGGACTCGGGGTCTTCGACCGACGGGCGGATGCGCACGTCCCCGTCGCCGGCGTCGGCCAGGAGGCCGTCGGCGAGGAGGTCGCGGGCGTAGACCCACTCGACCCAGCCCGCGCGGCCGGTGCGGAAGGCGGCGACGACCGCGTAGGGGTCGCGAGTGTCGTAGCGCAGCTCCACCTTGACCGGAACCGCCGGGGTCCGCGGCGCCAGCAGGTCGAAGACCGCCGTCGAGCGGAGCGTCACGTGATCGTTGCGCATCGTCCTACCCTTCGTCTCCCTTCCCGGCCCGGACGACCGAGGACGACGATGAGACGCCCCGGGGAGCCGATTCCGTCGCGGGTTCGGTGGAGATCACCCGTCCGTGGCCATCGCTTCCGGTCGTCCGTCGTCGCCCGCGCCGCGCAGCCTTCCGCGGGTGCCCGCTGGGCAACCACACGTACATACTGCGCGGTTCGACCGCCGCGCGATAGCACCGTCGCACGGATGCCGGGGCCGGGCGCGACCGCCCCCACCGCGGAACAACCCCGGCTAGCTCGGGGTTGTTCGTTCCGTATTCGCTGGTAGACGCAGCGTGGTTGGGGGTTACCACCCGTTTGCAGGCCCTCGAAAGTCGTGCTGTAGAGTTCTGTTCACACCGCGAGCGGGCGATTAGCTCAGCGGGAGAGCGCTTCGTTCACACCGAAGAGGTCACTGGTTCGATCCCAGTATCGCCCACCACCGCGAGGCCCCGGATCCACGATCCGGGGCCTCGACTGTTTTCCGGGAAAGAATTTTCCCAGGTCAGCACCTCGCCGCGCGTCCGCTCTCCGAAAGTGATCTCCGCGCCGCCCGTCACGGCTCGGCAACAGCCGGAAGCAGCGGCTCCGGATGCAACCTGCAGATTGCCAGTGGAACATCGACGCATTCCGGTCTTCCGTCGCCACTTCTGTCACGCCCGGGACGGAGTCCGCGGCTTGAGTGTGATCTTGCGCACTTTTTCGATCACGACCCGGTGTGGACCCGCCGAACGGCCGTATCGGGGCCGCACCAACGCCTTGCCGCCACTGTCCACGGGTCCATGAGCCGCACTGCGAGCGCCGGTGCGCCGGCTCCGAAGTTCGCAGGTTTCCGTTGGGGGGGCCGCCGTTCCGGTGAATCCGCCCGGTCGCGGTGAAGGTCACAACCCGGCCACAGGCGCGGCGAGATGGGTGAACCACGGCGCGGGCCGCCGGGAGCACCGCGTGACCGGCGGGGTCATGGCGCGCTTGTCCACGGAGGGGTGTGCAGCGAGGGTGATCGGCGTGGTCGCGGGCGGGGTTCGTGGTACGACGAAAACGCGACGGCGTGACACGGTGACGTGGAACGTCATCAAGAAGGTGGTCTGATCCGCTGCCCGTCCGGGTGATCGCACTGCGGCTCCACTGTGGATGTGTCCGAACAGGAGTGTCCACAGTAGAATGGCCAGGATCCGGGACGGCACGGCTCCGGCTCCGGGGGCGTGGTGGAAACTTGACTACATTCCGTAGCTATCGGTGGGTTGCTTCGCATTACTCATCGTCATCATCCCGTTATCATCAAGCCATTCATTTGCGTGAAAGACCTGCAGGATGTGGCTGGAAATCCTTGTAACGATGCCCTGAGAGCCGCCGATACCTTGGCGTGTGTCGCTCCTTTGGTGGCTGAATCGGGTGCGATTGCGATCACCCTCGGTGATTGCCCTCGTTCACGCAGCGTGCCGGCGGAGGCCTTCGAACCATGCTCCTGGGAGGTCTGATGGAAGAGTCGGTGCGGCCCTCGTCCACGGTCAGCGAACCGCTGCCGCACATCGACCTCCAGGCGATCCCTGCGGCTCGGGGCGCGGCGCCGGCGGCCGTCGAGTCGGCGTCGGCGAAATCGCACCCGGCGTCGTGGGAGAAGCGGTACCGCGCCTGGGTTGTCGCGAGCGACATCGTCGCCGCGTTCGTGGTGATCGGCGTGAGCGCCTTCGTGATCGACCGCGTGGCGCCGCAGGACATGCACGCGTTCGGCACCGCGCTGGCGGTGCTGTGCGCCCTGCCCGTCTGCCGCGCGTGGAGCCCGCGCGTGCTCGGCGAAGGGCCTGAGGAGTACCGGACGCTCGGCCGCGGCCTCGTCGTGGCCGCCGTGCTCGTGGCACTGGGCGGCCTGCTCTTCCGCGCCCTCGACGTGCAGCCGTGGGTCTTCATCGTCGTCCCCGTGATCGCGCTCTTCGCGTTTCCGCAGCGCTACCTCCTGCGCCAGGTGCTGCACCGGCAGCGCCGCCGGGGGCTGTGCCTGCTGCCCGTGATGGCGGCCGGCAGTCCCGGCACGGTCGCCGATCTGATCGCGCGCACCAAGTCCGAGGTGCACGTGGGCTGGCGCGTCGAGGCAGTGTGCACGCTCACGGGGCACGGCGCGGACCGCGACAGCGGCGAGATCGACGGGGTGCCGGTCGTCGGCAGGCTCGAGGAGCTCTCGCGGCACGTGCGCCGCGGCGGGTACCGCGTCGTCGCGGTCACCGGTGACCAGTACTGGAACCCGAAGCGCCTGCAGCGGCTCGCGTGGGACTTGGAGGGCACGACGGCGGATCTCGTCGTGGCGCCGGTGCTGATGGACATCGCGGGTCCGCGGCTCAACGTCTCGGGTGTCCTGGGCATGCCGCTGCTGCGGGTCACCGCGCCGCGGTTCACGGGGGGCCGCCGGCTCGTGAAGGAGGCCCTCGACCGCTGCGGCGCGGCGTTCCTGCTCACGCTGTTCTCGCCGCTGCTGCTGACGATCGCGCTCGCGGTGAAGCTCGGGGACCGCGGCCCGGTGGTCTACCGGCAGCGCCGCGTCGGCAAGGACGGCGAGAGCTTCACGATGCTCAAGTTCCGCACGATGGTCCCCGACGCCGACAAGATCCGCCAGAACCTCGAAGGCGACAACGAGGGTGCGGGCCCGCTGTTCAAGATGAAGCGGGACCCGCGCGTGACCCGCGTCGGCGGGCTGCTGCGCCGCTATTCGCTCGACGAGCTGCCGCAGCTGTTCAACGTGCTTTCGGGCCGCATGTCCCTCGTCGGCCCGCGGCCACCGCTGCCCGAGGAGACGCGGCAGTACGCACCCGACGCGCGCCGCCGCCTGCTCGTGAAGCCGGGCCTGACGGGCCTGTGGCAGGTCAGCGGCCGCAGCGACCTGACGTGGGCCGAGAGCATCCGCCTCGACCTGCGGTACGTGGAGGACTGGTCGCTGGCGCTGGACCTGGTCATCCTGTGGAAGACCTTCCGCGCCGTCGTGGCCGGCCAGGGCGCCTACTGAGCCGCCCCGCGAGCGGGCCGTCCCGGCCGCCGACCCGCAGGGCCGGCGGCCGCTTCGTGTCCGCAGGGCCGGCAAAGGCGGCGGGTCCGCGGTGACCGCCAAGCCGGGCCGGACAGTGGGTGCAGGACACCCGCGGAGGCCTGGCGCCGTCGTGGCCGAGCCGATCCGGGCCGCCCGGCGGCGCGGGGCCGGGACGCGCGGCGTTAGCGCCGCCAGGCGTCAGGCGCTCACGGGCCGCCGACTAGCATCGACGGGAGTCATCCCCTGTCACTTGCCCCAGAAGGAGCCGATCGTGTCGCATCCGCCGTCAGCCGCCGCCGTCCCCGCCGAGCGCGTGGTGGTCGCGGCGGGCACTACGGCGGGCGCCGCGGTCCGCGAAGCCGGGCTGCCGACCAAGGGGCCGGACACGGTCGTCGTCGTGCGCGACGCGGAGGGCAAGCTGCGCGACCTGGCGTGGGCGCCGGAGACCGACACCGAGGTGGAGCCCGTCGCGGCGAGCACCGAGGACGGCCGCAGCGTGATCCGCCACTCGGCCGCGCACGTGCTCGCGCAGGCCGTGCAGCAGGAGTTCCCCGAGGCGAAGCTGGGCATCGGGCCGCCGGTGAAGGACGGCTTCTACTACGACTTCGCGGTCGACAAGCCGTTCACGCCCGAGGACCTGCAGGCGCTCGAGAAGCGCATGAAGCAGATCGTGAAGGGCGCGCAGCAGTTCTCCCGCCGCGTGTTCGGGTCGGTCGACGAGGCGAAGGAAGAGCTGGCGAAGGAGCCGTTCAAGCTCGAGCTCGTCGACCTGAAGTCCGAAGTGGACGCTGTGGACACCTCCGAGGTGATGGAGGTCGGCGGTGGTGAGCTCACCATCTACGACAACCTCGATCCGCGCACGAAGGAGCGCGTGTGGAGTGACCTCTGCCGCGGCCCGCACGTGCCCACCACGAAGTTCATCCCCGCGTTCAAGCTCACCCGCGTGGCCGCCGCCTACTGGCGCGGCAGCGAGAAGAACCCGCAGCTGCAGCGGATCTACGGCACGGCGTGGGAGTCGGCCGAGGCGCAGGACGCCTACCTGGAGCGCATCGCCGAGGCGGAGCGGCGCGACCACCGCCGGCTCGGTGCCGAGCTGGACCTGTTCTCCTTCCCCGAGGAGATCGGCTCCGGCCTGCCGGTGTTCCACCCGAAGGGCGGCATCATCCGCCGCGAGCTCGAGAACTACTCGCGCCGCTGCCACGAGGAGGCCGGCTACGAGTTCGTGAACACGCCGCACATCTCCAAGGGCGAGCTGTTCCACACCTCGGGCCACCTGCCCTACTACGCCGACACGATGTTCCCGCCGGTCAAGCTCGAGGACGAGGACTACTACCTCAAGGCCATGAACTGCCCGATGCACAACCTGATCTACCGTTCGCGCGGGCGGTCGTACCGGGAGTTGCCGCTGCGGCTGTTCGAGTTCGGCACGGTGTACCGCTACGAGAAGTCGGGTGTGGTCCACGGCCTCACCCGCGTGCGCGGCCTCACGATGGACGATTCGCACATCTACTGCACCAAGGAGCAGATGCCGGGCGAGCTGCGGTCGCTGCTCAAGTTCGTGCTCGACCTGCTGGCCGACTACGGCCTGTCCGACTTCTACCTCGAGCTGTCCACCCGCGGCGACTCCGAGAAGTTCATCGGCGAGGACTGGGAGTGGGAGGAGGCGACGGAGACGCTGCGGCAGGCCGCGATCGACTCCGGCCTCGAGCTCGTGCCCGACCCGGGCGGCGCGGCGTTCTACGGCCCGAAGATCTCCGTGCAGGCCAAGGACGCCATCGGCCGCACGTGGCAGATGTCCACGATCCAGCTGGACTTCAACCAGAACAAGCGGTTCGACCTCGAATACACCGCACCGGACGGCTCGCGTCAGCGGCCGGTGATGATCCACCGCGCGTTGTTCGGCTCGATCGAACGGTTCTTCGGCGTGCTGACCGAGCACTACGCGGGCGCGTTCCCGGCGTGGCTCTCGCCGGTGCAGGTCGTGGGCATCCCGATCACCTCCGACCAGGTCGAATACCTCCACGATGTCCAGAAGGCTTTGCGCGCCAAGGGAATCCGCGTCGAGGTCGACGCGAGCGACGACCGGATGCAGAAGAAGATCCGCACCCACACCACGCAGAAGGTGCCGTTCCTCCTCCTGGCCGGCGCGAAGGATGCGGAGGCGGGCGCGGTGTCGTTCCGGTTCCGCGACGGCGGCCAGATCAACGGCGTGTCCGTGGACGCGGCCGTCGAGGCCATCGCCGAGTGGATCACCCGTCGCGAGAACGACTCGCCGAACGTCGAGGCCGTGGAGAAGATCCTGCGGTGAGCGACGCGGACGGTCCCGAGATCGTCGAGCAGGACGGCGTGGGGGTCCCGGACGCGCTGCAGCGCCTGTGGACCCCGCACCGGATGGCCTACATCAAGGGCCAGGAGAAGCCGGACGGCGACGAACCGGCTGGCTGCCCCTTCTGCCGGATCCCCAGCCTCGACGACGAGACGGCGCTCATCCTGGCGCGCGGCAAAACGGTGTACGCGGTGCTGAACCTGTACCCGTACAACCCGGGGCACCTCATGGTGGTGCCCTACCGCCACGTGGCCGACTACACCGACCTCACCGTCGACGAGACGCGTGAGCTGGCCGAGTTCACGCAGCACGCCATGCGCGTGGTGCGTGAGGTCTCGGCGGCGCACGGGTTCAACATCGGGATGAACCAGGGCGTGATCGCCGGCGCGGGCATCGCGGCGCACCTGCACCAGCACCTCGTACCGCGCTGGGGCGGCGACGCGAACTTCATGCCGGTGATCGGCCACACGAAGGTGCTGCCGCAGCTGCTCGGCGAAACGCGGAAACTCCTGGCGGACGCGTGGTGAAGAACGTTCGGCGCACGAGTGTACCGACGGGGTAATTGAGCCCTCAATCAGGGGTACCATGGTGGCATGTCCGAACCCCGATGGCTCACCGACGAAGAGCAGCAAGTCTGGCGTGACTTCTCCGAGGCGGCCGCGATGCTGCAGGCACACCTCGAGGCTCAGCTGCAGCACGACTCGGGCATGCCGCACACGTACTACGAGGTCCTGGTGTCGCTGTCGGAGGCCGAGGACCGCCGGCTGCGCATGAGCGACCTCGCCGACGCCCGCCGGTCGTCGCGCAGCCGTCTCTCCCACGCGGTGGCGCGCCTGGAGGCGAAGGGCTGGGTGCGGCGCGAGTCGTGCCCCACCGACAAGCGCGGCGCGTGGGCCGTGCTCACCGACGCCGGGTTCGCGGCACTGCAGGAAGCCGCGCCCGGGCACGTCGAAGCCGTGCGTGAGAGCCTGTTCGACCCGCTGACGCCGCAGCAGGTGCGGCAGCTGGGGGAGATCAGCAAGGCGGTGCTGGCCGGCCTGTCGCCGCGCTGCGCGGCCGCGGCGGAGGCTGCCGAGGCGGGCGAATTCGTGGCCCCGGTCGTCGAACTGCCGAAATCCGGCTGATCGCCCGGCGGGTCGCGGGGCGGGGACGTGGGCCCGCGCGCCGGGGTCGATAGGCTTTCGTGGCCCACCCGCCCCCTAGTCAGGTGCACCAGACGACGAGATGCTCAACATTTTCGCCCGTGCTTCAGTCTCCCGCGTCACCGACCCGATCGGCCGGACGCTGGTCCGCGCCGGACTGACGCCGAACGCGATGACCGTGATCGGCACCGCGGGTGCCGTGGCGTGCGCGCTCGCCTTCTTCCCGCAGGGGCTCCTGCTGTGGGGGACGTTCACCGTGTGGGGGTTCGCGATGCTGGACCTCCTCGACGGCGCGATGGCCAGGGCCCGCGGGTACGGCACGCCCTTCGGTGCCGTCCTCGACGCGACGTGTGACCGGCTGGTCGACGGCGCGCTGTTCGCCGCCATCGCCTGGTGGTGCTTCGCCGTCGACGACAACAACCGGGCCGGGGCAGCCGCCCTCATCTGCTTGGTGCTCGCCCAGGTCATCTCCTACGTGAAGGCCCGCGCCGAGGCGTCGGGCCTCGAAGCCGACGGCGGGCTCATCGAGCGCGCCGAGCGGCTCATCATCGCGCTCGTCGGCACCGGCCTGCACGGCCTCGGCGTGCCCTACACGGTCGAGATCACGCTGTGGCTGCTCGCGGTGCTGTCCGCGGTCACGCTCGTGCAGCGCGCCGCCGCCGTCGCGAGCGCCGCCCGGGCCGCGACGGCCGCACAGACCGCGAAGCCCGCACAGGCTGCACAGTCCGCGCAGTCCGCCGACGCGGAGCGGTCCGCGCCGGCGGAGAGCGAGCGGACCGCCAGTTCTGCACCCGCCGAGCAGCCTGCCGGCGACGTACAGCCAGGTGGGGCGCAGCCGTGAGCGCGCTGTCCCAGCGGCTCGGTGAGTTCGGCTACGCGACGGGCTGGCGGCTCGCGCGCCGGCTCCCCAGGCCCGTGGGGACGGCGGTGTTCGCGCTGGGCGCCGACGTCGCCACGCGCCGCGGCGGTGGCGGCGTGCGGCAGCTGCGCGCGAACCTCACGCGGGTCGTGCCACAGGCCGACGAGCAGGAGCTCGACGAGCTCGTGCGCCGGGCCATGCGCTCGTACGCGCGCTACTGGTACGAGACGTTCCGGCTTCCCTCGGCCGACAAGGACGAGCTGTTCGCGAACTTCACGATCACCGGGGTCGAGAACATCGACGCCGCCCTCGCCGAGGGCAACGGCGCGGTCATCGTGCTCCCGCACAGCGGCAACTGGGACGTCGCGGGGGTGTGGCTGGCGAGGTATCTCGGTGGCTTCACGACGGTCGTGGAGCGGCTCAAACCCGAGTCGCTGTTCCGCCGGTTCGTGGCCTACCGCGAGTCGCTCGGCTTCGAGATCGTGCCGCTCACCGGGGACAGCGCGGCGATGCGTGTGCTGCTGAAGCGGTTGCGGGAGAACAAGGTCGTCTGTCTCGTCGGCGACCGCGACCTCACCACGAGCGGCCTCGAGGTGAAGTTCTTCGGCGAGCGGACGCGGATGCCCGCGGGCCCGGCCCGGCTGGCGGCGACCACCGGCGCGGCGCTGCTGCCCGTGGGTTCCTGGTACAGCGGCGACGGCTGGGAGCTGCGGGTGCACCCGCGCATCCGCGTCACCGCGCGCGCCGAGGTGCCCGCGGCCACGCAGGCGCTGGCCGACGTGTTCGCCGGCGACATCGCCGCCCACCCGGCCGACTGGCACATGCTGCAGAAGTTCTGGCTCGCCGACCTCGAGGCCGAAGAGCTCGCCGGCCTCGAAGAAGCGAGCTGACCCGGTGGCGGGCGGGCTGAAGATCGGGATCGTGTGCCCCTACTCATTCGATGTGCCCGGTGGGGTGCAGGGGCACGTGATCGACCTCGCGCGGGCGCTCATCGAGCGCGGCCACCGCGTGTCGGTGCTGGCGCCGGCCGACGAGGACGCCGAGCTGCCGGACTTCGTCCACCCCGCAGGCAAAGCGCTCGGCATCCCGTACAACGGCTCGGTCGCCCGGCTCCAGTTCGGCCCGGTGTCCTACGCGCGGGTGCGGCGCTGGATCCGCGACAACGGCTTCGACGTGCTGCACCTGCACGAACCCACCGCGCCGAGCCTGTCGCTGCTCGCGTTGAAGGTCGCCGACGGCCCGATCGTCGCGACGTTCCACACGGCCACCACGCGCTCGCGCACGCTGGCGGCGTTCCAGCCGGTGCTGCGGCCGCTGCTGGAGAAGATCACCGCGCGCATCGCGGTATCGGTGCTCGCCCGGCGTGTGCAGGTGGAGCACGCGGGCGGCGACGCGGTGGAGATCCCCAACGGCGTCGACGCGGAGTTCTTCGCCCGCGCCGCACCGCTGGAGGGCTACCCGCGCGCGGGTGGCACGGTCGGGTTCGTCGGCCGGTTCACCGAACCCCGCAAGGGCATGGACGTGCTGCTGGAGGCGGCGCGGCGGCTGTTGCCGGAGTTCGAGGAGCTGCGGCTGCTCGTCGTCGGCCGTGGTGATCCGGACCAGCTTCGCCGCATGGCCGGACCCGAGCTGTGGCCGCACGTCGAACTGCTCGGCCAGGTCGACGACGCGACGAAAGCTCGGGCGCTGCGCAGCGTCGACGTGTACTGCGCGCCCAACACCGGGGGCGAGAGCTTCGGCATGATCCTCACCGAGGCGATGGCCGCGGGCACGCCCGTGCTGGCCAGCGGCCTCGACTCGTTCCGCCGCGTGCTCGACGACGGCAAGGCCGGGATGCTCACCGCGACCGGCGACGCGGGAGCGCTCGCGGACGGCCTGCGGGAGCTCCTCGGCGACCCGGCTCAGCGCGCGTCGCTGGCCGCGGCGGCGGGGGAGCGGGTGACGGCGTACGACTGGTCGGTCGTCGTCACCCAGGTGCTGCGCGTGTACGAAACCGCGATCGCGGCCGACCCCCGGCTGGTCGTCGCGGGGGAGCGGGAGCTCACGCAGTGACCTGGCTGGCGTGGCTGATCCCCCTGCTGGCCGCGGTCGTCGTGCTCGGCGGGCTGTTCCTCGTCGCGACGGCCAACCGGCTCGACCGCCTGCACGTCCGCATGGACGCCGGCTGGGCCGCCCTCGACGCCGCCCTCGCGCGGCGCGCGGTGGTCGCCCGCGCCGTCTCGGCGGTGCTGGACGGAGACGGGACCGGGCTGAGGGTGGCGGCCGAACGGGCCGAAGGCGCATCGCGGGCCGAACGCGAGGTGGAGGAGAACGAGCTCACGCTCGTCCTCGCGCGCGTGAACCGGACCGGGTTGCCGCCCGCGCTCGCCGAAGAACTCACCGACGCCGAGCACCGCGTGGTCATCGCGCGCCGCGTGCACAACGACGCCGTGCGCGACACGCTCGCGTTGCGGCGGCGGCGGAAGGTCCGGTACTTCCGGCTCGCCGGCACCGCGCCGCTGCCCGAGTACTTCGAGTTCGCTGAGCCCGACCTGTGACGGTGGCAGACTGAGGCGCATGACCGCCGAATCCGATGCCTGTGCCGTCGCCCATGGAGCTTTCGACCCGGACGTCGACGAGCGGACGCTGGTCGCCGTGTTCGCCTCACCCGTGGCGCGGTACCTGCTGAGCTACGCCGCCGACTTGGGCTACCGGACCGTGCTGTTCGAGCCCGACGCCGCGCGGGCGACCGATGTGCCGACCGCATGCGACATCCGGACTGTGCTGCCGGAGATCGACAAGACCGCGGACGTGGTCGTGACGGACCACCACCGGGCCGAGCTCGGGGTCGTGCTGCGGGACGCGCTGGCCAGGGACCCGCGCTGGGTGGGGGTGCTGGGGAACCCGCGGCACGAAGGCCCGCACGTGGCCGCGTTGACGGGGCTGGGAGTGGCCGCCGGGGAGATCGCGCGGGTGCATCGGCCGGTGGGGTTGAACATCGGGTCGAGGAAACCGGCGGAGATCGCGATCGCGGTGCTGGCGGGGCTGCTGGCTGATCGGAATGGGAAACCTGGGGGGTTTGAGTTCTGAGAGGTCGCGTGCGGGGCTCGCGGCAGGGGGTCGCGTGCGCAACGTTGCGCGCGGGGGGTGACGAGCACCCCGATTTTTGATTGTTTCTACGGTTCTGGGCCGGTTGTCAAGGCTGGAAAGCGTGCCCCGACAACCGGCCCAGAACCGTGAAGGGCGCGGGGATCGTGGTGCAGGGGTGGGGCTGGGTGCACTGGTGAGGTGCGTCGGGTTGCCGTTGGTGATGCGGTGTTTGTGCTCGGGTGGCGGTGTCGTCTGTTTTTTAAGTGGGGACGGCGGCGCCTTCCGGTAGGGGTTCGAAGCGGGCGTGGTGCCTGGTGAAGGTGGCGGTGCCGGACGTCAGCGAACGCAGGTCGATGGCGTAGCGGAGCAGTTCCGCGGCGGGGATCTCGGTGTGGATGACCGTGCGGCCACCTTCGCCGGATTCGGTGCCGAGGACGCGGCCGCGGCGGGAGGACAGGTCGCCGAGCACGGTGCCGAGGTGCTCGTCCGGCAGGGTGATGTCGACGGTGTCCAAGGGTTCCAGCAGGGTGATGCGGCTGGCCGCCGCGGCTTCGCGCAGGGCGAGCGCGCCCGCGGTCTGGAACGCGGCGTCGGAGGAATCGACGCTGTGCGCCTTGCCGTCCACGAGCGTCACGCGCACGTCGACGACCGGGTGGCCGTCGAGCAGCCCCCGCTTCAGCTGCGCGCGGACGCCCTTCTCCACACTCGGGATGAACTGGTGCGGCACCGACCCGCCGACGACCTTGTCGACGAACTCGAAGCCGCCGCCGCGGGGCAGGGGCTCGACTTCGATGTCGCAGACGGCGAACTGGCCGTGGCCGCCGGACTGCTTCACGTGCCGGCCGTGACCGCGGGCGGGCTTGGCGAACGTGGAGCGCAGGCTGATCCGCACGGGTTCGGTGTCGACCTCCGCGCCGCCGGCGCGCAGGCGCGAGAGCACCACGTCGGCGTGCGCCTCGCCCATGCACCACAGCACGAGCTGGCCCGTTTCGGCGTTGCGGTCCAGCCGCAGCGTCGGGTCGCCCGCGACGAGGCGGGAAAGGTTGCGCGACAACGTGTCCTCGTCGCTGCGGGTCTTCGCGACGATGGCGACCGGCAGCAGCGGTTCGGGCATGCGCCACGGTTTCATCACCAGCGGGTCGTCCGGCGAGGAGACGGTGTCGCCCGTCTCGGCCGAACCGACCTTCGTCAGCGCGCACAGGTCGCCCGCGACGCAAAACGGCACTTCGCGCAGCGACGAGCCGAGCGGGGAGTACAGGTGCGCGACGCGCTCGTCGGCGTCGTGGTCCTCGTGGCCGCGCTCGGCCAGGCCGTGGCCCGACACGTGCACGGCGTTCTCCGGCCGCAGCGTCCCCGAGAACACCCGAACCAGCGACACCCGGCCGACGTACGAGTCGACCGCCGTGCGCACGACCTCCGCGGCGAGCGGACCGCCCGGGTCGGCCGTCAGGGCGCCGTGCTCGCCGCCGTCGGGCGTGGTGACCCCGGGCGGGGTGTGCTCGAGCGGCGACGGGAACGCGCGGACGATCCCGTCGAGCACCTCGGCCAGCCCGATCCCGCTCGTGGCGCACACCGGGATCACGGGGTGGAACGACCCGCGCGCCACGGCCGTCTCGAGGTCGGCGATGAGCGTCTCCTCGGAGATCTCCTCGCCGCCGAGGTAGCGCTCCATCAGGGTCTCGTCTTCGCTCTCGGCGATGATCCCTTCGATGAGCTCGTTGCGGGCCTCGGTGAGCCCGTCGAGGTCGGCCGGGTCCGGCTCGCCGACGCGCGGCGGATAGCCGGCCGAGTAGTCGAAGTAGCGCTGGGTGATGAGCCCGACCAGCCCTTCGCTAGCGGGCAGGTACAGCGGCAGCACACCGGCGCCGAACGCGGCCTGGCACGCGGCGATCTCGGCGAGCGCATCGGCGCGGTGGTGGTCGAGCCGCGAGACGACCACGGCCCGGGGCATCCCGACGGAGGCGCACTCGTCCCACACGGCCACGGTCGCGGCATCCACCCCTTCGGCGGCGCAGACCACGAACAGGGCGGCGTCGGCCGCCCGCAGCCCGGCGCGCAGTTCGCCCACGAAGTCGGCGTACCCGGGCGTGTCGATGAGGTTGATCTTGTGGCCCTGGTGCATCACGGGTGCCACGGACAGCCCGACCGAGCGCTGCTGGCGAACCGCGGCCGGGTCGTGGTCGCACACCGTGGTGCCCTCGACGACCGAGCCGGCGCGCGGGACGGTGCCGGACGCGGCGAGCAGCGCTTCGGTGAGAGTGGTCTTCCCGGACCCGGAGGGGCCCACGAGCACGACGTTGCGGACCTTGGCGGGGTCGTCCACAGCGACGGCGGCCCCGGTGTCGGTACTCCTGTTCTGCTTGTCGGCCATGGCGACTCCTCGGCGAACGGCTGGTGTACGCGATGTGTCCACGATCACACACCCGCTACCCTGGCCAGGGCAAGGCGGGGCCGGGGTGACCACGCGTTTGCTCCCCGCCGCAGGCGCGGTGAGGGGGCGCCTCGCCGATCACCGCCGCGCCCTCCCGCAGCCGTGTGGGAGCCGCAGTACTGATCATCCGCTCGTGGACTGGAGGGGTGGTGCGGTCCGGCTGCGGTGACGCGTCCCGGGCCCCGAAGAGATCGGCGAGTTTCCCCTTCCGCTCCGCCGACACCCTTTCGGGCGAAAATGCACGTGGGGCCGGAACGAGCGAATCCGTACCGGGCACCGGCTCGAATTCGGCATCACCGCCGACACGAACCGCCTCGATCCGGAAATGGCTGACCGCGACCGCGCATAGGGGGGCGGGAGCCTCTCCCGCCCCCGAATCGTCGCCCGCAACGTTCGAACTGGCTCTACGGCAAGGCGTTACCTTACCCCAGCCGAATGTCCACAACGGATTCTTCCACACTGCCTTGATCCCCGTTTCCCTGAGGAGGAATGTGCTGGATCTGGCGTGGTCGGTGGATGAACTCGCGCGAACGAGACTCGCGTTTTCGCCGCTGTGGGAAATCGTCGCGAGCGTGCGCGTGCTGGCGCGGCCGGGGGAACACGCGTTGCACCTGCCGTGGATGCGCCAGGCCTCGGCGGCGCTGGCCGACGCGGAGATCGACGTGGCTCCGCTCGCCGATCTCGTCGCCGGCCGGTCCGTGCCGCGCTTCTTCGCGCCCGCGCCGAGCTCCCCGATGCCGCGGCCCGCGGACGAGCTCGCCGACCTGCGCGATGTATCGCCGCGCGCGGTGCGCCGGGAGATCGAGTCGATGGACCCGACACGTCCGGCCTCGCTCACGCGCCTGCACCGCGACCCGGAGGCCGGGCCGACCGGCTCGCCGGCCTCATGGAGCGGTACTGGGCGGTCGCGCTGGCGCCCGTGTGGCCGCGCATGCGCGCCCTGCTCGTGGGCGACGTGCTGCACCGCTCGCGGCTGCTGGCCGCCGGCGCGGTCGACGACCTGTTCCTCGACCTCGGCGCCCGCCGTGCACTGGGCCGAACGCGCCCTCACGGTGGCCCGGCGCCGGATCCCCGCGACGGGCGCGCCGCACGGGCGCGGGCTCGTGCTGGCGCCGTCGGTGTTCGTCTGGCCGCGGGTGGTTTCGCGCACCCACGCCGGTCGGCAGCCCGTGCTGCGCTACCCGGCCCGCGGCATCGCCGGGCTGTGGGAAACGGGCGGCACCAGGTCTTCGCCGGCCCTGCGCGGGGTGCTGGGCCGCAGTCGCAGCGCGCTGCTGGCCTCGCTCGCCACGCCGGCCGACGCCGGGGACCTGGTGCGCCGCACCGGACTGAAGCCGTGTGTCGTCGCGAAGCACTTGCAGCTGCTGCAGGCGGCGGGTCTCGTCACCGTCGCCGACGACGGGGTCTGCTCGCGCACCCTCGCCGCCGACGCCGTGGTCACCGCCGTGGACGAGTGAGGCTCACGGGACGCCGGCGAGCCGCAGCAGCGCGGCGGTCGCCGCCGCGGCCACCACGACGGCGACGAACGGCGCCTTCCGCCAGGCCAGCACGCCTCCGATCAGCACCCCGGCGGGCCGGGCGAACCCGGCGAACGCGTGGCCCTCGGTGAACGCGCTGGTCGCGACGAGCGCCGCGAGCAGCACGACCGCGGCGAGCGCCATCAACCGCTGCGCCCGAGCGGACAGTCGCACACGCTTGCGCAGCACCGGCCCGGCGAAGCGGAACGCGAACGTGCCCGCCCCCAGGACGACAGTGGCCACCAGCAGTTCGACGGCGTCCATCAGTGCGCTCTCTCCAGGCGCTTCGGTTCCTTCGCCGCGACGCCGACGAGCACGCCGGCCAGGGCCAGCAGCACCGGCAGCCCGGCGGGCAGGAACGGTGTGGCCACCAGCGCGATCACCACACCCACGAGCACCGGCAGCCGCGAAGCGCGATCGCGCAGCGCGGGCAGCACGAGGGCCAGCAGCACCGCCGGGAACGCCGCGTCCAGGCCGAACGCGGCCGTGTCGCTGATCGCCGTACCGGCGAACGCGCCGAGCACCACACCGGCGTTCCAGCACACGAACAGGCCGATTCCGCAGCCCCAGTACGCAGCGCGGCGGCGTTCGGTGTCGCGCTGGGCCAGGGCGAACGCGACGGACTCGTCGATCATCAGGTGGCTGCCGGCGATCCGCGCCGCCCACCGCGAGCCGAACACGTCGCCGACCGCGAAGCCGAACGGCAGGTGCCGCGCGTTCACCAGCAGGCCGGCCACGACCGCGGCCAGCGGGTTGCCGCCGCCGGCGATGATGCCGACCAGCATGAACTGCGACGCACCGGCGAAGACCAGCAGCGACAGCAGCATCGGGGCCCACAGCGGGAAGCCCGAGCTCACGGCGATGGCGCCGAATGACACGCCCACGAGGCCGTCGGCCAGGCAGACGAGTCCGATGTCCCGGGCGAGGCCCCGGTCGAGTGTTCGCCAAATCGAACGCATAGTGACTTATGCTGAACACAGCACCCGTCGTTCGTCAAGACGAACGAGCAGACTGATGGAGCGAACACCATGTCGCAGGACAACGGCGGCGCGCCGCTGGAGATCATCGCCGCGTCGCTGCGGCGCGAACGCGCGCGGGCGGGGCTGTCGCTCACCGAGGTCGCGCGGCGCGCCGGCCTGGCGAAATCCACGTTGTCGCAGCTGGAGTCCGGTTCGGGCAACCCGAGCGTGGAGACGCTGTGGGCGCTCGGGGTGGCGCTCGACGTGCCGTTCTCCCGGCTCGTGGAGCCCGACCGGCCCCAGGTCCGCGTGATCCGCGCCGGCAAGGGGCCGACGGTGTTCGCCGAGCACGCCGACTACGCGTGCACGCTGCTTTCGGCGTGCCCGCCCTCCGCGCGCCGGGACATGTACGTGATCCGCGCGGAGCCGGGCACCCCGCGGCGGTCGGACCCGCACATGAACGGCGTGGTCGAGCACATCGTGATCTGCGCCGGGCGGGCCCGCGTCGGCGTGACCGACGACCCGGTCGAGCTGCTGCCCGGCGACTACATCTCCTACCCGGGGGACGTGCCCCACCTGTTCGAGGCGCTGGAACCCGGCACGTTCGGGGTGGAGATCTCCGAATACTCCTGAGGGCTCACCAGCCGCGCTCGGCGAGGCGGTGCGGCTCCGGCAGCTCCTCGACGTTGATGCCGACCATCGCCTCGCCCAGGCCACGCGACACCTTGGCCAGCACGTCCGGGTCGTCGTAGAACGTCGTCGCCTTGACGATGGCCTCGGCGCGCTGCGCGGGGTTGCCGGACTTGAAGATGCCCGAGCCGACGAACACGCCCTCGGCGCCCAGCTGCATCATCATCGCCGCGTCGGCCGGGGTGGCGATGCCGCCCGCGGTGAACAGCACCACCGGCAGCTTGCCGGCCTCGGCGACCTCCTTGACCAGCTCGTACGGTGCCTGCAGTTCCTTCGCAGCCACGAACAGCTCGTCCTCGGGCAGCGACTGCAGCCGGCGGATCTCGCCGCGGATCTTGCGCATGTGGGTGGTGGCGTTGGAGACGTCGCCGGTGCCGGCCTCGCCCTTGGAGCGGATCATCGCGGCGCCCTCGGTGATGCGGCGCAGCGCCTCGCCCAGGTTGGTCGCGCCGCACACGAACGGCACGGTGAACGCCCACTTGTCGATGTGGTTGGCGTAGTCGGCCGGGGTGAGCACCTCGGATTCGTCGATGTAGTCGACGCCGAGCGCCTGCAGCACCTGCGCCTCGACGAAGTGGCCGATGCGGGCCTTCGCCATCACGGGGATCGAAACGGCCTCGATGATGCCGTCGATCAGGTCGGGGTCGCTCATGCGTGCCACGCCGCCCTGCGCGCGGATGTCGGCGGGCACCCGCTCGAGCGCCATCACCGCGACGGCGCCGGCGTCCTCGGCGATCTTCGCCTGCTCGGCGGTGACCACGTCCATGATCACCCCGCCCTTGAGCATCTCGGCCATGCCGCGCTTGACCTTGGCGGTACCGGTCACGGACTGGGTTGCGGGGGCGGTCTGCTGCTCGGACACCTCGGCGCCTTTCTCGGGGGCTTGCTCGTGCGCCTCCGAGCGTAGGTCGGCGGTGGACCGGTGAACCAGGCCAGTGGCGGGGTAATTCGGCAGTCCACTTCGCAGGTGGCTCCGACCTGCGGGTCCGGCGTCCGGTGGCTCCTGTCGGCCGCGTCACGTCCGCGCGAAATGGCGCTGACCTGCACGACTGCCGGCCCTGTATCCTGGAGGTACGGGTGGGCGCCCTGGCAGTGCGTTGATGTTCCGTAGCGCTCCGCGGCGCGGCAAGATCCCTCTCTGGGTGGCCACTCGGCGGCGTTGCGGGAAGGCCACTTCTCTCGGCCGGGTGCCGGCGGACGGCGCGGCTCCTCGAGTGGGTGACCACCGGTCGACTGCCCGCTGACCTGGCCGGAAGGCCCGCGAGGCGTCCCCCTAAGCTTAAGCGAACGTCTTTCGGGAGGTCGGGTGGTGACAGCTTCGGGAGCGCGGCCGACGGTCGGCGTGCTCGCCCTGCAGGGTGCCGTGCGCGAGCACGTCGCGATGCTGGAGCGCGCGGGTGCCCACGCGGTGCCGGTGCGGCGCGAGGCGGAACTGTCCGGAGTGGACGGCCTGGTGCTCCCCGGCGGGGAGTCGACCACCATGTCGCGGCTGCTGGAGAGCTTCGAGCTGCTCGAGCCGGTGCGCGCGCGGATCGCCGGCGGCATGCCGGCCTTCGGCTCGTGCGCCGGGATGATCCTGCTGGCCCGCCAGGTGCTCGACGGGCGCCCGGACCAGCAGCAGCTCGGCGGGCTCGACGTGGTCGTCCGGCGCAACGCGTTCGGCCGGCAGGTGGACTCGTTCGAGGTGGACCTCGACTTCGCCGGCGTCTGTGACGGGCCTGTGCACGCCGTGTTCATCCGGGCCCCGTGGGTCGAGAAAGCGGGCGCGGGGGTCGAGGTGCTGGCCACCGTGCCGCCGGCGGTCGTGCCCGAAGATCCGGCGCTGGGCGAGCCCGAGGCTAGGATCGTCGCCGTCCGGCAGGGGGCGGTGCTGGCCACGGCGTTCCACCCCGAGATCACCGGGGACGAGCGGGTGCACCGGTTGTTCGTCGAGCTCGTGCGAGAAGCCTGAGCAGGGATTGCGGCGGCCGCGCGACGAGTGGTCACGCGGCCGCGGAACAGATGGAGGAAAGATGAGCGGCCACTCCAAGTGGGCCACGACGAAGCACAAGAAGGCCAACCTCGACGCGAAGCGGGGCAAGCTCTTCGCCCGGCTGATCAAGAACATCGAGGTGGCGGCCCGGACCGGCACCGGTGGTGGTGACCCCGACGGCAACCCCACGCTCTACGACGCCATCCAGAAGGCGAAGAAGAACTCGGTCCCGCAGGACAACATCGAGCGCGCGCGCAAGCGCGGCGCCGGTGAAGAGGCCGGGGGCGCCGACTGGCAGAACATCACGTACGAGGGTTACGGCCCCAACGGCGTCGCGGTGCTGATCGAGTGCCTCACGGACAACAAGAACCGCGCCGCGATGGAGGTGCGGACCGCGCTCACGCGCAACGGCGGTTCGCTCGCCGACCCCGGCTCGGTCGCTTACATGTTCAACCGCAAGGGCGTCGTGATCATGCCGAAGGCCGAGGCGACCGAGGACGACGTGCTCATGGCCGTGCTCGACGCGGGGGCCGAGGAGGTCAACGACCTCGACGAGAGCTTCGAGATCGTCTCCGAGGGCGGCGACCTCGTGCCGGTGCGCAAGGCGCTGCAGGAAGCGGGGTTCGAGTACGAGTCGGCGGAACTGACCTTCCTGCCCACCGTCAGCGTCCCGCTCGACGTGGACGGCGCGAAGAAGGTCTTCAAGCTGATCGACGCGCTCGAGGACTGCGACGACGTGCAGAACGTCTACGCCAATTTCGACGTCTCCGACGAGGTCATGGCTTCGGTCGACTGAGAGGCGGATCGGCGGGGCGTCTACGCGCTGTGTCGAATTCCGCGTCTCCGGCGAGGTCGCGGCTGCGTTCGACTGACGTGCGGGTACACGCAACGTCTACGGGCTGCCTAGGCTTCCCCGTCTCCGATGAGACCATGGCGGCGGTCGGCTGACGGTGGTCCAGAGCGGATTTTCGGCTCGCAGCAAGGAATTCCGGCGCCGCGGCGAACACCTCGCTCAGCGCCGGCCGGTCCCGGTCGGGCAACGGAGGACTCCGTGCCCGGCCGGGGCCGTTTCGTTCGCGATCAGCGGAGCGTAGCCGGATCCCTTGCGGTGGCCGGGAAATCGCCGCGCGCCGGTGCTGGGCTCAGCCGCGCGGGTGCGGCACAATGGCCGCCGTGACGACCTCAGCCCTCACCGCCGAAGAGCAGCGCCTCATCGACTGGATCGAGTCCCAGGCCAAGGAACGCGGCAACGCGGTGATCGCCGTCCCGGACGACGAGCGGGGCGCCGGCTACAGCTTCACCGCGTGCGCGTGGGCGCTGCACAACGTGCCGGAGGTCGTGGTCGTCGGCCTGCCCGGCGACATGGGCCCGATCCTGCTCGACGCATACGTCGACCGCGCGGCCAACGGCGAGATCTTCGAGGTCGGCAAGCGCTACGACGACTTCTTCGACGGCGCGCCCGTCGTCTTCGAGCGCGTCGCGAAGGGCCACTACCCCGAGTACTTCGGCTCGGCGTTCCTCGTCTACCCGGACGGCGACTTCCCGGCGCTGCAGGTGATCGTCGCGACGCCCGAGGGCCACTTCCCCTGGCAGGACACGGCTCCCGACGGCTTCGCCGAGTGGCAGCCCGTGCTCACCGAAAGCGGTGCGCCGGAAAGCTGGACCCCGGGCGTCGACGGGCCCTGAGTCACCCCGAACCGGGCAGCGCGCGCAACTCCCCGGCCGCGGCGGGAAACTGCGCGGCGAGCGCCGCCGCATCAGCGAATTCCACGCAGTCGTCGGTGTAGGGCGGCACCACCACCGTGCCCAGCAGGCTCCACGGACCGAGCGGCGCCGTCGCCTGCCAGGTCCCCGCGGGCACCACGACCTGCGGCCGCTCACCTGCGGCCACGTCGGTGCCGAGCACCGGCCGCGTCACCGAACCGCCGGGGTGCAACAGCAGCATCCGCGCCGGCGCGCCCGCGTGGTGCACGAACACCTCGACGCGGTCGAGCCGGTGTGGTGCCGAGAACTCCGGCGCGACCAGCAGGTAGTAGATGGCCGACCCCTCCGCCGAGCGCCAGCTCTGCGCGAACCGGCCGCCTTCGACCGGCAGTGGCTGCAGACCCAGGTGGCGGACGAATTCGGTCGGCTCCGGCATGGCGGCCATCCTGCCGCGTCGCCGCCCAGTAGCCTGCACCTCGAACGGATGTTCGCGCGGGTGAAGGAGAAGGTGTGCGGGTGCTCGGGGTCGACCCCGGTCTGACCAGGTGCGGTCTCGGCGTGGTCGACGGTGGCAAGGGCCGGGCCGTCCGCGCGGTGGCGGTGGGCGTCGTGCGCACGCCGGCGGACTCCGATCTCGCGCGGCGGCTGCTCGGCGTCGCCGACGAGGTCGAGAACTGGCTGGACCGGTACAAGCCCGAAGCCGTCGCCGTCGAGCGCGTGTTCGCGCAGCACAACGTCCGCACGGCCATGGGTACCGCGCAGGCGGGCGGCGTCGTCGCGCTGGCGGCGGCCCGCCGCGGGCTGCCGGTCGTGTTCCACACCCCGAGCGAGGTCAAGGCCGCCGTGACCGGTTCGGGCCGCGCTGACAAAGCGCAGGTCACCGGGATGGTGATGCGCCTGCTGAACCTCGAGGTGAAACCGCACCCCGCCGACGCGGCCGACGCGCTGGCGCTGGCCATCTGCCACCTCTGGCGCGAACCCCTGCGGGCCCGCCTCGCCGAGGCGGAGGCGCGCGGGGCCGAACTGGCCCGCGCGCACAAGGCCCGGCTCGCGGCCGCCGCGAAACAGGCCGGGGTCGGCGCCCGCACGCCGGTACGGCGCGCGGCCGGCCGGACCCCGAGCAAGCTGGACGACACGGGAGCCCCACGATGATCTCCTCCGTACGCGGTGAAGTGCTGTCCGTCGGCCTGGACCACGCGGTGGTCGAGGTGGGCGGGGTGGGTTTCGCCGTGCAGGCCACGCCGGCGACGCTGGCCACGCTGCGCCGCGGCGAGCAGGTGCGCCTGCACACCGCGCTGGTCGTGCGCGAGGACTCGCTGACGTTGTTCGGCTTCGCCGACGAAGAGGCTCGCGAGCTGTTCGGTCTCCTGCAGACCGTGTCGGGCATCGGCCCGCGGCTCGCGCTCGCGACCCTGGCCGTGCTCGAACCCGACAAGCTGCGCGCGGCCCTGGTGGAAGGCAACATCACCGTCCTCACGCAGGTGCCCGGCATCGGCCGCAAGGGGGCCGAGCGCCTCAGCCTCGAGCTGCGCGACAAGGTCACCGCGCTCGGCGCGACGGGCGAGGTGCCGGTGGTGTCCGCGCCCGGCGCGCTGCGCGCCGAGGTCGTGGAAGCGCTGGCCGGCCTGGGTTTCCCGGCGAAGCAGGCCGAACAGGCCGTGGACCGCGTGCTCGCCGAGGGCGACGGGCACACCACCTCGTCGGTGCTGCGCGCGGCCCTGGCGATGCTCGGGCGGAAGCGGTAACCGGTGGAGAACGAGGTGACGGAGTTCGACGCCGGCGGCGACACCGACGAGACCTTGTCGGCGCTGTCGCAGAACGGCGAACGCGAGGTCGAGACGACGCTGCGGCCGCACCGGCTCGACGAGTTCGTCGGCCAGCAGCGGGTCCGTGAGCAGCTCGAGCTGGTGCTCGAGAGCGCCCGGCGCCGCGGGGTGCCGCCCGACCACGTGCTGCTGTCCGGCCCGCCCGGCCTGGGCAAGACGAGCCTCGCGATGATCGTGGCCGCCGAGCTCGGTGCGGCCATCCGCATCACGTCCGGCCCGGCGCTGGAACGCGCGGGCGACCTCGCCGCGATGCTGTCGAACCTCGCGCCAGGCGACGTGCTGTTCATCGACGAGATCCACCGCATCGCCCGCCCGGCCGAGGAGATGCTCTACCTCGCGATGGAGGACTTCCGCGTCGACGTGGTTGTCGGCAAGGGCCCGGGCGCCACGAGCATCCCGCTCGATATCGCCCCGTTCACCCTGGTCGGGGCCACCACGCGGTCCGGGTCGCTGACCGGGCCGCTGCGCGATCGCTTCGGCTTCACCGGCCAGATGGAGTTCTACGCCGACTCCGACCTGGAGCTCGTCGTGCGCCGCGCCGCGACGATCCTCGGCATCACGATCGACCGCGACGGCTGCGCCGAGATCGCCCGCCGGTCGCGGGGGACACCCCGGATCGCGAACCGGCTGCTGCGCCGAGTCCGCGACTACGCCGAGGTGCGCGCCGACGGCACCGTGACCAGGGACGTCGCGCGCGCCGCGCTGAAGGTCTACGACGTGGACGAACTCGGACTCGACCGGCTCGACCGCGCCGTGCTGACGGCGCTGACCCGCTCGTTCGGCGGGGGACCGGTCGGCATCTCGACACTCGCGGTCGCGGTCGGTGAAGAGGCGACCACGGTGGAAGAGGTGTGCGAACCGTACCTGGTCCGCGCGGGTATGCTCGCGCGGACTCCGCGTGGCCGGGTCGCGACCGCGGCCGCGTGGGAGCACCTCGGCCTGGTACCGCCGCCCGAGACCGGACGGTCGGACCAGGGCGGTCCCACGTTGTTCGACCAGGGCTGACGCGGGGCGCCGGGCACCGGCGGCGGGAGCGGAACAGACGGTGGGTGCTGGCGATTTCGCGAGCACCTGGCACACTCGAAGACAGCACATCCGTCAAAACCGGGCGTGAGCGGCGACCACGCGGCGTCCGTCGAATGGAGAGTCATGAACAACTTACTGCTGCCGTTGCTGCTGCTGGTCGTGGTGGCCGTGCCGCTCGTCCTCGGTACCCGCAAGCAGAAGAAGCAGCAGGCAGCCCAGCAGGACCTGCAGAAGAGCCTCGCCCCCGGCGACCGCGTCATGACCACTTCGGGCCTCTACGGCACCGTCGCCGACGCGTCGGGCGACGACACGATCGACATCGAGATCGCCCCCGGGGTCGTCACGACCTGGCTGCGGATCGCGGTCCGCGAGAAGGTCCAGCCGGCCGTCGAAACCGACGAGACCGAAACCGGGACCGACTCGGACGAGACCGTCGGCGGTGTCGCGTCGACCTCCGAAGCGCCCGTTCAGGAGTCCATCTCGGACGAGGACGAGAAGTCCGGTGCGCAGATCGCGCCCCCGCTGGAGCACGGGAAGAAGTGACCTCGCTCTTCCCCGGGCAGTGACGCACCCGTAGCCGACGAAAGTCGGTACGGGCGAACGCAGGGCTCACGCAGCACCGAGTACTGTCTCGGTGCTGCGTGCGTGTCCGCCGCCATAGTCATGCCCAGCAGCGTTCCGGGAGCACCTTCCCGGCTCGCTCACCGAACCAGTTGGGGTACACCCAGTCCGAGGAGACCGAAGCACCGTGGCACCATCGGCCGGGCATCTCCGCCCGGGACGCTATCTCGCTTTCTTCGCCCTGATCGTGATCGTGCTGTACGCGCTGGTGTTCTTCACCGGCGGCGGCAAGCCGACGCCGAAGCTGGGCATCGACCTGCAGGGCGGCACCCGGGTCACGCTCACCGCGCGGACCCCGGACGGCGGACAGCCCACGCGCGACTCGCTCGACCAGGCGCGCCAGATCATCGAGACCCGGGTGAACGGCATCGGCGTCGCCGGCACGGAGGTCGTGCTGGACGGCAACAACGTTGTCATCACCGTCCCGGGTGCGCAGGGCGACGAGGCCAAGAGCCTGGGCCGCACGGCGAAGCTCGGCTTCCGCAAGGTCATCACCTCGCAGCCCAACACCCCGGCCGCTCCGCCCGCCTCGGGTACGCAGGCGCCGCCTTCGGGCAGCCAGACCCCGCCGCCGGCTTCGGGCGCCCCCGCGGCCCCGCCGTCCGCGAACAGTGCGCCTTCGAGCGCGCCGAACGGCGGTGGCGGTGGCGGTGCGCTCGGTGCCCCGGCGCAGCAGCCACCGAGCACCACGCCGTCCGCGCCCCCGGCTTCATCCGGCACACCGGCGGCCGGCGACGAGGCGAAGACGCCCATCGAGCAGGCGCAGGCGATCCGGCAGAACCCGGACCTGGCCTCCACGGACCAGGCGAAGGCGCAGGCCGCTCAGCAGGCCGCCCTCGCTTCCCTGACGTGCGCACCGAACGTGGCTGACCCGCTCGAGGGCAACGACATCGCGAACAAGCCGCTCGTCGCGTGCGGTGACAAGGACGCGACGAAGTACGTGCTGGGACCGGAGTTCCTGCCTGGCACGGAGATCGCCGACGCGACCTCGGGCTACGACCAGCAGCGCGGCCAGTGGGTCGTCGACCTGACCTTCAAGGGCGCGGGCAGCAAGACCTGGGGCGACTTCACCTCGGCCAACGTCAACTCGCAGGCCGCGTTCGTGCTCGACACGAACGTCGTCTCGGCGCCGACGATCCAGTCGGCCATCCTCGGCGGCAACACCCAGATCACCGGGCAGTTCACGCAGGGTGAGGCGAAGGACCTGGCGAACGTGCTGAAGTACGGTTCGCTGCCGCTGTCGTTCGACTCCTCCGACGCCACGACCGTGTCGGCGACGCTGGGCTCGGCGTCGCTGCAGGCCGGCCTGCTGGCCGGCGCGATCGGCCTGGTGGTCGTGTTCATCTACTGCCTGATCTACTACCGCCTGCTCGGGATCCTCACGATCCTTTCGCTGGCGCTGTCCGGCTTGCTGATCTATGCGGTGCTCGTGCTGCTCGGCCGGTGGATCGGGTACACGCTGGACCTCGCCGGCATCGCCGGCTTGATCATCGCCATCGGCATCACGGCGGACTCGTTCGTCATCTACTTCGAACGGCTCAAGGACGAGATCCGCGAAGGCCGGACGTTCCGCTCCGCCGTGCCGCGCGGGTGGGCCCGCGCCCGGCGCACCATCCTGGCGTCCGACGCGGTGAGCTTCCTCGCCGCCGCGATCCTGTACGTGATCGCCGTCGGCGACGTCCAGGGCTTCGCGTTCACCCTCGGCATGTCGACGGTGCTCGACCTCGTGGTGGTCTACCTGGTCACGCACCCGCTCGTGGCGATGGTGTCCACGTCGAAGTCCTCGTTCCTGTCCAATCCCCGAAACCTTGGCCTCGGTGCCGTCCAGCAGCTGGCCTCGTCGCGCAAGGCCGCGCGCCCGTCGGTCGGCCGTACGAACGTGAAGGAGGCCTGACGTGGGCGTCGAAGACCTCGGCACGGATGCCGAAGCCAAGGAACCCCGCTCGGGCGGCTCGTCGGCTCCGGCCGGTGCGGCGAAGAAGGAAAGCGTCTTCCACCGGCTCTACGTCGGCACCGGTGCGTTCGACATCGTCGGCGCGCGCAAGCGCTGGTACATCTTCTTCGCGGTGCTGGTGCTCGTGTGCATCGGCTCCATGGCGATCCGCAGCTTCAACTTCGGCATCGAGTTCGAAGGCGGCACGCAGATCCAGCTGCCCGCGCACGGCGCGCACGGCGAGATCACCACGTCGCAGGTGACCGAGTCGTTCACCAAGGCTCTGGGCGAGCAGCCGTCGGAGACGCAGCGCGTCGGCACCGGCAACGCGGCGACGATCCAGATCCGTTCGGAGGCGCTGCCGGCCGACCAGGTCACCAAGGTGAAGCAGCAGCTGTTCACCGACTGGGCGCCGGTCGCGGCCAACGGCCAGCCGAGTGTGCAGGCCATCAGCGACAGCGCCGTGAGCGCGTCGTGGGGCGGGGAGATCTCGCGGCAGGCGCTGATCGCGCTCGCGGTCTTCCTCGTGGCCGTGGTGATCTTCCTGGCGATCTACTTCGACACCCGGATGGCCGCGGCCGCGCTGGTCTCGCTGATCCACGACATCGTGGTCACCGCCGGTGTGTACTCGCTCGTCGGCTTCGAGGTCACGCCGGCGACGGTGATCGGCTTGCTGACGATCCTCGGGTTCTCCCTGTACGACACGGTGGTGGTGTTCGACAAGGTCCGCGAGAACACGCGCGGCCTGCTCGGCCTCACCCGTCGCACGTACGCCGAGGCGGCCAACCTGGCGCTGAACCAGACACTGATGCGGTCGTTCAACACCGCGTTCATCGCGCTGCTGCCGATCCTGGGCCTGCTGATCGTCGGGTACCTCCTGCTCGGCTCGGGCACGCTGCAAGACCTGGCGCTCGTGCAGCTCACCGGCACGCTGGTCGGCGTGCTGTCGTCGGTCGCGCTCGCCACCCCGCTGCTGGTCGACTTCAAGATGCGCGAGCCGAAATATCAGCAGCAGGCGCAGCGCGTGGCGGCCCGCCGTGCGAAGGCAGCCGCCCGCGACACCGAGGGCGAGGGCTTCGACGCGGCGGACGACGACGCGCTGGCCACCGAACTCCGCAAGGAGAAGGCGATGGCCGCGGCCGCCGGGGTGCCGGCCCGCACGCCGAAGGCGCGGCCGCAGAACAAACCGCGCCGCAGCGGTGGCGTGTCGTCGGCGAAGCGGAAGCGCTGAGCACGGTGGACCTGGAGAAAGCCCTCGGCCTCATCGCCGAGGTGCCGGACTTCCCCGAGCCCGGCGTGCTGTTCCGCGACCTGAGCCCGCTCTTCGCGGACGCCGCCGGTTTCGCCGCGGTCGTCGACGCACTGGCCGGCACGCTCGACCCCGAGGTCGAGCTGCTGGCCGGCGTCGAGGCCCGCGGGTTCCTCCTCGCCGCGGCCGTCGGGTACGCCCGCGGCCTCGGCGTGGTGCTCGTCCGCAAGCCCGGCAAGCTGCCGGCGGTCGCCGGCCGCGTCGACTACGCGCTCGAGTACGGCACGGCGAGCGTGGAACTGCCCGCGGGCGTCGTGCGCCCCGGCACCCGCGTCACGGTCCTGGACGACGTCCTCGCCACCGGTGGCACGGTCGCTGCGACGGCGAAGCTGCTGGAAGGTGCCGGGGCTGTCCTGGACAGCGTGTCGGTGGTGCTCGAGCTGGCGGCACTCGGTGGCCGCGCGGCGCTGGCGGGCAGGCGGATCGACGCACTGCGGGTCGTCTGAGCGCCGGCATCGCCGATCGCGCATCGCCCGTGGCGGGGATGGCTGCGCGCCGTGGTGTGATCGGCACCCCGCGTCGCGAGGGAAGCTGCGCTGGTCAAGCGGTGTTGGAACCAGTGTGGCCCGGCGGAGACCCGCGGCGCGCCGGCTGTCGATCGGAAGTGGGCGGCGAGGCCACGCGGTCGAACGGCTACCCTGGGGGTTCGAAGGCCGCACGAGAGCAGGAGGTGCGGGTGAGCCAGGAGCTCGACGCCGCGGTGCCCGCGAAGCCGGGGCCCGCGAAGGACAGCGCCGGAGCACGGGGTGCGCAGGCGGTGCCACCGTCGAAGGCGAACGGGGCCGCGCCGAACCCGTCGGCGACGCGGCGGGTGCGGGCGCGACTGGCGCGCCGCATCACCGCACAGCGCGCCGCACCCGTGAAGCAGGTGCTCGAGCCGCTCGCCGTCATCCACCGCGAGCTGCACCCGAACGCGGATCTGGCGCTGCTGCAGCGCGCGTACGACGTCGCCGAGGAATTGCACCGCGAGCAGCGGCGCAAGTCCGGCGACCCCTACATCACGCACCCGCTCGCGGTGGCCACGATCCTCGCCGAGCTGGGCATGGACACCACCACGCTCGTGGCGGCTCTGCTGCACGACACCGTCGAGGACACCGGTTACTCGCTCGACCAGCTCAAGGGCGACTTCGGCGACAAGGTCGGCGAGCTCGTCGACGGCGTCACCAAGCTGGACAAGGTCAAGCTCGGCATGTCGGCCGAGGCCGAGACGATCCGCAAGATGGTCATCGCGATGGCGAAGGACCCGCGGGTGCTCGTGATCAAGCTGGCCGACCGGCTGCACAACATGCGCACCATGCGCTTCCTCCCGCCGGAGAAGCAGGCCCGCAAGGCGCGCGAAACGCTCGAAGTGCTGGCCCCGCTGGCCCACCGCCTCGGCATGGCGACCGTGAAGTGGGAGCTCGAAGACCTCGCATTCGCGATCCTGCAGCCGAAGAAGTACGACGAGATCGTGCGCCTGGTCGCCGACCGCGCGCCCTCGCGCGACACCTACCTGCGCAAGGTGATCGCGGACCTGACGGGCAACCTCGTGTCGTCGCGGATCACCGCGAAGGTCGAGGGGCGGCCGAAGCACTACTACTCGATCCACCAGAAGATGATCGTCCGCGGGCGCGACCTCGACGACATCCACGACCTGGTCGGCGTGCGCATCCTGGTGGAGGACGTGCGCGATTGCTACGCCGCCATGGGCGTCGTCCACGCGCTGTGGCAGCCGGTGCCCGGCCGCTTCAAGGACTACATCGCGCAGCCGCGGTTCGGCGTGTACCAGTCGCTGCACACCACGGTGATCGGCCCGGACGGCAAGCCGCTCGAGGTGCAGATCCGTACCTACGAGATGCACCGCACCGCGGAGTACGGCATCGCGGCCCACTGGCGCTACAAGGAAACCAAGGGCACGCACACCGGCAACGCGATGGAGATCGACGAGATCGCGTGGATGCGGCAACTGCTCGACTGGCAGCGCGAGGCCGCGGATCCGGGCGACTTCCTTGAGTCGCTGCGCTACGAACTGGCCGCGCGCGAAATCTTCGTCTTCACGCCGAAGGGCGACGTGATCACGCTGCCCGCCGACTCGACGCCGGTCGACTTCGCCTACGCGGTGCACACCGAGGTCGGGCACCGCTGCATCGGCGCCCGCGTGAACGGCCGGCTCGTCGCGCTCGAGCGCAAGCTGGAGAACGGCGAGGTCGTCGAGATCTTCACGTCGAAGGCCGAGAGCGCCGGCCCGAGCCGCGACTGGCTGCAGTTCGCCGGTTCGCCGAAGGCGCGCGCGAAGATCCGGCAGTGGTTCGCGAAGGAACGCCGCGACGAGGCGATCGACGCGGGCAAGGAAGCGATCACCAAGGAGATCCGCAAGGTCGGGCTGCCGATCCAGCGGCTCGTGTCGGCGGAGTCCATGGGCTCGGTCGCCAAGGAGCTGCGCCACGGCGACATCTCGTCGCTGTACGCGGCCGTGGGGGAGGGCCACACCAGCGCGAAGCACGTGGTGCAGCGGCTGGTCGCGCTCATCGGCGGCGTCGACGAGGCGGAGGAGGAGCTCGCGGAGCGGGCCACGCCGTCCACTGTCACGCGGCGGCGCGGGTCCAACGACGTCGGCGTGATCGTCAAGGGTTCCAGCGACGTGTGGACCAAGCTCGCCCGCTGCTGCACCCCCGTGCCGGGCGACGAGATCCTCGGCTTCGTCACGCGCGGCGGCGGCGTGAGCGTGCACCGCACGGACTGCACCAACGCCGACGATCTGCGCACCCAGCCCGAGCGGCTGGTCGAGGTCGAGTGGGCGCCGTCGTCTTCGTCGGTGTTCCTCGTGGCCATCCAGGTCGAGGCGCTCGACCGGCACCGGCTGCTCTCGGACATCACGAAGGTGCTGGCCGACGAGAAGGTCAACATCCTCTCGGCGTCGGTCACCACCTCGCGTGACCGCGTGGCGGTGAGCCGGTTCTCGTTCGAGATGGGCGACCCGAAGCACCTCGGCCACGTGCTGAAGGTGGTCCGCGGCGTCGAGGGCGTCTACGACGTCTACCGGGTCACGTCGGCTTCCTGAGCCAGGCCAGGAGCGCCTCGGTCACCTCGGCGGGCCGCTCCATCGGCGGCAGGTGCCCGGTGCCGGGGAAGTCGATGCGGCGCGCGCCCGGGATCTCCCTGGCGAACACGTCCGCCAGCTCGACGAGCCCGGACGCGTCTTCGAGGCCGACGAGCACGAGCGTCGGCGCGGTGATCTCGCCGAGGCGGTGGCGGGTGTCCGGGACGTCCTCCGTCCACTGAGGACCGCTCCACTCGCGCCGGTAGAGGTCCTCACACATCGCGATCGCCTGGACGTAGAACGATTTGTCGACCGCGTCGGGAGTCCGTTGTGGACCGACGACCAGGTAGTCGACGTTGGCCTTCGCCATGGCTCGCACGTCGGCGGGGTCGATCCGCTCGGCGCTGTGGCTGCGGTAGCGCTCGAGCTTTTCGAGCGGGACGGCTTCGAGCATGGCTTCGCGGACTTCGGTGGCCATCGGTTCGGGCCATTCGTGACCGGACAGCCCGGCGCCGACGAGCGCGATGCTGCGGACACGCTCCGGGGCGGCCAGGGCGGCGTCGAGCGAGTACGCGCCGCCCATCGACGAGCCGATCAGGTCCGCCTGGTCCACGCCGAGCGCGGTCATGAGCGCCAGCAGATCGCGGTGGTGGGAGACGGTGCCTTCGGGGTCGGTGGAGTCGCCGTGGCCGCGCCGGTCATAGCGGATCACGCGGTGCTCGCGGGCGAGGGCCGTGAATTGGTGGTCCACATGCGCCGGTCGGCGAGCCCGGCGTGCAGCAGCACCACCGCCGGTCCGTGACCTGCTTCGTCGCACCCGAACCGCGCGCCGGCTACCTCGATCATCCCCATCGCGGCCACGCTGGCGTGGCCGCCTGGTTACAGCCGCAGGTTTCGCGCAGGGCGATCCCGCTACTGATCCGGCTAAAATAGGCGGACGCCCGACAATCGGACGGAACCGTGCGCGCCAACGGGTTCCGCCGTGCTGTGGTCGGATGGGCAACGAACGGCACAGTAGGGTGCTGGCATGACCGACGGATTCGAGTTCACGCGCGACGGCGAAGTGGCGCGGCTGACGTTCGCCCGGCCGGAGAAGATGAACGCCATCACCTACGGCATGTGGTCGGCGATCCCGGACGTCGTGGCGGAGGTCGAGGCCGATCCGGCGCTCAAGGTGCTGGTGCTGACGGGCGCGGGCAAGCACTTCTCGGCCGGCGCGGACATCAGCGAGTTCCGTGAACTGCGCTCCACCGCCGACGGCGCCGCGACCTACGACAAGGCCGTCGACGGTGCGGTCGCCGCCCTGACCTCAATGCGCAAACCGTCCGTCGCCATGATCCACGGCAACTGCATCGGCGGCGGCTGCCAGCTCTCCGTCGCGTGCGACTTCCGCTTCGCCGCGGAAGACGCGCGCTTCGGCATCACGCCCGCGAAGCTCGGCATCGTCTACAGCTTCGACTCGACGCGCCTGCTCATCTCGTTGGTCGGTCCCGCGAACGCCCGCTACTTCCTGCTGTCCGGCGAACTCGTCGACGCGATCCGCGCCCGCGAGATCGGCCTCGTCAACGACGTCCACGCACCCGAAGGCCTCGCCGCCGCCACCGCGGCCTTCGCGGCGACCTTGTGCTCCCGCTCGCAGGCCTCGATCCGCGGCATGAACCGCATCGTCGCGAAGATCGTGGCCGGCCAGGAGACACCCGACCAGGAGGTGGACGACATCCGCCTGGCGGCGTTGCACGGCGAGGACTACGCGGAGGGCGTGGACGCGTTTTTGCACCGCCGGGACCCGAAGTTCACGCACCGCTGAACGGGACGGGTCAGATCTCGTCCCAGGGTGCGGTCTCGTACGCGTCGGCGAGCAGCCGCGCGGCCGCGGGATCGTTGCGCAGCACCACGTCGTCGACGGACGCCACCGGGCGGCCGACCGTCTCGGAGTTGGTGAGGAACACGGCGTCGAAGCCGGGCAGCTCGCGCGGGTGCACCTTGCGGGTCACCTGCGCGACGCCCGCGGCGGCCAGGCGGTCGCGCAGCACGAGGTAGGTGATGCCGGGCAGGACGGCGGCGTCGGGCCAGACCACCGTGTCGCCTTCCAGGAACCCGACGTTCCAGATGGACGCTTCGCTGATGTGTCCACTGTGGTCGACGAACAGCGCGTCCTCGTAACCCGCGAGCACGGCCTGGCGCGAGTGGTGGATCAGCCCGAACGTGCCGGTGTGCTTGACCTCGGGCAGGTCGCGTTCGTAGCGGACGGACCTCAGCCGGATCGGGTCGGCGACGTGCTCGCGCGGGGGACCGGTGCGCACGAGAACCTCGGGCGCCATCACGGGGTCTTCCTCGCTGGACCGGGAGAAGACGAGCACCCGCACGGAAAGCGCACCGCGCCCGGCGACGAGCCGGCGGACGTGACCGCGCACGAGATCGACGTCGAGGTCGCTGCCGAACAGCAGCTCGGTGCTCGTGACGAGGCGGGTGAGGTGGTGCGCGAGGCCGCGGACCCGGCCGTCGCGGACCTGCATCGCGGTGAAGTGGCCGTAGCTGCCCGTGGCGGCGGCGAGCTGAACGGCGCTGGGTTCAGCGCCGTTCAGCTCGAGTGCGACGGACAACGATCAGGCGGCGACGTTCACGGCCGTGAACTTGACCTGTTTCTTCGGCTCACCCGTCGCGCCGTCCTGGCCGACGGTGCCGATGCCGGCCTTCGCGATCGAGTCGAGGACCTTGAGACCCTCGTCGGAGATGCTGCCGAAGATCGTGTATTGCGGCGGCAGCTCGGCGGTGCCGTAGACCATGAAGAACTGGCTGCCGCCCGAGTTGGGCTGGCCCGTGTTGGCCATGGCGAGGATGCCGCGGCCGTACTTCTCGCCGTCGATGAACTCGTCGGGGATGGTGAAGCCGGGGCCACCCATGCCGTCGCTGTTCACGTCGCCCTTGGCGTTGGGGTCGCCGCACTGCAGCATCTGCAGGTCGGTGACGCCGAGGCGGTGGCAGATCGTGTCGGTGTAGAAGCCCTGCTTGGCCAGGCTCACGAAGGCCTGCACGGTGCACGGCGCGAGCGCGCGGTCGAGTGTGATCGGGATGTCGCCCGCGGTGCTCTTGAACGTGATCTCGACCTTGCCCTGCGACGGCACGTTCTTGCCGTCCGGCGCCGTGGTCTTCTTCGGCGGCGGCGCGCTCTGCGTGTCGGCCGGGTACGAGCACGTGGTCGGGTTCGGGAGCGCCTTCGGCCGCGTGGGCAGGGCGGTGCGCTGCGTCGGGATGTTGCCGACCGTCGGCACCGGCGGCGCCGAGCTCGACGGCGGCGGGCTCGCGGCGGCCGTGGAGTCGCCGCTGCCGCCGCTGTTCACGACCCAGACCACGACACCCGCGACGATGAGGACGACACCGCCGACCACACCAGCTCCCACGATCTTGCGTCGCTTGGCCCGCTCCTGCCGGCGCACGAGCTGCCGCTCGAGTTTGCGCTTAGCGGCTTCACGGCGCTGCTGGTTGGTCGCCACCCGCCCTCCAGTTCCCGCTCGGTGTCACACGTCTGAGGTAGCGGCAGTGTATGGGCACAGCCTGTGAGGACTCTGTACAGGGGCCGCTAGTCTCGACCCGATCGTGATCGGCGCCGCTTCGCGGGAGCCGGGAGAGGAGGGTTTGGTGCTCGTCGTCGGATTCGCCGCCGGCCCGTTGCGCGCCAACTGCTACCTCCTCGCCCAGGCCGCGGGTGGCGAGTGCGTCGTGGTGGACCCCGGGCAGGACTCCGGCGAACCGCTGGCCGCCGCGCTCGCCGAGCACCGGCTCACGCCCGTCGCGCTGCTCGCCACCCACGGTCACCCCGACCACGTCGCCGGCGCGGCGGGCCACGACCTGCCGCTGCACCTGCACCCGGCCGACCGCGAGTGGTACGAGGGCCCGTCGGTGCCGCTGGCCGAAGGCCCGCTGGAGCTCGCGGGTCTCGCGCTCGAAGTGATCTCCGTGCCCGGGCACACGCCGGGGTCGGTAGCGTGCGCCGCGACGGCGAGCGAGGGTGGCAGGCTGGTGCTCACGGGGGACACGTTGTTCGCCGGGTCGATCGGGCGCGCCGACGGCTCCGGCCCCGACCTGGAGAGATCGTTGCGCACGAAGCTGCTGGGGTTGCCCGATGACACCGTGGTCCTGCCCGGCCACGGACCCGCCACGACCATCGGCCGTGAACGAGCGAGCAACCCCGCGCTCATCGGAGCGGAGGCGTGACGGGCATGACCGAGCAGGGTGGCGCGAAGGACTCGGCAGTGCCGCCGGAGCGGCTGGCGCTGTTCGCCGAGGACGCCAAGATCCGGCGGCGCCGGGCGTGGTCAGGGGTCATCGGCGCCCTGATCGTCGCCGCGGCGTGCGGCGGGATCTCGGGGCTCATCGGCGGTCAGCTCGTGGGGCTGATCGTCGCGGTGGTGATCATGCTGCCGCTGGTTTACGTCGTGCTGTACACGCTGCGCCGCCGCGTCTGGCTCGAAGGCACGGAGCTGATCGTGCGCACGTGGGGCGTGCGGCGCATCGACCTCGTCACCGCGGAACGGCTCGACATCGTGATCGCCGACGTGCGCGGCACGCGAACGGTGAGCCTGCTCGTGAACGCGGGCAAGCGGCGCCGCGCGGTGAAGCTCGACCTCGCCGTCTTCGCCGGCACCGGCGGGCGTGAGCTGGGTGCGCTGCAGCTGCGCCGCCTCGCCGACGCGCTGCTGAACAACACCGAAGCCAACGGCCTGGTGTTCTCCGAGCTGCTCGTGGCCGAACTGCGCGCCGAGGCCCGTGGAGGCGGCGCGGCCGAACGCCCGCTGTACCGCCTCGCGTCGGCAGCGCCGGCCGGGCGCTATCTGCAGCGCTTCCCGATGGAAGCCGTCAGCCGCTTCGTCGCGACGCTGGAGTGACGCGCGCTTCTTCGGCGGCGGGGTCCTCCATGCCGTCGACCCTGGTGCGGATCTGTTCGACCTTGTGTGCGAGCTCCGGCAGTTCCCCGGCGACGTAGGTGAGCAAGCGCTCGAGCTGGCGCAGGGTCTTGCGCACGTCGTCGAGTGCCGTCGCGATCCGCGGCACGGCTTCGGCCGCTTCGAGCAGGGCCGCGAACAACCGCCGGACGAGGTGCGCGGCGAACCGAGGCCCCGCCGGCACGGCTGAGAACACGATCCCTCCTCGGGCACGGACGCGCTCGGCCACTTCGTACCGCAGCCGCCGCAGCGTTCCCGGAGCGGGGTTCGTTCGTGTTACTGGTGTGACTGCAGCGCATTTGTGGTGCTCACGAGGTGGCCGACGGCTCGCGCGCCGCGATGAGCGCCGCGAGAATCGTCGTCACCGGCACGGCGGCCACGATGCCGACGGAACCCGCGAGCGTGCGGATGATCTCCGACGCGATGTCCTCGCTGCCGAGCAGCGCGCCGAGCCCGACCCCGGAGATCGACGAGTACAGCAGCACGGGCAGCGCGGCACCGGCGTAGGCCATCACGAGCGTGTTCACGGCCGAGCCGACGTGATCGCGGCCGATGCGCAGACCCGAGCGGTACAGCTCGCGCCAGCCCAGCGCCGGGTTCGCGCGCCGCAGCTCCCACACGGCGCTGGTCTGGGTGACCGTGACGTCGTCGAGCACCCCGAGCGCGCCGATCACCACGCCGGCGAGCAGCAGGCCGCGCGCGTCGATGCCGTGGCCGAGCGAGCCGATCAGGGTGGACGTGCTGTCGTCGAGCCCGGTCAGCGAGGCGCCGATGGAGAAGATCGCCGACAGGATCCCGATCAGCGCGAGGCTCACGAGCGTGCCCAGCACCGCCACCGACGTTCTCGCCGACAGGCCGTGGGTCAGGTAGAGGGCGACGAACATGATCGCGCCGGCGCCCGCGATCGCGACCAGCAGCGGGTTCTCGCCGGACAGGATCGAGGGCAGCACGAACAGCGCGATCACCACGAAGCTCAGCACCAGCGCGACGAGCGCGGCGAGGCCCTGCCAGCGGCCCAGCACGAGCACGGCGACGGCGAACAACGCGGCCAGCAGCACGAGCGGCGTGCCGCGCTGGAAGTCGACGAGCTGGAACGACGCCGGGTCGGTGGCGTTGCCGCCGTTGTAGGCGAGCACGACCGCGTCGCCGGTGGAGAAGCGCGGGGTGCTCGGCTCGATCGGCACGATGAGCTGCAGCGGTTTGCCGTTCGCGGGCCCGTCGGTCATCGTCAGGTTGACAGTGAGGCACGGCTTCTGGTCGGGGTCGGGTTGTGAGCCCACCTGCACCTGGCCCTGCGCGAGGCACGGCCCCGTGGCGGTCGACGTGATCGACGCCTGTACCGGCGTGCCCTGCGGCACCGCACTCGTCGGCGCCGGTTTGCCCCACGGGTACAGCACGATCATCCCGACGACCGTCGCGACCGCCAGCGGGGCCAGCAGCCACGTGAGCAACTTCCGCACCCGCGCCGACGCGGGGGCCGCGGGGCCGTGCCCGTGACCATGCCCGTGGCCGTGTCCCGCCCCGGTGAGGGCCGTGCGGAGGCCTTTGCCCGGTGCAGCTTCCGCCGCATGGTCTTCCGGGTCCGCGGCGCCGTGCGCTTGCCCGGCGACAGCGGCGCGGCGCCTTGCGCGGGTGGTGGCTTCGGCGTCGAGGTCGGTTTCGGGGCCGGCGACGCCCTGGGCCTGTCCGGTGAGCCCTGCGCGGCGGCCCCCGCGGGAAGGCCCTCCCGCCGCGAAGTCGACTTCCGGGTCCGCGCCTTGGGCCTGCCGGGCGAGGCCTGCGCGGCGGCTCCCGCTGGAGGGCCCTTCGGTGGCGAAGTCGGCTTCCGGGTCCGCGGCGCCGTGCGCCTGCCCGGCGACAGCGGCGCGGCGCCTTGCGCGGGTGGTGGCTTCGGCGTCGAGGCCGGCTTCCGAACCGGCGGCTGAGGTATCACCGGGGGCGGGCCGGGCGGTCCGGGTGCCGTCGCCGCGAGGGCGGCGTGGGCCGTTGGCCGCGGCGCGGCGACGGCCCGCGGGTGGGGGAGTTTCGCCGGTACGCGACGGCGCGGGGTTTTCTCCGGTGCGGCGGGCGGCGCGTCCGGGGGCGTCAGCAGCGCGCCGGTCAGCGGGTGCGCCGGGCTCGGCGGTGCGCTGAGCGCCGGAGTCGTCGCCGTCGAGGCGGGCCGAGAGGGACGAGGTGCCGCCGGTGCGGCGGGAGGCTGGCGGCGGCGCGTCGCCGGTGCGGTGGGAGGTGGGCGGTGGGGTGTCACCGGTGTGGCGGGGCGGTGGGGTATCGCCGGTGCGGCGCGAGCTGGGTGGTGGCGTGTCGCCGGTGCGGCGGGACCGGGGCGGTGGGGTGTCGCCCGGGGCGCCGTTGCGGCTGCGGCGTGCGGCCGTCGGCGCGTCGCCGGGCTGGTGGTTCGGCCCGGGCCGGCGCGAGGCCGGCGGCGGCGTCTCACCGGAACGGCGCGGTGGCAGCGGGGTTTCGCCCGTGCGGCGGCCGCCGTTCGGGCCACGGCGCGGCGGTTCGGCGGCGGGCCACGAGGGCTCGTCGCCGGTGCGGGGGCGGCGTGGGGTGCCGTCGGTGACCCGGCGGATGGGGCCGGTGTCGTCGGCGTCGTCGTCGGCGAAGTCGGGGTAGTCGGGCGGGGCCACGGCGGACATAGTGCACTCCGCCTGCCGCCGCCACCCGTACCGGGTGGGGGAGGACCCGGTCGATTCCGGCGTTTCGCTCAGCCGAGGGCCTGGCGGAGGTGCACCCGGCGGTAAGCCGACGGCGGGGTGTCGAAGTGGTCGAGGAAGGCCTGCCGCAGCGTTTCGGTGGAGCCGAAACCGCAGCGGCGCGCGATGGCGGCCAGCGGGAGGTCGGTACCGGCGAGCAGGCGGGCGGCGTGCTCGGCGCGGACGGTCCGCACGTACTTGCCGGGGGTGGTGCCGAGGTGGGCGTCGAACAGGCGCGTCAGCTGCCGCGTGCTGATCCCGGCCTGCCGGGCCAGCACGGGCGTGCCGAGGTCGTCGCCGAGGTGCTCGGTGACGAACGCCGTGAGGTCGCGCACCTGCCGGTGCTCCGGCGGCGGTCCGGACAGGAACATGCTCACCTGCGCCTGGTTGCCGGGCCGCTGCAGGTACGTCACGAGCGCGCGGGCGGCTTCGCGCGCGAGTGTCGGGCCGTGGTCCTCTTCGACGAACGCCAGCGCGAGGTCCAGTCCGCTGGTGACGCCGGCGGAGGTGTAGACGTCGCCGTGGCGGATGAACAGCGGCACCGGATCCACGGTCACCGCGGGGTACCGGGCCGCCAGCTGCGCCGCGTACGCCCAGTGCGTGGTCGCGCGGCGGCCGCTGAGCAGGCCGGACGCGGCAAGCACGGTCGAGCCGGTGCACACCGACGCCGTGCGCGTGCTCGTCCGGGCGAGGCGGCGGACGTGTTCGAGCAGGCGCTCGTCGGCCGCGGCCGTCTTGTGGCCGACGCCGCCGGAGACGACCACCGTGTGGAGATCGCCCGCGACCTGGTCGAGGCGGACGTGGGGCGTGAGCGTGATCCCCGACTGGCAGCGGAACGGACGACCGTCCACAGTGGCCAGCCGGATGTGGTACGGCGGCCGCGCGCCGAGCCGGTTGGCGGCGTCGAGCGCGTCGGAGACGCACGCGATGTCGAGCAGCTCGGCGCCGTCGTACGCGACGATCACGACCTGCCGTTCCGGTCCCGCCATGATCGAACGTTAGCAGGTCACCGGGCCGAACGACGTGGTTCGCAGGAATGCGGACATGCGCCGCCCCCGCCGGGTGTTTCGCAGGCACGCTGGTCCCCATGACCGAGAAGACGTTCGCGTTTGTCGTGTATCCCGGCCTGACGGTGCTCGACCTGGTCGGGCCGTTGCAGGTCCTGAGCGCCTACGCGCTGATGGAGCCGGAGTTCCGCGTGGTGGTGGTGGGCGAAACCCTTGACGCCGGCGGCACCGACACGCCCCTGCGGATCGCGCCGAGTCACACGTTCGAGCAGGTTCCGGAGCCTTTCGGCGTCCTCGTCCCGGGCGGTTCCGCCCCGACGGTGCAGGCACTCGCGAACCGCCCGCTCATCGACTACCTGACCTCGGCCGCCCGCACGGCCACGCTCATGACGTCGGTCTGCACCGGCGCCCTGCTCCTCGGCGAGGCCGGCCTCCTGACCGGCCGTGAAGCCACCACGCACTGGATGTTCCGCGACCTGCTGCGCGCGTTCGGCGCCACGCCCGTCGCGAAACGCTGGGTCGAGGACGGCCCGGTCATCACCGCCGCGGGCGTCTCGGCGGGCATCGACCTGGCCCTGCACCTCGTCGAGCGCCTCGCCGGCCCCGACCTGGCGCGCCGCGTCCAGTTCGGCATCGAATACGACCCCGAACCTCCCCTCGGCGGCCTCGACTGGTCGGCCGCTCCGTACGCAGAACTGAAGCCACTGTTGGAGTACTCGCTGAGCGACACCCTCACCGACCGCCCTGACCTGAAGGCCAAGCTGCTCCAATACGCCTGACCGGCGGGTCCGGCTGCGGTCGCGGCAGGCCCCGCCGCCGCCTCGTCGCGCGCCGAGCGGCCGGGTGCGAGGGGACCGTTCGCACCGTTGGGCGTGGCTGAGTGATCCCTTCACGAGGGATGAGTTGGGCCGTGCGCGCGGGTGGTCCTGAACGGGGTCCCGGTGTCGCCGCGCGGTGCGGTGCCGGTCGCGGGAGGAACGGTACCCCTTTCGCTCGCCGGCTCGCGGAGCGGCACTTCCGGGCGTGAGGGGGGACCGTTCGTGCCTTGCTGGCGCGGTGTGGCCTGACCCGACGGGGCCGTTCGTGCGCTCGGGGTGCGGCGGGGTTCGGAGCGTGACGTCCATCCGTGCCTTGCGGGCGCAATGCGAGACGGTGCGAGAGGACCAGTCATGCCACGGGGGTGCGGCATGACTTGGCTCAAGGGGACCGGTCGTGTTTACGGCAGTGGGGTGAGGGGACCAGTCATGCCACGACGGTGCGGGATGCCGTGAGGGGCCCAGTCATGCTGCGACGTCGGCGTGGGCCATCGTGCCGTACTTCCGGGCCTGCCACACATGCGCGAGCTCGTGCGCCACGACCGCGGGCAGGTACCGGCACGGGATGCCGGAGGAGTAGACCACCGCCGACTCCGTCGCGTACGCGGCCGCGTTGTCCGGCGCCTGCGCCTTCATCCGCTCGGGGAGACCACCGCGAACGACGAGACGTGCTCACCGAGCCGCGCCGTCGTCGCCGCGATCACCGCCGAACGGTCGCACGCCGGCGCCGCGGCCGGCCGCTCGGCAGGCTGTATCGGCGTAGCGAACCCGGCCAGCGCGATGACCACAGCCAGGCCAGCGACTGCCCGGGTTCCGCGTCGGTCGCGGCGTGCCCCGGTGGTCGAGGTGTCTGCCCCATATCTGCCCCACGAGTGAGGTTGCAGGGCAGGTCATGGCGCATACGAGGGCAATCACTGGGACATCACCTTCTCCACGAGCGGCGGCCGATCGGCTTCCGGCGCGCACCCGCCGCCGCTGTGGTGCGCGCCCGAACCCCCGCCCGGCCGGGCGGCCACGGACCGATCCGAGGCCGGGGCGGGGCCTGGCCACCTCTGAGGGCGATGGGCAGTCTCCGGCCCGGCGCACCAGTCACATGACCGGTGCGTGCACGTTCCGTCACCAGGGGTGGCAGGTGAGGTCGCCCACCCGCGTGGCCCGCGAGGGTTGACCGGGCAGGCGGACGGCGTACCGTCGTACAGATGCCCCACAGCCGAGGGGGTTCCGGCCTCACCCTCCTGACTTCCGTCCGCGACGACGACCTCGTGCTCGTGACCGCCGTGGGCGAGATCGACGCCGCTTCGATCGGCGACTTCCGGACGGTGCTGGCCGAAGCGTGCGTAGTGGGGGACAAGCTCGTGGTCGACCTCTCGCGGGTCGGGTTCCTCAGCTGCGCCGGACTGCGCGCGCTGGAGGAGACGAGCCGCACGCGGCCTTCGCTGTCGGTGGTCGTGACCGTGCCGCTGGTGCTGCGCGTTTTCGGTGTGACGGGCGCCGACAAGGCGCTCGACGTACGTCCGGGCCTCGTGGAAGCGTGTGCCGCCGCCCGGGCATGAGCTGCCGCTGATCGGGTGGCGATCACGCCGCGGTGGTTGGTGCCGCGCCGCCGCTGGGTAGTCCTCCGGTGAACCCGAGAGAACGGCGAGGTGATCCGGGATGTCCACCCCGACCGAACGCTCCGGTGCCCGCGGCGCTGTCGGCGCGCTGGTCGGAGCAGCTGCCGGGCTGGCCGTGCTGGCCGGTCTGTACTTGATCATCGGCCCGTGGCTAGCGCGCTTCGGCGGCGCGGCCGAACTCGCGGTCAGCAACACCGTGACGGGGCTGGCCATCATCGTGCTCGCGGCCGTGCGAGCACGCGATCCGCGGCCGCAGGCCCTCACGTGGGTGCTGCCCGTGCTCGGCCTCTGGGCCGCGATCTCTCCGCTGGTGCTGCGCTACGGCGACGAAACCGCGCCGTCGGCGGGCGCCTTGGCGGGCAACGTGATCGCCGGCGTCGTCGTGCTGGCCGCCGGTGTCGCGCTGCTGCTGAAGCGCCCGGCTAATCGCTGAGCAACCCACGCCAGCGAGGCGCGGAATTCGGCCCGTGCACGACCTCTGCGGCGAGCACGGGCCGGACCCAGTGTGCGTCGGCGTGTTCGGGCGCCTGCTCGAACGGCGAATCCGGTTGTTCCAGCTGCGCCAGCGCGGCGGCCAGGGAGACGAGTTCCCCTTGGGAGAAGCCGACTCCGACGCTGCCCGCGTACCGCAACCCGGCGCCGTCGGGAACGCCCAGCAGCAGCGAGGCGAACGTGCCGGCACGGCGTCCGCCGCCGGGCCGCCAGCCGCCGATCACGACGCGGCGAACGTCAGGCGACTCGACGTACAGCCAGTCCGAGTTGGCGCGGCCGGGCCGGTACGGGCTCGACCGGCGCTTGGCCACGAGGCCGGGTAGTCCGTGCTCGCGGCTCGCCCGCGCGACCGCGCCGCCGTCGCCGAAGTGCGCGGCCGGGACCTGCCAGTGATCGCCGCGGAGGCCGAGGTCGTCCAGCAGGGCCCGGCGTTCGGTGTACGGCAACTCCAGCCGCGACCGGTAGTCGAGGTGCAGCACGTCGGAGACGAAGAAGAACGCCGGGTGCCGGTCCACGAGCCGGACGGCGACGGCCGGATCGGCTTCGGTGCGCCGGCGAAGGCCCGCCGGGTCCGGCTTGCCGCCGGAGAACACCACGATCTCCCCGTCCAGCAACGCTTCCGAGGAACCGAGTTGCGCGCCGAGGCCGCGTAGCTCCGGGTAGCGGCCGGTGACGTCGGCGCCGGTCTCGTCGATGGCCGTCACCCGCCCGCCGCCCGCGCGCACGATCGTCCGGCGCCCGCCCCACGCGAACTCGTAGGCCCACTCGGCGTCTTCGGCGGTCGAGGGCAGGCGGCCGGGCCGCGCGGGCATCGGCGCGAGGAACCTCGGGGTGTCTTCGTGCCCGGCTTCCGCGGGGTCGAGCCGGCGCAGCGTCCAGCCGTCGGCCACGCCGTCTTCGCGGCGGCCGAGTTCGTAGCGGCCGCGAAGACGTTCGCCGTACAGCACGAACTCGATGCGATGCTCGTGCCAGTGGACTGTCTCGTAGCGGCCACGGTCCCACACCTCGACGGTGCCAGCGCCGTACTCGCCCTGCGGGATCTCGCCCTCGAAGTCCGCGTAGGCCACGTCTTGGTCATCGATCCGGACGGCGAGCCGACCGCGGCCGGGGGATCGGGGCACCCCACGCGGGACGGTCCACGAGGCGAGCACCCCGGCGCGTTCGAGCCGGAAGTCCCAGTGCAACTGGCTCGCGTGATGTTCCTGGACGACGAAGACGCCGCCGCGGTCGACGGGGGTTTCGGGCACTGCTTCGGGGGTGCAGCCGAGTGCGCGCTTGCGCCGGCGTTCGGCGAGTTCGTCCGCCATGGCAGGCGTGGCACCCTCGTCCCTTCGGGTGCGCCCACTCTAGTCCTCGTTCACCCCAGCACGCGCTCCAGCCACGCCTGCCACACCTTGCTCTGTTCCTCCGGGTCTGCCTCGAAGAAGAGGTGGTGCCCGACCGCGATCGGCATGCCGAGCGCCGAGCGCTCGTGGAAGCGGTAGAGCGCGCCGGCCGTGCGGATCCCGGCGTAGTGCGCGTTCGGGTAGTCCAGCACGCCGTCGATGGCGGGAAGCCCGTCGACCTCGAAGTGCACCGGCTGACCCGCCTCGGGTGTGGCGGGGAGGCCGAGGGCGGCGACGAGCTTGCGCCACGCTTCGGGAGCCGCCGACGACTCCGGCCCGGACGCGAGCACGAACTGCGCGCGGCGGCCCGGAAAGTACCGCAGGAGCTGGCCGAGTGTGTGCAGGTACATGTCCCAGCCGCGGCTGAAGCCCTCGTGGTACTCCTCGCCCCAGTCCTCCGCGGTGAAACCGTGGTGGATGAAACGCAGCACCGACGTGCCGCCCCCGGTCGCTTCCACGAGGAACTCGAACGCGTCGAAGCTGCCGTCGGGCGCGGGCGTGGCGCGGTAGGCGAACCGGTGCGGCGGTTCCCACGTGGTGATCTCGGCTTCGCTGGTGAATTCGCCCATGCGGAAGCGGACTCGACGGGCGCCGGCGTCGACCTCGTGCTTGCCCATGAACCACGAATCGATACCGGGCCCCGTGGCCACGGCATCCCACACGGCCTCGGGGTCAGCGGGCAGGCGGACCTGCTTGGCGACTTCGAACTCGTGCGTCATGACCGGTTCCTCCTCACCTGACGGAACTTCACCGTGGCATTGACAAGAATAGTTGTCAAGGGTGCGGCGGGGTGCGGCGTCCAGGTGCGAGACTGCGGGGGACCGAGGGAAAGGACCGCTCATGGCGACCGTGGCCGACCAGCTGATCGACGTGCTCGTGCAATCCGGCGTGCGGCGCATCTACGGGGTGGTGGGCGACAGCCTCAACCCCGTCGTCGACGCCGTGCGCCGCACCGGGGGAGCGGCGAAGGGTGGCATCGACTGGGTGCACGTGCGCAACGAGGAGGCGGGCGCGTTCGCAGCGGCCGCCGAAGCGCAGGTCACCGGGCAGCTGGCCGTGTGTGCCGGCAGCTGCGGGCCCGGCAACCTGCACCTGCTGCAGGGGGTCTACGACGCGCACCGCTCGGGCGCGCCGGTGCTCGCCATCGCGTCGCACATCCCGTCGACGCAGATCGGCACCGGGTTCTTCCAGGAAACGCACCCGCAGCAGCTGTTCGCCGAGTGCTCGCACTACTGCGAGCTGGTCAGCAGCCCCGAGCAGATGCCGCGGCTCGCGCGGATCGCGGTGCAGAACGCCGTGGGGCGGCGCGGTGCGGCCGTGCTCGTGCTGCCCGGCGACGTCTCGCACGAGCCGGCGGCCCACCCGACGGGCGTGTCCGCCTCGCTCGGCACGCCACCGGCGGTGGTGCCCGCGGCGGGCGACGTCGACCGGCTGGTGGAGCGGATCAACCGGGCCGAGAAGGTGATGATCATGGCCGGCGCGGGCTGCCGCGACGCCCACGACGATCTCCTCGCGCTGGCGGACACCGTGGCCGCACCCGTCGGGCATTCCTTGCGGGGCAAGGAGTTCGTGCAGTACGACAACCCGTTCGACGTCGGCATGAGCGGCCTGCTCGGCTACGGCGCGTGTTACGAAGCGATGCACGAGGCCGACCTCGTGCTGTTGCTCGGCACCGATTTCCCGTACGACACGTTCCTGCCGCAGCGCAACACCGTGCAGGTCGACCTCGACCCGGCCCGCATCGGGCGCCGCTCGGTGCTGGAGTTCGGCGTGCTGGGCGACGTCGGCGCCACGATCCGCGCCGCATGGCCGCGGTTGCGGCGCAAGGAAGACCGCTCGTACCTGCATGCCATGCTGCGCAAGCACGAGCGCGGCTTGCAGCGCGTGGTCGACGCCTACACCGGCGACGTCGCGCAGCGCGTGCCGCTGCACCCGGAGTACGTCGCCGACCTCCTCGACGAGGAAGCCGCGGCCGACGCGGTGTTCACCGTGGACACCGGTATGTGCAACGTCTGGGCCGCGCGGTACCTGACGCCGAACGGCCGGCGCCGCGTGCTGGGTTCGTTCGTGCACGGCAGCATGGCGAACGCTGCCGCACGCCATCGGCGCCCAGTGCGCAGCCCAGGGCCGCCAGGTCGTCGCGATGTGCGGCGACGGCGGGCTGGCCATGCTGCTGGGCGAGCTGCTGACCTTGCGCACGCAGAAGCTGCCGGTGAAAGCCGTGGTGTTCAACAACTCCTCGCTGGGCATGGTCAAGCTCGAAATGCTCGTCGACGGACTGCCGTCCTTCGGCACCGACCATGACCAGGTGGACTTCGCCGCCCTCGCCCGGGCGGCCGGCCTGCACGCCCGCCGCGTCGAAAAGCCGGCCGAAGTGCGCGACGGCCTCCGCGAGATCCTCGACCACGACGGCCCGGCCGTCCTGGACGTCGTCACCGACCCCAACGCCCTGTCCATCCCCCCGAACATCACCGCGGCGCAGGTCCGCGGTTTCGCGCTGGCCGCCTCGCGCACGGTGCTCGGCGGCGGGGTGGGCAAGATGCTGGAGCTGGCGAAGTCGAACCTGCGCAACGTGCCGCGCCCGTGAACGCGAACCGGGGCGGTGCCGCGCACGGCACCGCGCCGCAGCGTGGAGGAATCCGGTGGTGTTCGGCCGCCATTCGGCCGGGGAGGTCGGTGGTGCCGGTCGCGGGCCGCCGCCGAGGTCGACGAGGTCGCGCCGGCGGCGTGCGAGCGCCTCGGCGGCGGCCAGTGAAGTGAGTTCGCAGCGAGGGAGACTTCCCAGCGGCTCGGCTGATCGGGAGCAGGGGAAACCGGGGGCGGCCGACCGCAGCGAGGCTGCACATCCCACCGGAAGACTCCGGGCCGACATTGCCGCTGAGGCGCCGGCCCCGCGTCGCGCTGGGGCGACGGTCGCAACGTGCCGCGCCTGTGAACGCGAACCGGGGCGGTGCCGCGCACGGCACCGCCCCGGGCAGCGGGGACGTTCAGTCCGTTTCGGCCATCGCTTCGGCGAACTGCGCCGCGTACAGGCGCGAGTAGGCGCCGCCCGCATGAAGCAGGGTTTCGTGGTCGCCCTGCTCCACGATGCGGCCCGACTCCATCACGAGGATGACGTCGGCGTCGCGGATGGTGGAGAGGCGGTGGGCGATCACGAAGCTCGTGCGGCCCTCCCGCAGGGAGTTCATCGCGTGCTGGATGAGGACCTCCGTGCGGGTGTCGACGGAGCTCGTCGCCTCGTCGAGGATGAGGATCGCCGGGCGGGCGAGGAACGCGCGCGCCACCGTGATCAGCTGGCGCTCGCCGGCGCTGACGGTGCCGCCCTCGTCGTCGATCACGGTGTCGTAGCCGTCGGGCAACGTGCGCACGAAGCGGTCGACGTAGGTCGCCTTGGCGGCCTCCACGATCTGCTCCTGCGTCACGCCATCGGCGCCGTACGCGATGTTCTCCGCGATCGTGCCGCCGAACAGCCACGCGTCCTGCAGCACCATGCCGGTCTTCGCGCGCAGCTCCTCCCGGTCCATCTTCGCGATGTCCACGCCGTCGAGAGTGATCCGCCCGCCGTCGATCTCGTAGAACCGCATCAGCAGGTTCACCAGCGTGGTCTTGCCCGCGCCGGTCGGCCCGACGATCGCGACCGTCTGCCCGGGCTCCACCGTGAGCGACAGGTCCTCGATCAGCGGCGTGTCCTCGAGGTAGCGGAACGACACGTCCTGGAACTCGACCTTGCCGTGCACCACCGCCGGCCGCTCCGGGTGCTCCGGCTCGGGCTCCTGCTCCTTCGCGTCGAGCAGCGCGAACACGCGCTCGGCCGACGCGACACCCGACTGCAGCAGGTTCGCCATGCTCGCGATCTGCGTCACCGGCTGGCTGAACTGGCGCGAGTACTGGATGAACGCCTGCACGTCGCCCAGCGTCAGGCTGCCCGACGCCACGCGCAGCGCGCCGATCACCGCCACCAGCACGTAGTTCAGGTTGCCGATGAACATCATCGCCGGCTGGATCGTGCCCGAGATGAACTGCGCCCGGAAGCTCGCGTTGTACAGCGTGTCGTTGTGCTCCTTGAACACCTGCTCGGCCTCTTCGCGCCGGCCGAAGACCTTCACCAGGGAGTGGCCGGTGTACATCTCCTCGATGTGTGCGTTGAGCCGCCCGGTGGTGGACCACTGCTTGATGAACTGCGGCTGCGCCCGCTTGCCGATCTTGGCCGCGATGAACACCGACGCCGGCACGGTCAGCAGCGCGATCACCGCGAGCAGCGGCGAGATGAGGAACATCATCACGAGCACGCCGACCACCGTCAGCAGTGACGTGACGATCTGCGAAAGTGTCTGCTGCAGCGACTGCGCGAGGTTGTCGATGTCGTTCGTGACGCGGCTGAGCACCTCACCGCGCGGCTGGCGGTCGAAGTAGCGCAACGGCAGCCGCGAGAGCTTCGCTTCCACTTCGCGGCGCAGCGAGTACACCGCGCCCTGCACGAGGCTCGTCGTGAGCCGGGCCTGGATCAACCCGAAGAACGACGCGATCACGTACAGCGCGAGCACCAGCAGCAGCACCCGGCCCACGGCCGTGAAGTCGATGCCCATCCCGGGCACGATGTCGGCGCGCTGGAAGATGTCCGCGAGCGTGGTGTTGCCCTGCGCCCGCAGCCCCGCGACCACCGCCTCCTTCGACACGCTCGCCGGCAGGTTCTTCCCGATCACGCCCGCGAAGATCAGGTCCGTCGCCTGCGCGAGGACCTTCGGCCCGATGACGGTCAGCGCGACGCTCGCAGTGCCGAGAACGAGCACCCCGATCAGCGCGGCACGCTGCGGCCGCAGCAGGCGCAGCAGCCGGGCCAGTGACCCCTTGAAGTCCAGAGCCTTCTCCGGCGGCATGCCACCGGCCATGAACCGTCCCGGTCCCGCGGCCGGCGCGACGTTCTTGTTGCGCGCCGCGGTCGGCCGTTCGCCGACCTCGGTCGCCACCCCACCCGAAGTGGTGTCTTCCTCGCTCACGCCGCCTCCTGTGTCTCGCGGGAGACCCGCACCCGGTCGGCGTCGCGAGTGAGCGTTCGCCGTTGTGTACTCACGCCGCCTCCTGCTCGGTCAGCTGCGAAAGCACGATCTCGCGGTACGTTTCGTTGCCGTCCATCAGTTCGTGGTGGGTTCCGGTGCCGACGACGCGGCCGTCGTCGAGGACGACGATGCGGTCGGCACCGCGGATGGTGCTCACCCGTTGCGCGACGATGACCACCGTCGCGTCGCGGGTTTCGTCGGCCAGCGCGCGGCGCAGCGCCGCGTCGGTGGCGTAGTCCAGTGCGCTGAACGAGTCGTCGAACAGGTAGATCTCCGGTTTGTGCACCAGCATCCGGGCGATCGCGAGCCGCTGGCGCTGGCCACCCGACACGTTCGTGCCGCCCTGCGCGATCGGCGCCGCGAGGCCTTCGGGCATGCGCTCCACGAAGTCCTTGCCCTGCGCCACTTCCAGCGCGTGCCAGAGCTCTTCGTCCGTCGCGTCCGGATTGCCGTAGCGGAGGTTGCTCGCCACCGTGCCCGCGAACAGGTACGGCTTCTGCGGCACCATCCCCACCACGCGCGCCAGCGCCGCCGGGTCGAGTTCCTTCACGTCGACGCCGTCCACGCGCACGCTGCCGGCGGTGGCGTCCATCAGCCGCGGGATCAGGTTCAGCAGCGTCGTCTTGCCGCTGCCGGTGCTGCCGATGACCGCGGTCGTCTCTCCGGGCCGCGCGATGAGCGAAATGTCGCGCAGCACCGCCTTCTCCGCGCCGGGGTAGCAGAACTCGACGGCGGTCAGCTCCAGCACGCCCCGCACGCCGGCGGGGGAGACCGGCTTCAGCGGCGGCCGCACGCTCGGCTCGGTGTCGAGCACCTCGGTGATGCGCTCGGCGCTGACCTCCGCGCGTGGCACCATCATGAACATGAAGGTGGCCATCATGACCGACATCAGGATCTGCAGCAGGTAGGCCAGGAACGCCGTCAGCGCGCCGATCTGCATCGAACCGCTCTCGATGCGGTGACCGCCGAACCACAGCACGGCGACGCTCGAGACGTTCACCACCAGCATCACGGTGGGGAACATGAGCGCCATCAGGCGCCCGACCCGCAGCGACACGGTGAGCAGTTCGTCGTTGGCCTGGCCGAAGCGCTCCTGCTCGTGCCGGTCGCGCACGAACGCGCGGATCACGCGGATCCCCATGATCTGCTCGCGCATGACCTGGTTGATCTTGTCGATGCGCACCTGCATGAGCCGGAACGCCGGGCGCATCCGCGAGATGATGAGACCGACGGCGATGGCCAGCACGGGCACGATCACCAGCAGCAGCGACGAGAGCGGCACGTCCTGGTTGAGCGCCAGGACGATGCCGCCGACGCACATGATCGGCGCCGACACCATCAGGGTCAGCGTCATCAGCACCAGCATCTGGATCTGCTGCACGTCGTTGGTCGTGCGCGTGATGAGCGACGGCGTGCCGAACTGGCCGACCTCGCGGGCCGAGAAGTCCTGCACCTGGTGGAACACCGAGGCGCGCACGTCGCGGCCCAGTGACATCGCGGTGCGGGCGCCGAAGTAGACGGCGCCGATCGAGCCGCCGATCTGCACGAGCGTGATCAGCAGCATCATGGCGCCGACCCGCATGATGTAGCCGGTGTCGCCCTTGACGATGCCGCCGTCGACGATGTCGGCGTTGAGCGTCGGCAGGTACAGCGCGGCCAGCGTCTGTACCAGCTGCAGGACGACGACCAGCCAGATGGTCGTCTTGTAAGGGCGCAGGTGACTGCGCAACAGGCGGATCAGCACGGGTCGGTTCTCCCCCAGGGTGGTGTCGGTCGTGGTGGTTCGGTTCTCAGGCGCGGGCGGCGCCGGCCGCCGCCGCGGTCAGGGACGGCATGCCGGTGGAGGCTTCCCGCAGGAGTTCGACGAACGTCGGCAGGAACTGCTCGTCCCGGCCGGACGTGAGCCAGTTGTGGAACGCGATGCGGGAAGCGCTCTGTACGATCCCCGCGAGCATGCGCGCGTGCAACGGATTTGCGCCACCGCCGGCCCGCTCGGCGACGGCCTCGGCCAGCACCCGCTCCACGGTGGCGTGGGCACGCAGCATTTCGGCGAACAAACCGGCGTTCTGGAGCATTTCGCGCATCCGGCGCACGTCTTCGCGCGTCGGCCGGCCGTCGCGTGAGGACTGTTCCACCGCCGCGTTGATCACCGCGTCCCACAGCGGTTCTTCGGCCGGCCGGGCCCGCAGCGCCTCCCGCACGCGCTCCTGCTGCGCGACGATGAAGGAGCAGACCGCTTCCTCCTTGCTCGAGAAGTAGTTGTTGAACGTGCGCGGCGACACGCCCACCTCGTTCGCGATGTCCTCGACTCGCAGCTGGTCCATGCCCCGCTCGAGCGCGAGGCGCAGTGCGGCGGTGCCGAGCGCCTGCCTGGCCGCGATCTTCTTGCGTTCGCGCAGGCCGAGGACGGGTGCCGCGGGTTCGGAGGTCATGCCCACCAGAGTAGCGAAAGTGCGCGACACGCAAAAAACTGCGTGCCGCGCACTTTTGGTCGGCATCCGGATCCGGTACTGGTTGCTACTCTGGGTGACCGGCTCGAACCCATCGGCGCAGGTCAGGCTCGGCCGGTCGGCGCCCGGGCCGATCGGCGGGGCTGTCGGGAACGGACGATCCCGGCTACGGTTGTTACCGAGCGTGAGTGTTAGCCAGGCAGCCGGACAGCGGAGGAGCGCGCATGCGGGCGATGTGGAAGGGCTCGGTCTCGTTCGGGCTGGTCAGCATCCCGATCCAGCTGTACGCGGCCACGGAGAACAAGAACGTGTCGCTGCGGCAGGTGCACGAAGCCGACGGCGGCCGCATCCAGTACAAGCGCTTCTGCACGGTCGACGGCGAAGAAGTGCCCTACGCCGAGATCGCCAAGGGCTACGAGCTGCCCGACGGCGAGATGGTCGTGCTCACCGACGCCGACCTCGCCGAACTGCCGCTGGCCACGCAGCGCACGATCGACGTGCTCGAGTTCGTGCCGCTGGAGTCGATCGACCCGATCCAGTTCGACAAGACCTACTACCTCGAGCCGCAGAAGAACGCGGTCAAGCCGTACGTGGTGCTGCGCGACGCACTGCACAAGGCGGGCCACGTCGCGATCGCGAAGGTCGCGGTGCGCCAACGCGAGAGCCTGGCTCTGTTGCGGGTCGTCTCCGACGTGCTCGTGATGACCACCATGCTGTGGCCCGACGAGGTGCGCACGCCCGACTTCCCGTTCCTGCGCGAGGACCCGCCGCAGGTGCGCCCGCAGGAGGTGACGATGGCGGGCTCGCTCATCGACTCGCTGTCGGAGCCGGTCTTCGAGTCCGAGAAATACGCGGACGGGTACCGCGAAGCGCTCGAAGCGGTGATCGAGGCGAAGGTCTCGGGTCAGGAGACGAAGAAACCCGGCGCAGTCGGCGCGAAGGCCGACGTCGTCGACCTCATGGCCGCGCTGGAAGCGAGCGTCTCCGAGGCGCGCAAGTCGCGCTCGTCCACCGGGGCCAAGAAGGCCGCGTCCCCGCGCTCGCGCAAACCCGCAGCCGACGAAGACGAGAAGCCGGCGAAGAAAACCACTTCGCGGGCGCGCCGGCCGAAGAGCGCCTGAACCGCGCCCGGCCGGACCGTACGGAGCCGGCGTGAAAAGTGCCCTCCCGCGGTGACCTGCGCCGCGCCGGAGATCACCGGACCGGGCGCGGCGACACGCCGCCGGTATGCCAGACTCTGGCGCTCACCGGTGGTACCAAGAAGCCGTCCGGTTCACTACCCAGCACGATCGCGGAAGGCGGCATGAGCATGGAGTGCGCGTTCTGCACCAGCGGGATCGACCACTGCCACGGCACCCTGGTCGTTCACCCGGACGGCGGGTTCGCCGAGTGCACGGACGAGAACTGCACGGATCTCGACCGCGTCCGGCACGCCCTCATCATCGACTGCCACACGCTCGACGACGCGTGCTCCTGCACGCTGGCCGTCGAGGTGGAGGCGGTGCTCCGGCAGGCTTCCTGAGCCCTCCCGCGGCTCGGTGACCGTGAAGGCCCCGCTCTCCGGCGCGCCGGCGAACGGGGCCTTCACGGTGTTCAGCCAGGCGGCTTCCCGTCCGGCGCCGATCCTTACCCGATCGTGTATGCAGCTGTGTACACCGGCTTGGCGATGTGCTAACACTAACGAGGTCCTTCGGCTCTCCCTCCCCCTCGGAGCCGGAGGACCCCTTAGCCGGCGGCGCGCCCGATCAGGCAGGCGAGCGCCGTCAGTACCGGTAGTGCTCCAGCTTGTAGGGGCCGGCCACGTCCACGCCGATATACTCCGCCTGCTCCTTGCTGAGTTTCGTCAGCTTGACGCCCAGCGCGTCGAGGTGCAGCCGCGCCACCTTCTCGTCGAGCAGCTTCGGCAGCCGGTGCACGCCCACCGGGTATTCGCCGGGCTTGGTGAACAGCTCGATCTGCGCGATCGCCTGGTTCGCGAACGAGTTCGACATCACGAACGACGGGTGCCCGGTCGCGTTGCCGAGGTTCATCAGCCGGCCCTCGGACAGCACGATGATCGAGTGCGCCGCGCGCCCGTCGGCCGCGGGGAAGCGCCACTCGTGCACCTGCGGCTTGATCTCGAGCTTCCGGATGCCGGGCACCTTGGCGAGCCCGGCCATGTCGATCTCGTTGTCGAAGTGGCCGACGTTGGCCACGATCGCGTTGTGCTTCATCCGGCCCATCTGCGCGGCCGAGATGATCCCGAAGTTGCCGGTCGTGGTGAGGAAGATGTCGGCGCGCTCCACCACGTCGTCGAGCTCGACCACGTCGAGGCCCTCCATCGCCGCCTGCAGCGCGCAGATCGGGTCGATCTCGGTGACCACGACGCGCGCGCCCTGGCCGCGCAGCGCCTCGACGGCGCCCTTGCCGACGTCGCCGTAGCCACACACCGCGGCGAGCTTGCCGCCGATCATCACGTCGGTAGCCCGGTTGAGGCCGTCGACCATGGAGTGGCGGATGCCGTACTTGTTGTCGAACTTGGACTTCGTCACCGAGTCGTTGACGTTCATGGCCGGGAACAGGAGGGTGCCTTCGGTGGCGAGCTTGTAGAGGCGCTTGACGCCGTTGGTCGTCTCTTCGGTGACGCCGCGGATCCCATCGGCCAGGCGCGTGAAGCGCCCGGGGTCGGCGGCGAGGCTCTCGGCGAGGGTGCGCAAGATGATCCGGTACTCCTCGGGGTCGCTCTCGTCGGCTTCCGGCACGGCGCCGGCGGCTTCGAACTCGACTCCCTTGTGCACGAGCAGCGTCGCGTCACCGCCGTCGTCGAGGATCATGTTCGGGCCTTGACCGTCAGCGAAGCGGAAGAGCAGGTCGGTGCACCACCAGTACTCGTCGAGGGTTTCGCCCTTCCACGCGAACACCGGTGTGCCCTCGGGCTTTTCCGGTGTCCCGTTAGGACCGACGACGACCGCCGCGGCGGCCTCGTCCTGGGTGGAGAAGATGTTGCAGGACACCCAGCGCACGTCGGCGCCGAGTGCCACGAGCGTCTCGATCAGCACGGCGGTCTGCACGGTCATGTGCAGCGAGCCGGCGATGCGCGCGCCCTTCAGCGGCCGCGCTTCGGAAAACTCGCGGCGGATCGCCATCAGGCCCGGCATCTCGTGCTCGGCCAGGCGCAGCTGCGTCCGCCCGGCTTCGGCGAGGGCCAGGTCGGCGACGGCGAAGTCGACGCCGTTCACGGTTTTCAGGTTCGGACTCATGTCGGTTCCCCTTGGAGGTGGTCGTTTCCGTTGCCGGGCAAGGCGAATCACGGCGCCACCGCGTGCGGGGCACCGGAGCCTGCCGGAGGGTTCAGGAGGCGCGGACGCCGTTCGCCGGCGAATTCCGCTTCGGTGAAAGCAAAAGAGGCACCTCCTTGTCAGGAGGCGCCCTTGTCCGGAACTCACGGGCGGAGCGTGGCGGAACCCTCAGGGGTTGCCGTCGCAGCGCCTCTCGGCCCGGAGTGCGCGCCCGCGGGCGCGCGTCTGGTTTTCCCGCCATCCACCATGGCAAGAGCGGAAGGAGGCTGTCAAGCGAGCGGCTCGGGCAGGTCGAGGTCGACGTGGCGGGTGGCCAGCGTCTCGGCCAGCACGGTGAGCTTCACGTTCAGCTCCTGTGACGTGCGGCGCAGGATGTCGAACGCCTCGTCGGCCGTGATCCCGCGCCGCTGCATCAGGATCCCCTTGGCCTGACCGATCACGTCCCGGGAGTCGATCGCCTTGCGCAGCTGCGCGTTCTGCAGTTCCGCGGCGGTCACGGCGCGCGTGTTCGCCAGCGCGAGCGAGCCGTGGGTGGCCAGCAGGAGCGCCACTTCGCGATCGGCTTCCGTCAACGCGCCGGCATCGTGGGCGTAAACGTTCAGCGCGCCCGACACCTGCGGTGGGCGCGCGTCGGGCAGCAGCGCGATGGCGAGCAGGGAGCCGACGCCGTGGCGGGCGGCGGCCGGACCGAACTGCGGCCACTTGGCCTCGCGCGCGAGGTCCTGGCTCTCCGCGTGGGCCGGTCCGTCGGGACGGGCCGCGTCGACGCAGGGACCTTCACCGGCGCGGTACTGCACCTGGTCGAGTTCGGTCGCGATCGGGTCGGTCTCGACGGGGGTGTAGAAGAGCCCGTCGGGCCCGCGCAGCGTGATGCTGACCAGCGACGCCGCCGGGATCACGCGCGCCGCGGTCGTCACGAGTTCGCGCAGCACACCGCCGATGGTCGTCGCACCGAGCAGCGACCGGGTGAGCCCCCCGAACTCCGTGCCCAGCCCCGCGAACCGGTCGCCGGGCAGCGCGCGGGCAGCGTCGCCGTCGGACATGCCGTCACCTCGAATCCTGGGGTTCCCTCCGGGCTACCCGCGCCGGGGTGGCGGCCAAACGGCGCCCGTTACCCCGGCGGAGGCGGGAACTCCGCGCGGACGCCGAGCAGCCGCACCGGCTTGCCGAGCTCGAACATCCCCAGCACCTCGTGGGCCGCGCGGCCGATGGCGGCGGCGTCGGACGTCGGCTCGGGCAGCGTGACGCTGTGCGTGTGGGTGAAAAACGGCGCGAACCGCACCTTCACCGCCACGCGGGCCGCGGGGCGGCCCTCCTCGGCGACGTCGGCCGCGACGCGCTGGGCAAGCCCGTCGACCTCGTCGGCGATGCGGCCCGGATCGGTGAGGTCTTGCTGGAAGGTCGTTTCCCTGCCGCGTGAGCGGACCACGTACGGGGTGGCGGTGACCTCGGCGTCGCTGACGCCGCCCGCGAGCAGCCGGTACCACGGGCCGAGCCGCGGGCCGAAGCGCGCGGCCAGGTCTTCGGGGTCGGCGCCGGCCAGCTGCAGCACCGTGGTGAGCCCGGCTTCGGCGAGCTTCTTCGCGGTCTTGCGCCCGATGCCCCACAGGGCGTCGGTGGGCCGCTCGGCCATCACGGCCCACCAGTTCTCCCGCGTGAGCCGGTAGATGCCGGCGGGTTTGGCGAAGCCGGTGGCGAGCTTGGCGCGCAGCTTGTTGTCGCCGATCCCGACGGAGCACGACAGGCCGGTCTCTTCCTGCACCGCGTGGCGGATATCGGCGGCGAAGGCCTCCGGATCGGCGGTGGTCACGCCGAGGAAGGCCTCATCCCAGCCGAGGACCTCGACGACGGCCGGGAACTGCCGCAGCCGCGCCATGACCCGCTCGGAGACCTCCTGGTAAGCGGGGGCGTCGGTGGCGAGGAAGACGGCATCGGGGCAGCGCTTCGCGGCCAGGCGCAAGGGCATGCCGGACTGGATGCCGAATACGCGGGCTTCGTAGGAAGCGGTGGCCACGACGGCGCGTTCGGAGGGGTCGCCGTTCCCGCCGACGACGACCGGGCGGTTGCGGAGTTCGGGGTGGCGGGCGATCTCGACGGCGGCGATGAACTGGTCGAGATCGACGTGGAGGACCCAGGTGGTGGTGGGCACGGGATCCAGTGTGCGGGGTTGGGGTGGGGTTGTGCACGTATGTGGTGCTGGGGTGGGGGTGTGGGTGGCTTGTTGTGCTGGGGGGGCGGCTTGTTGTCTTGAGGAGGCGCGGCTTGTTGCGCTGGGGAGTGGCCGGCTCGTCGCGCTGGCGCGCGACGTTGCGCCGGATCGGAAACCCACTGGGGCACCCCGATTTTTGATTGTCACCGCGTGGAAAGCGGGGATCGAGGTGCAGGGGCGGGTCTGGCTGTGTGGTGGGGTGCGTCGTCGGGTGGCGGTGGGTGGGGTGAGCGCGTGGTGAGGTTGCGTAGGGCAGCGGGGGGCAGGCGTGGGTGAAGGGTGCGGTGCGTAGCCCGGTGCGGTGGGCAGCGGTGGGCCGGTGGGTGAGTGGTCGCGTGGCGGTCGCAGCTGCGGTGCGTCGGATCAGCCGTGGCTGTGGCCGCCGATGATGTGGAGGGCGACGCCGCCGCCGACGGCCAGGAGGGCGCCCAGGGTGAGGGCGGGGCTGGTGGTCACGAGGCCGCCGACGAGGAACGCCACGGCGGCCAGGTCGAACAGCACCGCCATCACGGTCGCGGCCAGGCGGTTCGGGGCGGGTTTGCCCCGAGTCAGGGCCGCCGCCAGTGCGGGGTCGCTGACTTCGAACCAGCGCTCGATCTTGTCCAGCTCGCTGCGTTCCTCGTGACTGAGCATGGAGGTCTCCTTCGGCGGCGCGCCTGCCGGTGTGTTCGGCAAGTACCCGCACGCGCGGTGCGCCAACCGCTCCGGAGCGGATTCACCCGGGTGTTCGCCGTCGTATAACGGCCTATACGTCGATTCATGGGTCGCCGGCTGGAGTCCGGGGTCCACTGTGGATCCTTGATCGGCCGGACGAGTGACTGCGGCGCTCACGCTGCGAAGCGCGGGTGCCGGCCGGTTCTCATTGTCCGCCCACGGGAACCGGCACGGCTCGCAGGCCGGTTCGGGGCCGACGCAGCTCCGGCGTGACGAACGGTCGAGCCCAACCTCGCAGTGACTGGCCGGGTCGGCGTGGTTCCCGTCGACGTGTGCGCCCGTCGAGCCGGTCGCGAGCCCGCTCGCTTGGTCGGGCCCCGCGGCGAAGGTGTTGCCGGTGAGGGTGGCGTCCTGGACGTCTTCGAACGTCAGCGCCTGCGACGCCTTGATGGTCTCGCAGTAGTTGTCCTTCATGACGAAGTCCGTGGTGTGTCCCTTGCCGACGTTCAGGGCCTCGGCCATGAGGCACGTGTTGGCCGATCTTTTCGCAGCGGTTGTCCTCCATGCGCAACCCGCAGCGTAAGGGCGCCGCCGGGACCCGTCCCGGGTTCGGGCCGCTTCCTGCTCGCGGACGCGATGCAGTATCGTTACTGCGAGTTACCACACTGAGGTCCGACCACGCCGAGGGGAGCGTCGGTGCAGGGTGACCAGCTGATCGCGCAGCGTTATCGACTGCTCGAGCGGATCGGCACCGGCGGCATGGGCGTGGTCTGGCGTGCGCGCGACGAGCAGCTCGACCGCGTGGTGGCGGTCAAGCAGGCCCGGCTTTCCGACGCGGTGAGCGGCCGCACCCTGCGGCGTGAGGCGCGGCTCGCCGCCGGGGTGCAGCACCCGAACGTGGTCACCTTCTTCGACGTGGTGGCCGATGGCGACGAGCTGTGGCTGGTGATGGAGTACGTCCCGTCGCGCAGCCTCGCCGAGCTGCTGACCGAGCGAAGCAGCCTGCCGGTGCGCACGGTCGCGGAGATCGGCGTGCAGGTCGCGGCGGCGCTGGCCGCGGTCCACGAACGCGGCATCGTGCACCGCGACGTGAAGCCCGGCAACGTCCTGATCACCGACGACGGCCGCGCGAAGCTCACCGACTTCGGCATCTCCCGCTCGGTCCGCACCGACGAGACGCTCACCGACTCGCCGCTCATCGGCGGCACCCCGGGCTATCTCGCGCCGGAGGTCGCGCAGGGGCACGCGCCGACGCCCGCGTCGGACGTCTTCTCGTTGGGCGCCACGCTGTTCGCCGCCGCCGAGGGGGTGCCGCCCTTCGGTGGCGGCAACGAGTACGCGACGATCCACCGCGCCGCGGAGGGCGCCGTGCCGCAGCCGCGCCAGGCGAGCGATCTCGCGCCGGCGCTCGCCGCGCTGATGCGTTCCGCGCCCGCGGACCGGCCCACCGCCGCCGCCGCGCACGACCTCCTCGCGGCGGGGCTCGACGGGCTCCCGGCCGCGGCGCCGCTGCGCCCCGCCGGTGGCCGCCGACGCGGGCTGGTGCTCGCCGGGGTGACCGTCGCGGCGGTCGTGGTGCTCGCCGGCGTCGCGCTGATCGTGGTGCACGGCAAGGGAAAACCGGGGACCCCCGCCGCCGGCGCGGGCGCGTCCGCCGGACCCGCGAAGCTCGGGATCGGGCGCGATCCGCGCTCGGGCGACCCGTGCCGGCTCGTCGACCCGGCGCCGCTGAAGCCCTTCGGCGACCCCGAGGTGGACCCGGACTACGGCAACTTCGACCGCTGCGACGTGATCATCCACCGCCCTGGCGACGACGTGCAGGCCGACGTGAAGGTAGAGCTGCAGGACGCGCCCGCGGACAAAGCGGCGCCCGAGGGACAGCGCACGCGCTCGGCTCCGTTCGACGTGTTCGGCGACCCCGCGCAGGACGGCGACTGCGTGCGCCTGATCCGGCTGCAGGACGGCTACCTCGTGCGCGTGACCATCGCCGACGACCCGGGCGACCACCTCGACGTGTGCCAGGCCGCCGGGGTCGCGGTGGCGTCCGCGACGAAGGTGCTGGCCGCTTCGGGCGTTCCGGCGCGGGCGACGCCCTGGCCCGCGGGTTCGCTCGCGCGCGTCGACGCCTGCGCGCTGCTCGATCCGGCGACGCTCGGCAGCGCGGCGGGCGTCGCGGCTCCGGTGCAGGTGGAGCCCGGCTACGGCAACTGGACCTGCGATTGGGACAGCTCGGCTTCGAGCCGCGGGGTCACCGTGATCTTCGACCGCGACCAGCCGCCGGACGGGGGCACGGGCCAGCTCGTGCAGGTCGCCGGCCACGACGTGTACCTCAAGACCGACGAGTTCGCCGACGACACGTGCCAGGCTCTGCTGGTCTACCGCCGGTACACCGACGCGCACGGGGAGGCCGCGGTGGAGCAGCTCAAGGTCGTCGTGCACGGCGACCCGCCCTCGGCCCAGTTGTGCGCGCCGGCCACCGCGCTCGCCGGCACCGTCGTCTCGAAGCTGCCGCAGGCATGACCGCACTGCGCCCCGGCGGCCAGGCCGAACCCCTCGGTGCCGACCACGGCAGCCTCGCCTACGGCGTGCCGCCCTCGCCGCCCGGCACGATCTTCGCGCTGCCGTCACCGGCGGGATCCGCATGCCGCCGGTGACGGGCGCGAGGTGCTCTTCGGCCGCAACCGCGAGGACGTGCACGTGTGCGTCGGCGAGGACGACCGCAAGGTCAGCCGCAAGCAGGGGTTCCTCGTGCGCCGCCACGACGCCTGGTGGATGCACAACACGGGCCGGCTGCCGATCCGGCTGCCCGGCTCGCGGCTGCTGTTCCCCCAGGAGGAGCCGGTGCCGCTCGCACAGGGCTACACGGCCGTGTTCGTGCGCGGCTCCGCCGGCCGCGAGCACCTGCTCGAGCTGTACGTGTCGGGCGCGGACGGGCGGCGGCCCGAGTCGCAGCCGCAGGACAGACGGAGCCGCCGCGCATGTGGCGCCTCAGCCCCGAAGAACGGCTCGTGCTCGTGTCGCTGGCGCAGCGTTACCTGTTGCAGCAGCCGTATCCGCAACCGATGGCGTGGCGGCAGATCGCCGAGCAGCTCGCCGAGCTGGAACCGGGCAAGCGCTGGACGCCCAAGCGCGCGGAGCACCTCGTGGTCGCCGTGCGCGCCCGGCTCGCCCGCGCCGGCGTCGCGGGTCTCACGCGCGAGGAAGTCGGTGAGCCCGTGGGCAACTCCCTCAACGACAACCTCGTGAAGGAACTGCTGCTGTCCACCTCGCTCGTGCCGCCGGACCTCGCGATGCTCGAACCGGCCGACGACGAAGCCGGTGGTGCGCCCGGTTCGGGAGGGGTCCCGGCAGCGCCTGGTTAGCCTCGCGGGGCGCGGCGGGCCGGCCCCCGCGCCGGAGCGGGGGAGGGGGCGGTGTGACCGGTGCGGGGACGCGGGTGCTGCCCGCCGGGCACCCGAGCCTGGCGCGGGGGTTCGTGTCCCCGGCGGGCACGCTGGTGGTCCTCGGGCCGGCCGGGGAGTACTGGTGCCGCCGGGTGTGCTGGACCCGGTGACGTTCGGGCGCAACACCGCTGAGGTGTCCGTGCCGGTGGGGGAGGACGACCGGCGCGTGAGCCGCCGCCACGGCGTGCTGGAGCGCCACCGCGAACGCTGGTGGGTGCGGGCGACCGGCAAGGTTCCGTTGCGCCTGCCCGAGTCGCGGTTGCTCTTCACCGGCGCCGCGCCGGTGCCGCTGCCGGGCGGCTACCTGCCGCTGTTCGTGCACGGCTCCCGCGGGCGCGAGCACGTGCTGGAGGTCCACGTCGCCGACGGCCGGCCGGTCGCGCCACCCGTGGCCGACGGCGTGCTCGCCGCCTGGGAACGGCTCGCGCTCATCGTCGTCGGCCAGAGTTTCCTGCGCTGGGAAGCGCATCCGCGGGTGGTGCCGTTCGAGCGGGCGGCAACCCAGCTCACCGCCCTCGACCCCGCCGGCGGCTGGACCCCGCGCACGGTGCGCGCCGCGGTCGGCGCAGTGCGCGCCCGCCTCCCCCCGGCGTGCGGCGACGAGCAGCTGCTGACCGGCCTCGTCGCGTCGGCCGTGCTGGTGCCGCCGGACCTCGCCCTGTTGACCGCCACGGCAGCGTCGCCCGGGGCGTCCGACTGGACACAGAGGACAGTCGGCGAGTAGCGGCGCCGGAGGTGGTTGTGCCATCGCCCGGGCCGGGACGGACTCCGCGACGGCCGGGTGCCGAGTCTCACACCGCCGTTCGCTGCGGCCGATCGGCGCCGCGGAGGTGGGTGTCGAGGATGTCGAGGGCTTCGCCGAAGGCCGTGAACTGCTCGGGGGTGAGGTGGTCGACGAGGAGTTCACCGACGAGGGCGGCGTGGCCCGCGGCTGCTTCGCGAAGCTGTGACCAGCCGAGATCCGTGAGGAACGCGATCACGCCCCGGTCATCGGATTCGCACGAGCGGCGGCCGACGAGCCCGGTTTTCTCCAGCTGCCCGACCTGGTAGCTCAAGCCGCTCTTCGACGTCAGCGCGGCGCCGGCCAGCTCCGTCATCCGCAGCGCGCCGCCGGCGGCGGCGAGGCGGGCCAGAACTTCGTACTGTGGGTGTGAAAGCCCCGCGTCGTCGCGCAACTGCTGTTCGACGCGACGGTTGAGCTGCGAGGTCACCGCCAGGAAGGCCTGCCAGGTCTGCAGCTGGCGATCCGTGAGCCATCGGGGTTCGGCCATGCACCCATGGTAACGCAGGTTGTTCCAATTTGAACGTTGTTGTAGGGTCGGTCGAGTCGTGGTTCGAATTTGAACTACCTGGGAGAACGGAGCGGTCGATGGCCACAGCAGCGGAGGTGCGTACGCGGGTGCGGATCCCGCTGCGGCTGGGCGAGGACTTCGAGGTCGACGCGGAGGCCGTCACGTTCCGGGGGCTCACCGACGGGCTGGAGCACCTGGCATTCGTGCTGGGCGAGCCCGGTGACGTCCCGCTCGTGCGGCTGCACTCCGAGTGCCTCACCGGTGACGTCTTCGGCTCGGCCCGTTGTGACTGCGGCCCGCAGCTGCGCGAGTCCGTCGCGCGGATCTCCGAGGCCGGCGGCTACCTGCTGTACCTGCGCCAAGAGGGCCGCGGCATTGGTCTGTACAACAAGCTCGACGCGTACGCCCTGCAGGACAGCGGCCTCGACACGTACGCGGCCAACGCGGCGCTCGGCCTGCCCGAGGACGCCCGCGACTACACCGCCGCCGCGCAGATGCTCCTCGCGCTCGGGGTGCGGAAGCTCGACTTGCTGTCGAACAACCCGGACAAGGCCGCGCAGCTGACCGCGCACGGTCTCGAGGTGCACGAGCGAGTGCGCACCGGCGTGTTCGCGACCGAGACCAACGTCCGCTACCTGCGCGCGAAGATCGAGCACACCGGTCACAGCCTCACGCTGCCGAAGGGTTTCGGGCACGCCGGCATCGCCAGTTGACGTCGCGTCCGCCGGCTCGAATGGTCCATCGAGGCCTGCCGGCCGGCCGCACGTGCGCCGCCGCAGTCGTGAATGGACAGGATCGGCAACGCGTAGCCGCGGGGCCTCGTCCTGCAAGGGCGGGCCGCGCCGCTGCATGACCTGTCGCGTGGATGCGGCAGCCGCTTCACCGAGGTCATCGCGATGATCAGTGGCGTACAGTCGCTCGACGCGCCCGCGGCCGGCCGGCGGAGTCCGCGCGCAGCGGAGACCGTGAATCCGGCGCAAACCGTTTGCTGTGCGCGGTTTTCCACTGAGGAGCGAGCCTGGGTGGACACCAACCCACCGGAGTCAGGGCGCCGATTCGCGCACCACGAGCTCGCTCGGCAGCACCGTCGTCCCGCCCAGCGGCGCGCCGCCGGTAAGCCGGTCGAGGAGCTTGCGCGCCGCGGTTTCACCGAGGGCGCGCAGTGGCCGGCGGACGGTCGTGAGTCCCATGACCTCGGCGAGCGGGGTGTCGCCGAACCCGGCCACGGCGACCGTCTCCGGGACCGCGCGGCCCGCTTCGCGCAGACCGGTCAGCACTCCGGCGGCCAGGGCGTCGTCGCACGCGAACACCGCGTCGAAGCCGAGGCCGGCGGCGAGGAGTCTGCGCACGGCCAGCCGCCCGCCCGCCACGGTGAGGTCGGCTTCGGTCACGGCGGGTTCGCCCAGTGGCATCCCGGTTTCGGCCAGTGCCGCGCGGAAGCCCGCGAGCCGGCGGCCGGTGACCGCGGCCGGGCCGGTCACCACGGCGACGCGCCGCCGGCCGCGCGCCAGGAAATGGCGGGCCACGGCGGCCGCGCCGGCGGGGTCGTCCGCGGAGACCGACGCCAGCGTGGGGTGCGTCCCGTCGACCACGACCACGGGCAGGTCCGAATCGCGCAGCGCGTCGAGGTCCGTGACGGCGGGCGGGGGAGCGACCAGCAGCAGCCCGTCGAACGCGCGCGCCCGCACCTGGTGCCCGAAGCGCTCGAGCGACTCCTCGCCGCGATTCGTGGTGCCCAGCAGCAGGCCGTGGTCGTTCGCTTCGACGGCGTCGGCGATCGCCTGCAGCACCTCGCCCATGCCCGGCGGCGACAGTCCGGGCACGAGGACACCGACCAGCCCGGTGCGGCCCTTCGCCAGCCCGACCGCGCCGGCGCTCGGGATGTACCCGGTGGCGGCGATGACCTCGCGCACGCGTACGGCGGTCGCGGCGTCCACGTCGGACTTGTTGTTGAGCACCCGGGACACGGTCGTCTTGCTCACCCGCGCGCGGCGGGCGACCTCGGCGATCGTGACGCGCATAGGTCCTCCCGCGGAGCCCGTCCACCGGGCGCCGTCGTCCGGGCTGGCGGCCTCTCTTCCAAAATTACCCGTGTTCGGGGCCCCGGCCGGGCGTCCGTTCGGCGGTGTCCGTTCCGCCGGACGTGACATGTATAACAACCTATACGGTGACGCTCCGCCGCGTGTTCTCATGTCCGCGTGATCATCGACGCGGGCGAGCTCGCCCTCCTCCTGCTCGCCGGAGTCGGGGCCGGCCTCGTCGGCGCGACGGCCGGGCTCGCCTCGCTCGTGTCGTACCCCGCGTTGCTCGCCGCCGGAATGCCGCCGGTCGTCGCGAACATGACCAACACCGTCGCAATGCTCGGCACCACCGCGGGCGCGGCCGCGGGAGCGCGCCCGGAGCTCACCGGGCAGTGGCGCCGGCTGCTGCCGCTGTGCCTCATCACCACCGCGGGCGGCGCGTGCGGTGGGCTCGTGCTGCTGCTGACGCCGGCCGACGCGTTCACGGTCGTGGTGCCGTGGCTGATCGGTGGCGCGTCGCTGGTGCTGATGGCGGGTCCGCGGTTGCGCCGGTTGGCAGAAGGCACGGAAGGCTCGGAAGGCACGGAAGGCTCGGAGCGGCACGGGATCGGCCCGGGCACCGGCGCGGCCGCGTTCCTGGTCGGCGTCTACGGCGGCTACTTCGGCGCGGCGGCGGGGGTGCTGATGCTCGCGCTGCTCACGACCGTGTGGACACAGTCGCTGGCCCGCACGAACGCGGCGAAGAACATCGCGACGGGCACGGCGAACCTGGTCGCCGCGGTGGTCTTCTCCTTCACCGGCCGGGTGTTGTGGCCGGCGGCCCTCGCCGTGTGCCTCGGTTCGGTGGTGGGTTCCTGGCTGGGCTCGGTGCTGGTCCGGTATCTTCCCGCGACACCCCTGCGCATCGCGATCGCCCTCGGCGGGCTGGCGCTCGCGGTCGCGCTGGCCCGCGAAGCGTTCGCCGGCTGATCGCGGCGGAACCGTTGCCCCACGGGGATGACGCGCGAGTGCCTCAAAGGGCATGATCGCGGGGTATCCCGAGCAGGAGGCCAGATGAGCATTGTCGGCACCCGTGTGGTGCGTGTAGAGGACGAGAAGCTGATCACCTCGGGCGGAACGTACGTCGACGACTTGCGGGAGGCGGCGCTCACCGGCGCGCTCCACGCGGTCTTCGTGCGCAGCCCGATCGCCCACGCGCGCATCACCGGCATCGACGTGGAAGAGGCGAAACAGGCGCCGGGCGTCGTCGCCGTCTTCACCGCGGCGGACCTCGACCTCGCCCCGCACGAGGCCGGGCCCGTCCCCGAACCGTTCCTCGCCACCGACGTCGTGCGCTACGTCGGCGAACCCGTCGCGCTGGTGCTCACCGAAGAGCGCTACCAACTGGCCGACGCGGCGGAGCTGGTGGACGTCGACTACGACCCGCTCGACGCGGTGGCGAGCATCGACGCCGCGCTGTCAGGCGAAACCGAGCTGTTCCCCGGTGGCAACGTCGTGCAGGTGACCGGCGAGGGGGACCTCGACGACGCCGTGTTCGCCGGCTGCGACGTGGTGGTGACGCAGACGATCCTCAACCCGCGCGTGGCGCCCGCTCCGCTCGAGGTGCGCGGCGCGTCCGTGGCCTGGGGCGAAGACGGCCGGCTCACACTGTGGCTGTCGACGCAGAACGCCCAGATCGCCCGGACCACCGTCGCGAGCGCGCTGGGGCTGCCCGAAGAACAGGTGCGCGTGATCACGCCGGACGTCGGCGGCGGCTTCGGTGCGAAGATCGGCGCGGACCCGGAAGCGAGCCTGCTCGGCTGGGCCGCGCGGCGCGTCGAACGGCCGGTGCGGTGGGTCGAGTCGCGCAGCGAGAACCTGACCGCGATGACCCACGGGCGCGCGCAGCAGAACACGGTGACCATCGGCGGCAAGCGCGATGGCACCGTGCTGGCGTACCGGCTCGAGGTCGTGCAGGACGCGGGCGCCTATCCGCGCAGCCTCTTTCTCCCGACGCTGACGGAGCTGATGGCGCCGGGCGTCTACCGGTTCCCGGTCGTGCAGACCCGGAGCCGGGCGGTCGTCACGAACACCACGCCGATCGCGGCGTACCGCGGGGCCGGCCGGCCCGAGGCGACGGCCGCGGTCGAACGCGCGATGGACCTGTTCGCCGCGGAGATCGGGATGGATCCCGCCGAGGTGCGGCGCATCAACTTCATCCGGCCCGAGGAGTTCCCGTACACCACCAAGACCGGCGGGGACTACGACACGGGTGAGTACGCGGCCGCGCTCGACGGGGTGCTCGAAGCGGCGGGCTACGCCGAGCTGCGCGCGGAGCAGGAAACCCGCCGCGCCGCGGGTGATCCGGTGGCGTTGGGTCTCGGGATCGCAGCGTACGTCGAGATCACGGGCGGCGACGCCGGCGGTGAGAGCGGCCGCGTCGACCTCCACGCCGACGGCTCGGTCACCGCGTACACGGGCAGCTCGCCCCACGGCCAGGGCCTGGCGACGTCGCTGGCGATGCTGCTGTCGGACCGGCTCGGCGTGCCGATCGAGAAGATCACCGTGAAGCACGGCGACACCGACGACGTGCCGCGGGCGGTCGGCACGTTCGGCTCGCGGTCGCTGCAGCTGGGCGGTTCGGCCATCCGGCAGGCGGCCGACGCCGTGGTGGAGCAGGCCCGCGAACTCGCGGCCGACCTGCTTGAAGCGGCGCCAGAGGACCTGGAGCTCGACACCGACCGCGGCGTCTGGCAGGTGCGCGGCGCGCCGGCGAGCGTCACGCTCGACTGGGCCCGGGTGGTGTCCGCGGCCGAGGGCGGGACGCTGTCGGCCGACGTGTGGTTCGGCGACGGCAAGCCGACGTTCCCGTTCGGCGCGCACCTCGCGGTCGTCGAGGTCGACACGGAGACGGGCAAGGTCGAGGTGCGGCGCGTGATCGCGCTCGACGACGCGGGGCCGGTGGTGAACCCGCTGACGTTCCGCGGCCAGCGCCACGGCGGCCTCGGCCAGGGCGTCGCTCAGGCGCTGCTGGAGGTCGTGAACTACGACGAAGACGGCAACCCGACCACGGCGACGCTCGCGGACTACTCGTTCGTGACCGCGACCGAGCTGCCCGATTTCGAGCTCGTGGAGATGGAGACACCCACGACCCGGAACCTGCTGGGGGTCAAGGGCATCGGCGAGGCGGCAACGATCGGGTCGACGCCGGCCGTGCACAACGCCGTGGTCGACGCGCTCGCCCCGTACGGCGTGCGGCACCTGGACATGCCGACCACCCCGATGCGGGTGTGGACGGCCCTGAACGACGCGAGGAAGGCGAACTGACGTGCGGGTCTCCATAGAGGTCAACGGAAGGACCGTGGCCAGTGAGGTGCCCGACCGGACGCTGCTGGTGCACTACCTGCGCGACACGGCCGGGCTGACGGGCACCAACGTCGGCTGCGACACCACGTCGTGCGGCGCGTGCACCGTGCTGTTCGACGGCGAGTCGGTGAAGTCGTGCACCGTGCTGGCCGCGCAGGCGGACGGGCACGAAGTGACCACAGTGGAGGGTCTGGCCGGCGCGGACGGCGAGCTGCACCCCGTGCAGCGTGCGTTCCGCGAGCAGCACGGCCTGCAGTGCGGGTTCTGCACCCCGGGCATGATGATGGCGTCGGTGTCGTTGCTGAAGGAGAACCCGAAGCCGACGCGGCGCGAGGTGCGGGAAGCGCTCGAGGGCAACCTGTGCCGCTGCACAGGTTACCACAACATCGTGAGCGCCGTGGTCGAGGCCTCCGGGCAGGAGGTGGACCGGTGATCCCCGCCGAGTTCGCCTACCGCCGGGTGTCCACTGTGGACGAGGCGCTGGCCGTGCTGGCCGAGCACGGCGACGATGCCAAGGTCCTGGCCGGCGGGCATTCGCTGCTGCCGCTGATGAAGCTGCGGTTCGCGGCGCCGGAGGTCGTGGTGGACATCGGGCCGCTGGACGAGCTGAAGTTCGTGCGCCTCGACGGCGACGAGGTCGTGATCGGTGCCCTGTCGCGCTACCACGACCTGCACGGCGACCCCGTGCTCGCCGAGCACGCGCCGCTGGTGGCGCACGCGTCGGGTGCGGTCGGTGACCCCCAGGTGCGCCACCGCGGCACGCTCGGCGGTTCGCTCGTGCACGCCGACGCGGCGGCCGACCTGCCCGCCGTGGTCCTCGCGTCGGGCGGCACGCTCGTCGCCCGCGGCCCCGCAGGGGAGCGGCGGATCCCCGCGGCCGAGTTCTTCCTCGGTCCGTTCACCACGCCGCTGGAACCCGACGAGCTGCTGAGCGAGATCCGGTTGCCGAGCCAGGCCGGTCTCGGGTGGGGCTTCGAGAAGTTCACGCGCCGCTCCATCGACTGGGCGATCGTCGGCGTGGCCGTCGTCGGCCGGTCCGTGGGCCTGATCAACCTGGGTGGCACGCCGCTGCGGGCGGCCGCGACGGAGAAGGCCCTGGCGGACGGCGCCTCGGCGGACGAGGCGGCGGCGCTGGCGGCGCAGGACACCTCCCCGCCCGACGAGCCCCACGCGTCGGCCGAGTACCGGCGGCACCTGGCGCGTGTGCTGACCCGCCGCGCCCTGCTGGCGGCCGGCATCGCCTGATCGCTCCGGCTGGCGGGATCACGACGTCCGTTTCCCGCCAGCCGGTGCGTTCGCCCCTGCGCAGACTGGCGAGGTGAACGTTTCCCCGCACACTCCCATCGAGCCCGGCATCCTCTACTTCGGCACTCCGGTCGTGCTGATCTCGACGACCAATGAGGACGGTTCGGCGAACCTGGCACCCATGTCGTCGGCCTTCTGGCTCGGCTGGCGCGCCATGCTCGGCCTGGGCGCCCGCTCCAAGACGACGGCGAACCTGCTGCGCACGCGCGAATGCGTCCTGAACCTCCCCTCGGCCGACCTCGCACCGGCCGTCGACCGGCTCGCCTTCACCACCGGCTCCGACCCCGTCCCACCGGGCAAGACGAGGCGCGGCTACTTCCACGTCGCGGACAAGTTCGGCCGCGCGGGCTTCACGGCCGTTCCGTCCGGAACCGTCGCGCCCCCGCGGGTCGCCGAATGCCCCGTCGCCCTGGAAGCCGTCCTCGAAGCCACCCACCCGTTCGCCACCGACGACCCCGCCCAGTCCGGCTCCGTCCTGGGCCTGGAAGTCCGCGTCCAGCGCGTCCTGGTGCACGACGCCATCCGCCGGACCGACGCGCCCGACCACATCGACCCCGACGCGTGGCGGCCGCTGATCATGAGCTTCCAGAAGCTGTACGGCCTGGGGCCGCAGGTGCACGAATCGACGTTGGCCCGGATCCCGGAGCGCCTGTACCGGGGGCCGGACATCGACCGAGCCAGGAGGATCGGCGCCTGAGCGCTCCGCTGACGACGCGATGGACCTCAGCTGACCGGAATCCGATGAGAATGTCCACAACAGACAAAATTGCCGGGGTGGTGTCCCGGTTCGGCAACCAGAACACCACCCCGGCGGTCGCCGGGCGCGGAAGTTCCCCTGACCCACCCTCACCATCCCGGACGAACCAGCACGCGGTGATGAGTTGTGCCACGTACACCGTCACCTGTGCGCCGTGCTGGGCTGCGCTGTCCCTGGGGAATCGAACCCCCGCGTTGCCCGCCACGCGCCAGGAGGTGGGCCGGAATGACCGCCGGCCCTCGGTGTGTGCTCGCGTTCGCTCGGGGTGGTTACCGGCTTCCGCGCCGGGAGACTCAGGGCAGCAGGTCGGCTTCCCAGTTGGTGCGCTGGATGTCGACGTCGAGGGTGCGCAGGTCCAGGGCGACGCGGTCGGCGCGGTCGCGCAGTTCGGCCACGGGGAGGGCGGCCAGCTGGCGCAGTTCGGACCGCAGCTGGCGCGCGATGCCGTGCCCGCGGCCGGACGCGGCGTCGGCGGCGGCCGTGAGGACGGAGTGGCGCAGGCGGAGCGCGTCGCGGCGGGCCAGAGCGTCCGTGACGCTGCCGTCGCCCAGCGGGGTTTGCGCGTTGGTGCGGTTGATACGCCGGATCAGGTCCTCGAGTTCGTCGAGGGTGGTGCCGGCTTCCGTGAGCAGGTCGGCGGCGTTCTCGGCCGGCTCTTCACCCTCTTGGTAACGCGCGCTCGCCACGATCCGCGTGCGCAGCTGCTCGATCCGCTTGGTCGCGTCGGCACGCAGCGCCAGGGCTTCCGCGAGCTTCATCTCCTCTCTCATGCCTCGACGGTAACCGGCAAGATCACCGCGGGCCACCGATTTTCAATCCGCCGTCCACGCGGCGAGAGCCGGTGCCAGTGCCTTGATCCCCGCCGTCACCGTGGCGCGGCCCTTCGCCGACGAAGTGCCGGCCCGCTGCTGCGTGAAGAGCACCACCACGTACCGCGAGTCGACGATGCCGGTGGTGTTGAGCACGAGTGCGGACCGCCGGATCATCCAGCACTGCTTGATCTCCCACGTCGAACCGGGCAGCCCGTCGGGGATGCCGAAGTACTGGGGGTAGCCGTCGTCGGCGGGCTGGCGGGCGTCGGCGAGCGCGGTGAGCAACGGCTGTGCCGTGGCGGCGGGGACGGTGTTCTCGAGGTAGCGGTAGGTGGTGACGACGTCCTCGGGACTCATCTTCGTCATGCCCCACTCGCCGGGCTCGGTCGGCTCTAGTGTGTGCGACAGTCCGATGAGGTCGGTCATCCGGCCGATGACCGCCGTGTCGCCGCCTTCTTCCCACAGCTTGGAGGCGATGGCGTCGTCGCTGCCGGCGAGCATGTCGGTGAGGTCCTGCGCGTCCTCGCCTTCCGGGACCCGCCACGTGCCGTCGTCGTAGAGCGAGTCGAGCGCGATCAGCAGTTTGACCACCGAAGCCGTGTAGTGCGGCTGGTCGGGATCGGTCTCCGCGATCGTCTTGCCCGTCTTCTCGTCGTAGACCACGAGCCCCACCTGCGTGCCCTTCGACGCGGCGGTGGCGGCGTCGGTCACCTCGTCCGCCACCTCCGCCGGGTCCGGCAGCGGGGTGGCCGGGGTCGGCGTCGGTGGCTCGCTGCTGCTCGGCGGGTCCGAGGAGGTCGGCGGGGACGCCGGAACCACGGCCGCGACCGGGGTGTCGTGCCGGGCACTCGCGGTGACCGCGATCGCCGTGGTGAGGACCGTCGCGGTGAGACCAGCGGCGGCCAGCGTCCATCCGAGAGCCCGTGCCATGTCTGGACAACGTGCGGAACGCTTGGGTTGCAGCGGTTTTCGCCTGTTCGTTTCCTGTGTGTTGCTTCGCCGCCGCGGCGCTCGCGCTGATGATCGCCACGTCCGGGTTCGTCCGGTTCGGCGCCCCGGCTGTTCCTGGCGGCCCGCCGTCCGGTCGGCCCGCGGTGAACGGTCCACACGGGACGGGAGGACGCCCGCGCCGCCCGCTACTGCGTTGCCGGAGCAACCCGGCGCGCCGGTAGCCTGAGCGGCGGCAGCAGTGGCCACGGCGAAGGGGGAACCATGGCGACGGAGCGGATCGGGCCGCCGTCGATCGCGGGGGAGCGGGAGATGCTGCGGGCGTTCCTGGACTTCCACCGCGCGACGCTCGCGATGAAGTGCGACGGCCTGTCCGACGAGCAGCTGCGGCAGCGCTCGATGCCGCCGTCCACGCTGTCGCTGCTGGGGCTGGTGCGGCACCTCGCCGAGGTCGAGCGCACGTGGTTCCGCCGGGTAGTCGACGGCGAGGACGTCCCGCTCGTCTGGTCGCCCGACGGCGACTTCCAGGTCGCCTACGACGCGACCGAGTCGACGCGCGCGGAGGCGTTCGCCGCGTGGCAGGAGGAGGTGGCGCACTCGCGGCGGATCGAGGCGGCGGCCGAGTCGCTCGACGTCGTCGTCCACAACGCACGCTGGGGTGAGGACGTGTCGCTGCGGCTGGTGATGCTGCACCTGATCCACGAATACGCGCGCCACAACGGCCACGCCGACTTCCTGCGCGAGGGGGTCGACGGGGTGACCGGGGTGTGAGAAGGCGGACTCTGACTTGTGTAAGGAAAGTCAGGGGCCTAGTGTCGGCGCGATGGCGAGCGGGAAGCGGATCCTCGTGGTGGGCGCCGGTGCGACCGGCGGGTTCTTCGGCGGCCGGCTGCACCAGGCCGGGCGCGACGTGACGTTCCTGGTGCGCCCGCGGCGGGCGAAGCTCCTGGCGGAGCGCGGCCTGCGCATCACGGGCCTCGGCGAGGAGACGGTGCTGACGCCGAACCTCGTCGAAGCGGACCGGCTGACCGGGCCCTACGACCTCGTGCTGTTCACGGTCAAGGCGGCCGGGCTCGAGCAGGCCGCCGCGGACGTGGCGCCGGCCGTCGGCCCGCGCACCCTCGTGCTGCCCGTGCTCAACGGCATGCGCCACGTCGACGTGCTCACCGCGCGCTTCGGCGAGGAGCGTGTACTCGGCGGCGTCGCGATCGTCGCGACCACTGTGGACGGTTCCGGTGACATCCGGCGGCTCGTCGACATGCAGTCGCTCACCTACGGCGCCCGCAGCGAGTCGGCCCCGCCCGAGCTCGCCGACGTGCACGCACTGCTCTCGGACGCCGGCTTCCCCACGGCGCTGGCACCGGACATCACGTCGCAGATGTGGGCGAAGTGGGCCTTCATCGCGTCGATCGGCGCGGTGACCGCGCTCATGCGCGGCACCGTCGGCGACGTCGCCGGGCAGCCCGGCGGGATCGCCTTCGCCGACGCCGTCGTCGCCGAGTGCGCAGCTGTCGCGGAGGCGGCCGGCCACCCCGTGGCGGCGCCCGCGCTCGAGAACGCCCGCGCGACCGTCACCGAGATCGGCTCGCCCCGTGCGCCGTCGTTGTACCGGGACCTCACTTCCGGCCGACCCGTGGAAGGCGAGCAGATCTTCGGCGACCTCGTCGACCGCGCCCACGCGCTCGGCGTCTCCGTGCCGCTGCTCGAACTCGTGCGGCTCAACCTGCGCGTGTACCAGTCGCGCCTCGGCTGAACCGCGGTTCGGCGCCCGCCGAAAATTTCCCGGACTCCGGTGAACCGGATCGGTGGCGGCGCACGTGACAGAGGCGGACGGGCGCGAAGGTCGTGCCCGGCGTGACACGGACGAATGGTCTTTCGGGCACCGGTTCGAGTGGTGATTTCCCGCCACACCAGGACTGCTAGGCTCCGATCAGTGACATCAGCGCCGGTTTTGGCACTGGTGTCCGGACCGCGGCCCCAGGCCGTGCACGACCCGCCTTGCGGAAGGATGCTCTCGGGTATGGCGGACAGGTTCGAGTTCGTTCTCGACGTCGTCGAAGCTCTAGTGGTCGGCCAGGCAACCGGCGGGGACATCCGCCAGTACCCGTTGCGGATCGGGACGGTGCCTTCGGATCCGGTGCGCTTCGTCCGCGTGGCGACGCAGGTCTACCGCGCGATGGAGGACCGCAGGCTCTCCGTGCACGGTGAGCTCAACCCCCACGTTCGCACGGCGTTCGGGTTGCTCGCCCGGCCGCGGGTTTCCGTGGCGGTGACCGGGATCGACGGTGTCGGCGCAGATATCGCGGTGCTCGCGCTCACCGACGGCCGGCAGGCGCTCGGGATCACGCAGGACCCCCTCACGGACGAACTCCTCTTCTCCCTCTTCGCGGACGAGAACTTCGTCGAGGTCGTCACCGGCGTGCTGCCGCCGGCCCGCCCGGCGTCCACCGGCACCCACACCGTCCGCCGCGAGGCGACGCGCTCGGTGTCGGCGATGACGGCCCGGCGGATGGCCGAAGCGGCGGAGGACGAAGAAGAGACCGACGCATTCGGGATGATCGAGGTGCGCGGCACCGTCCAGCCGCGGCGCCCGGACCCCCGCGTGCGGCGGTCGGAAGGCAGCACCGAGGTGCTCGAACGCGTGCTGGCCGCGCCGCGGCTCGGCGGCGGGCACATCACCGTCTCCGGCATCAGCCGGCGGGGCGAGCGGCTGGCCGCCGATCCGTTGAGCTGGCTCGACACCGCAGACGGCCGCTACCTGGTCCACACCACCACGGGCGCGTCCGGTGAGCTGAGCGCGCAGTACGTCCCCGCAGGGCGGTCCGAGGTGGCCCGCGCCGTGCAACACGCCATCGCCGCCGTCTACTGACGAGCGCGCGGAAGAACGAGGAGGGAGCCCGATGGCCGACGACACGACGCCGGTCCCGGCGACGCGCGAACTGACCCCGCGCCTGTCCGGAACCGCGCTCAAGCAGCTGGCGGAGTCCGGCAGTTTCGCGGTGGACGACACCACCGGCAACCAGATGATCGAATCGCTCGAGGGTGTGATCGACACCCTTCAGTCGCGGTGGGACGCTCTGCAGAAACTGGGCCAGAGCCCGTTGATGTCCGAGACGGCCACCGGCAAGTGGGTGGCGAACCACATGCTCAACACGGCCAGCGACGCGCAAGGGCTGCTGACGCAGCTGCAGGCGGCGAAGCAGGAGTTCCCGACGTACGTCGAGGCGATCAAGCTGGCCAAGCAGAACTACCGCGACAGCGACTCCGCGTCCCGCGACTCGCTGAAGCAGCTCCCCGTCGACGAGCTTTCCTGAGGAGGACCCCGTGTCAACGACCGACTCGTCCACCTCGACGGTTTCCGACCCGTCGTCGCCGGACTACGACCCGCACAGCCCCTACTACGACGTGACGGCCGATTCGTCGTCCAAGTACTACGTCGGCCCGGTCAAGCCGGACGACGTCGCCTCCGGTGATCAGATCCGCGCCGAGGCGACCAAGGAGATCGACGACGAGATCGCCAACGGCTGGCTCGGCCCCACCGTCGACCCGAAGACGCGCAACGACAAGATCCAGGACCTCTACGAGCAGAAGCTCGTGGAGTCGAAGGGCGGCCTCAACGACGGCCTGCAGATCCGCCAGACCGGCGGCGCCCCGACGACCGACTGGTCGCAGGCGACGCACGAGCAGATGGTGCAGGCGATCACGCAGCAGGCCGACTCGGCGAAGGTCGCCGAGTCATCGGAAGAGTGGGTGCGCGTCGGCAATGAGCTGGCGACGCACCAGCAGAACCTGGCGAAGGCGATCAGCGCGAGCACCTCGAACTGGCAGGGCGCGGGCGGTGACGCCGCGCGCGAGCACCTCGCGAACGTCGGCAAGTGGCTCGGCACCACGGCCCAGGGCGCGACCCTCACCGGCCGGCAGCAGGAGATCCACTCCCAGGCGCTGAACGAGACGCAGATCGCGATGGCGGCCAATCCGCCCGTGCAGTTCGACCTGCAGCAGGCCAACCAGCAGCTCCAACAGATCACCGACCCCGCCGAGTACGCCGCCGCGGCGGGGAAGGCCATGGCGACCTACACGGAGCAGCAGGCCGCGCGAGGCCAGGCGGCCCAGATCATGACGCAGTACGACAACACGATCGGCGCGGCCGTCGTGACGCCGCAGTTCGCCGCGCCGCCGAAGCTGCCGGGCTCCGCCGGCGCCGGTGGGGCCGGCGGCGGTGCGGGTGGCGCCGGCGGCGGCGCGGGCGGTGCCGGTGGTGCGGGCGGGGGAGCCGGTGGCGCCGGTGGGGCCGACGCGTTCTCGGCCGGCGGCGGCCCTGGTGGCGGTGCGCTCGGTGGCGGTGCGCTCGGTGGTGGCGCTGGTGGCGGTGCCGGTGCTGCCGGGGGCGGTGCCGGTGCTGCCGGGGGCGGTGCCGGCGGGACCGGAGGTGGTGCCGGTGGTGGTGCGGGCTTCACCCCGCCGCCGCTCAACGTGCCGGACGGTCCCGGGGGCAGTGGCTTCTCCGGCTCCGGAGCGGGCGGCGGTGCCGGTGGCGGCGCAGGGGGCGGTTCGGGCTTCACTCCGCCTCCGCTCAACGTGCCCGACGGCCCGAACGGCAGCGGGTTCGGCGGGGGCGGAGGCGTCGGTACCGGCGGATTCGGCGGCGGTGGTGGCGACGACACCACGAAGGCCTCGAGCTTCACACCGCCTCCACTGAACGTTCCGGACGGCCCGGGTGGCGGCGGTCTTGGCGGTGGTTCGGGCTTCAACCCGCCTCCGCTGAACGTGCCCGGCGGTCCCGGGGGCAGCGGCCTGGGTGGTGGCTCGGGTTCGGGCGCCGGCTTCACACCGCCGCCGTTCAACCCGGGCACCGGAGTCAGCGGCAGTTCGCTCGGTGGTTCGAGCGGCGGCCTCGGCGGGGGCTCGGGCAAGATCCCGACCATCGGCCGCGGTGGTGGTGTCAACGGCGAGAGCATCAGCAGCCGCCTCGGCGGTGGCGGTGGTGGGATCGGCGGTGGCGGCGGCATCAAGGGCGCCGGTCTCGGTGGTTCGGGCGCCGCGTCGGGTGCTGCGAGCGGTACCGGCGCCACGGCTGAGGAGGAGCTCGCCGCCCGCGGCGGTGCCGGTGCGGCCGGTGCCAAGGGCGCGGCCGGTTCGCCCGGCATGGGCGGCATGGGTGCGGCCGGCCGGGGTGGCGGCAAGGGCCAGGAGGACAAGGAGCACAAGACGGCCGACTACGTGGAGTCGGACGACCCGAGCTTCTTCGCCGCCGACGAGGTCGTCGCACCTCCGGTGATCGGCGACTGGAAGAACAAGGACTGGAAGTGAGGCGGCGATGACGAGCGGCAGCGGATTCGAAGTCGAGCCCGACGAGCTGGTGGCGCACGCCAGCCACCTCGACGGTCTCACCGACCGGCTGAACAACGCGGTGCAGGCGGCGGACTACGCGTTGAGCGATGACGCGTACGGCCTGCTCTGCGCGTTCCTCCCGCCGATCGTGAACCCGACGGGACAGCAGGCCAAGGACACGGTGAGCGCCGCGGCCGAGGGCATGCAGACGACGGCGGACAACGTCCGCACGGCGGCGCAGGGCTATCGCGACCGTGATGAGTCCCAGGCCCAGCCCTTCCTGCGGTCGCTCAGCAACAGCGACGACGCGGCGGGCCTCTCGAGTGACGGCGAGCCGGCGACTCTGCGGCGCGCCAGCGTGGGCACCTCGGCGGGCGACTCGTCCGGCGTCGACCCGTCGCGGTTCCGCATCGGCACGACGGTTCAGGAGCCGGCGGCGGACCCGTCGTCGTTCCGCATCGGCACGGTCACCGAGTAGGGACCGGCCCTGATCGTGGCGCCGGGCGGCTGAGCGGCCCGGCGCCACACGCAGTTTCGAAGCAGGAAGCAGATCGAGGAGTACGAGCGTCATGACCAGTGCGGGAGGGTTGGGTGACCTGATCAGGGACCCCGACGAGGCGATCCGGCGGATGGACGAGTGGGCGGCCGGGTTCGCCCGCAAGGCCGAGCGCTACGCGGCCGCCCAGCAGGAAACGGAACGGCTGCGCCTCACGGCGTCGAGCCCCGACGGCACCGTCAAGGTCACCGTCGGTGCCGACGGCGTGGTGTCCGACCTGGTCTTCGGGTCGAAGACGCGGACGATGCCGCCGGAGGAGCTGGCGCGCATGGTGCTGACCACCATGCGCCGCGCCCAGGCGGGCATCACCGAGCGCGTCGCCGAGGTCATGACCGAGAACCTCGGCGACGAGGACCAGGAAACCCGCACCGCGCTGCTTTCCAACCTCAGCAGCCGTTTCCCGGACCCCGACGAGCCCGAAGACGGTCCCGGCGAAGAACCGGCACCTCCGGTTCCTCCGGTTCCTCCGGTGCCGCCGGCACCGTCGGGTGGCGCGGCCACTCCGCCGCCGGCCGGTGGCGCGACTCCGCCTGCCGCCCCGCCCTCGGCGCCGCCTTCGCGCCGGCCGGGTGGGGTTGATCCGGACGAGCAGGACAACAACCCCTGGTGATCACCTCGTGGCGTCAGGCCGCTCCGCCGGCCTGACGCCACGGCATCGATGACTTCACAGCTGCGCCGTGCACCCGTTCGAGCGGCCCGCCTGCGCGTCGGCTGAACACGAATGGAATGGGGAAACGCGTGAGCAATCCGTTGATTGCGCCGACGGTCGATTCGACGAAGGCGTATTCCGGGATTTCGCTGTTGGAGACGGCGAACGATCTGTCGTCGGCGATCGAGTCGGGGGACTGGGCGTCGGTGGCGATGGGTGCGGTCGGCACCGCGCTGGATGCGCTCTCGGTGGCGATGGATCCGTTCGGGGCGATTCTGGCTGCGGGTGTGTCGTGGTTGATGGAGCACGTCGGCCCGCTCAAGGACGCGCTCAACGGGTTGACGGGGAATGCGGATCAGATCAAGGCGCAGTCGGAGACGTGGGCGAATGTCGCCAAGGAGCTGGGCAGCGTTGCGGATGATCTGAACAGCGCGGTGAGTTCGGATCTGCAGGCCTGGTCGGGGGATGCGTCGGATGCGTATCGGCAGCGGGCGCAGGATCTGGGCACGACGTTGCAGGCGGCGCAGAAGGGCTGTGAGGGCGCGTCGTCCGGGGTGAAGACCGCGGGTGAGGTCGTGGCGGCGGTGCGGACGCTGGTGCGCGACATCATTTCGGAGCTGGTCGGGCATTTGATCAGTTGGGCGTTGCAGGTGGTGTTCACCCTCGGTGTCGGGTTGGCGTGGGTGGTGCCTCAGGTGGTCAGCGCGGTCGCCAAGACCGCTTCGCAGATCACCTCGATCGTGACGAAGCTGGTGAAGGCGCTCAAGGCGCTGATCCCGTTGTTGAAGAAGGCCGGGACGCTGTTCGAGGACGCCGGTAAGGCGTTGAAGGGCCTCAAGGGTGGCAAGGTCTCGTCGGCGGGCAAGGGTGGCGACGTCGGCGGCATGCCGAAGGACCCGCCCAAGCCCGTCGGTGGTGGTGGGGGCACCCCGAAGGGCGGGGGCGACGGTGCGCCACCACCGGCCAAGTCGGGGGGTGATGACTCCACGCACTCCTCCAGCGCCGGTGGCGGGGGCAGCCACGGCGGTGGCGGCACCCCGCCCCCGAAGACCGAGGCGCCAGCGCCTCCGAAGACCGACACCGGTGACGGTCCGACGGTGACTTCCGGTGCGGGTGGAGGCGGTGCTCCGAAGGGCGGCGGTTCCTCCGGCCCCAAGTCGCCGGGCAAGGTGCCGGACAAGCCGGAACCCCCGCGCGACCGTTCGGTGGGCACCGACAACCGCGTGTGCGAGTCGGACCCGGTCGACATCGCGACCGGTGACGTCGTGATGACCCAGGTGGACCTCCTCATGCCGGGTCTTCCGGAGTTGGCGCTGGAGCGCACGCACATCTCCTCCTACCGGGCCGGCCGGGTGTTCGGTTCGACGTGGTCGTCTACTTTGGACCAGCGGATCGAGTTCGACGACGAGCACGCTTGCTACTTCTCGGCGGACGGCATGATCCTCGTGTACCCGTTGCCGCGCGCCGGTGAGGCCGTGTTGCCGGTCGAGGGTCCGCGGTTGCCGCTCGTCGCGACCGAGGCTGGGTACCGGCTGGCCGACCCGCTGCAGCAGGTGAGCCTCGAATTCGCCGCGGTGCCGGGCGCCCGCCGTGGCCTGGTTCCGCTGGTGGCGATCGAGCACGAGTCCGGCGAGCGGATCGACCTGCAGTACGGTCCGTCCGCGGTGCCGGTCGGGCTGAGCCGCTCCGACGGCCGGGCTGTCCGGCTACTGAGCGAGGGGGGACGGATCACCGCGATCGAGGTCGCCGACGGCGACGCCTCGGTGTCGGTGGCGAAATTCGGGTACAACCGGTTCGGCCAGCTGACGAAGGTCGCGAACTCGTCGGGCCTGCCTGCGGGGTACGACTACGACGTGCACGGCCGCATGGTCGGGTGGCAGGACCGGACGGGTACCTGGTACCGCTACGTCTACGACGCCGACGGCCGCTGCGTGCGCACGGTCGGTCCGCAGGGCTTCTACAGCGGGTCGTTCGCCTACGACCGTGAGCGTTTGATCACGCGTTACTCGGACTCGCTGGGCAACGTTACGGAATACCACCTCAACGAGGCCAACCAGATGCTGCGCCGCGTCGACCCGCTGGGGAGCGTGACGGGTTTCGTGTGGGACCGCTACGACCGGCTGCTGGAGAGCGTCGACCCGCTGGGGCACACGACTGCCTACTCCTACGACGAGTACGGTGCGCTGGTCTCGGTGACCCGTCCCGACGGTTCCGTCGTCGAGGTGAGCGGGGGTGGAACCGGACTGACCATCACCGTCCGGGACGGCGACCGGCACTGGAGCCGCACCTACACGGGCGAGAACGTGCCCGACCCGCTGATCGACCCGGTCGGCGTGTCGGCCTCGTTGAGCTACACGGAGCTGATCGACCGGCAGAACGCCGCACCGGAGGTGGCGGCCGCCGGCGCAGGAGCACCCGCCGACACTGACCCGGCGGGCCAGTCGGAGCCGCGCGACGTGTTCGGCCGCGTGACCACAATGCTCAACCGCTCGCGGCGGCCGGTCCGGCTCGGCTGGACCGTCGAGGGCGAGGAAAACCTGAGGGTCCATCCGTCCGGGGCTCGTGAGGCGCGGCGGTACGACCCCGAGGGCAACGAGGTCGAGCACGTCAACGGCGCTGGGTTCGTGACCCGGACCGAGTACGGGCCGTTCGGGTTGCGAACGGCGTCGATCGACGCCTCCGGTGCGAGGACCACCTACGCCTACGACACCGAGCTTCGGCTCACCACGGTCACCAACCCGCTGGGGTTGCAATGGACCTACCGCCACGACGCGGTAGGCCGGCTGGTGGAAGAGGTCGACTTCGACGGGCGCGTGCTGCGGTTCGACTACGACCGCGCCGGGCGCCTGGTCCGGTCGGTCAACGGAGCCGGTGACCGGACCGAGTACGTCTACGACCAGCTCGGCAACGTCCTCGAACGGCGGACTCCGACGGGGACGACCCGCTACTCGTACGATCCGGTGGGACGGATGATCCACGCCACAATCGGCGACGTCGAGCTGCGGATCGAGTACGCCGCCGACGGCACGTTGCTCAGTGAGACCGTCGACGGTCGAACGGTGACCACCAGCCGAGACCAGAACGGCGCGACGGTCCGGCGTACGCCTTCCGGAGTGGAGAGCGTGTGGCGCTTCGACACCGCGGGCAATCCTGATGCGCTGACGGTCGGCAGGCACTCCGTCGAGTTCAGCCACGACGAAGGTGGCCGCGAAATCGTTCGGACGGTCGACGGCCGGGTGGTTGTCTCGCAGGCCTTCGACGGCGACGAGAACTTGGTCGAGCAGTCCGTGCGGACCGCCGAATCCGAGCGAAGCCGCCGGTTCACCTACCGGAGCGACGGGTTCCTCACTGGGATCGACGACGAGGTCGCCGGCCCGACGCGGCTGCTGCTCGACGCGATCGGCCGGGTCGTGGAACTGCAGACGACGCAAGGCGACCGGCACTACCGCTACGACGACCTCGGCAACGTGACCGAGTCTGGCGAGCCGGTGGCCGCAGCCACCACCGGGATCCGGCGCTACGCCGGGAATGCTCTGGTGGCCGCGGGTGCCACGGAATACGAGCACGACCTGCAGGGGCGGGTGGTATCGCGCCGCGAAGGCGACCGGGTGTGGCGCTACACCTGGGACGCGCACGATCGGCTGGTCGGACTGCTGACGCCCGACGGCAGCCGGTGGAGCTACCGCTACGACCCCGTGGGGCGCCGCATCGGCAAGCAGCGGCTGGTGGCCGCCGCAGGGTCGTGGCACGTCACCGAGAGTTTCGTCTTCACCTGGAGCGGCTCACAACTGGTGGAGCAGAGCCACACCAACGAGGCGGGGCGGCAGGTCATCACCACCTGGGAATACCACCCGAAGGACGACCGCCCGATCCTGCAGCTCGGCCAGCCGTCCACTGTGGACGAGGAGTTCTTCTCCATCGTCACCGATCTGCTTGGTACTCCGACGGAGCTTCTCGACGCCGATGGGGCCACGGCGTGGCGCGACAGCGTCGGGCTGTGGGACCGGTCGGGCGGCACGGCGCTCACGCCGCTGCGCTTCCCCGGCCAGTACGCGGATGCCGAATCGGGCCTGCACTACAACGTCTACCGATACTACGATCCGGCTACCGGCCGCTACCTGAGCCAGGACCCGCTCGGCCTCGGGCCCGCCGAGAATCCCGCCGCCTACGTCCCCAACCCGTTCGCGGCCTGCGACCCCCTGGGTCTCGCGGCGAAGAAGGGCGGCTGCGGCGCCGGCGGTTCCGGCAAGGGCAAGACGCCCGACCGGCCCGGCGGCGGTGGAGACGTCAGCAAGGTCCCGGACACGAAGGGCAAGGGCGCGGCAAACGGCACCCACCCGGCGGGAGCCGAACCCGGCATGCCCAGCGCGTCGTCTTCGTCGGGGACGAGGCAGCCGACGCACGCCTACCACAACCTCGATGGCACCGGTTACCACACGGCCGGCCAGAACATGTTCAACCAGTACTACCCGCCGGCCAAGCCCGGCTGGCCGGGCCGGCCGAACGATCTCGGCGGCGCGATCCCGTCCACGAGTTCGTCCGCGCACAATCCCTACATCCCGGCGAACGCCACACAGCGGCCGCCGACACACCCGGCCGTGATCGACCCCAATGGACCGGGCCCCTCGGTGCACGCCGGGCACGGTACGCCCCAAGCGCAGCAGCAGTTCCTGGACACGCACTTCCCCAACCACGGCCAGATCAACCCGAACTTCGGTACGAACCAGGGGTACGGTCTGAACTGCAACCAGTGCATCGTCAGCGTGGACGCGGTGAACGCGGGTCACCCCGTCACGCACGCGCCGCCGATGTCGTCCGGCTCCTTCGCCGGCACCGAGTTCCTGAAGAACAAATACGGCGGAACGGAATACCACAACACCACTTACGGCGAAATCACGCAGAAGATCACCCAGCAAGGTGGCGCCGGAGTCGTCTACATCAACCGGCCGCCCGCCGGTGGCTTGCCCGGTTCGGCACACGTGTTCAACGTCGTGCACCACCCGCAGTACGGTGCGGTCTATCTTGACGGGCAGACGGGCAAGCTGGCCAACCTCGAGGCGTTGACCCACCAGGGCGGTGCGGTCGACCGGGTCGATCTCATGCACTACTTCCCGAACTACTAGCCGAAGCAAGGGGACTTTCGAGGTGGAGGGTATTTCGATCATGGACCGGGACAACGCGCTGGCGGCGGCACGGGCGCTACTGGACCAGGAAACCGCCGCGATTCCTGAGGACTCCCCGTTTCACGACATGGTGATCCGGGACGAGCAGGTCGTGCAGCATCCGGCCGGCTGGCTGGTGCCGTTCAACACCAGGCGGTACCTGGAGACCGAGGACTTCGCCGTGGCCGCGGTGCCCAACCTGGTCATGGTGCCCGGCGACGGCTCGCCCGCGCACTTCCCACCCAGCGCGGTTCCGGTCGACCGCTACCTGGAGGCGGTCACCGCGGGCGAGATCGGCTGGGGGCAGCTGCCTCAGACCTGACCCTGCTCGGATCGCGGGTATGGACAAATTCGCGGTGATCACCAGGCCCGGGGCGACGAGACATCGCTTCAGGGGCCGGCCGAGAAACTGGCCCCGCGCCGTGGGCGCGGCCTGGGATCGGCCCGAGCCGCCAGTGGAACCAGGACAAAGGAAAAGGTTTCGGCTACCACGCGAACCCCCGAAAACAACGCGTGGTAGAAGAAAACAGGCAGCAAGATCGCGAAGCAGCACGGTCTGGGCTGATTACCCGGCTGATTTGTCGGGCGACTGAGTCCGGCTGCGGGTGTGCCCCGCAGCCGGCCGTCGCTACGCGCTTGTTTTGGTCACCACTGGTCCCAGTGGGTGACCTCGTCCGGAGCGGGCCGGGAAGCCGGGCGGAAGTCCGTGCCCTTCGTGTACGCCAGCGGAGTCAGCACAGTCTGCACGACCGTCTCGTAAGGAATGCCGAGGACGTCCGCGACGTCCTTTTCGCGGGCGACGTGCATGGACGTCCAGGCCGTACCCAATCCGCGGGCGCGCGCGGCGAGCATGAAGCTCCACGTGGCGGGCAGGACGTTGGACACGCCGGCTGCCGCGGAAGCTCGGTCGGGGCCCTCGTTGCAGGCCAGGACGAGCACGGGGGCCTCGCCCATGTGCTCGCCGAGGTAGTCGGCGGAGCTGGCCACGCGCGACTGCACGCGGTCGCGCTCGGTGGCGCCCGCGTTGTTGCCCGGGTAGCCGGGGGAGGCCTTGTACTTGGCGTAGATGGAGCCGTAGATCTCGCCGATGGCGCGGCGCTTGGCTTCGTCGCGGACGACCACGAAGCGGGCCGTCACCACGTTCGAGCCGGCCGGGGCTTGCAGTGCCAGTGCGACGCATTCGCGGATGAGGTCGTCGGGGACGTCGCGGGTGAAGTCGAGGCGTTTGCGGACCGCGCGAGTGGTGGACAGGAGCTGGTCGGGGGAAAGATCGAGCATGTCGCGATCATAGGTCCACCCGAACCACGGTGCCGACGCGCGAGATGGTGACCACAACGCACCGCGCCGGAAGGCCGGCGCGAACGGTTCCGCGAACGGCACCCACCGAACCGGGCGCAACGGCGGCAGAACGCGCCCACCGTCAGTGCGCGCGCAACCCCTCGATCAGCAGATCCGCGAACTGCTCCGCCAGCTGATCCGTCGTCAGCGAACCTTCCGGCGAATACCACACGTACGCCCAGTTCAGGATGCTCGTCAGCGCGATGCCCGCGATGCGCGGATCGGCAGCGCGGAACTCGCCGTCGGTGATGCCGCGGGTGATGATGCTGCGCAGTCCCGTCTCCCAGCGGTCACGGCTGGCGATGACGGCCTGCTGGCGCGGTTCGCTGAGGTTGCGCCACTCGTGGAAGAAGACGGTGGCGAACTCCTTGTTCTCGGCGATGAGCTTGAGGTCGCGCGCGGCGACCTGGCGCAGTTGCTGCGTGGCCGTGCCCCCGCCCGCGAGGATCTCCTCCATGTCGCGCTCCGAGCGCTCCATGATGCTGTGCACGATCGACTCCAGCAGGTCCTCCTTGCTCTGGATGTGCACGTACAGGCTGCCGGCGTGCACGCCGACCTCCCGCCCGATGTCGCGCATCGACGTACCGTGGTAGCCCTTGCGGGCGAACAGGCTCGCGGCGATTTCGACGATCGGCGTCACGTAGTCGGTGGCTCGTTCGGGCACGAGCCCCATTAGACACTACGGCGAGTGACGAGTCGATGGGCACACAGCTTGCAACAACTGTTTGTTGACCAATCGTGTCCTGCCGGATAGCGTCCGGGGCAGAGACTTGGAGGCAGCTCGACGATGCGCTACTACGAGATCGACCAGAGGACGACCGCGCACATCCTCGCCGACAAAGCCGCCCGCGTCGGCGACCGGCCGTTCCTCCATTGGGCCGGGCGCACTTACACCTACCGGGACCTCGACGAGATCACCAACCGCTACGCCAACGGGTTCGCGGACCTCGGCATCACGAGGGGCGACCACGTGGCGATGATGATGCCCAACGGCCCGGAGTTCCTGTGGACGCTCTGGGGCCTGGGCAAGCTCGGCGCCGTGGCGGTGCCGCTCAACACCGCAGCTAAGGGCGAGCTGCTGCGCTACTTCCTCGACCAGTCCGATTCCACGGCGATCTGCGTGGCGGGGGAGCTGCTCCCGCGCGTCGCCGCCGTGCTGTCCGAGGTTCCCGGCGTGCGCACGGTGCTGGGGCTCGGCGCCGACCCGGCACAGCTCGCCGCGCTCGAGGGCATCGCGACACACGACTTGGCGACCCTGCACGACGCGTCTGCGGAACCGCCGCGGCTCGCCGAACCCGTGCGCTGGAACGATCCCCACCTGATCCTGTACACGTCCGGCACCACCGGCCCGTCGAAGGGCGCGATCTGCCCGCAGGCACAGGGACACGCGGTCGGCCACCAGATGGCTTCCCTCAACGGGTACCGACAGGACGACGTGCTCTACACCTGTCTGCCCGTCTTCCACGGCAACGCGCTCTGGTACACCGTGTACGCCGCGCTGTGGGCGGAGGCGTCCGTGGCGCTCTACCCGCACTTCTCGGCGAGCCGGTTCTGGTCGCAGATCCGCGAATCACGCGCCACCGTGTTCAACGCGCTCGGTGCGATGGCGAACATCATCTGGCAACAGCCGCCGTCCGAACAGGACCGCGACCACTCCGTGCGGATCTGCATGATGGTTCCGAACTCCCGCGAGCTGGCCGAAGGGTTCCTCGAGCGCTACGGCACGCGCGTCACCTCGGTCTACGCCATGACGGAGAACTGCGCGGTCACGGTGTTCAGCCCGGAGGACCCGCTGGAGAAGGTCCCATCGGCGGGCCGCGTGCGCCCGGACATGAGCGTGCGGATCTTCGACGACGACGGCCTGCCGGTGCCCACGGGCGAGGTGGGCGAGATCTGCCTGCGGCCCAACGAACCCGGCATGACGATGCTGGAGTACTACAAGATGCCGGACGCCACGGTCGGCGCCACGCGCGACCTGTGGTTCCACACCGGCGACCGCGGTTCGCTCGACGAAGACGGCTACCTGTTCTTCTCCGACCGCAAGAAGGAAGCCATCCGCCGCCGCGGTGAGAACATCTCGGCGTACGAGGTCGAGACGATCGTCTGCCGGCACCCGGCGATCCTCGAGGCCGCCGCCGTGCCGGTCGCCTCCGAGCTCGGTGAGGACGACCTCATGGTCTACCTCGTCACCGAGGACGGCGCTTCCGCATCGTACGAAGAGATCATCGCGTTCTGCGACGAGCACATGCCGTACTTCATGGTGCCGCGCTACCTCGAGTTCATCGACCGGCTGCCCAAGACGCCGAGCGAGAAGATCGAGAAGTACAAGCTGAAGACCGCCGCCGCGAAGCGCGTCGGCGAGCTGTGGGACCGGGAGGCCGCGGGCATTGTCATCAAGAAGTGAAGCCGTCAACTTCACCGTCGACGGGCACCTCGGCCGCATCACGATCGACCAGGAAGCCACCCGCAACGCGCTGAGTCCCGAAGTGATCGCCGGGCTGGACCGGGCGATCACGGCCGCCGAGGGCTGCTCGGTCGTGGTGGTCCGCGGGCGGGGCGGGACGCTGTCGGCCGGTGCGGAGCTGAAGTTCCTCCGGTCGGTGCTGGACGATCCAGAGGCGGTGCGCGACTACATCACCTCGATCGGCGTGACGCTCGACCGGCTGGAGGCCGCGCCGTTCGTGTCCGTGTGCGTGATCGACGGCTACGCGGTCGCCGGCGGCTGCGAGATCATGCTCGCGTGCGACCTCGCGGTGGTCAGCGAAACGGCGCAGATCGGCGACCGGCATCTCGAGTACGGCCTGCTGCCGGGAGCCGGCGGTTCGGTGCGGCTCACGCACGCTGTGGCGCCGGCCATCGCACGAAGGCTGCTCTACACCGGGGAAATCGTCGACGGGGCCACGGCGGCGAGCTTCGGGCTCGTGAGCAGCGCCGTGCCCGCGGCGGAGCTCGACGATGCCGTCGACGCGCTCGTCGCCCGCCTGTCGCGGCACGCCCCCGACGCGTTGCGGAGCATGAAACGCCTGCACCGCGACGCACTCGCCGCGGAGCCGGCGACGGCGATCACCGCCGAGCGCGAGACGCTGCTCGCGCACCTGGCCGGACCGGTCGCCCGCGAAGGGCTCGCCGCCTTCGCCGAGCGCAGACAGCCCCGGTTCAGCACACTCTGAGGCGACCCGGCCGGTGACCCAGCACGGAAGGAAGACCATGAGCACAGACACCGAGCGCCCGGTTTCGGGCCGGTGGTTCGAACAGCTGACGGTGGGCACCCTCGTCCACCACGCGACGCGGCGCACCGTCACCGAGACCGACAACGTGCTGTTCACCACGATGACGATGAACCCGGCGCCCATGCACCTCGACGCCGACTACGCCTCGCGCAGCGAGTTCGGCAAGCCGCTGGTGAACAGCATGTTCACGATCGCGCTGGTGGTCGGGCTCTCGGTGTACGAGCTGACGCTCGGTACTATCGTCGCGCAGCTCGGACTGTCCGATGTGGAGTTCCCCAAGCCGGTGTTCGCCGGCGACACGATCCGCGTGGAGAGCGAGGTCGTGGAAGCCCGCGCCTCGAAGTCGCGGCCGCGCGCGGGGGTCGTGGTGTTCGAGCACCGGGCCTACAACCAGCGTGACGAGCTCGTGTGCCGGGCCCGGCGCACCGGGCTGATGCACCGCGAACCGACGGGGGAGCAGGCGTGATCACCGAGTACTTCGACAAGATCAAGCTCGGCGACCGGCACGTCAGCCGGGCCCGCACGATCACCGAGACGGACATCGTGCAGTTCGCGATGTTCACCGGCGACTGGCACCCGGCGCACACCGACGCCGAGTACTTCGGCCAGGACCCCGTGTTCGGCGGCCGCGTCGCCCACGGCGCGCTGTCGCTTTCGGTCGCGCTGGGGCTGGTCACGTTCTGGCCCGAGGCGATGAAAGCCTTCTACGGCATCGACAAGCTCCGCTTCGTCACGCCGGTGCGCGTCGGCGACACGATCCACGTCGAGACCGAGGTCACCGAGCTGACGCCGCGCGGCGCCGGCAAGGGCGTGGTCACTTCGGCGTTCCGGATTCTCAACCAGCGCGGTGAAACCGTGCTCGCGGCGACGCTGAAGACGCTGGTGGTCACCGAGGAGGCGGCGCGGCGATGAGCGAGGTGACGGCCGAGCTGGAGAAGGCCGCGCAGGCCGCGCTCGCGGGCGGCGACGCGAGCCGGTGGCCGAACAAGATCCCGGTGCGGGAGCGGATCGCGCTCCTGCTCGACCCGGGCAGCTGGGTCGAGGACGGGCTGCTCGCCGATGCCTCCGGCGACGGTCTGCCGGCCGACGGCGTGCTCACCGGCGTCGGCACGGTCGAGGGCCGCCCGGTCGCGGTCATCGCCCACGACTTCTCGGTCAAGGCCGGTTCGTGGGGCGAGCTGACCTGCGAGAAGCAGGTGCGCATCCTCGAACGCGCCGACCGCGACCTGATGCCGGTGTTCTACCTCGTCGATTCGGCGGGCGGGCGGCTGACCGACCAGCTCGGGTTCTTCTCGGGCCGGCGTGGGGCGTCGCGGATCTTCCAGCTGCAGATCAAGCTCTCCGGGCGGGTGCCGCAGATCTGCTGCCTGCACGGGCCTTCGGCCGCCGGCGGCGCGTACATGCCGGCGTTCACCGACTGGGTCGGCATGGTCGAGGGCAATGCGTCGATGTACCTGGCCTCGCCGCGTGTCGCCGAGAAGGTGACCGGCGAGCACACCACGCTCGAGGAGATGGGCGGCGCGGTCATGCACGCGACGGTCTCCGGCTGCGGTGACGAGGTGTTCGACGAGGACTGGCAGGTGATCGCGGCCGCGCGGCTGCTGCTGTCGTACCTGCCCGACGACTGGCGCTCGCCCCCGGCGAACGCCGAACCCGCCGAGCCCGAACTGCTCGACTGGCCCGAGGGCCTGATCCCGGAGGACCCGAACGCGGCCTACGACGTGCGCGACGTGATCCTGCGGCTCGTGGACGCCGGCAGCTTCTTCGAGATCAAGTCGGCGTGGGCCACCGAGATGGTGACCGGGTTCGCGCGGCTCGACGGGCAGACCGTCGGGCTCGTGGCGAACCAGCCGTCGGTGCGCAGCGGCGCGATCTTCGTCGACTCGGCCGACAAGGCGGCGCGGTTCATCTCGATGTGCGACGCGTTCAACATCCCGCTGGTGTTCCTGCAGGACGTGCCGGGCTTCATGGTCGGCGTCGCGGTGGAGCGGCAGGGGATCATCCGGCACGGTGCCAAGATGGTCGCCGCGATGGCCAGCGCCGAGGTGCCCAAGTTCAGCGTCGTGCTGCGCAAGGCCTACGCCGCCGGGTTCTACGCGATGTGCGCACCGGGTTTCGAGCCGCGCGCCACGATCGCGCTGCCGACCGCGACGATCGGCACGATGTCGCCGGAAGCTTCCGCGAACGCCGTGTACGCCAACAAAATCGCGGCGATCGAGGACCCCGCCGAGCGCGAGGCGTTCGTGCAGGCGCGGGTCGCCGAGCAGGCCGCGGACTTCACGCTCCTGCGGCTGGCCGGCGAACTGCACGTCGACACCGTGGTGAAGCCCGAAGCGCTGCGCGCCGAGTTGCTGGGCCGCCTGCGGGCCGCCCGGAACTGGGAGCGCTCGGGGCACCGCCGCCACCACCTGATCAGCCCGGTGTGACCATGACGGACGGACTGGTTCCCCGCAGCCTGCTGTTCATGCCGGGTTCGAAGGCGTCGATGGTCGCGAAGATCCCCGTGCTCGCGCCCGACGCTGCCGTGGTCGACCTCGAGGACGCCGTGCCCGCGGCGCAGAAGGCCGAAGCGCGCGAGACGGCGGTCGCCGCGCTGGCCGGGCTCGACGCCGGCCCGCGCACCACCGTGCTCGTGCGCGTCAACCCGATCACGTCGCCGTGGTTCGCCGACGACCTCGCGGCCGTCGCCGGACTCGGCGGGATCGGCGTGGTGCTGCCGAAGTACGAGCGGCGCGAGGAGATCGACGTGCTGCGCGGCCGGCTCGGGCCCGACGCGCCGATCGTCGTCGGGCTCGAAACCGTGCGCGGGGTCGCGGACTGCCGCGAGCTGCTGCGGGCCGGCCTCGACTCCGTCTACTTCGGGGCCGAGGACTACATCGCCGATATCGGCGGCGTGCGGACCACCCACGGCGACGAGGTGCTCTACGCACGCAGCGAGGTCCGCCTCGCCGCGCACCTCGCCGGGGTGTCCGCTGTGGACCAGGCCGTGGTCGCGATCCGCGACGACGACCGGTTCCGCGCCGACGCGGCGCAGGGTCGAGCGATCGGGTACACCGGCAAAATCTGCGTGCACCCACGTCAGGTCGAGCTGGCGCACGAGGTCTTCACACCGGCGCCGGACGAGGTCGCGCACGCGCGCGCCGTGCTGGCGGCGGCGGACGAAGGCGTCGCGGTCGTCGACGGCCAGATGGTCGACGACGTCCACGTGCGGATGGCGCGCACCGTGCTGGCGCGGCTGCCGGAGGAGCGGTGATGCGCGTCGGACTGATGTTCCCGCCCGGGGCCGACCCGGGCGAGATCCCCGCTGTCGCGCGCCGCGCCGAGGAAGCCGGCTTCGACTACTTCTGCTGCGGTGAGCACGTGTTCTTCCACGGGCCGATCACCAACGCGTTCGTCGGGCTGGCCGCCGCCGCGGGCGCCACCGAGCGGATCCGGCTGCTGAGCGCGCTCACGATCCTGCCGGTGTACCCGGCCGCGCTGGCGGCGAAGCTCGTCGCGACACTCGCGGCCGTGTCGCGCGGCCGGTTCGAGCTGGGCGTCGGGGTCGGCGGGGAGCACCCGCCCGAGTTCGAGGCCGTCGGCGTCCCGCTCGCCGAACGCGGCCGCCGGACCGACGAAGCCCTCGAGGTGCTCGAGAGGCTGCTGGCCGGGGGACCGGTGACGTTCCACGGGGAGTTCACCACGATCGAGGACCAGGAGCTGCAGCCGGTGCCGGCGCGGCGCCCGCCCGTGTGGGTCGGGGGCCGGCGGCGCGCGGCGATGCGGCGCGCGGCGAAGCACGCCGACGTCTGGCTGCCGTACCTGGTCACACCCGAGCGCCTCGCGGGCAGCCTCGCCCAAGTCCGCGAGCTGGCCGCCGGGCACGGCCGCGAAGCCGCGGACCTCACCGGCGGTGTCTACCTGTGGTCCACTGTGGACCGGGACGGCGACCGCGCCCGCCGCGAGGTCGTCGAGGCCATCAGCCGGATCTACCGGCAGGACTTCGAGCCCTACGCCGATCGCTACCTGCTCTTCGGCACGCCGGCCCGGCTGCGTGAGCGCATCGCGCAGTTCGCCGCAGCCGGCGCGGAGCGCATCGTGTTCGCCCCGGCCTGCGCGGCCGGAGACCGCGACCGCGTGATCGACCTGTTCGCCACCGAGGTCCTGCCCGGGATCCGGGAGAGGGGAGTTTCCGTTGCCTGAGTTCCGCAAGGTGCTGGTCGCGAACCGCGGCGAGATCGCGGTGCGGGTGATCCGGGCCGCGCGCGACGCCGGGCTGGCCTCCGTCGCCGTGTACGCCGACCCCGACGCGCGGGCGCCGCACACGCGCCTGGCCGACGAGGCCTACGCGCTGCACGGGAGCACTGCGGCCGAGTCCTACCTGGACATCGACAAGCTGCTCGACGTCGCCAAGGTCAGCGGTGCCGACGCCGTCCACCCCGGGTACGGGTTCCTCTCGGAGAACGCCGACTTCGCGCAGGCGGTGCTCGACGCCGGGCTCGTGTGGATCGGCCCCGAGCCGCAGGCGATCCGGGACCTGGGCGACAAGGTCACCGCGCGCCGCATCGCGCGGTCCGTCGGTGCACCGCTCGTGCCGGGCACGGAGGAACCGGTCGCGTCGGCCGGTGAGATCGTCGCGTTCGCGCGTGAGCACGGGCTGCCGGTGGCGATCAAGGCGGCGTTCGGCGGCGGCGGGCGCGGGCTCAAGGTTGCGCGGGAGCTCGCCGAGATCCCCGAGCTGTTCGACTCGGCCACGCGCGAAGCGGTGGCGGCGTTCGGCCGTGGCGAGTGCTTCGTCGAGCGCTACCTCGACCACCCCCGGCACGTGGAGGCCCAGGTGCTGGCGGACGCGCACGGGACCGTGCTCGTCGCCGGCACGCGGGACTGCTCGCTGCAGCGGCGGCACCAGAAGCTCGTCGAGGAGGCGCCGGCACCGTTCCTGACCGAGCGGCAGCGCCAGCTGATCCACTCGTCGGCCAAGCGGATCTGCGCGGCGGCGGGCTACCGCGGCGCGGGCACCGTGGAGTACTTGGTGGGCACCGACGGGACGATCTCCTTCCTGGAGGTGAACACCCGCCTGCAGGTCGAGCACCCGGTGACCGAGGAGACGACCGGCCTCGACCTCGTGCTGGAACAGTTCCGCATCGCGCGCGGCGAACCGCTGCCCTACGCCGAGGACCCCGCACCACGCGGGCACGCGTTCGAGTTCCGGATCAACGGCGAAGACCCGGGCCGCGGGTTCCTGCCCATGCCCGGGACCGTGCGCCGGTTCGACGTGCCGGAAGGACCGGGCATCCGGCTCGACTCCGGCGTCGAAGCCGGCACCGTCGTGGGCGGCCAGTTCGACTCGATGCTGGCCAAGCTGATCGTGTCCGGACCGGATCGCGCGACCGCACTGGCCCGCAGCCGCCGGGCGCTGGCCGAGCTGACGGTCGAGGGCCTCGCGACCGTGGTGCCGTTCCACCGTGCGGTCGTGCGTGATCCGGCGTTCACCGCGGAGAACGGCTTCACCGTCCACACGCGCTGGATCGAGGACGACTTCGTCAACGACTTGCCGGAATACTCGGCCGAACCAGCCGGCGACGGCCGGGTGGCGATCTCCGTGGGCGGGCGCGCGCTGCGCGTCTCGTTGCCGGGTCTGTCCGAAGTGGGTACCGGGCGCGCCGAGGAAATCCGCGCGGCCTCGGCGGCCGTCGCGCTCGGCCCGCGGGCGACGGCGGTGTCGGGGGACGCGGTGACGACCCCGATGCAAGGCACTGTCGTGAAGCTCGCGGTGGCCGAAGGCGATCGGGTGGCGGCCGGGGACCTGATCGCGGTCGTGGAAGCCATGAAGATGGAAAACCCCGTGAAGGCGCACAAATCCGGCGTGGTCGCCGGGCTCGCGGTGGCCGTCGGCGACAGCCGGGCGCAGGGCGAGGTGTTGTGCGAGATCCGCGACGAGTGACACCCGCGTGGCTCTTCGGGCACGGCCGAGCGGACCTCCGGCCGCCGGCGCCGCCGGGCCGGTAGGGTCGGGAGCGGTTTTTCCGTTGGCGCGGCAGGGGAGCAGGACTCGTGGATCTCGGAATCGCCGGCCGCACGGCCGTGGTGTGCGCGTCGACCCTCGGGCTGGGGCGCGCCTGCGCCACCGAGCTCGCCCGGGCGGGCTGCACCGTCGTCGTGAACGGGCGGTCGGCCGAGTCGACGCGCGCGGCGGCCGAGGAGATCGCGGCGGAGACCGGCGCGACGGTGGTCCCCGTCGCGGGGAACGTCGACGACCACCCCGTGCAGGACGCGCTGCTCGCGGCCGCCGGTGACGTCGACATCCTCGTGAACAACAACGGCGGCCCGCCGTTCCGCGACTTCCGCGAGGTCGACGAAGAGGCATTGCTGGCCGGCGTGCGCGCGAACATGGCGACGCCGATCCGGCTCGTGCAGCGGGTCGTCGACGGCATGGTGGCGCGCCGGTTCGGCCGGATCGTCAACATCACGTCCGGCTCGGTCAAGATGCCCCTCGCGGGCCTCGACCTCTCCAGCGGCGCGCGGGCCGGCCTGACCGGGTTCCTCGCGGGCGTCGCGCGGTCGGTGGCGCACGCCAACGTGACGATCAACTTCCTGCTGCCCGGTTCGTTCGACACCCGCCGCCTGCGTTCAGGCCAGGAAGCGGCCGCCGCCGGCGCGGGCGTGACCCCGCACGCGATCGCCGACCGCCAGCGAGCGGCGATCCCGGCCGGCAGGTTCGGCGAGCCCGCCGAGTTCGGTGCCGCCTGTGCGTACCTGTGCTCGGCGCAGGCCGGGTTCCTGACCGGCCAGAGCCTGCTCATCGACGGCGGCGCGTACCCGGGCGTACTCTGACGCGCCGGGCACGCGCCGCTGCTCAGCCGACCCAGACGGTCTTGAGGTTGCAGAACTCCCGGATGCCGTGCGACGACAGCTCGCGGCCGTAACCGGAGCGCTTCACGCCGCCGAACGGCAGCTCCGGGTACGACACGGTCATGCCGTTGATGAACACCTGCCCGGCCTCGAGGTCACCGATGAAACGTTCGATCTCGTCCGCGTCCTGCGTCCACGCGTTGGAACCGAGGCCGAACGAGGTCGCGTTGGCGACCTCCAGCGCCTCGTCGATGTCCGCGACGCGGAACAGCGAGGCGACCGGCCCGAACACCTCTTCGGTGTACATGCGCATTTCGCGCGTGATGCCGCTGATGACGGTCGGCGGGTAGAACCAGCCCGGCCCGTCGGGTCGCTTCCCCCCGCACAGCACCTCGGCGCCCGCGGACACGGCTTCGTCCACCAGCTCCTCGACGTCGGTGCGGCCCTGCTCGGTGGCCAGCGGACCGACGTCGGTGCTGTCGTCGGTGGGGTCGCCCACCGTCAGCGCCCGCATCCGCTCCACGAACTTCCTCGCGAACTCGTCGTAGACGTCCGTGTGCACGATGAACCGCTTCGCGGCGATGCAGGACTGGCCGTTGTTCTGCACGCGGGCGGTCACCGCGGTTTCGGCCGCGTGGTCGAGGTCGGCCGAAGGCATCACCACGAAGGGGTCGCTGCCACCGAGCTCCAGCACGGTGTGCATGACCTCGTCGCCGCAGATCGCGGCCACCGAGCGGCCGGCGGGCTCGCTCCCCGTGAGCGTCGCGGCCGCCACGCGCGGGTCGCGCAGGACGGGCTCGACCTGGCGCGAGGAGATCAGCAGCGTTTGGAAGCAGCCTTCGGGGAACCCACCGCGGCGGAACAGGTCCTCCAGGTACAGCGCGCACTGCGGCACGTTCGACGCGTGCTTGAGCAGGCCGACGTTGCCGGCCATCAGCGCAGGCGCGGCGAAGCGCATCACCTGCCACAGCGGGAAGTTCCACGGCATCACGGCCAGCACCACACCCAGCGGCTGGTACCGGCCCAGCGCACGGGACGCGCCGACGGCCGACGGGTCGGCGAGCGGCTCGTCGGCCAGGAACTCTTCGGCGTGGTCCGCGTAGTACCGCATGCCCTTGGCGCACTTGAGCGCCTCGGCCCGGGCCGCGGCGAGCGTCTTGCCCATTTCCGTGGTCATCGTCGCCGCGACGTCGTCGGCCTCCTTCTCCAGGAGGTCGGCCGTGGCGTGCAGCAGCGCGGCGCGCTCGGCGAACGAAGTGCGGCGATAGGTGAGCCACCGTTCGTGTGCGACAGCGATCTTGTCCCGGACCTCGGCTTCGGTCAGCTCGGTGAACGTCGTGACCGTCTCCCCGGTCGCGGGGTTGATCGTGGCGATCGCCATGGGTGGAGCCGTCCCTTCTCCTCGATGCGGTGCGGCCGGCGCGCTCGTCCGCGGATCCCGGCCCCAGCAGCAGCCTAGGCTTTCCCGGCCCGAGTGGCGGGCAAACCCGTGCGGGCGCGCGCCGGGGTGCACTGCGCGAGTGGACACCGACGTCAGACCGCCCGGCGCGCAGCCGGGTAAAGTGTGCGAGTGGACATCGATGACAGAGCCGCGTTCGACGAGCTCACCGGCGCGATGACGGACCTCACTGCGGCGCTCGAGTCCGGCGACGACACCGCCTCGACACTCGAAGCCGTCTGCACCCACGCCGTCCGCGCGGTACCGGGCGCCGAGATCGCGAGCGTCACCGTCATCACCGAAGGGAAAGCCGAAACCGCCGCGTACACCGACGAGATCGCACTGCGCGTCGACCGGGCGCAGTACGCCGCGGGCGACGGACCGTGCCTGCGCGCGGCGGCGACCGGCGAGATCGTGCGCATGTCGCTTCCGCACGCCGGCCGGGAGTGGCCCGAATTCGTGGACTTCGCCCGCGGCGAGGGCATCGGCAGTTACCTCGCCGCGCCGCTGCGCGTCGACGAGACGCTCTCGGGCGCGCTCAACCTGTTCAGCACCGAAAGCCACGGCTTCGAAGAACTCGACGGCAAAGTCTTGGAGCTCTACACGGTCGTGGTCGCGTCGGGACTGCGCACCACCCGGCGGTTCCGGCGCGCACACGACCTCGCCGCCCACCTCGACACCGCGATGCGCAACCGCGCGGTGATCGAGCAGGCGAAGGGCATCCTCATGGCCGCGCACAGCATCAGCGACGTCGAGGCCATGCAGCGGCTCATCCGGGAATCGCAGAACACCAACGTGAAGCTGCGCGAAGTCGCCGTCCGGTTCGTGCACGAGGCGACGCGGCCGGCCGGCTGAGCCGGTTCAGCCGGCCGGCCGGTTCAGCCGGTTCAGCTCGAGGGCTGGAGCACGAAGTCGTAGCGCGCTTCGACCCAGGGCACGACCGACTCGCCGCCGTCCGGCGTCGGGCCGGGATCACGCGGCTCGAACGCGACCACCAGTTCCTGCTTGGTGCCGAACACGACGTCGCTGTCGAGGTACTCGGCGCCCTCCTGGAACAGGTGGGTGATGAGCGGCTCGTGGCCCTCGGCCGTCACCAGGAAGTGCACGTGGGCCGGGCGGAAGTGGCTGATGTCGGTGCGCGAGATAAGGTCGCCGACCGGGCCGTCCATCGGGATCGAGTACCCCTTCGGCGCGATGGTGCGCACGCAGTACGAACCGTCGGCGCGGGCCGTGTACTTCGCGCGCAGCCGGGCTTCGTCGATCTCCGGCAGCTGCGACTCGTAGGCGCCCTCCGCGTCGGCCTGCCACACGTCGAGCAGCGCGCCGGCGACGGGGGAGCCGTCGAGGGAGCGCACGGAACCGGTGACGTACAGGGGAGTGCCTTCGACGCCGTCGGACATGTCACCGCCGAAGTCCAGTGCCGGCGAGCCGTCGATGTGGAACGGACCGAGAACCGTGGCAGGGGTCGCTTCCGGGGCGAAGTGGTGGTTCATCTGCACCACGAGCATGCTCAGGCCCAGCACGTCGGAGGCGAGGATGAACTCCTCGCGCTTCTCGTCGCTGATCTGGCCGGTCGAGGTGAGCCACCGGATGGCCGCCATCCACTCCGCTTCGGTGAGCCGCACCTCGCGCGCGAAGGCGTGCAGGTGGCGCACGAGCGCGGTCATCAGCTCCTTCGCGCGCGGGTCGTGCGCGGTCGCCCACCGCCGCTCGGCCAGCTCCGTGATGTTGTCTTCGGTGACGAGCTCCATGGCTGTCCTCTCCTGGGCCGGGCGGCGGGTCAGGGCTGTTCGGGCGAATAGGGGTCCGGCGCGACGGGCCGGTTGTTCAGGTCTACCGCGAGGAAGACGTCGTTGGCGACGGGGTGGCGCAGTTCTTCGGCAAGCTGCCCGATGAGCCCGGCCGTGCGGGCCAAAAGTGCGAACCCGCGCAGCAGTTCGAGCGGGAGGCCGAGGTCGGCCAGCGCGGCACCGCAGACGCCCGCGCCGTTGAGCGGCAGCGTCTTGCCGAGCACCTGCGGGTGCACGCGGCCGATGGCGCTGAACAGTGCCAGGTGCGGTCCGACGAGTCCCTCCTCCGCCGCGATCTCCAGCAGGCGCGGGGTTCGTGGGTCACCCTGCTTGTGCACGTGGTGACCCAGGCCCGGCACGAATTCGCCCGCCGCCCGTCGCGTCCGCACGGTTTCCAGGGCCAGCGCGTCCCAGCCGGCATCGTCGGCGGGGAGCTCGCCGGTTCTGCCGGCTTCGGTGAGGACGCCGTGCAGGAACCTGCCGCAGTCCTCGGTCACGCCGAGGAAACGCGAGCCACCGCCGAGCAGGCCGGCGGCGAGCGCGCCCTGGATCGAGTCGGGCGCGGACAGGTAGGTCAGGCGTGTGACGATCGCCGTGGGGGTGAAGCCGTGGTCGGCCAGCGCGGCCAGCACGGCTTCGAAGACGCGGGTCTCACCCGGCGCCGGCCGGCGCTGCGTCGCGAGCCAGAAGGCCAGCTCGCCGAAGCCGACCTTCCCCATCACGTCCTGCGCGAGGTCCTGCCCCAGCAAGGTGATCTTGTCGAGGGACGACGCGCCGAGGGCGGTCTCGTACACCGGGGGCTCAGCCATCTCCGTCCTTTCGCGTGAGCCACGCGCGCAGCTGCTCGCCGTGCTCGTCGAGCTCGGGCGGCGGCAGCCGGTAGGTGGCCGGCGTCGCCGAGAACCGCAGCGGGTGCCGGGTGGTCGGGACCGCGCGGTCGCCCTCCCCGACCTCGACGACCGGGTCGAGGCCGAAGCGCTCGGCCATCGCGAACCCGCCGTCGATCGTCTGGATGGGCCCGCAGGGCACGCCCACCGCGGTGAGTGCCTCGAACCACTCGACGGCGCCCCGTGTCGCCAGCCGCCGTTCGAGGATCGGTCGCAGTTCCTCGCGGTTCTTCGTGCGGTCGGCGTTGTGCGCGAACCGCGGGTCGTCGGCGACCTCGGGGATCGCGAGAACGTCGCACAGCTTGCGGAACTGGCCGTCGTTGGCCGCGGCGACGATCAGGTCGTCGTCCGCCGTCGGCAGGGGTTCGTAGGGGAAGACGCTGGGGTGCGCGTTGCCCATGCGGTAGGGCACCACGCCGCCGGCGGCGTAGGCCGAGCTGTGATTGACCAGCCCCGTCAGGGCCGAGGACAGCAGGTTGACCTCCACGAGCTGCCCGGCGCCGGTCGCGTCACGGTGGCGCAGCGCGGCGAGGATGCCGATCACGGCGTGGTTGCCCGCCATCACGTCGAAGACGGAGATCCCGGCGCGGTAGGGCGGGCCGTCGGGGTCGCCGGTCAGGCTCATCAGGCCCGAGATCGCCTGCACCATCAGGTCGTAGCCGGGCACGTGGCTGCCCGCGCCGGAACCGAAGCCGGTGATCGACGCGTACACCAGGCCGGGGTTGGCGGTGCGGACGCTTTCGTAGTCGAGGCCGTACTTCGCGAGCCCGCCGGGCTTGAAGTTCTCGATGAGCACGTCGGCGCGGGCGGCGAGCTCGCGCCCGAGCGCGGCGTCGGCCTCATTGCGCAGGTCGAGCGCGATCGAGCGCTTCCCGCGGTTCACGCCGAGGTAGTACGTGGAGGTCTCGCCGCGCACCGGGGGCATCCAGGTGCGCGTCTCGTCGCCCTGCGGGCCTTCGACCTTCACGACCTCGGCGCCCAGGTCGGCGAGCAGCATCGTGGCGTACGGGCCGGCGAGGACCCGGGAGAAATCCGCGACCAGCAGCCCCGACAGCGGTCCGCGGGCCGCCCCCGCCGGGGAGTCTTCCATGTCGTGCCTCTCTGCTGGTTTCTCAGCCGTGTCCGCTAGCCGGACCAGTGTCCGTCCCAGCGCTCGACTCAGAGTCTGCGCCTGCGCGGCGCAGGGCGTCAAGCACCGTCGCCGGAGGCCGCGGGCACTTCGACGTGCGGCACGTCCTGCAGGCGGGCGAAGTCGGCGCTGATGTCGCCGGCCGACTGCAGCAGCAGGGGCAGGTGGTGGCCCACGAGCCGGTCGACCGGCGTCTCGGCCGCGTGGCAGTTGACGTTGACGCTCGCGATCACGCGGCCCGAACCGTCGCGCAGGGGCGCGGCGACCGACCGGATCCCGAGGGTCAGCTGCTCGTCGGTGAGCGCCCAACCGCGGGCGCGGACTTCGCGCAACTCCGCGTCGCGCTCGGCGCGGCCGGGCTGCCAGCGCGGCACGAGCCCGGAGCGCGTCGGCTGCGCCAGCGCGACGTCGAGGTCCCCTGGGGAGAGGGCGGCGAGCAGCACTTTGCCCAGCGACGTCGGCAAAGCGGGGAAGCGCGTGCCGATCTGGACGGCCAGCGACACGATCTTCGGCACCGAAACCCGTGCCACGTAGACGATGTCCGAGCCGTCGAGCTGGGCGATCGAGCACGACTCGTGCGTCTGCGCCACGAGCTTCTCCAGGTGCGGGCGGGCGACGTCCCACAGCCCCATCGACCGCACGTACGCCACGCCGAGCTCGAGCACCCGCGGGGTGAGCGAGTAGCCGCGCTCGGCCGGGCGAACGTAGCCCAGCTCCTCGAGCGTCAGCAGGATCCGCCGCGCGGTGGGGCGGGCCAGCTTCGTCGCCGCGGCGACCTCGGCGAGCGTCATCGCGGGCCGGTGGGGCTCGAAGGCCGCGATCACCTCGAGGCCGCGCGCGAGCGCCTCGATGAAGTCCGGACCGGTTCCCTCGCGTGGCATGGCGCGACCTCCTGACGGCCTGGCGGACCTGGTCTCCGCGAAGCGTAGCCGCTCGGTGTCCGCGAGCCGGACAGCAACGTCGGGCGAGAGGCCGGCCCGCGGGCGTGCCCGCCATTGACACGGGCGGTGGCGTGCGAAAAGGTATTCACATCCACTCGTTGTCCGCCAAGCGGACGATTGTACGCGGGACTCACCGAGACCGCGGAAGAGAGGCAGCCATGAGCGAGCCCAGCGACACCGCCGGCCGTCCGGTCGTGCTGCGCGGCGGGACCGTGCTCACCGTCGACGCCACCCGCCGGGTGCTCCCCGGCCACGACGTGCTGGTCACCGGTGACACGATCACGGCCATCGGCCCGGACCTGGCCGTCCCCGAGGGCACCGTCGAGATCGACGCGACCGGCGGCATCGTGATGCCGGGCATGATCGACACGCACCGGCACATGTGGCAGACCGCGATGCGCGGCTACGGCGCCGACTGGACGCTGACCCAGTACTTCGTCTGGTACTACCTGGATTGGGGCAAGGTCTTCCGCCCCCAGGACGTGTACGCGGGCAATCTGCTCTCGGCCGTGGAGGCGCTCGACGCCGGCGTGACCACCACCGTCGACTGGTCGCACGGGCTGCAGACGACCGAGCACGCCGACGCCGCGGTCGACGCGCTGCAGGCGGTGGCGGGCCGGTTCGTGCTGGCCTACGGCAACATCCAGGACGCGCCCGCGCACTGGACCTCCACGCCCGAATTCCGCGACTTCGTCTCCCGGCGCGTGACGGACGACCCGATGCTCGGATTCCAGCTCGCGTTCGACGTGACGGGCGACCCGGCGTTCCCGGAGAAGCCCGCGTTCGAGGTCGCGCGCGAGCTCGGCGTGCCGGTGACCACGCACGCGGGCGTGTGGGGCGCGACCGGTGACGACGGCATCAAGCTCATGCACGACCACGGGTTCATGACACCGCACAACATCTACGTGCACAGCGCCTCGTTGTCGGCGGACTCCTACCACCGGATCGCCGCGACCGGCGGCTCGGTGTCGGTCTCGACGGAGAGCGAGCAGAGCGCGGGCCAGGGTTATCCGCCCACCTGGGCCCTGCGTGCCCACGGCATCCCGGTGTCGCTGTCCATGGACACGTCCGTGTGGTGGAGCGGTGATCTGTTCACGGCCATGCGCACCACCCTCGGCGCCGACCGCTCGCGCGAGCACCTGGAAGCGCACGCGAAGGGCGACACCGTCACGCACGCCGCGTTGCGAGCCGATCAGGTCGTGGAGTGGGCGACGCGCGGCGGCGCCAAGGCGCTCGGGCGCGAGGACGAGCTCGGTAGCGTCGAGGTGGGCAAGAAGGCCGACCTGGTGCTGGTGAAGAACGACAACTCACCCGTGTCGTTCCCGGTGCTCAACCCCCACGGGCACATCGCGTTCCAGGCCCAGCGCGGCGACGTGCACACGGTGCTGGTGAACGGCCGGATCGTGAAGCGCGACCACCGGCTCGTCGACGTCGACCTGCCGGCCGTGCGCCGGACGGTGGAGGAAACCGTCGAGCACCTGCGCTCGCGCCTGGGCGAGGAGGCCTGGCAGCAGGGCATGAACCCCGATGTGCCGGAGGCGAAGATCCTCGACAACCCCTACACCTACACCGATTACCAGAGTGGGAGCACGCACGGCGGCTGACGCCTCCACAGTGGACGTCTCCGGCGGGATCGCGGTTTCCGGCCTACCGTGAACCGCGAGGATACGTCGAGGCGGGAGGCCGGTGTGGCTGGTGGTGCTGAGCGGTCGCGCGTGCCGGCCGGGATCGAGCCGATGCTCGCGACGCCCGATGGCGGCACGCTGCGCGACGGGCCGGAATACGCGTATGAGTTCAAGTGGGACGGTTACCGCGCGATCATGCGCGTGGCCCCCGACGGCACGACGGTGCTGACGAGCCGCAACGACAACGACTTCACCGGCCGCTTCCCCGAGCTGGCCGGCGTGCTCGGAGACGCACTGGGCGGGCGCGCGGCGGTGCTCGACGGCGAGATCGTGGCCCTCGACGAGCAGGGGCACCCGGACTTCGGGCTGCTGCAGAACCACGACACCGCCGGGCGCTCGGTGTCGTACTTCGTGTTCGACGTGCTGCTGCTCGGCACCGAGTCCTTGCTGGATGCGCCTTACGACGAGCGTCGCGCCGTGCTGGACGCGCTCGAGCCGGCGAACCGGCAGCGGGTCGCGATCACGCCTTCCTACACCCACACCGACTTGTCGGCGCAGGGGATGAGCCCGGCGGATCTGCTCGAGGTCGCGCGCAAGACGATGCTCGAAGGCCTGGTCGTCAAGGTACGCTCTTCGAAGTACCACCCGGGCCGGCGCAGTCCGGAGTGGCTCAAGCACCCGTTCATCCGCACCACCGAGGTCGTGGTCGGCGGCTGGCGCCCCGGTCAGGGCCGCCGCGACGGCACCGTCGGCGCCCTGCTGCTCGGCGCCCATGACCCCACCACGGGCGACCTGCTCTACCTCGGCGACGTCGGCACCGGCTTCACCGAACAGATGCTGCGCGACCTGCGGGAAACACTGGCCCCGCTGGAACGCCCCACGAGTCCCTTCGCGAACCCCGTCCCCCGCGAACGCGCTCGCGGCGCGCACTGGCTGACCCCTTCCCTCGTCGGCGAGGTCGTCTACCGCCGCCTCACCCCCGGCGACCACCGGCTGCGCCACACCGCGTGGCGGGGATTGCGGCCGGATCGGAAACCCGGCGAAGCGAAGGTGCCGCCGCTGTCGTGACGGAGCGACGCTGTCCTGCGGAGAACTCTCCGGTACGTTCGGAGCATCATTGGAGAGTTCTCCGTTTCGTCTCTCTTCTTCGGCACCGCGAACATGTATCCGCAAGGTTCGAGTGAGGAGATCCTGGGCCGGGCGATGCGGGATTTCGCCGATCGCGACGACGCGGTGCTCGCGACGAAGCTGCGGCACCCGATGCGGTCGGGGCCGAGCGGGGAGGGCTTGTCGCGCAAGGCGATCATGGCGGAGATCGACCACAGCCTGCGCCGGCTGGGCACCGATTACGTCGACCTGTACCAGATCCACCGCAACGATCCGGCGACGCCGCTGGAGGAAACCCTGGAGGCGCTGCACGATCCGGTGAAGGCCGGCAAGGTGCGCTATCCGGGGGCGTCGTCGATGCCCGCGTGGTAGTTCGCGAAGGCATTTGTACACGCAGCACACGCAGCACACGCACGGGTGGGCGCGGTTCGTGTCGATGCAGGACCACTACAACCTGCTGGCGCGCGAGGAGGAACGCGAGATGCTCCCGCTGTGCCTCGACGAAGGCGTGGGCACGATCGTGTGGAGCCCGCTGGCCCGCGGCCGGCTCGCGCGGCCGTGGCAGGAGACGAAGGCGACCGCGCGGGGCTCGACGACCCGTTCGCGGATCTGCTGTACCTGCCGTACACGGCAGAGAGTGACCGCAAGATCGTGGCCGCCGTCGGTGCCCTCGCCCAGGCGCGCGGGTGAAGCGGGCGCAGGTGGCGCTGGCGTGGTCGCGCAGCAAGCCCGGCGTGGTCGCGCCACTGGTTGGGGCGAGCACGAGGAACCAGATCGACGACGCCGTCGCCTCGCTGGAAATCACCCTGAGCGGCGAGGAGATCGCGCAGCTGGAACAGCACACCCCGCGGTATGTCTTGCAGGGCATCTGCGACGACCGCGAGCTGCAGCGGATCGTGGCACAGGTGCCGCAGTTCACCGCGGCGCCCTGAGTCCCTGTTCGCTCGGCTCGGGTAGTTCGACGCGATGGCCTGCGCGGCGCGGCGGTGAACCACCTCGTCGAGGGCTTCGGCCGCCGAAGTGGCGCAGGGGTGCTTGCGGGCGATGGCGAACCCGGTCACCGGCCGCGTGTTTCAAGCGGTGCGAGGCCGACAGCTGACGGGAAACCGCCACGGCGCACGGAGAAGAGCCGGAGCACGCGTCAGCCGCCCGTCAATTTCGTGACGAGCGCGCACAGTTGCACCGGATCCTCCTGCTGGACGGCCCGCACCGGCCGGGTCGACGAGCCGGCCAGTGCTGTCGTGCGCAGTGTCCAGTCGCGCAGGTGGCGGGCGGCGGGTGAGGACCGGGAGGAGAGCCGCGCGAGCCGGTCGGCGTGGTTCTGCACGCGCAGCACCGCCGGGCGGCGCCGCTCGGTGTAGTGCCGGAGCGCGACCGGCACGGAGTCCTCGGCCAGCTCGGCGGCGAGCACGGCGGCGTCGACCAGGGCGGAGTTCGCGCCCTGGCCCACGGTCGGCGCCATGGCGTGGGCGGCGTCGCCGAGCAGCACGAGCCGGCCGTCGTGCCAGGGCACGCAGTCGACGCGGGCGGTGGTGGTGACCAGCAGCTCGTCGAACCCGGCCAGGCGGGCGACGATGCGGCCGGCGCCGGGGGAGACGCTGGCCCAGGCCGTCTGGAACGCGGGGAGGTCGCCCGAGCGCAGGGCGTCCGCGACCGCGGGCGAGGTGGCGCACGCGTAGAAGTAACAGGTTCGCCTGTCGACCGGGGCCGCGCCGAACAGGCCGAGTTCGGTCCACACTTCGCCCACGACGTCGTCGCCCCGGCGGGGTACCAGGCCGCGCGCGTAGCGCTCGCGGTCGACGCGCTTGTGGGTGCCGAACGAGCCACCGGCGCGCACGGTCGAATCGACTCCGTCGGCGCCGGCCACCAGATCGGCCTCGATCACGCTCCCGCGGCCACGCCACGTGAGCTCGACGCACCCGGCCGGATCCGCACTTTTCACCGTCGCGCCCAGCCGCAGGTCGATCACGGGCTCCTCCCGCACGGCCTTCAGCAACACCGCGTGCAGCAGGCTTCGCCGCACGGCGAGCACGTGGTCGAGGCCAGGGCCGAAGTCGGGCACGGCGAGCTTCGCGAGCGGCGACCCGCGGGTGCCGAGCAGTGCGGTGGCGCGCATCGCGTGGCCTTCGCGTTCGAGCGGACCGGTGAGGCCGAGGCCGGCGAGCACCGCCAACCCGTTGGGCTGCACCAGGATTCCGGACCCGCGCCCACCCGGGTCCGCGTCGCGTTCGAGCACGGTCACCGACGCGCCGGCGCGCGCCAGCAGCAGCGCGGTGGCCAGCCCGCCGATGCCGGCTCCGACGACCACTGCGTCGAGGTGCGCGATGCCCATGGGCCCTCGCCTGGTGAGGAGTTCGGTTCGTGCGGCCCACGCTGCCCGGCCGCGGGGCGCCTGGCATCCGTGAGGTGCCCTGTCTCGCGGAGCCGGGGACGGCCGGAACCCGGGGTTACCATCCGCTTCATGCTCTACGGCCGGGGAGCCGAGTGCGCGGAGATCCGGGGATTGCTGGCGGCGGCCCGCGATTCCCGCAGCGGCGCGCTCGTGCTGCGCGGCGAACCGGGCGCCGGCAAGTCGGCGTTGCTGGACTACGCGGCCGCCGAAGCGGCGGGCATGCGGCTGCTGCGCGGCGCGGGTGTGGAGACGGAAGTGTGCTTGCCGTTCGCGGCGCTGCACCAGCTGCTGCACCCCGTGCTCGACCGGGCCGGCGATTTGCCGGGACCGCAGGCCGCGGCGTTGCGCGGCGCGTTCGGGCTCGCGCCGGGCCGAGACGGCGATCCGTTCCTCATCGCCGTCGCCGTGCTGACCCTGCTGGGGGAGGTCGCCGGCGACCGGGGCTTGCTGTGCCTGGTCGACGACGCGCAGTGGCTCGACTCCGGGTCCGCGGAAGTGCTGGCGTTCGTCGCGCGGCGGGTGCAGGCGGACGGTGTCGCGCTGCTGTTCGCCGCGCGAGAGGGCGAGAGCCGCGAATTCCGCGCGCCCGGCCTGCCCGAACTGACCGTGGCCGGGCTCGACGTCGAAGCCGCCGGGGCGCTGCTCGACGAAGCGGCGCCCGGGCTCGCGCCCGCGGTCTGCACCGCGCTCGTCGCGGGGACGGCCGGAAATCCCTTGGCACTGCTGGAGATCCCCGCTTCCCTGAGCGCAGACCAGCTCGCCGGACGCGCCCCGCTGCCGGTTCCGCTCGACGCGGGCCGCGACGTGGAACGCCTGTTCCTCGCCCGCGTCCGTGCGCTCGGCAAAGCGGCGCAACGGTTCCTGCTCATCGCCTCGGCCGAGAGCGGCGGGGACCTGCTCGCCGTCCTGCGCGCCGCGGGCGCCGACGGGGCGGGGCTCGACGAAGCCGAGCGCGCGGGTCTGGTGCGCGTGCTCGGCGACCGGCTCGAGTTCCGTCACCCGCTCGTGCGCTCGGCGGTGTACCACGGCGCGACCTTCCTCGAACGGCGCTCGGCCCACCTCGCGCTCGGTGCGGTGTTCGACGCCGCGCACGACACCGACCGCCGGGCGTGGCACCGCGCCGCCGCGGCGCTCGAGCCGAGCGCGGAGCTGGCGAAATCGCTGGAGGAGTCGGCGGCGCGGGCACGGGCCCGCGGCGGGGCGGCGGCCGCGGCCAACGCGCTCGAACGCGCCGCGCAGCTGAGTCCCGGGGACACCGACCGAGCGGCCCTGCTGCTCGCGGCGGCCGAGGACGCCTGGCACGCCGGGCAGCACGGCCGCGTCGCCGCACTGCTCGACGCCGCTGAACGGCTCGACGCCGCGCGGCCCGTGCGCGGCCGCGTGTGGTTTCTGCGTGGCATGGTGGAACTGCGGTCCGGCGACCCCGCGGCCGCGTGCCGGCTGCTGCTGCGCAGCGCGGCGGAAAGCCCGGACGACGGTACGGCGACGCTCGTGCACGCGGGCGAGGCGGCCGCGCTTCTCGGCGATCCGGCGCTGGCGGCCGAGGTCGAACGGTGCGCGGGCGAGGACGAGCAGTCGCGCCTGGTCACGGGCTGGGCGAGCCTGGCGCGCGACGACTGGCCCGCGGGCGCGCGGCTGCTCGGTGCCGTCGTCGACGCGGCGGGTGCCGACGACGATCCGGTGCGGCAGGTGTGGACCGGGCGGGCCGCGCTGTACCTCGGAGACGTGGACACGGCCCGCACGGCCTACACCCGGGCGGTGGCGCGGGCTCGCGCCGGCGGCGAAGTCGGTGCCCTGCCGATGGTGCTCGACCGGCTGGCGTTCACCGACGTCCTGGCCGGGCGCCCGGCCGACGCGACGGCCAACGCCACCGAGGGCCTGCGGCTCGCCGGTGACCTCGGGCTCGACGTGGGACTCGCGCTGGTGAGCCTGGCGCTCGCCGCCGCGTGGACTGGCGACGCGCCGGCCTGCCGGCGCGCCGCCGACCGGGCGCACCGCGTGGCCGCGGAGCGCGGGCTGACGGTGGTCGCGGCGGGTGCGGACTGGGCGCTCGGTCTGCTGGCGCTGGGCGCCGGGCAGCCCGCCGAGGCCGCGGCACGACTGTGGTCGCTGGCCCCGGGCGGGCCCGGCGACCACGCGTTGATCCGGCTGTGGGCGACGCCCGACCTGGTCGAGGCCACCGTGCGCGCGGGTGGGCCCGCGACGGTGCGCGAGTCCGTGACGGCGCTGGCCCACTGGGCGCGGGGAAGCCGACAACCCGGTCCGGCGGCGGCGCTGAGCCGGTGCGAGGGCCTGCTGTCCGGTGACGTCGACCGCTTCCGCGCAGCGGTGCGGCTCGATCCGCAGGGCCGGCAGCCGCTCGAACGTGCCCGCACCCAGCTGCTGCTCGGTGAATCGCTGCGCCGGGAACGGCGCCGCAGCGAGTCACGGGCGTACCTGCGGGCCGCGCTGGAGACGTTCGAACGCGCCGGCGCCGCGGCGTGGGCCGAGCGCGCCGCCACCGAACTGCGCGCGAGCGGCGAGAGCGCCCACAAACGCGACGAAGCCCAGTGGGCGCGGCTGACCCCGCAGGAGCTGCAGATCGCGCGGTTCGCGGGTGGAGGCGCCAGCAATCCCGACATCGCCGCGAAGATGTTCCTCAGCCGCCGGACCGTGGAGTACCACCTGCACAAGGTGTTCACGAAGCTCGGCGTCACCTCGCGCACGGAATTGGCGCGCCTCGACCTCGACGGGTGAGTTTCCGGCGCGGCGGGGTTCCGCGTCGCTTTCCGACCACTGTGGACACTGGTGAGTTCACGGATTCGCGCCCCGCCGCCGCGGGGCATCGTCCGGGCTGGACCTGTCTTCGAGCCGGGGAGCCGACGATGAGTGCCACCTATCCGCAGCCGCCGCGGCGCAGCCCGGCGCGAGTGGTCGTGATCGTCCTCTCGGTGGTGGTGCTCGTCGTCGGGGTGTGCCTGGCCGTCGGTGGCGGGGTGCTGCTGCTGATCTTCGGCACGAACGGGCAGCTGCGGTCGGGGCAGCACGCCGTGTCGACGCCCACCGTCGCGCTCGTGACCGACACCGCGCAGGTCGCCGACTCCACGAGCCTCACGCGCGCGCTCGGCGCACCTTCGGTCACGGTGCACGCCACCGGAGGCAACAGCTCCGGGCTGTTCATCGGCATCGGGCCCGCCGCCGAGGTGGACCGCTACCTCGCGGGCGCCGCGATCGAGCAGGCGCGCAACTTCGACCTCGACCCGTTCTCGGTCGGCTCGGCGCGGGTCAACGGCGCGCTCGTCGTGCGGCCGCCGGCCACACAGACGTTCTGGGTCGCCTCCGGCTCCACCGGTCTCACCTGGCGGATCCGGGACAGCAGCTACCGCGCGGTCGTGATGAACGCCGACGGCTCGGCCGGCGTGAACGCGCAGCTCGACGTGACGCTGGCTCTGCCGCGGCTGTTCGGCTACGCACTCGGCTTCTTCATCGGCGGGGTCGTGCTCATCGTGGTCGCCGTGCTCGCGCTCGCACTGGGCCGCCCGCGCGCCCGCGTCTCCGCGCCGACGGGACCGCCGTCCTGACGAATTGAGCCACCGAGAGGGGACCATGGCCCAGCACGCCGCGGCGGTCGAGCCCGCGAGACAACCCGAGTTCCTCGGCCGCGTGCGGTCGATCGCCCTGCTGCTGTGGCGGCGGGCCCCGTTCACCACCGCGGTGGTCCTGGTGATGGTCGTGGCCGGCCTCGCGACGGGGTCGCTGTGGAGTGCCGTGGAATCGCGCGAGTGGTTCCCGCTGGTGTCCTACGGCCTGCCCTCGCTGGAGAACGGGCGCTGGTGGACGTTCCTCACCGGGCCGTTCTTCGCGCTGACGCCGATCTTCTACCTTCCGGTGGCCGGCGGCTTCGCCCTGCTGGTCGGGCCCGCGGAAGCGCGGATGGGCACGCGGCGCACGGCTGCGATCGCCGTCGGCGCGCAGCTCGCCGCCACCCTCGGCGCGGCGCTGGTCCTGCTCGGGCTGCGCAGCACCGGCTGGGCCTGGGCCGGGCAGCTGGCCGAGCGCACCGACGTCGGCTTCTCCGCGGGAGCGCTGGCCGTGGTCGCGGTGGTGAGCGCGACCATCCGGTCGCCGTGGCGGCTGCGGTTGCGCGCGCTGTTGTGCGTGTACGTCGGCGTGTCGATCCTCTACGTCGGCACGCTCGCGGATCTCGAGCACCTGCTCGCGGTCGGGCTGACGCTGCCGCTCGCGCGCCGCCTGGCCGGGCCCCGGCGCGTCCGCTCGCTGGGCCGGCCAAGCAGACGGGAATGGCGGCTGCTCGCGGTCACCGGCCTCGCGGTGGCCGGTGCCGTGCAGGTCGTGGTGCGGATCGCGCCGGGCCCGAGCCCCCTCGGGTCGACGGCCGGGCAGGCCGACTCGATCCCGGAGCTGGCGATCGTCTTGATCGTCATCGCGCTGATGATCAACGGCCTGCGCCGCGGCAAACGCGCCGCATGGCGCTGGGCGGTCGGGCTCGCGTCGCTGATCGTGGCGCTCGGGGTGGTGATCGCCGTGCTCGTGGTGATCGCGGAGATCTTCGGCCTGGCCTACACGATCGAAAACGCGCCGTTCCTCGTCGCCGACGCCGTGCTGTGGGGTGCGGAGCTGACCCTGCTGCTCGCGGCGCGCAGCGCGTTCCGCGTGCCCTCGCGGCGGAAGCGGCGGCGGGCGCTCGGCACGCGCGACGTCGACACCGCGACCGAGCTGCTGCAACGCCACGGTGGCGGCACGTTGTCGTGGATGACCACGTGGCCCGAGAACTACCACTTCTTCCCCGACGACGAGTCGTACCTCGCCTACCACCGCCACGCCGGCGTCGCGATCGCGCTGGGCGACCCGATCGGGGCGGTCCCGGGCACGATCACCGCCTTCTCGGAAGCGTGTGACAGCGCGGGACTGATCCCGTGCCTGTTCTCGGTCACCGAGGAGACGATCGCGTTCACCGGCGGGCTGGGCTGGTCGCGCGTGCAGGTCGCCGAGGACACGATCGTCGACCTGGAGAACCTGGAGTTCCGCGGCAAGGCGTGGCAGAACGTGCGCTCAGCCCTCAACCGCGCGAAGAAGGAGGGCATCGCCTTCCGTCTCGTGACCCTGGCCGACGAGCCGTGGTCGCTGGTGGCGCAGGTGCGGGCGATCTCCGAGGAATGGGTGGGGGACAAGGGGATGCCCGAGATGGGCTTCACCCTCGGCGGCGTCGACGAGGCGCTGGACCCGCGCACGCGCGTCGGCCTGGCCCTCGACCCCGGCGGGGTCGTGCACGGCGTCACGTCCTGGCTGCCCGTGTACTGCGGCGACGGCCGGGTCGGCGGCTGGACCCTCGACGTGATGCGCCGGCGCGCCGACGGGTTCCGGCCCGTCGTGGAATTCCTGATCGCGTCGAGCTGCCAGCAGTTCCGCGACGAAGGCGCCCGCGTCGCGTCCCTCTCGGGTGCCCCGCTGGCCCGCGCGCCGGAAGCCCCGCCGGCCGGGCCCCTCGAACGGCTCCTCGACTCCTTCGGCGGCGCGATGGAGCCGTATTACGGATTCCGCTCGCTGCACACATTCAAGATGAAGTTCAACCCGCGTTACGTCCCGATGTACCTCGCCTACCGCGAGGAGGCCGACCTGCCGCGGATCGGCGTCGCGCTCACCCGCGCCTACCTGCCGGACGCGTCGCTCGGGTCGCTGGTACGGATGGGCAAGAGCTGACTTCCGGACCTCTTCGCGGGGTGCCTGCCCGCCGCTACGCTCGGCGTCATGATCAACCGGGGGGAGCCGGGCACGGCGGAGCAGGTCCTCGACCGCGGCTTGCAGGTGCGCCGCGTGGCGCCGGCAAGTTCGATCGGCACGACGATCGAGTGGTACGACTACTTCATCTACAGCACGGCCACCGCGCTGGTGTTCAACAAGCTGTTCTTCCCTTCGCTGTCGCCGGCGTCGGGCACGCTCGCGGCGTTCGCGACGCTCGGCGTCGGGTTCGTGGCCCGCCCGCTGGGCGGAATCGTGTGGGGCCACTTCGGCGACCGCGTGGGGCGCAAGGCGATGCTCGTCGCGTCGCTGGTGCTGATGGGGCTCGCGACGGCCGCGGTCGGCGTGCTGCCGACGTACGAGTCGGCCGGCGTCCTCGCGCCCGCGCTGCTCGTGGTGCTGCGCGTGCTGCAGGGCATCTCGGCGGGCGGCGAATGGGGCGGGGTGGCGCTGATGGCCGTCGAGCACGCCCCCGAGGGACGCCGCGGCCGCTACGGCTCGTTCTCCCAGATCGGGGTGCCCGCGGGGCTCATCCTCGCGCAGCTGGTGTTCTTCGTGGTCTCCGGCGCCACCTCGCCGGCGGCCTTCCGGTCGTGGGGCTGGCGCGTGCCGTTTCTGGTCAGCCTCCTGCTCGTGGCCGTGGGCCTGGTGATCCGGCTGTGGGTGGCCGAGAGCCCGGTGTTCGCGCGGCTGCGCGACGCGGGCGAACGCAGCCGCGTCCCGATCGTCGAGGTGCTGCGGCGGCGCCCGCGCGAGGTGCTGGTGGCGTCGGTGAGCTTCATCGCGAACACGGCACTGGGATACGTGTTCTTCGCCTACCTGCTGTCGTACGGGACGTCGGTGCTCGGCCTGTCCAGCACGACGATGCTGGTGGAGATCATTCTCGGCAGTGTGGTGTGGCTGGTGGGCATCGTGGCGGCGGCGAGCTGGTCCGACCGCGTGGGCCGCAAGCGGGTCTACCTCGTGGGCTCGGTCCTGCTGGTGGTCCGGTCGATCCCGTTCTTCCTGCTTGTCGACACGCGCCAGCCGTGGCTGCTCGGCGTCGCGGTCGTGGTGCTGAACCTCGGCCTCGGCGCGGCCTACGGACCGCAGTCGGCGCTGTTCGCGGAGCTGTTCGAACCACGTTTCCGCTACAGCGGCGCTTCGTTCTCCTACGCAGTGGGCGCGGTGCTGGGCGGCGGGTTCGCGCCGGCTGATCGCGACGGCACTGCAGACCTCGACCGGCACCTCGCTGTCGGTGTCGCTGTGCATGGTCGGGGTCGCGGTGCTCAGCCTCGGTGCCGTGCTGGCCTTCCCGCGCTCGTCAGGCCGCTGAGTTCAGGGCCAGCACCCGGGTTCCCTCCGGCGTCAGCTCGGCGCGCACCCACTGCCCGGGCGAGCCGGGTTCCACCGCGCGCACGAGGCCGGCGTGCGCGAGGTGGTGGGCCGTCGCCTGGTCGGTGCACTGCAAGCCGTCGACGCGCAGGTCGGGTTCGCGGCCGCCGGCCAGCTCGGCGCGGCCCTGGGCGACGGCTCGCAGCATGGCGAGCGCCCGGCCCGTGATCGGTGTCGCGGTCATGACAGCTCCTTTCCGCGTCCCCTGCGAGGAATACGGATCCGGCGCCGCGCCGGTTCAGGTGCTCAGGAAATCGCCAGGTCGGCGCGCAGCGGGGCGCCCTTCATGGCCCGCCACACCGCGGCCGGCGTGAGCGGCATGTCGGCGTGGCGCACGCCGAAGGGCGCCAGCGCGTCCACGACCGCGTTGACGACGGCGGCGGGTGAGCCGACCGTGGCCGATTCGCCGATGCCCTTGGCGCCGATCGGGTGGTGCGGCGACGGCGTGACGGTCTCGCCCAACTCCCACGACGGGCACTCCAGCGCCGTCGGCAGCAGGTAGTCCATGAACGACCCGCCGAGGTGGTTGCCGTACGCGTCGAAAGCCACGAGCTCCATCAGCGCCATGCCGATGCCGTCGGCGAGCCCACGGTGGACCTGGCCCGCGACTATCATCGGGTTGATGCGCACACCGCAGTCGTCTACGGCGACGAACCGGCGCACCCGCACCTGGCCCGTGCCGGCGTCGACGTCGACCACGCACAGGTAGGCCCCGAACGGGTAGGTCAGGTTGGGCGGGCTGTACACGCTGCTCGCGTCGAGCTGGCCCTCGACGCCGTCGGGCAGGGCCAGGTCGGAGTGGGCGGCCAGCGCGATCTCGCGGATCGTGTGCCCGCGGTCCGGCACGCCGCGCACGAACCAGCGCCCGCGCTCCCACTCGAGGTCGTCCGGGCTCACCTCGAGCATCGCCGACGCGACTTGCCGCGCGCGTTCGCGGACCTTGCGCGCCACCGTCACCGCGGCCGCGCCGGACACCGGGGTCGAGCGGGAACCGTAGGTGCCGAGGCCGAACGGCGTGTGGTCGGTGTCGCCCTGCACGACCTCGACCTCGTCCGGCGGGATGCCGAGCTCGTGTGACACGAGCTGTGCGAACGTCGTCTCGTGGCCCTGTCCCTGGGACATGCAGGAAAGCCGCAGCACGGCCGAGCCGGTCGGGTGCACGCGCAACTCGGCGCCGTCGGCCATGCCGAAACCCAGGATGTCCATGTGCTCGCGCGGGCCCGCGCCGACGGCCTCGGTGAAGAAGCTGAGCCCGATGCCCATCAGCTCGCCACGCTCGCGCCTGGCCGCTTGCTCGCGGCGCAGTCCGTCGTAGCCCGCCAGTTCTTTCACCAGTTCCAGCGCGCGCGGGTAGTCGCCCGAGTCGTACTGCCAGCCGGTGGCGCACGTGTAGGGGAACTGGTGCGGGCGCAGCAGGTTGCGCATCCGCAGCTCGGCGGGGTCCATCCCGAGTTCGCGGGCGAGCACGTCCATCATCCGCTCGACGACGTAGACCGCCTCGGTGATCCGGAACGAGCACGCGTACGCGACGCCGCCCGGCGCCTTGTTCGTGTACACGCCGGTGACCGAGCAGTGCGCGGCAGGCAGGTCGTAGGACCCGGTGAAGACGTGGAAGAACCCGGCCGGGAACTTCGCGGGCTGCGCGGTGCCGTTGAACGCGCCGTGGTCGGCGAGCACCCGCACACGCAGCCCCAGCAGCCTGCCCTCGCGCGTCGCCGCGATCTCGCCGCTCATGTGGTAGTCGCGGGCGAAGGCGGTGCTCATCAGGTTCTCGGAGCGGTCCTCGGTCCACTTCACCGGCCGCCCGGTCACCATCGAGCCCACGACGGCGCACAGGTAACCGGGGTACATGCCGACCTTGTTGCCGAACCCGCCGCCGATGTCGGGCGCGACGATGCGGATCCGGTGCTCGGGCAGCCCGGTGACCCGCGAGTACAGCAGCCGGTGCGCGTGCGGTGCCTGCGCGGTGGCCCACACGGTGAGCTTGCCGGTGATCGCGTCGACGTCCGCCACCGCGCCGCACGTCTCCAGCGGCGCCGGGTGCACGCGCGGGTAGAGCATGTCCTGACGTGCCACCACGTCCGCCGTGGCGAACGCGGCCTCGGTCGCCTCGGCGTCACCGGCGGCCCAGTCGAACACGTGGTTGTCGGTCTTGCCGAGGTCGTCGCGGATCACGGCGGCGCCGGGCGCGAGCGCGGCCGGCGCGTCGACGACCACCGGCAGCGGTTCGTACTCGATGTCGATCAGCTCCAGCGCGTCGCGCGCGGCGTAGCGGTCTTCGGCTACGACGAACGCGATCTCCTGGCCCTGGAAGCGGACCTTGTCGGTGGCGAGCACGGCCTGGACGTCGTGCGAGAGCGTCGGCATCCACGCCATCCCGCGCGCGGCCAGGTCCTCGCCCGTGAGAACCGCGCGGACCTTGGGGTGCGCCTCGGCCGCGCTCGTGTCCACCGACACCAGACGCGCGTGCGCGTGCGGGCTGCGCAGGATCGCGCCGTGGAGCATCCCGGGCAGCACGAGGTCGTCGACGAACGTGCCGCGCCCGCGCACGAACCGCGCGTCTTCCTTGCGCGGCAACGAGCCATACGTCATGCCGGTGCTCCGTCCGGGTGCTCGGCCGCCCAGCGGATCGAGCGGATGATGTTCTCGTAGCCGGTGCAGCGGCACAGCTGCCCGGAGATCGCTTCGCGGATCACGGTCTCGCTCGGATCCGGATCGTGGTCGAGCAGCCAGCGCGCGGTCATCAGCATGCCGGGCGTGCAGAACCCGCACTGGATCCCGTGACACGCCACGAAACCCTGCTGCACCGGGTCGAGCGCGGCGCCCTGGCCGAGGTCCTCGACCGTGCGCACGCGCTTGCCGTCGGCCATCGCGGCGAGCACCGTGCACGACTTCACCGGCAGGTCGTCGAGCCACACCACGCACGTGCCGCAGTTGGAGGTGTCGCAGCCCCAGTGGGTGCCGGTGAGCCCGAGGTCGTCGCGCAGGAAGTGCACGAGCAGCAGGCGTGGTTCGACCGTGCGGCGGTGGGTTTCGCCGTTGACCGTCACCGTGATCTCCACGCGACCGCCCTCTCCTTGGCCCGGTTCAGCGCACGGGTCGTGAGCGTCGCGACGAGGTGTCGCTTGTAGTCCACCGGGCCGCGCTGGTCGGCTGCGGGGGAGCAGTGCTCGGCCGCGATGAGCCCCGCCTTCTCGAACCGCTCCGCCGTCGCGCCGCCGCCGCGCAGGAAGTCCTCGGCCTCGGCCGCGACGAACCGCGGCGCGCCCACCGCGGTGAGCCCGATGCCGGCCTCGGCCACGTCATCACCCTCCAGCACGAGTGACGCGCCGGCGGCCGCGACCGCCCAGTCGCCCGCGCGGCGGCCGACCTTCGCGTACGCGCTCCCGCCGCCTTCGCGGATCGGCAGCCGCAGCTCCACCAGCAGCTCGGCGGGTCCGACGACCGTGCTGTAGGGACCGCTGAAAAACTCGCGCACCGGCACCGTTCGCGTGCCCTCCTCGCTGCGGATCACGGCGTTCGCGTGCACGGCGGCGAACGCGGCGGAGAGGTCCTCCGACGGATCCGCCTGGCACAGTGAGCCGCCGACGGTGCCGCGGTTGCGCACGATCGGATCGGCGATCACGCACTCGGCGTCGGGCAGGATCGGGAACAGTGCACCGGCTTCGTCCGACGCCAGCAGCTCCGCGTGCCGCACGAGCGCGCCGATGCGCAGCTCGCCGCCGGCGACCCCGATACCCGTCAGCTCCGTGAGCTCGTTGACGTCGACGAGCGCCTCCGGCCGGGCCAGCCGCAGCTTCATCATCGGGATCAGGCTGTGCCCGCCCGCGATCACGCGGCTTTCCGGGCCGTACTTGGCCAGCAGCGCCAGCGCGTGCTCGACGCTCGAGGCCCGCTCGTACTCGAACTGCGCCGGCACCTGCATAACGATCGATCGTCCCCGTCGCGCGCGGGCGCCGCAACAGCGGATTAACCGATGGCCTACTGCGCCGTTCGTTGCCGATCCGACCACAGCCACGCCTATCCGGCTTGCGCAGCGATGGTTGCGCAGTGCCCGGGCTCTGCCTGCTTCCGGTCGGAGTGGCAACGGCCCCGGGGACCGGTTCCGCGCAGGTCCGCGCGGGGTTAAGCAAAGGGTTAATCCCGGATTGTCCGGCCCGCCGTCCCGGGGGAGCATCACCGCACCTGACCAACGGCGGAAGCAGGTGCGCGTCATGCGGATCGAGTCCGACGGGCACAGCCGCGGCAACCCCCGGCTGTACGAGCTCGTGGAGGACGCACCGGACGAACGGCCCGGGGCGGGACACAGCCCGACCGTGCGGGCCTGGCCCGAGTTCGTGGACTTCCTGAAGGTGGCGGGTCGCCCGGTCGCCGGTCCGTGGCCGCCGCACCAGCGCCCGCGCCCCGACCCCGAGGAGGACACCCTCCCCACGGCCGTGGCCGAACCTCCCGAGACCGCCTGAGGAGGGCCGCGTGTACCCGTCCCGGTTCCGCTACGAAGCTCCCCGTTCGCTCGCCGAAGCGCTCGACCTGCTGCACTCCGGCGGCGACGAGGCCAAGGTACTCGCGGGCGGGCAGAGCCTCGTGCCGCTGATGAAGCTGCGGTTCGCCTCGCCCTCGCTCGTCGTGGACATCAACAACATCCGCGGCCTGGCCCACCACGAAATCGACGCCGACGGCAACCTCCACGTCGGCGCGCTGTGCCGGCACGCGGATCTCGAACGCTCCGCGCTGCTCAAGTCCGCGCAGCCGACGATGGCCGCCGCCGCGCCGCTCGTGGCCGACCCGATCGTGCGCAACCGCGGCACGCTCGTCGGCTCGCTGTGCCACGCCGACCCGCAGGGCGACTGGGCGTCGGTGGTGCTCGCGCTCGACGGGTCGGTCGTCGCGGAAGGCCCGGCCGGACGGCGGACGATCGCGGCGCGCGATTTCGTGCTCGGGCCGTTCCAGAACGCGCTCGCGCCCGACGAGATCGCCGTCGAGGCGGTCATCCCCGCACCCCGCGGCACGCCTGCGGGTGGTTACCTCAAGCTGGAGCGCCGCGTCGGCGACTTCGCGACGGTCGGGGTCGCCGTGGCGGTCGAGACCCGCGCCGGCACGGTCACCCGCGCCGGTATCGCGCTCACGGGCGTGGGCAGCTCGACGATCGAGGCCACCGACGCGGAACACGCGCTCGTCGGGGGCCCACTGACCCCCGACAGCGTCGCGCACGCCGCCGAACTGGCCGCGGCTGCCGCGCGCCCGAAGACCGACCACCGTGGCACGGCCGGGTTCAAACGGCACCTGGTGCGCACCTTCGTCGTGCGCGCGCTGGCCGGCACCGGGGAGGAAGCGGCATGACGAGCGTCCACGAGATCCACGACGAAGCGACCGGCGACGTCCCCATCCGCCGGATCACGGTCACGGTCAACGGCGAGCGCCACGTGGTCGAGTGCGAACCGCGGCTGCTGCTCGCGCACCTGCTGCGCCAGGGCCTGCGGCTCACCGGCACCCACATGGGCTGCGACACCACCAACTGCGGCGCGTGCACCGTGCTCGTCGACGGGCGCGCGGTGAAGTCGTGCACGATGCTCGCGGTGCAGGCCGACGGCCATGACGTGATGACCGTCGAAGGGCTCGCCACGGCGAGCGAGCTGCACCCACTGCAGGAGGGATTCCGGCAGGAACACGGGCTGCAGTGCGGCTTCTGCACGCCGGGGATGATGCTCTCGGCCAAGGCGCTGCTCGACGAGAACCCGAATCCGTCCGAAGAGGACGTCCGCTGGGCGCTCTCGGGGAACCTGTGCCGGTGCACGGGGTATCAGAACATCGTGAAGTCGGTGCTGTGGGCCGCCGCCAAGCTGCGGTCCGAATAGGAGGATCGACGTGTCGCAGGCGTTGGACGAGAACAAGATCGGCGGGGTCGGCGCGAGCCGCAAGCGCGTGGAGGACAACCGGTTCATCCGCGGCCGGGGGAACTACACCGACGACATCGTGCTGCCCGGCATGCTGCACATGGAGATCCTGCGCAGCCCGCTCGCGCACGCGCGCATCAAGTCGATCGACGCGAGCCGGGCGTGGGAGATCCCGGGGGTGCGGCTCGTGCTCACCGGCGAGATGGCGGCGACGCGCAACCTCGCGTGGATGCCCACGCTGTCCTACGACACCCAGGCTGTGCTTGCCACGGACAAGGTTCGCTTCCAGGGCCAGGAAGTCGCGTGCGTCGTCGCCGACGACCCCTACATCGCCAAGGACGCGTGCGAGGCCATCGACGTCGAGTACGAGCCACTGCCGGTGATCGTGAACCCCGAGCAAGCCGTGGCCGGCGACGCGCCCGTGATCCGCGACGACAAGGCCGGCCAGACCGAGAACATCGTGTACCGCTGGGAGGTCGGCGACCGCGCCGGCACCGACGCGGCGTTCGAGCGGGCCGACGTGATTTCGAAGCTGCGGCTGCACTACCCGCGTTCGCACCCCTCGCCCATCGAGTGCTGCGGTTCGGTCGCGGACTTCGACCGCGCGACGCAGAAGCTCACCGTCTACATGACCACGCAGGCGCCGCACATCATCCGCGCCGCCGTGGCGATGGTGGCCGAGCTGCCCGAGCACCTGATCCGCATCATCTCGCCGGACATCGGCGGCGGGTTCGGCAACAAGGTGCCCGTGTACCCGGGCTACGTCTGCTCGATCCTGTGCTCCATCCTGCTGGAGCGCCCGGTGAAGTGGATCGAGGACAAGTCCGGCAACCTGATCTCCACCGGCTTCGCCCGCGACATGTACCTCGACGGCGAGCTGGCCCTGCGCGCCGACGGCAAGATCCTCGGCGTCCGCATGCACGCCGACGCCGACCACGGCGCGTTCTTCGCCGACGCGCAGCCCAGCAAGTTCAAGATCGGGTTGCTGCACTCGGCGTTCGCCTGCTACGACGTCCCGGCCGCGCACCTGACCGCGCGCGGCACGTACAGCAACAAGGCTCCCGGTGGTGTCGCGTACCGCTGCTCGTTCCGCGTCACCGAGGCGATGTTCTTCCAGGAGCGCATGGTCCACCAGGCCGCGAAGGACCTCGGCCTGGACCCGGCGGAGTTCCGGCGGCGCAACTTCGTGTGCGCCGACGCGTTCCCGTACCGCACGCCGTTCGGGTTCCTCGTCGATTCGGGTCAGCCCGAAGCGTGCCTCGACGTCGGGCTGCGGGCCGTCGGCTACGAGGACTTCCTGCGGCAGAAGGAAGAAGCGCGCAGCCGCGGGCGCCGCCTCGGCATCGGGATCTCCACGATGACCGAACCGCTGGGTGCCGGCAACAGCCGCGAGTACGACATCCTGGGCATCAAGATGTTCGACTCCGCCGAGCTGCGCGTGCACGTGACCGGCAAGGCGCTGCTGCGTGTCGGGGCGAAGAGCCAGGGCCAGGGCCACGAGACCACGTGGGCCCAGATCGTGAGCCACGAGCTGGGCATCCCGGCCGACGACGTGACGGTGGAGGAAGGCGACACCGACACCGCGCCCTTCGGCATGGGCACCTACGCCTCGCGCAGCACGCCCGTCGCCGGCGCGGCGATCTCCATGGTGTCGCGCAAGGTGCGGGCCAAGGCGCGCAGGCTCGCGGCGCACCTGCTCGAAGTGTCCGAAGAGGACCTGGAGTGGGAACTCGGCCGCTTCCACGTGCGTGGTGCCCCGGCGCGCGGCGTGACCATCCAGGAGTGCGCGATGGCCGCGTATTCGAACATGCCCGACGGCATGGAGCCCGGCCTGGAGAACCACGCCTACTACGACCCGCCCAACCTGACCTGGCCGTTCGCCGTCTACATCGTGACGGTCGAGGTCGACCCCGAGACCGGTGTCTGGGACGTGCTGAACACGGTCGCGGTCGACGACTGCGGCGTGCGCATCAACCCGATGATCGTCGAGGGGCAGATCATGGGCGGGCTCACCGAGGCCTACGCCATGGCGAACATGCAGTTCATCACCTTCGACGCCGAGGGCAACTGCGTCGGCTCGAACTACATGGACTACCTGCTGCCCACCGCGTGGGAGACGCCGGGGTTCGAGCTGCACAGCGAGGTCGTCACACCGTCCCCCCACCACCCGATCGGGGCCAAGGGCATCGGCGAGTGCGCGGCGGTCGGTGGACCGGCGGCGTTCGTGAACGCCGTGCTGGACGCGCTCGACGACACCGGCGTGCGCAACATCGACATGCCGCTGCTGCCCGACCGCGTGTGGGAGGCGCTGACGCGGCGCCACGACGTGTCCGGTGCGCCGCCCGTGCGGACGGACGACTGAGGTGAGGCCTGTGGACGGCTGGGACGTGCTCGAACAGGCAGGCGAACTCGCCCGCCGCGGCGAGGCGTTCGCGCTCGCGACCGTGGTGTGGCGGCAGGGCCCGTCGTCGGGCAAGCAGGGTTGCCGCGCGATCATCACGGCCCAAGGCGAGCTGCACGGGTGGATCGGCGGGGCGTGCGCCGAGCCGACGGTGCTCCGCGAGGCCCGGCAGGCCCTCGTCGAGGGTGAGCCCCGGTTGCTGCTGCTGGGGTCTTCCGACCAGTTCGGCGGGGCGGTGCCCGAGGGCATGACGGTGGTCCCGATCTCGTGCCAGAGCGAGGGCGCCCTGGAGGTCTACATCGAACCGGTGCAGCCCTCGCCGCACCTCGTGGTGGTCGGGCGCTCCCCGATGGCGCACACGCTCGTGGAACTGGCGGGGTCCCTCGGCTGGCGCGCGCAGCTCGCCGACGATCCGGCGGCGGCGACCGAGCGGTCGTTCGTCGTCGTGGCGACGCAGGGCCACGCCGACGAGGACGCGGTGGAGCGGGCGCTGGCCGCACGGCCGGCGTACGTCGGGCTCGTCGGATCGCGCCGGCGCGGCGCCGCGGTGCTCGGGTACCTCGCCGACCGCGGTGTCGCCGCCGATCAGCTCGCCCGCGTGCAGGTGCCGGCCGGGCTCGACCTCGGCCACGTCTCGCACCGGGAGATCGCCGTGGCGATCCTCGCGGAGCTGGTGCGGATCCGGGCGGCGCGCGGGATTCCGCCGGCGGCCGCCGTCACCCACGCCGCCGAGACCACCGAAGCGGTGGACCCGGTGTGCGGCATGACCGTGGTCGTGACCGACCCGGTGGTCTACGAGGGCCTCGAATACAGCTTCTGCTGCGCCGGGTGCCGCGCCGAGTTCCTGCGCGACCCGGCAGCCTACGCGAAGAAGGAGAGCCGATGCTGATCCGCAACCAGTTCGAGGTCGCACAGCCGGTCGACAAGGTCTGGCGCTTCTTCGACGACGTGCCCGCCGTGGCGACGTGCCTGCCCGGCGCCGAGCTGACCGAGGAGCTCGGTGACGAGCGCTACCGCGGCCGCGTGGGCGTCCGCCTGGGACCGGTGTCGCTCAAGTTCGACGGGGTCGCGGCCATCACCTCGCGCGACGAGGAGGCCCGCCGGCTCGTGGTCGACGCGAGCGGTGCCGAAGCGCGCGGCCGCGGCCAGGCGGCCATGGTCGTGACGGCGACGCTCGCCCGCGCGGATGTGGGCACCCGCGTCGACTTCGAACAGGACCTGCAGGTGTCCGGCGCCGCCGCGCAGTACGGGCGCGGCATGATCTCCGACGTCTCGTCGGTGCTGATGCGCCAGTTCGCCCTCAACGTGCAGGAGGCCATCGCGCGCGCCGAACGCGGCGAGCAGCCGGCGGCCCGCCACGCGGCGGCCCCGGCGCGCGGGTTCACCATCGGCCTGCAGGCCACGCTGATGGCGCTCAAACGCGTGTTCCGGCGGTTCTTCGCGCCCTATCCGAGCACCCCGGCCTGAGGAGGCAACCGTGGTCCTGTGGTGGATCGGCAACGCCGTGCTGCTGTTCGTGGTGCTGCCCGTCGTCATCGCCCTGCTCAACCGCGTGCTCGCGGCGCTCGAGCGGATCCGCGCCGCGGCCGACGACGTCCTCAGGGGCGGCGGGCGGCTCGCGGGGCAGCTCGAACCCGTCCCCGCCGCGCTCGCGCGCACCGACCGCACCATCGGCGAAGTGGCCGTCGGCGCGACCCGCTACGCCGGCAGCGTCGCGAAGCTGCTGGGCTGAAAGGAGTTCCGCCATGCCCGCCGCCGCCTGGGCCACGCTGGCCGTCAGCGCCGTGATCATCCTGTTCGCCGCCGTCGGGTTGCTGCGCGTCATCCTCCACCTGCGCCACGTGCGCCGCACCCTCGGCGGCGTGCTCGGCGGGGTGCGGGTGATCGCCGAACGCACGGCGCCCGTGCCCGCCGCGCTCGGTTCGGTGAACGCGAACCTCAAGCCGGTGCGCGACTTCTGCGAGTCGGTGTGAAAGGGGGACTGTCGTGACGACGGGCTGGATCATCGGGTTCTCGATCGGCGGCACGATCGTCGTGGTCGTCGTCGCGCTCGTGGTACCGATCCTGGTGCTGGCGCGCTCCATCGGCCGCGCCGCTCCGCTGATCGACGACGAGCTCAAGAAGGCCGAGCGCGACACCGCGTCGCTCACCGAGCTGCGCACCACCATCGACCACGCCGAGGTCATCGTCGCGGGCCTGCGACGCGGCCGCGCGCGGCTGGGAGGCTGAGCCATGTCGACGGAAACCCTGTGGTGGATCGCGCTCGCGGCCGGCCTCGTGGTGCTCCTCGCGGTGGTCGCGTTGCTGAGCCTGCTCATCCGCTACGTGCAGGTGATCGACCGCCGCGTCGCCGGCATCCGCGACACCCTGCACGGCGCTGAGGCGAACACGGCGGACACCGCGCTCATCCCCGTCACGGCTTCGCGCGTCGACGCCGTGCTCGCCGAAGGCCTGGAGCACCACCTGTTCCTGGGCCGCGTGCTCGGAAAGGTGAAGTCGTGACCACCACCCTGGTCGTGCTGACCGTCGTCGAGATCGCCCTGCTCATCGCCGGCCTCGCGGGCTACCTGTTCTGGGTCGGCAGCCTGCTCGGCCGCGTCGCCACGAACCTCGAGGACTGCGCGGAAACCGTGGCGCGCATCAACGACCACGCCGAAGCGATCGTCCCGGGCGTGTCCCACATCAACCGCACCGGAGGCGTGGTGGCCGGTGCGTTGCCGCTGCTGTACGGGATGGCGGAGGACATCGTCGCCGGGGCGACCTACACGCCGCCCACCCAGGAGCGCGAGCCGGCTCGGCCGGCGTCGGGCACGCGGCGATCGCGGTTGCACCGGGCGGTGGGGTTCGCGCCGCACTGAGTGCTCACCCGCTGCGGCCGATCCAGTTCTCGTGCCAGGTGTGCTCGTATTGGGCTTCGTTGCAGCGCGGGCGGTAGACCGCGGTGAGCTCGCGGACGATCTGCTCGCGGTGCGCCGGCAAGCCGCCCGGGACCTCGTAGGTGCAGATGTGTACCTTCCAGCGCGAGCCTGCCCGCGCGATCCAGCACGGAGCGCGCGGGTGGCGGAACGGCAGGCGCGCGCAGGACAGGTCGTCGGCGTGGTCGACGTAGATCACGGCGTAGCGATCGGGCCGGCCTTCGGGATCGGGGCGGTACAGGACGGCGTACACGGCGGGCACGGCCGGCGGCGTCCAGCCGCCCAGCAGGCGCGGGCCGTCGAAGGGATAGCCCGAGGCGGTGCCGAGGCGGATCACTCGCTCACGGCCTCGACGCGGCCCACCGGCAGGGGCGGCAGGCCCGCCTCGCGCGCGGCGCGGCGGAACTCCGCGGTGGCCAGGGTGATCGCCTTGTCGCGGTCGGGCGCGTCGACGAGCAGCCGCACGCCGTAGCGCGTGGTGCCGATGCCGCTGGCGATGCCGCCCGCCGCGGCGACCGCGTCGGCGAGGTTCACGATCTCCTCGCGCGTGAACACGCGGTCGCCGTCCGCTTCGATGCCCACACTCCACCGCATCGCGCTCTCCTAACCGAGCCGCGGCAGCTCCGCCGCGAGCTCCTCGAGGCTGCGCAGGTCGTGGCCCGACACCAGCAGGTCCACGTACGGCGCGGCGATCGTCATGCCGAGCGCACCCGGTCCGGTGCCACTGTGCGGGTTCGTCCACACCAGCCGGTGGCACAGCCGCGACAGCCGCTCCACCGCCCGCGCCAGCACGTCCGGGTCGCCGCGGTCGAACCCGTCGGAGCAGATCACCACCACGCCGCCGCGGCACAGGCCCCGCCGGCCGTACGTGTGGACGAACTCGTCCAGCGCGGCCCCGATCTGGGTTCCGCCCTCCCAGTCGACCACGGCCGCGGCCGCTCGCGCCAGTGCCTCGTCGGCGTCGCGCGCGGCCAGCCGGTCGGTGATCCGTGTCAGCCGCGTGCCGAAGCAGAACACCTCGACCCGCGCCGCCGCGCGCCGGGCGGAGTACGCGAACTGCAGCAGGGCGCGGGAGTGGTCGGCCATCGACCCGGACACGTCGAGCACGAGGATCAGGGGCCGCAGCCGCACCCGCCGCGCCCGCCAGCGCAGCTCGCGCGGTTCACCGAACGTCCGCAGCGAATCGCGCACCGTGCGCCGCAGATCCGGGGCCCGGCCCTGGCGCGCGGGCCGGGTGCGGCGCGTGCGGCGCTTCGGCGGTGTCAGACGCAGCCGGGCCATGATACGGCGGATCGCGGCGAGCTCTTCGGGGGTGCACGCGCTGAACGACTTGCGCTTGAGGGTGTCCACTTCGGACGCCGAGAGCCCGAGCCGCGCGTCCGTCTCCTGCTCCTGACCGGCCCGCTCGGTCTCGGGCATCACGAGCACGGCGCCGGTCGCCGATTCGGTGAGGATCGTGCGCAGTTCGGCGGGCGGCTCGGCGGCGCCGAGGAAGTAGCGCCGGAACGTCTCGTCGTGGCGGGGGAGGTCCTCGTGGCGCTTCAGCAGCGTCGTGCGCCCGCCCCAGTACAGGTCGACGAGGTCGGCGGGGTCCAGCGTCGCCATGGCGCGGCAGTAGGTGAGCACGTCACCGGAGCCGACGGGCAACCCGGCCTCGCGCAGGGCCCGCGCGAAACCGGTGAGCACCCGTGCGAACTCAGCCACGGGAGGTGAGCTCCGCCAGGTTGTCCCGCACCACGTCGAGATCGTCGCGGTCTTTCACCACGGCGCCGAGCGTGTCGGCGGCGGCGCGTTCGTCGAGCACCGGTTCGCCGAGGAACCGCAGCATGCGCGCCCAGTCGATGGTCTCGGCGACCCCGGGCGGCTTCGCGAGGTCGAGCTCCCGCAGCCGGCGCACGGCGGCGACGACCTGGCGCGCCAGCGCCTCCTCGACACCGGGCTCGCGCACGCGCACGATCTCCACTTCGCGGTCGGCGCCCGGATAGCCGAGCCAGTGGTAGAGGCAGCGGCGCTTGAGCGCGTCGTGCAGTTCGCGCGTGCGGTTGGAGGTGAGCACGACCAGCGGCGGACTGGGCGCCGCGATCGTGCCGATCTCCGGGATCGTGACCTGGAAGTCCGACAGCAGCTCCAGCAGGAAGGCCTCGAATTCGTCGTCGGCCCGGTCGATCTCGTCCACGAGCAACACCGCGCCGGCGCCCGCGCGGACGGCGGCCAGCAGCGGCCGTTCGACGAGGAACTCGGGCCCGAAGAGCTGCTCCACCACGGCGTCGTCGTCGGCGCGGTGGTCCTGCAGCGCGCGGATCCGCAGCAGCTGGCGGGCGTAGTCCCATTCGTAGAGCGCCTGGGCGGTGTCGATGCCCTCGTAGCACTGCAGCCGGATGAGCCGGCGCTCCAGCACGGTGGCGAGCGTCTTCGCGACCTCGGTCTTGCCGACGCCGACCTCGCCTTCCAGCAGCACGGGCCGGTGCAGCCGCAGCCCGACCAGCAGCGCCGTGGCGAGGCCGCGGTCGGCGAGGTACCCCCCGCCCCGCAGGGCGGAGGTGAGGTCCTCGACGGTGTCCGGTTCGCTCATCCCTGCTCGTCTGCGCCGAGCACGAGATCACGCACCGTGGCCGTACCCGGTGTCAGCTTCCCCTCGCGCGCGAGCTGGGTGCGCCACGCGGACCGCAGGTCCCCGTCGCCCGCCTCGGCCAGCTCGTCGAACCCGACGGCGGCCATGCTCTTGCACGCCCGCTGCGGGCCGCAGGCGGCTTCGACCTCGTCGGCGTCCTGGCCGCGGGCATGCCAGACCTCGCGCAGGACCTGCAGCGCTTCGTCGTCCATGAACGGAAGCTAGCGCTCGGGTCCGGCTCGCCGGGGCTGGATTAACCCTTTGCTTAAGGAGTAATGTCGAGGGTCCGGGGTTACCGAGAGTATTTGACCATGACACTGGGCCAGCTCAACGCGTTCGTCCTGGTGGCGAGACTGGGCTCGGTCACCGGCGCCGCGAAGGCGCTCGGTGTGAGCGAGCCCGCGGTGTCGCAGGCGCTGGCCGCGCTGCGCCAGCACCACGGCGACAAGCTGCTCATCAAGCGCTCCGGCGGCATGACGCTCACCGCGGGCGGCAGCCGCCTGCTGCCCATCGCGTCGCAGATGGTCGCGCTCGGCGCCGAGGCCGACGCCGCGGTGCGCCAGGCGAACGGCTACGCCGCACGGCTGCAGCTCGCCGTGACGAGCGAGATCGCGGAGTTCGTGGCGAACCCGCTGCTGGAGACGTTCACCCGAAGATCCGGCAACGCCATCGACGCGTCGTCCGGGCTCGCCCGCGTGGCCGAGCTGCCCGTGCTGATCGCCAACCGCCTCGCCGACGTCGCGCTCGGCCCCGACGTCACCGGTGAAGGCGGCCAGGACCTCGACTGCACGCCGATCTTCCGCGCGTCGCTCGTCGTGGTCGGCTCGCCGCACTGCCGTCACCAGGGCAGCCCGGCGCACTGGCCGTGGCTGCTCGACCCCTCCGGTGCCGACCCCGGCAGCGACACCGGCCGGCTGCTGGCGCGCCTCGGCGTGCCCGACGACGCGATTCAGGTCTTCCCGAACCAGACCGCCGCGTGGTCGGCCGCAGCCAGCGGGAGCGGCGTGTCGGTGGCGCTGGAGCACCTCGTGGCCCCGCAGCTGCGCCGGCACGAACTCGCGGTCGTCCCGACGCGCCACACGCCGATGTCGACGTGCTGGTACGTGACCACCCTGCCCACCGACCGCCGCACCGGCGCGGCCAATTCGCTGCGCCACTTCCTCACCACCCCGGCGGCGATGCACGTGATGCGCGCGCCGGGCAGCGGGGTGCCGCCGTCGAGGTTCAGGCCACCGGTGTACGTGACGATCTGGTCCTAGTGGGACAGTGCGATCCGGTGCGAAGACCCCGGGCGCACCGCAGATTCCTTTGCCGTGCCGTGGTTTTCAGCGTGTTCGGCGTCTTCGCGGATCGTTCAGCGGGAAAGCGGCTTGCCGGCGTTCCCCGTGACGAAGTGCCCGATGCTCATCCCGACCCCGACGCCCACCTCGGCCGCCCAGGCGAAGCCGAGGGCGGTCGTGAGGGCGATGCTCAGCGCGAGTCCTGGTTCTTCCTTGCGGGACAACGGTTTGACTCCGTCCTTCGGTCTTCGCGCGGTGCTGGTCCGGTCCTGTGCTGGTGCTGTCATGTCCTACCGTCCCCTCGAGTCAGCGGCGTCCACGCTAACAACATGAGCTGTGGTGGCCAGTGACTTCACCCGGACGTTGTAACGGGCGAGCATCATGGGCGGCAGCGACTCACCGAAGGAGTGACCACATGGGACTGAAGGACATCGTGGCTTCGACCACCGAGCTGTACACCGCCACCCGCGTCTACGGCGAGCCGGTTGAAAAGGACGGCATCGTTGTCATCCCGGCGGCCATGGTCACCGGCGGCGGTGGCGGCGGCCACGAGGAGGCGGACAAGGAGGGCCTCGGCTTCGGGCTCTTCGCGCGCCCCACGGGCGCCTTCGTCGTCCGCGGCTCCGAGGTGACCTGGGTGCCGGCCGTCGACATCACCGCGTGGGGCATCACGGCGGGCGCCGTCGTGATCTCGCTGGCGTGGATCCTCAGCCGCGCGGCCCGCCGGTCGCGGCCGGGCAGAAAGCGGTGACCGCCGGACGGGCCGGACCCGTCGCGGCGGTCCGGCCCGTCCTGGGTGGCGGGAGCGGTCAGTCGATGCGGAGCTCCGTCATGGGGCTCCAGCCCGCGCCCGGTGCGTCGAGGCTGACGATCTCGGGCGTGCGGGCGATGACGCCGGGCATCCACGCCATCGCCTTCGCGAAGTGCGCCGACGTCGCGTGCGCGCGGCCGGCGTCGGGGTCGGCGAACGCCTCGACCAGTACGAACTGGTGGGGCACGTCAACGCTGCGCGACCATTCGAAGAACAGGTTCCCCGGCTCGCGCCGGGTGGCGAGGGTGAACTCCTCGACGAGGCCGAGCCAGTCCTCGCTGCGCTCGGGCCGCACCGTGAACTTGACGACGATGAAGATCATGGTGTCCTCCGCAAAGCCGCAGTGCCCGAACGTGCCCGAAGGTGGCCGTACGTCCTGTGACCGGGCGTGGGCCGGGCGCCGCGACCACCCGTACCCACGACCAGCCGCGGCCCCCGGCGGGCGTCCCGCGCCGGGAACCGAGTCCGGGAACGCCGGGGCCGCGCGCCCCGGCTTGCCGATCGGCACTTGCCGTCCGGCTGCTCCGGCCGATCGCCGGTCAGATCGGCGTCCGGCCGGAACGGCCGCACCGGTTGCCGATCGCCACGACGTCCGGTGCTTCTGCCACGTTTCTTTCCCACAGCCCGGCAAAGTGTCGGACGATTGGCCACGTGCCCTTCCGCACCGGACCGCCGACTGCGGCAAGTGCCAGTCGACGTAGCCGAGTACCCCATCGGCCGGCCCATTGCCATTCGCGGCGGCAAGGTACCCGGGCGACTGAACGTTTGCCGGTCGAGGTCCAGAGCGCGGGCCGGCAGGAGCCACGCGAGGGGCACCTGCCGACCCGGCCACTCAGTAGATGTTCGACGGCCGCACCATCCCCTCGGCCAGATCGCCGAAGCCGGGGGCCACGATGGCGCCCGGGTTCTGGATGATCTCCTCCACCACGAGCGTCTCGGTCGTCAACAGCAGCGCCGCGATCGAGGCCGCGCTCTGGAGCGCCGAGCGGGTGACCTTCAGCGGGTCGATGACGCCCGCGTGGAACATGTCGCCGTACTCGCCGGTGAGGGCGTTGAAGCCGGAGCCGCGCGGGGCGGAGCTGACGCGCGAGAGCACCTCGTCGCCGTCGTAGCCCGCGTTGATCGCGATCCAGCGCAGGGGCTCGGCCAGCGCGCGCCGGACGATGTCCCGGCCGACGGCCGCGTCGCCGGTCAGCTCCAGCCCGTCGAGTTCCGCCCGGGCCTGCACGAGCGCCGTGCCGCCGCCCGCGACGATGCCCTCCTCGATGGCCGCCCGCGTCGCCGACAGCGAGTCCTCCACGCGGTGCTGCTTCTCGCGCAGCTCGACCTCCGTCGCGGCGCCCACGTGGATCACGGCCACACTGCCGGACAGCCGCGCGATCCGCGCCTGCAGGCTGTCCTGGTCGTGTTCGTTCTCCGCGCGCTCGAGCTCCCGCTTGATCTGCTCGATCCGCGCCGACACCGCAGTGTCGGCACCCGCGCCGCCGACGAGCGTGGTGCTGCCCTCCGTGATCGTGATGCGCCGGCAGCGGCCCAGCTGCTCCAGCCGCACCGCGTCGAGGCTCTGACCCGCGTCGCCGGTGATCACCTCGCCGCCGGTGAACACGCCGAGGTCCGACAGCTCGGCGATGCGCCGGTGCCCGAAGCCCGGCGCGCGCACCACGACCGACTTGAACGTGTTGTGCACGTTGTTCGCCACGAGCATGCCCAGCGCCGGCCCGTCGACGTTCTCCGCGATGATCACCAGCGGCTTCTGCGTCCTCGTCACCTGCTCCAGGAGCGGCATCAGCGTCTGCACCTTCGAGATCTTCTCGTTGGTCAGCAGCAGGTACGGGTCCTCGAATACCGTTTCCATCCGGTCCTTGTCCTGCGCCATGTACGGCGAGATGTAGCCGTTGTCGAACTCCACGCCGTCCACGAAGTTCACCTGCAGCCCGAACGCCGGCGACTCCTCGACGGTCACCACGCCCCCGAGCCCGACGCGCCCCATCGCCTCGGCGATGATGTCGCCGATCTCCGGGTCGTTGTTCGCCGACAGCGTCGCGACGTGCGCGAGGTCGCCCGCTTCCGTGACCTCGCGGGCGGTCGTCTGCAGCACCTCGACGACGCGCTGCACCGCCTTCTGGATGCCGTTCTTCAGCAGCTGCGGATTCGCGCCCTCGTCGACCGCGCGCAGGCCTTCGCGCACGATCGCCTGCGCCAGCACGGTCGCGGTGGTCGTGCCGTCACCCGCCACGCCGTTGGTCTTCATCGCCACTTCCTTCACCAGCTGCGCGCCCATGTTGGCGAACGGGTTGCGCAGCTGGATCTCCTTGGCGATGGTCACACCGTCGTTGGTGATCGTCGGGGCGCCCGTGAGCTTTTCGATCACGGCGTTGCGGCCTTTCGGGCCGAGCGTCACCTTCACCGCGTCGGCGAGCGCGTTCACGCCCGACTCCAGCAGCTGGCGCGCTTCGACGTTGAACCGCAGATCCTTGGCCATGTCTGTCCTTTCCGTACGGAGGTCGTGGTCGCGGCTGAACCTGCCGGCGGTCAGGGCACGAGGATCGCGCGGCCGCGGACGAGGCCGCGGTCCAGATCGTCGAGCGCCTTCTCGAAATCCGTCAGGGCGTACGTGCTGGTGTGCAGCGAGACCTTGCCCTGCGCCGCGAGCACCATGAGCTCGGCGAGATCGGTGTACGACCCGACGAGGTTGCCGACGAAGTTGATCTCGGTGGAGATGATGTCGATGGTCGGCACCGCCAGCGTCCCGCCGTAGCCGACCACGTAGTAGTTCCCGGCGCGCCGCAGCATCGCCACGCCGGCTTCGATCGCGCCGCCTTCGCCCACGAAGTCGACGACGGCTTGCGCGCCCTCGCCGCCCGTGAGCTCCAGCACCGCCTGGGCTTCCGTGCCGTCGGCCACCACGAGGTGGTCGGCGCCGAGCTCGCCCGCGAGCTCAAGCGCCTCGGGCGACCGGTCGACCACGATCAGCTCGGCCGGGCTGATCGCCTTGAGCACCTGGATGCCGATGTGGCCGAGCCCGCCCGCGCCGATCGACACCACGCGGTCACCGGGTCGTAGCTGCGCCGCCGCCTTGCGGGCCGCGTGGTAGGCCGTGAGCCCGGCGTCGGCGAGCGCCGCCACCGCGGCCGGTGCCAAAGTGGAATCGAGCTTCACCACGGCCCGGGCATTGGTGCGCAAGTATTCCGCATACCCACCGTCGCTGTCGATCCCCGGGAACGCCGACTGGACACAGTGGACGTCGTCGCCCGAACGGCACGCCCGGCACAGCCCGCACGTGGCGAGCGGGTGCAGGATCACCGGATCGCCGACCGACACCGACGTGACGCCAGCGCCGACTTCGGCGACCCAGCCCGCGTTCTCGTGCCCGAGCGTGTAGGGCAGCGTGACACCGGATTTCTCCGCCCACTGGCCCTCGATGATGTGCAGATCGGTGCGGCACACACCGGCGCCGCCGACCTTCACCACCACGTCGAGCGGCCCCTGGACGTGGGCGTCGGGGACGTCGACGAGCTCGGGGGTGCGGTCGTAGCGGCGCAGCTGCACCGCTTTCACGAGGGCACCTCTTCGGCCATCCGCGAGTAGCGGGTGTGCAGCAGCCCGCGGCACAGGCCCGCGTTGCCCTCGATGCTCACGCGCACGGCCTTGGCGAACCGCAGCCGGGCGGCGACGTTCTCCGCGGGGATCTCCGCACCGCTGTCCTCGAGCAGCAGCGGAGAGGCCGCGTCGATGGGCAGCCCCAGTTCGGCCCGCCGGCGCAGCAGGCTCTCGCGTTCGGGAGACTGCGGCACGTCGCCGAGCCGGCCCGCCGACAGCGCGTCGACCTGCCAGCCCTCGGCCACGAGCCTGCGCACCGCGCGCTCCAGGCACGCCAGGTGCGCCTTGCGGCGGAACGTGAGCCGCAGTTCGTCGAGCTCGCCGGTGGCCTGCGCGGGGAACGACCCGCTGAACCCGGACTCCGCCGCCACGCCCGCGTTGATCTCCTCGGCGGCGAAGTGGTCCTCCAGCACGATGTCGACCGTGTCGACGCTCGGCAGCGCCAGCACCGCGTCGTGCGCGTCGGCCACCATCAGGTAGGCGAAGTTGGGCGCGCAGAAGTACGTCGGCAGCCGCAGCCGCACCGACACGGCGTGGCCGCGGTCGTCGTGCAGGCGGACCTGGACACCGGCCACGAAGCCGAGGTCCGTGATCGGCTCGTCGAGCTCGGGGTCGACGACCGTGGCGAGCGCGCGCCACACCCGGCTGGCCAGAGTTTCGGCCGTGGCGGCGGTCATGCCGGAACCTTGGCGGCCGTCCCGGCGGTGACCTCGGCGGGCACCTCGATGTCGTAGAGCTCGGCGGCGTTGAGGCCGAGAATCTTCTTCTTCGCCTCGGTGGTCAGCGTGCCGTATTCGGCCTGCATGTCCTCGGGGATCTGGAAGTCCACGAACTTCTCGACGAGCCACTTCGGCTGCCAGATCGCGTAGTCGCTGGCGAAGGTGATGCGGCTCTCGTCGAGCCAGTACAGCAGCTCGCCGATGATCTGCGCGAAGTAGCGCGGGCGCGTGTGGATGAACGGCATCGCGACCGCGAGTCCACCGTAGACGTTCGGCTCCTGCGTCGCGATCCAGCAGAAGTCCTCCAGCCGCGGCAAGCCCACGTGCTCGATGATGAAGTTCAGGTTCGGGAACGCGCTGGCCGCATCGTCGACGTCGGCCACGTCGAACGCGTCACGGTTGAGCGGGTAAATTGTCGGTCCCTTGTGGACGTGGATGTTGCGGATCCCCAGCTGTTCGCACTTCTCGAGGTACCGGTAGGCCCACGGGTCCGAGAGCTTCCAGCCCTTCGACTCACCCTTCCACTCGGCCGTGTAGAGCTTCACGCCCTTGAGGTTCCACCGCTGCGCGAGTGCTTCGAGCTTGGCCAGGCCGGCCTCGCCGTCACGCGGGTCGAACGCCCCGTTGACGATGAACTTGCCGGGGTTGTTCTCCGCGACCGCGCCGTCCTGCTCGGTGGTGTTGAACCCGTTGACGTAGAAGTCGGTGAGGTAGGTCGGCTGGAAGATGGCCTTGTCCACGTAGCCCGCCGTGAACAAGTCCTCGAGCAGCGTTTGCTCGGAGTACTTCCCGAACTTCTCCAGCGACCACAGCCATTCGGCCGGGCTGAGGTTGCGGTGGTAGTCGTAGAAGCACTCGATGAAGCCCTTGCCGTACCGGTTGGCCTGGTTGGCGGGACTGCCGTCCCAGAAGTGCACGTGGCTGTCGACGATGAAGTAACTCTCGCCGTCCTTGCGATACATGGGGATCCTCTCGTCGGGAAGCCGGCCGGGGCAGGGGCCGGAACGGGGGAGCTCCCCGTTCCGGCCCGGCCCCCTCGGGCGCGAACCGGCTGTGATGCGCGGGCTACTCGACCGGTTCGAGATCGAAGTCGATGTACTCGGCCGCGTCTTCCGGGTTGGCGAAGAGGATGGTCTCGTCGTCGAGGTGGACCATGCGCCCGTAGTGGGTCGACATGATCTCCTCGAAGTCCGGCTGCCCGAACTCGAACCCGATCGCCTCGGAGATCTCGTCCCAGCCGAAGACGATGCGGTTCTTGCCGTCGACTCGGATCATGGACGGGTACTCCGCCACCGTGACACCCGGCTTGCCGCGCATGACCTCAGCCACGACGTAGCCGTTCTGGTTGTTCATCAGAGTGACACCGCACATGTTCGAGGCGGTGCGGTCGACGGTGTACTGCTTGCTCGCGGTCATGAAAGCAGCCCCTTCGGCTCATCGAGGGAGAGTTCGGACAACAGGGTGCGCAGGCCGGTGACCGACGCGTCCCAGGACTCGGCGAAGGACACGACCTTCTCCTGCGGCTGCGACCAGATCGGCTGCAGCGTGCGGGCGGCGGCCACGGACACAGGCACCCACTTCTCCAGCCACCCCGTGAGCACCTGCTTGTTGTGCGCGGAGTGGGCGGAATCGTTGGTGAGCAGGCTGAACAGGGCACGCGTGTACCCGCGGTCCCGCTCGTAGTCGTGCTCACCGGCCCCGACCAGCGTCGGCGTCACGTAGTCGCCGTTGCGGGCCGACACCTGCATCACCAGGTGGCTGCGGAACAGCACCCCGACGAGCGGCTCGAACACCACGTTGGCGGCGAACAGCGATTCGGCCCAGTCACCGATCGCGGTCAGGCGCTCCACGTTCTCGCGGACACCCTGCCACGCCGGGTCCTCGTGCCACACCGAACGATGCACCGAGCCGTCGAAGTCGATCTCCGACTCGGTCAGGTCGAGGTTGTACAGCGCCAGGTCCTGGGCGAAGCGCAGCTTGTGCGCGGTGTTCACGGCGATCGCGTTGTTGATCATGTTCGTCGGAGCGGACCGCTGCTCCGAGCAGAACACGTGCATGCCCAGGCCGTGCTCGGCGTGCATCCAGGCACCCAGGTGGCGCTCGACGAACTTGACCCAGCCCGGCGCCCAGTTGTGGTAGGCGCCGGCCTTCTTCGCGTTCTCGAGGTTGAGCTGGATCTGCCGGACGACGTTGGAGTTGTTCCGGTAGATCGTCTGTTCCCACTCCTCGTTCGGGTCGAGGAACTGGTGCCAGTCGGACGACTTGAGCTGCGTCCATTCCTTCGGGTAGCCGCCCGGACCGTTCGCGAAGCCGTAGATCCAGCCCTGCGAGAGGTGCCGTTCGGGGTCGGGCTGGACGTCGAAGGTCACGTCCTCGTACATCGTCGCGCGCAGCTTGCGCGGCTTGAAGTAGTTGTAGCTGCGGCTCTTCGAACTCGGGAAGTCCAGCAGCCCGGCTTCGGCGCCGGTGAATTCCGGCTTCGGGAAGCTCTGCTGGGGCTTTTCCGTACTGACCATGAGCACACCTCTCTGTGTGTGTGGTGGCCTGCTTCGGGTGGGATCGGTCGGGCGCGGTCAGTCCTGCGCGGCGGCCGTGATCGTGAACTTGTCGTAGAAGACCTGATCGCCGGGCACGCCCATGCTTTCCAGCAGGGGCAGGGCCGCGTCGATCATCGGCGGCGGGCCGCACAGGTACACGTCGCAGTCGGCGAGGTTGTCCTCCCGCCGCTCGAGCACCTGGGTCACCAGACCCGTTTCGCCTTCGCCGTCACCCGGCCAGCCCTCCGGAGCGGAGTCCGACAGGCACGGTACGAACCGGAACTTCGGCAGCTGCCGCGCGAGCTCCGCCATCTCTTCGAGGTGGAAGAGGTCCCGCTCGGTGCGGGCGCCGTAGTAGTACACGACCTCCCGCTCGTTGCCGCTGTCCGCCATCTGCTGCAGCAGCGACAGGATGGGGGACATCCCGGCCCCGCCGCCCACGAACACCAGCCGCCGATCGGAGCTGACCCGCAGCGTGAACGTGCCGTACGGCCCGGTCACCTCCAGCGGGTCGCCGGCGGAGAGGGATCCCTCGAGCAGCCCGGAGAACTTGCCACCGGGGTAGCGCTTGATGATGAACTCGAGGACCCCGTCGGCCACGGACGTGTTGGCCATCGAGAACGACCGGTGTTCCTCCGTGCCCGGGATCTTGATGTCCACGTACTGCCCGGGGTGGAACCTGATCCCGGCGTCGTCGTCCAGCTTGAGCCGGACGAGTGAGATGTCGTGGGTCAGGTCGGTGATCGACTCCACCGTGGTTCCCGCCGTGACGACCGGCAGGCCGGACCGGATCATGTCCTCGTCGTAGTTGGTCAGCTCGATCTCGAGGTCGGAGTACGCGTGCCCTCGGCAGAGCAGCACGAATCCTTCCTCGCTCTCGTAGTCGGCCAGCGCGAACGTGGAGTACCGGTCCATCTGCAGGTCACCCTCGAGCAAGAAGGACTTGCACGCCGAGCACTGCCCCTCCTTGCAGCCGTGCATGAGCATGACGCCCTGCCGGAAGGCCGCATCGAGGATCGTCTCGTCCTCGTCGGCCTCGATGTCGATGCCGACGGGTTCGAACCGGATGTTGTGCTTGTCGCCCATGGACGCCGCTCCTGGGGGATGGGGGCACCCGCCGGGGCACCCGGGATCGAACCCGGGAACCCCGGCGGGAGCCGTTTCGGGGTGCGGCCTCAGGCCACCGTGACGTTCGGGTTCGCCTTGTACGCGGCGATGTGCGCCTCGCGCTCGGCGTCCGACATCTTGTTGAGCGCGATGTTCGGGCTGCCGAAGGTGATCCCGCGGACGTCGTTGAGCGTCCACAGCTTCTTCGGGTCGTCGAGGTCGAGGTGCGGCTGCGGGATGAGGGTCTTCCCGTCGTCGCGGACGTAGCCGAGGTCGGAGATGATGTCGGCGAGGTCCATGCCGTCGTAGAGCGTCTCCCACTCGCGCTTACCCGTGAGCCGGCCCATGTTCGGGGTCTCGCGGCCCTCGTACTCGCCGCGGAACGCCGTGGTGTCGGTCCACGCGCAGGTCTCCGAGCAGTAGGTGCGCCACTGCCCGTCGACCTTCTCGGTCACCATGTCCTCGCGGATCAGGGCGGGGACCATGCAGGTCCAGCAGCGGTGCGGGTACTCGTAGCCCACGTTCTCGAACGCGATCGGCTTGTTCTTGCCGGGGTAGCGAAGGCGGTTGTACGCCTCCCACCACTTGCCGAACTGGTTGTACCAGCCCGGGTACTTCGACTCGAACCACTCGAAGTCGGCGTCGGTCATCGGGTCGATGCGCCAGTAGTTCACCGGCCACCCGGTGGCGAAGAACTGCGCCACGCGGTGCACGTAGTGCTTGTTGATGATCCGGTTCCACGCCTCTTCGACGAGGTCGTGGGGGATCTTCAGGCCGTACTTCTCGAGTGGGATGAGGTAGCTGCGGTAGTAGTCGTCGTAGATCCACCGCCGCCACATCTCGGCGTAGCTGTCGCGGTCCTTGCGGCGGTCCTTCGTGCCGTACTCGATGAAGGTGCCGATGGCCGCGTCGACCACGCAGTGGTTGTTCCACCAGGCGTAGCGCAGGTCGCGCTCGAGCAGCTGCCGGTTGTCCTCGTCCGCCAGTGCCATCAGCAGGATGGAGTAGCCGTTGCTGATGTGGCGGGATTCGTCGGACTGCACGGAGTGGAACACCGTCGGCAGCAGGTAGTCGCCGTTGGCCGCCGCCTCCGACGGCATCGCGACGAACAGGGTGTTCGTGAACGCGGTCTCGGCCACCACCGTGAGGTAGATGTTGGCCGCGGTGATCGCGTCACCGGTGATGAAGCCCTCGCCGAACTGCCGGCCGATGGTACCGGCGTAGTTGTTCGAGAACGCCTTCTCGGTGATGTCGAACCCGGCGGGGTCGATGTAGTGGTTCATGTAGAGGCGCTTGAGGTTCATCTGGATCGTCGAGTGCCGGACCTCGTCGATCATCTGCACCGCGAGGCCGTTGTGCACCTCGGGGTTCGGCACCGCGTCGATGGCCATCGGCATCGCGCGGGCCGCGGAGATCTCCGGGAACGGGATGATGGACAGGAACAGCTTCTGCCACTCCATCCAGCGTTCCTGGACCTGGCGGAACATGTTGCCGCGGATGGCGCCGTCCATGGCGCCGAACACGCGGTTGTCCTTTTCCTCCTCCATCGGGAAGTAGGACCGGAGGATCTGCTTCAGCGGGTCCTTCTTGGGAGCCTTGTCGAACTTGTAGTCGGTCCCGAAGCGCTTCGCGGGGGTCGCGAAGGTCGGTTCCCACGACAGTTCCGTGATCTTCTTGTGGGCCTTGCTCAGACTTTGTCGACTCACGCCGTGTACCTCCACCTGATCGGTCGTCGGCAGTTCCTGGCTCGGCTCGGTTCGCGCTACTCGCGGGTGGTGATCCGGGGCCGGGCCGCCTGCTCGCCGGGCTCCGGATGCAGCTCGCACGTCGCCGTCCGGACGGAGGAGATGACACCCTGCGCACCCTGTGACGGTGGTCTCAATTTGAGACAGGCAGTGGTCAGCGGTGCCGTTATGGTGACCGGTACACGACGTCGTGTGCCGGCCGGGGCGCACGGCGCCCTACTGCCGGGAGGTGAGGCTTTGACCGACGCAGGCGCCTCCATTTCGTCGCCGGACGAGCTGGCGACGGCCAGGGAGCGGTTCCTGACCACCGAAGAGGTCGACGCGGCGAGCGTCCGCAAGACGATCCTCGCGTCGTGGTGGCGGTCGCGAACGCACCAGGTGGCGGCAGACCACGTCAGAACGCCGTACGTCGCGGACCCGAACCTCGAGACCCCGCTGCTGCAGAGCGCCGGCGCGGTGCTCGACGCGCTCGAGGACAAGCTCAGCGACCTCGCGGTGAGCGTGATCCTCACCGACGACCAGGCGCTCGTGCTGGACCGGCGGACGGAGGACCGGCCGCTGGAACGCTACCTCGACGGGGTGCAGCTCGCCCCCGGGTTCAGCTACGCCGAGGAGTTCGTCGGCACGAACGGCATCGGCACGGCACTCGAAGGGCGGCAGGCGACCGCGGTGTTCGGGCACGAGCACTACGCCGAGAACCTGGACACGCTCGCGTGCGCCGGTGTGCCGATCCGCCACCCGGTCTCCGGGCAGGTCCTGGGCCTGCTCGACCTCACGTGCTGGCGCAAGGACGCCGGCCCGCTGCTGCTGGCGCTGGCGAAGGCGACCGCGCACGACATCGAGACCGAGCTGATGAACCAGGTCGGCCTGCGGGAGCTGAGCCTGTTCTCGGCGTACCTGCGCGCGTGCCGGCGCGGGCAGGGCATCGTGCTCGCGGTCAACAACGACCTCGTGATGCTCAACGACCACGCCCGCCAGCTGCTGGTGCCCGAGGACCAGGCCGCGCTGCTGGCCAGGGCGGTCGAGGCGCTGAGTTCGCAGTCGGACCGGTCCCTGTCGATGGACCTGCCGAGCGGCGCCCGCGCGCGCCTGTCGTACACGCCGGTCTCCAGCGACGTCGGACCGGCCGGCGGCGTCGTGCGCGCCCGGCTGCTGCGCGAACCCGAGGTCGTCGCCGCGCGGGTGGACACGCGCCAGCCGGTGCTGCCCGGCATCGTCGGCACCGGGGCGCTGTGGGCGCGGGCGTGCCACTCCGTCGGGCGGTTCGCGCGCGACCGGAAGTGGACCGTGCTCGAGGGCGAACCCGGCAGCGGCAAGCTCGCCGTCGCGCGGGCCGCGCACTCGGGTGCCACGGCGAGCGCGCCGTGCGAGGTCGTGGAGCTGGCGGGCACCGGCCCGGGGGAGTGGGAGAGCTCGGTGCGGCGGGCGCTGCGCGAAGGCCCGGGCACGGTCGTGTTCCGGCACCTGGACAAGCTCTCGCGCGAGCAACAGCGCGAGCTGGCCGCAGTGCTCGACGAAGCCCGGCTGGACGCGCGCGTGTGGGGTGTCGCGACCGTGGCCGTGGGCGAGCAGGACGGCCTCGACGCCGACCTGATGCGCCACTTCCCGACGTCGGTCACAGTGCCGCCGCTGCGCCACCACATCGAGGACGTGCGGGCGCTCGTGCCGTTCCTGCTCGCGCAGCTCGGCAAGGGCCCGCTGCTGCACTGTTCGCCGGCCGCGCTGCAGCTGCTGCTGCGCGCGGAGTGGCCGGGCAACATCGCCGAGCTGCGGCAGGTGCTGCGCAAGGTCGTGCACAGGCGCCGCGCCGGCGTGATCGAGCCGGAGGACCTGCCGCCCGAGTGCCGGACGGTCGTGAAGCGCGTGCTGAACCCGTTGGAGTCTCTGGAGCGCGACGCGATCGTGCGCAGCCTGCTGGACGCCGACGGCAACAAGTCCCGCGCCGCCCACTCCCTCGGGATGTCCCGGGCGACGATCTACCGCAAGATCCGGGACTACGGCATCGACATCCCGTCGTGATCGGCTCGAGGAGTCCCCGGGAGGACGGCGCATGATCGACCTGGAGCACGACCACGGCGTCGCGGTGATCCGGATGCACGACAACGGCGCTTTCGAACGGCATTGCGGGGCCTTGGTTCCCGAGGCGCTGGACCGGATCACCGCCGCGCTGGCCTACATCGGCGGCTCCCACGCGGTCGTCCTGACCGGCGGTGAGGACGTGTTCGCCCGCGGCTTCGCGGGCGGCGCCGCCGACCGGCTCGAACGGGCCGTGCTCGCCATCGCCGGCCACCCGGCCCCCGTGGTCGCCGCGCTCGGCGGCGATGCACTGGGCGCCGGCTACGCCCTCGCGGCCGCCGCGGACCTGCGCGTCATGTCCGGCGGGCGCCTCGGCCTGGGCATGCCAGCTCGGGTGTCCGCCCCGGTCGAGGGTGTGCTGCGCCGGCACGCCGGCCCGGCCTGGCCCGCGCTGCAGCGGGGCACCCGGACCTACACCCCCGAAGCCGCGCTGGTCGCGGGGCTGGTCGAAACGTGTTGCGCGCCAAGGGATCTGCTGCGCGTGGCGGTGGCGAGAGCGGCGCTGCTCGCCGGGGGAGCGAAGCAGTTCTGCTGACGGCGGCCGGATGTCGCGCGGCCGCCGCGTGGTCACCGGCCGGCGCTCAGCCGAACTCCTTGCGGATCTGCGGCAGCACCTCGGTGCCCAGCAGTTCGATCGCCTTCATCACCTTCGCGTGGGGCACGCCGGACCAGTCCATCTGCATGGCGTAGCGCTTGGCGCCCGTGAGCTTGCCGACGGAGATCAGGCGGTCGGCGATCTCGCCGGGGCTGCCGACGAACAGGGCGCGGGCGCCGGCGGTGTACTGGTCGTACTCGGCGCGCGTCGGCACGGCCCAGCCGCGGGAGCGGGCGCCCCACTTCATCGTTTCGAGCCAGTAGGGGAAGAAGGTTTCCTTGGCGTCCTGGGAGTTCTCGGCGACGAAACCGATGGCGCCCATGGTCACCTCGAGGTCGTCGGCGGTGTGGTCGCCGGCCTCGCCCGCGCGGCGGTAGAGGTCCACGAGCGGTGCGAAGCGCTCCGGCTCGCCACCGATCACTGCGTAGACGACCGGCAGGCCGAGCAGGCCGGCGCGGATCGAGGACTCCGGGTTGCCGCCCGTGCCGACGGAGACGCGCAGCCGCCGTCCGTAGGGACGGGGGTAGATGTGCGCGTTGTCCAGCGGCGGGCGGAAGCGGCCCGACCAGGTGATCGGGTCCTCGCGGTCGATGCGCAGCAGCAGCGCGAGCTTCTCCTCGAACAGCTCGTCGTAGTCGCCGAGGTCCGCGCCGAAGAGCGGGAACGACTCGGTGAACGAGCCGCGCCCGGCGAGCAGTTCCGCGCGGCCGGCCGACAGCTGGTCGAGCGTGGTGAACTGCTGGTACAGGCGCACCGGGTCCTCGGTTGAGAGCACGGTGACGGCGCTGGCGAGCGTGATGTGCTCGGTGACGCTCGCGGCCGCGGCCAGCACGGTCGCGGGGTTGGAGATCGCGTATTGCTGCAGGTGGTGTTCGCCGAGCCCGTAGAACCCGAGGCCGAGCTCGTCGGCGAGCTTGATGCGCTCCACCGTTTCGGCGAGCCGCTGCGCGACCGACACCTGTACACCGGTCAGCGGGTCGGCCGGGCGGTCGCCGAAGCTGTAGATACCGAGTTCCATGTCCACTTCCCTCGCGAGGTCCTGGGAGCCGAACCTAACCAACGTTTTGCTGATGCGTCAACATTCCGGCCCGGTAGTGTCGGCGATCACGGACTCAACCTTCCGGCCCGCTCGCCCGTTGACCACCCTGGGCCGGATGGACGGGAGTGTTGATGCAGGCGAAGAGCTACCCGGCCGGACTGCTGGCGGTGGCCGCGGCGGCGGTGGTGACGGCGTGTTCGGCGCCCCGCGCGCCCACCCCGAAACCGCTGGCGGAGGCTTCGAGTCTCGCCCCGGCCGCGGTCACCCCCTCGTCGACCACCCCGCCGCCACCACCGCCGCCACCACCGCCGCCGCCTTGCGCGGTGCGGACCGGCGCCTGCGTGAGCCTGTCGCTGCGGCTGGCGTGGCTGCTGAAGGACGGCGTCGTCGTGCGCCGCCCGGTCGCGATGGAACCGGGGGACGCGAGCCAGCCGACACCCGTGGGCACCTTCGAGGTCGCGTGGAAGGACAAGGTCCATACCAGCAGCGAGTACGGCGACCCGATGCCCAACTCCGTGTTCTTCGCGGCCGGCGGCATCGCGTTCCACGCCGGGCCACTGGACAAGCCCTCACACGGCTGCATCCACCTGACCGACGCGGATTCGGAAGCGTTCTTCACCGGCCTGCCCGTGGGTGCGGCCGTCGAGGTCAAGGCCTGATCAGTCCACTGTGGAACGCGGCGCCGACTCAGCGGCGATGCGGCAGCTCCGGCGAATCAGTGTTCAGCGGCACAGACGGCCCGCGCACCAGTCCCAATTGGACGGTCGGCCGCTTGCTCACGGTGGCGAGCGCCCAGCCGATGGCGGTGCGCAACCGGTTGCCCGGCATCGCCAGCAGGTGGTAGCCGCGGGTCACGACCTTCGCGGGAAACCCCGACAGCGGCAGGTGCAGCGGGTTCGCGGCCGCGTGCCCGGCGCCGAGGTCGACCACGAACCCGAGGTCGTGGTGGCGGTAGGTGCCGGCCTGGCCGTAACCCAGTGAAGCGGCGACGTTCTGGCCGGCGAGCTTGCCCTGGCGTTCGGCGTGCTGCGCGGTCATCGCCGTGTACTCGCCGGGCCGGGTCAGGTCGGGCACCGCCGCTGCGTCGCCGCACGCGAACACCTCCGGGTACCCAGGTACGCCGAGCTCGGTGGTCACCACGATCCGGTCCTTGGCCGTGGGGAGGCCGAGGTCGGCCACGAGCGGGTCGGGCCGCACCCCGACGCACCACACGAGCGTGCGGGTCGACACCCGGTCGCCCGACGTGAGCGTGACCCCGTCCGGGGTCGCCTCCTTCACCGACGTCTTCATCAGCACTTCGACGCCGCGTTCGCGCAGCACGGTGTCGGCGGTCTTGGCCAGGTGCTTCGACAGCTCGGGCAGCACGCGGTCGGCGATGTCGAGCAGCAGCCACCGCACCGGCTGTCCCTTCAGCTCGGGGTGGCGTTCGGCGAGGGCGTCGGTGAACGCCGGCCCCTGCGCGGCCACTTCCGTGCCGGTGTACCCGGCGCCTACCACCACGAACGTGCAGCGCGCGGCGCGCTCCTGCGGGTCGGTCGCCGCGGCCGCGAGCTCGATCTGGCGCGTGATGTGGTCGCGCAGGTACAGCGCTTCGGGCACGCCGCGGAACCCGTGCGCGTTCTCGGCCACCCCTGGGATCGGCAGCAGCCGGTTGACGCTGCCGGCCGCCAGCACGAGGCGGTCGTAGGACAGGTGGCGAGTGTGGTCCTCGGGGTCGGTGTAGGTGACCGTGCGCGCGCCGAAGTCCACACCGGACACCGTGCCGAGCGCGAGCCGCACGCCGGGCAGCGTGGCGGGAATGGAGATCGTGATACTGCGCGGGTCGAGGAGCCCGGCCGAGACCTCCGGCAGGAGCGGCAGGTAGAGGAAGTAGTCGGTGGGGTTGACCACGACGACTTCGATGTCGTCGCCTGCGGTCTTCAACAGTCGTTTCGCCGCGTTGTACCCGGCGAACCCGCCACCCACGATCACGACGCGCATCAGGCCATCCTTCCGGTTTCCGGACGTCGGCGGACCCGCGGCGGTTACCCGGGCGCAGCCACCCGCAACCGGATCGCCCCGCCCGGGTCCGCCCGGGTCCGAACGCGCCCGGCCCGCTCGGGTGCGTTTCCGATCGGACCGGGCGCGGTGGTCGACGGGGCGCTCAGTCCTGCGGCTGCGAGATGTTGACCATCCAGCCGATCCCGAACTTGTCCACGCACATGCCGAACTCGTCGCCCCACATTTGCTTTTCGAGGGGGACGGCGACGGTGCCCCCGTCGGCGAGCTTGGCCCAGTACTCGCGCAGCCGGTCGCCGTCGTCGCCGCTGAGGCTGATCGAGATGTTGGTGCCGGGGTTGTGGTCCATGCCCGGCGGGGTGTCGGCCGCCATCAGCGTGAAGCCGTTGTCGGTCTGCAATTGTGCGTGCATGATCTTGTCGGCCTCCGGGGCGTCCGGCATGCCGGACTCACCGAAGGTGCTCAAGGTGAGCTCCCCGCCGAACACGTCCCGGTAGAACTGCATGGCCTGCCGGGCGTCGTCGCGGAAGCTGATGTAGGGATTGAGGATCGAAGCCACCGGACACTCCTTCGTCATGGACGGGAAGTGAATCCTCGCAGATGACGAGGGGCCCGACAACGGGCCGCGGCGCGGGTCGCTCTCGTGGGTGAGATCGCGGATTTCCTGTAACGCTCGACGGTTAGACGACGGTCGAAAACTCTTGTGGTGAAAAGCTTTCGACTCCGGCTCACGGGTCGCCGGTCAGTTTTCCGCGGAGCTGTTCGAGGGTCTGCGACAGCAGGCGCGACACGTGCATCTGGGAAATGCCGACGCGGTCGGCGATCTGCGTTTGCGTGAGCCCGCCGAAGAAGCGCATCACGAGGATCGCGCGTTCGCGTTTCGGGAGTTCGCGCAACAGCGGCTGGAGGGCTTCGTGGTTTTCGATGTGCTCGAGTTCCGAATCCTCTTCGCCGAGGGTGTCCGCGAGCGAAAGGGGCTCCGCGTCGTCGTGGACCGGCTTGTCGACCGACAGCGTCTGGTACGCGTTGCCGGCGATGAGGCCTTCGTGCACTTCGGACACGTCGAGGCCGAGGTGCTCGGCCAGCTCGGTCGGCGTGGGAGAACGGCCGAGGGTCTGCGACAGCGCGCTCGAACCGTGGCTGAGGGCGAGGTGCAGCTCCTTCAGGCGCCGCGGCACGCGGACGGACCAGCCGGTGTCGCGGAAGTGGCGGCGGATCTCGCCCATGATCGTGGGGACGGCGAAGGACAGGAAGTCCGGGCCGCGTTCCGGGGTGAAGCGGTCGATGGCGTTGATCAGCCCGATGCGGGCCACCTGCACCAGGTCCTCCCGGGGCTCGCCGCGCCCGGTGAAGCGCGTGGCGATGTGCTCGGCGACGGGGAGGAACTCCGTCACGAGCTGTTCGCGCAGACGCGCTCGACGGGGGTCGTCCGCGTCGAGGCCGACGAGCTCCTCGAACAGAGGAGCCGTGTGGGCGTACTCGTCGCGGCGCCGGGTCATCGGCTGCTGGTTCACCTGGTCGTCTCCGGACCGAGCGAGAGCTGGATGGTCAGGGTGTTGCCGGCGCCGGGCGCGGGGATGCTCGTCGCCGACACGGCGGCGGCGAGGGTGGTGAGCACGTGCCAGCCGAAGCTGCGCTCGCTGGGCAGCCGGGCGTGGCGGACGTCGGTCGCCACCGTGATCTCGATGCAGTCGGGCGCGACGCGGAACCGGCAGGTCATCGTCGAGCCGAGGTCGGCGAGCTCCACGAGCTGCGCGCACGCCTCGTCCACGGCCATCTTCGCGTCGGCGATCGAGTCGAGGCCGTAGTCGGCGCGGGCGGCGACAGCCTGCGCCAGCATTCGCACCAGCGGGATCTGCCCGGTTTCCGCGGGCAGGCGCAGCTCGATCACCTCGTCGAGCAGCTTGTCGACCGCAGGCATCCCGTGGCTCGGCGAGCTGCCGGCTCCATCGTTGTCCATGTTCCCCACATACCCGCTGGGGCGGGCTTCGACACCTCGGGTTCACGGCTCGCGTGAGCAGTGCCACCGCCTGCCGGACAGGTGATCCGATGCAGTAATGTCGGTCGAGGACCCGTTAAAGCGCTAGCGGCCATCGGTGGCGCGCGCCCGGGTCTCGCCTGGTCAGCTGCGCCCTTCGCGTACCAACAGAAGGGGCTTGGGGAACATGACCGGCGGCCGGGAACGGCTATCCGCGCGGCTTGACGAAGTCACCGTGGCGATGGAGTCGCTGACCGCGATGCTGGACCACCAGGAGCTCGACCTCGGTCAGATGCTGCAGGCGGTCTGCGAGCACGTCGTCGAGGTGGTGGCCGGGGCCGACATGGCCAGCATCACCTTGGTCCGCGACGGCGTCGCCGAGACGGTCGCCAGCACCGACCAGCGGGCGGTGAACTTCGACCGCGAGCAATACCGCGTCGGCGACGGCCCGTGCCTGCGCGCGGCCGAGACCGGCGCACCGGTGCGCGTCGGGGTCGGCGCCGTGGGCGACCAGTGGCCGCAGTTCGTGTCGGCCGCCGAAGAACTCGGTGTGGCGAGCTTCCTCGCGGCGCCGCTGACCGTCGACGGCGACATGACGGGCGCGATGAACTTGTTCGGCTTCGGCGAACACGGGTTCAGCGACCTCGAGGTGAAGATCCTCGAGCTCTACACCGCGACCGTCGTCTTCGGCCTGCGCAGCGCGCGCCGCTACTTTGACGCGAAGGAGCTGGTGGCGCAGCTCAACCGGGCGCTCGAGACTCGAGCCGTGATCGACCAGGCCAAGGGCATCCTGATGGCCGCCCACCGCATCACGGCCGAAGAAGCTTTTCAACGGCTCGTGAAGCGTTCTCAGGACGGAAACCGCAAGCTCTACGACGTCGCAGCCGAGTTCGTGGCCGCCGTGTCCAGTTTTACCTGACCCGCCTGCGCGCACACGCGTGCTCACGCGCGACACTGGGTATGTCCCCACGGGGACTCCAGTTCGGAAGCAGGTGAACCACAATGGTGCAGGTGCGAGTCCAGGGGCTGGCCGTCGTCGCGCAGGAGGTGGCCCCGGTGGTGCTGCTGCGCGAGGAGACGGGACTTCGCCGCTGGCTGGCGATCACCATCGGCGCGCCCGAGGCGCAGGAGCTGGCGGCGGCGCAGGAGCAGGTCGTGTCGGCCCGGCCGGGCACGGTGGAGCTGATCCTCGAAGTGCTGTCCGCGTTCGGGCAGCACGTCGAGAGAGTCGAGGTCACGGAGCTGCGCGACAGCATCTTCCACGCCGACCTCGTGCTCTCCGACGGCGTGCGCGTGTCGGCGCGGCCCAGCGACGCGATCGCCGTGGGCCTGCGCGCCCACGCGCCCATCGAGGTCGCCGAGGACGTGCTCGCCGAGGCCGCCGTCGACGTGACAGTGGCGGGCGGCGACGACCCGGCCGAGGCGCTGGGCGGCGATCCGGCCGAGAGCAGCGAGGACCAGATCCGGCAGTTCCGTGACCTGCTCGACGAGGTCAGCCCGGACGACTTCCGCGACCCCGGGCCCGCCTGAGCGGGAATACCGATCGCCGCTCGTGATGTTGAACGGGCTGGTCGGTGCGCTTCGTGTCCCCCGGGCTCACCCCTTGCCCTCGCGGAGTTCCGTCCGGCTGGAGCCGCGTCGCGCGATCTGCCGAGAGGCGAACACAGCGCGTCGGCCGACGAGACGATGGCCCCCGACCTGGCTCCGGTCGGGGGCCATCCTCATGTGTGGGGTAGCGGGTCGCTTCGGTGCCCGGTCTACCGGTGCTCAGTCACGCAGCTCGGGCGGCTCCCCGTCGACGCCGAGGTCGGTCTCCGCGTCGAAGGCGGTGTGCTCGTGCCCGGCCACCGGCTGGGCGACGTCGGTTCCGAGGTCGAAGCCCGCGTGCTCGGCGGCTTCGGCGAGCCCGGCCCGCTCGTCGGGCTGGTGTCGGTGGTGGTGGCGCTCGATCATCCCGACATCTTGGGCAGTGCCCTACCGGCCGGGCAACCAACGGAGGGTGAACGGCTCAGGCGGGTTTGTGCGCAGGGCGCGTGGCCGCTCAGGTGTGCAGCCGCCGCTGCCCGGGGACGTCGACGCCGGTGAGGCCGGCGGCGCAGCCCGGGCGTTCGCAGCCGAGCGGCAGGAGGTCCAGCAGCCGGCGGACCGGGTGGGAGTCGCCGGGGTCGACGTAGAAGTCGGTGTCCAGGAGTTCGGCCAGCAGCTGCATGCGGCGCAGCACCTTCAGGCCCGCGACGGCGAGGAACGTGGTGCGGCCGAGGTCGACGATGACGACGCCGACCGTGCTGCGGATGCGGGACTCCACGACCTCGGCCAGGTGGGGTGCGGTGCACAGGTCCACTTCGCCGACCACCTCCACCACTGATGCGCCTGGCACGGGACGGTGGACGTGCAGGCGGAGCAGTCCCTTGGGATCGACGCGGTCGGTCGGCTGAAGTGGTGTTCTCGTGTGGCGTAGGGCGCTCATCGCGGCCCGCCTCTCGTCGGTCGCACCCCGCCCAGGGGAGTGGTGGAGAGGGGCCGAAGTCTGGGACCCAGCCGATCGGCACCGGCCCTCCCGGCGAGCGGGTGTCATGGCGGCTGGTGGCTCAACCGATGTCCCCACAGTAGTGCACGTGCACTAGAGCCGCCAGCCGTCGGCCGGGTTGTTATCGCCGGATTTGCTTCGAAGCCGCGATGTAGGTGTTGGAATCGCCGAGGAACGAGAGCACCACGCCGATCACCGCGGCGAGCCCGGAGAGGTAGCTCAGCCAGGTGCCGCCGCTGCCCGCGACGAGCGACAGCACCTGCAGGACCGTGAGCACGGTCAGCACGATCCGGGCCCAGTTGCGCCCGCCTCGCAGCTTCACGGCGAAGAGCACGTAGAGCAGCGCGATGATGATCGCGATGACGACGGCGACACCGAGTGCGATGTTGGCGGCCTGGGTGAGCTGCTCCTCGCTCAGCCCGCTGTTGGCGCGGCGGGCGGCATCGATCAGCTCGTCCTTCTGCCCGAACAGCAGCAACGCGCCGACGATGCCGATCACGGTGGAGACGATGAACGCCCAGAACGCGCCGGTGACGGTGGCGGGCACCTCGGGGCGCGGTGGTTCGGAGTAGGGCGGTTGGGGCTGGCCGGCTCCGTCGGGAAACCGCGGCAGATCGCTCATGAGGGGACATTAGGCCCACTGCCGCCGTCCCGCACCCCGACGCGGCCGGGATCAGGGAGAGGGAACGTTTTCCGTGGCCGCCTCGAGCGTCGGGTGGATCTCCAGCACCGAGTCGAGGTGCAGCAGGGTGATCGGGCGCAGCAGGCCGCGCTGCTGGGTCACGATCCGGAACACGACTCCGGCCTCACCCGCGCGGTTGCGGATGTCGATCAGCGCCGAGAGTCCGCTGGAGTCGCAGAACGGCACCTCGGACAGGTCGGCCACGAGCACCTTCGGCCGCGCCTCGAGTTCGGTGGCGAGCTGGTCGCGCAGCGCGTCCGACACGGCCGTATCGATCTCGCCGGCAGCGGTGACGATGGTCGTTCCCGAACCGCTCATCGCGGTGATGTCCAGCGAAGGCAGGCGCCGCAGGCGAGGTGTTCTGAGGTCGTCGGTCAAGGCGGGTCCCTCCCGGCTCACGGGCGCCGCCGGACGTCCGCCGACAGCAGGCCCTGCGTCGGGCGCTGGGGCCGGACGCGGTCTGGTGACGGCTGGGTGCTCAACCGGTCTTGCCTTGAACCTAACAGGCGGTCGCGGGCCGGGCAGAGCGAGCCGTCACCGGCGGCCGGGCGTCCACCACGGCCGGCGACAGCTCCAGCGGGTCGAAGTTGATCAGCGACTCCGGCCACCACGTCATGCCCGCTTCGGTGAGCGCGGTGAGATCGACGTTCGGGGGCTGGTCCCACGCCGCGCTCGCGTTGTCCGCCACTGCGACGTCGAACGGCCGGTCCGCCGGCTGCACCGCGGCGACCAGCGGCGCGAGGTCCTCCGGCGCAGGGGGGCGGCCCAGCGAGGGGGACGACGCCGTCTGCGGCGGCGGCGCGGGCGAGGACCCGCGGGTGCTCGGCGGACAGCGCCGTCCCAGATCGGGATGGGGCGCGGCTCGGGCGCGCTCCCGTCGAGGTCGGCGCGGAAGTGCGCCCCCCGGCGACGCACGGGTTCGCCCGTCCAGATCGCGCGGACGCGACCGAGTGCTTCGTCGAATCTGGCCGACCGCTCGGCGAGGGGCTCGCCGCGCCGGCTGAAGTCACCGGATTCGTCGGAGCCGAGGCCGGTACCGACGACGAGCCGCCCGCCGGAGAGCCGGCTGACGGTCGAGGCCTGCCGGGCCAGGACCCACGGCCGGCGCCGTGCCGGGGGAGTGACCATCGGGCCGAGCCGGATCGTGCGCGTCGCCTGCGCGATCGCACCGAGGGCCGTCCACGGGGCGGCGATCGGCGGGACGCCGGCCGCGACGTGGTCCCACAGGAACACCCCGTCCCGGCCGGCGGCCTGGGCGCGCCCGGCGAGGTCCACCAGCACGGCGGGGTCGCCGAACGGTCCGAACGGGGGCAAGTACAGGCCGTGGCGCACGGTGCTCACCGGGTCTCCTCACCCTCGCGGGACGGGCTGCGCCACGATAACGAGCACCGGCTCGGCAGGCTGGATTGCCTTGCCGCGCAACAGGATCCCCGCACCCGAGGTACCGCTGAGCGGCACTCGGCCGGGACAAACCGCCTGAACCGCGGGGAAACGGCGGCCGGGATCTTGTCACCGGCCGCGTGGTTTGGTTGTGTCGAGCCGGATCCCGGCGGCGGCCGCCAACGCAGCAGGGGTCGCCACGGTGCCGTCCCCGCGCCGTGCCCGGTGGGTTTTCCCCGTGAAGCGAAGGAATCTGCATGCCGCGCTTGCGAAGAGTGCTGTGTTCGATGACGGCCGCGGCGGCCGTCGTGACCGTGGCGGCCGGGTCGGCGACCGCCGCGTCCGGCCCCGGGGCCGGGTCGGTGGCGCCGGCCGCCGAGGCCCCGGCGGTGCCCGCCGCGGTCTCGCAGACCGTCCGCGAGTGGCTCACGAACCCCGGTGACGCCACCCCGGTCGACGCGCAGCTGCCGTGGCAGACCCCGGCCGCGGACGCGCCGACGACGATCCGGCTCGATCCGGACGTGAAGTTCCAGACAGTGTCCGGGTTCGGCGCGGCCATCACCGACTCGTCCGCCCACGTCCTCTACGGTCTCGCGCCGAAGGACCGCGACGAGGTCATGAAGAACCTCTTCGACCCGCGCGCCGGCGCGGGCATCAGCTTCCTGCGCCAGCCCATCGGCGCGTCGGACTTCGCCGTGGGCCAGGACTACAGCTACGACGACCTGCCGGCCGGACAGACCGACTACGCCATGAAGCACTTCTCCATCGCCCACGACGAGGCCCAGATCCTCCCGCTCGTGCGGCAGGCGAAGAAGCTCAACCCGAAGCTGCAGATCGTCGCGAGCCCGTGGAGCATGCCGGGCTGGATGAAGACGTCCGGTTCGATGATCGACGGCAAGCTCATCGACTCGCCGCAGATCTACCGCGCCTACGCGCTCTACCTCGTGAAGTTCGTGCAGGCCTACCAGCGGGCCGGTGTGCACGTGGACTACCTGACCGTGCAGAACGAGCCGCAGGCGCTGGAGCGCAACAACTACCCGGGCACCGACCTGCCGTGGCAGCAGGAGGCGAAGGTCGTGGAGGCCCTCGGGCCGGCGCTGCGCGAAGCGCACCTCGACACGAAGATCCTCGGCTTCGACCACAACTGGACCGAGCACCCGGGTGACATCGCCTCGCACCAGCGGGCGGGGGAGGATCCGCAGCCGGAGTACCCGTACGACCTGCTCTCGACGCCGGCCGGGAAGTGGCTGGCGGGCACCGCCTACCACTGCTACTACGGTTCGCCGGACGCGCAGACGCCGCTCAAGGCCTCCTTCGGAGGCAAGGACATCTTCATGACCGAGTGCGAGGGCGGCGACTCCTCGACGATCATCGGCGTGATGAAGAACTGGGGCCGCAGCTCGATCGACTGGAACCTCGCGCTCGACGAGAACCACGGCCCGCACCTGGGCGGCTGCGGCACCTGCAACGGGACGATCACCGTGAACTCGCAGACCAAGGCCGTGACCTACAACGACCAGTACCGCGACATCGAGCACTTCTCGAAGTTCGTGCCGCCGGGTGCGGTGCACATCGCCGCTTCCGTGGTCTACACCAGTGGGAGCAGCACGCCGATCGAGGCGGTCGCGTTCACGAACCCCGCCCGCTCGACGACCGTCGTGGCGCTGAACACCGCGAAGACGCAACAGAAGTTCACCGTCGTGTCGGGTGACCGCTCGTTCGACGCGACCGCCGGACCGGGCGCCACCGTCACCTTCCAGTGGGGCGGCCGCTGACCGACCGCGTGGGGCGGGGCGGCGAAGCGCCCGCCGTCCCGCACCGCACGCGGTACGTTCGGGTTCTCCGGACGAAGGAGCGGTCATGACCGCAGTGCCCGCGACGATGCGCTCGTGGCGCGTCACCGAGCCGGGCCCGATCGGCACCGGCCCGCTGCGGCTCTCGAGCGGCCCGGTTCCCCAACCGGCGCCGGACGAGCTGCTGGTGCGGGTGCTCGTGTGCGGTGTGTGCCGCACCGATCTCCACGTCGCCGAAGGTGATCTGCCGGTCCGCCGGCGCGCGGTGACCCCGGGGCACGAGGTGGTCGGCGAGGTCGTCGCGCTGGGGGAGTCCGCAGGCGGGTTCGCGCTCGGCGACCGCGTCGGCGTCGCCTGGCTGCGCCACACGTGCGGCGAGTGCAAGTTCTGCTTGCGGGGCGCGGAAAACCTGTGCCCGTACTCGCGGTACACCGGCTGGGACGCCGACGGCGGGTACGCCGAGTACGCGGTGGTCCCCGCGGCCTACGCGCACCACCTGCCCGCCGGGTACGCCGACGACGAACTGGCGCCCCTGCTCTGCGCCGGACTCATCGGTTACCGCGCGCTGCTGCGGGCCGAGGTGCCCGAAGGCGGCCGGCTCGGTTTGTACGGTTTCGGCGGCAGCGCGCACCTCGCGGCGCAGGTCGCGATCGCGCAAGGAGCCACGGTCCACGTGCTGACCCGCGGCCGGGCGGCGCGAGAGCTCGCGCTCGAGCTCGGCGCGGCTTCGGCCGGACCCGCCGACGCGGCGCCGCCGGAACCGCTGGACTCCGCGATCCTGTTCGCCCCCGCGGGCGGGCTCGTGCCGGTCGCGCTGGCCGCGCTCGACCGCGGCGGCACGCTCGCGATCGCCGGGATCCACCTCACCGACGTGCCGGGGCTGAACTACCAGCGGCATCTGTTCCAGGAGCGGCAAGTCCGCAGCGTCACGGCCAACACCCGGGCCGACGCCCGTGAGTTCCTCGGCTTCGCCGCGCACCACCGGCTGCACGTGACGACCACGCCCTACCCGCTGGCCGACGCGGACCGGGCGCTCGCGGACCTCGCGGCGGGCCGGTTCGCCGGGGCCGCCGTACTGCGCGTCTGACGGGGATTTCCGACGGCTGCGGCCGTTCGGCCGTTGATCGGTCACCGAGCCCTAGGTTACGGTGACCTAGATGTGGATCGACGTTCTGCTGCTCGCCAAGCTCGCTGCGCAGCCCCTGCACGGGTACGAGCTGCGCAAACAGGTCGAGGAGTCCAGCGGCCGAGCACTGTCGAACAACTCGCTCTATCCCGCGCTGCGCCGCTTCGCCGAGGCCGGCGCCGTCACGCGGGTCGACGAGGCGCAGGAGGGCAAGCCGCCCCGGCACGTCTACACGATCACCGACGTCGGCCGCGAACTGCTGCACGACCTGCTCGCGGACCTGCCCGCCGACCTGGCCGGTGACCCCGCGGAGTTCTTCGCGCGGCTCGCGGGGTTCGGCCGGCTCGAACCCGAGGAACGCCTGCGCGTGCTCGACGCGCGGGAACGCGCGCTCGCTGCCCAGTGCGAACGCCTCGCGAAGCTCGCCGCCGCGCAGGAGGACCCGTGGAGCCGGCTCGTGCTGGCCGAGGTCGGGCGCCGCGCCGAGCAGGAACAGAGCTGGCTCGCCACAGTGCGTGCGCGGGCCCGGAAACCGTCACCCGAGGAGGAGTCCCGATGACCACCACCGAGCGCCCACGGCTCCCGTTCGACCGGCCCAACGTGCTGGAGATCGCGCCGCTGTACCAGGTGCTGCGGCGCGAGGGACCGATCGCGCGCGTGACGACGCCGGCCGGCGATCCGGCCTGGCTCGTCACCCGGTTCGAAGAGGCGCGCGAGGTGTTCGCCGATCCACGGTTCGGCCGCTCGCACCCGAAACCCGAAGAGGCGTCGGCGGTATCGGACGCGGCGGTGCTGAACGGCCCGCAGGGCACTTACGAGAACGAGGAGGCCGAGCACGCGCGCCTGCGGCGCCTGCTCGTGCCGTCGTTCTCGGCCAACCGGATGCGCAAGCTCGGCGAGCACATCCAGGAGCTGGCCGACCGGTGCCTCGACGAGCTCGAGGCGGCGCACGACGCAGCCGGCGGCGCGCCGGTGAACCTGCACGAGTACCTGTCGTTCCCGTTGCCCGTGCTGGTGATCTGCGAACTGCTCGGCGTGCCGTACGCCGACCGCGCGAAGTTCCGCGACCTGTCCGACCGCATCGGCGTGCTCGACAGCGGTGGCGACGCACAGGTCGCGATGGAGGAGTTCGCGACCTACATGGGTGAGCTGGCGGCCGGCAAGCGCGCGGAGCCGGCGCAGGACGTGGTGTCCGACCTCGTCGCGGCGCAGGCCGACGACCCGACGTTCACCGACGACGAGCTCGCCCGTCTCGCCGCCGCGCTGCTGTTCGCCGGCCACGAGACCACGTCGAACCGCATCGATCTCGGTGTGCTGTTCCTGCTCACGGAGCCGGCCCGGCGCGACGCGCTGGCCGCGGACATCGAGGGCCGGCTGCACACCACCGTCGAGGAGATCCTGCGGATGTCCGCGCCCGGTGGGCTGGGCCTGCTGCGCTACGCCCACGAGGACGTGGAGCTCGGCGGGGTCACGATCAACCGGGGCGACGCCGTGATGATCTCCACCGCGTCGGCCAACCGCGACGCGAGCGTGTTCGCCGACCCGGACGAGTTCGACGCCGAGCGCAAGCCCAACTCGCACATCGCGTTCGGCTACGGCGGGTACTTCTGCATCGGCGCGAGCCTCGCGCGTACGGAGCTGCGGGTGGTGTTCGGCACGCTCTTCCGCCGGTTCCCGGGGATGCGCCTGGCCGTGCCCGTCGACGACCTCGACGTCCGCTCCAACCGCCTCACCGGCGGCGTGTCGAGCGTGCCCGTCACCTGGTGACGCCGGGGGCCGCACGCCACGGGGTGCGACCCCCATCGGGTGGGTCAGGCGATGGCTCCGCCGTTGACGTAGAGGACCTGGCCGTTGACCCAGCGGGCGGGGCCGGCGAGGAAGGCGACGGCTTCGGAGACGTCTTCGGGCAGGGCGAGGCGCTCCAGCGGCGGGACCTTGGCGAGGCGGTCGATGACTTCCTGGGGTTTGCCCTCGAGGAACAGCGGGGTCGCGGTCGGGCCGGGGGCCACGGCGTTGACGGTGATGTCGCGCCCGCGCAGTTCGCGGGCCAGGATCAGGGTGATCGCGTCGACCGCGCCCTTGGAGGCGGCGTAGGCGGTGTAGTCGGGCAGCGCCAGCTTGGTGACCGAGCTCGAGAAGTTGATCAGCGCGCCGCCGGGGCGCAGGCGGCGGGCGGCCTGCTGGTCGACCACGAAGGTGCCGCGGATGTTGGTGCGGTGCATGCGGTCGAGCACGTCCAGGTCGAGCTCCACCAGCGGGGACAGCAGCATGATCCCGGCGGTGTGCACGACCACGTCGATCCCGCCGTAGCGCTGTTCGGCCGTGTCGAACAGGGCCGCGACCTGGGCGTCGTCGGCCACGTCGGCGCCCGCGGCGCTGGCCACCCCGCCGGCGGCGGTGATCGCGGCGACGACCTGTTCGGCCCGGGCGGCGTTGCCGGCGTAGTGCACCAGCACGTGCATGCCGTCCGCGGCCAGGCGCTCGGCCACGACCCGGCCGATCCCGCCCGAACCTCCGGTGACGATCGCGACGCGCGGGGTGGTGGTGGTCTCTTCTGTGGTGGTCATCGGGAAGTCCTTCGTATCGTCGTTCCGGCTTGCTGATACCGAAGTTACGCCTCCGGTGTTACTTACGCTAGTGTTTTGGCGTAGCGACGCTATGATGTACGTAACATTGCTACGTAGGGCAGGTATCTGCGATACACTCGAGGTATGGACATCCGCACCCAGATGCTCGAAGCCGCCGAGAAGCTGCTCGATGCGTCGCCCGACCGCGACATCTCCACCCGCGCGGTGTGCGAAGCCGTCGGCGTCGGCGCTCCGATGCTGTACCGCCTCTTCGGTGACAAGAACGGGCTGCTGTCGGCCGTGGTCGACCACGGGTTCGACCGCTACCTCGCCACCAAACGCGCCGCCGAGCCCTCGGCCGACCCGATCGCCGACCTCAAGAACGGCTGGGACACCCACATCGCGTTCGCGAAGGAGCACCCCGCCGTCTACCGGCTGATGTACTCGCCGGCCTTCGCCGAAGTCCCTCATGCCGCGCAGGAGGCGCTGCGCCTGCTGCGCGAGGTGCTGGTGCGCTGCGCCGCCGTGGGCCGCCTGCGCGTGGACCCCGACACGGCCGCCCAGCGGATCATGTCGGCCAACATCGGCGTGGCCTTGAACATGGTCACCCAGCCCGGCACCTACACCGATCCTGAACTGTCCACGCGCGTGCGCGACGCCGTGCACGACAGCGTGCTCACCCCCGCGGCCGCCGGGGAAGCCGGTGCCACCGCCGAGAGCGCCGAAAACCCCCTGCCGACGACGGCGCTGCAGCTGGCCGCGCTCCTGCGTACGAAGGACACGACCCTCGGCGCCGAGGAGACGCACCTGCTGCTGAAGTGGCTCGACGGGTTCACCCGCGAGTGATCCGTCCGAAGTGGACGGAAACAGCCGGGTGGCCGGGGTGTGTATGACGATGTCCTCGTCCAGATGATCACGCCGTGCCAGAACATGGTTGAGCGATGGCCGATGGCCGACTTGGGGGAGCGAGCGGCCGGCCACGCCACTGCTCGACTCGGTTGAGGCGACGCTCGACGACGTTGCGTGCGCAGTCGATCGGGTCAACACGCGGGCGCCCGCCGGGTGAGCCAGGTCGTTTGCGGTGCCCGCCTCGGTCGGCGGGCACTGGGGGCATGGCGGCGATGCCCGGGTTCGCAAATGCCCGCTGATCGCGCGTGAGGAAGATGCCTTGTTGCGTCGGACGCGGTCAGGCCGGTGCGCCGGCGCGTCCGAGACGAGTGATCCGCCGTTACCGCGTCAGGTGCGGGACCATCGGTGCGTCTCCGGCTTGCCCGAACCGAGACCCCCTAACCTTCGGAGAGCACGAGGTCGAGCAGGCCCGGGAAGCGCGCGTCGAACTCGGAGCGGCGCAGCCGGTTGTAGCGGCGCGGCCCGCGGTCGAGTTGTTCGAGCAGCCCGGTGGAGCGCAGGACCGCGAAGTGGTGGCTCGCCGTCGCCTTCGAGACGGGCAGGTCGAACGCGCCGCAGGCGCGCGTGAAATCCGGGACGGCCGAGAGCTCACGCAGGATGGTGCGGCGCACGGGATCGGTGAGCGCGTCGAGCGCCTGCTGCAGCGTCACCTCGGTGGGGTCCGTGTGGCTCAGCGTCCGCGCCATGCCGCCTCCCAGCTCTCTGGTGTCACCGCGTCCCGTGTCACTTCACTGCTTCGTCGGGCGTCACCGCCGATCGTACCCGCGATCGCGGCTTCTCCCACCTCGTGGCTCAGACCGCCGAGATCGTCGCAGATCCCGTGTCCAGGAACGGATGTGACGCGGTCACGGTGATCGTGCCGGGGGTGCCGCGCATCGAGCGGATCCACACCGCCGCCGCGCCGCCGAGCGCGCCGAAGTCCAGGAACGGCTCGCCGATCAGGATTCCGGGCCCGTCGACCGAAACGCTGAGCACGCCGCGCGCGTGCGGCCGCGGCGCGCCGTAGCGGTCGACCGACCGGAGCGTGACGCGGGTGGTGTCCTGGCCGTCGGCGATGATCTGGCCGTCGTCAGCCGTCACGGCGAGCGTGTCGAACGCGGGGTCGGCGCTGAACCGGCGGCGCAGCACCGTCTGGCCCTTGACCCGGCCTTCGATCGCCAGCTCCGGAGTGCCCTTGATCCCCGTGAGGTTCACCAGGAACGGCGGGTGCTTCAGGTGCGCGAACCGGGCCCGGTCGGGTTGCACCGTGACCGGCCGCCGGCCCGCGACCCTGACCACGAGCTGGTCGCAGTTGGACCACACGAGCGCGGTGCGGCCGGGGCCGCCGCGGGGTGAGCCGGGCCCGAAGTCCCAGTAGAACGCCGGCTCGATCACCGCGCCGCGCGAGGGATCGCGCTGCGCGCGGTAGAAACCCGCGCCCAGCTTGGGAATCCGGAAGAAGTCGACGACGCCGGGGTATTTCACGCCGCGCAGCGAGTGGTACCAGCCCGACGGGTAGTCGAAGCCGCACCACGCGATCAGTCCGCAGTAGCGCGGGTCCGACGCCGCGTGCTCGTGCACCCAGGCGTGGAGCATGCTCTGCTCCCGCTGCACGTCGAGCGGGTCGGTGCGCCGGAAGTACGGCGAGCCCACGAGCGTGCCCACGGCTTCGCTCACGAGGTACGGCACGCCGTGGCGCGGTGGCCGCAACGGCGGCGGCGCGTTGCGCGAAGGCGGGCGGCTGTAGTCGTTGAAGGAGAACACGCCGCCGGCGGCTTTCACCGGGTACAGCGGTGAGACGTAGCCCCGCTGCCCGGCGACCGCGCCGGTGCACGGCCGCGTCGGATCGAGCTCGGCGGCCAGCTGGTCGGTCTTGCCGTAGAGGGTGTACTGGCCCAGCGTTTCGTTCACGCGGGTGCCCCACACGATGATCGACGGGTGATTGCGGTCACGCACGATCATGTCGTGCACGTCGCGCACCGCGAGCTCTTGCCACGCCGTGTCGCCCACGTGGTCCCAGCCCGGCAGCTCCTCCCACACGAGGATGCCGAGTTCGTCGCACGCGTCGAGGAACGCCGGCGACTGCGGGTAGTGCGAGCAGCGGACCATGTTGACGTTGAGCTCGTTCTTGAGGATTTCCGCGTCGCGCCGCTGCACGCGCTCGGGCATCGCGCCGCCGACGAACGGATACCACTGGTGGCGGTTGAGCCCGAAGAGCTTGAGCGGGCGGCCGTTCAGGCGGAAACCGTCCACAGTGAACTGCGCGTCGCGCAGCCCCGTGCGCACGGAGTACGTGTGCACCTTGCGGCCGCCGACCGACAGCGTGACCAGGATGTCGCACATCGCCGGTTCGGTGACGTCCCACAGCTTCACCGCGTCGAGGCCTTCGAGCGTGACGGTGGTGGTCGTCTCGCCCTTGCCCAGGCCGGTCGTGTCGGTGACCGCGGTGGCGATTTCGGTGCCGGCCTGACTCAGCGTCGCCGTGAACCGCACCGGTCCCTGCACGGCTTTCGCGGCGTCGACGGTGCAGTGCACGACCACCGCGCGGTTCGGGGTGAGCACGGCGATCTGCTCGGCGAACACGTCGGACAGGTACACCTGCGGGGTGCCGTAGAGATTCACGGCCCGGTAGATCCCGGCGGGCTGGTAGAAGTCGATCGCCGTGGGGTTGGGGTACTCGGGCAGGTCCGGGGGAGTGTCCTGCTGCCACCGGCCGTCGACGGCCACGGCGAGCACGTTGTCCTCGTCGGTCAGCAGGCCGGTCACCTCGCAGGTGAACGGCAGGTACCCGCCGCTGCGGGAGGCGATGCGGCGGCCGTTGAGGTACACGGTCGCGGCGCTGAGCACGCCGTCGAACCGCAGGAACGTCCGGTTCTTGCGCAGTTCCGGCGGAGCCAGGAAGTGCTGGCGGTACACCCACAGGTGCTGCCAGTCGCCCGGGTGCCAGCCCTGCCACGACAACGGGGTCACGCAGTGCGGCACCGACACCAGCGGCATCGACCGGTCGTCGAAGTCGTGGTCCGTGCAACCGGGCACGAACGGCCCGAACTGCCAGGTGGTCCCGAACCCGCTCGTCGCCTCGGTCGGGGTGGGGCGGTAGAGCGCGGCCGACAGCGCGCCCGAACCCGCGAGCGCTGCACCGGCGCCCAGCAGGAACTTGCGCCGCGGGTGACCGGTTTTCGGGGCCGGCGCGGCCACTGGTTCTTCGTCCGCCATCCCTACGCGCTCTGCCGCCCGCCGGACTCGTCGTAGCCGGCCTGCGCGGCGAGGATGTCGACGGCGTGGTCGCGCAGCCAGGTGAACAGCCCGGACAGGTGGTGTGCGCTGCCGCGGCCCAGCGGGGTCAGGCTGTAGCTGACCTGCGGTGGGGTGGTGGGTTCGACCTCTCGCCGCACGAGGCCGTCGCGCACGAGGCTGCGCAGCGTCTGCGCGAGCATCTTCTCGCTGACACCCTCGATGCTGCGGCGCAGCTCGAAGAACCGCAGTTCACGCTCGCGCAGGGCGATCAGGACCCACACTCCCCAGCGGCTGGTGACGTGGTCGAGCACCGTGCGCGCCGGGCAGTCGGTGTGAAACACCTCATACCCGTCCTGGGTCGTCCGGCCCGCGAACTGCGTCCATTCCTCCACGTCGTGAGCTTACTCAAAGGTGCGTCCTTCCGGTCCCTCGACGCGCTTCCCAGCGTCGTGACCACTGTGGATCTCAAGCGATACAGGGGGTTTGTCATGATCGTCGTAACGGGAGCGACCGGGAACGTCGGCCGTCCATTGGTGGCGGCGCAGGTTTCGGCGGGGGCCCGGGTGACGGCGGTGTCGCGCACCCCGGCCGCGGTGCCCGGCGGGGCGGTGCACCGGGTCGCGGACCTCGCGGCGCCGGACTCGCTGCGCCCGGTGCTCGAGGGAACCGAGGCACTGTTCCTGTTCCCCGGCGGCCCTTCGCCTGCCGAGCTGGTGTCCGTGGCCGAAGGCGCGGGAGTGCGGCGGATCGTGCTGCTGTCGTCCCAGGGCGCCGCCACCCGCCCGGAGGCGTACGCGTTTTCCACGGCGTACGAAGAAGCCGTGCGCAGCTCGCGCTTGCCGGCGACGATCCTGCGACCAGGCGGCTTCGCCACCAACACCCTCGCGTGGGTGCCCGCGATCCGCGCCTCCCGCACGGCCGCCGCGCCCTTCGCCGACGTCGCCTTGCCGGTCGTCGACCCGGCGGACGTCGCGTCCGTCGCCGCGGCGGCTGTGCTCGACGACTCGCACACCGGCGCGTTGTACACCGTGACGGGCCCGCAGGCCCTGACCCCGCGCGACCGCGCCGCGGCCCTGGGCGCGGCTCTGGGCGAGCCGATCGGGTTCGTCGAGCAGCCGCCGGCGCAGGCACGGGCGCAGCTGCTGGAGCTCATGCCGGCACCGATCGCCGACGCGACGCTCGCCGTGCTCGGCGCCCCGCTGCCCGAAGAACAGAAGGTGAGCCCCGACGCGGAACTCGTGCTGGGCCGGCCACCGCGGACGTTCGCCGAGTGGGCGGCGGACTCGGTCGAAGCGTTCCGCTGACGGAAGACGAGGCAGGCCGTACACCCCGGTCCTCGGTTCGACGATGCACCACCGCGAAACCGGCAGCGGTGCCCCTGTCGTCTTCTTGCACGGCAATCCGACGACGTCGTACCTCTGGCGCGACGTGCTGCCCGCGGTCGGCGCTCCCGGCCGGCTGCTCGCGCCGGACTTGATCGGCATGGGTGACTCGGGCAGACCCTTGATCGGGTACTCGTTCGCGGACCGCGCCGACCACCTCGACGCGTGGTTCGCCGCGCTGGGGTTCGACGAGGTGGTGCTCGTCGGGCACGACTGGGGCGGGGCGCTCGCGTTCGACTTCGCGGCGCGCCACCCCGGGTGGGTGCGCGGGGTCGCGGTCACCGAAACGATCGTGAAACCCTCGGCGTGGGCCGAGCTCCCGGAGGACGGGCGGCAGCTGTTCCGGGCGCTGCGCACCCCGGGCGCCGGTGAGCGGATGGTGCTCGACGACAACGTCTTCCTGCGCGAGCTGCTGCCCGGCTCCACCGCCCGGGGCCTGGCAGCAGCTGAGCTCGAGGAGTACTCGCGGCCGTAGCCGACGCGCGAGAGCCGGATGCCCCTGCTGCGCCGGCCGCGCGCGATGCCGCTCGACGGGGAGCCCACCGAGGTCGTCGAGCGGTACGGCGAATGGCTCAAGGAGCGTGGACGTGCCGAAACTGCTGGTCACGTTCGAACCGGGACCTGCCACGATGCTCACTCCGGCGCTCGTGCGGTGGTGCGCGGACACGGCCGCCGCGCTGGAGGTGGTGCACCACACCGTTGGCGCGGGACACCACACACCCGAGGACCGGCCGGCGGCGCTCGGGGCGTCGATCGCGGCGTGGGCCGACGCACGCGGGCTCCGCTGACGGACGGTTCAGGCGGGCAGGTCGGCCCGGTCACCGAGCAGGTCGACCAGCTCCGTCAGCGCCTCGCCCAGCGGGAGGTCCACGCGGACCTGCGCGCAGGCGTCCCCGCGGGTTTGGCCGCGGTTGACGATCAGGACTGGCTTGCCGGTTTTCGCGGCGTGGCGGACGAAGCGCAGGCCGGACATGACGGTCAGGGACGAGCCGAGAACGAGCATCGCCGAGGCTTCGTCGACCAGCCGGTAGCAGCGTTCGACTCGGGCGCGGGGCACGTTCTCGCCGAAGAACACGACGTCGGGTTTCAGCACGCCGGCGCACGCGGCGCAGCTGACGAGGGTGAAGGTGCGGGCGGCGTCCTCGGCGAGGTCGACGTCGCCGTCGGGGTTGATGCGGGTGACGGTGCCGCCGAAGGACGGGTTGGCGGCGCGCAGGCGGGTGTCGAGGTCTTCGCGCGGGCTGGTGCGGCGGCAGCCGAGGCAGATCACGCGGTCGAGGTTGCCGTGCAGTTCCACCACGCCGCGCGTGCCGGCCGCTCGGTGCAGGCCGTCGACGTTCTGCGTGATGACCCCCGACAGCAGTCCCGCGCGGCGCAGGGCCGCGACGGCGTGGTGGCCGGAGTTCGGCTCGGCGCGGGCGATGGTGCGCCAGCCCAGGTGGCTGCGCGCCCAGTAGCGCTGCCGGCCTTCGGCGCTGGCCGTGAATTCGTCGTAGGTCATCGGCGTGTGCCGGCGCAGGCTACCGGATTCGCCGCGGTAGTCGGGGATGCCGGACTCGGTCGACAGGCCCGCTCCGCTCAGCACCACCACGTGGCCGCGGGCGACGACCTCGGCCACCTCGGCGACCGTTCCGGTGCGCGGCAGCGCTTCGCCCGTACCGGTCCAGCTCAAGGTGGGTCGTGTCCGCACCTGATCAGTTTACGTGCCCGCGTGCTCGCGTTCGAGCTGCTCGGGGCTGCGGCCCCGAAAGCCGCCAGCAGCGGCGGGAACACGAGCGCGACGGCCAGGTTGAACAACCAGGTGAAGACGAGGCACACGCTCGCCGCCGCCGCCCGGACGCGCGGCGGGAACAGTTCCGGCAGCGCGACCCACTGCACCGGCCCCCACGACACCGAGAACGACGCGATGTACCCGGCGATCGCGGCCAGTGGCAGCCCGAGCAGCACCGGCCGTGCGCGAGCCCGCCGAGGTAAACCGCGGCCGGTAGGACCATCGCGCCGCACATCCCCGCGGCGCCGACGAGCGGCAGCGGCCGCCGGCCCGCGCGGTCGATGAGGCGCATCGCGGCGAGCGTCAAGAGCATGTTGACCGCGCCGGTGCCCACGCTCGCGAGGATCGCACCCGACGAGCCGAACCCGACGTCGATGAGCAGCGTCGGCGCGTAGTGGGTGATCGTGTTCATCCCCACGAAGTTCTGGAAGAACAGCAGCAGCATGCCGGCCACGGACACTTTGCGCGGCCGCCCGCCCGTGAGCATCCGGCCGCCGCAGCGGTTGCGCGCGCTCGGCCTGCTGCTGCGCGCCGGCGCGGATGTCGGCCGGCTCCGCTTCGGCCGCGTCCGCGCTGCCGCGCCTCCGGGTCAGCACGGTACGCGCGGTGGTTTCGTCGCGCTTGTTGACGGCCAGCCAGCGCGGGCTCTCCGGTGGTGTGTACATGCCGGCCAGGAGCAGCACGGCCGCCACCACACCGAGCCCGATCATCCACCGCGTCGACACCCAGCCCGGGAGCTTGCCGCGCACCTCCTTCGGCGCCAGCTCCGACAGGTACATCGGCACCACCACCGAAGCGATCCCGACGCCCACGCCCGTCACGAACCGGAAAGTCACCGGCAGCGGCGCCGTGCCGGACAGTGCCGCGCCCAGCGTGCCGACGATGAACACCGGCCCGGTGCCGAGGGTCATGCGGCGCCGCCCGAGCGAGTCGGCGAGCCGCCCCGTGAGCCCCGCACCCACCATGGACCCGGCCGGCAACCCCGACACCACCATGCCTTGCCGGACGGGGCTCAGCGGATGTCCCGGCCGAGGTAGAGCAGCGCCCCGGAGATCACGCCGGTGTTGTAGCCCCAGAGGATCCCGCCGAGCGCACCGAAGAACCAGAGGCTGAGTTCGCTGCCCGCCGCAGGCTCACCTCGTGATCATCACGCGGGCGGGAAAGATCGGCAGCGCGAGCCTGATTCCCGTTACCGGCCAACGAGAAATCACCCCGTGGGTAAGCCGGTGGTTCGCGACCTGCCGGCCTGGGTACTTCACCGACATGTGGTTCGCGTTGGGTACACCCGTGGTCCTGATGGTCGCCGCCGTGCTGATGGAGCGGTTGGAGCAGCGCTGCACCCGGGTGTCCACGAGAGCCGCGCGGGGCGAACGCGCCGGGAGCGACGAACTGCCGCGTCCCGTCGTCACGCCGGCGGTCGTGCTGCGGCACTGATCCCGGCGCGATCCGGGACCGAAGTGGACTTCGGCCCGGACGCGAACCGCGCGGCACCGGACGTGGTGCGGCACCGGTTGCGGCCGCGGGGTCGGCCAGAACCGGTGTGAGCACCGTGTTGGGGACAGGGCCGGGCTCCCTCCGTCGGGGTGCGGGAGCCCGGCCCGTCATGTTTGCGGTGCTTACCCGGGGCGGTCGTTGTGCTCGCCACTGGGCGGCGCCCGCGGTGACGTTCTGGTACCACGCGTCCCACGGGTGGTTCGTCGCCGCGTAGTTCGCCGGCGGGTTCGTGGCGAGGCTCGCCGAGTCGAAGTCCCAGCCGCGGACCAGTTTTCCGGCGTTGCGGGCGGCGGTGATGAACGCGGACTCCGTGGCAGGCGCGCCGTGGAACAGCGCGCCTTGCTGCAGCTCGGCCGGGTCGCCCTGCTGGTACTCGTCGAAGGCGACCTGCGGGTACTGGATCCGTCCGCCGCTCACGCGGTCGGTGGCGTAGCACAGGGTCTGGGCGGGCGTCGCGCCGTCGGCTCCGGTCGAGACGGCCACGCGGCGGCTGCCCGACGTGCCGGTGGTCTGGGGGAACAGCGGGTCCGAGGCCTTCGCGTTCCCGGTCCAGGCCACCGTCTTGCCCGACGTGTCGAGCGTGCCCTGCCACTGCCAGTTCTGGCTCGAGCTCTGGCTGCGGTGGATCTCGCGCACACCGGAGCCGGTGAACGCCACCGTCGGCGTCTCCCCGTTGTCGTACTGGAGGCTCGCCGACCAGGTGATTTCGCCGTCGGCGCGGAGCTGCCCGGTGTGGTACCAGAGCGTGGTCGCGGCCTGCGACCGGTGGACCTCGACAACCCGGCCGGACTCGTCGAGCGCGATCGCCGGCGTCTGACCGCTGTCGTACCGGCCGCGGCGGTTCCAGGTGACGGTGCCGTCGGCGGCGTACGTGCCGGTCCAGTACCAGAGCGCGCCGGCGCGCCCGAGTCGTGCACCTCGACGACCTGGCCGTCGCCGTTGAGCGCTACGGCGGGGTGGTAGCCGACGTCGCGGCGGTACGCGGCACGCGTGCCGCTGTCGCCGGAGAGGAGCGTGAACACCTTGCCGCGCAACGAGTCCGTGGTCGCTCCGCCGGGGTATTTTTCGCGAGCAGCAGCCGCGAACCGAAGGCGGCCTGCAGTTCCTGGTTCACCGCCGCGAGGTTGCCCGCGGAGGACGACGGGTTGTCGGTGAGGTCGTCTTTCAAGTCGAGCATCACGACGATCGGGGCGGCGGTGGGGTGCGCGGCCGACCAGGTGCCGACGACGTTCAGCCAGTCGCGCAGGTTGCTCGACGCCGGGTTGCCCGTGTGGTCGACGAGGTCGCCGGGGCTGCCGTGCCCGATGCCGTAGTCGTGAGCCGTGGCGTAACCGTTGTCGTGGATGTCGAACTCGACGAAGCGAACGCCGTGGTCGAGCTGGTAGGCGTTCGAGCCCTTGGCGCCGTCGACGTTGCCCGAATAGCTGTTGTGCGTAGCCTTGAAAACCGGCGCGGTGAACGGCGTGGCCGCCGCGGTCGCCGGAGTGCCGACCAGCGCGAACGCGGCGGCGACCGCGGTGAGCGCGACGGGCGCACGGAAGCGGTGCATGTGCCTGAGCCCCAGGTCGAGTGCGGAAACGCGGAAATGCCGGCGATCATCCGCGCCGATCGTGGCATCTTCGGACGATGCCGGACAACAACGGGGAAATCGAGGAACCGGATGAGGTTCGCCAGCGCCACCCGCGTGCCGTCGCGCGGGTCGGTGGCCGCGGCGGTCACGACGGCGCTCCGGTCGCCGCGGCCAGGTTCTTCTCCACGACGGTCATCGTGGCTTCGAGGTCTTCGGTCGGGCTGAACTCGACGACCGAGGTGCCGGTGCCGATGAGGGGGAGGTGTCCGGGCGGCGTGTAGTAGGCGTCGCCGGCCACGAAGCTCGCCTCGTGATCGGGCCAGCGAAAGGTCAGTCGGCCCGCGGTGACGACGCCCCAGTGCGGGCACTGGCAGCGGTCACCGGGGAGCCCGGCGAACAGCGGCGCCGGGTCGACGTCCTGGGCCAACGTCTCGAAGCCGACGGTGTAGCACCCGAGGGCTGCGTACCGTCCCCGGATCAGTGCGGTGTCGACGGCGACCGGCGTCGACTGCCGGTTGGCACTGGGCATCGTGGCCTCCTCGAGTGGGACAACGGACACCCCTGCGGCGTGACGACGGGGGAACACTTGTGCACGGATCCGGCGCAACACCGCAAAACCTCTCGAACAAAGTGGCTAGTGTCGACAGTTTGCGGCGCCGCTGAGGTGACGCCTCGATAACGGGCCAATCCCGGTTGGCTGGACCAGTGGTCCGCCTTCGGCGCCGTGACCAGGAGTTCTCCTTATTCGACAAGATCTTTTCCAGGTGGACTCGTGCGGAGAGTCTCACTGCGACCCTTGACACAAGCAGGGCTGAGGCTGAGACTCTCCCGAAGTGTCGACACCTTGCGGAATTGCAGCGCAGCCATCAGCAAGGAGGAAACGGTAGTGAGCAAGCCAGAAGTCCGACCGGTTGGGGTGGCGGTCGGCTGATGACCTCGTCGAACGTGTGCCTGGACGCGCGCGATCTGCTGCTGGGCCACAAGACCCGGCGCGGCAACGCGTTCTCCACGGCGGTCCTCGACCTCAACCTCCAGATCATGGATGAGGAGTTCGTGGTCATCGTCGGGCCCAGCGGGTGCGGCAAGACCACCTTCCTCGAAGCCGTCGCCGGGCTCGTGCCCGTCGCGGGAGGTGCGCTCGAGGTGGGCGGAAAGCCCGTGAAAGGTCCCGGTCCCGAACGGTCGCTGGTGTTCCAGCACGCCTCGCTCTACCCGTGGCGCACCGTCATGGACAACGTCCTCTTCGGACCGCAGGTGCAGGGCCGCCTGACGGCCCAGGTCCGCAAGCGGGCCGAGGAGCTGCTGGAGATCGTGGGGCTCTCCCACGTGACCCACAAGTACCCGCACGAACTCTCCGGTGGCATGAAGCAGCGCGTGAACCTCGCGCGGGCCCTGGCCACCGACCCCACCCTGCTGCTGCTCGACGAGCCCTTCGGGGCGCTCGACGCGCAGACGCGCGAGATCCTGCAGGACGAGCTCCTGCGCATCTGGCAGGCCGACACCGTCAGCTCCAAGAAGACGGCGATGTTCGTGACCCACGACGTGAACGAGGCCGTACTGCTGGCCGACCGCGTGCTCGTCTTCTCCAAGTCCCCCGCCCACGTCGCCCTCGAGGTGAAGATCGACGCGCCCCGTCCGCGCGACGCGGCCTGGCGGCGCAGCTCCGAGTTCCTCGCCTACGGCGACCGGATCCTCGAGGCGCTGCACCACAAACCCGCCGACGAAACCACCTCCACCGCCACGGAAACCGCAGCTTCGGAAGATTCAGCGAGGAATCATGACCACGGCGTCAACTCTGACCAGGCCGCCGACCACGTCCGGGCAACCGGCGGCGATGGAGTCCAAGGGACTGTCCGCCTGGGTTCAGCGCCGGCGTAGCGGGCTGCTCGGCACGCTGGGCATCGTCATCGTCCTCGTGCTGTGGCAGATCTGCAGCGCCACCGGGCTCGTCGACGTTTCGTTCAGCAGCAGCCCGACCCGCATCGTCTCCGCCGAGATCGACCTGTTCGGCTCCGGCGACATCTGGCCCGCCCTCGGCGCGACCGGCCTGGAACTGCTGTGGGGCCTGCTGATCACGTTCGTCGTCGGCATCCCCGTCGGCCTCGTGCTGGGCCGCAGCCGGATCCTGCACGACATGACCGAGCCGATGGTCAACGTGCTGTACTCCGTGCCCTACGTGATGTTCCTGCCGATCATCATCTTCTGGTTCGGCATCGGCGACGTCTCGCGCATCCTGGTGATCATCTGGGCCGCGATCCTGCCGCTCATCATCAACATCACCGCCGGTGTGCGGAACCTCGATCGCGACTACACCCGCGTCGCCACGGTGTTCTGCACGCCGCGGCTGAAGTTCTTCTACACCATCGCGTTACCCGCGACGCTGCCCTACATCCTCGCCGGTGTGCGCCTCGCCGTCGGCCGGGCGCTGGTCGGTGCGATCGTCGCGGAACTCTTCCTCGCCAGCCAGGGTCTGGGCTACTTCGTTCAGACCCAGACCTCCAACTTCAACATGGACAACGCCATGGCCGGCATCGTCATCCTCGCCGTCGTCGCCCTGCTGCTGAACGGCGCCGTGCGGATGGTCGAACGCCGCTTCACCCACTGGGCAGGTGCACAATGAAGTACACCAAGGTTTTCACGGCGGTCACCGCTGCCGCCGCTCTCGTGCTCGGGCTCACCGCGTGCGCCGGCAAGGGCGGTTCGACCGCCGCGGTCAAGGCGGACGCCAGCGGCGCGCTCCCGATCACGATCGGCTACACCGCGCTCGGCGCGGGCTACTCCGACCTGTACGTGGCCCAGGACGAAGGCATCTTCGCCAAGCACGGCCTCAAGGTCACGCTCAACCGCCTCAACGACAGCTCGCAGCTCGTCGCCGCGCTCTCGAGCGGCAGCGTGAACGTCGGCGTCGGCGTCGCGGCGGACACGGCCGCCGCGATCATGAAGGGCGCCGACCTCAAGTACGTGGCGATGTCGGAGCCGCACTACAACCTGGAGATGTGGGCGAGCCCCGCGATCAAGACGATCCAGGACCTCAAGGGCAAGAAGGTCGCCATCTCCTCGCCCGGATCGCAGAGCGACTTCGGGCTGACCGACCTGCTCGAGGCCAACGGCATGAAGCGGGAAGACGTGCAGGCCGTGTTCGTCAAGAGCGTGCCCGCCGAGGTCGCCGCGCTCGGCAGCGGGGCGGTCTCCGCGCTGCTGACCCAGCCGCCGAACGGCACGCAGAGCCGGGAGAAGGGCGCGCACCGACTGGCCTCGCTGGCGGATCTGCAGTTCCCGCTCGGGGCCTACACGGTGCAGAACAAGTTCCTGCAGAACAACCACGAAGCGGTGAAGCGGTTCTACGCCGCGGAAGCCGAGTCGCTGCAGTACCTGCGCGGCCACAAGGCCGAGACCGTGAAGGCGATCAAGAAGTACAGCGGCGTGCAGAGCGACGAGCTCGCCCAGTACGCGTACGACTTCTTCCTGACGGTGTGGTCGAAGACGCCCGAGGTCGATCCCAAGGTGATCAAGCAGGCCTTCGACGAAGCCGCCCACAACGCCAAGAAGACGCCGCCGTCGGACGTCACGCAGTACATCGACAACACACTGGCGGCCGCATGAGCGCGCCGAAGACCGCTGATCCGGTGTTCGAGGCGGGCTGGGCCCAGTACCTGACCGAACGGGACCTCACCGTGCTCGAGGCGACGTCGTGGGCGAAGCGGGCCCCGTTCGGCTTCGGGTCCCGTCCGCTCGTCGTCGCCGTCGACCTGTACTACGCCGCGCTCGGCCTGCCGCGCACGGACATCGTGTCCTCGGTCGCCGAGTGGCCCAGCTCGTGCGGTGACCGCGGCTGGGAGGCCGTGGACCGCACCGCGCCGTTCCTGCAGGCGGCCCGCGGCGCCGGCGTGCGCGTGGCGTACTTCCACGCCACCCCACCGGAGTACGGGCGCTGGAACCGCAAGCCGGCACCCGCGCTGGAGCCGAAACCGCGCGCGGTGGACCCGAACGCGATCGTCGAAGAGGTCGCTCCGGCCGACGGCGACATCGTGCTGCGGAAGATCGGGCCCAGCTGCTTCTTCGAGACGCCGCTGGACACGATCTTGCGCGCGGGAGGGTACGACACGATCCTCGTGGTCGGCGAATCGACCAGTGGGTGCGTGCGCTCCACGGTGGTCGACGCGTGCAGCCGCGGCTACCGCGTGGGCGTGATCGGGGACCTGTGCTTCGACCGGTTCGAGTCGTCGCACTGGATGAGCTTGTTCGACTTGAACCAGAAGTACGCGGACGTGGTGACCGCCGAGGCCGCCACCGAGTACCTGCGGGCCGGTACGCGGCAGCGAGGAGTGGCATGAACGACACCGGTCCCGACCTGCGCCGCTGGCTCGCCGAGGCCGAGCGCGAGGGCGAGGTGCAGCCGATCGAGGGTGCCCACTGGGAACTCGAGATCGGTGCCCTGTCGCAGGTGAACTACCGGCGCAGCAAGCCGAAAGCCCTGTTGTTCGACTCCATCAAGGACTACTCGGCGGGTTCGCGCGTGCTGTCCGGTTCGGTCAGCAACCCGCGCCTGCTCGGCTCGGTGCTCGGCCTCGGCTGGGACAACACCGACGAGGACCTCATGGACAGCCTCGCGGTGAAGCCGGGGGAGTGGGTGGCGAACGCGGGTGAGTTCCGCGCCGTCACCGTCGAAGACGGCCCGCTGCTGTCCCATGTGGACGACGAAGTGGACCTGCTGAAGTTCCCCGTGCCGCGCTGGCACGAGGGCGACGGCGGACGCTACATCGGCACGGGCTGCGCGGTCGTCACGCGCGACTACGACACCGGCCGGATCAACCTCGGCGCCTACCGCATGCAGGTGCAGGACGACGGCCGCTCGGCGACCGTGAACATCGAGGCGGGCAAGCACGGCGCGCAGCACCTGCGCCGCTGGTTCGAGGCCGAGGGCCGCGCGCCGATCGCCGCTTCGCTGGGTCACCACCCGGCGTACCTGGTGGCGGCGGGCGTCGAGGTACCGGCGGATGTGTCGGAGTACGACTACGTCGGCGCGATGACGGGTTCGCCGGTGCGCACGATCGCCGGCTTGGCCACGGGGCTGCCGCTGCCGCACGACGCGGAGATCGCGATCGAGGGCTGGGTGCGCCCGGCCGACACGCGGCCGGAGGGCCCCTTCGGCGAGTGGACCGGGTACTACTCCGGTTCGCGCGATCCGATCCTCGCGATCGACGTCGAGAAGGTCTACTACCGCGACGACCCGATCCTGCTCGGGGCGCCTCCCGGCAAGCCGCCGCACGACTACTCGTACATGCGGACCGTGATGAAGTCCGCGATCATCACCGACTCGCTGCGCAAGACCGGGCTGCCCGGCGTGCGCGGCGTGTGGGCGCACGAGGCGGGCGGCGGGCGGTCGCTGCTGATCGTCGCGATCGAACAGCGCTACCCGGGGCACGCGCGGCAGGCCGCGTACCTCACCGCGCAGCTGCCCAACGCGGCATACATGAACCGGTTCACGGTCGTGGTGGACCACGACGTGAACCCGCGCGACCTCGGCGAGGTCGTGTGGGCGATGTGCGGGCGCACCAACCCCGAGCTCGACATCGAGGTCATGAAACGCACGTGGGGCAGCCGGGTCGACCCGCTGACCCTGCCGGGCGAGCTCGCGTTCAACAGCCGGGCCGTGATCGACGCGTGCCGGCCGTTCGAGCGGCTCAAGGACTTCCCGGTGGTTGCGGAGTCGAGCGAAGAGCTGGTTGCGTCGGTGACGCGGCGCTGGCCCGAGGTGCTCGGCTAGTGCCCGACGCGGGCGTCGAGGACCTGCGCAGGGAGCTGTTGTTCAGCGCGTTGCGCGGGTCCGACGGCGACTCGTCGCTCGCGGTCGCGATCTTCCGGGACATCGCGATCGGCATCGTGGAGGGCCGGCTCCTGCCCGGTCACGAGGTCAACTCGGCGGAGCTGGCCCGGCGGTACAGCACCTCCCGCACCCCGGTCCGGGAGGCGCTGCTCCTGCTGGAACGGGAGTCGCTGGTGATCGTGCCGCCCCGGCGGCGGCCGTACGTGTCGCCGGTGGACATGCGGCAGGTCCGCGAGATCTACGAGATCCGCGGCAGCCTCTACGCGCTGGTCAGCGAGCTCGTCGTCGCCCGTGCGAGCGACGAGGGGATCGACGGCCTGCGCACGTGGCAGAAGCTGCTCACCGACGACGCGGAGCGGGGGGACGTCCACGCCTACTTCTGGCACAACGTCGGGTTCCGCAACGCCGAAGCCAGCCTGTCCGGCAACGGCGAGCTGCAGCGGCGGCTCAGCTCGCTGGGCCTGCAGATGCACCGGTTCCGGCACCTGAGCCTGTCGCTGCCGGGCCGGCTGCTGCACTCCGTGGCCGACCACGAACGCCTCGTCAACGCCTACGCCGACCGCGACGCCGCGCTCGCCGCGGCGGTGAGCAAGTCGCTGGTGCTGCGGGGACTGCGGGCGATCGAACGGTCCGGTCAGGTGTGATACCCGGCCCGGTGCCGGCCGGGCGCGCGTAACCGCCGTCTGTGTGCGTGAGGCCCCGACCCGTGCACAGGCGCCGGTCACCCGCGTCCGGCCGGTACCGGCAACGGTGCTAGTCGCTGCCCGGTACCGGTGCCGCCTCGAGCGACAGGCCCGACCAGCCCGATTCCTCGATCGCCTGCAACCCGGCCGTGATGATGGACTTGGTCAGCGCCACCGCCAGCGGCGCGTCCCGGTCGCGGTAGGCCTCCAGGAGCCGCTCGTGGTCGTCGACGGAACGGGTGAGCCGCCCGGGCAGGGAAAGGCTCACGTGGCGCAGCTGCAGCGTCCGCAGGCCCAGTGAGCCGAGCAGCCGGGTCAGCTGGTGGTTGCCCGCGACCTCGGCCTCGGCCTGGCGGAACGTGACGTTGTGCCAGAAGTACGCGTCCACGTCGCCGCGTTCGGCGTCGTCGCGCAGGTGGGCCTGCCACTTGTCGAGCACGTCGAGGGCTTCGTCCGGGGCGGAGCGCACGATGAGCTCGCTGACGAGCCCGTGCAGGCTCGCGCGGATCTCGTACATCTCCCGGGCCTGGCTGAGCGTCACGGGGGCCACGCGCGGGCGGCGGCGGGCCGGGATGTCCACGAGTCCTTCGCGTTGCAGCCTCAGCAGCGCTTCACGCACGGGCGTGCGGCTGCTGGTGTAGCGGCGGGCGAGCTCCACGGAGTTGACGTCGGCGCCCGGGGGCAGGCGGCCGTCGATGATCTGCAGCGCGAGGTCCTCGACGATGCGGTCCACGAGCGACACGTCGATCCGCCCGCCCCGCAGGATCTGGCGCAGGACGTCGATGCCGGGTGCCTCGCGGCTCTCGTCCGGCGCGGTCACGGGGTCTCCTCGGGGGTCGTGGCGGCGCGCAGGACGTCGAGCATCTGCTGCGCGGCGGGCGGGTGGCTGGCGTTGAGCAGCCGGACGGCCGCGATGCGCCGGCGCGGCGAGGGGCCGGCGATGTCCACCGCGACGACGTCGGGCCGCAGCGCCACGAGTGCCAGCCGCGGCGCGGCGCTGATGCCGACGCCGGCCGCGACCAAGCCCTGCGCGGACAGGTAATCCTCTGTAGCGAAGCCGATGTCCGGTTCGAACCCGGCCAGCCGGCAGAGCGTCGTGAACGCCTCGTCGTACGGCGGGCGGTGGCTGCGCACCACCCAGCTCTCGCCCGCCAGCTCGCGCAGCTCCACTTCGGACTCGCCGGCCACGGGATGGTCCACCGGCACGAGCACGCACATCGGGTCGTCGGCGAGGTGGATCCACTCGATGTCCGCGGGCACCGACCGCGGGTCGAAGTCGTAGTCCCAGGCCAGCCCCAGGTGGATGGACCCGTCACGCAGGTTCGCGGGCATGTCCGAGGCGTGCGCCGAGCGCAGCACGATCTTCGTGTCCGGGAAGCGTTCCTGGTACGTGCGCACCACGCGGGGGATGAGGTCCGCGCCGGCCGTGGGGAACGCGCCGAGCCGGACGTAGGACTGCTGCGCCTTGAGGTCGGCCATCTCCTGCTCGATGTTCGCGATCGTGCCGAGCAGGCCCGTGCTGCGCTCGGCCAGGATGCGCCCGGAGTCGGTGAGCTCGATGCCGCGCGGCCCGCGGATCATGAGCGTGACGCCGAGCTGCCGTTCCAGCAGCGCCATCTGCTGCGAAACGGCCGAGTGCGTCATGAACAGGGCTTCGGCGGCCGCGGTGAACGAACCGCGTTCGGCCACCGCCGAGAAGATCTGCAGCCGCCGAGCTTCGAGCACCCGAGTCCTTTCCCGACCGCTCGCGCGGTCCCGCCGTCAGCCATCGTGGGTGAGAGCGCCGCCGCGCCTGGTCACATCACCGTCCCACGGCGCCGGCGCGAGCTCCCACAGGCCCACACGGGACAGCGCGCGGCGAGCGGTGTAGTCCACCAGGTCGTCGATCGTCCCCGGTCGAGGATAGAAGGCCGGGACCGGCGGCGCGATGATGGCGCCCGCTTCGGCCGCGGCGGTCATCGAGCGCAGGTGCCCGAGGTGCAGCGGGGTCTCCCGCACCATCAGCAGCAGCGGCCTGCCCTCCTTGAGACACACGTCGGCGGCGCGGGCGACGAGGTCGTCGGTGTAGCCGGTGGCGATCGCCGAGAGCGTCTTGATGGAGCAGGGGGCCACGAGCATGGCCTCCACGGGGAACGAGCCGGACGCGATCGTCGCGCCGATCTCGCCCGGCCGGTACGTGTGGTCGGCCAGCTCCTTCACGTCCTCCACGGAGAGGTCGCACTCGTGGCGCAGCGTGACGATCCCGGCTTTCGACAGCACGAGGTGCGTGGAGAAGTCCGGCCGCTCGCGCAGCAGTTGCAGCACGCGCACGCCATAACACGCACCGCTCGCGCCGGTGATGGCCACGACGACGTTGCGCCGCGGAAGTTCTGTCCCCGTCACGGGCACCCGCCTTTCACTATCACCCGATCGTGGTGCCGGGCTTCGCGCCATCGCATCATGCCGCGCCCGGCACGCGCGAGGGGGCCGCTGTAAGAACTCCTAACCGGCGCCGACAGCAAAGCGCGCTGGTTGCCTCCGACCTGGGGACCTAGCGTCGGAGACCAGCAAGTTTCCCCAGGCCATCGGAGGACTGAGAGGTGAGTCGGACGGACACCGAGGAGATCGTGCCCTACCCGGTCGTCGACACGCACGCGCACATCGTGCCGCCGTCATTGCTCGCGGCGCTCGAGAAGGCGCCGGTGCACGGCTTCAGCGCGCGCCGCACCGAGAAGGGCTGGGTCGTCGACGTACCCGGCATGGGCGAGACCCGCCCGATCGGCGCGCGGATGAACGAGCCGGGCCCCCGAGCGGGCTGGCGCGCGCAGACCGGGGTCACCAGACAAATCATCTCGCCGTGGATGGACATCCAGTCCGCGTTCCTCGAACCCGCCGCGGCGCGTGACTGGGCGCACACCGTCAACGACGCGATGGCGGAGTCCGTGCAGGAACTGGGCGGCGGCACGACCGCGCTGGCGTCCGTGGCCACCGACGACGGCGAGCAGGCCGCCACGGACCTGCTCGAGGTGTGGAAGCGCCCCGAGTTCACCGGCGTCATGCTGAGCACCGACCCGCTCACCGGGTCCGCGCCGCACGAGGCGAACTTCGAGCCACTGTGGACGGTCGCCGCGCGCGAGGAGATCCCGGTGGTGCTGCACCCGCCCACGTACGGGCCTTCGGGTGAGCTCGCGACGCTCGGCACGATGGGCAACGTCCACGGCCGGCTCATCGACAACACCGTGGCGATCACGCAGCTGATCCTCCACGGGCTGCTCGACCGGCACCCCGGCCTCAAGCTGATCCTCGTGCACGGCGGTGGTTTCCTGCCGTACCAGGCGAGCCGGCTCGACGGCGGCTACCGCACCAAGGAGGCCTTCGCCGGGGAGCTGCAGCGCGAGAAGCCCTCGGACTACCTGGGCGAGTTCGTCTACGACACCGTGGCGCTGTCCTCGTCCTCGGTCCGGTTCCTCACCGGGCTCGTCGGCTCCGACCACGTGGTGCTGGGCAGCGACTACCCGTTCGCGCTGGGCGACCCGCGCCCCGTGCACACCGTGCTCGACGCCGGACTGTCCGAAAGCGACACCGAGGCGATCCTGCGCGCCAACGCCGAGAAGATCTTCCGGAGGCCCGAATGACCCCCTCGACCTCGACCGCGGGCCCGCTCGCGGTCCGCCGCTGGGGCTCGGGCGAGCCCGTGGTGCTGCTGCACCCGCTCGCCACGTCGGGTGAGCTGTGGACGCCGCTGGCCGAAGCGCTCGCCGACGAGTTCCAGGTGTTCGCGTTCGACCTGCGCGGCCACGGCGAATCCGCGTGGGACGGCAAGCCGTTCTCCATCGCCGACCTGGCCGACGACGTCGGTGCCGCGCTCGACGCCCTCGGGCTCGAGACCGTGTCGCTGCTGGGTCTGTCGATGGGCGGCAGCGTCGGCGTGAACTTCGCCGGCCGCTTCCCGGGCCGGGTGCGCTCGCTCGTGCTCGCCGACACCACCGCCTACTACGGCGACGACGCGCCGAAGGTGTGGGCGGAACGGGCCGAGAAGGCCGTGTCCGTGCCACGGGCCAAGCAAGTCGGTTTCCAGCTGGACCGCTGGTTCTCGCCGGAATTCCGCGAGGCGAATCCGGCCGAGGCCGACCGGATCGTGAAGATCTTCCTGCGCACCAACAGCGAAGCTCACGCCGCCGCGTCGATCGCCATGGGCGAGATGGATTCGCGGGCGCTGCTGCCCGCGGTCACCGCGCGCACGCTCGTGCTCGTCGGCGAGCACGACTACGCGACCCCGCCGGAGATGGCGGCCGCGCTGGCCGAAGGCATCCCCGGCGCCGAGCTCGAGGTCCAGGTGGGCCTCCGGCACATGTCCCTGATCGAACGGCCCGCGCTCGCCGAGCGCGTCCGCGCACACCTGCGCGCGGCGGCCGCCGTCTCCGCGGAGTCCCAGTGAAACCCGGCAGATTCACCTACCACTCGCCGCGCAGCCTCGACGAGGCACTCGCGGCCCTGCAGGTGCACGGCGACGACGCGAAGGTGCTGGCCGGCGGCCAGAGCCTGATGCCGATGCTCAACTTCCGCCTGGCGCGGTTCGAGCACCTCGTCGATGTCAACCGCCTCGGGGCGGAGCACGCCGAGCCGACGTTCGGCGACACGCGCATCACCATCCCGCTGCTCGTGCGCCAGCGGCAGCTCGAACGGTCCGAAGAGGCCGCGCGGCTGCTGCCCGTGCTCACCGAAGCGCTGCAGCAGGTGGCGCACCCGCAGATCCGCAACCGCGGCACGATCTGCGGCAGCCTCGCCCACGCCGACCCGGCCGCCGAGCTGCCCAGCGTGCTCTCGGTGCTCGACGCGACGTTCACGCTCGTGTCTTCGCGCGGGGTACGCGAGGTGCGGGCGGAGGACTTCTTCCTCTTCCACCTCACCACGTCGCTCGAACCCGACGAGCTGCTGCTGCAGGTCAGCGTGCCGCGCCCGCCGGCGAACCAGTTCTCGGCGTTCCGCGAGTTCGCGACACGGCGCGGTGACTTCGCGCTGGCCGGTGTCGCGGCGGTGTGCGAGTTCGACGCGACGGGCGCCGTTTCGGCTTGCCGGCTCGCTGCGGCCGGCGTCGCGCCGACGCCCCACCGGCTCACCGACGTCGAGGCGCTGGTCACCGGCGCGCGGCTGGGGGACGAGCTGTGGCCCGACGTCGAGGCCGCCGCCCGCCGCCAGGTCGATCCGACCGGCGACATCCACGCGAGCGCCGAGTACCGCAGCCGGCTCACCGGTGTGCTGGTCAAGCGCGCGCTCACCGACATCCGCGAGAAATTGGAGGCGAGCCGTGCGTGACCCCGTGACGGAGTTCCCCGTCCGCACCGAAGCCGAGACGCACACCGTCGCGTGCACGGTCAACGGCGCCGAGTACGAAGCGGCCGTGGACCCGCGCATGACACTCGCCGACTTCCTGCGCGAGAAGCTGCGCCTCACCGGCACGCACCTCGGCTGTGAGCACGGCGTCTGCGGCGCCTGCACGGTGATCGTCGACGGCGCGGCCACGCGGGCGTGCCTCATGCTCGCCGTGCAGGCCGACGGCGCCGAGGTCGAGACCGTCGAAGGCCTGGCGAAGGACGGGGAACTGGCCCCGCTGCAGCGCGCGTTCAAGCGCAACCACGCGCTGCAGTGCGGGTTCTGCACGCCTGGCTTCCTGATGAGCGTCACGGCCGCGCTGCGCGAGGAGACCGTGAGCGACGAGCAGCAGGCTCGCGAGGTGCTCAGCGGCAACATCTGCCGCTGCACCGGTTACACCGGACTGGTCAAGTCCGTGCTGGAGGTCGCCGCCGAGCGAACGGGAGAGGAAGCCGGAGCATGAGCGACACCCTGGTCCCCGAGGGCACGATGATCGGCCGGCGGATGGAACGCCGGGAGGACGAGCGCCTGCTGACCGGGCACGGCGGTTACCTCGACGACCTCGACCTGCCCGACGCGCTCGCGGCCGCGTTCCTGCGCTCGCCCCACGCGCACGCGAAGATCCTGTCGTTCGACGCCTCCGAAGCGCTCGCGCTGCCCGGCGTGGTCGCCGTGTTCTCCGGCGCCGACCTGATGGAGATCCAGAAGCCGCTGGCGCCGAAGGTGCAGCACCCGCAGCTGCGCGACTACCCGCGCCTGCCGATGCCGCCGGCCGAGCTGCACTACGTCGGCGAGCCGCTGGCCGTGGTCATCGCCGAATCGCGCTACCTCGCCGAAGACGCGCTGGAGCTCATCGAGGTGGACTACGAGGTGCTGCCCGCGGTCTCCTCGACCGCCGTGGCGCTGCAGGAGAACGGCCCGCTGGCCCACTCCGGTGACGAGACCAACGTCGCGGTGCTGCTCAGCCAGAGCGCGGGCGATGCGGCCAAGGCACTGGCCGAGGCGCCGAACGTGCTGTCCGACGAGTTCTTCGTGATGCGCGGCGGCGGGCACTCGATGGAGCCGCGCGCGGTGGCGGCGCGGTTCGAGCCCGCCAGCGGGCAGATCACCGTCTGGGACGGCACACAGGCGCCGCACTACGCGCGCCAGCAGCTTTCGGTGATCTACGAGATGGCCGAGGACGACATCCGCGTGATCGCACCGCCGGACGTCGGCGGCGGGTTCGGGCCGAAGGCGCAGTTCTACGGCGAAGAGGTCGTGATCCCGTGGGTCGCGATGAAGCTGGGCCGCGCCGTGAAGTGGATCGAGGACCGGCAGGAGAACTTCGTCACCGCGATGATGGAGCGCTCGCAGACCCACCGCGTCGAGGTCGGCTTCGACGACGAAGGAAGGCTGCTGGCGGTCCGGGATTCGATCGAGCACGACCAGGGCGCGTACTGCGCGGGCCTGCAGGTGCCCTCGATCACCACCTCGACGGTCCCCGGCCCGTACCACGTGCCGAACATCGCGATCGAGCTGCGCGCGTGCTACACGAACATGGTCCCGACCTCGTCGGTGCGCGGTGCGGGCCGCCCGCAGGCGGTGTTCGTGATGGAGCGCATGATCGACCGCATCGCCGAGCATCTCGGGCTCGACCCCGCGGAGGTCCGCCGCCGCAACCTGATCCAGGCCGACGAGTTCCCGTACAAGGTCGGGATCATGTTCCGCGACGGCAGCCCGCTCACCTACGACAGCGGCGACTTCCCCGCCCTGCTGGAGGGCACGCTCGAGCGCATCGGCTACGACGAGGCGCGTGAGCTGCAGGACAAGCTCCGCCAAGAGGGCCGTTACCTCGGCATCGGCCTGTCGGTGTACGTCGAGGGCTGTGGCCTCGGGCCGTACGAGGGCGCGAAGATCCGGCTGACGAACAAGGGCCGCATCCTCGTCACGCTCGCGGCGGCGGGGCAGGGCCAGGGTTACGAGACCGTGTACGCGCAGATCGCCGCCGACGGGCTCGGCCTCGACATGGAGCACATCGAGGTCAAGACCGGGGACACGAGCCGGATCCCCTTCGGGCAGGGCACGTTCGCCTCGCGCATCACGGCCACCTGCGGGCCGGCCGTCATGGACGCGGCGAAGCAGATGCGCGAGCGGCTGCTGGACACCGCCGCCGTCCTGCTCGGCTGCGACGCGTCCGAAGTGGACTTCGTGGGCGACAAGGCGTGCCTGGGCGGCGATCTCGAGAAGTCGGTGTCGCTGCAGCAGCTCGCGCAGACCGCGAACATCGGCAAGCACGGCATCACGCTGCCGCGCGGCATCAAGGCGGGCCTGGAGACGTCGAGCTACTTCTCGCCGGAGCGGGCCGCGTACGCGAGCGGGGCGCACGCCGCGCTCGTGGAGGTCGACCCGGAGACCGGGGAGATCAAGATCCTCAAGTACGTGATCGGCCACGACTGCGGCAACGTGATCAACCCGCTGCTCGTCGACGGCCAGGTGCTCGGCGGCTTCGCCCACGGCGTCGGCAATGCCATGTACGAGGAGCCCGTGTACGACCTCGAAGGCCAGCCGCAGGCGACGAGCTACCTCGACTACGCGCTCGTGTCGGCCACCGAGGTGCCGCCGGTCGAGCTGTTCCACATCCAGACCCCCAGCCCGCTCAACCCGCTCGGGGTGAAGGGCGCGGGGGAGGGCGGCACGATCCCCGCGCCGGCCACGATCGCCAATGCCGTGGAGGACGCGCTGCGGCCGCTCAAGGCGCGGGTGACGCGCGCCCCGGTCACGCCGTCGCGCATCGTCGACGCCATCCACGCGGCCGAGCTCGCCGCGGCGGACCAGGACTGAGAGGCACCTGATGCTCATCGAAAACTCGTTCGACGTCGCCGCCGATCCCGACGAGGTGTTCGCGTTCCTGCAGGACGCGCACAACGTCGCGGCCTGCTTCCCGGGCGCCGAGCTCGTGGAGGACCTGGGCGGCGACTCCTACCGCGGCAAGGTGAAGATCAAGGTCGGCCCGGTCACCGCGGCCTACCAGGGTGTCGCGAAGATCGTGGAGAAGGACCAGGCGCAGCGCGTGGCCGTGCTGCTCGCCGACGGCAAGGACAGCCGCGGTGCCGGCACGGCGAAGGCCAAGGCGACCATGCGCGTCACCCCGGCCGGCGAGGGCGCGCACGTCGCGCTCGAGACCGACCTGACGATCTCCGGCAAGCTCGCGCAGTTCGGGCGGGGCATCATGTCCGACGTGTCCGGCCGCATGGTCGGCGAGCTCGCCTCCCGGGTGCGGCAGCGGATCGAGAACGGCGGCGAGGCACCGGCCGCACCCGCGCCCACCGTGGCCGCGGGTACCGCCGCAACCACCCCTCCTGCTGCCACCACGAACAGCACGACCACCGGAGCCGCCACTGCCACCGCCACCCGTCCGGTCACCGACTCCGCCCCGCAGTTCGTCGAGGCCCCGCCGATGAAGGCTTCGGTGCTGATCCGCATCGTCCTCGCCGGCTACCTCGAACGGTGGGCCGCGCGCCTGCGCAAGTCCACCGAAGCCTGATCCAGGCGTTCCCGCTCCGCTCTCCCCGTCCTCCCCGCTCGATGGCCGCCGACGCCGTCCGTCATCGCTTTGGAGCTCCCTCATGGCCGTCACCGCCGCCACGGCTCCGGTCGAACCGAAATCAGAACCGGTCCCGATCTTCGACATCGGGATCGACGACAAGGTCAAGATCACGAGCTCGATCGGGCTCGGGGTCCAGAACATCCTGGGCATGGCCGGGCTGCTGATCTTCCCGGCCCTGATCGGCACCGCGTTCAAGCTGTCCGCCACGGACACCGCGTACCTCTACGGCGTCACGTTCATGACCTCCGGGCTCGTGGTGATCCTGCAGTCGGTGTTCCTGCTGCGGCTGCCGATCGTGCAGGGCCCGTACGCCGGTTCGCTGGCCGCGCTGCTGGCCGTCGGGCACGGCAAGGGCGGGCTCGGCGCCGCCTTCGGCTCGATGGTCGTGGCGGGGCTGATCTGGTGCGTGCTCGCCGTGCCGCTCAAGCGGTTCGGGCTGATCACGTACCTGTCGAAGTTCGTGCGCGACCCGATCATCTGCGGCGTGCTGGTGCTGATCCTCGCGACCCAGCTCACCAGCACGGCGCTACCGAACGTCCTGGGTACCCCGGCCAGCCCGGGTTTCCCCGGCATGAACCTGATCTCCGGCGCGGTGACGGCCCTGGTCGTCATCCTGCTCACGTTGCTGCCCAAGGGAACCGTCCTGCGCCGCGGTGCGGTGCTGGTCGCGGTGATCGTCGGCACGGTCGTGTACGCGATCTTCGAGCCGACGAACTTCGCCGGTGTGGTGCACAACGTGGGCTTCACGGTGCCGCGGATCTTCCCGTTCGGCTTCGCCGTGCAGGGCGATCTGGTGCTGATCTTCTTCATCACGCTGCTGCCGGCGATCGCCGAGAGCATCGCGACCTACGACATCGTCGCGGGCTGGGGCCGGCAGGAGCTGTCGGGCTACCGCGTTTCCCAGGGTGTGTTCGGCGAAGTTCTGGGCAGCACCGTCGGCGCGATCTTCGGCGGGATGTCCACGTTGGCCTACCCGGACAACATCGGGCTGCTGCGCGTGACGAAGGTCGGCTCCCGGTACGTGACGCTCGCGACCGGGATAATCCTGCTGGTGCTCGGCGGCCTGGGCCCGTTCGACCACCTGCTGCAGGCCGTGCCGCTGCCCGTGCTGGCCGCCGCCGGCACCGTCCTGTTCGGAGTGCTGTTCGCGAGCGCCATCGACACCCTCTCGGGCGTCCACTGGTCCCGCGACAACCTGATGCTCGCCGGGTTCCCTTTCATCACCGCGATCGGCGGCCTGTTCGTGCCGGCCGCGACGATGAAGGTGCTGCCGCAGGTGGTGCAGCTGATCCTGCAGCAGCCGCTCATCCTCGGCACCGTGCTGCTGCTCCTGATGAAGGCCGGGTACGGCCTGCGCCGCAAGGCCGCCTGAGGGTCAGAGCGAGCAGGAGGTGGCCAGCTCCGCGGGAGTCGCACCCGCGGGGCGGGCCACCGTCGCCGAGGCCGGTGGCTGAACGCCGCGCAGCCAGCCCGCCAGCGCGGTGAACGCCGTGCGGAAGCAGGGCGCGATCGGTCGCAGCCGGTCGGGGAACGCGTCGACGAGGCCGTCGACGTGGTTGCCGTCCTCGATGCGGTAGTAGCGGTGCAGCGCGCCGCGTCCGGCCTGCTCGACCATCCGGTCGTAGACATCGGAGTCGCGGCTGATCGGCAGCAGGCTGTCGAGCGTGCCGTGGAGAGTCAGCAGCGGGCGGACGATGCGCCCGGTGAGGGCCACGCGGTCGACGGCGCGGTGCACCGGCGGCGGCCGGGCGGCGTAGTCGTAGTCGGCGTCGCAGGCCGGAGTTCCGCTGGTGCAGAAGGGAATCCCGGCGGCGAGGTCGCCGTCGAACGCGGGATCGACCTCGGCGCCCTAGGTGCGCTGGGTGAGGTCCGAGTAGACCTGGTCGTGGTAGGACCAGAGGAATTCCGAGCCGGGTGCGAAGCCCGCGCCCAGGATCGCTTGGTGCGCCTGGGGATCCCCGGCGGCGTAGGCTGGGTAGTTCCGCAGGGCCGGCGGCAGGAACGTGAGCAGGTTGGGGCCGTGGGCGGTCCAGAGCGTGCCTTCCCAGTCGACGCCGCCGTCGTAGAGCCACGGCCGGTTCTCCAGCTGCCAGCGCACGAGGTAACCGCCGTTGGACAACCCGGCGGCGATCGTGCGGGCCGGTGAGCGGCGGTAGTGGGCGGTGGCGGCGAGCTTCGCGGCGACGGCCAGCTGCGTCACGCGGTCGTTCCACTCGGCCGGCGCGTCGCCGGGGCGGCGCCCGTCGGTGTAGACCAGGCCTGTGTTCCCCTTGTCGGTGGCGGCGAACGCGTAGCCGGCCGCGAGGACCTGGTCGCCGATCGCGCGGTCGTTCGCGTACTGGCGGCGGGTGCCGGGGGAGCCGGAAACGACGAGACCGCCGTTCCATCGATCGGGCAGGCGCACCACGAACTGCGCGTCGTGGTTCCAGCCGTGGTTGGTGTTCGTGGTGGACGTGTCGGGGAAGTAGCCGTCGACCTGCACGCCGGCAACTCCGCGCGGCGCGGGTAGCCCGGCCGACGTCAGGCCGGCCCAGTCGCCTTGCACGGTGTGCCCGGTGGCGAGCGTGCCCGTGGTCGTCAGGTCGGCGAGGCACGCTTGTTCCTGGTGCGCCGCACCGGGCACGGGCACCGCACCGCAGTGCACGGCCGGGTCCGCGGCGGCTGCCGGTGCCGCGAGGACGGTGCCGGCGAGCAGGCCGGCCAGGACGAGGGGGAGCCGCCGCGTACGCATGCCGGAACCATAGGACTGGACCACTGGAGACGGTATCCGGCGGGACCACACAAACCGGGCGCCGGTTGTGGTGCCCGGCACCGCGGGCACCCCCCGCGACCATCCCTACGCTGAGCGTGACAGGAGGTCGAGCAAGCACTGGGTTCGGCGAACCACAAGGCGGTGGTCGGTGTGCGGAAGGTCCTCGTCGGGCTGCCGGTTTCGGCCCTGCTCGTGCTCCTGTCCGGCTTCGCGTCGGCGGCGGCGATCAGGGAGGTCACGGGGTTCGGCGCCAATCCCGGGGCGTTGCGGATGTTCGAGTACGTACTCGACGGACGGCCCGCCGGGCGGCCGGTCGTGGTGGCGCTGCACGGTGTACCCAGAACGCGGCCGGGTACGGCCAGGGGCCGGCTGGGTCGAGCTGGCGGACCGGTGGCGCTTCGCCGTAGTGCTGCCCCAGCAGTCCTCGGTGAAGAACATTTCGAGCTGCTTCACCTGGTTCCAGCCCGCCGACACCGCACGCGGGTCCGGTGAAGCGGAGTCGATCGCGTAGATGGTGCGGCGCGCGCTCACGGACACGGGTGCCGACGCGAGCCGGGTGTATGTCACCGGCTTGTCGGCGGGCGGCGCCATGACGTCGGTGCTGCTTTCGGCATACCCGGAGCTCTTCGCCGGGGGAGCGGTCGTGGCCGGCCTGCCGTACGGCTGTGCTTCGTCGGCGCTCGACGCGTACTCGTGCCTGTACCCCGGCAAGGACCTCACGCCCGCGCAGTGGGGCGCGAAAGTCCGTGCCGCGGCGCAGTTCTCCGGCCCGCGGCCCACGGTGAGCCTGTGGCAGGGCACCGCCGACTTCACCGTCGCCCCGGCGAACCCGCGTGAGCTCACCGAGCAGTGGACGAACGTCGCCGGGGTGGCGACGACTCCGTCCACAACGGACACGGTCGCCGGGTTCCCGCACGCGGGGTACCGCGACAGCGCGGGCCGGGTGGCGGTCGAGACGTATTCGATCACCGGCATGGGGCACGGCCAGCCGGTCGCCCCGAGCACCGGTCCGGACCAGTGCGGGCACTCCGGCGCCTACCTGCTCGCGGTCGGCGTGTGCGCCGCGGCGCAGGTCGGCCGGGCCTGGAACCTGGCGTCCTGACGCGGGGGCCGGGTCGCCCGAGCTTGCTTCGGTGCCGTCGCAGGCGGATGATGGGCGACTCGGTGTCCCCGAGGCCAGGGAGGCGCGCGATCGCGGGCAACGCAGCCGAACCCGGGCGCACGGTGCTGAGCCGTGCGTTCGCGATCCTGGACTCATTCCTCGACGGCCGCTCCGAGCAGACGCACGGCGAGATCACCCGGGCCACCGGGTTCGCTCCCGCCACGGTGTACCGGCTGCTCGCGGAGCTGGTCGGCTGGGGTGCGCTCGAACGCACCGGCCGCGGCCGCTACCGCATCGGCCTGCGGCTGTGGCAGCTCGGCTCGCAGGCGCCCGGCGGGCGGGAACTGCGCGACGTTGCCCTGCCGTACCTGCAGGACCTGCTGCAGGTGACGCACGAGGTCGTGCACCTCGTCGTGCTCGACGAAGGCCGCGCGCTGTACCTCGAAAAGCTCGAAGCTCACCCGGACGTGGTCGTCACGTCCCGCGTCGGGAAGCGCTTGCCGTTGCACGCCACCGGGCCCGGCAAGGTGCTGCTCGCCCACGCGCCGGCCGAGTGCGTCGACGACGTTGTCGACGCTGGTCTGGACCGCTGCGCGAGCGGCACCATCACCGATCCGGCGCGGTTGCGCGTGGTGCTCGCCGAGATCCGCCGCACCGGATTCTGCTTGTCGCGCGACGAGATGACCGAAGGGGCTTCGTCGGTCGCCGCGCCGGTGCACGGGCCGGGGGAAGAGGTCATCGCCGCGATTTCGGTCGTGGTGCCGAGCAGCACACCGAACCTCTCGCCGCTCGTGCCGGTGGTCCGGATGGCGGCCCTCGGCGTTTCGCGGGCCCTCCAGTCGGCGTGACTTTTTTCGCTCAGTGAGAGCCGGGCTGGGCGCGCGGGGAGGACGTATCGGACACTCCGGGGTCAGCACCAGTCCCGAGGAGGTTCGTTGCCGACCACCGTCCGAGACGCCGCGTTCGACGTGCTGCGCCGCTACGGCGCCACCACGTTGTTCGCCAATCCCGGTTCGACCGAGATCGCGCTGCTGACCGACCTGCCCGCGGACCTCGAGTTCGTGCTCGCGCTGCACGAGGGCTCGGTCGTCGGGATGGCCACGGGCTGGGCGCTCGCGCACGACCGGCCGGCGGTCGCGATCCTGCACACCACCGCGGGACTCGGCAACGCGGTCGGCGCGCTCGCGACGGCACGCGTCAACCGGGCGCCCCTGGTCGTGCTCGTGGGCCAGCAGGACCGGCGGCACCTCGCGCTGGAGCCGTTCCTCGCGGGCCACCGGCTCGACGACGTCGCCGCACCCGCGCCCGTGTGGGTCGGCGAACCGCCGCGGCCGCAGGACGTGCCGGGCGCGCTCGCCCGCGCGTGGCACGAAGCGCGTGATCACCGCGGCCCAGCACTGGTGATCGTGCCGATGGACGACTGGCTCGCCCCGGCCGAACTCGACGAGCCGCTGCCCGCTCCCGCTCGGCTGCTGCGGACGACGGCGGCCGAGCCCGAGGTCGTCGCCGAGCTGGAGAAGTTCTTGGTGGGCGCGGAAAAACCCGTCCTCGTGGTCGGCGCCGGCGCCGACGACGCCGACTCGTGGCACGCGCTGGAAGCGCTTGCCGAACGCCTGCGGTGTCCCGTGTGGCAGGAGGCGTTCGGCGCGCGGGCCGGGTTCCCGCAGGACCATCCGCAATTCGCCGGGCACCTGCCCGCGGGCCGCGCGGAGCTGCGCAAGGTGCTCGCCGGTCACGACGCCGTGCTCGCCGTGGGAGCCCCGGTGTTCCGCCAGTACCCGCGGGAACCCGGGCGGCTCATCGGCGCGGGCACCCGGGTCGCCGTCGTCACCGACGATCCCGGCGAAGCGCACCGCAGCCCCGCCGATCTCGCCGTGCTCGCGCGGCCGGCCGCGGTGTGCGGTCCGCTGGCGCGGCGGTTGCCCGCACGGCCCGCGCCCGCCGAAACGCTGGGCCGCACGATCGATCTGCCCGAGCCGCCCGCCGCGGGAGCGCGGCCGGCACCGGAGCACGTGTTCGCCGCGTTGGCCCGCCGGCTGCCCCGGGATGCCGTGCTGGTGGAGGAGACGCCGTCGAGCCGCCCGCTCCTGCACGCGCTCGTGCCCGCCCGGGCACCGCTCGGTTTTCTCAGCGCTGCCATGGGCGGTCTGGGCTTCGGTGTGCCCGCCGCGATCGGCGTGCGGATGGCGCGGCCGGACCGCCCGGTGGTCGCGGTCGTCGGCGACGGTTCGTCGCTGTACGCGATCCAGGCGTTGTGGAGCGCGGCGCACTACGGCGTGGGCGTGCTCGTGGTCGTCCTCGCCAACGGTCGTTACGCGATCATGGACCAGCTCGCGGCCCGCCACGGCGAGGCGTCCGCCGGCCGCGGCGCTCCACCGTGGCCGACTTTCGACGAGGTCAGCGTGAGCGGCCTCGCGCGCTCGCTGGGGTGTCCCGCCCGGCGGGTGACGACCTGCGAGGAACTGGAGTCCGTTTTGGACGAAGTATTGCCCGTGCCGGCCGGGCGCACCGAACCGCTCGTGCTCGATGTGGAGGTGGTGTCATGAGCGCCCCGCTGCTGGATCGTGGGCGGTGGCAGGGCCGGATCTTCTCGACCGGCTGGGTCCCCGGGTCGGGTGGTGAGTACGACTCCGTCGAACCGGCGACCGGTCAGGCGCTCGCACGCGTCGGAGCCGCGTCGGCCGTGGACGTGGCGAAGGCGGCCGAGCCGGCACGGCGCGCGCAGCTTGAGTGGGCGGCGCTGCCATACGACCATCGCACGCGGGTGCTGCGCCGTAGGGTGCGCCTGTTCGAAGACCACGGCGACGAGATCGACGAGTGGCTCGTGCGCGAATCCGGGGCCACGCGGCCGTTCGCGCGGTGCCAGATCGGCCCGGTCACGGCCGAGGAGTGCTACGAAGCCGCGGCGCTGGCGGCCCATCCGTACGGTGAGCTGCTGCGCTCCAACCAGCCGCGGCTGTCGATGGCGTGTGTGCCGGTGGGAGTGGTCGGGGTGATCTCGCCGTTCAACGCGCCGGTGATCCTGTCCATCCGTGCGATCGCGCCCGCGCCGGCCCTGGGCAACGCCGTGCTGGTGAAACCGGATCCGCGCACGGCCGTGTGCGGCGGTGTGGTGCCGGCGCGCGTTTGCGAGGAAGCGGAGTTGGCCGAGGGGCTGTTCCACTTGCTGCCGGGTGGCGCGGAAGTCGGGGCGGCGCTCGTGGACCATACGCTGGTGCGCGTGATCGCGTTCACCGGCTCGACGCGTGCGGGCCGCAAGGTCGCCGCGGCGGCGGGCATCGCGAGTGACTATGCGGCGGCGCCGGCCGAGCACGCCGCCCGGTTGCCGGTCGGCGATCCGGCGCGCGCGGACGTCGCCGTCGGCCCGATCATCGACGCCGGCCAGCGTGACCACATCCACGAGATCATGACCGGTAGCGTCGAAGCGGGCGCGAAGCCGGTGACCGGCGGCACGTTCGACGGTCTCTTCTACCAGCCGACGGTGCTCACCGACGTTGCGGTGACCGCGCCGGCTTACGCCGAGGAGATCTTCGGCCCGGCCGCCCCGGTCGTGCCGTTCTCCACAGTGGACGAAGCTGTGAAGCTGACCGGTGGCACGGAATACGGGCTGTCGCTCGGCGTCCCGACCCGGGACGTGACGAAGGGCCTCGCGCTCGCCGAGCGCATCCCGTCCGGCTTTGGTGCACGAGAACGACCAGCCGGTGAACGACGAGGCGCTCGCCCCGTTCGGCGGGGTCGGCGACTCCGGCACGGGCTCGCGCCACGGCCTCGCGCGAGCGAACGTCGAGGCGTTCACCGAAACGCAGTGGGTCACCGTGCGCGGTGATCTTCCCGGATACCCGTTCTGACAATGCTGTACCCAGGTCCCCTCCGATGACGCAGGTGATGACATGATGGTCTCCTCCCCGGTCGATCCCCGGGCCAAGTACGCGCGCTGGGTCGCTCCACTGTGCTGGACGGCGGTGGCGCTCGAAGGGTTCGACCTCGTGGTGCTGGGTGTGGTACTGCCCGCGCTGCTGAAGATCCCGAGCTGGGGCCTCGACCCCAACACGGCGTCGCTGATCTCGGTGGTCGGCCTCCTCGGCGTGGCCGTGGGCGCGCTCGCCATCGGCCCGGTCAGCGACCTGTTCGGCCGGCGCGGCACGATGCTGCTCACGGTCACGAGCTTTTCGCTGTTCACGCTGCTCTGCGCGGTCGTCGACGGCCCGTGGCTGTTCGGGTTGCTGCGGTTCCTCGCCGGCCTGGGCCTCGGCGGCGTGCTGCCCACCGCGCTCGCCCTGATCACCGAATACGCCCGCGTCGGCCGCGGTGGCAGCGCCACCACGGTGCTGATGACGGGTTACCACGTCGGCGCCGTCCTCACGGCGCTGCTGGGCATCCTCGTCGTCGAGCAGCACGGCTGGCAGTGGATGTTCGTGATCGGTGCGGCGCCGGCGGTGATCCTGGTGCCGCTGATGGTGAAGTTCCTGCCGGAGTCGTCGGCTTTCCTGGCCGCGCGGCGCAATCCGGCGGCGTCCCGGGTGGCTCGGGCTCGCCGTGACCGCAACCCGGTCGCCATCCTTTTCCGCCACGGCTACGCCCGCGCGACGATCGCCTTCTGGGTCACGTCGTTCATGGGCTTGCTCCTGGTGTACGGCCTCAACACCTGGCTGCCCCAGATCATGCGCGAGGCCGGCTACGAACTGGGCGCGGCGCTGGCCCTGCTGCTGGTGCTCAACGTGGGCGCCGTCATCGGCCTCCTCATCGGCGGCCGCGTCGCCGATCGCCTGGGTTATCGGCGCTCCACCATCACGTGGTTCACGGTGGCCGCGGTGTTCCTGGCGCTGCTGAGCATCAAACTGCCGGGCTTCAGCGTGTACGTCGGCGTCCTGCTCGCGGGGATCTTCACGTTCAGCGCGCAGGTGCTGGTCTACGTCTACGTCGCCCGCGTGTACCCGACGTCGGCCCGCGGCACCGCCCTCGGCGCCGCCAGCGGCATCGGCCGCTTCGGCGCCATCTCCGGCCCGCTGGTGACCGGCTTCCTGCTCACCGCGGGCATCGCCTACCCGTGGGGCTTCTACCTGTTCGCGGTCGTCGCCGCGGTCGGCGCGGTGGCCATCGCCACCGTCAACCGCGATCCGGCGCCGGACGCGCCGCTGGAGACGGTCGCGGACGAAACGCCGGCAGCTCCCGCCGAGTAGCTTCCGCGCCCGGCCACCGGGTTTCTCCGCCCGGTGGCCGGCCCACTCGGCTGATCAGCGCGATTCGGCAGGCCAGAGCCGGATCTGCCAGACTTCTGCCGTCGCACCGGTTTCGCTGTCCTCGGCGGGCCGGACGGCCGTGCGGCGCGCGGCGAGGCGGTAGTCGCCGGCGCGGTTGAGAGTCACGGTCCGGTCGCCGGGGCTCGCGGTGATGCAGGCGATCACCACGCGACCGGTCGAGGTGTGGAAGACGTGCTCGCCCGTGCCGTCGGCGCCGGGCGGGCCGGTGGGTGGCCAGAGTTCGAGGGTCACGTCCGCGGTGAGCGACGTGTCGAGGGCGTGGCACAGCGCGCCGCCGGGCCCGGCGACGACCAGCCAGGCCGGGTCCGGTGGCACGGGAAGGTCTGCCGGCGAGTCTTCGCCGAAGACGCCGAAGACGCCGAAGACGGTGAAGAGGGAGTGGTCGATGAGGACACGAGCACGGCACGCCTCGTCCGGCGCCGGCCGGCTCACGTCGCTTCGCGGCATTCGCGCAGCCCAGGGCCCGGCATAATCGCGGCCATGGACCAGCTCCGTCTCCGTGCCGCCGAGCCTCACGAGGCGGCGGCCATCACCGAGCTCGCCCGCCGTTCGAAGGCGTACTGGGGCTACAGCCGGGAGTTCCTCGACCGCGTCCGCGAGGACCTCACCGTGCACGCCCACCAGATCCGGGCCGGGAACGTCGTGGTGGCCGAGGACGGAACCACCCTGCTCGGGTACTACCGGCTCGGCGGCGCACCGCCGGACGGAGAACTCGCCGACCTCTTCGTCGACCCCGGCGCCATCGGCACAGGGCTCGGCCGCCGGCTGTGGGACCACGCCGTCGGCCAAGCGCGCGAGCGCGGCTTCCGTTCCCTCGAGCTCGAAGCCGACCCGAACGCCGAGCCGTTCTACCTCCACGTGGGTGCCACGAAGACGGGCGAGCGGCAAGTGGCCTCCGGCCGAACCCTGCCCGTCCTGCGGGTCGACCTCCGCTGAGTTTGCTGTGACCGGCCTGTGTGACTAGAGCGTGTCCTGCAAGTGGTTGAACCGGCTGTCTGGTAGGTGCGCCGGGTGGTTGGTCGCGGGTCATCAACGCGGTCTTGTGGAGGCGCTGCGCACCGGCGCTGCCTGGCGTGCCCTGCCCGACCGCGACGGCCCCGGGACAACCGCTCATGAACGGCTGCGGCTGGGGCCAAGGACGGCACCTGGGACAAGATCCTCGACCGCGTGATCGTCACAGACGACGCCGTCGGCGATCTCGAGTGGATCATTTCGGTCGGCTCGAGCGTGCCGCGTCGCCAACGGCTCCCACGGTGGGGGCCACCTGACCTTCGATGCCACGGTCCACACGCACCGCAATGTCGTCGAACGCTGCTTCAACCGGCGCACACAGTTCCGTGATCCGGACACCCGCTACGCCAACTACCAGGCAGAACTCACCATCGCTGCCATCGTCCTCTGGCTCCGATGACCTACAGTCAAGCTAGGCCTGCTGCGATCGGCCGTACGCCACCAGCCGCTCGCCGGTGGTGCGGATGTGGCGTTCCACGGCGGCGCGCGCGCCCTTCGCGTCGCCCACGCCGACGAGGTCCAGGATCTCCACGTGTTCCGCGCCGGCTTCCTCCGGGCGGTGCAGCCCGCCGCCGGTGCCCCACATGCGCACGTAGCGCTCGGCGCGGGACTTGAGCTGCGCGACGAGCTCGAGGGCCGTCACGTCGTGCGCGTATTCGTTCATGGTGCGGTGGAACTTCCCGTTGAGCCGCAGCCACTCCGCGTGGTCGTCCTCACCGCGCATGGCCTTCTCGGCGGCGCGCAGCTCCTTCACGACACCGACGGGGATGTTCGGCACGGCGCGCTCCAGGAGGTACCCCTCGATCAGCGCGCGGTTGTCGTAGATCTCGCTGATGCGCTCAAGCGACAGTCCGCGTACGACGGCGATGTGGTGCGCACGCAGTTCGATGAGCCCTTCGGCCAGGAGCTGCCGCATCGCCTCCCGCACGGGCACGCGCGAGATTTCGAAGTGATCGGCGATCGCCGCCTGCTTGAGCACCGCTCCGTCGGCCAGCGCGCCGCTCTGGATCGCGTTGCGGAGGCTGTCGGCGATGAAGTCGGCAGCGATGCGCCGCCCGGGCTCGAACGACTCGAGCTTGAGCATCGTCAGATCGGTGCTGGTCACCAAGAATCCCTGCTGGTCGTAGGAGGGCCGGTCGAGAGCTGGTTGCCTGGCACTCGGAGTCCCGCCACTGAAAGCTTACTGTATTCAGTTTACGGTCAACCGGACGTTGGGGGCGCAGCCGGGTCGGTGACGGTCGCGGCGGCACGCGAACGCCGGACCGCCAGCGCCGTGCACAGGCCGGTCGCGAGCGCGACACACGCGCCCGAGAGCAGGAACGCCCACACGTACGAATGCGCAGCCGGCAGCCCGCCGGGCAGCGGGTGCACCGCGAACAGGACGCCGACGATCGCGCTGCCGAGCGAGTTGCCCACGGCGTACAGCACGGTCGCGACGGTCAGCGCGGTTGCGGACCGGCGCGCCGGCGCGTCCGCGAGCAGCATCACCTGCGCCGCCGCGATGCCCATCGTGTTGCCGAACGCGTACACGGCAAGGGCGATCATCATCGGCACCGGGATCGTGTGGAACGCCGCGAGCGCCAGGTACGACACCGTGCAGCCCAGCACCGCGATCGCCGTGGTCGCGACGAACCCGAGCCGACGGCCCAGCCGCCGCAGCAGGAACGCGCCGACGAGCCCGCCGAGCGCCGTCGGAATCGCGAACAAGGTGACCTGCAACGGGGAGAAACCGAACCCGTAGCCGGCCTTCGGCGGCGTCTGCGCGAAGCGGGTCACGGCTGAGATCGCGCCGTAGATGCCGAACGCGATCAGCAGCACGACCACGTTGGGCAGCCACACCCCGGGCAGGGTGAGCACCCGGACGTCGATCAGCGGGTGCCGTGTGCGCCGCTCGACCACCCAGAAGACGCCCAGCAGCACCACCGCCGCGGCGAACAGGCCGAGCACGGCGCCGGAACCCCAGCCCCACGCCGGTCCCTTGGAGATCGCGAGCAGGAGGCACACGAGGCTCACCGCGAGCAGCGCACCGCCCGGCACGTCGAAACCGCCGTGCCCGCGCTCGTTGCTTTCGCGGACGAACAGCAGGGTGCCGATCAGGCCCAGTGCCACCACCACGCCCGCGACGTAGAAGTAGGCGTGAAAGCTCGGGTCGAACGCGCCGATCAGCCCGCCGAGCAGTAGTCCGCCACCGACTCCGACGGTGTTGCCCGCGTGGATCGTGGCGATCGTGCCCTGCGCGCGGGCGGGGCTCATCGTGTCGCTCGCCAGCGAGGCGGGCAGCGCGAGCATCGGCGCCTGCGCGCCCATCAGCACGCGGCCGACGAGCAGCAGCGCGACGCTGTCGGTGACCATGCCGAGCACCGCGCCCACGAGCACCAGCGAGAGCGCGACGACGATGATCCGCCGCTTGCCGTGCAGGTCGGCCAGCCGCGTCAGCACTGGGATGGCGACGGCGCCGCCCAGCAGCTCGGCCGTGAGCAGCCACGACACCTCCGCGGCGCCGAGGTGCAGCTGCTGCCCGAGGTGGGGCAGCAACGGCACGATGCCGACCTGGAGGAACAGCACGGTGAAGCTCAGGAACGTCAGTACCGCGACGGCGAGGCGGCCGTTGCCGGTGCGGGCAAGGGAAACCGAGGGGAGGCGAGTGGTCATCACGCTCTCCCGGGTCGAAGGGAAGTGGCGACTGTAGACATTGTGCCTCCGTGGTGTTCAGGAGGTGGTCTCGAGACGGATGGACGCCTGGCGAGTACAGCGGCTCGACGTGTGTTGGAGAGGTGTATACACCTCGGCGCCGCGTTCGCCAAGCCCGCAGGAGTGCAGTAGCCGACCGGATTTTTCCCTGCCAACGCCGCCCGGCCCGTGGAATCCGCCGAAGTACGACTGCCGGCCCGGGCGGCCGGCGTGGTGGTGAAGTCGCTGCTGCCCACGTGGGTGTTGCCGTAGTTCGCGGACATAGTGTATACAGTTGCCAGTTAAGGAGGTTCAATGACGCGTGTCCTTACGCAGGACCGGGTTCGAGCCCGGTTGCGCGACACCGTGGATCCGGAGCGGGGCCGGATCCCGATGTTCGTCTACTCCGATCCCGATGTCTACGAGCTCGAGCTGAAGACGGTGTTCCGCGAGGCGTGGCTGTTCGTCGCGCACGTCTCCGAACTGCCGGAGGCGGGTTCGTTCGTCGTGCGGGACATGGGCGAGGAGTCGGTGATCGTCGCGCGCGGCGACGACGAGACGGTGCGGGTGTTCCTCAACTCGTGCCGGCACCGGGGCATGCGCCTGGCGTGCGAGGACTTCGGGGCCACGAACCGGTGGCGCTGCCCGTACCACGGCTTCACCTACGGCAGCAAAGGCGAATTCCTCGGCACCCTGATCGGCGCCCCCTACGAACGCATCGCCTACCCGGGCGGCCTCGACCGCGACGCGCTGCACCTGATCGAAGCGAAGGTCGGCATCCACCAGGGCCTGGTGTTCGCCACGTGGGCGAAGGAGCCCGACGGCCTGCGCAGCTACCTCGGTGACCTCGCCTGGTACCTCGACCTCGTCGTCGGACGGGCCGAGCTGGAGGTGGTCGGGGTCCCGCAGAAGTGGATCGTCCCGACCGGCTGGAAGCTCCCGTCGGAGAACTTCACGGCCGACGCCTACCACACCGCCACCGCCCACTCCTTCACCGCGCGGCTCGGGCTGACCAAAGGCGTGGACTTCGGCCGCGACGGCTACCACGTCGACCCCGGCGGCGGCCACGGCCTGGGCATCGGCGTCCACGACGAGGCCGAGGGCTCCTACTTCCCGCCCGAACTGGCCGACGAGTATGCCGCGCGGCTGGACCCCGACCAGTTCGCGCTGCTCAAGCGGATCAAGAACACCCACGGCAACGTCTTCCCGAACCTCTCCTTCCTGATCCCGAACTTCATCGAGATCGACGGCCGCCGCGTGACCGGCATGATGCTGCGGCTGTGGCAGCCGTATGGTCCCGACAAGGTCCAGGTGTGGTCCTGGCACCTGGTCGAGAAGAACGCGCCGCAGTGGTGGAAGGACCTCGGCCGCAAGATGTACACGCAGACCTTCGGCGCCTCGGGCATGTTCGACCAGGACGACACCGAGAACTGGGAAGCCCAGACCCGCAACGCCAACGCCGCGCTCACCCGCAGCGAAGAGGTGTACCTGCACTACGAAATGGGTCTCGACGTCGACCCGCTGACGGACTTTCCTGGCCCGGGCGCAGTCTACGGCGGCAAGTTCAGCGAGGCCGCCGGGCGCAGCTTCTACCGCACCTGGCTCGATCACCTGATCGGAGCTGAGCGCCCGTGAGCGGACCCGCCCCGCGCGTGGCGCTGGAGGTGCGCCTGACCGTCCACGACTTCCTCGTCGACGAAGCCGCGCTGCTCGACCACGGCCGCTTCGAGGAGTGGCTCGCGCTGTTCACCGACGACGTCGAGTACACGGCCCCGATCCGCGTCACCCGCAAGACCGGTAATCCCGGCGTCGTCGAGGACATCGGCTGGTTCGACGACAACCGCGCGTCGCTCGGGCTGCGGGTGCGGCGCCTGGCCACCGACGTGGCGTGGGCCGAGGATCCGCCCTCGATGACGCGCCGGTTCGTCACCAACATCCGCATCGTGCCTGCCGAAGACGGCTACGTCGTGACCAGCAACCTCATGCTGTTCCGCAGCCGCGGCGACGGCGGGACGTACGACCTCGTCGTGGGCGAGCGGACCGACTTGCTGCGCGAAGTGGACGGAGACCTGAAGATCAGCCGGCGCCGGATCCTGCTGGACCAGGCGTCGCTCGGCACGAAGAACCTGGGTGTGTTCCTATGAGCGAGATTTCGACTGACCAGACCCGCTGCCAGGGTTACGGCAACTGCGCGGCCGCCGCGCCCGAGGTGTTCGACCTCGATGACACCGGGCTCGTCGAGGTGCTCAATGCGAACCCGGAAGGCCCGGAACTGGCGCGGGCGCGCGAAGCGGCCACGATGTGCCCGGTGCAGGCCATCACCGTCGGCTGACGCCCCACGACGAAAAGGGGCCCGGGACGCGCGTCCCGGGCCCCCTTCGCGTTCACAGGTCGACGGCGAGGTACTGCGGCTCCAGGAACTCGTGGATGCCGTGGAAGCCGCCTTCGCGTCCCAGGCCCGACTGCTTCGTGCCGCCGAACGCCGCGGCCGGATCCGACGCGACGCCGCGGTTCACGGCCACCATGCCGGAGTCCATCCGCCGGCCGACGCGCAGCGCGTCGGCGACCGTGCCGCCCACGACGTAGGAGATCAGGCCGTACTCGGTGTCGTTGGCCATCCGCACGGCATCGGCCTCGTCGTCGAAGGTGATGATCGGTGCGATGGGGCCGAAGATCTCCTCGCGCGTGATCGTGGTGCCGTGTTCCACCCCGGTGAGTACGGCCGGGGCGACGAACGCGCCGCGCACCGGCGCGGTCCCGGCGGCGTACACGCTGGCCCCGTCATCCTCGGCGGCCGCGACGAGACCGGTGATCTTGTCCCGTTCGCCCGTGCTGACCATGGCGCCGAGGTCGTTGCCGCGGTCGAGGCCGGGGCCGACGGCCAGCTTGCCCAGCGCCTGGCCCAGCGCCCCGGCGAACGCGCCGGCGAGCGTCGCGTGGACGTAGAAGCGGTTGGCCGCGGTGCAGGCGGCGCCGCCGTTGCGCATCTTGGCGATCATCGCGACCTCGACCGCGGTGTCCACATCGGAGCCTTCGAGGACCAGGAAGGGCGCGTTGCCACCGAGTTCCATCGACGGCGAGACGATGCGGTCCGCGGCCTCGTGCAGCAGGATCCGGCCCACCGCCGTCGACCCGGTGAACGACAGCTTCCGCACGCGCTCGTCCGCCAGCATCGCCTTGACGACGTCGCCGGCGTTCGTGGTGGTGACCACGTTGACCACGCCGGCGGGAGCTCCCGCGCGGCGCAGGACGTCGGCCACCAGCAGCGCGGTGAGCGGCGTTTCGGCCGCGGGCTTGAGCACGACGGTGCAGCCGGCCGCGAGCGCGGGCGCGATCTTGCGCGTCGCCATCGCGGCGGGGAAGTTCCACGGGGTCACCAGCACGGAGACTCCGATCGGGCGGTGGTCCAGCACGATGGTCTTGTCGGCCGCGGGGGAGAGGCGGAAATCGCCGGGGACGCGGGCCGCCTCCTCGGAGAACCAGCGGAAGAACTCGGCGGCGTAGGCAGTTTCGCCGGCCGCGTCGGCCCACGCCTTGCCGTTCTCGAGCACGATGGTCCGCGTGATCGTCTCGGCTTCGGCGGTCATGATCTCCCACGCGCGACGCAGGATTTCCGCCCGCTGCCGCGGCGCCGTGGCCGACCACGACGGCAGTGCGTCGTGGGCCGCTGTGACGGCGGCGAGGCCGGCGGCGACGTCGGCGTCCGCGACCTTCGCGAGCACCTCGTCGGTCGCGGGGTCGAACACGGCGAAGCGGTCCGGCGGCGGCTCCCAGCCGCCGTTGACGAACAGGTCGGACGGGTACGGTGAGGTCACCGGGACTCCTTACGGGGTGGGTCAGCCGGCGACGAGCGAACGCCCGCCGTCGAGCCGGAGGATCTCGCCGGTCAGCGCGCCGGCGGCGGGATCGGCCAGCAGCCGCACGTAGTGCGCGACCTGGCCGGGGGTGAGCAGGACACCAAGCGGGTTGCCGCCGCGGATGCGGTCTTCGCGGGTGGCCGCGGAATCGTCGTCCCACAGTGCCCGGCCGTGCCCGACGCGCAGGCCGGTGCGCACGCCGCCGGGCGCGACGCCGTTGACGCGGACGTCGGGCGCGAGGGCGCGGGCCGCCCACTTCAGCACGCCCAGGTCGGCGTGTTTCGAGGCGGTGTAAGCGATTCCGGCGCCGTTGCCGCCGGACAGGAAACTCGCGTCGGACAGCACGAAGACCACGCAACCCGCGGCGGCGCGCAGGGCCGGAGCTGCGGCCGCGAGCGTGAGGACGTAGCCCTTGACGTTGATCGAGGTCACCGCGTCCACCAGTTGCGCGAGCTCCGCCAGTTCCGTGTCCAGGCCCGCGCCGCCGTCGTGCACGCCGGCGGCGAGCACCAGCACGTCGAGCCGGCCCTGGGGTGCGGCGGTGGCGACGGCGTGCCGGACCGCGTCCGGATCGCGCACGTCGCCGGTCACGGAGTTGACGCGCTCGTCCGGGCCGCGTTCCCGGTCCAGACCGGTGACCGCGGCACCGGTAGCGGCGAAGGATTCCGCGATGGCGGCGCCGATCCCGCCGGCCGCGCCGGTGACCAGCACTCGGGTGACGGCTTCACCCACGGGGGCCTCGGCCTCGCGCGCGGGGCCCGTTCGACGCTCGGGACATGCACCACTCCTCACGACCTTGACGGGTGACGCCGCCACCATAGTATAAAGGTGGCAACTGTCTACAGTTGCAACCTTGGGGGCCGGTGCCGGTTCCGCCGACGAGCTCCGTTCCCCGCCGAGCCGGAGCGCACCCGCACGCCGCGCTCGGTTCACCTGCCCCGACAACCGAGAGGTCCGCTATGCCTGACTACACCCGTGCCGACGTCAAGGCGCGAGCGCGCGAGCAGTGGAGGGGTGCCTGCAACGTCACGCTGCCCTCGTTCACCGCCGACTTCTCGTCGCTCAACGAAGAGGGGATCCGCCACGACGTCCGGCACGCGGCCGAGCTCGGGTTCTGGGGCACGCTCATCGCCAGTGAGTGCGGCACGACCGACGAGGAGTACCTGCGGTTCCTCGAAGTCGCGCTCGAGGCGGCGCCGGCCGGGTTCCGGATCGTGTCGCACCTGAGCTTCGACACCACCGAGCAAATCGTCCGCGTCGCGCGGCGCTCGTACGAAATGGGCGCGGAGGCCGCGCTGCTGTCCTACCCGCCGTCGTTCGTGCCGGCCAGTCCGCAGGAGATCGCCGACTGGACCGCCGACGTCGCCCAGGCTTCCGACGTCGCGCTGATCATGTTCGCCGTGATGACGTGGGGGTTCAAGCGGTTGGACCCGAGCGGGTTCCCGAAGTCGGCGCTCGAGCAGATCGTCGGCCTCGAGACGGCCGCGGCGCTGAAGTTCGAGATCGGCGGGCCGGCGACGATGACCGCGTTCTCCGACGCGATGCACTCCTACGGCAAGCGCGTCCTGGTCGAGAACCCGATGGAGCAGTACCTTCCGGTGCAGTTCCGCGATTACGGCGTCCGTTGGATCGGCACGAGTGCGTACGAGAGCTTCGGTGGCCGGGTGCCGGAGATCTTCCGGCTGCTCGAAGCGGGGGAGGTCGACAAGGCTCTGGAGGTGTTCTGGAGCTACCAGTCCGGCCGTGAGGCGAAGGGCGCCTTCCACGCGAGCTTCGCCGGCGCCGGGCTGATCCACCGCGTGGGCTGGAAGTACCTGGGCTGGCTCAACGGGTTCAACGGCGGGTTGCTGCGCATGCCGCAGATGCGGCTCAACCCCGGCCAGATGAAGAGCCTGCGCGCGGGCCTCGCCGGCAGCGGGTTCGACCTGCCGGCCGACGACGCCGCGTTCTACGCCGGCCGGGTCGGCTGACCCCATGACACTGCACTTCACGGCCCACGACGTGCGCGCGCTCGTCACCGGCGACGTGGCGCTCGCGGCGGCCCGCGACGCCGTGCAGGCCGAGGCGGAGGGCGAGACGCTGGCGGTCGCGCGCACCGACATGCCCACGCCCCGCGGGTTCCTGCGCGTGATGCCCGGCCGGTTCCGCGGGATCGGCGGGATGAAGACGATGTCGATGACCCGGGGCGTCGGCAACCGCTACCTGCTCACCGTCTACGACCTCACCGACGGGGACGTGCTGGCGATCCTCGACGCCGACCAGATCACGCGCCTGCGCACGGCCGCCACCACGACGATCGCGGCCGAGCTGCTGCTCGCCGGCGCGGAACCGGTGCGGCTCGGCCTGCTGGGCACGGGGTTCGAGGCGACCGGGCACCTGCGGAGCCTCGCGAAGCGCTTCCCGCTGGCCGAGGTGTCCGTCTACAGTCGCGACGCCGGCCGGCGCGACCGGTTCGCTGGCGCGCAGAGCGAGTCCCTGGGCATCGAGGTGGTTCCGGTCGACAGCCCGGAAGCGGCGGTGGCCGGCACCGAACTCGTGTGCCTGGCCACGAAGAACAACCGGCCCGTCGTCGACGGGGCCGCGTTCGCACCGGGCGCGGTCGTGCTGTCGATCGGGTCCACGCGGCCGGATCTGCGCGAGCTGGACGAGCGCGCGTTCGCCCGGGCCTCTCGCGTGCTCGTCGACTCCGTGCCGGGCGTGCTCGCCGAATCCGGCGACGTGCGGGCCGCGCTGGACGCCGGTGTGCTCCAGCAACAGCAAATCGTGCCGATGGCGGCGTGGACCACCGCCCCGGACGACCCCACCGGCCTGCGGATCTTCAAGTCCGTGGGCACAGCGCTGCAGGACCTCGCGCTCGCCGCCGCGGTGATCGAGGCCGCCTCGGCCGGTGGCCGTGGCCGCGAGCTGGGAGAGCTCGCCGCGCTCAAACCCAGTGAAGCACCTCCTCGGCCCGCGCGCGCCGAGGCGTGAAGAACGGAGAAACCATGACCCGACACGTCATCCGGTTCGCGCACGCGATCGTCGAGGTGCCCGATCCCGGCGCGTCCACCGAGTTCCTCACCACCGGCCTGCGGTTCGCGCACGAGCGGCGCGACGACGTCGACTGGTTCGTGCCGCGCGGCGAGTACAACGCGCCGGGCCGCCCGGGGCTCGGGCTCGTCGAGGGCAGCGGGACGAAGCTGCGGCAGATCACCGTCGACGTCGAACCCGGTTCGCTCGACACCGTCGCGGCGAACCTCGACGGTCTCAAGCACCCGTGGTCCCGGGACGACACCGGCCTGCGCACGGCCGACCCGGCGGGCACTCCGCTGCTGCTGCGCGTGCCCGAGCCCGAGAAGTGGCCGCAGCCCTCGGCGCAGAACACGCCGCGCCGTCTCGGGCACATCAACTTCAAGCTGCCGAGTGTCCTCGCCGTCGACGAATTCTGGCAACAAGCCTTCGGGGCGAAGAAGTCCGAGCAGATCGGCAAGGAGTTCGCGTTCCTGCGTTTCGGGTCCGAGCACCACAACCTGGGCCTGCGCGAAGGCGAGGGGCCGGCCATCCACCACCTGGGGTTCCAGCTGCCCGGCTGGGACGCCTACCGCGAGATCTGCGACCACCTCGCCGAGACCGGCTACTCGGTCGAGTACGGCCCTGGCCGGCACGGGCCCGGCAACAACATCTTCATCTACGTGGTCGACCCGACGTCCGGGCTGCGGTTCGAGCTGTTCACGGACATGGAGCACATCCACGACGAGAACCACTACGAGCCGCCGCGGTGGCAGCTGAGCGACCGACCCCGCACCATGAACAAGTGGGGCCCGACGCCGCCCGACTCGTTCCTGTTCGGCTAGTCCACTGTGGACCGCGAGAGAGGAGAGCGATGACCGCACCGTGGTGGTCGCAGCTGTTCGACGGCGAGGAAGCCCGCGCCTACCACCGTCAGCACGGCGGTGATCGGCGCCCGCTGGGGCAGCGTCCGGTCGTCCTGGTCGTCGACGTGACCCGCGCGTTCACGGGCGAGGAAGGCGAAACGCTCGACGAGTCCACCGCGCGGTGGCCGACGAGCTGCGGTCCGAACGCCTGGACGGCCATACCCTACCTGCGGCAGGTCATCGACCTGGCGATCGCCCGCGGCTGGCCCCTCGTCTACACGACGGCCGAGGTCGGCGCGGCCGCGCGATTCGGCGGTACGGTGAAGGGTGAGCTCTCCGCCATGGGTTCGCCCATGGACCTGCCGGGCGCCCAGGAGATCCCGGACGCGATCGCGCCGCCCGCCGGTGCCCTGGTGCTCGCCAAACCCAAAGCCAGCGCCTTCTTCGACACCTCGCTGGTGGCCCACCTCATCCGGCTCGGGGCCGATTCCCTCGTCGTCACCGGTGCCACCACGTCCGGCTGCGTCCGTGCCACCGTCGTCGACGGCCACTCGCACGGCTGGCCGGTGTTCGTCGTCGAGGACGCCTGCTTCGACCGCGCGCGCCTGAGCCACGGCGTGAACCTGTTCGAGATGAACGCCAAGTACGCGGACGTGCTGACCACCACGGAGCTGACCGAACTGGCCGGCTGAGGAACACGCGGATTCCGGCGCCCGTGAGTTCTGTCCAGGAAGGGCGAGCGTGGCGTGCGACGGAGGAAGGCCCCGGCCGGCGGGCGTCGGCCGGGGGCCTACCGATCAACACTCACGTCTCAGCCGTCCCGTGGTGACGCGGTCGATTTCGCCTACTTCTTGACCGGCCGAGCGTGGGTTGAGCCTTGGGTGCCGAGGGCCTGCAGCTGCGATCGGATGGGCGGCCGGCCAGAGCAGAAGCGACGCTGCGAAGATTGGTGCGGTCCAGGACTGGGTGTGTGGGGATGCATTCCCCAAGAAATCTTTGGCTTAACGCTGGTTCGTTCACCTTCGACTGGCCGTCAGAACTGACGCGGAGGGCGTAGCGAACCTAGTATGCCCACGTTGTCTTGGCTGAGACCTCCTGTTGCGGTTGCGAAGCTTGCGTCGCTACGTGCCACCTTGTGCACGCCCTCAGGTGGCACGCCACCCACCCACGTGACTCACGGTTTCCTCACCGGCCACTACAGCCACGTCTCGATCACGTTGGGTGCTTGGTGTGCATGACCGGACGCAGGCTGGCTTCCTCTGGCTGGCGGATTTCGAAGCACGATGGTCCGAGTACACGTAGTAATCGGACGTGGTGTCGTGCCGCCGGGGAGGGTGAGTTGAACGACTATGAGCTTGTCTCATTTGGCGAGTTTCTTGTGGCAGGTGATGGTGGCGGCGAGGGTGAGGAAGGCGAGGTAGTGGCCGGCTTTGCGTTCGTAGCGGATGGTCAGTCGCCGGTAGCCGGTCAGCCAGGCGATGGACCGTTCGATCACCCACCGGTGTTTGCCGAGTTTCTCGGCGGATTCGATGCCCTTGCGGGCGATGCGCGGGACGATCCCGCGCTGGCGCAGCCAGGCGCGCAGGGCGGGGATGTCGTAGGCCTTGTCGGCGTGGAGTTTGGCCGGTTTCCGGCGCCGCGGTCCGCGGCGCGATCGGATCGGCGGCAGCGCGTTGACCAGAGGTCTGAGCGCGTGGCTGTCGTGAGTGTTGGCCGCGGAGATCGCGACGGTCAGGGGCAGCCCGGCCCCGTCGGACAGTACGTGGATCTTCGAGCCCGGTTTGCCGCGGTCGACCGGGCTCGGACCGGTCAGACCGCCCCCCTTTTGGCCCTGACGGATGCTCCGTCGAGGACCGCGCGAGACCAGTCGATCAAACCCCGGCCGCCCAGTTCGTCCAGCACTGCCTGATGCAACTGCCGCCACAGCCCGGCCTCGGTCCATTCGGTGAACGTCCGGTGCGCCGTGGGCACCGATACCCCGAACGAGGGCGGCAGGTGCCGCCACGCACAACCACTGGTCAACACGAACACGATCGCCGTGAACACCGCCCGCGGATCAGTCCGCGCACGACCACCACCCTGCGGACGCTCCTTTGCCGGCGGGACCAGCGGTTCCACCAACGCCCACAAGTCATCGGGCACCAGCCGTTGCGACAGCGAGTCGATCACGGTACAAGATCATTGCAGCCCAACGGGAAAGATCCAAACGAGACACGCTCTATGTGTCGCTGTTGCCGTCGACGTTGCAATGGGTCTCGAATTGGCTTGGATCCGTGTCGGCTGTGCCCTGGCCTTTGTGGATCGGCCTTCTGTTCCCGGTCTACGTCGCGGCGATCTCAGTAGTCGTGTGGCTCTTGCGGGGTCGATTCTGGCCGTGCAGTGCGCGTATCCGAAGACCAGCAAAGGGTGGGAGTGCCGTTACTGGGTCGCGGGTGAGTGGTCGCGGTGCCGGCACCACAACCGTCGACGAAGCTACCGGTTCGGTCATTCGGTGAACCCTGGCATCCAGCGCTGGCAGACGTTCGGCAAGGGCGATGTGATCGTCGACCGGAAGGAGCACGGCGTGGGCCTGGTGCGGCTGCGGCCTGCCGGCGCAACGCTGCTCTACCAGCGTGGGTACCCTCGTCCGCCGCTCATGGTCCTTCGCCAATTGCCGGCGGCGGCTGTGGCGGAGTGGCGCCGGATTCGGGAGGTTCGCATCAAAGTGCCGCCCGGCGGTCCGCAGCTGGACGTCGCGTCGGGGTCCACACGCACCGATATTGCGGAGGGCCTCGAGCGGGTGGTCGCCGCGACCCGGCTCGCGATGATCTCCTTCGCGACGGCGATCATGCTGACTGGAGTGGCGGTGGCGGTGGACGGCGTGGCACAAACTGTTCTGCAGTATGTCGCGACGTTGGGATTTGTGCCGGCCTGGGCCGCGACGAGAGCTGGGATCTGCAGCAGGGGTGAGGCTTGGTTGCGAGGAGCGTGGCTGAAGAGCCTGAAGTGGTGGTTGTTCATCTTTGTGCCGGTCGGTGTGCTCAATCTGGTCTTCACGGTCGCGAATACGAGCCCGCATTGAAGCCCGGTGCGAGGGCGAGCCGCGGTGGTGACGAGATCGCTGATGGCCGCCCTGGTCGTCAGTGGCGTCTTGATGTGGCCGATCGTGTGCTGCTGGTGGCGACGTGCTGGTGGACGAACCTGACGTTGGCGGCACAGTTGAAGAACTACCGCTACTGGGCGAATGTGCAAGATCGCGATCGACGCCGAGGCCGGCTGGAGATCGTTCGCCTGCGACGTGGTTTCGCACGTCAGGATACCGCGCGACCCAGGAGGGCCATGATCCCGTCACTCGCGGCTGACATTTGCGCCGTGCTGCTCAAATCTTTTCCGTTCCTGGCGCCAAGTACAATGTGGAGTGCGGCCAGCCTTCGTGCTGGTGACTGCCGACGGTGATCACGACGATCGCCATCCACACCGATCACCGCGGGCATGGTCCCGCCGTTCGTGAGCGGCGGGACCATCCCCGCGGTTGCGGTGATCAGCGCGGCGGTGAGATCACTGTCCGGTCTTGTTGTGGTGGCCGGGGTGGTCGACCACGGCGACGGTGAAGGTGTCCAGTGAGACGGTGCCTTGCAGGCCGTAGGAGGCCACCGCGCCGGCGACGGTGTTGGCGGCGGGCAGGTTGGGGTAGCCCAGGGCCCGCATCTGGTTGCGCAGCGAGCTCGCCACCTCGATCCGGAGCGTGTTGGTGCCGGCCTTCAGAGCAGGGCTCACGTCGATGCGGCCGGCGATGAAGTCATAGCCGGGGATCTTCGTGCCGTTGACCCAGACTTGGGCCAGCGCGCCGCCGGTGGAGCCGATGTTGAGGTGGGCGCCGTTGGCGGCGTTCCACGAAGCGGGCAGCTGGAACGTGGTGCTGTAGGTGCCGACCCCTGATACCGACGCCGGATCCTGTGCCGTGAACGTCATGTCCTTCCAGGGGATGAGCCGGGTCTGGCCGACGTTGATGTCGGATTTCTTGGTGGTGTAGTAGACCTCTTTGGTGGTGTAGCCGTTGCGTGCCTCGGTCAGGGTTTTCTTCTCACCGGGTGTCCAGCTGGTGAGGACCAGGTCCCACTGGGCGTTGGTCAGGTCGACGTCGGCCGGTACGGAGATCGTCTTCGTCACGGTGGAGCCGTCGGCCAGCCTGGCGGTGTAGGTGCCGGATTCGGTGGCGAGGATGGCCACGCCGTCGGCGGTCACGACGCCCTGTGGCGCGTTCGTGCTTCGCAGGGGCGCGGCAGTCTTGGTCTTCAGGTCGAGTGCGATCACCGTGGTCTCCCCGGGAGCGAGAGTCACGTCGAACGAGGTGCGCCCACCGGAGGTTTGGTACAGGGCAAGCGCCTCGATGCGGCCCGACCAGGTGTCGATGCGGTAGGGCTTGCCGACCGCATCGACACTGATGGTCGTCGTGGTGGTCGCGGCGTCGACCGTATTGTTGAAGTAGTCGCCCCGCTTCTCCAGATAGTTGTACGCCCACAGATACAGGGTGTCGTTGGTCTTGCGCATGGCCGTCAGGACGGTCTGGTTCGGTTCGGCGTATTCGGCCCGGGGCCGCACCCCGAGCCGCTGCAGGGCGCCGTACACCCCGGTCTTGCCGTAGTAGTACGTCTCCTCGTAGTCCGCGGCTCCCGGGTCGGGGGTGGTGGCGCTCTGCGGAACGTTCGCGTTGACCTCTTGCACGTTCGGAAGCTTTTTCAGGCGTGCCATCACCTTCGCCAGGTCGGCGTCGGTGCCCTCGTTGCCGAGGGTGTGGGTCGCGGCCTTGGCGTTCAGGTAGTTCCTGGTCGCGCTCAACGTCTCGGTCAAACCGTTGACGATGACCACGGGCAGGCCCTGTCGAGCAAGCTCGTAGACGGCTTGGGCGCTCTTCAACCGGAGGGAATCCTGGTAGATGACGACCGCCTGATATCCCACATTTTCGGGAATCAGTCCATCGGTCTTGCTGTATTTGACGCTTTTGTTCTCCAGAATCTCGGGCGCGAAGTAGTCGTAGGTGTAGCCATTGTCCTGCAGTTGGAGGTCTTTGAAGTAATTGGCCCTCCGGTGCCGCATGAAGTCGGGGTGGGGGTGGTCGCTGTTGAAAGCGTAGTCGGTGCGCAACACGGCCAGGTCCATTTGCGGTTTGCCCTGCTGCAACACGGCCTGGGTGCGAGCGATCATCGGCAGGTAGTCGGTGTACTGCGTGGACTCCGGCTGACGCGGACCCCACCGTTCCGAGTACCGCGCGTACATGCCTTCGTGACCTGGCCAGTACGTGCCGTCCCAGGGGTTCGACGGGTCGTGGGAGTCGGCGCCCGAGATGCTCGAGTAGCCGTGGAACACCGTGTGGCTGACGCCGGAGGCGAACTGGGTGTTGATGATCTGCATGAACCGGTCCTGCGGCCAGGTGTAGTTTTCTCCGCTGATCGCCCCGGTCTCGCTGGAGTAGCGCAACCCGTGTGTGTGAGCTGCGCCCGCCAACGTCCGCTGCGAATCCAACTGGTTTCCGAAATCAAGCGATTCGGTCTCGACGTAGTCCACCGCTTGGGCCGGCGTGGTGATCTCATAGCCCACGTTGTAGGAGATCTCCGCCCTCAGCTTCATGTTCATGTCGTCGTTCAGGTAGGTCCGCAGCGGCTTGAGGACATTGTCGCTGTACATGTCGGTGATCGTCTCGAAGAAATCGTTGCGGACCTTGTTCACCTTCACCTGATCGGCCCCGGTGACGAGGAAGGAGGTCAAGCCCGCCCTGCCGTCCTTCCTGAGGACGTACGGCAGATAGGGCTCGAGGCTGTATCCGCGGCGCTTCTGGAACTCGCTCATGAGTGTGGCGCCCCAGAACTCGCCGCCGTTGGCGTTGGTGGTGGAGATCTCCAGCGAGTCCATGTACATCTCGCCGCGGCCGTTGGCGATGATGGCGTTCTTCAGCTCGGGGTCGCTGAAGATGTGGTTCTTGTAGTAGTCGATGAACGCCTGCATGCCGTCGGGGTCGATGTAGTTGATGGTCACGTTCGTGGTGGCCGACGGTGTCGGGGCCTGGCCGGTGGCCTGCATCCAGAACGCGTAGATGTCCCACGTGCCGGTACCCGCCGGCGGGGTCCAGTTCAGGGAGAAGGTGGCCTTGCCGGTGGGGTCTTTCATCGTGCTCGGTGTCACCGGGGCGCCGTTGAGGGTGACGTTGCCGGTGAGCACGACCGACTTGTCGGTGTAGCTCATGGTGCCGGAGATGCTGCCGTCGGCGGTGACCGAGCCGGTGTTGCCGGCTGCGCGCTGTATCGCGACCACGGCGATGAGGTCCTGTCGCACGGGTCCGGCCACTGTCATCGCCGAGCGTTTCAGCGTGCCGCTGAACGGGGTGCCGCCGGTCGTGGCCTGAATGGCGTAGCCCAGCGCCTTGCCCGCGCCGTCGTCATCGAACTTCAGGTTCTCGATCGGCAGGTTCGCGTTCGCCCAGTGCGTGCCGCTGGTCATGGAGAAGCCCATGCCGTACTTGTTGGCTTCCTGGATGATCAACTTCGTGTCGTTCTTCCACTCATCCGATCCCCAGCTGTAGATCTGCTGGGGGGTCTTGCCCGTGGTGTTGTCGACGAAGACCGTGTCGCTCAGGTCGCTGTCCACATTGGGCTCGGGCATGCAGACGATCTCCACCGAGCCGATGCCCATGTCGTGCAGGGTCTTCATGTCGGCCTTGATGGTCGCGTCGGTGTGCAGCCCTTCGGCCAGCCACCACCGCGTGCCCGGCCGGTACTTGCCTTCCGGGTTGGTCAAGAACGCCTGCTGCGCCTTGACGAACCTGTCGGCGACACTCGTCGACGAAGCCGGCGAAGCCTCGGCGGAGCCGGCACCGATCAACCCTGAGAGCGCCAGCGTCGCGCCGACACCACCGCTGATCTTCAGGAAATCTCTACGGTCGAAGGCGGGCTTGCTGTCTTCCATCGGTCCTCCTGGAGCAGGTGGGAAAGGGTTCTTGCGTGGGGGAAGGGATCTCCGAGCGTTACGTTGCCGTACTGCCGGAAGCAGGTGCGGGCGATGGGGGTGGACGGACTGGTCGCCGCCCGCGCGCGTGGTCGCACCGGTGGGCGGAAACCGAAAGACCCGCCGTGCGCCCGGTCTGGCAGCCGGCGGAAGAGCGCGGCGACGAGGGCAAACGCCGCCGCACCGTCGCCTGTCGTGATGGCCTCGAGCGCCGGCGTGAGGGGATCCGGAGCCGGCGCCGCCAGTGCGTCGTCGGCCGCGCCGCGCAACGCCCGCGCACCGGGTTGCGGACATCGATCGTCCATCGGGCGACACGTGGGTGGGGGGTGGAGGACGTGGTTCGGCGGACTTGATGCCGTCACCCGGTCGCGGCCGGGCGTCCGCGACAGCGGGCCGGCGCGCCTCCGGCCGGCGCGGTACACCACCCGCGATGGTGCCGTACGCAGTCACTGGCCTCTCCGTTGAGGGCTCAAAGTAATTTAAAACGTTTCAAAACCGAGTCGATCTAGTTTCCAGCGTTCGCGCAACCGTTGTCAAGCGCCAACCATCCCCTTCGGGTGGCGGAATCGGTTCAGGATGCGGAGGGGAAACCGCGGGATTCTTCGCTGTGAGACCACGGGCACCCAGGAGAATTCGGGAAGGGGAATTCACGGCCCGTGTCAAGAGGGCTGGAGGTGTGCTGGCAACTTAGGGTACCTGGCCGTTTTGTTCAGTTTGTGGCGGCGGGTCTCCTCCAGGCAGGTAGCCAAGCACCGAACCCGGCCGCGTGGATCGGGTGCATTGACGAGCCGGCGCAGAGGGATCTCCGCGCAGAACCCGACTCCATTTCATGTTTCTTGGTCGTCCCGGACTGAGTGCCGGCACTTCCGATGGCGCGCTCGTCGCGTCGTGGGCACCGGAATCACCGGCCACCGCGACCCTCTGCAACCTCGGAATTGTCCGGCATTGACATTCCGGGCGACCTCTGGCTAGGTTTCATTTGAAAGGTTTCACATGATCGAGCAGAGCTCGTCGGCCCCGGCCGGCGCGCCTCGAGGCGGATCCCTCGGCGCGTGGGCCGGCTGAATCAGTACGCGGCAAGCGATGGTGCGTGATCGCGCCGCCTGCCCAGGAGGGTGAGGTTCGGGAATGTCAATTCGCGTGCCGTGAGGTGCCCGCCGAGACCACATCCGGAGCTGGAATCAGCAAGCAGCAGTGGCGGTGGCGGTGGGTCAGGCTCGCCAGCATGGCCTCCTACCTCGGCGCCGGTCCGATCGTCGCCGGGGCCGCGGGCCTCGCGTTGTGGCGGCACAGCCTGAGCCTGTCGAGCTTCACGGTCGGCCTGCTCGGGGCGATCAGCGCGAACGCGCTGTCGGCCGCGGTCGGCTCCGCCATCGGCGGCCGGCTCGGGACTGCTACGGCCGCAAGAAGATCTACGCGTACGACTTGCTGTTCTACGCGTTCGGCGCGCTGCTCGCCGTGTTCGCGGTGAACCTGCCGATGCTGATCGCCGGCTTCGTGATCATCGGGCTGGCGGTGGGGGCCGACGTGCCGGCGTCGCCGGCGCTCGTCGCGGAACTTGCGCCACCCAAGGCGCGCGGCAAGCTGGTCGGGCTCACGCAGGTGGCGTGGAGCCTGGGCCCGATCGTGGTGCTGCTGCCGGCGTTCGTGCTGTCGCCGCTCGGACCGCGGGGCACGCGGATCGTGTTCGCGGACCTGGTGGTGATCGCCTTGGTGACGTGGTACCTGCGCCGGGGATCGTGGAGTCGGTGCGCGGGCGAAAGCGGAGGCGGCCAAAGCGGCCAAGGCGCGGACGTTTCGTGCTGCGGACCTGTTCCACGGCCGCAACCTCAAGGCGCTGCTGTTCACCGGCGTGGTCTACATCCTCGGGAACTTGGCGGCCGGCACGAAGGGCTTCTTCCCGCCCGACATCCTCAGCATGGCCGGCGCGCAGAGCCAGGGCACAAGTCTCATCCTCCGGTGCGTCACCTACATCGCGACACTCGGCGCGATCTACCTCGTGTTCATTCGCACGTACAGGAGGCCACGGCAGGACGCCGGTGACGTCCTCACCGCCAATGACGTCCTGATGGACACCGACAACACCGACGTCCGCCCCCCGTTGGCCGAGGTGCGCGCCGAACTGGGCGTCGATCCGGACCCGATGGCGGCCTACCGGCGTTCGGGCTACGCGGAGCGGATCGCCGCCGAGCGCGTGGGCGGGACCCAGGCGGGCTGGGGCGCCTGAGCCGAGGGCACCAGGGGATGTCCACCACGGATCCGCCCCGTGGTGGGCATTCCCTGGTGTCCGGAAAGGACTCAGCGGCCGGACGAGGCGCGCAGCGTCGAGGCCCGCACCACCAGTTCCGGGAGGTAGGTGACCTGCTGGTGCACGTGCCGGGGATCCGACGTCTCCTGGATCAGCAGCTCCGCCGCCGTGCGGCCCAGGCGGTGGCGGGGCTGGCGGACCGACGTCAGCGGCACCGTGGCGGCCGCGGCGAACTCGATGTCGTCGTAGCCGACGATGGCGAGGTCTTCGGGCACCCGGATGTGCAGGGCCGCGCAGCTGCGCAGGAGGCCCAGCGCCACGAGGTCGTTGACGCAGAACGCGGCAGTCGGGCGTGTGGCCGACGGGAGGCCCGCCAGGCGCTGGCCGGCGTTGCCCCCGTCCTCCACTGTCAGCTGGGGCGTGGCGAGGTCCACCAGGTGGTCCGGGCCGAGCCCGGCGTCGCGCAGTGCGCGCAGTGCGCCCTCGCGGCGGTCGCGGACCTGGCCGATCGTCACCCGGCCACCGACGAACGCGATCCGCTCGTGGCCTTGCTCGAGGAGGTGGCGCACGGCGATCTCGCCGCCGCGGACGTCGTCGACGGCGACGGAGCAGTGACTGTTGTCGTGGCGCCGGCGGTCGACGATGATCAGGGGCGTGCCGCGCCGCGTGAATTCCTCGAGCACAGGGGAGTCCGGGTCGACGGGCGTGATCAGCACACCTTGCACGCGTTGCTGTTCGAGCCGGCTGAGGTAGGCGCTCTCGCGTTCGGCGAGGTTCGCGCTGTTGCACACGAACAGCGCCAGGTCGTCCTCGGCGGCGACGTCTTCCATGCCCGCGGCGACGTCGGTGAAGAAGGGGTTGCGGCCGTCGAGTACCACGTATGCGAGCACCCGGCTGCTGCCGGCGCGCAGCTGCCGCGCGGACTCGTTGCGCACGAAGTTGAGCTTGCTCATCGCCGCTTCCACCTTGGCCCGCGTCTTCGGGCTCACGCGGTGCGGGCGGTTGAGCACGTTGGACACCGTGCCCAGCGATACTCCCGCGGCAGCGGCGACGTCCTTGATCCCTGCCGCCCGGGTCGCGGGCCCCGCCACCTGGTTCGTGTCTTCCACCCGGCACCCACCCTTGGTTGAAACGTGACAATCACGCATCGTCGCCTGAAAAACGGCGCCTTCATCTTGCTCGCTGCGTCATTGACTTTTTGTTCTAGCGCATAGTAGCGTCGCCGCGCCAGGTTTGTGAAACCTTTCAATCCCGGAGGTCGCGATGACGCGGCAAGAGCGCGACCGAGTGCCACTGCTCGAGGTCCGCGGGGTCACGAAGTCGTTCGGCGCGGTCGCAGCGGTCGCGGGCGTGTCGTTCCCGCTCCACGCCGGCGAGGCCCATGCCCTGGTCGGCGAAAACGGCGCGGGCAAGTCCACGATCGTCAAGATGCTGGCCGGCGTGCATCGTCCCGACACGGGGACGCTGCTGCTGGACGGCCAGGAGGTCGAGTTCTCCTCGCCGGCCGACGCGAAGGCCGCGGGGATCGCCGTGATCTACCAGGAACCCACGCTCTTCCCCGACCTGACGGTGGCCGAGAACATCGTGATGGGGCGTCACCCGCGCGGCCGGCTGGGGATGATCGACCGGTCGGCGATCCGGGAGGAGGCCGAGCGCCTCTTCGCCAGGCTCGGCGTGCGCATCGATCCGAATCGCCCTGCACGCGGGTTGTCGATCGCCGACCAGCAGATCGTCGAGATCGCCAAGGCGCTCAGCGCCGACGCGCGGGTGCTCGTGATGGACGAGCCGACGGCGGCTTTGAGCCTGGTGGAGGTCGAGCGGCTCTTCTCCGTGGCCCGGGCGCTGCGCGACGAGGGCGCGGCGATCATGTTCATCTCCCACCGCTTCGAGGAGATCACCGACCTGTGCCAGCGCGTGACGATCATGCGCGACGGCAAGCACGTCTCCACCGACGCGATGGAGGACGTCACGGTCGACGAGATGGTGCGCCGCATGGTCGGCCGTGACCTGGAGGCACTTTTCCCCAAACAGGACGTGGAGCCGGGCGCCGTGGTGCTCGAAGTGGACGGTCTGGCCCGCGAAGGCGTCTTCCGCGACATTTCCTTCGAGGTGCGGGCAGGGGAGATCGTCGCGTTCGCCGGGCTCGTCGGCTCGGGCCGGTCCGAGGTGGTCCAGGCGGTGTTCGGAGTGGACGAGCGCGACGCGGGGGTCGTGCGCGTCAACGGGAAGAAGCTCAAGCCGCATTCGCCGCGTGCGGCGATGGCGGCCGGGATGGCACTCGTGCCGGAGGACCGGCGCCAGCAGGGCCTGGTGATGGAGCTGTCGATCGAGCGCAACGTGACGCTGCCGCGGGCGCGCGCGTTGGCGAAGCTCGGGCTGCTGCTCGGTCCCGGTGAACGCCGGGAGGCGCTGCGCTGGACCGAGCGGCTGCGCACGAAGTACGGACGGCTCGGGGACGCGGTCGGCACGTTGTCGGGCGGCAACCAGCAGAAGGTCGTGCTGGCCAAGTGGCTCGCGATGGCGCCGAAGGTGCTGATCGTGGACGAGCCGACGCGCGGCATCGACATCGGCACGAAAGCGGAGGTGCACCGGCTCATGTCGGCGCTCGCGGCCGAAGGGGTCGCGGTGGTGATGGTGTCCTCGGAGCTGCCGGAGGTGCTCGGCATGGCCGATCGCGTGCTGGTGATGCGCGAGGGCCGGATCGTGGCGGAGATCCCGCGAGCCGAGGCCGACGAGAACTCGGTGATGTTCGCGGCGATGGGACAGGGAGCGGCGGCGTGAGCGCGACGAAGGTGGCGGCCCCGCCGCCCCGGCAGGTCAACGCGCGGGAGGGTCGGTCGGTGTTCGGGACGGTGTTCAAGGCGCGCGAGTCGGGCATCGTGCTCGCGCTCGTGGTGCTGGTGGTGTTCACCGCGACGCAGAACTCGCGGTTCCTGTCCGGGCAGAGCATCCGCGACATCCTGCTCGGCACGGCGATCCTCGCGGTGCTGGCCGTGGGGCAGGCGGTCGTGATGATCACCCGCAACATCGACCTGTCCGTGGGCTCGGTCCTGGGACTGTGCGCGTTCGCGGTCGGCACCCTGTTGCGTGACAACCCCGGCCTGCCGGTGATCGTGGCGCTGCTCGCGGGCCTGGCGCTCGGCGCGGTGTGCGGACTGGTCAACGGCGCGGTGGTCCGGTTCGGCCGCGTGCCGGCGCTGGTCGTCACGCTGGGCACGCTGTACGCGTTCCGCGGCGCGACCTACTTCTGGGCCGGCGGCCAGCAGATCAACGCGGACAAGCTGCCGCCCTCGTTCCTCGACTTCGGCGACTCGTCGGTGCTGGGCGTGCCGTGGCTGGTGCTCATCGCGGTGCTGGTGATCGTGGTCGCCGGTGTGGTGCTGCGCAACTACCGCGGCGGCCGAGAGCTGTACGCGATGGGCTCGAGCCCGCAGGCCGCGCAGCTGGCGGGGATCAAGGTCGGGCGCAACACCACCGTCGCGTTCCTCGTGAGCGGCGCGCTGGCGGGGCTGGCGGGCGTGCTGTTCGCCGCGCGGTTCGGCACGGTCGACGCCGCGGCCGGCACCGGCTACGAGCTCAATGTCGTCGCCGCCGCGGTCGTGGGCGGGGTCGCGGTGTTCGGCGGTAGCGGCACCGCGTGGGGCGCGAGCCTCGGCGCGCTCCTGCTGACGGTCATCGGCAGCGCGCTGGCCGTGCTGGACATCAACCAGTTCTGGCAGCAGGCGATCGTCGGCGCACTGATCCTGCTCGCCATCGGAGCCGACCGCCTGGTCGCGGTCCGCGTCGCGAAGGCGCTGAAGAAGAGGGATTCCCATGTCTGACACCCCTGTGCCGCAGGCGCACCGGCGACCGGCGTGGCTCGACCGGCTCGCGAGCTGGGACGTCGCCGTCATCGTGATCGCGGTCGTGGTCCTGCTCATCTCCTCCGGCGCCGTCGAGAACTTCGGCACGAGCCGCAACTACACGTTCCTGCTGCTGGACCTGCTGCCGATCGCGCTGATGGCGCTGCCGATGACGTTCATCATCGTCACCGGCGAGATCGACCTGTCGGTGGCGAGCACGCTCGGGCTGACGTCGGCGGTGATGGGCTCGCTGTGGAACTCGGGCCTCACGATCGAGTCGATCATCCCGCTGTGCATCGTGCTCGGCGCGGTGCTGGGCGCCGTGAACGGCTTCTTCGTCACGGTCCTGAAGCTGCCGTCGCTGGCGGTCACGATCGGCACGATGGCGCTCTACCGCGGGCTGGCGTTCGTGGTCCTCGGCGACAGTGCGGTGGCCGACTTCCCAGGCTCCTACACCTCGTGGGTCACCGGGACGCTCGGCGGCGGCCCGATCCCGAACGTCCTGATCCCGCTGATCGTGCTGGCGATCGTGTTCGGTGTGGTGCTGCACGCGACGCCGATCGGCCGCGGGGTGTTCGCGGCCGGTGCCAGCGACCAGGCCGCGCGCTTCGCCGGCGTCCGCACGGGCCGGTTGAAGTTCTGGCTCTACGTCGTCAGCGGTGCGGTCGCGGGCCTGGCCGGGGTCCTGTGGACGCTGCGCTACTCCAGCGCCCGCGCGGACAACGGCTTCGGCCTCGAGCTCGCCGTGGTCGCCGCGGTGCTGCTCGGCGGCGTCTCGATCTTCGGTGGCAAGGGCACGCTGCCCGGCGTGCTCGGCGGCGTCGTCCTGCTCGCCACGCTGCAGAACGCGCTGCGGCTGCAGGACGTGTCCAACGAAGCGCTCAACATCGTGACCGGTGTGCTGCTGATCATTTCGGTCCTGCTGCCCAACGTCGTCTCCTCCGCCCGCGCCGCGCTGCAGCGGCGAAGGCGCCGATCCCCGTCCCCCGAGCCCGGAGCTCTCGCCGGTGCCGAGCAGTAACCCCAGAAAGGTGACGAAGATGTCCCGACGAACCTTCACCGGTGTCGTGTCGGTCGTGAGCGTGGCCGGGCTCGTCCTGAGCCTGACCGCGTGCGGCGGAACCACGAAGAACGACAGCGCGGGTTCCGGTCCGGCCGCGTCCACGGCGTCGGCGAACCCGGACGCGCCCAGCAAGACCGGCGTGAAGATGGCGTTCCTGCCCAAGCAGCTCAACAACCCCTACAGCGACATCGAGGTCGGCGGCGGCAAGACCGCGCTCGGCGAGCTCAAAGGCGAGTACAAGCTGGTCGGCCCCAACGACGCCAGCGCGTCCTCCCAGGTCAGCTACATCAACACGCTGATCCAGCAGCAGCAGGACGTGATCGGCATCGCCGCCAACGACCCGAACGCGGTGTGCCCGTCGCTGAACCAGGCGCGCAGCGCCGGCATCAAGGTCGTCGCGTTCGACTCCGACGCGGCCAAGAACTGCCGCGACGTGTTCATCAACCAGGCCACCACGCAGGGCATCGGCGAGCAGCTGGTCAAGATGGCCAGTGAATTGGCCGGGGGCTCCGGCGAGATCGCGATCCTGTCCGCGACGCCCAACGCCACCAACCAGAACGCCTGGATCGCGGTGATGCAGGAAGAGCTCAAGAAGCCGGAGTACTCGAAGCTCAAAGTCGACAAGATCGCCTACGGCAACGACGACGACCAGAAGTCGTTCCAGGAGGCTCAGGGCCTGCTGCAGTCGTTCCCGAACCTCAAGGTGATCGTGTCGCCGACCACGGTCGGCATCGCGGCGGCGGCGCGCTACGTGAGTACTTCCAGCTACAAGGGCAAGGTCGCCATCACCGGCCTCGGCACGCCCAACCAGATGCGCGCGTTCGTCAAGGACGGCACGGTGAAGGAGTTCGCGCTCTGGAACCCGGCCGACATCGGTTACCTCGCCGCGTACGCGGGCGTGGCACTGAGCTCCGGTCAGATCACCGGCGCGCAGGGCCAGAAGTTCAAGGCGGGCAAGCTCGGTGAGTACACGATCGGAGCCGACGGCGAGATCGTGCTCGGCCCGCCGACCGTGTTCAACGCCGACAACATCGACAAGTACAACTTCTGAGCGGGGCGGCCGGCCGGGCGCGCGTGGCCCGGCCGGCTCCCGCCGAGTCGACTGAGGATGGAGATCGTGGCGCGTTACTGCTTCCAACTCCAGGTCCGGCCCGAGAAGACGGCGGAGTACGCCGAGCGCCACCGCGCGGTGTGGCCGGAGATGCGGGCGGCCCTGCGGGAGACGGGCTGGGGTAACTACTCGCTTTTCCTGCGCGAGGACGGGCTGCTGATCGGTTACGTCGAGGCCGACGACCTGGCCGCGGCGCAGGCGGCGATGGCCGAGACCGAGGTGAACGCGCGCTGGCAGGCGGAGATGGCGCCGTTCTTCACCGGTCTCGGTGGTGCCGCGCCGGATGAGGGGTTTGCCCTGCTTACCGAGGTTTTTCATCTGGATGACGAGCGCGCGAGCGCCTGAGAAGAAGAGACGTGATCGAGTTGCCCGACCTGACAGCCGTGAAATCCGCTCTGCGGGCGCAGCGGATCGAGACCCCGTCGTGGGCGTTCGCGAACTCCGGCACCCGGTTCAAGGTCTTCACCCAGGCGGGGGTGCCGCGTACGGCGGAGGAGAAGATCGCCGACGCGGCGACCGTGCACTGCTTCACCGGGGTCGCCCCCAGCGTGGCGCTGCACATCCCGTGGGACCGGGTGGACGATTTCGCCGCTCTGCGCGCCTACGCCGAGGACCTCGGCGTGCGGATCGGCGCGATCAACACCAACGTGTTCCAGGACCAGGATTACAAGCTCGGCTCGGTGACCAACCCGGATCCCGCGATCCGGCGCAAGGCGACCGATCACCTGCTTGAGGCGATCGCGATCATGGACGTGACGGGTTCGCGGGATCTGAAGCTGTGGTTCGCCGACGGGTTGAACTACCCGGGCCAGGACGACTTGCGTGACCGGCAGGACCGGCTCGCCGCGGCGTTGCGCGAGGCCTACGACCGCCTCGGTGAGGGCCAGCGGATGCTGCTGGAGTACAAGTTTTTCGAGCCGGCGTTCTACGCGACTGACGTGCCGGACTGGGGCACCTCGTACGCGCATTGCATCGAGCTGGGCGAGAAGGCGACGGTGTGCATCGACACCGGCCACCACGCGCCGGGTACGAACATCGAGTTCATCGTGGCGTTCCTGCTGCGGCAGAAGAAGCTGGGTGCGTTCGACTTCAACTCGCGCTTCTACGCCGACGACGACCTGATGGCCGGCGCCGCCGACCCGTTCCAGCTGTTCCGGATCATGAACGAGATCGTGCGCGGTGACGCGCTGGATCCGGCGTACGGCATCAACTTCATGCTCGACCAGTGCCACAACATCGAGGCGAAGATCCCGGCGATCATCCGCTCGGTGATGAACGTGCAGGAGGCCACGGCGAAGGCGCTGCTGGTGGACCGGGCCGCCCTGCGCGCGGCGCAGCAGTCGGGTGACGTGCTCGGCGCGAACGCGGTGCTGATGGACGCCTACAACACCGACGTGCGGCCGATCCTGGCCGAGGTCCGCGCGGACGCCGGGCTCGACCCCGACCCGGTCGCGGCCTACCAGCGCAGCGGGTACCAGCAGAAGATCGAGGCCGAGCGCGCCGACGGGCAGCAGGCCGGATGGGGAGCATGAGCATGACCGTGCCCGAGGAACTGATCGCCCGCAGCAACGCGCTGGGCGCCGATCCGCGGAACACGAACTACGCCGGCGGCAACACCTCCGCCAAGGGGGAGCAGACGGACCCGGTCACCGGCCAGCCGGTGGAGTTGTTGTGGGTCAAGGGGTCCGGTGGTGATCTCGGCACCCTGACCGAGGCGGGGCTGGCGGTGCTGCGGCTGGACCGGCTGCGCGCGCTGGTGGACGTCTACCCGGGGGTGGAGCGGGAAGACGAGATGGTGGCCGCGTTCGACTACTGCCTGCACGGGCGGGGTGGGGCGGCGCCGTCGATCGACACGGCGATGCACGGGCTGGTCGAGGCGGCGCACGTGGATCACCTGCACCCGGACTCGGGCATCGCCTTGGCCACGGCGGCCGACGGTCCCGCGCTGACCAAGGAGTGTTTCGGCGATCGGGTGGCGTGGGTGGACTGGCGCCGGCCGGGGTTCCAGTTGGGTCTGGACATCGCGGCGGTGAAGGCGGCCAACCCGCAGGCGATCGGCGTGATCCTGGGCGGGCACGGCATCACCGCGTGGGGCGCCACCTCCGAGGAGTGTCAGCGCAACTCGCTGGAGATCATCCGCACGGCCGAGAAGTTCCTCGCCGAGCGTGGGAAGGCGGAGCCGTTCGGCGCCGTCGTCCCGGGCTTCGGCCCGTTGCCCGAGCCCGAGCGGCACGTCCGCGCCGCGGCGCTCGCGCCGGTGATCCGCGGGCTCGCGTCGACGGATCAGCGGCAGGTCGGGCACTTCACGGACGCCGACGTGGTGCTGGAGTTCCTGGCCCGGGAGAAGCTCGCGCCGCTGGCCGCGCTGGGCACCTCGTGCCCGGACCACTTCCTGCGCACCAAGGTCCGCCCGCTCGTGGTGGACCTGCCCGCGACCGCGCCCCTGGAGGACGTCGTCGCACGGCTGCGGCAGCTGCACGCCGAGTACCGCGAGTCCTACCGCGCCTACTACGAGCGGTACGCCACGCCGGACTCGCCGGCGATGCGCGGCGCGGATCCGGCGATCGTGCTGGTGCCCGGGGTCGGGATGTTCTCCTTCGGCAAGGACAAGCAGACCGCGCGGGTGGCCGGCGAGTTCTACGTCAACGCGATCAACGTGATGCGCGGCGCCGAAGCCGTGTCCACCTACGCGCCGATTCCGGAGAGCGAGAAGTTCCGCATCGAATACTGGGCGCTGGAGGAGGCCAAGCTGCAGCGGCTGCCCAAGCCCAAGCCGCTGGCCGGGCGGATCGCGCTGGTCACCGGCGCGGGTTCGGGCATCGGCCGGGCCATCGCCGAACGGCTCGCGGCCGAGGGCGCGTGCGTGGCCATCGCCGACCTCGACGCCGAGGCCGCCGAGGAGGTCGCGAAGGGGATCGGCGGCCCGGACAAGGCCGTCGCGGTCACCGCGAACGTCACGGACGCCGCGGCCGTGGCGGCGGCCGTCGACGCCACCGTCTTGGCGTTCGGCGGGCTGGACCTGGTGGTGAACAACGCGGGGTTGTCGATCTCGAAGCCGTTGCTGGAGACCAGCGAACGCGACTGGGACCTGCAGCACGACGTGATGGCCAAGGGCTCGTTCCTCGTGTCCCAGGCGGCGGCGAAGGCGATGATCGCCCAGGGCCTGGGCGGGGACGTCGTGTACATCTCGTCGAAGAACGCGGTGTTCGCCGGTCCCAACAACGTCGCCTACGGCGCGGCCAAGGCCGACCAGGCGCACCAGGTGCGGCTGCTCGCGGCCGAGCTCGGCGAGCACGGCATCCGCGTCAACGGCATCAACCCCGACGGGGTCGTGCGCGGTTCCGGGATCTTCGCCGGCGGCTGGGGCGCGCAGCGCGCCGCCGTGTACGGCGTGCCCGAGGAGAAGCTCGGCGAGTTCTACGCCCAGCGCACCATCCTCAAGCGCGAAGTCCTGCCCGAGCACGTCGCCGCGGCCGTGTTCGCGCTCACCGGCGGCGACCTCACCCACACCACCGGCCTGCACATCCCCGTCGACGCCGGGGTCGCGGCGGCATTCCTGCGCTGAGTGCGCCTGGCAAGGCAGAAGAGGAGATCATGACCGACACGCTCGCACGGCCCGCCTCCCCGGGCCTGGACCGCATCACCCCGCGCCGCACCCGCGTCGGCCTCGTCGCGGGCGGCCTCGGCGCGTACTGGCCACAGTTCCCCCGGCTCCTGCCGCAGCTGCAGGTCTCGGCCCGGCGGGTCGCCGAGCGGCTGTCGGGCCTGGACTGCGAAGTCGTCGACGTCGGCTTCATCTCCGACGCGCAGGAAGGCGCGGTCGCGGCGGAAAAGCTGCGGCAGGCCGACTGCGACCTCATCATCGGGTTCCTCACGACCTACCTGACCTCCAGCATGCTGGCACCGATCGCGCAGCGCAGCGGCTCGCCCGTGCTGCTGATCAACCTGCAGCCCACCGAGGCGATGGACCACGCCACGTTCGACACCGGCGCGTGGCTGGCCTACTGCGGCGCCTGCCCGCTGCCCGAGATGGCCAACGCGTTCCGCCGCGTCGGCGTCGAGTTCCGGTCGGTGTCCGGTCACCTCGAGGACGAGCGCGCCTGGACGAAGATCTCGCGCTGGATCAAGGCGGCCGGTGTGCGCGCGGCGTTCCGGCACGGGCGCCACGGCCTGCTCGGGCACCTGTACCCGGGCATGATGGACGTCTCCACCGACCCGACGCTCGTGTCGGCACAGCTTGGCGGGCACGTCGAGATCCTGGAGATCGACGACCTGCGCGTGCGCGTCGAACAGGTCACCGACGCCCAGACGAGTGCCCGGATGGCGCTGGCCCGGGAAGTGTTCACCGTGGACGAATCGGTCGTCGAGGAGGACTTCGCCTGGGGCGCCAAGGTTTCGGTCGCCCTCGACCGGCTCGTCGAGGACTTCGAGCTCGATTCACTGGCGTACTACCACCGCGGACTCGACGGGGAGACGCACGAACGGGTCGGCGCCGGGTTCATCCTCGGCGCGTCGCTGCTGACGGCTCGAGGGGTGCCGGCAGTCGGCGAGTACGAGCTGCGGGCGTCGCTGGCGATGCTCCTGCTGGACCGCCTCGGCGCCGGCGGCTCGTTCACCGAGCTGCAGGCACTCAACTTCCGCGACAACGTCGTGGAGATGGGCCACGACGGTCCGGCGCACCTCGCGATCAGCGCGCGCAAGCCGTTGCTGCGCGGTCTCGGCGTCTACCACGGCAAGCGCGGCTGGGGTGTGTCCGTCGAGTTCGACGTGCAGCACGGGCCGGTGACGCTGTGCGGGCTCGGCCAGCAGCGTGACGGCTCGTTCGTGCTCGTCGCGTCGGAGGGCGAGGTCGTGCCCGGTCCGTTGCTGCAGATCGGCAACACGACGTCGCGCGTGGATTTCGGCTGCGACCCGGGCGAGTGGACCGACGCGTGGTCGGCCACGGGCGTGAACCACCACTGGGCGCTGGGCACCGGGCACCGGGTCGCCGAGCTGCGGGCGGTCGCCGACCTGCTCGGGCTCGGGCTGACCGTGGTGGACGTGTGATGCGGCTGGCCGCCGTCGACCTCGGGGCCACCAGTGGCCGCGTGATGGCCGGGACCGTCGAGACCTCGGGGCGCCGCCGGCTCGACCTCGAGGAGGTGCGCCGCTTTCCCAACGGCGGCGTGCGCGTCGCGGCGGGATCCGGCTCCACGCTGCACTGGGACGTGCTCGGGCTCTACCGCGAGGTGCTCGGGGGGATCCGGGAAGCGGGGAACCTCGCGGGGATCGGCATCGATTCGTGGGCCGTCGACTACGGGCTGCTCGACGCCCGCGGCGCGCTGCTCGGCAACCCCGTGCACTACCGCGACTCCCGCACGGACGGGGTCGCCGAACGCGTGCACCGGACGATCCCGGCGCGCGAGCTCTTCTCCGTCACCGGATTGCAGGAGCTGCCGTTCAACACGCTCTACCAGCTCGTGTCCGAGGGGGACCGGCTCGCGGCGGCCGAGACGCTGCTGCTCGTCCCGGACCTGCTGGGCTACTGGCTGACCGGGTCCGTCGGGGCCGAGCGCACCAACGCGTCGACGACGCAGCTCTACGACGTGCGTTCGCGGACCTGGGCTGCCGGGCTCGCCGAACGGGCGGGCATTCCGGCGCGGTTGCTGCCGCCGCTGCGGGAGCCGGGGGAGCGCATCGGAGTGCTGCGGCCGGAGCTGGCCGACGAGCTCGGCGCAGGCCCAGTGCCGGTCGTCGCGGTCGGCTCACACGACACCGCGTCTGCCGTCGTGGCGGTGCCCGCGGGAACAGGCGAGAACTTCGCCTACATCTCGTCGGGCACGTGGTCGCTCGTGGGGCTGGAACTGCCCGAGCCGGAGCTGGGGGACGCGGCGCTGGCCGCGAACTTCACCAACGAGTCCGGAGTGGACGGCACGATTCGGTTCCTGCGCAACGTGATGGGACTGTGGGTGCTCACGGAGACCTTGCGCACGTGGGCGGCGCACGGTCAGCGCGTGGACCTTCCCGAGGTGCTCGCCGAGGCGGCCGCGGTGCCCGCGCTGTCGGCGGTGGTGGACATCGACGCGCCCGAGTTCCTGCCGCCGGGGGACATGCCGGCGCGGATCTCGGCGGCGTGCCGGCGGACGGGCCAGCGGCCGCCGGCGACCCGGGGCGAGGTGGTCCGGTGCATTGTGGACAGTCTGGCGCTCGCGTACCGGCGTGCCGTGCGGCAGGCGGCGCAGCTGACCGGGCGGACGGTCGATGTCGTGCACGTCGTCGGCGGTGGGACGCGCAACGAGCTGCTGTGCCAGCTGACCGCGGACGCGTGCGGCGTGCCGGTGCTGGCCGGTCCCGTGGAGGCGGCGGCGCTGGGGAACGTCCTCGTGCAGGCGCGAGCGCTGGGCGCCGACCTGCCCGATCTCGCGGCCATGCGTAGGCTGGTCCGCGAGACGCAGCCGCTGAAGCGCTACGAACCGGCGGGCGGCGACTGGGCGGTGGCCGAGGCGCGGCTGACCCGGTTTCGAGACGAGCCGGCGGAGGTGCGCGCGTGAAGGTCGCGGTGCTGGTGACGTGCATCAACGACTCGATGTTCCCCGCGACCGGCAAGGCCGTGTTCCGGCTGTTGCGGCGCCTGGGCGTGGACGCGGATTTCCCGGAGGCGCAGACGTGCTGCGGGCAGCCGATGGTCAACACCGGTTACCTGGACGAGGCGGTGCCGGTGGTGCGGGCCTTCGCGGACGCGTTCTCCGGGTACGACGCGGTGGTCACGCCGTCGGGGTCGTGCGCGGGGTCGGCGCGTCACCAGCACGGGCTGGTCGCGCGGCGGGCGGGGGAGCCGCGGCTGGCGGCGGGGCCGAAGGTGTACGAGCTGAGCGAGTTCCTGGTGGATGTGCTCGGGGTGACCGACGTGGGCGCCTACTTCCCGCACCGCGTCACCTACCATCCGACGTGTCATTCGCTGCGGATGCTTGGTGTCGGCGACAAACCACTGCGGCTGTTGCGCGCCGTGCGCGGGATCGACTTGGTGGAGCTCCCGGAAGCCGGGGAGTGCTGCGGGTTCGGCGGGACGTTCGCGGTGAAGAACGCCGAGACGTCCACCGCGATGGGCGCGGACAAGGCCCGGCACGTGCGCGACACCGGGGCGGAAGTGCTGGTGGCCGGGGACAATTCGTGCCTGCTGCACATCGGTGGCGTGCTGTCGCGGCAACGGTCGGGTGTGCGGGTGCTGCACTTGGCGGATGTGCTGGCTTCGACCGAGGAGGACGCGTGAGTGCCACGTTCGTCGGGATGCCGGCGTTTCCCGCGGCGGCCCGGGAGGCGCTCGCGGATACCCAGCTGCGGCGCAATCTCGCGCACGCCACGGGCACGATCCGTGCCAAGCGCGCGGCCGTCGTCGGGGAGGTCGAGGAGTGGGAGGAGCTGCGCCTGGCGGGGGCGGCGATCAAGGACAACACGCTGCGCCGCCTCGACGAGCACCTGCTCACGCTGGAGGCGGCGTTGCAGGCGCGCGGCGCGACGGTGCACTGGGCGCGCGACGCGGTGGAGGCGTGCGAGATCGTCGTCGGGATCGCGCGGGGCCACGGGGTCGACGAGGTCGTGAAGGTCAAGTCGATGGCCACGCAGGAGATCGGGCTCAACGAGGCGCTCGCCGAGCGGGGCATCACCGCGTGGGAGACCGACCTGGCCGAGCTGATCGTGCAGCTCGGCGACGACCTGCCCAGCCACATCCTCGTGCCCGCGATCCACCGCAACCGCGCGGAGATCCGGGAGATCTTCCGTCGCGGGATGGCCGCCGCCGGGCGCCCCGCGCCCGAGGGACTCACCGACGATCCGGCCGAGCTCGCGGGTGCGGCCCGGCTGCACCTGCGCGAGAAGTTCCTGCGGGCCAAGATGGCGGTCTCCGGGGCGAACTTCGCGGTCGCCGACAGCGGGACCCTGGTCGTGGTCGAGTCCGAGGGCAACGGCCGCATGTGCCTGACCCTGCCCGAGGTGCTGGTGTCGGTGGTGGGCATCGAAAAGATCGTGCCGACGTGGGCGGATCTGGACGTGTTCCTGCAGCTACTGCCGCGCTCCAGCACCGGCGAGCGGATGAACCCCTACACCTCGACCTGGTCGGGCCTCACGCCCGGGGACGGGCCGCAGGAGATGCACGTGGTGCTGCTGGACAACGGCCGCACCCGGGCGCTGGCCGACGAGGTCGGGCGCCAGGCGCTGCGCTGCATCCGCTGCTCGGCGTGCCTGAACGTGTGCCCGGTCTACGAGCGCACCGGCGGCCACGCCTACGGGTCGGTGTACCCCGGCCCGATCGGCGCGATCCTCAACCCGCTGCTCAAAGGCGTGGGCGTGGACGAGCAGACCGACTCACTGCCGTACGCCTCCAGCCTGTGCGGCGCCTGTTTCGAGGCGTGCCCGGTGCGCATCGACATCCCGGAAGTGCTGGTCCACCTGCGCTCCCAGGTCGTCGACGCCCACCGCGGCGGCACTCCGAAACCTGAGGCGGTGGCGATGAAATCCGCTTCGTGGGTCCTCGCCGAGTCCCGCCGCCTGGGCCTCGCGGAACGCGGCCTCGGCTGGGTCGGCCGCGTCACCACCCGCCTCGGCCGCGGCGTGCTGCCGGGCGGTCGTCGCGCCCTGGGCCGGTTGCCGTGGCCGGCTTCGCTGTGGACCAGCGCCCGGGACCTGCCCGCTCCACCGCCGGAGTCCTTCCGCTCGTGGTGGCGCCGCGAGGGCCGCCGATGACCACCCACCCCGGGAGCCGATCTCCGATGACCGCCCGTGACGCCATCCTCGGTGCCGTGCGCTCCGCCCTCGCCTCCGCCGACCGCGCCGACGCCGCGGTCCCGCGCGGCTACCGCGCGGTGCCCGCACCGGCCGACGTCGTCGAACTCTTCGCCACCCGCGTCGTGGACTACCGCGCCACCCTCACCCGTTGCGCGCCGTCCGACGTCCCGGGCGTCGTCCGCACCACCCTCGGCCCGGCCCGCTCCGTCCTCGTGCCCGACGGCTTCCCGTACCCCGTCGAAGGCCTGCCCGACGCCGACGATCTGGACACGGTCGACGCCGTCGTCACCACCGCCGCCGTCGGTATCGCCCGCACGGGCACCCTGGTCCTCGACCACGGCCCGGGCCAGGGCCGGCGCGCCCTCACGCTCGTCCCCGACACCCACGTCTGCGTCCTGCCCACCACGCGCATCGTCCCCGGCGTCCCCGACGCGATCGACCTCCTGGACCCCGCCCGTCCCCAGACGTGGATCAGCGGCCCCAGCGCCACGAGTGACATCGAACTGAACCGCGTCGAGGGAGTGCACGGGCCGCGCAACCTCCACGTCATCCTCGTCGAATCCTGAGTACGCCGGCCGTCGCGAACACGCGGCTCGCGACAGCCGGCCGGGCCCGGTCAGATATCTCACCAATGGCATGACCAAACCCGCCGACGTCGGTCCGATCACGAGGTGCTGGTCGACGAGCTGACCGAGAAGGTTCACGCCGGGCCCGTTCAGCCGGTCACCGCTCTTTACCCGGCTCTCGCGGGCAAGTAGCCCGGCTCGGTTCACTGTGGACGGTACGGTGCACAGTGAACCGCGGATCCCGTTCAGCCGGGCCGGGTCCTGGGAGGCGCGGGTCGCGATCGAGAAAATCACACGGGCGGTGGGAGAGGTCACCGGCGCACAGGTGCCCGGCCGGGAGGGGTGTCGCCCGGATCAGGTTCCGTGCGGCGCGGGCAGGAGAGCTACCGAGGTCAGCCGTCCCAGACGCGTGCCACGCCGGGCCGATCGGTCACGAACGTTTATCATCTACCTCCACGTGGCCGGTACCTCCCGGCCGCGCGGAGTGAAGGAGTCGGTGAGTGGTTACCCGGGCCGAGCGGAACGCGACGAACCCCGATCTCGGCGTGCTGTCCGCCCGGTTGCTGTTCGCGGCGCAGCGGGAGCTGTTCCTGAAGCTCGCGGAGCAGGGCTTCGACGACCTGCACCCCCGCCACGGCGTGGTACTGGCCTACCTCGACCCGGGTGGCTTGCGAGCCACCGAGATCGCCCGGCTGTCCGGGCAGGCCAAGCAGGCGATCGGGGTCCTGGTGGACGAGCTGGAAGACCTCGGCTACGTCGAGCGGCAGCCCGACCCCGGCGACCGCCGGGCGAAGCTCGTGTGCCCGACGGAGCGCGGGCTCGCCCAGATGCGCACGGCCGACCGCATCATGGCGGGTATGCAGGATCGCCACGCCCGCCGGGTCGGGCGCGCGGCCTACGCCGAGTTCAAGCGCATCTTCATGGACGTCACCGAGCACCAGCGGCGCAGCGTCAGCGGCGCATGAGCGTCCGGTTGAGGTCCTCCCGCAGGTAGACCTCGTTGAACACGCGCAGGTACGGATCGCGGCCCATGCCGTCGAAATAGGCCACCAGCGCGGGATCCGGCCGATCGGTGAGGTGCACGATCCGCCACAGGTTCAGCGGCGCCTCCTCCGACCCGGCCACCGAGTGCTCGACGTGGAAGATCGGCTGGCCCGTCCCGGCCTCGAATGCGCGACCGTCCGGGGCCCGGTAGCGCTCGGCACCGACGAAGTAGGCGCGCTTGTCGTGGTGGTCGAGTCGCACGTGCTCGACCACGACGCCGAAGGTGTCCTGCTTCAGCCACAGGCCCTGCTCGGACACGCGCGTGAAATCCTCGAACCGGCCGTGCCGCTCGCCGGGGAACACCTCGAGGCTGCCCGGCTTGACGAGCGCCGGCAGGTACTTGTCCGGCGCCTTCGCCTTGCGCACCTCCATGTCCCACAGCGACGTGGCCGTGAAGGAAGCCGGCGGCGTGACTTCGTAGCGTTCGTGCAGCACGCCGTTCACGTCCACGGGCGGCAGCACGATCCCGGTGGTGCCCGCGGTCGCGAACGCCCGGTCGATCAGCTCCTCGTGGCCGGTGATCTCCGACATGGGCCCTTCTCCTTTGCCGTTCCCCCAGGGCAATACCCTCAATGTAGTAAAAAATGCTTACTACTTCAACTCAGTGAGCTGGGACTCCGGAAGCCGGACGGATGTTGGTCAAGAAACCGGACGGTCGTCGATCCGGATCACCGAAGAGGAGAGCCGATGCGCGCGGCCTGCTACGAACAGCAGGGTCCCTCCCACGAGGTCGCCCGGATCGGCGAGGTGCCCGAGCCCGAACCGGGGCCGGGGGAGGTGCGGGTGCGCGTCGCGGTGTCCGGAGTGCGCGTCGGTGACGTCGGCAAACGCCGCGGCTACGGGGGTTCGGCCATGACCTACCCGCGCGTGATCCCGCACGGGGACGGCGCGGGCACGATCGACGCGGCCGGCCCGGGTGCCGACGCCGGGCGCATCGGCGAACGCGTCTGGGTGTGCCTCGCGCAGTCCTACCGGCCGTTCGGCACCGCCGCGGAGTACGTCGTCGTGCCCGCGGAGCACGCCGTGGCGCTGCCGCCGCAGGTCGGGTTCGAGCAGGGCGCAGTCGTCGGCATCCCCGGGATCACCGGCCACGGCGGTGTTCGCCTCGGGCCCGGTCGAGGGCAGGACCGTGCTCGTCACCGGTCCGCTCGGTGGAGTCGGCCGGACCGCGCTCGCCGTCGCCCGCCGGGGCGGGGCGGAAGCCGTCGCCACCGTACGGTACGAGACGCAGGTCGGCGCGGTGCTCGCGGCGGGCGCGCACCACGTCGTGGTGCTCGGCGACGGCGCGGCCGAGCGGCTCAAGGCGGTGGTCCCCGGGGGCGTCGACCGCATCGCCGAGATCGACCTCACCGGCAACGTCGGCCTCGCCCTCGAAGTCCTCAAGATCGGCGGCGCGATCGCCACCTGCGCGACGGGCGACCCCGCGCACCGCTGCCGTACTGGCAGCTCGCCTTCCGGAACATCATCGTCCAGTGCCTCAGCAACGACGACTTCGCGCGGCCGGCCAACGACGACGCCGCGCGCGACCCCACCGCCGCCCTCGCCGCGGGCGACCTGCGGTACCCGATCGCCGCGCGCTTCCCGCTGGAACAGGCCGCCGACGCGCAAGACGCGGCGAACGTGCCGGCGCGGCCGGGCGGGTCGTGGTTGAGCTCTGAGCCTCAACGCCCCTGAGCGGACACCCCGATCACGAGCGAAGTCAGGATCTGCGCCAGTGTCGGCTCGACGTCGACCACGGCGTGGGAAAGCTCGGGATGCGACTGGTAGAGCGTCCGCAATTGCGTGCAGGGCGCGGCCATCTGCCACAGTGCGCCGGCGAGGCTGCTGGCGGTGGTGGTGATCTGGGCGGCGGCCGGCCGGTCGATGCCGAGGAGTTCACCGAGGGTGTCCTGAACCGCCGCGACCTCGGCGAGCACGATGGTCTTGAAGTCGTACACGGCCTCGAGCGAGACGTTGCGCTCCAGGTTCAGCGGCGCTTGGGCGAGCAGGTCGCAGAAGAGCGGCCGGGCGACGAGCGAGTGCGCGAGCACCGCCGCGACCGCGGCCGGCTCGGCTGTCGCCAGTCCGCCGAGTTCGGCGCGCACCGCCGCCGACCACTCCTGCCAGGCCTCGGCCGTGATCCGCAGGAAGATCTGCTCCCGCGTTTCGAAGTAGCGCAGCATCGCGGACTTGTGCATCCCGACCTCGGCCGCGATGTCCGTGAGGGTCACTTCGCGCACGCTGCGCGTGGCGCCGAGCGAGCGCGCGGCGTCGAGGATCGCGCGCTCGCGTTCCTTCTTCGCTTCGGCACTGCGGGCGCGCTGGGGAGTGGCAGCGCTCATGACACTCAACATAACACAACAATGTTGCACTAATAACGCAACCGTGTTTTGCTAAGAGCATGACAACGCAGACGTGGTTCATCACCGGTTCCTCTCGCGGCTTCGGCCGCGCCCTCACCGTCGCCGCCCTGGAGGCCGGCGACCGGGTCACGGCGACGGCTCGCAAGCCTGAACAGCTCGACGACCTCGTGCGCCAGTACGGCGACCGCGTGCTGGCTCTGCCGCTCGACGTCACCGAGCGCGCCCCGGCCGTGGCCGCCGTCGAGGCGGCGGTGGCCCGGTTCGGCCGCCTCGACGTGGTGGTCAACAACGCCGGCTACGCCAACGCCGCGCCCATCGAGACGACCCCCGAGGAGGACTTCCGCCGCCAGTTCGACACGAACTTCTGGGGCGTCTACACGGTTTCGCTCGCGGCCCTGCCCGTGCTCAAGGCGCAGGGCTCCGGCACCGTCGTCCAGTTCTCCTCGATCGGCGGGCGCGTAGGCGGCACGCCGGGGCTGGGCTCCTACCAGGCGGCCAAATTCGCGGTCGACGGGTTCACCCGGGTACTCGCGGCCGAGACCGCGCCGTTCGGCATCCGCTACGTCGTGGTCGAGCCGAGCGGCTTCGCCACGGACTGGGCCGGCGCGTCGATGCAGGTCCAGGACCTCGCGCCGGAGTACGCCGACACCGTCGGCGCGATGCAGTGGGGCGTCGCGCGGCCCGAACTCGCCGCCGGCGACCCGAAACGCGCCGGCGAGATCCTGGTGCGCGTGGTCAAACGGGAGACCGTGCCATCACACCTGCTGCTCGGCGTCAACGCCGTCGACATGGCGCAGGCCTACTCGCGGGCCCAGCAGGCCGAGGCGGCGGAGTGGGCCGCAGTCAGCCGCTCGGCCGACACCGGGCTGCCTTACCCGGTCGAACTGCCCGCGAACGGGTGAAGGGAGATGGACTTCGCGGACGAGGACGTCGGGGTTCTCCGATGACGCGTCGTCCACAGCACGGCCCGGCGCACCGCAGCGACTCGGGTCCCCTCGATCGGGGCAGCGCGTGGACCCAGCTGTGGGTCAGGTCAGTCCGATCCGACGTCCGCAGCAGTGCCGAAGGTCCGCGCGCCGCTGCGGGGAAGATCGTCCGGGTGCCGCCGCCGGGTTCGTCGAGCAGCAGCCACGACTGCGGCTGAGCCGAAGGCCCGGCCTACTTCAGCGGCACCACCTACCGCGGTGAGCGCTTGATGCGGATCTCGGTCTCGGACTGGGCGACCGACGAGGAAGACGTCGACCGTGCGGTCGAGGCCCTGCTGCGCCAGGCCCGGCTCGCCGTGGCCGCGAGCTGATCCGCACCTCGTGGTCCTTCCACTTCGGACAGTGGCTCAGCCAAGACGACGGGATGCGTGCACCGCTTTGTGCTCAGCTGCGCGAAGGCGCTGTCGTGATCGGGTCGAGCAGGCGGCGTGGCGTGTTGATCACGGCGGAGACCGGATCGAGTTCCTTCCCGGTCGGCTCGTACCCCGGGCCGGGTTCCATGCGGATGTCCGGGACGGCGACGAGAGTGCCGCACTCGGTGCAGCGTCCGTCGGGGTCGAGCGGGGCACCGTCCGCGTCGTGGCGCATAGCCCGCCGGACACCTGCCGGTGAGTAGAACTCGTCGCCCCAGGTGATGAGCGAGCGGACGATCGGCCAGAGCGCGACACCCTTGTCGGTGAGCACGTATTCGACGGTGCCCGCACTTTCGTCGCGGGTGAGGACGCCCTCGCGGACGAGGAGCTTCAGCCGGGCGGTCAGCACGGCGCGGGGGATCCCGAGCTGGGTGGCGAAGTCGCCGAAGCGGCGGACGCCGTAGAACGCGTCGCGCACGATCAGCAGCGTCCAGCGTTCGCCGACGACCTCCAGTGCTCGCGCCAGGGAGCAGTTGCTGTCCGCGTAGGTGCTGGGGAGAACCATGGCCCCATCGTACCCGCATGGTTCGCTCACTGAACTGGCTTGTGCTACCGTCGCTCCAGTTCAGTCAATGAACTGCGAGTCACGACTTCGAGAGACCAACCGATGTACCAGTTCCTCGTTTCCTTCACCGTCCACCCGGAACACCGGGACGACTTCGTCCGCGTGGCTCGCAAGATCGCGCAGGACTCGCTGGCGAACGAGCCGGGCTCGCACCGGTTCGAGGTCATCGCGGACGGGGAGAACCCGGACGTCTTCTACCTCAACGAGGTCTACGCCGACGTCGACGCCTTCACCACGCACGCACAGGGGAGGGGCCTTGCTTCGGCGCGTTCTTCGCCGAAGCCGGCGCCTACGCCGAGGGCCCGACCTGGCTGATGAAGGGGAACCTCGTCGAGGGCAAAGCCGCCGAAGGCGCAGCTGTGAACGAACCAACCGGGCTGCTGGCTCGGGTGCTGCAGGCCCACGGTGGCCGCGACCGGTGGAGCCGCGCCACGACGATCCGGGCCCGGCTGCACATGGTCGGCGCGGCTCGGCGACACCCGGTGGGATGCCCTGCACGTCCTCTACTTCGCCGGCTACGGCTTGTGGAACTACCTCACCAATCCGTACCTGCTGACCTGCCCCGGAGTGCGGACCGAGGAACTCGAGCCGGGGGATGTCGACGGACACGGGCAAGACCGGAAACCTCCTAGTGGGCTTCGGTGTAGTGGGCCGCGGGCCGGCTGCCGAGCACGTACGGCGCGTAGTCCACCCGCCGCTGCAAGCCCCGCTCGTCGTAGTGGAAGACCTGTTCGGCGCTGTGGGGCGCGATGCCGGGAACGTCACCCGGAGCCGCCGCCATCCTCCCGACGCAACGGCTACGTGCTGGCCGTTAGAGACGGCGTCCCGCCGGCCGAGCCGATCTTCATCCTCGACTTCGATCGTGTTCCAGCACGGCAATCCGACCTCGTCCTACTTGTGGCGCAACGTGATGTCGCATCTGGAGGGACTCGGTCGGCGATCGCGTGCGACCTCGTCGGGATGGGCGACTCCGGCAAGCTGAGGCCTTCGGGGCCCGAGCGCTACGGCTACCTCGAGCAGCGGGCTACCTGTTCGCGCTGTGGGAGCACCTCGGGCTCGGTGACGACGTCGTGTTCGTCCTGCACGACTGGGGTTCGGCGCTCGGCTTCGACTGGGCCTGCCAGCACCAGGACCGCGTGGCCGGGATCGCCTACATGGAAGCCATCGTCGCTCCGATGAGCTGGCCCGAACGGCGCGAGTCCTTCCGCAGGACGTTCCGGGGTTTCCGTTCTCCCGCGGGCGAAAGCATGGTGCTCGACGACCACGTGTTCGTGGAGCGGGTGCTGCCGCGGTCGATCATCCGGGACCTGAGCCGAAGCGGCCGCGGGCGCCCCGCTGTTCGTGCGCGGCGCCCGCGGTGTTTCGCCCACCCCAGGCGGTGCGGCCGTGGCCCGTCGCGCGGCGACCGTGCTGAGCGAGATCGACGCCGTGGACCGGGACCTGGCCCAGCTTGCCGGCCGCCTCGCCGGGCGGGTCGGGGTCGGCGCGTTCCCGACCGCGATGTGGGTCCTCGTCCCGCGCGCCATCGCCGAGGTCGGCCGGCGCCACCCGGGCCTCGGCGTCGAGCCCCGGGAAGCGGCCACGCCGGTCCAGCTGCGCCAGCTCCGCGCCGGGCGGATCGACGTCGCCCGGACCTGCCGTCCTACGACCTCGACGGCCTGCGTCTGGTGCAGCTGCCCGGAACCGGCTTGCGCGTCGCGGTTTCCCGCGAGCACCGGCTGGCCGACCGCACGCGGATCTCGGTGGCCGAGCTGGCCGGCGAACCCTGGATCGCCGGCGCCGGCCTCAAGGGGGAACCGCAGTTCGGCGCGTGGCCGACGCTGGCCGGCCCGCACCTCGCGTACGCGATGCGCGACTGGCCCGCTCGCCTCGGCCTGGTCGCGGCGGGCCTCGGCATCACCGTGGTGCCGGCCCTGGCCGCGCCCGCCGTCCCGGCCGGCGTCGTCACCCTTCCCGTCGACGACCCGGCCTGGCTCGGCCGCACCACCGTCGCCGCCACGCGCGAAGACCACACCCCGAACGCCGACGCAGTGGTCACCGCGCTGCGGCAGGTGGCCGAACAGCTGGGGGAGTAGCGGCCTACCCAGGTCGACGTACGCGGCGGCGAGTGAATGCGCAAGCCGGTGCGCGACTGACGGGTTTCGGCCTGGCTCCGCACCGGCCCGGGTGGACGGCCGGTGCTCGATTGCCCATCAGCGAGCGGGATTCCTCCCGTGGACGAACCAGATCGCTTCCGCCGGCCCGTCACCCCGGTTGGTGAGGCGGTGGGGGGTCGTGGAGTCGAACGCGATGGAGTCGCCGGCGTGGAGGTGGTAGGTGTCGAAGGCGAGGGCGACTTCGAGGGTGCCGCTGATGATGTAGCCGTACTCGATGCCCGCGTGGCGGGTGAGCTTGTCGTCGGGGACCGAGCTGCCGTCGACTTCGTAGCGGACGTACAGGAAGTCCACGCTGCTGTCGTGGACTGACGAGAGCTGCTCCCAGGTGACGCCGGAGTCGAGGACGAGCTGGCGGCGCTCACCGGGCCGGAGCATGGGGCTTTCGTGGTCCTCAGGCTCCTCGTTGAGCTTCGCGAGGGCACCGTGGAAGCTGTGCTTCTCGATGCCGGCGGCCGGTGCGGGTGCGGCCGTTTCCGCCGCGTCCGCACCGGTGCCGGCGAACAGCTCGTCGATGGACACGTTCAGCGCACTGCACATCGCGTACAGCGTCGCGACCGACGGCTGGGACTTGCCGTTCTCGATCTGCGACACGAAGGCCGCCGAGAAGCCGAGGTCGCGTGCGAACTGGCGCAGCGACAGGCCCGCGTCCTGGCGGCGGGCCCGCAGCTTCGAGCCGAGGTGCGCGGCCTCGGGGTGCTCCGCCGGCTCGTGCTTGGCAACCACGTCTCGCTCCTCGTCCCGTCGTTCAATAGGTGTTCACTGTAGCTTGACGCGTGGGTCAAGCGGTGAGCCGGTCGCGCACGAATTCCAGTTCGCGCACGACGTAGTCGGTGATGTCGCCGGTCTTGAGGTGCTCGGGCAGCACGTCCCACGTGTATGTCTCGATCTCCAGGTGGGCAGACTGCGGCTGTGCGCGGTGGCGGTCCAGCGCCTGCTCGAGCGCGAACCGCGTGGTGCGGAACGGGCCCAGGTCGTCGAGGAAGACGGGCACGTGGAAGTGCGTGCGCCACTCGCGCGTGCCACCGGGTTCCCGGCGCCAGGCGGCGATCGCGTCGGAGAGTTTCAGGTGCCGGGTGACACTGCCGTCGCGCAGTTCCGACGTCTGGCTCAGGTAGATGGTGCGAGTGAACCGTTCCAGTTCGCGCACGACCTCGTGGGTCACCTCCGGCACCCACAGCGCGGCGGCCTGCTGCAGCTTGAAGATCGGCACACCGGCGTCCGCGAGCAAGTCCAGTGATGCCGGGATGTCGTCGAACTCCACCGCCTGGTGGCCGATGTCGAACACAATCCCCACGTGCCTGCGCAGGGCCCCGAACGCTTCCGCGAGCGGGAGATCCGCGAGACCGGACAGCGCCTGGGCGGCCGCGCGGGAGTACAGCCGCGTGGTGAAGTAGCGGACCGTTTCCTCGATGGTTTCCAGGTAGCAGAACGGTTCCGGCTCGATCGCGAGCTTCACGCGCCGGCCGGTCCGCCGCTCGAGTCCGACGAGGTGCGCCACGACCCGCAGGACGTTGCGGGTGAACAGCTCCACGTACGCTTCGCTGGTGACCTTGGGCCGGTACGCCAGCGGGACCGTCTGGATCGTCGGCTCGACGCCGTCGGCCGCGATGTCGGCGAGCACGTCGGCCACGCGCACCGTGTAGGCGACGCGCTCCTCGGTGCTCCAGTCCGGTTCGTACACGTTCTCCATCACCGAGCGGCCCTTGAACGGCCCGTGCGGGAACGCGTTGACGGTGTAGACGTAGAGATCGTTCTCCGCCAAGTACTTCTTCAGCCGCTCGCGCTCGGGCCCGTCGTCCGCGAGCCGGCCGGCGGACGCGCCCGAAAGCCGCAGCGACACCCCGAACGGCGCGCCGGGGGACACCCGGCGTTTCACTTCGGGGACGTACGTCTCGAGGCTGGTGTTCATCTCGTCCCAGGTGTCACCGGGGTGGACGAGGGTCGAGTAGGACAGGTGGCCCAGACGCGTGCCGAGGTCCATGAAGTTCCTCCGGAGAAGGCGGCAGAGAAGGTGCCGGAAGCGCTGCGGTGACGCGTCGCAGCAGACGTTTGCTCGAAGTGAACAGTCTGGATCCCAGTCCTGTCAAGGACAAGCGCGGATGACCTGCGGATCTGGCAAAGTTGTTCGCTAGCCCTTGACTCACCGTTCGGTTCATTGTTCACTATCGCTGTACAGCGTCGTCGAACGGGAAAGCACCCGGCGATCACCGACGCCGCGTCCGCGCCCGGATCCCGGCTGCGCGGGCTCTCGGAGACAACGAAGACTACGAGGAGTAGAGCATGCGCGCCGCAGTCTTCCACGGCAAGCACGACATCCGGGTCGAGAACGTACCCGAGCCGGCTGCGGTCGGCGCGAAGGAGGTGCGCGTCCGGCCTTCCCTGTGCGGGATCTGTGGCACCGACCTGCACGAGTACGCGTCCGGGCCGATCGTCATCCCCACCAGCCCGCATCCGCTGTCGCACGCCGCGGCCCCGCAGGTGCTCGGCCACGAGTTCTCCGGTCAGGTGCTCGAGATCGGTGCCGAGGTCACGGGAATCCGCGTCGGCGACCGGGTCTCGGTGATGCCCTTGATCTACTGTGGACACTGCTACTACTGCCGCCGCGGGCTCAACCACCTGTGCCCGCGGATGGCCTGCACCGGGCTCAGCTGGCACGGCGGCGGGATCAGCGAGCAGGTGGTGGTGCCCGACTACCAGATCGCCGCGCTGCCGGGATCGGTTTCCGACGTCCAGGGTGCCCTGGTCGAGCCGGCGGCGGTAGCCGCCTACGGGGTCGACCGCACCGGGTTCGGGGCCGGCGACACGCTCTTCATCACCGGCGCCGGTCCGATCGGCGCGCTCGCCGCGCTGTACGCCCACGCTTCCGGTGCGGCGCAGGTAATCGTGAGCGAACCCAACGCGCGGCGCCGGGACCTGCTCGATGCGCTCGGTGTCGCGACCGTGCTCGATCCGCTGACCGAGGACGTGCCGGAGGCGGTCCGTGCGCTCACCGGCGGGGTCGGCGCCGACGTCGCCGCCGAATGCTCCGGATCCGAGGCCGGCCTGGCCACGGCGCTCGGCAGCCTGCGCTCCCACGGCACCGCGACGCAGGTGGGCCTGCACGTCCGCCCCGCGACGATCGACCCGATGGCCCTGTCGCAGCGGGATCTGAGCCTGGTCGGCACGTGGTGCTACCCGGTGTTCGACTTCCCGCGCATCATCGCGCTCGTCGCGACCGGACTGTTCCCGGTGGAGCGGGTGCTCACCGAGGTGATCGCGGTCGACGACGTCGTCGCCGGCGGGTTCGACCGGCTGCTCGACCCCGAAGGCGACGCGCAGAAGCTGCTCGTCAAGGTCGGCTGACCCCGGAACACACCCCATCCCGAAGTCCACATGACCTTTGTGGACGGACTTCGTCCTGCCCTGCGAACCGGTGCGCGCAGCACCCGAGGAGCGATCCGATGAGCGACACGACAAGGGGCTCGGTGGCCGTCACCCGGTCGGCCCCGGCGCCCGCCCCGGCTCCGGGGACCGGCCATCCACCGCGGCCGAGCTTGTGGCGGCGGACGACGGCGCAGCACGCCTCCCGCGGCCTGGTCACGATCCTCGTCGCGACCGTCCTGCTGTTCCTCGTCAGCCTGCTGCTGCAGCCCGAGAGCCTGGGCCGCAGCTCGCTGCAGGGGATGCTGCCCTTCGCCGCAGTGCTGGCCGTGGTCGCGCTCGGGCAGACGCTGGTCGTCCAGCAGGCCGGGATCGACCTTTCGGTGCCCGGCACCGTGTCCCTCAGCGTGATCATCGTGACCCACTATCCCGGCGGCGACAACGGAAAGCTCCTCCCCGCGGTGCTGCTGGCCTACGTCGCCGCACTGGCGGCGGGCCTGCTCAACGGCCTCGTGGTCAGCCGGCTGGGAATGTCGGCGATCGTCACGTCCCTCGGCACCAACGCGCTGCTCTACGCGGTGGTGCTCGGGGTTTCGGGTGGCTCGCCGGTGACGACCACGGCCGCGCTGCACTCGATCGCCACCGGCCGCTTCCTCGGCCTGCCCTACGCGGTTTTCATCGCCGTGGTCCTCGTCGCGGTGACAGGCTTCGCGATGAAGCGCACCGTGCCGGGCCGGCGGTTCGAGGCCGTGGGCGACAACCCGGAGGCGGCCGGGCTCGCGGGCCTGCGCGTGCGGCGCCACCAGCTGGCCGCGTACGTCTGGGCTTCACTGCTCTACGGCACCGCCGGCATCCTCCTGGCCGGCATCGTCACCACGCCGGGTGCGTTCCAGGGCGACACGCTGCTGCTGCCCTCGGTCGCGGCCGTCGTGCTGGGCGGCACGTCGCTGCTCGGCGGCAAGGGCAGCCCCGTCGCCAGTGCCATCGCCGCCCTGTTTCTGTCCCAGCTCGACCAGTTCGTGCTGACGCTCGGTGTCAGCGCGGCGACCGACAACATCGTCCAGGCCCTCGCGCTCGCCGCGGGTGTCGCCGTCTACACCGTGAACTGGGCCGCCGTGCGCGGCTGGTTCCGCCGTGTCCCCACTTCCCGGACCCAGCAGTAGGAAGGGTTTCCCATGTCTTCCCGTCACCTCCGCCGGTCGGCGCTCGCCGGCCTCGCTTCCCTCGCCCTGGTGACCACTGCGTGCACAGTGGACGACGGCGCTTCGACCAGCGCCCAGGGCAAGCCCGCCAACGCGAACGTGCCGGCCTGGTGCGGTTCGAAGCAGATCTCCCTCGGCCTGGCCGACGGCTTCGGCGACAACAACTGGCGCAAGGTCACCACGGCCGAAGCCAAGGCCGAGGTCGCGAAGTGCCCGAGCGTCACGTCGTTCACCTACACCGACGGGCAGGGCAACACGCAGAAGGCCATTTCGGACATCCAGGGTCTCGTCGCCAAGGGCACGCAGGCCATCGTGGTGTTCCCCGACGCCGGCCAAGCGGTGCTGCCCGCGCTTCGCAGCGCGTTCAAGGCGGGTGTGGTCACCGTGCCGTACCGCGTCAGCCCGGGCGGAACCCCCGGCCAGGACTACGACGCGTTCGTGAGCACCGACTTCGAGCAGGCCGGCGTGCTGTGGGGCCAGTGGCTCGTGAAGGCGCTGAACGGCAAGGGCAAGGTGCTCAACCTCGGCGGCCCGCCCGCGAACTCGCAGAGCCTCGACGAGTACAAGGGCATGCAGAGCGTGCTCAAGGACCACCCGGGGATCCAGTTCGTCGGCACCACGCCGTACGAGGTGACCAACTGGGACGCCGCGCAGACCCAGCGCGTGATCACCGCGGCGCTGGCGAAGAACCCGGAGATCGACGCGATCACCACCGATTTCGGGGCTGCGCTGGCCAGTTCGTTCTCCGCGTTCACCTCGGCGGGGCGCAAGATCCCGGCGATCGCGACCGAGGACGCCAACCAGCTCGCCTGCAACTGGCAGCAGCAGAAGGACGCCGGCAGCGCTTTCCCGCTGTTCACCGTCTCGTCGCAGAACGCGATGTCGCGCCTGGCGATCGACGTCGCGGTGGCGAAGGCGACCGGTGGCGTGGTGCCGAAGGACCAGGTGTACCCGCAGACCGCGTTCGAGGACTCGATCTCGGGCCGGCCGCACCCCGTCACGTGCGACAAGGAGCTGCCGAGCGATGCGTTCGTGTCCAGCTCGCTGTCCAAAGCGGACCAGATCGCGGCGCTGAAGTAGGAGGCGGACGATGACCGAAGTAGCGGCTCTGAGCCTCACCGGGGTTTCGAAGAGCTACGGGCCCGTGCGCGCACTGGCCGAGGTGTCGCTGGACGTCTTCGGCGGCCGGGTGCACGCGCTGCTCGGCGAGAACGGGGCTGGCAAGTCGACGCTGATGGGCATCGCGTCCGGCTCGACCCAGCCCGACGAGGGCACCATCACGGTGGCCGGTGAGCCGATCGGGGCGCTGACCACCGACCGCGCGAGCCGGCTCGGCATCGCGATCGTGCACCAGCACCCGGCCGTGGTGGCCGACATGACGGTCGCCGAGAACATCCGCCTCGCGGTACCCGCCGAGCGGATGCCGGCCGGCACGCCGCGGGTGTGGATGGCCGAACTGCTGCGGCGTGTCGGCGCGGACCTGCGGCTGCAGGACCGCGTGGCCGATCTCAGCGTCGCGCAGAAGCAGCTGCTCGAACTGGCGAAGGCCATCGCGCTGGAGCCCAAGGTGCTGATCCTCGACGAGCCGACCGCACCGCTGGGCGCGGAGCAAACCGAGATCCTCTTCGACCAGGTGCGCCAGGCCACCGCCCGCGGCACGGCGGTCGTCTACATCACCCATCGCCTGGCCGAGGTACGCGAGATCGCGGACGAGGTGACGGTGCTGCGCGACGGCCGGGCGCGCGGGCACGCGGCCGTCGCCGACCTCACCGACGACGAGATGCTGCGGATGATCGTCGGGCGCGAACTCGCCTCGACGTTCCCGGAGAAGGACCCCGATCCGGCCCTCGCCAAGGTGGCACTGGCAGTCGAAGGCCTGTCCGGCGAAGGGTTCCACGACGCACGCCTCGTGGCGCACCACGGGGAGATCGTCGGGCTCGCCGGGATCGTCGGGAACGGCCAGAGCGAGTTCCTGCGCGCACTGGCCGGACTGCGGCACTCGACGGGCCGGATCGTGCTCGACGGCGTGCGGCTACGGGGCCGCGCCCTCGTCCGCTCGACCGCGTACATGCCCGCCGACCGGCATCGGGAAAGCCTCTTGCCGGCGATGTCGGTGCGGGAGAACGCCGCGGTGAGCGCGCTGCCGTCGTTTGCCGGCGGGGGAGTGGTCTCGGGCGAGCGCGAGCGGGCAGGAGTGGACGCCGAACTGGCCAAGCTCTCGGTGAAGACCGCGTCGCGCGAGACGAACGTGATGGCGCTCTCGGGCGGGAACCAGCAGAAGGTCGTGATGGCGCGGGCATTGCTCGCCGCGCCGCGGCTGCTGCTCGCCGACGAGCCGACCCAGGGGGTCGACGTCGGCGCCCGGTCGGAGATCTACACGATCATGCGCGACGTCGCCGCTTCCGGCGTGCCGGTCGTCGTGGTGTCCTCGGACGCCAAGGAGCTGGAAGGCCTGTGCGACCGGGTCGTCGTGTTCTCCCGCGGGCACGTCGTCACCGAACTCACCGGCGACGAGGTGACCGAGGAGAAGATCACCGGCGCGGTCGTCAACGCCACCACCCACCGCGGCGAAACGCCGCCGGCGAAGAAGGCCGAGAAGGCTCCCGAAGCCCGGCCCGCGCGGACGCCGATGGCCGAACGCGTGCGGGACCTGGCCAAGGGAGACTACGCGCCGAGCCTCGTGCTCGCGCTGGTGATCCTCGCGCTCGGGGGCTACACCTTCGCCCACAACGTCCGGTTCCTGGCGCCGTTCAACGTCACCTCGCTGCTGACGCTGCTCACGGCGCTCGCGTTCATCAGTCTGGGCCAGACGATCGTGATCATGACCGGCGGGATCGACCTGTCCGTCGGCCCGCTCGCCGGGCTGCTCGTGGTGATCGCGTCGTTCTTCGTCACCGACGGCCATTCCCCGGTGCTCGTGGTGCTCGCGTTCGTGATCATGCTCGCGGTGGCCGTGCTGTCCGGAGTGCTGAACGGCTTGCTGATCCGCTTCGGCGGGTTCACGGCGGTCGCCGCGACACTGACCCTCTACATCGGACTGCAGGGCATCTCCTTGCTGCTGCGGCCGTTCCAGGGCGGGTTCATCAGCACGTCGGTCACGGACGCGATCACGGTGTCGGTCGGATTCGTGCCGGTCGCGTTCATCGTGGCGGTCGTCGTCGCGGTCGCGTTGGAGCTGGCGCTGCGGTTCACCGCTTGGGGCCGGGGCCTGCGCGCGGCCGGCTCGAACGAGGGCTCCGCGCTCCGCCTGGGCGTCAAGGTCAACCGGGTCCACGTGCTCGCCTACGTCGGGTGCGCGGTGCTGACGTTCTTCGGCGCGCTGCTGCTGATGGCCCAGATCGGTGTCGGCGACCCGACGCAGGGCGTGAGCTACACGCTCTCCAGCATCACCGCGGTCGTGCTGGGCGGGGCCAGCCTCGCCGGCGGGCGCGGGTCGTTCATCGGGACGTTGCTCGGCGCGACGCTGATCCAGGAAGTGCTCAACGCGACGACGTTCCTCAACCTGAGCCAGAGCTGGCAGTACTTCTTCCAGGGCATCCTCATCCTCATCGCCGCCGCGATCTACACGCGCGTGCGCCGCCGGACGCCGGCCCTGGTCTGACCGCACCGAAGTTCGAGCAGAAAGCAGAGACAGTGAGCGAAACAGCACTCGTCGTGGGCGTCACCGGCATCGCCGGGGCCGCGGTGGCCACGCGGCTGGTCGAGCGCGGCTGGGCGGTGACCGGGGTGTCGAGGCGCAGCGAGTCCGGCCTGCCCGGCGTCCGGCCGGTCCGCACCGACCTCGAGGACCCGGCCGGGCTGCGCGCCGCCCTCGCGGACACCGCGCCGACGCACGTCTTCCTCACCGCGTGGTCGCGCCGCCCGACCGAGGCGGAGAACATCGAGGTCAACGCCGGCATCGTACGGAACGTGCTGGCGGCGGCCACCGCCGGTGGCGCGGTGCGGCACGTGGCCCTGATGACCGGGCTCAAGCACTACCTCGGGCCGTTCGAGGCCTACGCCGCCGGCGTCACGCCGGACACGCCGTTCCACGAGGACGAGGCGCGCCTCGACGTGCCGAACTTCTACTACGCGCAGGAGGACGAGCTCTTCGCGGGCGCCGAGCGGCACGGCTTCACCTGGAGCGTGCACCGCGCGCACACGGTGATCGGGCACGCCGTCGGAAACGCGATGAACATGGGGATGACGCTGGCCGTCTACGCGGCCGTGTGCCGCGAAACCGGGCGGGACTTCCGCTTCCCCGGGTCGGAGGTTCAGTGGAACGGCGTCACCGACATGACCGACGCCGGACTGCTGGCCGACCAGATGGTCTGGGCGGCCACGGCCGAGAACGCGCGCAACGAGGCGTTCAACATCGCCAACGGCGACGTGTTCCGCTGGCGCTGGATGTGGCCGCGCATCGCGAAGCTGCTCGGCGTCACGGCGGCGGGGTTCGACGGCAAGCCCGCGCCGCTGGAGGAGCAGATGGCCGACGCCGCCCCGGTGTGGCGGCGGATCGCCGAGCGCCACGGGTTGCGGGAGCCGGACGTCGCGCGGGTCGCGTCGTGGTGGCACACCGACAGCGACCTCGGGCGGCCCATCGAGTGCCTGACCGACCTGAGCAAGAGCCGCAAGGCCGGGTTCACGGGCTACACCAGCACGCTCGACTCGTTCGCCCGGCTCTTCGAGACTCTGCGCGCGGAGCGGATCATCCCGCCCGCGGCGGACCGGTGACCGCCGGGTCAGCGCTCGTCGCTGGTGACCGGGCGCGCGCCGTCGAGCAGTCGCAGCAGTTCGGCCGGCGGGCCGGCGATCCGCTCGCGTGGCCGGCCCGAGCCGGTGCGGCCGACGACGAACCACACGCCCCGCGCGGGTGCGGACGTGTGGTTGACGTAGAGGTGCGGGCGGTCGGAGCGGAAGGAGACCGAGTCGCCGGCGCGCAGGACGTGGTCGGCCGACTCGAACCGCAGCGTGAGCTCACCGTCGAGGAGGTAAGCGTGTTCCCTGCCCGCGTGGCGCATGAGACCGCCGTCGGCGGAGCTGCTCGCGCCGGGCTGGTAGGTCACCAGCAGCGGTTCCACGGATCTCGGGTCGTCGACCGCGAGGCGTTCCCAGCGCACGCCGTTGTCCATGTCCAGCACCGGGTTGTCGGCCGCGCGCTGGATGGTGGTCTCGAGCACGTCCGGTTCGCTCGCTGCCGGGGCGCGGCCGCCGACGTCGAGGCCGAGCAGTTCGTCCAGCGACAGGCCGAGATGGCTGACGAGTGTGTAGAGCGTGCTCACGGACGGCTGCGATTTGCCGGTCTCGACCTGCGACAGCAGGCTCGCCGAGAGTCCCGTGGCCAGCGCGACGCCGCGCAGGGTGCGCTTCTGCCTGACCCGTGCTTCGCGCAGGGCAGGACCGATCCGGTCGTCCACGGTGCCGCTCCCGTTCCGTTCACGGCGCCATCGCCGACTGTTCACTCGATCATACGTTCGTGCGCTGGGGCTGTACACAAGCTCGGGTGCGACCTGCACTACACCCCGAGGGGCCGTCGGCTGTTCAGCGTGGGCAAACGCCAGAGATGCGCCAGAGATACGCCAGAGATACGACGAGAGGAGCGTGGTCATGGCTGATCGGCTGACCGGCAGGACCGTGGTGGTGACCGGAGCGGGCCGGGGGATCGGCGCCGCCCTCGCCCGCGGGATGGCGGCCGAGGGTGCGGCGCTGGTCGTCACCGACCGCGACGAACCCGAGGCCGCCGCGGTGGCGCAGGCCATCCGCGACAGCGGCGGGCGTGCCGTGCACCGGCGCGTCGACGTCGCCGAACGCGAAGACGTGCGTGCGGCGATCGAGCTGGCCGTGAGCGAGTTCGGACGGCTCGACGCGTACTTCAACAACGCCGGGTTCAACGAGCCCGAGAAGTTCCTCGACATCACCGAAGCCGTGTGGGAGCGGATCTTCCGCGTCAACGCGTTCGGCGTCGTGCTCGGCAGCCAGGAGGCCGCCCGGCAGTTCATCCGGCAGGGGACGAGCGGCAAGATCGTCAACACCTCCTCGATCGCCGGGCGGCAGGGCTTCCCGAGCTTCGCGCCCTACTGCGCGAGCAAGGCGGCGGTGATCTCGCTGACCCAGTCCGGCGCGCGGGCACTGGCCACCCACGGCGTCACCGTCAACGCCTTCGCCCCCGGCGTGGTGCGGACCCCGTTGTGGGACAAGCTCGACCGCGACCTCGAGCGCATCGGGGAGGGCGACGCCGGGTTCGCCGCGATGTCCGGCGACATCATCCTCGGCCGCCCGGCCGAACCCGATGACCTGATCCCCACGGCCGTGTTCCTCGCCGGCCCCGACTCCGACTACATCACCGGGCAGGTGATCCCGATCGAGGGCGGGATGGTCCTCGTCTGAGGACACCCCGCTCGTCCACGTTCCCGGCGGTCCGCCGCCGCGGGGGAAAGGAAAACTCATGCCGATCGCCACGTTCGGACCCAACGCCGTCGACTGGGAGACCCGGATCGACCACGACCGCCTGCGCACGCAGCGGCTGCAGCGCCTGCGCGAACAGCTGGACAAGTCGAGCCTCGGGGCCGTGCTCGCGTTCGACTTCTCGAACATCCGCTACATGTCCGCCACCCACATCGGCACGTGGGCCATGGACAAGCTCATCCGGTTCGCGCTGGTGACCCGCACCAGCGATCCCATCGTGTGGGACTTCGGGTCCGCGGCCAAGCACCACCAGCTCTACAACCCGTGGCTCGCCACCACGACGGCCGAAGCCGACGCCGACCCGCACGCGCCGCACCACGGTGCCGTGCGACCGCGCGCCGAATCCGGCGCCCGGGCGGGGATCTCGACGCTGCGCGGCGCGTTCCACCCCGACGCCGGCATCGCCGACGAGGTCGCCGCCAAGATCAAGCGCGAGCTGGAGAAGTTCGGCCTGCTCGGCGAACCGCTCGGCGTCGACGTGATCGAACTGCCGATCCTCGCGGCCCTGCAGCGCGCGGGCGTCACCGTCACCGACGGGCAGCAGGTCTTCATGGAGGCCCGGCGTGTGAAGACCGCCGACGAGATCTCGTTGCTGACCCAGGCGTGCTCCATGGTCGACGCGGCCTACGACGACCTCTACCGGTTCCTGCGCCCTGGGGTGCGGGAGAACGAATGCGTGGGCCTGGTCTCGAAGTCGTTGTACGACCTCGGTTCCGAGTACGTCGAGGGTGTCAACGCGATCTCCGGCGAGCGCTGCTCACCGCACCCGCACGTGTTCTCCGACCGGCTGATCCGGCCCGGTGACCCGGCGTTCTTCGACATCCTGCACAGCCACCAGGGCTACCGCACCTGCTACTACCGCACCTTCGCCGTCGGTTCGGCCAGCAGCGCGCAGCGCGACGCCTACGTGCGGGCCCGCGAGTACATGGACCGCGCCATCGCGCTGGTGCGTCCGGGCGCCACGACGGCGGACATCGTGTCGGTATGGCCCACCGCGCAGGAGTTCGGTTTTCCCGACGAGGAAGCCGCGTTCGGCCTGCAGTACGGGCACGGCGTCGGGCTGTCCATCTGGGAGAAGCCGATCTTCTCCCGCCTGGTCTCGCTGGACCACCCGGAGGTGCTGGAGGTCGGCAACGTCTTCGCACTCGAGACGTACTGGCCCTCGGCCGACGGCGTCGGCGCGGCGCGGATCGAGGAGGAGCTGGTGGTGACCCCCGAGGGCTGCGAGGTCATCACCAAGTTCCCGGCCGAGGAACTGCTCGTCGCCGGACCCCGCTACATCGGGGTGAACGGTGCGCTCGCCACCGCGCGCGAATCCCAGTCCCACCTGAACACGCCGGCCGGCCGCGGCGAAGCCACCGCGTGAAAGGAGCGCACCCGATGAAAGCCCTGAGGTTCACCGCCGCGGACGCGGTGTCCGTCGACGAGCTGGAGGTGCCGCGGATCGCCGCCGGCGAGGTGCTCGTCGCGGCCCGGTCGGTCGGCATCTGCCACTCGGACATCGAATTGCTCGAAGGCCGGTACATCATCCCGTTCTCCTACCCGGTCATCCCGGGGCACGAGTGGTCCGGGGAGATCGTCGAGACCGGTGCCGACGTCACGGACTTCGCGCCCGGTGACCGCGTCGTGGGCGAGTGCGTGATCGGTGCCGATCACTTCGGTTTCTCGATCAGCGGTGCGGCGGCGGAGTTCTTCGTCGCCAAACCAGCGTGGCTGCACCGGTTGCCGGATTCGCTGTCGTTCACCGACGGCGCGCTCGTGGAACCCTTCAGCTGCGGGTACCACGCGCTGTTGAAGGCGGGCAACGTCAACGCCAGCGACACGGTGGTGGTGTTCGGCGCCGGTCCCATCGGGCTCGGCGTCACCGCCGGCGCCGCGGCGCTCGGGGCCCGCACCATCACCGTGGAACCGGCGGCCGGCCGGGCCGAGGCCGCCCGGAAGCTCGGCGCCGAACTGGTGCTCGACCCGGCAGCGGCGCCGATCGCGGAGCAGGTCGCCGAGTCGACCGGCGGCGTCGGAGGCACGGTGGTGATCGAGGCGACCGGCCGGCCCGCCGTGATGGCCGATGTGCTCAAGGTCGCCGCGCACGGGGCCCGGATCGTCTACGTCGGCATCGACGTCGGCGGCAGCGCGCCCGCCGAGCTGGGCCTCATCCAGTCGAAGGAGCTCGCCATCCGCGGGATCATCGGGTCGCCGGGGGTGTGGCCGGACACGCTGCGGTTCCTCGACCGCGCCGGGCTCGACCTGTCGGAGCTGGTGACGAGCCGATTCCCGGTTTCGCGGGCGGCCGAAGCGATCGCCGCATCACGCGACACTGCGCGCAACATCAAGGTGCACCTCGAGTTCGGGGCCACGCGGTGACCGACACCATGCGCGCGGCCGTGTACCACGGCCGCCAGGATGTCCGGATCGAGGAGGTGCCCGTGCCCGAGCCGCGTGCGGGCGAGGTGCTGCTCGCCGTGCGGCGCAGCGGGATCTGCGGCTCGGACGCCACCGAGTGGGCGGCCGGCCCGAAGATGGTGCCGCTGACGCGGCGCCACCCGGGCAGCGGGCACTTCGGGCCGATGATCATCGGGCACGAGTTCGTCGGTGAGGTCGTGTCCGGTGGCTCCGGGCTCGCTGCCGGCGAGCTGGTGGCCGCCGGTGCCGGTGTCTCGTGTGGACAGTGCCACCGGTGCGGCCAGGGCCGCACCAACCTGTGCCGCCGCTACTACACGCTCGGGCTCAACGCGCCCGGCGGGCTCGCGGAGTACGTCGCCGCGCCCGCCGGCATGCTGCGGCGGATCCCGGACGGGATTTCCCTCGACCACGCCGGACTGGCACAGCCGCTGGCCGTCGGGCTGCACGCCGCGCGGCGGGCCGGAGTCCGGCCTGGCGACTCCGTCGTGGTCATCGGAGCCGGAGCGATCGGGTCGTTCGTGCTCGCGGGGCTGCGCCACCTCTACGAAGCCGAGGTGACGGTGCTCGACTTCCCCGGCGACAAGCTGGACCGCGCGGCCCGGCTCGGCGCCGCGCGGGTGGTCGACGCGACGGGCGACGTCGTCGAGGCCGTGCGCGAGCAGACGGGTGGCCGCGGCGCCGACGTGGTGATCGAGGCGAGCGGTGCGCCGGGGCAGTTCGAGAACGCGGTGCGGATGGTCACCGACGGCGGGCGGGTGCTCGCTGTCGGCCTGCCCAAGCAGGCACCCTCGGTCGACCTCTTTGGCCTGGTGCTGCGCGAGATCACCGTCGATTCGACCGTGGCGCACGTCTGTGGCGAGGACCTGGCTCCGGCGCTGGAGATCCTCGCCGGCGGCGTGCTCGGCGCGGAGCTGCTCGATTCCGTGATCGGGCTCGAGGACCTCACCGACCGCGGCCTCGCGAGGCTCGCGGCCGGCGGGGTGGACGGCAAGGTGCTCATCGACCCCGGGAGGCGCGCGTGAAGGTCGCGGTGCTGGGACTGGGCGCGATGGGGTCGCAGCTGGTGCTGCGGCTGCTCGACCAGGGCGTCGACGTCACGGGCTGGAACCGTGATCCGGCGCGGGGCCGGCGGGCGGGGATCCCGGCCGAGCGGCTCGCGCGCTCGGCTTCGGACGCGGCGCGCGGCGCTGACGTGGTAATCACCATGCTCGCGGACGGCCGGGCCGTGCGCTCCGTGGTCACCGGCGTGCTCGACGCGTTGCCGCGGAAGGCACTCGTGCTCGACCTGAGCACGTCGGGCCCCGAACTGTCGCGGGAAGTCGCGGGGTTGGTGACCGGCCGCGGGCTCCGCTTCGCCGAAGCTCCCGTCTCAGGCTCGGTCGGCGCCGCCCGCGGCGGCACGCTGACCATCATGTTCGGCGGCGGCGCGGACGAGCTGGCTGCCGCCGAACCGGTGCTGCGGCACCTGGGCCGCCAGACCATCCACATCGGACCGGTCGGCACCGCGGCCACGTTGAAGCTCTGCGTCAACGCTCTGCTGCACACCTTCAACGCCACCCTGGGCGAGGTGCTGGGCGCGGCGGTCGCCGCGGGCATCGACCTGCGTACGGCCTACGACACGATCGGCTCGTCCGCCGTCGCCGCGCCGTTCGTCGGCTACAAGCGCGACGCGTTCCTCGCCGCGGGCCGGCCCCCGGTGGCCTGCGCCGTCGACGTGGTCCGCAAGGACCTCGAACTCTTCCTCGACGCGGTCCCCGACCCGGGCCTCGACGCCCCTACGGTGCGCACTGCCGTCGGCGTCGTCCACCGTGCCCAGGCAGCCGGCCTGGGGCAACAGGACATGGCGACGCTCGCGCACCTCTACCGGCCGGGCGGCGCCGGCGAACCCTGAGCCTCGTGAGCGCCCGGATTCCGGCCCTCCACCGCCGCGGCGGCGGAGGGCCGGCTGGTCGTCGGTGGCGGGTGGTCGGCGAGCGCGTGGGTCCCGAGAGCCGAGTTGTGACGAATGAGTGCCCGAACGTCACCCCGGGCTCCGGGGTCCTTGAGCGGCCCTGGGCTGCTTGTTAGCGTCGGGGGACTGCCGCGTCGCGGGCAGGTCCGGGCGATGACCCGGCCGCCGCGTGGCGAGCGGATCCGGAGCGGGCTTCGAGTCGATGCGGCACACCACGCACGTCGTCGACGAGGAGCACCACGAACAGTGAGTGGCAGACTGGACCCGCCCGACCGGCACCCCGGCCCCACGCGAGGCCGGGAAGCCGAACTCGCCGCCGCCGACGAGGCAATTGCGGCGGTGCGGCGCGGAGTCGGCGGGGCCCTCGTGGTCGAGGGTCCGCCGGGGATCGGGAAGAGCCGCCTGCTGGCCGAGATCCGGGTGCGGGCGCGGCGCGCCGGCGTCCGGACGGCGGCCGGCGCGGCGCTCGAGGGCCAGCAGGGTTACCCCTTCGCCGCCTTGCTTTCCGCGTTGGCCGAGGGCGACGTGCTCACGGGGGCGCCTCTCGACTCGCCGGAGCAGGTCCTGCGGGAAGCAGCGCGGGCGCTTGAAGCGACGGGCGAGCCCCTGGCGATCCTCATCGACGACCTCCACCACGCCCACCGCGAAACGCTGGCCGGGCTCCGGCGGCTGGTCCCGGGCCCGGCCGTCCTCTGGGTCTTCGCCGTCACTCCGGGCGGTGCGGCGCCGCTCGTCGCGGAGACGGTGGCGTGGCTGGAGACGGCCGGCGCTCGTCGCCTGTGCCTCGAGGTGCTGGACGAACCGGCGGCGGCCGACGTGCTCGCCGACATCGCCGGCGTCCGGCCCGCGCCCGACCTGCTGGAGCTGGGGACCGAGGCCGGCGGCAACCCCGCGCTGCTGGCCGCGCTCGGCCTCGGTGTGCGGGAAGAAGGCCGGCCGGCGACAGCCGAAGGCGGCGTCACCCCGGCCGAGAACCGGCTGCCCGCACGGGTCACCCAGCTCGTCGAGCGGCGTGTGAAGCGGCTTTCGCCGGCCACCCAGCGCATGATCCGGGTCGCCGCGGTCCTGCCGCGGCACTTCACGGTCGCCCACTGGGCCGCGACGCTCGGGCAGCGTTCGTCGGAGCTCATCGAGGGCGTCGCCGAGGCCTTCGAGGCCGACCTGTTCGTCGAGCACGGAGACCACCTGCGGTTTCGCCACGCTCTCGTCCGCCGGGCGCTCGTGGACGCGACCCCGCGTTCGCTGCGCCGCGCGTTGCAGCGCGAGGTCACCGGGGTGCTGCTCGAAGCCGGCGCGGCGCCGACCGAGATCGCGCTGCAGCTGGCCGGCAGCGCCGAAGTGGGCGATCGCGAGGCCGTCGCGCTGGTCCGCCAGGCCGTCGAAGCCATCGCGGTGTCCGACACCCGGAGCGCGGCCGAGCTGAGCGTACGTGCCCTGCGCCTGCTGCCCGATCACGACCCGATGCGGTGGGCGCTCGTCACCGACGCCGTGCGCCTGTTGTACCGGGCGGGCCGCGAGGTGGAGGCCCGCAACGTCGGCCTCGACGCGCTCAAGGGAGCGCTGCCCCCGGCGCAGGAGGCGGAGGTGCGGCTGCGCGTCACGAGCATGCCCACCCGTCCGACCGGCGACCGGCTGCGCCAGAACCTCCTCGCGCTCGAATTGCCGAGTCTGCCGGCCGTACTGCGGGCGCGGCACCAGGCGTGGCTCGCTTACAACCTCGTGTCGAGCGGCCGGCCCGCCGAAGCGGAGAAGAGCGCCGCCGGCGTGGACCTGTGCGACGACCTGCAGGCCCGCGTCGTCACCGAACTCGCCCTCACCGCGGTCGACACGGCGCACGGCCGGATCACCGCCGCGCTCAAGCGGGTCGAGGCGGCGGCCGATCAGGTGCGGGGCGCGCCGTACGAGGACTGGCAGGAGATGGTCCCGTTCCACCACGCCGACGTGCTCGCCACGGCCGGCCGGGTCGCCGACGCGCGCGGCGTCCTCAGGACGGCGGTGAACCGCGGGCGGCAGGTGTCCGCCGACGTGTTCGTCGGCGCCTGGCAACAGTTCAGTGGACTGCTCTCGCTGACCGCCGGGCGGCTGTGCGAGGTCCGCGAGGAGTTCGCCGCCATCGCCGGCGAGCGCGAAGGCGAGGTCATCGGCGATTTCGACGACATCGTCCGGTTCTCGGTGTGGACCGCGCTCTACGCCCACCAAGGCGACACCGAGTTCGCGCGGCGCGTGGTCGGCGCGGCCCGGCGCCTGTCGGGCGGCGTGAGCCCGAACGTCCGGCGCCTCGCGCGGCGGGTGCTCGCCGAACGCGAACTGCGCCGCGGCGATCCCACGCGGGCGCTGCGGTTCTTCGGCGACGACCCGCTGCCGCCCACGCCTCCGTTGCTGCCCCACGAGTTCGGTTACCACGTCGCGGTCGTGCGCACGGCGCTCGCTGCGGGCGACCTCGCGGCGGCCGAACGCGCGGCGGAGGCGACGACCGTGCCGTACCGGGAGAATCCGGGCATCCGGGTGTACGAGGGGGTCGCGGCGCATGTGGCGGGGTTGCTCGCGGGCGACCCGCAGGTGCTGGCGGACGCCGCGCGGCTGCTGGGGGACACCGAGCGGCCGCTGCTGTTCGCCGCGGCGGCCGAGGACACGGGCCGCGTTCTCGGCGAACTGGACGAACGCGCCGCCATCGGTCACCTCAGCACCGCGTTCGACACCTATCTCGAACTCGACGCCGTCGCCGACGCGCGCCGCGTGGGCCGAGCCCTCGGCGAGAAGGGCGCGGCCCGGCGCGTGATCACCCGGGACCGGCCTGAGTCGGGGTGGGCGAGCCTGACGAGCTCGGAGCTCAAGGTCGTCCGACTGATCGCCGAGGGCGCGACCAACCGCGAAGCCGCGGCGAGCCTCGTCCTCTCCCCGCACACGGTGAATTCCCACCTGCGCAACGCGTTCGCGAAGCTGGGGATCAACTCCCGCCGCGACCTGGCGAAAATCGTCCACGAGGCCGATACCTGACGTGGTGCGCGAACGACGTCGTGCACACCGCACGAGGACGCTCGCGGATGGCACGTCCGTGCGATGGACCGCGGCCGCTCCCGCGATGACGATGACTGCGGCTCCGCCACCAGCGGAGCCGGTCTCCATCCGTCGTTTCAAGAGGAGTTTTCCGTGGACCTCGAGGTACCCGAGGCCGGCCCGGCCCAGGACACGCCCACGCGGCCTCGCGGCCCCGCCACCGAACCTGTCATCCTGACGGTCAACGGCCGCGACTACGCCCTCGAGCTCGAACCCCGCGTCAGCCTGCTCGACGCGCTGCGCGAACACCTGTGGCTCACGGGTTCCAAGAAGGGGTGCGACCAGGGCACCTGTGGTGCGTGCACCGTCTGGGTCGACGGTCGCCGCGTGCTGGGCTGCCTGACGCTGGCCGTCGCGTGCGAAGGCCGCGAGATCTCGACGATCGAGGGCATCGCGCGCGAGGGCGAGCTGCACCCGATGCAGCAGGCGTTCATCGACCGCGACGCGTTCCAGTGCGGCTATTGCACGGCCGGGCAGATCATGTCGGCGATCAAGCTCCTCGAAGAGGGCAACGCCGAGGACGACGAGTCCATCTCGGAGTACATGAGCGGCAACATCTGCCGCTGCGCCGCATACCCGAACATCCGCGCGGCCATCCGCGACGTTCGCGACCAGCAGCGGGAGGGCTGACGTGCGTCCCCTGTCCTACACTCGCGCCTTCGACGTGCGCAGCGCCGTGGAAATCGTCGCCGCCCACGAGAACAGCGCGTTCCTCGCCGGCGGCACCACGCAGGTCGACCTGGTCCGCCTCGGCGTGCACGGGCCGGATCTGCTCGTGGACATCAACGCGCTTCCGCTGGCGGACATCGAGGAGCAGCCCGGCGGTGGTCTGCGGCTCGGTGCGCTCGCGCGGATGACCGACGTCGCCCGGCATCCGCTGGTGGCGGAGCGCTACGTCGCGACGTCGCAGGCGCTGCTGCTCGGCGCGTCCGAACAGCTGCGCAACATGGCGTCGATGGGCGGGAACCTGTGCCAGCGCACGCGCTGCACGTACTTCCGCGACAACCTCTCGCCCTGCAACAAGCGCGAGCCGGGCTCCGGTTGTTCCGCCCTCGAAGGGCTGCACCGCGGCCACGCGATCCTCGGCACGAGTGAGCACTGCATCGCGACGCACCCGTCCGACGTGGCGGTGTCGCTGGTCGCGTTCGACGCCGTGGTCCACACCACCGGCCCGGACGGTTCCCGCGCGATCCCGATCGACGAGTTCTACCTCGAGCCCGGGGACCAGCCGCACGTCGAGCACCCGCTCGCGCACGGTGAACTGATCGAGGCGATCGACCTGCCGGCCCTGCCGATCGCGCGCAACTCGGTGTACCTCAAGTTCCGTGACCGCGAGTCGTATGAGTTCGCGCTCGTGTCGGTCGCCGCCGCGATCGAGGTCGACGGTGGGCTCGTGCGCGACGTGCGCCTCGCCCTGGGCGGCGTGGCCACCCGGCCGTGGCGCGCCCGCCGGGCCGAGCAGCTGCTGATCGGTGGCCCCGCGACACGCGAGAAGTTCGTCGAAGCCGCCACCGCGGAGCTCGCCGGCGCCGACGTCCGCCGCGACAACGCGTTCAAGGCCGAGCTCGCCAAGCGGGCCATCGTCCGCGGTCTCACCACCCTGATCCCGGGAGAAGCACGATGACCTCAGCGATCGGCAAGCCGGTGTCCCGGGTGGACGGACCGGCGAAGGTGACGGGCGCGGCGCGCTACACCGCGGAGATCGTGGTGCCAGACCTGGCGTACGCGGTGCTCGTCGGCGCGACGGTGCCGAGCGGCCGCGTCGTGGGCTTCGAACCACTCGGCCCCACCGACGGGCTGCTGGCCGTGCTGACCCACGAGAACCTGGGCAAGATCGTCGGCCGGCCGCAGCTGCTGCCGTCGCTCGTCGGCGGCCCCGCGCCGGGCGCGAGCTTCTTCCCGATGCAGGACGACCAGGTGCACTACTTCGGGCAGCCGGTGGCCCTCGTCGTCGCTGACAGCCACGAACGCGCCCAGCACGCCGCCGCGAGCCTGCGGGTCCGCTACGAGCGCACGGCCTCGACGACGACGATCGACGAAGGCCGCGACCAGGCGTTCGAGGCCGAGCGGCTCTTCGGCGGCCTGATGCCGGGCCGCACCGAGCGCGGTGACGTCGACGCGGCGCTGGCCGACGCCGAGGTCCGGCTCGACCTGCAGTTCCGGTTCGCGGCCAATCACCACAACGCCCTCGAGCCCACGGCGGCGACCGCCGTGTGGGACGGCGACCAGGTGACCATCTACGACTCCACGCAAGGGATCCGGGCGAGCCAGCTCACCGTCTCGCACCTGCTGGGCCTGCCGCTGGCGAACGTCCGGGTGATCGCGAACTTCGTGGGCGGCGGCTTCGGGGCGAAGGCCATGATCTGGCCGCACGTCACGCTGTCTGCCATGGCCGCGCGCCACGTCGGCCGCCCGGTGAAGCTCGTGCTCACCCGGCCGCAGACCTACACGTCCAACGGCCACCGCGAAGAACAGGAGCAGACGGTGTCGCTCGGCGCGACCCGCGACGGCCGGCTCACCGCGCTCGACCACCGCAAGCTCTCGATCACCTCGCCGTTCGACGAGTGGGCCGAGCCGGCGACGGGCGTGTCGTCCCAGCTGTACAAGTGTCCCAACTTCCGCGGCGTGCACCGGATGATCCGCGGCAACACGCTCACGCCCACCTTCATGCGCGGGCCGGGGGAGTCCACGGCCTCGTTCGCGCTGGAGACAGCGATGGACGAGCTGGCCGTGGAGCTCGGCGTCGACCCCGTGGAACTGCGGCTGCGCAACCACACCGACGTCGACGACCGCGGCAACCCCTGGTCGAGCGACGGGCTGCCCGAATGCTTGCGGCTCGGCGCGGAGAAGTTCGGCTGGGACGCGACGTCGCGGGTGCCGCGCAGCCGTCGTGACGGCAACTGGCTGATCGGCACCGGCATGGCGTCGGCCGCCTACCCCGTGCCGCTGTTCATGCCGACGCAGCGCGCCCGCGCCCGGCTCTATGCCGACGGCAGCGCCGTGGTCGAGGCCGGGACGCAGGAGTTCGGCACCGGCGTGCTCACGGCGATGACCCAGGTCGGTGCCGACGCGCTCGGGGTGCCACTCGCGGACACCCGGTTCCACGGCGGCTCGACGGATCTGCCCAACGTCAGCTCCGCGGTTGGGTCCGCAGGGGCCGGCATGATCAGCGCCGCGGTGCACGACGCGGCGACGAACCTGCGCCGCCAGCTCATCGAACTCGCCGTGGCCGACGAGGCATCGCCGCTGCATGGGGCGGACCCGGCGGACGTCGAGGCGGTTGCCGGGCGCATGCAGCTGCGCGGCGACACCGCGAAGGGCGAGCACTACGGCGACCTGATGCAGCGGCACCGGCTGTCCGAAGTGGAGGCTCTGGGCAGCTGGACCCCGCCGCCGCTGGACACGCCGCACGGCCTGCTCACGTTCGGCGCCCAGTTCGCCGAGGTGGCTGTGGATCCCGACCTCGGGCTCGTGCGCGTGCGGCGGCTGCTCGGCGCGTTTGCCCCCGGCCGGGTGCTCAACCCGAAGCTGGCCCGCAGCCAGCTCATGGGCGGCATCCTGTGGGGCTTGGGCCAGGCCCTGCTGGAGGGCAACCGCATGGACCCGCGCTACGGCCGCTGGGGTGCTGGGAACCTGGGCGAGTACCTCGTGCCGGTCAACGCCGATGCGCCCGACGTGCAGGTCGAGTTCGTGTCCGTCGCCGACGACGTGGCCAACACCCTCGGCGTGAAGGGCGTCGGCGAGGTCGGCCAGGTCGGTGTCGCCGCGGCGATCGGCAACGCCGTGTTCAACGCGACCGGGCGCCGCGTCCGCGAGCTCCCGATTTCGGCCGAGCTGGTGATGGACCCGGTGGACAGCTGGGCGTGACGACGAACACGAACGCCCGAAGACCGGCGATCAGCCGGCGGGACCGGCACCGCCGGGCCGAGCCGGCGGGATCGGAGGTTTCGCGCTGGGCGCGGCAACCGTGGCTCGGAGTGGCGGGGCTGTCGCTGGTGATCCCGGTGGCGGTCCTGCTCGCCGTCGCGGCCGGTGGCGCGGAGGGGTCGCTGCTGGTGTTCGCGCCGCTGGTCACGTTCTCCCTGCCGGTGGTCGCGATGATCGCGTTCTGGTGGGAGGACTGGCCCGGCACCAGGCTCGGTCCGGACTGGGCCGGGTGGGCGGACACCGTGCTGATCGCGGTCGGGGCGGTGGTGTTCACGGCGCTGGGTTCGGCCCTGGTGGGGCACTTCTCGCTCGCCGCGGTGTTCGACCCCTTCCCACGCGACGCGGAGCTCGGCACGTTCCCGGCGACGATGCCGCTGGCCGGTGCCGCGTTCGTGGCGATGCTGCAGCTGACGCTGGTGAGTGAGCACTGGCCGGTGCGCCGGTTCCTCGGACCCATCGCCGGCGGCGTGGCTTCCGTGGTGCTGGCGTGGGTGGTCGCGCTCGTGCTGTGGATGGCGCTGCTGGGTGGGAAACCGTTCCACGGCGAGGGACACGGTGTGCTCACCGGCGGCCAGTTCGGCGCGGTGCTCACGTGCGTCGGGGCCTGGCAGGTGTGGTTGTTCGTGCTGTGGCGCGGGTGGCCGTTCCGGCTGGTGCCGCGCCAGGGGGTGCGGTTCGCGTGCGCCAACGTCGTCAGCCTCGGTGGCGGGATCCTGACCTACATCGTGCTTGCGGTCGTGCTCGGCGTCGCCCCGGCCGGCGTGACCACGATGGCCGGGGACTTCGTGGCCGGGGGTCTGCTCGTCGGCATGCTCTTCGAGGACGCGTTCCCGGCGCGGTGGCCGGCGGGACTCGAACGCGCGGTATCCCTGGCGCTCACGCTGGTGGTCGCCGCCGGGCTGCACTTCGCCCTGCTGACCGTGGCGAACTCGCTGGCGTGGAGCCGAAGTTCGGCGATCGACTGGGTCGGCCACGTCACGCTCAACGCCGTCGGTACTTCGGTGATCCTGCACGTCGCGATCGGCCGGCGGTGGCCGTTCGGCCGGAGATCCGTAGGTGGTCAAGAAACATGACTATCGTGATTGATGATCACCTCTTCCCTTGGTGCTGAAGGAATGTGAGCGGAGCGAGCTGTGCCCACGGACGTGCGGCTGTTCGTCGACGGCTACCACCGCTGCGGTGGGCCGGGCAGCTGGGGGTCACCAACCCGGGCACGGGCCCGCGGCTCGGGGTCGTCGAGCTGGCGAGCGAGGCGGACGTGCGGTACGTGCTGAGCGTCGCGTACCGCGCGTTTCCCGATTGGAGCGCCCCCCGCCCGTCGAACGCGGCGCCGTGCTCAAGCAGGCGGTGGACGCCCTGCTCGCCCTCGCCGGGCGCGCCGACCCGGCGCTGGTGGCCGAACCGGGCCGGACCCGGGCCGAGGCCCGGCGCGAGCTCACCCGGGCGATCGACGTGCTCCGGCACACGAGGGAACAGGCGATGCAGCTGCCCGCCGGACGACGCGGTTCTCCGCTCCGCTCGGGGTCGTCGCGGCGTTCGCCCCGTGGCACTCCCCGATGGTGCCGGCTGCGCGACACCTCGAGGCGGCCGTGGCGGCCGGCTGCCCGGTGGTGCTGAAAGCCGCGGTGAACGCGTCGAGTGCCGCGGCCTTCCTCGTGCGGTTGCTGGCCGAAGCGGGTGCCCTACGGTGTGGTGAACCTCGTGTTCGGCGACGCTCCGGCGTGGCCGGATAGCTGCTGCGGTCGCCGGCCGTGCGCGCCGTCGCGTTCAGCGGTCCGGCATCGGCGGCCCGCTCCCTCGCGGAACTGGCCGCACCCGGGCCGATCCGCTGCGTGTTCGACCTCGACGGCCACACGCCGGTGCTCGTCGGCGAGGACGCCGATCCAGCCGCCATCGTGGCGATCACCGGCGTGGCCGCGTTCGCCTGCGCCGGGCAGTCGGGCGCGGCGCCGTCCCGCTACCTGGTGCCCCGCGACCTCCACGACGACTTCGCGGACACGGTGAGCACCTACGCGCGTTCGCTCGTCCTCGGCTCAGCTCGCCATCCGGCGACGACACACGGCCCGGTGGCCGGCCCTGCGCGCCTCGATGCCCTGGTGCGGTCGATCGGCGCTCTCGTGGCCCGCTGCGCCCGCCTCGTCACCGGCGGCGCGCGCAGACCGCAAGGGTCTCTTCTTGCAGCCGACCGTCCTCGCCGGCGTCGACCCGGCGGCGGAGGTGCCCCTCGGTCCGCTCGTCACCGTCACCCCCTACGACGACTTCGGCGACGCACTTTCACTCGTCGAGCGGGCTGTGGCGCGGCTGCCGGCCGGCGGCATCGGGATCAACCGGCTGCCCGCCGAGCCGCCGGACACTCCACCGGAGCGGATCGTGGAGTTCACGCGGCCACGCCGGGTCGTGATCAGGTGAAGTACAGCTTCGACGGTGCCGCACCCTGGTACACCCGTGGACTCCCGTCCTGCGTCGGGTCGGTGCCGAAGACCGCGCCCTGACCGGTGCGGATGCTGGAGAGGGTGAAGTAACCGCTGAAGCTGGAGTCGTCACCGACCGGGTCGATGTTGGTGACGCTGAATTCGTCGGCGTGGTCGGAGTTGCTGGCGGCGCACGTGTAGAGCAGCTGGTGGCCTTGCGGTGACGTCATGGCACTCGCGTGGAGGAAGCGGCCGGTCGCCTTGCTGGTGACCGACGTGCCGGCGCCGAGCGCACCGAAGGACCACAGGTCCGAGTCCTCGACGGCTCCCGGGCGGGGGCGGTGGACGACCTCGAAGTTCGGCGGGGTGCCGGGGACGGCGGGGATCGGTTCGGTGCTCGCGTGGAGACACTCGTTGGTCGCGTCCTCACGGACGTAGGCGCCGTCGGGACCCGGCAGGCCCGCGCAGAGGTAGCCGGCGGAGGTGGCCAGCCGCAGCTGCTTGCGGACGGTGATGAGCTGCGCCGGCACGTCGGGCACCCCGAGGCCGGTCAGCACGGCGCCCATCCGTTCGAACAGCGGCGTCAGCACCTCCTGCTGCGTCTTGCGGCCGAAGACGGTGTCGCGGTAGGTGCGGATCTGGTCCGACAGCTGCACGCCGCGGCTGCCGTCGTTGCGGACCAGCTTCGCCAGCAGGCCGCTGGTCCGGACCGCGAAGTGGCGCGCGGGCTGCAGGGTCTGGTCGACGCCCCACGGGATGAGCTTGAACTTGACGTCGCCCGCGCCGGGGGACGTGACGGCGTCGACGTCGTTGTAGGCGTAGGTGTTGTTCGTGTTGCCGGAGTAGCCGTCCCAGTGCTTGAGGAAGAACTCCATCGCGTAGAGCTTGATGAACTGGTCGAGGTCGAACACCTCGGCTGCCCCGGCCAGCCCGTAGGCGGCGATGTGGTCGATGGCGAACCGCAGGTCGGCTTTGTCGTCGAACTTCGACAGGTCTTCCACGCCGATGAAGTCGAACCGGCCGTCGACGAAGTCGTCATTGTGCTCCAGTTCGTACAGATTCCCCTTCACATTACCGAAATTGCGCTCGAGGTAACGCGGCATGACGGGTTCGGCGTTCACGAAGACGCCGGGGGCCGGCGCGGCGGTGCCCTGGCCGATCAGGATGCCGTTCACGCGGACACGGGCGAAATTGCACCGGGAATGCGGTAACCCGGCGAGTTCGAGTAACTTGTAGCCGAGCGGCTGCCGCACGAACGTGGAATCCTGCACGGAGTTGTCGAGCGTGAGGTACCGCGACCCGATGAGGTTCGCGATCAGCGGTTTGTTGGCGTCGCGGAACTTTCCGAAGTCGAGGTGCAGGCACGGTTTGTCGTTGCTGAAGGAACCGCAGAACGACTTCTTCTTGATCCCGACTTCGGCGAACGAAGTCCGCGCGGGAAACTTCGTGCCGGAGATCTCGACCGACGTCGCCTTCCGCCAGGTGAAGCGGCTGCGGCCGGTCCAGTCGAAGTTGCACCGCCCGCCGGCCGGCTCCTCGGTCCGCACCGCGTCCCAGTCGGCCCGTGGCATCACGATGTCGACAGTGAGCACATTGTCGATCTCGTACAGGGAATCGAGTGCGTGCTGCTCCTGAGCGCTCATGGCCCCACCTCCGCAACCGCTCCAGTGTACGGCCGCAACGGCGCGTCACGGCGCCGGAAAGTCCAACAGCACCAACGATCTTCGTGGCCGTGTTACAGGTTTTCGAGGCGAACCGCGAGGCGGTGCCGTCAGGCTGGGCGGGTCGCGTCCAGGCCCGCGAGCACGATGCCGAGCGCGCAGCGGAAGTCGTCGGTCACCGTGGCGCCCGCGGCCTGGCGTTCTTCGAGACCGCGAGCCGGCAACGGAAACGGGAGCGCCGAGTCCGCTGCCGGGGACCCGGACCAGCCGGCCACACCTGGTCTTCGACCGCCGGCCGAGGACGAAGTGGACGAAGACCCCGGCCGCCCTGCTGGCATCGGCGAGCGAGGACCCGCCGTGGTGCAGAACACCGGCGGTTCGCTTGGCGAACTCGCCGAGTGCGCGCCACCCGCAGGTCCGCACCAAGGGCGACCCGCGGCCCGTCGCGGTGGCCGAGCAGTGCCGCGCGCAAGGCGAAACCAGCGGTCTCGAGCCACTTCAGCCACGGGGTGTCCCCGCGCGGGAGGGCGGTGAGGACGGGCACGACCACGGCGTCGGCCAGGTAGAAACTCGCCGCCGTCGCTCGGGGTGACGCGGCCGAGGTGCTGCTCGACACGTTCACCCGCGAACGCCACCCAGCCGGCGAAGCGGTGCTGCGCAACACCCGTGCCCAGGCCGCGCTGCCGGCGCCGGGGCCACACGTCGAGGCGTCGCGCGAGATCGTCGGTGAGCTGATAGTTCTGCCGGAGGTGAACGACTACGTCACGACCTTGCTGTCCGGTGTGGACCTGCGGTACGAGTTTCCTTACCCCGCAGTGGGGCCGGTGGGGGCACTGCCCCGACCTGGAACTCGCCGGCGACGACGGCACGCGGTCGCGGCTGCACGGACACCTCCGTTCGGAGCGTGAGTCCCTCGAGATCGCGTGGCGACGCGGTTCTTCGAGCCCAGCCGGGTGCGTGAGCCGGTGCCGGTAGCCGGCTCCCTGGTGGTGATTCACGGTATTCCCGTTGCAGGGAAACAACTCTGTACCACCGGGGTCGCCGCTCCTAGGATGGATGCCGGGTCCTGGTAGTCGAGGAGGAGCCCATGGCAGCGGTCGACGATCTCGTGGAGCTGGTCCAGCGCGCGGCGGCGGCCGAGAAGAACGCGATGGCGGCGAAGTGGAAGGACGAGGACGACGTGCGGCGCCTGATCGGCAAGGCGCACGCGGCCGCCGAGGAGCAGCGGCGGGAGCTGAGCCGGCACCTCGATCCGGCGCGGTTATCGCCGGAATGGGCGCGGTTGCGGCAGAACCACCTCGCCGCCGAATCCGGCGACGCCGGCGCCGAGACCGTGACGCACCAGGACGCGGCGCAGGCGGAGCGCGACGCGGTGGCGGCCGTCGCGATCGCGAGGCTGGCGCTGACCGACGCGGCGCAGGCCGTGCTGCAGGGGCGGCTGGCCCGCATCCGGGCGGGGGAGGACGAGCCGGGCGCGGCGGCCGCCGACGGGCACGTGCCGCTGCACGGCAGCAACGCCGTCAGCCGGCACGGGCCGGCGCTGGCGCACGGGCTGGCCGGTGAGATCCGGTACGTGCTGACCCGCAAGCCGCGCAAATCGGTCAAGGCGCTGGGGATCGCGTTCGGCCTGGGCCTGCTGTACCTCGGGTACCTGCGGCTGTTCCGGTGGGACCAGGACCAGAAGTGGCTGCCGTACCTGGGGTTGTGGACGATCTCGTACGTGATGGGCGGCGCGGTCTGCGTCAACGCGATGAGTTTCGACGCCATGCGGGTGCGGGCAGCGTTGGACACCGGGTCGCGCTTGTGGCACGTGCTGGTGATCAAGAATCTCGCGCTGGTGTGCATCGTCGCGCCGATCGGGTTCGCGCTTTCCGCCCTGCTGGCCTGGCGCGCCGGGGAGTTCGGCGCGTTCGTACGGGCGTGCGCGCTGGTGGTGTGCTTCATCCTGTTGTGGCTCGGCGTCGGCAACGTCCTGTCGATCGCGCTGCCGAACCGCGACGAACCCTTGTTGAAACGGCGGAAGTCGGGCACGCTCAAGCAGTTCCTGATCGCGTTGGCCGTGGCGACGGTGGTCGGGTACCTCGTCAACTTCATGCTGGTCTGGCGGGCGCTCGCCGCGCGCACGCTGACGGAGCGCCTGGGCGAAGTCTGGTTGCCGGGGATCGCGATCGTGCTGAGCTGCGTGGCGATGTGGGTGCTGCTGACGGTGTTCGCGATCGCGCTCGCGCAGCAGCCGGCGGTGCGGCGGCGGTTGCAGCGGGAGACCGCCGACTACACCGCGAACGCGGAAGCTCAGGCGTACGCCGCCGAAGGCCGCCCGGCGAAACCGGTTGCGCCGTCTCCTTCGTGACTCCACCCGACGCGGGTGAGGCGCCGGGCCACCGGGCCACCGCATGCTCGCGGCCGAGACCCGCGGGAGGAGAACGGCCATGGCATCGCACAAGGACGCACCCGTCGACCTGTACATCGCCGCCTACTCGGACCCCGATGCGGCCCGTGGCGACTGGGCCGCCCTGAAACAGCTCGCCCACGAAGACGTGATCAAGGTCGACGGCCTGATCCTCGTCAGCCGCCGCACCGACGGCAAGATCCACGTCGACGACGACTTCCACACCGCGCGCAAGGGCGCCACGTGGGGCGCTGTCGGCGGGGCGGTCGTCGGCCTGATCTTCCCGCCTTCGCTGCTGGCCGGCGCGCTGGTCGGGGCCGGCGTCGGCGGCGGGGTCGGCGGGCTCAAGTCGCACTCGGAGAAGAAGGCGATCAAGGCCGAGGTCGAGGACACGCTGCCGCCGGACAGCTCGGGCATCGTCGCGATGTTCGAGGAGCGCTGGGCTACCGAGGTCGACAACGCTCTGCCCCGCGCCGAGAACGTCACCAAGGAGAAAGTCGACAGCGACAGCGCCGAGCAGGTCAAATCCGCGGCCACCCCACCCGCGCCGACGGACAAAGCGTAACGACCGTCCACAGGGGAGCCGCCCCTCCCGCGTCACCCCGGATGGGCGGTCCCCGCCGCCGCGGCGGCGCGCACCGTGGCGACACGCCCGCACGGCGCTGACCCGGCGAGGAGGCCCGACCCGATGACGGACCCCACGACGCCCGCGCCCGACGGCCCGACGCCCACCTTCCGCGACCCCGCCGAGCCCCCGCCGCCCGGCGACGCCACGGAGCGACGCGGCGCTTCGGCCGAGCCGGGTGCGGCCGCGCCGGCCCAGTCCGTTCCGAATTCGGAACGGACTGGGCCGGATTCTCCGGCGCCCCCGCCCACCGGCGGCGCTCCGGGCCACGGCGGCGAGCCGACGGGCTCGGAGTTCGCTGCCCCCACCGCCGGCGGCGCGGCCCCCGACCGCCCGCCGGACCCGCCTGCTCCGGTCGGCGGCAGGGCAGGCCGGGCCGACCTTGCCGGGCCGGCTGCCGGTGCGACCGCGAGCGCGAGCGGCACCCGGAACCGCCCGCACGGGCCGGCGGGCCAGGAGCCGGCGGCGTCCACCTCGGTTGGTGGCGCCGAACAGGGCTCGCTCGGTACGGAGCCCGCGGTTTCAGCATCGGCGGGTGGTGTCGCGCGTGGTTCGGCCGGGGCCGATCCCACGGCGCCCGCGTCGGCTGGTGGTGGCGCACGGGGGTCGGCTGGCACTGATCCTGTCGCACCGGCCTCGGCTGGTGGTGCCGCTAAGGCCCCGGCTGGCACTGATTCTGCGGCACCGGCCTCGGCTGGTGGTGCAGCGAAGGCCCCGGCGGGCGCGGAGTCCGCGGATTCGGCATGGGCCGTTGGCGCTGCAGGGCGGTCAGCCGGTGCTGGTCCTGTGCCATCCGCGTTGGCTGGTGGTGCTGCGCGGACTTCGGCCGGCGCCGATTCCACGGCACCGGCGTCGGCCGGTGGTGGGGTGCAGGGCTCGCCCGGCACGGAGCCCGCGGTTTCAGCCTCGGCCGGTGGTGCTGCGCAGGCGTCGGCCGGGGCCGATCCTGCGGCCCCGGCGTCGGCTGGTGGTGCTGCGCAGGGGCCCGCCGGCGCCGATTCCACGGCGCCCGCGTCGGCTGGTGGTGGGGTGCAGGGCTCGCCCGGCACGGAGCCCGCGGTTTCAGCCTCGGCCGGTGGTGCTGCGCAGGCGTCGGCCGGGGCCGATCCTGCGGCCGCGGCGTCGGCTGGTGGTGCTGCGCAGGGGCCCGCCGGCGCCGATTCCACGGCGCCGATGTCGGCCGCCGGCACCGCAGGGGGGCCGACCGGCACTGGTCCTGCGGCACCGGCGTCGGCCGGCGCCAAGGAGGCTTCGGCCGACGCCGATTCCACGGCACCCGCGTCCGCTGGTGGTGCCGCGCGGGAATCGCCCGGCGCCGATTCCACGGCACGGGCGTCCGCTGGTGGTGCCGCGCAGGCCACGGCGGGCACGGAGCCCGCGCCACCGGCATCGGCCGGCGGTGCCGCGCAGGGGCCGGCCGGCGCCGATGCCACGGCGCGGCTGCGCTCGCCGGCCTACCTGCGGCTGCTGGTGCTCGCCGCGGTCATCGGGGTGCCGATTTCGGCGGCGGCGTACTTCTTCCTGCAACTGGTGGGCGAGGTGCAGCGGTGGCTGTACACCGATTTGCCGCACGCGCTGGGGTTCGCCGGGCCGCCGCTGTGGTGGCCGGTGCCGTTGCTGGTGATCTGCGGGGTGCTCGTCGGGGCGGCGGTGCGGTACCTGCCGGGCGGGGGCGGGCATTCGCCGACCCAGGGGTTCGCGGCGGCGCACCAGCCGACGCCCGCGGAGCTGCCCGGGGTGCTCTTGGCCGCGCTGGCGACGCTGGGCCTGGGCGCCGTCCTCGGGCCGGAGGCGCCGCTGATCGCGCTGGGGGCCGGGCTGGGGGTGTGCGCGGTTCGGCTCGCGCGGCCGCACGCGCCGCAGCAGGCGGCGGCCGTGGTGGCGGCGACGGGGAGTTTCGCGGCGATCAGCACGTTGCTCGGGTCGCCGATCCTCGGGGCGTTCCTGCTGATGGAGGCGTCCGGGCTGGCCGGCGCGGCGATGGGCCTGGTGCTGCTGCCGGGACTGCTGGCCGCGGGCATCGGGACGTTGCTGTTCATCGGCCTGGACTCGCTGACCGGGCTGGGGCCGGCGTCGCTCGCGTTGCCGGAGCTGCCGCCGTTCGCACACCCCGATGTGGCGCAGTTCGGGTGGGCGCTCGCCATCGGCGCGGGCGCGGCGCTGCTGGGCACGGGCGTGCGCCGGCTCGCGCTGCTGTTGAAGCCGCACGTCGACGGTCGCATCATGCTGCTGACGCCGGTGGCGGGCCTCGTCGTCGCCGGGCTCGCGATGGCGTACACGGCCACCGGCGGGAAGCTGTCGGACGTGCTGTTCTCCGGGGAGACCTCGCTGCCCACGCTCCTGGAGCACAGCGCGGAGTACACGGTGCCCGGGTTGCTGCTGCTGCTGGCGTGCAAGTCACTCGCGTACGGAGTGTCGCTGTCGGCGTTCCGCGGTGGCCCGGTCTTCCCGTCGATGTTCCTCGGCGCGGCCGGCGGCATCGCGCTGTCGCACCTGCCCGGCCTGCCGCTCGTCGCCGGAGTGGCGATGGGGATCGGCGCGATGTGCGTGGTGCTGCTGCGGCTGCCGCTGACGTCGGTCCTGCTCGCCACGCTCCTGCTCTCGTCCGACGGCCTCGCCGTGATGCCGCTGGTGATCGTCGCGGTCGTCGTGGCGCACGTGCTCGCGGCGGCCCTCGCCCCGCGTGAACCCGCGAAGCAGGCGGGGTGAGGACGTAGGTCCCTCCGCGCGGTGCCTTGTGACCGGCGCGCCCCCACCGCGGCTGACGGTTCCCTGAACGGGTTCGGTCCGAGCAGGCGGAGGGGAGAAACAGTGACGAGCGAGGCGGAAATCGGGCCCGGGGGCTGGACCGGCGCCGAAGCCGAGGTGCTGGGTCGCGCGGTACAGCGGGCGCCGTCGGTGCACAACACCCAGCCCTGGGTGGTGGAGCCGGTCGACGGCGCCGTGGTGCTCCGGGAGCGCCTGGACGTCGCGTTGCCGCACCACGATCCCCTCCGCCGTGATCTCGCGATGTCGTGCGGTGCGGCCCTGGCGAACCTCGAGCTGGCCGTGCGGATCCTCGGGCGCCGCGCGGACGTGACGATCCTGCCCGACGCCGACCGTCCCGACGTCGTCGCACGCATCGACGCGACAGTCCCAGCTTCCCCGTCGGAACAAGACCTCCGGCGGTTCGCCGCGATCACGGCCCGGCGCAGCGACCGGACGCGGTTCACCGGCCTCCCGGCGGGGCGGCAGCACGTCGCGCGGGTGGCGCGGGCCGCGGTGGCGACGGGCGCTGCGACTGTGCTGCTGCCCGACGCCGGCGAGCTCGCCCGGCTGTTCGACCACGCGGCGCGCGCGATCCGCGACGACGGCGCGTACCAGCGTGAGCTCGCCCTGTGGACGATTCGCGACGAAACGAGCCACCGGCACGGCGCCGGGCTCGGGCGCACCGTGGTGCCCGACGGCGAACTGCCGTGGGCCGGCCTGGTCCGGCGCGGCACGGCGGTGCCCGAGCCGCGGGTGCTGCGGTCCCGGCTCAAGCACGAGACATTCCTGCTGTTCCTCACCCCCGACGACGCCCGCGGTGACCACGTCCACGCGGGCCACGCACTGGAGCGGTGCTGGCTCGAAGCGGTTTCCCTGAAGCTGTCCGCCGCCGTGCTGACGCAGCCGCTGCACGTGCCGGAGGTGCGCTCGGCGCTGGTCGAGGATCGCGGCCTCGCCGGCTTCCCGCAGGCGCTGATGCGGCTGGGCCGCAGCTTGCGGATCGCACCGCCGAGCGTGCGCCGCGGGCTCGGCGAGGTGCTGGTCGGGCGGCGGGGGAGCCATACGTGAGCACCGCGCTCGATCCCGTTGTCGTCGGGGTCGACGGCAGCGAGCCGGCGGCGGTGGCCGCGCGCTGGGCCGCCCGCGAGGCGGCCCTGTGGGGCACTTCACTGACTGTCCTCACCGTGAGCGCGGTCGACGAGGGGCCGTCCGCCGGCGGCGGGACGGAGTGGCAGGCCGCCAAGGAAGCCCTCGCGCAGGACGTGGCGCGGACGACGCGCGACGAACTGACGGCGCTCGAACCCGGCGTGCCGATCACCACCGAGACGAGCCCGGCCGGCGTCGAAACCGCTCTGCGCCAGGCGTCGCGCCACGCGCTGCTGCTGGTGGTCGGGCCGCCGACCGGAACCCTGTCCGGGCTGCTGGCGGGCTCGCCCGACGCCGACCTCATCGCGCGCGCCGACTGCCCGGTCGTGATCGTGCGCGGCACTGGCGCGACGCGGACGGACGGCGCGGTGGTGGTCGGCGTGGACGGCAGCCCGATGAGCGACGCCGCGATCGCGTGGGCGTTCGAAGAGGCCTCCCGGCGGGAAGCGCGGCTGGTCGCGCTGCACGCGTGGCACGACAGCTACAGCGGCCGGCCGTTCGGGGAGAACCCCGCCACACCGCTGATCGACGTCGGTGAAGCGGAACAGCGCGTGCTGGCGCAGCGGCTGGCCGCGTGGCACGACCGTTTCCCGCACGTGGAAGCCGGCGTCGTCGTCGAGCGCGACCAGCCGCGCGACCGCCTGATCGACCGCAGTGCGGAAGCGGCCGTGGTCGTCCTGGGCAGCCGGGGACGCGGCGGGTTCACCGGCATGGTCCTCGGTTCGACGACGCACGCGCTGCTGCACCACGCCGACTGCCCCGTGCTGGTCGTCGGCAGCGCGCGGAGTCCACGGGGGATCCGCGCTTTCGTCCCACCGGGAAGGGACTTCGGCCCCTGACCGGACATGCGGACGATGGGTGACCGTGGGGTGTGCCGCCGGGGCCCGGCGGCGGGAAGGAGGCGGCTCGTGACGGGGACCGCAGCCCGGGCCGGGGTGGTGGCGGGCGTCGACGAATCGGAAGCCGCGCTGGTCGCCGTCCGGTGGGCGGCGGAAGAGGCCACGCGCCGCGGCTGCGTGCTGCAGCTGTTCCACGCGGGGCTGTCTGACACCGCCGGCCTCACCGGACCGGAACGGTCGCGGGAAGCGCCTCGGCTGCTGGAACGCGCGCACCGCTGGATCCGCAGGGCCGCGCAGGTCGCGGAGGAGGCGGCACCGGGCGTGCGGACCGAGTACCTGGTGCGCCTCGGACTCGCCGCGGACCTGCTGGTGGAGCTCTCGGCGGACGCCGACCTGATCGTGCTGGGCTCGCACGGGCTCGGCGGCCTGCACGGCGCCGCGATCGGTTCGGTCGCGCTCCGCGTCGCCGCGGGCGCGCACTGCCCGGTGGTGGTCGTGCGGGGCCGCGCGAAACCGGGCGGCCCGGTGCTCACCGGCGTCGACCGGGACGACGGCGCGCTGGAGTTCGCCTTCGAGGCGGCTCTCGACCGGGGCGTGCCGGTGGTCGCCGTCCACGCGTGGCACGAGGGCCTGCTGGACGCACCGGAAATCGTCGAAGCCGAAGCGCAGTGTGAAGAGGAAGAGCTGCACCGGCGCGTCGAAGCGCTGTCCGGGAAGTACCCCGAAGTCAGGGCGCGCAGCTGCGCCGTTCGCGACCGTTCGCCCGCGCGGGCGTTGCTGCGGTTCGACGGCGCGCAGCTGGTCGTCATCGGCAGCCGGGGGCGCGGACCGATCACGGGTGCGCTGTTCGGCTCGACCGGGAACCGGTTGCTCGCGGAGTCGGCGTGCCCGGTCGCGGTCGTGCACTGAGCGAGCGGGGAAAATGACCATGACTGCCTTGAGTCCCGTGTCGCAGCTGCGGCCGCTCGTGCACTACGACATCACGTACTACGACACCGCGGGCCTGCGGCTGCGGCGCCACGGCCTGGCGCTGAGCCGGACCGGCGCCGACTGGCGGCTCGACCGCGGCGACGGCCACGGCTGCGGGGTCGCCGCGTCGGCGACGGACCACGTGCCGGTCGAACTGCGCCGGCTCGTGCGCGCCTACAGCCGGGACCTGGAGCTCGCCGTGGTGCCCGGACCCGGCACCCGGCGCCCGGACGCGGAGGTCCGCGCCCACGACACGGCTCGCGAGGTGGTGCTCGGCTACCTCGATGCGCAGGCCGAGGCCCTCGCCCGCGCCGACCTCGCCACGCGCCTCGATGAGCCCCAGGGCGTGCCTGGCCTGCGCGGCGCGGCCCGGCGGGTCCGGGCGACGTTGCGGACGTTCGCGCCCGTGCTCGGCGGGCGCCGGCTCGTGCGCGGGCTGAGCGGATCGGTGCGCTGGTTCGAGGAGGGGATCGCGTCGGGAGGCACCCCCGAAATCCTCGACACCCACCGCTACCTCCAGCTGCTCAACGCGCTGGAACTGCTCGACGTCGTGCTGCGCGAGCAACCGCGCCCCGAACTGCCGAAGGCCGCGCGCAGACCGGCCGGCGCGGTGCTGCCGGGTCTCGTGTGGACAGTCGCAGCCGAAACCGGTGCGCGGTGGGACGCCGCGACGGGCGAATCCGGTTCAGCGGCCGCCGTCCGCAAGAGCGTCCGGCGCCTCCGCTACGCGCTCGAAGCGGCAGAAGCCGTATTGCCCTTCGCTCCGGACCACCTGCTGGCGCAGTGCCGGGACTTGCAGGAGCTACTGGGAGCCGGCGGGGATCCGGCAGCCGGGGAGCAGTGCGCGGCGACGTGGGACGCGGTGCGCAGCGGTGTCGAAGCGCTGTGCCGCTGAAGGACGTCGGCTGCTGAAAGCCGTCTGGGCCGGTGACGTTGGTCCTTCGCGGCGGTGACCCCGGACCGGGGTGCCGGGCCCCTCGTGTTGCCTATTTTCGAGCCAGCACGAAGAAAGGGAGACTCCGATGCGCGCACGCGACCTGATGTCGGCGCCGGTGGTGACGGTCCACCCGTGGGCACCGGTGAAAGAGGTGGCCGAAGTGCTGGCCGAACACGGCTTCACCGCTGTGCCGGTGGTCGACGAAGACGAACGTCTCGTCGGCATCGTCACCGAGGCCGACCTGATCCGCGGGCGGATCCCGGCCGACGCGCGCACGGCGCACCGTCGCCCCGAACCGCGGCCGCCGGTGGAGACGTCGGTCGAGCAGGTGATGACGACGCCGGTCAGCGCGATGTCGCCGGGCACGGACGTCGCGGATCTGTGCCAGGCGCTGGTCGACGCGAAGATCCGGGCGATGCCGATCGTCGACGGCAGCCGCGTGGTCGGGATCGTCACCCGCGGCGACGTCGTGCGCGTGCTGGCCCGCTCCGACGCCGCGATCGCCGCGGATGTGCGGCACCGCCTCGAGATCTACGGTGGCACGGGCCGCTGGAAGGTCGAGGTCCACGACGGGCTCGTGCGGATCGTCGACCGCTACGACGACGAGGCCGACCGCCACGTCGCCAGGTTGCTCGCGCTCGCCGTGCCCGGTGTGGTCGGCGCGGACACGGTTCCGGTGGGCGCGTGGCCCGACTCCTGACGTCGCCCCGCACGGGAAGCGGTTTCACGCCGCGGATTTCCGGTGGGAGATAAACGATCTCGCGCGTTCACGGTGTACCGAAGCGCAGATTTCCCAGGGCTGAGGCGAATTCCCCTGTGGACCGTCGATTACCGGGGTTGACGGGTTTCGCCGGACGTGGCCAAACTGGGTCGCTGCGCGGTTTCGTCCGACGCGGGCTGCCGACCACCGGGAGCCGGGGTGAGCGAGCACGACGAATCCGAGCCGGGCCGGTTGACCTTTCCCGACCAGCCTCGGCTGGAGCTGGACCAGTTGCTGGCCCAGCTGGTCGAACGTGCCCAGGAAGTGATCGGCACGGAGGGCCGGTTGCGCGGCCTGCTGCGCGCCACGCAGGTCATCACCAGCGACCTCGCGCTCCCGGCTCTGCTGCGCCGCATCGTCGATGCCGGCCGCCAGCTGATCGGCGCGCGGTACGCGGCACTCGGCGTGATCGGTTCCGATGGGCGGCTCATGGAGTTCGTGCACGACGGCATGCCGCCGGACGTCGTGGCGCGCGTCGGGCACCTGCCCGAGGGCAAGGGGCTGCTCGGCGCCCTGATCGAGGACCCGCGGCCGATCCGGCTGACGCGGCTCCAGGACGACCCCCGCTCGATCGGGTTCCCGGCCGGGCACCCGCAGATGGAGAGCTTCCTCGGCGTGCCGATCCGGGTGCGCGGTGCCGTGTTCGGAAACCTCTACCTCGCCGACCGCGAACGCGGCCGGTTCACCGCCGAAGACGAGCAGCTCGCGCTGGCACTCGCGGCCGCCGCCGGCAGCGCGATCGACAACGCCCGGCTGTACGAGACGGCGCGCAGCCAGCAGGCGTGGCTGCGCGCGTCGGCCGCTGTCGCCCGCGAGCTCCTCGCGCCCGACTCGGGCAGCCCGCTGGACCTCGTCGCGAACCACACCCGGGAGCTCGCCGCGGCGGATCTCGTCACGATCATCCGGCCGATCGGCGAGGATGGCACCCTGCAGGTCGACCGGGCGGTCGGCCTCGAAGCGGAGACGCTGGTCGGTGCCGTGGTCCCCGCCGACACCACGATCGCCGGGGCGGTGTTCGCCAGCGGAAAACCGATGGCGGGTTCGTGGCCGGAGGAACGGCGGCGGCTGGCCACCGACCCCGTCGTCGAGCTGGACCTCGGCGCCGTGCTCGCGGTGCCGCTCACGGGCGCGGGCCGCGTGTCGGGGGTACTGGCGGCGGCGCGGCGGAGCGGCCGCCCGGCGTTCACCGAGGACGACCTCGAGATGGCCGCGGCGTTCGCGGACCAGGCGGCCGTGGCGATCGAGCTGGCGCAGGCCCGCGCCGAGCAGCAGCGCAACGCCCTGCACGACGAGCGCGACCGGATCGCTGCCGAGCTGCACGGCGAGATCGTGCAACGCCTCTACGCCGCGGCACTGTCCCTGCAGACCACCGCCGGACTGGCGCGCACGCCCACGGTCGCGACCCGGCTGCGCCGCTCGATCGCCGACCTCGACGACATCATCCACCACGTGCAGGACACTGTCTTCCGGCTCGACGAGCCCGCCTCGACCGGGCAGACGCCCCTGCGCGACGAGGTGCTGCGGATCCTGGCGGACGCGACGCCGCTGCTCGGCTTCGCCGTGGCCACCCGGTTCACCGGGAAGCTCGACGCGTACCCTGCCGACGCCGTGGTCCCGTTCCTCGACGAAGCGCTGCGGGTGATCGCCCGCCACGCGTCGGCCACCGCGGTGGTGGTGGAGATCCGCGCCGATCCGGCCCGGCTCGTGGCGGTCGTGCGGTGCGACGGACCGGCCGAGCTGGCGCGGGAATCCGCGCGGGAGCTGGCCGCCATGGCCGAGCGGGCTCACGGCCGCGGCGGCACACTGGCCGTGGAGCGGGTGGCGGACCAGACCCGCCTGAGCTGGTCGGTGCCCGGCTGAACCGGGACCGGCCGCGGGGTTCGCGGGACTTCGGTCGTCGCTGCCGGCCCGTTGCGAGTCGTAGGCTCGGGGTGGCGCACGGCGCACCGCTGTGCGGGAGGTGCGAGGAGGACCGATGCTGCGGGTTTTCCTGGTGGACGACCACGAAGTGGTGCGGCGTGGCGTCGCCGAGCTGCTGGAGGACGAAGACCTGACCGTCGTCGGGCAGGCCGGCAGCGTTTCCCAGGCGCTGGCCCGGATCCCCGCGCTGCGCCCGGACGTCGCGGTCCTCGACGTCCGCCTGCCGGACGGCAACGGCGTCGAGCTCGCCCGCGAGCTGCTGTCGAAGCTACCGGAGCTCAAGTGCCTGATGCTCACGTCCTACACCGACGAGCAGGCGATGCTCGACGCCGTGCTCGCCGGCGCCAGCGGCTACGTCATCAAGGACATCAAGGGCGTCGACCTCGTGTCGGCCGTGCGCGACGTCGGGGCCGGCAAGTCGCTGCTGGACGCGCACGCCGCCGCGGCCCTCATGGCGAAACTGCGCGCCGGCGCCCAGAAGAAGGGCCCGCTGTCACAGCTGTCCGAGCAGGAGCGCACTTTGCTGGAGCTGATCGGTGAGGGGCTGACCAACCGCCAGATCTCCGAGCGCATGTTCCTCGCGGAGAAGACGGTGAAGAACTACGTTTCGCGGCTGCTGGCGAAGCTGGGCCTGGAGCGGCGCACGCAGGCCGCCGTGCTCGCGACGGAACTGCGTGAGCGGAAAGAGGAGTAGCGTTCAGGCGGTGAGCGACGGCGGCTCCAGGAGCACGTCCGCCAGCGCCCGGCGCGGGGTCCTCGCCACCGGCGAGCCGTGGCCGATGCGCAGGACGATCTGCGGCCACAGCCCGTCGCCGAGCAGATGGCGCAGTCGGACCCGGGTGGCGCGGACCTCGACCGGCTGGGAGATGAACGACGCGTCGAGCCCGTTGGCCGTGGCGGTCAGCAGCACCCGCTGCATCGCCTGGCCGGCCCGCAGCCGGTCGGCGGGCGTGTCGCCGAACGACCCGACGACCACCACGAGCGGCGGGGCCGCGAGAGCCCGCGCGGCCGGGTCGCCGAAGTCGCGCAGGACCCAGGTGTCGTCGGCGACCGTGGAGCCGCCGGCGGCGAACGGCACCCCGTCCCGGCTGGTGGGGGCGCGGCCGGTCCACCGGCGCCACTCCGCGCCGAAGGCCGGATCGCGCTCCTGGAGGAGGTGACTTTCGTGGACGAGCTCGCGCAGGCCGGTGAGCTGGTTCTCGTCGAGCTGCGGAAGCCAGGCCTGCTCGGCTTCGGCGGCGTGGCGCAGCAGGCCGACGGTCGACGGGGGAACCGGTTCGCCGCCGAACGGTGTGCGGTTGGTGTGCCGCCGCGGGATGGCCTGTGCCAGCTCCGCGAGCCGCCGGTCGACCGGGGTCGCCGTCCGAGGCCGGACCACGGCGAGCAGATCGGGTTCGTCACGGCGCGGGAAGACCGTGGTGTCCGGGTGCACGCCCAGCGCGTGGATCGCCGTGCGCAGGTTGAACAACGCCGCGCCGCACGAGATGAGCAGCTCGCGCCGGTCGGCGTCGGCGATGGGCAGCACGCGGTCGGCGTCCGCGTACAGCTCGATGCCCTCTGCGCCGGTGGTGAACAGCCAGGGCTGGGTGTTGTGCGTGGACGGTGCCAGCGTCGCCGCACGCAGCACCGAGATCACCTGATCGGCGCTGAGCCGTCCGGCCGGAGTCACTCGGAGCGTCATGGGTCTCCCCGCGCCGCGCAAAGCGGCGGAGTGTCGTTGGTGAACAGTCGTCATCGCCAGCTTGGGTGGTTCCTGCCCGGATGCACAGGGCAGAAAGTCATCTCTCGACCGGGGGCCAGCTGGCAACGCAAGGGAGGGTGAGGGGATGCCCGCGACGGAACCGGGTATGGGCGGCCGCGGGCTGTCCGGCACGCTGTCGCAGCTGCGGCTGCGGGAAACCCTGCGCGACCTGCAGGAACGCATCGAAGTCCTGATCGGCACGCGCGATAAGATGGACGGCTTGCTCGACGCCGTGCTCGCCGTCGCGTCCGGGCTCGAGCTGGACACCACGCTGCGGCGGATCGTGCAGGCGGCGGTCGACCTGGGCGAGGCGCGTTACGGCGCGCTGGGCGTGCTCGGGGACGACGGCCCGCTGGCCGAGTTCGTCTACCAGGGCATTGACTCGCAGACGCGCGAGCGGATCGGGCACCTGCCCGAAGGCCACGGCCTGCTGGGCGTGGTCATCGACGACGTGAAACCGCTACGGCTGCGGGAGATCTCGGCCCACCCCGCGTCGGTGGGCTTTCCGGCCAACCACCCGCCGATGCACTCGTTCCTCGGCGTGCCCGTGCGGGTGCGCGACGAGGTGTTCGGCAACCTCTACCTCGCCGAGAAGCGGGGCGCGGACGAGTTCACCGACGACGACGAGGTCATCGTGCAGGCGCTCGCCGCCGCGGCCGGGATCGCGATCGAGAACGCCCACCTCTACGAGCAGACGCGGATGCGACAGCGGTGGCTGGGCGCGACCGGCGAGGTCACCACGGAGCTGCTCGCCGGCGCGGACCCCGTCGACGCGCTCGACCTGATCGCCAGCCGGGCGCTCGAGCTGACCGGCTCGGACGTGACGGTGCTGGCCCTGCCCGGGACGGGCCGGCTCGACTCCGACGACGACTGGGACACCGAGACGGACGAGCTCACGGTGTCGGTGTGCGCGGGCGGGCCGGAGGAGCTGCTCACCGGGCTGCGCATCGGCGTCACGGGCACTGTGCCCGGCTCGGTCTACCGCGACCGCACCCCGCGCCGGGTGCCCGAGCTGGTCCTGGCCCCGGGCCACCACTACGGACCGGCGCTGGTGGTACCGCTGCGGGCCGGGGACCGCACGTCCGGGGTACTGATCGTCACCCGCGAACCGGGCGCGCCGGTGTTCGAGACGGCGCAGCTGCCGGTCGTCGCTTCGTTCGCGGACCAGGCGGCGCTCGCGTTGCAACTGGCCGCGCAGCAGCGCGCGGCCCGGGAGCTCGACGTGCTGTCCGACCGCGACCGCATCGCGCGCGACCTGCACGACCACGTCATCCAGCGGCTGTTCGCGGTCGGGCTCGCGATGAAGGGCACCCAGCGCCGCGCGCAGGACCCCGACTTGCGGCGGCGCCTGCAGGAGAGCATCGACCAGATGCACGAGATCGTGCACGAGATCCGCACGGCGATCTTCGACCTGCACGGCGGCGTCGCGGGGGAGACCCGCCTGCGGCACCGGTTGCACGACGCGATCGCCGAACTGACCGACGACGCGCCGCTGCACCCGACGGTGAGCATGGCCGGCACGCTGGACACAGTTCCGCCCCAGCTGGCCGACCACGTCGAGGCGGTGGTGCGTGAGGCGGTCAGCAATGCCGTGCGCCACTCGGGCGCGGCGACGCTCACCGTATCGGTCTCCGTGCGCGAGGGCGAAATCCGCGTCGCGGTGGCCGACGACGGCGCGGGATTGCCCGCGGACGTGGCCACCAGCGGCCTCGGCAACCTGCGCGACCGCGCCGAATCCCTGGGCGGCACGTTCACCGTCGACTCGCGCGCGGGCCGGGGTGTGCGGCTGGAGTGGACCGCGCCGTTGTCCTGACCGCCGCTTTTGCCGAGCTCTCGCGGGGTGCCGGGACGTCTGCCGCCCGGGTGGGGACTTTGGGCCCCATCGGCGGGCGGGACGCGGCGGCGAGCATGGGTTTCGCCGGAGCGACCGTCTCCGGCTCAGGAGTGGTGGATATGACCTCGGCCCCGGCGACGGACCTCGCGCCTTCCGAGATCGCGGTGCTGGCGCGTGCGGTGAGCCGCGCCCCGTCCGTGCACAACACACAGCCGTGGAGCATGCGGGTCCGGCACACCGACGTCGATCTTCTCGAACGCACGTCCGTGACGCTGCCCAGCCACGACCCGGAGGGCCGTGACCGCACCCTGTCCTGCGGCGCGGCACTGGCGCACCTGCAGCTGGCCGCGCGCGTGCTGTGCCGGGCGGCCACCACGTGGTGCCCCGCCGAGGGTGAGGTCGTGGCCACGGTCCACGCCGTCCCGGGCGTCAGTCCCGATCACGATGCGCTCGCGCGGTTCCACGCCATCGGGCGCCGCCGCACCCACCGGCGGTGGTTCGCCACCGAGCCGGTGTCCGAAGTGGACCAGGCGGCCGTGGCGGCGGCGGGCGACGAGCCGCGCGTGCGCGTGGTGGCCCCACAGCACCGCGACGCGCTGGCGGTGATGCTGGGGTTCGCCACGCGGGTCTTCCGCGCCGACGCGGCCTACCAGCGCGAGCTCGGGGCGTGGACCGCGCACACCTTCGGGCCCCGGGCGGCCGGTGCCGACGAAGGCGTGCCCGAAGACGCGCTTTGCGACGACTCGCTGCCCGCCGCCGGGCTGGTCCGGCGGGACACGCCGGTACCCGACGACGACCATCTCACCGCGCGGCTGCAGATGGAGCACCTGCTCGTGTTCTGCACCGCCGGGGACAGCCGTCGCGAGCACCTCGCGGCCGGCGCCGCGTGCGCGCGCGCGTGGCTGGAAGCGACCGCGCGCGGCCTCGCCGGCTCGGTCCTGACCCAGCCGCTGCACCTGCTCGGCTTCCGCGAACTGCTCGCCGAACGGCTGGAGCTGCCGGGGCTGCCGCAGGTGATCTTCCGCTACGGCCACCCGGTGGTGCCCGTGCCCCCTTCACCACGCCGGCCCCTCGGTGACCTGCTGCCGGGCGAGTTCCCCGGCACCCTGCCGTGGCAGACGGACTGACGAAGCCGACCCGGAGGCCCCGATGACCACCGCACTCGCTGCCGCCGTCGAGCAAGCCCTCTCGGCCGCGGTCCGCGCGCCGTCGCCGCACAACACCCAGCCGTGGCGGTTCGTGGTCGACGGGCCGCGGATCGAGGTGTGGCTGGACCGCGACCGGGTGCTCACCGTCGCGGACCCCACCGCGTGCGAGGCCCGCCTCGCGTGCGGGGCCGCGGTGTACAACCTGCTGCTCGCCCTGCGGGTCGGCGGGTTCAGCGCCGTGCTCCGGATCGTGCCCGACGCCTCCGACCGGGACCTGCTGGCCGTGGTGCGGGTCGACGGGACCTTGCGCGCCACCCCACCGGACCGCCGGCTGGCCGAGGCGGTGTGGCGCCGGCACTCCAACCGCCGTCCGCTGTCCGCGAAGCCGGTCGGCGCCACTGCCCGCGCCCGGCTGAAGGCGGCCGCACTGGGCGAGGGCGGGCTGCTGGAGTTCCTCGACTCTTCGGGGCGCTACTCGACGGTGACGTCGCTCGTCCGGCGCGCCGACGCCGAGCAGGTCGCCGACGCGGCTTTCGTGACCGAGACCGCGCGCTGGACCCGCCGCACGCCCGACGGCCCGGACGGGGTGCCGACGGGCGCGTTCGGGCCGCGGGCCGAAACCCCCGGGGCGCTGACGCTGCGCTCGTCGCACGAGAATCCGGACCTCGCGCCGCACCCCTTCGAACAGGATCCGGCGCTGGCGGTCGTGCTGACCCGCGACGACGGCACCCCCGCCGACGTGCGCGCGGGGCTGGCCCTGCAGCGGGTGCTGCTCACCGCGACCATCGAAGGCCTGGCCACGACGTTCGTGTCGCAGCCGTTCGAAACGCCCGGCACGCGGGCATCGCTGCTGGAGCTCTTCCGCGGGATCGGCCGGCCGCACACACTGCTGCGGCTCGGTTACGGTCTGCCCGTCCGGACCACGGCCCGCCGGCCGGCCGGCGAGGTGACCACGGTCCGCACCACGCCGGACGTGCCCGCGCGCTGACCGTCCACTCAGGACCTGATCGAATTCCGGTGCAGGCGGTCGTGCTGCGGGCAGAGCGCCCGCAGCACGTCCTGGAACGTCACCATGCCGACGAGCGCGCCCCGGTCCATGACCGGCAGCGCGCGCACCCCGGCTTCGGCCATGCAGTTGCCGAGTTCCGCCGTGCCGAGATCCGTCGCCGCCACGACCCCAGGGGTGCGCATAACGGCTCCGACGGTGCGGTGGCTGCCAAGCATCGCGCCGGTGTCCGGGTCGCCGGCGACCGGCTCGCCGGGGAACCCGGCGCGCACGAGGTCCGTCTCGCTCACCAGGCCGAGGAGCTTGCCCGAGCGGTCCACGACGGGCAGCGTCGTGAACCCGTGGCGGGTCATCAGCTCGGCCGCCTCGGCGAGAGAGGCGGAAGGAGCCACCGTGACCACGGGGGTGGTCATGATGTCGCGCGTCTGCATGACGGGTTCTCCGTTCGGTCGTCGCCTGGTCCGACCCTCGCCTGCTCGCGGTCGCGCCGAAAAGGGTCTTTGGTCCTCGAAGCGCCGAAGGCCGCGGAGGCGGACCACCCGGTCGCCCACTGTGCGGCGTCCGCGTGGTGACGATCCGCGGGGCGGCGACACGGGGCTGCGGACGTTCGCCGCGCCGGCTGTGGTGCCTGCGCTCGTGCCGGGCGACCGCGCCCCGGCCGGGGCGCTCGCGGTGGTGCTGACGGTGCTGCCGCCACTGTGCGCACCGCACGGCTGGGTGAGGTCGATCCGCGGTGGTTCAATCGGTGGCGTGACCGACTCCGTGCTCCCGACCGTCGTGACCGCAGACCGCGTCATCGCCGCCGCCGCGCCCCGGATCTTCGAGCTCATCGCGGATCCCGCGCACCAGCCCCGCTGGGACGGCAACGACAACCTCGCCGAAGCCCAGGACCCGCGCCGCGTCCGCGGCACCGGCGAGGTGTTCACCATGCTCCTCACCTCCGGTGGGGTGCGCGCGAACCACATCGTCGAGTTCGAAGAGGCGCGGCGCATCGCGTGGCTGCCGTCCGAACCGGACAACGAACCGCCGGGGCACCTCTGGCGGTGGGACCTGGTTCCCCTCGACGACGGCCGCACCCGCGTGACCCACGCCTACGACTGGACGAACCTCACCGACGAGAAGCGCCTCGTGCGCGCCCGCGCGACCACACCGGACAAGCTGCGTGCCTCTCTCGACCGGCTGGCGGAACTCGCCGAAGCGGACTGAACCGTCAGCGGCGCCGCCGGTCGGCCAGGTACCAGTGGGTGCCGGTGGCCCAGCCGAGGAACCGGCGGCCAGGACCGCCGGCGACGGTGCCGGACTCGGTGAAGCGGCCACCGTCGAGCACGTGGGCGAGGCCGTCGATCGCGGGGGCGAGCCGGGCGCTACGCCGGTCCGGACGGCCTGCTCGCGCAGGTGCTCCAATGCGCTCCGCCGGCTCTCCTCGGGGCAGAAGCTGAGGAAGAACAGGGCCTGGCGCCAGGCGTAGGCCGCGTTCTTCACGGTCTGGTGGGCCGCGTGCCAGTCGTCGACGCGGGGGGACAGGTGGTGCACCAGCCAGTCGAGCGCGGCGGTGGCCAGGCCGGGCGCCGGGTCCTGGAGGTGGGGCAGCAAGCCGAGGCCGTCGACGAGCGCGGCGAGGTTGTGCGTGGTGACGATCTGGGCCTGTTCGAGAATCGTGGCGTTGGCGGGGGTGTGGCTGCCGGAATCGCCGGCACGGGCTTCGGCAGCGCGGGATTCGCAGACTGCTGCGAAGTCTTCGGCCGTGCGCGTGCCGAAGCGGCGGAACCGGCTTTCCGCCCGCGTGGCCCAGGCCGCGGCGTCGGGCAGGGAGTAGTACCGCGCGTAGCGGGTGCCGGCCAGGGTACGGCTGGTGATCTCCGCAGCGGTGCGCCACTTCGCGGTGAACGTGCCGGCGAAGATGTCCGCCGCGACTTCCTCCACCAGTGGCAGGGACAGGCCGGCCTGCTCCGCGAGTGCGCCCAGTTCACGCACGAGGGTGTTGGGCAGGATCGCCTGCGGGAACGCGGTGAGGGCGACGAGCACCGTCTGGGTGAGGGTGTGCCGAGCGGCCACGACGGCGCCGGGCCGGTGCGCGCGAAGCGGCTCGAGCGCGCGCAGCCACGGCAGTTCTCCGAGCCGGACCTGGTGCTCGAGATCGAGCAGCAGGAGGCTCCGGCGCCGCCGGAAAGCCGCGTACGTCTGCGCGTACAGCGCGGCCAGTTCACCGTCCTCGAGGTTCGCGGCCATCGCCTGCGCGGTGAGTTGCGGCAGCACGGTCGCGAGGACGTCGCCGGAGGTGATCACGTCGCGGGCGACCAGCTCGTCGATCGGGGCCTCCAGCGCGCGCCGCACCTTCGCGACGAGGTGGTCCGGCACCAGCCGCCCGTCGGGGCCCGGCTCGTCGGTGACGGAGAGTTCGGGCAGGCCACCGTCGGTCGGGTAGCGGTCCAGCCGGGCCGCGAGCACCGCCGCGAGCTCCGCGTACGTCGGCCTCGCCGCCACGGCCACCTGCGTCGCGCGGAGACCGGCGCGGGGTTCCGAGCCCGGGCGCGCCGTGCTTGGTGATGGTGTTCGCCAGCGCGCGGCGGACCCGGCCGACGTCCCGGCCGGTGAGCGCGTGACTGTCGTGTTCGCAGGCGAGCAGGGCGCGATGCAAGCGGGCGAAGTTGCTCTTCGGGTGCGTCCGGGACGTGAGCGCGGTGCTGCGCATCACCGCTTCGTGGTAGTCGGCCAGCCACCGCGCCCGGCGTTCGGCCCACCCGGCCGGCCACTCGCGGCACGGCCACCCGCCCTCGCCGTCGACAGTTTCGCACCAGAGGGCGGCCAGCCGGTCGTACAGCGGGTGCCACAGGCGCAGCACTTCCAGCATCGCCACCAGCGCGGGCTTGGTGACGACCCGATGCAGGGCTGTCCGGACCTCACCGACGGTGCTCACCCGCGCCAGCGCGCCCGCCGGCCGCGGCGCCGCACCGGGCGCTGGTGCGAGGCGCAGCCGGTGCAGCAACGGGCGCAGCTCGGCCACCAGGTCGAGCGCGGCCTCCGCGTGCGCGTGGTCCAGCAGGCACGCCACCACCGGCAGCGCGGCGTTTTCGGGCACGTCGACGCGATACGTGCCGGTGGCCAGCATGCCGCGCAGCGCGTCGAGGCCGGCGTCGGTGAGGTACCCAGAGGTTGAGCCGCTCGCGCTCCGTCGTCCCCGGCCCGCCGGGCGGCGCGAGCGCGGTTTCGCTTTCAGTCAAGGGGGTTTCGGGCAGGTAGCGGCCCGTGGCGAACCCGCCGTGGGCCATCTCGAGCGTCACCCACGCCGGTGTGTCCGCGACCGGCGTCCGCGACCCGATCCGCAGCGTCCCGTCCGCCATACCCGCCAGGACACCCTGCCTCTGCGCGATCTTGGCCCGCGCGCGCCGCCGCGCCGCACTGTCCTTTGCGGACGCCGCGCTGCGGACCGCGCGCTCCAGCCGGCCGTACGCGTACCGGGCCGACGCTTCGTGCGCCACGTGCCACTCCGTGCTGAAGACGAGACTTGGAGGCAGAACTCGAACCGGCGCCCTCCCGGAGACAGCCGGGTGTTCTGCCTGCTGAACTACTCCAAGCTGAGGCCGACGTGGAGGCAGGGATCGAACCTGCGCCCTGCCGAGTCAGCGCCGGACGATTTACTCCAGGTCGTCGCCGCTCGGCCATGGTAGTGCGCGGGTTCGCGCCGAGTCAGCGAATTTCGCCGGGGCGTGCAGCCGGTCCACTCGGCCGCGGGAGACGGCGCGGCCGTGAGCGACGGGTCTGCGCAGCCCGACGCGACGGCCCGCAGCGACGCGTCCCAGTACACGGCGAGGTCGGCGTCCGCGCGAGCGGACCAGTGTTCGTAGGCCGCGCGGCACGCCGCGAACACCACCCGGCCGACCGCCAAGGGGTAGAGCGAATCGCGGGCTGGCCGATCCGCCTGCCGACGTAGGTCCTCACGGCGCGCTCCCCGACGGGCGTGCCGGCGGCGCACCCGGAAGGCGAGGTCGCCGTCGCCCGTGCGGCGGCTGCGCGCGGGAGGGCGATGGGCCTGTCGTCCTTCGGCAGCAAGCCGATCGAGGCGGTGATCGCCGCCAACCCGGACACCCACTTCCAGGTGTACTGGACCGGCACCCGCGACGACCTCGTGCGCCGCCTGAAGCGTGCCCGGGCTGCCGGCGCCGTCGGGATCATCCTGACGCTGGACTGGTCGTTCTGCCACAGCCGTGACTGGGGCAGCCCGCACATCCCGGAACGGCTCACCACGCGCGAACTGGGGCGCTTCGCCCCCGAAGGTCTGCTGCGGCCGCGCTGGCTCTACGGCCACGCCGGAACCCGCCGCCTGCCCGACCTGTCGGTGCCGAACACGGCCGCACCCGGCGAAGAAGCGCCGACGTTCTTCGGCGCCTACGGGCAGTGGATGCAGACCCCGCGCCCGTCGTGGGACGGGCGTGATCCGCGTCGATGAGGCTCGTCGCGCCGTCGATGCCGGGGTCAGTGCGATCTCGGTGTCCAACCACGGCGGCAACAACCTCGCCGGCACGCCCGCCACCATCCGCGCCCTGCCCGCGATCGCCGACGCCGTCGGTGACCAGGTGGAAGTGCTGCTCGACGGCGGCATCCGCCGCGGCAGCGACGTCGCGAAAGCGCTCGCTCTGGGCGCCCGTGCCGTGCTCATCGGCCGCGCCTACCTCTGGGGCCTGGCCGCCAACGGGCAGGCCGGTGTGGAGAACGTCCTCGACGTGCTCCGGGTGGGCATCGACTCCACCCTGCCGGCCCTCGGCAAGCGCGGCGTCCGGGACCAGACCGCGGCGGATCTCGTTGTCCCGCAAGGGTTCCGGGCCGAGCTCGGCTCGGCGGCGACGACGCCTGTCGGGTTCTGACCTGGCCGAATCCGCACACGACCGGTAACGTCGACGGAACGAACGAAGGTGTTCGCAAGTCGGGAGGAGTCTTGCCACTCGCGCAGCTGCCGGACCACGACGCGAAACTCCGACCGCAGATCGCGGACTCCTGGCGTCGTTCGCAGCTGTTCGGGGTCGCACCCGATCTGGATCCCGGCGTCGTCTCCCTCGCGGACGTCGACGCGCACAGCCGGCTGATGGTCGCCGCCGGTCCGGTCCTGGACCGGCTCACGCGGCAGCTCGAAGGCACGCGCTTCTGCGTCCTGCTCGCCGATCGCGACTGCCGGCTCGTGTTCCGCTGGTTCGGGCACCGGCCGCTGCAGCTCGAACTGGAGAACATCGGCGTGCTGCTCGGTTCCCACTTCGCGGAGGGCCGCGTCGGCACCAATGCGCTGGGCACGCCCTGCGAATCCCGCCAGGCGGTGGTGATCCACGGCGCCGAGCACTACGCACACGCGCTCAAGCGGTTCAGCTGCTACGGCCACCCGATCCACCACCCGCTCACCGGCCGGCTCGACGGCGTCCTCGACATCACCGGCATGAGCGACGACGAGAACCCGTTGTTCAGACCGCTCGTCAGCCGCGCCGTCGCCGACATCCGCGACGTGATCGTCGAGGGTGCCCGCGCCGGCGAACGCCGGCTGTTCCTGGCTTTCCAGCACGCCACGCAACGCCGGTCGGCGCCGGTCGCGGTGCTCGGCGGCGACGTCGTGTTCGCCACCGATGCGTGCATCGAACAGCTGCGCCCGGGCGATCCGGCCCTGCTGCGGACGCTGCTGCCCGACGTGCCCCGGCGCGGTGCCCTCACCGCGACGCTCGCGGTTGCCGACGGGATCGACGTCGCGGTCACCGCCGAACGCGTCGACGGCACGCCCGACGGCGCCGTGTTCCGGGTGTGCCGCACGACCGGGCGCTCCTTCGTTCCGCGCGCGGAAGCGCCGCGCACCGGCCGCGCCACACTGATCACCGGCGACCCGGGCACCGGCCGCTCGACCGTGGCGGGCGGCGCGGGCGGGGCGAGCGGCGTCGAGGTCCTCGGTGCGGCGACCGCGCTGCGGCTCGAGCCGCGCGCGTGGGCCGCCCGGTTCACCGACCTCACGGCGCGGCCGGGCACGACGGTCGTCGTCGATGACGTGCACCTGCTGCCCGAGACCTTCCTCGTCCCGCTCGCCGCCGCTCTGGACGACGGGTGCCCGGCGAAGCTGGTACTGACCACCTGCCCCGCCGACGAGCTGCCCGCGGCCGCCGCGGCCGTCGTCGCCCGCTGCGACGAAGCGCAGGTGTTGGCCCCGCTGCGCGAGCGCCCAGGCGAACTCCCGGCGCTGCTGTCGGCCATGATCCGCGCCGACCGGCCCGAGTGGCGGCCGCGGTTCACCGGCGGCGCCCTCGCCGCGCTGCGCGGGCACCCGTGGCCGGGGAACCTGCACGAGCTGCGCTCCGTCGCACGGCACGTCAGCAGACTCCCGTGCACTGGGATCGTCGACCTCGCCCAGCTGCCGAAGCAGTACCGGTCGACCGCGAAAGCGCGCCGGCTGGGCGGAAGGGAGGCCGCTGAGCGCAACGCGATCGTCACCGCGCTGCGCTCGAATGCCGGGAACAAACTGCGGGCCGCGCGGGAGCTCGGGGTCAGCCGTACCACGCTGTACCGGCGCATGCAGGCGCTCGAGATCGCCGAGGACTGTCCAGTTCTGTAACAGTCCGACCCTTCGCCGCGGGGTGACCATGGCCTCGGCCCCGACCCGAGGAGGCGTCAGGTGACGGCAACGGTGCCCTCCGCCCTGCCGGCCGCGGTTGCCCACCTCCACCCGGCGACGAAAGCCGTCACCATCGCGTCGTGACGCGATCCGTCCGAACAAAGGAGTTCAGGAGATGAAGACGAAGGCAGCAGTCGTCTACGAGGTGGGCAAGCCCATCGAGATCGTCGAGCTCGACCTCGACGGACCGCAGCAGGGCGAGGTCCTCATCCGCTACACGCACGCCGGGCTGTGCCACTCCGACGTGCACATCGCGCACGGCGACCTCGAGGCGCGCCTGCCGATGGTGCTCGGGCACGAGGGCGCGGGCATCGTCGAGGACGTCGGCCCCGGCGTGACCCGGGTGAAGCCGGGGGACCACGTGGTCTGCTCGTTCATCCCGAACTGCGGCACGTGCCGGTGGTGCGCGACCGGCCAGCAGGCGATCTGCGACATGGGCGCCACGATCCTCGAGGGCTACCTGCCGGGGGAGCGGTTCCCCTTCAGCGGGCCGGGAGCGGTGCGCGAGTACGGCGCCATGTGCATGCTCGGCACGTTCAGCCAGTACTCGGTGATCCACCAGAACTCGGCGGTCAAGGTCGACGACGACCTCCCGCTCGACAAAGCCGTGCTGGTCGGGTGCGGCGTGCCGACGGGATGGGGCTCGGCCGTCAACGCCGCGGACGTGAAGCCGGGCGAGACGGTGATCGTGTCCGGCGTCGGCGGGATCGGGATCAACGCGGTGCAGGGCGCGCGATACGCCGGTGCGAAGAACGTCATCGCGCTGGACCCGTTGGAGAACAAGCGCGAGAAGGCGATGGAACTCGGCGCGACGCACGCCGTGGCCACGCCGGAGGAAGCGGCGGAGCTGGCGCAGTCGTTCACCAACGGCAACGGCGCGGACAAGACGATCGTCACCGCCGGGGTCGTCACCGAGGACATCGTCACCGGCGCGTTCAACGCGACGGGCAAGGGTGGCACGGTCGTGCTGACGGGGCTGAACAAGCTGTCGGTCACCAACGTAACGCTGCCGGGCTCGATACTGACGCTGTTCAAGAAAACGGTGAAGGGCTCGCTGTTCGGTGACTGCAACCCGACGACCGACATCCCCAAGATCCTCGGCCTGTACCAGAGCGGGGACCTCAAGCTCGACGAGATCATCACGCGCACGTACACGCTCGACGAGGTGAACCAGGGCTACGACGACCTGCTCGAAGGTCGCAACGTCCGCGGCGTGCTGGTCCACGACGCGCCGTGAGCGGTCTGCGTGCGGTGCGGGGGCCGGGTGAGCAGCCCGGCCCCCGGGCCTTCGGCCACGCGGTCGTCGGCCGGGAGCGGGAGATCGAGCTGCTGCTCGCCGGGCTCGACGCCGGGGCCCATGTCGTGCTGGAAGGGCCACCCGGCACCGGGAAGACCACGCTGCTGCGCGCGATCGCGGACCGGGACGGCACCGAGTTCGTGTTCGTGGAGGGCAACGCGGAGCTCACCCCCGCGCGGCTGATCGGGCACTTCGACCCGTCGCAGGTGCTCGCCAAGGGCTACACCGCCGAGACCTTTGTGGACGGTCCGCTCGTCGAAGCCCTGCGGTCCGGCGGGCTGCTCTACGTCGAGGAGGTCAACCGGGTCCCGGAGGAGACGCTCAACGTCCTCATCACCGTGATGTCCGAAGGCGAGCTGCACGTGCCACGGCTCGGCGTGCTCGTCGCGGCGGCGGGATTCCGGCTGGTGGCGGCGATGAACCCGTTCGACGCGATCGGCACGGCCCGCATCTCGGCGGCGGTGTACGACCGGGTCTGCCGCATCGTCATGGGGTACCAGACCCACGGCGAAGAGAGCGAGATCGTGGCGCGGCGCTCGCCCGAGGTGCCCGGGGCCTGGCGCGACCGGGTCGTGGACCTCGTGCGGCGCACGCGCGAGCACGACGACCTGCGCGTCGGTTCGTCGGTGCGCGGCGCGATCGACGTCGTGCGGGTGGCGGTGTCGCTCGCCCGGATCCGCGACTCCGAACTGCTCGACTGGCAGGTCGGGTTCGACGCCGCGATGGTCGGGCTGTCCGGCCGGGTCGCCGTGCGCGAGGGGTGCGGCCGGACTGCCGAAGCGGTGATCGAGGAGCTCTACACGGCCGTGTTCGGGGCGAAACCCGCCGAGGGCGACCGCCGGGGAGGTGACTCGCCGGGGGAAGCGTGAGCCCGCCACCGGCGGGCCCCTCCAAACCCCGGCCACGGCCCGGTTCCGGGGTGCGCAGCACCCCGCGCGCCGACCTGGCGAAGCAAGCGCGCTTCGGCGAGATCTCGCCCGAGGTGGGTGTGCTCGACGAGACCGCGTTCGACACGGTCTTCCGGGACGACCCCGACCAGGCGGTGTCGCTGCTGGTCGAAATGGCATCGGCCACGGACGAGGAGCTGCGCGCCGCCGCCCGGCGGCTGGCGACCGGCCTCGTGCTCGACCTCGCCCGGCAGGCAGTGGCGAGGAGCCGCGGGGTCGGCCGCCTGTGCCACGTCCGAGCCGACCGCGGGGGTGAGCTGGACCTCGACGCGTCGATGCCGGAACTGCTCGACGCGGCGGCCGGGGCCCGCGCGCCCCGCCCGGACGAGCTCGTCGCCCGGCAGTGGGCCCGGCCGGAACTCGCGCTGTGCCTGCTGATCGACACGAGCGGTTCGATGACCGGCCGCCGCCTGGCCGCCGCCGCCGTGACCGCGGCTGCCTGCGCCTGGCGGGCACCCCGTGACCACGCCGTGGTCTCGTTCGCCCGGAAGACGGACGTCATCCGTCCACTGTGGTCGGTCCGTACGCGTGCCGCTGTCGTCGACTCGGTGCTGTCGCTGCGCGGCCACGGCGTCACCGCCTTGGCCACCGCGCTGCGCGAAGCGTCCCACCAGCTCACGGCTTCCCGTGCGGCCCGCAAGGTCGTGCTCCTGCTGTCCGACTGCCGCGCGACTGACGACGAGGATCCCGTCCCCGCGGCGCGGTCCTGCGAGGAGCTGCTCATCCTGGCGCCCGCGCAGGACTGCGAAGAGGCGGCGCACTTCGCCGCCCGGGCCGGGGCCCCGTGGCGACCCCTCAGCGGTCCTGCCGCCGCGCCCGCGGCGTTGGTGGAGCTGCTGGACCACCGCTGATCCTCGTGCCGCGCGCGAGCGGAACGGGCCTCGGCCGATTCCCGCGGCATCGCCGACGTGCCGGCCGTCACCACCTGGGGCCGTGGCCATGGCAGTCCGCTGGTGTGGGCCGGCTGCGGATCGCCGCCCGACAGCTACTCGGGATCCGTGCCGCCGGAGGTGCGCCGGCGGCGGATGAGCAGGCGGCCGATGAGGCCGATGGCGAAGACGGCCAGCCCGGCGATGATCGAGGGCCACGGGAGGGTCGCGACGAGCACGACGCAGCCGAGCAGGCCGAGCACGTGTAGCCAGCGGGGCCAGCGGCGGTGCGGCGCCTGCTGGGTGAAGGCCGAGGCGTTGGCGATGGCGTAGTAGACGAGCACGCCGAAGGAGGAGAACCCGATCACACCGCGCAGGTCGACGGTCAGCACGAGCACCGACACGACGACGGCCAGCGCGAGTTCGGCGCGGTGGGGCACTCGGTAGCGGGGGTGCACGGCGGCCAGCGGGCCGGGCAGGTCGCGGTTGCGGGCCATCGCGAGGCTGGTGCGTCCGATCCCGGCGATCAGCGCGAGCAGAGCGCCGAGGCTGGCGACGGCGCCGCCGATGCGGACCACGGGGGCCAGCCCACCGGCGCCCGCGTCGGTGACGGCCGTGGTGAGCGGGGCGGCGGATTCGGCGAGGCGCGCCGGTCCGGACGCCAGTAGCGCGGCGACCCCGACGACCAGGTACACCAGCACGGCGATCCCCAGAGCGAGCGGGATCGCGCGGGGAATGGTGCGGGCGGGGTCTCGGACTTCCTCGCCCATCGTGGCGATGCGCGCGTAGCCGGCGAAAGCGAAGAACAGCAACCCGGCGGCCTGCAGAATGCCGTACGCCCCACCGGAGGTCCACGTCCCGACGCCGCCGAGGTGCGCCGGGGAAGCCGAGCCGCCGAAGGCGATGCCGAGCACCACGGCCGCGAGCGCGACGAGGGTGATCGTGACCAGGATCCGCGTCAGTTGCGCGGTCCGGGTCACGCCGCGGGTGTTGAGCACGGCGAGGCCGAGCACTCCGGCGACGGCGACGAGGCGTTGCAGCCACCACGGCCCGGGCACGGCATAGGTGGCGAAGGTCAGCGCCATCGCCGCGCACGAGGCGGTCTTGCCGATGACGAAGCCCCACCCGGCGGTGAACCCCCACCACGGCCCGAGGCGTTCCCGTCCGTAGGCGTAGGTGCCGCCGGACGTCGGGTACTGCGCGGCGAGCTGGGCCGAAGAGACCGCGTTGCAGTACGCGACGACTGCGGCCAGCACCAGCCCGATCAGCAGGCCGCTGCCGGCTGCTTTCGCGGCGGGTCCGAACGCGGCGTACACGCCGGCACCGATCATGGAGCCGAGGCCGATGACGACGGCGTCGCCGGTGCCCAGCCGCCGCGCGAGCGCGGGCGGGTTGCCGGTGGTCATGATGTGGGGTTCTCCTCGGGAACTCGGGTCAGGTCCTGGGCTGGAACAGCTCGACGGGGTTCCCCGCGGGGTCGTCCAGCACGATCTGGCGGCCGCCGGGGCCGGTGACGACGTCGCTGCGGAACTCGACACCCGCTGTGCGCAGCCGGGCGACCTCGGCGTCGATGTCTTCGACGATCAGGTGGATGCGGTTCCAGCCACCCGGGCCGGGTTTCGTGCCGTCCGGCATCGCGCGGCCGGCCGAGCTCGCAGGGCCGCTGAGCAGCAGCCGCAGGTTGCCGCGGGTCACGTCGGCGAACGCGGGGGCGAAGTGCGTCCGCACGGTGAACCCGAGGTGCCGGGTGTAGAAGGCGATCGCGGCGTCGACGTCGTCGACGAGGTAGCGCACGCTCACCAGGGTTTCCAGGTCGGTCGTCATGGTCGGCTCTCCTCAGCGTCGGTGGTGAGGGACAGCGGCAGGAACCGGATCCGGGTGTCCAGCTCGGCGGCGGTGCGCTGGAACGCGGGCAGGGTGTCCCCGCCGGGATCGGGTTCCCGGGCCGGATCGGGCAGGCTCCAGTGGATCGTCACAGGCCGGCCGGGGAACCGCGGGCGGACCTCGCGGACCCGGTCGCACAGGCTGACCACCCAGTCGAACCGCTTGTCCCGCACCGCATCCAAATGGGTCGGCTCGTGTTCGAGCGTGATGCCGTACTCAGCGGCCACGCGCACGGCGTCCGGGTGCAGCGGTTTCGGGTGGCTGCCGGCACTGGCCACCTCGACCGCGCCCCGGGACCGGTGCCGCAGCAGTGCTTCCGCCAGGGGGGAGCGCCCGCTGTTGCCGGTGCACAAGAACAACACCCGTGCGCGCGCGGAACGCCGCCGGCCGGTCGCAGGCGAGCCGATCGCCGGGTGCAGCGCTGCCCCGGCCTCGGCCCACGCGTCGGCGCATCGGGCGAGGTCGAGGTGGTAGTAGCTGTCGCGCCCGTCGTAGTTGCTGCGCCGCGCGGTCACCACTCCCGCCGCTCGCAGTTGCCGCAGGTGGTAGGACACGAGGTTCTGCGGCTGCCCGAGCGCCGCGACCAATTCCCGCACTCGCCGGTCGCTGCCGGCCAGCTCACGCGCCAGCCGCCAGCGCACCGGATCGGCGAGCAGCCGCACGAACGGCGGCGGCCCATCGGACGACAACACCGCTTGAAAATACATCAACCTCGTTTGATGAATCTACCCCTGAGGGCCGCGATTGCGTTCGGCGGTTCAGTCGTTGCCGGGGCTGTCCTCGTGGGGGCCGGAGAGCCAGCGGGCGGCGAGCAGCCCTGAGGCGGCGGTGAGGACCGCGGCCGCGATGATCGTCGCGTTGAGCCCGAGGGCGTCGGCGAGGAGGCCGGCGAGGAGGGCGCCGGCCGCGTAGCCGGTGTCGCGCCAGAAGCGGTAGGTGCCGAGGGCAATGGCGCGCCAGGAGGGGTGTGCGTGGTCCGAGATGGCGGCGATGAGTGTCGGGTAAACCATGGCGGTGCCGAGCCCCAGGGCGGTTGCGGAGAGGACCCCGGCGAGCAGCGGCCAGTGCAGCAGGGCCAAGGCGAGGACGAAGCCGGCGGCTTGGACGAGCATGCCGGACACGATGAGGGGTTTGCGGCCGATGCGGTCGGACAGCTGGCCGATGGGGATCTGGCCGAGGCCCCACAGCAGGGGGTAGAGCCCTTTGATCAGGCCGACGGCGGCGAACCCGAGGCCGTGGTCGGTGAACAGCAGGGGGAACACGCCCCAGGTGAGGCCGTCGTTGAGGTTGTTGACGAAGCCGGCTTGGCTGGCGCCGCGTAGGGGGCGGAGACGCCAGGTGGTGCGGGCGAAGGTGGCGGCGAGGCCGGTGTGCGTGCGGGCGCCGGGGCTGGGGTGCTGCGCGAGTTCGAGTGCGACGTGGGCGGCGGTGTCGCGGACGACGAGGGACAGCCCGAGGCCCGCGGCGACGAAGACGACACCGATGAGTTCGGGGATCGGGCGCAGGCCGTGGGTGGTGGCGAGGTAGCCGGTGAGCAGCGCGACCCCGCCGACGGCGACGTAGCCGGCGGCTTCGTTGAGCCCGGTGGCGAGGCCGCGGCGGGCGGGGCCGACGAGGTCGATCTTCATGTTGACGGTCATGGACCACGTCAGGCCCTGGTTGAGGCCGAGGAGCACGTTGGCGGCGACGAGCCAGCCCCAGGCGGGTGCCCAGGCGAGGGCGAACGGGACGGGGATGCCCAGAAGCCAGCCGGTGATCAGCAGCCGGCGGCGGGTGTAGCGGGCCGTGAGGGCGCCGGCGGCGAGGTTTGTGGCCGCTTTGGTCAGGCCGAAGGCGATGATGAACGAGAAGACGGCGAGATCGCTGGTCAAGCCGAAGGTCTCGGTGCCGATGAGGGGCATCGTGGTGCGTTCGAGCCCGACGAGGGCACCGACGCAGACGTTGACGACGACGAGCAGGCTGAACTGCAGCCAGTTCTCCCGGAGGCCGAGCCGGACGGGCGCGGCGGCGTGGGTGGCGGCGTTGTTCACCGTGGCCCGTCGCCGGCCGCGAGACGCAGGTCGTGGGCGCGTGCGTAGTCGGCCGGACCTCCATTGAGGACGGTCACGTCGGTGCGTCCGGCGCGTTCGAGGACGCTGGCGGCGGTCATGGCCCGCTCGCCGTGGCCACACGCGATCATCGCGTCCGGCGGGACGTCGGCCGCGTGTGCGGCGAGAGACCCGAGTTCCAGGTGCATGGCGGTGGGCACGTGGCCGGCACGGTATTCAGTGGCTTGCCGCACGTCGAGATACGTCTGCCCGCCGGTGTGGGCGGGGTCGGCGAAGACGGTGGTTTGGCGCGGGCCGTCCTCGGCACTCCACGCGGCCATGCCGCCGGCCAGGTGGCCCACGAGGCGTTCGTAGCCGATTTTGTAGGCCGGCCACACGAGGTCGCTCACCTGCTGGTCCGGGTTGCGCACGAACACGAGCGGCGCGGTGTCCGGCAGTAGCCAGCCAAGCCAGGTGGCGAACTGGTCCCGGAGCGGGATGGAGAGGGCGCCGCGGATGTGGCCGGCGGCGAAGTCGGCCGCCGGGCGCACGTCGACGACGTGGCCACCGGCGGCGAGGTGGGCGCGGACGTCGGCGGCCGTGAGCGCGGGCAGCGCGGGGGTGCCGGCCACGACGGCGGGCCCGCGGCGGTTGACCTCGGCCAGGCGCTCGAAGTAGCGCGGGTAGGTGCCGAAGCCGGCGACGAGCGCCCGGACGAACGTGTCTTCGTCGGGTGCGGCCAGCAGCGGGTTGGCGTGCTTCTGCGCTCCGATGGTGGTGGTGCGGTCGGTGCCCGGTGGGGCCGAGCAGAACGAGCCGGCGCCGTGGGTGGGCCAGACGTCGACGTCGTCGGGCAGAGTGATCAGCCGGTGCAGTGAGCGGTACTGGGCGCGGGCGAGCTCCTCGGTGCGGTCGGCGCCGAGCAGATCGGTGCGGGCGGCGGAGTTCACGATCAGGGACCCGCCGGTGAACACGCCGAGTTCGCGGGCGCCGTCGAGCAGCAGGAACGCCAGGTGCTCGTCGGTGTGTCCCGGAGTGGCCAGGGCGCGCAGGGTGAGCCCGCCGAGGTCGACCTCGTTGCCGTCCGTGAGCCCGGTGTGCGGGAACTCCCGCTTCCCCGCGGCCGAAGCCAGCACCGTCGCGCCGTGGTCGTGGCCCAGTTGCACGGCGCCGGAGAGGAAGTCCGCGTGCAGGTGGGTGTCGGCGGCGAATGCGATCCGCAGGCCGTGCCCGGCCGCGGCGGCGCGCAGGTCGCGCAGGTCGCGGCCGGCGTCCACGGCCAGCGCCCGGCCGTCGCCGAGGTCCACGAGGTAGGAGCTGTTGCCGAGGCCCTCGTCGATCAACGGGATCAGGTGCTCGGTGGAGAAGCTCACGACATGCCTCCTCGTGGTCGCGTCGGTCCGTCCCCCGCGTTGAGCTACGATATTCCATGGATTAATGGAGGATAGTGCATGAGCAGGCGTGACGGAGTCGATTCAGCCGCGAAGTCCCGGGCGAAGGCCGAGCTGTACGAGGCGTTCGCGGCCAGCGGCAAGGCGCTGGCCAACGGCACCCGGCTGGAGCTGCTGGACCTGCTCGCGCAGGGTGAGCGGTCAGTGGACGCGCTCGCGGCGGCGGCCGGGCTCAACCTCACCACCGCGTCGGCGCATCTGCAGACGCTCAAACAGGCGGGGTTCGTGGCGACCCGCCGCGACGGCGTGCGCGTGCACTACCGGCTCGCCGGCGACGACGTCGCCCGGCTGTTCGCACTGCTGCGCACGGTCGCTTTCACGCACCAGGCCGCGGTTCCTCCCGCCCGCGCCGCCTACCTCGGAGTCGACGGCGCCGGGACCGATCCGGCGCGCGCCACCGAGATCACCCGCGAACAGCTGCGGGTCCGCGCCGCGGCGGGTGAGGTGGTGGTGCTGGACGTGCGCCCGGTCCACGAGTACGCCGCCGGCCACATCCCCGGCGCGGTCAGCATCCCGGTCGAGGAGCTGGCCGAGCGGATCACCGAATTGCCCGAGGGCACGGAGGTGGTGGTGTACTGCCGCGGCGAGTTCTGCGTGCTGGCCTACGACGCGGTGCGGCTGCTGACCGACCGCGGCCGCCGCGCCATCCGCCTCGACGACGGCATGCTGGAGTGGCGGCTGGCCGACCTGCCGGTCGACACCGGCGACGTGGCGTGAGCACAAGGATCGGCCACTGGCCGGCGGCGATTTCGGTCGCGTCACTCGAAATCCGGACGTCGAAGGCCGCCCGGTGAGGTGCTGCGTCCGTCAGCCGCGCGGCGCAGACATGATCACGCCGACTCCGGCGAGGCAGCTGAGCGCGCAGATGACGTCGAAGTGGTCGGGCCGGTAGCCGTCGGCGAGCACGCCCCGCACAAGGGATCCCGCGACGAACAAGCCACCGTAGGCGGCGAGGATGCGGCCGTACTGGTCGTCGGGTTGCCGGTCGCGACGAACCCCGTAGCGGCCCGGCGCGAGGGGCCCGCCGGCGAGCCAGGGTCAGCCGCGGTGTCCGCGATCTCCGCGCCACACCAGCCGAGTGCCGCCGATTTCGAAGGTCACGGCCACCACGAACAGCCCGATCGAACGCAGAACGAGCACGGACAACCCTTTCGGGAAGCCAGGGATACCGCCACGTCAGTGGAGCGGTGCCGAACACGTCGGCCGGCAGGCCGGCTGCTTCGGCCGGCGCGCGGACCTCGAACTCCAGCCCGCCGCCGGCCACCCGCAGCGTGAAGGTGAAGAACGCGCAGCACTCCTGCTCGGCGGCGGCCAGGTCGGCCACGCGGCCCGCCGATACGGCCGGGGAGCCGGAGCTTCAGCCCGCCGTCGACGGACCGGCGCTCGGGGCCCGCGAGCAGTGCCCGCCACTGCGTGCTGCGCCCGGCCTGGTCGTTGCCGGTCAGTGCGCACGCGATCGGGACAGGCTTGGCCGGCGCACGCTGACGTCGGTCGCCGGTTGTTCCCGGTGCAGGAAGCCGCACCCGGGTTCGCAGCGCCCCGGGCGGGGGGCCCGCGATCTCGGTCAGCGCTTCGCACAGGCGCTCGCTGAACGCCGCGTGCCCGGCGGCGCGCTGTTCGGCCTCCTCGATGCGGGCGAGCGGCATCGGACGCAGCCGGGCGCGCACGTCGGTGCACAGCGCGTGTTCCCAGACCGGGGGGAGTTCCAGGATCTCGTCCAGGAGCAGGCCGAGGTGTTGCCCGAGGCGATGAACTCCAGCCGGTGCACCGACTCGTCGTCGTAGAGCCGGTAGCCCGACCCCGACCGCCGCGCCGGAGCAGCCCGGCTGGCTCGAAAACCGGTTCCGACCCGCAATGGTCAACTGTTCAGCCCTTGCTGATAAATCAGCGATGGCTGTACTGTTCGGGACGTGCTGACGTGTGAGACGCGGGGTGCGGCGCTGGCCCGGCTGGGCAAGGCGCTGGCCGACCCGACCCGGTGCCGGATCCTGGTGGCGCTGCTGGACGGCGTGCACTACCCGGGCCGGCTGGCCGAGCAGCTGGGGCTTTCCCGGTCGAACGTGTCGAACCACCTGGCGTGCCTGCGCGGCTGCGGGCTCGTGGTCGCGACCTACGAGGGCCGGCAGGTGCGCTACGAACTGGCCGACGTGCACCTGCAGAAGGCGTTGAGCGAGCTCGTGCACGTGGTGCTGGCGGTCGACCCCGAAGAACCGTGCCTCAACGACGAGCCCGTCGCGGCTTCCGCGAAGGCGGCCCGGTGAGCGACTCCCGCGAGTCGCTGAACCGGCCGGGGGCCACCACGCAGCCGGCGGAGTGCGCGGACGGGTGCTGCGGGCCGGCACCGGTACCGCGGGAAGCGGACGGCTGCTGCGCGGCGCCTCAGGCACCGTCACGGGTGGCCGCCGCCCGCCGGGCGGTGCTGTCGCGCCGGGTGCGACTGCTGGTCGCGAGCACGATCACCTACAACGTGATCGAAGCGGTCGTGGCGATCCGCGCCGGCTCGGTCGCGTCCTCGACCGCGTTGATCGGCTTCGGGCTGGACTCGGTGATCGAGGTCGCGTCGGCCGCGGCCGTCGCCTGGCAGTTTTCCGGGCGTGCTCCCGAGGCACGCGAGCGCGCCGCGTTGAAAGTGATCGCCCTGTCGTTCTTCGCGCTGGCCGCCTACGTGACCGTCGCATCGATCCGCAGCTTGGCGGGTGCCGAGTCCGCCGAGCACTCGACCGTGGGGATCGTGCTCGCGGCCGTGTCGCTGCTCGTGATGCCGGTCCTTTCCCACGCGCAGCGCCGTGCCGGCCGCGAACTCGGGTCGGCCAGCGCGGTCGCCGACTCCAAGCAGACTCTCCTGTGCACTTACCTGTCCGGTGTCCTGCTCGCCGGGCTGCTGCTCAACTCGCTGTTCGGCTGGTCCTGGGCCGACCCGATCGTCGCGCTCGTCATCGCGGCCGTGGCCGTCAAGGAAGGCCGCGAAGCCTGGCGCGGCGAGCGCTGCTGCTGAAGCGCTGCGGTAGTGGGATAAAACGGCGCCGCGGCGGCCTTCGCCGGCGTTCGCGAACTGGCTAGACTGTCCAGTGAGGTGAAACCGTGGTGGACGTCGTCGTCGCCGGTGGAGGACCCGGTGGGATGCTCCTCGGGTACCTACTGGCGAGGGCCGGGGTCCAGGTGCGGGTGCTGGAGTCGCGGCAGGACTTCGACCGGGACTTCCGCGGCGATTCAATGCACCCGTACACGTTGGAACTGCTCGATCGGCTCGGGCTGGCGCAGGAGCTGCTGCGGCTCGACCACTTCAAGGGGCGCTCGTTTCGCTTCCACACCACGAAAGCCTCTTTCAGCGTCGCGGCGTACGACCGGCTCGACACGCCGTTCGACTACGTCGCCCTGATGCCGCAGGTGCGTTTCCTCGACTTCCTCGCCGCCGAGGCGGCCCGGCTGCCGGCGTTCTCCCTGGAGATGGGTGCGAAGGTCACCGACCTGCTCACGGACGAAACCGGCGCGGTCGCGGGAGTCCGGCACCGGCGCGGGGAAATCGGCTGCGAGCTTCTCGTCGGCGCGGACGGGCGCTTCTCCACGGTGCGCCGCCTGGCCGGCCTCCCCGCGCGATCGCTCGGCGCCACCACCGACATTCTGTGGTTCCGCCTCCCGCGCGATCCGGCCGACCCGCCCGGCGCCGACCTCGAGCTGTACTACGGACCGGAGAGCTACCTCGGCGTGCTCGGCGGCGTGCGTGACTGGCAGGTCGGCTACAGCGTCGCGAAAGGCGACTACGCGCGCCTGCGCGAGCGGGGGGTCGAACCGATCCGCGACTTCGTCAGCACGCGGGTGCCGTGGCTGGCCGACCGCGTGCACCTCCTGACGGACTTCGCCCAGACCACGCTGCTGTCGGTCGACATCTCCCGCGTGGACCGCTGGTACCGCCCGGGCCTGCTCCTGCTCGGCGATGCCGCCCACGTCATCTCACCCGTCGGCGGCAACGGCATCCTCATGGCCGTGCAGGACGCCGTCGCCGCGGCCAATCGCCTCGTTCCCGCCTTCCGCCACGGCACCCCGACCACCGATGACCTGGCCGCCATCCAACGCGACCGGCTGCCTGCCATCGAAAAGGTCCAGGCCCAGCAGGTCCGCGTCGAGCGCCGCTCCGCCCGGGCGCGAGCGCGCGGCCGTGGCGCCGAACCACCCGCCTTCCTGCGCCGCCTGTTCGCCATCCCGGCTCTGCGCGCGAAAGGCGCCCGGGACAACGCTTACGGCCCCTACCCGCCTCGCCTCGACCCGGTTGTCCTGTCCGCGCACTGAACACGACCGGCCGGTGCGGCGGGTGCGGGCAGGTTCGTGCCGGAGATCGTCAGCGGGTCCAGTGGCACCCCCGGCGCCGGTAGGGGCGGTGGCGCAGCCGGCCCCACCGGAAGTACGCGAGCGGCCCGGCGAAGTTGACGGCGATCATCGCCGCCCACAGGGCTTTCGGGCCGCGGACCTGATCCGCCTGCCGGTGCGCGAGGTCCCACCAGGCCATCGCGGCCAGGGCGAGCTGCACTGCCGCAGCGCCCGCCACGACCAGCCGCTCGACGGGGGACAGGTCGGCCCACCTCCGCCGGCCGGTGCGCGCGGCTCCGCGCGGGTTCACAGCACACCAGCTCGATGAGTTGCCGGCAGCACGCGTGGCTCCCTTCGTTGTCGTACCACCCGAACACCCCGCCGGCGCGACCGTCGGTCTTCGTGCGGCCCGCGTCGAACACGCTCGGCGCGGGGTCGCCGCCGACCGGGGTTCAGCGCCCGAGCGCGGCGCGCCGGCGTTCGTACTCGTCCTGGTCGATCTCCCCGCGGGCGAACCGCTCGCGCAGGATCCCCAGGGCTCGATCTTCCTCCGAAGTGGGCTTCGGAGCCCGCCGGACCAGCAGCGTGCCGAGGATCCCGGCGACGGCGAGCACGACCAGCAGCCCGATGATCACCAGGACGAGTCCGACCCAGCCGCCTCCTTCTCCGTAGTGCCAGTAAGGCATTTCGCCCACCTCTCGTTCCGGTCAGTGCCGCCGGCCGGCGCCGCCGGGCAGCGGCGCCGTGTCGAGCGGCGTCAGCACGTCCGCCAGGTCGCGGCGCCCCGTGGCGGGCAAGGGGTCCGCGTTCGCCGGCGCCCAGCCGACGCGCAGGACCATCTGCGGGAAGCTGCCGGCGCAGACCTCCTTCTCCACGGTGCGGCGGACGTCCGGCAGCTCGAGCGGTTCGGTCAGGGGACAGGACGCCAGCCCGAAGGCGGTGGCCGTGAGCAGTGCCGCGCTCGTGGCTTCCCCGGCGCGCAGCCGGGACATCAGGTCGTCGGACGCGGTGCTCAGCACCAGGAGCACGGTCTCGTCGTCCTCGCCGGCGGCGCCGGGAGCTTCGGTCAGCCCGGGGTCGGCGAACGGCCGGGCCGGGAGCGTCCCCGGGGTGTCGTCCGGCGCCGGGGTGTTGCGCGAGGGCACTCCGTCGGGCGCAGCACGCCGACCACTCCACGCCGCCAGCTCGAGGCGGTACGCGGGGTCGGCGTTGTGCCGCCGGCAGGCTTCTTCGATCGCTGTGGCCAAGTAGTAGCGCTCGGTGCCTTCGGCCATCCGCAGCACGACGCCCTCGTCGGCGACGGCCTCGGCGATCGGTTCGAGGTAGCCGCGCGGGACGTCCCACGAACTGTGGCGGCGCCGGTCGGTGCGGCGCCGCGGGATGGCGGCGGCGAGCGCGATCTCGCCGGCCGTGGGCTCGCGCCGGTGGAACTCGATCGCGGCGAGGTGGTCGGGCTCGCCCGGGTGGGGCAGGTGGTGCACGTCGGCCTCCCAGCCCAGTGCGGCGAAGCCGATGCGCGCATGGTGCAGCGCCGCGCCGCAGCTGATCAGGAGGTCGCGCCGGTCGGGGTCGGTCTGCGTGAGCTGCCGCGACGGGTCGGCGTAGAGGTGGAGCGTGCGGTAGCCGACGGCCCAGCGCCAGGGCTGGGAGTTGTGCACCGAAGGCGCGCGGATGGCCATGGCCACCGCGGTGTTGACGGTGAAGGTGTCGGGGAGTCCCTGGTCCATGGCACGCCCGCCTCGTCGTGTCGGGAGGTCATCGGCTCGAAACTGCCACTCGCGGACCGCTCCGTTGGAGAGTCGGAGTTCCCCGGGCGGTGGGACTTTCGCCGCTCGATGGCGGCGGTGGGCCCGGTGGGCTCCACGCGGGTCACCGTGGCCTCGACGAGGTGGAGGCCGCGCCTAGAGAGTCGGGGTTTCGACCACCACGGTCGTGGATTTGATGATCGCCACCGCCAGGGAGCCGGGCACCAGGCCCATTTCGCGCACAGCCTCCGTGCTCATCAGCGACACCACGCGTTCCCGGCCGCACTGGATTTCGACCTGGGCCATGACCGTGTCGGCGGTGATGTGGGTGACGAGGCCGACCAGGCGGTTGCGCGCGGAGCGCAGCACGGGCGACGGGTCGCGCACCGGTTCGGCCTGGTGGCGGGCCAGTTCGGCGAGTTCGGCGCCCTCGATGACCGAGCGGCCGGCGTGGTCCTTGGTCGCGGTGACGGCGCCGGCGTCGACCTGGCGGCGGAGGGTGTCGTCGCTGATCCCGAGGAGCTTGGCGGCCTCGGAGATCCGGTACTGCGGCATCGGCCGAGTATAAGCGGCTAAACTCGGGCCGGCCGCGACTGGCGAGGGTGGACGACCACCGGGGAGCGGCCGTGACCGGACGCGAGCGTCGACCGCCTGGGCGCCTCCGTCAGCGAAACCGCTGAGGAGGGCACGAAGTGGAGTTGCGCTACGGCACCAACCCGCACCAGGCGGCCCGGGCCGCGCCCGTGAGGCCCGGCCGGTGGCCGCTGCGGGTTGTGCACGGGGAACCGTCGTACGTCAACGTGCTGGACGCGCTCAGCGCGTGGCAGCTCGTGCAGCAGGCGGCTCGGGCGCTGGACAAGCCCGCCGCCGCGTCGTTCAAGCACGTGTCCCCGGCGGGTGCGGCCGTGGCGGGGCCGGTGGACGACGTGGTCACGAGCCGCTCCGGCGTCGGGCCCGTTGCCGGCGCGTACCTGCGCGCGCGGGACGCCGACCCGAAATCGTCCTATGGGGACTTCGCGGCCGTTTCGCACCCGGTCGACGAAGAGCTCGCCGAGGTGCTGAGCGGCGTCGTGTCCGACGGGATCATCGCGCCGGGCTACGAACCCGGGACGCTCGAGCGGCTCAGCCGCAAGAAGAACGGGCGATTCCTCATCCTCGAGGCCGATACGGCGTTCGTCCCACCGGAGCGGGAAGAACGCGAGGTGTTCGGTCTGCGCCTCACCCAGGACCGGGACTGGACGCCGATCTCCGCGGCACTGCTGAAGAACACCGGGCTGCCGGGCGCCGCCGTCGAAGACCTCGTGCTGGGGCTGGTGGCCGTGCGCTTCACCCAGTCCAATTCGGTCTGCTACGTCCGCGGCGGCACGACGCTGGGGATCGGTGCCGGACAACAGTCCCGGGTGGACTGCACGCGGCTCGCCGGAGCCAAGACCGCCACGTGGTGGCTCCGCCGCCACCCGGTCGTCCGTGCGCTCACCTTCCGGCCGGAGGTCCGCCGCCAAGACCGCATCACCTGGCGGATCCGCTTCGCCGAGGGTGACCTGATGCCGGGCGAAAACCGCCGCCTCGCCGAGTCGCTGGCCGAGCCGGCCGGCGAGCTCACCGCCGAGGACCGCGCGAGCTGGCTCGCCGCGCTCGACGGCGTCGCCTTCGTTTCGGACGGCGCCCTCCCGTTCCGGGACAACGTCGACCACGCACGCCGGCACGGGGTCCGCTACGTCGCCGAACCGGGAGGATCCGTCCGCTCACCCGAGGTCGAGGCCGCCTGCCGCGAGCACGGGATCACGCTCGTCCACACGGGACTGAGGTTGTTCCACCACTGAACCCGAGGTGTGGGGAGGACCGTGCCGATCCTCCCCACACCGGTCACATGTTCTTCGCGCCCGCGACGATCGCCTCGCGGATCCGGGCGTACGTGCCGCATCGGCAGATGTTGCGGATTTCGTCGAGGTCCTCGTCGGACACGTCGCGCCCGGCCGCGCGGGCCTGGCGCACCTTGGCCACCGCGGCCATGATCTGGCCGGGCTGGCAGTAGCCGCACTGGGCGACGTCCATCTGCAGCCACGCTTCCTGCATGGGGTGCAGGTCCTGGCCGACGGTGGCGGGCAGTCCTTCGATCGTGGTGATCTCGTCGGTCGCCTCGATCTTCGAGACGGGCACCGAGCACGGGTTGAAGGCCTTGCCGTTGATGTGGCTGGTGCAGGCCTTGCAGACGTCGAGCCCGCAGCCGTACTTCGGGCCCTTCACGCCGAGGCGGTCACGCAGCACCCACAGGAGCCGTTCCGTGTCTTCGGCCTCCACGGTGACCTGCTCGCCGTTGAGCTTGAAGGTGTGTTGGGGCACAGGGGACTCCTAGAAGGCGTGGTCGAGACCGTCGACGGGGGAGGGCGGGGTGGAGGGTTCGAGCGGCAGCGGCTCGAAGCTGAGCGTGCCGTGGTTGATCGGGAACGTGGTCGGCACCTTGCCCACCGCACGCGCGTACGCGCACGCGACGGCGGCGAACGACGGTGCGACCGCGAGCTCGCCGGCGCCGGAGGGAGTGTCCGAAGTGTTCGGCATGATGACGATCTTCGTCTCGAGCGGCGTGTTCCACTCGCGGGTGTAGAAGTAGTTGTCCCAGCTGCCTTCCAGCGGGATGCCGTCCTTGATGTGCAGGCTCGACGTCAGGCACATCGCGATGCCGTCGCTGAGGCCGCCGATCATCTGCGCTTCCAGCCCGCGCGGGTTGATCGCGAAGCCGGGGTCGACGACCACGAGCGCCTTGGTCACGCGCGGACCGGTGACCCCTTCGGTGACCTTGCGGTTCACCGTTTCGGGCCGGCAGTCGATCTCGATCAGCACCGCGACAGCGCCCTTGTACTCCGAGTGCAGCGCGATGCCCTGGGCCGTGCCGGACGGCATCTTGCGGCCCCACTCGCCGACCTGAGCGGCCTTGTCGAGGACCGCGCGCAGCCGGGGATCGCGCAGGAAGTCGCGCCGGAACTGCACGGGGTCCTTGCCCATCTTGGCCGCCAGCTGGTCGACCACGAGCTCCTCGGCCGTGACCACGTTCGGCGAGTAGATGTTGCGCATGCTGCCGGTGTTGAACTTCAGCGGGATCTCGTTGAGCAGCTGGGTGGTCACGCCGAAGTTGTACGGCGAAGACTGCGACAGCTCGAAGATCGACTCGGCGAAGCTGAGGTTGCCCCCGATGGGCAGCTTCGACGCCGTCGACGTGATCATCTCGCCGAGGCCGTGGCTGAACTCCGTCTGGACGCTGGTGTGGCGCTGCTCGAAGCTCACCACGTTGCCGAGCGCGTAGGTGGCGCGGACGCGCGACACGCACATCGGGTGCACGCGGCCCTGGCGGAAGTCGTCGGTGCGCGACCACATGAGCTTGACCGCTTTGCCCATCTTCTTCGACGCCTCGGCGGCTTCGAGCGCCGCGTCGTGGAACAGGTGCCGGCCGAACGAGCCGCCGCCCTGCGTCACGTGCACGGTGACCGCGCTCTGCGGCAGCCCCACGGCCTGCGCGATCTGCTCCTGCGCCACGATCGGCACCTTGAGGCACGACCAGATCTCGGCGCGGTCCGCGCGCACGTCGGCGATCGCCGAACCCGTCTCGAGCGGGCTGTTACTGGCGAAGGCGAACGTGAACTCCGCGTCGATCGACTGGGTCAGCACGCCGGGTACGGCCAGCGGCAGCTGCGCTGCCTTGAGCTTCTTCAGCACGGTCGCGTCGGACTCGCCGTCGACGGTGCCCGGGCCCCAGGTCACCTTGAGCGCGCGGATCGCGTCGATGCACTGGCCGAAGGTCTCGGCCCGCACGGCCACACCGTGCGAGATCGCCGCGATGTCGGTGACCCCCGGCATCGCCTTGACCTCGGACTCGTTGTCGATCGAGCGGGGGGTGCCGTTGATCGTGGGCGGGCGCGCGACCATCGTCGGCAGTGCGCCAGGGACGTCGAGGTCCAGGGTGTACTGCTTGCGCCCGGTCACCGCCTCGAGCGCGTCGATGCGGTTCTGCGCCGTGCCGAGGACCTTGAACGCCGAGCTCGGCTTGAGCTGCGCCGTGGCGGTGGCCGTCTTCGCGGCGGCCGCGGCCGTCGAAAGCGAGCCGTATGACGCCTGTTTGCCGCTGGAGTGGTGGACCACGCCGTCGGCGGTGCGCAGCTCGGACTCCGGCACGCCCCACTTCGCGGCGGCGGCCGCCACGAGCCGCGCGCGGGCGATCGCGGACGCGGTGCGGATCGGCGTGTACATGCTGCGCATCGAGTTGGACCCGCCGGTGAGCTGGTTCATCAGCAGCTCCGGGCGGGCGTCGGCGAGTGTGACGTCGATCTGCGAAAGCGGTAGGTCGAGCTCCTCGGCGACGATCATCGCCACTGCCGTCGTCATGCCCTGGCCCACCTCGCACCGCGGAACGGCGAAGGCCGCGCGCCCGTCGGTACCGATGTGGACGGTGATGAGGCCGGACGTGGGAGCGGCGGCGAGGTTCTGCAGATCGCCGAGGTCGAAGATGTCCTCGGGCTGCGGCAGCGTGGGAATGGCCGCGTCGGCTTCCTGCGGTGCCAGGGAGGCTTGGGTGATCTGCGCGGCGACGGCGAGCGTCGGCGCCGCCAGCACGAACCCGAGGAAACGGCGGCGGCCGAAGTGCCGGGGCGCGTCCGGGGCCGGCCGGGCGTACTGGTCCTGCTGTGCCATGTGCGGCGGGTTCCTCTCGAACGACGTTGTCGGAGAAGTGCGCGGGGAGTGTTCGGGGCGCGCCGCAGTGTTACACGCCTCATCCCGCGACGCCATGACCTGGCTGCCTACTTTTGGCGTAACGCGGCTGTGCGCGGTGCACAACCGCCGCCACTCATGCGGTGCGCCGAGGTGGGAGGAAGGGCAGCGCGCGCACGACAAGAGCCAGCTCAAGGGGGATGTCGCCGCTGTCGAGGCGGCGCCCGGTGAGCACCTCGACCCGGTGCATCCGGTTGAGCACCGTGTTGCGGTGGCAGTGCAGCAGCTGGCCGGCGCGCGTGGCCGATCCGCCCGTTTCCACCCAGGTTGCGAGGGTTTGGAGCAGGACACGCCGTTCGTCGCCGGCCAGCTCCAGCAGCCCGCGCAGCCACTGCTGCATCAGCGAAGCGGTGAGCTCCGGCGAGCTCAGGAGCATCGCCTCGGGCAGCCGCTCGGCCAGGCACACGACGGCTTCGTGGCCGTGCGGCACCGTCCGCAGCGCGAGGACAGCCTGCCGGTGGGCGGTGTGCACCTCGGCGAGCCCGTCGACGACGAGCGAAACCCCGACCGGCCCGCGGACGGCGCCGAGGACCTTCGTCAGGTCCCCGGTGTCGGACACCGGCAGCGCCGCGAGCCCGACGAGCACGTCGGCGCGCACCTGCCACGCCGAGCGGATGCCGGCGTCGTCGAGGCCGCGGCCGAGCTCTTCGGTGAGCTCGCTGGTCGCGAGCCGCCCCGGCGCGGTGACCGCGGCGTACGCCCCTTCCACCGGTAGCCGGAGGATCCGCGCTGCTTCGTACGCGAACGCGGCGTCGGACGCGCGACCCTGCAGCAGGCCCTCCCACAGCGCCGCGCGGCGCTGCTCGTCGGCGCGGACCAGTGTCTGCTCGGCGGCGTGGTAGGACGCCGCGACCTGCGCCGAGAGCGCGTCGACCAGCTCCCAGATCCGGGTCGCGAGGTCGAGCAGGTCATCGGGGTCGGCTTCGTGCTCGGCGCGGGCCTCGGCGATGAACGCCTGCCACAGCAGCCGGCCCCCGATGCGGAACGACCGCAGCAGGTCGTCCAGTGGCAGCCGCTGCTGCGCCCGCCGTTGCCCGGTCGTGCGGGCGGCGTCGAAGAACTGCGCCGTGCGCACGGCGTCGTCGCCGCACTCGGCGACGAGCTGCAGCACCCGCTCGAGGTTGTCGTGGCACGACTTCCACAGATCGTCGTCGGGCACGACGTTGAGCTGCCGGTACCCCGGGTTCTGGTCGTTGATGGTTCCGACCAGCTCGTCCGTCAGGTCATCCACCCGGCCCAGCAGCGCGGTGGCCAGCACGTGCGCAGCCGCGGCCTGCGGCCCCTCCTGACGCTCTCCAGAGCCCACGGCACACCACCACCCAGACCTCGACGGCCTCGCGGCCGGGCCTCGATGCTAGCCCGCTGGAGTGCCGGTCGCGGGCTGAACGCCCGCGTTGCCGCTGAGTCCACTGTGGATGATGTCCACCGCGGGTCAGCCGGCCACGCCGTAGCGGTTTCGGGACCGCAGTTCCTGAGACAGGCTCGCGGCCAGACCGGACAATTCCGCGGCCGTTTCCAGCAGGCGGGGCGCGAGCTCCTCCATGCGTGCGTCCGGCAGCTGCAGGCTCGGCCCGGCGATGCTGACGACCCCCAGCGGTGCTCCGTTGTCGGGATCGACCAGGGGAGTGGCCATCGCCGAAATGCCCTCCTCGACGCTGTCGTGGACGCGAGCCCAGCCCTTCGCGCGGGCTTCCTGGATCCTGGCCTGGACCTCGGCGAGGCTGGTGGGCGCGTTGTGGCCGGCGGGGTAACGCTCGTCGTAGTCCTGGCGCGCGACCAGGCGCAGGGCGTCGTTGTCGCTGAGGCCCGACAGCCACGCGACGCCGCTGGCAGTGGAGGCGAACGGGACCTCCGAGCCGTGGTCGGGGTCGTAGCGCAGGCCGGCCCGGGCGCCCTGGGACTTGGCGACCCACAGCAGCTGCTCGCCGTCGACGAGGCCGAGGCGCACGAGCTGCCCGGACTCCGTGGCGAGCCGGGCGAGCACGGGCACGGCCAGCTCGAAGATCGTGCTGCTGGCGAGGTGTTTGAGGCCCAGGCTGACGATCTTCAGCGTGAGCGCGTAGTTGCCGGTGGGCTCGTGCTGCCGGGCGAACCCCTCCTCGACCAGGGTGACCAGGATCCGGTGGGCCGCGCTCTTGGGCAGGTCCACGGCCTCCGCGATCCGGGCGAGTGGCAGGCCCTCCGGGTGGCCGACCAGGCACTGCAGCACGCCCAGCCCGCGCGCCAACGCCCCTGCTGCCATGGTTCCCCGCTCTCCGCCGCACCGGGGTCCGGCCACCGCGGCCGGGCGCACTCGGGTTGGTCATCGGTCGATTGACATAGTATCAGAACGGTGTTCCACTCTTGAAGACCGTTCCATCTTGTGGTGCACTGTCGGCCTCGCGGAGACACCGGGCCCACCCGAGAGCGGGCCCGAAGAACGAAAAGGAGCCGACGATGACTCCCGCCGACACCGTGCGCGAGCACTTCGCCTGACCCGTCCGGAGCTCGACGATGATCACTGGCAACGAAGCCATCGTCCCGAATGGACGGAACCCGCGGCCCCGGGGCGCCCGCAGCTCTTGCGGTGCAACGCCTTCTCGCCGACGGCGAGCCGGACGGCACAGCCCGCACCCGCGTCGCACCTGATCCGCCATCCCCACACACCGTCGCGCGGCCAGCGCAGCCGCCGGCTTGCCCGCACCTGTCGAACAAAGGAGTTTGGATGTCTTCGTCGCTGTCGGCAGCACAGGACGCGCCCCCGCCGAAGGACGCCCGGCCACCAGCGCCGCCGCCCGCCGGACGCTCGGCCGCCGCGCGCCGCCGGCGCGTGCGGCAGCGGATCTGGAGCGTCGTCCCGATCGCCACGTTCGTCGGCATCATCGCGCTCTGGGCGCTGGTCGTCGCCGTGCTGGACATCCCGAACTACCTGCTGCCGAGCCCGTGGGCGGTGTTCGAGCAGATCTTCACCGGCTGGCCCGTCCTGTGGGAGAACGCGCAGACGACGATCGCCGAGGTCCTGCTCGGCTTCGGCATCTCGATCGTGATCGCGATCCCGCTGGGGCTGCTGGTCGCCCGGTCGCTCGCGGCCAAGCAGATCATCTACCCGCCGGTGATGCTCGTGCAGCTCGTGCCGAAGGTCGCCGTCGCGCCGCTGTTCGTGGTGTGGCTCGGGCTCGGCTTCAGCTCGAAGCTCCTGCTGACCGTGCTGATGACGTTCTTCCCGTTGCTCGTCTCCAGCATCAGCGGGTTCTCCATCCTGGACACCCGGCTGCTCTACCTGACGCGGTCGATGGGGGCCGGCGGCTGGCAGACGTTCCGCTACCTGCGGTTCCCGGCCGCGCTACCGGTGATCTTCTCCGGGCTCAAGACGTCGGCCACGATGGCGGCCACCGCAGCGATCGTCGCCGAGTTCGTGGGGTCCAACAGCGGGCTCGGGTACGTGCTGCTGCAAGCCACCAACACCCTTGACGCCACGACAGTCTTCGCAGTCCTTGTGCTGCTGACCCTGCTCGGTGTGGTGCTGAACTACCTCGTCGAGCTGATCGAGTTCCTGCTGACCCCGTGGCAGCGCGCCAAGCTCACCTGACGCGGCGCCCGAGCCTCCCCGAAACCCCGCCCCGAAAACGAAAGGTCTTCCCATGCACGCCGCCTTCAGAAAGGCCCTCGCCGCCGGTGTCGCCGTCGGTGTCGCGACGCTCGGCGTCGCCTGCTCCTCCGACGGCTCCGGGTCCGCGTCCGCCGGCTCGGGCGGCACGAAGCTCAGCTTCCAGCTGAACTTCCCGCCGGGTGGCTCGAACGCCGGCTTCGCCGCGGCGCTCGAGGAGGGCTACTACAAGGCCGTCGGCCTCGACGTCACGATCGTGCCCGGCACCGGCTCGTCGCTGACCGCGCAGATGGTCGCCTCCGGGCAGGCTTCGATCGGATACGCCGACTCGACCGCCACCGCGCAGCTGATCGCCAAGCAGGCGCCGCTGTCGGTGCTGGCCACGGTGTACCAGTCGAACCCGAACGCGGTCCTCGCCCTCCCCGGCAGCGGTATCCGGTCGGTGAGCGACCTGAAGGGCAAGAAGGTCGGCACCCCGGTCCCGTCATCCCAGGCGACGATGCTGCCGCTGTTCCTCTCGGCCAACGGACTGTCCGCAAAGGACGTCGACCTGGTGAACCTCGCGCCCACGTCGCTGGTCCAATCGCTGCTGCAGCACCGGGTCGACGCCATCCTCGGGTCCACCGACGCCTACCAGGTCCAGCTCGAGCAGCAGAACGCCGGGCAGCTGTTCGTCGCGCCGTTCGCGACCAACGGGGTGCCCACGGTCAGCACGTCGATCTTCGCGAACAAGGGCTGGGCCTCGTCGCACGCGAACGACGTGAAGGCGTTCGTCAAGGCGTCGTTGCAGGGCTGGCACTTCGCCGCCACGAACCCGGACAAGGCGACCGCGGACGTGAACAAGCTGTGGGGTGCCAAGGCGGACAAGGCCTCCGGTGCCGAGCTGAAGGCCATCATCGGCAGCAACCTGCTGTGCGCGGGCGGCGCCAAGTTCCTCGGCAAGGCCGAACCCGCCCAGTGGGCCAAGACGCAGGACCTCCTCTCGCAGGTCGGGTTGCTGCCCAAGGGGATCGACCCGGCCAAGTACTACACCTACGACTACCTGCCGGCCGATCTGCAGCCGTGCCCCGTCAAGTGAGGACCGGCGTGATGACTCCGCGAACAGCACCCGCTCCCGGGAGGTCCCGATCATGACCGCCGCGCAGTCCGCCGGCCCCGGAATCCGGGCCGCGCGCACTCCGATCGTCGTCGACGGCGTCGGCAAGGTCTTCGGCGAGGAGACCGACAAACCCTTCGAAGCCGTGCGCACCGTGTCGATGGACATCGCCCCGGGCGAGTTCGTCTCGGTCGTCGGCCCGTCCGGCTGCGGCAAGAGCACGCTGATGCTCATGGTCGCCGGCCTGCTGGAGCGCTCGGCCGGCACCATCACCGTGGGCGGCGAGCCCGTCGACGGCCCGATCACCGACGTCGGCATCGCCTTCCAGGACCACCTGCTGCTCGACTTCCGCACGGCGGAGAAGAACGTGCTGCTGCAGGCCGAGATCCGCGGGCTGGACCGGGCGAAGCTGAAGGCCCGCTCGGACGAGCTGTTCGAGCAGCTGCGCCTCACCCACGCCAAGTCGCGGTACCCGCGGCAGCTCTCGGGCGGCATGCGCCAGCGCGTCTCGCTCATCCGGACGCTGGTGCACGACCCGTCGGTGATCCTGATGGACGAGCCGTTCGGCGCGCTCGACGCCCTCACCCGGCTGCAGGTGCGCACCGATCTGGAAGCGCTGTGGCTCGAACGGCGCCCGACGGTCGTGTTCATCACGCATTCGGTGGAGGAGGCGGTGGGCCTTTCCGACCGGATCTTCGTGATGAGCCCGAGTCCGGGGGAGATCGTCGACGAAGTCGTGGTCGAGCTGCCCCGGCCCCGGCCGATCGTGCTCGGCGAGTCGCCCGAGTTCTTCGCCTACGTGGACCGCATCTACAAGCAGTTCCAGCGGATGGGTGTCCTGCACGGGATCGAGGTGCCTGCCGCCGGCCGCGAATCGTGACGGCGCTGTCCCGGTGTTCGCCGCGGCGCGGGCACCGGGACAGCGGCGTGGTCAGCTCGGGGCGCCGAGTTCGGCGCGGGTGCGGATCTCCTGCGACAGGCTGCCGGCCAGGCCGGACAGCTCGGCGGCCGTTTCGAGCAGGCGGGGCGCGAGTTCCCGCATGCGCGAGTCCGGCAGCTGCAGGCTCGGGCCGGCGATGCTCACGACGCCCAGCGGCGCGCCGGTGTCGGGGTCGACCAGCGGGGTCGCCATCGCGGAGATGCCTTCTTCGACGCTGTCGTGGACGTGCGCCCAGCCGCGTTCGCGGGCTTCGTGGATGCGCGACTGGACCTCGGCCAGGCTGGTCGGTGCGTTGTGGCCGGCGGGGTGGCGCTCGTCGTAGTCCTGTCGCGCGACCAGGCGCAGGGCTTCGTCGTCGGTCAGCTGCGAGAGCCAGGCGACGCCGCTGGCCGAGGACGCGAACGGGATCTCCGAGCCGTGGTCGGGATCGGGGTCGTAGCGCAGGCCGGCCCGGGCGCCTTGCGACTTGGCAACCCACAGCAGCTGCTCGCCGTCGACCAGGCCGAGCCGGACGAGCTGGCCGGACTCGGTGGCGAGCCGGGCCAGCACGGGCACGGCGAGTTCGAAGATCGTGCTGCTGGCCAGGTGGCGCAGGCCGAGGCCGACGATCTTCAACGTGAGCGCGTAGTTGCCCGACGGCTCGTGCTGGCGCACGAACCCTTCTTCAACGAGGGTGACCAGGATGCGGTGTGCCGCGCTCTTGGGCAGGTCCTGCTCCTCGGCGATGCGAGCCAGGGGCAAGCCCTCCGGGTGCCCGACCATGCTCTGCACCACGCCCAGACCGCGCGACAATGCTCCTGCTGCCATCGCTCCCCGTTCTCCGCAGCACCGACGTCCGGCCAGCGTAGCCGAGCGCTGCCGCGGCGGTGCTCAGTGTGTTCTTCGACTGATTGACAAATTATCAGAACGGTGTTCCACTCTTGAAGACCGTTCCATTTGTGGTGCACCTGTGTCGAAGGAGCCCGTGTGCGTCCCGCCGAAACCGTGCTGAGCCAGGGGAGTTTCCTGCACCTGGACACCGGTGAGTTCGCGCTCGCCGCGGCCGATGCCGGGTTCGACGCGCTGGCCGTGTGGCGGCAGGCGCCGGGATACCGCGGCGCCCGCGCGACGGCGAACGCGGCCGCCCAGGCGGGTATTCGCGTCGACACGCTGTGCCGCGGCGGGTTCCTCGACCGGGCTGGGCACGAGGAGACCCTGCGGGCGATCGGCGAAGCCGCCGAGCTGGGTGCGGGTGTGCTCGTCGTGATCGCCGGACCACCGCGGCCGGCTGACCCGCGCGCCGCCGGCGCGGACCTCCACGCCGCGCTCGACCTCGCCTTGCCCGCCGCCGAACGCGCTGGAGTCGTGATCGCGCTGGAGCCGTTCCACCCCGTGCTGGCGGCCGACCGGTCGTGGCTGGTCACCCTCGCGCAAGCCGTCGACGTCGCCGAAGAGTTCGACTCGCCGCACGTCGGGCTCGCCGTCGACAGCTACCACCTGTGGTGGGACCCGCGGCTCGCGGCCGGCCTGCGCCGGGCCGGGCACCGGATCGCCGCCGTGCAGCTCGCCGACTGGGTCGTGCCCGAGCCGGGCCGCCTGCCGCCGCGGGGACTGCCGGGCGAGGGCGCGATCCCGCTCGGGGACTTCGTGAAGCTGACCCGGGAAGCCGGGTACGAGGGCGCGCTCGAGATCGAGGTGCTCGGTGACCGTGTCCGGTCGCTGCCGCCGCTCGAGGCCGCCCGTTCGCTCAAGACCGCTCTCGACCACACCGCTGTCGGGGCAGAGGAAGGAACTCACGCATGAGCAAGGAGATCCCCCGGCAAGGACTGCTGTACGAGGACCTGTCCGTCGGTCTCTCGTTCCGCAGCCCGGGCCGCACGATCACCGACGCCGACGTCCTCGGCTTCGCCGGGCTCACCGGGGACTACTCCGAGGTGCACACGAGCGACGTGTACGCCAAGGCCAGCCAGTTCGGCCGCCGGATCGCCCACGGCATGCTGGGGCTGGCGTACGCGCACGGGCTGATGTGGCCGCGCACGGAGCTGCTGCGCCACACCGCGATCGCGTTCCTGGGCATCAAGGACTGGCGGTTCGTCGCGCCCATCTTCCTCGGCGACACGATCTTCGTGAACTACTCCGTCGCCGAGATGCGCGATTCGAAGTCCAAGCCGGACCAGGCCATCGTGACCTTCGACGTCGAGGTGGTCGACCAGGACGGGCGCCTGTGCCAGCGGGGACAGAAGGTCGAACTGCTGTCCAAGGTGCCGCTGGCCGGCGTCACCGCGAGCGGGCAGGCCGGCTGATGGCCGGGCGGTTCGCCGGCAAGCGCGCGCTGGTCACCGGTGGCGGCCGGGGCATCGGCCAGGCGATCGTCGCGCGGCTCGCGGCCGAAGACGCCGAAGTCGTGGTGGCCGACGTCGACGCGGTGCGAGCCAAGTCCGTGGTGGAGTCCTTGCGGGACAAGGGGTTCACCGCCGAGGTGCGTACCTTGGACGTGGCCGATCCGGCGTCGTTCGACGCGGTCGGCGAGGGGCTGGACGTGGTCGTCGCGAACGCGGGCATCCAGACGTTCGCCCCTGCGAGCGAGCTGACCGTCGCCGATTGGGACCGCGTGCTCGACGTGAACGCACGCGGCACGATGCTCACCCTGCAGCTGGCCGCGCGGTGCCTGCGCGGGGGCGGCGCGGCGGTCACGGTCGCCTCCATCCAGGCGCTGCTGCCCAACGCCTTGTCGGCCGACTACGCGGCTTCCAAGGCCGCCGTGCTGAGCCTGACGAAGTCGTTCGCGGCCGAGCTCGCGCCGCGCGGGATCCGGGTCAACGCGGTGGCGCCGGGGCGGATCGACACACCACTGTCCGACTTCGGCAGCGACCAGGTCGGGCGCATCACCGGCCAGGACGCGGCCGAAGCGCTGGAGCGCCGGCTGTCGACCAACCCGCTGGGCCGGATCGGCCGGCCCGAAGAGGTGGCCGCGGCGGTGGCGTTCCTCGCGTCCGACGACGCTTCCTACATCACCGGCGAGTGCGTGAACGTGTGCGGTGGGGACGTGATGCTGTGATCCCGCTCGACGCGGCACCGTCCGGGCGGGACCGCACCAACGTGCACCTGTCGCCGGAAGAGGCGGTCGCGCTCGTGCCCGGCGGCGCGACCGTGGCGGTCGGCGGCACCGGCTCCCTGTTGCAGGTCCCCGAAACGCTGCTCGCGGCGCTCGAGCGGCGGTGGGAGGACGGCGGTTCGCCGGCCGGCCTCACCGTCGTGCACGTGATGGGCCTGGGCGACCACGAGGGCCGTGGTGTCGACCACGTCGCGATCCCCGGGCTCGTGCGCCGGTTCATCGGCTCGCACTTCGTGCTCTCGCCCCGGGAACAGGGCGTGATCGCGCGCAACGAGGTCGAGGCCATCGGCCTGCCCGCGGGCACGATCTCCTTGCTGTACCGGGAGATCGCCGCGCGCCGGCCCGGGCTGTTCACCGACATTGGGCTCGGCACGTTCGTCGATCCGCGGCAGCAGTGGGGCCGGATGAACGAGCGCACCACCACCGGCCTGAGCGAGCTGGTGACCGTCGGCGGTCGGGAGTGGCTGTTCTACCCGCGGTTCGACCTCGACGTCGCGCTGCTGCGTGCCACCGAGGCCGACGTCGACGGCAACATCGGCATGGACGACGAAGCCGCGATCGCCGACAACCTGGCGATCGCGCAGGCCACGCACAACAGCGGCGGACTCGTGCTGGTCGAGGTGAAGCGGCTGGTCGACCGCGGCGAGCTCCCGGCGAACCGTGTCCGCATCCCCGGGCCGCTGGTGGACCACGTGGTGCTCACCGACTTCCCGAACCAGACGCCGATCACGGTCGCCGACCCGCGGCGCACCGGCACGCTCCCGAACCGCCCGACGCAGGTCGAGGCGCTGCCGTTCGACCAGCGCAAGGTGGTCGCGCGCCGCGCGGCGACCGAACTGCACGAAGGAGACCTGGCCAACCTCGGCGTCGGCATGGCCAACGGCATCAGCTACGTCGCGCTGGAGGAAGGTTTCCTCGACCGCTTCACGCTCACCGTCGAGCAGGGGATCTTCGGCGGCCTGCCCGGCGTCGGCCTCGATTCGGGCACCGCGATCAACCCGTCGGCGATCGTGGACATGCCGAGCCAGTTCGACCTCTACGACGGCGGCGCGCTCGATTTCGCCGGGCTCGCCTACGCCGAGGTCGACCGGCACGGCAACGTCAACGTCGCCGCCGCCGGCGGTCGTCCCATCGGCCCCGGCGGGTTCATCGACATCAGCCAGAAGGCCCGCACGATCGTCTTCTGCGGCACCCTGCGCGGCGGCGGGCTGGAAGTCGGGATCACCGACGGGCAGCTCGTCATCACGAAAGACGGGCGCTATCCGAAGTTCGTCGACGAGGTCTCCCACATCTGCTTCAGCGCCGAACGCGCGCACGCGGCGGGCCAGGAGGTCCTCTACGTGACCGAACGCGCGGTGTTCCGGCTCGGGCCCGCCGGTGTGGAGCTCATCGAGCTCGCCCCCGGCGTCGACCTGCAGCGCGACGTGCTGGACCGGATGGGCTTCACGCCGGTGCTACGGGGCGAACCCCGGCTGATGGAGCCGCGCCTGTTCCGGCCCGAGCCGGCCGGGCTGAAACCGCGCCCGCGCCGGGACAAGACCGGCTTGACCAGGACGGGCCGGGCCAAGACCGGCCGCGATCAGACCACAGAAAGGCCGTAGTCCTCATGACCGATGCGTTCGAAGGCGTCCGCATCCTCGACTTCACCCAGCTCGAGCAAGGCCCGTCGGCCACCCAGGTCCTGGCCGACTTCGGAGCCGAGGTGATCAAGGTCGAGCGGATCGACGCCGGGGAGATCGGCCGCTTCCAGCCGCCGTTCCTGGCGAACGGGTTCAGCCCGCACTGGTCCGCGACCAACCGCAACAAGAAGAGCATCAGCGTCGACGTGAAGTCGCCGGAAGGCAAGGACCTCATCTACGCGCTGGCCAAGGACGCCGACATCGTCGCCAGCAACTTCCGCCCCGGTGTGATGGACCGGCTCGGCTTCGGCTGGGCCGAACTGTCCGAGCTCAATCCGCGGATCATCGTCGCGTACGCGTCGGGCTATGGGCTGTCCGGACCGTACGTGCACCGGCGGGGCCAGGATCTGGCCGCCCAGTCGATCAGCGGGCTGATGGCGCTGACCGGCAGCCAGGAGACGGGCCCGGTGCCCGTCGGCACGTTCATGGTCGACTACCTCGCGTCCATGCAGTTCGCGCAGGGCATGATGATCGCGCTCGCCGCGCGGGAGAAGACCGGCCGCGGCCAGGTCGTCGACTCGAACCTGCTCAACGCCGCGATCACCAGCCACCTGCAGGAAGGCACGACCTACCTCAACACGGGGCAGCGCTTCGACCGGCCGTCCGCCGGCATCGCCCACGCCCACAACACCGCGCTCTACGGCTACTACGAAGCCGCCGACGGCCTGTGGTTCACGCTCATCGGCGAGTTCTACGTCGACGAGCAGTGGCGGCGCTCGGCCCGTGCCTGCGGGCTCGAGCCGGCGGACGTCGACGACCCGCGGTTCCAGACGATCGAGGGCCTGCGCGAGCACACCGAGGAGACACACCGCCTGCTCGCCGATGCCATCCGGAAGTTCCCGCGCGCCGAGATCATGGCCCGCTTCGAAGCCGAAGACGTGCTCGTGGCGCCCGTGCACGAGTACGACGCGGTGTTCGACGATCCGCAGGTGCGCCACAACGGCCTCGTCCTCGAGTCCGAAGTGGACGGTGTCGGCCCGGTCAAGTGGGTCGGCATGCCCGTGGCGCTCTCGGACACCCCGGCCCGCCTGCGGCACGTCCCGCCGAAGATCGGCCAGCACAACGACGACGTCCTCACCGCCGCCGGCCTCACCCCCGACCGGATCGCGCAGCTGAAGGCCGCCGGTGTCGTCGGCTCCGAAGCCGACCGCGAACGCGCCGGCGGCGACCCCGCCTGGTCCTGACCCCAGCAAGGAGATCCCCCGCAGTGACGACCCTGAACTCGACCACGCTCGTCCTCCCCACGGCCGACGGCGGCACCACCCGGCACGTGATGCACGAGGCCGTCGACTACCCGCGCCACCCCGCGCCGTTCACCTCGCGCACCGTGCTCGCCGCCGCCCACGTGGTCGCCGACGCGCGAGCCGACTACCAGCCGGGCCAGGAACCGCCGGTGGACTGGGAAGCGACCGTCGCGTTCCGGCAGCACCTGTTCTCCTACGGCGTCGGCATCGCCGAGGCCATGGACACCTCCGAACGCGGGCCCGGCGGCCTGAGCTGGCGTCAGGCCCAGGAGCTCATCCGGCTCGGTGTTGCCGCCGCGCGCGAAGCCGGCGCCGCCGTGGTCGCCGGCGCGGGCACCGACCAGCTCACAGCCCCCGCCCCGGCGCTGAACCAGATCGTCGAGGCCTACCTCGAACAGCTGGAGTTCGTGCAGGCGCAGGGCAGCGCGGCCGTGCTGCGCGCTAGCCACGCGCTCGGGTCCGTCGCGAAGACCGCGGACGACTACCTGTCGGTGTACCGCGACGTACTCGCCAAGACCGACAAGCCCGCCATCGTGCACTGGCTCGGCACCGGGTTCGACCCGAGCCTGGCCGGCTACTGGGGCCACACCGACGTGCTCGCGGCGATGGACGTGGTGGTGCAGCTGGCGCGCGACAACGCCGAGAAGCTCGAAGGCATCAAGTTCAGCTTGCTCGACCACGAGCTGGAGCAGGAGTTCCGCCGCCGCCTGCCCGCCGGCGTGAAGGTCTTCACCGGCGACGACTACGGCTACACCGACCTCCTGCTGGGCGACGGCGATCACCACAGCCACGGCCTGCTCGGCGTGCTCGACCCGATCGCGCCCATCGCGTCAGCCGGGTTCGCCGCGCTCGACGCCGGCGACGAAGCCGGGTTCACGGAGACGATGAACCGCTCGATCCCGCTGGCGGTCAAGATGTTCGAGGCCCCGGCCGACCGCTACAAGGTCGGTACGGTGTTCGTCGCCTGGCTTTCGGGTCACCAGGACCACTACCGCATGGTCAGTGGCCGGGAAGGCATGCGGTCGCTGCAGCACCTGACCGACCTGTTCGTGCTGACCGACGAGCTCGGCCTGTTCCCCGACCCCGAGCTGGCCGCCCACCGCATGCGGCTGCTGCTGGCCACCGAGGGGATCGAGTGAGCCCGCGGGAGCTGCCGCCGGTTCGCGGCGTCCCGGCCGAGGCGGTCCGCGCCGCACTGGCGGGCGCCCGGCAGGTGGCGGTGCTCGACGACGACCCGACCGGCACACAGACCGTGCGCGACCTGCCGGTGCTGACGCGGTGGACCGTCGAGGACATCCGCTGGGCGCTGCGGCAGGGCCGGGCGGGGTTCTTCGTGCTGACCAACACCCGCAGCCTCGCCCCGGCCGACGCCGCCGCGCGCGATCGCGAGGTCGCCGAAGCGTGCCTGGCCGCGGCCGAGCAGGAGGGCGTGCCGCTCGCGTTCGCCAGCCGCAGTGATTCGACGCTGCGGGGGCATTTCCCGCTGGAGACCGATGTGCTGGGCGAGGTCGTGGCCCGGCACGGGCGGGCCGTGGACGGGGTCCTGCTGGCTCCGGCCTATGTGGACGCCGGTCGGGTGACGATCGATGGCACGCACTGGTTGCGCACCGGCGAGGGTCTGGTTCCCGTGGCCGAGAGCGAGTTTGCCCGCGATGCGACCTTCGGCTACCGCTCGTCGCGGCTGGCCGAGTGGGTCGAGGAGAAAAGCGGCGGGCGCATCCCCCGCGGTGCGGTCGCCGAGGTGACGCTCGAGGTGATCCGCACCGGCGCCACCGGCGCATTGCGCGAGCGCCTGGACCGCGCCCACGACGGTCAGGTGGTCACCCTCGACGCCGACGTGGACGACGACCTGCGGGCGAGTGTGCTGGCGATCCTCGCGGCCGAGGCGGACGGGAGGAGCTTCCTCTACCGCGTCGGCCCGTCGTTCGTGCGGGCCCGGGTGGGGCAGGACGCGCACCCGCCGATCGACGACGCCACGCTGGCGCAGCTGGTCCGGCGCGGCACCCACGGGCTCGTCGTCGCCGGGTCGCACGTCGGGCTGACCAGCCGCCAGCTGGCGCACCTCGCCGGGCAGCGGAAGTTCGTCACCGTCGAGCTCGACGTGCCGGCGCTCCTCGACGGCACCCGGGCCGAGCAGCACCTGCGCGACGCCGTGACCACGGCGACGGAGGCACTCACGGATTCCCTCGTCGTGGTGCAGACCTCGCGGACGCTGGTGACCGGCGCCGACGAGGCCCACAGTCTCGACATCGCCCGGCGGGTCAGCGCCGCGCTGACCCGGGTGGCGGGCGAGATCGTGGCCGCGCGGCGACCGTCCTATGTGGTCGCGAAAGGCGGCATCACGTCCTCGGACGTGGCCACGGAATCACTCGGCATCGACCGCGCGTGGATCCGGGGGTCGCTGTTGCCGGGGATCGTGTCGCTGTGGGAGCCCGCGTCGGGGCCGGCCCAGGGCCTGCCGTATGTGGTCTTCGCCGGCAACGTCGGCGACGAGACTTCCCTGGCCGACGTCATCGATCGACTGGAGAACGCATGAGCACCCGCATCGTCATCACCGGCGGCGCCGGTTTCCTCGGCGCCGTGCTCGCCCGCCGGCTGCTCGACGCGCCGGTCAGCCTCGGCGGCGCGCCCGTGGAGGAACTCGGTGAGCTGGTGCTGGTGGACTTGTTCGCCCCGCCGCCCGACCTCACCGAAGACCCGCGGGTGCGCGTGGTCACCGGTGACCTCATCACCGCGCTGGCCGGCCTCGGGCCGGTGGACGCGATCTTCCACCTGGCCGGGGTGGTCAGCGGTGCGGCGGAGGCCGATTTCGATCTCGGGATGCGCACCAACCTCGACGGCACCCGCGCGCTGCTGGAGTACGCCCGCGGGCTGGCCCGGCCGCCGGTGCTGGTGTTCTCCAGCTCCCTGGCGGTGTTCGGCAGCGACCCGGCGCTCGGTCCGGTCGGCGAGGTCGACGACGACACCCTGCCGCGGCCGCAGTCCAGCTACGGGATCCAGAAGTTCATCGGCGAGCAGCTGGTGGCCGACTACACCCGCAAGGGGTTCGTCCGCGGCCGCTCGGTGCGGCTGATGACCGTGTCGGTGCGGCCGGGCAAGCCCAACGCGGCCGCGTCGAGCTTCCTGTCCGGCATCATCCGCGAACCGCTGGCCGGGATCCGCGCCGCCTGCCCGGTCCCGCCCGACACGCCGATCGCGTTGTCCTCGCCCCGCAAAACGCTCGACGGGCTGCTGCGCGCGGCCGAGGTCGACGACACGGCGTGGGGCAGCCGCACCGCGATGAACCTGCCCGCCCTCACCACCACGCCGAAGGAGATGGCCGCCTCGCTCGACCGCGTCGCCGGCCCGGGCACCAGCGACCTCATCGACTGGACCGACGACGCGGGCGTCGGCGCCATCGTGCGCAGCTGGCCCGCCCGCTTCCACACCCCCCGCGCCAGTGCCCTCGGCCTCACCCCCGAACACACCTTCGACGACATCGTCCGCGCCTACCGCGCCGGCCTCGACTAAAGGAAGCTCTCAGATGACCTCGGTTGCACAGCCACTGTCCTGTTCGGACGGAGGCCCGACATGACCGTCGACGACGTGGAGTCCGACGTGTCGCGGCACACCGCGACGCAGGTGCGCCGGGTCGGCCTGGCCGGCGGCATCGGCACGCTCATCGAGTACTACGACTACGCCCTCTACGGCTACGTTTCGGCGATCATCGCGCCGTTGTTCTTCCCCGGCAAGGATCCCGTCGCGTCGCTGCTGGCGGTGCTGGCCGTGTTCGCACTCTCCTACGTGATCCGGCCCGTCGGCGGGATCGTCTTCGGCTGGATCGGCGACCGGTTCGGCCGACGGCGCGCGCTGCTCGTCACCGTCGTCGGCATCGGGCTCGCGAACACCGCCATCGGGATCCTGCCGACGTACGCCACGGTCGGGGTACTCGCCCCCGCGCTGCTGCTGGTCGTGCGGCTGGCGCAGGGCTTCTTCGCCGGTGGCGAGGTCGGGGGCGCCGCCACGGTCATCGCCGAAGCGGCCCCACCCGGCAAGAAGGCGCGCTACGGCGCGTTCACCCCGATGGGGACCAACGCGGGTTTCGCGATCGCGTCGGCCGCCGTCGGCATCGTGTCCGGGGGGCTGGCCACCGAGCAGCTGAACTCGTGGGGCTGGCGCATCCCGTTCCTCATCGGCCTCCCGCTGACGGTCGTGTGCTACCTCGCGCGGCGCACGCTGCCCGACATCGACCGCACCGTCGCGACGGCCAAGCACGGCTTCCCGCTCGCGTCCGCCCTGCGCTCGTACCCGGGCGCGCTGATCAAGGCCACCGCACTCGGTGTCGGTGTGCAGGGCGCGGCCTACATCGGCTCGACGTTCATCTCGATCTACCTCGTGACCGACCTGCACTACGCCAAGTCGCCGGTCTACTGGATCACCGCGGCGGTCACGCTCGTCGCGGTCGGGCTCATGCCGCTCACCGGGCGGCTCGCCGACCGCATCGGCCCGCTCAAGGTCGCGGTGATCGGACTGGGCGGCTACGCCGTGATCACCTACCCCGGCTTCCTGCTGATGGACGTGGGCAACCTGTGGCTCGCCGCGCTCGGCTACGTGCTGATCATGGTCAACATGGCGTTCCTCCAGGTCGCCTCCTACACCGTGACGCCCCAGCTGTTCCCCGACGAGGTCCGCTACACCGGCACCGCGCTGGCCACGAACATCTCGGTGGTCATCGCCGGCGGCACGGCGCCCTACATCGGGACCTGGCTGGTCAGCGCGACCGACGATCTGCGCTCGCCCTACTACTTCGTCCTCACCACCTCGGTCGTCGGGCTGATCGCGGTGGCGACGATGCGCACCCGCCGCCACCTGGCGGCACCCGTCGCCGCCTGAGACAGCCACGAGACCCCGGGTGGCCGCGACGTTTCGCGGCCACCCGGTACCACCGGAAAGGACCTGCCCGCCCGATGCGAGCGGCACTCGACGACCTGATCACCCTGGGGCTCGCCGGCCGCGCGGCTGTGCCCGCTTTCACCTGCTATGGCGCCGACACCGCACTGGCGGTGGTGAACGCCGCGGAAGGACTGGGCCTGCCGGTGATCCTGCTGGTCGCGCCGTCGTCCGCCGGCGCGGACACCGGGCCGCGGCTGATCCGGACACTGCGCGCCATCGCCGACGACTCGGCCGTCCCCGTGTGCGTGCAGCTCGACCACGCGAAGGACGCCGCGCTGCTCCGCACTGCGATCGCAGCCGGCGCCGACGCCGTGCTCGCCGACGGATCCCACCTGCCGGCGGACGAGAACGCCGCGTTCGTCCGGCAGGTGCGCGAGTTCGCGGCACCCCGAGGGGTGATCGTCGAAGCCGAACTCGGCAGCATCCCCGGCGCCGAGGACCACGCCTCGGCCCAGACCGCCGACGACGCCGGCAAGACCGATCCCGGTCTGGTCCGGGACTTCCTCGCCGAGTCCGGTGCACAACTGCTCGCGTGCGGGGTCGGCAACGTGCACGGCCGCTACCGCGGTGCACCCGCGATCGACTGGCCCCTGCTGGCCCGCCTCCGCGAGGAAGCCGGTTCGGTTCCGCTCGTGCTGCACGGCGCATCCGGCTTGCCCGCCGCCGACCTGCGCGCGTGTGGCGCGGCCGGCGTCGGGAAGGTCAACGTCAACACCGAACTGCGCACCGCGATGCTGGCGGCGGCCGAGGACCGGATCGGCCCGGCCCGCGCGGCGGGTGAAGACATGCTGACCTTTACGCGCACTGTCCTGGCCGCGGCCACCGGCGTAGCCCGCGACGTGCTGCGCACCCTGAGCGGCCGCTGACCGGGCCCGCCCCGCTCAGCCGTCGATCTTGGAGGGATGCCGCGCCAGTGGCGTGACGTGGATGTCCATGAACGGGAACAGCGGCAGGTTGCTCAGGATGCCGTGCAGCTCGTCGTTGTCCTCGACGTCGAACACGGAGAAGTTGGCGTACTCACCGGTGATCCGCCAGATCTGCGGCCACTTCCCCTTGCGCTGCAGCTCCTGGCTGTAGGCCATCTCGCGGGCGACCAGGTCGTCGCGCGCCGCGGCCGGGAGGTCGGCGGGCAGGCGCACGTCCATGCGTACGTGGAAGAGCATCGCGTCACGCCCGGTCGAGGACGAAGCCGTACTCGATGGTCTCGCCGGCTCCGGCGGGTTTCGGGTCCAGCATCAGCTCCGGCTTCACGGCCGAGGCGATGTCGTCGGCGTTGTGGACGTCGCCCGGGAAGTACAGCTGGGCCGTCAGCAGTTCGTGGCCCGGGGCCGACACCTTGACGTGCAGGTGCGCCGGGCGCCAGGCGTGCCAGCCGGCGGCGGCGATCAGCTTGCCGCACGCCCCGTCGGTCGGGATCTGGTACGGCGCGGGCCGGACGGTGTGGATCTCGAAGCGGCCGGAGTCGTCGGCGGTGAAGGTCGCGCGCAGGTTCCACTCCGGCAGGTCGGGAGCGAACTGCGAGTACAGGCCGTCGGCGTCGGCGTGCCAGAGCTCGATCTTCGCACCCGCCAGCGGGGCGCCGTCGGTCGAGGTCACGGCACCGGTCCAGACCAGGGGAGTGCCGGGCTCGTCGGCCCGCATCGGCACGGTGCCGGTGGCACCCCGCTCGGGCGCACCGGGGACGTAGTACGGGCCCTCGATGGTGCCCTTGTTGCCCTTGCGGTGCTCGGTCGCGACCTCTTCGACGACGTGCTCGACCCACACGTCGAGGAACAGTGGCCACTCACCGTCCTCGCCGACGCTGATCAGCCACGCCTTGAGCGCGTTGTACTCGGCGTAGGTGACCTTCTGCTCGCGGATCGTGGCGTGCACCGCCTCCAGGACAGAGCGGGCCAGCAGGCTCACGCGTTCCTTCGGGGTGTCGGCGACGCCGGTGGTCTTGTCGGTCTTGAACCGCTCGGTGGCGCTGGCGCCCGAAGCGGCGGCGGTCGGTTCGTGGTGGGTGGTCGTCACGGGAATCCTCCTTGATCCTCTGTGCTGTCCGGCTGCTGATCCGCTGACGGTGCTCAGCGGTCCTGGCGGTACAGCTCGAGCTTTTCCGGGTCGAGTTCGGCGCCGAGCCCGGCGCCGGGGCGGACGGTGACCTCACCGTCGGTGATGGTGAGCGGTTCGGCGAGCAGGTCGTCGGCCATGTCGAGGAAGTTGGACAGCTCACCGGGCCGGCGCGAGGTGAGCCGGAACGACGCTCCGAACGCGACAGTGCACAGTGAACCCAGCTGACCGTCGATCTGGTTGCCCATCACCACTTCCAGGCCGAGGCCCTCGGCGAGGTGGTGGGTGCGCTGCGACTGCGTGAACCCGGTGCGCGCGGTCTTGATGCTGATCGCCGTGGCCGAACCGCCGAGGATCTCGCGCGTGACGTCGGCGGGCGTCACGGCGGACTCGTCGGCGATGAACGGCACGTCGAGCTGCGAGACCAGCCAGCGGCGGCCCAGCACGTCGTCGGCCGGGCAGAGTTCCTCGGCGAACAGCAGCCCGAGGTCGGCCATCTCGTGCATCGCCCGCGCGGACTCCGCGGCCGTCCAGCCGCGGTTGCCGTCGACGTAGAGGTCCACCGAGTCGCCGAACGTCTCGCGCAGCGCCCGCACCACGGCGGTGTCGAGCGAGGCCGGCCGGCGCCCGACCTTCACCTTGAACGACGTGATGCCGTGGGTCTCGCGGATCCGCGACGCTTCGGCGACCATCGCGGCCGGTTCGTCGAACCCGAGCATGTGGGTCACGCGCATCCGATCGGTGTAGCCACCGAGCAATTCGGTCACGGACACGTCGAGCGTGCGGCCCAGCGCGTCCCACAGCGCCATGTCCAGCGCGGACTTCGCGGCCGGGTTGCCCACGGTCCGGGCGAGCCGCGCGTGCACGGTCTCGCGCTCCAGCAGGCTGAGCCCCACGACCTGCGGCGCGAAGATGTCCTCGAGCACCGCGACGATCCCGGCCTGGGTCTCGCCGTAGGTGAACGGCCGCGGCGGGGCTTCGGCGATCCCGACGACGCCGTCGTCGGTGTGCACCCGCACGAGCACGTGCTCGGCGGTGCGCACCTCGCCCGAGGCGAACCGCAACGGTTTCCGGTAGGGGATGGCGAACGGGATCGCCTCCACCTGAGTGATCTTCACCTGGTCACCTCGGCTGGGGAACGAGTGGGAAAGACGTCTTCGAGCACCTCCAGCACGGCGCCGACCAGCGGCGACGCGTGCTCGTGGTGCCACGCGAGCGCGAGCTGCACGGATTCGGCACCGGCGAGGTCGCGGAACACGACTCCGCCCAGGGGCAGCGACCGGGCCGAAGCGGGGACCACGCCGATCCCGAGCCCGCCCGCGACGAGCGCGAGCAGCACCGCCGTGCCGGCGGCTTCGTGCTCCCGGCGGGGCGCGAACCCGGCGGTGCGGCAGCTGCGCAGCACCGCGTCGTTGACCACGGAGTCCTTGCCCGCGTAGGCGATGAAGCCTTCGGTGCGCAGATCCGCCGTCGCGACGGTCGGCTCGCCGGCCAGACGGTGGTCCGCGGGGACCGCCAGGACGAGCGGCTCGCTCTCGATCACCCGCACGGCCAGGCCCTCACCGGGTACCGGAGGGCGCAGCAGCCCGAGGTCGAGCGTGCCGCTGCGCAGCCCGGCGCACTGCGTGGGCGTGAGCAGGTCGGCGTGGACCTCCAGCTCGACCTGCGGCAGCCGGTGCTGCAGCGTGCGGGCGAGCTGAGGCAGGTGCGAGAACGCGGCGGTGCCGGTGAACCCGATGCGGGCCAGTCCCATCCGGCCGGCGCTGATGCGCCGGACCGCCCGCACGCCGTTGTCCACGCCGTCGAGCACCCGGCGCGCCTCGGCGAGGAAGAACTCGCCGGCCGGGGTGAGCCGGACCTGACGGGTGGTGCGGGTGAGCAGCACGACGCCGAGCTCGTTCTCCAGCTGGCGCACCGCGTGCGAGAGCGCCGGCTGCGCCATGTGCAGCGCTTCGGCCGCACGGCCGAAGTGGCACGTCTCGGCGACGGCGGCGAAGTAACGCAGGTGCCGCAGTTCCATCCCGTTGCCTCCTCACCGGCGTCCGTCGGATTGATTCACGGTAAGTCCGGATATTGCGCCGACACAAAGACCGATTCACGCCGGACTCATAAGCGCGATCGATCAATGCCGACTCGACCAGTCGCGCCTCGTCGCGCGCGAATACGACCGCTCGCCGAGGAGATCCGGCATGGCCCGCAGGGACAGCGCGTCGTGATGGCCCGTGGCCGGCTGAACCTGCTGACCGACCGGATCGACGACGCGCGCGTCGACCTCGAAAATCCCGGTGCGAGCTGATCGCCGCACAGGCCCGTGCGCTCCGACGAGGCCCGCATCGACTGCGTCCACGGCCGGCCGCTGAGCCGCCTCGGCCGCGCCGGCGCCGCGCTGACCGCCGGCCGCGAAGGCTTCGCCACGCTCGGCGCCACCACCCACGTCGCCCGCTGTGCGCGCGAAGTCAAAGCCGGCGGCCACATCCTCCGCGCTGGCCGGGGCGACCTGACGCCGCAAGAGGAAGCGGTCGTGCGGCTCGTTTCGTGCGGACCCGCACCGGCGGCTGAGTCATTGGTCGAGGTAGGTCCGGATCACCGAGAAGCGCACGTATTCGTCGTTGACGTGGACGATCGTGACCGCGACGGGCAGCTCGTTCGCCTGGACGTGGGTGTGGCGCAGCCGCAGCACGGGGTGGGCGGGGGAGAGGTCCAGAGCGGCCGCGACGGCGGGCGGGGGCAGCACCGGCCGGACCTCGGCGACGGAGTAGCAGACGGGCAGTCCGGTGTCGATCTCGACGAACTCGAATGTGGAGCTTCGCGGGTCCCGGTCTTCGGGGTGCTCGCCGAGCAAGCCCGCGGGAACGTGGTCGACGCTGTGCACCGCCGGGCGGCCGTCGGCTTCGAAGACGCGCTCGATGCGCAGCGCCCGCGAACGCGGCGAGACCTCCAGCGAGGCGGCGAGGTCGTCGTCGAGCTCGACGACGTGCTGGCCGATCGTGCGCACGCCCGGCTCGTACCCCGCTTGCCGGAGCAGGTCGACGAACGGGCTCGCGTCGGCGAGGTTGGCGGTGACCCCGATCGCGTGCCGGTTGATGAACGTGCCGTGCCCGTGCAGCCGCCGGATGCGGCCCTCCTTCTGCAGCGAGTGCAGCACCGAGCGCAGCGTGGCCCGGCTGACGCCGAGCGCCGTCGTCAGCTCCGCCTCCGACGGCAGCCGGAACCGTCCCTCCTCGGCCAACCGGCTGATGGCAGCGCGCAACCGCTCCTTCGTCTGCCGATAGGAGTCGGCCGCGACCGTCTCGATGCCCGCCCGGCCGGCGCGACCACCTGCGGTCATCGGGACTCCTCGAGCAGCGCGCTGATCACCATCCCCCGATCGTAGTGAACCGGCGCCGCCCGGGTGGGGAGCAGCGCCGCTCAGCCCACGACCCGTGCGCTGCGCCACCGCGGCTCCCACGCCTCCAGCTGCGCCAGGGTTTCCTGCTCGCTCCACTCCGTCAGCCCCGCGAACCGCGCCCATCCCGCCGACGAGGTTCGCGAGGTCGCATGCTGCTGCCGGCCCACTGCACCTCGGGCGGGGAGGCCCTGCTCGCCGAACTCTCCGGCGACGAACTGCGCGCCCTGTACCCGCGCGACCTCCTCGACTCACCCGCCGGCTCCGCGATGCGCCGCGAAGCCCTGCAACGCCGCTTGGCGACGGTTCGCCGCCGTGGCTGCGCCACCAACTTCGAGGAGAGTGAACGCGGCATCGTCGCGGTCGGCGTGTGCGTGCGCGACACCGCGGGCCGGGCGGTGGCCGGCCTCGCGACGGCGGTGCCGTCGGCGCGGTGCACGCGAGCCGACGTGCCGGCTCTGGCGAAGGCCGTCCGCGCCGCCGCCGAGGCGGCGACCGCGGACCTCTGAGCGCGCTCGGCGCAAGTCCGAGCTGCGGAACGGGAAACGGGCCGTGGTGACGCTGACGTGGTACTGCGGCGGGCCGGGTTCAGAACGAGCCGGTAGCCGCCTGCAGGCCGAGGCTCGTGGCGGCGACGGCGATCCACAGCAGGCCACCCAGCAGGAGCGGGCGGGGCCCGGCGCGGCGCATGTCGGCCAGGCGCAGGGAAAGCCCGATGCCCGCCAGGGCGGTCGTGATGAGGAACGTGCCGAGCGTGGACAGCGCGGGGTGCCAGGACTCGGGCACGACGCCGAGGCTGTCGAGCGCGGCGGCGGCGATGAAGCCGAGCAGGAATACCGGGACGATGCGGCGCCACGGCATCGCGCGGATGCCGAACTCCCCGGAACCCGCGTTCTGCCGGGCTTCGCGGCGGGCGGTGAGGAACGCCAGCACGATCACGATGGGGATGAGCGTGAGAGTGCGGGTCAGTTTGACGACGATGCCGTACGAACCGGCGTCGCCGCCGTAGGCGAAGGAGGCGGCGACGACCGAGGAGGTGTCGTTGATCGCCGTGCCGGCCCACAGGCCGAAGTTGTGCGAGCTCATGCCGAGCAGGTGGCCCAGCGGCGGGAACAGCAGCACGGCGGCGATGTTGAAGGTGAAGATCGTGCCGATGGCGTAGGCGACGTCGGTCTGCTTCGGCTTGATGACGGCGGTGGTGGCGGCGATCGCGGACGCGCCGCAGATGCCCGTGCCCACACCGATGAGGGTGCGGGTGTCACCCTTCACACCGAGCCAGCGGCCCAGCAGCCAGGCGCCGCCGAGGGCGACCGTGAGGGTGCCGAGCATGACCGGCAGCGACTGCACGCCGACGCGGACCACTTCCTGCAAGGACAGTCCGGTGCCGAGCACGACGATCGACAGCTGCAACACGGGCTTCGACGCCACGCCGTACCCCGGCGCCCACCGCGCCGCCCGCAGTCCCGGCACGACGGCCGCGGCGAGCGCACCCAGCAGGATACCGAAGACGGGTCCGCCGACGATCGGGACCAGCAGTCCCAGCGCGGTGGCGAGCCCGGCGACGAGCACTGCCACCAGCAGGCCCGGAGCGACTTCGCGGACGCGGGTCGAAGCGGGGGGCCGGTCGGTGGTCCGGTCTTGGGTGGCGGTCACCGGCTCGCCCGTTCGTTCGCGTGCCCCATCGACGCTCCCTCCACGGCCGCAAATGTACGTACATTGAACGTAGACTATGTCCGCACATTTGGCTACGGGTAGTGTCGGGCCCGACAGCCCGGAGGAACCGATGGCCCCACGAACGCTGAGCCGGTCCGGCTCCGAGCCGCTCTGGCGCCAGCTCCAGCGCGAGCTGTTGACCAGGCTCGACGCCGGTGAGTTCACTGACCAGTTCCCCGGTGAGCTCGCACTCGCCGACGAGTACGGCGTCAGCCGGCACACCGTGCGCCAGGCGCTGCGCCAGCTGCGTGCCGATGGCGTGGTCGTCGCCGAGCGCGGCCGTCAGCCGCGGGTCGCCCCGCCGGCGGAGATCGCGCAGCCGCTGGGCGCGCTCTACAGCCTCTTCACCTCCGTCGAGGCGGCGGGACTGGCGCAGCACAGCATCGTGCGCACCTTCGACGTCCGCGCCGACGCGCTCGTCGCCGAGCGGCTCAGCCTCGAAGCCTCGACACCGCTGGTCTACCTCGAACGCCTCCGCCTGGCGGGCGACGAACCGCTGGCCCTTGACCGCGTCTGGCTTCCCGCCGATGTCGCGAAACCGTTGCTGCAGGCCGACTTCACGCACACCAGCCTCTACAACGAGCTCGCCCGCCGCACCGGGATCCGACTCGATCAGGGTCGCGAAGAAGTGCACGCCGTCATCCCCACCGCCGCCGAACGCACGCAGCTGGCTTGCGCCCACGACGTCGCGGCTTTCGCCATCAACCGCCTGAGCCACTCGAAGGGCCGCCCGGTGGAGTGGCGCCACACCCTCGTCCGCGGCGACCGCTACGCGCTGACGGCGGAGTTCTCCGCGGCCGGGTACCGGCTGGTCAGCCAGACCTGACGGAGCCGCGCACCGGGAGGTCGGCGTCGCGCACGCCGATCCCCGGGCGCCAGCCGAGCCGGCGCGAAATGCTGAACGCGCTGGCCAGCACTGGCGCCACGGCCGTCGACAGGTCGAGCGAACCCGTCCGCACCACCACCGAGAGCGCCGCGACGACCCGGCCGTGCCCGTCGGCGATGCGGGCACCGACCGAGTCCGCACCCTCGGTCATTTCGCCGCGCACGGTGGCCGTGCCGGAGCGCCGGCAGGCCGTCAGCTCGGCCCGCAGGTCCGCCGGATCGGTGACGGTCCGTGACGTGTACCGCGCGGGCCCGGCGGCGAGGTAGGCCTCGATCAGCGTGCGCCCGGCGTGCGCGAGCAGCACCTTCCCGACGGCCGAGCTGTGCAGCGGCAGCCGCCCGCCGACGTGCGAGGCCAGGTCGACGGCGTCGCGCGCGGAGAAGCGTTCGACCACCACGGCCTCGTGGCCTTCGAGGACGGCGAGCTGCACGTGCTGGTGCAGCGCGGCGTGCAGGTCTTCCAGGAACGGCAGCGCGACGGCGCGCAGCGGTACCGACAGCGGTGCGAGCGTGCCCAGCTCCCACAGGCGCAGGCCGACGGTGAAACGGCCATCCGGCGTGCGGTCGAGGGCGCCGGCGGTGCGCAGCTCGTGCACGAGCCGCCGGACAGTCGCGTGGGGGAGCCCGGTGCGGCGGGTCAGGTCCGCGAGGGTCAGGGTGCTGTCCTCGGGCGTGAACGTGAACAACACCTGCAGCAGCCGGGAGCTGACGCTGCGGCCGGGTTCGTTCGTGCGGGGCATGGTGCCCGCAGCCTACGCGGGTGTCCATTGGATGAACATCGGTGTTCCCGGGCGGGCTCCGGTGCGGTCACACTCACCGCCACCTGACCCGACAGGAGGGAAACGCCGGTGCCTGAACTGCGGATCGCCGTCGTCGGAGGGGGCATCGGGGGGCTGGCAGCCGCCGCGTTCCTCAGCCGGGCTGGGCTGGGGTGCACGGTCTACGAGCAGGCAGCCGAACTCGGCGAGGTCGGCGCGGGGCTCGTCGCCAGCCCGAATCTCGTGCGCCTCCTGCGCCGGCTCAGGGTCGCGGACGAACTGCTCGCGCGAGCCGTGGCGATCGAGGTCGGGTGGGAGTTCCGCCGCTGGGCCGATGGGAGCGTGCTGTCCGCGGAGAACCTCGCCGAGGCGTGCGAGCGGCGCTACGGCGAGCGCACGTACACCGTGCACCGCGCGGACCTGCTCGGCGTCATCCAAGCCGCGGTGCCGCCGGACGCGATCCGGCTCGGCGTGAAGTGCGTGGGCCTCGAGGCCGGTCACGACGGCGCGGTCCTGTCGTTCGCCGACGGCACCACCACGACCGCCGACGTCGTGATCGGCGCAGACGGCGTGCACTCGACGATCCGCAACGCCCTGCTCGGGCCTTCACCCGCGACGTTCTCGGGCCTGTGTGCCTTCCGGGCCCTCGTCCCGGCAGCCGACGCTCCCGGGTTCGCCCTCCGCGCCGCCCACACCCTGTGGCTGGGGCCCGATCACCACCTGGTCCACTACCCGATCTCGGCGGGCAAGCTCATCAACATCGTCGCCTTTGCTCCGGCCGGCGAGGACGTCGTCGAATCCTGGAGCGCCACCGCGACCCACCGGGAGTTCGCGACCGAGTTCGAGGGCTGGGACCCGCGCCTGCGCGAGCTCATCGCCGCGGCCGGCACCCCGGGCCGCTGGGCTCTGCTGGACCGCGCGCCGCTCGCGCGGTGGAGCCACGGTCCGGTGACTCTGCTCGGCGATGCCGCCCACCCGATGTTCCCGTTCTTCGCCCAGGGCGCCGCGCAGGCGATCGAGGACGCGGCCGCGCTCGCGGTGTGCCTCGCGGCCGACGGCACCGATCCGGCCCGCGCGTTGCGCCGCTACCAGGCCGCCCGCCGCGACCGCACCGCGCGCCTCCAGACCGTGTCCCACGAGCGCGCCCACCTCAACCACCTTCCCGACGGCCCGGAGCAGCAAGCCCGCGACGCGTCGCTGTCCGGGCAGGACCCGCTGGCCGCCAACGCCTGGATCTACGGCCACGACGCCGAACTCGTCCCCTGACCGTCCTTTGCGGACCCCGGAAAGATCGGAAAACCCCATGACCGAGTACACCCCGTTCCGGCAGCTGTTCATCACGCCGGTGCTGCCGTTCCTGCGCGACGGCTCGATCGACGAAGCGGGGTACCGTGCGCTGCTGCGCCGGTTCCTCACGCCGGAGAACCTCGACGCGGGCGTCGCGATCGTCGCGAACCCCGAAGCCGGCGAGATCTACACGCTCGACCGCGCCGAGCGCAACCGCGTCGTCGAGATCACCCTCGAAGAAGTCGCGGGCCGGACCCCGGTGCTGGGCGGGGTGGCGCACGTGACGACTGCCGGCATGGTCGAGTGCGCGAAAGACGTGGAGGCCGCCGGCGTCGACGGCCTGTTCATCCTCCCGCCGATCGATTCCGCCGACATCACGCTGTCGTGGAACGCCGACGCCTACCCGGAGGTCTTCCTCGACGTCTCACGGCGATCGCGGACGCGGTCGACCTGCCGCAGGTGATCCACCCGGTCGGGCAATTCTCGGCCCGCTACGGCCCAGGGCTGTCCGCGGACGTCACGCGGCGGATCATCGCCGCGGTGCCGCAGGTCGTCGGCTGGAAGATGACCTACAACTACGACGGGTTCCGCGAGATCGCCGGCGTGCTGCGCGCCGCGGGGCGGCCGGTCGGGATCTACGGCGCGGTCGGGAAGTACTTCCACGAGAACCTCGCCAACGACACGCTCGACGGCACCAGCGCCGGGTCGTTCAACTTCGCGCTGGAGCGGATGGTCGAGCACATCTCGGCGTGGCGCAAGGGCGACGTCGCCCGGGCCACCGAGATCTGGCGCGGCGGCCTGGCGGCGTTGCAGGACTACATCTTCTCCGACTTCGGCCGCCTGCACATCCGGTACAAGGCCGCGACGTGGCTGCGCGGGTTCATCGACAACCCGCTGATGCGCCCGCCGGTTCCGGCCCCGCGCCGGCAGGAGATCGGCGACCTCACCCGGCTGCTGCGTGGAACCGACCTCACCACACGGCCGGACGACGAGATCTCCGAACTGGCCGCGGAATTCGGCCTCAAGTAGCCCCGGCCTTTCGGTCAAGGGAGAACAGCCATGACGAGATCCCAGCTCCCGGCCGCCGCGCTGCCCGGACCGGAGCGGGCGCGCGAGGCGGCCAAGATCGCCGCGCGCGTCGACCGCATTCCGGCCGGCCGGTTCCACGCCCGGCTCGCCTCGCTCGTCGGCGTCGGGACCTTCTTCGACGGGTTCGACGCCATCTCCCTCGCCGTGCTCCTGCCGGTGGTGGTGAAGGGGTTCGGCATCAGCCTGGCCGACGCCGGCCTGATCATCAGCGCCGGCTACCTCGGGCAGTTCGCCGGCGCGATCGCCGTCGGCCTGCTCAGCGACCGCGTCGGGCGCCGGCGCACGTTCCTGCTGTCGCTGGCGATCATCGGCGTGCTCGCGGTGTTCTGCGCGTTCGCGTGGAGCTCGCAGAGCCTGCTCGTGTTCCGGCTGCTGCAGGGGATCGGGCTCGGCGCCGAGGTGCCGATCGCCGGCACGATCATGAACGAGTTCCTCGGCCGCACGAGCCGCGGGAGGATCGGCGTCGTCTACCAGTCGCTGTTCAGCTGGGGACTGTTCTTCGCGCCGCTGATCGCGCCGCTGCTCACGTCTTCGCTCGGGCCCGGCACCGGGTGGCGGGTGCTGCTCGGGCTCGGTGCGCTGCCGCTGATCGTCGTCGTCCTCGGGCTCGTCGCGCTGCCGAATCGCCGCGCTGGCTGGCCCAGCAGGGCCGGCTCGCCGAGGCCGACGCCGTCGTGTCACGCGTGGAGGCCGGGAAGGACCTGCCCCCGCCCCCGCTCCTGCACCCGTCGCCGAAGACCGGCCCTTCATCCCGCGCGAAGTCCTGCGCGGCGAGTACGGGCGCCGCACGCTCCTGCTGGTCGTCCTGTGGTTCCTGGCCTTCTTCGTGACCTACGGCTACTCCTCCTGGCTCCCCACGATCTACGTGTCGGTGGGGAAGCTGAGCGCCACGTATTCGCTGACCCTGACCGTCGTCCTCGGCGCGATGCAGGTCCTGATGTGCTACGTCGTCGCCTGGTGCGTCGAGCACCTGGGGCGCAAGCGGTCCCTCGCCTACGGGTTCGGGCTGTCGGTGGCCGGCGGCTTGTTCGGCTTCGTGAACATCGTCCTGCTGGGCAACACCACCTGGCCGTACCTCTTCGCCACGGGCATCGTCATCGGCGTCGGGATCATCTTCCCGGCAACGTCGCTGTACGTGTACACGGGCGAGCTGTACCCCACCCGCATGCGCGGCTTCGCGACGTCCTTGACGAGCAGCTTCGCCCGCCTCGCCAGCATCGTGTCACCCCTGGTCTTCGGTTTCCTCCTCGGCGCGCCCGGCGGTGGCGGCCTGGTGTTCGCCGTCCTGGGCGGCGCCGCGCTGATCGGCACGCTGACCGTGGCGTTCGCGGGCATCGAGACCCGGGCGAAGAGCCTCGAAGAACTCTCGGACTGATTTCTCCGCCGCCGCCGGCAGTTCCCCTCCTCGTGTCAACCGGCGAGGACTCCCCGACGCCTTGCCGGTTGACGTGTCGTCTCTTCTCCTGCTCTACTGATCAGAGCTTAGTTCTGCTAGACAGAGATCGGCCAGCGATGGCCTGAGGAGAGTCGACGATGACGGACCAGTCCGGCACCCTGTCCGACGTGCGGCGGGGCATGATCCCGGCGCACATCTACAACGACCGGGAGATCTTCGAGCTGGAGAAGGAGCGCGTGTTCGGCCGGGCGTGGCTTTTCGTCGCCCACGAGTCGGAGATCGCGAAGCCGGGCGACTACGTGGTGCGGCGCGTGCTGGATGACTCGTTCATCGTCACCCGCGACGAGAAGGGGGAAATCCGCGCGCACTTCAACATGTGTCTGCATCGCGGGATGCAGGTCTGTCGTGCGGAGATGGGCAATGCGTCGCACTTCCGGTGTCCCTACCACGGCTGGTCGTACCGCAACGATGGGCGCATCGTGGGCCTGCCCTTCCACCAGGAGGCCTACGGCGGCGAGGCCGGGTTCAAGCGCAAGGGGCAGCGGCTGCTGCCGGCGCCGAACCTGGACATCTACAACGGCCTGATCTTCGTGAGTCTCGACCCCGATGCCGAACCGCTGGCGGACTTCCTCGGCGACTTCCGCTTCTACCTCGACTTCTACACCAAGCAGAGCCCCAGCGGCATCGAACTGCGCGGCCCGCAGCGGTGGCGCGTGAAGGCGAACTGGAAGATCGGCGCGGAAAACTTCGCCGGCGACATGTACCACACGCCGCAGACCCACACGTCCGTCGTCGAGATCGGCCTCTTCCGCGAGCCCAAGGCGGAGAAGCGCAAGGACGGCGCCACCTACTGGGCCGGCAACGGCGGTGGCACCACCTACAAGCTGCCGCCGGGCGGGTTCGACGAGCGCACGCGCTACGTCGGCTACCCCCAGGAAATGGTCGACCGCATGAAGACCACCTTCACCGAGGAGCAGCAACGCGTCATCGGCGAGGACGGCTTCATGATCTCGGCGGCGTCGGTGTTCCCGAACCTCTCGTTCGTGCACAACTGGCCGCGCGTCGCCGACTCCGACGACGTGCTGCCGTTCATCTCGATCCGCCAGTGGCAGCCCATCAGCGAGAACGAGACCGAGGTCCTGTCCTGGTTCGCCGTCGACGCCGAGGCGCCCGAGGAGTACAAGGCCCTGTCCTACAAGGCCTATCTGATGTGCTTCGGCTCCACCGGCATGTTCGAGCAGGACGACGTCGAGAACTGGGTCTCGCTCACCAACACGGCCGCCGGCTCGATGGCGCGGCGGCTCAAGCTCAACAGCCGCATGGGCATCCTCGAGGACGACACGGAGGTCGTCCCCGCTCTCACCCCGGAGCAGTTCCACGGCCCGGGCACCGCCCACACCGGCTACGGTGAGTACAACCAGCGCGAACTGCTCATCCGCTGGGCCGACCACCTCGACCGGCCGGTCAAGGCGCCCACGACCCTGGAAGTCGGCGCCGAGAACACCCGCAACGCCGAGGCGGTGCAGGCATGACGACCGGCACGACGACCACCGGAACCCACTCCAGCCGCTCCGCGCTCGGCGCCCACGCGTCGCGCGTCCAGCGCACCGGCGGACCCCTGCCCTTCGACGACGCGCGCCACCTGCAGGCGCACCAGTGGCTCGTCGACGAGGCCTGGCTACTCGACGCCCAGGACTACGAGCAGTGGCTCACCCTGCTCACCGACGACATCCACTACCTGATGCCGGTGCGCGTCACCACCGCGCTCGGCGCCGGGTTCGACACCGCACCGGGCATGGCCCACTTCGACGAGGACAAGTACTCGCTGTCGCGCCGCGTAGCCCGGTTCCTCACCGAGCACGCGTGGACCGAGGACCCGCCGTCGCGGCTGCGGCACCACCTCTCGAACGTTCGCACGTTCGCCGCCGACGACCCGGACCACCTCGTCGTGGAATCGGCGACGCTGCTGTTCCGCAGCCGCGGCGACGTGCTGCCCGGCTCGATCGTCTCGGCCGGCCGCGAGGACCTGCTGCGCCGCGGTCCCGACGGCTGGCTGCTGGCGCGGCGCACGATCCTCGTGGACGACTCCGTGATCCGCATGCAGAACCTGGCGATCTTCCTGTGACGCTCTCGTGGGAAGGCGAGGCCGAGGCCGCCCGCGCGGCGGCCGCGGCTGCCGCGGAACACGACGAACTGATCGCGCACACCACCGGCGAGGTCATCCGGCTCGGCAACGAGTTCGCGGAGATCGTGGTGCGGCGCGTCGAAACCCGCAACGGCGCCCGGCTGCTGGTCGAGTCGCCCAAGTCGGGCCAGTGGGTGGCGCTGTGCCCGCTGGAGCTGGAGGCACTGACCTGGCAGAACACCGAGACGTTCTCCGCCATGATCGGCCACCCCTTCGGCCCGCTCGTGCCGGCGGAGGACGAGTCGTGACGGGCTGGCTGGACGGCCGCCGCGCCCTCGTCGTCGGCGCCGGCTCCGGGATCGGGCGCGCGGTGGTCGACGCGTTCCGCGAGGAAGGCGCGCGCGTGGCCGTGCTCGAACGCGACGCGGCCAAGGCGAAGGTGCTCGTGGCCGAGGCTCCGGACGTACCGGTCACCGTCGGGGACGCCACGACTCGGGCGGCCAACGACGCGGCGGTCGCGGCCGCGGTGACCGCGTTCGGCGGACTGGACGTGCTGGTCAGCTGCGTGGGCGTGTTCGACTTCTACCGCAGCATCGAGGACCTCGACGCCGGCGTGCTCGACGACGCGTTCGACGAGATGTTCCGCACCAACGTCAAAAGCCACCTGCACTCGGTGAAGGCCGCGCTGCCCGAGTTGAAGCGCTCGGGTCGCGGGGTGGTGCTGCTGACCGAGTCGACGTCGTCGTACTACCCGGGGCGCGGCGGCGTGCTCTACCTGTCCTCGAAGTTCGCCGTGCGCGGCCTCGTCACCGCGCTCGCGCACGACCTCGCGCCGGAGGTCCGGGTGAACGGCGTGGCACCCGGCGGCACCCTCGGCACCGACCTGCGCGGTCTGCCGAGCCTCGGCACGGCCGAGCGCAGTCTCGGCGACACCCCGCGCCGAGCCGAAGAACTCGCCGCGCGCGTCCCGCTGCACGTGGCGCTCAGCGGCGAGGACCACGCGTGGAGCTACGTGTTCCTCGCCTCCGACCGCGCCCGCGGCATCACCGGCCACGCCGTTCATCCCGACGGCGGCATCGGGGTGTCCGCGCCCCGCAAACGATCCTGAACCACTGTCAATCGAACGGAAACAGCGATGGCCAAACTCACCGCCGACACCGGTCTCTGCCAGGGCTACGGCAACTGCCTCACCACCGCCTCCGATGTCTACGACATCGACGACGACGGCAAGGTGGTCCTGCTGACCGAAACCATTCCCGACGCCGACCGCGCCCGCGTCGAAGCGGCTGCGCGCAGCTGCCCCGTCAAGGCGCTCGCCGTGGTGGACGGATGAGCGGCACCGTCGTGATCGTCGGCGCGTCGGTCGGCGGCGTGCGCACGGCGCAGGCGCTGCGGGCGGAAGGGCATGCGGGCCGCATCGTCCTCATCGGAGCCGAGCCGCACCCACCGTACGACAAACCGCCGCTGTCCAAGCAGTTCCTCTCCGGCGCGTGGGAGCACCCGCGGCTCGCGCTGCTGAGCGAGGAGGAGGCGGCCGCCGCCGCGATCGAGCTGCGGCTCGGCGTGGCGGCCACCGGGCTCGACCCGGCCGCCCGCGAGGTCGAGCTGGCCGACGGCACTCGGGTCGCGTACGACACCCTCGTCGTCGCCACCGGTGCCGAGGCGAGACCGTCGCCGTGGCCCGCCCCCGGGGTGCACGTGCTGCGGTCCCTTGTGGACGGTGCGGGGCTGCGTGCGGCGCTCGCCGAGGATGGCCCGGTCGTGGTCGTCGGCGGTGGGTTCATCGGCGCGGAGGTCGCGGCCACGGCACACGCCGCCGGCCGGGCGGTGACGATCGTCGACCCGCTGCCGGCCCCGATCGCACGGGTGCTCGGCGACGAGGTGGGCCGGCTGGTCGGTGAGGTGCACCGCCGCCACGGCGTCGAAACGCGCTTCGGGACCGCGGTGCGGGACGTCACCGGCCGGGCCGGCGCGTTCGAGGTGACCCTCACCGACGGGACGGTGCTGCCGGCCGGCACGGTGGTCGTCGGCATCGGCGCGGTCCCGGCCGTCGGCTGGCTGACCGGTTCCGGCCTGGAGCTGGCCGACGGGCTCGTGTGTGACGAGTACTGCCGCGCCACCGGGCACCCGGAGATCTTCGGGGTCGGCGACGTCGCGCGCTGGTTCCACGGCGGCCACGGGGAGCACGTGCGCGTCGAGCACTGGACGAACGCGGTCGAGCAGGCCGCCTGTGTGGCCCGCACCATCACCCACCCCGCGGCGCCGGTGGCGTACCGGCCGACCGAATACGTGTGGAGCGACCAGTACGACTGGAAGATCCAGATCGCCGGACGGCCGCAGCGGGCCGACGGGTTCGAGCTGGCCGGCGACCCGGCGGCCGACCCGCCGCGGTTCGCCGCGCTCTACCGCAGCAGCGGCGCGCTTTCGGCCGTGGTCACCGTGAACTGGCCGAAACTGCTCGTCAACGCGCGGCGCCTCATCGCCGCGGGAACCCCCTACGAGGAAGGACTTTCCGTGCTGGACAAGCTGATCACGCCGGTGGGTGCGGCATGAGCGGGTACGCGGACGAGCGTCAGCTGGTGTCCGACGCCTGCCGCGTGCTCGCCGCCCGCGGCCTGGCCGAAGGGTTCCTCGGGCACGTTTCCCTGCGCGTGGACGAGAATCGCCTGCTCGTGCGCTGCCGGGGACCGCGCGAGCGCGGGCTCGCCTGGACGACACCCGAGGACATCCGGCTCGTCGACCTCGACGGCGCGGCCGCGGCGCCCGGGGAACTCGACGGCTGGTGGGCGCCCAAGGAACTGCCGCTGCATACGGAGGTGCTGCGGACCGATCCGGCGGTGACGGCCGTCGTCCACGCGCACCCACCCGCCGTGGTGGCGGCCGACCTGGCGGGGCTGGCGATCCGGCCGATCATCGGCGCGTACGACATCCCCGGCGCGCACCTCGCGGCCGGCGGCGTGCCGGTGTACCCGCGCGGCGTGCTGGTGCGGAACCGGACGCTGGCGGGGGAGATGGTGGCCGCGATGGCGGGCCGTCCGGTCGTGCTGCTGCGCGGGCACGGCCTCACGAGCAGCGGCGGATCGGTGCAGGAAGCCGTGCTGCGGGCGGTGTCGGTCGACACGATCGCGCGGATGGCCTTGTCCGTGGTGAGCGCGGGCGGGCAGCTCACCGACCTGCCGCCCGAGGATCTGGCCGAGCTGCCCGACATCGGCCCGGCGTTCAACGAAGGCGTCGCGTGGAGCCACGAGCTGGCGCGGCTCGGCACGCCGGGCTAGTGCAGGAGTGGTGCGGCCTCGGCGATCGTCTCCTTGAGCCGCTCGCCGATGTGCCGCACCTCCGCGCGCGAGAGCCGCCCCACCGGCAGCGACACGTTGATCGCGAGCCGCACCGGGAGGTTCCCGGCGGGGAAGGCGACAGCGACCGACGCGACGCCTTCCTCGCTTTCCTCGTTGCTGGTCGCGTACCCGCGCCGGCGCACGCCGTCGATCTCCAGCTCCAGCTCGCTTCGGGTGCCGATCGAGTTGGGCGTGAGCGTCTCCAGCTGCTCGCCGGGGTACATGCGGCGCAGGTCGTCGGTGGAGAACTCCGCGAGCAGCGCCTTGCCCGTCGACGTGCAGTTGGCCGGCATGGCCTGCCCGAGCCGCGAGGCGACCCGCACCGCGCGGGGGCTTTCGAGGGCTTCGATGAAGCGCACGGTGGTGCCGTCGAGGATCGCGAGGTGCACGGTCTCGGCGAGCTCGCTGTTGAGCTTCTCCAGGAACGGCCGCAGCGTCTCGCGCACGTCGAACCGTTGCAGGATCGCGAACGCGACGGCGGTGAGCGACGTGCCGGGCCGGTAGGCCTTCGTGCGCGAGTCCTGCCGGATGAAGCCGCGGTACTGCAGCATCGCCAGCAGCCGGTGCGCGGTGGAGGACGCCACCCCCAGGTACTCCGCCACGTCCGTCATCCGCAGCTCGGGGCGATCCCCCAGCAGCAGGAGGATCCGAAGAGCCTTGTCCACCGAATCGATCGGGTACTGCGGTGCAGGCGAGTGGGCACCGGCGGCGTCGAGAGCAGGCTTCTTCATAGCAGAAGCGTACGGCAACCGGACGATCCGGCCGAGCGGTGATCAGCTTCTCGGGTCCGGACGGACACTCGCGCGGGGGTGTCGTCGATCGCTTCTTCGTCGCGGTGGGTGGGCAAAGCCCGCCGGTTCGACGGCAGAGACGGGCTCCGTGCGCGCGAGACGCCGCCGGGGCGTGGCCTCACCCCGGGGCGCCACCCTCGGCCCGTTGCCCGTGCGTCTTGACCCCGACCACAACCTCTGTTAGACAGAGCGCGCTTCTTCATCGCAGAAGAAACTGGTGAACCATGACCGTTGCTGTTCAGTTCTCCTCCTCGCCGCGAGAGTCCCCGCCGCGGCGCCGCCTCGGCGCCCTGATCGCAGCGATCGCCCTCGGGGCCGCCGGGTGTTCCGCGTCGGCCGCGTCCGGGGACTCCGGCGCGTACACCCTGGGGCTCATCACCAGCCAGACCGGGACCGGCAGCCAGCTCGGCGTCGGCGAGCTGCAGGGCGCGCAGCTGGCGGTGGACCAGATCAACGCCCGCGGCGGCGTCAACGGCAAGCAGCTGCGCCTGCGCACCGCGGACGACCAGAGCAACCCCGCCCAAGCCGTGCTGCAGACGCGCAAGATGCTGGGCGGTGTCGACGCGCTCGTGGGGCCGTCGCTGTCCGGGCCGTGCCAGGCCGTGATTCCCCTGGCCACCAGCGCGCAGCTGATCGACTACTGCCTGTCGCCCGGCGTGAAGCCGAAACCCGGCTCGTACCAGTGGTCGGCCAGCGCCCCGACCGCCACGCTCGCCGACCGGCTGCTCGCCTACTGGAAGGGCCAGGGCCTCACCCGCGTCGGGCTGATCTACACCACCGACGCGAGCGGTCTCGACGGCGCGCACGCCGTCCAGCAAGCCGCGGCGCACACCGGTGTATCCGTGGTGGGGCAGGCGAGTTACAGCCCCAGCGCGGTTTCGGTGACGTCGCAGCTGCAGGCCGCCACCGCCGGCAAACCGCAGGCGCTCGTGGTCTGGAGCAGCGGCGCGGCTGCGGGTGTCGCGTTCAAGGGGATCGATCAGATGGGGCTGAAGCTGCCCGTCGCCACCACCGACGGCAACCTCACCTACGCCTTCCTGCGCCGCATCGCCGACTACACGCCGGACACGCTGCTGATCCCGGCGACGCGTGATTTCTGGTGGCAGCAGCAGAACCCGGGCGCCCCGGTGCAGCAGCTGGAACGCGGCTACCACGACGAGTTCCGCGCCCGCTACGGCGCCGACCCGGACTTCGGCCCGGGCGTCGCCTACGACGGGGTGCTCCTCGTCGCGCAGGCTCTCGAGAAGGCCCACGGCGACGTGACCCACGCCCGCGACGCGCTCGAGAGCTTGCGCGGGGTGTCCGGCGTCGTCGGCACCTACACCTTCGCCCGGGACGACCACCGCGGCATCGACGCCGAGGACGTCGGCATCGTGCGCGCGGTGAACGGCCGGCTGACCTTCGTCGGGAGATGAGCTCGACCATGACCGGACTGATCCAGGTCCTCATCGGCGGTCTCGCCGACGGGGCCGTGTACGCGCTGATCGCGCTGGGCGTCTCGCTCGTCTATTCGATCAGCCGCATCATCAACCTCGCCCAGGGCGGCTTCGTCGTCCTCGCCGCCCTCCTGGCCGTGTCGATCCAGCAGTGGCTGGGTGTGCCGCCGCTGGTCACGGTCGTGATCGTGGTGCCGTTGTTCGCGCTCCTGATGGCCGGCGTCGAACGCCTCGTGATGGCACCCGCCGCCGCACGGGCCACGCCGGACCGGATGCTGCTGGTCACCGTCGGCGTGCTGCAGGCGATCGGCGGGTTGCTGCTGCTCGCGTGGGGCAATCTGCCCTACACGATGCAGCCGTTCAGCGGGGACACGGCCATCACCATCGGCGGGGTCCGCATCGTTTCGCAGTACCTGTGGATCATCGGCGCGCTCGTCCTCACGGTCGTGGCGCTGTGGTTCCTGGTGCAGCGCACGAACCTGGGCCTGACGATGCGCGCCACGGCGAGCAACCCCGAAGCCGCCTCGTTGCAGGGCATCAACGTCGGGCGCGTGCGGCTGCTCGCGTTCAGCATCGCCGGAGCCATGGCCGCGCTCGCGGGCACCACGGTCATCCCGGCGACGTTCCTGCAGTTCTCCACCGTCACGCCGTACGCGGTCGCCGGGTTCATCGCGGCGGTCGCAGGCGGGCTCGGCAGCACGGCCGGCGCGGTCGTCGGCGGGCTGGTTCTGGGGCTGCTGCAAGGACTGTTCAGCCGCTACACCAGCGGTGACCTCGCGCAGGTGATCGCGATGGCGGTGCTCATCGTGCTCCTGCTCGTGCGACCGACCGGGCTGCTGGGGAAGACGAGCGAGGTGCGCCGATGACCACGCAGGAACGAACCACTCCCACCACCGCGATCGCGTCGCGCCCACGGCCCGGCCGTTCGCCCGCACGCCTGGCCCTGGTGGCGCTCGGCGTGGTCGTCGCGCTCGTGCTGCCGATGCTGGTGCCCGGCTGGCTGGGCCTGCTCGTGATCGCCGGGATCTTCTTCCTGATCGTGCTCGGGCTCAACCTGCTCATGGGCTACGCCGGGCAGGTTTCGCTGGGCCAGACACTGTTCATGGCGCTGGGCGGTTACGGCGCGGGCCTGCTCACCCTGCGCTGGCACTGGCCGACCCTCGTCGCGATGGTCGTGATGGCGGTCGTCTCCGCCGGCGTCGCAGCCGGGCTCGGCACAGTGTTCCTGCGGCTGCGCGGCTACTACCTCGCGCTCGCGACGCTCGGGCTCGCCGTGATCACGGAGTCGCTGGCCTCCGGGCTCACCGGGTTCACCGGCGGCCCGTCGGGGCTGGTGGGGGTGCCGAGCCTGCGGCTGGGCACGTTCGACGTCTTCAGCGACCAGGCCAACTACTACCTGCTGCTCGTGGTGTGCGGGCTCGGCGCGTGGTTCGTCGGCAATCTGCAGCGGTCGCAGACCGGGCGCGCGCTGTCGGCGATCGCCGCCGACCCCGCGGCCGCGACGATGCTCGGCATCAACTCCTCGCGCTACAAGACCGGCGCGTTCGTGGTCTCCGCCGTCTACGCCTCACTCGGTGGCAGCCTCTACGCGTACTACCTGCGGTTCATTTCGCCGGAAGTCGTCGGCGTGACGGTGGCGCTGAGCATCGTGATCATGCTCGCGCTGGGCGGCGCCCGCACGATCGTCGGGCCGCTGCTGGGTGCGCTCGTGATCCAAGGGCTGCCGGAGGTCGGGCAGAGTTTCGCGTCGTGGTCGCCGTTCGTGGCCGGCGTCGTGCTCATCCTCGTGATCACCTACCTGCCCCGGGGGATCTGGGGCACCGTCAAGAAGGCGGCGCAGCGATGACGACCGAGACCCCGCTGCTGGCCGTCCACGGCCTGACCCGCCGCTTCGGCGGGGTCACGGCTGTCGACAACGTCAGCTTCACCGTCGCGGAGGGTACGGTGCGGGCCATCATCGGCCCGAACGGCGCCGGCAAGACGACGCTGCTGGACCTGATGACCGGCTTCACCGCACCCGACGCGGGTCGCGTCGAGTTCGCCGGCCGCGACATCACCGGTATCCGGCCGCACCGGCTGCCCGCGCTCGGTCTCGCGCGCACGTTCCAGTCCGCGCGCCTGGTGGGCACGCTGACGGTGCGCGAGAACGTGATGCTCGGCGGCTACCGCTTCACCCGCGCGCGGTTCCTGTCCGACGGGCTGCGGCTGCCGCGGACGCGCCGCGAGGAACGCGCGCTCGGCCGCCGCGCGGACGAGCTGCTGGAGTTCCTGGAACTCGGGGCGTTCGCGGACCGGCCGGCGGGGGAGCTGCCGGCGGGCGCGCAACGGCTCGTCGAGGTCGCGCGCGGCCTCGCGGGCGGCCCGACGTTGCTGCTGCTGGACGAACCGGCCGCGGGTCTCGACGATACGGAGACCGGCGAGCTCGCCGCGGCGCTGCGGGCGGTGTGCGCCGGCGGGATTTCGCTCGTGGTGATCGAGCACAACATCGAGCTCGTGATGACCGTCAGCGACCACGTCACCGTTCTCGACGCGGGTCGCGTGATCGCTGACGACGTGCCGCAGGGGGTGCAGGCGGACCCCGCCGTGATCGAGGCCTACCTGGGAGCGAAGCCATGAACCTGACCGTCCGCGGGCTCGACGCCCGCTACGGCTCCACCCGTGTGCTGCACGACGTCTCGTGCGAGGTGCCGGACGGCACGATGGTCGCGATGATCGGCGCAAACGGCGCGGGCAAGACGACGCTGCTGAAGTGCATCGCGGGCCTGCACCGCCCGGCGAAGGGCGAGATCACGCTCGGCGGCTCACCGGTCACCGGCCTCGCCGCGCACCACGTGGCCCGCCGACGAGTGTGCCTCGTTCCCGCCGGGCGGCAGCTGTTCGGGGATCTGACCGTCGCGGAGAACCTCCGGGTCGGGCTGGGCAGCCGCGGTGAATCGGGGCGGCTGGAGCGCGTGTACGCGCTGTTCCCGGTGCTGCGGGAGTTCGCGGACCGCCAGTCGGGCCTGCTGTCCGGGGGACAGCAGCAGATGCTCGCCATCGCGCGGGCTCTGGTGCGGGAGCCGGAGGTGCTGCTGCTGGACGAGCCGTCGCTGGGGATCGCGCCGCTGCTCGTCACGGAAATCCTCGGTGTGCTCCGGCAACTCGCCCGCGACGGCGTGACGATCCTGCTCGCGGAGCAGAACGCCGCCGCGGCCCTCGCGATCGCCGACCACGGCGTCGTGATGGAGAACGGCACCATCACCCGCACTGACACGGCCGCGGCGCTGCTCGCCGACGAGGACGTGAGCCGGCACTACCTCGGCACTTCCGCCGATCCCGTCTCCGTCGGCCACGCGCGGGCTCTGCCGGCCGGTCTGCGGGAGCCCTTGTAGTCCACAATGGAGGATCAGTCATGAAGCTCGTTCTGGTGCACGGCGGCTGGCAGGGCGGCTGGGCGTGGGACGCCGTCGCCGACCACCTGCGCGCGGCCGGTCACGAGGTGTTCGCGCCCACGCTGCGCGGACTGGAGGACGGTCCGGTGGACCGCGCCGGCGTCACCCTCACCACGATGGTCGACGACCTCGTCCGGCAGCTGGCGGACTTCGACCGCTTCGTCCTCGTCGGCCACAGCGGCGGTGGCCCGGTGATCCAGCTCGTCACCGAGCGCCTGACCGGCCGCGTCGAGCGCACAGTGTTCGTCGACGCGTGGGTGCTGCTGGACGGCGAGTGCATCAACGACGTGCTGCCGGCCGAACTCGTCTCCGGAGTGCGCGCGCTGGCCGAGCAGTCCGCCGACAACACCATCGACCTGCCGCCCGCGTTGTGGTCGGCGTCGTTCATGCAGGACGCCGACGCCGCCACCGCGGACGCCGTCACCGCGCGGCTGGTGCCCACGCCGTTCGGGTGGTTCACCGAACCGGTGCGGCTGTCGCGGTTCTTCACCTCGGGGGTGGCGAGCAGTTACGTGTACCTGCTGGAGGACCAAGCGGTGCCGCAGACCGTCTACCAGGCAGCGGCGGCTCGGCTCGCGAACCCGCGGATCGTCTCGTGTGCGGGCAGCCACGAAGCCATGCTGACCAACCCCGGAGAGCTCGCCGACGCGCTGCTCAAGGCGATCGCATGAGCTTTTCGGGCTCGCTGTACTACGATGAGCTGCTCCCGGACGGCCCGCCGGCGGGCACCGCCGTCCTCGTCCACGGCGGCAGCCTCACCGGGGCCTGCTACCTGTCCACTCCGGACGGTCGCCCGGGCTGGGCGCCGGCGTTCGCCGCCCGCGGTTACCGCGTGCTGGTGCCGGACTGGCCCGGCACCGGCCGCAGCGCCACCGTCACGCCGGACGACGTGACGGGTGAGCTGGTGTGCGCTGCGCTCGGCCGGCTGCTTCAGGAGCAGGAGTCGCCGGTTGTGCTCATCGTGCACTCCATGTCCGGCCCGTTCGGGTTCCGTTTGCTGGCCACGCATTCCGCGCACTTATCCGCCCTCGTCGCCCTCGCCCCCGGCCCACCAGGCGACATCCAGCCGGAACCCACCGTGCTCCGGTCGACTCCCGACGAACTCGAAATCCAGGGGGAGTACCTGCGCTGGCGCCTCCCTCGCCGTGGTCTCTGGTGGCCCACCGAGGCGTTCGCTCGCACGAAGATGATCGGTGCCAGCACGCGGTTTCCGTCAGGTGCCTTCGACGCGTTCCGCCGCCAGCTCGTCCCCATCCCCGCCGGGCTTCTCTCCGAACGCCAGAACGTCGACGGCCGCCAGCTCCGCACCGCGGGCCCCGTACCCGGCACCCCGGCCCTCGTGCTGACCGGCGATCACGACACCGACCACCCACGGGAAGCCGATGCCGCCACGGCTCGGTGGCTCGCGGACCTCGGCGCCGCCGTCACGCACCGCTATCTCGACGACGCGGCCCACACGGGCAACGGGCACCTCCTGATGAGCGAGGACAACAGCGACGAGCTCGCCGAGCTGGTCATCGGGTGGCTGGAACAGGCTCACTGACCGGCTGCGGCGGAATCGTTCCCCGCCGCGGCAACGGGTCCCTGGTGACGACGGTCCACGCGTGCAGATTCCGGGGTTCGGCCGGCCGGTCGAACCCCTCCGTGACTTGGTCGTGGACGACCAGCGCGTGGCTGCACGCTTCGTGCCACGCGCTGATACGTTGCTCGCGGGTTGCTGCGTGGCGCGCGATCTCGGCATTCATGCCGAGCAGGCAGTGCGCCGAGTGCAGGAACGCGGCGGCCTTCGGATCGTCCGCGTGCTCGAGCTCGAGGGGGGTGCGACCTGCGCAGACCGCGCAGGCGCACGACCACAGCTGGTCGATCGCCGGGGTGTTCGTGAAGATGCGCCGGCACGTTTCGTACCTGTGGTAGCCGAGCAGCGCCGGCACGAATGCCGAATCTCCGGACGAGAGGTGCGGCCGGGCCCGCCCTGATGGGGTGGAGGTGGCGCAGCGAGCCGGTGGTGCCCATAGCGGCGGCGTGTGCGCCGTGGCGGGGCGCGCCGATCGCGGAGAGGTCGCACCGCAGCAGGAGCACGGGGACAACGCTCGCTTCCAGCAGCCGGAGAACACCGCGGACGACGAACTGAGTGCCGCAGGGGTCGTTGCCGTGCTCCAGGACCAGCGCCAAGGGGACGGCGTGACGGTTGATCTCGGTGCCGAGGGCGGTGCCGATCGCCGCCGTCGCAAACCACCGGGCAGCCAGGGGAAGCACGGCGACGTGGGTTCGGGTTGCCTGGCGGCGGAGCGCAGGATCGAGCGGAGGCCGTTGATGTCGCGAGGTGCCAGGTAACCCGAGTCGGTGAGCGGAAGCAGGCCCGGTTCGCGTTGGCGCCGGGACCACGCGGGGTACGTGCCACGGCAGGCGCTGATCCGCCGTTTGCCGGAGTACCGGTCGGCGTCACACAGGATCGGGCCGGCGAACTCCCGGTCGCGCAGGTACCGCTGTGGCTGGCAGGTAACCGGCAAACACGGCAAACCCCTCAGCGACGCTGTCCGGACAGCGTCTGAGGGGTTCAACCGAAGTTCAATCCCGGGCCACACACCGGAACCCCCCGCGCTCAACCGCCGCGACAACTCTGGCTGGGTTCCCACCACGGTTCCCCGAAGCCGGAAGGATTTTCGATGAGCACCTCCCCGGAGGCCGGACACGGCCTGACCCGCCGCAGAGTCCTCGGTGCCGCCGCGGCGGCCGGTGGGCTGGCCGCCGCCGCGACGGTGTTGCCGCCCAACGTGCGCACCGCGCTGGCGTCGCCGCCGCCGAGCGGGGCGAAGCTGGGTGACATCAAGCACGTCGTGATGCTGATGCAGGAGAACCGCAGCTTCGACCACTACTTCGGGACCCTGTCGGGGGTTCGCGGGTTCGACGACCCGCGCGCGCTGCGGCTGCCGAACGGCCAGTCGGTGTTCCACCAGCCCGATCCGTCCAATCCGGACGGTTACCTGCTGCCGTACCGGCTCAACACGAAGATCAGCGCGGCGCAGGCGATCCCGTCGACGAGCCACGCGTGGGGCGTGCAGCACCAGGCGTGGAACGGCGGCAAGATGGACAACTGGCTGCCCGCCCACCTCGCGGCCGACGGCGCCACCAAGAGCCCCTACACGATGGGCTACTTCACCCGCGAGGACATCCCGTTCCAGTACGCGCTGGCCGACGCGTTCACCATCTGCGACGCCTACCACTGCTCGGTGCTGGGCCCCACCTGGCCGAACCGCTACATGTGGCTCTCGGGCACCATCGACGCCGACGCGCAGTTCGGCGGGCCGTCGCTCGAGACCGGGAAGGTGCCCGACGGTCACTTCACGTTCAAGACCTACCCCGAGCGGCTCACGGAAGCGGGCGTCAGCTGGAAGGTCTACCACTCGCCGGGCGGCGCGACGGGTCTGCCGCCGTTCTCCGCGATCAAGCAGTACCACGACGCTAAGCCCGGCGACCCGCTGTACGAGCAAGCCATGAAGACCACGCCGCTGGGCCAGTTCGAGTACGACGCGATGAACGACCAGCTGCCCACCGTCAGCTGGCTGCTGCCGCCCAGCGCCTACGACGAGCACCCGGCCAACCTGCCCGCCGCGGGCGCCACGTTCGTCGCGAGCAAGATCGACGCCATCGCCGCCAACCCGGAGGTCTGGGCCAAGACGGTGTTCATCCTGTCCTACGACGAGAACGACGGCCTCTTCGACCACGTCCTGCCGCCCACGCCGCCCGCCGGCACGCCCGGCGAGTTCGTCACGGCCACCTCACCGAGCGGCATCAAGGGCGGCGGCCTGCCCACCGGCCTCGGCTACCGCGTGCCCTGCATCGTCGTCTCGCCCTGGACGGCGGGCGGCTGGGTCAGCTCGGAGACGTTCGACCACACCTCCCAGCTGCGGCTGCTGGAAAAGATCACGGGCGTCGCGGAGCCCAACATCTCCGCGTGGCGCCGCGAGACAGTCGGGGACCTGACGTCGGTCTTCCGCTTCACCGACTCCCGCAAGGCCCCGCCCGTCCTGCCGGACACATCGGGCGTCTACACCCTCGCGCAGTACGAGGTGGCCCAGCTCCCCAAGCCGACGGCGCCGACGAGCGGACAGGAGGTGCCGCACCAGGAACGCGGGCACCGGCCCCACGTGAGCTGAAGTCCGCTTGCGACGCCAGGAAAGGTGACCGCGACAAGGGCTTGGCGGAACGTGCGACCGGAGAGTGGCCGATGCAGGTGACGAACTCGGAAGTACTGGATATCTGCTCGCGGCCGACGAGCGGGTGTCGCGACGCGGGGAGACGTAGGCTGGGCGCGCCATTACCGTCGACGCGCTGACGACGACGTGGACCCTCGAGGTGGGGAAGCCGTCGTTGCCGGGCCTGGAACTGGCCGGCGTCCTGATCGAGTTCGGCAACCTCATCGACCGGCTCGCGGGACTGTGGCGGTCCTTCGGCGAGGGTTCGCTGCCGCGAACGACGTTCGATGACCAGTTCGAGGACGTCGTGGTGGCCCTGGAGTCGTGGCTCGCCGCGCGGCCGGCTCGGTCAGCCGGCCGCCCGGCGTAGCGCGTCGGTGGTGGTTTCCGGGGACGTGGTGAAGCAGAACGCAATCCCGGGGACCAGCCGCGTGAGGAGGTTCACCACGCGCTCGAACCGCAGCGTGTGCTCCGCCGCCATCGGCACGGCCCCGCCGATGATGGCGACGCGCGGCGGGTTCGCGGCCACCACGGCGCGGACCCGCTGCGCCGCCTCGTCCGGATCGGCAGGAACCAGAAAGGAGACGATGCCGAAACCCGCGTCGCGCAGCGCCGCTTCGGCGGCGGCGATGCGGGCCGGCAGGGTCGCCTCGTCGAGACCGGGGTGGCGGCTGTAGTCGAGGGCGCTCGGACGCAAGCCGAGCGAACGGATTCCGGTCACGGCAGGGAGCTCATGGCCTCCGGACGGCGCCGCCGGCCGCGGGCCGATCGATCCGACGTCACACAGCGCGGCAACCGCCCTGACCGCTAGCCCAGCGTGATCGCAGTGACGCCCGCCGCCGCGATGAGGAGGCCGGTGGCCTGCGTGCGGTTCCAGCGTTCGTGCAGCAGCACCCGCGCCAGGATGATCGTGATCGCCGGGTACAGCGACGTGACCACCGCCACGACGGCCAGCTGCCCGGCCCCGGTCGCCGCGACGAACAGCAGGTTGGCCGCGCCGCCGAGGACGCCGCCTGCCGTCGCGGGCCAGAAGGCGCGCGGCAGGGAGCCCCGCTGCGGCCGGAACCAGAACGCCGCGGCGACCAGCAGCACCGTCCCGACCGCCTGACCGGTCACGAGCGGCCAGCTGCCCGCGCCCGTGCCCGCCCGGTCGAGGCCGATGAAGAGCAGCGCGAACCCAGCCCCGGCGATGATCCCCTCCACGGCGCCGGACCGCCGCCGCTGCGGCTCGTCGCCGACGTGCTGCGACACGAGCGCGATGGCCGGCAGCACGAGCACGATCCCGGCCCACGACAGCCACGACAGCCGGTCGCCCGTGGCGAAGCCGACGAGGGCGGGCAACGCCGCCGCCAGCACCGCCGACACGGGCGCGACCACGCTCATCCGCGCCGTCGCGAGGCCCCGGTACAGCGCGAACGTCCCGACGGCCGTGCCGACCCCGCTCACCGCACCCCACACCAGCTCGGCCGGCACCGGAAACCGGGGCCCCGTCACCAGCACCGCGACGAGTGCCGCCAGCAGGCTCCACGGCTGCGCGAGCACCGCGATCGCGTTCGGGTCGCTGCGGCGCCCGCCCACGCCGGCGACGAAGTCGGAAGCGCCGTAGCTCAGCGCGGACAGCAACCCCAGGAAAACTCCCACCCCGCCCATTGTGCAGGCCGCCCGCGGTCACCGTGCGTGCGGCGATAGACGACTCCGGCACGCCGGGCGCCGCGCTCGGTGCGGCACCCCACGTGAGCAGGGACGGACGTCGACCGCGGACCGGGTTCACCCTCGCGGCACGCGACGCCCAGGAGCTCGCGCGGCATTCGACATCAGCAAACCCGTCCGACGCCCGCAACGCCGTCGCGAGTTCCGCCACTTCACCTGCCGGCCGACAAGATCCCGGCCGCCGCCTGGCTCGGCACGGCGAGTGCGCATTCGTCCACGGTGCGCGAACCCGCGGGCGTGATCGGCGCGACCAGGCCCGTACCTGCCGCCCGGGGGTGGCCGACCTGGCCGTGGTCGGCCCGCAGCGTCAGGCGGTCAGGCAACACCACGCGCCGTCGATCATGGTGGAGGAGGAACGGCGCGAGACGCCAGGGGTCAGCCGGGCCGTCGCCGGCGGCCGCGAGGATTGGCACCACCAGCTGGCTGATCGGCGTCGGGACGCCGTGCGCCCGGCCGCGGCGCAGCACGACACCGTTGCGGGTGTCCCACTCGAGCGGCCGGCCGGCTTCGCGGTCCGCGAGGATGGAGGTACCCACGTCGGCGGGGTACGCCCGGAAACCGTCGGCGATCTCTTGCGGCACCTGGTCGCTCAGGACCGCGCCCTCGGCCCGGGCGACCGCCAGGCACTCCCGGAGGTAGGCCAAGGACAGCTCGGCGACATCGGCCCGGGCAACATGCCGTCGCGGCGGCCCGTGAGGACCATCAGCCCGGCGACCGCGTTCTGCAGCAGCTTGCGCCACGCGACGGACGTGAAGTCCGCGGCCAGGTCGACCGAGCACCGAGTGCCGCGCAGCGCCTCGAGCACCACGCGGGATGCCGGCGCGTCCGGCAGCGTGAGGCGCGCTTCGCCACGCAGCCACGCCGAACCGTCGGGCTGTGCTTGGGCGGGGAACCACACGACCGAGGGGATGACCCGCACGCCGGGCACGTGCGGCGCGACCATCGATTCCTGCTCGACGCCGTTCTGCAGGACACCGACGACGGTGTCCGCACCGCACAGCGCCGTCAGCCACGGTGCCGCCGCCTCGAGCTGCGTCGACTTGACGGCGAGCAGGACGAGGTCGACCGCGCCGCCGGCCTGTGCCGGGTCGACCCGCACCGGCCCCGACACGACGACGCGACCTTCTGCCGAGTGCAGCTCCAGGCGTGCACGCGCGGGGCGGCCGCACATCCTCGGGGTACGGCCGACCTCGTGCAGCGCCGCCGCCACGTCGTGCCGATCGCCCCCGGACCCACGACGGCGACGGTCGGCTTCCCCGGCATCATCATCTCCCCAGAGTTGTCCCGGCCGGTCGAGCGGCACCGGGCGGGACCGCCACACCGTCGCCTTCGGATCACCGGAAACGGTTCAGCAAGACGGCGCGGCCACCAGCCGCCCGGGCCGGCTCGGGCGGATCATGCCTGAGGCACCTCCGGAAGCCGAACCCGGCGATGTGCACAGCCTCGCGCACGCTCCTGGGCGCATCGCACCGCGACCGGCGCCACCTGGCCCACCTACGGTGCGGGGGACCGTCCCCTGATCCGGATCAGGAGGTCGGCGTGGCTCAGCGGTCGGTGTCGACGACCACGCCCTGACGAGAGTGCCGGCGAGCGCCCGGTACTCGCGGTGGTCCGTCGCGGTCCAGCGGTTCGGCCAGGTGTCCGCCCTGTCGTAGTCCCTGCTCGGAGCCACCGTCGGCTTCGGCGTGGGGTTCTGGCCGGCGGTGCCGGCCTTCACCCTCGGCTCGGTGATCCTCGAGCTCATCACGATCCTCGTGGGCGTCATCGGCGTCCGCGAAGGGCTGTCCACGTCCATGATCGCGCGCTGGATGGGCTTCGGCCGCGGCGGGTCGCGCTCGTCGGGCCGGCGATCGGGATCAGCCTCATCGGCTGGTCTCGGCATCCAGTCGGCCGTGTCGGCCGAGGGACTCGTCTCGCTGATCGGCGGGCTGCTCGAATGGGCGTGGGCGCTGGCGTTCGGCCTGCTCGTCACCGCGATCGTCGTTGGTTCCACTCCATGGCCTGGACGGCCTACGTCACCGTGCCGGCGTTCCTCGTCCTCGTCGGCTATCGATCATCTCCGAGCTGACCCGGCACGCGTCGGCGCGCTCGTCGCCTCCGCCTCGCCGCCACTCGCGCGGAAACCGGCCACTCGCTCCACGTCGATCAGCTGGGCATGGCACAGCTGCTCCTCGAGTGGACCCGCACCGACACGGTCGAGCCCGCGGCCCGCGCGCTCGTCGCGCCGTTGCGCGACGTCCCCGGTCCCTTGCTGCGGCCGCTCGCCGCGTACCTCGACGCGGAGTCGTCGCTCGCCGAGACGGCGGCAGTGCTGGGCGTGCACCGCAACACGGTGGCCGTGCGCGTGGCGCGGATCGGGTCGCTGCCGGGTGTGGATCTCTCCGCGGCCGGACGAACGGCCGGCGCTGCAGCCGGCCTCGCGGGCGGTGATCCTCGCCGATCCGCCGCCTTCGTGAGGCCAGCGCCGCGAACGGGCATGTCACGCTCGGGCTCGCCGATTGTTTTTTCGGGCGGGTGTCGAATGGCGCCGGGTGCCTTCGTAGCCAGGGTGGGAGGCGGTCGTTCGCGGTCCGTCTCCGCCCATCCGATCAACGGCACGAGGAGACCATCATGACCGCCACCTACACCTTCGACGTGTTCACCAGCCTCGACGGCTTCGGCTCCCACACCGGCGACTGGGGCGGCTACTGGGGCAAGCAGGGCCCGGAGCTGCTCGAGCACCGCCTCGCCTCGTACGACCACCCGCAGCGGATGGTCTTCGGGGCCACCACGTACCGGTCGTTCGCGGAGATGCTCGCGCCCGGCGGCGAGCTGGCCGAGGCCCTCGATCCGTGGGTCACGCGGATGCGGAACCTGCCGGCGACGGTCGTGTCGAGCACGGTGCGAGAGCCGCTCGACTGGCCCGACGCGACCGTCGTGAGCGGCGATGCGGTCGAGATCGTCAAGCGGCTCAAGGAGGAGTCCGACGTGCCGCTGCGTTCCCACGGCAGCCTGTCGCTCAACCACGCGCTGCTGGCCGCCGGCCTCGTCGACCGCGTCCAAGTGACGGTTTTCCCGGTGATCACCGGGAAAACCGGCGCGGACCCGGTCTTCCGGGGCGCGGCCGACTTCGACCTCGAGCTCCTCGAGAGCCGGACGCTCGACGGGCACACCCAGGAGCTCGTCTACCGGCCCACCCTGCACGGCTGAGACATTCGCACTCCGACCGGCGGGTCCGAAGTGGACCCGGCCGGACGGCGGGTAGGCGCCGTCCGGCCGGGCGACTCAGCCGGTGAAGTGGATGTAGCGGAAGTCGCGGGTGGCGATGTCGTGGACGAGGTAGTGGCCGTCGCCCGTCCAGTTGTAGTCCTCGACGGTCGCGGTGGAGCCGTGGACGGAGTCGACGACGGCGACGTGGCCGTAGCGGCCCGCGTCGGTCTGGGCGATGGCGCCCGGGGTGGCGTGGAGTCGACGCGGTAGCCGTGTTTGCGGGCGTTGTCGTCCCAGTACTCGGCGTCGCCGTAGTTGTTGGCGCTGGCGCCGCGGCGGGAGATGGTGAGGCGGCGCACGAGACGCACTCGCGGTTGTACATCTTCCAGTCGTCGCCGACCGGGTCGTGCGGGATGTTGCGCCACTTCGCGGGGTAGTTGTCGCCGATGAGGTCGACCTGCGCCGCCGGCGCGAGCGTGCCCAGCGACTGCGCTCAGCGCGGCCGCGGCGGCCAGGGTGGTCAGGATCCGGGGGAGACGGCGCATCGCGGTGCCTTTCCGGGGAGAACGGGCGGGGTGGGGAGGCCGTTGCGGACGGTAACCAGCCTCTGAACCCTGCGTGCCAGACTCAAATGGACACCCGGTGCTCACCACGGTGGATCCGCAGGTCGGCGGTCCGTGTTCACAGAACTGGCGACCCCGCAGCAGCGTCACCAGGTCCAGCACGCGCCGTGGATCCCGGGCCGCACGTCCCGCGTCGCGAACGTGACGGCGTGCGTCGTTCCCGCGCGCAGGGGCGCGCCGGTGCGGTGGGGTCCGTCGGGGCGGCGCCGTTCGAACGACCGTACCTGCCGCGGCAGCCGCAGGCCGAGCTGGACCTCGCAGACGTACTAGGGCACGGGCCGCGTGAAGCGCCGGCCGTATTCGCGGGCCGGCGAGCCCGGCGGGAGCACGATCTCGTACTCCACGGCCGTGACCTCTCCCGCGGCGAGCACACGGTCCAGCAGCAGCTCCCCGGCCGTCATGCCGGTCTCCCGGTCCACGCTCACCCGCCCGACGCGGGCGAAGCGCACGCCCTGGTAGCGCGGCTCGGCGGGAAGCGGCCCGTCGGCCTGGTGGTAGGTCCTCATGCGGTCGACGCCGTCCATGCCCTCGTCGTCGATCGCCACGTGGTCGTGCACGGACCGGAACGCGAGCTGCCCGTCCGGCGCCGCTCCACCCGGGCCGGCGCGTGCCCGAGCCACCGCCCGCGCGGTGCCTTCGCGCCGAGCAGCGATGTCAGCGAGCCGGGGGAGAGCTCCAGCACGGCTTCGAGCTGCGTCACGGCGAGAAGCGACATCTCGCGTTCCGGGCGGGACCGGCCCCGGCGTCAGTAGGGCAGCGCCGAGCGCGACAGCGTCACGCAGCGCGCGGCGAGGTGGTGCCGGAACCGGTCGAGGGACAGCCCGGATTCTTCGATGGCGGCGTCCAGCGTGACCGCGAACGAACCGGAGTGCTGCGCAGACACGCGATCAGCATGATCAGGACAACCGGGATGCGGAACTCGCCGACAGTCCTGTGCGCGGGCTCTGCCGTCCCATTGACCGGATGGGCAGAATCGGTCTCAACCTTTGCGGAGCCTCACTCGTCCGACCGGGAGGAAAGAGCCACCGAAGAGCTGGGGAAGTGCGTGCCGCAGGGCGAAGACCGCGGCGGGGAACCGCTGCGCGCGTCGTGGAAACCGTTGCCGGAGCCGAAATCCGTGACCAAAAAGGGAGTTCTGCGCACCTACGGGTGGCAGGTGTACGCGGTGCCGGTGCTGCTCGTGCTCACCGTGCTCGTGGTGGTGAACACCGCGACGGCACCGCCCTCGTCCACCGCCGCTCAGCCGCCGCCGCACGAGGCACCGGTGGTCGCGCAGGAAGCACCGGCTGAACCGGGCGTCACGGAGAACCCGGCGACACCCGTCGACGTCACCGCCCCGACCGCCGAACTCCCCGCCGGCGGCCCGTTCACGCAGACCGGGCAAGGCAAGTGGCACGCCGTGCCGGGCTCGGGCCCGAAGATCGGCACCGGCCGGCGCTACCGCTACACCGTCGAGGTCGAGAACGGCATCGACCCCGCCTCCTACGCCGGCGACGACAGCTTCGCCGCCGCCGTGCAAGGCATCGTGTCCGGCGCGAAGAGCTGGACCGCCGACGGGAAAGTCGCCCTGCAGCGCGTGGACAGCAGCGTTGCGGACCCCGACTTCCGCGTCAGCCTGACGACACCCGACACCACCCACCGCGCCGACGCCTGCGGCTTCTCCATCGTGTACGAAGCGTCGTGCCACCGCTGCAGCATGCGCCGCGTGCTGATCAACCTGTCGCGCTGGGTACGCGGCGCGAAGGCGTACGGGGCGAACCTGGCGGCCTATCGCGAGGACGCGATCAACCACGAAGTCGGCCACGCACTGGGCCACTCCCACGTCGGCTGCGGTGGCAACGGTGAGTCCGCGGCCGTGATGTGCCCGGCGGGGACCGGGGCGCCGTCCCGGTGGATCACCGCGTGTGCGTCACGAATTCGTGGCCTTTCCCGCAGGGACGCCGAACCGTATAACGGCCTATACAGCGTCGGTCGATCCGGTGCCACGGTGCACCGAAGAACCCTGCGGCGATCACGGCAGAACGGCGATCTCCAGCTTCGCGAGCCGGTCCGGGTCGGCGATCACCTCGTACGCCGTGACGCGTCCGGCCACCACGGTCACCTTCAGCGCGCCCACCAGCCGGCCCGCCGGCGCGAGCACGAGCCCGGCCGTGCCGTCCACCAGGGCGAGTTCGGCCAGTGCGGCACGGCCGGCGAAGGCGCGCGTGCCGCGGGCCACCGCGTCGGCGCCACGCAGGACAGCGGCGGCGCCCGGAGGCAGGGCGGCGGCGTCGGCGTGGCGGACGACGTCGGGGGCGAGCAGCGACAGCAGCGCGGCCAGGTCACCGCCGCGGGCCGCGAGGAGGAACGCCTCCACAACCTGCCGATCGCGCGCCAGTTCGGGCGCGGGCAGCGCCGGGGTGCCGCGTACGCGCAGGCGCGCGCGGCTGGCCAGCTTCTTCGCCGTCGCCGGCGTGCGGTCGAGGATCGGCCCGATCGCGTCGAACGGCACCGCGAACAAGTCGTGCAGCACGAACGCCACCCGCTCGGCCGGCGCCAGCGTCGCCAAGACCACCAGCAGCGCCCGGCCCACCTCGTCGGCCAGTTCGACGTCGCCCTCCGGACCCGCGACGCCGCGGTCGGGCACGTGCTCGGTGGGCGTTTCGCGGCGGGCGCGCAGCAGGTCGAGGCAGATCCGCGAGACGACCGTCGTGAGCCAGGCCGCGAGGTTGTCCAGCTCGGGCGCGGCCGCCAGTCGCAGCCAGGACTCCTGCACGGCGTCCTCGGCTTCGGCCGCGGAGCCGAGCATCCGCCGCGCGAGCGAGCGCAGCCGGGGCCGTTCCGCTTCGAACCGGGCGGCGAGGGTCTCGGGCATCAGGTCACCTTTCCTCTTCCTCGTGCGTCGGGTGGGTGAGCGGAGCCGACCGGAGGAGAGGAACCGGATGACCGACATGCTAGCGCCCCTGCTGCGCATCGACTCGAGCGCCGACGGCGAGGAGTCCGTGACGCGGCGGCTGACGTCGCTGTTCGCGAAGCACTGGCCCGGCGAGGTGCGCCACCGCGACCTCGCCGCCGACCCCGTGCCGCCGATCAGCGAGGCCTACGCCCGCCTCGGCCGCCGCGTCGAACGGCGGGGAAGCGTGCCGCTGCCCGAGATCACGGCGCTGGCCGCCGACGACGCCGAACGCCGCGAATGGGAGCTGACCCTCCCGTTCGTCACGGAGGTGCGCGAGGCCGGCGCGGTCCTGCTGGGCGTGCCGATGTACAACTTCTCCGTGCCAGCCGCGTTGAAGGCGTGGATCGACCGGCTGACCTTCCCCGGGGCGTTCGCGGATGCCCTGCGCGACACCAGGTTCGTGGTGGTCTGCGCTCGCGGCGGCGCCTACGGGCCCGGCACGCCGCGCGAGGGCTGCGACTTCCAGGAGCCCTACCTGCGCACGTACCTGACCAATCTCGGCGTCGCGCAAGAGCACCTGACGTTCGTGGTCGCCGAACTCACCCGCGTCGCCGACATCCCGGCGCTCGCCGGGCTGGAGCACCTCGCGGAGGAGTCGTTCGCCGCCGCCGAACGCCGCGTCCTCGAGCTGGTCGCGTGAAAAAACGGCCGCCCGCGGGGGAAACTCCCGCAGGCGGCCGTGGTTCAGCGCGTCAGGTCAGATCCGAACACTCGAGGGCGTCCGGATCTTTCGCTCCGCCGGGCGACCACCGCACATTCGCGAACGAAGCCGAGAACGGGCCGTCGGTGTACACCAGGAACGGCGTGTTGATGTTCTCGAAGTCCAGCCCGTTGGCGAAGCACGACAGCGGGATCTTCACCGTCGACTTCTGGCCCGCGGGCAGATCCGTGAACAGCTTGGTGGCGTTGACCTCCGAGAAGCACGGATAGACGCAGTGCATGCTCACCACCGTGCGGTTCACCGGCGGCGAGTTCACGATCACGTCGAACTCGAGCGCCCCGTCGGCGTTGAGGTACCCGCGCAGATCGCTGGTCTGCGGGCTCTGCAGGTACAGCTGCGCCGCGCCGGTGCCGGTCCACGTCGTCTTGAGGCCGTCGGCCTGGACGTTGACGTCGGCCGGGGTCACCGAGATCTCCGGGTGCTCGGCGGTCCCGTCCGGCCCGATCTCCGTGCCGCCCCAGTTCGAGGCCGAGCCGAGGTAGCTCTTGTACGGCGCGACGTCGGTGCGGTCGAAGATCGGCAGGTCCTCGGTCGCGGTCCCACCGCCCCCGGTCGACCCGCAGGTCGTCGGGCCCTCGGTTTCGTCGAGCTGACCGATGGTGGTGCGCTGCCCGGTCTTGAGGCCGTAGCCGAGCTTGAACAGCGGGTCGTAGTCCGGGCTCCACGGGTTGAGCGGCGTCTGGCACGCGCTGCGCGGCCAGGAGTACGACAGCTTGCCCTGGTAGCCCGTGCCGTCCTTGCCCTTGACCATCATGTCCGCGACGCCGCCACCCTCGGTGCCGGGCAGCCACGCCGCGACGAACGCGTCGGAGCGGTTGATCTCCTTGTTCAGGTACAGCGGCCGGCCGCCGACGTACACGGTCACGACCGGCACGCCCTTGCCGCTGACCTTGTCCAGCACGGCGAGGTCCTCGGGGTAGAGCTTCGCGGCCTCCAGCGACTTGCGCTGCAGGTCACCCACACCCTCGGCGTAGGGCGTCTCGCCGATCACCGCGATCACCGCGTCGTAGCCGGCCGGGTCGACGTCACCCTTCTCGTCGAAGGTCACGTTGGCGTCGCCGAGATCTTCCCTGAGCCCGCCCAGGATCGAGGTGGCGTTGGGGAAGTCGGCGTTGGTGTTGCCCGTGCCCTGCCACGACAGCGTCCAGCCGCCGGTCTGGTTCTGGATGCTGTCGGCGCTCTTGCCGACGACCAGGACCTTCGACTTCGGCTTGAGCGGCAGCACGTTGCCGTTGTTCTTCAGCAAGGTCTGCGACTCGCGCACGGCGTCGCGGGCCAGCCACTTGTCGGTGAGCGCCTCGTCGGAGTTCGCGTACGAGCGGTCCGAAGGCTTCTGCTCGTCGAGAATCCCGGCGCGCAGCTTCACGCGCAGGATACGGGTGACGGCGTCGTCGATGCGCGCCATCGAGATCTGGCCGGCACGGACCTGCGCGACGGTGTTGGTGATGAAGGCCTTCCAGTCGTTGGGGACCATCACCAGGTCGATGCCGGCGTTGATCGCCTGCGGGCAGCTCGAGTTCGTGCAGCCGGTGACCTGACCGATGCCGTTCCAGTCGGACACGACGAGGCCGTCGAAGCCCATCTTGCCCTTGAGGATCTGGTTCAGCGCCTTGTCGCTGCCGTGGATCTTGCCCTCGTTGATGCCGAGGTCGGCATTGGTCCAGCTGTTGAACGACGCCATCACAGTCTGGGTGCCCGCGGCGAGCGCGCCGTAGTAGCCCTGGCCGTGGATGTTGATCATGTCGGCCTCGGACGAGGCGTTCACGCCCTGGTCCTGGCCCTTGATCGTGCCGCCGTCACCGATGTAGTGCTTGGCGGTGGCGATCACGCCGTTGTAGTCGATGCGCTTGGTAGCGCCGTCCTGCAGGCCGTTGATGGCTTCGTAACCGTACGCGCGGGTGATGCGCGGGTCTTCGGAGAAGCCTTCGTACGTGCGGCCCCAGCGGTCGTCCTGCACGACGGCCAGCGTCGGCGCGAACGCCCAGTCCTGGCCGGTGGCGCGGATCTGGCGCGCGGTGGCGTTCTCGACGTCGCGCACCAGGCACGGGTCGTGGGCGGCACCGAGCGCGATGTTCTGCGGGAAGACGGTGGCGCCGTAGACGTTGTTGTTGCCGTGCACGGCGTCGATGCCCCAGATCACGGGGATCTTCGTGCGGCTGGTCTTCGACGCGCTCCAGTAGGCGTCGGCGAGGTTCAGCCAGTCCTGCTGCGTGGCGTGCTTGTTGCCGCCGGGCCACGAGCCGCCGCCGTTGAGCACGGAGCCGATGGCGTACTGCTTGACCTCCGCGGGTGTGATCGCGTTGATCTCGGCCTGGGTCATCTGCCCGACCTTCTCCTCCAGCGTCAGGCCGGAGAGGATCTTCGCGATGCGGGCCTCGTCCTTCGGGTTCTTCTGCATTTTGCTGTCGACCTTCGGCCAGTCCGAAAGCGTCGGCAGGGAGTCTTCGATGCGCGCGCAGCCGTTCTTGTCGAGCGCGGGCTGCCCGATCTCGGGCTGGGTCGCGGCCGGGGTGTCCGCGACGGCGGGGGCGGGCGCCGCGTGCGCGACGCCGCCCAGGAGGGTGAGGCTCGCGAGCGCGGCGAACGTGGTTCTGCGGGCCCGGGACCACCCGGGGGATCTTCTGGCCATCGACAGTCCGTTCTGCAGAGGGCGGCGGGAAGGGCCCAGAAGGGCCCTGGCGATCCTCACCGGACAAACAGGATGGCGTCAATAGGTTCAGACCCTACGGAAGTCTGTTAATTCTCGACTCGAATTAAGGTCTGACCGAGGGATGCTCACCGCTGGACCAGACCAGTGCTGGAGGGCAGGGTTCCGTGGCCGCACAGGCAGAGTTCACCGCGGACCTCAGCGGATCGCGCCGGTGGGGAGTAGCGCGTGCACGCCCCACGTCTCGTTCGCGATCTGCGTGACGCGCAGGTCGACCACGGGGCTCGCGAGCGCCAGCGCCGTCGGGCGGTCGAGGTCGTAGAGCGACTGCAGCCACGTGAGCATCGCGCCGAGCGCTTCCGCGGTGGCCTTGTTGAGGTCCGCGGAGAACCCGAACGTGATCCGGCCGGCGGGGGCCTCGGCGTGGATTCCGGGCACGGGCCGGCCGGTGACGACGTCGAGCGTGAGCTCCGTGGTCATCGGGCACTCGATGGCCGTGCCGCCGACCTCGCCGTCGCCCTGCGCCGCGTGGCCGTCGCCGACGTGCAGGTTCGCGCCGGAGACCGTGACCGGCAGGAACAACGTGGAGCCGGCCACGAGCTCTCGGCAGTCGAGGTTGCCGCCGCCCTCGGCGCGGGGCGGGATCGTCGAGTGGTCGCCGGGTTCGGCGGGCGGCAGGCCGAGGACGCCGAGGAACGGCGCCAGCGCCATCGTGTGGCCGAAGTTGTTCGTGCCGGTGGCCCCGGCGAGTTCCCACAGCAGCTGCCCGCGCGGACCGCCGGCGACACCTAGCTCGCGCGTGAGCCAGTTGTCCTTCGCCGCGGCGGTCGTCCAGCCCCATTCGCCGGGGCGCAGCGCGTCGAGCCGCACCGCGAGCACGGTGCCGGGTTCGGCGCCGCGCACGGCGATGGGACCGGTGAGGCAGTGGCCGCGGCTCAGGTCGAACATCCGCGGCCGCGCCTCCCCGGGCGTGTGCTGGCGCTCCAGGAACCCGTGGGCGTCGAGCGACCCCGCGACCACCGTGTCGCCCGGGTCGACGGTCAGGACGGGTGCGGTGTCCCGGCTGAAGGCGTCGATCGTCGTGGCGGGCGTGGGGTCGAGGTGGTGCCGGGCCATGCGGGCGCTCCCTGCGGTCGATGCGATCCCCGGATCTTGGCACGGCGGCCCGGCGTGCGGCGCCACCGCGTGAGCAACACCGCCAGCCGGCCGTTTCGGGTGTCCGCCGTCCGGCGGTCGCGGTCGGTCTCGTGCTCCAGCTGCCAGGCCAGGTTGAGGGTGATCACAGCTTGCCTCCTGTCGTCGTCCTCGTCCTGACGACTCCCGGGTGGGTCGGCATTCGACAACTGGGTCCGGTTTTCCGTGATGGATCCGGCGATCACCGACGCGAAGACACTCAGCGCGACGATCACCTCGGCCCACAGGAACGCCGTGTAATCGAGCAGCGAGCCGATCGGCGACGGGCGCCGCGTTGCGGAACGCGGCCAGTGCGAACAGGGACGCGGCCATGAACCCGAACGCCGGCCACACCAGCCCGCGCCGGCGCGAAATCAGGTGGCGCGCCCCGAGCGCCACCGCGACCGTGATCGCCCACATCACGAACATCATGAACAGCCCGAACACGAGCACGCTGGTGGTGCGGGTGAGGTGGACCTCCAGGCCGGCGTCGGCGTCGCCGGTGATCGAGAGGCTGAACAGGCTGTCGACCTTGTCCAGCGTGAGCTGCACCGGCATCGGCTTGCCGCCCAGCACGGCCTCGAACTGGATGCGGCTGTCGTAGCCGTCGAAGGGGTTGTCGGTCACCGCGCCGCCGGCGAGCGCGATCGGCAGGTCGGTGCTCGCGATGCGTTCGTGGGCGGGGAAGGTGTGGTCGCCGCGCAGGCTCGAGGAGTTCAGCTGCGTGAGGTCCGCCGCCGGCGCCGCCCCGTCGTCCTCGCCGAGGCTCCCGCGCGGCTGGACGAGCACCCGCACCGTCACCTCCCGCGCGACGGCGTCCACTTTCTGCACCGTGGCGTACACGTCGACCCGGGTCGGGCTCGTCGGCGCCCACCGAGTGCCACGTGTCGCCCGCCGTGCGCTCCGCCGCGTGCACCCACACCCCGGCCCCCGCCGCGACGACGATGCCGGCCACCACGACCCCCGCCGTCCACACCGGACCCCGCCACCTCATGGCGGTGATCGTGGCACCGGGAACGGTGGCGCGCGCGTGCTCTCACGTCCCCGGGGTTACGGCCGGGTTGAAGGAGAGACGAACCGGTTCGTATCCTCAACACATGGCGTTCTTCAGGGTGGCCAAGCGACGGCAGTGGACTTTCCTGGACCCGCGTGGCGAGCCGTTCCCGTCGATCGGTGTCGCGCACGCGCACGACACGAATCTGCGTTACGGGCACAACCTGGACATCTGGCGGGAACGCTACGGCGGCGACCGTGCGAAGTGGCTGCGGGACGGGCTCGGCAAGGACCTGCGCGAGTGGGGTTTCACCACCGTCGGCGCGACAGGGGAGTACATCAGTGGCACCGGGCTCGGCGTGACGGGCATGGTGGTCGACCTGGGCCACGCGGAGGACCTGCCCGGGGTGGAGGTCGCGGAGGCGGGGTTGCCGTACGTGCAGGCGTTGCGCGTCGCGGAGATCGAGGCGTGGAACGGCTATCCGGCATTCCGCGATCCCCGCTCGGCGGCGTTCGCCGAGTACTGCGATCACCTCGCGCGCACGCTTTGCCGGCCGGACGATCCGCTGCTGCTCGGGTACTTCCTGGTCGACGGGCCGGCCTGGGCGGGCCACCCGACGGGCGCGGGCTGGGCCGGGCCGCTCGCGGAGATCGCCGAGGCGTACTACGCGACGGCCACCGCGGCGATCCGGCGCCACGACCAGAACCACCTGATCCTCGGCGACCGGTACGGCACGAAAGCGGGCGCACCGGGCGAAGTGCTCGACGCGGCCGCGAAGCACGTGGACGTGCTGTCGGTGCAGACGTTCCCGAAACCCGGCGGCTTGGCCCAAGCGCTGGAGACGATCGAGCGCTGGCACACCCGCACCGGCCTGCCCGTGCTGGTCGCCGACACCGGCAACTGGTGCCCGACGCGCCTGAGCCCGCACCGCACCGGCAGCGCAGGCGACCAGGCCGAGCGCGCCGAGGGCTACGTCCACACGGCCGAAACCCTTGCCGCGCTGGACTGGTGCCTGGGCTGGCATTGGTGCGCGTACGTGGAGAACCCGCAGCGCGGCTGGGGGCTCAAGGACCCGTGGGACGAACCGTACGAAGCGCTCACCGGCCCCGTCGCCGAGACGAACCGGCGCCTCGCCGGCGCCTGGGCGGCCCGCCGTGCCTGACGAGACCCGCCGCAACCCGCACGTCCACCGCGCCATCCTCGACGCCGCCTGGGACCTCACCGCCGCCGGCGGCTGGGCCGCGGTGAGCGTCGACGCGATCGCCGCCCGCGCCGGCGTCGGCAAGCGCACGGTCTACCGCTGGTGGCCGAGCAAGGCGGCCGTCGTGCTGGAGGCGTTCCTCGACCGGGCGCGCGTGAACCCGGTGATCACCCGCGCCACCACCGCCGAAGGCCTGCTGCGCGCCCACGCCCGCCACTTCGTCGACCTCTACGTGGACACCGAACTCGGCCGCGTCTTCACCGGCCTGCTCGGAGCCGCCCAGCAGGACCCCGACCTCGCCGCCCGCCTCGGCGAGCACTGGTTCGAGCCCCGGCGCGCGCCTTTGCGCACCTCCACGGAAGCGGCCCTCCCGCCCGGAACCGACGTGGAGTTGTTGCTGGACTTGGTGTTCGCGCCGCTGCACTACCGGCTGCTCACCGGGCGCCGTCCGCTCGACCACGCGTATGCGGACGCCGTCGTCACCGCGGTCCTGCTCGGCGGCACCGGGAACTGACGGCGTAGGTTGGCGCTCGAGAACCCGATTGCCTGATCGACAGGAGTGACATGCGCAAGGAGAAGGTGGACGTCCCGGCCGGTGACGGGGTCGCCGACTCGTACCTGGTCGTGCCGGACGGCGGGCCGCACCCTGGGGTTCTGCTGTTCATGGACGCGTTCGGGTTGCGGCCGCGCATCGAGGAGATGGCGGACCGCATCGCGGAGGCCGGCTACGTCGTGCTCGCGCCGAACCTGCTCTACCGCGGCGGGCGGTCGCCGCAGTTCGACCTTTCGGGGCTGGGCGATCCGGACAAGCGGGGCGAGATCTTCGGCAAGATCATGCCGCTGATCCAGGCGCTGGGCACGGACAACGCGATCCAGCGCGACGCCGAGAAGTACCTGGATTTCCTGGCCGCGCAGGAGGGCGTCGCCGCGGGGCCGGTGGTGATCACCGGGTACTGCATGGGCGGGACGAACGCGCTGCGGGTGATCGAGGCGTTCCCGGACCGCGTCAAGGCCATCGCGGCCTTCCACGCGGGCGGCGTGGTCACCGACGGGCCCGACAGCCCGCACCTGGGTGTCGGCTCCATCACCGGCGAGGTGTACTTCGGGCACGCCGACCAGGACCATTCGATGTCGCCCGAGCACATCAAGACGCTGGAGGCCGCGCTGGACGAGGCCGGCGTCACCTACCGCTCCGAGGTGTACGAGGGCGCGACCCACGGCTACACCATGTCCGACACCGCCGCCTACAGCGAAGCCGGCGAGAAGCGGCACTGGGACAACCTGTTCGCGCTGCTGGAACGCGTGAAGTGAGCCGACGGCGGGGTGGCTCGCGAGGAGCCACCCCGCCGCGCGGTCAGTCCCGGCTGCGGTGGAACAGCATCCGATAGGCGACGAGGATGATCAGCGCGCCGAGGATGGCCAGGCCCCACGTGCGCAGGTCGAAGAACGTGCCGAGTTGCACGTGGAAGAGCGTCTTGCCGACCCAGCCGCCCACGAAGGCGCCACCGATGCCGAGCAGGATCGTGATGATGCAGCCGCCGGGGTCCTTGCCCGGCATGAGCGCCTTCGCGATGAGGCCCGCGATCAGGCCCAGCACGATCCAGCTGATGATTCCCATGACTGTCCTCCCGGCCGCGGTGCGGCGTCGTCCTCCGGCGCGAACCGCGCGTTCGTGAGCGCACAGGATGTCAGGCGCCCGAACGGGTGGCGCGCCGAGTGGTCCCGACGTGAGCTGGATCTCATCGCCTCCGCCGCGAGACTCCACAGTGGACCGGACCGCGCTGCGCCGACCTCGCTCGATCGGCAGGCGCGGCGAACATCTGGGATCGTGGAGGGAGAACCAGTCCGGCCACCGCGAGCACGCCGAAGCAGAGGAGCGGTCCATGCCCCAGCCCGCACCGGTCACCAAGAATCCCGACAAAGGGTATCTGGCCGTGCTCGGCTGGAGTCTCAACGCGGTCGAAGCACTCGATCGCTTCGACCGCCGCTACCTCGTGGTCGCGCCGGACTGGGCCGAGGAGTACTGCGCCGAACACGAAATCCCCTACCTGCCGTGGAACTTCGAGCGGCTCAACGACCGGTCGATGGAGATCGCCGAAACCCTCAAGCGGGAAGGCGTCGACGTCGCCATCCCGCTGTTCGAGGAGACGGTGGAGTGGGCCGGCGCGATCAACTCCGTGCTGCTGGACAACCCGCGTCTGTTCGGCCAGGCCATGCTGCTGCGTGACAAGGCACTGATGAAACGCCGCGCACAGCTCGGCGGCATCCGCGTCGGGATCTTCGAGGAGGCCCACGCGCGCGACGACGTGGTGCGGTTCCTCAAGCGCGTCAACCAGACGCTGCTGAAGCTCGACGGGGATCCCAACGATCCGATCCACCTCAAGGCGTTCGACAAGGCCGGCTGCCTGGGCCACCGCGTGATCCGCACGCCCGACGAGATCGACATGATCCCGGAGGAGGAATTCCCCGTGCTCATGGAATCCCACCTCGATGGCTGGGAGTTCGCCGTCGAAGCGTGGATCCACCACGGGAAGATCAAGTTCCTCAACATCTCCGAGTACGTCACGCTGGGGTACTCGGTCCTCGTGCCCGCGACACCGGAACTGGAGCGCTACCGGCCGCAGATCACGGCGCAGATCCAGAAGCTCGTGAAGACGTTCGACATCGAGTTCGGGTTCGTGCACCCCGAGTACTTCGTGACCAGCGACGGCGAGATGTACTTCGGTGAGGTCGCCTACCGGCCGCCGGGGTTCAAGGTCTTCGAGCTGCTCGAACGCGCCTACGGGTTCAACGCCTACCAGGGCCTCGCCCTGGCCTTCGACCCGAAGACCACGGAGGAGGAGATCGACGCGTTCTTCCCGCGCGAGGTCGTGGACGCCTCCGGGGTCGCCGGCTGCTTCGGGGTCTATCCTCGGCGCCGGGTCGTGAGCGAACTGCAGATCCCCGAGGAGACCGAGGACCACGACTACTACGAGTCCCACGACCTCTCGGCTCCGCTGGAGGAAACGGTGACCAAGCGGACCGCGTTCGGCACCCACTGGGGACTGCTGTACTTCTTCGGCGACGACGCCTACCGCATGCGCGAGGTGTTGAAGAAGCAGGAAGAGCTCGACTTCTACGTCTGAGCACCCCGCGGGAGATCCGAGGAACGCCAGTGAATCCCACCAGCGACGCCAGGGGTGGCGCCACTCTCGCCAAGCGGCTGGCTTCGCTCGACGACGCCGTCCGGGTGATGGCCGAGACCCGGGACTTCGGCAAGCACACGAAGCTGCGCCGGGTGCTGGAGGCGCTGCGGCGCGTGCTGCTGCAGCCCGGCGGTGCCGCCGCCGTCCAGGAGCGGGCGCAGGCCCTGGAGGAAGCCGGCCTGTACCTGGGCACCGACTGGGCCACGCCGGAGATCCTGCTGCCGGCCCTGGTCGGGCCAGGGCTGCACAGCGGCGACGCCGACACGGTCGTGATCGAAGCGACCAGCGAGCTGCGGATGCTCGCGGTCGCGCTGGGTGAGTACGAGCACCCGACGCTGCCGGCCGAGGACGCCCGCGCGTTCCTCTCGCAGGTGCTCGCGATGAACCTGGAACTGCTGTTCACCCCGCCCACCGAGGCCGAGCGGACGTACGAGGGCCGCACCGCGCAGCTCATCCGCGCCCTCTTCCGCCACCTCGCCGACAGCATCGGCTACGCGAGCGTGCTGGACAAGCTGGTCGAGGAGATCTGGCGGATCCTGCGCCAGCGCCCGATCCAGGTCGACCAGGTCCAGTCGCTGATCACCCGGATCGCCGTCTACCGCGGCGACCCCGACGTCGACCTGGGCGCGAAGTCGGGCCAGGGCCTCGACCGGCTCATCACCAGCCTGTTCGGGACCACCGAGGCGTGCCGGGAGGATCCGGGTTTCGACGTCTTCCGCTCCCGCCTGGAGGCGATGGACGCCGGCGGCCTGCAGTACGAGGCGTCCGGTTTCGCCCGGGCGATGCACGACACCGGGCTGGTTTCGCCCTACCACGCGGAGCTGCTGCGGTTCGTGCGCCACGAGGGCGACTACCTCGTGGCCGAAGCGCTCGGGCTGTCCGACACCGGCCGCAACTGCCTGCTGCGCTACCGCGATCTCGTGCACCAGCTCATCGAGGAGGCGGTGCACCCGCAGACCGCGCAGTGCGTCTACGGGCTCGCGCTGCTGCTCGACCGCGGGATCCTGCACGAGCCCCCGGTGGTGCCCGCGCTGTGGCGCCAGCTGTCGCTCACGCTCGGGCCGGCCGCGCGCGAGCAGCTGACGTCGGTGTTCGGCGCCGAGCCGGACGCGAAGGCACGGCTGACCGCCGGCGTGCTGTCGATGCTGGGCCTGCCACTGGGGGTGGGCCAGGGTGACAACCCGACCTGCCAGTCGGCCCGCGCGCTGTCGATGTGGGCGGCCAACGACCCGGACTACCTGTTGCAGGTCGTCGTGTGGGCCGCGCGCGACGACGAGATCACGATGCACTTCGAGGGGCAGCCGATCTCGTCGCGCGAGACCGAAGGCGGCGTGGCGCGCACACTGCCGACGGACCTCGATCCCGTGTCGCTGCTGGTGGTGCCCCACCTCGACCGGATCTACGCCGAGATGGGCCGGCGCTGCGCCGACCGGCCCGGTGACCCGCACCGCTGGGTCAACCCCGAATTCCACGGCTGGTGGGCCTTCCGCGGGTTCCACATCAACGTCGACGTGGCGACCGGCAACCTGATCGACCTCGACGAGTTCCTGCGCCACTTCCACGCGAGCTACCACCCGGCCTACAACGGCGACCAGCCGCTGATTCACCCGCAGCCGGCCGGGATCGCCGTCACCGACAGCGCGGCGCGCTACGTCGGCTGGCACGCGATCACGATCCTGCGGGTCGCGCCGGACCCGCAGGACGTGATGCGCGTGTACTTCTTCAACCCCAACAACGACAGCGGGCAGGACTGGGGCGCCGGCGTGGTGGTGTCCACCTCGGGCAACGGCGAGCGGTTCGGCGAGGCCTCGCTGCCGTTCGATCAGTTCGCGTCCCGGCTCTACATCTTCCACGTCGACCCGCTCGAGCACGGCGAACCCGAGAAGGTGCCCGGCGAGGACGTCGCGCGCATCATCGGCTACATCGAGCGCAGCTGGGGCGTCGACCGGCTGCCCGCGGGGAGCCCGGAGGCTGGGCCGCCCCCTCACTGAGCCAGGTAGCCGCCGTCGACGACGAGCTCCGAACCCGTCACGAAGCTGGATTCGTCACTGGCGAGGAACAACGCGCCGTTCGCGACCTCCTGCGGGTCGCCGGCACGGCCCATGGGCGTCTGGCCGATCACGAACTCGTTGATCTCCGGGTCCTGTGCTTCGGTGAGCGGGGTGCGGATGAAGCCGGGGTGCAGTGAGTTGACGCGGATGTTCTCGCGCGCGTAGGTGATCGCCGCGCTCTTCGACATGTTGCGCACCGCGCCCTTCGTCGCGTGGTAGGCGTGCGCGCCCGCCACCGCCACGCTGCCCCAGATCGACGAGACGTTGATGATCGATCCACCGCCGGTGCGCTGCATGTGCGGCACGACCTCGCGCATGCCGAGCCACACGCCGGTCTGGTTGATGGCCACGACCTGCTGCCACGACTCGACCGTGAGCTCGTGCAGCGATTCGTAGGCGATCACGCCGGCGTTGTTGGCCAGCACGTCGACCCGCCCGTGGCGGCCGGTTACCTCGCCCACGACGCGGGCCCAGTCGGCGTCGCTGGAGACGTCGAGGCGGTGGTACTCCACGCCGTCGGCGAACCCGTTCGCCTCGCTGCGGCCGGTGGCGATCACGGTGGCGCCTTCGCGGGCGAAGGTGTCGGCGATGGTGCGGCCGATGCCGCGGCCGGCGCCGGTGACGAGGGCGACCTTGCCCTGCAGTCGGTTCATGGTTCCTCGCTCGAAGCTCGAATGGTGTGCACCCAGCTTCGCCCGTCGCGGGGCGGCCCGGTCGCTCAGTGTGAGACGGCGATGTGTCATTTTGCGACACCTCGTGGCAGGCGCCGCCGCTGTGGTGATGCTGGGGAAGACCGGCGGCCGGACAGGTGCCGGAAACCCCTGCGACCTCGCTGCTGAAGCGGGAATTCCCTCCAGGAGAGCCCATGACAGAGCTCGTGCCACCGCCCGGGCCGACGGATCCGCTCGCCGAGATCTACGCCGGGTGGGCGGTCGAGATGAACCGCCACCCGGACATGTCGGTGGAGCTGCTGCGGATCGTCTTCGACGACTGGCAGCGCGCGACCGCGGAGCCCGAAGGCGTGACCTACGCCCACACCGAACTCGGCGGCGTGCCGGGCGTGTTCGTGACACCCGAGGGCGCCGACGGCGACCAGGTGCTGCTGTTCTTCCACGGTGGCGGGTTCGCCCTCGGTTCCTCGGCCAGTCACCGGAAACTCGCCGGCCACCTCGCGAAAGCCTGTGGTGCCACGGCATTCGTCGCCGACTTCCGCCTCGCACCCGAGCACCCGTACCCCGCGGCGCTCGAGGACTGCGTCAAGGCCTTCGACGCACTGGTGGCCCGCGGTCACCGCGTCGCGGACATCACCCCGGTCGGCGACAGCGCCGGCGGCAACCTCGCCGTGGCCACCGTGCTGAAGCTGCGCGACCTCGGCCGCCAGCTGCCCTCGCAAGTCATCACGCTCTCGCCGTGGCTCGACATGGAAAACACCGGCACCACCATCGAGACCAACGACGACACCGACTTCCTCATCGCCCGCGAGGGCCTGCAGGCCAACATCGACCGCTACCTCAGTGGCGGCGCCGACCCCACCGACCCGCTCGTGAACCCGCTCTACGCCGACCTCTGCGGCTTCCCGCGCCTGTACATCAGCGCTGCGGACACCGAATCGCTCTACGAGGACAGCGTGCGCTTCCACGCCCTGGCGGCCAAGTGCGGCGTGGACGTCACCTTCGTCGTCGGCGAGGGCATGCAGCACGTCTACCCGTTCCTGGCGGGCCGCCACCCGCGGGCGGACCAGGAGATCCGGACCATCGCGGACTGGTACCGCGCGGGCCGCTGACCTTTTCCACCACGCAAGAAGGGACCACCATGCCGTCCACACAGGACACCAGCTTCGACGCCATCGTGATCGGCGCCGGTTTCTCGGGCCTCGCGATGCTGCACCACTTCAACCAGATCGGCCTGCGCACGGTCGTGCTCGACTCCGCGGACGGCGTCGGCGGCACCTGGTACTGGAACACCTACCCGGGCGCGCGCACGGACAGCGAGTTCTACTACTATTCGTTCTCCTTCTCCAAGGAGGTCCGCGAGGAGTGGACCTGGAAGGAGCGCTACCCGGCGCAGCCGGAGGTGAAGGCGTACCTGGAGTTCGTCGCGCGCCGCCTCGACCTGTACAAGGACATCCGCTTCGGCACCACCGTCGAGAGGGCGGTGTACGACGAGGCCGCCAACGCCTGGACCGTCACCACCGCCGACGGACAGGCGCTCACCGCGACGTATCTGGTCAGCGGCATGGGCGTGCTGTCCGCCCCGAACCTGCCCGACATCCCGGGCGCGAGCACGTTCGCCGGCGAGAGCTACCACACCTCGCGCTGGCCGCGCGACCGGGAGGTCGACCTTCGGGGCAAGCGCGTGGGAGTGATCGGGCTCGGCGCTTCGGGGGTGCAGCTCGTGCCGGTGGTCGCCGAGACCGCGAGGGAGCTGTTCGTGTTCCAGCGCACGCCGAACTACGTCGTCGCGAGCTCCAACCGCGAGGTCGACGAGCAATGGATGGCCCAGGTCAAGGAGAACTACGACGAAAGCTTCGAGCGGGCCTTCGACCACGGGTTCGCCGTGCCGTTCGTGAAGCCCGAACTCGGCGCGAAGGACGCGAGCCCCGAAGAGCGCGAGCGCGTGTTCGAGCAGGGCTGGGCCGAGGGCGGCTTCCACTTCATGCTCGAGACGTTCAACGACCTCGCCGTGGACCAGGAGTCCAACGACCACGCTTCGGACTTCATCCGGCGCAAGATCCGCGAGACGGTCACGGACCCGGCGACCGCGGAACTGCTGTGCCCCAAGGACTACCCGTTCAACGGCAAGCGCCCGCCGGGCGGCCACGGCTACTACGAGGCCTACAACCGCGACAACGTCCACCTGATCGACATCAAGTCCACGCCGATCGACGAGATCACGCCGGAGGGCATCGTCGTCGGCGGGCAGCTGTACGAACTGGACGTGCTCATCTTCGCCACCGGCTTCGACGCGATGACCGGCACGCTGACCCGCATCGACATCGTCGGCCGCGGCGGCGAGGTCCTGCGCGAGCACTGGGCCGACGGCATCAAGACCAACCTCGGTGTCTCCGTGCACGGTTTCCCGAACTTCTTCATGATCCTCGGGCCGCAGACGCCGTACGCGAACCTGCCGGTCGCCATCCAGGCCGGTGTGGGCTGGGTCGCCGACGCCGTCGAGTACGCCCGCGAGCACGGCATCGAGCGGCTCGAGTCCACGGCCGAGGCCGAGCAGGAGTGGGCCGACGAGGTCCGGCGCGCGGGCTCGGCGACGATCATGGCCAGCGGCGCCAAGGCCAACGCCTGGTTCATCGGCGCGAACATCCCGGGCAAACCGCTCGAGTTCAACGTCTACATGGGCGGCGCGGACGCGTACTTCCGCCGCTGTGCGGAAGTCGCCGACGCCGGCTATCCCGGCTTCGTGTCCGAGACCGCCAACGCCTGAAGCAGCGGGGAGGGATCCACATGCCCCGCTTGGCGGGCAAGACGGCGATCGTCACCGGTGCGTCGTCGGGCATGGGCCGGGCGACCGCGGAGCTGTTCGCCGCCGAGGGCGCTCAGGTCGCTCTCACGGACGTCGACGCGGGCAAGGGGGCGGCGGCCGCGGCCGAAATCGGGGCCGCCGCCCGCTTCTGGCCCGTCGACGTGCGCGACGAGGGCTCCATCGAGCGCGCGTACGGCGAGATCGTGGCGTACTTCGGCAAGCTCGACGTGCTCGTCAACTGTGCCGGGGTGATCGGCGTGGACAAGCCGACGCACGAGGTGACCGAGGCCGAGTGGGACCAGCTCTTCGCGGTCGACGTGAAGGGCGTCTTCTTCTCGACCAAGCACGCGGTCCCGCACCTCATCGCGAACGGCGGTGGCAGCATCGTCAACTACTCGTCGATCTACGGCCTGGTCGGCAACGACGAGTTCACGCCCTACCACGTGGCCAAGGGCGCGGTGACGATGCAGACCAAGCAGGACGCGGCGATGTACGGCAAGTACGACATCCGCGTGAACTCGGTGCACCCGAGCACGGTGCTCACGCCGCTGGTGGAGGGCATAGCCGCCGCGTACGAGGGCGGGCTGCCCGCGTACGAGCGCATGATGACCGCCAACCAGTCGCTGCGCCGGCTCGGCCGCCCGGTCGACGTCGCCTACGCCGTGCTCTACCTCGCCTCTGACGAAGCCTCCTGGGTCACCGGGGTGAACCTCCCCGTCGACGGCGGCTACACCGCGCGCTGAGCGCGCCGAGAAAGGACGACACCATGACCGCACTGGCCGAATCCCCGGCCGGGCTCTTCGCCGGGCACGAGGTCCCGCTCGGCTTGTACCTGGGCGGCGAGTGGACGCACCCGGGAAAGACGTTCGAGGTGCTCAATCCCAGCACCGGCCAGGTTCTGGCCGAGGTCGCCGACGGCGGCCCGGACCACGCGCTGGCCGCGCTCGAGCACGCCGTCGCCGCGCAGGACGCGTGGCGGCATTGGTCCCCGCGCCGCCGCGCGACGCTGTTCCACCGGGCCCACGCGCTGCTCCTCGAGCGGGCGGACGCGTTCGCCGACGTGATGGTGCTCGAGAGCGGCAAGCCGCGCGCCGAAGCAGCGGGGGAGTTCGCGTTGTCGGCGGGCTTCTTCCTCTGGTACGCCGAGCAGATCGCGCACCTGCACGGCACCTTCGCACCCGGCTCGCCCGGCGGCTACCGCGTGGTGACCACGCACCAGCCGGTGGGTCCGAGCTTCCTCGTGACGCCGTGGAACTTCCCGCTGCTGATGGTGGCGCGCAAGGGCGGCGCGGCGCTGGCCGCCGGCTGCACGGCTGTGGTCAAGTCGGCGAAGGAAACTCCGCTGACCGCTGCGCTGTTCGTCAAGACGCTGCACGACGCCGGGTTCCCGCCCGGTGTGGTGAACCTCGTCCACACCAGCGACTCCGCGGCCGTGTCCGACGTGGTGCTCGCCGACCCGCGGCTGCGCAAGATCAGCTTCACCGGCTCGACCGGCGTCGGCAGCCTGCTGCTGGCCAAGGCGGCCAAGCACATCGTGAACTCCTCGATGGAGCTCGGCGGTGACGGCCCGTTCGTGGTGCTCGACGACGCCGACGTGGACCTGGCCGTGCGCGAGGCCATCGCGTGCAAGTTCCGCAACGCGGGCCAGGCGTGCGTGGCGGCGAACCGGATCATCCTGCACCGCGCCATCGCCGCGGAGTTCACGGAGAAATTCGTGGCCGCCACGAAGGAGCTCAAGGTCGGCGACGGGTTCGACGACGGTGTCGACGTCGGCCCGATCATCACGCCCGTGCAGCTGGAGCGCGTGCAGTCCCTCGTGGACACCTTCACCGCGGCGGGGGCCGAGGTGCTCGCCGGTGGCCGGCGCGTCGAGTCGGTGGGTAACTTCTACGAGCCGACCGTGCTGCGGTTGAGCGACGCGGATCCCGCGCTGTGCAACCAGGAACTGTTCGCACCGGTCGCCGCTCTGTTCACCGTGGACTCCGTGCGCGAGGCGCTGGCCTTCGCCAACGACACCAGCTACGGGCTCGCGTCGTACCTGTTCACGAAGGACCTGTCGCGCGCGTTCGCGATCTCCGAACGGCTCGACTTCGGCATGGTCGGGATCAACCGCGGCATCATGGCCGATCCGGCCGCCGCGTTCGGCGGGGTCAAGGAGTCGGGGCTGGGCCGCGAGGGCGGGCACGACGGCATCTACGAGTTCCTGGAGCCGAAGTACCTCGCCGTGACCGTGAACGAAGAGGAGGTGGGCGAGTGAGCACCGAAACCCTGGGGCTGTTGCGCCAGCCGAAGACGGTCCTGTTCGGACCGGGCCGCCGCGCCCAGTTGCCGTACCTGCTGAAACCGCTGGGCGCCACGGTGCTCGTCTGCACGGACGAGCGGATGGCCGGCAGCGCCGAGTTCGCCGGCATCCGCGACTCGCTGACCGCCCACGGGCTCGACGTGCGGGTGTTCCCGCGTGTCGAACCGGACCTGCCGCGCGAGAACGTCGAAGCGCTGCTCGCCGAAGTCGACGGCGGCGAGATCGACGTGGTGCTCGGCGTGGGCGGCGGCAGCTGCCTCGACTTCGCCAAGGTCGCGTCGATCATGGTGCGACGCGGTGGGAACGTCGCGGACCTCTACGGGGAGAATCTCGTCGAAGGGCCGGGCTTGCCGCTGGTGACCGTGCCGACGACGGGCGGCACCGGGGCGGAGGTCACGTGCATCGCGGTGGTCTACGACGCGGACAGGGGCATGAAGGTCGGTGTCGCGAGCCCGTACCTCGAGCCGTACGCCGCGGTCGTCGATCCCGAGCTCACGCTCACCTGCCCGCCCGGCCTGACCGCGGCGACGGGTGCGGACGCGTTGTCGCACCTGGTCGAATCGTTCACCGGCCGGGAGAAGCACCCGGACCCCGAACACCTGCACCGGCACCTCTACGCCGGCAAGAACGTGCTCACGGACATGTACGCGCTGCGCGGATTCACGCTGCTCAACAGCTCGCTGGAGCGTGTGGCCCAGGACCCTTCGGACCTGGCCGCGCGCACCGACACGATGCTGGGCGCGTTGAGCGCGGGCATGGCCATCAACACCGCGGGCACGGCGGGCGCGCACGCCATCCAGTCGCCGATCGGCGCGCTCACGCACACCTCGCACGGCTTCGGCGTCGGCGCGCTGCTGCCATACGTGATGCGCTTCAACCTGCCGGTGCGGGAGGCGGAGTTCGCCGAGATCGGCGTGGCGTTCGGGATCACCGATCCGGCGCTGTCGCAGACCGCACGGGCGCACGCGGCGATCGAGCGCATGGAGGAGATCCTCGGCGCGCTCGGCGTGCCGCTGAACCTGCGCGACCTGGGTCTCGAACCGGACCAGTTCACCTACGTGGCCGAGCAGGCCATGTTGGCCACGCGCTTGACGGCCAACAACCCGCGCGACCTGAGCGAGGCCGCGATCGTCGAGATCCTCAAACGCGGGTACGCCGACGACCGCACGTGGTGGGAACTGTGACGGACCGTTCCGTCGCGGTGGTGGGCACCGGGGCGATCGGCGTGGGGTTCCTGGTGCTCTTCGCCCTCGCCGGCGTCCCGGTCCGCGCGTGGGACGCGGACGCGGCGGCGTTCGACCGCGCCCGCGCGGCTGTCGGAGACCGGCTGGCACTGCTCGGAAAACACGACTTGCTGCCGGCGACGCTCGGGGAGATCTCTTACCACGAGGACCTCGCCGACGCCGTCGCCGGGGTGGCACTGGTGCAGGAGTGCGCGCCGGAGGACGTGGCGCTGAAACGGGCGCTGTTCGCCGACCTCGCCGTGCGCACCCGCCCGGACACCGTGCTCGCGAGCTCCAGTTCGGCGCTGGTCCCGAGCTCGTTCGGCACGGGGCTGGGCGGGCGCGTGCTCGGCGCGCACCCGGGAAACCCGCCCTACCTGCTGCCGGTGATCGAGCTGATCCCGGCGCCGGACACGCGCCCGGAGATCCTGGCTAGCGCACGGGAGGTGTACGAGGGCGCCGGCCTGAAACCCGTGCTGGTGCGCAAGGAGGTCGAGGGGTTCGTCTTCAACCGCCTGCAGGGCGCGCTGCTGCGGGAGGCGTACTGCCTGCTGCGCGACGGCGTCGCGTCGGTCGAGGACATCGACGAAGTCGTGCGCAGCGGGCTCGGCCGGCGCTGGAGCGTGCTCGGGCCCTTCGAGACCGTCGACCTCAACACCCGTGGCGGCATCGAGGCGCACGCGGCGCGCATGGGCCCGGCGTATGCGCGCATGGGCGCCGAACGCGGTCAGCACGACCCGTGGACCGACGACCTCGTCGCGCTCGCCACGCAGCAGCGGCGCGCCCTCGTGCCGCTGTCCGATTGGGACGCTCGCGTGAGCTGGCGCGACGAACAGCTGATGCGGCTGCGGGCCGCGCTGCGCCGGGAGCGCTGAACTCCTGAAGCCCGGCAGCCGCTCAGGGCACAGCGTGGGGATCGGTGGTGTGTGCGGCAGGTCGACGAGGGCGAGGATGCGGTGTGCGACGCCGCTGGTCGGGGCTTAGAGCCGTACCGGAGTGCCGGCGGTCGCGTCGTCCGGTGACCGCCCGTCGGCGGTGGACCGGTGCCGGACGGCCACCGCGGCGCCAGCCAGGTGGCTCACCGAGGTCAGGTCGACGGTGAGTTCGTGGGTGCCGCCCAGGGTGAGCCGGTGCAGTTCGCCGGCGAGCCGGCCCGAGCTCGTCGCATCGAGCGGGCCGTGGACGGCGACGCGGCTGCCCGGCGCGTGGGGGTGGTCGAGGTTCAGCAGCACGTCGGGCACCGGCTCGGGCCGGCGCGGCTCGCCGTGGTGGATCTGGTCGACGGTGATCAGCCGCGCCGGGTGCGCCGGCCGCCGCCGCACGGACGCGGTGGTGCCGTGCTCGTCGCGGTCGATCACGAGCTCGTCGACGAGGGTGCGGGTCATGGCGAGCCCGAGGCCGTGGTCCCGGCGGAACCCTTCGCCGGCGGGGCGGGCCCGGTCGCGCCAGCGGCCGTCGTCGGCGACGCTGAACCGCGCGACGCCGTCGGTACCGAGTTCGGCGGTGAGGGTGATGGTGCCGTCGATCGGTCGGGGTGGCTGTACTCGGCGGCGTGGGTGACCAGCTCCACGATCGCGTGCGCGAGCGCGTCGACGTCCTCGTGGCCCGCGTCGTGCCGGCGGAGCCGGCGCGCGACGGCCACCCGAGCAGGGGCCGGCGCGCCCAGGTCGGCGGCCGGCCACAGGCGCGGCGGCGCCGGCAAGCTCACACGCTGCGCGGCGAGGAGGGTGATGTCGTCGCTCTGCCCGGTCGCAGGCACCAGCAGTTCGAGGACCTTCGGACACTGTCTATCCACGGTGGACACAACAGTGTACTCGAATCCCGCCCGGCCACGCTGTGCGTGGCGACCTGCGCCAGCTCGACCGTGGCTGTGGCCGAGGCCCGCCCGCGGCGCTCGATGATGCCGTCGCTGTAGAGCAGCACCGCCTCGCCGGGTTCGAGGCGATCCGTCGTGAGGGCGTAGCCGGCTCACGTGTCCAGCGGGCCGCCACTCCCCGTCGCCAGGTACCGACTGGCGTCCGCGTCCACAACGCACGGCGGCAGGTGGTCGGCCGCACAGACCACGCCGACGACCAGCGCGACCGGGCCGTCCGGCAGCGGGACGGCGTCGAACCAGGCGCCGCCCGCGGCGGTTTCGGTGTCCGCCGGCAGGTAGCTGCCCGCGATGCGGACCGCAAGAAGGACGGGGAGCCCGGGCGTGAGCAACCGCCGCTGCAACGCACTTCGCGTGCCCACCCGTAGCGTTGCTCGGCCTCCGCGGCTTGCCGCGGCATGCGCCACTGCTCGAGGACCCGGTCCGTGGTGTCGACGCTGTAGCACGTGAGACCGGCGACCGTGCCGTGCTCGTGCACTCGGGGCGAGACCGTGAAGTCGAAGTATGCGCGGACGTCGCCGGCGCCCGGTGAATTCGGACGAGCGGCGCGCGCGTTCGGTGGGAAAAGAACGGGATGTGTCAAATTGACACGCCGGAGTCTCAGAGTGACCGGCGCCGGTACGCCTGTGGTGACTGACACTTTTGCCGACTCGGGGGCGGAAAATCGGAAGGCGAACAATGACGATCAAGAAGAGGAACGCGCTGGTGGCGCTCTCGGCGGCACTGCTGCTGGGCGGTTGTGCCACGGGTGCGCCCGCGGGCTCCGGCAGCGGTGATGCGAGCAACGCGGCGCAGCAGCAGAAGGTCGGGGTGGTGGGCACCCAGGACCAGATCCAGGACGTGAAGAAGTTCTGCGGCACCAAACCGCTGACCGTCGCGTTCGCCGACGGGTTCGGCGGCAACTCGTGGCGCAAGATCACGCGCAAGCTGTTCGAAGAAGAAGCCGCGAAGTGCCCGAACATCACCAAGGTGCTCTACACCGACGCACAAGGTGACACGCAGAAGGCGATTTCGGATCTCAATTCCCTCGTCGCGCAGAAGGTGGACGTGATCGTCACCTTCGTCGACGGCGGGGAAGCGCTGCTGCCCACGATCAAGAAGGCGACCGCGGCCGGCGTGAAGGTCGTGCCGTTCGTCGGCTCGCCCGGTGGCACACCGGGCAAGGACTACGTGGACTTCGTGTCCGAGGACATCAAGACCTACGGCTCGGCGCTCGCCGAGTGGACCGTGAACGCCATGCACGGCAAGGGGAACCTGGTGATGCTGGGCGGCATCGCCGGCAACTCCTACTCCCAGGGCGTGTACCAGGGCGTGCTCGACGCGGTGAAGAAGCACCCGGACGTGAAGCTGCTCAACACGGACGGCCCCGTGGCCACCGACTGGGAGCCGGGCAAGACCCAGCAGGTCGTGGCCGGGCTCATCACCAAGTACGGCGCCATCGACGGGATCGTCTCGGACTACGGCGGCGGCTCGGTCGGTGGTGTGCGCGCCTTCATCGCGGCCGGCAAGCCACTGCCGGTGTGGTCGGCCAACGACTCCAACGAGTTCGGCTGCCTCTGGTACCAGTACAAGGCGAGCCAGCCGAGCTACCAGATCGCCACGGAGTCCTCGCGCAACTGGATCGTGAACGTCGCCCTCCACAAGGGACTCGCGGCCGCCAACGGCATCGCGGACGACGAACCGTCCACCTACGACCTGAAGATCATCGAGGACTCGACCGGCCCGGCCAAGCAGCCGAAGTGCGAGAAGTCGCTGCCGCCGGACGCGATCCTGTCCTCGGGGCTCTCGGTCCCGGACCTGCAGGCGCTGTTCAAGTGACCACCCGGCCGCCGGCAGGAGCGAGGGACGCAACACCATGACGAAGTTCGAAGCACCGCTGGTCGAAGATCCCGGCGTGGCCGTGGCGGCGCCCGCCGCGCTGGCCCTGACCTCGATCTCGAAGTCGTTCGGCCCCGTCAAGGCGCTGACCGGCGTCGACCTCGAGATCCGGCCCGGCGAGGTCCACGCGCTGGTCGGTGAGAACGGGGCGGGCAAGTCCACGCTGATGGCCGTCGCGTCGGGGGTGCTGGCCCCCGACGCGGGCACGGTCGTCATCGGCGGCGAGGCGCTCACGTCGGCCTCCCCGCAGCGGGCCCGGGAGCTGGGGCTGGGCATCGTGCGCCAGGAACCCGCGCTGCTGCCCGACCTGACCGTGGCGGAGAACATGGCCGTGGCGGTCGGCTACGGCCGCGTCGGCGGGCTGCGCCGTGCTCCGGCGTGGGCGCAGGACCAGCTCGATCCGTGGGGCATGGGCATCCGCGCCCGCAGCCGCGTGTCGGAGCTGAGCGTGGAGCAGCGGTTCGTGGTCGAGATCGCGAAGGCGCTCGCGCTCGGGCCGAAGGTGCTGATCCTCGACGAACCGACCGAGCACCTCAGCCTCGACGAGGTCCAGACGTTGTTCGACCGGGTCCGCGAATGCGTGCGCGCCGGCGCGGCCGTCGTGTACATCTCGCACCGGATCCCCGAGGTGAAGCTCATCGCAGACCGGATCACGGTGCTGCGCGACGGTGCGGTGCGCGGCACGTTCGCGGCGTCCGAAGTGGACGAACAGCAGATCGTCGAGCGTGTGATCGGCCGGGCGCTGGAGACGGTGTTCCCGCCCAAGGGCGGCGGCACCGGCGACGCCGAGCTGCTGCGCGTGGCCGGTCTGTCCGGCGTGGACTTCTCCGACGTGGCGTTCACGGTGCGGCCGGGGGAGATCGTCGGACTGGCCGGGGTGCAGGGCAACGGACAGAGTTCGGTCATCCGGGCACTGGCCGGGCTCGAACCGGCCGCTGGGACGGTGACCGTCGCGGGCCGGTCCGTACGGCTGGGCAGCAACGCCTCGGCCGCCCGGGCCGGCACGGTCTACGTCCCGGCCGACCGGCACGGCGAAGGCGTCTTCGGCGCGCTCGGGGTCGGGGAGAACACCGTGCTCGCCACGCTCGAGGACGTCGCCACCGCGGGGCTGGTGTCGAGCCGGCGCGTCGAGTCCGTCGCGCGCGGCGAGGTCGACCGGCTCGGCGTGAAGACTCCCGGGGTCGCGACGCCGATCTCCGCGCTGTCGGGCGGCAACCAGCAGAAAGTCGTGCTGGCACGGGCGTTGCTGGCGCAGCCGCGGCTACTGCTGGCCGAGGAGCCGACGCAGGGTGTCGACGCGGGTGCGCGCGTGGACATCTACCGCATCCTGCGCGAAGCGGCCGACGCCGGCGCGGCCGTGGTGCTGCTGTCCTCCGACGGCGTCGAGCTGGAAGGGCTCTGCGACCGCGTGCTCATCATGTCCCGTGGCTCGATCGTCGCCGAGCTGGCGGGCGACGAGGTGCAGGAGGCCGCGATCACGCAGGCGGCGCTGACCGCCACCACGGTCCGGGCGCGCATGGCGGCGCGGGCGCGCCGGTGGGTCACCGCGCACCGGTGGCTGCGCGGCGACCACACGCCGGCTGCCGTGCTGACGCTCGTGTTCCTCCTGCTCGGGCTCGCCGTCGGCAGCGGGAGCGCGAGCTACTTCTCGGAGTTCAACCTCTACAACCTGCTGTTCGCCGCGGCGCCGCTGATCCTCGTCGGCACGGCGCAGCACGTGGTGGTGCTCGGCGCGGGCATCGACCTGTCGGTCGGACCGCTCATCGGGCTCCTGGTCGTGATCGCGTCGTTCTGGGTCGTCGCCGGAGGACCGGCGGGGATCGGCTACGCGCTGATGTTCGGCGCCGCGCTGCTCGTCGGCGTGGTCAACGGCGTGCTCGTCACCAAGTTCCGCGTCAACGCCGTGGTCGCCACCTTGGCGACGTACATGGCGCTGCAGGGGGTGTACCTCACACTGCGCAGCACGCCCGGCGGAGTGTTCCCCGACGGCGTCACCGCGCAGATCTCGCTGCGCGTCGGGGTGCTGCCGGTCGTCACGATCGGCGCGGTGTTGCTGATCGCGGCACTGGAGTGGGCCCTGCGGCGCTCGCGCTGGGGCGTGGAACTGCGGGCGGCCGGGTCCAACCGCACGGCCGCCGAACAGCTCGGCATCCGCGTGGGCCGCACGCAGCTGCTGTCCTACGTGGCCTCGGCACTGCTGTGCTTCCCGGCGGCGGTGATCGTGATGGCGCAGATCGGCATCGGCGACGGGCGGCCGAGCCTCACTTACACGCTCTCGTCGATCACGATCGTCGTGCTCGCCGGGGCGAGCGTGTTCGGCGGGCGCGGATCGTTCGTCGGCGTGCTGGCGGCGGCCCTGCTCGTGCAGCAGCTGGTGACGGCGTCGCCGTTCCTCGGGCTCTCGCAGGCCTGGTCGTACTGGTTGCCCGGGCTCATCACGCTGGGGGCGGCCCTGCTGTATGCCCGGCTGCGCGGCGGAAGGAGCCGGGCATGAGCACACCGTCCGGAGTGGACCGGTTCTGGACCCGCCTGGCCGGCGGCCGGTCCACCGCCATCTGGGTCGCGTGCGTGGCCCTGTTCGCGATCAGCCCGCTGGTGGCGCCAGGCAGCCTCGGCCCGGCGCCGATCCTGAGCATGCTGCCGTTCGCGGCGGTCCTCGCGATCGCCGCGGCCGGGCAGACGCTCGTGGTGCAGCAGCGCGGGCTCGACCTGTCGGTGCCGGGCATGATCGCGCTCGCCGCGGCGCTCGGCACGGGGCTGCCGCAGAACCACGGCTGGCCCGTGTTCGCGGCCGTCGTCGCCGGCGTACTGGGCCCGGCCGTGGCGGGACTGCTCAACGGCCTGCTGGTGACCGTGTTCCGGGTGATGCCGCTCGTCGTCACGCTCGGCATGAACGCCGTGCTGCTCGGCACGGTGTTCTCGGTGGCCGGCGGAACCCCGGCGGGCGCGCCGCAGTCGCTCAACCAGTTCGCGCTCGACCGCACGGGGGGCATCCCGAACACGGCGCTCATCGCGATCGTGGTCGTCGGCGTCACCGGGGTCCTCGCGCAGCGCTCGACGTTCGGCCGGCGGCTGACCGCCGTCGGCGTCAGCGAACGCGCGGCCGCCGCGACGGGCATCCGCGTGCCGGCGCTGCAACTGCTCGCCTACGGGTTCGCCGGTCTGTGCTACGGCCTGGCCGGCGTCTTGCTGGCCGGCTACACGAAAACGCCACCGCTGTTCCTCGGCGACTCGTACCTCCTGCCCACGGTCGCCGCCGTGGTGCTGGGCGGCACGGCGCTCACGGGCGGGCTTGCGAGCGTGGTCGCCTCAGGCGCCGCCGCGCTGTTCCTGACGCAGCTCGGCCAGCTGCTGCGCGCGGTCGGCTGGCCCGACTCGACGCAGCTGGTGGCGCAGTCCGTGGTGCTGGTGGCGGTGGTGCTGGCCCGCGAGCTCGTGCCCGTGCTGGTGCGCAGGCTGCGCCGGCCCCGGCCGGTGGCCGCGGCGGTCTGACGATGAACCGGGCCCTGCCGGCTCGCGGCGGACTCCGGTCACGCCGTGAGCCGGTAGGCCTTCATCTTGCGGTACACCGTCGCGCGCGAGATGCCGAGGATCTCTGCCGCCTTGCCGCGGTTGCCGCCCGCCTCCTGCAGCGCCCGCTGGATCGCCTCCAGCTCCATGCGCTCGATCATGGTGAGTGGCTGCGCCTTCTGCAGCGCGCGCGGCAGGTCGGCCGGCTCGACCGGCCCCTTTCCGCGGGTCTTGACCGCCTGCGTGAACACGGCCTTCAGCTCGCGGACGTTGCCGGGCCAGTGGTAGGCGCGCATCAGCTCGAGCGTCTCGCGGCTCGGTGCGCGGCCCACGCCGGGCGCGGCCGCGACCGCGAACGCGTGCCACAGCACCGAGATGTCCTGCGGCCGCTCGCGCAGCGGTGGGACCCACAGGTGCGCGATGCCGAGCTTCAGCGCGAACGCCTCGGCGGCCGCCTCGTCGGCGGCGGTCAGCGTCAGCACCACAGGTCCGCTCGCCGGCGTCGACTCGACCACCGAGCGCAGCCCGGCGAGCACCTTCTCCTCGAGCGTTCCGACGCCCCGGATCACCAGCGGCTCGGCCCCGGCGAGCCGGCCGGCCACGTGCTGCAGCCAGGCCTGCGCGCCGGACACGTGCGCCTCGGCGGCGTCGACGATCCGGCCGCTGCGGGCGTGCACCTCGGGCCGGAACGGCGCGCCGAGCGCGAGCGACGTCTTCCCGGACCCCGGCTCGCCCGCGACGATCAGCGGCGTGCCCCCCTCGCGGTGCGCCGCGACCTCCCGCGCGACCCGCAGCCAGCCGGACGAGTGGCCGGCGAGCTCGTCGCGCCGCGGCCGCTCGGGTGCCGGCGCGGTGTGGGGAGCCGGTGCGGGCGTCTCGCGGGGGAGCAGCACCACGATGCGGTTGCCCGGGTCGAGGTTGGTCACGGAGATCGTGGCCGGCCCGTTCGACAGCGGCACGGAGTGCTTGCCGTCGCGCATCCCGTCGTCGCACAGCTCACGGATCAGCCCGATGTCGTCGGTGGAGAGGCTGCCTGCGAGAGGGTTCTGGATCAGCAGACCCTCGGGCCCGAAGGCGAGCACCGGCGAGGACTGCGCGCGGGTCGCGGTGAGGAAGGCGTTGAACGTGTGCCGGGCCGAGGGCTGCTCGACGTCGAGCACATGCTGCTCCAGCTGCGTCGTCACGGACCGCAGCAGCGGGCGCAGGAAGTCGGTGCCCGGGCGGACGTCGCACGAGATCGTGACGACCGCGAGCAGCTTGCCGGTCGCCGGGTGCAGCACCGGCGCGCCGGTGCAGACGGCGTTGCGGTACAGGTCGGCGAAGTGCTCGGCCCCGCGGATCTGCACGCTCTTGCCCGTGACGGCCACCGTGCCGACGCCGTTGGTGCCCACGGCGTTCTCCGCCAGCACCGCACCGCGCGACGTGCCGATCCGGTCCAGATGTGCGGCGGCGGAGGTGTCTTGGCACCAGCGCTGCAGGATCCGGCCGCTGGAGTCGGCGAGCAACACGGCCAGGCCCGTGCCGTCGAGGCTGTCGGAGAACCGGGCCAGCGGGGCGCGGAACACCTCGAGCAGGTGCGCGTCGAGCAGGTCTTCGCCGACGTGAGGTACGTCGGTGACCATGTCGGGGGTGCCGATGGCGAGCTGCGAACGCTGCCAGGAGCTCATGAGCTCGACGTCGTGCCACCGTTCGGGCGCCGGCGAGGCGAAGAATTCGTCCTTAGCGCGCTGGATCCGGCTGTCTTCGTCGTCGTGGGCCACGGTCGGACTCCCTGGGGATGGCCGTCGCGTCCGGGCTCGGCGCACGGCTCAAGCCGGCGCCCCGACCCTGGTGATGCTGGCGACATTGGCAGTAAGGTGGGTGGCGGGGATCGTAATACGATCAGACAATCATACGAGGGGGCGGGCGTGAACACAAAGGTAACCGTTCCGGAACCGGGATGTCACTCACCGAGCGGGAACGAGGTCTGCTGCTCATGAGCCTCGAGCGGCACGCCGCTCCGCTGCGCCAGCAGGTCGTCCGGCAGCTGCGGAGCGAGATCCTGGACGGGGTGCGCAAGCCGGGTGAGCGGCTCGTCGAGACCGCGCTGTGCGAGGCGTACGACGTGTCCCGCACGGTCGTGCGCGAGGCGCTGCGCCAGCTGGAGTCCGAAAGCCTCATCACCATGCGGCCCAACCGCGGGCCGATCGTCACGGTCCTCACCCCCGAGGACATCGAGGCGCTGTACGAGGTGCGCCAGAACCTCGAGGGCCTCGCGGGCGAGAAGTTCGCCCAGCGGGCGTCGGACGACGACGCGAAAGCGCTGGTGCGGCAGCTGGACCGGATGGAGGCCGCGTTCCCCGCCGGTGACGTGGCTTCCCGGGGCCGGGAGAAGGACGAGTTCTACCGGCTGCTGCTCGAAGGCGCCCACAACCCGGTGCTGGCCGACCAGCTGCGCGGCATCCATTCGCGGATCAGCATCTTCCGCCACTTCGCGTTCGTGGACGACCGGCGCGCCGAGCTTTCGCTGCGCGAGGTGCGCGCGATCGTCACGGCCGCCGCCGTGCACCGCGACCCGGCCGAGGCTCGCCGCGCGTGCGAGGAGCACATCCGGGTCGCCGGCGAGCTCGCCATCGTGGAGTACGAGACCCGCCGCGAAGGCGGCTCGGTCGCGGTCTGAGCGCTCCGCCGTGGCATCATGACCAGGCGGAACACTGTTCCGCTCAGGAGGGAGAGCTGCCGGTGAACGAGGCGCGCGCGAAGCGGGCGGACGCCCGGCGCAACGAGGCGTCGCTGCTGGACGCGGCGGCCGCCGTGTTCGTCGCGTCGGGCGTCGACGCTCCCGTGCGCGACATCGCCGCCAAGGCGGGCGTCGGCATGGGCACGATCTACCGCCACTTCCCGACCCGCGCCGACCTCATCATCGCCGTCTACCGCCACCAGATCGAGGCGTGCGCCGTGGCGGGGCCGGCGCTACTGGCCACCAGCCCCTCCCCGCACGCCGCACTGGGCCGCTGGATCGAGCAGTTCGTCGATTTCCTGGTCACCAAGCACGGCCTCGCCGCCGTCCTGCAGTCTGACGAGACCGGCTTCGAGGCCCTGCACACGTACTTCCTCGACCGCTTGCTGCCGGTGTGCGCGGCGTTGCTCGCCGCCGCGGCCGAGTCCGGCGAGATCCGCGCCGACGTGCAGGCCTACGAACTCCTGCGCGGCGTCGGCAACCTCTGCATCGGCGCCGAGAACGACGAGCGCTACGACCCGCGCCGGCTCGTGTCCCTGCTCGTCGCCGGCCTCAAGCGCGCGGCGTGACCGGTCCGCTGGACCGGCTCGTCTAGACTCCGCCGTCATGACCGGGTCGACGACCATCCCGCACCGGGAGAAGCTGCTGCGCGAAGGGATGCGCCAGCTCTACGCCCACGGCTTCCACGGCACCACGATCGACGGGATCCTCGACGGTTCCGGTGTGCCGAAAGGCTCGTTCTACCACCACTTCGGGTCGAAAGAAGCGTTCGCCAAGCAGGTGCTCGCCCGGTACATGCAGTTCCAGCTCGACCAGCTCGGCGAATGGAGCGGGCGCGCCGACCTCGCGACGCCCGCGCTGCTGTCGGGCTACTTCCGCGCGATGGCCGAGCGGTTCATCGGCTCGAGCCACGAGCGCGCCTGCCTGGCGGGCAAGCTCTCGACGGAGCTGGCCGCGGGGCACGAGGCGTTCCGCGCACAGCTCGCCGAGGACCTGGGTGTCTGGAAAGGACGGATCGTCGAGCTGCTGCGCACCGGCCAGCGCCGTCGCGACGTCCGCGGGGACCAGCCGGCCGAGGTGCTCGCCGACGCCGTGCTCGCCTTGGTGCAAGGGGCTTTCGTCGTCGCCTTGGCTTCCCGCGACGACGCCTCGCTGGCGTCGGTCGCCACGGCGCTGGAGCTCCTGGTCGCGGCCGGCTGAATCCACAGTGGACTGCCGCGCGGTCAGAACACGAGCACGCCCTGCCGGGCCGGCTGGAGTGTGCCGACCTGCACGGACTTGATCGGGAACTGAGGCACCTGGACGGGCTGACCGTCGGTGCCGACGAGGTCGACGGTGATCGTTCCCGTGGCCCCCGGCGGGGTCAGCTCGAAGTTGTTCGCGACGAGCGCGTCGGGGTCGGCCTTGTCGCCGAGGGTCCACTTGACGCCGGCGAACGCGGCGGTGCCGGGCTTGAGCGTGACGCCCGTCGGCGGGCCGGGGATGTCGACCTTCCGGATCGGGAGGTCCAGCGGTGAGCCGTCGCCGCCGAGGAACCGCAGCTCGGGCGAACCCGAGACCGTGATCGTGGACTTGCCGCGGTTCTCGAGCGTGAGCAGGGCAACGCTCTCGTCGGGCTGCAGGGTGAGCTCCGCGTGGAAGTCGGCGGCTGTCGCGGTCTTCGCCGTCTTCGTCGTGTGCGCGGGCGGTTTCGCGGTCGTGGTCGGGGTGGCGCTCGTGGCCGGTGCGGACGCCGGTGCGGACGCCGACGCGGTGGCGTTGCGGGCCACGAGCTGGTCGGGCGAAGCCGAACCGCCGGTGGTGCCGGTGCAAGCCGTGAGGGACACGGCGAGCGCGGCGAAGGAGACGACGGTGGCCACGGTGGTGACGCGCATGGGGTGGGCAGCCTTTCTCGAAGTGCCGGATCGTGCCGTCCGGTTCACCGGGCATCACGGACTCCGCCGGAAAACGGTTCACCGCAACGGTTTCCGCAGGTCGGCGAGGTGCCCGGCGGTCGTCGGTGCTCGGCTCGCCCGGCCGGCGGACGGCGCGGGTGCGACGCGCCGGTGGACCGGGCCCACCCGGTGGTCTCGGGGGAGGGGGCTTACGCTGAGCGTCATGGCGGATCGCGCGCTGTGCCTGGAGCCACTGGAGCTTTCCGGGCGGGAACGATCGGTCCTGCGGAGCGTTGCGGTCCGTAGGGCGAAGTCGTCGTTGTACTGCGAGCTGCAGGCAGGGCACGGCCAGGAGCACGTGGCGGGCGTCCGTGGTGACACTGGTGCCGGCCCGGCGTGGTGGCTGCGCTGGTGGCCCGGCCGACGCGTGCTGGAGACCCGGGCGGAGTGCGGCGCGGTGGCCGAAGACGGCGCGGCGTGTCGCGTGCCCGGTGGGCACGAGGGTGGGCACACCTACGACCTCGCCGACCTCGCCACCGCCGAAGAGCTGGCCGACGCCGGGTGGCCCGGCGGGTCTCGGTAGAGTCGCGGGTCATGCGCGAAGGCTTCCAGGACGACCTCGGCCTGCTCGACGATCGGCTCGCTCGCATGGGCGAGGCCGCGGCCGAGGCGATGCGCCGGGCGACCCGCGCGTTGCTCACTGCCGACTTGCAGCTGGCCGAGCAGGTCATCGGCGCCGACTCCGCGCTCGACGACCAGCGCGCGGCGTGCGAAGAGGAGGCCTACGCCCTGCTCGCGCTGCAGGCCCCGGTGGCCGGCGACCTGCGCGGCGTGCTCGCGGTCGTGTATTGCGCCGAGAAGATCGAGCGCATGGGCGACCTGGCCGCGCACATCGCGAACACCGCCCGGCGCAGCCACCCCGACCGCACCGTACCCGCCGACCTCGAACCCACCTTCGCCGAACTCGGCGACGTCACCGCCCGCATGGCCGACCGCCTCGTCGAACTCATCCGCAACGGTGGCGAAGAGGGCGGCTACCGCGAACTCAGCCGCGCCGACGAAACCGTCGACGCCCTGCACGCCAAGGTCCTCGCGACCATCACGTCCGCGAACTGGCCGCACGGCCAGCGCACCGCCGTCGCCGCCACGCTGCTCACGCGCTTCTTCGAGCGGTTCGCCGACCAGACGGTGTCGGTGTCGAAGCGTCTGGAATTCGCGGCCACGGGCGCTCTGCCGCACTGATCTTCTCGCTGCGGCCATCCATTGTGGATGGACAGCCGCGGCGGCTCCAGGTCGGCACCTCGACGCTGATGCCGCCTGCGCCGATCGGGCGCTGATGAATCACCGCACCGCCGCCAGGGTCGGCTTCAGGCCCGCGGTCGAGGTGGCGAGCCCCGGCCTTTCCACTGAGGTGCGCAAGTCTTGGCGTCGCCGAGCACGCGCGCTCGGCTGGGAGTGTGCCGGATTTCGCGACTGCCCGGCGGGTCCCGCACTGACCATCACGCTCGACCTTTCGTTGTGGGCGGGCCGTGTGCTTGCGGAGGCGCGGCGAAGCTGATGCGGGGTTCGCTGAGGTGCCGAAGGCGGTGACGCCGCATGCGCCAAGCTGCGGTGCCGGGGGGCGAGGCCGGCGACTCTCGCGCGCGTGACTGTCCGTTGTGGACGGTCAGCGCCCCTGAGGCGGCCGTCGCAGGGGCTGGTCGGGGTAGGGGCGCGGGGTCGGGTGGCGTGGTGCCGGCGGCTGGTGCCGGGCCGAGGCGGGCCGAGGTACGGGTGGGAACTGCCGGGTCGGTGTGGTGGCACCCGGGTGGCGGCGCGGCAGGCCCGGAGACGGGCGGGGACCGCGGGCGGCGGGGCCGTGGTCGGCTGAGGGGCGGGGCTGGCGGGCGCGGGTGAGGACAGCCGGCGCAGGGGTGGGGCGCGTGATCAGTTCGGTGGGGTCGTCGTCGAGCCGAACCTCGGCACTCGGGCCGAGCAGGTGCGCCGGGACTCGGTCGGCGACGCGCGTCACCAGGGCGGTGACGCGGGCGAGTGCGTAGCGGTTCAGCAGAGCCGCGACGCCGGCGCCGAGGCAAAGGCCGACGAGGACGTCGTGCGGGTAGTGGGCGCCGACGAAGATGCGGGAGAAACCCATCGCCGCGGCGAGGGCGCAGAGCCAGGGCCACGCGCGGCGCCAGGCGAACACGACCCCGACGGCGGCCGCGGCGGCGATCGTCGAGTGGTTGCTGGGGAAGGACCAGTCGCCGGGTGACGGGCACTCGCCGGCGATCGCCGAGGCGGGCAGGCCGCGGCACGGGCGTTCTTCGTGCACGAAGCTCTTCACGACCTCGCTGACGACGTAGGCCACCGCGGTGCCGATCGGCGCCAGCAGCGCGAGCGCCATCCGCTCCGCGCCGCCTTCGGTGCGGGCGCGCCACCACACCCAGGCGAACAACGGCACCACCAAAACCAGTCCGTAGCCGGTGTACGCCAGCGCCAGGTCCCGCAGCCAGCCGGGCGTCGAGACCCCGAACGCCGTGATCGCGTCGTACAACCCGCTGCCCGAGCCGGTGGGGCGCAGCGCGATCGGCATTCAGTTCTCCTTACCCGGCGCGTCCGCTACCGGTAACCTCGTGTTCACCTTGATCTTGAGGTTACCGATCCGGCGACACGCCGTCGCAAGGCCCTCGGTGTCGCCCGCTTCAGTCCGCTGTGGACCTTCCGGTGAGCGGGAAACGCCGAGGTTGCGGCGATTCCGGCGTCAGTCCAGGCATTCGCGCACGGCGGTGACGAGCCGCGTGGCGCGTGCGTCGCCGTGGCCGACCATGCGGTTGGCGACGTAGGCGAAGGCCACGCCGTGCTCGTCGTCGCCGAACGCGAACTGGCCGCCGGCGCCGTCGTTGCCGAAGCTGCGGGCGCCGAGCATCGGGCGGAACGCCGAGTGGAGCAGGAACCCCGAACCCCAGCGGGCACCCGCGTCGAACCCGAACCAGTCCGGCCCGGCCGACACCTCGCGCACCACGTCGGTGACGGTCTCCCGGGACAGCAGCCGCGGGCTGCCCTCGATCCCCGTCACCGCGGCCGCGTACACGCCCGCCAGCCCGGTCGCCGACGCCGTCGCGCCCGCGCCAGGCAGCTCCATGCCCAGCAGCGCCGGATCGTTCCAGCCGTGCGGTTCGTCGAGGCCCGGGAACACGAGCGCGCCGTTCATCGTGACGATCCGGGTCAGGATGTGCTCGGGCGGCGGCATCGGCGGCCGGCCTTCGGCTTCGACGAGCCGCGCGCGCCGCGCCATCTCGGATGGGGGCAGGCCCAGCCAGGCCCGTAGCCCCAGTGGTTCGCCCACGGTGTCGCGGAAGTACCCGCCGACGGTCCGCCCGGTGATCCGGCGGACGACCTCGCCGAGCAGGAACCCGAAGACGTGCCCGTGGTAGGCGTGGGTGGTTCCCGGCTCCCACAACGGTTTCTGCTCTTCGATCGCGCGGATCACCGGCGCCCACCCGGCGATCTCCCCGAACGGCACGGTCCGGTCGAGCACGGGCAGCCCGGCCCGGTGCCCGAGCACCATCCGCGTGGTGATGTCCGCCTTGCCGTGCTCCGCGAACTCGGGCCAGTAGCGGCTGACCGGTGCGTCGAGGTCGAGCTGGCCGTCCTGCGCGAGCAGGTGTCCGGCGAGGCTCACGATGCCCTTGGCGCACGAGAAAACCGGCACCACCGTGTCGCGCTCCCAGGCCCGGCCGGTGCCGGCGTCGGCGACCCCGCCCCACAGCTCGACGACCTTGCGCCCGCCCGCGAATACCGTGACCGCGGCGCCCAGTTCGGGGAAGTCGGCGAAGTTCCGCTCGAACGCGTCGGCGACGGCGCCGAACCGTTCGACGGCTTCCCCGTGGCGGATCGTGCTCACTGTTGCTCCTTCAGGCCGCAGACACCTCGAACGCCGCGCCGGACAGTACGGGCCGCACCACCGGGCCGACCACCGAATTTGCCGCCGGTCACCCGCTGGTGCCAGGATCCGCGCATGCCGACCTTCGCCGCCCCGGACGGGACCGCGCGCGCGTACCGGGTGCTCGGCGAAGGCCTCGGCGATCCGGTGGTGTGCTTGCCCGGCGGCCCGATGCGCGCCGGCGCGTACCTCGGTGACCTCGGCGGACTCGCGGCGCACCGGCCGCTGGTCGTGCTCGACCTGCGCGGCACGGGGGAGTCGGCGGAGCTCGCGGACCCGGCCACGTACCGCCGCGACCGGCAAGTGGCCGACGTCGAAGCCCTTCGCGAGCACCTCGGCGCGGACCGGCTGGAGCCGCTCGGCCACTCCGCGGGCGCAAGCCTGGCGGTGAAGTACGCGGCCGCGCACCCGCGCCGCGTCGGGCGGCTCGCGCTGATCACGCCGAGCGCGCGGTCCCTCGCCCTGGACCCGTCGCCCGGTGAACGCCGCCTCGCGATCGCCCGCCGGTCGGCGGAATCGTGGTTCCTGGAGGTCTCCGGGGCGTACGAAGCCATCGCGGGCCGCCGCGCCACGAGCGCCGACTGGGCCGCCGTTGCGCCGCTGTACTACGGCCGCTGGGACGACGCGGCGAAGGCGCACCACGCTACGGAAGCCGGGCAGCGCAACGCGAAGGCGGCCCCGGTGTACAACTCCGACGGCGCGTTCGATCCGGTGCGCACCCGGGCGGAACTGGCCAGGGTCACCGCGCCGGTGCTGGTGCTCGCGGGCGCGCTCGACTGGATCACCCCGTCCGGCGTCGCGTCTGCGATCGCCGCGCTGTTCCCCGGCGCGGTGCTCGAGGCGCAGCCGGGCGTGAGCCACTACCCGTGGGTGGACGACCCGGCGGTCTTCACCGGGAACGTCGCGAACTTCCTCGCCTGAGCGTTACTTGTCGGTGGTCTTGGTGCAGGTCACCGGTTTGCCGGGGGCGGGAGCGGTGGCCTTCGCGAGCACCTTCGTGCCGTCGAGCAGGATCCGGCACGACAGCGTGGCGTCGCCGGTCGGAGTGGCCGTGACCTTGGCGTCGCGGCCCGCGCTGATGATCACGTCCTGCTTCCACGGCAGCCCGAGCGGCCCCGTGAGCTGGTGGTCCGACGAGTCGTTCTGGTAGCGGTCGACCGACTGGGCGTAGGTGATCCCGGTCGTCGTGCCGCTACCGGTGACCTCGTAGCTGATGGCCCAGGACTTCCCGGTGGGGTTGCTGCAGCTGACGAGACCGAACGCCGCGGTGAGCGCGACCGCGGCCGTGAGTGCCTTCTTGATCACGCGGCGAGCGTACTGGCAGTCCGGTTGGTCCGCTGACGGGCTCCAGGGGCAGGATCAGGGGTATGACGGAGTCGACTGAGCTCGCGCGGACGAGGCGTTCACTGCACGGCGTAGCCGAGTTGCTGCTGGCCGGACCCCAGTTCCGCAGTTCTGGACGGATCGAGCTGCGCGTGGTGGGGGAGGGGTTCGCGACGATCGCCGAGCCCGCGCTCACCGTCGACGGACCACGGCTGGTCACGCCTTCGGGGGCAGTCGATCTGCCCGGCCGTACTTATCGCGAGGTGGCGGCGGAGATCGGCGTCGAGGCCGGCGACCTCGCCGACGTCTACTCCGACGGGCCGGGCGTGCGGCCGGACGAAACGATCGAGCTCGGCGCCGGCGCATTGAGCACCTTGCTGCGGGCGTTCGCCGCCGGGGACCGCGCGCTGCGGGCGTTCGCGCCCGGCGAGACCCCGGTGCTGTGGCCCGAGCACTTCGACGTCGCGATCACCGTCGCGGAGGTCAACTACGGCGTGTCGCCCGGCGACACGTTCCTGTCCGAGCCGTACGCGTACGTCGGCCCGCACGAGCCGCGGCGGGGCGAGTTCTGGAACGCGCCCTTCGGCGCCGCGCACCCCGTGCGCGAGGTGCCGGACCTGGAGGCGTTCTTCCGCGAAGGCCAGGCGCTCGCGGGGTGAGGGTGTGTCGCTGACGTCCGAGCTGGCCGACCCGGCGAGCGTCCTCTCGCGGTGGTGCGCCCGCGTCTTCACCGGCACGCCGGCCGTGGCGGCGCACGTCGAAGCGGCTGTGCAGGACGTGCGGCCGGTGCGCCCCGTGCACAAGCAGGTGCCGCGTCGGCACTGGGCCGAGCTCGGCGGGGCGTTCGGCCAGCGGATCGCCGACCTCGTCCAGCCCGCGCCGCCGTACTACTCGCTGCTGGGCTTGGTGACGGCGCAGTGGGCCACCGGAGCGTGGGCGCACCGCCAAGCCGCCGAGTACCGGACGCACCGCGGGCTGCCGGCGGAATTCCGTGCCCGCGCGCTCGGCGTGCGGCCCGCGGCGACGACCTGGCTCGACCTCGGGGAGCAGCTCGGCGGCGCGGTCGCCGGGCCGGTGCCCGGGGCCGCCGAGGTGTGGGCGGAGCTGTTCGGCCGCGCCCGCGCGTACCAGGAGCGGCACGCGCCGCCCGGCACTCTCGGGACGCCCGGCGTCGAGGCCGGCCTCGCGCGGACGAACTGGGTCCTCTCGGCGTGCGAGGACGTTTACCGGTCGGGCGCGATCGACCCGCGGCTCGCGCGGGCCGTCGACGGCGGCGGGATGAGCGTCGACGCGTTGCGTGGCCTGGCCACCGCGGACCAGGTCACGGAGCTGGCCGAGCTCGCCAAGCGCCTGCACGATCGCGGGGCGTTGTGGGAGCTGCGGCGGCTGGGCGGCAACCCGCCCGAAGGTGAGCAGCTGGGCATCGCCGGGCCGACGATCGTCCCCGGTTGGGCCGACGGCGATGTGCTGCTGGGCGCCGTCGACCCGGCGCGCGGGATCGGCGACGGCACCGCGACGCTGCTCGACGTGAAGACCGTGGTCGGCCTCCGCGACCCCGGGAACGTGGGCCGGTGGCTGTGGCAGCTGCTGCTCTACGCGTGGCTGGACGTCGGTGACCTCTACCGGATCCGCGACGTCGGGCTGCTGCTCGCGCGCCACGGCACCGTCGTCACCTGGTCCGTCGACCAGCTGGCGGAAGACCTGCTCGGGTCGCCCGACGTCATCGAGTTCCGGCGCGACGAGCTGCGCGAGCTCGTGGGCGGAATCCTCGCTTCGGCAGGGCTGGCGTTCCCGGAGAGCTGACGTCCCGCGGTGCGCGGCCGGCGAAGCACACCGCCGCGACGACGATTACGCACCCGGCCAGCTGCAGCACCGTGGGGTCCTCGCCCAGCAGCACGATGCCGTAGACCACCGCGCCGATCGGCTGCAGCAGCATGAGCGTCGAGCCCGTGGCCGCCGACATCCGCGGCAGCCCGGCCGCGATGAGCAGCCAGCCGACGACCTGGCCCACGAAGGCGAGCGCGACCAGCCAGCCGAACCCGGGCCACCCCGGCGTGAAGTCGAGGCGGTGGAAGGGCAAACCGAGGACCACGGCGACGGTGCCGGCCGAAACCGTCGCGAGCAGCAGGGACCGGATTTGCGTGGCAGGGCCGCTGCTGAGGCGGATGAACAGCAGGTAGCACGAGTAACCGGCGCCGGCGGCAAGCGCGAGCAGGGCGCCCGACAACGGATCGGAGCCGACGGCGGACTCGCCGAGGAACCCGCCGCTGAGCACGATGCCGACGAGCAGCACCGGGGTGGTGAGCAGGAACTGGCGGCCCGGCCGTTCGGCGAGGAACAGCAGCGCGAGCAGGGGCACGATGACGACCTGGACACCGAGCAGGACCGTCGCGATCCCGGCGCCGACGCGCGGGATCGACTCGCCCCACAGCACGAAGTCGAGCCCCAGGCCCAGGCCGCCCAGCAGCGGGAACAGGACCTTCGAGCGAACGCCGGTGCGTCGCCACTCCCAGTAGGCGAGCGCGGCCAGCACGGGCAGTGAGAACAGGCAGCGCCAGAACGAGCTGGTCGCCCCGCTCGTCCCCGAAACCTTGATGAACACCGACGACAGTGCGATGCAGAGACTGCCGGCCGCGGCGAGCAGCCGCGGGTCGACGCGTCCGGTGAGCACCGTGATGGGGCCGGCCGCGGGGGGACGGGAGGGCAGGTCGGTCGTGGTCACACGTCAAGCGTGGGGTCCGCAACTGTCAAGGACAAGCGAATGTTCCTGCGTCGAATTCGGTAGCATTCCTACTGTGTTCAGCCTGGACCGGATGCGCGCGTTGCACGCGGTCGCGCAGCACGGCTCGGTCGCCGCGGCGGCCGCTTCGCTGCACGTCACGCCGTCGGGGGTGTCGCAGCAGCTGGCGAAGCTGGAGCGCGAGGCCGGGCAGGTGCTGCTGGAGCCGCGCGGCCGCAGCGTCCGGCTCACCCGTGCGGGCCGCGTCCTGGCCGCCCACGCCGAGCGCGTGCTGGCCCAGCTGGCCCAGGCGCGGTCGGACCTGGAGCTGCTCAACGAGGAAGTGCTGGGCCCGCTGCGCATCGGTGCGATCCCGACGACCGTCCACGCGCTGCTGCCGCCGGCCCTCGCGACGCTGGCCACGCAGCACCCGCGGCTCGAGGTGACGCTGCGCGAAGGGGAAGCCGAGCAGACCATCCCGCAGATCGTGACGGGCGACCTGGACATCGCCGTCGCCGAGAGCTGGGCCGACCGCCCGACGGTGCTCCCGCCGACCGTCAGTGCCATCACCCTGTTCTCCGACGTCGCCGACTTGGTGCTGCCCGCGGGCCACCGCCTGGCCCACCGCCGCACCGTCGATCTCGTCGAGGTGGACGACGTGCCGTGGATCGCCTGGACGGCCGGCTCGGGCTGCTACGAGTGGCTCGTGCACGTCCTGCGCGCGCAGCAGCTGGAACCGAAGATCAGCTGCACGGTCGGCGGATACCCGACGCAGCTGGCGCTGGTCGCGGGGAACGCCGGAGCCGCCTTGGTGCCGCGGCTCGCGCGGGGTGCGCCACCGGCCGGGGTGCGCGTCCTGACGACGCGGCCGGCGTTGTCGCGCACGATCATCGCGATCTGCCGGGCGGGGGAAGAGCAGCAACGCGGGGTGCGGGCGGCGCTGGACGCGTTGCGCGCGGCTTCGGCCCGGTTCGTGGCGGAGGCGCAACCGGTGCGGTGAGGCACTCTCGCGTGGTCACGCTCGGCGGCCGGGGTCGTTGGGGTGCGGTTCGAGCGGGGTGACGGCCAAGGTCATCCAGTCGTGCAAGGGCAGTGTGCCGAGGACGTTGCGGCGCAGGTCGGCTTCGTCGTCGGCTCGCCCGAGGCCGACGCTGCGCAGTTCCCCGATCGTCGCGAACATCTGCTGCGTCGCCGGCTCGGGCTCGGGGAACTCGAAGGGCACCGGTCCGCCGTGCTCGGCGGCCGGGCTGGGCAGCCGCCCGGTCGGGCTGATCGCCTGCGCGGTCGGCTGGGCTGGGCGGTGACAGCGGCTCGCGCGAGGCGATTCAGCAGCGCCTGCGGCGCACGGCAAGAATCAGGCGCGGTGAAAATTTGTGAGGCTGCGGGCCGGTCTGGGCACGGCCCTGGTCGGGTTGATCACCGGCGAGTCGCCTGCTCTGTGACGATCGCTCGCCGACGACGAATCTTCAGCGGCTGCGGCGCAGGACAAGAGCACCCGCTGCGGCGAAGTTCTGTTGTCGGGTGGCTGCGCGGCCGGGCTGGGCAGCCGCCGGGTTGGGGGCGCTCACCCGCGCGGCGGACTGCGCTGCGCGGTCACGATCGGTCACCGAGGGCGGATCTTGCGGCTGTGGCTGGGCGCGGGCGTGCCTGCCGCGTTAGTTCCGTGGGCGGCCGGGCTGTGTGGTCGGGCCGGTCGCGCGCACGGTCGTTGGTCGGCAGCGCGGCGCGGTGAGTCGCGCTCTGTGGTGACGTTGGCTCGCCGGGGCGGATCTTGCGGCTGTGGCTGGGCGCGGGAGTGCCTGCCGCGTTAGTTCCGTGGGCGGCCGGGCTGTGTGGTCGGGCCGGTCGCGCGCTTGGTCGGTGGTCAGCGGCACGGTGAGGTGCGTCGTGCCGCTGACCGTCGCTCGCCGAAGGCGCCTCGGCCGCCGGCTGTGGCTGCGGCGCAAGACCGTCCACCGTAGTGAAACTTGCCGGCGGCGGGACTGCGTGCTGAGCGGGCGCCCGGTTGGGGCTGGTCGGCCGCGCGGTGAATCGTGCTGCGGTGACGATCGCTCGCCGGGGCGGATCTTGCGCGGCTGTGGCAGGGAGCAAGAGCGCCCACTGCGGCGAAAGTCGTCGGGCGGTCGGGCTGGGGCAGGCGCCCGGTGGGGCTGATCGCCGGCGAGTCGCTGCCTGGTGACGGTCTCTGGCCGAAGGCGAATCGGCGGTGGCTGTGGCTGCGGCGCAAGCCGGCCACCGTGGTGAAACTTATCGGCGGCGGGGCTGCGAGCGCCGGTCGCGTGGTGAATCGTGCTGCGCGGTGACGACGGCTTGTCGAGGGCGAAGAATCTTGCCTGGCGGTGGCAGGGCGCAAGAGCGCCTACGGCGGTGAAAGTCGCGGGCCGGGTTGTCCGGGCAGGCCGGGGCAGGCGCCCGGTCGGGTTGGTCAGCGACACGGTGAGACCGCTGTGTGGTGGCAGTCGATCATCGGAAGGGGAGTCGGCCGCGGGTGCGTGGCACGACCCGCGGTGAAAAGCCGCGTCCGCTATGGCGCCGGCCGAGCGCGCACAGCTGACCGGACGCGTTCGGGCGGCTCGCAAGGAAGGTCAGCCGCGCAGTGCCCCGTCGTGTCAACCCAGCTGAGCGCCGGGGAGGTGGCGCGACCCGGCTGGAGCCCACCCCCAGGGCGAAGATCAGCTCCGGCGTTCCACCAGCCATCCTGGGATCCGGCTGCGCGAGCTGAACCCCAGCTTCCCCAGGATGTGGTCCACATGCGACTCCACCGTGCGGCGGCTGATGACCAGGCGCTGGGCGATCTCCTTGTTCGTCAGGCCCTCCGCCACAAGTTCGGCGACCTCCAATTCGCGCGTGGTCAGCTCGGGCTCCGACGGCTCCCGCGTGACCGGCGCGGCCGGGGTCGGCGCGGGGACGTTCTCGCCCAGGATGTGGGCCAGTGCGGCTTCGAAGCTGGTCGCGGCTTCGGCTCCGCGCTTGAAGGCGGTGCGGTAGCGGGCGTCGCCGAGGGCTTCGCGGGTTTCGTGTTCGCAGGTGGCGTGCTGGGCGAGCGCGCGGGGCTGGCCGAGCAGCACCTTGCCGCCCACCAGGGGCCACACGCGGTCGGCCACACCGAGCCGCTCGGCGGCCAGCTCGGCGCGGCCCATGGCGGCGGCGGTCCACGCCAGGAACGCGATGCATATCGCCGCGCTGAGGATGTCGTTGAACTGCCTCGCCGTGCGCACTCCGCGCAGCAGGCCGGCCTCTGCGGCGTCGTGGTCGCCGAGCATCCACTGGCCCAGGGAACGGGCGTACAGCAAGTGGGTGCGGGCGCGCAGTTCCCCGGTGCTGTCGCAGATGGCCAGGCCCCGCTCGGCCACGGCGATGGCCGTCGCCGGGTCGCCGGCCCACGCCTCGGACTGGCCGATGGTCCCGAGGCTCAGCACCTTGATGCTGGTGAACCCGGGAATGGCCGAGAACCGTTCGTTCGCCTCGCGAAACAGCGTGGTCGCGTTGTGGAAGTCGCCCTGCAGGAAGTGGCACGCGGCGGTGATCATCTCGGTGTGGCCCAGCACCACGACATCGTTGTGGCGGCGGCCCCACTCGTCCGCCTCCTGGAGGAGTGGCAACGCCGCGCGCGGCTCGCCCATCAGGCAAGCCGCGTACCCGCTGATCCACAACGCCCGTGCGCGGTTTCGGCTCGCTCCTTCGTTCACGCCGAGAGCCCGCGCGAGCCACAGCCGCCCTTCGGTGAGGTGCCCGCAGTGCAGCCAGAAGAAGTGCAGCGTCACCACCAGGTCGAGACCCGCGGCGTACCGGCCGGGCGTGCTGAAGTCGTGTTCGAGCGCGGTCCGCAGGTTCGCGTGGTCGCGCCGCGTGGTCGTGTACACCTGCACCTGGTGCGCTCCGGTGTCCCAGTCGCGCTGCGCGTTCGCGGCCAGCCGGTGGAAGTACTCGCTGTGCCGGTCGCGCATCGTGGGTTCGTCACCCGCCTCCGCCAGCTTCTGCCGCCCGTACTCGCGGATCGTCTGCAACATCCGGAACCGCGTCGGTGCGCGGTCGTGCGTGGTCTGCACGAGGGACTTGTCGACGAGCGCCGCCACGAGCGCGAGCACGTCGGCGCGCTCGATGCCGTCGCCCGCGCACACCTCCTCGGCCGCGTCGAGGTGGAACCCGCCCGCGAACACCGAAAGCCGCGTCCACAGCAGGCGCTGCCGCGGGGTGCACAGCAGGTAGCTCCAGTCGATCGTGCCCACCAGCGACTTCTGCCGCTGTGGCGCGAGGGCGTTGCGGCTCAGCAGCTGGAACGTGTCGTCCAGCCGGTCGAGCAGCTCGTCGACGGACAGCGTGCGCACCCACACCGCCGCCAGCTCGATGGCCAGCGGCAGCCCGTCCAGGCGCCGGCACACCTCGACGACGCCGGCCCAGTTGTCGGCGTCGAGCGAGAACCCGCTCGAGACCGCGGTGGCGCGCTCGGTGAACAGCGTCACCGCGTCGAGGCTCACAGCGTCGGCGAGGTCGCGCACGGGCCGCACCGCGAGCGGTTCGACGGCGTACACGCGCTCGCCTTCGACGGCGAGCACGTGCCGGCTGGTGGCGAGGATCCGGATGTCCGGTGCCGCCGCGAGGAGGTCGCGCGCGAACCGGGCGCACGCCTCGGCCAGGTGCTCGCAGTTGTCGAGCACGAGCAGCATGCTCTTGCCGCGCAGGTACTCCGTGAGCCGCGCGGGCGGATCTTCGTCGGCGTCACGGATCCCGAACGCGGCCGTGACGGTCTGCGCGAGCAGCGCAGGATCGTGGAGGTCGCCGAGTTCGATCAGCCACGCGCCGTCCGGGAACGTGTGCCGCACCTGGTCCGCGACGCGCACGGCCAGCCGCGTCTTCCCGACGCCCCCGGCTCCGGTGAGCGTGATGAGGCGACTCGCGGAGAGCAGCCTGCGAATCTCGGACAGTTCCCGCTGGCGGCCGATGAAGCTGGTCAGCTCCGCAGGCAGCGTCCCCATCGAGACCACCTCCACGCGTCGGAGTGAGCGTACGTCGCGCGGTGGCCGATGTCAGGTTTCTCCGGTTCATCCGGGCAGCACCGAACCCCGTACCACGTCTTGTCTCCGTGGTACGGGGTTCAGCCGGGGCTCACTCGGTCGGGGGGAGAGCGAGCACCTCCTTTTTCCGCGGGATCGTCGGCTTTCTCCTTTCAGGCAGCCAGATCCGGTGCGGGCGGTCTGGTGTCCGATGCGGGGGAGTGCAGTGCTTCCCGGTCGCGCCCGGCGGGCTCGCAACCGGGGCGCCAGGTACCGACGTGCGTCCACTGCCGACCCCACGTGTAGCTGATGAGGACCGTGGACCGGAAGCAGACCGGGCACGGCTGGCGAGGGCTGTCTATCGCCATCGGGCACCTCCGTGTCGGGTTTCGCTTCGCACCTCTCAGAGTGGCGCGCGGCCGCTGCCGGCACATCCGGAGACCTACGGAGAAATTACGTACGCAGGCGTGTGCGGGCGGGGTTCGGCAGAGGTTCACCGGCGCTCCAGCCCGCCGACAGGTCCGGGCCCACGAGACGGGGTGGAATCTCCCGGATCCGCTTGACGCAAGGGAGAAGCCCACCGTGTCCACCTCTTCCCGTCCCCGCCGGGCGCTCGTGGCGGCCGTCGTCGCCGCAGGCGCGGCGGCGGTTCTGTCACCCGTCGCCGAGGCTGCGGTGCCCGGTCTGGCCGGCTACACCTGGACCACCGACGCCGTCGCGCCCGGGGTCACCGTCCGCACCGGTGTGCTGACGCAGCAGAACCACAGTCCGTTCTGGACGGTGACGATCACCGCGCCCGCGAAGAACGTGCTCACAGGCGCCGCGACCACGGCCGAACTCGGCGACGCGCAGTGGGCCCGCGACACCGCCGCGCGGCTGACGGCGGCGGGGTACCCGGTGCGGCAGGACACCGTCCGCTGGCCGGGGTTCTCCGACACCCCGCGCGGAGTCGAAGGCTTCCGCGTGCGCACCGGTTCCTACGCCACGCAGGCGGAGGCGACCGCCGCCGCGGCGAAGCTCAAGGCGGCCGGCTTCAGCGCCCTCGCCGAGTGGACCGGGTACGACGCCGACCAGGCGGCCGACGCCGAACGCGTCCACGTCGCCGTGATCGACCGGAAGGGCTTCCACGGCACGATCCAGGCGACGCACGACGGCACCGTCGCCCAGCGCGAGCCCACCTCGTCGATCGCCGCGAAGGCGGGCGCGCTCGTCGCCGTGAACGGCGGCTTCTTCGTCACCGCCGACGCCGACGGGTTCCAGGGCGTGCCCGCGGGCCTGGCCGCCTACGACGGCAAGATCCAATCGCTCTCGTCGGGCGCCCGCGCGGCGCTCGTGCTCGGCCGCCACGGCGACGTGGGCATCGAAAACCTGACGTCTGCCGTCACGCTTCGCTCCGGAGCGGCGAGCCACGCGGTGAACGGCGTGAATCGCAAACCCGGTGTCGTGCGCGACTGCGGCCGCCCCGGCCTGACCCCGACCACGCAGCCGCGGCAGGACTTCACCTGCACCACCACCGACGAGCTCGTGCTATTCACCCCCGAGTTCGGGGCCGCCCTGCCCATCGGTGCCGGCACCCAGGTCACGCTCGACCGCACCGGCCGGGTGCTGTCGGTCGGCGCCCGCTTGGGCGCGGTACCGGCCGGCGGTTCGGTCGTGCAGGGGATCGGCGCGTCGGCCGACTGGCTCACGGCCCACGCCGTTGCCGGCCGGCGGCTGACGGTCGACGGGCGCCTGCGCACCGCGTCGGGCCGGCCGGTCGACCTGCGGGCCGGTGACGGCATCGTCAGCGCGGCGCCGGTGCTGCTGCGCGACGGCCGTCAGGCCATCGACGCGGCCACCGAAGGGGTGCTCGACCCGAGGGACCTGTCGTTCGGCTACGCGTGGGCCGAGCAGCGCCAGCCGCGCACGATGGCCGGTCTCGACGCGCAGGGCCGGCTCCTGCTGGTCACGGTGGACGGCCGCCAGCCGGGCGTGAGCGAAGGCGTGACCGTCGAGGAGGGCGCGCAGCTGATGCGCAGCCTCGGCGCCGTCGACGCGCTCAACCTCGACGGCGGCGGCTCCACCGCCATGGCCGTGAACGGCGCGCTCGTCAACCACCCGTCCGACGCCGCCGGGGAACGTCCGATCGGCGACGCCGTGCTGGTGCGGTGACCCGCCACGCCGGGGCTCGTCCGCCACCCGCGGCCGAGCTCCGGCGCCGACGTCCCCGTAACTGATCCGGGTACCGACATCGATGTCAGCGTGGCCGATTCTTGTCTGACTTGTCGTCTTGACGGGCGGGTGCACGGCCGGGAAGCTTCCTGGCAACGTTGTCACCCGTCGACGTCGACGCCCCCTGGCCCCGCGTCACGTGGACGGGATCTGTCTCGGAGAGCGGGAGATCCCATGACGTTGGACCAGAGGCGTGCGCCGGGCGCGGAGTCGTCGCTGTCGAGACGGCACCTGCTGGCCGCCGGCACCGGGTTGCTGGCCGGGTTCGGCCTCACGGTCGTGCTGCCCGGCGTGGCTTCGGCGGCGTCGGCCGTCCCGGCGGCGCCCGACGGGCAGACCCCGGCGGACCTCGCGCTCTCCCGACCCGTCCAGGTGTCGTCCACCGACTACGCGGCCACGCCCGCGGAGTTCGCCGTGGACGGCCTCGCGCAGGTCGGCGTGCAGGGTTCCGGCTGGCGCGCGGCCAAGGGCGACTCGCAGTGGATCACCGTCGACCTGCAGGGCCGCTGCGACATCACGTCCGTGGTCCTCACGTTCGAAGCCCGCCCCGGCGACCCGGCGTTCGACGCCGCGGGCTCGCGCAGCCACACCACCGGCGCCGAGGTGCAGTCGAGCTACCCCGTGGTCTTCGACCTGGACGTCTCGGCCGACGGCCAGGCCTGGCGCACGGTGCACTCGAGCGACGCCGGGACCGGCGGCGTGGTGACCGTCGCGCTGGACAAGCCGGTCAGCGCGCGCTGGGTGCGGCTGACCTCCGGCAAGCTCTCGACCACGAACCCGTTGGGACTCAACGGATTTCAGGTCTACGGCACCAGCCACGGCACCCGCCCCGCGGTGCAGGGCTGGACGTCGTGGCCGGTCCGCAACCACGACAACCCGCCGGCGCTCGCCGTGGCGGCAGACGGCACGGTGCTCCTGGAGTCCGGCTGGGCGCTGACCATGCAGGACTGGGCCCCGAGCACCGACGGTGCCGTGCTGTCCGGCCCGTCGATCGACACGCGAGGCTGGCTCCCGGCCAGCGTGCCGGGCACGGTCCTGGGCTCGCTCGTCGAGCAGGGCCACCTGCCGGACCCGGTGTCGGGCATGAACAACATGCACATCCCCGAGGCGCTGTCGCGGCACTCGTGGTGGTACCGCCGCTCGTTCGGCGTGCCGCGCGGCCTCGACACGCGCGCGGGCCGCTACGTGTGGCTGGAATTCGACGGCATCAACCACGCGGCCGACATCTGGCTCAACGGCAAGCACGTGGGTTCCGCGTCGAACCCGTTCGGCCGCGCCGTCTTCGACATCACGCCGGCGCTGAACGGCTCCGGCGACCAGAACCTCGCCGTCAAGATCACGCCGATGCCGTTCCCGGGCAGCCCCGGGGACAAGGGCCCGGCCGGACAGTCGTTCGTCGACGCGGACAGCACGATGTTCACCAACTCGCCGACCTACCTCGCGGTGTCCGGCTGGGACTGGATGCCCGCGGTGCGCGACCGCGCGTCCGGCCTCTGGGACCACGTGCGCCTGCGCTCGACCGGCGCCGTCGTCGTCGGCGACGCCCGTGTGGACACCAAGCTGCCGAACCTGCCCGACACGAGCGCGGCGGAGCTCACCATCACCGTTCCGGTGCGCAACGCCAGCGGTGTTACCCAGCGCGCGAAGGTCACCGCCGAGTTCGACGGCGTCAGCGTGTCGTCCACGATCACCCTCGCCGCCGGCGCGGCGGGCGCCGCTACGTTCGCCCCGGCCGACTTCCCGCAGCTGCGGCTGAAGAACCCGAAGCTGTGGTGGCCCAACGGCTACGGCGACCCGGCTCTGCACGACCTCACCCTCACCGCCGCGATCGGCGCGGCCGTGAGCGACCGGCGCGCGGTGAAATTCGGCATCCGCAAGATCGATTACCAGTACGACGTGCCGATCGTGCCCGTCAACGGCGTCGCCGGGCAAACCGTGGACTTCGCTCCCCAGACGTCCCGGTTCGTGCGCCTGCAGTGCGACCGCCGCGCCACCGGCTGGGGCTTCTCGTGCTGGACGTTGTCCGTTGTGGACAGCGCGACGCCCGCAACGGACCTCGCGCTGGGCAAGTACGCGACCAGCTTGAGCGTGGCCGACGGCAACCCACCCGAGAACGCCGTGGACGGCAATCCGGGCACCCGGTGGACCTCGGAGTACGCGGACAACCAGTGGCTGCAGGTCGACCTCGGCTCGGCCGTGTCCTTCGACCGCGTGGTGGTCGCGTGGGAGACGGCCTACGCCCAGACGTTCCGCATCCAGGTGTCGCAGGACGGGCAGAACTGGACCGACGTCACCTCGGTCGACAACTCCGCCAAGCCGCTGACGATCATCGTCAACGGCGTCAAGGTGTTCATCCGCGGCGGCAGCTGGGGCTGGGACGAACTGCTGCGCCGCATGCCGGCCGAGCGGGCCGACGCCGTGGTCGCGATGCACCGCGACATGAACTTCACCCTGATCCGCAACTGGGTCGGCACGTCCTACCGGGAAGAGCTCTTCGCGGCCTGCGACAAGTACGGCATCCTGCTGTGGAACGAGTTCTGGGACGGCTGGTCGACCGACCCGGCCAACCACGACGTCTTCCTTGCACAGGCCGAGGACACCGTGTTGCGCTACCGCCACCACGCGTGCGCCACGGTGTGGTTCGGCTGCAACGAGGGCTCCCCGCCGGCCGCGCTCGACCAGGCGCTGCGGGAGATCGTCACGGGCAACACCGACCTGTTGTACCAGAGCAACTCCGCGGGCGGCGTGATCACCGGCGACGGCCCGTACCGCTGGCTGGACCCGAAGCAGTACTTCACCGGCGAGGCCACGGGCGGCAAGTCCGGGTTCTGGAGCGAGATCGGCATCCCGACCGTGTCGGTGGTCGAGAGCATGCGCAACCTCGTGGGCGAAGGCGACCCGGGCTGGCCGATCGGCGCGCCGTGGTTCCTGCACGACTGGTCCACGCAGGGCAACCAGTCGCCGCAGGGCTACCTGGCGGCGATCGACGCTCGGCTCGCACCGTCGTCGAGCCTCGAGGAGTTCTGCCGCAAGGCGCAGTTCGTCAACTACGAGAGCATGCGCTCGATCTTCGAAGCGTGGAACTCGAAGCTGTGGAACGACGCCACGGGCGTTCTGCTGTGGATGTCGCACCCGGCGTGGCACAGCACGGTGTGGCAGACCTACGACTACGACCTCGACGTCAACGGCAGCTACTACGGCTCCCGCAAGGGCTGCGAGTCCCGCCACGTGCAGGCCGACCTCTCGACGTGGCAGGTGCGGGCGGTCAACCACACACCCACGGCCCTGACCGGCCTCACCGTCACCGCGCAGCTGCACGGGCTCGACGGCACGGCCCTCGGCGCGCCGCAGCAGCAGAAGCTCGACGTCGGCCCGATCTCCGCGACGCCGGCGTTCACGGTGCCGTTCGGCGCGGACCTGCCGGCTCTGCACCTGCTGCGACTGACGCTCACCGACGCCCACGGCGGGGTCGTCTCGGAGAACACCTATTGGCGTTACCGGACGGACACCGCGATGCGCGCGCTGAACCAGCTCGGGCGCACGCAGCTGGATGCGAGCCTGCGTGCGGCCGGCAAGGACGGCTACACCGCGACGATCCGCAACGCCGGCAAGACCGTGGCCGCGATGGTGCGGCTGTCGCTGCGCGAGAGCAACGGCAAGGACCGCGTGCTCCCGACGCTGTACGGCGACAACTACTTCTGGATGCTGCCGGGGGAGTCGCGCACGGTCACAGTGGCGCCACGCAAGTCGGTCAAGTCACCCCGCCTGCAGGTGGAGGCCTACAACGTACCGGCGAAGCTGAGCTGACTCCCCGGTGCCGGAGCCTGTCCGCGAGGCGGCTCCGGTACCGGGCTCAAGAGCTCCTGACGAAACGATCGTGGACTAGCCTGATCACCTGTCTGTTGGTCGAGACGTGAGGAAGGGTCAGCTGCCGCCGTGGATCGTGTCCGATGAGTTGTGGGCACGCATCCAGCCGTTGCCGGTCGTCCCACGACGTGCCGATCATCCTGGTCGCAAGCGCCTGGACGATCGCACGGTGCCCCGCGGCATCCTGTTCGTGCTCTCCACCGGGATTCCCTGGGAGTTTCTGCCGCAGGAACCAGGCTTCGGTTCGGGGATGACCTGACTGGCGACGCCTGCGGGACGGGAATGACACGGGAGTCGGGCAACGCCTGCACGGATCGCTTCCGACTGCCGTGCACAAACCGCCGACACACTCGACTGGTCACGGACGGTGATCGATGGCTCTCACGTGCGAGCCCGGCAAGGTGACCTGAAACCGGACCGAGCCCGGGTTGACCGTGCCCGAACACGCTCGAAACACCACCCGATCACCGAAGCGCACGGTATCCCGCTGGCAGACGTGCTGACCGGCGGTAACCGCAACGACGTCACTCAGCTCATGTCGTTGATCGAGACGATCCCGCCGGTACGGGGCCGGCGCGGGCGACCCCGCGGGCGACCGGACACGATCTACGCCGACCGCGCCACGATCACGACAAGGACCGCAGACTGGTACCGGACAAGGCCAGCACGCCCCCGTTCGCCCGGCGTGGCGTCGAACACGGTTGCGGGTCGGGCGTGCACCGCTGGGTCGTCGAGCAAGCGTCGCCCCGCTGCACTGGTTCCGGCGTCTGCGCATCCGCAGCGAGGTCCGCGACGACATCCACGCGGCGTTCCTGAGTCTCACCCGCGGCATCACCTGCCGGCGCCGACCAGGCAACCCCGCATTGAGTTAGGAGTTCCAAGGAAACGCGGGCTTCAGGAAACGGCCGCCCGCAGCCGTTCGGTGAAGGTCTCAGTGTCGAGCCCATCGGTGAGGTGCGTGGCGTACTCGCCGTCGGGGCTCAGCACGTAGGTGATGGCGGTGTGCGGCACGGCGTACCCGTCGGGGTCCTCGGGGTCGTCCTTGCGGCGCGCGAAGACGTGGAACGAGCGCTTCGCGGCCTCGATCCGCTCCGGCGTGCCGGTGAGCCCGGTGAACCGCGGGTGGCCGGCTTCGAGGAAGGCGCGCATGACCTCGGGGGTGTCGCGCTCCGGGTCGACGGTGATGTACAGCGGCCGGATCTTCTCCGCGAGCGGCCCGAGCCCGTCGAGCACGGCCGACAGCCGCCCGAGCGCGCGCGGGCACACCACCCGGCAGTGCGTGAAGCCGAAGAACACCGTAACCCACTGGCCCCGGTAGCTCTGTTCGGTCACGGGCGTGCCGTGGTGATCGACGAGGCTGAAGGTGGCGTCGATCGGTCTCACGGCCGGGTCCTCCTTGTCGCGGGTCGCGAACAATCGTGGGTCTGGACTGTCCGGTGTGGACAGCAGCGGCGGACGGCGCCTGCCGATCATCACGGTACCCGGGAACGTTTCGGTCGTCGCTCCAGGTTCGGGCGCCGGGCGAGCGAAAGGGATCGGCTTCCCCGGTGCGGCATACCCAGGCTAAGTCAAGCACTTGACTTAACACGCGGACCTCCGGTTGACTGATCACGAACCGGGCCAGGGGTGCGGGGAGGAGCAACGGTGGTCGCAACGGTCGGGAAGGTGGCGCGCGCCGGCTCGACGCGGGAGCGGATCCTCGTGACGGCCGAGCGGCTGTTCGCCGAGCACGGGGTGTACGCCGTGTCGAACCGGCAGATCAGCGAGGCCGCGGGGCAGGGCAACAACGCCGCGGTCGGGTACCACTTCGGTGCGAAGGCCGATCTGGTGCGGGCGATCGCGCGCAAGCACGCCGGTCGCATCGAGCTCACGCGCACGCGCATGGTCGAGCAGGTGGGCGCGGACGCCACGGCCCGCGACTGGGTCGAATGCCTCGTCCGGCCGGTCACCGACCACCTCGCGGAGCTGTCCGGCCCGACGTGGTTCGCGCGCTTCGCCGCGCAGGTCATGACCGACCCGGCACTGCGCGGGATCCTAATCGACGAAGCGCTGAGCGCGCCCGCGCTGCACCGCATCCTCCACGGGCTCGACAGCTGCCTGCCGCACCTGCCCGCCGCCGTCCGCGCCGAACGCGACGACATGGCGCGCCAGCTCATGGTCCACACCTGCGCCGAACGCGAACGTGCCCTGGCCGAAGGAGCGCCGACCCCGCGTCCCGACTGGCACGCCGCCGGCACCGGCCTCGTCGACGCCATCGTCGGGGTCTGGCTCGCACCATCCACATCAGACTGACGAAAACCGTTGCGGAGGAACGCATGACGAGCACCCTGGACCCCGCCACCCCCGAGGCGGACGCGATCCCGGACTTCCCGATGGCGCGCGCGGCCGGCTGCCCGTTCGACCCGCCGCCGCGGACGCGGGAGCTGCAGGACGAAGCGCGGCTCGCGCGAGTACGCCTGTGGGACGGCAGCACGCCGTGGCTCGTCACGCGCTACGCCGACCAACGGGCGCTGCTCGCGGACCCGCGGGTGAGCGCGGACGTGACGCGGCCGGGTTACCCGAGCCCCGCGCCGCTGCCGCCGGGCGGGCCGGCGGTGAGCTTCATCCTGATGGACAACCCCGAGCACGGGCGCCTGCGCCGGATGGTCACGGCGCCGTTCACCGTGCGCCGCATCGAGGGGCTGCGCCCGGCGGTCCAGAAGATCGTCGACGACACGCTCGACGAGATGCTCGCCGGGCCCAACCCGGTGGACCTCGTCGAGGCGTTCGCGCTGCCGGTGCCGTCGCTGGTGATCTGCGAGCTGCTCGGCGTGCCCTACCGCGACCACGACTTCTTCCAGGCCAACAGCAAGGTCATCATCAAGCGCGACACCGAGCCGGCCGAGCGCGCGGCCGGCCACCGCGCGCTGCTGGACTACCTCGACGAGCTGATGGGGGAGAAGCTCGCGCGCCGCCGGGACGACCTGCTGTCGGGCCTCGCCGACCGCGTCGAAGCGGGAGAATTGACGCGGTCCGAGGCCGCGCAGATGGGCGTGCTGCTGCTGATCGCCGGCCACGAGACGACGGCCAACATGATCGCGCTCGGCACGCTGACGCTGCTCGACCACCCCGATCAGCTCGCCGTGCTGCGCGAGACCGACGATCCGAAGGTGATCGCCGGCGCGGTCGAGGAGCTGCTGCGGTACCTGACGATCACGCACAACGGCCGCCGCCGCGTCGCGCTGGAGGACATCGAGCTCGCCGGGCAGACCATCCGCGCCGGCGAAGGCCTGATCATGGCCAACGACATCGCCAACCGCGACGCCGCGGTGTTCCCCAACCCCGACGGGCTCGATCTGCGTCGCCCGGACTCGCGCCGGCACGTCGCGTTCGGCTTCGGGGTGCACCAGTGCCTCGGGCAGCCGCTCGCGCGCGTCGAGCTCCAGGTCGCGTACTCCACGCTCTACCGGCGAGTGCCGACGCTCGCCCTGGCCGGCGATCCGGCCCGGATCCCGTTCAAGCACAACGGGTCCGTGTACGGCGTGTACGAGCTGCCGGTCACGTGGTGATCCGCAGGCCTTCCAGCACCACGTCGAGGTAAGGCTTCGCGGTCCGGCCCGTCTCCGGATCCTTCGGCAGCGCGCCCACGAGCGTGAGCACTTGCGCCGCCGAGACGTCGGGCCGGACGCGGCCCTCGTCGCGGGCGCGGGCCAGGAGCCGCTTGAAGCTCGCCTTCATCGGCGCGCACGTGACGGCGACGGGCGAGCCGTCGTCGGTGACGTGACCGGTGAGGCCGGGGTACTCGGTGGCGGCGCGGTCGAAGTGGCGCAGCCACTCCGGCAGCCGCGCGCCGCCGTCTGGGGCGTCGAGCAGTTCGCGGGCGTGGGCGTCGAGCGCGTCCGCGCTGTCGCGCATGATCGCGGCGAACACGTGCTCGCGTGAGGGGAAATGCCGGTACAGCGTGCCCCGGCCCACGCCGGCCTCCTGCGCGACGAACTCCAGCGGCGCGTCCGTGCCCAGTCGCGCGAACACGTCCTTCGCGGCGGCGAGCAGCACGTCGTAGTTGCGCCGCGCGTCCGCGCGCTGCCGCTTCTCCGGGGTGGCCACCGCCCGAGTCTAGCCACTATCCGGACGCCGTGTCCGCTATCACCGTGACAAGCGGACACGGCGTCCATATCGTCGGGAGCGGCAAACGGACACGGCGTCCGGATGGAGAGGAGAACCGATGGCTCCCACGATCGCCGTGGTCACCGGCGCCAGCCGGGGTGGCAAGGGCATCGCCGTGGCGCTGCGCGCGGAGGGCGCCACCGTCTACGTCACCGGCCGCAGCACCCGGCCCGGCGACTCGCCGCACGGCGGGACGGTCGCCGAAACCGCCGCGCTCGTCGACGCGGCCGGCGGGCGGGGTGTACCGGTCGCCGTCGACCACGCCGACGATTCGGCCGTCGCCGCGTTGTTCGCCCGGATCGCCGACGAGCACGGGCGGCTCGACGTCCTGGTCAACAACGCGGCCAAGGTCCCGGCCCCGATCGAACCGGGTGGGTTCTGGGTGAACCCGATCGCCGCGGCCGACCTGCTCACCGTCGGCCTGCGCTCGCACTTCATCGCGGCACACCACGCGGCTCCGCTGCTGATCGCGAACGACCGGGGTCTCCTCGTCAACACCGGCCACTACGGCGCGGTGTCCTACCACCAGGGTCCGGCGTACGGCGCGCAGAAGGCCGGCGCGGACAAGATGGCCGCGGACATGGCGAAGGACCTGCGCCCGCACCACGTCGCCGCCGTGTCGATCTGGATGGGCAGCATGCGCACCGAACGCGCCGAAGCCCACCTCGCCACGCTGCCGCCCGGCGCGCGGACGGCGCCCCGCGAGTCACCGCAGTTCACCGGCCGCGTCATCGCCACGCTCTACGCGTCGCCCGATCTCATGGCCTACTCGGGCCGCGCCCTCATCGGCGCGGAACTCGGTGCCGAGCTCGGGGTGACCGATGTGGACGGCACGGTGCCGCGCAGCCGCCGCGCCGAACTGGGCGCGCCGCCCGAGCTGCACCCGTCCCTGCTCGGCTGACGAGCGTCGATCGGCTCGGCGTGGACGAGCCGGCCCCTCGGCGCCGTGAACCGCGCCGGGGCGTGAACCACAAATTTCCGAAAGCCGCAGCGCGGCTGTCGAGTTACGGTCAGGCTGTTCGTCATCCTCTTCGACCGACGGCGAGCAGGTGACTGGAGGACACGTGCAGTACATGCTGTTGATCTACAACTGCGAACGCCCGGAACCCGGCGACCCCGGGTTCGAGGAAGCGGTCGCACGGGTGAACGCGTTCGCCGACGAATGCCGCCGGCGCGGGGTGTGGGTGGACGGCAAGCCGCTGCACGGGGAGGCGACGGCGACGACCGTCAGCGTCCGCGACGGGCGCACGCTCATCACCGACGGACCGTTCGTCGAGACCCACGAGCACCTCGGCGGCTACTACGTGCTCGACTGCCGCAACCTCGACGAAGCGATCGAGCTGGCGGCGCTGTGCCCGATGGCGGCCGACGGCTCGATCGAGGTGCGCCCGATCGTCGGGGTGCCCGGGGTGGACCACGCGCCGGTCGACGCCGGGCGCCCGGGCGCTCCGGCCAAATGACCCGCGCATGACGGTGGCCGCTGCGGACGCGGTCGAACGGGTCTACCGCGCCGAGCGCGCCCGCATGCTCGCCGCGCTGATCCGCGTGCTCGGCGATTTCGAGCTGGCGGAGGACGCGCTGCAGGACGCGTGCGCGCTCGCACTGCGCAAGTGGGCCGCGGTGCCCGACGACCCGGTGGCATGGCTGCTCACCGCCGCGCGCAACAGCGCGATCGACCGGCTGCGCCGGGCCAGGCTCGGTCGGGAGAAGCTCGCGGCGCGAGGCGCGGACCCGGAGGTGGTGCCGATGACCGGCTTCGGGGAACACCGCCTGCTCGAGGTCGGCGACGAGCGGCTGAGCCTGATCTTCACCTGCTGTCACCCGGCGCTGGCCGAACAGGCGCGCGTGGCGCTGACGCTCAACGCCGTGGTCGGGTTCACGGCCGGGCAGATCGCGCGGACGTTCCTCGTCGGCGAGGCGACGCTCGCGCAGCGGCTGGTGCGGGCCAAGCGGAAGATCCGCGACGCCGGCATCACCTTCGAGGTCCCGCCCGACCACCTGCTGCCCGAACGGCTCTCCGGCGTGCTCGCGGTGCTGTACCTGATCTTCACGCAAGGCTACACGGCCGCGGCGGGTTCGCCTGAGCACAGCGCGCTGCGGCAGGAGGCGATCCGGCTCGGCAAACTCGTCGCCGCGCTGATGCCGGACGAACCCGAGGCCTTCGGGCTCGTCGCGGTCCTGCTGCTGCACGACTCGCGGGCCGCGGCGCGGCACAGCGCGGCCGGCGATGTCGTGCTGCTGGAGGACCAGGACCGCGCGTTGTGGGACCGCGCCGAGATCGCCGAGGCACTGGGGCTGCTGGACCGCGCGCTGCGCTTCGGCGAGCCCGGTCCGTACCAGCTGCAGGCCGCGATCGCCGCGTTGCACGCGCAGGCGCCGTCGGCGGACGAGACCGACTGGGGCGGCATCGCCGCGCTGTACGCCCGGTTGCTCGGCTTCACGCCGTCGCCGGTGGTGGCGCTCAACCACGCTGTCGCCGTCGCGATGGCCACCGGGCCGGCCGAAGGGCTCGCGCTGATGGACGGCATCGACGGACTGGAGCAGTACCACCTGCTGCACGCCGCGCGGGCCGACCTCCTGCGCCGGCTCGACCGGCGCGCGGAAGCGGCCGCCGCGTACCGGCGGGCGCACGAACTCGCCCACACCCCCGCCGACCGGAGGTTCCTCGCCGGCCGCCTGCTGGAACTCGACCGTGCCGGCACCGAGACCGGCACCGAACCCGACACCGAGGAGCACCGGTGAGACTGTCCATCCTGGACCACGGCCACCGCCGCCGCGCGAAGCTGTTCCTGTCCGCCACAGCGGCCATGTCGCGAGTGGACAGTCCCGACATCGTGCTGATGCTGCTGTACCGCCCGGACTTCATGTCGCGGGCGCTGCTGGAGCTGACCGCTCCGGCGATGCGCGGCCCGTCGCACTGGACGGCTGGGGAGCGCGAGTTCCTGGCGATGGGCACCGCGAAGCTGCACGAGTGCCCGTTCTGCGCCGTCACGCACGAGGAGCTCGTCAGAATCGCCGGCGTCGGCGAGATCGACCCGGACCGGCCGGAGTCGGCGCGGCCGGAGCTGCGGGCGGTGCGCGCGTTCCTCGACACCGTCTCGGGACCCGGCGGCGAGCCCGACGCGACGCTGGTCGCCGACGTGCCGAAGGACGCTGTGCTGGAGGCGCTGCGGGTAAACCTGGTCTGGGACGTCGTCAACCGCCTGGCCAACGCGTTCGGCTTCGTCCTGCGTGACGGGCAGCTGCACAGCGGTACCCGGTCGCTGCACCGGTTCGGCTACCGCTTCCCGGGCTTTCTCCTCGCCGGCGGCGTTGCGGCCGACCACGGTGACGTCGTGGAGAACCTGCGCCACAGCGTCCTCGACGCGGACGGTGTCACCGACCGGGCGCTGCGGGTGGCGCTCGTGGCCGGCGACCCCGTCGGCGAGCCCTGGCGGAGCTATGCGGAGAAGGTGCGCGGCGCGTCCTACCGCGTCACCGACGAGGAGGTCGCGGCGCTGGTCGCCGCGGGCCACAGCGAGGACGAGATCTTCGAGGTCACGGAAGCGGCGGCCGTCGGTGCGGCTCTGCACGCGTACGACACGGGCCGCAAGGTGATCGACGGCTAGCGGGGTGCGTCCGCAGTGTCCTCTGTCCGCCCTGTCCACTTCGGACGCACCCCGGCGCCTACGCGGCCACCGGCTGCCACGCCGCCCGGCCGAGGAACGCCAGGAGCCGCGTCTGCTCGTCGGCGCCGGCGGGCGGCGTGAGCTCCGGGCCGAAGAAACCGGGCCGGCGCACGGCGTGGGCGCGGGCCCAGTCGAAGGCCGCCGCGATCGTGTCCGGGTGCAGCCGCACCACGGTGCCGAGAGCGTGGCCGATGTCCCAGGCGTGCGCGACGAGGTCGGTGGTCAGCAGGCTTACGATGCCCGCGATCGGGACCTCGCCCAGGCCAGGCAGCGTGGTCGTGTGGCCCAGCGTTTCCGGCGTCAGCGCGGCGAGGGACGCCTCGCGCGCCGCACGCCAGGTCGTCAGCGGGTCGTCGCCGGCCAGCGCGGCCGGGTGCGGTGAGCCGGGCGCGCCGGAGTGTTCGGGGTAGTCCTCGCCGAGCGCCCACGCGCGCAGCTGGCGCTGGCCCCACACCGCGTGGCCCGCGACGTCGCGCACCGTCCACTCGGTGCACGCCGAAGGTGCGGCCCAGCGGTCGGACGGCACCGTGGCCAGCACGGTGTCGAAGTCGTCCTGGGCCCGGTGGTAGAGCTGCATGGTGTCCATCGTCCGTCCTTTCGAGGCGGTGTTGTCACCCCGAGGACGAACGGGCGCGGCGCGGCTCGACACGACCTCACGGCGAGGCGGCGAGGAACACGAACGCCGCCAGCAGCACCAGGTGCACACACGCCTGCAGCCGCGTCGCGCGGCCGGGGACGATCGTGAAACCGCCGATCACGACAGTGATCACGAGCAGCACGATCTGCGTCGGGTCCAGGCCCAGCACCAGCGGGCCGCTGAGCCAGATCGACGCGAGGGCGATCGCCGGGATCGTCAGGCCGATGCTGGCCATCGCGGAACCCAGCGCGAGGTTCAGGCTCACCTGCACCCGGTCGCGGCGCGCGGCGTTGGCGGCGGCGATCGTTTCGGGCAGCAGCACGAGCAGCGCGATCACCACGCCGACGAACGACTGCGGGAACCCGAGCGCGGCCACTGCGGCCTCGATCGCCGGTGACTCGACCTTCGCCAGCCCCACCACGGCGATCAACGCGACCAGCAGCAGGACGAGACTGAACGCGGTTTCGGGGCCGCTGGGCCGGCCCGAGTGCCCGCCGGCGTCGTCGAGCACGGCGCCGTCTTCGCCGACCGGCAGGAAGAAGTCGCGGTGGCGCACGGTCTGCGTGACCACGAAGACCCCGTACAGGATGAGAGACGCGATGGCCGCGAAACCCAGCTGCGCCGGGGAGAACTCCGGGCCGCGGCGCGACGTGGTGAACGTCGGCAGCACGAGGCTGAGCGTGGCCAGTGTCCCGACGGTCGCGAGCGCGGAGCCCGTGCCCTCGGCGTTGAACACCGCGGTCTTCCGCCGCAGCGTGCCCAGCAGCAGTGACAGGCCGAAGATGCCGTTGGCCGTGATCATCACGGCGGCGAACACCGTGTCCCGCGCGAGCGACGCGGTTTTCGGCCCGCCGGACACCATGAGCGTGACGATGAGCGCCACCTCGATCACCGTCACGGCGACTGCGAGTACGAGTGAACCGAACGGCTCGCCAACCCGGTGCGCCACCACCTCGGCGTGGTGCACCGCGGCGAGCACGGCCGCCGCGAGCACGACGGCGACGATGATCACCGGCACCGTCCCGAGCACGAGGCCCCACGTGATCGCGAGCGTCACCACCGCCACGACCGGCGCGATCGTGGTCCAGCGCAACCAGGGCGAACGCATCGGGACAGCCATGGAGGGAGCTTCGCAGATCCGCGGACGGACCGCTTCCGGAACACGAGGCGGGGGTCGCCTGCTGCGAGGGCACGGTCCCGAACCGGACCCCGAAACGGCCGTCGAGCCCGGATCGCGAGACCTTCACCTGCTGAGTCCTTTGAAAAGACTGCCTTTTGACGCGTCGTGCCGAGCCCTGCTCACCTCAGCCGGTTGGAAAACCGACGGCGAGTCCGCGCGTCCTCGCGCAGGTCGCAGGACGCGCCGGCGAAGGTCAACTGCGGGTCCGATCCTGGCTCGAGCACGGCGTGGCCTGACGAGTGTTTCCGGGCGCGGGGTCGCGGGTTATCCCGGCGGGGAAAGGGTGAGCCCCGGGTTCACCGACCCGCGACCCCAGGGAGCGCGCATGCGCATCGGCTACACGTTGATGACCGAACAGGCCGGGCCGAAGGACCTGGTCGGCCACGCGGCCTCGGCCGAGCGGGCCGGCTTCGACTTCGAGGTCTGCAGCGACCACTACTCACCTTGGCTCGCGGAGCAGGGACACGCGCCATACGCGTGGAGTGTGCTCGGCGCGGTGGCGCAGGTGACCGAGCGGGTCGACCTGATGACGTTCGTGACCTGCCCGATCATGCGCTACCACCCGGCCGTGGTGGCGCAGAAGGCCGCGACCGTCCAGCTCCTGTCCGACGACCGGTTCACCCTGGGCCTCGGAGCAGGGGAGAACCTGAACGAGCACGTGATCGGGCAGGGCTGGCCGCCGGTCAACGTGCGCCACGACATGCTCGCCGAAGCCCTGCAGATCATCGGCGGCCTGTTCGACGGCGGTACGTTCAGCTACGAGGGCAAGCACTTCCGCGTCGATTCGGCCAAGCTGTGGGACCTCTCGCCCCGGCGCGTGCCGATCGGCGTCGCGGTGTCGGGCAAGCAGTCCGTGCACCGCTTCGCCCCGCAGGCCGACGTGATGATCGCGGTCGAACCCGACCCGGGCCTGTGCGGCGAGTGGGACGCGACGCGCCTCGGCCCGCCGACGCGCAAGATCGCTCAGCTGCCGGTGGCGTGGGACGCCGACCGGGCCGCGGCGATCCGTCGCGCGCACGGCCAGTTCCGCTGGTTCGGCGGTGGCTGGAAGGTCAACTCCGAGCTACCCGGCCCGGCGGGATTCGCCGGCGCCACGCAGTTCGTGCGCGAGGAGGACGTCGCCGGGAGCATCCCGTGCGGCCCGGACGTGGAGCCGATCCGCGACGCCGTCCGGCAGTTCGCCGACTCGGGCTTCACCGACCTGGCGCTCGTCCAGATCGGCGGCGAGCACCAGAGCGGCTTCTTCGAGTTCGCCGAGAAGGAGCTGTTGCCGGCACTGCGCGCCGGTTAGTGGCTACCGTGAGGGCCGGTGCACCGCGGGCAGTTTCGCCAGCGCGGTGCGCACGCCCTCGGCCACGCGCGGGTGCCCGAGTGGCAGCGGGGCCGGGATGCGGTCGTCCGGGGTGTCGGTGGTGTGGGCGACCAGCTCCACGTCGATGCCGGCGTCGCGCAGCCGCGCGATCTCGTTGCCGTGCGCCGCGAGCCAGCCTTCGTCGGCCGCGAGCGCATCACCCGGGCTGACGACGCCCTCGGCGGAGGGGTCGACCAGCAGCACCGAGCGCACGCGGTCCCGGTGCTCCTGTGCGAGCCGCAGGGCATCGCCGGCGTCGGGGCCGCTCGCGACGATGTCGGCGAGGTGCCGCGCGTCCGCCGGTTCGGCCAGCGCTCGCGCGGCCTCCCGGGCGCCGTTCTCGACGGGCAGGCGGCACCAGAAGATCTCGTGGCCACCGGCGAGCGGGCGCCAGGTGGGCGGGAGGTCGTCGTGCTTGGCCTCGCCGGCGGGGTCGAGCACGACGAGCCGCCGCGCGCCGCGCGTGCCGCCGGTGACCAGCGCCGGGCCCTCGGCGCGAACCGGGTCCACCGTCGGGTCCTCGGGCATGGGGCACTCCTTCCTGTCCGCTCCGGCGGGTACCCGTCGCAGGCCGTGAAAAACGCGGCGATTTCCGCGTCGCGGCCGGGGGTATCCGCCGCTCATGAGCCGAAGTCGTGGAAAAGTCGAGGTCTCGGCCCGGGTGCGGCTCGAAGGCCCGCAGGATCTCGCGGAGCAGTACACGCCCGGGGTGGCCGAAGTCGCGAAACGGGTGGCCGAGGACCCGTCGGCACTCGCCCGCGAAACGGTGAAGGCCAACTCGGTTGCGATCGTTTCCGACGGGTCCGCCCTGCTGGGCCTCGGTGACCGCGGCCCGGCTGCGGCGCTGCCCGTGATGGAGGGCAAGGCCGCCCTGCTGAAGCGGTTCGCCGACGTCGACGCGTGGCCGATCTGCCCCCTCAGCCGGGATCCCGATGACCTGGTGCGGACCGTGAAGGACCTCGCGACGTCGTTCGGTGCGATCAACCTCGAGGACATCGCCGCGCCGCGCTGCTTCACCGTGGAGCGGCGGCTGCACGACGAGCTCGACATCCCGGTGTTCCACGACGACCAGCACGGCACCGCCGTCGTCGTGCTGGCCGCCCTGCACAACGCGCTCAAGCTGACGGACCGCGAACCCGGTGACACGTCGGTGGTGATCTCCGGCGCCGGCGCGGCGGGGAGCGCCACCGCGCGCCTGCTGCAGGAAGCCGGCTTCCGGCGTCTCGTGGTCTGTGACAGCAAAGGCGTGCTCCACCCGGAGCGGGACCTGGTCGGGGAGAAGCGGTGGCTCGCGGAGAACACCAACTCCGGCGGTGAAGCCCGGGGGAGCCTGCGCGACTCGGTGTCCGGCGCCGACGTGTTCGTCGGGGTGAGCGCCGGTGGTCTGCTGAGCGAAGAGGACGTGGCCGGCATGGCCGACCGCGCCGTCGTGCTGGCGCTGGCCAACCCCGATCCCGAGATCGACCCCGAGGTGGCCGGCCGACACGCCGAGATCGTCGCCACCGGCCGCAGCGATCACCCGAACCAGATCAACAACGTGCTCGTGTTTCCCGGCGTGTTCCGCGGCCTGCTCGACTCCGGCGCGCCGCGCGTGACGTCCCGCACGCTGTTGGCGGCCGCACGGGCGCTGGCCGACGTCACCGGTGACGACCTCGACGCGCGCCGGATCGTGCCGAGCGTGTTCGACGACGGGGTGGTGGAGGCGATCGCCGAGGCCGTGGCCGGCGCCGCCAAAGAAGACTCGCTGTGAGGACATCCCTTTCGCGGCTGGGCCGCGGGCGTGACCCTGCGACCGGCTGACCTCCTGCCTGGGGCAGGACCTGTCCGTCCGTGGTTGCCGGTCCCAGCACGGTCGGAGCAGCCGGCCTGATCCCGACCGCGGGAAGCCGGCGACAAGTCCGGCGAAGAGGGCGGCCGCACTCCAGCCGCCCTCTTCGCCGGGCAAGGACGGGCGGACGCACCCCACCGCGTGTCCGCCCGCCGGTTCTCAGGGGTGGCGGAGCAGTGCGGCGAAGCCGTCGGGCAGGTCGATCCGCTCGTCCATCACCACCACGTCGGCGCCGACGGCCACTGCCGCGTACGGCAGCGCTTCGTCGGCGCGGTGCTTCGCCGGGTGCTCGGCGCCCAGCGCGGCGAGCCGGGGCTTCGCCACACCGACCTGGGTCGGTTCGGCCCCGGTGAGCACTTCGGCGTCACCCGGCTCGCCGACCAGCAACGTCTCGACGTTCGCCTCGGCCAGCGCCGCCGTCACGGCTTGCAGCCCGCTGACCGCGAGACCGGACTCGCGTCCGGCTTCCGCGCGGAACCGCTCGGCCAGGTCGTCCAGCTCGACGAGGTGGCGGCCGGTGAGCAGCTCGTGGACGCGTTCGTCGAGCTCGTCGCGGTCCGAACCGGCCGCCCGGCCGCCCGTTCCGGTCTCCTGGGTGATCGAGCGCACCGGTTCCGGCAGCAGCTCGTGCAGTTCGGCCCGGGCCTGCACCTCGCCGGCGAGCACGACGAGCCGCGCGCCGGTCCGTTCGACGGTCTTCGCGACGTGCGCGGCGACGTCTTCGAGGTTGTGCCGCACGGTTTCTTCGCTGTGCGCCTGGATCGACCGGTGCGCGGGCCCACCGCCGCGCACCTTGTGCACGTCGTCGTCGCGGCCCCGCACGGTTTCGGTCTGCGTGGTGCCGTCGGCGTGGTGCACCTCGACCTCGGCACCCACCCGGTCCACGAGCACCAGCACGTAGTCGGGCACGTCTTCGGTGTGCGTGACCACGGGCAGGAAGTAGGGCAGGTCCGAGTAGCGGGCGTCCTGGCCGGCGGGCGGCGCGGCGAGCCGGCGGTCGGCGACGATCTTCCTGTTCGCCGCGATCAGGCTCCGGCCGGCACGGCCGACGGGCGGCGGACCGGCCTCGGCGGTGCGCAGGACGACGTCGACGGTCTCCGGATCGGCGTTCTGCTCGGACAGCGCCGCCTCGATCTCCTTGAGCCGCAGGCGCAGCTGCTTGGCGGCGTCCTCGGTGTCGTGCGACTCGTCGAAGTGCACGGACACGAACGGACCGGTGGCGGCGGTCAGGGGGCGCAGGCCACGGGTGTCCACAGGGGACTCCTTTCAGTTCCTCGACGGCAGGAGCTCCTGGACCTTCGTCTTGAGGCCCTGGGCAACCAGGTGCCAGGCGTTCGGGTCGCCCTTGAGCACCGATTCGGTCATGGACTTGAGCTGCTCCATGGTCGCGTGCGGCGGGATCGGCGGCACCTCGGGATCGCAGCGCACGTCGAGCACGGTCGGCACGTCGGCGGCGAGCGCCGCGGCCCAGGCGGCACCGAGCTGGGCGGGGTCCTCGACCGCCACGCCGCCGAGCCCGATGCCGCGCGCGAAGTCCGCATAGGACACTTCGGGCAGCGACTGCGACGGTTCGAACTTCGGCGCGCCGCCCATCGCGCGCAGCTCCCACGTGACCTGGTTGAGATCGCCGTTGTGGAACACGCAGATCACACATCGCTGGTCGGGCCACAGCTCGCGGTAGCGGGCGATCGTCAGCAGCTCCGCGAGGCCGTTCATCTGCATGGCGCCGTCACCGACGAGGGCGACCACCGGACGATCGGGGTGGGCGAACTTCGCGCCGATCGCGTACGGCACGGCGGGCCCCATCGTCGCGAGCGTGCCCGAGAGCGAGCCGCGGATGCGGCCGCGGATGCGGAGGTTGCGGGCGTACCAGTTGGCCGTCGACCCCGAATCGGTGGTGACGATGGCGTCCTCGGGGATGCGCTCGGACAGCTCGTGCACGATGCGCATCGGGTTGATCGGGTGCGCTTCCAGCATCGCCTGGCGAGTGACGGTGTCCGTCCACTCGGTTACGTTCTTTTCGACGCGCTCGCGCCAGGCGCGCACGGTTTTGCGCTCCAGCAACGGGATGAGGTGCTCCAGTGTGCTCTTCGCGTCACCGAGGAGCGTGACCTCGGTGGGGTAGCGCAGCCCCAGGAACCGCGCGTCGAGGTCGATCTGCACGGCGCGCGCCTGCCCGAACGGCGGCAGGAACTGGCTGTAGGGGAAGCCGGAGCCGACGATCAGCAGGGTGTCGCAGTCGCGCATCAGCTCGTAGCTCGGGCGCGTGCCGAGCAGGCCGATCGCGCCGGTGACGTAGGGCAGGTCGTCGGGCAGGACGTCCTTGCCCAGCAACGCTTTCGCCACGCCCGCAGCGGTCAGCTCGGCGACTTCGCGCACCTCGGTGACGGCGTTGCGCGCGCCCTGGCCGACGAGGATCGCGACCTTCTCGCCGGCGTTGAGCACCTCGGCGGCTCGCGTCAGCTCCTCGTCAGGCGGCACGACCTTCGCGTGCGGGTGGTCCGGCGGGCTGGAGGGCACGTGCTTGAACTCGTGTTCCGGTGGTTCGTAGGGGAGTTCCTGCACGTCGGCCGGGATGATGAGGGCCGTGGGGGCGCGCTGGGCGAGCGCGGTGCGGATCGCGCGGTCCAGGGCGTTGGGCAGCTGTTCCGGCACGTTGACCTCGACGAGGTACTCGCTGGCGACGTCCTTGAACAGCGCCTGCAGGTCCACTTCCTGCTGGTAGCTGCCGCCCATCGCGCTGCGTGCTGTCTGCCCGACGATCGCCACCACCGGCACGTGGTCGAGCTTTGCGTCGTACAGCCCATTGAGCAGGTGGATCGCGCCGGGCCCGGACGTCGCCGCGCACACCCCGACGCGCCCGCTGAACTTCGCGTACCCCACGGCTTCGAACGCGGCCATCTCCTCGTGCCGCGCCTGGACGAACCGCGGCTTGTTCCCCGCCGCGCCGAACGCGGTGACGAGCCCGTTGATCCCGTCACCCGGGTAGCCGAAAACCTGCTCGACGTCCCATTCGCGCAGCCTGGCCAGCACGTAGTCCGCAACGCTTTGACTCATGCGGCCCGGGTACCGCGGGGCCCGGCCGGGCAAACATCGTCTCAGGCGGCCGGATACTGCCGCTCGCGCACCAGGTCGGCGAGGTGCACCCCGTTGCGCACCAGCTTGGCGTTCGTCGAGGCGGCGGCCTTCGGGTTTCCGTGAGGTCGAGGTAGTCGCCGCCCTGCATGGCTTCGCCGTTCCAGCAGGTGGCGCCCTGCGCGGGCACGGTGAAGCCCGTGTCGTCGAGCGCCTGGAACAGGTCCGCGATGATCTTGTGGGCGGCGTCCTCGTTGCCGACCACCGCGGCGACGCCGACCTTGCCGAACATCGCCGGGCGGCCTTCGCCGTCCGTTTCGGACAGCTCGGCGTCGAGGCGCTCCAGCACCCGCTGCGCGACGCTCGACATGTGCCCGACCCAGGTCGGCGTCGCCACGAGCAGCACGTCGGCCGCCGCGACCTTCCGGCGGATTTCGGGCCACTCGTCGCCGCGGCCCAGGTCGGCCTCCACGCCGGGGCGCACGTCGTAGTCGACGACACGCACCACCTCGACGGTCGCCCCGTGCTCGGCGAACAGCTCGAGCGGCTGGCGTGCGATCAGGTCGCTGCTCGACTTGGCCGGCGAGGGCTTGAGCGTGCAGGTCAGCGCGACGACGCGCAACGGCTGGTTCACGGCTTCCTACCGACTCGGACAGGTTCGGATGGCTTCCCGCGAGCCGCCGGTTGAACCCGCGCCCGGCTGGGCACTCTCCGGAATCGGATCGCGCCGGTGAAGGGACGAGGCAAGAATGCGGCTCACGCCACGGGGGACGAAGTTCTTCGATCTGCTCACCGATGCCGCGGCCAACCTCGTGACCGCGACGGCGCTGCTCCGCGACCTGGTCGGCGCCGCACCGGGGGAGCGGGAGCTGATGGCGAAGCGCCTGCACGAGGTCGAGCACCAGGGCGACGAGCTGACCCACACGATCATGGTGGAGCTCAACAGCTCCTTCGTCACGCCCTTCGACCGCGAGGACATCCAGGCGCTTGCCGCGAAGATCGACGACGTCCTCGACTTCATGGACACCGCCGCCGACCTGTCGGTGCTCTACCGAGTGGACGCGTTCCCGCCCGGCACCGAGACGCTCGTGCGCGTGCTGTGCCGCTGCTCCGAGCTGACCGCGGCGGCCATGCCGGGCCTCGCGAAGGTCGGGGAACTGGAACCGTACTGGATCGAGATCAACGAGCTGGAGAACGAGGCCGACCGCGTCTACCGCCGTATCCTCGCGCAGCTGTTCGAACCCGGCGCGGACGCGCTGGAGGTGCTGAAGACGAAGGAAGTCGTCGAGCAGTTCGAACTCGCGGCCGACGCCTTCGAGCACGTGGCCGACGCGGTGCAGACGATCGCGGTCAAGGAGTCGTAGTGACGGGCACGGCCGCGCTCGTCACGGTCGTCGTGCTGACCCTGTTCTTCGACTACACCAACGGGTTCCACGACGCGGCGAATGCCATCGCCGGCGCGGTGTCCACGCGTGCGCTGACCCTGCGGACCGCGCTCGCGCTCGCCGCGGTCATGAACGTCGCCGGGGCGTTGCTGTCCACCGGCGTCGCGGCGACCGTCGCGAAAGGAGTGATCGACGTCCCGGCGGGGCCACATGCGCTCTCCGTGGTCTTCGCCGCGCTGGCCGGGGCCATCACGTGGAACCTGATCACGTGGTACTTCGGCCTGCCTTCGTCTTCCTCGCACTCGCTGATCGGCGGCATGGTCGGCGCGGCGCTGGCGGCGGCGAGCACCGTGCACTGGACCGGCATCGTCGAGAAGGTGCTCGTGCCGATGGTCGCCTCACCGCTGCTCGGCCTGGGTCTCGGCTACGTCGCGATGGTCGGCGCGCTGTGGCTGCTGCGGCGCGCGAACCCGCACCGCAGTGGCCGGGTGTTCCGCCGCTGCCAGATCCTCTCGGCGTCGGCCCTCGCGCTGGGCCACGGGCTGCAGGACGCCCAGAAGGGCATGGGGATCATCGTGCTCGCGCTGGTCGCCGCCGGGCGGCAGACGAGCTTCGCCGTGCCGCTGTGGGTCACGTTGCTGTGCGCCGGCGCGCTGTCGCTGGGCACGTACTCGGGCGGGCTGCGGATCATGCGCACGCTCGGGCGCCGCGTGTTCCCGCTCGACCCGCCGCACGGGTTCGTCGCCGAGTCGGTGGCCTCTTCCGTGCTGTACGTGACGGCGTTCGCGGTGAAGGCCCCGATCTCGACCACGCACGTGATCACCGCGGCGATCATGGGCGTGGGTGCGACCCGCCGGCTGTCGGCGGTGCGCTGGGGCATCGCTCGCGACATCGTGCTCGGCTGGGTGCTCACGTTCCCCGCGGCGGCCGCGGTGTCCGCGGTGGTCTACTTCGTGGTGAACGCGGTGAGCTGAGCCCTCAGCAGTCGTCGGGTGAGCGCCGGCGCAGGATGAGCCGCAGCACGATGATCAGCCCGAGCACGCCGGCGAACACCGGGAACGGGTTGGCTCGCACGGTGTCGGCGCCGTGGCGGAACTTCGCCGCCGCGGGCTCGCCGACCACGCCGCCGACCTTGGCCTCGGCCTGGTCGAGCCGTGCGTCGATGCCGCGGGTGATCTTCGGGCGCACGTCGAGCTTCTGCTCGAGCGTGTCGAGAGTCTGGGCCAGCTCGGCCCGCGTCGCGTCGCGGTCGATGCGGACTTCCTCCGGCGTCTCCGGGAACTCGCGGTTCACGAGCGCACCTCCTGCCGCACGACCTCGACGTCCTCGCGGACGCCCTCGATGGCTTCCTCCGGCATCGGCGGGCTGCCGCGCTTGAGCTGCGTGCGCCCCACCAGCGCCGTCAGCCCGGCCAGCACGAACAGCACCCCGGCGACGACGAGCGCGGCCGCCCAGCCAGGCAGCACCAGGGCGAGTGCCATGATCGCAGCGGCCACGACCGCACCGCCACCGAACAGCGCGACCAGCCCTGCCGCGCCGAACAGTCCGGCGCCAACCCCCATCCGGGTGCTCTTCTTGCGCACCTCGAACACGGCGAGGCGGACCTCGTCGCGCACCAAGCGCTTGATCTGTTCGGTCAGGTCGGACACCAGCTCCCCGAACGACCGCTCCTCCGGCGGCTTCGCGGGCACTTCCTCGATCACCACACACCTCCAAGGTCGCAGGATCGCCTTGAGACCCCGGGTTCCCGCTGTGCTCGCAGCTCAACCCGACGTCGAACGGTTCGTTTCGAGGGCCGTCCACACGCCGTCGAGGTCGTCGTAGCGCGCCTCGGCGGCGAGTGCGCCGAGCGGGCCCAGCACGTCGTCGCCCGCGCCGGCGGCGGTGGCCTGCCGCAGCAGCTCCGCGCGGCCGCACGGGTAGCGGACACCGGCAAGGTGCCGCGAGAGCGTGTCGTGGTCCGGAAAGGACATTCGCGCCTCCTCGGTTCGTCGCGCTTCCCGGGTACCCGCCGCGGCGCGGGTTCACCCGGGGACGTCACCGCGGCCGAGGGGCACGTGGTCGCCCCGCGCTTCGATCCGCCGCATCAACGGTTGGGCGAGGATCCCGTGCACCAAAACCGAAAGCGCGACGGCCAGCGCGCCGACGCGCCAGAGCGACGCCCGCCCGGGCACGGGGACCGCGTGCAGCGCGTGGGCCAGGTAGTAGAGCGTGCCGATGCCGCGGACCCCGAAGAACGCGATGCCGGACGCGGCCCGGCCCCGCGCGGCCGAGCGGATGAGCGAAACCAGCCCGGTCAGCGGCCGGACGAGGAACACGACGGTGAACACGAGCAGGATCTCGGTGACCGTGAGCCCCCGCAGTAGCCCGTCGCCGAGCGCGAGACCGAGGCCGAGCAGGGCCACGGCGACGAAGAGGCGCTCGAGCTGGCGGCCGAAGGAGTGCAGCACGTCGTGGTAGCGGTGGGACCGTTCCCGGTTCCGCACGGTGACGGCGGCGGTGAACACGGCGAGGAAGCCGTTGCCGTGCACCAGCTCGGCCAGCGCGTAGGGGAGGAAGGCCAGCGCGAGCAGCACGAGCCCATCGGCGTACTCGGCGAGCCGCACCCGCGACGAGGGGGTGCGGAACATCGTCCACGCGAGCAGCCGGCCGGTGCCGAGGCCGGCGAGGACACCGACGGGCAGCGGCAGCAGCACGTCGGTGAGCACCCAGGCACCGCCGTGCGGTTGTCCTGCGAGGCTGAGGGCGACCACGACGAACGGCATGGCCAGCCCGTCGTTGAGCCCGGCTTCCGTGGTGAGGGTGAACCGGACCTCGTTGTCGCGCGCGAGTTCCGGCCCGGCGCCGGGCGCGGGCACGCCGACGTCGCCCGCGAGCACCGGGTCCGTCGGGGCGAGCACGGATCCCAGCAGCAGCGCGGCCGCGGGTGCCAGACCCAGCCACCACCACCCGAGCAGAGCCACGGCGGCGATCGCGAGCGGCATGGCCAGGGCCAGCAGCCGCCACGTCGACAGCCAGCGCCGCGGGCCGAAGGGGCGGTCGACCGACAGCCCGGCCCCGGCCAGCGCGACGAGGATGCCGAGCTGCGCGAACGATTCGACACCCGCGAGGTGCGCAGCGGGATCGGCCCAGCCGTCGCCGTACGGTGCGGGCAGCGGCGCGATCCCCAGCAGCACGCCGGCGACGAGCATCACCAGCGGCGCCGAGAACGGCCGGTCGGCCACCAGCTTCGGCAGCACCGCCGCGGCGAGCGCGAGCAACCCGGCGACACCGAGCAGGACCGTCAGCGCCGACACGGCGGGGGCCAGGTCACGCGGAGACCGTCGTGGCGAACCTCAGACCGTCGGTCCCGCCCTCGCCGGCGTCGACCCGCACGGTGCTGCCGGGCCGCAGGTCACCGGAGAGCAGCATCGTGGACAACGGGTTGTCGACGTGGCGCTGGATCGCGCGCCGCAGCGGCCGGGCACCGAATTGCGGTTCGTAGCCCAGCTCGCTGATCCGGCGCACCGCTTCGGGCGTGAACTCCACCGTCACGTCCTGGGCCTGCGCCCGCCGTTTCGGGCGGTCCAGCAGCAGGCTCGTGATGCGGTCCAGCTGGCCGGCCTCGAGCTTGCGGAACACGATGATGTCGTCGATCCGGTCGAGGAACTCGCGCCGGAACGACTCGCGCAGCCGCCGCATCAGGCGCTCACGCAGCCCGTCCCCGCTGCCGCTCGCGCCTTCGCCGGACGGGCGCACGAACCCGAGCGCGCCCTCGGTCGCGCTGCCGACCAGGTCCGAGCCGAGGTTGCTCGTCATGATCAGCACGGTGTCGGCGAACGAAACGGTGCGGCCTCGCCCGTCGGTGAGGCGGCCGTCGTCGAGCACCTGCAGCAGCACGTTGAACAGGTCCGGGTGCGCCTTCTCGAGCTCGTCGAGCAGCACCACCGAATACGGGCGCCGGCGGACGGCCTCGGTCAGCTGGCCGGCGTCGGAGTAGCCCACGTACCCCGGCGGCGCCCCGATCAGCCTGCTCACCGTGTGGGCCTCGCCGTACTCGCTCATGTCGATGCGGACCATGCTGTCCTCGTCGCCGAAGAGCGCTTCGGCGAGCGCGCGGGCCAGCTCGGTCTTGCCGACGCCGGTCGGGCCGAGGAACAGGAAGCTGCCGAACGGCCGTCCCGGCTCGGCCGTCCCGGCTCGGCCAGCCCGGCCCGGGAGCGCCGCACGGCCTCGGCGAGCGCGCGCACCGCGTCGTCCTGGCCGATGACGCGGCCGTGGAGGTGTTCTTCGAGGTTCAGCAGCCGTTCCCGTTCGCGTTCGGACTCGGTGAGCCGGGTCGCGGGGATCCCGGTGAGGCGCGAGACGACCTCGGCCGCCTCGGCTTCGGTGACCTCCTCGGTGCCCGCTTCGCCGCGGCGTTCGTCGAGCTGCCGCCGCAGCTCGGCGGCGCGGTCGCGCAACTGCGACGCCCGTTCGAAGTCCTCGGCGGCGACGGCCTGGTCCTTCTCCCGCTGCAGCTCGTCGAACCGGGCCTGCAGCTCGCGTTCGCCGTCGGGCCGGGTCCGGGTCCGCAGCCGCACGCGCGCCCCGGCCTGGTCGACGAGGTCGATCGCCTTGTCGGGCAGGTGCCGTTCGGTGAGGTAGCGGTCGGACAGGTCGACGGCCGCGAAGAGCGCTTCGTCGGTGTAGCGCTCCTGGTGGTGGGTTTCGTAGCGGTCACGCAGACCGGGCAGGATGGCCGGCGCGTCGTCGGTCGGCGGTTCCGGCACGAGGATGGGCTGGAACCGCCGCTCGAACGCGGGATCGGTCTCGATGCCCGTGCGGTACTCGGCCAAAGTGGTCGCGCCGACGATGTGCAGCTCGCCGCGGGCCAGCGCGGGTTTGAGCATGTTCCCCGCACCCTGGTTGCCCTCGCCGCCGGCGCCGACGATCGTGTGCAGCTCGTCGACGAACACGATCAGGTGATCGCTGCGCTCGCGGATCTCGGTCAGCAGCGCGGAAATCCGCTCCTCGAAGTCTCCGCGGTAGCGCGTGCCGGCAACCATCGCGGTCACGTCGAGCTGGACGACGTGACGGCCGCTGAGCACATCGGGCACGTCGTCGTCGGCGAGCCGCTGGGCCAGGCCCTCGACGATGGCTGTCTTGCCGACGCCGGCCTCACCGATCAGGACGGGGTTGTTCTTGGTGCGCCTCGACAGCACCTCGATCGTCTGCTCGATCTCGTCGTCGCGGCCGATCACGGGGTCGATGCGGCCTTCGCCCGCGCGCAGTGTGAGGTCCTCGCCGTAGCGGTCGAGAGCGGGGTGTCGATGGCGGCGGGCCGGTCACCCACGCGCTCGGTGCCGGCGGACCGGAGCCGTTCGGGCGTCACGCCCTGCTCGCTCAGCAGGCGCCCCGCCGCGGATTCGCCGTTCGCGGCCAGCGCGAGCAGCAGGTGCTCGGGGCCGATGAACGAGGAGCCGAGGCCGCGCGCGATCCGGTGGGCGTCGAGCAGCGTCCACTTCGCCGCGGGCGCGAGCCGCGCGGGTGCCGTGCCCGCGGACCCGGCCTCCCGGCGGCTTCGCTCGAGCACCTGCGAAAGACGCCGGACGTCGACGCCGGCGCGCTGCAGCAGCTGTGCGGTCGACGCCGACCGGGTGGCCGCCCACAGGAGGTGCTCGGTGTCCACGTGCGGGTGGCCCGTGTCCAGGGCGAGTCCCGCGGCTTCGGCCACCAGCTTGCGGGCCGGGTCGCTCAGCAACTGCGTCACGTCGACCGACGAGGGCCGCCGGCCCGGCGCCGTCTGGCCGAAGAATTGGGCGAGGAACTGGTCGAACGGGCTGTCCCCCGGACCGCGGGGGAAGAAACCGGTCATCGTCGTCACCGTTGTCGTCGGGGATTGGTCCGGGCCACCCGGGCCCATGTCCTGCACCTACCCGCTGCGGCACCGGGCAAACGTGTGTTTCGGTCGGGCGCAGGCGGGTAGGCCGCCACGACGAGAAGATCGGGAGGAGCGAGCGTGAAGGCAGTTGGGTGGCACCACGTGGGCGACATCCGGCTCGACGAAGTGCCCGATCCGAAGATCCTCGAACCGAGCGACCCGACCGTGCGCATCACCCGCAGCGCGATCTGCGGCACCGACCTGCACCTGGTCCGCGGCGCGGTGCCGGGGATGCGGCCCGGTGGACGGCTGCAGGCCGAGTACGCCCGCGTGCCGTTCGCGATGACGACGCTGGTGCGCATCCCCGACGCGGTGTCGGACGACCGGGCGATCCTGCTGGCGGACATCTTTCCGACGGCGTGGTTCGGCGCCCGGCTCGCCGAGGTGTCGCGCGGGGGTCGCCTCGGGGCCACCGAAGAAGCACGTGCCCGCGGCGGGGCCATGGGGGTTCGCGCGGTCGCACTGCGCGTAGTACCCGGCGCGGCGGTACGAGTACGTGCCACAGCCGATGGTCGACGGGATCACCACGCGGTCGCCCGGCGAAAAGCCGCGCACGCGGGTCCGACGTCCTCGACCACGCCGACGGCTTCGTGGCCGAGGAGCGTGCCTTCGACGGCGTGCTCGTGCTCGGTGCCGGCGTGGTGGGCCAGTTCGCGATCGCGTCGGCCAAGCGCCAGGGCGCCGGCCGCGTGTTCGCCCTCGACCGGATCGCGTCCCGGCTGGAGCACGCACGCGCGCAGAACGCCGAAACCGTGAACTTCGACGACGAGGACCCGGTGGCGGTGATCGGCGAGCTCACCGGGGGGATCGGCGTGGACCGCGTGATCGACGCGGTGGGGGGCGACGCGGAAAGCCCGACGACCGGCTCGCCCCCACCGGCGGACTGGACGCCCGGCGGCGCGCCCGCGCAGGCCGCGCGCTGGGCCGTGGGCGCCGTCGCGAAGGCCGGCAGCATCGGCGTGATCGGCGTCTACCCGCCGGGCTTCGACGAGTTCCCGTTCGGGTTGGCCATGAACAAGAACCTGACTCTGCACATGGGCAACTGCAACCACCGCCGCTACCTGCCGGACCTGCTGGAACTCGTCCACTCCGGCGTCGTCGACCCGCTGAGGTTCATCACGCAGCACGAGAAGCCGACGGCCGCGATCGAGGCGTGCGAGACCTTCGACCGCCGCGAGGAAGGTTGGCTGAAGACGGTGCTGGACGTCGCCTGAGCCCCGCTCGACGGGCGGCCGGCGCGAGGGCCGGCCGCCTGCCCGCAACTCGCGGTTCCGCTTTCAGGCTACGGGGTTCAGGACGCTCGTTCAGGACGCTCGTTCAGGACAGAGTGGCCGGTTCGCGAGCGACCGAGTAGATCGCGTACGCCGACCGCAGCACCGGCTGCGCGACGTTGCGCACGCGCACCCCGCCGGGGGTCACGCCCTGTTCGGTGCCGAAGTGGGCGTGGCCGTGGAGCGCGAGGTCGGCGCCGACCTCGTCGATCGGTTCGCACAACAGGTACGAGCCGAGGAACGGGTGGATCTCCGGCGGTTCCCCGTGGAGCGTGCCCGGGATGGGGGAGTAGTGCGTCAGCGCGACGACGACGTCCGTCCGGAGACTCACCAACGCCTCGCGGAGGCGGGCGGCGGAGTCCATCGTGTGCTCGACGAAGTCCTTCATCTCGCGTTCCCCGAAGTGGCTCGCGCACTTGCCGGCGAACCCGCCCCCGAAGCCCTTCACCCCGGCTACACCCAGTGTGCCGCCGGGCAGGTCGAAGGTCGCCGCGTCGCCTTCGAGCACGGTGATGCCCGCCTCGGCGAGCAGGGCGGCCACGACGTCCTGGCGGTCGCTGTGGTGGTCGTGGTTGCCGAGCACAGCGGCGACGGGCACGGGCAGCCCGGCGAACTCCTCGGCGGCCACCTGGGCCTCCGCGAGGCTGCCGTGGCGCGTGAGGTCACCCGCCAGCAGCAGCACGTCCGCGTGCCCGGCGAGCCGGTCCAGCGCTGGGCGCAGCAGGCCGCGTGAGTCCTCGCCCAGGTGCACATCTCCGACGGCGGCGATCCTCATCGGCCCATCTCCTCGGCGTGGGCGGGCTCGCGGACCTCCGCCACCCGCACGTCGTTGTGCACCAGCTCGCCTGTGAGGTGCTCGGCGACGACCCGGGCCAGCTCGTCGCGCCGGGACGCGCAGGTGACCTCGCCGGTGAGGTGCACGTGGTCCCCGCGCACCGTCACGTGCACGCCCAGCTCGGCGGTCCGGGGGTCTTCGGCCAGTGCCCGGCTGAGCCGGGCCACGAGGTACTGCGGTGGTTCGTTCATCGGTTCGTCCTCTCCGTCGATCACGGACAACGCGGCGAGCAGTGACAGGAACGCCCGCGCGTACGGCGAGGCGGCCGTCTGCGCCGCGACCGAATGCCAGTCCACCTGCTCCCGCAGGTCCCGCGCGATCCCGAGCACCGGCGCGAAGTCGCAGTGGTGCGCGTCGAGCACGAGGATCTTGTGCACCAGCAGGTCCGTCGCGGACACGACCGGTGCCTCCGTCGGGCCGATCCGCATGGGCGTGGCCCGGTCGAGCAGCTCGTCGGTCACCGGCCACTGGTTGGGCCGGAAGACGAGGTCGACGAGCCGGTCGCCGTCGTAGGCCTTGGTCAGCCAGTCCTCGGGCGGGTGCACTGGGCGCATCCCGGCCCCGGCGAGCGCCGCTTGCGCCCGCGGGGCGTCTTCCTCCCGCAGGAACAGATCCACGTCGTGGTCCGAGGGTGGGCCGCCGCGCGCGTAGACGGCCAGCCCGCCGGCCACGGCGTACCGGATCCCGGTCGGTGCCAGTGCGGTCACGACCCGGGTCAGGCTCTGCAAGAGCGCTTCGACATCCACGGTCAGGGCCGTTGCCCGACGCCGGATCCGAGCTCGCTCGCCCGGGTGTTTTCACCGGCGAGCTGCGGGGTTCCTCCGCCACTGCCTTCGCGCAGGCCGCGCAGGAATTCGCCGAGGGTTTCGGCCGCCGAGTGCACCGGGCGCCAGTCCAGTTCGGATCGCGCGCGCGTCGTGTCCATCAGCGGCAGCCGCAGCACGGTGTCGAACAAGCCGGGAGTCGCGGGCACGAGGTGCAGCCGCCACGCGGCGGCCAGCGCGGGCCGGACGAGCCACGACGGCACCGGCACGAGGCGGGCATCGAGCAGGCTCGCGAGGAAAGCGGGGTCGACGACGTCGTCCGTTGCGATGTTGAACGCGCCGGAGACCGGGCGCAGCACGCACCGCCGGACGGCATCGGCGAGGTCGTCGCTGTGCACGACCTGGAAGCGCAGCCCCGGCACGTCCGGCACCACCGGCACGAGGCTCGGCCGCAGCAATGAGCCGGGCACGAACGGTCCCGCGAACAACCGCCGCTGTTCCGGTGAGGCCGAGCGCTGGAACACGAAGCCCGGCCGCACGCGGACGGCGCGCAGCCCGGGGTGCTCGCGCTCGAACGCGTCGAGACACCGCTCCACGTAGGCCTTTTCGCGCGGGTACGCCGCGGCGGGCCAGCCGTGCGTGGGCCAGTCTTCGGCGACCCGCCGGTCACCCTCACCGGGCGAGTAGGCGCCTACCGAAGACGCGTACACGAGCGTGGGAACTCCGGCTTCGGCCGCGGCCTCGAAGACCCGCAGCGAACCGTGCACGTTGGCTTCCCAGGTGAGGTCCGGGCGGTGCGTGGGCTGGAAGAGCCACGCGAGGTGCACCACGGCGTCGGCGCCGCGCAGCGCGAGCGTGAGATCGTCGCGGGTCACATCGAGCGGCACGTATTCGGTCTTGGGCGGCGGGTGCGCCGCGGGCCGGCGCTCGATGCCGACGACGGACCCGACGGCGGGGTCCGCGGCGAGCGCACGAACCACCGCGGTGCCGAGGTTGCCGGTCGCGCCGGTCACGACGATCCGTTGGCCAGTCATGGTCCCGGGTTAGCCCCCGCCGGGCCGGGCTAATCGTCCAGTCGCTGCAGCAACCGGCGGGCGGGCAGCGCCATCGCGCCGAGGCCGAGGGTCGCGGTCACGCCGTCGCGCGAGGTGACCAGGCGCTCCTCCACCTCGGCGAGCAGTTCGCGGCAGCGAGTCAGGTCCACGGTCGCCCCGGGGGCGGTCGTGGCGCGGACGGCGTGCGCCAGCTCCCGCAGGAGATCGGCGACCGTGTCGCGCGCCTCCGGCCACGGGTACAGGAACGGTTCGTGACCATGCGAGGCGGTGCGCACTGAGTCCACGAGCTGCTCCACGGGCGGCCACAGCGATGCGAGGGTCCGGAGTGGACGGTCGTGGACCAGCCCGGCGCGCGGGCGGCGCCGGCGGAAATTGAGGTAGCGGTCCTCCTGCGTCAGCAAGGCCGCGTCGTCGGCTTCGCGGGCGAGACTGCGGACGTCACGGATCTGGCCGAGCCACTCGTCGAGGTCTTCCGGCGGGTCGTCGGTGCGCACGACGCCGGCGGTCGCTTCGACCAGGTCGGCGATGGCGTGGGCCAGACGGTGGCCCGCGGCGGCGAGCCGTTCCCCGTGCAGGGGCGGGAAGAGCAGCACGTTGACGGCCAGCCCGATGGCGGCGCCGAGCGCGGTTTCCAGGAGGCGGTCGCCGAGCAGGCTGAGGTCCCGCGCCGTGCCGTAGGTGACCACCAGCATCCCGGTCACGCCGACCCACACCCCGGAACCGCCGAAGCGGCGCCACCCGCCGACGAGCAGGCCGGCGAACACGACGACCGCCAGCGCCCAGGTGAGGCCGGGCACCACCGCGGACACCACCGCCGCGAGCAGGACGCCGGTCGCGACCGAACCCACCTGCTGCAGCCAGTTGCGCAGGCTGCGGTACACCGTGACTTCGATGAGGAAGATCGCGGCGTACGGGGCCAGGAACGGCTGCGGCAGGCCGAGCACCAGCCCCGCGAGCAGCCACGCCGCGACCGCCGCGACGGTCGCCTTCGCGGCCTGGACCAGCGCGCGGCGTTCGGATCCTGGCAGGCGCAGCGCCCGCGCGAGCCAGCCCAGCGGGGATCGGTCGTCGCGCAGGAACGCGCGCAGCTTCCCGAGCGTTCCCGGCCGGCCGTCGGGCACGGCGTCAGCGCTGGGGCGCCGCCGCGCGCACCCGGCCGCCGGCGAGGACGACCGCAAGGGCGACGAGGGCGGTGAGGCCGTGCAGCCAGTTGTCGGCCCAGTTGATGTTCACCGGGTCTTCGTCCACCGTGCTGAACGTCGCCGAGAGGATCCCGTACGCGGTCAGACCGGCGAACGCGACGAACACGAACCAGCAGTAGCCGATGGTCCCGGACAGCTTCCGCGCCGCGAGCAAGCCGAGCAGGCCGACCGCGGTGTGCACGATGTTGAGCACGGTGCTGGTGCTGAATAGCCAGACCGTGCGCGTCGTGTCGTGTCCGAGGTGGGCCGTCTCCGGCACGAAGAACCCCGTGATGCCGAGTACGAGGTAGACGAGCGCGACCACACCGACGATCAGCCTCGGCCAGGAACGTGGGGTGTCTGCCATGGTTGCCTCCCTTCCCGGCCCGGCGGTTACCCCACCCGTCGGCTCGTACACGCCTCACCACCAGACCAGTGCCGCGAACGCGGCCACCCCGGCGAGCAGCCACGCCACGTAGTCGCCGACGTGCCCCGAATGGGCCCGGTGCAGCAGGTGCACACCGGAGCGCACGGCCGACGGTGCCCTCCCGCGCGACCACAACCCCGCCGCTGCGATACCCGCGGCGAGCACCACCGACGCCGCGGCGCCGATCAGGCCCGGGGTGGTCCACGCCACCTCCGCCGGCTCGACCGCCGAAGGGGGCAGGCCCGGGAGAACGTCGTGGAAGTACCCCGTCGGATCGGCTGCCTGCCCGCCCGCGAGCGCCGCCGTGTCGCGCAGCCACGCCAGGGTGCCCGCGGCGAGGGCGGCCAGCAGCAGGAGCACCACGGCGGCGAACATGGGAGCGGGGGTGCGGCGGATGGGCCGGCGCGTCTCGGGCTGCTCGCCGCCGCCGGTGGACCGGTCACCGGAGTCTCCGGACGGCGCGTGGCCGAGTCCGAAGTAGACCCGCAGCCCGGCCCTGACCGCCGTCCCGGCCGTCAGGGCGGAAACCGCGACGAACAGCACGGAAAGCCATTCCGGCAGCGCGTGTTCCGTGATGTCCTTGCCCAGCGCGACACCGAAGGGCGGCAGGCCCGCGAGCGCGAAGGCAGCGACGAGGAACAGCACGCTCTCGACCCGCGAGTGCCGGGCGCGGCCGGCGAGCTCGTCTTCGTCGACGCTGCCGTAGCGGTTGAGCAGTACCCCCACCAGCAGGAACAACGCGCCCTTCGCGCCGGCGTGCCCGTACACGGACAGGGTGAACCCCGTGCCGGGTTCCACGGCCGTCAGCCCGCACAGGAACAGTCCGGTGTGGGCGATCGTCGAATACGCCAGCATGCGCTTGAGGTGCCGCTGGGTCAGGCACAGCGCCGAGCCGAGCATCGCCGTGACCACGCCGAGCACGAGCAGCGCCCGGTTCACGGCGGCGTCCGGGGGAGCGGTGGCGAAGACCGTGGCGCGGACCCGCAGCACGCCGTACAGCCCGAGCTCCACCATCACGCCCGAGAACAGCACGCACACCGGCGCGGGCGCGACCGCGTGCGCGTCGGCGAGCCAGAAGTGGAACGGCACCGTGGCGGCCTTCACGAGCAGGCCCGTGCACACGAGGACGAACGCGGCCACCACCAGCGCGTCGGAGCCGTGGCCGGCGAGCGCGACGCCCAGCTGCGCGAGCCCGAGCTGCCCGGCGCGCGCGTAGAGCAGCCCGATGCCCATCAGCGTGAAGTAGGCGCCGAGGGAGTTGACCACACCGAAGTTCAGCGCGCCCTGCACCGAGTCGGCTTCCTCGACGCGGTAGCCGGTGAGCGCGTACGCCACCCCGCTCATCAGCTCGAAGAACACGAACATCGTGAACAGGTCGCCCGTCACGAGGAACCCGAGCACACCGGTGAGGAACAGCAGCACCATCGCGTGGAAGCGCGCCTCGACCGCGTCGAAGTAGCGCCAGCTGTAGAGCAGCGCGCAGCACGTGAGGAAGGCCGCGAGCAGGGCCAGCGCCGCGCTGAGCTGGTCGGCCACCAGGACGATCCCGACCGTGCGCGGGCCGGTGGGCCGGTGCCCGCCGAGCCAGTCGACCACGCGGCCGTGGCGGGTCGCGGCCACCAGCAGCGCCGCCAGGACGGTCACGGCCACGGCGGCCGCTGTCGCGAAGAGGTCCGCGGCGAGGCGCGGCAGGAAGCCGCCGACCCCCAGCAGCAGGCACGCCGCCAGCAGTGGCACGGCGACGAGCAGCACGGGGACCACGGACATGTCAGCCGCGCAGTGCCTTGAGTTCGTCGGGGTCGACGGTCCCGTGGCGGCGCGAGATCTGCACGGTCAGGGCGAGCAGCAACGCGGTGATCGTGGCGGACACGACGATGTCGGTGAGCGTGAGCGCCTGCACCGTCGGGTCCACGATCGGCGTCGCCTGCCCGGGTGTGACGATCGGCGCGCCGGCGCCACGCTGGTAGCCGATCGCGAGCAGCAGCACGTAGGTCCCCGACTGCGCGACCGACAACGAGACGACCGTGTGCACGAGGTGGCGGCTGCGCACGATCCCGAGGCAGCCGAGCAAAAGCAGCCACGCGGCCACGCCGTAGCAGGCCGCGGTCACCGGCTCTCCTCGTCCGCGTGGCCCAGCGCGTGGGCGAGGAACCGCGACAGCAGCACCACCACGCCCGCGGCCACCTCGACGCCGACGATGACGCTCAGCACCGGCACGGTCCCCGCAGACAGCAACGAGCCGAAGCTGCCCAGCGGCAGCACGTTCGCGAGGAACGACCCGGTGACGAACAGCCCGGCCAGCCCGACGAGCACGTACGCGGCGGTGGCCGCGGCTTCGGCGTACTCGAGACTGCCCAGCGGCCGCAGCTTCAGCAGCGCCGGGTAGCTGCCCGACAGGTAGAGCAGGTGCCAGCCGGTGGCGAGCACGACGCCGCCCTGGAAACCGCCGCCCGGGGTGAGGTGGCCGTGGACGATCACGTCGAGCCCGAGCAGCGCCGCGACCGGCAGCAGCAACCAGCCGGCGAAGCGGACGGCGGGCATCACCTGTCCGGGCGGGTCGGGAACCTTCCGCCGCGGCGGCTGGAGCAGCGCGAGCACGCCGACGACCGCGGCGGCGACGATCGTCTCTTCGCCGAGCGTGTCCAGCGCGCGCAGATCGAAGTTCACCGACGACACGAGGTTCGGCGTCCCGGCGCGCAAGGCGGCCGGCAGCACGAGGTCACGGTAGGGGTGAACCGCGCCGCCCGCGGCGGGCATCTTCGTGAACGCGGCGGCGAGCACCGCCGCCACCCCGGCGGCGCCGGCGAACCCGACGACGTCGCGCGCCCTCACCGGCCCACCTTGCGCAGGGTCAGCAGCACCAGCAACGGCAGCACCGCGGAACCCACGGCGAGCTCGGACAACGCGACGTCCGGCGCCTGGAAGACGACGAACAGGATCGTCAGGCACAAGGAGAACACCGACAGCGTCACGGCCTGGCGCTTCGGGTCGGCGGTGAGCACGACCGCGGTCGCGGAGACCGCCACGAACGCCAGCGCCACCAGCAGCACAGCGGTGTTCACGACGGCAGGTCCTCGTCGGTGAGCTCGCGCCGGTTCGCTTCCAGCCGCGCGGTGGCCGCCTGCAGCACCGGTCCGGTCACCGCGAGCAGCACCACCACCGCGACGATCGCGCCGGAGCCCAGGTGCCACCCGTTGGTCAGCACCAGTCCGGCGCCGATGAGCGGCGCGCCCAGCGTGGTCACGGGGGACAGCAGGTGCAGGCGCGTGAACAGGTCGCGGGCCCGCAGCATCCCCACCGCGGACAGCAGCACCACGGCCACCCCGGCGAACACGAGGACCTGCGCCGCGACCGTCACCGCGCACCCAGCAGGCGGACGAAGACGAGCGTGCCGGCGAACGCCAGCACCACCAGCACGAGCGGCAGGATGATCGCGCTCGACGGGCCGTACGCCTGGATCAGCAGCAGGAGCACGAGCACGGTGACCGCGCCGGCCAGCTCCAGGCCCGCGAGCCGCTCGACGGCATCGCCCCGCGCGGCCAGCCACAACCCCGGCCCGAGCCCGCCCGCGAGCAGGACCAGGGCCGCGAGCAGCAGCCACGTCACCGGCTCACCCGCCGCAGCACCGCCGAACCGCCGCCCGGCAGGCGGTGCACGAGCAGCCGCCCGCCGGCGTGTGTGACGACCATCGTGCCCGGCGTGGAGCCCAGGACCATCGTCGCGGCCGCGATCCGCGCTTCCCGCGTCGCTCCCGGTTCACGCGGGAGGGTGGTGTCCTCGACCTCGCCGACGGAGGGGTGCCGCGCGACCGTGGCCAACGTCAGGACGGCTTCGCGCACCGCGGTCAGGGGGACCCGGGCCGGCCAGGCCAGCCAGCGGGCTCGGAACCGCCAGTCACCACGCAGTGCCTTCCGCGCCGCGCGGGCAACCCACGCGCAGGCGAGTGCGCCGAGCGCGCCGGCCACCACTTCCGCCGGTGCGGGCGAGGACAGGGTGAGCAGCCAGAGGCCCGTGAGACCCAGCCACCACCCCAGCACCTCGGTCACCGCGCGCATGCCGCGGGTTTTCCCAGCCCCACCGCGCGCCAAACCTCAGCCTGGCGGCGGCGGAAGAGCCGTCCGAGCGCCGAGCGATCGGTCCGCCGGCAGGAGCTCGCCGACGACCGGATCGGCGGCACCACGGCTGCGCATGAGGTAGCCGGTGTGCGGGTGACCAGGCGGCGGTGGGGCCGGCGCGCCGAGCCATTGGTAGGTCGGCCCCTATTGCGTGTTCGCCTCGGGCAAGAGTTCCCACGATGACCAGGTCAGCCGGGCACGAGTGAAGCCGGCTCGGTTCAGCCGGTGATCGGCGGCGCTGGTGGGGCTGCCGGTGAACGTGCCCATGGCCGCTCAGCAGGCCGCCGTGTTCCTCGGCGGGCAGCACAGACGCTGTGCCGCTCGAGCACCGGCCCGGCAGGCGCGCGGAAGCGGGCCGGGCCAGTCAGCCCCTGCCCGGGTGGTCCGGCACCGGTGCCGCACGCGCGGGCAGCCGACCCGGCCGGGCAGGCGCTCAGCCGACGACGACGGTGTGCTCGCCCGCGGGCAGGAGTTCCCCGATCACCGGATACCCCGGCACCTCACCGGCCACCAGCAGCCCGCCGGACGTCTGTGCGTCGGCGAGCAGCAGGGCTTCGGTCTCGTCGATGCCGCGGGCGTCGAGGTGCGGCCTGACCCAGTCGAGGTTGCGCCGGGTGCCGCCGCTCACGTGGCCGGCGGCGAGGGCTTCGCGGGCGCCGTCGAGGTAGGGGACGGCGGCCGGGTCGAGGCGGGCGGTGACGTGGCTGGCGCGGGCGAGCTTGTGGAGGTGCCCGAGCAACCCGAAGCCGGTCACGTCGGTCGCGCACACCGCGCCCGCGGCCAGCGCCGCGCGGGAAGCGTCGGCGTTGAGCGTCGTCATGGTGGCGATGGCGTGTTCGAACCGTTCGCCGGTGGCCTTGTGGCGGGAATTGAGGACTCCGATGCCGAGCGGTTTCGTCAGTGTGAGGGGTACGCCAGGGCGGCCGGCGTCGTTGCGCAGCAAGCGGTCCGGGTCGGCGATGCCGGTGACGGCGAGGCCGTACTTGGGTTCCGGGTCGTCCACGCTGTGCCCGCCCGCGAGGTGGCAGCCCGCGGGGCCGCAGATGTCGAGCCCGCCACGCAGGACCTCCGTGGCGAGCTCGAACGGCAGCACCCCGCGCGGCCAGCCGAGCAGGTTCACCGCGACGACGGGCGTGCCGCCCATGGCGTAGACGTCGGACAGGGCATTGGCGGCCGCGATGCGGCCCCAGTCGTACGGGTCGTCGACGACGGGTGTGAAGAAGTCGGTCGTCGCGATGAGCGCAGTGCCGCCGGACAGGCGGACGGCCGCCGCGTCGTCGCCGTCGTCGAGGCCGACGAGCAGCTCACCCTCCGGGTTTTCGGGCGATTTGCCGGTCAGGCCGCGGACGACGTCCTCGAGCTCGCCGGGCGGGATCTTGCACGCACAGCCGCCGCCGTGCGCGTACTGGGTCAGCCGGTGTTCCACCCGCCCCATCGTGCCCGGGCTGCGCGCGGGCCGCGACCTTGGCAGGATGTCGGCATGCTCCAGGGAGGCGTCTCCGGCCTGGTGGCCGGCGCGGTCTTCAAAACCGTCGGGTGGCAGACGCTGTCGCCGGCGGGTTCGATTCCCGTCCGCCTCCGCCAGGAGCCGCTGCGGTGACCGATCCGCGCCGGGCCGTTCCCCGTACGGACGCGCTGCTCGCCGACCCCCGCATCGCCAAGGCCGCCGAGACGCTCGGGCGCGACCTCGTGAAGTCCGTCGTCACCGCGGCTCAGCAGCGGGCCCGCGAGGGCCGGATCGCGCCGGGCGAGGTCGTCGACGACGTGCTCGCGCACCTGCCGGGGCAGGCGTCCTCGCTGCGGCCGGTCCTGAACGCCACCGGCGTCGTCGTGCACACCAACCTCGGCCGGGCGCCGCTGTCGGCCGCGGCGGTCGAGGCGGTGACCGCGGCGGCGGGCTGCACCGACGTCGAGTTCGACCTCGCCTCCGGCCGCCGCGCGCGCCGGGGCCGGGGCGCGCTGGCCGCGTTGGCCGATGCGGTGCCGGCGGCCGGCGGCGTGCACGTGGTGAACAACAACGCGGCCGCGTTGCTGCTGTGCGCGCTGGCGCTCGCGCCCGGCCGGGAGATCGTGGTCAGCCGCGGCGAACTGGTCGAGATCGGCGACGGCTTCCGGATCCCCGATCTGCTGGCCTCGACGGGCGCGCGCCTGCGCGAGGTCGGCACGACGAACCGCACCTACGCCGCGGACTACGCCGCCGCGATCGGCCCGGACACCGGGTTCGTGCTCAAGGTGCACCCGTCCAACTACCGCGTCACCGGCTTCACGGCCGAAGCTTCCGTCGCCGAGCTGGCGGAGCTGGACGTGTCGCTGGTCGTCGACATCGGCTCCGGCTTGCTCGCGCCGGAGCCCCTGCTGCCCGACGAACCCGACGCGGCCACCGCGCTGGCCCAGGGCGCCGACCTGGTGACGGCGAGCGGGGACAAGCTCCTCGGCGGCCCGCAGGCCGGGTTGCTGCTCGGGGATGCCGCGCTGGTGGAGCGGCTGCGGCGGCACCCGGCGGCGCGCGCGGTGCGCGTGGACAAGCTGACTCTCGCGGCCCTGGAAGCGACCGTGAGGGGGCCGCGGCCGCCGGTTCAGGCAGCCCTGCGCGTGGCGCTGCCGGAGCTGCGCCGCCGCTCGGAGGAGCTCACCGCGGTACTGCGGTCGGCCGGGATCGACGCGGAGGTGCTCGACTCGACGGCCGCGGTCGGCGGCGGCGGGGCACCCGGGGTTGAACTGGCCAGCGTCGCAGTCACCCTGCCCGCGCGCTACGCCGAGGCGCTGCGCGCCGGACAGCTCCCGGTCGTGGGCCGGGTCGTGCGGGACCGGTGCCTGCTGGACCTGCGAACCGTCCCACCGGCCGACGACGCGAAGCTCGCGGAAGCCGTGCGCCGGTGCGGGTGATCGCCACCGCCGGCCACGTGGACCACGGCAAGTCCACACTGGTGCGGCGGCTCACCGGGATGGAGCCGGATCGCTGGGCGGAGGAACGCCGCCGCGGCCTGACGCTCGACCTCGGCTTCGGGTGGACCCGGATCGGCGCCGAGGACGTCGCGTTCGTCGACGTGCCCGGTCACGAGCGGTTCGTGCCAACCATGCTCGCTGGCGCCGGTCCGGTGCCTGCCGTCGTCTTCGTCGTCGCCGCGGACGAGGGCTGGAAACCGCAGTCGGCCGAGCACCTGGCGGCGCTGCACGCGTTCGGCGTCGAGCGCGGGCTCCTCGTGGTCACCAAGCTGGACCGGGCGGATCCGGGACCGGCGACGACCGAGGCGTTGCGCGAGCTCGCGGCGACCTCGCTGGGCACGGTGCCCACCGTCGCGTGCTCTGGGACCAGCGGCGAAGGGCTGACCGGAGTGCGGGCCGCGGTGGGCGAGCTGGTCGCCGGGTTGCCGGTACCGCCCGCGGGCGCCGACGTGCGGCTGTGGCTCGATCGCGCCTTCACCATCCGCGGCGCCGGCACGGTCGTCACGGGGACGCTCGCAGCCGGCACCATCACCACCGGCGACGAGCTCGACCTCGGCGGGACCACGGTGAGCGTCCGGGGCATCGAGTCGCTCGGCACGGAGCGCACCACTGTGCGCGGGGTCGCGCGGGTCGCGCTGAACCTCCGCGGCGTCGACCGCGACCGGGCCCGCCGTGGCCACGCGCTGCTCACCCCCGGCGCGTGGCTCACCACGTCCGAGGTCGACGTCCGCCTCCGCGGCGCCGCTTCGGCCGACCTGCACCGCGAACTCGTCCTGCACCTCGGCACCGCGGCGGTGCCGGTGCGCGTTCGTCCACTCGGGACGGACACGGTCCGGCTGGCCTTGCGCACTCCGCTGCCGCTGCGCGTCGGCGACCGCGGGCTGCTGCGCGACCCGGGCGCCCACCTCATTGCCGCCGGCGCCGACGTGCTCGACGTCCGCCCGCCCGAACTCCGCCGCCGAGGTGCCGCCCGCGCCCGCGGCGCCGAACTGTCCGGCGACCTGGCCCTGGCCTACCTCCGGCGCCACGGGTTCGTGCGGGCCGCGGACTTCCGCGCCATGGGCCTGCCCCCGGCTGGTAACCGCGTCGGCGACTGGCTCGTCGACCCCGGCCGCTTCGCCCGCCTGCGGTCCACGGTGCGCGACGAAGTCGCCGCCTGGAGCCGGGCGCACCCCGTCGCCGCCGGCATGCCGGAAGACGCCCTGCGCCACCGGCTGGGGTTGCCGTCCGCCGACCTCCTGGCCCCGCTCCTCACCGGTCTGGAGACGTCCTCCGGCCTCGTCCGCCTGCCCGGTACGGGCCTCGACCCGCGGGTCGCCTCCGCCCTCGCCCTGCTCGACGAGGACTTCGCGGCGCACCCCTTCCGCGCGCCGGAGACCGACCACCTGCGCGACCTGGGCCTCGGCCGCCGCGAACTCGCCGCCGCCGTGCGCCACGGCCGGCTCACCCCGATCGCCGACGGCGTCTACCTCGCTCCCGGCACCGAAACCCGTGCCGCGGACGCACTCGCCGGTCTCGAGCAGCCGTTCACGGTCTCCGCCGCCCGCCGCGCCCTCGATTCCACGCGCCGGGTGATGGTGCCGCTGCTGGAGCACCTCGACGCGGTCGGCGTCACGGAACCGCTGGGCGACGGAACCCGCCGGCTCCGCTGACGAACCCGAAAGTGTTTGACGATCCCCCGTGCAGGGTAACCGGGCGCGGAAGGTTCCACCGGAAGCGGACCTGCGCCCCGCTCGCGAAGGGATTATGTTGGCACGCATGGGTGTCCGGCAGTGGTTCGAGGGCTGGCCCGTCTACCGGCAGCTGACCGGTCCCGACCGGCTGGCCCGCGGCGCGGCGGCCAAGTCGCGCGGGTCCGAGGAGTGGCACGCGCGCACCGGCGACGCCGATCGCGTCGTGAAGTCCATCTGTCCCTATTGCGCGGTCGGCTGCGGCCAGAATGTCTACGTCAAGGACGGCCGCGTCACCCAGATTGAAGGTGACCCGGACTCGCCGATCTCGCGCGGCCGCCTGTGTCCCAAGGGTTCGGCCAGCAAACAGCTCGTCACCAGCCCCGGCCGGGTCACCGAGGTGCTCTACCGGCGGCCCTACGGCACCGAATGGGAACGCCTGCCGCTCGACGAGGCGATGGAGATGATCGCCGAGCGGGTCCTGCGTACACGCGCCGAAACCTGGGAGGAGACGGACGAAAAGGGCGTGCAGCTCAAGCGCACGCTCGGGTTGGCCAGTCTCGGCGGCGCGACGCTGGACAACGAAGAGAACTATTTGATGAAAAAGCTCTACACGGCGCTCGGCGCGCTCCAGATCGAGAACCAGGCCCGTATTTGACACTCCGCCACGGTTCCCGGTCTGGGGACCTCCTTCGGTCGTGGTGGCGCCACGACGTTCATGCAAGACCTGGCCAACGCCGACTGCATCGTCATCCAGGGCTCGAACATGGCCGAAGCCCATCCTGTGGGCTTCCAGTGGGTCATGGAGGCGAAGGCCCGCGGAGCGAAGATCATCCACGTCGACCCGCGGTTCACCCGCACGAGCGCGCTCGCGCACACCCACGCGGCGCTGCGGGCGGGCTCGGACATCGCGTTCCTGGGCGGGCTGATCAACTACGTGCTCGACAACGAACTGGACTTCCGCGAGTACGTGCTGGCCTACACCAACGCCGCGGCGATCCTGCGCGAGGACTTCCGAGACACCGAGGACCTCGACGGCCTGTTCTCCGGCTACGACCCCGAGCGCAAGCAGTACGACGTGTCGAGCTGGGCCTACGAAGGGGTGCCGACGTTGCCGTCGGCGGGCACCGGCGAGGCCGAGCTCCCCGGTGAGCAGCAGCACGGCGGCGAAGGCCACCAGAGCACCGCACGCGCCGACACGTACGGCAGCGGCGGCGCGGCCGTCGGCGGGAAGCCGCACATGGACGAGACGCTGCAGCACCCCCGCTGCGTCTACCAGGTCCTCAAGCGCCACTTTTCGCGGTACACGCCGGAAGCCGTCGCGGACATCTGCGGTATCCCCGTGCGCCAGTTCCTCGAGATCGCCGAGGCGGTCACGAAGAACTCGACCCGCGACCGGACCACGGCGTGGGTGTACTCGGTCGGGTGGACGCAGCACACGGTCGGCGTGCAATACATTCGTACCGCGTCGATCCTGCAGACCCTGCTGGGCAACATCGGCCGGCCGGGCGGCGGGATCCTGGCGCTGCGCGGGCACGCGAGTATCCAGGGCTCCACCGACATCCCGACGTTGTTCAACATCCTGCCGGGTTACCTGCCGATGCCCCACGCCCACCAGCACTTCGGGCTCGACGACTACGTCGCGACCGACGCCGGCGCCACCGGGTTCTGGGGCAACATGGACGCGTACATGGTCAGTCTGCTCAAGGCGTACTGGGGCGACGCCGCCCAGCCGCACAACGAATTCTGCTTCGGCTACCTGCCGAGGCTGACCGGCGACCACGGCACGTACGCCACCGTCCGCAACCAGCTCGAAGGCATCTGCAAGGGCTACTTCCTCGTGGGCGAGAACCCGGCCGTCGGGTCGGCCAACGGCAAGATGCAACGGCTGGGTCTCGCGAACCTCGACTGGCTGGTGGTGCGCGACCTGCAGATGATCGAGTCCGCGACGTTCTGGAAGGACGGCCCGGAGATCGAGACCGGTGAGCTCTCGAGCACCGAGATCGGTACCGAGGTGTTCTTCCTGCCCGCCGCCGCGCACACGGAGAAAGACGGCAGCTTCACCAACACGCAGCGGCTGCTGCAGTGGCACCACAAGGCCGTGGAACCGCCCGGCGACGCCCGCAGCGACCTGTGGTTCTACTACCACCTCGGCCGCCTGATCCGCGAGAAGCTGGCGGACAGCACGGATCCGCGGGACCGCCCGGTGCAGGACCTGACCTGGAGCTACCCGACAGAGAGCCCCACCGGTGACCCATCGGCCGAGTCGGTGCTGGCCGAGATCAACGGCCACGGCCCGGGAGGTCCGCTGTCGTCGTACACGCAACTGAAGGACGACGGGTCGACGGCGTGCGGGTGCTGGATCTACTGCGGCGTGCGCGCCGACGGGCACAACCACGCCGCCGACCGGAAACCCGGGTCCGAACAGGACTGGGTGGCCGGTGAATGGGCGTGGGCGTGGCCGGCGAACCGGCGCACCCTCTACAACCGCGCGTCGGCCGACCCGGACGGCAAACCCTGGAGCGAACGCAAGAAGTACGTGTACTGGGACTCCGATCAGGGCCACTGGACCGGGCCCGACGTCCCCGATTTCGAGGTGACGAAACCGCCGGACTACGAGCCGCCCACGGGCGCGAAAGCCCAGGACGCGATCGGCGGCGCCGATCCGTTCATCATGCAGGCCGACGGCCGCGCGTGGCTCTACGTACCCGCCGGCCTCGCCGACGGCCCGCTGCCCGCACACTACGAACCGTTCGAGTCTCCGGTGGACAACCCGTTGTACACGCAGCAGCACAACCCGGCGCGCCAGACGATCGACGCGGCGGCGAACCCGTACAACCCGGCGCGCAGCCCGGTCTACCCGTATGTGTTCACCACCTACCGGCTGACCGAGCACCACACCGCGGGCGGGATGAGCCGCACCCTGCCGTACCTGTCGGAGCTGCAGCCGGAGTTCTTCTGCGAGGTCTCGCCGGAACTCGCGGCCGAACGCGGACTGGAGAACGGAGGCTGGGCCACGATCATCGCGGCCCGCACGGCGATCGAGGCCCGGGTGCTGGTGACCGCGCGGATGAAACCGCTGAAGGTCCGCGGCCGCACGATCCACCAGGTCGGGCTGCCCTACCACTGGGGCCCGAACGGGCTCTCGCGCGGCGACGCGGCGAACGACCTGCTGAGCGTGGTGATGGACCCGAACGTGTACATCCAGGAGTCGAAAGTGGCGACGTGCGACATCGTGCCCGGGCGGCGCCCGCGCGGGCCGGCGCTGCTGGAACTCGTCGAGAAGTACCGCAGGAGGGCGGATGGCTGAGTACGGCACGCAGCCGCGGATGGGCTTCTTCACCGACACCACGGTGTGCATCGGCTGCAAGGCGTGCGAAGTCGCGTGCAAGGAGTGGAACGACGTACCCGGCCGGGAGCTGGACCTGCTCGGCACGTCGTACGACAACACCGGCGACCTGGGTGCGAACGCCTGGCGGCACGTCGCGTTCGTCGAGCAGCCCACCCGGCCCGCCGTGGACCTCGGCATGCCGACGGTGGGTGCGCCTTCGCAGGACGGCGACTCGGAAGAACCGGGCGTGCGCTGGCTGATGTCGAGCGACGTGTGCAAGCACTGCACCCACGCCGGCTGCCTCGACGTGTGCCCGACGGGCGCGCTGTTCCGCACCGAGTTCGACACCGTCGTGGTGCAGCAGGACATCTGCAACGGCTGCGGCTACTGCGTGCCCGCCTGCCCGTACGGCGTGATCGAGAAGCGGGAGAGCGACGGGCGAGCGTTCAAGTGCACCCTCTGCTACGACCGGCTCGGCGCCGGCCTGGAACCGGCGTGCGCCAAAGCCTGCCCGACCGACTCGATCCAGTTCGGCGAGCTCGACGAGCTGCGCGCGCGGGCCGACGCCCGGGTGGCCGAGCTCCACGAGTCCGGCGTGGGCGAGGCCCGGCTCTACGGCCGCGACCCCGACGATGGCGTCGGCGGGAACGGCGCGTTCTTCCTCCTGCTGGACGAACCGGAGGTCTACGGCTTCCCGCCGGACCCGGTCGTGCCGACGAAACACCTGCCGCAGATGTGGAAACGCGCAGCGGCCGCGGCTCTCGGCGTCGCGGGCACGCTCGTGGTCTCGTTCCTGGGACGGCGCCGATGAGCCCGCGCGCCGAACGGACGATGGTCGACCCGGTCGAGTTCACGTCGTACTACGGGCAGCCGATCCTCAAGGAACCGGCGTGGAAGCAGCCGGACGTGCCCCTGTACCTGTTCCTCGGCGGCGCCGCCGGTTCGTCGGCGACGATGGCGAGCCTCGCGGACCTGACCGGCCGTCCGGCTCTCGCGCGCGTCGGCCGGCTCGTCGCCGCCGCCGGCGCCGGGGCGAGCGTCGTCGCGCTGATCCACGACCTCGGCCGGCCGGCGCGGTTCCTGCACATGCTGCGCGTGCTGAAGCCGACGTCGCCGCTGTCGGTGGGGTCGTGGATCCTCGCGCCGTTTTCGGGACTGGCCGCGGCGTCGGCGGGGTCGGCGGAAACGGGGCTGCTGCGGCCGATCGGGAAGCTCGCGGGTGCCGCGGCGGGCGTCGCCGGTCCGGCGATGTGCACGTACACGGCGGTGCTGCTGGCCGACACGGCCACCCCGTCGTGGCACGAAGCGCGGGGCCACCTGCCGTTCCTGTTCGCGGGCAGCGCCCTGACCAGCGGTGCGGGCGCGGCGTTGATCGCGGCCCCGCGGGACGAGGTCGGGCCGGTGGTGAGTGCGGGCCTCGTCGGCGCGGCCGCCGAGCTGGTGGTGGCACGGCAGCTCGAACACGGGCTGGGGGTGGTTTCCGAGCCGTACCGGACGGGCCGGGCGGGGAAACTGCTGAAGGCCGCTCGCGGGTTGACGGCGGCGGGCGCCGCGTTGTCGCTGGCCGCGCGGCGCAGCAAGGTCGCGGCGGTGGCCAGCGGGGCGGCGTACCTCGCCGCCGGGCTGTGCACGCGGTTCGGCGTCTACCAGGCGGGCGTGGAGTCGGCGAAGGACCCGAAGTACGTCGTGGTGCCGCAGCGCGAGCGGATGGCCGAGCGCGGGTAGCGTCCGGAGCCGGTGGGTACCCGGCCGGCCAGGAGGTGATCCCCGTGGCCGACTACCACCACAGCGCCACCGTCGATCTGCCGGCGGACGAGCTGTTCGCGTACCTGCGCGAACCCCGTAACCTGCCGCACTACTTCACCCAGATGACCGAGGCCGAACCGGAGGGCGGTGACACCGTCCACGTCGAAGCCGACATCCACGGCGAGCACGTCGAAGGCGAGGCGTGGCTGAAGGTCGACGAAGGCACGCGCACGCTGTCGTGGGGCGCCGAAGGCCCGCACGACTACCGGGGCGAGCTGAGCATCGCCGAGTCCGGCCCCGCCGCGAGCCGCGTGAAGGTGACGCTGCGCAGCGTCCGCGAGGGCTCGGCGGCCGAGATCCAGCGTGGTCTGGAGGAAACGGTCGCGGCACTGGCCCACACGGCGGTGGCGGATTCGGACGTCTCGGCGAGCGAACGCGAGGGCGGCTGGACGGCCGGCCCGGGCGATTAGCCGCGCCCTCCCCGGTTATCCGGAACTTCACCCGTGGACAGAAGGGATTCGGCGATGACAATCGCGCGCGACATCATGACTTCGGACGTCACCTGCGCCCGCGTATCGGACACGGTGTTCGACGCGGCGGGAACCCTGGCGCGCCTGGGGGTCGGCGCCCTGCCCGTGTGCGGCGAGGACGAGCGGCTCAAGGGCATGCTCACCGACCGCGACATCGTGGTGAAGGTCCTCGCGGAGGGCAAAGACCCCCGTGCGGTGCACGTCGGCGAACTCGCCCAAGGGCGAGGCCGTCACCATCGGCGCGGACGACGACGTGGAAGACGTACTGCGGACCATGTCCGAACACCGCGTCCGCCGCCTGCCGGTGATCGACGGCCGGAACCTGGTCGGCATGATCGCCCAGGCCGACGTCGCCCGCGCGATGCCCCACCTCGCGGCGGGTGAACTGGTCGAGGCCCTCTCCTACGACTGACCGGGACTGAGTGAGACGGACTGAGTGCCGAACGCTCTGAGCAGGCCAGACTGATGATGGCTTGGTGGACGTCGGCTCGGCGTTCGGCGCGGATGCGTAGACGGCGGAAGCCTTTGCACCAGGCGAAGGTGCGTTCGACTGGCCGGCGGATGGTTCCAGCCGATCCCGGGGGCCGCTCGTCCGTGCGCTTGCGGCCTGGATAACAGAAACGCCGCTCAGGAACCGGAATCAGCGGTTCAAGCCGAGCCGACAGCCCACCGGGCCGATCTCCACAAGCACCCTGGCGATCTTGCACGCCGCCGCCGCACACGACACCGACACATCGACCTCATTCTGAACTGTGCTCCAAACGCCGAGGTGCCGGGCCCGCCGGGGTCCGGCACCTCGGCACGTCACTCAGCGGATGTCCTCATCCGATGGAACATCGGGCGCGCGCAAATTGCGTTGCGCCGCTTCGGTGGCCGCGTCCGGACGTTCCTCCGCGAGCCGCTCGTCCAAGGGCCGCGGCTCGGCTTGTTCGCGGGGCGTCATGCCGTACTTGTCCACGCCGCTCCAGTGTTCGGGTGAGTCCATGCCCGCTTCGAGCGGGTCGGCCTGCAGTTCGTCCTCGTCGAGGTCCGGCGCGGCGCTCAGGGCGGCCGGGTCGGACTCGGCGGCGGGCCGGTCGGGTTCGCTCACCGGGGAACCCTTCCTCCGTCGCGGAATTCCCGGTGCCGCACAGCTGAAAACCCAGGGGTCAGCGCTTCTTCGTGTGGAAGTTCACCTGCACCAGTGCCGCGGCCAGCCGAGCGAGGTCCGAACCGGACACGCGATCCGCGAGCTTCGCCGGATCGCCGGGCAGCCCGGCCTTCCCGGCGCCCGTCAGCGCCCGCTTGTCGAAGTACGGGCGTACCCACGGCCACACCGCCTGGACCTCCTGGCAGAAGATCTGCGCGCCCGTCGGGCCGATGCGCGGGAACTCCGTGAGCAGTTTTTCGAGTTTCTTCACGGACCCGCCGGCGGCTTCGGCCAGGCCGCGCAGGTCGTCCCGATATCGCTCGCGCAGGAATTCCGCGCTGTCGACCAGGTAGCGGGCCGTGCTCTCGTCGTAGCGGACGTAGTGGCCGCGGCCGAGCGCGTGCACGCGGTCGATCCACTCGGAGTCCCGCATGGCCCGCGGTGTCTTCCAACCCGCCCGCCACAGCTCCTTCGCCGCCTCGATGGCGATGTCCGTGCCGATGCGCGCCGACATCAGCGTGGTCAGCACCAGCAGCTGGTACAGCGGTTGCGGTTTGTCGGCGAGCTTGATGCCGGCCTGGTCCGCGTGCGTGGTGCCGTACTCGGCGAGGACGTCGTCGACCTTGCTCATGCGGTGGCTCCTACATCTGCACGCGGTGGTGCCCGCGCCGGGCGACGTGCTTCTCTTCGTTGATCCGGTCGACCATCGCAGGGTAGTGCAGCTCGAACGCCGGCCGCTCGGAGCGGATGCGCGGCAGCTCGTGGAAGTTGTGCCGCGGGGGCGGGCACGTCGTCGCCCACTCGAGCGAGTTGCCGAAGCCCCACGGGTCATCCACCTCGACGACCTCGCCGAAGCGGTAGCTCTTCACGACGTTCCAGATGAACGGCAGCATCGACGCGCCGAGCACGAACGAGCCGATCGTGGACACGGTGTTGAGCGTGGTGAACCCGTCGGAGGACAGGTAGTCGGCGTAACGGCGCGGCATGCCTTCCGCGCCGAGCCAGTGCTGCACCAGGAACGTCGCGTGGAACCCGATGAACGTCAGCCAGAACTGCCACTTGCCCAGGCGCTCGTCGAGCATGCGCCCGGTCATCTTCGGGAACCAGAAGTAGATGCCGGCGAACGTGGCGAACACGATGGTGCCGAACAGGACGTAGTGGAAGTGCGCGACGACGAAGTACGTGTCGTGCACGTGGAAGTCGAGCGGCGGCGCGGCGAGGATGACGCCGGTGAGCCCGCCGAGCAGGAACGTGACCATGAACCCGGTGGACCACAGCATCGGTGTCTCGAACGAGAGCGAGCCCTTCCACATCGTGCCGATCCAGTTGAAGAACTTGATCCCGGTCGGCACAGCGATCAGGAACGTCAGGATGGAGAAAAACGGCAGGAGCACCGCGCCGGTGGCGAACATGTGGTGCGCCCACACCGTCGCCGAAAGCGCGGTGATGCCGATGGTCGCGAACACCATGAGCCGGTAGCCGTAGAGCGGTTTGCGGCTGAACACGGGAATGATCTCGGTGACGATCCCGAAGAACGGCAGCGCGACGATGTAGACCTCGGGGTGACCGAAGAACCAGAACAGGTGCTGCCACAGGATGGCGCCGCCGTTGGCCGGGTCGAACACGTGCGCACCGAGCCGGCGGTCGGCCTCCAGCGCGAAGAGCGCGGCGGTCAGGATGGGGAACGCGAGCAGGATGAGGATCCCGGTGAAGAAGATGTTCCAGGTGAACAGGGGCAGCCGGAACATCGTCATGCCGGGCGCGCGCAGGCACAGGATCGTGGTGATCATGTTGACCGCGCCGAGGATCGTGCCGAGCCCCGACACGATCAGCCCCATGATCCACAAGTCGCCGCCAACGCCGGGGGAGTGCACCGCGTCCGAGAGCGGCGTGTAGGCGGTCCAGCCGAAGTCCGGCGCGCCGGCGGGCGTGAGGAACGCGCTCAGCACGATCAGGCCACCGAAGAGGTAGAGCCAGTAGGAGAACGCGTTGAGCCGGGGGAACGCGACGTCCGGGGACCCGATCTGCAGCGGCAGGATGAAGTTCGCGAAGCCGAACACGATCGGCGTGGCGTACAGCAGCAGCATGATCGTGCCGTGCATGGTGAACAGCTGGTTGTACTGCTCCTGCGACAGGAACTGCAGGCCCGGGCGGGCGAGCTCGGCGCGCATCAGCAGGGCCATCGCGCCGCCGGCGAGGAAGAACGCCGTCGCGGTCGTGAGGTAGAGCAGCCCGATCTTCTTGGGGTCGGTGGTGCGAACCAGGGCCAGGAACACCGCACCGCGCGGGGAGTGGCGCGGGCTGAGTTTGATCGGTTCCGCCCTGGTCTTCACCTCGGTCACGGCTGACCTCCCGGGTTCGGCGCACTGCTCGAACGAGGGCTACCCGCCCGGGCGCGGCGCTACACACCTCACAGCTGATTCCGAACCCCTGCCTCGTGCGGCAGGCGGGCGTTTTGCCGGGAAAGGTCGCCTTCGAGCGCTTGCCGGGCAGCGGCCCGCCGCAGGATCGGGAGCGTCGTGCGCTGCCGGACGTCTTCGACGAGGAACGCTGTGCCCGCGTAGAGCGCCAAGGCGAACAGCGCGAACGCCACCCAGCCGCCGGCGTGCTCGATCGCGGTGGGCGCTCCGAACTGGTACGCCGCCGACAGGGCGGCGCGCACGGCGGACACGGTGAGCACGATCCCGAGCAACGCCTTGCCCAGGAACGCGACGACGATCAGCGGCACGAGCGTGAGTGCGAAGGCGCCCAGGTAGAACCCCAGGGCGACGCTGGTGTGCTGCTGCGGCGCCACGATGTGCACCACGCCCAGTCCGAGCCACGACGTCGCGAAGAGGCCGAGGGCAGCCGCCGCACCGGTATCGCGGGCGAGGAACGCCATGACGGCGGCGAGGAACTCGAGCGGGAAGACGAAGCCGGCGAGCAGGATGCCGGCCGTGCGCAGCTGGTCGCCGTCCACGAGGCCCAGCCCGATCCCGCCGAGCAGTGCCATGCCGATGCCGAAGCAGAAGAACCCCAGAGGCAACGGGCTCGCGTAGGGCCGGACAGTCACCGCGGGGTGCTCTGGATCGCTCATGATCCCGGCGTACCCGGTGCGGGTGCGCCGAAACCCTTCCGTCCTCAGTGGACGGATGTCAGAGCCGCCCGCGCCCGGTCGACGAACCCGGGTCCGGTCCGCAGGAGCGTGGCCACCTGCGCCCGGTCCGCGATCGCCGGGTGCGGGACGGACACAGCCGCCTTGCGGCGGTCCAGGACCTCGTCACCGAGATCGCGCAGCCGCGCGGTGCTGTAGCGGGCTTTCAGCCGGACGAGGCCGGTTTCCCGCAGGTGCCGCCGGACCGCGCGGATCAGCTGCGAAAGCAGCCACTCGAACCGGGTGTCCTGCGGGCCCAAGCCCTCGAGCCGCCGCATGAGGTCGTCGGCTCCGGCGAGCGCCGGGCTGGGGGAAACGTGGGGCTCTTCGGCCACTTCGTGCCGCACCAGCTGGGCGATCAGGTGGTCCGCCAGCTCCCGGCGGTTCTCGGGGCTGCCGGGCCCCAGCTCGAGTTCGGTGCAGATGCTGCTCAACCGGAGGTGGTCCTCGCTCAAGACGGTCGCGAGGTCGTGGGTGCTCATCGAAATGCTCCAAGCGGGTTGCTGCACCGGGGATACCCGCCGTGGACGCGGTCAACCATCCGGGTGGCTCGGGTCACCGCGCGATCTCGTTGATCGCCCGCGCGACGAGATCCGGTTCGTCCACCGTCACCGTCAGGGCGGGGTGGCGCAGGAGCCCGAACGGGTCGAGTCCCGGCACCGCGTGGTGGAAGCGGATGCACACGCCGCGGGCCGTCGAGGTGCCCAGCGTCAGGCCGTGATCGGCGAGGGAGAGCCGGGGCCCGAGGGCGCGGACCGCGTGGAACGGGCCCGTCACCGTCGCGCCGGCGAGGTTGCCCAGCGCGGTGGTGACGACCCAGGGCCCGAGGCGGACCCGCAGGCCCCTCGGCGTCGAGCTGCAAGCCGCTCCCGGAGAGGAGGCGGCGCAGCCCCGGGCGGGCCGCGAAGCGAGCGAACAGCCGGTAGCGGACGACTGTGCGGCAGGGCGCGTCGAGGACGGGCTTCGGTTCGCGGTCCATGGATCCTCCCGGAAGCGGTGGCCCCTCCTGGCTACCCGGCGGGAATCGCTGAAAAACCGCCGGGCGGCGGGCGGCTTGCGGGCCGCTAGGGTCAGGGCATGTCCGGCGCCGTGCTCGTCGCCGTCGACGGGGACGCGGATGTGCTGCGCGACCTCGGGCGGGAATTGCGCGAGCGCTACGGGCGCCATTACCGCGTCCTCACCTTCACGACTCCCGACGACGCACTGGCGAGCCTCAAGGACCTCGACGACGTCGCGCTGGTGCTGTCCGGGCAATGGCTTTCCGGGATGACCGGCGGTGAATTGCTCAGCCGCGTCCGGCGCCTGCATCCGCACGCCAAACGCGGCCTGCTGATCGCCTGGGGCGAATGGGGCGACCGGGAGACGGGTGAGGCGATCTTCGAGGCGATCGCCCGCGGGCACATCGACCACTACGTGCTCCGCCCGCTCGCCGCGCCCGACGAGGTCTTCCACCACGCCATCTCGAACCTCCTGCTCGAGTGGACGGAAGCGCGGCGCACCTCGCCGTACACGATCCACGTCGTCGGGGAGTCGTGGTCCGGCCGGGCCTACGAGCTGCGCAAGGTGCTCGGGCGCTGCGCGATCCCGCACGCGTTCTCGCTGGCCGACTCCCACGAGGGCCGCGCGCTCATCGCCGAAGTCGGTGCCGACGGCGGGCTCCCGCTCGTCGTCTTCCCCGACGGCAACGTGCTGCGCAACCCCACCGACGCCGACATCGCCGTCGCGACGGGCGCGCCGGTCGACCCGGAGCGCATGGAGTTCGACCTCGTCATCGTCGGGGCGGGACCGGCGGGGCTGTCGGCGGCCATGTACGGCGCGTCGGAAGGGTTCGGCACGCTCGTCGTCGACGAGGGCGGGCTCGGCGGGCAGGCGACGTCCAGTTCGCTGATCCGCAACTACCTCGGCTTCCCGCGTGGCGTCAGCGGCCGCCGGCTGGCCCAGCAGGCCTACGACCAGGCCTGGGTGTTCGGGGCGAAGTTCGTGTTCATGCAACGGGCGGTCGACCTCGAACGCGATGGCGAGCTCACCCTGACGCTCAGCAACGGCACGCGGGTGCACTCCCGCGCCGTGCTGCTCGCGACGGGCGCCGCCTACCACCGGCTCGGCGTGCCCGGGCTCGAAGAGCTGAGCGGCGCCGGCGTCCACTACGGCGGCCCGGCCTCGGAGGCGCCCGGTGCGACCGACCGCGAGGTCTTCGTCGTGGGCGGCGGCAATTCGGCCGGGCAGGCCGCGCTGTACCTGGCCCGCTACGCCCGCCGCGTCACCCTGCTGGTCCGCGCCGATTCGCTGGGCGCGGGGATGTCTCACTACCTCACGCGGGAGATCGCCGCGACGCCGCGGCTGGACGTGCGCCTGGCCACCGAGATCGTCGGCGGCGGAGGCGATGGGTGGCTCGACCACCTCGTCCTGCGCGACCGCCGGACCGGCGAAGTAGAGACGGTGCCCGCCGACGGGCTGTTCGTGATGATCGGTGCCCTGCCGCACACCGACTGGCTGCCCCCGGAGATCCGGCGCGACGAACGTGGCTTCGTCCTCACCGGAGCCGACCTCGACGGCTGCTCCTGGCCGATCGCTCGCACCCGCCTGCCCCTGGAGACGAGCATGCCGGGCGTTTTCGCCGCCGGCGACGCGCGGCACGACTCGGTGAAGCGCGTGGCGTCCGCCGTCGGCGAGGGCTCCGTCGCGATCCAGCTGCTGCACCGGATGTTCACCGCCGAGGGGCTGCGGCCGCGCGGCCGCCCGCAGGAGCCCGTCACCGCGCTCGGCCGGTGACTCACCGGCGGGGGAGCACGCAGAACTCGTTGCCCTCGGGATCGGCCAGCACGATCCAGTGGTCGTCCTCCGGGTCGGCGAGGACCTTCGCGCCCAGGGTCACGAGGCGCTCGACCTCGTCGCGCTGGTCGACGGTCCGCGGGGCGAGATCCAGGTGCAGGCGGTTCTTCACCGTCTTTCCTTCGAGCACCGGCTGGAACAGCAGCGACGGCCGGTCCGGTGCCCTCAGCTCGACGTACGTGACGCCGTGGCTGTCGGTCCACCGGTGCGTCTCCCGGTAGTCCAGGGCCTCCCGCCAGAATTCCGCCAGCGCCTCCGGGTTCCGGCAATCCACGGCGACAGCGACGAGCCGGCTGGTCACGAGCTCTCCCTCAGGTGGTGGTGGGCCGGACGGCACGGGATCCCGCCGGCAAACGGCGTGGGGCGGAACGCAATCACGGTGTCCACACCGGACACGGAGCGCCCGCCGGCGGTGGGCACCGCCGGCGGGGCGAGGTGGGTATCAGCGACCCAGCGCGCTGGCCAATTCCTTCTTCGTCATGCTGGAACGGCCCTTGATGTTGCGCTTCTTGGCCTCGTTGTAGAGCTGGTCCTTCGTGGGACCGCCCGGGCCGAGACGCTTGCCGCTGCGTTCGCCGCCGCGCTGCTGGGGGCTCTTGTCGCGCAGCGAAGTCTTGCTGGCGGAGCGGGATTCTCCGGAGCGGGCGCGGTTCTTGTTCACCGTGCGCGCGGCAATCTCCTCGGCGCGCGATTCGCTCGCGCCCCGGTCCTGCTGCGACGACTTGATGTGCTCGTACTGGCGTTCTCGCTTGCTGTTCCAGCTCTGCTGCGGCACGGCTCCTCCTTGGTCCTGCGAGAGTCCTGCCCGGCGGATACCCGCCCGGCCACCGGCGAAACGGAGGTCAGCCGGAGCCGGACTGCGGGTCGGTGTCGTCGTGCGGGTCGCGTGACGTGCCTTGTTCCCCGCGCAGCGTCTCGCGTTGCGCCTCCGGCGTGTCGCCGTAGGGGTCGTCTCGTTCGGGCGTTTCGGGTTCGGTCATCGGAAGCTCCTTCGGGCTTTCGTCGGCCGGCCGGGCGGGTACCCGGAAGCCATGGCAGGACGACCGGCCAGCGCCATCTCGCTGTTCACCGCGATCGGGACCGGGCTGTGCCTGGCCGTCGGGCTGATCGCGCTCATCCGCCACTGGGCTCCGGGCTACCTGGTGATCTGGTGCGCCGCCCTCGCGGTGGGCGTGGCCGTGAACCTGTGGGCGGCCAAGGGCTCCGGCGGCGAGTGAACCCGGGAAGCTCAACGCTGTCCGGGCGCCTCCTCCTGCGAGTCGCGCGCGGTGTCACCCATCGGGTTCGGGCGCGACTCGCGCTCTTCCTGGGCTGCGTCCTTGGCGTCCCGGATCGCGTGGCGCACCTCGTCGAGCTGCTCTTCCAGGTGCTTCTCGTCGGCAGGCATCGTGAGCTCCCTTCCTGCCTCCGGGTTACCACTGAGCACCGGGCGTGAAACCGCGGTCAGCTCTGGGGCGGCGGCGCGACGTCCCCGCGCCACGTCCCGGTCTCGCGGCCGTCGCGGTGCTCGATGAACGTCTTGAACCGCTGCATGTCAGCCTGCACCCGGCGGTCGAGGACGCCGAGCTTGTCGGCCGCGTTCTCCGCGAACCCCTCGGGGTCCAGGTCCATCTGGGCGGTGACGCGCGTGGTCTCGTCGTCGAGGCGGTGGAACGTGATCACGCCCGCGTGGGTCGGCCCGGAGTCCGACGCCCAGGCGATGCGCTCGTCCGGGTGCTGCTCGGTGATCGTCGCGTCGAATTCGCGCGTCACGCCACCGATCGCTACCTTCCAGTGCGTGTGGGTGGCGTCGAGCTGCCGGATCTCTTCCACGTCCGCCATGAAACGCGGGAACGACTCGAATTGCGTCCACTGGTTGTAGGCGGCGGAGACCGGGACTCGCACATCGACGTGCTCGGTGATCGTGCTCATGGGTCGACGTCCTTCCGTCGGTCGGGTCGCTTCCTTTCCGGCTTACCCGGACGAGCCGCCGCGAAACGGTGGACCATGAGAGCATCGGCGGCATGTCGTCGCGCCGCCGGAACCCCGCAGGAGTCGCGCCGCCGCTGGGGCGGTACAGCCATCTGGCGGAGGTGCCGCCGGGACACCGGCTGGTGTTCGTCGCCGGCCAGCTCGGCCTTCGCCCGGACGGCGCGCTCGCGGGCGCCGGCGCGGAGAGCCAGGCGCGGCAGATCTTCGCCAACATCGAGGCGGTGCTGGCCGCGGCCGGCGCCGGGCCCGAGCACCTCGTGAAGCTGCAGACGTTCGTCGCCGGCACACACCACCTCGCGGGCTACCGCGCGGCGCAGGCCGAAGCGTTCGCGCGGTGGTTCCCGGACGGCGACTTCCCCGCGCAGTCGCTGCTGGTCGTCGCCGCGCTCGCCGGGCCGGACTACGCGGCCGAGGTGGAGGCCGTCGCGGCGGTGCCGGGCCAGGACCCGCCGGGCTGACCTGCGGCCGCGCCGGTTGCCGGGGTTCGGCCGGCCGGTCGGCCAGCGTGAGCAGGCAGTGCGCATGGGGCGTTCCGGTCTTCGGCGTGAGCAGGGACCGTGCTGCGCTTCGAGCCGGCCGGCGGGTGCCGCAGCGATGGCTCTGCCCGCAGGATCACCTTCGCCGAGCCAACTACGTCACGGGGAGTTCGGCATGGGCCTCATCCACCTCGAGCTGTTCGCGATCCTCGATCTCATCGGGCCATCGCCCGGCGGCTGGAGGAGACCCGGTCGGGTTCCCGTACGGCGGCTGGCAGGCGCCGCTGCTGGACGAGGTCACCGGGGCGCAGGTCGGCGGACGGATGACCGCTTCGCCGCCTACCGGGCGCACCAGGAAGGCGGCGAGGACCACGAGATCGCCACGCTCTTCACCAGCGTCGTGAAATACGTGGACTCCCGCGGCGAGCCCGAGTCTCGTGGGCCGGGTTCATGCAGCTCGGCCCGGGCCTGCCCGCCGCGGTGCGCGAGATCCGGGACCGGCACGAGCACATGCGGGTCGTCGGGAGCCTGAACCTGGTGCAGACCCCGCTGCGCGAGAAGCTCTTCGAACGGCTCGGCCTCTGGTCGCACCCGATCGTGCTCGGAGTCGGGAAGAAGGTGTTCGACGGTGGCGCGGTGCCCACGAACGTCACGCGCCTCGAACCGCTCGCAGCCGGTCCGAAGCCACCGTGTTCCTGCGCTACGGACTCGCCGCCGGCACGCCCGGGACAGGCGACATGAGCACACCCGGCGGCGCGATCGAACGCGACGACCGACGCAGCCCGGCCCGTGGCCGCAGTGCTACGCGGGCACGAACTCCCGCAGGACTTCGGCCAGGCGTTCGGGCTGGTCCTCGGGCACGAGCGTCCACGAGTCGGTGATCTCGACGAGCCGGCCCTGAGGGAACAGCTCCGCCAGCCGCCGGCCGTGGGGGCGCGGCATCATCCGGTCCTCCGGTGCCCAGACGACCAGCACCGGACGGTCGAAGTCGCCGAGCCGGGCGGTCCACTTCAGCAGCACCTCGCGCTCCGGCGTGGAGACGGCGAACTTCGCCAGGTCGCGGCGGATCCTGCCGTCACGGGTGGCGGGAGCGAACCAGCCGTCGAGCACCTCGTCGGGGATGCCGTGCTTGCTCAGCCCGCCGTAGGCCTTTTCGTGGTGGCGGAAGAACTTCGTGCCCAGCAGGCGCATCAGCACCCAGACGCCGCCCGGCACCTTGGCCAGGTGCACCAGCGGTCGCGCCGGCGGGGGCGGGAAGTTGTCGAACGCTTCGCACGCCACCAGCACCAGCCGCCCGACGCGCTCGGCGCGGCCCTCGGACAGCAGGAACTGCGGCCCGCCCCAGTCGTTGAGCACCAGGGTGACGTCGTCGAGTCCCAGCCGTTCGAGCAGTTCACCGACCAGCAGCGCCTGTCCGCGCTGGGACAGATCAGCGTCCTCGCGCATCGGCCACCGGTGCGCGCCCAGCGGCAGCGTCGGCAGCACGCACCGGTACCCGGCCAGCAGCGGCACGACCTTGCGCCACTGCGTCTCGTTCATCGGGAACCCGTGGGTGAACACGACCACGGGCCCCTCGCCGCCGGTGTCGGCGTAGTCGATCGGTCCCGCGGACAGCTCGATCGTCGGCATGGCACCTCCCACTAGAACGATCGCTCTAGTGAGGTTAGGTGCCGCGGTCGGGCTTGTCGAGCCGAGCCACGCTCGGCTCCGGCAGCGCTCAAAGCCGTCGCCCGGTGGGGCCGGCTCGACGTGCTGGTCGACAACGCCGGGAGTTTCACCGGCATGTCCTTGACGGACTTCCGCCGCCCTCAGACGGCTCTTCTTCGTCGATGTCGCGGCCCCGAGCCTGCTGGCGAGCGTCGCGCTCAAGCACCTCAACCAGACCCGCGGCGCCCCCGGCAACGTATCTGTCACCTACGGACACCGGCCATGGCCCGGAGCCGCACTACGGCGCGTCGAAACCGGCGCTCGAAGCGGAGTGTCAAAACCGACGATGCCGCGCGCATCCCGCTCGGCCGCCGCGGCCGGCCCGCCGGCATCGCCGCCTGGATCCTCGGCCTGGCCGACCCGCTCGCGGACCGGCTCACGGGCCAGGTCCCGCCGGTCGGCGGCGGCCTGGCCGTCGCCGGCTGAGCCCCGTCAGTTCGCCGAAGCCTGCCGGTACACGGTTTCCGCGACGGGCCCCAGCACCGGGCCGCCCATGGTGTTGGGCTGGTCCGGGTCGAGGCTGCTGTTCACCGAGACGACCGTGCCCGAGCCGGTGGCCGCGTCGAAGTCGGCGAGCCACGGCCCGCCGCTCGAGCCGCCGTCCAGATCACACGGCACGAGCTGCTGCGGATCGCCGGGGGTGCTGGCGCGCTGATCGACCGTGCTGTTCCCCGTGCAGGACAGCAGTTCCTCGCCGAGCTGCGGGTGCGTGTCGGGGTAGCCGAACGTCGTGACCCGCGGTCCGGGCTGCCGGTCGAACGCCACCGGCTGCGCGCCGGCCACGTCGTTGACGTGCTTGCCGCCGACGGGGTCGACGACGACGGCGGCCACGTCGTGGTGCGAGTCGGTGGTCAGGTCCTTCGGGGTCAGCACCGTGCGCACCGGGAACACCCCGAACGGCCGGTCGCCCTGGTCGTAGCCGGGCACGAACACCATGGTCGGGTACGACAGATCGGGTGCGCCGGGCTTCCAGACACAGTGCCCGGCCGTGAGCACGACGTCGTGGTTCCCGCTGCGGACCGACGTCGCGGTGCAGTAGCTGTCCAGGCCGTTGTCGCCGTGCACGAAGAAGAGCCTGCCGATGGTGCCCAAGGGTTTTCCGTGCCACGGTTGGGAAATCGGCCCGGTCGGCCCGAGGTCGTTGTCCTGGCCGACCTGCTTCATGCGCTGCGGTGTCCAGTACGCCAGGGCGTCGGCGCGTTCCTGCGGGGTGAAGTTCACGACCGCGACGCTGTCGTCGGCCGAGGCCACCGCGGGCGCGGCGCCCGCCGTAACCAGGCACGCGGTCGTGATCGCCAGTGCTGTCCGGGTCCTGTGCAACGTCGGCCTCCCTTGTGACGAGATGATCACTCGGGAGACGTGCCGAGCCGGGTCGGGGTTGGGCCCCGAGAGCACCCCGACCGGGTGATCGGGGCCTGCGAACGCGGACCCGGCCGGGTGGTCGCGGCACCCGGCCAGGGTCGCGCCGTGCTCAGAGCGTGGCGTACAGCGCCCGCTCGAAGTCTTCGTAGAGCTTCATGAACGGCGGCGGCACGAACGGCAGCGACTGGCTGTAGATCGCGCCCGTCACGCCCGTCTCGCGGTCGACCCAGAAGAACGAGTTGCACAGCCCGGCCCACGTTCCGCTGCCCGCGGCGCGCATGCCCGTGGCCTGCTCACCGTTGAGCAGCAGCCCCAGACCCCACCGGTAGCCCGGCCCGGCGGCGAAGTCGTGGGACGACGCCGGGTCGGCGGTGCTGATGCGCTCCGGGAACTTCAGGTCGCCGATCTGGTTGGTGAACGCGGCGTCCACGGTGGACTTCTCGAGCACCTTCGTGCCGTCGAGCGTGCCGCCGCCCAGCAGCATGCGCTGGAACTTGAGGTAGTCGCGCGGCGTCGAGTACAGGCCGTGCCCACCCGCCCAGTACTCGGGCACCTCCGGGATGTTGATGTCGGTCGCGAGCCAGCCGCCGTCTTCGCCTCGGACGTGGATCGGCGCGAGGTTGGCGCGCTGCGCCGCGGTGGGGGCGAACGACGTCTCGGTCATCCCCAGCGGTCCGGTGATGTGCTCCGCGAAGTACTTGTCGAGCGTGGTGCCCGAGACGGCTTCGACGACGCGGCCGAGCCAGTCGGTGTTGGTGCCGTATTCGACGGTGGTACCGGGGTCGGCGATCATCGGCGCCGTGAACACCACGTTCTGGCCCGACAGCACGTTGGGGGTGCCGGTGGCGGCCTCCCACTTGACGATGTCGGAGTTCCAGAACCAGTAGCTCAGGCCCGACGTGTGCGTCATCAGCTGCCGGATCGTCGCCTGCGAGGCCGGGGCCCGCAGCTGCGGTGTGTCGCCGTCGAACCCGGTCAGCACCTTGACGTCGGCGAACTCGGGGCGGTAGCGCTCGACGGGGGCGTCGAGCTCGATCTTGCCCTCGTCGGCCAGCCGGAGTGCGGCGGCGGTCGTGACCATCTTGGTCATCGACATGATGCGGAAATGGGTGTCGGCCGAAGCGGGTTCGCTGCTGCCGGCGGCACGCGGGCCGGCGGCGCCTTCGTAGACGATCCCGTCGCCGTCGGCCGCGATGGCGACGACGTTGGGCACGTCGCCGTTGTCCACGGCGTCGCTCAGGATCTTGTCGATCGAGGCGGTTGAACTCATCGTTGAGTCCCTTTCGGGTGGTTAGTTACGTGGGCTGTGCTCGGCACGGCGCAAGCGCCGGCCCCATTCCCGCGCTTTCGCGACGAGAGTGGCTCCGAGGAGGGCCAGCGCGCCGGGCGGCTTGGCCGCCGCCGTGCGCACTCCGGACACCGCGGTCTCCTCCACGGCCGCGGCGAACTGCTCGAACATGCGCCGGCTGACGTCGCCGGCCAGCGCCCGGCCGAACTGCGCGATCCGGCCGGTCAAGTACACCTGCGCGGTCGCGCGCAGGCGGGTGCCGGCCGGGGTTTCCTCGGCCAGCAGCAGGATGTCGGCCTGGGTGCGCCCGCCTCCGGCGTCTTCGCCCTGGCCGATCACGCGCAGCCGGTGCGCCGCGGCGTCGCGTTCGCTCACCTGCGCGAGCCCGGCGAACGACAGCCGGATCGGCCCGACGGCCACGCGCGCGCGGCCGCGGTAGCGGTCGTCGCCGAGGTGCTCGGTGATCTCCGCGCCCGGCAGGCACGCGGCGACGAGGTCGATGTCGTCGAGCACCCGCCACGTCTTCTCCGGCGACGCGGCGAGTTCCTGCGTGACCTCGACGGTGAACGTCGGATCTCCCTGCGGCAGCTCGATCTCGCGCGCGCCGGCGGTTTCGGGCGCGGTCTTCGCGCCCGGCTTGGCGGCGGTGTGCCCCAGCAGCACGTGCTGCCCGCAGTTGCGCGGCGCCGGGATCCCGTCGCGGTGCGCGTGCGCGACCTCCGAGACCGCCGAGAGGATGTTGCGGTACCCGGTGCAGCGGCACAGCACGCCCGACAGCTCGACCGGCAGGTCCTCCTCAGCCACGTCCGGTTTGCTCACCAGCAGATCGTAGGACGACAGCAGAAACCCGGGAGTGCAGAAGCCGCACTGCAGCGCGTGGTGCGCGCCGAACGCCTCCTGCAGCGGGTGCAGGTCGTCGGGGCGGCCGAGACCCTCGACGGTCACGATCTCCGCGCCGTCGAGCTGGCAGGCGAACAGCAGGCACGCACGCGCGGCCGAGCCGTCGACCAGGACCGTGCACATGCCGCAGACGCCGTGCTCGCAGCCGAGGTGCGTGCCGGTGAGGCCGAGGTGGTCGCGCAGCGCGTCGGCGAGCGTGACCCGCGCCGGCAACGACAGCGTCACTTCGGTGCCGTTGACGGTCATGGTCACGTCGAGCGGTTCGCCGGCCTCGGCGCGGACGGGCCGGGGCCGGGTCATGCGGGTCCTCCTTCCGCGGCGCGCCGGGCCCGGGCGACCTCCCGCACGGCCAGCGCGGCCACGAGCCGCTGCCGGTACTCGCGCGAGCCGTGCGGGTCGCCGGCGGTGTCGACGAGGTCGCGGGCCAGCGCCGCCAGTGCTTCGTCGTCGAGACCGGTGACGTCACGGGTCACCGGCCGGTCGGACACGCCGAACGCGGTGAGCACGGTTTTGCCGCCCGCGTGGGCGCGCGTGGCGACGCCGGCGAGAGCGAAGTCGCCGTGGCGGCGGGCGATCTCGGCGAACCCGAAGCCGTCGCCCGGCCGCGCGACGGGGAAGCGCACCGCGGCGAGCACGTCCTCGGGTCCGACCGCGGTGGCCATGGCGCCGTGGAAGAACTCGGCGGCGGTGACCGTGCGCCGGCCCCGCTGCCCCGCGATCTCCAGCTGCGCGTTCAGGCAGCAGGCGACGGCGGGCAGTTCGGCGGCGGGGTCGGCGTGCGCGATGCTGCCGCACACCGTCCCGCGGCTGCGCAGCTCGCGGTGCCCGATCCACGGCAGCGCCAGCCGCAGCAGCGGCACGGCCGCGGTGAGGGAGTGCTGCTCCAGAGTCCGCTGGCGCACGAGCGCGCCGATCACCAGCTGGTCACCCTCGCGGCGCACGTAGTCCAATTCGGACAGTGCCGAGATGTCGACCACAGTGGACGGGCGGGCCAGGCGCATCGCGAGGATGGGCACGAGCGACTGCCCGCCGGCGAGCACCTTCCCCTCGCCCCGGCTGCGCACGAGCTCGGCGACCGCGTCGTCGAGGGTCGCGGGCCGCACGTAGGCGAACGGTGCTGCTTTCACGGCTCAGCGTCCCTGGAACTTCGCGGCCCGCTTCTCGGTGAACGCAGCGACACCCTCGGCGAAGTCGTGGCTCGCGCGCAGCATCGCGTACGCCTTGCGCTCCAGCTCGATGCCGGTGTAGAGCGGTCCATCGACACCCTTGTCGAGCACCTCCTTGGCGGTGCGCGCGGCCATCGGTGAGTACCCGAGCAGGGTTGCCACGACCTTGTCGGTCTCCGCGTAGAGCGCTTCGCGGTCGTCGGCGAGCTTGGCCACCAGGCCCCAGTCCAGCGCCTGCTCGCCGGTGATCCGCTCGGCCGTGAGGATGTGGAACTTCGCCCGCGACAGCCCGATCAGCCGCGCCAGGCGCTGGGTGCCGCCGCTGCCGGGGATCATGCCGAGCTTCATCTCCGGCAGCGCGAAACGGCTGCGCGGGGTGGCGAGGCGGATGTCGGTCGAGAGCACCAGTTCCAGGCCGACGCCGAAGCAGTAGCCGTCGACCGCGGCGACCACGATCTTCTTGCTGCGCGAGGGCGCGGTGACGTTGTGGCCGAGGTCGGTGAAGTCCACCGGCTCGACCTCCATGAACCCGGGGATGTCACCGCCCGACGAAAAGTGCTCGCCGTCGGACTTGAGCACGACGACCCGCACGTTGTCGTCCGCGTCGATCTCGGTGAACAGGTCCGCCATGCGCTGGCGCATCTCCCACGTGATGATCGTGAAGCGGCCGTGGGACAGGGTCAGCTCCGCGACCTGCCCGTCGTGCGTGCGGTCGAGGCGGATCTCGCCTCCGGTGAGCGCCATCAGGCCTTCCTCTCCAGTAGTTCGTGCACGACGGTGCCGTGCAGGGGCAGGGACGTGACCTCGACGCCGAGCGCGTCGGTCACCGCGTTGGCGATGGCCACCGGCAGGCTCATGCTGGAGCCCTCACCGCAGCCCTTCGCGCCGAGCGTGGTGAACGGCGACGGCGTCTCGAGGTGGTCGCTCAGCAGCGGGTAGCTCGCTTCCGCGCTGGTGGGGCACAGGTAGTCCATGAACGTCGCCGACGTCGGCTGGCCGGAGTCGGCGTAGCGCAGCTCCTCGTAGAGCGCACCGCCGAGCGCGTGGGCGAGGGCGCCGTGGACCTGGCCCTCGAGCAGCTTCGGGTTCAGGATCGTGCCAGCGTCGTGCACCGTGGACACCAGCTCGACCTCGACGGCGAGGCTCACCGGGTCGATGCGCACGGCCACGAGCTCGGCGACGAACCCGTAGCACAGGCTGGAGTTGATCTGGTCCCCTGTGGACGGTGCCTTGGCCTGCGGCGGGGTGAACGCCGCTTCTTCGTAGAGCCGCGCGGAAACCCCTTCGGGCAGCGAGCCCGGGTCCCAGTGCACCAGCCCGGCCGCGTGCCTGAAGGCGACCCGCCGGCTCGGATCATCGCGCCTGCGCACGAATCCGTCGGCCAGCTCCAGCCGATCGGGGTCCGTGTCGAGGAGGACTCCGGCGGCGGTGCGGATCGTTCCGGCGATCTTGTCCGCCGCGGCGACCAGTGCGCTGGTCAGCAGGGGAGCGAACCGCGAGGAGTAACTGCCGGAAGTGATGGTCCACGGTGTGGTCGCGGTGTCCATCTCGACGACCGGCCGGACGGCTTCGACCGGCAGCCCGAGCCGCTGCGCCACGACCTGGCGCGCGACGGTGGCGTGCCCCTGACCCTGCGGCACCGTCCCGAGCAGCACCGACACCACGCCCTGCGGGTCGACGCTGATCCGCACGTGCTCGGTACTGCCCGACTTGCCGCGTCCGGCCGCGCGCTGTTCGGCCGGCGTCGCGAGCCCCACGTAGCCGATGTTGGTGGCCGACGGGTCGACGATCGTCGCCAGCCCGATGCCGAAGTACTCGCCGGCTTCGCGCGCCTGCCGCCGGCGTTCACGCAGCTTCTCGTAGTCGGCGTTGCGCAGCGCCAGCTCGAACGCGCGCGGGTAGTCGCCCGAGTCGTACACGCCGCCGCTGGGCGTGTGGTAGGGGAAGGAACCGGCCTGGATGAGGTTGCGGCGCCGGATCTCCGCGGGGTCGAGACCGAGCTCGTGCGCGACGCGGTCCATGATCCGCTCGAGCCCGAAGTACAGCTGCTGCCCGCCGAACCCGCGGTTGAGGCCGGTGGGCGTTTTGTTCGTGACGACCGCGCGAGCCCGGATCTGCACCGCCTCGATGCCGTACGCGCCGGTGATGTTGCCGAAGCAGCGGTAGAGCGTGCTCGGCTCGGGCGGGCGCAGGTAGGCGCCGACGTTGTCGATCAGGTCGGCGCGCAGCGCCTCGACCTTGCCGTCCGCGTCGACGGCGGCTTCGAACCGCATTCGCCGGTCCGACCCGGCCGAGCTGGACAGCAGGTGCTCGATGCGGTCCTCGGTCCAGCGCACAGGCCGGCCGCAGTGCTTGCTGGCCAGCGCCATCAGCGCGACGTACGGGTAGATCCCGGACTTGATGCCGAAGCTGCCGCCGATGTCCGCCGGCACGCGCAGCCGCACCCGCGACGTCGGCAGTCCCAGTCCTGCCGCGAGCACCGGCACCATTGAGAACGGGCCGTGGAAGTTGGCCCACGCCGTGACCGCAGGGCCGTCGGCGTCCTCCTGCCACTCCGCGATCACGGAGTAGCACTCCATCGGTGCCGAGGTGTAGCGCGGGAAGCTGTATTCCCCGGTCACCACGTGGGCGGCGTTCGCGAAGAGCTCGTCCACCGCGCCGAACGTGAACGTGCGGTCCGTGGCGACGTTGCTGCCGACTTCGTCGTGCAGCACCGGTGCGTCGCCGGCGATCGCCTTGACGGTGTCGACGACCGCGGGCAGCGGCTCGTAATCCACATCGACCAGTTCCGCGGCGTCCTCGGCCGTGTATCGGTCGGCGGCGACGACGACGGCCACCGGCTCACCCACGAACCGCACCTTGTCGGTGCCGACCGGGTAGTAGCGGATGGGCGTCTTGAGCGAGAGCGGGAACGGCTTGAGCGCCGCGAGCACCTCTTCCGGGCCGAGCGCCACGGCGACGCCGGGGTGCGCGCGGGCGCGCGAGAGGTCCACCGAACGGATGCGCGCGTGCGGGTGCGGGCTGCGCACCACGGCCGCGACGAGCGCGCCGCGCATCGGGTCCAGGTCGTCGAGGAACCGGCCCTTGCCGCACAGCAGCGGGACGTCTTCGACGCGGGCGGCCGTCATGCGCGCTCCTTCCCGGGCATGAGCCGAGCGAGTTCCCGGTAGTGGCCCGCGGTCAGCTCGCGGCGCAGGATCTTGCCGACGGCGGACTTCGGGATCCCGGCGACCGCGAGGTAGCGTTTCGGCCGCTTCAGCGACGGTAGCCCGGACTCCTCGCGCGCGTAGGCCTCCACCTGCGCCAGGGTTTCCTCGGGCCGGCGCCCGTCGGACGGCACGACGAACGCGGTGACGGCGCTGCCCCAGCGGTCGTCGGGGAGCCCCACGACCACGACCTCGGCCACGGCCGGGCAGCGCACCAACGCGTCTTCGATGTCCTCCGGGTAGATGTTCTCGCCGCCGGAGTTGATCATGTCGTCGACGCGGCCCGCGACCCACAGGTCGCCGTCCTCGTCCTCGGTGGCGAGGTCACCGGTGAAGTACCAGCCGCCGCGCAGGGCTTTCGCGTCGGCGTCGGGCCGGTGCCAGTATCCCTGGAACGCCTCCGGGCTCTCCAGGGACACGGCCACCTGCCCCGGTTCTCCCGGCGCTACGAGATCGTCGGGCGTGGCGCCCTCGGCCGGGCTGACCAGCCGGACGCGGGAGAAGACCCCGGCGCGGCCGGCACAGCCCGGTTTGCGGCGCACGTCGGGGCCGATCGTGAAGGTGTAGATCTCCGTGCTGCCGAAGTGGTTCACGAACACCTCGGGGTGCAGTTCGGCGTCGAGGCGTTCGGCGAGCGCCGGCGTCATCGACGCGCCCGCGTAGGCCAGGCGCCGCACCGACTTCGCCTCGGCCAGCCGTCCTGTGTGGACCAGCGACCAGTACGCGGTGGGCACGAGGTAGAGCGCGCTGATCGCCTCGCCCGTGATCAGCTCCAGTGACTCCTCGGCGTCGAACTTCTCCTGCGGCACCCACGTGCCCGCCGCGACGATGCTGGCGAGCAGCGCGCGCATGCCCATCGTGTGGAACATCGGCATGACACCGAGCGTGACCTCGCCCGTGCGCTGCTGGGTCTGGATCAGGTGCGCGACCGCGGCCGCGTGCTCGGCGGAGTGCCGGCGCGGCACGCCCTTCGGCCGGCCCGTGGTGCCGGACGTGTAGAGCATGACGCTGGTGTCGTCTTCGGCCGGCTGGTGCTTCGGCGCGGGGGTGTCGAGCAGCCGGGCCAGCGGGGTCGCCTTTCCTGGCGCGTCCAGGGGCTCGCCGGCGTGCGCGCGAGCGGGCAGTCCGTCGATCCCGGCCACGGTCGGTTCGGTCGAAGTGTCCGTGACGAGGAGGGCGGGGGAGCAGTCGCGCAAGCAGTAGGCGACGTCGCCGGCGTCGAACCGCGTGGACAGCGGCACCGAGATCGCGCCCGTCTTCTGCACGGCGAGGTGGAGGCTCGCGAGCGGCTCGCCGCCGGCGAGGAGCAGGGCGACGTGGTCGCCGGGCCGCACCCCGAGGCGGGTGAGCGCACCCGCCAGCCGGTCGGTGCGCTCGTCCCACTCCGCGTAGGTCATCGGGTGCCGGCCGCCGACCGCCCGGCGGTGCGGGTAGCGCTCGGCCGTCCAGCGGAAGGACCTCACCAAGTCCATCGGCGCACTCCTGGGTCAGATGGTCCGATTCGCATCGTCTGTTTCGGACTATGGGCGAAATTACGGTAGGGTCGAGGGCATGTCAAGCGGACGGTTGAGCACGACTTCGTACGTCGTGCTGGGGACGATCGGGCTGCGTGGGCCGTCCACGCCGTACGACCTGAAGCGCGCCGTCGGGCACTCGGTGGGGTACTTCTGGTCGTTCCCGCACGCGCAGCTGTACTCGGAACCGGAGCGGCTCGAGCGCATGGGCCTGCTCTCGGTCGAGACGGAGCAGACGGGACGGCGCCGCAAGGTCTACAGCATCACCGACGAGGGCCGCGAAGCCGTGCGCTCCTGGCTCGCCGGGCCGACGCACGAGCACTTCGAGATGCGCGACATCGCGGAGATGAAGCTGTTCTTCCACGAGCTCGGCGAGCCGGGCAACATCGCCAACCTCGCGCGCGAGCAGATCAAGCAGAACGAAGAGCGCATCGCGGTGTACCAGGACATGCAGCGCCGCTTCGGCGCGGAACCGAAGTACGCGCGCCGCATGATCCCGCTGCGCCTCGGCCTCGAGATGGAACAGGCGGCGCTGCGGTTCTGGCGGCAGATCGCGGAGGAATACTAGGCCTGGGGCAGCCCGTCGAGGTTGCCGGCGTGAAGCCACTTCCGCGGCCGCGACTCGGTGGCTCCACTGTGGACACACACCCTCCCGGATCCGGAAAGTCCCGGCGAGGTGACGGGGCCCGGCTTCGGCGCGTTTCATCTTGCCGGTGCTCGCCTTCGGCAGCACCGCCGGGCACGGCCAACGCGGAGACGGATCCGCGCCGCACGGCCGGGTGCGCGGCTGCGACGGTGTGCTGTACGACGGCCCGATCCGTTTGGCGGAGGCGGGGGAGCGGTTCGGCGTCGGCGACGTTCAGGCGCGGTGCGCCGGTTCGTAGCGGAGGACCTCGACCTCGTCGAGGAGCACGGTGCCGTCGGCGAGGAGCTCGTCGAGCTCGGGCAGGAACCCACGGACCTTGTCCTCGTCGTCGACGATGATCACGAGGATGGGGAGGTCCTCGGCCAGGCTCAGGATCTCCTCGGTGTGGATCAGCGACGTCGTGCCGAAGCCTTCACACCCGTGCAACACCGTCGCCCCGGCCAGGCCGGCTTCGTGGGCGCGTTTGACGATTTCGTGGTGCAGCGGCTGGTGGTGCCAGGTGTCGTCCTCGCCGAGGAAGATCAAGGCCCGCAACGCTTTGCCGCTCCGGTGCACGCGTCGCACCTCCTTCTCGTCTGGGGGTGTCGCCGGCTACTCGGCGTGCTGCCACCAATGGGTGTGCGGGCGCTCCGGCACGGTGTACCGGATGCCCTCGACCTCGTCGAGGGTCACCAGCCCGCTCATGCCGAGGTCGTCCAGTTGCGGCAGGAACGCCCTGATCCGCTCCTCGGTGTCGGCGATCGTGATCAGCAAGGGGAGATCGTCACTGAGCCGGAACACGTGTGCGGTGTGGATCCGCGAGGTCGCGCCGTAGCCTTCGATACCGCGGATGACCGTCGCACCGGCGAGACCCGCGTCATGGGCCCGCTGCACGATCTCTCCGGCCAGCGGCTTGTGGTGCCAGAGATCCCCGTTGCCGACGAAGATCGACAACCGCAGGATCCGCTCGGAACTCTTCATGGTCATCTGCTACCTCCTGGCACGAGTGGTCGCCACGCGTCTGTACCAGGAAGCCATCAGCCCCACCGGGGCGGTTCGGCCCGAAGGCCAGGCGGGATCCATCGCCGGGTCAAGTACATCCCCGCGGAACGGTCGCGTCAAGCGTTCGCGGGTTGCCGGTGCGCGTGCTGCCCGGACCGGGCTGCGGAACCGGTGTCGCCGTCCGGCCGCGGCCGGCGGAGCACCTCAGCTGCCGGAGGGCTCGGCACCGTCATCCCCACGGCAAAGTCGGCCCGGTGTCCCTTTCCCCGGCGGTCGACAAGGTGGTGCCGGCGAGTGGAAGCTGCACCTGCAGGCTCGTGCCCGATCCGCGCGGGCTGCGGAGGACGATCCGGCCGCCGATCGCCTCGACGCGGTCTTTGAGGCCGAGCAATCCGGTGCCCCGGGTGAGGTCGGCGCCGCCGACGCCGTCATCGCGGACCGCAATGTGCAGGACGTCGTCGGCTGCGTTGGCCTGGAGGGCCACGGTGACCGTGGACGCGCGGGAGTGCTTGGCCGCGTTGGTGAGTGCCTCCGCGACGATGAAGTACGTACTGACCTCGACGTGCTTGGGCAGCGGCGGCAGCGGGTGCAGGTCGAGGTCGACCGGGATCGGTGAGCGGCGGCCGAGCGCGCGCACGGCGGGCTCGAGCCCCGCCGTGTCCAGGATTCCCGGGTGAATGCCGCGCGCGATCTCGCGCAATTCGTCGAGCACGCTGACGGCCTCGGTGGCGAGCTCGCCGAGATCGGTGGCCAGTTCGCCGGATTCCGCAGCCTCGGCCGCGCGGAGGCGAAGGGCGAGCGATATGAGCCGCTGCTGGGCACCGTCGTGCAGGTCCCGCTCGATGCGGTGGCGTGCTTCGTCAGCCGCGGTCACGATGCGAGCCCGCGAATCGGTGAGCTGGGTGTACAGGCGGGCGTTGTCGAGGGAGACGGCGAGCTGGCCCGCGATGAGCTTGACGGCATCGAGCCGTTCCGTGGTGAAGGCGCCGCGGATCAGGCGGTTTTCCAGGAGCAGTGCAGCCCGCAGGACGCCGCGGCTGAGGATCGGCACCGCGAGCAATGAGCAACATGCGAGGCCGGCGAAGCACGGGTCGCGAGCGAAGCGGTCGTCGCGGGTGGCGTCGGCGACCACCAGTGGTTCGCCGGTGCGCTGCACGTAGCGCAGTACCGACAGCGGGACCGTGTGTTCGTGGCCGGTGTCCACCGCAGGGTCACCGGCGGGCGAGGGCGGCAGCCAGCCGCGGTGGTCGTCGTTCCAGTGCAGCAGTTGCACGGCGGTGGCGCCGGTCAGCTCGGAGAGCACCTCGACGACACGGGCGTGCAGACTGCCGATGCTGGTTTCGGAGCTCAGCGCCTGGGAGGCGGACAGGATGCCGAGCAGGTCGAGGGTGCCGGTGGTGATGGTGGAGCGCTCAGGGACGACGTCGGCGGGTGGGTCACCGCCGAGGCCGGGTGTGGTCTCGGTTCGGGGTCGCAAGGTGGGGTAGGCCCAGTCGAGCTGGGCGACCTTGGCGGTGGCGCCCCAGGCGGCGTAGTGCCGGCGGGCCTGACCGAGCAGGTCGTGGCCGGTGTGGTCGAGCCCGTGCGCGAGGTGGAAGAGGGCCGCGCGCTCGGTGATCAGGGCTCGGTGCCAGGGGCGCTGACGCCGGGCGGCCTCACGCAGGGCGGTGTCGAAGGCGAGGGCGCAGGCGCGGAACTCCCCGACCGCCCACGCCCGTTCCGCCTCCAGCAGGCGCAGCAGGTGCAGGAAGTTGTCGGGGGCGTCCGCGGCGCGGGCGGCCAGCCAGCTCGTCACCTCGTCCAGATCGGTCAGCAACGCCGCACGTTCGTCGCCGTCGGTGGCGCGGGCTCGGCCGGCCAGGGCCAGGCCGCGCAACAGCCGGGCCAACGCGGACGGGTAGAAGCCGGCGGTCGCCGGGAGCAGCGGCATCGCCGCCGCGGTGTGGCGCGCCAGGCCGGCCGGATCGCCGAAGACGGCAGCGGCGACCGCCCGGGCGATGTGCGCGAACACCAGCGCCGACGGGTTGTCGGCATACCGGTCGATGGGAATCGGGTCACCGGCTCGAGCCGGGCTTTCGCCACGCAGGACAGCGGCCAGCCACCGATAGCTGTCGAGCCACTGGGCGGTCTGTTCGCTGCCGGTCCGGCGCACGAACGCCAGGCCGGCCTCCACATCGGCGACGTAGCCGTGCAGCGACGGCGCGCACTCCAGCAGGCCGGCCACGCCCGGCGCGTACGCGTAACCGGCCCAGGCCGGCTGTCCCGCCGCGATCAGCTCCTCCCGGGCGCGCCTGGCTGCGCGGACGGCATTTTCGATCGGCTCGAACCAGCAACAGACGCTGGCGAACGCCGAGCGCACCGGCGAGGTGTCGGGGTCGTAGCCGCGGGCCTCGCCCAGCTCCAGGATCCGGCGCATCGCGCGGTAGGCGGCGGCGTAGTCGTCGCGCAGCACCATCACGGCGATGGCAGCGTGGCTCACCGGGCCGATCAGGGTGCGGCCGGGGCCGTGTTCGAGCCACATCCGCACCGCCGCCAGGCCCAGCCACGCATAGAGGGCAGCATCTGCGGCGAAGTAGGCCGGTGGCAGAACCGCGTTGATCAGGCGGGACGCGGCGAGCAATGGGGGATCGGCGAGCTCCGGCCGAGTCAGGTCGTCGGCGGGCTCGGTGTGGTCCAGCCACCTGTACAGGTGATCGAATTGAGCGTCGAGGGCGGCGGGGAGCCGGTCGGCCTCCGGGACGGTGATGCCGCACTCCCGCAATGACTCCAGGCCGAGGTCGATCGCCTCCGCGAAGCGTTTCCGGTGCGTCAGGCTGCGCACCTGCAGGTCTGTGGCGCCGGCCCGCTGCACAGCGCTGGGGCACAGCCGGGCGATCGTGCGGTACTCATCGTCCGCTTCGTCCAGGCGCCCCAAGCTGTACAGGGCGGAGTGGCAGCCGGTGTGGAGATTCACCCGTGTGCCGGTCGCGTCGGGGTCGGCCGGCTGAAGCGCGGCGGTCAGCAGGGCGTGCACCAGCGCGTGATCTCCGACCAACCGTGCCTGGTCGGCAGCGCGGCACAGCAGGTGCACCGCCTGCCGGCGCTCGGCGGGGTCGCCGATGGCGCCGGCGACGGGCAGGTACTGCTCGGCGGCGGCGGCGAACAGTTCCGGCACTTCGGCCAGCCGCCGGGCCATGGCCAGCTGCAGGGTGCTTCGCCGCTGGGGGCCGAGCCGGCGCAGGATGGCCTCGCGGATGCGGTCGTGGCGAAACCGGACGACCCCGGCCTCCGCCACCAGAAGGCCTTCGTCGAGGGCGGGCGCCAGTTGCCGTCGCAGCGCGCCCTCCGGTTCGCCCGTGGCGGTGCCCAAAAGGCTCAGCTCCGCGCGCCCGCCCAGACAGGCCATCGCCTCCACCAGCGCCCGGGACGGTTCCGGCATGGCCTCGACCCGCGCAGCCGGCAGGTCGCCGACTTCCGACTGGCCCAGTTGCGCGCGCACCGCTGCCGGGTCCCACTGCCACCCGGTGCCGGTGGCGGCGAGGACGCCTTCGCGGCCCAGCGAGTCGAGCAGCTGCACGGTTTCGTAGGGGTTGCCGGAGGTGCGCGGCGCGATCACCTCGACCAGGCTCGCCGCCACGACTGCGTCGGCACGCAACATTTCGGCGACCATGGCGACCTGCCCCTCAACATGCAGGTTGTGCAACCGCAGGGACTGCACGCCGGTTCGGGCGCGAGAAAGCGGTGCCGCCGGCTGTGCCGAGTCCACGTCCTCGTCTCGGTACGCGCCCACCAGCAGCAGACCGGTGATCGGCGCCTCGTCGAGCAGGAGGTCGACGAACCCGAGCGGGCCGAGCCCGGCCCACTGCAAGTCGTCGAGGAACAGCACTATCGGTCGTTGCGGTGAGGCGATCGCGCGCAGGATCTGAACGCCGTTGTGCTGCGCTCGCGATTGCGCGGTGAGCGGATCCCCCGGGTCGGGCGGCACCCCCAGCAGCGCGGCGAACTCCGGCACCACCGCGGTCAGCAGACCCGCGTTCGGGCCGACCGCGTCGGAGATCCGTTGCCGCAGCAGGGCGAGCTCGCGCTCCGGCTCGGCCAGCAGCAGCCGGCCCAGCGAGCGGAGCGCCTGGTACAGCCCGTCGAACTCGAGATCTCGCCGGTACTGGTCGAACTTGCCCGCCACGAACCAGCCGCCCCGGCTCGCCACCGCCGGCCGCAGTTCGTCGACCAGCGCCGTTTTGCCCACTCCAGCCGCGCCACTGACCAGCACTCCCCGGCACCGGCCACCCAGCGCGTCCTCGAACGCCGCCCGGAGCGCGGTCACCTCGGCATCGCGCTCCACCAACCGGGGCGGCGCGGCCGGCCCGGGCGGGAAGTCGTGCTCACCGACGCGGAGCGAAGCCGTCACCGGTCCGCCCCGGGCGTCCCGCAATCGTTCCAGGTCGTGGACCAGGCCCTCCGCGGTCTGGTACCGGTTGTCCGGCTCCTTCTCCAGCAGATGCAGGATGATCTCGGACAACGGTGCCGGCAGGGCGCGGTTCACCTCGACCGGTGGCGCCGGGACCCGCGCCAGGTGGTCGTGGGTGAGGCGCAGCGGGTCGCCCGAACCGAACGGCGGCGCAGCCGTCGCCAGTTCGTACAGCGTGGCACCCAACGCGTACAGGTCGCTCCGCCGGTCCACCGGGCGGCCGGTTCGCCCGGTCTGCTCAGGGGCCAGGTACGCCAGCGTCCCGACGATCTCGCTGCGCTCGGCGGGCCGGTCACCGCTCTCGGCGAGCGACGTGGCCAACGCGAAGTCCACCAGGCACGGGGTACCGTCGCGGGAGAGCACCACGTTCGCCGGCGTGATGTCGCGGTGCAGCACCCCGCGCCGGTGCACGGCGGCCACGGCTCTGGCCAACCCCAGCGCGACACCGACCAGGACCTCGACGGGCAGCGGCTCCGCGCGTCCGGCCAGGTTCGCGGCGCCCGCGTCCGCCAGCACGATCGACCCGGGGTACCTCGGCGCTGCCACCAATTGCGCGACTCCGGGGACACCGCGAAGCCGTTCCAGCACCGCCCGCTCGTGCCGCAGCCGCCGCTGTGCCTCCGGCCCCAGCGGCCGCTTGCCGACGACGGTGCGACCATCGGGGAGGAACAGCCGCACCACGCGGGTCCGCGCGTCCTCGTGGAGTATCTCGACCCGCGTGGGCGGGCCGCGGCCCGGCAGGTCACCCGTGCTCATCCGACACCTCCACCGTCGGACTCCGAATCTTCTGCTTACACCTATTTGAACGCGATGGCGATCCCGCCGGCCAGCAGGGCTTCTCGGTGAACGGGCGGGGCGACAGCCGCTCGACGGCGCCACGCCCGGACCGAGCACGGCGACCCGTGGGGAGTACAGCGACCTCACTCCCGCTGTTGTCCACAAAGGATCGCCGGCGAAGGCCCCTGGCCGGATAGTGGAAGCGTGTGACGTCGGCGCCGGGACGCGACTCGACGCCGACGTCTACGCCGATCGCCTTGTCCGGTGACCCCGTGACCACTGGATACTTGGTCGTGGCCGGCCGACGTCGGTTGACTGGCGCCGTATTGGGCGAACGTCACACGCCCGAGACTGCGCCGAGCTGCGATCCAGGCGGCAGGCGTACTGGGCGTCTTGGAAGCCATCGCTGCTGTTGAAGACTTCACCCCGGCACCGTGTACCCCACGGCGCGCAGCAGGTCGCTGAGCCAGACCAGCTGAAGACGACTCCTTGATCTTATTCGCCGTTTCGTGGACCTTGACGCTTTCCTCGCTTTACCTTGCGGGAAAAGGTGGCCGTCGCTCATTTCGCGGCGAGCATGACCTGCGAGAACCGGGACCTAGGCGGTCGGTTGCCTTCTCGTCGGCCCAGGTCATGGTGACGACGGTGCCCTGGTCGGCCGGGGTGATTTCTGGTCCGGTCCCGCGAGGGGAAGGTTCACGTGCAGGGTGGTGCCCGCGCCGGGTGGGCTTTGCAGGTGGAGCCGGCCGCCGATGGCTTCGGCGCGGTCTTTGAGACCGAGGAGCCCGGTGCCTTGCGTGAGGTCGGCGCCGCCGACGCCGTCGTCGCGGACCGTGATGCGCAGAGCGCCGGTGGGGGGATCGGGGTCGATCGTGACGGTGACCGAGGACGCGCGTGCGTGTTTGGCCGCGTTGGTCAGGGCTTCGGCGATGATGAAGTAGGCGCTGACTTCGAGGGGTTCGGCCAGGGGCGGCAGCGGGTGCAGGTCGAGCTCGACCGGGATCGGCGAGCGGCGGGCGAGAGCGCGGACGGCCGGCGTGAGTCCGCCGGTGGCCCGGATGCCGGGGTGGAGACCGTGGGCGATCTCGCGCAACTCGTCGAGCACGCCGGTGGTTTCGGCGGCGAGGTTGTCGAGTTCGGTGGTGAGGTGGCCGCTGTCCGGCGGCATTTCGGCTTGGATCGCGCGCAGCCGCAGGGTGAGGGTGACCAGGCGTTGCTGGGCACCGTCGTGCAGGTCGCGTTCGATGCGCAGGCGTGCTTGGTCGGCGGCGGTGACGATGCGGGCCCGGGAGGCGGTGAGCTGGGTGTAGAGCTGGGCGTTGTCGAGGGAGACCGCGAGTTGGCCGGCGATGAGCTTGACGGCGTCGAGCCGGTCGGTGGTGAACGCGCCGCGGATCAGGCGGTTCTCCAGCAGCAACGCGGCTCGCAGGGTGCCACGGCTGAGGATGGGCACCGCGAGCAGCGAACAGCACGTGAGGTCGGCGAAGCACGGGTCGTGGGCGAAGCGTTCATCGTGGGTGACGTCGTCGACCACGAGTGGTGTCTCGGTCCGGCGAAGGTAGCGCAGCACCGACATCGGCACCACGCGGTCGTGCCCGGGGGTGCCGGTGGATTCGGGCAGCAGCCAGTTCTGCTGGTCGTCGCTCCACAGCAGCAGGCGGACGCCGGTGGCCCCGGTCATCGCGCTGAGCACCTCCACGACGCGCGTGTGCAGGCGCTCGATGCTGGTCTCGGAACTGAGTGCCTGGGACGCGGAGAGAATGCCGAGCAGGTCGAGGGTGCCCGTGGTGACCGCGACTGGTTGAGTCAGCAGCTCGCCGGGCTGGTTCACGGCCGGCCCGAGGCTCGCCTCGAAGTGTCGTCGCAGGGTGGGGTAGGCCCAGTCGAGTTGGGTGACCTTGGCGCTCGCGCCCCAGTCGGCGTAGTGCCGGCGGGCCTGGGCGAGCAGTTCACGACCAGCGTGTTCCAGGCCGCGGGCCAGGTGGAAGCGCGCGGCGCGCTCGGTGATCAACGCACGGTGCCAGGGCCGGGGGCGGCGGGAGACCTCGCCGCGGGCCGCGTCGAACGCCAGCTCGGCGGCCTGCACATCACCTGCAGCCCAGGCCCGCTCGGCCTCCGCCCACCGCAGCAGGTGCAGGAAGTTGTCCGGGGCGTCCGCGGCGCGGGCGGCCAGCCAGCCGGTCACCTCATCCAGCTCGGACAGCAGCGCGGCGCGTTCGTCGCCGTCGGCCGCCTGGGCCCGCTCGGCGAGGGCCAGCCCGTGCAGCGAGCGGACCACCGCGGTGGGGTAGAAGCCGGCGGCCACCGGGAGCAGCCGCATCGCCGCCGCACTCTCCCGCGCCAGACCGGCCGGCTCCCCCGACACGGCGGCGGCGATCGCGCGGGCGAGGTGCGCGTGGAGAAGCGCGAGCGGGTTGTCGGTGAACCGGTCGAGGGCGATCGGGTCGGCAGGGCTGTCACCGCGGAGCGCGTCGGCCAGCCACCGGTAGGTCTCGAGCACCTGTCCGGTCTGTTCGTCGCCGGTCCGGTGCACGAGGCTCAGTCCACTGTCGACCTCGGTGAGGAGGCTTTCCAGCGAGGGGGCGCAGTCCGCCAGGGACCGCACTGTCAACAGGTACGTGTAGCCGGCGTTCGTCAGGTCGCCCCCGGCGATCAGCCCCTCCCGGGCTCGCTGTGCTTCGTGGACTCCGTTCTCGATCGGCTCCAGCCAGCAACTGAAGAGGGCGGACCGGTGGCGCGCCCGCGACATGCCGGGCTCGGCGCCGCGGGCCTCGGCCCACGCCAGGAGCCGCCGTGCCGCCCGGTACCCGCCGACGTAGTCACCGCGCTGCGCCACCGCGCAGTAGGTGGCGGCGCCGGCGGGCCCGAGCAAGGTGGGGCCCGGGCCGTGCTCGATCCAGATCCGCAAGCCTTCCAGCCCGACCCACGCGACCGAGGTGAAATCGGCGGCGAAGTAGGCCGCCAGGAACGCCGCGTCGAGCACCTGGGTCGCACTCAGGAGCACGGAGTCGGTGAGGTCCGCCCGCGCCAGGTCGTCGGCGGGATCGCTGTGCTCCAGCCAGTGGTGCAGGAGGGCGAACCCCCGGTCGATTTCGGCGGGGAGCCGCTCCGCCGACGGGACGTCGAGCCCGCACTCTCGCAGCGACTGCAGGCTCAGGCTGATCGCCTCCCCGAACCGGCCCTGGTAGCTGAGGCTGCGCACATGGATCGCGGTCGCTCCCGCGCGATCCGGTGCGCTCCGGCAGAGCCGCTCGATCTCCCGGTACTCCTCGTCCGCCTCCGCCAGCCGGCCCAAGCTGAACAGTGCCGCGTGCCGGGCCGTGCGCAGCTCGAGCGCCACGGCGGTCTCCGTGGGGTCGACCACCCGCAACGCGGCCACCAAGAGCGCGTTCACCAGCGTGTGATCGCCGATCAGAGCGGCCTGGCCGGAAGCACGCTGCAGCAGCTCGGTCACCTCTCGCCGCTCGGCGAGGTCCTCGACTGCGTCGAGCACCGGCAGGTACTGTTCGGCGGCGACCGCGAACAGGTCCGGTGCTCTGGCCAGCCGTCGTGCCATGGCCAGTTGCAAGGCGCTTCGCCGCGGGGGACTGAGCCCGCGCAGGATGGCCTCGCGGATGCGGTCGTGGCGGAACCGCACGGCGCCGCGCTCCAGCACGAGCAGGCCCTCGTCGAGGGGCGGGGTCAGGCGCTGTGCCACCACGTCCGCCGGCTCGCCGGTGGCGGTCTGCAGAACCTCCGTCTCGACCCGCCCGCCCACGCAGGCCATCGCCTCCACCAGCTGCCGCGACGGCGGCGGCAGGGCCCGGATCCGCGACGTCAGCAAGTCGCCGCTCTCCGCGGGGCCCAGGTGGGCGCACACTGCTGCGGGGTTCCACTGCCAGCCCGCGTCGGTCGCGGTGAGGACGCCGTGGTGAGCCAGTGCGGTGAGTAGCTGCACCGTTTCGTAGGGGTTGCCGCGGGTACGTGGCGCGATCACCTCGACCAGGCCCGCCGCCGCGGCGGCGTCGGCGTGCAGCACGTCGGCGACCAGGGTGATCAGGCTTGGGGTGGGCAGGTTCTCCAGCTGCACGTACCGCACGCCGGCCCGGTCGCGTGACCGCGACAGCGTCGGTGGCTGCGCCGTTTCCCCCTCGTCGTCTCGGTGCACGCCCACCAGGAGCAGGCCGGGGATCAGGTCGGTGTCGAGCAGGAGGTCGACGAAGCCGAGCGGACCGGGCCCGGCCCATTGTAGGTCGTCGAGGAACAGCACCACCGGCCGGTCCGGGGAGGCGACCGCGCGCAGGATGCGAACGCTGTTCTGTTGCGCGCGCTCTTGCGCCGTCAGTAGATCGCCGGCGTCGGGCGGCACGGCCAGCAAGGCGGCGAACTCCGGCACGACGGCGGTGAGCAGCCCCGCGTTCGGGCCCACCGCGTCGGTGATCCGTTGCCGGAGCCGGGCCAGCTCGCTCTCCGGCTGGGCCAGCAGCAGCCGGCCCAGCGAGCGGAACGCCTGGAACACCCCGTCGAATTCGAGGTCGCGCCGGTACTGGTCGAACTTGCCGGCCAGGAACCAGCCGCCCCGGCTGGTGACCGCCGGCCGGAGCTCGTGGACCAACGCCGTTTTGCCCACTCCGGCCGCGCCGCCGATCAGCACCCCCCGGCACCGGCCTGCCAGCGCGTCCTCGAACGCCGCCTGCAACTCGGCCACCTCGGTATCACGCCCCACCAGCCGTGCCGGGGCGACGGGCCGGCGCGGGTAGTCGTGGTGCCCGATCCGGATCGGTTCCGTGCCGCGCCCGGCCCGGGCGTCGCGCAACCGTTCCAGGTCGTGGGCCACACCCTCCGCCGTCTGGTAGCGGTGGTCGGGTTCCTTTTCCAACAGGTGCAGGATGATCTCGGACAGGAGCGCCGGGAGGGCCGGGTTCACCTCGGCCGGGGGCGCCGGCACCCGGGCCAGGTGGTCGTGGACCAGGCGCAGCGGGTCGTCGGAGCCGAACGGCGGCGCGCCTGTTGCCAGTTCGTAGAGCGTGGCACCCAAGGCGTAGAGGTCGCTGCGATGATCCACCGGACGGCCGGTCCGCCCGGTTTGCTCGGGCGCGAGGTAGGCCAGTGTCCCGACGATGTCGCTGCGGCCGGGGGAGGGCGGAGCGGCGTCGGTGAGGGAAGTGGCCAGCGCGAAGTCGAGCAGGCACGGGGTGCCGTCGGGGGAGAGCACGATGTTCGCGGGAGTGATGTCGCGGTGCAGCACCCCGCGCCGGTGCATCGCCGCCACGGCTCGGGCCACCCCGAGCGCGACCCCGAGCAGGACGTCGACGGGAAGTGGCTCCGCCAGCCCCGCCAGGCTCGGGCCGCCGGCGTCGGCCAGCACGATCGACCCCGCGTAGCGTGGCGCGTCCAGCAGCTGTGCGACATTCGGGACTCCGCGAAGCCGTTCCAGCATCGCGCGCTCGTGCCGCAGCCGCTTGGGTGCGTCCGGGCCCAGCGGCTGCTTGCGCACCACGCTCCGCGTCCCGAAGGACACCCGGCAGACGCGCGTGCGCCCGGTCTCGCTCAGCACGGCCACCTGCGCGGACGAACCCCGCCCCGGCAGCCCACCAGTGTCCATCCGACACCTCCACGACACACCGCGCCTCCTGCCTACACCTGTTCCGGCCCGATTTCGACCCCCTCGGACGAAGGTGAATCTGGTTCTCGTTCGTGGCTCTTTCCGAGCTCGCCGATTCCGCCGTGTCCCGGATACCGGACGGGCTTCAGTACGAGCTCACCCAGCGTGTAGCTCTGGGGGGTTCCGAATCAGTTCCGTGAGCCACGACGAGGACGGGCGGTGGTATGTACCCTTGCCGGCTCGGATTGCGGCGTACCACTGCTCGCTGAAGCCTACGCAGAGGTACCTGCATCCGGGCCGCCAGTCGGTGACGGACGCGGGAGCGTTGCCGACGAAGCATCTGCGATCGCCGCGGCTACCAAAAATTACCTGCGGGCTGATCAACGAGTGTCAAATTCTTGAACGCTTCGTCGCGGAGGAGTTGTGAACGGTCCGCCATTTGTTCTGTGTCCGCCTGAGGCGATTCCTGGTTGACAGCAACGAGGACCACAACTCCCCTGTCGGCTTTATCCGGTCGGGCTGACGGGATTTGATCCTGCGCCCCTGACCCGAGGAGCTCGCGGCGTGCGTGACCTGCGGAACCAGTGACATAGGCGGTCAGGTCAGCCTTCTCGACTTGCGTGTTTCGCAGCTGCCGCGGGTGTGCTGGTCGATGCCTGGTCCACGCCCGGCACATGTCAGCGATGGGCCGAAGTCGTAGCAGGTGCGGGCGCGGCTGGGACGGGTGCGGCATGTATGCGTGGGTGAGCGGATCGTCTACTGATATCGGTGCGGGACCGCGCGGCGGGATGTGCCGGCAGTGTTCGGGACGTGGCTGGCGGTGGGAGCACGAAGGTCCACCACCTCGCGGACCGAACGGCCGGCCACCGGTGCCGCTGGCGGGGCCGGGGACGCGCCGACGACCCTGCACCCGATGCGGCGCTTGCGGGTCGCTCGCCCCGGGTGCGGTCGGGCCCGTGCTCGTCCCGACCGCGCCCGAGGCGACAAGGCCTATTCCTCGCGGGCGATCCGCAATCATCGGCGCGCCCGTCGGATCACCGCAGTGACCCCCCGCCTGCCGGTCAGGTCGGACCGGGGAAACGCCGCGGTTCTCGCAGTGGTCGGCCACCCGTGGTCGGCTCGGTCGACTACTGCTGCACAACGTGGTCGAACGCACCTTCAACCGGATCAAGCAACGGCGTGGCCTCGCCACTCGCTACGTCCCGTTGGCCATTTCCCCCGTTGGACGGTGATCCTCCACGTGTTAACCCGCCCGGATTTGAGGCCGGGTGGGAACGACCTGGCCACATGCAGCTAGCCCGCGTCGTGGATCGTGGTGGTGTAGGTGTCGATCGAACCGCCCGCGGCGTACTGCGTCAACACCACTCCGTCCGTGGTGGGCGTCGCGAGGATCTCGTTGGCGTTGCCGCCGCCGATCTTCGTCGGGTAGCCGTTGAGGATCGCGTGGTCGGGGTCCTTGAGGTCGATCAGGTCGAACCCGCCATGGGACTGGATGCCCTCGGAGGCGCCGGAGCAGAGCATCTTCTCGTACGGCACGTACTGGCAGTCCTGGTAGCCGACGTAGTCCGAGGGGTTCTTCCAGGTCCCGACGAGCTTCCCGTTCAGGGTCCACTCGTAGAAGGTCCGCGAGTCCCAGCTCTGGCCCACCAGGGTCTTCTTCACCGGGTCGTAGATGACGCCGCCGACGTGGTCGTAGTTGACCGTGAAGAGGGTCGTGACCTGGTAGGACTTGATGTTGATCCGCAGGATGTCGGCCGAGCTGTGCGGCGAGTCGACCGCGAGCGGAACATAAGCGTAGTCCCCGTAGAGCTCGAAGCCGCCGGCGTGGGTGCGGGCGCCGTCGACGAACGCGATGTCCTTGATGAGGGAGCCGTCCTCGTCGAGGATGACGAGGTGGCCGTCGTTGGCGGTGTGGTCGTAGACCGAGATGTAGTAGCGGCCGTTGTAGTACTTGAAGCCCTCTTGCTCGTAGTCGACGCCGGAAGGCTGCCAGGTCTGCGGGATGGAGCCGGACTTGATCCAGACGGTGTTCTGGTCGACCTGCTCGAAGGCCGCCACCAGCGGAGCGTCGCGGTGGTCGGCGCCGCGGATTTTGACGGTGTCCTTCGGGGACTCCGCGGCCGGGCCAGCCTGGATCTGGATCGGAGCCGGGTCGGCCAGGGTCGCGGCGACAGCGGTGGAGGCGATGCCGGCCACGGCGAGGGAGGCGCCCACGATGACCGCGAGACGCGTGCGATTGCGGTGGCGCGAGCTCGAGTGCTCGGCAGTGGACCTGGTGGGGAAGATTCTCATGGGCCGACGTTCTCGGTGGCTTCTGGCCGGTTCGTAAAGCTGGACGGGCCGGATCGCGAAGCTTGCCTGAAAACCATGATCCGTTGTGTTCACCACCTGGCCGATGTTCGTCGCTCCGATCAGCCGACCGGCGCCGCACGGCTGTCAACGGCCACCGCCGCGGTCTCTTCGCCGGGCTTATAGAATTGGAGCCGATCGGACGAGAGGCCCACTTCGGTTTGTCCGTTCGGGCTGACAGGGCGCCGCGGACCGTAGGCGAGGCGAACGGTGACCTGCTGTTCACCACCCAAGCGCGGCGATTCTCTGCGGGCACACAACTGGCCGCATGCGGGAGTTCAACGCGGCGGTGACGGCCACCAAGCTCAACGTGCCTGGCCTGACGCCGCACGAGCTGCGCCACACCGCGGCCTCGCTGACGATCAGCGCGGGGGCGGACGTGAAGGTCGTGGCAGACGCTCGGCCATGCGGACACATCGATGACGCTGAACGTCTACGGGCACTTGTGGCCAGACCGCCGCGACGAGGTGGCCGACATCCTCGACCTACGCCGGAAGCAGACCCTGGAGCGCATGGCGGCCTGACCGGTAGCCCCGGAGCATGTGACATGAATGCGGCATGCTCCGGGGGCTCTCGTCGTCTCCAGCACACCCGGGCCAACAAAAAAGCCACGCTCACCTGCGTGAACGTGGCCTGTCCGGTCGGGCTGACAGGATTTGAACCTGCGACCCCTTGACCCCCTGGGATTTCGCGGCGTGCGTGACCTGCGAAAACACCGACACAGGCGGCCAGGTGGGCCTTCCCGACTTGCGCATTTCGCACCTGTCGCGAGCGTGATGGTCCACGTCTGGTCCACGCCCGCCACATGCCAGCGATGGGCGAGAGTTCGCGGTGTAGAAGAGGCTGCTCCTAAAAAAAACCGGTTGTCCGAGGTGAAGCGGACAACGCCGAGGCGGGCGCGGGCGACCGATACGCGCGTGGTCGTCTGGTGTCGGATCAGAGCTGGTCGTCGTCTGAGCCTCGTGCCCATTCCTCGCGCGGCCGCAGGTGCGAGAGGACCCTGAGGGCCTCGTTGCGGACTCCGTGGTCGTCATCGGCGGCGAGCTCGTGCAGCTGTTGGGTCAGCCGGTCCGCGCCTTCGGTCGTCATCCACTCGGGGTTGCAGTCCAGAGCGGCGACGAGCTCATCTCTAGTCCAAAACTCGACAGCTCGGCTGCTGGCCAGCAACACACAGCGCAGGCCGGCGATGTCCTTGCGTGCGAGCAGGGCCACGGCGGTCTCCTGCGTGACTGCGGAGTCTCGCGGATCCAAGAGAAGACGACGGAGGACGTCTGCCACTCCGTCGATCTTGTCCGATGCCGCGAGCCGCCGACCGGCCGACGCGCGAACGGACCAGTCTGGGGAGTCGACGTCCTGACCGGCGGCGACCAGTTCTTGCTCGTCGGGACGCACCATGCCCCCAAGCCTGCCTGCCAGGGAGCTCGTCGATCTCCACTCGATTTCCTCGCCGGCAGACTAGTGTGTCCTCCCGTGATCGTTTGGCTGAACGGCACCCATGGTGCAGGCAAGACGACGACCAGCGCTCTCCTGCAACCGCTGTTGCCTGATTCGCGGGTGTTCGACGCCGAGAAGGTCGGCGAGACGCTCATGGACATCAGGCCAGGGCTGCCCGAGACGGACAACTTCCAGCATTGGCCGCCGTGGCGACCGCTGGTCGTTGAGACCGCCTCTCGCGTCCTGGACTACACCGGCGGCACGCTGGTGATTCCCATGACCGTCCTGGTCGAGCAGTACTGGCGCGAGATCTGCACGGGCCTCGCCCAACGCGGCATTCCCGTGCGGCACTTCGTCCTGCACGCCGACCAACCAACGCTCCGCGGGCGCATCGAGCGCGAGCACGCCATCCCGTCCCCGTTCCGCCTCAAGTATCTGGAGCCCTACGCTGAGGCAGCCGGGACCTGGCTGCACGCTGAGGCTGAAGTCGTGGACACCACGCACCTCACCGCCGCCGCGGCGGCCGCGCAGATTGCGCAGGACCTCAAGAGTTGAGGTCGACTGTCACACAGATGGAGCGCTAGCGGCCAAGGCTCCGGGCCAAGCCTCGTGAGATTCGGGCTCTCAATGGATGGGTTTTGAAGCCGGCCAGGAAACGGCCCCTGACCTTCGCAGCGTCGGGTCCCGACGTTGCGTGGACCGGGCATAGAACGCGCGAAGCCGTGAGCGTGCCCGGAGCCCGGCCCCAACCATACAAGGCACGTGGCTGGTTTCACCCGCCGCCGGACCTCCATGCACCATGGGAGAGGACCGGACTCACGTCCTGACGAGTGCGGCCTCTCGACCACGGCCGGGGCTCGGTCGAGCCCCGCGTTCAGCGCGACCGGCACTCGCGATCGGCGCGTTCTCCGCCGGCAGCAGCTCGCCCCGGTCCTTTGGCGGCAGCTTGAGGTCGACGTCTCGAAGCGTGACCGCCTTCTCCGCTTAAAGAACCGCGGTCGGTCCACAGATGGTTTCGGCATGCGCGACGGCAGTGGGCGGCTCCGGAGGCCTTTGCCCGTCAGACGAGTGACGTTCGACCCTGCTGCTGGAGTCGGGCAAGTCGCCTCATGGGACCAAACCGACGAAGCAGGTGGAGGGTGATTAGGAAGCCAGGGAGAAACTAGGGTTCGTCGGCCTGTCGGTTGGCGTACTCCGTGCGTGAGACGGTGACGGTCTGAGGTGCCGCCACACAAGTTCGGGTGGTTCTTATGGACGATGGCGAGAACATAGCCCAGGTAAGCCACGTCTGCCGGCGCGACCGCCCGTATCGTGTGGGCCGAAGGCGTTGGTATCGATTGGCTTTGCTCGGTGCCGTGCTCGGCGTCGTTTTCGGCTGTGCTTTCCTGTTTACCGTCCCCGCGGTGGGTCAGCCTGCGGTCAACCTGACGGGTGACTACCAGCCGGTGAAGGTCACCAGCGCCACGGGACAGTACTGCCCACCCGCTTTGGACGGGGCCCAGATCCTGGTTGAGGGCGACGACGGCCGAATACCGGTACAGGTCACCGGGACGAACATTACGCTCACGCCGCTGATCCTGCGCCACGGTCCCGCCGGGGATTACCCGGCGAACTACCAGTTCTCCGGAACGCTGGCGCCGGACAACAGCTTCAGCGCCACCTGGGCCGACCCCGACAATTCGTCGACGACCGAACGCATCGACGGCCAGTTCGCCGGGGCGGGATCCACGGTCCAGTTGACCGGAACCCTCACCACGGTCGGCGTGTTCCTGCGCAACGGCGAGCCGGACTGCGCCCAGGCGTTCACCGCTTCCCAGCAGGCCGCGGCTCAGGCGCCGCCGCCCGCCGCGCCCCCGGCTGCGACCTTGGACTGCGACCCCGGCATGCTGCAGGCCGGACAGCTCACCTGCGCGGCCACGGTGACCAACCTCGCTCCCAACGCCCAGCTCACCTACCAGTGGAGCGTCGACGGCCAGATCCAACCCGCGCTCACCGGCAACCCGGTCACCATCCCGGGCCTCAGCGTCGGTGAACACCTGATCGGCCTGCTGGTCACCGACACCGCGAACAACCTCAGCGCAGTTCCGCAGACCAGCGGGCCGTACACCCGGCAGCCGTTGACCGCGGCCCTCACCTGCGACACGTCCACCCTCGACCCCAACGGGACGGCCACCTGCACGGCGACGGTGACCAACCAGGCCCCCAACGCGCGGCTGACCTACACCTGGGCCTACGACGACCATGACCTCACCCCGGCCAGCGACAACGTGGCCAGCATCCAGGACAACGTGCTGAACCTCGACAACATCACTGTCGGTGACCACTCGGTCCGGGTGGAGGCGACAGACAGCACGAACAACATCAGCACCGATCCACAGGCCCAGCCGCTTACTCGGGTCGGCGGCGCGGTGCCGCCTCCCGCGCCGCCGCTCGGCCCGCCGGGCCCTGGACCACAGGCGCCCGGGCCGCCGCACCCTGCGGCCGGCAAGCTTCCGTTGATCGGGGGCGTCCTGGGTGCGCTGTTGGCGCTCGCCGGACTGACGTATGTCGCGATGAAAGGACTGCGCCGCCGTCCGGCCGGTGTGCCGGCTAGCGAGGGCTCCTACGAAGACGATCGTCACCATCGTGACATCGAGTGCGCAAAGGCGCACGCAATCGCCGACCGGATCGGCAAACTGCGCTCGGATATCCAACAACAGGAGCGGTCCGCGAAAGACATCCTCCAGAAGGGAATTGCCGACGACCGGAAGTTCGTCGAGGATCAATTGGATAGTCAAAGTTGGATTGAATCCGACGTGCGGGCCGGTTGGATGCTGTTCTACGCACTGGATGCGGTCCAGATGCTGGGTGGCAAGTTCGGCAAGATGGGGACCACGGCGCTCGCATGGCTGACCGATGACAAATTGGCCGAGTGGGCTACGCACGCCGCGTCGCGCCTGTTCACCGAGAAGACCCTGGAAAAGTACCAGGAAGACCGGGAAAAGCAGCTGGACTCCCTCTACGGAGCACGTCTAGCCAAGATCGATAACGAATTTACCAATTCACTCAAGGTGATCATTAGCCAACGTAAGGCCACGATTTCCGTGCTGTCGAAAACGTATATGGAACTGAAACGTGCCACGATCGAGGTGCGGGATGCCGAGGAGAACATGCGCCGCAATCTGCCACGAGGCGAAAATTTCACTCCATGCTCCCTGCAAGACCTGCCCTCACTTCGAGACATTATCAGTGGGAAACAATGACTGAAGCAACGACACTCGCCCGGTGGGCCAAAGGCCTGGGGATCGACCTCGAGGTGACCCCCGCCGCGCAAATCAAAACCGTCAAGGACGCGACACCGGCGCCGTCGTTCTCCCTTCAAGCCGGCCCCGGCACCTGGGTCGTGACCTGCACAAACGTCATGACGCGGGCCGCTGTGCACCAATCGTGGACCAGTCCCGGGGACGACACGCCCGCACTGGAAAGAATTCGACAGGCCGCGCACGACTGGACGCGCGGGTTCCCACTGGTGGAGGCGCACGCTACCGACATAAAGGGTGGCGTGGTTGTCACTTTTTCAGCAATCGTGTACAACGACGGGCTTACCCGGCAAGCGTTTGCGCTGACCCTGTCCGCGGTCGCCCGGTCCGTCGAACAGTTCGAGCTGAACAGCGCGGCGCGAGTCAGGGAAATCAGCCTCCTGTCCAAGCTGCGCGCCGACGCGGAACTTGCCCTACAGGAGCGCCAGAACATCCGGGAGCAGACCCTCAATGACGCGCTACGGCAGGCGAGCGACGAAGCGATGACGGAGAACGGTCCCGCCATAAAGTAAAAGATCCATCCACGCCACCCTGTTCACCACGACGGGCGCCAATCGCGGGTGCAGCGTGGACGGACACCGGCGACCGTCGTCAGCTCAAGCAGCGCGCCAAGGACGAGGCGGGGCCGGTGCCGTGCCCACCTCCGCTGACCGCGATGCTGCCCGCCACGTCGAGCAATATGGCGTCGGGGAGGACGGCCGGCTGTTCCCGGGGCCTCGACGGTGGTGACGTCACCTAGTCGACGCTGGCGCGGTCTGGGACAACGCTCGCCGAGCCGCGCTGTCGGAGGAGGAGTATCGATGGCCGCTGGCACGTCGGCCGTACGACCTGCGATATGCGTGAGTGTCGAGGTGGCTGGCGGCTGGCGTACAGTCCACACAGTGTGCCGAGTGGGCGGGGCACTCGGTGATGGTGCTCCACCGGACCTATTCTGCGGTCATCGTCGGCCTGGAGTCGCGACCATGGGCCGGTTGACGGCGTCTACGTAGGCATAGATCGTCGCGAGGCCGCGCTGGCGAGCCGCTCGGTAACCCGCATAGGCAAGCTGCTCGCCCAGCCGGCGGCCGCGATACTCAGGTACCACACAGAGATGGCAGAGTATGGCAGAGTCGCCGGCGGCGCTGATTCCGACAACTCCGACTGACTCGCCGTCTGGTGACTCGGCGAGCAGCCAGGACTTCTCGTCGGCGGGCTGCACATCGTGATGAATAAAACTGCCGGTCCAGTTTCGTGGGTCCTGTCGGCTCAAGTTGAGGCGGTCGTTGCGGTCGAGAGTGGTTGTCACGGCGCCTGCCATCACCTTGGCCAGCCGCTCACGGCCGACTTCGGCCAGAGTCCGGAACCGGAGGTTGTGCGGCATGATCAACGGTTGCTCGCTATCGGTCCAAGCTAGAGGATGCTTTTCGATGGCCAGCTCGAAGCCGAACTCTCGGGCGATCGTGCATCGGTCGTCGGCGTCCTCGTGGACAGAGTCATTGATGTCGAGATAGAGCTGCGCGGTACGTAGAGCGGGATCCGCGCCCGCCGAGAACAGGACAATTGGGGCATTGCAGCAACTGACGGAGGTGACCTGTAGTGATGCACTGGAAGACTGGCGAGATATCGCTCCCGAACAGCTAGAGGCGGACTCGGGTGTGACACTAAGGGAGGAACCTGATGCCTGAGGTCGGCATCGAGGGGCACGTCGCGAGGATTGTCACATCCGACGAGCTAATTATCAACCGTGGAGCCAATCACGGCGTTGAGGTTGATATGGTGTTTAACATCGTTGATGAGCGTACTCAATCAATTCGCGACCCAGAAACAGGAGAAGATCTGGGTTCTTTGATCGTTCTAAGGTGCAAATATACATCACGCAAGTGGCAGAAAAAATGGCACTAGCTAAGCCGATCAGGGGCTCCTCTTCCACTGCCTCCTCGTCGTTGATGGGCGTATTTCCAAAGTCTTTTGCAGTTGGTTCGCATTCGCGACGATCCATTCTGGGTAGTGAAGTCTGGACGGAAGGTGTCGTTGAAGGAGATACGGTTCGATCTACTGGCCGCCGGATAAAGCGCACCTCCGCCGAGTAGCCGTTGAATCTGTCTGGGCAAGCTGCAAGTGGGTGGCCTCTTCGCCATCTCGTCGACCTGGCGTAGCCCCATCACGCCGTGTCAAAGGGGCGCCTTCATGCGATCCGGGAGCGTGCCGGCCGAACTGCCCCCTTGACGCGGCGTGATAGCCCTCGGGGAGGTCGGCGAGACGGCGACAGGTCACTGACGGACGCAACGTGCCTGCGCCCGGCGAGGACATGTTCTTTCTTCTTGTCGTCGGCCCCCGGTGCAGCCGCCGGCCGGTCGCGTGGGTGCCGGAAGCGGGCCCCGCGTGTGCCGGCCGATAGCAGCGCGGCCCCAGGGGCCGCCTTGAACAAGAAAAGAAACTCTGAACACGTGCTCGAGGTGTACACGATCGCCGGCGCCCCGACGCGCTGGTCCACGTGGGGGCCGGCGGGGGAGGTGGGATGCTACTGGTTCGGGGCAGGAATCCGTTCACTCGCCTTGGCTGCGAGCTCTTCATCACTGACCATGGTGATCATTTCCACCCCGGGAGCGCACATCGCGACCACGATGACACGGCTCGTCTTGTCGGGGAGCAGGTTGGCGATCGTGTAATGGATGACGTCACCACCTGGTTCCCAGAAGGCCTCTCCGGCCTTGATCGGATAAGGTGCCTCACCCTCGAGTTCGAACAGCATCTCACCCTCGAGCATGTAGCCGAAAACGGGGCCGGAGTGACGGTGGGGAGCGAGACCTGGGTCCCCCGGCGGTAGCTCGAGGAGCCGGATCATCGCGGAGGAACCCTGCGCGATGAACGGCGGCACAATTTCCAGCAGATCCTTCTGGACCATGTTGGTGACAGTAGGCATTTCATCCCTCTCCAACTGAATGCATCTCTTGTAAGTCCTCCGAGTCTTCCGGACCGACTCCTTATCGAGGCTGGAGCCCGTGGCCACCCGCGCAGCCAGGTTCTAGTGAACACCCTGAGCACCGCGAGCGGCGACTGGCCGTCCGACGACACCGGTCCCGGGCATCGCAACGCCCTCCCGGTTATCGCGGCGATCATGGTCGTGATCGTCGGCCCACCACCTGGCGAACATCACGCGTGCTGTTGATCTGGCCGGCGTTCATCCGGACCCGTCTGCCGGGGGCGACCTCCGTGAATAGACCCCGCTGGGCCGTGGTCGGGTGGGTGTGACACGCGCCCAGGCCACGGCGAGCAGGGCTGTGGCGCCGACGATGACCATGACAGAAAGACGGCGACGGATTGATGGCACGGCGAGTATTTCAAAGAAACGGGTTGCCCGGGCAAAGGCGACAGATTTTCGGGATAGCTGGCGACGATCGCCCTGCACTCCTGTTCGGCTTTCGGGTGATCGTTGACCGACTTCGGAGCACTGCCAGGTGGGCCACGACGTTGACTGCGTGCTTGTGCCGCTCCAGTACCCGGCAGGTGGTGGGAGCGCCACGGCTGTGGTCCCGACGAGGCCTTCCAAGCTCTTCGCTCCGTGTCTCAGGAAACACACCAAACTGCGTGAGGTCGCGGTCTCCTTCGCACGTTTCGGCGAGGCGAATCCGCTCCCCGGCGAAGTACGAGGAGATTCCCGCCGGCCGACTGCTTGACCGGCGGGACTCCAGCCCCAGCGGGGCAGACCGAGGCGTATCCGTCGATGCGTGGTTTAGACCCCGGCCGAGTTTCCACGGGCCGGTTGCCGCGGTCGTCCGTGAAGTTGGGGAGCGTCTCAGCGAGAACCTCCGCCCGCATGGACTACGCCCACTCGACCGCAGCGACCAGCAAGTTCCGCTGCCTCACACCCAGGCCGCGGACACGTCGAGAAGCGGAGATCCCGACCTCATCCATCAGCCGCTGCGCCGTCACCGGGCCGAAACCGGGTAGGGAACTCAACACCAGCCGCACCCGGGTCCGGGCGGCCGGACCGTCCGGGTCAGCGTCGGCTTGCTCCAAGACGCCAGGCAGCGTGACGACGCCGTTCTTCACGGCCGCCAACAGCTCGGTTCTCTGGTGGCGCAGCAGCTTCGCCTTGTCCAACGCGGCATGCCGCTGCGCGCTGGTCCGCGCCGGCACAGGAGGCATGGTCGGCTCCAAGATCAAGCAGTCCGGGCCGGTACCGTCACGGCCGACTCGAACCTACCCGCCGCTGGGCCGTCTGGCTGGCTGGCGGAGATCTCGAAGCACGCCGCCGCCCGGCCGAGCTCATCCGGCGAGAGCGAGGACGCCTGCCCACAACCGCGCGACCGTGGCGGCGAGGGCTTACACAGGAGGCGTCCGGTGTCGCAGACCAGCTACGGGTTCCGCGTCTCAGGCTATCTGCCCGACCGGGCGCAGCACGCGGTCGACGACTTCGGCGAGCTGGAGGTTGCAGTCACCCCGCCGGAGGCTGCTGGCCTGGAGCCGGGGGAGTGGACGCCCGCGGGAGATGCGGCATTGCTTCGTGTCGCTGCTCTCGGACGCGAAGGTGCCGATTGAGGACATCGCACGGTTGTGGGGGCACAGGGGGACGGCGGTGACCGAGCGGGTCTACTGGCACCAGATTCGGCCGGTGATGGTTGAGGCTTCGACGGCGATGGACGGCATCGTGGCCGAAGGGTCGGGGAACCGTAGTCAGGCATGTCCACAAATGGTCCACAGCGGGGATCATGGCCGCGATGGCGCATGAACGCGAAAGGGGCGCTTGAGCTGCGGTGTTGCCGCTCAGGCGCCCCTTTTGATCCGGTCGGGCTGACAGGATTTGAACCTGCGACCCCTTGACCCCCAGTCAAGTGCGCTACCAAACTGCGCCACAGCCCGGACCCGTGCTTCCCGGAGTGCTCCGTGAAGCTCGATGTGAGTACTGTAGCGGGTCGCGATCAGGGGGTTGCAAGGAGGTCCACATTTGTGGCCTGACCTGCGGAAACCATGGCCACAGAGCGTGAGCCCGGGACCCGCGGGCAGGGCGGGTCCCGGGCTGCAGCGGGGTCAGTTGGGGTTGTCGGCGTGGGTGAGGGTTTGCCAGGCCACGAAGAGGTTGTTGGTGCCGGCCGGGCGTTGGCGTTCGGTGAGGGTCTGGGTGTTGGTCATGGCGATGCCGAGGCGGCCGTGGAGGGCGTTGAAGCCCACTTCGGTCACCGGGCCGAGGCCGAGGTTCAGGTGGCCGCCGCAGAGGTCGGCGGGGACGGCGGCGCCGAGTTCGTACTTGGACTGGAAGCCGAGGGCCTGGCGCAGGCGTTCGCCGACGTCGGTGGAGTACAGGTCCTGGCCCTGGATGCGCGCGGTTTCGGCCACGTCGGCGATGGAGGCGATGCCGTAGCCGGTGTGGACGAAGTCACGGCAGGTTTCCTGGGTGAGGCCGGTCATGAAGGTGCTCTGCTTCTGCCAGTAGTTCACGATCTGGTCGCGCGTCGAGAGGCCGCTGCCGGGGACGGTCTTGGGGAGGGCGCCGTCGGCGGAGAGGTAGACGTAGGCGGCCACGCGGTTGCGGTAGCGCGTCATGGCCTGGTCGTAGCTCGACTTGTCGTCGAGGAAGACGGAGATGCCGACGGCCGCCTCCATCATCACGAGTTCCCAGTTGCCGTTGCTGTTGCTGCCCACGAGCAGGTTCGGCAGGTAGACGGTGCGCAGCATCGTCGCGAACCGGCCGGCGTTGGGCCAGCTCGAATAGGTCGACTTGATGAGCTCGGCGGCGCGCGACCACGAAGCGCCCGCCCAGCCGGTCTGCAGCGGCGCGTTGCTGTTGGTGTGGCTCGTGATCGTGCCTGACCACGCGTCCATCAGGGCGATGGACTTCTGTGCGTAGCGGGCGTCCTGCGTGAGGTACCAGGCGAGGGCGTCGGTGTACGCGGCGATGGCGTCTTCGCGTTCGTCTGTGCAGCCGTAGTTCGGGTTGGAGTACGAGCCGCACTCGACAACCGAACGCGGTTTCGGGGTGCGCGACAGCGAGGCGTATTCGCTGCCCATCATCTGGTCGTACGCGCTCTTCCACGGCTGCGCGCCGGCGTTCACCTTGTCACGGACGAAATCCAGCTGCGACTTGCTCACGAGCACACCCGGGTGCGTGAACGCGGCGGGCGCTGCCGACGCCGGCACCGGCGTGGTCAGCAGCCCCAGGCTGACGGGGATCAACGCGGCGAGGGACCAGAGCTTCCTCGATCGGCGTGTGGACATGGCTCTCCTCGGTGGGGGGATGGGAGGTCGTCGTCGATCTCGATCACCGGTGAGCGCTGCGTTCAGTGTGGTGGTCCAGACCACTATCGTCAAGCGCAAACGTGGACATTGTTCGCGTTGGAAAACCGTGTTCAGCGGGCTGAATGAGAGGGTCTGCCTCGGCCCGTTCTCAGGTACAGCGCGGACGCGCGCGCTCGCCTTTCAGCGGCCGGTGAAGGTGGCCTTGCCCGGGCCGTCGGTGAGGAACGACTTCACGGCGCCGCGGAGGTCCTCGGTGTCGAACAGGTCCGCGGCGATGGCCGTGACGTGTGCGTTGGCCTCCGGGACACCGCCGTGTTCGAAGTGGGCCAGGACGCGCTTGGTGGCGGCGTGGGCCCGCGTCGGGCCGGCGGCGAGACCGGCGGCGAAGGAACGAGCGGCGGAGTCGAAATCTTCGTCCGGCAGGACCCGGTTGACGACGTTCCAGCGCTCCAGCGCCGAGGCGGAATGGGTCTCGCCCGTGTAGACGAATTCCTTGGCGCGGGCGACGCCGGCTCGCGCGGCCAAACGCTGGGTGCCGCCCATCGCCGGGGTCAGGCCGACGACCTTCTCCACCAAGCCGAACTTTGCGCTCGAAGCCGCCAAGAGCAGGTCGCAGGCGAGGGCGACCTCGAACGCCCATGTGAGGCACAAGCCGTGGGCCGCGAAGACCGTGGGGAACGGCAGGGCGGCGAGGCGGTCGGGCACCGTCATCAACGAGTCGAAGAAGACGCGGGCCTCGGCCGCCGAACCCTGGGCGCCGAACAGGGCGACGTCGACGCCACCGCTCACGACGCGGCCCTCGGCGCGGATGAGCAGCGCCCGGGCCGGCGTGGTCTCCAGCGACGATAGGGCGTCCAGGAGCGAAGACTGCAAGGAAGCCGTGTACAGGTTCAGCGGCGGTTCGTCGATGGTCAGGACCGCCAGGCCGCCCTCGCGGTCCAGGTGTGTCACGCCTTCTCCTCGGTTTCCACCAGCTTGTCCCAGTAGGCCTGCGCTTCCGGGCGCCACTCGACGTGCTTGCAGTGGAACAGTTCGCTCGCCTTGCGGCCGCTCCACTCCGCGGGCAGGAGCTCGGTGGGCAATCTCGGGTCGAGGAACGGGAAGCGGCGCCATTCGTGCACGAGTTCGGTCTGTGCGCGCAGCACGGCCGGACCGCCGGCCGGGCGCAGGCCGGTGAAGCGGTCGATGAAGTCCTCGTAGCGGTCGGTCAGCTCGGACAGGTCCCAGGACCGCTCGACCATGCTGTCCTGCTCGCCGACGTCGCCGTACTGCGCGGTGAACGACATCGCCTGGGCGTCGAGCTGGAGCTCGGCGACGATCTGCTGCGCCTCGTGCTGACGGCTCGGGTCGGGGCACACCCAGACACCGGCGACGGGCGAGCCGAAGCCGGCCCAGGTCAGGCGGGTGCGGAGGCGGTGGCGGAGGTCGCGTTTGGCCTCGGGCACCGACACGATGAGCATGAGCCAGCGACCCTCCCACGCGACGGCCTCGCGGCCGAAGGCGTAGATCCGCTCGGCGCCCTCGGTGAGCAGCCGTCGGCCCGGCGGCGTGAGGGACCAGCGGACGCGGCGGCCGACGCGTTCGGACACCAGCCAGCCCTCGGCGGCCGACCGCGCGAGCGCCTGGCGCGCCGACTTCTCCTCGATGTCGAGCATGCCCAGCGCCTCCACCAACGTCGACGTCCACACGGGACGGTCGCGCGGCAGCACGTACTCACCGAGCACGGTCATCAACAGTGAGCGGGCACTCGCGTGGCTGACCTCGCGGCGCCTGCTGACCGTCGGCCGGGGCAGCGCCGAGCCGGGCTCCCGCTGCTTCGCCCTCTGGCCGAGTGCGACCGTGCCGGCGGGTTCCGCCATCGTCTTCACCGACCTCACTGCTCGCTGGATTCGCAACCCGCCCAGGGTACCCACGATGAGTGACCGGGACGACACTCGACACACTGGGAGCGAGTCCGCCGAGTGCGGGCGTCCCCGTAGACTCAGCTGCGAAATGAGCGCAACACTCGTCGCGAAGGGCCTGGCCGCGGGCCACGGCGACCGCATCCTGTTCTCCGGCCTCGACCTGGTCGTGGCCCCCGGCGACGTCGTCGGGCTCGTCGGCGTCAACGGCGCCGGCAAGTCCACGTTGCTGCGGACACTGGCCGGCCTGCAGCCCTCCGAGGCGGGGGAGATCCGCCTGAACCCGCCCACGGCCACCGTCGGTCACCTCCCCCAGGAGCCCGAACGGCGGGCGGGGGAGTCGGTGCGGCAGTTCCTCGCGCGCCGCACCGGGGTCACCGACGCGCAGCGCGACCTCGACGCCGCCACCGAAGCGCTCACGGACGGGGCCACCGGAGCGGACGACGCGTACGGCGCCGCGCTGGACCGCTGGCTCGCGCTCGGCGGCGCCGACTTGGACGACCGTGCCGGAGAGGTCGCGGCGGAGCTGGGGCTGGCGGTGGACCTGGACCAGCCGATGGTGTCGCTGTCTGGTGGCCAGGCCGCGCGCGCCGGGCTCGCGTCGCTGCTGCTGAGCCGCTACGACGTGTTCCTGCTCGACGAGCCCACCAATGACCTCGACCTCGACGGCCTCACCCGGCTGGAGCGGTTCGTCACCGGCCTGCGCGCCGGGACCGTGCTCGTCAGCCACGACCGCGAGTTCCTCGCGCGCACCGTCGACCGCGTCGTGGAGCTGGATCTCGCACAACAGCAGGTGAATTCCTACGGCGGCGGGTACGAGTCCTATTTGGAGGAACGGGCCGTCGCCCGGCGGCACGCGCGCGAGGAGTACGAGGAATACGCCACCACGAAGGCGTCGCTGGAGGCCCGCGGGCAGATGCAGCGCGCGTGGATGGAGAAGGGCGTCAAGAACGCGCGGCGCAAGTCGACCGACAACGACAAAGCGGGCCGCAAGTTCCGCAGCGAGTCCACGGAGAAGCAGGCGGCGAAGGCGCGCCAGACCGAGCGCATGATCGAACGGCTCGAGGTCGTCGAGGAACCGCGCAAGGAATGGGCGCTGCGGATGGAGATCGCCGCGGCCCCGCGCGCGGGCGCGGTGGTCGCGGCGCTGCGCGGCGCCGTGGTGCGGCGGGGCTCGTTCACCCTCGGACCGGTCGACCTGCAGGTGGACTGGGCGGACAAGGTCGCCATCACCGGCGCGAACGGCGCGGGGAAGTCGACGCTGCTGGCCGCGTTGCTCGGCCGGCTGCCGCTCGACGAGGGCAGCGCGGCGCTCGGCCCCGGTGTCGTCGTGGGCGAAGTCGACCAGGCGCGGCGGCTGTTCCTGGGCGACGTCCCGCTGACCGAGGCGTTCGGGCTGGAGGTGCCGGCGCTGTCCGACGCCGACGTCCGCACGCTGCTCGCCAAGTTCGGCCTCAAGGCCGCGCACGTGCTGCGCCCCGCCTCGACGCTGTCGCCCGGCGAACGCACGCGCGCCGCGCTGGCGCTGTTGCAGGCGCGCGGGGTGAACCTGCTCGTGCTCGACGAGCCGACCAACCACCTGGACCTGCCCGCGATCGAGCAGCTGGAGTCCGCTTTGGACCGTTACCCGGGCACGCTGCTCCTGGTGACGCACGACCGCCGCATGCTGGAGTCCGTCTCGGTGACCCGCCGCTTCGAAGTCGCCGACGGCAAGGTCACCGAGAGCTGAGCGCTCAGCCGGCCACGGCGTCGACGCCGACGGTGTGGGCGGGGTGGATCACCACGAGTACCTTGCCCGGCGCGGTGGCGTAGCCGACGAACCCGTCCACGGCCTCGGCGGGCAGGTAGCGGCGCGCGATCAGCTCCGACCCGGCCCGGACCCGCGTGGGGTCGGTGACGATCTCCGCCGTGCCGTCCACGGTGACGAACGTGTACGGCGGCGCGTCCTCCTGAACCACCAGCGCGACTTGCCCGGACGCCGCGATCGCGCGGCCCTTCACGGTGTCCTGGCTGATGTTGACCACCAGATCGGCACCGTCCGGCGCGTACCAGACCGGCACGGCGTGCGGCCGACCGTCGGCACGGACCGTGGCGAGCACGGCGCTGCGGTTGCCCTCCGCGAGGAATTCGCGGGCGCGCTCGGCGGACATCGGCGTGGGCATGAAGGGTCCCTCCCCAGGGTCGTGGCACCCGGCACCCCCGCCGGGAAACGGTTGTGGCCACCGTACCCCGGCGCGCCGACAATTCCGGCGCTTCGCACTCTCACGGGCGGTCGGTGAGGTACCCGCCCATCGCCGTGAAGTAGTCCACCGCCGCGAGGTCGGTGCCGTCGGCCGTGCGGACGCGCTCGACCAGCAGGAGCGACCGCGACGCGCGTCCGGGCCGGCGACGATCACCACGCCGTCGCCTTCCCTGATGAAGATGCGCCCGGGCGTGCCGCCGTAGCGGCCCGCCGACACCGAGGCTCGGACGATCCGCAGCGGGGCGCCGCGACGGTACGCGAACGCGTTCGGGTACGGGTCCGACTGCGCGCGCACCAGGCGTTCGATGTCCGCGGCCGGCCACACGCGTGGTTCGCGTTCCTCGGCGCCGCCGTTGCGTCGGTGGTGGTGTACCTGCTGGGCACGGCGGGCCGCGGCGGCGCGACTCCCGACCGCCTCGTGCTGTCGGGTGCGGCGCTCACCGCGGTGCTGCAGACCTACCTCGGCGCGATCCTGCTGATCGACCCCGACACGTTCAACCAGTTCCGGTTCTGGAACGTCGGCTCGCTCACCGGCCGGCGCGCGGACGTGCTGGTGCAGGTGTCGCCGTTCGTCGCCGCCGGGATCGTGCTGGCAGTGCTGCTCGCGCGCCCGCTCAACGTGCTCGCGCTGGGGAAGCAGACGGGGAAGGCGCTCGGCGCGCACCTCGGGCGGACGCGGGTGCTCGGCGCGATCGCGATCACGCTGCTGTGCGGCGCGTCGACCGCGGCGATCGGGCCGATCGCGTTCATCGGGCTCGCGGTACCGCAGGCCGTGCGGATCCTCGTGGGTCCGGACCAGCGGTGGATGCTGCCGTTTTCGATGATCCTCTCGCCCGTGCTGCTGATCGCGTCGGACGTGCTCGGGCGCGTCCTGAACCCGCCGGAGGAACTGCAGGCCGGCATCGTGACCGCGTTCCTCGGCGCGCCGGTCTTCATCGCGCTGTGCCGGCGCCGGAAGCTGGCACGCCTGTGACGGCCATCGGGGAACGGCCGGTCCACGTCCGGCGGGTTTCGCTGCGCGTGGCCCCCGCGCGCGCTCGTGGTGGGGCTCGCCCTGTTCGTGGTGCTGCTCGTGCTCAGCGCCGTGAGCATGACGACGAGCGACTACCCGCTTTCGGTGCTCGACGTCGTGAAGACGCTCTTCGGCTTCGGCGGCGCGGGCACGGAGTTCATCGTGACCACACTGCGGCTGCCCCGGCTGCTCCGGCTGCTCCTTGCGATCCTGGTCGGCGCGTCGCTGGCGGTGAGCGGCGGCGTGCTGCAGAGCCTGTCCGGCAACCCGCTGGGCAGCCCGGACGTCATCGGGTTCACCGAGGGCTCGGCGACCGGCGCACTGCTGATGATCGTGCTGGCGCACGGCGGCTCCGGTTCGGTGGCGCTCGGCGCGCTCGCCGGTGGCGTGCTCACCGCGCTCACCGTGGGCTTGCTCGCGTTCCGGCGCGGCGTGCAGGGCTTTCGGATGATCCTCGTGGGCATCGGCGTGGCCGCGATGCTGACCGCCGCCAACTCGTACCTGCTCACGCGGTTGTCGATCCAGGACGCCTTCGCCGCGCAGGCGTGGCTCGTCGGCGGGCTCAGCGGCCGGGGCTGGGACGAGATCTGGCCGGTCGCGATCGCCGTGGTGGTCCTGCTGCCGATGGCGTTCGGCTTCGGCCGCAGGCTCGCGCTGCTGGAGATGGGCGACGACGCGGCCAAGGGGCTCGGCGTGCCGGTCGAACGCAGCCGCGGGGTGCTGCTCGTGGTGGCCGTGACGCTGTGCGCGATCGCGACGGCCGCGGCGGGACCCACCGCGTTCGTCGCGCTCGCCGCGCCGCAGCTGGCGAAACGGCTGGCGCGCTCGGCGAAACCGGCGCTGGTGTCCTCGGCGCTGATGGGCGCTGCTGCTCGTGGCGAGCGACCTCGTGACGCGGCTGGTGTTCGGTGAGGAAGGCCTGCCCGTCGGCATCGTGACCGGCGCCATCGGCGGGCTGTACCTGATGTGGCTGCTCACCAACCAGTGGCGGCGCAACCGGGGCTGAGTCAGCGCGTTGCGGCCTGGTCGATCGGGGCCGGCTCGCCGAAGCGGGCCAGCGCGAGCGCGGCGCTCACCGCGAGCACGAACCCGGCGACGGCCACGGCGGCGAATCCGGGCCGTGTGCGGTCGCCGAGCAGCAGGACGCCGATGAGCGAGGGCAGCACGGTCTCGCCGAGCACCATCATCGCCGTCGACGTCGTGACGCTGCCGCGCTGCAACGCCGTGGCGAAGAACAACATCGCCATGCCACCGGAGACGGCGACGAGGTAGAGCGCCGGGTCGGTGAGCAGGTCAAGCGGCGCGAAGCTCGGGATGATCCGGCCCGCCACGGCGACGAGCCCGAAGCTCAGGCCCGCGATCAGGCCCAGTGCGGGCGTGCGCACGCGGCGGCTCGCCTTGCCCGCCATGATCCCGGCCAGCCCCAGCACCACGACGGCTCCCGCGAGCGCGAGCCGGAAGTCCAGCCCGACCGCCTCCGATCCCTCGCTCTGCGCCGAAGCCCCGAGCAGCGCGAGCCCGGTGCAGACCACGGCGACCGCCGCCCACTCGCGCGGGCCGAGCCGCACGCCGAGCACCCGCACCGCCACGGCCGTGACCGCCAGGCTCGCGGCCTGCGTCGCCTGCACCACGAACAGCGGCAGCACGTGCAGGGCGGCCAGCTGCGCGACGAAGCCGAGCACGTCCAGGCCCAGGCCCGCCACGTATTTCCCCTGCCGCAGCACACGCAGCAGCAGGCGCGGATCGACCCCGGCGCCGGCGTCGGGCGCCGCCTTCGCCGCGACGGCCTGCAGCACCGAAGCGATGCCGTACGCCACGGCCGACAGCAGCGCACACAGGAGTCCCCACACCATGACGCCACCCTATTCCGGGCGGGCCGCGCTACGCTCCGCACCATGTCGAACAGGAGTTCGAAGGTCGAGCGCACCTGGCCCGATCCCCTGGGCGGCGACGAGCTGACCGTCCAGATTCGGTTCGTCGGCTTGTTGCGAGCCACGCCCGTGAACAAGCTCGCCGGACTCGACACCCCTGCCCGCGTCACCCCGCACGAGCGCCCTCGGCGTGGTCGAGCACCTGACGGCTGTCGAACGCTGGTGGCTGTCGAACGCTGGTGGCTGTCGATCGAAGTCGGCAGCTCTTCACCACCGGCCCTCTGGGCCGGCTCCCCCGATCCGAGCTGGGACCTCACCCAGGCCGCCGACCCCGCTTCGGTCACCGCCCCCTACCAGGCCGAGTGGACGCACTCGGCGGCCGCCCTGACCGGCCTCGCGCCGGACGACCGGACGCGCCGCAGCGGCGATTTCACCGTCCGCTGGGTCCCGGCCCACGTCGTCCAGGAAACCGGCCGGCACGTCGGTCACCTCGACACCCTGCGTGAACTCGCCGACGGCGAAGTGGGGGAGTGAGCGGCGCGCTACGCTGCCGTCATGGCAGACCAGCTGTACTTCCGCCAACTGCTCGCCGGCCGGGACTTCGCGGTCGGGGATCCGGTCGCGACGCAGATGGTCAACTTCGCCTACCTCATCGGCGACCGCGAGTCGGGCGAGGCGGTGGTTGTCGATCCGGCGTACGCGGTGCGGGATCTGCTGGACGTGCTCGCCGGGGACGGCATGCGGCTCACCGGTGTGCTCGCCACGCACCACCACCCCGACCACGTCGGCGGCGAGATGATGGGCTTCTCGCTCGCGGGGATCGCCGACTTGCTCGCGATCGACCAGGTGCCGATCCACGTCAACACCGAAGAGACGGAGTGGGTCCGCCGCGTCACCGGCGTGTCGGCGACCGACCTGCGCGCCCACGACCACGACGATGTCGTGAGCGTCGGCGCGATCGACATCCGCCTGCTGCACACACCCGGCCACACGCCGGGCAGCCAGTGCTTCCTCGTCGGCGACCGGCTGGTCTCGGGCGACACGCTGTTCCTGGAAGGGTGCGGGCGCACCGACTTCCCCGGCGGCGACTCCGACGCGATCTACCGCAGCCTGCAGTGGCTCGCGACCCTGCCCGGTGACCCCGTCGTCTACCCGGGGCACCAGTACTCGGCCGAGCCGTCGGCCGCCCTGTCGCACGTGAAGGACACCAACTTCGTGTTCCGGCCCCGCTCGCTCGACGAGTGGCAGCGGATGTTCGGGGGCTGACGCGTCCCACTCCTCGGATGTTCCCGGGGTTTTCACCGCGCCGAGGTGGCACAAGCCCAGCGCCGGTTCCAGTGCGTGAGAGCGGGGGCGGGTCTCGTTGACGCTGCAGTGCGCGGCCGTGCAGCTCGGGGTGTGAACCTCGGCGCTCTGCCCGTCAGCCGCCTGCACGTCGGCCTCCGGCGCCAGGCGAGCGCGGTCTGCCGCGCGCGCTGAGCGTTTTCCCTTCCCGTACCGCAAACCCGTACCCGGGAGAAATCCGTGTCGATTTTTCACGGGTGCTGACGCGCGCCCGGACCGCTGCTGGACCGCGACCGAACCGGCGGCGGCCGTCGCTGCGCCGCTGGATCAGCCCGGTCGCGCTCGTGGCCGCCTGGCAGCTCGCGAGTGCCACCGGTGTGCTGCCACCCGAGAGGCTCAGTTCACCGTGGACAGTCCTGACCAGCGCGGTCGATCTCGTGCGCACCGGAGAACTCGGCGACGCCTTCGCCGTCTCGCTCGGCCGGGTGGGCGCCGGATTCGTGTTCGGCGCGCTCGCCGGCGTGCTTCTCTGAGTGCTCGCGGGACTCTTGCGCTGGGGTGAGGCACTGGTCGACCCGCCGGTGCAGATGCTGCGGACGCCGCCGTTCCTCGGCCTGATCCCGTTGTTCATCTTGTGGTTCGGGATCGGCGAGGAGACGAAGATCGTGCTCGTGGCCCTCGGGGTCGCGTTCCCCCTCTACCTCAACGTCCACTCGGGAATCCACACGGCCGACGCGCGGCTCGGGGAAGCCGCGCGGGCGCCCGGGTTCACCCGCGGCGAACGGCTCTGGCACGTGATCCTGCCAGGTGCGCTGCCGCAGGCTCTGGTCGGGCTGCGGCAGTCGCTCGGCCTCGCGTGGCTCGCGCTGATCGTCGGCGAAACCGTGAACGCCGACGCCGGGCTCGGGTGTACCTGATCACCAACGTGCGGGAGTTCCTGCGCACCGACGTCGTGGTGGTGGGCCTGATCGTCTACGCGATCCTCGGTCTGGTCACCGACACGCTCGTGCGGCTGCTGGAACGGAGGGCCCTGCGATGGCTGGCTCGGTGACGCGCGTGGTCGCGGTGCGCGGCCTGACCAAGCGCTTCGGTGAGCGCACCGTCCTCGACGGACTCGAGCTGGAGATCAGCCGGGGCGAGTTCGTCGCACTGCTGGGCCGCAGCGCTTCCGGCAAATCGACGCTGCTGCGCGTGCTCGCGGGACTGGACCACGACCTCGAGGGCACCGCGGACGTCGAGGGCACGGTGTCGGTCGCGTTCCAGCAGCCGCGGCTGCTGCCGTGGCGCAAGGTCTGGCGCAACGTCGTCCTCGGCCTGCGCCGCGACGGCGCGAACCGCTCGCGCGACCGGCGCGTCGCCGAGCAGGCGCTGGACGAAGTGCGCCTCGCCGGGCACGAGGACTACTGGCCGCTGACGCTGTCCGGCGGTGAGGCGCAACGGGTTTCGCTCGGGCGAGCCCTGGTTCGCGAGCCGGACCTGTTGCTGCTCGACGAGCCGCTCGACGCGCTCACCCGCCTCGCGATGCACCGACTCGTGGAACGGCTGTGGCGCACGCACGAACCCGCCGTGCTGCTCGTGACCCACGACGTCGACGAGGCCCCTGCTGCTCGCCGACCGCGTCCTGGTCCTCGACGAGGGCCGCATCGTCTCCGAACACGTCCTCGGCCACCCGCGGCCGCGGACGGCCACCGACCACGCCGACGTGCGCTCGCGCGTCCTGGCCGATCTGGGAGTGACCGAAGGCGCACCTGCGTAATCTGCCCGCCGCGCTGGCCGCGGTTCTCGTCCTCGGTGGGCTCACCGCCTGCTCGTCGTCCGGCGCGGCAGAGGGCCCGGCAGCCGTGCCCGCGCCGGTCTCACCGGCCGATCTCGCGAAGGTCACGTTGCGCGTCGGCGACCAGAAGGGCGGCGTGAAGTCGCTGCTCACGGCCGCGAACCTGCTGTCCGACGTGCCTTACCGGATCGAGTGTTCGACGTTCCCCTCCGGCGCGCCACTGCTGGAGGCGGCGTCGGCTGGGGCGATCGACGTCGGCCGGGTCGGCAACACGCCGCCGATCTTCGCGGCCGCGGCGAAGGCGAAGACCTCCGTGGTCAGCGTGGCGCGCAGCAACGTGGAGCGCGAGGCGATCCTCGTCCCGCCGGACTCGGCGCTGCCGAACGTGCAGGCGTTGCGGGGCAAGACGATCGCGGTGGCGAACGGCAGCTCCGCGCACGGTCGGCTGCTCAACACCCTGAAGCGCGCAGGGCTGTCCACAAAGGACGTGAAGCTGTCGTTCCTGCAGCCCTCGGAGGCCTACGCCGCCTTCACGCAGCACGAGGTGGACGCGTGGGCGATATGGGACCCCTACACCGCGCAGGCGCCGCTCGACGCGCACGCCCGCGTGCTGTCCGACGGGCGCGGCAGCTCCAACGGGCTCGCGTTCGAAACCGCGAGCACCGCGGCGCTGGCCGACCCGGGCCGCAACTGCGCGATCCGGGACTTCGTGGAGCGCGTGGTGAAGGCCCAGCTCTGGGCCGACACGCACGGCGATGCGTGGGCGAAGGCGTGGGCCGCCGAAACCGGGCTGGAGCCCGCGGTCGCCCAGAAGGCCGTGTCCGCCTGCCGTGACGAGCCGATTCCCCGGACGACTCGGTCATCGCATCGGAGCAGCAGCCGGCCGACGCGTTCAACCGAAGACGGAACCCTGCGCGGGAAGGTCGACTTCGCGGCGTTCGCCGACCGCCGCTACGGGCCCGACGTCGAAGCCGCGAGGAGCAGCCGATGAGCGTGAAACTGCACTGGTTCCTGCCGACCGGCGGCGACGGCAGCACGATCGTGGAACGCTTCCACGCAGAACAAATCCCCGGGCCGCGCGGCGCAGCGGCCCGCGGACGTCGACTACCTCGCGCAGGTCGCGAGGGCGGCCGAGCAGCTCGGGTACGAAGGCGTGCCGACGCCGACGGGCACGTGGTGCGAGGACGCCTGGCTGACCACCGTCGCGCTGATCCGCGAGACGCGCCGGCTGAAGTTCCTCGTGGCGTTCCGGCCGGGCGTCATTTCACCGACGCTCGCGGCGCAGATGGCCGGCACGTTCCAGCGCTTGTCGGCCGGGCGGGTCCTGCTCAACATCGTCACCGGCGGCGACGCGGCCGAACAGCGCCGCTTCGGCGACTGGCACGACCACGACGCCCGCTACGCCCGTACCGACGAGTTCCTCACCATCGTCCGCGGCGTGTGGTCGGGCCGGCCGTTCGACTTCGCCGGCGAGCACCTGTCGGTCGAGGGCGTGACCACCCTCGCCGTCCCGGATCCCGTGCCGCTCTTGTACTTTGGCGGCTCCCCGGCCGCGCTGCCGGTCGCCGCCCGCCACGCCGACGTGTACCTGACGTCGGGCGAACCGCCGCCGCAGGTCGCGGAGAAGATCTCGAAGGTGCGCGCTGGCGGGCGGCCGGGACGTGCGCTTCGGTGTCCGCCTGCACACCATCGCCCGCGACACGTCGGCCGCCGCGTGGGCCGAGGCGCAACGCCTGCTGGACGCCCTGGACCCGGCGCAGGTCGCCCGCGCGCAAGCCCAGCTCGCCGCCAGCGAATCCGAGGGCCAGCGCCGCATGGTCGCCCTCCACGGCGGCCGCCTCACCGCCGGCGCGCGGACCCTCGAAATCCATCCGCACCTGTGGTCGGGCACCGGCCTCGTCCGCGGCGGCGCCGGCACGGCGCTGGTCGGGAGCCACGCGGAGATCGCGGACCTGGTCGAGGAGTACCACGCGGCCGGGATTTCGGAGTTCGTGCTGTCCGGATATCCGCACTCGGAGGAGGCGTACTGGTTCGCCGAAGGGGTCCGGCCGGAGCTGGCCCGGCGCGGGCTGCTGCCGGACACCCCGGCTGCAGCGGACCTGGCGGAGCAGTTCGACGCGGCGTTGTCGCTGTGACCGGAGGTGGGTGCCGCTCCGTCGGGCGGCGCCCGCTTCCCCCTGCGGCGACTCGGGTTTCGCGGATCGGGGCGACCTGCGCGGCGAAGCTCGGCCTGGAGGTGCCGACCGGCTGCTCGTCCGTGCGAAGGCGTCGCAGGCGTCTTCGACCCGCGTCGGCGACAGCGCACCCGGCCCATGCGCCGCGGCCCGCGTCGGTGATCCGCACGCGGCGTGGGCGCGTGCGGCCGGCTCGTCGACACGACCCGGCCTGGCGGTAGCCACGCCATGGCCCGCCGCTTCACCGAACCGCAGGTCCGCGTCACCGTGCGTGCCCTCGACGCCGCGCGCGGCTCGCTGGCGCGGCGGCCGTCGACGAGGCGCAGCCGGCGAAGATCACCGTGGAGGAAATGGCTCAATGATCGAAGGCGTCGGCGCCGAGCACCAGCCGGACACAGTGCGCCACGAGCCGCTCGCGGCTCACGCGCAGCGTCCCGTCGAGGTAGGCGATGAACACGTTGCTCAGCGCGCCGACGAGCCCGATCGCGACCAGCTGCCGGTCGGTCTCGTCGCCGTGCGAGAGCTGTTCGCCCACGAGGGCGGCGAACGCCGGCAGCAGGTGCCGGCCGCGCCGCGTCAGCGCCGGGTCGGTGAGCGGGGCCAGCAGCAGCACGCGGCCCTGGCGCGGATCGTCGACCATCAGCGCCACGAAAGCCCGCACGGCGCGTTCGGCGCGCCGGCGCGGGTCCGGCGCTTCGCGGATCGCGTCGACCAGCGCCTGCCGCGCTCGTTCGCCGACGTGCTCGTAGACCGCGGCGACGAGGTCTTCCCGGTCGGTGAAGCTCTCGTAGAAGTACCGCTCGGTCAGGCGCGCGTGCCGGCACACCGCCCGCACGCTCACGGCCGCGGTGCCCTCGGTGCCGAGCAAGTCGAGCCCGGCGGCGACCAGCTGGTCGCGCCGCGCCGCCTTGCGATCGTCCAGCGTCGTGCCCGCCCACGTGCGGCCCGGCATATCCACTCCCGTAGTTGACCACGCCCGTTGTCACATCCTAACCTGACAACGGCCGTAGTCAGTTCGTGGACACACGGGACGGAAGGGGCGCCGATGACCCGGGAGGAACCCGAACCGCTGGGCCCGGACTCGCTCACCTGGCGCTACTTCGGCGACTGGCGCGGGCTGCTGATCGCCCTGTGGGCCGGTTCGATGCAGAACATGCACCCGGGGCTCGGCGCCGGCGTCGAACAGCACTCCCGGTTCTTCGAGGAACGCTGGCAGCGGCTCTTCCGCTCGCTCTACCCGATCGGCGGCGTCGTCTACGACGGACCGCGCGCGCACCGGACCGCGCTGGAGGTCCGCGGCTACCACGACCGCATCAAAGGCGTCGATTCGCGGGGCCGCCGCTACCACGCGCTCGACCCCGGCACCTTCTACTGGGCGCACGCCACGTTCTTCGTCAGCACGATTCTCATCGCCGAGAACTTCATGGGCGGCATCGGCGAAGCCGAGAAGCGCACACTGTTCGACGAACACGTGCGCTGGTGGGGATGTACGACCTGACCATGCGGCCGGTGCCCGAGTCCTGGGAGGACTTCCAGCGGTACTGGAAGCACATGTGCGCCGAGGTGCTCGAGGACAACAAGGCCACGCGCGACGTCCTCGACCTGCACGGCATGGCGAAACCGCCGTTCCTGCGCTGGCTGCCCGACCTGCTGTGGCGGCCGCTCTCGGCGCTGATCGCGAAGCAGTTCGTCTGGCTCACCATCGGGCTCTACGACCCCGAAATCCGGCAGTTGCTGGGGTTCACCTGGTCGGCCGAGGACGAACGTCGCCACCGCTTCTTCGGCCGCGCGGTCAACGCCGTCTTCTCGCTCGTGCCGCGCGAGCGCCGCTACCACCCGCGGGCCCGCGCCGGCCGGCGGCGCGCGCGGGGCGAGGTGGCCGCGGACGCGCCCGTGGTCGAGACTCCACGGAGGAACCTGCCGCCGCTTTCGCGGCGCGGCGAGCCGGAGCACTACTCGCCGAACGTCTGAGCCGACTCACGGAGGGCTGCATGAAGCTGGGCTACCACCTCGGGTACTGGGGGAGCGGGCCGACGCCGGGCGCGCTGGAAGCGGTGCTCGAGGCCGAACGCCTCGGGTTCGACTCGGTGTGGTCCGCGGAGGCCTACGGCTCCGACGCGTTCACCCCGCTCGCGTGGGCCGGCGCGTCGACGAGCCGCGTGAAGCTCGGCACCAACATCGTGCAGATGTCCGCGCGCACGCCCACCGCGACCGCGATGACCGCCCTGACGCTGGACCACCTCTCCGGCGGCCGGTTCGTGCTCGGGCTCGGCGCGTCCGGGCCGCAAGTGGTGGAGGGCTGGTACGGCCAGCCGTACCCGAAGCCGCTCGCCCGCACGCGCGAGTACGTCGAGATCATCCGCAAGGTCCTCGCCCGCGAGGAGCCCGTCACGATCGACGGGAAGTTCTACCAGCTGCCGTACCGGGGCGGCGCCGGGCTGGGCAAACCGCTCAAGCCCACCGTGCACCCGCTGCGCGAGGACCTCCCGATCTACCTCGCGGCCGAGGGGCCGAAGAACGTCGCGCTGGCCGCCGAGATCTGCGACGGCTGGCTCCCGCTGTTCTTCTCCCCGAAGGCCGACGAGTTCTACCGGGGCGCCCTCGCCGAAGGGTTCGCTCGCCCGGGGGCGCGGCGCACCGCGGCGGGGTTCGAGGTGCCCGCGTCGGTGCCGGTGATCGTGCACGACGACGTGGAGGAAGCGGCGAACTGGATCAAGCCCGCGTTCGCGTTGTACATCGGCGGCATGGGCGCCAAGAACGTGAACTTCCACCACGACGTGTTTGCGCGCCTGGGTTACGAGGAGGTGGCCGACCGGGTGCAGGAGCTCTACCTCGCCGGGCGCAAGGACGAGGCCGTCGCCGCGATCCCAACCTCGCTCGTGGAGGACACGTCGCTGATCGGACCGCCCGCGAAGATCCGCTCGGAACTCGCCGAGTGGGAGAAGACCGTGGTGACGACCCTGCTGCTGCGCGGAGACGCGGGTTCGCTGCCGAAGGTGGCTGCGGCCCTGTCCTGAGCAGGGGTTCCGGGTGGCGCACGGGCCGAGGTCGGCCCGGTACGCGCGGTGCATCACGACGGTGGCACGATTCCCCCCGACCACTACCGGGGAACCGCGAAGATCCACTAATCACTTCCCCTTGCACCGCCTTCGCCGGTACCGCCTCGAGGAGGACCATTGGCGCCGCTGCCCCGCCGGACGAGATTCAACTACTCGCTCGGCTCGTTCGTCACCGGAGCGTTCGGCACGGTGCCCGGCCTGCTGCTCCTGCCGTACCTCACCGACACGATGGCGGTGCCCGCGGCGTGGGCCGGGGTGATCGTGTTCGTGCCGAAGGCGTGGGACGTGTTCTTCAACCCCGTCGCGGGCCGGCTGTCCGACGCGGACCTCGTGAAGACCGGCAGCCGGCGGCGGTTCCTGCTGCGCGGCGGGGTCGGCGTCGCGATCCTCTTCGCGGCGCTGTTCGCGCACCCCGGGTTCGGCACGCCCGCCGTGGACGCGATCTACGTGGTGATCGTGTTCTTCCTGTGCGCCACGGCGTACGCGTTCTTCCAGGTGCCGTTCAACGCGCTGCCGGCCGAGCTGACGGACTCGGCCGAGGAGCGCACGAAGCTCACCAGCGTCCGCATCGGCGTGCTCGCCGTCGCGATCCTCGTCTCCGGTGGCGCCGCGCCGGCGATCACCGACATCCTCGAAGGCGTCGCGGGCTACCGGGTGATGGGTGTCGTGATGGCGGTGATCATCCTGGCCGCCACCATGGGTGTCTACTTCGGCCTGAAGGGCGCGCCGGTCGGCCTGCTGCGCCCCAACGCGGTGAGCTTCAAGCAGCTGATCCGCACGATCGCGCAGTGGCGCCCGTTCTGCTGGCTCATGGGCTCGTACTTCATCCAGGCGCTGGGCATCGGCACGGTGCTCGCGGCGATCCCGTACTTCGCCCAGCACGTGCTCGGCGACCCGAGCTACCGCACCGTGCTGTTCGTCGGGTTCGTGGGACCGGCGCTCCTGACGATGCCGCTGTGGCCGCGGCTGGGGGAGCGGTGGGGCAAGCTCATCGGCTTCCGCATCGCGACGACCTCGTTCACCGTCGGGCTGCTCGGCATCCTGTTCGCCAAGGACATCCCGCTCGCGGTGACGATGGTGTTCGTGGCGCTGGCCGGCGTCGGTTACGCGGGCATCTCCGTGTTCCCGCTCGCGATCCTGCCCGACCTGATCAGTGCCGAAGAGGAGCGCACCGGCGAGACGCGCGCGGGTATCACGGCCGGGGTGTGGACGGCGTCGGAGACCCTGGGCCTCGCGCTCGGGCCGGGCCTGTTCGGCCTGGTGCTGCAGGCCGGGCACTACGTGTCGAGCACCGACGCCACCTCCGCGCAGCCGAGCTCGGCGATCACGGCGATCACGATCGGCTCCTCGGTGCTGCCCGCGGTGCTCATCGCGCTGGCGATCCCGCTGCTGCGCCGCAAGACGCTCGAACCGCGGCCCGTGGAGCCGAAGCTGTGACCGACGTGCTGGCCGAGCTGCGCGGTCTGCGCGCGGGGGATCTGCCGACCCACGGCGGCCGCACGCTCGCCTACGTCTACGACAGCGGCCTGTCCGAAGTGGACGAGATCGCGGCGGCCGCGCACGCGCTCGCGTCGCCGGCCAACGCGCTCGACCCCACGGCGTTCCCCAGCCTGCTCAAGCTCGAGAACGACCTCGTCGGCCGCGCGGCGGCGTTGCTGGGCGGCCCGGACGGGACGGTCGGCACGGTGACCTCGGGCGGTACCGAGTCGTGCCTGCTGGCGGTCCTGGCCGCGCGCGACGCCCGGCCGGACATCGGGGCACCGAGCATCGTGCTGCCCGACACCGCGCACGCCGCGTTCCACAAGGCGGCGCACCTGTTCGGCGTCCGTGAGATCGTGGTGCCGGTCGACCCGGAGACGTTCCGCGCCGTGCCCGAGGCGATGGCCGCGGCGATCGACGGATCCACCGTGCTCGTCGTCGGGAGCGCGCCCTCGTACGCGCATGGTGTGGTCGATCCGATCCCCGAGATCGCGGCGGCCGCGGCGGACCGCGGGGTGCGCATGCACGTGGACGCGTGCATCGGCGGGTGGGTGCTGCCGTACTTCGCGAAGCTGGGCGCACCCGTGCCGCCGTTCGACTTCCGCGTTCCCGGCGTCACCAGCCTGTCGGTGGACCTGCACAAGTACGCCTATTGCGCCAAGGGCGTCTCGGTGCTGCTGCACGCGAACGCACAGCTGCGCCGCACACACTACTTCGCCAGCGCCGCCTGGCCCGGCTACACGATGCTCAACCCGACGCTGCAGAGCACACGCTCGGGCGGACCGCTCGCCGCCGCGTGGGCCGTGGTGAACCACCTCGGTGAGGACGGCTACCTGCGGCTGGCCGAGGTCACGCGCGAAGCGGTCACGCGGATCCGGGCGGGTGTCGAGGACATCGCCGGGCTGCGGGTGCTGGGCGAGCCGGACTCGACGCTGGTCGCGTTCACCGCCGACGGCGCCGCCTTCGACCTGTTCACGGTGGCGGACGAGATGAAGCTGCGCGGCTGGTACGTGCAGCCGCAGTTCGCGCACGGCGGCTCGCCGCTGAACCTGCACCTCACGATCACCGCCGCCAACCACGGCAGCGAGAAGGAGTTCCTCGCCGATCTGGCGGCCTCAGTCGCCGCGGCGACCGAAGCCGGGCCGGTGGCAGTCGACGTGGACGTCGCCGCCTTCGTGGCCGCGCTCGACCCGGAAACCCTGACGCCGGAGCAGTTCGCGGGCCTGCTCACCGCCGCCGGCCTGATGGGCGACGGCGGCCTGCCCGACCGGATGGCGCCGATCAACGCACTGCTGGCCACCGCGCCGGTAACCCTGCGCGAGCGGCTGCTGCTGGAATTCCTGGGCGCGCTGTACACACCCTGACTTTTTCCGGGTCATGCGCGGGGGCGTGTTGCGTGGCGTATGCACCCCAAAGCTCGAGTGTGACTTCGGCCGCCGACCGCGGCCGTGTTTCTGGCTTCGGATCGAGGTGCCGGGCAGGGGCCGGGTGCATCCTCGGTGGGTGGTTTGGCGGCGGATTCGTATGCGTGGTTCGTCGCCGGTCGAGGTGGCAGGCGGGGTTGGGCGCCGGGATTGTTGCGTTGTCAGCCGGCGGTTGCGTACGTGGCCCTAGGTCTTCCCTCGGTCACTGGTTGCGGGAAGCCAACCCGGCGGGCGCGGCGGCCAGGGCCGCGCGGATCGCGTCGGCCAGGGCCAGCGCGTCTTCCTCGGTCAGCTCGAGCGCGACGCGCGCGGACGGGCCGAGCTTCGGGTTCATGAAGTCGATGTTCACGGTGTGGGCGTAGCGCGCGTGCGTCGGGTGGTCGACGTACACGGTGGCCTCGCTGACGCTGTGCCAGCCGGTCGCGCTCTTGCCGCTGCCTGCCACGGCGAACTTCTCGGTGAGGTAGGTGCACATGGGAATGTCCTTCCGGTGGGTCGGGCGGCTCGGTGGTTCAGGCCGCTCGGTGGTTCAGGCGGCGAGGTGCCGGCGGTAGAAGTCGAGGATCTTGGCCCAGCCGTCGACGGCGGCCTCGGGGCGGTAGCTCGGGCGGTCGACGGCGAAGAACGCGTGGCCGGCGCCCTCGTAGGTGTGGAACTCGTGCTCCTTGCCGAGGCGATCGAGCTCGGCGGCGAGTTTCGCGGTCTCCTCGGGCGCGGGGTACTGGTCGTCGGCGCCGAAGATGCCCAGCAGCGGGGCCGACAGCTGCGGCGCGAGGCCCAGCAGCGGCTTCATCGACGCGGGCATGCCGGCCGGCGGCTCGTTGACCACGAACGCGCCATAGCAGTCCACCGCGGCGTCGACCTTCGTCGAGCACGCGACGAGGAACGTCTGGCGCCCGCCCGAGCAGTGGCCGATCACGCCGATCTTGCCGTTGGCGTTGGCCAGCCCCTTCAGGTACTTCGCCGCGCCCTCGACGTCACCGACGAGGCGCTCGTCGGGCACGCCGCCGGCGGCGCGCACCGTCGCGGCGGCGTCGTCGGGGCTCGCGCCCGGCGCCTCGCGCGAGTACAGGTTCGGGCACAGCGCCGCGAAACCCTCGGCGGCGAAGCGGCGGACCATCTCCTTGGTCGCCGGGTCGTAACCCGGCATGTGGTGGATCACCACGACACCGCCGCGCGGAGCGGGGTCGAGCGGGCGCGCCAGGTACGCCTCGATTTCGTCACCGCCGTGGCCGGTGATCGTGACGGTGCCGGCGGTGAGCGTGTCGTTCATCCGTTCTCCCTGTCTGGGTTGACGCTTTGTTCGTGGAAGTAGCGCTTCCCGCGGGACACCGAGGCGATCCCCGCGACGAGCGCCATCACGGCGGCCGCCGTGAAGACGGTGACCAGCCCGTGGTGGAACGGGCCGGAGATGAGCTGCGGGAAGAACTCCTTGCCGGTCAGTGCCGCGGCGTCGGTGGGGGACAGTCCGGAAAGGACATCCGGGCCGAGCAGGTGCGCCACCGGGTTGCTGCCGAGGAACGCCGCGAACAGCGTGCTCACCGGCGGCAGCTGGGCCACACCGGCCGCGGTGGCCGGCGGCACGCCGTGGGCCTGCAGCCCGCTCGTCAGGGTCTCGGACAGCGACCCGGCGAGCCCGGCGATCATCAGCGAGAAGAACACGCCGATCGACAGCGCCGTGCCGGAGTTCTGGAACGTCGAGCGCATGCCGGAGGCGACGCCGCGCTGGTGGTCGGCGACGCTGCTCATGATCGCGGACGTGTTGGGCGCGGAGAACATGCCCTGGCCGAGCCCGCTGAGCACGAGCAGGAGCGCGAACACGGGGTAGGAGAAGTCGACGGGCAGTGCGAGCAGCCCCAGGAACGACCCCGCCACGAGCACCAGGCCGGTCGTGGAGAACAGCCGGGCGCCGAACCGGTCGGACAGGTAGCCCGACACCGGGCCCGCGACGAGGAAGCCCACCGTCAGGGGCAGCAGGTAGATGCCGGCCCACAGCGGGGTCTTCTCGTACTCGTAGCCGTGCAGCGGCAGCCAGATGCCCTGCAGCCAGATGATGAGCATGAACTGCAGGCCGCCGCGCGCGATCGCCGTGAGCAACGCCGCGAGGTTGCCCGCGCTGAACGCCCTGATCCGGAACAGCGCGAGCTGGAACATCGGGTCCTTCACACGGGACTCGATCACGCAGAACACCACGAGCAGAAGCACGCCGATCGCGATGCCGCCCAGCACCCACGGGTTGCCCCAGCCGGTGGCGGCGTCGCCGTAGGGCTGGATGCCGTAGGTGATCGCGGCGAGCAGGAACGCGGTCCCGACGGCGAAGGTGATGTTGCCGCCCCAGTCGATGCGCGCGCGGCGCGGTTTGCCGATCTCGCGCAGGCTGCGGATCGACCACACCGTGCCGAAGATGCCGAACGGCACGCTCACCCAGAACACCGCGCGCCAGTCGATCTCGGCGAGCAGGCCGCCGGCGACGAGGCCGAGGAACTGCCCGGCCAGCGCGGTGATCTGGTTGATGCCCAGGGCCATCCCGCGCTGCTCGCGGGGGAACGCGTCGGTGAGGATGGCCGCGGAGTTGGCCGTGAGCATGGAGCCGCCGACAGCCTGCACGATGCGCCAGCCGATGAGCCACAGCGCGCCGCCGCCGGCGTGGAACGGGTCGAACGACAGCGCGACCGACGCGACGCTGAAGATCACGAACCCGACGTTGTACATCTTCACGCGGCCGAACATGTCGCCGAGCCGGCCGAGCGTCACCACCAGCACGGCGGACACCAACAGGTAGCCCAGGATCATCCAGAGCAGGTACCCGATGTTGGCCGGGGCGAGCGGATCGAGCCCGATGCCGCGGAAGATCGCGGGCAGCGAGATGATCACGATCGAGCCGTCGAGGGCCGACATCAGCACGCCGAGGGTGGTGTTGGAGAGAGCGACCCACTTGTAGCGGCCGCCGCGGCTGGTGGCCGTGGTCGTCACAGTTCGTCGGCCAGGCGTTCGAGCAACGGGATCACCTCGAGTAGTCGGCGGCGTTCCTCGGCATCGAAGCCGTCGGCCAGGGCCCGGGCGACGCGCTGGGTGTTGAGTGAACGCCGGTCGGTCAGGAGTTTGCGGCCGGCTTCGGTCACGGACATCAGCACCCGCCGTCCGTCGGCGGCGTCGGGCCTGCGCGCCACGAGCCCGCGGTCGACCAGCCCCGCCAGGGTCGCGCCGATGGCCTGCGGTTTCACCCGCTCCTGCTCGGCGAGGTACCCGGGCGTCGCGGGCCCGTCGCGGTCGAGGCGGGAGAGCACGGAGCTCTCCGACAGCGTCGCCTCGCCGACCACGTAACCCTGGCGCAGCCGCCGCACGAGGCGCCCGAGCGCGACCCGCAGGTCGGCGGCGCCCTCCACGAGGTCCTTGGTGATCCGATCCGCCCCGTTCGTCAACCTAAACTCATAAACCTGGATTGATCAACCTTCGCGAACCGCTCCTAACGGCAACGAAACGCGCAGTTCAGGCGCGGTCTGTCCGCCGTGGACCAGCACTGATGATCAGGCTCGCGCGGCCCGGTGAACGAGTCCGGAACTTGCCGGAAACGGCGAAGACCGCGCGACCCCGGGGTGGGGTTCGCGCGGCCTTCAGTGGCGTCGTCTGTCCTCAGTGGACGTGCACGGGAGTCCATTCGGGGAACGGATCGGTGGTCACCGGCTCGTCGGTGAGGCACGCCTCGAGTGCGGCCAGCAGCGGGTCGCCGGCGAAGTCGACGCCGATGAACACCAGCTCCTGCTGCGGCGCCCGCGTCACGCCTTGCGGCTCGAAGCGGGCCACCGCGCCCGCCTGCGACCACAAGCCCAGCGTGCCCGTGCGCGACGCGAGCGTGAAGAACCCCTTGGAGCGCAACACCGTCCCGAACTCGCCGGAGTCGAGCCGCGTTGTGACGAAGTCCCACAGCGGCGCCGGGTCGAACGCCCGGGTGGCGCGGAACACGACGCTCGAGATGCCGTACTCCTCGGTCTCGGGGACGTGGTCGCCGTTGAGCTCCACGACCCACCCCGGGGCCTGCTGCGCACGCGCCGGGTCGTGGCGGGCCGTGCCGAACACCCGCCGCAGTGGCACCCGGCCGAACTCCGCGGTGAGCACGTCCGCCGCCGGGTTGAGCCGCCGCAGGGCCGCCACCAGGCGCTCCGCCTCCGTGGCGGGCACGAGGTCGGTCTTGTTCAGCAGCAGCACGTCCGCGAACTCGACCTGGTCCACGAGCAGGTCCGACACGGTGCGCTCGTCGCCTTCGTACTGGTCGAGCCGGCGCTGCGCGAGCGAATCGCCGCCGGCGAGTTCGCGGCCGAAGTTCACGGCGTCGACCACCGTGACCATGGTGTCCAGCCGCGCGCCGGAGAGCACCGGCGCGCCGTCCCCGCCGGGGAACGCGAACGTCGCGGCCACCGGCATCGGCTCCGAGATCCCGCTCGACTCGATCAGCAGGTGGTCGAACCGGTCGTCCGCGGTCAGCCGGGCCACCTCGTCGAGCAGGTCTTCCCGCAGGGTGCAGCAGATGCACCCGTTGGTCAGCTCGACGAGGCGTTCCTCGGTGCGGGACACGCCGTCGCGCACGAGCGCGGCGTCGATGTTGACCTCGCTCATGTCGTTCACGATCACCGCGACCCGCAGCCCGTCGCGGTTGGCGAGGATGTGGTTCAGCAACGTGGTCTTCCCGGCGCCGAGGAACCCGGACAGGACGGTGACGGGGACGCTCACCGCGAGAGCCGCTGGAAGTGCTTGATCAGCCGACGGGGGACCAGTCTGCGTTCCCCGTCGACGGTGATCGGCACGAGATCCGGCGTGACGGCTTTCCACTGCGCGCGCCGGGACCGCGTGGCGCTGCGCGACTTCTTCCGCTTGGGCACGGCCATCAGCGCGCACCGTCCTGACCCGTGCCGCCCTTGTCCCGGCGGCCGTAGCGGCGGTGGAACTTCTCGACCTGGCCCGCGGAGTCGACGATCCGCTGGTTGCCGGTCCAGAACGGGTGCGACCACGCGCTGATGTCGACGACCACGAGCGGGTAGGTGGTGCCGTCGGACCACTCGATCGTCCGGTCCGAGGTCGCGGTGGAGCGGGTGCGGAACGCGTCGCCGGTCGACGAGTCGCGGAACACCACGGGGTGGTAGTCGGGGTGGATGCCGGGTTTCACTGCGGTTCGTCCTTCCGGTTGGCGGCGCTGACGTGCCGGTCTTGTTCTTCGGTGGCGTCACACGGGTCTTCGTGCCGTTCGCCGAACGGGTCGGGGTAGCTGCGCCAGGCAGCTTCTCCATCGGCCAGCTCCTCGTCGGTCAGCAGCGCGCCCCGCAGCGCGTCCTCGAGGTCGCGCGGGGCCGCCAGATCGGTGACCACCACGAGCTCCTGCGCCCGGTCGCCCCAGACCTCGTGCCAGCGCAGCGACGCCAGCGTGCGGCGTTCGGGGGAGACGTCGGCCCAGTCCGGCCCGTGCGGGGACGCGAGCCACGGTCCGGCGTGCCCGAGGGCCAGGCCGCCGCCGGCCGACTCGAGCCAGAACGCGACGTCGGGCCGGCTCGCCACCCAAACGCGGCCGCGGGTGCGGACCACGCCGCCGAGCAACGTGTCGATCGCCTCGTGCAGGCGCTCGGGGTGGAACGGCCGCTGCGCGGTGAACGTGAGTACCTCGATGCCGCACTCCGCGTGCAGTGGCGGCTGGCCGCGCAGCAGGGCGCCGTGCAGGTCGGTGACCTCGCCGCGGCGGGCGCGCTCGGGCACGGCGGCGAGCAGCGCAGCCGCGTCCGTCCGGCTGAGCTCGACCCGCGGGACCGACGGTGCGACGCGGTCGAGCACGGCCGCGGACTTGGCCGCGCACCACGCATCCGGCGCCGCACCCGCGAGCACCAGGACGTCGGCGAACTCCACCTGCGCCAGCGCGACCTGGGCGACCGTCCGCTCGTCCTCAGGACTGCCCTGCAGGCCGCGTTCGAGCAGCAGCTCGTCGCCGGACGCGTCGGCCAGCCACGTGGCGCAGTCGACGACGGTGTACACGGCTTCGATCCCGACGTCGTCGCTCACGGGCCGGTCGCCGACGAGGACGTTGGCGATCGCCCAGCTCACGGGCTCGGGCTCCATGGCCTCGTCGAGGCGCACGACGATCCGGTCGACGTCGGGGCGGCGGGCGAGCCGGCGCAGCAGGGGGAGCAGGTCTTCGCGCAGGGTGCAGTTCACGCAGCCGTGGGCGAGCTCGAGCGCGGTGAGCTCTTCGCGGGCGCCGAGGCGGATCCGCCGGCGCACGACGCCGCTGCCGATCTGCCGCAGGTCGTGGTGGACCACGGCGACGCCGGGGCCGGCGCGGCGCAGCAGTTCGGCGAGCTCGTCGTCGGGATCGGCGGCGAGCCCGCTGACGAGCACGAGCGGGACACGCGGGTGTGGGGTCACTGAAGCTCCAGTCGACGGGACGGGGTACGGTGGCAGCTTAATTGAAAACGAATGTCACTATCAACTAGGGAGGGGCCGTGTCAGCCGTGTGCCAGGTCACCGGCCGCAAGCCGGGCTACGGCAAACAGGTCTCGCACTCGCACCGCCGAACGTCGCGGCGCTGGGAGCCGAACCTGCAGACCCGCCGCTACTACGTGCCGAGCCTCGGCCGGACGGTGCGGCTCAAGGTGTCCGCGAAGGGCATGAAGACGATCGACAAACGCGGCATCGACGCGGTCGTCACCGAATTGGGCGCGAAGGGGGTGAAGCTCTAGATGGCGAAGAGCACCGACGTCCGGCCGATCGTGAAGCTGCGGTCCATCGCCGGGACCGGCTACACGTACGTGACCAGGAAGAACCGCCGCAACGATCCCGACCGGCTGGTCCTGCGCAAGTACGACCCCGTGGCACGCAAGCACGTCGAGTTCAAGGAAGAGCGCTGATGGCCAAGAAGTCGAAGATCGCGAAGAACGAACAACGGAAGGTCATCGCGGCGCGCTACGTCGAGCGGCGCCGGGCGCTCAAGGCGGTCATCGCCTCGCCTTCGGCCTCGTCGCAGGAGAAGGCGGACGCGGTGGTGGCGCTACAGCGCATGCCGCGCGACGCGAGCGCCACGCGCATCCGCAACCGCGACGCCGCAGACGGCCGCCCGCGCGGGTACCTGCGCAAGTTCGGCCTGTCCCGCGTGCGCGTGCGGCAGCTGGCGCACCGCGGCGAGCTGCCCGGCGTCTCGAAGTCGAGCTGGTGAGCCGGATGCCGAAGCCCGGTCGTGACCGCGCCGCCCGCAAGCGGGTGAACCCCTTGCACGCCCGCGGGATCACCGTCGTCGACTGGAAGGACGTGGACCTGCTGCGCACGTTCATCTCCGACCGCGGCAAGATCCGCGCCCGCCGGGTCACCGGCTTGACGCCGCAGCAGCAGAAGCAGGTGGCCGCGGCGATCAAGAACGCGCGGGAGATGGCGTTGCTGCCGTATCCGGTCGCCGCGCGAGGCTGACGCGGGCCCGTCCCGGAGGCCGTGGCCCGGCCTCCGGGACGGCGCGTGATGCTCACCGCACCGCGGAGACGGCCGAACCGCGCCGTTCGCCGGCGCGACGGGGCCGGCGCTGCTCACCGGTGCCGACCGGGTGCTGCGGGCCTCGGCGGAGTCGCGGCCCTGCCGCAGCGCGCGACGGGACGGGCAGGCAGACTTCCCGGCATGGACGACCCGCACTACCTCTCCGGACTCCAGCTCGCCGGCCGTCGCGTCGTGATGGTCGGGGGCGGCTCGGTCGCCCAGCGCCGCCTGCCGCGGCTCATTCGCGCGGGCGCGCGCGTCGAGCTGGTGTCACCGCACACGACGCCGTCGGTGAGCGCGATGGCCGACGCGGGTGAGCTCGTGTGGCACGAGCGCCGCTACGCCGAGGGTGATCTTGCCGGCGCCTGGTACGCGCTCGCGTGCACCGACGACCCCGAGGTCAACGCCGCCGTGTGCGCCGAGGCCGAGCGCGAGCGGGTCTTCTGCGTGCGCGCCGACGAGGGGGAGTCCGGCAGCGCCGTGACACCCGCGTCGGGCCGCCACGGCGGGCTGCTGTTCGGCGTCCTGTCCGGCGGCGAGCCGCTGCGCTCGGCGGCCGTGCGCGACAGCGTCCTCGACGCCTTGCACGCCGGAACCGTCCTCGACGGCCGCGTTCCCCGTGCCGACGACACCGAACTGCCGGGCGTCGCGCTCGTCGGCGGCGGCCCGGGCGACCCGGACCTCATCACCGTGCGCGGCCGCCGGCTGCTCTCGCGCGCCGACGTCGTCGTCGTCGACCGGCTGGCGCCGCGTGAGCTGCTCGACGAACTCGCGCCCGAGGTCGAGGTCGTCGACGCCGCGAAGATCCCCTACGGCCGGGCCGCGAGCCAGGACGTCATCAACCGCACCCTCGTCGAGAAGGCCCAGGAGGGCAAGTTCGTCGTCCGCCTGAAGGGTGGCGACCCGTACCTCTTCGGCCGCGGTTTCGAGGAAGTGCAGGCGTGCGTGGCCGCGGGCGTCCCGGTGACCATGGTCCCCGGCATCACGAGCGCCTTCGCGGTGCCGGCCGTCGCCGACGTCCCGGTTACCCACCGCGGCGTCGCCCACGAAGTCGTGGTCGTGTCGGGCCACGTCGCGCCGGGCGACCCGCGCTCGCTCGTCGACTGGTCCGTGCTCGCCCGGCTGAGCGGCACCATCGTACTGATGATGGGCGTCGAACGCCTGCCCCAGTTCGCCGCGGCCCTGCTCGACGGCGGCCGCCCCGCCGACACCCCGGCCACCGTCATCGAAGACGGCACGATGCGCACGCAGCGCACACTGCGCTCGACCTTGGCCAAGGTCGCCGACGAAGCCGCGGCCGCGGGCGTGAAGCCGCCGGCGGTGATCGTGTTCGGTCCGGTGGCCGGCCTGGCCCGGTGAGGGCTCAGCTCTCGTAGCAGCGCTCGGCGAAGTCCTTGATCGCCGCCGTGAGGCGCTGGGGGTCCATGCGGAGTTCGACCGGGCTGCGCGCCTGGACGAACTCCGCGTTCGGCATGTCCGCGGCCAGCGTGTCGGCGTCGCCGAACGGGTGGATGGGGTCGCCTTCGTGGCCGATGACCAGGGCGGGCGTGGCCAGCGAGCGGCGGATCGACTTGGGGGGTGCGATCCGGCCGAACAGCACGCCGTGCAGGAGCGCCGCCATGGGCTCGGGCTGCTGGGTCAGGGTGTCGGTGACGACGTCGACCCACTGGCTGCCGTGCGGCACCAGGTTGGCGGCCAGCGCCACGCCGCGCACGGTCACGGGCAGGAAGCGCGCCGCGAACAGCAGCGGGGCGAACGTGAGCAGGCCGGCGACGATCGCGTTGTCCAGCACCGGCATCTCGACCACCAGGCCGCGTGCCCGCGCCGGGTCGGCCACCGCCACCTCGAGTGCGACGTTGGCGCCGAGCGACGTCCCGCCGATCACCGCCGACGGCAGCTCGAGGTGGTCCAGCAGCGCGACAGCCTGCTCGCCGAACGCCGGCATCGAGTAGCGCCACGACTCGGCCGGCCGGGCGGAGTCGCCGTGGCCCAGCAGGTCGAGGGTGACCACGCGGTACCCCGCGCGGGCGAGACGGCGGGCCAGGGGCGCGTGCATCCGGCGGGTGAACATGATCCCGTGCATCAGCACCACGACGCGGTCGCCGGTGCCGTACTCGGTGTAGCAGAGCCGCTGCCCGCCGACGGTGAACGAGCCCGACAGCTCGATCGGCCGGGTGCGGCGCGCGGGCACCGGATCCGGCGGCGGGACGTCGACGGCGGGGACGGGGGCCGGGCTCATGCGCCACCTTCCTCTCGTGGTCGAGGGCCGCTTCGATCTCTCGCTCCCCACACAGGAAAGCATCCCGGGACCGAATTGGCACAGCGTCAACCGGATGGGTCAAGATGACGGACATGACCGCACCTGCTGACGCCCTGCCCGCTCTCGTCTCGCTGCAAGTCGACCTCGAGGGCGCCATCGCCGAGGTCACGTTGCTCGGCCCGGCGAAGGGCAATGCCATGGGCCCCGACTTCTGGCGGGAGCTGCCGCTGGTGTTCGGCGCCCTCGACGCCGACCCGCGCGTGCGTGCGATCGTGCTCACCGGCAGCGGGGCGCACTTCTCCTACGGTCTCGACCTGCCCGCGATGATGGGCGGCTGGGCACCGCTGCTCGCCGGCGACGCGCTCGCCGGTCCGCGCACGGAGTTCCACCAGGAGGTGCGGCGCCTGCAGGAGGCCGTCAGCTCGATCGCCGAGTGCCGCAAGCCCGTGATCGCCGCAGTCTCCGGCTGGTGCGTCGGCGGCGGCGTCGACGTGATCAGCGCGGCCGACATCCGCCTCGCCAGTGCCGACGCCAAGTTCAGCGTCCGCGAGGTCAAGGTCGCGATCGTCGCCGACCTCGGCAGCCTGCAGCGGCTCGCGACGATCGTCGGTGAAGGCCACGTGCGTGAGCTCGCCCTGACCGGCAAGGACGTCGACGCCGCGCGCGCCGAGAAGATCGGCCTGGTCAACGACGTGTACCCCGACCGGGAGACGCTGCTCGCCGAGGCGCGCGAAGTCGCCGCCGACATCGCCGCGAACCCGCCGCTGGTCGTGCAGGGCACCAAGCAGGTCCTCGCCGCCGGCACCGAACGACAGGTCGCCGACGGCCTGCGCTACGTCGCCGCGTGGAACGCCGCGTTCCTGCCGAGCAGGGACCTCGCCGAGGCCGTGCAGGCGTTCCTCGAGCGGCGAGCGCCGGAGTTCAAGGGCGAGTAGAACAGGCACGTACGCGAGCAAGAGGGAGTACGACGTGAGCAATGGCGCTTCGGAGAGCTACCGGGTCTTCCGTGAGGCGCGGGACTACCTGCAGGCCAACCGCGAGGACTACGACACCGCCCGCCGCGATTTCGCCTGGCCGCAGCCGGCGGAGTTCAACTGGGCGCTCGACTGGTTCGACGTGGTGGCCCGCGACCCCGCGAACGCGCAGCGGTACGCGCTCTGGATCGTCGAGGAGGACGGCTCCGAGAACCGCTGGACGTTCCCGGAGATGTCCGCCCGCTCGAACCAGGTGGCCAACTGGCTGCGCCGCCTGGGGGTCGCGCGCGGTGACCGGCTGATCCTCATGCTGGGCAACCAGGGCGAGCTGTGGGAGACGATCCTCGCCGCGATCAAGCTCGGCGCCGTGATCATCCCGGCTTCGACGCTGCTCGGCCCGGCCGACCTCGTCGACCGCGTGGAGCGAGGACGGGCCAAGCACGTGGTGGTCCGCGCCGAGGACGCGCCCAAGTTCGCCGATGTGGCCGGCGACTACACGCGCATCGCCGTCGGCGACCCGGTCGAGGGCTGGCACGCGTTCACCACGGCCTACGCCGAGCCGGCCGAGTTCACCCCCGAGGGCACGACCGCCGCGGCCGACCCGCTGCTGCTGTACTTCACGTCCGGCACCACGGCGAAGCCGAAGCTGGTGCAGCACACGCACGTGTCCTACCCGATCGGGCATCTGTCCACAATGTACTGGATTGGGCTCGAGCCCGGCGACGTGCACCTCAACATCTCCTCGCCCGGCTGGGCCAAACACGCGTGGAGCAACGTGTTCGCGCCGTGGAACGCCGAGGCCACGGTGTTCCTGTACAACTACGCGCGCTTCGACGCCGGCGCCCTGATGGCGCAGATGGACCGTTGCGGTGTCACGAGCTTCTGCGCGCCGCCGACGGTGTGGCGCATGCTCATCCAGGCCGATCTCACCGTGCTGCGCACGCCGCCGAAAAAGGTCGTCGGCGCGGGGGAGCCGCTCAACCCCGAGGTGATCGAGCAGGTCGAGAAGGCCTGGGGGGTCACCATCCGAGACGGCTTCGGCCAGACCGAGAGCAGCGTGCAGATCGCGAACACCCCCGGTCAGGAAGTCGTACCCGGTTCGATGGGCCGTCCGCTGCCGGGCTTCGAGGTGGCGCTGATCGACCCCGTGACGGGCGAGCGCGCGACCGAGGGCGAGATCTGCCTCGACCTCGCGCACCGGCCGGTGGGCCTGATGGTGGGCTACGCGGACGACGACGAACGCACGGCGGCCGCGTTCGCGGGCGGCTACTACCACACCGGCGACGTCGGCTCGATCGACGAACGCGGCTACCTCACCTACGTCGGGCGCACCGACGACGTGTTCAAGGCGTCGGACTACCGGATCTCGCCGTTCGAGCTGGAGAGCGTGCTGCTCGAACACGAGGCCGTCGCGGAGGCCGCCGTGGTGCCCGCGCCGGACCCGATCCGGCTCGCCGTGCCGAAGGCGTATGTGGTGCTCGCCGCCGGGCACGAGCCGACCGCCGGCACCGCCCGCGAGATCCTCGCCTACGCGCGGGAGAACCTCGCGCCCTACAAGCGGATCCGGCGCCTGGAGTTCGGCGAGCTGCCGAAGACGATCTCCGGCAAGATCCGCCGCGTCGAGCTGCGCGGGCGCGAGCACGAGAACACCCGGCCCGAGGGCGAGTACCGCGAGGAGGACTTCCCGGACCTCAAGGGCTGACGGGCGCGGCCGTCGTCCCGCTCACTCCGACGGGACAACGGCCGCGAACACCGTCTGCTCGCCCTTGCTGCACGTCGTGCCTCCTTGCGACGCGGGTGGTCCCGACGTGCACAGCCACCCCGACACGGTGTCGTTCACCGCGTCGTTGGACCCGGCGCCCTGGCGGCCGGCGATCTTCGCGTGGAAGTCGCGGACGAGTGTCATGGCCTCGGCGCACGGCACACCGCCCGCCTGGCTGTCGAACACGTACAGCGTCAGGCCGCTCGCGGCCGTCACGGTGCCGCAGGAGCCCGGAACCGTGGTGGCCGACGTCGTGGGCTTCGCCGTCGTGCCCGGCGGCGCGTGCGTCGGCTGAGGCGGCGGGGGAGGGGAGAACGTCGTCGACGGCGGTGACGACGTCGGGGTGGTCGCGGACGGTGGCGGCGGTGCGGCCAGCCGGGGTGCGGGGTCGCCCGAACAGGCGGCGAGCGCCGGCACCACGAGCCAGGCCGCGAGCAGCGGCCGCCACGCGGGCTTCGACGGGGGCACCGGAGTCCTTTCGCCGGGGGTTCTGCCGGACATTCTGGCCCCCGGGACGCGCCGTAACCGGCACCGACACCCGGCACGGCGGACGGAGGTTACCGGAACCGGGGCTTCCGTCTCGCCGGGCTCCCCCGGAAGTGGGTCTACTGTGGACGGTTAAGCTGGTGTTAACGCGTTGATACAGCGGAAATCCTTTTCTCACCGATCGGACGAATCTCCGGCGCGGCCGCTAACGCCCGCCGCTCTCGTGCCGAAATACCGGTGGGAACGCCCCGTCGCGTTCCCGTCCCCGTCCACCCGCCGACCCCGAGAGACAAGAGCACCGCGAGCATGACCACCGAAACGGCCAGCGAGCCCGTCACCCCGTCAGCCACCGCAGAGACTTCAGAGACCTCAGTGACCGCAGAGATCTCCGAGACCTCCGGGAACTCCAAGGCCACGCCGCCCACCGCGCCCTGCAGCGTCGTGTGGTGCTGCGGCCGGCCCTACGTCCTCGAAGGCCGTCCCGGCCGTGCCCGCTGGGCCGGCACGGACGACCGCGGCCGCCCCGAGACGCTCAGCAACGCCGAACTCCAGCGCCGGGGCTGGAGCCACCGCCGCGCCGGCTGAGCGAACCGAGTTCGCACCCGCGGCCGGGTCCGCGCACCCCGTGACCCGGCCGCACCGCCGCCCCGTTGCCCGCATCCGCCATCAGCCGCCGCGCGGGCAAGCGCTGGCGGCGGGAAATCCGCGACCCGACCGCGTGACCACCGGCGTCAGCGGCGCTCGCCCCCTCTAGGCTGGGCGGGTGACGACGGTCCCCGAGCCCAAGACGGAGCCTTCCCTGCTGCGGCAGGCGTTCAACGTCCCGAACATCCTGTCGCTGCTGCGGCTCGCGGGCGTGCCCGTGTTCCTCTGGCTCCTGCTGGGCCCGAAGGAGGACGGGTGGGCGCTCGCGCTGCTCGTCTTCTCGGCGCTCACCGACTGGCTCGACGGCAAGCTCGCCCGCTGGCTCGACCAGATGTCGCGGCTGGGACAGCTGCTCGATCCCGCTGCCGACCGGTTGTACATCCTCGCGACCCTCGTCGCGTTCCTCATCCGCGGCATCATCCCCTGGTGGGTCGTGGTGCCGCTCGTGCTGCGCGAGGCCGTGCTCGGCGTGTGCGTGCTGGCCCTGCGCCGCGCCGGGTTCGCGCCGCCCGAAGTGACTTACATCGGCAAGGGCGCGACCTTCGTGCTGATGTACGCGTTCCCGTTCCTGCTGCTCACGCAGGGCGGGTCCACGGTGGCCGCGGTGGCGCGGCCGATCGCCTACGCCTTCATGATCTGGGGCGGGGCGCTCTACGTGTGGTCCGGCGCGCTGTACGTCATGCAGGCAGTGCGCGCACTGCGCAGCCGGTGATGGAAGACTGCCCGCGAGAAATCGGTTCCAGGAAGGGGAGGGGCGTTGACCACTCCAGAAGAGCTGCGTTACACGGAGGAACACGAGTGGGTGGCCACGCGGGAGGGCGCGCTCGTCCGCGTGGGCATCACGGAGTACGCCCAGGACCAGCTCGGCGACGTCGTGTTCGTCGACCTGCCCGAGGTCGGCAAGCAGGTCGGCGCGGGCGACGTCTTCGGCGAGGTCGAGTCGACCAAGAGCGTCTCGGAGCTGTTCGCGCCGGTCGACGGCGAGATCGTGGCGGTGAACGACGCGGTGGGCGAATCGCCGGAACTGATCAATTCCGACCCCTACGGCGAAGGCTGGCTCGTCGAGATCCGCATGGACGACCCGTCGGGGCTTGACGCCCTGCTCGAAGCCGAGGCGTACCAGGCGCTGACCAACGGCTGAGCCCGTTCGGGCTGGCCCGGGGGTTCCGCAGGCCGAAGGGGGGAGCCCCGGGGTCCGGAACCGATCAGGCACGGTACGTTGGCAGCTACACGTTCTTGGTCAATGGCAACATCTTGTGTAGAGGAGAGCTCAGGTGAGCACGAACGACGGGCCCGGCGTTCCCCCGGAGCAGTCTCCGGAGCGGACCTCTGTCTTCCGGGCCGACTTCCTGGCCGACGTCGAAGGCCAGGAGTCCGCGCCGGCCGCCGAGGCACCGGTCCAGGGTGTCGACGCCCTGCCACCGGGTTCCGCCCTCCTGGTCGTCAAGCGCGGCCCCAACGCGGGTTCGCGCTTCCTGCTGGACCGCGACACCACGAGCGCGGGCCGGCATCCCGACAGCGACATCTTCCTCGACGACGTCACGGTCTCCCGCCGGCACGCCGAGTTCCGGCGTGAGGGCGGGGAGTTCGTCGTCATCGACGTCGGTTCCCTGAACGGCACGTACGTCAACCGCGAGCCGGTCGACCAGGCCGTGCTCGCCGGCGGCGACGAGGTCCAGATCGGGAAGTTCCGCCTCGTCTTCCTGACGGGCCCGGGGCACGGGGGCCAGGGGGCGCAGTGACGGCGGCCGGGCAGCCCGGTCGTTCGGAGGCTCGGCGCGACGGGTTGAGCATCGGGGCGGTCCTGGCGCAGCTGCGCGGCGACTTCCCCGATGTCACCATCTCGAAGATCCGGTTCCTCGAGGCGGAAGGCCTGGTTCGGCCGGGCCGCACGGCCTCGGGGTACCGGCAGTTCGCCCCGGCGGACGTGGAGCGGCTGCGCTTCGTGCTGTCCGCGCAGCGGGATCACTACCTCCCGCTCAAGGTCATCAAGGAACAGCTGGACGCGGCGGACTCCGGTGCGGAGCCCGCCGCGGCCGCACCTCGCCTGCCTCGCAAGCTGGTGTCGCTCGACCCGGCCGACACCGGCGGCCTGCCGGCGGCGGAGGACTTCGAGACCGGGCCCGAGGTCCGGCTGACGCAGGAAGAGCTGCTGGCGCAAGCCGGCATCGACGTCGCCACCCTCGCCGAACTGCAGCAGTACGGTCTCGTGCGGCCGGGCGCGGCCGGGTTCTTCGGGCCCGACACGGTGCTGATCGCGCGCACGGTGAAGGCGATGACCGAATTCGGTATCGAGCCGAGACACCTGCGTGCCTTCCGCGCGGCGGCCGACCGCGAGGTCGGGCTCCTCGAGCAGATCGTGACCCCGGTGTATCGCCACCGTGACGAGGACGCGAAAGCCCGGGCCGACGAGGTGGTCCGGGAGCTCGCGGCGCTGTCGGTGACGCTGCACACGCTCCTCGTGAAGGCGGGTATCCGGGGTGTCACCGGTGGCTGAACCGGACACATCGGGCCGAGAAGCCGTTCACATCACTTGTCAATGCCTGAATGTTGGGCTCTGCATGCCGTACCGTGAGAGACGGTTTGCGGCGCAGCGAACCGAGAAAGTCCGCCACTAGCGAGCACAGTGCCCTGAGGACGGGTAGCGTCGAACCCAACGGCGCGAGTACGTCTCACCGCGCTGCAGCCCGTGTGCACGAGAGGGAGGCGAAACCCGATGAGCGAGATGCGCGTCGTCGGTGTGCGGGTGGAGCTGCCCCACAATCAGCCGATCTTGTTGCTGCGGGAGACCGAGGGCGAGCGGTACCTGCCGATCTGGATCGGGTCGGTCGAGGCGACCGCGATCGCCTTGGAGCAGCAGGGAGTCCGGCCCGCCCGGCCACTGACCCACGACCTGCTCAAAGACGTCATCGGCGCGCTCGGCCGCGAACTCGAGCAGGTCGTGATCACCGATCTGAAAGAAGGCACGTTCTTCGCCGAGCTGGTCTTCGACGGTGACATCCGGGTGTCCGCCCGCCCGAGCGACTCGGTCGCGCTGGCGCTGCGGATCGGCGTCCCCATCCACGCGGTCGACGCGGTGCTGGAGGAAGCCGGCCTGATCATCCCGGACGAGCAGGAGGACGAGGTCGAGAAGTTCCGCGAGTTCCTCGACTCCGTCTCCCCGGAAGACTTCCGCGGCGCCGACACCTGAGCCGTGCCGCCGGCGCGAGCGCGGTCGTCCCCCCGCGTTCGCGCCGACATCAGCGCTTCGGGGCCGTCGCCCGTTCGAACAGGTCCGCGACCTCCCGCCCGTAGCGGTCGAGGTCGATCGACGGGTCCGCCGCGTACGCCGCCGCCACACCGTCGATGGCCTGGGCGATCGACATCGCCATCACCTCCGGCGCGAACTCGCCGAACGCCCCTTCGGCCTGCCCCTGCCTGAGCTGGCGTTGCACGGCGCCCACGCGCAGCTCGCCCACCAGCACCGACGTCATGGCCCAGCCGTCCGCGTCGCCGGCATTCGCCGACAGCTCACCGAGCACCTTGACGCACTCGGGGTATTCGCGCAGGAACGCCACTGACGTCTCGATGTGCGCTCGCAGGTTCCGCGGCCGGTCACCGGGGTCGATGCCGTGGGTGCGCTCCTGGAGGAACATCGCCTTCGTCTCGGACACCGTGCTCAGCACGTTCTGCATCAGCCCGGCCTTGTTCGTGAAGTGGTAGCTGATCATGCGAGTGCTGGAGAGCCCCGCACGGTCCTTGATCTTGGCGAACGTCGTGCGCGCGTAGCCGTGATCGGCGATCGTCGCGATGGTCGCGCCGATGATCTGCGCTCGCGTGGTCGCCTCGGTGACGCTCAGGCCCAGCTCGGCCTGCGTGTCGAGGTTTACTCGCATGAGTAAATAGTTACTTGGCTGGATAAGCCATGTCAACTCGTACGGCGAACGGACCAAAGCCCCGAGACGAGCTGGAGGTACGCCGCGCGTCGCGTTGACCGGTCCGCAACGCGGCCTTACCGTCGAAGGCGGTAAATCGCCACGATGTGATTCTCCGACCGGAGCGCGGTCGCGGCGGTTCACCCCGGCCGATCCCGCTCCTGGGCTCGACCGGCTGTCGTTCGCCGGCCACCAGGTCGGGCGAAGGGAGGCTTGCGTGGTCGAGGCTGGTAGTCCGGAGAGGCCGCCCGTTCGTGCCGCCGATGGCGAGCAGGGCGAGCTGTTCCCCGACTCCTCCCTTCCGGACGAGCTGGTCGGCTACCGCGGCCCGGCCGCGTGCCAGATCGCGGGGATCACGTACCGGCAGCTCGACTACTGGGCCCGGACGAAGCTGGTCGCGCCGAGCATCCGCACCGCCCACGGCTCGGGCTCGCAGCGGCTGTACTCGTTCAAGGACATCCTGGTCCTCAAGGTCGTGAAGCGCTTGCTGGACACCGGGGTCTCGCTGCAGAACATCCGCGTCGCGGTCGATCACCTGCGCGTGCGCGGGGTCCGCGACCTGGCCCGCGTCACCCTCTTCTCCGACGGAACCACGGTGTACGAGTGCACCTCACCGGAGGAGATCGTGGATCTGCTCCAGGGCGGCCAGGGTGTGTTCGGCATCGCGGTCAGCGGCGCGATGCAGGAGATCAGCGGAACCATCCACGAGTTCCCGGCCGAACGGGCCGACGGCGGCGTGATCGAATCGGTCGTTCCGGACGAGCTCACCCAGCGCCGCAACTCCCGCCGCACCGGGTGATCACCGCCCGCGAAGGCGCGCTAGACTGAGCGTGCGGTCGACGAACCCGCGCGGGAGAGACCGAGCCGGCATCCACGAGCTCGGCGCCGAAGGAGCAAGTCCTCCCCGGAACCTCTCAGGCACCCCGGACCGCGCGGACGAGACGCCTCTGGAAAGTGGGCCGGTTGGAGACCACCAGCCGGTTCCGCCGACGGTGCAAGCCCGGCAATCCACGCGGGTGAAACTCTCAGGCGCCCCAAGGGGTACGGACAGAGTGGGGAGGACCACGGACCTGGCTGTCGCGCCGGGTCTGTGAAGGGTCGTTCCGGGTGGTTCAGACCTCATGCGGCGGAACGGGTGATCGTTTCGCGCCAGGATCACGGCTCCCGCATTGGTCTGAACCGCGCATCCGTCCACAGTGGACCGACGCGGCGGCGGACCCGCGTCCGGGCGAGCCCGCCGCTCTCGCGCGGCACGTCAGCCCGGGATCTTGTCCAGGAACCCGTGCACCTTGGTGATGCGGCCGTCGGCGAGTTCGACGACGTCGAAACCGATGGCGAGGGGCTCGGTGGCACCCGGCGCCGTGAGGTACCAGTGAAAGCGCGCCAGGTCGTGGTGCGCGTCCGGTGCCTCCGGCAGGCTGAACGTCAACCCGGCGAACTGCGCCTGCGCACCGCCGATGAAGCCGTCGATGCCGTCGTGGCCGGTGACGGCGCCGAGCGGGTCGGTGTAGGACACGTCGGGCGTGAAGACTTCGGCGACGAGGGCGCGCCGGCGCTCGGCGTCGGTCTCGTTCCAGATGGCGATGTACTGCTCGACGGTGGTGGTCACATCGGACACGGGTGCTCTCCCTCTGCTTGGCGGACAACGGGTTCGTCGTCCGGCGTGCCGCCAAGACTGCTGCGGCCGGCGCCATCCGTCGATTACGCGGGAGGTAACGCCCGCCCGGCCCGAAACCCGCACCCGCCGATTACCCCCGGGGTAATGGCCCCGGGCCGCCGCGGGCCGTAGCGTCGGACCCGTGACGACTTCGGTGAAGGCCCCCACGCGGCGCGCGGTCGGCGAGCTCCTGCGGGAGTGGCGCGACCGGCGCCGCATCAGCCAGCTCGACCTCGCTATCGCGGCGGACGTCTCCACGCGCCACCTGAGCTTCGTCGAGACCGGTCGGTCCCAGCCGAGCCGCGAGATGGTGCTGCGCCTCGGCGAGCACCTCGACGTCCCGCTGCGCGAACGCAACCGGCTCCTGCTCGCGGCCGGCTACGCGCCCGCGTACGGCGAGAGCGAGCTGACCGCGCCGGAGCTGACGGCGGTGCGTGACGCGGTCCGGCAGCTGCTCACCGGCCACGACCCGTACCCCGCGGCCGTCGTCGACCGCGGCTGGAACCTGGTCGATGCCAACAGCAGCCTCGGCCTGCTCGTCGAGGGGGTGGCACCGGACTTGCTGGCCGCCCCGGTCAACGTCCTGCGGGCCACGCTGCACCCCGACGGCATGGCGCCGCGCATCCTGAACCTGGGGGAGTGGCGCGCCCACCTGCTCGGCCGGCTGCGCCGGCAGGTCGAGAGCACCGCCGACGCCGAGCTCGCCGAACTGCTCGCGGAACTGCGCGGGTACCCGTGCGATCAGCCCGTGCCGGAGGTCGAGATGCCCGGGCCCGGCGACATCTTCGTCCCGCTGCGCTACGTGCACCGCGGCACCGAGCTGACGTTCTTCAGCACCGTGGCCACTTTCGGTACGCCGCTCGACGTCACCGTGGCCGAACTGGTCATCGAGTCGTTCTACCCCGCGGACCCCGGGACGGCGCGGTACCTGCGCTCGCGGGAGGGCTGAACACGCCGGACGGCGAGGTGCTGGGCCGGGGCGCGCGAGGAGTGGAAGGATCGTCGGTGCACCCCAGGACACCGCAGTGAGGATCCCGCCTTCATGGCCAACCCGCCCCTGCTCACCCTGAACAACTCCGTGCCGATCCCGCAGCTCGGGTTCGGCGTCTACCAGGTCCGCGCCGCGCAGGCGGAGAAGGTCGTCGCGGCGGCGATCGAAGCAGGTTACCGCAGCATCGACACCGCCACTCTCTACGGCAACGAGGCCGAGGTCGGCGCGGCCGTCCGCGCGTCGGGCCTGCCACGGGAAGAGCTGTTCGTGACCACCAAGGTGTGGAACGACTCTCACGGCTACGACAGCACCCTGCGCGCCTTCGACCGGAGTGCGGCCCAACTCGGGCTCGAGCAGGTCGACCTCTACCTCATCCACTGGCCGCAGCCGCGGCTGGATCGCTACGTCGAGACCTGGCGCGCGCTGGAGCGGCTCTACCGCGACGGCCGCGTGCGTGCGATCGGGGTGTCGAACTTCGGCATCCCGCAGCTGCGGCGGCTGCTCGACGAGACCGACGTGGTTCCGGCCGTGAACCAGGTGGAGCTGCACCCGTGGTTGCAGCAGCTGCCGCTGCGCACCTTCCACGCCGAGTACGGGATCGCCACCGAGGCGTGGAGCCCGCTCGCGCGCGGGCGGCTGCTGGGCGAGCGCGTGCTCACCTCGCTCGCGGCGAAGTACGGCAAGTCGCCGGCTCAGCTGGTGCTGCGCTGGCACCTGCAGCAGGGGATCATCGCCATCCCGAAGTCGGTGACGCCCTCGCGGATCCAAGAGAACTTCGCGGTGTTCGACTTCGAGCTCGCCGACGACGACCTCGTCGCGCTGGCCGAGCTCGACGAAGGCCGCCGCACGGGCGCCGACCCCGAAGCGTTCGGCTGAGCACCCGCGACCAGCGGCCGGCCCCGGTGTCCGGGACCGGCCGCTGGTCGCGTTCGGAGGTCAGGCCGCGCGGATGCCGGCCGCCGCGAAGGCCGCCAGCTGCGCAGGTTCCTTGAGGTACGCGCGGAAGGTCTGCGTGGCGCGCTGCTGGTTCTCGTCGGTCGCCGGCCCGCCGAGCGATGAGCCCACCAGACCCACGAACGGGTAGTCGGCGGGCTTGCCGGAGCCGATCGACATCGGCGGCGCGCCGATGAGCGCCGGCTTCGCGTTCGTGAGCTGCGTGATCCAGTACGACGACTCGGGGATCCAGCCGTCGGGCAGGCCGCCGATGGTCGCGACGTCGGTTTTGCCCGTCAGGGCGTTGAGCACGTCGGCGGAGGGCTTGCTCTCGACGTCGACGTGCACGCACGCGCCGTGGCTCTGCGTGAGGTCGGAGTTCCAGCGGGCCGCGGCGGTGTCGACCGGTTGGGCGATCTGCGGGGTGACGACGACCCGCACGGTCGTGCGCGTTCCGGTGCACGTGGCGGCCTGGGCCTCGGCGCGGTTGTTCAGGACGCTGTCGGCGTAGTTCCAGCCGAAGACACCGACCGCGACCAGGATGACGAGTCCCAGGCAGGCGAGGGGCCACTTGGCGATCCGGCGGCGCGGAGCCTTCGCGGCGACGATGCGGTGGGAACCGGTCGTCTCGCTGCGGCCCTGGGGGCGCTTCGGCGGATCGAGAGGGTGCGGCACCGGCTCTTCGGCCAGGCTGTGTCGCCCCATCGTTGTCCTTTCGAGATGTGCGCACACGCGCTGCTACGCAATTAAACCGTTATCACTCTAACAGGTTAGCGACCCTGGGTGAATAACATGACTCACAGTTGCACGGTCTGTGCCCAATTCACCTATTGCCGCCGAGCAGGTGACGGCAGTGCTCGATCAGCCGAGCTCGCAACGGTGCCGCGCGGCGCGCGAAAGCGCCCTGCGCACGGGCGTACTCCGCCCGACCCTCCGGTGTCTCGATGCGGACGGCCGAGTAGCCGTACCCGGCAAGATCATACGGGCTCGCCCGCATGTCGAGTTCGCGGATGTCGGCCGCGAGCTCGAAGCAGTCGGCCACCAGCTCGGCTGGGACGAACGGGTCGAGCTTGTAAGCCCACTTGAACAGATCCATGTTGGCGTGCAGGCAGCCCGGCTGCTCGAACTCGACCTGGTTCTCGCGCGCCGGCTCGAGCGTGTTGCGCTGCCGCGCGGGCGGGGTGAAGAACCGGAAGGCGTCGAAGTGGCCGCAGCGGATCTCCAGCGCCTCCACCACGCGGTCGGTCCCGGCCGAGCCCAGGCGCAGCGGTACCTGCGAGTGGCGCACCTCCGCCGCGGGTTCGCCGTAGACCATCGCCCACTCGTGCAGCCCGAAGCAGCTCAGGCGCGGCGAGCGCGACGCGGTGGCGTCGAGCAGCCGCAGCACGAACTCCGCGGTGCTCACGCGGCGGCCGGTGAACGCGGCCGGGTCGAGCGTCACGCCGTCGTCGGTCTCGACATAGGCGGGCCGGTCGAGGAACCGGCGCGCGCCCGGGCCGGCGAGCACCACGCCCGGGCCCGGTTGCCAGCGCTCGAGGTGACCGGGCCGGTACGAGTAGTACGTGAACAGGAAGTCGAGCACCGGGTGCTTCTCGCCCCGCGCCCGGCGCTCCTGGTGCGGGGCGATCCACGCCCGCATCCGCTGGACGTGGGCCCGTTCCCGGGCCCGCCACTGCGGCTCGGCGAGCACGACCGGCCCGGTCATGCCATCACGTGGGTGCCGTCGCGCACGGTGCCCACGTACTCCTCGACGAGGTCCTCGAGCGCGACGACCCCGACGGCGTGGCCCGCGGCGTCGAGCGCCCGCGCGAGGTGGCTGCCTTCCTTGCGCATGGCCGAAAGCGCCACGTCCAGCCGCGCGTCGGCGCGCAGTTCGGTGAGCGGGCGCGTCTTCGAGTCCGGCACGCTCGTGTCCGGGCTCTGACCCACGAGGTCGAGCACGTCCTTCACGTGGATGTAGCCGGTGAGCGTGCCGTCGTCGGTGCAGACCGGGAAACGCGAGAACCCGGTGGAGGACACCGCGCGCTCGACGTCGCCGAGCGTCGGTCCACAAGGGAGGGTCGTGAGCTGCGCGGTCGGCACCAGCACGTCGGAGACGGTCTTCGCGACCGACGACAGCGTCTGCGAGAGCCGCTGGTGCTCCGACTGGTCCAGCAGGCCTTCCCGGCGCGACTCGCTCAGCAGCTCGGCCAGCTCGTCGGACGTGTAGGCCGTCTCCAGCTCGTCCTTGGGTTCCACCTTCACCAGGCGCAGGATCGAGTTCGCCACGAAGTTCAGGAACCAGATCACCGGGTTCGCGAGCTTCACCCACGCGACGTGCGCCGGGACCAGCCACAGCGCGAGCCGCTCCGGCTCGGCGATCGCGAGGTTCTTCGGGACCATCTCGCCGACGAGCACGTGCAGCATCGTGATGAACGCCAGCGCGATCGCGAACGACACCGGGTGCAGCACCTGCTGGGGCAGCCCGAGCAGGTCGAAGAACCCGGAGAGCCGGTGCGCCACCGCGGGTTCGCCCAGCCGGCCCAGCAGCAGCGAGCAGATGGTGATGCCCAGCTGCGCGCCGGCGAGCATGCGCGACACGTGCATGCTCGCGCCGATCACGATCTTCGCGCGCGTCTTCCCCTGTTCCAGCAACGCTTCCAGCCGGTCGCGGCGCGAGGAGATCAGGGTGAACTCGGCGCCGACGAAGAACGCGTTCGCCAGCAGCAGCACCACGACGAGGGCGATGTTCAGCCAGTCGTTCACGCGATCACCTCGTGCCCGGCGGTCTGCGGTTCGGCCACCGGCTCGACGGGCCGCACCTCGACCTCGGCGATCCGGTGCCGGTCCATGCACGTGACGGTGAGCCGCCAGCCGTCGACCACGGCCGCGTCACCCTCGGCGGGGATGCGGCCGAGCCGCTCCAGGATCAGGCCGGCGATGGTCTCGTAGTCGCCGTCGGGCATGCGGAACCCGGTGACCTCGCTGACCTCGTCCGAGCGCAGCTGGCCGGACACCAGCCAGCTGTCGGAGCCGACCTGTTGCGAGGCCGGGGCTTCGCGCTCGTCGTGCTCGTCGCGGACGTCGCCGATGATCTCCTCGACCACGTCCTCGAGCGTCACGAGTCCCGCCGTGCCGCCGTATTCGTCGACGACGAGGGCGAGCTGGTAGCGCGAGTCGCGCAGGCGGTTGAGCAGGTCGTCGCCCGAGAGCGATTCGGGCACGGTCGGGACCGGGCGCATCACCGAGGCGATGGGGACGGTCGCGCGTTCGTCGGCCGCGACGGCGAACACCTGCTTGACGTGCACGGCGCCCTGCACATCGTCGAGGTCCTCGCGGTACACGGGGAACCGCGAGAACCCGGTGCGGCGCGAGATCTCGATGAGGTCGTTGATCGTGTCGTCGACGGTCAGCGACTCAACCTGCACCCGCGGGGTCATCAGTTCCTCCGCGGTGCGCTCGCCGAAGCGCAGCGACCGGTCCAGCAGCTCCGCCGTGGACGTGTCGAGCTTCCCGCTCTCGGCGCTGGAGCGCACGATCGAGCCGAGCTCCTGCGGGGAGCGCGCCGACCGCAGTTCTTCCTGCGGCTCCACACCGAACTTGCGCACCACGAAGTTGGCGCTGTTGTTCATCAGCGTGATGAGCCAGCGGAACAGCGCCGAAAACTTCGAGTGGTAGCCGGTGACGGCGCGAGCCGTGATCAGCGGGCGCGCGATCGCGATGTTCTTCGGCACCATCTCGCCGAGGATCATCGACAGGAACGTGGCCAGGACCAGCGCGACGACCACCGAGATGCCGGCGGCGACGGCGGTGGAGAACCCCACCGAGTCGAAGAGCGGGCGCACGAGCTCGCCGATGAGCGGCTCGGCCAGATAACCGGTGACCAGCGTGGTCAGCGTGATCGCGACCTGCGCGCCGGAGAGCTGGAAGCTCAGCGTGCGGTGGGCCTTCTGCACCGCGAGCGAGCGGCGGTCGCCGTTCTGGCGGACGTCGGCCTCGACCGTGCTGCGCTCAAGCGCGGTGAGCGAGAACTCCGCGGCGACGGCGAGGCCGGTGCCGATCGTGAGCAGGACGAACAGGAACACGCCGAGGACGGAGAGCAGGACGTGGGTCATGCCGCACCGCCCACGGAGGGCGAGGGGGCGGCTGGCGGGAAGCCGGGTCGTCGACCCGGCCCGGTACTGTCACCGGGCGACTGCGCGGCGCGCACGTGTGGAGTCACTCCTAGCGAAGATGAATCGGCTTGTACTGCGACGATGCCGACAATCCTAACGTGTGCCCGACGAGCGCCGGGGGAGTGCGCCGTGTGTCGGACGGCTCAGCGCGGCCGGCGGCCCAGCAGTGCGACCAGCCGCGTCGCCGCGCTCGCGCCGCGGCCCACCGCGACCGGCGGGTCGAACAGGCCGATGCCCTGCCAGTCGTCGACCATCGGACGCAGCACCTCGAGCAGGTGCGCGGCCAGGTCGGACGGCACCGGGTTGGGCTTGCCGAGCGCCATCGCGAGGTCCCAGCCGTGCACCGCGAGGTCGAGCACCATCTGCCAGCCGTACTCTTCGGCGGGGATCAGTCCGAAGGAGACGTGCACGGTGCGCTGCAGCACGCCCGGCGCGACCCACGCTTCGCGCGCGGCCGCGGCGGCCGTCTCCCACGCCGCGACCGGGTCGTCGCCGAGCACGTCGCCGTCGAAGCGGTCGCCGACGTCGTCCAAAGTGGCACCGTCGAGCAGCAACGGCGCCCACAGCTGTTCGGCCACGAGATGGTTGACCAGGTCGCGGACGGACCACCCGGCGCACGGGGTGGCGCGCCGCCAGTCGGCGGGGCCGGTTTCGTGCACGGCCCGGTCGAACACTTCGAGGGCTCGCGCGTGGGCGTCGAGGAGGTGCACGGGCACATTCAACACGAATTCCCGGGTCGCGCAGCGCGGAAATCTATCGGGTGGCGCCGGGCCGGTGCCGGCGGACGGTCTCCTCGACCAGGTCGAGCACCGGGCCGAGGTCGTCGCCGGGCAGGCCCATCGCCAAGTGCGAGACCAGGCCTTCGAGGACGAGTTCGAGGAACGCGGTGAGCACGTCGACGTCCACGTCGTCGCGCAGGTTGCCCGCTTCGCGCTGGCGCGTGAGGCGTTCGCGGGTCGCGGTGGTCAGCTGCTCGGAGCGCTCGGCCCAGCGCGCGCGGAACTCCGGGTCGGTCCGCAGGCGGCGCGAGACCTCCAGGCGCGTGCCGAGCCAGTCGGCGGGGTGCTCGCTGTCGCCGGCGAGCAGCTCACGCATGACCTGCACGAGGCCCTGCTCGGCCACGACGTCGGCCATCCGCACCGCGTCGTCCTCGGCGAGGGCGAGGAACAGCGACTCCTTGTCGCGGAAGTGGTGGAAGATCGCCCCGCGCGAGAGCCCCGTGGCCTCTTCGAGGCGGCGAACTGTGGCACCCTCGTACCCGTAGCGGGCGAAGCACACGCGCGAACCGTCGAGGATCTGGCGCCGGCGTGCGTCGAGGTGATCCTGGCTGACCCGTGGCATCCTCGAATCCTGACATCTGGGACGGGGCTTTCGCAATCCGTACGTACGTACTGTGACCCCGAGTTGCCGGAACCGCGCCCTGCCGTTCTTCGTCTCACCTTGGCCACGTTCTGCTGACACGGACGGGGCCGGTGACTACGCTGTGCGTGATCACGGTGAGTGAGACTGGGGAAAGGGATCGGCCTTGATCATCGGCGAAGCAGGCCGTGCGGCGCAAACCGTCTTCGGCGACGTGGCCGGCCGCGCTCCCGTGTACGGCGGCGGTGGCGGCGGCACGTTCGAGATGGACCTCGCGGAGCTCGACACCGTGATCGGGCTGTGGGAGGACCAGCTCACGAAGATCACCGAGGACGCCCAGACCATCCGCGCCATCTCCGACAACCTCCGCGCGCCCGGCACCGACCCGGCCAGCACCGGCTACGCCGGCACCGGGCTCGACTCGCTGCGGGCGCTCGAGGACCAGAACGAGTCGATGCGCAAGTACGTGCAGGGCTACGTCGAGAAGCTCAAGGCGGCCCGCGGCAAGACCGTCGCCGCCGACCAGGTGGCCGGCGACACGTTCGCACAGGCCCGGTGACCGTGGCCGAGTTCGCTCGACCGGCGGCCCTCGGGTGCGCCGTGGTCCTCGGTTCGGCTGTGCTCGTCGCGTGCTCCGCCGCGACCGGGGGCGCCGCACAGCCCGCGGCGGTGTCGGCGAGTTCCCCGGCGAACTCCGGCGCGCCGGATCCCGCTGTTGCGCGGGTCGACCACCCGCTGGACGTGTCCGCGTATGTGGGCGACCCGTGCCGGACCGTGCCACCCTCGGTGCTCGCGCCCCTGGGATACAGCAGCCCCGGCGAGCCGCACACCGCGGCCGCCGCGGACACCTCCGCCGGCCCGTACTGCGGCTGGCTGATCGGCGCCGGGGGACTGAGCGTCCAAGTGGGACTGCTCACCGGCAACCGCGATCGCGGCATCGGTGGGCTTTCGGGCCTGTACCAGGGCAAAGCCGCCGGGCAGGTCGGGTTCCTCGCACCCGCGCCCGCGGTCGCCGGGTACCCCGCCGTCTACACGGGACTGCGGGACCGCCGTGCGCAGGGCGACTGCGGCCTCGACGTCGGCATCGCCGACGACCTCGTCTTCTCGGTCGCCGCGCTGGGGTACCAGGGCGAGCAGGATTCCTGCCACGTCGCGGAAACCGTGGCGGCCGCCGTCGTCGGCACACTCAAGGGGGCTTAGGTGGACGGCAAGCAGATCTACGACAACTTCAGAAACGGCAACACCTCGGGGCTGCGTGCCGCGGCCACGCAGGTGCAGCAGCTGTCTTCGGCGTACCTGGAGCGGGCGCAGAGCATCAAGGATCTCCAGGACCGCATGGCGAAGTCGTGGCAGGGCGACGCGGCCGACGCCGCCAACGCCGGCGCGGGACCGCTGGAGAAGGCGTTCGCGAACACGGCGGACCCGCTCGACATGACCAACGCGTCGGTCGAAATGCAGGCCGGCAGCTTCGAGGAGTCGAGCCACGCGGTGGTCGAGGTGCCGCCGAAGCCGGACAAGCCCAACCCGTGGACGACGGGGCTGAAGGCTGCCATCCCGATCGCCGGGCCGTTCATGGCGGCCCACGACCAGAACTCCTACCAGGACAAGCTGAACGAGTACAACGCCGCCAACGACACGAACGTGCGCGTGATGGACCAGTACAACGGGGTCACCACGAGCACGAAGTCGGTGCTGCCGACGCAGTACGGCACGCTCGAGTCCGACGGCGCGGCCATTAGGCTGTCGACGCCGGCGCCGTCGGGGCAGGTGACCCTCCCCGGCGGCGGGGGAACGACGACGCCGGGCACCTCGACGGCCGGCACGACGACGGACCACACCGCGGCGACCGGCGTCCAGACCACCGGCACCGCGACGTCCACGCCCCCCGGCACCGGAAACCACGCCACTGGCAACCACGCCACCACGGGCGGGCACGACACGAGCAGCACCGGAGGTCCGCACGCCGGGGGCGCGCACGACCCGGCCGGCACCACGACGGCGCAGAGCAGCACCGGCGGCACCGACACGCTCCCGCCGCCCGGCACGCGGGTGCTGGGCGGTCCGGACCAGCCGTTCGGGCCCGGCCGCCCGGGTGGCACGCTCTTCGTCCCGGACACCGGAGCGACGTCCGTTCCCGGTCCGGCCGGGCTGGTCGGCGGCAGCCCGGAAAGCTCGCCGGGGCGCGGGGTGGCCGGCGGCCGGCCCGGCGGTGCGGGGGAGCCGGGTGGCTCGCGCGGTGGCGCCGGCGCACGGTCCGGCGCCCGTGGTCCGAAGGGGGTCGCCGCCGAGGAAGCGGCCGCGGCGCGAGGAGCGTCGGCGGGCCGGGGCGGGCCGATGGGATCCGCGAGTGGGGCCGGCCGTCGCGGGGAAGAGGAGGAGGACGCCGAACACCGCCGTCCCGACTACCTCGTCGAAGCCGACCCCGACGCCCTCTTCGGCACCGACCAGCGGACGATCCCGCCGGTCATCGGCGAGTGACGGCGGTGGCGAGACGGGTCGACGTGCCTCTCGAGGCGCTCGCGGCGCTGGCCGAACGCGAGCAGGTGGGCTCGTTGCACGTGACCCTGCGGCCCGAGCCCGTGTGGCTGTCCGACCTCGAACGCGAGGAAGCGGCCAAGCGCATCGACGCCGCGCTCGCCGAAGCCGGCCTCGTCGACGCGCGTGGCCGCGCCACCGTCGCGTTCCTCGACTGGCTGCCGCTGCTGGCCCGGCCCGCCCGGGAGTACTACGGGTGGGTTTCCGTCGACGGGCGCACCTACGGCGTGCTCGTCGCGGCCGGCGGGTTGCAGGCCGTGCTCGCGGTGTCCGACGGCGAGCAGGTGGGTGTGCAGGAGATCGACCGGCAGCGGCTGGTCGAGACCTTCGTCGAGCAGCTCCCGCACGTCGGTGCGGGCGGCGGAAGCCCGCGTTCGGTCCGGGTTTCCGACCTCGCGGACGCCGCCCGCGGCGGCGATGACGCGGACGCGCCGGCGCCGGCGCTCGCCGACCTCGTCAGGCTGGTGCAGCGCCCCGTTCACGGCAGCGGTGAGCTGTACGCCGCCCGCCGCGACGAAGTGGGCCGCCGCGTGTGCCTGGCGGCGCCGCTGCACTACGCCGACACGGACTGGGGCCGCTACTTCAGCTACACCACCGGTGTCGGCGCGGACGCCGTGATCCATCTCGGCCCCGCCGCGCCGGCCGACCTGTGCCGGACGCTGCGCGAACTGGCCACCGAACTGGACTGACGATGCCCGGCCTGTACCCCGAGATCACCCCGTACCGCACGGGCCGGCTCCACGCCGGCGACGGCCACTCCGTGTACTGGGAGGAGTGCGGCAACCCGGACGGCAAACCGGCGCTGGTGGTGCATGGCGGCCCCGGCGCCGGCTGCACCCCGGGCACCGCCGGTTCTTCGACCCCGCGCGCTACCGCGTGGTGCTGTTCGACCAGCGCGGCTGCGGCCGCAGCACCCCGCACGCCGGCGAACCGGTCGCCGACCTCTCCGCGAACACCACTCCCCACCTGATCGCCGACGGGGAGCTGCTGCGCACCACCCTGGGCATCAACCGCTGGCTGCTGCCCGGCGGTTCGTGGGGCTCGGCACTTTCGTTGCTGTACGCCCAACGCCACCCGAACCGCGTGAGCGAGCTGGTGCTGCTGAGCCTCGCCACCGACCGGCAGTCCGAGCTCGACCTGCTCACACGCGGGCGCGGCGCGGTCTTCCCCCAGGCGTTCGCCAAGTTCCGCGACGGCGTCCCCGCGCAAGACCGCGACGGCGACCTCGCTCGTGCCTACCACCGGCTGCTGATGGATCCCGATCCCGCCGTCCACGAACCGGCCGCCCGCCGCTGGTGCGAGTGGGAGGACGCGATCCTGTCTCGGGAATTCCCCTCGCCGCGCTTCGCCGATCCGGCCTACCGGCTCGCGTTCGCCCGCCTCGTGACGTACTACGTCGCCAACACCTGCTTCTCCACCGACGGCGCCATCCTGCGCGACGCCCACCTGCTCGCCGGGATCCCCACGGTGCTCCCGCAGGGCTTCCTCGACCTCGGCAATCTCGCCGGCACGCCGTGGCTGCTCGACCACGCCCTGCCGGACGCCGAACTGGTGCTGGTCTCCGACTCCGGGCACACCGCGGACACCGGATCCCTGGCCGAGGCCGTCGTGGCCACGCTCGACCGGCTCGCCGCCTGACGGCCGGGCGGGACAGGTCCAGGACAGTTTCCTGCTGGGACCCGCGCTCGACGAGCGGGAGCTGGTGCCGTTCGCCGATTCCGGCACCCGATGGACTTCGGGTCGGCGGTGGTTGCCGCCGGCGGCCCGGCGAGGAAGGGCCCGTCTCAAGCACCCTTGCGGGACGCCGAATCCGGGCTGGTCTCCGACTCCGGCACACCGCGGACACCGGATCCCTGGCCGAGGCCGTCGTGGCCACCCTCGGCCGGCTCGCCGCCTGACGGCCGGGCACCGATCAGCGGCCGGGGAAGCTTCGCGCGGTGCCCCGCCCCGGTCCGGGACACCGCGCGACCCCCGGCTCTACGGGATGAGCAGCGCCGGCGCGCCCTCGTCCGCCTGGGCGTCCGCGGCCCTCGCGGCGCGCGTCTCCTCGGCCAGCCGCAGGCCGGTGACGCGAGGCGGGACGCGGTCGAGGTGCCACTCGGCCAGCAGCAGTGCCACCTTCGCCTGCATCTCCGTGCGCAGCCGCAGGAACGAGTCGGCCGGGTCGGCGCCCACCTCGCCAAGCAGCAGCCACCACGCCCAGGCCGCGGCGCCCGCGTTCGCGACGAAATCGGGGATCACCGCGACGCCGCGGGCGGACAGAGCGGCCTCGGCCTCCGGGGTCGTGGCGGCATTGGCGGCTTCCACGACGACCTTGGCCTTCACGAGGTTCTCGTTGTCCACGTGCAGCGCGTACGAGATCGCGGCGGGCACGAGGATGTCGGCGTCGGTCGAGACGATCGCTTCGCGCGGCAGCGTGCGCACGCCCTCGGGCAGCCTTGTGCGGTCCACCTCGCCGAAGCGGTCGCGCAGCTCCAGCAGCGCCGGGATGTCCAGACCCGCCGGATCGTGCAGGGTGCCGGCGGCGTCGGCCACCGCGACCACCTTCACGCCCGCTTCGTGCAGGTACCAGGCGGCGCCACCACCCATGGTGCCGATGCCCTGGATCGCGACGGTCGTCTCGCCGCTGTCCCAGCCCCACGCGGCCGCGGCGCCGAGGCAGGCCTGCGCGACGCCGTAACCGCCGATCACGTCACCCAGCAGCAGCCCGCCCGGCACGGGGGCGTTGAGGCCCGCCTGCACGCGGCGCAGTGTGCGCGCCGGGTCGGCCGAACGGTGGATCGCGGCGTGGTAGGACTGCTCGAGCCCGAGCTTCTCGAACACCAAGTCGATGAGGTGCTGCGGCACGCCGAGGTCCTCGGCCGTCACCCAGCAGGCGTCGAGCCACGGGCGCAGGAACTCGCAGAACCGCGTGAGCACACCGAAGGCCCGCGGGTCCTTGGGGTCGAAGTCGAGGCCGCCCTTGGCGCCGCCGACCGGGAGGTTGAACGTGGCCGTCTTGTTCGCCATCCCGCGCGCGAGGTCCTCGACCTCGCCCATGGTGCAGCCCGCCCGCATCCGCGTGCCACCCGTGGCGACGCCGGACACGAGGCTGTGCACGACCAGGTAGCCGTGCGCGCCGGTGACGGGGTCGGTCCACGTCAGCCTCATCAACGGTTCGGCGTTCTGCGGAAGCATCGGGCCACTCACCTCCAGGAGTCGGGGGCGGCCCGGGTCGGCCGCCGCATTCGAGGGTGCTGGTGGACCCGGCTTCGCGTCCATTTAACGAAGCTGCACGAAGTTGTTTAGGGTTCCTGCATGGAGCTTTCGTTGCACCGCCTGCGGATGCTCCGGGAGCTGCGGCGCCGGGGGACGGTGACCGCTGCCGCGGCCGCGCTGCACTACACGGCTTCGGCCGTGTCGCAGCAGCTGGCGCAGCTCGAACGGGACGTGGGCGCGAAGTTGTTCGAACGGCTCGGCCGGCGCGTGCAGCTGACCGAGCTGGGCGTGCTGCTGACCGAGCACGCCGAGGAGATCCTGGGGTCCGTCGAACGGGCGACGCTGGCCTTGGAGGAAGCCCAGGGCACGATGTCCGCCCGGCTGACCGCGGGGGTGTGGGCGTCGGTCGCGTCGGGCCTGCTGCCGACGGCGCTCACGGCGCTGGCCGCCGAGTACCCGGGCATCCAGCTCAAAACGCGCGAGCTGGCCCCCGAGGACACGGCCGAGGCGGTCCGCGACGGCACCCTCGACCTGTCGTTCGTGATCGACTACTCCGACGCGCCGATGCAGTGGGACGCCGGGCTGGAACGCGCCGTGGTCGCCGTCGAGCGGCTGCACGCCGCGGTGCCGGCGGGCGCGGTGCCCGGCGGTTCGGCGTCGCTGGACGAGCTGGCCGAGCACCCGTGGATCCTCGCGAGCCCCAAGTCGCACTTCGGCCGCGCGATGCGCATGGCGTGCCAGCGCCACGGGTTCGCGCCGAAGATCAACCACGAGGTGGAGGAGCAGTCCACGGCCATGGCGATGGTCGGCGCGGGCCTGGGCGTCACGCTGGTGTCGGACCTGGGATTGCGGCTGCTGCGCCCGCCGGGCATCGACGTGGTCACGCTGACGACGCCCCTGCTGCGGACCGTGTCCATCGCCTACCGGCGCACGGAGATCCGGCGCCCGGCGCTGCACCTGGTGATCAGCGCGGTGCAGGCCGCGGCCGCGGAACTCGGGCTGGGCACCGAACCGGCGCTCCCGTGATCACCCTGATGGCCCGGTGATCCGGGATGTTCACGGTGAACACGCAGGTCAGTAGTCCTTACGAGATTCTTGTGAATGCCGCCCCCGGCTGCGTGGCCCTGATTTTGTCGGGCCCCGCGTGTAGCGTCCGAAGGCACGAGGTCCCACCCCGCGGGCCTCCTTCGATCGGACGGCGAACGATGACTGCGGTGCACGATTTTCCGGAAAAGTCCGGAAGTGCGTCGAACCGGACTGCGCGGGTGCTCGCCGACCGCGCGGCCGGGGAGGCGTACGTCGCCTCGGTGTGCTTCAAGCACGGCCCACCGAGACTGCTGGGCGTGGAGCTCGAGTTCACTGTGCACCACACCGAGGACCCGGCCCGCCCGCTCGATCCCGATGTCCTGGCCACGGCACTGGGTCCGCACGCCCCGCGGACCCTGCGCCCCGACAGTCCCGCAGCCCCGCTCCCCGCGGGCTCTCCCGTGAGTCTCGAGCCCGGCTGCCAGGTGGAGATCTCCACCCTTCCCCAGGCCTCGCTGCGTGAGCTGAACGCAGTCGCTTCGGCCGACCTCTCCTTTCTCACCACCCTTCTCGCCCGCCACGGTCTCGAGCTCGGCGAGTCGGGCATCGACGCGCACCGCCCGCCGCGGCGGGTCCTGCACACCCCCCGCTACGCCGCGATGGAGCGGCGGTTCGCACCGCTCGGCGACGGCGGGATCACGATGATGTGCAGCACCGCCGGGCTGCAGATCTGCGTCGACGTCGGAGAGGGCGAAGACGTCGCGGCCCGCTGGGCGGCGGCGCACCTCATGGGCCCGCCGCTGCTGGCCACCTTCGCGAACTCCCGGGTGCGTGCCGGTCGTGACACCGGCACCGAGTCGGCGCGCTGGCTCGCGGTGATGGACACGGAGCCGGTGCGCACGCGCGCGGCCGACCCCGGGCCCGATCCGGCCGCCGGCTGGGGGCGGCGGATGATGGACACGCCGCTCATGGTGCTGCCCCGCGGCGACCGGCCGTGGGACGCGCCCGACGGACTGACGTTCGGCGACTGGATCTGCGGCCGCGGCGCGGCAGCGGTCCTGAGCCCGCCGACCGTCGAGGACCTCGACTACCACCTCACCACGATGTTCACCCCGGTACGGCCCCACGGGTACCTCGAGATCCGCTACCTCGACGCCCAGCCGCCAAGGGAGTGGCTGCCCCCGGTCGCCCTCGTCTCGGCGCTGCTCGCCCGCCCGTCCACAGTGGACGAGGTGCGCGAGCTGTGCGCGCCGGTCGCGGGCCGCTGGGCCGACGCCGCCCGTGCCGGGCTGCAGGACGACAGCATCGCCGCTGTCGCCAAGGACGTGGTGGAGCTCGGGATCACCGAGCTGGGGACCACCGGTCTGGACACCGAAACCACCACCGAGATCGCCGAAAGCGTGCGTGCACGCGTGAACGGATCGAGGAGTCACCAGCGATGAGCGTCACCCCCGAGCACAACCCGCTGCTCGAGCTGAGCCCGCAGGACTTGCGGGCCCACGCGGCCGAAGCCCTCACGCGGGCACGGGCCCGAAGCGTCGCCCTCACCGACGCCGTCGACGACGAGGACCTGGTGCGCCAGCACTCGAAGCTCATGTCGCCGCTGGTCTGGGACCTCGCGCACATCGGGAGCCAGGAGGAGCTGTGGCTCGTCCGCGACGTCGGCGGCCGTGAGCCGCTGCGCCCGGACATCGACGACCTCTACGACGCGTTCCAGCACAAGCGCGCCGACCGGCCGGACCTGCCGCTGCTGGGTCCGGCCGAGGCCCGGGCGTATGTGCGCGAGGTCCGCGAGAAGGCGTTCGACGTGCTGGAGAAGGCGCCACTGGAGGGCCGGCGGCTCACCGAGAGCGCGTTCGCCTTCGGCATGATCACCCAGCACGAGCAGCAGCACGACGAGACCATGCTGGCCACGCACCAGCTGCGCCAGGGCGAACCGGTGCTCCACGCCCCGGAGCCGCCTCGCGCGCCGCGGGGCCGGCGCCCCGCTGAGGTCCTCGTGCCGGGCGGCCGGTTCACCATGGGCACGTCGGCCGAGCCGTGGGCGCTCGACAACGAACGCCCGGCCCACGAGGTCGACGTCCCGGCGTTCTTCCTCGACACCACACCGGTCACGTGCGGCGCGTACGTCGAGTTCCTGGAGTCAGGTGGTTACGACCAGCGCCGGTTCTGGAGCGCCGCCGGCTGGGCCTACCGGCAGGAGCACGACATCACCGCACCGCGGTTCTGGTACCGCGAGCCGGACGGCTGGTGGCGCACCCGGTTCGGCGTGCGCGAGCCGGTGCCGGTGAAAGAGCCCGTTGTGCACGTGTCGTACTACGAAGCCGAGGCCTACGCAGCGTGGGCGGGCAGGCGGCTGCCCACCGAGGCCGAGTGGGAGAAGGCCGCGCGCCACGACCCGGCGACCGGCCGCTCGCGCCGCTTCCCGTGGGGCGACGAGGAGCCGACGGCCGAGCACGCCAACCTGGGACAGCGCCACCTGCGCGCGGCCGAGGCGGGCGCCTACCCGACGGGGGAGTCGCCGCTGGGGATCCGCCAGCTGATCGGCGACGTGTGGGAGTGGACGAGCACCGATTTCCACGGGTACCCCGGCTTCGCGTCGTTCCCGTACCGCGAGTACTCGGAGGTGTTCTTCGGCCCGGAGTACAAGGTGCTGCGCGGCGGGTCGTTCGGCACCGACGCGGCGGCGATCCGCGGGACGTTCCGCAACTGGGACTACCCGATCCGGCGGCAGATCTTCTCCGGCTTCCGCTGCGCCCGCGACCCCCGGCCCGGCGAGGTGAGCTGACGGCGTGTGCCGGCATCTCGCTTATCTCGGCGCGCCCGTCTCACCGGCCGAGCCGGTGTTCACCGCTCCGCACGCGCTGCTCGTGCAGTCGTACGCGCCGCGCGACATGCGCGGCGGCGGCTCGGTCAACGCCGACGGCTTCGGCCTCGGCTGGTACCCCGAGCCGGGTGGCGCTCCGCAGCGCTACCGCCGCCAGTCTCCTCTGTGGACGGACGACACGCTGCCCGCCCTGGCCGCGTCGGTCCGGACCACGGCGTTCGTGGCCGCGGCCCGCAACGGCACCACCGGGATGCCGGTGACCGAGGCGGCCGCGGCACCGTTCACCGACGGGCGGTGGCTGTTCAGCCACAACGGTGTCGTGCGTGGCTGGCCCCGTTCGGTGGCCGGACTGGCGAAGGCGCTCGACGTCACCGAACTGCTGACGCTGGAGGCGCCGACCGACTCGGTGCTGCTGTGGGCGCTGCTGCGCGCCCGGCTGCGGGCGGGCGCCGACCCGCTGGCCGCGGTCACCGACCTCATCGGCGAGGTCGAGGCGGCGGCACCGGCCTCGCGGCTCAACTTCCTGCTGACCGACGGCGAGACGCTGATCGGCACCACGTGGACGCACTCGTTGTCGATGCTTTCGACGGCGGAGGGCGTGGTGCTGGCGTCCGAGCCGTACGACCCGGACCCGGCGTGGACCGCCGTGCCCGACCACCACGCCGTGCGGATCCGCCGTGGCGTGGCCGACGTGATTCCCCTGACCTCCGATCGGAGTGCCGCCTCATGACCGACGTGGACCTCGAAAGCCATCGGCGCGACGTCGCGGGCGAACTGCGCGCGGACGTGCGCGCCGGCCTGACGGCGAAGCAGAAGTGGTTGCCACCCAAGTGGTTCTACGACGCCGAGGGCAGCGAGCTGTTCGAGAAGATCACCGAGCTGCCCGAGTACTACCCGACCCGCAGCGAGCGCGAGATCCTCGCCGCGCGCGCTGGCGACGTCGCCCGGCTCACCGACGCGCACACGCTCGTCGAGCTGGGTTCGGGCTCGAGTGAGAAGACTCGGCTGCTGCTCGACGCGCTCACCGAGCACGGCACGCTGGAGGCGTTCATCCCGCTGGACGTGTCGGAGTCGGCGCTGGCCGACGCGGCCGAGGCGATCGCGGCGGACTACCCGAAGCTGGAGGTGCGCGGCGTCGTCGGCGACTTCACCCAGCACCTGCAGCTGCTCCCCGGCACGGCGCCGCGCGTGGTGGCCTTCCTCGGCGGCACCATCGGCAACTTCCTGCCCGACGAGCGCGCGGTCTTCCTGCGTTCGGTGCGCGACGTGCTCGACGAAGGGGAGTGGCTGCTGCTGGGCACCGACCTCGTCAAGGACCGCGAGACCCTCGAACGCGCCTACGACGACGCGGCCGGCGTCACGGCGGCGTTCAACCGCAACGTGCTGCGCGTGATCAACGAGGGCCTCGGCGCGAACTTCGAGATCGACGCGTTCGAGCACGTGTCCCATTGGGACGAGGAGCACGAGTGGATCGAGATGTGGCTGCGCGCCCGGCGTGAGGTCACCGTCGACGTCCCCGGCGCCGACCTCTCGGTGCACTTCGCGGCGGGTGAGCACATCCGCACGGAGATTTCCGCGAAGTTCCGGCGCAGCGGCGTCGAGGCAGAACTGGCGGCCGCCGGGTTCGCCGTCGAGCGCTGGTGGACGGACTCCGAGCAGCGGTTCGGGGTGAGTTTGGCAAGATCTGTGCGTGCGTAACCCTCTCGAGCCGCTCGCCCGCAAGCTCGGCACGCAGCCGTGGGTGATGACGTTGTCCCCCGGCATCATCTGGACCGACCAGCGGCTGCACCGCTTCTTCGGCGGCCGGGTGAGCCTCGTCGGCATCGCGGGCCTGCCGTCACTGCGCCTGACCACGACCGGGCGCAAGAGCGGCCTGCCCCGCAGCACGAACCTGCTGTACTTCCCCCACGGCGAAGACTTCGTGCTGACCGGCTCCAACTGGGGGCGGCCGAAGAATCCGGCGTGGACCTACAACCTGCGCGCCGAGCCGAAGGCGACGGTGGCCATCCGGGGCAGGGTTGTGGCGGTCAAGGCCCGCGAGCTCGAAGGCGCGGAGTACGACCGCATGTGGTCGGAGCTGCTCGCCTTCTGGCCGGGTTACGACATGGAGCGCGCGGCGGCGGCGCGGCCGCTGCCGGTGTTCGTGCTGTCCCGTCGCTAGCTCGCCCGGGCAGAACGGCCGGCGAGAATCGGGCAAAACGGGATAGAGCTCTTGTCAGGTGTGTGCGGATTCGTGAACCTGTTCGCCAGAAGTTCACCTGTGGTGCGGGTGAGGCACTGGGCCGCCTGGGGCTGGGCGGCGTTGGTCGGCCTCGTCGTGGCTGCCGCCGGGGTGGTCGTCACCGTCAGCCGTACGGACGAGCGGGCCGCCGCAGGCCCGATCGTCGCGTCACGCTCAGGCTGCGGCAGCGGCTGGGTGGCCCCTCCGCCGGGACAGCAGACGCTCCAGGTGCGCAACGACTCAGCGGTGACACCGGAAGTCGAGCTCATCGACCCCACCACCGGCGCGGTGTACGGAGAAAGGGTTGTGGCACAACGAAGACCTCGCCGCGCTCGACCCCGTCGCGACTCGGCTCGATGCCGGCGTGGACCAGCTGCGCACCGACTTCGCCGACACGCAGGCCGACCAGAACGACCTGCCGCTGCGCGCGCACGAGATCGCCGAGACCACCCTGCAGTTCGAGCTCACCGGCCGCACCGACTACGGCAGCCACGGCACCTTCGCCACGGCGCTGGCCACCATCACCGGCACCCGCACCGCGCTCGACGTGCTCCGGCCGCTGCTCACGACCCGGTTCGCGGGCCTGCCCGGCCTCGATGCGTGGCTCGATCGCACCGAGCGCGACCTGCGCGCGGCCGGGAGCACGGCGCTGACCGCCCTCGACCGGACCCGGCGCGAGAAGATCAACGCCGACGTCGCGGAGCTCACCGAACGCCTCGCCCCGATCGCGGCGATCGCCCAACCGAGGAGGGTGTCGTGACACTCGGGCGGCGCGCGTTCCTGCGGGGCGCGGCGGCCGCCGGGGCGGGCGCGGGACTGGTGGGCCTCGGCGGGAGCGCATCGGCGGCCGGGCCGGTGCCGTTCCGCGGCCCGCGTCAGGCCGCGGTGCTGAGTGAGCCGGCGCGGCATTCGATCGTCGCGGCGTTCGACGTGGTCGCGGAGAATCGCGGCGAGCTGACCGACTTGCTGCGCGAGCTGACCGACCGCGCCGCCTTCCTCACCGCGGGCGGCGCGCCGGCTGCGCTCGGCATCACCGGGCCGCCCGCCGACTGCGGTGTGCTCGGGCCCGAGGTGCCGGCGCGGGAGCTGGCGGTGCTCGTCGGCGTGGTTCGTCGCTGTTCGACGATCGTTACGGCCTCGCCGTGCGCAAACCGGCGAAGCTCAAGCCGATGCCGGTGTTCCCCGACGACGCGCTCGAGCAGCGTTGGTGCCACGGCGACCTCAGCCTCGTGCTGTCGGCGGCCGAACCCGACACCGTGCTGCACGCCCTGCGCGACGTGGCCCGCGCGACCCGCGGCGGGATGCAGGTCCGCTGGAAGATCGACGGCTTCACCTCCCCGCCGCGCCCGGCCGGCACCCCGCGCAACCTGCTCGGCTTCAAGGACGGCACCGCCAACTCGCAGCCGGCCGAGTTCGACCGTCTCGTGTGGATGGACGACGGCGGCAGCTACCAGGTGGTGCGGCTGATCCGGATGCTCGTTGAGTTCTGGGACCGCGTGTCCCTGGCGGAGCAGGAGAACGTGATCGGCCGCCGCCGCGACACCGGCGCTCCGCTCGATGGCGCCGAGGAGCACGACGAACCGCGCTACGCCGAAGATCCCATCGGCACCGTGATCCCGTGACCAGCCACATCCGCCTGGCCAACCCGCGTACGCCGCAGACCGGCGGCGAGCAGCTGCTGCGCCGCGCGGTGAACTACGACCTCAGCGTGGACACCAACGGCAACCTCGACCTGGGCCTGGTGTTCACGTGTTACCAGCGCGACCTCGAGCGCCAGTTCGAGGCGGTGCAGAAGCGGCTCGAAGGCGAGCCGCTCACGGACTACGTCTCGCCGTTCGGAGGTGGGTACTTCTACCTGCTCCCCGGCGTGACGGACCCGGCCGATCACTACGGCCGGGCGTTGCTGCGCCTGAACGGGAAGGGGCACGTCGTGGGCAGGAGCAGGAGGAGGACCGCGCTCGCCGCGGGGGCGCTGGGCGCGGCGGCGCTGCTGGCTGCGGCGTGCGCGAGCAGTGCAGCGGCACCGGCGGTGCCCGGGCACGCCGTGGACGCGTCGACGTTCGCCACCGCGACGCCGATCAAGCACGTGGTGGTGATCTTCGGCGACAACATCTCGTTCGACCACTACTTCGGCACGTATCCCCACGCCACCAACGAGAACGGCACCCCGTTCCACGCCGCGCCGCGCACGCCGAAGGTCAACGGGCTCGACCACAAGCTCCTGACCGGCAACCCCAACGCGTACAACCCGAAGCGCCTGAGTCCCGACCAGGCGCTCACCTGCGATCAGGCCCACGACTACAACAAGGAACAGGCCGCCTTCAACGGCGGCAGGAAGGACAAGTTCGTCGAGAACACCGAGAAGGACAAGTGCACGGGTCAGCCCGTTCGGCCCGTCCAGCCGCGCGATCAACCTGATCTCCGGGCAGACCCACGGCCTGCAGCCGGTGGACTCCGTGACGCGCGAGCCGAAGGTCGATCCGAACACGGCGGCCTCGCCCGACGAGCACGGCGTCGGCACGATGATCACCGACCCGGACCCGGCGTTCGACGACTGCTCCGACAAGAACCACACCGCCACCGACAACCTCGGAGCGTTCCTGGGCCGCAACGTCGGCGACCTGCTCAACGCCCCCCACGTCACGTGGGGCTGGTTCGAAGGCGGCTTCAGGCCCACCGGTGCGGCGAACGGTTACGCGGTCTGCGGTGCGCAGCACCCCAACGTCGGTGGGATCCCCCGCAGTGGACTACAGCCCGCACCACGAACCGTTCCAGGACCACGAGTCAACGGCCAACGTCGAGCACCTGCCGCCGAGCTCGCTGCCCGCCGCGGGCCAGAGCGACCAAGGCAACCACCAGTACGACGTGAGCGACTTCAACGACGCGCTCGCGGCCGGCACGATGCCCGCGGTGAGCTTCCTCAAGGCACCGTCCTACCAGGACGGACACGCCGGCTACTCCGACCCGCTCGACGAGCAGGCGTTCGTGGTGTAGGAGATCAACCGCGTCCAGGCCTCACCGCGCTGGCGCGACACCGCGATCGTCCTCGCCTACGACGACTCCGACGGCTGGTACGACCACGTGCCCTCGAAGATCGTCAACGGCTCGCACGACTCCGCCCAGGACTCGGCAGTCTGCACCTCGCGCCCCGTGCGCCTCGGCGGCTACGCCGACCGCTGTGGCTACGGCCCGCGCCTGCCGCTGCTCGTGATCTCGCCCCACAGCCGCGTGAACCACGTCGACCACACCATGACGGACCAGACGTCGGTGCTGCGGTTCATCGAGGACAACTGGCACCTCGGCCGCATCGGCGACGGCTCGTTCGACGCGCTGGCCGCACCGCTGACAGGCATGTTCGACTTCGCCCACCCGAAGGCGAAACCTCTAGAACTCGACCCGAAGACCGGCGCGGTGGTCCGCTGAACCGGGGATTCCCCGAGCAGCCTGACGAAACAGCGAAGGCCGCCCCGGGGAGTCCCGGAGCGGCCTTCGGCGGTCAGGCTCAGGCGTTGGTCATCTTGCGCAGCACGTACTGCAGGATGCCGCCGTTGCGGTAGTAGTCGGCCTCGCCCGGGGTGTCGATGCGGACGGTGGCGTCGAACTCGACCTTGGTGCCGTCTTCCTTGGTGGCCGTGACGTGCACCGTGCGCGGGGTCTCGCCCTCGTTCAGCTTGGTGATGCCGGAGATGTCGAACGTCTCCGTGCCGTCGAGCTTCAGCGACGCGGCGGACTCGCCGTCGGGGAACTGCAGCGGGATGACACCCATGCCGATCAGGTTCGAGCGGTGGATGCGCTCGAACGACTCGGTGATCACGGCGCGCACACCCAACAGCGAGGTGCCCTTGGCCGCCCAGTCACGCGACGAACCCGAGCCGTACTCCTTGCCACCCAGCACGACCAGCGGAGTGCCCGCGGCGGCGTAGTTCTGCGCGGCGTCGTAGATGAACGCCTGCGGGGCGCCTTCCTGCGTGAAGTCGCGGGTGTAGCCGCCCTGCACGTCGTCCAGCAGCTGGTTGCGGAGCCGGATGTTCGCGAAGGTGCCGCGGATCATCACCTCGTGGTTGCCGCGGCGCGAGCCGTAGGAGTTGAAGTCCTTGCGCTCGATGCCGTGCTCGGTGAGGTAGCGGCCCGCCGGGCTGTCGGCCTTGATCGCGCCGGCCGGGGAGATGTGGTCGGTGGTGACCGAGTCGCCCAGCTTCGCCAGCACCCGGGCACCGGAGATGTCCTGCACCGGAGCCGGTTCGGCGGACATGCCGTCGAAGTACGGGGGCTTGCGCACGTAGGTGGACTCCGCGTCCCACTCGAACGTCTTGCCCTGCGGGGTCGGCAGCGACTTCCAGCGCTCGCCGCCGTCGAAGACGTCGGCGTAGTCCTTGGTGAACATCTCCTGCGTGATCGCGGAGTCGATCGTCTGCTGGATCTCCTGCGGCGACGGCCAGATGTCCTTCAGGAACACGTCGTTGCCCTGCGCGTCCTGGCCCAGCGGCTGGGTCGCGAAGTCGAAGTCCATCGTGCCGGCCAGCGCGTACGCGATCACCAGCGGCGGCGAGGCCAGGTAGTTCATCTTGACGTCCGGGTTGATCCGGCCCTCGAAGTTGCGGTTGCCCGAGAGCACGGACACGGCGGTGAGGTCGTTCTCCTGGATCGCCGCGGAGATCTCGTCGGAGAGCGGGCCCGAGTTGCCGATGCAGGTGGTGCAGCCGTAGCCGACCAGGTGGTAGCCCAGCTTCTCGAGGTAGGGCCAGAGGCCGGCCTTGTCGTAGTAGTCGGTGACGACCTGCGAGCCCGGCGCCATCGACGTCTTGACCCACGGCTTGACCGAGAGGCCCTTCTCGACCGCGTTGCGCGCCAGCAGCGCGGCGGCCAGCATCACCGACGGGTTGGAGGTGTTGGTGCAGGAGGTGATCGACGCGATCACCACGGCGCCGTGGTCGAGGATGAACTCGCCGCGGTCGGCGCTCGACACCTTGACCGGCTTGGTCGGGCGCCCGGTGGCACCGTTGGCGGCCGAGTGCACCGGCACGGCGGACTCGTCCGCGAAGGACAGCGCGGCCGGGTCGGAGGCGGGGAAGGTCTCCTCGACGGTCTCGTCGACGTTGGTGTGCGGCGTCGGGAGCTCGTCCTCGGCGTAGTCGTGCACCGACTTGCGGAACGAGGACTTCGCGTCGGACAGCTCGATGCGGTCCTGCGGGCGCTTCGGGCCGGCGATCGAGGGCACGACGGTGGAGAGGTCCAGCTCGAGGTACTCGGAGTAGCTCGCCTCGTGCGCCGGGTCGTGCCAGAGGCCCTGCTCCTTGGCGTAGGTTTCCACGAGGGCGACCTGCTCGGCCGAACGGCCGGTGAGCTTGAGGTAGCGGATGGTCTCGTCGTCGATCGGGAAGATCGCCGCGGTGGAGCCGAACTCCGGGCTCATGTTGCCGATGGTGGCGCGGTTGGCCAGCGGCACCTGGGCGACGCTCTCGCCGTAGAACTCGACGAACTTGCCGACCACGCCGTGGCGGCGCAGCATCTCGGTGATCGTGAGCACCACGTCGGTCGCGGTCACGCCGGCCGGGATCTCGCCGGTGAGCTTGAAGCCGACGACGCGCGGGATGAGCATCGACACCGGCTGGCCCAGCATGGCGGCCTCGGCCTCGATGCCACCGACGCCCCAGCCCAGCACGCCGAGGCCGTTGACCATCGTGGTGTGCGAGTCGGTGCCGACGCAGGAGTCCGGGTAGGCCTGGCCGTTGCGGGACATCACCGTGCGGGCCAGGTGCTCGATGTTGACCTGGTGCACGATGCCCGTGCCCGGCGGGACGACCTTGAACTCGTCGAAGGCACCCTGGCCCCAGCGCAGGAACTGGTAGCGCTCGCGGTTGCGCTCGTACTCGATCTCCACGTTGCGCTCGAAGGCGTCGGCGCGGCCGAACACGTCGATGATCACGGAGTGGTCGATGACCAGCTCGGCCGGGGCCAGCGGGTTGACCTTGTCCGGGTCGCCACCCAGGTCGGTGACGGCCTCGCGCATGGTGGCGAGGTCGACGACGCACGGCACACCGGTGAAGTCCTGCATGATCACGCGGGCCGGCGTGAACTGGATCTCGATCGACGGGTCGGCGCTGGGGTCCCAGCCGCCGAGCGCGCGGATGTGGTCGGCGGTGATGTTCGCGCCGTCCTCGGTGCGCAGCAGGTTCTCGAGCAGGATCTTCAGGCTGTAGGGCAGGCGCTCGGCACCCTCGACCTTGTTCAGGCGGAAGACCTCGTACGAGGCGTCTCCCACCTTCAGCGTGTCTTTGGCGCCGAAGCTGTCCTTGCTGGCAGGTGCAGTCACGTCTAACTCCAGTGGCATGGACTCGCGCCTTTGCGGGCGTCCGTCCCGGGTCAGTTCGGTGTGTGTTCGGTGTGTTCCACGGCTCTCGGGGAGACCACGGCCGAGTCTTGCGCACCCCCACCGTAGGACCGGAATCGGGATGGCACATGTCGTCCGTCGACCCAAACAGTACGCGTGTCCTGTATTCACTTCAAGACGGCACGCGGGGTGAGCTGGGCCATTCGGACACGCCAGACCCCGGGGGTCCCCCGATGAGGGGAAATGGTGTCTACGGTGTGTGAGTTCCGCCTGAGGCTTGTGATAGTGGTGTGACTGCAGTGGCACGCGGTGTGATCACTGCTGCTCGGCGCAGGTGAAGCGGAGGTGGCGGGTCGTGGTGGTCCGGCGTGGACGGGTCGGCAGACCGGGCGTGCGGCGTGGGCTCACCGTCGGCGCCTTCGCGCTCGTGGTCCTGTTCGGAGCAACGGGCACGGGCCTGGCGGTGCCGCCGCCCCCGCCGAACCCGAGCGACTCCGAGCTCGACTCCTCGAAGGCCGCGGCCAGTGAGAAGGCCGGCGAGGTCGGCAAGCTCACCAACCAGCTCGCGCAGGCCGAGCAGAAGCTCAGCTCGCTGCAGGACGACGTCGAGCTGAAACAGGAACAGGCCATGAAGGCCCTGGTCGACCTGCAGACCGCGCAGGACGCCGCGGCGCAGGCCGAGCAGGCGGCGCAGGCTGCGCGCAAGGAGGCCGACGCGGCCGCGGGCGCGATCGAGAAGGCGCGCCAGGACCTGAAGACGTTCGCCGCCGCCAGCTTCGAACAGGGCAGCACGGTCGGTTCCGTCGCCGCGTACCTCACCGCCGACAGCCCGAAGGACCTGCTCGCGCGCGCCCAGATGCTCGACGCCATCGGCGGTTCGCGGCTCAACGCGCTGGACCGGCTCGAGCAGGCGCAGACGGCGAAGTCCAACAAGGACGCCGCCGCGCGCAAGGCCGTCGAGGTCGCGCAGCAGAAGCAGGACGCGGCGCGGCAGGCCAAGTCGGGTGCGGACGCGGCGCAGGCCGCGGCCGTGCAAGCCCAGCAGTCGCAGGCCACGCAGAACCAGCAGCTCGAGGCGAGCAAATCCTCGGTGGAGCAGCAGCTTTACGCGGCGCAGTCCAAGGTCAACGGCCTGCAAGGCCAGCGGCAGCGGTACCAGGACTGGCTCGCGCAGAAGCAGCGCGAGGACGAGGAGCGCGCCCGTCAGGCGGCGCTGGGCAAGCACCCGTCGGGCGGCGGGGGAGGTGGCCGGCCGTCACCGGCGGCGGGGTCGTCGATCGAGGCCGTGATCGCGCGGGCGCTGTCGCAGCTGGGCCGCCCGTACGCGTGGGGTGGCGGCAACGGCAGTGGCCCCACCCGCGGCATCCACGACGGCGGCGTCGCCGACATGTACGGCGACTACCGCAAGATCGGCTTCGACTGCTCCGGCTTGATGATCTACGCCTTCGCCGGCGTCCGGGCCCTCCCGCACTACAGCGGTTACCAGTACACGTCCGGCCGCCGCGTCCCGCTGTCCCAGATGCGCCGCGGCGACATGCTCTTCTGGGGCGGCCCCGGCGGTATCCACCACGTCGCCCTGTATCTCGGCGGTGGGCAGATGGTGGAGGCCCCGCAGTCCGGCTCGTACGTGCGCGTGACCGCTGTGCGCTACGGCGGCATCATGCCGTACGCGACCCGGCTGATCGGCTGACGACCTGGGCTTTCTTGTTCCGCAGCCCGGTGGCGCGGTCGGTGACACGGTGCCCGCCGTCGTCGGGGATGGCGCCCAGCTTCTTGATGTCGACATGCACCAGGTCGACGGGTGCGGCGTGCTCGTAGCGACGGACCGGCCGGCTGGGGGCCCGGTCGAGATGGGCCGGCCGGGAACATCGGTAACGAACCAGGACCCGGAGCACCGTGGACGGGTTGAGCCCGAGCAGAGAGGCGATCCGGGCTGGTGTCCACCGGCGGGCCACCGAGACCTTGATGATCCTTCGCTCGGTTCTGCTGGGCGTCTGGTTCGGGCTGCTGCGTGGTCGGCTGGACCTGTCGTGCCAGGTCGGCTTCGCCGTGCTCGCGGTCGCGGTCGGGCCATCGCAGCACGGTGGACACCGGCACCTGGAACCGCTCCGCAGCCCGCCGCAGAGACCAGCCCTCGTCCACGACAGTGCGGAAGCCACAGCCTGCCGGTCGGAGTCAGGGGTGCGTCGGCGTGGGTCACGAGGGTCTCCGTTGAGCGGTGTAGGCGTCGCAATCCACACCGGGCCCTCCCTCCCGCCAAGATCATCCGATTCGTGTCACCACAATCGCAACCTCCCCGGGCAGGACACCTACGCTCGTCCCGTGACCTGGGCCGGGGTGCGGAAGCGGGTCGGGCACTTGGCGCGGCGCCACGGTGCTGCTTCGGTGTTCGGCGCGGCGGAGCACCGGTTCCGGCTCGATCCGGCGCTGAGCGAACGCGACGTGGCCGCGGTCGAAGAGCAGTTCGGCGCGGTCGTGCCCGCGGAGTACCGCGGTTTTCTGCTCGAGGTCGGCGCCCGCGGCGCCGGGCCCGGCTACGGGTTGTTCGGGTTCCGGCGCGCGAACGGGCGGTGGGGGTTCGCCGGCGACCAGCAGCGGGGCCACGACCAGGTGGATCTGCGGACCGCGTTCCCGCACCGGACGGACCTTCCACCACCCCGCGTGGCCGGATCTCACCGACGTCCCGGAATTCGAGCGGCGCGAGTTCGCGCGGGCCCTGGACGCCCGCCAGGAAGCGGCGACCCGGGGCACGCTGCCGTTGTGCCACCAAGGGTGTGGTCACTACGACCTCCTGGTCGTCACCGGGCCGGACCGCGGCGCGGTGTGGGCGGACGCGGCAGCCGCGACGGCGGGATCGGCCCGCTCGCCGACCCGCCCGGCCGCACGACGTTCGACCGCTGGTACCTCGGCTGGCTCGATTCGGCCGAGGCGGGTCTGGAGCGGCTCAGCCGGGACGGCGAACGTAGGGCGTCGTGGTCGTCACGGCGGTGAAGCCGAGCCGTTCGAGGATCGGGGGGCTCGGGGGCAGGGCGTCCACCTGCAGGTAGCGCACGCCGCGAGCTTTCGCGATGGCCACGCGGTGCGCGACGAGCGCCCGGTAGAGCCCCCGGCCGCGCCACTCGGGGCGTGTCGCGCCGCCCCAGAGACCGGCGAACGTGGTGCCCCCGACGAGTTCCAGGCGGGCCGCGGAGACGAGCTGTCCGGCCGCTTCGGCGACGACGTGGGTGGTGGTGCCGTCGTCCTCGGCGGCGCGAGCCAGGAGTTCGCGGACGACGGCGTCGGCGTCACTGTCGAACACGGCGGCGCTCAGTTCGGCGATGCGGCGCAGGTCGTCCGGCCCGGCCGCTTCCCGCACGGTCACCGCGGCCGACGGCGGCGCCGACGCGGTGACCGCGTCGACCGGGGCGATGAGGACCGTTTCGGTCTCCTCGGGCGTGAACCCCGCGGCGAGCAAGCGCGCCGGCAGTTCGGCCGGCCGGTCGTACGCGCGGGTCTTCCACTCGAACTCCTCACCACGTGCGGCGAAGAACCGGACCTGGCGCTCGATCAGCGCCGCCAGTTCCGGCCCCGTCATGCCGAGGTCCGGTTCGCCGACGACGAACCCACGGCGCGCGCCGGAGATCCGGGCGACCGGCCCGTCGCGCTCGAGGCGGGTGCCGGGCTCGGCGGTGGTCAGCTCGGCCGTGCGTACTTGGGCGTCGTAGGCCGCGAGCAGGGTGTCGTGCACAGCAGGACGTTAGCGTGACCGGGGGAGTCCACTGTGGACCATTCGGGAAACAGGGCCAATCGGGCAGTGGTCACCGGGTGAGACCGTCTTCACAGCTGCCACACCGCCGATGCGGTTGGCTAACGTCACGGGCCAGCGTGCCGCGCGGACGGTTCGCGCTGCGAAGCAGTACGGTCGCGGGCAGGCCCCGCAGAAGCAGAACCACAGGAGGCAGAGTGACCGAGCCCGGCTACGCCGAGGGCGGGAACGGGCAGCAGCCCGGCACCCCGGCGCGGGACGCCCAGTTGCTGGAACGCACCGTGTTCGAGGTCAAGCGCATCATCGTCGGCCAGGACCGGCTGGTGGAGCGCATGCTCGTCGGGTTGCTGGCGAAGGGGCACCTGCTGCTGGAAGGCGTGCCCGGGGTCGCGAAGACGCTGGCCGTGGAGACCTTCGCGCGGGTGGTCGGCGGCTCGTTCTCCCGGGTGCAGTTCACGCCCGACCTGGTGCCGGCCGACATCCTCGGCACGCGCATCTACCGGCAGGGCGCCGAGCGCTTCGACGTGGAGCTCGGCCCGGTCGTCGCCAACTTCGTGCTCGCCGACGAGATCAACCGCGCGCCCGCGAAGGTGCAGTCGGCGATGCTGGAGGTCATGGCCGAGCGGCACGTGTCGATCGGCGGCGAGACCTTCCCGATGCCGGATCCGTTCCTCGTGCTCGCCACGCAGAACCCGATCGAGAACGAGGGCGTGTACCCGCTGCCGGAAGCGCAGCGCGACCGCTTCCTGTTCAAGATCGTGGTCGAGTACCCGACGGCTGAGGAAGAGCGCGAGATCATCTACCGCATGGGCGTGACCCCGCCCGTGCCGCACGAGGTGCTGAGCCCGGCCGAGCTCGTGCGCCTTCAGGGCGTGGCCTCGCAGGTGTTCGTGCACCACGCGCTGGTCGACTACGTGGTGCGGCTCGTGCTCACCACCCGCACGCCCAACGACCACGGCCTCGCCGACGTCGCCGGCTGGGTGTCCTACGGCGCCTCGCCGCGGGCGAGCCTCGGCATCATCGCCGCCGCCCGCGCGCTCGCGCTGGTGCGCGGCCGCGACTACGTGCTGCCGCAGGACGTCGTCGACGTGGTGCCGGACGTGCTGCGCCACCGGCTGGTGCTGTCCTACGACGCGCTGGCCGACGGCGTGCCCGTGGACCACATCATCACCCGCGTGCTGCAGACCGTGCCGCTGCCTCAGGTCTCGGCCCGGCCGCAGGGCGGCACCGGGCCGGTGCCGGCGGGCGCACCCGTCAGGTAGCGGCGTGGCTGGCAAGGCGCAGAAGGACCAGCGCCCCCCGTGGGCGCCACCGGTGCTGCGCGGCGACCGCCTGGAGGCGGGCCTGCGCACGCTGGAGCTCGACGTCCGCCGTCGGCTCGACGGGCTGCTGCAGGGCAACCACCTCGGGCTCGTGCCGGGACCGGGCTCGGAGCCGGGGGAGGCGCGGCCGTACCAGCCGGGCGACGACGTGCGGCGGATGGACTGGGCCGTCACGGCCCGCACGACCACCCCGCACATCCGCGAGACGGTCGCCGACCGCGAGCTGGAGACGTGGGTGGTCGCGGACCTGTCCGCGAGCCTCGACTTCGGCACCGCCCTGTGTGAAAAGCGCGACCTCGTCGTGTGCGCGACGGCCGCCGTTGCCCACCTCACCGGCGGGGGCGGCAACCGCATCGGGGCGCTCGTGTCCAACGGGGAGGGCGTGAACCGCCTCCCGGCGCGCGGCGGGCTCGCCCACGCGCGCGGCCTGATCCGCCGGCTGGCCGAGACACCGCGGGCGCCCGAAGGGGTGCGCGGCGACCTCGCCGACGCGCTGGAGCAGCTGCGCCGCCCGCCGCGGCGGCGCGGGCTGGCCGTGGTGATCTCGGACTTCCTGGGGCCCACGGACTGGCAGCGGCCGCTGCGGGCGCTCGGCGGGCGCCACGAGCTCATCGCCATCGAAGTCCTCGACCCGCGCGACGTCGACCTGCCCGACGTGGGCACCGTCGTGCTGGCCGACCCGGAGACAGGGAAACAGCGCGAAGTGCACGCTTCCGCCTTGCTGCGCAAGGAGTTCGGCGCCGCGGCGCACGCCCACCGCCAGGAGGTCGCGGCCGGTCTGCGCCGCGCCGGGGCGGCACACCTGGTGCTGCGCACCGACTCGGACTGGATCGCCGACATGGTCCGGTTCGTCGTCGCCCGCAAGCGCCGCTGGTCGGGAGGTGCCGCGTGAGTCAGTGCGCGAAGCGGCCGTTCGTCCCCGCGCCCCGGCCGGCAGCACTGTTCGGGACTGCGCCTCGCCCTGAAGCCGGCACGCGCCGGGGCGCCGCTGTCAGCGACTTGGACCAGGGCGAGGTGGTCGCGTGAGCCTGACGGGGTTCACCTCGCCGTGGTGGTTCCTGCTGCTGATCCTGGTGGCGGCCGTCGCGGCCGCGTACGTGCTCGCGCAGCGGGCCCGGCGCAAGCGCGTGATGCGGTTCGCGAACCTCGAGCTGCTGGACAAGGTCGCGCCGAAGACACAGGGGTGGATCCGGCACCTGCCCGCGGTGCTGATCGTGTTGTCCCTGCTGGTGCTCACCGTGGCGCTGGCGGGGCCGACCGCCGAGCAGAAGGTGCCGCGCAACCGGGCGACCGTGATGCTGGTGATCGACGTGTCGCTGTCGATGGAGGCGACCGACGTCGCGCCCAACCGGCTGAAGGCGGCCCAGGACGCGGCCAAGCAGTTCGCCCAGAACATGACCCCCGGCATCAACCTCGGCTTGATCTCCTTCGCCGGCACGGCGACCGTGCTCGTCAACCCGACGACCGACCGCGCCGGCGTGGTGAAGGCGATCGACAACCTGAAGCTCGCGCAGTCGACGGCCACGGGCGAAGGCATCTTCGCGGCCATGCAGTCGATCGAGAGCTTCTCCGCCGTGGTCGGCGGAGCGGACGGCCCGCCACCCGCGCGCATCGTCCTGATGAGCGACGGCAAGCAGACCGTACCCGAGGACCTCTACGCCCCGCGCGGCGCGTACACCGCGGCGCAGGCGGCGAAACAGGCGCAGATGCCGATCTCGTCGATCTCGTTCGGCACCACGCACGGCTCGGTCGACATCGAGGGCAAACCGCAGGACGTCCGCGTCGACGACGATTCGCTGAAGGAGATCGCGCGCCTTTCGGGCGGCGACTTCTACAAGGCGGCGAGCGCGGACGAGCTCAAGAAGGTCTACGCCGACCTCGGCGAGCAGATCGGCTACGAGCTCAAGAACGCCGACGCGAGCAAACCCTGGGTCGTCGTCGGCACGCTCGTGCTCATGATCGGCGCGGCCGCGGCGCTGCTGATCGGGCAGAGACTCCCGTAGTCAGCCTGGCGGCAGGGCGAACCCGTTCTGCCGCCAGGCTTCGTACAGCGTGATGGCCGCGGTGTTGGCCAGGTTCAGGGAACGGCTCGTCGGCAGCATCGGCAGCCGCACGCGCTCGGTGATCTCCGGGGCCCGCTGGACGTCGGCGGGCAAGCCCGCGGATTCCGGGCCGAAGAGCAGCACGTCGCCGGGCTCGTAGGCGACCTCGGTGTACAGGCGGGTGGCCTTGGCGCTGAACGCGTACACCTTCGCCGGCAGCAGCGCGTGCCACGCGGCGTCGAGGTCGGCGTGTACGCGGACGCGCGCCAGATCGTGGTAGTCGAGGCCGGCGCGGCGCAGCTGCTTGTCCTCCAAGGTGAAGCCGAGTGGTTCGACCAAGTGCAGTTCGCAGCCGGTGTTGGCGGCGAGGCGGATCGCGTTGCCGGTGTTCGGCGGGATCTCGGGGTGGTAGAAGAGCACGCGGAACACGGCAGGACCTCAGGACGCGGTGGGGGCGGGCAGGTGGGCCGCGTAGACCTCGCGCACCGAGGCGGGCGGCTCGGTCTTGCGCAGGGTGGCCGGATCGACGAAGACGTAGCGCACCCGCACCTCGGTGGTGATCAGGCCGTCACGGCGGATCTCGAACTCGTAGCCCATCGACGTGGTCCCGAGGTGGGCCAGGTATGCCGCGACCACGAGGTCGTCGTCGTAGCGGCAGGGCGCGCGGAAGCGCAGGTTCGACTCCGCGACCACGACGTCGACTCCCGTGGCGAGGAACGCGTCGTGCGAGCCGAACAAGGCCTTTTCGACCTCGAACGAGGCCATGTCCACGTACGCGAGGTAGTGGGCGTTGAAGACGATCCCCTGGCCGTCGCACTCGTGGTAGCGCACGCGCAGCGGCATCTCGACGAGCGGGCGGCGGGGTGCGGTCACGCGTCCAATCTAGCGAGGGCGGCTCAGCCGTGGAGCGCCCGGTAGGTGTCGGCCGCGCCCGCGTGCAGCGGGACCGGCTGGGTGCCGATGAGCGTGCGCACGTCGAGGAACTGCGTGCCGACCGCCTGCGCGGGCACGAGATTCGCCGCGCGGCCGGCCAGCACGCGCACCACCGCGGCGGGGACGTCCGGCGGCAGCCCGGGTGCGCAGACGAGCAGGTTGGCGACCCCGATCGTCGCCGGTGCGCCGACGCCCGGGTACGCGCCGGCCGGCACCTGCACCTGTTCGTAGACGGGGCCGTGCTCGGCGCGTAGCCGCGGGATCACCGACGCCAGTGGCAGCAGCGCGAGCGGGGTCGTGCGGTTGAGCTCCGCCAGCGCCGGCGTCGGCAGGCCCCCGGACCACAGCAGCGCGTCGATGCGGTGCGCCGCCAGGGCTGCGATCGCTTCGGCGAGCGGCAGGTGCCGCGCCTGGACGGTGACCCCGGCGGCGGCGAACACGCGCTCGCCCAGCTGCGCCGCGCCCGACCCGCCGGCGCCGACCGACACCGGCCGGTCCGCCAGGGCGCGCAGGTCCGCGACACCGTCGCCCGCGCGGACCACGAGCTGCAGGTAGTTCTCGTACACCCGGCCCAGCGCTCGCAGCTGCACGGGCGCGGGGAACGGCGGTTCACCCGCGAGCGCGGACTGCGCGACGTCGGCGAGCACGAGCCCGAGGTCGGCGCGCCCGTCACGCACCCGCTCGACGTTCGCCACGCTCGCTTCGGTCGGCACGGCCGCGCAGTGCAGTCGCGGCTCCGCGCGGTTCAGCTCGGCCGCGAGGACCTCGGCGAACGCGAGGTAGAACCCGCCCTGCTCGCCGGCGGCGATCGTCACGGACCGGTCGGGACCGCGGTACCCGGGCGCGCAGCCGGCAGCCGCGAGGGCGAGCCCGCCGAGCAGCGCGGTGCGGCGCGTGACGGTCACGGGGTCACCGCCGGCAGGGTCACGCGCACCTCAAGCCCGTGGGGGACGGCGGCGCGGAGTTCGAGCACGCCGCCTCGGGCCCGGGCCTGCTCGCGGGCGATCGCCAGGCCGAGCCCGGTCCCGCGGGGCGCGCCGTCACCACCGGCGCGCCAGAAGCGCTCGGTGGCGCGGGTGAGGTCCGCGGCGGGCAGGCCGGGGCCGTCGTCGGTCACCACGAGCACCGCGGTGCCGTTGGCGGCCTCCCAGCTCGCCGAGATGGTCGCGCCGCGGCCGGCGTGGTGCACGGCGTTGTCCAGCAGCACGTCGAGGATCTGCGCGAGCTCACCCTCGGGTGCGGCCACCAGGACGGGTTCGTCGTGGCCGGGGCAGGGAAGCAGCGTGGCACCGGCGTCGTCGGCAGCGGGGCGCCACGCGTCGACGCGTTCGGCGATCACAGCCGCGAGGTCCGCCGGCTCGCCGGAGTCACCGCCGGCGCCCGCGGCGATCCGGGTCGCGGTGCTCTCGGCGGTCGCGAGTGCGAGCAGGCCGTCGAGAATCCGTTCCAGGCGTTCGACCTCGGCGACCGTCGCCCGGTAGGCGGCCTGGTCCCGGACGTCGGCACCGAGTGCGTCGACGCGCAGGCGCAGCGCCGCCATCGGGTTGCGCAGCTGGTGCGAGGTGTCGGCGACCAGCCGGTGCTGCTGGTCGGCCGCCTCGGCGACCGCGTCGGACATCCGGTTGACCGACGCCGCGAGTGAGCGCAGCTCGCCCGGCCCGGAGCTCTCCGGCACCTGCGCGCGGTGCCCGCCCGCCACGGCGAGCACGCCCGTCTCCAGCTCCACCAGCGGCCGCACCATCCAGCGCGCCAGCAGCACGGCCAGCAGGACGAACACCACGGCGACGAGAAGCGTGCCGGCCGCGATCGCGCCCCAGCGGGCGGCGACGTCGGCCGCCGCCGCGGCCACCGACGCACGCAGCACGACGACCCCGGACACGCGCGCACCCGAGCCGACCGGCCGCGCGAACAGCACCGGTCTGGCCGACCACGGGCTCACCGGCGCGACGGGTGGTGCGGGTTCGTTGCGCATCGTGGCTTCCACGAGCGCGCGCACGTCCGGCGCGCCTGCCGTCAGTCCGCCGGTCTGGACCACCGGCGCGCGCTGGGCGTCGACGACCACCACGGCCTCGCCGTAGAGCGCCGAGTACCGCTGCGCCTCCGCGGTCAGCGCCGCCGGATCGCGGGTGTCCACCGCCTGCTGCGCGAGCACCACGAACCGGTCGACGTCCCCGCTGCGCGAGATCACCAGCTGCTGCGTGCGCTGCTGCGCGGTGGCCGACAGCAGCGGCACGGCGAACGCGGCCACCACGAACAGCGCGAGCGCGACGAGCACGACCAGGAGGCGGGTGCGCACCGGTCAGTCCCGGCCCAGCCGGTAGCCGAAGCCGCGGATCGTGGTGAGCAGGCCGGGCCGGTCGAGTTTCGCGCGCAGCTGGGTCAGGTGGACGTCGAGCGACCGCGACACGGCGAGGTACGCGTCGCCCCACACCTCGTCCATCAGCTGCTGGCGGCTCACCGCGGTGCCCGGGCGCGCGGCGAGCACCGCCAGCACGGCGAACTCCTTCGTGGTGAGCCCGATGTCGCGGCCCGCGACGAGGACCCGCCGGGCGCCGAGGTCGATCTCGACGTCCTCGACGCGCACCACCGCGTCCTCGGCCGGCGCGCCACGGGCGCCCGCTCGCCGCACGACGGCGTCCATGCGCGCCAGAAGTTCGGCCAGCCGCACGGGTTTCGTGAGGTAGTCGTCGGCGCCAAGCCGAAGGCCGCGCACGACGGAGCGCTCGTCGCCGCGCGCGGTCAGCACGATCACCGGCACCGGCGAGACCTGCCGGATCTTGCGGAGCACGTCGAGCCCGTCGAGGTCCGGCAAGCCGAGATCGAGCAGTAGGAGGTCGGCGTCGCGGTGGCGGTGCAGCGCGTCGGCGCCGCGGCCGACGCTGGTCACGGCGTGGCCGCGCGCGTGCAGCGTCTGGGCGAGCGCACCGGCGACCCCGGTGTCGTCCTCCACGAGCAGCACGCGCACGGCCGTCCTCCCGTTCAGTCCTCGTCACGCTCCAGTGCGGACGAACGCGACGTTTCGCGCATTGTCCCGTACACGATGAGGGAGACGAGGATGCAGCCGGCGACGTACCAGAAGAACAGCGATTCGTGCCCCGCCTTCTTGAGCGCCTGCGCGATGAGCTCCGCCGTGCCGCCGAAGATCGCGACGGTCAGCGCGTAGGGCAGGCCGACCCCGAGCGCGCGGATGCGGGTGGGGAACAGCTCGGCCTTCACGATCGCGTTGATCGACGTGTAGCCGGTGACGATCACGAGCGCGCCGAGCAGCAGCAGCAACGCGAGCAGCGGCTGCCCGGTGTGCGCCATCGTGGTCATGATCGGCACGGTGAGCACAGTGCCGGCGATGCCGAAGAACAGCAGCAGCTTCCGGCGGCCGATGCGGTCCGAGAGCCGCCCGGCGAGCGGCTGCAGGATCGCGAAGACGAGCAACGCGATGAAGAGGATCCACGTGACGGTGCGCCGCGGGATGCCGGCGGTGTTCTCGAGGAACTTCTGCGTGTAGGTCGCGTAGGTGTAGAACGCGACGGTGCCGCCGAGCGTGAGGCCGACGACGAGCGCGATTTCCTTGGGGTACTTGACGAGCGTGCGCAGTGTGCCGCGTTCACCGGCCTGGCGCCCGGGCCCGCTCTCGGCCGCGACGCGCTCGTAGCTGGCCGACTCGTCCATCGTGCGCCGCAGCGCCATCACCAGCACTGCCGCGATCGCGCCGACGACGAACGCGATGCGCCAGCCCCAGTCGCCCATCTGCGCGTCGGTGAGCACGTTCTGCAGGATCAGCTGCAGCCCGAGCGCGAGCAACTGCCCGCCGACGAGCGTCACGTACTGGAAGCTCGAGTAGAACCCGCGCTTGCCGGGAGTGGCCACTTCGGACAGATACGTCGCCGAAGTCGAATACTCGCCGCCCACCGACAGGCCCTGCAGCAGCCGGGCGAGCACCAGCAGGATCGGCGCGGCGACGCCGATCGCCGGGTAGCCGGGCGTCGCGGCGATGAGCAGTGAGCCGAACGCCATCATGGAGACCGACAGCACCAGCGCCGAGCGCCGGCCGAAACGGTCGGCGAAGCGGCCCAGCAGCCATCCGCCGAGCGGGCGCATGAGGAACCCCACGGCGAACACGGCCGCGGTGTTGAGGAACTGGGCGGTCGCGTCGCCGCCGGGGAAGAACGCCTTGGCGAAGTAGGTGGTGAACGCCGAGTAGGCGTACCAGTCGTACCACTCGACGAGATTGCCGATCGAGCCGCGCAGCACGTTGCCGGCGACCCGCCGCTCGCCCTCGCGGGCCGTGGTGGGGATCCGGGTAGTCATCCTTGACCTCCTGTGTCGCGACTGACGGTGACCACCCGGTTCGCGCGCGGCAAGGCCGTGGCGCGGTTCCTAACTTCCGCTTAGGGCACTCGCCCCGTCCGCTGCGCCGTTCGGACGCGGCCGCGCCCGGCGATCCTGATCACGTTTTGTTCGGTTCACACGCCGGGCCCGACCCCGGTTTGTAGGAACCCTCTGGTCTGCGCAAACGGCCCGGCGTGTCTGGCTCTAACCTCCCCAGCGGGCGCGGCGCCCGCCCGTGCGCGGAGGTGGCGCCGGGTGCAGCGGCGCGGCGCGCGGCCGATAGCCTCGTCCCGGCACGAACCCGGCACGGGTTCGGCCCCAAGGACACCGAGCAGAGGGAGACGTGCAGTGGGACGGTCGGTCTTGGTCACCGGCGGCAACCGGGGCATCGGTCTGGCGATCGCCCGCGACCTCGCCGAACAGGGCCACCGGGTGGCGGTGACCCACCGCGGTTCCGGTGCGCCTGAGGGGCTCTTCGGGGTCGAGGCGGACGTCACCGACGCCGAGCAGATCGACGCCGCGTTCAAGCTGGTCGAGGAGCACCAGGGCCCGGTCGAGGTGCTCGTGTCCAACGCCGGGCTGACCGACGACACGCTGCTGATGCGCATGAGCGAAGAGCAGTTCGAACGCGTGGTGAACGCGAACCTCACCGGCGCGTTCCGCGTCGCCAAGCGCGCGTCCCGTGGGATGCTGCGCGGCCGCTGGGGCCGGTTCATCTTCATCTCGTCGGTGGTCGGGCTGTCGGGCTCGGCCGGCCAGGCGAACTACGCCGCGTCGAAGGCCGGGCTCGTCGGCTTCGCGCGCTCGCTCGCGCGCGAACTCGGCTCGCGCAACATCACCTCGAACGTGATCGCGCCCGGCTTCGTGCGCACCGACATGACCGACGCGCTCGGCGAGGACCGCAAGAAGGAGATCCTCGCGAACGTGCCCGTCGGCCGTTACGCGGAGCCGGCGGAGATCGCCGCGGCGGTGCGTTACCTCGCCTCCGATGAGGCCGGGTACGTGAACGGCGCGGTGCTGCCCGTCGACGGCGGCCTCGGCCTCGGCCACTGACCCTTCCCGCATTCCCACCGAACTGGACTGGAGGACTCCTTGCCCGGACTGCTCGAAGGCAAGCGGCTGCTGATCACCGGTGTCATCACCGACGCCTCGCTCGCGTTCCACGCGGCCAAGATCGCGCAGCAGGAGGGCGCGCAGGTCGTGCTCACCGGGTTCGGCCGGCTGTCGCTGGTGAAGACCATCGCGAAGCGCCTCCCGAAGCCCGCCCCGGTACTCGAGCTCGACGTGACCGACTCCGAGCACCTCGACTCGCTGGCCGACCGCGTGCGCGAGCACGTCGACGGCCTCGACGGCGTGCTGCACTCCATCGGCTTCGCACCGCAGACCTGCCTGGGCGCGCCGTTCCTGGACGCGCCGAGCGATGACGTGAAGATCGCCGTGGACGTGTCGGCGTTCTCGTTCAAGTCGCTCGCCGTCGCGACCCTGCCGCTGCTCACGCGTGGCTCGTCGATCGTCGGCATGGACTTCGACGCCCGAGTGGCGTGGCCGGCCTACAACTGGATGGGCGTCGCGAAGGCGGCCCTGGAGTCGGTGAACCGCTACCTCGCGCGTGAGCTCGGCCCGCGCGGCATCCGCGTGAACCTCGTCAGCGCCGGCCCGATGAAGACCATGGCCGCGAAGTCGATCCCGGGCTTCAACGAACTCGAGGACGGCTGGAACGACCGCGCCCCGCTCGGCTGGGACAGCTCCGACCCCGACCCGACGGCCAAGACCGTCTGCGTCGCCCTGTCCGACTGGCTCCCCGCCACCACCGGCTCGATGATCATGGTCGACGGCGGCGTGCACGCCCTCGGCATCTGACGGTCCCGGCGAACGGCTCCCGCGAAACCTCGCGCGGGAGCCGCTCGCCGGTTTTCCGGTGCGCCGGCTATTCAGACGTGGTGCGCAAGCAGGTGGTGAGCCGGATGCCGGCCGTCGAGCCGGTAAAGACTAGTCCTGAACGGAAAATCGCTGGTGACGGCCGAGCGGCCGCGCGCACACTGCGGGCGTGGCCGTACTGGAGAAAACCGCGTCCGCACGGGGAACCGGGCTGAGCCTGACCTCGTGGGTGCTGTTCGGCAGCTCCGGTCCGCTTGCCAAGGCGGTCATGGCGGCCGGCTGGTCGCCGGCCGCGGTGACGGCGGTGCGGATCGCGCTCGCGGCGGTGCTGCTGCTCCCGGTGGTCGCGGTGCTGCGGCCGGGAGCGTTGCGGTTCCGGCGCGGTGAGCTGCCGCTGCTGTTCGGCTACGGCCTGCTCGGCGTGGCCGGGGTGCAACTGTTCTTCTTCGTGGCGGTGGCCCGGATTCCGGTCGGCGTGGCGATGGTGCTGGTGAACCTGGCGCCGGCGCTGGTCGCGCTGTGGGTTCGGGTGGTGCGGGGCGCGCGGCTGCCCCCACTGGTGTGGACCGGGCTCGCGCCGGCCCTGCTGGGTCTGGCACTGGTCGCGCAGTTCTGGCACGGGCCGCGGCTGGACCCGCTCGGCGTCGGCGCCGGGCTCGCCTCGGCCGCGTGCTCCGCCGGGTACTTCCTGCTCGGTGAACACGGCGCTCGCCGCCACGACTCGTTCGGGCTGACGGCGGCCGGCCTCGCGATCGGGGCGGTCGCGCTGGCCGTCGTCAGCCCGCCGTGGTACGCCGGACCGCTCACGAGCTCCGCGGCGCTCGGCGATCTCCGGATCCCGGTGTGGCTGTTGGTCCTGGTGCTGGCCGGGTTCGCCACCGCCGTGCCCTACCTCGCGGGGCTGCGGGCCCTGCGTGACCTCTCGTCGTCGCGGGCGAGTGTGCTGGCGCTCGTGGAGCCGCCGGTGGCCGCCGTGCTGGCCTGGGGTGCTGCTCGGCCAGGCGCTCGGGCCGGCACAGCTGGCCGGCGCGGTGCTCCTGCTCGCCGGGGCGGTACTGGTGCAGGTCGCGAGCTCACGGGTGCTGCCCGGATGACACAGCCGTGGTCAGGCCAGCACCTCCGCGTTGTGCTCACCGATTCCGGGCGCCGGGCGCGGGTCCAGGCGCGTGCCGTCGACCACCAGCGGGGACTTCGGCGCGCGATGGGGGCCCACGCCGGGCTGGTCGAGGGTCGCGAACAGTTCCCCGTCGAGCGCGCCGGACCTGGGGAGCTCGGCGAAGGTCCGGTACCGCTGCCACAGGATGCGGTGGCCCTCCAGCGCTTCGGCTGCTTTGGCGAACGGCGTGCGTTCGAACCACTGCGCCAGCAGTGCCGAGATCAGGTCGCGGTGATCGTAGCGCGCCGCTTCGCCGGTGAAGTCGATCCCGAGAGAGGCGGCCAGGGCCGCGAACGTGTCCGTGAGGCCCGTGGCGGTGAGGAGCTTGGCCCAGTGCCGCTCGGTGAGGACGACGATCACGACGCGGACGCCGTCGGCGGTGGTGAAGTCGCGGCCGTACGTGCCGTAGATGTCGTTGCCGGATTTGGTGCGTTCGTGGTCGGTGACCTGCGCTTCGGCGAGGTAACCGAGGTTGCCGGCGGTGGCGAGGGCGACGTCTTCCAGCGCGAGGCGCAGCGACGTGCCCCGGCCGGTCTGAAGCCGGCGGCGTTCGGCGGCGAGCAGGCCCGTCGCGAGGTACAGGCCCGCGGCGAGGTCCCACGCGGGCAGCACGTGGTTCACCGGCGCGGGAAGTGCGGCCGGCCCGGTGATGAGCGGGAAGCCGGTCGCCGCCTGCACGGTGTAGTCCACCGCGCCTCCGCCGTCGGCGCGGCCCTCCAGCAGCGCGTGGATCACGTCCGGGCGGCGCGCGGACAGCGCCTCATAGGTGAGTTCCGGGTGGCGGTCGGTGTTGGTGACCACGACGCACGGTCCGCTGTGGACGATCAGGTCGGCCACGCGCTCGCGGCCCCCGGCCGTCGCGAGGTCGACCGCGATGGCGCGTTTTCCCTTGTTCAGCCCGGTCCAGTACAGGCTCGTGCCCTCGTCGGACAGCGGCCAGCGTGTGCGGTCGGGCGCGCCGCCGAGGGGTTCGACGCGCACGACATCCGCTCCCAGCTGCGCGAGCGTGAGCCCGCACAGGGGAGTGGCGACGTAGCTGGAGATCTCGACGACGCGCAGTCCCGCGAGCAGAGCTTCAGGCATCTGCTTTCCCCGTGAAGTCGGGCTTGCGGTGCTCGCGGTGCGACGCGAGGCCTTCCCGGACCTCCGGGCCGGCGAAGCCGTAGAACTCCAGCGCCACCGACGCGTCGAAGATCGAGCCGGCGAGCTGGCGGTACCACATGTTGAGGCTCTGCTTGGTGAAGCGGATCGCGTTCGGCGCTCCATTCGTGAGCTCGTGGGCGATCTCCCGCGCGGTCGGCAGAAGTTCCGCGTCGTCGTCCACACACAGCGAAACCAGGCCGATCCGCTCGGCCTCCTCGCCGGTGAGCGGGCGGCACGTGAGCAAGTAGTACTTGGCCTTCGCCATCCCGCACAGCAGCGGCCAGCAGATCGCCGCGTGGTCCCCGGCCGCGACGCCGAGCCGCGTGTGGCCGTCGACGATCTTCGCCGTCTTGGTCACCACGGACACGTCGGCCAGCACCCCCGCGACGAGTCCGGCGCCGACGGCCGGGCCGTGGATCGCCGAGACGATCGGCTTCGAGCAGTCGATCACGTTGTAGACGAGGTCGCGCGCCTCCCGCATGGTGCGCGAGCGGGCCTCGAAATCGGTGGTCAGCTTCTCGACCAGGTCGAACGAGCCGCCCGCCGAGAACCCTTTGCCCTCACCGCGCAGCAGCACCGCGTTCACCTCGCGGTCGCGGTCGAACTCCCGCCAGATCTCCGCGAGCTCCCCGTGCGCCTCATCGCTCACGGCGTTGAGGTTCGGCGCGTCCAGCACCAGTTCGACGACGCCGTCCTCGTCCGGCCCGTCGACCCTCAGGTGCCCGAAACGTGCGTACCGGCTCATGCGGCTCCCTCCGTGGTCAGGCGGCGGGCGGGCTCGGGCCTGCCGGTGAAGGTGACGTCCCCCCCCTTCACCGTCCGGACCGGCTGCGCCCATCCTCGCGGTGAGGCTAGCGAGTCCGGTGCAGGGCGCGCAGCGGATGAGGGAGCAAGGCGGGGTCAGCGCACGGTGACCTCGAACCGTAGCCCGAAGTTGTCGAGCGTCAGCGGCAGGTCGCCCGGTGTCAAGATGGTGTCGCGGAGGCGGAAGTCGTGGTGCTGCAGCAGGTTCGCGAGCATCGTCGACGCGGTGAAGAGCACCAGGTCACGGCCCGGGCAGGCGCCGGGGCCGCCGCTGAACGGGACAAGCGCCGGGTTGGCCGCGGCGCGGCCGTCGAGCCACAAGGCCGGGTCGAAGGTGTTCGCACATGGCAGCTGGTCGGGGTCGCGGTGGAAGAAGGGCGTGTAGATGAAGAACGTCGTCTTCTCCGGGCCCCAGGCGGTGGCGGTGCGGCTTTCGCGCAGCAGCGCCGGCGTGGTGGGCCAGAGCCGGACGGATTCGAGCACGGCCGCGCGGAGCAGGGGGAGCTGGTGCGGTTGCGTCAAGTCGAGGCCAGCCGGCTCGGCGTGGGCTTCGGCGCGGCTGTCGGGGTGGGTAGCCAGCAGGGCCAGGGTCCGGAAGACGGCCATCCCCGCCGCGTCGAACGCGAACAGCCAGTGCGGCAGCTGCCCAGCCGGGTCGGTTACACCGTTGTCCGGCTGGGCCGCGAGCGCGGCGGCGAGGCTGCCCGGCCGGGCCAGTGCGACCTGGCGGCGGACGAGGTCGAGGAACCGTTGCCGCGTTTTGCGGTGCTTCGGGCGCGCGTAGGCCCAGTTGGCGTCGAGCCGCAGCTGTGCCAGCAGGTCGGTCAGCTCGCGGTCCTCGGCCGTGTCACCCCCGAGCACGATCTGCCGGACGGCGATCCACCAGTGCTCGTTGAAGCTGTCCCAGTCGAGGGTGCGGCGCAGCAGGACATCGGCCTGGTCGTGAAGCACCCGCGCCCACGGCCCGGCCAGCTCGTGCACCTCACGGCCCGGCTCCAGCACGGCCTCGTTCACCTTGCGCCGCACCTCGCGCGCGTGGCCTTCGGAGATCAGCACGCCGTGGGGCTGGAAGTGCCCGAGCGCCGCCGCCTTCTCGCGCGTGTCCGCGCTGAACGGCCACGGCGTCCCGGCCAGCAGCGCGCCGACTTCCTCCGGTGAGAGCACGAGATCGATCGCCCGCCCGGGCACCCGCAGCCGCAGCGGCCGCATACCGTAGCGGCGCCGCAGCCGGCGCAGCTCGTCGACCGCGGGCCGGCCGGCGCGCAGCTTCTGCGCCAGCGCCAGCACCCACGGCCGGCGCTTGATCACGCCGGTGGCCAGTGTCGGCAGCAGCACCCGCGTCACCACCCTCGCGGTGTCCGCCACGCTCGCCCGCGCGGCGGGTTCGCGCGGCTCCGCGGACTCGGCGAGGGCCTGCTCGGACGGGATTGCCTGCGGTCCTTGTCGCGTCACCATGCCCAGGGCTTACCCGCTCGGCGGGGCGGCGCAACCTGGTTTAGCGCAGTCGGCAGCCGGGCAATCCGAGTCGCGTGCTGGACCATTCGCGTGCACCCGTCCTGGAGGCTGTCCACCGCTACCGGGCAGACGGTTACCTGAGTTTCCTGCCCCCGGGCCACAAGCAGGGCCGGGGCGTCGATCCGCGCGTTGCCGAAGTCGTCGGCCGCGACGTGTTCGCCTCGGACGTCATCCTGATGAACGGCATCGACGACCGGGCCATGAGCCGAGGCGTGCTCGCGCGTGCCGAGGACCTCATGGCCGACGCCGTCGGCGCCAGCCGCGCGTTCTTCTCGACGTGCGGCAGCTCCCTGTCGGTCAAATCGGCGATGCTGTCGGTGGCCGGGCCGGGGGAGAAGCTGCTCTTGTCGCGCAACGCCCACAAGTCCGTGGTCGCCGGTGTGATCATCAGCGGGGTCGAGCCGGTGTGGGTGCACCCGCGCTGGGACGGTCGTCTGCACCTGGCGCACCCGCCGGGACCGGACGCCGTCGAGGCGAACCTCGAACTTCACCCCGACGCCAAGGGCATGCTGCTGATCACGCCCACCGACTACGGCACCTGCGGCGCGATCCGGGAGACCGCGCGGTTGTGCCACGCGCGCGGCCTGCCCCTGATCGTCGACGAGGCGTGGGGCGCTCACCTGCCGTTCCACCCGGACTTGCCGACGTGGGCGATGAACGCGGAGGCCGACCTGTGCGTGACGAGCGTGCACAAAATGGGCAACGGGCTCGAACAGGGCTCGGTGTTTCACCTGCAGGGCGACCGCGTTGATCCCGAGGTGCTCGCCGCGCGCGCCGATCTGCTGGGTACGACCAGCCCTTCGTCGCTGATTTTCGCGGGCCTCGACGGGTGGCGCCGGCAAATGGTGGAGCACGGCCGCGAACTTCTCGACCGCGCGATCGAGCTCGCGAAGGCGACGCGCGCCGATCTGTCCGCCATCCCGGGGATCAAGGTCATGGAGCGGCCTGACTTCGTCGGGCCCGGCCTCGCCGATGATCAGGACCCGCTGAAGATCGTGCTCGACCTCGCCGAGCTCGGCCGCTCCGGCTACGACGTCAACAACTGGCTGCGCGACGAACACCGCGTCGACCTCGGGCTGTCGGACCACCGGCGGGTGACCGCGCAGCTCACGGTCGCCGACGACGAGGAGACCGCGAGCCGGCTCGTCGCCGCGATCCGGTCGCTCGCCGAGCGCGCGGACGAGCTGCCTGCGGCCAAGCCCATCGACCTGCCCGGCCCCGGCGAACTCGAGCTGGAACAGGCCCTGCTGCCGCGCGACGCGTTTTTCGGACCCACCGAGGACGTCGAACCCGGCCAGGCCGTAGGCCGGATCGCGGCCGAGATGATCAGCCCGTACCCGCCGGGCGTCCCCGCCGTGCTGCCCGGCGAGCGCATCACCCGGACCGTGCTCGACTACCTGCTCAGCGGCCTGGACGCGGGCATGTACGTGCCGGACCCGGCCGACGTGCGCCTGCGCACGCTGCGCGTCGTCGCCTCCTGATCGGCGTTTGCCCCGCCGCGCCGTGGGTATTCACCGCTGTGATCCACGGCGGACGGGAGGTCGGGTGGCGCAGCGGGACGGGATCGGCGAGCCCTGGGGCACGAGGACGCCGTACGGGCGGGGTGAGCGGTGGCCGGCGCGGGTGGACAGTCACCTCGCCGAGGGGGTACGCCCGGAAGATGTCGAGGGTTGGGCGCGCAGCGCGGCGGTGCTGCATTCCAACGGCGACGGTCTCGACCTGGCGGTCGCCGGCGGGCGGATCGCCGGGGTGCGCGGCCGGGCCGACGACCGCGTCAACCGCGGGCGGCTGGATCCCAAGGACCTCTTCGGGTGGCAGGCCAACTCGGCGCCGGACCGGCTGACGGTCCCGTTGGTGCGCCGGCACGGTGAGCTGGCCGAGGCGAGCTGGGACGAAGCCATGGACCTCGTCGTCCGCCGCAGCAAGGAGCTGCTCGACGAGCAAGGGCCTGGTGCGCTGGGCTTCTACACCAGCGGCCAGCTGTTCGCCGAGGAGTACTACACAGTGGCCGCGGTCGCGCGCGGTGGCCTCGGGACGAACCACCTGGACGGCAACACCCGCCTGTGCACGGCAACGGCCGCGGCGGCGCTCAAGGAAACGTTCGGGTGTGACGGGCAGCCCGCGTCCTACACCGATGTCGACCACGCCGACGTCATCGCGCTCTTCGGCCACAACGTCGCCGAAACACAAGCGGTGCTCTGGGAACGGATCCTCGACCGGCTGGCCGGCTCCGAGCCCCCGAAACTGCTGTGCGTGGACCCGCGCGCCACGCCGGTCGCTCGCGCCGCGACCCTGCACCTCGCCCCCCTGCCCGGCACCAACGTGGCGTTGATGAACGGGCTGCTGCACGAGATCATCGAACACGGCTGGGTCGACCGCGATTACGTGGACCGTCACACGGTCGGGTACGACGAGCTCGCGGCGACGGTCGCGGACTACCCGCCCGAGCGCGTCGCGGAGGTCTGCGGGCTCGACGCGGCGGAGATCCGCGAAGCCGCGCGGCTGCTCGGCACGGCGGAGGCACTGCTGTGCACCGTGCTGCAGGGCTTCTACCAGTCCCACCAGGCCACGGCCGCCGCCGTGCAAGTCAACAACGTCGTGCTGCTGCGGGGGATGCTCGGCAAACCCGGCGCCGGCGTGCTGCAGATGAACGGGCAGCCCACCGCGGAGAACACGCGCGAGTGCGGCGCCGACGGTGACCTGACCGGATTCCGCAACTGGGCCAACGACGAACACGTGCGCGAGCTGGCCGAACTCTGGCGCGTCGACGTGAGCCGGATCCCGCACTACGGGCCGCCGACCCACCTCATGCAGATGCTGCGCTACGCCGAGAACGGCAGCCTGCGTTTCCTGTGGGTATCGGCCACCAACCCGGCCGTGTCCCTGCCCGACCTGCACCGCATCCGCTCGATCCTGGCGCAGGACCGGCTGTTTCTCGTGGTGCAGGACGCGTTCCGCACCGAGACCGCCGAGCTCGCCGACGTCGTGCTCCCGGCGGCGATCTGGGGGGAGAAGACCGGCACGTTCACCAACGCTGACCGCACGGTGCACCTGTCGGAGAAGGCCGTCGACCCGCCGGGGCAGGCGCGGGCCGACCTCGACATCTTCCTGGACTACGCGCGGCGGATGGACTTCCGCGACCGGGACGGCGAGCCGTTCCCGGCGTGGACCGACGCCGAGTCGGCATTCGAGGCCTGGCAACGGGCGTCGGCCGGCCGCCCGTGCGACTACAGCGGGCTGAGCTACCGGAAGTTGTGCGAGGTGAGCGGGATCCAGTGGCCGTGCACCGACGAGCACCCCGACGGCACCGAGCGGCTCTACACCGACGGGAAGTTCTTCGCCCACCCCGACTACTGCGAAAGCTACGGGCGTGACCTGGTCACCGGCGCGCCCACGGAACCGGTCGAGTACCGGGCGATGAACCCCGAGGGCAAGGCGATGCTCAAGGCCGCCGGGTACTTCCAACCCCACGAGACACCGGACACCGAGCGTCCGTTCTTCCTGATCACCGGCCGCACCCTCCACCACTTCCACACCCGCACGAAAACCGGGCGCGCGCCGCAGCTGGATGCGGCGGCGCCGGAGGTGTGGCTGGAGGTGTCCGAAGCGGACGCCGCCGCGGCGGGGCTGTCCGAAGGGGACCTCGCGGAGGTGTCGACGCCGCGCGGCGCGGTGCGCGCCCACGTCCGGGTCGGGGGGATCCGCGACGGGGTGCTGTTCCTGCCGTTCCACTACGGCTACTGGGACGTCGACCACGCCGCAGGTAAGGACGGTGACCGGGCGGCGAACGAGCTGACGTTCACCGACTGGGACCCCGTGTCCAAGCAACCGTTGTTCAAAACCGCCGCCGCCGCATTGCGCAAGGTCGGGGAGGACAAGCCGGCGGCCGCGATCGCGCCGGCACACACGACGGTCCACGAGGACCCCGCCGGGGAGGCCGCCCGATGAAGCTGGGCCTGGCACTGCGTGAACTGCACCGCGCCGAAAAGGCGCTGGCGCGCGACCTGCGCAAAACTGCCGACCGGCACGTCGTCGAGCACGAGGTGCACCACGTCGGCCGGGACCTGGCCGGCTGGTCGGCGGCGCACGTGCGGGAAATCGCGCGGTGCGGCCGGGCCTACGGGCTCCGGCTCGACGAAGACGTGCCCGGCTCGGGTCCGCTGGCCCCGGTGCGCTCGGCGCTGGCCGAACTGAGCGCGGGCCGGCCGGAGCCAGGGCTGCTGCTGCTCGCCGACCTGCGCCGGCTGCACCGCAAGGCCGCCGGCGTCTCCCTCGACTGGGAACTGCTCGCGCAAGGTGCGCAGGCGGCGAAGGATACCGAGTTGCTCGACCTGGCGAGCCGCTGCCACCCGCAGACGCTGCGCCAGCTGAAGTGGACCAACGCGATGCTGAAGATCCTCTCGCCGCAGATCCTCACGAGCTGAACCGGTTGGGGCGCCGGTCGCGGGGTACCCGGGGCGCGCCGCACGGCTGACCGAAGGAGGCTCATGACCACCACGAAACGCGAAACGGACCTGATCTCGGTGATCGTCGACGACCACCGCGCAGTGGAAGGCGTGTTCACCGAACTGGAGTCGGGCACGGGCGATGCGCAGCGGCGCAAGGACCTGGTGGATCACGTGATCGCCGAACTGGTGCGCCACTCCGTCGCGGAGGAGCAGCACATGTACCCGGCCGCACGCAAGCACCTCGAGGGCGGCGACGAGCTCGCCGACCACGAGATCGAGGAGCACTCGGAAGCCGAGAAGGTGATGAAGCAGCTCGAGCGGCTCGACCCGGGCGACGACGGCTTCGAGTCGCTGCTGGCGAACCTGATGACGGACATCCGCCACCACATCGAGGACGAGGAGCAGGACCTGCTCCCCAAGCTGCGCGCCGCGTGTCCACCCGAGGAACTGCGTGACCTCGGGGAAAAGGTGCTGGCCGCGAAGGAGAAGGCGCCCACGCGCCCGCACCCGGGCGCACCGGACCGTCCGCCGGTCAACCTCGTGCTCGACCGCGGGGCCGCGTTCGTCGACAAGATCCGCGACACGCTGTCCGGGCGGCACACGTAAGTCCCGCCTGAACTCCCGCGCCTGGATTCCCGCGCCTGAAACTCCCGGAGTGCCCCGGCCGCCCTGCAGCGGCCGGGGCACTTCTGTGCTCGGCGCTAATGCGCGGTCGGCGGCCGCGAGGCCGGCTCCGTCGGATGTGGACGGCGGGTGTGGATGTGGGGCGGCCGCAGGTGGCGCCGCACGGGCCGCTGCGCCGAACGGTCGATTTGCGTGCTGCGCCCGGACCACGGCAATTCTGCACCGTTTGCCGACCATTTCTCGTGTCGATCTTGAATGGATCGTTCATTGCTGCGCGCACTTTTCTCGATCATTCGGCAGGTCGGGTGCCCCTTTTTGAGGAAAGCTACTGGCCGGTATCAGGCGCGTTGATCTTCGGAACCGCTTCCGTGAATGGGTCTTCTTTCGGCCGGACAACCAGGAAATCGGTTTTCATCGATCTCGTGTTTTCGGGCCGATCGATACGGGTAGCTGAACTGAGTGACGCAGCCACATTCCTGTTCGCCTTGTTTTCGGGGGCAGCGTGCGGGTTGTGCATGTGGAACTCGCTACCGCAAGAGTCAGGAGGAGCGGCAATGAAGGCAGGAACGCGGATGGCGCTCGGCGTCGCGGCCGGCTATCTGCTGGGGCGTACCAAAAAGGGGCGTCTGGCGTTGATGATCGCGGCCGCCGGGGCGACCGGGAAGGCCGGGGTGTCCCCGACGAAACTCGTCCAAAGTGGTCTGAAGCAGCTGAGTTCGTCGGCGGAGGTCGGCCAGCTGACCTCGCTGGCGCGCGACGAGTTGCTGAGCGCGGCCAAGTCGGCCGCGGTGACGGCGGCGAGCGGGAAGATCGAATCGCTGAGCGAACGCCTCCAGGACGGCAGTGCGCTCACTCGCGGCAAGAAGTCCCGCGGCAAAGCCGAGGACGATACCGAGGAAGAGCGCGACGAGCACGATGAGCGCGACGAGCAAGAAGACGAAGCCGAAGACGAAGCCGCCGACGAGGAGCAGGACGAGAGCCAGGACGAGGACCAGGAGCAGGACGAGTCCGAGCCCGAGCCCGAGCCCGAGAAGCCCAAGCGGCGACGCGCGGCGAGCCGCCGGACCGGTGACGAGGACGAAGGTTCCGAGCGTCCGGCGCGCCGGCGTCCGGCGAGCCGGCGCTCGTCGTCGTCCGAGGACGACGAGGGCTCTGGTAGCACGCGCACGGCCACCCGGCGCTCGCCCGTGCGGCGGGCCAGGAGGTGAACGCAGTGGTCACGAAGACCCTGAAGAAGACCACGGACAAAGTGACCGACACGGCCGGCAAAGCGACCGGCGCCGCCACCGGTGCGGCGACCGGCGCAGTGTCGAAGGCCACCGGCGACACCAGCGTGCTGACCGACGCGCTGAAGGGGCTGGGCCAGGCGGCGGTGAACCGCGCGACGACTTCGCTGACGAAGCGAATCTCATCCACGGCCGGTCGCCTCACCGACTTCGCCGAAGGCGGCGGTGGGGGCCTGCTGGAGGCCGCCACCGGCGGCAAGCCCGGCGTCAAGGGCAAGGCGATGATGGGTGCGGTCAAGGGTGGCCTGTCCGGGATCGCGCAGAAGGTCAAGGACGCGTTCACCGGTGGGGGCGGCGGTGGCCGGGGCGACAAGATCAAACTCACGAACATCGTCGAGGAGATCGACATCGGCGCGCCCATCGACCTCGTGTACGACCAGTGGACCCGGTTCACCGAGTTCCCGTCGTTCATGAAGAAGGTGAAGAACGTCGAGCAGGTCAGTGACGAGAAGACCGAGTGGAAGGCGCAGGTCTTCTGGTCGCACCGCAGCTGGGAGGCCACGACCCTCGAACAGGTGCCCTACGAGCGGATCGTGTGGCGCTCGAAGGCGCAGAAGGGCCACGTCGACGGCGCGGTGACCTTCCACGAGCTGACTCCGGACCTCACGAAGGTCGTGCTCGTGCTCGCGTACCACCCGCAAGGCATGTTCGAACGCACCGGCAACATCTGGCGGGCCCAGGGCCGCCGTGTGCGGCTGGAGCTCAAGCACTTCCGCCGCCACGTGATGACCGAGGCCCTGCTCCACCCCGACGAGGTCGAGGGCTGGCACGGCGAGATCCACGACGGCCAGGTCGTCGAGCAGCAGGACGAGGACAGCGATCGCGACGAGAGCGCCGACACCGAGTCCGAACAGGAGCAAGACAGCGGCGCGGCCGGAGCCGAAGAAGACGAAGACGCCGAAGAGTCCGAAGAGGAGCCCGAGGAAACCGAAGACACCGACGAGTCCGAAGACAGCGATGAACCCGAAGAGGCGGCCGAAGACGAGCGGCCGCGCCGCCGGCGCGCCCGCGCGGGAGCCGGCAGAAGTCGAGGAGGGAACCGATGACGACAGCTGTACAGCCGTCCGGAGGGGGCGGGGGTTTTGACCGGCCCAGTTCGAGCAGCCTCGCCGACGTGATCGACACGATCCTCGACAAGGGTCTCGTGATCGACGCGTACGTGCGGGTGTCCCTGGTGGGCATCGAGCTGCTGACCATCGACGCACGGGTCGTCGTGGCCAGTGTGGACACCTACCTGCGGTTCGCGGAGGCCGTGAACCGGCTGGACATCTCCGACACCGAGCAGAAGGGGCTGCCCGACCTGCTCGAGGACGTGACCTCCGGTGGCGCCAAGTCGAAGACCAAGGGCGCGATCGAGGCGGCCGGCGACAAGCTGCGCGACATCCTGGGTGAGGACGAGGAAGAAGGCGAACCCGCGGGCCGGGGAAGAAAGGGGCGGTGAGGCGATGAGCACCGACACGAAGACCGACACCGACACCGCCGTGTACGTCTACGGGATCGTGCCCTCCGACGTCGAACTCGACGAGGACGTGCAGGGGGTGGGCGATCCGCCCGCGGCCGTCAAGACCGTCCGGAGCGGACCGATCGCGGCGCTGGTGAGCGAAATCCCACAGGATGCGCCACTGGGCCGTCCCGAGGACCTCTCCGCACACGCCGGGCTGCTGGACGCGGCCGCCGCCGAACTGCCTGTACTGCCCCTGCGCTTCGGCGCCGTGGTCACGGACGAGCAGGCGATCGTCGACGAGCTCCTCGACGCGAACCGCGACGACTTCACCGCCGCACTCGAGCAGCTGGAGGGCAAGGCTGAGTTCATCGTCAAGGCGCGCTACGACGAGCGGGCCATCCTGCGAGAGGTCCTGTCGGACAGCGAGCAGCTGCAGCAGCTGGCCGAGGCGATCCGGGGCAAGCCCGAGGACGCCACCCGCAACGAGCGGATGGCCCTGGGTGAGCAGATCACCCAGGCGATCGAGGCTAAGCGTGCGGCCGACACCCAGCGCGTGGCCGACGCGCTCGCCGAGGTGGCCGTGGAAATGGCCCCGCGGCAGCCGACCCATGAGGAGGAGGCCGTGCACTTGGCCGTCCTGGCCGAAACCGGGCGGCAGGAGGAGCTGGAAGCCGTGCTGGACGAGCTCGCGACGGAGTGGGAAGGCCGCGTCGAGGTCCGCGTGCTCGGGCCGCTGGCGGCGTACGACTTCGTCGTGACGCGGGCACCGGAGTAGCGCGATGGGCCTGTTGTCGGGGATCGCCGGCCTGCCGCTCGCGCCGCTGCGCGGGGTACTCGCCCTGGGCGAGCTGATCCGGCGCCGGGTCGACGAGGAGATGCACGACCCGGCGTCCGTGCGGCGCGAGCTGGAAGCCGTGGAACGGGCGCGGGCGGACGGCGAGATCTCGGCCGAGGAAGAAGCCGAGGCGCAGCAACAGGTGCTGGATCGGCTGACCCGCGCCCGGCCGCCCGGCCCGTCCGACGAGAAGAGGAGGTGACGGCTGATGGCCACGTCGAAGGGCGAGGGCCGCACGTCGTCGACCCGCAGTCGTGCGAAGGACGGCATGGTCGCCTCGACGGCGGCCGCCGCGGCGGTGCGGCAGCTGGACGAACTGATCACGAGCGAGCCGGTGGGCGTCACGTCCGTCGAGCCGATCGAGGACGGCTGGGTCGTGGAGGTGGAGGTGATCGAAGAACACCGCATCCCGTCTTCGGCCGACTTGCTGGGGCTGTACGAAATCGAGCTGGACGATGAGGGTGACCTCCTCGCGTTCCGCCGGACGAAGCGGTACGCGCGCGGTAAGGCGGGTACCGGCTACGAGGGGAGCTGACATGGTTTCGGGGCAGCCGGTCACCAGGTCCCAGGGTGGGCTGGGCGCCGCGGGCGGCCAGCCCGCGAACCTCGGTGACATCCTCGAACGCGTCCTGGACAAGGGACTCGTCATCGCCGGGGACATCCAGGTCAACCTGCTCGACATCGAGCTGCTGACCATCAAGCTGCGGCTGGTGATCGCGTCGCTCGAGACGGCGCGTGAGGTCGGCATCAACTGGTGGGAGAGCGACCCGTGGCTGACCGGCGACAACGGGCAGCTGCAGAACGAGAACCGGCAGCTGCGGGCGCGCATCGCCGAACTCGAGTCGGGGCGCGAACGGGAGTCCATCGAGAGCGGTGGGGACGACGATGACCGCGACTGACGGGACCGCCGTCTGGCTGTACGCGGTGACCCGCTCGGCGGAGTTCGCCGGACTGGACATGCTGCCGGGCGTTGCGGCTGAACCGCCGCGGGTCATCGAGGCCGGCGGGCTGGCCGCATTCGTCGGCGACGTGCCGCTGACCTCGTTCGGCGAGGAAGCCTTGCGCCGCAACCTCGAAGACCTCGATTGGCTCGCCGCGGTGGCCCGCGCGCACGACGCGGTGATCGCCAACCTGGTGGACCGCGCGCCGGTGGTCCCGATCCGGCTCGCGACGGTGTACCACGACGACGAATCGGTGCGCGCTGTGCTCGAGCAGCGAGCCGAGGACTTCGAGCGGACGCTGCGGCACGTGTCCGGCCGGATCGAATGGGGCGTGAAGGCGTTCCTGGACACCGAACCGGAGCCGGCCCCCGCCGCTTCGCCGGGCAAGGGCGCCGGCGTGGCGTACCTGGCTCGGCGGCGAAGTGCCCTGGCCGCGCGGGAAGAACGCCAGCAGCGCGCAGCCGAGGAGGTGCACCGCCTTCACGCCGCGTTGTCCGAGCTGGCAGTCGACGCGTGCACGCACCCGCCGCAGAGCCGGGCGCTGGCGGGGGAGGACGGGCCGATGGTGCTCAACGGCGCGTACCTCGTCGACACCGGGCAGTCCGGCCGGTTCGCCGAGGCGGTGGACTCGTGCGGCCGGGAAAGCGGTGTGCTGTCGGTGCGCCTGACCGGCCCGTGGCCGCCGTATTCCTTTTCTTCGCTGGAGGCACCATGACTTTGCCGGCGCGTGCGGGGGAACGCAACGTCGCTTTGATCGACCTGCTCGACCGGGTATTGGCGGGTGGTGTCGTGGTGAGTGGGGAAATCACGTTGTCGATCGCCGATGTGGATCTGGTCCAGATTTCCCTGCGCACCCTGATCTCGTCGGTCTCCGCATTGCAGCCGCGCCATGGGTGACGCGCGGGAGAACCGGATCAACGCCGACCCGGAGACGGCCGAACGCAGCCTCGTGAGCCTGGTGCTGACCGTGGTCGAGCTGCTGCGCCAGCTCATGGAGCGCCAGGCGCTGCGGCGCGTCGACCACGGTGACCTCGACGACGACAAAGTCGAGGAGATCGGGCAGACGCTGATGTACCTCGATCTTCGCATGGACGAATTGTGCGAACACTTCGGTCTGGAGCGGCGGGAACTGAATCTTGATCTGGGTCCGCTGGGTCCGCTTCTGTCCGAAGAATAAGTTTCGGCGAGGCATTTCCGGGTATTCACGGGCATCGCTTTGAAAGGAAGTCGGCGATGGCTGTCACCGGAATCATCAGCGCAATCCTCGTCGGGTTGGTCATCGGCGTGCTGGGGCGTCTCGTGGCGCCGGGCAAGCAGAAGATCCCGATCTGGCTGACGATCGTCATCGGCATCATCGCGGCGTTCGCGGGCACCGCCATCGCGCGCGGCGGTTACGCCGAGACCGCGGGATTCGACTGGCTCGAACTGCTGACGCAGGTCGTGCTGGCCGCGCTCGGGGTCGCGCTCACCGCTGCCGCCTACGGGAAGAGGCGCAAGGTGTGGCGCTGACCCCCGCCCAGAGCCCAGCCCGGTCCAGTCCCTTCTGGACCGGGCTGGCGCCTGTCCGGTGCCGGTCAGTCGCGCCGGCGTTCGCGCTGCTCGCCGATGACCTGCTGACCCGTGTCCTCGGCGTCGCCGACACCTTCGGGCGGCTCGCCCTCACCGTGCATCTCCTGCGTGGGATCGGGTTCGGGGTGGCGCCGCTGTTCGTCCATGGCGGACGGATACCCCGTCGCGGCTCCGGTTTATCCCGCGGTGGCGGGGGTATCGCGCGATCATGGAGCTGCCCACGGTGACTGATCTCGACGGCCTGGCCGCGCTGTTCGGCCGCGAAGGCGGAGAGGACCTGTACGTCCGCTGGTCCCACGGTCCGGAGGCCGACATCGCGGACAGCGAGCGCGCGGAGTCCAGCCGGGACGCGCTGACGGGCGCGGCGCTACCGGGGTTGTCGGCCAACTCGCTGCGGACCGAACCGTGGTGGTGCGGCCGCTCGACGCGGCTGTGGCTGGCGCGGCGCCTGTACGACTACGAGCACCTGCGCGATCTGCGCGGACCGGGCGTGCGCCCGTGGGTGCTGCGCGGCCGCGAGATCGCCCGCGGTCCCGACAACGAGCCGCTGGTCGTGGACGTGGAGCCGCTCGCCTGGGTCGCCGACGCGGTGCTCCACGAAGCCCGGCGCCTGGTGGACGAACAGCAGTCGGCGGAGTGGGGGCCGCTGGATCGCCGCGTGCACACCCGGTGAGCTGACCGGATCGCCGGCTCGAGGGGGACCCGCTCGGACGTCGTGATGAAGCAGACCCCGGACCGCCGCGAGAGGTGACCCGAAGGCGCCGGCGAACGTGCCTGCGCCTTTGCCACCTCACGATCGCTGTGGCGGGCTTCGACGACCTGCTTGACGGGCAGACGTTGGAGGTGCCGCCGGCCCGGACGGACCGGCGGCGCCCCCGGGCGTGGCCTGGCTGGGACCGCGTGGACCCACGCCCGCAATGCCGGTACCCGTTCGTGCGCGGCCCAAACGCGGGTCACCCCGGGCCGGCGGACGGCAGGTGCCAGGTCATGGTGACCGTGGTGCCGTCGGTGCCGGAGTGGAAGTCCGCGCGGTCGGCCAGCAACCGGATCAGGGGTACGCCGCGGCCGTGGAGGGAGCCGGCCCGGCGGACCGGTTGCCAGTGGCCGTGATCGGTGACCGTGACCCGGAGGCTCTCGCGGTCCTGGCGCGCGTGGATCTCGACGTCGCCGGGCGTACCGCCGGCGTAGGCGTGCTCGACGGCGTTCATCAGTGCTTCGTAGGCGGCGAGTTCGACGTCGGACACGAGCGGGGCGGGCAGCCCGCGGGCGCCGGCCCATTGGGCGAGGGCGCGGCGCAGCGCGGTGGCGTCGTCGACGCGCGCAGGCCGGCACAGAGTCAGCGTGGCGGCGGGATCGGCGCTGCGAGCCGGGCACATCGAGGGAGCTCCTCGGGTTTCGCGGATGTCTGGTGCCGCATACCCATCCCGGCCGTCGGTACACTTTACGTCCGGTTCGGCCGTGTTCGCCGATGACCTGACAGCCTGGCGGTGCCGAGAGAAGCGCCGGCTCATCGGCCCGCAGGCCCGAGCATGATTAAGTACGCCGGCGCGGCTGCCTCGTCACCGGGGGTGCCGGTGCAGCGGCTTCACCGCGGGCCCCTGGACGACGCCTCCGTCGACGTCGAACCGGGAGCCGTGGCACGGGCAGTCCCACGTCTTCTCGGCGTCGTTGAACGCGACCAGGCAGCCCAGGTGAGTGCAGTGCGCGCCGACGGTGTGCAGCTTCCCGGCCTCGTCGCGATAGGCGGCGACGAGCTCGGCACCCGCCCGCACCACCGCCGCCTGTCCGGGGCCGACCTGGTCCAGGGAGCGGTCCTGCCACAGCAGGGCCAGGTGGTCGCCCACCAGGTGCCGCCCGACGGTCAGGTTGTCCTCGAGCAGGTCCAGGGTCGATCGGATGTCGAAGCGGTTCGGGTCGAACAGGCCCGCCGCCGGGTGGTCTTCGCCGAGGATCCGCGCCGCCAGGACGTGGCCGGCGGCGGTTCCGCCGGTCATGCCCCACTGGCCGAAGCCGGTCGCGACCCACAGGTGGGCTGAGCCCGGCAGGTACCGGCCGACATACGGCAGTCCGTCCACAGTGGACATGTCGTGGGCGGACCAGCGGTGGGTCACGCGGTGTACGCCGGCGTGCTCGCTCGCCCATCCGGCGAGGCGCTCGTAACGGCGGTCGATGTCGGTCTCGGCGCCGACGCGGTAGTGCTCGCCGCCGGCGATGACCGTCGTCGTGCCGTCCGCGGTGTAGGAGCGGACGGAGTGGTGGGTGTCCGCGTCGAGGTACATCCCGGCGGGCGCGGTGTTCCCGGCGGCCGGTCCGGCGACCACGAGGTCGCGGACCGGGTCGAGGCGGGCGAAGTACAGGCCGCGGTCGAACACCGGGTAGTGCGTGGCCACGACGATGTCCTCGGCTTCGATGTCGCCGTCGGACGTCCGCACGAACCGGCCGCGCAGGTCGAGGCTCATCGCCCTGGTGTGCTCCAGGATCGTGCCGCCCAGGCGTTCCAGTTCGGCGGCGAGACCGAGCAGCCAGCGGCGCGGGTGGAAATGCGCCTGCGCGGTCACGCGCACGGCACCCAGCGCGGGCACGTCGAGTTCGACCTCGTCGGTGAACGACGCCGGCAGCCCCGCCTCGACGGCCGCGTCGGCTTCGCGCTTGAGCGTGTCGACGGTGCCGGCGTGGGTCGTGTAGACGAAGCTGTCAGCCCGGGTGAACGCGCAGTCCAGATCAGCCGCCGTCATCGCGATCCACTCCAGCGCGTCCGTCTGGGCGGCCGCGTAGATCTTCGCGGCTTCGGTGCCGTGGCGGTCCCTGAGCATCGAGTACTTCACCGCGTGCTGCGCGGATACTTTCGCCGTCGTGTGCCCGGAGACGCCGCCGGCCACGCGCTCGGCTTCCAGCACCACGACGGACCGGCCGGCCCGGGCGAGCAGCAGCGCCGTGGTGAGGCCGGCGATCCCCGCGCCGAGCACGACGACGTCGGCCGACGGGGGCAGCGGTGTCGCCGCACGGTCGGGAGCCGGCGCGGTGTCCACCCACAACGAGAGCGGTTCGGGCAAGACGGTCATGCCCGGGTGGTTCCCCCGCACAACCGGGTCAAACCTCCGGTTACCGGCGCGCGAGCGCGGAGTTTGCCCGGTCGGCCGCGGGGTAATCGGCCGCTGACCGCGACGTCGAGGAGGCCTTGATGACGACCGTCCCCACGGAAGCAGCCGCCGCAGCCGGGAGAACGACGCTGCGCGAGGTGCTGCCGGTGTTCCCGAGCGGGCGCGCGCTTCCCGCTCGCGGGCTGCTGCGCCTGCCCGGCGTCTACCGCCCGCAAGCCGACACCTGCCTGCTCGCTTCAGCCGTTCGCCGCAGCGGGGTACCCGCCGGCGCCCGCGCGCTGGATCTGTGCGCCGGCACCGGCGCGCTCGCCCTCACGCTCGCCCGCGCCGGGGCAGCGTCCGTGCTGGCCGTGGACCGGTCCCGGCGGGCGCTGCTGTCGGCGGGCCTGAACGCCGGCCTGCGGGGACTGCCGGTGCGGGTGCGGCGCGGCGATCTGCTCGCGGCCGCTGCCGGCGGCCCCTACGACGTCGTGGTGGCGAACCCGCCCTACGTCCCGTGTCCGCCGTCTGCCGGGCCGGCCGATCGTCGCGTCGACGCGGGCCCGGACGGCCGCTCGGTGCTGGACCCGTTGTGCGAGGGCGCCGGCGCGCTCGTCGCTCCCGGCGGGTTCCTCCTGCTCGTGCAGTCGACGATGGCCGATGTGGACCGCTCCGCCGCGCTGCTCGCTGCCGGGGGCTTGCGCCCGCGGGTGGTCGCGCGGGCGGCGGTCCCGTTCGGACCGGTCCTGTCCGGACGGACGGACTTCCTCGAACAGCGGGGTTTCGTGGCCCCGCAACAGCGGGAAGAGGAGCTGGTGGTGCTGCGTGCCGACCGCTGACGAACGGGAACATCGCCGGGTCCGGGTCGTGCCCGGCGGCCCGCTGCTGGTGGAGGGGCCGGTCGAGCTTCAGACGCCCGACGGGGACGTGGTGCGCTCGGACCGGTTCGTCGTGGCGGTGTGCACCTGCCGGCGCAGCAAGCGGTTCCCGCTGTGCGACACCAGCCACCGCAAGCGGGTGCGTGCTCAGGACAGCGGCTGAAGCAGTGAGGATCGCCCGGCCCGCCAGCACGTGAGCAGGTGCTCGCCGAGGCGGTCCTCCAGGAAGTTCGTAGCCTGCACTCCGAAGACCACGTCCGCGGCGAGACTCGGGTCCTGGGCGAGCAGGTCGCCGACGACGTCGTGGCGCATCACCTGCTCGTGCACCGCGTCGGCCTCGACGTGTTCGGCGTAGAAGAACTTGCAGGCCTCAGGCGCTCCGAGCCGGGTCAGCGCCTGCACCATCCGCTGAGCCGACGGTGCGGTCGTGACTTCCGCGGCGGCGAAGTGCCCGACGAGCGCGCCGCGCAGGGCTCGGTGCAAGCCGAACAACGACATCATGTTCACGATCGCCGGCATCGGCGCCGGCACTCGGTCGAGCAGCGCCAGGTAGCCGTCCGGCAGCCCGGCCCCGCGCAGCAGGTCGGCGAACAGTCGCGAGTGGACGAACTCGGCGCGCCCGCCGCCGAACTCGTCGAACTCGACGGCGACGAGGGCGGCCTTCGCCCGGCCGCGCAGCCGCGGGATGACCCACGCGTGGGGGTCGGCTTCCTTCAGGTGGTAGATCGATCGGTGCGCGAACAGCTCGCGCACGTGCCACCACTCACCTTCGTCGCGCAAGAAGTGCGAAACCCCGTGCGCGTCGACGGGCTCGACGAGCAGCGCGGCGAACTCGGCGTCGACGTCGTCGCCCCCGGCCACGGCGGCCCGCAAGGCCGTCAGGAACCGGCCCTCGAGCTGCGCCCGCAGCCGCAGCAGGCCGGGGTCCCACTCCCAGCTCGCGTCGACGCCGGGCAGGCCCTGGTAGTGCAGCTCGTAACACAAGTGCAGGGCGAGCTGCACGTCGTCGCCGAGCGGGTCGGCGTCCGCGAGGGAGCCCGTCTCCAGTGGACGCCCGGCCGGGGGTGCGGAAAGAGCCTCGGCGACGGTGGCCGAAATCGGGCCCCGGGCGACGGGAAGCGCTGCGGAGGACACAGTCGTCATGGTGTCCGGTTACCCCGCGGCCGCGGCTTCATGCCCGGCGACCGGCACCGTCCGCTCTTCGAGGAGCCGGACGACGGCGGGCAGGTCGTCCGCCGCGGCAGCGCGCTGGGCAACGGCGCCGGTGCCCTCGGTGAGCAGGGTCTGGATGTGCGTCTCGGCGAAGGCGCGGTCGCCCGCGTCCTCGAGCGCGTCCGACACGTGGGCGAGCAGATCCCGGACGACCTCCGCGGCCGGGCTCTGCCGTTGCCGGACCGGATCGACCAGGAAGGCGGTGAGGCCGTGGCGCGCGGCGGCCCACACCGCGGCGGCGCACACCTGAGGAGACAGGCTCGGTGCCGCCACGCCCCGGCCGAGGTCGGCGAGCGCCGTGCGGACGAGCGCGCGCGACAGCACGGCTTGCAGCACGGTGTCGTCCACCGTCGGCACTGTGTCGGCCACTCGCAGCTCCACCGTCGGAAACCGGGGCGACGGTCGCGCCAGCCAGAAGCTCTGTTCCCGGTCCACGAGCGCGCCGCAGGCCACGAGGGCGTCCACCGCCTGCTGGTACTCGGTATGGCCGGCGAAGTTCGGTGCGACCCCGGAACCGGGGAAGCGGGTCTGCAGCACCATCCGCCAGCTGTGGTACCCGGTGTCGTGCCCGTCGGCGAACGGCGAGTTGGCCGACAGCGCCAGCAACGCCGGCAGCCACGGCGCGAGGTGGTTCACCACCGCCACGGCCGTGTCCCGGTCGGCGACGCCGACGTGCACGTGGCAGCCGCAGGCCTCGTAGTCGGCCGCCAGCGGGCCGTAGGCCGCGTGGATTTCCGCGAACCGGCCCTCGGGTTCCGGCGTTTCACCCCGTCCGGGAGCGTTCACCGGCGTGCCGCTCGCGACGAGTGCGCAGTCCTCGGCCGCCGCGGCCTCGGCCAGCAGGCGGCGCCCGGCGGTGAGCTGTGCCCGGAGCTCGTCGGCCTCCGTGCACACACCGGTCGCCAGCTCCAGCTGCGTCGGCCGCAGCTCCCGATGTGCGCTCGCGCCGGGCGGCAGCCGGCCGGCGCGGCCGCACCGGGCCAGCACCGCGTCCGCGCACGGCGTCGTCCGGCCCGTGCGCGGGTTGACGAGGAGGAACTCCTCCTCGACGCCCACGGTCGTGCCGGCACCGCCCATGCCCACCGGTTACCCGTTCCCGCGCTGGTGCACGCGCCTGAGGAAGCGCTCGACGTGGTTGAGCGCTTCGCGGCCCTCCGGGAGGTTCTGCATGACCCAGTTGTGGAACATGCCGGGGTATTCGCGGTAGTCGAGCGCGACCCCGGCGTCGTGGGCGCGGTCGCGGAACCGGCGCGCGTCGGGGAGCAACAGGTCGCGGGTGCCGATGAACAGGCTGACCGGGCCGAGCCCGGTCAGGTCGGCGTGCAGCGGGCTGATCCTCGGATCGTGCGGGTCGGTGCCCTCGGAGTATATGCGCCCGGCCTCGCGCAGCCCGGTGATGCCGAGGATCGGGTCGTGTTCGTCGAGTACCACGGAGATCGGGTCTTCGAGCGTGACGTCGAGCCACGGCGAGATCAGCACGAGCCCGTCCGGCTGGGGGCGGCCCTCGTCGCGCAGCCGCTGGGCGATCGCCAGGGCGAGCGCGCCACCCGCCGAATCACCGGACACGACGCGGTGGTCCGCACCGGCCGCGAGTTGTTCGTAGGCGGCGTGGACCATCGGCAGGGTCTCGGTGTGGTCGTGGCGTGGGACGAGCGGGTAGATCGGCAGCGTCACAGCGCAGCCGAGGCGGGCCACGAGTTCGGCCGCGAAGCGCCAGTGGTGCTGCTGGATCTCCTCGACGTAGCCCCCGCCGTGCAGGTGCAGCACGTGCAGCCCGGCGGTTCCGCGGCGCGGCCGCAGCGTCCAGCACGCGAATCCGCGGACCTCGTGCCGGTCCACTGTGCACTGCCGGCGGATGCGGTGTGGCGGGCGGGCCATCGAGGGGCGCTGGTGGCTGCGCAGCGTCCGGTGCAGCGTCCGGGCGTCGTCGTAGAACCGTTTGTGGCCGGAGGCGCGCTGGTACGCCATGTAGAGCTTCGCTTTCGTGCTCACCATACCGAGCGGGTACCCGCGGCAGTGGCCTGGGCAACTCCGTGGTTGTTCCACCCGCGGACGGGTACGCCGATCGGGAGCTGACCGGGAGAAGGGAGCACGGATGACCACCACGGAGAAGCCACTGGCCGTCGTCACCGGCGCGTCGAGCGGGATCGGCCTCGAGCTGGCCAAGCAGTTCGCCCAGCACGACTTCGACGTCGTCCTCACGGCTGAGGACGACGAGCTCGCGGCCGCGGCCGAGCAGGTGCGCTCGTGCGGTGCGGCCGTGGACACGGTGCGGACCGACCTCGCGCGGCCCGAGGGAGTCGAAGAACTGGTCGGGCGGATCGCCGAAAGCGGCCGACCGGTCGAGGCACTCGCGGTCAACGCGGGTGTCGGCATCAACGGCGAGTTCGCCGGCGACACCCGCCTCGACGACCAGCTGACCGTCGTCGACCTCAACGTGCGCTCCGCCGTGCACCTCGCCAAGCGCGTGGTGCCCGGCATGGTCGAACGCGGGCGCGGACGGGTGTTGTTCACCTCGTCGATCGCCGGCGCCGCGCCCGGGCCGTACCAGGTGGTGTACTCGGCGTCGAAGGCGTTCCTCACGTCGTTCTCCGAAGGCCTGCGCGGCGAGGTGAAGGACAAGGGCATCACGGTCACGGCACTGCTGCCCGGCCCGACCGACACGGAGTTCTTCGAACGCGCCGACATGGAGGACACGAAGATCGGTGCGGGTCCGAAGGACAGCGCGGCCGACGTCGCCGAAGCCGGCTTCGCGGCGCTCATGGCCGGCGACGACAAGGTCGTGACGGGGGCGAAGAACAAGGCCACGGCCGCCGCATCTCGGGTGCTGCCCGATGAGGCGAAGGCGGCCCAGCAGGGCAAGATGATGAAACCCGGCTCGGCCGAGGAGTGACCAGGTCCCGAGCGGGCCACCCTCGGCGAGCCGAGGCCAGCGCGTGGACCCGCTCGGCGGCGCCGAGCAGCACGTCGCGCTGGCTCCACTCCAGCCGGCGAGCGGTGTCGTCGGCCACCCGGTCCAGTGCCGTGGTCTCCCGGGCGGAGGGGGTTCGCCCGCTGAGGTGGTGGTGTGTGGAGAGCACCGGAGCCACCGCCCGCTCTTTGGTGCGCGTACCGGCGTGCTCTGCACCGCGTGGCTGCCGGCGGCCAGCAGGGCTTCCTGGGCGAGGGTGTGGTCGAGGGCCGGGTCGTCGCCGACGTCCGGGACGACGATGCGCTGCAGCTGCCGGGCGGCGGAGACGGAGGTGGTTTCCGGCCCGTCCACGTGCGAAGGTGGGTCACGAAGTCCTGGAGGAAGGCCGTGATGGGCGACCAGCTGCAGCCCGGTGCGCATAAGGGCTGCGCGGCACCCGCGTCGGCTTCGGCCACGACCATGCCGGCGAGCAGCGCGTCGTCGAGAAGGCGGCGGGGCACGGGAAGCCCCCGGTGGCGCAGGGGAAGGCGACCGGTGGAGCGGCAGGCCGCAGGTCGCCGGTGAGCCAGGGTCCCGTGGACCCGGGTCGGGGCAGGTCGAGCAGCGTCCGTGCCAGGTCGGCCATCCGAACGTTGCTCGTCTGCGAGGCGCCGCGCAGCACGGCGTGGGCGACGTCGGTGTCGGGAAGCAGGTAGCGCTCGACGAGCATGCCGAGGCCTGGGCGATCACGGGACGGGTGGCGAGTTCGGCCTGGAGGTTCGAGAGACCGGGGTCGTCCTCGCGCGCCACGACGGCCGCGGTCCGCGCCGCAGCGAGGGTTTCGTGGACGTCGAGCACGTCGTCGACCCGCGCGATGCGCAACACCCGGCGGCACGGTGCCGGGATCCGCGGCGACGCGCAGGCGGCTGCCGACGCGGGCGAATTAATCCGTCACCGGCGCGCAGCATCCGGGCCGCGGCGGCGCTGAGCACCGTGACCGCGGTCAGGTCGACGATCACGTCGCCGCCGGGGTCGCGGACCTCGTGCAGTTCGGTCTCGACCGCGACGATCGCACGACCGCAGAGTTCCCCGGCCGCGGTGACGACCGGCAGCCGGTGTGCCCGGTCCTCCTCAGGGGCTTCACGGATCCGGATCAGCCGGTCCGTCGATGGGGCGCGCCACGGGTCCTCTCTCCCCGTTCGCGTCGTGTTCGGCGCAACCCTGTTGGCACTGGCTCTGGCGGGAAAAGCGGTGAACTACCCGGGGCGCGCTGCGGTCAAACGGTTTCGCGGCGGGTTCCCCGGGTAGCCGGAGGACGTGCGAATCGTGATCACCGGCGCGAGCGGGAACATCGGCACGGCTCTGCTGCGGCAGCTGCCCGAGGGCTGGGAGCTCACCGGCGTTTCGCGGCGGATCCCCGATTTGACGGCCGAGCCGTACGCCGGCGCCTCGTGGTTGCAGCTGGACGTCGGCGAACCCGGTTCCGACGAAGCTCTGGCACGCGCGTTCGACGGCGCCGACGCGGTCGTGCACCTCGCCTGGGCCATCTCGCCGGCCTGGGACGACCCGCCGATGTCGCGCACCAACGGGGACGGCACCCGGCACGTGCTCGCCGCCGCGGCGAAGGCCGCGGTCCAGCACGTCGTGTGCGCGTCGTCGGTGGCGGCCTACGGGCCGGCACCACGTGCCGAGAAGGTGCCCGAGACCTGGCCGTGCACCGGCATCCCGGCCAGCGCTTACAGCAGGGGCAAGTCCGAACTGGAGACGGTGCTCGACCTGTTCACCGCCGCGCACCCGGAGGTCGGCCTGGCCCGGATCCGCCCGTGTGCGGTGCTGCAACGGTCTGCGGCGGGGGAGTTCACGCGGTGGCTGCTGGGGCCGGTCGTCCCGCCCGGGGTGCTCGGCGGCCGGCTGCTGCCGGTGCCGCTGTGGGACGGCCTGCGCGCGCAGGCCGTCCACGCCGACGACGTGGCCCAAGCCCTGCGGCTGATCCTCGAGCGGCGCGCCACCGGCCCGTTCAACCTGGCGGCGCCGGACGTGCTCGACGCCGACGCCCTGGCCCGGTTGTTCGGCCGGCTGCGGGTGCCCATCAGGAAACCGTTCGCGCGGTTCGTCGCGCGCGTCGCGTGGACGGCGGGCCTTCAGCCCCTGCACCCGGGCTGGCTGGAATTGGCTGACCGCGCGGCGCTCGTGGACACCACGCGCGCCGAGGTGGTCCTGGACTGGCAGCCCCGGCACACCACGGCGGCGACGCTCGCGGAACTCGTCGCCGGCCTCCGGGAGCACGCCGCGGGCGCGTCGCCACCCCTGGCCCGCGCCCGCACCGGCGCGCGATCGCGGCTGCGGGGGGTCACGCGCATGCGCCCGACGCACCAGTCGCAGGCCTGAGGAGGCGCGGTGGAGACCGTCGACGCGATCGTGGTCGGAGCCGGCCACAACGGCCTGGTCGCCGCGAACCTCCTGGCGGACGCCGGGTGGGACGTGCTGGTCCTGGAAGCCACCGACACGCCGGGCGGCGCAGTGCGCACCGCCGAGGTGACCGCCCCCGGTTTCCGCAACGACCTGTGCAGCGCTTTCTTCCCGATGTCGGCCGCGTCGCCGATCATGCGCGGGCTGCGGCTGGAAGAGCACGGCTTGCGCTGGCGGCACGCGCCGGACGTCCTCGCCCACGTGCTGCCGGACAACCGGTGCGCGGTGCTGTCGCGCGACGTCGACCGCACGGCCCGGTCGGTGGCGCGGTTCGCCCCCGGCGACGGGGACGCGTGGCGCGAGTTGTTCGCGCAGTGGCAAGGCCTGCGAGACCGGCTGCTGGACGCGCTGTTCACGCCGTTCCCACCGGTGCGGCCCGCCGTCAAGCTGCTCCGGCGCACCGGTACCGCCGACGCGGTGCGGCTCGCCCGGATGCTCACGCTGCCCGCCCGGCGGTTCACGGCCGAACGGTTCGCCGGCGAGGGCGCGCGGCTGCTGCTCGCGGGCAACGCCGCGCACAGCGATCTGTCCGTGGACAACGCGGGCAGCGCGGTTTTCGGCTGGCTGCTGGCGATGCTGGCGCAGGACGTCGGCTTCCCCGTGCCCGAAGGCGGCGCGGGCGAACTCGTCTCGGCGCTGCTGCGGCGGCTGGGCGAGCGGGGCGCGGTCCACTGTGGCCGCGAGGTGACGGAGATACTGGTGGCGAACGGGCGTGCGGCCGGCGTCCGCTGCGCCGACGGATCAGCGGTCCGGGCGCGCCGGGCGGTGCTGGCCGACGTGCCGGCACCGGCGTTGTACGGCCGGCTCGTCGCACCCGAATGGTTGCCGGCGCGGCTGCTGCGGGACCTCGACGCGTTCGAATGGGACAGCGCGACGGTGAAGGTCGATTGGGCGTTGACCGGCCCGGTGCCGTGGACGGCGCCGGAAGTGGCGGGGGCCGGGACGATCCACCTGGGCTGCGACGAAGACGGGCTCGCGGCGTTCGGCGGGGAGCTGGCGCGGGGCTGCGTGCCGAGGCGGCCGTTCCTGCTGCTCGGGCAGATGACCACCGCGGACCCCACCCGGTCACCGGCCGGGACGGAAGCCGTGTGGGCGTATACGCACGTGCCGCGCGGTTCGGTGGCGACCTCCTCGTCGCTGGCGCGGCAAGCAGAGGGGCTCGAGGACTCGATCGAGCGGCAGGCACCCGGGTTCCGCGACCGCATCATCGCGCGGTACGTCCAGGGGCCGGACGAGCTCGCCGCCCACGACCCGAGTCTCGTGGGCGGTGCGATCAACGGGGGCACCACCGCCATCCACCAGCAGCTGTTCTTCCGGCCCGTGCCGAGCCTCGGCCGGGCGGACACCCCGGTCGACCGCCTGTACCTCGCCGGTGCGTCGGCCCACCCGGGCGGCGCGGTGCACGGCGGACCCGGCGCCAACGCAGCCCGCGCGGCGCTGGCCCGCAACGGCGCACTCGGCGGCGGATACGCGACGTTGATCCGTGCCGCGCACCGAGCGCTCTACGGCTGACCGGTCCGCCGCTCACGGCCTTCGGCGAGGGCGGCGAGGCGGGCCAGCGACTCGCGGTTGCGGGGCCGCAGCACGAGGCCCTGGACCGCCTCCGGCAGCAGCTTCCCCAGACCTCGTAACGCCCGCTCGCCCATGCGGACCAGTGTCTGTCCATTGTGTCCGGACAGGGTCACGGTCACCTCGGCGGTGCCGAGCGGCCAGCCCTGAGCCTCGAGGGTGAGGGCCGAGCCGGGCTCGAGGGCGTGCACGATCGTGGTGTCCCGCAGCTGCAGGGGCCAGACCCCGACGCTGTGGTGCAACCGGCTGCCGACGGCGGGCCAGCCGGCGTCGACGTCGCGGATGTGGGAACTGCCCACGACCCACCCGGAATACATCCAGCCGTCCGCCAGCACCGCGAACACGGTGGCGGGCGCAGCCTGGACCACGCGGCTGACTTCGATCATCACTGCCTCCTCGGCGGATTTGCCGCGCTGCCGCGGAACCCGGGTCTGCCTACACTGGAACGGGTGAAGTCCCGCACCGGCGAGACCCATAATGAGCAACTCGGCCGGAACGTGAACGAACTCCTGCAGGAGCTGCGCGTGGCCCAGGCCGGGGTGCAGATCCTCTTCGGATTCCTGCTGACGGTGGTGTTCACCTCGCAGTTCCACGCCGCGAGTGGATTCGAAAAGGGGTTGCATCTCAGCGCCGTCTTGCTCGCGGTGTCCGCGACCGCGTTGCTGGCCGCGCCCGCCGCCTGGCACCGGGTCTTGTTCCGCACGGGTGCCCGGGAGGACATCGTCGCGACGGGCAACCGAGTGGTCGTGGCCGGCCTGGCGTGCCTGGGGCTCGCGATCACGACCACGGTCGCCTTGATCGTGAAGGTCGTGTACGGCCCGGGGGCGATGGTGGCCGTGGCCGGGCTCGTGCTGGCGCTGTTCGCGATCCTGTGGGCGGTGGTCCCGCGGGTGCTCCGGCGGCGCGACTGACGTCGGGCATCGGCGGCTCCTTCCGTTCCACGACCACGGTTACCCGCGGGCGGGCCGGGTAACCGGCTGGCGATGACCGAGTTCGAAGGCCGCCGCCGGATGGCAGGCTCCGCCGCGCACGTGTACTCGGTGGCTGCGGACACCCGACAGCTCGACGCGTGGCTGCCGGGCCGTGCCGTCGTACACGAGGGCGAGCCGCCGGGCCTCGACGTCGACGTGCACTCACCCGACGGAGCCGATCGGCCGCCGGTGGTGCTGACCGCGCAGCGGGACCGGCTGCGGCTCGAGTGGGGTCGCCGCACTGACGTGCACCGCGGGTGGCTGCAGGTCACGTCGGCCGGCGACGACAGCAGCCTCGCGACGCTGAACGTCGCCTTTCCGGGCGCGGCCGAGGACGTGCAGAGCACGGTGGAAGAGTCGTTGCGGCGGCTGGCGAACCTCGTCACCGGCAACGGCTGACGCAGTACCGCGGAAGGAGACCTCATGACCAGGGACGGACCAGGCCCCGCCTTGCGGCGCATCCGCGCGCGATACTCCGCCGGGGAAGACCGGCCGCTGGCAGGCTATCTCGGTGCGCTGGGCGCCTACGCCGGTACAGTCGGCGCGCTGGGCGCGCTCGGCCGGGTGGCGGGCGTGAAGCTGCCGCGCCGGTGGAGTCCCGGCGACCTCGCTCTGCTCGCGCTCGCGACCTTCAAGGGCTCTCGCACGCTGGCCAAGGCGACGGTGACCAGCCCTCTGCGTGCGCCTTTCACGCGGTTCGAAGGCCCGGCCGGTGAGGACGAGCTGAACGAGTCCGTCCCCGTCTCCGGGCCGCAGCACGCCGTCGGGGAGCTGCTGTCCTGCCCGTTCTGCCTCGACGTGTGGGTCGGCACGGGGTTGACGGCGGGGTTGGTCGCGGCACCGCGGGCGACCCGCCTCGCCCTGACCCTCCTGACGGCCCTGGCCGGCGCCGATGTGGCCCACCTGCTCTACGACAGCGCGAAGAAGCTCGCCGAGCTCTGATGCGTCTGCCGGTTCCCCGGGCCGGACGAACCGGCCAGTCGGCGTGCTCACTCGGCTTGGGCCGGGTGGCGGCACCGTCGGTACTCGGGTTGCCCGGGTTCGGGTACGCCGGCCCGGCGGCGATCACGTGGGCCGGTCAGTGGGCAGGGCTCATCGCCCGCGGATACCCGCTTCGACCGGCCGCACGGCCGCGAGGAGATCACGGGCACCCGCCCGCGCCGCGTGGATCGCCGCACCGCCGAAGCCTGCAGCGGTGTCGCCCAGCGGTTCGAGCAAGCACAGAGCCCGGTCGGCCGCGGCCCGCGCGGAGTCGGCACCGCCCACTCCGGCCAGTGCGCCGCAGGCCTCGGCCAGCGCGGTGACCGCGTCGTGGAAGGGCGGGGGAAGGTGTTCGCCGGCGGCCAGCGCGGCGCCGGTGATCCGGACGAGGCTGAGCACGGCGTTGGCCTGCAAGGTCAGCCGTTCGCTCTGGGCCGCGGCTCGGCGGACCCGGTCACGCCGCGGCCGTCGGCGCGGCGCGATGAACACGACGTGCCGCGCGGTCTTGCGCGCCTGGGCCAGCGCGGCCAGGTCACCGTGGATGCGCTGGCCGACTTCGAGTTCCCAGGCGGCCGGCTCGTCGCCGGTGCGGCGGGGCCGGTTTTCGGCGAGCTGGCCGGCGAGGTCGGTGAGGGCGTCGCGCAATCCGGTGAAGAGCCGTTGCGTGGCCTCGCGCAGCAGGCGGTCCGGATCGGCCGGCAGCAGCAGGACGCCGATCACCACGACCACCCCGCCGCCGATGAGGGCGTCGACGAGGCGCTCGGTGCCCGAGCCGGGTTTGTGCAGCGCGAGGATGAGCACGGCCGACGCCGTCGTCTGGTTGACGAACATGAGGCCCTGGCCGAACATCCCGCCGCCGACGGCCAGCGCCGCGTACATCGCCACGAGCGCCGCGAGGGCGAACGCGAGGGCCCCGGTTCCGGCGACGGCCTGTACCACGGTGCCGATGGCGATGCCCAGCGCCACGCCCGTCATCAGCTGGACGGCACGTTGCCCGCGCAGCACGTCGCTCGCCGACAGCGACACCGCCGCGGCGATCGGCGCGAAGAACGGCTGGGGGTGGCCCAGCAGGTCGTGGGTGAGGAACCACGACGCGCTGACCGCGACGGCCGTCTGCACGACCGCCCACCGGGCCGAGAGCATCCGTGCGCCGGCGGCGCGGCCCAGCCGGCGTACGAGCGGCGCGGTGAAGTCCATGCGGTCTCCTTCCGGGTTCCCGCGTGGCCTACCCCGGCACTGCGGCGGGAAACCGGGCGTTTGCCGGCCGGTCCGGCGGGGCACCCGCGGGGAAACGGCGCAGGAAGGGGTGCAGGCGGATGAAGCACACGGCCGGGTCGCCGCTCGACCCCGGTGACCAGAAGCTGCGCGAGAGCAGGATGCCGCTCACCGCCGAGCTGTTGTCCGGGGTGTGGCTGGTGATCGCCGCGTTCGTGTTCACGTACTCGTTCACCCTCGCCGGCGCCGCGGGGTTCTGGTGTGCGGCGTCGTCATCGCGGCCGTGGCGCTCGCTCGGCTGGCGCTGCCGGACCCGCTGCGCTGGCTGGGCGTGGTGAACCTGCTCGTCGCGTGCTGGCTGATCGCGGCGCCGTTCGCGTTCGGCTACCCACCCGATGGCCACCGTGACGCGGTGCGGACCAATGCCTTCGTCGTCGGTGTGCTGCTGGCGATCTTCACCGTCATCTCGCTGACGGTTGCGCTGCGGCGCCGCCGCGGGAGCTTCGCGCCGCGCCGCTGACCGTGTTTCGAGCCGGCCGGCCGGGGTACGCGGAAGTCCATGGGTACTCGCGCGCTCGCAGCACTGCCGTATGAGATCATCGAGGACGAGAACGTGGAGATCCCCGTGTCGGACGGGATCCGGCTGGCGGCGCGGATCTGGCGGCCGGCCGGGTCGGAGTCACTGCCGGTACCCGGGATCCTGGAGTACATCCCGTACCGCAAACGCGACCTCACCTCGGTGCGTGACTCGATCCACCACCCCTACCTCGCCGGCCACGGCTACGCGTGCGTCCGCGTCGACATCCGCGGCACCGGCGAATCCGAAGGGGTGCTGGTGGACGAGTACCTCGAGTCCGAGCAACGCGACGCCGAAGACGTGCTGCAGTGGCTGGCGGATCAGCCGTGGTGCAGCGGAGTCACCGGCATGATGGGCATCTCCTGGGGCGGGTTCGCCGCGCTGCAGGTGGCCGCGCGCAAGCCGCCGAGCCTGCGCGCGATCGTGATCTCCTCGTTCACCGACGACCGTTTCGCCGACGACATGCACTACATGGGCGGCTGCCTGCTTTCGGACAACGTCGCCGAGTCCGGCACGATGTTCTCCGATTCGACGCTGCCGCCGGATCCCGCGCTGGTGGGGGAGCGCTGGGAGCGGATGTGGCGCGAGCGGCTCGAGGGCTGCAGCCTGTGGGCCGAGCAGTGGCTGCGCCACCAGCGCCGCGACGAGTACTGGCGCCACGCGTCGGTGTCGGAGGACTACCGCGACGTCCAGGTGCCCGTGCTGGCCTCCAGCGGCTGGGCCGACGGCTACTCGAACGCCGTCACGCGCCTGATGGCCCACCTCGACGTGCCGCGGCTCGGCTTGATCGGCCCGTGGTCGCACAAGTACCCGCACCTCGGCGAGCCGGGGCCGGCGATCGGTTACCTGCAGGAAGTGGTGCGCTGGTGGGACCACTGGCTCAAGGATGCGGACAACGGCGTGCTGGACGGACCGATGGTGCGGACGTGGCTGCAGGAAAGCGTGCCGCCGTCGACGTCGTATGAGGACCGGCCCGGGCGGTGGGTCGGGGAGACGCGGTGGCCGTCGCCGCATGTGCGCCCGTCGGAGCACGCGCTGGCGCCGCACCGCATCGCACGGCCGGGCGAGCGCGTGCCGGACGAGGTGCTGCCGGTGTCGTCCCCTCTGTCGGTGGGACAGTTCTCGGGGAAGTGGGCTTCCTACAGCGCCCCGCCGGACCTGCCGTACGACCAGCGCGAGGAGGACGGCGGTTCGCTGGTGTTCGACACGGACGTGCTGACCGAGCGCTGCGAAATCCTCGGCGCGCCTCGGGTGCGCCTGGCGCTGTCGGCGGACCGGCCGGTGGCGATGGTGGCCGCGCGCCTGTCCGATGTGGCCCCCGACGGGCGGGCCACCCGGGTCACCTACGGACTGTTGAACCTCACCCACCGCGACGGCCACGAAGAACCCCGGCCGATGGAGCCGGGCGAGGTGTGCGAAGTGGAGTTCGAGCTGAACGGCGTCGCCCAGGCTTTCCCGGCCGGGCACCGGATCCGGCTTTCACTGTCCACTTCGTACTGGCCGCTGGCGTGGCCGCCGCCGGAGCCGGTGACCTTGTCTGTCCACACCGGACGAAGTGTGCTCACCCTGCCGGTCCGGCCGGTGGCCGAATCCGACGAAGTGGCGGACAACCCCTTCGGTGAGCCGGAAGGCACGGCGCCCCTGGGGACGACGCAGCTGACGCCACCGGAGCAGCGGTGGGAGGTGTCGCGGGACCTGGTCGCATACCACTCCGCGCTGGACATCGTGAAGAACTCCGGCACGGTGCGGTACGACGACATCGACCTCACCGTCGCCCGCGACGTGCACGAGCGCTACACGTGGGTCGCCGACGACTTCTGCTCGCCGGTGGCCGAGACGACGTGGGACGTCACCTTCGAGCGGGGTGAGTGGTCGGCGCGCAGCGAGACGAGCACCCGGGTTTCGTGCACTCCCACGGAGTTCGTGATCGACGCGCGACTGGACGCCTACACCGGCGGCCGCCGGATCGTGTCCCGCAACTGGCACCGGAGGGTGCCCCGGGATCTGCTGTGAAGCGTTTGCCGCCGCGGTGGCGGGGCATCCGGTGGCGACGAAAACACCGGACGAACAGGAGCTGCGGACCGATGACGGCGAACATCTTCGTGATCGGGCTCGACGCCGACAACGCGCGAGTGCTCGAACGGTTGCCCGACGCCGAGAACCACACCTTTCACGGCCTGCTGACGCCGGACGAGCTGCAGCACGGCGACATCGACATCGCCGACCTGCTCGACAAAGCCGAGCAGGTCCTCGACGCGTTCGACGGCCCCGTCGACGCGATCGTCACCTTCTGGGACTTCCCAGCGGCGACGCTGGTTCCGCTGCTGTGCGAACTCCACGGCCTGCCGCACGTGCCGCTCGAAGCGATCCTGAAGTGCGAGCACAAGTACTGGAGCCGTCTGGAGCAGCGCGCGGTGATCGACGAGATGCCGCACTTCGGCGTCGTCGACCTCGACGATGCCGAGCCCCGCCTGCCCGAAGACGTGTCGTTCCCCGCGTGGCTCAAGCCGGTCAAGTCGTTTTCCTCCGAGCTGGCGTTCCGCGTGGCCGACGAGGAGGAGTTCTCCGGCGCCGTCGCGGAGATCCGGGCGGGTGTCGGCCGCGTCGGCGATCCGTTCGAGGAGGTGCTCGGCAAGGTGGCGCTGCCGCGGGAAATCGCCGAGGTGGGCGGGGCGGCCTGCCTCGCGGAAGACGCGCTGCACGGCGTGCAGGCCGCCGTCGAGGGATACGCGTACCAGGGGAAAGTGACGGTGTACGCGGCGCTCGATTCGGTCGACTACCCGGAGAGTTCCTCGTTCCTGCGCCACCAGTACCCGTCCCAGCTCCCCGAGGAGGTGGGGCAGCGCATGAAGGACGTCGCGCGGCGGGTGATGGAGCGGATCGGCTTCGACAACGGCACCTTCAGCGTTGAGTTCTTCTGCGACCCGCAGTCCGGCCAGGTGTGCCTGCTGGAGATCAACCCGCGGCACTCCCAGTCGCACGCAGAGCTTTTCGAACTGGTCGACGGGATGGCCAACCACGACGTGATGGTCCGGCTGGGCCTCGGGCAGCCGCCGCGGCACCGCCTCGGTGCCGGCCCGTACCAGATTGCCGGCCGCTGGTACCTGCGCCGGTTCTCCGGTGACGCGGTGGTGAAGCGCGTGCCGACGGCGGAAGAAATCTCGGCTCTGGAGGAGAAGGTCGAGGGGGTCCGGATCAGCGTGTCGCCGGCGGAGGGCCACTGGCTCTCGGAGCTGCCGGAGCAGGACAGCTACTCGTTCGAGCTCGCGCAGCTGATCATCGGCGCGCGGACGGAGAACGAGATGGAGGAGAAGTACCGCACCTGCGTCGACGAACTGCACTTCGAATTCGGCGATGCGGCCTGACCGGCCGGTGGCACCGGCTCGTGGCGGTGCCACCGGATGGCTCAGGTTCGGGACGTTTGCTTCGGGTTGCCCACGTAGCGCCGCGTCGGCGGGCACTGGGCCCGGGCGCGTTCGACCACGGTGCAGGCGAGGCCCAGCACGATCATGCCGGCGCCGAGCCCGAGGTGCAGCCAGTCGTCGGCGTGGTCCAGCGGCACGAAGTTCGCCGCGCTCTGATCGGCGGTCGTGGCACCGTAGATCCACAGCACCAGGTACACCAGTCCGCCGATCATCGGGAACGCGCGGGGCTCCTCCGGGAGCCCGGGCCGCCACCAGGCCGACGACGCCGAACAGCACGTGCACGAGGTCGTGCAGGATCGACACGCCGAAGACGCCGAACAGTTGCGCGCCCGAATGCGGCCCGGCGAAGCGGAGGTCCCCGTGGTGCGCCGTGAGGCCGGGGATGAAGCCGAGCGCCACGGTCGCGGTGACGACCTGGACCGGTCGCCGGGAGGTGGGTGCTTTCTCCTCGCTCATCGAGGTTGCTCCGTTCGTCGGGCGACCGGCCAGCCGGCGAAGTGCGGGGCAAACGATGCCGCCGCCGGGGTTTGCGGGCGCGGGCACCGGGTAGCCGCCGCGTTCGCCGGGAGGATCAGTCGAAGGAGGAGACATGGCGAACGCGAACCCGATCGAGGTGCAGAAGTACCTGGCGGGAGTGGACTACCCCGCCCGCCGCGACGAGCTGGTCACGGCCGCGAAGGACAACGGTGCGGACGAGCGAACGCTCGAGCTGCTGAAGTGGACTTTCGACCGGGATTACGAAGGTCCGAGCCGCGTGGGCAAGGAGATCGGCGGCAGCCGACGGCAAGGGGCCGGGTGAGAGGGAGACCCGGCCCCTCCTTCGCTCACACGTAATCGAGCGCCAGCAGCACGAAAAAACGCCGCCACCGCCAGTACGACGATCGCCAGGACCACGAGCCACGCGGTGGGCATCTTGCGCGACGGCATCGGCTGCGGGTGGGACAGGCCGGAGGTCTGGCCGGCGTCCGGTGGGGTGTCGCCCGGGGCAACGGAGCCGCCCGGTTCCAGGCCGGGCACTTCGTCGGGTTCGGGGCCGGGTGCGGTCATGGCTGATCACCTCTCCGTGGTCGTCCTCAAGCTCCCGGACTACCGCGTGGTGGCGGGGCTAAGCGCGTAGGGTGGCCTGTATGGGGGTGCTCGAGGAGGCGTTCGAAGCGGTTGTCGCGAAGTGGTCGGCGCCGGCCTCGGTGAGCTGGGTTTCGACGCGGCTGGGCGAAACCCGAGTGATCGCGTGCGGTGAGGGCGACCCGATCGTGCTGCTGCCCGGCAGCGGGGCCACGGCGGCCTCCTGGTTCGGCGTCGCCGGCCGATTGCCGGGGCGGGTGTACGCCGTGGATCTCCCCGGCACCGCGCGGACTCTCGACGACCTGATGTCGTGGGTGGACGCCGTCCTCGCCCGGCTGGAGATCAGCCGGGTCGTGCTGTGCGCGCACTCCTATGGCGCGTGGCTCGCCCTCAACTACGCGCTCCGCCACCCGGCCGCCGTGTCCCGGCTGGCGTTGCTCGACCCGACGGACTGCTTCACCGGGCTGAGCCTGCCCTACCGCATCCGGGCCGTCCCGCTGATGCTCCGCCCGTCGGGCCGGCGCCAGGAAAGCTTCCTCCGCTGGGAAACCACCGGCCGCCCTCTCGATCCCGACTGGCTGCGGCTCGTGCGCGCCGTCGCCGACCTGCCCTCCCCGCACATCGTCTTCCCCCGGCGCCCGAACCTCCTGGGGCTCACCGTTCAGACCCTCGTGCTCATCGCCGCCGACGGCAGAGCCCACGACCCGCGCCGGGTCGCCGAGCGCGCCGCGCACCAGCCGGCGGTCACCGCGGAACTCCTCGACAACGCGACGCACCACAGCATCCCGGTGCACGAACCGGATGTGCTGGCGGCGCGGATCACCCGATGGCTGGTCAGCCAAGGCTGATGCGGCCCGGCGGAGGATTTTCAACGCGAACCTTCCACTCCGGCCCAGCGGCTACTGTGGGCGTTTGCCTGCCACGAGGAGGGCTGATGAGCACTGACGACTTGCAGCGCGTCGACATGAAGATCGAGGTGCTCGTGGTTCCCGTCGCCGACGTCGAACGCGCGAAGGAGTTCTACGAGCGGCTCGGGTGGCGGCTGGACGAGACGCCGCCCGGGATCGTGCAGTTCACGCCGCACGGGTCGGCGTGTTCGGTGCAGTTCGGGGCGAACCTGACGGACGCCGAGCCCGGCTCGCGCATGGGGTATCTGGTCGTCGCGGACATCGTCGCGGCGCGGGACGCGCTGGTTGCCGCCGGGGTCGAGGTCGGCGAGATCTTCCACGGCGGGCCGGACGGGCGGGAGCCGGGGCTCGACCCGGACCGCGGAACGTACCGCTCGCGCGCGGCGTTCGCCGACCCGGACGGCAATCGGTGGCTGTTGCAGGAGATCACGAGCCGGCTGCCGGGCCGAGTGGAGGCGGCCGAGACGGCGTTCTCATCGGTCAGCGACCTGGCCGCCGCCCTGCGCCGCGCGGAGGCCGCGCACGGTGAGCACGAGAAGCGCACCGGCGAGTACGACGCGAACTGGCCCGACTGGTACGCCGAGTACGCGGTCGCCGAACGAGCCGGGACGGAACTGCCGACCTGAGCACCGGCCCGGAACCGAGGCGGAGGAGATCATGACGGACGGGGAACTCGCCGGCCAGACCGTGGTCCTCATCGGCGGCAGCGCCGGCATCGGACTGGAAACGGCGCGGCGCGCGCTGGCGGAGGGCGCGAACGTCGTCCTGACCGGGCGCAACGAGGAACGCCTCGAGAAAGCCGCCGGCTTCGTCGACACGCCGCTGTCGGCGTCGCTGCTCGGCGACGACCTGGACGCCCGCCGCGCCGAACTGAGCCAACGCCTCCCGATCGGCCGCGTGGTGGGCCCCCGCGACGTCGCCGCGCTCGCCGTGCACCTCATGACCAACACCGCCCTGACCGGCGCCACCTACGACATCGACGGCGGGCAGCAGTTCGTCTTCTGACTCCGGTTCGTCTTCTGACTCCGGTGTGACGGGTGGTGCGGCAGGACCGGGTGAACGCGTTTTCCCGGCGTGGTGGGGTGGTCGTGCACGGTTTCGGGCGCGGTGACCGGGAACCTCGCGCAACTGCGTGGAATCCGCTTCGGTAGCACTGTCTGTCCATTTGCGACTATGCGGCCCTGGTGGGCGGTGTTGAGCGAGATCCGCCCGTCGAACGGGCCGAACTGCGCGAGCTGACCACGCGGCGGCCGACTACCGGCGAACGGGTGAGCGTGACGAAGTGGGCGGTGATCGCGGCGGGCAGGGCGCCGGCGTGGTGCGGGCGGCGCTGGGTCCAGTCCACGCAGCTGCGGGCGGATACCCGCCGCGGGCTCAGGCGACGTCGAGACCGAGGTCGCGCATGAGCGTCTCGCCGGTGGGGTGTCAAGGCGTGGTCGCCACGTCGAGCAGGCGCAGGGCACCGGCAGCCAGGAGGTGCTCGCGCAGTTCGACGCCGCGGCGGCCGGCGAGGTGGTCGTAACAGGTGCGGGCTTCGGTGAGCGCCTTGGCGGCGTGGTGGGTGCGCAGCGAACGGACCGGGGCCGCCGGCGCGAGCTGTGCCAGTGCTTTGACGACGGCGGCCACGCGCGGACCGGCGAGTGCGTGGTAGCGGTGCCCGGCCTGGGCGCGGACCACCACCAGGCCGCCGTCGACGAGACGGTGCAGGTGGTCACTCACGGTGCCCGGGCGGACGCCGGCGCGGGCTGGCGAGCTCCCCGGCCGGCAGGGCGTGGCCCGCGGCGAGCGCGGCGAGGATGCGGATGCGCGTCGGGTCGCCGATCAGGACGCGACGGGCGCGAGGTCGCGGTCGGGCACCGGGTCGGTCATCGGCCCAGCGTGGCACGGGGGTGCCGATCCGGAAGAGCAATCATGACCACGGACATCGAGCACATCTTCACCGCGTGGGACGGCGCGCTGGGGGCCGAGGACGTCGACGCGGCGATGGCGCTGTACGCCGAGGACGCGACGCTGGAGAGCCCGCTCGTCTGCCCCCTGCTGGGCACGGACGAGGGGGTGGCCCGCGGCCGCGGCAACCTGCGGGAGTTCGTCGAAAAGGTGTTCGCGCACCAGCCCGCCAAGCGGCGCCGCTACCGCACTGGCTACGTCACCGATGGTGCACGCCTGCACTGGGGGTACCGCGGGCCGCGCCCGACGGGGAGCAGCTGGACCTCGTCGAGGGCGATGGAAGTGCGCGACGGGGTGATCGCGCACCACCGGGTGTACTGGGGGCGGGTCGGGGTGGGGATGCTCGCTCGTGGCGAGCACTCCCGTCAGCCGGTGCCGATCGGCGCGGGCGGCTCGGCGGGTTTCCCGCCGGCGCCGCGCCGGGCGGTGCAGGTCGTGGCTCGATCGGCCGGTTCCGCCAGTGGTGGCCAGCGGACGGTGCTCAGCCGGGTGCTGCCGGTGTGATCAGCGGGTGGCGATCCACGTGGTTCGGGCCGGTCCTGATCAGCGGGTGGTGATCAACCGGGTGCGCGGCGGTGCTGATCGGATGGTGATCAGTCGGTTTCCGGCTGTTGCCACTCGCGTCCCGCGCGCTGCGCCGCGACGCGGATCTCGTTGGCCACTCGGCGCCGCTTCTCGCCGGTCGGGTGGCCGAAGTGGGTCCGGCGCGGGGCGGGGACGGGGACCGTCTCGGTGTCCCGGGTTGTCTGCTCCTTCATGGCAGCCTCCGTTCTCTTGACAGGACAACGATTCCTGATCCCCGCCGTCGCGGCAAGAAAATTCATCGGCGCTTCACTCGGACGGTGTGGACCACTGCGAGCGCGCACCCGGTCAGGAAGCCGGCGAAGGCAAGGCCGCCACGGCCGGCGAACACGCCGGTCACGAGGGCGAGCACCGCCGTGACTTCGGCGAACAAGAGCACCGCGAGCCAGCTGATGCGCTCGGCCAGAACCCGCACGGCGAACGCGCGGGTGGTGAAAGACTGGGGTCGCAGCTCGGCTTCGATGTCCCGCAGGGCACGGCTGTCCCGTTCGTCCAGCATGGCTCCTCCTCGTGCGTCGGCCGTTGGTGAACGACTACCCGCGTGCACGCCGGTTACCCGTTTGCCGGCCGGGTGGCTGCGGGTATGCCCGGGAAGACGACGACCGGGAGGTGATCGGCATGGCTGTGGACGAGGTCCTGTGGACGGAGTTCCACCGGGTGGTGAACATGACGTCGCGCGAACTCGCCGACTGGCTGCGCACCCGTGAAGCAGGCACTGATGACGAGCCGCTGCCCGACCAGGCGGGCACGCCGAAGGGGCACCACGTCCTGGCGATCCTCGGGAAGCGCAAGTCCGATGTGGACTCCGCGGACGAGGCCGTGATGCGCGCCGTGGTGGACCGCGTGCACGCCGAACGCCGCGAGGATCTCGAACCGGTGGCCGGCGAGGCCCACTGGCGCCGGCGCCTGATGTCGCTGGGCCACGACCCGCTCAAACCCGTGCGCTGAGGGGTACGCGGTTGGTGGCGGGGGCGGCGGGCCTGCCACCAATGCGAGGTTCAGCTCGTCGGCGGCGGCGCGGGTTCGTCGTCGTCGGCGGAGAGTTCCGGATCGCGCCAGTCTTCGGCGCGGGTGGGCCCGTTGCCCTTCAGCGTGCCCTGCAGCTCGGACTTCAGCTCGTCGTCCACACGGGGCGAATGCTGGTCGCTCTCGCGCGGCATGAACACCTCCAGCCTGGTCGGGACGGGAACACTCGACTGCGGTTACCCGGTGACCGACGCCGGAAACCCGGCCACCGCGGCCGGCTCGGGTTCGGCGAGCTCGGCCACCGCGCGACAGACCTCCGCGGGGTCGATCGCTTCGAGGCACGGGTGGCCGCGCACCGGGCAGGTGCGCGCGCGACTGCCGCGGCAGGGCGCGTGCTGGTCGCCCAGGAGCGCGGCCGGCACCCCGTACGGAGCCCAGCGCGCGGCGGGCACGACCGGCGCGAACAGCGACACCACCGGCGTCCCGGCGGCGGCGGCCAGGTGGGCGGCTCCGGTGTTGGGCGCGACCACGACCTGCGCGCCGGTCAGCACCGACGCGAGCTCGGCCAGCGGGGTGTGCCCGCCGAGGTCGACGGCCGCGTGCCCGGCCACGCGCCTGGTCAACTCGCGCTCCGCCCGGTTGCCCGTCACGACCACCCGGTATCCGCGAGCGACGAGCGCCCGCACAAGCCGGTGGCTCCACTCCGCCGAGGGGCGCCGCGCCGGGACGGACGCGCCCGGGTGCACGACGACGTACGGCCCACCGCCGGTCAGTCTCGTGGTGTTCGGAAGAGGCCGGCGCACCGCCAGGCCGCCGTGGTCGTGCTCGGGCAGCCGGTACCCGGCCGCCTCGGCGAGCGACAGCATGCGCAGGGCCTCGGGCGGATCACCGTCGACGTGGTGGCGCAGGTCGAGCAGGCTGCCCGGGTAGTCGTCGGAGATCGCGCCGATCCACGGCACGCCGGCCTGGCGCAGCAGCAGCGCGAGCGGCAACGGGGACTGGTGGAACGACGTGAGGATCAACGCCCGGTCCGGCGCCCGCTGCCGGACCTCCCGCACGAAAGCCCCGGTGCCGGCCGCTGTGACGGGCGGGGGTTGCGGGTCGATCCACGGCGCGAGCCACGTCATCAAGTCGTCGACCCCCAGCAGCAGCTCACCGGCGGCTCGTCCGTTCGGTCCGGTCAGCAGGGTGACCCGGGACGCGCCCGCGGCGACGGCCCGGACGCAGGGCCCGGCGAGCAGGACGTCGCCGAGGTTGTCCTGGCGCGCGATGAGGACGTGGGTCATGCGGCGACCCCCGCCACGCGCAGTGCTTCGGACAGGTCCCGGGCGACGGCGGCGTACCGGCGGGCATGCGCGACTTCGACGTCGAGTGTGCGGTCGGTCGGCACCAGCACCGCGCGGGCGCCTGCGGCCAGCGCCGCCCGGACGTCCCCACCGGTGTCCCCGATGACCACGCACGACGCGGGATCGACGCCGAGGTCCGACGCGGCTCGCAGGATCAGTCCCGGCGCGGGCTTGCGGCAGCCGCAGCCGTCGCCGTCGTCGTGGACGCAGACCTGCCACGTGCCGAAGGGTCCGAGCAGTTCCTCGACGCGGGTGTTCACCGCCTCGAGCCGCTCGGGCGTGATCCGTCCTTTCGCGACCCCGGACTGGTTGCTCACCACGCCGACGGGAATGCCGTGATCCCGCAACCTCTGGATCACGTCGGCGGCACCGGGCACCGGCCGCACGCCCTCTGGGTCGTCGAGATAGGGGATATCGGTGATCAGCGTGTCGTCGCGGTCGAACAGCACCGCGACGGGCCGACGGCGGCGCCGGGCGGAAATCGCGCCACGGAGCCGGTGGTAGCAAGCGACCGGGGGGATGAGGGCACTGGTGACGGCCATCCGCGCCACTTCGCCCGGCTTCGGCGGGCCCGCGAGCACGCGCCGGGCCGCGAACTCCGCCGTGAGCCCGGCCCAGACGCTCGCGGCGAGCAGCGCCTTGCCCTTGAGTCCGCGCGCCGCGAAGGCGACCGCGGCCACACCGGCCACGGTGGACACCGCGTGCTCGCCGAGGCGGCCGCGGCCTTCACCTGTGCGCTGCCGCCACAGCGCACCGTGCTTGGCGCGCATCAGAGCGTTGTCGGCGTTGCCCCGCTGCGCTTTCACGCTGGCGAAGAACCCGGCGGCCCGCGCGGGGTGCGTGGTGATCCGGTCCCCGCGCACGATGCGGTGACCCTTCAGCGTCACGCGCAGCGCCAGGTCGGAGTCTTCGCGGAACGCGCGCGGGAAGCGTTCGTCGAACCCGCCCGCTTCGACGAGCGCGCTGCGCCGGTAGGCCATGTCCGCGGTGATCCACCGGGCGTGCTCGAGCCCGGCCGTGCCGCGCTCATCGTCGGTCGGGCGCCGGTCCGCCGGTAGCGGCACGGTGATGCGCGCCTGCGACGCGGCGACCTCCGGCGGCAGCGGCATCAGGTCCTTGGCGAGCTGCCGCGGCCAGTCAGCGGCGAGCACGACGTCGTCGTCGACGAAGGCGATCCACTCGCCGGCCGCGGTCCGCCACCCGAGGTTGCGCGCGGCTGCCGGGCCGCGGCCACTGGAGCGCAGCACGCGGACACCGGGCGGAACGGTCAGCGGGGCGCCGCCGGGGCGGTCGTCGACGACGATGACCTCTGCTGGTCGCGGGCCGTCGCCGTGCAGGAGGGTTTCGAGCAGCGGGCGCAGGGTGTCGCGGCCGGTCGTGGGGATCACGACGGCGTAGTCGGGCGAAGCAGTCACCGCAGCGGGCTACCCGGTGCGGGCCGGGACAAACGGGTGTCGAACTGCTGCCGGCGGGTAACCGGGCGGGAAAGGAAGGAGGTGCGGAGTGACCGCCGGGACAATTGAAATCCGGAACCCCGCCGACGGACGGGTGGTGGGCACCGTGCCCACCGCCACGGAGTCGGACGTCGACGCCGCTCTCGCCGTGGCCAACCGGACGTGGCCCGGCTGGGCGCGTACGCCGGCGGCTGAGCGCGGGAAGCTGCTGCACGCCGCGGCGGCGCGGCTGCGAGTGCACGCCGACGAACTGGCGGCGCTCAACGAGGCCGAGACCGGGCGGCCGAGGGGCGAAGCAGTGGAAGGAGTGCTCGCCGGTGCGGGCACACTGGACCAGTACGCCGAACTCGGCCCGGTGCACCGCGGGCGCAGCTTGCTGGGCGACTTCGACGCGACGGACCTGATGGTGCCCGAGGCGCGGGGTGTCATCGTGGCGCTCACCCCCTGGAACGATCCGGTCGCGGTCGCCTGTGGACTGCTCGGTGCCGCCCTGGTCACCGGGAACACCGTGGTGCACAAGCCGAGCGAACGGGCACCGCACACGGGCGCGCTGCTGGACGATGTACTCGCCGGCGTGCTGCCCGGCGGCGTGTGCCAGACCCTCCATGGCGACGGCGGCGTCGGGGCGATCCTGGCGATGCGGGACGACGTCGACGTGATCGCCCACGTCGGCAGCGTCGCGGCAGGCCGTTCGATCGCCGCGAGCGCTGCGGCCACCGGGGCGAAGACGCTGCTCGAGAACGGCGGCAACGACCCGCTCGTCGTCGACGAGGACGTCGATCCCGCGTGGGCGGCCGCGCAGGCGGCGCTCGGCGCGTTCGCGAACTCGGGGCAGATCTGCGTCGCGGTGGAACGGATCTACGTGCACGAGGCCATCGCCGAGCGGTTCCTGACCGAGCTGGTGCGGGAGGCCGAAGCGCGCACCCTGGCGCCGCTGGTCGACCGGCGCCACCGGGAGCACGTGCACTCCCACGTCGAGGACGCCCTGGCTCGCGGCGCCCGAGCGCTGGCCGGGGGAGCGGTGCCGGACGGGCCCGGTGCGCACTACCCGGCGACTGTCCTCGCGGACTGCACGGCCGGACTGCGCGTGCTGACCGAGGAGACGTTCGGTCCGGTGGCGCCCGTGCAGGTGGTCCGGAGCTTCGAGGACGGCCTCGCCGAAGCCGCGCGCGGCGACTACGGGCTCGCGGCGACGGTGCTGACCGGCTCGATGTCCCGCGCCCAGCACGCCTGGCGGGAACTGCCGGCGGGCACGGTGAAGGTCAACGCCGTGTTCGGCGGTGCGCCCGGCGGTGCCGCGCACCCGCGCCGCCACAGCGGGAACGGCTATGGCTACGGACCCGAACTGCTCGACGAGATGACCCAGACCAAGGTCGTGCACGTGGCGCCACCGGGCCCCTGACCCCGGCACGCGGCGCGGAAGCTGCGGCTACGTCGTCACGCCGGATCCGTTCTCGTTCCGGCGGCGGTGGCACTCGGTGCACACCATCGTCTGCCCGAGCAGTTGGCCGTCGCCGGCGACGAGCCGGGCGACGTGCAGGGTCGGCTGCCCGCAGTCTTCGCACGGGATGGGCTGGCTTTCCTGGCTGATCATCATCCGGTTGGCCACGGGGCCTCCTCGTCGGTCGGGCTGGTCCGGACCGCGTACCCAGCGGTCTGGACCACATTCCCGCCCGGTCCCAATGTCACCCGAAAGGAGCAGCGTCCGGGTGTCGCCGGCCGACGGGCAGGTGCGTGAACCCCGCTTCGGCCAGCTGCCCGGAGTCCAGGAGGTTGCGGGTGTCGACGACGACCGGCCGCGCCGTCGCCGCGGCGAGCCGGGCCCAGTCGAGGTCACGGAACTCGGGCCACTCGGTGAGCACCACAAGCGCGGCGGCGTCTTTGGCGACCAGGTAGGGGTCGTCGACCACCTGCAGCGCGTCGAGCCCGGGGCCGGGCCCGACGGCCGGGTCGTGCGCGGTGACTTCGGCTCCGCGGCGGGCCAGTTCGGTGGCGATCGCCAGGGCGGGCGAGTCGCGCAGATCGCCCGTGCCCGCCTTGAACGCGAGGCCCAGCACGCCGATCCGCGCGCCGGACAGGGCACCCCAGGGAGAGCCGGTGACCGCTTCGCGCACCGTCCGCACCGCGCGGGCCCGCTGGCGCGCGTTGACGCGCACGGCGTCGCGAAGGATGCCGAAGTCCACGCCTGCCGAACCGGCCGCGTGCAGCAGGGCCGTGGTGTCCTTCGGCAGGCACGAGCCGCCCCAGCCGGGGCCGGGCGCGAGGAATTCCGGGCCGATGCGCGAGTCGAGGCCCATCGTCCGGGCGACCTCGCCGACGTCGGCGCCGAACCGTTCGCACAGTTCGGCGAGCACGTTCACGTAGGACAGCTTGACTGCCAGGAAGGCGTTGCTGGCGTACTTCGCGAGTTCAGCGCTGGCGGTGTCCGCCCGCACGACCGGCGCGCGCGTCGGGTCGTACAGCCGCTCGATCCGCCGGGCCGCCTCGGAACCCGGCGGATCCGTACCGACGACCACGCGGCCGGGACGCAGGAAATCGTCGACGCAATGCCCTTCGCGGAGGAATTCCGGATTGCTCACGACGGACAGGTCGGTGCGGCGCAGCAGATCCGGTAGCCGGGCCGCGGTGCCGACCGGCACGGTCGACTTCGTCGCCACGACGGCGCCCGGCGCGAGGAGCCGGCCCAGTCGAGGCACGACGTCTTCGAGGACACCGAGGTCGGGCTTGCCTTCGTGGTCGGGCGGGGTCGGCAGGCACAGGAGGACGATCCCGCACTCGGCGAGGGCGGTGTCGTCGGCGGTGAACGCGAGGGTGCCGTCGGCGAGGCCCTCGGCCACCAGTTCGGGAAGACCGGGTTCGGAGATCGGCACCTCCGCTCGGGCCAAATTGTCCACTTTGGACTCGTCGATGTCCACGCAGGTCACTCGGTGGCCGAGGTGCGCGAAGCACGCGGCGCTCGTCAGTCCGACATAGCCCGCACCCACGACGCCGACGTGTTCACCCATGCCGCACCTGCGCGGCCAGCGCCGACCGCGCGGCGGCGAGTACGCGGTCTTCGCCGAGCAGGAGGAGTCCCTCGTCGGGCCGGTTCCCGTGCGGGTCGCCGACGTCGCCGCTCCAGAGCACCCGATGCTGCCGCGCGTCGGGTGGCGGGCCCCACAGCCTCGGCGGGGTGGGCCCGAACAGCAGGACCGAAGGTGTGGCGAAGGCGGTCGCCAGGTGTCCGACGCCGGTATCGCCGCAGATCACCAGTGCCGCTTCGGCGACCAGCGAGGCCAGTTCGGCCAGGTCTGTCGCGCCCGCGAGGATCGCGTCATGCGGGAGTCCGGCGTCTCGGGCGATGCCGCGGGCCAGGTCGAGCTCCGCCGCGCTGCCGGTGATCACGACCCGGTGGCCGTCCTGCGCCAAGTCCCGCACCACGCGGGCGAAGCGCTCGGGTGGCCAGCGCCGGGCCGGGAACGCCGCTCCGGGGTGGACCACCACAGCGCCCGGTGCCGGGCTCGGGCCGGGCGGCGCGGGCAGCCGGAGCGCGGAGCGGTCGGCTTCGAGATGGGCGTATTCCACGAGCCGGCACCAGCGGTCGGCCTCGTGCACATCGGCACGCCACTCGAGCCCGGGCACGTCGGGGAAGTCCGGGTGGCGGTGCGTCAGCAATCTGCCCGGCTCGGTCGCGAGCAGGTCGTGGATGCTCTCCGGGCCGTTGCCGTGCAGGTTCACCGCCAGCTTCGGCGGCGGGCCGGGCCAGGCCAGCTTGCCGAGCCCGGCGGTCGGCAGGAGCTCGTCGACGGCATCGATCAGCTCCGCGAGGTCGCGCAACTCCCGGGGCGCGGCGAGGACGAGCCGTTCGTCGGGATGCGCCTCGTGCAGTGCGCGCAGCGCGGGCACTGCGGTGAGCAGGTCCCCGATGCCGAGGGCGCGCAGCACCAGGATCGCGGCGCTCACGGCCACGACCCCTCCTCGGAGGCGCAGACCACCAGCTCGCGGACCTCCGAGCCGGGCGGCTGCTGCAGCGCGAAGACGACCGTGCTCGCGGTGTGCTCCGGTTCGTTGAGCTTCGCGTCGGGTGGCGGCTTGTACTGGTCGGTGCGGTTGTCGAAGAAGTGCGTCCACATGCCGCCGGGGATGAGCAGCGTGACGCCGACCCGTCCGGCCAGCTCGGCGGCGAGCGCGCGGGTGAAGCCGACGACGCCGAACTTGGCGGCACAGTAGGCGGTCGCGTCGCTCACGGCCTTGATGCCCAAAGTGGACGCGCAGGTGACGACGGTGCCGTGGGAGCGCTCGAGGTACGGCAGCGCGGCGCGCACGACGGCGGCCGTGCCCAGCAGGTTCACCTTGACCACTCGTTCCCACTCGTCGGTCGGCACTTCGGACAGCGCGCCGCACGCGTCGATACCCGCTGCCGTGAAGACGCCGTCCAGCCCGCCCGCGCGTTCGGCGAGGTCGCGCACGGCGCGTTCGGTCGCGGCGGTGTCGGTGAGGTCGGCTTCGGCGTATTCGGCCGGGTCTTCGGGGCGGACGCGGTCGAGGACGTACGGGGTGCCGCCCGCCTTGCGGACGGCGTCGACGGTGGCCGCGCCGAGGCCCGAGGCGCCACCGGTGATCAGGACGTTGCCGAGGGGTCGCATCGCTCTCCTTCGGGTTCGGTTCGATTGCGGGGTCAGGCGCCGGCCGTCGCGGCGACCAGGCGCGAGGTCGAGTAGCCGGGGACAGTCGGCACGAGCACCACTTCACCGCCGTGGCGCTCGACCACTTCGCGTTCGGGTAGCTGCGCGTGTGTGTAGTCGCCGCCCTTGACCCACACGTGCGGACGCAACCGCTCCAGCACGGCGGCCGGGGAAAGCTCGTCGAAGACCACGACGGCGTCCACGAACGACAGAGCGTTCAGCAAGCGCGCTCGGTCGCGGTCACGCACGAGCGGGCGGCCGGGACCCTTGAGGCCGCGCACGGAGGTGTCGGAGTTGAGGCAGACGACGAGGGCGTCCCCGAGGGCGCGCGCCTGGCGCAGCAGGCTGACGTGCCCGGGGTGGAGCAGGTCGAAGCAGCCGCCGGTGGCGACGAGCCGGCCGCCGTCGCCACGGACCCGCTCGGCGAGGCCGAACGCGTCGCCCGCGGGCTGCGGGTCCTTGACCGGAGCATCCTCTGTGGACAGTGCGGTCGCACCGCCGTCGGCCACGAACCGGGCCGCCGCCTCGACCGCGGTCGCGACGGCCCCGGTCGGGTCCGCGCCGGACAGGAGTGCCGCGGTGGCCGCGGCTGCGAACCGGTCACCCGCGCCGCACGTGTCCGGTGCGCCGCGCCCGGGGGCCCGCGCGAAGGCCGGGACGGGGACGGCGGTCGCGCCTTGCTCGTCGGCCAGCACGGCGCCCCCCGGCCCCGTGGTGACCGCGACCGCCTGCGCGTGCCAGTGCCCGCGCAGCAGCTTCGCCAGCTCGGCCGGCTCCTCGTGTCCCGGCACCGCTGCTCGCGCCTCCGCCACGTTCGGGCTCACCAGCCGCACGCCGGATATCGGCGCCGGGCCGCGTGGGTGCGGGTCCCACACCACCGGGACACGCCGGGCCGCCTCGCGCAACAGCCGGCGGACGTGCGGGTTGCGCGTCAGCCCGCGTCCGTAGTCCGCCACGAGCACCGCGCCGGCCTCGTGCACGACGTCGCGGACGCGATCGGGCAAGGGGGCCGTGGTCGCGGTTCCGTCGCCGGAATCCAGGCGCAGCAACGACTGGCCGCCGGCGCGGACGCGGGTCTTGCACACCGTCGACCCGCGCAGCGGCAGCGGCAGCACGGTGACGTCCGGTTCCAGCAGTCCGGTCAGCGTGTGGCCGGCCTCGTCGTCGCCCAGCGGCGTGACGAGCACGACCTCGACCGCCGAGCGCGCGGCCAGCAGCGCGGCGAGGCCCGCACCTCCAGGGCGGCGCAGCCGCGCCTTCAGGTCGACCACCGGCACCGGCGCTTCGGGGCAGAGCCGCTCGGCGGTACCTTCGGCGTCGACGTCGAGCAGCGTGTCGCCGAGGACGACCAGCGGCTTCACGCGGCCACCCCGAGCGCGTCGTCGAGCGCGGCGCACAGGGCGTGCACCAGCGCGAGGTGCAGTTCCTGCACGGTGGCGACCGAGGGCGCTGGGACGGTGATCGCGTCGTCGCACAGCGCGGCGAGCGGGTTGGGCGCGGGCCCCGTCAGCGCCCACGTCGTCACGCCCAGTTCGTGCGCGGCCTTCGCCGCCGCGACGACGTTCTGGCTGCTGCCGCTCGTGGACAGGCACACCAGCACGTCGCCGGGCCGGCCGTGGGCGCGAACCTGGCGGGCGAACACCTCGTGCTCGCCGTAGTCGTTGCCGATGGCGGTGGCCGCCGACGTGTCGGCGTGCAGCGGGATCGCCGACAGCGGCCGTCGTTCGCCGCGGAACCGGCCCACGAGCTCACCGGTCAGGTGCTGGGCTTCCGCGGCGCTGCCGCCGTTGCCGCAGGCGAGCAACCGCCCACCGGCGTCGAAAACCGCCGCGAGATGATTGCCCCAGGCGGCGATCGTCGGGGCGGAAACGCTGGTCCGCAGGGCGGCTTCCCGCAACGCGGCGAGATGGTCGTCCATCACGGCACCTCCTTTTCCTCGGGCGCCGCGGCGCCGATTCGTGCGGCGCGCCGGAGCACGAACGGCCCCAGCGCGAGTAGGTCGATCGGGGCGGAACCGAAGCATTCGAGCGCGTCGCGCGGCGAATCGACCATCGGCCGGCCCGCGGTGTTGAGGCTCGTGTTGATCACGACGGGCACGCCGGTCAAGCGTTCGAACCCGGCCAGCATCCGCGCCAGCTCCGGGTTTTCGCGGTCGTCGACGGTCTGCACGCGAGCGGTGCCGTCGACGTGGGTGACGGCCGGGATGCGATCGCGCCACTCCGGCGCGACGTCGTGCACGAAGAGCATGTACGGGCTGGGCAGCGGGCCGCGGCCGAAGATCTCGCTCGCGCGCTCGGTCCGCACCATCGGTGCCACCGGCCGGAACTGTTCACGGCCTTTGACGTCGTTGAGCCGTTCGAGGTTGACCGCGCGGCCGGGGTGAGCCAGCAGCGAACGGTGGCCGAGCGCGCGCGGCCCGAACTCCGCGCGGCCTTGGAACCAGGCGACGACCTCGTCGTTCGCCAGTGCTTCGGCAACGGTTCCGGCGAGGTCGGCGGGACGTTCGTAGGGGAGTTTCGCGCGCCGCAGCACGTCTTCGAGCTCGTCGTCGCGCCAGCCCCGGCCCAGTCCGGCGTCGCCCATCGGCGCGCCGCGCTCACCGGCATCGGCGGCCAGCTGCAACGCCGCGCCGAGAGCCGTTCCGGCGTCGCCGGCCGCGGGTTGCACCCAGATGCGCTCGAACGGGCCTTCGGCGTGCAGGCGGGTGTTGGCGACGCAGTTGAGCGCGATCCCGCCCGCGAGCGCGAGATCGCGGTGCCCGGTGCGCTCATGCAGCCAGCGCACGAGGTCCAGCAGCACCTCTTCGAGCACGGTCTGGACGCTCGCGGCGAGGTCGGCGTGGCGGCGGGTGATGTCGTCGGCCGCGGCGCGCCGCGGCGCGAACTCCGCCAGGTTCACCCCGGCCGCGCGGAAACCGCCGTCGCCCGTCGCACGGACCTTTGCCCGCAGCCGGTCGCGGTACTCGGGCGTGCCATAGGAGGCGAGCGCCATCACCTTGTACTCGTCGCTGGAGCGGGCGAAGCCCAGGTGCTCGGTGAGGTCCTCGTAGAGCAGGCCGAGCGAATCCGGCAGCCGCTGGGCCGCGAGCTCTTTCAGCCGGCCGTCGCGGTATTCCCCGGCGAGCGCAGAGGTGCTTTCACCGCGGCCGTCGGCGACGAGCACCGCGCAGTCGCCGAACGGTGCCGCGAGTGCGGCCGACGCGGCGTGCGCGACGTGGTGGCGCACGAACCGCACCACTCCGGGGTGCAGCCCGGGCAGCGCGGCCGCGAGGAACTTCGGGGCCCGCTCGGCGTACTCGGTGCGCAGCTCTTCGCCGCTGGGGTCGTGACCGGGCAGGCCGGGCTCAACGAGCGCCGGGTCGTAGGAGTACCCGACGGCATCGACGTCTTCCGGCGCCAGGCCCGCCTGGGCCAGGCACCAGGCCGCGGCCTGAGCAGGCTGCTCCCACGCGGAGAACGGCACCGCCTGCTTGCCGTGTTTGCGGCGCGTGAAGCGCTCCTCCTCCGCCGCGGCGACGATCTCGCCGTCGACGACCAGCGCGGCGGCCGGGTCGTGGAAAACAGCGTTGATTCCGAGGATGCGCATCGACCTGCCTCTGGCGTTCGGGGCGGACCGGGGCCGGCCCGCTCTCGTCCGTAGCGCTACCCGCTGAAGTCGGTGATAAACGAATGACGGCAAAAGCCCTGGGCGTCGCTACTCAGCGCAGCGGCGCGCGGCGGAACCAGGCCGCCGTGCGGCGCAAGCCGTCCTCCACGTCGACCTTCGGCGCCCAGCCCAGGACTTCCCGCGCGAGCGTGATGTCGGGACACCGCCGCCGCGGATCGTCGACGACCGCGTCGACGCACTCGATCGGCGAACCGGACCCGGTGATCTCCTTCACCCGCTCGGCGACCTGACGCACGGTCAGTTCATCCGGGTTGCCCAGGTTCACGGGCCCTGGGTGGTCCGAGCACGCCAGGGCGAGCAGGCCGCGCGCGGTGTCCTCGACGTAACAGATCGAACGCGTCTGCTCGCCGGTTCCGGTGAGGGTCAGCGGCTCGCCGGCGAGCGCCTGCGTGAAGAACGCCGGGATCATGCGCCCGTCGCCGGCGCGCATGCCGGGGCCGTACGTGTTGAAAATTCGCGCGATCCCCGTGTCGGAACCGTGTTCGCGGCGGTAGGCGGACGTGAGCGCTTCGGCGTAGCGCTTGGCCTCGTCGTAGACGCTGCGCGGGCCGATCGGGTTGACATGGCCCCAGTACTGCTCGCGTTGCGGGTGTTCCAGCGGGTCGCCGTAGACCTCGCTGGTAGAGGCGAGCACGAACCGCGCTCCGCTGCGCCGGGCCAGCTCGAGCGCGTGCTCGGTGCCGTGCGAACCGGCGCGCAGGGTTTCGATCGGCCGGGCGAGGTAATCCCGCGGCGAGGCGGCCGAGGCGAGGTGGAACACCACGTCGACCGGCCCGTCGAAGGCCATCGGCTCGGTCACGTCGTGGTGCACGAAGCGGAACCGGTCGTGCCGGCGCAGCCGGTCGAGTGCGTTCTCCGCGGCCGTGGAGAGATCGTCCACCGCGACCACTACGCAGCCCTCGGCGAGCAACAGCTCGCACAGGTGCGCGCCGACGAAACCGGCGCCTCCGGTCACCACCGCGTGCTCGAACCGCCTGGTCGTCATGCGACGGCGGCTACCCGGCACCGCTCCCGGCGAAACCGTGTGATCGGTTCACGCCCGGGTACTCGGCGGGCATGCGAGTTCTCCTCACGGGCTGGGCCAGTTTCCTGCACGGCGAAGCCACGGCGGGCGACGTCCTGAGCCTCCGGGCGGCCGGCGCCGCGCTGTCGGCGGCCGGGATCGAGCACGACGTGGCGTGGAGCCCGGGATTCCGACCGGACCGGCTCCATCTGGGCGACGCCGCAGTGGAGGACTACACGCACGTGGTCTTCGCCTGTGGCCCCGTGCACGGACCGCAGCTTCGCGAACTGCACGAACGCTACGCCTCGTGCCGGCGGATCGCGGTCGGCGTCTCGGTGGCGGATCCGGCGGACGCGGCGGTGACCGGGTTCCACCGCATCCTGCCGCGCGACGACGCCGCGACCGCCGTGCCGGACCTGTCGCTGGCCGCGACCACGTCGAGGGCTCCGGTGCTCGGGATCGTCCTCGCGTCGCGGCAACCCGAATACGGCGCCGCCGGTCGCCACGACGAGGTGCACGCTGCGCTGACGCAGTGGCTGGCCGGGCTCGACTGCGCCCGGGTGCCGCTGGACACCCGGCTGGCGCACGAGAACTGGACCCGCTGCGCCACCCCCGACCAGTTCGTCTCCGCTCTGTCCCGGGTGGACGTCGTGGTGACCACCCGGCTGCACGGGTTGGCGCTGGGGCTGAAGGCGGGTGTGCCCGTGTGTGCGGTCGATCCCGTCGCGGGCGGCGGGAAGGTGACGGCGCAGGGCCGTGCGCTCCACTGGCCGGTGCTCGCGGCGAACGAGGCGGGTGATGCGGCGCTCCTCGACGAGCACCTGGCGTGGTGCCTGTCCCGGGGCGGGCCCGCGCCGGCGGTGCCGGGCGCGGGGTCTTCGCTGGACGGTCTCATCGACGAGCTGGTGGGGCAGCGGTGAGCGCGCGCACGACGGTCGTGATCGCCACGCGCGACCGCGCGCGGGAACTGGACCGGACGCTGACCGAATTGTCCGCCGTGGACCCCCGGCCGCCGGTGGTGGTGCTCGACAACGCCTCCCGCGACGACACGGCCGCGGTTGCCGGGAAACACGACCAAGTCCGGGTGATCCGGCTGCCGCACAACCTCGGTGCGGCGGCGCGAAACCTCGGCGTGCTGGTCGCCGGAACCCCGTACGTGGCGTTCAGCGACGACGATTCCTGGTGGGCGCCCGACGCGCTGCGCGAAGCCGAGCGGATCTTCGACGACCACCCCCGCGTGGGGCTGCTCGCCGCCCGCACGCTCGTCGGCCCGGAGTGCCGCGAGGATCCCGTGACACCCGCGCTGGCGCACAGTCCACTCGGGACACCCGAGGGTGGCCCCGGCCCTCTCGTGCTCGGCTTCCTGGCGTGCTCGGCGATCGTGCGCCGCGCCGCCTACCTGGAAGCGGGCGGCTTCAGCCCGCTGCTGCACTTCGGCGCGGAGGAACAGTTGCTGGCCTACGATCTCGCCGCCCGTGGCTGGGACATGTGCTACGCCGGACAGCTGCGGGCGCACCACCACCCGTCCCGGTCCCGGCCGCCGTCGTCGTGGCGACGCCGAGCCGAACGGCGCAACCGGCTGCTCATCGCCGTCCTGCGGCGACCGTGGCGCGAGGTCGTGCGCACCGCGCTCGGCGCGCCGTCGGCCGTGCCGAGCGCCTTGCCGAAGCTGGCGCGCGCGTGGCACGGACGCCGCGTCCTGCCCGACCGGGTCGAACAGCAGGCCCGCACACTGGAAGGAACCGCGTCGTGACCCGCATTTCGGTCGTGCTGATCACCCACAACCGGCGCGAGCAGCTGCGCCGCACGCTGCGCCACATGACGTCGCTGCCCGACGACGCACCGATCCTCGTCGCCGACAACGCCTCCACCGACGGGTCCGCGGATCTCGTCGCCCGCGAGTTCCCCCGGGTTCGGTTGCTGCGGCTCGTCAAAAATCTCGGAGCTGTGGCGCGCAACCTCGCGGTAGCCGAGGTGACCACCCCGTATGTCGCCTTCTGCGACGACGACACCTGCTGGCAGCCCGGCGCCCTCACCCGAGCCGCCGACCTGCTCGACGCCCACCCCGGCCTCGCTTCGGTGACGGGCCGCTGCCTGGTCGAACCCGGGCTCGGCGAAGACCCGATCACGCCCGAACTGCGCGAGTCGCCGGTCCCCGGCCCCGATTGGCTGCCCGGTCCGGCGCTGCTCGGCATCATGGCCGGGCTGACGGCCGTCCGGGTCGACGCCTTCCGCGCGGTCGGCGGGTTCTCGTCCCGCATGTGGCTCGGCGGAGAGGAAGAACTGTTCGCCCTCGACCTGGCCGCCCGCGGCTGGTGGATGTGCTGGGCCGAGGATGTCGTGATCCACCACTCGCCCTCAGCCCGGCGCGATCCCCGCGAGCGCCGCCGCCTCGGCATCCGCAACACGCTGTGGACGCTGGTGCTGCGCCGACCCTGGTCCGCCGTCTTCCGCCGGGGCGCCGACGTGCTGCGCTCGGCTCCGTTCGACGCCGCGACGCTCGCCGCGCTGGCCGAGGTGGTCCGCGGCCTGCCGGGGGTTCTGGCCGAGCGCCGGGTCGTGCCGCCGCGCGTCGAAGAAGGGCTGCGGCTGCTGGAGGGACCGCAACGCGACTCGGCGGCCCGCCGCTATGTCGGCTGACGCATGAGGAAGGCCTCGTCACCGGGATACGGCGACCAGGCCTTGAACGTTCAGCGGGCGTGCGCCGTCGCGGCTGCTTCCGGCACGACTTTGCGGTATGCCCGCAGCGTGTCGGCGGCGACGCGGTCCCACGAATAGCGCGCCCGGACCCGGTCGAGACCCGTGGCGCCGTAGGCGTGGCACAGCGCGGAGTCGTCGAGCAGCGCGCGCAGCCGCGCCGCCAGCTCGTGCGGCCGGCGGGGCCGGACCAGCACTCCGGTGACGCCGTCGACGACCGTGTCGGTGAGGCCTCCGACCGCGGCCGCCACCACCGGCACCCCGCAGGCCATGGCTTCGAGCGGGACGATGCCGAACGGCTCGTACCACGGCGTGCACACGACCGCGTCGGCCGACCGCAGCAGTGCCGGCATGTCCGGCCGCGATACCTGGCCGGCCCAGCGGACCCGGTCGGCGACACCGAACCGATCGGCCAGCCCCCGCAGGCGCCGCACCTCCGGATCCGAGGCCAGCTTGCCCTTCTCCGGCCCGCCCGCGATCACGAGCTCCGTGTCGGGCAGTTGCGCGAGCGCGACGATCGCCGTGTCGAAACCCTTGCGCGGCACCAGCCGGCCCACGGCGACGAGCCGGTGCGCCGCCCGCCGCTTCGCCACAGGGCCGTCGGGGGTGAAGCGCTGGAGATCCACTCCGCACGGCACGACGGAGATGCGGGTGCGCGGCACACCCATGCGGGAAAGCTCGAACACCTCGTCGGAGCACGTCGCGACCACGCGGTCGGCGCGCCGGCCGACCATGCGCTCCAGGCGGATCCGGTCGGCGGGGCTGGTGTCCCGGTCACGCTGGTAGCGCTTTTTGACCACGCCGAGCGCGTGGAAGGTCTGCGCGATGGGCGTGCCGGTGGCCTTCGCGGCGAGCGCGGAGGCCACGCCGGACATCCAGAAGTGCGCGTGAGCGACCTCTGGTCGCTCGACCGCCCATCGGTCTCGCAGGAAACTGCCGAACTCGCCCATGTGCGGCAGGAGCCGGTCTTTCGGCAGCTTCTTCGCCGGCCCCGCCGGCACGTGCACCACGCGATAGCCCTGCTCCGTCGTCAGCTCGTCATCCTGGTCCGGGTTCTCGCGTCGCGTGTAGACGGTGACGTCGTGGCCGGCCCTGACGAGCGCCGCCGACAGTTCCGCGACGTGCACGTTCTGCCCACCGGCATCTTCGTCACCCAGTGCGGACAGGGGGTTGGCGTGCTCGGACACCATCGCGATCTTCATCGGTGTGGTGCTCCTTTCTCGGTCAGCGGGCCGTTTCGGCCAGGAGGTGGTCCCAGGCGGTGAGGAAGGCGTCGAGGCCGAAGTGCTTGAGGGCGTACGCCCGGGCGTTCTGACCGGCGAGCGCCGCGAAGTCCGGTTCGTGCAGCAGTTCGCGGAACCCGCTCGTCAGCACGGAGAGGTCGGTGGACAGCACGCCGGCTTCGGCGGGCACCGCGGCGACCGCCTCGGTGGCCGCGAAGACGACCACCGGCATCCCGAGGTGCATCGCCTCGAGCAGCGACAGGCCCAGTGACGTCCAGCGGGCGGTGTGCACGAACACCCGGCGGCGCGCGATTTCGTCGTGCAGTGCGGGAGGGGGCACGTCGCCGTGCCCGCGCGCCCGGCCCCGCAGCTCTTCGGTACCCAGGCCGAAGACGTCGACGGGAGCGATCTCGGCGAACGAGTCGAGCAGGTCGGCGCCGGTCACGCGCCGGCGCCGGACCGGCTCGTTGATCATCGAGACACCGGCTGCCAGCTCGCCGGTGTAACGGTTTCCGGGGTCGGGGATGCCGTGGGGGATGACCTTCGTGGGCGCGCGGCCACAGTCCCACATCGCTTCGTTGAAGTGCGTCACGTGCACGACCGGGATGTCCGACCGCCCGGACAGCGGGTGCTCGCTCGACGCCGCGTACGGCCGGGGTGCGTTGTGCTCGACGTAGACCGCCGGCACGTTCAGCTGTTCGGCCACCGCGAATTCCTCCGGCCGCTGCAGCACGACGACGTCGGGCTCGGCCTCGGCCAGTCCGTCGAGCGGCACCTCGGACGCGGACGGCCAGTCCCGCCCGGCGAGCCCGAGGCCCCACGGCGCCTTCGCGGGTGACACGGGCAGAAGGTAGTGGTGGCGTCCGCGCACGAAGGCGTCGGTCCACGAGCCGTGGACGTGCCACAGCAGCACGCGCAGGCGCCGGGTTCGGGCTGCGATCATGGCCTCGTGGTTTCCCGGGAAAGGCGCGTTAAACGTCGGTCCTGGCGGGGTACCCGGCTACGCGCCTCGGCCGCGGGCGCGGGCGGCCGCCGGCCTCGGAGGCAGGGGTTCCGCAGGCCGCCGCTCAGTTCCCGCGGGAATGCTCGGGCGCGGCGGGGTCCCCGCTTCGCGGGTGGCCCTCGCCGTCTTCGCGGGGCGTGTCGCGACCGGCGCGCTGTGGCTCTTCCGCGGCGTCCGGTTGATTGCCGCTCGAGTCTTCGGGGCCGGCGGCGTGGTGCGGGGTGTCGCCCGCGGTTTCTCCGGGCATCAGTCGTCGCCGGGCCATTCGCCGCTCGCCTTCTCGTAGCCGACGGCGCCGGCGCGTTCCGCGGCGGCCTTGACCGCGCCGAAGATCGCGCCCTGCACCGCGGCGGCGATGAGGATCTCCTGCCACGTGCGGTGCTTGTCAGTGGCGTTGGGCGCGTCGCCCTCACCGGCGATCTTCTGCCACACGACCTTGAACACCCGGCCGGCGACGAGTCCGCCGAGGGCGCTGACGGCGAAGTTCAACGGTTTGTACAGCATCTTCTTCATGCCCGCCGGGTACCCGGGCGCACTCACGGGCGAACCTCAGGGCTTGCGCCAGCTCTGGTTCGGGAACGCGGTCCCGGCTTGCGCGCCCATCAGCATGAGCCCGCCGTCGACGACGAGTGACGAGCCGGTGATGTAGCCGGCGGCCGGCGTGGCGAGGAAGGCGACCGCGGCGGCCACCTCACGCGCGTCGCCGGTGCGGCCGAGCGGGATACCGGGCCGGTCCTGCTCGCGCGGGTCGGCGTCGGTTTGCCCGGTCATTGGCGTGGAGATCTCGCCCGGCGCGACGGAGTTGACCGTGATGGCGTGCTTCGCGAGCTCCAGAGCCAGCACCTGCGTGAGGGCACCGGCACCGGCTTTCGCCGCGCAGTAGGGCGCCGCGGGGCACGTGTTCGTGCACGCTCGTGATCGTGATGATGCGCCGGCCGTGCCCGGCCGCGATCATGTGCCGGGCGGTGCGCTGGGCGCACAGGAACACGCCGTCGAGATCGACGTCGAGCACCTGTCGCCACGTCGCGTAGCCCATCTCGAGCACCGGTTCGCGGGACCCGGTCCCGGCGCAGTTCACGAGCACGTCGACACCGCCGAGCTTCCCGGCGAGGTCGTCGATCACGTCGGCCGCGCCCGGCAGGTCGGTGAGGTCGAGCCGCTGCACCACCGCCGTCACGCCCTGTGCCCGGGCTTCGGCCGCGGTGTCCTCGGCTCCGCCGGCGTCGGAGTGGTAGGTGATCGCGACGTCGAGCCCGCCGCAGGCGAGCGCGACCGCGACGGCCCTGCCGATGCCGGAGTCCGAGCCGGTCACGATCGCGGTGCAGGGACCGTCGGTGTCGGCGGGCAGGGGCGCGGGGAAGGTCATCGGCTGCTAGCTCCGGGTCGGTGGCCCTCCGGCTACTCCGCGGCGCCGGCGGCAAACCCGGGCTCAGCCGGGGCGGCTACCTCGCGCGACGAACGCCCGCGCCACTTCGCGCAGCTTCACGTTCGTGTTCTGGGACTCGCTGACGAGCCGCTGCATCGCCTGGTCCGCATCGATCCGGTGGATCAGCATGAGCATGCCCTTGGCCTGCTCGATGACGGCGCGTGAGCGCATGGCCTCGTCGAGCTGGTCGGCGCGGGTACGGGCGAGCCGGTAGCGGTGCCGCGTGCGCAGCCCGAAAGCGACGATGGCCGTGTAGACCGAAAGCAGCCGGGCGTCGATGTCCTCGAACCCGTGGTCGGCGAATCCGAAGAGGTTGAGCGCTCCGGTGAGCTGGTCGTCGATGTGCAGCGGTGCCGCCAGGTAGCTGCCGACGCCGACGTCGCGGGCGGCGCGGGCGAACCCGGGCCAGCGCTCGCGCGCGGTGTGGATCGAGAGGCGCACGGTCTCCCCGGCCGCCGCGGCGTGCAGGCACGGTCCTTCGCCGGCGGCGTACTGGCCGCGGTCGAGCTCGAGGGCGCGCTCGTCGGTGAAGGCGGCCGTGTCGGCCTTGCCGTCCTGGATCGCGGTGATGCTGGCCATGTCAGCGCCGGGCACGGCCCGCACGGCTTCGGCGCAGATGGTGTCCAGGATGTCGGGTTCGAACTCGTCGGTCTCCAGTGAGCGCGTGAGGGCCGCCATCGCGGTGGCCAGCTCGTCGAGGTGATCGGTGCTGACGGGTCTGCCTGTCATCGTCTCCGGGGTTTCGGTCCCAGAGCGGCGCAGACCGCACGAACGCATGCCACGGCCCGGGCCGCTGCGTTCTCAACGGATGTTCCGGAAAGATTACCGTGGGCCCGCCGCGCGCGGGTGCAGGTGGTCAGCCGTGGTTGCCGAGCAGCCGCACGGTCGCGCGCTCCAGGACCGCCCGGGCTTCGTCACCGTCGAGCTTCGCGGCGCGCCGCGCGGCCGCGGCGATGGTCCGGCGGGACCGGTAGGCCGTCACCAGGCGCGGATTCACATAGGACGAGCGGCACACGGCCGGGGTGTTGCCCAGCGCCTCGGAGACCTCCCGCATCACGGCGGCCTCGGCGCGTTTGCGGCCGCGCTCGGACCGGGGCGGTTCGGCCGAGGCGAACGCCGTGGCCGCGAGCACGGTGGCGTTCCAGGTACGCAGGTCCTTGGCCGTGCAGTCGTCGCCGGCGAGCTCCTTGAACCGATCGTTGACGTCCGCGGCGTGGATCTCGTGCGGGCCCGCCCGCGTGCGGCAGACCAGCAGCCGGTCGCTGCCCGTGCGGCTGCGCAGCAGCGCGCGGATCACTTTCGCCAGGTCCGGGTCCTCGATGGACACCGTCCGGGCGAGGCCGCCCTTCGCCGGGTACTCGAACACGCAGGAATCGCGGCGAACACAGACGTGCTCCCGCAGCAGAGTGGCGACGCCGTGCGTGCCGTTCTCCTCCGCGTACTCCTCGCCGCCCGTGCGGAAAATGCCCCGGTCGAGCAGGCGCAGCGCGGCGCCCAGCACCCGCCGGCGCCCGAGCCCGCGCGTCGCGAGGTCCTCGTCCACACAGGCCCGCCATTCGGGCAAGCGCTTCGCCATCGCGAGCACGCGGTCGTGTTTCTCCTCGTCACGTTCCTTGCGCCACTGCGGGTGGTAGAGGTACTGGCGGCGGCCCGCCGCGTCGGTCCCGACGGCCTGGATGTGCCCGCCGGGTTCGGGCGAGATCCAGACATCGCGCCAAGCCTGCGGGATCACGAGGTCTTCGATGCGGGCGAGCGGGGCCGCGTCGGTGAGCCGCTCGCCGGACGGAGCGGTGTAGGAGAACCCGCGGCCACGGCGCCGGCGCCGGATGCCGGGCGAGGCGGGGTCGCCGTGGCGGAGCTTCGTCACTCGCGGCGGATACCCCTGCGCCACGATGAGCAACCACCGTCCGGCGATCACCGCGCCCAGGGCGTACGCTCGGTGTCCGCGGTTCAACCAGAAGCCGCCTGCCATCGTCTCTCCCGGGTGTGGCCCGGGAGACCGGAGACGGAGCAGGCCGGATCTGTGGCCCGCCGCCTCCCACGACGCGTCGAAGGAGGCGCGCCATGACCCACCCCGTGCCCAGCACGTCGTTCGTCCACCTCGCGCGGTCACCGAGCGTGCTGGTGATCACCACGGCCGAAGCGAGCATGGTGACTGTCCGCGGTGACGTCGACCTCACCATCACCGGCCGGCTCGCGGCACAGCTGGCCGAGGAGCTCGATCTCGCACCCAACGCGCTCATCGTCGACCTGCGCGAGGTCACGTTCTGCTCGTCCGACGGCCTGAGCACACTCGTCGGCGCGCACGAAGCCGCGCGCGCGGCCGGTGTGCCGTACACGATCGTCACGGACCAGCACGCCGTACTGCGCCCGATCCGGTTGCTCGGCCTCGACCGGCTGCTGCCGATCCACGGCACGCTGCGCGAGGCGCAGGAGTGGCTCGGTCTCGTCGGCCGGCTGCGCTGAGCTCAGCTGCCGGTCAGTTCCCGCAGCAGGTCGGCCAGACCGCCCGGCGCGCGGCCCTGCCGGCGCGGGCTCGTGAACACCACCGCCGCCGGTTCGTGGCAGCGGTGGAACCCAGCCTCGCCGAGGCGCTGCCACAGCGCGTGGTCCTCGCCGGTCGCGATCGGACCGAACCCGCCGACGGCGCGGTAGGCGTCCGCGCGGACGGCGAGATTGGCGCCGTAGACGTTCGGTTCGTCGCGGGCCACGATCCCGCGGTAGCGGGCGGCGGCGTCGCCGCTGCCCGGGAACGGCTGGGAGAGCCGGGCCGGACCGGCCGACGCGTGCCAGCCGCGGCAGGCACGATCCAGGTGGCGCCGCAGCCACGCGGGGGAGACTTCGGTGTCGGCGTCGGTGTTCAACAGGAGGACCTTCGCCGGGTCGTGCGCCGGTAGCGCGTCAAGGGCCGCGCGGCAGCCGAGGTCACGCACGGCACCGATCGCGGTGGGCTGGGAATTCGGCACGACGCGGGCGCCGCTTTCCCGCGCGATCACGGCCGTTTCGTCGGTACAGCGGTCGGCCACGACGACCACGGCGCGCTCGATCGTCGCGGGAAGCCTGGCGAGCGAGCGGCCCAGGGCGGCGAGGCAGCCGGGCAGGAGCAGGGCCTCGTCGCGAGCGGGCACGACCACGGCGACAGCGTCGATCACCGGCGCCTCAGCACGTGCAGGAGGAACTCCTCGTCGTCGTGCGCCACCACGGCTTCGAGCCGCGGGTGCTCGAGCAGGCGGCGATGGGCGGCCCGACCGTCGCGCGGGGCTTCCGGCGCCCAATGACGCCAGTGGACAGCGGCGATCTCCCCGCCGGGCGCGAGGGACTCGGCAGCGCGCTCGACGGTGCGGTCGAGGTCCGCGTCGCCGAGGTAGTACAGCAGTTCGCCGAACACCACGAGGTCCACCGGCCCGGCCGGTAGCACGCCCGGTGCGGCTCCCTCGTGGACGTCCACAGAGGACATCCCTGCCGTGGCTTCCCGCGTTCGCCGTACGGCCTCGGGAACCGGGTCCGACGCCAGCAGGCGAGTGCACCGGCCGGCGAGCTCGCGCGTGAGCGCGCCGGTCCCGCAGCCGGGTTCGACGACCGTGCCGTAACGCTCGCAGGGCAGCGAAGCCAGTAGGAGCCCCCGTTTGCGGCGTTCATACCAGCTGGTGGCCACCTCCCACGGATCGGGCGAGCCCGCGTACAGCTCGGCGAACCGGCGCACGGGTGCCGACCGGGCAGGCGGCACGCGGAAGAACGTCTCGTGGGGACGGTCGAAGTGGGCCAGCACCTCCGGGGCCAGGATCGGCTCTTCCCCGCGCGGTCCGGGTTTCAGCTGCGAGCCGAACTCCCGGATTCCCGCCGCTTTGGCGGCGCGCTCGCCGGCGGAGAGGCCGTACGCGCGGGCGAGGTGCCACGGGAGGCCTGGGGAGTCGGGGCGGCACCAGTGCCACAGCCAGATCGGGTACGCCCAGCAGTGCGCCGTGAGGGGTGCGGCGGCCACCGCCGCGCGCCCGGCGGCCTGGTGGTCGGGGTGTGGATCCTCCGGCCACGGCATCAGGCACAGCTCGCGCTCGGCCGCCCGCTCTCTCAACGCCTCGGTGAGCTCGCCGATGTGCCCGGCCAGCCCGGAATCCGGGAGCCCGAGCCAGATCGGCTCGACGCCGGTCAGTCCCTGGGCGTCGAGCGACCGCGCGAGTTCCACCCGCCGCGTGCGCCCGAGCAGACGGCGTTCGTCCGGCCCGGCGCCGGGAAACGCGGCCTCGCCGTCGGTCGCGACAACAAGCGTCACGGCGGTACCCGCGGCGTGCAGGTGCTGCACAAGGCCGCTCGCGCCGAGCGTCTCGTCGTCGGGGTGGGCCGCGACGACGAGCGCGCTGCGGAACTCCTCATCCCGCCACGGCTCGAACTCGCGTGTCCACTCGGCTTCGGCCACGATCTGCGTCACGGCCGCACCTCCAGCACCCGGCGGCCCAGCGCGGCGAGATCACGCTCGCCGTGGTGCTGGCGGACGAAGACCTGCAGGTCGGCCAGGCGCTGCGCGAACGCCCGGTCGCGGCCCAGCGGCCCGGGCCCGGTGATGCGGGGCGCGCGGTCGAGGACCTCGCGCGCCGCGTGCTCCACACTCGCCCGGCAGGTGTCGTTGAGCAGCGCGGGATCCGGTGCGTCTTCGAGGATCCCGGCGGTGGACCCCAGGAGGGCATCGGCCGATGCGACCGCGGCGTGCAGGGCGCCGAGGTGGGCGAGCTGGTGCTCGTCGGTCTTGCCGCGCAGGATTTCCCGCACCGAGTCGAGGATCCCGGCCGCACCACCGAGCCACACGGCCGCGACTCCGGTGCCACCGAAGACGAAGCCGGGCCGATCGACGTACCAGCCGGGCGGGCCGAGCACGGCCTCACCGGCCACCGGAACGTCGTGGATGACGACGTCGCCGCTGTCGGAGGCGTCCATGCCGAGCGCCTGCCACACCTCGGGGTGGCGTTCGACACCGGGCCGGCCGAGGTCGATCTCCACGAGCCGGTCCCGCGCGGCGACCAGTGCCCGGTCGAGTGTCGTGAGCCCGGAGCAGAACCGGACCGTCCCGGAGAGCCGGCCGTTGTCGAGCACCGCGCCGGTGCCGGCGGATTTCGCCGCCCACACGCCATACAGCGCGCCGGGTTCCGGTTTCCGGCCGGCCTCGGACAGGATCGCCACGGCGTCGGTGTGGCCCTCGGCCAAGCGGGCGAGGGCGAGGTCGCGGCGGCCGAACGCCGCCAGCGCGCGCCACCGCCGGAGCAGCCCGCCGTGGCCGGGCACGGGCAGGTCCAGGGCGCCGCTCGTGTGCAGTGCGCGCAGTTCGGCGGCGACCCACTCGGCGGTCCGGGACTCCGGAACCGGTTCCGGTGGCGCCGCGCCCATCAGCAAGGAGGTCATCGGGGTAGTCCTTGTCGCCGGGGTCAACCGGGCGTGGTCTCGCCACCGAGCGCGGCGATGACCTCACCGCTGTAGTACGAGGACAGCCGGTCGGCGGCCAGGAAGACGTACGAGGGCGCCAGGTCGTCCGGGTGCGCCGCGCGGTTGAACGGGACTTGCGAACCGAACTTCTCGACTTTCTCCGGCGGGAAGGTCGAGGGGATCAGCGGCGTCCACACGGGACCGGGTGCCACGCAGTTCACGCGGATCCCGCGGTCGGCCAGCGCCTGGGCCATCGAGTACGTCCACGCGTGGATCGCGCCCTTGGTGGCCGAGTAGTCGATCAGGGACTTGTTGCCGCGCAAGCCGTTGACCGATCCGGTGTTGATGATCGACGAACCCTCGCCGAGGTGCGGCAGCGCCGCGGCCGTCACGCGGAAGTAGCTGTGCATGTTCACGTCGAAGGTGCGCTGCCACTGCTCGTCGGTGAGGTCCTCGGGCGAGTCGACGGGCCACTGCACCGCGGCGTTGTTGACCAGCAGGTCGAGGCCGCCGAGCTCGTCGAGCGTGCGGGTGACCACGTCGTGGCAGTGCTGCGCGTCGGCGAGGTCACCAGGCAGCAGGACGCACTTGCGGCCCGCGGCCTCGACTCGGCTCGCGGTGTACTTCGCGTCTTCGTCCTCTTCGAGGTAGGCGATGGCGACGTCGGCGCCCTCCTTGGCGAAGGCGATCGCCACGGCCCGCCCGATGCCCGAGTCGCCGCCGGTGATCAGCGCGCGCCGGCCGGCCAGGAAACCGTGGCCCTCGTAGTCGTCCATCGTGTCCCGCGGCCGCGGCTCCATCTCCTCCGTAACACCGGGCGGCTCCTGCTGCTGCGGCGGGCGCTGTGTGTCGGACATGCGATCTCCTGTGCGGTCATGGGTCGTTGCGCTTTGTGGTTACCCCGGTGACGGCCGTCCCAAAGCCGCGGACCGCGCAGGCTCGGTGCGCGTGTTTGGTCCGCGGGACGGGGGGTTATCAGCAACGGTGCCCCCGGATGCCCGGAAGTGGGAGGCGGAGTGATCGCGGAGAACCTGCACGCGGTCCTGGGCCGGTGCGACCGGTTCTGGCTCCTCAGTGTCTCAGGTACGTTGGGTGCGGCTTCGCGACCGGATTTGCGCGACTCGCTGCTCAAAGCCGCCGCCGACGCGTCCGACGGTCTGATCGCCGACATCTCGGGGTTGGACATTTGCAACCCGGACCAGGCGGGCGTGTTCGCGCTCGTCGCGCGACGGATCGAGGAGTGGCCTGCGGTACCGTTCGCGCTCGTGTCCGAGCGGGCGGACCACCGGAAACTCCTGCGCGAGCGCTCGGTCGACCGGTTCGCTTGCCTAGCCCCGGATCTCGGCGCCGCGGCCGAACGGATGGCGCGCCCGCGGCGGCAGCGGGCGCGGTGCGAGATCGAGAGCTCGCAAGGCGCGGGCCACGACGCGCGCGCGTTCGTGCGGTCCACGTGCGCTGCCTGGGGCGTGCCGGAGCTCGCAGACGACGCGGCGCTGATCGCCAGCGAGCTGGTGGAGAACGTGGTCCAGCACACCGGCTGCGAGCCCTCGCTGAGACTGGACCTGCGCCGTGGTTGGTGCGCTGTCGAGGTCCCCGACGACGACCCGGCGCCCGCGTTCCTGCGCGAGAGCGTCGCGGCCGAGCCCGGCCTGGGGCTGCGGATGGTGGCGCAGCTGGCCCGCGTGTGGGGCAGCAGCCCGGCGTGGCGGGGCGGCAAAGTCGTGTGGGCCGTGCTGCCTGCCCGCGCCGGGTGAGCGCTACAGCGGCGGGATCGCGCGGTGCTCGCGGATCAGCTCACTGCCGCGTTCGTAGTCCTGGTCCGCGTTGCAGGTGAGCACGCCGACGGCCGTGCCGCCGCGTTCGTACCAGACGGTGAACCCGCCGTCGCGCGACGCCGGACAGGCGTGGTCGAAGCCGTCGCCCCAGGCTGCGTACTTGAGCACGTGGTCGCCGATCTCCGACCAGAAGCCGGGAACCGCGTCCCACGACGCGGCCTCGCCCGCTGCGGACCGGCCCGCGACTTCGCCCATGGCGAGGCCTTCGCCCCAGTGCTCGACGGCGAGTGCGCGACCGGCCGAAGGGTTGTGGGCGAAGGCGACGTCGCCTGCTGCGTAGACGCCGGGGCGGCTGGTGCGCAGGTGCTCGTCGGTGTGGACGCGGCCGCGCTCGACCGCCAGGCCGGCCTTCTCGGCGAGCCCGATGCGCGGGCGGATGCCGGTGGCGAGCAGCACGAGGTCAGTGTCGAGGGCCGGGACGAGTTCCGTGTGGACGCGGTGGCCTTCGGTGACGGACTCGAGCCGGGTTTCGCGCAGCACACTGACGCCCTCGGCCTTGAGCCAGTGCAGGATCAGCTCACCGGCGTCGCGGCCGAGGCGCTGCTGCTGCGGAACGGACTCGGGACACAACACGGTGACCTGCACACCCAGCCGCGCCAGCGAAACCGCCGCTTCGCAGCCGATGAACCCGGCCCCGACCACCACGGCGCTGCGGGCAGACCGGGCCGCCGACCGCAGTTCCCGCGAGCTGGCCAGGGAACGCAGGCAGCGGACGTCCGGGTGATCGGCACCGGGAACGGGCGGGCGCATCGGCTCGGCGCCCGTCGCGAGCACGCACCGGGTGAAGGGGTGGACCGCGCCGGACGCGGTGCGGACCTCGCGCTCGCCCAGTTCGACGACGGGATCGCCCAAAGTGACTTCGACGTCGTCGCCGGGACCCTCGAGCGCGATGTCGCCTTCCCCGGATTCGCCACGCAGGAAGTCCTTCGACAGAGGTGGCCGCGCGTACGGGGGGTTCGGGTCCGCGGAGAGCAGGCGCACCCGGCCCCTCCCGCCCGCTTCGCGGAAGGCCCGCGCGGCCGAGACGCCGGCCGGGCCGCTGCCGATCACCACCAGGGATTCGTTCGTCATGCCCTTCGGCTACCCGGCCACCAGGTTCTCACACCGCCCGCGCCGCCTCGAGATCGGCGACGAACTCCGCGCGGGCCGCCTCGCGGTCGGGTGCGCGCAGGACCGACGAGGGGTGCACGGTGACCACGGCGGCGTCGAACAACCCGGCCAGGTCGTCCGGCGGGGCCAGCGGCTCTCCCCGGTGCCGGGTGAGCCGGAACGAGGACCCGTACACCGACTGGGCCGCGGTCGCACCGAGCAGCAGCACCAGCCGCGGCCGCACGGCTCGCAGCTCCGCCACCAGCCACGGGCGGCACGCCACGACCTCGGTCCGCGACGGCTTCTCGTGGATCCGGCGCTTGCCGCGCTCGGTGAACTTGAAGTGCTTCACCGCGTTCGTGAGGTAGAGCGCGTCGCGCTCGAACCCGGCTTCGGCCAGCGCCGTGTCGAGCAGCCGGCCCGCCGGGCCGACGAACGGTTTGCCCTGCTTGTCCTCCTGATCGCCCGGCTGTTCCCCGGCGACGAGGATGTCCGCCCGGCGCGGCCCTTCGCCGAAGACAGTCTGGGTGGCGTCGCGGTGGAGCCCGCAGCCGGTGCAGTCCGCGGCGGCCCGGCGCAACCGGGTGAGGTCCGTCGAATCCGGGGGTGCGGCTCCGTCCGCGCGCGTAGTCGGCATGGATAGTGGATACCCGGCCCGGGCCGCGCCGACACGTCAGGTGTGTCGTCGCTCGCGGTGGGTACCCGTCGCATTCGGACACCGGGAGGAGGAGCGCCCCATGGACGGCGACGTCGAGACGTTCCGCGAAAGCGGCCTGTGGAAGAACAAGATCGACGGCCACCAGCGCGCGTCGAACACGTTCACCGACCGCGAGCGGGCCGTCACGACGGGCCGGCACATGGCGAAGGCGCGCCGGGTCGCGCACCGCGTGCGCGACGAACTGGGCGCGCTGGTCAGCCACGACGACTACCGGGCGAGCCGCAAGGGCGTCCGGATCGACCCTGGTGCGTGACTGTCCATCCGGGACGGTCGTGGCGGGGACGGCCGGCGGATAACGGTTCGGGGCCACGGGTGTGACGGGCGGGCGGCGGGGTACTCCGACCGGAGACTGGCTGTGCTGGACATCGGGTCGAGCTCGGCCCAGCTGCAGGTGGTGGACGTGTCCGCCGGAGCTCCGCCGCTGCCCGCGCACGCGGTGAAGAAGCCGACGTTGCCGGCCGAGGAGCTGATGGTCAACGGCGCGCTGAGCGAAACCGGGATCGAACGGGCGGCGGAGGCGGTCGGCCGGGCCGTGGACGCGGCGGTGCGGATGGGCGTCGACGAGCTCTACCCCTTTGTCACGGCGGCGATCCGCGACGCGGCCAACCGGGACGAGGTCATCGAGCGCATCGAGGCCGAATCGGGTATTCGCCCGCAGTTCCTTTCAGGCGAGGAAGAAGCCCGTCTGACCTACCTCGCCGCCCGCCGCTGGTACGGCTGGTCGGCGGGGCGGCTGCTGCTGATCGACATCGGCGGCGAATCGATGGAGCTGGTGCTGGGCCGTGACGCCGAACCCGAACTCGCGCTGTCGTTGCCGTTGGGCGCGGGCCGGCTGACCCGCGAGTTCATCACCGCCGACCCGCCGACGGGCAAGCAGGTCAAAGCTGTGCGCCGGTACATCCAGGACACACTGCCGGAGGTGCTCGATCGCCTGCGCTGGGAGGGCCGGCCTCGGCGGGTCGTCGCGACGTCGAAGACCTTCAAGCAGCTGGCCCGCCTCACCGGCGCGGCACCACAGCGCAAGGGCCCGTTCGTCGAGCGCGAGCTCAGGGTGGCGAAGCTGCGTGAGTGGATCCCGCGCCTGACCGAGGTCGGCGCGGCCAAGCGGGCGGGCTTCCGCGGCATTTCGCACTCGCGGGCGCGCCAGGTCGTGGCCGGCGCGCTCGGCGCCGAGGTGACCCTGTCGGCGCTGGATGTCAAACGGGTCGAGGTCTGCCCGTGGGCGCTGCGGGAAGGGATTCTGCTGTGCCACCTCGAGCGCGTGGCGGAAACGCCGTCCCTGCCGCTGACGCCGCTGTCAGGGCACCCGGACGCGAAGGTCCGGCCCTTGCACGCCGCCGAGGAGCAGACTTCGTCGTGACTCAGCCGGGATCGCCGGCCAGCCGGTGGGCGGTTTCGAGCAGCAGCGCGTGGACGAACGCCTGCGGCAGATTCCCGCGTAGCTGCCGCTGCCGTACGTCGTACTCCTCGGCCAGCAGGCCCGCCGGGCCGCAGGCGGCGCGGGTGCGTTCGAACCAGCGGAATGCGCGGACGCGGTCACCCTGGTGCCAGCAGGCGAGCGCCATGGTGAACCCGCACAGCAGGAACGCCCCTTCAGCCTCTCCGAGCGGTCGGTCGTCGGGCGCGAAGCGGTAGACGTAGCCGTCTTCGCACAGGTCCGCGCGCACTGCGTCGAGCGTGGCGAGCGTTCGCGGGTCGGCGGCGGGCAGGGCACCGCGAACCGGGGGCAGGAGCAGGGCCGCGTCCGTGCCGCGCACACCGGGGGAGCGCTGCCAGGCGCCCCGGTGGTCGATGCAGCGGCGGGTGGTCTCGCCGAGCAGCCGGTCGGCGAGCCCGGACAACCGCGCGGCGTGCGGTGGCGACCGGTGCCCGGCGATCGCGCGCAGACCCGCGACGCAGGCGAGCCGCGAATGGCTCCACCAGTCGTTGTGCAGTTCCCACACCCCGGCCTCGGGTTCGTCCCAGCGGCGGGTGATGAGGTCGACGCAGACGTCCACCGCGCGTTCGGCGTCGGGCGTCAGCCGGTCGTGCCGGGCCGCGGCCGCGTAGAGCTGCAGCAGCTCGCCGAGCGTGTCCAGCTGGAACTGGTCGTTCACGTGGTTGCCGACGACCGGGTTCCCGCCGGGGTAACCGGGCAGCCGTAGCGCGGTTTCGCCCGGTGGGGGCCGACCGTCGGTGCGGTACGCGGGCAGTAGGGCGTCCCCGTGCTCCAGCACCCGCGCGGACGTGAACGCCACCGCGTCGTCGAGCAGCGGGTGCCCTTCGGCGACCGACGCGGCGAGCCCGGCGTAACACTGGTCGCGCAGCCAGACGTAGCGGTAGTCGTAGTTGCGCCCGGCCTCGGCGCGTTCGGGCAGGCCCAGCGTCGCGGCGGCGACCATGCCGCCGCCCGCGGTGGTGAGGCCGCGCAGCACCGCGTACGTGTGCCTCGCGTCGCGCGGGGCGGCGGTGTCGTCGAGGCGCGGCACGGCCCGCCGCCACGTGTGTTCGGTCGCCGCCCACAACTCGTCGGCGCCAGTGGGGTCCGGCAGGCGATCCGGACTGATCTCGAGGATGAGGTCGTGGCTGGTCCCGCCCGGCAGCTCGAGGTCCAGGACCAGCCGGGCCTCGTCGTCGGGCCGGGCGTGGGCGCCACCGCGCCAGCGGAGGCGCAGGTCACCCGTGCGCGCGGTCCACACGCCGTGCGCGTCGCACGACAGCTCGCGCATCGACCGGCCGCCGAACCCGTCGCGCAGGTCGAGCTGCACCCGCATCCGGACGTCCCGCTCCACGGCCTCGATCCGCCGCAGCACCACGACGCGGCGCGGGTCGGCGGGATACGCGAGCGCGTCGCGGCATTCCACGACCGTGTCGGTGCCGACCCACCGGTGGTGCCAGATCAGCGTGCCGGGCTCGTAGTAGCCACCCCACACGCACGTGCCCGCCGGGCTGACGGAGTAGCTCCCGCGCCCGCCGACGAGTGCCGACACCACGGCGCTGTCGGACCACCCGGGCGCGCACAACCAGACGAGGTCGCCGCGGGGGCCGCACAGCGCCCCGCGCTCGCCGTCCGCAAGCAGGGCGTACTCACGCAGGACGTGCGGGGAGAAGTCCTGCCAGTCGCTCATGCCCGCGCCCACCGCCACACGCCCAGCGCCGTCGCCGCCAGCGTGCCGCCCGCGGCGGCGAGCAGGCCGTGGTGGCGGCTGGCCCACAGCTGGACGCTGCGCGGCGAGGACTGCTGGTCGAACTCGCCGTGGGCGCCGAAATCGTGGCCGCGCGGGCCGTCCGCGGGCTGCCACAGGTTCGAGGGCTGATCGGCGGGGGTGGGCTGCTGCGTCTGCTGGGACTTCACGCCGGTTCTCGCGAGGTACCGGTCGAGTATCCCCGGCGCCACGGCGTTCGCGACGAGCGTGGCGACAGTGCTGCCGCCGACCCAGTACTCGCGCCGGCGCGGGTGGTCGGCCGCGTACAGCACCGCGTCGGCCGCCACTTCGGGCTGGTAGATCGGCGGCACGGGCTGTGCGTGCCGCGGCAGCCGCGACAGCACCCACGAGAACTGCGGCGTGTTGACGGCCGGCATCTGCACCATCGTCACGTGCACACCGCTGTGCTCGGCCAGCAGTTCGCAGCGCAGCGCCTCGTGGAAGCCCTGGATCGCGTGCTTGGCACCGCAATACGCGCTCTGCAACGGGATCCCGCGGTAGGCGAGCGCCGAGCCGACCTGCACGACGGTGCCCCGGTCCCGCGGTTTCATCCGGTTCAGCGCGGCCATCGTGCCGTGCACGTACCCGAGATAACTGACTTCGGTCACCCGCCGGAACTCCTCGGGCCGGACGTCGGAGAACCGCGCGAAGACGGACGTGAACGCGACGTTGACCCAGGTGTCGATCGGGCCCAGCTCCTGCTCGACGCGCGTGGCTGCGGCGTCCACCTGGCCGAAGTCGGCGACGTCCACTTCGATGGGCAGCGCGGTACCGCCCGCTCGCCGGATGTCCTCGGCTGCCGCGCTCAGGCCCTTCCGTCCGCGGGCCAGCAGCGCGACCCGGGCGTGGCGTGTGCCGAACGCCCGGGCCACCGCCCGGCCGATCCCGCCGCTGGCGCCCGTCACGACAACCACGGGTTGGTCTGCCACGGGAAACCTCCGATCCGTCACTTGCTCGCGGCCCGGGAGGCGCTCGCCCACGCCGCCGCCACCACCGCGTTGACCACCGCCGGCCGCCGCCACCGCGTCGAGGCCGCGGCGAGCCCGGTCATGCTGAGGCTGTGCGCGCTGTCCGCGAGCCACGCCCACCGCGCGGCGACGCTGTCCGGCCACGTGAGCCCCACGGCTGCCTGCACGAAATGCCGGACCGCGAGGATCCGCAGCACCGCCGCCACTTCAGGCTGCTCAGCCACGCGCGAGGCGGCGAGCAGCACCGCGCCCCAGGCGATTCGCGAGGCCGCGACTCGGCGGACGCTCACCGTGGTTTCCCCCGCCGTGCCATCACGACCCCCGCCGCGGCGAGGGCGAAGGCGCCGGCCACCGCGGTTCGCTTGCCCCGTCGCGGCCGCTCCGGCTCGGGGACCTCGTCGAGGCCCGAGGCCAGCAGCTCGGCCAGGTGCGTCCCCTCGCGGCCGCCGCTGTCGAGTTCGTGGAGCTGGGTGCGGCAGCTGAAGCCGTCGGCGAGGACGACCGTGGCGGGATCGGCGGCGCGGACCCGGGGGAGCAACACCCGCTCCGCGCAGGCCTCGCTGACTGCCCGGTGCCCCTGCTCGAAGCCGAAGTTCCCGGCGAGGCCGCAGCAGCCGGAGCCGAGGTGTTCGGCGTCGACACCCGCGGCTTCGAGCAGGCCCTTGTCCGCGTCCCAGCCCAGGACCGCGTGCTGGTGGCAGTGGACCTGGGCGATCGCGGAGCCGCCGATCCGCGGCGGGCGGTAGCCGGAGGAGTGCTCGGTCAGCAGCTCGGCGAGCGTCACGGTCTGATTCCGCAGCCGCCGGACGTCCTGGTCACCCGGGAACAGGTCGGGGGCGTCCGAGCGGAACACGGCGGTGCAGCTGGGTTCGAGACCGACGACCAGCCCGCCTTCGTGCAGGTGCGGCGCCAGCTCCCGCACGGTCCGCCGCAGGATCCGCTTGGCCATGCCCAGCTGGCCGGTGGAGATCCACGTGAGGCCGCAGCACACCGGAGCCGTCGGCATCGTCACACGCCACCCGGCGTCCTCCAGCACGCGGACGGCAGCGCGGCCGATCCCCGGGTGGAAGTGGCCGGTGAACGTGTCGGGCCACAGCAGCACCGTGCCGCGCGCGCCGTCGCCAGCCGGGCGGTGCCGGGTGAACCACTGCTGCAGGGTTTCCCCCGCGAACGCGGGGATCTCGCGGTCCTCGATGCCGGCGGCCAGCGTCGCCAGCCGCGCGAGGCCGGGCGTGCGCGTGAGCGCGTTGACCAGCGGCCCGGCCCGCAAGCGGCTCACAGCCTGCGCCACCGCGGGCAGCCAGCCCATCGTGAAGTCCGACCGCGGCCGCCGCCACGGGCGGCCCTCGTAGTGGTGGGCGAGGAACTCGGCCTTGTACGTGGCCATGTCCACGTCGGCCGGGCAATCCGACTTGCAGCCCTTGCACGCCAGGCACAGGTCGAGCGCGTCGCGTACCTCCGCGGAGCGCCAGCCGTCGCCGATCGGGCTATCCCCGTGGCCGTGCAGCATCTCGAACAGCAGCCGTGCGCGGCCGCGCGTCGAGTGTTCCTCCTCGCCGGTCACCTGGTACGACGGGCACATCACCTCACCCGAGGACGTGTCGGGCTGCCGGCACCGGCCCACGCCGACGCAGCGGTTGGCGGCCTGAGCGAACGAACCGCCGTCGTCGGGGAAGCGGAAGTACAGGTCCTGTGGGTCCGCCGGCGACCACGCACCGCCGAGGCGGAGGTTCTCGTCGAGCCGGTACGGCGCGACGACCTTGCCCGGGTTCATGCGGTCGTCCGGGTCGAAAATCGCCTTGACCCGCCCGAACGCCGCCACGAGGTCGGTGCCGAACATCTTCGGCAGGAGCTCGCCGCGCGACTGCCCGTCGCCGTGCTCACCGGAGAACGAACCACCGAGTTCGGCCACCAGGTCCGCCGCGCGCTCCATGAACCGCCGGTACGTCGCGACGCCGTCGGTGGTGTAGAGGTCGAACGGGATCCGGGTGTGCACACAGCCTTGTCCGAAGTGGCCGTACAGACTGGGCCCGGTGTCGCTGGCGTAACCGAATTCCTCGTACAGCGCGGTCAGCCGGCGAAGGTACTCACCGAGCCGCTCGGGCGCGACGGCCGAGTCTTCCCAGCCCTCGAAGGTGTCGGCCCGGCCCGGCACGTGGGCCGTCGCGCCGAGCCCGGCTTCGCGGACCTGCCACAGCTCGGTCTCCCGCGCCGGGTCGTCGAGGAACGCGACGTCGGCTTCGTGGGGGCTGTCGTGCAGGGCGGCCAGCATCCGCTCGGCGCGGCGGTCGACCTCCTCCGTGGTGGCGCCGCCGAATTGCACCATGAGGAACGCCCGGCCCTGGGGCATCTCCGCCAGCGCCTGCGGGTTCATGTCCTTGAGTTGCTGGTCGCGAATCAGCTTGTGGTCCACGCCCTCCAGCGCGATCGGCTCGTGCGGCAGGATCTCGGGCACGGCGTCGGCGGCCGTCGCGATGTCCGGGTAGCCGAGCACGACCAGTGTCCGCTCGGGCAGCACCGGCACCAGTTTCAGCTCCGCGCGCAGCACCGTGACCAAAGTGGACTCCGAACCGACGAGCAGCCCGGCGACGTCGAAGTGGTTCTCCGGCAACAGGGAATCGAGGTTGTAGCCCGAGACCCGCCGGGGGATCTGTGGGAAGCGGTGGCGGATTTCGGCGGCGTACTCGTCGCGCAGCCGGCGCAGCTGCCGGTAGATCGCGGCGCGCGGATCGCCGCGGTGCTCGATCTCGGCGTATTCCTCGTCGGTGGTCTCGCCGCACCAGAACCGCGTGCCGTCGGCGAGCAGGACTTCGAGCCGGGCGACGTTGTCGACGACCTTGCCCGTGCGCTGCGCGGTAGCGCCGCAGGAGTTGTTGCCGATCATGCCGCCGAGGGTGCAGTTCATGTGCGTGGCCGGTTCCGGCCCGAACCGCAGGCCGGTGTCGGCGAGCTGCCGGTTGAGCTCGTCGAGCACGAGCCCCGGCTGGACCACGCACGTGCGGGCGTCCTCGTCGACCGACTCCAGCCGGGTGCAGTATTTCGACCAGTCGAGCACGAGTCCCGCGCCGGTGCATTGACCGGCGAGGCTGGTGCCGCCGCCGCGCGAGAGCACCGGCGCGCCGAACTCCCGCGCGACCGCGAGCGCCTCGACGGCGTCGTCCGGAGAGCGCGGCACGACCACGCCGAGCGGCACCTGGCGGAAGTTCGACGCGTCGGTCGAGTAGGCCGCACGGGTGCCGTCGTCGAACCGGACTTCGCCGCGCACGCGCGCCCGCAGGGCGTCGCCCAGCGCGGCGAGGTCGAGGTCGGGTGCCGGCGGGTGCCGGACGACGGGGTCCGGCACGTGCACTTGGGTCATCGGCGGTCCTCCTTCAGACCGGGTACTCGGCCGCGACGTCGGCCCGGTAGGTCAGGCCGTGGCCGGGGGCGGATCGAGACGGGGTGACGGTGCCGCCGCCGGGATCGAGGCAGCCGTCGAACAACAGGTTCTCGACGCGGTCGTGGTCGGCGAACCACTCGAGGTGCCGGAAGTTCGGCGTCGCGACGGCGGCGTGCGCCGCGAGGTTCGGCGCGCAGTGGCCGGACACCTCGCGGTTCGCGGCGGCCGCCAGCGCGGCGGCGCGGCGCCACTCGGTGAAACCGCCGCAGCGCGTGACGTCAATCTGCAGGCAGTCGACGACCGGCACCAGTCGCGCGAAACCCGGCAGGTCGTAACCGTATTCGCCCGCAGCGATGTCGGGCCCGCCAGAGCTGCGCAGGCTCGCGAGGCCGGCGAGATCGTCGCTGGAAACGGGTTCCTCGAACCACGTGACGCCTGCGTCCCGCAACGGTTCGAGCAGCCGGCGCGCCAAGCCGGGGGAGTACGCGCCGTTGGCGTCGACGTACAGTGCCGCGTCACTGCCGAGGACGTAGCGCGCGAGCTCCACGCGCTTGAGGTCCCGGTCGACGCGAGTGCCCCACGCCTCGCCGATCTTGATCTTCACGCGTGGGATCCGCTGCCCCGCGACCCAGCCTTCGAGCTGGTCGGTGAGCTCCTCGTCCGTCATCGAGGTGAATCCGCCGCTGCCGTAGAGGTCGACCTCGTCGTGCACCCGTCCGAGCAGGCCGCTCACCGGCACGTCGAGCGATCGCGCCGCAGCATCCCACAGCGCGATGTCCACTGCGGACAGTGCGCACGACACCAAGCCGGGCCGGCCGAGGTTGCGGATCGCGCGCTGCATCGCCGCCCAGCACGCCGGGACGTCGGCGAGCGGCGCGCCCAGGACGGCGGGCGCGAGGGTGTGCTCGATCAGCGGCACGCAGGCCGCGTCGGCGTAGGTCCAGCCGAGCCCGCGCACGGGGCCGGCCGCCACGTGGACGACGACGATCGTGGTGCTGTCCCACGACAGTGTGCCGTCGGCTTCCGGCGCCGGGGTCGGTACTTTGTGCGCTCGCGCGGTGACGCGTTCGACCGAGGTCATCGGTTCGGCCCGCCCGGCAGGAACTCCTGCACCTTCGTCTTCACGCCCTGCACCACGAGGTGCAGCGCCTCCGGATCACCCTTGAGCACGGCCTCGGTGGCGGACTTCATCTGCTCGAACGTCACGTGCGGCGGGATCGGCGGCACCTCCGGGTCGCACCGGACGTCGAGGACCGCGGGCTTGGCCGCGCTGAGCACGGTGTCCCAGGCCGAGCCCAGCTGCCCGGGTTTGTCCACGGTGACCGCGGTGAGGCCCAGCGACAGCGCGAAACCGGCGTAGTCGACGTCGGGCAGGCTCTGCGACTCCTCGAACTTCGGGGCGCCGGTCATCGCGCGCAGCTCCCACGTGACCTGGTTGAGGTCATTGTTGTGGAAGACGCAGATCACGCAGCGCGGATCGGTCCACAGGTGCCGGTAGCGGGCGATGGTGATGAGCTCGGCGAGGCCGTTCATCTGCATTGCGCCGTCGCCGACGAGCGCGATCACCGGCCGGTCCGGATGCGCGAACTTGGCGCCGATCGCGTACGGTACGCCGGGACCCATCGTGGCGAGCGTGCCCGACAGCGACCCGCGCATGGTGCCGCGGATGCGGAGGTTGCGCGCGTACCAATTGGTCGACGAGCCGGAGTCGGCGGTCACGATCGCGTTGTCCGGCAGCCGGCGCGAGAGCTCGGAGACCACGGCCATCGGGTTCACCGGCACGGCTTCGACGGCGGCTTCGCGGTCGACGGTCTCCCACCACGACGCGACGCTGCGCTCGATCTTCTCGCGCCACGAGCGGTCTTCGCGGCTCGCCAGCTTCGGCAGCAGTGCGCGCAGGGTCTCGGCGGCGTCGCCGACGAGGTTGACCTCCGTCGGGTAGCGCAGGCCGATGAACCGGCCGTCGAGGTCGATCTGCACGGCCCGGGCCTGACCGAAGTCGGGCAGGAACTGCGAGTACGGGAAGTTCGAGCCGACGATCAGCAGCGTGTCGCAGTCACGCATCAGCTCGTAGCTCGGGCGAGTGCCGAGCAAGCCGATGGCGCCCGTGACCCACGGGAGGTCGTCGGGCAGGACATCCTTGCCCAGCAAGGCTTTCGCCACGCCCGCACCGGTGACCTCCGCGACCTGGCGGACCTCCTCGGCCGCCCCGCGCGCGCCCTGCCCGACCAGGATCGCCACCTTCGCGCCGGCGTTGAGCACCTCGGCCGCTGCGTCGAGGTCGCCTTCGGGCGGGACCGGTCGCGGCCACGAGGTGCCCGGTGGCGAGGAGGGCACCTGCTTGAACACGTGCTTCGGCGGGCTGTACGGCTCTTCCTGCAGGTCGGCGGGGATGATCACCGCCGTCGGACAGCGCCCCGAGACCGCGGTGCGGAAAGCCCGGTCGAGCGCGTTGGGCAGCTGCTCCGGCACGGTGACCTCGACGAGGTATTCGCTCGCGACGTCCTTGTACAGCGCCTGGAGATCGATCTCCTGCTGGTAGCTGCCGCCCCTCGCGCTGCGCGCCGTCTGCCCGACGATCGCCACGACGGGCACGTGGTCGAGTTTGGCGTCGTAGAGGCCGTTGAGCAGGTGGACAGCCCCCGGCCCGGAGGTCGCCAGGCACACGCCGGGCCGGCCGCTGAACTTCGCGTAGCCGACCGCCTCGAACGCCGCCATCTCCTCGTGGCGTGCCTGCACGAACCGCGGGTGGTTGTCCGCCTTGCCGAACGAAGCGACGATGCCGTTGATGCCGTCGCCCGGATACGCGAACACCTGCTCGACGTCCCACTCGCGCAGCCGCTGCAGCACGTAGTCGCCGACAGTCTGGGTCATGACAGCTCCTCGGTGCGTCGGATTCGCCTGTGAGGTCGCTGTACCCGTTTTCGGGCCCTACCATGCTTGCGTGCCGCAAAGTTTCTCCAGCGATTCCGCCGCCGCGCTCGCCGCGTTGCGGGCGATGGTCACCATCGCCGACTCCAGCGTCGAGCACGCGACCGGGCAGCTGACGCTCACGCAGTTCCGCGCCCTGCGCGTGGCGGCCGACCGCACGCCGGTCACGATGGGCCGCGTCGCCGACGAGCTGACGATGAACCCGTCGACGGTCACTCGTGCGTGTGATCGCCTGATTTCTCTGGGATTGCTCCAGAAAGCGCAGAACCCGTTGAACAAACGCGAGATCTTGCTCGCGCCGACGGCGAAGGGCCGCCAGGTCGTGGAGCGCGTGGACGAGGAACGGCGCCGCGTGCTGGACGCGGTGCTCGACCAGCTGGCACCCGAGGTGCGCGTGGCTGTGGTCTCGGCGTTGGGACGATTCGCGGAAGCTGCCGACGGTGCAGGAACAGTTGCGTCAAGCAAATGACCTTCGGCGCTCGCGCCGAACGCACGGAGGGAGGTACCGTCACGGCGACGGCACCTCCCTTCGACTCACGCCCGTGCGGGATCCGCGGCGAGCGCGGGCTCACGGCTGCGAAAGCCCCAAGTGATCCCGCAGCGTCGGCCCGGAGTACTCCGTGCGGAACACTCCCCGTTCCTGCAGCAGCGGCACCACCTTGTCCGCGAATTCGTCCAGCCCGCCCGGCGTCACGTGCGGCACGAGGATGAACCCGTCGGCCGCGTCCTGCTGCACGAGGTCGTTGATGGTGGTGGCGACGGTGTCGGCGGAGCCGATGAAGTTCTGACGGCCCGTGACCTCGATGATGAGCTCCCGCGATGTCAGGTTCTTGGCCTCCGCGAGCTGCCGCCATTCGTGCGCCGTGGCCACGGGGTCGCGGTACTGCCGCACGCTCGCGCGGCCTTTCGAGAACAGCTCCGAGCCGACGACCGGGTCGAAGGATGGCAGCGGGCCGTTCGGGTCGTGGTCCGACAGATCGGTGTTCCAGAGCTGTTCGAGGAACTTGACCGCGGTCGCCTCGCTGACCTGGGCGAGCCGCACCTCGTGAGCCTTTTCGTGCGCGTCGGCGTCAGTGTCGCCGAGGACGAAGGTGGCGGCGGGGAGGATGACGAGCTGCTCGGAAGTGCGGCCGTACTTCGCGAGGCGGTCCTTGACGTCGCGGTAGAACGGCCGGCCGGTTTCGAGCGCGGCGTAGCGGGTGAAGATCGCGTCGGCGGTGGCCGCGGCGAACTCGCGGCCCTCGTCGGAGTCGCCGGCCTGGATGATGACCGGGCGGCCCTGCGGGCTGCGCGGCACGGGGAAGCGGCCGTCGATCGTGAAGTGCTCGTCCTGGTGGGAGAACGCGCCGGCGCGGGCGTCGGACAGGAAGCGGCCCGACGCCTTGTCGGCGAGCACTTCGTCGCCTCGCCAGGAGTCGAACAACTCCCACGCCGTGCGCATGAACGTCTCGGCGCGCGAGTACCGCTCGTCCTGCGGGAGGAACCCGCCGCGGCGGAAGTTCTCGCCGGTGAAGGCGTCCCACGACGTCACGACGTTCCACGCCGCCCGTCCGGCCGAGAGGTGGTCGAGCGACGCGAACTGCCGCGCCACCTCGAACGGTTCGTTGAACGTCGAGTTGATCGTCCCCGCGAGACCCAGCCGTTCCGTGACCGCGGCCAGCGCGGCGAGCACGGTGAACGTGTCGGGCCGGCCCACGACGTCGAGGTCGTAGATGAGCCCGTTCTGCTCGCGCAGCCGCAGGCCCTCGGCGAGGAAGAAGAAGTCGAACTTGGCGCGTTCGGCCGTCTGGGCGAGCTTGACGAACGAGCTGAACTCGATGTGACTGCCCGCTTCCGGGTCGCTCCACACCGTCGTGTTGTTGACGCCGGGGAAGTGCGCCGCGAGGTGGATCTGCTTCTGCTCCGTCATCGGGTCCCTCCTCAGGCGGCGTAGCGATTCGCGGGCCGCGGCAGGCCGAACCGGCCGCGCAGCGTGGCGGCGTCGTAGTCGTGGCGGAACCCGCCGCGCTCGCGCAGTTCGGGCACCAGGCCGCGCGTGATGGCGGTGAGGTCGCCGGGGATCGAGCCCGGCCGCAGCCGGAAGCCGGTGAGGCCGGCGGCGTGCCAGTCGAGCAGCAGGTCGGCCAGTTCGGCGGGAGTACCGGTGAAGACGTGCGCGTCGGAGGTGTATTCGGCCCCGGCCAGGTCGTCGAGGTGCGCCTTGCGGCCGGCTGCCGCGCCCGGCTTGTCGTCGAGGAAGACGACCAGGTCCGCGAACACCTTCAGGCGATCGTCGAGCGCGCCGACGATGTCGCCGGCCTGCGAACGGTCCCGCGGAGTCACGTACACCAGGTCCGCGGCACGCTCGGCCAGGCGATAGGCGACGTCGTTGTGCGCAAGCGCGGCGACGAGCGGCTGGCCCTGCGGCGGCCGCGGCGTGATCGACGGGCCCTTCACCGAGAACCAGCGCCCCTCGAAGTCGATGTAGTGCAGTTTGTCGCGGTCGACGAACCGGCCGGTGGCGACGTCGCGGATCTCGGCGTCGTCCTCCCAGCTGTCCCACAGGCGGCGCAGCACCTCGACGTAGTCGGCGGCCTCGTCGAACAGGTCCTCGGCCGGGCCGGGGGAGCGGCGCCCGAAGTTGGCGTACTCCTCTTCGTGACGCGACACCTGCACCCGCACCCCCGCGCGGCCGCCGCTGACGTAGTCGAGCGTCGCGATCGCCTTCGACAGGTGGAACGGCTCCGTGTGGGTGACCACGGCCGTCGGCACCAGCCCGATGCGGGAAGTCAGCGGCGCGACGCGCGAAGCGATCAGCACCGCGTCGAGCCGGCCCTGCACGACGTCGGTGCGGTCCTCGAACGGGCCGCGGGCGCCGGTGCGCAGCGACAGGAAGTCCTCGAACGTGACGAAGTCCAGCTTCGCCGCTTCGGCCTCCTGCACCAGGCCGCTCCAGTAGCCGGCAGTGAGCAGTTCGGCCGGCCGCGCGGCCGGTTCCCGCCACGCCGCCGGGTGCCAGCCCGCGCCCTCCAGCGCGATCGCCAGGTGTGGTCCTGCCGTCATGCGCCCGTCCTTTCCGCTCGCCCTGCCCTTCGAGTGTGCTCCCGGGCACGTCGGGCGGGCAGCCGTGATCAGCCATTGGGAAACACGGGGTTTTCCCGCCTGATCGGGAATAACGCGAGCGGGTAGCGTTCTGGGGGGAACGGCGCGCACGAGGGAGTGGTGATGGCCGGAGAAGGCGTGGTGACGGTCGCTAGTGGCCGGCCGGTGGGCGAGACCGTGGACCGGCTGGTGGAGCTGGCCGAGGCGGCGGGGCTGGTGGTGTTCGCGCGGATCGACCACGCCGCCAACGCGGTCGCCGCGGGCCTGACGCTGCGCCCCATGCAGCTGCTCGTGTTCGGGCACGGCCGCGGCGGTACCCCGCTGCTCGCCGACGGACCCACGAGCGGCCTCGACCTCCCGCTCAAGGCTCTGGCCTGGGAAGACGAGGACGGCCACACCCACGTCACCTACAACGACACGACCTGGCTGGCCCAACGCCACGGCCTCGGTGAAGCCAGTGCGGCCGCCGTCGCCGCCCTCGGCAAAGCCCTGCCGACGCTCGTCGCGAAGGCGACCGAGTAGCGCTGTGCCGGGCGGCAGTCGCTGCCCGGCGCAGCAGCTTTGCAGCAAGCCGGCAGGTTTTCGGCCTCCGGGAAACCGTGCTGGACCGGGCGGCTCGCTCGCTCGGCGTTCACGTGACCCGGGCCAACGGGGTCGCGGAGCGTTGTGCTGCTTCGCCAGGGCGGGCGTTCCGCCGGTTGCTCAGGTCAGCAGTGTCGAATGCCGCGCGGCCACCGTGACCGGGCCGGCCAGGCCCGGCTGGAGGCGGCGGGCCGCGTCGAGGTGGTCGGCGGTCCAGATCATCTTCACGGCGGCCGCGGTGCCCTGGTGGTCATCGCCGGCGAGGTCGCGGTGGACCGCGGTCAGGAGGCGTGCGTCGGCGGCCGGGTCGCGGGAGACGACGGCCGGGAGAGCGGCCGCACCGGTCAGGGTGCGCGCGGCGGCCTCGTACCAGCGGGCCAGGTCGTCGCTCGCCGCGAGGACCTCGGTGCGCGCGGCCGTGCGGTCGCCCGATGGGCCACCTGTGTCGCGGCGCCACAGGTCCAGCACCGCCTCCGCGGTCAGCCGCAGCACCGCGACGGCCGTGATCAGCGCCGCGACGTCGGCCAGCGGCACGTGCTTGGGACCGCGTTCGGTGAGGAAACCGCGGAACGCGTCGTCGAGGCGGCGCGCGGCCGCGGCGGCCCGGCGGTTCTCACCGGCGGGCTCAGCGGTGTCGGGCACGGCCTCGTCGCAGCGGCTCACGCCGTACTCGACGGCCACGCGCAGGTAGCGCGCGGCTTCGGCGAGCCCGTCGGCGACGGCGCGGCGCAGCTCCGCGGCCGCCCCGCGCGGCCAGAACACGATGCCCACCACCAGGCTCACGGCGCACCCGATGGCCACGTCCTCCACGCGCACCAGCCCGAGGCGCAGGCCCGCGGGCTGGATGAGCGAGAACAGGAGCAGCAGCGCCACCGTGAACCCGGCCTGCCCGGCGGCGAACGAGATCACCGCGGGCGCGAGCCCGGTGAACACCACCGCGATCGGCAGCAGCACCCAGAACACGGCCGTGTCGTGGCCCAGCAGCAGGATCAGCGCGCTGCCGACCAGGATCCCGGCGACGGTCCCGAGCAGCGCGCGCACCGTGTTCTGGCCGGTGCTCAGCGCGTTGGACCGCAGGACAGCCATGGTGCCGAACGCGACCCAGAACGAATGCTCCACGCCGGTCAGCCCGGCGATGAGCACGGCCAGCCCGAGCGCGATGCAGCCGCGCAGGCTGTTGTGCATCGTGACCGAGTTCCACACGACGTGCGCGCCGGTGCGCTCCTGCAGGGACGACAGCGCCGAGCCCGCGCCGTCGGGCCGCCGTCCGATGAGGTGCTCCCACCAGCTGCGCCGCCGCGCCGCGACGGTCAGTTCGATGTTCTGCGCGATCGCCGTGATGGCGAAGCTCATCTCCTGCGCGCGGAAGCTCGGCTCGAGCGAAGTCACGAACTCCGCGGTGTCCGGGTCGGGCAGCGCGGACGTGACCGCGCGCTCCATCGCCGCCCGGGCTTCGCGAACGCGCGCCAGTTCGCCCGCCAGATCATCGGGGGCCGAGGGCGCGGACTGCAGCAGGCCGGCCCCGTGGTCGAGCAGCAGTGCGGCCGCGAGCTTGACCTCGGCGACTGCGTCGCCCGCCACGCCGTGACCCTCGGCGACGGGCATCCGCGCGAGGATCGAGTCGAGCCAGATGACCTCGTCGATGAGCCGCACGAGCGTGCGCGTCGAGGTCGTCAGGCCCGTCGGCCGGTAGGGCGTGCCGAAGAACGAGCGGCGCAGCGCCGTGACCGCTGCGGTCGACTCGGCGACGACGTCGTCCACCTCGGCGACCAGGTTCGGCAGGAACCCGCAGCGCACGCACTCGACCTCGGTCCGCAGCCGCTGCGCCAGCAGTGCGCACGCGCGGGCCGTCGCGATCCGCAACGGGTTGCGCACCGGGGAGGGCCACAGCACCGCGATCGCGGCCATCGACACAACGCCGGCCAGGGCCCAGCCGAGCAGCCGGTCGGGCAGCGTCGACACCGGTCCCGGCAGCGTCGCGGGCAGGATGAACGACACGAGCAGCGAGTTCGTCGCACTCGCCAGCACGGAGCTCACCACGGCCGAGAACAGCACGACGAACGCGACCACGACCGTCGTCGCCGCGGCGAGCCAGACGATCCGCGACACGAGCGTGCCCAGCGTGATGAGCGCGGCCCCGGCCAGCACCAGCGCGCCCTGGGCGAACACGCGGTCGCGGATCGGGCCGCCGAAGTCGACGAACAGCAGCAGCGCCACCGAGCCGACGGACGCGAACAGCGCCGTCACCGGGTTGCCGATGACCAGGTTGCCGATCGCGAACAGGCAGGGGAGCACGATCGCCGCGCGGCCGGTGCGGCGCAGCGCCGAAAGGTTGTTGTCCCGCTCCCGCAGCCACTCGAGAACCGCCATCGCGCCGTGCCTTTCCGTTGTGGGGCACAGCGCCCGCACGGGCGAGCATGGTCGGCGGAAACCGCGCGTGTCAAGAACCGGGGGGGGGGGGGGGGGGGGGGGGGGGGGGGGCACGCGCCCGGCCCGGGAATCCACAGTGGAACGCGCGCGCCGTGGATCTCCGCCGACGAATGCGCGAACCTGGTTGACTGTCCTCATGCTGCCCTGGGACGCCCCGCTCGCCGGCCGCCTCGACCGCCATCCGTTCACCTCCGAGCTGTTGCGCGGCAATCCGCTCGGCGACCCCCACGAACGGCCGTTGTGGGTCTACGTCCCGCCCGGCTACGACGATTCCGCTGAGCGGTACCCGGTGATCTACGTGATCCAGGGCTACACCGGCCAGGTGACGATGTGGGCGAACCGCACCGCGTTCCGCCCGTCCTTCCTCGAAACCGCGGACGCCGTGTTCGCCGCCGGTGCGCCCGCCTGCGTCGTCGTCTACGTGGACGCGTGGACGGCCTACGGCGGTTCGCAGTTCGTCGACTCCCCGGGTACCGGGCGCTACCACTCCTACCTGTGCGACGAGATCGTGCCGTGGGTCGACGCGCACTACCGCACCATTCCCGAGCGCGAGTCGCGCGCGATCAGCGGCAAGTCCTCGGGCGGGTTCGGCGCGATGATCACGCCGATGCTGCGGCCCGACCTGTTCGGCGCCTTGGCCACCCACGCGGGCGATGCGCTGTACGAGCTGTGCTACCTGCCCGAGTTCGGCAAGGCCGCCCGCGCGCTGCGCACCTACGACCACGACGTTTTCCGCTGGTGGGACGACTTCCGCTCGCGCCCGGCGTTCACCAAACCCGGCGACGAGTCACTGCTGGTCGCCTTCGGCGTGGCGGCCTGCTTCTCCGCGCGTGCGGACGGCACGCCGGAGCTGCCGTTCGACCCGGTCAGCGGGGTGGTCGAGCCGCAGGTGTGGGAGCGCTGGCTCGCGTGGGACCCGGTCCGCATGGCGCCCGGCCACGCCGCCACCCTGCGCGACCTGCGCGCGGTGTGGATCGACGCGGGCACCCGCGACGAGTGGTTCCTCGACCTCGGCGCCACGGCCTTCCGCGACGAGGTGCTCCAGTCCGGCCTGCCCCCGGACCGCCTCCACTTCGAACTGTTCGACGCCGGCCACGCCGCCGTCGACTACCGGTACCCGCTCGCGCTGAAGTGGCTCGCGGAACGGCTCGCCCGCTGACGCTCCCTGCTGCCGGCGTCCACTCTGGACGAATACCGGCCTCAGTGGGCCGGTACGACGGAGATCGGCCGGCCACACGGTGAGGTCTCTGGCGATCCGGTCCCGGTCGATGCCGGTGATGCGGCCGGCACGGTGAGCCGGCAATCGGTTGGCAGTGGGTCAGAACGTTTCGAGGGCCTGCCGGAGGTCGGCACCGTTGCGCACGACGATCGCGTCGCGCTGGGAGTCGTCAGGCAGATGCCGGCGCTGAGCCTCGGCTGTCAGCATCGCCGGCCCGCCGGGGGCCAGGATGACGGCGCCGGCCCGGACGGTGAACTCGGCGAGCAGGTCGAGCGGTTGCCCCGCGGAGAAGCGGCTGATCATGAAGCTGAGGAAGGTCCCCGGCGGCACGTCGGCGTAGATGTCGGCCTCGCCGCCGTCTGGGGTGTGCACCTGCCAGAAGTGATGCTCGGAGCCCGCCCGGTCGACGTGCGGGCGAAACACGTCGAAGGCTGACGAGGGCATCGGGGCCGCGTTGCCGGCGTCGAAGCCCTGCGCGAACAGGTCGTAGCTCACGGCACGCAGGCTGGCGGCCGCGCTCCAGTCGCTCTTGGCCAGAAGTTCGTGGACAGCGACGTGACCACCCGAGGTGGGGCTCTCGCGGAACACGGTGTTGAGGGGTAAGGCGTGGTTGCCGTGGAGCGTCTGGGGCACTTGGCCCCTGTACTGCAAAGGAAATGCGACTCAGAACGCTAATGCGCAGCGTCGGAATGTTCGGCGTGGACAGGGTCTTCCGGGGCGTCCGTGCCCCAGCTGGCCAGCAGGCGCAGCGCTTCCTCCGACGGCGTGGCCGGTTCCGCGTGGTAGATGGACAACGCCTGCTCCTGGTCACCGGGTAGCACGAACGTCTCGTAGCGGACGCTCAGCTCGCCCACGAGCGGGTGGCGCAGCCGCAGGGTGTCGTGGGTTTTGCGTTTGACGTTGTGCGCGGCCCACAGCGTGCGGAACTCTTCGCTCTTCACCGACAGTTCGCCGACCAGTTCGGTGAGCAGGGGGTCGTTCGGGTGCCGCCCGGCGTCGAGCCGCAGCTGTCCGACGACGTCGGCGGCTTTGGCCGGCCAGTCGGCGAACAGGGTCTTCGCTCCCGCGTCGAGGAACACCACGCGCGCCCAGTTGCGGTCCTGCGGAGCGCGTTGGGCCCAGTCACCGAACAGTGCCGACGCGGTGCGGTTCCACGCGAGCACGTCGGTGCGCCGGCCCCACACGTAGGCGGGCACGGTCTCGATCGCCGACAGCATCTCCTGCAGCACCGGACGGACCTGCTGCCGCCGGGGTGCGGCGGGCCGCCGGTGCGCCGGCTTCGGCTTGGCCAGGTGCAGCAGGTGCGCGTGCTCGGTTTCCGACAGCTTCAGCGCCGAGGAGATCGCGGTGAGCACCTCGAGCGAGACGTTGCGGCCGTTGCCCTGCTCCAGCCGCGTGTAGTAGGCCACGGACACCCCGGCGACCTGCGCCAGCTCTTCGCGCCGCAGGCCGGGCACGCGGCGCCGGCGGCCGTACTCGGGCAGCCCGACGTCGGACGGCTTGAGCCGCGCGCGGCGGCTGCGCAGGAATTCGCTGAGCTCGGCACGCGGGTCGAGGCGTCCTTCGTCCGGTCCGGGTCGGGAGTCGGTGGCCATGCCCTCAGTATCACGTCGGAGCCCGCCCGGCGCGGCTCGCAAGCCTGTCCCTGCCAGGGGTAGGCACGCGGGACGTACGAGAAGCCGGCATCTGGGTAACCCCGCGCGCGCGACGCACTCTGTGAACGTCCCCGGAGGAACCCCCCGGGACACCCGACCGCGGAGCGACGGGGCTCCGCGGCCCGTCCACCCGTTCGCCCGGGGCCAGCACGCCTCGTCAGTAGCTCCTGGAAAAGTGATGACCGAAACGACAGCCTCAGCTTCGCCCGCCGCGGTGCGCGGACGGGACCGCCTTCCGGGCAGGGCCCTCTTCGGGCTCTTCGTCGCCGGGTTCATCGGCATCCTCACCGAATGCCTCCCGGCGGGTTTGCTCCCCGAGATCTCCCGGACCCTGAATACCAGCGTCGCCGCCACCGGCCAGATCGTCACGATCTACGCGGCGGCGACCGCGGTCGCGGCGATCCCGCTGTCGCGGCTCACCGCGAAGTGGTCGCGCAAGTCCGTGCTGCAGGTGGCGCTGGGCATCGTCACCGTCACCAACGCGCTGACTGCGCTGTCCACCGCCTACACCCTCACGATGATCATCCGGTTCGTCGCCGGCCTCGGCACCGCGCTGGTCTGGACCCAGCTGGCCGGTTACGCCGCGCGGCTGTCGCCGGCGAACGTGCAGGGCCGCGCCATCGCCATCGCGCTGGCGGGAACGCCGATCTCGCTGGCCATCGGTGTCCCCGTGGGCACCTGGCTGCGGACCTTCGACGGCTGGGAGACCGCGTTCTGGGTCTCGGCCGCGCTGGCGCTGGTGAACATGCTCTGGTTCGTCGTGTTCCTGCCCGACCTGCCGGGGCAGGCCGACCACGAGCGCTTCACCCTGCGTCAGGTCGTGGCGATGCCGGGGCTGCGCACGATCCTGTTCGCGCTCACCACGTACATGGTCGCGCACAACATCCTCTACACCTACGTGACCGATTTCCTGAGGTCGGCAGGCATGGCAGCGCAGGCCGGCTGGGTGCTGTTCGCCTTCGGGGTCGCGTCGGTCCTGAGCGTGGTCGTCGTCGGCGCGCACATCGACCGGCACCTGCGCAAGCTGATCGTCGCCAGCACGCTGCTGTTCGCGGTGAGCGTGCTCGTCCTGGCCGTGCTGGTAGGGGTGCCGGTGCTGGTCTACGTCGCCGCCGCGGCGTGGGGCCTGGCGGTCGGCAGTTCGCCGAGCCTGTTCATCGGCGGCGCGATCAACGCCGGCGGCGAGGCGGCCGACGTCGCCCAGTCGATCGTGATCTCGTTCTTCTCGGCGTCGATCGCCCTCGGCGGTCTGGTGGGTGGCCTGCTCATCGACGGCCTGGGGACGGGTTCGCTGACCTGGTCCTCGCTGGTGCTCCTGATCGCCGCGGCGATCGCGGTGCTCGGCGGCCGCAAGCACGCCTTCCCGAAGGGCGCCTGAGCGGCGCCCCCCGGGCCGGCGTCAGCGCGGGAAAACCGTGCCGTCGAAGAGTTTCCGGGCCGTGCGCACGACCCCGCTGCGGAGCACCCGCGGCGGGGTTTCGCTCGTGTCCACCTCGACCTCGACCTGCAGGTGCCCGGTCGGGTGCTCGACGTCGATCCTCGCCGAGGGGGGCAGCTTCGCTAGCTCGTGGCCGACCGCCCCGTCGATCAGCAGCGCCGTGGCGACGCTGACCGCGCCGAGGACACCGATCGACGTGTGCGGTTCGAGCGGGATGAACGTGCGAGTGCAGATCGTGCCGCCGTCCACGGGCGGGGCGACGAGCGTGGTCTTGGGCACGGAGCTCTCGCGCACGTCGCCGAGGCCCATCAGCTCGCCGGCGTGCAGCCGCAGCGATTGGATCCGCTCGCGCAGGGCGGCATCGGCTTTCAGCTGCTCGACCGGTTCATACCCGGTGAGCCCGAAGTCCGCCGCCCGCGCGACGACGACCGGCATACCGTTGTCCACACAGGTCACCGGCACACCGTCCACAGTGTCCACCAGGCGGCCGGTCGGCAGCAGCCCGTGGCCCGTCGACCCCGCCGTGTCGGCGAAGTCGAGCACGACCGGGGCGGCGGTGCCGGGGACTCCCGAGATGGCGGTGTCCCCGCCGTACTCGACGACCCCACCGGGGGTGGGGAAACGCGCCACGGCCGTGCTGCCGGAGTTGACCATCCGGATCCGCACGATCGTCTCGCCGTCGGAAGCCGGCACGAGCCCGCGTTCGACCGCGAACGCCCCGACGCCCGCGAGCAGGTTGCCGCAGTTCTGCTTGTCGGTCACGGTCGCCTCGGCGACGCCCAGCTGCAGGAACAGATAATCGACATCGGCGCCAGGGGACTGGCTCGGCGACACCACCGCCACCTTGCTGGTGAGCGGGTGCGCGCCGCCGATCCCGTCGATCTGGCGGGGGTCCGGGCTGCCCATGATGCGCAACAGCAGGTCGTCGCGCGCTCGCGCCTCGGACGGCAGGTCCTCGGCGAGGAAGTACGCGCCCTTGGACGTGCCGCCGCGCATCAGCAGGCAGCGGACCCCGGTCATGCCGCCACCACTGACGGGAGTACGCCGGCCGTGCTCACGCCTGTTCCTTCGCGTACTCCTCGGCGGTCACATAGCGCACGCCCAGCTCGGCGAGCTTCTCGCGCAGGTGGTAGCGGTCCAGCCCCAGCTCGCCACCGGCCAGCGCGGCGCGGGTCGCCTCCTCCTTGGCCAGGCGCGCCTTCGACGCGGTGATGCCGCGCTCGACGTCGCCCTGGCGCACGCACAGTACCCCGTCGTCGTCGGCCAGGATCACGTCGCCGGGGCGGATGGTCTCGCCGCCGACGGTCACCGGCACGTTCACCGCGCCCGCGGTGGCCTTCACGGTGCCCTGCGCGCTGATCGCACGCGACCACACCGGGAAGCCCATCTCCTTCAGCTCCGCCACGTCGCGCACACCGGCGTCGATCACGAGCCCGCGCACGCCGCGCGACACCAGCGACGTGGCCAGCAGCTCGCCGAACATCCCGTCGGTGGACGGCGAAGCCGTGGTGACGACCAGGATGTCGCCGGGCCGGCACTGCTCGACCGCGGCGTGGATCATCAGGTTGTCGCCGGGCCAGCACAGCGCAGTCACGGCCGAGCCGCCGATGCGCGAGCCGCGGTGCAGCGGCCGGTGTTCGGTGCCCAGGTAGCCCGTGCGCCCGAGTGCTTCGTGCACCGTGGCGACTCCGAAGCCGGCCAGCTCGTCGATCTTCGCGCCGGGCGCCCGCGGGACGTCGGTCACCACCACTGTGTTCATTCGGCTCGCTCCATCGCTTCAGTTTTCGGTGTCGCGCAGCGCGGTGATCACGCTGCGCAGGTGCGCCCGGGCCGCCTGTTCGGCGGCGTCCGGGTCGCGGCGGGCGATCGCGTCGATGATCGCCAGGTGCTCGGGCAGCGACACGTGCGGCCGGCCCGCGCGCATGGCGAGCCGGAACTGGTGGCGGACGATCTGGGCGTGGAGCCGCTCGAGCAGCTCCGCCGCCACCGGCTGGCCGGCGATCTCCCGCACCGCGCGGTGCAGCTCGCGGTTGAGCTCCGAGTACTTCATCGATTCGCCGTCGTCGACGGCCGCCTGCAGGCGCACCGCCAGCTCACGCAGCGAGCCGATCTGGTCGTCGGTCACCTTCTCCGCGGCCTTGGCCGCACACAGGCCTTCGAGCACCATGCGGCACTCGGTGATGGCCACGGCCTCCTCGATCGACACCACCCGCACCCGGGCCCCGCGGTGCGGAATGCGCTCCACCAGGCCGTCGGCGGTCAGGTCGATCAGGGCGGCCCGCATGCTCGCGCGCGTGACGCCGAACGTGTCGGCCAGCTCGGCCTCCACCAGCCGCTGCCCCGGGACGACGTCTCCCGCCATCAGGGCGGCCCGCAGCGCATCGAGCGCGGCCTGCTTCCCGGCCTCCCCTTCCTTCGGCGTGGTGGGCATCCCGGCTCCTCTCTTCGATGGATGACGCTAAGCATCCCATACGAGATTGTCAACAATTTCGTAGACGACTCTTGTGACGATCGGGGCCTCCGGGTTACGTTCCCCGTGCCGACCCCCGCCGGCCGCGAAGATGCGCCCGGTACGACAGGAGATGATCACGACGATGTCCGGACCGGCAACGTCACCGCCCGCCGACACGGGGGCCAAGACCTCGACCCGCAACGCCGTCATCGGCGCTTCCTTCGGCTTCTTCGTCGACATGTTCGACGTGTACCTGCCGGTGGTCGCGCTCACCCCGGCGATGAACTACTTCCTCCCGCCGTCGGTGTCACCGGGCAGCCGGGCCGTGATCACGTCGCTGATCTTCGTGGCCACCCTGATCGGCAGGCCGCTCGGTTCGCTGATCTTCGGCCGGCTGGCCGACAAGGTCGGGCGCCGCCGCGTCACGCTGTGGTCGATCACCGGCTGCGGCATCTGCACCCTGCTGATCGCGCTGCTGCCCGGCTATCACGCCGTGGGCCTGCTCGGCGTCGTGCTGATGGTGGTGCTGCGCCTGATCGACGGCGTCTTCCTCGGCGGCGAGTACACCGGCGCCACGCCGCTCGCCATGGAGGCGGCGCCCACTGGCAAGCGCGGCTGGTACGGCGGCCTCGTGGGCATGGGTTTCCCCATCTCGTACTGCGCGATCTCGCTCGTGACCTTCGTGATGCTGCGCATCGCGCCTTCGGGTGGCCCGAACTCCGCCTACTCGCAGTGGGGCTGGCGGGTGCCGTTTCTCGTGGGCGCGGCGCTGTGCGCGGTGTTCTGCGTGTACTTCTCGCGCACCGTCGAGGAGTCCGAGACGTGGAAGTCGGCGAAGAAGTCGCGCACGCCGATCCGCGACGTGCTCGTGGGTTCTTCACGCAAGCAGTTCATTCAGGTGTTCATCATCATGAGCGGCATCTGGTTCGCGTCCAACCTCGCCTCCGGTCTGCTGCCGAGCGCCTTGCAGTTCCAGGCACACGTGTCGGCGACGCAGGTGACGGCCGCGCTCGTGATCGTGCAGGCGATCCACTCCGTGTTGTTCCCGTTCCTGGGCCTGCTCTCGGAGAAGATCGGGCGGCGCAAGTTCCTGGCCTGGTCCGGTGTCGGCATCGGCGTGGTCTGCTCCGCCGCGTTCGCCACGATCAGCCTCGGCTGGTGGTCCGGCTTCGGCGCGGTGCTGCTGCTGACGCTCGTGATCCGGCTTTCGGGCGGCAGCACGTTCGCCGTCACGCCCTCCTACCTGTGCGAACGGTTCCCACCCGCCGTGCGCGGCAGCGGCTTCGGCCTCGGCTACAGCATGCCGCTGATCCTGACCTCGTTCTACGCCTACTACCAGGGCTGGCTCGAGCACCTCATGCCGGCGGGCTTCACAGCCGCGGCGCTGCTCGTGCTCGGCGGCGCGCTCGTGCTCGTCGGTTCGCTGCTGGGCCCGGAGACCAAGGACGTCGACCTCGGGGTCACCACGGCCGGGCAGCCCGAGGCGAAGGCCGTGACGGCATGACGGCCACCGTCGCGCTGCTGGGCCTCGGTGAGGTCGGCTCCGTGCTCGCGGAGGACCTTGCCGGGGTGAAGCTGACCGCGTGGGACGTGGCGCTGGCCGACGGGGCGAGCGCCGCCTCCCGCACCGCGAAGCGCTTCAGCCTGGTGTCCGGTGTGGACGCTCACGATGCCGTGCGCGAAGCCGATCTCGTGATCAGCGCGGTCACGGCGGCCAACGACCTCGTGGCCGCGCGGTCGGTGGCCGACGGGCTGCCCGCCGGCTGCTGGTTCCTCGACCTCAACTCCGCCGCACCGGGCCAGAAGCAGGCGGCGGCCGAGGTGGTCGAGGCCGCCGGCGGCCGGTACGTCGAGTCCGCCGTGATGTCCCCGATCCACCCCAAGCGGCTCGCCGCCCCGATGCTGCTCGGCGGGCCCCACGCGGCCGAGTTCGTGGAGTTCGCGCGCCCGCTCGGGTTCACCGGGCTGGAGGTCTACGCCGACGTCGTGGGCCGCGCGGCGGCCACCAAGCTGTGCCGCTCCGTGGTGATCAAGGGCGTGGAAGCACTGCTCGCGGAGTCGCTGCTGGCCGCGCGGGAGTGGGGAGTGGAAGGGCGCGTGCTCGCGTCGCTGTCCAACCTGCTGCCCGCCGACGATTGGCAACAGCTGGCCGCGTACATGATCTCCCGCTCGCTCGAGCACGGTGTCCGCCGGGCCGAGGAGCTTCGGGAGGCCGCGGTGACCGTGGCCGAGACCGGCGTCGAGCCCGTGATGGCCGAGGCGATCGCGCGCCGGCAGGACTGGGCCGCGGCGCACCGGCCGGCGGACCTCGGCGAACTCGAAAAGCAGCTGCTGCCGTTGCTCGACGCCGTCCGCACGCGAATGTCCGAAGAAGACCCGAAAGGCGACCCTGAGTGATCATCGACTGTCACGGCCACTACACCACCGTGCCCGCGGCGCACACGAGCTGGCGCGAGGCGCAGCGCGCAGCCTACGACGCGGGCACTGCGGCCCCGGCCTACCCGGAGATCTCCGACGACGAGCTGCGCGAATCGGTGCAAGGCCAGCTGGGGCTGATGGCCGACCGCGGGGTGGACCTCACCGTGTTCTCGCCGCGGGCGTCGGCGATGGGCCACCACATCGGGGACGAGGCCGTGAGTGCCGAGTGGGCTCGGGTGTGCAACGACCTCGTTCACCGCGTCGCCACCCTCTACCCGGACGAGTTCATCGGCGTCTGCCAGCTGCCGCAGTCGCCGGGGGTGCCGATCGAGAAGTCCGTCGCCGAGCTGCGCCGCTGCGTCGAAGAACTCGGGTTCGTGGGCGCCAACCTCAACCCCGACCCCAGCGGCGGCCACTGGAGCGCGCCGCCGCTGGTGGACAAGAGCTGGTACCCGTTCTACGAGGCCATGGTGGAGCTCGACGTGCCCGCGATGGTGCACGTGTCCGCTTCGGACAACCCGAGCTTCCACGCCACCGGCGCGCACTACCTCAATGCCGACACCACGGCGTTCATGCAGTTCCTGCAGTCCGACCTGTTCAAGGACTTCCCGGATCTGCGCTTCGTGATCCCGCACGGCGGGGGAGCGGTGCCGTACCACTGGGGCCGCTACCGCGGGCTCGCCGACATGCTCGGCCGTCCCGAACCCGACGAGGGTGTGCTGCCGAACGTCTTCTTCGACACGTGCGTGTACCACCAGCCCGGCATCAACCTGCTGTTCGACGTGATCAACGTCGACAACGTGCTGTTCGGCTCGGAGATGGTCGGCGCCGTGCGCGGCATCGACTCGCGCACCGGGCACCACTTCGACGACACCCGCCGTTACGTCGATGCGCTCGGACTGTCCGATGAGGACAGGACCAAGGTGTACGAGGGCAACGTGCGCCGCGTCTACCCGCGCCTGGACCAGGCACTGAAGGCGAGGGGCCGGTGACCGCCTTCACCGCCGACGAGGGCTGGCTGTCCTACGACCCGGATCCGTCGAAGCCGGAGTTCTTGTTGCCACCGGGCACCGTCGACGTGCACACGCACGTCTTCGGCCCTGGCGACACGTTCCCGTACGCGCCCGAGCGCAAGTACACGCCGACCGACGCGAGCAAGGAGCAGCTGTTCGCGCTGCGCGACTTCCTCGGCATCGACCGGCAGGTCATTGTGCAGGCCACGTGCCACGGTGCCGACAACAGCGCGCTCGTCGACGCATTGGCCGCCGCGGGCGAGCGCGCCCGCGGCATCGCGACGATCCGCGGCGACGAGCCCGACGAGGAGCTCGCCCGGCTGCACGCGGCCGGCGTGCGCGGCATCCGGCTCAACTTCGTCCGCCGGCTCGTGGACCCGAAGCCCGACGCGTACTACCACGACCTCGCCGCCCGGATCACGCCGCTGGGCTGGCACCTCGTGGTGTACTTCGAGGCTGCGGACCTCGCCGAGAAGTGGGACTTCTTCACGTCGCTGCCGACCACGGTCCTTGTCGACCACATGGGCCGCCCCGACGTGACGAAACCCGTCGACGGCCCCGAGTTCGGCCGGTTCCGCACGCTGCTGCGCGAGCACCCGAACTTCCACGTCAAGGTCACCGGCCCGGAGCGGCTCACCGTCGCGGGCCCGCCGTACGACGACGTGGTGCCGTTCGGCCGGGCGCTGGTCGAGGAGTTCCCCGACCGCGTCCTGTGGGGCACGGACTGGCCGCACCCCAACATGAAGAGCCACATGCCCGACGACGGCAAGCTCGTGGACTTCGTGCCGCGGATCGCCCCGACGGACGAGGCGCGGCGGAAACTGCTGATCACCAACCCGATGCGGCTCTACTGGGGCGAGTGACGTGCGGGCCGGCCGGACCGTCCGCTGTGGACGGTCCGGTCAGCCCAGCCGCGTCGCCGCGCGCGGGGGAGCGGTGTCGCTCGTCCCGGGCGAGACCGTCATCGGCCAGACCTCCTGCACGGGTTCCCCTGGCGAGGCCATCCGCGCGAGCACGATCTCGCCGAGCCGCCGGCCGTATGCTTCCAATGACACTTCGAACGTCGTCAGCGCCGGAACGAGGTAGTCGCACACCGGGTTCTTGCGGAACCCGACCACGGCCAGGTCCTCGCCGGGACGCACCCCCGTTTCGGCGAAGCGCTTGTACAGGCCCAGCGCGAGCGTCTCCTGCGCCAGCATCACCGCCGTCGGCGCCGGGTCCATCGCGAGCAGCCGCTCCGCCAGCAGCCCGCCGCCCTCGGGCGTGTCGGGCAGGCGGATCTCGGCGGCCGGCTCGAGACCGTGCGCGGCGAGCGACTGCCGGTAGCCCCGCGTGTACTCCCACGTGCTGTTCACGTCGCCGTCGTCGTAGGCGAGCGCGATGCGCGTGTGCCCGGCCGCCACGAGCCGCTCCACGGTCTGCGCGGCGACGCCTTCGAAGTCCAGGTCCAGCCACGCGTGCCCCTCGGGCCCGCCGCGGCCGAGCGCCACGAACGGCACGCCGCGGTCGGTCAGCAGTTCCACGCGCGGGTCGACACGGTGGGTGTTGGAGATGATGTACGCGTCGGCGATGTGCCGGTCGACGGCGTTGACCAGGTACCGGTAGGGGTCCTTCGCCGGCCCGACCGGCAACAGCACGAGGTCCAGGGAGCGCTTGGCCAGCACCTGCTGCAGGCCGTTGCAGACGGTGAAGTAGAACGTCTCACCCATCTCCGTGCGGGCGGTGGTGGTCTGCATGACGAGCGCGACGGTGCCGGTCGCGCCGCGCCGCAGCGTGCGCCCGGACTGGTTCGGCTGGTACCCGAGGCGCTCGGCCGCGGACCGGACACGCTCGCGCGTGGCCTCGCTGACCTCGCCGCGCGAGTTCATCGCCCGCGACACGGTGCTGATCGACATGCCGAGCTCGGCCGCCAGCTCCCGGATCCCCACCCGGCCCATGCGTCCCCCAATCGTTTCCGTCGAGAGCACAGTATCCCGGTTCGAGCAGGCGGCTGGCATCCCGGAAACGTTTCCGGTAACGTTTCCGGTGGGCGCGCCGACGCGTCCGGTTGCCGCAAGGGCGGAGGATCCATGCTCGAATCACGGGTGGTGCGGAAGCTGTCGACGAGGCTGCTGCCCGTCCTCATCATCGGTTACTTCCTGGCGATCATCGACCGCGCGAACCTGGGGGTCGCCGCGCTCACGATGAACGCCGACCTCGGGATCGGCGCCGCGGCCTTCGGGTTCGCCGCGAGCGTGTTCTTCGTGCCGTACGTGGTGCTGGAAGTGCCGTCGAACCTGGCGCTGGCCCGGTTCGGCACCCGCTGGTGGATCGCCCGGATCCTCCTGACCTGGGGCATCATCTCCGCAGCCCACGCGCTGGTGTGGAACGTCCCGAGCCTCTACGTCGCCCGCGCGTTGCTCGGGGCGGCCGAAGCCGGGTTCTTCCCCGGTGTGATCTTCTACCTCACGCTGTGGTTTCCCGCCGCCTACCGCGGCCGCATCATGGCGACGTTCACCGCCGGCATCCCGGTGGCCCTGATCATCGGCACGCCCTTGTCCGGCCTGATCCTCAACCTGGAAGGCTGGATCGGCCTGCACGGCTGGCAGTGGGTGTACCTCATCGAAGGCATCCCCGCCGTGCTCATGGGCGTGCTGATCCCGTGGCTGCTGCCGAAGAGCCCCGAGACGGCGAAGTTCCTCGACGCCGAGGAACGCGCGTGGCTCACGGACACCCTCGCCCGCGAAGCCGCGGAACGCGAAGCGCTGGGCGGAGCCGGCAGCACGCGGCGCAAGGTCCTCAAGACGCTGCTGAGCCCGAAGGTGCTGATGTTCGCGGTGGCTTACTACGGTCTGACGAACCTCAACGGGGCGGTCAGCACGTTCCTCCCGCAGATCCTCAAGCCATTCGGGCTGAGCAACACGACGACGACGTTCGTCGCCGCCATCCCGTACGTGTTCGGGCTGATCGGCATGCTCGTGCTCGGCCGCCTGGCCGACCGTCCGGGCAAGCGTGCGGTGAGCCTGTACGTCGCGCTCGGTGTGTTGTTGGTCGGGCTGGTGGCGTCGGCGGCGTTCGACGCGCCGGTGGTGAAGCTCGTGGCGCTGTGCGTGGCGGCCTTCGGTGTGTTCGGGGTGCTGCCGACGTTCTGGGGGCTGCCGACCGCGATCCTCACCGGCGCGGCCGCCGCGGGCGGCATCGCGCTGATCAACGCGCTCGGCAACCTGTCCAGCGTCGTCAACCCGGCCGTGATCGGCGCCATCGACGCGAAGACGGGCAGCTTCGACGGGGGCCTGCTGTGGCTCGCCGCGATGGCGGTGGTCGCGATCCTCGCGGTCACGGCGATCCTGCTCGTGTGGCGCCCGCAGCGCCAAGCGCTGGTGTCCGCGCCCGGCTCCGCGCCGAAGCAGGAGGTCTGACGTGCGCATCACCCAGGTCCGGCTGCGCCGCCTGAAGGGGACGCTGCCCACCAACGGGGACCTGTGGGAGGAGCGGCTCGTCCGCCCCCTGGACGTCTACCCCGAGTACCGCACTCTCGACGACCACGAGGGCGGCGTGCAGCAGCCCGGCGGCTTCGCCATCACCACGTACTTCGTGGAGATCGAGACCGACGAGGGACTTCTCGGACGCGCGGGTCCCGTACCCGAGACCGTGGCGTGGCTGGTGGCGAAGGAACTGCGCCCGCGCCTGCTCGGGCGCGACCCCATTGCGGGCGAGAAGCTGTGGGACCAGCTGCACCGTTCGCAGGTGCACGGCCGCGGAGGCCAGCCGATGCTGGCGATCAGCGCGGTGGACAACGCGTTGTGGGACCTGCGCGGGAAGTGGCTCGGGCAGCCGGTGTACCGCCTGCTGGGCGGGCCGACCCGCGACGAGCTGCCGGCGTACGCGTCGATGCTCGGGTTCTCCGTGCAGGACCTCGACCGCGTGCGCGAGCGGGCCGTGGAGTTCCGCGACCGCGGGTACCGCGCGCAGAAGTGGTTCTTCCGCCACGGCCCGGCGAGCGGTTACGAAGGCCTGCGCGCCAACGTCGCGCTCGTGCGGACGCTGCGCGAGGCCGTCGGCGAGGACTACGACCTGATGTTCGACTGCTGGCAGGCCATGGACGCGACCTACGTGACCGAGCTGGCCTCGCGCATCGCCGAGTACCGGCCGCGGTGGCTCGAGGAAGTCGTGCTGCCCGACCGGATCGACGGCTACCGCCTGCTGCGGCAGCGCCTGTCGATCCCGCTCGCGGGCGCGGAGCACGAGTACACGCGCTGGGGTTTCCGGCGGTTCGTGGACACGGGCGCGCTCGACGTGCTGCAACCCGACCTGTACTGGTGCGGCGGGCTGTCCGAGGCGCTGAAGATCGCGGCGTACGGCACGGCGCACGACCTCATGGTCATCCCGCACGGCCACTCGGCGACGGCGACGCTGCACTTCTCGCTGGCGCAGTCGCCCGCGCACACTCCGTACCAGGAGGACCTGGTGAAGTGGAACCAGGTTCACCAGCTCTTCCTGGCCTCTCCGGTCAACCCCGTGGCCGGGCTGCTGACCCCGTCGGACGCGCCGGGACTGGGCATGGACCTGGACACCGGCCCCGCCGAGGCCGACGACATCGTTTTCGCCTGATCCTCGAGGAAAGCAGGGCATGAGCACACCTCGCTGGTGGCAGACCGCCACCGTGTACCAGATCTACCCGCGCAGCTTCGCCGACTCGAACGGCGACGGCATCGGCGACCTGCGCGGCATCATCGGCCGGCTCGACCACCTGAGCGCGCTCGGGGTCGACGTCGTGTGGCTTTCGCCGGTGTACCCGTCGCCGCAGGACGACAACGGCTACGACATCAGCGACTACTACGACATCGACCCGGTGTTCGGCACGCTCGCCGACTTCGACGACCTGCTGGCGCAGGCGCACGCGCGAGGCATCCGCGTGGTGATGGACCTCGTCGTGAACCACACCTCCGATGAGCACCCGTGGTTCGTCGAATCGCGTAACCCGGCGAGCCCGAAGCACGATTGGTACTGGTGGCGGCGCGAACCCAACAACTGGGGTTCGCGCTTCTCCGGCCCGGCGTGGGAGAAAGACGAGCGCTCGGGCGAGTACTACCTGCACCTGTTCTCGCGCAAGCAGCCGGACCTGAACTGGGAGAACCCCGAGCTGCGCCGCGAGATCCACCGGATGATGCGCTGGTGGCTCGACCGTGGTGTCGACGGGTTCCGCATGGACGTCATCAACTTCATCGCCAAGCCGGTGTCCCTGCCGGACGCGCACCTGGCCGACGGCGACCTGTACGGCGACGCGGAATCCCTGTACGCCAACGGCCCCCGGCTGCACGAGTTCCTGCAGGAGATGCACCGCGAGGTGTTCGCCGGCCGGGAGGACCGCCTGTTGACGGTGGGGGAGACACCCGGCACGTCCGTCGAGGAGGCGCAGCTGCTGACGGACCCGGCCCGGCGCGAGCTGGACATGGTGTTCCAGTTCGACCACGTGGAGCTCGACCAGGGCCACGACAAGTGGGACGTGCGGCCGTTCGACCTGGTGGAGCTGAAGCGCACCCTCGCCCGCTGGCAGACGGGCCTGGCCGAGCGCGGCTGGAACAGCCTGTACTGGAACAACCACGACCAGCCGCGCGTGGTCTCCCGCTGGGGCGATGACGGCGAGTTCCGGACGCTGTCGGCCAAAGCGCTCGCCACCGTGCTGCACCTGCACCGCGGCACGCCCTACGTGTACCAGGGCGAGGAACTCGGCATGACCAACATGCCGTTCACGTCCATCGAGGACTTCGCCGACATCCAGTCCGTCAACCACTACCGCGAAGCCACTTCCGTGCGGGGTCAGTCCCCGTCGGACGTGCTTGCGGCGCTGCGCCTGCGCTCGCGGGACAACGGCCGCACCCCGATGCAGTGGGACGCTTCGCCGCACGCCGGGTTCACCTCCGGCACACCGTGGCTGCGCGTGAACCCGAACCACACGACGATCAACGCGGCGTCCCAAGTGGACGATCCAGCGTCGGTGTTCTCCCACTACTGCGCGCTGATCGAGCTGCGGCACTCCGAGCCGCTGGTCCGGACCGGACGGTACGCGCTGCTCGAACCCGGCCACCCGGCGCTGTTCGCCTTCACCCGGGTCGACGGCGACCACGGGCTACTGGTGCTGGCCAACTGGTCGGGCGCGCTGCTGGACGTGCCCGCCGCCGCTGTTTCGGGCTGGTCGAACGCCTCGCTGGTCCTGGGCAACTACCCGGGCCCGGCCTCGGTGGGCGCCCGGTTGCGTCCGTGGGAGGCCGTGGTCTTCCGCCGCTGAACGCCGGTGGTGCCGGCGGCCGGCAGTGTCACGCCCGCCGGCACGAGCCGGGCGAACCAGGCGGGTCCGAGCGGGTGAGCCAGGACCACGGCGAGCGGCGTCAGAACCGTGGCGGTGCACAGCGCGCAGGTCCGGACCCGCTCCCGAACTCTTCGGGTGCTGTCTTCGTGCTTGCGGATCTGATGGAGCAGTTCGAGAAACGTAAGGCGCTTGTCTCGCGGCGGAATCGTGGTCATCGGCTGGCTCCGGCGTGGTCGAGCGTGCGCAGCGCGAGCACTGGAGCCTCGCCGTGCGCCCGCAGCCGCCCGGACGAAGCTGTCGGGTGTGGGGCTGCGGCTGACGATTCTCGCGAACGTCGTGCCCAGCTTGACCGCGCCTCGGGCAGGAGCGAGTGCCAGGCCGCCCCGGATCACCCCGGCGACCGGGTGGCGCAGGTCCTCCACCCAGGGAGCGCACCGACGGACCTCGTTCAGTTTCGGGGTGGAGGACCGTGCCGCCGAGCCCGCTCCGCACGTCGAGCGGGCGCGCGGTGGCGACGAGGCCGATGCGGCGCAGGATGGCGCTGCCGAGCACGACCGGGCCGCAGTGCTGCCCGTGGAAGTCGTAGCTGTGCCGTTCTCCCGAGCCGAGGTGCGGTGAACGGTCCGGGCGTGGGTCCACGCAGCTCCCGCTGTACACAGTGGACCGGATGGCCGCCAGGTGCGAGCCCAGGCACGCTCGCTGATCCCGCGGACGACCACGCGGCTGTCCGTCACGCGGCCGTCGACGTCGAGGATGGTCAGCACGAGGTGCTCAGAGGTGAAACGAGCCGCAGGCCGGGCACGCGGTCGCGCCTCTCGTACGGTTCGAGCGGTGCCGGCAGCGTTGCACCGAGTGGGTCACTCGGCCGGTTTCCACCCGAGTTCCGGACCGAGCCGGGTGGCGATGTCGGTCAGGATCTGGACGTAGTCGTCGTGCTCGAAGTCGAACGGGAGCGCGAAGACGACTTCCGAGACCTCCCGGAACGAACTGTCCGCGTAGAGGCGGTCGGCGATCTCGGCCGAGGTGCCCACCAGGTCTTGCGCGAAGGTCATGCGGGCGGGACTGTGGATCTTGCCGACGCGGGGCAGCCGGGCGGCGGCGTAGGCCTCGTACTTGGCGCGCTGCTCGGGTGTCGCGCTGTCGGTCGGGATGACGACGAGGCCCTGGGAAACGCGTGCGTCCGCGCCGAGCGGGTGGTGGGCGCGGAATTCGCGGATCAGGGACGCCTGGATGGCCGCGAAGTCGACGGGTTCGACCTGGTCGGCAACGCTGACGACGTTGCTGGTCAGGAAGTTCATGCGGTGCTCACCGGCCCATCGCGCGGACCGGAGGCTGCCGCCGCCGTACCACAGGCGGTCGGCCAGGCCGGCGGAATGGGGCTGGACGCGGTCGGAGTACTCCTCGATGCCCTCGGTTCCGCTGAATTCGGTGGCCTGTTCGCCGCGGATGAAGCGGAGCAGCCGCTCGACGCGTTCGTAACTGAAGTCCTCGGCGTCCGCCGTGTCCGGGTACAGGGCCGGCGCCAGTTTGTCGTAGTGGCGCGGCGGGCCGACGCTGAGGCCGGGCTGCAGCCGGCCGCCGGAGAGGACGTCGACGGTGGCGAGGTCTTCGGCCAGGCGCAGCGGGTTCTCCCAGCCGAGCGGGATCACGGCCGTGCCGAGGTGGATGCGGCTGGTGCGCTGCGTGGCCGCGGCGAGCACCGCGACCGGCGACGAGATGCCGAACTGCAGGTGGCGGTGGCGCACCCAGGCGCTGTCGAAGCCGAGCTGCTCACCCAGCTCGATGATCCGCAGCGTCGACTCGTGGCCGGCGCGGGGATCGGCCTCGTCGAACAGCCCGATGGTCAGGAAGCCGAGCTTGCGCAACGGTTCCGAGGTGAGCGGCACGGCGGTTTCCTCCTGGGTCCGGGTCCTGCCCGTGACCAACCCCGGCGCGGGTGCGATTGTTCCGGGTCCGGTGTGGCCTGAGCCACTGATGCCGGTCGGTCACCGGAAGTCCGGTTTTCTCGAATGAAACTGACCTGTAACGGGGCGTCGGTTCCACTCCGCTTTCCGGTGGGCCAGAATCGCGCGTTGTGATCGCGTCAGTGATGCGTTCAGGAGCTTGCCTGAATACGCGAATACCGCTAGTCCCGCGAATCAATCGGACAAACAACTCGTAAACCGGATCGAGGCGACGCAATGGTTGAACCCGCTCAAAAAGCCGCCCCCCGCAGGAGCGCGACCGGGCTTGCGCAGATCGGTCGGTTTCCACGGCCTGATGTTCGTCTCGCTCGGCTCGATCATCGGCTCGGGCTGGCTCCTCGGCGCGCTCAAGGCCGCCAAGGTCGCGGGTCCCGCGTCGCTCGTGTCGTGGATGCTCACCGCCGTCATCATGGCCACGCTCGCCCTGGTGCACGCGGAGCTGGGCGCGGCCTATCCTGTGGCCGGCGGCACCGCCCGGTACCTCGCGCTCGCATACGGGGTGCTCGGCGGATTCGTCGGCGGCTGGGTGGCGTGGCTGCAGGCCGTGGCGCTCGCGCCGGTCGAGGTCGAGGCCAGCCTGGAGTACCTCGACAACGTCACGTGGATCAAGCAGCACCTGAACCTCCTCAGCCCGTCGGGCACGCTCACCGCGAGCGGGTTCGCTGCGCGACGCTGCTGATGGCGATCTTCACGCTGATCAACCTCGCCGGCGTGAAGCTGTTGTCGGAGAGCAACTCCGCCACGGTGATCTGGAAGACCGCGGTGCCGGTGCTGACCGTCGTCGTGCTGCTGTCGCTGCGCTTCCACCCGGGTAACTTCACCGCCGGTGGCGGATTCGCCCCGCACGGCGCCCACGGCATCTTCGCCGCCTTGCCCGTCGGCGTGGTGTTCGCGCTACAGGGCCTCGAACAGGCCGTGCAGGTCGGTGGCGAAGCGCGTGACCCGCAGAAGGATCTGTCGCGCGCGATCATCGTCGCGATGGTGATCGGCACGATCGTGTACCTGCTGCTGGAGGTCGCGTTCATCGGCGCCCTCGACCCGGCCGCTCTGCTCAAGGGCTGGGACAATCCGATCGCCCAGGGCTCGTTCGGCCCGTACGCCACGTTGGCGACCCTGGCGGGCGCGGGCTGGCTCTCGTATGTGCTCTACGCCGATGCCTTCGTGTCGCCGGCCGGCACCGGCATGCTCTACCTCGGCACGTCGGCGCGGCTGTCCTACGCGATGGGGCGCGAGCGCACGCTGCCGAAGGGGCTGGGCAAGCTGAACCTCCGGGGTTGTGCCGGTGTGGTCGATCGTGCTGTCGTTCGTGGTCGGCGAGATCGCGTTCCTGCCGTTCCCGAGCTGGCAGTCGCTGGTCAGCGTGATCACCTCGGCCACCGCGCTGATGTACGCGTTCGCGCCGGTCTCGATGATCGCCCTGCGCGGCCGCGACCCGGACCGCGCGCGTCCCTACCGGGCGCCGATGCCGAGGGTGCTCGCGCCGGCGGGGTTCGTGGCCGCGAACCTGATCATCTACTGGAGTGGCTTCGACACCACGTGGAAGATCATGATCGCGGTGGTGATCGGCTTCGTCCTGTTCCTCGTCGCGCGCGCCACGAGCTCCGCCGTGGAGCGGCCGCCGATCGACGGGAAAGCGGCGCAGTGGATCGCGCCGTGGCTCGCCGGGCACGTCCTCATCGGCCGGCTCGGCCGCTACGGCGACTCCGGCAACCTCAACGCGCTGCCGGAGTGGCTTGACCTGCTCGTGGTGATCGCGTTCAGCCTGGCGATCTTCTCCTGGGCGGTGAACGTCGCGGTGCCGAGTGACAAGGTGCGGGCCGCGATCGAGCGCGAGGCGCTCGAGCTCGCCGCTCAGTCCTGACCCCGTGAGCCGCCGGGTTCCCTCCTCGCGCGGGGGCTCCCGGTGGGCCGCGGTCAGAAGGGCAGCTGCCCGAGCGCGTGCACGAGTTCCTTGCCGGTCTGCACGGCGCCGTCGTGCGCGCCGGCGAGCAGGCCCGCCGCCAGCTGGGCTAAGGTGCCCTTCAGGGCCGTGAGGCCGCGGCGCACGATCCCGCGGTCCGGCTCCGGCTTCACGACCTCGGCGAGCACTGCGTCGGCGTTCTCGGCGGCGTCGCGGGCGTCCGGCCCGGGCAGGCCGAGATCACCCAGGCGCCGCACGACGTCGGCGACGACGCGGGCGACGTCTTCGAACCCGGGTGCGATCTGCTTGCTCACGGACAGGTTCTGCACCACCTTCTCGTTGCCCCACGCGAGCTGCGAGCTGCGCACGCCGCCGTGGATGACGGGGCCGTGGTAGTGGTGTTCTTCGGTGGGCACGGGGTTGCCTCCTGGTCAGTCGCGGGTCTGGTGTACGACGGTGTTGCCCCAGGTCAGCACGGACTGGATGACGTCGCCGTGGATGACGGGGCCGGTGTAGTTGTTGATGATCCGCGGCGGCTCGGGGTCCGGCTCGACCTCGACCACCCGCAGCGGGGAGCGCAGGCGCTCGAGCACGGCGCGGCCCTGGTGGTGCACGGCCAGTCCGTCAGGCCCGGGCACCTCGCAGTCGCGCACGAGCGCGGTGGCCGAGCCGATCAAACCGATCCCGGCGACGGTGGTGCCGGCGAACGAGCTGTCCGCGACGTCCACAGTGGACTTCTCCGCGGCGTAGACGCCGAAGTTCACCGGTCCGGTCACCGTGAACCGCCGCGCCGTCACGGTCGCCTCGCTCAGCACCCCCGCACCGCCGAGCGTGACACCGGCGGCGCGGCAGTCGTGGAGCACGAGGTGCGCCTTGCCGAGTGCGCTGAACGCGACGTGACCGCCGGACCCGCCGCAGTCCGTGGCCCGGACGCGTGAGCTGTCCTGAGCGACCACGCCGACGAGCCCGATCTCCTGCAACCGCGCCCCGGCCAGTTCCGCGTAGGCCGTCCCGTTCGTCTCCACGGCGGTGGGGCAGCGCGTCACGTGCAGGCCGGTCAGCTCTGCCTGCGCTTGGCCCAACAACCGCACGGCTGCGTTCTTCAGGTCTTCCAGCACCGTGTCGGTGACTCGGCTGTGCGCGTTCTGCACGACGATGCCCAGGTTTCCCTCTGCGAAGCGACACCGGTGCACCGCCGGCGAACCTTGGGTGTCGACGAACAGCCCGAACTTCTGCGTCCGCAGCACCGAGATCTCCTCGAACCGGCCCAGGCCCTGCGTGTTCACCTCGATTCCCGCCACGCGGCAGCCGGTGAACGCGCACCGCCGCACGAGCGGGTCCGAGCCGCCCGTGACGAGCAGACCGGTGTCCGCGTCCTCGACCGTCGTGCCGGTGATCGTGCCGCGGGACTGCTCGCCGTAGGAAATGGCGGTGGTTCTGGCCGAGTCGATGCGGCAGTCGGTGACGTCGAGGTGCCCGTGCTGGTCCGCAGCGAGCGCGGAGTTTCCGGTGCCGGCAAACCCGCATTCCGTGGCGGCGACGCGCCCGCCTCGGACGAGCACGCCGTGGATGCGGCATCGATCGAACCGGCTGAGGAGAACGGCGACGTCGGCGCCGCCGGTGGCCGCGAGCCCGTTGTTCGAGGAGTCCGTGAACACGCACCGCTTGACCGTCCCGCGTGAACCGGTGAACACGGCCCGGCCGTAACGGAACTCGCTGTCCGACGCCGCGACAGCCGTTCCGGGTGGTGCGTGAAGAGCGGGGGAGCCGTCCTGGGCGGTCACGGTGCACCCGGTGATCGTCAGCGAACCGGCCGCGCAGCGCACCACGTCGTTGTCGCGGCCGCTGACGATGAGGCCCTCGAGCCGGACCACCCCGGACGTCTCGACGGCCGTGCCGGTCGGCGGGCAGATCTCCACGGTCCCGGGCCGGCTCGCGAAGACGTGTACTTCGCCGCTCACGAACAGGTTCTCGGGGTAGCGCCCGGGATCGATCTCGACCCGCGCGTCACGCCGCCCGGACACGGCGCCCAGCGCCGACGCGATGGTCTGGTGCGCTCCCCGCCTGCCCGGGGAAACCCGGACTTTCCCCGCCATGGCGCCCCCTCCCGTGACCGCCGAGCATAGCGAGCGCCGGTGGCGGCCACGTGCCGCACGGGGAAAATCGCTTGACCGTTTCGGAAGACTCGCGCACGTGGGGAAATCGGGGTGGGGGCGGTTGCGGGCGGTCGCGGTTTTCGGGTCGACGGCGGAAGGCTTGGTGCTGGCGGCGATGCCGCTACTCACGGTGTCGATCACGACCGATCCGCGCGAGATCTCGTTGGTGACGGTGGCCGGGCAGGCGCCGTGGCTGCTGCTGTCGCTGTTCGCCGGCGTGGTGATCGACCGCGTACGGCGGACGGCGGTGCTGGTGGGCGCGTACGTGGTGCTCACCGCGGCCGCCGTGACGCTCGCCGTGGCCGGCTCCGCGCACGCGCTGACCCTGCCCGTGCTCCTCGTGGTGGCGTTCGTGATCACGACGGCTCAGGTGTTCGGTGACGGGGCGAGCGGCGCGGTCGTGCCGGAGGTCGTCGGCCCGGGACGGCTGGCGGCGGCGAACGCGAGATTGCAGGTGATCGACCGCGGTCTGGTGCAGTTCGTCGTCCCACCGGCGACCGGGGTGCTGCTCGGGGCCGGCGCCGGACTCCCGGCGTGGGCCGCGGGCGCGGCGGCGCTGGCGGCGTTCGCGCTGGCTCGCGGGATTCCTTCGGCGCCGCCGGTGAAATCGCCGGCGCACCCGCTGCGTGACATCGCCGAAGGACTGCGCTACCTCGTGGGCACGCCGCAGCTGCGGTCGATCACGATCACGGTCGCGCTGGGTTCGTTCGCCGCGAGCGCGGTCAGTTCGATGCTTGTGCTCTTCGCGACGCAGGAGCTGCACGTGGGCCCGGTCGGCTACGGCGGGCTGCTCGCGTGCCTCGCCGTCGGCTGGGTGGCTTCGTCGTTCGTGGTCGACCGGATCGTGCGCCGGCTCGGGTACTCGTGGGCGATGCGCCTCGCGCAGGGCTGCGGCGTGGTGGCGCAGCTGGCGATCGCCGTGCTGCCGCCCTGGCCGCCGGCGGTCGGGGCGGTACTGGTGTTCTTCACGGCGACGACGCTCGTGTGGAACGTCTGCTCCCAGTCCTCTCGTCAGCGGTTCACGCCGTCGCCACTGCTGGGCCGCGTGCTCACCAGCCACCGCGCGCTCGCGTGGGGCCTGACCCCGCTCGGCGCGCTCACCGGCGGCTTCGTGGCCGCGCACGGTTCGCTGCGCGCGGTGTGGGTGCTGGCCGCGGGGATCCAGCTTCTCGGCACGGCGGTGGTGTGGTGGCAGCTCTCGCCCGCCGCCTTCCGCGCCGCGGAGCGGGCTCGGACAGAAGCGCCGGGACAGCTTCCCGGCCGGGCGGGGGGAAATGGCTGGGTAGCCGTCGGGGTAGGTCTGCAGGTAGTCCGGGTGCTCCGGCTCGGCCTCCCGGAAGCAGCCGCCGGCGAGGATCGCCTTTTCCGTGGTCACGGCGGGCCGTCGTCGCCGTGGCGCAGCAGCCTGAGAACCAGCGCGAGCGGCGGCCACGCCGCGCGGCCGCGGCGCGTGCAGGCGAACGCGCGCAGCCGCACGTCCGGTCCGGTCAGGGGCAGCAGCGCCACCTCCGGCCGCGTCGGGCGCGCGATCGGCAGCAACCCCACGCCCGGCCCGGCGACGATGAGGTCCTCCACGAGGTCGAGGCTGTCGGCCAGGTGCGTCACGCGGGGGCTGAACCCGGCCATCGACGCAAGCGTGCGGACGACGTCTTCGTCGGCCCGGTTGCGCGAGTTGCCGATCCAGTCGTGGTCGCGGAACGCCTCGAACACGGCCGGCGTGCCTGGCCCGGTCACCAGGCCCGCGTCCGCGGCCGGCACACCGAGCCCCCATTCAGCCGTCCACAGAGGACGGACGTCGACGGATCGGTCGGCCGTGGCGGGCGCGAGGTCGTAGTCGTAGGTGAGAGCCAGGTCCACGTCGTCGGTCAGGAGCTGCTCGAGCGCTTCGGCCGGTTCGTACTCGCTGATCACCAGCCGCACCCGCGGGTGCGTGCGCGCGAGTGCGTCGGCGACCGGCAGCAGCGAGACCCGGATCGCGGTGGCGAACCCGGCCACGCGCACGGTGCCCGCCGGTTCTGCGTGCGGATCGAGGTCGGCGCGCGCGGCCTCCACCGCGGCGAGGATCGTCACGGCGTGCTCGGCCAGCCGCTGCCCGGCCGGGGTGAGCCGCACGCGGCGGCCATCCGGTTCCAGCAGCGGCGCTCCGGTTTCACGGGCCAGTGCGGCGATCTGTTGCGAGACCGTCGACGTGGTGGTCTCGAGCACATCCGCGACCGCGCGCATCGAGCCGAGCCGCGACAGTTCGAGGAGGAACTGCAGCCTGCGGGTGTCCATGTGCCCATTGTCCAGGATTTCCGGACGGTACATTCATGATCGGCACGTGGACACGGACGGTCCGGGTCGGTTCTCCTGGATCCGTGCTCTCCTCCTCCACCCGCGCCGGCGCCGCGCTCGCCGTCGCGGCCATGCTCTGCGTGCAGCTCGGGCTCGCTCTGTCGGTCGGTCTCTTCGACCGCGTCGGACCGGAAGGCGCCGCCTGGCTGAGGCTCGCCTGGGCCGGTGTGCTGCTCTTCGCGCTGGTCCGCCCGCGCCCGTCGGCGTTCCGCCGGTCGACGCTGCTCGCCTGCGTGGTGCTGGGAGTCGTCACGGCCGGCATGACGATGCTGTTCATGGCCGCGGTCGCGCGCCTGCCGCTGGGTACTGCGAGCGCACTGGAGTTCCTCGGCCCGCTGACGGTCGCGATCACCCGCGGCCGTGGCGGGAAACGGGTGTGGCCGGTGCTCGCCGCCGCGGGTGTGGTGCTGCTGACCGAACCGTGGCACGGCGGGGCGGACCTCGCCGGGGTCGGTTACGCCCTCGCCTCGGCCGTGTGCTGGGCGAGCTACATCCTGCTGACCCAGCGCGTCGGCGACGAGGTGTCGGGTGTGCGCGGCCTCGCGGTGTCCATGCCCGTGGCCGGGATTGTCGCGACACTCGTGCAGGAGCCTGCGGTGTTCGGGCAGCTGTCGTGGGAGCTGCTGCTCGCCGGGCTGGGGCTGGCGATCCTGCTGCCGGTGGTGCCGTTCAGTTTCGAAATGCTGGCGCTGCGGCGGCTGAACGCCTCGGCGTTCGGCACGCTGATGAGCCTCGAACCCGCGATCGCGATGACCATCGGGCTCGTGGTGCTGCACCAGATCCCGGACGCCGCCGCGGTGGCGGGTGTCGCGTTCGTCGTCGCGGCGGGTGCCGGCGCGGAGCGCACGGGCGCGCGTGATCCGGTGAAGACGCCGTGAGGCCTGTGCGGTCCGGGTTCCCCTCGGCGGGCCGGGGGTGCGGCACGCTCGGCATCACCTCGGAGGTGGCCGGTTACCTGGGAGTGCGTACTTCTGGATCTCCCGCGCGGTCCTTAGGCTGAGGCCATGCACGTGGAGATCTGGAGCGACGTCATCTGCCCGTGGTGCTACCTCGGGAAAGCCCGGTTCGAGACGGCCCTCGCCGCCTTCGAGCACCGGGACGAGGTGCGGGTGACGTTCCGCTCGTTCGAACTGGACCCGTCGCGAAGCGGTGTGGAGCCGGTACAGCGGATGCTGGCGGCGAAGGTCGGCCCGCAGGCCGCGGCGATGGAGGAGCGGGTGGCCGGTCTGGTCCGCGCCGAAGGCCTCGGCTACCGACTCGACCGCGAGGTCGGCAACACCTTCGACGCCCACCGGCTGCTGCACCTGGCGCGCGAGCGCGGGCTCGAGCCCGAGCTGGTGGACAAGCTCTTCGAAGCGAACTTCGCCGAAGCGCGCCCGCTGTTCACCGGCGACACCCTGCTGGACGTCGCCGCCGAAGCCGGGCTGGACCGGGACGAAGCGAGCCGGGTGCTGGCCGACACGGACGCCTACGCGGACGCGGTGCGCGCGGAAGAACAGGACGCGGCCGGCCTCGGTGCGACGGGCGTGCCCTTCTTCGTGCTGGACCGCCGCTTCGGCATCGCGGGCGGCCAACCCGTCGACGTGTTCACCCGGGCGCTGGCGCAGGCGTGGCAGGCCCGCGCCGCCTGATGCTCCACTGTGGATCGTCCGGCGGGGACGGTCAGCCGGACCAGCCGCTGAGCCGGTTCAGCAACCGTTCCAGCACCTCGGGATCGGCGGCCACCGGTTCACCCGACACCGGCTCGTCCACGAGCGTGCGGCGGTCCTGCCGGCGCGGCAGCCGGACCTGTCCCGCCGACATCCCGGTCGGCAGCGGCATTTCGCACCACGTCACCCGTCCTCTGCGGGTCGGCTCGACGCCGATGCGCTCGCCGGGCTCGGTGCGTGGCGGATCGGGCGCGATGAGATCGTCCTCGATCTCGATCACGAGCACCTCGCCGCGGATCTGCAGCCGCACGGTGAGGAACGCCGGTGCGCTCTTCGGGCTCTGGTCCACGATGTCCCCGACCAGCCGGGACGCGGTCGCGGTGACCTGGTCCAGCATCGACAGGAGGGACCAGTCCGTCAGGATCAGGCGGACGAACAGCTCGGTGCACGGAACCGCACTGGGCTGAGCCACCAGTCGGAGATCGTCCACCTGGGTGGTGCGCGCGCTCAAGCCTCACCTTCCTCGTCGGCCTCGCTGCTGCCCGCTGGTGCGGGACCGGTTGGGGCATCATGCCATCGACCTCCCGCCGGTTCGCGGCGGGAGGTCGAACCACGTGTCCGGAGGGTCACCGCTCCGGATTCACCCGGTGATCACCCCAGGTCACAGCTTCGCGGTGTCCAACGGAGAACTTCGAGAAGCCGGCGGGTTCTTCGTGATCCGCGTCCGCGGCGGTCTCGCTGCGCACGGATCAGGACTTTTCGCCCAGGTCCCAGTAGAGACCGGTCATGATCGCGACGGCCTCGCGGGTCAGGGGTGCAAGCACGTGCTCGTCGGGCGCGTGCTGCGCGCACGCCGGGTAGGAGTGGGGGAGCCAGATCGTCGGCACACCGAGCACTTCGGCGAACGCGTCGTTGGGGATCGTCCCTCCGAGGTTCGGCAGCAGCACGGGCGCGGCACCGGTGGTGCGCCCGACCGACTCGACGGCCCAGCGCACCCACGGGTGGTCCGGGTCGGTGCGCGTCGGCGGCCGGCTTTCGGTGACGGCGACCTCGATCAGGTCGAAACCGTGCTCCACCAAGTGGTTCCGCACCGCCGCCGCCAGCCCGGCGAGGTCCGTGCCGACGACCGACCGAAGCTGCAACGTCGCCTGCGCGTGGCCGGGGATCGCGTTGACCGGGGACGCGGGGTTGCCGGCCAGGAACGCCAGCACCTCCACGGTGTTCCAGCCGAAGAGCCGTTCGGCCGGCGTGAGCCCCGGCTCGCCCCAGTCCTCGTCCACCACCGGGTCGTCCGCGCCGCCGCCGACCGGAACGGCCTTGAGCGCCGCGCGAACCGAGTCCGGGATCGCCGGGGGACGCAGGCCCGGTACCAGGATCCGGCCCTGACCGTCCACAAGGGACGTGATTGCCGCCGAGAGCGTGGTGGCCGCATTGCGGAGAACACCTCCCCAGTTGCCGGAGTGGTGGTCGCGGGGGCGCACGTCCACGGTCAGGGTGAACTGTGTCACGCCACGCGAGCCGAGGTACAGCGTCGGCCGGTCCGCCCGCACACGCGGGCCGTCGGAGGCGATGAGCACGTCGGCGCGCAGCTCGTCACGCAGCTGCGCGCAGGCCTCGACGAGGCCGGGGGAGCCCCGTTCCTCGCCGGTCTCGATCAGCACGGCGAGATTGAAACCCAGCTGCCCGCGGGCGCGCAGGACCTCGCGCAGCGCGAACAGGTTGACCGTGTGCTGGCCCTTGTTGTCGGCCGACCCGCGGCCGTACCACCGCTCGCCCTCGGCCGTGAGCGTCCACGGGTCCAGACCGGTCCGCCAGCGCGGCGCCTCGCCGTTGACGACGTCGCCGTGGCCGTAGAGCAGGACCGTCGGCCGGTCGTCCGCCTCGTGGCGCGTGGCGACCAGCAGCGGGCACTCGGCGGCCACGGTGTTCTCGACCACGCGTGTCGTGCAGCCCAGCTCCGCGAGCGCCGGCGTCAGCTCGTCGGTGAGGTAGGCGCGCAGGTGCGGCCGGCCGTGCTGGAGGTGTCTCTCCGTCGGGTACGCGACGCGGCGAGCGAGCTCGGCGAAGAGCTCACCGGAGTCGAACCGCTGCAGCGCCTGGTCGATCGTGTCAGCGCGGGACATGGAGCACCTTCCGGATGGGCGACGGGGGCGTGGTCCGTTCTAGCACCCGGATCACCACCGGAATGGACTCAACTTTCGGCTGTCCGGCTCGTCTCACCCGTCATGCACGCGCGCGCGGACCGGCATGGCCCGAGGTGACTCCGAGTTCACCGAATTCGTCCGGGCCAGCTCACCCCGGCTGCTGCACGCCGCCTACCTGCTGTCCGGCGACCGGCACCAGGCCGGGGACGACGTGCAAACCGCTCTGGTGCGCACTTACACGTCGTGGCCGCGGATCCGCAAGCAGGACCCGTTCGCTTACGCGCGCAAGGTGCTGGCCAACCACGTGATCGACCGCTGGCGCCGCCCGTACCGCGAGGACGCCAGCGAGGACGTGCCGGAGCGCCCGGTCGAGCGCGACTGCACCGACGGTGTGGCGGACCAGGAGTGGCTCCTGCGCGCGCTCGCGATGCTGAGTCCGCGCGAACGCACGATCGTGGTGCTGCGGCACTTCTGGGACCTGTCCGAAGCCGACGTCGCGGCCGAGCTGAAGGTGTCGCTGGGCACGGTGAAGAGCACGAACTCGCGGGCACTGGCCAAGATGCGCGTGTCGGTGGCCGACCGGCGGCCGTGCGCGGCGGGGCAAGCGTCGTGACCGACCTCGAAGACTTGCGCGGTGTGCTGGCCGAGCCGGTGCCGGTCGAGTTCGCACCCGTCGACGTCGCCGCCGTCATGCGCCGCGGTGGCCGCAACCGCCGGCTGCGCCGCCTCGGTGTCGCGGCGGCCACGGTGGTCGTGCTCGTCGCGGTGGTGGCGGGCGCCCGGCTGCTGCGCGCTCCGGCCGCGCCGCCGGTGACGACGCTGAGCGTCGGCGCCGCGGTGCCCGAGGATCGCGCGGCCACCCCGATCGGCCCGGTCGTGGGCACGAAGGTGCTCGACGCCGAGGGTGAGGTCGTGCTGTTCTTCGAGAGCGCGCCCGCCGAACCCGGCGCGTCGCCGTACCAGCTCGTGCTCGGCCACCGCACCGGAAGCGGCGTTGTCGCGGACCTCGCGGCCGGTCCGCGCGCCGCCTCGGACGGCTTCCACGCCCTCACCGCAGGACGCCCCGGCCGCGACGTTCCGCTGTACGGCTACTACTCCGGCGCCGCCACTCGCATCACCGCAGAGGTCGACGGCCCCGTGGTCGGCGCCGACACGCCGCGGGTCGAGGAACTGTCGGTCACGGTGTTCTGGTTTCCCCGCAAGGACGTCCGGCTGCTGGGCGGAGAGTCGAGCTTCCCGATGAACGCCTACGACGCGGCGGGGGACCGGCTGCCGGGCTGAGCTCAGCCGGCCTTGCGCGCCGCTTCCCAGGCGGGGCTCGCGCTGAAGTAGGTGTCGTAGATCTCCTGCACTTCCAGGAGGCTTTCCGGCGCCGCTTTGCCGTAGGCGATGCGTTCGAGGTGGCGGAAGTATTCGAACCGCTCGACGCCCGGGGCGATGACGATGAGGATGTCCGCGTTCTCGCCCGGTGCGGCGGCGAACGCGTGCGCCACGTTGGGCGGCACGACGACCAGGTCACCGCGCGCGGCGGTCACGACCTGCTCGCCCGAGAGCAGCTGGGCGGTGCCGTCGAGCAGGCAGAACAGTTCGGCGGAACCGGAGTGGTGGTGCGGTGCGCCGTTCGCGCCGTCCTTGAGCTCGATCTGGATCGTGGACAGGGCGCCGCCGATGGCGCTGCTGTCGGCCAGGAGCCGGATGGTGGTGGGCGCGCGGCCGATGACCTCCGCGTCGCCGGCGCGGACGTGGACGGTGTCGTCGAAGCTGGGGATGACGATGGACATGCGAAGCCCCCGGTGAGTCCCTCGTGGTGCCCGGCGGCGCCGGGCCTCGCGGCGAACGTACCACGGCCGGTTGCGCGCTGGGTGCGGTGAATTTCCCCAGTGCGCCAACGGTTTTCCGTGAGTCCGATACCGCGCAGGCGAAGAGGAGGGGTACCTCCGTGTAGTGGTTTCGGAGATACCCCTCCGCTGCTTCGGGAGGCTGAACATGTCCGCGCACCGGGACATCGAAAACCTGATCTTCACCTACGCCGCGCACGTGGATTCCGGAGATTTCGCGGATGTCGGGGAGCTGTTCGCACACGGGACGTTCTCGGGGGCCACCCCGGCGACCGGGCGCGAAGCCGTCGAGCGCTGCTTCCGCGACACCCTGGTCGTCCACCCCGACGGCACCGCGCGCACGCGGCCCCTGACCACCAACGTCCGCATCGACGTCGACGAACCCGCCGGCACGGCCACGGCGCACAGCTACTGGACCGCTCTGCAGGCGGTGCCCGGGCTGCCACTGCAGCCCATCGCGTCGGGCCACTACGACGACCGGTTCGAGCGCTGTGCCGGCACTTGGCGGTTCACCGAGCGTCGCCCGCACGTCGCCCTCGCCGGCGACCTGAGCCACCACCTCAAAGCCGCGTGAGGGCCGACGCGCGCCGCAACCGGGACCGGCTCGTCGCCGAAGCCCGGACGGCGTTCCTCGCCGACGGGACCGGGGCTTCGCTGGAAGAGGTCGCGCGGCGGGCCGGAGTCGGCATCGGCACCCTCTATCGGCATTTCCCCCGCCGCGAAGACCTGCTCGACGCCGTGTTCCAGGGCGAGGCCGACGCGCTGCTCACCCTCGGCCGTGAGCTCGGCACCGCCGACGACCCGTTCGCGGCGCTCGTCACCTGGCTGCGCGCCGTGCTCGAACGCCACCACGCGTGGCAGGCCATCGCGGCGGCGGGGCAGGACCGTCCTCATGCGACACTCGCGGCGTCGCGCGTGCCGGTGGAGCAGGCGGGGAAGACCCTGTTGGGCCGCGCCCAGCGCGCGGGCGCCGCCCGGCGCGAAGCGACCGTCGCCGACCTGCTGCGGCTCGCCGGCGCGATCGGCCGGACCGCCGACGAATCCCCGGACGACCCGGAGCTGCCCGACCGGCTGCTGCACCTCGTCGTGGAAGGGCTGCGCGTCGAGCCCGGCCCGGGGCCGGCGGCCGCGGTGACGGCCGCTAGGCCGTCTCGTCGCGGCGAGCCGTGCTGAACCGGCGCTGGTAGGCCGCCGGGCTGATGCCCAGCTTGTGCGAGAACACCCGCCGCATGCTCTCGTAGCTGGGGAAACCCGCGAGGGTCGCTGCTTGCGTCGCGGTGTGGCCCTGATCGAGCAGCGCCCGCGCGAGGTCGAAGCGGATGTTCTCGACGTAGCGGGCCGGGGTGGTGGCCAGTTCGTCGTGGAAGAGCCGGGTGAGGTGGCGGGTGCTCATGTTGAGGTGCTTCGCGAGCTCGCCGAGCGAGTGGTTCCCCTGCGGGTTCGCCGTCACGAGGTCGGTGATCTTCCGCAGGGCCGGTGTGTGGGGGGCCGGGCCCTGCAGCGGGGCGGAGAACTGCGACTGGCCGCCCGAACGCTGGAGGTAGACGACCAGGGAACGGGCGACCTCGCGGGTCAGGTCGGGGCCGTGGTCCTCTTCGACGAGCGCCAGCGCCAGGTCGATCCCGGCGGTCACGCCCGCCGAGGTGTAGGTGTTGCCGTCGCGGACGTAGATGGCGTCGGGGTCGACGCGGCACGTCGGGCAGCGGGCGGCGAGCTCGTGGGTGACCTTCCAGTGCGTGGTCGCGCGCTTGCCGTCGAGGAGGCCGGCGGCGGCGAGGATGAACGCGCCCGTGCAGATCGACGCGACGCGGCCCGCGCCGGCCGCGGGTACTCGCGCGGCTTCCGCCAGGTACCGCGGCACGCGCGTGCTCGGGTGCCGGTCGGAGCCGGGCACCAGGTACGTGTCCGCTGCGGTCTCGTCGGCGACGGCACCGTCGACCGCGATCTTGAACCCGAGGTTCGACGTGACGTCTTCGCCCGTCGGCGACACCAGCACGATGCGGTAGTCGGCACCGAACCGGTTGGCCTCCTTGAACACCTCCGCCGGGCCGGCGACGTCCAGCAGCGTCACTCCGTCGTAGACGAAGATCGCGACGCGGTGCGGTGTTGGCGACGAGTGCACACGCCATTGGTAGCACGCGGCTGCCCGCGGCGGCGGGGAACGTCCCGATTCGGGTGGTTCCCGGCCGCGTCGCGGCCGCGCCGGACCGCGGTTCGGAGCCGGCAGCTCAGCCGTGGAGCCAGCAGCTCAGCCGTAAGGACAGTCCGTCGAGTCGAATGGGCAGAAGTCATGTCGGAGTTCGTCGTGGGTGTGGAAGGCCCGGAGACGGCGGCGGTCGCCGAAGCGTCCCGGCTCGTGCCGGGGACGACCGGCCCGCTCATCTACCACCGCTCCCGCCGGGTGTTCCCGTTCAACGACCTGCACGCGCAGCGCCTTGGCGTGCAGCCGGATTACCTGGCGGCGATGCTCTACGACACCGGTTTCGCGCTCCCGACCTGGCCGCCGGCGTGCGACCTCGGGATATTCGTGCGCCGAGGCCGCGCGGGATCGCCGCCGGCGCTCAGCTCTTCGGGCATTCGTCGAACGAGGGAAGCGTGTAGTTCGGGTCGTAGTAGCCGGCGTCGTGGCGGGTTCCCCTCAGCGCGGGCGGGTTGGTGTAGCCGGGCGCGAGGTAGCCGTGCTGCGCGGCAGCGCAGCCGACGGACGAAAAGGCGGTCCGGCCGCCGTCGACCCAAAGGCCCTGGCTGCTTTCGGCGAACGCCGGGCCGTTGCGGAGCACGTACGTCTCGTCCACGCGCAGGAAGCTGTCGATCTGGTCCGGGCTGGTCAGGCCGGCGGGGTGCGGGTCGTCGAAGGCGTAGGCGATCACGTACCTCGCGTCGACGGTGAGTTCGCCCGCTTGGTCGCCAGGGCGCGCGGTGAGGGTGCCGAACGTGCGCGGGCCCGCGTCGAGCAGGTGGTAACCGTCGGCGATCTCGGTGACGAAACCGGCGGTGCTTTTCGTGGGCCCCGCCGAGAACAGCTTCGTGAGCCGGGCGCGCTGGTCCGGGGCGAACAGCGCCACGTACGCCTTCGGGTCGTGGCCGGTCAGCACGGCGGGGTCGAGCCGAGCTCTGATGATCGCGCTCCTGACCTGCAGGTAGGCGTGCGCTACCGCCTCGGGCGGGAACGACCCGGTGGTGGCCGGCTCAGGCGAGGTGATGCCGTCGATGTACTTGGTCCACGTGTCGGCCGGCGTGTTCGCGAACGGATGGGCCAGATCGACGTGCGCGTACGCCGGCACTGACGTCGGATCGGGCGCGGCGACGGAGCTGGCGGGCTCGCGCCCGGTCAGGACGATCGCCGTGGCCGTCACACCGAGGATCAGCACGACCGCGGCGACCACCCACCGGCGGCTGCCGCGTCGCTGAGTGCGGAACCGCTTGCGGCCGTTCTTGCGGTCCTTCTTGGCACCTCGCCGGGCGCCGGCCTCCGCCTGCCTGCGCCACGCCGGGTCCAGGAGGTCCGGATGGGACTCGAGCAGGTCTTCGTCGTCCACGTGCGTTCTCCCCACAGTCGTCGCCTGATCATCGACGGGGGGAGCGCGGTGTTACGCGCGCCTGCGCCTAACGGCGCTTCCACTTGCGCCGCAACGCTTCCCGCGTCCGGCGACCGAGGAACAGCGTCGGCACCGACAACGCCGTGCCCACGCCCATCGGGATCCCCCGCTGCCACACCGGCGCACCGAGCGCGACCGGGGTCGCCGAGTCCTGGGCGTCGTAGTCGCTCACGCCACCCCAGCGCGACGGCGGGAGGACGATGAAGCGCGCCTTGCCGATGACGTCGTCGACCGGGACGGTGCCGGGGACGCCGCCCCCGCCCTGGCAGCGGGAGTCGCACGAGTCGTTGCGGTTGTCACCCATCACCCAGAGGCTGCCTTGCGGCACGGTGACCGGCGCGAACGAATCCTGGACCGGGTTGTTCGGATCGGTCCAGTGGATGTAGGGCTCGTCGAGCGCCCTTCCGTCGACGATCACGCGGCCCTGGGGGTCGCAGCACTGCACCGTCTGCCCGCCGACGGCGACGACGCGCTTGACGAAGTCCTGCTCGTCCGGCGGTGCGAAGCCGACGAGCGAACCGATCTCGCGGAACGCCTTCGCGAAGAAGTTGCTCGGCTCCTGCGGAGCGATCTCGTGCTCCGTCCACGGCCCGGGCCCGCGGAACACGATCACGTCACCCGGTGACGGGTCATTGAAGTCGTAGGTGATCCGGTCGACGACCACCCGATCACCGAAGCACCCGGTGCAGCCGTGCAACGTGGTCTCCATCGACTCCGACGGGATCATGAAGACCTTCGCCACGAATTGCTGGATCAGGATCGTGAGCACCAGGGCGATCACGAGCAGGATCGGCAGCTCCTGCCAGAACGGGCGCTTCTTGCGCGGCTTGCGTCCGCGACCGTCCGAACCGGACGACTCGCCCGCACCGCCCTCATCAGGACGTTCGGGGTCACTTTCGGCGGATCCGCGGGTGATGGGGTCGACCACCGCGCCAGGCTACAGACTCCACCGGTGCCAGCGCCGCAGCGCCACTGCTCACGATCGGGGAGTCCGTTCCGGTGGCCGGGAACACGCGGGAGTCGCGCTTTCGCCCGGTGCTCTCGCCCGAGCGGAGCGGCGGGCGCTCAGGTGCGCGAGCCGGACCCTGGCCGGCTGCGCCCGCGCCGTGGGTGATCCTCGGCTCGCCTCGGTGGCTGCGGGTGTGCACGCCCTGCTGCCCAGCGCACTGGCCCGGCGCCGGTGGCGTGGCTGAAGCTGCGGCCGGTCGCCGGCGGCTCGACCCGGCCCCAGCTGCTGTCGACGGCACCCGAGTGGTGTGAAGCACGCGGATGGCTCGGCCGGGCGAGCCGGCGTCATTCGCAGCCGGCGCAAGCCGCAGGGCACTGCGCCGCACTCCCGCGCAACCATCCGGGCTCGTGGCCGCCCGCGATTCGGCGCACCGGTTCGCCGACGGGTGCGCGCGCAAAGGCCTCGACGGAGCCTCGCTCGGCCGCCGCCAGACGGCTTGGCAGGACCCGGACTTGGCGCCGCGTGCGGTGGGTGGCGCCGGCTCGCCGGCAGGTGTGCGTTCGCTTGCCGGCCCGTGCCGCGCGCGGCACGGGCCGAGCAGGTGGCGCTCGCCCAGAGGTCCAGCCGACCCCGCCCGCCACACCCGACGCGCCGCGCGCGCCGGTTGGTGGCTGGCCCGCCCGGACCGCCCGCTGGTGCCCGGCCATCGTGCGCGGCCAGGCGCGGTGCTGACCGGCCGGGCGCTGGTTGGTGGCCGGCCTGCGCGCACCGCCCGCTGGTGCCCGGCGATCGTGCGCGGCCAGGCGCGGTGCTGACCGGCCGGGCGCTGGTTGGTGGTTGGCTTGCCCGGATTGCGCGCTGCGCTCGGCGATCGCGTGCGGCCAGGCGCCGTGCTGACCGGCCGGGCGCTGGTTGGTGGTTGGCTTGCCCGGATTGCGCGCTGCGCTCGGCGATCGCGTGCGGCCAGGCGCGGTGCTTTCCGGCCGCGCGCCGGTTGGTGGCCGGCCTGCCCGGATTGCGCGCTGCGCCCGGCCATCCCGTGCGACTCGGTCCCCGGTACTGACCGGAGCGACCGTGCACCCGTTGTCCGAAAAGGACGGTTCAATGCCCGAACGCTTCCGCCAGCCACCACGCGCCCCCGTCGTCGGCGAGTTTCGCGTCGATCACCAGGGGGGTGTCGCGGGGGCCGTCGAGCCAGTTCGTGACCGGGGCCAGGTCCTCGACGCTCCGGACGGTGATCCCGGTGCAGCCGAAGCCGCGGGCGATCGCCGCGATGTCGGTGTCCGGGAAGCGCACCGCGTCGTGGTCGGCGTCGCCGAAGTGGTGCACTTCGGCGCCGTACGCGGCGTCGTTGTACACGATCACCACCAGGGGAAGGCCGAGCCGCACCGCGGTCTCCAGTTCGGAGATCGCCATGTGGAATCCGCCGTCGCCGGCGGCGAGCACGGGCAGGCGGTCCGGGCGGGCCAGCGCGGCGCCGATCGCCGTCCCCAGCCCGAGGCCGACGCACTGGTAGGCCTGCGTGAAGCAGAACCCGTTCTCGTCCGGCACCGACAGGTACGCGCTCGGGTAGCCCATGAAGTTCCCGGAGTCGACCGACACGATGCGCTGCCGCGGGAGCAGTTCGTCCAGCCGGGCGCTGAGCGTCCGCGCGTCGATGCGCCCGCCGCCGGAGCGGTCGTCGTGGCGCACGTTGTTCCACCGCACCTGAGCCAGCCGCGCGGCGAGCTCCGGGCCGCGGTAGCCGGCGGCGCGGTGGCCGCGTTCCTCCAGCAGCTCCAGCACATCGACGGCGGTCGCGGCGACGTCGCCGACCACGCCGAGGTGCACCGGCCGGTGCGCGCCCAGCGCGGCCTCCTCGCGGTCCACCTGCACGAGCCGCGCCTGCGGGCCGATCAGCTTGCCGTGGCGCGTGGTCCACATGTTCAACGCGCAGCCCCAGCCCACGATCAGGTCGGCCTCCGCGATCAGCTCCGCGGTCAGCGGCGACGAAAAGCCGCCGCTGATCCCGAGCGACCATGGATCGTCGTGGAAGAGGCCGTTGGCCACGGCCGACGTCGCGAGCAGCGCGCCGGTCACGTCGCCCAGCGCCCGCAACGGCGCGGCCTGGCCCCGTGCGCCTCGGCCCGCGATGAACACGGGCCGCCGCGCCCCGGCGAGCAGGCCCGCCAGCTCGTCGGCCACCGCGGTCGCCGGCCGGACCGGCGCGGGACCGGCGAGATCCGGCACCGCGCCGGGGGCCGGCGCGTCCTGCGCCTGCACGTCGAGCGGCAGGCTCAGCACCACCGTCCGGTTCTCCTGGCGCGCCGTGCGGAACGCCCGGACCGTGTCGGCGAACGCCGTGTCGGCCGAGTGGACGCGGGCGGCCGTCGCGCCCACCGCGATGCCGAGCGCGTCCTGGTCGATCCGGAAGTTCGACAGCACAGCCGCGGTCGCCGTGTCCGCGGTGACGACGATCATCGGCGTGCGGCTCTTCGCGGCTTCGGTGATCCCGGTGATCGCGTTGGTCAGCCCGCAGCCCTGGTGCAGGCTGAGCACCGAGACCTGCCCGCTCATCCGTGCGTGCGCGTCGGCCATGCTCGCCGCCCCGCCTTCGTGGCGCGCGGCGACGAACCGGACGCCCGCGGCGCGCAGCGCGTTGGTCACGTCGAAGTTGCCGCTCCCGACCACGCCGAACGCCATGCCGACGCCGAGATCGGCGAGGGTGCGCCCGACCAGCTCCGCGACCTTCACGCGCCACGCTCGACGAGCGCGTACACCCGGGCCGGGCTGCCGGACCCGCCGATGATCGGCAGCGGGCTGATCACCAGCATCGCTCCGGTCGCGGGCAGGCTCGCGAGGTTCTGCAACTGTGTCAGGCCGAACTTGCCCGCGCCGAGCAGCAGCTCGTGGCACGGGAACGCCGGGTCGAGCCCGGGCGCCTGACCGGCGTCGGTGCCGACGGTTTCGACGCCCAGCCCGGCGATCGGCGTCTCCTCGGCCAGCCACCGCGCGCACTCGGGCGAGATGCCGGGGGTGTGCGAACCGGACTCGTCGGCGTTGAGGAACTCCTCCTGGCCGCCGGAGTGCACGTCCCAGCCGCTGCGGTAGAGCAGCCACGCGCCGGCCGGCAGCGCGCCGTGCTCGGACTCCCACTCGCGCACGTCGTCGATCGAGAGCAGGAAGTCGGGGTTGCCCTCGGCTTTCGCCGACGCGTCGAGCACCACTGCGGGCGCGATCAATGTCCGCAGCGGCGCCTGGGAAACGTCCAGACCGTCCTTTCCGGACACCCAGTGCACCGGCGCGTCGAAGTGGGTGCCGGTGTGCTCACCGGTGTGGATGTCGTTCCAGTACCAGCGCGGGCCGCGCTCGTCGTAGCGGCTGATCTCTTCGAGCCGGAACGGGATCGTGTTCGCGAACGGCTCGGGCAGTTGCAGGATCGGGGTCGTGGAGCTCAGCGGTGCGGTGAGGTCGACGACCTCGATCCCACCCCCGGTGATCGCCGCGTTCAGATCGGCCAGCAACGACATGCGTCCTCCAGTGCTCGTCCGGTCAGCCTGGGGGAGACCCTATGCCCGGCAAGGGGTTCCGGGGAACCGCTCAGCCGGCGCGCAGCCCGTAGAACCCGGCGATGTGCCTCGTCACCTCCGCGGCGGCCCGGTCCGGGTCGCCGGTTTCGATCGCGTCGAGGATCCACGTGTGCTCGTCCGCGAGCTGCCGTGCGGTGGCGGGCCAGTCGGCCGTGCGCGCGTAACCGGCGGTCATCTCGTCGCCCACGGCGTCGCCGAGGGAGGCCAGCAGCACGGCGGCGAGGTCGTTGCTGGCCGCGTGGGCGAGCCCGAGGTGGAAGCCGGAGTCCAGCTCGCGGAACTGCCCGCGCGTGATGCCGGGCCGGCCCATCGCCTCGGTGGTCTTCCGCAGCCGGGTGAGGTCGTCCGGACGGACCGAGCGCGCGACCCGGGTGGCTGAAGACCGTTCCAGCTCGATCCGGATCGACATCAGGTCGCCGGTCCCGAACCGCGACAGCGACAGGTGCAGGCGCAGCAGCTTGTGCAGCGCGCCGGCCGGCTCTTCCGCGACGACCGCGGCCGCGGTGGCGTCGGCCGCGGGTTCGAGCACGCCCGCGGCTTCGAGAGCCCGGACGCCTTCGCGCACGCGCCCGGAGCCGACGCCCAGCGCCCGGGCCAGTTCACGCTCGGTGGGCAGCGGGTCGCCCGCGCGCAGGTGGGCGGTGAGGATCCAGTCCTGGATCCCCGTCAGCACCTGGCCCTGTGATCCGAGGTACCGCACGTTGTCCGGTTGGCCCATCGAACGGACCGCCTCCTCGACCCCACTGTCGACGTCACTGCGTACGTTCTGCCTGCCCGATGGTTGGCAGCGTAAGACAGTCGTGGTCAGACCACAATGTGGACTGCTACGGATGGAGCACGTGACAGCGAACCGGCAGGTCCAGTTCGTCGGCCAGTGGCGCGAAGAACGCCTCGACGGCCGGGTCGTCGACCTCGGCGAGCGTGCCCGGCCGCCAGCGCGGCGCGCGGTCCTTGTCGAGGATCGCGGCGCGGATGCCTTCGGCCAGGTCCGGGTGGCGCAGGAATCGGCTGCACAGCCGGTAGTCCTGCCGCAGGCACTGCTCGATCGTCGTCATCTCGCGGGCCGCGCGCACCGCCCGCAGGGTCACCTTCAAGGCCGTGGGCGCCGCGGCGGTGATCGCGGCGACGGTCTCGCGCGGACCCGGTTCGTCCATCGCCTCGAGGCGGTACAGCACGTCTTCGACGGACGGCGCGTCGCCGTACGCGCGGTCGATCCAGCACCGCGCAGCGGCCAGGGGCGCCGGGCCGGGATCTTCGGCGTACTTCGTCACCGTGGCTTCGATCGGCGCGCCCGCGGCGAGGTCGCCGACGAGCGCGGGCAACCGGTCCGACGGGACGTGGTGATCGGCGAGTCCACAGTGGAGCGCGTCCGCCGCGTCGGCCCGCCCGGCCGTGAGCGCGAGGTGCAGGCCGAGTTCACCGGGCGCGCGGCCGAGCAGCAGCGCACCGCCGACGTCCGGTGCGAGCCCGATCGCGACCTCCGGCATCGCGAGCACCGAGCGCTCGGTGACCACCCGGACGGGCGCGTGGCCGCCGATGCCGAGCCCGCCGCCCATCGTGATGCCGTCCATGAGCGCGACGACCGGTTTCGGGTAGCGGGCGAGCCGAGCGTCGAGCCGGTACTCCTCGCGCCACAGCGTCAGTGCGATCGCGGGGTCGCCGACCGCCGACGAGTGGACGACGCCGATGTCGCCGCCGGCGCAGAACGCGCGCTCGCCCGCGCCGTCGAGCACGACGGCGGTCACGGCGGGATCGTCCTCCCACGCGTCGAGCGCGGCGAGCAGCGCGCGGATCATGGCCAGGTCCAGCGCGTTGAGCGCGTCGGGCCGGTTCACCGTCAGCCGGCCGATCGAGCCCTGCACGCGGGCCAAGACGGTCGTCACGCCGGTCAAGTTAGCCACCGCATCCGCCTTTCGTGCAGCCGGGTGGTCCGGGTTCCAGGGTTGCACATCTTGGCCCACCACTTCTATGGTCAGACCACATGAAAGGACGACCAGCGGAGCGGAGAGTGGACACGGTGGGTGACAGCGGCGGTGAACCGATCCGGGTGATGCTGGCCAAGATCGGGCTCGACGGGCACGACCGGGGCGTGAAGGTCGTCGCGCGGACGCTGCGCGACGCGGGCATGGAGGTGATCTACACCGGCCTGCACCGCAGCCCCGAGCAGGTGCTCGAAGCGGCCGTGCAGGAAGACGTCGACGTGCTCGGCGTCAGCCTGCTCTCGGGCGCGCACATGCCGATCTTCACGCGCATCTTCGAGCTGATCGACGCGATGCCCGACCGGCCGCGGTTCGCGATCGTCGCGGGCGGCGTGATGCCGGACGAGGACGAGGAAGCGCTCAAGAAGATGGGCGTCGCCGACGTGCTCGGCCAGGACACCACCCCGGAGACGATCGTCGACCGCGTGCGCGAACTGGCCGCCGTGGCGGGTGAGGCCTGATGGACCCGAGGAAGTCGATGGAGCCGGCGAACGCGGTGAGCCCCATGGAACAGTGGAGCTGGCCGCCGCGCTATGACGAGACCTACCGCCCGCCGTCGGGCCAGGCGTACTGGTTCCCGCGCCGCGAAACCATGCCGGCCGGGGAACGGGACGAGGCGATCCTCGTCCGGATCCGCGAGGTCATGGCCTACGCGTGGGACCACGCGCCGTTCTACCGGCGCAAGTGGGAAGAGGCGGGCATCCACCCGTCGGCCATCCGCGATCTGTCCGACTTCGAGAAGGTCCCGGTGGTGCGCAAGGAAGAGCTGCGCGCCGACCAGGCCGCCCACGAACCGTTCGGCAGCTACCTCGCGGTGGAGCCGGGCGAGGTCAAGCACGTCAACGGCACGTCCGGCACCACCGGGCGCCCCACCGCGTTCGGCATCAGCGAGCGCGACTGGCGCAGCGTCGCCAACGCCCACGCCCGCGTGATGTGGGGGATGGGCATCCGCGAAACCGACACGGTGCTCGTCGCATCGCCGCTGAGCCTCTACTGGGGTTCCTGGGGTGCCTACATCGGCGCGGAACGGCTCGGCGCCCGCGTCTTCCCGTTCGGCGCCGGAACACCGGGGCAGACGGCGCGCACGGTGATGTGGATGAAGCAGATGGGCGTCACCGTCTTCTACGGCACCCCGTCCTACGCGCTGCACCTGGCGGAAGTCGCCGCCGACGAGGGGGTCGACCCCGCGGATTTGGGGCTGCGCAAGCTGTTCTTCTCCGGCGAACCCGGCGCGAGCGTGCCGAGCATCCGCGGCCGGATCGAGGAGGCCTTCGGCGCCGAGGTCTACGACTCGGGCAGCATGGCCGAGGTCAGCCCGTGGATGCACCTGGGCGCGGCCAACCACGAGCCGGGCGTGTTCGCGTGGCAGGACCTCGTCTACACCGAGGTGTGCGACCCGGTCGACCACCACCGCGTGGACTGGGGCCGCGAAGGCACACCGGTCTACACCACGCTCGAACGCACCAGCCAGCCGATGATCCGGTTGCTGTCCAACGACCTCACGCGCTGGGAAGCCCCGTCGGCCGACCGCGGCCGCACCTACCCGTTCCTGCCACAGGGCATCTACGGGCGCATCGACGACATGTTCACCGTGCGCGGCGAAAATGTGTACCCGAGCGCGATCGACGACGTCGTGATGGCCGCCGAGGGCTACGGCGGTGAGCACCGCATCGTGATCAGCCGCAAGTCCACGATGGACAGCCTCGCCGTGCAGGTCGAGCACCGCGGCGTTGCCGAAGCCGGCCTGGACGGCTGGGCCAGGGCGATCGAGGACAAGCTGCGCAAGGCGCTGGGCGTCGGCGCGCACGTGGTACCCGTGGAGTACAAGACCTTCGATCGCACGGAGTTCAAGGCCCGGCGGGTGATCGACGACCGCGACCTGCTGCGCCGCCTCGGAAGTGGGTCGTGAAGACGCCGGCCGACGTGGTGCACCGCGTGCTCGCAGGGGAGCACGCGGCCATCGCGCGGATGCTGACCTTCGTGGAGCGGCGCACCGCGGGCGTCGACGAGGCGCTCGCCGAACTGCACGGCAAGGCGGGCAACGCCCACGTGCTCGGGCTGACCGGGCCACCCGGCAGCGGCAAGAGCACGCTCGTGACGGCGCTGACCGAGTACTACCGCGAGCAGGGCCGCACCGTGGGCGTCCTGGCGGTGGACCCGTCCAGCGTGTTCAGCGGTGGCGCGATCCTCGGCGACCGGATCCGCATGACCGGCCTCGCGGGGGACGAGGGTGTGTTCATCCGCTCCATCGCCACCCGGGGTGCGCTCGGCGGGCTGTCACGCGCGGCGCTCGACGCGATCACCGTGCTGGACGCCGCGGGCAAGGACGTGGTGGTGCTGGAAACCGTCGGTGTCGGGCAGGCCGAGGTGGACGTGATCAGCGCGGCCCAGACGGTGGCCGTGGTCAGCGTGCCCGGCATGGGCGACGACGTGCAGGCGATCAAGGCCGGGCTGCTGGAGATCGCCGACGTGCACGTGGTGAACAAGGCCGACCGCGACGGTGCCGCCAAGACCGTGGCCGAGCTGCGCGACATGCTCCGGCTCGCGCACCGCAAACCGCACCAGTGGAACGTGCCGATCCAGCAGACCGTCGCGGCCACCGGGCAGGGCGTGCCCGAACTCGCCGAGCAGTTCGCCGCGCACCTGCGGTGGATGACCGAGCACGGCGAACGCGAGCGGCGGGCCCGGCGCACCAGCGCCACCCGCATCCGCTGGGTCGCCGAGCAGCTCGTGCTCGACGGCCTGCGTCCCGGAGTCCCCGCCTTCGACCGCGCGGTCGACGACGTCGCCGCCCGGCGCGAGGACCCGCTGTCGGCCGCGCGCCGCCTGGTGGGGTGCCCGGGCACGGCCGGGACTTCGGCTGCGACTTCGACGACCGATGAGGAGGAACTGTGGTGAACGAGCACGACCCGGTCCCGGATGAACGAGCACTGGCGACCAAGGCGCTCGTCGACGCGGTCACGCGGGAACTCAGCGACTGGGAGGGTGACGAGCTCGCCGGGTTCATCCGGCGCCAGCCCGAATCGCGTGACGTCTACCGCTCGGGCAGCGGGATGGAGGTCGAGCGCGTCTACACGCCGGCCGACCTGCCGGCCGACTGGCACGACATCGGCCTGCCCGGCCGCTACCCCTACACCCGCGGGCCGTACCCGACGATGTACCGCGGCCGCATCTGGACGATGCGCCAGATCGCTGGCTTCGGGCAGGCGGAGGAGACGAACAAGCGCTTCCAGTACCTCATCGCCCAGGGCCAGACCGGTCTGTCGGTCGACTTCGACATGCCGACGCTGATGGGCCTCGACAGCGACGACCCGATGAGCCTCGGCGAGGTCGGGCGCGAGGGCGTCGCGATCGACACGCTGCCCGACATGGAGGCGCTGTTCGACGGCATCGACCTCGAGCAGATCAGCGTGTCGATGACGATCAACCCGTCGGCGTGGATCCTGCTCGCCATGTACGTCGCCGTGGCCGAGGAGCGCGGCTACGACCTGAACAAGCTCTCGGGGACGATCCAGAACGACATCCTCAAGGAGTACGTGGCGCAGAAGGAGTGGGTGTTCCCGGTCCGGCCGAGCATGCGGATCGTGCGCGACACCATCGTCTACTGCAGCGAGCGCATGGCGCGCTACAACCCCGTGAACATCTCCGGCTACCACATCAGCGAAGCCGGGGCGAACGCGCTGCAGGAGATCGCGTTCACGATGGCGATCACCAAGGCTTACGTGGAGGATGTCGTCGCGACCGGCGTCGACGTGGACCAGTTCGCGTCGCGGCTGTCGTTCTTCTTCGTCAGCCAGGCGGATCTGTTCGAAGAGGTCGCGAAGTTCCGCGCGGTGCGGCGGTTCTACGCGAAGATGATGAAGGAGACCTTCGGCGCGCAGAACCCGCAGTCGATGCGGCTGCGGTTCCACGCGCAGACGGCGGCGGCCACGCTCACGAAACCGCAGCCGCTCAACAACATCATCCGCACCGCGCTGCAGGCCCTGTCGGCTGTGCTCGGCGGCGCGCAGTCCTTGCACACCAACGGGCTCGACGAGGCGTACACGATCCCGAGCGAGCAGGCGATGAAGGTCGCGCTGCGCACCCAGCAGATCATCGCCGACGAAACCGGCGTGACGAGCGTGATCGACCCGCTCGGCGGCTCGTTCTACGTCGAGAACCTCACCGACCGCCTCGAAGCGGGGATCCACGACTACTTCGCGAAGATCGAGGAGCTCGGCGGCGTGGTCGCGGCGATCGAGCAGGGGTTCTTCCAGCGCGAGATCTCCGACACCGCCTACGCGTTCGCGCGTCGCAAGGCGAGCGGCGACCGGCCCGTGATCGGCGTGAACAAGTACGTCGACGAGGGCCAGGGCGAGAAGATCGAAACGCACAAGCTCGACCCGGAATCCGAGGCCCGGCAGCTCGCACGGCTCAAGCAGGTGCGCGCCGACCGGGACCCCGACCGGGCGAAGGCGGCGATGGAGCAACTGCTCGCCGTGGCGGCCGATCCGTCGGCCAACCTGATGCCGGCGACGGTCGAGGCCGTCAAGGCGCACCTTTCCATGGGAGAGATCACGGGCGCGCTGCGTGATGTCTTCGGGTCCTACACCGAAACCCCGGTGTTCTAGGCCCACTGCAGTTCCTGGAGTCCCTGCCCTTCTCTCAACGACGAGAGTTCCCGGAGGTGACCTGTGTACCAGCAGGTTCCCGCGCCACTCGGTGGCAGCCTCGGCTGGTCCGCCCTCGTGTCCGCCCTGCCCCTGCTCGTGCTGTTCGTGCTGCTGGGCGTGTTCCGCGTCCGCGCCTGGCTGGCCTCGCTCATCGCGCTGGCGCTGTCCATCGTGGGTGCGATCGCGGTGTACGGCATGCCGGCGGGACCGGCGTTCGACTCCGCGCTCGAAGGCGCGGCGTTCGGCCTGTTCCCCGCGCTGTGGATCGTGCTCAACTCCCTGTGGATCTACCAGATGACGAAGGTGTCCGGGCACTTCGACGTGCTGCGGCGCACCTTCGCGAAGATCAGTGACGACCAGCGCGTGCAGGGGGTGATCATCGCCTTTTCGTTCGGTGCGCTGCTGGAGGCGCTCGCCGGGTTCGGGGCGCCGGTCGCGATCTGTTCGGTGATGCTCGTGGCGGTCGGGCTGAAACCGCTGAAGGCGGCCACGGTCGCGCTCATCGCCAACACCGCGCCCGTCGCGTACGGCGCCGTGGCGCTGCCCGTGATCACGCTCGCCAAGGTGACCGGCCTGCCACTGCACGACCTCGCGGCCATGACCGGCCGGCAGGTGCCGATCCTCGCGCTGATCGTGCCGCTGGTGCTCGTGATCGTGCTGGACGGGCGGCGCGGGCTGCGGCAGGCGTGGCCCGCGGCGATCGTGTGCGGCGTGAGCTTCGCGGTCGTGCAGTACCTGATGGCGAACTTCGGCCCGGTGCAGCTGACAGACATCGCGGCGTCGCTGGTGTCCGCGGCGGCCGTGCTCGTGCTGCTGCGGTTCTGGAAGCCGAAGCCGGCGGACGCGCCGGACCGGGCACCCGGCGATGGCGGCACGGCGCCCGTACCGAGCGGGCCCGGCTCCGGCGGCGGCGCGGTCACCGCGGCCGCGGCGACGACGGCGGTGCGGGAGCGGACCGTCGTGGACTCGCGGGCCGACCAGGTTCGCTCGTTCGCGCCATACGCGACGATCATCGTGCTGTTCTCGGTGGCCGCGATCCCGGTGGTGGCCGCGGCACTCGCGTCGACGACGAAGACGTTCAGCCGGCCCGGCCTGCACATCGTGACGGCCGAGGGTAAACCGCTGAGCCTGGTGTCGTACAAGTTCGACTGGCTCGCCGACAGCGGCACGGTGCTGTTCATCGCCGGGGTCGTGTCGGCGTTCCTGCTCAAGGTGCCGCTGCGGGAGGCGGTGCGTGCGTACGGGCAGACGGTCGTGCAGCTGCGCACGGCCGGGCTCACGGTGATGGCGGTGCTCGCGCTCGCCTACGTGATGAACATGTCCGGGCAGACGGCCACGCTCGGGCTGTTCCTCGCCGGTGCCGGTGGACTGTTCGCGCTGCTGTCGCCGCTGCTCGGCTGGTTCGGCACCGCGGTGACGGGTTCGGACACGTCGTCGAACTCGCTCTTCGGCGCTTTGCAGGTCGCGGCCGCGCACGGCGCGCAGCTGCAGCCGGTGCTGATGGCGGCGGCGAACAGCAGCGGCGGCGTCCTCGGGAAGATGATCAGCCCGCAGAACCTCGCGATCGGCGCCAGCGCGGTGGGGCTGGCCGGCAAGGAGGGCCTGCTGTTCCGGCGGGTGCTCGCCGCTTCGGCGGTGTTCGTGCCGCTGATGTGCATCCTCGTGTTCCTGCAGTCCACCCCGGTGCTGTCGTGGATGGTGCCGTGAACCGGGCGGTGGCGAGCGACGCCGTGGAGGAGGCCAACTCCGCGATCGGCGCGGCCGTCTCCACGTGCTCGCTGCCGGCCGCCGACGAAGCGGTGCTGCTGGAGGTGCAGTACGAGCTGATCGAGCTCGCCGAGGCCCTCGCCGCGGGAATGCCGGTGCCGCAGCTGCCGCGGCTGTGGCGAGCCGCGCGGGACCACGGCGGTGTCGTGGTCCCGCGCGGGTTCGCGGTACTGGGTGGGCTCAGCGCCGCGGCCGGGCTGCTGAAACTCGCGCGGGCGGTGCTGCGCCGGGCCGCGCGGGAGGCGCCGGACGACGCTGCGGCCGTCCTCGACCGGGTGAGTGAGGTCCTGCTGGCCTTCGCGTTCCGCGCGGAGGAGCACGAACGGTCGCTCGGGTTCGTCGGGTCCTGTGCCGACTAGTGTGGTCATACCAACAAAGAGGTCATATTGACACTACCGGCGAGCTCCGATTACCTTGAGTGAGCACTACGCGGTGAAGAGGAACTCCGGTGAGATTCCGGGCCGGTCGCGCCACTGTGATCGGACCCCGCCCGGCGGGGTCCGCAGGCAGACCCTCTCGCCGCGTCCATCCTTGAGCGGGTCGCACGAACCCGAGGAGGAGCGTGACCATCATGGGGATGTCGAGGGACCCGTCATGACGTCCGAGGCGGCCTGGGAGCCGGTCCGCCGAGTGCGGATGCACGAACAGGTGCTGGCGCAGATCGAGGAGAAGATCCTCGACGGGAGCCTGCGCGCGGGGGAGAAGCTGCCCAGCGAACGGGAACTCGTGAGCGCGCTCGGCGTGAGCCGCACCAGCGTCCGCGAAGCCCTGCGCGCCCTCGAGGCGATGGGGATCATCGAGGCCCGCACGGGTTCGGGCGCCGACGCCGGGTCGGTCGTCACCGCGCGCTCCACCCCGGCGCTGACCAATCTGCTGCGGCTGCACCTCGCGCTCGCCCGCATCAGCCTGGCCGACTTGGTCGAGACGCGCGTTCAGCTGGAGCGCAACGCGGCCCGCGGCGCCGCGGCGAGCCGCACGCCCGAGGACGTGGCCAGGCTGACGGGGCTCGTCGACGGCATGCGCGCGGCGGACCAGGAATACCAGCAGTTCAACGCGCTGGACACCGAATTCCACGTGAGCATCGCCCGCATCTCGGGCAACGCGCTGGCCACCGACCTGATGCAGGCGCTGCGCGGCGCCGTCGAGTCGGAGATGGCGGCGGCGTTCGCGCGGCTGCCCGACTGGCGCGCCGTCGCGGGCGACCTGGTGACGGAGCACGAGGCGATCCTGCGCGCCATCGAGGCCGGCGACGGGGATCGCGCGGCCGACCTCGTGGCCGACCACATCACCCGCTTCTACCAGGACCGCGTGCTCAACCCCTGAGGCCCGTCGGCATCCGGCGCGGTCGACGTCGCAGGTCATCGCCGGCATTCGCTTCACACTGCCGCGCTGTGGGGTATCGGCTAGACTCATCTGCCTCCTTTTCACGAGAGGGAGGAGTCGGTGATGAGCGACTTCCTCACTTCACAGCACAGCAGGCGGGACGTGTTGCGCGCGGCAGCCGCCATCACACTGGGTTCGGTGGCGCTGGGCGCCTGCGCCTCCGAGGAGGACAACGGCGGGAACACCGGTGGCCAGGCCCCGAAGGAAATCTTCAGTGAACCGTCCACAAAGCTCTCCGGTGATCTGAAAATCCTTCTCTGGAGCCACTTCGTCCCGAACCACGACGTGTGGTTCGATCGGTTCGCGCGCGACTGGGGCTCCCGGGTCGGCGTCAACGTGACCGTCGACCACATCGACCAGGCGCAGATCCCCACCCGGATCGCGGCCGAAATCCAGGCGCGCCAGGGCCACGACCTCATCCAGTACATCGCGACGCTCTCGCAGTTCGAGCCGAGTGTGCTCGACCAGCGGGACCTGGTCAGCGAAGCGACCCGGCGCTGGGGCAAGCAGCTGCCGCTGTGCGAGAAGTCGAGCCTCAACCCCGCCACTGGCAAGTTCTACGCGTATTCGCCGGGCTGGGTACCCGACCCGGGCAACTACCGCAAGTCGCTGTGGGAACCCGTCGGCCTGCCGAACGGCCCGGCCACGTGGGACGAGCTGCTGACGGGCGCGGCGCAGATCAAGAACAGCAAGGGAATCCCGCTCGGCCTCGGCATGTCCCAGGAAATCGACTCCAACATGGTGCTGCGAGCGCTGATGTGGTCCTACGGCGCCTCCGAGCAGGACGCGAACGAGCGGGTCACGATCAACTCGCCGCGGACGATCGCGGCCGTGGAGTACATGACGAAACTTTACGGGCAGGCCATGACGCCCGAGATCTTCTCCTGGAACGCGGCGAGCAACAACCAGGGGCTCGTCGCCGGCAAGCTGTCCTACATCGTCAACTCGATCTCCGCCTGGCGGACCGCGGCCTCGACGAACCCGAGCGTCGCCGACGACACCTTCTTCGTCCCGGCGTTGCGCGGGCCGGCGACCGCGCTGGCCGCGCAGCACGTGCTGTACAACTGGATCATCCCGCAGCACGCCACCGCGGTGCCCGCGGCGAAGGAGTTCCTCCTCCACTACACCGCCAACTTCGCCTCGGCGAGCTACCAGTCGAAGCTGTACGACTTCTCCGCGTGGTCCGCACTGACCCCCGAGGCGCCGAACTGGCTCGCGAACGACCCGTTCGGCTCCCGGCCGGCCGACAAGCTGAAGCTTCTCGCCGACGCCGTCCCGTGGAGTGCCAACATCGGCTACCCGGGCCCGGCCAGCACGGCCATCGGCGAGGTGTTCAGCACCTTCGTCATCCCCAACATGTTCGCCCGGGCGGTACGCGGAGAAGCCACCCCGCAGCAATCTGTCGCCGAGGCGGAGAGGCAGATCAACGCGATCTTCACCAAGTGGCGTGCCGCCGGGCTCGTCGGCGGCTGAGCACGATGGCGGTCGTCGAGGTTCGCGACCTGGTCAAGCAATTCGACGGTGCGCACGGGCCCGCCATCGACCAGGTCAGTCTGGCCGCTGCGGCCGGGGAGTACTTGGTGCTGCTCGGCCCGTCGGGCTGCGGCAAGACGACCCTGCTGCGGACCATCGCCGGGCTGGAACGGCCGACCAGCGGCGACGTGCTGATCGACGGGCACGTGGTGACCGGACTGCCACCCCGGGCGCGCCAGATCGCGATGGTGTTCCAGAGTTATGCCCTCTACCCGCACAAGACGGTGCTGGCCAACATCGTGTTCCCGCTCCGGGCCGTGGGCATGGCCAAGGAGGAACGCGAGGACAAGGCCCGCTGGGCGGCCGAGCTCCTGGGCCTCGACCCGTTGCTGCACCGGAAGCCGCGGCAGCTCTCCGGTGGCGAACGCCAGCGCGTGGCACTGGCCCGGGCACTGGTGCGCGATCCCCAGGTGTTCCTCCTCGACGAGCCGTTGTCGAATCTGGACGCCAAGTTGCGGGCCAGCGCACGGGACGAGCTGAAGCGGTTCCAGCAGGACGTGGGAACCACGACGATCTACGTGACTCACGACCAGGCCGAGGCGATGGGGCTGGGCGACCGGATCGCCGTGCTCAACGCCGGCCAGGTGCGCCAAGCCGGGCCTCCGGTGGAGGTCTACGACGATCCGGCCGACACTTTCGTGGCGACCTTCATCGGCTCGCCACCGATGAACCTGATCCCGCACGACGGCAAGCTGGTCGGGTTCCGCCCGGAGCACCTGCTGCCGGTCGAGAACGTCCCGGCCGGCGAGCGGGTCACGATGCCGCTGGCCGTGGAGCGGCTCGAGTACCTCTCCGGCGACCGGCACGTGTACGGCACGGTGTCCCGGATCGGTGAGCCCACCAGGGTGGTCGCCCGGCTACCGGCCACAGTGGACACCGCGATCGTGGTGGGCGAGACACACGAGTTCGCCGTGCCCGGCGCGCGCTTGCGGTTCTTCGACTCCGCCAGCGGGCAACGCGCCGAGCCGGTCCGCGTGGACGGTGGGTGAGATGGCCACGACTACCGACACGGTCACCAGCCCCGCGACCGCCCCGGCGCGGCGCCGCCTGGCGGACCGCGACGGCCTGCTGGCGTGGGGTTTCCTGCTGCCCAGCATCGTCTACATCGTTGCGCTGGTGGGCGTTCCGTTCGTGCTCGCCATCGCGTTCGCGTTCTCGGACGTGACGGCCGGGGACCCCTCCTTCGATTTCGTCGGCCTGCGCAACTTCTCGCGGGTCTTCCACGATCCCGTGTTCTGGCGGGCCCTGGGCAACACGTTCGTGTTCACCCTGATCTCGATGGTCCTGATCGTGGTGCTGGGCAAGGTGCTCGCCAACATCCTCATCGCGGACTTCCGCGGCAAATGGGTGGTCCGGTTCCTCGTCCTGCTGGCGTGGACGACGCCGGTGGCCCTGTCGTCGATCTCGTGGCTCTGGCTGCTGGATTCCATCTACTCGCCGATCGACTGGATGCTGCGGCAGTTCGGCGCGCTCGGTCCGGCGGAGAACGTGTACTGGCTCGGCCGGCCGGGCCTGGCGATGGCCTCGGTGATCGCGGTCCACGTCTGGCGGCTGACGCCGCTGGCCGCGGTGATCATGATGGCCGGGTTGATGGCCATCCCCAAGGACATCGACGAGGCCGCGCGGGTCGACGGGGCGGGGTACTGGCGGCGGATGTTCGAGATCACGATCCCGCTGGTGCTCCCGGTGGCGGCGGTCGCCGCGCTGTTCGGCGCGATCTTCACGTTCACCGACATGGCCGTGGTCCGCGTGCTCACCCGGGGCGGCCCGAACGACGCCACCCAGGTGCTCGCCAGCTGGGCGTTCTACCGCGGCATCGACGGCGGCGACGTCGCCCAGGGCGCCGTCATCGCGCTGTTCCTGTTCCCGTTGCTGCTCGCCGCGGCGGTGCTCATCCTGCGCGCGGTGCGCCGGATCGAGGTGCGATGACCACCGCCGAGGAGGCCGGCCGGCTGCGGCAGCGGTACGCCAGGCGGCACGTGCTCGCCCGGGTGGGCCTGTACCTGGCGGCGATCGTGGCTGCGCTGAGCTGCGCGGCGCCCTTCCTGTGGAGCCTGATCACGGCGTTCAAGCAGAACCGCGATCTGTACAACCCGCAGAACAACCCCTTCGTGTTCAACCGGCCGCCCACCGCGGACCACGTCACCTACCTGTTCACCGACACCGAGTTCCTGACCTTCGTGGCGAACACCCTGCTCGTCGGGATCCTGGTCGTGCTGATCACGCTCGTGCTCGGCCTGCCGGCCGCCTACGCGCTGGCCCGGCTGGACCGGCCGTGGTCCGGGGCGATGGCGATCGGCATCTTCCTCGTCTACCTCGTGCCCCCGAGCCTGTTGTTCCTCGCGCTGACGCGGATCGTGGTGGCGGTCGGGCTGCAGGACTCGACGTGGTCGCTGGTCCTGATCTACCCCACGATCACCATTCCGGTCTCGGTCTGGCTGCTCATGGGATTCCTCAAGAACATCCCGAAGGACATCGAAGAGCAGGCCATGGTCGACGGATACAGCCGGGTGGGCGCGTTCGTGCGGGCCGTCCTGCCCCTCGCGTACCCCGGCATCGTCGCGGTGGTCGTGTTCGCGTTCACCCTGACCGCGAGCGAGTTCATCTACGCGCTCGCCTTCGTCGCGCCGACGGACCAGATGCCGGTGAGCACCGGCGTCCCGACCCAGCTGGTGCGCGGTGACGTGTTCTTCTGGCAATCGTTGCAGGCCGCGACCGTGCTGGTGGCCGTGCCGATCGCTCTGGTGTTCACCTGGTTCCTCGACCGGTTCGTCGCCGGGTTCACGATGGGCGCGGTCAAGGAGTGACGCGCGGTGCGGTTTCCGGCCCGGATCGGCTTCGAGGCCGCGGACCGGCGTCGGGAACCCGGCTGGGTCGGGGCTTCGAGGTCGGCGGCGCCTAGGCTGGGCGTCGGAGATCACCGACCCGGGGAGTGGGGAAGACATGGCTGACGAAGCCACCGCGCTGGCTGCCTTCGGCTACGAACTGGGCGTGCTCAAGCGCGTCCGCCGCACGGGGTGGTGGCAGGCCGGCGTGCGCGACCCGGAATCGGTGGCCGAGCACAGCGTGCGGGCCGCGCAGCTCGCCGCCGTGCTGGCCGCCGAGGAAGGCGCGTCGCCCGAACGGGCGGCGTTCCTCGCGTTGTGGCACGACACGCAGGAGACCCGCACGGGTGACCTGCCGCATTCGGCGCAGCCGTACCTCGTGAAACCGGATCCGGGCAAGATCACCGCTGATCAAACGGCCGCGCTGCCCGCGCGTTCGGGTTCGGCCGTGCGGTCTGCCGTGGCCGAATACGAAGGCCGGTCCACGGTGGAAGCCCGCTGCGCGAAGGACGCCGACAAGCTCGAAATGCTGCTGCAGGCGCTGGAGTACCGAGCGGTGGGGGTGTCCACAGTGGAGGAATGGATTTCGTCGGCGCGAGCGGGCTTGGTCACGGACACGGCGCGCCGCGTGGCCGAAGCCGCGGTGGCGTTGTCACCGCTGGCTTGGCGCACCCTCTGAGTAGCACGATGGTTGGAAGATCGCCGACCGGGGAATGCTCCCAGTGAGAGACGGGAGGCAAGGCGATGAAGTGGAGGATCACAGCGCTCGCGGCGGGCGCGGCGGCGGCCGCGGCCACCATCGGCTTCGCGGGTGAGGCGAGCGCGGCCACGGCACCGTGCAGCGCCGCGGCGAAAGCCTGCGTCCAGCTGCACACCGGCACGGCCTGGCTGGTGGACCACGGTTCCGTGCTCCGCGGCGGCGTCCCCATCACGGCGGGCAAACCGGCCTTTCCGACGCCGAGTGGCACGTTCCGCGTGCAGTACAAGGACATCGACCACTACAGCAAGCAGTTCAACGGCCCCATGCCGTACTCGGTCTTCTTCACGACCACCGGCGTCGCGTTCCACCAGGGCAGCCTGAAAGTGCAGTCGCACGGCTGCGTCCACCTCTCCCACGCCGACGCGGTGGCGTTCTACAACTCCCTTCACCCGGGCGACGTGGTGGAAGTGGTGAAGTAGGGAGTTGCCGGGCTGCGGGGCGGACGGTCTCGCAGCCCGGGGTCGTTCACGGGTCTGAAACCCTGCCGCTGGCCTGGCGTTTGGGGTTGCCGCACTGCGGCGAAGCAAATCGCGTGCTCGTCTCGCGGGTTCCGCTTACTGTGTCCAGTCAAGTTGCCGGTTGTCCATAGGGGTCGTATCCATCCGCAGGATTGAGCCGGCTTGGCAGTTACCAAGCGGTTTTGTCGGTGGGGGCCGATGGAAATGGACGGGGAAGCCCCTTGGGTGGGCGGTTTCTCGCGGTCTTTGTGACACTGTTGATCGTGCCGGTATCGGGTGGTTGTGTCCTGCGTTCGGCGGGGCTGTCCCAGCCGAGGGTCGTCCGAGGGCGGTCATTGAGCGCGGCCGCGACCGCGTCCAGGTGCTCAGCGGTGTGGCCGGCGAGATCGGTGTCCTGGGGAAAGTACTGGCGGCCCGTTGGTGTTCTCGTGGATCCGCGTTGCCACGGCGCGTGCGGGTCGCAGAAGTAGCCTGCCTGCTGGTGGCCGTTGCCGTTGCCGTGGCCGTGCAGGTGCTTCTCACTGCCCTGGCCACGGCTCAACGATCGCCGCGACTGTTCAGGCGTGTCGCGATCTTCGCGATCCGAGCATCACCGACCAGTGTCGGGGTGTAGCCGTGGGGCAGGTGCAGCAGCCTCACATACCGGGCGCTGCGTTCGACCAGGGTGGCGATCGCGCTCCCGTGGAGTGCGCTCATGATCAGGTTGCCTTCCCCGTGCCCGCGCACCGCCCGGTCTGCGACCTGCGGTGCCCGGTCGCTCGAGATCCCCGGGAGCTGCCCCGGCGCCTTGACTCGCCGGGGGCCCTGAAACCGACGGCGCGAGCAGTCGGAGCCGCGTGGTGGTGGGGAAGCCGAACCGCCTTGGTCGTGGTGGGGTTCGATGCGCGGCGCCTGGGATCGTGCTCGCGGTGCTGACGTTTGCGTTGCGGCGCGCGGAAACCATGGTCGACGACGCGGTCACGGCGCGGGTGCCGGGCATCGTCGTGGCATACCCGTAGCAGGTGTGTCTTGGTAACCGAGGGCAAGCGAGATTGCCCTCGGCCGGTAATCCTTTGGGCACCGGTGGTATGTCACTCGGGCCGGCAGGGCCGCCGCTGGTCTGAACCTCCGCCGCCGGTTCCTGGCAGGATGGCCGGGTGGCGGCGAAGCAGGGTGAGCGGCCCGCGCTGGGGCGGGAGTTCGCGAAAGTCTGGGCGGCGTCCTCGGTGTCCGTGCTGGGCGACGGGGTGCGGGTGGCGGTGCTGCCGCTGCTCGCGGCGACCGTGGCGCCGACGCCGGGGGCCGTGAGCGCGGTCGCGGTGGCCGGGTCGGTGCCGTGGGTGCTGTTCTCGCTGTTCGGCGGGGCGCTGGCGGACCGGCACGACCGGCGGAGGCTCATGTGGCGCACGGACGCCGCCCGAGCAGCGCTGGTCGCGGCGGTGGCGGCGTGGGTGTTCGTGAGCCCGCCTCCGGTGTGGGTGCTCGCCGCGCTGACGTTCGTGGTGGGGTGCGCGGAGACCGTGTTCGACAACGCCGCCACGGCGTTGCTGCCGGACGTTGTGGCGGGCGAGGGACTCGACGCGGCGAACGGGCGGCTGCAGGGCAGCCAGGTGGTCGGGCTGCAGCTCCTCGGGCCGCCGCTGGGGGCGGCGCTCTTCGCGGCCGCCGCCGGGGCGCCGCTGGTGGTGGACGCGGTGTCGTTCGCGCTCGCGGCGCTGCTGGTGCGGTCCGTGCGTGCCGGACCCGGCGCGCTCCGTCCGCGCACGACGTCGATGCGCGCGGACATCGCCGAAGGCGGGCGGTGGTTGTGGGGCCACCACGGATTGCGCCTGCTCGCCTGCGAACTCGCCGTGGCCGCGCTGGCGGTGCAGCTCGCGACGTCCGTGCTGGTCCTGCTCGTCGTGCAGACGCTGCGTGCGCCGGAGTTCGGCTACGGGCTCGTGCTCGCGGCGGGCGCGGTCGGTGGGCTGGTGGGGTCGGTCGCGGCGGGACCGCTGAAGGCCCGGCTCGGGCTCGGCGCCCGGATCGCCGTGGCGATCACCGCGATCGGCGTCGCGCTGGTCGTGGCCGGCTTGGCGAAGTCGGTGGTGCTCGTCGCCGCGATGTACGCCTTGGGCAGCTTCGGCATCGTCGTCTGGAACGTGCAGGCGGTGTCGGTGCGCCAGCGGCTCGTCCCGCGTGAGCTGCGCGGCCGCGTGAGCAGCGCGTACCGACTGATCGGCTGGGGTGGGATCCCGGTCGGCGCCGCGCTGGGCGGCGTGCTCGGGACAGCGGCGGGGGTCCGCGCGCCGATCGTCGCCGGCGGCTGCCTGGCGCTCGCGTCGCTGGTGCTGGTCCCGCGGCTCGCGAAGCTGGTCCGGGCCTAGGCTGGCCGCATGGACCTCGCCGTGCGCTACGGGCCCGAGCCCGATCACCTCGCCGACGTCGTGTTTCCGCCGAACCTCGCCGCCCCGCTCGTCCTCGCGCTGCACGGCGGCTCGTGGCTTGCCGACATCGACCGCACCTACCTCGACCCGGTGGTGCGCGCCCTGACGCGGCACGGGTTCGCCGTCGCGAACGTCGAGTACCGCCGCGTCGGAGGTGGCGGCGGCTGGCCCGCGACCTTCGACGACGTCGCCCTCGCCGTGGCCACCCTGCCGCGGCTGATCGACGCGGAGCGGCCCGGCCGCGTGGACGTCGCGCGAACGGTGGTGCTGGGCCATTCCGCCGGCGGCACCCTGGCGCTGTGGGCCGCGCACGGCGTCGCCGCGCTCGCGGGTGTCGTCGCGCTGGCCCCCGTAGCCGACCTGGCGGACGCGTCGCGGCGGGAGCCCGGCGGCACCGTCGCGGCGCTGCTCGGCGGCGGCCCCGAAGACGTCCCGGAGCGCTACGCCGCCGCCGACCCGGCAGCGCTCGGCCGGCCGGACGTGCCGGTGGTGGTGCTGCACGGCGATCGTGATACGGCCCTTCCGGTGGAGCTGTCACGCGCGTACGCCGGGAACACCGGCGCGGAACTGCTCGTCGCCCCCGGGGCCGGGCACTTCGACGTGGTGGCGCCGGACGGCCCCGCGTGGACGTCCCTCGTGGACACCCTCACGAAACTGTCCACTGTGGAACGCGGCTGATCCGGTGGAGTGCCCGTTGCCCGCCATCGGGTTCGTGCGCACCGCACGCACGGAGCTCGAACGCACGCCGGTGCAGGCCGGCGCCAACGGAGCAGATCCTGCGGGACCTCGGGCTCAGCGGGCCGGACTGACCTGCAGCAGCTTCGGGGACATCGCGAACCCGTGCCGCTCGTACGCGGGCACGGCCCGCGCCGACGAGTGCACGGTGACGCGCTCCAGCCCCAGCTCGGCGGCCAGGCGCAGGAGCGCGTCGATGAGCCGGCCGCCGAGCCCGTCGCGGCGGCCCTCCGGCACGACGTAGACGCACTGGAGATCCCCGGAGGACCGCGCGACGGCCGCGGGCGTCGGCGCTCGCGGCGTGATCGCCAGGAAGCCCATCCCGAGCACCGTGCCGGTGCGGACCGCGACCAGGCACCGGTGCGTCGCGGTGTTGTCGTGGGCCCACGCGGCGAAGGCATCGACGAAACCGGCGCGTTCTTCTTCCGGGAGCCCGTCGCGCTCGGCCACCCATCGCCACCGCAACCCGGCGACGGCTTCGAGTTCGACCGGACGGGCGGGGCGGATCTCGACGTCGTCCATGGATCCATCGTGGCCCAGCCGAGGGTAAAGGAACCTTTACTTTCGACCGTTCGTTGTCGCGGCATGGTTCGCACAGTGATCGAACTCGGACGCCGGGACCTGCTCGTCGTCGCCGGCTTGCCCGGCGCGGGCAAGACGACGATGCTCCGCCGCGCCGCCGGCCCGTTGCGCGTGCTCGACTCCGACCAGGTGCGGCGGCGGCTCGACGCGGTCGTGCCCGCCGCCGTGCCGTACCGGCTCTACCGGCCGGTGGTCCACCTGTGCCACCGCGCGCGGATCGTGCTGTCCGCGGCCCTGCGCCGCGGCCCGCTCGTGGTGCACGAACCCGCCACGCGGTCGTCGACGCGGCGCTGGCTCACCGCCGTGGCCGCGGGTACCCGGCGTCCGGCCCGGCTGCTGTGGCTTGACGCCACGGCCGACCAGGCCCTGGCGGGGCAGCGCCGCCGGGCGCGGGTGGTGCGGAGCCGGTCGTTCGTCCGGCACGTGGCGAGAGCGCGGGCCGTGCGCGAGGACCTGTGCGCCGGACGGGTGCCCCCGGGGTTCGACAGCGCCCAGGTGCTCACCCGCTCGGCCGCGCGGCACGCCGTGCTGGCTCTCAGGCCAGGCGCCGGCGCACCCACCAGAAGGTCAGGGCCACGCAGCCCGCGGTCGGCAGCACGAACAGACCGGACCCGCACAGCTGCGGCGACCAGAACCGGCCGGCCGGCTGCACGGGGTACTGCCGGGTGAACCCGGCCCGCGCCACCGTGTCCAGGGTTCCACGCCGGGCGCGGGCGGCCGCGGCACCCGCGCCGGCGCGAGGTTTTCGTCGTGGCCGTCGATCGCGCCCGCGCCGTCGCGGAACACCTCCGTGCCGGCGTGGAGATCGCCGGCGGGCGTCTGCTCGGTGAGTACGACCACCGGGACGAACCCCGGGCGAGCGACCACGCGCCCGCGAGCGTCCGCCGGAACACCGCCCCGCCGGCGACGCCCAGTGTGAACCCGGACAGGCACGTCAGCGGGAACGACGCGAGCCCGACGTCGAACGTCGGACACCAGCCCTCGGCCGGGCGTCGAGGGCTCGAAACACCACTCGTGCGTGGCCGCCAACACCAGCCCGTGGGCCACCGAGAACGCGCCGCCGAGCAGCAGCCGGGAGCCGAGCCAGCGGCTCCGGGTGACCGACTGGGTCCCGGCGAAGCTGTAGGTGTGGTGCTCCAGTTCGGCGGCCCCGAGCGGGGTGCCGAGGAAGCTGCCGAGCGCGGGCGGCAGCAGCGTGGAGCAGCGGCTGCCCGTAGTTGTGCACGAAGGCGATCAGCCGGGCCACGCGCACCGCGGATCGGATGCGCCGCCGAAGCAGCCGGGCTGATCGGCCGCGGGCAACGAACCGCACGTGCCGGCCCCATCCCGACGTGACCCGCGGCCGGCAACACGAACAGGGCGGCGAGAGCGGGGAGGCGGACGCGGTCCTCCTGGCGCCAGGAGGACCGCATCACGCGGCGGCCCCCTTCGCCTGACCGGTCGCGAGGCGGTGCAGGACCAGCGTCTCGAGCGATACCGGCTCGGCCCGCCAGCCCGGGTCAGTTCTGGCCGCGGCCCCGGCACCAGCAGAGACGGTGCGGCTCCCCGGGTTTCCCCGGCCACCACCCGGCCGCCGATGTGGTCCACAGTGGACGACAGGCCGGTGAGCGCCGTGTGCGTGGTCATCAGCTCGTCGACGTCACCGGCGAGCGGCAGCCGTGGTCGGCCTTCGCCACCATGAGCACGCCCATCAGCTCGCGCCGCGCGAGCGGTTCGGGGCTCGCCACCGGCTCGTCGACGGCCAGCCCCGGTCGCCGGGCCAGGGCGCCGCCCAGCGCCACCTGGGCGCGCTGCCCGCCGGCGAGCTCGGCGACGCGCCGGCCGAGCGCGCGCCACCGCGGTGAGGGCCAGGAACCGTTCGGCGGCAGGGGAGAGCCGCCCGGGCCGCCACACCATCCGGCCGCGGCGCACCAGAGCGGGCCGAGCGGCACGGTCACCGCGCCCTGGCGGCGGGCGTCCTCGACCATGGCTCGGGGTACCAACGCCGCGCCCGAGCCGGCGAGCATGAGCGGCACCATCATCGCGCGGTGCTGGATCTCCACGACCAGCCGCGGTTCGGCCGTGCCGCGCAGCGCTTCCTCGACGAGCCACTGCGTCGCGGTGCCGGGCGGGTCGCGACGACGTCGAGCCCGGCGAGCTCGGTCACGGGCAGTGGCGAGCGCGCAGGCGCGTGCGCGGGCAGCACCGTGAACCCCTCCTGGGCGGCGAGGTCCCGGCAGGCCGGCCCCGCCGTCTCGGCGCCGGACTCGACGAGCCCGACCTCGGTCTGCCCGTCGCGCACGCGGCCGACGACGTCCAAGCCCGTCTCCGGAGCCCGCACTCGCACGGACCCCCACGGGTGCGGCGCGTAGAACCGGCCGAGCAGGCGGGCCGGCGGGTCCACGGCGAGCGTGGGCTGCGACGCGAGGTCGAGCGTCCCGCCGCCGAGGCCGAGCACTTTCGCGCAGGGACGCGTCGGCCGTGCTGAGGTCGAGCAGGATCCGACCGGCCGGCCCGACGAGCGCCTCGCCGGCGGGCGTGAGGGCGGCGCCGTGGGCCGGCCAGTGGAACAGCAGCCCGCCCAGCTCCTTCTCCAGCCCGCGTACGGCGTGCGAGAGCGATGGCTGCGCCGCGTGCAGCCGGCGCGCCGTGCTGGTGAAGCCACCGCGGTCGACGACCGCCGGAAGTACTGCAGTTGCCGGCGCTCCCTTCCCGTCAGGCGACGGGCGCCGGCCGCCGCAGCGCCTGCCGGCGCAACCGCGTGAACAGCTTGGCACTGTTGAGCGCGAAGACCCCCACAGTGGCGCCGTCGCGCCGGTAGGTCGCGACGAACGCGGCGTCGTCCGGGCCGCCCAGTTCGAACACGACCTCGTCGTCCGGGCGCGGGTTTCCGGCGAGCTGCAGCGTGCCCGCATACTGGTCCGACCAGACGTAGCCGCTCGGCGTGTAGTGGCGGGTGGTCGTGCCCGCGAGCAGGTTCGCGACGGCGACGCCCGCCTGTTCGCTCGCGTTGGTCCAGTGCTCGTGCCGGTGGCGTTGCCCGGTTTCGGCCGAGGTGTACGCGGCGACGTCGCCGACGGCGACCACGTTCGGCAGCGCGGTGACGAGCCCGGCGGACACGTGCACGCCGTTGCCGACCTCGAGGCCGGAGTCCGCGAGCCACTCGGCCGCGGGCACCATGCCGATGCCGACGACCACGACGTCGGCGGGCAGGTCTTCGCCGCCGGCGAGCCGGACCCCGGTGACGCGCCCGCCGCTGGTCAGCAGCTCGTCGACAGCCGCGCCGCAGCGCAGCACGGTGCCGTGGCGTTCGTGCAGCCGCGCGCACGCTTCGGCCAGCTGCGGGCCCAGCACGCCTTCGAGTGGCGTGGGCAGCGCTTCGAGCACGGTCACGTCGAGCCCCAGCGCGCGGCAGGTCGACGCGACCTCGGCACCGATGAACCCGGCGCCGACGATCACGATCCGAACGCCCGGCACCAGTTCTTCGCGCAGGGCCAGCGCGTCGTCGAGCGTGCGCAGCAGGTGGACGCCGGCGATGCCGTCCGTCCCGGGCAGCCGCCGCGCCCGCCCGCCTGTGGCGAGCACGACGCCGTCGACCGCCAGCTCGCCGTCGGACAGCAGTAGCCGCCCGGTGGCGGGGTCGAGGCGTTCCGCGCGCGTGCCGAGCCGCAGGTCGAGCGAAGCGAGGTCGTCGGCGTCGAGCAGGTCGAGCGAGGCGCGGTCCGCGGTGCCGGCGAGGAACGCCTTCGACAGCGGCGGCCGGTCGTAGGGCAGGTGGGGTTCCTCGCCGACGAGGACGACCCGCCCGGCGAAGCCCTGCGCGCGCAGCTCCTGCGCGGCGCGGGCCCCGGCGAGCGACGCCCCGACGATCGCGACCGACTTCACGCCGCGTCCTCGGCGCGGCCTGCCGCTTCCGCCAGCACGTAGATCACGCCGGCTTCCACGCGGACCTCGTACGTGCGCACGGCTTCCTTCGCGGGCAGGCACGACGGAAGCCCGGTCCGCAGGTCGAACAGCGCCGCGTGCAGCGGGCACTCCACGAAGCAGCCCTCGAGCCAGCCGTCGGCGAGCGAAGCGTCCTGGTGGCTGCACGTGTCGCCGATCGCGTACAGCTCGCCGTCGGCGTTGAACACCGCGATCGGCTCCGGGCCCGCAATCCGGACGGATTCGCCGGGGGGCAGTTCGTCTACCGTGCACGCGCGCAGCATCAGGGCCTCCGGGGAGGAGTTCGGGGTGTGGGTTGTGAGTCGTCTGTTGCGTATGAAGGAACGGAGAACGCGATACGCAACAAGTTTGCGGCGAGTGCCAGGATACCGTCAAGGGGTTCCCGCCGATCGGCCGCCGCGGATTTTCACGCCGTGCCGCGGGCACACCGCAGACCCGTGCGCCGGACGGGGCACGGGTCTGCGGGAGGCGGGGTTACGCCTGCTGGTGGCGGTAGAACGGCTGCTTGACCGGCGCCAGCGGGGTGTTGCCGAGGATCAGGTCCGCGGACTTCTCGGCGGTCATCATCACCGGCGCGTAGATGTTGCCGTTGGTGATGTAGGGCAGCACGGAAGCGTCGACGATCCGCAGGCCCTCGGTGCCGTGCACCCGCATGCTGCCCGGGTCCACGACGGACTTTTCGTCCACGCCCATCTTCGCCGTGCACGACGGGTGCAGCGCGGTCTCGGCGTCCTTCGCGACCCAGTCGAGGATCTCCTCGTCGGTCTGCACGCTCGGCCCGGGCGAGAGTTCGCCGTCGTTGTACGCGTCGAGCGCGGGCTGGTTGAGGATGGTCCGCGCCACGCGCACCGCCTCGACCCACTCGCGGCGGTCGTTCTCCGTGGACAGGTAGTTGAACCGGATCGCCGGGTGCGTGCGCGGATCGGTCGAGGTGATCTTCACCGAACCGCGCGTGTCGGCGTACATCGGGCCCACGTGGACCTGGTAGCCGTGCCCGCCCGCCGGCACCGACCCGTCGTAACGGATCGCGACGGGCAGGAAGTGGAACATCAGGTTGGGGTAGGTCACCTCGTCGTTGCCGCGGACGAACCCACCGCCTTCGAAGTGGTTGGTGGCAGCGGGGCCCGAACGCAGGAACAGCCACTGCGCGCCGATCCACGGCCGCTTCCACTTCGCCAGGGAAGGCTGCATCGACACCGGCTGCCTGCACCCGTACTGGATGTAGACCTCGAGGTGGTCCTGCAGGTTCTCTCCGACGCCGGGCAGATCACGCACGACGTCGATGCCGAGGCGAGCCAGCTCGCCCGCGTTGCCGACGCCCGACAGCTGCAGCAGCTGCGGCGTGTTGATCGCGCCGCCGCACAGGATGATCTCCTTGCCATACACCTCGCCCGGCGCGCCTCGGCCCTGCGAATATTCGACGCCGATCGCGCGCGTGCCGTCGAAGAGCACCTGCGACACGAAGGCCCGGGTCTTCACGGTGAGGTTCGGCCGGTGCAGCACCGGGTGCAAGTACGCCCGGGCGGCCGAGAGCCGCCGTCCTTTGCGGACGTTGCGGTCGAAGGCGGCGAAGCCCTCCTGCCGGTAGCCGTTCACGTCGTCGGTGCGCGGGTAGCCCGCCTGCTCGGCGGCGGCGAAGAACGCTTCGAACAACGGGTTGGTCGCCGGGCCGCGTTCCAGCTCCAGTGGACCATCGTGCCCGCGCCAGGTGCCCTCGGGCGAGTCGGCCAGGCAGTTTTCCATGCGCCGGAAGTAGGGCAGGCAATGGGCGTAGTCCCATTCGGACATTCCCGGATCCGCCGCCCAGCGCTCGTAGTCCATCGGGTTGCCGCGCTGGAAGATCATCCCGTTGATGCTGCTGGACCCGCCGAGCACCTTGCCGCGCGCGTGGTAGATCCGGCGCCGGTGCATGTGCGGCTCGGGTTCGCTGCGGTAACCCCAGTCGTAGAACTTGCTGCCGATCGGGAACGTCAGCGCCGCGGGCATGTGGATGAACACGTCCCACTTCGCGTCCGAGCGCCCGGCCTCCAGCACCAGCACGCGGTTCGAGGGGTCGGCCGAAAGGCGGTTCGCGAGCGCGCAGCCCGCGGACCCGCCGCCGACGATGACGAAGTCGTAGGTCTCGGTACTCATGTCTCCTCCGTCCCTCAGCCGGCCACGGAACCGGCGGCCGGTTCCTCCGGGAAGTGCTCGTCGCTGGTGTGCGCGGCGGCCCACTGGCGGCGCTTGACCCACAGCAGGATCCCGCCCGCCACCACGATCAGCGCGGTGATGAGGACCGCGCCCCACTGGAAGTACCAGTGGTCGTCGCCGTACACCTCGGCCCGCGGCCAGATGAGGTTGATCGTCATGCCCAGGCCGTAGAGCACCGCCACGAGGTTCACGAGAGTGCCCCAGCGGGCCAGCTTGAAGTAGGGCCCGTGGTCCGGGCGCGGCCAGTGCCCGCGCAGGCGGCGCACCAGCATCGGTCCCGTGACCATGAGGTAGGGGATGTAGAACAGGATGATCGCCGTCGAGGTGAGCACGAAGAACGCACGCTGGTTGCCGAGGTTGATCAGCAGCACCACGACGGTCAGCCCGCCGGTGATCAGGGCGGGCACGACCGGCGTCTTCGACCGCGGCGACACCTTCGCCAGGCGCCGGCTGAACGGCAGCCGCCCGTCGCGCGCCATCGCGAACGTCATGCGGATCGCGGCCGTCTGCACCGCGAGGCAGCACACCGTGATGGCGATGGCCGAGCAGACCAGGAACGCGTCGCCGAGCCCGGTGCCGAGCGTGCTCTTGAGCAGGTACGGCATGCCCGACGTGGACAGTTCGTCGGCGTTGAGGTCGCCCACGGCCATCATCCCGATCAGCATCATCAGCCCACCGACGACGAACGCCGCCGTCAGCGCGCGGATGATCGCCCGCGGCGCGTGCCGGCACGGCTTCGTGGTCTCCTCCGCGAGCGAGCCCGCGGTGTCGAAGCCGTAGAACACGTAAGCGCTCATCAGCGACGCGACCAGGAACGCCCCGGGGTAGCCCAGCGACTGCCCGCTGCCCGCGCCGTGGGTGTCGAAGACGATCCCGGGCCCGCGCTTGATGTGCACGGCGAGCGCGATCACGAGCAGCACGCTCGCACCGAGCTCCACGGCGACGCCGAAGTTGTTGATCTTCGCCATGAGCTTGACGCCGATGATGTTCACGATCGTCGCGAACACCACGAGCACGAGCGCGAGGATGATCGCGTTCTGCGCGCCGCCGGGAGTGGACGTGAGCCCGGCGTCGGAGTCGCTGCCGACGAGCTGGAACGCCGTGGACACCTGCGGCAGGATGATCTGGTAGGCCACGGCGACGGCCGCGGCCGTCACGATTGCGCCGATGATCATGATCCAGCCCGCGAGCCACGAGGTCGCGGGTTTCGCGATCTGCTTGGCCCACTGGTACACCGAGCCCGCGAGCGGGAACTGCCCGGCGAGTTCGGCGAAGCACAGCGCCACCGCCAGCTGGCCCAGGAACACCAGCGGCCAGGTCCAGATGAAGGCCGGGCCGCCCGAGCCGAAGCCGAAGAAGAACAGCTGGAACACCCCGGTCATGATCGAGATGTAGCTGAACCCGGCGGCGAAGCTGGAGAACGAGCCGAGCGAGCGTTCGAGCTCCTGGCGGTAGCCGAACTTTTCCAGTTCGGAGCTGTCGGAGTGGTCCCCGCCTGCCGGTTTGGATCGTGTCGTCATGGATTCGTCCTCGTGGTGGGGGTCGGGGGAGCGGCTCAGCCCTTGAACCAGCGCTGCGGAACGGGATCGATGTCGTGGTAGACGTGTTTGGTCTCGCGGTACTCGGCCGGCCCGGACGGTCCGAGCTCACGCCCGATGCCGGATCGGCCGAACCCGCCCCACTTCGCCTGTGGCAGGGAGGGGTGGTAGTCGTTGATCCACACCGTGCCGTGGCGCACGGCCGCGGCGACGCGCTGCGCGCGCCCGGCGTCCGAGGTCCACCCGGCGCCCGCGAGCCCGTAGTCCGTGTCGTTGGCGAGGGTGATCGCCTCGTCCTCGTCGGTGAACCGCTCGACGGCGACGACGGGCCCGAAGACCTACTCGCGCACCACCGCCATGTCCCGGGTGCACCCGGAGAACACGGTGGGGCGCAGGAAGAACCCGCGCTGCAGAGCGGGTTCGACGGCCGGGTGCCGCCGGCGAGTGTCGCGCGCGCCGCGAGCGCCCCGGCGATGGCCCGCTCGACCTCGGCCCGGTGCTGTTCGGGCACGTGCGGGCCCGCTTCGCCGGCGGGGTCGAGCCCGGAGCCGAGCCTGATCCGGTCCGCTCGGGCGGCGCGAGTTCGTCGACGAAGCGGTCGTGCACGCCGTCCTGCTCGATCAGCCGCGCGCCGGCCGAACAGATCCGTCCGGAGTGGACGAACGCGGCGGCGAGCCCGTAGTCCAGCGCGGTGTCGAAGTCGGCGTCGTCGAACACCACGTCGGGGTTCTTGCCGTCCAGCTCCAGCGCCACACGGCGGACTCCGCGCGCGGCCGCGGCCATGATCTTCTCGCCGATGGTCAGCCCTCCGGTGAAAGAGATCAGGTCCACGCCGGGATCGGGCACCAGCGCCGCACCGACCTGGCCCCGGCCCGAGCAGCAGGTTCACCACCCCGGGCGGCACGCCGGCTTTCCCGGCCAAAGCGACCAGCCGGATCGTGGTGAGCGGGGTGACTTCACTCGGCTTGAGCACCGTCGTGTTGCCGGCGGCCAGCGCCGGGGCGAGCTTCCACGGCACCTGCAGCAGCAGGTAGTTCCACGGCGCGATCAGCGCGCACACGCCCACCGGCTCGTGCTCGATCCGGCTGATCGCGCGCGGGTCGCCGGCGTCGACCACGCGGCCCGCGTCGTGGGCCGCCAGTGCGGCGTAGTAGCGGAAGACGCCGGTGACGTCGTCGACGTCGATACGGCCCTCAGCCGGCGTCTTGCCGGTGTCGAGGGTCTCGGTGCGGGCCAGCTCCTCGCGGTCGTGCTGCAGCAGTGCGGCGAGGCGGGTGAGCAGATCCGCGCGATCTTGCGCGGTCGTTCTTCGCCGCGGCCCGCCGTCGAAGGCGAGGCGAGTGGCGGTGACGGCGGCGGCGACCTCCGCGGGGCCTGCCACCGACGCGGTGGCGGACACTTCGCCGTCGGTGGGGTTGAGCACTTCCGAGTGCGCCTCGCCGGCGGCTTCGGTCCAGATTCCGTCGATGTGGAGGTCCTTCATCAGGCCTTTCCCAGCAGCTCGCGGAGCCGGTTGCCACGCTGCGTGTGACGCGCGGCACTCCAAGTGCGTACATTTGTACGCTAAGCGTGTACACCTGTCCACAACGAGCTCCCGAGGCCGGCACCCGCCATCCGCGCCGCCCCGGCCCGGGGACGTGCGACGATCGCGGGTGCCGGCGAACGGCCGGTCGGCGAAGGGGCTGGGTGGTGATGGCGACGAGGGACACCGCCGGGCGCAGGAAGCTGCGGGGCCCGAACGACCCCGAGCGACGCGCACGGATCGCGAAGGCGGCCATCCAGGTCGTGGCCGAGCGCGGCATCGACGGCCTCACCCACCGGGCGGTCGCCGCGGCGGCCGGCGTGCCGCTCGGTTCGACGACCTACCACTTCGCGACGCTCGACGACCTGCTCGAAGTGGCCCTGCACGCGGCCGCGGCGAACAACGTGCGCGAGCTGCACGAGTGGGAGCAGCAGCTCGACCCGGGCGCCGACTTCGCCGCGGCCCTGGCCGACCTCGTCATGGGCTACCTCCACGAGCTCTACCCCCACACCGTCGTCGAATACGACCTCTACGTGGCCGCCCTGCACCGCCCGCGGCTCCGGCCGGCCAGCGCCGCCTGGGACGACGCCCTCATCCAGCTGTTCGGTTCCCGCACCGACCCGCTCACCGGCCGGCTGCTCGCCGGGCTGTTCTGCGGCCTGCTCATGCAGGCGGCCCTCGCCGATCCGCCCCCGGCCCGCCCGGAGATCGAAGCCTTGTTCCGGCGCGCCATCGAAGGCCCGCCGGCCTGAGCCGGTGCCTCTGAAAAGTTCCCGCTCGGGACTGGCCGTACCGCCCGGGTTACTCCGGGCTGCCCGCGGGGCGGAAACCGTGCCCGCGCACCAGCTTCACCTGCGGTGAGGTAATCGGGTGACGCGAAAACCCCGGTTCTTGACAGCGTCGGCGGTGGCCCGCATTGTGTTCCGGAGAGAGCAACCTGGCGCGTATCGCGCAACATGATCACCGTGCTGATCATGGCGCTGAGCACCGTGCCCGGTGGCGACGTCCGCACAGTCGTGCCCCACAACTTCCCGCACCGATCGTCCCGCCCCGAGAGGAGCACCGCCGGTGACGACCACCGACCTGCCGCAGAGCCTGCTGCCGACGCTGCCCGGCCGTTACTACACCGACCCGGGGATCTTCGCGCGCGAGCAGGAGCTGATCTTCGAGAACGACTGGTTCTGCGCCGTGCGCAGCGCGGACCTGGCGGCGCCCGGCGCGTTCCGAACCGTCCAAATCGGACGCGAGAGCGTGCTCGTCGCGCGCGGGCGCGGCGGCGAGGTGAACGCGTTCCTCAACGTCTGCCGCCATCGTGGCGCCCGCCTGTGCACCGACGCCGAAGGTCGGGTCAAGCGTGCGTTCCAGTGCAGGTACCACGCCTGGACCTACGGGCTGGACGGCAAGCTGATCGCCGCGCCCAACCTCACCGGCATGCCCGACGTCGACCGCACCGAGTACGGCCTCACGCGCCTGGCCGTGCGCGAGTGGCTCGGGTACGCGTGGGTCAGCCTGGCCGAGGAACCGCCGTCGTTCGAGCAGACCGTGATGGCCGACGTGTCCGACCGCCTCGGCGGCCGGGCGGAGATCGAGGCGTACGGCCTCGACGGCCTCTCGCTCGGCCGGCGCATCGAATACGACGTGAAGGCGAACTGGAAGCAGATCATCGAGAACTTCATGGAGTGCTACCACTGCGCGACGATCCACCCGGAGCTCACCGAGGTGCTGCCGGAGTTCGCCGGGGGCTACGCCGCGCAGTACTACGTGGGCCACGGCGCCGAGTTCGGCGCGGACGTCGCCGGGTTCACCGTCGACGGCACGGCGGGCGTCACGCGGCTGCCGGGCGTCGGCGAGCACCAGGACCGCCGCTACTACGCGATCACCGTCCGCCCGCAGGTGTTCGTGAACCTCGTCCCGGACCACGTGATCCTGCACCGGATGGTCCCGCTGGCCCCCGACCGCACCCTCGTGGTGTGCGACTGGCTGTACCTGCCGGAGGTCGTGGAGTCCGGAGTGGACCTCACGCGCTCGGTGGAGCTGTTCCACCGCGTGAACCTGCAGGACTTCGAGGCGTGCGAACGGTGCCAGCTCGCGATGGGCTCGCGCTCGTACGCTCGCGGCGGGGTCCTCGTGCCCAGCGAGCACCACATCGGCGCGTTCCACGACTGGGTCCGCGCGCGGATCGGCGAGTAGCCGCTAGATCAGCGCGCGGATCGCGGTTTCGAAGCCGGTCACGTGGTCGAGAGTGAGGTCGGCGGCCTTCTTGGCGTCGCCTTCGATGATCGCCGTGAGCAGGGGCAGGTGCTCGTTCACGTGGCCGGCCATGCCGCTGAGGCGGGGCAGGAACACGCACCAGATGCGGGTGGCGAGGTTGTCGTAGTGGATGAGCGTGTCCTCCAGGAACGGGTTGTGCACGCACCGGTAGATGCCGCGGTGCAGCTCGAGGTCGGTGCGCAGCAGTTCGGTGTTGTCACCCGGGTGGGCCGGATCGCTTTCGGCGAGCTGCTCGCGCAGCACTGTAAGGCCGGCTCGGTCGGCTTCCGAAGCCCGCTGTGCGGCGGCCGCCGTCGCCATCGGCTCCAGCGTGCGGCGCACCTCGGAGATGTGCGCCAGATCGGAGATGTTGACGTCCGTGGCGAACGTGCCGCGGCGCGGGTAGGCGACGACGAGCCGCTCGGTTTCGAGGCGTTTGAGCGCCTCGCGCACGGGGGTGCGCCCCATGCCGAGCGTGTCGCCCAGCCAGTCCTCGTTGATCGGGTCGCCGGGCTTGATGTCCAGCATCACGAGGCGGTCGCGGATGAACAGGTAGGCCTGCTCGGCGAGTGACGGGCCGCTGACGGGCATCGGGCTGTTGACCGGGGTGCTCACCCGGCCTACTCTACATCGACGATTGATATATCAGAAGTCGACCAGTAAGCGCACGGACGGGAGCAGGCAGGAATGACCGCGACGATCGGGCGAGCGGACGCCGAGCTCGGCCGCTCCCCGCTGGCCTTCGACCCGGACGTGGCCGCCGGCGTCGGGGCCGAGCTGCACCGGTGGGCCGCGACGATCGCGCTGAGCGCCGGCGAGAACTTCAGTGACGACGTCACCGAAAAACGCCGCAGACGCGTGGCCAGGTTCACCGAACGGTTTCCGCTCCACCCCGGGTTGGAGGCCCCGCGATGACCCGCGGCGCCGACCTGCCCGAGCACCCCGATTTCCTCTGGGACAACCCGGAACCGAAGCGCTCCTACGACGTCGTCGTGGTCGGTGGCGGCGGCCATGGCCTCGCGACCGCCTACTACCTCGCCAAGGTCCACGGCATCACCGACGTCGCCGTGCTGGAGAAAGGCTGGCTCGCGGGCGGGAACATGGCCCGCAACACGACCATCATCCGGTCCAACTACCTGTGGGACGAGAGCTCCGGCATCTACGAGCACTCGCTCAAGCTGTGGGAGGGCCTCGAGGAAGACCTCGGATACCCGATCCTCTTCAGCCAGCGGGGGGTGCTCAACCTCGCGCACAGCCTGCAGGACGTTCGGGACAGCGTCCGCCGGGTGGAAGCCAACAAACTCAACGGGATCGATGCCGAGTGGGTGGATCCGGCCGGGGTGAAGGAACTCTGCCCGATCGTCGACACCTCACCCGACGTCCGCTACCCGGTGCTCGGCGCCACCTACCAGCCGCGCGCGGGGATCGCGAAGCACGACTACGTGGCGTGGGGCTTCGCGCGCGCGGCCGCCGCGCTGGGCGTGGACCTCATCCAGGACTGCGAGGTCACCGGGATCGAGACGACCGGCGGCCGCGTCACCGCGGTCCAGACCACGCGCGGGCGGATCGCCGCGGGCAAGGTCGCGCTGTGCGCCGCCGGGCACTCGTCCGTGGTCGCCGCGCTGGCCGGCTTCGACCTGCCGCTCGTGTCCCACCCGCTGCAGGCGCTCGTGTCGGAGCTGCTCGAACCCGTGCACCCGACCGTGGTCATGTCGAACGCCGTGCACGTCTACGTTTCCCAGGCGCACAAGGGCGAGCTCGTGATGGGCGCCGGCATCGACTCCTACGCCGGCTACGGGCAGCGCGGGTCGTTCCACATCATCGAGGACCAGATGGCCGCCGCCCTCGAGCTGTTCCCGGTGTTCGCGCGGGCGCACCTGCTGCGCACGTGGGCGGGCATCGTCGACGTCACCCCGGACGCGTCGCCCATCGTCGGCCTCACGCCGGTGGAGAACCTCTACGTCAACTGCGGCTGGGGCACCGGCGGGTTCAAGGCCACGCCCGGTGTCGGGTTCTGCTTCGCCCACACCGTGGCGAAGGGCAAGCCGCACCCGTACGCCGAGCCGTTCACCCTCGATCGGTTCACCACCGGCGCCCTCGTCGACGAGCACGGCGCCGCCGCCGTCGCCCACTAGCCCGCCCCAGACCCGAGGAGGCGTGACCGTGCAACTCATCCCGTGCCCGTGGTGCGGTCCCCGTGAGGAGACCGAGTTCCACTACGGCGGCCAGGCGCACGTCGCCTACCCGCAGGACCCGTCGGCGCTGACCGACGAGGAGTGGGCGAAGTTCCTGTTCTTCCGCGCCAACCCGAAGGGCGAGCTCGCGGAGCGCTGGACGCACAGCGCCGGCTGCCGGCGCTGGTTCAACGCCGTGCGCGACACGAGCACCCACGCCCTGCGCGCCGTTTACCGCCTCGACGAGTCGAGGCCGGTGATCCCGTGACCCGGCTGCGCGACCGGGGGCGCGTCGACCGCGCCGCCCCGCTCAAGTTCACCTTCGACGGCCGCGAGCTCACCGGCTTCCGCGGCGACACGCTGGCGTCGGCGCTGCTGGCGAACGGTATTCACCAGGTCGCGACGAGCATCGAGTACGGCCGCCCGCGGGGCGTCTTCGCGGCCGGCGTCGAGGACGCGACCGCGCTGGTGCAGGTGGAGAAACCCTTCCCCGAGCCGATGCTGTCGGCGACGACCGTCGAGCTGTTCGACGGCCTCGCGGCGCGCGGCCTGCCCGGTCGGGGCCGGCTGGCGAGCGAGCCCGACCCGGCCCGCTACGACACGAAGCACGTGCACTGCGACGTCCTCGTCGTCGGTGCCGGCCCAGCAGGACTCGCGGCCGCGCGCGAAGCCGAAGGCCGCGTGCTCCTGGTCGACGACCAGCCCGAACCCGGCGGTTCGCGGCTCGGCACCGGCGAACCGGTCGACCCGGTGCCCGACGGCGTGCGGTACTTGTCGCGCACCACCGCGTTCGGCCTCTACGACGACGGGTTCGTGCTCGCGCTGGAACGCCGCACCGACCACCTCGGCACCACCCCGGTACGCATCTCACGCCAGCGGGTGTGGCGGATCCGCGCGAAGGAGATCGTGCTCGCGACCGGCGCGCACGAACGGCCGGTGGTGTTCCCCGGCAACGACCGGCCCGGCATCCTGCTCGCCGGCGCCGCGCGCACGTACCTGCACCGCTACGGTGTGCTCGCCGGCCAGCGTGCGGTCGTGTTCACCACCAACGACAGCGCCTACGCCGCCGCCTTCGACCTCGCCGGCGCCGGCGCGGAGATCGCGGTGCTCGCCGACGCGCGGGAGACGGTTCCGGCACACCTGGCGGCTGCCGCGGCCGCGAGGGGCATCGAGGTCCGCCCCGGCCACGGCGTCATCGGCACCGCGGGTGGTGACCGCATCACGTCCGCCGTCGTCGCGGAACTCGGGGCCGCGCAAGGGGATCGCTTCGCGTGCGACCTGCTGCTCGTGTCCGGCGGCTGGAACCCGGCCGTGCACCTGTTCAGCCAGGCGTGCGGCGCGCTGCGCTTCGCCCCGCAGCTCGGCGCATACGTCCCGGACGGCGACCTCCCCCACGTGCGCGTCGTCGGCGCCGCCGCGGGCGAAGGCCTGCCGGAAGCCAAGATCCTCTGGCAGGTCCCGGCTCCGGAGTCCGCGGTGGACACCCGGTTCGTCGACCTGCAGCGCGACGCCACGGTGTCCGACGTCCTGCGCGCCACCGGCGCCGGCCTGCGGTCGCTGGAGCACGTGAAGCGCTACACGACCATCGGCACTGCCCACGACCAGGGCAAGACGTCAGGTCTGCTCGCCGCTGGGATCACGGCGGACGTCCTCGGCGCCGACCTCGCCACGCAGCGGCCCACGACCTACCGCCCGCCCTACACCTCCGTGCCGTTCGCCGCGCTCGCCGGCCGCAACCGCGGGGAGCTGCTCGACCCGGCGCGCGTGACGGCGCTGCACCCGTGGCACGTCGCGCACGGCGCGGAGCTCGAGAACGTCGGCCAGTGGAAGCGCCCGTGGTACTACCCACGGGCCGGCGAGGACCGGGAAACCGCTGTGCTGCGCGAATGCCGGGCCGCGCGCACCGGCGTCGCGCTCATGGACGGATCGACGCTCGGCAAGATCGACGTGCAGGGGCCGGACGCGCCGGCGTTCCTGGATCTGCTCTACCCGAACGTGATGAGCAGCCTCAAGGTCGGCCGTATCCGCTACGGCGTGCTGTGCGGTGTCGACGGCATGGTGATCGACGACGGCACGGTGAGCCGCGTGGCCGAGGACCGCTTCCTCGTCACCACGACCACCGGCAACGCGGCCATGGTCCTCGAGTGGCTGGAGGAGTGGCTGCAGACCGAGTGGCCGCACCTGCGCGTCTTCGCCACTTCGGTGACCGAGCACTGGGCCACGATCCCGCTCGTCGGCCCGCGGTCGCGGGCGGTGCTCGCCAAAGTGGCGCCCGGCCTCGACGTGTCCAACGACGCGTTCGGGTTCATGACGTGGCGCGACACCGAGGTCGCCGGCCTCGCGGCCCGCGTGTGCCGGATCAGCTTCTCCGGTGAACTGGCCTACGAGATCAACGTGCCTTCCTGGTACGGGATCGCGCTGTGGGAAGCGCTGCTCGAGGCGGGCGCGGAGTACGGGATCACCCCGTACGGCACCGAAACGATGCACGTCCTGCGCGCCGAGAAGGGCTACCCGATCATCGGCCAGGAGACCGACGCGACGGTGACCCCGCAGGACCTCGGCCTGAGCTGGGCGGTGTCGAAGAAGAAACCGGACTTCCTCGGCAAGCGCTCCTTCAGCCGGGCGGAGAACCTGCGGCCCGACCGCAAGCAGCTCGTGGGCCTTTTGCCCCAGGACCCCGCCGTGCTGCTGCCCGAAGGCTCGCAGCTCATCGAAACCGGCCACGTGCCCGAGCCGCCGGTACGGATGCTCGGCCACGTCACGTCCAGCTACCGCAGCGCGGCGCTGGGCCGCACGTTCGCGCTCGCCCTCGTGCGCTCGGGGCGCGAACGCCTGGGCCAGACGCTGTACGTGCCGGTCGGCGACGCGGTCGTGCCGGTGACCGTGACCGACTCCGTGCTGTTCGACAAGGAGGGAAGCCGCCGTGACGGTTGACGTGACCCGCCGTTCATCGCTGGCGGACCAGGCGGCGCTGTTCGCTTCGCTCGGGCCGGAGCTCCTCGTCCAGGAGCGGCCGTTCCTGGCTCAGCTCACCGTGCGCGTGCGCGAAGGGCACGAGGGCGTCGGTGCCGCGCTGGGCGTGCCCTTGCCCGTGCGGCCCTGCACGTTCACGTCCGGCGCGGGCCCCTTCGGCGCGGTCGACGTGCTGTGGCTGGGCCCGGACGAGTGGCTCGTGCTGGGCGGGCCCGGCGTCGCCGAGCCGGCGGAAACGGCGTTGCGCCAGGCGATCGACCTCGGAGCCGTGACCGACACGTCGGCGCAGCGCACCACGGTGCAGCTCGCCGGCCGGGCGGTGCGCGACGTGCTCGCCCACGGCTGCGCGATCGACCTGGACCCCGCCGTGTCGCCGCCCGGGACGTGCGTGCAGACGCTGCTGGGCCGCACCGGCATCGTCCTGCTCGTGCGCGAACGCGACGAATTCACCGTGCTCGTACGCCCGTCCTTCGCGCCGTACTTCGCGGCGTGGCTCGCCGACGCGGCGGCCGAGTACACCGAGGAGCAACCGTGGCGTTCACGCTGACCCTGAAGTGTCCCGAGCGCGCGGGCATCGTCCACGCCGTCACCACGTTCCTGCTGGAGCGCGGGTGCGACATCGTCGAGCACCAGCAGTTCGACGACGACGTGCGCGGTTCGCTGTTCCTGCGCACGTCCTTCACCTGTTCCGTACCGGCCACTGTGGACGATCTGCGGCGGGCGTTCGTCCCGGTGGCCGGCGACTTCGACATGGAGTTCGAGTTCGCCGACGGCACCGCGCCGCGGGTGCTGGTGATGGTGTCGAAGTTCGGGCACTGCCTCAACGACCTGCTCTTCCGGTGGCGCGCCGGCAGCCTCGGCGCCGAACTCACGCTCGTGGTGTCCAACCACGAGGACCTGCGCCCGACGGCCGAGGCCGCCGGGGTGCCGTTCGAGCACGTGCCGGTGACGCCCGCGACGAAGGCCGGAGCCGAACAGCGGCTGCTGGACCTGCTGTGGGAACACGAGATCGACCTCGTCGTGCTCGCCCGCTACATGCAGGTGCTGTCCGACGAGCTGTGTGGCAAGCTCGACGGCCGCGCGATCAACATCCACCACTCGTTCCTGCCTGGCTTCACGGGCGCGAAGCCCTACCACCAGGCCTGCGACCGGGGTGTGAAGTACGTCGGCGCGACCGCGCACTACGTCACCCCCGACCTCGACGAGGGCCCGATCATCGAGCAGGAGGTGCAGCGCGTGGACCACACGTACTCGCCTCGTGAGCTCGTGACGGTCGGGCGCGACGTCGAAGCGCTCGCCCTGTCCCGCGCGGTCCGCTGGCACTGCGAACGCCGTGTCCTGCTCAACGGCAACAGCACCGTCGTCTTCCGGTAATCCGTCTGCCCTGGAGTTCTGTCATGACCCGAGTCGTGATCATCGGCGCCGGCATCGTGGGCGCCAATCTCGCCGACGAGCTCACCGCCCGCGGCTGGACCGACGTCACCGTGCTCGACCAGGGCCCGCTGCCGCTCACGGGCGGGTCCACCTCGCACGCCCCCGGCCTCGTCTTCCAGACCAACCCGTCGAAGACGATGACGGAGTTCGCCACCTACACCGTCGAGAAGCTCAGCGGCCTCGAGGTCGACGGGCTGCCGTGTTTCCACCAAGTGGGCGGCATGGAGGTCGCCGGCACACCGGCGCGCTGGCAGGACCTGCACCGCAAACAGGGCTGGGCCACCTCGTGGGGCGTCGAAGCCCGCCTGATCGACGTCGACGAGTGCGTGCGCCGCTGGCCGTTGCTCGACGGGTCGAAGATCTTCGGCGCGCTGTATGTGCCGACCGACGGGCTCGCCAAGGCCTCCCGCGCCGTGGTCGCGCTGGCGCGCCGGGCGGAGTCACGCGGGGCGCGGTTCGTCGGCTCCACAAAGGTCACCGGCATCAAGCAGGCCGGCGGTCGCGTCACCGGCGTCGAGACGGACCAGGGCGAGTTCGCTGCGGACGTCGTGGTGTCCTGCGCCGGGTTCTGGGGCCGTGAACTCGGCGCGATGGCCGGGATGAGCGTGCCGCTGCTGCCGCTGGCCCACCAGTACGCCAGGACCGGCCAGGTCGCGGAGCTCGTGGGCCGTGCCACCGAAACGACGGAGGCGAGCTTGCCGATCCTGCGTCACCAGGACCAGGACCTCTACTTCCGCGAGCACGTGGACCGGCTCGGCATCGGTTCGTACGCCCACCGGCCGATGCCCGCGGAACCGGCCACAGTGGACGGTGGTGTCACCGAATCGGCGATGCCCTCCATGCTGCCGTTCACCGAGGAGGACTTCGCGCCGTCGTGGGAGGAGAGCAAGCTGCTGCTGCCCGCGCTCGGCCGGACCAAGGTCGAGGAGGGCTTCAACGGCCTCTTCTCCTTCACCCCCGACGGTGGCTCGCTGGTGGGGGAGTCGGAGCACGTGCGCGGGTTCTGGATCGCCGAGGCGGTGTGGGTGACGCACTCGGCCGGCATCGCGAAGGCCGTCGCTGAACTGCTCGTGCACGGCCGCAGCGACACCGACCTGCACGAGGTCGACGTCCGCCGGTTCGAGGACGTGCAGCTCGCGCCGGAGTACGTGAGCGAGACCGCGCAGCAGAACTTCGTGGAGATCTACGACGTGCTGCACCCGCTGCAGCCCAAGCTCTCGCCGCGCGACCTGCGCGTGAGCCCGTTCAACGTCCGCCAGCGCGAGCTGGGCGCGGTGTTCCTGGAGGCGGGCGGCTGGGAGCGGCCGCACTGGTTCGAGGCCAACGCGCCGCTGGTGAAGCAGCTCCCGCACGAGTACCTGCCGCCGGCGCGCGACGCATGGGCCGGTCAATTCCACTCGCCGATCGTGGCGGCCGAGGCCTGGCACACGCGCAACGGTGTGGCGCTCTACGACATGACCCCGCTCAAGCGCGTCGAGATCAGCGGGCCGGGGGCGCTGGAGTTCCTGCAGGGACTGACGACGAACCAGCTCGACAAGTCCGTCGGCTCGGTGACCTACACGTTGCTGCTCGACCACGCGGGGGGCGTGCGCAGCGACATCACGGTGGCGCGGCTGGAGCCGGACGTGTTCCAGGTCGGGATCAACGGCAACATCGACCTCGCGTATTTCACCTCCTTGCGGCCGCAGGACGTACGCGTTCGCGACATCACGGGCGGAACGTGCTGCCTCGGCGTGTGGGGACCGCTCGCGCGCGACCTCGTGCAGCCCCTGTCGGCGGAGGACTTCTCGCACACCGGTCTGAAGTACTTCCGGGCGCGCCCGGCGCGGATCGCCGGCGTGCCGGTGACGGCGATGCGGTTGTCCTACGTGGGCGAGCTCGGCTGGGAGATCTACACCTCGGCGGACAACGGATTGCGGCTGTGGGACATGTTGTGGGCGGCCGGGCAGGAGCTCGGCGTGATCGCGGCCGGCCGCGCGGCCTTCACCAGCTTGCGGCTCGAGAAGGGCTATCGGTTGTGGGGCACGGACATGACGACCGAGCACGACCCGTACGAGGCCGGGGTCGGGTTCGCCGTCCGCCCGGAGAAAGGTCCGTTCGCGGGCCGGGACGCGATCGCGGGGCGCACCGAGGAGACGGCGTCGCGGCGGCTGCGGTGTCTCACGGTCGACGACGGCCGCACGGTGGTGCTCGGCAAGGAACCGGTGTTCGTCGACGGCGCGCCGGCGGGGTACGTGACGAGCGCGGCGTACGGCTACACCGTGCACCGGCCGATCGCATATGCGTGGCTGCCGGGCACAGTCGCGATCGGCGACGCGGTGGAGATCGAGTACTTCGGCCGGCGGGTGGCGGCGACGGTGGCCGCCGAACCGCTCGTCGACCCGGGCATGGAGCGGATCCGGCGCTGAAGGGAGTGCGGTCGTGCGCGACCAGTTCCTGAAGTCCCGCGCCGCGCCCCGGGGCTTCGGCGCCGGCGGGCGGGACGGTGGCCGCGCCGGCCCTGGCCCAGGCGGCGGCACTGCTCGCGCGCACGGGTGACGGCGCGTCGGGGGGCTGGCTGCGCGGGCTGCGGCTCGCGGAGCGGGACGCGCCGGCGGCGCGGCGGGAGCCGGTGAGGCCGTAGCGACGTGCCTGCCTTCGGTGGAGGTGATCACCGCGGCGGGTGGTCTGCTGACACCGGCCGAGCGGCGGCCGGCCCGGGGTGGGGCGTCGCTGGACCTCGCGGCCGCGGTGGAGGCGGTGCGCTCGGCGGTGGTACAGGCCGGGTGGCGATTGAGGCGCGGCTGGCCGGGTTCCGGGCGACGAATTCCCGGCTCTGCCGGCGGCCGTCGCCTCGGTGGCCGGGCTCGTCGAGCGGGCCTCGGCGATCAAGGAGGCGGTGCGCCGCCAGGCGGCAGTGGCCTAACTAACTAACTGGTTGGTTGACGGATGGGCCGGATCGGTGTCTGATGGAGTGCGTAGGAACGAACTCCGGAAGGCACTCATGACCAAGACCTGGCTCATCACCGGCAGCTCCCGCGGCTTCGGCCGGGAGCTGGCCCGGGCGGTCCTCCAGAACGGGAACCGGCTCGTCGCCACCGCTCGCAACCCGGAACAGCTCGCTGATCTCGTCGCCGAGTTCGGCGACCGCGTACGCGCGATCGCCCTCGACGTCACCGATCCGGCGGCGGCCCGCGCGGCCGTGCAAGCGGCGGTCGACGCGTTCGGCAAGCTCGACGTCGTCGTCAACAACGCCGGCTACGCGAACTCCGCTCCCATCGAAGAGATGCCCGACGACGACTTCCGCGCCCAGATCGACGCGAACTTCTACGGCGTCGTCAACATCACCAAGGCCGCGTTGCCGGTCCTGCGTGCCCAGCGTTCGGGGCACGTCGTGCAGTTCTCCTCCATCGGCGGCCGCGTCGGCGGTTCGCCCGGGATGGGCGCGTACCAGGCCGCGAAGTTCGCGGTCGAGGGCTTCTCGGAGGTGCTGGCCAACGAGGTGGCCCCCTTCGGGGTGAAGGTGCTCATCATCGAGCCCGGTGCCTTCCGCACCGACTGGGCCGGCTCGTCCATGCGCGTCGACGCGGTCGGGGCCGACTACGAACAGTCCGTCGGCGCGATGAACCGTCGCCGGGAAGACTCCGCCACCTGGCCCGGCGACCCGGCTCGCGCCGCCAAGATCATCCTCGACGTCGTCGACCACGACGACCCGCCCCGCCGCCTCATCCTCGGCGCCGCTGCCGTCGAGCTGGCCGCCCGCTCGTCCGCCGAACGCGCCGCGGAAGCCGAGAAGTGGGCCGACGTGAGCCGCTCGGCCGACTTCCCGCCCGGGGAGTGACGTCGTCGGCTCGCCGCATCCGCAGCGCCTCGGCGGGGCGCTAGCATCGGCCGCATGTGCGAACGTGCCGGGCTGCCCCGGTGAGGGCCTTCGTGATCACCGGTCCCGGAGAAGCCACGGTGGCCGAGGTACCGGAGCCGACGGCGGGGATCGGCGAGGTCGTGGTGGCCGTGGAGCGCGCGGGGGTGTGCGGCACCGACTTCGAGTTCTTCACCGGGGAGATGCACTACCTCGCCGACGGCCAGGCGCGGTACCCGATGCGCATCGGAAACGAGTGGTGCGGCACGGTCGTCGAGACGGGCGAGGGCGTGCACCCGGCGTGGGCCGGCCGGCGGGTCGCCGGCGACACGATGCTCGGGTGCGGCCACTGCCGCCGCTGCCGCGGCGGGCACCAGCACGTGTGCGCCGACCGACAGGAGGTCGGGATCCGCGGCGGGCGGGCCGGAGCGCTGGCGGAGAAGATCGCCGTGCCGGTGACGTCGCTGCACGAGCTGCCGGCGAACGTCGACGCGGTGGCCGGGGCGCTCGTGGAACCTGGCGGGAACGCGCTGCGGGCGGCGTGGGCCGCGCTGGGCGAGCAGTCCGGGACGAACGCCGGCACGCGCGTCGCCGTCTACGGGCCCGGGACGATCGGGCTGCTCACCGCGATGTTCCTGCGGGCCGCGAGCGCCGAGGTCTACCTGGTCGGCGTCACGGAAGAGTCGATCGCCTTCGCGCGGCATCTCGGCTTCGCCGCCGCGGCCGAGCCGCCCGGGCCACCGGTCGACGCGGTCGTCGACGCGACGAGCGACCGGGCCGTCCCGGCGGCCGCGCTCGGCCTCGTCGAACCGTCCGGCCGCATCGTCTACATCGGACTCGCGGGTGAGCCGAGCACCGTCGACACCCGGCAGCTGGCGTTGAAGGACGTCACGGCGGTCGGGATCCTCAGCGCGTCACCCGGTCTCGAAGCGGTCATCGACAGCTACGCGGAAGGCGACGTCGACCCGCGGCCGATCGTCGCGGCGACCGTGGGTCTCGACGGGGTGGCCGACGTCCTCGCCGGCCGCCGCCCGCCCGGTGCCGGCCCGAAGATCCTGGTGGACCCGAACCGGTCGTGAAGGCCGGTCCGTGGGCACGGGTCGGGGGACCGTGCCCACGGACCGGGGTCAGGTGAGGTACTCCGCGGCCGCGCGCAGGCTCACGAACGAACCGCCGAACGTGTCGATGCGCGGACCCGAGCCGAAATCCGGGCCGGGGGCGCCGGTTTCGACGCGGACGAAGTCCACCTCGGACAGCGCGGCGAGGAACGCGAGCACCTCCGGGTGCCGGTGCGCCTCGCGCGTCACCACGACCACGCTCGCGAAGTCGCGGGCCTCGGCCCGTACCGCCGCGACGTCGGCGGGGGACACCACGAGCGCCCGCGTGTCCGGCACCAGCTCGGTCAGGTGCGGGCCGAGACCCCACGGCATCGGCCCCGCCGCGATCGTCGGGTCGGTGCGCACGTCGACCACCAGTGGCGCCCCGGCGAGCCGCGGCTCGCCCTGGATCCGCAGTGCGGCGCGCGCCGCCTCCAGGCCGAGGCGGTAGTCGACGGGCCGCCGCTGCGCGGGTGCCGGCGCGGTGCCCAGCGCAGCGGTGCGCGCGGCCGCTTCCGCGAGCCGGTCCGCCGGCAGCCTCCCGTCGGACACCGCCGCCACGACGGTCTCGGTGATGCGGTCGAGCGTGTCCGCTCCGAACGCGGCGCCGCCGAGGCACAACGCGTCCGCGCCCGCCGCCAGAGCCCGCACCGCCGCCGTACCGAGGCTGTCGTGCCGGCCGTACGCGCCGGACACCGCGCCCATTTCGAGCGCGTCGGTGATCACCGCGCCGGTGAACCCGAGCTCACCGCGCAGTACGTCGGTCAGCGCCGTTCGGTTGAGCGTCGCCGGTTCGTCGCCCCAGGGCCGCACCACGAGGTGGCCCGACATGATCGAGCGCACGCCCGCGGAGATCGCCGCCGCGAACGGCACGAGCTCGATCTCCCGCAGTTCCTTCGGCGTCCGCGGCAGCACGGGCAGTGCCACGTGCGAATCCTCCGTCGCCGCGCCGTGCCCGGGGAAGTGCTTCGCGCACGCGGCGACACCGTACTTCTGCAGCCCGGTCACGTAGGCCGCCACGTGCGGCGACGCCCGGACCGGGTCCGATCCGAAGGCCCGCACCCCGATGATCGGATCCTCCGGCGCCAGCGTCAGGTCCGCGCACGGCGCCAGGTTCACCGTCACGCCGCACGCGGCCAGCCGTTCGCCGAGGGCCGCCGCGACCGCGGTGGTGAGCCCTGGGTCGTCGGCCGCACCCAGCGCGAGCGGACCGGGCACGAACGACCCGGTGGCCACGTCCAGCCGAGTGACGTCGCCGCCTTCCTCGTCGATGCCGACGACCACGTCGTCGCGTTCGGCGCGCAACACGTCGGTCAGCGCGGCCACCTGCTCGTCGTCCACCACGTTGCGGCCGAAGAGGATCACCCCGCCCAGGCCGTCGCCGAACCGGCGGCGCAGCCACTCGGGCGCGGTCGTGCCCGCGAACCCGGGCAGCAGTACGGCTTCGGCGAGGTGCCGCAGGTCAGCCACAACTCATCCCTTCACGGCGCCGGCCGTCAAGCCGGACACCAGCTTGCGCTGCACGATCAGGAAGAAGATCAGTGCAGGCACGGCGTAGACCACCGACGCCGCCATGATGGCGCCCCAGTCGACGGAAAACGCGGTCTTGAACGACGAAAGCCACACTGGCAGCGTCTGCTTCGGCTTGTCCTGCATGAACACCAGCGCAAACAGGAACTCGTTCCACGCGGTGATGAAGCTGAACACCGAAGTGGTGACCAGCCCCGGCCCGAGCAGGGGCAGCGTCACGCGGCGGAACGCGCCCGCCCGGCTGCAGCCGTCGATCATCGCGGCCTCTTCGAGGTCGTACGGGATGCCGTCGATGAAACCGTAGAGCATCCAGACGGTGAAGGGCAGCGACGTCGCGAAGTACACCAGCAGCAGCGACGGCAGGGTGTTGAGCAGCCCGAGGTCGCGCATCAGCAGGTACATCGGGATGAACAGCGCCGAGAGCGGCGCCAGCTGCGCGACCAGGATCAGCAGCAGGAACCCCTTGCGGCCGCGGAAGCGGAACCGTGCGAGCGGGATCGCGGCCAGCACGCCGACCACCAGTGCGGCGAGCACGGCTCCGAGCGTGACGATGAGGCTGTTGCTCAGGTAGGTCACGAACCCCGGTTTCGTCAGTGCCGCCGCGAAGTTCGCGAACGTCGCCGACGTCGGGATCAGGTCGTATGCCGGGGAGAGCACCTCGCCCGGTGTCTTCAGCGACGTGGTGAACATCCAGTACGTCGGGAAGAAGAACACCAGTGCGACGAGGATGCCGGCCACTGAGAGCGTGACCCGCTGGGTCAGGGGCTTCCTCACGCGAGCTCACCGTCCTTCGTCCGCACCAGCAGCTGCACGTACCGCCCGGTCACCAGCAGCAGGATCACCAGCATGATCGTCGCGATCGCCGCCGCCGAGCCGAAGTGGCTGCCCGCGATGCCCTTGAGGTACTGCAGGATCGCGAGCGTGGTGCTCGCCCCGTCGGGACCGCCTTGCCGGATCGCCCAGATCTGGCCGAACATGTTGAAGTCCCACAGCACGGACAGGAACGTGACCATCGTCAGGATCGGGCGGATCGCGGGCCAGCTGACCGCGCGGAACGTCTGCCACGGCCCGGCCCCGTCGATGCCCGCCGCCTCGTACTGCTCCCGGGGCACCCCGATCAGTCCCGCGTACAGCGTGAAGGCGACGAACGGCACGGCCTGCCACAGCACCAGCAACCCGACCACCGTCAGCGTGCTCGCGCCCGTCGAGAACCACGAGTAGCCGATGAACGAGTGGAACCCCAGCCGGTCGAGGGTCTTGTTGAGGATTCCGTACTGCTGGTCGAAGATCCACTGGAACACCGTGGTCGTCGCGATCACGGGCACGGCCCAGGCGAGCACGAGCGAGACCTGCAGGATGATCCGGATGACGGGGTTGAGGTGGCGCATCAGCACGGCGATGACGAGCGCGACCAGCAACGTGGCGGCCACGAGCAGGGCGGTGAACACGACGGTCCGCAGCGCCACCGACCAGAACTGCGGGTCGGTCAGCTCGGCGGTGTAGTTGTCGAACCCGACCCACACGGTCTTGCCGGTCACCAGCTCGCGCAGGTCGAGCCGGCGCAGGCTGATGCCGAGCATCTGGATCGTGGGCCAGCCGAGCAGGACCAGGACGGCGACGAGCGCGGGCAGGAGCAGCAGGTACGGCGTCGCCCGCTCGCCCAACCCGCCCCGGCGCCGCCGTTTCGCGGGACCGACGTGCGCCGGTGCCGGCGGGGTGGTCCCCGCCGGCACCGGCACGTCGTGGGTGGCCGTCATCCGCCGATGATCTTGTCGAGGGCGGCGTTGGCGTCCGCCGTGGCCTGGTCGAGCGACTTCTTCCCCGTCAGGTAGGCCGTCAGCATGTCCTTCAGCGGGTTCTGGCCGGATTCGACCTCACCCCACTTCGGGCTGGTGGGCACCGCGCGGCCGTTCTTCGAGGCCTTGGCCATGACCCCGCCGAGTGGGTCCTTGTCCAGCGCGCTGGTGTCGGTGGACGTGCCCGGCACGTAGCCGGCGGCGGCCATCTGGGTCATGTACTTGGTGCTGGTGAGCAGCTTCAGGTACTCCTTCGCGAGGTCGGAGTTCTTGCTGTTGAGCGGGATCACCAGGTTCGAGCCGCCGAGGAACACCGGCGCCGTCTGGCCCGCGGTCCTGCTCGGGATCGGGAACGCGCCGGTCTTGTCGGCGATGCTCGGGTCGGTCTTCGCCGCCGTGGCGACCTCACCCGGCGTCCCGATGAACATCGCGACCTTGCCGCCGCCGTAGATGCCGGCCTGCTGCGGGGTGGCCTCGTCGTTGTCCTTCGGCGCGGTGGTGCCGGAGGTGTCCACGAGCTGCTTGTAGAACTCGAGACCCGCCTTGGCGCCGGCCGAGTCGAGCGTGGACGTGAAGCCCTTGCCCTCGGCCTGGGCGATGTCGCCGCCGTTGTCCCAGATGAACGACAGCAGCGCGTACCAGTACTGACCCGGCAGGTACAGCGGCTGGAAGTCCTTGTCGCTGCCGAACTTCGCCTTCAGCTTCGCGATGTCGTCGAGCCACTCCCGGTCCGAGGTCGGCGGCGCGGTGATGCCGGCCTGCTCGAACATGTCCTTGCGGTAGAGGACTTCGCGGTTGGCGGCGTAGAACGGCACGCCGTAGGTCTTGCCCTCGAACTCGCCGGAGGCCTTGAGCCCGGCGAGCCACTGCGGGCCGTTGAAGCTCGCCACGTCGCCCGAGAGGTCCGTGAGCACGCCGTCGGAGGCGAACGCCGGGGTCTGGGTGTTGCCGACCTCGATCACGTCGGGCGGGGTGCCGCCCGCGAGCGCGGTGGTCAGCTTCTGCTGGATGCCGTTCCACGGCTGGATCTGGTAGTTGACCTTGACGCCGGGGTGGGCCGCCTCGAACTCCTTGTTGAGCGCTCCCGTGAGGCTGTCCGGCGCGGAGCCGTCCATGAGCCAGACCGTGAGCGTGCCACCCTGGGAACCCCCCGAGCCGGACGCGTTGTCACCGCCGCCCGAGCCGGCGCACCCGGCTGTGGCGAGGGTGATGGCGGCGGCACCCGCCGCCAGCTTGAGCCAGCGCTTCACTTGTCTCGTCCTTTCGGTGCCCGGCCACCCGGCCGGTCTGTGACAAATGGTGTAGACCAATGGGTGCAGAGTGGTCCGGACCACAGCCGGTGTCAAGCGGGTAACCAAGACGTTGTAAACGCGACGGCCGGGTTGACGCTGCGTGTCCGCCCGGCTACCGGCGTTCGACGGGAAAGTGCAGGTGGCGGCGCGGAAACCCATGACCGGCCAGGGTTTCTCGCCCCGGCGGTGTTGTTCGTGAAGACCTCGCCGGCCGCATGAAAGCGGACGGGTCCTGTCCGCGGTGGCGGACGGGACCCAGTCCGGTGGTACGGGGTGGTCCGGCTGCGCGCGGACCTGATTCGTCGGATCGGCCCGAGACGGGACACCTCCGGTAGCCCGTGGGCGGCCGGCGTCCTCGGTCCAGACCCCGCGGAACAGCCCGTGGCGTCCGGGTTCGACATCCGCTTCAGGAGCGTCGCTTCGCCCAGGGGCGGGGCGCGCAGGCCGGATCGCGTCGAGGACCCTGACGTTGACACGCGGAAGGCCCCGCCCGGTGCACCGGACGGGGCCTTCCGCCTGCCTCCCGGACGGGGTCAGTGGTTGACCTTGAACCACGGCTGCGACCAGCCGAGGTAGGTCTGGCCCCAGGTGCTCTTGATCTCCGCGATCGTGGTCTGGGTGTAGGACCCCGCGCCGTGGATGTCGTTCGACAAGAACTGGCCGCCGCCGATCGAGATCATGGTGTGGCCCGCGCCGCCGTTGGAGAAGAAGGCGAGGCCGCCCGCGGGCACGTTCTCGTCGCCCGCGTGCTTGTACTGGCTCGGGATCTGCGTCCAGTGCACGTATGCCGTCTCGGAACCCGACGCCGAAAAACCGTAGTTCTGCGCGTTGATGCGGTCGCACCAGCCGTCGTAGGAGGAGTCGTTGCCGGAGTGCACGCGGGTCTTCGCGTACGCCACGGCCTGCGCGCAGGTGCGGGCGTCACCGAGGCCGGTCGTGGAGCAGGTGTTCGCCGGCGGCGTCGGCACGTTCGTGCAGTCGGGCGCGACGCGGCCGTCGCTGCCGGTGTAGACGTAGGTGTCGGTGACGTAGCCGCCCTTCGCGGCGATGTGGTCCCACACGTTGCTCGTGCCGTACTTGCCGGTCACGGTGTCGCCGGTGGTCTGGCAGTCGATGACCACGGCGGTGCCGTCGGCGATCGTGCCGACGGAGCTCGCGCCGGTGCCGGGAGCCGATCGCACGGTGAGCGGGGCACCGGAGTCGGTGTGCACGGTGCCGCTCGCGTCGGCGGCCAGTGCCGGCGCGATGCCGGACAGCGTGATGGCGGCGGCGAACGCGACCAGCCCGAGCGAGCGCTTCGCGATGTTCATCCTCGGTCCTTCCTGATCCCCAGTGGGTGTGGGAACCAGGTTCGCCGCAGCCGGTACACGGTCCGTACAAATGCGGTTCCGCGCCGGCGTGCGGGCGATGAACCCCGGACAATCCGGGCGCGGCTCAGCCCTTGCGTGGACCGCCCGACTTGCGACGCGGCACGTAGTCGCGGCTGTCGCCTTGGATCAGACGCGAGCGCAGGGTGGTGAGCAACTCCGACGCGCCGTTCGCGCGGGCTTCGTCGCGGGAGGCGAGCCCGAGCAGCAGTGCGTCGGCGAGGACCTCGGCGCTGAGCATCTCGCCGGTGAAGTTGCTGGGGGAGTGGGTGGCCTGCAGGCTCACGGCCACGCGGTCGCCGAACACCGGTGCGAGCGAGTCGGTGACCAACAGGGTGCGGGCGCCGACCTCGCGGGTCCGGTCGAGCAGCACCTCGATGTCGCCGAGCAGCCGGCTCGGCAGGAACAGCACGACGACGTCACCCTCGCCGAGACCGAGCAGGTCGTCGGCGAGGCGGAAGCCGGTCGCGCCGCTCGCGCGGGCGCGCCGCCCCATCCGGCCCAGCCGCAGCGCGAGGTAGCCGGCGAGAAAGCTCGACGGGCCGATACCGAAGGCCAGCACTTCGCGGGCTTCGTCGAGCAGGTTCACCGCCCGCTCGAAGTCCTCTTCGGTGATGAGCCGCCAGGTCTCGGCGAGCCGCTCGGTCGCTTCGGTGAAAACCCGCTCGAGCACCGTGGTCGGCGGGCCCTCGACCTCGCCGGTCTCACGCGCGTGCAGCTTGAGCGACGGGCTGGTCTCGGTCACGACCTGCCGGGCGAGGTGCTGGCGCATGTCCGACAGCCCGGTGTAACCGAGCGTCTTCGCGGTGCGGACCACCGTCGCGTCGCTGGTGCCGGTGGCCGAGCCGATCTGCTCGGCGGTGGCGAAGATGGCCTCGCGCGCGTGGTGGCGCAGGTACTCGGCGACGGTGCGCTCGGCCCGCGACATCCCGGCGAGCCGGCCGGTGATCCGCTCGGTGAGCGAGTCCCCGCCGTCGGCGGGGGTGGCGTCGTCGGGCATCGGATCACTCTCCTGTCGGCTCTTCTGCATCGTAGTGGCCGGGACCCGCCCGCGTCTGCGGGACCACTGTGGACGGTGTGGCACGGGTGCGATCCCGGACACAACGGACGGGTGTGGTTGCCGGCGCCACCGGGCCCGGCTAAGGTTCAAAGTAGTCAATAAAGGTGACTAACTGGAGCGAGGAGCGCCCGATGTCGGTGATCGAGCTGACGACCTTCAGGGTCCGTCCCGAGCGGACGCGGGCGATGCTCGACGCCCGCCCCGGCATGATCGAGGCGTTCCGCCGCGATCGCCGTGGCTTCGTTTCGGCGCGGCTCGTGCGAGTCGCGGACGAGACCTGGCTGGACTTCGTCGAGTGGACCGACGACTCGGCCTGGGACGCCTCGCGCGCGAAGGGCGGCAACCAGCCGGAGATCGCCGCCTTCTTCGCGACCATCGATGAGCTGGTGGGTTCCGAGCGCGGCGTGCGCTACGACGACGCCGAAGACGGCCCGCGCCGCGTGCGGACCGTCGGCTACGGGCCCGAACCGTCGCAGGTGGGAGAGCTGTACCTGCCTGAAGGGCCTGGCCCGTTCCCGGTCGTGGTGCTCGTCCACGGCGGTTTCTGGACCGCGTTGTACGACCGGCGCCAGCTGACCCCGCTCGCCGACGACCTGCTCGCCCGCGGGTACGCCGTGTGGAACGTCGAGTACCGGCGCCTGGGCGAACCGGGCGGCGGCTGGCCCGGCACCTTGACCGACTTCGCCGCGGCCGTCGACGCGTTGGCCGGCCTCGGCCCCGAGCTCGACCTGTCCCGCGTGGTGGTCATCGGCCACTCGGCCGGCGGCCACCTCGCAGCGTGGGGCGCCGGGCGCGCCACCCTGCCCGACGCCGCGCCCGGCGCGGGCCCGAAGGTCACGCCGGTCGCGGCCGTGTCCCTGGCGGGGGTGCTCGACCTGCGCGGCTCGGCGGAGGCCCGCCTCGGCCACGAGCTGTCCGACCCGGACCTCCCGGGACCCGCCGGCGCGCCGGTCGACGCCGACCGCCGCTACACCGGTGCCGTCGCGGCGCTGGCCGGAGACGGCCTGGTCCGCGCCCTCCTCGGCGGCACCCCCGCCGAACAACCGGATCGCTACACCTGGGCCACCCCGGCCGACGCCGGCGTCCCGCTCCTGGTCGTCCACGGCGACGCCGACGAGATCGTCCCGGCCGGCCAAGCCCGCGTCGCCTTCGCGGCCGAGACGGTCGACGTGCCCGGCGCGGGCCACTTCGACGTGATCGACCCGGCCCACCCGTCGTGGGCGCGCGTCGTGGCGTGGGCCGGGGAGCAGCTCGCGAAGCACGCCGGGTAGGCGGCCCGGCCGGGTGGTGGCGGCTCGCTACGCTGCCGGCATGACCACCACTCGTCCCGCCCTGCGCGGCTTCCCGGGGTTCGTGCTCGTGGTGCGGTTCCTGACGGAACTGGCGCTGCTCGCGGGACTCGCGGTGGCCGGGGCACGGCTGGGCGGCAGCGCGCTGCTCGACGTCGTCGGCGGAGTGCTGTGGCCGCTGCCAGCCGCGGCGATCTGGGCGCTCGTGATCGCCCCGAAGGCGCCGCGTCGCTCGCCCGAGCCGACGCGGTTCATCCTGGAGTTCGCGTTGTTCGGCGCGGCCGCGGTGGCCTTGGCCGCGTCCGGGCTGCTCGTGGCCGGGATCGTGCTGGCCGTCGCCGGCGTGCTCACCGCGATCGCGGTGCGGGTGTTCGCCAAGGACGGTTGACGAGGCGCGCGTCCGTGTGCTCGTGGCGCTCGCCGGCTCGGTCAGCAGAGTGTGGTTGAGCGAGTTCCCGATCGGCTCGGGTTCGTTGTCGGCGTGGAGCCGGTGCACGGGGGAACTCGATCGGCGTGCGGCCGCTGCTGCTCGGCCACCACGAGCCGCGGTGCGTCAGCGAGTCGTGCTGGCGGCAGGGTCGCGGATGGGGAAAGTGTTCACCGCGGGTCCTCTCGAAGCGGGGACCGGTCCCGTGTCCGGCCGGTACGGTTCGCGCATGGATCTTCGCGCCACTGCCCGGACCCTCGCCGTGCCCCCGGCCGCCGCGGCGCTGCTGGCCGCTCTCACCGCGTGCGGGGGCGCCCCGGATCCCGCGCCCGTCCCGGCGTCTTCGCCGGCGCCGGCTTCCGCGGTGTCCGCCACGTCAGCACCCGCCTCGCCCTCGGTCCCCGACCGCGAGCCGCACACGCTCGTGCTCAACGCGACCGGTGAAGGCAAGCTCACGCAGATCACCTACACGCTCGACGGCAAGACCCAGCAGAGGGGAGTGGTCACGCTCCCGTGGCGCCAGTCGCTCACCGTCGCGGCCGACGGCAAGCCGCACCAGTGGACGCTCGGGATCTCCTACGCCGGCGGCACCAAGGGCAACGTGGACATGTTCTCGATCGTCGACGGCAAGGAAGGCATCCACACGGCCGCGGCCGCCGCGGGCTCGCCCGGGTCGCACATCAGCGGCAGCGCGTCGGTCGGCGGGACCGTGCAGGGCTAGATGTGGTGTCCGGGGAGGTTGGTCAGTCGGGTGATCGGTGGGTGGCCTCCGATGGCGCTGTGGGCTCGGTGGTGAATGTAGAAGTGGGGCCAGTAGTGCTGCTCGGCGCTGCTGTTCGCTCGGGTAGAAACGGGTGTAGGCCCGGCCTTCGGCCGGGGTGCGGTGGAAGCGTTGGAGTTTTCCGTCGGTCTGGGGTCGGTAGGGGTGGGTCCGTTTCGGGGTGATACCCAGCTCGGTGCATATGTCGCGCCAGAGGTGGGAGCGGTAGGCGCCACCGTTGCGTTCCTAAGGGATGTCAAGCCGCTTGGTGGGGTTTAGCGTGGGTGTTGGACGGGCCGGTCGATGGAGCGCTTGGCGACTTCTTGTTTCGCTGGCCCGTCCCCACTCCGGTTGTCCTGTGTGATCGGCGAATGTCTTCCGGAACGGTGTATCGCTGGGCGATGATGTCGCCGGCTTGGATCGCGGTGACGGGTGTGCCGTTGACGTCGCGCAGCTGGTAGGGCGTGTGGTTTTTCCAGCATGATGCGATGCGGGTCAGCAGGGTGGTTGCGATGTGGCAGAGCGCAGAGTTGTGGTGCTTGCCGGCTTCGACCATCAGCCGGTGATACTTCGCGGCCAAGGTGGGGTCGTGGCGGCGCGCCTGGCTGGCGGCCATGAACAATGCTTCGCGGAGCAGGGCGTCGCCGCGTTTGGTCGGGCCGCCGTGGCTGCCGGAGACGCCGGACGCGTTCAGCGACGGAATAAGGCCGCTGAAACCGCGGACTGCTGCCAAGGACGAGAACCGGTTGACGTTGCCGAGCCGTCCGAGAATGACTGCCCCGGTCACGGGTCCGACGCCGGGCGCGGAGGTGATGAGCCCTTCGGGGTCACGTTCGGCGACCAGGACGGCGATACGTTCGTCGACATCTTTGATTTCATCGGTGATCGCCAGCGCGAGGCGGGCTTCGACGGCGATGTCGTCGGCCAGCTCGGCAAAGGCCAGTTCCTCGCCCCACAATTCGGTGGTCGCGGCGGCTGCGGCCAGGACCCTGTCGGCTTCCGAGTCGCCCCAGGCGCCGCGGGAGTGCCGGTAGAAGAATCGGGCCAACCGCGCACGGCCGAGGCGACGGACGGCGTGTGGGTCGGCGTAGCCGGCGGCGAGGAACCGCAGCGGAGTCTTGTTCGCCAGATCGCCGCTGAGGGCGGCATGCCAGTCCGGTCCCAGGATCTCCAGCAGCGCATCGAGCCGGGCGAGGCCGGCGGTGCGGCGCTGGACCAGCGTGGAGTGCAGTTTCGTCGCGCGCCGCAGCGGATCGCCCGGCCCCGTGCCCCGCTCGGGATGGAGTCCTTCGGGGTGCAGCAACGGCAGCCGGGCCAGCAGGACCGAGTCCATCCGGTCGCTCTTGGTGTGTTTGGCGTAGTAGGCGCGCAGATCCGCCGACCGCTCTGCGGACACCAGCACCACCGTCGCGCCCCGTCGGCGAAACCACGCGGCCAACGGAACCCACGCGTTGCGGGTCGGCTCCATCACGACCGTCACCTCCGCAGCCGTGACGCCGTCGGGCAGCCGTGCCCACAACCGATCCAGTTCCTCGCTGCGGGTGCGGAAACGGTGCCCGGACCAGAGCACGCGTCCCTGCTCGTCGGCCATGCTGGCTTGGTGCTGCGCGCGGACCGCGAGGTCGATGCCCATCCGAACGATCAATGCCGGCTCCCTTGCTCGCGTGAATTCGGATCCGGCCGCCGCACCGCCGTGGGAGTCCGAGCCGCACCAGACATTCGCTAACAGGGATCCACATCCGCCTCGATCAGGACATGGTCACCGGGTTCCTAACAGGGCATCTCGAACTCCGGCAGTGGCCCCGCCCGCCAGCATGGTCAACAGGCAAGGAGTCGCGCAGCGCTCCACTCGGTCAAACAACGTTCACAGGCGGGTGCCGGACGACCCCGATCCCTCCCGCCGGCCGACGAGACAGGCTCAACGCCGCACACCCAGCTTGAATGTCGGACAGGACTCGTTCGACGGTCACTCCGCGGGCGGCAAACCCTCCGCGGGCGGCAATCCAGGTGATGGCACGGTGCAGGACCGCGGTGGCGGTGGCTGCGGTTTCGTCGGTGTGGATCTCGGCGTAGGCGACGCGTGAGTGGTCGTCGATGACCGTGTGCAGGAAGGTGGTGCCGGTGCGCGGGTTGCGGTCCGCGCCGCGGGGCAGGCCGGGCGTGGCTCGCTTGTGCGGTCTCCGTGCTGCCGGCCGAGGACCTGGTGTCCGCCGCCGTCGGGGACGTTGCCGAACTTGGTGACGTCGACATGGATCAGTGAACCGGGATGGTCGTGCTCGTAGTGGCGCAGCGGTTCGCCGGTGACCCGGTCGATCCGGGACAACCGATTGATTCGGCAGCGCACCAGTACCGCGTGCACCGTCGATGCGGGCAGTCCGAGCCTGCCACCGGACCGGGCCGAGTCGGTGCCGCCATCGCCGCCGCACGATCGCCCGCACCGCCGGGCCGGGCTGTGGTGCGGACGCGAGCTGCGATCGATCACCCCGGCTTCGCCTTCGTGCCGGTATCGCCCAGCCCACTTCGCTTCGGTCTTGGCAGCGACCATGAACATCTTGGCCGCCGCCGCGCAGGTCCAGCCCTGCTCGACGACCAGGCGAGCCAACCGTAGCCGGGTTCGCAGGGTCAGGGTTGCGTTAGGGCGGAACACGACGGCCTCCGGTCAATGAAGCGGTTCCTGGACAGCTCCACTTCACAACCGGAGGCCTTCACCTGGCCACACGACAGGCCGTCACCCACTCAACCCCGGAAACGTCCCCGGACACCACAGCCAGAGCTCACACCGGGCCCGCCTCGTGGGTCCACCAGTCGATCAGCGCGAACGGGGTCGTGCCGCGGTGGGCGACGGCCTCGATGTGCGCCTGGTCGTCCGTCCACTTGAGAACGAGCTCGCCACCGGGGCCGGTCGTCGCGCACGCGAGCCGGCCGGTGCGGCCGCCGCGGGCGTAGGCCCGGTCGCCCTCGAAGTCTTTGGGCAGGCTCGTGCAGGCGGCCTCGCTGTCTCCGGTGCTGTTGAACACCTGGTTCATCGCGGCGGCGTCGGGCAGCTGGTAGTACACGACGAGCCCGGCGCCGCTCGTCCGTCCACACGCGACGGCGGCGGTGGCCGCGACCGCACCGAGGTCCTGCCACTTCCGGTCCGGCGACGGGCGCACGCAGTTCTGCCGCGACTGCGGCGGGATGTGCTGCAGCAGCGCGCGTTCCACCCCGTCCGGGAACGGCGGGGCGGAGTGCTCGTTCACCTCGCCGACGATCCGGCTCAGCGGCGCCACGTGCCACTGCGACCACCAGCCGCCGACGGCGTCGCCGGACGCCCCCGTGACGTGGCCGATCATCGAAAACGCTTCGAGGCTCCAGTCCATCGCGACCGTCCCGTCGGGACCCGGGTGGCACAGCACCTGGCCGAGGTCCACGCTGAGCCAGTCGAACCGGGTCGTGCCGAGGAACGGCGAGCCGGGGCAGCCGCTGCCGCTCGGCGCCTTGGCCGCGCGCACCAGCGCGGTGAACGCCGTCCGCAGCGCGGGGACGTCCGGGAATCGGACGTAGGAAACCCGGCGCGCGCCCGAGCCCTGTGGCGTGCAGGTGATGCCGGCGACGGCGCCGGCGTACGCGTCGAGATCCGCCGGCGCCGCGCGGACGCACCCCGTGCCGGCGGCGACGCCGAGCAGCGCGTTCTCGTCCGAGGTGGGAAAGGCCTCGGGCGCCCACCCCACCCAGCCTGCCCACGCCGTGCGCAGCGTGGCGTCGTCACCGGCCGGGACCTCGGCGCGCGTGACGGTGCGGGCCTGGTCGTCGGTCCACGTCACGGTCGCCGTGCCTGCGCGCACCTGGCACAGCACCCGGCCGCGCGCGGGTCCGGTCGCGGGGTAGCGGTGTTCACCGCCGGCCGCTGAGGCGCAATCTCCCTGATCGGCGGCGACGCCCGCCTCCGCGACAGCGTCCGCGTACGCAGCGGACACTTGCCGCGGATCGGCGTATAGCGCCGCCGTCACCGGTTGCCCCGACGCGTCGTGACAGGTGACGGTGGCCGTCGCGCCGGCCGCAGGCTGCCCCGCCGCACCGCAGTGGTCGCGCAACGCGGCCGGCACGCGCTCGAGCGTCGAATCCTGCGCGGCCGGCGACCCGCTCGCGGCGAACCACAGCACGAGCAGCGCGACCACCACGAGTGCCGGAGCCGGGATGCCGGTGAACCGCCACCGGCGCTTGCGGCGGCGGGTCCGTTCGGCAGCCGCGGTCGCGGCCACGAGATCGTCGACGAGCGCGGCGCAGCTCTGCTGGCGCGCGGCCGGATCCCGCGCGAGCCCGCGGCGATGCCCGGGTGCGCGAAGTCGGCGTGGTGGTGCGGCGGCTCACCGGACAGGCATTCGTAGAGCACGCAGGCCAGCGCGTACACGTCCGCCCGCGGCCCCGACGGGCTTGCCCTCGCGCTGTTCGGGCGCCGCGTAGTTCACGGTGCCGAGGAAGCCGCCCGTGGCGGTGAGCTTCGTCAGGGCGAGGTTGCGCGCGATGCCGAAATCGCACAGGAAGACGCCGCCGGTGGCGTCTTCGAGCAGGATGTTGCCGGGCTTGACGTCGCGGTGCACCAGGTCGCGAGCGTGGGCGGCGTCGAGCGCGGCACCGACACCCCGGCCGGTCGCCACGGTCTCCTCGAACGTCAGCGCGCCCCGCCGGTGCAACAGCCGCGCCAGGGTGGTCCCGACCACGTACTGCATCGCGAGGTAGCCGAGGTGCCCGTCGGTGGAGAACCCGGCGTCGTAGGCCGCGACGATGTTCGGGTGGGCGAGGGAGAGCGCGATCGCGGTCTCGCGCTCGAAGCGCCGCCGAAACCCGGGTTCGGCCATGAACTCCGGCCCGACGACCTTCAGCGCGACCGGCCGGTCGGCCACCACGTCCCAGGCCTCGAAGACCTCGCTCATGTTCGTCTTCGCCAGCTGGCGCAGCAGGCGGTAGCGCGGCAGGCGGCCGGTGATGTCCGGCCGATCGAGTGCCGGTGCTTCCGTCTCGTCCACGATTTCCGTCCCCCGAGGTGCGCCGCCGGAGCTTAACCGGTGCCCCGGGGTGCCGCCCGGCCCGGCGGGTCGCGGCCGCGGCGCAGGGTTGCGCGGTACGCGGCGGTGGATGAGACTCCCGGCTATGCCGAGCCCGTTCAGCGCCGAAACCGGCGAAGCGATCCAGCGCGCGCGTCAGCACTCCGTCGGTGATCTGCTGCGGCGCACGGCTGCGCGGTACCCCGACAAGCTCGCCGTGGTCTGCGGGGAGCGGCGGTTGTCGTTCGCGGAGTTCGACGCGGCGGTGAACCGCTGCGCACACCGGCTCGCCGGACGCGGGCTGGTGAAGGGCGACCGGCTCGCGCTGCTCAGCCACAACTGCCGGCAGTACGCCGTGCTCGCGTTCGCGACGGCGAAGCTGGGTCTGGTGCTGGTGCCGGTGAACTTCATGCTCAACGCCGGCGAGATCGCGTTCATCCTCGGCCACGCCGGGGTGTCGGGTCTGGTGGCGGAGGACGCGTTGCTGGGCACCGCGAAGGAGGCGCTGGCGCGAGCCGGACTCGGTGACGTCGTGCGCGGCCGCCTCGGCGGGGCGGATCCGGACTGGGAGTCCGTGGACGCGTGGATCGACGAGCCCGGCGACGAGTCGGAGCCCGGGGTGCTCGTGGCCGACGACGACCCGCTGCGGCTGATGTACACCTCGGGCACGGAATCGCGGCCGAAGGGTGTGCTGCTGTCGAGCCGGTCGCTGATCGCGCAGTACGTGTCGTGCACCGTCGACGGCGGCATGAGCGCCGACGACGTCGAGGTCCACTCGCTGCCGCTCTACCACTGCGCGCAGCTCGACTGCTTCTTCTCCGTCGACGTCTACCTCGGTGCCACGAGCGTGATCCTGCCCGGTCCGGACCCGGCCGCCCTGCTCGCGGCGGTCGAACGCGAACGGGCGACGAAGCTGTTCGCGCCGCCGACGGTGTGGATCTCGCTGCTGCGGCACCCGGCGTTCGACTCGACCGACCTGTCCAGCCTGCGCAAGGGCTATTACGGCGCGTCGGCCATGCCCGTCGAGGTGCTGCGCGAGCTGGCACGGCGGTTGCCGGACGTCGAGTTCTGGAACTTCTACGGCCAGACTGAGATGGCGCCGCTGGCCACGATCCTGCGCCCGCACGAGCAGCTGCCGAAGGCGGGATCGGCGGGCCGGGCGTCGCTCAACGTCGAGACGCGCATCGTCGACGAGGACGGGCGCGAGGTTCCGCCGGGGGAGATCGGCGAGATCGTGCACCGCAGCCCCCACGCGACGCTCGGTTACTACGAGGACGAGGAGAAGACGTCGGCGGCGTTCGCGGGCGGCTGGTTCCACTCCGGCGACCTCGGCGTGCTCGACGAGGACGGGTACCTGTCCGTCGTGGACCGCAAGAAGGACATGATCAAGACCGGCGGCGAGAACGTGGCCAGCCGTGAGGTCGAGGAAGCCCTCTACCGCCTCGACGGCGTCGCGGAGGTCGCCGTCTTCGGGATCAAGCACCCGCACTGGATCGAGGCCGTGACCGCGGCCGTCGTCCCGCGCGAGGGCGTGGACCTCACGGCCGACGCCGTGATCGCCCACGCCCGCGAGCACCTCGCCGGCTACAAGTGCCCGAAGTACGTGGTCTTCACCGACGCGCTCCCGAAGAACCCCAGCGGCAAGATCGTGAAGCGCGCGCTGCGCGACCGGCACGCGGATCTCGCGGCCGGCTGATCATTCGTCCGGCGTGAGGTACTTTGTCGCGACGGCCTTGTTGTAGCGCGTCAACAGCGAGCCGAACGAGCGCACCTCGTCCTCTGACCAGTCGCGGAGGAGGCCGGCCGCGGTGCGGCGACGGCGCGACTGCGTGAGGCGCATGCGGTGGCGGCCCTCTTCGGTCGGGGTGAGGATGCTGCGCCTGCGGTCGGCGGCCGAGGGGCTGCGCTCGACGAGCCCCTTACCGAGCATCACCGAAGCCTGCCTGCCGACGGTCGAGGGGTCTAGGCCGAGTGCTCCCGCGAGCGTCCCGATGTCCGCCGACCCCAGTTCGTCCAGAGTGCGCAGCGCCAGGTACTCCGACTGGTCCAGTTCGGTGTAGGTGTCGGTGCGGCGGCGCAGCAGCTCGAAGTTGCGCACGAGCACGGCCGTGGCGAGTTCGAGCACGTCGAGGGTGTCGCCGGTTTCGGCGAGCCGATCGGCCAGCTCGCAGGCGGCGAATGTCGGTTCCATGACTCGGTCCTCCGAAGCCCCTGTATGACACCGGTAATTATCGGTATCATACCGGTGATCACTTCGAACGCACGGGAAGGCGGGTTTTGTGCTGCCCAGGGCCAGGGAGATCCGAGACAGGGTCGTCGCTTCCGATCCGGGGCTCAACCGGTTGAGATCGGCGGGATCCGCCACCATCGGGATGGCCAGCGCCCTGGGTGTGGAATACCTGGTGGCCAAGATCACGGGCGCCGGCGCGATGGGTACGCTGACCTCGATGCTGCTCGGCGCGGTCGTCGGGATGATGGGCGCGATGGCGCTGGGCGACGGAAGTCCTTGGGTCAAGACCCGCACGGCCGCGTTCTTCCCGGTGGCGCTCGGCACCGGCATGACGCTCGGCGTGCTGGTGGGCAGCAACGCCGACTTGATGCTCGGCGTGTTCGTCCTGGTCATGTTCCTCGCCGTGTTCGTCCGGAGGTTCGGCCCGCCGTTCTTCTTCTACGGCTTCATGGGCTGGATGGGCTACTTCTTCGCGGCCTTCCTCCACGCGACGTTCGCGACGCTGCCCGGGCTGCTGCTCGCCGTGGTCGTCGCCAGCGCGTGGCTGCTCCTGCTCTTCCTGACAGTGCTGCGCACCAGCACGACCAAGACGCTGCGCCGGGTGGTCCGGGCGTTCGACGCGCGCGGCCGGTCCTTGGTCCGCGCGTGCGCCGACCTGCTGGCCAACCGCGATCCGGAGCAGCAGGCGCGCTTGCGTCGCCGGCTGCAGCGGCGGCAAGCGCGGCTCGCGGACACGGCGCTGATGGTCGAGGGCTGGTCGGCTCAGCCGGGCGCGGTGCCGCGCGGCCGTTCGGCGGCTTCGCTGCGGCGCCAGATGGTCGACGCGCACCACCTGCTCGACCAGCTCGCCACCGCCGCCGATTCCCTCGTCCGCAGTGGTTCGGGCCTCACGGTGCTCGCCGCCGAGGTGGCCGACCGGCTCGCCCGGCGCGACGACCGCGGCGCGGGTGAGGTCGCGTACCGCCTGGCCGATCTCGCCGAACGCGCGGGTGGCGCCGCGGGCGGGTGGTGGCCGGCGCGGCACTTCTCGGCCGCCGCGCTGGAGGTCGTCGCGGTGTTCGACGCGGCGCCGCAGCCCGAGGAGATCGGCAGCGACCCGGTCGACGACTTCGAACCCGCTGTCGGGCTCGCGTTCGGCAACCTGCCCGGCTCGCCGGCCGCGGCGGGCGACGTGCCTGCCCGCCAGTCGAAGTGGAACCCGTTGGCGCGCCTGGACTTCATCACGCGCCAGGCGGTGCAGAGCGCGCTCGCCGGCGGGCTCGCGATCCTCATCGGCAAGGAGCTGTCCTCGGCGCGCTACTACTGGGCGGTGCTCGCGGCGTTCTTCATGTTCACCGGCACGGCCACGCGCACGGAGACGTTCATCAAGGGGTTCAACCGCGTTCTCGGCACGCTCGTCGGGCTGCTCGCCTCAGTCGGGCTCGCCGAGCTGACGGCGGGCAACACCGCGGCGGTGCTGGTGACGATCTGCGGCGCGATGTTCTTCGGCTTCTACCTGATCCAGATCTCGTACGCGTACATGATCTTCTTCGTCACGATCATGGTCGGGCAGCTCTACAGCGTGCTCAACGAGTTCTCCGCGGACCTGCTCCTGCTGAGACTCGAGGAGACCGCCGCCGGTGCCGTGGCGGGGCTGATCGTGGCCGTGGTCGTGATCCCGCTGTCCACGCGGGACACCGTGCGCAGCGCGCGGAACAACCTGCTCATGGCCCTGGGGGAGATCCTCGCGGCCGCCGCCGAGCGGCTGGGGCACGGCAAGTCGCCGGACCCACAGCCGGACTTCGACGCGCTCGCGCGCGCTCTGGACCACCGGCGCTACCAGCTGGCGCTGGTCGCGCGGCCCCTCACGCGGCCCGTGCTCGGCGGCACGGACTCTCCGCGGCTGCGGCACCGGTTGTCGCTCTACGCCGCGCTCGCCACGCACGGGCGCGCGCTCGCCGTGGCGGTGCGGTGGCCGCAGGGTTCGTGTTCCGCGCACCCCGAAGGTCCGGTCGCAGCGTGCACGGCGCTCGAGGCCGCCGTGGAGGAACTCATCGCCACTCCGGTCGGGCAGCCGGCCACCGGGATGCGCGGTCCGCTGGCCAGCGCGGACGTCGCGTTGTTCGCCTACACCCCGGCGGCGCCGGGGGATCGCGCGAAGGACCCCGTGCTGCGGGCGCTGAGCCACCTGTACCTCGTGCTGCGGGATCTGACGGCGACCGGACCGGTGGAACTGCGGCCGGCACCGGCTCTCGCGGCGCCGGGGCCCCGGCTGTACCGGAAGATCCGTGCGGGGCTGCCGGTGGTGCCTGCGGTTCCGCCGGTTTCTCCGGTGCCTTCGGTGCCGCCGGCCGTGCGGCAACCGCACGACGGCTGACTTCCGCGCACGAACCGTGCCCCGGACGACCTTTCCCCCGGCTGTGACCACCTGAATCGGGCAGGGAGAGCGTTATCACATTCCTGCGGGGGTGGTTCGGGAGGAGGAAGTCCGATGGCCGGCGGAACGAACAACTCGGGAACGAACGGCGCCGTGCTGCTGTGCCGGTGCGTGTGCTCGGTGCTGGGACACCACCACTCGGTGTGCGACGAGATCGCCGTGCCGGGTGCGTCGGTGCCGCTGCTGTCCGGGACCGAGCGCCGGGCGGTGCCCGCGTGCCTGGGCTGCCACACCGCGGTGCACCAGGAACTCGCGCGCCGCTGAGTACGATCCCGGGGTGGCGCGGCGGAAGAACCCGGCGGCGGACCTTGTCCGGCTCGCTGGCGCCCGAGGCCCTGCCGCCCGCACGGGTCCTGCGCGACGCGTCTACGTGGCCCCGGGCAGCCGCCGGTCGATCGACGGCATCGCCCGATGGCCGTCTCGTCGACTCCGGTGCGGGAAGCTCTGACGAAACTGGAGGCCGGCGGGCTGGTCGCCACCCGCCCCGATGCCGGTTACGTCGTGGCGCCCGGGCTCGACGCGGCGGGACTGGACCACCTGTTCGACGTGCGCGGGCTGTTGGAACCCGAAGCCGCCCGCCTCGCCGCCGCGTCGCAGTCCCAGCCGGCCGACCTGCGCACCACGCGGGCCGCCACGACTCCCCACCCCGGCGCGGACGGCTACCGCGCCTACCCCGACTTCGCCGTGCTGGACGCGCGCCTGCACGGCGTCATCGCGGATGCCTGTGGAAATCCGCTGATCGCCGACGCCCTGGCCCGTCAGCACGCCCACACCCACGGCTGTCGGCTGTGTTTCCGCGTCGGCATCGCTCCGGCCACGGTGGCCGAACACGAGGCGATCGTCTCCGCCCTAATGCCCCGCCGCGGCGTCGATGCGGGCTCCCCTGGACCGGTTACGGGGCAGGCCGTGTCTGACAAGGCCTTGGTCCAGGTCATCACGCGTGGAAGACGACCGCGCAGCCGGGGTTCGCGCGGCGGCCGCCCACCCGGGTCGATCCCCTCCACGGCCACCGTCACGTGAACCTCCCGAGGTGAGTACCGGTGCAGGAACCTCGAGGAAATCGCACCGATGAGTTTCCGCGCCCGCTGCCGTCAGTACAGGAACAACACAACCGGAGGTGCGGAATGGGCAAGGTGCTGTACTCGGCGGCGATGTCGCTCGACGGGTTCATCGCGGGACCGGGCGGCGACGCGCAGTGGATGACGGGCTACCTCGGCCCCAACCCGGAGGTCGACGACCTCGTGCCCGGCATCGGCGCGCTGCTCGTCGGCCGCCGCACGTACGGCGGGGACGACCCCAACCGGGGCACGGAGCACGAAGGCGCGTTCGGCGGCACGTGGCACGGACCGCAGTTCGTGGTGACGCACCGGCCCGCTGAGCCGGCGCCGGGCGTCACGTTCGTCGGCGACGTGGTGAGTGCTGTCGCGGCGGCGAAGGAAGCCGCGGGGGACAAGTACGTGACCGTCCTCGGTGCGGAAGTCGCCCGCGGCTGTCTCGACGCGGGGCTGCTCGACGAGATCCTCGTGGCGATCGTCCCGGTGCTGCTCGGCGACGGCGTGCGGCTGTTCGAGCGCCCCGGCGGTGACCACGTGCGCCTCGAGCGCCTCAAGCTGACCGAAGCTCCGACCATGTCGAACCTGTGGCTGCGCGTCGTCCGCTGATGTCGCGGGGCCCGGTGAGCGTCGCCGCGGTGAGGTGGTGCAACCACGGGGCCTTGCGCGCGGATCGCGTCGTTCCTCGCGAACCGCGTGGTGCTGGAAGGGTTGTCCGCCATCGCCGTACCGGCGCGACCACGCCGTCGGCGCCGGGCGGGATCCGGCGCAGCCCCTGCCGGCGGGTCGGCCCGACCGGCGGCGGTGACCCGATCGCGCGACGGATTCCGCTCACGTGGCCGATGCCGCGCCGCCGCGGTCACCCCTACCGGTGGTGGGTCCCTGCGATTCGGGAGGGCGCATGGCCAAGCCGGTCGAAGAGATCCTGGCGAACGTCGATCTGTACGCGGAGGACCAGAGCGAGAACCTGCTCGCGGCGGCCGCGGCCGCGAGGACGACCTGCCCCGTGCCGCACACCGAGGAGGACGGCGGCTACCACCTGCTGGCCGGCTGTCGCTGAACTCGGACGACGGCGGCCCCCAGGCTGTCTGCTCAACCTCGCGGGAGCCACCGCCTTCCGGGGCCTCCGGACGGCCCCGCTCCCCGCGTACCCCGCCGTCCCCGGATCAAACGGGCTCGAAAGCGGTGATCGCCTTCCTGACCGCGTCGCCCATCGCGCGGCTGCCGGTGTGGCCGGCGTCGTCGATCACCACGAGTTCGGCCGACGGCCAGTTCCGCACGAGGCGCCACGCGGCCTGCAGGGGCACGCTCAGGTCGAGGCGGCCCTGGATCAGGACGGCGGGGATACCGTGCAGGTGGTGGACATCGCGGAGGATCGCGCCTTCCCCGAGCCAGGCGTGGTGGCCGTAGTAGTGCGCGCACAGCCGGGCGAGCGTGATCAGTTCCTCGTCGGGGTGGTCACTGTACTGGCCGGGCCGTCCGTTCGTCTCGTGCGCGATCACGGCGTCCTCCCAGGCGCACCAGTCGCGCGCGGCCCGCAGCTGCACCGCACGGTCGGGTGAGGCGAGCAGCCGGGAGTACGCGGCCAGCAGGTCGCCGTCGCGGTCTCCTTCGGGCACGCCGGCGCGGAACGCCTCCCACTCACGCGGCAACAGCCGGCGCAGGCCACCGTAGAGCCAGTCGATCTCGTCGGGTGTGGACGTGAAGGTGGCGACCAGCACGATCTCCGACACCCGCTCGGGATGGCGCTCGGCGTAGGCCAGCATGAGCGTCGCGCCCCAGGAACCGCCGTACAGCAGCCACTTCTCGATCCCGAGGTGCTCGCGCAGCCGTTCCATGTCGGCGATGAGGTGCTCGGTGGTGTTGTGCTCGAGGCTCACCGCGGGATCGGCGACGTTCGGCACGCTCTCGCCGCAGCCGCGCTGGTCGAACTGCACGATCCGGAACTTCGCGGGGTCGAACCCCGTGCGGCTGTTGCGTTTGCCGCCCGCACCGGGGCCGCCGTGCACGCACAGCACCGGTTTGCCGTCCGGGTTCCCGCTGGTCTCCCAGTAGATCCGGTTGCCTTCGCCGACGTCGAGCAAGCCGCGCGCGTAGGGTTCGACGAGCGGGAACGGGGCCATGACGGGATCCTCCGGGGTCGGCAACCCGCCGAGACTACCGATCCCCGCCTGCGGTGACATCTCGTTTTCGGGAAGGAAGGCCGAAGCCGCCAGCGGATATGCTTCGATATTTACAGGTTTAATCCGTTCTGGTTTCGTTTTTCGGTATGGACCACCTAATCACCCCGGTGACCGCCGACCGGATTCCCGATCTCGTCTCCTCCGTCGAGGCGCTGTTCCGAGAGGACGGTGGGCGCCGGGACCCGACGATGGACCTCACGTGGCCGCGTCGCGAAGGCGCGGCGTACTACACGGAATTGCTGAGGGACGAGGACGCACTGTGCCTGCTCGCCTCGCGGGGCGCCGTCACCGGTCACCTCATCGGACGGGTTCGGCGGCGGGATCCGCTGCGCCCGGGCGTGGTGACGGCAGCGCTGGAAAGCATGCGAGTAGCCCGCGAAATGCGGCGGAGCGGAGTGGGCACGGCACTCGTCGCCGCGTTCGCGTCGTGGGCCGGAGAAAAGGGTGCGGACCACTGTGAAGTCACCGCGTATTCCACGAACGCGACCGCTCTCGCGTTCTACCGCCGCCACGGTTTCACCGATTTCGAGCTGACCCTGCGGCGCTGAGTGCCGACCGGGGCTGCCAGGGGTATTCACGGGGCCTGTGCTGGGCACCGAGACACAGAAGGCCAGGGGCTTGGGACGCTCGGCCCGGCGGCCGTGCGCTAGGTTGCCGCCATGACCGAACTCGGGCCCGTCGGCTGGCCGCCTGCCCCGATCAGGACCGAGCGGCTCGTGCTCCGCGGGTCCGAGGCCCGGGACCGTACGGCGTTCCTCGAACTGTTCGCCTCGCCCGAGGTGGGCACCTACGTCGGCGGCCCTCGACCACGCGCCGAGCTCGAGCGCACGGTGCCCGAGGTGCCCGGGCGGCGCGCCGGTCTTTTCGTGATCGATCTCGACGGGACGATGATCGGCATGATCACATTCGATCGGCGGGACGCCACGCGTGCAGGACACCTCCGTCCGGAGGCCGGGGACGTCGAGCTCGGCTACCTGTTCCTGCCGCACGTGTGGGGACGTGGCTACGCGGCCGAGGCGTGCGCGGCGGCACTGGGCTGGTTCGCCGTCGCCCTTCCCGGCGAGCCGGTGGTGCTCTGCACCCAGACCGCCAACGACCGCTCCATGCGGCTCGCGGCGAAGCTGGGGTTCGCCGAGGTGGAGCGGTTCGAGGAGTACGGCGCCGAGCAGTGGTTGGGCGTGTGGTCCTCGGCCACGCCGTAACCTCTCACTGCGTGGAGATCTCGACCACGCGCCTGCGGGCGAGCACGGCGGTCACGTGGACGGTGACCATCAGCCGGTCGGTGGCGAACTGGGCGCTGCCGCCCGGGCCCGCCAGGATCTCGCTGAGGTCCTGCAGCACCCGGACCTTCGGACCCGGCGTCCGACACCGACACCGTGAAGGTTTGGCCGGCCATGGCGAAGTCGGCCTTGCCGCTGACCAGGACCTGGCACTTGCCCGACGCGCACGCGCCGAAGTCGCTGCCGTCGGTAGCCGGTGGGAGAGCGTCGGGCGGGGAATCGAGCGGGCGGCACCGCGGGGCGACGTCGTGGGACTGGGCCGGCACCGGCGTGCCGCGGGCGATCGCCGGCAGGTCCGGGGACGGCAGTGCGATGGTCATGATCACGCCGATCGTCTGCTGTGCCCGGGATTCACCTCGTCGACGGACTGGAACGCCGGCTCGGCCGACGGATCGACCGCGGGCAGTTTCGGCTGCATCGCTTGGAGCGCGGAGCGCAGGCTGGCGCGGTACTGGTCCGCGGCGGGGATGCCCCTGGGCTCGGCCATGCCGAGTGCGTCGACGACATCGGCGACACCGGAACCGGCCGACTGCGGGAATGAGCCGAGGTCGTAGGAGCTGAAGCGGGCGTACCGGGGATCGGTGATCAGGAGGTCTTCGATCGTGGCCGCGTTGAGCGAGGCAGCGGCATCGGCCGCCGCGCACACGGGGTCGGACCACGCGACCAGCGCACGGGTGGGGGCGGCCGGGTCGACGGAACTGCCGCACAGTCCGGCAGGTGGCGGCGACGTTGAAGGAGGCGTTGAGTTTCGCGTCGCTGCGGACGGCTTTCGGGAGGTCTTCGGCGACGGGCTCGATGCCGGCGATCGCGTTCGCGAGCTCACCGGCTTGCGCCGGCGTCGGCCGGGCGGTGGTCGAGGCCGGCGCCTTCTCGCCGAGTGGGTCGAGCGCCTGGGCCGGCCGCGACGTGGGTGTCCGCGGCTTTCACCCCGGACGGCGTGACGGCCTCGAGTCGCTCGCGCGCCTGGCCGAGCCGGCCCCAGATCACGCTGACGCAGGAGCTGATCGCGGAGAGTCGAGGAACCCGGCCCGCGAGGGGTCGGCGGCGGTGCGGTTGACCTCGTCGATGCCGGAGCAGAAGCCCTGCAGCGACTGCTCGCTCGTGCACACCGCCTGGGACCACGCCATGAGCCGCCGGGCACCGGCGGCAGCGGTGCGGGCGGCGCGTACCCGCCCGTGGTGCAGCCGGCGGCGAGCACCGCGAACCCCCCGGCAGTGAAGCCGTCCTGACCCGCGTGGGACTCCCTTCTCCCCAGGTGGCGAGAGACTAGGAAGGCGCTGCCGGGAGGGGTCCCGCAAGGCCGGCGCGAGGTGGCAGCCGACAGCCCGGACGGGGCCGACGCGAACCGCGGCAACGTGTCGGTGCGCGGGCCGTGTGCCGCCCGTGAGAAACCGTCACCCGGAGTGGTGCTCGGAGGTCGGGTTTACACGATCGGGCGAGGCTTCGTAGGATCTTGCCGCCGGTCGTGCCGCGGGCCCGCGGCCCCGGCGGGGTGGAGGTCTGGATGGCGCCCACGGGGCCCGGCGCAAACGGCGGTGAGCTGGACTCGGTCGCGAAGCTCGTGGACCTGTCGGAGACGGCGCCGATGCCGCGCATCGACGGTGAACGCCCGCCGCTGGTGACCCGGCGGAAGCCGCAGCCCGACCCCGGCGACCTGCACCCGGACCCGGCGGCCGCGCCGGCGTCGCGAAGGGAAGGCCCACGGACGAAACCGCAGCCCGTCGTGGGGGAGCTGCCGGCCGGTCTCGATGCGATGTTCGCCGGCGCCGAGCATCCAGCGACGGCGGAGCATGCAGAGCGGGCCGAGACCGCGCCGCCGCCGTCGACCGGCCGCACCACGCGCTACGTGGTGCTCGCCGGCGCAGTGGTCGTCGCGCTGGCCGGGTTCGGCACGTGGGCGCTGTGGGCGGCCCCGGACAGCGGCTCGGCGGGCAAACCGGCCGAGGTACCCGCCGCCCCGACGCGGTCCTCGTCCGCACCACCCGCGGTCACCACGATGAGCGCGAGCCCCACCCCGCCGCCGGCGACCGACCACGTGGACCACACCCCCGTCCGCACCACCGAGGAGCAGGAGCCGCAGCAGTCTGCCGACGGGCGCCGGGCGCCGCACACCAGCGAGCAGGACCCCGTGTCGGGCGCCTTCAGCTCGGTCGTGAGCTCCTACCTCCAGCAGTGGAGCAGCCGCCACCAGCAGCCCTCCCGCCACCACCGCGGTTAGGGGATCTTCGAAGGCGCAGGTCCGCGCCGATCTGTGCACCGGCCTGCCGCTGAACGGGCGACCTGGCGTAACCGGAGGGGGTCGGGGTACTACTCTGAGTGGGCCAATGCCGCCCCGAGCCGCCTTGCGAGGTGCCCATGCCCAGCGCTCCGCCGTCCACGCTGTCGCCCAGCCAGGTCCCGGTGGGCGTCGATCCGAACCGGCCGAGCATCGCGCGGATCTACGACGGATTCCTCGGCGGGAACCACTACTACGAGGTCGACCGCGCGGTCATGGAGAAGATCAACAGGGCCGTGCCCGAGGCGGTGCACATCGCGAGGGGCAACCGCGGCTTCCACAACCGCGCGCTGCGGTTGCTCGCGAACCAGACCGGCATCCGCCAGTTCCTCGACTGCGGTTCCGGCCTCCCGACGGCCGAGAACACGCACCAGATCGTGCAGCGCGCGCACCGCGACGCGCACGTGGTGTACGTCGACAACGACCCGGTCGTGCTCGCCCACGGCCGCGCGCTGCTGGCCGAGAACGACTACACGCACATGGTCGACGCCGACATCTTCCAGCCGGCGAAGGTGCTCGAGAACGACACCGTGCGCGAGTACATCGACTTCGACCAGCCGCTGGGCCTGCTGCACATCGCCACCATGCACCACTTCGAGGGGGACGGCGCGATCGACGTGATGCGCCAGTACATCGACGCCCTCGCCCCGGGTTCGTTCGTCGCGCTCGCGCACTTCTACGACCCCGAGGTGCCGGAGCTGACCGCCGTCGCGAAGCGCATCGAGGAGATCCTCGTCTCCGGCCCGCTCGGCGCCGGCCGCTTCCGCACGCGCGCGGAGATCGAAGCGATGCTCCCGGGGTTGGAACTGCTGCCACCCAACGCGACCTCCGGCCCGGGCCTGTCGGTCTGCGACGAGTGGTGGCCGGACGGTCCGCGCCTGGTGCCGCTGTCCGACTCCGCCAAGTGCGTCGCGGGTGTGGTCGGCCGCAAGCCCTGACCCGACGGTGCGACGAGTCCCCGGCAGCCGTGCGGTGCCGGGGATTTTTGTTGTGCCCGAACAGAACTACGCCGGCAGTGTTCGCGGCGCCGTCGCCAGGACGTGCTCGCGGAACCGCGCGCTCGCCGGCGGCAGGACGCGGCCCGCGAGCTGAGCGAGCCCGATGTCGCGAGCCGCGGAGACGTCCGTGACCCGCAGGTGCGGTGTCGCCGGCTGGGCGGGTTCCGGAGGGAACGTCGCGGTGTGGGGGAGCGGCAGCAGGGAAACGCCGAGACCTGCCGTCACGAGCCCCCGCAGCGTCTCGACCTCTTCGCCCTCGAAGCCGATTCGCGGGGTGAACCCGGCCTGCGCGCAGAGCCGCTCGGTGGTCTCGCGCAGCGCGTAGCCGGGCCGCAGCACGATGAACGTCTCCTCGGCCACGTCGGCGAGCCGCGCCTGTTTGCGGCGTGCGAGCCGGTGGCGGTGCGGCACGGCCAGCAGCAGTGGTTCCTCCAGCAGCCGCACCCAGCTGATCAGCGGATCACCCGGATCGCCGCTGGTGAGCACGAGATCCGCGGTGCCGTCGAGGAGTTCGCGGGCCAGGCCCTCTTCGCCGTGCTGGCGCAACTCGAACCGCGCGCGCGGGTGCGCGGTGCGGAAACTGCTCACCACCGGGGGCACGAGCCAAGTGCCGAAGGTGTGCAGGAACGCCAGCGGAACCACGCCCGCCTCGGGGTCGACAGCCTCCGCGACGGCCCGAAGCCCCTCGTCGTAGCGCTCCAGGATCGCGTCGACGTGCGCGGCGAACGCGTGCCCGGCCGGCGTGAGCCGCAGCGCGCGGCCCGAACGCTGGAACAGCGCGGCCCCCGCCTCGCGCTCGATCCGGTGCAGGGCACGGGAAAGCGCGGGTTGCGTGAGCCGCGCGCGGGCCGCGGTGCCGGTGACCGTCGCGCCGCGCGCCACCTCCTGGAAGAGCCGCAGAACGTGCAGGTCCATGTCGTCCATACTGCCACGTCATGGGTTCTAGGAAAAAGAGGCATTGGACGCATACGTACTGGCGGCACATGCTGAAAAGAGGCCAAGGACGTGCCGGTGATTCCGGGTTTTCGAGAGAGGAGCGGCTCATGCCCACTGTGGCCGAACAGCTCGTACGCACCCTGCGGGACGCGGGCGTGGAACGGATCTACGGGATCGTCGGCGACAGCCTGAACCCGGTCGTCGACGCGGTCCGCCGCATCGACGGCATCGAGTGGGTGCACGTGCGCCACGAGGAAGCCGCGGCGTTCGCGGCCGCGGCCGAAGCCCAGACGACCGGGAAGCTCGCCGTGTGCGCGGGCAGCTGCGGGCCGGGAAACCTGCACCTGATCAACGGCCTCTTCGACGCCCACCGCAGCGGCGCGCCCGTGCTCGCGATCGCCTCCCACATCCCGTCGGCCCAGATCGGCACCGGCTTCTTCCAAGAGACGCACCCGGAGCAGCTGTTCACCGAGTGCAGCCACTACAGCGAGCTCGTGTCGCAGCCGGAGCAGATGCCGCGGATGCTGCGCATCGCGATGCAGACGGCGTACGGCAAGGGCGGCGTGTCGGTCCTGACCATCCCCGGGGACATCGCCGACCGCAAGGCCGTGAACACCGGGGTGGAGAAGGTCCAGCTCGTCAAGCCGTCGCCCGTGGTGCCGCCCGCCGAGACGATCGAGGAACTGGCCCGCCTGCTCAACTCCGGCGAGAAGGTCATGCTCTTCGCCGGGGCCGGCACGCGTGGCGCCCACGACGAGGTCATGGCGCTGGCCGGACGGCTCAACGCGCCCATCGGCCACTCGCTGGGCGGCAAGGAGTGGATCCAGTACGACAACCCGTTCGACGTCGGCATGAGCGGCCTGCTCGGTTACGGCGCCTGCTACGACGCGATGCACGCCGCCGACCGGATCGTATTGCTGGGCACTGACTTCCCGTACGACAACTTCCTCCCGCAGGCCCGCACCATCCAGGTCGACACCGACGTCGCGCGGCTGGGCCGCCGGACGCCGCTGGAGCTCGCGGTGCACGGCGACGTCAAGGAGACCATCAAGGCCGTGCTGCCCTTGCTGCGCCGGCGCACGGACCGGTCCTACCTGGACCGCATGCTGCGTGAGCACGTGCGCAAGCTGGAGAAGCGGGTGGCGGCGTACACCACCAAGATCGAGCACCGCCGCCCGATCCACCCGGAGTTCGCGGCGTCGATCCTCGACGAGGTCGCCGACGGCGACGCGGTGTTCACCGTGGACACCGGCATGGGCAACGTGTGGGCCGCGCGCTACCTCATACCCAACGGCCGCCGGCGCGTGCTCGGCTCGTTTCGCCACGGCAGCATGGCCAACGCGCTGCCGCACGCGATCGGGGCGCAGTTCGCCGAACCGGGCCGCCAGGTCGTGTCGATCTCCGGTGACGGCGGGCTGGCGATGCTCATGGGCGACCTGCTGACCCTGTCGGCCTACGACCTGCCGGTGAAGGTCGTGGTGTTCAACAACGCGACGCTGGGCATGGTGAAGCTGGAGATGCTCGTCGACGGCCTGCCCGACTTCGGCACCGACCACGCGCCGGTGAACTTCGCAGCGATCGCCCAGGCGTGCGGCATCCACGCGACGCGCGTCGAGGACCCTCGTGAGGTCCGCGAGGCACTGGCCAAGGCGTTCGTCCACCCCGGGCCCGCCGTGGTCGAGCTGGTGACCGACCCGAACGCCCTGTCGATCCCGCCGCACATCACCGGCGCCCAGGTGCGCGGCTTCGCGCTCGGCGCGAGCAAGACGGTGCTCACCGGCGGTGTCGGCAAGATGATCGAGCTGGCGCGCACCAACCTGCGCAACACGCCGGGGTTCTGAGAAGCCCCGTAGGCTGGCTCCGTGCGTGAGCTGGCTGGGCGGATGCGGGCGGTCGACCCCGGGGCCGGGGCCGCGTTGCAGGTGATCGCCCACTTCGACGCCCTGGTGGAGGCCCGCGCCGGGCTGGAAGCGACGGTGCGGGCCGCCGCCGTGCTCGCCGGCTGCCCCGCGGGTCTCGTCGTCCCGGGCCGGCGGCTGCGGGTGCGCGTGGAGCCCGACGGTCGGCGTGTGGCGGGCGAGCCGAGCGGGTTTTCGGTGCCGCTGCCCGGGTATCCGGGTGCGCTCGCCTGGGTGGAACGGTCCGTGCCGGAGCCCGGCCAGGCGGAGTTCGACCGGGTGCTCGCCGAGCGGCTGGCCACGACCGTCCGGATCGTGCTGGACCGCACCGGGCCCGGCGCGGCGAACGGCGATCCCGCCGCGGTGGAAGTTCTCGTCGACGCCGGCGCCGACGAGGACACCCGCGTCCGCGCGGCGCGCCGCGCGGGGCTGGCGGTGGACGGCGTCTTCACCGTCACGGTCAGCACCGGCGGCCCCCGTCCGCCCGGGGCGGCGCGGCTGGGCGACCTCGACGTCACCGTCGCACCGGCCGGCTCGCCCACCGGCGCACGATCGGCCGCCGGACTACGTGACCTGCCGTGGTCCTACGAGCAGGCGCGGCTCGCCTTCCGGCTGACCGCGGACGGTGAGCCCGGCTCGTCTCATGTGGACGCCGCCGCGCTGGGCGGCCTGCTGGCCCTCGCGGAAGGGTGTGACACCCAGGCGGCCGTCGCCGAAGTGACGCTGCTCGAGCGCGTCCTGGCCGCGCACCCATGGGCGCTCGAAACCCTGACCGCGGTCGCGGCGGAGCCGAGCCTGCGAGCGGCGGCGGCCGTCGTGCCCGTGCACCACTCGACGCTGCAGAGCCGTGTCGATCTGCTCACTGCGGAGCTCGGCTACGGCCCCGCCACCCCCGCCGGCCGGACCCGGCTGACGATCGCGCTGGCGCTGCGCCGGTTTCGCCGCACCCGCTGACCCGCCACGTGGCGGGGCGCGGCCGCCGCCTGACGGCTGCCGCGGCGAGCGGTCGGGCTCTACCGTCGCAGACGACGAACCGGCCAACACAGGAAGCAAACAGCGATGACGAAGGTGCACCCGCCGTTCGACCCGGAGATCGCCGCGGCGCTCGTGGCCGTGAACTCCGCGCTGCCGTCGTCCGTCACGCCGGACCTCATCGGACGTCTGCGCGAGCTGACGGCCGCGGGTCACACGATGAGCCTGGCCGAGATCCGCGAACACGCCGACGCCGAGGAGGTGGACGGCAACGGCGTGCCGTTGCTCGTACTGCGGCCGAAAGGCAGCGACCCGGCCGTGCCGCTGCCGGGGGTGTACTTCCTGCACGGCGGCGGCATGATGGCCGGCAACAACCGCACCGGCGCCGACTGGGCACTGGCTTGGCTGGCGGAGCTCCCGATGGTGGTGGTGAGCGCCGATTACCGGCTCGCGCCCGAGCACCCGCACCCGGCGCCCGTCGAGGACTGCTACACCGGGCTGACGTGGCTCGGCGACCACCTCGCCGAGCTGGGCATCGACCCGGACCGGCTCGTGGTCGCCGGCGGCGGACTCGCGGCCGCCACCGCGCTGCTCGCGCGCGACCGCGGCGGCCCGCGTCTGCGCGGCCAGCTGCTGGTGTGCCCGATGATCGACGACCGCGCGAGCACCCCCTCGAGCACGGAGCTGGTCGGCGAAGGCGTGTGGGATAGCGTCTCCAACGCCACCGGCTGGTCGGCCCTGCTGGGAGCCGCAGCCGGTGGCCCGGCCGTCTCGCCCTACGCGGCCCCGGCCCGAGCCACCGACCTTTCCGGGCTGCCGCCCGCGTTCCTCGAGGTCGGTTCCGTCGAGACGTTCCGCGACGAGGCCGTCGCCTACGCCTCGCGGCTGTGGCAGGCGGGCGGGCAGGCCGAGCTGCACGTGTGGCCCGGTGGCTGCCACGGGTTCGACGAGGTGGTGCCGCACGCCCCGATGGCGCGCGAGGCCCGGGCGAGCCGCGTCAACTGGCTGCGCCGCGTGCTCGCGGAGTGATCACCGGCGCGATTTCCGCGCCGCCCGCAGGAACTCCCGGTTGAGCGTGGTGATGCTCGTCAGCGGGATCCCCTTGGGGCAGGCGAGGGTGCACTCGCCGGTGTTGGTGCAGCCGCCGAACCCTTCGGCGTCCATGGCGTCGACCATGTCGAGCACGCGTTGCTCGCGTTCGGGCTGACCCTGGGGGAGGGCGTTGAGGTGGCTGACCTTGGCGGCGGTGAAGAGCATGGCCGAGCCGTTGGGGCAGGCCGCGACGCAGGCGCCGCAGCCGATGCACGTGGCGTTGTCGAAGGCGAGGTCGGCGTCGGGCTTCGGGACGGGGGTGGCGTGGGCGTCGGGGGCCGCGCCGGTGGGTGCGGTGATGTAACCGCCGGCCTGGACGATGCGGTCGAAGGCGGAGCGGTCGACGACGAGGTCCTTGATGACGGGGAAGCCCTCCGACCGCCAGGGTTCGACGTCGATGACGTCGCCGTCGGTGAAGGCCCGCATGTGCAGCTGGCAGGTCGTGGTGGTTTCGGGGCCGTGGGCCTGGCCGTTGATGACGACACCGCAGGAGCCGCAGATGCCTTCGCGGCAGTCGTGGTCGAAGGCGACCGGCTGTTCGCCGGCTTCTATGAGGCTCTGGTTGAGCGTGTCGAGCATTTCGAGGAACGACATGTCGGGGCTGACGCCGTCGACCGGGTAGTCGACGAGGTGCCCTTCGCTGTCGGGGCCGGGCTGGCGCCAGACGCGTACGGTGAGTTTCACGTGTAGCTCCGCTGGGTGGGGTGGACGTAGTCGAAGTTCAGGGGTTCCTTGTGCAGCACGGGTTTCTCGCCGTATTCCCAGGCGGAGACGTGCGCGAAGTTTTCGTCGTCGCGCTGGGCTTCGCCGTCGGGGGTCTGGTGTTCTTCGCGGAAGTGCCCGCCGCAGGATTCTTCGCGCACGAGCGCGTCGAGCAGGAGGAGCTCGGCCAGTTCGAGGAAGTCCGCGACGCGACCGGCTTTTTCGAGCTCCTGGTTGAGTTCGGCGCCCGTGCCGGGGATGCGCACGTCGCGCCAGAACTCGGCGCGCAGTTCGGGCACGCGGTCGAGGGCTTTGCGCAGGCCTTCGGCGGTGCGGGCCATGCCGCAGTGGTCCCACATCATCAGGCCGAGTTCGCGGTGGAAGGAGTCGACGCTGCGGGTGCCGTTGACCGCGAGCAGCCGGGTGATGCGGTCGGCCACCGCGGTCTCGGCCTGGGTGACGGCGGGGTCGTCGGGGGCGACCTCGTCGAGGCGGCCCTGGCCGAGGTAGTCGTTGAGCGTGGCGGGGAGCACGAAGTAGCCGTCGGCGAGGCCTTGCATGAGCGCGGACGCGCCGAGGCGGTTGGCGCCGTGGTCGGAGAAGTTGGCTTCGCCGATCACGAACAGGCCGGGGATGGTGCTCTGCAGATCGTAATCGACCCACAACCCGCCCATGGTGTAGTGGATGGCGGGGTAGATGCGCATCGGGACGTCGTACGGGTTTTCCGCGGTGATGCGCTGGTACATGTCGAAGAGGTTGCCGTATTTGGCTTCCACGGCCGCCCGGCCCATGCGGGAGATGGCGTCGGCGAAGTCGAGGTAGACGCCGAGCCCGCCGGGGCCGACGCCGTAGCCGGCGTCGCAGATGTTCTTGGCGGCGCGGGAGGCGATGTCGCGCGGGACGAGGTTGCCGAAGCTGGGGTAGAGGCGTTCGAGGTAGTAGTCACGCTCGGCTTCGGGGATCTCGGCCGGCGGCCGCGGGTCGCCCTTTTCCTTCGGCACCCAGATGCGGCCGTCGTTGCGCAGGGACTCGCTCATCAGCGTGAGCTTGGACTGGTGCTCACCCGAGCGCGGGATGCAGGTCGGGTGGATCTGGGTGAAGCAGGGGTTGGCGAAGTAGGCGCCGCGTTTGTGGGCGCGCCAGATCGCGGTGGCGTTGGAGCCCTTGGCGTTGGTGGACAGGTAGAACACGTTGCCGTAGCCGCCCGTGGCGAGCACGACGGCGTCGGCCAGGTGGGTGGTGACCTCGCCGGTGACCAGGTCGCGGGCGACGATGCCGCGGGCGCGGCCGTCGACCACGATGAGGTCGAGCATTTCGGTGCGCGGGTGCAGTTCGACGTTGCCGGCGTCGATCTGCCGCGACAGGGCCTGGTAGGCGCCGATGAGCAGCTGCTGGCCGGTCTGGCCGCGGGCGTAGAAGGTGCGCTGCACCTGCACGCCGCCGAAGGAACGGGTGTCGAGCAGCCCGCCGTACTCGCGGGCGAAGGGCACCCCCTGGGCGACGGCCTGGTCGATGATCTGCGCCGAGACCTGCGCGAGCCGGTACACATTGGACTCGCGGGAGCGGAAATCACCGCCCTTGACGGTGTCGTAGAACAGGCGGTAGACGGAGTCGCCGTCGTTGCGGTAGTTCTTCGCGGCGTTGATGCCGCCTTGCGCCGCGACGGAGTGGGCGCGGCGCGGGGAGTCCTGGAAGCAGAACTGCACGACGTGGTAACCCTGCTCGGCCAGTGTCGCGCCGGCCGAGCCGCCCGCGAGGCCGGTGCCGACCACGATCACGCGGTGCTTGCGCCGGTTGGCCGGGTTCACCAGCTTTGCCGCGAACTTGCGCTCGTCCCAGCGCCGTTCGATCGGCCCGCTCGGGGCGGTGGCGTCGGCGATCGGGTCGCCGATGGTGTACTCGAGCATCCTCAGCTCACCCATCCGGTCATGACGGAAATCGGTACGATCAGGAACCCGGCGGTGATCACCACGGCGAGCACGGTGCCGACGGTTTTGATCGTGTGGTCCTTGGTCGCGCTCCTGATGCCGAGCGTCTGCGCGGCGCTCCAGAAGCCGTGGTTGATGTGCAGCCCGAGCATCAGCAGGGCCACGATGTAGATGACGTTGACCCACCAGACCTGGAAGTCGGCGACGACGTTGTGGTAAGGCTCGTCGCGCACGAAGTCCTGGTTGGCCACGCCGACGGTCAGGTCCAGGATGTGCCACACGATGTACACGGCGAGCGTCGCGCCGCCCCACCGCATCGTGTGCGTCGCGAAGCTGGCGCGCGGGCGCTGACCGTGGACGTAGCGCACCGGGCGCGCGCGACGGTCGCGTTTGGACAGTTGCACCGCGGCCGTGACGTGCAGCACGAGTGCGACGATCAGCGCCGTGCGCTGCACCCACAGGTACCAGGAACTGTGCAGCGCCGGTTCGCCGATCGTGCGCAGCCAGGCCGCGTAGTGGTTGAAGTCCTCGGGGCCGAAGAAGATCTTCAGGTTGCCGGCCATGTGCGCGAGCAAGAAGACGACGAACAGCAGTCCGGTCGCCGCCATCACGACCTTCTTGCCGATCGTCGATTCCCAGAAGAGCCGCACCGCCGGGCGTTTTCGCCGCGCGGTGGCGAGTTGACTTGCCACGGCTTCGACGTTAAGGCCGGTCCGACGAGAGGGCAAACACATCCTTCCTCTTGTCATGAGAGGAACCGCCTATGATGGGTGCATGCAGTTCCAGCAGCTGTCGTACTTCGTCGCGGTGGCGGAGACCCGGCACTTCACCCGGGCGGCCGAACAAGCCCGGGTCGCGCAACCGTCGCTGTCGCAACAGATCCGTGCGCTCGAGCGCGACGTGGGCGCCACCCTGTTCCACCGCGTCCGCGGCAACGTGACGCTGACCGAGGCCGGCGAGACGCTGCTGCCGATCGCGCGGCGCATCCTGGCCGAGACCGAGGCGGCCTACCGCGCGATCCGGGAGCTCGACGAGCTCGGCCGCGGCCGGGTCCGGCTCGGTGCGACGCCGAGCTTGTGCACGGGCCTGCTGCCCGTGATGCTCGCCGCCTTCCGCCGCGCCTACCCCGGCATCGAACTCGTGCTGCACGAAAGCGGTTCGCGCAACTTGCAGACCGAGCTGTCGGAAGGCGCGCTCGACCTCGCGATGATCGTCGACAGCCGGGTGCGCGACGACCGGCACCTCGAAAGCACCCCGCTGTTCGTCGAAGAGCTGGTGGTGATCTCGCCGAAGGACGCGCCGGCCCCGGCCCGCGGCCGGCTCCCGATCCGCGAGCTGGCCGACCGCCCGTTGGTGATGTTCCGCCGGGGCTACGACCTGCGGGAGGCGACGGTGAACGCCTGCCGTGCCGAAGGGTTCGACCCGGTCTTCGCGATCGAGGGCGGCGAGATGGACGCCGTGCTGGAGCTCGTGCAGGCGGGCATCGGGCTGGCCGTGGTGCCGAGCACGGTGGTGGGCGAGCGGTTCCGGATGACGCAGTTCACCGAACCCGGCCTGAGCCGCGTCGTCCGGCTGGCGTATCGCCGCGACGTCGAGCTGCCCCGGGCCGCGCGGGCGCTGCAGGAGGCGATTGTCCGGTTCCTCCGGGCCGAAAGTGGGCTCGGTCACCTCCCGGCGGGCATCCGCTCGCTCGTCGGCCGCTGAACGCGGCATGATCATCTCAGCCGAGGACGGGAGCGGGCGATGGCGGGTGCGCTGAACGAGCAGTCGGCGGTGCGGGTGCTGGAGATCGCCGGCGTGCGGTTCACCTACGTGGTGGACGGCGCGATGGCGATGGTGCGCAAGGCGTTCTTCGGCGGGGTGCCGGATTCGTATTGGACGGAGCACCCGGAGGCGCTCGACGCGCAGGGCCGCGTCGCGATGTCCGCCGGTGGCCTGCTCGTCGAACGCGACGGCGAGGTGTTCCTGGTCGACGCCGGCCTCGGGGACGTCCGCAGCCCGGTACTCGTCGAGGGGGAGACAGTCGGCTACTGCGACTCCGGCGCGCTGCCCGAAACGCTCTCGGCCCTCGGACACCGGCCCGAAGACATCGAGGCGGTCGCGTTCACGCACCTGCACGTCGACCACACTGGCTGGGCCTTTTCCGGCGGCCGCAGGTTCTTCCCAGCGGCGGCCTACCTGGTGGCGGGCGCCGAGTGGGCGCCGCACGAGCGCGGCGAGCTTATCCCCGGCGCCCCGGCGCGCGGCGACGTCATCGAGCCGCTGGCCGGCTCGCACCGGCTCATCGCCGACGGCGAGGAGGTTTTCCCGGGCGTGCGCGCCGTCGTGACGCCCGGCCACAGCCCGGGCCACACCTCCTACCTCGTCGACGCCGGCGCCCAGCGCGTCCTCGCGTTCGGCGACGTCTTCCACCTCCCGGCCCAGCTCACCCACCCCGATTGGCCGTCGCGCCCCGACGTCGACACGGCCGGTGTTCTGGCGGCGCGCAGCCGCATCGTCACCGAACTCGAGCAGCCGGGGACGATCGGCTTCGCGTTCCACTTCGGGGACCAGGCCTTCGGCCGCGTCACCCGGGGTGCCGACGGATTGCGGTACTGGGAGCCGGTCGAGGCGGAGGCGGTGCTGCCGGCACCGCGAGTGCTCACGGACTGAGTTCCGCCCGCCGGGGTACGGCCGTGGACAGGCGAAAGCACGGGTGCTATAACCGGACTACTCCATACTGCATACAACATCCAGTCGAGTGGGTGACGCCATGTCCGAGCCCTTGACCACGCCCGCAGTGCGGGAACTGCTGGACGTCTACGGACGCCGCTACCGGGTCGGCGAGAGCGATCTGGAGCTGCTCGGCCGGCCGCGCAGCTGGATGCTCTGGCTCAGCGGCGCGGCGATGTTCGCGGCCGGGCTGCAGCAGTACGGGTTCGGCGCCATCGCGCCCGTGCTGACGGGCGCGCATGGCTGGACGTTCACCGAAGTCGTGGTGTCGCTGGCGGTGTGGGCGGTGGCGCAGGCCAGCGTCGTGTTCCCGGTGGCCTGGCTGCGCGACCGCGGCCGGCTGTCGCCGCAGGCGGCCGTGGTGCTGGGCGGCCTGTTGTGCGCGATCGGGCTCGTGACGCTCGGCCACGCGACGAGCCTCGCGGTCGTGTTCGCCGGCTACTCGCTGCTCGGCGGCATCGGCACCGGGCTCGTCTACGGCACGTGCGTGGGCGCCGTGATGCGCTGGTTCCCCGACCGCGCAGCCACGCGCGTCGGCGCGGTGAGCGGTGCGTTCGCCTACGGGAGCGTGCCGTTCGTGCTCGTCGCCGGGTTCGCGCTGACCGCCGGCAACCGCGCGGTGCTGCTCGACGTCACGGCGGCGGTCGTGCTCATCGTGGTCGCGGGTTCGGGCGTGCTGCTGCGCTACCCGCCGCAGCACTGGTGGCCGGCCGGCGCGCCGGACCCGCGCGAGTGGGCGCGCGACAAGGTGCGCAACCGCAGCGTGTCCGCCAATCGCCCGGCCATCCGCCACTACCGCCCGGCCGAACTGCTGCGCTGCGGCACCACCCTCGCCCTTTACCTCACGGTGGTGCTCGCCGCCGCCGTGCTGCTGTTCGACCTCGCCTACCTCGCCACGTTCGTCGCGGAACGCGGTGGTGGCACCGGCCTCGCGGCGGTCGCGCTCGCGGTGCTGGCCGGCCTCACCGGCACCGGGCGCGTGCTGCTCGGGTGGCTGTCCGACCGGCTGGGCCGCCGCCGGATCCTGCAGGTGGCCCTGATCGCCGGTGCGGTCGGGCAGTTCGTGCTGTTCTACTCCGGCGAGCACCGCCACGCCGTGGGCCTCGTGCTCGGCGCCGCGCTCGCGGGCCTGGGCAACGGGTGCTGCTACACACTGCTGACCGGGCTAGTGCGCGAGTACTTCGGCGAGGACTCGGCCCTGCAGAACTTCGGCGTCCTCTACAGCGCCAAGGCCGTCGGCGCCCTGCTCGGCATCGGGCTCGCCGCGCTGGTGGTCGCCGCGCACGGCTACTTCGGCGCCTTCGCGGCGGCCGGCGTCCTCAGCCTGGCCGGCGCCGTCCTCACCGGACGGCTCGCGCAGCCGGGCCGGCCCAAGTCCCTGCTCCCCGCGCGCTGAACCCGGAGGTGGCCCCGTGGGCCGGATGACCAGCCGACGCCGCGTGTTCCGCGTCGTCGACGGAAACCTGACGATGCGTCCCGACACGCTCAGCGCCGAGGAGCCGCTGGAGATCCGCGTGGCCGGCCGCGCGCTCACCATCACCATGCGCACGCCCGGCAGCGATTTCGACCTCGCGGCGGGCTTCCTCGTCGGCGAGGGCATCGTGAGCCAGGGCGCCGACGTGGCGGGTATCCGCTACTGCGCGTGGGCCACAGTGGACGGTTCGAACACCTACAACATCGTCGACGTCCTCCTGCGCGACGGCGTCCCGCTGCCCGACCCGTCGATCGAGCGCACCTTCTACACCACGTCCTCGTGCGGCCTGTGCGGCAAGGCGAGCCTCGACGCCGTGCGCACCACGGTGCCGTGGCCGGTCGAGGACGACCCCCTCTCGGCGAGCCCCGGCCTGCTCGCGGGGCTGCCCGACGCGCTGCGCGCGGCCCAGCAGGTCTTCGACCGCACCGGCGGCCTGCACGCGGCCGGGCTGTTCGACGGCACGGGCCGGCTCCTGTGTGTGCGCGAGGACGTCGGCCGTCACAACGCCGTGGACAAAGTCGCGGGCTGGGCCGCGCGGGAAGGCCGGCTCCCGCTCGCCGGCACGGTGCTGATGGTGAGCGGACGGGCGTCGTTCGAGCTGGTCCAGAAGGCCGCGATGGCGGGGATCCCGTTGCTGGCGGCGGTTTCCGCGCCGTCGTCGCTCGCGGTGGAGCTGGCCGAGGAGCTCGGCCTCACCCTCGTCGGGTTCCTGCGCGGCTCCTCGATGAACGTCTACACGCGCGCCGACCGGCTGGGCCTGCACGACCCGCGGCAGCTCGTCGGCCACTGAGCCCGCTCGGGTGCCCGCACCGCGGCGGGCACGCGCGCACGGGGAAACCCCCTTCGCCACGGGGCAGTCGTGGCGGAGGGGCCCTGCTTTGGCCGAGCTCAGCGGTTCGTGGAACACGCGTGCGCCCCGGCGCCGGCCAGGGTGCCGCCGTCGACGATCAGGTACTCATGGGGGATCGGCGTGCCCGCGAACCACGATTCGAGGATTCGCGTGTGCCCGCCGCGTACCGGGCCTGGGCCGAGAGCGTGGAGCCCGAGGTGTGGGGCGTCATGCCGTGGTGGGGCATGGTGCGCCACGCTTCATTGCGGGTAGTTGCGCACCTGGGCGAGGACCGTCATCACGACGTGCTCGGCCACGCCGACGCTGTCGGCGTAGGTGACTTCCGCGACGGTCACGCCGTGCGCGATGGCCGCATCGAGGTCCGTGTGGTCCGAACCGATGCCGGCGGTGATCACGAGCTTGAGGTTCTTCGCCTTCTCGAACCGCTCCGGGGTGAGGTAGGCGGGCCAGAACGGCTGAAAGATCACGACATCCGCGTCGGGCAGCTCCTCGTGTCGAACACCGAGCCTGCGCGGTCCTTGTCGGACGTGACGACCGGCCGGTGGCCCCGGTTCTCCAGGAACTCGCGCAGGCCGAGCTCACCCGAGACTCGGCGGGTACCCCAAGACCTACGCGCGACGATCTGCCCCGCCTCGGCGGCTACCCCGGCGGGCAGACCCTCGCGTCCCCGAAGGCGCTCGACAGAGGCACCGGATCCCGGTCGGCGAGCACGAGCCCGATCTGCGGCGGCCGCGCCGGGTTCTCCAGGGGCACGACGCGCATGCCCGGAGGTACCCCCGACATGTGCGGCCAGGCGTGCGAGATGACGCTGGACCACCGGCGTGCGGCGACGTGCGCGGACAGCCCTGACACGGTATCGGGCTCGATCGCCGGGACGACCGACGCGCCGGCGGCGGCGCAGAACCCGTCGAGGATCCGGCGGTTGCGCAGCTGAGAGCCCAGCAGGCACAGCGGCACGGTCGCCGCCTCGGCCCACCGCACGCGCGGCCGGTCGGCGAGCTCACCGTTCTCGGGCGTCGGGAGCAGGTAGCGCTTTTCGCAGAGCGGGACCGTCCGGACGGCGCCCAGCTCCTCGTGGTCCACATAGGTCAGCGCGATGTCCAGTTCGAACTCCGCCGGCCGGCGCATGATCTCCCGTGAGGACAGCGATTCCGGCGTGACGCGCGCGTGCGGGTGGCGTTCGCAGAACGGCGTCGTCAGCAGCGTCGCGGGCGTCAGCGACGTCGGGATGGTGCCGACTCGCAGCACACCGGAGAGACTGCTGCGCATCGTGGAGAGGTCCTGGCGCAGCGCGTCGCACTCGGCGAGGATGCGGTGGCCCGACAGCAGCACCCGCTTGCCTTCGGGCGTGGGTCCTTCGAACCGCCGGCCCCCGCGCACGATGGGCACGCCCAGTTCGTGTTCGAGCTTGCGGATCGCGGCCGAGAGCGAGGGCTGCGAGACGTGACACGCGTCGGCCCGGGCGAAGTGCCGTTCCCGGGCCAGGGCGACGAGGTGCTCCAGTTGGCGTAGCAGCGCAGTTCATCCTCCCGCGGGCGAGCCCGCCCCGGACAGATCGATCCGGACGATCCGGTTGCCCGCCGCGCGGTTCGGGCGGAGGCTGGTGATCCGGCCCGGAGGAGGGGCAGCGATGGGGACGGCGTACCTGCACGCGGTGGCATCACTGGACGGCTACATCGCCGACGAGCACGACGACGTGGGGCGGCTGCACGAGTGGTACTTCAGCGGTGACCACCCGCTCGTCGAGGACGACCACGCCGAAGTGCACGGCGGCGCGCCGTTCCGCGTCTCGACGGCTTCGGCCGAGTACGTGCGGGGGCTGTGGGCGCGGCAGAAGGTGCCGGTCGTCGGGCGGCACCAGTTCGACCTGACCAACGGCTGGGAGGGCCACCCGCCCGCGAGCGACCACGTCGTGGTCGTGTCGCACCGGCCGTGGCCGGTGCGCTGGCACCCGGAGGCGCCGTACCACTTCGCCGGTTCGGTGGCCGAGGGCCTCGCCCGGGCGCGCGAGCCGGCCGGGGACGGCGACATCGGCGTGGGCGCCGGTGACGTCGGCGGGCAGGCGCTGGCGCAGGGCCTCGTCGACCACGTCGCGATCGACGTCGTGCCGGTCGTCTTCGGCCGGGGCAAGCCGTACTTCGGTGCCTTCGCCGACGGACACTCGATGCTCGGTGATCCGGACGTCGTCGTGCCGGGCGACGGGGTGCTGCACCTGCGTTATCCCGTGCGCCGGGGCTAGTACTCCAGCCGCACTTCGTGATATTTGTGCTGTCTTCGCTGGTGGTGGCTGGTCTTCGCGCGGTGTTGGTGACGTCGTCGCCAGTGTGACCAGGTCAGGATCGGACGCCAGTGTGGTGCGGTGTGGATCAGATGTGCCAGCAGACGGCGGACTTCGCCGAGGGTGAGCGGGATGAGGCCGCGGCCAGGACTTTTGGGGACACCGCTGCCGTGACCGCGAGGTAGGTGTGCGCAAGCATGGCCAGGGTGATGTGGCGATACCAGGCGTCGTAACGCCGGACTTGGTAGTGGTCAAGGCCGACTTCGTTCTTGGCGGTCTGGAAGCATTCCTCGATGGCCCAGCGGGCCCCCGCGACCCGGATCAGCTCCTCGTCCGGCGTGGTCGCGGGGGCGCAGCACAGGTAGTAGGCGAGTTCGGGTTCCACTCCGGTGCGGGTGATCTGGCGACGGACGAGCAGGCGTCGAGTCCACCCGTCGGGGGTGTGCTCGCCGATCGTGGGGATCGTGGCGGTGGCCCAGTCGTAGAGTCGTGGTCCTTTGGCGCCGTCACCCGCCGAGCGGCGTTTCCAGATCTCGGGTGGTGCCTGGGCGACGAGGTGATCCGCTCGTGCGGTGGCGAAGCCGCCGGCGGGCAAGGGCTGACTGCGGGGGACGGCGACCACGTAGCCGATGTTTCGCTGTTCCAGCCAGGATCGGAACTTGTTGTCCTGGCCGTACGCCTCGTCAGCGGTCACCCATCGTGCGGGGACACCGGCCGCGAACGCGCGGGCGAGCATCGCTTTGGCCAGCGTGGTCTTCGTCGCGAACTCGACCTCGTCCGGCACCGCCGCGTCGCGACAACGCTCGCGGTCGGCGATCCAGGATTTCGGCAGATATAGCTCGCGATCGACGAGAGTGCGTCCTTTCGTTGTGGTGTAGGCGAGGAACACGCCGAGTTGGCAGTTCTCGATCCGGCCCGCGGTCCCGGAGTACTGCCGCTGCACCCCGGCGGATTTGGTGCCCTTCTTGAGGAATCCGGTCTCGTCCACGACCAGGACACCGTCCGGGCCGCCGAGGTGTTCCACGGCATAGGCCCGCACGTCGTCGCGGACACCGTCGGCATCCCAGGCGGCGGCGTTGAGCAGCCGCTGCATGCCATCCGGGGTTGTGTCTCCCGCGATCTCGGCCAGGGTCCAGCCGTTCTTGTCCGCCAACGGCGCTAACAAGCCTCGCACGTAAGCGCGGGCACGTCGGCGAGGCTCGGCCCGGAAGAACCGGCCTGCCACCCGCCCGAACAACCCCTCCAGGCCCGCCGCCCACGCCGAGACGTCTTCATCCACCCACACAAGACCGAGAACCTATCAGAGCAAGATCACGAAGTGCGGCTGGAGTACTAGAGCGTGTCCGACAATGTTTTGGTCCAGGTGATCACGGCATGAAGGACGACGGCGGAGCGGTAGACGATGGCCAACTTGTCATAGCGCGTGGCCAGGCCGCGCCATTGCTTGAGCAGGTTGAAGCCACGTTCGACCACATTGCGACCGCGGTAGTCGACCGAATCGAACACCGGCGGACGGCCACCGCGTGAGCCACGGCGCTTCCGATGCCCGGCCTGGTCAGCGGGCTCGGGAATGACAGCGGTGATGCCGCGGGTACGCAAATGCCGGCGGATCGCCCGTGATGAATACGCCTTGTCCGCCCGGAGCTGGTCGGGACGGGTGCGGGCCCGGCCGCGCCCGGCCCGGCGGATCCGCAGATGGCGCATCAGGTGCGCGAACATCGGAGCGTCCCCGGCCTGACCGGGACCGACCAGCGCCACCAGCGGACGGCCGCACCCGTCGACGAGGTGATGGACCTTCGTGCTCCAGCCACCGCGGGAACGGCCGATCGCATGATCAGGCGGCTCGCTGCGCAGATCCGTGTAATTCGACCCAGCCCCCCGTGACACGCCTGATGCTGGTGGCGTGCTGATGCGCCCGCGCGATCGTGGAATCCACCGACACCGTCCAATCCACCAGCCCAGCCGCGTCCGCTTCGGTCAGCAGGCGCTGCAACACCACGTCCCAGGTCCCATCGCCGGCCAGCCGTCGGTGCCAGGTCCAGATCGTCTGCCACGGACCGAACACCGCCGGCACGTCCCGCCACGCGATCCCACACCGATACCGATAGATGATCCCCTCGACCATCGCCCGCGCATCCGAGAACGGCCGACCACGCCTACCGGTACGGACCGGCAACAAGTCCTCGATCAACGCCCACTGAACATCCGACAACAGCTGAAACCGCGACACACCCACACAATCTCAGCAACCAACCACAAACTTTGTCAGACACGCCCTAGCTTGAGTTTTAACGTCTGAGTGGTCGGTGGTGACCCCTGTCGATCATGAGTGAAGCCCTTGGTCGATCATTCCTTCTTGCGACAGACGGAAGATCGAGCCAAGGGCTTCAATTGATCAGTGTGCACCACGCTGGCGCCACCGGCGCGGGCAGGGAGCTGTCCGCGCTCCGGCAGGAGTTCTACCGATGCCTGCCCCGGCGAGCGGACGCGTTGTTCGAGCTGACCGACGCAGTGTTGTGCGCGGACGGTCCGGTCCGGTCGATCGCGGAGCTGTCCCTGGCCGGTGAGCACCGTCGCGGCCACGGCAGCAGCTATGCCGCACTGGCACGCGGACGGGTCGACATCGATCGGCTACGCAACGCGCTGAGCGGGGTCCCGCTGCCGCGCGCCGCAGACGGGCGGCTGGTGCTGGCGGTGGACGTGACCTGCTGGCTGCGTCCGGAAGCACACACCTGCCCGCAGCGGATCTTGTGTCACACCTACGGCCGTGGCAGGGACCAGCACATGATGGTGCCGGGCTGGCCCTACTCCGTGGTCGTCGCGCTCGAGTCCGGGCGGGGTTCGTGGACCGCGCCGCTGGACGCGGTCCGGCTCACACCCGGCGACAACGCCGCAAACGTGACCGCCCAGCAGATCCGCGCCGTGGTGGGCCGCCTCGTCGCGGCCGGGCACTGGCGGCCGGGAGACCCGGACATCCTGCTGGTCGCCGACGCCGGCTACGACGGCCCCCGCCTGGCCCACGTGCTGGCCGATCTTCCGATCACCGTGCTGGTGCGGATGCGCACCGACCGGGTCCTGCACCGCCCGGTCCCGCCGCAGCGATCCGGCACGTTGGGCAGGCCCCGCCGCCACGGCGACGAGTTCGCTTTCGGTGACCCGGCCACCTGGGGACAACCCGATGCCGTCACCGAAACCACGACCCGGCTCTACGGTCCCGCGCTGATCCGGGCTTGGGATCGGCTGCATCCACGGCTGACCCACCGCATCGCCTGGGCCGGCCACGACGGCGCTCTGCCGATCATCGAGGGCACCGTGATCCGGCTGCAGGTCGAGCGCCTGCCCTCCGGCGCGATCCCAAAACCGGTGTGGCTCTGGCACTCGCGCACTGGCCTGGGCCACGCCGAGGTTGATCTGGCCTGGCAGGCGTTCCTGCGCCGCTTCGATATCGAGCACACCTTCCGCATGCTCAAGCAGACCCTCGGCTGGACCACCCCGAAACTTCGCTCGCCCGAGGCGGCCGACCGATGGACCTGGCTGCTGCTGAGCGCTTACACCCAGCTGCGGCTCGCCCGCGACCTCACAGCGGATCTGCGCCGCCCCTGGGAAAGACCCCGACCAGCCCTGCGGCTCTCCCCGGCACGGGTCCGCCGAGGGTTTCGGAACCTGCGTCCACAACTCGCCTGCCCGGCCGGTGTCCCGAAACCGTCGCGGCCCGGTCCTGGACGTCCCGCCGGAACAGTCAACCACCGGCCCGCATCACGCCACGACGTCTACGTCGTCACCAGCACGAACACCCGAAAATCCAAACACGGCAAGAACACCAGATCGAGCAACCCACGACCCCGCCGAACAGGTTAAAACCCAAGCTAGCTCATCCAGCCGGCTCAGGTCAGGTGCCGCAGCACCGCGGCGAGGGCCGGTGCGGGATCACCCGCGGGGCGGGTCACGCAGATGTGCCAGGTCGGCCCGCCGCGGGTGAACGGGCGGGAGGTCAGGTCCGGGAACCGCGCGGCGACCGACGCGGGCAGGATGCAGGCCCCCAGGTCGTGGCGGACGAGTTCGGCCGCCGCGGCCGCGTCCGTCACCTCGTGGGCGACCACGCGGCGCACCTGGGCCGTCTGGAAGGCGCGGTCGGTGGCCTCGCGGTTGGCCCAGCCGGGCGCGAAGTCCACCACCGCGGCCGTCGCCGCGTCGGCGGCGGTGATCGGGCGGTCGGCGGCCCGGTCGTCCGAGCCGCTCACGAACAGCATCGCCTCGCGGCGCAACGGCCGCGCGACCAGGCCTTCGGCCACCACGCAGTTCTCGACCGCGACCAGCGCGTCCACAGCGGACTCCCGGAGCGCGGCGAGCAGCTGCCGCGGTGGGGCCATCCGGACCTGGACCTGCACGCCCGGGTGCTCGCGCCGCAGCGCGGCGAGCGCGCGGTGCGGGTCGGGCCAAGCGCCGGGCATCACGCCGATGCGGACGCGCCCGCCGAGCTTCCAGCGCGCGCTGTCGACGGTGGCGCGAGCGTGCTCCGCGGCCTTCAGCGCGGCTCGCGCGGCGGGCAGGAACGCGCGCCCGGCCGGGGTGAGCGCGACGCGGTGCGTGGTGCGTTCGAACAGCGACGTGCCGAGATCACGTTCGAGGGCGCGGACCACCGTCGACACCGTCGACTGCACGGTGTGCAGCCGGTGCGCCGCGGCGGTGAAGCCACCCTCCTCGGCGACCGCGACGACGATCTCCAGCTGACGCAGGTCCATGCACCCTCCAGTCTCAGCGCCGCCCGCCCGGCAGCGGCAGCAGTTCGAGGTCGCCGCCCGCGAATCCCGGCGGCACCACCGCGAGCGCGTCGGCCAGCGCCGCGCCCCACAGCGACCCGGGCCGGTCGTGGCCCACCGGCGTCACCGACCGGCCCGACCACGCGACCGGCACGAGCCGCGTGTCCCTCTCGTGCACCGGCAGGGCAGCGCCGGCTCGCGCCGTCGCCGGCGGTGGCGCGCGGTGCCCGCCCAGCCGCAGCAGCAACGGCGACAGCAGCGTCAGCCCCGCCGCCAATGCCGCGAACGGGTTGCCCGGCAGCCCGGTTACGCACCGGCCGTCCGGCAGCACTGCGAGCAGTTGCGGGTGCCCCGGCCGGCACGCGACGCCGTCCACGCGCACGTCGGCCAGCAGCGCCCGCAGCACACCGCGCAGGTGGTCCGCCGGGCCCTTCGACGTCGCCCCGCACACCACCACGACGTCGGCGTCGCCCTCGGTCAGTGCCGCGGTGAGCGCCGTGGGCTGATCGGCCGGCTGCACCAGCCCGTGCTCCTCGGCGCCCGCTTCCGCCAGCAGACCGGGCAGCATCGGGCCGATGGCGTCGCGCACGCGCCCCGGCGCGGGCACGCCCGAGGTCTGGACCTCGTCGCCGGTCACGACCACCGACACCCGGGGCCGCCGGTGCACCAGCAGCGTGTCGTGCCCCGCGGCGGCGGCCGCACCCAGCACCGCGGCCGTCACCGTCGTCGACGTGGCGAGCAGCTCTTCGCCCTCGGGACAGTCCTCGCCGCGGCGCCGCACGTGCTTGCCGGACGCGACTTCACCGGCCACTCGACGTCCACTGTGGACGGCGTACTCGACGGGCAGCACCGCCTGCGTGCCCGGCGGCACGGGAGCGCCCGTGGCGATCTCGATCGCCGTGCCGGGCGCGAGCACCCCCGGGTACGGCTCGCCGCCCGCCCGGACCGCGCCCACGACGGTCCACGGCCCGGGCCCGGCGACGGCGTACCCGTCCATCGCGGAGTTGTCGTACGCGGGCATCGCCGTCAGGGCCCGGACCGGGCTCGCCAAGGCCCGGCCCAGCGCTTCGGCGAGCGGCAGCTCCACCGCCTCGAGCGGTTTCACCGCGTCGCGGGCGATCCGGCGGGCTTCGGCCCATCCCCGGTGCATGGCGTCCCTCCTACTCCGGCCGGACCGCGGCCCCGACCTCCGTCATCGCCCCGGTCCGCTCGTCGTACACGAACCCTCGCACGGACGAGGTGTGCGGCAGGAACGGGCTGCTGCGCACCCGTCTCAGGCACTGCCGCACGTCCTGCTCCACGTCGGTGAACGCCTCGGCCGACCAGGGCGGCCGGATGCCGGTGCCCTCCTCGACCTGCCGGGCGAACTCTGTGTCCGTGAAGGTTCGCATGCCGCAGTCCTCGTGGTGGACCAGGACGATCTCCCGGGTACCCAGCAGCCGCTGGCTCACCGCGAGCGAGCGGATCGTGTCTTCGGTCACGGCGCCACCGGCGTTGCGGATCACGTGGGCGTCGCCCTCTTCCAGGCCCAGCAGCCGGTACACGCTGATGCGCGCATCCATGCACGCCACCACCGCGACGCGCCGTCTCGGCCGCTTCACCAGCCGGCTGTGGTCGAGGCCGCGGTGGTAGCGCCGGGCGTTGGCGACGAGCTCGTCGATCTCGCCCACGGCTACGCCGTTCCCGCGAGGACCTCGCGCACCAGCCGCGCGGTCTCGCTCGGCGTCCGGCCCACCCGGATGCCCGCGGCCTCCAGCGCCTGCTTCTTCGCGGCGGCGGTGCCGGCCGAACCGGAGACGATCGCGCCCGCGTGGCCCATCGTCTTGCCCTCCGGCGCGGTGAACCCCGCGACGTAGCCGACGACGGGCTTGCTCACGTTGGCCTGGACGTAGGCGGCCGCGCGTTCTTCGGCGTCGCCGCCGATCTCGCCGATCAGCACGATCACGTCGGTGTCGGAGTCCTTCTCGAACGCCTCGATGGCGTCGATGTGCGTGGTTCCGATGACCGGGTCGCCGCCGATGCCGACGCACGTGGAGAACCCGATGTCGCGCAGCTCGTGCATCAGCTGGTAGGTCAGCGTGCCCGACTTGGACACGAGCCCGATCCGGCCGGGGCCGGTGATGTCCGCGGGGATGATGCCCGCGTTCGACAGCCCGGGGGAGATGAGCCCGGGGCAGTTCGGCCCGACGATCCGCGTCGTGCCGCCCTTCGCCACCGCGTGCGCCCAGAAGACCGCGGAATCGTGCACCGGCACGCCCTCGGTGATCACCACGGCCAGGCCGATCTCCGCGTCGATCGCCTCGATCACGGCGTCCTTGACGAACGGCGGCGGCACGAACAGCACCACCACGTCGGCGCCGGTCTGGGCCATCGCGTCCGCGACGCTGCCGAACACCGGCAGCTCGTGCTCGCCGATCGTCACCTTCGTCCCGGCCTTGCGCGGGTTCACCCCGCCGACGACGTTCGTGCCGGCGGCGAGCATCCGCTTGGTGTGCTTGGTGCCCTCGGCGCCGGTCATGCCCGACACGACGACACGGCTGTTCTGGTCCAGGAAGATCGCCACTTCTCAGGCCTCCGCGTTAGCTGGGACGGTCGCGAGCTTGGCCGCCTCGCGGGCGGCGTCGTCCATGGTCTCGACCACGGTCACGAGCGGGTGGCCGGCTTCGGCGAGGATCCGCCTGCCCTCGGCCACGTTGTTGCCGTCGAGGCGGACCACCAGCGGTTTCGTCGCGGCGTCGCCCAGGATGCCCAGCGCCTGCACGATGCCGTCGGCCACGGCGTCGCACGCGGTGATCCCGCCGAAGACGTTCACGAACACGCTGCGCACGGCTGGGTCGCCGAGGATCACGCCGAGCCCGGCCGACATCACCGCAGCCGACGCGCCGCCGCCGATGTCGAGGAAGTTCGCCGGGCCCCGCGCACCGACCTCGGCGGCCGCGGCGGCGACGACGTCCAAAGTGGACATGACAAGTCCGGCGCCGTTGCCGATCACGCCGATGTCGCCGTCGAGCTTCACGTAGTTCAGCCCCAGGTCCTTCGCCTTGCGCTCGAGCGGGTCGCCCGCGCTCGGGTCGGCGAACTCGGCGTGGCCAGGGTGGCGGAACTCGGCGTTGGCGTCGAGGGTGACCTTGCCGTCGAGCGCGATCACCGAACCGTCGCCGGTGCGTGCCAGCGGATTCACCTCCACGAGCGTGGCGTCCTCGGCGACGAACACCTCCCACAGGCGCACCAGCACGCCCGTGATCTCGTCCGCGACCTCGGCCGGGAACCGCGCCGCTGCCACGATCTCGCGCGCCTTGGCCTGGTCCACGCCCGTGAGCGCGTCGACCGGCACCTTGGCCAGAGCTTCGGGCCGGGTCGCCGCGACCTCCTCGATCTCCATGCCGCCGGCGACCGAGGCCATGGCCAGGAACGTGCGGCCGGCCCGGTCGAGCAGGTAGGAGACGTAGTACTCCTCCGCGATGTCACTGGCCTCGGTCACCAGAACCTTGTGCACGGCGTGGCCCTTGATGTCCATGCCGAGGATGTCGTCGGCGACCTGCTCGGCGTCGTCGGGCGTCCCGGCGAGCTTCACCCCGCCCGCCTTGCCCCGCCCACCGGTCTTCACCTGGGCCTTCACCACCACGGGTCCGCCGACGAGCACCGCCGCGGCGCGGGCTTCCTCCGGGCTCGTCGCGACGCGGCCGCGGGGGACCGGTACGCCGTGCGCGGAGAACAGCTCGCGCGCTTCGTGTTCGAACAGATCCATCGGAGTCCTTCCTGCTGGGCCGGTGACGGCCGCGACGGGAGACGTGTGGACGACAGGGCCACTCGGCGCGGGACGCGCGGTTGTCACGCGCCGCGCTACGTGAAAAACCTTCGGCAAAACCTGCGGATGGCCCTGGACAGCGGGTCGCTCGGAGAGTAATCCTAATGCCTACCTCATACGGTATGCAATCTACAGTTTGCGCAGAAGGTGCCGCTGACCTGGAGAGATGTCCTTCGCCGCGGCTGTGGACCGATGACAAGCGCACCGGAACGAGCGCGCGGATCAGAGAGGTCCGGCGTGAGACAAGAGGAGTTGAGCAATGGCGCCAACCACAACCGGCCAGAACGTCGACAAGGACCGGGCCGCCCCCTCGACGAACGGCGGCGAGCCGGCTCCGGACACGATCTCCGGTGGGCACCTGGTGGCCAAGGCGCTCAAGGCCGAGGGCGTCGACACGATCTTCACCCTGTGCGGCGGGCACATCATCGACATCTACGACGGCTGCGTCGACGAGGGCATCAACGTCATCGACGTACGCCACGAGCAGGTCGCCGCGCACGCGGCCGACGGCTACGCGCGCATCACCGGCCGTCCCGGCTGCGCGGTCGTCACCGCCGGCCCGGGCACCACCGACGCGGTCACCGGCGTCGCCAACGCCCTGCGCGCGGAGAGCCCGATGCTGCTGATCGGCGGTCAGGGCGCACTCACCCAGCACAAGATGGGGTCGCTGCAGGACCTTCCGCACGTCGACATGATGAGCCCGATCACCAAGTTCGCCGCGACCGTGCCGTCGACCGCTCGCGCGGCCGACCTGGTGTCGATGGCGTTCCGCGAGGCCTTCGCCGGCGCCCCTGGGCCGTCGTTCCTCGAGATCCCGCGTGACGTGCTCGACGCGCGGGTCCCGCTGTCCGCGGCCCGCATCCCCGAAGCCGGCCGCTACCGCGCTTCGACGCGCAACGCGGGCGACCCCGCCGACATCGAGCGTCTCGCCGATCTGCTGGTGCACGCCAAGAAGCCGGCGATCCTGCTCGGCAGCCAGGTCTGGACGACGCGGGCGACGGAACCGGCGACGGAACTCGTGCGCACGCTGAACGTCCCCGCGTTCATGAACGGCGCGGGCCGCGGCACGCTGCCGCCGGGCGACCCGCACCACTTCCAGCTGGCGCGCAGGTATGCCTTCACCAACGCGGACCTGATCGTGATCGTCGGCACGCCGTTCGACTTCCGCATGGGCTACGGCAAGCGGCTTTCGCCCGACGCCACGGTGGTGCAGATCGATCTGGACTACCGCACCGTCGGCAAGAACCGCGACATCGACCTCGGAATCGTCGGCGACGCCGGCCAGATCCTCGCCGCGGTGTCGGCGGCGGCTTCGGGACGCGTCGACAACGGCGCGGTGGCCCGCAAGCCGTGGCTCGAGGAACTGCGCGCGGTGGAAGAGCAGGCCAAGGAGAAGCGCCTGCCGCAGCAGCACTCCGACGCGAACCCGATCCACCCCTACCGGCTCGTGCACGAGATCAACGAGTTCCTCACCGAGGACTCGATCTACATCGGCGACGGCGGTGACATCGTCACCTTCTCCGGCCAGGTCGTGCAGCCGAAGTCACCGGGGCACTGGATGGACCCGGGTCCGCTCGGCACGCTCGGCGTCGGCATCCCGTTCGTGATGGCCGCCAAGCACGCCCGCCCGGACCAGGAGGTCGTCGCGCTCTTCGGCGACGGCGCGTTCTCGCTGACCGGCTGGGACTTCGAGACGCTGGTGCGGTTCAACCTGCCCTTCGTCGGGATCGTCGGCAACAACTCGTCGATGAACCAGATCCGCTACGGCCAGGCGCAGAAGTACGGGCTGGCGCGCGAGCGCATCGGCAACACCCTCGGCGACGTCCGCTACGACGAGTTCGCCCGCCTGCTGGGCGGCTACGGCGAAGAGGTGCGCGATCCCGCCGACATCGCGCCGGCACTGCAGCGCGCCCGCGAATCCGGCAAGCCCTCGCTGATCAACGTCTGGGTCGACCCGGACGCGTACGCCCCCGGAACCATGAATCAGACGATGTACAAGTAGTCGGGAGGCACGAGAAATGGGAAAGGCACTCGATGGCGTCCGCGTCCTCGACATGACCCACGTCCAGTCGGGACCGTCGTCGACCCAGATCCTCGCCTGGCTGGGCGCCGACGTGATCAAGCTGGAGACGCCAGGGCGCGGTGACATCACGCGCGGCCAGCTGCGGGACCTGCCCGGAGTGGACAGTCTCTACTTCACGATGCTCAACGGCAACAAGCGCAGCATCACGCTGAACATGAAGAGCGACGAGGGCAAGGAGATCTTCACCAAACTCGTGGCCGGTGTGGACATCCTCGTCGAGAACTTCGGCCCCGGCGTGGTGGACCGCTTCGGGTTCTCGTGGGAGAAGCTGCAGGAGATCAACGAGCGGCTGATCTACGCCTCGATCAAGGGCTTCGGCCCCGGCCGCTACGCCGACTTCAAGGCCTACGAGGTGATCGCGCAGGCCATGGGCGGCTCCATGAGCACCACCGGTTTCGAAGAGGGCCCGCCCACCGCCACCGGCGCGCAGATCGGCGACTCGGGCACCGGCATCCACCTCGTCGCCGCGATGCTCGCCGCGCTGTACCAGCGCACGAACACCGGCCGCGGGCAGCGGGTGCAGGTGGCCATGCAGGACGCGGTGCTCAACCTCTGCCGCGTCAAGCTGCGCGACCAGCAGCGGCTGACCCACGGCCCGCTCGGCGAGTACCCCAACGACGTGTTCGGCGAAGAGGTCCCGCGCTCGGGCAACGCCTCCGGCGGCGGCCAGCCCGGCTGGGCGGTGCGCTGCGCGCCCGGTGGCCCGAACGACTACATCTACGTGATCGTCCAGCCGGTCGGCTGGGCCCCGCTGACCCAGCTGATCGGGCAGCCTGAGCTCGCCGAGGACCCCGAGTGGGCCACGCCCGAGGCCCGGCTGTCCAAACTGGACAAGGTGTTCGCGCTCGTCGAGCAGTGGACCGAGCGCCACACCAAGTGGGAGGTCATGGAGAAGCTCAACGCCCACAACATCCCGTGCGGTCCGATCCTGTCCACGAAGGAGCTCATCGAGGACGAGACGCTCGCCGCCCTGGGCTCCGTGGTCGAGGTCGACCACCCCGAGCGCGGGAAGTTCAAGACGGTGGGCTGCCCGCTCAAGCTGTCCGACTCCCCGGTCGAGGTGGGCCGTTCGCCGCTGCTGGGCGAGCACAACGACGAGGTGTTGGGCGAGCTCGGCTACGGCACCGATGAACTCGAGCGGCTGCGCACCGCCGGCGTGATCTGAGGAGAGGACCGGATGACCACGGAAACCGGCCGCGAAGCGGTCGAGAAGATCCTGGAGCAGGCGGCGGCGGAGGGACGCTCGTCGCTGACCGCACCCGAGGGCCGCGCCGTGTGCGAGGCCTACGGCATCCCCACCCCGCAGGAGCGGCTGGCGACCTCGGCCGACGAGGCGGTGGCGCAGGCGGAGGAGATCGGCCTGCCGGTGGTGCTGAAGATCGTGTCGCCCGACATCCTGCACAAGACGGAAGCCGGCGGCGTGCTCGTCGGCCTGCGCACCGCCGAGCAGGTCGCCGAGGGCTACGCCACGATCCTGGCCAACGCCGAGGCCTACGACGAGAACGCGGCGATCGTCGGTGTTCAGGTGCAGCAGATGCTCACCACCGGCCAGGAGGTCATCATCGGGTCGGTCACCGACCAGACCTTCGGCAAGATCGTGGCCTTCGGCCTCGGCGGCGTGCTCGTCGAGGTGCTGAAGGACGTGACCTTCCGCCTGGCGCCGACGTCGGAGGACGAGGCACTGTCCATGGTGGACGGTATCGCCGCGGCCGAGGTGCTCGACGGCGTCCGCGGCGCTGAGCCGGTGGACAAGAAGGCGCTCGCGGCCATCGTGCACGACCTTTCGCGTCTGGTCACCGACTTCCCGCAGCTGGCGGAGGTCGACCTCAACCCGGTGCTCGCCACGGCCGAGGGCGCAACCGCCGTCGACGTGCGCATCCTCGTCGACCCGGAGGCGGCGAAGGAGCCGGTGCGGTTCACGCAGGAGGAGATCCTCGCGGCGATGAACCGGATCATGAGGCCGGCCGCCGTCGCGGTGATCGGGGCTTCGCCCGTGTCCGGCAAGATCGGCAACTCGGTGATGAAGAACCTCGTCAACGGCGGCTACGCGGGGGAGATCTACCCGATCAACCCGAAGGCGTCGGAAATTCTGGACCGCAAGGCGTACGCGAGCATCAGCGACGTGCCCGGGGACGTGGACGTGGCCGTGTTCGCGATCCCGGCGAAGTTCGTGCCCGCGGCGCTGGAAGAGGCCGGCAAGAAGGGTGTGGCCGGGGCGATCCTGATTCCGTCCGGGTTCGGCGAGACCGGGAACATCGAGCTGCAGAATGAGGTCGTCGCGATCGCGCGCAAGCACGGTGTGCGCATCCTCGGCCCCAACATCTACGGCTACTACTACACGCCGGAGAACCTCTCGGCGACGTTCTGCACCCCGTACGACGTCAAGGGCGGTGTCGCGCTCTCCTCGCAGAGCGGCGGCATAGGCATGGCGATCCTGGGCTTCAGCCGGTCGGCCGGCATGGGCGTGTCGTCCATCGTGGGCGTGGGCAACAAGGCGGACATCGACGAGGACGACCTGCTCACGTTCTTCGAGCACGACGACAACACCCAGCTCGTCGCAATGCACCTCGAAGACCTCAAGGACGGCCGCTCCTTCGCGGAGACCGCCAAGCGCGTCTCGGCGAAGAAGCCGGTGGTCGTGCTCAAGGCCGGGCGCACCTCGCAGGGTGCCAAGGCGGCGAGCTCGCACACCGGCGCGCTGGCCGGCAACGACAAGGTCTACGACGACATCCTGCGCCAGAGCGGCGTGATCCGGGCGCCGGGGCTCAACGACATGCTCGAGTACGCCCGCGGTATCCCGCTGCTGCCCACGCCGAAGGGCGAGAACGTCGTGATCATCACCGGCGCCGGTGGCTCCGGTGTGCTGCTGTCGGACGCGTGCGTGGACAACGGCCTGACTCTCATGGAGATCCCCGGTGATCTCGACGAGGCGTTCCGGAAGTTCATCCCGCCGTTCGGCGCGGCCGGCAACCCGGTGGACATCACGGGTGGCGAGCCGCCGTCGACGTACCGGAACACGATCGCCCTCGGCCTTGAAGACGACCGCATCCACTCCCTGATTCTCGGCTACTGGCACACGATCGTCACGCCGCCGATGGTCTTCGCGGAGCTCGTGGTCGACGTCGTCGAGGAGTTCCGCAAGAAGGGGATCCACAAGCCCGTGGTGGCGTCGCTGTCCGGGGACGTCGAGGTGGAGCAGGCGAGCGACCACCTCTACGCCCACGGCGTCGTCGCCTACCCGTACACGACCGAGAAGCCGGTTGCGGTACTCGGTGCCAAGTACCGCTGGGCGCGGTCGGCCGGGCTGCTCGGCTGATCACTTCCGGCGAGGGGGAAGGAGGCGTATCTTGCCGGACACCTAGCCGTCGGTGACGCGGGGGACGGGAGCAAGAGCACGAAGCGCCGGGCGCGCGCGGTCGCGCCCGGCGGGGGACAGGAGCCACCCCGCTCAGAGGGAACCGAAGTCAACGTTGACGAAAGAGAACTCTCATGACCGCAGCCCAACCGACGTACCAGGAGATCGTCGACGACAACGGACGCACTTACCGGATCGGTGAGAGCCCCAGAGACCTGATGGGCCGCTCGCGATCGTGGATGGTCTGGTTGCCGTGGATCGCCATGATGGCGGTCAGCGTGTTCGAGTACGGCTGGGGAGCCGTCGAAGGAACACTTGAGGAGAAGTACGGCTGGTCGTTGTCGGACGCGTTCTGGCTGGCCAGCATCTGGGCCGTGTTCCAGGCCGGGGTCGCGTTCCCGGCCGGCCGGCTGCGCGAGAAGAACATCGTCTCGGCGAAGACCGCCATGCTGCTCGGCGCGCTCTTCTCCGGGATCGGCTACTTCACCATCGCGCACAGCGGGAACCTGGTGCTGGCGTTCATCGGGTACTCGGTCCTCGGCGGCACGGGCGCCGGACTGGTCTACGCCACTTGCATCAACATGGTCGGCAAGTGGTACCCGGAGAAGCGCGGTGCGCGCACCGGTTTCGTGAACGGCGGCTTCGCCTACGGTTCGGTGCCGTTCATCTACCTGTTCAGCGCCTTCCTCGGGCACGAGAACCTGACGATCACCCTCGACGGCATCGGCCTCTACATGCTGGTGGTCGTGGGGATCTGCGGGTTCTTGTTCAGGGACCCGCCGAAGAACTGGTGGCCGGCCGAGGTCGACCCGATCGCGTGGCTGAAGGGCAAGGCTGCCGGCAGCGCCAAGAGTCTCGAGAAGAACCCGCCGGCCGTGCGGCAGTTCACCCCGATGGAGGCGATCAGGACCGGCATGCTCCCGCTGATGTGGGTCACGCTGATCGTGATCGGCGGAGTCTCCCTGTTCGGCATCAACTTCCAGGTGCCGTTCGCCGAGGAAAGCCACTTCGGCGCGTTCGTCGCGGCGTCGTCGGCGGGCATCCTCGCGATCGTCAACGGCGTCGGGCGAGGCCTCGTCGGCTGGGCCTCCGACCGCATCGGCCGCAAGGCCACGCTGTTCTGGGTCCTGGTGATCGCGGCGGTGGCGCAGTTCGGCGTGATGTGGTCGGGCAACACGCACAGCCTGTTCTGGTTCATGGTGTTCGCGGTGCTGACCGGGTTCGGCAGCGGCGCGTTCTACCCGCTGTTCGCGGCCCTCGTGCCGGACTACTTCGGGGAGAACCACAACGCCACCAACTACGGCATCGTCTACAGCGCCAAGCTGATCGGCGGTGTCGGCGGTGGTGGTCTCGCCGCGGGCGTGATCGCGGCGTGGGGTTACACCGGTGCCTACATCCTGGCGGGCTGCATCGCATTGCTGTCGGCCCTCATGGTGCTGTTCCTGCGCCAGCCGGGCCGCCGCAGCGGCCCGACCGCGTCGGAGCAGAGCGGGGCCGGCGTGATCGCGCAGACCTCACCCGCCACCGGGACCGCTGGCAACTGACGCCTGCCGGAGGAACCGGGTAGAGGGCCGGGGAGTGAGGGGGCGGCTGACGCCCGCCCCCTCACTCCCCGGCTGCTTCGGGCCGCTCGTGGAACGCCTGCCGCGTGCGTTCCGTGTGCTGGGCCATGATCTTCTCCGCCTTGACGACGTCGTGGGCGGCGATGGCTTCGATCAGTTCGGCGTGCTCGTGCCACGCGTCGTGGCCGCGGGGCCGGGCGATCGGCGTGTAGTACCAGCGCACGCGGCGGTCGACGAGCCCGATCAGCTCGGTGAGCACGGCGTTGCCGGTGAGCTCGGTGATGAAGGTGTGCAGGTCGGCGTTGGCCGTGACCAGACCTTCGCCGTCGTCCGCGGCCAGCGCCTCGAGGCCGGCGTTCTGCAGCTCCCACAGCCGCGCGACGTCCTCTTCGGACGCGCACGCGGCGGCCAGGCGTGCGGAGTGCGTTTCCAGCACCGCCCGCACGCCGAGCAGCTGGTCGGCTTCCTCGTCGGTGGGCAGGTGCACGAAGGCGCCCTGGGCCGGCCGCAGGTCGACCCAGCCTTCGGTCTGCAGCCGCTGCAGGGCTTCGCGCACCGGCTGGCGGCTGACACCCAGGTACTCCGCGAGATCGGCCTCGACCAGGTGCTGCCCGGGTTCGAGCGTGCGGTTGATGATCAGCTCCGCGAGCGCTTCGTACACGACCTGCCGCAGCGGGGCGGGGCGCTCCACGCGCTTGGCCGACTTGGCCGCGAGGGACCCCTTGGCGCTGCGCCGGCCGGTGGGCCCGCGATCGGGCAGGGGAGAGGCGGTTTGGCTCACGGGGCACCTCGGCTCGGAAACGCGGTGGCTGGGAAAAAGCGGATTTCGACGATCTGGGACAGAGAATACAGGTTTTGGTATGCAAAATCCCAACTCTTCACCCTGTGGGCTGGATCTCACCCGAAGTGGATGAACGCCGCGTCCGGAAATGACTTCGGGTACCGGGTCCGGGTGCTCTGCCCGGGTGTCATCGGCGGATTCCATGACCGGACCCTGGTGCCGGGACGCATCACGGGATACTGTATGCAATCGCCGTGTTCGACCGAGCGGGAGGCACACCATGCGGGTTGCTGTTCTGGGCGCGGGCGCGATCGGCGCCTACGTGGGTGCGGCGTTGCACCGAGGCGGCACCGAGGTCCATCTGGTCGCGCGCAAAGCCCACCTCGAGGCGATGCGCGAACACGGAGTGCGGGTGCTGAGTCCCCGGGGCGACTTCACCGCACGTCCCCACGTCACCGACGACCCGGCCGAGATCGGCCCGGTCGACTTCGTCTTCCTCGGGCTCAAGGCCCACTCCTACCCGGGCAGCGGAGAGCTGCTCGAACCGCTGCTGGGACTGGACACCGCGCTCGTCGCGGCGCAGAACGGCATCCCGTGGTGGTACTTCCACGGCCTGGCCGGGCACCCCCTGGAGGGCCACCGCGTCGAGACCGTGGACCCCGGCGGCGCGACGAGCCGCGTCATGGCCGTGGAGCGCGCCATCGGCTGCGTCGTCTACTGCTCGACCGTGATCGAGGAGCCGGGCGTGATCCGGCACCTGGAGGGCACGCGCTTCTCCCTGGGCGAGCCGGCGGGCGGGATTTCGCCCCGCTGCGTCGCGCTGTCCGAGGCGATGATCACCGGCGGGCTCAAGGCCCCCGTGGAGCCGAACCTGCGCGACGACATCTGGGTCAAGCTCATGGGCAACGTCGCCTTCAACCCGCTCAGCGCGCTAACGCGGGCGACGATGGCCGAGATCTGCGAGCACGACGAGACGCGCGACCTCGTCGCCACGATGATGACCGAAACCCTTGCGATCGCCCGCGCGGCCGGCGCGGATCCGCGGGTCTCCGTGGAGAAGCGGATCGACGGCGCCTGGCGCGTCGGTCACCACAAGACGTCGATGCTGCAAGACCTGGAAGCCGGCAAGCCGCTGGAGATCGACGCCATTATCGGCGCCGTCGTCGAGCTGGCCGAGCTCACCGGGGTACCCGCGCCCGCGTTGCGGCACGTGCACGCGGCCATCGGCTTGCTGAACCGCACGGCCACCGCCGTGCCGGTCGGCTAGACCACCACCCACCACCCGGAGGCAAGAGGATGAAGCGCAGGCAGAGCACGACGCCGTACGCCCGGCTGACCGAACCGCTCGTGCGGGACTCGGGCGTGCTGCGACCGGCGACCTGGGAAGAGGCGCTCGACCGCGCCGCGGACGGATTCCGGCGCACGCTGGAGACGAAGGGCCCCGAGGCCTTCGGCATGTTCTCCTGCGCCCGGGCCACCAACGAGATGAACTACGTGGCCCAGAAGTTCACCCGCGCCGTGATGGGCACGAACAACGTGGACTCGTGCAACCGGACTTGCCACGCCCCGAGCGTGGCGGGCCTGGCGCGCGTGTTCGACAGCGGCGGCGGGACGTCGTCGTACCAGGAGATCGAAGACGCCGACGTCATCGTGATCTGGGGCGGCAACCCGCGCGAGGCCCACCCGATCTTCTTCCAGCACGTGCTCAAGGCCGTCCACAAGGGAGCGAAGCTGTTCGTCGTCGATCCGCGGCGCACGAGCACGGCGAAGTGGGCGCACCGGCAGCTGCAGCTGGAGGTCGGCACCGACATCCCGCTGGCCAACGCGATCGCCCGCGAGATCATCCACTCCGGACTCGCCAACACCACGTTCATCGAGCGCGCCACCGAGGGCTACGAGGAGTTCGCGGCGTCGGTCGAGCCGTGGACGCTGGAAGTCGCCGAGCAGGTGACGAAGGTGCCGGCCGAGCTGATCAAGGAACTGGCGCACACCTACGCGCGGGCCGACCGGGCGCAGCTGTCGTGGACGCTCGGCATCACCGAGCACCACAACGGCACCGACAACGTGCTGTCGCTGATCAACCTGTCGCTGCTGGCCGGGCAGGTCGGGCGCTACGGCGCCGGGCTGAACCCGTTGCGCGGGCAGAACAACGTGCAGGGCGGCGGCGACATGGGCGCGATCCCGGACCGGCTGCCCGGCTTCCAGGACGTGCTGGACCCGGCGGTGCGGGCGAAGTTCGACGCCGCCTACGGCTCGCACATCCCGCCGTACAAGGGCAAGAACCTCACGCAGATGCTCGAGGCGATGGAGGACGGCCTGCTCACCTGCGTGTACGTGGTGGGGGAGAACCCTGTGCAGTCCGAAGCGGACTGCGAGCACACGATCAAGCGGCTGTCCAACGTCGAGCACCTGGTGGTGCAGGACATCTTCCTGACCAAGACGGCGCAGCTGGCCGACGTCGTCCTGCCCGCCTCGGCCGCGTGGTGCGAGAGCGACGGCACCTTCACCAACAGTGAGCGGCGGGTGCAGCGGGTGCGCAAGGCGGTGAACCCGCCGGCGGGGGCGCGCGACGACATCGAGCTGATCTGTGAGCTCGCGCGCCGGCTCGGGCACGACTGGCACTACAGCGGCGCCGACGGGCGCGAGGTGTGGGACGAGCTGCGTTCGCTGTCGCCGATCCACGCCGGCATGAGCTACGAGCGGCTCGAGCAGCTCGGCGGGATCCAGTGGCCGTGCTACAGCGAGGACACGCTGGAGCCGTCGTTCCTGCACGCCCGGCTGTGGGCCGAGGATCCGGCCGAGCGCGGCCGGCCCGCGCCGTTCACCGTGCTGCGCCACAGCCCGCCGGTCGACGTCCTCGACGACGAGTTCCCCCTGCGCCTCACCACGGGTCGCCGGCTCGACTCGTACAACACCGGCGTGCAGTCGGGTGGGTTCCCGTCGCCGCGGCGACGCGGCGAGACGCTGGACCTCTGCGCGGCCGACGCGGCGCAGCTGGGTGTCGCGGAGGACGAGCTGGTACAGGTTTCCTCGCGGCGCGGCGCGATCGTCGCCCCGGTCCGGATCGACGAAGGACTGCGGCCCGGCCTGGCGTTCATGACGTTCCACTTCCCGGACGAGGTCGACGTCAACGTGATCACCATCGAGGCCACGGACCCCGTGGCCGGCACCGCCGAGTACAAGGCCGCTGCGATCCGGGTGGACAAACTCCCCGCCACAGCGGTCGCGGGCTGAGGGGGGCGGGCATGGACCTCCAGTTCCTGGACCTCGCCGCCTCGGCGGAAGAACGCGCGGCGGTCGACGCCCTGCCGGCCGGCGCGGACCGTGACCAGCTGCTGCCGGCACTGCACGCGGTGAACGACCGCGTCGGCTGGATCAGCCAGGGCGCGCTGAACTACATCTGCGAGAAGCTGCACGTGCCGCCGGCGGATGCGTACGGCGTCGCGAGCTTCTACTCGCTGTTCTCGCTCACCGAGCGGCCCGAGCGCGTGGTGCACGTGTGCACCGACCTCGCGTGCCGAGTCAACGGCGCCGACACGGTGTGCGAGACGCTCACCGAACACCTCGGGCCCGCGGGCAAGGCACGGGGCGGCGTGACGTGGCTGCGCAGCCCGTGCCTGGGCGTGTGTGAGAAGGCGCCGGCGGCGCTGGCGTTCGAGGCCGGCGACCCGCCGGGCACCGAGCTGGTCGCGCCGGCCACCGGCGCGTCGGTGGTGCTGGCGGCGCGGCGCTCACCGTCTACAGCGGACGGTGCCGCGCCGGTGCTGCACCAGCCGGACCGCGAGTCGCTGCGGCTGCTGCACCGGGTCGGGGCGGTCGACCCGGAGAGCCTCGACGACTACCGCGCCACCGGCGGATACGCGGCGCTGCGCAACGCGCTGCAGCTCGGGCAAGCGGGGGTGATCCGCGAGGTCACTGACTCCGGGCTGATGGGCCGCGGCGGCGCCGCGTTCCCGACCGGGCGCAAGTGGGACGGCGCCGCGCGCCAGCCCGAGCTGCCGCACTACCTGGTGTGCAACGCGGACGAGAGCGAGCCCGGCACGTTCAAGGACCGGGTGCTGCTGGAGGGCGACCCGTTCGCCCTGGTGGAGTCGATGACGATCGCCGCCTACGCGATCGGCGCGACGCGCGGGTTCCTGTACCTGCGCGGTGAGTACCCGCGCGCGCGGCGGCTGGTGCAGAACGCGATCGACGTCGCCCGCGAACGCGGGTTCCTCGGCGTGGACATCATGGGCCACGAGGGGTTCTGCTTCGACCTCGAGATCCGGCGCGGCGCGGGCGCCTACATCTGCGGCGAGGAGACGGCGATCTTCAACTCGATCGAGGGTTTCCGCGGCGAGCCCCGGTCGAAGCCGCCGTTCCCGACGGAGCAGGGGCTGTTCGGCAAGCCGACGGTGGTGAACAACGTCGAGACGCTCTACAACGTGCCGCTCATCCTCACCGCGGGGTACGCCGCGTTCCGGGAGATCGGCACGGAGAAGTCCACGGGGCCCAAGCTGTTCTGCCTCTCGGGCAACGTGCGCAAGCCCGGGGTGTACGAGGTGCCGTTCGGCACCACCCTGCGCGAGCTACTCGAGCTGGCCGGGGGAGTCGGTGAGGGCCGTGAGCTGCGGGCCGTGCTCCTCGGTGGCGCGGCAGGCGGGTTCGTCCGGCCGGACGAGCTGGACCTGCCGCTCACGCTCGAGGACGCCCGCGCGGCCGGCACCACGCTCGGCTCCGGCGTGGTGCTGGCCCTCGACGACCAGGCCGACCTGGGGAAGTTCCTGCTGCGCATCGCGTCGTTCTTCCGCGACGAGTCGTGCGGGCAGTGCGTGCCGTGCCGCATCGGCACGGTGCGCCAGGAGGAGGCGGTGAGCCGTATCGTCGGCGGCCGCAAGCTCGGCACCGGGGCCGACGACCTGGCGCTGCTGCGCGAGGTCGGGCAGGTGATGCGCGATTCGTCGATCTGCGGCCTCGGGCAGACCGCGTGGAACGCGATCGAATCGGCCGTGACCCGGCTGGGCGCGCTGAACGGAGGACACCAATGACGACCGACGGACCGATCCTTCCCGTGGAGCAGCCATGACCGTTGTCGACATCGGACTGCCGAAGCGGCTCGTCGAGTTCACTTTGGACGGTGAGCCCGTCCTGGTGCCCGAGGGCGGCACGATCCTGGACGCGTGCACCGCGGCCGGGAAGGCGATCCCGACGCTCTGCTACGGCGACACCCTCAAGCCCGCCAACGCGTGCCGGGTGTGCATGGTGGAGGTCGAGGGCTCGCGGACGCTGGTGCCGTCGTGCTCGCGCAAGGCGGAACCGGGCATGGTGGTGCACACGGACTCCGAGCGGACGCGGACGAGCCGCAAGGTCGTGCTGGAGCTGCTGGGCTCGGCGACCGACCTGTCGACCACACCCGGTGTCGCCGAGTGGATGGCGGAGACGGGCGCCGACCCCGATCGGTTCGGCCCGCCGGCCCCGCCGTCGGACGAGCGCGACGAAGCCCTGCCCGGGGAGCACGAGCCCGTCGACGGCCTGACCGCGGCGACCGTGCGGCAGCCGGTCAAAGTGGACAATGCACTCTACGTGCGCGATTACGGCAAGTGCATCCTGTGCTACAAGTGCGTCGACGCCTGCGGTGACCAGTGGCAGAACTCCTTCGCCATCTCGGTGGCGGGACGCGGGTTCGGCGCCCGCATCTCCACGGAGTTCGCGGCGCCGCTGCCCGACAGCGCTTGCGTCTACTGTGGAAACTGCGTCGAGGTGTGTCCCACGGGGGCGCTGAGCTTCAAGCGCGAGCACGACAAGCGCGAAGACGGTACCTGGGACGAAGCCCGCCAGACGCAAACCACGACGGTGTGCACGTTCTGCGGCGTGGGCTGCAACCTGACCCTGCACGTGCAGGACAACGAAATCGTGAAGGTCACCAGCCCGCACGAGAGCTCCGTGACCCACGGCAACCTGTGCATCAAGGGCCGCTTCGGCTGGCAGCACGTGCAGAACACCTGACGGCGGCCCCGACCCGCCTCGCCTGAGCGGACCCGCCGTCCCCGTTCCCGGCCGCCCCCAGCCGCCGACGTGCCGGACGGCGGGTCCCATGCGCTCTTCTTCCGTTCACAAACCAGGAGAACAACCGAATCGAAAGGGGGCAACGGTGCCTTCTGCCGAAGAACTGTCCCGGCTGGTGGCGTCCGCGGTGGCGCCGGTCGCCGCCGACGCCGACCGGCTGGCCCGCTTCCCGCGCGCGGCGCTGACCTCGTTGAGCCGCAAGGGTGTGCTTGCCTTGACCTCGTCGCGGCGGCTCGGCGGAGGTGGCCACGGGCTTGCCGAAGCGGCGCGGGTCGTCGAACTGGTGGCACGGGCGTGTGCGAGTACGGCCACGGTGCTGCGGTCGCACTTCGCCTCGGTCGCGGTGCTGGAGGCGCACGGCGACCAGGCCGTGCGCGCGGAGCTCGCGGCCGGCCGGCACCTGAGCACGCTGGCGTTGTTCGACGCCGGGCCGGGCTCTCGCCTGCTCGCGCCCGGCGGAGTGGCTTGCGCGCACGACGGCGTGGTCGATCTGCACGGCGGCAAGGCGGGTGTGGTCGCGGCGGGTGAGGCCGACAGCTACGTGTGGTCGAGCCGGCCCGCGGGTGGCCGCGGTGCCGCGACGCTGTGGTTCGTGCCCGGTCACGCGCCGGGCCTGTTCGTGCCGGCGCTGCCGGGCGGCGGCCTGGGCCTGCGGGCGTGCGCGGCCACGACCGTGCGGGCGGATCCCGTGCAGCTACCCGAGAACACCGTCCTCGGCGGCGACGGCGCGGGCGCCGATGTGGTGCTCGATCTGGCGCTGCCCTGGTTCCTCGGGCTCGGCGCGGCCGTCGCCCAGGGCATCGCGGAATCGGCCATCGAGCGGACGGCGGCCCACGCGGCCGCGGGCGCCTGTGCGCCGGGGGAGCCGCGCGCGGAGCTGGCGCGGATGCGGCTGCGCGCGGCGGCCGTGCGCGTGCTGACCGGCGACGCGTTCGCGACGTACAGCTGGGATCCGGCCCACGCGCTGCCGAAGCTCTTCCACCTCTGGCTGGCCTCCGCGGAAGCCGTTGTCGCGGTCACCGAGCAGTCGTTGCGGCTGTGCGCGGGCGCGGCCTTCCCCGGCGACGCGGCGCTCGAACGTTGCTTCCGCGACGCGCGGGCGCACTGCTCGCTCGAGCCGACCGTCGACACCGTAGTCGATCTCGCGGCTCGCGCCGGCGGTGAAATCGCCGCCGGTCCGGCGTTCGGCGAACTGCCGCTCGCTCGTTGACCGAGCCCAGGTCGGATCGGTATTCTCGAAGTACGGAAGAAAGATTCCACAATACGAAATATGAGGTTCGAGCGATCCGATGAGCCGAGGTATCCGATGACCGGTCCCGCCGGGGTGCGGCACGCGCTGCCCTACACCGCCAACCTGTCGATCCTGTTCACCGAGCTCCCGCTGCTCGAGCGCGCGCAGGCCGCTCGGGCAGCGGGCTTCACCGCGGTCGAGTACTGGTGGCCGTTCGACGGCGCCGACCCGCGCTCGGTCGAGGTGGAGAAGTTCGTCCGGTCGATCGAACGGGCCGGCGTTCAGCTGACCGGGCTGAACCTGTTCGCCGGCGACATGGCCGCGGGTGACCGCGGGCTCATGTCGTGGGTCGGGCGCGAGGCCGAGTTCGCGGTGAGCCTGACCATCGCGATCGGGATCGCGGAGCGGCTCGGCTGCCGCAGCTTCAACGCGCTGTACGGCAACCGGATCGAGGGCATCGCACCGTCCGAACAGGACGCGCTGGCGCTCGAGCACCTCGCCACGGCCGCCGAGGCCGCGGCGAAGATCGGCGCGCAGCTGGTGCTGGAACCGTTGTCGGGCACCCCGGCCTACCCGCTCAAGACGGCGGCCGACGCCGTCGCGGTGCTCGACCGGCTGGGGCCGGCCGACGTGCGGCTGCTCGCCGACCTCTACCACCTGGCGGTGAACGGCGACGACCTCGACTCCGTGATCGCCGAGTACACCCCGCGCACCGGGCACGTGCAGATCGCCGACGCGCCGGGCCGGCACCAGCCGGGCACGGGGGAGCTGGACCTCGAGGGACACCTGGAGAAGCTGGAGGCGGCGGGCTACCGCGGGCACGTGGGGATCGAGTACAAACCGGACGGTTCGACGCTCGAGTCCCTGGCCTGGCTGCCGGAAGAGCGAAGGGGCAAGTGATGAGCAGGATCGGATTCATCGGGCTCGGCGTGATGGGCACGCCGATGGCCGCCCACCTGGCCGGTGCCGGACACGAGGTGAGCGGGTTCGACCTGAACCCGGACGCGTCGGCGAAGCTGACCGCCGCGGGCGGGCGCGCGGCCGCGGACGTGGCCGACGCGGTGGCCGAGGCGGACGTGGTGATCACCATGCTGCCGGACCACCCGCAGGTCGAGCAGGTCGTGCTGGCGCCGGGTGGTGTCCTGGACGTCGCCAAGCCGGGCACGCTTCTGGCGGACATGAGCACCATCCGGCCGGAGACGTCGATCGCCGTGGCGCAGGCCGGGTCGGAGAAGGGGATCCGGGTGCTCGACGCGCCGGTCTCCGGCGGGCAGGCCGGCGCCGAGCAGGCGTCGCTGTCCATCATGGTCGGCGGCTCGGCCGAGGACTTCGAAGCGGCCAAGCCGGTCTTCGAGCTGCTCGGCAAGACGATCGTCCACGTGGGACCGCACGGCGCGGGCCAGGTCGTCAAGGCGGCCAACCAGCTCGTGGTCGGCGGCATCTACGGACTGGTCGCCGAAGCGATCGTGCTGCTGGAAGCGTCCGGTGTGGACGCCGGCGTCGGGCTCGACGTGCTCGCGGGCGGCCTCGCCGGCAGCCGGATCCTCGAGCTCAAACGCAAGTCGATGGTCGAGCGGCAGTTCGCACCGGGCTTCCGGATCGATCTGCACCACAAGGACATGGGGATCGCGCTGGCCGCCGCACGGCAGGCCGACGTGGCGCTGCCGCTGACCGGGCTGGTCGCCCAGCTCGTGGCCGCCGGGACGTCGATGGGCTACGGCTCGCTCGACCACTCCGCGCTGCTGAAGGTCGTCGAAGGCGTTTCCGGACGCCCGTCCGAGGAGGTCTGACGATGGCCCGAGTCCCCGCCATGCAGGCGGTCGTCGACGTGCTGGCCGACGAAGGCGTCGACGTCGCCTTCGGCTGTCCCGGCGCGGCGATCCTCCCGCTGTACCAGGCCATGCAGGGCCGCGGCATCGACCACCTGGTCGTCCGCCACGAAGAGGGCGCTACGCACATGGCCGACGGCTGGTCGCGCACGACCGGCAAGGTCGGTGTCGCGATCGGCACCTCCGGCCCCGCCGGCACCAACATGATCACCGGTCTCTACACCGCGCACGCCGACTCGATCCCGATCCTGTGCATCACCGGGCAGGCGGCGTCGTCGAAGCTGCACCAGGAGGCGTTCCAGGCCGTCGACATCGTCGAGATCGCCAAGCCGGTCACGAAGTGGGCGGTGCAGGTGAAGGAGGCGGCGCAGCTGCCGTGGGTGTTTCGCGAGGCCTTCCGCGTCGCGCGCTCCGGCCGGCCTGGACCCGTGCTCATCGACCTGCCGATCGACGTGCAGAAGCAGGAGATCGAGTGGGACTCGAGCATCGATTCGGCGCTGCCGGTCGCGGCGGTCACGCCGGCGCCCGCGCGCGTCGAGCGGGCTCTCGACATGCTGCTGGCCGCCGAGCGCCCGCTGATCCTCGCCGGCGGCGGGGTCGTGCTCGGCGATGCGAGCGACCGGCTGCGCGCCGTCTCCGAGCGGCTCGGTGTGCCGGTCGGTGTCACGCTGATGGGCAAGGGCAGCTTTCCCGAAGACCACGAGCTGTTCGCCGGCATGGCGGGTATCCAGACGTCGCAGCGGTGGGCCAACGCGGCGTTCCTGGAAGCCGACCTGGTGCTCGCGCTGGGCGCGCGCTTCGGTGACCGGCACACGGGTGAGCTGTCGGTGTACCGGGGTGAACGCAAGTTCATCCACGTCGACATCGAACCGACGCAGCTGGGCAAGGTGTTCGGACCGGACCTCGGCGTCGTCTCCGACACCGGCGCGTTCCTCGACGCGCTGGCCGGGGCACTGGACCGGCGCGAGGTCGCCGCGCGCGATCGGGCGTGGGTCAAGCGCCTCGGTGACCTCAAGGCCGAGCTGCCGCGGCGCGAGGACTTCGACGACCTGCCGATCAAGGCCCCCCGGGTGTTCAAGGAGATCAACGAGTTCTACGGCCCCGAGACGTACTTCGTCACGGCGATCGGGCTGTACCAGATCTGGTCGGGCCAGTTCCAGCGCGCGCACCTGCCGCGCCACTACCAGGTCTGCGGCCAGGCCGGCCCGCTCGGCTGGGAGATCCCGGCGGCGATCGGGGTCAAGAAGGCGCGCCCGGACGCGGAGGTCGTCGGCGTCGTCGGCGACTACTCGTTCCAGTTCCTCGTGGAGGAGCTCGCGGTCGCGGCCCAGTACGACGTCGGGTTCGTGCTGATCATGCTGAACAACGAGTACCTGGGCCTCATCCGGCAGGCCGAGACCGGCTACGACATGAACTACCAGGTCGACATCCACTACGACGACCACGGCACGGACAACGTGAAGATCATGGAGGCCTACGGCTGCTCCGGCACGCGCGTCGTCGCGCCGGGCGAGATCCGCTCGTCGCTCGAATGGGCGCGCAAGGAGGCCGAACGCACGCGTCGCCCCGTCCTCGTCGAGATCATGATCGAACGCGAAGCCAACGCGGCGATGGGCGCGGCGCTGGACGCGGTCAAGGAGTTCGAGAGCGCGAGCTGAGTTCCGCTTCGCGGTGGTGGTGAAGGTGCCGATGGGTGGGTCCGGGAGTGCGGGGCCCACCCGTCGTCGCACGCGTGGGTGGCGGATGACGTCCGGCGGGTTTCGGGGCTGGCCGCCACCTCGCCGCGGGAAGGCGTTCGTGCCGCGCTACTCGGTACGCACGAGGTTCGTGAGCGAGGCGAGCGCCTCGGCGTCGCGGGTGCCGGGGGTGGCGTGGAAGACCACGAGCTGCAGGGCGTCGGCGCCGGGGAGCGTGAGCTTGTCGCTGTGGAGGCCGATCGGGCCGGCGACGGGGTGGCGGAAATTGGCGCGGTGGGCGGTGCGCGGCTTGATGTCGTGCCGGGCCCAGAGCTCGCGGAAGCGCTCGCTCTTCGCGGCGAGTTCGGTGACGAGCTCGGTGGCGGCGGGGTCGCCGACGTTCGCGCCGAGGGAGGCGCGCAGGCCGCCCACGCCGTCGGCAGTGATCTGTTCCCATTCGACGCGGAAGTCGCGTTCGGCGGGGTCGAGGAAGACCTCGCGCAGGAGGTTGTGGCCCGGCGCGTACTTGGGTGAGAAGGCGGTGGCGATGGCGTTGGCGGCGAGGACGTTGGTGAGCCGGTCCTGCACGTACGCGGGCGTCGTCGGCCACGTGCCGATCAGCTCGGCGATGCTCGGTGGCACCACCGGGGGCGCCCCGACCGCGACGGCCGGCGGGGGAGCGGCGAGGCTGTGGAGGTGGGTGGCGGCGGCGGCGTCGAGGCCGAGCACGCGGGCCAGTGCGTCGAGCACCTGCGCGGACGGGTTCTGGTCGCGGCCCTGTTCGAGGCGCATGTAGTAGTCGCTGCTGATGCCCGCCAGCAGGGCCAGCTCTTCACGCCGCAGGCCGCGCACGCGCCGCCGGCCGCCGGCGGGCAGGCCGACGTCCTCGGGTGCGACGAGCTCGCGCCGCGCCCGCAGGTAGTCGCCGAGGAGGTTTTCCACGCGTGCCAGTCTACGAGAGCAGCGCCAGGAGTCCGAAGTAGACGGCGCCGCCGACCACCGCGCCGGCGAACGCGCCGCTCACGACCTCCCGAGCCGTGTGATCACCGAGCTCGACGCGCGACCACGCCACCCACGCCACGAACGGCACGAGCAGGAGCAGCCACGGCCCGTACACCCAGATGAGCATCATCGTGGCGCCCGCGGCGACCTCGGCGTGGATCGAGATCTTGAACCTGAGGCCGAACGTTGCGGCCAGCGCCACCGCGAGACAGGCCAGCTCCGTCGCGGTGAGCGCGATCAGCTCTCGCGGCGCACCGCCGAAGCTGAGCACGAGGAAGCCTGTGGCCAGCGAGGCGAAGCACACCGTGAACGGCACGAGGCGCCCCGCGCGGTTGGTCACGTGGTGCCCGTCCCACCTGCCGCGCTTCGCCCCGCGCACGATCACCGCCATCGGGATGAGCGACCCCGTGACGCCCACGACCAGCCCCCACAGCACCGCTGCCGCGAACCGGTGGCCGGTGACCTGCCACGCCAAGGCGAGCGGCAGGCCGAGCACCCACACCCAAGGCGCGAGCACCTCGGTGGCGGCTCTCGCCGCTTTCCGGCGGCTCCCACCGGACGGCACCACGGTCGACGACATCGGGAAGCGCTCCACCTGCTCGTGCGGTGGTTCTGCCCGGGGCGTCCGCCACGCAGAACCGCTTCGGCGAAACCGTACCGGTGGGCATCAGGGAGGTTGCCGGGGATCTCGGGTCAGCTTTGTGCCGAACAGGTGATGGTTCACTGTCTTGTTCGACGCACGCTGACCTGCGCACCGCGAGCCGGCGCTCGCCCTGAAGGCCCTGCCACGCGTGGGCCGGAGCGTCACGAAGGTGGTCCTCGCTCTCGTCCTGGCGGACGAGGGCACAACGCAGAGCCTGGCCGCGAGCTCGGCCCCGCGAGCGCCGTGGCCGGTTCGAGGCAGACGCGGTCACCTCTCAGCGGCGCGGGCGCCCGCGCTGCTGCTCGTCACGCCGTTCGGCTGGTACTGGACCGGCCTGATCGCCGCGCTCGTCATCGTCGCCGTCGCACTGGGCGAGGGCTGCGATTCCTGGCGTGGTGCGCACTGCTGCTGAGCGCGCACCAGCCTGCGGTCGCGGCCGAGCCACCACTGCAGGCTGCGCAGCACCACCGCCAGCGCGACGAACACACCGATCAGCAGCACCGAACCGCCTAGATCACTCACCACATGCCTTCTTCCGATGGGGAGCCCGACCCCGTCAGAGTGCGACCCTGGCGCCACGCGCGCCGCCGGCTCTCACGCTTCCTTGACGGTCACGGCGCCGACGTTGACGGGGTGCGCCGGCCGGGCGAATGAACACGCCGGTGGAGGCGGACGTCTCGGGCGAAACAGAACTCCTTTCGTTCGCCTAGAATCCGGGGTGTGAGTGAGTCTTGCGATGCCGTCGACGAGGTCATCGCGCAATGGCGGCAGGAACGGCCGGACCTGGACGTGTCCGCGATGGACGTCTTCGGGCGCCTCGCCCGGTTGACCCGCGTGGTCGAGGCGGCCGTTGAAGAGGTGTTCACGGAGCACGGCCTGCGGCCCGGTGAGTTCGACGTGCTCGCGGCCCTGCGCCGCACCGGCCCGCCCTACGCGCTGACACCGTCCGAGCTGTCGGCCGTGCTGATGACGTCGCGTGCGGGCATGACGAATCGGCTCGACCGCCTGGAGACGGCGGGGTATGTCGAGCGCAGCCTGGACCCGGCCGACCGCCGCAGCTTCCGCATCACGCTCACCACTGCCGGCCGCGACGTCATCGACGCGACCCTCACCGACCACGCGGCCGGCCTCGCGACCCTCCTCTCGTCCGCGACGGTGCCGGAAGACGCGGCGACGTTGAGCCGCATTCTGAAGGACATGCTCGCCGTGCTGAGTTGAGCTGAGCCGTAACCGCGTATGGCCGCGGCCTGGCCGCTGGGACGGGAACCTGCGGGGCCGCAGGTGGATCCGCTGGCGTAGCCGCGAGCGGGGCCGTGGCGCGGAGGCTGATCCTCGACGACTCCTCAGCTGTGCTGAGCCGATGGGAATCGCGCTCGGCCCTGCCCCGGCCGGTGTTGCGGTAGCTCAACGCAGACAGCGGTTCCGTGCGGCGCGCAGCTGCGACGGTGAGGTGGAGCCGCTGCGACCCGTGGGCCGGGCGACGCCGATGCGGAACCGTGTGTGGCCGCATTCCACCCAGCGCAGCCGAAACACCAGGGCACACCGGCGACTGCGCTCGGCAGCCGGCCGCGAGGAACCGTCCGCTGTGGACGAACCCGCGCGTCAGAACGGCGGATCACCCGCTCCCGCGGCGACCGCTGACGGCGCGGGTGACCACGGCCCGTCGGAGGAATCCGCGGGCGGCGGACCCGATCGGTTGGCGCGGTTGACCTTCGCGGTGGCGTAGCGCAGCGACGGGCCGATCTCGTCGACCTGGAGTTCCACCACCGTCCGGCGTTCGCCCTCCTTGGTTTCGAACGAGCGCTGCACCAGGCGGCCCTGCACGATGACCCGGGCGCCTCTCGCCAGCGACTCCGCGACGTTCTCCGCCGGCTGGCGCCACACACTGCAGCGCAGGAAAAGTGCTTCGCCGTCTTTCCACTCACCCGACTCGCGGTCGAAGGTGCGCGGGGTGGAAGCGATGGTGAAGTTGGCGACCGCGGCGCCGTTGGCGGTGAAGCGCAGCTCGGGGTCGGCGGTGAGGTTGCCGACGACGGTCACGACGGTATCTCCGGCCATGGTGTTCTCCTCTGTTCCGGGCGGCTCCGGGGTGGGGTCGCTTCCGGGGTTCAGGAGACCATCCGGGTACGACAGTTTCGCCGACGCAGGCCGTCACTCCATCGGGTGGAGGGGCGACCCCTTCCTTCGGCAGTACCCGCGCGCTGCCGAGGCGGCACCATGGGCGGCCGGACGAAGGGGAGCGCATGACGACGGCGAAGAGGGCCCGCGCGGCCGCGCTGGCGATCGTGGCGGCGGCCGCCGTGATGAGCGCCGGGGCACCCACGATCGGCACGGCCACCGGCTGCCGCGGCGGCCCGTCGTCACCAGCCCCGCGATCTCGGCGGAGATCGACGACGGCGACCGGCCGTGGTACCTCGTCCCCGAGCAGGTGTGGGACCACTCGAGCGGCTGCTTCGCCCTCGGCCGGCCGACGGGCAGCGCCGCCCCGCTGATGTAGGTGGAGGGGCAGTACCTGCGGCTGGCCCAGAGCATGGATGCCGGGCACAACTTCGACACGCCTTCGGTGGTGAAGGACCGCTACGGCACCTGAGGTGCCGGGCCGGTCCCCGGACTTCCCCGCTCAGGCCAGCGCGGCCTGGACGACGTAGAGCGACCCGACCCCGATGGCCAGGATGCCGAGCAGGAGCCGCAGGCCCGTTTCGGGGAGCCGGGGCTGGAGCCGGGTCCCGAGATAGCCGCCGCAGAGCCCGCCGAGGCCGCAGGCGAGACCGACGAACCAGTCGGGCGCGATGTCGCCGGGCGCCGTCATCGCCAGCAGGGCGAAGGAGGCGGCGCCGGCGAGCGAGGTGACGAACGTGGAAGCGAGCGCGGCCGGCGTCACGGTGGCGACGGGCAGTCCGCGGTTGACCAGGATCGGGCTCAGCAGGGAACCACCACCGATCCCGTAGATCCCGCCGACCACCCCGACGGTGAGTGCCAGCGCGAGGATCGACCGCGGTGCCGGCTCCGCGCCGGTGTGGTGGCGGCCGGGACGCCGCGCCCGCACGCACAGCCAGCCGCCGAGCGGCAGGAGGAAGGCCGCGACGAGGAGGCGGAACACGCTGGGACTCGGCACCGCGAACACCCGGATCACGGCGCCGATCACGACCCCCGGCACGGTGCCGGCGAGCATCAGCCGCGTCAGCGGTCCGCGCAGGTTTCCGTCGCGGCGGTGCCGGAGCAGCGCGCCGGGGACCGCCACGACGTTGAACAGGAGGTTCGTCGGGGTGACCGCGGGACTCGGCACACCGAGGACGCTGACCTGGACGGGGAGCAGGAAAACCGCACCGGACACGCCCACGGGAGTGGTCACCACAGAGATGATCAACCCCGCGGCGAACGCGAGCGTGCCCGTCGTCCAGTTCACCTCGGTCCTTTCGGCAGCGGTCGGTCCGCGCCACGTCAGTGTGCGGCATGGTCCTGCCGCTCCGACGTTAGCGGGTGCAGCCGACACCGGCGCCTCGCGCCGCCTGAACGCTCGGCGCGCCGCCCGGTCGTCCGGCAGCGAAACCAACGGCGACCGCAGCGGTGCGGCTCCCGGCGGTCGTGGCCGGCCGGGCAGGCAGCGCCCGGTCTGCCGGCATTCGCGGCCGGCAGCATCGCCGGCCGAGATCGCGGCGCGATTGTCGCGGCCGGCGGGCGAGACCGCGCAGGCGCACGCGGCACCGTGGCGGCACTCGTGGTTCGCCCCCCAGGACAGAGCCTTCTTCGCCGGCATTCGAGGCCTGCTGTCTTCACGGGTCGAGGGCTCGGCGTGGTTGTCCGGGCTGGCGGGCGAGACCGCGCAGGCGCACGCGGCACCGTGGCGGCGTTCGTCGTCCCCTCCGGTAGGCCGATCTGCTTCGTCGCGGTTGCAGGGCTGCTGTCTGCGCGGGCGCTCGGCGGTGGTTGTTCGGGCCGGCGGGCGAGACCGCGCAGACGGTCACGGCGCTCGTGGTCCGTTCCGGAAGACAGAGCCGCTTCGGCGGCGTTCGAGGCCGGCGGGCCACGCGGCCGAGGGCTCGGCGCGTCTGTCCGTGCCGGCGGGCCGAGACCATCCAGGCGATCGCGACGCCGCGGCACCGTGGGGGCAACGGCGGTTCGCCCCGCAACGCAGAGCCGGCGCGGCCGGCATCAAGGGCCGCGGTCCGAGCGCTAGGGGTGTTTGTCCGGCCTCGTGCGGGTGAGACCGGACAGCGTGCCGGGCGACGTTGCGCCTTCGCGGTGGCGCGCGTGGCCCGCCCCGGAAAGCAGAGCCGCTTCGCCGTCGTTCGAGGTCGTCAGGCCTCGCGGCCGGCGCGTCGTCCGGCCTCGTGCGCGGGCGAGACCGCACTGGGGTAGCGACGTTGCGGGACCGTGGCGGCGACCGCGACCCGCTCCGCAGCGGGAGAACGCTCGGGCGTCAGGCGAGGCCGGTGGAGAGCGCCACCTCCTTCTGCGCCTGCCCGTCCGCCAGCCGTGCTTGCAGCGGCCGGTCGGGCTCGTCGCGAGCCTGCGCACGGCGTGCCGACAGGGGTGGCCTATTTTCGTCAGGTTGACGATTAAGGTGTAGCGTGACGCCCATGGAGGAGTTCCCGCCGAGCGCGGTCACCGTGGACCTCGTCGTGCTCACGATCACCGGCGAGCAGCTCTGCGTGCTCCTGGTGCGCCGGGGAGTGGAGCCGTTCCGTGGCTCCTGGGCGCTGCCCGGCGGCTTCGTGCTCGCCGACGAGGACCTCGACACGGCGGCGCGGCGCGAGCTGGCGGAGGAGACGGGCCTCGCGGCGGGGACCGTCCACATCGAACAGCTCGCGGGCTACGGCGACCCGGGCCGCGACCCCCGCCTGCGCGTGGTCACCATCGCCTACCTGGCGCTCGCGCCCGACCTCCCCGTGCCCCGGGCCGGCACGGACGCGGCCGAAGCGCGGTGGACGCCGCTCGCGACCTTCGACCCGGCGACGATGGCCTTCGACCACGCGAAGATCCTCGCCGACGGGCTGGAGCGCGCCCGGGCGAAACTCGAGTACACCCCGCTCGCGACGGCGTTCTGCCCGCGCGAGTTCACCGTCGCCGAGCTGCGCCGCGTCTACGAGCTCGTGTGGGACACCCGGCTGGACCCGCGCAACTTCCACCGCAAGGTCACGGGCGCCGACGGCTTGCTCGAACCCGTCGGCACCACCACGACCCGCGACGGCGGCCGTCCCGCGCGGCTGTACCGGCGGGGGCCGGCCGAGCTGCTGTCGCCGCCGATGCTGCGCACCCGCGGCTGATCGTCACGCGAGCCGCAGCGTTGCGATCTCCCACGGGCGCAAGGAAAGCCGTGCGGTGCCGTCGTCGACGGCGACGGCTTCACCCGGCCGCCCGAGGAGGTCGGCCCGGCACGCCGAGGTGAACGGCTCGCGCACCGGCGCCGTCGTCGCTTCTGGCGGCTGAGCGACGAGCCGGACTTCCAGCTCACCGTCGCGCCGCCGCACGCTCGTGAGGACCGCACCGTCGACCGCCGGCCCGAGCCGGGCCGCCGCGGGTGCGTCGAGGGGACCGGTGCCCGGCGTGGCGTGCAGGCCGTGGCGGTAGCGCTCGGCGGCGTCGAGCAGCCCGCCGGCGCGCCAGTCGCCCGCGTGCGGCAGCACGGCGAGCTGCACGGTCGTGGTCCCGATCCGCTGTGCCAGCGGCGTCGGGGCAGTACTTCGTGATTGCCAGGAACGACCCGCCCTGGTTACCGGCCCCGCCCGGGGCGCGGCACACGCGCCAGTTACCCGCCGTGACGGGCGCCGACTGCTTCAGCTCGCCGGTGATCCAGGAGGCGTTGACGAAGCTGAGCTCCTTGCCGCTGTTCCAGGCCGCGTGCCGGTCGATGGACTCGCCGTTGATACTCTGCGAACCCGCGTACCCGGCGGTGAGGCCCATCCGGAACGCCTGCACGGCGCGGTCCCACGCCCGGCGCACCCGCGACTGGTCGTCGAGGTAGTGGTTGGCGCGGTCGAAGTACTTCTCCGGTTCCTGGGCCGGCGAGTAGGTGAACACCGTCTTCGTGTCCGTGATCAGGTACCGGCCCGGTAGCTTCTTCTGCACCCGTACACCGAAGTCGACGTAGCTGTCCCAAGTGGACACCTCGGCGGCCACGTCGGCGGGCTCGCTGGGGAAACCGGCCCGGGCGAACAGGTCGTGGCGGTAGTAGAGCGCGGCCGGGCCGACGTCGATCGGGAACCGAGCTGGAACCCGGCGGGCTGCGGCCGGCCCGCCACTTCCAGGGCAGGTACTCGTCGCGCACGCGGTCCGCACCGAGGGAGCTCACCATGACGCACCTCCCGCCGTCCGGCGCGGACGCGCCACCGGGACCGAGTATGCCCGCACCGCGCGCGCCCGGGCCGGGCACGGTCCCCGGCCCGGCGCGCGAGAAGCGGCTCAGTCCGCCTCGACGGCCGCCGCGGGCACCTCGGCCGTGCGGCGGCGCGACACGATCCGCCAGCCCACGGCGAGCACGACCACGAGCACCGGGATCGAGTAGAACGCGATCTTCTCGGCGCCGTCGGAGAAGCCCATCAGCACGACGACGAGCGCGAGGAACCCGAGCGTGGCCCAGCCGGTGTAGGGCGCGCCCGGCATCCGGTAGCCCGGCCGCTCGACCTCACCCCGCAACGCGGCCTGGCGCATGCGCATCTGCGAGTAGATCAGCGTCGCCCAGGTGGCGACCACGCCGAGCGAGGCGATCGCGATGGCGATGTCGAAGGCCTCCTGCGGCACGAGGTAGTTCAGCACGACCCCGAGCACGTAGACGACCGACGTGAACAGGATGCCGCCGTAGGGCACGTGTCGGCTGCTCATCCGGCCCACGAACTTCGGCGCCTCGCCCTTGTCCGCGAGCGCCCGCAGGATGCGGCCGGTCGAGTAGAGGCCGGAGTTGCACGAGGACAGCGCGGCCGTGAGCACGACGGCGTTCATCACGTCGCCGATGCCGGCGATGCCCAGGCGCGAGAAGACCGTGACGAAGGGGCTTTCGCCGCCGTTGTAGAACGGCCACGGCAGCAGCATCGCCAGCAGCAGCACCGAACCGACGTAGAACACGCCGATCCGCCACACCACGCCGTTGATCGCCTTCGGGAGCACCTTGCGCGCGTCCTTGGTCTCACCGGCCGCGATGCCGACGACCTCGATCGCGGAGTAGGCGAAGATGACCGCCTGCAGGGTCATGAGCGCGATGCCGAAGCCGGCGGGGAACAGGCCGCCGCGGTCGACGAGGTTGTGCACGCCCGCGGTGGTGCCGCCGATGTTCGCGCCCGTGAGCACGAGCCCGATCGCGGTGATCAGGAAGACCACGATCGCGAGCACCTTCACCACGGAGAACCAGAACTCCAGTTCGCCGAACAGCTTCACGCTCAGCAGGTTCACCGCGAGCAGCACGCCGAGCGCGACGAGCGCGGTGATCCACTGCGGCAGGTCGGGCAGCCACCGGTGCACGTAGATCGCGACGGCCGTGATCTCGGCGATGCCCGTCATCGCCCAGTTCACCCAGTACATCCAGCCGGACACGAATCCGGCCCACGGCCCGATGAACTTGCGGGCGTAGGTGACGAAACTGCCCGAGCTCGGTTCGTGCAGAACGAGCTCTCCGAGTGCGCGCATGACGAAATAGGCCGCGACGCCGCAGATGGCGTAGGAGAAGATCAGCGACGGCCCGACCTGCTGGAGCTTTCCGCCGGCCCCGAGGAACAGTCCGACGCCGATCGCGCCGCCGATCGCGATCATCTGCACCTGGCGGTTGCCGAGTGCTTTCGTGTAGCTGTCGCCTTCCTTGGCGACGCTTGTGGAATCCATGGTTGCGAGACGCTAGCGGGTGCTCGCGGCAGGCGGCCAGGCGCACCAAGGAAAACTTAAGGTGTGCGGGAAATCACCGCCGGTCGAACGGACAGAAAACCCGTTCTCGATTTGACAGATTGCGATTCCACCCGGCGACTTGATCAAGACTTGAGGAAACCGGCGCACCACTGTGGACGGTGGGCCTCCCAGGTTTCCGGGGAACTTGGGGAACACTTTCGTGGCCCCACGGTTAGTGCGGCAGGTGCGGAGCCGCGACGGCCGTTACGTTCGCGCCATGACCACGGAACTGCCCGCGTCCCAGCTCTCCGTGTCCATCGTGGACGAGATCGAGCAGCTGAAGGGCACCTTCCCGGGTTACCGCCGGGCCCACGCCCGGTGCGTCTGCTACGACGCCACGTTCGTGCCGTCCGGCGTCGCCGCGGACCTCACCACCGCGGCCCACCCGCGCGGCGAGCCCGTGCGGGCGACCGTGCGGTTCTCGCACACCGACACCAACCCGCATCTGCCCGACGCCGGCCCGGCCGTGCGCGGCCTCGCGGTGAAGTTCCACCTGCCGGGTGGCACGAACACCGATCTCGTCGCCGTGAACCTCGACCGGTTCATCGCCGCGACACCCGAGGACTTCCTCGGCCTGCTCAGGTCGGCCGAACCCGACCCGGCCACCGGGCAGCCCGACCTGGCCAAGGTTCAGGCGCACGTCGGCGCGCACCCGAGCGCCGGGCCGGCACTGTTCACCGCGGCGCAGATCCCGACACCGGTCAGCTACGGCACCACGACGTACTGGGCGATCCACGCGTTCCTGTGGCGCGCGGGCGACGGCGCCGTCCGCCCGGTCCGCTGCCGCTGGGTGCCCGAAGCGGGTGAGCACGTGCTCGGCGCCGGCGAAGGCGCCGACTGGCCGGCCGAGCACCTCACCGACGAACTGGCGACGCGGCTGGCGCGCGGCCCGGTCGAATTCAGCCTCAAGGTCCAGCTCGCCGAGCCGGGCGACCCGACCGATGACGCCACCCTCGTGTGGCCGGCGGACCGCACCGAGATCACCGCCGGGCGGCTGGCCGTCACGGGCGAGGTGACCGACCAGGAGCACTGGGATTCGCAAGTCTTCGACCCGACCCTGCTGACCGAGGGCATCGAGCTGTCCGGCGACCCGATCCTCGCCGCGCGCAGCGCGATCTACGCGGTGTCCTACAACCGGCGCAGCCACCAGCGCTGAGACTTCGGAGACCTCTGAGGTCAGACCAGGGTGCCCATCACGGCGGCCGCTTTCAGCCCCGAGCCGGTGAGGACGACGGCGGTGCGCTCACCCGGTGCGAGCTCGCCGCGCCGCCGGAACTCGTCGACCGCGGCTGCCGCGGTGGCGCTGGTCGGCTCGGCGTAGAGCCCGATCCGGGCCAGCTCCCGCGTCGCCCGGGCGATCTCGTCCTCGGCGATCGCGACCGTCGTCCCGCCCGAGCGCCGGATCGCGGCGAGCACCTCCGGCAGCCGCACGGGCTCGCGGATCGCCGTGCCCTCGGCGATGGTCGGGGCGAACTCGGTGGTGACGGCGTCGCCGGCGCCGGCCCGGAACGCGGCGTCGATCGGCCCGCAGTTGGCCGGCTGCGCCACCAGCAGGCGCGGCCGCTTCGCGATGGCCCCGCGGCGCTGCAGCTCGCCGAACCCGAGGTCGAGCCCGAGCACGATACTTCCCGCGCCGGCCACCGTCACCACCGCGTCCGGCGCGGAGAAGCCGAAGTCCTCCCACAGCTCGTACGCGAGGGTTTTGGTGCCCTGCAGGAAGAACGGGTGCCAGTTGTGGCTCGCGTACGTCGTTTCCCCCGACCGGCGCAGGGCTTCGGCCGCGGTGTCGCCGCGCGTCCCGGGCACGAGGTCCACTTTCGCTCCGTACGCCCGGCTCTGCAGGATCTTCGCCGGCGACGTTGACTCCGGCGCGAGGATCGTCGCCGTCATCCCCGCCGCCGCGGCGTACGCGGAGACGGACGAGCCGCCGTTGCCGGAACTGTCCTCGAGCACGTCGCGCACCCCCGCCCGCGCGAGCGCGGAGATCATGACGCTGCTGCCGCGGTCCTTGAAGCTGCCCGTGGGGGAGAACCACTCGAGCTTGAACCGGGTGGCGTGCCCCCGCCACGGCCGCTCCACCAGTGGCGTGCAGCCTTCGCCGAGCGAGACGGGAGCCAGGTCGCCGGGCAGGGCGGCCCGGTAGCGCCAGAGCGAGCGGTCGCCGGTGTCCACCTGCTCACGCGTGATGCCCGGCAGCGCCTCCACCGTCAGCGGCGCGCCGTCGTCCCCGCGCCACCGCAGCGGGTCGATCGGGTAGCGCCGGCCGCTGCGTTCGTCCACGTAGTCCACGAGGGACACTCTGGCCACGCCCACCCCGTCCGGTCAATGTACCGGTTTCGCGCCGCCCGTCACGGACGGGCTCACCGGCCTCCCGGCCGCGGTGACCGGCCCCGTGCCGCGCGCGCCGGCCGCTCCGAGAACCGGCCGTCACCGGAACGAGTGGATATCCACACTGGACACCTCGCCCGATGACGGCCACCGCCGAGGTGACGCAGGGGGGAACCGGCCGCGGTGCGGGCCGGGTTGTCGCGGCGGAAGGTCAACGCGGTGTTCGGCGCCGTGTGCTGGGGATGCTGCCGGCGGCGCTCGACCAGACCATCGTGGGCACCGCGCTGCCGACGATCGTCGGTGACCTCGGCGGGGCGGGCACCTGTCGCGGGTGGTGACGGCGTACCTGGCGGCCGAGACGATCACGACGGTGGCCGTGGGCAAGCTCGGCAACCTGTTCGGGCGCAAGCTGATGTTCCGGCTGTCCGTGCTGATCTTGGGTGCTGGACCGTCCTTCTGCGGGTTCGCCGGCAGCATGGTGTGGCTCATCGTCTGGCGCGCGGTGCCGGGGCTGGGCGGCGGCGGGCTGATGGTGACCTCCACGGCGCTCATTGCCGACGTCGTGCCGCTGCGTGAACGCGGCGAGTACCAGGGCGCGCGCCGTCGTGAACCCCGTGATCGACTACCTCGACATCCTGCTCATGGGCCCCGCCAACACCGGGCTGACGCTCGTGCCGCACCGGGGCGGCACCACCTACGCCTGGGACTCGCCCGCGAGCATCGGGCCGGCCGCCGGGTCCGTGGCTGCTGGGGCTCTTCGGTCGTGGAACTGCGAGCCGGAGAACCCATGCTGCCGATGCGGCTGTTCCGCAATCCCGTGTTCACCGTCGCCGGGCTCATGAGCTTCGTCGTCGGCCTCGCGATGCTGGGCGCGTTGTCGTACCTGCCGACCTACCTGCAGTACGTGCAGGCAGTTTCGGCCATCTCGTCCGGCGTGCGCCTGCTGCCGATGGTGCTCGTGCTCCTGTTCGCGTCGATCCTCTCGGGCAACCTGGTCAGCCGTACGGGCCGGTACCAGATCTTCCCGCTCGCCGTGGTCGGCGCTGAGGACGGCGCGCCGTCCTTCCTCAAGGAGGTGGCGCTGCGCGACACGTCGCGGGCCGCGGCGCCCGGACTGGGCGACGGGTTCGCCATGCCCGAGCCCGCGCGGGGGCGGCCGGGAGCTGGAACGCGCCATCGCCACGCTGTTCTTCCGCGAGCGCCGCGAGGTCGCGCCCGCCATCGCCACGCGATCGGGCTCGGAGCTCGACCACGGCGGGTCGTGGTGCCTGGTCCAGGTCCACCTTCGCGCCCGCCGCGGCGAACCGGCCACGCTCACCGCCGTCGGGCAGCACTGCGGTGTGCCGCCGCGGGTCCTGGAACCCGCGTTCGCGCGGCTGGAACTCACGGGCCACCTGAAGTTCCCGGGCGGCAGCTGGGCGCTCACCGAGGCAGGCCGGGCGGAGTCCGGCAAGCTCGCGCGCGCCTGGCACGACTGGCTCGCGGAGCGGCTCGCCGACTGGGGCGCCGGCGATCGCGCCGGGCTCGACGCGGCGATCGGCCGGGTCGCGGCGCGCGTGCTGGACCAGAGCGCCGACGCCGAACGCACCGGTCGCCACGCTCTGGTGTGAGCGACGGGCTCCTCACACACGGGGCGTTAGCATCGCCGAAACGAACACCCCCTATTGTTCCCGGACCATGTCGGTGGATGAGTCAGTGGTCACGATCCCGGACGGCGCGGACAGCCGCGCCGAGCCCCGGCCCGGCGGTGCCGTACGGTTACGCTCTGTGCGTTTCCGATGGCTCCCGTGGGCCGCCGCCCTGCTGGGCCTGTTGTCGTTCTTCCTGGTGCGCGGGAGCCTGACCGACGACGGGTACATCACACTCGCCTACGCGAAGAACCTCGCCGTGCACGGCGAGTGGGCGCTCGTCCCCGGCACCACGGCCAACTCGGCGACCTCGCCGCTGGACGTGCTGCTGCTCGGGTTCCTGACGCTGCTCACGCGGATCGGTGGCGCCGCCCACCCGGTGCTCGCGCTCGGGGCGCTCACGGTGCTCTCGGCGGGCGCGCTCGGCTGGGCGTGGCAGCGGCTGGTCCGGGCGTTCACGCTGCCCGCCTGGGTGGGCCTGCTCGGCGTGCTGATCGTGGTCGTGAACCCGTTCCTGCTGTCGGCGACGGGCCTCGAGGTGCTCCTCGTGCCCGCGATCCTGTTGTGGCTGACCGCGTTCGCCGTGGAGGGCCGGCCGGTCCTGTTCGGCGTGTTCGCGGCGCTGACGGTGCTCACCCGCCTCGACCTGATCGTGGTCGTCCTGATCATCACGTTCAGCACCGGCGCCATCCGCCGGCACTTCTGGCGCGCCTTCGGCACCGGCGTGCTCGTCGCGGCGCCGTGGTTCCTGTTCAGCTGGTTCGCACTCGGTTCGTTCATCCCGGACACGCTGGTCATCAAGCAGGACCAGGAAGGCCTGTTCGGGGCCTGGGGCTACTTCAGCGGCCCGGTCATGTACTTCCTGTACCAGCCGGTGACGGTGCTGTTCACCTTCGCCGGGGCGGTGGCGGGGGTGGCCGTGCTGATGGCCTGGGCCGGCGTGCGCTTCGCCCGACGCTGGGACGACTTCCCGGCGCTGGCCCCGGTCGTGGGCCTGGGCCTGGGCGGCGTCGCCTACTACATCGTGTACTCGACGCTCGGGGTCGGTCCGTACCACTGGTACTACGTGACGCCGACGGCGACGATCGCGTCGTTCGCCGTGCTCATGGTCGGCATCTGGCTCGCGGAGTCCGGCCGCCGGCCGGGTCTGCGCAGGGCCGCTCCGCTCACGGCGCTCGGCCTGGCCTGGGTCACCGCGCTCGGCATGGTCTCGATCGACCTCGCGCAAGGCGTGCCGTGGCCGTCACCGGTCATCTTCGGCAACTGGGCCAGTTCGACGGACTACGCACGGGTCGGCCGCGAGCTCGGCCAGCGGTTGCACGGAGCTTCGGTGGCGGGGCCGGGTGAGATCGGCACGCTCGCCTACTACTGCGACTGCCAGGTCCTCGACGTGTTCTCCGACCGCAGCCAGGTCGCGAGCATCGTGCGGAAGCGGATCGCCGAAGACGGTGCGGTGTCGAGGCTGGGGCTGCGCATCAACTACCACTGGTTCGACCGGAACCAGCCGCCGAGGCAAGTAGACTACAAACTTCTCTACGACAAGGGCCCGGCCACCGGACCCGACTCGTGGACGGTGTACTCAGCGGCGAAGGGCATCGGTCACTTCACGCTGGTCCCCGCCCGCTGATGACCTGCCCGGCCTCCTCAAGAGGAGCGAACGTGGCGTCTACCAGCACAACCGAGATGGACGAAGTCGACGACGCCGGGCGAGAGCGGCCCCGGCGCCACGTCCTGCTCGCGCTCGTGGTGGCCGTGCTCTCGGCCGGCGTGTGGGTGCTCGTGCGCGGGCACCTGATCGACGACGCGTTCATCACGCTCGCCTACGCCCGCAACCTCGCGTTCCACGGGCACTGGGGGCTCATCGAGCTCGGCACGTCGAACACGGCGACGTCGCCGCTAAGCGTGCTGGTACTGGCGGCGCTGACGCTCGTGGTGCGCGACGCCGTGCTCGCCGCGGCCATCCTGTTCGTGCTGTGCCAGGTGGTGATCGCAGTCGGGCTCGCCCGCCTCGGCGACCGGGCGGGCCTGCCGCGCTGGTTCTCGCCGCTGGCGGTCGCACTGCTGACCGTGAACCCGCTGCTCATCTCGTCGATCGGGCTGGAAGTCGAGTTCGGTGTGGCGGCCCTGGTGTGCCTGCTGGTGTTCTCGGCCGAACGGCGCCCGGTGCTCGTCGGCGTGGCCGCCGGCGTGCTCGTGCTGATCAGGGTGGACCTGGTGCTCATCGCACTCGTCGTGATCCTGTTGCGGGCGCGCTTCTGGGCCGGGCTGGGCAAGACCGTGCCGGCGGCGCTGGTGGTCGCGCTGCCGTGGTTCGTGTTCAGCTGGCTCGCGCTCGGCTCGGCGGTGCCCGACACGCTGATCATCAAGACGCTGCAGAAGTCCTGGGGCGTCTTCGGGTTCTCCAACGGTCCGGTGCTGTACGAGGGCGTGTTCCCGTGGGCGACGTGGCTGTCGTTCCTCCCCGCCGCGCTCGGTGCGGTCGCGTTCGTGTGCTGGCTGCCGACGCTCGTGCGGCGCGGCCCGGCTGCCGCCGCGTTGCTGCCGTTCGCGGCCCTGGTGCCGGCGGGGGCCGTGCATTACCTGGCGTACTCGCGGCTGCACGTCCCGCCGTACCACTGGTACTACGGGCCGAGCATCGCCGTGACCACGATCTTCTTCGCCGCGGCGGTCGCAGCGGTGGCCGGCCGCGCGCCGGCCGCGGCCCTCTGGACGGTGGGCGCCCCCGCGGTGCTCTCCGCAGTGGGGCTCGTGGGCGTGAGCGCCGCGTTCTACGCGTGGGGCGGCCTGCCGCGGCCGTTCGCCCCGATCATGTCCAACCACACCACCACCGCGCAGTACGAACGGATCGGGCCTGCGCTGGGCCGGCTTGTCGGCTCTTCGACGGTGCGCAGCGGCGGCGAGATCGGCGTGCTCGCCTACAGCTGCGGCTGCTCGATCGTCGACCTGTTCGACGACCGGGGTGCGGTCGGCCCTGCCATCGCGCAGCGCGAGGCCACGATGGGCTCGCTCGGCCGCATGCTCGTCGACTGGAACTTCCACAACTTCGACTACGACGTGGCGCCCGTGAAGCCGGAGTACGCGCTCACCCCGACTCCGGTCGGCGCGCCTGCGCCCGCGAACGTGGTCGCGAAGTGGCGGATCGCGTCGCCGTGGGCCGGCGATCAGGAGCTCTACCTCGTGCGGGCCGACGGCGGCTGAGGTGGACGGCGTGGCGGCCTCGTCGCAGCGTCTCCCGGCTGAGCCCGGGCAGGTGCCGAGACGCGGCCGCGGCCGGGCGCTGCTGTGGCCGGTCGCGGTGGCCGCCGTGTCGGCCGTGGTGTTCCTCGGGGTCAAGGGGAGCCTGATCGACGACGCCTACATCACGCTCGGCTACGCTCGCAACGTCGCCGAGCACTTCCACTGGGGCCTCGTCCGCGCCGAGACCGCGAATTCGGCGACCTCCCCGCTCAACGTCCTGTTGCTCGCCCTGGGCGGCACGCTGACCCGGGTCGCCGGCGGCCACGTCCACCCGGTGACGGGGCTGGGCCTGGTCTTCGTGGCGGCGATGACGGCCGTGGGGTGGGGTTTCGCGCGGATCGCGCGGGCGCTGCGGCTGCCGTTCGCGACGGCCGTGGCCGGGACGGCGGCGATCCTGTTCAACCCGTTCGTACTGTCGGCGACCGGGCTCGAGGTGCACCTCATCTCGGCGGCGCTGGTGCTGCTCACGGCGTACGCGCTGGAGGGCCGCGCGATCGGGTTCGGGGTGGTCGCGGGCCTCGCGGTCCTGGTACGGCTCGACCTCGTGCTGTTCGTGGTGCTCTTCGCGCTCGGTGTGGGCGCACTGCGCCGCCGGCTGCTGCCGGTCGCGGGCATCGTTTCGGCGGTGTGCCTGCCGTGGTTCGTGTTCAGCTGGTTCGCCCTCGGCTCGGCGATCCCGGACACGTTCCTGATCAAGACCACGCAGGGCGCGTTCGGCGAATACACCTACGGCAACGGGCCGTTCTACTACCTCGACCCGAAGCGGTGGCAGGCCACGCTCGTCTCGTTCGGACCGGCGGCGGCCGGGTTGCTCGCGCTGCTGGGCCTGGCCGGCTGGCTGCTCGCGCGCCGGCAGCAGGCAGCGCGGTTCGGACCGGTCGGCGTGCTGGGACTCGGCGGGCTCGCGTACTACGGCGCCTATTCGGGCCTCGGCGTGCCGCCGTACCAGTGGTACTACGTGCCACCGATCGTCGCCCTCACCGTCGTGTTCGTCGTGCTGGCCGGCTACGTCGCGACGCTGGGCCACGGGTTCCGGCGGGCGGTCGCCGTGACCGTCGCGGTGCTCGTGTTCGCCGGGACAGTGCTGCCCGCCGGGTACCTCGACGTCCGCCGCGGCGTGCCGTGGACGGCCCCGCCGATCTTCGGCAACTGGGCCACGGCCGCCGCCTACGCCCGTGTCGGGCAGGAGATCGGCGCCCGGGTCGGCGACGCGACGGTGGCCGCGCCGCCGGAGGTCGGCACGCTCGCGTACTTCTGCGGCTGCTCGATGGTCGACACCTTCGCGGACCAGGGCCGGGTCGTGCCGCTGGTCGACCGGCGGATCGCCGAGACCGGGCCGGTCGGCTCCTTCTTGCTCCGGCTGGACTACCACTGGTTCGACCGGACGCGAAAACCCCGGCCCGTGCAGTACCGGCTCGAGTGGAGCTGGGCGCCGATCTCCGGACCCGACACTTGGCACCTGTTCTCACCCGCCACCGGTAACGGCTGGGTGCGGCTCGTGCGGATCTGATCGCGGCGGGGCCGCCCAGCGGTTACGGTCACGGCATGGCGAAAGACTCCGCGGTGGAGGTCGCGGTCGGGGACCGGATGGTGCGGATCTCGAACCCGGACCGGGTGTACTTCCCGGCCCGGGGCGAGACGAAGCTCGACCTCGTCAACTACTACCTGTCCGTGGGCGAGGGCATCGTGCGTGCCCTGCGAGAGCGCCCGTGCATGCTGCACCGGTTCCCGTCGGGCGTCGCGGGGGAGAAGGTGCACCAGAAGCGCGTACCGCACGGCGCCCCGCCGTGGCTGGAAACGGTCCGCGTGCACTTCCCGCGTTACGGGCGCTACGCCGACGAGCTGTGCGTGACCGAGGCGGCGCACGTCGCGTGGGCGGTGCAGATGTCCACTGTGGAGTTCCACCCGTGGAACTCCCGTCGCGCCGACACGGAGAAACCCGACGAGTGGCGCATCGACCTGGACCCGATGCCCGACTGCCCGTTCGACACGGTCCGCCGGATCGCCCACGTCGCCCACGAGGTGCTGGACGAACTCGGCGCGATCGGCTGGCCGAAAACGTCGGGCGGCCGCGGCCTGCACGTCTACGTGCGCATCGAACCGCGTTGGGGCTTCGCCGAGGTCCGCCGCGCCGCGCTGGCCTTCGCGCGGGAGGTCGAGCGGCGCGCGCCCGAGTACGTGACGACCACGTGGTGGCGCAAGGATCGCGACCCCCGCAAGCTCTTCGTGGACTACAACCAGAACGCCCGCGACCACACGATCGCCAGCGCCTACTCCGTCCGCGGGGTCCCGGAGGGCACCGTGTCGACCCCGATCCGCTGGGACGAGGTGGACGACGTCGAGCCACGCGAGTGCACCATCGCGACGGTGCCCGCCCGTTTCGCCCGGCTGGGCGACCTGCACGCGGGCATCGACGACACGGCCTTCTCCCTGGAGCCGCTGCTGGAGTGGGCCGACCGCGACGGGCTCGACGCGGAGGACTCGTGAGCCACCCGGTGTTCGACGTGCGCGGCCGCGTCGCGCTCATTACGGGGTCCAGCCGCGGCATCGGGCTGGCGCTCGCGCGCGGGCCGCCGAAGCCGGGTGCACGGTCGTGCTCAACGGCCGCGACGCGACCGCGCTGGAGCGGACCCGCGCCGCGCTCGCCGAGGGCACCGGCGCGAAAGTGCCGGCCTGCCCGTTCGACGCGACCGATCCGGCGGCGGTGGCCGAAGGAGTCGCGGCGGCCGAGGAGCCGCCGGTCCGCTCGACGTCCTCGTCAACAACACCGGGATGCAGCGCCGCGGACCCTTGACCGAGTTCCCGGACGCGGACTGGGACCGGCTGCTCGCCACCAACCTCACGAGCGCGTTCCTCGTCGGACGGGAGGTCGCGCGGCGCATGACCCCGCGGGGCCGCGGCAAGATCGTGAACGTCTGCTCGCTGCAGAGCGAGGTCGTGCGTCCGGGCATCGCGCCCTACGCGGCCACCACGGGCGGGCTGAAGATGCTGACCAAGGGCATGTGCGCCGACCTCGGCCCGCCGGGCATCCAGGTCAACGGGCTCGGCCCTGGCTACTTCCGCACCGAGCTGACGGCCGCGCTGGCCGCCGACGAGGAGTTCAGCGCGTGGGTGCGGAAGCGGACGCCGGCGGGACGCTGGGGTGAGGCCAGCGACCTCGTCGGGCCGTTGCTGTTCCTGTGCTCACCGGCCTCGGAGTTCGTGTCGGGGCAGATCCTCTACGCCGACGGCGGGATGCTGTCCGTCCTCTGAGGACCGAACGGGTGGAGCGGCGCCGGGACGCCGGGGATGGTGGCGCACGTCCCGGCACCGGGTCAGAGGCGCTCGATGATCGTCGCGTTGGCGAGCCCGCCGGCTTCGCACATCGTCTGCAGGCCGTAGCGGCCGCCGGTCTGCTCGAGCACGGACAGGAGCGTCGTCATCAGGCGGGAGCCGCTGGCGCCGAGCGGGTGGCCGATCGCGATGGCGCCGCCGTTGACGTTGACCTTGGCCAGGTCCGCGCCGAGTTCGGCCTGCCACGCCAGCACGACGCTGGCGAAGGCTTCGTTGACCTCGAACGCGTCGATGTCCTCGAGCTTCAGCCCGGCACGGTCGAGCACCTTGCGCGTCGCCGGGATGACGCCGGTCAGCATGTACAGCGGGTCGTCGCCGACCACGGAGAACGAGTGCAGGCGGGCTCGCGGCTTGAGGCCCAGCTTCGCCGCGGTTTCGCTGCTGGTGATGAGCACGGCGGACGCGCCGTCGTTGATCGGTGAGGAATTGCCTGCCGTCACGCGCCAGTCGAGCTGGGGGAAGCGCTGCTCCCACAGGTCCGCCTTGAACGCCGGCTTGAGACCCGCGAGGACTTCGGGCGTGGTGCCGGGCCGCACGGATTCGTCCGTGGTCACGTCGACGAGCGCGCCGTCGGGGCCCGGCGCCTTGAGCGGCACGACCTCGCCGGCGAACTTCCCGTCGGCCCACGCCTGCGCGGCGCGGTGGTGGCTCTCGGCCGAATACGCGTCGAGCTGCTCACGCGAGAAACCCCACTCGGCCGCGATGAGCTCGGCGCTGATCCCCTGTGGCACGAGCCCTTCGGGGTAGCGCGCGGCGACGCCGGCGCCGAACGGATCCTTGCCCGCGACCTGGCTGCCCATCAGCACCCGGCCCATGGACTCGATGCCGGAAGCGACTACCACGTCGTAGGCGCCGCTCAGCACACCCTGCGCGGCGAAGTGGATGGCCTGCTGGCTGCTGCCGCACTGGCGATCGACGGTCACGGCGGGCACCGACTCCGGCAGGCCCGCGGCGAGCGCGGCCCAGCGCGCGGTGTTCATGCTCTGCTCGCCGATCTGGCCGACCGCGCCGCTGATCACGTCGTCGATCACCGCCGGGTCGAGGCCCGTGCGCTCGACGAGCGACCGGATCGCGTGCGCGTGCAGGTCGACCGGGTGCACCCCGGCCAGCCGCCCGGTGGGCTTGCCCTTGCCGATCGGGGTCCGTACCGCGTCGACGATGACTGCGTCCCTCATGACCTGCCTCCTCGCATAGCCGGTCTCCCCGTTGTACGCCGGGTAAGTTGGACAACACAACTGAGTTGGCCTGTGGTGTCGATCAGCTCACACGCCGGTGGTGACGTGCTAGGTTGGAAATTCCTAGCGGCGGAGGTGAGTCGGATGGCAGCGCGAGGCCGGGAGTGCTCGATCGCGGACGCGCTCGAGGTGGTGGGCGAGCGGTGGAGCCTGCTCGCGCTCCGGGAGATCCTGCTGGGAGAGCGGCGGTTCAACCAGATCGCCGACAACACCGGAGCCAGCCGCGACATCCTCGCCGCACGGCTGCGCAAGCTCGTGGACGCCGGGGTGCTCGAAAAGCGCCGGTACGAGGACCACCCGCCGCGCTTCGAGTACTTGCCCACGGAGTCGGCGCGCGCCCTGCAGCCGGTGCTGCTCGGCTTGATGCAGTGGGGTGACCGATACGTGCATCAAGGACCGCCGCCGACGGTCTACGAGCACGCGTGCGGCGAACAGCTGCAGGTGAAGAGCGTGTGCGCCCACTGTGGCGAACCGGTGAACGCAGCCGGTACCCGCCCGCTGCGCGTCGGTGCCGTGCGCTGATCCGGTGCGTCCGGGCGCTTTCGGGCCCGGCGTCCGCGTGCCAGGATGGCCGCGGAAAACCGTCCGGACGGGCGGTGGTGCCGGGAAGGGGCGGCGTGCCGGAACGGATCCTGGTGACCGGCGGGACCGGTCAGCTCGGCAGCGTGGTCGTGGACCAGCTCGTGGCGGCGGGGGAGCGGGTGCGCGCGCTGAGCCGGAAGCGGCGCAGTGGCCGGGGCGCGCAGTGGGCGGTCGGCGACCTGCGGACCGGCCGCGGCATCAACACCGCGCTGGCCGGCTGCGACGTCGTCCTGCACTGCGCCGCCGACTACCGGCGTGAGGCCGACGCCATTCGGACGCTCGTGGAAGCCGCGCGCTGGACCGGAAATCCGCCACACCTGGTGTACGTCTCGATCGTCGGCGTCGACCGCGTGCCGCTCGGCTACTACCGGGCGAAGCTCGCCGCCGAGGACCTGATCGTGAACTCGGGGCTGCCGCACACGATCCAGCGCGCGACGCAGTTCCACTCGCTCGTGCGCGCGGTGTTCGCGGCCGCCGGGCGGCTGCCGGTGGTGCCGGTGCCCCGGTGGCGGTTCCAGCCGGTGGACGTGCGCGACCTCGCGGGCCGGCTGGCCGAGCTGGCCAAGGCCGAGCCCGTGGGTCGCGCGCCGGACTTCGGCGGCCCGGAGGTGCTGCCTGCGGCGGACCTGGCGAAGGCCGTGCTGGCGGCGGCCGGGCGGAGGAAACGCGTGCTGCCGGTGTCGCTGCCCGGTTCCCTCTACCGCGCGTATGCCGACGGCGGCAACCTCGCACCCGAGCACGCCGACGGTGTCCTCACCTTCGCCCGCTACCTCGCCGAGCGGCCCGATCCGGGTGCGCTGCGGTATCACTGACCTCACTGACCCCGCGGTGTCACCAGGAGTTTGAGCACGTCGGCGAAGAGTGTGTCCGGCACGGCGGAGGCTTCGATACCGCGCTCGACCGCGAGCCCGTTCGACAGCGCCAGCACCACCACCGCGAGCTGCTCCGGTGGCAGCGGCAGCTCGACACCGTGCCGGCGCGCCGCCCGCACGATCGCGGCGGTGATCGCGTCGCGCAGCTGGGCCCGGCGCAGGGCCAGTCCCTTGTGGATGGCCGGGTTGCGCATCGCGATGCCCCAGTACTCCAGCAGGAGCTGGTGCCACGTCGCGTCGGTGCCGATGCCCGCGGCCAGCCGCGCGCCGGCTTCCGCGGTGGCCTCGCCGAGATCGCTCAAGTTGTCGAACACCGTGGTGGCCACGCGCATCCGCTCGACGAGGTGCTCCTCCATGATCGTGAGCACGAGGTCGTCGCGCCCCTGGAAGTTCGAGTAGACCGCGCCCTTCGTGAGCCCTGCCGCCGCGGCGATGTCGTTGAGCGACGTGGCCGCGATGCCCTGGCGGGCGAACACCTCCGCGGCAGCGTCGATGATCTTGCGCCGCGTCTCGGCGCGACTCGGGCGGCGCGGGGTCCGGGAGGGAGCCATGGCCGGAGACTACAGCTCCCTCACCTGGATCTTTCCTCCGTCGCGACGCGGCCGGAGGAGCTGGAAGCCCGGTGCGCCGGACCCCGTCGCGGGCCTGCCCCCGGCCCTGACTGGCGCGCCTGGTCAGACCGGGCCGAGTCCGTGGCCGAGCGCGGCGAGGGCGCCAAGGGTGGGAAAAATTCCGAAAAATATTGACCAGCTTCGGCCAGACATCCTATCTTTGGCGAGCTTCACAGCCGGTTTCCGCCTTCGACGCCGAAGGGAATCGCCATGTCGGACTTCTCCGCCCCGCCCTCTCGTCGGACCTTTCTCAAGCTCGGTGGCGCGGTCGGCGCCGGCTTCGCGCTGAACGGGCTTCGCCCGTTCACAGCGCAGGCGGAGCCCGCGAGACCGCCGGTCGCCGACCTCGTCCCCGACACCGCCGCGACCACCCTGTGGTACCCCGCGCCCGCGGCCGAGGACCACGTCATCGAGCAGGCCCTGCCGATCGGCAATGGTCGGATCGGTGGCCTCGTCGGCGGCGACCCCGCGGCCGACTACCTCTACTTCACCGACTCCTCGCTGTGGAGCGGGGGGCTCAACGACCAGCTGCAGTCCGACGGGCAGCTGCCCTACGGCCGCGACGACTTCGGCAGCTTCGGCCTGCTGGCCAAGGTGCGGCTCAAGCTGCCCGCCCACACCGGCGTCCGGGACTACCGCCGTACCCTCGACCTCAGCAACGGCCTGGTCACCGCGACCTACGGCCTCCGCGGCGCGAAGTACCGCCGCGAGGTCTACACGAGCCACCCCGACGACGTCGTCGTGATCCACTTGACGCAGCAGGGCGGCGGGTCCTACACGGGCTCCGTGACGCTCGAAGGCACCCGCGGCGAGCAGCCGACGGCCGGTGCCGGTGTCGTTTCGCTCGGCGGCACCTTCGCCAACAGCCTGAAGTACAGCACCGCGGTCACCGCCGCGGGCGAGGGCGGGCAGGTCGCGGTGTCGGGTACCGAGGTGACCTTCACCGGCTGCAGTGAAGTGGTGATCGTCGTGTGCGGCGGCACCAGCTACGTGCCCGACGCCGCCCGCAAGTACCTCGACGCCGCCGCGGATCCCGCCGCCGTGGCCGCCGGGAAGGTGACGGCCGCAGCGGCCGTGTCCGCCACCGCGCTGCTGGCCACGCACGTGAAGGACTACCGCGGCCTCTACGACCGGATGAGCGTGAACCTGGGCAGCTCGCCCAAGAACCGGAGCGGGCTCGACTCCTGGTCGCGCCTCGCCGTGCGCTACACCGACCCCGGCACGCCGGATCCCGAACTCGAGGCGAGCTACCTGCAGTTCGGGCGCTACCTGACGATCACCGGCTCGCGCGACGGCCTGCCGATCAGCCTCCAGGGCCTGTGGCTGAGCAACAACTCACCCGACTGGTACAGCGACTACCACACCGACATCAACCTCGAGATGAACTACTGGCTCGCCGACCGCGCGGGCCTCAAGGAGTGCTTCGACGCGCTGGTGGACTACTGCCTCGCGCAGCTGCCCGCGTGGAGCGACACGACGCAGCGGCTGTTCAACGATCCCCGCAACCGGTTCCGCAACTCGACCGGCAAGATCGCCGGCTGGGCGATCGCGTTCTCCACCAACATCTACGGCGGCTCCGGCTGGGCGTGGCACCCGGCGGGCAACGCGTGGCTGTGCAACAACCTCTGGAACCACTACGAGTACACCCGGGACGCGGCGTACCTCGCCAAGGTCTACCCCGTGCTGAAGGGTGCGACCGAGTTCTGGGCGGCGCGGCTCATCACCCGGACCATCGACGGCGAGGACTACCTGGTCAGCGACACCGACTGGTCGCCGGAGCATGGCCCGGACGCGGTGGGCAACAGCTACTCGCAGGAACTCGTCCACGACCTGTTCGGCCACTTCACGCAGGCCACCGAGATCCTCGGCCGCGACACCGCGTACGGCAAGACGATCACCGGCATGCGCGACCGGCTCCACCTGCCGACCGTGAGCCCGGTGACCGGCTGGCTGCAGGAGTGGCTTTCGCCGGAGAACCTGGGTGAGACGACCCACCGGCACCTTTCGCCGCTCGTCGGGTTCTTCCCCGGTGACCGGATCACCACCGACACCGCGCCCGCGGACCTGATCGAGGGAGTGCGCAAACTGCTGATCGCCCGCGGCATGGACACCTTCGGCTGGGGCTGTGCCTGGCGGTCGGCGTGCTGGGCCCGCCTGAAGGACGCCGACCGCGCCTACCAGTTGTTCCTCACGGTGCTGCGGCCGTCGGTCAACAACGGCAACGGCACGGCGGCGAACTTCTTCGACATGTACAGCCAGGGCAGCTACACGATCTTCCAGATCGACGCCAACCTCGGCGCGCCGGCGGCGATGCTCGAGATGCTGCTCTACTCGCGGCCGGGGGTGATCGAATTCCTGCCCGCGCTGCCCAAGGCGTGGGCCGACACGGGGCGGGTGACGGGGATCGGCGCGCGCGGCGGGTTCGAAGTGGACCTCGAATGGCGGCACGGGAAGGTCACCAAGGCCGTGGTCCGCAGCGTGGGCGGCACCGAGACCGAACTACGGGCCGGCAGCTGGCGCAAGACGATCCGGCTGCGCCCGAACGAGTCGGTGACCGTCACGCCGCACTGACCACGTCCGGTGCCGGGAGGCCCCCGCCCCTCCCGGCACCGGAAGCACTCCACGCCACCTCGGCGCTTCGGCCTCGAACAGTGTAGCGTTCAACTATACGGCGTCGCACTGACTGCCGGAGTGGACCGGGAGGCGGCATGAACATCGCGTTGTGGATCGCTGCGGGCATCGCGGCCGCGATCTACCTGGCTGCGGGCGGCATGAAGCTGGCCACACCGAAGGAGAAACTGCTGGAGAACCCCACCATGGGCTGGGTGGCGGACTTCTCCGGCGGCATGGTCAAGTTCATCGGCCTGGTCGAGGTGCTGGGCGCGATCGGCTTGATCCTCCCGCAGGCACTCGGCATCGCCCCCGTGCTCACGCCGCTGGCCGCCGTCGGCTTCGTGATCATCGCGCTCGGCGCGATCGTGGTGCACGGCCGGCGTAAGGAGCCCAGGGGCATCCCGATGAACGTGCTGCTGCTGGTGCTTTCGGCCTTCGTCGCGATCGGCCGGTTCGCGGGCTGATCCGGGCTCACCCTCGCGTCGGTCATGGCCGACGCCGGCTGCGGCCCCTGACCTAGGCTGGGTGCCAGGCGAGGGGACGGGAGGCCGCGGTGGACGTCGACCTGCGGAAGGTTCGCTACTTCGTCGCCGTGGCCGAGGAACTGCATTTCGGCCGCGCGGCGGAGCGGCTGCACATCGCACAACCCGTGCTCTCGCGCCAGGTCCGGGCGCTGGAGGAACAGTTGCACGCGCAGCTGTTCGTCCGCGACCGCCGCTCGACCGAGCTGACGGCGGCGGGCCGTCAGCTGCTGGAGGACAGCCGGACCATCCTCGCTGCGGCCGAGGCCCTGCGCCGGCGGGTCGCCCTGGCCGCCCGGGGAACCTCGACGTTCACCATCGGCTTCATGCCGGGCCTCACGGTGACCGAGCCCGTGCGGGCGCTGACCGCGCGCCACCCCGAGCTGTCCGTGGAGCTGGTGCGGACGACGTGGGACGACCAGGTCGAGGTGCTGCACGACGGACGGGCCGACGTGAGCCTCGTCCGGCTCCCGGTACCGCCGCGCGGGCTCACCGTCCGGCCGATGTTCGGCGAACCGCGGGTGGCAATCCTGCCGGTGACACACCGGCTGGCGGGCAAGGAATCCGTCGAGGTGGCCGACCTCGCCGAGGAACACCTGCTCAACGACCCGGACGCGGTGCCGGAGTGGCGCGCCGTCGCGACCGAGCTGCGCGCCGGTGGTGCCGCGCGGCCGCGCGGATTCCGCAGCGTCGAGGAGAAGCTCGAGCACGTGGCCGCGGGCCTCGGCATCGTGATCGTGCCACTGTCCACTTCGGAGTACTACACGCGCGGCGACGTGACCCACGTGCCGGTGTCCGACCTGCCGCCCAGCCGGTTGGCCGTGGCTTGGGTCGCCTCGCGCCGCTCGCGGCTGATCTACGAGTTCGCGGAGCTCGTCACAGCGTGACTGCACTGCGCGCCGTTGTGTGGTAACCCAGGACCATGAACGCGCTGGGCTCGTACGTGGAGTCATGGTCCCCCGAACCGCTCACCGACAGCGACGCGCTGGAGGCCGGACCGGCCGCCGCGCTGTCGGCGGCGCTGGACCTGCCGCGGCCGGCGGCGGTCGCGGGGGAGCCGCTGCCGCCGCTGTGGCACTGGCTGTACTTCCTCGAGTGGCCGCGGCACTCGGAGATCGGGGCCGACGGCCACCCGGCCGGCGGCCACTTCCTGCCTCCGCTGCCCGACCGGCGGCGGATGTTCGCGGGCGGCCGGCTCGAGGTGCGCTCACCGCTCGTGCTGGGCAAGCCGGCGGAGCGCGTGCGCTCGCTCGGCGAGGTCACGGTGAAACACGGCCGCACGGGGGAGATGCTGTTCGTGACCGTCCGCACCGAGATCGGCCAGAACGGCGAGGTGCGGGTCGTGGAGGAGCAGGACATCGTCTACCGCTCGGGTGAGGACTCCGGTCGAACGGCGCTCGCCGGGATCGACCTGACGGGTTCACCGTCGTCGGCCGCCGAATGGCAACGGGCGTGGACGCCGGATCCCGTGCTGCTGTTCCGGTTCAGCGCGCTCACCGCCAACGCGCACCGCATCCACTACGACCAGCCCTACGTGACCGGCGTCGAAGGCTACCCGGGCCTGGTCGTCCACGGGCCGCTGCTCGTGCTGGCGCTGCTGGAGCTGGCCCGCACCCGCGCGCCGGAACGCGCGATCTCGTCGCTGTCGTACCGGTTGCGCCGCCCGGTGTTCGTCGGTGAGCACCTGCTCGCGACCGGTGTCCCCGGCGACGGGGGAGCGGCGCTGCAGGTGGACGCGGCCCGTGCCGAGGCGGTCGCGACCGCGGATGTCGTGTTCGGCTGAGGTCAGGCGAGGCGCGCTTCGCCGGACGTCAACGGCGGGTCCGCTTCGACGCCGTGCAGCACGTGCGCCAGGACCTCCGCACCCCGCACGACCCGCGGGCCGGGGCGGTTGAAGTAGGCCGGCCCGTCGAGCAACCACACCGCGCCGGCACGCACGGCCGGCAGGTCCACCCAGCCGGGAAGCGCTGTGAGCACGCCGAACTCGGCCGCAGTGCGGTCGGGGCTGAAGCCGCACGGCAGAACGAGCAGCACGTCGGGCCGCGCGGCTCGCACGGTCTCCCACGGGATCGGGCGCGTGTGCTCGCCCGGGTCCGCCAACAGGGGATCCCCGCCCGCCGCGGTGATCTGCTCCGGCACCCAGTGCCCGGCCGGCCACAACGGATCCAGCCATTCCAGCGCCACCACTCGCGGCCGCGGCCTCCCCGCCACCCGCGCGCGCACGGCGTCCAGCCGCGCGGTGAGCGCCCGGACCCGGTCCACGGCGAGCTCCGGCACGCCGAGGGCGTCACCGAGAATCGTGACGCAGCCGAGCACGTCGGTGAGCCGGCGCGGCTCGAGGCTCAGCACCTTCGTCCCGGTGTCCAGCAGCCGCACGGCCTCGGCCACCCGCGTGTAGGACACGGCGCAGACCTCGCACAGGTCCTGCGTCAGCACGAGGTCCGGCGCCAGCTCCGCCAGGCGTGCGGTGTCCACGGAATACAGCGACGAACCGCTGTGCGCCGAACCGCCGACGGCGGAGGAGATCTCGCGGCTCGTGAGCACCGCGTCGTCCACCTCGGCCGCGGTCACGACCGGCACCGCCTCGACACCCGGCGGCCAATCGCACTCGTGAGTCCGCCCGACCAGATCACCGAGCCGCCCCAGCTCTGCGACCAGGTCGGTCGCGGCAGGCAGCAACGACACGATTCGCATGCCCCCGAACCTAGCCTGCCCAGCCGGGCGACGCGCTGCGGAAAACTGTATAACGACCTATACGCCCGGGCGATGGCGCCCGCCGCATTTGCCAGCTGCAAAAAAACTACCGCAAAGACGCATCCGGCGCCCGCATCAGCTCACCGGTCCGGCCGCCGCCGGGCGGGGCTTGGGGATAACGCTTGAGGACGTCGACGAGTACGGGGCCGGCGAGGCCGCGGGCCTGCTCCAGGTGCGCGGATCCGACCTGGGGGTCGCCACCGGCCGAGACCTCGAACGCGTGCGCCGCCGCGGCGGCTGGGTCCAGGATGTGCTTGACCTGGGTCGCGTTCTCCGGCGGGTGCAGGAACGCGGCACCGGCCGCGCTGCCGGCGGCGCACGGCTACACCTGCCGCCGCGTGACCCGCGTCCCGGGTTTCCCGGGCCGCGCGGTCCGCCGTCCACGCGCTGTCGCGCAACGCCTTCGTCCGCTCGCCGCCGCTCGCGAAGCCCTCGGCGGCCTCGAGCGCGGCACGCGGGCGGGGAACGCCTGAGTGCGTGCGTTCGAAGATCGCCAGCGCCGGCAGCGCGCACGCCACGGCGTAGGCGGTCACCACGCGCAGCTCGGCCTGGTCCAGTGCGATCGCGGGGGAGTCGTCGGCCATCGCGCCATCCTGCCGCGCCCGGCTGGGCGACGCCGTGGAATTCCACTGTGGACCGGAGATCGACTCCGGTCAGGCGCACTCGTGCAGGGCCGCCAGCAGCGTGGCGGCGCGGGAATCGACGTCCTCGGCCTGCAGTTCGTTGGTGGCGAAGGAGAACGCAACGCCGCGGGTGGGCCAGGCGCCGTGGCGGCCCCCGCCGGCACCGGAGTGGCCGAACGCGGCGGGGTCGGCGGCCGCGGGCCCGTAGGTGCCGATCGGGTCGGCCAGCTCGTAGCCGAGGCCGAAGCGCAAGGGCCGGTCGTTGATCGCGTCGATGCCCTCGGACCAGGTGCGAGTGGCCTGTGCAAGCACTGCGGAGGGCACGAGCGAGCCGGACAGCAGCAGGTCGTACAGCCGCGCCATGCTCGTGGCGGTGCCCACGCCGCTGCCGGCGGCGAGTTCGGCGCCACGATACTCGGGGGAGTTCATGGTGTCGGTGGAGTCGAGCACCCCGCGGTACATCCGCTCGGCGATCCGCCGGCGTTCCTCGTCCTGCAGGAACGTGCTGATGCGGTAGCCGGGCGCGCGCAGCAGCGTCGCGACCGGCACCGACGCCGGGGTGCCGAGCCGCAGGTCCAGCCCGTACGGGGCGGCCAGCAGCTCGTGGACCAGTTCGCCGACGCGCTGCCCCGTGACGCGTCGGATGAGTTCCGTGGCCAGGTAGCCGTAGGTCAGCGCGTGGTAGGCGACGCGCGTGCCCGGCGTCCACAACGGACGCTGTTCGGCGAGCGCGGCCGCGTTGGCGGCGTTGTCGGCCGTCGGCAGGTCGGGTTCGACGTAGGGCAGCCCGACGGTGTGCGCCAGCACCTGCGAGACGGGCACTTCGCCCTTGCCGGCGGCCGCGAATTCCGGCCAGTAGCGGGCGACGCGTTCGCGTGGCCCGATCACCCCACGGGCGGTGAGGATCGCCATCAGCGTGGCGACGACACCCTTGGTGCCGCTGAACAGCACCACCCGCGTCTCGGGTGTCCATGGGACCCCGGGCGACGCGGCGCCGGCGCACAGCTCGACGACCGGTTCGCCCCGGCGGAAGACGCTGAACGCGACGCCGCCGGAGGTCTGGGCTGCGACCTGGGCGAACGCTTCGCGCACGGCGTCGAACCCGGGCCGGACAGCACCGTGGCCCGTCATAACCGCGGTGTGGTGGCCAGCAGTTCGCCGGTGTAGGCGTGGGCGGGCGCGGTCAGCACGGATTCGACCGTACCCTCTTCCACGATCTCCCCGCCGCGCAGAACGGCGATCCGGTCGGCCACCTCGGGCGCGAGCGCGATGTCGTGCGTCACGAACAGCACGGCCATCCCCAGCTCACGGCGAAGTTCCCCGAGCAGCTCCACGATGGTCGCCTGCACCGACACGTCGAGCGCCGAGGTCACCTCGTCGCACACGAGCACGTCGGGGGTCGTGACCAGGGCGCGGGCGATCGCCGCGCGCTGGCGTTCGCCGCCGCTGAGCTGGTCGGGCAGCCGGTTCGCCAGCGACCGGCCGAGGCAGACGCGATCGAGCACCTCCGCGACGCGTTCGCGCCGGCGGGCCCGCGGCAGGTCGGTGAGCCGCACCAGCGGCATCTCGATCGACCGGGCGGTGGTGCGGCGCGGGTTGAGGGAGGAGAACGGGCTCTGGAAGACGTACTGGATCCGGCGGCGCTCGTCGTCGCTGCGGGCGCGGGTGGCGGCCGCGAGCGGGGTGCCGGCCAGCGCCCCGGTGCCGGTGAACCGGTGGGTCAGGCCCGCGATGCACTGCGACAGGGTTGTCTTGCCCGAGCCCGATTCGCCCAGCAGCATCACGCATTCGCCGCGGTGCACCTGCACGTTCACGCCGCGCAGCACGTGCTGCCGGCCGTAGGCGACACGGATCCCACGGGCGGCCGGCACGGCGTCCGAGGCCGGCGGAGCGGTGGCGGGATCGGCGCCCAGATCGGGCACGGCGTCGACGAGTTCGCGCGTGTAAGCGTGCCCCGGCCGCTTGAGGACATCGTCGGCCGGGCCGGTTTCGACGACTGCTCCCTGGTACATCACCGCGACGCGATCGGCCAGCTGCGCCACCACCGCGAGGTCGTGGTGATGTAGAGCGCGGCCACGCCGTGCTCGGCCGTCAGCCGCCGGACGGTCTCCAGCTCCAGCGCCTGCGTCATCACGTCGAGCCCGGTGGTCGGCTCGTCGAGCACCACCACGCTCGGCCGGCACGCGAACGCCATCGCGATCCCGACGCGCTGCTGCTGCCCGCCCGAGAGCTGGTGCGGGTAACGCCGGCGGTAGGCCCGGTCGGCGGGCAATCCGACCTCCGTGAGCACCTCCGCCACGCGCTCCTCGACCGAGCCGGCGTAGCCGTGGGTCTCGAGGACCTCGGCGATCTGCAGGCGGATGCGCAGCGCGGGGTTGAGCGACAGCGCCGGGTCCTGCGGCACGTAGGACACCGTGGCGCCCCGCAGTTTCCGGCGCTGCGCCGGGCCGAGGGCGAGGACGTCGACGGGGTCGCCCACCCGCGGGTGCAACGTCACGCGCCCGCCGTCTTCGGCGAGCCCGCGGCCGAAGTGGCCGAGCGCGGCGAGCCCCGCCGTGGTCTTGCCCGAGCCGGATTCGCCGACGAGCGCGAGCACCTCGCCCGGCGCGATGCCGTAAGAGATCCCGCGCAGCACCGGCCGGCCCGCGGCGGTGGTGACCCGCAGGCCGGACACCTCCGGGGCGAGTGGCGCACCGTCGATGGCGCTGTCCACTGTGGTCACGACTGCACCCCCGCGGTCTCCCGGGTGTGCCCGGCCGCGGCCGAGGCGAGCGAGTCGGCCACGAGGTTCGTGCCGACGGCGAGCAGTGCGATCGCGATGACCGGCAGCAGTACGCCCCACGGCTGCACGACCAGCGCGATCCGGTTCTCGTTGATCATCAGGCCCCAGTCGGCCGCCGGTGGCTGGATGCCGAGGCCGAGGAACGACAGCGACGCGATGTAGCCGATCGAGTAGGTCAGCCGCAGTCCGAGCTCGACCATGAGCCGCCCGGTGATGTTCGGCAGGATCTCCCGCAGCAGGACCCGGCTGCGCGGCACCGCGTACATCTCGGCGGCCTTGATGTAGTCCTCGCCGCGCACCGCGACTGTCGCTTGGCGCGCGACGCGGGCGGTGCGCGGGGCGTGGGTCAGGCCGATGACGAGCACGAGCAGCCAGCCCTGGGGCCCGATCACGGCGATGGCGAGCAGCGCGATCACCAGTTGCGGGAACGACAGCAGCACGTCGTTGCCGCGCATCAGCAGGCTGTCGAGCCGGCCGCCGCCGTAGTCGGCGACCATGCCGAGCAGCGCGCCGAGCACGATGCCGGGTGCGGTCGCGAGCACCGCGTAGAGCAGCAGCGTGGTGCCGCCAGCGAGGAAGCGGGTGAGCACGTCGCGGCCCAGCCCGTCGGTGCCGGCGAGTCCGTCCGGTTTGTACGGCTTGCCCGCGAAGTCCGTGGTGCTGTAGCCGGTGAGCACCGGTCCGAGCCACGGGCCGAGCAGGGCCTCGTCGCGGCGGCCCGGTCGGTGCGGCGGCCGCGACGGCGGAACCGCCGCACGCGGCGAGCAGGGGAGCGGCGCCCAGCAACGCGGTGCCGCCGAGCGCCGCGGCGAGGAACCGGCGGCGGGCAGGGAGTTCGGCTCACATCGTTCTTCCATGGGTGACTTTCGGGTGGGTGGTGGCGCGGTGGGGTCCGGCAGGTCAGGAGATGGCACGCCCGGCGTGTTCGGGCAGCGGTGCGAGGTACGTGCGCAACTGCTGCGCGACAGCCTCGGGCAGCGGCGAGGATCTGCCGCCGGCCACGTGCAGGCACACCAGCTCCTCCGTCGCCACGACCTCGCCGCCGACCTGGAGCTCGTGCCACAGCCGCACCGTTTTAGCCGCGACGGCGAGAACGGCGGTCCGCACGGTCAGCTCCGCGTCGGGCGGGACTTCCCGCAGGTACCGGACGTGAGCTTCCACTGTGTACAGCGACGCGCCCGTGGCCGCGCGGTAGGCGGTGTCCAGACCGACCGCGTCCATCAGCGCGGTGGTCGCGTCGCCGAAGACGAGCACGTAGTACGGCTCGGAGAGGTGGCCGTTGTAGTCGATCCACTCGGGACGGACGCGGTCGCGGTGGGTCAGCGGTTCACCCACGGCGGGCCTCGCCGACGGCCCGCTGGATCGCGATGATCGCCCGGTCGCGCTCGGCCACGAGGTCGGCGATCGTGCGGGCCCCGGCCTCGTCTTCGCACCCGGCGACGACGGCGTCGCGCAGCAGCCTGGTGAGCTCGGGCGCATCGAGCCGGGTCCACGGCGACTTCAGCGACGGTCCGAAGTGGTCGAGCATGTGCGCCATGCCGCCTTCGCCGCCGGCCAGGTGGAAGGTGAGCATCGGGCCCTGCACCGGCCAGCGCAGCCCGGGCCCGTCGGTGATCGCGGTGTCGATCTGCTCGACCGTCGCCTCCCCTTCGGCCACCATGTGCAGGGCTTCCCGCCACAGCGCCTCCTGCAGCCGGTTGGCGATGAACCCGGGGACCTCCCAGTCCATCGTGATCACCGTCTTGCCGACGTGCCGGTAGAACGCGCTCGTCCACTTCACGGCCCAGGGCGCGGTCAGCTCGCCGCCCACCACCTCCACCAGCGGGATCAGGTACGGCGGGTTGAACGGGTGCCCGACCACCAGCCGCTCCGGGCTCTTCGCGGCCCTCTGCATCTCGGTCATGCCGTAGCCCGACGTGGGCGAGGCGATCACCACGCCGGCGGGGTGACCGAGTCGATGCCGGCGAGCAGTTCCTGCTTGAGGGTCAGGTCTTCGGGGGCACTTTCCTGCACGAACCCGGCACCCTCGACCGCTTCGGCGAGCGTGCCGGTCACCGTCAGTGCGTCGCGGGTCGCACCGGCGGCGAGCCCGAGCGTGGTGAGCGTGGGCCAGGCGGCGTCGATTAGCCGGCCCAGCCGCTTGGCCGCGTCCGGCGCGGGGTCCCAGGCGCGGACTCGGTAGCCGCGGGCGAGGAAGTGCGCGACCCAGCCGCCCCCGATCACCCCGGCCCCGACGCACGCGACAGTGTCCACTTCGGCCACGGTGGAGACCTCAGGCACGGACCCGCTCCTTCAAGCCGAGGATCTCCCGCGCCCGGTCGGGCGGCGCGACGGTGGCGCCGAGGTCTCCGACGATCCGGACCGCGCGTTCGACGAGCTGCCCGTTGGTCGCCTTGACCCCGCGCGCCAGGTAGAGGTTGTCCTCCAGGCCCACCCGCACGTGCCCGCCCAGCAGCACCGACTGCGCGACCCACGGCATCTGGTCGCGCCCGATCGCGAACGACGCCCACTGCGCGCCCGCGGGCAGCAGCCGCACCATCGCCTGCAGCAGCCCCGGGTCGGCGGGAGCGCCGTACGGGATGCCCATGCACAGCTGAAACAGCGGCGGCGCATCGATCAGCCCTTCCTCGACCATCTTCGACGCGAACCACAGGTGCCCGGTGTCGAAGATCTCCAGCTCCGGCTTCACCCCGCAGCTCCTGGATGCGCTTCGCGCCGGTGCGCAGCATGTCCGGAGTGGACACGTACAGCCGGCTGCCCTCGCCGAAGTTCAGCGAGCCGCAGTCGAGCGTGCAGATGTCGGGCAGCAGCTCCTCGACGTGCGGCAGCCGATCCATCGCGTAGACCAGGTCGGTGCCGTCGACCGGCTTGAGCGGATCCTCCTCGTCGAGCACGAGGTCGCCGCCCCCATCCCGGCCGTGAGGTTGACCACCACGTCCACTCCGGACTCCCGGATCAGCCGCACCGCCTCGCGGTACAGCGCGACTTCGCGGGCCGGGGCGCCGGTTTCGGGCTTCCGGACGTGGATGTGGACGACGGCGGCGCCCGCGTTGGCGGCTTCGATCGCGCCGGCGGCGATCTGCGCCGGCGTGACCGGCACGTGGGGGCTGCGGCCGACGGTGCCGCCCGCGCCGGTGAGGGCGCAGGTGACGATGACCTCGTGGTTCATCAGGCTCCCTTGACGATCGACCTCTCGATGAAGTCGTGCAGGTGCGCGCGCATCGTGGCCCCACTGCTGCCCGGCTTGCGGGTCAGCACCTGGATGCCGAGCCCGTCGATCAGCGCCGTGAGCTGTTCGGTGGCGGCCTCGGGATCGGCCACGCGGAACACCCTCTGCTCCTGGCCGGTGCGGATGGTCATGAGGATCGTCCGGTGCCGGCGGTCGTAGGAATCGGTGTAGAGCGACCGCAGTTCCGGAGCGAGGGCGACCTCGTTCCACACCTGGAGCCAGACCGACCACTCGGCGCGGAGCACGCCGTCGGCCGGCAGTTGCAGCTCGACCAGCTTCAGCAGCCGGTCGTGGGCGTCGGCGACGGCGTGCAGCTCGGCGACCTGCCGGTCGAACGCGAGCTTCACGTTGCGCCGCAACGCTTCGTGCAGCACTTCGGTCTTGCTGGGGAAGTGGTAGTGGATGGTGGCGGTGCTGGTCCCGCACGCCTTCGCGATGTCGGCGATGCGCACGTGGTGGTACCCGCGCTCGGCGATGAGCTCCCAAGCCGTCTCGAGGATCCGCCGCCGCGGTTCGGACTGCGTGTGGTGCTCGGGATCGCTCGCCGGGCGCGCGGCGAGCGCCGGGACCGCCGTCACGGTCTTCGCGTCGTCGCTGCCGTTGAGCAGCCAGTTGACCGTGACGCCGCAGTACTCGGCGACCCGGACGAGTTCGTGCGGTGAGAACCGGCGGGTGCCGGTCAGCGCCTTGGACAGTTTCGTCTCGTCGAGCCCGATGGCCGCGGCCAATTCCCGCTGGGCTCCCGGCATGGACCGGATGAGTTCCCGGACTCTGCTTCGCAGCTCCTCGGACTCATCCATGCCGCAAGACCGTAACCCGGCGTTGCGATTATCGCAATACTCCGGGCACTCGCGGCGTAACACTCGTAAAATTCTAGTGGTATGGAACGGAATTGCGATCGTCACCTGACTGTCGGGTCAGTCGAGGACGCTCGGTTTGACCGCGGGCAGCCCTGCGGCTACCGTCGGCGACCGTGACCGCCGCACTGCCCCGGGCCGTCCGCACCGAGGTGGTCGACGGCGTCCTCGTCGCGACCGTGGATCGCCCCGTCGGCAACCCGATCGACTCCCAGGTGAGCTTCGAGCTCTACGCCGCGTGGGCCCGGCTGCGCGACGATCCGGCCGTGCACGCGGGGATTGTCACCGGCGCCGGCCGCGAGTACTTCTCCGCCGGGTGGGATCTCGCGCCGGGCACCGGTGGTTTCGCCGGGGTGGCCGACTTCTTCCGCCTCCCCAAGCCCATGATCGCCGCCGTCAACGGCCTCGCCCGCGGCGGCGGGTTCGAACTGGCCCTGATGACCGACCTCATCGTCGCCGCGGAGCACGCGGAATTCGCGCTGCCCGACCACCGCGGTGCGGTCCCGTTGCCGGATCGACTGTCCGAAGAGGCCGTTCACGCCTTGTGCCGCAGCGGGCGGCTGTCCGCCGCCGGGGCCGCGCGGTGCGGTGTGGTGCACCGGGTCGTCCCGGCGGGTACCGAACTGGCCGTCGCGCTCGACCTCGCTCGTTCGCTCGGCGGCACGCCCGGCGCGGCCGCGGCCGTGAAGGAGATCGGCCTCGGCGCGCACCGGGCCGGCGACGAATTCGCCTGAGCGGAATTCTCCCGCCGCACGAGCGGGAATCAGCCGGCTAGTTGACGGTTTCCTTCGGCACCACGGCGAACCGGCGCAACGCCAGCGCCGGGTTCGTGGTCCGGACCTGCTCGAGCCGATCCGCCGAGACCTCAGCGACGGCGACCCCGGGCCGTTCGCCGAGCGACGCGGCGACCACGCCCATGGGGTCGGCGATCAGGCTCGAGCCCGAGCCCATCGGCGCGATCTGCCCCGCCGCGGCGACATACACGGTGTTCTCGATCGCACGGGCCTTGACCAGCGTCGTCCAGTGGTACTCCTTCAGCGGCCCCGGCACCCACTCTGCAGGCAGCAGCACAACCTGCGCGCCCGCATCGGCCAGCCGTCGCGTGACCTCCGGGAAGCGCAGGTCGTAACAGGTCTGCAGCCCGAAGGTCAGGCCGGCGGCCTTGAACGTCGGTGGTTCGGTGATCTCCCCGGCCACGATGAAGTCGGACTCCCGGACACCGAACGCGTCGTAGAGGTGGATCTTGCGGTACAGCGCGGCGAGTTCGCCATCGGCACCGGCGGCGACCAGCGTGTTGCGGATCTTCCCGCCGCCCGGCACCGCCTCGTTGACCCCGGCGACCACGACGACACCCCGCTCACGGGCCATCTCCCGCAGCCCGGTCACGAACGGGCCGTCGAGGTCCTCGGCCGAGGCGACGAACCGCTCGTCGACGGCGGGTGCGGTGAACATCGAGTACTCGGGCAGCACGACCACCTCGGCGCCGCGGTCCGCGGCCACGCCCACGAGCCGGGTGAGCTCCGCCAGGTTGGCGGTCTTGTCTTCGGTGGGCGCGAACTGCGCGACGGCGACATGCGCCATGCGGGGGTCCTTTCGGAAGCGGGGAGCGGGACACCAAAGCGGTGCCCGTCTCGGTGTACTTCGTGTATACATGACGGGTTTCCCGTGGTCCAGGGGTGTACGCTCGCCACCGCGCGGACGCGCGCGCCGGATGAGGGGAGACGCATGACCACCACCGAACCGGGGACCACCCCGGTCGAGGGCGGACCGGCTCGGGAACGGGTGTACGCCTGGCTGCGCGACGGGATCATCTCCGGCGCGCTCGAAGGCGGCCGGTTCCTCGACGAGCAGTGGGTCTCCGGGGTGGTCGGCGTGTCCCGCACGCCGGTGCGCGAAGCGTTCCACCGGCTCGAAGCCGAGCGGTTCATCTGCCTGCTGCCGCGCAAAGGCGCGCAGGTCCGCACCGTCACCGCGCGCGAGCTCGAAGAGGTCTACCAGAGCCGCCGGCTCATCGAGGGCCACGCGATCGCCGAGGTCTGTGCGGCCCGCGCGGGGGCGCCGGCTGAGATTGCTGGCTGGATCGAGGACATGAGCCGCGCCGGAGCCGAGCGCGACTGGTTCGCCGTGTCGGGGTTCGACCGCCAGTTCCACCGCGCGATCGTCGGCGCCGCAGGCAACACCGTGCTCACCGAGCTGTACGACACGCTGCGTTCGCGCCAGCAGCGGGTGACCGTGCGGGCGCTGGAGGCCCGCCCGGAACGCCTGACGATCATCGACGCCGAACACCGGCAGCTCGTCGCCGCGCTCGACGCGGCGGACACCGACGAGGCGCTGCGGATCCTGAATCAGCACCTGCGGCCGGTTTCGGAGGTGGTTTCGGCCCTCGACCGGACGGAGAGCGGCACCGCGCCCGGGAGCGGATGATAGGAAGGTCGGGTGACCGAACCGAACTCGATCGATGCCGCCGCTGCCGAGGCCGTAACGCTGACCAGCGAGCTGATCCGCATCGACACCACGAACACCGGAGAGCCCGAGACCCTGATCGGCGAACGCGCCGCCGCGGAGTACGTCGCGGAGCGCCTCACCGACGCCGGCTACGAGATCACCTACGTCGAGTCCGGCGGCAAGAACCGGCACAACGTCATCGCCCGGCTGCCCGGCGCCGACCCGTCGCGCGGTGCCCTGCTGATCCACGGTCACCTCGACGTGGTCCCGGCCGACCCCGCCGAGTGGTCGGTGCACCCCTTCTCCGGCGCCGTCCAGGACGGTTACGTGTGGGGCCGCGGCGCGGTGGACATGAAGGACATGGTCGGCATGACGCTGGCCCTGGCGCGGCACTACAAGATCAACGGCATCGTGCCCCCGCGCGACATCGTGTTCGCCTTCCTCGCCGACGAGGAGGCCGGCGGCAAGTACGGCGCGCAGTGGCTCGTCGAGCACCGGCCCGAGCTGTTCGAGGGCGTCACCGAGGCGATCAGCGAGGTCGGTGGTTTCTCCATCACGCTCAAGGACGACGTGCGCGCGTACGTGATCGAGACGGCCGAGAAGGGCATCCGCTGGATGAAGCTGCGTGTGCGCGGCACGGCGGGCCACGGCTCGATGATCCACCGCGACAACGCGGTCACCAAGCTGGCCGAGGCCGTCGCGAAGCTCGGCAACCACCGCTTCCCGCTCGTGCTCACCGATTCCGTGCGCGAGTTCCTCGCGGGCGTCACCGAGATCACGGGCTGGGACTTCCCCGAGGACGACCTCGAGGGCGCGGTCGCGAAGCTGGGCAACATCTCCCGCATGATCGGCGCGACCTTGCGCGACACCGCGAACCCGACGATGCTCACCGCGGGCTACAAGTCCAACGTGATCCCCTCGGTCGCCGAGGCCGCCGTCGACTGCCGCATCCTGCCCGGGCGCATCGACGCGTTCGACCGCGAGCTCGACGAGATCCTCGGCCCGGACATCGAGAAGGAATGGATGGAGCTCCCGCCGGTCGAGACCACCTTCGACGGCGCCCTCGTCGACGCGATGACCGCCGCGGTGCTCGCCGAAGACCCGGGCGCGCGCACCCTGCCCTACATGCTCTCGGGCGGCACCGATGCGAAGTCCTTCCAACAGCTCGGGATCCGCAACTTCGGCTTCGCGCCGCTGAAGCTGCCCGCCGACCTCGACTTCTCCGCGCTGTTCCACGGCGTCGACGAGCGCGTGCCGGTGCAAGCGCTCGAGTTCGGTACCCGGGTGCTGGACCGGTTCGTGCGTTCGTCCTGAACTCCGGCAACCGCCGGCATGCCCGCGTGACCGTCGTTCTGCTGCACGGCTACGCACTCGATCGCCGCAGCTGGGAACGGATCGCGCCGCTGCTGCCCGAGGCCGTGGGACATCCGTTGGCGGTCGTGGCCTACGACCACCGCGGCCCCGGCAAGTCCGGTCGCGGTACGGCGACCATGGCGCAGCTGGGCGACGACCTCGCCGAGGTGCTGGAGCGGGCCGTACCCGAGGGTCGCGTGGTGCTCGTCGGCCACGACGTGGGCGGGCTCGCGATCATGGCGCTGACGCCGCGGCGCCCGCGGCTGTTCGCGGCCCGCGCCGCCGGGCTGGTGCTGCCCGCGACGTCGTCGGGCCGGCTCGCCACGGAGGTCGCGGCCGCGTGGCCGGGCGCTCTCGGGATGCTCGCACAGGGCCTGGAGCTCGTGCTGGGGGCGAAGCTGTTCGGCCGGTGCGCGAGCACACGAGCCGCGCGGTCAGCGCCGGACTGCGCTGGTGGCTCTTCGGCGACGACGCGGATCCCGATCTCGTCGAGCTGACCGTCAAGATGATCAGGCGCAACTGGCCGCACACCGTCGCGGTCTTTCGCCCGGCCCTCGACGCGTACGCGCGTGACGCCGCGCCGGCGCGGGTGGGCGCGCTGCCGGTCACGGCCATCGTGGGGGAGCGGGACCGCATCGTGGCGGCTTCCGACGTCGAGCAGTTCGCCGGCGCGCTGGACCACGGGACGGCCGTGGTCCAGCCGGGGGCTGGCACGTCGTGCCACTGGAGGCGGCCGCGCAGCTCGTCCCGCGGATCGTCGCGCTGCTCCGCGAGGCTTACCGACAAACCGAAGGTTCTTGACAACTTCGTTGTTCGGAACCACGATATCCGCATGTTCCCCGTTGCGGTGATCGAGGACGCGGCCGCGGCCGAGGTGTCGCTGGACCCGGTCCGGGCGCGGTTGCTGGCCGAGCTCGCCCAGCCGGCGTCGGCGACGATGCTCGCGGCCCGGGTGGACCTGCCCCGCCAGAAGGTCAACTACCACCTGCGCGCGCTGGAAAAGCACGGGCTCGTGGAGCTGGTGGAGGAGCGGCGCAAGGGCAACGTCACCGAGCGCATGATGCGCGCGACCGCCGCGTCGTACGTGATCTCGCCGTCCGCGCTCGCCGCGGTGCAGCCGGACCCGGCTCAGTCACCCGACCGCCTTTCGGCCCGGTGGCTGCTCGCCGTCGCGGGCCGGCTGGTGCGCGACGTCGGAATCCTGATCACCGGCGCGGCCAAGGTCCGCAAGCGCGTCGCGACGTTCGCGCTCGACGGCGAAGTCCGCTTCGCGTCGGCGGCCGACCGCGCGGCATTCGCGGAAGAGCTGACGGCGGCCGTGACGACGCTGGTGAGCAAGTACCACGACGAAAGCGCCGAGAACGGGCGCGCCCACCGCGTGGTCGTCGCGGTGCACCCGAGCGTGCCTGACGAGCCGGACGCCGACGCCGGAGAGGACTGAACATGGGGGAGCACCTGCCGGGCAAGGACTTCGAGGCGCACAACGCCGCCGAGGTCGCCGCGACACCCGAGGAGATCTGGGCGGCGATCTCGACCGGCCCGGGCATCGACTCGTGGTACATGGGCCGCAACGAGGTCGAAGGCGGCATCGGTGGTGTCGTGCGCGGTGCGTTCGCGGGCTTCGAACCGGAATTCTCGATCACGGAGTGGGAGCCGCTGGAACGGCTGGCCTACGGCACTGGACCCGGACCCGACGGGCGCAAGATCGCCTACGAGTTCCTTGTGGAGGGCCGCGACGGCGGGAGCTCCGTGATCCGCTGCGTCACCACCGGGTTCCTGCCCGGCGACGACTGGGAGGACGAGTTCGAGGCGATGACCGCGGGCGGTGCGCTGTTCTTCCGCAACCTGCTCGAGTACGTCACGCACTTCGCGGGCCGCACGGCCACGCCGATCACGGCGTTCGGCCCGCAGGTCGGCGACTGGGACCGGCTGTGGACGGCGCTCGGCGCCGAACTCGGGCTCGACCGCCGGCCTGCCGAAGGCGACCGCGTGCGGATCACCCGCGCCGGGCAAACTACCGAAGGTGTCGTCTACTTCGTGAACCCGCAGACGCTGGGCGTGCGCACGGCCGACGCGCTGTACTGCTTCCTGGAGGGCTTCCGCGGCCCACTGGTCGTCTGCCACCACGTGTTCACCGATACGGGCGGCGATGAGCAGAGCTGGCGGGAGTGGCTCGGGCGCCTCTGCGCCTGAGCCGGGGGTGGGCCGGCCTCAGGTGGCCAGGCCCGGCAGCCGGTCGGCCGCGGTGCGCTTGCGCCGCAACCAGACCCGCCGGGTGCCGTCGGCGTAGAGCCGCACCGTGCGCAGCTCCCAGCCGGCGAACTCGGCGTGGATCGAGAGCTGGATCGTCGCCGCGCGCCGCGACACACCCGGAGGCAGCCGCAGGCGGCGATACTCCCAATCTCCTTCGACCACCGCCTCGTCGACCGTCGTCATGGCTGGATCACCTGGGTCCCTTCTCCGGCAGCCGAGCCGACGAGCACGCGGCCGCTCCGGTCGTCGACGCTCACCGAGTTCGGCTGGCGCACAGTCGGGAATCGGTACTTCTCGACGGGTTCGCCGCCCCGGACGTCGAAGCCCACCACTTGGTTCTGCCCGGTCAGCGTGACCCAGGCGAGGTTGCGCTGGTGGTCGTAGGCGATGCCGTAGATCCCGCCCGGCACCGGGTAGAGCTGCCGCAGGATGAGCGGGCCGACCGAGAACGCGAGCAGCGCACCCGCGCGGGCGTCGGTCACCAGCACGCGGCCGTAGTTGTCACTGGTGGCGTTGGCGGCGCCCTCGCCCGCGCGCAAGCCCTCACCCATCGTCCCGGCGTTCACGTCGACGCTGAACACCGCGGTGCGCAGCCGGTCGAGCACGACCACGCCCTGGCCGGTGTTCACCACGCCGTCGGCGCTGTAGAGCTGACCGGTGATCGTCTTGGTCACCGCGCCGTTCGCGAGGACCTCCACGGCCTTGCGGTCGCGCACCGCGACGAGCGTGTCCGGCCCGTCGGCGACGCCGGACGCGGGCTGTCCGGCCACTGCTTGCGTGGCCTGCTGCCCAGTGGGCAGCGTGATCTTCACGAGCTCACCCTTGCCCGGGACGCTCGCGATCGCCTGGCCGTTCGACGCGGTCAGCGACTCCGCCGGGCCGGGCAGCGGCACCGTGGCTTTCGGGGTGCTCAGCGAGTCGAGGTCGTACACGAGCACCGAGGGCGGCTGCGTGACCGCGACGGCGAGCGTGTGGGTCTTCTCGTCGGTCACCAGCGCCGATACAGCGGGCGTCGCGAGGATCTGACCAGCGGGTTTCACGGTCACGGCGGGGGAGGGTGCGGGCTTCGCGGCGACCGGGTTCGCCACCACCTGCAGCGAATCCGTGTTGTTCTGACCAGACGACGAGCACGCCGAGAGCGCGAGGGCACCGGCCAGCGGGATCGCGATCCGCGACACGGCGGTGAGCCGACGCACCTTGAAGCCTCCAGCTGTTCCTCGGCGAGGTGTCCCCACCAGCATCCCCCACGATTCCCGTGCCGTCACGTCAGCGTCATCCAACAGACACCTGCGCCTCATTTCAGCCCTCGCTCCGGATAGCCCACCTCGACGCAGCTCACGTCGTCGAGCGCGCTGCGGATCGCGGGCGGGAGCGTGAGCTCCTCCGCCGCGAGCGACCCCGTCAGCTGCCCGGTGTCGCGGGCACCGACCACGGGCGCGACCACCCCCGGGCGGTCGCGGACCCAGGCCAGTGCGACGACCAGCGGCGACGTGCCCAGACCGTCGGCAGCCGTGGCCACGGCCTGCACGATCCGCGCCGCGCGGTCGGTGCGGTGGTGCTCGACGTACCCGGCGAACTCGCTCGACGCGCCGCGCGAGTCGGCGGGCGTGCCGGTGCGGTACTTGCCGGTCAGCACACCGCGGCCGAGCGGCGCCCACGGCAGGAGCCCGACGCCGTGGTGGGCGGCGGCCGGCACGGCCTCGCGCTCGATCCCACGCTCCAGCAGCGAGTACTCGAACTGCCCGGAGACGATCGGCGCGGCCGCGCTCGCGCGGGCGGCGGCCGTGGCCAGTTGCCAGCCCGCGTAGTTGGAGACGCCGACGTAGCGGACCTTGCCGCTGCTCACCGCGTAGTCGAGCGCCGAGAGGGTTTCCTCGATCGGCACGCCGGCGTCCCACGCGTGCAGCTGCCACAGGTCGACGTGATCGGTGCCGAGCCGGCGCAGCGAACCGTCCAGCGCGGCCAGCAGCGCCCCACGCGAGGCTCCGCCGCCGAACGGGCCGTCGGTGCGCCGCGCGACCGCCTTCGTCGCCACCACGACGTCCTCGCGGGGCACCAGGTCACCCAGCAGGCTCCCGAGCACTCGCTCGGCCTCGCCCTCGGCGTAGATGTCCGCGGTGTCCACCAGGGTGCCGCCCGCGTCGACGAACGCGACGAGCTGGCTGGCCGCCTCTTCGGCGTCGGTGTCCCCGCCCCACGTCATCGTGCCGAGCGCCAGGCGCGAGACCCGCAGTCCCGACCGGCCGAGCTGTCGCTTTTCCACGACCGCCGAGCCTAGTGGGCGACGCGGCCCGGACTGGACCAAGGTGACACCGTGTCGCGACCCGCCGCCCCTACGGTGCACCCACGGCCGAGCCGCCGGGAGCTGATCGGTACGTTTTCGGCCGTGCGAATCGGACTCAACCTCGGTTACTGGGGCACCGGGGACAACTCCGCGAACCTGGCGCTGGCCGGGAAAGCGGACGAACTCGGCTACGCCGTGGTCTGGGCGGCCGAGGCCTACGGCTCCGATGCCGTGACGATGCTCACCTGGATCGCGGCGCGGACCGAGCGGATCGACGTCGGCAGCGCGGTGCTCCAGATCCCGGCCCGGACGCCCGCCATGACCGGCATGACGGCGGCCACCCTTGACACGCTTTCAGGCGGGCGCTTCCGGCTCGGCCTCGGCGTCTCGGGCCCGCAGGTGTCCGAAGGGTGGCACGGTGTGCGCTTCACCGACCCGGTGGGCCGCACGCGCGAGTACGTCGAGATCGTGCGCTCGGTGCAGACGCGGCGGCGCGTGCGCTTCAGCGGCGAGCACTTCGAGCTCCCGCTGCCCGGCGGACCGGGACTGGCGCTGGGCTTGACCTTCCGGCCCGAGCGCAAGCAGGTGCCGATCTACCTCGCGGCGATCGGACCGAAGAACCTCGAGCTGACCGGCGAAGTGGCCGACGGCTGGCTGCCCGTGTTCTTCTCGCCGGCGCACGCCGGCGAGCAGCTGGCCCGCATCCGCGCCGGCGCCGAGGCCGCCGGCCGCTCGCTCGACGCGTTCGACATCGCGCCGGCGGTACCGCTGGTGGTCGGTGGAGACTGGCGCGAGTGCGCCGACGCGGTGCGCGCCCACGCCGCGCTCTACCTGGGCGGGATGGGCAGCCGCGAGCGGAACTTCTACAACCGGCTCGCCGCCCGGATGGGCTTCGAAGCGGCGGCCGCCGAGGTGCAGGAGAAGTACCTGGCCCGCGACTACGAGGGTGCGCGGGCGGCGGTGCCGCTGGAGTTCCTCGACGCGACGTCGCTGCTCGGCCCGCGGGAGCGGATCGCCGAGCGGATGACCGAGTTCGTGCGGGCGGGTGTGACGACGTTGTCGGTGACTCCGTTCGGGGAGTCACGGGGATTCGAGGCGGCGCTGCGGACCGCCGTGGACGCGATCGAGCTGGCGGGAGTGGCCTGATGGGGTGGTTCGAAGCACTGGTGCTGGGTCTGGTGCAGGGGCTCACGGAGTTCCTGCCGATCTCTTCCAGCGCGCACCTGCGGATCGTGGCTGCGCTGGTCGGCTGGGACGACCCGGGCGCGGCGTTCACCGCCGTGACCCAGATCGGCACCGAGCTCGCGGTGATCCTCTACTTCGGCAGGAAGATCGGCCGCATCCTGCGGGCCTGGTTCTTCTCTCTCTACCGCCGCGGCTGGCGCCACGACCCCGACGCGCGGCTGGGCTGGCTGATCATCGTGGGCTCGATCCCCATCGTGGTGCTGGGCCTGCTGCTGCAGGACGCGATCGACGAGGCTTTCCGCGACCTGCGCATCACCGCGTCGACCCTGATCGTGTTCGGCATCATCCTGCTCATCGCCGACCGCATCGGCCGGCAGACGCGCACGCTCGACGACCTGACCGTGCCCCACGGCCTCGGGTACGGCTTCGCGCAGGCCCTGGCCCTGATCCCGGGCGTCTCGCGCTCGGGCGGCACGACGAGCGCCGGCTTGCTCATGGGCTACACCCGCGCCGACGCCGCGGAGTACTCGTTCCTGCTCGCCCTGCCCGCGGTGTTCGGCTCCGGCCTGTACAAACTCACCGACATCGGCAAGAACGGCGAGACCGCGCAGTGGGGGCCGACGATCCTGGCGACGCTGGTCGCGTTCGGCGTGGGCTACCTGGTGATCGCGTGGCTGATGGCCTACATCAAGCGCCGCAGCTTCGTGCCCTTCGTCGTGTACCGCATCGTCCTCGGCGTGCTCCTCTTCGCACTGATCTTCAGCGGCGCTCTCGACCCCAACGCGGGCCCCGTCGGCAGCTGACCCTCACCCCCACTTTCGCCCGCCTTCACCACTCCTTCGTAACCACAACGCGAGATCGCCGGCTCAAAGGCGATCTCGCCCGCCTCGGCGAAGCCGAGGCAGACAGCCCAGTTAGGGTGGCCTCGTGAGTACGGTCATCTTGCTGCGGCATGGGAAGTCCACCGCGAACGGCTCCGGGGTCCTCGCGGGGCGTACGCCGAAGGTGGGGCTGGACGACACCGGCCGCACCCAGGCCGACAAGCTGGTCGAGCGTCTGGCGGGAGTGCCGGTGGCCGAGCTCGTCGTGTCGCCGATGCTGCGCTGCAAGCAGACGGTGACCCCGCTGGCGACCGCGCTCGGCCTGAGCAAGACCGTCGAGCCGCGCCTGTCCGAAGTGGACTACGGCGATTGGACGGGGCGCGAGCTGAAGACGCTGGTCAAGGAGCCGCTGTGGCGCGTGGTGCAAGCCCACCCATCGGCCGCGGTGTTCCCCGGCGGCGAGGGGCTGGCGGCCATGCAGGCGCGTGCAGTGGCGGCCATCCGCGCCCACGACGCCCGCATCACGGCCGAGCACGGTGACCACGCGGTGTGGGTCGCCTGCAGCCACGGCGACGTCATCAAGGCGGTCCTGGCCGACGCGCTGGGTCAGCACCTCGACGCGTTCCAGCGCATCGTGGTGGACCCGGCGTCGGTGTCGGTGGTCCGCTACACCGAGACCCGCCCGTTCGTGCTGCGCGTCAACGAGAACGGCGGCGACTTGGGCGGCATCGTGCCTGCGCCGCCGAAGAAGAAGGGCCGCGGCAAGAAGGACGCCGCTGCGAGTGACGCGGTGGTCGGCGGCAGCACCGGACGCTGAGCCCGCGGCTGACACGCGGGCCGGTTCGCCGGAAAGCAGGCGGCTCGCGGCGTGCGGACCCCGTAGGGTGAGCGGAACCAGTGTGAACGAACACTGCGGAGAGAACACGTGGCGAAAACACGTGTACGAACCCCAGGAGCACAACTCGATGATGTCGCCGGACAACCCGTTCGCCACCCCCAGCGAGCTGCCGTACGCCCTGCCGCCGTTCGACCGGATCTCCGTCGGGCACTACCGGCCGGCGTTCGAGGAGGGCTTGCGCAGCCACGCCGCCGAGATCGAGGAGATCGCCGCGAACCCGGCGGAGCCGACGTTCGAGAACACGATCGTGGCGCTCGAGCGGGCGGGGGAGCTGCTGGAGCGGGTGTCCGGGACGTTCTTCAACGTCTCCGGGTCCGACTCGAGCGAAGAGATCCAGGAGATCCAGGCCGAGCTGGCGCCGAAGCTGGCCGCCCACTCCGACGCGATCCACCTGAACCCGCGGCTGTTCGCGCGGATCGACGGGCTGTACCGCAACCGCGAGGACCTGGGCCTCGACCCGGAGTCGCTGCGGCTGCTGGAGCGCCGGCACACGGACTTCAGCCGCGCCGGGGCCGGTTTGCCCGAAGCCGACCAGGAGCAGCTGCGCAAGCTCAACGAGCAGCTCTCCACGCTGCAGACGAAGTTCCAGCAGAACCTGCTGCGCGACACCAACGATCTCGCCGTGGTGGTCGACGACGTGGCCGACCTCGCCGGGCTCGACGAAGGCGCGGTCGCCACCGCCGCCGAGGCGGCCGCCGCCCGCGGTGAAGAAGGCAAGTACGTTTTCAACCTCACGCTCCCGACCGCGCAGGCGGTGCTGGAGTCGCTGGCGAACCGGGCGGTGCGCGAGCGGATCTTCACCGCCTCGGTCTCGCGCGGCAACCGCGGCAACGAATACGACAACAACGCCGTGGTCGCCGAGATCGTCCGCCTGCGGGCCCAGCGGGCTGCGCTGCTGGGCTACCCGGACCACGCGACGTACGTCATCTCGGACGAAACTGCTAAGACCGCCGACGCGGCGGCCGGTCTGCTCGAGCGACTCGCCCCGGTCGCCGTCGCCAACGCCCGCACCGAAGCCGCCGAGCTGCAGACGCACCTCGAGGCCGACGTGCCGGGCGCGACGCTGCAGCCGTGGGATTGGGCTTTCTACGCCGAGAAGGTCCGCCGCGAGCGCTACGAGGTCGACACCGCGGCCCTGCGTCCGTACTTCGAACTCGACCGCGTGCTCACCGACGGCGTGTTCTTCGCCGCGAACAAGCTCTACGGGCTGAGCTTCACGGAGCGCCACGATCTGCCCGGGTACCACCCCGAGGTGCGGATCTTCGAGGTCTTCGACGCCGACGGCACGGGTCGCGGCCTGTTCCTCATGGACTACTACACGCGCGACTCCAAGCGCGGCGGCGCGTGGATGAACGACTTCGTGTCCCAGTCGCGCCTGGTGAACCGCAAGGTCGTGGTGGTGAACGTCCTCAATGTCGCGAAGCCGCCGGCGGGGGAGCCGACGCTGCTGACGCTGGACGAGGTCCGCACCGCGTTCCACGAGTTCGGCCACGCCCTGCATTCGCTGCTGTCGGCCGTGACCTACCCGACGTTCGCGGGCGCCAACGTGCCGCGCGACTTCGTGGAGTACCCCTCGCAGGTCAACGAGATGTGGATGTTCTGGCCCGAAGTACTGGCCAACTACGCCAAACACCACGTAACCGGCGAACCGCTCCCGGCCGAGCAGGTGGCCAAGCTCGAAGCGGCCGAGCAGTACGGCGAGGGCTTCAAGACCACCGAGTACCTCGCGGCGTCGCTGCTCGACCTCGCCTGGCACCGCCTCGGCGTGGACGACCGCGTCGACGACGTCCAGCGCTTCGAAGCCGCCGCCCTCGAGAAGGCCGGGGTCGCGGTGGACAGCGTGCCGCCGCGCTACCGCACCACGTACTTCAACCACGTCTTCGGCGGCGGCTACAGCGCGGGCTACTACTCCTACATCTGGAGCGAGGTGCTCGACGCCGACACCGTCCAGTGGTTCCGCGAGAACGGCGGCCTCAAGCGGGAGAACGGCGACCACTTCCGCGCCACACTGCTGGGCCGAGGGGGCAGCGTCGACCCGATGGAGGCGTTCGTGGCCTTCCGGGGCCGCGAGCCGCAGATCCAGCCGCTGCTGGAACGCCGCGGCCTCGCCGGCGCCTGATCAACCACCGAAGAGTGCCGACCGGAACACCCACCGGTCGGCACTCTTCGGTTTTCAACTGTATAACGACCTATACAGCCGGGCATGATTCCAAGAAAATCCAGCTCCCGTCTTCAACTCCACTCACCACAAAAGCCAGCTACGACAGGGCTCGGACAACTGCGGCGTAAGTCTGATCCTCGTCGAGATGTCCGGTGTCGATGACGAGGCACCGGGGTCGCTGGGTGAGGTAGGCCGCGAGGTGGCCGTGGACGCGCTCGACGAGGTCCAGGCCACCGGTGTCGGTGATGATCGTGTCGATGTCGCGCGCGGGACCGTCCGTAGTGGAGCGTGCCGCATAGCGCTCGAGCGCGTGCGAGGTGGTGGCGGTCAGCGCGATCTCCACATAGGACGCCCCGGCGGCGCGGGCCGCGGCCTCGAATCCGGACACCTCGTCGACCCGGGTGGCCAGCTGGGGCATGACGACGGAGAACCCGGACCGCAGATGGGTTTCCGCCATCGCGATCGCCAGCCGGCGCGCGATGGGCAGGGTGGCCCAGAAGTTCGCGCGCCAGCCACCGATGAGAGACACGACGTGGTCGGTGTCGAGGTCGAGCACGCCGGGGTGCTGTTCGGCGTAGCGGCGCGCGACGGTGGACTTCCCGATGCCCGAGGCGCCGTTGAGATGGATGAGACGAGGGCCGCCCCGGACGGATCCGGGACGGCCCTGGGCGTCGGCGCTCAGCGGACTCAGATGAGGCCGAGCTTCTGCACCGCCTCGCGCTCCTCGGCGAGCTCGCCGACGGTCGCGTCGATGCGGGTGCGGGAGAACTCGTCGATCTCCAGGCCCTGGACGATCTCGTACTTGCCGCCCTTGGCGGTGACGGGGAAGGACGAGATGAGGCCCTCGGGCACGCCGTAGGAGCCGTCGGAGACGACCGCGGCGGAGGTCCAGTCGCCTTCGGGGGTGCCGTTGACCCAGGTGTAGACGTGGTCGATGGCGGCCGACGCGGCAGAGGCGGCCGAGGAGAGGCCGCGGGCCTCGATGATGGCGGCGCCGCGCTTGGCGACGGTGGGGATGAAGGTCTCTTCCACCCACTTCTGGTCGTTGACGGCTTCGGCGAGGTTCTTCCCGCCGACGGTGCCGTGGGTGATCATCGGGTACTGGGTCGCCGAGTGGTTGCCCCAGATGGCCAGCCGCTTGATGTCGGAGACGGGGACGTCGAGCTTCTTCGACAGCTGCGCGAGGGCGCGGTTGTGGTCGAGGCGGGTCATCGCGGTGAAGCGGTCGGCCGGAACGTCGGGCGCGTGCGACTTGGCGATGAGGGCGTTGGTGTTGGCCGGGTTGCCGACCACGAGGACGCGGATGTCGTCGGCCGCGCCGGCGTTGATGGCTTCGCCCTGGGGCTTGAAGATGCCGCCGTTCGCCTCGAGCAGGTCGCCGCGCTCCATGCCCTTGGTGCGGGGGCGGGCGCCGACGAGCAGGGCGATGTTGGTGCCGGAGAACGCCTGCTTCGGGTCGTCGAAGATGTCGATGCCGGCGAGCAGCGGGAACGCGCCGTCGTCGAGTTCCATCGCGGTGCCCTCAGCCGCCTTGACCGCCTGCGGGATCTCGAGGAGCCGCAGCTTCACCGGGGTGTCCGGGCCGAGGAGCTGACCGGACGCGATGCGGAAGAGCAGCGCGTAGCCGATCTGGCCGGCCGCACCGGTGACGGTGACGTTGACAGGGGCTTGGGTCATAGCGGGTTCTCCAGCTTGAGACGACTTTGGCTAGTACCGCGACTCTAGTACTCGCGGTTGGTTTCGTTCGGGTGCGTCCAGTCACTCTGTGGCGGGTGGTGTGACGTTGGCTGCGAGTCTGCCGAGCAGTGTGGCAAGTGTCGCGATTTCGTCGTCGGTGAGGCCGGTGCGCATCCGCTTGTCGTGGGCGACGGCGGCTTCGGCGAGGCGGTGGAAGGTGGTCTCGCCGTGGTCGGTGAGCTCGACGTGGTGGACGCGGCGGTTGCCGGGGTCGCGGGTGCGGGTGAGCAGGCCGGCGGTTTCCATGCCGTTGAGGTGGTGGGTGAGGGTGGCGCCCTGGATGCCGACGGCGTCGGCGAGTTCGCGCTGGCTGGTGTGCTGGTGGGTTTTGAGCGCGATGAGGATTTGCCAGACGGGCTGGGAGCCGCCGACTGCGGCGAGGGCCTGGTCGAAGGCTTGGCCCGCGGCTTTGGCGGTGCGGGAGAGGACGACGCCGATGGGCGCGGTTGTTGGTCGTGGCACGGGGGAACCCTATCGCAGATTGATCGAAGCCTAAGCGTTTGACATCTAACGATTCGGGCTCTAACGTTTTCCCCGGCAAGCTGCTCCACTGACCACGGGAGGGATCATGAGCACCACCGAAGACATCCAGGAGCTGGGGAAGCGCTGGGTCGCGGCCGAGACGGCCGGGGACACCGAGGCGCTGGACACGCTGGCGACCGGCGACTTCGCGCTGGTCGGGCCACTGGGGTTCGTGCTGGACCGCGAGCAGTGGCTGGGCCGCTACCGCTCGGGCGCACTGGTGACGCACGAGCTGGACTGGCGCGACGTCGCGGTGCGCGAGCACGGAGACACCGCGATCGCGATCGGCGTGCACGACCAGAAGGCTTCGCACCAGGGCAACTCGGTGGACGGGCAGTTCCGCGCGACGCACGTGCTGGTGCGGGAGGACGGCCGGTGGCTGCTGGCCGGGATGCACCTGAGCCCGCTGGGTGCGCCGCCGGCGTTCGCGCGCGGGGGTGCGTGATGGCCGTCGAGCTGAACCACACGATCGTCTGGGCGACGGATCGCGACGCGTCGGCGGAGTTCCTCTCGGGTGTGCTGGGGGTGCCCGTGGGGGCGGGGACGGAACCGTTCTTGCCGCTGGTGCTGGGCAACGGGGTCACGCTGGACTTCGCGCAGGCCGAGCGGGTGGCGGGCCAGCACTACGCGTTCCTGGTGAGCGAGGAGGAGTTCGACGCGGCTCTGGCTCGCCTGACCGAGCTGGGGACGCCGGTCTACGCGGACCCGTTGCACCGCACGCCGGGTCTGAACGGGATGTTCGGCGGGCGCGGGCTCTACTTCGCCGATCCCGACGGGCACAACATGGAGCTGCTCACGAAGGCCGGGTAGCGCCGGCCGGGGCGGGCTGGGTCGCGTCGATGTCGAAGATGCGGCCCAGCGCGATGACGCCCTCGTCGAGGTGGCTGAAGCTGGAGACGACGGCGCGGGTTTCGGCGTCGTCGATGCGGTCGGCGACGGGGGTGCCGTCGTCGCGGACGAGCTTGCGGGTGGGCGTGGTGTTGGGGTGGCGGACGGTGTCGCCGACGAGGTCGATGTTGGTGAGCACGCGCTTGGTGAAGAGGCCGAGGCGGTCGGCGACGGGTCCGTCGAGCTGGCCGGGCTGGGCTCGGGCGGCGACGTGGCGGGCGCGGAACGCGATGTTTTCGAGCGTGGTGAGCACGTGCCAGCCGTAGTCGCGCCGGGAGCTGCGCAGGTTGATGGGGTGGGTGAGTGGTTCGATGGTCTTGCGGACCTGTTCGACGGAGCGGTCGAGGTCGCGGGACATCTCGATGATGTTGACGTTGTCGCGGCCGGCGAGCAGGACTTCGGCGCTTTCGACGAATTCGTGGAGTTCGTCGAGCACTGCCGCGATGTCGTCGAGCATGACCGAGCGGGTGCGGACGGGGACGATGACGAGCGCGGCGAGCAGGCCGGAGGCGGCGCCGACGGCGGTTTCGGCGACGCGGATCCAGAGGACTCCGATGCTGAAGGTGCCGAGCAGGCTGTAGAGCAGGCCGAGCATGCTGGTGACGAAGAAGGCCATGAGGAACTGCGAGACGCGGGACATGTAGACCATGCCGAAGACGCAGACCATGATCAGGGCCAGGATCGCGATGGTGTTGCCGCTGACGAGCAGGGCGAGGGCGACGCCGCCGACGATGCCGATGAGCGTGCCGCCGGTGCGGCGGACGCCTTTGACGAAGCGGGCGCCGGCGCTGGAGGTGCCGACGAACACGACGAAGACGGTGAGCACGGCCCAGTACCAGCGCTGCTGGGAGATGAGCTGGCCGGCGAGGACGGCGAGCCCGCCGCCGAGGACGGCTTGGATGGCGCTGCGGGTTTGGTTGTCCCAGGCGAAGGCCTTGGTGGGCTCGGGGTCTTCGTCTTCGTCGTCGAGGGAGTAGTCGACGGTCGCTCCGGGGTGGGCCACGCGCTGGGCGCGGTCGTCGGCGACGGCGAGTTCGGCGATGGCGCGGCGGACCCCGTCGCCGGGGTGGGCTTTTTCGTCGATGCGGCTGCCTTCGACGAGCATGCGGCTGTACTCGCCGGTCTCGCTGATCAGCGGTAGTTCGCGGGGGTCGCGTTCCATGAGGGAGCGGAACTTGGCCAGGCGGGCGACGAGGTCGTCGGTCACGCCTTCGGGCAGCGGGTGCGAGCAGGTGCGCTGCACAGAGATGGTGAGCCACTGGACGGCGAGCTCGACCTCGATGGCGCGGCGCCGCAGCTGGTCGGCGTTGCGTTCGTCGACGACGTCGGGGGCGTTGTCCTCGATGAGCAGGACCGATTCGTGTAGCCGGGACAGGGCGGTGCGGATCTGGCGGTTGCTGCGTTCGCTGCCGGCGGAGGAGAGGTAGGCCTCGGTGGCGCGCACCGCCGCGGCGACGCGGGCGCGGAAGGCACGGCGGATGCGGATGAATTCGCTCGCGGCGTTGCGGCGCAGCAGGGCGAAGCGCACGAGTGCGTTGGCGGCGATGCCGGCGGCCATGGCGGTGATCAGCTGTGGGGCTTGGGCGAGGTGGGCTTGCAGGAACATGGGGAAGAAGAACAGGAAGAACGCGATCGAGCCGAGCGCGGTGCCGCGGGGGCCGAAGCGCTGCAGGTAGACCGCGACGAAGATGAGCAGCACGAAGATGATGCTGTCCAGCGGCGGGTAGGCGGCGCCGACGGTGGCGAGGGTGATGGAGCAGGCGCCGACGAACGCGGCGAGGCACAGGGTCACGGCTTGCCCGCCGCTGGTGGGGTCGTTGACGGTGAACGCGCTCATCATGGCGGCGATCGCGGCCACGAGTGAGGTGGTGAGGGGGAAGTGCAGGGGCTGCAGCGCGAGGATGGCGAGGATGATGCCGAGCACGGCGGAGCCGGCGAGCCGCAGGCGGACGAGGCCTGGGTCGGCTGCCACCAGCCGGTCGAGAGTGGCGTCGCGGACGTCGGCGATCATCGGGCGAGCAGCTCCCACTGGGCGAGGGTGACCCGGCGGCGGGTTGCTGCGGTGATCCGCAACCGGTACTGCGCGCAGGCGGCGGGGGTGTCGAGGACGAAGGGCCGGGTCTGGCGGCGCCAGCGGAAGAGCTCGTCGGAGCGGCGGTCGAGCACGGTCCAGCGGCGGCCGTCGTCGGAGCCTTCGAGGGTCCACGCGCTGGGGTCGCCGTCGCGGCTGCCTGAGGTGAGTGTGTACATGGTGACTTCGCGCGGGGTGCCGTGGACGGTGAAGTCGACGACCGGGGTGCGGCTGGTGAAGGTGGCGTCGGTGCGGCTGGTGTCGTCGAGCAGGACGGGGGCGGGTCCGTCGGGGCTGTAGGCGGTGCCGGTGAGGTCGCGCAGTGGCGTGGGTGGTGCGGGGGTGACGGGTTCGGTGCCCCAGGTGCCGGGTTCGGCGCGGACGTCGAATTCGAGCACGGCGCCGCGGGCGAGGCGGGTGTGGGAGATGGTGGGGGCGTGGTGGGGTTCGCCGTCGACGGTGAGGCCGTGGACGTAGGGGGTGTCGTGCTCACCCTTGTCGTGCACGGCTGAGGCGGTCGCGGCGCCGGGGGCGCGGATCACGAGGTCGTGACCGTTGTCCAGGTGCAGGGTCGCGCTGCGGAACAGCGGGGCGGACAGCACGTAGCGCGGGGTGCCCACGGCGAGCGGGTAGAGGCCCAGGGCGGCGAAGAAGTACCAGGCGGACATCTCGCCGTTGTCCTCGTCGCCGGGGTAGCCCTGGCCTAGTTCGCTGCCGAGGTAGAGGCGGCGCAGGACTTCCCGCACGGTGCGCTGCAGCTTCGCCGGCGCGCCGGCGTAGGCGTAGAGCCACGGGATGTGGTGGGAGGGCTGGTTGGAGTGGCCGTACTGGCCCATGCGCACGTCGCGGGCTTCGGTCATCTCGTGGATCAGCCCGCCGTAGGAGCCGGGTTTGCGACCGGTCTCCGGCGTGGCGAAGAACGTGTCGAGTTTGGCTTCGAGCCCGGTGGGGCCGCCGTGCAGGGCGGCGAGGCCGGGGCCGTCGTGGGGCACGGAGAACGCGGTGTTCCACGCGTTGGTCTCGACGAAGTCGCCGCCCCACGCTTCGGGGTCGTAGTCCTGCGGCGGGAAGTGGCGGCCGCCGTTGGGCCGGCGGCCCTGGAAGAACCCGATGCGCGGGTCGAAGTGGTGCAGGTAGTGCTGGGCGCGCTGGCGCAGGTAGGCGGCGTTGTCGGCGCGGCGGCGCGCGCGGGCGCCTTCGCTGCGGCGGGCGAGCGCGTCGGCGAGGTTGGCGAGGCCGAAGTCGTTGAGACAGCCCTCAAGCGCCCACGACAGTCCTTCGTTGGTCGAGGTGGGCGTGTAGCCGAGGAACGGCGAGGTGTCGAGGCCTTTGCGGCCGACGCCCGCGTGGGGCGGGGCGACCGTCGCGTTCTTGAGGGCGGCGTCGTAGGCGGATTCGACGCCGAAGTTGGTGACGCCTTTGAGGTAGGCGTCGGCGAAGGCGACGTCGGAGCTGGTGCCGGTCATGAGGTCGGCGTAGCCAGGGGAGGACCAGCGGGCGATCCAGCCGCCTTCGCGGTACTGCTGCACGAACCCGTCGATGAGCCGGCCGCATTGTCTGGGGGTCAGCAGCGCGTAGGCGGGCCAGGTGGTGCGGTAGGTGTCCCAGAACCCGTTGTTGACATACAGCTCGCCGTCGACGACCTTCGCGCCGGTCCGCCGCCGCGTGCTCAGGCCGCGGCCGCGCGCGACGGGACTGGCGTGGCGGATGCCGGTGGGGGTGTTCTCGTGCCCGCGGTTCGGATAGAGGTAGAGGCGGTAGAGGTTCGAGTAGAACGTCGCCAGCTCGTCCTCGCTCGCACCCTCCAGTTCGACGCGGCCCAGCAGCTGCTGCCACTTCTCGCGGGCGTGGTCGCGGACCTGCTCGAAGCTCGTGCCCGCGGGGATCTCGGCGTCGAGGTTGCGCCGCGCCTGCCCGAGGCTGATCAGCGACGTCGCGATCCGCAGTGTCACCTCCGGCGCCTCGAATCGCAGGTGCCCGGTGACCGTGCGCCAGAACGGCCGGCGGATCGCGCCGCCGCCCGCGGCCGGGGTGTCGGCCTGGGCGTAGACGAACATCCGCCGTGCCCCCGTGGACAGCCGGCTGCGCACCCACGTGTGCCCGGTGACGACGCCGGTGTCCGGGTGCACGCGCAGGCCGCCGCGGTTGCGGGCGTTGTCGAACAGCACCCAGCCCCGGTCGCCGGGGAAGGTGAACCGGAAGATCGCGGCGTGATCGGCCGGCGCCAGGTCGGCCGTGAGGCCGTTGGTGAAGCGCACGCCGTAGTGGTGGGGCCGGTCGGTCTCGTCGGCGTGGGAGAACGTGAGCGCGCGGCGCCGGGGGTCGGGTTCGACGGGACCGGTGCCGGGCAGGAGGTGGAAGGTGTGCCGGTCGCCCATCCACGGGCTCGGCTGGTGGCTCAGCGCGACCGCCTGCAGCGCCGGTTCGTTGTCCTCGGTGTTGTGCCGGTGATAGGAGTAGATCCAGTCCAGGGCGCTCGCGTCGGTCACCGGGGTCCAGAAGTTGAACCCGTGCGGCACGGCCGTGGCGGGGAAGGTGTTGCCGCGGGAGAAGTCGCGCCCGGAGTGCGTGCCGCGGGTGGTGCGCACGTGGTCGAGCGCGTCGCCGGTGCGCGGGTGGTGCTCGCCGAGGCGGACGTCGTCGACCCAGCCGGTGAGGTCGCCGCCGGCGGGCGGGTCGGTGAGCAGCACGATCCGCTTCACGCGGCGGCCGGCGAACGCGCCGAGCGGGCGGCGCACCAGGTTCCACTGGTCCACCAGCAGCGTCTTCCCCTCGCCCTGCGCGGCGGCGGAGAACCCGGCGGTGGTGCCGTCGTCGAACTCCACGTCCAGCGCGACGAAGGTGCTGCGGTAGGAGGGCACCGGGGCGTCCGAGGCCGGGAAGACCACGTAGGACAGTGCACTGTGGGCGGTCACCGGCACGTCGGTCTCGAACAGCACCACGCGCTCGACGTCGGTGTAGCGCAGGGCGTGCCGCCCGGTGAACCCGACGCCTGTCTTCGCGGTGGGGGACCGGTCCGGTCCGGTGCCGACGCGAACCTCCGAGGCGACCGGCTGCGGGTCACCCGCCTCGAACGAAGAAAAGAACCCGGCGCTGGTCACGCCCACACGGTAGCCGCTCCGACCCGGCCCGGCCTGCCGTGGACGACGGTCTTGACACGATCCCCCGAACAAGCCGTGGGGCTCCTTCCCGGCCGGAAAGGAGCCCCACGGAGGTGGTGAACCGGACTACAGCTTCGCGCACTGCCCTGCGGCCGGGCCGCGGACGGTGTTGGCGACGTCGTGGTCGGTCGGGGCGGGGGAGTTGGCCGCGCAGGCCAGCGGGCCGCCCACGGTGCTGCCGGCCAGCACCGGCCCGGCATTGCCGGTGAGGGTCACCGGACCCCCGGTGTCGGTCAGCTCGATCGACACCTGCCCCGTCGTGCCCGTGATCGTCACCGGGCCCGAGACCTCCGTGCGGTTCAGCACGACCTGCCCGGCGCCGGTCGCCGCCAGCGGACCCGAGATCGAGCCGCCGCGCACGATCAGCGAAGCGCCCTTCGCCACGGTCACCGGACCCGACACGGTCGCTTCGGCGAGACACACCGTGCCGCCGGACACCGTGAGCGGGCCCTTCTGCTCACCCGTCAGCGTCTTCGTGCACGACGCGTCCGGCCGGCCCAGCAGCTCGATCTCCGCCACCGACGCGGCGCCACCCGTGCTCGCCGTGACCTGCAGGCGGTAGTAGGCGTAGTGGGCCGGGTTCTTCACCGCGAACGCCCGCGTCTGCTGCCGCCACGCGAAGCTCTGGTCGGTCTGCTCGTCGGCGACCGCCCAGGTCTTCCCGTCGTAGGAGCCTTCCAGCTTCCAGCTCTTCGGATCACCCGCACCCTTGGGCGAGGTCAGCGTGTAGTGCGTGACCGCCTCGTCCGCCGAGTTCAACTGGTAGGTCACCGCGCCCGTCACCTTCGCCTCGGTGCGCGAGGTGTTGTCGAACAACGCCGCGACGTTCGAGCCGTCCGAAGTGGACACCGTGCCCTTGCCAGCGCCGGTCTCGTCGTGCAGCGGCGACGGCACCGCGTCGCCCGTGGTGATCGACTTCGGCGCGTCGTCCGGGCCGGTGCCCCACGCCGAGGGGTTCGGGCCCATGTCGAAATCGAGCGTCGCCCCGTGCGCCAGCACGTCCTGCGGTAGCGACGTCGAGGTCCACGGCTTCCCGTTGACCTTCAGCCCCTGCACGTAGACGTTCTTCGCCGAGTTCTTCGGCGCGTTGATCACCACGTCACCGCCGGGCAGGTGCAGCGTCGCCCTGGTGAACAGCGGCGACCCGATCGCGTAGTTCGGGCTGCCCATCTGCAGCGGGTAGAAGCCCAGCGCGCCGAACACGTACCACGCGGACATCTCGCCGTTGTCCTCGTCGCCCGCGTAACCCTGGCCCAGCTCGCTGCCGGTGTAGAGCCGCGAGAGCGCCTCCCGCACCTTCGCCTGCGTCTTGGCCGGCTGGCCCGCGTAGTCGTACATGTAGAGCAGGTGGTGCGAGGGCTGGTTGGAGTGGCCGTACTGGCCCATCCGCACGTCCCGCGCCTCCCGCATCTCGTGGATCACCGTGCCGTAAGACCCGGTCATCGTCGCGGTCTCCTGATCGGCGAAGAACGCGTCCAGCTTCTGCGCCAGCTTGTCCTTGCCGCCGTAGAGGTTGGCCAGGCCCTGCCCGTCCTGCGGCACCGTGAACGCCATGTTCCAACCGTCGGTCTCGGTGTAGTCGCCGCCCCACGCGCGCGGGTCGTACTGCGCCGCGGTCTTGGTGAACTTCCCGGAGGCGTCCTTGCCCTGGAAGAACCCGATGCTCGGATCGAACAGGTTCACGTACTGCTGCGCCCGGCTGGTGAAGTACTGGTAGTTCTCCAGGTACTCCGCCTTGCGCGGGTCACTCGCCGGCGCCTGGTCGTACAGCTTCTTCGACAGGTTCGCGATGCCGAAGTCGTTGATGTAGCCCTCGATCGCCCACGAGAAGCCCTCACCGGTCGAGTTCGGCGTGTAACCGAGGAAGATCGACTGGTCGAGGCCCTTGCGGCCCACCGCCGAGTTCGGCGGCGTCACCGTCGCGTCCTTCAGCGCCGCGTCGTAGGCCGACTTCACATCGAAGTTCGTCACGCCCTTGAGGTAGGCGTCGGCGAACGCGACGTCGGAGCTCGTGCCCGTCATCAGGTCCGCGTAACCGGGGGAGGACCAGCGCGCGATCCAGCCCGAGTCGCGGTACTGCTGCACGAACCCGTCGACCATCTTCCCGGCCATGTCGGGCGTGAGCAGCGAATACGCCGGCCACGTCGTGCGGTAGGTGTCCCAGAACCCGTTGTTGACGTAGATCTGGCCGTCGACGATCTTCGACCCGGTCTGCGTCGCGGTGTCCGCACCCGCCTTCGCCGCCACGGGACTGGCGTACTTGTACACCGGGGCCTGCGGGGTGCCGGTGTTCTCGAACGCCGAGTTCGGGTACAGGAACAACCGGTACAGGTTCGAGTACAGCGTCTCCAGCTGGTCCTTGGACGCACCCTGCACCTCGACCACGCCGAGCTGCTTGTCCCACGCCTGCTGCGCGGCGTCGCGCACGGAGTCGAACGTCGCGGTCGGCCCGATCTCCTGCTCCAGGTTATTCTTCGCCTGCTCCACGCTGATCAGCGACGTCGCGATCCGCATCGTCACCGTCTTGTCCGCGCCCGCGGCGAACCGCAGGTACCCGGTCACGTTGTCCCGGCCCTGCCCGGAAAGCTTCGCCCCCGCGGTCACGGGCTTGTCGAACGTCGCGTAGACGAACATCCGCCCCGCCCCCGCGGACAGGCCGCTCTTCGCGTCCGAGTAGCCGGTCAGCGTGCCCGAAGCCGGGTCGAGCGTCAGCCCGCCCGAGTTGTTCACGTTGTCGAAGATCAGGCTCGAGTCGGCACCCGGGAACGAGAACCGCATGACCGCCGCGTGATCGGTCGGTGCGATCTCCGTCTTGATCCCGTTCTCGAACGTCACCCCGTAGTAGTGCGCCCGCGCAACCTCGTTGTCGTGGCGGAACGGCAGCGCCCGCGCGTCGCGGTTCGCGTCCGGCACCCCCGCCGCGGCCGAGGGCATCACCTGGAAGCTCTGCCGGTCACCCATCCACGGGCTCGGCTCGTGGCTCACCGAGAACGCCTGCAGCACCGGCAGATTGTCCGCGTTGTTCTGCGAGTGGTAGTTGTACAGCCAGTCCGACGACCCGGCCGCCGTCACCGGCGTCCAGAAGTTGAACCCGTGCGGCACCGCCGTCGCCGGGAAGTTGTTGCCCCGCGAGAACGTGCCGTTGGCCATCGTCCCGCGCGTGGTCAGCACGTTGTCACTCGGGCGCAGGCTCGCCGGGGGCGTCGGCGTCGCCGAAATCTTCACGTCGTCGAGCCACCCCTGGAACGCACCCGGGCCGTTCGGGTTGTCGTAGCCCACGAGGATCCGGTCGATCGTCTTGCCCGCCGCGACCGTGCCGATCGCCGACCGCACCAGGTTCCACTGGTTGGCGTAGAGCACCTTGCTCGCGCCCTGGCCCTGCGGCGACAGCGGGAACCCGTACTGGTCCGTCGCCCCCAGCCCGCTCAGGTAGGTGCCGTCGGTGAACGCCAGGTCGATCGCGACGTTCGTGCTCGGGTACTTCAGGTCGTTGCCCGTGAACTGTGGCTGCACCTTGTACGACAGCTCGGTCGACGCCACCACCGGCAGGTTCACGTCGAAGACCTTGTTGTACGAATACCCGTGCCCGGCCGCGGTCTGCGTGCCGGCGTAGTGGAACGCCTTCTTCCCGGTGAACCCGACCCGGCTCTTGTTCGTGTACCCGCCCGTCGGGCCCGCGTCCACGTAGCTGCGCATGTTCGGCAACGGCGGCGGCGCCGGATCGTCGTTGGCCAGCAGCAGCTCCGAAACCTGCATGATGCCGTCGCCGTGATTGCGCGTCACGTCCAGCCGGTAGTACCGGTAGGCCGCGGACGGCGCCGCGAGCTTGTACTCGTGCTCCTGGAACCGCGCGTCGAACGACTGCCCCGACTGCTTGTCCAGGTCTGTCCACGACTGCGCGTCGTTCGAGCCCTGCAGCGTCCAGTCCTGCGGATCACGGCCGGGGAAGTCGTTGGCCGAGCTGAGCGCGTAGTGCGTGATCGCCACCGGCTCCGCCAACGTGATCTGCGCCCACGCCGTGGGCTCCCACGAAAGCCACTTCGTGTCGGTCGTGCCGTCGACCAGGTTCGCCGAAACCTCACCACCGTCGGTGTTCTCGCTGCTCGCACTCGTCTCGGTCACCTTGCCCCGGATGTCACCCGGGATCGTGGCACCGTTCGCCCCATTGACCCCCGACGTGCGCGGCTCGCCCGCCGCGTCGGTGTCAACGGTGTCCTGCCACGTCGGCTGCGGATCGGTCGGCTCGAACGAGGAGGAGAAGTCCGGCGGAGGAACCTCCGCCGCGGCGACCGCGGTCACCGGCAGGGCGACCAATCCGGCCGCCGTCACGACCGCGACCAGCGCGGCGTGGACGGGTCTGGCGCTTCGGGGCATCGTTGCTCCCAGCTCGTCGGGGTTCGGGGCGCGCCCGCGCGCGCAGGTTCCCCCAGCGGCGGCGCTACGGAAGGGAAACTCCTGCCTGACATCGATGTCAAGATCCGGTGGGCAAACCTGGCCGGAAACGGACAACGCCGGACGTACCCGCTGGCTCATCCGGCGCTCCGGCCCCGTTCCCCCGGGTGAGGCGAGCCGAAATCCCGCACCCGGATCCGCGCCACCGGTATAAGGGGACACATGCCCACCGATCCGACCGGCCAGACCGGAACGCACCCCACAGGCGCCGATCACGCGCGAACCCGCGTGACCGGCCCCGATTCGGCCGCCGCCGCGATCGCCGCCGACGAAGCCGCTCGCCGCCGGGCCGGCGCCGCACTCGCGGCCGGCGATCCGACCGGGTGGTTCGAACCGCTCTACGCCGCGGCCGAAACGGGCGAGGCCGTCGTCCCGTGGTTCCGCGGGGAACCCAGCCCCGAACTCGCCGCGTGGGTCGCCACGCAACCGGCCGACGGCCGCAGCGCCCTCGTCGTCGGCTGCGGGATGGCCGACGACGCCGAACTGCTCGCCGGCGCCGGGTTCCGCACGTCGGCCTTCGACGTGTCGCCGAGCGCGATCAAGGCCGTGCTGAACCGCTTCCCGGAGACCCGCGTCGCCTACCGCACCGCCGACCTGCTCGACCCGCCCGCCGAATGGCACCACGCCTTCGACGTCGTCGTCGAAATCCTCACCGTGCAGTCGATGCCCAAGTCCGTCCGCGCCGAGGCGATCGCGTCGGTGTCGTCCTTCCTGGCCCCCGGCGGCACGCTCGTCGTCGGCGCCGTCGCCGAGGAGAGCATCGACCTCGCGACATGGTCCGGACCACCGTGGCCGCTCAACCGCGCCGAACTGGACTCCTTCGCCCGCGACGGCGTCACCGCAACCTCCCTCGACCGTGTCCGCGACGGCGCCCGCTGGTGGGCGACCTTCACCCGGGAGTTCTGACCATCTCCCACCCCGGCCGAGGCGTCCGGGAGGCCGAGGCGTTCGGCGATTTCCGCCGAGCTCCAGCCGTGTTTGCAGGCCTGGGCGATGAGCACCGGTTCCGACCAGTTTTCGACGTCTCCCGGACGCCTCGGCCTCCCGAACGCCGAGGACGCCGAGTGGCGCCCAGCCGTGCTCGAAGCCGAACGCCTACCGCGGGTGATCCGGGGAGGACCGTCAGAAGCTGCCGGACGAATTGCCGGTTCTCGTCGGACCTCGCCCACAGCGGAATGGCGACAATTGCCCGTCGGCAACCGATGTTGGGGGCAGGACCCAATGGCGATCGGGAACACCGACGGTCAGCGGACGAGAATTGAGACATCCGTCCTGTTGCATGACGCGGCATTTCATGGCCGGTGCCGGTGGAATCGGCCCCGGTCGACCCTGTGACCTGCGGTGCGCCGCCTTAGACGGCAGAACGAGTGCGCGACTTCGCCGGTGCAGCTGGCCCGTCCGGTTTCCCTGTTGCGCGAAGCGACATTTCATGGCCTCTGCGGCAGGCCGATAGCTTCGGATTCATGGAGTGGAGTTTTCTCGCGGCCGGCGAGCTTTCGGCTGCTTTACGTGCCGGCGAGGTGACCTCGGTGGAATTGATCGACGAGGCGATCGCCCGTATCGAGCGCGACGACCAGGTGATCAACGCGATCTGTGTGCCGGACTTCGACCGTGCGCGGGCCGCCGCACACCGTGCCGACCAGGCGCGCGCCCGCGGCGAGGATCGGCCGTTGCTCGGTGTTCCGGTGACGGTCAAGGAGTCCTACAACATCGCCGGGCTACCCACGACCTGGGGCATGCCGCCGCACCGGCACCATGTGCCGGCCGAGGACGCGGTGCAGGTGTCGCGGCTGAAGGCTGCGGGCGCGGTGGTGCTCGGTAAGACGAATGTTCCGTTGGGGCTGCAAGACATCCAGAGCTTCAACGAGATCTACGGCACCACCAACAACCCGTGGGACCACGCTCGCACCTCGGGCGGTTCCTCCGGCGGGTCGGCGGCGGCCCTGGCGTGTGGCTTCGGCGCGCTGTCCATCGGCTCCGACCTCGCCGGCTCGTTGCGCACCCCGGCGCATTTCTGCGGTGTCCACGCGCACAAGCCGACACTGGGACTGGCCGCGAACCGCGGCATGGTCCCGCCGTCCGCGCCGGCATTGCCGGTCGACTTCGACCTCGCCGTCGTCGGTCCGATGGCGCGCACCGCCAGCGACCTCACGCTCCTGCTCGACGTCATGGCTGGGCCGGACCCGCTGACGCTCGGCGTGGCGCACCGTTTGGCGCTGCCGCCCGCCCGCCACGAGCGGCTCGGCGATTTCCGGGTCTTGGTCCTCGACGAGCATCCGCTCATTCCGACCGGGTCCGCCGTCCGGGCGGGCGTGAACCGGGTGGCCGCCGCGCTGGTCGAGGCCGGGGCCCGCATCGAACGGCACAGTCCGCTGCTGCCCGATCTGACCGAAGCCGCGACGCTCTACATGCAATTGCTGATCTCGGGCTCCGTGGCGCGTTTTCCCATCGAATCGCACGAGCAGCTGCGGACCCGCGCCGCCGGACTGAGCGCGGCCGACCAGAGTCTTGACGCCGTGCGGCTGCGCGCCATGGTGTTCAGCCACCGCGACTGGATCGAGGCGAACAACCGCCGCGAGGCCCACCGCCACGGCTGGCGGCAGCTGTTCGCGCAGTTCGACGCCGTGGCGTGCCCGATCACGCCGACGCCCGCGTTCCTGCACGACCACAACCCCAATCCGTTGGAACGGCGCATCGACATCGACGGCGTCGAGTACCCGTACTTCGACCAGCTCGTCTGGGCCGGCCTGGCCACCATGCCCGGCCTGCCCGCCACCGCCATACCCGCGGGCCGGTCCCTTGAGGGCCTGCCGGTCGGAGTCCAGCTCATCGGCCCGGCGTTCGAAGATCGCACCCCGCTGCGGTTGGCCGAACTGCTCGAGCAGAAGACCGGCGGCTTCCAGGCGCCGAAATAGGGCGTATGGCCGGGTCACCGCAGGGCCGGGCGTCGTCGAGAACTCCCCGTCCCCATCGACCGGCTGTGCCGCCGGTGGGACGTGCCGCTGCGGAAGAAGACGCTGCGGAAGAAGACGCTGAGGCGGATGCTCTACGACTCCGCCGGCCGCCAGGTCCAGGTCCTCGCCCTCAGCGTCGAGGGCCTGGACCTGGCCCGATCCTCAGCACTCCGTGAGGAACCGCGTCAGCACTCGCGTCCCGAAGTGCAGGCCCTCCACCGGCACGCGCTCGTCCACACCGTGCGCCAGGGCCCGGTACGGGAAGCCTTCGGGCAACGACAGGGGAGCGAAGCCGTAACAAGCCATCCCCAGCTTCGAAAACGCCTTCGCATCCGTCCCGCCGCCCAGGCAGTACGGCACGACCACGGCGCGGGGGTCCTCGGCGCGCAGCGCCGCGGCCATCGACGAGAACCACGGCGAATCCACCGGCGCCTGCACGGGCGGCTGGTGCGCCACGAACTCCCGCGTCACGCCGGGCCCGAGCAGCGAGTCGAGGACCTCGAACAGCTCGTCCTCCGCGCCGGGCAGCACCCGCACGTCCACCTGGGCCGTCGCGGTCGACGGGATCACGTTCACCTTGTAGCCGGCCGAGAGCATCGTCGGGGTGGTGCTGTTGCGCACGGTCGGCACGACCAGCGACCCCGCCGGACCCAGCCGCGCGACCGTCGCGTCCACCGCCTCACTCGACGACAGGTCCACCGGCACCCCCAGCGCCGCGCCGGTCCGCTCGAGGAACGCCTCGACGGTCGGCGTCAGCCGCACCGGCCAGCGGTGCGCGGCCACGCGGTGCAGCGCACCGGCGAGCATCGTCACCGCGTTCTCGTCGTTCGGGCGCGACCCGTGCCCCGCGCGCCCGCGCGCGGTCAGCTCGAGGTGCGCCGTGCCGCGTTCGGCCGTGCCCACCGGATACAGCCGAACCATCCGCCCGTCGGCCGCCGGCACGTGGTAGCTGTAGCCGCCGGACTCACTGATCGCCGCCGCACAGCCCTCGAACAGCGACGGGTGCTGCTCGACCAGCCAGTGCGCCCCGAACTCGCCCTTGTCCTCCTCGTCCGCGACGAACGCCAGCACCAGGTCCCGGCGCGGCCGCAGTCCCGACGCGACCGCGGCGAGCACCATCGCGCAGAAATCCTTCATGTCCACCGCGCCGCGGCCCCACAGGAACCCGTCGCGCACCTCGCCGGAAAACGGCGGTACCGACCAGTCGGCCGCGTCCGCGGGCACCACGTCCAGATGCCCCTGCACCAGCAACGCGGGCAACGCCGGGTCGGTCCCCGGGATCCGCGCGAGCACGTTCGCCCGCCGCGGCGCCGACTCCACGACCTTCGCCGCGACCCCGTGGCGCTCCAGGAACTCCGCGACGTACTCCGCAGCTTCGCGTTCACCTGCGGAATCCCCGTTACCGCGGTTGGTGGTGTCGAACCGGATCAGATCGGCGCACACCGCGACAACATCAACCACGGTCCCGCCCGCGCCGTCGTCCGCAACGTCAGCCATAGATGCCCTGCACCGCCCCGCCCGCGATGGCCGTGACCACCTTGAACGCCTTCATCGCCTCGGTCATGCTCGGCGCGTCGAACCCGACGCGCCGGGTGCCGATATGCTCCACCGTCGGGATCACCGCCGTCGCCTGCGCCAGGTGACTCGCGTCGAACTCCACTTCGATCCGGTGCCGCCCGGGCGTGCGCTCCACGCGCCCGGCGCGCGCCGACGACTCCGCGGCCGCCGCCCTAAGCAATTCGGCCGTGCGCGCCGGCGGCAGGCAGATCGCCGCGTACCGGCTCACGCACTCCTTCACCGGCACCAACTCCGCCTCCGGGGCGTAGTCACGCGCGTCGTCGCACGCCTGGTCGTCGCCGCTGACCATCAGCACGGGCACGCCGTACTCCGCCGCGAGCGCCGCGTTGAGCCGGCCCTCGCTCGCGGGTACGTCGTCGAGCCACACCCCGGTGATCTGGTTCTCCAGGTAGGTGTGCGACAGCACCCCGTCGAACCCCGCACCCGCGTGGTATCCGAGGAACACGACACCGTCCACACCGGAATCGACACCCTGCATCATCGACAACGGCTTGTGGCGCCCCGTGAGCATCCGCGCCCGCGGGTCCAGCTCCTCCAGCAGCAGGTTGCGCTGCGACGAGTGCGCCTCGTTCACCAGCACGTCGGTGGCGCCGGCTTCGAACAGGCCCGCCAGCACGGCGTTGACGTCACCGGTGAACAGCCGCCGGAATCGCTGCCACTGCTCGGTACCGGGCACGACGTCGTCGGTCCACGTGACGCCCGTGGCGCCTTCCATGTCCGCCGAGACCAAGATCCGCATGCGGGCACTCTAGTCATCCTACGTCCGCGCCGGGGCCGGAACGCCGGAGGTCACCCCGCGTGACGACACGCCGGAGATAACGATCGGACACGCACAGTCGCCGCAACATATTGCGCCCTTCCCTCGGTATGTGGTTACTTTTCGGCTCTGGGGTCAGACAAGGGGTGGTTTTCAAGTGCGGATCAAGCACGTTCGGCGCGGGCTCGCCCGCGTCATCGGGGTACTCACAGCGGGAACGATGGCGGTCCTGCCGTTGGCGGCCACAGCCGCGGCGCAGCAGCCGGCGCAGCCGAAAGTACTGCGCGTGGCTCTCACGACCGGGATCGACCACCTGAACCCGTTCACCGCGTCGCTCGCGGCCTCGACGCAGGTCGGGCGGTTCATCTACGAGTTCCTCACCATTCCCTCGGCGGACAAGGCCGAGGCGTCGCCCGCGCTCGCCGAGTCGTGGACGACCTCGCCCGACAAGCTCACCTGGACCTTCAAGATCCGCCAGGGCGTGAAGTGGTCCGACGGGCAGCCCGTCACCGCCAAGGACGCCGCGTTCACCTTCCAGCGCATGCTCGACGACGAGACCGCGCGCACCGCGAACGGCAACTACGTCGCCAACTTCCAGAGCGTGTCCGCACCCGACGACACGACGCTGGTGATCAAGACCAAGGCCGTGCAGGCCACCATGGACCTGCTGGACGTGCCGATCGTGCCCGAGCACATCTGGGCACCGATCAAGGACCTCAACGACCCGAAGACCGACGACCTGTCGGTGGTCGGCGTGAGCGACGGGCCGTACCAGCTCACCGAGTACAAGCAGAACGAGTACGTGAAGTTCAAGGCCAACAAGAGCTACTGGCGCGGCGCGCCGAAGGTCGACGAGCTACAGCTGCTCGTGTTCAAGGATGTCGAAGCCGCCGTCAACGCCCTCAAGCAGGGTGAGGTCGACGTGATCAACCGCCTCACCCCGACCCAGTTCGACGCCCTCAAAGGCCAGCCGAACATCGCGACCAACAAGGCACCCGGGCGCCGCTACAACGAGATCAACATCAACTTCGGCGTCGAGGACGTGAACAACAAGCCGATCGGCAACGGCAACCCCGTGCTCAAGGACCTGCGGCTGCGCCAAGCGATCGCCGAGGCGATCGATCCGAAGACCATCGTGGACAAGGTCATGGGCGGCTACGGCCAGCTCGGCGGCGGCGTCGTCCCGCCGATCTACTCCGGCTACCACTGGGATCCGGCGCCGAACGAGGCCCGCAAGTTCGACGTGGCCGCCGCGAACAAGGCCCTCGACGAAGCCGGCTACACCAAGGGCCAGGACGGCATCCGCGTCGCCCCCGGCGGCGCGCGCCTCGAACTGCGCTTGACCGGCCACGCCAACCGCGCGTTCGACCAGCGCACCGCCCAGTACGTCACGGGCTGGCTGCACGACATCGGCATCTCGGTCAAGCAGGAACTCGTGTCCGACGAGGAACTCAACGACCGCACCACCGCCGGCAACTACGACCTCGCGATCTCCGGCTACGCCACCAACCCCGACCCGGACTACGCGCTCGCGCTGCACACCTGCGCCGCCCGCCCCAACGCCGAGGGCAAGGGCGCCACCACCGACACGTTCTTCTGCGACCCGCAGTACGACGCGCTGTACGAAAAGCAGCTCACCGACACCGACCCGGCCACCCGCGCCGGCTACGTCAAGCAGGCCCAGGCACGTCTCTACAGCCAGGCCGTCAACGTCGTCCTCGACTACGACAACGCGCTCGAGGCCTACCGCTCCGACAAGTTCTCCGGCTTCCAGACGCAGCCGCAGCCCTCGGGCGCGATCCTCGAGCAGACCGGCTACTGGGGCGTCTACGGCGCCGTGCCCGCCGGAACCGAGGCCACCGCGAGCGACAGCGGCGGGTCGAACGCGGTCCTGTGGGTCGTGATCGGCGTGGTCGTGCTCGTCGTCCTCGTCGGCGGCGGCATCATCATCGGCCGGCGCGGCAAGTCGGCGGACGACCGGGAGTAGTCGGTCTTGACTCAGGCACTCACCTCCTCCGACCAGGCCTCGGTGCTCGTCGACCCCGACGAGCACCGAGGTGGGACCGGGACCCTCCGGTTCGTCGCGACGAAGGTCGCCGAAGCGATCGCCAGCATCCTGCTCGTGATCGTGCTCGGCTTCCTGCTGTTCCGGCTCCTGCCCGGCGACCCCGTGGCGTTCATGGTCCGCGAACGGCCCACCGACCCCGCCCAGATCGCCGAACTGCGCGACCGCCTCGGCATCGACAAGCCCCTGCTCACCCAGTTCTGGGACTACTTCACCGGCCTGTTCCGCGGCGACTTCGGCACCTCCTACATCGAACGCCGGCCCGTGCTCGACATGATCGGCGAACGCCTGTGGCCCACGGTCCTGCTCGTCGGCAGCGCCACCGTGCTCGCCGTCGCCCTCGGGCTGTGGCTCGGCATCCGCGCCGCGTGGAAACGCGACAGCTTCTTCGACCGCACTCAGACCGGCATCGCCTTGACCCTGTGGTCGGTGCCGCAGTTCTGGCTCGGCCTGCTGCTGCTCGTCGTCACCGGCGGCCTGTTCCCCAGCCGCGGCATGCACTCACCCGACGCCGGCCCCGGCTTCCTCGCCCAGGGCCTCGACGTGCTGCACCACCTGGTCCTGCCGTGCGTGACGCTGCTGGCGGTGTTCTACGCGCAGTACATGCTGGTGATGCGCTCGTCGCTGCTGGGGGAGATGAACGCCGACTACCTCACCACTGCCCGCGCCAAGGGCCTGCGCGACGACCTCGTCCGCCGCCGCCACGCCGTGCCCAACGCGCTGCTGCCCACCGTGACGCTCGTGTTCATGCAGTTCGGCATGGTCGTCTCCGGCGCCGTCACCGTCGAGGCCGTGTTCTCCTGGCCCGGCCTCGGGCAGCTCACCTACGACGCCCTCCACGGCCCGGACCTGCCGGTGCTGCAAGGCGTCTTCGTCGTGCTCGCCGGCGCCGTCGTCCTGATGAACCTGCTCGCGGAACTGCTCTACCGCGTGCTCGACCCGAGGGTGCGCACCGCATGACCGCCCCCGCTCTGTCCGAGACCCCGCGCGCCATCGCGTGGCGCCGCCGCCGCGCCGGGATCACCCGCACCTGGCACGAGTTCGCCGGCCAGAAAGCCGCGCTCACCGGGTTGGTCCTGCTCGTGCTCACCGTCCTGCTCGCCCTGCTGCTGCCGGTCATCAGCGACTCCGACGGCCTCGACGTCACCAAAGCCACCGGCCACCCGCTCAGCCCACCCGACGGGCAGTTCTGGCTCGGCACCGACATCGACGGCCGCTCCGTGCTCCTGCTGACGATGTGGGGCACCCGCATCTCGCTGCTCGTCGGATTCGCCGCCACCGTGCTGTCCGTGCTCATCGGCACCGTCATCGGCATCACCGCCGCGCACTTCGGCGGCTGGCTCTCCACGATCCTGCTGCGGTTCACGGACTTCTTCCTCGTCCTGCCGTCACTGGTGCTCGCGATCGCGCTGTCGGCGGTCCTGCCCCAGGGCATCTGGACGATCGTGCTCGCCATCGGCGTCACCGCCTGGCCCAGCACCGCCCGGCTGGTGCGCGCCCAGACCCTCACCATCGAAAGCCGCCCCTACATCGAGCGCTCCCGCGCCCTCGGCGGCGGCCACCTGCACGTCGTCGGCAAACACGTCCTGCCCGGCGTCGCGCCCCTCGTACTCGCCAACACCACCCTCGTCGTCGGCAACTCGATCATCGCCGACGCAACCCTGTCGTTCCTCGGCGTCGGCGACCCCAGCTCCATCTCCTGGGGCGCGATGCTCGAGACCGCCCTCAACAACGGCGCCGTCAGCCGCGGGGCATGGTGGAACCTGCTCCCGCCGGGCCTCGCGATCGTGCTCGTCGTGCTGTTCTTCACCCTGGTCGGCCGCGGGCTGGAGACGGTGCTGAACCCCAGGCTCAAAGGACAACACTCGTGACCGCCCTGCTCGAACTCAAGAACCTCGGCGTCACCTACCGCACCGGCAGCGGCGACGTCCCCGCCGTCCGCGGCGTCGACCTGCGCCTGGAAGCCGGCGGCACGCTCGGCGTGGCGGGGGAGTCCGGCTCCGGCAAATCCACCGTCGCCATGAGCGTGCTGCGCCTGCTGCCGCGCAGCGCCCAGGTCACCGGCCAGATCCTGCTCGACGGAGAAGACGTCACCAGCATGCGCTGGGGCCGGCTGCGCGCAGTGCGCTGGGCCGAAGCGTCCGTGGTGTTCCAGGGCGCGATGCACGCCCTCAACCCCGTGCGCCGCATCGGCGAGCAGATCGCCGAACCCCTGCGCCTGCACCCGCCCGAAGACGGGCCGCAGCCCGGCGAGGCCAGGATCAAAGCCCGCGTCGCCGAACTGCTCGAACAGGTCGACCTCCCGCCCGCGCGCGCCGGCGCCTACCCCCACGAACTGTCGGGCGGACAGAAACAGCGCGTGATGATCGCGATGGCGCTGGCGTGCTCACCCCGCCTGGTGATCGCCGACGAACCCACCACCGCACTCGACGTGATCGTGCAGGCGCAGGTCCTCGAACTGCTGTCCAAGCTCGTCGCCGAGCAGGACATCGGGCTCGTGATGATCAGCCACGACCTGTCCGTGCTCGCCGCGACCTGCGAACGCATCGCCGTCATGTACGACGGGCAAGTCGTCGAGGAACGCCCCAGCGCCGAGCTCATGACCGACCCGCACCACGAGCACAGCCGCGCACTCGCCGCCGCGTTCCCCACCGTCGGCGACCCGGTGTCCCGTTTCGCCCCGGCCACCAGCACCCCGCTGCCCCCGGAACCCGAACACCGCGCCGGCCCGGGCGACACCCCGCTGCTCGAAGCGGTGGACCTGCACGTGAGCTTCCGCGACCGCACCGGCAAACGCATCCACGCCGTCAACGGCGTCGACCTCACGGTCGGCCGCGACGAGATCGTCGCGCTCGTCGGCCAGTCCGGCTCCGGCAAGACCACCCTCGCGCGCACGCTGCTGGGCCTGCAGAAAGCCGACTCCGGCGCCGTCCGCCACGAAGGGCAGCCCATCCCCACCGGCGGCGCCGCATTGCGGGCGTACCGGCGCAAGGTCCAGCTCGTGCTGCAGGACCCCACCAGCGCCCTCAACCCCGCCCACACCGTCTACGAAGCCGTGGCCGAAGGCCCGCGTATCCACGGCCTGCCCGCCGAACGCGACACCGTGCTGCGCGCCCTCGAAGCCGCCGAACTACGGCCCCCGGAGAAGTTCCTCGACCGCCTGCCCCACGAACTGTCCGGCGGCCAGCGCCAGCGCGTGGTCATCGCCGGCGCCCTGGCGCTCGAACCGGCCGTGCTCGTCGCCGACGAACCCGTCGCCTCCCTCGACGCATCCGTGCGCGGGGAGATCCTCGCCCTGCTGCTGCGGCTGCGCCGCGAACTCGGCCTCGCCGGGCTCGTGATCACCCACGACCTCGGCCTCGCCTGGAACATCGCCGACCGCGTCGCCGTGATGTACGGCGGCGAACTCGTCGAAACCGGCACCGTCGAACAGGTCCTGCTCGACCCCCGCCACGAGTACACCCGCTCCCTGCTCGCCGCCCTGCCCGGCGGCACCGCCCAACGCGCGGGAACCGGGCACTGACGTGGCCCGGGCAGTCACCTGGGACGGCTTCTTCAACACCCGAGACCTCGGCGACCTGCCGACTCGCGAGGGCGGCACCACCCGCCGCGCCGCCTTCTACCGCGCAGCCGACCTGCGGTTCGTCACCGGGACCGGCTGGGCCCAGGCACGGGCAGCCGGCCTCCGGACCGTGATCGACCTGCGCAACCCCGCCGAGATCCGGCCCCACGCAGAGCAGCCGGGGTTCGCCGGTTCGGCACGGCTGGCCGCCGACCCCAGCGGGGCCGTCACACCGCCCGGCATCACCCGCGTCGAAGTCCCGCTCGACGACGTCGACGACGTCGAGCTCTGGCGCTGCATCAGCGACGAAAAACTCGACGGCAGCCCGCTCTACTACCCGCTCTTCCTCCACCACAAAGGCGCGCGCTGCGCCGCGCTCATCGAGGCCATCGCCCGAACCGAACCCGGCGGCGTCCTGTTCCACTGCGGCTCCGGCCGGGATCGCGCCGGCTTGACCGCGCTCCTGCTGCTGTCCCTCGCCGACGTCGAACCCGAAGCCATCGCCGCCGACTACGACCTGTCCACCGAAGCGGTCCGGCCCTTCTACGCAGCACTCGGTGTCGCGGACCAAAGCCCGATGATCAGAGCCATCCTCACCCGGCGCGGCACCACCACCACCGACGCCCTGCTCACCACCCTCGACGGCTTCGACGCCCGCCAGTACCTCCTGGCGGCCGGTGCGAGCGCCGCCGCGCTGGACGAGGTCCGGCGCCGGCTCCTCACCGCGGCGTAGGGTCGAGCCGGCTCACGAGGACACAACCCGCTCCGACCAGGATCGACCGCGCGAAACCGGGCCAACCGCGCACACCGCGTGCGAACAGGTGCGCGAACACCGTCCGTGCGGGAGCCCGTGCGGTGAGGCGAAGATTCACCCGGTAATCTCCTGGATCGAAATGGCGACCACCACCGACTCCGCGCAGCCGTCCGTGATCAGCGCCCCGGACGCGCAGCTTTTCACGCCCTCGCGGTTCCCGTACCGCACGATCGCGATGGGCACCATCGGGACCACGCTGCTCATGCTCGCCGCGCTCGGCGCCGGTGGCATCCTGATCCGCGACCCCGTCCTCGGCCACGGCCCGCTGTCGTGGATCCGCTACGGCCACGGCCGCGCGCTCGCCAACGGGCTGCTCTACCTCGGCTTCGCGCTCGTCGTGTGGGCGTGGGTCCGCCTCGGCCGCTACGTGCTCGCCGGCCGCATCGGCAGCAAGCCCATCCTGGTCGCCGCGCTGTGCTGGATGGCTCCCCTGCTGGTGTCGCCGCCGCTGTTCACCCGCGACGTGTTCTCCTACCTCGGCCAGGGCGCCCAGCTGCTCTACGGGCTCGACCCGTACGCCAACGGCCCCGCCGAACTCGACGTGCTGCCCAACGTCGTGCAGAACGTGCACCCCCTGTGGCAGACCACCCCCGCCCCGTACGGGCCGCTGTTCCTGCTGATCTCCAAGGGCATCGTGTCCGTCACGCAGGACAACATGATCGCCGGCGTGATCCTCACCCGCGTCGTCCTGCTCGTCGGGCTCGGCATGACGCTGTGGGCGCTGCCGCGGCTCGTCAAGCACCTCGGCGGCAAACTGCCCGTGGCGCTGTGGCTCGCGGTCGCCAGCCCGATGATGGTCATCCACCTCTTCGGCGGCCCCCACAACGACCTGATGATGCTCGGGTTCCTCACCACCGGCGTCCTCGCCGCGCTCGAACGCAAGCACGTCGTCGCGGTCGTGCTCGTCACCATCGGCATGCTCATCAAACCGACCGCCGCCGTCGCGCTGCCCTTTCTCGTGTGGATGTGGGCCGCGAACATGAGCGGTGAGTCGAAGGTGAAGAACTTCTTCAAGGCCGGCGCCGCGTCCGTCGGGCTCTTCCTGCCCGTGTTCGTCGCCGGCACCTGGCTCTCGCTCGGCTCGCTCAACCTCGGCTGGTGGTCGGGCCTCAAGGCACCCCAGCTCATCGCGAACTGGCTCAACTTCCCGACCGGCATCGGCGAAGCCGTGTACAACCTCGTGCACCTCGTCGCCAACGTCCCGTCCTCGCCGTTCGTGACGGTCGCCCGCGCCCTCGCCATGCTCGCCCTGGCCGCCTTCGGCATCCGCCAGTGGTGGCTCTCCCGCGACGGCGGCCCCCAGGCCGTCTACCGCGCCGCCATCACCCTGCTGGCCGTCGCGATCCTCATGCCGCCGACCCTGCCGTGGTACCTCACGTGGGGCTTCGTGCTCATCTCGGCGTTCCCCTGGGAGCGGCGCAACCTCTCCGCGGTCGTGGCGGTGTCGGTCTTCGTCACCCTCGTCTACTACCCGACTGGCGAACAGGCCCTCTACGACTGGTGGTTCATCGCGATCGTCGTCGTGGTCAGCCTCTACGCGGCCGCGTCCCTGCTGCGACCGGACCCGCTGGGTCTCATCACGGCGTGGCGGAAACCGCGGGACGAAGAGTTCCTCCCCGCGGCTCCGACGACCGCCTCTCTCGACTAGGGCCGTCCGAGGGCGTCGGCGAACAACGGCGCGACCTTCTTCACCACCGCTTGGCCTGCCGCCTTGCCCGTTCCGAATTTGCCCTTGTAGACCAATGACTCCGCACGGTCGCCGTTGGCGATCACCAGCACACAGACGTTGACCTTGATTCCATCGGTCGGCGCTGCGCAGAACCCGTACTGCGCATCCGCCACCTTCGGCGCCGTGAACTCGCCGATGGAACCGAAGTCTTCGTCCTTGATCGTCACGTGGCCGCAGGCGAGCGCCTTCTTCACGCCAGCCACGATCTGGGCTCCCGTGTAGCCGTCGTACTCGGCCACGAGCTGTGCGATCTGCCCGTTCTGGTCGCCCGAGCGTGCCTGCGCACCCAGCTTCGCCTTCGAGTCCCACGGCTGCGGCACCCCACAGGCGTACACCAGCCGCAACGGCGTGGTCGCGCCGATGATGTATTCGACGGGCTGCACATACTCGTCCTGCCCGACCTCCGCCAACTCATTCTCGGTCGGCAGCAACCGCTCGAGCGTCGGCGGATGCACCACCGACGAAGGGGGCGCGTTGCTCGACACGGGCGACGGCTTCGGTGCCGAACCGACCGGCGGCTGCGCCGAACCGGAGGAACACCCCACGGCCAGCACCGCAAGACCGGACAACACCACCGTTTTCCACAAGATCCGTCTGTGCACGGCACCAAGATCGTCGATCACCGGATGACTGTTACGAAGCCGCCCAGCCGCGCCAGGACCGGACCACCGTGGACACCACCGCGTGCTCCGGCGGATGCTCCGTGTACTGCGGGTACTTCGCCACCAGCCACGACACCGGTTCGGCGCGCGAGGAGGCGTCCAGCACGCGGGCCACGCCGTCCGCACGGGCCCACCACAGCTGCGTCCAGTCGTCGGAGTAGACGTCGACCAGGAAGGTCACCGACGGGTTCTCCGCGATGTTCGCCAGGCGCCGCAGGGAGGTCGTGGACTTGGGTTTGTGATCGACCGCGAAGACGATCTCGTCGCCGGCCACGGCGAAGGTCACCGGGACCAGGTGCGGGACGCCGGAGGCCGACGCGGTCGCGAGGCGGGCCACCCGCGAAGCGGCGAAGCGGGCCCGTGCTTCCGAAGCGGACAGGCGCATGATCAGGCCAGGGCGGGGGAGTCGAGGGTGATCGTGGCGAGTTCGGTGTCCAGCGACGCCCGCGCGCCCAGCGGCAGCGTCGGCGACGACGCCACGTGCCCGAACCCGAAGTCGCCCAGCACCGGGACCTCCAGGGGTGCCAGGCGCTCCAGCAGCAGCGCGCGGATCTCCGCCGGATCGCCGCACGCGGCCCACGAACCGAGCACCACCGCGCGCGCCCCGGCGAACCAGCCGGAACGCAGCAGCTGCGTGAGCATCCGGTCGATCCGGTAGGCGCTCTCGGTCACGTCCTCCAGCAGCACGATCCCGTCGTGCGCCGAACCCCGCTCCGGCGTGCCCACGCCCGCGGCGAGCAGCGACAGGTTCCCGCCCACCAGCACGCCCGACGCGCGGCCCGGCACGAGCACGTCCGAGCCTGGGGCGCGCAGCACGCGGGTGCGTTCGGGTTCGAACAGCGTGTGCCGAAGGTGTTCGGCCGCCGCCTCGTCGAACAGGACCGAAGCCGGCATGGGGCAGAACAGCGTGGCCAGGTCCAGGTGCGTCGCGACGGCGCGGTGCAGCGCGGTCACATCGGACGACCCGGCCAGCACCTTCGGTCCGGCCGCGCGCAGCGCGGACCAGTCGAGGAGCTCCAGCATCCGCTGCGCGCCGTACCCGCCACGCGCGGCCAGGACACACGCGACCTCCGGGTCGAGCCACGCATCGGTGAACTCGGCCGCCCGCACCTCGTCCGGCGCCGACAGGTACCCGGCCCCCGAGCCGCGCACCGCGTCACCCACGCGGACCTTCACGCCCCACCCGCGCAGCACGGGCAGCGCCGCGTCGAGCAGGTCCGGCGCGACCGGCCCGGACGGCGCGATCAGCGCCACCGTGTCACCCGCCACCAACCGTGGTGGTCTCATCGCGCGAGTTCCAGCTTCGGCACGTCGGGCGTCGCGAACCCGAACACCTGCCCGTAGAACGACAGCTCCGCCTCCAGCGCCGTCACGATCGTCTCCGCACGCCGGAACCCGTGCTGCTCACCCGGGAACCGCAGGTAGGCGTGTTCGACGCCGCTGCCGGCCAAGCCCGCGACGAACCGGTCCGCCTGCTCCGGCGGGCAGATCTGGTCCTCCAGCCCCTGCAGGAACAACACCGGGCCGGCCAGCGACCCCGCGTGCGTGATCGGCGAGCGCTCCCGATAGCGCTGCTCGGTCTCCGGGTACGGCCCGACCAGCCCCTCGAGGTACTGCGACTCGAAATCGTGGGTTTCGCCGCCCGCGCCGGTCCAGGTCGCGAGGTCGAGGATCGGGAACTTGATCGTCGCGGCCGCGTAGGTGCGGGTCATCGTGATCGACGCCGCCGAGGTGAACCCGCCCGCGCTGCCGCCGCGGATCGCCAGGCGCGCCGCGTCGGCCGAGCCCTCGGCCACGAGCGCCTCGGCCACCGCGACGCAGTCCTGGACGTCCACGACCCCCCACTGCTCGCGCAGCCGCTCGCGGAACGCCCGGCCGTAGCCGGTCGACCCGCCGTAGTTCACCGCCACGACGCCGATGCCGCGGCTGGTGAAGTACGCGACGGTCAGGTCCAGCGCCGCGTCACTGCGCCCGGTCGGCCCGCCGTGCACGTGGACCAGGTAGGGCGGCCGCTCACCCTCGGGCGCGACGAAGTCCGGGTTGGCCGGCGGGAACACGAACGCGGGGATCCGGGCGCCGTCGGCCGCGGTGAACACGCGCTCCTGCGGCACCGGCAGGTACTCCTTCGCCGGCAGGTCGGCCGGCTGCGGCGTCAGCGCCGTCCAGGTGCCCGCCCCGAGATCGACGCGCACCACGGCGCTCTCGCGGTCGGCGCCGGCCGCGATCCCCGCGACCCCACCCGGCACGGCGGCCAGCCCCGAGGCCGACCACTCGCTCAGCTCCTCGGCCACGCGCGTCACCGAACCGTCGTGCTCGTCGAGCACCGCCAGCTGCCCCGACGCGAGGACGGCGTGCCGGCCGCCACCCAGCGGGGTGAACCAGCTCGCCCCGAGCTTCCACATCGCGCCGCCGAACTCCTGCTCCACCGGCGCCAGGTTCGTCACCGACCCGTCGAGCGAGATGCGGTGCAGGTTCCACCAGCCTTCCGGGTCCAGCAGCGCCAGCAGCGCGTCCGCTGTCTCCCACTCCAGCTGGCACACCGCGACGTCCCGGCCACCGGCGAGCACCTTGGCCGCCCCGAACACGCCGTCCGCGCCGACCGGCGCGACGAACAGCTCCGTGCCGTCCCACGGCATCGCCGGGTGGTCCCAGGCCAGCCACGCCGCGTGCGCGCCGTCGGGTGAAAGCTGTGGGGCGGTGAAAAACCGATGCCCCTCGACCAGGACGCGCTCGGGGGCGCCGGCGAGCGAGATCGCCACGAGCTCCCGCGCGATGTCCGTGCGCCGCGGGCCGGTGCTGCGCTCGCGCACCGCCCACACCTCACCCTCGCGCCCGGGACGCAGGTCGCCGTAGCGCACGCCCTGCGGCTCGGCCGGTTCCGGCGTCAGCGGCGTCACCACGCCGTCGACGGAGGCGTAGACGCGCTGGTCGGCCCAGTGCGTGAACACCACCACCCCGCCGGCCACCACCCAGGGCCGGCCGCCGTAATCGTGGACGCGGTTGCGCAGGTTCCACGGCGCCGGCAGCACGTCCTCGACGCCACCGCCCGGCACCTCCCGCACCAGGGCCACCCGGCCGCCCTCCGCGGGACGCGCTTCGGCCCACCACAGCTCGTCACCGACCGTCGTGAGCCACTGCGCGCCTCCCCCCGCCGCCGCGACGTCCGCTGCCGAAACGGGTGAGGTCCAGGTTCCGTATGCAGAGATCTGTGGCACCCGGAAAGCCTAACGGCGATCCGCAGCGTGTCCGCACCCGCACGTACCGCACCGAAATCCCGCCAACCAGGGGCGGCGGATGCCGATCAAGCGCCTGTGGCCTAGGGTCGGGGGTGCTATGTCTCGCGTAATCCACGTCTTCCGCAAGCCCGACCGGTTCGTCGCCGGAACCGTCGGCGAGCCCGGCGATCGCACGTTCTACCTCCAGGCGTCGGAAGATGTCAGGACGATCAGCGTGACGATCGAGAAACAGCAGGTGGCCGTACTCGCCGAGCGCCTCAGCTCGCTGCTGGAGGAGGTCGCCAGCCGCTTCGGCGCCGACGTGCCCGCCGACGTTCCCGAGGACCAGCTCGACGTGGACCCGCTCACGGTGCCCGTCGAGGAGGAGTTCCGCGTCGGGACCATGGGCCTGGGCTGGGACGCCGACTCCAGCGCCGTTGTGATCGAACTGCTCGCGATCACCGAAGGTGAGGTCGACGAGACCGTCGTGCTCGACGACACCGAGGAAGGGCCCGACGCCGTGCGGGTCTTCCTCACGCCGGTTGCCGCCCGCGCGTTCGCCGAGCGCGCCGACCGCGTCGTCAACGCCGGCCGCAAGCCCTGCCCGCTGTGCGGCGAGCCCCTCGATCCCACCGGGCACATCTGCCCGCGGCAGAACGGCTACCGCCGCGACGTCGACGTGGCCGAGGACTGAGGCCGAGCGTGGCGACCACCGCTCCGGAGCCGACGGACCCCGCCGCCCGCGAGTTCGTCACCCACGGGCGCATCGACGTCGAGGGCCGGCTCGTCGACGCCTCCAACGTCACGCTCTTCTGCGCGATCGAGCTCGACGGCGTCACCGGCCGCGTGGTGTACAAGCCAGTGTCGGGCGAGCGGCCGCTGTGGGACTTCCCCGACGGCACGCTCGCCGGCCGCGAAGTCGCGACCGCCATGATCGCCGACCGCAGCGGGCTCGGCGCCATCCCGCCCACGGTGCTGCGCGACGGGCCGTTCGGACCCGGCATGGTCCAGCTGTGGGTGGAGACCGCCGAAGAGGACGAGCTCGTCGACGTCTGCGCGCCCGACGAGGTCCCCGAAGGCTGGCGCACCGTGCTGCACGCCCACGACCGGCTCGGTGAACCGGCGGTGCTGGTCCACGCCGACCACCCCGGCATGCGCGAGCTGGCCGTGCTCGACGTCGTCGTGAACAACACCGACCGCAAGGGCGGGCACCTGCTCGCCGGTACCGACGGCCGCGTCTACGGCGTGGACCACGGCATCTGCCTGCACACCGACCCCAAGCTACGGACCGTGCTGTGGGGCTGGATCGGTGAACCCCTCGGCGCCGAGACCGCGGAGAAGCTGCGGAAGCTGCGCTCGGACCTCGACGGGCAGCTCGGCGCCGCCCTCGGTGAGCACCTGACCACGTTCGAGATCCGCGCCCTCGAACAACGCACCGACTTCCTGCTCGCCGAGGCCGTCTTCCCCGAACCGGGCGACGACTGGCGCGCCATCCCCTGGCCGCTGTTCTGACCGACGCGCTCGACACCGCCGCCCGCGCCCGCCTGCTCGACCGGTTCGGTCCCGCGGTCGAACCGTGGTGCGACGGGCTGCCCGCCCTCGTCACGCGCCTGGCCACCCGCTGGGACCTCACCGTGCGCGAGGCCCGCCCGGGCAACACGGGCCGCACGCTGCTGTGCGACAGCCCGGCCGGACCGCGCGTGCTGAAACTCTGCCCCGACCCCGCGATCGTGTCGGCCGAAGCCACGGCGCTGCGGGCGTGGGCATCCCTCCCGCGGGTCGTGCAGGTGCTCGACACCGACCTCGCCGAAGGTGCGCTCCTGCTCGAAGGCCTCACTCCCGGCACCACCCTGACCGACGCCGAGATCCCGTGGGACCAGGTCCGCGACCTGCTCGGCCAGCTCCACGGCGTGCCGGTCACCGGCGCGTTCCCGACCCAGCTCGAGCGCGTCCACGCGATGTTCGACCTCGCCGAACGCCGCCTGCGCGGCTCGGGCGCCGAAGCGCACTTGCCGTGGCAGCTGCTGCACACCGGCCGCGCCCGCGCCGCCATGCTCGCCACGACCGGTCCGATCGCCCTCGTCCACGGCGACCTGCACCCCGGCAACGTCCTCGACGCCGGGCCGGATCGCGGCATCGTCGCCATCGACCCGCGCCCGTGCCACGGCGATGCCGCGTTCGACGCCGTCGACTGGGCCTACCTGACGCTGTCGGCCGGCGGCACCCTCGACGACGGCCTCGCCCTCCTGCCCGACCCCGCCCGCACCCGCGCATGGTGCGTGGCCCTCGCTCCGCTTGTCGCGATGGGACCTCTGCGCCGTACGGGCCCGACCCCGTTCACCGACGCGGTGCTACGGCTCGCGGCGTAAGGAACTCCCCAGGCCGACCCACCCGCCCGGCGTGGCGCGACGACGCGGCCCCTCCACGGCACTAGCGTGCACGGCCGTGCGCTCACATTCCTACGACGACGTGCTGGCCGGTCCGCGCAAGCGGAAGGTGCCCGAGGTACCGGCCGAGCCGGGACTCGTGGTGGAGGACCCCGCCAGCGGTTACTGCGGTGCGGTCGTGAAGATCGAGCACGGAAACGTCGTCCTCGAGGACGCGAAAGGCCGCCACCGCGTGTTCCCGCTCGGGCCGGCGGCGTTTCTGCTGGAGGGCAAACCCGTCACGCTCGTGCCGGTCCGCAAGACCGCGGCACCGGTGCGGCGGGTGTCGGCGTCGGGATCGGTGAAGGTGCCGGGCCTGCAGGCCCGCGTCGCCCGGGATTCGCGGATCTGGGTGGAGGGCAAGCACGACGCGGAGCTCGTCGAACGCGTTTGGGGCCACGACCTGCGGGTCGAGGGGGTGGTCGTCGAACCGCTGGACGGCGTCGACGTGCTGGCGGAGCGGATCGCCGAATTCGGCACCGGGCCGGGACGCCGGCTCGGCGTGCTCGTCGACCACCTCGTCAAGGGCAGCAAGGAGTCCCGGCTGGTCGGGCAGATCCACGACGAGCAGGTGCTCGTGACCGGTCACCCGTACGTGGACATCTGGCAGGCGGTGAAGCCCGCGGCCGTCGGCATCCGCGCGTGGCCCGAGATCCCGCGCGGCGTGGAATGGAAGGCCGGCATCTGCGAGGCGCTCGGCTGGGGCGAGACCTACGAGGGCTGGCAACGGGTTCTCGCGGCGGTGAGCAGTTTCCGCGACCTCGAGACCCCGCTCATCGGCGCCGTCGAGCGGCTCATCGACTTCGTCACCGAACCCGCCGGATGAGCGTCCGATGTGTCCGGTTCGTGCAAGGTTACGCGTCGGTCACGTCGAGTCACTTGCCCGGTGCGAACCGGCGCGATCTGAGAGCATGAGCACATGGCAGCGGCACTGATCTGGCTGATCATCGGCATCGTCCTGATGATCGCCGAAGTCATCTCCGGCGACTTCGTGCTGATCATGCTCGGCATCGCCGCCCTGCTGGGTGCCGGGTCCGAAGCGATCACCGGGAACATCTTCATCGACGTCGCCGTGTTCGCCGTCAGTTCCGTCGGGCTCCTCGCGCTCGCCCGGCCCGCGCTCAAGCGCCGCTTCCTCGCCGGCTCCCACGTGCGCACGGGCACCGACGCGCTCATCGGCGTCCGCGCCGTTGTTGTGTCCACAGTGGACTTCGATGCCGGCCGGGTGAAGATCGGGGGAGAGGTGTGGTCCGCGCGCGCCGTGCACGAGTCGCAGCCGCCGATCGCGCCCGGCACCAGCGTCACCGTCGTCGAGATCTCCGGTGCCACCGCCGTGGTGGACGTCTTGTCGTGACTTCGCCGGAACGTCGGAAATCGGTACTAGGTAAGGGGAAACGCTCTTGTCGACTATAGCGATCGTCGTGGTCGCGCTACTGGCACTGTTCGTCATCATCACAGTGGTCAAGGCGATCATGGTGGTGCCACAGGCCCAGTCGGCGGTGATCGAGCGCCTCGGCCGGTTCCGCACAGTCGCCTCGCCCGGCCTGACTTTCCTGGTGCCCTTCCTGGACAAGGTCCGCGCCCGGATCGACCTGCGCGAGCAGGTCGTCTCGTTCCCGCCGCAGCCGGTGATCACCGAGGACAACCTGACGGTCAACATCGACACCGTCGTGTACTTCCAGGTCACCGACTCGCGCGCCGCGGTGTACGAGATCTCCAACTACATCATCGGTGTCGAGCAGCTCACCACCACCACCTTGCGCAACGTGGTCGGTGGCATGAGCCTTGAGGAGACGCTGACCTCCCGCGACGCCATCAACAGCCAGCTGCGCGGCGTGCTCGACGAGGCCACCGGCCGCTGGGGCATCCGCGTGGCACGCGTGGAGCTCAAGGCGATCGAGCCGCCGCCGTCGATCCAGGACTCGATGGAAAAGCAGATGCGCGCCGACCGCGAGAAGCGCGCGATGATCCTCACCGCCGAAGGTCAGCGGGAGTCGTCGATCAAGACGGCGGAAGGCCAGAAGCAGAGCCAGATCCTCGCCGCGGAAGGCCAGAAGCAGGCGGCGATCCTCGCGGCCGAGGCCGAACGGCAGTCCCGCATCCTGCGGGCGCAGGGTGAACGCGCCGCCCGTTACCTGCAGGCGCAGGGCCAGGCGAAGGCCATCGAAAAGGTGTTCGCCGCCATCAAGGCCGGCCGCCCGACGCCCGAGGTGCTCGCCTACCAGTACCTGCAGACCCTGCCGCAGATGGCGCAGGGCGACGCGAACAAGGTCTGGATGATCCCGAGCGACTACGGCAAGGCCCTCGAAGGCTTCGCCCGCGCGCTCGGCGCCCCGGGCGACGACGGCGTGTTCCGCTACGAACCGCCGAAGGACGACACCCCCGAAAAGCCCGATCTCGAGGACGACGAGGTCGCCGGCTGGTTCGACACCACCAGCGACCCGAAGGTCGCCGAGGCCGTCGCCGCCGCGGAAGCCGTGGCGCGCAAGGAAGTCCCGGGCCCGCTCGGCACCCCAGAGCACCCGCACCGCCGCGGCATCGGCGGCCCGTCGCCCACCTTGCAGGCCGGGTCGGTCGAGGCGCAGGAGGAAGCCGAACCGCCGGTGCCGCCCACGCCCGAACCACCGCAGGGACCGGCGGGCGGGGCGCCGTCCACTCCGCCGCCGGGTATGCAGCACCAGGGCCCGCCTTCGCTCCCGCAGCCGCAGCCCCCGACGGCCCCGCCGGGCGGCCCCTACCAGGGCCCGCCGCAGCAGTTCGGCGGCGGCCGGCAAGGGCCGGGCACCGGCCCGTTCCCGCACCAGGGCCCGTTCGGTGGCCCGCAAGGCGGCCCGCCGCCGCAGGGCCGCTGACACCCTCGAACACGAAGTGGGGCACCGGAGAAATCCGGTGCCCCACCTTTTTTCGCCGGTCAGCGCGCGTACACGCTCATGTCCGCGATGTTCGCCTTCGACCGGTCCGGCAGCATGGCCACGCACAGGACCGTCACCACGGCCGAGAGCACGATGTAGATCGACACCGAGTACGGCGTCCCGGTCTCGTGCAGCAGCCACGTCGCCAGCAGCGGCGCCGGACCGCCCGCGAACACCGAGGCGAGCTGGTAACCCAGGCCGGCCCCGCCGTAGCGCAGGTGCGTCGGGAAGCTCTCCCCGATGAGCGCCGCCTGCGGCCCGTACTGCATCGAGTGCGCGACCAGCGACACGATCACGGCAATGAAGACCAACGCGTGCCCGCCGTGGGTGAGCGCCGTGAAGTACGGGAACGCGATGACCCCGGTGAGCACGGAACCGGTCAGGTACACCCGCTTCCGCCCGACTTGGTCGGACAGCTGCGAGAACAGCGGGATCAGCACCAGCTCGGCGGCGGCGCCGACGAGCACCGCGTTGAGGATGAACGTCTTGCTGAACTCCGGGCGCTCCACCACGTATACGAGCACGAAACTGGTGAACAGGTAGAACGGCATCTGCTCGCTGAAGCGCAGCCCCGCCGACAGCAGGATCTCGCGCCAGTGGTGGCGCACCGCGTCCTTCACCGGTGCCTTCGACGTCTTCTTGTTCGCCACCACCGCCGCGAACATCGGCGTCTCGAGGATCCGCAGCCGGATCACCAGGCCGATGGCCACGAGCACAAGGCTGAGCAGGAACGGGATCCGCCAGCCCCACGAATTGAACTGCTGGGGCGAGAGCGTCGCCGACAGCAGCGTCATGCCACCGGTGCCGAGCACCAACCCGACCGGGACGCCGATTTGCGCGAAACTCCCCAGGAGCCCGCGCTTGCGCTGATTGCCCCACTCCATCGCGAGCAGTACGGATCCGCTCCACTCACCGCCGATCGCGATGCCCTGGATCAACCGCAGCAGCACCAGGATCAACGGTGCGGCGATCCCGATCGCGGCCGTGCCCGGCAACACTCCGACGACAGCCGAGGACAGGCCCATCAGCAGCAGCGTGATGATCAGCGTCGCCTTGCGCCCGAGCCGGTCGCCCCAGTGCCCGAAGATCGCCGCCCCGACCGGCCGCGCCGCGAACCCGACGGCGTAGGTCGCGAACGACTGCATCGCCCCCGCGTACCCCGAGGAGGCGGGGAAGAACAAGTGCGGGAAAACGAGCGCCGCGGCGGTGTTGTAGAGGAAGAAGTCGTACCATTCGATCGTCGTGCCGATCGAGCCGGCGAGCGCCGCCCGCCGCACCTGAATCCGGCGGTCCCCGGAGGAAGCCTTGACCGACTGGCTGACTTCGTTGTCACCTAGAACCATTGCTGCACACCTCTCGTGACAGACGTCACCCTGTAGTGTGAGGCACCGGCGCTGGTTCCGCCGATTCGTAGCGAAGGACCCGGCATGGTCCTTTCGTTCTGTCACCCACTGTGTCCGGAATCCACCCGACAGGTACCCCGTGGATCGATCTTCCGCCGTGTCCTGCGCGCGGTGTGCCTACGCCCAGCTGGGACAGGCACGAACGAAAACCGGCAGTGATACTCGGGGCAGGCCTTCCGGCACCGTCCACCGTCCACCCGGGATTCGCCGGGAGCCACCACCATTTCTTGCCGGGTCCGGTTGTGCCCGGCGAAAACGTGAAGGAGAACCAGAAAATGGCGAGCACCGGCACGACGGCCGCCCCCGCGGTGCGAACCGGGCACTGCCTGTGCGGCTCGATCGCCTACCGGTTTGAGGCGGAGCCCGAACTCGTCGTCCTGTGCCACTGCGAGGAGTGCCAGCGCCACACCGGCTCGGCGTTCTCGGAGAACGTCCTGGTCGCCCGCGACGCGGTGAAGATCGAAGGCACGCCGAAGTCCCACCAGACCACCGGAACCGAGAACGGCCACCTGCGCGACCGGCTGTTCTGCAGCGATTGCGGCACACCGATCTTCACGATTCTCCACGAGACACCCGGCATCCTGATCGTCAAAGGCGGCACCCTCGACGACCGGTCGTGGCTGGCCCCGACCGCAGAGGTGTGGGGCCGCCGCGCGCAGCCGTGGGTCGAACCGAACCCGGCGCGCGTGCGCTTCGACGGCGACGCGAAATAATTCCCGCGCGAATTCGCGGCCGGCCTGAATTGGCGGCGATGCGCGGAATCAAGCGCCTTTCATCGAGTGTGGTGTACCGGCGGAAATGCCGGCACACCACCCGGCTCCGTTTCCGGTGACGCGAGGCCGGCGCTGCTCCGGGCCGGCGTCACCGCCCGGCGAAGCAGCCCGGAGCAGCCTCGCCGGCGAAGCGGCCGGGTACCGCGTGCTCGCCGCCCCGGCGGCATGAGCACACCGGCCACCTTGACACGTAGGAATTCTCCTACCTATTGTTGCGGTCATGACCGTCTCCCGCATCCAGTTCGTCACCGTGCCCGTGGCCGATCAGGCCGCTGCCCGGGACTTCTACGTCGGCAAGCTCGGCCTCGACGTCGTCGTCGACCGTGCCGGCCCCGCCGGGCGGTTCGTGATGGTGGCGCCGAAGGGCGCGCAGACGGGCCTGGTGCTCGTCGACTACCCGATCAGCGGGGTGCACCTGGCCGGGCCCCTGCACTTCCAGCTCGACACGAGCGACCTCGATGCCGACATCACGGCGTTGCGCGCCAACGGGGTCGACGTCCCCGAACCGCAGACGATGCCCTGGGGCCGGGCGACCTCGATCAAGGACCTCGACGGCAACGGCGTCGGCCTGCTCGAGCCTTCGGCGTTCGGCAACCGGCCGAACTGAGCGCCGTGCCCGTCAACGACGACGTCTTCGCCGCATTGGCCAACCCGGCGCGGCGCGAGGTCCTGCGGCTGCTGCTCGACGGCCCGATGGCCGCGGGCGATCTCGCCGAGCGCTTCGCCATGCGCCGCCCCAGCCTGTCGGAGCACCTGCGCGTGCTGCGCGAAGCCGGCCTGGTCACCGAGCAGCGGACCGGGCGCCACCGCGTCTACTCGCTCGAAGCCGGCCCGCTCGAGGAAGTGACGCAGTGGCTGAGCCCGTTCGAGCAGTTCTGGCGCACGAAGCTCGCCGCCCTGCGCGACCTGCTCGACGAGGAGGATCTGTGACCGCGACCCCGGAGGACCCGACGGCGATCCACGTCGACCAATTCCTCCCGCACCCCGCCCGCAAGGTGTGGCGCGCGCTGACCGAGCCCGACTTGCTCGAACGGTGGCTGACCATGCCCAACGACATCAAACCCGTGGTGGGGCACCGGTTCGAGCTGCTCGCCGAGCCCGTGCCCGCCGCCGGGTTCGCGGGCGGGCCGGTGCAGTGCGAGGTGCTCGTGGCCGATCCCGAGCGTGAGCTCAGCATCCGGTGGGGTCCGCAGTGGACCGTCACGTGGCGGCTCGTCCCGGAAGGCCGCGGCACGCGGCTGTTCCTCACCCACGAAGGCTTCGACCCGGACGATGAGTTCCAGCGCGCCGCACGGCGGATCATGGGCGGCGGCTGGCGCTCGCACGTGCGCCGGGCGCTGGAACGCGTGCTCAGCGTGCTTCCCGGCTGAGCCCGGCTACGATCAGGCACCGTGACGGAGTCCAAACCGCTGCGCGCCGACGCCCGGCGCAACCGGGCGAAGGTGCTCGAAGCCGCGGAAACGGTGTTCGCGGCCAAAGGCACCGGTGCCCCGACCGAGGAGGTCGCGCGCGAGGCGGGCGTGGGCGTCGGCACGGTGTTCCGGCACTTCCCGACGAAGGAAGCCCTGCTCGAAGCCGTGCTGTTCGCGCGGCTGCACCGCTTCGTCGACGAGGCCGAGAGCGTCGTCGCGCGGGACTCGCCCGACGCCGGCGCCGCGTTCTTCACCTTCCTCACCAGCTGGATCGAGATGTCCAGCGCGAAGAACGCTTACTTCGAAGCCCTCAGCGCAGCCGGGGTGAGCGTGCCGACCGCGGGCTCCGTCGTCGGCGCCCGCCTGCTCGATGCCCTGGGGATGCTGCTGCGCCGCGCTCAGGACGCCGGCGCGGTGCGCCCGGACGTCACCGTCGGCGAGCTGATCCCGGTGATCATCGGCACGGCCAAGGCGGCCGAGCACGTCGGCACCGACTGCGGCCTGCGGAACCGCGTCGTCGCGATCCTGTTCGACGGCCTGCGGCCCGCGATGTCAGTGGCGCACCGCGCCTGAAGCCGGCCCGAACGGCTCCAGCTTCGGGCGTTTCGGGCTCATCGCGTCGCCCGATGACTCGCCGCGCAGCCGCCGCCGCACCCACGGCCACGCGTGCTCGCGGCCCCACTGCAGGTTCGCCGCCCGCCGTTCCCGGGCACTAAACGGGGGTCGCGGCCCCAGCTGGGCCGGGGTGAGCTCGTGCGGCACCCCGAGGACGTCGAGCACCGCGATGGCGATTTCCAGGTGGCCCTTGCCGTTGAGGTGCAGCCGGTCGGGCGCCCACATCCGCCGGTCCCGCAGCTGCCGCATCGACCACATGTCCACCAGCAGCGCGCTGTGGCGGGCGGCGATGCCGCGCACGTGCTCGTTGTAGATCGCGACGCGTCCGCGCATCTGCCGGAACAGCGCGTCCTCCACCCCGTCGACGCCGGTGAACAGCACGACCCGCGCGCCGGTGCCGCGCAGCCGGGAGACGGCGAGCTCGTAGGAGTCGGTGAGGGCGTCGATGTCGGCCTTGGGCCGCATCAGGTCGTTGCCGCCCGCGTAGAGGGTGACCAGGTCCGGTTCCATCGCGACCGCCGGTTCGACCTGCTCGGCCAGCACCTGCGGCAGCAGCTTGCCGCGGATGGCGAGGTTGGCGTAGCGGAAGTCCGGTTCCCGCGCGGCGAGCACCTCCGCGACGCGGTCGGCCCAGCCGCGCACCCCGTTCGGCGCGGTCGGGTCGGCGTCGCCGACCCCTTCGGTGAAGGAGTCACCCAGAGATACCAAGCGGTTGGTCATATCGGGCACCCTAATGCAGCCTGAATCGTGCCCCGATGGGTAGCGGTGTCACAGAGTGACGAGATTCGCTGAGATTTCTCCACGGATGGCTGAACTATTGGGAGTCTCCCAACGTTGTTGCCAGTGTGAGATCACGATCCGGTCACCGCCGGTCCCGGCACGGTGCGATGGCCCTCGCCATCGTCGCAGGTGCGGGACTCGCCGCGGGGTACGTCACCGTCCAGAAGGGCGCGACCGCGTCCGCCGCCGGCAGCAACGAGGCGGGGAAGGTGGCCCATTCGCGGTCGGGCTCGGGAGGCCAGGCCGCCGAGGCGACGGTGAAGGCCGCGCCGGCCGGCACGGCACCGGCCCTGCCGCCGAGCATCATGCCGTTCAACGCGAAGCTGACGTCGAAGGACATCCCGGTCGCCGGCGGGGGCGTGCGCGGCGGCGGTTGCAGCGGCTCGCTGATCGCGCCGGACTGGATCATCACCGCCGGGCACTGCTTCCACGACCTCGACGGCACCCGCGTCGGCGGCACCCCGCGCTACCACATGGCCGTGGCCGTCGGGAAGATCAACGACCAGGACCCGCGCGGGCACGTGGTGCAGGCCGTGGACGTGCGCCAGTCGCCGGTCAACGACCTCGCGCTGGTCAAGCTGAGCGAGCCGATCACCGACATCACCCCGCTGACCCTGCCCACCGGCCCGCCGAAGGTCGGGGAGAAGGTGGACTTCGTCGGCTGGGGGTCGCTCTCGGCCACCGTCGTCGCGCCGGCCGACCACATGAAGCGCGGACACTTCCAGGTGGAGCAGATCCACCACACGGAGCTGCAGATGACGCCGCTGGAGGCGCGGACGGTCGAGAACAGCCCGTGCCACGACGACTCGGGCTCGCCGTTCTTCGTCCCCGACGGCGACCAGCACGGCCGGCTCGTCGCGATCGAGGACAACGGGCCCGACTGCCCCCAGCCCGGGCTCGAGACCACCGCCCGCGTCGACACGATCCTCGACTGGATTCACGAGCAGATGGGCTGAGCTCGGGGCTCAAGCGCTGATCTTGCGGGCGCGGTGGTCGGCGACGTTGACCCGCGTGCCGCAGCGCGTCGAGCAGAACCGGCGACGTCCGTTGCGGGAGGTGTCGACGAACGCGATCCCGCAACCCTCGCGTGCGCAGACACCGAGCCGGTCGGGTGCTTCGCACACCAGGTGCGCGAGCCCGCCGACCGAGTGCGCCTGCACCCGGCCCACCGCTCCGGCGTGCTCGCTGGCGTAGTGCAGGTGCGGAGGTTTGCCGTCGTGGCTGGAGATGTGGGGCCGGAACGCCGCGGTGGCGAGCAGGTGGTTGACCAGGTCCACCCGTTCACTCGGGTCCGCGGCGAAGACCGCGCGGAGCTTGCGGCCCCAGGCGAGGATCCGCGCGGCCTCGTCGCCGGTCAGCCCGGCCAGCGACATGCCGTGGTCCCGGCACGTGTGCAGCACGTCGTCACCGGTGGGGCGCTCGCCCCGCACGAGCGTCGCCAGGGCCGCGGCCACTTGCGCGCCCGACCCTCCGTAAGGGTTGAAGTGCACTGACTCATTACAGCACGATCGGGGCATGGACGAAAACCGTTGCCCTCGCTGTGGCTGGCCGCTGGCTGACCTGCCGGCGTCCGCCGTCGCTCCCGGTTCCCGCGGTAGCGGCGCCGACTACGTGCGCTGCCTGTGCGGCAGCTGGATCGCGCGCCTGGGCGGCGTGGTGGTCGGGTCGACGCGGCCGATCACCAGTGAGCGGGCCGGGTGAGCCGCTTCGGCAGCCGGGTCTTCGCGTCGCCGCGGGCGGCGTTGACCTGCGACTGGGTGAGGAACAGGCAGCCGGTGAAGTCCGCGCCCCGCACGTCCGCGTCGCGCAGGTCCGCCCCGATCAGGTCGGCCTGGCGAAGATCGGCGCGCCGCAGGTCCGCGGCGATGAGGTAGGCCCCGCGCAGGGTCGCGCCCCGCAGGTCCGCGCCCGCGAGCTTGGCGCCGATCAGGTCGGCACCGCGGCGGTTCTTCTTCTTGGTGGTGGTTCCGCGGACGAGTTCACTCGTGCGCTGCAGCAGCACGTCGACGCGGGCGCGCTGCCCGGCGACGTCGGTCGTGAGCAGGGCATCCGGATCGGCCTGGGTGAGCAGTTCGGTCTCGGCGAGCGCGGCGTCGAGGTCGGCGTGCAGCTCGCGGGCGGCTTCGAGCGAACGGGCTTCGGTGAGGTACCACAGCAGTTCGTGCACTTGGCGCATCACGGGCAGGGCGGCGAACATCTGCTTCGCACGAGCGGGCTCGGCCCGCCAGTCGTGGCCGCCGAACGTCACCTGGGAGACCTGCTGGCCCGCGCCGAAGCAGTCGTAGACCGCGCAGCCGGGGAAACCCTTGTCCCGCAAGCGGTCGTGGATGCCGCAGCCGAAGTCCGGCCGCAGGTTCGGGCACGGGTTGCCGGCGGCCTTGTCGAGCGCGAAGTCGGCCGAGCGCGTGAAGGTCAGCGCGACGCAGCAGAGGCCGAAGCAGCTGCCGCAGTCGGCGGTGAGCGTGGGGTGGGACAACGGTTCTCCTGCTGATGGGTCTTTCTGCAGCCTAGTGACTAGGCCTCGGGCTGGAACCAGCTGCTCGCCACCAGGTCAACAGCGCTGCGTTCGGGAGCGCGGGCGGCGTGGTCGTAGGTCTGCTGAGTGGTGTCGATGCTGCTGTGACCGACGTCGGCCTGGACGTGCACCAGCTGGGCCCCCGCCTCGACGGCCGTGGTGACGTAGAAGTGGCGCAGCGCGTGCGGGTGCATGGCGCCGGCGATCGGTTCCAGCTCCGTCCCGCCGCTCGCGGTGATGCGCCGCAGCAGCTGCCAGATCGCCTGGCGCTGGTAGCGGTTGCCGGTGCGCGTCTCCAGGAGCGGCGTCGCGGGCGCGTGCCTCTGCTGCGTGCGGCGCTCCACGGTGGTCTCGCACGAGGCCGCAGCGGTGTCGCGGGCCTTCAGGTAGGCCAGCAGCGCGTTCTCGGCCGGCGCGCTCAAGTAGACGACGCGGGTCTTGCCGCCCTTCCCGAGCACCCGCAATGCGCGCCGGCCCCGCGTCACGTGCAGGTCCGCGCGGTCCAGCGCGCACAGTTCGCTCACGCGCAGCCCGAGCGTGAACAGCGCGACCACGGCCACCGCACGAGCGGTGTCCACCGGGCTCGCCCCGCGGCGCGGGGTGCCGGCGGCGCGGTAGAGCGCGCGGACCTGCCGCGTGGTCAGCGTGACGGTGCCCGACGTGCTGCTCGCGGCCGTCGTGAGGCCGAGCCGCCGCCGGTTGAGTGCGGCGGGGTTGCCGGCGACGAGCCCGACGTCGGCGAGGTAGCCGTAGAGCGCCTTGACGGTCGCGAGCATCCGGTCGCGCGTGGCGGGTGCGGCACCGGCGGTGGCGAGGGTGTCGAGCCAGCTCTTGACCTCGGCCGACGTGGCGGCTGCCGGGTCGAGGCCACGGGTCACGCACCAGCGGAACCAGTGGTGCGCGCGCAGCCGGCCGCGGGGCGCGGGCGGGGGAGCCGAGGTGGGTGTAGGGGTGACGCCCGTGAGCCGCAAGGCGTCGGCGTAGCGGAAAACGGCGTCGCGCCAGGCTTCCGTCGTGACTGCCACCGGTTCGGGTCGCGATGGTGTGCGGACCCAGTCGGCTAGGTCGGCGGCGGTGACCGGAAGTCCGAGCCCTTCGGCGTAGGTGCGGCGGGTGGCCTGGTTTCCGTAGCCGGCGAGCCAGTCGGCGATCGCGGCGAGGAGGGCACCGGGGTCGGAGACGCCGGGCCACACCTCGGCGTCGGCCGGAAGGGGGTACCCAGTTTTCAGCCCGCCGTCGGCCGGCTCGATCGGGTCCGCAATCTCACTTACAGCCAATGGTCCGCCACTCTCCGCCGATGGTTTCGCGCTTCGACGATCTTAGCAACAAAAGCTCTTTTCTGTAGCTAACCTGTGTAATAAGTTGATTAACTTCAACCCTGGTTAGGAGTTAGATAACTCAATACGCTATGGTCAGATCCGTGACTGAAGGAGCTGTGATCGAGGACCGGGCGGTCTCGTTGTGCGGGTTTCGGCAGTGCCGGGCGCCGTTGCCGCCACCGGGGCCGCGCGGTGGCCGCCCGTTCGAGTTCTGCCCGGATCGGCGCTGGCCCGGGGACCGCACGTGCAAGCAGCTCGCCGCAGCGGATCAGGCGTTGCGGGACGCGCTCGGCGACTCGGCGCCGCACACGGGGCTGACGGAGGCGGCTAGTGAGTTCGTCCGGGCCGCCGCGGAGCTGGGTGAGCCGCTGCAGACGCTGCGCAACGCGCTCGACAGCGTCGCCGCGCGCGCCCAGGACGAGGTCACCGCCGCACTCGCCCGCGCCGAAACCGCGGAAGCCCGCGCTGTGGAGGCCGACGGGCTGCGCCAGGCGGCGGAAGCCCGCGCCACGGAAGCCGAAGAAACCAGAGCCGCCGCGCAAGCCCACGCCCGAGAGGAGGAAACGCGCGCCGACGCCGCGGCGGAGACTGCGGCGGCCGCGGTGACGGCTCGCGCAACCGCCGAACTGGACCGGGCCCGCGCCGAAGCCGCCGCGGCCGCCGCCACGGAACGGGCCGAGCAGGCGAGCGCCGACGTCCGGGCCGAACGGGCCCGAGCCGACACCCTGGCCGCCGACCTCGCCCAGCGTGCGCAGGAGCTCGCCGTCCGCACCACTGAACGCGACGCCGCCCTCGACACCCTCACCGAGGCTCGCGCGCAGCTCGACGACGCCCGTGAAGCCCTCCTGGCCGCCGACGAAACCCGCGAGGCACTCACCGCCCAGCTCACCGCCGCCCGCACGCGCGCCGACGACTTGGCCACCCGCCTCCAGACGGCCCTGACCGATCACCACAGCGCCACGACCGCCGCCGCCGAGGCTCGCGCCGAGCACCACCGCCGGACGGCTGTCCTCACCACCCGCCTCGACGACGCCGCCTCCCGGCTCACCCGGGAGGCCGAGGCCCACACGGCGCTACGGGCCCGGCTGTCCCGGGTCCACCGGCTCGCCCTGACCGGCCCCGCCGAGGGCACCGATCTGCGCGCCGCCCTGCTCGCGGAGCTGCTGGACGTCCCCGCCGACCCCCCGAGGCCCTGACCTCGAAGTTTTCACCGGTACCACGTCCGTCCTTGTGACCATGCCCGCGTGAGCGGGACATTGGCCGAACCGGACACGGGGAAGGAGAACGTGATGACCGGGCAAGCACCGCAAGTGACAGCGGATCCGACGTTCTACCGCAGCCCCGGCGACGCGATCGCGGCCCCGCCGGAGACGCTCGCGTACGTCGTGGCGTTCGACCGGACGGGCCGCACGCCGGACGTCTTGGCGACCGTCGACGTCGATCCCGGGTCGGGCACCTACGGCAGCGTGGTCGGCTGGTCGGAGCTGCCGACCACCGGTGACGAGCTGCACCACTTCGGGTGGAACGCGTGCAGCAGCGCGTTCGCGCACGCCGGACACGATCCGAACGGCCTGCGCCGTCGGTTCCTGCTGCTGCCCGGGCTGCGCTCGTCCAACATCCACGTCTTCGACACCGAGCCCGACCCGCGCCGTCCCGTGCTGCACAAGACGGTGACCGCGGCGGAACTCGCCGAGAAAGCCGGGTACTCCCGCCCGCACACGTCGCACTGCGGCCCGGACGGCGTCTACCTCTCGTGCCTCGGCGCCGGGGACGGTTCCGGTGGTCCGGGCGGGATCGCGTTGCTCGACCACGACACGTTCGACGTGATCCGCGCGTGGGAGACGGATCGGGGCCCGCAGTACCTCGCGTACGACGCGTGGTGGCACCTGAACCAAAACACCCTGATCAGCAGCGAGTGGGGCACGCCCGCGATGATCGAGGACGGGATCAACCCCGAGCTGCTGCTGGGGCACAAGTACGGGCACGCGCTGCACTTCTGGGATCTGGCCGAGGGTCGCCACCTCCAGAGCGTCGACCTGGGCGAGCAGCACCAGATGGTGCTCGAGCTGCGCCCGTCGCACGATCCGGAGGCCACGTGGGGGTTCGTCGGGGTGGTGGTGTCCACCGAGGACCTGTCGGCGTCGGTGTGGCGCTGGCACCGCGACGGCGGCACGTGGGCAGCGGACAAGGTGATCACCGTGCCGGCCGAGCCCGCGGACCCCGCGGATCTGCCACCGGCGTTGCAGCCGTTCGGCGCCGTGCCGCCGTTGATCACCGACATCGCGCTCACCGTGGACGACCGGTTCCTGTACGTGTCCTGCTGGGGCACCGGGGAGTTCAAGCAGTTCGACGTCAGCGATCCGGCCCATCCGCGGGAGACCGGTTCGGTGCGGCTCGGGGGTATCGCCGGCCGGGTGCCGCATCCGGCCGCGCCGTCGCTGCGGCTCTTGGGTGGTCCACAAATGGTCGAGGTGAGCCGCGACGGCCGTCGGATCTACCTCACCAACTCGCTCTACGGCTCGTGGGACGACCAGTTCTACCCGGAGGGCGTCGGGGCGTGGCTGGCGAAGCTCGAAACCGATCCCGACGCGGGCGGGGGCCTGCGTGTCGACGGGAAGTGTTTCCTGCACGGCGACGACTTCCGGGGCTTGCGGCCGCACCAGATCCGCTTGGAGGGCGGCGACGCTTCGTCCGACTCGTACTGCTTCCGCTGACGGTCAGCCGAGCGCGCTGAAGGGCGTGTCGCACAGGCTGCAGGTGATCGGGCCCAGTGCCAGCACGGACCGGGCCGCGCGGACCCGGCGTGGTGGCTCGCAGGCGCACACGGCGGCGACGTAGTTCGGCCCGCCGCGGTGTGCGCCGCGGCCGTCGACGGGGGCGATGACCACCGGTGCCGGCGCGACGGTGACCGGCTCGGGCGAATCCGGATCCGGCGGCTGCGCGCCGGGGGCCTGGGCCCGCAGCGCGACCTCGTGCTCGGTGTGCCGCCATACCGTCAGGGCCTGCTCCAGCACCCGGAGGTGCTGGGCGTAGGACTCGATCGTCGCGGGCAGGGCGGTGGTGGCGGACCAGCCGATGCGGTCGGCCTGTTCGGCACGGACGCCGACCTCGCGGGCGAGGGTGGCGAAACGTTTGTTGTGGTAGCGCCCGTCGCTGACGTCGACGATGTCGCGCGTGGCGGCTAGCCCGTGGGCGGCTTCGTGCAACGTGGTAGCGAGCAGGTCGGCCACGGGCCGGCGGAGCCCTTCGGCACAGAGGAAGAACTCGGCGCGCGGTTCGACCCCGTCGCCGACATGCCAGCGCGAACGGGCGAAGTGGCCGTGGATCTCGGTGGTGGTCCCCATCGTGCCGGACGCGAGCACGAGGATCGCTTCGGGCACGTCGGGGCGGCGGCGGCGGATCTCTGCCTACAGCTGTTCCATCGCGTGCATCACCCGGGTCGTCGGGCCGAAGACGGTGTCCACGCGGCCGATCTTCCCGCTTAAGCGGTAATCCGGCTCAGCGGGCGAGGCCGGCCTCGCAACGGCCGTGACGTCAGCGCAGGTGCGGGCTGTGAGGGGTGCGGTGATCTCGTTTCGCACGCGGTCGAGGACTTCCCTCAGCTCGGCCGGCTTGGTGCGGCCTTCGGCGGTGAGGGTGATGACGTTGCGGCGCCGGTCGGCCGGATCGGCTTCGCGCAGCACCAGGCCGGCGTCGGCGAGTTCGGTCACGGCTTCCACGACGTAGCTGCGGTCGATGCGGCACCGCCGGCCGAGCGCCGCCTGGCTCGCGGGGCCGAACTCCTCGACAGCGGCGAGCGGTGGGTAGCGGTCCCGCCGGAATTCTGCGGTGCTGATCGCGTCGGTGAGCACCCGCGCGACCTGGGTCGCGAGCTGGGTGACGAGCCAGCTGGGCCGGCTGTGCAACAGGGTGGGGACGCGGTTGTCCCCCGGATTCCGCATGCGCAGAGGGTAAGTGATCGCCCGCAGCGAACCGGCCACGCCGTGAGCGAACGAAGGTCCCGTGGACGCGGTGGAGCTCCTACGTTCGGTGCGGTCAGGGATCACGAGACAGGCAGGAGGCGACGATGATGTTGACGGCGGTGCCCGAGTTGCACGCGGGCGGCCAGCAGGCGAACGAGTCGGTGTACGAGCAGTTGTTGCGGGACCGCATCGTGTTCCTGGGCAGCGAGGTGAACGACGAGGTGGCGAATCGCATCACGGCGCAGCTGTTGCTGCTGGCGGCTGACGACGCGGAGCGCGACATCACGTTCTACATCAACTCGCCCGGGGGTTCGGTGACGGCGGGGATGGCGATCTACGACACGATGCAGCTGGTGAAGCCGGACGTGGCCACGTGGGGGCTGGGGTTCGTGGCGTCGATGGGGCAGTTCCTGCTGTCCTCGGGCACACCGGGCAAGCGCCACCTGCTGCCGAACGCCCGGGTCGTGATGCACCAGCCCTCGGCGGGGATCTCGGGGGCGGCGAGCGACATCGCGATCCAGGCCGAGGTGTTCGGGAAGATGAAGCGCCGCATCGCGGAGCTCACGGCGGCCCAGACCGGGCAACCGGTCGACCGCATCACCGCCGACGCCGACCGCGACCGCTGGTTCGACGCCGATGAGGCGCTCGCTTACGGATTCGTGGACCACATCGCCGGCGCCGACCAGGCGGTGACGGCCTGACCGGCCGAGCCACGGCCGTGGGCTGAGCCCTGGCGGGCGTGCCCGCGGTTTCGTCGCCGGGCTCGGTCGGGGCGGCTTCGTCGCGGCCGAGCCCGGCGAGCGGGTCTTGGCGGGGCGCCGGTTCGCAGGCGTCGGCCGGTTCCTTTCCCCGGTGGCCGGGGTCTACCTCGTCGAACCCCGCGGACCGCCACGGTGGCGGCCCGCGGTGAAACGAGGAGAGAGGTGGTCGCCGTGAGAATTCCCGCCACCATGCGGGCCCTTCAGCAGACGTCGCTGCTGGGCCCGCGCGACGCTCGTCTGATCACCGACGCGCCGGTGCCGCACCCGGGCTGGGGTGAAGTTCTGGTCCGGGTCACCGTCGCCGGGGTCAATTTCGCGGACGTGTCGAAGGCGTGCGGAGTGTTTCGGGGTGGCCCGCGCCCGCCGTACGTGGCGGGGTTCGAGGCCGCCGGCGAGGTCGTGGCGCTGGGCGAGGCGGTGACCGGTCCGGCTCCGGGCACGCTCGTCGTCGGCGTCGGCGACGGGGCGTTCGCCGAGTACGTGGTCCTGCCCTCGGCCGGGGCGATGCCCGTGCCGGCCGGGTGGACGGCCGAGCAGGCGCTGGGCCTGGTGGTGAACTGGCCGACCGCGCTGGCCGCGCTCAGGCCCCTGGGTGGCCTCGCCGCCGGGCAGACCGTGCTCATCCACGCCGCGGCGGGCGCGACCGGCCAGGCCACGGTGGTACTGGCCAAGCACTACGGCGCGACGGTCGTGGCCACCGCGTCGCCGGGCAAGCACGAGACGGTGCGGGCGCTGGGCGCGGATCACGTCCTGGACTCCCGCGACGGCGACCTCGCGGCCGGGGTGCGCCGGCTGACCGGGGGCACCGGTGCCGATCTGGTGCTCGAGTCGGCGGGTGGTGCCACGTTCGCCGCGAGCTTGGCCGCCGCCAAGCGGGTCACGGGACGGGTCGTCGTCTACGGCATGGCGGGCGGGGAAGCCGCGATCACCAACTGGCAGCTGGTGTACGAGCACCAGGTCCATCTCGTCGGCCTCAACCTCGGCGTGCTGATGCAGGCCGCGCCGGAGATCTTCGGCGAGGTCCTGCGTGAGCTGTCCGCTCTTGTCTCGGCCGGAGTTCTCGCCCCTGCCCAGCCCACCGTGTACGAGTTGGCCGATGGTCCGAAGGCGCTCGCGGAGTTGGCGGCCCGCGCGACCGTCGGCAAACTGGCGCTGCGGCCCTGACCTGGGTTTCGATTCCTTCGCGCCACTGCCCCGGTCGTACTGGGTGACGGCCCCGGCGGGCGGGGCTGCCGGCGAACGAGGAGCAGCGCATGGCGAACGAGCGATCCACGGCCGGGCACCACCCGGATGCGTCCGGAGCGGGCTCGGCGCGGCCTGGGCTCGCGGCATGACGGCGCGCGTGCGGGAGGCGGCGGACCCGGACCGGTTCGCCGCCGAAACCGAGCGGTTCCGCCGGGAGCTGGTGGCGCACTGCTACCGCATGGTCGGCTCGGCGCACGACGCCGAGGATCTGGTGCAGGAGACCTACCTGCGGGCGTGGCGGGCATACAGCGGTTTCGAGGGCCGCGCGTCGGTCCGGTCGTGGCTGTACAAGATCGCCACCAACGTCTGCCTGACCGCGGTGCGGCCGCGCCGGATGCGGGTGCTGCCCTCGGGCCTGACCGGACCGCAAGCCACGCCCGATCGCCCGCCTCGTCCGGTGCCGCCGGGGGAGGTCGCGTGGCTGGAACCGGTGCCGGACACCTGGCCGGCCGAAGATCCGGCGGCCGCGGTGATCGCGCGCGAATCGATCCGGCTGGCGCTGGTCGCGAGCCTGCAGCACTTGCCCGCCCGGCAGCGCGCGATCCTGCTCCTGCGCGAGGTGCTGGCCTTCACTGCGGCCGAAACCGCGCAGATCCTGGGCACCACCACGGTGGCGGTGAAGAGCGGCCTGCAGCGTGCCCGAGCCCGGCTGGCCGAGCTGGAGCCCGAACCCGAGGACCTGCTCGAACCGGCCGACCCGCGGGCTCGCGCGTTGCTGGAGGGCTACGTCGCGGCGTTCGAGCGCTCCGACGCAGGTCTGCTCGAACACGTGCTGCGCGCGGACGCCACGCTGGAGGCGACGCCGTTTCGCGACTGGCAGGCGGGCCGGGCGAACTGCCTCCGCGTGCTCGACGCGTATGTGCTGGGCGCGCCGGGTGACTGGCGGATGCTGCCCACCACGGCCAACGGCCAGCCCGCGGTCGTCGCGTACCACCGGGACGCCGGTGGCGTGCTGCGCGCGCACGACGTCGTGGTGCTGGCCGCCACCGCAACCGGGATCTCGCGGGTGGTCGCGTTCCACGATCCGGCGCTGGTCGCCCTGTTCGGCTTCCCGGACGCGCTCACCGGCTGATCCGGAGCGTCACGCGGGCAGGCGGGTGCGGTAGTGCTGGGGGCTGCGGCCGTATTCGCGTTTGAACGCGGCGCTGAGCGCGAAGGCGCTGCCGTAGCCGACCTGGCGGGCGATGGCGCCAATGGTGGCGTCGGGGTGCCGGCGCAGCAGGTCGGCGACGAGGGCGAGGCGGAAGGTGGCAAGGTAGGCCATCGGGGGTTCGCCGACGGCGCTGCTGAAGCGGCGGGCCAGCGCGGCGCGCGAGACGCCGGTTTCGCCGGCTGGCGCGGCGACCGTCCACGGGTGCGCGGGCCGGTCCTGCAGCAACCGCAGGGCACGGCCGGCGACGGGGTCGTCGTGGGCGCGGTACCAGGCCGGCGCGGCTGAGCCGGGGCGGGCGAACCAGGTGCGCAGCACGGCGATGAGCAGCAGGTCCAGCAGCCGGTCGAGGACCGCGACCTGGCCGGGTACGTCCTTGCCGGTTTCGCCGGCCAGCAGTGGCACGAGCGGGCTGTCCCACTCCGCCGCGCGGACGACGAGCACCTGCGGCAACGCGGTCAGCAGCCGCTTCGACACCTCGCCGACGTGGGGTAGGTGCCGGTGAGCAGCAGTGTGGTGCTTCCGGAGCCGCTGCCCCAGGTGCGGATGCCGGTGTCGACGAGGTCGGTGAGGTGCTCGCCGTCGGGGGTGCGGCACTGCCGGCCGGGCAGGATCACAGCCTGCGGCGGGGTCGCCGGGTCGTCGGCGAACAAGTGCAGGTCGGGGCCGCGGACGATGGCGACGTCACTGGCGCCGACCCGTGTGGCGTCGCCACCGTCGGGCACGAGCCAGGCTTCGCTGCTGACGACGGCGACGAGCGTCAGCGGTGCTTCGTCCTCGATGCGCAACGACCAGGGCGGGTTGAGCACCGAGCGCAGGAGGAACGCGCGGTGCGCGCGGGGGGCCGTCGAGGAGAGCCGCGAGCGGATCCATCGGGGAGGTGTAGACGCTGACGCATGGCATCGAGCCGCTGAGCCATGGAGCGTGTCATCGGTTCGGGCTTCCCTGGCAGTCATGACGAAAACGACTCTGGTTTTGGGCGGTACGGGCAAGACGGGGCGCCGGGTGACGCAGCGGCTGGCTGCGCGGGCGTCGAGTGCGGGCGGTGTCGCGCGGCAGCCGGCCGCGGTTCGACTGGGCGGACGAGATCACGTGGGCGCCGGTGCTCGAGGGGATCTCGGCGGTTTACGTGACCTTCTACCCGGACCTGGTGGTGCCGTGGGCGGCGCCGGTGATCCGGGCGTTCTGCGCCCGGGCGGTGCCGGCGGGGGTCGAGCGGATCGTGCTGCTGTCGGGGCGTGGCGAGGAGGACGCGGCCGCGAGTGAGCGGGTCGCCTGGTGCGAAGTGGACGGTGCTGCGGGCGAGTGGGTTCTTCCAGAGCTTCAGTGAGCACTTCTTCCTCGAGCCGGTGCTGGCGGGTGAGCTCGCCTTGCCGGCCGGGGCGGTGACTGAGCCGTTCGTGGACGCCGGCGACGTCGCCGACATCGCGGCCGAGGCCCTCACCACCGGTTCACTGGACGGGCAGACGCTGGAGCTGACCAGCCCGCGCCTGCTCACCTTACGCGACGTCGTCGCGGAAATCTCCGCCGCGACAGGACGGAATGTCCGCTACCGTCCGGTTTCGCCGGGTGGGTTCGTGCGGCTCACGACCGAGGGCGGGGTGCCGGCGGACGAGGCGCAGGTGCTAGTGGAGGTGTTCGCGCGGGTGCTGGACGGGCGCAACTCGCATGTCACCGGTGACGTGGAGCGGGTGCGGGGCGCCCGGCGCGCGATTTCGCCGACTACGCGCGGGCGAGCGCGGCAGCCGGCGTGTGGACGCGGTGACGGGACCCGGCCGGGGAGGGGAGCACGGGATGTCCACGGTGGCCGAGGTGGTGCTGGTGGTGGCGATCGTCGCGGCCGGGCTGATCGCGGGGTTGTTCTACTCCTACGCGGTGTCGGTGATGCCCGGCCTGGCGCGCCCCGACGATCACACGTTCGTGACGGCGATGCGGCAGATCAACATCGCGATCGTCAACGGCTGGTTCCTGCTGACGTTCCTGGGCGCACCGCTGCTGGTCGCGGCGGCGGTGGTGCTGGATGTGGTGGCGGGCGGGCGCGGGGCGCTGCCGTGGCTGGTCGCCGGGTGCGCGCTGCTGCTGGCGATGATCCTGATCTCGGCGGTGAAGAACATCCCGATGACCAACGCGCTGGAGCGCGGCACGGCGGGCCTGGCCGAGCCGGTTCGAGACGAGCTGGGTGCGCTGGAACCTGCTGCGAGCGTTCGTGTCGACGGGCGGGTTCGCGTGCCTGCTCGCCGGGTGGCTGGTGCGGGGAACCGGCTGAGGTGGGCCGGTTCCCCGCGGCCGGTCAGTCTGCGAGCCGGAAGTACAGGTCGGTCTCCCAGCGGGTGGCGTCGGGTTCGACGCGCGGGTCGGTGCGGTAGACCTCGAGCCGGCCGCTCCAGTGCTCGCCGTCCGCCGCCCGCCGGCGGTCCCAGCGCACGCCTTCACGCGCGCCCCAGTCGAGCACGGCTGCGGTGGCGGCGGCGAGGCCATCGGGCGCGCCGTGGTGGGTGGCCTTGACGTACTTCCCGCCCGGGACGACGGCGGTGAAGTACTCCTCACCCAGCTCCACCGGCTCGGTGACCGGGCACGCCCGCTTCGACGGTCAGGCTCGTCATGCCGGGGCCGAGCACGAGGTAGCGGACGAACGGTGCTCCGGCGGGCTCGACGCCGCGTTCGGCCAGCGCCGTGACGAGCGCCGCGATGCGGTGGGCGACCTCGCGCAACGCGTCCATTCCGACGGTCGCGCGTTAGCCGACGTAGGTCTGGTCTTCGCGGTCCACGAGGGACGGCATGGGACTTCTCCTCGGATCGGTTCTGATCGGAAGGGATCAGAGCATCGGGCGGACTTCGATGGTGCCGTAGGCGGCGGCGGGGTGGCGGGCGGCGATGTCGACGGCTTCGTCGAGGTCGCCGCATTCGATCACCGCGTAGCCGCCGATCTGTTCCTTGCTCTCGGTGAACGGGCCGTCGGACAGCAGTACGTCGCCGCCGCGGACGCGGACGGTGGTGGCGGTGGCGGGCGGGTGCAGGCCGCCTCCGCCGACGAGGATGCCGCGGGTGAGCAGGTCGTCGGACCAGCCGCCGCAGCCGGCGATCTTCTGTTCCTCGGTGGGTTCTTCCCCGGCGATCATCAGCAGGTAGCGCATCAGCGGGTCTCCTGGTTCTGCGTGAGGACTTCGGTCAGGCGGGTGGCGAAGGGTGCGGGCTCGGTCGCGAAGCCGCCGTGGTCGCCAGGGAATTCGACGGGGTCGAGCCCCAGCGCGTCGGCGAGGGCGAGGCCGGCGGTGTGGGCGGGGGTGCCGGCCGAGGTCGTGCCGACGCCGGCGACGATGCGGGTGCCGGCGGCGCGCAAGGCGGCGAGGTCGGGTTCCCAGGCACCGACGGCGGCCATGAGGTGACCGAAGAAGAACCCGAAGTTGGCGAACATCCGCTTGCCCTGTTCGAGCTGTTCGGGAGTCGGGTGCTGCGGGGGTGGCGGTGGGGTGAACCCGGTGGCGGTGAAGAACGCGCCCATCGCTGCTTCGACGCCGTGCTCGCGGTAGACAGCGGGGACGTCGGGGAAGTCGGCGAGCAGTTCGCCCAGGTAGCGGCTGATCGGCGGCTCGTGCGCGACGAGCGTGGCCACTTCGCCGGGATAGCGCTGGGTGTGCTCGAGCATGGTGATGGCACCGCCGCTGTTGGCGAACACCGCCGCGGGGCCGCCGCCGAGTTCGGTGAGCAGGCGGTGGACGTCTTCGGCGTGCTCGCCGACCAGGTCGGGCCCGGGTTCGCCGGTGATGGGGCTGCGGGAGAGGCCGCGCGGGTCGAAGGTGACGACGGTGTGGCGGTCGCTCAGCTGCGGGCGCAGCGCGGTGAACGCCGTGGCGTCGGCGGGCCCGCCGGGCACGAGCAGCAGCACGGGGCCGCTTCCTTCGACGTCGTAGGTGAGTTCGGCGCCGGGTACGCGCAGGGTTTGGGTGATCATCGCGGTCCTTCCGGTTCGCGGGTCGGTTCGTCCAGCCGACGAACGGGCGTGGCCGGGACCGACACTCCGGCGACGGGTTTCTCGGGATCTTCGGGAACTTCGGTGACTTCGCCGAGCCGGCGGCGCAGGTAGCTGCGTTCGGCGTCGGTGCGCGCCAGGGTGAGCGCGTCGGTGTAGGCGGCGTGGGCTTCGTCCGCGCGGCCGAGGCGGCGCAGGAAGTCGGCGCGGGTGGCGGGCAGGAGGTGGTAGCCGGCGAGGGTGCCGCGGGCGGTGAGGTCGTCGGCGAGCGCGAGGCCCACTTCGGCGCCGAAGGCCATGCCGGCGGCGACGGCGTGGTTGAGGTCCACGACGGGGGTCGGCAGGTGGCGGCGCAGTTCGCGGTAGAGGCCGGCGATCTGGGCCCAGTCGGTGTCGGCGGCGCGGGCCGCGGTGGCGTGGCAGGCGGCGATGGCGGCCTGCACCTGGTAGGGGCCGGGGGTGTGGCGGCGCAACGCGGCTTCCAGCAAGCTCGTGCCTTCGGTGATCGCTTCGCTGTCCCAGCGGCCGCGGTCTTGTTCCTCCAGCGGCACCAGTTCGCCGGTCGCGCTGACGCGGGTGGCGCGGCGAGCGTGCTGGAGCAGCATGAGGGCCAGCAGGCCGGTGACTTCGGGTTCGTCGGGCATCAGGTGGGCGAGCACGCGGGCCAGGCGCAGCGCCTCGGTGGCGAGGTCGGGGCGTTGCAGGTCGGGGCCGGCGCTGGCCGTGTAGCCCTCGTTGAACAGCAGGTACAGCACGCCGAGCACGGCCGCGGTGCGTTCGGGCAGCAGGTGCGCGGGTGGGACGCGGTAGGGGATGCCGGCGGTGCGGATCTTGCGCTTCACCCGCACGAGCCGCTGGGACATGGTGGCTTCGGGGACGAGGAACGCGCGCGCGATTTCGGCGGTGGTGAGCCCGGTCAGGGTCCGCAGCGCGAGCGCGACCTGTGCTTCGACGGCGAGCGCCGGGTGACAGCACGTGAAGATCAGCCGCAGCCGGTCGTCGGTCACGCCGCTGTCGTCGGGTTCGGCGGTGTTCGGCTCTTCGTGGACGTTCATGCGGGCGGCCTCCCGGAGCTTGCCCGCGCCGACGGCGTCGCGGCGCAGCCGGTCGACGGCGCGGTGGCGGGCGGCGGTGGTGAGCCAGGCCCCGGGGCGGGCGGGGATGCCGTCGCGCGGCCAGGTGCGCACGGCGAGGGCGAAGGCGTCCTGGGCGCACTCCTCGGCGAGGTCCCAGTCGCCGGTGACCCGGATGAGGGTGGCCACAACGAGTGACCACTCCTCCCGGAACGCCCGGGCGACCGCGGCGTCGACGTCGGTGTGCCTCTCGTCCACCCCAGCTCCCTTCGGTTTGCCGGCTCGTACCCGCTCGACGAACGGCGTCCGGCGAAACCGACATCCGGCTCGAACCTAAACCGGGGGACCGACAGTCTCCACCGGGTCAGCGGCGCTCGACGAGCTGTTCCACCCCGTCGAGGATGCAGGCGAGCCCGAAGCGGAAGTGGTGTTCGGGGTCGGAGGCGGCGTTGTGGGCCTCGCCGGCGGCGGAACCCACGCGGCTGGCGCGCGGGAAGTTCGCGGCGTCGGCGCGGGGGATCTCGCCGAGGACGGGGGCGCTGCGAGCCCACCACTCGGCGTCGGTGAGGCCGCTGCGGCGCACGAGCCGCACCGCGTCGACCGATCCGCGGGCGGCGCCGTGCACGAACCCGGTCACGAGGGTGACGACCGCGTCGAGCTCGAGGTCGTCCAGGTCCAGCTCGTCGAGCGCGGTGAGCTCGCGTTCGTACTTGGCGAAGGTGTTCGGCCCGAGCGGCGGGCGGCCGGCGGTGATCTGCAGCAGCCACGGGTGGCGGTGGTAGAGCCGCCACTGGTCTTCGGCCACGGCGGTGATCGCGTCGCGCCAGCCGGTGTCGGGCAGTTCGGCGGTGAGCTCACCGTGAGCGGTGTCGAGCATGAGGTCGATGAGCTCGGCGCGGCCGGGTACGTAGGTGTAGATCGACATCGGGGCGACACTCAGCTCGTCGGCGACGCGGCGCATGGTCACCGCGTCGAGGCCGTCGTGGTCGGCCAGGCGCATCGCGGTGGTGACCACCTCGGCGACGGTGAGCTTGGGTTTCGGGCCGCGCCGGGGCGGTCCGGGCACACCCCAGAGCAGCTCGATCGTGCGCCGCGGGTCGCCGCCGCCGGTGTACTCCGTGCTCATCCCCGTATTCTGCCCCGTACTTCGCCGTACGCAGTACAGAGTTTAGGTGTCATCTCGGTACGACGCACGAAAACGGAGCCTTCGGTGATCATGGCGCCGGCAGCGCGGGGACTGTTCGGGAATCCGGTGGGAACAGGGAGTCGTGGGCGGTGCAGCACGCGGCGCCGATGTTCCTGCTGTCGCTGCGCCGGTACGGGAGGGGGCCGCTGAGCGCCGTGCTCGTCGGACCCGGGTCCGTGGTGTTCTGGTGCCGCGCCGGCGGTGGAGGTCGTGCTGCCCGAAGGGCTGCGCACAGTGCCAGCGGTGCGGCTGCCGGTCGCCAGTGCGCTCGCACCGCTGCGCGACCTGCCGGGTGCGTCCGCGCGGTGCTGGGCGCTCGCCGCGGACGAGGGCGCGCAGCTGGCCGAGGTGGGGTGGAACGGACCGCTGGAGCCGGACAAGGAGCGGTGGCTGCGCCGGCTCGCCGACGCAATGCCCTGCATGCGTACGCCGTTCCGCTTCCCGGTGACCTGGCTTACTGAGCAGTTCCCGCTGCTACGGCGGTTCCTCGACGGCGCCGTGAAGCCACTGACACCGCTCGACGCGGTAAGCGCGGTCCTCTCCGGGACGACCGAAGTGGACAGTGCCGAGATCGAGGTGATCAGCTCCGGCCGGCCCGCGGCGTTGCGCGGGCGGCTCACCCGAGCGCCGGACGTGGTGGAACCACCGGCGGGCTGACGGCGACGCTGCGGGACTACCAGCTGCGCGGTCTGCACTGGCTCGACACTGTGACCTCACTGGGGCTGGGCGGCTGCCTGGCCGACGACATGGGCCTGGGCAAGACGCTCACCCTGATCGCGCTGCACCTGCGCCGCGCGAGCGGGTCGACGCTGGTGGTGTACCCGGCCTCGCTGCTGGGCGCGTGGGAGGCCGAGATCCGCCGCGTGCCGCTGCTGCCGGGCATCGGCGACCTCGATCCGGAGTGCGAGCGCCGGATTCGAGCTGACGTGCCGGGGCGCGGCCGCGTTGGACCACCCATTCCTGCTGTCGCACGCGGCCGCACCGAGGTCGAAGTGCCGCCGGCACTCGGTGGCCGGCCGAGGGGGTGCTCGCCGCCGGCGCCTACGCCCGGGTGGTGCCGCCGTTGCCGGACTGGCCGAGTTCCGGCCGGTGCGGCGTCAGGCGTGGGTGCCGCCGTCGATGCGGATCTCGGTGCCGGTGATGAACTCGCCGTCGTCCGACGCCAGCATCGCCACGACGCCCGCGACCGACTCGGGCCGCCCGACCGGGTTGCCGACGGGGGTGGCGAGGTCGGTGGGCAGGATCGGCAGCAGCTTGCCGAACAGCGCCCAGTCGACGTCCTGGGGCATCCAGGTGCCCGCGTTGTCGGTGATGCCGCTCTTCACGCTGCCCGGGGCGACGCTGACCGCCCGCACGCCCTGTTTGCTGTACTCCAGCGCCAGCGAGTGGGTGAAGGCCTGGATGCCGCCCTTGCTCGCCGCGTATGCCGCCATGTAGGGGTGCGCGAACCCCGCCGAGGTCGAGCTGAAGTTGATCACCACGCTCTTCCCGGCGGCAATCAGCGCGGGCAGCGCTTCACGCGTGACCAGGAACGTGCCGGTGAGGTTCACCGCGACGATCTGGTTCCAGAACTGCAGCGACGTCTCGTGCGTGTGCGAGGCCTGCAGGATGCCGGCGGCGTTGACGAGCACGTCGAGCCCGCCGAGGTGCTCCACGGCCTTCTTCGTGCCCTGCACGACCGACTCCTCCTCGGCCACGTCCATCGCGTAGGTCGTGAGGTCGCCGTCGCCGGCGAGCTCGGCTGTGCCCGCGACGCCCTCTTCGGACACGTCGGTGGCGACCACCCGCGCGCCTTCCTCGAGCAGCCGCAGCGTCGTCGCGCGCCCGATCCCGGATCCGGCGCCCGTCACGAGGATCCGGCGTTCGTGCAAGCGGGTCATCGTCCTCCCTTCACTCGGTCCGACGATCACCGTACCGACTTCACCACTGCCTGCCACGCGTCAGTTTCGCCGGTTCCGGCGTCGACACGTCCCGATCCGGGACTGCACGAGGTCTTCGTCCGGAGCGGGCAGGGGGTTCTCGTAGTGCATCGCGTGCACGGCGACCTCTGATCGTCGGCCTCGCACTGCGACGACTCAAACCAGGACGACTCGGCACCGGGAGGCGGGGCATGCAGGCATGTTCATCGGAGCCGGCGAGATCACGGCGGCGATCGTGACCGGGGCTGAGCGAAGGTGTCGCCGAGCCGCCGCAGCTGTTCCTGTCACCGCGGGGCGGACGGTGGGCAGGCAGCTGGCGCAGCGGTTCTCCAACGTGCGGGTCTGTGCCGGCAACCAGGACGCGCTCGACAACGCGACCGTGATCGTCCTCGGGGTGCGGCCGGCGGTGGCGCGCGAGGTCGTGGGGGAGCTGCGGTTCCGGCCCCACACGGGGTTCTCAGCGCACTGGCCGGCATCCCACTGGCCACGCTGGGGGAGTTGGCCGCACCCGCGGAAACGGTGGTGCGGACCATTCCGTCGCCGCCATAGTCTCACCGCGTTCTATCCCGACGATCCGGTCGCGCGCGAGGTCTGCGAGCAGGTACGGGGTGTGGCGTGCCTGGTGACGAGGCGGCGCTGGACGCGTTCAGCACCGCGACGGCGACCTTCGCCGCGCACCTGGACTTCCTCGCCACCATCGCGGGCCGGCTCGCGGACCACGGTGTCGCACCGGAGCTGGCCGACGGCTTCGTGACCGACGCCTTCGGCCAGCTCGGCCAATCGCTGGGCACCGATTCGCTCGCCGCGATGACGGCGAAGCACACGACGCCGGGCGGGATCGGCGAACAGCTCAACACGGTCCTGCGGGAGGCGGGCGTGCCCGCCGCCGTGCGCCACGCGCTCGACGGGTGTGCTCGCCCGCCTCGCGGCTAGTTCTCCTTGGTGGCCAGCAGATACGCTTGCGGGGTCTGGTACGGCGGTTCCTCCTTGGAGATCAGCCGCGCATCGATCGTGAACCCGGCGTCGGTCAGCAGCCCGGCGACGAAGTCGGGGTCGAGCCGGTAGGCGTCGAGCGAGAGGTTGTCGTGGCCGTAGGCGTTGGTGATGTGCCGGCGTTCGGTACCGAGCTGGAACCCCGTGAGCAGCCGGCCGCCAGGCTCCAGCACGCGGGCCAGCTCCGCGACCAGCACCGGCAGCCGCTCCGGCGGTGTGTGGATCAGCGAGTACCACGCGAGCGCACCGGGCAGCGACGCGTCCGCGAGCGGCAGCGCGGCCAGCGATCCGACCTCGAACTCCAGTCCCGGGTACGACTGGCGCGCGACCTCGATCATGCCGGGGGAAAGGTCGATCCCGAACGCGTCGAGCCCGTGCGCGGCGAGGTATCCGGTGACCCGGCCGGTGCCGCACCCGAGGTCGCCGACGCGCGCGCCCGCACCGACGAGTTCGGTGAACGTGTCCAGCATCGCCCGCTCCCACGGGCTCTCGGCGAGGGAATCCATCAGCAGTTCGTGGTAGGAGACGGCAACGGTGTTGTACGCGGTCCGGGTGGCGGACACGTAATCTGCGTCGGAGGAGGTGGTCATGACCGCGCAACCTATCGCGGCCGGGCACCCGTGTCCGCCGAACGCGCCGGCTACACGCGCGCGCGGTCGATGATCGCGGAAGTGTCCGTGCCCGCGGGCAGCGTGCCGAAAGCGATCCCCCAGTCACCGGCGAACCGCGTGGCGCAGAACGCTTCGGCCACCGCGCGGTCACCGTGGCGCACGAGCAGGGATCCCTGCAGCACCAACGCCATCGACTCCACCACGCGCCGCGCCCGGAACTCCAAACCGTCCGAATCGGACAGTTCCTTTTTCAACCAGTCCATGGCGTCGTCCAGCCGCGCGTCCCCACCCGAAGCCTGCTCGACTTCGGTGAAGAATGCCGCCACCGACTCGGGCTGGCGCGCCATGGCGCGCAACGCGTCGAGCGCCGCGACGTTGCCCGAACCCTCCCAGATGGACATCAGCGGCGCCTCGCGGTAGAGCCGCGGCATGCCCGACTCCTCGACGTACCCGTTGCCGCCGAAGCATTCCAGCGCCTCGGCCGCGTGCACCGGCGCCCGCTTGCACACCCAGTACTTCGTCACGGCCAGGCCGAGCCGGCGGAACGCCTGCTCCTGCTCGTCCCCGGGCCGGTCGCCCGCGGCGGCTAGGCGCAGCGCGACCGTCGCGGCCGCGTCGGACTCCACCACGAGGTCGGCCAGGACGTTCGCCATCAACGGCTGGTCCACCAGCGCCTTGCCGAACGCGTGGCGGTGCGTGGCGTGGTGTACCGCGCGCACCGCCCCGAGCCGCATGCTCGACGCGCTCCCGAGCGTGCAGTCCAGGCGCGTGTTGTTGACCATCTCGATGATCGTGCGCACGCCGCGGCCCTCTTCGCCGACGAGCCAGCCCACCGCGTTCTCGTACTCGATCTCCGAGGACGCGTTGGACCGGTTGCCCAGTTTGTCCTTCAACCGCTGCAACCGGATCGGGTTGCGGGTGCCATCGGGCAATACACGGGGGAGCAGGAAGCACGACAGGCCGCCGGGCGCCTGCGCGAGGGTGAGGAACAGGTCCGACATCGGGGCGGAGGTGAACCACTTGTGCCCGACGAGCCGGTAGCTGCCGTCGCCTGCCGGCGTGGCCGTGGTGGTGTTGGCCCGGACGTCGGAGCCGCCCTGCTTTTCCGTCATCGACATGCCCGCGATCAGGCCGCGCTTGGTGCTCGGCTCCCGCAGCCCGAAGTCGTACTCGGTCGCCGCCAGCAACGGCTCGTACTTCTCGGCGAGCTCCGGAGTGGCCCGCAACGTCGGGATCGCCGCGTAGGTCATCGAAATCGGGCACGTGTGCCCGGCCTCCACCTGGCCCCACACATACAGCTTCGCCGCGCGCGCCGCGTGCGCCCCGGCCCGGCTGTCGCGCCACGGCGCACCCTGCAGCCCGTGTGACACGGCGACGGTCATCAGCTCGTGCCAGTACGGGTGGAATTCCACCTCGTCGATCCGGTGGCCATAGCGGTCGTGCGTGCGCAGCACCGGCTCGTTCTCGTTGACGATCCGCCCCTGCTCCTGCGCGTGCTCACTCCCGGCGAGCCGGCCGAGCTCGTGGATCTCCTCGGCCGCCCAGCCCGCGTCCGCGCGATCCAGCGCCGACAGCAGCGCCGGATCGTCCGCGACGTCGTAGACCAACGGCGGCACCTGGTTCGTCACTTCATGCGTGGTGGACACCGCTACCTCCCAAGGCTCGGACGACGAACGTCCGCAACTCACCGACATCACTCACGTCACCACTGGTCAACGGGCCGATCAGCACCTCGGCCGCCGCGCCCACGAGCGCCGCCGCGGTGAGCACCGCGTCCTGCCCGGGCAGGGCACCGGACCGCACACCCGCGGTCACGTGCTCGGCCACCACATCGCGGAACGCGCGCCGGAACTCCAGCCGCTCCGCGTCGATCAACGCGTCCACCGGCTCGGCCAGCAGCGCGTACGCCAAGCGTGGCGCCTTCAACGCGCGCGCCGCGAACGTCTCGAACACCGCCGCCACCCGCGCAGCCGGCTCGCCCGGCCGCGCCGAGGCCGCCCGCACCGCCTCGACCTCCCGCGTCACGACCTGCCGGAACACCCGGACGACCAGCTCGGCCTTGGTGGGGAAGTGGCGGTACACCGTGCCCACGGCCACCCCCGCGCGTTCGGCCACCGCGGCCACGGAACATCCCGCGTACCCGTGCTCGGCCAGCTGCTCGACCGCCGCAGCGACGATTGCGTCGCGCAGCGCGTCGAGGCGCTCCTGCACCTTCGGGGTCCGGCGGTACGGCACGCCAAGAAGTGAACCATCGATTCATTACTTCGGTCAACCGTAGCGCTCCACCAGCTCACGCCCGAGCCGCGCCAGCTCAACCCGCACCTCGACCGGCCACGCCGGCCGGCGATCTCCCGCGCCAGCAGCGCGGCCGTCGGCGCCCCGAGTGACACCCGCACCCGGTCTCCGTGCCCGCCGGCCACCTCACCCATCACCCGGCACTGCCGCCCGAACTGCCGGCGAAGCCAGAGGAGCAGCGCCGGCGCCACGAGCACCCCGATAGCCGCCCGGCCCCGATGCCCTTCCACCTCGGCCACGACCCGCGCCCGCTCGGCCGGCGGATCCCCGGCCTGCCGCGCCGCCGCGTCCGTCACGGTCACCGCCGAGAGCCGGTTCACCCGCAACGTCCGCCGGCTCCGCGCAGTGCCCGCCACGACGTGCCAGACCCCTGCTTGTCCACGAGCCCCCACGGATCGACCAGGCGCTCGACCGGCTCACCACCCCAGCTCACGTACTCCAGCCGAACCTTCCGCCGGCTCACGGCGCCCGCTGCAGCACGTCCACGAACTCGGGCCGGCTCCGCTCACCCGCACCCCACACCCCCGGATCGAGCACCACCGATCCGGGAGCGGCTTCCGCGTCGGCCCGGAACGTCTCCGGCAACACCCCGCACCAGCTTCCGCAACGCCGACCGCACGTCAGGGGACACCCGACCCGCGGACCCCGCCAGCACGAACAACGCCTGCGCCTCGGCCGCCGTCAGCCCGCTCGAATCCATCCACGCCCCATCGACAAGCGCCACCCGCAGCCGCGCCCCGCCTACGGGGACCCGGGAACCCGACGGTGGCTGAAAAAATGCTCAGTGGGTGAGCACGCTTGCCCGGCATCCTGAGTCCACCGAGTCGAGAGGAGCTCACGATGTTGCGAGGCATGGCCACCTTGAACTTCTCCGCCGACGACCTGCCGGCGGCCCAGCGCTGGTACACCGACGTGCTCGGCCTCGAGCCCTACTTCACCCGCCCCGGCTACATCGAGTTCCGTCTCGGTGACAGCCAGGACGAACTCGGCATCGTCGACCGCCGGTACCTGCCCCCGGCACCCGACAAACCCGGGGGCGCCATCGTCTACTGGCACGTCGACGACCTGCCCGGCGCGCTGGACAAGCTCCTCGCAGCCGGCGCCACCGAACTCGACGGCATCCGCGAACGCGGCCACGGCTTCGTCACCGCCTCCATCGTCGACCCGTTCGGCAACATCCTCGGCATCATGACCAACCCGCACTACCTCGAAATGCTCGACTTGGCGTGACGCGGACAGCGCTGTGCCCCGGACCGGCGGTTCGCGGATCCGGGGCACAGCGCTGTCCTGGCACAGGGGAGCGGCAGCCGCCTCTCCCGGGAAGGACAGTTCAAGCGGGCTCGACCACGCGGATCAGCTTCCGGTTGAGGGACTCGCCGATACCCAGCTCCGAGAGCTCCCGGCCGAACCCGGAGTTCTTCACCCCGCCGAACGGCATCCGCGGGGAGTCGAAGAAACACGAGTTGCTGTAGACCATGCCGGACCCGATTCGCGCCGCCACCTCCTTGGCGCGCTCGACGTCGGTGTCGAACACGTAGCCACCCAGCCCGTCCTTCGTCGCGTTCGCCAGCGCCAGCGCCTCCTCCTCGCTGTCCACCACGTAGAACGACAGGACCGGGCCGAACGCCTCGCATTGGTACAGCGGGTTGTCCGGCGCGATGTCGGTGACGATCGACGGGTCCAGGAAGAACCCCGGCCGGTCCACGCGATGGCCACCCACCACGACCCGCGCCCCCGCGGCTGTCGCGTCCGCGAGCTGGTTGAGCAGCGTGTCCAGCGCCCGCTCCATCGCCACCGGACCCAGCTGCGTCGCCTCAGCCTTCGGATCGCCCACCTTGATCGCCGCGAACCGCTCCGTCAGCGAAGCCGGCAGCTGCTCACCCCGCTCCCAGCCGATCACGATCACCCGCTTGATGTTCACGCAGCCCTGCGCAGAGTTGAACGTCCGGCCCATCACGATCTGCTCGGCGCGAACTGCAGATCCGCACCCGGCAGGATCAGCGCCGGATCACTGCCGCCCAATTCGAGCACCACCTTCTTCAGGTTCGTCAAATAGACGACGTATTCATCGCGCTTCTCCGGCAGGATGTCCGCCGCCCGCCCGATGATCCGGGCGCGTTCCGCCACCGGCCGCAGTTTCCAATCTTCTCGATACGCTGATCCGCCGTGGCCAGCGCCGCGAAGACCTCCTCATCCGATTGCAGGGAAAGCTCCTTCACGACTTCCCCCGTCGCCGGATTGACCGAGACGAAGCTCCTGGCCCACTCCTTTGTCCGCCCGTACTTTTCGAAACCCGGCCGCCCCCGAGTCGCACGTGGACGGTGCCGGGGAGCTGTGCCACGAGTATCGCGCCGTCAGCAGCGTCGAGCCTGTCCCTGCTGGGGCACACCACACGCTGCCGCGCCGAAAAAGGGGAGTGGTGCCGTTGTCCCGATCAGTGATCCGGCGCGTTGAACCGCGCCGCCTGCCGCAACAGGTGATCACGCTCGGGCAGGTTCGGCGCGTGCCGCGCCGCTTCGGTGTACAAGCGAGCCGCGGTGACGGGATCACCGTCGCGCTCGTGCAAGTACGCCGCCACCGCCGCATACCTCGGCAGCGCGGAGTCCAGCTCCGCCAACGCCGCCAGCCCGGCCCGGGCCCCATCTGCCTCACCGACGGCCACAGCTCGGTTCAACCGCACGATCGGACTGTCCGTCAGCCGCACCAGCTCGTCGTACCACTCGACGATCTGCACCCAGTCCGTCTCCTCGGCGACCGGCGCGTCCGCGTGCAGAGCCGCGATCGCCGCCTGCGCCTGGAATTCACCGAGCCGGTCCCGGGCCAGCGCCGCCTGCAGGATCTCGACCCCCTCCGCGATCAGGCCCGTGTCCCACAACGAACGGTCCTGCTCCGCCAGGGGCACCAGGCTCCCGTCCCGCGCGATCCGAGCGGCGCGCCGCGCGTGGTGCAACACCATGAGCGCCAGCAACCCGGCCACCTCGGGATGTTCGATCGCCGCCGCGAGCTGCCGTGTCAGCCGGATCGCCTCCGCCGCGAGGTCGACGTCACCGGAGTAGCCCTCGTTGAACACCAGGTACAGCACCCGCAGCACCGTCGCGACGTCGCCGGCCCGCGTCAGACGCACGTCGGCGACCGTGCGCTTGGCCCGGCTGATGCGCTGCGCCATCGTCGCCTCAGGCACCAGGTAGGCCTGGGCGATCTGCCGCGTCGTCAGCCCGCCGACGGCCCGCAACGTCAGCGCGACCGCCGAAGCCGGCGTCAGCGAGGGGTGCGCGCACAGGAAGTACAACTGCAACGTGTCGTCCGCCGCCGGCACCGGCCCGGGCTCCGGTTCCTCCTCCACGAGATCCTCACGACGACGGCGAGCAGCGTCCGCGCGCGTCGCGTCGAGGAACTTCCGCCACGCCACCGTGACCAGCCAGCCCTTCGGATCCCGCGGCGGGTCCACCGGCCACACGCGCAACGCCTCGACCAACGCGTCCTGCACGGCATCCTCTGCCGCCGCGAAGCCCGCCCCGCGGCGGCAGAGGATGCCGAGAACGTGCGGCGTGAGGCTCCGGAGCAAGACCTCGTCCATCGCCGAGGTCACTCCGTGATGGTGGGCGGCTCGGTGTAGAACGGGCGCACCTCGAGCCACTCGTGGATCGGCTTGCCGCCGGCCCCTGGCGCGGCCGACAGCTCCGCCGCCAGCTCGAGCGCACGCTCGTAGCTCTCGACGTCGATCACCATCCAGCCGGCGATCACGTCCTTCGTCTCGGCGAACGGACCGTCCGTGACCGGCGGGCGGCCCTCACCGTCGTAGCGGACGAACGTGCCGTCGGGGGAGAGCGCCTGGCTGTCGACGAACTCGCCGGTGCCTTCCAGCTTCTTCGCGAAGTCGCGCATGTACTGGATGTGGTTCGAGATCTCCTCGGGCGTCCACTGGTCCATCGGCACGTCGTTCACCGCAGCCGGCGCGCCGCGGTAGTGCTTCAGCAGCAGGTACTTGGCCATCGTCTGTCTCCTCAGAGCGGTCCGGCCCATTGTGGCCGTGTTCGCACCGGGGACGGAGCCACTTGGACGTTCTCGACACCGTGTCGCCGAAAAAGTCGGGGGGAGTTTGCGGATGAGCGGGTCCGCGTCAGTTACTTGACATAATGTACATTATCGGCACTTGGCTGACCTGCTGGAGGAAGCCCGGAGAGGGGCTCCGGAGACCCGGACCGGGCGTTGTCGTGACGTCGACGAAAGAGCAGCTCGCGAGGCGCCGCAAACCCTCGGACACTCTCGCCGTCTCGGCTCGTCCGAGCGTCGGATCTCACGCCGGCTGGGATCCTCCGAGGGACTTCGCCGGAGATCCCCGAGTTTCAGCCGTCTGACCTCCCGTCATCCGCGCTCGTTTCGTCACCGTGACGAATTGAACGTGACTGGCCGGACATCGAATTGACACACAACCGAAGTGTCCAGCAAGCCGTTGAGGCCTGGGCGGCGTCCAAGGCCCGCCCGAACAGGTTCCCGCGACCACTCGAACAGATGAACGCATGCCGTTGCACTTGCTCGCCGCGGTGTGAAACACCATCCCGGGCAGGGTTGATCAAGAGTAGAGAGAACCATTGTCCCCCAAGGGGATCCAGCGCCACTCTCGCCGTGTTTCATGCATAATTGCCATTATGCATCATATCGGATAACCATCCGGGTCGCGGAACTGTCGGTGCTGTGCGGTACAAGATCCACATGCTGGTTTCCGAGGCACAGCAAGCGTTCTTCGCGGCACGGCGGCCGCGCAAGGACTCGCCGCACACCACCGCCGCCTACCGCCGCGACCTCGCCGGGATCACCACTCTCCTGCTGGCCGAGCTCGGCCACATGCCGGAAACGCTTGCGGTGCACCACCTCACCGCGTCGGCGCTGCGCGCTGCGTTCGGCGCGTTCGCCGACGGCCACGCGAAGAGCTCGGTGCTGCGGGCGTGGTCGACGTGGAACCAGTTCCTCACCTTCTGCGTGTCCGACGGCTTGCTCGCGGGGAATCCGATGGGTGCTGTGGCGCGGCCGAAGACACCGCCGCTGACGCCGAAACCGTTGCGGGGGGAGGAAACCCCGGAGCGCCTGCTCGCCGCCGCGGCCGACGGTGCGCGGCGGGCGCGGGATCCGTGGCCGGAGCGCGACGTCCTGGTACTCGCGCTCGGGCTCGTCGCGGGCCTGCGGGCGGCGGAGATGCGGGCACTGACGCCGCGGTCGGTCGTGGGGCGCGACGGTGAGCTGCGGCTGCACGTCCACGGCAAGGGTAGCCGGGACCGGTCGATCCCGGTGCAGCCGGTGCTGGCGAGGCTGATCGAGGACTACACGAAATCGTGCCGGCGGCGGTTTCCGCAGGCGCGGTTCCCGGCGTCGGAGCCGTTGTTGCGTGATCGGGCGGGTGAGCCGATCGGGCGCGGAGCGCTGGAGTACCTGGTGAAGTCGTGTTACCGCTGGGCCGGCCTGCACGACCGGGTGCCGGCGGGGGCGAACCTGCACGCACTGCGGCACACGTTCGCGACGCGGCTCGCGGAGGACGGGGCGACGGCGTCGGAGATCATGACGTTGCTGGGGCACGCGAGCCTGGCGACGAGCCAGAACTACATCGAGGCGACGGGGCGGGAGCAGCGGGCCGCGGCGGCGAGCAACCGGACCTACCGCGCGCTGGACGGGCTGGGGGCCGACAGTGGCGGATGAGGGATCGTGGCGGGCGGCCGGTTCAGTGGGCGGCGAGGTAGTGGTCGCGGAGCACGTGTTTGCGGATCTTGCCGGAGCCGGTGAGCGGGAACTCGGTGACGAACTGCCAGACTTTCGGTGTCTTGTGCGGGGCGAGGTGGTCGCGGACGTAGTCGATGAGGTCCTGTTCGACCACGTCGGCGCCCGGGCGGAGCACGATGAACGCGCCGACTTGTTCGCCCCAGGTGGGGTCGGGGATGCCGATCACGGCGACGTCGGCGATGGCGGGGTGCTCGAGCAGGACGTGTTCGATTTCGCGGGGGTAGATGTTCTCTCCCCCGCGGATGATCATCTCCTTCACGCGGCCTTCGATGGTGAGGTAGCCGCGCTCGTTCATGCGGGCGAGGTCGCCGGTGTGGAGCCAGGCGCCGGTGTCGATGGCTTCGGCGGTCTGTTCGGGCATCGCGTGGTAGCCGGTCATGACGTGGTAGCCGCGGGTGCAGAGTTCGCCGGTCTCTCCCCTGGCGGCGACGCCGCCGGTGGCGGGGTCGATGATCTTGACTTCGCAGGCGGGCAGGGGCCTGCCGAGGGTTTCCGCACGGTCGTGGGCGGTGTCGCTGAGGCGGGTCATGGTGATGCCGGGTGAGGCTTCGGTCTGGGCGTAGATGATCGACATCGGCACGCCGAGGGCGGCTTCGACGCGGCGGACGAGTGCGGGTGGCACGGGGACGCCGCCGCTGAGGGCGTAGCGGACGGAGCTGAGGTCGGTGTTCGGGAAGGCGGGGTGGCCGAGCAGGGCGAGCAGCATGGTGGGGACGCCGCCGAAGACCACTCCCCTCTCCTGTTCGATGAGGGCGAGCTGGAGGCCGGGGTCGAACCAGGGCATGAGGACCTGGGTGCCGAGGGTGGCGATCGGGGCGAGGGTGGCGAGTACGCAGCCGGCGGTGTGGAACAGCGGCATGGGGTTGACGAAGTTCTCGCCTGGGCGCATGTCGAGGGTGCGGCAGTAGGAGAGGCGGGCGTTGTTGGTGATGCCGCGGTGGTTCAGGATGGCGCCTTTGGGGACACCGGTGGTGCCGGAGGTGTATTGGATCTGGGCGGGGTCGCCGGGTTCGACGTCCGGGAGGGGCTGGGTGGGGGTGCCGGAGGCGCGGAAGGCGGGCCAGTCTTCGAATAGGACGGCTTCGCGCAGGTGGGGCAGGTCGGCGCGGACGTGGGAGAGGATGTCGGCCATGGGGGTGCCGCGGTAGTCGCGGACGAGGAAGACGCCGGCGGCTTCGGATTGGCCGAGGACGTGGCGCAGTTCGTCTTCGCGGAGTGCGGGGTTGACGGTCACGAGGGTGAGGCCGGCGAGTGCGGCGGCCATTTCGAGGAGGATCCATTCGGGGATGTTGTTGGCCCAGGCCGCGACGTGTTCGCCGGGTTCGAAGCGGCCGAGCAGGGCGCGGGCGGCTTGTTCGGCTTCGTCGAGGAGCTGGGCGTAGGTCCAGCGGCGGCGCGCGGTGGGGTCGGGGACGCCTTCGACGAGCGCCGGTGCGTTGGGTGCCTGGTCGGCGGCGGTGCGGAGCAGGGTGCCGACGGTGAGCTCGTGGACGGCGTCGAGTTCGGTCGCGGGCGTGTAGGCGGCGGGCGCGTCGGTGGTTTCGGGCACGGTAGCCTCCCTCGCTCGGCCGGCGAGCGCGGTCCGCCGGCGTGTCCCCGGGTGACCTTTCGGACTGTAGTCCGCCTGCGGGTCAGCGGAGCTGCTCGAGGTCCTTCGCGGCGAGGGCGACTTCTTCAGCGAGCCGGCTGAGCTCGCCGGAGCCGGCGCCGTCCTGAGCGGCGGTGACGATGTCTTCGGCGGCGCAGCGCAGCTGGAAAAGGCGGTCTTGGAGGGCGGCGATTTCGGTGTCGGAGAGCACGACGGCGTCTTCGGGCAGGCCGCTGCGTTGCAGGGCGGTGCGGCGTTCGTAGGCGCGCTGGCGGCAGGACTGGCCGCAGTAGCGGCGGCGCCGGCCGACGTTGCCGCCTTCGGGCAGGCGGCGGCCGCACCAGCCGCAGTGCTTCGGGGCGCCTGTGCGGCGCGGTACGACGCGTTCGTCGCCGGTCATCGGCTGCTCGGCCAGTTCCCTCACCCGCCGGACTCTAGCTGGCCATCGTGTTCTCATGCCGGGGCCATGCCGGTGGTGGAGACTGTTCGCATGCGCCCACCGTTTCCGTACCTGGCCGATCCGCTCCCCCGTGCGTTCGCCCACCGTGGCTGGCACCTCGACGATCTGGCGGGGATGGAGAATTCGCTGCCGGCGTTCCAGCGGGCTGTCGCCGAGGGGTACCGCTACGTCGAGACGGACGTGCACGCGACGGCGGACGGTGTGGTGGTGGTGCACCACGACGGCACGCTGGATCGCACGACGGATGGTTCGGGGTTGATCGCGACGCAGACGTGGGAGCAGATCAAGCACGTCAAGATCGGCGGTCGGGTGGCGTTGTCCCGGTTGGAGGACGTGCTGGAGGAGCTGCCGCAGGCGCGGTTCAACGTGGACGTGAAGGCGAACAGCGCGGTGGAGCCGTTCGTGCGGGTGCTGGAGCGTACGGGTGCGTTCGACCGGGTGGCGGCGGCGTCCTTTTCGGACTCGCGGCTGGTTCGGTTGCGGCGGCTGGCGGGGCCGAAGCTGCTGACGGCGATGGGGCCGCGGTCGGTGCTGGCGGTGTGGGCGAACGGGTGGGCGCCGTTGCTGCCGTTGGGGCGGTTCGCGAGCGGGTACCTGGCGCAGGTGCCGGTGCGGCAGGGGCCGTTGACGGTGGTGGACCGGTCCTTCGTGAGGGCGGCGACGCGCACGGGGTTCGAGGTGCACACGTGGACGATCGACGATCCGGTGCAGATGCGGCAGCTGCTGGATCTGGGGGTGCACGGGATCGTGACGGACCGGCCGGATCTTCTGCGGGAGGTCTTGGTGGAGCGGGGGGTGTGGCAGCAGCAGGCCGGGTGAGTGTGGCGGTCCGGTGTGGTGGTCGCCGCGGCGACCACCACACCGGCTGAGCCCGTCCTCGGGCGGCGGGCCGAGGCGGGTCAGCGCGGGGGTTTGCCCTGCCAGGCGGCTTTCCACGTCTTGGGGCCGAGGCGGCCGGAGTCGTTGATGCCGTTGGCGCGCTGGAGGGCGAGCACGGCGGTCTTGGTCTTGTCGTAGTAGCAGCCGGTGCCGGTGAAGCCGTAGCCGAAGGCGTTCATGCGCAGCTGGAAGGTCCTGAGCGCGGGGGCGCAGTCGCCGTAGGCGTAGACCAGGCCGGGCCAGGCGGGCATGGGGCCTGAGGACGGTGGCGCGGGCTGGGGTTTGGGGGCCGGTGGGGCGGGCAGGCCGGTGCTGCCCATGTAGGCGGATTCGTCGTAGGACGGGATGCGTTTGCTGCGGGCGTCGGCGTCGCCGACGAGGTTGAGCATGGTGCCGCATTCCCAGGGTTGCCAGCCGCGCATGCGGTAGAGGTAGAGCGCGCGGTAGTCCTGCTCGCGGGGGCTGGCTTGGTCTGGCCTGCCTTGGCCGCCGACGCTGCGCCAGGTGGCGAGGTCGAACTGGTAGGCGCCGTAGTAGCCGTTGCCGGTGTTGATGGTGTAGCGGCCGCTGGATTCGCACATCCGCAGTTTGGCCCAGGCGCTGGAGGAGGGGTCCGCGGACGCGGCGCCGGTGGCGGCGAGCTGCAGTCCCACGACGGCCGCGGCGAGCAGCAGGATCCTCACCGCACTCCGGTGAGCAGTGCGAACGCGGTTGGTCATGGCTTGCACAGTAAGCAGGCGACCCATTGACCACAAGAGTCACACCACGAACACCAGTCTCACATGAATCGTCGAAGAATCACCGGAGCGACACGCGGAGAAGGGGTTCGAGCGCGATTCCGGACGCTGTTCGGCGCAGCCCGGATGATCAGTGGGCGACGAACCGGACACGGTTTACCCGTTCGGCGGTGCCGGGTGCGCCCGCGCCGATAGTGTGCCGCCCGACCTGGTGTTTCGCGACCGATGAGGAGCCGTGGATGACGCTGGCCGAGACCCGTGTCAAGAAGCGGGAACGGTGGGGCTGGTACTTCTACGACTGGGCCAATTCGCCGTTCTACTCGTCGGTGACGACGGTGTTCGGCGCGCTGTACATGAGCACTGTCGCGGCCGCGGACGCGAAACAGAACATCACCCTTAACGGGGACAACGCGTGCGTCGACGCGTCCGGTGTGGACGACAAGCTCCACAACTGCGACGTGTCGTTGTTCGGGTTGCACTTCCCTGCCGGGTCGACGTGGGGTTACCTGCTGTCGGTGGCGACGGTGGTGCAGGTGCTGGTGCTGCCGATCGCCGGCGCGGTGGCCGATCGCAGCCGCAAAAAGCGGCGGATCCTGGGCGCGTTCGCGTGGCTGGGCGCGGCGGCGTCGGCGCTGATGTTCTTCATGGCCGGTTCGAACTGGCAGCTCGGTGCGGCGCTGTTCATCGTCGCGAACATCGGCTACGGCGGTTCGCTGGTGGTCTACTACTCGTTCCTGGTCGACATCGCGGGGCCGGACGAGCGCGACGACGTGTCGGCGAAGGGTTGGGCGTTCGGTTACCTCGGTGGCGGGCTCGCGCTCGCGTTGCAGCTGGCGTTCTACCTCAGCCGCGACGCGCTGGGTGTGGACACCGCGACGGCGGTGCGGATCTGCTTCCTCACGTCGGGCTTGTGGTGGGCGGCGTTCACCGTGCCGACGCTGCGCGCGCTCCCCCGCCGGCACACGCCGACGGCGACGGAGCCGGGGGTGTCGGTGCTGCGGGCGGGGTTTCGGGAGCTGCGGCAGACGGTCGTGGCGGCGAAGGCGTTCCCGCTGACGCTGGCGTTCCTGGGCAGCTACCTGATCTTCGCGGACGGCATCTCGACCGTCGTGGCGTGTCGGCGCAGTACGGGAAGGACGAGCTGCTCTTCTCCGACGAGGTGCTGATCGTGACCGTGCTGGTGATCCAGTTCCTCGCCTACGTCGGCGGGGTGCTGCACGGGCTCGTATCGCGCCGGGCCGGGGCGAAGCGGACGATCCTCGGGAGCCTGGTGCTGTGGGTGGTGGTGCTGGCCGGCGCGTACTTCATCCAACCGGCTCAGCCGCTGCAGTTCTACGCGGTGGCGGTGGGCATCGGGCTGGTGCTGGGCGGGACGAACGCGTTGTCGCGGTCGTTGTTCAGCCAGATGATCCCGACCGGGAAGGACGCGCAGTACTACTCGCTCTACGTCGTGGGCGAGAAGGGCACCTCGCTGCTCGGGCCGCTGGTGTTCGCCGGAGTCGGGCAGGCGACGGGTTCCTTCCGGCTGGCGATCGTGGCGCTGGTGGTGTTCTTCGTGCTCGGGTTCGTGTTCGTGGCGCTCGTGCCGGTGCGTCGGGCGATCGTCGCGGCCGGGAACCGTCCGCCCGCCGTGCTGTGAGGCCCTCCACCCGGGCCGGATAGGGTCGATCGTCGTGACTGTCCTCGAAGACACTGGGCCCGACGACCCCACCGACGCCCTGTCCCCGGTCCCCGCCGTGGAGACCCGGGCCGGGCGGCTGAAGTTCTGCTACGGCCCGATGGACTGCGGGAAGTCGACCCTCGCGCTGCAGATCGACCACAACCACGCGCGCCAAGGCCGGCGCGGGCTGGTGCTGGTGCGCCACGACCGCTCGGGTGCGCCGCAGATCAGCAGCCGGATCGGGATCACGCGGCTCGCGACGGAGGTCGCCGCGGGCACGGATGTGCGAGACCTGGTGCGCGAGCGGTGGGCCGCGGGACAGCCCGTGGACTACATCATCGTCGACGAGGCGCAGTTCCTCTCCCCCGCACAGGTGGACCAGCTGGCGGAGCTGGCCGACGACACGGGCATCGACGTCTACTGCTTCGGCATCGCCACCGACTTCCGCAGCCGCCTGTTCCCCGGCGCGGCCCGACTGTTCGAGGTGGCCGACGAACTGCAGCCGGTGCAGGTCGAGGTGCTGTGCTGGTGCGGCCGCCCCGGCCGGTTCAACGCGAGGGTCCGCGACGACGAAATACTCCGTGAGGGCGACACCGTTGTCGTGGCAGATACCGAACAGTCCGTAGTTGAATCTTCAGCTTCGGCACGTTCCGATGCCGAACAAACTACGGTGCGTTATCAGGTATTGTGCCGCCGACACTTCCGGTTGGGGGATCTGGGCCCGGCGACGGCACACCACGGTCAGTTACGGTTGTCGTGAACGGAGCGTCAGTAGCCCAACTGGGGGATATCCGCACTTGGAAGGCGGTATCCGCGTCACGCCGGAGCGCGAAAGCTCTCCCACTAGAGGAAGCTGATGCCGAAGGGTGACGCAGCTCATCGTGAGCAACGACATGGTTACCCGGGAATCCCCCGGACGCCAGGATCGTTGCATAGGGTGAGCATCACCCTGGCTCCATCCGGAGCTGACTGAAAGGACCCCATCATGGCCGACCGTGTTCTCCGTGGAAGCCGGCTGGGAGCGGTCAGCTACGAGACCGACCGCAATCACGACCTCGCCCCGCGGCGCACCGTGCGCTACGCGTGCCCCAAGAACCACGAGTTCGAGGTGCCGTTCTCCGACGACGCCGAGATCCCGACCGTCTGGGAATGCCGCCTGCACGGCAGCGAGTCCGAGATCGTCGACGGCGGGCAGCCCGAGCAGAAGAAGGTCAAGCCCCCCAGGACGCACTGGGACATGCTGCTGGAGCGCCGCTCCATTCCTGAGCTCGAGGACCTGCTGAACGAACGTCTCGCCGAGCTCAAGGGACGCCGGACCAGCCGGTCCGCGTGAGCTTCGGCCCGTAGCTGGCTCCTACCACCGATCGAACGGCCCCCGCCACCTCCCCCGGCGGGGGCCGTTCGCCTGTCCGGGCCCGCGTGCGGAGAGTCCCGGAGCGGTCACAGGAAGCGGCTCGCCGCTCGTTGGGCGGCGGCGGAAGCGGTCCCCCGGCCACCCGCCGAGGAATCCACGACTACGTCTCGATGCGACCGCCGGTGCGAGTTCCTCAGCGGCGCAGGAGCCGGCGCAGCTGGCCGAAGCGGCGCTGCACGCCCCATTCGGCCACGCGGAAAAACGCCTCCCGCATGATGTCGCCGCTCATCTTCGACTGGCCGATCTCGCGGTCGGTGAAGGTGATGGGCACCTCGACGATGTCGAAACCCGCGTCGGCGGTGCGGCGGGTGAGGTCGATCTGGAAGCAGTAGCCGTGAGAGGCGATCTCGTCGAGCTCGAGCTTCTCCAGGACCGGGCGGCGGTAGGCGCGGAAGCCGGCCGTCATGTCCGAAACCTTCAGCCCCAGGGCGAGGCGCGAGTAGAGGTTCGCGCCGCGGGACAGGAGCTGGCGGCTCAGCGGCCAGTTGACGGTGCTGCCACCCGCGACGTAGCGGGAGCCGATCGACAGGTCGGTGTCCGCGACGGCGTCGAGGATGCGCGGCAGGTCCTCCGGCGCGTGGGAGCCGTCGGCGTCCATCTCGACGAAGGTGGCGTAGCCCTGGGCCAGGCCCCACCGGAACCCCGCGATGTAGGCCTTCCCGAGCCCGGCTTTCTCCGTGCGGTGGAGCACGTGGACGCGCTCGTCGGCCGCGGCGCGTTCGTCGGCGAGCTCACCGGTGCCGTCGGGGCTGCCGTCGTCGACGACGAGCACGTGGACGTCCGGGAGTGCCTTGTGGAGCCGGTCCAGAACCGGGCCCAGGTTGTCCCGTTCGTTGTAGGTCGGGATCACCACCAGCACCGGCTCGATACCTTCGGCCCCCCGCGGCGCCTGCGCCATCCGTCTCCTCCGAATCCGGCGGCTCACCCCGCCGCTTCCCCTGCTGTCGTGCCGGCGCGAGCGCGCCGAGTGCGAAAACGGAGTACGAATCCGCCGGCGACACCGGCGATCGCCAGTGCCAGCAGTCCGTACTCCGTCCACGCACCGAGTCGATCCGACAGCGTAGTCTGCGTCCGCAGCGGCACGCGCCCGACCAGGGCATCTGCGGTGAAAAGGCTGGTGGAGCGGGTGATCGTCCCGTCCGGGGCCACGATGGCGCTCACACCGGACGTCGCGGAGACCACCACCGCGCGCCCGTGCTCCACCGCCCGCAGCCTCGACATGGCCAGCTGCTGGTAGCTCATCTCCCCCGGCCCGTACCAGGCGTTGTTGGTGGGCACGACGAGCAGTTCGCCGCCTTCGTCGGTCGCGTCGCGGGCCGGGCCGTCGAACGCGGTCTCGTAGCAGATGAACACCCCGACCTTGGTGCCTGCGACCGACAGCGCCGCGTTGCTGCCGTCGCCGGGGCGCATGTCGGCGGTGTCGTCGACGAACGGGGTCACCAGCCGCGCGATGTCCCGGGCCGGCACGTACTCGCCGAATGGCACCAGGTCCTGCTTGGCGTAGCGCTGGCCCTGCCCGGTGCGCGGGTCCCACACGATCGCGGAGTTCTGCGCGGTGCCGTCGGGCAGCCGGTAGAGGGCGCCGATGACGGCGGGCACGCCGTAGGCGTTGACCATCTGGTCGAGCGTGGGGTCGTCGCCGTCGACGGCAGTGGCGGTCTCGGGCCACACGAGCAGGTCGGGTTTGGGGACCTGGCCGGTCTGGATCTGCGCCAGCAGCTTCGAGCTCTCGGCGAGGTGGTTCTGCCGCAGGACGTCTCGCCGGCCTTCCAGCGCGATGCCGATGTCGGGTGCGTTGCCCTGCACGGTCGCGACGGTGAGGGACCCGTCCTGCGCGGCCGTGCCGATGGTGGGCCACAGGGCGAGCCCGGCGACGACGGGCAGCAGCGTGCACGCCACAGGCGCGATGAGCCGGCGGTCACGCCACCGGCGCTGCTGCCACAGCCGCGCGGCGAGTGCCGCGAGACCGAACCCGCTCACCACCACGGCGAGACCCACGAGCGGCGCGCCGCCGACGGACGCCAGCGACAGGTACGCGCCTTCGGGCTGGCTGAACGCGACGCGGCCCCACGGGAACCCGCCGAGCGGGAACCACGTGCGAGGCGTCTCGAGCGCGACGAACACCAGCGCGCCCCACAGCGGCGCCAGTGGCAGCCGGGCCACCACGCGGATCAGGAGCGCGCCGAGTCCGAAGTAGAGCGACAGCGTCAGTGACAGGCCCAGCCACGGCCACGGCCCGAACTCGCGGCCCAGGAAGTCCTGCAGCCAGATCAGCAGCGCGAGGAAGAACGCCGCGCCGTAGACGAAGCCGTAGCCGAACGCGCCGCGCAGCGACCGTCCACGAAGGACCAGGGCGAGCGCGGCGAACGCGATCGGCGCGAGCCACCACAGCGGCCGCGGCGCGAAGCTGAGGTAGTACAGGTAGCCCGCGGCGCCGGCGGCGACCAAGCGCAGCAGCCAGGCGCGGGAGATCCGGCGTCGCTTCGGGCGCTTCGAGGTCGTTTCTTGCGGAGCGCCCGGTTCGGGGTCCGCGACAGTCACTGCCACTCCACGAACTCTAGGAGGCCGACGTGAACTCGTCGTGCAGGACTGCCCCGCCGCGCACGGTCCGCAGGCACTTCGGGAGCGGGGTGCCCGGGTCCAGGCGCGGCAGCGGCGGCACGCCGGAGCGCGGGTCGGTGGACCAGCGCTGCACGCGGGTGTCGGCCGTGGCCACGACGAGGTCATGCGCGTCCCAGATCGCGTAGTGCGCGGGCGCGCCGGGCACGAGACTTCCGGTGACGCCGTCGTTCACGCCGGCGGCGCGGTGGCCGGCGCGGGTGTGGGCGGTGAACGCGGCGCGCGCCGAAAGGCGCGCTTCGGGGGTGTGGTGGTGCACGGCCGCGCGGACGGCGGCCCACGGGTCCAGCGCGGTCACCGGCGAGTCGGAGCCGAACGCGAGCACGACCCCTTCGGCGGCGAGCGCGGCGAACGGGTTGAGCCCGGCGGCCCGTTCGCCGCCGAGGCGATCGGCGTACATACCCGACGGGCCTCCCCAGGCCTCGTCGAACAGGGGCTGGGCCGAAGCGACGACACCCCAGCCGGCCAGCGCCCGGGCCTGTTCGGCGGTGACCATCTCCAGGTGTTCCAGCCGGTGGTGGCAAGCGGCTAGCGCGCGCTGCCCCACCTGCTTCTCCGCAAGCCGGAACCCTTCCACGACCTCGGCGACGGCCGCGTCGCCGATCACGTGGAAACCGGCCTGCAGCTCCGCCTCGGTGGCGGCGGCGAGGTGCTCGGCGATCCCCGCCGCGTCGGCGTAGAGCGCGCCGGAAGTACTCGGGTCGTCGGCGTACGGGCTGGTGAGCGCGGCGGTGCGGGAGCCGAGGGCGCCGTCGACGAACAGGTCGCCGGCCACGCCGTGCGCGCCCAGCTCGCGGGCCGTGCCGATGGCGCCGAGCTCACCCCAGTAGCCGACGACCTGCGGCAGACCCGGCTCGTCGGCGAGGGCGAGCAGGCCGGTGAAGTCGTCGCGGCCGGCGATGTCCGGGCCGCCGCATTCGTGCACGGAGACGATGCCGCGGGCGGCGGCTTCGGTGAGGAAGGCACGCTGCGCGGCGCTGCGCCGGCCGGGGGTGATCGCGGCGCGCGCGGCGGCGCGGACGCGGTGGTGGGCGTCGCGGGTGAGCGGGCCCTCGGGCGAGAAGCCCGCGGCGCTGCGGGCCTCGGGAGCGAGGTCGACGAGCGCGGTGGACACCAGGGCGGAATGCACGTCGACGCGGCTGAGGTAGACCGGCGTCGCGCCGGCAGCCTCGTCGAGCTCGGCGCGGCTGGGCAGGCGGGGCTGCTCCCAGCCGGATTCGTCCCAGCCGTGGGCCAGCAGGACCTCGCCCGGCGCGGCGGCGACGGCGGCGCGTACTGCGGCGAGCAGTTCGGCGCCGCTGCGCGCGCCGGTGAGATCGAGTCCGGTCAGGTGCAGGCCGGTGGCGGTGGCGTGCACGTGGGCGTCGACGAAGGCGGGGGCGACGAACGCGCCGTCGAGGGCGACCACTTCGGCGTCCGGGTGCAGGGCGCGGGCCGGCGCGTCCTGCCCGACCCACACGACGGTGCCGCCGGAGACGGCGAGCGCGGTCGCGTCGGGTGAGGACGAGGTGTAGATCCTGCCGCCGAGCAGGAGCGTCGTGCTGTCGTTCGTCACGGTGTCGAGTCTCCCCCGCGCTCCCCGCCGGGCCCGGGCGGGGTCGCGCTCACTCACGGTCCGTCACCGCACACCAGATCTGTGAGCCAGGTCACCTGAACGGATTTCGCCGCTCGGCACGTGCTTGGGCGGTGAAGGGGGCGGCGCCGGCCGGCGCCCGCCACGGGGACGCGCGGCGGGGGCGAACCGCGGCGCGGGAGACAGGGGACTTCGATGAAGCAGAGCGTTGCGAGCCCGGCGACCGGGCTCATCCAGGCCGAAGACATCACCGACCTCGTCGCCGTGACCGACGGCGACGTGTTGTTGCCGGGCGAGCCCGGCTACGCCGCCGAGTGCGCCGGGTTCAACGTCAACAATCCGCTCGAGCCCGCGCTCGTGGTGGCCGCGGCGGGCACGGCCGACGTGCAGCACGCCGTCCGGTTCGCGCGCCGCCGATCACTGCCCGTGGCGATCAAGGCCACCGCCCATCAGGTCGTACAGCCCGCGCACGGCGCGGTGCTGATCACCACGAGCCGCATGACGGGCGTGACCGTGGACCCCGGGCGGCGTGTCGCACGGGTGGAAGCCGGGGCACGCTGGGCGCAGGTCATCGCCGAGGCCGCCCGGCACGGGCTGGCGCCGCTGGTCGGGTCCGCGCCGGGCGTCGGAGTCGTCGGGTACACGCTCGGCGGCGGCCTGAGCCCCACGCTCGGCCGGTCCCGCGGGTACGCGGCCGACCACGTGCGGCTGATCGAGGTGGTGACCGCGGACGGCGTCCAGCGGCACGCGACCGCCGAGACCGAGCGGGACCTGTTCTGGGCACTGCGCGGCGGCAAGGGCAACTTCGGTGTGGTGACGGCGCTGGAGTTCGACCTGTTCCCGGTGACCCGCTTCTACGGCGGCGGCCTTTACTACGCCGGGCAACACCTGGCCGCGGTGCTGCACGCGTGGCGCGAGTGGGTGCAGCAGCTTCCCGAGGACGCTACTTCGTCGGTGATGGTGCAGCGCCTGCCGCCCGCGCCGGAGCTGCCGGAGGTGCTGCGCGGCGCGTTCGTGGTGCACCTGCGCTTCGCCCACCTCGGCTCCCCCGCCGACGCCGAAGGGCTCCTCGCGCCGCTGCGCGCGGCCGCACCGGTGCTGCTGGACCTGATGGCGGACAAGCCGTTGACCGCGATCGGCGACATCCACCTCGACCCGGCCGACCCGCTGCCCTACTACGACCGCACCACCAGCTTGCGCGAGGTCACGGCCGAGACGATCGAGACGCTCGTGGAGCTGACGGGGCCGGATTCGGACTGCCCGCTGCTGGGCGTCGAACTGCGGGCGCTCGGCGGGGCGCTGGACCGGGAGCCGGCCGCGCCCAACGCCGTGCCGGTGCGCGGGGTGCCGTTCGTGGTGTTCGCGCTCGGAGTCGGCGGGCCCGACCGGGCCGGCGAACTGCGCGGGGCGCTGGACACCGTCGTCGGCGCGCTCGCACCGTGGGCGTCGGCCCGGCAGGCGCCGAACTTCCTCTCCGCCGACGAGGGCACCTCGGCCGCGGCGGTGCGCGCGATCTACGGGCCCGAGCGCTACGACCGGCTGGCCGCGGTGAAGAAGGTCTACGACCCGGGCAACCTCTTCCGCGTCAACCACAACATCCGCCCGGCCGCGTGAGACGAGGTGCCCGCGGCGCCCGGTTGCCGTGGGCACCTCGGCCGGCGCACCGTCATCGCGCAGAAAGATTTACGTCGTGGACACGTTGTGACAGGATATTTTTACGTGTTCCCGACGACTTGGAGTACAGATGACTGCGATCCAGGAACCTGTGCCCAGCGCCGCCGACGCTGGAGATCAGCCCTACGAGTACGTGCGCACGCAGCTGGTGGAACCCGACTGGCGCCGTTTCCCCGGCTGGCACGAGGTGACCGACGCCGAATGGCGTGACGCGCAGTGGCAGCGCGTGCACTGCGTGCGCAACGTCAAGCAGCTGCGCGCGCTGATGGGTGACCTGCTGCAGGACCGGTTCTACGAGGACCTGCTCGCCGACCAGCGCGAACTGGCCACGATGTCGATGCTGCTGCCCCCGCAGATGCTCAACACCATGGCGGCCGACGCCGGCAGCGACCCGGTGAAGGTCACCGAGGCGTTCTACGCCGACCCGATCCGCCGCTACATGCTGCCCGTGCGCAGCGACCGCGACCTCGTCTGGCCGAGCCACCCGCATTCCGAGCGCGACTCGCTGCACGAGGCCGAGATGTGGGTCGTGGAGGGTCTCACCCACCGGTACCCGACGAAGGTGCTGGCCGAGCTGATCTCGACCTGCCCGCAGTACTGCGGGCACTGCACCCGCATGGACCTCGTCGGGAACTCCACCCAGCAGGTCGAGAAGCACAAGCTCACGCTCAAGCCCGTCGACCGCCAGGACGCGATGATCGGCTACCTCAAGCGCACCCCGGGCGTGCGCGACGTCGTCGTGTCCGGCGGCGACGTCGCCAACGTGCCCTGGCCACAGCTGGAAGCCTTCCTGATGCGCCTGATGGACATCGAAACCGTCCGCGACGTTCGGCTCGCGACGAAGGCGCTCGCGGCGCTGCCACAGCACTGGCTGCAGCCCAAGGTGGTCGAAGGGCTCGAACGCGTGGCCGTCACCGCCCAGCGGCGCGGGGTGAACCTGGCCATCCACACGCACGTGAACCACGCACAGTCCGTCACGCCACTCGTCGCGGAAGCCGCGCGCACCGCCCTGGAGGTCGGCGTGCGCGACGTGCGCAACCAGGGCGTGCTGATGCGCGGCGTCAACGCCACCCCCGCCGCGCTGCTGGACCTGTGCTTCGCGCTGCAGGGCGAGGCGAACATCCTGCCGTACTACTTCTACATGTGCGACATGATCCCCAACGCCGAACACTGGCGCGTCGCTGTGTGGGAAGCCCAGGAACTGCAGCACGCGATCATGGGCTACCTCCCGGGCTACGCCACGCCTCGCATCGTCTGCGACGTGCCGTATGTCGGGAAGCGCTGGGTCCACCAGCTCGCGGAGTACGACCGTGAACGCGGCATCTCGTACTGGACGAAGAACTACCGCACCGGCATCGAACACGCGGACCCCGAGGCGCTGCGGCGCCGCTACCCGTACTACGACCCGATTTCGACGTTGCCCGGCAGCGGCCGGAAGTGGTGGGCGGAGCAGAACGGCTGAGCGCACGCGCACCCGGCTCCGGTGACCACGAGAGGTTCGGCAGAAGAGCTGAGCTCGGCGAACAGAACACACGCTTCCCCGCCACTATCAACGTATAACGCACCCCGGGGCTTGTGGCAAGACCCGGGTGATGCCGCACAATCACCGTCCTGATGCCCGCGACCTGCGGAAACGACGACCGCAGGAGCGGGCCGGGGTGATGGTGAGGGGTCTGTTGTCCGCTGAGGGGTACGAACGGGAACTGCGGTCCGAACGCGACTACGTCGCCGGGCTGTACGCGCGGCTCGACGCCGAGCGCGCGCGGGTGAAGAACGAATACGAGAAGGCGCTGGGGGCCGACGGCAGCTCGGTAATGGAACGCGACGTGTCCGTGCGCGCGCTCGACCGGGAAGTCCGGCGGCTGAGCGTGGTCGACAACGGGTTGTGCTTCGGCCGGCTGGACACCGTTGAGGGCGAAACGTCCTACATCGGCCGCATCGGGCTGTTCGACGAGGAGGACGAGTACCGGCCCGTGCTGCTGGACTGGCGCGCGCCCGCAGCTCGCCCGTTCTACACAGCCACCGGCGCGACCGCGGAGGGGATGCGGCGGCGCCGGCAGTTCCACACGCGCGGGCGCGCCGTGGCCGGGTTCACCGACGAGGTGTTCGGCCGGCCCGGCGCCGGCGAGGGCGGCGATGCCGCGCTGCTGGCCGCGGTCAACGCGCCGCGCGGCGAGGGCATGCGCGACATCGTCGCCACGATCCAGGCCGAGCAGGACGAGATCATCCGCCTCGAGCACCCCGGGGTGCTGGTGATCGAAGGCGGGCCGGGGACCGGGAAGACGGTGGTGGCGCTGCACCGCGTCGCCTACCTGCTCTACACCCAGCGGGAGCGGATGGAACGCCACGGCGTGCTCGTCGTGGGGCCGAACCCCGCGTTCCTCACCCACATCGGCCGGGTGCTGCCGTCGCTGGGCGAGACCGACGTGGTGTTCACGACGACCGGCGAACTCGTGCCCGGGCTGCGCGTCACGGCCGAGGACACACCGGAAGCCACGCGGCTGAAGGGCTCGCTGAAGATCCTCGACGTGCTCACCGCAGCGATCGCCGACCGGCAGCGGGTACCGGGCGAGCCCGTGCCGATCGACCTCGGCGGTGTCACGGTCCGGATCGACGCCGAAACCGCGCAGTGGGCGATCGAGGAAGCGCGCGCGAGCGGGTTGCCGCACAACGAGGCACGGGCGGTGTTCACCGAGATCGTCACCTACGTGCTCACGGAGCGGGCGATCAACCGCATCGGCCGCGGCTGGCTCTCGCGCGAGGACCGCGACGAGTGGGAGGACCTGCGCCGGACGCTGCTCAAGGAACTCGCCGAGGACACGCGGTTCACCGCGGCCGTCGACGAGCTGTGGCCGATCCTGACGCCGGAAACCCTGCTGGCGCCGCTGTACGAATCGGCCGACCGGCTGCGCGCGGCCGGCGCCGACCCGGCGCTGGGGCGCGCCCACGGTGCCGAGTGGACGGTGGCGGACGTGCCGCTGCTCGACGAACTCGTCGACCTGCTGGGCCGGGACAAGGCCGCCGACACCGCGGCCGAGCGTGCGGCCGAACGGGACCGCCGCGCCGAAGCCGCCTACGCCGACCAGGTGCTGGACCAGCTCAAGCTCGATCGGGAAGAGCAGGACGAGGACGTGCTGCTGGCCGCGGAGAACCTGCTCTACGGCCAGGACCTGGCCGGCCGGTTCGTCGAGGAGGACACGCGGTCGCTGGCCGAGCGCGCCGCGGCGGACCGGGACTGGACCTACCGGCACGTGGTGGTCGACGAGGCGCAGGAGCTGTCCGAAATGGACTGGCGGGTGCTGATGCGACGGTGCCCGGGGCGTTCGTTCACCGTCGTCGGTGATCTCGCGCAGCGCCGGTCGGAGGCCGGAGCGCGCTCGTGGGGCGCGATGCTGGACCGGTACGTGCCGGGCCGGTGGCTCTACCGCTCGCTGACGGTCAACTACCGCACACCCGCGGAGATCATGGCCGTCGCCGCCGGCGTGCTGGCCGGGTTCGCCCCGGGCGCGAACCCGCCGGAATCGGTGCGCGCCAACGGGATCCGGCCCTGGGCCCGCTCCGTCACCGACGCCGGACTGACCGCCGCGATCGAGGAGTTCGCGCACGACGAGGCCGGGCGTGAGGGCACCAGCGTCGTGATCGGTCCCCCGGGGGTGCCAGGCACGACACCGGCGGCCGAGACGAAGGGCCTGGAGTTCGACGCGGTGCTGGTGGTGGATCCGGCGCGGATCCTCGCTGACGGCCCGCGTGGCGCGGCCGAGCTCTACGTCGCCCTCACCCGCGCCACGCAACGGCTCGCGGTGCTGCACCGTGATCCGCTGCCGCCGGCGCTCGCGGCGCTCGGCGGGTAGGGGCCAGGGGCGGGAGGGCAGCACGCCGACAGCGAGCTCGAAGATCTCTCGCAGCCGCCCGAACAGCGGCGGCCCGGTCGTCGGGGTGATCTGCGCGGTGATCGACACCGCGACACCGCCCCGCCCGTCCGGCGTCGCCGCGGTGAACTGCGTGTAGCCCGGGGTGTTTCCGGTGTGGCCGTAGACGGTGCCGTACCGGGTGTCGTAGCGGAACAGCGCCGGTCCCGCGGAGTTCGTGCCCGGGCCCGGCGGCTCGGAACCGCCCGAGCGGAACCGGAACCGGGCCGCGCGGGTCTTGCGGTCGGTCAAGGCGCCGACGTAACCGCGCATGAACCGCACCAGATCCGCCGGCGTCGAGACGACTCCGCCGGAGGCCCAGCTCCACCCGGTCGGCGATCGTGCTCGTCACGTCCTCGGGTGCGCCGGAACCGGTGGTGTCGTAGCCGTGCAGGAACGGCGCCGGCATCGCGGCGCCGCGCGGCAGGATCGTGTCGCGCAGGCCCAGCGGCCGCAGCACCCACCGGCTCAGCACGTCTTCGTAGCGGCTGCGGTCACGGCCTCGCACATGAGCCCCACGACGATGTTGTCGGAGTTCGAATACTCGTACCGGCTGCCCGGCCGGAACGCGAGATCAGCGTCGGCGACGAACGACGGTAATTCTCGCGGCGGCGGCGGATTCAGCAAGTTCGCAACGACGGTGTCGCGGAATTCGCCGGTGCCGCTGAAATCGGGAATGCCGCTCGTGTGGCCGAGCAGCTGGCGAAGCGTCACGTCCGAGAACTGCCGGGGCAGCCCGCGCACCGTACGCCCGATCGTCGCGTCCAGCGACAGCCGGCCGCTGCTGACGAGCGCGAGCACGGCGGCTCCGCTGAACGCCTTGGCCACGCTCGCGACCCGCATGTGGTCCTCTGTCCGGGGTGTGCGCCGCGTGCCCAGCTGCGAAGACCCTGCGGTGTACACCGTCAGCTCCGCGCCGCGCCCGACCGCGACGACGACCGCGGGCTCGTCCGGGCTGTCGTGCAACCGCCGGACCGCACCGCGCCACTCATCGTCGACGCGCGGCCGGCCCCCGGCCATCGCGGCCGGAGCCGCCCCCATCAGACCACCCGCCGCGGCCATCGTGGCACTGGCGAGAACCGCACGCCGGGACATCATCGCACCACGGTAGCCGCGTGAATTGGTCGAGCCAATATGTTTTCTGAATCTCCCGGAATGGGCGCGGAAAGCAGGTGATTGATTCACCGCCTCGGTGAACACGGAAATGCTGATCAGGGCAGCTTCTCGCGGGCGGTCTGCCACATGCTCAGCCGATCTTTGTCCGGACCTTTCCGCACAAAGCCGACGAGCACCCCGACAGGGGCGGTCAGGTTCTTGTGCCACCGCAGCTCTCGTTTCCGGTCGGCCGCAAGCGCACCAACCGGCGGCCAGGGCGGCGGCGACGGCCGGAGCGAGCGACAGCGCAGCGAGAGTGTCGGCAGCGCGGGACTTCGGGTCCGGCGCGGGTCCGACGTGTTCGGCGACTCAGGTGCGCCAGAGCGAAGTCCTGGTATCGCTGCCGGATCCGGCCCGCGGGCACGCGCGTGCCGGCCGCCAGGGCCCGCTTCACCCCCCCACGCCCGCCGCGCCGCGTCAGGTTCGCCGGCGCGGTAAGCGCGCGACGGGGTGGTCAGCCGGACCCGGTCGAGTTCGAGGTGACCGTTGCCGATCGAGGCGCGCGCACGACCAGGTGCGCGGGTCCGGTCCAGCGGGTCACAGCCGTCGGTCACTGGTTCCCACGGCGGGCTCCGGATGAGCCGAGCCCGCCGGTGCAAGAGAACCGCTCACGCCATCTCGGGCACGTTCAGGTGCGCGATTGCCAGCTCGAACTCACGGGTGTCCAGCCGCTCGGCACCGGCTTCGCGCAGGGTCGCCGTGCGGAGCGCGGAAGCCTTCTCGGCCAGGCGGCGCATGGCGTCCGCGCTGTCGTAACCGATCGAAGCCACGCCCCGGCCCGCCGAGCGGTCCAGCATCAGGCTGGCGCTGGCGAACCCGTCGAACTCGGCGAGTGCGGGCAGGGTCGTCATCTTGAAGATGTCGACCACCCGGTCGAGCTGCTCGGGCTTCACGCGCAACCAGGTCGCCCGCACCGCGGCGCCGTCGTGGGCGCGGTGCTCGCGGTGTACGAGACCGATCTCCCACTCCTCCACCGTCGGCTCACCGCCGAACATGTCGACGACGCGCTGGCGCACCACACCCATCGCCTGAGCACTGGCGTGCATCAGCTCTTCCGACCGCCACGCTGTGGTCACGATGCACCGGCCGTCGTTGCGGGAGGCCAGCATCGAAAGGCCGACGCAGCCGTCGGTGGCGAGCGCTTCGGGCAGCACCGAGTCGCGGACGTGCGTGATCGCGTCGTCGATCGACGCCTGCCGGATCTGGATCGTCGTGGAACGCGCGAACACGGTCCACCTCCTGCCGGAAGGGGCGGCGCCCCGGTGACGCCACCGGTACCCCCAACCCTCCTCCGGCACCTCAGGAGGTCACAACGGGCCGAATTTCACCCCGGAACCCTAGAAAGCGCCCGCGCCGTTCGGGGTGCCCAGCCCGGTCGGCCCGTCGTACCCGGGGCCGGCCGTGCACAGGTACGAACCACCGCACTTGCCGTTGTTGCCCGAGACCACGTCGAACAACTCGCCCGGGTGCGCGTACGCCTGGGCTCCGGACGTCACGGAATTCCCGGCCAGCGCGTAGATCGACGCGACGACCGGCGAGGACAGGCTCGTGCCACCGACCTGCACCCAGCCATCGGCGCCCTGCGCGAGCCCGAGCTGCAGCAGCAGGTCGCACGCCGCGCCGCCGCCGCAGCTGTTGTAGGTGTCGTACACGCCGAGGCCGGTCTTCGGGTCGGCCACCGCGGCGACGTCGGCGACAGTCCGCTTCGCGCACGCGGTGTCGTGCTGCCACGCGGGTTTCGGCTCGAGCGCGGAGCACCCGCTGCCGCTGCCCGACCACGTCGACTCGCTCCAGCCGCGCGTGGTGCCGACGGCCTTCGTCAGCGTCGTGCCACCCACCGCCGTGACGTAGGGCGAAGACGCCGGCCAGCTCACGCCGTAGCCCGAGTCACCCGACGACGCGGTGATCGCGATACCCGGGTGGTCCAAGTGCGCGTCCGCCGCCTTGATCGTGGAATCTTCCGCGCCGCCGTAGCTGTTGGAGATCGCCACGACGCCCGGGGTTGCCGCGGCGGTGTCGACAGCCGTCATCAGCGGGTCGGTGTCGGGCGAATCGGCCTCCACCAACAGGATGTGGCAGTCGGGGCAGGTCGCGGACACCGCGTCGAGGTCGAGGCTGATCTCCTCGGCCCACCCGTAGTCCGGCTTCGGCAGCGGGCTCGCCGCGCCGTGCTGGTTGACCTTGCGGAAGCAGCCGTTGGCCGTCGTGCACGGCGACAAGCCACGCGCGGCACGGTAGGTCGCGAGATCCTTCTCGGCGGTCGGCGCGTCCATCGCGTCGACGATCGCGACGGTCCGGCCGCTGCCGTGCAAGCCGGAAAGCCCGTAGGCGGAACGGATTTCCGCCGGGCCGTACCCGACCGGGGTCGAGACCACCTTCGGCCCGGGCCCCTTCGGGGATTTGATCGCTTTGCCCAGGCAGTGCAGCTGCCCGTGCGTGGCGCACCCGAAATCGACCAGGCCACCGGTGAGGCGCGACGTGGCATCCGCGCTGCTCGAGGTGGCCAGGGCGAGCGGTACAGCCAGCACGAACGCCACCAAGACCCGGGTCAGGGACTTCAGTCGCACCATCGCGGCCACCTCCGATCACTCAGTGACAGCGAATGGTGCCACGCAACCCCTTCGGGGTCACCCCTCTGAATGAAAGAAATTTCCACACCGTATCCAGATTGATGCAGACAGCCGTCGCCATGACATGACCCCACACGGCGGCGCGGTTACCTTGGCGTGAACTGCAACGATTCCGACCGGTGGTCCGGGTCGCAGACCGCGCCGCTGCCGGTAGCCGACGAGATTCGGCAGCGTTCGTGCCCGACGGGATTCGGCACCGGTTTCGCCGACGACGTGGATGATCGAACCCGCGTCTTGAGCGACACCGTGAGCCGGCGTGACGGCTCTCCTCGTGGAGGGTCGTCCGGTTTCCGGCCGCACGGTGTCGAAGCGGGCATTCGCCGTTCGTGTAGAGGGCGAACCCACTTCCGGAGAGGATCGAGCCATGAAGCAGTACCTGCTCAGCGTCTACCAGCCCGACGGCCCCACGCCCCCGGCGGACGTGCTCGCCAGGATCAGCGGCGAGCTCGAGGCTCTCAACGCCGAACTGCGCGCCGCCGGCGCGTGGGTGTTCTCCGGCGGCCTCCACGCGGCCGCGTCCGCCACTGTCGTGCGCGCAAAAGACGGGGACGTGCTGATGACCGACGGCCCGTTCACCGAGGGCAAGGAGCACCTCGGCGGCTTCACGATCGTGCGGGCGCCCGACCTCGACGTCGCCCTCGGCTGGGCCGGGCGGATCGCGGAGATCACCACGCTGCCCGTGGAGGTCCGGCCCTTCCTGGGTGCCGAGTAGGTGTCCACTGTGGATGCGGCCGTGCTCGCGCGGGTGTTCCGCGCAGAGTACGGCCGCGCCGTGGCCGTACTGGTGAAGGTGTTCGGCGACGTCGACCTCGCCGAGGACGCGGTGCAGGAGGCCTTCGCCGTCGCGGCGAGCCGCTGGCCGGGCGAGGGACTGCCGCCGAGCCCGGCCGGCTGGCTGGTGACGACCGCACGCAACCGCGGCATCGACCGGCTGCGCCGCGAAGCCGCCCGCGCGGACCGGCACGCCCAGGCCGCGCTGCTGCACGCCCGCGCCGAACCCATCGAGGAGGGACCCGTGCGCGACGAACGGCTCCGGCTCGTCTTCACCTGCTGCCACCCGGCGCTCGCCCTCACCGCTCGCGTCGCCCTGACCCTGCGGCTGCTGGGCGGGCTCACGACCAGCGAGATCGCGCACGCGTTCCTCGTGCCGGAGCCGACGATGGCGCAGCGTATCTCCCGCGCCAAGGCGAAGATCCGCGACGCGGGCATCCCCTACCGCGTGCCGTCCGATGCCGACCTGCCGGCCCGGCTCAGCGCCGTGCTCGCGGTGCTGTACCTGATCTTCACCGAAGGCCACACCGCCACCAGCGGCCCCGCGCTGGGCCGGCCTGATCTGGCCGCCGAGGCGATCCGGCTCGCCCGGCTGCTCGCGGACCTCATGCCCGACGAACCCGAGGCACTGGGCCTGCTGGCGCTCATGCTGCTCGTGGAAGCCCGTCGCCCCGCCCGCACCAGCGAGGACGGCGAAGCCGTGTTGCTGCGTGACCAGGACCGCACTCGCTGGGACACCACGCTCATCACCGAAGGCCAGGACCTCGTGCGCCGCTGCCTGCGCCGCGACCGGCCCGGGCCGTATCAGCTGCAGGCCGCGATCAACGCCGTCCACAGCGACGCGGCCACGGCCGAAGCCACCGACTGGCGGCAGATCACCCAGCTCTACGACCACCTGCTCACCCTCGCTCCGACGCCAGTGATCGCACTCAACCGCGCCATCGCGATCGCCGAGGTCGACGGCCCCGGACCGGCGCTGGCGCTCGTGGACGGGCTGGCTCTCACCCGGTACCACCTGTTCCACGCCGTGCGCGCCGACCTGCTGTCCCGGCTCGGCCGCACCGCGGAGTCCGCCGAGGCCTACACCCGGGCCATCGACCTCGCCGGAAACGTGGCGGAGCGCACGCTGCTGGAACGCAAACGCGCCGCGCTCGGCTGAGCGCGCCGGTCCACCTCGCGGTGTGCCGGCGGCACAGAACCGTCCAGTGTGGACAGGTCACCGCGTGCGCGGCGAGCCGGTGGCGCGCATGCCGTCACCGCGGACCGCCGGCCGCTGCGATCGTCCGTCTCCTGCCCGTGCGCGGCCTCCGCTCCTTTCGGGGTGGTGACCGACGTCCCAGCGTGGGCCAGGGAGCCTCCGGGTTCTCACGGTGCTGGCTAGACTCGGGCGGCGATGCGACGATTCCGGTGGTGGTGGGGGGCGCTGGTCCTGGCCTGCGTGGCGGTGCTCGTGGGCTTTTTCGTGTTCTCCGGCCCCGGCAGCAAGAACGGGCTGCCACTGCCGCGCAAGGGCCCGCCCGGCACGGGCCCGCTGACGGTGGTGGCGATCGGCGACAGCACCGTATCCGGTGAGGGCGCCGGCCACTACACACCCGACACCGACGGCCGCAACGGCGACTGGTGCCACCGCTCGGCCGACGCGTTCGTGCAGAAGGTCCGGATCCCCGGTGTGACGGCACGGGTGAACCTGGCGTGCTCCGGAGCGCCCGCGGAGCAGGTGGCGCTGGGCGGGGTGAAGCAGTGGGGCGAGCCGTCGCAGGCGCAGCAGCTCGCCGCGGTGGTCAAGAACCACCGGGTCGCGGCCGTGGTGATCGCCGTCGGCGCCAACGACGACCCGCAGTTCTCCGCGCAGGTGTCCGCGTGTTTCAAGGCCTGGTTCACCGCGGGCGCGCCGTCGTGCAGCTCGGCCCTTCGAACCACCTGGAAATCCAAAGTGGACGCAATGGTGCCGAAGGTCGTCAACGCGGTCGGCGACGTGAAGAAGGTGCTCGCACAGGCGGGGTACGTGCCGGCCGACTACCAGCTGGTGCTGCAGTCCTACGCCACCCCCGTCGCCCCGGACATCCCGGCGAACCTGCAGAACCTCAACGGCTGCCCGTTCCGCACCGACGACCTGCAGTGGATCTCCACCACGGGCATCACCACGCTGTCGGCCGGCCTGAAGCAGGCGGCCGTGCAGTCGGGCGCGCGGTTCCTCGACCTGGCGCGCGCGGGCGAGCACCACGAAGCGTGCAGCGGCGGCCCCGACCCCGCCTCGGAGTGGTTCACGCGGCTGACGCTGCACCTGAACGACCTGGGTCAGGCGGACCGGGCGCAGCACGCGCTGCAGGAGTCGTTCCACCCCAACGCCGCCGGCCACGCCGCGATCGCCGACTGCCTGTCGGAGTTCCTCGCGGTCCGCGACGGCAACGCCACGTGCCTGGCCGGACCGGACGGCAACCTGCACGCCGTGCCGGAGATCCTGAGCCGCTGACCCCGCTCAGAGGTCCAGCGCGGCCCGCAGCGCGACGTCGATGTGCTCCTGCACCTCGTGGTCGATCTCCGCGATCCGCTCGGCGAGCCACGGCCGGTACAGGCGGGTGAGGTTGAGGGTGGACACCCAGTAGCGCGCATCGATCGCCACACCCAGGATGTCCTGTGGGTCGCGCTCGAGCAGCTCAGTGCCGAGCAGCCAGGGGCGTTCGGACTCGTTGACCCCGTCGGAGGACAGGAGCACCACCGTCCGTTCCCGGGCCGGTTCGGTCGGGGGGTGGTACGTCCAGACTTCACCCCTGCGCACGCATGTCCTTTTCGGCCTCCGAACGCTCCGCTTCGTCCGCCTCGGCCGCCGGCTTCACCGGCGTCCGCTGCGGCGTGTAGCCGGTCCTGACCGCCTCGCGCCGGGCCGCCTTCGACAGCCAGGAGGAGACTGAGATCCCGTGCGCGCGAGCGGCCCGCTCGGCGAACTCGAGGGCACCGCTGTCGAGCGAAAGTGTCACCTTACGTGTTGCCATACCTTTTATCGTACCAGCCGTCAGGCGGTCGGAGGCGCCACGAGGACACCACCTCGCCGGCGCGGGCGGCGTGCAGGGGGTTCGCCCGGGTCGGCCGCTTTGCCGTGCCGCGGTGCGGTGTCGAGCCGGGTGGCCACGCGCAGGCCGGCACCGTCGATGCCGCTGAGCAGTTGGGCGTGGGTGCGCGCGCCGAGGTGCTCGGCGAAGTCCGAGAGCACCAGCCGGCCTTCGCCTCCGGGTGTCAGGTGGGCGCAAAACGCGGTCGGGAACCCGTGCAGCATGCGGCTGCCCGGGTCGTAGACACCTTCCACCAGGGCCGAGACCGGGTTCTCGGGCAGCGACGGCGGGTTGGCGAGGACGAGGTCTGCGCTTCAGGCCGGGTAGAGGGCGGGGGCCGCCACCTCGATCTCGATCAGGTGGGCGAGGCCGAGCCGGGTGGCGTTGTCGCGCGCGCAGTCGAGCGCGCGCGGATTGCGGTCGGTGGCGACGATCCGCCCCGCGCCGGGCCAGCACGGCGGCGAGCGCCCTGGTGCCGGTGCCGAACGCGGTGCCCACCCGCGCGGGTAACGGCGTCCGGGCGACGAGGTCGACTTACTCGCTCCTGATCGGCTAGAAGACGCCGTAGTGGGGGGTAGATTCGCTCGCCCAGCGCTGCGACCGGTATCCCGCGCAGGCGTGCCATTGGTGGGCGCCGAGGGCCTCGAGCAGTTCGCTCAGGGGCAGCGCCGAGGCCCCTCAGCGGGGCCGAAAGCCTCCCGGCACGCTTCGCGGACGTCCGGGCGCGGCGCAGGTCGAAACCGTAGTCCGCATCGAGGGCGACCAGGAGGTGGCTGAGCACCCGGGCGCGGTGCCGGCGCGCGCGGCGGTGCCGGTGGAAGGCCTCGGCCGGGTCGTCGGCCGGGCGGGGCTGGTGCCGGTCGAGGCGGCGGCCCAGGGCGGTGAGCGGCCGTCTCGCGTGGGGGTAGTCGCCGCGCCAGCGCAGGGCGGTGCCCTCGCCGGCGAGACGGTGTGCGGTGGCGTCAGGGGTTGTCGGCGGGCACCAACCGCGCCGGCAGGTGAGCAGGGGGAACCTCGGGCTCCTGGTGTTCGGACGGCGGACACGCTGGGCGGCATCACCCCCAAGACGCTGACCCAGCGGCTGCGGGTGCTGGAGCACGAGCGGATCGTCGTCGCCGACCGCGAGCCGGGGCGGCGCGAGGTCTGGTACGGGCTCACGCCCGCCGGGCAGGAGCTCGTCCCGGTGCTGGAGCAGCTCGCGCGGTGGGGCCTGCGCAACGCGTTGCGGCCACCCGAGCCGGACGAACCGACGCATCCGGAGCACCTGCTGTGGGCGCTGCGGCTCACGCTCGAGGACGCCGGCGCGGCGATCGGCCCGGTGCGCTGGCTGGTGCGCGTCGCCGGTGAAGCCCACGTGCTCGCCTTCGACGGGCGAACGCTGGAGGCTGACCCGGGGCGAGACGAGCGATCCGGACGTGACGGTCACGGCCACCCGGCCGGCGCTGGCGAGGTTCCTGACCGGCCCGCCCGCGGCGCGTGCGGCCGAACAGCCCGGCCTCACCGTGACCGGCGGCCCGCCGCTCTAGGGTGGGTGCGTGAGCACAACCGTCCGTCTGCCGGGACCGGCGCCGCGCCGAGCTGTGGGAGTTCCTGCGCAGCCGCCGCGAGCGGGTCACACCGGCTGACGTCGGTCTGCCCGACGCGGGGCGGCGGCGCACGCCCGGGTTGCGGCGGGAGGAAGTCGCGGTGCTGGCCGGGGTCGGGGTGTCCTGGTACACGTGGCTGGAGCAGGGCCGCGACATCAAGGTGTCCGACGACGTCCTGGGACTCGGTGGCGCGGGCGTTGCTGCTCGACGAGGTCGAGCGGGCTCACCTGTACCGGCTCGCCGGGCTCAACCCGCCGCAGCGGTACGCCGCGCCGTCGGTGCCGCCTTCGCCGCAGCTGCAGCGGCTGCTGGACGCGTGCGCGCCGCGGCCTGGGTACGTGCGGGACCGGCACTGGAACTTCGCCGTGGTCAACGAGGCCGCGCGGGTGGTGTTCGGCTATGGCGAGACCGACCACAGCTGCCTGGTGTCGTTCTTCACCAACGCCCGCTACCGCGCGGTGCACTGGCACTGGGCCGAGACCGCCCCCCAGGTCGTGGCGGGGTTCCGCGCCGACGCCGCGCGGTATCCCGACGATCCCGAGTTCGACCGCGTCGCTGCGGATCTGGCCGAGGTCAGTCCCGACTTCGCCGCGCTGTGGGCGCGCCACGACGCCGCCGCGCACACCAGCGCGGTCGTAACGGTCGACCACCCGCGGGCCGGTTTGCTGGAGTTCGATGCGCCCTTGTTCCCCGTGCCGGCACACCCGGGGCACCACCTGGTCCTGCACGACCCGCGCCCGGGCACCGCCGAGCGCCTCGAGGAACTGATGCGCGCGGTGCCTGGTGGTGGCACACCCACCACGAGCTGACACTGGCTCCCCCGCCGCCGGGACCGCAGGATCAGTGCCATGAACCCCACCACGGCGACCAGCACGCGGATGCAGGCGATCACCATTCCCGAGTTCGACACCGCGCAGGTACTGCGCTTCGCCGAACTCGACGTCCCCCCAACCCGGCCCCGGCCAGGTGTCTCTCGACGTGACCCACGCGGGCGCGAACTTCGCCGAGGTCCTCTGCCGGCGGGGGATGGTCGACGTGCCGCTGCCGTTCGGGTCGCCGGCCGGATCCGCGCCCTCGGCCCCGGTGTCGACGGGCTGCGGGCCGGGCAGCCGGTCGCGGCACTGACCATCGTCGAGGCCACCAGATCCGCCGAAGTGGCGGTCACTTCGGCGGATCTGGTGGTCCCGCTCGACGACGTCGGCCTCTCGCCCGCTCTCGCAGCCGCTCTGCCGTCCAACAGCACCACGGCTTCGCTCGTGCTGGACCGGATCGCGCGGATCGAGCCCGGGGAGAGCGTGCTGGTGCACGCCGCCGCGGGCGGGGTCGGCAGCCAGCCGGGTCAGGCGGCGCGGCTGCTGGGACGGGCCGCGTCGTCGGCACTGTCGGCAGCGCAGCGAAGATCGACGTCGCCCGGGGCTTCGGCTACGACGAGGTCGTGCTGCGCGACCGGCTCCCCGGGGCCGGTGAGTTCGACATCGCCGTGGACATGATCGGGGACGGCACGCGCCGGACGGGCTGGCGCCCCTGGGCCGCCTGGTCGTGATGGGCAACGCCTCGGGCGCCGACGACGTCGGGATGCCGGCCAACGAGCTGTGGTTTTGAACAAGACGGTGTCCGGGTTCAACCTCGCCGCGTTCGCCGCGGCGCGCCCCGTGCAGACTGGGCGCGCGCTGCGCCGCGCGGTGGCCGCCGCTGCGCGCGGGGACCTGCGGGTGCAAGTGGAAACCGTACCCTGGGAACAGGTCGCCGACGTCCACCGCCGCCTCGAAACCGGTGCCACGACGGGCAAGATCGTCCTGGAGGTCGGGCGCTGAGGTGGTGGTGCCCGTACTGAGGAGGGCACCACCACCGTGGCTACAGCGTCGGCGACCGGCCCTCGAACGGGGTCGAGAGGACCACCGTGGTGCGGGTCGAGACCTTCGCGGCTTCCCGGATCCGGCGCAGCAGGTCCTCCAGCCCGAGCGGGGACGCGACGCGCACCAGCAGGATGTAGGACTCGTCGCCGGCGACCGAGTAGCAGGACTCGATCTCGGTGATGTGCTGGATACGTTGCGGGTAGTCGTCCGGTGCGGCGGGATCGTTCGGGGTGAGCGAGATCAGCGCGGTGAGCGGCAGGCCGATCTGCTCGCCGTCGAGGCGGGCGGTGTAGCCGAGGATCACGCCGCGCTGTTCGAGGCGCCGCACCCGCTGGTGGACGGCGGACACGGACAGCCCGACGCGTTCGGCGAGGTCGGTGAAGCTGCGCCGTCCGTCCGCCGCGAGTTCCCGGACGATCGCCTGGTCGAGCGGTTCGAGGGGGCCGCTCATGCGTCGAGCACGACGAGTTCGTGCGGCCGCCTGTTGACGGCCTCCACCCCGGTCTCGGTCACCACGACGATGTCCTCGATGCGGGCGCCCCAGCGGCCCGGCTGGTAGATGCCCGGCTCGACGCTGAAGGCCATGCCCGGTTCGAGCGCCAAGGTGTTGCCGGCGATGATGTAGGGCTCTTCGTGCACGTCGAGGCCGATGCCGTGGCCGGTGCGGTGGATGAAGTACTCGCCGAAGCCGGCGGCCTCGATCACGTCGCGGGCGGCGGCGTCGATCGATTCGGCCGTGGCGCCCGGGCGGACCGCGTCGACCGCGGCCTGCTGGGCCTGCTGCAGCACGGCGTAGGTGGCGGCGACGTCGGCGTCGCGGGGTTCGCCGACGGCGTAGGTGCGGGTGGAGTCGGAGTTGTAGCCCTCGGGCAGGGGGCCGCCGATGTCGACGACGACCACGTCACCACGTTCGATCACGCGCTCGGACACGTCGTGGTGAGGGCTGGCGCCGTTGGGGCCGGAGCCGACGATCACGAAGTCGGCCACCACGTGGCCCTCCTCGACGATCGCGGCGGCGATGTCGGCACCGACCTCGGCTTCGGTCCGGCCGGGGCGCAGCCATTCGCCGACGCGGGCGTGGACGCGGTCGATCGCGGCGCCGGCGGCGCGCAGAGCGGCGAGCTCGGTAGCGTCCTTGCGCATCCGCAGCTCACGCACGACCGGGCCGGCCAGGGTCTGCTCGGCGTCGCCGAGGGCGGCACGCAGCGCGAGCACGTGCAGGGCGGGTGTGAAGTCGCTGACCGCGACGCGGGCGGGCTTGCCGAGCCGGTCGGCCACGAGCCGGTACGGGTCGTCGCCGTCGACCCAGGTCACGACCTCGACGCCGAGGTCGGCGGTGGGGACGTCGCTGTAGCCGGGGGCCTCCAGCTTGGGCACGACCAGGGCGGGGGTGCCGTCGGCGGGGATCACGAGCGTGGTGAGCCGTTCGAACGAGCCGCCCGCCTGGCCGAGCAGGTAGCGCAGGTCGGATCCGGGGGCGATGAGCAGGGCATCGGTGTCCGCGGCGGCGGCCGCCTGCGCGGCGCGGTCAAGGCGGGCGCGGAGCGCGGCGGCGTCCGGAGCGGGCGTGTGGAGGGATCGGCGCGACATGCGGCTGAGCCTAGTACCGGCGTGCGCGGCTGCCCGTCACCCGGGCGCGGCCGGAGTTTCGAACAGCGCCTGCAGCGCGGTGAGCATGAGCGCGGACCACACGAGGTGGGTCAGCAGCGGCGCCTGGATCCCGCCGGTGGCGCGGCGCTGCAGCCCGAACAGTGTGCCCATCCCGATCGACGCGAGCACCAGCGCGGGGTTGCGGGTGGCCACAGTGGACAGCGCGTACACGGCGGTCGACGTGGTGACCGGGGCGCGGGTGACCGAGCCTTGTAAGACGCCGCGGAAGAAGACCTCCTCGGCCGCCCCGGTGACCAGGGCGGCCGCGTAGACCGCCGGCCCACAGCCGCGGTGGGCGTAGGCGAGCACCCCGGACAGGGCGCGCGAGAGCGTCGGGATGCGCCGTGCAAGCAGCGCGCAGCCGTAGAACACGCCGAACGCGCCGGCCGCGAGCGCGACCGGTCCGGCGACGGGGTGGCGGGACCGCCCACGCGGGGGTGGCCCGGCGGCGAAGCCACCCGCGAACCAGGTGGCGGCGACGGCGCCGGTCAGCACCGGGAAACGGCGCGAGCCCGGTTCGGTCGAGAGCGACCAGCCGAGCAGGCCGGTCCCGGTCGCGGTGACCGCGGCCAGCAGCCGGCGGCGCATCAGGCCGCCCGGGCGCGTTCGGCGAGCGCCGCCAGCGCCGCGGAGTCGAAGTCCATGGGTTCGAACGGTACGACGTCGCGGATGGCGTCGTCGCGCACCACCACTTCGTTGACCATCGAGTCGACGAGCGTGCGGCCGGTGGCGACGTCGACGTCGGTGACGAGCGCGAGCCAGTAGGACGAGAGCCGTGGGGTGAGCAGCGGGATCGGCAGGATCACGGGGTGGCGGCCTTCGAGCCGCGCGACGCGGCGCAGCATGTCCAGGTAGGCGAGTTGTTCGCTGCCGCCGATCTCGAACGTCCGCCCTTCGGCCGCGGCGGGTTCGAGCACGCCCGCGAGGTAGCGCACGACGTCGGCGATCGCGATCGGCTGGGCGCGCGTGCCGGCCCAGCGCGGGGTGACCATGGCGGGCAGGTGCTCCACGAGCTGGCGGGTTATCTCCCACGAGATGCCACCGTGGCCGATCACGATCCCGGCGCGCAGCACCGTCACCGGCACGCCGGTGGTGGCCAGCAGGTGCTCGACCTGGCGGCGGCTGCGCAGGTGCGCGGACAGCTGGTCGGAGTCTTGGCCGAGCCCGCCGAGGTAGACGATGCGGCCCACGCGTGCGTCGCGGGCAGCGTGGGCGAACGCGCGGGCCGCGGCGGCGTCGCGCCGTTCGAAGTCGCGCGCGTCGAGCGAGTGCACGAGGTAGTAGGCCGCTTCCACTCCGGTGAGAGCCTGCTCGAGCGAGGCGCGGTCGTCGACGTCGCCGTACACGGCGGCCCCGGCGCCGCGGTAGCCGCCCGGGTTGCGAGTCATGGCCCGCACGTCGTGCCCGGCACCGGTCAGCGACTCGGCCAGGCGGCTGCCCACGAAGCCGGACGCCCCGGTGACCAGTACGCGCACGCCGCTCCCCTCTCCTCGATTCCTGCCGCGGGGATACCCGAGACGGGCGGGCGGAAACCGGGCGGCGCGTCACGTGCCGTGCGCGGTGGCCGGACGTGGCAGGCTGGGCCCGTGACCGGACCACTCGCCCTCCTCGACTCCGCGAGCCTGTACTTCCGCTCGTACTTCGCGCTGCCCGATTCGATGACCGCGCCCGACGGCACGCCGGTCAACGCAGTGCGCGGCTTCACCGACACGCTGGCGCGCATCCTCACCGACCGGCGCCCCTCGCGGCTGGTCGCGTGCCTGGACGCGGACTGGCGCCCGAAGTTCCGCACCGACTTGTTGCCGAGCTACAAAGCGCACCGGGTCGCCGAGCCGGGTGACGGTTCGCCCGACGTGGAGGAGGTGCCGGACACCCTGACGCCGCAGGTGCCGGTGATCCTCGACGTGCTGGCCGCGTTCGGGTTCGCCACGGCCGAAGCCGCCGGCTACGAGGCCGACGACGTGATCGGCGCGCTCGCGACGCGCGAGACCGCCGTGCCGGTCGAGGTCATCACGGGTGACCGCGACCTGTTCCAGCTGGTGCGCGCGACGCCGACCCCGGCCTCGGTCGTGTATGTGGGCAAGGGCTGGGCGAAGGCCGAGGTGCTGGGACAGCGGGAGATCGCCGAGCGCTACGCTGTGCCGGCCGAGAACGCGGGTCCGGCGTACGCGGACATGGCCGCGCTTCGCGGGGACCCCTCGGACGGACTGCCCGGGGTCGCCGGGATCGGCGAGAAGACGGCCGCGAAGCTGATCACGCAGTTCGGGTCGCTGGAGGACCTCGTCGCAGCCGCGGAGTCGGGCGATTCGCGGCTGCCGCTGAAGATGCGGCTGAAGCTGAAGGACGCGGCCGGCTACCTCGCCGTGGCGCCGAAGGTCGTGCGGGTGGCCGTCGACGCTGAGGTGGCGCAGTCCGGGCCGGACGCGGTGCCGGCGAGCCCCGCGGACCCGGACCGGGTCGTGGAGCTGGCCGAGCGGTGGAACCTGGGCAACTCCGTCAAGCGGCTGCTGGCGGCGCTGCCGAAGGAGTAGGCGGCTCAGAAGTAGGTGCCGCACCAGGGACGCAGCCCGGTGGTGAACAGCGTGTCGGCGCGAGTGAGCGCCGCCGGGTCCGCCGCGGTGATGCGCCCGGCGTGGGCCAGGGTCGTCGCGCGCCACTCGCCGAGGTAGAGCATGGCGAGGGTGTCGACGTCCAGCTGGAAGTCCGTGGGGGCGTCGGTGCGTTCGGCGCCTTCGGGACCGACGCGGTAGCGGCCGGCGTTGGCCGGCAGCAGCCGGTCGGCAACGTCGAGGACCACCGGCTGCGCGGCGCCGTAGCTGCGGGCGGCCAGTGCGGCGGGCACGTCGACCAGCCGCACCCACAGGTCGTCTTCGAGGGCGGTGGTGCGGGCGCGCCGGTAGTCGGTGAGCAGGGCCGCGACGGGTTCGTCGGCCGGCCGGTAGCGGGCGCGCACCGTTGCGACGAGGTCGATCGTGAGCACGAACCCCCACAGCGCGGTGATCGCTTCGGGGTTCGCCCCGTGCAGGTCACGCACGTCGAGCAGCGCTCCGCGTTCGGGGTCGGCCGCGGTGGTCTGATCCAGGCTGGTGAACAGCGCGAAGCCGTCGTCGCCGTCGGGTCCGGTGTGGACGGCCACGCGGTAGCCGCCGTCTCGGGTGACGCGGCGGTTGTGCGCGATGGGCCACCACGGTGCGGGGCGGGCGATCATGCCCGGCCGGTGCAGCCCGATCCGGTGGTACAGCGCGGGAATCAGGTCGCGCGCCTCGTCCGGGTCGAGCAGGCGCACGGCCCCGCCGGACGCGGCGCCGTCGCGCAGATGCGCGGGGCGGGTGACTTCGACGGTCGCGCCCAGCGCGGCTGGGCCGTAGCCGAACCGGCCGTAGATCACGGCTTCGCTGGCGTGCAGGCACGCGATGGTAGTGCCGCTCGCCGCGAGATCGGTCAGCTGCGCGGACATCAGCGCGGTGAGCACACCGCGGCGGGTCCAGTCCGCGCGCACGCCGACCCCGTCGACCGCCGTCGCGGACACCGTTGCGCTGCCGGGAACGCCGATCCTGGTGGGGAACCCGCTGGCGATCCCGATCGGACGGTCGGCGGCGAAGGCGCCGAACTTCCCAGGCGCGGCCCAGGAATCTCCGAATTGCGCCCACGCATCGTCCGACGGCAGCGGCGAGTGCAGTGCCTGCAGCAGCAAGTCGAACGTGGGCCGGCGCTCGTCTTCGGTGATCGGCCGGACGGAGAAGTCGCTCATGCGGCGATCCAACCAAGCTCGCCGCGCCCGCGCACGCGGTTATCGCGGGGGGTCGACGCGGTAGTCACCGTCGGTGCCGGTGACCGTGATGGGCACGCTTTTGGGCTCCCCCGCGATCTCGACCACGCAGTGGAACGTGGAGCCGTCGGTGACGGCTTGCCGGTCAGGGCAGCTGACCTCGCCGACGTCTCGCAGCTGGTAGGTGCCGGTGAGGATCTTCGCGACGGCGGCGTCCATCGCCTTCGCGTCGAACACCCGTCCCGGCCCCGTGGCCGACGGCGCGCTGCTGCCGGTGCTGCCCGGCGACGCGCCGGCGGGCGCGGTGACGGTCACGGTTTTCACGGGCGGCTCCGGTTCGGGGCTTGTCGAGCAGCTCGTGGTGAGCAGCAGCCCGAGGCCGCACAGACTCAGCACCGCCACGGCGCGCATGTCCCCGCTCCTCCGCCCCCCGTAGCCCGGTTCCGGGCGCTTGGTCAAGGTCAGAAGAAAGTACCGCACCACGAGGCGCGGCGCGTCCCGAACAGCGTGTCCACGTGCGCCGGGGCGGCCGCGTCGAGGACCTCGATCCGGCCGGTGCCGGCGAGGTCGGACGCGCGCCACGCTCCGAAGTAGAGCATCGCCAGCGAAGCGGCGTCGAGGCGCAACGCGGGTTCGGAGTCGCTGCGTTCCGCGCCGTCGGCGCCCACGCGGTAGCAGCCGTCATTGGCGGGCAGGTGCGGGTCCCGCACCTCGAGCACCACCGGTTCGGCCGGGGCGTAGGTGCGGGCGGTGAGCGCGGCCGGGACGTCGACCACGCGCAGCCACAGCTCGTCCTCCACGCCGGTGACCTTGACCGCGCGCGGGTCGGTGAACAGCAGCTCGGCCGGTTCGTCGAGCGGGCGGGCGATCGCGGAGATCTCGTCGACGAGGTCGACCGACAGCAGGAACCGCCACAGCCCGGCGAACGCGGCCGGGTTGGTGTACTGGAGCTGCAGCACGGTCATCTTCTGGCGGCCCGCGTCGCGGTTCACGTGGTAGACGGCGAAGCCGTCCACGCCGTCCTGACCGCGGTGCACCGCGGTCTCGATCGGGCTCGACTCGCGGCGCAGGTAGTTCTCGTGCGGGGGCCAGTAGTACGGGGGCCGGGTCATCGTGCCGGCGCGGGTCGGGCTCGTGGCGGCGTAGAGGTCGGGCCACTGGATCGCGGCCTGCTCGAGGCCGAACACGTTGACCTCGCCGCCGGCCGGAACGTGTGCCCGCAGCCGGGCGCGGTGGCGGTCGACGGTGAGGTCGCGGCTGAGGGTCGCGACGCCGTAGCCGTAGCGCCCGTAGATGACGCCTTCACTGGCGTGCAGGGTCGCGAGCGTGACACCGCGTTCGGCGAAGTCCTGCAGCTGCGCGGTCATCATCGAGCTGAGTACCCCGCGGCGGGTCCGGCCGGCCCGGACTCCGACGCCGGTGACGGCCGCGAGCGGCACGCGTGCACCGCCGGGCACGACCGTTTCTGCGTCGAACGCGTACACCGTGCCGATCAGCTCGGGGTCGTACGCGCCGAACCGGCGCGACCCCGGGGCCTGGAGCGCATCGGCGACGCGCTCCCATTCCTCGTCGCTGCCGGCTTTGACGTGCAGGGCCGAACGGAACAGGTTCCAGGCCGCGCGGTGCTCGTCGGCGGTCTTCAGGAGCCGTACGGTGTGGTCGCTCATGGCCGGATCATCCTGTGCCGCGCGCGGGGTGGTCCACCGATTTACCGCGGGTCAGCCGGCGGCGGGTGGTGAGACCTCGTAGTTGCCGTCGGTGCCCTTGACGGTGATCTTCACCTGCTGCGGCTTGCCGTTGATGGTCGCGGTGCACTCGAACGTGGCGCCGTCGGCGACCTTCTGCTCGGCCGGGCAGGTGACGCCGCCGACGCCTTCGATCTTGTAGGTGTCGGTGAGCAGCTTCGCGACGTCGGTCTGCATCTGGGTGTTGTTGAAGACCTCGGTCTTGAAGAAGCCCGGCGCGACGAACCCGAGGATCGCGACCACCGCGACGACCACGACGAGCGCGCCGACGCCGATGAACAGGCCCTTCTTCGACTTCGGCTGCTCTCCGGAGCCTCCGGCGGTCTGGGCCACGGCGGTGGCCTGGCCGTAGTCGTACTGGCCGGGTGGCTGCTGGCCGTAGGCGGGCTGGGCGTGCGGGCCGCTCGGGGGCTGCTGGCCGTAGAGCGGCTGCTGCTGCGGCCCGCTCTGCGGGTAGCCACCGCCGGGCTGCTGCCCGTATGGGGGCTGCTGCTGGCGGTTGGGGTCGTAGGGCTGCCCGTACGGCTGCGGGGGCGGCTGCTGGCCCCACTGCGGCTGCTGCGGTGGGGTGAAGCCGCCGGGCTGTTGCCCGTACTGCGGTTGCTGGCCGTACTGGGGCTGCTGCTGGGGTTGCTGGGGTTGAACCCACTGGGTGGGCTGCGAGTCGTAGGTCTGGGGCTGCTGCTGGCCGTACTGCTGCGGGTTGTAGGGCTGCTGCTGTTCCTGCGGCCCGCTCGGCGGGTAGGCGCCGCCCGGCTGTTGCCCGTACTGCGGCTGCTGCCCGTACTGGGGCTGCTGGGGGTCGTTGCCGCCATACGGCGTGCTCATCGCTTGCCTCCGCCTTGTTCTCCTGCCGCAGCAGTTCCGCCCGGCCCGGGAGGGGCTGCTGCCCACGGTGTCGTGCGCGATCCAACCACAGGTCGGGGCCGAGCACACGCGTCCACGCACACCCTGTCCGACCGGTGACCTTCGCGTGCCCGCGAGCGCCTTTCGGGTAACGCGGATTTCACGCGCCACCGGCCGCGACGACGCCGCGGCGCAGGGCGCGCACGGCGTCCGCGGCGGTGGCGCCGACGGGATCGGCCTTGCCGAGGACGTCGCGGATCTGGTCGAGCAGGTCGATCACCTGACGTGACCAGCGCACGAAATCACCGGCCGAGAGCTCCTGGCCGTTGGTCTCGGCGGCGGTGAGGACCTTTTCGAGCGATTCGCCGCGGGCCCAGCGGTAGACCGGCCAGGCGAAGCCGGCGTCGGGTTCGCGGGTGCGCTCGAGGTGGTGGCGGCGTTCGTCCTCGGTGAGGTCCACCCACAGCTTGGTGGTCTCCTCCCAGGCTTTGGGCACGGCGCCGCCGGGCAGCCGCGGCTCCCCCGCCGTGTCGCGGCGGGCTTCGAACACGAGCGTGGAGACCACGGCGGCGAGTTCGGCGGGGCCGAGGTTCTCCCACACGCCGTGGCGGATGCATTCGGCGGCGAGCAGGTCGGACTCGCTGTAGAGGCGGGCGAGGCGGTGGCCGTGCTCGGTGACGCGGTCCTCACCGGTGCCGGGGCCGAGGTAGCCGCGTTCGCCGAGGAGGGCGAGGATGCGGTCGAACGCGCGGGCCAGTGAGTGCGTGGTGGCGGCGACCTTGCGTTCGAGCTGCTCGGTTTCGGCCTGCAGCCGCTGGTAGCGCTCGACCCAGCGCAGGTTGGCCTCGCGTTCGGCGAGGCCGTGGCAGGGGTGGGCGCGCAGGGCGCGGCGCAGCGAGTTCAGCTCGGCGTCGTCGCCCGCGCCGGGGCGGCGGCGCGGGCGGCCGGGCAGGGCGATGCCGGCGTTGCGCAGCGAGGACGCGATGTCGCGGCGGGTTTTGGGCGAGCGCAGCTCGATGTGCTTGGGCAGGCGGATGCGCCCGAGCGGCTCGACCGGCGACGGGAAGTCCGCCACCGACAGCGGGCCCGACCAGCGGTCTTCGGTGACGACCACGGGCCGGGGTTCGCGGATCGGGTCCAGGCCCGGGTCGACGACCACGGCGAGGCCGGCGCGGCGGCCCGCGGGCACGGCGATCACGTCGCCTTTGCGCAGCTTCTCCAGCGACTCGGCGGTGCCGGCGCGGCGGGCGGCGGTGTTCTGGCGTGACAGCGCCTTCTCCCGCGCCGAGATCTTCGCGCGCAGCTCCACGTATTCCAGCATCTCGTCGAACTCGCCGGTGACCGCGCCCGCGTAGCCCTTGAGGGCTTCCTTGTTGCGTTCGATGCGCCGGGCGGTGCCGACCACGGAGCGGTCGGCCTGGAACTGGGCGAAGGACTGCTCCAGCAGCTCGCGGGCGGCGTCGGCGCCGACCTGGGCGACGAGGTTGACGGCCATGTTGTAGCCGGGCCGGAACGACGAGCGCAGCGGGTAGGTGCGGGTGGAGGCCAGGCCGGCGACCTGCTTGGGGTCCACGCCCGGCTGCCACGCGACCACAGCGTGGCCTTCGACGTCGATGCCGCGGCGCCCGGCGCGGCCGGTGAGCTGGGTGTACTCGCCCGGGGTGAGGTCGACGTGAGCTTCGCCGTTGTACTTGACCAGCCTCTCGAGCACGACGGTGCGGGCGGGCATGTTGATGCCGAGCGCGAGGGTCTCGGTGGCGAACACGACCTTGACCAGGCCGCGGACGAACAGTTCCTCCACGGTCTCCTTGAACGCGGGCAGCAGCCCGGCGTGGTGGCCGGCGAAGCCGCGTTCGAGGGCTTCGCGCCACTCCCAGTAGCCCAGCACCCCGAGGTCGCCCTCGGGCAGGTCGGCGGTGCGTTCGTCGATGATCCGGCGGATTTCCTCGACCTGTTCGGGTCCGTTGAGCCGCAGGCCCGAGCGCACGCACTGGGCGACGGCGGCGTCGCAGCCGGCGCGGGAGAAGATGAACACGATCGCGGGCAGCAGCCCAGCCGCGTCGAGCCGTTCGGTGACGTCGACACGGGAGGGCGGGCGGAACCGCGGCGGGCGGGGTGCGCCGCGGCGGCCGCCGCGGTTGCCGCGCAGGGCCGCGGGCGCGAAGCGGCCGATCTCCTCGGTGCGGCGCAGGAGGCCGGGGTTGATCTTCAGCTCGGCGCCGGGGTCGGCTTCGTCCTGGCCGGCGAACAGGTCCAGCAGGCGGTTGCCGACGAGCATGTGCTGCCACAGCGGGACGGGCCGGTGCTCGTCGACGACGACGGTGGTGTCGCCGCGGACTTCCACGAGCCACTCGCCGAACTCCTCGGCGTTGCTCACGGTGGCCGACAGCCCGACCACGCGGACGTGTTCGGGCAGGTGGAGGATCACTTCCTCCCACACGGCGCCGCGGAAGCGGTCGGCGAGGTAGTGGACCTCGTCCATCACGACGTAGCCGAGCTCCGGGATGCTGGAGCTGCCGGCGTAGAGCATGTTCCGCAGGACCTCGGTGGTCATCACGACCACCTGGGCGTTGCCGTTGATGGAGGTGTCGCCGGTCAGCAGGCCGACGGCGTCGGTGCCGTAGCGGCCGACGAGGTCGGCGTACTTCTGGTTCGACAGCGCCTTGATGGGGGTCGTGTAGAAGCACTTGCGGCCTTCGGCCAGCGCCAGGTGCACCGCGAACTCGCCGACGACGGTCTTGCCGGCGCCGGTGGGCGCGCACACGAGCACCCCGTGGCCGTCTTCGAGGGCTTCGCAGCCACGGACCTGGAACTCGTCGAACTCGAAGGACACCTCGCCCGCGAAGCGCGTCAGCTCGGGGTACTTGCCGCGGCGGCGCGAGACCGCATAGGCCTCGGCCGGGGATGGTGAAGGGCTACTGGCCACCCACTCAGGGTTCCACACGGCACCGACAGTCCGCACGCGGCGTGCCGACCGTTCGGTGACCGGCCGGTTACGGGGTCGGTGCGACGACGGTGAGCGCGCCGGGCACGCAGGTGGCGGTGACGGGGGTGCTGCCCTGCGATTCGCCGTCGGCGTAGGCGGGCCAGCCGGCGCTTTCGGGGGTTTGCGGGCCGTCGATGCTGAGGGTGCGGGTGCGCAGGGTGCGTACGGCGGGGTGGTCGAGGTGGGCGCCGGTGCGCAGGCCGGGCAGCAGGCGCAGCAGCTGCAGGCGGCCGGCTGCGCCGATGATCGTGACGTCGAACAGGCCGTCGTCGGGGGTGGCCCGGGGGCAGATGGGGACGCCGCCGCCGTAGTAGGGGGTGTTGCCGACGGCGACGAGGGTGGCGTCGAGTTCGAGGGTCTCCTCGTCGGTGCGGAGGGTGACGGGGCGGGGCTTGAACGCGGCGAGCTCGGCGAGGATGGCGACGTCGTAGCGGAGCGGTCCGGCGGGCCAGCGGAGGCTGTTGGCACGGGCGTTGACCGCTGCGTCGAAGCCGGAGCACAGGACGGTGGCGAACCAGGCGGCGCCGGTGCGGCCGAGGTCGAGCCGGCGCCGGGTGCCGGCCCGCAGCGCGGCGGCAAGGGCGTCGGTGGCCCGGATTGTGTCGGGTGGGGTGCCGAGGGCGCGGGCGAAGTCGTTGCCGGTACCGGAGGGGATGAGGCCGAGGGCGACGTCGTGGTCGGCGCAGAACTGCACGCCCTGGTGGGCGGCGCCGTCGCCGCCGAGGACGACGAGCACGTCGAGGCCCTCGGCGTGGGAGGAGCGCATGAGGGCGCGGGATTGCTCGACGCTGGTGGCGACGAGCACGTCGAGCCGGTCGACGGCGGGACGCAGCCGATCGGCGACGGCGTCGGCGATCCGGGCCGCGGCTCCGTGGCCGGAGGCCGGGTGGACGGCCAGCGCTGCGTTCACGCCCACGGGCGGCTACGTGATGTCGTCGGTCGTGGTGGCGCGCGGCGAGGTCGCGGGCTCGTCGTCGATGGTGCTCGGGGTGTAGTTGAAGGGCGCCGCTTCGTCGTCGGCGAGCTTGTCCCAGCCCTCGTCTTCGCGGACCTTGTTGCGTTTGCGGTCGTGGATGCGCGCGATCTGGATGGCGATCTCGAACAGGATCGTGAGCGCGCCGGCGAGGCCGAGCATCGAGAACGGGTCGGAGCCCGGGGTGGCGAAGGCGGCGAACACGAACAGTGCGAACAGGATGCCGCGGCGCCACTTGCGCAGCTGCCGGTATTTGACGACGCCGACCATGTTGAGCATGACGATGATCAGCGGTAGCTCGAAGCTGACGCCGAAGATGACCAGCAGGGACAGGATGAACGAGATGTACTTGTCCGCGGTGAGCGCGGTGACGAACTGTTCCTGGCCGAATCCGGCGAGCAGGGCCAGCGCGTGGGGCACGAGCAGGTAGGCGAGCACGGCGCCGGCGATGAACAGCACGGACGCGAAGCCGACGAAGGTGAGCGCGTACTTGCGTTCCTTCGAGTACAGGCCCGGGGCGATGAAGGCCCAGAACTGGTAGAGCCAGAAGGGGGAGAGCAGGACCGCGCCGGCGGCGATGCCGATCTTGAGGCGGATCGTGAACGCTTCGAACGGCACGGTCTGAAGGAGCCGGCAGCCGCCCTGGTCGCCGCCGAACCGCTGGGAGGGGGGGATGGCGCAGTAGGGCTGGGTGACGATGTTGCCCAGTGACGGGATCGGCCCGAGGTGCTGCTCGAACCAGATGAAGCCGAAGATGCCGCCGATGACCACGAACAGCAGGGCGAAGCCCAGCCTGCGGCGGAACTCGTAGATGTGCTCGATGAGCGTCATCGTGCCGTCGGGGTTCTTCCGACGGCTGCGCCTGGTCCGCTTGCTGCTGCGGCCGGCACCTGCGCCGTTGGCGGCTTCCGCCACTGGTCTTTCCGTTCTCGTCATAGCCCGCCGGAGCGCACCGGGTTCAGCGCGCTCCGCGGACCGGGGACCGGGTGGTGCGGGTGGGGCTCAGCTGGCGTTCTTCTGCGGCTGGTCGGCCGACGAGGCCTGCTGCTTCTTCAGCTCGTCGAGCTGGCGCTGGAGGTCGGCGACCTGCTGGTCCTGTGCCGGGGCCGTCGACTGCGGGAGCTGGCGGGTCTCGGCCTCCTCGGCCTCGGCCTTCTGCTCGCCCGTGAGGTCCTTGGTCTCGGCCTTGAAGATCTTCATGGACTTGCCGATGGAGCGGGCGGCGTCCGGAAGCCTCTTGGCTCCGAAGAGCAGAACCACGACGAGCACCAGCAGGATGATGTGCCACGGCTGCAGCGCGTTCATGGGTGGCCTCCTTGTTTCGAGTCGTTGCCGATGTTACTGGTTTTCCGGTGCCTCGCGGCGCTGCGCCACGGCCACGCGAAGTGCTGCCGACCGGGCCCGGATCAGTCCGGTCCGGTCCTGGGTGTCCTCAGCCACCATGCTCACCGTGCGGCGGAAGCCGCGCAAGACTCTGATCGTCCGCACCAGCAGGAGGATCAGGACGAGCAGGCCCGCCGCGAGCAGCACGTAGGTGGGCAAGTACGACACGTGGGTTACCTTAACGGCCGTAGGTTGACGGTAGGTGACGGGATCGGGCCACCGCGTCGGCCGCGCGCCGTCGAACGGCGTCCGCCAGTGTGACGGGGCTCTCCACCTGCGCATCTCCGCCGAGCCCGAGGACCAGGCGGACCATCCAGGACTCGTCCGCGTAGCGCATCCGGATCCGCAACCGGCCGCCGTCGAGCTCGTCGAGCTCTTCGCACGGGTAGTACTCGGCGACCCAGCGCGCGTCGGGGTCGAGCACGAGCTCGGCCTCCTGCTGGTCGGGCCGCACGGAGAACACGCCGTCGGACAGGTCGGTGGGGCGGGCGTGCGCGGGCGGCGCGGCGGGTTCGTCGAGCACGGTCAGCTCATCGATGCGGTCCAGCCGGAACAGCCGCACCCCCTCGACGCGGCGGCACCACGCTTCGAGGTAGCCGACGGCCTGCACGATCAGCAGCCGCATCGGGTCCACGGTGCGTTCGGTGACCTGGTCCTTGGACGCGGTGTAGTAGCGGATCCGCAGGGCGCGCCCGGCCTGCAGCGCGGCCGCGACCTGCTCGCGGGTCTTCGCGGCGCGTTTTCCCTCGCGCACGCCGCCGCCGACGACGACACCAGCGGGCTGGGCCTGCCCGGCCGCGTCCTCGATCTTGGCGCTGGCGCGACGCACGGCGTCACCGTCGACCACGCCGGGGGTTTCGGCGAGCGCGCGCAACGCGACGAGCAGGGCGGTGGCCTCGCCGCCGGTGAGGCGCAGGGGCCGGCTCATGCCGGCGTCGTGGGTGACGACGATGGTGTCGCCTTCGAAGGACAGGTCGATGAGGTCGCCGGGGCCGTAGCCGGGCAGACCGCACATCCACAGCAGCTCGAGGTCCTTGCGCAGCTGCCGGGGGGTGACGTCGAAGTCGTGGGCCGCCTCGTCGACGCGCACGCCGGGACGCGCGAGCAGGTAGGGCACGAGTGCGAGCAGGCGCGGCATGCGCTCTCCGGATCCACTCACCGGGCGCTCCCCTGCTCGGCGCGGGCGAGGACGGCCTCGAGCCGGTGCTGCACGGATTTGGCCAGCACGTCGGGTTCGAGCACGAGCACGTCGGGGCCTTGGGCGGCGATCCAGTCGGCGGCCGATTCGGGGAAGTACAGGCCGATCTCGACGACGTCGCCCTCTTCGCCGCCGATGGTTTCGCGGCCGACGACGGCGGCTCGGCGGCGGACGCCCGCGGCGCGGCCGTCGGCGATCCAGAGCCGCGCGGTCGTGACGGGGTTCTGTTCGTCGCCGCTGTCGGTGACCGAGACGAGTTTGAGCAGGTTGACGCCCTCCGGCCGCGTCACGGCGCCGGGCGGGCCGATGGGCGTGACCGTGCCGGTGACCCGCGAGAGGCGGAAGCAGCGGGTGGCGCCGCGGTCGCGGTCGTGCCCGACGACGTACCAGCGGGCGCGCCACGACACGACGCCCCACGGTTCGAGCTCGCGCATCCGGCGCTCCGGGGAGCCACTGCGGCGGTATTCGAACCGCACGGCCTGGCCGTTCTGCACGGCGGCGAGCAGCGGTCCGAACGCCGGTTCGGCGCGCACGCGGGGTTCGATCACGGTGTTGGCCTGGTCGTCGACCTCGACGCCGGCGGCGCGCAGCTTCACGAGAGCGCCCTGGGCCTGGCCGGTCAGCTCGGGCGAGTCCCACAGGCGCACCGCGAGGCCGACCGCGGCGGCTTCGTCGGGGGCCAGGTCGATCTCGCCCAGCTCGTAGTCGCGGCGGGCGATGCGGTAGCCCTCGATGGGGTCGAAGGCGGAGTTGCGGCCGGTCTCCAGCGGGATGCCGAGCTCCCGCAGCTCGGTCTTGTCGCGTTCGAACGTGCGGAAGAAGGCCTCGTCGCTGGCCGCGTCGGCGTACCCGGGCACGATCCCGCGGATCCGCTCGGCGGTGAGGTACTGCCGGGTGGACAGGAGGGCGAGCACGAGGTTGACCAGCCGTTCGGCGCGTGCGGTGGACACCCGTCAACCCTAGCTCTCCTCCCCGTTCTCTTTCGTGAGGTTCCCCGAACACGCCGTCGGCGTGCCTCGGCGGCTTTTTCGCCGGGTCTCGTTCGCGCGCGGGCGGCCCTAGCCTGGGTGGCATGACTGAACGTGTGCTTCTGGTGACCGGAGCGTCGCGGGGGATCGGTGCGGCGACGGCGAGACGGGCCGTCGCCGCCGGGTTCCGCGTGGGGCTCGTCGCGCGCAACGCCGGCTCGGTGGGACCGCTCGCGGCGGAGCTCGGCGAGGGGCAGGCGCTGCCGCTGGCCGCCGACGTGGCGGACTGGCCGAGCATCTCGGGTGCGGTGGAGGCGGTGCTGGCGCGCTTCGGCCGGCTCGACGCGGTGTTCGCCAACGCCGGCATCGGGATGGGGGTGTCGTTCTTCGGTGACGGCGGTGCGGAACCCGAACGGTGGCGGGAGCTGGTGCTGACCAACGTCTACGGTGCCGCGCTCACGGCGCGCGCGACGTTGCCGGCGCTGGCCGCGTCGGGCGGGCACCTGGTGCTCACGGGTTCGGTCGCGGGCCGATACCCGCGCAAGGGGAGCCTGTACTCGGCGACGAAGTGGGCGGTCAGCGGGATGGCCGCGGGGATCCGCGAAGAGGCGGTGGGCACCGGGGTGCGGGTGACGCTGGTGCAGCCGGGCATCACCGACACCGGCATCCTCACCGAGGAGCAGCGGCGCAAGCCCAAGCTCGAGGCCGACGACGTGGCCCGCGCCGTGCTCTACGCGCTGGAGCAGCCGCCGACGGTCGACGTCAACGAGATCATGGTCCGCCCGACCGGGCAGGTCCTCTAACGCACCAGCCGGGCGACGCGGCCGCCGGTGCCACTGGCCCAGCAGCTGCCGAGCGGGGTGCAGTCGACGGTGTCGAAGCTGCCGGTGTCGAAGGGGCTCCAGTGGCGGCCGCCGTCGCGGCTGAGGTCGCTGCCCGGGACCGACGGCGATGACCGACCCGCCGAGCCACGCCGGCCCCGACCGGTAGCCCGCCGGGTACTGCGGCGGGGTGCGCCAGGTGCGGCCGCGGTCGCCCGAGAGCGCGACGGCCGGGCCGGGCGCGGTGGGGTCGGCGAAGTCGCCGCCGATGGCGACGCCCCGCCACGGGGTGTGGAACGCGAGAGGGCGAACACCCCGGCCGAGGCGCTGCTGGGCAGCGGCGTGGCGGCGACGGTCCAGTGCTGGCCGGCGTCGCCGGTGTGCAGCACTCGGGCGGTGGTGGCGCCGCCGGTGGCGAGCCACCCGTCGGCCGGGCCTGAGGCGGTCAGGCACCGGCCGCTCGCTGCGAACCCGGCCTCCCCGGGCAGCGCGGGCGGGAACGCGGCCGCGGGCAGCTGCCGCCAGGTGCGGCCGCCGTCGGCGCTGGCCTGCGCGCGGAACTTCCCGTCGACGGGGTCGCTCATGGCCAGCCCGCGCCGGGGGTCGAAGAACGCGACGCAGTCGAAGAACGCGACGCAGTCGAAGAACGCGGCCGGGTCGGGGTTGCGGAAGGTCTCGCGCCAGTGCCGGCCGGCGTCGTCGGTGCGGTAGATCCGGGAGTCGGTGCCGGGACCGATGGCGAGGACCACGGCGTGGTCGGCGTCGAAGGCCTCGATGTCGCGGAATTCCAGGGTCCCCGTGCCCGGCGGGCCGACCGGCGTCCAGGTCCGCCCGCCGTCGGTGGTGCGCAGCACCGTCCCCTGGGTGCCGCTGACCCACGCCACCCGGCCGCCGACCGCCGAAAGCCCGCGGAACTGCGCCGTGGTCCCGGTCGGCGTGAGTTGCCACGACGGGAGCCGTTGGGCCGCGGTCGCGACGCCACCGGCGGCGAGCGGGAGGACAGCACCGAGCAGGACCAGCAACGCACGCACGACACGCATGCGCCGATCCTGCCGCACCCCGGCGGCGGCTTTCGTCAGGAACGCCGGAGGGGCCCTCCCCCAGCGCGGGAGGGCCCCTCCGGCGGCAGTACGGGTTACAGCGAGCTGATCAGGCGCTCCACCCGCTCGTCGACCGAGCGGAACGGGTCCTTGCACAGCACGGTCCGCTGCGCCTGGTCGTTGAGCTTCAGGTGCACCCAGTCGACGGTGAAGTCGCGCCCGGCGGCCTGCGCGGCGGCGATGAAGTCGCCGCGCAGCTTCGCGCGGGTGGTCTGCGGCGGGGTGTCCTTGGCCGCCTCGATCTCGCCGTCGTCGGTGACGCGGCGGACCAGGCCCTTGCGCTGCAGCAGGTCGAAGATGCCCCGGCCGCGGCGGATGTCGTGGTAGGCCAGGTCGAGCTGCGCGACGCGCGGGCTGGACAGGTCCAGGTCGTGCTTGGCGCGGTAGCGCTCGACGAGGCGGTGCTTGATCGCCCAGTCGATCTCGGTGTCGATCTTGCTGAAGTCCTGCTGTTCCACCGCCTCCAGGGCGCGGCCCCACAGCTCGACGACCCGCTCGTTGGCCGGGGTGGAGCCGTTTTCCTTGAGGTGCTGCACGGCCCGGGCGTGGTACTCCCGCTGGATGTCCAGCGCCGACGCTTCGCGGCCGCCGGCGAGCCGGACCTGACGGCGGCCGGTGAGGTCGTGGCTGATCTCGCGGATCGCCCGGATCGGGTTGTCCAGCGTGAAGTCGCGGAACTGCACCCCCGCTTCGATCATCTCCAGCACGAGGTTCGCGGAGCCGATCTTGAGCATCGTGGTCGGCTCGGCCATGTTCGAGTCACCCACGATCACGTGCAGGCGCCGGTAGCGCTCGGCGTCGGCGTGGGGCTCGTCGCGGGTGTTGATGATGGGCCGCGACCGGGTGGTGGCGCTGGAGACGCCCTCCCAGATGTGCTCGGCGCGCTGCGACAGGCAGTACACGGCGCCACGCGGGGTCTGCAGGACCTTGCCCGCGCCGCAGATCAGCTGGCGGGTGACGAGGAACGGCAGCAACACGTCGGCGATCCGGGAGAACTCGCCGGCGCGGGTCACGAGGTAGTTCTCGTGGCAGCCATAGGAGTTGCCCGCGGAGTCGGTGTTGTTCTTGAACAGGAAGATGTCGCCGCCGATGCCCTCGTCGGCCAGCCGCCGCTCGGCGTCGACGAGCAGGTCCTCGAGGATCCGCTCACCGGCCTTGTCGTGGGTGACCAGCTGGGTGAGGTCGTCGCACTCGGCCGTCGCGTACTCGGGGTGCGACCCGACGTCCAGGTAGAGCCGTGAGCCGTTGGACAGGAACACGTTCGACGAGCGTCCCCACGACACGACCCGCCGGAAGAGATACCGCGCGACCTCGTCGGGTGAGAGCCTGCGCTGACCGTGGAAGGTGCACGTGACCCCGAACTCGGTCTCGATGCCAAAGATCCGCCGCTGCATCCCACCAGAGTAGGCGCTGCACCCCCACCTGAGGTGCGCCGATCGGGCGGCGACACGCGGTCGGTACGTTGCAACGCGAGAAACACCGCGCGAAACCGGCCTGAACCGGGCGCGGCGCCACCCCCGGCGAAGGAGAGGTCAGCGACGGTGTTCCACCAGCTCAGCCGCCCATTCCGGAAGGTCGGGCGCACCGATCGGGCCCTCATCGCGCGCAGTGCCGCGCTGCCTCGAACACGCGGCGACGACGTCCTCGGCTGGCTTTCGAAATCCGCGAACAAATCCCGGTTGTGGTGGGCCGTGGCGGGTCTGCTGGCCACGCGCAAGGGGGCGACGCGGCGGGGTGCGCTGCGCGGGGTCGCGGCGATCGCCGGGGCGAGCGCGGCGGCGAACCTGCTCGGCAAGCCCCTGTTCCCGCGGCGGCGCCCGGCCGAGGACGAGGTCCCCGAGCACCGGCGGCTGCGCAAGCGCCCGACGTCCTCGTCGTTCCCGTCTGGCCACGCCGCGTCCGCGGCCGCCTTCGCGACGGCCGTGGCGATGGAGTCGCCACGCGCCGGGCTCGCCGTCGCCCCGCTCGCCGGCGCGGTGGCGTACTCGCGCGTGCACACCGGTGTGCACTGGCCCAGCGACGTCGGAGCCGGCGTGGTCATCGGTGTCACCGTCGCGACGCTGACACGGCACTGGTGGCCCCTGCACCCGGACGTGCCCGCCCGCACCGCCCACACCGCCGAGGCGCCCGAGATGCGCGACGGCGAGGACATGCTGGCCCTGGTCAACCCGCACTCCGGTGTCGACGGCCAGGACCTCACCGAAGACGTGCGCTTCGCCTGGCCGAAGGCGACGCTGCTCTACCCCGACGCGCGCCGCGACTTGCGCGAACAGCTCAAGTCCGAGATCGACGCGCGGGGCGGGACCGTGCGCGCGCTCGGCGTCGCCGGAGGTGACGGCACGGTCGCCGCCGTCGCGTCCGTCGCCGCCGAACGGGGGCTGCCGCTCGCGCTCATCCCCGCCGGCACGCTCAACCACTTCGCCCGCGACGTCGGCGTGCGCTCCATGCCCGACGCCGACGCCGCCACCGAAGCGGGCAACGCGGTCGGCATCGACCTGGGTGAGGTCGAAGTCCACGGAGCAGGCGAGACCGAACACCGCTGGTTCGTCAACACCGCGAGCCTCGGCGGCTACCCCGAGATGGTGCGGCTGCGCGAAAAGCTGCAGGAGAAACACCCGAAGTGGCCCTCGGCCGCGCTTGCGCTCGCCCGCGTGCTGCGCCGCGCCAAGCCGCTGCCGGTCCTGCTCAACGGCGAACGCACCGAGGTCTGGCTGATCTTCGTCGGCAACGGCACCTACTCCCCCAAGGGGTTCGCACCCTCCCGGCGTCCCGCGCTGGACACCGGCGTGCTCGACGTGCGCTACCTGCGCGCCGACCTGCCCTACTCACGGGCCCGGTTCCTGCTGGCGATGATCACCAACAGCCTCAACGCCAGCCACGTCTACCAGCAGCTCGACGTGTCCGAACTGCGCGTGGAACTGTTCGACGGCAACCGTCGCGTCGCCACCGACGGCGAAGTCGGGCCGCTGGGCAAGGAGTTCGTGTTCCGCGCCCGCCCCAGCGCGCTCACGATCTACCGCAACCCCGACGACCGGGATTGACCAGCGCTTTACCCGCTCTCAACGAATCCACAGCGCCGCGCCCGTACGTTGATCTTGCCAGCTGCGGGCGAACCCTGCCCGCTCCCGTACCCGGCAGGGACCCCACGTGCGTTTCCCCTCCCGCGGCGCCGCGCGCCGCCCCCGCCCCGCGGCGCCGCGATGACCCCGCACGCCGCCGCCTCCGATCCCGTGCTGCCGCCCGACATCACCGCCCACGCGCGCGACCTCGGGCCACTCGAATCGCCACTGATCTGGCTCACCGCCGCCGGTGCGGCGGTCGCCGTGCTCGCCGTGACCATCGCCCTGGCCCACCACCGCCGCGCCCGCCGCTGGGGCACCGCGGGCGCGGTGACCCTCTTCCTCGTCGCCGCCGTCACGGCCGTCAACGGCTACGTCGGCTACGTCCGCACGCCCGACGACCTGCGCCGGCTGTTCGAACGCGGCTCCGGAGCGGCCGACGCCGTGGGCATGCTCCTCGACGACGGCATCGACGAACCCGACGCCGCCCCAGACAGCGCCGCGGCTCCCCATCCGGGCCCGGCGAGCAGCAGCGACCACATCGACGTGCTGAGCCTGCCCGACCCCGCCCACGCCGTGCCCTCCGGCGAGAACTACGTGATCCTCCCGCCCGGCTACACCGACCCGGCCAACGCCGCCCGCCGCTACCCGGTCGTCTACCTCATCCACGGCTACCCCTACGGCGGCCCCCTCGACTGGCTCACCTCCGGCGCCGCCCCCGACACGCTGCGCAGCCTCGAAACCGAGCACGTGATCGCCCCGATGATCACCGTCAGCGTCGACCTCACCGCCGGTACGCCCAGCAAGGACTGGGAAGGCGTCGACGTACCCGGCGGCCCCCAGCTCGAGACCTACCTGGCGAAAACGGTCGTCCCAGCGGTCGACCACCGCTACCGCACCATCCCCGACCGCCGCCACCGCGCCCTCGGCGGCATGTCCGGCGGCGGCTTCGCCGCCCTCAACACCGGCCTCCACCACCTCGATGAGTTCGCCACCCTCGTCATCGCCCTGCCCTACGACGACCTCAACAACTCCATCGGCATCCTCGACGGCCACGCAGGCGCCATCGCCACCAATACCCCGCGCCGCTACCTGCCGACCATGGCCTTCCCCCAGCCCATCGCCGTCATGCTCGCCGTCGGCACCGGCGCCCCCACCGACGTCGCCACCGCCCGCCGCATCGCCGACGCCCTCCACCGCCGCGGCCAGGAAGCCGTCGTCCACAGCGAACACGGCTTCAACCACACCTGGCACACCGCCCGCGCGACCCTGCCCTACCTGCTCGCCTTTGCCGACGAACACTTCCGCCCCACCAACATCCCCGCATCCTGACCAACCCCGAAACGCCAGGTGGGCCGCCCGGAAACCCGGACGGCCCACCCGACACACTTCGCAGCATCACTCCTTCGCGGAGCCACCCTCATCCGACGACCCCGACGACCCCGACGACTCAGCCGGCTTGTCACCCTCGTCCTTCACCGGCGGCTCCGGCAGCAACGCGTCCAACGCCGCACCCGTCAACCGGCGGAACGCACGCCGCGGCCGCGCCCGATCCAGCACCGCCACCTCGAGCTTGATCTGATCCGGCTCCGACCCGCCGTTGTTGCCGTTCGACGACGACGCGCTCGCCCGCAACCCCTCGATCGCCGTCGCCAGCGCCGTACGCAGATCGTTCTCCGGATCCACCGTGTCCTTCAGCTTCGACCCGATCGGCTCCGTCTGCCCACCCATCACCACGAACGGCGACTCGTCGAAGATCGACCCGTCGTAGGTCAGCCGGTACAGCTGATCCTCCGCCTGGCTCGCCCCGACCTCCGCTACGCACACCTCCACTTCGAACGGCTTCAGCTGCTCGGTGAAGATGCTGCCCAACGTCGCCGCATAAGCGTTCGCCAGCGCCCGCGCACTCACATCACGCCGGTCGTACTGGTAACCCTTCAGATCCGCGTGCCGGATCCCCGCCACCCGCAAGTTCTCGAACTCCGAATACCGGCCCACCGCGGCGAACCCGATCCGGTCGTAGATCTCCGACACCTTGTGCAACGTCGCCGACGGGTTCTCCGCCACGAACAGCACTCCACCGGAGTACTTCAAGACCACCACGCTCCGCCCCCGCGCAATACCCTTGCGCGCCAGCTCGGAACGCTCCCGCATCAACTGCTCGGGAGAGGCATACAACGGCATCGTCACGGTGTCGGCTCCACGTTCTCCGGTGTACCGGCGGTCGAAGGTTCAGCGTTCGGGAAAGTCACGGCACTCAGCTCTGCCGGTGGTGGTTGCGCTCGGCCCGGCCCGCGACCACGGCCTCCGCGACAGCACCCGTCTGCTCCGCGGGCAGCTGCACCGCACCCTGCTCCGCGGTGATCGTGATGACGCTCGGGAAGATCCGCCGCACCAGGTCCGGCCCACCACTCGCGGTGTCGTCGTCCGCGGCGTCGTACAACGCCTCCACCGCGGTCCGCACCGCCGCCTCGACGTCCGCATCCGGGTCGTACAGCTTCTTCAGCGCCGACTTCGCGAACAACGAACCCGAACCCACCCCCGCGTAACCGGCCTTCTCCTCGTACCGGCCACCGGCCGCGTCGTACGACACGATCCGGCCCGCGTGCTTCGCGTCCTCGGCCTCGAGGTCGTACCCCACGAACAGCGGCACCACGGCCAGCCCCGCCATCGCCATCTCCAGGTTGGACTTCACCATCCCGGCCAGCTTGTTCGTCTTGCCGTCCAGCGACAGCGACACACCCTCGATCTTCTCGTAGTGCGCCAGCTCCACCGCATACAAGCGCACCATCTCCACGGCCAGGCCCGCGGTCCCCGCGATCCCCACCGCCGAGTACTCGTCCGTGACGTGCACCTTCTCGATGTCCCGGCTCGCGATCAGGTTCCCCGACGTCGCCCGCCGGTCACCCGCGATCAGCACACCCCCGGCGAACGTCAGCGCCACGATCGTCGTCCCGTGCGGCACCCCGAGCTCACCCGCGCCCTGCGACGGCACCCGCCGCGCCGGCAACAGCTCAGGCGCCTGCTCCCGCACGAAGTCCGCGAACGACGACGACGCCGGCGAGAAATACGACGCAGGCAGGCCCGGGCCCGAAAAACCCGCCCGAGGGGAGGTGTTGTCCATACGTGCTCTTGGTTCCCATCTGTGCTGTGCACCCGTCCTGTGAACACCCGGGCGCGCTGTGCCGACACCGTGCCACGACACCGCCACGAACCCGCAGCGGCACGCCGACCGGCGCCGTCCCCGGCACACCCGGGGACGGTCACCGGCCGCGAACGACTACTCGCCGCCCTTCTGCACGTAGGCGCGAACGAAGTCCTCGGCGTTCTCCTCCAGCACGTCGTCGATCTCGTCGAGGATCGTGTCGACGTCCTCGCCCATCTTCTCGCGCCGCTCCTGGCCCGCCGCTCCGGTGGCCTCGAACTCCTCGTCGGAGTCGCCGCCGCCGTGTTTCTCGATCTTCTCCTGCGCCATCTCGCCTCCCGGTGTGGCCGATGATTCCTAGCCTACCCAGCGGCCCCGACATTCGGGGCAACACCGCGGTCCCGATCCACCACCCCGGCCTAGTCCGAACCGGTGATGGCCTCGACCAGCTCCTCCGCCGTCGCCGCCGCGTCCAGCAGCTTCCCTACGTGCGCCTTCGTCCCCCGCAACGGCTCCAGCGTCGGAATCCGCACCAGCGACTCCTTGCCCACGTCGAAGATCACCGAATCCCACGACGCGGCCGCGATCGACGTCGCGTACTTCTCCAGAGCCCGGCCCCGGAAATACGCCCGCGTGTCCGACGGCGGCGTCGTGATCGCCGCCTGGACCTCCTCCTCCGTGACCAGCCGCTTCATCGAACCCCGCGTCACCAGCCGGTTGTACAGGCCCTTCGCCAGCCGCACGTCCGAGTACTGCAGGTCCACCAGCCGCAACCGCGGCGCACCCCACGCCAGCTGATCCCGCTCCCGGTACCCCTCCAGCAACCGCAGCTTCGCCGGCCAGTCCAGCCGGTCCGCGCACTCCTGCGGATCCCGCGCCAGCGCGTCCAGCACCTCGCCCCAGACCCGCAGAACCTCCTTCGAAGCCTCGTCCGCGCCCGTGCGCTCCAAATTCGCCGCCGCGATCTCGTGGTAGGCGAACTGCAGGTCCAGCCCCGTGAACTTCTTCCCGTTCGCCAGCTCGACCTTCGTCTTCAACGTCGGATCGTGGCTGATCTTGTGCACCGCCCGCACCGGCTCGTCCAGCTTCAGCTCGTCGAACCGGATCCCCGACTCGATGAGGTCCAGCACCAGCGCCGTCGTCCCCACCTTCAGGTACGTCGAGTACTCCGCCAGGTTCGCGTCACCGACGATCACGTGCAGCCGCCGGTACTTGTCCGCGTCCGCGTGCGGCTCGTCGCGCGTGTTGATGATCCCGCGCTTGAGCGTCGTCTCCAAACCGACCTCGACCTCGATGTAGTCCGCGCGCTGCGAGAGCTGGAACCCGGCCTCCTCGCTCTGCTGCCCGATCCCCACCCGGCCCGAACCGCACATGACCTGCCGCGACACGAAGAACGGCGTCAACCCGGCGATCACCGCCGTGAACGGCGTCGACCGCGCCATCAGGTAGTTCTCGTGCGTGCCGTAGCTCGCACCCTTGCCGTCCACGTTGTTCTTGTACAGCTGCAAAGCCGGCTGCCCGGGCACGGTCGCCGCCTTCACGGCGGCCTCCTCCATCACCCGTTCCCCGGCCTTGTCCCAGATCACCGCGTCCCGCGCGTTCGTGACCTCCGGCGCCGAGTACTCCGGGTGCGCGTGGTCCACGTACAGGCGCGCACCGTTCGTCAGGATGACGTTCGCGGCCCCCAGGTCCTCCACGTCCGGGTCGTGTCCCGGCCCGCCCGGCCCCGTCAGGTCGAACCCGCGCGCGTCGCGCAACGGCGACTCCACCTCGTAGTCCCACCGGGCCCGCCGGGCCCGCGGAATGTCAGCAGCCGCCGCGTAGGCGAGCACGACCTGCGTCGAGGTGAGCACCGGGTTCGCCGTGGCGTCCCCGGGCACGGCGATCCCGTACTCGACTTCGGTTCCCATGATCCGACGCATACCCACACCCTACGGGGTGCGCGCGTGCGACGATGCCCCCATGCCAGGCAGTGACGAACTCGTTGCCCTCTATGACCGGACCGGCCACGCCGTCGGGCACGCACTGCGCTCCCGCGTGCGCGCCGAAGGACTCTGGCACGCCGCCGGCGTCGTGCTCGTCCGTTCGAGCGACGGGAAGTCCGTCTACGTCCACTTGCGCACCGCGGACAAGGACATCTTCCCGTCCACCTGGGACTGCTGGGCCGGCGGCGTCGTCGCCGCGGGCGAAACCCCCGCCGAGTGCGCCCGCCGCGAACTCGCCGAAGAACTCGGCGTCCACGGAGTGGAACCGGAACCATTGTTCACCAAGATCTACGACGAAGGCACCGTCCACTGCCACAACTTCGCCTTCGAAGTCCGCTGGGACGGTCCCATCCGCCACCAGCCCGAAGAGATCGCCGAAGGCCGCTGGATGCCACTCGCCGACCTCCGCGCCTGGGTCTTCGACCCTGCCAGCCCGTTCATCCCCGACGGCCGCGCCGGCGTGCAGGAGTGGTTCCACCGCTACGGCTGAGCCGCCAGCTTCGCCACGACCCGCGGGAGCAACCGCTTCGCCGCGTCCGCCGCCCGCGCCGGCGTGCTCGCCACCACGCTCAACGCCGACACCAGCTCACCCTTCGCCGCCAGCACCGTGCACGTCGAACCGTCGCACCACGCCCGCAACCCCGTCACACCCGGCTGCGCCGGCACCGACAGCACCTGACCCGCACACTCCGTCGCCGCGACCACCTCGGCACCCGACCGGCCCGGGTACGCCGTGACCTCGTGCGTCAACCCCGAGCCACTCGGGTACACCCAGCTCGCCGACCGCCGCTCCCCCGGCGCCAGCCCCGACAGGCATCCGGACGCCTTCCCCGGACCCGGCGCGACCCCTTCGTCCGCAACGTCCTCATCGGACAGCAGCGCCGCCGACGCCGCGGCACGCGGATCCGGCACGGACGGACTGGGCGGCGCAGGGTGTTCTGCCGGCGGCGGAACGACCGGCGCGGCCGAGGCCGCGTCGCCCGCCGGCGCCGGATCGTCGTAGTACGTCTCGAGGTTGTTGGGCCGGTGGCCGCACCCTGCCGTGAGCCCCACGAGAGCCACCGCCGCCACCGCGAGCACCTGCCGATGACGCACCTGCCGCCCCTCCGGAAGATCCGCGGCCCACCGGTCGGAGCCGCGATGCAGCGAGGGTAGTGCAGCCCTTCAGTCCCACCCGAGGTGGGACCGGTGCCGCCAGTACTCCTCCGGCGGCTCGGCCAGCCCCGCCAGTTCGGCGATCTCCTCCGCCGTCAGCGAAACCCGCGCGGCGTCCAGGTTCGACGCCAGCTGGTGCGTGCTCGAAGGCCCCACGATCGCCGTCGACACCCAGCCGTTCGCGAGCACCGCTGCCACGGCTACCGCGTCCGGCCCCACACCGCGCGCCGCGGCGATGCGCGCCACCGGCTCCGGCGCCTCCACCACCAGCCGCCCGTTCGCGACCGTCTCCTTGACCAGCACCCGTTTTCCCGCCGAGCGCGACTCCGCCAGCGCCGCGCCCACCGACGGTTCGAGCACGTTCCAAGTGGACTGCACGGACGAAAACACCGGCCGCCCGGCCACCTCCAGCTCGAACGCGCGCCGCACGGCGTCGGCCTGGGCCGGGCCGGACGTCGAGAACCCCACCTCCACACCCTCCTCCGCCAGTGCCGCCAGCCCGTCGATCAGCGCTTCGTCTGAGAACAATGGACTGTCCACAGTGAGCGAATGCACCTGGTACAGCCGCACGCGCTCCCCCAGCAGCGCCCGGGTTTCCGCCCATTGCTCGGCGAACCGCGCGGCCGAGTGCTCCTTCACCTCGTGCACCGGCGCGTCCAGGCGCCACTCGCCGACGTAGCGGTAACCCCACTTGCTCGACACGGTCACGTCGATGTGCCCGGTCTCCGCGAACCAGCTCGCCAGGAAGTCCTCGGCCAGCCCGTACGACCGCGCGACGTCGACCCAGCGAACACCGCCGGCGTAGGCGGCGTCGAGCACCTCGTGGGTCGCCGCACGCATCGCCGGCACATCGCGCGTGCCCGGTAGTTCCCGGCCGAGGTTGATGTAGGCGGGCCGGCCGAGTGCAGCGAGCCCGACCGCGATGCGCTCCATGGTGAGGTTCCTCGTCTGTGCTGAGTTTGAGTGGTGACGCGAACGCGTTATCAGGCGGCGGTTTTGTTGACGATGGCCCAATGTATAGGTCGTTATACATTTTGTTTGTGCCTGAGGATCGCGAGCCATTGGCCCGAGTTCTGGGCCTGGCGGTGGAGTTTTTCGAGGCGGGCGGCCGGGGCGCGGACGTAGCCCTTGCCGAAGACGGGGGCGATCTGGCGGAGGCTGGCGCCCTCTTCGCGGGCGGCCAGCAAGGCCCAGTCGGAGGCGTCGGCGCAGGCAGCGGAGGCGCGGCGCAGCTCCCCCAGGAGGTCGATGAGGTCGTTGGCGTTGAGCTCCCCCGCCTGGACGGCGGCTGCGGCCGTCTCGAGCCAGGCCAGGACGTCGGCTTCGGTGATCGGGGCGCGCGGGCGCGGGGCGTCGTCGATGCTCACAGCCAGAAAGTATAGGTCGTTATACACCAGCGTCGAGTGACGTGACCGAAAACCGCTGGCCGTACGGCGTGGCGGGTCCGTTGACTGGCCGGTGTCCGACGCGAGCGAGTGGAGGGTCATGGCCGGCAGGTTCGGCATCGCCGCGCGGTTCGTCGCGCTGGCGGTGGTGTGGGGTTCGAGTTTCCTGTCCATCAAGGTCGGCTTGCAGGGCCTCTCCCCGGCCCAGGTCGCGCTGGCCCGCGTCGCGTTCGGGGCCCTCGCGCTCGCCGTCGTCCTGGCGGCCCGGCGCCGGCCACTCCCCCGCGACCCGGCACTGTGGGGCCACCTCGCGGTGGTGTCCGTGCTGTTGTGCGCCGCGCCGTTCCTGCTGTTCTCGTGGGCCGAACAGTACGTCTCGTCCGGCCTGGCCAGCATCTTCAACGCGACCACTCCGCTGCTGACGGTGGTGTTCGCCGCCGCGGCCCTGCCCGCGGAACGGCTCACCGCGCCACGGGTCGCGGGGCTGCTGCTGGGCTTCGCAGGCGTGCTGACCCTCGTGGGCGTGTGGCAGGGCGTGGACCTGTCCCACCAGCTCACGGCGCAATTGGCATGCCTGGGCGCCACGACGTGTTACGGCGCGGCTTTCGTGTACCTGCGCCGGTTCGTGTCACCGCGGGGCGCGGATCCCGTCGTGGTGGCCTTCGGGCAGACGGCGTCGGCGACCGTGCTGCTCGCCCTGCCGGCATCGGCGATCGCGGTCCAGCCGATGCACCTCACCGCCGCCGTCGTGCTCAGTGTGCTGGCCCTGGGCGTGCTCGGCACCGGCCTCGCGTACGTGTGGAACACGGCCGTCGTGTCCTCCTGGGGCGCCGCGCACGCGTCGTCGGTGACGTACCTCACACCCGTCGTGGGTGTCGTGCTCGGCGTCCTCGTGCTGCACGAACCCGTGCACTGGAACGAACCCGCCGGCGCGGTACTCGTCGTGCTCGGAATCCTGGCCTCACACGGAAAACTCGCCCCCGGCGCCGCAAGCTCCAGCCGGAGCTCACCGCTTCGAGGTGACGGGCCCGCACGAGGGTGATCACCACCCGGGGGGCCGGGGGCTCGCCCCCGGGCGGGGTTTGGGGGTTGCCCCCCAAAGACACGGCGGGTGAGGTTCGGCTTGCGCTCTCCGCAAGCCGGACCTCACCCGCCGCAGCCGACTTACTACAGGTACTGACCCGTGTTGGTGGCGGTGTCGATCGCCCGCCCCGAGTCCTGGTTCTTGCCGGTGACGAGGGTGCGGATGTACACGATCCGCTCCCCCTTCTTGCCGGAGATCCGGGCCCAGTCGTCCGGGTTCGTGGTGTTCGGCAGGTCCTCGTTCTCCGCGAACTCGTCGACTATCGCGTCCAGCAAGTGCTGCACGCGCAGGCCGGGCTGCTTCGTCTCCAGCACCGACTTGATCGCCGACTTCTTGGCCCGGTCCACGATGTTCTGGATCATGGCGCCCGAGTTGAAGTCGCGGAAGTACAGGACTTCCTTGTCCCCGTTGGCGTAGGTGACCTCCAGGAACCGGTTCTCGTCGCTCTCCTCGTACATGCGCTCGACGGTGTGCTGGATCATCGCGTCGAACGTGGCCTTCTGGTCCCCGCCGAACTCCGCCAGGTCGTCGGAGTGGATCGGCAGGCCCTCGGCCAGGTACTTCGAGAAGATGTCCTTCGCGCCTTCGGCGTCCGGACGCTCGATCTTGATCTTCACGTCGAGCCGTCCCGGTCGCAGGATCGCCGGGTCGATCATGTCTTCGCGGTTGGAGGCGCCGATGACGATGACGTTCTCCAGGCCCTCGACACCGTCGATCTCCGACAGCAGCTGCGGCACGATCGTGGTCTCCACGTCGGAGGACACGCCCGAGCCACGGGTGCGGAAGATCGAGTCCATCTCGTCGAAGAACACGATGACCGGCGTGCCCTCGGAGGCCTTTTCCCGCGCCCGCTGGAAGATCAGCCGGATCGACCGCTCGGTCTCACCGACGAACTTGTTCAGCAGCTCGGGACCCTTGATGTTGAGGAAGTAGGACTTGCCGTCCGCCTTCTCACCGCGGGCCTCGGCGACCTTCTTGGCCAGGGAGTTGGCCACCGCCTTGGCGATGAGCGTCTTCCCGCAGCCGGGAGGCCCGTACAGCAGCACGCCCTTGGGCGGGCGCAGCTGGTACTGCTGGTAGAGGTCCGCGTGCAGGAACGGCAGCTCCACGGCGTCGCGGATCTGCTCGATCTGCCGGGCCAGGCCACCGATGTCCTCGTAGCGGACGTCCGGCACCTCTTCCAGCACGAGGTCCTCGACCTCGGCCTTCGGCACGCGCTCGTACGCGTACCCGACCTTCGAGTCGACCAGCAGCGAGTCGCCTGGCTTGAGCGGCTGCTCGGTCAGCGGATCGGCGAGCAGGACCACCCGCTCCTCGTCCGCGTGCCCGACGACCAGTGCACGGGGGAGACCACCCTCGTCCTCGGGCGCCAGCACTTCGCGCAACGCGCACACCTCGCCGGTGCGCTCGAAGTCGCCGCCTTCGACGACCGTGAGCGCCTCGTTGAGGCGCAGGGCCTGACCTCGGCGCAGCGACGAGATCTCCACAGCCGGCGACACCGAGACCCGCATCTTGCGGCCCGCGGTGTAGACGTCCACCGTGTTGTCCTCGTACGAGGCGACGAAAACCCCGTACCCGCTCGGCGGCTGGGCCAGGCGGTCGACCTCCTCGCGGAGGGCGAGCAACTGGCCCCGCGCCTCGCGCAGGGTCTCGACCAGTTTCGTGTTGCGTTCGGTGAGCTGGCTCACCCGTTCGGTCGCCTCGGCGAGGCGCTGTTCCAGAACTCTGTTCTGGCGCGGTGAATCGGTGAGTTTGCGACGCAAGAGCGCCACTTCTTCCTCGAGAAAGCGGATCTGCCGGGCTTGCTGCTCAGGCGTCTGCCCAGCTCCGCTCGTTGCTGAAGGGTCGGCCTCCTCGCGCCGACCTCCGGGAAGGTCATGATGCATCGGGCACCTCCTCGGAGTGCTTTTCATTCCACGGTACCGGCGATCACCGACAAGAAAAGGCCTTTCCGCATCACAAGATCGGCGCGTCGCGATTTCCGCACCCGCTCAGCACGGTCGGCGCCGCAGCGCAAGCGGCCGAATCGGTGCCCGGACACCGAGGGCCGTCACGCCCGGTTCCACCAGGCGAAAGCGAGCACGCTCGAAGTACCCCGGCACCGGTGCCGCCAACCGTCCCCGGCGCCGGATTCCGGCCTGAGCGCACGGATCCCGGCTGCCCTGGCTAGCATCCGGGACCAGGTCGTACTCCGAAGAACGTCAGGGGGCTCCACACATGACCTACCCGCCGCAGCAGCCCGGTGGTCACGGCCAGCAGGGCGGTGGCTACGGAGGTTACGGCCAGCAGCCGAATCCCTACGGACAGTCCCAGCCCGGCGGTGGTCAGCCCCAGTCCGGCCCGCAGCAGCAGCCCGGTTACCCCGGCGGGCAGCCGCAGCAGGGCCAGCAGCCGTACCAGCCACAGCAGGGCGGGTGGGGACAGCAGGGCGGCTACCCACAGAGCGGGCTGCAGCAGCAGCCCGGGTACCCCCAGCAGCAGCAACCGCCCCAGTACGGGCAGCAGGATCCGTACCAGCAGGGCGGAACGCAGCAGTTCGGACGGCCCGAGCCCTACCAGCAGCCCGGTGGGACGCAGCAGTACGGACAGCCGGAATCGGTCCAGCAGGGCGGGTTCGGCGACCAGTACGGCCAACCGGGTGGTTACCACGAATGGGGCGGTTACGGCGAGGAACCGCCCAAGAAAAAGAAAACCGGCCTGATCATCGGGATCGTCGTGGGCGTCGTCGTGGTGGTCGGCGCCGCCGTCGGGCTCATCATCGGGCTGTCCGGTGGCGACAAGGGCAAAACGGACACCGCAGCCCCGTCGGCCGCGCCCGCGCCGACCAGCGCGCCGAACAGCGGCGCGCCTACGCTCCCCAGCGCGAGCGCCGGGTCGAACCCCTCCACGGGGTCGACCGGTTCGACGGGCTCGACCGGTTCGTCCGGTGGTCCCGCCGCACCCGCGCCCGGCGGCAAGCCGAGCGCGCAGGAGCTGTTCCAGGCCGCCGCGGCCGACTTCAGCGCCGGCGACGGCGCAGCGCTCGCGAACCTCGCGTGCCGCAGCCTCTACGACGGCGGCGCGGTGCAGATCCAGACGATCCAGGTCCAGCTCACCGGTACCGCACAGGAGAACGGTGACAAGGCGTCCGTGCGGTACCGGGCGACCCAGGGCACCAAGCAGGCGAACGGGACGATGACCTCCAAGCGTGAGGCCGGTGTCTGGTGCCTCGTCGACGCCCAGGCGGACAAGCAGTGAGACCCCGGCGGTGAGTCGCCGACTCACCGCCGGGCTCGTCGTGCTCGGCGCACTCGTGGCCGGGGCGGCGCTCGGCCTGGTGCTCGTCGCACCGGCCGGGCCGTCCGCACCATCGCCCTCGCCACCGGTTTCCCCGCCGGTTCCGCCGGCGCACAGCACGACTGCGACTTCCGCGAGTGACGCCGACGTCTCCGCGACGAACGTCCTCGCGAACGCCATCGCCGACGCCATCCGGCACGCCGACGCCAAGGAGTTCGGCCGCCTCACCTGCCGAGCGCAGACCTCGCAGGCCCTTGCCGACCTCCAGGCGAAGTGGGACGCCGCGGGACCGCTTACCGTGAGCCTGGCCGGGCCGCCCGTCGTCGGCGGGGATTCGGCCGGGGTGACCGTGCACGTGGAAGGCCCGGGCGGGCGCAAGGACACGCCGTTCCCGATGCACCGTGAGAACGGGCGGTGGTGCGTCCCGGGTTAGCTCAGCCCTTGCCCTTGCTGGGGCGGCGAGACACGCGCGGGGACACGGTGCCGTCGGCGAGGCGGCGCGCGGTGAGCAGGAACGCCGTGTGCGCGACCATGCGGTGGTCCGGGCGCACCGCGAGACCGACGACGTGCCAGGGGCGCATGAGCGTTTCCCACGATTCGGGTTCGGTCCAGCACTGCTGTTCCCGCAGCGACTCCGTCACGCGCGAAAGTTGTGTGACAGTGGCCACATACACCGTGAGGACCCCGCCGGGCACGAGGTGCTCGGCCACGTTCGGCAGCTGGTCCCACGGCGCCAGCATGTCGAGCACCACGCGGTCGACTTCACCGGCATGCGTGGCGAGGTCGGCGACGGTCAGCGTCCAGTTGGCCGGCTTCTCGCCGAAGAACTTCACGACGTTGCGCTCGGCGTGCTCCGCGTGGTCTTCGCGGATCTCGTAGGAGAACACGTGGCCGGCGGGGCCGACGGCACGCAGCAGCGAACACGTCAGCGCACCCGAACCGGCGCCGGCCTCGAGCACCCGCGCGCCGGGGAAGATGTCGCCCCACATCACGATCTGCGCCGCGTCCTTGGGGTAGATGACCTGCGCGCCGCGCGGCATCGAGAGCACGTAGTCGGGCAGCAGGGGCCGCAGCGCCAGGTAGGTGCTGCCGCCGGCCGAGGTCACGACGGAGCCTTCGGGACGCCCGATGAGGTCGTCGTGCGCGAGCGCGCCGCGGTGGGTGTGGTACTCGCCGCCCTCGGCGAGCGTGAGGGTGTAGTGCCGGCCCTTCGAGTCCGTCAACTGAACCCGGTCTCCTGCGCGAAACGGTCCGCTGACCGACAACTGCTTCCTCCACCCTCACACGCGAAACGCTGGCGTCAGATCCTCGCAGGTCGTCCGCGCGGGTCCCCGGTCGGGTGCACTCTCAGTAAGCGCGGCGGCCCCGGACGAGGGCCGCGCGCAGATCTTCCCGCCGCAGCACACCCGCCGGCCTGCCTTCGTCGTCGACCACGAGGAACTGCCAGGCGGGCGTTTCGCGCACGCGCTCGGCGATCTCCTCCCCCGGTTCGGAGGCCAGGAGCACCGTCTCGGCGCGGATGGGTTCGGCGGCCAGTTCCGCCGGTGCGTGCGGGTGGGTGCCGGCGAGCTGCTCGGCCGCCTGCTCGTCGAGCAGTCCCGCGGCGACGCCGTCGGCGCGCACGAGCACCACCCCGCGCCCGGCCGAGGCGGCGAGCGCGTCCGACACCGGGCTCTCCGCGGGCAGCTGCAGGACGGGGCGGACGAGTTCGGTCAGCTCGAGGCCATCGGGCCAGCTGCGCCGCGCCTCGGCCGCGAGTTCCGAGCGGGCGCCGAGGATCACGAACCACGCCGTGACCAGGCACACGCCCAGCCGCAGCCAGCGGTCTTCGCTGGCCGTCGCGAGGCCCCACAGCGCCCACACGATCAGGCCGGTCGCGACGAGCGCGCCCCCGGCCACCGCGGCGCGCGTGCCCTTGGCCCGCAGGCCCGTCGCGGCCCAGACGCCGGCGCGCACGAGCCGCCCGCCGTCGAGCGGCAGGCCGGGGAGCAGGTTGAACACGCCCACCGCGAGGTTCGCGACAGCGCACTCGGCCACGAGCAGCCACACCGCGCCCGCAGGCGGCACCGCGAACATCAGCAGCGCGCAGAACCCGCCCAGCACCAAGGAGACCGCCGGCCCGGCAGCCGCGACGAGCCCTTCCTGGCCCGGTCGCCGCGGCGTGCGCGCGACCTCGGACAACCCGCCGAGCAGGAAGAGCCTCAGCCGGCGCACGGGGATCCCGAGCCGCAGCGCGACGAGGCAGTGCCCGAGCTCGTGCGCCAGCACGGAAAGGCCCAGCAGCACCGCGAACGCGGCCGCCAGCAGCCAGGAGGTCGGCGTCGACGCCTCCGGCAGCAGGCGGCCCACCAGCGGTGCGTAGAGGACGACGATGATCAGCGACCCGATCCACCACGAGGGCGACAGCAGCACCGGCACCCCGGCGACGCGGAACAGCAGCAGCCCGCCGTCGCCGGGCGAGGCGCGCCGGGACGGCCCGGCACCGTGCTGTCGGGTCGCGGCCATGCGGGAAGCGTAGAGGGCCGCGTGTGGGAAGCGGGTGATCCGGGCTTCCCGGACGAGTGGTGTCGGTCATCCGCCGCCGGCTTCTCGCTACCCCTGGGCCCGCAGCACCCCGCCACGAGATCACTCCCGCACCGCAGGCCCGGCAACCCGACCACGCTCTCGGCGCCGGCTTCGTCCCTGCCCCGCGGGCGCCACAACCCGACCTCGAGATCCCCCGGCCCCGTCCCACGCGACGGACCCCGCGCAACCCCACCCGCGAGATCACGACGGCTTCGCCCCTCCCCAGGGCGCGCAGCCAACCCCACCCCGGGAACGCCCGGGCCTCGTCCTACGTCACGAGGTCGCCGCAACCCGACCCGTGGGCCGCCGACTTCCCCCCCCCAAGGCCCGCAGCAAACCCCACCCCGAGATCGCCGCACCTCAGGTCTGCAGCGACCTGCTGCGGGAACGCGCTGCCCTTTCCTCGCCACGGGATCGCGGCCACCCCACCGCCGGATCGCGCCGCCCGTTTCATCCCCGCGGGGCCGCACGACCACGGGATCGCGCCGACTTCGTCCCCCACCACGCGCTCTCAGCAGCCCCACCTCGCCGACGGCCTCGTCCCACGCCACGGACCCCACTCGCGGGATCGCGCCGCTTTGCCGAAGGCGAAGCAATCGAACACAGCGAGGCAATCAGATCCTGTCGGTGGGCGGCGTTACCCTCTGGCCATGCCCGACACCGCTACAGTCACCACCCCACCGGAAACCGGTGACGAGCCCGTCCGGAGACGTCCGGCGCTGTCGCCTTCGCGTGCGAGCGACTTCAAGCAGTGCCCGTTGCTCTACCGCTTCCGTGCGGTCGACCGGTTGCCCGAGGTTCCCACGAAGGCGCAGGTGCGGGGCACACTCGTGCACGCCGTGCTGGAGCGGCTGTTCTCGCTGCCCGCGGGCGAGCGGGTGGCACCGCGGGCGAAGGACCTGCTGGGGCCCACGTGGGAAGAGCTGTCGGCGGCGAGTCCGGAGTGGACCGACCAGCTGTTCGCCGGTGAGGACGCCGAGGAGACCGGCAAGTGGCTGGCGTCGGCGGAGAAGCTGCTGGACGCGTACTTCGAGCTGGAGGACCCGCGTCGGCTGGAGCCGGAGGCGTGTGAGCTGCACGTGGAGATCGAGCTGGGCTCCGGTGTGCTGTTGCGGGGCTACATCGATCGCGTCGACGTCGCGCCCACCGGCGAGATCCGGGTGGTGGACTACAAGACCGGGGCCGCGCCGCGCGAGATCGGCGAGGCCAAGGCGATGTTCCAGATGAAGTTCTACGCCGTGGTGCTGTGGCGGTTGCGCGGCGTCGTGCCGCGCCAGCTGAAGCTGATGTACCTCACCGACGGCCAGTCGCTCGCCTACACACCCGACGAGGCGGAGCTGGTGCGGTTCGAGCACACGCTCGAGGCGATCTGGCAGGCGATCCTCAAGGCGGGCAAGACGGGTGACTTCAGGCCCAATCCCGGCAAGCTCTGTTCGTGGTGCGACCACCAGGCGCACTGCCCGGAGTTCGGTGGCACGCCCCCGGAGTACCCCGGCTGGCCGGAGCCGGATGGCGGCGAAGAGTCCGCGCTGGACCGGGCCGACTGATGGCCGACGCGTTCTACGTCCCCCTCGGTGACGAGCGCTACGCCGCCACGGAGCACACCAGCGGGCCCTGGGCGCCGGGTGCGCAGCACTTCGGGCCGCCGTCCGCACTGCTCGTGCGCGGGCTGGAGCGGCTCGAGGCGCCGCACCCTTCGCTCATCGCGCGGGTGACCGTCGACATCCTCGGTCCGGCGCCCGTCGCCGAGCTCGCCCAGCGCTCGTGGGTCGAGCGGCCTGGCCGCTCCGTCGAGCTGCTCCGGTCGGAGCTGTCGGCCGGCGGGAAGCTCGTCGCGCGGGCGACCGCGTGGCGCATCGCCACCTCGGACACCTCGGCGGTCGCCACCGACGCGGGGCCGCTGCTGCCGAGCGCCGATGCCGGCACCGAAACGGCGTTCCCGGAAGACTGGACCGGCGGCTACCTGAACGCGGTCGAGTGGCGCGCCGTGCGGGGCGGGATCTCCGCGCCGGGGCCGGCCGCGGTGTGGGGCAGGCAGCGTGTGCCGCTCGTCGACGGCGAGGAACCGACCGGGCTGCAGCGGCTGTTCGCGATCGCGGACTCCGGCAACGGCGTGTCGCACTTCCTGCCCGGTCGTGAGTGGTTGTTCATCAACTCGGAGCTCACGGTCCACCTGCGCCGCGTGCCCGAGGGCGAGTGGATCGGCCTCGACGCGGTCTCGCTGGTCGGGCCACACGGCGTCGGCACCGCTACGAGTACCCTGCACGACGATTCCGGTCCGGTCGGCACCGGCGCGCAGGCTCTGCTCATCCGGCCGCGACAGGCCGAAGGCGGATAACCGCGCACCCGCGCCCCGGATCCAATAGCCTTCGCGGAACGATCGACAAGGGAGCGCTCCGGCATGCAGATCACCTCGGTGGTCAACCAGAAGGGCGGGGTCGGCAAGACCTCACTGAGCGTGGGCGCGGCGGCGGCGCTGGCCGAGCGCGGCCGGCGCGTGCTGCTGATCGACCTCGACCCGCAGGGCCACGCCACCACTGAAATGCTCGGCCTGGCCGAGGTGCCCGACGACGCACCCAGCCTCGCGAAGGCGCTCACGAAGCTGTGGAAGGGCCCGATCGAGGAACTCGCGGTGCCGCACCCGCGCAGCAACCTCGGCCGCGGCGGCGCGTTCGACGTGGTCCCGACGTCGCCGGGCATGTTCGACCTGATCCGCCGCCTGGACCAGTTCCGCGTGCCGGGCTGGCAGCTCGCCCGTGTGATCCAGTTCGCGAACTACGACCACGTGGTGATCGACTGCCCGCCGGCGCTCGACGTACTCACCAACAACGCGCTCGCGGCGTCGCACGGCATCCTGGTGCCCGTGCAGCCGGACAAGACGAGCATCCGCGCACTGCGGCTGCTGTCGGAGCAGGTTCGGTACGTGGAACAAACCACGGGCCGCTCGCCGATCGCGTGGTTCGGGATCGTGCCGGGCCTCTACCGCCGGCCGATTTCGCACTACGCGTCGGCGGCGCTGCAGGAGATGACCGAGTTCGGCGTGCCCCTGCTCTCGCACGTGCCGCTCGGGGTGGTCATGAACGAGGCGGCCGCGAACGGCGTGCCAGTGACCACGTACGCACCCGAGACGTTGCAGGCGCTGTCGTTCCGCGAGATCGCCGAGACGCTCGACAGCTACCTCGGCCAGAACCTCGGCCCCACCGAGGTGCCCGCCGACGACGAGTTCGTCTTCGAGGACTTCATCTCCGAGGTCGCGATGACCCGCAACGCCAACGACAACGGCGCGCGCAAGAAGCTCTACGACCTCATGCCGAAACGGCCGCGGCCTCGCTGATGTCGCTGTGTTTGCTGTCTCGGCTTCGCCGAGACGGCGAGATCGCTTTTGAGCCGGTTTCTGGATGGCGACGGTCGGATCGGCCGGGGGCCGATCGCAACACCCCCATCCAGAAACCGGCGCGATCTCGCGGTGGGTTTGCTTCCGGCCTACGGCACTCGGACGAGGCTGGCGCTGGGGCGTAGTGGCGGTGGTCTGGCAGTCCGCTGTGGACTGGTCCACTGTGGATCGACAGAAAGGGCGCTTCCCAGGTGGGGAAGCGCCCTTTCTGTCGATTGGTTACAGCCGGCAGGAGCGGATGTCGGAGGCCAGGACGGCCTTGGCGCCGGTCTCGGCGAGCTCGTCCATGATGCGGTTGACCTCCTTGCGCGGCACCATCGCCCGCACCGCCACCCAGTCGTCTTCCGCGAGCGGCGCGACGGTGGGCGATTCCAGGCCGGGTGTGATCGCGATGGCCTGCTCCAGCAGCGACCGCGGGCAGTCGTAGTCGAGCATCATGTACTGCTGCGCGAACACCACGCCGCGCAACCGGGCCGCGAGCTGGGTCTTCGCCTTCGCCGCGTCGCTGCCCGCACGCTGCAGCAGCACCGCCTCGGACACGCAGATCGGGTCGCCGAAGGCCACCAGGTTGTGCTGGCGCAGCGACCGGCCGGACTCGACCACGTCGGCGATCGCGTCGGCCACACCGAGCTGGATCGAGATCTCGACGGCTCCGTCGAGCCGGATCACCTCGGCCTCCACGCCGTGGCGCTTGAGGTCTTCACGGACCAGGCGCGGGTACGAGGTGGCCAGCCGCTTGCCCTGCAGGTCGGCGGGCTTCCAGTCCTTGCCCGCCGGGGCGGCGTACCGGAACGTCGAGCCGCCGAACCCGAGCGCGAGCACCTCTTCGACCGGCGCGCCCGAGTCGAGCGCGAGGTCGCGGCCGGTGATGCCGAGGTCCAGCTCGCCGGAGCCGACGTAGATCGCGATGTCCTTGGGTCGCAGGAAGAAGAACTCGACCTCGTTGACCGGGTCGAGCACCGTCAGGTCACGCCCGTCATGTCGCTTGCGGTAGCCCGCCTCGGAAAGCATCTCGGCCGCCGCCGCGGCGAGGGCTCCCTTGTTCGGCACGGCAACACGCAGCATTTCGCTCTCTCCTCGATCTCCGGTGCGCGAGCGCGTCACAGGTAGCGGTACACGTCCTCGGTCGAGATCCCCCGGCCGAGCATAAGCACCTGGACCCGGTACAGCAGTTGCGAGATCTCCTCGGCGAGGCGATCGTCGGACTCGTGCTCCGCAGCGATCCACACCTCGCCGGCTTCCTCGAGCACCTTCTTGCCCTGCGCGTGCACCCCGGCGTCGAGGGCGACGACGGTGCCGGACCCGTCGGGACGGGTGCGGGCGCGCTCGGCAAGCTCCGCGAACAGCTCATCGAAGGTCTTCACGGCTGCCGATCCTTCCATCCCGCGCGCGCGGGCGCCGCCCCGGGTGACCCGGATGCCGCCGGAGTCACATTCCGGACAGCAACCCGGCGAGCACCGGCACGTCGACGCCGACGAGCGAGCCGCGGAACACGCGCCGTTCCCCCTCCGGGACCTCGACGTCGTTCGGGATCACGAGCACGGCGCAGCCCGCGCGGGCGGCCGACTCCGCGCCTGGTGGCGAGTCCTCCACGGCGACGCAGCGGTGCGCCGGCACGCCGAGCAACTCGGCGGCCTTGAGGTAGGGCCGCGGGTGAGGCTTGTTGAGGCCGTCGACCTCGTCGCCGCACACCGTGACGTCGAAGAACTCGCGCCCGATCGTGTTCAGCGCCAGCTCCGTGAGCGCGCGTTCCGTGGACGTGACCAGCGCGGACCGCAGGCCGGCCGCTTTGACCGCGGCCAGCGCCTCGCGAGCGCCGGGGCGCCAGGGCAGCGCGTCGTCGAACAGGCCCGCGGTGCGGCCGCGGATCCACGCGCCGGTCTCGGCGACGGATTCCGGGGTGACGTCCCGGCCGGTCACCTCGAGCAGGAAGGTGGCGGTGGCGTCCATGTTGGACCCGACGAGCGTCATCCGCTGCTCTTGCGACAGCGTCCCCCCGAGCGCTTCCGCGCATTCGTAGAGCGCGACGTCCCAGAGCTTTTCTGAATCGACGAGCGTGCCGTCCATGTCCCACAGGACGGCCGCCAATCCGTCCGAAGAGGACGGTGCAGTCACGGTTTCTCCTTGCCGGTGCGTCGGTCGGTGCTGCGTGCGGAAAAGCCCCGGACGGCGCGCGGCGGCCGGCGCGACCCGCGAAACGCCCCGAAAGTGTGGCGTTTGCGCCGTGCCGGCACCGGCCCCGGCGAACGGACCGGGGGAACCGGGCACGGCGACGGGCCGGATCTTCTCCAGTATCCCATCGCCCGCCGGACCCGCCGACGGCCGTCCACGGGGTCGTGAGCTGCGGTGGCGGTGAGCGTCCCGGTCACCGGAACCCGCGCCGCCGTGCGGCCGGGCCGAGGTGGCGCCGCGCCGCCGGACACGCTGCGCACGGAAGGGGCCGATGGTCGTAGGCTGGCCAAGTGAGTGAGCCAGTCGACGAGACCCAGCGACCCGCTGACCCGGATCGCGCCCGCCCGGAAACGAACCGCCCCCTGATGGTGGTGGCCTTCGAAGGCTGGAACGACGCTGGTGACGCGGCCAGCCGCGCGATCGAGCACCTGCAGCTGAACTGGGACGCCACCCCGCTGGCCGAGCTGGAGCCGGACGACTACTACGACTTCCAGGTCAGCCGCCCGACGATCCGCATGGTCGACGGCGTGACCCGGCAGGTGGACTGGCCGACCACGCGGCTGTCGATCTGCCGGCCGGAGGGCCTGGACCGCGACGTGGTGCTGGTCCAGGGCCCGGAGCCGAACATGCGGTGGCGGGCGTTCTGCGCGGAGCTGCTCGAGCACATCATGCAGCTCGACGTCGACACGGTGGTCGCGCTCGGCGCGCTGCTGGCCGACACCGCCCACACGCGCCCCGTTCCGGTCACCGGCACCGCCTACGACAAGGACACGGCCGGGCGGTTCCGCCTCGAGCTGAACAACTACCAGGGCCCGACCGGCATCGTCGGCGTGCTGCAGGACTACTGCGTGCAGGCCGGCATCCCCGCCGTGTCGATCTGGGCGGCGGTGCCGCACTACGTGTCGCACCCGCCGTCGCCGAAGGCGACCCTGGCGCTGCTGCACAAGCTCGAGGACGTGCTCGACGTCGAGATCCCGCTGGGCGCCCTGCCCGAGCAGGCCGAGGAGTGGCAGCGGACCGTCAGCGAAATGGCCGACGAGGACGAGGAGATCAGCGAGTACGTTCGCAGCCTCGAGGAACGCGGCGACGCCGAAACCGATTTCACCATGGAGGAGGTCTCCGGCGACAAGATCGCGGCCGAGTTCGAGCGGTACCTGCGCCGGCGCCGCCCGGGCCAGGAAGGCGGCGGCTTCGGCCTCCGCTGAACGCGGGACCGGACCAGGCCCCTGCCGCACTCCGCGGCGGGGGCCTGGTCCGTTTCCCCTGGTCAGCTCCACGGCCACACCATTCGGTCCAGCCGAGAGGCGCGCGCCGGGCGCGAGCGAGCCTCGCTGCCACCGGCGGCAGCGCTCGGCTGAGCCCGTGTGCAGCCGAGACAGCGACAGCGTCCACCGTCGGTGCCGTGGTCACTGAGGTGAAACGCGACCCCGAACCCTGGGCGCCCAGCGTCGGGTCTTGACGGCTCGCCTTGGTCAGCGCCGCCAACGGGCGGCGAAGGCGCGTGCCGGGTTGCGGTGGAGCATCGATTCCACCGCGTCGGCGCCGAGCGCGCGGGTGAGGCGGGGCCGCAGGGTCGTGAGCAGGTACGGGATGCCCGGACCGCCGCCGGAGGAGAAGCGGGCCGCGGCGGTGGTGGTGTCGCCGCCGAGCAGGAGCTGGGCGGTGTGGCCCGCGGTGACGAGCTCGTAGAGCAGGTCGGTCAGGCGCCAGTCGGTGGCGTGGTTCGCGCGGGACGGACCGTCGAAGCCCAGGTAGACGCCGGTGGCGGCGACCTCGCGCAGCACGCGCGGGTCGGGGTTGCGGTTGAGGTGACCGAGGATCACGCGCGAAGGCGGCACGGCCAGCTCGCCGCACAGCAGGTCGGCGACCTCCCGCGCCGCGGTGCCCAGTTCGAGGTGCACGGCGATGGGCGCGCCCGTCTCGTGGTGGGCCTGCGCGGCGGCGACCATGGTCCAGCGCGCGTGCCGGTCGACGACGTGGAAGGCGCCCGCCACCTTGATCAGCCCGGCGCGCGGGCCGGTGCGCTCGGCGTCCGGTTCGTCACCGGCGGGCGTGCCCTCGAACAGATCCGACACGAACAGCTCCGCGAGCCGGTCCGCGACGCGGTCGACCAGGGCCGGCGGGTAGTGCTCGGCCCGGTGGAAGCCGGTCGCTGCCACCACGTGCACGCCCGTGACCGCCGACAGCGCGACGAGGTCCGCCGTGCGCCGGTTGAGGCCGAACGGCGTCCACTGCACGACGGCGCGCCCGCCGGCCGCGGCGAAGGCGCGCAGTTCGGCCTCGGCCGCCGCGACGTCGTCGAGCTCCTGGCCCGGGAGCAGCCGGGACGCGAAGAACAGGTGGTCGTGGGAGTCGCACACCTCGAGCTCGGCGGGTTCGACGTCGCCGAGCACGGTGCGGACGCGGGGATCGCCGGGCACCGTCAGCCCGCCGTCAGCAGCTTGCGGATCGGCACGGCTCCGCGAGCGCGGCGGCTCCACTCACGCGGGTAACCGAGCGACACCTCCTCGAAGCGGACGCCGTCGGCCGACGTGGTGCGCGGGATGTGCAGATGCCCGTACACGGCGAGTTCGGCGCGGTAGCGCAGGTGCCAGTCCTCGGTCTCGCTGCTGCCGCACCAGAGCGCGAAATCGGGGTAGTGCAGCGGTGCGGTCGGGTGCCGGTGCAGCGGCCAGTGCGACATGAGGATCGTGCCGTGCTCGGCCGGGATCGCGTCGAGCCGTTCAGTGCTGATCTTGAGCCGCTCGGCGCACCAGGCCTGCCGGCTCGGGAACGGGTCGGGGTGCAGGAAGTACTCGTCCGTGCACACCACGCCGTTCTCGCGGGCGATCGCGAGCGCCTCGTCGATGGACTTGCCCTCGGCCCCCGGCGTGCGCCAGCTGTAGTCGTAGAGCACGAACAGCGGCGCGATCGTGAGCGGCTTCGGCCCGTGCTCCCACACCGGGAACTCGTCCTCGGGGGTCAGCACGCCGAGCTCGCGGCACTGCTCCACCAGGAACTCGTAGCGTGCCTGCCCGCCCAGCTGCGACTCGTCCTTCGGGGTGGTCCACAGCTCGTGGTTGCCGGGCACCCACACGACCTTCGCGAACCGCTCGCGCAGGGTGGCGAGCGTGGCGCGGATGACCGACGAGCGTTCAGCGACGTCACCCGCCACGAGCAGCCAGTCTTCCGGCGAGTCGGGCACGACCCGGTCGAGCATCGGGCCGTTGCCCTCGTGGGTCACGTGGAGGTCGCTGGTGGCGAAGAGAGACGGCACTCCTCCACCGTAGCCAGTCCGGGACCGGCAGATCCCCCGAACCGGCCCTTACCCCGCCCCAGCAGCACCAGCGCAGCCAGCACGTAGACGCTCGCCTGCACGTCGAGCAGCAGCGCAGGCCCGGTCACGGCGACCAGCGCGCCCGCGAGCAGCGAACCGGCCGCCTGACCCGCCGCCATGACAGCGAACACCGTGCTCAGCACCCGGCCGGCCCGCGCGGGCGCGGCGACGCTCTGCACGTGAGCCAGCAGCCCAGCGCCGGTGACCACCGCGGGCCCGCCCGCCACCGCGAACAGGCCCACGTACACGCCGAGCGTGGTCGTGACCGCCGCCAGGTTCCAGATCAGCGCCGAGATGAGTCCGACCGCCAGCGCGCCCCACGCGAGCAACTGCGCGCCCGGTACGCGCCGGGCGAGCGAGGCGAGCGCGACGCCGGCGGCGAGCCCGCCGATCGCTTGCACTCCGCGCAGCAACCCCGCATCGGCCTCGCTGCCGCCGAGAACCTCGAGCACGAAGACCACGAACAGCACCAGGAACATGCCCTGCGCCACGGAGGTGAGCACCGTCGCGACACCCGTGGCCCGCAGGCGCCGGTCACGCGTGAGGTCCCGCAGGCCGGCGAACCAGCCGCCGGAAACCGGCTCCCGGCGCGCGGCCCCACGGGGGACCGCCCTGCCGGGGAACGGCCGAGCGAGCAACACCGCGGCGATCGCCAGCGCCGCGAGGTAACCGAGCACCACCCGGCCGAGCCCGCCCCAGCCCAGCAGCGCGCCGCCGGCCCAGCCGCCTGCCAGCCGCGCGACGCTGCCGATCACGCTCATCAGGCCGTTGGCACCGGTCACCTCCGCGACCCCGACGAGCTGCGGCACCAGCGCGTTGCGCGCGGGCTCGAACACCGACGCCAGCGCGGCCTGCGCGGCCATCACGACGTACACCACGGCGACCGGCACGCCCGAGCCGGCGAGCAGCGGCAGCGCCACGACCGCCTGGCCGGCACACACGACGGCCAGCACCGCCCGCCGGTTCCAGCGATCCGCGACGACACCGGCGACGGGACTCAGCAGCACCGCCGGCAGCAGGCCCAGCACCACGCTCAGCGCCGTCGTCGCGGCCGAACCGGTCGTCGCGAACAGGAACACCGGCAGCGCGACCTGCAGCATCCACTCGGCCGATTCGCTGAAGAACGCCGCGACCCACAGCCGGACGAACGACGGCATCCCCAGCAGCGCTCTCACGACACCGGCTCCCCGTCCGGCCCCAGCCGCGGGAACGCCCGCAGTCCCAGGTGGACCGGCAGCGCGCCAGCCGGGGCGTCTTCACGGATCGCCCCGACGTATGGGCGCACGAGCGCGTCGATCGCGTGCACCAGGCGCTCGAGTTCGGCCGGCGTCACGCGCAACGAGTAGGAGTTCAGCCCGCCCGCGACACGCCAGTCCGGGTCCAGCCCGTCGAGGCCGTCGAGGTATCGGCGGGTCAGCTCCTGCTCCTGCGCCAGCTGCGTACCCACCACGGCGAGCTGCGCCCGGCTCAGCACCGGGTCCTCCCCCGGTTCGCCGAAGTCGAGCCCGACCTGCAGCGCCCGCCACGGCCGTTCGCGGCCGTCGGTTGCCTCGGCGCGTTCGACGAGCCCGTGCTGCGCCAGGCGGCGCAGGTGCCAGCTGCAGTTGGACGCGGTCGAGCCCACGGCCTCGGCGCACTCGCTCGCCGTGCGCGGCCCGACGGCCATCAGGTGGTGCAGCAGCGCCGAGCGCAGCGGATGGGCCAGGGCTCGCAGCAGCTCGGCGTCGTCGACGCGCTTGCGTGGAGGCAGCTCGGCCATGGGACGCCCCAATTCTGAAGGACTTCTTTCGAAACTTCTCTTTCAGAATTGCAGGCGCTTGACCTGCAGTCAACCGGCTCCGCTACCATCACGCACAGTTACTGCTCGCTGCAGTCGTTGTGCCCGCCAGCCACCTGTCACCCCAGGGACGGTCCGCTTGCCCCATCAGCGAGAACTCGCGACCGCCGCCGCGCTCGCCCTGCCCCGGTTCGTCAGCGCCACCGTCCGCTTCCACACGGCGGTGGCCGACCGGCTCGGCGTGACACCGGCCGAGCTGCACTGCCTGCAGCTCGTGCACAGCGGCACCACCGACTCCCCCACGGAGCTGGCGCGGCTGCTCGGCATGACGACCGGCGCGTTCACCCGCATGCTCGACCGCATGGAGCGGGCCCGGCTCGTGGAGCGCGCGCCCGACCCGGCCGACCGGCGCCGGCTGCGCGTGCGCGCACTGCCCGATCGCATGGGCGAGCTCACCGAGCTCTACGCCCCACTCGCCCAGCGTTTCGGCGCGCGCCTCGCGGGTTTCGACCGGCGCCAGCTGACCGCGCTCGTCGCGTTCCTCACCGACGGCGAACACGCCGCCGACCTGGCCACGGCTCAGGTCACCGACCCCACGCAGCCGCCGCGCGAAATTCGTGGTTGACTAACCCTACTGGCGTTGCATTAAACTGCACGCATCATGGACAACTGAGCCCAGCCCCTCCCCGCACCGAGGCGGCTCCCGGTCGAGCCCTGCTCCCGCGAGCCGCGAGTCCCGTCGGGGAACCCGTTGCATACACCCAGGGCCGGTGATCCCCCATGTCTCTTTCCCTGCAAGCCACCGACATCGTCTTCGGCTACGGCGCCACGACCGTGCTCGACGGCGTCTCCCTCACCGCGTCGGCCGGACGCCGGCTCGGCCTCGTCGGCGAGAACGGCTCGGGCAAGTCCACGCTGCTGCGGCTGCTCGCCGGGCTCGAGCAACCGCGTTCAGGCGACATCGTCCGCGGGGACGACCTCGGATTCCTCCTGCAGGAGCTGCCGTTCCCGGCGTCCGCGTCCGTTGGCGACGTCATCGACCACGCCCTGACCGAGATCCGCGCGGCCGCCGCCCGGCTCGACGAACTCACCGCGTGGATGGCCGACCGGCCCGACGACCCGGCGGTGCTCGACGAGTACGGGAAGCTCCTGGAGTGGGCCCAGGTCCACGACCTCTGGGACGCCGACCGGCGCGCCGAACTGGTGTGCGAGGGACTCGGGCTCGGCGCCGTCGCGCGTGACCGGCAGCTGGGCGCGATGTCGGGCGGGCAGCGGTCGCGGCTGGGGCTGGCGGCCCTGCTGATCCGGCGACCGGCCACGCTGCTGCTCGACGAGCCGACGAACCACCTCGACGACACCGCCATGGAGTTCCTCGAACACCACCTCGCGGAGCTGTCCGGCATCGTCGTGCTGTCCTCGCACGACCGCGTGTTCCTCGACGCGGTGTGCACCGACATCGTCGACCTCGACCCGGCACCGGCCGACCGGCTCGTGGGCGGCGCGACCCGCTACGGCGGCACCTACAGCGACTACCTCGACCAGAAACGCGCCGAACGCGCACGCTGGGAACAGCGTTACGCCGAAGAGCAGGACGAGCTGAAGGAGCTGCGGGAGTCCGTTGCGGTCACCGCGCGACGGGTGGCGCACAACCGCGCGCAGTCCGACGGGGACAAGAACCTCTACCGCTTCAAGGGCGGCCGCGTGCAGAAGCAGGTCTCCCGCCGCGTCCGCAACGCCCAGCTGCGCCTCGAAGAGCTCGAACGCGACCAGGTACGCAAACCGCCTGCGCCGCTTCGGTTCCGCGCGTCGCTCACGGCGGCACCGGCAGGTGACGGGCCGGCGATCTCGGTGCGGGACGTCGACGTGCCGGGCCGGCTGGCGCTGGCTCAGCTCGACGTCGGCGGTACGGGCCGGCTGCTCGTGACCGGCGGCAACGGCGCCGGCAAGTCCACGCTGCTCTCGGTGCTGGCGGGACTTCTCACGCCCGCGACGGGCACCGTCCACTTCGGCCCCGGAGTGCGAGTGGGACTGCTTGAGCAGGACGTGGTGTTCGCCGACCCGGCGAAGCTCGCCCACGAGGTGTACCGCGCTGCGCTCGGAGCGGACGCACCGCCGTTGTCGCGGCTCGGCCTGCTGTCCCCGCGGGATCTCCGGCGGCCCGCCGGCGAGCTGTCGGTGGGCCAGCGGCGCCGGCTCGCGCTCGCGGTGCTGCTGGCCGACCCGCCGGACGTGCTCCTGCTCGACGAACCGACCAACCACCTGTCACTGACGCTGGCCGAGGAACTGTTCGCGGAACTCGACGACACGCCGGGCGCCGTCGTCATCGCGTCTCACGATCGATGGCTGCGCCGGAGCTGGCGGGGTGACCGGCTCGAGCTGACGACGGCCGAACCCGCTACTGTATAGGCCGTTATACAGTAGTCGCCGGCCCGCGGAGGCACGGGCCGGCGACTACCGGCGACCTCAGAGGGCGATGCCCAGCAGGGCGTCGGCCGCGATGCGGATGAGGCCGGACGCCGTGGTGTCGGTGCCATCCCGGCGCAGCGCGGCGGTGACCCAGGCGTCGATCGCTTCGAGTGCCTTGGGGGTATCGAGGTCGTCGGAGAGGTGATCGCGCACGCGGGCGAGGGTCTCGGTCGCGTCGGGGCCCGCGGGCAGGGCCACGGCCTCGCGCCAGCGGCCCAGGCGCTCCTGCGCCTCGGCGAGCAGCGTGTCGGTCCACGGCCGGTCTTCGCGGTAGTGGCCGGCGAACAGCGCCAGGCGGATGGCGGCGGTGTCGACGCCGTCAGCGCGCAGCCGCGAGACGAACACCAGGTTCCCACGCGACTTCGACATCTTCTCGCCGTCGAGGCCGATCATCCCGGCGTGCACGTAGTGGCGGGCGAACGGGTGGTCACCGGCGGCCGCCTCCGCGTGGGCCGCGCTGAACTCGTGGTGCGGAAACCGGAGGTCCGAACCACCGCCCTGCACGTCGAACCCGAAGCCCAGCCGGTTCACCGAGATCGCGCTGCACTCGATGTGCCAGCCCGGGCGCCCGGCCCCCAGCTCCGACTCCCAGGACGGCTCGCCGTCACGGGCGACGCGCCACAGCAACGCGTCGAGCGGGTGGCGCTTGCCCGGGCGGTCCGGGTCTCCCCCGCGCTCGGCGAAGAACTTCGCCATCGTCGGCTCGTCGTAGTTCGACTCGTAGCCGAACCGGCCGGTCGCGGAGTGGTCGAAGTACACGTCGGGGTGCTGCGCGTCGTCCACTCGATACGCACTGCCGTTGGCGACCAGCTTCGCGATGACCTCCACGATCTCGGGGATCGCCGCCACGACGCTCACGAACTGCCGCGGCGGCAGGACGCGCAGCGCCTCCATGTCCTCGCGGAACAGCGCCGTCTCGCGCATGCCGAGCACGACCCAGTCGTCGGAGTCGCGTTCGGCACGCTCCAGCAGCGGGTCGTCGATGTCGGTGACGTTCTGCACGTAGTGGACCTCGTGCCCGTTGTCCCGCCACACGCGGTTCACCAGGTCGAACGCCAGGTAGGTGGCCGCGTGGCCGAGGTGCGTGGCGTCGTAGGGGGTGATGCCGCAGACGTACATCCGGGCGGTGGCGCCGGGTGCCGTCGGGCGGATCTGCCCGGTCGACGAGTCGTGGAGCCGGAGCGGGCGAGGCGTGCCCGGCAACCGGGGCACGTCGACGGAGGACCAAGTCTGCATAGTCCGACTGTATCTTTGGCCGCGGCTTCGCCGCGGCGGGCGAGATCGCTGTTGAGCCGGGTTCCGGAGTGAGCGATCGGATCGGCCGGGGGCCGATCGCATCACTCATTCCGGAACCCGGCGCGATCTCGCAGCGTGGTCAGCTGACGGCGTGGTGGACAAGGCAGGTTACGCGCGAGTAGGAACGTCCGTGTGGGTCTGCCTACTGTGATGAGAACCTCGTCCCCGCTCCCGCCCGGTCCGCACCTGCCTGTGTTCGCGCAGACGGTGCTGTTCGGTGCGTTCCGGCACAAGTTTCTCCCCCTGCTGCGCCGCCGCTACGGCGACCTCGTGCGGCTGCGGATCTACCCCGAACGCAACGTGGTGCTGGTCGGCGATGTCGAGCTGATCCGCGAGGTCTTCTCCGGGCCCGTGGAGACCTTCCACGCCGGTGAGGGCAACGTGGTGCTCAAGCCGATCATGGGTGAGCACTCGGTGCTGCTGACCGACGAGCAGGAGCACCTGCGCACCCGCAAGCTGCTGATGCCCGCGTTCCACGGCGCCGCGCTGCGCGGCTACCGGGCCATGGTCACGGACCTGACCAGGGCCGAGCTGGACAGCTGGCAAGCCGACCGGCCGTTCCGCGTGCACGAGCGCATGCAGGCGCTGACGCTGGAGATCATCTTGCGCGTGGTATTCGGCGTCGGCGAGGGACCCCGTCTGGAGGAGCTGCGCAAGCTGCTGGGCCACGTCATCGACGTGGGTGCGCTGGACATCTTCGGCTGGCACAGCCCGGTGCTGCAGAAGCTCGGACCGTGGCGGCGCAACCGCGAGATCGCCGTGCGGGTCGACGAGCTGATCCACGCCGAGATCGCCGACCGCCGGACGGCGCCCGACCTCGAGAACCGCACGGACGTGTTGTCGCGGCTGCTCACCGTGCCCGGTGACGACCCGCTGACCGACACGGAGCTGCGCGATCAGCTCGTGACGCTCCTGCTCGCCGGCCACGAGACCACCGCGACGGCACTTGCGTGGTCGCTGCACGAGCTGGCGCGCAACCCCGTTGCCGCCGCGGCCACCACGAAGGCGGCTGACGAGGGCGACGAGCGCTACCTCGAAGCCGTCGCGAAGGAGGCGATGCGGTTGCACCCGATCATCTCCGAGGTCGCGCGCCGGCTGACCAAGGACATCGAGTTCGGCGGCTACCGGATCCCGGCGGGGCACACCGTGCTGCCGTCGATCTCGATGGTCCACGCCGACCCGGCGCACCACCCCTCCCCCGAGGTGTTCGACCCGGCGAGGTTCCTCGGCGGCGGCCCCGCCACCGGCACGTGGTTCCCGTTCGGCGGCGGCGTCCGCCGGTGCTTGGGCGCCGGCTTTTCGTTGCTGGAGGCCACGATCGTGCTCGAGGAGCTGTTCCGCCGCTACCGCTTGACGCCCGCCGCACGCAAGCCCGAACGCACCAAGACCCGCCACATCACCCTCGTCCCCGGCGACGGCGCACGCATTGTTGTCCACAATCGTGAACTGCCTCGGCTTCGCCGAGGCGTGCGAGATCGCCTTTGAGCGATCTCGCGCTGTGGTCAGGTTAGAGGAAAGGCCGGGAGGGAACCGTACGATGCGATTTCGCGGGGCGCCGGAAAATCAACTCCGCCGCTTGCGGAGGTAGTCGCCGACGACGGCGGCGCCCAGGCCGTCGAGGTCGGGTGCCACCACGCGCCCGCCGGAGCGGCGGGCGATGGTGTCCACGAACGCCTCCAGCCGCGGGTCGTCCCCGAGCCGGAACACCGTGACGGACGCGCCCATCTTCGCGATCCGGTCCACTTCGGACAGTGTCTTGTAGATGGTCCGCGGGTCCGGCGGGTAGTCGAACACCGCCTCGCCGTCGGGTTCCAGATGCGCCGTCGGCTCGCCGTCGGTCACCATCAGGACCACCGGCTGCGCGTCGGGGTGGCGGCGCAGGTGCTGACCGGCCAGCAGCAGCGCGTGGTGGGCGTTCGTGCCCTGCTCCCACGTGCCCTCCAGGCCCACCAGCTCCGGCAGGTCCACCTTCGTCGCGTAGCGGCCGAAGGTGATCAGCTGCAACGCGTCGTTGCGGAACCGCGTGGAGATCAGCTGGTGCAGCGCGAGCGCCGTGCGCTTCATCGGCAGCCAGCGGCCCTCCTGGATCATCGACCACGACGTGTCCACCAGCAGCGCCACCGCCGCGCGGGAGCGGTGCTCGGTCTCGACGACCTCCACGTCCTGGACGTCGAGCGTCACCGCCCGCGAGCCGACCGAGGTCGAGCGCAGCACGGCGTTGCGGACCGTCCGCGGCACATCCCAGGGCTGCATGTCCCCGAACCGCCACGGCCGGCTCGACCCCGTGGGTTCACCCGCGGCGCCCGCCGACTCGGTCTCTCGCTCGCCCGTCTTTCCGCGCAGCGAGTTCACCACATCGGACAGCGCCGTCTCACCCAGACGCCGCAACGCCTTGGGCGACAACCGGAGTGAGCCGTCGGCCGCGCGTTCGAACAGGCCCTGGCGGCGCAGCTCCCGCTCCAATTCGGACAGCCGCTGTGCGTCGACGCCGGCGTCGGGTCCGAGCTGGCGCTGCAGCGCCTCCAGGTCGATGTCCTCCAGCCGGGCGCCCGGATAGGACTGGCCCAGCTGCTCCGCCAGGTTGTCCAGTTCCGCGAGGTCCTGCATCGCCTGCGCGCCTTCGCCCATGCCGAGCGGGTCCTGGCCTCGGAAGCGCTCCGACGATGTCCAGTCCTCCCCTGGCCGCAGCGCCTGCAGCTGGGCGTCCAAAGCGGACAGCTGCTGGGCGATGCGGGGGTCGCCGAACGCCTGTTGCGTCAGTTCCATCAGCTCGGCGCGCTGCTCGGCGGACATCGAGTTCATCATCCGCTGCGCGGCCGCCGACCGGGCGGCGAGCGCGTCGATCAACTCGTCCACGTTCTGCGGGTTCTCCGGAAAGAACTCGCCGTGCCGGCGCATGAACTCGGAGAAGCGCTCGTCGATGTCCTCCGCGCCCTGCGCGTGCGCCTGCAGGAGCGCGTTGAGGTCCGAGAGCATCTGGTTGACGCGTTCGACGTCCTCGGGCCCGGCGTTCTGCAGCGCCTCCTTCATGCCCTGGAACCTTGCGTCGAGCGCCTCCCGGCCGAGCAGTTCGCGGATCTGCTCGTACTTGTCCCGGCCCTCCGAGGAGCGCCAGTCGTAGTCGCTCAGCTCGCGCACGGCCGCGGCGGTGCCCGGCGGCAGGGCGTCGAGCTGCGCCTCACGGAAGCGCGCCTCGTCGTCCGGGTCCGGGAACAGCTCGCGGCGCTCGGCGTCCAGCGCCTCGCGCAGCAGCTGCTGCACCTCCTGCAGCGTGCCGTCGAGACGGTGCCGGCGCTGGATCTCCGAGCGGCGCTGCCACAGCCGCCGCGTCAGCTCGTCCAGGCCCGCCGTGCGTTCGGTGCCTCGGCGCAGCAGCTCTTCCAGCGCCGAGCGCGGTGACGCACCGCCCATCACGTCGCGGCCGATCTCGTCGAGCGCGTCGCGCAGGTCCGCGGGCGGCGCCAGCGGGTCCGGCCCGTCGTGCCACGGGCCGTAGGAGTACCCCTCCGGAAGCAGCGGCATTACTGCCCGTACACCGTGGTGTGGTCGTCGGAGTCCTTCGCCAGCCGGCGGGCCAGGTACAGCGACTCCAGCGCGAGTTCCACCGCGGCCGCGATGCGGCCGGCCGGCTCGTCGGAGGACACCCCGGCACGCTGGGCGACCTCGTGGAGCACCGGCAGCTCCGGCAGCGCGGCCAGCACGTCCCTGCCCGGCACCCGCTCGCCGGTGGCCACGAGGTGGCCGTCGGCGACGGCGTCGGACAGCGGACGCAGGTCCAGCCCGGCGAAGCGCTCCCGCGCGGTTTCGGCGATGGCCCGGCGCAGCAGGTGCACGAGGTGCTCGACCTCCCGGCCCTCCTCGCCCGGCTCGAACTCGATCTTGCCGCGCAGCACGGCGGGCACCGCGTCGAGGTCGACCGGCCGGGCCACGGCCGGCTCCTCCCCGGTGAGCGCCGCCCGGCGCAGCGCCGCCGCCGCGACGGTTTCGGCCGCGGCCACGGCGAACCGGGCGGACACACCCGAACGCTGGTCGATCACCGGCGATTCGCGCAGGTTGCGCACGAACCGGGCCAGCACCTCCAGCAGCGGCTCGCCCACCTCGGCCACGAGGTGCGCTTCCTGGCGCACCACGGCGACTTCGGCGTCGACGTCGAGCGGGTAGTGGGTGCGGATCTCCGCGCCGAAGCGGTCCTTCAGCGGCGTGATGATGCGCCCGCGGTTGGTGTAGTCCTCCGGGTTGGCGGTGGCGACGAGCAGCACGTCCAGCGGCAGCCGCAGCGTGTAGCCACGGACCTGGATGTCGCGCTCCTCCATCACGTTGAGCAGCGCGACCTGGATGCGCTCGGCCAGGTCGGGCAGCTCGTTGATCGCCACGATGCCGCGGTGCGCGCGGGGGACGAGCCCGAAGTGGATCGTCTCGGGATCACCGAGGCTGCGGCCTTCGGCCACCTTCACCGGGTCGACGTCGCCGATGAGGTCGCCGACGGACGTGTCCGGTGTCGCGAGCTTCTCGGTGTAGCGCTCGCTGCGGTGGCGCCAGGCCACCGGCAGGTCGTCGCCCTGCTCCGCCGCGCGGCGGAGGGACGCGGGGGTGATCGGGGCGAGGGGGTGCTCGCCGAGCTCGGAGCCCTCGATCACGGGGGTCCACTCGTCGAGCAGGCCGGCGAGGGTGCGCAGCAGGCGGGTCTTGCCCTGGCCTCGTTCTCCGAGCAGGACGACGTCGTGGCCGGCGAGCAGCGCGCGCTCGAGCTGCGGCAGCACAGTGCGGGAGAAGCCGACGATGCCGGGCCACGCATCGCGGCCCTCCTTCAGCGCCGTGAGCAGGTTGTCGTGGATCTCCTGCGCGATGGGACGCGGGGTGTACCCGGCGGCGCGGAGCTCGCCCGCGGTACGGGGAAGTGAGTCTGGAACAGCGGTCACCCCGACGACGCTACTTACCGTTCCGCCATACGTCGACGTGGAGCGACTCCAGCGTGGGCGATCGTCCACGAAGTGTCGAGTACCGGTAAAATAGAGCGTCGTGTGCCGTCCCAGTGCGACCCTCGCCGTCTGGTCCTCCGCGTGGCTGAACGGAGCCGCCGCTTCCGACGATGTGCTCGACGCCCTCGCTGCCTGGGGCGAAGCCCACGACGTCGTCGCGGCCGACGCCCCCGCGGCCGAGGCCTTCGACCTGCCGCTCGCGTTCAACCGCGCGGCCACCCCCGTCCAGCTCCTCGTGGCGCTGCGCGCGCAGGGGGCCAAGAGCGCCCAGCTCGTGCTCCCCGTGCCCGGTGACGTCCGGGGCCTCGGCGGGGGCGGCCCGTTCGCCGAAGCGGCTCTGCGCTGTGGTGACGCGACGGTGCTGACCGAGCTCGGGTTCGGCCTCGTGCCCGAACCGATCGCGGAAGGCCTGGTGCGCTGGACCGTGTACTCGCTGGCCTCGGCGATCCCGCTGGAGTACCAGCCGCTCGCCGACGCCGAGCACGGGCTCACCGACGCCATCCGCGCGAGCGCCGGCGCGCTGCAAACGCTCGACGTGGCCAGCGACCGCCCCGGCGTGCGCGCGGAGCTGTCGGCGCACCTGAGGTCGCGCCCGCAGGTCGAATGGCCGGCCGGCACGCCCGCCCGGGCGCTGCGCGTGCTGCAGCGCGCGGAAGAGATCTCGGCGATCCTGGCCATCGCGCAGACCGACGACCCGGGCGGCGCCCTGTCCGCTTCGGCCGCGACCCGTCGCGCGGAAGCGTTGCGGCCGCTGTCGGACGCCGTCCGCACGGCCCGGACCGCGGCGGTCAACGAAGCGGTGCGGGTGTTCGCGGAGCAGGCCGACCGCCAGCCGTGAGCGGTTCAGCTCACCGCGAACAGCCGTCGGCTCAGCTGTGAGCGAACGCCGAGTGCGTCAGTCGCGCTGGCTGCGGGAGGCCGGGCTGTCGCGGACTTCGCCGGGCGCGCTGAGCATCGCGAGCAGCTGCAGCCGTTCTTCGGTCTCCGAACCGGGCTCGGCGTGGTAGGTGATCAGCGTCTGTTCGCTGCCGGGCACCACGAGCTTCTCGTAGTGCAGCTGCAACGGGCCGGCCTGCGGGTGGTTGAACCGCGTGGCCCCGGTGCTCTTGCGCTTCACGTCCTGGCGCGCCCACAGCGTGCTGAACCGTTCGCTGCGCAGCGTCAGCTGGCCGAGGAGCTCGACCAGTCTGGGGTCCTCGGTGTCCGCGCCGTCGATCGCGCGCAGGTACGGGACCACCCGCGCGGTCATGTCCTCCCAGTCTTCGTACAGCTCCCGCATCTCCGGTTCGAGGAACGCCGCCAGGATGCTGTTGTACCCCGGTGCGTTGAACGGCGACAGGGCCACGGCGAGCCGGTTGGCCGCGAGCACGTCGAGGTAGCGGCCGTGCACGTAGGCCAGGGTGAGCGGCCAGCTGTCGATGAGGGTGCGGATGCCCTCGCTCGCCTGCTCAGGCCGGGGCGCGCGACGGCGGTGCGCGGGCGGGTTCGCCAGCTGGAGCAGGTACCGGGTGGCGTCTTCGTCCAGGCGTAGCAGCCGTGCGATGCCCAGCAGGACCTGTTCGGACGGGTGCCGGTCGCGGCCCTGTTCCAGGCGGACGTAGTAGTCGCCGCTCACACCGGCGAGGAACGCGACCTCTTCCCGCCGCAGCCCCGGCACGCGGCGGTGGCCGTGACCGGGCAGGCCGGCTTCCGCCGGGGTGAGGCGCTCCCGCCGGGTCCGGAGGTAGTCACCGAGCGCGTTCGTCACCCCGCGAGTCTAGGTGCGCTGCGCCGGATGTGGGTGGCCCTGCCGGTCCTGGTGTCAGGCGATCCTGCCTGGTCGCCGCGGTCGTGCGCACGCTGGAGGGCATGAGTGGACTTCTGAAGACGCCGTTCGGCCGCACGACGACCGCGACCGACGTCACCGACGGTGTCGACCTCGGCGGCCGGCGGGCGGTGGTGACCGGGGCCGGTTCGGGACTCGGGATCGAAACGGCTCGGGCGCTGGCGGCCGCCGGCGCCGAGGTGACGCTCGCGGTGCGTCGGCCCGACGCCGGGCAGCCGATCGCGGCCGAGCTGCGGAGCAAAACGGGCAACGACGCGATCCACGTCGCCCGGCTGGACCTCGCCGCCCTGGACTCCGTGAACGCGTTCACCGGCGGCTGGCGCGGGCCGCTGCACATCCTCGTCGGCAACGCCGGGATCATGGCGCTGCCCGAACTCGAGCGCGGTACGCACGGGCAGGAACAGCAGTTCGCGACCAACTACCTCGGCCACTTCGCGCTCGCCCTCGGCTTGCACGACGCGCTCGCGCGAGCCGGGTCCGCCCGCGTGGTCTCGGTGTCGTCGGCCGGTCACCTGTTCTCCCCCGTGGTGTTCGACGATCTCGCGTTCCGCTTCCGGCCCTACGACCCGCTCACCGCCTACGGCCAGTCGAAGACGGCGCAGGTGCTCTTCGCCGTCGAAGCGGACTGCCGGTGGGCGGCCGAGGGGATCCGGGTGAACGCACTGCACCCCGGTGCCATCGCGACCAACCTGCAGAAGCACACGGGCGGGCTGAAAACGCCCGAGCCGTACCGGAAAACGGTGGAACAGGGTGACGCGACGGCGGTGTTCCTCGCCGCGTCACCGCTCGCGGACGGCGTGGGCGGCCGGTACTTCGAAGACGTGGCCGAGGCCCCCGTGGTGACCGAACGGCCTGCGGAGTTCGGCGTGCCGGGGGTCGCGACCTACGCCCTGGATCCGGACAACGCGGCGCGGCTCTGGGCCGTGGCCACGGATCTGGTGCGCTGAGCTCGCAGCGGACCCGTGGCGTCAGCGAGCCGGGCGCGTCGCCGGTTCGCAGCAGCCGGGAGCACAGGGCGCGCCGTTGACCGTGCACCCGGCGGCCGGGAATGGCGAAAGCTTGCGCGCCGGCGCGCCGGACACGTGCTCACGCACCAGTTCGACCACCAGTTCCGCGAAGCGCGGGTCCACGTCCGGCGTCGCTGCGCGGGCGAAGGCCATCCCGTGCTCGGCGGCGCGCTCGGCAGCTTCGTTGTCGAGGTCCCAGATCACCTCGAGGTGGTCGGACACGAACCCGATGGGGCTCACCACCACCGACTTCACCCCGGCCTCGTGCAGCGCGTCGAGGTGGTCGACGATGTCCGGCTCGAGCCACGGCACCTGTGGCGGCCCGGACCGCGACTGCCACACCACGTCGTACTCCGTGAGGCCCGCCTCGGCGGCCACGAGCCGGGCGGCTTCGGCGATCTGGCGGGAGTAACGGTGGCCCCCTTCGTCCGGCGGGCCGGCGGCCACGTCGGCGCTCACGGGTACCGAGTGCGCGGTGAACACGGTGCGCGTGTCCGGCCGGTCGCCGAGGCGGGCGTGGGCGGCGCGCACGGCGTCGGCGACCGCGGAGATGAACAGCGGGTGGTCGAAGAACTGGCGCAGCTTCACGATCTCCGGCGCACCGGCCCCGACAGCGGCACGGGCGCGCTCGATGTCCTCGTCGTACTGCCGGCACGCGGAGTAACCGCCGTACGCACTGGTGGGGAACGCGAGCACGCGCTGCACGCCGTCGGCCTTCATCCGCGCGACCGTGTCCTCGACCATGGGCTGCCAGTTGCGGTTGCCGAAGTACACTGGCAGGTCGAGCCCTTCGGCCACCAACTGCTTCTCGACCGCCGCGATGGCCGCCCGGTTGAGCCGGTTGATCGGCGACACCCCGCCGAAGTGCTGGTAGTGCTCGGCGACCTCGAGCAGCCGCTCTCGCGGCACCCCCCGGCCCCGGGTGACGTTCTCCAGGAACGGCATCACCTCGTCGGGCCCTTCCGGACCGCCGAACGAAAGCCATAACAACGCGTCGTAACCCACGGTGCCATCTTGCTCCTGTGGCGGCGCGCACGACGGGCCGGGCTTATTGTGTACTGCTCTATCCAAAACCTGGTACGGTGGCGGCATGCCCAGGCCACGCGAGTTCGACGAGACCCAAGCCCTGGAAGGCGCCATGAACGCCTTCTGGGCCCGCGGTTACGAGGCCACCTCGACCCAGGACCTGTGCGCCGCGACCGGGCTGGGCCGCAGCAGCGTGTACAACACCTTCACCAGCAAGGAAATCCTGTTCCGGCGCGCGCTCGAGCACTACATCGAGCGCGGCGTCCAAGGGCGCGCGGCAGTGGTGGCACAAGCCGAGGACGGTCTCGACGGGATCCGCCGGCTGCTCGCGTCCGTGATCGACGACGAACTCACGAACGGGCGCCGCGGCTGCCTGATCGTGAACACCGTCGCCGAGTTCGGCACCGCCGACGCCGAAATCCGCGCAAGGGTCGACGCCGACACCGAAGCACACCTGGCGTCGCTCACCGAGTGCGCCCGCCTCGGCCAGGCCGACGGCAGTGTCACCCGCGACCGGAATCCGCGCGACATCGCGGAATTCGTGCACAGCACTGTGAGCGGGCTGCGGCTGATGTCCCGCCGCGGCGCACTGCGCCCGGCGATGACGGCGGTGGCCGACATCGCCGTCGCCGCACTCGCCCGCCGCTGACCGACCCACCCGCCATCACCGTCGATGCTTCACGGGCTCATTGTGTACTGATCAATCCAAAAGGAGTGACTAACCGTGCCGCTGGCCGTATTCGTGCTCGGGCTCAGCATCTTCGCCCTCGGCACCTCGGAGTTCATGATCACCGGCCTGCTGCCCGGGATGGCGGCCGATCTCGGGGTCAGCATTCCCGACGCCGGCCTGCTCATCTCGGCGTTCGCCATCGGCATGGTCGTCGGCGCGCCGCTGCTGGCCGTCGGCACCCTGAAACTCCCGCGCCGGGCGACCCTGCTCGCGCTCCTCGCGGTGTTCGCCGGCGCGCACGTCGCCGGGGCACTGGCCCCCGGCTACGGCCTGCTGTTCGCGACGCGCGTCGTGAGCGCGCTCGCCTGCGCCGGGTTCTGGGCCGTCGCGGCGGCGACCACCGTCTCGCTGGTGCCCGCCGCGCGCCGCGGGCGCGCGCTCGCCGTGCTGGTCGGCGGGCTGACCGTGGCGAACATCGCCGGCGTCCCCGCCGGCACGTTCCTCGGTCAGCACGCGGGCTGGCGCACGGCGTTCTGGGCGGTGGCCGCGCTGACCGTGATCGCGGTGGCCGGGGTACTCGCGTTCGTGCCGCGCACCATCGCGGATTCGTCGGCTCTGCGCGTGCGGACCGAACTGCGGGTGTTCCGCAGGGGCCGGTTCTGGCTGGCGCTCGGGGTGATCGCGCTCGCGCAGGCCATGGTGTTCGCGGCGTTCAGCTACCTCGCCCCGCTGCTCACGATGACCGACGGCGTGGGCTCGTCGTGGGTTCCGCTCGTACTGGTGCTCTTCGGCGCCGGTGCGCTGATCGGCATCCTCGCGGGCGGCAAGCTCGCCGACGCCCACCCGTTCGCGACGCTGTACGGCAGCCTCGGCCTCGCCGTCGCCGCCCTCGTCACCCTGGCCCTCGCCTCGCACGCGACGGTGGCCGTGATCGCGGTCCTCGTGCTGGGCGCCGCCGCGTTCGCCGCGAACCCGGCGCTGAACGTCCGCGCGTACACCGTCGCCGGTGGGTCTTCCCCGCTGGTCGGCGCCAGCACGACCTCGGGCTTCAACGTCGGCAACACCGCGGGACCGTGGCTGGGCGGGGTCGCGCTCAACGCGGGCCTCGGGTTCCCGAGCGTCGCCTGGGTGGGCGCGGTGCTCGGCGGGCTGGCGCTCGCCGCCGTCACCTTCGCCCTGCGCCTGCAGCGGTCCGACGACGCCCGCACCGATTCCGTCGCCCGCGGTTCGGCGCGCTCCCCCGAGGCGGCCGCGGCGCGCTAGGTGTTGTGCCCATGGACGTGGTTGAGGGGTGAGCGGCGCGACGGGGTGACCCTGCACGGCCGACGGTTGCTGGTCGAGCGCGTTCACGCGCGACATCCGGTGGCCCACGTCGCCGCCGAACCGGCATCTCACGCACGACCGGGCACAAGTGGGTCCGCCGGTACCGCGACGAAGGCGAGGCCGGTCTGCTCGATCGCGGCAGCAGGCCACACCCCTGCCACGCTCCTGTCCCCGACCGGACCGAGCAGCGGATCGATCATCCGGCCGCGACGCACCCGGCGCCTGGTCCCCGCCTCGACGGGATCCTCGGCCTCCACGCCTCTACGGTGCACGGGTCCTGACGCGCCGCCACATAGCGGAGCCGGCCTGACCGGACCGCCCGACCGGACAACCACTCCGCCGCTACGAGGGCGACCGCTGGCAACCACACGGACGCGACAGCCTCCAACGACGCCACGCCCGCCCGGGAACCGGGTCGGCTACGACTATGTCCACTGCGCCATCGACGACCAGACCCGCATCGCCTACGCCGAAATCCACCCTGCCGAGCCCGTGCCGGTGCAGTTCCTCGCCGAGCGCCGCGTAAGCGCCGCCGGAAACGAACAACGGGTGCCACGAGGAGAACGTGTCGTGGACGTAACCCGGCAGCGTGCGGTCCTCGCTGGCGATGAACCCGCCGAGCCGGTCGTTGCGCTCCACGAGCGTCACCGACCACCCGGCGCCGGCCAGCTCGGCCGCGGCGACGAGGCCGTTGACCCCGCTGCCGATCACGATCGCGTCCCCGCGCGCTCCTGTCCCGTGTCTCAGACGATGTGGGCGCGCACGGTCTTGTGCTCGGCGTCCGCCCAGCCCTTCGAGGCGGCGTAGTGGATCATCTTCGCGAACCCGGCGGGCCATTCGGCGTCGCCGGCCGGGCCGCGGGCGCGCAGCCACGCGATGGACAGCCACGCGTGCTCGTCCGCGGCGCTGCCGGCGCCGGCCGCGCGCAGCACCGCGTCGACGTCCGCCTCGCCGCGACGTTCGACCGACAGCGAGGTCAAGTCGGCCGCCTCCACCAGCTCCGCGTCCGTGCCGACGACAACCTTCACGAGCGTGCCTCCTCCGGGAGATGGGTTCCGAACGCCCGATTGTGGTACGTCAGCGGTTCGGCCGGCCGCGGCGCCGCCGACGTGACGGGCGCGAACGTGACGACATGATCGCCGACCGGCACCAGGTCCGCAACGGTGCAGGCCAGCCAGCCGGCCCGGGCAGCCGTGGGAGCCCGTCGTCGAGGATCCAGTCGACGTCCGCGAACTTGTCCGCCGCCTTGCTCGCGAAGCTCAGCGCGAGGCCCGAGTGCTCCCGCGTCAGCACGTTGACCCCCGATCCGCCCGGTGGCGTGGACCCGGGCGAGCAGCCGCGATCCGGAGTCCGGCGCGACGCTCACCAGCGGCCGATCGGCCGACAGCGCCGCGAACGCGCTGACCGTCGTCCCGTGCGGACGGCCTTCGTGCAACGTCGTCACGACGGACACCGGCGCGCACACGCCCGCCATCGCTTCGCGGAACAGCTCCCCGTCAACTCCGGCAGGCCCCGTGGTGACGGTCATGGCACTCCTCTTCGGACATCCCCGATGTCTGCCTCACTTTCCCGCCGAGAGCGCTGTGGGACCGACGATCGTGGTGAACGCCTCTTGCCGCAGTACATGGCGGATTCGGGGCAGACCGCCGCGAGGGCGAGCCGTCCGCCGCAGCCCGTGGGTTCGAGCGCGACCGAGCAGCACCACAGTCCGTTGTGGACCTCCCGCCGCTCGAAGTGCAGGCCGCCCTTGAGCCCGGCCTTGATGACGCTGTTGATCCCCGCCGGGTCGAGCGGGGTCGCGTCGGTCAGCCGGGGCGCGGGCTCGCGCGGCAGCAACCGGCGCCATTGGCGGACGGCAAGCTGCCCAGCAGCGCCCGGCCACTCGCGGTCGCCCACAGCGGGTACAGGCTGAGCACCACGGCGCCGATGCCTTCCCGCCGCCGCGGCTAGTGCCACAGCAGCGGGATCTGCCCGTCGCCCAGCCGCTGGCTGACCACCACGATCTCGCCGGTCTGGTCCGCAACCCGGATCGCCGGGCCCAGCGCCGCGTCGCGCAGCCGGCGCAGCCAGTTCGTGGCCGGCGGCAGGGACCGGACGCCGACCGTGTAGCGCGGTCGGGAGTCCGGGCGGCGTAGGCTCCCTCGCCCAGCATCGTGAGCACGCGCGACGCGGTTGCCGGGCTGGCCTCGAGGTGCCGGGCCAGTCGGCGACGCGCACCGCTCGCGGTGCCGACGCGACCAGCACGTCGAGCGCGGCGAACGCCCGTCGCACCGACTGCAGGTCGGGTTCGCCGATCCGGCCCGGCGCCTCGGGCACCCCACGCCACCGGGACGGGCTGGATCACGTGTTCGCCGAACAAGCCGATGGTGTCCGGCCTGCGCCGGTGCTCCACCGCGCCGGCGCAGGCGATGAACACGAGGTACTCCAGCCCGAACTCGTCCTGGAGCCGCTGCACCTGCTCACCGACGTCGTCGGGGGTGCCGACCAGCAGCATCCCGGCTTCGACGAGCTGTTCGAGCGTGCGGGGCACCGGCTCTTCCTGCCCGAGCAGGCGCCAGGTCTCGAAGAAGCCGAACGCGCCGAGCCAGTCGCCTATGGATGCGAGGCTCTGACGCGCGCTCCGAGGCCTCCTCGTGCATCTCGGCGACCGCGACGAGCCGGCACAGCGCGACGCCTTCAGGCCGGCACTCGCCGGGCCGGGCCGTACGGCCGTGCTTCGCCGCCGCGTCGGCGTAGGTCCGTGACGATGGAGCTGCCCACCTTCGCCGCCCATTCGATGCTCGCGGCGCTCTTGGTGACGTCGTGAACACCGGCGGATGCGGCAGCTGCAGCGGCTTCGGGACGGTGGCGAGCTGCGCTACCCGACCGTCGGCGACCCCGGCGCCGAGCCGGGTCGAGATCCTGTGCGCCCACCGCAGCCCCGCGGGCGGCACCTGGATGAACTCGTCCTCGCCGACCACAGGTCCTCGGTTCACGAGCGCTGCATGACGTCGAACCACTCTTCGAACCCGCGCCGGTTGCGCGCGTCCGTGGCTTCGGCGCCCGCCGAGGACGCGCCGACGTGCTGCGCGAGGACCCCGACCGACCGTGCATGGTAACCGTGCGGCCTGCCGTCGCCGAGGAAACACCTGCGGGAGTTCCGCCTGCGCCGGCCCACGACGAACTGATCGCGAAGGGCCCGGAGGACACGACCGTGACGGCCGTGGCGCTGCAGTGGGGATTCAGCAACGCCCACCGCTTCACCGCGCTGCACCGGGAGCACTACGGCACGTCACCCGGCCAGGCGCTGGCCGGCCCTCAGGACGCCGGCGCCCGGCGCAGCCCCGCCACGATCTCGTCCGCGGCGCGTTCGTCGGCCGCCGTGGGCTCGAACGTCGACGATGCCTTCGTGTACGCCCGTTTCAGCTCGAGGACCTCGATCGTGTAGTCCTCGAGGATTTCACGGTGTCCCAGGGTTTCCACGGCGCGGTGCTCGGGATCGTCGTACCAGGCGCGCATCTGCTCTTCGGTCTCGAAGTACGCGACAGCCAGCTCACGACCGTCGGGCACGTCGAGCTTGTGCAGCGCGACGAACCCCGGCATCGCCGAGGCGCGCTCGAACATGCGCCCGCCGATCGCCGCGTAGTCGTCGTTCTGCCACTCCGGCCTGACTTTGCCCCAGAAAAGCGCGACGTACATCCCGACCTCCGTAACCGGTCCGCTCTGACCCGCGAGCAGCGTAGAGCATCTGTGCCGACCGTCACAAGAACGCAATGCCCATCGCGCACCCTTTGCTCAGGAAGTGCTGCCGCGCCCCGAGGGCCGCGGGATCCGGGCCCCGCCGGCTGAGGACGGCGAAGTGAACCGCCAGTGACCGCGACGACGGGGTTCACGCGACGCTGCGCCCAGACGACGCTGCCGGGGCCGTCCCTGCGGTCCACCCGGCTGACCGACCTGCGCGAACGGGTCCTTGCCGCGACGATCGTCCACGGAATCGGGGTCCGGCACGGCCGGCCGGACGGCACGGTCGCCGTGGCGGGGCTTGGTGAGCTGAACCTGGTCGTCGTGCGCTACGGCGCCGAGGGCACGGTCGACGCGTTCCCCACGCGCAACCGTTTCGCGCTCACCGTGCCACTCGGACCGATGCGGCTGCTCGCCCCCGAGGTCACCAGCGAGCTGCTGACCTCGGGTTTCGCACTCGCCGGCGACGCCCACACCGTGATGCGCCCGGACCAGCACGCGGGCGCGCTGGTGATCTCCACGAAGATGACCCGCGTCGAGGAGCACCTCGGCACGCTGCTGGGCCGACCGCAGCGGACCGCGCTGTGGTCGCTGCCGCCGAGCGCCCCGTCCGCCGCCCCGGTCGCTGTGCTCGACACCGCCTGGGGCAGTGCGTGCCTCGCCCTCGCCGGCGCACAACCCCGCTCGAGCCGACCGTCCTGCGGGCGCTGGAAGACCAGCGGCTGACCGCGGTGCCGCTCGGCCCGCCGCACACGTCGAGCACCGAACTGATCGCGGGCCGCACGGAACAACCCGCGGACGTCGTCGAGCAGGCGCGGCGGTGGCTCGAAGACCACACCGAACCGGTGACCGTCGCCGACGTCGCCCGCGCGGCCGGGGTCGGTCTCCGGCAGCTGCGGGCGCAGTTCCGGCGCAAGCTCGACACCACGCCGACCGCGCTGCTGCGTGACATCCGGCTCGGCCGCGCTCACCGGGCGCTGCTCGTGACCGGCGGCGGCGAAACCGCCGCGGAGATCGCGTACTCGTGCGGGTTCACGCACCTGAGCCGGTTCGCGCAGGAGTACCGCCCGCGCTTCTGCGAGTTGCCGTCGGAGACGGTTCACCGGCACCGCCCTCGGTGAACCGCCGCGGTAGAGCAGCGACCCCGTCGGGCAGCGCGCCCGCACGTGCTCGATGCGCAGCCGGAAGTCGGAACCGGTGTCCACGTCGGCAGTCCGGTCGAGCCCGACGGCGGGCGCGACCAAAGTGGACAGTGGCGGCGTCGGCCGCTCCCCGCGACGGTCAGTCGGCGGCGACGTGAGACCGGCCGGCCGCGCCTATGCGCTGCGCGAGCCGCCTGTCCGCTGTCGCGATCGCGGCCGGGAGTTCGCAGGAACGGCGTCGGTCGGCGTGGTCGAACACCGGAGTGGTCACCTTGAGCTCGGCCACGCCGGTGCGGTCGAGCAGGTCTCGCCGACGCGCGCACCGTATCGGGGGAGCTGACGACCAAGTGGGCCCAGCGGGCCGCGAGTTCGGCTCGATCGTCCGCTGTGCGCGGGTAGCCGGCCGCGGTTTCCGGGTCGGGCGGGAGGATCCGCCGTCCGTGCAGCCGGCTGAGGACCTTGAGCCGGGCCGGTCCCCCGAGCCACCCCAGCCCGCTCGTCGGTGTCGGCGACGATCACCAGCGCAGCACTGGCGTTCCGGTACGTGCCGAGCGCTTCTTCGGCGCTTCCGGCGTTGAGGTGGTGCGCGAACGCGTACGGGAGGTTCCACTCGCGAGCCACCTGGGCGGTGCTCGTCCCGGAGCCGAGCAGCCACACCTGGGCCGGTGGCCGAGTGCCGGCACAGCCCGGATCCTTCCGTCTCCGTCTGCGAAGTACCCGATGAGCTCGTCGACCTGTCCCGGAAAGTCTTCACCGCCGCGGCGCACTGCTTCCGCAACATACGCCGGCCCGCCGAGCGCTCGGCCCAGCGAGAGGTCGATCCGTCCCGGGAAGAAGGCTTCCAGCGTGCCGAACTGTTCCGCCACCACGATCGGCGCGTGGTCGGGCAGCAGCACTCCCCCGGCACCCACGCGGATCCGGCGGGTCACCACCGCGAGCCGGCCCGCCCACGACCGCGGGCGCGAAGCTCGCGACACCGCGCAGCGAGTGGTGTTCGATCACCCAGTACCGGTGGAACCCCAGGCGGTCCGCGAGCACGGCGAGGTCCACCGTCCGCTCCAGCGCTTCCCGCGCCGTGACACCCCCGGACGATCGGGGACGTGTCGAGCACCCAGAGCGCACCCGCGCTCTCCACCACGGACGACTGCGCGCGGCCCGCTAACCCGCACCAGCTCCGCGAAAACGGCGGTGCACCCCGTGCGGGGCACACCGCCGTTGTCCCGGCCCGGGCCTACTTCACTTCCCGACCTTCATCTCGCCCAGCTCCGACCAGGAGTCCTGGTCGAGGGTGGTGTTGATGATGTCGGGGGTCTTCTGCAGGTACTGCGGGAAGTCGGCCTGGGCCTTCTTGAAGTGGTCGGCCGTGACGTGCGCTTCCGCGGCGTCGTCCTCGAAGGCCTCCACGAGCACGTACTCGTTCGGGTCCTCCAGGCTACGGGACCAGTCGAACCACTTGTTGCCCGGCTCCGCGCGCGTGGCCTCGGTGAACGCCCGCGAGAGCTCCGGCCACTGGTCCGCGTACTCCGGCTTGATCTGCCACTTCACGGTGATGAAGATCATCTGCTCCTCCTCCTTCGTGCCGTCAGCAGCCTATCGCCGCCGCGGGTGCGTCCGCTGTGGACGCACCCCCTCACGGGACCAGGATCGCCCGGCCGCGGATCCGGCCGGCGTCGAGGTCGTCGAGCGCCTGCTGGAAATCGGCCAGCGCGTACTTCGAGGTGTGCAGCTTCACCTTGTCCTGCGCCGCCAGCACCATCAGCTCGCACAGGTCGGTGTAGGAACCCACGAGGTTGCCGATGAAGTTGATCTCCGTGGAAATCACGTCGATCGTCGGCACGTTGATGTTCTCGCCGTAGCCCACCACGTGGTAGTCGCCCGCACGGCGCAGCATCGCCACGCCGTCGGCCGTCGCCCCGCCCTCGCCGACGAAGTCGACCACGACCTCCGCGCCGTTGCCACCGGTCAGGTCCTGCACCGCGGCCACGTGACCGCCGTCGGCGACCACACCGTGGTCCGCACCGATCGCTTGGGCGAGCTTCACTGCGTCCGGGTTGCGGTCGACCACGATCAGCTCCGCCGCCGTCATCGCCTTGAGCACCTGGATGCCGATGTGCCCGAGCCCGCCGGCGCCGATCACCACGCACTTGTTGCCCGGGCGCAACCGGCGTGCCGCCTTCGCCGCCGCGTGGTAGGCCGTCAGCCCCGCGTCGGCCAGCGCCGCGACGTCGGCGGGCTCCAGCGAATCGTCGAGCTTCACGACGCTGCGCGCCGACGTCTTGAGCAGCTGCGCGTAACCGCCGGCGGTGTCGATGCCGGGGAACTGGCTGTTCTCGCAGTGCACGTCGTCGCCGCGGCGGCACGCGGGGCAGAGCCCGCACGTGATCAGCGGGTGCACGATCACCTTGTCGCCCTCGGCGACGTTGGTGACCGCGCTGCCGACCGCGTGCACCCAGCCCGCGTTCTCGTGCCCGATCGTGTAAGGCAGGGTGACGCCGGACTTCTCCGCCCACTGCCCCTCGAGGATGTGGAGGTCGGTGCGGCACACGCCGGCGCCGCCGATGCGCACGATCACGTCGTGCGGCCCCGTGACCTCCGGCGACGGGACGTCGGTCATCCGCAGATTTTCGCCGTATCCGACAACCTGGACTGCCTTCACGATGCTCGTGCCTCCTCGCCGGCGACGGCCGAAACGGACGGGTCGTGGGGCCGGGCCGTCTGGTCGGCCTCGGACCCGGGGTAACGCGTGCGGAGCAGGCCGCGGCAGAAGTGCGCGTTGCCGTCGATCGAGATCCGGATCGAACGGGCGAACCGCAGCCGCAACGGCACCTCCTCCCGCGGGTAGGGCGCGCCGTGCTCGTCGACGAGCACCGGTTCGCCCGGCTCGACGCTCAGCCCGAGGGCCGCCCGCCGGCGCACCAGCGCGTCGGTGGTGCGTCCCGGCGGCAGGTCGCCGAGCGTCACGTCGTGCAGTTCCTCTTCCCGCAGCGACTTGTCCGCGCGCAACAGCCCGGTCAGCGCCCGTTCCATCGCGGCGGTGTGCGCTTTGCGGCGGAACGTCAGGCGCAGCTCGTCGAGGTCCTTTTCGGCCTCGGAGCCGAACGTGCCGCGGTAGCCGGCGTCGGCGGCGAGGCCGCGGTTGATGAGGTCGGAGTCGTGGTGGTCGTCGAGCCGCACCACCACGCGCCGTGCGCCCGGCAGGGCGGTGAGCACGTCCTTCGCGTCCGAAGCCATGAGGTACGCGAAGTTGGGTGAGCAGAACGACGTCGGCAGCCGCAGGTGCACGGTCAGCTCGCCCTCGCAGGCCGCCACGGACCGGACGAACCCGAGATCGGTGATCGGTTCGTCCAGTTCCGGGTCGTACACCTGCCCGAGCGCCCCGCGCGCCAGTTGTTCGAGGTCCGGCATCAGGCAACCGCCGCGGCTTCGGGCTTCGCGTCCGCGGGCGGGTTCTTCACCTGCAGCTCTCCGGGCACCGGGATGTCGTACATCGCGGCGGCGTTGAGGCCGAGGATCTTCTTCTTGATGTCGGTGGTCAGCGGCGCGTATTCCGTCATGTCCTCGGGGATCTGGAAGTCCACGAACTTCTCGACGAGCCACTTCGGCGTCCAGATCGCGTAGTCGCTGGAGAACTGGATGCGGTTCTCGTCGAGCCAGTACAGCAGCTCGCCGATGATCTGCGCGAAGTAGCGCGGCCGGGTGTGGATGAACGGCATCGCGACGGCCAGGCCCGCGTGCACGTTCGGCTCCTGCGTGGCGATCCAGCAGAAGTCCTCCAGCCGCGGCAGGCCGCAGTGCTCGATCACGAAGTTCAGGTCGGTGAAGTCGGTGGCGACCTTGTCCACGTCGGCGACGTCGAACGCGTCGCGGTCGAGCGGGCGGATCGTCGGGCCCTTGTGGATGTGGATGTTCTTGATCCCCAGCTCCTGCGCGGCCTCCAGGTAGCGGTAGCTCCACTTGTCGTCGAGCTTCCAGCCGCGCGAGTCGCCGAACCACTCGGCGGTGTAGAGCTTCACGCCCTTGAGGTTGAACCGCTTCGCGTCCTCGCGCAGCTGCTTGAGGCCGTCCTCGCCGAAGCGCGGGTCCCAGCAGTGGTTGTAAGTCAGCTTGTCCGGGTGCTTCTGCGCCAGGGCGAACGCCTCGTCCGTCTGGCCGAAGTTGTTGGTGTAGAAGGCAGGCAGGGCCGCGGGCTGGAAGATCGCGTGATCGACGTAGCCGTCTTCGAAGAGGTCCTTCATCAGCCGGTCACCGCCGTAGTAGAGGTAGTCCTCGTACGGCCACACCTCGGACTCGGGGCTGAGGTTGCGGTGGTAGTCGTAGAAGCAGTCGATGAACTGCTTGCCGTGGATGTTGCGCTGGTTCTCCGGCCGGGCGTCCCAGAGCGCGATGTGCGCGTCGAGGATGAAGTACTTCTCGCCGTCCTTGGTGTACATGATCTTCCTCCGCATTCGTGACCGCATCGGCACGTCAGGCACGGACCGTAGGACGATCTTGGCTGGTCAGCGATGGGGGTGCTGTCTCGATATGAGACATCCTGGGGCTGCGGCGCCTATGCTGGTGCGCCTAGCCTGACCGAGCCGGACGCAGAGCGGCGTCTTGCGGGAGGTGGCATGACACGCGGTGAGGGGCTCGAGGCCCGCGGCGGCGCTGCCCCGAGGCTGCGGGCCTCGTGGCAGCGCAGCGCGAACTACGGTGTGCCCGGTGACGAGGTGAAACCCGTGTTCACGGCGTCGGTCGACACCGGCTCGCTGCTGTACGAATGCGGCAGCGAGGTGCTCCAGGGCCTGCACGCGACGCTCGCGAACGAGCCGATCAGCCTCATGCTCACCGACAGCGAAGGCCTCGTGCTGAGCCGCGTGTGCGGCGACCCGGGCATCACGCGTTCACTGGATCGGGTGCACCTCGCACCGGGTTTCTCGTACGCGGAGAGCAACGCGGGCACCAACGGCCTCGGCCTCGCCCTCGCCGACCGCGCCCCATCGCTCGTCCGCGCGGACGAGCACTACTGCACCAGCCTGCGTGGCTACACCTGCGCGGCCGTGCCCGTGCTCGACCCGCTCACCGGCGCGCTCGCCGGCAGCGTCAACCTCACGACGTGGTCCGACCAGTCGTCGGACCTGTTGCTCGCGCTCGCGCAGACGGCGGCCGGGCACACGAGCGCGCTGATGCTGGCGCGGGCCTCAGGCCGCCGTGCGCGCCCCGCACCGCGCGGCGAGGTGTTCCGTGTGTACGCCGACCGCATCGATCCGCCGGAGCTGTCGGCCGCGTGGCAGCACACCTTGCTCGAGACGATGGACGCGATGGGCCGCGGCCGCACGGTCGCGGTGGTCGGCGAGCCCGGCGCCGGGAAGACGGCGCTGGCCGCGCTGGCCCGCCGCGAACTCCACCCGCGCGAACGCGTGCTCAACGCCCGTCCGCCGGCACCGGACGACGTCGACGCGTGGCTCGCGATGTGGGCGCCCGAAGTCGGCAAGGACAGCACGTGCGTGATCGTCTCGGGAGTCGACGCCCTGCCCGCCTGGGCCGCGAGCGAGCTGGCGGCCCGGTTTACCCCGCACCGCACCGGTTTCGTTCTCACCGCACCGGATTCCGCGGCGATCCCGGCCCCGCTGCTGCCGCTGGCCGAGACCGTCGTCGAGCTCCCGCCGCTGCGCCTGCGGCCCGACGACATCATGCCGCTGGCCCACCACTTCGCCCACCGCGCCCGCGGCCGCGCCGTCACCTTCACCCCGGCCGCAGGCCGCGCGCTGACGACCTACGACTGGCCCGAGAACGCCAAGCAGCTGCGCCGCGTCGTCGCCGAGGCCGCGGCCCGCGCGGACACCGTCGACGCCCACCACCTCTCGCCCGAGGTCTTCACGACCAGCGGCCCGCGCCTGAGCCGCCTGCAGGCGCTGGAACGCGACGAGATCGTCCGCTGCCTGTCCCAGCCGGGCGCCACCGTCGTCGCCGCGGCCGCCGAGCTCGGCATGGGCCGCGCGACGATCTACCGGAAGATGGCCCAGTACGGGATCAAGAACCGGCAGCTGCGGTCCTGACCGTCCACACAGGACTCATCCGGCGCCGCCGGGATCCTCGGTGGCGTGGGGGAGATCGACGAGCGTGAGACCTCGTCGGCGACGCTGCCGGCCGGGGCGTAGAGCCGCAGTGGCCGGCGGTCTTCCCGGCCACCGTCGCCGTCGGAGGCGTTGGCTTGCAGGAGAACCGCGACCGCGACGCGCGCGAGCAGCGTGACGGCGGTGAGATCCACGGTGAGCTCGTGGGTGCCGCCGAGCGTGAGCCGGTCGAGCTCGTGGGCGAACCGGCCGGCGTTGCTCGCGTCCAGCGCGCCGTGGACGGCCGCCCGCGAATCGGCCGCCTCGGGCTGGTCGAGCATGAGCATCAGCTCGGGCCGTTCGTCAGCCGGTCTCCGGACGGTGCCGTGGTCCACCTCGTCCGCGGTGAGCAGCCGGGCCGGGTAGGACAGGCGCAGGCGCGCGGTGGCGGTGGTGCCGCGCTCGCCGCGGCCGATCTCCAGCTCGTCCACGAGCCGCGTGGCCACGGCGAGCCCGAGCCCGTGGTCGGCGCGGAAGTCCGGGTCGCCGGGGCGGGCGCGGTCACGCCAGTGACCCGTCGTCGGCCACCCGGACCCGCGCGCACCCGTCCGGTCCGAGCTCGGCGGTCACCGTGACGGTGCCTTCCGCCGCATCGGCGGGGTGACTGTGCTCGACGGCGTTGGTCACCAGTTCGCCGAGGGCGTGCGCGAGGGCGTTGAGGTCGCGCCGGCCCGCGCCGTGCTCGCGCAACCACCGGGTCCTCGCGACGCGCGTGGCCGGCACCGCGTCGACGTCGACGCCAGGCGCAGGTGCAGCGGCTCCGGTGCGGCGACGCGCTGTGCTGCGAGCAGCGTGATGTCGTCGGTGTGCCCGCTCTGGCGCACGAGCAGCTCGAGGCTCAGCGGGCACACGCGGTCGACCGCCGACAGACCCGTCCCCCGGATCCCGCGCTCGGCCAGCGTGTCGGTCGCGGTCCGGGCCAGTTCCGCCCGCGCGGCGGCCGGGTCGCGGCCGGGCCGTTCGATGATCCCGTCGGTGTAGAGCAGCACCACCTCGCCCGGCTCGAGCCGGGCATTCGCCACGGTGTAGGTCGCTCCGGTGCCCAGTGGTCCCGCGCCCGACGCCGGGCGGAGTCACGCGTGACCACCAACGGAGGCGGATGCCCGGCGGAGCAGAACGAGAGCCCACCGTCGACGGCGTCGAGCACCACGTCGCACACCGTCGCCGCACGCGCCTCCGCCAACCGGATCGCCAACCGGGTCGCCATTCGGTCCACCGCGGCCAAGGCGGCCATCGGGTCGCCGGTCTCGTCGAGCCGGTCCTGCAGCACCGCGCGCAGCTGCCCCGTCGCCGCCGAGGCGGCCAGTCCGTGGCCCACCACGTCACCCACGACGAGCGCGACCCGGTCCCCGGCGAGCGGGATGGCGTCGAACCAGTCCCCGCCCGCGGCATCCTCGGCGTCGGCGAGCAGGTAGCTGCCGGCGATGCGCACCGACGGCAGCACGGGCCCGCCGGGTTGCAGCAACCGCCGCGGCAAGGCGGTGATGACTTCCCGCGCTCCTTCGTAGCGCCGCACCGCCTCGGCGATCTCGCGCCGGGCACGTCGCTGTTCGAGCACGCGCTCGGTCGCGTCGAGCCCGAAGAAACTCAGGCCGGCGATGGCGCCGCCCGGCCCGTAGCGCGGCCATCGTGAAATCGACGTACAGCTCGTCGAGCCGGCCCGAACCGGGTTCGCGCTCGATCTGGACCCGCCGGCCCCGCGCCACCTGCGCGACCCCGGTCTCGTACACGCGATCGGTCATCTCGAACAGGTTCTGCCCTGCCACCTCGGGGAAGAGTTCGCGCAGCGTCCGGCCGACCATCCGCTCGCGGCTCGCCAACGCCCGGAAGCCGGCGTTCACCGCGAGGACGCGGTGCCCCGCGCCGCCGAGGCCGAGCAGCATGACCGGCATGGACTCGTAGATCTCCCGGACCGCCGGGGCCACCACCCGTGCGTCGAGGTCGTCCTGCACGTCCCGGGGCATCGCCGCCGCCTCCGTCCGAGTCGATCGGGAGCCCGGCCGGGGTCAACCGGGTTCGCCGGGTCTCTCCACCAGGGTCCGGGCCAGGGCGACGAGCTTCAGGTCGAGGTTTCCGGCGGCGCGGCGCAGCACGGTGGCCGCCCGCTCGGCATCCATGCCTTGCCGGCTCGTCAGGAACAGCTGGGCCCGGCCGAGCACGTCACGCGCCGCGATCGGCTGAGACAGGTCAAGCGTAGCCAGGTCGACCGGGTCGGTGACCCGGATCCCGTCGAGCGCGAGACTCGCGTACGCGGACAGCAGCACGACCGCCTGCCGGTCGACGGCGCGCCAGCCGCGCATCCAGCGGCTGTAGACGTTCAGCGCGCCGCCCAGGCTCTGCGGTCCCGCAGCCGGGAGCAGGTCGGTCGCGAGCACGGCGGTCAGCCCGTGGTAGGTGGCCACCGCGGCGAATCGCGGCCACCGCGTCTCCGCGGCCAGGTCGGCGCTCACCACGAACCCCGGTCCGCCCGGCCGCGCGGCGTCGAAACACGGTCCCTCGCCGATGCGGTACTGCACGAGGTCCAGTTCGGTCGCTTCCGCGGCGGTCTCCACGGGTGTGGAAAACCCGCGCGCCGGATCCCGCAGCGTCACGCTCACCAGGTCCGCTCCCGGGACCACGACCCGCGTCGCCGACACCACCCGCCGCAGCAGCCCGCCGACCGTGGGCTCGGCGGCGAGCAGGCGTGTCAACGAAGCCAGTCGTTCCTCCGGGTCACCCGGATCCGGTGCCGCCGGATCGTGGGTCGGCTCGTCGTACCGAAGTGGTTCCCCCACCGCCTGCTCGAAGGCCGCGAACACCGCCGACCCCGCCGGCAGCGTCACCGCGCGCAGCACCTTTTCCGGCGCGCTGTCCGGTGCCACGACGAGCCGGCACCGGGCGGCCCGCGACCGCAGCGTCTCGAGCACGCCGACCAGCAAGCGGATCGCGGCCGCCGACAACAGTTCGACCTCCCGCAGGTCGAACACCACCAGCCCGGGGGGTGGCACTGCCGCCACCGCCTGCCGCACCACGGTGTCGTCGGCCTGGCCGGCCACCAGCTCACCCTGAAGCCGCAGCACCACCGCCCGCTTCGTCGACCGTGCCGCGACCTGCAGTTCCGTCGTCATGGCGTGCTCCCCGAACCGGCTCGACCGCAAGCGTCCAGTATGGGTCGCCGCCTCCCGGAACGCAGTAATGGGCGTTATACACCTGAGGACTGGCTCTCTCCGTGGGACTGTCGCGGACGCGGGCGAACCGGCAGGCTGGGCACCCGGGATGTCCGCTCGGTGAAGGGGCGTGGGTCGATGCCGTGGTTTCCGGACTTCGTGAGTGCGGTGGAGCTGGCGCGCAAGCAGACCCGAGCCGAGGGGCGGGCCGACCCTGTCGGGCAGTTTTTCACTGCGCTGAACGCGGGTGACGCCCAGGCGCTGGAGACCGCCTGGCCCGGTGAGGTCGTGGTGTACGACCCCCGCGCCGGGGTCGTGCGCAGCAGGCGCGAGCTGCGGAAGTTCGTGCGCGCCAACCAGGAGTGGCAGGACCGGCGCCACGCGCGGATCGAAACGGTCGCGAGCACCCGTTCGGGCGAGCGCGCCGTAGTAGAGCTGGTCGCGTACCTGGACGACGCGGATCCCTGGCCGGTGACCGTGGTTGCGCAGGCGTCCGGCGACGAGTCGGTGGTGTTCCGCACCTACTGCAGCCAGCGCCCGCTCGACGGCCGCCACCACCTGCGGCCCGCCATCCTCGACACGCGCACGGATCTGCCCGCCGACGTCGGCCGCTACCAGGCGGCGCTCGCCACCGGGGACGCCGAAACACTCGTGCGCGGCTTCGCGCCGGACGGGTACGTGCAGACGCCCGATGGCGCGAAGCACACCGGCGCAAGGGAACTGCGTGAGTTCTTCACGGGGATCGGTGCGGCCCGGCTGGAACCGTGCGCCGTCACGGACGGCGGCGACCGGTGCGCGCTCGAGTACACGTGCGACCGCTTCGGTGGCCGCGACGTGGCGGCCCAGGCCGGGATCTGCGTCTTCGACCGCACCGGAACCGGGTTGTTCTCCGCGGTGCGGGTGTACGACGACGTGGCGCCGCCCGCCTGAACTCACGCTGCCCCGGGGAATGTGCGCGAGGGAACCGGACGCGGACACTGATTCATTCCGTCTGCCCGGAAAAGAGCCCGCGGCGGACATGAAGCTCGAAGTCGTGGTGATCCCCGTCGGAGACGTCGCCGCGCCAAGACGTTCTACAAAGGACCGGGCTGGCTCGAAGACGCCGGCTTCGCCTCGGGCCCCGACTTCCGGGTCGTCCCGATGACCCCTCCCGGCTCGCTCTGCTCCGTCACCTTCGGCACGGGGCTCACCACGGCGGAATCCGGCTCGGCGCAGGGCCTGGCCCGTGGTCACCGACATCGACGCCGCCCGCGCCGAGCTCGCCGGCACCGGCGTGGCCGTCAGCGAGGTCGTCCACGACGCCGGCGGCGTGCTCCACCACAGCTACGGCTCGTTCGCCTCGTTCGCCGGCCCCGACGGCAACGGCCGGCTGCTGCAGGAAAGCACCCAGCGGGTGCCGGGCCGATGAGCGAGGACTTCGACGCCATCGTCGTCGGAGGCGGCTCGCCGGGCGAGCGCTGCGCCGGCGAACTGGCCGACGACGGCGGCCTGCGCGTGGCGCTGGTCGAACGGGAACTCGTCGGCGGCGAGTGCTCCTCTGGGCGTGCATCCCGTCGAAGTCGCTGCTGCGCCAGGGCGAGGCCGTCCAGGGCGCCCGCGAGGCCGCGGCCACGGCGGAGGTCGACGTCGCGGCCACGCTGTCGTGGCTGGTTTTCGACCACACCGACGGCGGCCGGGGGACGTGGCTCGCGAGCGAGGGCATCACCTTGCTGCGCGGCCCCGGACGGCTCGCCGGCCCGGGTGTCGTCGAGGTCGGCGGTGTCCGCCACACCGCGCGCGACGTCATCCTCGCGACCCGCTCCGACCCGTCATCCCGCCCGTGCCAGGGCTGCGCGAGCCGGCGGGAGTGTCGACCACTCGCGAGATCACCGCGAGGAAAACCGTGCCCTGTCGTCGACGGGGATGCCGTGGGGGCTCGCCGTGACACCGACGGTCTCCAGCCCTAGCCCATCGACGCGTGGGCGCGCGCCCGGTGCAGCCGAGGAGGTGGTCACCGCGCAGCCCGCGGCCGTTGTCCAGCGTCAGCAGGAACTCCTCACCGTCGTGGCGGGCGCCGGTCGCGTGCACGCCGGCGAGGTTCGCCCCCCGAAGCGCCGAACTGCTTTTGCCATCTCGGTGCCGACGGGTCCGCCGCCGAGGACGAGCAGACCACCTGCGCGCCGGCGAGCGGCTGTGGGCCATCGGCGACGTCACCGGCATGATCCGCAGGTGGCAGCGATCGGCGCCGTCGAGGGTGCGTTCACCGCCTCCGCGCGAGTGTCCGAAGTGGCCACAACCGCGACGTACGTCCACGCGTACGTCGAATCCACCGGCTTGTTCACGCTCGTGTCCGACGGTCACCGCCTCACCGGCGCGTACGCCCTCGGCCCTGAGGCCGGCGAGTGGCTCCAGCAGGCGACGCTCGACGTCCTGCGCGACCCGATCCAGCCGTTCCCGTTGTTCTCCGAGATCTCGTGGCGGCGCTCGAGTCCCCGCACGAACAGACCGCCGCGGCGGGGGCGGCCGGCCACCGCACAACCGGGGTGATCCCCCGCGAGGACGACACGTACGCACGGTGCGGTACGCGGAAGTGCCGTAGTTGAGCGGACGCCCCAGCGCCCCCTTTTCCCGACGATGACCGAGTGGAACCGGACAGCGGCGAGGAGACGGCATGAGGTGGCACCCGGCGGCCCGCACGCGCAAGTGGTCCTTGTTCGCCCACATCGTGGTCGCGTCGGCATGGTTCGGCCTGGACCTGGCGCTGGGCGTGCTCGTGTGCACGGCGCTGGTCACCGACAGCCCCGCCGTCGCGGCGACCGCGCTACAGGCGCTTCGGCTGTTCGCGGTGTGGCCGATGCTGGCGGCCGCCCTGCTGACGCTGGCGACCGGCGCGGTGCTGGGCCTGGGCAGCAAGTACGGCGTCGTCCGGTACTGGTGGGTGGCGGCGAAGCTGGCCGTGACCGTGCTGATGGCCGTGCTGATCTTCGTCGCCCTTCGGGTGGGGGTCGACGAGGCGGCGGTGTACGGCCGCGAGGTCGCGGCCGGGACGGCGTCCGCCACGCGGGCGAGTGACCTGCTGCCGCCGGTGGTCGTGGCGCCGAGCCTGCTGCTGTTCTCGTTCGTGCTCTCGGTGTTCAAGCCATGGGGTCGCATTCGCCGCCCCGCCGCCGAGCGAACGGCCGTCACGGTGCGCGACGGAGCCTGACCACCCACGGCGGTGACCTCGGCCCACGATCGTGCACAAGATCGTTTTCGAGGTGAGCACCCGACGGCAGTCCTGTTAGCTTCGGTTTCCGAGGGCCGCGTGGCCGGAAGCGACAGGGAGGAATCGGAAATGTTTCACCTTCGCCGTATCGCCGGTCTGGTCGTCGCCGGATTCGCCGCCACGGGAGCGTGTTTCAGCGGCCTGAGCACGGAAACCACCGCCGCACTGCCTGCGTGAGGATCCGGCACCGGACACACCGGTTGCCGCCTCGGGCGCATTCCTCCGGCCGCCGCAGCCGGAGAAGCTTTTTCCTTGACCTTTACGGGAATTGCCTTGGGGCTCGTCGGCCGAGCCGCTGTTTCAGCGTGGCCAGGTGCGCCCGGCTTCGTTTCGGCCGTCGACCGGGCGTCGCCGAAGGTGATGGCGTCGAGCAGTTCGGTGTGGGGGTCGTGGTCGGCGTCGCTGCCGAAGGTGCCGCGAAGGCACAGCATCGAAATCATCGCTTCGCGGCTGCGGGGGACGAAGTCGTCGAAGAGCTCGGTGGGGATCGGGTTGTGCACGGCAGCGACGATGGCACGGAGGAAGGCCGTGTCGGCGTCGGCATGATCCCCGAGGTCCGACCGGCGCGCCGCGCGATCCGAGAGGGCCCGGTGCCGGGCTCGCAGCTCGGTCGGCGTGCCCCGCTCGGCGGCGAGACCCGCGGCCTGCGTTTCGATCGCCATGCGCGCCTCGATCACCGAGACGAGCTCGGCGCGGCGGAGCACCACGTCCCAGCCCTCGGGGACGTCGAGCACGCCGGCGCCCTGCCGCGACGCCGGCAACTGGCCCGCCCGCAGGCCGACGCGGGCGCCGCCGTGGGCGCCGGTCGCCCTGCGCGGCGGTACCAGGCCCGGCCGAGCCGATGGACCCGGCCCGCAAGCGCAACTTCTTCGAGCTGCTCGTCGAGACGGGCTACAACAATATCGAGGTCGGCTACCCGTCGGCGTCGCAGACCGACTGCGACTTCGCCCGCCTGCTCGCCGAGACCGGCCTCGCTCCGGACGACGTGGTCATCTGCGTCAACAGTCAGTCCGGCAAGGGCGGTATCGCGTACCTGCTCGCCGCCGACTACGGCGCCGAGCTGCCGCGGCGGCTGCAGATCGACTTCGCCCGGCACGTCCGGGAGCCCACGGGCACCACCGGCCTCGAGGTGATATCGGCGCAGCTGGGTGAGCTGTTCTCGTCGACGTACCTCGACGGCCCCGCCGGGGTCTCGCTGTCCGGCTGTTCGGCCGGTGACACGGAAACGTCTTGGACATCGACGGCAGCCCGCACGCGACCACCGTCGAAGCTCTGGTCCAGGCGCTCTCGGCACCCGGGTGCCGGTCGAAGTGCTGAGCCTGCACCAGACCAGCGGCGGCTCGGGCACCGGCGACGGCCCCGCCACCCGCTGGGCGCCGGGCCGCGACCGTTCCGTGCTCGCGGCGAGCCTCGCCGCGAACACCGTGCCGGTTCGCGTTTCCCAGATGGCCCCGTCCCGCGGGGGCTCCCCTTCGCGCCGGTACACCTGGGACCCTCACCCCAGCGCGAACGCCCCGAGCACCACGAGCCCGGCCACCTTCACCACTTCCAGCCCGACGTACCACAGGTGCGCGTGACTGCGCGGCGCCTCTCCGCCCGCCAGCACCCGGTCCGACCGCCGGTTGAGCACCGGCCGCACGGCCGCCAGCTGCACCAGCAGCACCACCGACACGGCGCCCGCAGCCACCAGCGCCCCGGCCGAGCCCGCGCTCACCACCAGCGCCACCCAGATGCCGAGGGCGAGAACCACCTCGACCTTGTTCAGCGCCGCGAACACCAGCCGCCCGATCCCCAGCCCGAGCGGCACCGTCACCCCGGGCGCCCGGAACTTCAGCGGCGCCTCCAGGAACGAAATCCCGAGCACCATCCCCAGCCACACCAACCCGATCGCCCCGGCGACGACCATGCACTCCTCCTCTCGAACGGCGCCCCGCCCAGCACCCTAACCGCTGCCGGGGTGGCGACTTTCGCCTGCCGGACGGGAGCACCGGCGAGGTGGTCGTCTGCCGGGAGCGCTGGTGAAGGCCTGCACTCGACTCACTACGACCGGTACCCGCAAGGGCCTGCGCGTCAGAACGGAGTGGCGGTGATCGGGTGGTTAACCGGGAGTTTGCCGGGCAACCGGGGCCTCGACACAGCACCGAGGGGAAGGAGACCCGCATGTTCCGACACACCAAGCTCCTGCAGTTCGAGGCGAAGCCGGAGAAGCCGGATGCGGTGTACGCGCACAAGCTGCAGGAACTCATCGGCGGCGCGTTCGGCGAGATGACCGTGACGATGCAGTACCTGTTCCAGGGCTGGAACTGCCGCGTCGAGGGCAAGTAGAAGGACCTCATCATGGACACGGCGACCGAGGAGATCGGGCACGTCGAGATGCTCGCGACCATGGTGGCCCGCCTGCTCGAAGGCGCCCCGGCGACGGCCACCGCCGAGAGCGTCAAGGATCCCGTGATGGCGGCGGTCATCGGCGCGATGGACCCGCAACAGGCGATCGTCGCCGGAGGCGGCGCTCTGCCCGCCGACAGCAACGGCACACCGTGGAACGGCAAGTACATCGTCGCCTCCGGCAACCTGCTGGCCGATTTCCGGGCCAATGCCCCGGCCGAGGCGCAGGGCCGCTTGCAGAGACGGCACGGCTGTACACGATGACCGACGACCCGGGCATCAAGGCGATGCTGCAGTTCAACCTCGCCCGCGACACCGTGCACCAGAAGCAGTGGCTCGCCGCGATCGAGGAGCTGAAGGCCGACGGCCTGGAGAGCGACATTCCCCCACTGCTCTGTTCGAGGAGGAGAACCAGGACCACAACAACACGGTCTGGCACCTCTCCGATGGTCCGGACGGCGCCAAGGGCGGCTGGAACTTCGACGGCGACGGCCTCGAGTACCTCATGGACCCGAAACCGCTCGGTGGCCCGGGCACCGCGCCGAAGCCGGACCCCGCCCTGTTCGGCACCTACGCGCCGCTGCAGGACGCCCAGGGCACGGTCAAGGGGAAGGCGAAGGCCGCCAAGAACAAGGCGCGGTGACCCCGGCGGCGGCCCGGCGCACAGCCGGGCCGCCGCCGGGGATTTTTCACCCGCGCACCCCGCGGACCGGGTAGACCAGGGCCACCACGACCCGCGAGGAGACCGGCATGACCGACGTGCCCACCAACTCGGAATCCGCTTGGTACGTCCGGCTCGTGAGCCCCTCGCGCTACCGCGTTCGGTACGCCGCCATCATGCAGCCCACCGAACCCCACGCGACACCGCCGCGCGTCAGGCGCAGCACGTCGCTCGTGTCGCGGAACGTCCGCGCCTCCTGCAGGCGATCTTCCTCGGCCACCACGCAGTCTTCGAGGAGGATGTCGGCGTTCTGCACCCGGCTCCGGCAAACACAGTGATCGTCCGGGGAGCCGGACGAGTCAGGCGAGTCGGGCGGCGTCAGGCGGGGCCAGGTCCAGAGCCGCGGCTCGCAGGGCGTCGTCCGCGTCGGGGAGGCCGGCCACGCGGAGCACCGCGTCGGCGCCTTCGCGGGCGTATGCGGCCACGTCGAAGTCCGGCGAATCCCGCCGCAGGATCGCGGTGCTCTCCACCAAACCGAACACCAGATCCGTCCGCGCCGCCGCCGACGGCACCCCCGCGAAGTCCACCAGCGACGCGTACGCCGCCTTCAGCGCCGCCCGGTCGGCGCGGAACCCCGCCAGATTCGGGGACGCGATTTCGGGCAGCAGGTACAGCGCCCCGACGTTGTGCCGCGCGCCGGCGAGCAGCCGGATGTCGGTGTGCGCCAGAGCCCACAACCGAGTCGCGGCCGGCGCCCGGGACGCGACGAGCCGGTCCGCCACCGCGAGCGACGGGCGGACGGTGGCGGCCAGCAGTTCGGCGAGGATGTCCTCCTTCGCCGGGAAGTGGTAGTAGAGCGAAGCCTGGCGCAGGCCCGCGCGTTCGGCGATCGCGCGGGTCGTGGTCGCCGCGTAGCCGGCGCCGGTGAAGAGCTCGCCGGCGGCGTCCAGCAGTGCTTCGCGCGCGTCTTGCCTGCTCGCGGCCGCACCGCTGGCGCGCGGCCGTCCGACTCTGGTCACCTTCCCGTCCACCCGGCCGATCCTGCCAGGCTCGCGGCCGTGTTACACGGCGGCGCCCGATCCCGAAACACAACGCCCGGCTCGTTAACACCGCCCTTACGCGCGCGAGACGGCCCCGACGCGGCCGCACCTTAATTTCGATCAAACGATCGAAATTCCGCCCGCAGACGGGAGCCCCGCCATGCCCGCGCCACCGGTCCCCACCGACGAACTGCAGCAGTTCGGCTATCGCCAGGAGCTTCGCCGGACGCTGGGCGGGTTCTCCGCCTTCGCCGCCGGCTTCTCCTTCGTCTCGATCCTCACCACCGTCTTCCAGCTCTTCGGTTTCGGCTACTCCTTCGGCGGCCCGTTGTTCTTCTGGTCGTGGCCGGCCGTGCTCGCCGGGCAGCTGCTCGTCGCCCTTGTCTTCGCGGAGCTCGCCGCGCGCTTCCCGCTCGCCGGCTCCGTCTACCAGTGGGCCAAGCAGCTCGCCCGCGGCTTCACCGGCTGGCTCGCGGGCTGGATGATGCTGCTCGGCTGCGTCGTGGCGCTGGCCGCGGCGGCGATCGCGCTGCAGATCGTGCTCCCGTCGGTGTGGAGCGGGTTCCAGCTCGTCGGCGGCGACCCCTCGGTGACGTCGCCGACTGGCGCCACCAACGCCGTGCTGCTCGGCACGCTCCTGATCGTCTTCACCACGCTCGTCAACGCCGCCGGGGTCCGCGTGATGGCGCGGATCAACGACATCGGGGTCGCCGCGGAGCTGGTCGGGGTCGTCGTGCTCATCGGCGGGCTCGCGCTCTTCGCCGCACGCGGACCTCAGGTCGTGCTGCGCAGCGTCGCGGTGAGCGACGGCACCTCGGCCGCGGGCGTCGGCGGTGTGCTCGCGTCGGCGCTCATGGCCGCGTACGTGCTCTACGGTTTCGACACCGCCGCCTCCGTCGCGGAGGAGACGCGTGACGCCCGCCGCGCCGCGCCGCGGGCCGTGCTGCGCGCGGTGCTGGTGTCCGGGCTCGGCGGGCTCGCCGTGGTCCTCACCGCGCTCATGGCCGCCCCGAGCCTCACCGACGGGCAGCTCGCCGGCCACGGGCTGCCGTACGTGATCACCGCAGTCTTCGGCGACACCTTCGGCCGGATCTTCCTCGCCGACGTCGCCATCGCCGTCATCGTCTGCACGCTCACCATCCAGACCGGCACGATCCGGCTGATCTACGCGATGGCCCGCGATGGCGCGCTGCCGATGTCGGCCCGGCTCTCCGGCGTCAACCCGCGCACCGGCACTCCCCTGGGCCCCGCAGTCCTGTCCGGCGCACTCGCGATCGGCCTGCTCGGTGTCAACGTCGGCAACCCGACGCTGTTCAGCACGATCACCGGCACCTCGGTGGTGATCGTCTACCTCGCCTACCTGCTCGTCACCGCGCCGCTGCTGGTCCGCCGCCTGCGCGGGAACTTCCCCGCACAACCCGGGCTGTTCTCGCTGGGCCGCTGGGCGATCCCGGTCAACGTCGCCGCCGTCGCCTACGGCGTGGTCATGATCGTCAACATCGCCTGGCCCCGGGCGGAGATCTACGACCTCGCCGGTTCCGGCTCGCCGTGGCTGCTGCTCTTCCCCGTCGAGTTCGTCGCCGCCGCGCTGCTGATCGGCGGGCTCTGCTGGCTGCGCCTGCGCCGTACCGCCGCCCCCGCCCTCGAACCCGCCGTCTGAGAGGGCGCCGCATGAGCACCGCAACCACGTACGGCGCGCGCGACCACGCCCGCGCCCAGGCGGGCACCGTCGTCGACACGATGCCGACGATCCCCGCGAGCACCTTCCCCGATCCACCCGATGGCGTCGATCGGGCCGCGCTGACCTGGGCCGAAACCGTCGCCCCCGGCGGCTACACGCACAAGGTGCTGGCCCGCGGCACCCGGCTGCGGCTCACCGACCTCGCCGGCGACGCGTGCGCGCACCTGTTGCTGTTCAACGCCGACCAGCCGTGGGAACGGCTCAACGTCGCCGACACGGTGAAGGTGCAGTGGAACGCCTACCTCGGCGAATCCGGCACCCTGCTGTCGGACCAGGCCCGGGTGCTCGCGACCGTGGTCGCCGACTCCAGCGGCCGGCACGACGCGCTGTGCGGAACGTCCACTGTGGCGGGTAACACCGAACGCTACGGTGCCGGCGCCCCCGAAAGCGCCTCCCCGGCCGGTCTCCCGCTGTTCACCCTCGCCGCCGCCAAGCACGGGCTCGGCCCGCGAGATCTCCCCCCGAGCCTGTCCTTTTTCCAGGGCGTGCGCGTCGGCGCGGGTGGCGAGCTCGAGTTCACCGGTTCGGCCGGCCCCGCCCGCTCGGTCGAACTGGTCGTCGAGATCCCCGCGGTGGTGCTGCTGGCCAACGTCGCCCACCCCCTCGACCCGCGCCCGGACTACGCCGTCACGCCGCTGCAGGTGCTGGCCTGGCGTGCCCGGCCGACCACTCCGGACAGTCCGCAGTGGACCCACACCCCGGAATCCCGGCGAGCGTTCGAGAACACCGCCGACTACCTCACCGCCAGGGGGCTCACATGACCACGAAGGTGCTCGACGTCGAAGTCCCCGCGCGGGCGCCGTTCTCCACGGTGCTGCGCCGCGGCCAGGAGCTGGCCATCGTCGACCTCGGCGGCAACCAGGCCGTCGACTTCCTCTGCTACGACGCGGCCGACACCTCCCAGCGCTACAGCGCGGCCACGACGATCGCCGCGCAGCGCAACATCTTCCTCACCACCGGCAGCGTGCTGCGCACCGCCGAGGGCGCACCGCTGCTCACTGTCATCGCCGACACCTGCGGCCGGCACGACACGCTCGGCGGCGCCTGCAGCAAGGAGTCCAACACCCTGCGCTACGGGCAGCACACCCGGTTCCAGCACGCGTGCGTCGAGAACTTCCTCCTCGAAGGCGCCCGCTGGGGCCTCGGGAAACGCGACCTGGTGAGCAACATCAACTGGTACATGAACGTGCCGGTCGAGCCCGACGGCACCCTCGGCATCGTCGACGGGCTCTCCGCGCCCGGGCTCGAAGTCCGCCTGCGCGCGGAGACCGACGTGCTCGCGCTGGTGTCGAACTGCCCGCAGATCAACAATCCCTGCAACGGTTTCGACCCGACGCCGGTGCGGATGGTCGTCACCGAGCCGGAGCGTGCGGCGTGAAACTCCTGGTCGCCAACCGCGGCGAGATCGCCGTCCGCATCCTGCGCAGTGCCCGGGAGCTGGGCATCCCGGCCGTGGCCGTGTACTCGGACGCCGACCGCACCGCGCCGCACGTCCGGCTCGCCGGCGAGGCCGTGCGGCTCGGCCCCGCACCCGCGGCCGAAAGCTACCTGCGCGCCGACGCGATCGTGCGCGCAGCGCTCGACACCGGCGCCGACGCGATCCACCCCGGGTACGGTTTCCTGTCCGAAGACACCGCGTTTGCCCGCGCGTGCGAAGCGGCAGGCATCGCGTTCGTCGGTCCGGCGCCCGAGCACCTGGAGGTGTTCGGGAGCAAGCACACCGCTCGCGAGGCCGCGATCGCCGCCGGAGTCCCGCTGCTGCCCGGCACGGGCCTGCTCGCCGACCTCGACGAAGCCCTGGCGCGCGCCGCGGAGATCGGCTACCCGGTGATGCTCAAGGCCACCGGCGGCGGAGGCGGGATCGGCATGCGGGCGTGCGCGACTCCCGCCGAGCTGACGGCCGCGTGGGAAACCGTGCGCAGTCTCGCGGCCAAGAGCTTCGCCAGCGCCGGTGTGTTCCTCGAACGGCTCGTGTCGAGCGCGCGCCACGTCGAGGTACAGGTGTTCGGCGACGGCGCGGGCCGGGTGCTCGCGCTCGGCACCCGCGACTGCTCGCTGCAGCGGCGCAACCAGAAGGTCGTCGAGGAATGCCCCGCGCCGGACCTGCCGGACGCGGTGCGCCGGCAGCTCGTGGAGTCCGCCGTGGCGCTGTGCGCGTCGGTGCGCTACCGCTCGGCCGGCACCGTCGAGTTCGTCTACGACCCTGCCCGCGGCGAGGCGGCGTTCCTCGAGGTCAACACCCGGCTGCAGGTGGAGCACCCGGTGACCGAAGCGGTGTACGGCGTGGACCTCGTCGCGTGGATGCTGCGACTCGCCGGCGGCGACCACGGCATGTTCACCACGGCCCCCGAACCCCGCGGCCACGCGTTCGAAGCGCGCGTGTACGCCGAGGACCCGAGTGCCGGCCACCGGCCGAGCGCGGGCCTGGTGACCGCGGTGACGCTGCCGGACGTGCGCGTGGACACGTGGGTCGAAGCGGGCACGACGATCACCACGCACTACGACCCGTTGCTGGCCAAGGTGATCTGCACCGGCACCGACCGCGCGGACGCGCTGGCGAGCTTGCGCACCGCGCTCGCGGCGACGGCGGTCCACGGCGTGCGCACCAACCTGGGCCAGCTGCGCGCCGCCGCCGGTGCCCCGGCGTTCACCGCGGCCCGGCACGACACCGCCACGCTCGAGGGCATCACCGACGACGAGCCGCGCGTCGAGGTCGTGCGCGGCGGGACGGCGACCACCGTGCAGGAGTGGCCCGGCCGCACCGGGTTCTGGCACGTCGGCGTCCCCCCGTCGGGCCCGATGGACGACTTGTCCTTCCGCCTCGGCAATCTCGCGCTCGGCAACCCCGAGGGCGCCGCGGGCCTCGAGTGCACGGTGGACGGCGTCACGCTGCGGTTTACCGCGCCGACGACCGTGTGCGTGGCCGGGGCTGACGCGCCGGTGACGGTCGACGGTGCCGAAGCTCCCTTGTGGACGCCGCTCGCCGTCCCCGCCGGCGCCACCCTGGACGTCGGTACCGGCACCGCCGGCTTGCGCAGTTACGTGCTGGTGCGCGGTGGCCTCGCGGTGCCCGAGTTCCTCGGCAGCGCCGCGACGTTCACGCTGGGCCGGTTCGGCGGCCACGCCGGGCGCGCCCTCGCCGCCGGCGACGTGCTGACCCCCGGCCCCGAACCCGCAGACCCGGTCGCCGGCCCCGTCCCCGCCGCCGACCGGCCTGCTCTGGGTGCACAGTGGACGATCGGTGCGCTCGAAGGCCCGCACGCGGCCCCGGAGTTCTTCACCCCGGCCGACATCGAGACCTTCTACCGCACCGAGTGGGAGGTGCACTTCAACTCCGCGCGCACCGGTGTCCGGCTCGTCGGGCCGCGCCCGGCCTGGGCGCGCGAGGACGGCGGCGAGGCCGGGCTGCACCCGTCCAACATCCACGACACGCCGTACTCGATCGGCGCCGTGGACTACACCGGCGATCTGCCGATCCTGCTCGGCCCGGACGGCCCGAGCCTCGGCGGCTTCGTCTGCCCGGCCACGGTGGCCACCGGCGAACGCTGGAAACTCGGCCAGCTGCGTCCGGGCGACGCAGTGCGGTTCGTGCCGATCGACGCCGACCACGCGGCCGCGCTGCGCCGCAAGCCGGCGGTTCCGCTGCACGCCAGCCGCGAAACACTCGGCGACGGCGGGGTGCTCGCCCGCCGCGCCGCCGGCGACGGCGAACCGTCCGTGACCTACCGCCGCAGCGGCGACGACAACCTGCTGGTCGAATACGGCGAGATGACCCTGGACCTCGCGCTGCGCCTGCGCGTCCACGCACTGGCCGAACGACTCGCCGCCGAAGGCGTGCCCGGGATCGTCGACCTCACACCGGGCATCCGGTCGCTGCAGGTGCACGTGGACCCCGACGCGCTGCCGGTCGGCAAAGCCCTCGGCCTGGTACGCGAGCTGGAGGCCGACCTGCCCGGCACCGCCGACCTCGCGGTGCCCAGCCGGCAGGTGCGGCTCCCGTTGTCGTGGGATGACCCTGCGACCCGGGAAGCCATCGAGCGGTACATGACGGGTGTGCGCGACGACGCGCCGTGGTGCCCGTGGAACATCGAGTTCATCCGGCGGGTCAACGGGCTGGCCACGGTGGACGACGTGTACCGCACGGTGTTCGACGCGCAGTACCTCGTGCTGGGGCTCGGCGACGTCTACCTCGGCGCCCCGGTCGCGACGCCGCTCGACCCGCGCCACCGCCTGGTGACGACGAAGTACAACCCGGCCCGGACGTGGACCGCCGAGAACTCCGTGGGAATCGGCGGTGCGTACCTGTGCATCTACGGCATGGAGGGGCCGGGCGGCTACCAGTTCGTCGGCCGCACGGTGCAGGTGTGGAGCGGCTGGCACCAGCGCGGCGCGTTCGAGCCGGGTTCGCCGTGGCTGCTGCGGTTCTTCGACCGCATCTCCTGGTACCCGGTGTCGGCTGAGGAGCTGCTGGACCTGCGGGCCCAGGGCTCGGCCGGGCAGCTGGAACTCGACATCACCGACGGTGAGTTCCGGCTCGCCGACCACCAGCGCTTCCTCGCCGAGAATGCCGGGAGCATCGCGGACTTCCGCGCCACCCAGGCGGCGGCGTTCGAAGCCGAACGGCGCGCGTGGGCCGCCGCGGGCGAGTTCGACCCGAAGCCCGAACCCGTCGCCCGGCCGCCGGCCCGGGTGCAGGCGCCGCCCGGCGGGCGCGTCGTCGAGGCACCGTTCGCCGCGACGGTGTGGCGGGTCGACGTCGAAGCGGGCACGCGGGTCGAGTCCGCGCAGTCGCTGGTCACCCTGGAGGCGATGAAGATGGAGTCGCGCATCCCGGCGCCCGCCGGCGGTGAGGTGCTCGAGGTGCTGGTGTCCCCCGGCGACCAGGTCGCGCCCGGCACTCCGCTGGTGGTGCTCGCGTGATCCGCGAACGGGTCCGCGCGGCCTACCGGCGCATCGAGCAGGTGGACCGGCCGGAGGTCTGGATCGACCTGCAGCCGGAGGACGAGGTCCTCGCCGAGGCCGCTGCCCTGCACGTGCGCTTCGCCGCCGGAGAGCCGCTTCCGCTGTACGGCCGGCTCGCGGCGGTCAAGGGCAACATCGACGTGGCCGGGCTGCCGACCACCGCCGGGTGCCCGGCCTTCGCGTACCGCCCCGCAGAGGACGCACCGGTCGTCGCGCGGCTGCGGGCGGCCGGGGCGCTGGTCCTCGGCACGACGAACCTCGACCAGTTCGCCACGGGGCTCGTCGGCACCCGCAGTCCCTACGGCGCGGTGCGCAACGCCGTCGACCCCGCGTACATCTCGGGCGGGTCGAGTTCGGGCTCGGCCGTGGCCGTCGCGCTCGGCATCGCCGACGTGGCACTCGGGACCGACACCGCCGGGTCCGGCCGGGTGCCGGCGGCGCTCAACGGGATCGTCGGCCTGAAGCCGACACCCGGCTTGCTGCCGACCGCCGGGGTCGTGCCCGCCTGCCGCAGCATCGACTGCGTGTCGATCTTCGCGCGGACGGTCGCCGAGGCCGAACTGACGCTGCGGTGCCTGGCCGGTCCCCCGTTCGCCGGCCCCGGGTTCGCCGGCGGCGGCCCGTTCCGGATCGGCGTGCCCGGGTCACCAGGGCCGCTCGAGGACGGCTGGGCCGAAGCCTTCGCCGCGGCCGTGGCGGACTACGCGGCCGCCGGTGCCACCGTGACCACAGTGGACCTGTCACCGTTCCTCTCGGCGGCACGGCTGCTGTACGAAGGTTCGTTCGTCGCCGAACGCTACACCGCCGTGGGCGAGTTCCTTGAGAAGCATCCCGACGAGGTCGACCCGAATGTGGCCGCCATCATCACCGCGGCGCGTGCTCTACCGGCGCACCGGGTCTTCGAAGATCAAGCCACGCTCGCCGAGTTGAAGAGCGAAGCCGACGCGGTTTTGTCCACAGTGGACGCGCTGCTCCTGCCGACCACGACGGGCCACCCGACGCTCGCCGAGGTGGCCGCCGACCCGATCGGCGCGAACGCCGCGCTGGGCCGCTTCACGAACTTCGCGAATCTGCTCGGCCTCTCCGCGCTCGCCGTCCCCGCCGGCACGGCCGGCGGCCTGCCGTTCGGGGTCATGTTCGTCGGCCCGGCGCACGCGGACGCGAAGCTGGCCGCTCTGGCCCGGACCGTCGAAACCCGGGTCCGGCTCGCCGTCGTCGGCGCCCACCTGCGCGGCCAGCCCCTCAACCACGAGCTCACCAGCCGCGGGGGCCGGTTCGTCGCCGCCGTGTCGACCGCTCCCGAGTACCACCTCCACGCGCTGGCCACCACACCCCCGAAACCCGGCCTGGTCCGCGTGCCCGCCGGCGGTGCCGCGATCGCGGCCGAGGTGTGGGACCTGCCTGTGTCGGGATTCGGGGCGTTCGTCGCCGGGGTGCCGGCGCCGCTGACGATCGGTCGCGTCCTCCTCGCCGACGGCTCGGAGGTCTCCGGTTTCCTGTGCGAACCGGTCGCGCTCGACGGCGCGCCGGACATCTCCGGAAAAGGCGGCTGGCTGGCGCACCTGCGTTCCTGACCGGCGCGCCGACTAGGAGCTGTCCTGTCACTCATCGGTGCCGGAAGACGATGGCCGCGAGGGTGAGTTCTGCCTGATAGTTGGCGTAGCGGGTGGCCGGATCAGAGAACTGTGTGCGCCGGTTGACGCAGCGTTCGACGACATTGCGGTGCGTGTAGATCTCGGCAACGAAGGTCAGTGGTCGCCCACCGTGGGAGCCGTTGGCGACGCGGCGGGCGATCCGGTCAACGCGCCGCAGGCTGAGGAAGCTGATGCCCCGCGGCCGCATCGCCTCTCGGGGCGCGGAATGCGAATACGCCTGGTCCGCGATCACGGTCTCCGGCCGGCACCGTGAACGCCCCGGACCGAGGCGCGCGACGCTGACGCCAATCCAGCAGCGGCAGCAGCCGCGGATTGTCTCCGGCTTGGCCCGGGGTGAGCAGGAACCGCATCCGCAGGCCCCACCCGTCGACGGCGAGGTGGATCTCGGTGCTCAGTCCGCCGCGGGACCAGCCGAGTCCTTCTCCGTCGAGGGCGAGGCGTCGGTGTCGTCGCTGCAGCCCTTTTGGGGGCCCGCAGCGTGCCGGTGCGCCCGGACCACGCTCGAGCCGACCGACATGATCCACTCGAGATCGCCGGAGACGTCCTCTGTCACGATCACCCGGTCGAGGATCTTGTGTCCCAGGTGCCGTCCTTGGTCCACAGCCGCAGCCGCTGATGCGCGGTTCCCCGGGGCCGTAGCCGTCGGGCAGGTCACGCCCGACAGCGCCGGTGCGCAACCTTCACAAAACCGCGTCGACGACCTGGCGGTGATCACGCCACCGCCGGCCACCGCCCTGCTGCGGCGGCAGCAACGGCTCGATCACCGACCACGCCTCGTCCGTCAGCTCACCGCGACCAACCACCCGGCACAACTATCAGACACCCGGTTCAACCACTTACAGGACAAGCTCTAGCCGCATGGTGACCAGTAACCGGTGGTCACCATGCGACTAGTCATCGGCGCGCATTCCGCGCCACAGCAGATCCACCAATTCGCCGGCTTGCCGTTTCCAGTCGTCGTCCGGTCGCAGGTACAGCAGGCCACCGAGCCCGCGCAGCAGGGTCGCGGTCGTGAGGTCGGGCCGGACGGCACCCGTCGCGATGTTCGCCTGCAGCAGGCGATCGACGGCGGCCACCAGCTGCTCGTAGGCGTGGCGCGGCAATTCGCCCGAGCCCGACGGCCGCGAGAGGCGCAGGGCGTCGGCGAGGCCGCGCTTGGTCATCATGTACTGGGTCAGGTGGTCGGTGACCCACGTGCGGAAAGCCTGTTCCGGTGGCAAGGACTTCAGCAGGTCGGGGACCACCTCGACGAGGTGGTGCACCTCCCGGTCGTACACCGCGAGGATCAGCGCCTCCGGGGTCGGGAAGTGGCGGTACACCGTGCCCACCCCGACACCCGCCTCCTTGGCGAGCGCGTTGAACGACAGATCCGCCGAGCGGCTCAGCGACTGCGCGGCCACGGCCAGGATCCGGTCGTGGTTGCGGCGGGTGTCCGCCCGGCGCGGGCTGACCGTCATGCGCGGTACCTCGAAGTCTCCGATGTGCGGTATCGCGGGGCCTGGAGTTGCTCCAGGTGACCCGCTTCGTTGCCAACCCGATTGTATTTGGCTAACCTCGAAAATACCGAAGCGGATAACTATCCGGTACAACTCGGCGCGTGACCGACATCCCCCACCACTACCACCACCACACCGCGGCGCGTCCCTTCACGGGCCGATCGCGGGGAAGAGATCCAGTGGACATCTCGTTGGAAGTCAACGGCACCACCGAACGGCTCAACGTCGATCCCGGCGTCACGCTGCTCGACGCGCTGCGCGAGCGCCTCGGCGTGACCGGCCCCAAGAAGGGCTGTGATCGCGGGCAGTGCGGCGCCTGCACCGTGCACGTGGACGGCAAACCGGTCCTTTCGTGCCTCACCCTGGCGGCCACCGTGCGCCGCCCCGTCACCACTGTCGAAGGACTGTCCACTGAGGACGTCCTGCACCCCGTGCAGCAGGCCTTCGTGGACCAGGACGCGCTGCAGTGCGGGTTCTGCACGTCCGGCCAGCTGATGTCCGCGGCCGCCGCGGTGCGCGACGGCGTGGAGGACGTGCGCGAGTTCATGTCCGGCAACCTGTGCCGGTGTTCGGCGTACCCGAACATCGTCGCGGCGGTCGAGCAGGCGGCCGAGCGGACGAGGCGGGCCGATGCGACCGTTTGAGCTGACCGCACCCACCACCGTCGACGCCGCCCTCGACGCGGGCGGCACGTTCCTGGCCGGCGGCACCACGCTCGTCGACCTGATGAAGCTCGACGTCCTCACGCCCGAGCGCGTGCAGGACATCAACGACCTCCCGCTCCGCGGCATCGACACCACCGACGGGCTGCGTTTCGGCGCGCTGGAGCGCATGGGCGACATCGCCCGCCACCCCGGCGTGTACCCGGCGATCTCGCGCGCGCTGCTGCTCAGCGCCTCGCAGCAGCTGCGGAACATGGCGAGCATCGGCGGCAACCTGATGCAGCGCACGCGGTGCTCGTACTTTCGCGACGTCGCCACGGCGTGCAACCGGCGAGACCCGGGCAGCGGCTGTTCCGCGATCGCAGGCGTCAACCGCATGCACGCGGTTCTCGGCACCAGCGACTCGTGCGTGGCCACCCACGCCAGCGACGTCGCCGTGGCGCTCGTCGCGCTCGACGCCGAGGTGGAGCTGACCGGCAAGACCGGCAAGCGCACGGTGAAGCTCACCGACTTCTACCGCCTGCCCGGCACCACGCCCGAGGTCGAGCACGACCTACGACCCGGTGAGCTGATCACCGAGGTGCGGGTGCCGCGCCTCGACTGGGCGGAGAACTCGACCTACGTCAAGGTCCGCGACCGGCAGTCGTATGAGTTCGCGCTCGCCTCGGCCGCCGCCGCACTGGACGTGCGCGACGGCGTCATCGCGGACGCCCGGGTGGCGGTCGGTGGCGTGGCCACCGTGCCGTGGCGGCTCCCGGCCGTCGAAGAGGCGCTGCGCGGCAAGCCCGCGACGGAGGAGTCGTTCGTGCAGGCCGCGGCTCTGGCCGCCGACGGCGCACGGCCGTTGCCGTTCAACTCGTTCAAGGTCTCCTTGGTGAAGCGCACCGTCGTGCGCGCGCTGGTGGAGCTGACCGAAGGGAGCCGTCGATGACCGGCCGGCTCGACGCGCCGCTGAAGGTCACCGGGCGCGCCAACTACGCGATGGACCACACCTTCGAAGGCATGGCCTACGGCTACGTCGTGGTCAGCACAGTCGCCCACGGCCAGGTGTCGGCCATGGACGTGACGGCGGCGAAGGACGCGCCCGGCGTGATCGCGGTCTACACCCCGTTCGACCGGCTGGACTTGCGCACGCCGCCGATCTCGCCGATCATGGGCGAGACCTGGGTCCCGTTGCGCAACACCGACGTCGAGCACTACGGCCAGCCGATCGGGTTCGTCGTCGCCGAGTCGTTCGAGCAGGCGCGCGACGCGGCCCCGCTGATCGACGTCACCTACGACGAGAAGCCCGCCCTGCTGTCGTTCGACGACGGGCTCGCGTCGGCTGAGGACGCGCCGGAGTCGCGCGGCAACCCGCCGCAGATCGAGGTGCTGGCGGACGGCGTGGAGTCCATTGAGGACGTTTTCGCCGAGGCGCCGGTCGTGGTGGACCACACCTACCGCACCGCCACGCAGAACCACGCCGCGATGGAGCCGCACTCGGCCGTCGCGGTGTGGGACGGCAGCGAGCTCACGGTCTACACGGGCAACCAGGGCAGCAACCTGATCGCCGTGGAGATCGCCGGCGCGCTCGACCTCGAGGTCTCCGCGGTGCACGTGATCAACCCGTACGTCGGGGGCGCGTTCGGCGGCAAGGGCCGCACGTCGACGCCGGCGTTCCTCGCGGCCGCGGCGGCGAAGGCCCTGGGCCGGCCGGTGAAGGCGGCGCTGACGCGCGAGCAGGTCTTCACCGCGACGGCCACCCGCGCGGCGACGCTCCAGAAGGTCACGATCGGCGCGGACCCCGACGGCACGATCCTGGGCCTGCGCCACGACTCGTGGTCGAGCACGCCCATGAGCCGGTCGTTCGTGGAGCCGACCTCGCACGGCACCTCGCGCGAGTGGTACGCCACGAAGAACCTCTCCATCAGCCAGAAGATGGTTCCGCTGAACATCCCGCCAACCACATTCATGCGGGCTCCGGGTGAGGCGCCGGGCTCGTTCGCGCTGGAGAGCGCGATGGACGAGCTGGCCGTGGCGCTGGGGATGGACCCGATCGAGCTGCGCAAGCGCAACAGTTCGCTGGCCCCGCCGGGCAAGGACCTGCAGTGGTCGAGCAAGCACCTCGACGAGTGCTTCGACGTCGGGGCGCGCGAGTTCCGGTGGTCGCAGCGGCGGCCGGGCGGGCACGTCGACGGCGACTGGCTCGTCGGCGTCGGCATGGCGACGGCGATGTTCCCCGCGCTGCGCTTCCCGGCGACCGTCGGGATCACGCTCCACGCCGACGGCACGGCGGAGGTCGCCACCAGTGGCGCCGACCCGGGCACAGGCCTGCTGAGCGTGATGTCCGCGGTGGGTGCGGAGTCGCTCGACCTCGCGCCGGAGCGGATCACCCCGAAGCTGGGTGACTCGCAGCTCCCGCCGGGTGGCATGTCCGGCGGCTCCACGGCGACGGCGAGCGTGGGTACGGCGATCATGCTGGCGGCGAGCGAGGTGCTCGACTCGCTGGTGGCGCTCGCGTCCGCGGCGGGCGCACCGTTCGAGGGCCAGGAGGTGACCTACGCCGACGGGCTCGTGCACGGCGACACCGCCACGATGCCGTTCGGCGAGCTGCTGCGCGCGGTCGGGCGGGATTCGGTGACCGCCACGGGTTCCTCCTCGCCCGGAGAGGAGCTGACCAAACACTCGTTCAGCTCGTTCGGCGCGCAGTTCTGCGAGGTCCGCGTGCACCGGCTCACCGGCGAGACCCGCGTCTCCCGGCTGCTCGGCGTCTTCGACGGCGGCCGCATCATCAACGACAAGCTCGCCCGCAGCCAGATCAAGGGCGGCATGATCTGGGGCGTGTCGGCGGCACTGCACGAGGCGCTCGAGCTCGATCCCGACGGACGCTTCGCCAACGGCGACTTCGCGGGGTACCTCCTGCCGGTCAACGCCGACATCCCCGAGATCGACGTCCACTTCGTCCAGTACCCCGACACGTTCCACAACGCCGTCGGGGCGCGGGGCATCGGCGAAATCGCCACGGTCGGGGTCGCCGCGGCCGTCGCGAACGCCGTCTACAACGCGACGGGCGTCCGCGTGCGCCACATCCCGATCATGATCGAGGACCTGCTGGTCGACTGACGCTGTCACGAAAACGGCGGCCGGGCACGTGAGGCCGACCGCCGTTTTCGTGCCGGGTTTCAGGTACCCGACGCGACCGGGAGGGGCCGGCTCGCCGGCAGCAGCCGCCCCAAGGATCGGGCGGCGGCAGGTCCCGGCACTGGGCGAGTCCCTCGCCCCGCACACCGACTCCGCCGACCGCCGCCACGCCGAGGTCGAACCGCGATCCACGTCAGATCCGGCCACGCGGTCTTCGTTCTCGCCGACGGGGACTCGGAGATCCGGCTGGAGACCTGACCGGGTGACTACGTGTCCGCAGCAGCCCGAAGGGATCGTCGTGAATCTGCCGAGCCTGCGGGCCGGGGCGCAGGTGCCGGAGAACGGACACAGTCCACCTCGGACGTTCACGCAGCCACGGGTTGCGCGGCCGGCTCCGCCTGGTCCAGCGCGGACTCCGCCTCCGCGAGCACGGCGTCAATCGCCCGCAGCCGCGCCCGGGTGCGGCGAACGGCCTCGTCGGCTTCCTGGCGCAGGGCCGCGGCGCGGCGCCGGGCGACGAGCACGATCTCGTCGGCTTCGCAGTGGGCGAGGGCCAGCAGCCGGCTCACCCGGTCGCCGACGGCGGCGGGCTCGCCGGGAGTGCGGCACAACCGGTCGAGCTGCCCGCGCACCACGGCGAGCTCCGCGCGGGCCTGGGCGAGACGGCCGGCGAGGATCTCCGCCTGGGCCAGGGCGGCGTCGCGGTCGACGACGAGCAGGTGCAGCTCCTCGTGCAACTCGGCGAGCCGTTCGTCGACCTGCTCTCGGTCGTAGCCGCGCAGGGTGAGGGCGAAACTCTCGGGCAGTGCGAGCGTCACCTCGTCCTCCCGCCGAGCAGCGCGACCAGCTCATCGGCAACGCCCGCGGCCCGCAGCCGGACCGGGCCGGGCGTGCCGCGCGTGTGGTCGTCCGCAAGCACGGCTTCGACGAAGCGCGCGACGTCCTCCGGCGCGGGCGCTACGGTGCCGCCGAGGTAGCGGACCACGATGAGGTCCTCGCCGGAATGGGTTTCGACGGCGGCCGCCCAGCCGCGTTCTTCGTCCCACAGCAGGGCGAAATCACGGTCGGGGTAGGCGGGGTGCCGCTCGTCGAGCGCGAGGTAGGCCGACAGCGGCGACGCGTGGTCGAGGGTGCAGGACTCGAGGCCGATGCCGAGTTCGGCCGTCACGGCGCGCAGGTAGGCGGTCAGCGCCGGGGCGGCGGGGTGGTGGCCGGTCGGGATGTCGATCGATGCGGTCACGGGCCGGGTTCCCTTCTCGTGCGGGCGGACCGGGCCGCGCGGGCCCGGTCCGCTTCGTCGTCCGAACGCTCAGGAAGTCAGGTGGTGAGCTCCTTGCGGTCCGCACCGGAGGTGACCGTGATCCGCCGTGGCTGGGCGGTTTCGGCGACCGGTACGCGCACGGTCAAAACGCCGGCGTCGTAACTCGCGGAGATCCGGGCGGTGTCGAGGCCCTCGCCGAGCAGCAGCTGACGGGAGAAGACGCCGAACGGCCGCTCCGAGACCTGCATCCGCGCCTCGTCGCCGGTCTGCACCGGACGGCGTTCCGCCTTCACGGTCAGCACGTTGCGCTCGGCTTCGACCTCGATGGCGTCCGGGTCGATCCCGGGCAGGTCGAAACAGGCCACGAACTCGTCGCCGGCGCGGTAGGCGTCCATCGGCATCGCGGCAGGCCTGGACCACGTCCCGGGCGGCGTGCCACCCAGCACGTGCTGCGTGAGCCGGTCGAACTCGCGGAACGGATCGGTGCGCATCAACATCGGTTCCACCTCCTGGGTTCGTGTTCGGGGTTGTCAACGCGCACCACTGTTCTAACATGTCATCGGATGGTTGACAACCACCATGTCATCGAAAGGTTGACACGATGGACGAAGTGGACGTGCTGGCACTGGTGCGGCGGACGGTCGAGGACGCCCGCGGCGGTGGCGCGGACGGTGAGCGCCTGCTCGCCGCGCTCACGGCGTTGCACGAGCTGCGCGCGGCGCTGGCCGGGTGGGAACCGGAGCTGATCACGGCCGCCCGCGCGGCCGGGGTGAGCTGGGCGGGGCTGGCACCGGCGCTGGGGGTCACGAGCCGGCAGGCCGCCGAGCGCAGGTATCTGCGGATGCAGCCGTCCGTCACCGGGGAGCCCACCGGCGAAGGCCGCATCGACGCCCAGCGGGATCGCCGAGCGGGCGAGCGCGCCGTGTCCGACTGGGCCCGGCGCAACGCCGCCGTGCTGCGGCAGCTCGCCGCTCACATCACCGCCGCCGACGGCATGACGGCCGCGGGCCGGCGAGCGGCGAAGGGTGTCGCGCAGGCGCTCGGCGACGACGACGCCGCGGCGCTTCTCGGGCCACTCGCGGCGGCGCGGCGGCACCTGGGGGCCGGGCACGCCGAGCTCGCGGACCGCGTCGACGCGATCGGAGAACAGACCGGGCGGGTGCGCGACGAGGCGATCTCGGACCGGCGGCGCCGGACCACGAGCTGATCGCCGGAAGTGCGGGGCGCTGATCGCGATGGGCGGGCGAACCCCGTATGCCGTGACCGGCAAGGGACGCGACGACGGCTCGGTCGCGCTGCTCGTGCACGGCTTCCTCTCGCGTCTCATGGCGCCCGCCGCAAGCCGGGATCGCCTGGGGGCAGCCCGCGGCGATCACCCGGGCATCGGGACTGCTCGGCCTCGCCGGGTGTGCGCGACCTACCCGCGCTCGGCGAACGCCGTCACCGCACACGGCTGGGGCATCCGGTCAGCACCGCGACGAAAATGGCGGGGTTGCCGGGTTGCCGGCCGGGCAGGGGATCCGATGGTCTCGATCTGCCGGAACCCGTGGCGAGCCCAGAAGGCGCGGGTGGCTTCGTAGGGTTCGTAGCCTGCTGAGACGTCGAGCGTTTTGACCTCGGCGAGCTCGACCCGGTCCTGGGTGAGGCTGCTGAGGACGCTCGAGCAGCCGGGCGCGGATTGCCGGGCGCGGCGGTGCGCTGCCACGGCCGGCCCCGTGATCTCCGCGGCTCGGCCGCGCCGGTCGGCGATGGCGAACCCCACCACCCCATCGTCGACGGCGACCCACGCCGCATGGCTGTCCGGTTCCGCAGCGGATTTGTCCGGGACGTCGTCGGTGAAGTACTCCGGCAGGCTCCGGATCATCCCGTCGCGCGCGGCAGCGTCGTCGGACGTGGCACGATCATCATGACACCGCGGAAGGACGGTCCACCACGGGATTTCGGTGCGGCCGCATGCCCCTGCGACGCCATCGCTCGCTGCTGCCCGGCCTCGTGCACGACAGTTGCGGCTTCGTCCGCGCCCGCCGCGTACAGGGGCGATCTCCGCGGAGGGCCGCCCACCGCCGCCGACCCCACGAAGCCGCAGGACCCCGCCGGGCTCCCGGAGCGCGCCACCGGCGGCTGCCGCGCCTGCGCGGGCGCGAGCTGGTTCACGTGGTCACCGGCCACGTCGCACCCGGTCCGCACATGCTCGCCGCCGCCCTCCCTCGCCACCTCCTCCGCTCCGGAGATACCCACCCGTCACCGCGAACGTGAGTGCCGTGCCCGCAGGTGGTGTGCCCGCCGGAGCACGGCGAGCCGTGGGGGTTCAGGGCACCAGGTCGTCCGGGTCCGTCCACCGGGCGAGCAGCACCGTGGCGTCGTCCTGGAACCGGCCGTCCTGGTGCGCCGACACGGCTTGGATGAGCCGGCGGACCGTTTCCGGCGGCGGGAACCCCGCGGCGGCTTCGCGTTCGAGGAAATCGGCGAGCCGGTCGTCGCCGAAGAACTCGCCCGTGGCGTCGCGCGCTTCGGTGATTCCGTCGGTGTGGAGCAGCAACCAGTCGTCGGGTTGCAGCCATTCCTCGCCGACGCTGAACTCCCGCCCGGGCCCGAGACCCAGCGGCATCCGGCGGCCGCCGGAGAGCGGCTTGACCACCCGGCCCGCCCGCATGATGCGGGGCGGCGGATGCCCCGCGTTGACGTAGCGCAGGCGTCCGCTCCTCAGGTCCACCTCCGCGAGGACCGCCGTGGCGTAGGCGGCACCGCCGAACTCGCCGCTGAGTGTCTCGTCGACGAGCCGTGCTTGTTCGAACAGGCCGTTGCCCGCGTGCCGGGCGGCGCGGTAGGCCGCGACGGCGGTCGCGGCCAGCAAACCGCTGCGCAGGTCGTGCCCGACGGCGTCCAGGACCAGCAGCTGCGCGGTGGCCTCCGACAACGAGTAGTCGAACGCGTCGCCGGCCACCGCGTGCCGCGGCTCGACGGCAGCGCTGATGATGAAGCCGTCCACCCCGGCGGTCAGCGGGGGCAGAACCGACCAGATCAGCTCACCGCTGACCGTGCGCCGCTGCTGGTGGCGCACGACGTCGAGGCCGTCGCCGTACTTGGTCATCAGCACCACGAGGTGCCCGAGCAGCATCCCCGCCCAGCGACAGTGCGTGCGCAGGCCGGGATCGTAGAGGTCCGCGGCCGAGCGCACCTCCACTTCGAGCACCCCGAGGCGCTCGGCCCCGTCCAGCAGCGGCACCCACAGCCGAGGCGGCTCGGCCTCTGCGGGCAGGACCTCGAGGCGGCGGAACGAGCGCCCGGCCAGCGTCGTCTCCACGTTCAGGTCGGCACGGGCCGCCGCACCCGGCGCGAGCACCGGCCGCAGGGAACGCTGCTCGTAGTCGGCGAGGTAGACGGTGAACCCGGTTCCCAGCGCCTCACCCGCGTCCGCGGCGAGGGCGGGCAGCCGCTCCGGAGGGGCGAGTTCCGCTCCCTCCAGCAGCGTCGTCAGCGACGTCAGGGGCGCGCTGCGCGGCATCGCGTCCCGCAGCGTGCGGCTGTAGGAGGCGCGGCGGCCCCCGGCGAGCTCGTCCAGGCGTTCGTTGACGGCGTGGGCCACGACGTCGCGGTCGGCCACGGGCAGCTGTGCCACACCGTCCACATAGGCCTCGATCTCGAAGAGCCCCAGACCGCCACCCAAGGCGAAGTACCTCAGCCACAGCTCTTCCGCGGTCAGCCCGGCGCGGGTGAACGCGGCGGCTGCCGCGTGCCGCTGCCGGTCGGCCTCCTGCTCCCCCACCTCAGCGCCGCCGCTTCACCGTCGTCGTGGCCAAGTCGTCGGCGAGCTCGTGCAGGGGCTGCCCGCGTTCCTGAGCGGTCTTGGCCAGCTGCAGGAAGGCCGTCTGCTCGTCGACGTGCCCGCGCGCCATCAGGATCCCCTTCGCGAGGTTGACGACGTCTCGCCCGCGCACCGCCGTGCGCAGCCGCTCGCTGACGCGCTGGGCATCCGCGTGGCACCTCGTGTTCGCCACCAGCACGGCGGCCTGCGCGGCGAACATGGCCAGCAGGGACTCGTCCCGCGAGCTGTAGCTGCCGGCTCGGGTGCCGTAGACCTTCACCGCACCCAGTGCTTCGTCTCCGGCCACGAGCGGCGCGCTGAGGGAAGTCCTCAACCCCAGCTCCTGTGCCCGCCGGGCCCACCGCGGCCAGCGCATCTCCCGGGCGAGGTCGTCGACGCGCACCACTTTCCGGTCCGCGCACGCGACGAGGCAGGGACCGGTTCCGGTCTGGTACTGGCACCGGTCCGCCAGCTCGACCGCCTCGTCGGTCGAGGCGGTGGAGAACCAGTCCCCGCCGGGACCGAGCACGCTGAGGCCCGCGCCGGCGGTGTCCGGGAACGTCTCACGGGCCAGGCCCGTGAGGACCAGCAGGACCGAGGTGGCGGTCTCGGCGGAAAGCAGCAGGCCGGACACCCTCGCGAACACACCCGCCAGCTCGTCGGACAGCGGCAGTTCGGGTTTCATGCGGCATCACCCACCGATCGTGCTGGCGGCGCGGATACCCGTCATCGCGCGTCCTAACCGGGTGAACCCGGGGTGCGGTTAGCGGTCGGGCGAGCGGGTACGCCGCCGCTTCGCCCACTCCGAGGAGGCAACGCCATGACGACCGGCACCCGCAGCCCCACCACCACCCGCCGCACGGCCGGCCGGCTCGTCGCGGCCGCCGTCGCCGTGGTGTTCCTGCTCGTCGGGGTGCTCGGGTTCATTCCCGGGATCACCACCGGCTACGACCAGCTCACCTTCGCCGGCCACGATTCGACGGCGATGCTTTTCGGCGTGTTCATGGTGTCGATCCTGCACAACGTCGTGCACCTGCTGTTCGGCGTCATCGGACTCGCCGCCGCCCGGACCCCGCGCGGAGCGTTCCTGTTCCTCGTCGCCGGCGGGGCGGTCTACCTAGTGCTGTGGCTCTACGGGCTTCTCGTCGACCACGGCAGCGACGCGAACTTCGTGCCGGTCAACACCGCCGACAACTGGCTGCACCTCGGCCTGGGCGCGGGCATGATCGCCCTGGGCCTGCTCATCGCCCGACCCGCGCGCACCTCCTGACTCCGGGAAAGGGCGTGCTGCCACCGATGTCCGCGATCACCGCCACGGCGCGCCTCGCCCGCCTGCTGGCGCGGGAAAACGCCGCCACCTCGCTGCGGCAGCTCCCGCGGTTGTTCCGGCACCCGGTGTGGCGCGGCCGGGCGGAGGCCGGCGCCAGCCGCGGTGTCGTCCTCGTGCCGGGGTTCTTCTCGGGTGCCACCAGCTTCGCCGTGCTACGGCGGTGGTTGCGCGGGCGCGGTTTCCGCCCCCGGGACGCGGGCATCGGCTTCGACGTCGGCTGCACCGGGGAGCTCGTCGGCCGCCTCGAGCGGCGGCTCGCCGAGCACGCGGCGGAAACCGGTGGGCGGGTCGGGCACAGCCGCGGCGGCGGCCTGGCCCGGGTGGCGGCCGCGCACCGGCCGGACCTCGTGCGCGGTGTGATCATGCTGGGGTCACCGGTGCTCGACCCGCTGGGTGCGCACCCCGTGGTCTTCCACGCGGCCCGCGCGCTCGCCCGGCTCTCCGCCGCCGGGGTCCCGAACCTGCTCGACGCCGGCTGTCTCACCGGGGGCTGCCGCGACGAGCACCTGGCCGGGCTGGCCGAGCCACTGGCCGTCGACGTGCCGGCGCTGTCCGTCTACTCGCGCCGCGACGCGATCGTGCCGTGGCGGGCCTGCCTCGACCCGCGCGCGTCCCACGCCGAAGTGCACAGCGGCCACCTCGGCCTGACGATCGATCCGGACGTCTACACGGCCGTGGAGCCGTTCCTCGAGGAGTGGGCCGACGATCCCGCCGTGGCGTGAGGCCACTGTGGACGGACTCGCCCCGCGTCCGGCCGGCCGGGTTCGCGGCGATCGGCGTGTCTCTCGCACTGCACGGATCCGCTACGCACCGGTCCGCGCCACCCATTCCGCGACGTCCGCGACGACAGCCGCGTCGACGTGGCCGGGGCGCGCGTAGTCCGCCGCGGTCGAACGGCCCTGCCCAGGCATGAACAGGTGGTCGGCGGTCTCGTAGACCTTGCTCGTGACGCCGGGGCGGCCGGTGAGGCCGGCGAGCCAGCAGGACAGATCGTCGGCGACGGTGACCTGGTAGTCGCGGCCGCCCTGGGCCAGGAAGACCGGCGTGGTCAGCCGCGCGGTGGTGGCGACGGGGTCGTAGCCGCGCAGGTCGAGCCAGTAGGACGCCGGCCAGCCGAACGGGAGGTCCGCCGACGGCGTGCGCGAGGTCAGCCGGGCGCTGTCCACCAGCGAAGCCTGCCGGGCAAATCGCTCCACAATGGACCCGTCGAGCCCGAGGTACCGCGCGACGCGCACCGCGGCGTGGTGCATCGGCTGCGCGTCACCGGCGAGGATCACCAGCCCCGCCACCGCTGGATCCGCTTCGGCGACGCGCGGCGCCACCTTGCCGCCCATGCTGTGGCCGGCGACGAACACCCGCGTGACCCCCGGTTGGCGGCGCAGCACGTCCAGTGCCTCCAGCGCGAACGGCACGTATTCGTCCGTCATCGTGAACCCGGCGGCGTGCTCGTGCGTGAGCTTGTCGAACCGCACCACCGCCACCCCACGGCCCGCGAGCCCCCACGCGAGATCCTTGAGCGGCTTGTTCGGCCCGCTGGTCTCGTCGCGATCGAACGGCCCGCCACCCGCGAGCAGCACGACACCGGCACCACAGCCGGCGACCGGAGCCGTCACCGTCGCGCCGGCCGCGCCGAGCGTGATCTCCCGCTCGGTGAACGCCGACGGGTCCGCATAGGACGGTGGCGTCCACACGGAATCAGCAGCGGGCGTGAGCCGGAGCCCGTGCACCAGCCCGTCCTCGCCGACCGACATCACCACGTCGAACCCGCCGACCGGGACCCGGACCTGCACCAGCCCGGCCTGGACCGGCTCCACCGCAGCGGTCCCCGCGAGCACGGCGGGCCCGTGCGCCGCGACCGCCGTCGCCCACGCAGCACGCAACGCCCAGGCCGAGACCGCCGCCCGAAGGCCTGCCGCGAACCGCCCCGCCACCTCCTCGAACCGCTCGTCGATCAGAAGCTCCACCACCGCGTTCGCCACCGGCTCCACTGCCCCCACCGCGCCGCCCTACCTTTCTCAGATTTGCGAACGGTAGCACGATGTGAGAATGTTGGGCAGTGGACCCGTTGAAGCTCCTCGCGCACCCGGTCCGGGTCCGGATCGTGAACGCACTGCGCGGCGACCGGACCCTGACCACCGCCGACCTCGCGGCCCGGCTGCCCGGCGTGTCCAAGGCGACCGTCTACCGGCACGTCGACCTGCTGGCCGACGCCGGCGTGCTCGAAATCGCGGAAGAACGGCGCGTGCGCGGCGCGGTCGAGCGCCACTACCGGCTGCGCCGGGACCGCGCCACGATCGACCTCGAGACCGCGCGCCGCATGACCCCCGAAGACCACCGCCGCGCGTTCACCAGCGCGGTCGCCGCGCTCCTCGCCGAGTTCGACGCCTACCTCGACCGTGACACCGCGGACCCGGTGGCCGACCTCGTCGGTTACCGCCAGCACGCCGTCTGGCTCGACGGCGCCGAACTCGAGGCGCTCATCGCAGACCTGCGCGCCGCCATCGCGCCCCGGCTCGCGAACGAAGCGCGCGCCGGACGCACCCGGTACCTGCTCAGCCCCATCCTGTTCCCGAACGAACCACCCGGCCCATGATCCTCTGTGGACCGCCACGCTCGCGAAAGTCCCCGTCCGGGACCAGACTCACCGCCATGACCACACGCGAACCGCCCCCGGCCGGCTGGAGCCACCGTCACCGCGACGTCTCCGGAGGCTGGCTGCGGCCCACCGTCTTCGGCGCCGTGGACGGCCTGGTCACCAACGCGGCGCTGATCGCCGGCGTCGGCGCGGGCGGGCTGGAGCCCCACACGATCGTGCTCACCGGGCTGGCCGGACTGGCCGCCGGGGCGTTCTCGATGGGTGCCGGGGAATACGTGTCGGTGACGAACCAGAATGAGCTCGTCCACGCGGAGGTTGCGCTCGAAGCCGAAATGCACGAGCGCTTCCCCCAGCAGGAGCACGACGAACTCGTCGAGCGACTCACCTCCTACGGCGCCGATGCCGATACCGCGGAACGCATGGCCCAAGCCGTCGCGAAGGACCCCGAGCGGGCCCTGCGACTGCACACGCGCCACGAGCTCGGCGTCGACCCCCACGAACTGCCCTCACCGCGGCTGGCGGCGGCCGCGTCGTTCGTCGCGTTCTCACTCGGCGCGCTGCTGCCGCTGCTGCCCTACGTGCTGGGCGCCGGCACGCTGCTCGCCTCGCTCGTGGTGACGGGTGTGGCCCTGCTCGCGGGCGGCACGGCGGTCGGCGAGCTCACCGGCCGCCCGCTCGTCCGCTCCGGTGTGCGGCAGCTGCTGCTCGGCGCGCTCGCCGTCGCCGTCACCTACGGCATCGGCCAGCTGATCGGCGCACCGGCCGGCTGACCGGGCCGCGTCAGCGCCAGCCGAGCTCGGGCGCCACGTACTTGAGGATGCTCTCGAGCACGTGCGCGTTGTACTCGACGCCGAGCTGGTTCGGGATGGTCAGCAACAGGGTGTCCGCGGCCTCGATCGCCTCGTCCTCCTTGAGCATCCGCGCCAGCTCGTCGGGCTCGGCCGCGTACGACCGGCCGAAGATGGCCCGCGTGTTCTCGTCGATCATGCCGACCTGGTCGCGCGAGTTGCGGTCGCTGCCGAAGTACGCGCGGTCGAGGTCGTTGGTCAGCGCGAAGATGCTGCGGCTCACCGACACGCGCGGCTCACGCTCGTGCCCGGCCTCCTTCCACGCCTCGCGGTACGCCTCGATCTGCTTGCGCTGCTGCACGTGCAGCGGCTCACCCGTCTCGTCGTCCTTGAGCGTGGAGCTCTGCAGGTTCATGCCGAGCTTCGCGGCCCAGACACCCGTGGCGTTGGAGCCGGAGCCCCACCAGATGCGGTCGCGCAGCCCCGCGGAGTGCGGCTCGATCCGCAGCAGGCCCGGCGGGTTCGCGAACATCGGCCGGGGGTTCGGCTCCGCGAAGCCTTCACCCTCGATCACCTTGAGGAAAACTTCGGCGTGCGTGCGCGCCATGTCCGACGCGTCCTGACCCTCGGCGGGCTGGAAGCCGAAGTAGCGCCAGCCGTCGATCACCTGCTCGGGGGATCCCCGGCTGATGCCGAGCTGCAGCCTGCCGCCGGAGATGAGGTCGGCCGCGCCCGCGTCTTCCGCCATGTACAGCGGGTTCTCGTAGCGCATGTCGATCACGCCGGTGCCGATCTCGATCTTCGAGGTCCGGGCGCCGATGGCCGAGAGCAGCGGGAACGGGCTGCCCGCCTGCCGCGCGAAGTGGTGCACGCGGAAGTACGCGCCGTCGACACCGAGCTCCTCGGCCGCGACCGCGAGATCGATCGACTGGTGCAGGAAGTCCGCCGCCGAGCGCGTTTCGGAGTGCGGGCTGTCCGACCAGTGGCCGAACGAGAGGAATCCAATGTTCTTCACGACTGTAGGAGCGTACAGAGCCCCCGATTGATTCCCTCGCGCGGCAGAGGTCACGTGCTCGCACCACGTGGGCGCACCGGCTAAGCTGGAGCCGAACGGATGGAGTCACCCTGGGGGTGCCGTCGTCGATCCGCTCTCGTCCGCGTTGGTGGCCGCGCTCGGAGCCCACCGTCACCGCGACGGGCATCCCATCGGTCGCGGAGGTGGCTGAACTGGCTTCGCTGTGTCGTTGCGCACCGTGCTCCTCACGTCCGCCACGCCCGCCCACGACCTTGTCCGCCTGCGCCGGCTCGGCGCGCTGCGGATCGAACTGTCCGGCCTGTCGCCGGGCGACGAACAACCGCCCGCGAAGCAGTGCCGGACGCGGACCTGGTCCTGCGCCCGGCCCAGCCGGCCGCCGAACGCTGAGCGAGTGCGCGAGGAATTCGAAACAAACGATCGCGAGTACCGCCTCGCAGCCGTGACGAAAACCTTCGGCGCGGCGGAACAGACCGGGTCCGCGTCTCGGTCCTGCTGGGAACCCGGCGAATCCGGCCTGCGGCAGGCGAGCGGGCCGCCCCGGAACCCGCCGCGCGGCCCGGCGCTGTGCGCGCTGATCACCTTGGCCGGTCGCCTCGCGTCGCTGCCGCCCGCCCGCTGGTTGTGCAGGCGGCTCGACGACCGGCGTGCCATGGCCGGGTGGACGCCCCCGCTGGGTTCGACGCGTCTGCCGGGGGCAGGCGACCGGCTCGCGCTCGCCCAGTGGGACGTGGTGCACGTGAAGTCCACGCGCACGCGGGAGCCGAGCGCGACGCTCCGCGCGCGTCGAAGGGATGGTGGTCATGCCGGAGCGCGACCGGCTCTCCGTGCTCGACCACGACCACGTCCGGTACTGGAACACCAACGACGTGGCAACCCGAAGGAGAATCCGTCGACGACCAGGCCATGACGTCGGCGACCGACGGCGCCTGGTCACCCGTAGGCGCGTTCCTCGCCACGGTGTCGGACGACTGCACCGTCCGCGTGTTCGGCACCGCCGCCGGCAGCCGGCGCACCGAGTTCCGGCTCGCCGGTGAATCGACGGGGGTCGACTCTGGCTGACCGGTTCGCGATTGGCCGTCGTCGGGGCGCACGGGGTGCACTGGTTCGAATTCCGGCTCGGGAGCGAACCGGCGATGGCGGAGCTGAGCTACTCCTCGCGCGGTGCCGACCCCGGCAACGGTTTCCGTGCCGATTCCCGAACGAAGTAGATGCACCCGGCGCCGATCGCGCCCGCGATCATGAGGTACCACGCCGGCCAGTTCAGGTCGCCCGTCGCGGAGACCAGAGCGCTCATCACCGTCGCCGTGGTGCCGCCGAACAGGGACACCGAGATGTTGAACGCGATGGACAGCCCACCGGCACGGATGCGGGTCGGGAAGAGCGCCGGGAGGGTGGCCGGGAGGATCGCGGAGAACAGCACGAGGACCAGGCCCATGATCAGCAGGCCGAAGAAAGTCGCGGTGGTGCCACCCGTGCGCACGAGCAGCACGGCGGGCAGCGAGAGCACGATGAGGCCCACGCAGCCGACCATGACGACCGGGCGCCGCCCCACCTTGTCGGACAGGCGGCCGATGAACGTGATCACCACCATGAGCAGCACGAGCACCACGATCTGCAGGATCTCCGACGCCGTCTTGGAGATGCCCGTGTGGTGGGCCGGGAGCGTTTCGGTCAGGTACGTCGGCATGTAGCTGGTGAGCATGTAGTTCGCGACGTTCCACGTCAGCACCAGCCCGGCGCACAGCACCATCGCGGGCCAGTACTTCGTGAACACCGCCTTGAGCTCCGCCCCGAACGACTGGACTCGCTGCTGCGCCTTCTCCTTCTCCTGCAGCTGCGCGAATGCCGGTGACTCCTCGAGCCGCCGCCGCAGGTAGAGGCCGACGGCGCCGAGGGGCAGCGCGAGCAGGAACGGGAGCCGCCAGCCCCACGTCAGCAGCTGCTCGTCGGACAGGACCGCGCTGAGCACGGTCGCAATCGTCGCGCCGAACGCGTACCCGGTGAGCGTGCCGAACTCCAGCCAGCTGCCGAAGAACCCGCGCCGGCGGTCGGGGGCGTACTCGGCGATGAACGTCATGGCGTTGCCGTACTCGCCACCCGTCGAGATGCCCTGGACCAGGCGCGCGAGCAGCACCAGCGTGGGCGCGGCGAGGCCGATGGCGCCGTAGCTGGGGATGACGCCGAGGCCGAAAGTGCCGAGCGCCATGACGATCACGGTCAGCGACAGGACTCTCTTGCGGCCGATGCGGTCGCCGAGCGGTCCGAAGATCAGCCCGCCGAACGGCCGGATCAGGAACGAGACCGCGAACACCCCGAACGTCGCGATCTGCCCGGCGGACGCGGGCAGGTCCGTGAAGAAGACCTTCTGGATTGTGGTCGCCAGATAGCCGTAGACGCCGAAGTCGTACCACTCGGTGATGTTGCCGATCGCCGCCGCGCCGACCGCCCGTTTGATCACCGCGGGTTCGACGACCTGGACGTCACCGCTCGAAACTCCGCCGTTCCCCTGCGTCTCCTCGACCATGAACCCACCTTCCGGCCACCACCCGTTCAGCGGCCGCGTACGAGTGTCCAACGGATCGGCGTGCTTCGCTGACTCACCACTGTCACTCCTGGTGAACGGGTGACGCCCACCTCACCCGAGTGCCGCCGATTAGGTCCGCACCACCCGGGTAGCCACCCGGGAGACAGCGGTGCCCGGGAGGTGCCGGACCCGATGCGCTCGTCAGGAGCCCGCCGTGAAAGCTGTTGTGTACCAAGGATCGTTCGACGTCGCGGTGAAGGACGTCCCCGACCCCCGGCTCGAGAAGCCGTCGGACGCGATCATCCGGATCTCACCACGTCGAACATCTGCGGTTCGGACCTGCACCCGTACGAGGGACGCGCGCCGCTCGACGAGGGGATGGTGCTGGGCCACGAGAACATGGGCGTCGTCGAGGAGGTCGGCGGCGCGGTCGAGCGGATCTCGGTGGGCGACCGGGTGTCGGTGCCGTTCAACATCGCCTGCGGCACCTGCCGCAACTGCACGGCCGGCTGGACGAACGCGTGCCTGCGCGCGAACCCGACGGGCCGGCCGACCGCCGGATACGGCTACCCGATGATGGGCCCGTACTGGGGCGGGCAGGCGGAGTACCTGCGCGTGCCGTGGGCGGAGTTCAACCTGCTCAAGCTGCCGAAAGGCACGGACCACGAGAGCGACTTCACGATGCTGTCGGACATCTTCCCGACCGGCTACCACGGCGCGGAGCTGGCCGGCGTGTCGCCGGGCGACACGGTGGCCGTGTTCGGCGCCGGCCCGGTCGGGCTCATGGCGGCGCACTCCGCGATGCTGCGCGGCGCGTCGCAGGTGTTCGTCGTCGACAAGGAACCGGACCGGTTGCGCCTGGCCGAGCGGTTCGACGTCACCCCGATCGACTTCTCCGCCACCGACCCCACCGCGTTCATCACCGACGCCACCGGCGGCACCGGCGTCGACTGCGGCATCGAGGCCGTCGGGTACCAGGCGCACGACCACACCGGCCAGGAGCACCCGGAGATGGTGCTGGACAAGCTGGTCGAGGTCGTGCAGTCGACCGGCCGCATCGGGGTGGTGGGCGTGTACAACCCGCAGGACCCGGGCGCGGCGACCGAAGGCGCGAAGGAGGGCCGCATCGGGTTCGACTACGGATCCGTGTTCGACAAGAACATCACCCTGGGCCACGGCCAGTGCCCGGTGAAGCGCTACAACCGGCAGCTTCGCGACCTCATCATCCGCGACCGCGCGCACCCTGGACTCATCGTGTCCCACGATCTGCCCCTCGACGACGCGCCGCGGGGCTACGACCAATTCGACAAACGCGCCGACGGCCGGACGAAGGTTCTGCTCCACCCGGCAGGCTGAGCGGCGGCGCCCGCGTGAGACCAGACGGGCGCGGGACCGGCCGAACCTCCCGCGCTCGCCGCGAAACCGCCCCGGCCGCCGCGTCCGCGGCCGGGGCGGGTCCACGTCGTGACGGCCCAGCTGTGCACTGCGACTTCGGTCGCACGAGCCCGGCGGTGGCCGGTTTCCCGGCGCGCGCCGAGGGCCGGGTGGTGCCCCGCAGGCTCGGCCTTTCTTCGCGAGCACCTCGACGACGTCGTCCTTCGGCATCGGCGAGCGGACGGGCTTGCCCATTGGTGAGGCCCGATTCGCCGGCGCCTCCCGGAGAGGCTCGGCTCCAGCACGGTGTCGCGGGGAAGGCCTCTGTCCCCTGAACGATGCCCGGGGCTGTGCGGCAGTGTTCACGACGCAGCGACCGCGAAGCCCTGGCCGGTGGGCTGCGGGGGCCTCCCTCCCTGTGCGGCCCTAGCAGAGGGATCCCCCCACGCCGGGGCGGATCTTCACGCGCGTGCACGTGTAGCCGAGCCGAACCCGGGTAGCCCTCGTGGACTGGACCTCCGGAGCCGCGCCCAGCTGCCACGACCTGGCCGCGGCTCCGATCCCCGGCCGGGCGGTGGGGCCCCGGGCCACCGCCCGGCCCGCGCGCACCCGCGCTCCCGCGCAGATTCCTTGGCCAAGCGGGACGACCACCTGCGGCTCACCGCCCCCGCCGATGCCGGCCGGACCCTCAACCTGCTACCGGTGATGTGTTCGAATTCGGCTGAACCGAAGCGAATCGGGCGACCGGCTCACGGGGCCGACGGCGGTGCCACCGGCGGGCGTAGCGGCCCGGGCGGTTGCGGCGGCTCACCACCAGCAGGCTCGTACCCGAAGGCAGGACGATCGCTACGCCACCCACAAATCCCCTGGCGTGAACCTCTTCCCTTCCGCCGGATCGCACCCGCACGAAGGGTTCACCGCGGCACCGCCCAGTTCCGCCGGCACCGACCGGGTCTATCGCCGACCGCCGGTGATGTCCACGGTGCTCGAATTCGGCCGGCTGAACCGAAGGAAATCGGACGACCGGTTCACGGGGTCGGTGGCGGTGGCGCCGGCGGGCCTGTCAGCCCGGGTGGTTGCGGCGGCTCAGCCACCGGATGGCTCGGCGGTGCCCGAGAGCAGGACGATCGCTGAGCCACCGCCGGCCCCCTGGCATGAACCTCTTCAGATCCGCCAAATCGCACCGTGCGCGAACGGTTCACCGCGCCAACGCGAAGTCCGACAGCGCGGTCCGGGTCGTCAGCCGGCTGACGGCAATGTCCACAGTGTTCGAATTCGGCTCAACCAAGGGAATCGGACGAGCGGCTCACGGGTCAGTGGCGGTGGCACCGGGGGCCTGACGGCCGGGCGGTTGCGGCGGCTCAGCCACCGGATGGCTCGGCGGTGCCCGAAAGCAGGACAGCCGCTGAGCCACCCACTAATCCCCTGGCATGGATCTCTTCAGATCCGCGAGAAGGCACCGCGCACCACGGGTTTACGGCGGCACCGCCCAACTCCGCCGACACCGGTCGGGTGACGGCAATATTGCCCACGGTGTTCGAATTCGGCCCCATCGAAGCGAATCGGGCGGCCAGCTCATCGGGTCGGCGGCGATCACACCGGCGGGTCCAGCAGCCCGGATGGTTACACGGCTCAGCCACCGGAAGGCTCGGCGGTACCCAAAAGCCAGGACGATCGCCTAGCCACCACACAAATCCCCTGGCATGGACCTCTTCAGATCCGCGAGAAGGCACCGCGCACCACGGGTTTACGGCGGCACCGCCCAACTCCGCCGACACTGGTCGGGTGACGGCAATATTGCCCACGGTGTTCGAATTCGGCCCCATCGAAGCGAATCGGGCGGCCAGCTCATCGGGTCGGCGACGATCACACCGGCGGGTCCAACAGCCCGGATGGTTACGCCGGCTCAGCCACCGGAGGGCTCGGCGGTGCCCCGAAAGCAGGATGATCGCTGAACCACCCACAAATCCCCTGGCGTGAATCTGTTCGCTTCCGCCGGATCGCACCCCGCACGCAGGGTTCACGGCGGCACCGCCCAAGTCTGCCGGCACCGACCGGGTCAACGGCCGGCTGCCGATGATGCCCACCGTGTTTGAATTCGGCTCAACGACGCGCAAACGGACGACCGGTTCACGGGGTCGGTGGCGGCGGCACCGGCGGAGTCGGTGGGCCGGGCGGGTCCGGCGGCTCGGGCACCGGCGGCACCGGACCGGGTGGGCCCGGCGGGTCGGGCACCGGCGGGTTCGGCGGCCCGGGCGGGCCCGGCGGCTCAGGCACTGGTGGCACCGGCGGGGTCGGCGGCACCGGCCCCGGTGGTCCCGGTGGCTCGGGCACCGGCGGTATCGGCGGGTCCGGCGGCCCGGGCGGGGACGGTGCCGGATCGGGGGTCGGGCGCGGGCCCGGGTCGGGGCCCGGCGGGACGGGGTGCACCACGGTGGAACTCCTTTCGCGGGAACGCGGTCAGCCGACCGCGAGGACCGTTTTTCCGCGGCCGTGCCCGGAATCGAGGCGTTCGTGGGCTTCCCGCACGCGCTCGAGCGGCAGCACGTCGCTCACGACGGGGCGGGCCTGGCCGCGTTCGAAGACCGGGGTCAGCTCCCGCAGCCGGGCGCGTTCGCGGGTGAGCATGATGCCGTGCAGGACCTGGTTGCGCTGGTAGAGATCCGGCAGTTCGCCGGCTGGCGGCAGCACCGTCGCGAGCCGGCCGAAGTCGCGGGCCGCGCGGCACGAGGTGGCGAGGTTCTCGCCGCCGACGAGGTCCAGCACGGCGTCTGCGCCGCGGCCGCCGGTCTCGGCGCGGGTTACTTCGGCGGCGTCGGCGCTCCGGTAGTCCACGGCGACCGCGCCTAGCTCCCGCAGAAGGTCCTGGTTTCCCGGCCCCGCCGTCGCGAGCACCCGCGCGCCGGCGGCCACCGCGAACTGCACGGCGAAGCTCCCCACGCCCCCGGCGCCGCCTTGCACCAGCACCGTCTCGCCCGGCCGCACGGCCAGCCGCCGCACGATCGCCTCCCACGCCGTACCCCCGGCGAGCGGGATCGCCGCCGCTTCCACGAAACTCAGGCCCTGCGGCTTGGGCGCGACGATCGCGGCCGCGGCCACGCAGAACTCGGCGTATCCGCCCCACCGCGCGGTCAGCTCCGGCGTGCAGAAGACCTCGTCCCCCACCGCCAGGTCGGTCACCCCGGCGCCGACGGCGTCGACGATCCCCGCCACGTCGCCGCCCAGCACGGCCGGCAGCTCGAGCTCCGGCATCGCCACGCCCTGGCGGATCTTCGCTTCGACCGGGTTCGTGGCAGCCGCCGCCACGTGGATCCGCACCTCCCCCGGCCCAGGCTCGGGCAGCTCCACCTCGGCGGGGGTCAGCACCTCGGGACCACCGAACTCCCTGATCTGAACTGCGCGCATCGTCATGCCGTCCGCGTACCCGTCGATCAGCGGTCGAAACGGCCGCGATGGTCCGACCGGGTGAACGTCCGGGTAACGCGCCCGCCGCACGGGTAGGTGTGTAGACAGCATCCTCTGCCCCACAACGAAATGAGCCCGCGCATGACCGCCCGGCGGCGAACGGCCGGCCCGCTGCCCGGAGCCGACGAGGCCGTGCTCGTCAAAGAACGCGTCCGCACCGTGCAGGTGAGAGGTCCCCTCGACACCGCGGGCGCCGCGGACTTCGGCCAGCAGCTGCAGACCGCCGCGCTCGACGGCAGATCCGACGTGGTCGTCGACGTCACCGCGGCCAGCGACATCTCCGTCGCCGGGGTCCGGGTCCTGCTGCGGTTCGCCGAGGCCCTCGCCGCCGAGCGGCGGCGCGTCCGGGTCGTGACCGGCGAACGGCTCGTCGCGCGCCTCATCTGGGCCGCCCACGCGGGCGACCTGCTCGACCTGCACCTCACGATCCGCTCCGCCCGTGCGGCCGCCGAGCGCGGACACCACACGTGAGGGCCACCGCCCCGGGTTCCCGTGCGGCACACTGGAGCCATGGCCCGCCCCTCGACCGATGTACCCGCGACCACCGCCGACGCGGTCACCGACGCCGTGCTCACCGCGTCGCGGCTGCTCGTCGCCGTGTCCGCGCGGTCCATCGCCGCGGCCGGTGACCTGATCACGCTCCCCCAGTTCCGGGTGCTCGTGATCCTGCACTCGCGCGGCACGCTGAACCAAGCGGCGCTGGCCGGACTCGTCGGCGTCACCCCGTCGACGACGAGCCGCATGGTCGACCGCCTCGTCGCCGTCGGCATGGTGGCGCGCCAGGACAGCCCATCGTCTCGGCGCGAGATCGTCGTCGAGCTCACCGGCGAGGGCGAGCGCGTCGTGCGCCTCGTCACCGGCCGCCGACGCCGTGAGATCGCACGGATCGTCGCGAAGATGCCCGAAGGCGCGCGGCACGGCCTCGTCGAAGCGCTGACGGCCTTCGCCGAGGCGGGCGGCGAACCACCCGCCAGGACTTCGATCGACGCCGCCTGGTTCTGACCGCGGTCCTATTCGGACAGACCGGTGCGAACGGCCTGGTGGGTGAGCCAGCCCGTCAGCTCGCGTCCCGCGCCGAGCACGGGCAGGCCGGTGCCGGGTGCGTCGGCGAGTTGCTTGCACTGCGTCCGCCAGGCTGGTCTCGCACGTCACCTCCGGTGGCAGCTCGACCAGGTCGCCGACATTCCCTCGGACCGCGCGCCACCGCGTCGGCGACGGCGCGCGCGGTCACACAACCCTGGTACTCACTGCCCGCCGTCACCGGCAGCACGCCGTGCCCGGACACCGCCAGTGCGTGCGCCGCCGCCGCGAGCGGCACCGCGGTGTCGAGCGGCTGCGACAACGGCTCGACGACGGCGGCGACGGGCTTCCCGCCCAGCCGCCGCGCCGCGGGTGAGCAGTCCAGGTCCACCCCGCGGCGGCGCAGTTTCGGGGTATCGATCGTGTCCCGGCTCAGCGCGCGGCTGATCGCGGTCGCGATCACGATCACGATCAGCATCGGCAGGATCACCGAGTACTGGCCGGTGAGTTCGAACGCACGATCACCGCCGTGATCGGCGCCCGGGCCGCCCCCGCGAACGCTGCACCCATCCCGATCAGTCCGTAGACCCCCGGCGAGGCAGTCACCGAGGGCGGGCTCCTGTGCACCACGATGCCGAACGCCGTCCCCGCCATCGCACCGATGAACAACAACGGCGCGAACACGCCGCCCGACCCGCCGATGCCGATCGTGAGGCTCGTGGCCAGCACCTTACCGACGAGCAGCACCAGCAGGAACGCCAGCGCGTAGCGGCCTTCGACGGCGTTCTGCAGCACCGGATAACCGACGCCGTACATCTGCGGCAGCACCAGCAGCAGTCCGCCGAGCACCACGCCACCGGCAGCCGGCCGGAGCCACTCGGGCCCGCGCCACAGCCGGTCGCACACGTCCTCGACCAGGTAGAGCACGCGCGTGAACGCCACCCCGCACGTCCCGGCCACCAGGCCCAGCACCCCGAAGAGCAGGTACTCGACCGTGTTGGCCAGGCCGAACGGCGGCAGGTCGAGGAACGGGGTGTTCCCGAACACGGCCCGGCCCACCACGCTCGCCGTGACACTCGCCAGCACGACCGCACCGAACGATTCGGCCGCGAAGTCCCGCAGGATCACCTCCATCGCGAAGAACGGTCCGGCGAGCGGCGCGTTGAAGGTGGCCGCGATCCCGCCGGCCGCACCGCACGCGACCAGCACACGCAACCTGGGCTCGGGCAGCCGCGCGACGCGCCCGAGCGTCGACCCGAGTGCCGAACCGATCTGCACGATCGGCCCCTCCCGCCCGACGGACCCGCCGGACTCCATCGTCAGCGCCGAGGCCAGCGCCTTCACGGCGCTCACCGGCGCCGGGATCCGCCCGCCTCCGCTCGGCCACGGCGAACATCACCTCGGGGACACCGTGGCCGCGGGCTTCCGGCGCGAACTTCTGCACCAACGGCCCGTAGACAGCCCGGCGACGACGGGCGCCAGCAGGAACAACGGCCCGAGCGCCAGGAACCACGGGTGTGCGGCGCGGCCGGCCGCGGAGTAGTCGTCCCGCCCGGAGAACAGCCGGGTGAACGCGGTGATGAGCCACCGGAACACCACTGCGCCCAGGCCGGCTCCGGCCCCGATCAGCAGCGCGAGGGCAACGAGCCCGGAGGCGCGTTCGCGCAGCCAGCGCCCGAACGGAAGGCGGGCGCGCACACGGGGCGGGACAGTTCGTTGGCGGACGACACCATTGCAGTATGCAACACTTGCCCTGATCATCGATCAGATCTCGGCGCCCGCACGGGAACCGGTCACTTCCCGCTCAGCAGCTCCCAGGTCGCGGCGGTCGTCGCGCCATACGCGAGGTGCGGTACGAGGTCCGACAGCCACGCGTCGGCATCCCAGTCGCGCACGTCCGTCACACCCAGCAGGGCCATCGGCACGGCCGAACCCACGTTCGCCGCCACCGCGGCGCCGAGGACGAGCAGCAGAGCGGGCGCGCGGTCCAGCCGCGACCGGACGAGTCCGTACACGAGCCCGACGCCCGTACCCGTGACCAATCCGAGCAGCGCGCCGAGTCCCGAGCGCCGGTGGCCTGCGACTTGTTCACCGCCGGGCAGGCCACGGCCGGTCAGCTCTTCCACGCGGGCGACCGTCTCTTCGGGCGTCGTGCTCGGCGGGCGGCCCCGCAGAGCCATGTCGGCGTAGGTGACGGCGTTCAACGCCGTGGCACCGGCCGCGCCCGCGGCGAGACCGGCGAGGAGGTTCCTGTTCATGGCTCCGGGGTGCCCCGCCCCGGCCGTCCCACACCTCCCGGTCAGCCGGGGGTGAAATTGTCGTCGACGCGGTCGGCGAGGCTGCCGAGCACCCGGTCGGCGAGATCACCCGGCCCGGAACACTTCAGCTGCACGGAAACCCGGCTCGAACCGGCACCGGCACTCTCGATGGTGAAGTCCGCGCTCCCGGCCGGCCACGCGAAGCGCACGTGCGGCGGGTGCCCTCGCACGGCACATCGTCCGGTGGCACGCCGATGACGTCGGTGAACCACCCGCGGGCGCGGTCCGTCGCGGTGTTCACCACGATCTCGGGCAGCGCACCCATCCCGCGGGCCGCTTCGAGCGTCGGCACCGCGTCAGCCGCGCTCACGGCTGCCCTCGCGGTCGCTCGCTGCTTCGCGTTCGGCGAGTTCGCGTTGCTCGTCCGGTGTCAGCTCGGCGGCGCCGCTGAGTTCGCGGTCGAGAGTCGTGTCGGGGCGGGGGTCCGGTTCGGAACTGGTCATGCCGGCGGCTACCCGCGGGGCCGGAGCCGAAACCCGTGCGTGAGCCGGCGGCGTCCGCGTACCCGCCGCGTTGACCAGGAGGTGACCATGCCCGTGCTGACCCGCGCCCTCGGCGCCGCGACCGGGGCGTACAGGGCGACGACCATCGTTTTCCCCGCGTGCTGACGAAGCCGTGCGGCCTGCCCACGACCACCGGGGTGCGCACGCTCGTCGCGGCGATCGGCCCGCGCGACACCGCCATCGGGCTCGGGATAGTGCTCGCCCCGGACGGCGCGCCGCTGCGTACCGCGTTGAGCGCGCGGATCGCGTCGGACACGGCGGACGCCCTCGTCTTCGGGTTCGGCCTGCCGGACCGGTGTGCTCGCCCGACGGTCGTGGCCGCGGCACTGGGCTGGGCCGCGCTGTGCGCGGTGTCGGCCTTCACGCGCTGACCGACGCCCGCACGGCCTGCGGTGCCCGGTGGCTGAGCACCACAAGGCCCACCAGCAGCATCGCCAGCCCGGCGCACTCGCCGGCGAGCGCCGCCGGGCCGCGGTGCACCCGTTCCCCCAGCCAGAGCCAGCCGATGAGCACGCTGACGACCGGGTCGAGCGCGAGCATCAGGGCGAGCGCCGGTGAGAGCGCGACCTCGGCGCGAAAGCGTTCTGGCTCAGCAGGAATCCGCCGGCTCCGCACACGATCACGGCGTACAGCGGCCAGTCGGTCACCGCGGTGAGCGGTCCGTGGGCAAAATCGGCGGCGGCGAGCTTCCAGGCACGCGGTGACGCCGAAGAGCACCCCGGTGGCGGCGGCGAGGGCGAGTGCCCGCGGCTGACCGGGCTTGCGCGCCGCGACCACGAGGGACACCACCAGCACACCCGCGAGCACCGCGGCGAGCGGTACGACTTCGCCGAGGGTCAGCCGGTCCGCACCCGGTGAGGGACGTGCCACGGCCAGGAACACCGCGATCCCGCCGGCGGTCAGCGCGCTGCCGCCGAGCACCACGCGGTCGGGCCGACGGCGAGCGAGCACCGCGAACACCAGCCCGAGCGCGAGCACCGGCTGCACGAGCACGAGCGGCCCGGTGCTCAACGCCACCCACTGCAGCACCACGCCGGCCGCGCTCGCCCCGAGGGAGGCGAGCCACTGCCGTTGCGTGACCAGCGATCGCAGGATGCCGAAGCGAACCGCGCCGAGCTGACCCGTTTCGCGCGCCGCGCGGTGCTGCAGGGCCCCGGTCGTACCGAAGGCCAGCGCGCCCAGCACCGCTGCAGGGACGGCGAGCCACCACGAATCCACTCGCCACCACCCGCCTTTCCCGCAGTCGGCCGTGACCCGAACAGGGCACCGGACGGTCAACCGCTTCGCCACCGGCTACCCCGTTCGCGTGGCGGAGGAACGATCACCGGGCAGTGGATTGCGGCTGAGCGCGCGCGGGTTGCACCGGGTGGCGGTCGTGGCCGCGGAGGTACTGCTGATCTTGCTCGCGCTGTGGGCCCTGTGCGAGGCGATCACGAACCTGAGCTTCGTGCTGATCCCCGTCGGATGGCGGTCCTGCTCGCGGCGTTCCTGCAGCCCGTGGCCGGGTTCTTCGCCCGCCACGGCGTCGCCCGCGGCCTCGCCACGGTGCTCGCGATGATGCTCGGCACGGCTGTCGTCGCGGGGCTGCTGACGTTCGTGGTCTTCGCCGTGCAGCGCGAACTCCCGCGGCTGGGCGACGAAGTCGGCACCGGCGTCGCCCGCCTGCGCGACTGGCTGCGTGCGAGCCCGTGGCACGTGGGCGACCAGCAACTGGAGCTCCTGCTGCGCCGCGGTGAACAGTGGCTCGACCAGCACCAGCAGGCGCTGCTTTCGGGCACGCTCGGCGTGTTCGGCACCCTCACCGAAGCGATCGCGGGCGGCCTGCTCGCGATCGTCACGCTCGCCCTGGTCCTCTCCGGCGGACCGCGGATGTGGTCCACCGGGCTGCGCCTGGTGCGGCCCGCCATCGCCGGATTCGTCGACGAAGCCGGCACGCGGCGTTCCGCAGCATCGTCCACTACGTCCGCACCACCACGCTCATCGCGCTGCTCGACGCCCCGGGTATCGGCCCCGGCCTCGTCGTGCTCGACGTCCCGCTCGCGCTGCCGCTCGCCGTGCTGGTTTTCCTCGGCGCTTTCGTGAGCGGCACGCTCGCCGTGCTCGCTTGTTGCTGGGCAACGGGTTTGTCACCGCGCTGATCCTGCTGGTGGTCGTGGTCGGTGTGCAGCAGCTCGAAGCGCACGTGCGGCGGCCGGTGCTGACGGGCAGTCTTGCGCACCTGCATCCCCTCGTCGTGCTGCTGGCGATCGCGGCCGGCGGCACGGAAGCGGGCGTGCCGGGTGCGATCTTCGCCGCGCCCGCCGTCGCCGCCGCAGCTGCGGCGCTGCGTGTGCTCGCGGACCGCCGCTTCCGCGCGGCGGATGAAGCCGGCCCATCGCAAGAGGAAGCCTCGTCCCCGACCGCCCTCGCCAGGCACCTGGAGCAGCGCAGTGAAGACCGAGACCGCCACCCAGCGCGGCACGACCCCCCGCGCTGATCACCGCCGTCGTCGCGTTCGCCGTGCAGCAAACGTCGATCGTCCCCGCGGTACACGACGTCCAGCGGGCACTCGGCGGCTCCGCGGAATGGGCGTCGTGGCTGGGCACGGTGTACCTGATGGTGGCCACGGTCGCCACCATGGCGATGGGGCGCCTCGGTGACCTGCACGGCCGCCGCAGGCTCCTGCTGACCGGGCTCGCGCTGTTCGCCGTGGGTTCGATCGGGGCCGCACCGGCGCCGGACCTGGCGGTGCTGATCGGGTTCCGCGCCGTGCAGGAGGTGGGTGCCTCGGTGTACCCGCTCGCGCTCGCCCTCGCGCGCGAGAGCGTGCCCGAAGACCGCCAGACCACCACGATCTCCCTGCTCACCGGCGGCTTCGGGGCCGGCACGGCGATCGGGTTCGCGGCGGGCGGGGTGCTGGCGCAGTTCGTGTCCTGGCGGGCGATCTTCGCGTTCGGGGCAGTGCTCGTCGCCGTCGCGGCCTGGCTCGTGGCCCGCCGGGTGCCGGAGCCCGTAGACCGCGCGATCGGGCGTTTCGACCTGGCGGGGAGCGTGCTGGTGCCGGTGGCGGCGCTGGCGCTGCTCGACGGGCTCACGGTCGCCGCCTCGGCCGGCTGGACGGCACCGCTCACGATCGGGCTGCTGGTGTGGCCGCGGTCGCGGCGCCGGCGTGGGTGCGCCACGAGCGCAAGACAACGGATCCGTTGGTGGGTCTGGGCATTCTGCGCAACCGGCAGGTCGCCGCGGCGAACGTCGCCACCGTCGGGCTCGGCTGGGCGCTGCTCGGTAGTTACCTGCTCGTGCCGCAGTTCGCCCGCGCCGAGCCCGCGCACGCCGGCTTCGGGCTCGGCGCGCACAGCGCCTTCGTCGGACTGCTGACGCTGCCGCTGGCAGTCACCCAGACGGTGTGCGGGCCGGTGAGCGGAGTGGTGAGCCGGAAGACGACCGCGCGGGTCGTCACCGGTGCCGGGCTGGTGCTGGTCGCGGTGGGGCTCGGCGTGCTCACGCTCGCGCGGACCGATGCGCTCGCCGTGGCCGGCGGGATGGTCCTGCTCGGTCTCGGCGCAGGCGCTGCGTTGCAGGCCGACAGCGCGGTCGCCACCGAGGCGGTGGAGCCCGCCGTCGCGGCGGCGTCGGCCTCGGTCAACAGCACCGTGCGCCGGCTCGCGGGCGGGCTCGGCGGTCAGGTGAGCACGCTGATCCTCGCGACGGTGACGGCGGGCTTCCCCGGCTACGTGATCTGCTACCTCGTCGCGATCGGGCTGTGTCTGCTCGGTGCGGCCTCGCTGGCCGGGCGGACTTGACCTCCACCGGGGTCGAGGTTCCAGAATTCACCCATGGATGAAAAAGGCATCACCCTCATCAACGCGTTCGAGATCCCCGCCGACGAAATCGACGCGTTCGTCGAGCAGTGGCGGGAGCGGGCGAAACTCATGCGCGACGCGCCCGGTTTCCGCGACACGCGGCTGCACCGGGCGAAACTCGCGGACGCGCGGTTCCAGCTGGTGAACGTCGCGCACTGGGACAGCGTCGAGGCGTGGCAGGCGGCGACGGAGAACCCGGCGTTCCGGGCATCCGTGGGCACCGTACCCCGTGCGGTCGAGGCGAATCCAGCGCTGTACGACATCGTGGCCGAGTACTGAGTCCACTGAGGAACGGCTCGACCGCGGCGAGGAATCCGAGGGGTCCGAGGCGAAAGGGACGTGCCCGGTCGGCAGGCAGGGTGACCAGCTCGGCGCCGGGGCCGCTTCGCGGGTCCGCGCCCGTGCCGCGGCCGCGCCGGTGATGGCGCGGTCGAGGCCGGTGCGGGGTTTCAGGTGTGCGGGCACCAGTTTCGGCATGACCAGCCGAGTGAGCGCGGGGACGTACAGCCGCCGGCAGAACGCGCGCGGCACCGGGGTGACGGTGGAAACCGCCACTGCTGACGAGCACGAGCCCGGACACGCGGTCCGGGTGGTCGAGGGCGAACTTCGCCGCCGCGTACCCGCCGACGGAATTGCCGACGAAGACGGCGGGCGGCAGCGAAAACTCGCGAACCACGTCGGCCAGGACTTCGGGGAGGAGCGGCCCGGGGACGTTCTCCGGCACGGGTCGGACTGGTCGTGCCCCGCCCAGTCGACGGCGATCGTGCGGTGGCGCTGCACGAGCGGAGCGTCAACAGCGGCGAAGTCGGTGTGGTCGCGCAGCACCGCGTTGCGCAGGACGACCGGCGGGCCATCACTGCGTTCGTCGTCGCCCACGCGGCCGAACCACGCTTCCACCCCAGGTATTTCGCATCCTTTCGATGACCGACTGGTCAGTCATCAGACCACGCGGCGGGCCAGGCCAGTCAATGACCGATCGGTCGGCGAATGAGTACGCTGCACTTCGTGACCGCACGCGACCTAACCGCCGAACGCACCCGCGACGCCCTCCTCGACGCCGGCCTCGAGGTCGCCGAAGACGTCAGCCTCGCGGGCATGAGCGTCAACCGCATCGTCGCGGCGGCCGGGGTCGCGAAAGGCACCTTCTACGTCCACTTCCCGGACCGCAGTACGTTTCTCAGCGCGCTGCACCAGCGGTTCCACGACCACATCACGCGGGCGGTAAAGCAAGCCATCGACGGCCTCGCTCCCGGCCGCGAACGCCTGCGCCGCGGCATGCGCACCTACCTCGACGCGTGCCTGCACGCCCGCGGTGTCAAGGCGCTTCTGCTGGAGGCCCGCAACGACGAAGCCGTCGGCGACCAGGTCGCCTCCCGCAACGACGCGTTCGCCCAGCTCGCCGCCCCGGACCTGCGCGCCATGGGCTGGCACCCCGCCGCGCCTGCCGCCCGCCTCCTCATCGCGATGGCCGCGGAAACCGCCCTGGTCGAACTTCCCCGCGCCCGCGCCGACACCGCGAGCCGCCGCGTGCTGTGGCAGATGCTCGACCGCCTGGACCTGGCCGGCGGCTGACTGTCAGCTCGGGTACCGCGCCTGCTCGTCGAGCATCCTGCACCGGACGGTCAAGACGAGCTCGAGAGTCACGCTAGACCTCGATGTGCGAGCCCATAATCACCGTCCGGTCCCTCGGCAACCCGAAGTACTCCGCGGCATCCGCGGTGATGTGGGAAGTGGCGATGAACAGCCGCTTGCGCCAGTCCGCCATCGTCTTCTCCGAGCCCCGCTGCAGCTCGATCTTCGACAGGAAGTACGACGCTTCGTCGAGGTTCAGCCGGCCCTCCGTGGCGGACGGGTCGAGTGTGGCGAGGGCGCGGGGCACCACCGGCGTCTCCAGGTAGCCGAACTTCGCGGTGACGTGGGTGATGCCGTCGTCGGCGTAGCCGAGGTCGTTGACGACCAGGCGGTTCTCAGGGGCGATGCGCGGCACCGGCTCGGTCTCGATGGACAGGATCACGGCGTGGGCGTGGCGCACGTGGTTGTGCTCGGCGTTGGCGCGCATGGCCAGCGGCGCCGTCTCGTCGCCGCGGTTGAGGAACACCGCCGTGCCGGGGACGACGCTCGTGCCGGCCGAACCGTCGCGCAGGCTGTCGACGAACTGGCGCAGGGAGCCTTCCGCCCGGGCGCGTTCGGCGGTGACGATCTCGCGCCCGCGCTGCCACGTCGTCATGATCGTGAACGCCGTGATGCCGATGAGCAGCGGCAGCCAGCCGCCGTGGACGAACTTGGTGAGGTTGGCCGCGACGAACAGCAGGTCGACGACCAGCAGCACCGTCGCGCCGGTCCCGATGAGCCAGCGCGGTGTGCCCCACTTGGCGCGCGCGACGTAGAAGAACAGCAGTGTGGTGATCGTGATGGTGCAGGTCACCGCCATGCCGTAGGCGAACGCCAGTGCCGCGGAGCTGCGGAACGCGAACACCAGCGTGAGCACGGAAACCATGAGCAGCCAGTTGATCCACGGCACGTAGATCTGCCCGATGTGCGATTCGGATGTGTGCGCGATCCGCAGCCGCGGCAGGTAGCCGAGCTGTGCGGCCTGCGACGCCACCGAGTAGGCGCCCGTGATCACGGCCTGCGACGCGATCACCGTCGCCACGGTGGCGAAGATGACCATGAGCAACCTGCCCCAGCCGGGGACGAGGAGGAAGAACGGGCTGCTGATGTTAGCGGGGTTCTCCAGGATCAGCGCACCTTGCCCGAAGTAGCTGAGCGTCAGCGCCGGGAGCACCGGCGCAACCCAGGCCCAGGTGATGGGTTTGCGGCCGAAGTGACCCATGTCCGCGTACAGGGCCTCGGCGCCGGTCACTGTGAGGACGACCGTGGCCAGCGCGAAGAACGCGATGCCGAAGTGCCCGGCGAGGAAGCCGATCGCGTACGTCGGCGAGAGCGCCGCGAGGATGCCCGGCTGGTGGGTGATGCCGATGGCGCCCAGAACCCCCACGATCACGAACCACGCGATCATCACCGGCCCGAATACGCGCCCGACCGCGGCCGTCCCGCGCCGCTGCACGAGGAACAGGACCACGATGATCACTGCGGTGATCGGCACGACCCAGTCCTCGAAGTCGGGCGAGACGGTCTTGAGCCCCTCGACCGCGGACAGCACCGAGATGGCCGGCGTGATCATGCTGTCGCCGAAGAACAGGGCCGCGCCGAAGATGCCCAGCCCGGCCAGGAACAGCGCCGCCCGGCGGCCGCGCTCGCCGCTCCAGCGGCGCAACAGCGTGATGAGGGCCATGATGCCGCCCTCGCCGTCGTTGTCGGCGCGCATGGCGAGCAGCACGTAGGTGATCGTGACGATGATCATCACCGACCAGAAGATCAAGGACACCACGCCGAACACATTGTTCGCGCTCACCGGGACCGGGTGCGGGTCCTCCGGGTTGAACACGGTCTGCAGGGAGTAGATCGGGCTCGTCCCGATGTCGCCGAAGACCACTCCGAGTGCGCCGACGACGATCCCCAGCCCGGCGGCATTGCGCCGCGCCGGATGACCGCCGCTCGTCGCGGCCGTCTGCTGACCGTTGCCCACGGTGCCCCTCCTCCGCGCCGTGCCGCGCCGACCGCTCGACACCGACGCGAACCCTACCGTGCAGCCCGAGCGGGCCCGGGACCTCCGCCCGCACGTCGGAGTGGCGCCGCGATCAAGGCGCCGTCAAGGTCGCGGGCGCCGGCGTGAAGCTCCGGTCAGGATGCGGTCACCGCCGGGGGCGCGGACGCACGCTGGGCGGGTGAGCACTCTGGTCGGTCCGCTGATCCTCCTCGGCGGCCTCGGGCTGGTCACCCTGCTGATCCACCTCGCCGCCCGCTGGCTCGACGGCCACGCCTACGACCCGGCCGCGAGCCAGGCGGCCGGGGCAGCGGATGCACTCGACGTCCCTGCCCCGCCCCACCGGGTGCGACGGATCCCTCCCCCCGCCCAAGCGAGGCGCGATGATTTCCCCGATGGGACGGCGCGGCCGCGAGCAGAGCGCTCCGGTGGCCACGGAGACCGCATTGGTCGCACCGACTCCGTTTCCCGCGCGACGACCGGCCCCAGCCCGGCCCGTGACCACCCCGTGCCGAGCCGCGACCAGTTCCCGGTCGGCGGCCGGCCGGTGCTCCCCGGCGAGTGAGCACAAAGGACTTCTCACGCCCGGGTGTTTGCCCGGCGCGCCCGGGGGAATCCGGCGAGCCACGAGTCCAGCACCACCGTGAGAGGACCACTCTGATGGCTACCGGAGAGACCGGGTTCGACGACGTCACGTTCGACCTCGTGTCGGTGCAGTACCACTCGCTCAAGGCCGGGCACGACTACGGAGTACGTCCGCGACGCGGACAACGCGGACCGCCGGGACATCGCGGACTTCTTCCGCCGCGTGATGGAGGAAGACTCAGCCCGCGCGAAGCAGTGCCGCGAGTTCCTCAAAGACCTGTCGGGCAGCTCCGATCCGGCCCGGCCGTCACCTGAGAGCCCAGCCATCCGGAGGAACCCGATGCCAGAGGTCGCTGTCGGCCACCTGCGCGAACTGCTCGCGTCGACTCTGCCCGACCCGGTGCTGGTGCTCGTCGAAGGCCGCGTGCGGGTCGAACCTCGCGACACCGAGACGCCCGGCGCCGGTGACGTGATCAGTCGAGCCGGCCTGCGCGGCCGGCCCGGCGCGGCGACCGAGTCCACCGACCGCGACCTGGAGCTGATCGCCGCGACGCTCACCACCGCGGTCGTCCAGAGGTGGAGCTGACGTCAGGCCGGCTCGGCGCCGGTGAACGTCACCGAGACGTTGGTACGTGGGTAGGGCGTGATGTTGTCGCCCGAGCCGTGCAGGAGGTGGGCGTCGAAGAACAAGGCGGTACCCGGCGCTCCGGTGAACTGGTGGATCCCGCGCCGGTCGGTCAGACCGCGGATCACCTCGACCGGCAGCGCACCTTCCGAGCGCGAGACGATGGTGCGGTGCGAGCCGGGGATGAGGAGCAGACCGCCGTTGACGGCCAGATTGGCGCACAGGACGAGCGATACGGTCATCGCCCGGGGCGCGGCCGTGTCGTCGCCGGTGTGCCACCGCTCGAGATCGGAGCGCCAGGCGAACCCCTTGCCGGCGAACGCGGGCAGGTCGTCGATCAGGCCGTGGTGGACGCGGACCCGCGCGCCGAGGATCTGGCGGGCCCGGTCGAGCAGACGCGAGTCCCGGGCCAGCTCTCCGACCAGCCACAGCGAGGAGACGGGCCGCGCGGCGGCCGGCTGCGCTATGAGCCGGGCCAGCCGTGCGCGGACCGCCTCCACCTCCGCCACCCCCAGGAGTCCGGGCACCTCCACGTAGCCGTCGCGGTGGTACGCGGCGAGCTCGGCCGGTCCGAACGGACCTTCCCGTTCGCGCGGACGAAGGGGGCGCTCGAAGCGCGGAGCCGAGGCGGCTCCGCCGGGAAGTACGGTTGTGGTCATGGGGCCTCCTCACGGCGCCCGCAGCAGCACCGGAGTTCCCTGCACCGCCCGGGCTAAACCCGGCCCGCGGGACCGCGATCCGACACCGGCCAGACGTAGGGCAGGTCGGCCGGGACGCCGGGGAACAACGGCGCGTAGTGGTCCGGATCCTTGCGCACCAATGCCGAGCGGTGGCTGCGGTGCAGCGCGTCGTCCCCCAGCCACGGCGGCAGCTCCCCCGCCATCGCCAGCTCGGCCTGCGTGCGGACGGCCCCGCCGAACTGCTCGGCCAGCTTGGTCGCGCAGGTATCCGCCCCGCCGGCCGCGAGCCAGACGTCGCAGACGTCCAGGCCGTACCGGGTCAGCGCTTCGCCGTAGCCCGTCCACATCTTCGCCGCCGGGTGGTGGCGCCAGCCGTAGCCCGGCACCACCAGCGCCCGCAGCACCTGCAGCGCCTCGACCCGTTGCTTGCCGAGGCGACGCCGGTCGAGCGCCCGGGCGCTGGCGGTGAAGTCCGGGTACGGGAGGAACGTCTGCATCGCCCCGGGGTACCCGCCGTGATCACTTCCGCAACGCGGCCCTGATCGCGTCACGAGCGCGATCCACGATCGCGGCCGGCGGACCCAGCAGCAGGTTCGCCGTGGCGCTCTCCACACCGGGGTGCGGCCGCGTCGGCGCGACCGCCTCGGCCAGCCGCACGGTCGCCGCCATCGCCCGCAAGCGTTCCGGCGTGCGGTGCGCCCGCAGGAACGGGAACTCCTCCCGTTCCTCGTGCTCGGCGTGCGCCAGCACGTCGTCGCGCAGCTGGACGAGCAGCGTGTCGAATCCGTCGGCGTCGGGGCCCATCGACTGCAGCGTGCTCAGCAGCTCCTTGGCCCGGCGCTCCTCCGCGACTCGCGCCTCGACGACGGTCTCCGCCGCCGGCTCGAGGTCCCGGATCTCGGGGTGCACGACCTCCTCCTCGGCGGTTTCGTGCACCGCCAGCAGCCCCACGAGATGGTGGAACAGCTCAGTGCGCCGGGCACCGGACGCGGTCTCCAGTTCGGTGAACATCGCGCGGACCTCGCGATGCTGCTCCAGCAGCAGGTCGATCACGTTCTCGTTGTCCGCCATGCGAAACCTCCTCTGGGTGAGGGTCGGAGGTTTCCCGGAAACCGGCCGCTCACACCTGTCCGGCCGGGCTGTAGTTCTTCCCCGGCGGCCGCTCCGGGATCGGTTTCGCGATCGGACCCACCGGGATGAAGAAGCCGATCTGCCCGATCGCCACGGTCAGCGTCCCGAGCTGCTTTGTCGTCGTAGCCAGCGACGGCTCGGGCGAACAGCACGTCCGGGACGCGCTCCCCGCGGGGGCTGGGCGTGAGCACCGCTTCGGTCAGCTCGAGAGCGAGGCGCTCGGCCTCGGTGAAGTACGGGGAGTCGCGCCACGACGACAGCACGGTGATGCGGTCTTCGGGTTCACCGGCGTTGCGGAGCAGGCCCGTCTGGCGCACAGCGTGGTACGTGCTGCCCACGAGCTGTCCCGCGCGCAACTGCACCAGCGCGATCGTCGCGTCCGGGATGGCGCCGTTGTGGACGGTCTTGGTCATCGCGCCGGCCAGCGATCCAGGTCGGGGCAGAACAGGGCGAGGTCGAGCAGGCGGGAGCGGCCGGTCATCGCGGAGTCCTTTCGTCGTCAGCGCAAGTCCGACGACGCGACCGCGCGGAACGTCAGGCCTCGCACTTCGCCGCGCTGGTTCGTCGGACAGCCATGACCACCGAAGCCGACCCCGGCGAGCGGCGGCAGCTGCTCGACCTCGTCTACCGGCTCCTCGGCTCGCTCGCCGAAGCCGAGGACGTCGTGCAGGAGAGCTACGCGCTGGTACGCGCTGCCGGAATCCGAGCGGCAGGCGATCCACTCGCCCGGCGCCTGGCTCACGACCGTCGCCGGCCGGATCTGCCTCGACGTGCTTGGGTCGGCGCGGGCACGGCGGGAGCGCTACGTCGGCGAATGGGTGCCGGAACCGCTGCCCGGAAACACCGGGCGGGACGACCCCGCCGACCGCGTCACGCTCGACGAGTCCGTGTCCTGGCCTTCCTCGTCGTGCTCGACGCGATGACCTCGGCGGAACGGGTCGCGTTCGTGCTGCACGATGTGTTCCGCTACCCGTTCGCCGAGGTCGCCGCCGCCGTCGTCGGCCGGACGTCCGTCGCTTGTCGCCAGCTCGCGTCCTCGGCCCGCATGCGGATCCGCGCCGCGCGGGCCCCGGCGACGCCGCCCCGCGCAGCGCGCCGGGATCGTCGCGGCCTTCAAACGTGCCGGGAAGCGCAGCACATCGACGCGCTGGTCGGTCTGCTCGACCCGGCCGCGACGGTCATCGCCGACGGCGGCGGCCTCGGCCGGGCCGTGCTGCACCCGGTCGAGGGTGCCGACCGGATCGTCCGCTACCTCGTCGATCTCTTCCCCCGGCTCCCCGCCCTGACGATCCTCGAACGCCTGGTCAACAGCGAGCCCGGCGTCGTCGTGCGCCAGGATTGCGAGACCGTGCGCGTGCCGGCGTTCGACGTCGCCCGCGACCGGATCGCGCACATCCGGGCGGTGCGCAACCCGGAGAAGCTCAAGCCGTGGACGAAGAACTGATCACTCATCGGGCTTCGGCGAGCGCGCGGCTTCGATCGACTCGGCGATCGCCTTGATCCGGCGCAGCCGCGAATCCCACGCCGCGCCGACCGACGTCAGCTGCTCGACCGCGCGGGCGAACTGCGCTTCGTTGACCGCGTAGCGCACCTCTCGCCCGTCCTTGCACGGCACGACCAGCTCCGCACGTTCCAGCACGCCGAGGTGTTTCGCGACCGCTTGCCGCGTCACCGGAAGGCGGCCGCTCAGTCCCGTCGCCGTTCCCCAGCCGTCGGCCAGGAGCACGTCCAGCAGCCGCCGCCGGGTGGGATCACCGAGCGCCGCCCACAGCTCGTCGTCGACCGGCGTGGTCACGCCCGCACCAGGCCGGCGGCGTACGCCCCGAGCGCGCCGAGGTGCTCGTCCCAGCCCGCGCTGTGGTCGCGGTGGTACGCCTCGAGCCGCGCGGCCTCCCAGCCGACCTCGCGGAAACCGGCCTCGGTGAGGCGCAGCACCGTCCCCTCGCCCGAGGGCGCCAGGTGGAACGTGACCAGGAACGAGTTCTGCGGTGTCGCCGGCCGGCCGTCGGGGTGGGCCCAGCGGAACGCGAACCGCCGCGGCGCCTCCGCTTCGACGACCGCCAGGGGGACGACCAGCGTGCCGCTCCCGTCGCGCCGGGGCCTGGTCATCCGCCCGGTCGCACCGGCAGACGCCGGAACCTGCAGGTCAAAGCCCCACCACGCGGCGATGTGCTCCGGTTTCGTGATCACCTCGTAGACGACCTCGGGGCTGGCGTCGATGTGGATCTCACGTTCGATGGTGCCGTACTCCATGGCTTTCTCCCTCAATTCGCAACCGATGGTTGCAGGTTAGCCGTCGGCGCCGCTACGCGCAACTATCGGTTGCGTGTGCGACTGGGGCCGCCACTATGCGAGCGAGGCACCCGGAGCTCACGCCGCCGAGTTCTGCTCCACTTCCTCCATCACCAGCAGCGCGCCCTGGCTCTGCCCTCCCGAGCTCCGCAGCGCGCTGCACAGCAGCCGGGACCACGGCTTTGCGGCCACGGCGGTTGATGGCGTTCAGCATCAGCTCGGTGTGGAAGCCCGGATCGGTCAGCGCTTCGCGCACGGCGGGGCGCAGGTCGGCCAGCGGGAGGCCGATGTCGATGTTCAGCAGATGCGAGCCTTCGGCCCCTTCCCGCCGCAGGCCCCACACGTCCTCGGCACCGCGGTTCCACGCCTTGATCTGCATCTCGGTGTCGATCACGACGATGCCGGCGCGGATGGACGTGAGGACCGATTCGAGGAACTCGTTGACCTCGTCGAGGTCGAGGCTGCGTTCACGCAGGGCGTCGTTGATCGTCTGGAGCTCGTCGTTGGTGGACTGCAGCTCCTCGTTCATGGTCTCCAGCTCCTCGACCGTCGACTGGAGCTCCTCGTTCGTCGTTTCGAGCTCTTCGATGGTCGACTGCAGCTCCTCGTAGGCCGACTCCAGCTGCCGGTTCGTGTGCTCGAGTTCCGTCAGCAACTGCCGCGCCCAGCTCACGTCGTGGAACACCACGGAAACGCCGAGCAGGTCCTTCTCCTTGGTCAGCAACGGGTTGACGTGCACCTCGTACCACACGGTCTCGCCACCGCGGTGCCACTCGACGTCTTTGATCCGCAGCGAGCGGCGCTCGAGCCGCAGCGGCCGCCCGATGTCGCGTTCGGACAGTCCCAACGCGACTTCGGCCTGCTGGTTCACGAGCGCGGTCAGCTCCTACGACGTCACCACGATCTGCGCGACCGGGCTCGCGGAGAACGCGTGCTCCCGCAGCTCGTCCAGAGGTAGTCCCAGGCGTCGGGATCGCGGAAGAACCCCGTGACGTTGATCAGGATGGTGTTGAACAGCGCGACGAACTCGTCGGCGTTCACCTGCAGCTGGTCGAGGTAGTCGCCGTAGCTCTCGATCCCGATCTGCGTCTTGCGCCGCCGCACCCGCCGCATCAGGCTGCTGCGTTTGTAGCCCGTGAAGTCGAACCCCCGCGATTCCTTCAAGTACGCGAGGACCGCCTCGAATTCGCCATTGGGCTCGTGCTTCGGTTCCGTCGCGCTCTGACACGCTACTCGCGGCAGCAGATCATCGGGGTTTCGCGGGTGTGGCGAGGACCGCCCAGACGATCTTGCCGCCGGACCACACGCGGCTGCACCCCCACGCACGGGCGATCTGCGCGACGGCCTTCAGTCCGAGGCCCCGTTCGGCGAGGCCCAGGCCTTCGTGCAGCCGGGCCGGCACCAGGCTGTCGTCGGCGACGGCGATCGTGAACATCGCGCGACGCAGATCCAGCCGCACCCGGGGCGCTGACGTCGTGTGTTCGATCGTGTTCTCCACGAGTTCACTCACGACCAGGCACGCGTCGTCACGCAGGTGAGGCACCGCCCACTCCGCACACTTCGCCGTGACGAACTGCCGCGCCCACGCGGCCGACCGCGGCGAACGGGCGAACTCCTGCTGCGCCCTGAGCCGCACCGGCCGGTCGAGCCCCGCCTCCGCGGCCGTGGTGTCGGCATGGACCGCGGCGAACCGGTCGACGGTGCGCCGCCGGAGCAAGTCGCGGTGTTCCGTCCGGGTCGAGACGACGGCGAAGGGGATCGCGGGCCATTCTCCGATCCGCATGGCCACCAGCGTGAAGACACTCACCAGCGCCGGATCCTGGATGGCGAGCCCGCTGATGTCCGCGATGAGCCCGTCCGGGTCTTCGGCGGCCGACTTCAGCAGGTAGTCCCGCAGCTGGGGGTAGCCGTCGAGGGTGAGGTCACCGGCGGCGGTCACCACGGTCGAGTTCTCGCGGCGCAGCCGCGACAGTTCGAGCGGCCGGACAGTCACTGCGCAGCGGCCTCCTCCGTACCGTCTCCGAGCGAGTCGACGAGGAAACGGCGCAAGGGGCGCGGCGGCTTCACCGGCGGATCGCGCGTAGAAGCCCGCGAGGGACCACTGCCCCCGATCGCGCGAGCGGCGCTCGAGCCTGCGCGCGAGCCCGGCCTTCTCGTCGAGGGACCTCAACGCCGTCGAGACGGCGTGCTCGAATTCGCTGTCGCGGGCACCGAGCAGGGCCTCGGCCGTCCAGGCGTGGCCGATGCGGCACCGAAACCGTTCGCGGGAGCCGTCGATCGCGATCAGCGCGCCCCGGCAGTCGGGGCACGTGTAGCCACTGGGCGGCCCGTCCTCGCCCGGGCGCACCGACTCGAAGGCCACGCCGTCGCGGGCGATCCGGTCTTCGACCAACAGGGCCGCCGGAACCGGCGGGACAACCGGTTCTTCGACCGGCTCGCGCACGAGTTTCCGCGTGCCGCGCTCCGCGACTTCGGCCTGAGGCCGGCCTCACCCGCTCGACACTGCCGGAGCGAAGCAGAACGTGTCCCGAGAAGCCATAGCGGTCGCGCGAAATCGAGACGCCCGAGCCCGGCCCCGACCGGCTCCTGATCCACGTGGCGGGCTCCGGGGTGTGCCGGTCGAACCTGCGCCTGGTCGAGGGTGGCTAGTGGGCAGGCGGGGTGCCGGGCATCAGCCCCGTCGTCCCCGGCCACGAGGTCACCGGCACCGTCGCCGCGATCGGGGACGGGGTCGAAGCCTTTCTCGGCCGACGACCGGGTCGGGGTGCAGCCGCTGTGGTGGGCGGGTGAGGAGTGCGAGTACTGCACGTCCGGGCGCGAGCGGCTGTGCCACCGCCGCCGCATCACCGGTGAACACGTCGACGGCGGGTACGCCGAGTACCTGCTCGCCAACGCCGCCCACACCTACCGCGTGCCGGAGGCGCTCGGCCTCGTCGCCGCTGTTCTGTCTGGCAGCACCACGTTCGACAAGCTGGACGTCGGCCCGGGCGCGAAGGTCGGGGTCTACGGGCTCGGCGGCGTCGGGCACATGGCCGTGCAGCTCGCGGCGCTCACCGGTGCCGAGGTCGTGGCGATCGGCCGCAGCCGCGACCACCTCGACGTCGCCCGGGAGCTGGGTGCGAGCCGCGTGGTCGATTCGACCCGCGAGGACCCGGCCGAGGTCTTCGCGAACGAGCTCGACGCCGTGCTCACCTCCGCCCCGTCCACGACGGTCACCGAGCAGACCCTCGCCTCGCTCGCCTGGGATGGCACGCTCGTGGCCGGGGTTGTCCTGAAGCTCGCCGAATTCCCGTTCGCCAAGGCCCAGACGATCAAGGCGGCCATCCTCGGCAACGGCGCGCAGATGGCCGGAGGTGCTGCGGCTCGCCGCGCAGGGCCGGGGGCGCACGGTCGGCGACCGCTTCCCGATGCGCGAGGCCGCCGCCGTGCTCGGTCGGCTCCCCGAAGGCACGCTGCGCTCGCGCGCCGTGCTGGAGAACGCCCGACTCAGGCACGCAGGCGTTCCCCGAGCACCGACCGGACGTCCGCCACGACCTCGGCCGCCACGAGCAGCTCGGCGAACGAGCACGACGGGCGGCCGGCGCCGGGGCGGCAGGCGAAGTGCACGACCCACGCCAGGTCGGGCTCCGGCACCGCGGTCCGCACCAGCCCCTCACCCTGCGGTTTCGCCGCGTAGGACGCCGGCACGAGCGCGACGCCGGAGCCGTTGCGCACGAGGTCGAGCAGCAGGTGCACGTCGTCGACCACGCACGCGGAGGTGCGCCCGCGGCGGCCGGCGAACGCGTCGCCCACGACCTGCCGCGCGGTCCAGCCGGCACCGAAGTCGACGAACGGGTCCGCTTCCAGCACCGCCCACGAGAACGGGCCGGCCGCCGGCAGGTGGCCCGGTGCGGTGAGCAGCTCGAAGCCGTCGCGGGTCACCTCGAACCCGGGCAGCTCCACCGGCGGGTCACCGGGCAGGGCGAGCAGGGCCGCGTCCAGCTCTCCGTGGCGGAGCCGCTCGAGGATCTGTTGCCCCGCCAGCTGTTCGACCCGCAGCGAGGTGCCCGGGTAGCGGGCCCGGAACGCGCCGAGCAGGTCCGGGAGGTCGACCGTGTCGCCAAGGCACTGCTCGGCGCCCGAGCGCGAGCTTGCCCGCCCCGTCGGCCGCCTCGGCGAGCTCGCGCTGCGCGGCCTGCGCGTCGGCGAGCATCCGCCGGGCGCGCGGGAGGAACGCGTGCCCGGCGGTGAGCGTCACCGACCGCGGCGACCGGTCGAACGGCGGGTGCCGAGCTCCCGCTCCAGGCTCCGGACCGAAGACGGCAACCCGGACTGGCTGACGTGCGCGAGTACCGCCGCGCGCGTGAAGTTCAGCTCCTGCGCCACGACGACGAAGAACTCGATCTGCCTGAGGTCCATCCTGCCCGTCTGAAGCCGGACGGCTTCGGTGCACCACGGGCGGGCAGGCGGCGCACCGTCACCTCCCGCCGGTGTCCAGGAGGTGCACCTGCTGCGTCCCGTCACGCTGGCCGCGGGTGGCGCCCCGGTCGCTCGTGAACACGACGACTCCGCCCGAGGCCGCGGGGAACGTGGCGTTGGCCGGCTTCGTGACCTGCGCCGGCGCCGACCAGCCCGCCGGCGTGAGCCGTGCGGTGAACACCTTCCAGCGCCAGTCGGCCGCCCGCGAGTCGTACCAGACGGCGCGGACCGTGCCGTCCGGGTCGCGGCTCAGGCGCGGGCGCTGGCTCATCGCCGCCGGCTCCGCCGCGAACGGCTCGGCCGGCGACCAGGTCCGCCCGCCGTCGGCCGAGTGGCCGGCCCGCAGCGACAGGTTGGCGCCCGAGCTCTGCAGCGCTCCGCTGTCCCAGGCGAGGACGAACGCACCGGTGCGGTCGACGCTCGCACTCGGGTGCCGGTCGGCTCGGTCGGTCGCCGCGCTGACCTGCACGGCGCCACTCCAGCTGCCGCGCGTGCCCGCACGGGTGGCCGCGAGGATCTGCCAGTTGTCGGGGTCCGTGCCCCCGCTCGCCGGCTGCCCGGCGGGCGGGGTGTGGCCCGTCCACAGGGGATCCGGGTCGAAGCGGTTGTCCTGCCACGCGACGAGGATGCGATCGTCGCGGCCCACGGCGAGGGTCGGGAACAGCGATGCGGGGTAGCGCGGCGAACGGGCATCGACCGTACTGTTGCCGGCGCTCACCGTCTTCCCGGCCGCCGAGACGTTGACCGGCGTGCGGTCGACGCCGACGACCTGGGTGTACACGTCGAAAGCACCGCCGGTGTTGTCCGCCCACGCGACCACGGGCCGGCCGCTGCCGAGCAGCGCGATGGCCGGGTGGATCGCGCGGCCGGTGCCGGCGTCGAGGCGCACGGCCGGGCCGAACAGCAGGCCGCCGAGCGCGCTGTGGCGCAGGTAGATCGCGGGGCGGTGCGGCTGCTCGTGGCCGCGTTCGTCCTGCCAGACCACCCACACGTCACGGCCGGACGCCGCGATCCGGGGCGCGGTGGCCGTGCCGGAACCACCGGAGAGCTCGACCTCGAACAGTCCCCGGCCGTGGCGGTCGAGGTGGCGGTAGACGACGGTGCTGCGCCCGGCCACGTGCTTCTCGGCCACCACGTGCACGTCGTCCCCGGCCACGGCGACGTCGGCGAACCCGGCGAAGTCACCGGCCGCTCCGATCACCGACGTCGCGTTGTCTCGCCCGGATCCGGCGGCAGGCAACGGGATTTCGGGCTCGGGAGTGGCGACCCGGCCGACCGAGACGAACACCGGCGAAGTCGCCGCGCGCAGCTGGTCGGGCAGGTTCGGGTCGGCGTCGGCACCGGACGCGCTGCCCGGGGAGCGCACCTCCGCGCGGAACCACTCGTGGTCGCCCGACAGCGTCAGCGGCAGGACGCGGGTGTCGTCGGTGCCCCGAACTGTGGTGTCGAGCACCGCCCCGGCGGAGCGGCCGGGCGCGGCGTAGACGAGCAGGCGCGCCCCGGCGCCTTGCCGGACCCGCACGCGCAGCGCCGCGTGGCGCGGCAGGTGCCGCGAGTGGACGACCGTCTCGTCGCCGCCGATGGCTTCGAAGCGGCCGTCGCCGTCGAGGTCGGCTTCGATCGTGACGAACGGGCCGGTGACGCCCGAGGACACCGTGGTGCGGCCGGCCTTCAGCGCGTCCAGGACGGACCGGACGCTGCGATCGGCGGCGAACACGCGGGTGGCCGGCTGGCCGGGTCCGGCGATGCCCCACAGCTCGCGGAAGTGGCAGTCGCTCGCGGCGGTGACGCCGGTGCGGAAGCCGTGGTTCCAGCGGTTCTCGGCGTAGTCGAGCTGCGCGTCGGGGTTCGTCGAGACGTTGAGGACCTCGATGTTGTGCACGCCCTGCACGCTGGCGTTGTCGTTGGGCCCCGCGTCGGGGGTGTACTCACCGTCGTCGGGGTGGGCCACGTGCCAGACGGCGTCCTGCGAGCGCGCGTCCCAGATGGACTGCTGTACGTGCCGGAACGCCGCGGATCCGGGTGGGTTGGCACCGTCCACAATGGCGTCGACCGCGCCGAGCACGATCGCGTGCGGCGAACCGTTCGCCTCTTCGCCGGGAATCAGCAGCAGCTTGTCCGACGTCCACTGGGGATCCCAGTGCTGGTCGTACGTGCGGTGGTCGGTGAGCGGCAGGAAGTCGAGCCCCGTGCGCTCGGCCTGCCCGATCTGGTCGCCGACGGGCAGGTTGCCCGGCAGCGTCTGCTTCGACTGCTGGCGCGGCAGGCTGCCGTCGGACGAGTGGTCGTCGTGGACGTGCGTGTCGCCGACGAGCCACTGGCCGCGGGGTTCCTTCGCGGCCGGCGTGGCGAACGCCGGGGAGGCCACGAGGGTGGTCGCGGCGACGGCGCCGCCGGTCACGATGAACTGTCTTCGGGTGAGTCCCATAGTCGGTCCTTTCTCAAGGCTCGGGTCCCGGGGGAAAACTCAGGGCGGGGAAGCTCAGGGCAGGGAGATGCCGTGGACGACACCGTTCTGGTCGCCCACGACGAGCGTCTTGCCGTCGATCACCGGCCGACCGAAGGTGTAGCCGAGGCTCTGCTGCAGCCAGCCCAGGCGCGCACCGTCCGACAGCCGCACGCCGATGACCTTGCCGTCGACGGTCAGAACCCACGCGGTGCCGTCGCTGATCGCGACGCCGGCGTTGAACACGCGCAGCGCGAGGTTGGTCTGCCACAGCTGCTTGCCGGTGGTGAGGTCGGCGAGCGTGAGCACACCCCACTCGGTGGTCAGCAGCACGCTCGTGCCGATGATCAGCGCCGGGGCGTACATCGCGCTGCCGGCGACGCTCCAGCGCAGCGCGCCCGTGGAGCGGTCGAGGGCGAGGGCGCTCGAGACGGTGGCGACGATGACGACGTCTCCGCCGACCGCGACGACCGTGTCCCAGCCGCTGTAGAGCGCGGTGCGGTGCTCGACGCCGGTGACCATCCGGTAAGCCCAGAGCTCGGCGCCGGTGCGAACGTCGTGCGCGCGGGCGTAGCCGTCGGCGGCCGAGGTGAACACGCGGTCGCCGTCGCTCGCGGCCTGACCGGAGGAGAACCCGCGGCCGGGCACGGACCAGCGACGGCGCCCGTCGGTGCCGACGGCGAACAGCGATTCGCCGGCGGAGAAGACCACCTGCCGGCGTCCGTCCACAGTGGTCACGATCGGCGCGCTGAGGACCGGCGCCTGCGCGTCGAAGGTCCACACGCGGCGTCCGGTGTGGACGTCCAGAGCGTACAGGCGGTGGTCGGCCGACGGGACGAACGCGAGGTCTCCCGCGACGGCCGGGCGGCGGTAGACCGGGCCGAGCTGCGTGCGCCACGCGCGGTGGCCGCCGCGCTCCAGCGCCGTGACCTCACCGGCCGTCGACGCGGCGAGCACCCGGCCCGTGTGCGCGTCGGCGAGGCTCACGCCGCCCTGCACCGAGCCCGGGAGCTGCTGCTGCCAGCGGCTCGCCGGGTCGCCCGTCTTCGCGGGCACGGTGAACAGCGCGACCTCCTCCCACCAGCTACCGTTCCCCCCGCACACGCGCACCTGCAGGCGCTGGCGCCCGGGTGCTAGGGCCGAGACGTCGACGGTTCCGGTCCAGCGGTCCTTGTCCGCTGCGAGCGGCTGCCAGGCACCGGCGCTGCTGCCGCCGAACACGGCCTGCGGGTAGGGCTGGACGCCGACCTGCGTGCCCTGGGCGCGAACCTCGACCGGCAGCTTCCCGCCGGCGACCGGGCTCAGGTGGACGTAGCGCGGCCGCTGTTCCCGGCCCTGGCCGCCGCCGGCCAGTGGAATGGTCGCGAAGGGCGCGTCGGTGTCGGTGCCGTCCGCGGCGACGGTGACCCGCCGGACGTCGAGCACCGGCACGCCGGCCACGGTCGTCTTCGCGGCCCAGTAGTAGGTGGGCCCGTTGAGGACGGCGTTGAGCGTGACCTGCGTGAGACCGTTGAACCGCGTGACGTCCTCGCGGTGCACGTGTCCGGCGACGATGCCGCGCAGGTTGTGCCCGGCGATGACGTCGAGCACGGCCGGCTGGTCGTCGACGTAGTAGAACTCGTTGCCGAACGGGAAGTGCTGGAACAGCACGACCGGGGTCGCCGGCCGCACGCCGCGCAGGTCGCGATCCAGCCAGTGCAGCCCGGCGGGCCCGTAGTGCCCCGGTTCCTGCAGCACCTGGGTCGGATCGAAGCCGACGAAGTGGACGCCCCCGGCGTCGAACGAGTACGGCGCCGGCCCGAAGTGACCGTGGAACTCCTCCTTGGCCGAGGGGTCCCACCGCGTCTCGTGGTTGCCGGGCGAGTAGTGGATCTTGCCCCGGAGCGCGTCCGGCACCACCGTGCCGTACTGCTCGTACTCGTCGGCCAGCCCGGTGTCGGTGATGTCGCCGCAGTGCAGCACCAGATCCGGTTCGCGGCGCGCGATGCTCTGGTACACCAGCGACAGCCAGGTGGTCGACTGCGGGCTCGTCGTGTTCACGTGCGTGTCCGACACCGCCGCGAAGCGCAACCCGCCACTCTGGGCCGGGGTCACCGCGCCCGCCGGCGCCGCGCCGAGCACCGATGCCAGCCCCGGCGCCGCCACCGCCCCCGCGGCCAGCCCCAGGAAACCTCTGCGACCCACGCCGTGCCGGCAGGGCTCGTCGACCATCACGTTCCTCCGTCCGAGAAGCACCACAACCCGCTGAGCCTCGCCCGATCGGGTTACACCGGGCTTGCGCGCCGAAGTGGTGTTGCTGAACGCCGGACCAAGCTCTGCCGGGTTCGCGACCACGGCCGGACAGTCGATTCGCCCGGTATGTCGAGGACGGCACGCCCTGGCGTGGTGGCACCGGAGCGAGCAGGTTTCACCGCTTAGGACGGCCGCCCGCGAAGTCGCGCGGCGTGGCAGCCTGGGGCGCACACGGGCTCGGCCCCTCGCGATCGGAGGTCTGACGATGGAGGCTTGGGACGCGATCCGCGCCCGGCGCAACGTGCGGAGTTACTCGGCGGAGCCGGTACCGGCCGAGCACCTCACGCGGATCGCCGAGGCGGGTTGGCGGGCGCCGTCCGCGTCGAACCGGCAGCACTGGGACTTCGTGCTCGTCACGGACCGGGAGCAGCTGACGGAGCTGTCGACGGTGTGGCAGGGCGCGGGGCACATCGCGGGCGCGCAGGCGGCGATCGCGCTGGTCGTGCCCGAACCGGCGGACGAGCGGACTCGGGTGGTGGACCACTACGACCTCGGGCAGGCCACCTACGCGATGATGCTGGCGGCCACGGACCTCGGCATCGGCACCGGGCACTCCTCCGTCGGTGACCAGGCGAAGGCGCGGCTGATCCTGGGCGTGCCGGACACGCACGTCGTGTCGTTCCTGCTCGGCATAGGGTATCCGGCGGATCGGCCGCTGCGGCCGATCACCAAGCCCTCGCGCCGGCCCTTCGACGAGGTCGTCCACCGCGGCCGGTGGTGACCCGGGGCAGCCCGCGACCGGCCACTGCCCCGGCGTCCGGGCCCCAGCCGGCCGGCGGGCGCAGCGCGCCGGCCGATTCGGAACCCGGTTGGGCGTGGTAGAGCGACACCGCTGCTCCTGGTCGCCCGGCAGGCTGAAGGTCTCGCAGTGCCCGGTCAGCTCGCCGACGAGCGGGTGACACAGCCACAGGTGTCATGGGTCTTGCGCTTCACGGTGTGCGCCGCCCACCTCGCGCGGAAGTTCTCGCTCTTCAGCGACAGCTCGCCGACCAGCTCGGCCGTCAGCGGGTCGTCCGGGCGCCGGCCGGCGTCGGGGCGCAACCGGCCGACGACGTCGGTGGCCTTGGCCTCCCAGTCGGCGAACAGGCTCTGCGTCGGGGGATCCAGGAACACCGGCCGCGCCCGGTTTCGCTCCCGCGGCGGGCGCGAAGGCCCCGTCGCCGAACACGGCGGCGGCGGTGTGGTTCCAGGCGAGAATGTCGGTGCGCCGGCCCCATGCGGACGCGGGCATGCCGTCGATCGCCGGCAGCAGCCGCGCCAGTGCGGGCCGCACGCGCCGGCGCCGGGCACCGGAGCGCCACTGCTGCTCGCGCGGGCGGGCGAGATCGAGCAGGTCGACACGCTCCGGTTCGGACAGCTTCAGCGCCGACGAGATCACGTCGAGCACCTTGCGCGGCACGGCGCGCCCGTTGCCCTGCTCCAGGCGCGTGTAGTACGCGACGGAAACACCGGCGAGCTGCGCCGGCTCGGCGCGCCGCAGGCCGGGAGTCCGGCGGCACCCACCGTAGGAAGCAAGTCCCACGTCGGACGGCGTCAGCCGGGCCCGGCGGGTGCGGAGGAATTCACTCAGATCCGCGCGCGGGTCCGGCTGCCGCTCGGGCGCCCGTTCGCGGGAAGTGCTCACGGCACCGAGTATCACGCGGGAATCGCCGATCGTGGGCGGCCCACCTGTCCCTGTCGGTAGTAGGCACCGCAGGCACAGTCGCGGCCTCCCGCGACCCGGGTGAGCGGGCCCGAAAGTCCGAATCGGACGTCCACAGTAGATGTTCAGGGTCGGCGCCGATCCCGCAGCTGCGCCCGGTGCAGGCTCGGCCGCTGTGGCTCCAGTTGCCGGACCTCCATCGAGCAGCTGAATCCGTCTGAGCACCGCCCGCTGCGCCACCCGCATCGACACGGCGTAGTGGTCGCCTCGAATCCGAAGTTCCCCGCCACACCACAGCACCTGGTGGCTTCCCGGACGCGCGCCATCCCGAACCGCGCGAGCGCGCGGCGCTGCACCGCCGCGCCGAACGCCCAGTACTCGTGGCAGTGCATCTGCACCGCGACCTCGGCCGGCACGGGTGGCGGTGTCCACCGCGCGGCAACCCACTCCGTGACGGCTTCGGCGAAGCTGCGCACCCGGCGCGAACCCGGTCGGCTCCGGCGGAACCGGCAGTACCGGCAGGTCCTTGTCTGGCGCAGCCGGACGTCTGGCGGCGCTTCGTTCGTCGTCCCGCCGGCGGGCCTGCCGATCCCCGTTCCGCGGGGAGCCGCTCTACCGGTCCGCTCGGGCTCGTACTACAGTCGCGGCAGCTTCTACGCGCGTGTAGAATTTCAGTGGACTGCCGAGCGAAGGAACGACGTGGACCGATGGCTGCCTTGACCTACCCGGAGACCATCGTGGTCGGCTTGCTGCAAGGCGTCAGCGAGCTGTTCCCCGTGTCGAGCCTGGGCCACAGCGTGCTCGTGCCCGCGTTGATCGGCGGCAGCTGGGCGCGGGACCTCGACGCGTCGGCGAACGGGTCGCCGTACCTGGACGCCCTGGTGGCCATGCACGTCGCGACCGCGGCGGCGCTGGTGATCTTCTTCTGGCGCGACTGGGTGCGCATCATCGGCGCGCTAGTCGGCTCGATCCGCCACCGCCGCATCGTGACGCCGGACGAGCGGCTGGCGTGGCTGCTCGTGGTCGCGACGATCCCCGTCGGAATCGCCGGGCTGGCGCTGGACAAAGTGATGCGCGAGTACCTCAGCCGCCCCATTCCCGCGGCCGCGTTCCTCGCGCTCAACGGCGTGGTGCTGTTCACCGTCGAACGCCTGCAGCGTGGCAAGAAGCCGGCGGCCGAGCCGCGTGCGGCCGTGACCGGCGACGAGCCCACGGTCGTGCTGCCTGCGGTCACCGGGCGGATCCCGGCGAACGAGGTCACCGCGCCCCTGGCGCCGGTCTCGGCCGACGAGGCCAGTGACGCCCGGCTCGCGAAACTCGGGTGGTGGGAATCGATCGCCGTCGGGGCCTGCCAGATCTTCGCGCTGCTGCCGGGCATCAGCCGCTCCGGCATCACGATCGCCGGCGGCCTGCTGCGCGGGCTACGGCACGAGGACGCCGCACGGTTCGCGTTCCTGCTGGCGACCCCGGTCATCGCGGCGGCCGGCGTGCTCAAGATCCCGGAGCTGGCCCGGCCGGAGATGCACGGCGCAGTCGGCCCGACGATCGTGGGCAGCCTCGTCGCGGGTGTCGGCGCGTACTTCTCGGTGCGGTTCCTGGTGCGCTACTTCGAAACCCGCACGTTGACGCCGTTCGCGATCTACTGCGTCATCGCCGGTCTTGGCTGCCTGGCCTACTTCAGCCTGGGGTGAGGGTTGACGAGGTGGACGTCCACCCGAGCTCGTTCGATCCGAGCATCCGCCTGTCGGCGTGCGGGTTCGCGCGGCCGTGACGCTCACGGATTCATCGAGCCGGCGCGGCCTCGGAAGCCGGCGGCGTCAGCGCTTCCTGCGTGGCCCGGTCCTGCGCGGTCGAGGTTTCCGGGCCCTGGTCCTCGGTGTCCGGCCGGCGGGGTGGCTCGGAGCCGAAAACCAGCAAGCACGTGAACCTCCGTCAGGGCATCCGTCCCGGTTCGGCATCAGTCGGGGTCCGTCGCGCCGGCCAGGCCCGCCCTGGCCGTGGCCAGCAGCTCGCGGCCCCGCTCTCGCGTCACCGCCGCCGCGAGGACCGGGTCCGCGAGCAGCACGACCGGCGCGAGGTGGTCCGGCGTGCGGGGCCGCCAGTGCGGTAGCGCGGCGCGGATGGCGGCCCAAAGCGCCTCGGGGTCGTGCTCGTGCTCGGTCCGGGCGCGGCGGATGCGCTCGTCGAACTCCGCGTTGCCGTAGCTCAGGCCCTCGCCGAGAACCGCGGCCCGAGTTCGGCGACCATCTTCATGATCCCAGGCCGTTCGCCGATCATCGCCACCTGCAACACCGACGAGTGGTGGGGTGCCGCGGTACGCCGGTGGTCTTCGAACAGGTAAGGCGCGAACTCCTCGGTGAACACCGGGTCGGTCAGGAAACCGCCGGGCTGAAAAGGACTCGTGCAGCAGCCGGCGGAGCAACGACCGGGCCTTGTACTCCCGGCCCGCGAGGATCAGCAGCTGGGCCCGCAGCACGGTGGCGCGTTCCCGGCCGAAGTCCTCGGCCCGTTTCAGGGTTTCCTCCGCGGCGCCGGTGTTTCCGGCGAGTGCGTCGAGCCGGGCCCGCTCGACCGCCGCGTCCCAGTGGTCCCGCGTCGGTCCCGCGGGCCGGCGCATCCGGTGGAACTCGGCGTAGAGGTCCTCCATCAGCTCCGCGAACGACGCGAACTTAACCGGCGGCTCGGCCCGCCACGAGAACAGGCTGTACGCCGCCCACTCGGGTTTCTCATCGACGTCGAGCGGGTCGAGGAACAGGATCCCGGCGTCGGCCTCCAGCGACAGCAGCAGGCCCCGGCTGAAGCGGTTGCTGTTGCCCGGATCGGGATCCGGGTTGTCGTCCTCGCACAGCTCCTCCCATTCCTCCCAGTACGGCTCGTGGTGGCGGAGCCAGTCCACGGTCTCCGTGTCCCGCATCCGGAAGACGAACATCCCCGCGCGGCGCCAGCCATTCGTGGTCAGCAAGAAGTCCCGATAGGACGGTGGCAGCCGGAACCCGAGCCGCGCCTCCGCACGGGCGACCTCGTCCTCAGTCGCGGACCCGAACCCGAGCCATCGGTCGCGCAGCACCGCCTCGTCGAGCTCGTCGTCCTCCTCGGCGGTGCTGATCCACTCTTCACTCCAGCGGCGCAACCAGGGCTTCCAGTCCATGCCATGCACTCTGTCAGAGGGGTCCGACAAATTCCGGCGCGGCGGGGCCGCGCGCTTGCTACCGTCGAGAACGTGCCAGGCCACGCCGCGGGCCGGACCCGCTGCTGAGTGAACGATGCAACCACCGTTTCCCACCGGGCAACGGTGTCCGAACCGTACCCTCGGCGAAAGGCACCACCATGGACATCCGCTCTCTCGAACCTGCTGATCTTCCGGCGCTGCTCGAGCTCACGATCGCCGTTTTCGGGCCGTTCTACGAGAACTCCTACCGGCCCGTGGTGGGCGACACCGTGTTCGCCAACCGGCACGGGGATTGGCACGAGGATTACCGCCGGCTCCTGGGCGGGCTGCACGCGCCGGGCGAAGGCAGGTTCGCCGCCGTCGCACGCGGCGATCCTCGCCGTCGCGCCGGAGCACCGGGGCAAGGGCATCGGGCGAGCGCTGGCGGAACACGCCATCAGTCACCTGGACGTCGACGTCGTGTCCATCGGCACCGGCGGCGACGCCTTCCACGCGCCCGCTCGCGCGCTCTACGAAGCGCTGGGGTTCACGCCCTTCCCCCTCGTCAGCTATACGAAGGCCGTGCGTGAAACACAGCCAGGTGCCGTGACCTGGGGGACGAGCGCATCATGAGGCGATGACCGACCGCGACGACTTCCTGGCATGGGTCAAGACCACGCTGTACGACGCGGAGCTCGCGCTGCACAACGGCGACGCGGCGCCGCGTCGGGCCCTGTGGTCCCGCGCCGAACCCGTCAGCGTCCTCGGCGCCTGGCGCAACGCGCGGGGCCAGGCGGAAATCGACGAGCTTTTCGCCCGCCTCGCGAAGAGCTTTTCGCACTGCACGTCCTACACGTTCGAGCTCGTGGCGTTCGACGTCGTGGGCGAGATGGCCTACACCGCCGGCTTCGAGCACACCACGGTGTCCGTCGACGGGGAGGCGCGCAGCTACACCCTGCGGGCGACGCAGGTGTACCGCCACGAGGACGGTGAGTGGCGCGTCGCCCACCGGCACGGGGACACGGTCGCGCCCTGACGCTCACGGTTTGCGAGCGACGCCCCGACGATCAGGCGCTGGCCCACGTTCATCTCACCCAGCAACGGGCCGGCCGGCCACCAGCGCGCGAGCGGCACGATGTCCGGCTCCGCACCCGACCCCGGCGGCACGAGTTCGAGCCCGTGGAACAGCTCACGGATCTCCGCGCGGGTGCGGACGGTGGCCCCGCCGAGCGCTCCGCGGCGGATGGTTTCGATCAAGTCCTCCAGCAGCCGCGCGTCGTCCGAACCGTCGTGCGGATCCACGACGTGCGAGATCACCGCGAACGAACCCGCGGGCAGGCGATCGATGAACTCGCGGGTGACCTCGGCCGGGCGGCCGCGGTCGCCCTTCCAGTGGTGAAGGGTGGCGACGAAGAACAGCGCCATCGGCCGCGTCCGGTCGAGGTGCTCCAGCACGACCTCGTGGTCCAGGATGCTGCCCGGTGTGAAGACGTCGCCTTCGATGTAGCGGGTGCGGTCGTTCTCCTCGAGCAGCGCCCGCCCGTGGGCGGTCACCACGGGGTCGTAGTCGGTGTACACGACCCTCGACTCCCGGTTGACCCGCTGCACGACCTGGTGCACGTTCTCCGCGGTCGGCAGGCCCGAGCCCAGAGCGAAGTACTGGTCGATCTCCGCGTTGCGCGCGAGGAAGGTGCTGGCGCGGATCAGGAACGACCGGTTCTCGACGGCGATGTCGCGCAGCTCCGGCATCTTCGCCGTCAGCTCGTGCGCGACCTGCCGGTCCACCTCGTGGTGCGTACTGCCACCGAGCAGGTAGTCGTAGACGCGCGCGACGCTGGCCCGGCTGGGGTCGACTCCCGGCGGGCCGTCGAGATCCGATCGCTCCCCGTGCTCAGGCTGCGACATCCAGTGCCTCCTCGCCTGCTGTGGCGGGGTTCGCCACCGAGAGTATTGGTCCGCAGGTGGGCGCGTGACTCCGGGCGGCACTCCGGTGCTCCGTCCCGCCGCAGCCCGGCCTCGGTTCCGGCGCCGGCGGGCGCCGAGCGGTACGGACACTGCCGCTCGGCGCCCGCCGGGGTCAGAAGAGTTCGACGTAGCCGGTGGTGCCGTTCACCCGGATCCGCTGCCCGTCGCGGATGCGCCGGGTGGCCTGGTCGACGCCGACGACGGCCGGGAGGCCGTATTCGCGGGCGACGACCGCGCCGTGGGTCATCAGGCCGCCCACCTGGGTGACCAGCCCGGCGATGGTGACGAACACCGGTGACCAGCTGGGGTCGGTGTAGGCGGTCACGAGGATGTCGCCCGCTTCCAGGTCCGCGTCGGCGAGGTCCAAGACCACCCGGGCGCGGCCCTCCACGGTCCCCGCGGACACCGGCAGCCCGGGCAGGGCGCCCTCGGGCACGTCCTCGCGCCGGTAGCTGCCGGCGACGGTCTCTCCGTCCGAGGTGAGCACCCGCTGCGGGGTGAGGGCTTGATCCGCCGCGAACTGTGCCTTGCGGCGGCGGATGAGTTCGGCGTCGGCGGCGCCGGTGCGGACAACCTCGTGCAGTTCCTGGAACCGCAGTGAATAGATGTCCTCCGGCGCCTCGAGCACGCCGGCCGCGACGAGCCGCCCGGCCTCGGCCAGCAGCGCCTTCTTGTAGCGGAAATAGCGGCTGATCATGCCGTACTTCGGGTATTCGCGGTAGCCGATGAACGTCCGCAGCCGGTCGATCATCGCTTTGGTCTCCTCGGCTTTTCGCGCACCGTCGGGCAGGACTTGCAAGCGCTCCAGCAGGTCCTGCTCCTTCTTGGCCGCTTCCCGCAGCCCTTCGTCGAAGCGCCGGCGGGCCGCGCCGGGTTCGAAGTTGTCGATATCGGCGAGCAGCACGGGCAGCAGCGTGCTGGGCCGTTCGCTCCACCGCGGCCGAGTGATGTCGATTTCGCCGACGCACCGCATGCCGTAGGTGTCGAGGTACGCCCGGATCGCGTCCCGTGCTTCGCTGCCGCCCGGCAGCGCGGGCAGGTCGTCCAGAAATTCGGAGTCCTGAACGGTCCGCAGGAACGCCACCACTTCCGCGTGCGGGCGCAGGACGTCGGCGACGTCCAGCAGGGCGAGGCCCATTTCCGAGGAGACGTTGTCGGGCGCGGACTGCGAGAGCGTGTCGGCGGCGTTCTCCTCGCCCAGCCATTCGCGCAGCTGCTTGTTCAGCCACGTCGTCGCGTCCATCCCGGCCATGACCACCTGGTGGCTGCGCGGACTGAACAACAGCCGCCGAAGCTCCTGCAGATCCGCGAGGATGAAGTCGAACAGCTTCGCACCGCTCTTCTCCCGGATGTCCCGGTCGAGTGCGGCCAGCGACGCCTTGGTCTCCGCGATCAGCTCCTGGACGATCGCCGGATCGGTCGCGATCGGCTCCGGGGCGACGCCGAACGGCAACGGCGCGGCCCCGCCCTCCGACGGCTCGGGCAGAAAGCCGCGGTCCAGCACGGTCTGCAGCGCGTCGCGCATCAGCGGGTCCGAGGCCCCCATCATCTCCAGCAACCCGGCGCGCCCGGCCTTCGTCGCCAGGCCCGCGGTGATGTCGACGAACAGCCGGCTGCCGGCCTCGGCCATGGGCCGCGGCGTAGTCAGCTGCCACACGGACAGCCCGAGCGGGCGCATCGCGTCGGTCATCATCTGCTGGTGCCCGACCGAGAGGTAGACGTGGTTGCCCTCGTCGGCGGCCGGCGGGATCGGGAACAGCGTGGTGATCGGCCGGCTCTGCACGATCTGGAACTCGCCGTCGGCCAGGCACCATTCGATGTCCTGGGGCCGGCCGAAGTGCGCCTCGATCCGGCGGCCCAGCCGCTCGAGCTCCAGCACCTGCTCGTCGGTCAGCGCCGGCTGCTGCTGCAGCTCCGGCGCGACCGCGTCCTGCCGCGTGCCGCCGCCCGGCACGGCGTGGACGGCCAGCTGCTTGGCCGACACCGTCTTCTCGACGATTTCGCCGTCGCGCACGCGGTAGCCGTCGGCGTTCACCAGCCCGGAAACGAGCGCCTCGCCGAGGCCGAAACCGGCGTCGATGCTCGTGACCTTCCGGTTCGACGTGATGGGGTCGGCCGTGAACAGGATCCCGGACGCCTCGGACACCACCATGTGTTGCACCACCACGGCCATGTGCACCTTGTGGTGGTCGAATCCGTTGCGCAGGCGGTAAGTCACGGCCCGCTCGGTGAACAATGAGGCCCAGCAGAGCCGGATGTGCTCGAAGATCGCCGCCGGCCCGACGACGTTCAGATAGGTGTCCTGCTGGCCCGCGAACGAAGCCGTCGGCAGGTCTTCGGCCGTCGCGCTGGAACGCACGGCGTAGGCCGCCTTTTCGTCCAGCCCGCTCAGCGGCGTGAGCAGCGCCGCTGCCAGGCCGTCCGGAACCGCGGCGGCGGTAACGACCTCGCGGAGCTGCGCGCTCAGCGTGGCGATCGTATTCCGGTCGTCGGGATCCAGCCGCGCCAGACGGTCCAGCCCGCTCTCGAACAACGGCACGTCCGCCAGTACCTGGCGGAAAGCGTGCGTCGTCACGCAGTATCCGGGCGGCACCCGCACGCCCTCGATCCGCGAAAGCTCCCCCAGATGTGCGCCCTTGCCTCCGACGAGGCCGACCTGGCTCTCGTCGATCTCCCCGAAGCCCAGCACGAGCTCGGTTCCACCCACTCTTCGTCCCCCGTACTTCGATGGTCGCCGCCGGCGGAGAATTCCGCGAAAGCAGGCCGAGGCCGACGATTGTGCAGGACCACCGGGGTCTTGCCACAAGACCGGGGGTGCGCTATAGGTTGAAAGTGGCAGGAGGACTATTCAGTCGTCCTGCTTTTCCGTCTGGTCTGGACCCGCGCCTCCGGAGTTCACCGGCCCGGACTTCGCCCCCCTCCAGGGCTGAGCCGATAATGGCCGCGATCCACATCCCCTTGTCCCGGAGCCGCGCGTGCCTGAACTGCCCGAGGTCGAATCCGCCCGTTCGGTGATCGAGCGCGCGGCGCTCGACCGCACGATCGCCGACGTGGACGACACCGACTCCTACGTCTGCCGCCCGCACAAGCCCGGCGAGATCCGCGACGCGCTGCTCGGCCACCGGCTCCTGGCCGCGCACCGGCGGGGCAAGTCGATGTGGTGCGAGACGGGCGACGACGGGCCCGTACTGGGCCTGCACCTCGGCATGTCCGGGAAGATCGTGATCGCCGACCGCGACGGCGCCGAAATCGACGGCGGCGACTACTGGGAACGCGGCCGCGAGCCAGGCGACTACCGATTCTCACGGTTCACGCTGAGGTTCGAGGACGGCGGCGCGCTCCTGCTCGTCGACCCGCGCCGGCTGGGCCGCGTCACGCTCGACCCGCAACTGGAACTGCTCGGCCCCGACGCCGCGACGGTCACCCCCGCCCAGTTCCGGGCGGCCGTCACCAAGGGGTCCGCGCCGATCAAGGCCCGGTTGCTCGACCAGCACGCGATCGCCGGCATCGGCAACCTCCTCGCCGACGAGATCCTGTGGCGCGCCCGCGTGCACCCCGCCCTGCCCGTCGACGACCTCGGCCGCGCCGACGTCGACCGCCTCCTGCGCGCGACCCGCAGCGCGGTGTCGGCCGCGGTCAAGCACGGCGGAGTGCACACGCTCTCCCTGATCCCCTTCCGCAAACCCGGTGCGCAGTGCCCGCGCGACCACGCGCCGATGGCGCGCGGAAAGGTCGGCGGGCGCACGACGTGGTGGTGTAGCGCGGAACAGCAGCTGCCGGGCTGAACCCCGCGGCGGGAAACGCCGCGCCTCGCGTACGGACACTCGTGGGCCGACGCCGCCCGTGTCCGACGCGCCGCGATCAAGCGCTTCATCGAGCCACTGTCCTGCAGTAGTCTCACTGTGACTACTGGACCGGGCGAGGATGTCGATGGCATCGGGAACGCGCGAGCTCACGGCGACGGCATACGTGGTGCTCGGCATGATCGCGCAGCTCGGCGTGACCACGCCGTATGCGGTGAAGCAGGAGTTGCGGCGGTCGATCGGGCAGTACTGGCCCATCTTCCACGCGCAGCTGTACGCGATCTCCGGGCGGTTGCAGGAGCAGGGCCTGCTGGAAGGCGTCCAGGAGACTTCCGGGCGGCCGCGCAAGACGTACCGAGTTCATCGAAACGGGACGGGCGGCGCTGAGCGAATGGCTGAGCGGGCCGGGGACGGAGCCGGGGTGAAATCCGCAGCGTGGCGTGGCTGAAGCTGGCCTTCAGCGATCTCGCGGAGCCCGCCGACATCTCGCAGCTCGCGGCCGAACAGGTCGAGCTGCACAAAAACCGGATCGCGCGCCGGAACCCGCGGGAGGGATCACGCGTCGCAGCCGGCACTGGAGCTGGACCGGGCCGCGCTGCGGTTCTGGACGGGCCTGGCGCAGCGCAACACCCGAAGCCCTGTGATCCAACCCTTTCCCCGGCCGATCCGGCACACCGGACGAGCCCCGCCCCGTCGTCCCACTGCCCTGGAACGGCATGAGAGGACCGGCCGGAGATGAACCAGCACATGCTGGAGCGTCTGACCGGCGCCGTGACGAAGATCCGCGAGCACGGAGTGCCCGACGACGTGTGGGACGAGGCGCTTGCGATCTGATCGGCGAAGGAGGTGGCCGACCTCGTGATGGCGGCCGTCATGACCACCGCGCGCAGCCGCATCGCGATCAACACTCCCCAGGCCAGTCGCTGGACGCGTGACCACCGCGGTCCGGCCGGCCGCCCCGGCATTCCCACCGTGGTCCCCGCCGCCGGCAGTGCGGAGTTCGAGCAGCACCGCCGGTGCCACCGGGCGCCGCCCACCAGGTCCTCGGCCCCCTCGCCGACGCCGAGGACGTGGTGCAGGAATCGTGGCTTGTGCTGGTCCGATGTGGACCGTTCGGCCGTCGCGGTACCCCGCCCGTTCCTCATCAAGGTGGTCTCCCGGCTCGCGATCGACAGCCTGCGTCTGGCCCACCGGCGGCACGAGACCTACGTCGGCCCGTGGCTGCCCCCAGCCCGTGGGCACCGGCGACGGGCAGCCCCACGGTCCCGCCGACACCGCCGCCCAGCGCGACACTCTGTCGGTCGCGACCCTGCGCTTGGGCACTGCTTCGCGGTGCCCCGAGCGTGCCGTGTCCATCCTCCGAGCGGCGTTGGAGCTGCCGTGCGAGGAGATCGGCGAGGCGCTCGGCCCGCGCGAAGCCCCCGCCCGCCGGCTGCACCGCAGCGGCTCGACGCACCTCGCGACCGGCCGCGACCGCTTTTCCACCGACCCCGGCGTGGACCGCGAGGTGGTGGAGCGGTTCCTCGCGACCGCCGCACGGGCGACCGGGTCGCGTTGCCGGGCCCGCTCCCCCACACGGCACGCTCTGGGACGGCGGCGGCAAGGCTGCGCCCCGCCGCGACCCGTCACCGGCGCCGAGCGGGTCGACCGGTCCGGTACCGGGCCGCTCGCCCAGTACCCCGGCGCCGGTTCCGCGGCGCCGAAGTCAACGGCGCCCGCGCCGGCGGTCGGCCCTCGGCGAGCACTGGCACGGGTGCTCGTCCGAGGTCGGCCTGGGCCGCACCGGCGTCCCGCGGGTGTCCGATCGGGACAAACTGCGCCGGCTCGCCTAGCGGGCCACCGCCACGGCGAAGTGGTAGGCGATGAGGTCGAACTCGTTGCGGATGTAGAACCGGTGCGCGGCCGTGTTCGACACTCCCGAGTCGGGTTCCAGCCGCGTGCAGCCGTGCCGCCGGGCCGGCTGCTCCACTTCGGACATCGGCCGCCTGCCGACGCCGGTCGAGCGCGCCTCCTCGGCGGTCATCAGGTCGTCGACGTAGAGGAGGCGGCCGCAGCTGGTCACCAGCAGGCGGTATCCGGCCGCGGCCGGCGCGGCCCCGCCGGCGTATGCGACGAAGTACCGCAAGCCCTGCTCGTGCCCGGTGGTCACCAGTTCGCCGAACTGCTCACGCGTCAGGTGCGGCCGCAGCTGTCGCAGCAACGGGAACAGCTCGCTCTCCGACCTCGGGTCTCCCGCCCCCAGCTCCTCGACGGCCGGTTCGGTGGCACGTGCCTCGCTCATGCTCCTCCTTCTCACACTCCGACGGACTCGCTTGCACAGGTGGCCGGTGCGCCGGCTGCCCGGGCGCCGCGCACGGCCTGCCGCATCACGGCTTTTCCGCGGATCCCGGTTTTCGCCATCTCGACTCCGCTGCGTCACGGCTTTTCCCGGCTCTGGTTGCGAGGTACTTGTCCAGTACGAAGACCGCGTGGTTGCAGCGCGGCGTGACAACACGTCGTGTGAGGACAGCCACACGCGAACGACCAGGTCAGCGGACCGCGGCTGCTGATCCCCGTTCGCCGCGGACGGCCGTGATCGTTAAGATCGTCCGGAACGGCATCGGGGGGAGAGACTTTTGTCACTGGCCGACCTGCGTCCGCGCTGGGGTCTGGTCCTGCTCGGGGAAGCAGTCGTCGTCGCGCTGGTGCTGGCGCTGCGCCACTATCCCGGGCTGGACCTGGAGGTCTACCTCGGCGGCGCGAAGACCCTGCTCACCGATCGGCCGCTCTACGGCACGCCGCTCGCGACGTCACAGAACATCAGCCTGCCGTTCCTCTACCCGCCGTTCGCCGCCGTGCTGTTCCTGCCCGCCACCGTCCTGCCGTTCGCCGTGACGATGCACGTGCTCACCGCCGTTTCGGTGATCGCCGTCGGCGTGACGGCGTACTTCGTGGTCCGGTCGCTGACCGGCCGGACCGATGCGGCGCTGCCGGCCGCGTACGGCGCGCAGCTCGCCGGGATCGTCCTGGACCCGATCTGGCGCACCCTCACCTTCGGGCAGGTCAACATCCTGCTCATGGCGCTCGTCGTCGTCGACGCGCTCGCGCCCGGGCGCTCCCGGACCAGAGGCCTGCTGACCGGGCTGGCCGCTGCGGTCAAGCTGACGCCGCTGCTGTTCGTGCTCTTCTTCGTGCTCACCAAGGACTTCCGGGCCGCGGCACGCACCGTCGCAGGCTTCGCGGTCATCAGCGCGATCACGTGGCTGGTCACTCCGGCGACGTCCGCGTCGTACTGGACCGAGCACGTGTTCAAGATCGACGCTTCGGTCGGCACCGAGTACGTCAGCAACCAGTCGCTGCGGGGATTCCTGGAGCGCCTCGGCATCGACGGGCAGGCCTGGTGGTTCGCGGGTGTCGTGGTGCTGCTGGCGCTGACGGCGCTCGCGATCGCGCGTGTCCGGCAGCCGGCGCTCGCCGTGGTGGTGTGCGCGGTGGGCGGGCTGCTGATGTCGCCGATCTCGTGGACGCACCACTGGACGTGGTGCGTGCCGATCCTGCTGGTGTGCGGGTGCGTCGGCGTGCGCGCGTGGCCGGCCGATCGCCGGCTCGCGTGGTGGGCCTTCGCGTCGGGCGCAGTCGGCGCCGCGCTGTTCGCCGTGGCGCCGATGTGGTTCGACCCCGCGCCCGACCACAACGGGTCGGGCGGCTGGTGGCGGTTGGCGACCGAGTCGTTCGAGCTCTACGGGCTGGTCCTGCTGGTGCTCGCGGCGGCCACGACCCGCGTGGCCCGGCTGTTCGCGGACGGTTTTCCGTTCCCGGCGCCGGGAAAGCACCCGAACCCGTCACCGTCCGGTGAACACTTGCCGAACTGAACGGCGATCCGCCCCGGTCGCCCGCGCGGGCTCAGTAGGTTCATCGGTCCCTGTCCCCGCGCACCGGAGGGCTCGTGTCCGACTTCCCGTGGCAGAGCGTTCTCGCCGTCGTCGGCCTTCTCGTCCCGATCTTCGCCTTCCTGTGGGAGTTCGTCCTCGTCGGCCGCAAGCGGCTCGGCTACCGCGTGCAGATGGACACCACCGCGCGGCTCGAAGCCACCTCGCAGCACGCCGGCACGTGGCGGCAGCTCGAGCAGGAGAGCGGGAAACCGCTCGTGGAACCGTCGTTCGTACTGCTGCGGATCGAGAACACGGGCTCCACGAACATCGACCACGACGACTACGTCGCCAACAAGAAGCACGACGCGGGGGTGACGATCCGGTTCCACGGCCGCCGGGTCGCGGGCATGGTCGTGACGGATCTGAGCGACCAGTTCCTGCGCGACAACTTCAGCGACGGCTCCGGTCTGGGTTACGAGAACAAGACCGAGCCGCGCGGCGCCGTCGGCACCATCAAGCTGCCGCGCACGCAGCTGAACCGCGGGCAGCACTTCAAGGTGCTCGTGGTGCTGGAGCGCGCCGGCGGCGACGAGGGGACGAAATTCAGGGAGCCCGAGGTCGTCGCCGGCATCAAGGGCGGGGTCGGGCGCGGCGGGATCAGCGAGACGAAGAGCCGCACCGGAATCCCGCGCTGGATCACGGTGCTGATCTACGCGCTCGTGGCGGTCTGCCTCGCTGAGCCTTTCGTGTACTCGCTGGTCGTGCCGAAGCCGGCGCCACTGGACTGCGCGAGCGGCACCGTGCGCATCACCGGCTCGACAGCCTTCACCCCGGTGCTCGCCGAGGCCACCGCGTCGTACACGCGCACGTGCCCGGGCGCCGTGTTCACCCTCGACACCCACGGCAGCGCGCAGGGCCTGGACGCCCTTAACCAGGCCGAGAACGCCGGCGTGCTGGCCTTCTCCGACGGCGTCAAGGGCAACCGGCAGCCCGAACTACTGCCGCGCCCGATCGCGTTCCTGCTCTTCACCCTCGTGATCAACCGCGACGCGGGTGTGCAGGATCTGACGCTCGCGCAGGTGAAGGCCGTGTTCTCCGGGCAGGTCACCAACTGGCGGCAGGTCGGGGGCAACGACCGCCCGGTGCGCCTGATCGACCGCGAATCGGATTCCGGGACGCGCACGACGTTCGAGCAGCGGGTGCTCGGCACCGTCGAACCGGGCGAGAACTCCAACGACTGCGTCGAACCGAAAACCGCGACCGCCGACGTCATCCGGTGCCGCCGCAGCGACACCGACGACCTGCTGAACACCGTGGCCGCCACGTCCGGCGCCATCGGCTACAGCGAACTCGGCGCGGCAACCGGGCGGGCCGACCTCGTGCCCGTCCGCATCGACGGCCAGGCGGCCACTCTCGAGGCCGCCGACCACGGCGCGTATCCCTTCTGGCAGACGGAATACGCCTACACCTACGGCGATGTCGGAGCCGCCACCCTGCCGGCGAGCTTCCTGCGCTACCTGACCGACCAGGTGGGGGCGGACATCATCCGGTCGCACGGGGACCGGCCGTGTGCGGAGCTGGAGAACCCGGTGCGCTGCTCGCCGTCGTGAGCGGGGGACGCCGCGCCGCGCAAGCCGAGAGGATCGGGCAAGAACCCGAGACGATCTCGCTGGCCCGCCCCCGGCCGCGCTGATTTCCCGGGAGGACCGGAACGATGGTTCCGGCGAACGCTTCCGAGGAGACCGATGAAGTACCGCACACTGGGCCGGACCGGGATCAAGGTCAGCCCGTTCGCACTGGGCGCCATGATGTTCGGCGCCATGGGCAACACCGACCACGACCACTGCATCCGGATCATCCACAAAGCACTCGCCGTGGGCGTCAACTTCGTCGACACGGCGGACGTGTACTCCGGCGGCGAGCCGGAGGTGATCGCCGGCAAGGCGCTCGCGGGCCGCCGCGACGACGTGGTCCAGGCGAGCAAGGCGAACTTCCCGATGGGCGACGACCCGAACCGGCGGGGCAACTCGCGCCGGTGGCTCGTGCGGGCCGTGGAGGACTCGCTGCGCCGGCTGCGGACCGACCACCTGGACCTGTACCAGATCCACCGCCCGGACCCGAGCGTCGACGTGGAGGAGACGCTGTCCGCGCTCACCGACCTGATCCGCGGCGGCAAGGTGCGGGCGATCGGCACGTCGACGTTCCCCGCTTCGGAGCTCGTCGAAGCCCAGTGGGTCGCCGAACGACTGGGCCTCGAGCGCTTCCGCACCGAGCAGCCGCCGTACTCGATCGTCAACCGGAGCATCGAGCGAGAGGTGCTGCCGGTGTGCGAGCGCTACGGCATCGGCACCCTGGTGTGGAGCCCGCTCGCGCAAGGCCTGCTGACCGGCCGCGTCCGCAAGGGCCAGGACACCACCACCCACCGGTCCGCAGCCATGCCGGTGCACTTCGACCACGAAGGCAAGCTGGACGTCGTCGAGAAGCTGGGCGACCACGTCGTGCTCGACGGTCTCGACCTCGACGTGCGGCGCGGTACCGTCTTCTCGCTGCTCGGCGCGAACGGCGCCGGGAAGACCACCACGGTCAACATCCTGTCCACTTTGCTCTGTGCCGACGCCGGTGCCGTCCGGGTCGCGGGCCACGACCTCGATCGCGAGCCGGACGCCGTCCGCGCCGCCATCGGCGTCACCGGGCAGTTCTCCGCCGTGGACAACCTGCTCACCGGCGAAGAGAACCTGCAGCTGATGGCGGATCTGCACCACCTCGACCGCGACGAGCGGCGTCAGCGCACCACGCGGCTGCTCGAGCAGTTCGACCTCACCGACGCAGCCAAGAAGCCCGCGTCGACCTACTCGGGCGGCATGCGGCGGCGGCTCGACCTCGCGATGACGCTGGTCGGCAGCCCTCAGGTGATCTTCCTCGACGAGCCCACGACCGGCCTCGACCCGCGCAGCCGCCGGAACATGTGGCAGATCACCCGCGAGCTGGTGACCGGCGGCGTCACGATCTTCCTCACCACGCAGTACCTGGAGGAAGCCGACGAGCTGGCCGACCGGATCGCGGTCCTCGACCACGGCCGCGTCGTCGCCGAGGGCACCGCGGAGGAGCTCAAGCGCCGCATCCCCGGCGGGCACGTCCGCCTGCGCTTCGCCGACCGGGCCGGCCTCGACACCGCCTTGCGCGAGCTGCACCAGGCCACCCGCGACACCGACGCGCTCACCCTGCGTGTGCCCGACGACGGCAGCCTGCGGTCGCTCAAGACCCTGATCGACCAGCTCGACAGTCGTGCCCTCGACGTCGACGAGCTGTCCGTGCACACCCCCGACCTCGACGACGTCTTCCTCGCCCTCACGGGCACCCCGACCCACGGGCAGGTAACCACCCGATGAGCACCCCGGTCCTCGCCGCCCCACCGCGGTTCCACCCGCTGCGCGACTCGGCGACCATGCTGCGCCGCAACCTCAAGCACACGCTGCGGTGCCCGTCGATGACCGTGATGCTCGTCGGGATGCCCGTGGTCTTCCTGCTGCTGTTCGTCCACGTGTTCGGCGGCACGCTCGGCGCCGGGCTCGGCGAGCCGGCCGGTGGCCGCGTCGAGTACGCGAACTACGTGGCGCCGGCGATCATCCTGATGACCATCACGGCCGCCGTCCAGGGCACCGCGATCTCCGTCTCCGTGGACCTGACCGAAGGTGTCATCGCGCGCTTCCGCACCATGTCGCCCGCGTCTCGGTGCTGACCGGGCACGTCCTGGGCAGCGTGATCCAGACGATGCTCAACCTGGCGATCGTGAACGGGGTGGCCCTGCTCGTCGGCTTCCGGCCCACGGCCGGCGTGGGCGGCTGGCTGGCCACGGCCGGGTTCCTGGTCGTGGTGACGTTCGCGCTGGTCTGGCTGTCGGTCGCGCTGGGCCAGGTGAGCAAGAGCGTCGAAACCGCGAGCAACCTGCCGATGCCGCTGCTGCTCCTGCCGTTCCTCAGCAGCGGATTCGTGCCCACCGACTCGATGCCGGCCGGACTGCGCTGGATCGCCGAGTACCAGCCGTTCACCCCGATCATCGAGACGCTGCGCGCGCTGCTGATGGGCAAGCCGCTCGGGAGCCACCTGTGGTTCGCGCTCGGCTGGTGCGCCGTGCTCACCTTGGGCGGCTACATCTGGTCGAAGCGGCTGTTCAACCGCGAGCCGGCCGGCTGACGCCGGCCGCGTGTCGAGTCCCCGCCGGGGACTCCGCCGTGCCGAGCCGTATTCATCGCGCGTTGTGCGCGCAGGCCCGCCGGAGCTGATCGAAAAAAACCGAGCCCACCGCGTAACCACACCCCCGCTCCGCACGATGTCCTTCGCGGCGGCCGGGCGGAACCGTTCGCCCCGCCCGGCGTCGAAGGCGCTGGACGGTCCGCAGAGAGGGGGAATGGTGCGAAGACGATCCTGGCTGGGCGCGGCGATGGTGGTGCCGGCGTTCACGGTGGCCGGCTGCGCCCAGACGATCACCGGTCAGGCTTCGCCCGCCGCTCCCGCGGCGAACGAGGCTCCGGCGAGGCCTTCTTCGTCGTACCCTTCACCAGACGGCGCCACGGCCACCATCGCCACGATGACCGTCACGCTCCCCGCCGGCACGCAGTACGCCGTGGAGTCTCGCGACCCCGGCTACGAGGGGTGCCTGCAGTCGGCGTCCTTCGCGTGCGAGGGCAAGATCCTGGACCTGCGGGAAGCCGCCGGCGCCGGCCTGGTCACCCTCCCCAGCCCGACCCGCCGGTTCGGCTGGTACCCCGGCACCGACGTCCCGTCCTGCCTCGGCCCCACCTCCGACCCCGGCGTCGCCTCCCAAGCCACCGGCAGCACGGTCCTCGAACACGGCTTCGCCCCGGTGGGCCCGAAGAAGGCCGAGTACGCGCGCTTCGCCGAGACCTGCCAGGATCCGGCGCAGAACAACCAGGTCCGCATGTGGTGGCTCCCGCAGAGCAAGATCCTCATCGTGGAACACTCCGCCACCTCGGCCCTAGACGCGGCTTTCGACGGGATGCTGGCATCGGCGACGTTCAGCTGAAGCCGGTTACGCAGCGGCGCGGCTCGCGAGGTAGGCGAGGTGGTGCGAGGTCGCGTAGGCGACCGGCTTGCTGCTCGAACCGAGGCCACGACCTCGCCCTTCCGCCGCGTCGCTGATCGCGCGGTCACCCCACGAAAAACCCGGACCGGAGTAGTCCTCGGACTGCACCACGTTCCGGCACACAGCCCGGAAGGTGCGAGCGCGAGGCGGTTCCGTCGATGCCAGGCCGGTCTCGTCGTCTCGTTCGGGGATGCGTTCGCGGGAATAGAGCCAATGGTCCCAGCAGGTGTAGCGGAGGGTCACGTGTTTGGCGCGGAATCCGTCACCGGGCACCGGGTGCACTACTCCGTAGTCGCCGAGCCGGAGACCACCGGCGCCGGCAGCCACGAGTGCGTGCCAGAGCTCTTCTTCGATCCGCGGCTCTTCCCAGACCTTGGTGTGGGACAAGGTGCCGGGGACGGAGCCGGCGAGCAGCGTCGTCGATCGGAAGGGACCGAAAGCCGCGAACGTCCGAATGATTTCCCCGGCTTGATCGGTCAGAGCGGAGGTGACCTTCGGGACGTATTGAAGATCGACGATCAGATCGAGGTCCTCGCAACCAAGGCGCAGCCCCGCGAGAAGGCGCTCGACAGTGCTCGCCATCACCACAGGTTCTCGTACCCGGAGGACGCCTCCGGCACCGAGCTCGCGGCACAGCTCACCCAGCATGGTCAGCTGCCTGTCGTTCGCGTCGCAGCGCGCCACGGGAATGAATCCCCGGTGGCCGGAAAGATCAGCCTCGTCGGCCAAGCGGTTCGCTGTCTCGCCCAGTGCTCCAGCCACCCCGAAGGCTGCGTCCTCGGAGGCATCGAGCATGACCGCGCGGCCGAATCCGTTGAGTGTCCGGACGGCCGTGATGACGTCTTCGAGCTGTTTCTCCGCCTGCGCGCCGGCCTCGAACTGGAGCAGGGGCTGCACGGGCCGGAAATGGGCAGCGCGGTTCGCGTTGTTGATCGCCATCAGCTCGCCCTCTTTGACGCGCAGCGCGACCAAAGCGGTGAAGTCACCAGGCTGGACCACACTGGTTCCCATCACTGGACGTGCAGAGTCGATTACCCGATCGACAGTAGGTCGTCATCGCTGATGGGCACATCCTCCACAAGCTTGAATCGCTTGCCCAGCCTCATCGGGCCGCGAGTGTGGTGTCCAGGAAGGCCTGCGTCGCGGCTGTGATGGGGCCCGAGCGGTGGACCAGCCATTGCGGTAGCCGTTCGGGCGGGGAGAACCGGACGACCTCTGCCCCGGCGCGGCGGGCGAGGTCGGCCCAGCCGTCGGGCATGAGGCCGGCGCCGATGCCGCGCAGGACCATCGGGAGGACGACGCTGCGGTCGCCCACTTCGGCCGCGATGGCGACGTCCGGGACGGTCGCGGCGATGCGGTCGAACAGCGCGCGCACGGCCGTCGCGGGTTTGGTGACGACGAAGCGCAGGCCGCGCAGGTCGGCCCACTCGACGGGGTCCCCCACGCCGGAGCCGGGTGGTGCGACGAGCAGGAACTCCTCGTCCCGCAGGTGGTGTGCGACCAGGCCTGGGCCGGCGGGCCGCTCGGCGCTGCCGCACACCCCGGCCTCGCAGCGCCCCTGCAGCACCATCGCCACCACCTCCGCCGCCGACAGCGCCGACGACGTGCTCACCAGCACGCCCGGATGGCGCTCCCGGAGGTCGGCGATGATGCTGATCACCGGTTCGAGCGCGGACGACGACGTGGCGGCCACGTCGACGCGCCCGGCGAGGCCGTCGCCGACGGCCCGGGCCGCCGCGCGCAGGGCGTCGAGGTCGCGCAGCACCAGGCGGGCACGGTCGGCCATGAACTCGCCCGCGCTGGAGAGCACGGCGTTGCGGCCCACGCGGTGGAAGAGCGCGACACCCAGTTCGTGCTCCAGCTTGGCGATCGCGCGCGACAGCGACGGCTGGGCCACCCGCAGCGCCCGCGCCGCGTGGGTGAAGCCGCCGTGCTCGACGATGGCGACGAAGTACTCGAGCTGACGGCGTTCCATAGCACCACGCTATCGGAATGGTGTCATACATGTCTTTGACGTCCGGCACGGACCGCGCGACGATGCAGGGATGTTCCAGACGCGTCCCACGCTCCAGGGCACCTTCGGCATGGTGTCGTCCACCCACTGGCTCGCCTCGGCCGCCGCGATGGCCGTTCTCGAAGACGGCGGCAACGCCTACGACGCGGCGGTCGCCGGGGCCTTCGTGCTCCACGTCGTCGAGCCGCACCTCAACGGGCCCGGCGGCGAAGTGCCGATGATCATCGCGCCCGCGGGCGGCACACCGAAGGTCCTCTGTGGACAGGGGCCCGCGCCGGCCGGCGCCACGATCGAGCACTACGCCTCACTCGGCCTGGACCTCGTGCCCGGCACCGGCCCGCTGGCCGCCGCGGTGCCCGGCGCGGTCGACGCCTGGCTGCTCCTGCTGCACGACCACGGCACGAAGCCACTGCGCGACGTCCTCAAGTACGCGATCTCCTACGCCGAAGACGGCCACCCCGCCGTCGACCGCGTCGGCTCGACCGTCGAGACCGTGCGCGAGCTCTTCGAGACGGAATGGACCACCTCGGCCGAGCTGTACCTCAGCGGCGGCCGCGCGCCGAAGCCCGGCGAGGTCATCAAGAACACCGCACTCGCCGACACCTGGCGCCGGCTCGTCACCGAGGCCGAAGCCGCCGGCCCGGGCCGCGAGACGCAGATCGAGGCGGCCCGCAAGACCTGGCGCGAGGGATTCATCGCCGAAGCCATCGCGAACTTCGCCGCGAAGCCGACCATGGACACCTCCGGCGAGCGCCACTCGGGCACCTTGACCGGAGGTGACCTGGCCGCCTTCCGCGCGACGTACGAAGACCCGGTCACGTACACCTGGAACGGCTGGACCATCGCGAAAGCCGGGCTGTGGAGCCAGGGCCCGGTGTTCCTGCAGCAGCTCGCGCTCCTGCCCGACGAGCTGGACTACGCCACGCCGGACTACTACCACACGCTCATCGAGGGCACGAAGCTCGCGATGGCCGACCGCGAAGCGTGGTACGGCGACGGCTCCGACGTCGACGTCCAAGCGCTGCTTTCCCCCGCCTACAACGAAACCCGCCGCAAGCTGATCGGCGAGCGCGCGTCGCACGAGCTGCGCCCCGGCAGCCCCGACGGCCGGGAACCACGGCTGAGCAGGCACGCCCGGTACGTCGCCGGCGGCGGCGCCGTCCAGTCGGCCACCGGCGCGGGTGAGCCGACCGTCGCCAAGGACGGCGCGACGCGCGGCGACACCTGCCACCTCGATGTCGTCGACCGGTGGGGCAACATGGTCGCCGCGACGCCCAGCGGCGGCTGGCTCCAGTCCAATCCGGTCATCCCCGAACTCGGGTTCCCCCTCGGCACCCGGCTGCAGATGGCGTGGCTCGACCCGGGCCTGCCCAACTCGCTCGCCCCGGGCAAGCGCCCGCGCACCACGCTCACCCCGTCGCTCGCCTCGCGTGACGGCGTGCCGGTGATGGCGTTCGGCACGCCCGGCGGCGACCAGCAGGACCAGTGGAGCGTGCATTTCTTCCTGGCCGTCGCGTTGCGCGAAAAAGTGCGCAGCGGGTTCGATCTGCAGGGCGCGATCGACGCGCCGAACTGGCACAACGACAGTTTCCCCGGCTCGTTCTACCCGCGTGCGATGGCCGCCGGAAGCGTCACCGTGGAATCACGGATCGGCGAGGATGTCATCACCGGCTTGCAGAACCGGGGCCACGTCGTGACCGTCGGAGAACCCTGGTCCGAAGGGAGGTTGTGCGCCGTCGCCCGTGACCCGGAGACCGGCGTGCTGTCCGCCGCGGCGAACCCCCGGGGAATGCAGGGTTACGCGGCCGGACGATAATAGAGCCTTTCCCGCCGAAAAGCGGGCCCGTGCGCGGGTCCGCTTTTCGGCGTGCCTTTTTTGCGCATAACGATTTAACACGGATTAACGATCCGGAAACGGGGTCGGGGAAAAACGGACGTACGTTGTGAGCCATGTCTCCTCGGTCCCTGCTCCCCCTCCTGGCCGGGCTGGCGGTGATGGCTCTCACGGCGTGCGTGCCCGTCCAGCACGCGAGCGCCCACGGCGACCACCGCGACGACTTCGGCACTCCCGTCGGCAGCCAACCGGTCCAGCACGGCGGCGACCTCGTGATGGGTCTGTCCAACGAGCCCGACAAGCTCGACCCCACGACGTCCAGCTCGCTGTACACGCGCTACGTGATGACCACGATCTGCGAGAAGCTCTACGACATCGACGACACCAGCAACGTCGTGCCCCAGCTGGCCAGCGCGTTGCCGTCGATCTCGCCGGACGGCTCGACCGTCACCATCCCCGTGCGCACCGGCATCGTCTTCGCCGACGGCACCCCCTTCGACGCGCCCGCGGTCGCGACGAGCCTGCGCCGGCACTTCGAGCTCAAGACTTCGCAGCGCAAAAGCGAAATGGGCCCGATCAGTCGCATCGACGCGCCCGACGAGTCGCACGTCGTGCTGCACTACAAACGTCCGTTCGCGCCGATCACCGCGGCGCTGGCCGATCGCGCCGGCATGATCATGTCCCCCGCCGCGCTGGCGAAGGAGGGCGACGACTTCGGCGATCACCCGGTGTGCGTCGGGCCGTTCAAGTTCGTGAAACGCGTGCCGCAGACCGAAATCGACGTCCAGCGTGACCCGTTGTACTACGACGCCAAGGACGTGCACCTCGATTCGATCACCTACCGGATCATGACCGACGCCAACATCCGCGCGGCGAACCTGCGCTCGGGTGACATCCAGGTGGCCGACACGATCTCGCCGCAGGACGTCGACGCGCTCGCCCAGGACCCGGACCTCAAGGTACTGCAGTCCCCGTCGCTCGGGTACCAGAGCGTCACGTTCAACACCGGAAACGTCGACGGCGTGGGCAAACCCACCAAGCACATCGACAAACCCGTCGCGAACGACCCGCGCATCCGCCTGGCGTTCTCGCTCGCACTGAACCGTCGCACGCTCGTGGACACGGTCTTCAACAACTGGTTCGATCCCGCGTGCTCCCCCATCGCGCCGAAGACGCCGTATTCCTCGCCCGCGAGCGACGCCTGCCCGGCGTTCGACCCGGTCAAGTCGAGGCAGCTGCTCCAGCAGGCGGGCGTGCAGATCCCGTTCCCGATCGAGCTGCAGGTGACCAACACGCAGGACCAGCTGCGCTACGCCCAGGCCCTGCAGGCGAGCGTGGCCGAGGGCGGGTTCGCCGTGAAGATCGTGCCGGTGGAGTACTCCACCCTGCTGGACGTGGAAAAGCGCGGCACGTTCGAAGCGCTGATGCTCGGCTGGTCCGGCCGCATCGACCCGGACGCGAACACGTCGCGGTTCCTCTCGACGGGCTCAGGCGGCAACTACGGCGGCTTCAATTCGTCCGCATTGGACAAGCTGCTGACCGACGCGTCGCGCAGCATCGACACGAAGCAGCGCGCCGCGCTCTACGGCAAGGCCGTGCAGCTGATCCAGCAGCAGAACCCGATCGTCTACACCTACCGGGTCCGCAACCTCACCGTGCACTCCACCCGCGTCACCGGCATCCAGGTGTACGCCGACGGCGTGGTGCGGCTCGGCAAGGCCGCGTTCCTCGCGAACCAGGAGGGCTGAGCCGTGGTGCGCTACCTGTTCCACCGCCTCTGGCAGTCGGTCGTGACGCTCGTGCTCGCGTCGATCGTCGTGTTCATCGGCGTGCGCGCGCTGCCGGGGGACCCGGCCATCGCCATGGCGGGCGAGGAAGCCGACCCCGCCGCCATCGCCGCCGTCCGGGCTCAGCTCGGCCTGGACCAGCCACTGCCTGTGCAGTACTTCAAGTTCGTCGGCCACGCGCTCACCGGCGACTTCGGCAAGTCGGTGCGGACGGGCACACCGGTGAGCGAGATGATCGGCGCGACCCTGCCGGTCACGGTGCAGCTCGCGGTGTTCGCGATGCTCGTCGCGGTGCTGGTGGGCATGCTCGCCGGCGTCGTCGCGGCGGTGTTCCGCGGCCGCTGGCCGGAGTGGGGCGCGAACGGTTTCTCCCTGTTCGCGCTGTCGGTCCCGACGTTCTGGCTCGGCATCCTCGCCGTGCTCTACCTTTCGGTGCAGCTGCGGTGGTTCCCGGCGTCCGGCTACGTGTCGCCGTTCGACCAGCCACTGCGCGGGATCTACTACCTCGCGCTGCCGGCGATCATCCTCGGGCTCACGCACGCCGCCGTGGTGCAGCGCCAGACGCGCTCGTCGATGGTCGAGACCCTCACCGCCGACTTCGTGCGCACTGCGCGGGCGAAGGGGCTCGGGCGCGGCGCGGTGATCTTCCGCTACGGCCTGCGCAACAGCCTTATCGTGGTCACCACCATCGTCGGCCTGCAACTGGGCGGGCTCATCGCGGGCGCGGTGGTCACCGAGCGGATCTTCAGCCTGCCGGGCATCGGCAAGCTGACGCTCGATTCGGTCTTCACCCGCGATTACCCGGTGATCCAGGCCGTGGTGCTGGTGATCACCACCGCCTACATCGTGATCAACCTGCTCGTCGACTTCCTCTACACGGTCATCGATCCACGCATGCGAGTCTCCGGGAGGACCCGATGACGATCGCCGCCGAAACCCCCGTGCCGCTCGCCCGCGTCCGCGGCCGGGTCGGACGCCGGCTCCTGCACAACCCGATGGGCGTGATCGGCGGCGTGCTGCTGCTGATCGTGGTCATCGCGGGGGTGTTCGCGCCGCTGCTGGCGCCCTACGCCCCGACGGAGGTGCACTTCGAGACACCGTTCCAGCAGCCGGGCACGGTCGGGTTCGCGCTCGGGACCGACGACCTGGGCCGCGACATCCTGTCCCGCGTGCTCTACGGGACGCGCGCGTCACTGGAGGTCGGGGCACTGTCGGTGCTGTTCGCGGTCATCGTCGGCGTGCCGCTCGGCCTGCTGTCCGGGTACTGGCGCCGGCTCGACTCGCTGATCTCGCGGCTGGCCGACCTGATGCTGGCGTTCCCGTTCCTCATCCTCGCCGTCGGGCTCGCGGCCATCAACGGCGGCGGGCTGACCAACGCGGCGATCGCGCTCGGTATCGCCCAGATCCCGACCATGACGCGGGTCGTGCGCGCGGACACGTTGCGGCTCAAGGAAACCGACTTCGTGCTGGCCGCCCACACGATGCACGCCGGGCCGTGGCGGATCCTCGGGCAGCACGTGCTGCCCAACGCCTTGTCGGCGATCATCGTGCAGGCGACGGTGATCATGCCGGTCGCGGTGATCGGCGAGGCGGTGCTGTCGTTCCTCGGGCTCGGCATCCAGCCGCCCGCCCCGAGCCTCGGGATCATGCTTTCGGACGCGCAGCAGTACCTGTTCCGCACGCCCTGGCCCGGCATCTTCCCCGGTGTCGCGCTCGCGCTGATCTGTCTGGGCTTCAACCTGTTCGGCGACGCCCTGCGCGACGCACTGGACCCGAAAAGCACCCGGTGAAGGGGACGAACATGACCCAGCCGCTCCTGGAAGTGAGCGACCTCGACGTGTCCTTCGGCCGCACCGCCGCGGTGCGTGGCGCGAGCCTGACGCTGAACCCCGGCGAACGCGTCGCCGTCGTAGGCCAGTCCGGCTCCGGCAAGTCCACCACCGCACACGCCATCATCGGCCTGCTGCCCGGGTCGGGACGCGTCACCGGCGGCACGATCCGGTGGCGCGGCGAGGACCTCACGCACGCCGGGGAGAAACGGCTGCGCCGGCTGCGCGGGCGCGAGATCGGGCTCGTGCCGCAGGATCCGATGTCGAACCTCAACCCCGTCGCCCGGGTCGGCCGGCAGGTCGCGGAAACCCTGGTGGCGCACCGGATGTGCACTCGCCGCGAAGCCTGGGCGCGCGCGGTGGAGCTGCTCGGGCAGGCCGGCATCCCCGAGCCGGCGCGGCGCGCGCGGCAGTACCCGCACGAGTTCTCGGGCGGCATGCGCCAGCGCGTGCTCATCGCGATCGGCCTGGCCTGCCGGCCCGACCTGCTCATCGCCGACGAACCGACGTCCGCCCTCGACGTGACCGTGCAGCGCCAGATCCTCGACCACCTGGAGAAGCTGACGCAGGAACTGGGCACGGCACTGCTGTTCGTCACCCACGACCTCGGGCTGGCGGCGGACCGGGCCGACCGGGTCGTGGTCATGTCCGACGGCGAAGTCGTGGAGACGGGACCCGCACGAGCCGTGCTGAACGAGCCGCAGGAGCCCTACACGCGGCGGCTGGTCGCCGCCGCGCCGTCGCTCACCGGCCCGATGCACGAATCCGCCCCGGCCTCGGACGTGGTGCTCGAGGTGGCGCACGTGTCGAAGGAGTACCGCGTGCGCGGTCGCGGCGGCACGCTGCGCGCGGTCGACGACGTGTCGTTCACCGTCGGCCACGGCCGCACGACCGCGATCGTCGGCGAGTCCGGTTCGGGCAAGACGACCACCGCGCACATGGTCCTCGGCCTGGTGCCCGCGACGTCGGGCACGATCAGTCTCGACGGCTCCGAGGTCGTCGGCCTGCGCGGCGCCCGCCTGCGCGCGGCCCGGCGCGCGATGCAGCCGGTGTTCCAGGACCCATACGCGTCGCTCGATCCGATGTGGACGGTGGAGCGCATCGTCACAGAGCCGCTGCGCACGTTCGGTGTCGGCGACCGGGCTTCGCGGCGCCGGCAGGTGGCCGAGCTGCTCGACCAGGTGGCGTTGCCGGCTTCGCTCGCGCAGCGCTACCCCAACGAGCTGTCGGGCGGTCAGCGCCAGCGCGTCGCGATCGCACGGGCCCTGGCTCTGCGGCCGCGGCTGGTCGTGTGCGACGAACCGGTGTCCGCCCTGGACGTGCTGGTGCAGGACCAGATCCTCGGATTGCTGTCGGCTCTGCAGCAGGAGCTGGGCCTGAGCTACCTGTTCATCTCCCACGACCTCGCCGTGGTGCGTTCGCTGGCCCACGACGTGCTGGTGATGCAGGCGGGCCGGGTGGTGGAGCACGGCCCGGTGGACCAGGTGCTGTCCTCGCCCTCCGACGATTACACGCGCCAGCTGCTCGACGCGGTGCCGGGAGCGGCCACGTTCACCCCGTGATCGCGGGTCACCGGGCGAGGGCGAGGATCTCCTTGACGTGGTGCGGACCGTCGATGGGGCGCGGGTTGCGCGGCACCCACGGCGTGCTCATCGCGCGTTCGGCCACCTCGTCCTCGCTCGCCGGGCCGACGCCGACGGCGCCGAGGGTCGCGGGAAGGTCCAGGTCGCGGACGAGGTCACGGACCACGTCGGCCGCCTGTTCCCCGCCGACACCCGAGTGGCTCAGCAGCTCCCGCTGCCGCGCGCCGTTGGCCTCGGCGTTCCAGGCGGGTTTTCGTCCCGGTTTTCATCGAGGTGCCGCTCGAGGGCGTCGAGGCGGCCGGCCCACAGCGCGCGGTAGGGCCGCAGCCACGCGTCGATCTCGCGCAGCGGCTCGTCGTCCAGCTCGTACCAGCGCAGCTGCGCCTCGCGACGCACCCGGACCAGCCCGGCCTCGCGCAGCACGCGCAGGTGCTTCGAGGCACCCGGCTGCGTCAAGCCGAGCCGCTGAGCGAGCTCACCCACCGGAGACGGTCCTCGCGCAGCAGATCCTGGTTGCGGCGCCGCGCACCGCCGCGGCCGCCACCTCGAACGTCGTGGGTACGCCCGTTATATGCCCCTTCGCGTATATGCCTGTCAAGGCATGGAGCTAGCGCGACCGGAACAGCAGCACCCCGTTGACGCTCAACGTGCACTCGCTCGACGCCCGGCCCGTCGGCAGCGAGTACCTGAGCGGCAATTCCCTCCGGCCCGCTTCGAGCGTGCCGCCGGACGGCGGGAACCAGCGCACCGGCTGCAGCAGTCCCGGCGCGTCCGGTTCGAACAGCGCGCAGTGCAGTGGCACCGACAACGCCGACGCGAGCCGCACGGTCACGGCCACGTCGAGCGTGCCGGCCGGAACCCGCGCGCCCGTCTGCGCGGCCACGGCGAGCTCCACCGCGCTCCGCGCGGCCTGCGGCGCCGCGGGCCGGAACCGCACGGAATCCCACGTGACCGACAGCGGACCGAACTCCAGCGGCCCCGGCCCCGCCGGCTTGAGCACCACCTGCGCCGGGCGGGTCAGGCGCTCGTCGTCCTCGTACTCCTGGGGCAGAACCACGTCCCAGTCCGGTTCGGCGCCGGCGTGGCCCAGCCCTTCCGCGAGAGTGCGCGATTCGTCGAACAGGCTCAGCGCGAGGTCCATCACCTCCGCCGCCGCGTCGACGAGGTCGCTGCCGAGCTCCTCGATCCGCTGTTCGCGCCGCGACCGGAAGCCGGAGCCGCCGACCTGCTCGCGCGCGCGTTCGTAGGCTTGCGGTCCCACCAGCGGCATCGCGCCGACGAGTGCTTCGAGGGCCGCTTTGTCGAGCAGGGTCAGCGCGGTGCGCACCGCCTCGACACGGCCGAGCGCCAGGGCGCACAGCGCCAGGTACCTCTCGCCCACCGCGACCTGCAGCGGCGAGCGAGCCGACGCGACGGCGTCGCGGAACAGATCCCGCGCCCGGTTCAGCTCCGCGGTGCGCACGCCCGCGTCGCGGGTCGTGCTCGCGTCGAGCAGTGTGCGCAGCCCGGCGCCGACCGCGGCCGTGTACCGCTGCTCCAGCACCTCGTCGAGCTGCCGCTCGATGCCGGACAGCTGCTCCCCCAGCCGGTCCTCGCTCTCCACGAGTGCTCCGACGATCTCGGAAGCCACGCCCCCGAGCTCCTCTTTCCCCGTCAGTGCCCCGATCACGGCGGACACCCCGTACTTCGTCGCGATCACGGCGATCGCCGTCAGCGGCTCCACGGCGGACAGCCTAGTTGTACGGCGCGTGTACGACCGCCGGCGATCCTGGGCGCACTTCGCAGTACCCCGACAGAGAGCCGGGACCATGAAGTCCAGACGTTTCGCAACCGGGCTGCTCGCGGCGTTCGCCACCGCGCCCGGGCTCGCTGCACTGCCCGCCGCGCCCGCTTCGGCCGACGTCGCCTCCGCCTTCGTGTTCCAGGCGAACACCGAAGGCTACGACTGTTTCCGCATCCCCGCGGTGGTGAAGGCGCACGACGGCGAGCTGCTCGCGTTCGCCGAGGGCCGCAAGACCGGGCCGGACTGCCTCGACGCCGGCGACGTGGACGTCGTCCTCAAGCGCTCCCAGGACAACGGGAAGACGTGGAGCGCGCCGGTCATCGCCGTGCACGGCTGCGGCGACACCAAGGACAACGCCGTACCGATCGTGCTGCCCGCCGGCCGGATCGTGCTGCTGTCCGAATGGCAGTGCGTGAACAGCTTCCTGAACTACCTGCACGTTGCCACGGGGCGTCGAGGTGGTGCTGCGGTGTCTGGCTGTGGGTCGTGCGGCCGTGGCGGCGGAATCGTTGCCGTGTGAGGTGCGTGCCGGCCGGCTGAGTCGGGCCGGGCTGTCGCCGTTGCCGCTGGGCGGCTGCGTGGTGAGGCCGGGCGTCGAGATGGTGCCGCGGTGTCTGGCTGTGGGCCGTGCTGCCGTGGCGGAAGTGTTGCCGTGTGAGGTGGTCCCCGGCGTGCGGGCGGATCCCGCGCGTGAGCTTCAGCGACGACAACGGCGCGACGTGGACCGCGCCGAAGGACCTGACCACCCAGCCCGGCTTCGCCGCGGCACCGAACTGACTCGCGACCAGACCCGGGCACGGCATCGTCCTGCAGCACGGCGCGCACGCCGGACGGCTCGTGGCCGGCCTGAGCTACCAGGTGAACCCCGCGAGCCCGAACGTCGGCGCGCTGATCTACAGCGACGACCAGGGAGCGACGTGGCACCTCGGCGCGACCGACCAGGCGTCGGACCCAAACACGCCCCGCAGGAGATCAGCGTCACCAAGCTGGCCGACGGCCGGATCTACGCGGCCGCTCGCAACGACCACAAGGCCGCCCCGGCCGATCCGTGCACGATCCACAATCGCGCCTTCGCGATCAGCTCTGACGGCGGCGCGAGCTTCAGCACGAAGTTCGCCGTGGTAGCGGACCTCACGACCCCGCGCGTGCAGGGCTCGGTGCTGGAGATGAGCGCGACCACGGCCGGCGAAGCGTACGACCGCCTGTTGTTCGCCGGGCCGTCCACTTGCGACCGGCGCAAGGAGCTGCGCGTGCGTTCCTCGTTCGACGAGGGCGGCACCTGGACCAGCGACGCCGACAGCCTGCTGGTGTGGGGCCAGGACGCTCCTACACCGACCTGATCTCGCTCAGCTCCACCTCGGCCGGCCTGCTCTACGAAGCCGGCCCCGAGTACCAGGCCGACGCGAGCATTCGCTGGTCGGTGCTCACCGAAGCGCAGCTGGGCGCCCGGTCTGCGGCACGGGGTACGGCGTGATCGACTCGGCGCCGCTGAGCACGGCAGGGACCGTGTACCTGTCCTACAACGCGGCGAACGGCCAGAAATGCGTGAGCACCATGAAGAAGACGGGCGCGGGCACGCCGTCGCCGGCGGCCTATCTGCAGGTGCAGGGCGCCTCGCGCAAAACGGACTCGGGCTCGTTCTCCTTCTACGCCGGCCCCGTCTCCGCGCCCGCGGCCGGCAAGTGCGTCCAGTGGGGCGGCGCGATCGGCACGGCCGCATACGACAGCCCGCTCGACCACTGCGGCTGAGCCGGGGGCTCCCCCACCGAGCGGATCTCGTTCCGGCCATGACCCGCCGTGCTCCGGGCACGGCGGGCTCAGCCTCGGCCGGAGCACGAAGGGCAAGGATCCGGTGGCCGGGTACCGTGCAGCGGTGACCACGCTCGCCGACCGAGGCGGTGCGCCGCTGCAGCGGCTGCACTGCGCGCCGCACCCCCGGCGCGACTACCTGCCCATCGAGCTGGCCATGCGCGACATGCGCTCGGCCCACGGGCGCGACCCCGAGACGGGCGAAGGAGCCGGCACCCGGTCCTGGATCGGTGTCTGCCTGGGCATGATCGTGCTCGACACGTTGTCGGGCACGTCCGCCCCGGCCGGTCGGCGGTTCAAGCGCCTGCTGATCGAGCACGGTGTCGACCACGACGACGCGACCGTGCTGTGGATCATCCGCAATTCCCTGCTCCACGGCTACGGCCTGCCCCGCCCGTCGGACGTCCGCCACCGCCGCGTCGAGGTCACCGGGGCCACCGACGCGTTCGCCCTGGACACCGGCGACCCGCGGATGGTGCGGCTGAGCGCGCCGGTGTTCTGCAGCCACCTGGTGGAGCGCATCGCCGCGTCGGTGCCGCACCAGTGGGACACCAGCCTCATCCACACCCACGACGAACTGCGGCACGCGGGCGTGCGCTACGTACCGCCCCCGGGCCGCGGCGACCACAGCGGATAGGCCGGCCGGCCGGTTCACGCCGGCGACGCCGCCCAGCCCGAGCGCGACGGCGTGGTACTGCGCTCTGGACACGCCCGAGGTCGTCGGTGAGCGGCTTGGGGACGACGAGTTGCGCGAGGTTTCCGATCACGACCACGAGCAGTCCGAAGTGGAACATCGGGCTGCCGACGCGCAGCAGCGGGCTCTCGTAGAGCTGCGACGACCGGATAGTCCTGCCGAAGCGGTCGTAACGGTATCGCCACATCGTGGTCGGCGCTCCGCAACAACCGGCCGGCCCGCAGCAACGCCTCGCAGGCCGGCCCTGTGTCACTCCCCGCCGACGTCCGGCGCCTTCTCGGCCCGATTCCCGGGGTCCGAGTAGAACAGCCATCCAGCGCAGTGCCACGGGCGAAAGCGCGGGGATTTCACGTGCCGCGCGACGGTGACCTCGCGCCGGAAGCGCGCGCAACTGCGGGTCCGCGGTGTGCTCGGCGCGGATGACCTTGACGGCCACTTGCCGCTAGTCGTGGCGCGCCGCGAGGTACACCGTGCCCGCGCCGAGGCGCCGCACCACCCCGCCGTGGCCGACCCGCCGCGGTCGCCGCCACGGCGAAGCCTGCCGGACGTCCTGCCCCACCAGCGCCGAAAGTGGCCCTGTCAAGCGCGCGCTCCCCCATCCACGCGCAGGACCGTGCCCGTCACGTACGACGCCCGGTCGCTGAGCAGCCAGGCGGCAGCTTCGGCGATCTCGTCCGGCTGGGCCGCGCGGCGCAGCGGCGTCGCCGCGATCAGCCGGTCCTGCAGCCCCGGCGAGTCGGCTTCCCAGGCGCGGATCATCTCCGTCAGCGTGTTGCCGGGTGCGATGGCGTTGACGCGGATTCCCTCGGGGCCGTAGGTGACCGCAGCCGACTCCGTCAGGCTGTTGACCGCGCGCTTCGCGGCGCCGTACGCCGGCAGCTCGGGGTTGCCCATCAGGCTCCCGACGGACGAGGTGTTCACGATGGCACCCGATCCGGCCGTGGCGCGGATCGCCGCGACCTCGGCGGCCATCGCGAGCCACACGCCTTTGAGGTTCACCGCGCAGACGTGGTCGAACTCGGCTTCTGGCAGCACGTCCAGCGGGCCTGGCCGCTGGATCGTGGCGCCGTTGTTGAACGCGATGTCGAGGCGGCCGTAGACCTCGACCGTCCGCTCGACGGCGCCGCGCACGCCGGCCGCGTCGGCCAGGTCGCACACGACGTGGTCCGCGGTGCCCCCTTCGGCGCGGATCTGCTCGGTGACGGTCTTGAGCTGGGCTTCCGTCCGGGCCGCGAGCAGCACACGGGCGCCCTCCCGCGCGAACAGCCGCGCGGCGGCCGCGCCGATCCCGCGGCCCGCGCCGGTGACGAAGGCGATTTTTCCTGCCAACAGAGTCATGACCCCAGCGTCGGCGCGGACGGCGACCGCATTCAGGCACTGGCGGTACCTGGCTCGGCCCGCCGCACGCGGCACACTGGAGCTGTGGACAGGCGCGAACTGGCCGGTTTCCTGCGGACCCGGCGCGAACGGATCACTCCGGCCGACGTCGGGCTGCCGGCCGGAGCGCGCCGCCGCACCCCGGGGCTGCGGCGCGAGGAAGTGGCGCAGCTGGCGTTCATCTCGACGGAGTACTACACGCGGCTCGAGCAGTCCCGTGGCCCGCACCCGTCGCGTGAGGTGCTGGCCGGGCTCACTCGTGCGCTGCGCCTGTCCGACGCCGAGCGCGACCACCTGCACCACCTCGCCGGCCTGCCGCCGGGCCCATCGCCCGGGCCACCGCGGCACGTGCGCCAGAGCATCCTCGACCTCATCGACCGCCTCCCGCTGGCCGCGGCGATCGTGGTGTCCGCGACGCTCGAGGTGATCGCCTGGAACGACCTCGCGGCCGCCCTCCTGGAGGATTTCTCCGCGCTGCCGCGCCGCGACCGCAACCTCGTGCGCCGCGCCTTTCTCGGCGGCCGCCGGCTCTACGGCGTCTCCGACGCCGGCGAGTTCGCCGAATACGCGGCCCACAAACTCCGCGCCGCCGCGGCGCGCTACCCGGGCGACCCGGAAATCGCGGAACTGGTCGGTGAACTCAACGCGCGAAGCACCGAATTCGCTAACCTGTGGTCTTCGCACGACGTGTCCACCGAACCGGCCCTGACCAAGACCTTCAACCACCGTTCGCTCGGCCCGATCACCGTCACCTGCGACGTCCTCGACCTCACCGACCGCGACCAGCAGGTTGTCATCTACACCGCCGCCCCCGGCTCGCCCGCCGAGGAAGCTCTGCGGCTCCTGGCGGTCGTCGGCACGCAGCGGATGGACGTCGACAGCTGATCGGTCAGCTGCGCCAGCTGATCAGCTCCTCGAGCGGCAGCTTCGCCCGCTTCCCCGCACTCCCGCTCGGCGGCGCCGCCGGGTCTTCGGCCGAATAGCCCACCGTGAGGATCCCCGCGAGCGACACGTCGGCCGGGAAGCCGGTGAGTGCGTGGACCGCGGCGAACCGGCTGTCGTCACCGGGGCCGAAGAAGCCCGTGGCGAGGCCCTCGGAGGTGGCGGCGAGCTGCAGCAGTGACAGCAGGGCGCCGCTGTCGAACCACCAGTACGGGACGGGCCAGGGGATTTCGGCGCCGTCGTCGAGTTTGTCGGGTTCCTGGTAGCGCTCGTGGTAGGAGGCCTCCCGGACGCCGAGCGCGATGAGCACGGGCGCGCCCGAGATCCACGCCGTGAAGCCGGCCTCCACGTACGGCCCTTCGCTGATCGCGGCGATGCGCGCGCGGACAGCGGGCGCCGTGATCACCGCGAGCCGGTGGCCCTGGCTGAAGCCGGCACTCGGCGCGCGCCGGATCACGCGCACCACCCGGCGCAGGACGTCGTCGGGAACGGGGTCGGGCCGGTAGGCGCGGACCATCCGCCGGTGGCGCAGAACCTCGGAGAACTCCATGTGATCAGCATGGCGGATGAGCCGCGGTTCAGTAACCGGCCGAGATCCGCAAGTAGTCCAGCGGCGCCGCGTAGGTGGTGCCGGCGCCGCAGTGGCCGCCGGGGACGGTCTCGACGTCGAGGCTGAGTGCCTGGATCGCGTCGTACAGCTGCGTGGCGAGCCGCCGCGCTGGGCGTCCGGGGCCGGCGGCTCCGGAGTCGGGTTCCACAGGTCGGAGTTGAACACGAGCTTGCCGGAGTTGACGTGCACGATGGGCATGTCCGCGGCGTGGTCGCTGACGATCCGGTCCGCCGACCCGGTGCCGCCCTCGGCGGTGTCGAAGGTCAGCACCTCGTCGATCCCGCGCACGCCGGCCTCGGCGGGCACGGCGGCGAGCCGGTCGGGGTCCACGGTGCGCGGGCCGGCCAGCGCCTGCTCGAAGAACGGCACCGCCGGCGTTCCCACGTGGACGGTCAGGTCGCCGACGGCGGCGAACTCGCGGAGGCCGCCCACGTGATCGAAGTGGAAGTGGGTGCAGACGAGCTCCCGCAGCGGCTTGCCGGAGAAACGTTCGCTTGGCCTGAAGGAGCGCAGCAAGGCTGAAGTCGTCGTACAGCGGGGATTCGATGGCAGGCACCGGAAAATCCTCGCCTCGCGCAGGGTTCCGGCCGCGTCGCTCGTGCCCGCGCTCGACCTGCTTTCCGCGGAGATGCGCGATTTCCCGCGGGCGGGCACGGTCCTCCGCGGCTCGCCGCGCCACGATCTCCGTGCATCGGTCGAGGTTGAGCTTCGCGAGCAGCGCCGTCGACGCCTCCGACAGCAGGGTCGTCCGCGCCCGCTCGATCCGCAGCGCCTCGCGGGCTGGCCATGCGCCGGTGTCTTCGACGAACCAGAGGGTGACGCTGCCGTCGCAGTGGCGGACCGGGTGCGCTTCGAACCTGCGCTCGGCAACCAGCCCGCCGGCGCGGGTCGCGGTGCGCGCCGAGGTCAGCACCCACGCGGGCACCGGCGCGGCGAGCCCGCCGCCGGTCCGCCAGCCGGGGAACAGCTCGCGCGCGCCGTGGTTGGCGTACTCACCCCGCCCGTCGGCGCCGACCCGCAAGGCAAGGCCGGGAGCGTCGTCCCGGGCCGCCGGGGCTGTTCCGACGGCTCTTGATTCCAGGCTGCTTGATTCGAGCGTGCTTGTCTCGGCCGTGCTTGATTCGAGCCTGCCCGGGTTGATCCGGGGCGGCCGGTCGAGTTCGGACACACCTGCACTTCTTGTTCCCATAGCCGGATTCCGCGCCCGGGGCCGCCGCCGGTCGGCGGCGTCACCGGCGGCTGCTTGAACCGGATGCCCGGAATGGACGAGTCCGCCGGGTGTTCAAGCGGAGCCGCCGAGTGCGAGCCGACCCGCCCCACCGTGGCTCACTCGGGGACGCGCATGACCTCGGGCCGCTCCGGCCCGTGCGGGATGTCGAACGACTCCTCGCCCGTGCGTAGCAGCCGCAGGACACGCCCGCCACGTAGTCCGGGCTCTGGACCACCATGCCGGGGACCGGGGACGCCCCGAGGGTGAAGCGGCCGTCGGCGAACTCCGTGGCGGTGATGGAGGGCAGGAGCAGGGACACGGCGATACCGTCGGCAGCGAGTTCCTGCGTGAGCACCGAGCTGAGCATGTTGACGGCCGACTTCGAGGACGCGTAGGCACCCACGCCGACGGCGACGCGGCGGGTGGTGCCGGAACTGACGTTCACGATGCGGCCGAAGCGCTGGGCCCGCATGGCCGGCAGCACGGCCTGCGTCATCGCGAGCAGGCTGACGACGTTGAGCTGCAGGACCCGCCCGAGTTCGGCCGGGTCCACCTCGTCGAGCGGACCGTGGAGGCTGACGCCGGCGTTGTTGACGAGGCCGTCGACGCGGCCGTGGCGGTCGAGGGTGGCGGCGACGAGCGCTTGCACCTGCTCGGGGTCGGTCACATCGGTGGGGACGGCCAGCGCGCCGCCGAATTCCCCGCTCAGCGCGGCCAGCCGGTCGGCCCGGCGCGCGGCCAGCACGGGGTGCGCGCCCGCGGCGTGCAGGGCGCGGGCGGTCGACGCGCCGATCCCCGAGGAGGCGCCGGTGACGATCACGGTCTTGCCGGCCAGGTCGATGAGGTCCGTCATGCCTCGACGGCTACCAGACCTCGCTCGCGTGGCGTCGCGCGGAACCGTTGCCCCGGCAGGCAAATCGGACGCCGCGAGCCGAACCGGGCCAGTCTCGCGGCGCCGTGCTCAGTGGCCGCGCCGAACCACCGCCGCAGGTGCGCGGCCAGCTCGCGCTGCCCTTCGCCTGCCCAGACCACGTGTCCGTCCGGGCGCAGCAGCACCGCGGGCGCGTCGAGCTCATCGCTGCCCGACACGACGTGGTCGACGCGCTCGGACCAGCCACCGGAAAGCTCACCGGTCTGGTCCAGCAGCAGGCCGCGCCCCGTGCGCAGCAGCTCGAACAGGCGCCCCCGTTTCAGCGGCACGTCCCGCAGCCGGCGCCCGACGAGGCCGGGCCGAACCGAAGTCGTAGCGGATGGCGGTGGCGGTGATCTTCTCGATCAGGTGACGGGTTGACCTCCTCGAAGTCCATCAGTTCCGCCAGCAGCTTGCGCACGGACCGCGGACCGGGCTCGGTGGACATGAACTGGATCTGCGGGCGCGTGTTGTCCAGGACGTCCGCGGCCACCGGGCGCCGTTCGGCCTCGTAGGTGTCCAGCAGGCCCTCCGGTGCCCAGCCGTGCACCGCCGCGGCCAGCTTCCAGCCGAGGTTGCCCGCGTCCTGCAGCCCGAGGTTGAGGCCCTGGCCACCCGTGGGCGGGTGGATGTGCCCCGCGTCGCCGGCCGGCAGCACCCGGCCGGCGCGGAAGCGGCCGGCCAGCCGAGTCGCGTCCCCGAAGCGCGAGAGCCACTGCGGCGGGTGGACATCGAAGTCGGTGCCGGCGAGAGCCGTCAGCCGAGCCTTGACCCCGTCGAGTGTCGGCGGGACCGCGGGATCCTGCGCCACCCCCTCGGCCGGCACGACAACGCGGAACACGCCCTCCCCGAGCGGCACCACGCCGAACCGCTTGTGCGTCTTGCGCACCTCGGCGACCGTGGCCGTCACCTCCTCCAGCGGCGCGCCGATCCGCATCTCCCCGAGCAGCGTCTCGACCCGGCTGGGCTCACCGGGGAAGCCGATGCCGGCGAGCTTGCGCACCGTGCTGCGCCCGCCATCGCAGCCGACGAGATAGCGCCCGCGCACCTGCGTGCCGTCGGCGAGCCCGGCGCTCACGCCGTCGTCGTCCTGGCTGAGCCCCCCACCCCGCTCCCGCGCCGGATCTCGACACCGAGTCCCGCGGCGTGCTCCCGCAGCAGCCGCTCGGTGGCGGTCTGCGGGATGCCGAGCGCGAACGGGTCCGGGCGTGTCGAGCCCGTGCGACGCCGGCTTCTCGATGCCCGCGAAGAAGCCGGCGAGCGGGTGGCGCTGCCCTTCCGCCGGGAACCGCTCCAGCAGCCCGCGCTGGTCCATCAGCTCGATGCTGCGCGAGTGCAGCCCGAGCGCGCGCACCACCTTCGTGGGCTCCGCGTCGCGCTCCAGGACCACCGGCCGCACGCCCTGCAGCCGCAGCTCGCTCGCCAGCATCACGCCGGTCGGTCCCCCACCCACGATGATCACGTCGATCACTGCGCACTCCCCCTTTGTGCTGTTCGTCGCGGGGAAGTGTGCGCGGCGAAGGGGGTCTTGCCGCAAGCCCCGGGGTGCGATACACGTTGGGAGCAGGGAGAAATCGTTCTCGTTGCTTTTCTTTTCCTCAGACCGCTTTCCGCGCCACCCCCCGGCAGACAGGCCGCGGGCTTGGCGCCTGCGGGTTCCGGGCGCCGGTTACAGTACGCGGATGGCGAACCTACGGCAGCAGATCGTCGCTGAGCTCGGCGTGAAGCCGACCATCATCCCGAAGGTCGAGATCCGCGAGCGGGTCGACTTCCTCAAGGACTACCTGCGCTCGACCCCGGCCAAGGGCTACGTGCTCGGCATCAGCGGGGGCCAGGACAGCACGCTGACGGGCCGGCTCTGCCAGCTCGCCGCAGAGGAACTGCGCGCCGAGGGGCACGACGCGACGTTCGTCGCGGTCCGCCTGCCCTACGGCGTGCAGGCCGACGAGGCCGACGCCCAGACCGCGCTCGAGTTCATCCGCCCCGACCGGTCGATCGCCGTCAACGTCAAGCCGAGCGCCGACGCGGTGGCGGCCGAGGTCGCCACCGGCGTCGGCGGTACCCTGCGCGACTTCGTGCGCGGCAACATCAAGGCCCGCGAGCGAATGGTGATCCAGTACGGCATCGCCGGGCAGCTCAGCCTGCTCGTCGTCGGTACCGACCACGCCGCCGAGGCCGTCACCGGCTTCTTCACCAAGTACGGCGACGGCGGCGTCGACCTCACCCCGCTCACCGGCTTGACCAAACGCCAGGGCGCGGCACTGCTGCAGGAACTGGGCGCACCCGCGAGCGTCTGGGAGAAAGTCCCGACCGCCGACCTCGAAGACGACCGGCCTGCCCTCCCGGACGAGGTGGCCCTCGGCCTGAAGTACTCCGAGATCGACGACTACCTCGAAGGCGCGGACGTCACACCGGAGGTCGCGCAGCGGCTGGAGTCGATCTACCTGGGAACGCGCCACAAGCGCAGCGTTCCGGTCACCCCGCTCGATGCCTGGTGGCGCGGCTGAGGCTCCGGCGAACCGGGGTGTGAACCGTAAGCGAAGGGGGTACCCGGGCGCGTCCGATCACCACCGAGCCCGCCGGAGGTCCCCGATGCCCGTCCGCTCCGCCCCTCCCGCCGACGTGGTCGCACTCGCGCGCACCGTGCTTGCCGCCGCCCACGGGTTGAGCGCGCCCGCCGCACGCGCCGCCCTCGTCGCGATGGCCCAAGACCGCGGCTGGCCGGTGACCCGGTGCGCCGAATTCGTCGTGGCGACCGTGGGCGGGAAGGCGAGCCGGTGAGCACCGTCACGCGACTCCCGTCGAACCGCGGCGACACGGCCGAGGTGGGCGCCGGCGTGCTGATCGCGGTCGGCATCGTCATCGTGTTCTTCACCTGGTGGTCGTGGTGGACGGTCGCCGGGCTCGCCCTCCTCGCGGCGGGCGGGCTGACGCTCGCGCTCGGCAGCGCCGGGCTCGGCCACCGGCGGGGCCGGTCCGGCCCGGAAACGCCGTGACGCCGGCGGGGTCCCGGGTGAGACCCCGCCGAAGCGTCAGAACCGGTCGACGTCCATGATGGCCTTCGCGAAGGGCGGCGGGGCTTCCTGGGGCGCGTTGTGGCCGATGCCCGTGAACGTGCCTTGCCATCGGCGGTGGCACCGTCGAAGTCGCTGCCGATGGTGATGGTGGGGACGCCGATGGTGGGGCCGGTCGCGAGCTTCTGCTCGTCCACGTCGTATTACTGGGGTTCGCCGGGGGCGAGGCTCTGGCGCCAGCGGTAGTTGTGGATGACGATGGCGACGTGGTCGGGATTGGTGAACGCCTCCGCCGTGCGCTCGTAGGACTTCCCGTCGAAGGACACGTTCCGCAACGGCCAGCAGGCCGCCGTGGCGCTCGACATCATCGCGCTGATGGAGGCGCTGCACCTGGACAAGGCCGTCTTCGGCGGTTACGACGGGGGTGTGCGCGCGGCCGACGTCGTCTCGGTGCTGGGGCCCAAACGCGTCAAGGCGATGGTGGCCGTGAGCGGGTACGGCGTCGACGACCTCAAGGCGAACAAGGAGGCGCTGCCACCGGCGGCCGAATACGGCTGATGGTACCAACACTACTTCGCCACCGATCGCGGTCGTCGGCCCGTACCCGCGCGGGCACGGCGCGATCACGCGATATCCGGCCGCCGCGAGCAGCGGACCGACGTCGACGTAGCTGTGCGGGTCGTAGGGCCACCCGTGGAGCAGGATCACCGGCTTTCCGGTCGCCGGCCCCACTCGGCGTATCCGATGTTCAGCAGCCCGGCCTTGACCTGTTTGACCGGGCCGAGCGAGGTGTTCTTCCCCGAACCCGCCCGCAGCTCGTCGCCGGCGGGCGCAGCCGGCGCCGGGCCGCGCTCGCCCACCGAACAAGCGGCGAGTGACGCGGCGGCCGCGCCCGCGGCGAAACCTGGCCGAACTTTCTCCTGCTGATCATGGACTCTCCTCCGCGCGTGGCGCATGATGTGTACCCGGTCAACCCAAGTGGACGGTGATCATCTCCGCGAGCGTCACGTGACGCTGTCGGTGTACGTCATCGCGGTCGGCGCGCGAGACTGTCCCAAGAAGACACTCGGGGCTCCCTTCACCAGTGCCACACGGGTTCCGTGCACGGTCATCGTCTCGCCGTTGCGTTCGATCCGGATGTCCGGCAACGCGCGGCGGAGCTGACGTGCCGGATGCCGGAGAACAACCGGCGGTACCGGCTCGCCGGTGACAGCCCGACGAGGAACCGAGCGACCGGCTCACCGTCCCCGTACCGCGGCGGCCGGATCGCGATCGGATCCACTGGGGACGTGGTCACACCGCCGGCGCGCAAAGCCCGAGCGCTTCCGCCGACTCGGCGCGCATCTCGACCTTCCGGATCTTCCCCGTCACAGTCGTCGGGAACTCGGTCACCACGCGAACGTACCGCGCACGCCGAGGCAGTACTCCGGGGAACCGCAGCGACGACGCCCGCGTGGATCGCCAGGGGACCGGCCGCCGGTCTGGACGTTGACGAGCAGGTACTCCTCCGGGTCCCGCGCGATGAGCCGTTTCGTGCGCGTCACCCGCTGTGGACCGGAGACCACTGTGGACACCCCCACACCGTCGAGCGCGGTGTGCTCGATCCGGCCGGTGAACGGCGCGTCGCCCGTCGCGCGGGCCGTCACCCGCACGAGCGTCTCGCAGATGACGTCGGACCAGTACCCGAACGCGTCGGGCGCAGCGACGTCCTCAGTGGACCACGTGTGCTGCACGCCGCCGATCGTGGCAGACGCACGGGCCGAGCGACGGGCACGGGCCTGACCGTGCCCCGCCGGGCAGGCCCCTTTCCCCGAACCGCGTGTCCGGTGTGCGGGTCCTCCGGCCACCTCAAGACGGCCCGGTCGTCCGGATGAGCGAGCCGCCGCCGCGCCGGGCGCGCAGCTTCCGGCGCCCGGTTGACATCGTGGCATTATGAGCCTAAGAAATACCACGCGCGTCACACCGATGTGCCGGGCGTCTGGAGGGGAGCTATGGCGGCTCGGAAGACCACCCGTGTCCTGTTCGCGGCCGGGATGGCCGCGAGTGTCGTGTCCGTCGCGGCGTGCGGGCCGGGTGACGATGCCGGGTCCGGCTACGGACCGGCCGAGCCCGGCACCATCACGGCGGGGGTGACGGCCGGCGACGCGCCGTTCGTCTCCCCCGACGCCACCGGGAAACCGGTCGGGCTGCTGGTGGACCTCAACACCGTGATCGCCCGGCGGATGGGCCTGAAGATCACCTACCGCGTGACGACCGTCAGCGCCGGGCTGCCACTGGTCACGCCGAGGCAGCCGGACATACTGGCGATCGGCATGCTGCCGACGCCGGAGCGCAGGAAGAGGGTCGACTTCACCCAGCCGTGCTACCTGGCCTCCGACGACGTCGTGGTCCGCTCCGAGTCGGCGGTCAAGGCGGCCGGGTACCGGAAGGACAAGTGCGCCGGCGCGGGTCTGGGCAGTGCCCAAGTCCGACTTCGTGACGGCCAAGATCCCAGGCGCCACGCTCCACTCCCAGCCCACCAACGGCGCGGAAGTGAACCAGCTGCTCAACGTCAACCTCGACGCGATGGTCATCGCCTCCACCGAGGCGCCGACCGTGCTCCGGCAGCGCCGGTTCAGGATCGCCTACGCCGCACCGCACGAGCAGGCGTCGGCGATGCCGATCAACCGCAAGCTCACCGCGCTCGAGGAGGCCTACGGCGACCAGCTCACGACCACGATGGACGACGGCACGTCCCTCTGCGTGTACGACCAGTACTTCCCCGCTGAACCCTATCCGTCCGAGATGTTCACCTATCGGCCCCAGCTCCGGGGCGAGATCCAGAAAGGCAAGTGACGCATGCGCAGATTCCCCCGGACGGCCCCGGTCCTGCTGGCCGCCGTGCTCGCGGTCTCCGCGTGCAGCTCCTCGGCCGGGGCAGACGGCTCGGGCTCCGGTGACGGCTACGGCCTCGCCGTCCCCGGCACCATCACCGCGGCCGTCCCGCAGGGCGACGCGCCGTTCGTCTCCCCCGATGCCACCGGCAAACCCGCCGGCATGCTCATCGACCTCAACAACCTCATCGCCCAGCGGATGGGCCTGAAGATCACGTACAAGCTCTCGACCGTCGGCGCCGGTCTGCCGCAGGTGACAGCGGGCCAGTACGACATGATGATCGCCGACCTCACGATGTCCGAGGAACGCAAGCGCAACGTCGCCTTCACCACGCCGTTCTACGTGGACGCCAACGACGTCCTCGTCCGCTCGGACTCACCTGTGAAGGCCGTCGCCGACGTCGCGGGCAAGCGCATCGGCGCCGGCATCGGCAGCGCCCAGGCCGATTTCGCGGCCAAAGCCCTGCCGCAGGCGAACGTCGTCTCCGTGCAGACCAACGCGACCGGCATCGACCAGCTCCTCAACGGCAACCTCGACGGCTTCGTCGTCAGCTCGGTGCAGGCGATCACCGTCTTCGCCCAGCACCCGGGCCGCCTGAAGGTCGGCGTGTCGGTGCAGAACCCGATCCCCGAGGCGATGGCCGTCCGCAAGGGACTCGAGAAGTTCCTCACCGACTACGACAAACAGCTGGCCGCGGTGGTCGACGACGGGACGTTCCTGAAGCTGTACCACAAGTACTTCCCAGGCCAGGAGTACCCGAGCTCACTGTTCCAGTACTGGCCGTCGTTGCAGGCCCAGGTGCGCAAGGAGACGCCGGCGGGCAAGTGAGGGGCGGGTCATGACCGTCGTTCGCAATCGGCGACGGCGACAGCGCGGTTGAGCGCGACGATCGGCGTCGGGTTGCGCTGGTCGTAGGGGGAGGCAGAAGACGGTCAGCACCGAGTTGTGGCGCGGGTCACGGAATGCCCGGTGATCTTCGGCGCTACAGACGGGAGAGGACCGTTCCGCGATCAAGGGAGTAACCATGGCCACCACCACGCCGGAAGAGAGCACGCTGCCCGTGCCCGAACTCGACGACTTCGACTTCCCGCTCACCGACGGGGCCGCCTGCCGGATCGACGACCCCGACTGCGAAGCCTGCCAGTGAGCCTCGTCGGCCACCGCTGATTGGCGACCGGTTCGTGCGGGTGGAGGCGCCAGTCGCCACCCGCACGAAACCGTCCGGGGGTCCCCCGTCCCGGGGGGTCACCATTGCATCCTCACCTCAGGCGACGAACGATGATCTTGAGGGAGAGGAGTCACCATGCACACCCGCAACGGACACCACCGCCGCCCGCTCACCGCCGCCGCCGAGATCACCGCCACCGTCATCGCGATCTGTGCCGCCGCGTGGGTCGCGCTCTGGCTCGCGATGACCCTCTGACACCGCGGAAAGCCCGGCCGGGCCGCACGACAGTGACGCCGCGCCGAATGTGCCCTGTACAGCCGAGCACACGACCCGCGTGCTGCCCGTCGGCCGTGGTCCGCCCGGCGTTCCGATGGGTTCTTCCAGGACCTTTCCGGCTCGTTCGGCAGCACCGGCAGCGGGGTGGCACGCCCGGCGCTGACCACCCGTGCGGCCGCCGACCTGTCCCGGTGCGTTGTCGGACAACTGACAGTTGACCGGCTCGCCGGCCAGGACAGACATTTCTCCCTCTACGGACCAAGGGCCGCTGGTGCCGGGCACTTTTCGCACCGGCTGGGGCAGCTCGTCGGCCTTGTCACAACGGCGGCGCCGCGGATCGCGCCAACGGCGACCAGGCCCCGTTTCGCACCGCCCTCCGACCGCGATCCCCTCTTCGTCCTTTTCGGACAATCGACACGCGGCTGGGCCTGATCCTCATCTACTGCGGCCTGTTCTCCCGTTCGGGACCATGCTGCTGCGGTCGTTCATGCTCGGCCTGCCGCGGGAGATGGACGAGGCCGCCCGCGTGGACGGAGCGGGTGAGCTGCGCGTGTTCACCCGGATCGTGCTCCCGAACATGCTGCCGGGACTGCTCACCGTCGCGCTCACGACGGGTTTGTCGGCCTACAACGAGGTACTGTTCACGGTCACGATGGTCCAGTCCGACAGCAGGATGCCGCTGCCCACGGCGTTTTTCACGGTCCAGCAGGGGTTCACGCAGAACTTCACGCTGATCAGCGCGGCGGGTCCATCATGATCGCGCCGATGCTGCTCCTGTTCCTCTTGCTGCAGCGACGGTTCATCAGCGGGCCGGCGACCTCCCGGGATGGGAGGCAGGTGACCAGGCGATCGCGGCCGTGCAGCTCGCGCCGGCAGCCGGCGGCAGCCGCCCGGTTGATCACCTTGTCCCGGCTCGACCGCTGATCCGGGCCCGGCGCCCGGCGCGGGTCACCGGGCGGGGGGCATGATGGCGGCATGCAGCCCCGTGTCCTGCTCGCCGACGACGATCGCGCGATCCGTGAGTCGCTGCTGCGGGCGCTGGAGCTGGAGGGCTACGAGGTCACGGAGGTGACCGACGGGGTCGCCGCGCTGGCCGTGGCGCGGCGGGACCGCTTCGACGTGCTGATCCTCGACGTCATGATGCCCGGCGTCGACGGGCTCGGCGTGTGTCGCGTGCTGCGCGCCGACGGTGATCCGACGCCGATCCTCATGCTCACCGCGCGTGTCGAACCGCCCGACCGGGTCGCCGGGCTCGACGCGGGTGCGGACGACTACCTGGTCAAGCCGTTCGACCTCGACGAACTGCTGGCGCGGCTGCGGGCCCTGCTGCGGCGGACGTCGCCCGACGCCGCGGCGCCGAGGGTGCTGCGGCTCGGCGCGCTGACCGTTGACCCGGCGGCGCGGCGGGTGCGGTGCCACGACGTGGAAGTGGACCTGTCGAAGACCGAATTCGACCTGCTGGAACTGCTGGTGCGCAACGCCGGGATCGTGCTCGATCGCGCCACCATCTACCAGCGGATCTGGGGTTACGAGTTCGGTGCGGACTCCAAGAACCTGGCCGTCTACATCGGATACCTGCGCCGGAAACTGGAGAAGGCCGGGGCGGCGGACCTCATCCGGACCGTGCGCGGGGTCGGCTATTCGGTGCGGGTCTCGTGAACCTGCGCAGCAAGCTCGCCATCGCGTTCGCCGGTGTCGGGGCGGCCGCGAGCGTGCTCGTCGGTGTGTTCAGCTACCAGACGGCGTCGCAGCGGATCAGCGACGAGCTCGACCGCTCGCTGCTCACGACATCGGCCGAGATCCAGGCCGGCGCCGCCCAGGTGCTCGCGCCCAGCCCGTTCGCCCGCGGCCCGCACGACAACGACCACGACGAGGCCCAGCCCATGGTCGCGCAGGTCATCGCCCCGGACGGCACGGCGCGGCGGATCGGCGGCCGGCCGGCGGTCTCGTTCCCCCTCGACGGCACCGACCGGGCCCTGGCGGCGAACGGCCGCCCGGGTGATCACGCCTACCGCGACCTGACCGTCGGCCCGGACGACTACCGCGTGATCACCGTCGCGCTCGGCCGGGGCCGCGGCGCGATCCAGCTCGGCATCGACGTCGACGAGTCGCGCCACGTGCTCGCCTCCCTCGCCACGCGGATCACACTGGTCAGCGCGGCGGTCCTCGTCGCCGCCGCGCTGGCCGGCTGGCTGCTGGCGCGCCAGATCACGCGCCGGCTGGTGCGGCTCACGGCCGTCACCGAGCAGGTGAGCGACGGCGGCCTCGTGCGGGCGGGCGTGCCCACCGGCGGACGCGACGAGGTCGGCCGCCTGGCCACGTCCTTCGACCGCATGCTCGGCCGGCTCGCCGACGCCCGGGCCGACCAGGAACGGCTCGTGCAGGACGCCGCGCACGAGCTGCGCACGCCGTTGACGAGCCTGCGGACCAACGCCCAGGTGATGCGGCGGTACGACGAGCTCTCGCCGGACGCGCGGGCCCGGCTGCTCGACGACGTCGACGGGGAGACCCGGGAGCTGACCCACCTGATCACCGAGATCGTCGACCTCGCGACGCGGCGCTACGACAGCGAGGAGACCGGGCCCGTCGAGCTGGCCGCGGTCGCCGGACGCGCCGCCGAACGGGTGCGGCGCCGGTCCGGCCGGAGCGTGGTCGTCGACGCCGACGACACCTTCGTGACGGGACAGGCGCGGCGGCTGGAACGCGCCGTGACGAACCTGCTGGAGAACGCGGTCAAGTTCGACGCCGGCGGTACCGAGCCGATCGAGCTCACCGTCCGAAGCGGACAGATCGAGGTGCTCGACCGCGGCCCTGGTGTTCCCGAAGCGGACCTGCCGCACGTCTTCGACCGCTTCCACCGCGCCGACGCGGCCCGCGCCCTGCCGGGGTCCGGGCTCGGCCTGGCGATCGTGCGCGAGACAGCCGTGGCGCACGACGGTGACGTCTTCGCCCGCCCACGCCCCGGTGGCGGGGCCGTGGTGGGCTTCACGGTCGGCGGTGATCGGCTCTTACCGATTTCTCACCCGGATCACGCCGGGGACTAACCGGGCTCCGGAAAGGTGGTGACACCACGTCACCACCAGGAGAGCTCGGATGTCCACCGCCCCCCTCACGCTCCGGCCCGGCGCGGCGCCGCCCTCGCGCCGGACCCACCCGGTCCGCCGGTGGTGGCGCGACGCCGCCGGACTGGTGGCGTGGGCGACGCTGTTGTTCGTCACCGCGCTGTGGGTGGCCGGCCAGGGCGTGCAGCAGCTGGGCTCCGCCGCGTCCGGGCTCACGTCGGCGGGCCGGCTGACCGGGCTGCTGTCCGCGGCCTTGTTGCTGCTGCAGCTCCTGCTCATGGCCCGGATCCCGTGGGTCGAGCGCAGCTACGGCCAGGACACACTCGCGCGGCGGCACCGGCTCACCGGGTTCACGTCGTTCGTCTTGCTGTGCCTGCACATCGTCCTGATCTCGCTCGGCTACGCGGCGACCGACCACACCGGACTGCTCGGCCAGGTGTGGGACCTCGTCACCACGTACCCGGGCATGCTCCTGGCGACCGCGGGCACCCTCGCGCTGATCCTGGTCGTCGTCACGTCGATGCGGGCCGCCCGGCGCCGGTTGCGGTACGAGTCGTGGCACCTGCTGCACCTCTACGCCTACCTCGGTGCCGGTCTCGCGCTGCCGCACCAGCTGTGGACCGGTGCGGACTTCACCGCCTCGCCGGTGGCGACCGTGTTCTGGTGGAGTGCCTACGCGGCCGCGGCCGGCGCGCTGCTGGTGTTCCGGGTGGGGCTGCCGCTGACGCTGAGCCTGCGGCACCGGCTCGTGGTCGATCGGGTGGTGCGGGAGGGCCACGGCGTCGTCTCCGTCCACCTGCGCGGCCACCGGCTCGACCGGCTGCCGGTGGTGGCCGGGCAGTTCTTCGTGTGGCGCTTCCGGCACGGCAGCGGCTGGACACGGGGCAAGCCGTTCTCGCTCTCCGCCGCCCCCGACGGGTGCCGCCTGCGGATCACCGCGCGGGACCTCGGCCCGGGCAGCGCACGCCTCGCGAGCCTTCCCGTGGGCACCCGGGTGTGGTTCGAAGGCCCGTACGGCGCACTCACCGGCTCAGTCCGAACCGCACGGAAGCTCGCGTTGTTCGGGTCGGGCATCGGGATCACGCCGCTGCGGGCGTTGCTGGAAGAACTGCCGTACGAGCCGGGTGAAGCCGTGCTGTTCTACCGGTTCTCAGCCGGCGCGCTGTTCCACCACGAGCTCGAGCACTTCGCGCGGACCCGCGGGGTGCGGATCCACTACCTGCCGGGCCATCGGGCCGGCGGCTCCTGGCTGCCCGCGGGGTACGCGCCGGTCCCGGACCACACCGTGCTGCGCCACTTCGTGCCCGACATCGCCGAGCACGACGTCTACGTCTGCGGTCCCGGCGAATGGGCGGCGGCGGTGACGGACTGCGCAGGGCAGTGCGGGGTTCCCCGCGAACAGGTCCACTTCGAACGGTTCGGCTGGTAGGGAGCTCGTCGTGCGGAGAATCGCCATCACCTTCGCGACCACCATTTCGGTCCTCGTGCTGTTGTTCAGCTACCGCACGAGCACGAACCAGGACCCGGTCGCGAGCCAGGTGCCGGGAGTCGTGCGGCCGCCCGCGACCACGTCGGCCCCGCCCGTCACCGGTTCGGGCGGCGGGACGTTCAGCGGTCAAGCGGCCGACACCCCCTACGGCCCGGTCCAGGTCGAGATCACCGTGTCCGGCGGGCGGATCACCGACGCCCGCGTGCTGCAGGTGCCGCGGGAGTCCGGTCGCGACGTGCGCATCAACTCCGCCGCCGTGCCCCAGCTCAACCAGGAGACGCTGCAGGCGCAGAGCGCGCAGATCGACACGGTCAGCGGCGCGACCTACACCTCGCAGGGCTACCTCCAGTCACTGCAGTCCGCGATCGACGCCGCCCACCGATGACCGATCCGGCTGAGCGCGTGCGTGGCGTCCCGCGGCCGGCGGGACATCCCCCGCGGGGCGGGACCGTCGAGCGCTGGGTGCGGGCGCGGGCGCCGGACCCGCTGCCATCGCCCGCTGTCCCGGACCAGTAGCCGTCGTCCGCTGCTCCCGGCCCGTTGCCCCTGAAACCCTTGTCCCCGAAGGAACCGATGACCACGCTCAACGGCTTGCCCGCCCACATCCTGCTGGTGCACGCCATTGTCGTCCTGCTGCCGCTCGCCGCGCTGCTTCTCGTCCTGTCCGCCCTGTGGCCCGCGGGGCGGCGCAAGCTGGCGGGCCCGAACGCCGTGCTGTCCGTGCTGGTGCTGATCCTCGTCCCGATCACCACCGACGCCGGCGAATGGCTCGAACGCCGGGTGCCCGCCACGCCACTCGTGCGCGCCCACACCGAACTCGGCGACACGGCCGTCTACTCGGCGATCGGCGTGGCCGCGCTCGCCCTGGTGATCTGGTGGCGGCACCGCGAAACCCTCCCCGCCACCGAGGCCCCTCGCCGCATTCCCCTCCCCCGCCGGACCTTCCTCGCGCCCCGCTCGACGCCCGTCACGGCCGTCATCGCGGTCGCGGCCGTTCTCATCGCCGGCGGCGCCGCCTACGACATCTACCGCATCGGCGACTCGGGCGCCCAGGCCAGCTGGCAGGGCCAGTTCTCCGCGACCCCGGCCCCCCGCGCGCCTCGGCGGTGACCCTCAGCGCCCTTCGCCTGCGGTGCGAGGCTGATCAGCCGGGCTTCTCCGGGGCCACCACGATCGGCTCGAGGAGCCGGCGGGGGCTGCCGAACGCGCCCGGCACCGGGTCGAGCGGCGTGTCCGCTGAAGGCCCTCGTCCAGGAAGACCACGGGCAGCCGCTCGGGTGTTCAGCGCCGCCGAGCTCGCTCGGCCTCGCCGAACTCAGCGCCGCCGCGAAGCCGGGTCGACGACCCGGGTGCGCAGGTGCTCGTAGATCACCGACGTGCGGACGTCGGCGACCTCCGGCCGCTCGGTCAGCCGGTCGATCACGAAGGCGTACAGGCTTTCGTTGTCCGGCACGGCGACGTGGACGAGGAAGTCCTCGGTGCCCGAGGTGACGAAGACGGCGAGGGTTTCGGGCAGGCCGGAAACCCAGCCGCGGAAGGCTTCGATGACCCGGCGCGACGGTGGGCGGACGCGGAGCGCGATGAGGGCCTGCACCGGCCGGCCGATCGCGGTGAGGTCGACGTCGAGGGTCGCGCCCCGGATGACACCCCGCTCGTGGAGAGCGCGGGTGCGGTCGAGCGCCGTGGTGGGGGAAACGCCGACGGCGGAAGCGATGTCGCGGTTGGTGCGCCGTGCGTTGGCCTGCAGTTCCCGCAGGATCGCCGTATCAAGTTCGTCGAGATCCGCCATGGTGAGCCCTTCGCCGGATTATGTACGGATCGCTTGGCCAAGCGCCGACGCTCAGATTAGCGTGGCCAAAACTAGCCGTACTTCGTGAGGTATCACCTGTGATCACCGACGTCGGGTTCTCCCCCGAAGAGATCGACACCAGCGCGCCCACGCGAGCCGCCCGCCTGAAGTGGGTCGTGGTCGTCGACGACGCGCTCCCGCCGGGGCCGGCGGTGAACGCCGCCGTGTGCGTCGCCGCCGCGACGGGCCAGGCCGTGGCCGGATTGCTCGGCCCGGACGCGAAAGACGCCGGCGGCACCGTCCACCCGGGACTTCCCTGGATCGGCAGCACGATCCTCGCCGCACCGGCCGAAGTCCTGACCACCCTGCGCGCCCGAGCGGCCGATAGCCTGGGCGTCTACGTCGCCGACATGCCGAGTCTGGGCCAGCAGACCCGCGTCTACGACGAGTACCTGCGCGGCCTCGAAGCCCTGCCCGCCGAGGAGGTGCGCTACTACGCCATCGGCCTCGTCGGACCGCGCAACCGCGTCGACAAGCTGGTGAAGAGGCTGCCGCTCCTGTCCTGACAGCAGGAGATCGGCCGGCGCGGCCCGCACGGCAGGCAGGAACCCGCCGTGCGGGCCGCCTGAGGGGCTACTCCGGCTCGGGCTGAGCCGACAGCCACGCGTACCCCTCGCCGTCCCGGCGCAGGTGCCCGAGCCCCGGGAACCGGAAGTGGTAGGCGAACACCGCGTGCCGCTCGCGGTCGACGAGGTCGTAGATCCGCCGCCGTTGCGCGGTGGCCGCCGCCTTGTCGTAGTCGAACCGGAAACCCCAGTCCGGGTGGCGCAGCAGCAGGACGTAATGGTGGCACAGGTCGCCCCAGCAGATCGTCGTGCGCCCGCCGCTGGTGATGCGGTAGACGACGTGGCCGGGGCTGTGCCCGCGGGTCGCGAGCGCCGTGATGCCGGGCACGACCTCGTCGCCGTCGCCGATCAGCGTCAGCCGGTCGGCGTACGCGTTGAGGTTGAGGTCGGCACCCGTGTACTGGTCGCGCAGGTGCTGGTTCGGGACGCTGTCCACTTTCGACAGATCCGTCCAGTGCCGGTATTCCACTTCGCTGACGACGACGCGAGCGTTGGGGTACAGCGGTTTCCCGTCGGCGTCCACGAGACCCAGCAGTGGTCCGGGCGCGCGTGGGTGATCGCGACGACGTCGATCGACGCGGGGTCGATCCCCGCCGCCTCGCGGTTCGCCACCGCCTTGCCGGTCTGCGCGCCGAACGTGCTCACGCCGAGTTCGGACACGGTGCCGACGCCGGTGTCGAACAGCACGCGGCCGTCCGGCGGGTCGACCACGAGCAGGTTCTGGCCGAGGCGTACCCGTTCCGGCTCGAGGGGGTGCTCGGTCAGCAGGGAATCGACCTTGTCCGGCCCGGCGTTGGGGAAGTTGTCGCGGGCCTGGCCCATCTCGAGCAGGCCGTCGCTGACGACGGTGCCCTCGAACTCGCCGTGACGGAACCGGGTCCAGCCTTCCTGGCACCACAGGCCGGGGTTGTCAGGCACGGGAAACCTCCGAGGGGGACGGCCGGCGGGTGACGGCGGTGAACGCCACCAGGACGAGCACGGCGAGGACGGCGGAGCACCCGAACACCAGGAACACACCCTGGGCACCGAGGCTGGAGGAGATGATCACGCCACCGAGGAGTGGGCCGACGGCGCCGAGGTAGGACGTGCTGTTCGTCCAGCCCATCGCGGTGCCGCGGATCGCCGGCGGGAACAGGTTGGTCGCGGCCGCGTTGAGCAGGTTCATCGTCGTGTGCCCGCCGACGCCGAGCAGCGCGACGCACAGCAGCCGCAACGGCATGAACCGGATGCCCGCCACGATCCCGGCGAGTCCCACGACGGTGCAGGACGCGGTGACGACAGCGGCGATCACAGGGGTGCGGCGATCGGCCGGCGGCGACACGATCAGCGACCCGACGACGGCGCCCGCGGTGAGGGTGAACCCGAACAGCAGCGCCGAGGTCAGCGGGTAGTCCAACGAGGTCATCGCGGCGGTGAGCCACACGTTGAGCCCGAACCAGGTGAACATGTTTCGAGATCGCCACGGCGGCCAGCAGGGCGGCGAGCAGGAGGCCCCGACCGGTGAACAGCTCCCGCACCGGCGAACGCCGCGGGGTGGCGGCCTCCTCCTGCACCTCGTGGAAGCGCACGACGGCCACCACGATCAGGATGAGCAGCGTCAGCGCGGCACCGATCAGGAACATCGGGCGCCAGCCGAAAGCCGGCAGGACCCCGATGCCGATCAGCGACGCGATCGCCCCGCCGACCGGGATGCCGGCCATGGTGATGTTGACGACGAGGCTGGCGCGCCCGGGCCGGGCGTGGGTGCAGGCCAGTGCGAGCGCGGAGGTCACGGCCGCCCCGACACCCAGCCCGGAAACGACCCGGGCCAGGCCCAGCACCAAGGCCGAGCCGGCGAGGCCCGTGAGCAGGAAGCCCAGACCGAACAGGGTGATCGCGACCAGCAGGGTCGGGTGGCGGCCGACGCGGTCGCTGACGACGCCGGCGGAGAACGCGCCGACGAGCATGCCCGCGTAGATGAGGCTGCCGAGCACACCGGCCATGCTCGGCGTGAGCGCGAGCCGGGTGTCCTGCAACAGGGCCGGGATGACCGACCCGTAGACGATGAGGCTGTAGCCCTCCATGATCGTGACGATCGTGCAGACGGTGATCGCCGCCGCGCCCGCGAGCTGCGGGCGCCAGCCCGAGCTGGGCGGGGCGTGGGTAACCGACGAGGTGTTTGCTGATGTCACCACGGCTTCTCGCCTTTGAGTGCGAGGTCCCCCTTCGCTGTTCAGTCCATAAAGGACACGTGCACAGCCTGGGTCTCGGTGAAGCCGAGCAGTTCTTCCAGGCATTCCTCACGGCCGAGGCCGGAGGACTTCACCCCGCCGAACGGGGCGCCGACGAAGTGGCGGGACGAGTCGTTGAGCCACACGTAGCCGACTTCGAGGGCGGCGGCCACGCGGTGCGCCCGCCGCAGGTCGTTCGTGAACACCGAGCCAGCGAGGCCGTATTCGGTGGCGCTCGCGATCTCGACGGCCTCGGCCTCGTCGCGGAACGACAGCACCGACAGCACGGGCCCGAACACCTCCTCCTGCGCGATGCGCATGCCGCCCTCGACGCCGGTGAACACCGTCGGGCGGACGATGAGCGCGCCGTCGCAACCCTCCGGGCGGAACGGTTCGCCGCCCGTCACGAGCTGTGCGCCTTCGCCCCGGGCGATGTCCAGGTAGAACAGGACCTTGGTGTACTGCTCCCGCGACACCAGCGCGCCCACGTCGGTGTTCTCGTCGAACGGGTCCGGTCGCCGAGGCGCAGTTCACCGATGATCCGCCGGATCTCGGCGACGGTCTGCTCGCGGATGTCCTCGTGCACGACCAGGCGGCTGGTGGAGCCGCACGACTGGCCCGACCACGAGAAGTTCATGCCGCGCACCGCCGCGGCCGCCACCTTCGCCGGGTCGGCGTCGGGAAACGCGACGAGCGCGTTCTTGCCACCCAGCTCCAGGCTCACGTGCTCGACCGAGGTTTCGGCCGCGGCCCGCTGGATCGCGAGCCCGGTGGCCGCGCTGCCGATGAAGGCGATCCGCCGGATCCGCGGGTGGCGCACGATCGCCTCGCCGGTCGCCGGTCCGGCACTCGGCAGGATCGACAGGACACCCGGCGGCAGCAGGTCGGCGATCAGCTCGCCGAACCGCAGCGCCGACAGCGGCGCCTGGTGCGGCGGCTTCAGCAGCACGCAGTTGCCGGCGATCAGCGGGGCGGCGATCTTCCCGGCGGCGAACATGATCGGGTGGTTGCAGGGGATGATCCGGGCGACGACGCCGATCGGGCGCGGGCTCGTGTAGTGCAGCGCGCCGGCCGACAGCGGGCTCGTCTCCCCCTTCACCGCCTGGCCGAGGTCGGCGAAGTAGTCGAGCATCGCCGCGCCGCCCCCGGACGTCCGAAGTGGACAGGCGGATGATGTTGCCGCCGTCGAGGGGGTCGAGTGCGCCGAGTTCGGCCGCGTTGTCCCGCAGCCGCTGCGCGATCGCCCGAACGATGGCCACGCGCTCCTGGACGCCGGTCGCCGATCACGCGGGAAAGGCGTGGAGCCCGGCGGTGACCGCAGCGTCCACATCGGACGCGTCGGCGACGGGGACCTCGGCGATGAGCTCACCGGTCACCGGCGAGACGTCGTCGAAGCGGCGCCCCGCTGCCGCGGGTTTGAGTTCGCCCCCGAGCAGCAACGACCACTGCCGTTCCCGCGTGTAGGCGGTCAGCTCGGCGGCGTCGGCGAAGTTCGGCTGGCCCATGGTTCGCCTCCTGCTCTCAGCGGACCGTCAGGCCGCCGGCGACGTTGACGGTCTGCCCCGACACGAACCCGCTGTCGGGCCCGAGCAGGAACGCGATCGCGCCCACCAGGTCCTCCGGGGTCGCGGGACGGTGCACGTTCTGCGCTTCGACCTGCTTGCGCACCTGGTCGGCGGTGATGGTGGCGCGCGGGATCTCGGTCTGCACCGAGCCGGGTGTGACGGCGTCGGCGCGGATCCCCGAGCCGGCGAGCTCGCGCGACATCACGTAGGTCAGGCCGATCAGGCCGGCCTTCGAGGCGACGTAGTGCGCGTAGTGCGGGCGGCCGATCCGCACGGCACTCGCGGCGACGTTCACGATCGACGCCGACTCGGCGCCGCGCAGCGCCGGCAGCAGGGCCTTGGTCAGCTGCCACGTGCCCGTGATTCACGCCGAGCACGCGATTCCACTCCTGCTCGTCGATCTCCCAGAAGGGCTTCATCGTCAGCGTGGAGAACAGGGCCGCGCTGTTCACGAGCCCGTCGAGGACCACGCCCTGGCGGTCCAGCTGCTCCGCGGCTTCGCGGCAGGACCGCGCCGACGCGATGTCGCCGACGACCGCTTCGCCGTCGGCCTCCGCGGCCACGATCTTCGCCCGCTGCTCGTCGATGTCGGCGACCAGCACGCGCCAGCCGCGCGCGGCGAGGCCGAGCGCGACGCCGCGCCCGATGCCCTGGCCCGAACCGATTTTCCTGCTCGGCGAGCCGGTTCAGGTAGCGCCAGCCGGCTTCGATTTGGCTGGGTGGCCAGCACTCCGCGCGTTTGACCTCGGCCTCGCGACGACCAGGACTCGGGGCCGCCGGCGGCCATCGCGTCGAGCTGCTTGCGGCAGGCGCGGTCGAGCAGGACCGCGTGGGCCACGTCCGGCCCGGCGGTGACCAGGAGTGGCGGGCGAGCAGGCACGCCCGCGCATCGCCCACCACGCCGGCGAGCTCGGCGTCCAGTTCGGGCGTCGAGATGAGCGCGCCGGTGCGGGTGAACCGCGGGACGTCGGGCTCGGCGAACAGCACACCGTCGTGGTCGATCGCGCGCACCGGCACACGGAGCGACGCGAATGCCGTGGCGGCGGCCGAGTGCGTGTGCACCACGCAGTGCACGTCGGGCCGTGCCCAAAGGATCTCGGTGTGGACCGGGAACCCGAGGTGCCGCGGCCCGACGCCCTCGACGACCGCGCCGCTGGAGGCGACGAGTACGACCCGCTCGTCGTCGACCTCTTCGAAACCCCAGACGGCGGCCTTCATCCAGGCGCCGCGCCCGTCCGGGTCGCGGACGCTCACGTGCCCCCAGACCAGGTCGGCCTGCCCGGCGGCGGCCACGGCCCGGTGCGCTCGCACTACGTCTGTTCTCACCCGGACGTCGGTATGTTCCCAATTATTAGAAATCACGTCCTTTATTTCAGGACTGTGCTGGGCGCTGAATCTGGCGTCGTCGAACTGGCGTGGTTTCGGGCGGGGCGCCGACCTACTGTCGGGAACGGAGTCCCTGACCTGCCGCAGGCGGGCCGGGCCGACGGACACCTCGACGAGGAGGGACCGCATGACGCTGTACACCGACATCCCGACCCGCTCCGAGATTGACGCGCTGTGGCAGGCCGAAGCTCCGGCCGCGGTGTCGATCTACCTCGAGACCTCACCCACGTCGCCGGGCGAGGCCGAGCGGATCGCGTACAAGAACGGGGTCCGGGACGCGCTGGCGCAGCTGGGCAACGTGGACAAGGGAGTGTTCGCGGCGCTGGCGGAACAGCTCGCGGTGCTGGAGGACGAGAACTCCGGCGACTTCTGGCGCCACCAGGCCCGCAGCCTCGCTGTGTTCGCGACGCCGGCGTCCCTGCGCAGCTTCCGGCTGCCGAACCGGCTCACCCCGGCCGCGGTCGGTGGCACGCGGTTCTTCGTCAAGCCGCTGATGCGCGCGGTGACCTTCCCGCAGACCGCGTTCGTGCTGGCGCTCGCCCAAGGTTCCGTGCGACTGCTGGAAACCGTGCCCGACGCGCCTGCCCGAGAGGTCCGCGTGCCGGACATGCCGGCGGACGTGGCGTCGGCCGTGGGCAAGTCGTCCGTCAAGGACCGCGCGCCGATCCGCCGGGTGCAGGGCGCCGAGGGGCAGAAACTACGGATGGCGCAGTTTTCCCGGCTGGTCGACAGCGCGTTGCGCGAGGTCCTGCCCGGCCACGGCGTGCCGCTCGTGCTGGCCGCCACCGAGCCGCTCGACAGCATCTTCCGCGCGCACTGCCGGTACCCGGATGTGGTGCCGCACAGTGTGCCCGGCAACCCGGAGGGCCGCGGCGACGGCGAACTGGTCGCCGAAGCCCGGGCGGTCCTCGACGGCTGGTACGCCGACCGGCTCGACGAGGAGAAGCGCACCTTCGCCGAACGCTTCGAACAGGGCCGCACCTCCACCGACGTCGCCGATCTGGCGCGCTTCGCCACGAACGGTGCCGTCGACACGCTGTTCGTGGACATCGACGCGAACATCCCGGGTGAGGTCGACGACCTCGGTGAGGTGACCTTCGGGGGTTCGGAGGCCGGCGGGCTCGTCGACGAGATCGCCCGCCGCGCGTGGCTCTCCGGGGCCCGCCTGCTCGCGGTCCGCCACGAGGATGTGCCGGGCGGGGGCGACGTCGCGGCAACGCTGAGGTACGCGCCGACGGGGTGACCGGTCATCGCGCCGCCTTCTCGCGCAGCGCGGACCGGATCAGCCGGGAATTCCCGGCGAGGATCGCAGGGGCCCGTCACGGACTGTCCACTCCGGAGCCGCAGCCTCGTGGCTGGTGGTCCACAGTGGACGGTCTCAGGCGGCGCTCGTCTCCCCGGGTCCGATGGCCGCGGCCGGATCCGCGTCGGGGCGGGGATTCGGCAGCCGGCACGGGGCTGCGCCGCCGAGGTGGGAGACGATGCGGTCGTCGGTGAGGACCCACAGCGTTTCGGCGGGCCGGCCGCACACGGAGCACGCCGAGCCCAGCAGGGGCAGGCACCAGCGGGCGAAGGGGATCTGTTCGAGGTTCACGGAGTCCACCTGCGTTCGACACGGATCCGGCGCGGGCGCACAGCGGCCCGCGGGAACGCGGGGGCCGCGGGGCGCAGGTGCGGGTCCAGTGCGGCTTCGCGGTCGCGCAGCGGGGAAACGACGGGCGCCGGGCGTCCGGCACGGGGCAGGCCGATGGTCCGCATCAGACTCCACCTTCCGGTCCGGAGCTGGTTGGAGGGGCGGACACCCGGCGAAGTGGCCGGGAGCCGGGTGTCCGCGGGTGGCGGGGGCCTGTTCAGCATCGCGTGGCAGGCGTCACCTCGCATTCCTGCCACCTGGAGTTCACACCCCCCGCTAGCGGGAGCGGCCGTGGGGCTGGATGTCCGGCTGGCCACGACATACCCTCTCGGTGGGTGTTGCACGTGGCCGGAGAAACGTTGATGCCAGGCCGCCTCAGTGGCGGATGGGTGCGACGCTGGCCGGGTGGCGTCCTGGCCGGCGTGGTCGCTGTTGCCGCTGTGACGGGCATCGCGAAGCTCCTCGAACCGCACGTGCAGCCGGTTTCCCTGCTGACGCTGTACTTGCTCGTGGTCCTGCTGATCGCGGTGGTGTGGGGAACCGCGCTCGCCGTGGTCACTTCGGTGCTGAGCGTCGCTGTCTACGTCACGCTGTTCGTCGATCCGGCCTTTGCCCTGCCGATCGCCGATACGCAGACGGCGGTGGCCCTGGGCGTTTTCCTGATCACCGCGGTCGTGGTCGGGACGCTCGCCTCGCGCCTGCAGCGAGCGGCGCAAACCGCGGAGCGCTTGACCGAAGAGCAGTCGGCGTTGCGTCGCGTCGCGACACTCGTGGCCAAGGCGGGTCCGCCGTCCGCGGTCTTCCAGGCGGTGACCAGTGAAGTCGGCAAACTGTACGACGCGGACCTCGCCCGGATGGAGCGCTACGAGACGGACGGCACCGTGACCGGAGTGGCCGCCTTCAGCCGGGTGCCCGTGCACCTGGCCGTCGGGCAGCGGTTCGCCCTCGACGGGCTCAGCGTCGCCCGCGAAGTGCGGGAGACGGGCCGGCCGGTCCGGCTCGAGACCTTCCGCGGCGCCGAGGGCGCCATCGCCCGGGAGGCACGCGGGCTCGGCATCCGCTCGTCCGTCGGCTGCCCCATCCTCGTCGCCGGCCGGGTGTGGGGGGTGATCGCCGCGTCGACGAAGAGCGACCAGCCCTTCCCACCCAACACCGAGACGCGGCTCGCGAGCTTCACCGAACTCGTCGCGACCGCCATCGGGAACGCCGAGTCCCGGGCCGAGCTCCGAGCGTCCCGCGCCCGCATCGTCGCGACCGCCGACCGGACCCGCCGGCGCATCGAACGCGATCTCCACGACGGCGCGCAGCAGCGGCTCGTGTCGCTGGCGCTGCAGGTGCGCGCCGTGCAGGCGCTGGTCCCCCGCGAGCTCGGCGAGGCGGCCCAGGAGCTGGAGAACATCGCGAGCGGGCTGTCGGCAGCACTCGACGAGCTGCGGGAGACGGCTCGCGGCATCCACCCGGCGATCCTCGCCGAAGGCGGGCTGGTGCCCGCGCTGAAAGCACTCGCCCGGCGCTCGCCGTACCCGGTCCAACTCACGGTCCGCGCCAACGGGCGCCTGCCCGAACCGATCGAGATCGGCGCGTACTACGTCGTCGCCGAAGCGCTGACCAACGCGGCCAAGCACGCCCGCGCGAGTTCCGTCACGGTCGTCGTCGAGGCGCGCGACGATGCGCTGCACGTGGCGGTGGAAGACGACGGCGACGGCGGCGCCGACTTCACCGCCGGGACGGGCCTGACCGGGATCCGGGACCGCGTCGAAGCGCTGGGCGGGCGGGTCTCCCTCCACAGCCCACCCGCCGACGGCACCAGGCTCGAAGCGGACCTCCCGTTCGCGCAGCAGACCACCAGCGCTGCGGGGTGATACCGGTCAGCCGGTAGAGCCCGTTCCCGGCAGCCGGGCCCGGGAAATGCCCGGTCGCCGTGACGACGCGGACACCGTCGGCCCGCCAGACTGGACGAGTCCCGTTCAGCCCGGAAGAAGCGACGTCATGAACAACCACCACCACGCCAGCAACAAGTACTGCGGCCACTGCGACCGCTGGCACTGCCAGTGCGACGGCTGTGGCTGGTTCTGGTACGGCGCGTGCACGTTCACCGAGGCGCTCCGGCACATCCGGCTTCACCAGCTCGACCGGGTGTACGCGGAAGCGGTTGCCGGGCCGCGGCGTACCGGCTAGCCGGGATGCGCCCGACGGGTCACTCCTGGGAGGGTGAGTGCGTGCGGTGTCTGATCGTCGACGACAGTCCGGACTTTCTGGCCGCGGCTCGCCGGCTCTTGGAGCGGGAGGGCGTGACGGTCGCCGGGGTCGCAAGCGACAGTGCGGGGGCGCTGCGGTCCGTCGAGGACCTGCGGCCCGAAGTCGTGCTGGTCGACATCGACCTCGGCGGTGAAAGCGGCCTGGAGCTGGTCGGCAAGCTCGATCGCACCCCCGCCGGCGGCGAATCGCGGATCATCGTGATCTCGACCCACGCCGAGGAGGACTACCACGACGTGATCGCGGCCGGGCCGGCCGCGGGCTTCCTGTCGAAGTCTTCGCTCTCGGCGCGAGCGATCCACCAGCTGCTGGAGCGCTAGCGGTTGTCGAGGTAGGTGAGCACGGCCAGGACGCGCCGGTGGTCGTCCGTGGTCTCCGGCAGGTCGAGTTTCGCCAGCACGCTGCGGACGTGTTTCTCCACGGTGCCCTCGGTGACCCACAGCCGCCGCGCGATGCCGGAATTGGACCGGCCCTCGGCCATCAGCGAGAGGACTTCGCGTTCCCTGGCGCTGAGCGCGGCCAGCGGATCGTTGCGGTGGCGCGCCTCCACCAGCTCCTGCACGATCGCCGGCTCCACCACCGACCCGCCCCGCGCGATGCGCCGCAACGCGTCGAGGAACTCCCCCACGTCCGCGACCCGGCTCTTGAGCAGGTACCCGATGCTGCGGCCGCTGACGAGCAGCTCCATCGCGTGGTCGACGTCGGCGTGGGCGGACAGCACCAGGATCCCGACGTCGGGCAGCTCCTGCCGGATGATTCGCGCCGCCTCCAGCCCCTCGGCGGTGTGCGTCGGCGGCATGCGCACGTCCACCAGCACCAGGTCGGGTTCGTGCTCGCGCGTCAGCTTCAGCAGCCCGGCCGCGTCGCCGGCCTGCCCGACGACCGTGAACCCAGACCGCTCGAGCAAACTGGCGAGGCCTTCGCGCAGCAGCACGTCGTCCTCGGCAACCACCACCCGCGGCATCGTCATCACCGCACCCGCTCTCGCCGCGGAGCTCGTCGGAAGAGCCGCGGAACCCAAGTGGGCAAATCGTGCCATATCCGCAGCGCCGACGGCCACCGGCGGGAGTTCAGCGGGCCAGGCACGGGCGCTCCCGCGGAAACCTCCGCGGAGCTGAGGGATCGCCGACCGGGCTGAATCCGGACGCGCTGACCGGCTCGACCCGGGGTCAGTACCGCGCGCCGGTGGTAAGTTCCCGCGACAACACGAGCGAGCGCAGCGCTTCCTCCGAGGACGTGCCGGGCTCCGTGTGGTAGATCGCCGGCGACTGGTCTTCGTCGCCGGGCAGGGTGAAAGTCTCGTGGGGGACGGTCGGCTCGCCGACCTCCGGGTGGTTGATCGGCATGCCGCCTCGGGTCTTGCGCTTGACCTGGTGGGCGTCCCACAGGCGCCGGAAGTCCGCGCTGACCGACAGGTCCGCGAGCAGCTCCGCCAGCTGCGGGTCGTTCGGGTAGCGGCCGGCGTACCAGCGCAGGTGACCGACCACGTCGGCCGCCTTGGTCTCCCAGTCGGCGAAGCGCAGCCGCGCCGCGGGCTCGAGGAAGGCGACGCGGCCCCAGTGGCGCTCGCTCGGAGCCCGCGCGTTCCAGTCGCCGAACAGCACGCACGCCAGGCGGTTCCACGCGAGCACGTCGCTGCGGCGGCTCCAGTCGTACGCGGGCACACTGTCCAATGCGGACAGTGTCGCCAGTGGCTCGGGCCGCGCCTGCTGGCGCTGCGCCTCGACTCGGCGCTTGCGGTGCGGCGGCCCGGCCAGGTGGACCAGGTGCGCGTGCTCGGCTTCGGACAGCGCGAGCGCCGAGGAGACCGCGTCGAGGACCTCGGCCGAGACGTTCTGGCCGTTGCCCTGCTCCAGGCGCGTGTAGTGCGCGACCGACACGCCCGCGACCTGGGCCAGCTCCTCGCGCCGCAAGCCGGGCACGCGGCGGCGCAGGCCGTACTCGGGCAGCCCGACGTCCGCCGGCTTGAGTCCGGCCCGCCGGCTGCGCAGGAACTCGCCGAGTTCCGTGCGCTGGTCGAAGTACAGCTCCGGGGCTTCGGGGCCGTCGTTGGGGGCCGTCGTCGTGCCGGTGTCGGGGTCGGTCGCCATGCGCTTCAATATTGCGCCGAATGCCCGATGCGGCACCCGGGAATCACCCGGGACCCGGCTTCCCCGCGGCCATTCCGAGAGCGGTGACCAGGAGGTGGTTCGCCGCGCTGAGCCGCGGATAACCCGGGATCGGGCCGTGGTCGGCGACGGGCGCCGGGACGCCCTGTTCGAGTGCGTCGGCGAACCGGTCGAGCCCGCACAAGAACGCTCGCGCGCGCTCCCGCGGCGGGGCGGGGCGGTCGTACGGGATGGCGAGCGCGAGCAGCGCCAGCTCGTCGGCGGCGTAGGTGACCCGGTGCGCGCGTTCGGCTCGCCGGTCCGGCAGCCGATCGGCCCGTGCGTCTTCGGCGACGCTGCGCAAGTCGAGCACGGTTTCCCGCAACCGGCCCCGGGGTTCTTCGGCATCGCCGACATCGAGCCAGCGCCGGCGGAACACCTCGGCGACCACGCGCAGGGTTCGGGCCTGCACCTGGGGCAGCCGAGCGGCGGTGGCGCGCGGCCACAACAGGACGCGCAGCACGACGGCGAGGACCGCGCCGATCGCGGTGTCCAGCAGCCGCGCGCCGAGCGCGCTGCCGAACTCGGCTCCCGGCACGGCGAGCTCGTACTGGAACAGCGGCACGAGTGTCACGAAGGCGACCCCGACGCCGTAGACGACGGGCAGGAATACCTCGGCGACGAACTGCGCGCCGATCGCGACGAGCGCGATCACCAGCGGCGTCGGCGCGCCCGCGAACCCGGCGAAGACCGCGCCGGCCAGCACGACGCCGCCGGCCGTGCCCACCGTGCGGTGCAGGGAGCGGCGCAGCAGCAACGTCACGTTGGATGCTTGCAGCACCGCCGCCACGGTCAGCCCCACCCAGTACGCGTGCGCCAAGCCGAGCAGCCGGCCGGTCAGCACACCCACGGCGACGGCGACGCCGATGCGCGCCGCGGCGGGCAGCGCGACCGCGCGCAGGGTCAGGGCCTGCCTCAGTTTCGCGCCGGACCCGGGTTCGAGCACGTCCGCATCGCCCACACCGTGGCCGGCGAGCACGAGGTTCGCGTCGTCGAACGCGCGCTCGAGACCGCCGTGGCCGGGCGGCGAGGCCGGGCGGCCCCTTCGGAGGTCGTCGAGCTCCGGTCGCCACGTCTGCACGGCGAGCGGCTCGGTGGCGTCGAAGGAGATCGACAGCGCGGAGGCGAGCATGAGATCCGCCGCGGCGAGCGGCCGCACCGTGGCGGCGGAGCCGGGCCGCGCCTGCCGTGATGTTTCGAGCCCGCGGCCGAGCACGCCGACGGCGCGGCGGCGGGTATCGGCAGCCGAGGGGGTTCCGGCCGTCCGGAGGACGTCCTCGACCGCGTCCCACGCCTCGTCCACCACGTGCCCGAGGCCGTCGCCGGGCCCGACCACCGCGGACACCACGAGCCCGGTCAGCGCACCGGCGGCGACGAGCACACCGTGCACCAGCGCCTCCCCGGGTCCCACGGATTCCCCGGACGCAACCAGCACGGCGAGGACGATCAGGTATTCCCTCGGCGGTGGCACCCGCATCGCCAGGCACACGAAGCTCGCGCCCGCCGCGACCAGCCCGGCGAACGCGATCGACACCCACGGCACCCGAGCCGCCAGTCCGCTGAGCGGCACGAGCACGGTCAACCCGAGACCCACCGCGGCGACCACACGCAACCGGTGCCGCCGCGGCGCGTTGCCCGCGTACACCCCCGCCATGCCGCCGAGCGACGCGATCGCCCCGAGGTCCGCCCGGCCGGCCAGCACCCCGGCCAGCAACGGCACGCCGACGCTCGCCGCCCCGCGCACCCCGAGCGGCCACCGGGCGACGAACGCCGCCGGCAACGTGCGCAGTTTCGGCATGGCTGGTTCCTCGGCGGTCCGGCGGTTTCGTCCCGGTCACCGTAATCGCGCGCGGCCGCGGCGTCGTGGTGGTGTGGGCCGGACGACGCCGCAACGGCGGCGGGGAGATCCTCGACGACCTTCGCGATCCCCGAAATCGTCCGGCGGCCCGCCTTGTTTCTCGACCGTGGGGCCGCCTCTGCGACTTCACGCCGGACGTGGGGCCCTGATCCCAGCCGAGCCGCCGTCGGGACACCTGCGCTCCTAGACTGGGCCGCATGCCGGACGACGACCGCCCCGCGTGCGTCGAGGACGTGCACGAGCTGGCGCTCGCGATGCCGCACGTGACCGTCTGGCCGGGGTCCGAGCACAAACCCGTGTACCAGGTCGGCGGCAAGTCGTTCGTCTTCTTCCGCAACCCGCGCCCGGACGCCTTCGACCCCGAAACCGGCGAGCGCTACGCCGACGTGATCGTCTTCTGGGTCCCGTCCGAAGCCGACAAGGAAGCACTCGTCCAGGACGAAACCTCGCCGTTCTTCACCACCCCGCACTTCCGCGGCCACCTCTCGGTGCTGGTCCGGGCCTGCCGCCTCGGCGAGATCAGCCACGGCGAGCTCGCGGAGGTCGTCCAGGAGGCGTGGCTTTCGCGCGCGTCGGCCCGCCGGGCCGCGACGTGGCTCGCCGAGCACCCGCCACCGGCCGGCTGACGGTGCCCGAGTGATCCACTGTGGACCGCGGCGGCCGAGCCCTCCCCTCAGTTCGGGCTGGGTGACGAAGACGGCTTCGGGTACCAGGTCATCGTCACGGTGGTGCCGCGTTCGGACGGGTCGACGGTGGCGTCGTCCGGCAATGCCCGGATGAGCGGAAGCCCGCGCCCGCGCAACGGCCCGGGGTTCGCGGCCGGAGGCAGCCAGCGGCCGTGGTCGGTGACGGTGACGCGGATCAGGCCCGGCTCGTGGCGGGCGTTGAGCTCCACGTCGCCGGGGGCCTTCGGATAGGCGTGGTCCGCGGTGTTGATCATCGCCTCGTACGCGGCCAGTTCGACGTCGCCGGCGAGGTCGCCGGGCACGTCGAGGGCGCGCAGCCAGCCGGCCAGGTCGTGGCGGAGCCCGGTGATGTCGTCGGTCCGGGCGGGCCGGCGCGCCCGGAGTTCGGGCTTCGCGGCCGCGTCGAGGTCCCCGCGCCGGGCCATGCTCACCACCTTGTCCTGCGGTCTTCGGTTCCGCCGCGCGGCGCACGGCGTTCTTTCAGCTGCCTGCGATGGCCTCGGCCGCCGAGGGGTACTGCGGGAACAACCCGTCAAGGCCGAGCAGCGTCAGCGTCCGCGCGATCCGGTGCTCGACCGCCAGCCGGACCTGAGTCCGCTCACCCGCGACGCGCTGCGCCTCCACCAGCACCGCCAGCGCGGATGAGGAGAAGAACTCCACGTCGGTCAGATCCAGCACGAGCACGCCGGGTCCTCCCTCGAACGCCTCACGGATCGCCGCCTGCAACCGGGGTGTGGTGACCGCGTCGAACTCACCGCGCGCCGTGAGCACCACTGCGGCACCGTCGCGCCGCAGACTGACGCCCGTACTCTCCGTCCCGCTCGTGAACGCCGGCTGCCGGTCGGCATCGAAAGCCTGCATCGGCCGATCCTCCCGCATTCGCCGCCACCCCGCACGACAGCGGAGCCACCACGTCGGAAGATCGCCGAGTGCCGTGTGGACCGCGGCGGAACCGGGTATGGGCACGTCACGGCAGTAAGCTGAGAGCCCGCGGGGCGAAGAGAGGGCATCGAGTGCGTTCCGAGGATGCCGGTCCGCCGGCCGGTGGGAGCAGCGTGTTCGCTGCCGATGACGAGGGAGGCCGGGCCATCCCGCTGGGCGTCCGCACGGACACCACCCGCTTCGAAGCCCGGGCGGTGCTGCTGCCTCGCTCCATCCTACTGCTCTACACCGACGGGCTCGTCGAACGCCGCCGCCGGTCCCTCGACGAGGGCATCGGCCAGGCCGCCGACCTCGTCGGCGAAGGCCGCGACGTGGCACTCGCGGACCTGGCCGGCCGGCTCATGACCGGACTCGCTCCGGCGGCCGGGTTCGAAGACGACGTGGCGCTGTTGCTGTACCGCCGGCCGGGGCCGCTGGATCTGGAGTACTCCGCCGACCTCGATCACCTCGCGCCGGCGCGCCGGGCCCTGCGCGGCTGGCTCGAGCAGTGCGCCCTCGGGCCCGAGCAGGCCCAGGACATCCTCGTCGCCGCAGGCGAGGCGCTGGCCAACGCGATCGAGCACGGCCACCGCGACTCGCCCGGCGGGCTCGTCCGCCTGCGAGCCACCGCCTCGGTCGACCGGGTCGAGGTGACCGTCGCCGACACCGGAACGTGGAAGCCGCCGCGGCCGTCCAGCGGGTCCTTGCGCGGCCGGGGCCTGGCCCTCATGAGAGCGTTGCTGGAGGAAGTCAGCGTCGATCCCGGTCCCACCGGGACCACCGTCCGCCTGCGAACGAGGATCGTCCATGACGAGCCCGCTCACCCTTGAGACCAGCCGGCAACAGGACGGCACGCCCTTCGTCACGGCAACGGGCGAAATCGACCTGAGCAACGTCACCGGCTTCACGTGGGCACTCGCCGACGCCACCGCCGCCGGCGCGGTCACGATCGACCTGCGCGGCGTGGGCTACATCGACAGCGCAGCCATCAACGCGCTGTTCACCCACGCCGACGGCGTCAGCCGGGTCCTCGCCCACCCGCTGCTCATGCCCGTGCTCACCGTCAGCGGGCTCACCGGGCTCATCGACGTCGAGCGCTGACCGTTTTCGGCGATGGTCGGTCATCGCTCGTTTGGGCGTCGCCCGCCGGGGTAGCCCTGGTGCACGCAGTTCCCGACTTCAGGACGGTGCACTTCCCATGACCGGTCCGCTCACCCGCACCTCGCGCCCTCGCTCGCGCGGCCCCGCCGCCGAAGTGAGCGTGTCGCCGTGAGCACCGCGTTCCAGCCCGACCGGCTCCAGCTCCTGCGTTCCCTCGACGACGGCACCATCGTGCTCACCCTGACCGGCGAACTGGACGCCGGCACGACGGTGAAGCTCGTCGAGACCACCACCCAGATCCTCGCCGCCGACCCCGAAGTGCTGGTACTGGACCTGTCCTCGCTGTCGTTCCTCTCCATCGTCGGCGCCCGGACGGTGCGCTGCCTGCACGCCAGCGGCGGCGCGACCCGCCTGCGCGTGGTCACCGGCTTCCGCCCGGTCGTGCGCGACTTCCTCCACGCCGCCGGCTTCGACGCCGTGCTGGACTGCTACCGCACCCGCCTCGAGGCGATCGTCGCGGGCGGGCGCGCCGAGTTCGTCACCAACGCGCAAGCCTGCTGGGACGCGAGCTGACCTGCTCCGGCAACGGACCGCGGCTTCAGCCCAGCGCCGGTCGCCCCGGTCATGCCGATCGGTTTCCCCGTCCGGTCAACGGTTTTCCGCGGCCCCGGCCCGTCCGGGTGCCGGTGTCTCGTCCAAGGTGGACCACGTCAGTCGAGCTACGCGGGTCGTCTCGTGGCGACCAGCAGGGCGACGTCGTCGTGGGCGGGGGTGGAGCCGACGAGCGCGGCCATGACGTACGCGCACACCGTGTCCGGATCGCCGGTGGTCATGGCGTCGGTCAGGCGGCGGAAGCGGTCGTCGAGGTCGGCATCGCGGCGTTCGACGAGGCCGTCGGTGTAGAAGGCGAGCGCGCAGCCCGGCGGCAGGGTCACCTCGGTGTCGTGCCGGGCCGAAGGCGGCAGACCCAGACCCACCGGCAGATCAGGCCGGACGTCCAGCAGCCGGGCCGGCGCGCCGGGTGCGGCGAGCACGGGCGGCGGATGCCCGGCCAGGGACAGGGTGATGGTCTTGCGGCCGGGCGGCACGATCCCGTAGGCGACCGTGGCCATGATGCCCTGCTCGAAGTGGTTGATCTTGCGGCTCAGCTTGCCCAGCGCCTCCGCCGGGCTCATGGCGTCGAGCGCATAGGCCCGCAGCGCGCTGCGCAACCGCCCCATGACGACGGCGGCGCCGAGTCCGTGACCGGCGACGTCACCCATCACGATGCCGATCCGGTCGCCCGGCAGCGGGAACACGTCGTACCAATCGCCGCCGACCGCGGTGTCCGCACCGGGCACGTAGCGGGCGGCGAAGTCCACGCCCGGCACCGACGGGATCCGCACCGGCAGCAGGCTCCGCTGCAGCGCGGTCGCCGCCGCGCGATCCTCGTTGGCCGTCTCGGCCCGCAGGGTCAGGGCCAGCTGGGACGCCGCAACCTGCAGCAGCTCGATGTCGTCCTCGTCGAACGCCCGGACCGTCGTGGATCCGATGTGCAGGACGCCGACGAGCTCGTCGCGCGCGAGCATCGGCACGCCCAGCAGCACCTTGAGACCGCGTTCCCACAGCAGCGCGTTGACCACGGTCGACTCGTCCACGTGATCGATGACCACCGGCGTCCGCTGCGCCGCCACCCGGCCCGCGAACCCGGCGCCGACCGGAACCCGCACGCCCTGGAAGACCTCTTCTTCGATGCCGGCGGACGCGATCGCGGTCAGCTGACCCGCGGCCGCGTCGTGCCGCAGCACGGTGGCGGTGTCGACGCCGAACAGATCCCGCACCCGCTCCAGCATCGTGTGCAGCAAGTTTTCCAGCTCCAAGCGCCCGAGCGTCGCGTCGGTGAACGCTTCGAGCCGTTGCAGCCGGTCGCGAAGGCCGGGTTTGACGGACATCACCTCAGGCTACTGGGCACTCCACCCCGGCCGCCGATCCGGAGCGCGTGACCAGCGGCTCAGTCCCGGGCCCGCGGCAGGCCGGGGCAGGGGTCGAAGCCGGCGGCAAACTCGGCGTCACGACCCGGACCCAGCTGCCGCGCCTCGACCGGCGCGAGTCCGATTCGGACTGATCGGTCGTTGTCGAGGGGCGCTCAGCCTTGCCGGGCGGGCCGGATGGTGAGGTCGCCGATTTCGACGTCGTCGGGTTGCTCGATGGCGAACGCGACGGCGCGCGCGACGGCGTCCGGGCTGATGCCGAGGGTCGCCATGGCGTGCTGGGCTTGGGCGCGCTGGTCGGGGTCGTCGAGGTGGTCGAGGAGTTCGGTGCGGACGAACCCCGGCGAGATCGAGGTCGTGCGCAGGACGCCGTCGGTGGACTCCTGGCGCAGGGCTTCCAGCAGCGTGCGCACGGCGTTCTTCGTCCCCGCGTACACGGCTTGGGTCGGCACGATCTTCAGCCCCGACGTGGACACCGTGGTGACGAAGTGGCCGCGCCCCTGACGGCGGAACACCGGCAGCGCGGCGGCGATGCCGTGCAGCACGCCGCGCAGGTTGACGTCGATCATCGCGTCCCAGTCGTCGACGTCGAGGTTCGCCACGGGTGCGGTCCGGGCGACTCCGGCGTTGCTCACCAGCACGTCCAGGCGACCGAACCGGTCCACCGCCAGGGCCACCAGCGCCTCCGGATCGGCCCGCCGGGTGACGTCGACTTCGAGCAGCTCCGCGCGGCCGCCCTCGGCCCGGATCCGCGTCACCAGCGAGCCGAGCCGGTCGGTGCGCCGGGCGCCGAGCACCACCGCCGCGCCACGGCCCGCCAGTTCCAGTGCGGTCGCCGCGCCGATCCCGCTGCTCGCGCCGGTGATGGCGACAACCTTGTCCAGCGTGCTCATCGAGCCGCCTCCTGCCCTAAGCTGACAACTGTCCGGTTACGGTTTCCACCGTACCGGACACTTGTCCAGTTAACTCCCAGGGGAAAGGCGGGTCGCGCCGTGGCGAGTCGTGAGCTCAGGTCCGATGCGGTCGCCAACCGCGACCGCATCATCGAGGTCGCCCGGACCGAACTGGGCAAGGCCAACGGCGCCGTCGCCGACCTGAAACTGCACGCGATCGCCAAGGCGGCCGGCGTGGGACAAGGCACCCTCTACCGACACTTCCCCACCCGCGAGCACCTGCTGGCCGAGGTGTACCGGGACGAGCTGACCCAGCTCGTCGACGCCGTGGCACCCCTGCTGGCACGACAGGCCCCACTCGAGGCATTGACGTGCTGGTTGGACCGCCTGCTCGAGTACGCGCGCGTCAAGCGCGGCGTCATGGCAGCCATCGAGGCCTCGGCCTGGCACGACCTCTACTCAGACCAGCACCACCGGCTCGACGAAGCACTCGGAACACTGCTCGATCGAGGGAAAGCCGCCGGCCAAGTCCGCGCAGGCGTCGACGCCACCGACGTGCTCCTCCTCCTGGGCGCGTTGTCACGCGTCCCGGAGTCCGAATGGGACGCCCGGGCGCCCACGATCGTCGCGGTCATCGTCGACGGGCTCCGCCCCCACTGAGCGAGCGCTCAAGCGCCACGACCCGTGCTGCGCTGCAATTCGTCGATCCGCTCCGACGCCTCCGCCTTGGTGAGCTCCTCCGGCACCTCCTCACCGGCCTCCTGGGCCAGCGTCTGCAGGTACGACTTCTGCGGACCGGTCATGGGCTCGTCGCCGGTCGTCCAGTCGCTCGGGTCCTTCCGCGGGTTCGGATCGGTCATCACGTCCTCCTTTCGAACACCTGTTCGCTCACGCCTCCGACCATACCCCAGGGGTCCGACAGTCGCCGGTCACCGCGCCCGGCTCGAATTCGCACGCATGACCGCGGCGCCCGTGGGGTACCCGCCGCGGGTGCACAACCTGAGTTGATCCAATCAAGACTGAGACGGGTACCCGATGTCCGAGCCAGAGGCGCAGTTGCGAGAGGTCTCGTTGCGCGTGACGCGGCCGCGGCTTGCCGTGCTCGCGGCGCTGCGCGGTCATCCGCACGTGGACACCGAGACGGTGATCACGTTGGTGCGGGCCGATCTTCCCTCGGTTTCGCACCAGGCGGTCTACGACGTCCTGCGGGCGCTCACCGACGCCGGGCTGGTGCGCCGCATCCAGCCGGCCGGGGCGAACGCGCGGTACGAGACCCGCGTGGGCGACAACCACCACCACGTGGTGTGCCGTTCGTGCGGTGCGATCGAGGACGTCGACTGCACCGTCGGCTCGGCGCCCTGTCTCACCGCTTCCGAAGACCACGGCTACGTGATCGACGAGGCGGAGGTCGTCTTCTGGGGCCGGTGCCCCCGCTGCGCGGCCGAAAACACCTGATCCGCGAGCTCGGAAGGCAAGCAGATGAGCGATACCCCGGAAAGCACCCCCTCCAGCGCGCAGGGGGTGGACGCGAAGGGCAGCTGTCCGGTCGCGCCCGGCTCGGCGACCTCGCACGGCAGCGAGAGCGAGAACCCGGCGATCGACTCGCCCACGCCGAAGACGGGCGGCCGCCCGCACACGAACCGCGACTGGTGGCCCAACCAGCTGGACCTGTCGGTGCTCCATGCCCACTCGTCGAAGAGCAACCCGCTGCCGGAGGACTTCAGCTACGCCGAGGAGTTCAAGAAGCTCGACGTCGAAGCCCTCAAGCGCGACGTCGTCGAAGTGCTCACCACGTCGCAGGACTGGTGGCCAGCCGACTTCGGGCACTACGGCGGGCTGATGATCCGCATGAGCTGGCACTCCGCAGGCACCTACCGCATCGCCGACGGCCGCGGCGGGGCCGGCGCGGGCGCACAGCGGTTCGCACCGCTCAACAGCTGGCCCGACAATGCCAACCTCGACAAGGCGCGCCGCCTGCTGTGGCCGGTGAAGCAGAAGTACGGCCAGAAGATCTCGTGGGCCGACCTGATCGTGTTCGCCGGCAACGTCGCCCTCGAGTCGATGGGCTTCACGACGTTCGGGTTCGGCTTCGGCCGTGAGGACACCTGGGAGCCCGAAGAGATCTTCTGGGGCCCGGAGGACGACTGGCTGGGCGACGAGCGCTACGTGACCGACTCGCAGATGGTGCCCGAGCTCGGCGCGACCGAAATGGGCCTCATCTACGTCAACCCCGAAGGCCCGCGCGGCAACGCGGACTTCCTGGCCGCCGCCCACTTCATCCGCGAAACGTTCGCGCGCATGGCGATGAACGACGAGGAGACCGTCGCGCTCATCGCGGGTGGCCACACGTTCGGCAAGACCCACGGCGCCGGCGTCTCCGACGACCACGTGGGCCCGGAGCCCGAGGCCGCCCCGCTGGAGGCGCAGGGCCTGGGCTGGCTCAGCACCCACGGCAGCGGCGCGGGCCGCGACGCGATCACCAGTGGCATCGAGGTGACCTGGACCGACCGGCCGACCGAGTGGAGCAACCGGTTCTTCGAAATCCTCTTCGGCTACGAATGGGAGCTGACCACGAGCCCCGGCGGCGCCAAGCAGTACGTCGCCAAGGACGCGCCCGACATCATCCCCGACCCGTACGACCCGGCGAAAAAGCACAAGCCGACCATGCTCACCACCGACCTGGCGCTGCGTTTCGACCCGACGTATGAGCCGATCTCCCGCCGGTTCCTGGAAAACCCGGACGAGTTCGCGCTCGCGTTCGCCAAGGCCTGGTACAAGCTGCTGCACCGCGACATGGGCCCGGTGAGCCGCTTCCTCGGGCCGTGGGTCGCCGAACCGCAGCTGTGGCAGGACCCCGTGCCGCCCGTCGAGGGCGAGCTCGTGGGCGAGGCCGACATCGCCGCTCTCAAGGCGAAGGTCCTCGACTCCGGGCTCACGACCGCCCAGCTCGTCACCACCGCCTGGGCGGCGGCCGCGAGCTTCCGCTCCACGGACAAGCGCGGCGGCGCGAACGGCGCCCGGCTCCGGCTCGAACCGCAACGCAGCTGGGAGGTCAACCGGCCCGAGGAACTGGCCCCGGTCCTGGAGAAGCTCGAAGCCGTCCAGCGGGAGTTCAACGACGCCGGTGGCGCGCGGATCTCCCTCGCGGACCTGATCGTGCTGGCCGGTGCGGCCGCCGTCGAAAAGGCCGCGCGCGACGGCGGCGTCGACGTGACCGTGCCGTTCCGCCCCGGCCGGACCGACGCGAGCCAGGAGCAGACCGACGTCGAGTCGTTCGCGGTCCTCGAGCCGCGCGCCGACGGGTTCCGCAACTACCTGCGACCGGGCGAGAAGCTCCAGCCCGAAGTGCTGCTCGTCGACCGCGCGTACCTGCTCAACCTGACGGCACCGGAGATGACCGTCCTCGTCGGCGGTCTGCGTGCCCTCGGCGCCGGCGGCACCCCACACGGGGTCCTCACCGACCGGCCCGGCGTGCTCACCGGCGACTTCTTCACCAACCTGCTCTCGCCGGGCACCCGCTGGCAGGCGGCGGAATCCGAGGAGAACGTCTACGAGATCCGCGACGCGGCCACCGGCGAGGTGAAGTGGACCGCCACCGCGGTCGACCTCGTCTTCGGGTCCAACTCGCAGCTGCGGGCCCTCGCCGAGGTCTACGCGAGCCAGGACGCCCGCGACCGGTTCGTGGCCGACTTCGTCGCGGCCTGGACCAAGGTCATGGAACTCGACCGCTTCGACCTCGCCTGACCGGCCACCCCGGGTGGCCGGCTCGGAGGTGCGGCCACCCGGGTGTCAGTCCACTGTGGACGCAAGCCGCAGGCGCGGGTCGAACTCCGTCGGGCCGTCGGCGGTGAGTTCGACCGGGCTCGCCGCCGGTTCGTAGCTCGTCACGACGATCCGGTACCGGCCCGGAGCCAGGCCATCGACGACGTAGTGGCCCGCGTCGTCGGTGACGACGATGCGCTGGACTTCCCCGGCGGCGTCCAGGACGGTGACCTGGGCGCCGCTGAACGGGCCCGGATCGGCGCGGACCGTGCCGGCCAGGCGGACCGAACGGGGCAGGACGACGTCCTCCCGCACCGGGTCGGAGCCGACCGTCACGTGGCGGGCGATCGGGGCGTAGCCGGGACCGGTGACGAGGAGCAGGTACGTGCCGGTGGGTGCGGCCAGCGCGAAGGTGCCGTCCGCGCCCGTGGCGGTGCGCCGGACCTGGTGGGTCTCCAGCGACGTGAGCGTCACCGCGGCTTCTTCACCCGGTGCGAGGCCCCGCACGGTGCCGGACACGGTGTCCGCGAGACGACGCTCGTGCGCCACCGGTTCCGGTGCGGCCTCGCGCTCCGGCTGCGGAGTGGGCTTCTTGCGGGAGCGCGACAACACGACGTCCGCCAAGCCGACCAGCAGCGCGAGCGTGACCAGCGCCGTCGAGCCGATCAGGCCGAGTGCGGCCGCGCCGTGGTAGTCGCCGTGGGATCGGCTCAGCTGCCCGAAGAAAAGCGAACCGCCCAGCGCGGTGCCGATCGCCGAGCCGATGCGCTGCGCCGTCTGCAGGACGCCGGCCGCGGTACCGCCTTCGGCGGGCGGGACGTCTTCCAGCGCGAGCGTCGAGTTCGGGGCGATGACCAGGCCGCTGCCGAAGCCCGCGACGAACAGCGGCCCGGCGATCACGAGCGCGGTGCCGGCGCCGAGGTAGTCCCGCACGATCCACGCCGTGCCGGCGAGACCGAGCGCCGCGAGCAGGTTGCCGAGGACGACCATGGGCCGGCCAAGCCGGTGCACGAGCCGCCCGCCGATCGCGGGCGAAATCGCCGAACCGATCGCGAACGCGAGCATCGACGCGCCCGACTCGAGCGCCGAATAGCCCTGGCCCTGCTGGAAGAACAGCGTCAAAACCAGGAAAATCCCGGTGAACCCGGCAAAGTACACCAAACCGAGCAGCGAACCCATGGTGTAGCTGCGGAAACTCAGCAGCTTCAGGTTCACCAGGGGGTGCTTGTCCCGGTCGCCGAGCCGGCGTTGCCACAGCACGAACACGATGAGCAACCCCGCCGCGACGCCCATCACCCACCACCGCGGCTGCGCGGCCTGCTCCTCCTCTTCGACCAGCGGCAGCATCACCGCCACGACCGCCGCGCCGAGCAGGACTGTGCCCAGCAGGTCCGGTGCGCGTTTCGGGCCGAGGCGCACGTCCTTGGGCAGCAGCCGCAGGCCGAACAGGATCGCGAGGATGCCGATCGGCAGGTTGACGTAGAAGACGTACCGCCAGCCCTCGTCGACGCCGAACCCCTGGATCAGCAGGCCGCCCAGCACCGGCCCGATGGCCGTCGACAGGCCGACCACCGCGCCGAACGCGCCGAACGCCTTGCCCCGCTCGCGGCCCGAGAACAGCTGCTGCATCATGCCGATGACCTGCGGGTTGAGCAGGCCGCCCGCGACGCCCTGTGCCAGCCGCGCGACGACCAGCCACGTCGCGTTCGGCGCCGCCCCGCACAGCGCGCTCGTCACCACGAACAACGCCAGCCCCAGCAGGAACATCTTCCGGCGCCCGTAGTCGTCGCCGAGCCGCCCGGCCGGCACGAGCGCGAGCCCGAACGTCAGCGCGTAACCGGACACGACCCACGACACGTCGGCGGGTGTGGCGCCGATCCCGTGCTCCATCGACGGCAGCGCGACGTTGACGATGCTGACGTCCAGCAGGGTCATGAAGCCGGCGATCAGGCAGACCCACAACGCCCGCCACCGCCGCGGATCCGGCTCCGGCGTGGGGAAAGCGCTCACTGGACCACCCGCGGTGAGTACGGACACCTGACGGCGTCAACGGTACCCACCCGCAGTTGCCCCGCGTGACGGCGCCGGTGGCGGCATGGCGAAGATCACCGGGCCTCCCCCTCCCCGCCGAAAGGTCAGCTCACGTCGCTACCGCCGGGGCTGTCGAGAGCGCTGAAGTCCGTGGGTGCGTGATCCCCGTCGGGGTCTGCGGAAGGCCGCCGAATCACCGGCCTTCGTGAGCTCACCGTGGGCGCCGATCCGCCAGGCGGCGACCTTGCCCGAGCCGGGCAGGACGTTGGAGGGGTTCTTGCCGTCCGGGTTGAGACCGAGGTCGAGCGGAGTGCTGCGAGCCGGCACGGCGGTGCTGATCGGGGTCAGGCGCCCGTCACGGGCGATCCGATAGCTGCCGGCCGCACCGGTGGGGTGGCCGTCCTCCACGCCGCCGCCGACGAATTCGGCGAAGTCGACGTTGCCGGTGGGGCGCCGGTTGCCCGAGCGGTGCACCAGGGCCTTCGTCGGCACGCATCCCACGTTCGGGCAGGTGCCGCCGTACATCTCGGGCGACTGCTCGACCACCACCCGCTTGCCGAGCCGGGCCATCGCCCCTGCCGCGGCCTTGCCGCCCTTGCCGAACCCGATGACCAGCAGGTCGGCTCTCTCGACACTCTCCATGATTCGGCCCTCTGCCCGTGTCGCCTGCGATACGGGCGGATCGAGCCCATCTCGAGGGCTCCTTCGCGTCGAGGAACGCCCGGGCGCCGGTCCCCTGCCGGATGTCACCGGGGTGGTGCCCGGGGAGTTCCACGGCGCGAGGTGCGCGCTACCGCCGACGCTGTGGCCGCAATCGGAGGAGTGCGCGGATGGTGTCCGGCGTCGTGATCGGGATCAGTCCCGAGAGGTCAGCCGATGGCGGTGACGAAGCCGTTGCGGCTGCCGATCACCAGGAACCCGTCGCCGGTCAGGGCCGGGTAGCTGTCGGCCTTGCCGCCGAGGTCGACGTCGAACAGCCGTGCGCCGCCGCGGTCGAACCCGTAGGCGTGCCCGTTCTGGCCGCCGAAGTACACGCGGTAGTCGCGGTCGAGGACCGTCGAGCTCCAGATCTGGGCGCCGATCGGGCCGTAGTGCGTCTTCTCCCGCCCGCTGCCGGCGTCGAGCACGTGCACCTGTCCACTGTGGTCGGCGACGTAGGCGAGCCCGGTCGCGGTGACCGCGGGCGAGGAGTACGTGATCACCCGCGGCGCGCGCCAGGCCGGTGTCCCGTCCGGGTGGTAGGCCCATTCGTCGTGGCCGTTGGTGCCCAGCAGCACGGTGCCGTCCGGTGCGAGGCCGGCCGAAACCTCGGTGAGGTCGTCGTGCGGGTCGGCGCGCCAGGCCACGGCGGCCGAACCACCGCGGTCGTCGATCGCGACGAGCGACGAGTCGGCGGTGGTGTAGACGCGGCCGCGGCCGTCGGTGACCACCGAGCCGTAGGACGCGGATCCGGTGTCGACGCTCCACACGAGCCGGTGGTCGCCGGCCGCGGCAGTGTCCACTGCGGACACCGTGCCGTCGCCGGTCCCCACGTACACGCGGCGACCGTCGGCCGACACCGGCGAGGTGACGCGGCCCGGCAACGTCTGCGTCCACAGTGGCTTCCCGGCGGCGGACAACGCGACGAGCTCGTCGGCGTTCGGGAACAGGATCGTGCCGTCCGGGAGCACGAGCGGCGAGATCGACAGGTCACCCCCGATCGGCCTCTTCGCGTCATAGGTCCACCGGTCGTGCCCGTCGGCCGGATCCAGCGCGTGCAGCACCCCACCGTTGGAGGCGACGTAGATCGTGCCGTCCTCGCCGACGACGGGCCCGGGAGTGACCGGGCCTTCGAGCCGGCGCCGCCACCGGACGGTGCCGCGGGCCGGTCCGGCGGTGGCCGCCGCGCCCGAGTGCCGGGCGTCGTGCAGCGCCGACGGCCAGGGTGCCCAGGTGGCAGCACCCGCCGATGTGCGAGGGAACGCCACAGTGGGTGCCTGGGCGGGGACCGCCGATTCCGCGGTGCAGGAGGGAAGAACAACCACGCTCACGAGGGCGAGGCCGAGTGCTGTGCGCCGGAATGCCATGTCCGCGAACCTAGCGATCTTGCCGCCGGCCGGGCCGCGGATCGGGCTTACGAAACCCTGACCGTACTCAGCGCGGACCGGCATCGCCGCGGATGGCCGCCAGCAGACCCTGCAGGTCTTCCCGGCAGGGCCCGCAGGCGCGCAGGTGCGCCGCGATGCGGGGGTGCAGGCGAGCGGCGTCTTCGTCGCGCGCGAGCAGTTCGGCGTAGACGTGCAACAGCTCCATCGCTTCCTCGCAGCCGCTGTCCTGCGGATCGGTGTCGAGCAACCGCAGCACCGTGCTCAGATCACTCACGCCTGCCTCCCTCCGGTTTCGTCCAGGTGGCCCTCGGCGACGAGGCGGGCCCGGATCTTGCGCCGGGCGTCGTAGAGCGTCTTGTAGAGCGCGTTCCGGCTCGTGCCGAGCTCCTGCACGAGCGCGTCGAGCGGGACACCATTCAGCACCAGCGCGGTGAAGACGCGTCGCTGGCGGTCGCTGAGCTCCTCGTGCACGGCTTTGCGGATGCCCGCCACCAGGTCCTGCCACTCCGCCTGCCGATCCGGGGTCAAGCCGAACCGGTCGGGCAACACCGACCAGTCCTCGATCTCCCACCCGTCCGGCGCAGTGCGGCGGAAGTGGTGCGCGAGCCCGTTCGACACCGCGAACACCACGAATTTGTAGGCCCAGCTCGTGAACCTGCTCTCCCCGCGGAACTCGCCCAGCTTGGCCAGGACGGTCACGAGCGCGTCGGTCGCCGCCTGCTGGACGAGATCGTCCGCCGCGGTGCCGGCGAGCTCCTGCCGGGCCGCCCGGCGGCCGACCTCGGCACCGGCGATCCGCAGGAACTTCGCGTGCAGCCGCGCGACCGCCTCGTCCCGGCCGGGAGCGCCGGCCGAGAGCACGCGCACCCACTCGGCCGACTCGTGATCCACGGCCGTCGATGCTACTCCGAAGAATTTCCCGGCCGGCGGGTAAGACGCGCGCCTGCGGCGACACCAACAGTAGAGGACGCCGATCCTCTCGCGATCGGCTCGTCGAACCAACAGGAGGCAAGCGTGCCCTTCGACGGCAGGACCGCGCTCGTGACCGGCGCGGGCAGGGGGATCGGGCGGGAGATCGCCGTGGGCCTGGCCCGGGCCGGCGCGCGCGTCGCCGTGCTGGCTCGGTCGAGCGCTCAAGTGGGCGAGACCGTCGAGCTGATCCGCCGGGACGGCGGTGCGGCGCTCGCCGTCCCGGCCGACGTCACCGACGGCGCCGCGCGGGAGGACGCGCTCGGCGCGATCGCCGATGCCTTCGGGCCGGTCGAGGTCCTGGTCAGCAACGCCGCAGTGGTGGGGCCACTAGGGCCCAGCACGCGCGTCGACCTCGGCGAGTGGACGCGGAACCTGACCACCAACATCATCGCGCCCGCGGCACTCGCGTTCGCCGTGCTACCGGCCATGGTGCAGCGCGGCTGGGGCAGGATCGTCACCGTCTCCAGCGGGATCGTCGCCAACCCGGCCGGGATGGTCGGCGGCAACGCTTACGTGACCGGCAAAGCAGCGCTCGAGGCGCACACGCTCAACCTCGCGGCCGAGACCGCGGGCACCGGCGTCACGGTGAACGTCTACCGCCCGGGCTCGGTCGACACGGCGATGCAGGAGTGGGTCCGCACCCGCGACGAAGCCGACATCCCGGCCCTGCACCGCCGGTTCACCGACGCCTACCGCAGAGGCCGGCTCATCACCCCGGAAGCCTCGGCGGCCGCATTGCTGGCGCGGCTGGCCGGAGACGGCACCGGCGAGATCTGGGACGTCGCCGACGACCTCCTGCCCGCCACCTGAACCACCTCGCACATCCCCTCCCGAAAGGAATCGTCATGTCCTTGCTCCACCCCGGAGACACCTTCCCCGCCCTGTCGCTGACCACGGTCGACAGTGTTGTCCACGACGTACCCGCCGAGCTCGCCGGGCACTACGGGGTCGTGCTCTTCTACCGCGGCAGCTGGTGCCCGTACTGCAACGCGCAGCTGCGCGCGTTCCAGCGCGCCGCGGACACCTTGGCGGAGCTGGACATCAAGGTCGTCGCCCTGTCCGTCGACGACGAGGTGACCACGAAGGAGACCGTGAGCAAGCACAAACTCGCCTTCCCGGTCGGGCACAGCGCCGACGCCCACGCACTGCGGGAAGCGACGGGCGCCTTCGTCAACGAGGACCCGCTCTACGTCCAGTCCACGGGCTTCGTCCTCGACCCCCAGGGCAAGGTGCTCGTGAGCGTGTACTCCAGCGGCGCCATCGGCCGCCTCGTGCCCGAGGACGTGATCGGCATGGTCCGCTACGTCCGCGACCACGAAGCGGGCTGACGGCCGTTAGCCGACGGTAAGGGATCTTCGCGGTGACGCGCGGCACACTGAACACAGTGGACATCGACGCAAGGAGCCACGTGATGCAGAGCCCGCGGGAATCCGCGCCCGCACCGCACCCGGCCCGCAAGGCCTGGGCCATCCCGGCCACGGCGGCGGGGTTCGCCCTGTTCGTCGCGGCCGGGGCCAGGGTCATGGCCGTGTTCGCCGAATCCATGATGAGCGGCGTGGCGCTCATCGGCTCGTGGCTGATCCTCACGCTCGGCCTGGCCTACGCCGGCATCCGCCTGCGCCCGGGTCTCACCGCGGCCCTGCTGTTCGGGTTCGGCGCGGGCGTGGTCGCCGTCGCTTTTTTCGGCGGCATGCACATGCTGACCTGACCGGCCGGCCATTACGGCCTGCGCAACGGCCCTGAGGCAAGCTTCCGTACTCGCCCACAACCAAGCCGCCGTCCCCTGTCCCGGGATGCCGGCCATTCTCTGTCTATTGTAGACGCTGGTTCGCCGGGTCAGTGGTGGCCGAAACCGTGGTGGGGTCCGTCGCCGGTGATGCCGTGAGCGGCGAGCAGCAGCACGACCGCGAAGGCAAGAACGACGGCTGCGATGAGGACCGCGCGCCGGCGGGCGGCGGCCGGGCCACCACCGGTCAGGCTCACGACGTCGGCGGCGAACTGCTGAGCCGCCAGGGCGAGGACGGGACGCCAGCCGGGAACCGGCGGCGCGGCCCGGGGCAGGTCGGCGAGCACGGCGTCGAGCTCGTGGCGGTACCGGGCGGAGTAGACGGTCGCGGTGCGGTCCTCGACTTCGGCGAGCGACAGGCGGCCCTCGCCGGCGGCGTTCTGCAGCGCGGCGGCCGCGGCCTCGCGTTCGGCGTCGGAACAACGGAGCGCACCGGGTTCCGTGGGTTCTTCTGCGGCCATGGTTCCCTCCTGCCTTCGTCACCTATCCCGACGCTTAAATTCTACACGAACGTAGTAGGAAGCAGGAGCGCGAAGACGGACGGGCGCGGGTGGGTGAGGCGCAGCCGCCCGCTTTCGGCTTCCGCGAGCCGGCCGCGAGGGCGAGGCCGATGCCCGTGCCGCGGGCGCCGGGCGAGCGGCGGTCGAACACGTCGGTGCCGACGGGGATGCCCTCGCCTTCGTCGGCGACGTCGACGGCCAGCACGTCGCCCGCGTCGCGCGCGGTGACGGTGACCGTGCCCGCGCCGTCACGCAGGGCGTTGTCCAGCAGCACGGTCATGATCTGCCGCAGCACAGCACCGGACACCCGCGCGTCCGCGACGACGGGCTCGACCGTCACCACGAGAGCCGGAGTGTGCTCGGCCAGTTGCCGGTTTCCACCCCTGCCGACGACGGCCAGCTCGTCGGCGACCGCACCCGCGTCGCGCACCGGCGGGTGCCGCGGGCGAGGGCGAGCAGGTCGGTGACGGTCCGGTCCAGCCGCCCGGTCGTCGCGACGCCGGCCGCGCCCACTTCGCGCAGGTTCGCGTGCGGGTTCTCGAGCGCGGCCTCCAGCTGCAGGCGCAGCCCCGCCGGCGGCGTGCGCAACTGGTGCGACGCGTCGGCGGAGAACGCGCGCTCGCGGGCGAGCAGGTCGTCGAGCCGCTCGGCGGTGGAGTCGAGGGATTCGCCCACCGAGTCGATCTCGGGGATCCCGGCGCGCCCGGCGCGGATGCCGACGTCGCCGTCGCCGAGGTCACGAACGGTCGCGGAGAGCCGTTCGAGCGGCCGCGCCAGGCGTCGCGCCTGGCGGCGCGCCACCAGGTAGGCCGACAGCAGCGCGACGACGGCCAGGCCGTCCATGCCGAGCCAGGTGAGCCCGGTGTGCCCGTAGACCTCGCTGCGGGCGGAGGCCGCGCGGACGTGGGCGACGACCGTTCCGTCGTCGGTGATCGGCACGATCACCACGAGGTCGTCGCCGGTGTCCGCGGTGACGGCGCCGGCGGCGCCGGTCTCGGCCAGGGTGCGCGGTCCGCCGCCCGCGAGCCGCGCGCCGCCGGGCCCGTAGACCGCGGCCGAGGTGGGATCCTGCGTCATCGGCGTCCGGTCCGGGGTGCGGTGGCGCAGCACGTCGCCCGAAACGTCGAGTGCGTAGGAGTCGGCAGCCCGTTCGAGCTCCGCGCGTTCGGCGGTGACGTAGTAGCGGGCGACCGCGACGGCGAGCGGGACGCCGAACAGCCCGATCGCGACGAGTTCGGCGAACGCCGTGGTCAGCACAATGCGGCGGCGCACCCGCTCACCCCACCGGGGCCTCGATGCGGTAGCCGTGCCGGCGCAGGGTGGCGATCTCCGGCATCGGCCCCGCACCGCCCGCGCCGGCCGGCTTGTGCCGCAGCGTGGCGATGTGGACGTCGAGCGTCTTCGTCGAGCCGAACCAGTGCGCGTCCCGCACGTCGGCCATCAGCGTCTCCCGACTCACCGCCTTGCCCGGTTCCAGCGCCAATCGCAGCAGGAGCTCGAATTCCTCGGCGCGCAACGGGAACTCGATCCCGTCCACGGTGACGCGGCGGGCGGCCGCGTCGATGCACAGCCGGCCGAGCGCGATGTCGGCCGGCCCGCGGCCGGTCGAATGCCGGCGCAGGTGTGCGCGCAGGCGCGCGTGCAGTTCGCCGAGCGGCACCGGCTTGACGAGGTAGTCGTCAGCTCCCGCCTCGAGCCCGACGACCGCGTCCATCTCGTCGGCGCGCGCGGTGAGCATCACGATCACGCAGGCGGGCAGTGCGCCATGCAGCTCACGGCAGACCTCGGCGCCGTCCAGGCCGGGCAGGCCGAGCTCGAGCAACACCAGATCACACGCCTGCCGCGCGGCGTCGTGCAGGGCCGCGCGGCAGGCGTGTGCCACGCGACGTCGTGCCCCTGCTGGGACAGGCTCGTCCGCAGGACCTCACCGATGGTGCGGTCGTCTTCGACGAGCAGGACTCGGGCCATGGCGCCGAGAATATCCGGCTCTCCCGGTTGCGGAACGGCCCGCGATCATTTTGCCTGCCGCTAACCCGAGCCGATCGTCCTCTTACCCGCGACGGCGGGAAAATCGACCCGGACCGCGTTTTCCCGGCTTCCCACCTGCGCCTTTCCGGGCGTGTACCGAGCGCTCCAGAGCGAGTTCCCGAGAGCGTTGACAGCGCCGCGGAGCCCGAGGTCACCAGCCAAGACGCAATTGTTTCCGGCGCGAAAGACCCGGCCGGCGCTGTCCCGACGGCGATTCCCGCGGAACTGCGCGGCAGTCTCGCAGCGGCGTGCGACTCGGAGGTCAGGCTGAGGGACTGCAGGCGGCTTTTACCCCAACGGCACCGAGGTCGCGCCCATCGCACGACGGCATGGCGTCGGTCGTCGTCGACGGCACGGGCCACGGGTCCGTGGCGCAGTAGGTTCGAGCCCGGCCAAGCTGCTGCCGGCCATGCCGGACACCGCGAGCCGCTACCTGCGCCTGGACCAGCGCGACTTCTCCGCGTCCTCCCTGCGCACCCCTCCGGCGACCACACCGCGAACTACGACAACAGTGTAGATTCGCAGCATGCGCAGAGGACGGGGTGAGCTGGAGGCCGAGGTGCTGGCCGTGCTGTGGCAGCACGACGCGCCCGCGACCGCGGCGGACGTGCGCGAGCGGCTCGGCGACGACGCGCTCGCGTACACGACGGTGGTGACGATCCTGTCGCGGCTCCACGAGAAGGGCGTGCTCACGCGGGAGAAGCAGGGCCGGATGTTCGCCTACCGGCCCGTCGACGACCCGGCCGGGCTCGCGGCGCGGCGCATGCGCGCGGTGCTGGACAACGAGGACAACCGCGAGAGCGTGCTGGCCAGGTTCGTCTCGAACCTGCCGCCGGGCGACGAGCAGGCGCTGCTGCAACTGCTGCAGAGCGACCGCGGAAACCGGTGATCGATGGTCCTCGGTGTGGTCCTGCCCCTGCTCCTGCCGCTGGTCTCGTGGCCGGTGGCCCGGTGGCTCGCGCCGCGGCTGTCGCCGCAGAGCGCGACGCGGCTGCTGACAGTCCTGGCCGTCGTGTTCGCCGCCGGCAGCACGAGCGCGCTGGCGCTGGGCACAGCCGCCGGCCTGTCGCTCGTCCCCGAGGTGGCCGAGCTCGGTGAGTTCTCCCCTGCCGCGTTCAGCGCGCAGGCGAGCGTGGACGTGCCGCTCGCGATCGGGTGCGGTGTGCTGCTGACCGGCGCGGCCTTCGCCCTCGTGCACGCGGTCCGGGCGCAGTGGCGGTGGTACCGCCGGGTCCACGCTGAGCTGGACCAGCACTCGCGCGAGAGCGGCGTCGTGGTGCTGCCCGGCGCGGAGCCGCTGGCGTTCGCCATCGCCGGGCGCGGCGGCCGCGTCGCCGTGTCCACCGGGATGCTGGCGGCGCTTTCGGCCGGCGAACGCGTCGCGCTGCTGCACCACGAACGCGCCCACCTGCGGCTGCGCCACCCGGTCTACGCGGGTCTCGGTGTTCTCGCCGCCGCGCTCAACCCGTTCGTCCGTCCACTCCCGACAGCCGCGCAATTCGCGATGGAGCGCTGGGCCGACGAAACAGCCGCCTCCGCTGTGGGTGACCGGCGCGTGGTCGCGACGGCCGTGGCGAAGGCGGCGCTGGCGACCAAGCGCGAGCCGTCCTACGCGCTGGCCGCCGGGGGTGGTCCGGTACCGCGGCGGGTTCGCGCGCTGCTCGACGCCCCGTCACCACATCGCCTGCGCGGCCTGACCGCGGTCGCCGTAACAGTGGTGTTCGGCGTGTGCGGCGCAGCGGCAGGCGTCGGCGGTCAGGCGGCTTTCACGCTGCACGCCGACATCGAAGCCGCCCAGCTGGCGACGTGCGCGACCCACCCTGTGCTCGCGAAGCGGCCCCACGGCCAGGCCACGCTCACCGCAGTCCGCCATGATCGCGGGGAGTGCGCCCAGGGCTGAGCGCCACGCGCCGACCGCGGCTTCGACATCGGAGTCGTGCAGCAGAACCGTGCCACCGCCACGCAGTCCCTTGTGGACGGTCGTGGCGACCGACGCCGGCGTGGCCCGGGCGGTCCAGTCGAACCCCCAGGCCGTCCACAGCACCGGGCGCAGGCCCAGCGGCCGCGCGGCGACCAGGGAGCCGGCCGAGAAGACGCCGTAGGGGGCCCGCAGCCAGCTCGGCCGTTCGCCGGTGACGGAGCCGATCAAGTCCACCGTGCGCGCGAGGTCGCCGTAGAGCGCGGAGGGACGGCGCCGCAGGAAGCACCGGTGGTCCCAGCCGTGCACCGCGAGCTCGTGCCCGGCCGCCACGATCTCCCGACCGAGCTCCGGCGCGCGGGCGAGCTCGCGGCCCAGCACGAAGAAGGTCGCCCGCGTCCCGGTCCGCGCCAGCAGTGCCAGGAAATGCGGCGTCGACCGCGGATGCGGCCCGTCGTCGAAAGTGAGCGCGACATGACCCGGATCGCCGACGCCGGCCAGCGCGGGCGCGAGCGCCGTGCGCACCGGCGGCAGGAACAACGCGGCCGGTGCGACGTGCACCGCGGCCGCACCGGCGGCTGCGGCCCGGATCACCCGGCCACCTCCACCGCCACCGCGGGCCGAGGCGCCGGCGCCAACGCCGTGCGCAGTGCCGCGCCGAGCTCGCCCGGCGAACGCACCCAGGGCACCGTGCCCGCCTCGTCGAGCACCGCGGCGTTGGCCCGGCCGTGGCCGGGCAGGCACCGGTACGTCAGCACCGGCACCCCGGTCGCGAGCGCCTCCGACGTCGTGAGCCCGCCCGCGTTCTGGACCAAGACGTCGCACGCCCGGATGAGATCGGCCATGTCCTCGACCCAGCCGAACACGTGCGGCACCGTGCCTGCCAGCCGCTGGCGCAGCGCGTCGTTGCGGCCGCACACGACCACGGGCTCCGCGGTGCCGTCCACCTGCAGATCGGCGACGGTCCGCTCGACTTCGCCGACACCCCACGACCCTGACACGACCAGGGCGAGCGGGCGCTCGGCGGGCAACCCGTGCGCCAGCCGCAGCCGCGCGCGCTCCGCGGCTCCCGTCACGGGCCGGAACTCCGCCGCGACGAGCGGTTCGACGACGGTGGTGCGGACGGCGCCGAGGTTCCGGGCTTGGCCGGCCGCGATCTCGGTGGGCGCCACGGTGAGGTCGGCCCAGCGGCTGACGCACAGCCGGTGCACCGACGGATCGGTCAGGTACGTGACCAGTTCGGCCGCGAGCCGCCCCCGGGCCTTGAGCCGCGCGGCGGCGAGCGTCGCCAGCGGATACGTCGACACGGCCAGCCGGGCACCGGCCACGGCCTCTGCCAGCTTCGGCGCCGCCAGCCCGGCGAACCGGTGCGCCACCGCCGCCGGCGCGGGCGAGCCGAGCAGCCAGTCCCAGCTGCGCGGCGCGATCTGCAGCTGCCGGTGGTAGGCGCCGCACAGCAGCCGGCCGAGCGGGCCGGGGAGCAAGTCCAGGAAGTCCACGATCTCGGTGGTGCCGCCGCGCTCGCCCAGTCGCCGGGCCAGTTCCTTCGCCGCACCGTCGTGCCCCGCCCTGATCCGGGCGGACACGATCACCACAGGCTCCATGTACTCGCCTTCCAGAAGATCTACAGGCACGTAGTAAATCTACAGCCATGTAGATGTCATTGACCTCCGGGTGCGGGCAGGTCCGGTTCGCCGGATTGGCCCTCACCCCGGCTATTTCTGGGGCGAGGGCTGGCCGGCTCAGCCCTGGCCGAACCCGGGGAGCACCGGGGTCCCCTCGGCGCGCACGGCGGCGAGCGACCGCGGGTCGACGTCCAGCAGCCGCAGGATCGTCGGCGCGATCTGCGTCGTCTCCACCGGAGCCCCGATCGCCCGGCCGGCACCGGTGCCACCCACCACCAGCGGGACGGCGCGGTCGTCCGCGGCGGCACCGCCGTGTTCGGCGATCTTCGAGTGCCCGCCGGTGTAGACGACGCCGGGCACGGTCAGGCCGACGAGGTCGGGCACGCGGTCGTCACCCGGGCGCACGCCGAAGTAGCGCGCCGCGTCGGCTCCCGCGTGGACGGACGAGAGTCCGGAGTGGACGAAGGGTTTCGGCGCACCGGTGACCCCGTTTCCGGTGCCGGACTGGGCGAGCAGGTAGTTCTTCGCGAACGTCGTCGCCGCGGGCGAGCGGTCGGACAGCCACAGCAGCATGGCGTCGTCGTCGGTGGACTGGACGACGAGGTCGGGCGCACCCGGGTGGGCGGCGCGCCAAGCGGCGTTGAGCCCGTCGAGCAGCGCGCCGTCGTCGATCCGCGTGAGCGTGGCCGAGTCGATGGGCGACTGGCCGTGCTTGGCGGACAGGACGATCGTCGTGCTCAGGTCGAGGTGACGCCGCTTGAGCTCGTCGGTGAACGCCCCGAGCTGCCGATCGACGAAGTCGAGCGCCGAGCGCACGACGGGGCCCGGTGCGCCACCGGCGAGGTAACCACCGGCCTGTCCGCCGGACACGGGCAGCTTCTGCGCGGTGGACACCGACTGGAAGTTCAGCCCGAACACAGCGGGTGTGCCCACCTTCGTGGTGCCGCCGTGGTCGTAACCGTCGATCTCGTTGAGCACCGCGCGCGCCTTGTAGGCGTCGTAGCGCTGGGTGTCGGCGTTGTCGGCGGTCCAGTCCGTGCCGGCCGGGGCGCCTGGCACCTGGCTGTTGATCTCGGGGGTGAACAGGTCCTGCACACCGGTACCCGACGGGCCGTTCAGCAGTTCGTAGGCGGGGTGCTTGTCCGACCACGCGGTGCGGAGCCCGGCCTGGCGGGCCACTTCGAACACCGTGTTGACCCGCAGGTACTGGTGCGGGTACACGGGCTTGCAGGTCTTCGGGTCGACGGGCAGCTTCGCCGGGTTGATGAGCGTGCGGGGATCCCCGGTCATGGACTTCACGCCCTCAGGCAGGTTCGCCACACCCTGACCGGCGTCGAGTGCGTTCTGGTCGTGGTCGAGGTCCTCGGTGTAGTCGACCACCGCACCCGGCTTCGCGCCGGCGCAGTTCGTGGTGCCGGCCGGCAGCAGCGCGTGGTTGTAGGTCGCGTCGTAGTACACCCCGGTCGTCGCCGGGTTGCCGCCGGTGAGCTGGGCGACCATGCCCGGGAACGAGTCCGACGGCACCGGGGTGCTCGCGTGCGTGTACTGCGTGCCGTGCGCGACGAGCTGCGCCAGCGCCGAGTTCGGGTGGGTCGTCGTGTACCAGGCGAGGTCCGACTGGTGCATGCCGTCGACGGAGACGAGCAGGACGTGCTGCTGCCCGGCCCGCGCCGGCTGGGCCGCGGCAGCCGGCGCGGTGGCGGCGAACAATCCCGCGGCGGCGAGCAAGGCGAACAACGGAGTGCGGTTTCTCGACACGAATCTTCCTCCTGGCCGTTGCGCCACCGCAGTCGGTAGCGCCCGGGGTATTCCAGGCCGTCGAAGCGGACTCCGGGAAACACGAACGAGAACATCGCGTGAACTGCTTTCGTTGCACAGTGCCGGAACTGCTCCCCGAACAGGGCCGCACGACACCGCTTCGAAGGTTAGCCGGAGGTTTTCGTTCCGCTATTTGTCGGCAATCCGAAACCCGGCAAAACAAGCAAATGGAACACTGGCGGACCATTCCTTCCACCTGCTTCGTCAACCACTCGGAATGCGAGATTTCCCCATGGCAACAGCGGAACTGAGTGACGCCACCCGCCACGATGGCCGGGACCGGGCGGCGAAGGTCTCCGAAATCACGGCCTTGTTCTGGATCGTCAAGGTGCTCACCACCGGCGACGGCGAGACCACGAGCGACTTCCTCGCCCACCACGTCGACCCGATCCTGGCCGTGGGGCTGGCCGGAGTGGCGCTGGCCGGCTCGCTCACCGCGCAGCTGCGGACCCGCTCCTACGTTCCGGCGCTGTATTGGACGGCAGTGGTGCTGGTGAGCGTGTTCGAGACGATGGCCGCCGACGTCGCGCACGTGGGTGTGGGTGTGCCGTACGCCGTGTCCACGGTGGTCTTCGCCGTCGCGCTGGCCGTGGTTTTCGTGGTGTGGCGCGGGTTCGAGAAGACGATGTCCAGCCACGAGATCCGCACGTCGCGCCGCGAGTTCTTCTACTGGCTCGCCGTCGGCACGACCTTCGCCCTCGGCACGGCGGCCGGCGACCTGACCGCGACGACCTTGCACCTCGGCTACCTCGGGTCCGGCCTCGTGTTCGCCGTGGCCATCACGTTCCCCGCGGTGGCGGCGCGGTTCGCCGGGGGCAGCCCCGTCGCCACGTTCTGGACCGCCCACGTCCTCACCCGGCCACTGGGCGCGTCGTTCGCCCACTGGCTGGGCGTCGGCCCCGACCGTGGTGGCGTCGGCCTCGGCACCGGCCCCGTCAGCCTCGTGCTCCTGCTCGTGTCGCCGCGCTCGTCATCTGCCTCACCGCGGGCCGGCGGCGAACCCGGTAGGCCGGCGATGCGTGTCGCCTTCGTGACCGAGACGTGGCTGCCGTCGGTGGACGGCATCGTGACGAGACTGGTGGCGCCCGTGCGCGAACGGCGTGCGGCCCGTCACGACGTGCTGGTGATCGCCCCCGAGGCCCCGAGGCCCCGACGACCACTCTCACAGGCGCGGAGGTGCGCACTGTGCCGACGATCTGTGCGAAGCTCCTCTACGGTGGCAAACGCTGGGGCCTGCCGCTCCCCCGCGTCCGCCGCCACCTGCGCGAATTCGATCCCGACGTCGTGCACGTCGTCAACCCGGTCCTGCCCGGCGCCGCGGGGCTGGCCGCGGCGCGCAGCCAGGGCCGGCGTGTCGTGGCCTCCTACCACACGGACATCGCCCGCTACGCCCGCCACTACCGGCTCGGTCCCGCCGTTCCCCTGATCCGGAGCCTGCTGCGCGGCCTGCACGGCCGGGCGCACCTCAACCTCGCGACATCGTGGGCGGCCATCGAGGACCTGGCCGGCCACGGCATCACCGGGGTCCGGCTCTGGCCCCGCGGCGTCGACCTCCACCGCTTCCACCCCGCACCCGTCCCCCGGCTCACCGGCCGGCCGTCGCCCCTCTACGTCGGCCGGCTCGCCGCGGAGAGGGGCCTGCACCGCCTCGCCCCGCTCGCCACCGCCGCCGGCGGCTTCCGCCTCGTCCTCATCGGCGACGGACCGGCCCGCGCCCAGCTCGAACGCACCCTCCCGCCCGGCACCGTCTTCACCGGCATGCTGCACGGCGACGCCCTCGCCGAGGCCTACCGCACCGCCGACCTGTTCGTCTTCTCCTCCACCACCGACACCCTCGGCCTCGTCCTGCCGGAAGCGCTCGCGAGCGGGCTGCCCGTCCTGGCCGCCGAGAGCCCGGCCGCCCGCGCGACGCTCTCGGGCACCACCGCCGCGCGGTTCTTCCCGGTGGATCGCTCTGCCGACCTTGCCGTCCACGCCCGCGCCCTGATCCGCGGTGACCACCGCACCGAAGCGAGGCGCCACGCCGCCGAATCCGGCTGGGACGCGGCCACCGCCGGGCTCCTGGCTTTGTACCGCGAAGTCCTCACCGGCGCCACCGCGCTGTCCGCCTGACGACCACCTGTTCTTGCTTCCCCCTAACCACGTCCACAGTGGATCTCAGGTGCGGCGGACACCACTCTCTCAGCGTCCTCACAGGAGTTCTCGACGAGGGTGAGCCCGATTCCCCCGGTACGTGAAGGAGATCCCGTGGCGAGCCCTTGTCCGCCGGCCGTGCTCGAGGCGCGGGCGCCGGCGCCGCCGGCCCAGCGCAGGCTGCCGCCCCGGACGCGGCTGGCCGTCGCGGTCGCACGGTGCGCCGCGGCGGTGTCACGCCGGCTCCGGCTGGGTGCCGGTGGCGTCATCGGCGGGCGGATCGCGCTCCGGCTCGATCCGGAGGTGCTGCACCGGCTCACACGCGAGCGCACGGTGGTGCTGGTGACCGGCACCAACGGCAAGACGACCACCGCCCTGATGCTCAGCCGGATCCTGCAGACACTGGGTGAGGTCGCCGGCAACGACGACGGCGCGAACATGCCCGGCGGCGTGGCCGCAGCCCTCGTGGCCAAGCCCGAGGCGCCCGTCGCGGTGCTCGAGGTGGACGAGGCGTACCTGCCGGTTGTCGCCGCGCAGGTGCGGCCGACGTGCCTGGTGCTGCTCAACCTCAGCCGCGACCAGCTCGACCGCGTGGGTGAGGTGCGCACGATCGAGCGCGAGTTCCGGGCGATCGCCGCGGCGCTGCCGGACACGACGGTGGTCGCGAACTGTGACGATCCCCTGGTCACCTCGGCCGCGCTCGCGTCAGCTCGGCCCTTGTGGGTCAGCGCGGGACAGCGGTGGCACGCCGATGCGCTCGCGTGTGCGCGCTGCGGCCAGGCCGTGCTCCACCCCCCGGACGGCTGGTGCTGCGGGTGCGGGCTCTCCCGGCCGGATCCACAGTGGACGCTGCAGGACGACACCCTCGAAACCGCGAGTGGCGCGGCGGTCACGCTGGGCTTGCGCCTGCCGGGGCGGGCGAACGCCGCCAACGCCGCCATCGCGGTCGCCACCGCCGAGCGGCTCGGTGTCGCACCACAGGTCGCCCTCGCCCAGTTGCGTGCGATCGGTGACGTCGCGGGCCGCTACCGGCGCGCCGACCACGACGGGCGTGCGGTGCGCATGTTGCTGGCGAAAAACCCCGCCGGCTGGCGGGAAACGCTGCCGCTGCTGGATCCGTGTTCGCCGGTCGTCATCGCGGTCAACAGCGGCGAGGCCGACGGACGCGACACCTCCTGGCTGTGGGACGTGCCCTTCGAGCAGCTGCGCGGGCGGCCTGTCGTCGCGGCCGGCGAGCGCGCGACCGACGTCGCCGTGCGCCTCACCTACGCCGAAGTGCGGCACGCGCTCTGCCGCCGCCCGCTCGCCGCGGTCGCGGCCCTGCCACCCGGCCCCGTCGAGCTCGTCGCCAACTACACGGCATTCCGCGACGCGCAGCAGCAGCTCGGCGATGGCTGACTCGACTCTGGGAATCGGCCTGGTGCTGCCCGACGTCCTCGGTACTTACAGCGACGGCGGCAACGCCCAGGTCCTCGAGCGCCGCCTGCGGTGGCGCGGGATCGCCGCCGAGGTCGTGGCCATCCGCCACGGCGACGCCGTCCCGGCCACCCTCGACGTGTACCTGCTAGGCGGTGGGGAGGACGACGCGCAAGCCCTGGCCGTCGACCACTTGCGCGCCCACCCCGGCCTGCAGCGGGCCGCCGGCCACGGTGCCGTCGTGTTCGGTGTCTGCGCTGGCTTCCAGATCCTCGGCACCGAGTTCACCACCTCCGACGGCGTGACCCACTCCGGGCTGGGTCTGCTCGACGCGGTCACCGGCCCGGGCCCGCGACGCGCGGTGGGCGAGGTCGTCGTCGACACCACGCCGGGCCTCGATCCCCTCACCGGCTTCGAGAACCACCTCGGCCGCACCCGGGTCGGCTCCGGCAGCCGCGCACTGGGCCCGGTGCGCGCGGGCGTCGGCAACGGCGACGGCACCGAGGGCGCCGTCACGGGCCGTGTGCTCGCGACCTACCTGCACGGTCCCGTCCTCGCCCGCAATCCGGCGCTGGCCGACCTGCTGCTGGGGTGGGCTCTCGGCTCGCCGCCCGGCGCGTTGCCGCTACCCGAAGTCGGTGCCCTGCGGGAAGAACGGCTCCGCGCGGCCAAGCGCGGCCGCCAGCCGTGATGTCCGGGGACGTTGTCTGACTGTTCGACGGTGAGTCGGCCTGACAGGTGAAGCCCTCCGGTTGTGCGGTGGAACTGCCTGGGAACCGCTTCATCCGCCGGAGGGCTTCGTGTTTCACCCCCATGCCACGCTCACCCCGATCACGCGCCCGGCGGCCGGCGCGGCTGGTCGTTGACCAGATTGGGCCCGTGCCGCCGCGGCGAAGGTGTTCACAGTGGCCCCGGCCACCGCAGGAGACACCGAGAACCCACACTCGGCACCACCCACCTGCACCGTCATCGACGACCATTCCCGGGCCGCCTACGCCGAAATCTGCACAAATGAGCACGCCGCCACCGGCGTTCTGCACGAGCTGTGGCCTGGTTCGCCGACCGGGCGTCACTTCGGCAACTCAGAAGCCGGCCGCCGAGCCGCACCAGCAGGCTGGCTGCACTTCGACAATCACCACCGGCCCCACGACGTCATCGCTCCATGGGCATCACAGCCAGCTCAGCTCTTCCTGCTCCGCCTCAGCTCGAGCGCGAGCGGGATGAGCGAGACGACCACCACGAGTGCGACGATCGGCAGCAGGTACTGGTCGATCCCGGGCACGACGGCCCCCAGGAGGTATCCGGCGAGCGTCACACCGACCGACCACAGCGCTCCGCCGAGCACTTGCCAGAGCGTGAACGTGCGCGTGGGAACCTCGAGGATGCCCGCGAGCGGGTTCAGCACCGTGCGGACCACCGGGATGAACCGGGCGAGAACGATCGCCTTGGCGTGGCCGTAGCGCGTGAACAGCTCCTCGGCCCGGGCGATACCGCGGTGCAGGTTCGCGTTCCGCGTGCGCGCCAGCAGCGCCCGGCCTCCGCGCCGGCCCAGCACGAACCCGGTCTGCGCCCCCAGCAGCGCTCCGGCGACCGCCGCGACGAGCACGAGCGGCAGCGACAAGTGCACGGCGGCCGTGGCGCTGGTCGTGCAGAACAGACCGGCGGTGAACAGCAGCGAGTCGCCGGGCAGGAAGAACCCGATCAGCAGCCCGGTTTCCGCGAACAGCGCGAGGAACACACCCGCGGTCCCGAGGCTCGACAGCCACGAGGTCGCGCTCAACGGATTCATGCAGGAGACCGCCTTCCCCGTGTCTCAACTTCGACATACATGTAGTATTTCTACACTGCTGTCGATTCCCGTGTCACTCGGCTCCGGCCCCGCGCTCAGCTCGACCGTCAGCTGCCCGCTTCGGGCCATGCCGTCGGACGCCGGCACCAGGCGTGGACCGCCGCGCAGCCGAACCGGCCACGTTTTCGCCGTGCTTCGGCCGAATTCTCAGGCGGTCACGCGGTAGCGGAGCCGGACGACGCCGCCCGCGAACCGGCGCTCGTCGAGAAGTCCGAGGGGCAGGCCAACGCCGTCGGGCAGGGCGCGGTGCCCACCGCCGATGAGGACTGGGAGGAGGAACAGGTGGTACTCGTCGACGAGGCCCGCGACGGCCAGATCGGCGCCGGCGATCGTGAGGTCGCGCGTGGCGGAAGCTTTGAGCGCGCGGATCGCCTCCGGGTCGAAGGTACGCTCGATGCGGGCCCGCGCACTCGATGGCGTCTCGAGCGTGCGCGAGTACACGATCTTGTCGGCCACCCGCCACAACCGCGTGAACTCCCGCTCCACCGCTGAGTCGTCCCCGGCGGTCTCCCAGTAGACCATCATCTCGTACATCCGGCGCCAGGAGAGGTAGGTGCCGACCGTCCGCTGGAGGTCGTTGACGGCGGCGAACACCTCTTCGCCGGGAGCCGCCCAGCCGAAGTCGCCGCGCTCGTCCGCCCGTGTACCCGTCCAACGAGCAGATCGCCGAGTAGATCAGCTTGGCCCCGGCCCGACCCCCATCGTGTGAGCAGCCGGCGCCCAGCGTACGACCCCTCCAACGCCGCTATCCTCCGAAGAATGACTGACGCTGGTGTCGTCCTCGCGGGTGGCCGCTCGTCCCGGATGGGCCGGGCGAAGGCCGATCTGGAGTGGCACGGCTCGACGTTCCTGTACCGCACGTGCGCGGTGGTCGGCCGCGCGCTCGACGGTCCGGTGGTGGTCGTCGCCGCGCCGGGCCAGAAGCTGCCGGACCTGCCCGCGGGCGTGACCGTCGCCGAGGACCCGGTCGAGGGACTCGGGCCGATGCAGGGCGTGGCGGCGGGTCTGGCCGCGGTGGCGGACCGGGCCGAGGTCGCGTTCGTCTGCTCGACGGACATGCCGTTCCTGCACCCCGCCTTCGTGCGGCGCGTGCTGCGGGGCATGGCGGACACCGGAGCGGACATGGTGCTGCCGGTGGCGCGCGGGTTCCGACAGCCGCTCGCCGCCGCGTACCGGACGTCGCTGGCCGGGCTGATCACGAAACTCATCGGTGAGGGCGACCTGCGGCCGGGCATGTTGTTCAAACACTGCACCGTCGCCCAGCTCGACGACGCGCAGCTGCTGGCGGACAGCTCAGTGGCGCGGTGCGATCCCGAGCTGGAGTCCGTGGTCAACGTAAACACCCCCGAGGAGTACGAGAAGGCGCGCGAACGCCCGGCTCCGGAAATCACCGTCGAACGGTTCGGCGCGCTGGCGGGCAAGGACGGGCACCGGCCGCGCACCGGCCGCGCCGCGACGCTGGGCGAAGCCGCCGAACTCGCGGGTTTGGTACTCGACCGGCACATCGTCGCCGCCGTCAACGGCGACCAGGTCACCCGCGAGCCACTGCTGCCGCTCGCAACCGGCGACGTGGTCGCGTTCCTTTCAGCGGACGCCGGCGGCTGAACCGGCCTACAGTCGTTCTATGGCACCAGGCGGGTTCTTCGGCCGGGCGCTGGTCGTCGACGTCGACAACGTCACAGCCGAGGCGACGGGCGCTCCGTTCGAGCTGCCCGAACACGTTCTGCGTGCGTACCTCGGCGGAGTCGGCCTGGGCACCTGGCTGCTGCACCGGTTCGCGCCGCCGAAGGTCGATCCCCTGGCACCGGAAGCACCGCTGGCGTTCGTGTTCTCCTCCCTCGTCGGCACACCGCTGACCACGAGCGCGAAGTTCGCCGTGGTGGCGAAGTCCCCGCTGACAGGGCTGCTCACCGATGCGCTGGCGTCGAGCCAGTTCGCCATCGCCGGAAAGCTCACCGGGCACGACGCGATCGTCATCCGCGGCCGCGCCGCGCAGCTGTCCGTGCTCCTCATCGACGGCGACGGGGTCCGGCTCGAACCGGCGCCGGAGCTGAGCGGCCTGCCCGCCGCGGAAGCGGAAACAAAGGCCCGGAAGCGGTTCGGCCGGGGCTGGCGCACCGCGGCGATCGGCCCGGCCGGCGAGCGCCGGGTGCGTTACGCGACGATCAGCCACGACGGCCGCCACGCCGGTCGTGGTGGCCTCGGCGCTGTCCTGGGCGCCAAGAACATCAAGGCCGTCCTCGTCCGCTCGGCCACCAAGGTCGCGGTGGCGGATCAGGCCGGTGTCCTGGCCGCGGCGAAAGACCTGCGGCGGCGCAGTTTCGGTCCGGCCACGGCCAAGTACCGGGAACTCGGCACGCTCGCGAACCTGCTGGCGTTCAACGCGGTCAGCACCCTGCCGACCCGCAACTTCACCGCGGCGACCTTCGACGGCGCACCCCAGCTGGCCGCCGAGGAGCTGCACGAACTACGCGGCGTGGCCCGCAACAGCTGCGCCTCCTGTTCCATCGGCTGCGAGCACATCTACTCCCGCAAGGGCGGCGGCAGCCAGCGGATGGAGTACGAAAACGTCTTCGCCCTCGGCCCGCTGTGCGGCGTCTCCGACCCCGACGACGTGTTCGCGGCCAGCGCCAAGTGCGACGAACTCGGCCTGGACACGATCTCGGCCGGCGGCACGATCGCGTGGGCGATGGAGTGCGCCGAACGCGGTCTGCTCGACGAACCCTGGCTGCGCTTCGGCGACGGCGGCGCACTGCTGCGGGCCCTCGACGCGATCGGCGCCCGCTCCCCCGGGCTCGGCGACCTGCTGGCCCAGGGCTCGCGCCACGCCGCGGGCGTCGTCGGGCACGGCTCGATCGACTTCGCCCCCCAGGTCAAGGGCTTGGAGCTGCCCGGTTACGAACCGCGCAGCCTCCAGTCGATGGCGCTGGGGCTGGCGGTCAATGCCCGCGGCGCCGACCACAACCGGTCCGGCGCCTACGAAGCCGACCTCTCCGGCGCGGTGAACCGCTTCGACGGCGGCGCCGCGCACGTGACCGCGGCCGTCGGCACCGAAGACCGCGCCGCGGTGATGGACTCGATGATCCTGTGCAAGTTCCTGCGCGGGGTGTTCGAGGACCCGTTCACCGAGTGGGCGCGGCTGCTGTCGCTGGTCACCGGGTGGGCCGTCGACGCGGAGGAACTCCAGGCGACGGCGCGGCGCATCGTGCGGGCCAAACGCGCGTTCAACCAGCGTGAAGGCGCCACCGCGGCCGACGACACGCTGCCGGCCCGGCTGCTGGCCACCCCGCTGGAACTGAAATCGGGCCGCAGCGCCGCTCTGACCGTTGAGCGGTTGCAGGCGATGGTTGACAATTATTACGTTGTCCGTGGGCTCGATGAGGAAGGACGGGTGCGCGCCGGCGATCTCCCGGGACTCCTCCTCGACGCCTGACGGTACGAGGTATGTTGTATGCAACATACGCTCTCCCGCGACGGAGGTCAGTGATGACAACAGTCGAAGAGCCGGGCACCGCGGTGCGCACCGTGACCGCCGCCATCGACGGGCGAGCGGTGACCGTGCCTGAGGGAACGAGCATCTACGACGCGGCGAAACAGGCGGGCGTCGACGTCCCCGTGCTGTGCCACAACGAGCGCTACGACCCCGTCGGCGTCTGCCGGATGTGCGTGGTCGACACGGGCGGGCGCGTTTTCGCCGCGGCGTGCGTGCGCCCGTGCGAGGACGGCATGGAAGTCAAGACCAGCACACCCGAACTGGAGCGCAACCGGGCGACGCTCACCGAGCTGCTGCTGTCGGACCAGCCGGACCGGGCCGAGGACCCGAAGCAGACCACCACCGGTGACAACCTGCTGCTGGAGCTGGCGGACCGGTTCGACGTGGCCAAGGAGACGACCGAGCTGCCCTGCGGCTCCGGGCGCGGGCACGACGGCTCCAACCCGGTCATCGACGTCAACCACGACGCGTGCATCCTGTGCGACCGCTGCGTCCGCGCGTGCGACGACATCCAGGGCAACGACGTGATCGGCCGGTCCGGCAAGGGGTACTCGACGAAGATCGCGTTCGACTTCGACGATCCCATGGGCTCGAGTTCGTGCGTCACGTGCGGCGAGTGCGTGCAGGCGTGCCCGACGGGCGCCCTGACGAACAAGCCGATCAACCTCATCCCGATCCAGCCGCGTGAGCAGCTGGACGCGGTCGACAGCGTCTGCCCCTACTGCGGTGTCGGCTGCGCGCTGACCTACTACGTCGACCGCGACCGCGACGCCATCGCGTTCGCCGAAGGCCGCGACCAGCCCGGTTCGAAGAGCCGCCTGTGCGTGAAGGGCCGCTACGGCTGGGACTACGCCGCTTCACCGCAACGGCTCACGGTGCCCCTGATCCGCAAGGACTCCTCGTACCCGAAGGGACCGCTGTCGGCGGACGTGCGCGGCGACGCGTACAACGACCGCGGCCGGTCGGGCGAAGGCGGCAACCGCAGCGGTGGCAAGAAGGGCCGCGACGGCCGGCGCAAGCCGGGCGGGCTGGTCAACTACGACGAGGTCATGCCCCACTTCCGCGAGGCCACCTGGGAGGAGGCCCTGGACCTCGTCGCGCGGCGGCTCAAGGAGATCCACGCACAGGGCGGCCCGGGCGCGATCGCCGGCTTCGGCTCGGCGAAGTGCTCCAACGAGGAGGCGTACCTCTTCCAGAAGCTCATCCGCGCGGGGTTCGGGACGAACAACGTCGACCACTGCACGCGGCTGTGCCACGCCTCCTCGGTCGCGGCCCTCTTCGAAGGCGTGGGCTCCGGCGCGGTGTCCACCACCTACGGCGACGTCGCGAACGCCGACGTCGTGATCATCGCCGGCTCCAACCCCACCGCGAACCACCCGGTCGCCAGCTCGTTCTTCAAGCAGGCCCGCCGGCGCGGCACGAAGATCGTCTACGTCGACCCGCGCGCGAACACCGTCGCCGAGCACGCCGACTACTACTGCCAGGTCAAGCCCGGCACGGACGTGGCGTTCTACAACGCGATCATGTACGAGGTGATCCGGCTCGGGCTGATCGACCGTGAGTTCATCGCCGAGCGCGTGTCCGGTTACGACGAGCTCGCCCGCACGGTGGCGGACTACCCGCCCGAGAGGGCCGCGCAGATCACCGGCGTGGACGCGGACCTCATCCGCACCATCGCGCACGAGTGGGGCGAGGCCCGCGCCGGGGTCATCTACTGGGGCATGGGGATCTCGCAGCACACCACCGGCACCGACAACGCGCGCTGCCTGATCGCGTTGTGCTCGATCACCGGCAACGTCGGGCGACCCGGTACCGGGCTGCACCCGTTGCGCGGCCAGAACAACGTGCAGGGCGCGTCCGACGCCGGTCTGATCCCGATGTTCTACCCGGACTACCAGGGTGTCGACCGCGAAGGCACCCGCGAGCGGTTCGAGCAGGCGTGGGGCACGCAACTGGATCCGAAACGCGGCCTGACGGTCACCGAGATCATCGGTTCGGTGCTCAAACCCGATGGCGTGCGCGGGATGTACATGCTCGGGGAGAACCCGTTCCTGTCCGACCCGAACATCAACAAGGTCCGCAAAGCCCTGGCGGCGCTGGACTTCCTGGTCGTGCAGGACATCTTCCTGACCGAGACCGCCGAGTTCGCCGACGTGATCCTGCCGGCGTCGGCGTACCTGGAGAAGGACGGCACCTACACCAACACCGACCGGCGCGTGCAGCTGGGCCGCAAGGCGCTGGACCCGCCCGGGCAGGCGCGCGTCGACTGGGAGATCGTGCAGGACATCGCCCAGCGGATCGGGCTGGACTGGCACTACACGTCACCCAGCGAGGTCTTCGACGAGATGGTGGCGCTGATGCCCTCGTACCGGAACCTGCGGCACGACAACCTGGGACTGTCGGGCAAGCTCTACCCGAACGACGACCCCGAGCACTCCGACGGCACCGTGGTGATGTTCGACGAGCGATTCAACACCGACGACGGCCTGGCGCACCTCGTGCCCGCGCAGTGGCTGCCCGCCAGGGAACTGCCGGACGCGGAGTACCCGCTGGTGCTCAACACCGGGCGGTTGCTGGAGCATTGGCACACCGGGTCGATGACGCGGCGGTCGTTCGCGCTGGACGCGATCTCGCCGATCGCCGAGGTGTACCTGCACCCGAAGGATGCCGCCGACCGCGGCCTGGCCCACGGCGAGCTCGTCCGGGTGCGCTCGCGGCGCGGCACGATCGAGCTGCAGGTCCGGATCTCGCATCGCGAGCAGCTGGGCAACTGCTTCATCCCGTTCCACTTCCGGGAAGCGGCGGCGAACCTCCTGACCATCGACGAGATCGACCCCTACGGCAAGATCCCCGAGTTCAAGTTCTGCGCGGTCCAGGTGGAGGCGCTGGGCTCGGCGCACACGGAATCGGTCGAGACGGCAGGAGTCGCGGAATGACCTTGAGCCCCGAGCGGGTACCCGGTGTCGAGGCGCGGGCGGGCAAGTTCCCCGGCCCATCGCTGATCCCCGCGCTCAACGCGATCCAGGCCCGGCTCGGCTGGCTGCCGCGGGAAGAGCTGGAGGAGCTGGCCCGCGAGGTGCGGCGGCCGCGGTACGAGATCGAAGGCCTGATCTCGTTCTACCCTCACTTCCGCACCACGCCGCCGAAGAAGGTGCAGATCAGCGTCTGCCACGACCTGTCGTGCTGGCTGCGCGCCGGCGACGACCGGATCGCCGAGCTCAAGCTGGCCTACGGCGAGGACACCGACGTCGAGCTGGTCGAGGTGTCCTGCCTCGGCCGGTGCGACGTCGCACCGGCCGCCGCGGTGAACGAGCACCCGGGGCCGGTGTCCGAGGTGGCCACCTTGGTCAACGCGGCCCGCGACGGCGGCGTCGGGGACGCGGCGGCCGCCCGGCGGGTCGCGCCGTGGCCGAACGATCCCTATCCGGCCGGCTCGGGTGTCGGCGAGCGGTACCGCTCGTTGCGCGCGTTCCTGACCGGTGAGCTCAGCGCCGACTCCATTGTGGACACGCTGAAGGACTCCGGTCTGCGTGGCATGGGTGGCGCCGGGTTCCCGACCGGGCAGAAGTGGAGCCTCGTCGCCGGTGCGCAGCCGGGCACCGTGAAGTACGCGATCTGCAACGCCGACGAGTCCGAACCCGGCACGTTCAAGGACCGCCAGATCCTCGCCGACCAGCCGCACCTCGTGCTTGAGGGTCTGCTGCTGGGCATGGCGGTGGTCGGGGCCGAGGAAGGCTGGGTGTTCATCCGGCACGAGTACGGGCCCGAAGAACACGTGCTGCGCGAGGAAATCGCCGCGTTGCGCGACGCCGGGGTGATCGGGCCGGACGCGTGCGGCAGCGGTCGCCGGCTGGAGCTGGAGGTGTTCGTCTCCCCCGGCGGCTACATCCTCGGCGAGGAAACGGCGCTGCTGGAATGCATGGAGGGCCACCGGGGCGAACCGCGGAACAAACCGCCGTTCCCGGGCAATTACGGCCTGCACGGCCGCCCGACGCTGATCAACTCGGTCGAGACCTTCGCGGACGTGCCGGTGATCCTGCAGCGCGGCGCCGCGTGGTGGCGGGACCAGGGCGTGGGCGAGTCCACCGGGTGGAAGTTCTTTGCCGTGTCCGGGCACGTGCGCGAGCCGGGCGTGTACTGCGTGCCGATGGGCACGACCGTGCGCGAGCTGATCGACACCGCCGGCGGCGTGCCCGACGGCGCGGCGGTGGGGGCGGTGCAGCCGGGCGGGGCGTCGTCGAACTTCATCGGCCCCGACCGGCTCGACCTGCGGCTGGATTTCGCCGCGCTCGCCGAGGCCGGCACGATGCTCGGTTCCGGCGCGGTGGTGGTGCTGGCCGAGGGCACCGACCTGTTGGCCGCGTCGACGAACGTGCTGCGGTTCTTCCGCAACGAGTCGTGCGGCAAGTGCGTGCCCTGCCGGGTCGGTTCCACGAAGGCGCACACGCTGCTGCGCGGGGTGCTCGACGCCGGCGCGGAGCTGGACGAGGCCGGGCAAGGCAGGATCCGGCAGCTCGAGGAGGCCATGCGAAAGACGTCGATCTGCGGCCTCGGCCAGGTCGCGCTCGGGCCGGTCGTGTCGGTGCTCGGCCTGGCCAAGGGCGGGGCGGCGGCACGCCCGCAGCCACGGCCCGAGGGGGCGAAGGACCAGCCGGGTCGGTGAGCGGACGAGAGTTCTTCACCACCCGCACCGTCACCGAGGCACTCACCGGGTTCCGCCCCACCCACCGGACGGCCGTCGAGACCGTGCCGCTGTCGGCTGCGTTGCACCGCGTGCCCGCCGCGAACGTCCTGGCGCCACACCACCTTCCCGGGTTCGCCCGGTCCACAGTGGACGGTTTCGCGGTCCGGGCCGCCGACACGTACGGCGCCTCGGACGGACTGCCGTCCTATCTGGACCTGCTGGGCGCGGTACGGATGGGCACCGAACCGACGGTCGCGGTGCGGCCGGGTGGGTGCGTCGCGATGCCGACCGGTGGTGTGCTGCCCAACGGAGCCGACGCGGTCGTGATGGTCGAATTCACCGCCGAGACCATGCCGGGCACAATCGAGGTCACGCGCCCGGTCGCCCCCGGCGGCGGGCTCGTGCGGGCCGACGACGACGTGGCCGCCGGGGCCGCGCTCGTCCCGGGTGGACGGCCGTTGCGCGCCCCGGACCTCGGGCTGCTCGCGGCCGCTGGAGTGGTTTCGGTGCCGGTGCACGCCCGGCCGCGCGTGTCGATCATCTCCACCGGGGACGAGGTCGTCCCGCCGGAGACCGCCGCCCTGCGGCCCGGTCAAGTCCGCGACGCCACCGCGTCCGCACTCGCCGGACTGGTGCTCGACGCCGGGGGCGAACCCGTCATCGCCGGCATCGTCTCCGACGAACCCGGTGCGCTGAAGGACGAACTCGCCACGGTGCTGCCGTCGGCGGACCTGGTCGTGGTCTCGGCCGGGTCGTCGGTGGGCGCACGGGACGAAACCGCGGGCGCGGTCGCGGCCGTCGGCGAGGTCTGGTGCCACGGCCTGGCGATCAAACCGGGGAAGCCGACGCTGCTGGCCGAGTGCGGCGGAATCCCCGTCGTGGGTCTGCCGGGCAATCCGCTGTCCGCGCTCGTGGTGTTCGGGCAGATCGGCGTGCCCCTGCTGTGGCGCCTCAGCGGCTGCGAAACTCCGCCGCCGCGCCCGACCACCCGCGCCCGCCTGTCCCGCAACCTGGCCTCGGCCGCCGGCCGGCTCGACGTCGTCCAGGTGACGGTGCGCGACGGCGTGGCGGAGCCGCTGTTCGGACCTTCGGCACTCCTGTCGGTCCTCACCCGCGCCGACGGCTACGTCCTCGTGCCCGAACCCGCCACCGGTCTCGACGGCGGTGCCGAGGTCGAGGTGACCCTGTACGCATGACTCGTTCGGCTCCGGCCACCCGCCTCGCCCGGCCGGAAACTCGCGCGGCCGGACAGCCGCTCCGCCGCCAACTCCAGTGGCGGCACCCAAGCCGGGGCCCCTGCAGCCACGACCAACCCGACCGGCGGCGAGCCCGCACGGCCGGACAGCCGCTCCGCCCCCAGCTGCCCGACCGAGGTAACCGGTCTGCATGACCAACCCGGCCAATCCCGCCACCCGCCTCGACGGCGGCCCCACACCGAGGTAACCCTGTACCCATGAGCAGCCCCTTCGTCTCCGATGTCCCCGCCGCCGAGGCCCTCGCCGCGTGGCGGGAGGCGCGCGCGGGCGCCGGGTGCCCGCCGCGGGTGGGCACGGTGCGGGTGCCGGTCGGTGCGGCCGTGGGGCGGGTCACCGCGGAGCCGGTGTGGGCCCGCCGATCGTCGCCGGCGTTCGACTCGGCCGGGATGGACGGGATCGCCGTGCTAGCGGCCGACACGGTGGGTGCGTCCGAAACGACGCCGGTGGTGCTGACCGACTTCGAAGTCGTCGACACCGGTGATCCGCTGCCGCCCCGGTACGACGCGGTGGTGATGCGCGAGCACGTGCACCACACGCCCGAGGGCGCCGAGCTGCGCGCGGCGGTGCCGCCGTACCAGCACGTGCGCTCGATCGGCGAGGACATCAGCGCGGCGGAACTCCTGCTGCCCGAAGGCCACCGGCTGCGCCCGGTCGACGTCGCCGCCTGCGCCGCCGCCGGCGTGACCGAGCCGGCCGTCCGCCGTGCTCCGGTCGTGGTGATCATCCCGACCGGAGATGAGATCCGACCGATCGGGACGGCGGTGGAGCCCGGCGAAATCCTCGACACCAACTCGCTGATGCTGGCCGCGCAGGCGCGCGAAGCCGGGTGCGACGCGCGGACCACCGACATCGTGCCCGACGAGCCGGAAGCCATCACCACGGTCCTGCGCGCCGCCGCGGCTGAGGCCGACCTGGTCCTGCTCATCGCCGGCTCCAGCGCCGGCCGCGACGACTACACCGCCCGCGTGATCGCCGAAGCCGGCGCCGTCGCCGTGCACGGGGTCGCCGTGCGGCCCGGCCACCCCGTGGTGCTGGGCGTCGTCGCGGGTGAACCGGCCACACCCGTGCTCGGTGTGCCCGGCTATCCCGTGTCGGCGGCGCTCACCTTCGACATCTTCGCCGCGCCGCTGCTGGCCGAACTCGAAGGCGCCGGGCCGCGTGAACGCCCGTCCACCACGGCGCGGCTCGCCCGGAAGCTGCCGTCCGTGGTCGGCATGGACGACTGGGTGCGCGTGCGGCTCGGCCGGGTGCAGGACCACGTCGTCGCCACGCCGCTCCCCCGCGGGGCGGGCGTGCTGACCTCGCTGGTCCGCGCCGACGGCCTCCTCGTCGTCCCGGCCGGCGTCGAGGGCCACCACGCCGGTTCCGAGGTGCGGGTGGACCTGCTGCGGGGGCTCGGGGAGATCGACCGGACGATCGTGGCGATCGGTTCGCACGACCTCGTGCTCGACCTCGCCGCGTCCGCCCTGCGCGCCGCCGATCCGCTCGTCACGCTCGCCTCGTCCAACGTCGGCTCCCTCGGCGGTCTCGTCGCCCTGCGCGACGGCCTCTGCCACGTCGCCGGCTCACACCTGCTCGACCCCGCCACCGGCGAGTACACGCTGCCCTATGTGGACAAGCTCCTCGGCCCCGACGCCGCCGTGATCCGCCTCGTGCACCGCGACCAGGGCTTGCTCGTGGCGCCCGGAAACCCGTTGGGGCTCAAGGGAATCGACGACCTCGCCCAGCCCGGCGTGCGCTACGTCAACCGCCAGCGCGGCGCCGGCACCCGCGCCCTGCTCGACCACGAACTGGCCCGGCGCGGCCTCGACCCGGCGGCCATTTCCGGCTACGCCCGCGAAGAGCACACCCACCTCGCCGTCGCGGCCGCCGTCGCCGCCGGCCGCGCGGACACCGGGCTCGGCATCCTCGCCGCCGCGCGCGCGTTCGGTCTCGGCTTCGTGCCTGTCGCGCAGGAACCGTACGACCTGGTGCTGCGCGCGGCCGACGCCTCGGGTGACCTGCTCGCGCCGCTGTGGGACCTGCTGGAGAGTCCCGGCTTCCGCGACAGCATCGAGGGCCTGGGCGGGTATTCGTGCGCCGAAACGGGGATCCGCATCCGCTGACCGGCCCGTCAGAGAACCGCGTACCCACCCGTGTCGTCGACGACGAAGATCTTCCGCTTCGTGCCGATCGAGAACGCCGTGGCGCCCTCCGGCTTCGCGCTTCGGTGGAAGGTGACGCCGAGCAGCCTCGTGGTGTCGTCGCCCCGCCTCCACCGGCACAGCTGGAACGGCTCGTCGCCGCGGCTGGCCGAACGCCCGAGCAGCATGAGGAACTCGCCCGTCCGGGGATCGTAGGGAGATCACGGATCCCCTGCGCCGCAGCGGGTTCCGGCGTCCGGACCGGCACCACCGCCGGCTTGCCCAGACACGCGGTCGTCCAGCGCGCACCACCGGCGTCGACGGGCACCACGACCACTCGCACGTGGCCCGGACTGACCGGCCCCCGCACCCCGAACAGCAACTCGCCGGCACCCGGATCCCACGCCACGCCCTCGACGTTCAGCCCGTCCTCATCCGGCTCCCGCGCTCCGGCCCCGCCGAGCCCTGGCACCCGAGCCAGCACCCATTCCCGGAACCCGCCCATCACCTCGGCAGGCAGGTCTCCGCCGTCCCCGTACCTGACAGCACCAGCCCGTCATTGATTCCCCGCCCCCGCGCGACGGACAGCGAAGAGACGACGATGAAAAAGATCTCGCCGTCCCGATCGACCCGGGCGAGCCCTTCGGGATCACCCAGCAATCCCCCGCCTGCGCAGCGCAGCTCGCGGCGCCGGATCCGTTCGACCACTTCGGCGTCCGCGTCCAGCGTCAGCTCGAACAACGCACGCGGATCCTTGTTGTCGACGAACACGAACCGCCGCTCCCGGACCGCCACCACACCCGAGGCGTTGAACGGCCGCTTCCCGTTCCGCCCCGGAAACGGCGTCGGCTTGACCCGCGCGCACCGGCACCCCGTGGCGCCCGATCCGCAGCACTTCGGTGCTCCACGCCGCGCTCCCCGGCCCGCCCGCCGTCCCTGCACCGCGAGTGTAAGCCTGAGCACGCGGTGGCCACGCGCCCTCAAGAGCCGGTACCCCGCGGAAACCGGCGGAAAACCAGATACGCCCTGCCGGCCGCGGTCATGGCGCTCACGCGCATCGTCCCCGCCGTGTAGCGACGGTCCACGGGCCACTGAAGACAGTGCGCCTCGGTGCCCGCCGAGGCACCGAGGCGCGCTCCCCTCACGCGTCGAGATCGGCGCTTCCCCGGGCCAGCGCCGCCCGGCTCACCCCGAGCACGCAGCCCAGGGACAGCAACGACACCAGGCACACGTACACGGCCACCGAGACGACCGTACCGGTCGCCCTGGCCAGTGCCGCCGCGATGATCGGCGCGAGCGCACCGCCCAGGAGCACACCGAGCTGGAAGCTCGTCGATGCCGCGCTGAAGCGCACCCGCGCGTCGAACAGCTCGACGATGAACGTGGCCTGCGGACCGTAGCTGACGCTGAAGAAGATCGCGCCCACGACGTACGCCGCGATCACCGCGACGAGGTTGCCGCTGGCGACCGCGAGGATCGTCGGGTAGATCCACACCGCCATCGCGGCGAGGCCGATCAGGATCATCCGGCGCCGGCCGAACCGTTCGCTCATGGAGCCGAAGTACGGCAGCGCCGCGCACGCGACCACACCCGAGATCATGATGGCCGTGAGCAGGGAAGCCCGATCCATCGACTTCACCGACGCGGCGTAGCTGAGCGCGTAGGTGTTGACGATGTAGTAGTACGCGCCGGTGCTGACCATCGAGCCGACGGCGAGCAGGATCTGCTTGGGGTACGCGCGGATCGCGGTGACCAGTGGCGCGCGCTGCTCCTCCTTGCGTTCCCGGACCTTCTCGAACACCGGCGTCTCGCGCAGCCGCAGCCGCACGACCAGCCCCACCACGACCAGCACGATGCTGATCAGGAACGGGATCCGCCAGCCCCAGGCCAGGAACTGCGCGTCGGGCAGCTGCGACACCAGCAGGAACACCAGCGTGGACAGCACGAGCCCGGCGGGCACCCCGATCTGCGGGAGGCTGCCGTAGAGCCCGCGCTTGCGGGGCGAGGCGTACTCCACCGCCGTGAGCACGGCACCGCCCCACTCGCCACCGACGCCGAAGCCCTGGACCAGGCGGAGCAGCACCATGAGGATCGGCGCCCAGACGCCCATTTGCGCGTACGTCGGGAGGGCGCCCATCAGGAACGTCGCGAAGCCCATCATGGTCAGCGACAGGACCAGCATCTTCTTCCGGCCGATCCGGTCACCGAAGTGGCCGAGCACGATGCCGCCGATCGGCCGCGCGCCGAACCCGATCGCGAATGTGGAGAACGCCAGCAGGGAGCCGGCCAGCGGGTCGGCCGAGGGGAAGTACAGCGGCGCGATGACCAGCGCGGCGGCGATGCCGTACAGCTGGAAGTCGTACCACTCGATGGTCGTGCCGATCAGCACGGAAAGCGCCACTCTCCGCATCGGCGGGCCGGTGCGGGCCGCGGACTGCGCAGTTTCCTGCGCAGGGGTCAGCTCACTCGCCATGGGTACGTCTCCTCGTCGCTTCGAGGCGGCGTCCGGTCCCTTCACGAGGAACGGGCGCCGTCCGGGTCCAAGATGGCTGCTCTGGCATCCAGGTGCGAGGGCGGCCGCTTGGCTGTAGCTGATTCGGCCGTTCGCGTCACCGGCCGGTGACGTCTCCGGCCGGCGGTTAATTAACGTTCATTCAGCGGGTGGCACGAGACAGTAATGTGGCGGGGTGACCAAGTCAACCGCCGTCTCGCCGCAGGCCGTGCACGAAGCCGCCCGCGACCTGTTCGCGAGCCGTGGCTACCGCGGCACCTCGATGAAGGACATCGCCGAGGTGCTGGCGGTCTCGGCGCCGAACCTCTACAACCACGTCACGTCCAAGGAGGATCTGCTCTTCCGGATCATGGACGTGGCGATGGACCGCGCGCTCGCCGCGCTCGCCACCGCGCTCGACGGAGTCACCGACGTCGCCCAGCAGCTGCGGCTCGCCACCGAGGTCACAGTCCTGGACTTCCTCGAGAACCCCGCCGAGGTCACCGTCTGCAACAGCGAGATCCGCAACCTGGCCGACCCGCTGCGGCAGGCCATCATCGACAAACGCGACGCCTACGGCGGCCGCCTGCTCGCCATCGTCGACCGCGGCTGCGCTGAAGGCGTGTTCGACGTGCCCGAGCCGCGCGTCGCCTCCTTCGCGATCCTCGAGATGGGCAACAACGCGAAAGCCTGGTTCCACCCGGGCGGCCAGTACACCGCGCCCGAGGTGGCGGCGTTGTACGGCGCTTTCGCTCTGCGGATCGTCGGTTACCAGCCGCCGGCGGGCTGAACCGCGGTGGACGGCGCCAACGCGGCAGCCGATCGGATGCCGGGGCTCGACCCGCCGCCCGCGGCAGTGCGGGCCGCCCGTCGATGGCGACCGGCATTGTGGTACCGGGAGTCGTCAGAACTTGCCGGTACTTCGGCACGGTCCTGATCGCTCGCCCGGGCTACCCGAAGCAGTGGGTTTCACCATGAGCAGCTCGGCCGCCAATCCTGACGGCCGAGCGCCGTTCCCCCTACGCGGTACCCCGGCGTTTGGTCCAGATGTCGTAGGCCACGGCGGCGAGCAGGACCACGCCCTTCACCAGCATCACCCGCTCGCTCGGTGCGCCGATCAGCGACATGCCGTTGTTGATCACCGCCATGATCAGGCCGCCGGTGATCGCGCCGACGACTTTGCCCACGCCGCCCTGGACGGCCGCGCCGCCGATGAACGCGGCGGCGATCGCGTCGAGTTCGAAGTTGACGCCGGCCGTGGGGCCGGCCTGGTTGAGCCGGCCGGCGAAGATGATGCCCGCCAGGGCGGCCAGCACGCCCATGTTCATGAAGATCCAAAACGCCACCGACTTGACCTTGACGCCCGACAGGGTGGCCGCCTGGAGGTTGCCGCCGACGGCGTAGATGTGGCGGCCGAAGACGGAGCGGCCGGCGACGAGCGAGTAGCCCACCACGAGCACCGCGAGCAGGATCAGGACCCACGGCAGGTTCTTGAACCGCGCGAGCTGCACGACCACCGCGAGCACCAGCACGGCGGCCCCGGCGACCTTCGCGACGAACACCGGGTACGGGTCCACCTCCTGGCCGTAGCCGAGCCGCGCGGAGCGTTTGCGCTGCTGGGTCACGGCGATCGCCGCGACGGTGAGCACGCCGACGAGCAGGCTCACGAGATCGGCGCCGCCGAGGGGGCCGAGGCCGATGTTGCCGAGGTAGCCGTCGGTGAACCCGTTGGACAACGTCCGGATCGCGTCGGGGAACGGGCCGATGCCCTGGTTCCCGAGCACTGTCAGCGTCAGGGCGCGGAACGCCAGCATCCCGGCCAGCGTCACGATGAACGCCGGGATGCCGAAGTACGCGACCCAGTACCCCTGCCACGCCCCGATCACCGCGCCCGTCACCAAGGTGATGAGCACCGCGAGCGGCCACGGCACGTGCAGGTTCACCATGAGCACCGCGGAGACGGCGCCGGTCATCGCGACCACGGATCCGGCCGACAGGTCGATGTGGCCGGAGATGATCACGAGGATCATGCCGATCGCGAGGATCAGCACGTAGGAGTTCTGCACGATGATGTTCGAGATGTTCTGCGGCTCCAGCAGCGCGCCGCCGGTGAGCACCTCGAACAACACCACGATCAGGGCGAAGGCGACGTAGATCCCGCTCTGGCGCGGGTTGATCGAGATCCGCCGCCCCGGCGTCGCGACCGGGGGCCGAGCGGTCCGCGGAGTGTCCGTTGTGGTCATTGCCGTTCCTTCGTCATGTACTGCATCAGCAGCTCCTGGGTGGCGTCCGTGCGGGCGACCTCACCGGTCACCCGGCCCGCGGACAGCGCGTAGATCCGGTCGCAAAGCCCGAGCAACTCCGGCAGTTCCGAGCTGATGACCAGCACGGCCTTCCCCTGCGCCGCAAGGGAGTTGATGATCGTGTAGATCTCGAACTTCGCGCCGACGTCGATGCCGCGGGTCGGCTCGTCGAGGATCAGCACGTCGGGATCGGTGAAGATCCACTTGGCGAGCACCACCTTCTGCTGATTGCCGCCCGAGAGCTTCCCGGTCACGCTGCGCACGTTCGGCGCCTTGATCCGCAGGTCCCGGCGGAACCGCGCGGCCGTGTCGTGCTCGGCGTGCTCGTCGACCCAGCCGCGGCGCGCCAGCTTCGCCAGCCCGGCAGCCGAAATGTTGCGCTGGACGTCCTCGATCAGGTTCAGCCCGTAGCGCTTGCGGTCCTCGGTGGCGTACGCGATGCCGTGGCGGACGGCGTCGCGGACCGACCGGACGTCGATCGGCACGCCGTCCTTGATCAGCCGGCCCGAGATACCGGTGCCGTACGAGCGCCCGAACACGCTCATCGCGAGCTCCGTCCGGCCCGCGCCCATGAGCCCGGCCAGGCCGACCACCTCCCCGCGCCGAAGCGTGAGGTTGGCGTGGTCGACGACAACCCGGCCGGGCTGGGTGGGGCTGTGCACGGTCCAGTCCTCGATCCGCAGCACCTCGGCGCCGACGTCGGGCACTCGCGGCGGGAACCGGTGCTCGAGGTCGCGCCCGACCATGCCGGTGATCAGCCGCTCCTCGGTGAGCCCCGCCGCGTCGAGGGTTTCGATCGTCCGGCCGTCGCGCAGGATCGTGACGGTGTCGGCGATCGCGATCACCTCACCCAGCTTGTGCGAGATGATCACGCACGTCACGCCCTCGTCGCGCAGCCCGCGCAGCAGGCCGAGCAGGTGCTCCGAATCGTCGTCGTTGAGCGCGGCGGTCGGCTCGTCGAGGATGAGCAGCCGCACCTGCTTCGACAGCGCTTTGGCGATCTCCACGAGCTGCTGCTTGCCCACGCCGAGGTCGCGCACCGGCGTGACGGGGTTCTCCGCGAGGCCGACGCGCCGCAACAGCTCGCCGGCCTCGTGGTTGGTGCGGTTCCAGTCGACGAACCCGCGCCGCGCCCGCTCGTTGCCGAGGAAGATGTTCTCCGCGATCGACAGCTGTCCGCACAGCGCGAGCTCCTGGTGGATGATCACGATCCCCCGGCGCTCGCTGTCGCGCACCGAGCCGAACTCGCACTCCTCGCCGTCGAACCGGATCTCCCCGTCGTAACTGCCGTGCGGGTGCACGCCGGAGAGCACCTTCATCAGGGTCGACTTCCCGGCGCCGTTCTCCCCGCAGATCGCGTGGATTTCCCCGCGGCGCACGGAAAGGGTGACGTCGGCGAGCGCGGTGACCCCGGGGAAGGTCTTGGTGATCCCGCGCATACCGAGAAGTTCGGTCACTTCAGCTGCCCCGCGGTGTAGTAGCCGGAGTCCACGAGTTCCTTCTGGTAGTTGGACTTGTCCACGACCACGGGCTGCAGCAGGTACGACGGGACGACCTTGTTCCCGTTGTCGTAGTCGGTGGTGTTGTTGACTTGCGGCTTGGCGCCCTTGAGGATCGTGTCGGCCATTTTCACCGTGACGTCGGCGAGCTTGCGGGTGTCCTTGAACACCGTCGAGTACTGCTCGCCGGCGATGATGGACTTGACCGACGCGACCTCGGCGTCCTGGCCGGTGACCACGGGGTAGGGCTGCCCGGCGGTGCCGTAGCCGTTGCTCTTGAGCGCCGAGAGGATGCCGATCGACAGCCCGTCGTAGGGCGAGAGCACGCCGTCGACCTTCGCGCCGCCGGTGTAGGTCTTGGTGAGCAGGTCTTCCATGCGCCGCTGCGCGGTGGCCGGGTCCCAGCGCAGGATCGCGGTCGGCGCGAACGTCGTCTGGCCGCTCTTGACCACGAGTTTGCCGCTGTCCATGAGCGGCTTTAGCACGGACATGGCGCCGTTGAAGAAGAACGTCGCGTTGTTGTCGTCGGGAGAGCCGCCGAACAGCTCGATGTTGAACGGGCCCGGCCCGCTGCCGAGGCCCTCGACCAGCGAGTTCGCCTGCTCGACGCCGACCTTGAAGTTGTCGAAGGTCGCGTAGTAGTCGACGTTCGGGCTGTTGCGGATGAGCCGGTCGTAGGCGATGACCGGGATCTTGTGGTCGGCCGCTTCCTGCAGCTGGGTGGTGATTGCGGTGCCGTCGATCGAGGCGATCACGAGCAGCTTGGCGCCCTTGGTGATCTGGTTCTCGATCTGGTTGACCTGCGTGGGGATGTCGTTCTCGGCGTACTGCAGGTCGACTTTGTACCCCAGCTTCTCCAGCGCGGACTTGATGTTGTCGCCGTCGTGGATCCAGCGCTCCGACGACTTCGTCGGCATCGTGACCCCGACGAGCGCGCCGGCCGACGAGCCGGGCGCCGGAGCCTGGTCGGCCGTTTTGACGCTGGAACCGCACGCGGCCAGCGTCAGGACCAGTGCGGCGGCGGCGGTTACTCGGATCCCTCGGATGAACTTCATTGTTCGTGCTCCTTTCAGAAGCCCTGGGCGAGCCGGTAGTAGGCCTGGTTCCAGCGGATCCGGTCGGCGAATCCGGTGTTGGTGGTGTCGGCGTCGATGGTCAGGAGCTCGACACCGAGCAGGTCCGCGAAGTCGCGGATCGTTTCGACGGGCACCGCCTGGGTCAGCACGGTGTGGTGCGGGGCCCCGGCGGTGATCCAGGACTCCGCGGAAGTGGCGAGTGAGGGCGCGGGCCGCCAGACCGCGCGGGCGACGGGCAGGCTGAGCAGCGGCTCGTCGGGCGCGACGACGTCGATCGTGTTGGCCACCAGCCGGAACCGGTCGCCGAGGTCGGCCAGGCCGAGGACGACACCAGGCCCGGGCGCGGCGTCGAACACAAGCCGGACCGGGTCCTCGCGCCCGCCGATGCCGAGCGGGTGGATCTCGCACGACGGGCGCGCGGCGGCGATGCTCGGACAGACTTCGAGCATGTGCGCGCCGAGGATTTTCGCCTCCCCCGGCCCGAAGTGGTAGGTGTAGTCCTCCATGAACGACGTGCCGCGGCCGGTGCCGGTGCCCATCGCCTTCACCGCGGCGAGCAGGGCGGAGGTCTTCCAGTCGCCTTCGCCCCCGAACCCGTAGCCGTCGGCCATCAGCCGTTGCACCGCCAGGCCCGGCAGCTGCCGCAGCCCGCCGAGGTCCTCGAAGTTCGTGGTGAACGCGCCGAAACCGCCGGCGGTGAGGAACCGGCGCAGCCCGAGCTCGACCTTCGCCGCGTAGCGCAGCGATTCGTGCCGCGCGCCGCCCACCGCGAGTTCCGGCACGACGCCGTAGGAATCGGCGTATTCGGCGACGAGCGCGGAAGTGTCCGCTTCGGATACCCCGTCGACGAGCTCGACCAGGTCGTTCACGCCGTAGGTGTTGACCGAGACACCGAAGCGCAGCTCCGCTTCGACCTTGTCCCCCTCCGTGACTGCGACGTCGCGCATGTTGTCCCCGAAGCGGGCCAGCCGCAGCCCGCGCAGGTGGTCGGCGCCGATCGCAGCCCGCAGCCACGCGTCGATCCGCTCCACGACCACGCGGTCGCCCGCGTGCCCCGCCACGGTCTTGCGCGGCACGGCGAGCCGGGTCAGCACGTGCCCGAACTCGCGGTCGCCGTGCGCGGCCTGGTTGAGGTTCATGAAGTCCATGTCGATGCTGCGCCACGGCAGCGCCTCGTTGAGCTGGGTGTGCAGGTGCAGCAACGGTTTGCGCAGCGCGTCCAGCCCGCCGATCCACATCTTCGCGGGCGAGAAGGTGTGCATCCAGGCGATCACTCCGACGCAGGAGGCATCGGCGCTGGCTTCGAGCAGCACCCGGCGGATCGCCGAAGCGTCGGTCAGCACTGGTTTCCCGACGAGCTCCGCCGAGAGCCGGCCGGAGGCGGCCAGCAGCCGCTGGATCTCCAGCGACTGGCCGGCGACCTGCTCGAGCGTCTCCTCGCCGTAGAGCGCCTGGCTCCCCGTGAGGAACCAGACCTGGGGTTTGTTCTGGGAAGGCATCTTTCTCCTGTCGGGTGGGCTCAGCGCTGGCCGTAGACGTTCTGGTAGCGCGCGTAGAGACGGTCGACGTCGTCAGCCGGCAGCGGCGCGGGCACGCCGAGTTCGAACGCCTTGTGGACGGTCCGGGCGACGTCCTCCACCAGCACCGCGGCCTTCACCGCGTCGCGCGCCGTGCGACCGACGGTGAACGGGCCGTGGTTGCGCATGAGCACCGCCGGGGATCGGCTGGCGCGCAACGTCTCGACGATGCCGCGGCCGATGGAGTCGTCGCCGATCAGCGCAAACGGGCCCACCGGGATCTCGCCGCCGAACTCGTCGGCGATCATCGTGAGCACGCACGGGATGGGCTCACCGCGCGCCGCCCACGCGGTCGCGTAGGTGGAGTGGGTGTGCACGACGCCGCCGACCTCGGGCAGGTGCCGGTAGACGTAGGCGTGGGCGGCCGTGTCGGACGAGGGCGCGAGGTCGCCGTGCTGAAGCCGCCCGTGCAGGTCGGTGACGACCATCGTGTCCCCCGACAGCTCGTCGTAGGACACCCCGGACGGTTTGATCACCATCAGGTCGCGCCCGGGCACGCGCGCCGAGACGTTGCCCGCGGTCCAGGCGACCAGCTCGTTGCGGGTGAGCTCGCCGTGCAGGTCCGCGACGGTCCGGCGCAGTTCGGTGACGGTGCCGAGCAGTTCGTCGGTCAGCGACATGGTCAGGGCTGTCCTTTCCGGACGGTGGTCGTGGCTGCCCGGCGGCGCGCCGCGAGGCGGTGCAGCACGGCGCTGCCGCCCCGGCCGAAGTGGTCGTGCAGTTCGCGGTAGTCGGCGTAGAGCCGGTCGTACGCGGCGGCGTGGTCGGGCACCGGCTGGTACACCCCGCGCCGGACCGAGCCCATCGCGCGGGCCGCCGCGGTGATGTCCGGGTAGGCGCCCGCCGCCACGGCCGCGTGGATGGCCGAGCCGAGCGCCGGCCCCTGCGCCGAGCCGATCACCGACAGCGGCAGGTTCACCACGTCGGCGTAGAGCTGCATGAGGAAGGCGTTGCGGATCAGCCCGCCGGCCACCACGAGCTCGGTGACCGGCACACCGGAGTCCTGGAAGGCCTCGATGATCGTGCGAGTGCCGAACGCGGTCGCCTCCAGCAGGGCGCGGTAGGTGTCCTCGGCGCGCGTGGCGAGCGTCTGGCCGAGGACCACGCCGGAGAGCTCGTGGTCCACCAGCACCGATCGGTTGCCGCTGTGCCAGTCGAGCGCCAGCAGCCCGTGTGCCCCGATGTCCTGGTAGGCGGCCAGCTCGGTGAGGTGCTCGTGCAGCGTGACGCCCGAGCGGCGCGCGTCCTCGTGGTAGCTCGGCGGGACACCGTGGTCGACGAACCAGGCGAAGATGTCACCGACGCCGCTCTGCCCGGCTTCGTAACCCCACAGCCCGGGCACGATCCCGCCGTCGACGACGCCGCACATGCCCGGGACTTCGCGCAGCTCTTCGGCGTTGAGCACGTGACAGGTCGAAGTGCCCATGATCGCGACCATGCGGCCGGGCTCGACGGCTTGCGCCGCGGGCGCGGTGACGTGCGCGTCGACGTTGCCGACCGCGACCGCGATGCCCTCGGGCAGCCCGGTCCACGCCGCGGCTTCGGCGGTGAGTGAGCCGGCGCGGTCGCCGAGGCGGCCGAGCGGGTGGTCGAGCTTGGCCGTGACGAAGTCGCCGAAGGCGGGGTTCAGCTCGCGCAGGAAGTCGGCGCTCGGGTACTCACCGTCCTGGAGGAGGCCTTTGTACCCGGCGGTGCAGGCGTTGCGGACGTAGGTCCCGGTGAGCTGCCAGACGATCCAGTCGGCGAGCTCGACCCAGTGCGCGGTCGCCGCGTAGACGGCCGGGGCCTCTTCGAGCACCTGCAGCGCTTTGGCGAACTCCCACTCCGACGAGATCAGGCCGCCGTAACGGGGCAGCCACTTCTCCGCGCGTTGCCGGGCCAGCTCGGTGATCCGGTCGGCTTGGGGCTGGGCGGCGTGGTGGCGCCAGAGCTTCACGTACGCGTGGGGCTCGCGCTCGAACTCCGGCAGTGCGCAGAGCGGCGTTCCGTCCACAGTGGTCGGCACGACCGTGCAGGCGGTGAAGTCCGTGCCGATCCCGATGACGTGTGCGGGATTCACCCCCGAGACCTCGAGGGCGGCGGGGACGGCGGTGCGCAGGACCCCGAGGTAGTCCGCCGGGACCTGCAGCGCCCAGTCCGGTGGCAGCGGTTCCCCGGTTGCGGGCAGATTCCGGTCGACGACGCCGTGCGGGTACTCGTACACGGCGCTGCCCAGTTCGGCGCCGTCACGGACCCGCACGACGACCGCGCGGCCGGACAGCGTGCCGAAGTCGATGCCGACGGTCAGCGGGTCGTGAATGTTAGCGTTAACATTTGCCTGGTGCGGGGACACGGGGTTCTCCTTCGGTGGGGACCGGTCAGCGCGGTCCGGTGCTCTCCCGGACGATCAGCTCGGGCTCGACCAGGTACCGGGCGTCCTGGTCACCTCCGCTCATCCGCTCGGTCAGCAAGCCGAACGTGCGCCGGCCGACCTCGATGAAGTCCTGGCGCACCGTGGTCAGCGGCGGTGTGAAGTACGCGGCTTCGGGTACGTCGTCGAAACCCGCGACATGCACGTCCCCCGGCACCGCGATGCCGGTTTCGGTGAACGCGCGCAGCAGCCCCAGCGCCATCTGGTCGTTGGCGGCGAACACGGCGTCCAGCCCGCGCCGCTTGGCCAGCGTCCGTCCCGCGGCGTAGCCGGACGCCGGGCTCCAATCGCCCCGGATGACCGGCGGTACCTCGGCGCCGTGGCGTTGCAGGGTTTCGCGCCAGCCGCGTTCGCGGTCGAGCGCCTCCAGCCAATCCTCGGGCCCGGCGACGTGCCACACGGTGCGGTGCCCGAGCGCCAGCAGGTGCTCGGTCGCCCGGCGCGCCCCGTCGTACTGGTCCACGGAGATCACCGGCACCGGCGCGGCCGCGCCACCGCCGACGGCCACCACCGGCACCGCCGCGGGGATCCCCGCCAGCGCGCGCCCGGCCGTCACGTGCGGCGCGATCACGACGATGCCTTCCACGGCTTGGCGCCGCAGGCTCTCCACGGCGTCCGCGATGGACGAGCGCCCCGGCCGGCTCACGCTCGAGATGGTGATCGCGTACCCGGCTTCCCGCGCGGCGTTCTCGATGCCGTGCAGTGTGCTCGCCGGTCCGTACAAGTTGGACTCCAGCGCGACGACGCCGAGCGTGCCGGAGCGCCCCGTGACGAGCGCCCGCGCCGCCGAGTTGGGCCGGTACCCCAGCTCCTCCACGGCGGCCAGTACCCGCGCCCGAGTCTCCGGCCGCACGGGCCCGGTGCCGTTGATGACCCGCGAGACGGTCATGTGCGAGACGCCCGCGAGCCCGGCCACGTCGGTCAGGCTCGCCTGCCGTTCGCCCGCCGGTCCTGCCACACCGTCACCGCCCTCCGGGTGTCCTGCGTCACTCGTTCAGGCGAACAGTGTTAGCGATAACAGCAGAGCGGTCAAGGCCTGGCTCGGTCACGGACCGGTCTCGGGCTCGCCGGCGGAGGATGACTCCGCGTCGCCCGCCGCCGTAGGCTGACGCGCACCAACCCCACGCGAGGAGCAGCTATGCCCGGGCCGCTCGATGCCGCGCGCGCGATCACCAAACTTCCCGCCCAGGACCTGGCCCGGGCGCGGCAGTTCTACCGCGACCGCTTGGGCCTCGAACCCGTCGAGGAGCGCGCGGGCGGACTTCGCTACGTGTGCGGCGAGACGGAGTTCCATGTGTTCCAGTCGACCGGAGCCGCGTCGGGCGCTTCCACGCAGATCGGCTTCGAGGTCGACGACATCGACGCGGTTGTCACCGACCTCCGCGCCCGCGGGGTGCGGTTCGAGCCCTTCGACATCGCCGGTTTCGACGTGCGGGACGACATCGTCACCGTGCCCGGCCACTATCCGAGCAAAGGCATCGCCGAGCGGGGCGCATTCTTCCGCGACAGCGAGGGCAATCTTCTGGCGATCGGGCAGGCGATCCACAGCGCGTGAAGGGGGACATGTCCGCCACACCGTCGGCACCGGCGGCGAACACGAACTGCTCGACCCGCGGCTGTTCACGTCGCTGACTCCACTGGGCCTGCACCGGGGCGTCGCTGAAAACCTCGCGCTCTCGCGCACCCACTACCTGAACGTCGTCCCCGCGCGGCGCCGACCAACCGGCGGGTGGCTCCCGTGACCGCGCAAGGTCGACGTCGCCGCCTGGGGGTCCCTCAAACGCTGAGCCGGGGCCATCGTCGGCCGGGCCAAAGCCGGGTGGCGGGGAATGCGGGATCAGTCCTCGTTCGTCGAGTCCGTCCGTTTGCCCCGTACGACCACCACCGGGCACAGTGCGTGGGCGATCACGGTCTGGCTGGTCGAGCCCAGGGCCAAGCCGGCGAGACCGCCGCGGCCGCGGCTGCCGACGACGAGCAGCTGGGCCCGGTCGGCCCAGTCGAGGAGGCCCTCGGCGGGCTTTTCCTTGACCACCAGGCGCTCGACGTGGACGTCGGGGTACTTCTCCTGCCAGCCGGCGAGGCGTTCGGCGAGGAGTTCGTGTTCGTGTGCCTCGATGGCCTGGCGGTCGGTCTTCCAGCCGCGTTCCTCGAACACGCCGGCGAGGAACGCTTCGTGCCAGCAGTGGATCGCGAGAAGCGGCGCGCGCCGCCACGAGGCCTCTTCAAACGCGAGGGTGATCGCTTCCTCACCGGTCTCCGTGCCGTCGACGCCGAGCACGATCGGTCCGTCGGCAGGCGGCGCGTCCTCCCCCGCGTGCGGCCGGACGAACGCGACCGGGCACTCGGCGTGCGCCGCGAGGGCCACCGACACCGAGCCCAGCACGATCCCCCGGACACGGTGCAGCCCCGGCGTGCCCAGCACCAGCATGGCCGCCCCGGCCGACTCGGCGCGCAACGCCTCGGCCGGCTGCTCGAGCCGCAGGACCACCTCCACGGCCACGCCGGGCGCGACCTCTGCCGCCGCGTCCTGCGCCAGCCCGAGCAGCCGCTGCCCGCGCTCCCCGACGAGCAGCTGGGCGTCCTCGTAGGTGGCCGTCGCGTGTGGGTACTCCACCGGGATCTCGTCGATGCCGTGCACGAGCCGCAGGCCGCGCCCGCGCTCGCGCGCCATGCGCGCCGCCCAGCGCACCGCCATGAGGGACGCGTCGTTCTCGTCGATTCCGACAACCAAGTCGGTGTTCACCACGGCCTTCCCCACCTTCGTCGGCACTCGGCCCCGAAGCGTAATCATGCGCGACCACACCGGGGAGGGCCGGCAGACCTGCTCACCGAGGGACTTTCGTCCACCCTCGATGCCCCCCGCACATCCGCACAGGCCGGTAGGCCAACCGGCTCGCGCGAGTCGGCTACGAGGCGCACTTGGTCGGCCGCCAGTCCCCGATCCGGCGTCACCACCGGGCACGATAGCGACGGGGCACCGGGCGCGGTGGCTGGTCATTCTCGGCGTAATACTTTCACAGCCTCGTCGCGGGACCGGAGGGCCAGGCCGAGAGTCCGCACAGGACATCAGCAGGGCGACGGGCGTGAGTCGGTACCCGCCCTCATCCGTTTCGCGCCCGCCGCCGCGGCCGCGCCGATCACCGGCATCACCGCGAAGGCGAGCACGAGGCGCGGCGCAGACCCGACAGCCATGCGCGCAGCCGCAGTCGCTTCACCGCTTCACCACAAAGTCATTATTCACAGTGGACGGATCCACCGCCGGTCAGCGGCGATCATGGAGCACAACCATGACACTTCACCACGCTGCCGCGGGATTGTGCGGAACCATCGACCTCCGGTCCGCCGGGATGCTGAGCTCCGATGTGGACTCGTCCTGGCAGAGACCCCGTCTCGCCCCGGGCGGGGTGCTCCTGCACCGACACCGGCGACCGCAGCTGAACCGCCTGCCCCGGCGCACCAATCAAGCCGGTTCGACGCGAAACACCGCAATCCGCTCTGCCGCCGCGGCCACTGCGTCCGGTGAGGGTCCCCCGGCCAGCCCCGTGGTCACGAAGCGCTTCCCGACGCTCGCCGGGCTCCCGGCTACGAGCCGGCGCAACAAGGGCCGCCGGGCTTCCAACGGGACTTCGACCAGGCGAGCCGTCGTGGATTTCCGTCCGCGCTGCAGCGTGACGGTGTCCGCGGCGCGCGCGTTCGCCACCCACGCGGCCTTCGGGAAGGCTTGGAAGATGTAGCGGCCCCCGTCGAGTTCGTTGACCGCGATGGGGAAGGTTCGCGGCAGGCCGGTGCGCCGGCCCCGAACGGTGAGCAGCTGCATCGGCCCGAACGCGATCCCGACGCGCTGCAGTCCGGCGATGAACTTGTTGATCGTGTTGACCATCCGGCGATGGCTGTTCGTCTCCATGGCGTCCACCGTACCCGAACTTATACGAGTTTCATATCATCTCCGACTCATAGCATCCTCCTGATCACACGCCGGCCGGGGCGCGATAAGATACGGAACCCATACGAACCCGGACACGGAAGCGGAGCACATGAGCCCAGCAGCCGATCGGGGCGCGGCGCGGCGGCGCCGGCGGCTCACGGTCGCGGTCAAGGACGCGTTCCGCGACGTGAACATCCAGCTCTCGCTGCTCAACCGGAGATTCGGCGGCCGCGTGGAGCTGCGCGAGTCCGACTGGACCTGCCTGGACTTCATCAACCGACACGGACCCGTGACGCCGACCGAACTCGCGCGGCGCACCGGGCTGCACCCGGCGACCCTGACCGGCATCCTGGACCGGCTGCAGAAGAGCGGCTGGATCGTCCGGGAGCGCGATCCCGAAGCCGCCGACCGCCGCGCCGTCACGCTGCGCGGCGTACGCGAGCGCAACGCCGAGCTCTACCAGGTCTTCGCCGGCATGAACACCCGCATGGACGATCTGTGCGCGCGCTACACCGAAGCCGAACTGGAAGTGATCACCGACTTTCTCCTCCGCACCGCAGCGGCCGGCCAGGCATCGGCCGAGGAACTCGCGCAGGACTGACCAGGCCACGGCGCCTGGCTGCGCCCATCGGGTGAGCAGAACTGCTGCGCTCCGACAGCCGGGATACGTGATCGTCACAAAACCCGGCGTTCAGAGCGCTTTGATCGTGCGTCCGTCGATGAAGTGGCCGGCGCCAGTGATGTTGCCGGCGACCTCGGACAGGAGGAAGACGATCAACGCCACCACTTCACGCGGCTCGGTGATCCGCCCGCTCATCATGCCGAACGCCCTGGGGATCCGTTCGACGAAGGCGGCGTGGTCGAGACCGGAGCAGGCGGCGGCCTGACTGCCGTAGCCGCGGGCGGCTTCCCACAGGCCGTGCGAGCCGCGCCCGGCGACACCGCGTTGACGCGCACGCCCTGCGGCCTGAATTCCTCGGCCAGGGATTCCCCCACGCCGTCAGGGCCGCTTCGGCCGCGCTGTACGCGATGGGTCCCGCCGCGGGAAGCCGCGAGTTGAGGGACGAGACAGTGACGACGGAGCCCCTCCGCGAGAGCAAGCTGTCCGTCGCGGCGCGGGTGACGCGGACGGCGCTGAAGAGGTTCAGCTCGAACACCTGGCGCCACGGCTCGTCGGAGACTTCGCGAAAGCCCGCCAACTCCACCGGCTCGCTGCCCCCGACGTTGTTCACGAGGAGGTCGACACCGCCGAGTTCGGCGACCGCGCGCCGGACGAACTCGGCGGCCCCGTCCGCACTTCGCAAGCCGGCCGCGATCGCCACCGCACCCGACTCCGTGAGCTCCGGGGTGATGGTGCGCGCCGCACCGGCCACGCGAGCACCCTCCTCGGGCAGCGCGCGCACGGTCGCCAGTCCGATCCCCTGCTCGCCCCGGCGACGATCGCGGTCTTCCCCGCGAGATCGACTTTCATCGACTCCTCCCACACCGGGGCTCAGAGCGAGGCGATCGTGGCGTCGACGACCCGGAGCAGCCGTTCGCGCCCGTCGGGCAGCCGGGCCAGTATTCGCAGCCCCACCACCGTGGTGAGCAACCTGCTCGCCACCGCCCGGGCATCCCGATCTCACCCGCGCGCCGGCCTGCTTCGACCGCGGCGCGGAAAGCCTCCTCGCTGCGGTCGAACATCCAGCCGACCAGCCCGGGGGCCACCGCATCGGCACCGGCCAGCTCCGCGGCCGTGTTGACCGCGAGGCACCCTCGGCGCTCGGGATCGGGCAGATCCATCTCGACCAGCGCGCAGATCGCCCGGCGCAGCCGCTCCCGCACCGGGCCCGGCTCACCGAGCACGTCGATCAGCGACGGCACCTGGCTCTGCCGGTAGCGCCCCAGCGCCTGCTCGAACAGGCCGTGCTCGCTGCCGACCGCGTGGAGAGACTGCCCTTGCCGATCCCCAGCGCGTCGACGAGGTCGTGGGGCGTCGTAGCGCATAACCCTGCCGCCAGAAATTCTCCATCGCCCGCGCCACGGCGACCTCCGGATTGACTGCTTGGGCCTGCCCACGGAATGACCGCAGCGCAGTTTCCTACCTTGCGGTCAACAACCTCGGGCGCGATCACTGTGGATGACCGGGGAGCAGCGGAAAGCTTCGAGATGCGGAGCTCATGCCGGGAAGCACTGATCAGGTGAACAGCGTCCCGGCCGTCAGCAGACGGGTGAGTTCGGTCGCTGCGGCGACTGCGCGGGCCGCGTATTCCTCGGTGCGCGCGGGGTCGAAGCGGTAGTGCGGGATCGTGATCGTGATGGCGCCCGCGACGACGCCGTCGGTGAAGAACGGCGCCGCGATGCCGGAGGCTTCCGGGATGCGTTCGCCGGTGCTGACGGCGTAGCCGCGTTCACGGATGAGGGCGAGGTCCGCCTGCAGCGCGGCACGGTCCACCATCGTCGTGGGTGAGAAGCGCTCGAAGCGCTGGGCCTCGAACGATTCCGCGCCGCTCCAGGCGAGAACCGCTTTGCCGGCCGCGCCGGCGTGAAGCGGGGCGGTGGAGCCGAGCGGGATGACGTACTGGATGGGTTTGTCACTGGTGTGCCCGGCTTCGAACACGACGCCTTCGGCCGCCGGGTCGTAGCGGGCCAGATAGGCGCTTTCGCCGAGGTCGCGCACGAGTTCTGCGAGGAGATCGGCGGCGACGGGGCCGATGCCGGTGCCGCGGCCGAGCCGGGCGGCCCAGACGAGGAGTTCCGCGCCGGCTTCGTAGCGGTCGGAGGCGAGGGCGCGGGCGAGGCCCAAGTCGGCGAGGGCGCCGAGCAGCCGGGCCGCAGTGGCGCGGCCGCTGGAGATGCCCGCGGTGAGATCGTCGACGGACAGGCCCCCGGCGGATGAGCGTGCCAGCGCGTCGAGAGCCGCGGCCACGCGCACGATGGAGCGCCGTTCGGCGGATACCCCCGAGGGATCCGCGGCGCTGTCCGGTGCGACTCGCGAAACCTGGGCAACCGGAACTGCGAGGGCCGCGGTCAGCCGGCCGGCCGCGGCCTTGACGAGTTCGCCGAGCCGCCGCAGTTCGTCCTCATCGGACAGCCGGTGCCGGGGAACCGTGATGTTGAAGGCGCCCGCCGGCTCCCCGTCGCGGAAGTAGGCGGCCGCGGCGCCGGCGGCTTCGGGGATGCGCTCGGCGACGCTCGTCGCGAAGCCCTGCTCTCGTACCTGCTTCAGTTCGGTGCGCAGCAGGTCGAGGTCACCGATGGTCGAACCGGTCAACGCCGGACGGTCCAAAGTGGTCAGAAAATCTCCGGGAACGTTCGCCAGGATCGCCTTTCCGGCCGAACCCGCGTGCAGCGGCGACTTCGATCCGATGCGGACGGAGTAGCGCACGGGCTTGCCGCACTCGACCGAGCTCACGACACTGGCCGACTCCTCCCCCGCCGTGTACGTCAGCAGCATCGCCGTCTCGCCGGCTTCGCGCTCGAGCGCCACGAGCTCGTCGTGGCCGCGGGTGAGCAGCACGTTGCGCTCGCCGAGGAACTTCGCCCACGCCAGCAGCCGCGGCCCCGGGTCGTACCGGCCGTTCGGCTGGCCGCGAACGACCCGCAGGTCACCCAGCGTCTGCAGGATCCGGTGCACCGCGCTGCGGCTGACGTCCAGGTGTGCCGCGAGCTCCCGCACGCCGGTGTCACCGTCCTGGCGCGCGATGACGGCGTCGAGCACCGCGAACACCCGCCCGGTCATCCCGAGCGAGCGGAACCGCGGCTGTCCCTCGACCGCCACGCCCGGTCCGCTCATGCCCTCTTCCCGTGCACTCACCTGTCTCCCCTCCGCGGCCACTGTAACCAGCCACCTTGACAACCCGCGCTTGCCGGGGCCAGGATCCTCGACGAGTTCGGGACGCTGTCCCGATTTTATCTGCCTGAGTGGTCAGGAGGTCGAAGGTGCCGAACCACGAGCCGCCGGGCGTCGACGTAGCGGCGCTCACGAGGTGGCTGGCCGCCCACGGCAGCGCCATCGAACCGCCGATCACGGTGACGACGATCTCCGCCGGCCGGTCCAACCTCACGTTCTCGGTGCGCGACGCCACCGGCGCGCAGTACGTCCTGCGCCGGCCGCCGCTGGGCGCGCTGGAATCCGGCGCCCACGACGTCGGCCGCGAGCGGCGCATCCTCTCCGCGCTGAGCGCCACCGCCGTACCGGTGCCGGAGCCCGTCGCGGAGTGCACCGACCCGGACGTGCTCGGCGCGCCGTTCTTCCTGATGGACTTCGTGCCCGGCCGGACGCTGAGCCCGGACACCGCCGCGGCGCTGTCCCCCGAGGTCAAGCGCACGATCGGCCGGCGGCTGCCGGAGGTCCTCGCCCAGCTGCACGCCCTGGACGTCACGGAGATCGGGCTGGGTGAGCTGCGCCGGGACCGCGGTTACGTCGAACGCCAGCTGCGCCGCTGGCAACGGCAGTTCGACGCGGTGGACCTTCCCGCCGCGAGCCCGCTGCGCGCCGTCGCCGGCCGGCTGGCCGCCCGCGTCCCCGAACCGCAGGGCAGCTCTCTGCTGCACGGCGACTACAAAGCCGAGAACGTGCTGCTCACCCCCGGCGGCGGCGTGGCCGCCGTGCTCGACTGGGAGCTCGCCTCCGTCGGCGACCCGCTCGCCGACCTGGGCTGGCTGCTCGTGTGGTGGGCGCTGCCGGACAACCCCGGCAAGTGGATCTCCCCGCCCGCCACGCTCGCGGGCGGTTTCCCCGACCACGCCGACCTCGTCAGCGCGTACGCCGCCCGGTCCCCCCTCGACGTCTCCGACCTGCCGTACTACGTCGCCTTCTCCTACTGGCGCCTCTCGTGCATCAACACCACCACCCGCGCGCGCTTCACGGCCGGAGCGATGGGCGACAAGGAACTCGACGTGGCCGCGCTCGACGCCCAGGTCGAGTGGCAGCTGACCGAAGCGCTGCAGTCACTGGCCCACGCGGGCTGACCCGACGAGACGGAGCACCGAATGGATTTCTCGCTCTCCCCGCAGGCGACCGAGCGCCTGACCCAGGTCCGCTCCTTCATGGAAGACCTCGTGTACCCTGCCGAGCCGGTGTACGCGCAGCAGCGCGAAGAGCTGATCGCGGCCGGCCGCACCCACGACGTGCCGCGAGTGCTGGAAGAGCTCATCGCGGCCGCGCGCGAACGCGGGCTGTGGAACCTCTTCCTCCCCGACGAGTCCCATCTGACCAATGTGGACTACGCCGTGCTCGCGGAGGAGACCGGCCGCTCGCCCTTCATCGCGCCCGCGGCCATGAACTGCCTGTCCCCGGACAGCGGCAACATGGAGCTGCTGCACCTGTTCGCCACGGACGATCAGCGTGAACGCTGGCTGAAACCGTTGCTGGACGGAGCGATCCGCTCCGGGTTCTCGATGACCGAGCCGGACGTGGCCTCCTCCGACGCCACGAACATCTCCACCTCGATCGTGCGCGAGGGCGACGAGTACGTGATCAACGGCCGCAAGTGGTTCACCACCGGTGCCGCCGACCCCCGCTGCCGGCTGCTGATCGTGCTGGGCCAGAGCGACCCGGACGCGCCGAAGCACCGCCGGCACTCGATGGTCCTGGTGCCCATCGACACCCCGGGGGTGAAGGTCGAGCGCGCGCTGCCGGTGTTCGGCTTCCGGGACCAGCAAGGGCATTGCGAGATCACTTATACCGACGTCCGCGTGCCGGTGAGCAACCTGCTCGGCGAGCAGGGCGGCGGGTTCGCCGTCGCGCAGGCGCGGCTGGGGCCCGGCCGGATCCACCACTGCATGCGCGCCGTCGGCATGGCCGAGCGGGCGTTGGAGCTCGCCTGCAAACGCGCGTTGTCGCGCACCGCGTTCGGCGGCCCCCTGGCCGACCAGGGAGTCGTGCGCCAGCAGATCGCCGAGTCGCGGATGGAGATCGAACAGGCCCGGCTGCTGGTGCTGCGCACGGCCTGGCTGATCGACGAGGTGGGCGTGCGCAACGCGCGCTCGGACATCGCGGCCATCAAGATCATCGCGCCACGCGCGGCGCTGAACGTGCTCGACCGGTCGATCCAGATCCACGGCGGGGCCGGCGTGACCGACGACCTGCCGCTGGCCGAGATCTGGAGCCGCGCGCGCACGCTGCGCATCGTCGACGGGCCGGACGAGGTGCACATCCGCACCGTCGCCCGCCAGGAGCTCAAGCGCTACCAGGCGGCGGAGATCTGACGTGGCAGAGCTGGAGTTCGAGGTCACCGACGGCGTCGGGACCATCCTGCTGAACCGGCCCGAGCGCAAGAACGCCTTCACCCTCGCCATGCTCGAGCAGTGGGTGCGCATCATCGAGGACGCGCGCACCGACGACGCCATCCGCGTGCTCGTGGTCACCGGGGCCGGCGGCGCGTTCTGCTCCGGGGTGGACCTCGGCGTGTTCGACGACGAGACGCGGACCCCGCTCACGGACAAGACGCTGCTGACCGATCGCGTGCACCGGATCGCCTACGCCCTCGAAGACTTCGACAAGCCGGTGATCGCCGCGGTCGACGGTGTCGCCGTGGGCGCGGGGATGGACTTCGCGCTCATGGCCGACCTCCGCGTCGCCTCGGCGTCGGCGCGCTTCTCCGAAGGCTACGTGCGTGTCGGGCTCGTGCCCGGCGACGGCGGGTGCTACCTGCTGCCCCGGCTCGTCGGCATGTCCCGCTCGCTGGAGCTGTTGTGGACCGGCGACTGGGTGGCCGCCGACGAAGCGGAACGCATCGGTCTGGTCAACCACGTCTACCCCGACGACGAGTTCGCCCGCCGGACCCGCGAGTTCGCCGCCAAGCTCGCGGCCGGGCCCCCGCTCGCCCTGCGCACCATCAAGCGCGCGACCTACCAGAGCAGCCGCACCGACCTGCGGACCGCGCTGGACCTCATCTCGTCCCACCAGGCCGTGATCCAGTCCACTCGCGACTCCGCAGAGGCTCTGACCGCCTTCCGGGAGAAGCGAAAAGCGGTTTTCGAGGGCCGGTGATCGCGCCGGCCCGGTTCCCGGACCCCACTGGAGAACAACGTTGTTCACACAGATCCTCGTTCCGGTCGGCGGCTCGCTGACCCTGTCCGCGCTCCTGGCGGCGGTACCGCTGTTATTGCTGATCGTGCTGCTCGGCGTGTTCAAGACACCCGCCCGGATCGCCGCACCCGCCTCGCTGATCGCGGCGCTGGCCGTCGGTGTCGTGGCGTTCCGGCTCCCGGCGTCCATCGCGTTCTCCGGTGCCGCCGAAGGCATCGTCTACGGGATCTTCCCGATCCTGTGGGTCGCGATCAATGCGATCTGGTTGCACAAGGTCACGGAGCTGCGCGGACACTCGGCCGCCCTGCGCACCGCGTTCACGCGGGTCAGTGACGATCGCCGCGTGCAGGCGATCCTGGTCGCGTTCTGCTTCGGTGCCGCGCTGGAAGGCCTGGCCGGCGGCGGTGCCCCGGTCGCGATCTGCGCCGTGATCCTGATGGCGCTGGGCCTGTCGCCGATCAAGGCCGCCGCCGCGTGCCTGATCGCGGACACGTCGCCGGTCGCGTTCGGTGCGCTCGGCCAGCCCATCGACGTGCTCGCCACCCAGACCGGGCTGCCCGTGCCCGACCTGGCCGTGATGATCGGCAGGCAGACGCCGGTGCTGGCGCTGTTCATCCCGCTCGTCCTCGTGCTCGTGGTCGACGGGAAGACCGGGCTCAAGCAGCGGTGGGGCGTCGCGCTCGCGGCGGGTGTCTCGTTCGCCGCGGTCCAGTGCGCCGCGTCGGTGTTCCTGACGCCCGCGCTCGTGGACACGGTCGCGGCCGTGGTGTCCGGCGTGGTCACTGTGCTCGTCGCGCGGGCCGGCCGCGTGCCGGCCACGGCGGTGCGCCGGCGCACGGTCGTGGCAGCCGGTGGTGGCGCGAGTGGTGGCAGCGACTTCGCCGCCCCGCCCGCCGACGAGTCCACTGTGGACGAGAAGCGGCCGCCGGTGTTCGCCGCGCTCGCGCCGTACCTGCTGATCGTCGCCGTGGTCGTCCTCGCGAACCTGCCCGGGGTGTCGGACCTGATCGCCTCGCTCACGACCAAGGTCCACTGGCCCGGCGTCGACGTCGGCAACTCCGACGGGGAACCGCTGAGCATCGCGAAGATCAGCTTCGCGTGGGTCGGGGCGCCGGGTTCGCTCGTGCTCATCGCCGGGCTGCTGAGCCTGCCGGTGCTGGGTGTCGGGCTCGGGCGCGCTACCCGGGTGTGGCTGGCCAACCTGTGGCAGCTGCGCTGGGCGATCTTCACGGTGTGCTGCGTCATCGCACTGAGCTACGTGATGAACCTGTCGGGCCAGACCACCACGCTCGGCGTCTGGCTCGCCGGTGCCGGAGCGGCGTTCCCGCTGGTGTCGCCGGTGATCGGCTGGATCGGCACCGTGCTGACCGGGTCCGACACCTCCAGCAACACGCTCTTCGGCCTGCTGCAGTACACGACCGCCCACCACGCCGGCCTGTCCGATGTGCTGCTCACCTCCGCCAACAGCAGCGGCGGGGTGGTCGGCAAGGCCGTGTCGCTGCAGAACCTGGCGATCGCCGCGGTCGCCGTCGGGCTCGGCGGCAAGGAGGGCGTGCTCTTCCGCCGGACCATCGGCTGGACGGTCGTGATGGTCGTGGTGCTGTCCGTGCTCGTGTACCTGCAATCGACTCCCGTGCTCGGCTGGCTGGTTCCCTGACCGGCCCGAAAGGACCCCTGCCATGCCCGTTGACTCCGCCAACCACTGGGCGCAGCGCCTGCTGCACCCGCGCTCGGTCGCGATCGTCGGCGCATCCACCCGGCCCGGGAGCATTTCCACGCAGGCGCTGGCGAACCTGCGGGACTTCGGCTACGCGGGGCGTGTGCTGCCCGTCAACGCGAAGTACACCGAGCTCGACGGGCTGCCGTGTTACCCCTCGCTGGACGCCACGCCGGGCCCGGTCGACCTCGCGCTGATCCTGGTGCCGGCCGCCGCGGTGCCGGGCGCGATCGACGACTGCGTGCGCGCCGGCGTCGGGACAGCGGTGGTGTTCTCGTCGGGCTTCGGTGAGCTCGGCGCCGAAGGGCTGGACGTCCAGCAGCGGCTGGCCGGGGCCGCGCGCGCCGGGAGCGTGCGCCTGCTCGGTCCCAACTGCCAGGGCCTGATCTACCGGCCGGCCAGCCTGGTCGCGACCTTCAGCGAAGCCGCACAGGCGGGGCTCGGCGAGTCGAGCGGGATCGCCTACGCCGGGCAGAGCGGCGCGATCGGTGGCTCGTTCCTCGGGCTCGCGCGCGAACGCGGCATCGGGCTCACGGCGTGGGCCAGCAGCGGCAACCAGGCCGACCTCGGTGTGGCCGACCTCGCCGCCGGGTTCCTGGAAGAGGACGAGGTCCGCGTCGTCGCGATGTACCTGGAGGCGATCCCGTCCGGGACGCAGTGGCGGCAGCTCACCGCGCGAGCGCGGGAACTGGGCAAGAACCTGGTGGTGCTGCGGTCCGGCCGCTCGGCCGCCGGGCGGCGCGCGGCCGCGTCGCACACCGGCGCCATGATCGGGCCGGACACGGCGTTCGAGCTGGTGTCCGCGGAACACGGCGTGATCGGCGTGACCGACCTCGACCAGCTGCTGGACACCGTGGTGGAACTCGCCGCACGCAAGCCGGTGCGCGGGCCCGCCGTGACCGTGGTGACGAGCTCCGGCGGCGCCGGCGGGATCGCGGCGGACTGGCTGGAGGAAGCGGGGTTGCGCACCGGCGAGCTCGCCGCGGACACCCGCCGCGAACTCGAGCGGTTCATCCCCGCGTACGGCTCGACGAGCAACCCCGTGGACGTGACCGCGCAGCTGTTCTCACAGGACGACGACTCGGTGTTCGACGTGTGCCGGACGATCCTCGGCGATCCGGGGACCGACGTCCTGATGGTGATCATGACGAACGTGACGGGCGCCCGCGCGGCTCGTGTGGCCCGCCAGCTCGTCGCGGCGGCCGAGGGCGCACCCAAACCGCTGGGCGTGGTGTGGCTCGCCGACGGCAACCAGATCGCCGAGGCGACGAAGATCCTGCGTGAGCACCACGTTCCGCTGCACGACTCGATCGGGCGCAAGGCCCACGTGCTGGCCCGGCTGTACCGGGCCGGCGCAGCGCGACCGCCGGCCCGCACCGAACCGGTGGCGGGCACTGTCGACGGGTTCTCCGGCACCGGCGTGGTCACCGAATCCGCGGGTGCGCCCCTGCTGGACGCGCTGGGCGTGCCCCGGCCCGAAGGTGTGCTCGTCACGAGTCCGCAGGAGGCGGCCGAAGCCGCGGCGCGGCTCGGCGGCCGGGTGGTGCTGAAGGCGCAGTCCGCCGGCCTCACGCACAAGTCCGAAGCAGGCGGCGTTCGCGTCGGCGTGACAGACGCGGCGAGCGCGTATCGGGAAATGGTCGCCGCCGTGCGCGCCGCCCGGCCGGACGTCGTGCTCGACGGAATCCTGGTGCAGAGCCTGGTTCCGCCGGGGATCGAACTCCTTGTCGGCGTCGAGGGAGCCGCCGACGGCTACCCGCCGGTCGTGACCGTCGGCTTCGGCGGTGTGACGGCCGAGATCGACCAGGACGTGGTCACCGGGCTCGCCCCGCTGTCGGAGCTCGACGTGCGGGTACTGCTCACCCGGCTGCGCGGCGCGCCGCTGCTGCGCGGCTACCGCGGCCGGCCGGGAGCCGACGTGGCCGCCGTCGCCGCCGCCGTGGCGGCCCTCTCGCGGTACGCGGCCGGTCTCGGTGACCGGCTCGCCGAGCTCGAGATCAACCCGCTCATCGCCCACCCCGACGGGGTCAGCGCGGCAGATCTGGTGCTGCGCTTCACCGAGTAGCTCCACCGACCAGGTGCTCCACCGGCCCGCAACGACGCGAAGTTTCGGAAGGAGTGGTCATGACGTCCGTCCTGACCAAGGTTCCCCCGCTCACCCTCGACCGTCCGCAACGCCGGGTCTTCTGGGCCACGTTCGCGGGCTGGGGTCTCGACGGGTTCGACTACATGCTTTACACGCTGGCCCTCGGCGCGGTGAGCATCGCGTTCGGACTGAACCACGAGCAGGCCGGCCTCATCGGCACGGTCACGCTGCTGTTCTCAGCGTTCGGCGGCATCGTCGCCGGCACGTTGTCCGACCGGTTCGGCCGCGTCCGCATCCTGGCGGCGGCGATCTTCCTGTACTCGCTGTTCACCGCCCTGTCCGGGATCGCGAGCAGCTTTCCCGAGCTGCTGGTGTACCGCGCGGTGGAGGGACTGGGCTTCGGCGGCGAGTGGGCCGTCGGCGCCGTGCTCATCTCGGAGGTCATCCCCGCGAAGAAGCGCGGCGCGGTCGCCGGGTTCATCCAGGGCGCGTGGTCGTTCGGCTGGGCGCTCGCGGTGATCGCGTCGGTACTGATCCTGCCGAACTTCGGTGACCTCGGCTGGCGCATGATGTTCTGGGTCGGCTTGGTCCCGGCGCTGATCGTGATCTACATCCTGCGCAAGGTGCCCGAGTCGCCCGTGTGGCTGGAAGCGCGCCGGACCCGCAAGGCCAAGGCGCCGATCAGCCTCGGGCTGATCTTCCGGCGCAAGATCCTGCGCTACACCATCCTGGCGACGTTGCTCTCGATCGGCATGCAGAGCGGGTACTACGCGATCTTCACGTGGCTGCCCACCTACCTGTCCGAAAGCCGCGGGCTGAACGCGGTCGGCGCGGCCGGCTACCTCGTGTTCGTGATCGCCGGATCGTTCCTCGGTTACGTCGCCGCGGGAGTCGCCAACGACCGGTTCGGCCGCAAGCCGACGTTCGCCGTGTTCGGCGTGCTCAGCGCGGTCACGGTGGTGGTCTACGCCTACGCGCGCATCCCGTCCGGCCTCGTGATCTACGTCGGGTTCCCGCTGGGGTTCTTCGGCTCGGGCATCATCAGCGGGTTCGGCCCGTTCCTCGCGGAGCTGTTCCCCAGTGAGATGCGCGGCGCCGGACAGGGCTTCTGCTACAACGTGGGCCGTGGGGTCGCCGCGCTGGCTCCGGCGGTGGTCGGCGCGCTCGCCGGCGGCTACGGGCTGGGGACCGGGATCTCGGTGTTCGCGGCCAGTGCCTACGGTCTGTTCCTGATCGCGCTGGTGTTCCTGCCCGAGACCCGCGGCCGGGAGCTCCGGTGAGCACAACGAAGGAGAACGACTTGCCGGTTCCGGATTACCGCGCCCTGCGCGCCCGCGACGACGGTCCGGCCGGGTCCAGCTGGGGCGTGTTCGAGCGGACGCCCGAGCGCGGGATGGCGAACTTCGCCCAGGCGTCGCACGTGGTGGAGGCGGCCGGCTTGGTGCGCCACGGCCAGGTGTTCAACTTGGACTATCCACTCGACGCGTTCGACCCGTCTGTGGTGTGGCGGACGCCGCCGGCGCAGACGATCACGTCCTCGCACGCCGACCAGCGCGACGACTACGTCGATCAGCTGTGGCTGCAGGCGAGCTCCCACGTGGACGGTCTGCGGCACCGCCGCCACCACGAAGCCGGTTTCTACCAAGGGGTTCCCGACGCCGACATCAAGCCCGGGACCCCGGCGCTCGGCGTTCAGCGGTGGGCGGAGGACCCCATCGTCGGCCGTGGGGTGCTCGTGGACCTCGCTCGTTACCGGGAGTCGCTGGGCCGCCCCATCGACCACGCCGCCGGCGAACCGCTGCCGCTGGACCTCGTCGAGCGGACGCTGTCCTGGCAAGGCGTGAGCCTGTGCGAGGGGGACCTGCTCCTGCTGCGCACCGGCTGGGCCGAGTGGTATCTGTCCGAATTGGACCCGGCCGGCCGCGAAGCGATCGGGCGGACCCGCCGCTGCACCGGTCTCGCGCAGTCCCGCGAGCTGGTCGCGTGGTTCTGGGACCACCGCCTCGCCCTCGTCGCGTCCGACACCTTCGCCATCGAGGCGATGCCGCCGCCCCCGGACCCGCAGTTCGGCGGCCCCCACGAACCGGGGATGGTGCACCAAGACCTCATCGGCCTGCTCGGTCTGCCCCTGGGCGAACAGTGGAAGCTCGACGCGCTGTCGGCGCACGCCGCCGGTGGCGGCGGCTACACGTACCTCGTGGTGGTCAAGCCCCTGAACCTCGTCGGCGGGGTGGGCTCGCCGGCGAATGCCGTCGCCCTCTGCTGAACCGGGCGCGCCAGCTGTTGTGTCCGGGGCGGTTGCGAGTGGTGCGATCTACTTCTGCCAACCAGGCAGGCCCTGGCAGCGCGGTTCCAACTGCCGCGCGAGTACTTTGCCAAGGGCAGCAACCTCGCCGGCCACACCGTCGAACACCTCGCCGCAGTCGCCGCGGAAATCGACAACCGTCCACACACATGCCTCGGCTGGTCAACTCCAGCCCGACGCCTCGCTACAGTCATCACACCAACACAATGACCGGCACCGTTGCGACCACCTCGCGAATCCGCGCACCACGACCGCGGCCACACCGCACGAACCGGCAAGCCCCCGCGTCGCCAACCTCACCGGGCAATACAGCTAACCGGTCGCCGTTCCGGCGCGCTCGCGCTGCTCCAGCGCTTCGATCGCTGACGCCAGCAAGCTGCGCTCGATGTGGGTCTGCATCAGCTCCCGCGCTCCGGTGTCGTCGCCCGCGGCGACGAGGTCGACCAGCCGGTGGTGTTCCTGGTGGTCGCGCGTGCGGGGTTCGTTGCCGGGCGGCAGTTCCAGCCCGGCGCGGCGGTAGCGGTCCGTCTTGTCCCAGATGTCGTCGAGCAGGCGGACCAGCGTGGCGTTGTGGGACGCCACATACAGCGCCCGGTGGAAGGCCCGGTGCACGGTCAGCGCCTCTTCGCCCCATTCGCGGGTGACGGGCAGCAGCCGGGCCACCGCGGCGCGCAGGGCTGACAGGTCGTCTGCGGTGCGGCGCTGCGCCGCGTACATCGCGGCGGTCGGGTCGAGGGACAGGCGCACCTCGAAGAGCTGGCGCGCCTCGGCCGCGCTCATCCCGGCCACGCGGGCGTCGCGGTGGGCGTCGAGGCGGATGAGTCCTTCGCTGGACAGCCGGCGGATCGCCTCCCGCAGCGGGGTGAGGCTCATGCCCAGGTCGCCGGCGAGCTCGTTCTGCTCGAGCCGCGAGCCGGGCCGCAGGGCACCCGACAGGATGCGGCCGCGCAGCTCGGCGTAGGCGACCTCGCCCTTGCTCGAAAACACGTTCGCGCTGCTCATCGACCCCTGCACCCTCCCTGGCGGAAACCGAGGCTTGTGCTTCGGCCAGGCGAGACCCTAGCATCCCGTTGGAATTTATAATTTATAAGAGAGGCGCGGATGAAGATCCTCGACGTGCACGAAGGCGTCATTCCGATCAGCTCGTCGATCCGCAACGCCTGGATCGACTTCAGCTCGATGGACTGCTCCATCGTCGCGGTGGTGTCCGACGTCGTGCGCGACGGCGAGCCGGTGGTCGGCTACGGCTTCAACTCCAACGGCCGCTACAGCGCGGGCGAAATCCTGCGGCGCCGCATCGTCCCCCGCCTGCTCGCCGCCGACCCGGACGCCCTGCTCGCCGAAGACGGGCAGCTCGACCCCACTCGCGCCTGGGACTTCATGATGGCCAACGAAAAGCCCGGCGGGCACGGCGAGCGATCGGTGGCCGTCGGCGTGGTCGACATGGCCCTGTTCGACCTCGCCGCCAAGCTCGCCGGGCAGCCGTTGTACCGCTGGCTGTCCGACCGCTACGGCGACGGCGTGCCCGACGACGAGGTGTTCGTCTACGCCGCCGGCGGCTACTACGCGCCCGGCAAGACCCTGCTTGACCTGCAGGACGAGATGAAGCGCTTCCTCGACCAGGGCTACCGCGTGGTCAAGATGAAGATCGGCGGCGCGGACCTGGCCGAGGACCTCACGCGCATCGAAGCCGTGCTCGACGTCCTCGGCGGCGACGGCTCACGGCTCGCGGTGGACGTCAACGGCCGCTTCGACCTGGCCACCGCCCTCGAGTACGGGCGCGCGATCGAGCCCTACGGCCTCTTCTGGTACGAGGAGATCGGTGACCCGCTCGACTACGGCCTCAACGCGGTGATCTCCGAGCACTACGCCGGCCCGATCGCCACGGGCGAGAACCTGTTCTCCCTGCAGGACGCCCGCAACCTCATCCGCTACGGCGGGATGCGCCCCGACCGCGACTACCTCCAGTTCGACCCGGCGCTGAGCTACGGGCTCACCGAATACCTGCGCATCCTGGACATGCTCAAGCAGCACGGCTGGTCCTCCCGCCGCTGCATCCCGCACGGCGGCCACCAGTTCTCCTTGCACATCGCCGCGGCGCTCAAGCTCGGCGGCAACGAGTCCTACCCCGGCGAGTTCCAGCCGACCGGCGGGTTCGCCGACGGCGCGGTCGTCGAAGACAGCCACGTCGGCCTCACCGCGACGCCGGGCATCGGCTTCGAGGAGAAGGCCGCGTTCTACAAGGTACTTCGCCAGTTGCACCGCTGAAGGTTCCCCCGTCACAACGTCGTGCGAAGGAGCAATTCATGCCGTCCACCCCCGCGGCCCGATCGCGCGTGCGCAGCCTGCTCGGGCAGCTGTGGTTCCAGGTGATCGTCGCCGCGGTGCCGGGCATCGCCGTCGGGTTCGCCTTCCCGAAAGCGGGCCCCGAAACCGCTCAACGACTGGGTTCATCTCGCTGGTGAGCATGATCGTGGTCCCGGTCGTCTTCTGCGTCGTCACGGCCGGCATCGCGTCGGTGGACAACCTGCGCAAGGCGGGGCGCATCGGCGGCAAGGCGATCGGCTACTTCGTGGTGCTGTCGCTGGTGTCCATGCTGATCGGGCTCGTGGTCGCGAACGTGTTCAAGCCCGGGTCCGGAATGCACATCGACGCCGCCACGCTGGATCCCGGCGGCGTCCCGAAGGCCGCCACGCAGGACCACGCGTCGTTCACCGGGTTCGTCTCCAGCTCATCCCGGACTCGCTGTTCGGAGCATCACCAGCGACACCATCCTCGCGGCCCTGCTCGTGTCCATCGTGTTCGGCGCCGCGCTGAACCTGGCCGGACCGTCCGGCGCGCCCTTGACCCGCGGGATCACGGCGCTGTCGGGCGTGGTCTTCCGGATCGTCCGCTGGATCATGCGGCTCGCACCGTTCGGCACCTTCGGGGCGCTGGCCTCGGTCGGGGCGACCTGCGGCGCGGAAAGCCTGCAGCAGCTGCTCTACCTGATCCTGCTGTTCACTGGCACGTGCGTGGCCTACATCGTGGTGGTGCTCGGCTCGATCATGCGCGCCTGCCGGCTCGGCCTGTTCGCCCTCATGCGGCTGCTGAAGGACGAGCTGCTGGTGGCGCTGTCGACGTGCTCGAGCGAGGCAGTGCTGCGGCAGCTGGTGCGCAAGCTGGAGATCCTCGGCGCCGGGCGGCCGGTGGTGGGCATCGTGGTGGCGTCGGGATTCTCGTTCAACCTCGACGGTTCCGCCATCTACCTCACGATGGCGTCGCTGTTCCTCTCGCAGGCCCTGGGGGTGGACCTGAGCTGGCAGCAGCAGCTGACGATGGTCGCGGTGATGATGCTGACGAGCAAGGGCACCGCGGGCATCGCCGGTGGCGCGTTCATCGTGCCGGCCTCGAGCATGACGGCCGTCGGCCACATGCCGCTGGCCGCGCTGGCCCTGATCGTGGGCATCGACCGCATCCTCAACGTAGGCCGGGTGTTCATCAACGTCCTGGGCAACGCCGTCGCCACGATCGTGATCGGCAAGTGGGAGAACGACTTCGACCAGGACAAGGCCCGCCTGGTCCTGTCGACGCGCAGCGCGGCGCTGACCGAGCTGGAGGCCGAGTACGACGCCGCACAGCGCGCCGGCACCACTCCGGCGGCCGAACCGGCGAGCGTCACCAGCGGTGCGCCGCGGCAGGCCGCCGCCGCTGACGAGCGCCGTCAGCTCCGCGTCGCACCCCAAGCGCGGTAGGCGCCGACGGCGGTGGGCAGGGTCGGGAAGATGCGGTCCTCCCCCACCTTCTCGACCAGTCCCGCCGCGACCAGGTCGTCGCGCAGGTCCTGCTTGACCCGGGCCAGCGCGAACACGACCCCACGGCGCCCGAGTTCCTCGCGCAGCTGGTCGAGCGCGTCGGCGGCGGTCACGTCGATCTCGACATTGGCCTCGGTGTTGAGCACGAACCACCGCACGTCACCGTCGGCCGCGGCGAGGGCGCGGTGGCGGAAGTCCTCCGCGTTGGCGAAGCACAACGGCGCGTCGTAGCGGTAGACGACGAGCCCGGGCTCGGTCGTGGCCTCGGGGTAGTCGTCCACGTCGTGCATCCCGGCGAGGCCCGGCACGACACCGAGGATCCCGTCGTGCGGCCGGGCGATCCGGCGCAGCAGGTCCAAGATGGACAGTCCCACGGCGGCAAGCACGCCGTAGATCACGCCGAGGCCGAGCACGCCGGCCGTGGTCAGCAGGGCGAGCACGAACTCGCTGCGGCGGAACCGCGCGAACCGGCGCAGTTCCTTGACGTCGACGAGGTAAGTGGCGGCGAAGATCACCAGCGCCCCGAGCGCCGCCTGCGGGAACTGCGCCAGCAGCGGGCGCGCGAACAGCACGACGAGCACCACGGTCACCAGCGCGACCAGCGAGTAGAGCTGCGTGCGGCTCCCGGCCGCCGCGCCCAGTGCCGTCCGGCTTCCACTGCTGCTGACGGGAAACCCGTGCAGCAACCCGGCGGCCACGTTGATTCCTGCGAGGGCGCGCAGCTCCTGGTCCGCGTCGACCTCTTCGTCGCGCCCGGCGGCGAACGCCCGCGCGGTGAGCACGTTGTCGGAGAAGGCGACGATCGCGATGCCGACGGCGGGCAGGACCAGCTCGCCGACTTCGGTGAGCGAGAAACCCGAGACCGCCGGCGGCAACCCGGCGGGCAGCTCGCCGACGACGTCGATGTCCGGGGGCTGCACGAGCGCCACGAGCAGCGTCGCGGCCGCGATCGCCACGAGCGGTCCGGGCACCCGCGGCGCGAACCGCCGGAGGAGGAACAGCACGAGCAGCACGCCCGCCGCGAGGGCGACGGTCGGCCAGTGGATCTTCCCGAGCTGGGTGAAGAACGACGCGAACTCGGCCCAGAACCCTTCGCCCGCCACGGGCACGCCGGTGACGTTGCCGAGCTGTCCCACGACCATCAGGACCGCGATGCCGGCCATGTAGCCGGTGAGCACCGGTTTCGACAGGAGCTCGGCCAGCACCCCCAGCCGCGCCAGCGAGGCCACGAAGCACAAGACGCCGACGAGCACCGCGAGCACCGCCGCCAACGTCGCGTAGTGCCCGGGATCGCCCACGGCGAAGGGTGCCAGCACAGCGGCGGTCATCAGCGCCGTCGTCGACTCGGGTCCGACCGACAGCCGGCTCGACGAACCCAGCAGGGCGTACACGGCCAGGGGCCCGATCGCGGCCCACAGCCCGGCGGCCGGGGGCAACCCGGCCACTTCGGCGTACGCCATCACCTGCGGCACGAGGTACGCCGCCACCGTCACCCCGGCGATGACGTCGCCCCGCAGCCACGTTTTCCGGTACCCGCGCAGCTGCGCGGCCCCCGGCAGGACGGCGGACAGCTTCATCCACTGAGAGTGCTCGCCGCGGCGCGCCGAAGCTGCGGCCGGAGTTCCCGGCATCCGGGGACTTCCGGCCGTGGTCAGCGCAGCGTCCGGCTCACCCGGCGGCGAACGACGGAGGTGCCCGGCGGGCGGCCGCGCGGGCGGACATCCAGATCAGTGCGACACCACCGGCGAAGAACAGGACACCCACCGCGAGCACGCCGGTCGCCAGCCACGGGAGCGCCGGCGCGGTCGCGCCCGCGTCGACCCGCGCGGACACGCCGTCCGAGCCGTCGGCGTTCATGACGACGACGGTCCAGCCGCCTGCCTGCGCCGGCCACGTCACCGACTGGGTGCCGGGACCGGCCGACTCCGTCGTCCAGATCTGGGCGTCGGACGGCGGCACGGCGACGGCGCTACCCGGGTGCAGCGTCTGCGCGCCCCGGCCCGACAGGTCCGTCGCGGTGGTGTACTCGGTGCCGGCCAGGTAGTCCATCACCCGGTCCGTGGTCCCGACCCCGACGAACACGGGCTTCGCCGGGTCGCTCGCGGTAGCGCCGATCCGCACCGTCCCGAGCAACGTGGCGGGGTCCGGCCCGGTGCCGGACAGGTCGATCGAGTCGCTGACGAGTGCGGGGCTCGAGGTGGCGAACGTGGCGCTTCCGGTGACGTAGCCGTCGGCGTCGCGCCGGCCGCGGTCGGCCCACAACAGCGCGGCCCCGCCGGTCAGCAGGCCGGTGGACACGAGCAGCACCACCGCCCCGCCGATGGCCCCGGCGACCCGGCCCGGGGTCCACCCCTGCGGCTCGGCGGTCGTGGTGGGTCCGGCCAGCGGTGACGGCGGCGGGGGCGGCAAAGCGGGCTCGGAGCCGCCCAGGTCCATGCGAAACGGCGGGTACGCGTCGGTGAGCAACGAGACGTAAGCCGCCACGCGCAGGGTCCAGCGGTCCATGCCCAGCACGAAGTCGAAAACCGGCCGGGGGTAGCGGCCGGTGAACAGCAGCACGACCCCCGCGATGAGGACCAGGATCCCGACCAGGCCACCCGCGGCCCACCAGAACCCGCCCCAGTCGTCGCGCCCGGCCATCCAGCTCCCGCCGCCGACGAAGAACCCCACGATGATCAGGTGCGGCAGGGCCAGCAGCCACCACTTCACGAGCACCAGCCCGCGCGAGAGCCGTCCCGGGTAGTCGACCTGCAGGCGCGCCGGGTAACTCGGCACGTCGCCGAAGGTGAACGGCGGATAGCGGTCGGTGCCCAGCGCGGCGTAGCCGTAGTACTGCACGCGCCAGCTCCACCGCAGCACGCCGACGGTGTACTCGAACAGCGAGCGCGGGTAGCGGGCGGTGAAGAGGATCGCGAAGAACGCGCAGAGCCCCACGAACGGGTAGACGAACCAGAGCACGGCCAGCACCAGGTAGTGCGGGATCGCCAGCAGCCACTTCACGAGCCAGAGCCAGCGCGACAGCGGCTCGTCCAGGTCCGCCTCGACGCGGACGGGATAGGGTCCGGTCATCGTCGGCTCTCCTGCCCGGAGGGGACCACCGCCAGCTCGCTCGCGATCGCGCGCGCCCAGGCCCGGATCATCGGCCAGTCGCGGTTGTCACCGTCCTGCACCCGCAGCGCGACGACCACCGCGCGGTCGGTGAACCGCAGGTTGGCCCGTTCCACGCGGCCGCCGAAGAGCCGGTGCTCGCGCGCGCCGGACGCGGCCACCACGTCGGAGACGTCCACCGGGTCCTCGCCCGCGATGTGGCCCACGGGCCCGCTCGAGAAGAGCCACACCGGGACGCGGCGCAGCTCCTCCCGGTGCTCGTGCGCGAGCCGGCGAGCGCTTTCGAGCCACTGCCCGAAGTAGACGGCGCTGCCGAGCACGACCGCGTCATACCCCGCGAACGACGTGACGTGCCCGGCGTCGACCACCCCGACCTCCGCGGCGACACCGGTTTCGGCCAGCGCCGCCGCGGCCGTGGCGGCGATCTGCTCGGCGATTTCCCGAGTGGCCCCGTGCCGGGTCGCCACCGCGACGAGAATCCTCATGCCGGACCGCCTTTCGGTCGAGAACACCACCGTCCCAAGCGGGCGCCGCATGCGGCAGGGCCCGAAGTCCCTTCCGGCGGGGACGAAATCGGGCCGTCGCCGACGATTCCCGGCCAGGTCCGGCCGCGTCCGGTCGGTGAACTCCCGACCCGGATCCGCGCACCCGGTGAAGATCCACTGTGGACTGAAACCGGCCACTTCGGAGCCGGCCGGCCGGCACGACCGCCTCAGGTCCCGCGATCCGGAGCCGTTCGCCTCTACTGAGTGGCGCCGCTCGCCGGGACCGTGACCGAGGTGAGCACTCGAGCTCTTCACCGTCCCGCCGTCGCCGCGCTCCTGGTGGCCACGGCGTTCCTGCTGACTTCGTGTGCGGCGGGTGCCGATCCCGCGACCGGCACTCCACCCGACGCCGGCTTCTGGCTCGGGCTCTGGCACGGACTGATCTGCCCGATCACCTTCCTGGTCTCGCTGTTCGACGACCACGTCGGCATCTACGAGGTGCACAACAACGGCCACCTGTACGACTTCGGCTTCGTGCTGGGCGTCATCGTGGTCGCGGGTGTGCTCCGCGGCCGCACCTCCTCGCAGCGGCGGCGCAGCCCGAAGAACGGGTAGCGCGCAGACCCGCCGCGGTTCAGCCGCGCCCGGGCCCGGTGCGGTCGAGCCGGCGGGCGAGGGTGGCTCCCCACACCCGCGCCCGGGCGCTTTCGCCGTCCACCAGGCGCGTGTCGCCGTTCACCACTTCGACGAAGAAGCTCATCGGCGGCACCACCGTCGGGTGGCCGACGCTGCGCAGCACCTTGCTCGCGGCCCGCGCGGCCGAGCCGGTCAGCCACCGCGGCTTGGCCAGCCGGGTGTCGAACGCGGCCGTGGTGGTTCCCGGGGGCAGGACGCGGAAGCCGCCGAGCCATTCACGCAGGCCGATCTCGTGCTGCGGGTTCCCCCTGGCCTGTTCCGCCGCCGCCTTGCGAGTCGAGGGCCGGCTCAGGCCGTGGACGTGGGTCGGCGCGCCGACGACGAGCAGGTCGTAGCCGGCCAGGTCGCGCGGGGCGTCGTCCACGGACCGCAGCGTCGCCGAGCCCAATCCCTCCGCCACGGCGCGGGCGATCTCCTCGGTGTCGCCGAACAGGGACTCGTACACGATCAGCGCGTGCATTCCGCCCGCCTTCCTCAGCCTTCCAGCCGGACGTGCTTGTGGGTGACGTCCTCGATGTCTTCGGCGGCGACGTCCAGCAGCCGGTGCGCGAGCGCGCTGAGGGCTCGCGCGGTGGCGAGTTCGTCACCGATCTCCGGCACGTTGCGGTCGACCGGGTTGAGCCGCGCGGTCCCCGACGCGTCGAGCACCTCGCCGGCCCCGGTGCGCAGCCGGGCGGTGGCTGTCGTCCGGCCGCCTTCCTCGGTCAGGAACACTTCGATCCGCCACTGCTTGGTGTCCATCACAACCTCCTGCCGCGCCGTTCACGAATGCGCGTTCTTCTTCAGCTCCGCGAACCACTCCCGCTGCCACTTCCCGGCGCGGTAGCGGTTCAACGCGAACACCGCGATCCCGTAGCCCGTCGCCAGCGCGAGGCACCCGGCCAGCCACAGCCCCACCCCGGCCGCGGTCGCGTTCACCACGGCGGCGGCGGCGGTCAGCGGCGGATCGGTGACCGCGCCACTGCGGTCCACCCAGATCCGCACGGTGTCCCCGCGCCGAATGCCTTCGTTCGCGAACACCGGCCCGACGCGCTCGGCGCCCTCCGGGGTGCGCCACGTCGCCTCGGTCGGCACCGGGCCGCCGGCGGCGCCGCTGCGCCCGTTCACGGAGATCGGCGGACCGTCCGCGAGGAACGTGGCCGTCACGGGCCGGGTGTCGGCGAGCTCGCGGACGGACTGCTGCTTCTGCGCGGCGTAGACCTCGGAGGCAGTGGCCGCCGCGAACGGGATCGCGGCCACGGCCACCAGGACGGCCGCGAGAACCAGGAACGCCTGCAGCCGGTCCGTCGTCCGCGCGACCGAACCGCGACCGGGAGCGAGCGCGCGCCACCACCGCAGCAGGCGGTTGGGCGGGTTCATCTGCCTCGCACCTCCCCGTTCCGGTGTGCGATGGCCCCCAGCATCGGCCGCGCGCGGTCCGGCTCGAAGAGGCCTTGTACCCACGCCGCCGGGTCCCCGGTCACCGGCGGCTGTTACGCCCGCCCGTCCGCCGGGGACCAAAGACCCGTCATCGCTTCGGTTCCGGCCGCACCACGAGTACGGGACAGGACGAGTGGTGGATGAGCGCCTGGCTCGTCGAGCCCAGGAGCATGCCGGTGAACCCGCCGCGGCCACGGCTGCCGACCACGACGAGCTGGGCCCGGTCGGATTCGGCGAGCAGCGCCTGCCGCGGCCGGTCCCGCACGAGCGACCGGCGGACCTCGACCTCGGGGAACTTCTCCTGCCAGCCGGCGAGCCGCTGGGCCAGCAGTCGTTCTTCCGTCGGCTCGAGCGTTTCGGGCTGCGGCATCAGCCGGGCGGTGCTGTCCGCGCAGTCATAGGTGACGTCGTCCCACGCGTGCACCGCGACCAGCGGGACGCCCCGGAACCCGGCTTCGTCGAAAGCCACCGCGATGGCGGCTTCGCTGTTCGGGGTGCCGTCCACACCGACCACGACGGGGCCCGCCAGCGGAACCGGCCCGTCGCCGTGACGCCCGCGCACGACGGCGACCGGGCAGGCGGCGTGACTCGCGACTTCTGCGGCCGTCGCGCCGATCAGCATGCCGGCGAAGCCCCCGGTGCCCGTGCGGCCGAGCACGACCAGCCGGACGCTGCGCGACCGGTCGAGCAGGCCGGCGGACGCGGCGTCAGTGCGCACGTCGGTGCGGACCGTGAGAGCCGCGTCGACGGCGAGCGCCTGCTCCGCCGCGGCGGCGACGATGCGGTCCCCCTCGACCCGCAGCTGCTCGAACAGCACGTCGCTGCCGGCCAGGCCACCGCCGTAGTACAGCGAATCGGCCTGCAGGCAATGCACGAGTTCCAGTTCGAGCCCCCGGCCCGAGGCGAGCCGCGCGGCCCACCCGACCGCCTCGGCGGCACCCGCCGAACCGTCGACGCCCACCACCACGGTGTTGCTCGTCGTCATGATCCCGAGTCCTTTCCGGACAGTCCTTTCTTCACCGGCGCGGCCCGCCTGGTCGGGCCGTGGTCACGACCGGCTCCCCTGCCGCACGACCGCGACCGGGCACGCGGAGTGCACCAGCAGCGCCTGGCTGGTCGACCCGAGCAGCATCCCCGTGAACCCGCCGCGGCCGCGGCTGCCGACCACCACGAGCTGCGCACCGCCACCGCGCTCCAGCAGCGTCCGCACCGGCCGCCCGCGCACGACCTCGACCTCGATCGCCAGCTCGGGGAACTTGTCCCGCCAGGGAGCCAGCTGCTCGTCGACGAGCCGGCGTTCGGCGGCGACGTCCGCCTCGGAACCGGCGAGCCGCAGCCTCCCCTCGGGAGTGATCTCGTTCCAGGTGTGCACGGCGATGAGCGTGGTGCCGCGCGCGGCGGCTTCCTCACACGCGTAGCCGAGCGCGTCGGTGCTGTCCGGCGAACCGTCCAGCCCGACGAGGACCGGCCCGGCCACCGCGGGCACGTCATCGGGCCGGCGACCGCGCACGACCACCACCGGACACTGCGCGTGGGCGACGAGCGAGACCGCGGTCGAGCCGACCAGCAGCCCGGTGAACCCGCCCAACCCGCGCGAGCCCAGCACCACGACTTCGGCGCCGGCGCTCTCGCGCAGGAGCACCCCGACCGGGCTGCCTTCCACGACGACCCGCTCGATCCGCAGCGACGGCCACTGCGCCAGCACCGCGGCCGAAGCCTCGGCCACCCACGACTCGGCCCGCGACCGGAACCCCTCCCGCACGGTGGTCACCGAGATCCGCGACACGCCCGGCGCCGGCACCACGTAGGCGTGGACGAGTCTCAGCACCGCGTCCCGCCGCGCCGCGACCGCCGCGGCCCACACCGCGGCGTGCAGAGCCGAAGCCGAACCGTCCACGCCGGCCAGCACCACGCAGTCGTCACCCGTCGACCCGTGCATCACGCCTCCTCTAGGCCAGTTCCACCTCGGTGACGCCCCCGACGGTCTTCGCGAGAGCCGTGACAAGCCGGCGTTCGGCTTCGTCGGTGAACGTTCCCCGGACCGTCACGCGGCCACCCGTGACGGACACCGACCAGAGATCGCGGTGTCCCGTGTAGTCGCTGAACAGGCACCGCACCTGCGACGCGATGGTGTCGTCGTGCCGCACCAGTGACCGCAGGAGGTCGCGCCGGCTCACGATCCCGGCCAGGCGACCGTCGTCGACGACCGGGATGCTGCGCAGGCGGTCGACGAGCATGCGGGCGGCGATGTCGCTGACGTCGGTGTCGAGCCCGGCGACTTCGACCGGCTTGGTCATCGTGGACTCCACGAGCTGGTCGGGCCCCACCGGTTCGCCCGTCAGCACCCCGGCCAGTGCGTCGGCCTCCGTGAACAGGCCGATCACCCGGTTGTCCTCGTCGACCACGGGCAAGGCGGCGATGCAGTGCTCCGTGAGCAGGGCGATCGCCTCGCGTACCGGGGTCGCGAGCCCGACCCGGACCACCGGGCGGGTCATGATTTCTCGTGCGCGCACGGCTCCTCCTCGTGTCTTCGGCCGACGAGTCCCACCGTCCCTCAGCCGCGGGCGGCGTGGTCAGGGGCCGAGGTCCCGTCCGGGTGGGACGAAAGAGCCTTCAGCAGCGTCGCCGCGTGGTCAGGCACCTCGCGCTGCAGCCGCCGGTCGGTGCGCTCGTACCCGCGGTCGCGCGGCCGTGGTGGCAGGCTGACGGGTTCGCGCGGCACCTCGTAGTAGGGCACGCTCCCGAGCAAGTGCGCGATCATGTTGATCCGCCCCCGGCGCTTCTGGTCGCTGTCGACGACGTACCACGGCGCCTCGGGGATGTCGGTGTGCACGAACATGTCGTCCTTGGCCCGGGAGTAGTCGTCCCAGCGCGTCACCGACTCCAGGTCCACTGTGGACAGCTTCCAGCGCCGCAGCGGGTCCTCGATGCGGGCCCGGAACCGGCGTTCCTGCTCGTCGCGGCTGACCGAGAACCAGTACTTGCGCAGCAGGATGCCGTCGCCCACGAGCAGGCGCTCGAAGATCGGGCACTGCTGCAGGAACCGACGGTACTCGTCCGCGGTGCAGAACCCGAGGATCCGTTCCACGCCGGCACGGTTGTACCAGCTGCGGTCGAACAGCACGATCTCGCCGGCGGCGGGCAGCAGGTCCACGTACCGCTGGAAGTACCACTGCGTGCGCTCGCGCTCGGTCGGTTTCGGCAGGGCCTCGATCCGCGCGACGCGGGGGTTGAGGTGCTCGGTGACCCGCTTGATCGTGCTGCCCTTCCCCGCGGCGTCGCGACCCTCGAACACCACCACGATCCGGGCGCCCTCGGCGCGCACCCATTCCTGAAGCTTCACCAGCTCGATCTGCAGCCGGGCGAGTTCCTGCTCGTACACGGCGCGCGGGAGCCGTCCGGCCGGGTTCTTGCCGCCCATCAGGCCACGTCGTCCCACACGAAGTCGAGGCCGTTGCGGACCTCGACCACACCGGGCACCGCTTCGATCAGGCGGGTCACGGCCGCGATCTCACTGCGCCGTTCGACCCGGCCCGCCACGGTCACGACCCCGGCGTGAACCATCGCGCGCGCCCGTTCCGGTCCGAGCTGCAGCGCCTTCCACAGCAGCGTCGTCACCTCGTGGTCGATGTCGGTGTCCGGCCGCGAGAACAACCCGATCAGATCGCGGCGTGCGACGACCCCCACCGGCCGCCCGTCCGCGACGACGAACAGCCGCCGCAGCCCGGTCTGGGTGAACCGGGCCGCCACGTCGCAGACCGGTTCCCCGGCCGCCACGGTCCGAGCCGGGCTCGACATCACGTCCTGGGCCGTGCGCGACGGCGCCGAAGCACGCTGCCACCAGTGGTGGCGACGGTCTTCGCGCAGCAGCCGCACGAGGTCGAATTCGGACACCACGCCGGCGATCAGACCCTGGCGGTCGACCACCGCCACCGCGCTGATCCCGCGGCGGGTGAGGGTTTCCGCGATCTCCTTGACCGGCGTGTCCAGCCGCGCGCACACCGGCTTCGGCGTCATCACCGCGGCGACGGGTGTCGTGCTCGTGTTCATCGGGCCCTCCGCTCCCACGATTCACACTGACCACCCGTCAGCCAACCGCGCGAGCGCCGCCGGGCGCGCCGGTCACAAGGCACCGCGGCGAGGGACCAACGTCACCCGCGCGCAGCGAAGCGGGGGCCGAGCCCTCGCTCGGCCCCCGCTTCGCCGTCGACCGCTATGCCGGCTGGGCGTTCTTCTCCGCCGCGTGGCGCGCCTTGGCCTCCTCCAGTGCCTGGCCCTGCCGCTGGTGCAGCTCGGTGCGCAGCTTCCTGGCCTGCGCTTCCGTGGTGGCGAGGCGGTCCAGCTGCTGCTGGAAGTGCGGCGCGACGGCCTCGGCGAACAGTTCGTAGTGCCGTGCCGTGGCGGCCGGGTTCGCCCACTCGTGCGCCATCATCAAGTAGGCACCGAACCCGCCCTTGGACTGCTCGTCGAGCAGGCTGATCTGGCGGATCGCGTCCTCCGGCGTGCCGATGACGCCGATGCCGCTGGCGTTGATCCAGTCGACCCGCTCGGTGAACGTCGCCCCGCCGGGCTCGAAGTGCGGGACGGCGGCGACGTGCTGCAGGTAATTGCACCAGTCGTCGAGGCCGTGCTCGACCTCGGCGTAGGCCTGTTCCTTCGTCTCGGCGAGGTGCATCGGGCCGACCAGGCGCCACCCGCCGCGGTCCATCGTGGCGCCGAACCGCGCGGCGCGTTCCTCGGCGACGTCCCAGTGCTGGGCCAGCAGATCGAGGTCGCCCGTCATCGTCGCCCCGATCGACAGCAGGCTGAGCCCGTGCTTGCCCGCGATGCGCGGCCCCGACGGCGAGGCGATCGCCGCGACCCCGACCTCCAGTCCGCCCTGGGTGTACGGGCGCAGCTGGCACAGCGCCTCGCGCAGTTCGTAGCGGGCGGTCTTGATCGTCACGGGCTCTTCGCCGTTGAGCAGCTGCACCAGGACGTCGGTGTCCTCTTCCAGCGCGCCCCGCTGGCTGAGGGGGTCGAGCCCGATCATCGACGCGTCCGTCGGCAGCGAACCCGGGCCGAGGCCGAGCATGAACCGGCCCCGGGTCAGGTGATCGAGCAGGATAGCGCGGTCGGCCACCCACAGCGGGTTGTGGTAGGGCAACGAGAGCACACCTGTGCCGAGCTTGATGGACTTGGTCTGGGCCGCGACGTGGGCGATGAAGATCTCGGGGCTCGCGATGAGTTCGACGCCGCACGAGTGGTGCTCGCCGATCCAGGCTTCGTCGTAGCCCAGCCGGTCGAGCAGTTTGATCGTCTCGAGGTCGCGCGCCAGGGCCGCCACCGGGCTCTTGACCGGTGAGGCGTGGAACGGGGCCATGAAGACGCCGAAACGCATGAGCAGTCCTCCTTGACTGGGCTTGACCGGTCCTGGCGGGGGCGGCCGGGTGATCGCTTCGGCGACGGTAACGCCGGTGTGCTGCCTCACGTGACGCTCGAGGCGGAACCGTCCAAAAGTTGAACACCCCGCCCGATCGGGGGCTGGCACCGCCGCGTGCGGGTCCTGCACACTCGGTGTGCCCAGGCGAGGACGCCCGGAGAGGAGCCGCCTGTGCCATCCTCGGACGTCTGGCAACAGTTCCTCGAAGCCGACCGCCGCGGCTTCGCGCGCCCCGAGATCGAGGAATCGTGGCTGCGGTCGCGCCGATCCGGCGTCGACCCCGAACGCCTCGACCTCGACGCCGCCGACTACGACCCCGAGGCTCTGCTGGTGGCCGTCGGCAGCCGGATCATCCCCGGCACCGCGGATCTGCTGGTCGGCGACGCCGCGTCCGTGGCGGTCGTCGACCCGCGCGGCACCCTGACCTGGCGCTGGGAATCCGATCCCGCCCTCCGCCGCGACCTGCAGCAGGTCGAAGTGGAACCCGGCCACCGCTACGTCGAGGACGGCGTCGGCACCTGCGGCGTCGGCCTGTCCATGGCCGTGCGCTCCGTCTCCATGGTGGTCGGTGCGGAGCACTTCAAGCAGGCCTGGCACCCGTACACGTGCGCCACCGCGCCCATCGTCGACCCGGTCACCCGGCTGCTCCTGGGTTCGGTCAACGTGTGCTGCCGCGCCGAACACACGAATCGCTTCGTGATGGCGGCTGTCATCGCCTTCGCCGAACGCCTGCGTTCCGCCCTCCGCGACGCGGCCACGCCCCGCCAGCGCCGCCTCGTCGACGCCCACATGACGTTCCGCTCGATCCCCGGCGCCACCGTGCTCACCCTCGACAACGAGATCCTGATCAGCGACACGGGTCCGTCGACGGTTCTGCCGGACCGCGCGACGCTGTGGGCGGCCTTGCGCGAGGCGGGCCCGTCGGCGACCGAACTGAGCTTGCCGGACGGCCGCTTCGCCGCCGTCCGGCCGGTCACGCCGGGGCGCTTCGAGGACGGGTGCGTGCTGCTGTTCAAGACTTCGTCGCTGGCGGAACGGGAAAACCCGCTGGAGGACGCGGAAGCGGACATCATCCGGGAAGTTCTCGTGGCGTGCCGGGGGAACAAGACGGCCGCGGCGGCCCGCCTGAGGATGTCGAGAGGGACGTTGTACAAACGGATCCGCCGGTACGGTCTGGACAACGGCTGACTTTCCGGACGCTACTCCGCGAGCCCTCGCGCTCCAGTTCCTCGATGACCTGGTCGGTGGCCCACCGGCCGTGGACGTGCACCAATGACAGGTAGAACAACACCGGAGCCGCGGGAGCCCATGCGTCGCGCCGATCGGGCCGCAGCAGGTAGGGGATCGTCGAGGCCGGCTCGAACTCCACGAAGTCGAAACCGCGGTGTTCGAAGGCGTCCTGGACACCCCGGCCGACGTTCTGTTCGAACTGGCGCCTGGTCATCCTTCCCAGCGTCGCGAGGAAGAAGCAGCACCACTGAGAGTTCTCGGTGACCACGGCGAAGGGGAGCAGCTTGAGGTCGTACTGGTCGGGCCGCAGCTGCAACTCTTCGGCGAGTCCGCGTTCGGCGGCGCGAAAGAGCTGGGGCGCCTCGCCGCCGGGCGAGTCGAACTCACGGTGCAACCCTTCGTTGGCCGACGAGTTCCACTCGCCTTCCCCGACTCCGACGCGGTCGCTGCGCCGCGCGACCACCAGCCACCCGTCCGCGGTGACGACGGCGACGTTGAGCCCGAAGCTGATCGCATGAAATCCGGGCTTTCCCGGGGATCGCGTCCGGCGCGGTAGAGGTTGCGCAGCGTGTTGCCACCGGGCAGCGGCTTGTCCAGCAGTTGCGTCGCCAGGAAGGTGTAGTAATCGGAGTACTTGAGGTGGAGCGTCACCTCGGACAGTTCGCGCACCCCGCGGCGGGTCACCACGAAGTCGTGGACGGCGAACCGCGGCCCCGCCCAGCAATAGTCCAGTCCCGCGTCCCGGCGGGCATGCTGCTGCTTGATCACCTCGTCTCTCAGGTATGCGACGGTCGGCGGCAGGGATACCTCCTGGGGGTCACGATGACCCGCACGTCGGTTTCGGAGATCGCCCGTTCGCCGTTTCCCTCCAGGAGCTGACAGCTCGTGGTGAGCGGGCCGATCGAGAACCCGGGGAACACCGCCTTCCCGGGGTATCGCCCGCGGGCTCGGTGGTAGCTCTCCCGCCAGCGCGCGACCTGCCGTTCGAGGGTCTCCGCCGCCGGGTACGCGGTTCTCAGCAAGGCGCGGATGACATCGAAGAGCAGCGTCTCATTGTACCGCCGGGGATGGGCCCGGAAGATCTCCCGCGCGGTCCCGTACGCGCACTTGGCCGCGGCCGGCGCGACGCCGCGCATCCTCATCTCGGTCTCGACCAGTGCCGGCAGCGCGCGCAGCCGCACCGTGGACCACGTGTGCAGGGCTTGCAACCTGACCGCGAACTCGGGTGGGGATGCGGGCTGTCCGGGTGCGGGAGGTTCGCCGAACGGCGCCGGGTGAGCGGTCGTCACAGTCGAGCCTCCTCGTCGGTGCCGGCGCCGCAGCGGGCCGGCCACCATGATGCCCGACGCCCCAGCCACCCTCCTGACCAGCACTGATCGGATTTGGTGGGAAATTTTGCCAGCGCCGGGAGCCCACGAGGATCCTGAGAAACCTCAGCCGGAAACCCCTGCGAACCGCGGGGCACCGCTGTCCGAATCGATCGGGGTGGATGATGAACGACCTCAGTGTGACGCCCGCGCAGCTGCTCGTCGGCGTCGGAGTCCTGCTCGTGCTGTGGGTCTGGCGCGTCGGCGCCCGGCGGGAGCGGGGCGCCGCCGAAGCCGCCCGGCCGGCATCACTGACCGGCCGGGTGGTGGTCAACGCCGGTGTCGTCGTGGCCGTCCAGTGGGTGGTGATCGCCCGGACCGACAGCGACTGGCTGCTGTTCGCCGCGCTCGGGCTGCCCGCGTTGTTCGCTGCCCACGCGCTGACTCGCGCGACGACTGTGACGGCCGCCGACCGGTCGCACCGGGGCGATCGAGGGTGATCCGCGCGAACCGGATTGCCGGCGACACAACGGAATCCGCCTGACGAAGGTGAAGCACGAATTTCTCGTAGTGACACAGTTCACCGTGGACAGTCCACAGTAGACTTACAGCTGTGATCTGCGTCCCCCGCGGGGTTCCGGGGTGAACCCGGAACCGGGGCACGTCGTGGATTCGGGTGAGGGGCACTCGAACGACAAGGACGAACAGCATGAAACACCTCAGGGTTCTCGCCATCACCGGCACCGCGGCCGCCGCCATGACCGGCATGGCCGCGTGCGGCAGTGGGGGCTCGGCCGGCCCGGCTCCCATGCCGGGCGCGTCGCAAGGCTCCGCCTCCGCGGCGCCCGCGCCCGCGACGCTGGGCGAGACGAACACTTCGCTCGGCACCGTTCTCACCAACGCCCAGGGATTCACGCTCTACACCTTCGACGAGGACAAGAACGGCATGTCCGCCTGCACCGACAACGGCTGCAAATCCCTGTGGCCACCGGTCGTCGGCAAGGCGCAGGCGGCCAACGCGGTGAGCTTGCCCGGGCAGCTCGCCACCATCAGCCGATCCGACGGCATCGAGCAGGCGACGTACAACGGCAAGCCGGTCTACACCTTCGCGCAGGACACCGCTCCCGGGCAGACGAAGGGCGACGGTGTCATGGGCACGTGGCACGCGCTCGTGATCACGGGCGGGTCCGTACCGCCGGCCACCGGGAACGGCACGGCCTCCACCGGCGGTGGCTACACCTACTGACCGCGACGCGTGAGCTCTCCTCGGCTGCCACGGGTCACGGGGTTCCCGGCGTCACCAGCCCGGTTTCGTACGCGGCGATGACCAGCTGGGCCCGGTCGTGGGCGTCGAGCTTGGTCATGATGCGGGCGATGTGCGTTTTCGCCGTGAGAGGGCTGACGTGCAGCTCGCGGGCGAGGTCGTCGTTGGAACGGCCGCGGGCCACGAGGCCGAGGACTTACCGTTCGCGGTCGTGGCGCGGTGCTGTACCCGGCCGTGCTGGTGCCGATCGGCCTGCTGCTGTTCTGCGTCGCGCTGTGGCGGTCCACGACCGTGTCCCGCGCGGCGGTCGTCACCGCGGCGGTGTCCGGGGTGCTGATCTCCATCCCGGTGCCGATCCACTCGATCCGCCTCGCCGGTGGAGTCCTGGGGCTGCTCGCCGGCGCCTGGCTTGCGTTCGTCGTGCGAAGTGAACTCGCCCGGAGCCCGGACTGAACCGGCCTGGACCCCTGCTGACCCTGGGGGCGCTCACCGCGCTCGGTGCCGCCGCGATCCAGGCCGCGACCGTCCCCGTGCTGTGGGATGTCACTCCGGCGTAAGCGATTCTGTCGGCCCTCGTCGCTGCCGCCCAGGTGGGTTCGCTCCCGCGGGCGCAGTGTGCCCCTCGCGGCGGGCACCGGGCTCGTGGTCCGGGTGCTCGATCATGTGGCGGACCTACTGCCGGGCCCGAGCCCGTGGCAAGCGGCGGACGCCGCCTTCGGTGGCACCGATCGACTGGCCGCCGCGCTGCAGGCATTCGCGCTGCGGGGTTTCCTGATCATCGCCTTCGATCGGCCGCACCCCAGCCGGCACCGCGCGCGGCGGGTGACCGCGTCGCTGGCCTTCGGGCCGGTCGGCGTCCTGGTGCTCGCCACCGCCGCCGGTGCCGTGACCGCCGCGGCCGGCGCGAGGTCGAGCGCCGATGTCCCGACTGTGGACTATTGCTGCCCGGGCGGGATCCCGCTGGACCTCTACACCCCCGCAGGCGCCCGGCCTACGCCGGTAGCCGCGCATCTGCACGGCGGAGTGTTCCTGCTCGGCGACCGCGAACCCGACGGCCCCGGAGCCGCGCTCGCCAACTCCGGCGGCGCGCTCTTCCCGCCGTTGCGACGGGAGCTCACGGCCCGCGGTTTCGTCGTCGCGTCGACCGACTACCGCCTGCTGCCGGTCGCGTCCTGGCCCGTGCCGATCGACGACGCCCGGTGCACCATCCGATTCGTCAAGGCCCACGCCGGTGAACTGCGCATCGACCCCGCCCGGATCGGTGTGTGGGGCAGCAGCACCGGAGGCACGCTGTGCGCGCTGCCCGGCACGGCCGCTTCCGTCGACCGGACCACCTCGGTGGCTGCGGTGGTCGACATGTTCGGGCCGGCTGATCTCACCCACCTGGACGCCGCCGGTCCCGGGCAGCGCCTCATCGTCCACATCGGACTCGGCGACGACCCGGCCACCCGGCGCTCGGTCAGCCCGGGCCGCTACGTGACGCCGCACGCGGCGCCGGCGCTGATCCTCCAGGGCGACGAGGACTTCGTCCGGCCGCAGTCGGCCGGAGTTCGCGGCCCGGCTGCGGGCGGCCGGCGTGCCGGTCACCTTCGTCCCGGTCCACGGCAAAGGCCACACCCTCGACACGCCCGGCCAGGACCCACTCCCACCCGGCTCACCGGCGTCGCCGCCGACTTCCTCACCGCCACTCTGCGGTGACGAGCCCGCGACGGCGCACTCCTGGCGCCGAACAGGTTGGTGTGCTCGAAATCCACTGCCGATGGCTGTCCACTTCGCACTCCTCGGCTCCACCGGCCAACGAAAACGCGAACCGGTGGCCGCGGCCGGTCGTGGCGCAGAACCGTGTGGACGACGGCCGGCCGAACGCGCGGTGTAGGCGGGTCGGTGTTCCCATCACGTGGGCCCGCCTACACCGCTACCGGCCGCCGGGAAGGCTCGCCGGCGGCGCCCGAGCGCACCGTCCGCGAGGAGCACCGGCGGCTCGCCGTCCGCGTCCGCATCACCCGGGGGAAAGCGATGCGGACGCGATCGGCGGTCCGTGCCCCTGCTACTTGGTCGCGATCTTCTGGCCGACCAGGATCAGGTTGGCGTTCGGGATGTACGACGCGTTCAGCTGCTGCAGCCGCTGGTAGCCGCCGGAGACACCGAGCTTCTTGGCGATGCCCGACAAGGTGTCGCCCGCGACGACGGTGTAGTCGCCGTTCGGGTTGGAGCGCGTCGCGCCGGCCGCAGCAGCGGCCTTCGCCTGCGGCTTGGCCTTAGGCTTGACCTGGGGCTTGCCCTGGGGCTTGGCCTGCGCCTTGGACTTGACCCGGGTCTGCGCCTTCGGCGCGGCCTTGGACTTCTTGGTGTGGGCGGTCGCCGCCTCTTCCGAGGCCGCACCGCCGCCACCCTGGCCGGCGAAGTTGGAGAACGCGGCCGGGCCGGAGCCGCCGTGGCACTCCCACGGCGCGGTGCCCGACTTCGCGAAGATCCGGTCCGCGACGATCTGCTGCTGGGCCGGGGTGGCCCGGTCCGCGGTCGAGGCGAACTGGCCACCGCCGTTGGCGAGCCAGGTCTTCGTCACGATCTGGAACAGACCGGCGGGGCGGCCGGCGCGCTGGCCCGCCGCGGTGTTGTTGACCGCCGTCGGGTTGCCGGAGCTCTCGCACTTGACGATGCCGGCCTGCCCGGGGAAGGCGTTGGCCGCGCCGGCGCCGGCGATGCCGATCCCGCCGAGCGCGGCGCCCGCGAGAGCCGCGGTCGCACCGGTGCGCTTCAGAAGAGTCTTCGTGTTGCTGGGTTTGCTGTGACGTCCCACGATGGGTGGGCTCCTTCTCACTCTCACACCGAGAGCCCGTCTTTCGCGCCCAATCAGGGTCGCAGGCGACGGTGGTTCGCGGTGGCTTCCGGCCGCTGATCCTCGGGGTAGATCGCAGGTCACCGCGAAAGCACGTGGAGGTTACGAACAGGAAACGGCGAATGTACAGCGTCCGTGGCAATGGACACAGATCATCAATTCGCGTGACTATCGGACGACAGTGCGTCACAGCTTAGCGTGCCTATTCGGAAAACAGATCTTGGCTCAGCCTCAACGAAAAACAAGCCGATAAGACATCAATCACACAAAACCGGTGTTCGTTGTCCATTTTCCGACAGTTCTATCGATTCGTTGCCACCTGACCATCTTCACTCCGGCAGTTCCGCCGCGAGGATCACCACAGCACCCGGGCTCAACGCGGACGAGCTCCCCTGCGGCCAGCGTTTTCAGCGCACGGTTGACCGAAACCCTGGTCGCACCGATGGCCTCGGCCAAGCCGTGCTGTGTACCCGACAGACGACCCTGGAACCGGTCCCGCGGCGCCCTGCCGGGTGTTCCGCACCCACTGCGCGGGCCTGGCCGCCGATCCGTACTACGCCGCCCCCGGCGTGACCATCACCGCCCTGCGCGAGTGGGCGCCGATCATCGGCGAGACCTCAGCCGACGCCCGGAGCAGCACGGCCTCGGTCGCCGACGGCCGGACCGTCCCGGTGCCCGGGGGAAATCTCGATCGCGCTCCGGCCGGCGGGCTGGCCGAACTCCAAGCCCGCGCACGACCTGGCGATGCCCGACCGATCCACCGGCAGCGCCGCACGAGCCGGCCGGAGATCGTCTGCGGTCAGGGGGTGACGTCGACCGCGGCGAACAGGGTGCGGACGCAGAGGTCGCGCAGTTCCTCCTGCGTGACTTTCGGTTCGTCGAGCCAATCGAGGATCAGCTTGGCGAGGAAGGCCAGCCAGCCGCGCACGGCCAGGCGGGTGGTTTCGGTGACCGGGCGAAGCAGGCTCACCGCGGCGAGGATGCGTTCGGCGTTCGCCGCCATGCCGGCTTCGCGGATCTCCCGGATCTCGCGGTCGGCGTCGCGGGCGCTGCGGTAGACGATGCGGCAGCCGTCCGGGTGGGTGCGGGCGAACTCGAGGTAGACGTCCAGCCCGGCCCGCAGCTGCTCGGCCACCGGCAGCGCCGGGTCGGGCTCGCTTATCGCCAGGAGCTGGTCGCGCTGCTTGCGGAGGATCTCGGCGAAGAAGTCCTTCTTCGTCGGGAAGTAGTGGTACAGCAGGCCGCGCGAGACCTGCGCGATCTCGGCCACCTCCTCGATCCACACCTCGTCGTACGGCCGGTTCGCGAACAGCCTCGCGCCGATGCCCAGGAGCTGCTCGCGCCGCTGCTCCGTGCTCAGGCGCGTCCGCATCCCCCGAGCTTACTTGACACGGGTTCAACAGCGCGGGATCGTGGGCCCTATTGGATCTGAATTCAATAGGGGGCACCCGTGGACACCACCGGGATTCCGCACCGGCCGGGCCGGCTGCCGGTGATCGGCGACCTGATCGGCGCCAACCCGCGTACGCCGCTGCAGCACACCCTGCGCATCGGCAAGCGGCTGGGCCCGATCTTCACCCGCAAGATCTTCGGCATCGAGATCGTCTTCGCCGGCGGCGTCGACCTGGTCACGCAGCTCAACGACGAAACGAAATTCGGCAAGCACGTCGGCCTTGGCGTCGAGGGCCTGCGCGCGGTGGCGGGCGACGGGCTCTTCACCGCCCACACGAACGAGCCGAACTGGCGGCTGGCTCACGACATCCTGCAGCCGGCGTTCTCGGCCGACGCGATGCGCCGTTACCACCCCGTGATGCTGGAGGTCGCGCACGAGCTGACGGAGGCCTGGGACCGCGCCGCCGGCCCGGTCGACGTCGCCGCCGACATGACCCGGCTGACGCTGGAGACGATCGGCCGCGCCGGCTTCGGCTACCGGTTCGGGTCGTTCGAGCGCGCCGAACCGCACCCGTTCGTCACGGCGATGATCCGCGCGCTGCGGTTCGCGCAGCTGCAGAACGTCAAGCTCCCGTTCGTGCGGCGCACGTTCGCCGGGTCGCCCGCGCAGAACCGGGCCGACATCGCAACCATGACGAACCTGGTCGACGAGGTCATCGAAGCCCGCCGTCGCGAAGGCGGCGAGAGCCGGGACCTGCTGGGCCTGATGCTCACCGAAGGCCACCCGATGACCGGCGAGCGCCTGGACCCGGTGAACATCCGCAACCAGGCCATCACGTTCGTCGTCGCGGGCCACGAAACGACGTCCGGCGCGCTGTCGTTCGCCCTGTACTACCTGACACGCCACCCCGAGCTGCTCGCGAAGGCGCGCGCCGAGGTCGACGCGGTCTGGGGCGAGCGCGAACCGGAATTCGGCGACGTGGCCAGGCTGCGCTACATGCGCCGCGTGCTCGACGAGGCGATGCGGCTGTGGCCCACCGCGCCCGGGTATGCGCGCGAAGCCCGCGAAGACGTCGTGCTCGGCGGCAAGTACCCGATGCGCAAGGGCGACTGGGTGATCGTGCCGCTCCCCCTCGTCCACCGCGACCCGGCGGTGTGGACCGACCCGGAGACGTTCGACCCGGACCGCTTCGAACCGGCCGCGGTGCGCAAGCGCCCGGCCCAGGCGTACAAACCTTTCGGCACAGGCGAACGAGCCTGCATCGGACGGCAGTTCGCCCTCCACGAAGCCGTGCTGGCGCTCGGTTTGGTCCTGCGCCGCTACGACTTCGAAGCCGACCCGGGTTACGAGCTGAAGATCGTGGAATCACTGACGCTCAAACCCAGTGGCTTCACGGTGCACCCGCGCGTCCGTGACCACGCGGCCACCACGGCGGCCGCCACGTAGGCATCCCGCTCCGGTGGCCGGTCAGTCCCCGAACACGCCGCCGCTGAGGTACTTCAGCCCCGTGTCGACGGCGATGGTCACCACGGTGTGGCCGGGGCCCAGTTCGCGCGCCAGGTCGATCGCGGCCACGACGTTCAGCGCGGACGAAGTGCCTGCGAAGACGCCCTCGCGCCGCGCCAACGGCACCGCCAGGTCACGCGCCCGGGCTTCGTCGAATGCTCTCACCTCGTGGTAGGACGACGAATCGAGGAGGGGCAACGGGCGGCCCGTGCCGATGCCTTCGACGCCGTGCGGGCCACCGTGGCCCGCGGTGAGCATCGGGGAGCTCGCCGGCTCCAGCGCGATCACGCGGGGCGCGAGGCCAGCGGCGCGGAAGCCCGCCGTGACGCCCGCGAGCATGCCGCCGGTGCCGACACCGGCACAGAAGGCGTCGACGCCTTCGGCTCGGGTCTGCTCGACGATTTCGCGGCCCATCCGGGCATATCCGGTCAGGGCGTCGGTGTTGCGGAACTGGTCCGTCCACAAAGCACCGTCACGCACGACGATGCGGTCCACCTCCGCCCGCATCCGGTCGAACAGTTCGGGGGTGATCCGCCCGGCGTCGCTCGGAACCACGGTGAGCTCGGCGCCGAAGGCCCGCATGGTGCGCAGCTTCTCGGGCGAGAAGGCGTCCGACGTGACGATCGACAGCGGATACCCCTTGACGGCGCGGATGAAGGCGAGCGAAGAACCCGTGCTGCCGCCGGTGCACTCCACGACGCGGCGGCCGGGGTGCAGCTCACCACGCCGCTGCGCTCCTTCGATCAGGGCCAGCGCCATCCGGTCCTTGTAGCTCCCGGTGGGATTTCCGCTTTCGAGCTTCACGAGTACGTCCGCGGCCCCGTCAGGGACGAGGCGCGCGAGCCACAGTAGCGGTGTGTCGCCGATGGCTTCGAGCGCCGACGACACGATGTCCCGTGGCTTCATCGAAGTCCTCGCCTCCCGCGGGCCGGCCGAACTCCCGCTCCACTCAGAAGGGTCGCGCGAACACCGGTGAACGTTGCGCCGCCAAGGGCGTCAGACCTCGAAAGCCCAGCGCACGTAGCTCCTCGCCGCCACGAACCCGGCCCGCTCGAAGAGCCCAGACCGTCCGGAGGGGCGCGGCGAGTCGACGTTCACTCTGGCGCGGTCGTAGCCCGCTTCGGCAGCACCACGCAACGCGTGGGCGACCAAAGCGCTGGCGACGCCTCGATTCCGGTGGTCCGGGCGCGTTCCGACGATCATGAAGTGGGCGTCGCGGATGCCGGTGAGCGCCGCGTCGGCCTCCCAGGTCAGGGCGACCAGCACGCCGGCCGCGGCGCCGTCGGTGCCGGCCCGGAGCAGGAAACCGACCTCCGGCCGGAAGGTGTGGTTGGTGATCTTGTTCTGCCACGAGTCGAGGGTCACCGGCGCTGAGCCCCAGTGGTCCCGGTACGCGGCGTTGCGGGTGGCCAGGAAATCCGCGGCGTTCTCCGGGGACCACGGCTCAAGTGCCAGCCCGTCGGGGATCACCACGGCGGGGAGCGCGTCGCCGAGCGCGCGCTCCAGGCGCTGGAAGTAGCGCACCGGCACGAAACCCTGGGAGCGAACGAGTTCGGGCACACCGGCGATCCGCTCGGCCTTGTGGACGTCGACCGCGAGCCGCAACGTCGGGTGCTGGCGCGCGTGCACCACCTTCGCCGCCGCCACGCCGGCTTCCACGAGCGCGGTGCCCACGCCGCGGCGGCGGTACCCCGGATGGACCCCGCCGTCGAGGAAGACCCGGTGGACCTCTTCGGCCGACGGCTTGAAGCGGATCTTCATGAAACCCACCAGCACGTCACCGTCGAAGGCGGCGAGGCTCGCGCGCGCCAGGTCCGTGTACGGGTCGATCAGCTCCTGGAGGGTGTCCTCCGCGGTGTAGTTCTCGCCGATCCCGTCCACGGTTTCCATGGCGTTGAGCAGATCGGCCGACGCCTGTGCGTCCTCCCGGGTCAGCGGGCGCCACGTGAGAGGTCCTTCGCGCACGCGACGGACGGTAAGCCCGCTACGAGCGGGCTGTCACGTCGTTTTCCGCCGGACCCGGCACGCGGGCGTCGACCAGCTCCGCGAGCCGGGCCTGGTAGGCCGGGCAGATCGCGATGTCCTCGTGCGAGCAGTTCAGCCCGGGCTCGAGGAGTTCGAGCGCCGACCGCAGCGCCGCCATCCGAGCCTGCAGCGCTCACTGGTCGCGCCTCGGCACCTCTTTGCGGCCGGGGGTGTGGATCGAGCCGAGGAACTCCCCGATGTCCGGCAAGCCCAGGCCCGCTCGCTTCATCTCCACGATCGTGCCCACCCGCACCAGATCGGCGCGCGTGTGGCGGCGGCGCCCGCCCTGGGCACGGGCGGGCGCGAGCAGGCCCACGGACTCCCAGTACCGCAGCACGTGCGTCGGCAGGCCGAAGTGCCCGGGCCACTTCGCCGATCGCCATCGGGTTTGACTTCGTGTCGGCATCAAGTCAAACCATGAGGGGCATGTCCAGTTTGCTTGCCCTCCTCGACGCCGGCGACGCGTTGCCCGCGGCCGTCGAGCTGCGCGCCCGTTCCTACGAGTTGCTCGGCGACCTCACCGGCCGCGCGGTGGTCGACGTCGGCTGCGGCGGCGGCCGCGCGGTTACCGAACTGGCCGACCGCGGGGCCCGGGCGATCGGCGTCGACGTCGACATGATCGCCGTGTGCCGACAGCCGGGCAGAGAGTTCCGCGTCGGCGACGCGTACGAACTGCCGCTAGAAACCGGTTCGGTCAGCGGTTACCGCGTCGACAAGGTGCCGCACCTGCTCGACGATCCGGCGCGGGCCGTCGCCGAGGCCCGCCGGGTGCTGGCGCCCGGCGGGGCGGGCGGTGCTGCTCGGCTCGGGCTGGGACACGATCGCCGTCGACTCGGACGACCCCGAGACCACCCGCCGCGTGGTGCACGCGAAGGCCGACTCGTTCCCGTCGCCCCGCGTCGCCCGGCACCAGCGCGCCCTGCTGCTCGACGCCGGCTTCACCGACGTGACCGCCGAAGCGCGCTCCCTCGTGCTCACCGACGACACCGCGTTCGCCCTGCTGCGCCGCATCACCGACGACGACAGCTGGCGCGCCGAGCAGGCCGAACGCTTGCTGGCGAACCGGATCTTCGTCGCCGTGCCGATGGTCCTCGTCGCCGGACAGCGCTAGGCCGCAACTTCGCCGAGCGACCGCCGGAGGCTTGCCGGACCAGCCGTAAACTCCGGGGGAACTGTTCTCCCGCCTGGAAGGATCCCGGGTTGTCGTCCCCCACGAGCCGGCTGCCGAGCGCGGCCGAGGCGAGCCCGGAGAACCCGCCGGGGCGGTTCGCGGGGTTGCGGCGGCACCGGCGGTGGGCGTTCGCCGTCGTCGTGGTCGCGCTCCTGGTCCAGATGGCGGCCGCGATGATCCCGACGGCCGTGGAGCAGACGCCGACGATCGACGAGCCCGTGTACGTGGGCACGGCCGTCGTCTACCTCGAGCAGCACAGCCTGCGCTACAACCCGGAGCACCCGCCGCTGGGCAAGCTGATCATCGGGAGCGGGCTGGCCTTCGCCGACGTGCACCTCGACCCCGCCTTCACCGGCGACCAGACGCAGCTCGGCCGGCACGTGCTGTACGAGTCCGGCAACGACCCGGGCCGGCTGATGCTGCTGGCCCGGCTGCCGATGATCGTGCTGACGCTGCTGTTCGGGCTCGTCGTCTTCGCGTTCGCGCGGGATCTGGCCGGACCGGTCGGCGGGGTGGTGGCGCTCGCCCTGTATGCGTTCTTCCCCGACGTCATCGCGAACGGCTCACTGGCCACGCTCGACGTGCCGGTGGCCGGGTTCCTGCTGACGTCGGTCTGGCTGGTGTGGCGGGCCCGGCGCCGGCCCCTGCGCTACCTCCCGCTCGCGGGACTCGCCCTCGGCGCGGCGGTTGCGACGAAGATGAGCGCCCTGCCCGCCGTTGCGGTGGTGCTGGGCCTGGTCGTGCTGTCCGTGTGGCACACGCCGGACGTCCGTGCCCCGAACCGGGCGATCCGCATCCTCGCGGCGGTCGCCGGAGTCGCGCTGATCGCGATCGCCGTGGTGTGGGCCGCGTACCTCGCCGTGGACCCGCGGTTGCGCTGGGCGACGCCACCGGACCTGCCGGCCCTTAACGGCCTGCGCGGCCTCGCCGACTGGCTGCCGCTGCCGAAGCCGTACCGCGACGGGCTGCACCTGCAGTTCGGCTTCGAAGACCAGGTGTGGAGCGGCTTCCTCTTCGGCCGCCACTACTACGGTCCGCTGTGGTACTACCTGCCGGCCGCGCTGCTGGTGAAGACGCCGCTGGGCGCGCTGGCGCTGTGGCTGGCCGGTGCCGTCGTGCTGCTGGCAGTCCCCCGGGTGCGCCCGGCCGCGCCGTACGTCCTCGTTCCCGCGGCCGTGCTGCTGGCCGTCGCGATGACCGGCAGCCGCGACTTCGGCACCCGGTACACCGTCTTCCTGCCGATGTTCCTGGCCGTCGCGGGCGGCGGCGTGGTCGTCCTGCGCCGGCGCTGGACCCGCGTCGCGGCGGCGGCCCTGCTCGTCTTCGCCGCCGTCAGCTCGCTGCGGACATTCCCCTACTACCTGCCGTACTCCAACGAAGCCTTCGGCGGCCCGGCCGAAACCCACCTGCGCCTGCACGATTCGAACGTCGACTGGGGCCAGGACCTGGGCCGCCTGGCCGACCGCCTGCACGAGCACTATCCCGGCGAGCGCATCTGGCTCGTCTACAAGGGCGCCGGCGTGCCCGCCGCCTACGGCATCGACGCCGCCGACCCGCTCCGCGTGCGCCCGGACCAGGTCCACGGTGTGCTCGCCGTCTCCGACTCCTCGATCGCCAAGGCCGACGCCCACCTCACCGCGCTGATCACCGGCAGCACCCCGATCGACGAGGTCGGCCACTCGATCACGATCTTCCGCCGGCCGTGACGGCTCAGGCCGGTTCGAGGGCGCACCCGGTAGGCCGGCGGGTGTGCACCCAGGCTGGCACAGCGGTCAGGGCGCAGACTGCCAGCACGACGGCGAGTCCGGCACCGAGCAGCCACGATCCCGGCGGCAGGACCATCTTGGGGTGGAAGAACGAGTAGAGCCCCGTCCCCGCCGGCATCCCCACCACCACGGCCGGCAGCACGGGCAGGAGCTGCGCCGTGCACAGCGCGATGACGACCTGGCCGGGCGTGGCGCCGAGGGTTCGGGTGACAGCCAGGGCGCGCCGCGCCTGCACCGCCGTGCTCCAGCCGACGAACACGGAGTTGACCCCGGACAGCGCCACCAGCGCGAGCGTGACGCCCACCAGCACCTGATCGGCGCGGCCGTGCACCGCCGTGAGGGCGGGACTGTCCGGTCCGGGAGTCGCCCGGTAGGCGAGCAGCGCGGCGACCGTCACGCCGATCGTGGCCGTGCCGATGGCGGTCAAGACCGCACGGCCGGGGCGGCGGGCGAGCAATCGGACACCAACCAGGAGCGAAGTGGGTAGGTACGCCGTGAGGCCGGTCAGCCGCGGATGGTGCACCGGATCGGCGAGGGCGTCGACGGTGCTGCCGCGCGCGGCTCGCACGACGGGGCCGAGCGTCCCGGTCCCGGCGACCACGACGGCCAGGAACACCGCAGCGGCAACGACTCCGGCGGACGGCGGCCCCGTGGTGGCGAGCAACCCGGCGCTGGGATCGGCCAGTGCGGGTGCGGTCAGGCTCCCGACCGTCAGCCCGAGCACGGTGGCCAGTGCGGTCAGCAGCACGTACCGCGTCAGCAGGACTGCGGCGACCGTGCGAGGCCCGGCGCCGACCGCCTTGAGCAGCCCGGCCCGCCGGTTGTCGCGCGTGGCACGGACGGCGGCGAGCGCCGCGAGGGTGACGATCGCGGCCGCGGCGAGCAGCCAGCCGCCGACGACGAGGTCGGGCTCGGTGTCCCGGATCAGGTTCGTGTCCGTCTGCAGGACGGTCCGCCAGGTGCGCACGCCGGCCGAAGAGTCGCCCCGGCGGTCGTGGGTGAACACGGTGTCGCGCCACCTGAGGGGCTCGGCCGGGTCGGTCAGTTTCAAGTGGACCAGGTACACAGTGGACGAGGCGCCTGCCGCAGCGCGCGCATCGGCTGTGGTGAGCCAGAGCCGACCGCCGTAGCCGTTCGGGCCGGGTCCCTGGCCCCCATCGCTCCACGGGTACACCGGGGTGGCCGCGCTGATCGCGATCCCGACGACCGGGTAACCGCGCCCGCTGATCGTGACCCGGTCACCGACGCGCACTCCCAGCGCCTCCGCGAAGCCGCGCTCGAGCACCACGCCCCCGGTACGCACCCAGGTCCCGGAGGTCACGAGCGGTCTGTCCACAGTGGAGGGCGAACTCCCCCGCCCCTCCACCGAAGTACGCGCGGCACGTCCGTGCGCCTCGACGGTGGTGTCGAACGCGAACACCGGGTCGGCCCGTTCGGCCACGCCGGGCGTGCTCGCGAGGCGGGCCACCAGGTCCGAGGGGTCCGCAGCCGTCGTGATGGCGGTGACGTCGGGACCGGCGGTGGCCTCGCGCGTCTCCAGGTACCCGGTCGTCACGGCGTTGCCGCTCGCCAGTCCGAGGCTCAAGGAGGCGGTGGCGACGGTGACGGCGAACAGGAACATCGCGGCCTCGCCCGGGCGGCGGCGCAGGTCCCGAGTCGCCAGGCGCCACATCAGCAGGAGGCGGCCCACGCCGCCAGCCCTCCCAGCTCACCAGCGCGCCGAGCGGCGTGGTGTCGCCCAGCCCGCCGAGGCGGGTGTCGTCGACCAGCGCTCCGTCCCGCAACGACACGACGCGGTCCGCGGTGGCGGCGACGCGTTCGTCGTGCGTGACCAGCACCAGCGTCTGACCGGCCGCGCGCAGCTCGGCGAAGAGGCGGAGGACGTCGCGGGTCGCGGCGCTGTCGAGGTTCCCCGTGGGTTCGTCCGCGAGGACCACCAGCGGTTCGTTGACCAGCGCCCGCGCGATCGCGACGCGCTGCCGTGCCCGCCGGACAGTTCCGAGGGCAGGTGCCGCGCCCGGCCGGCGAGCCCGACCCGTTCGAGCAGCCCGGCGGCACAGGCGCGGGCGGTGCGCGGCGAGGCGCCCGACAACAGCGCGGGCAGCTCGACGTTCTCCGCCGCGGTCAGCTCGTCCATCAGGTGGAAGGCCTGGAAGACGAACCCGACGGCGCGACGCCGGAGCCGGGCCAGTGCCCGCTCGCCGAGGCGGTCGATGCGCCGCCCGCCGAGCCACACCTCGCCACCGGAAGGCCGGTCGAGACCCCCGAACAGCTGCAGCAACGTCGACTTGCCACACCCGCTGGGCCCGGTGACGGCGAGCGTCTGCCCGGCGGGCACGTCGAGGTCGATCCCGTCGACGGCCCGCACCAGGCCCGCGCCCTGCCCGTACGCACGGGACAAACCGACCGCTCTCAGCACCGGTCCGTCCTGTCGCTGCGACCGGACGCCGCTCAGCCGAGGTTCATTCGCCACCCGGGTTCTCCGCTCTCCCGCCCCGCGCGCGGACGGACCAAGTCCGCTCACACACCTCGAGCCACCGCAGCTCCGCCTGCCACCGCAGCGCGACGCCCTCCAGCAGCAGCCCGGCCTCCGAGTCCGGCTCCTGCGCGAGGACGGCGTGCTGCACCTCGGCGAGGCTGTGCATCAGCTCCCGCCGCCGCGTGTCCACGAGCGCCACCGGATCTGCCAGCCCCGACTCGGCGGCGGCCACCAGCTTCAGGTGGAACCCCGTCACGTCGCCTTTGGGCCCGGCCCAATCGGCCATCCACGCGGCCACCCGCTCCTGCCCCGCCGCGGTCACCGCGTACACCTTCCGCCGCGGCCCCCGCACCGGTTCGTCCTCCCGCTCCTGCACGACCAGGCCCGCCTTCTCGAGCCGGGTGAGCGTCACGTAGACCTGCCCCACGTTCAGCGTCTCCCCCAGCGGTCCGAGCGCCGCCACCAGCCGCCTGCGCAGGTCGTATCCGTGCGACGGCTCCTTGGCGAGCAACGCCAGCACCACGTCTTGCACGGACTTCCCTCCCCGGCGACAGGTCAATAGATAGCGGTTAGGCAAAGGGTGTCAACCGGCCCGGGCCGCCGTCGAGCGTGCGCAGGCGCCCGAGCTCTCAGCCGACGTCATCCCCGTGAGGTGATGCCCGCAGGGCTCGGGACCGGTCAGGGTCGGGGCATCGCCGCAACCGGCGAACCCTCCGGACGGCCGCGGCCGTGTCCTGGCAGGCAGGGGTGATCGTGGGCGAGACGTTGACCGGCCTGGCGACCATGGCCGCCGGGGTGAACCCCGTTCCGTGGGCGCGTTCGCAGATGGCGTTCACCCTCGCCTGCCACATCATCCTGGTGCCGCTCGGGGTGTCGTGGGCGTTCATGGTGCTGATCGCGAACTACCGGGCGGTGCGGCACGACGACCGCGCGGCCTTGGTCCTCGCCCAGCGCTGGTCTAAGTACATGGCCGTGACGTTCGCCGTGGGCGCGGTGACGGGGACCGTGCTGAGCATCGAGTTCGGCCTGCTCTGGCCACGCTTCATGGGGACCTGGGGAGAGGCCTTCGGCGTGCCGTTCGCGTTCGAGGGGCTGTTCTTCTTCATCGAGGCGATCTTCGTCGCGATCTACATCTTCGGCTGGCGCCGGCTGAAACCGTGGGCGCACTTCTGGACCGGCGTGCCGATCGCCCTCGCCGGGGTGTTCGGCGCGATCTCGGTGGTCGCGGCGAACGCCTGGATGAACGCCCCGGCCGGGTTCACGGCGAACGCGCAGGGCGAGATCGTCGACGTCGATCCGCTGAAGGTGATCTTCAACGACGCGATGCCGTTGCAGGCCGCGCACATGGTCGTCGCCGCCTACCTGGTCGGCGGGTTCCTGATCTCGTCGGTCTACGCGGCCGGAATGCTGCGCGGCCGAACCGATCGCTACCACAAACTCGGGTTCCTCATCCCCTTCACCGTGGCCGCGATCGCGGCGCCGATCCAGATCGTTGTGGGCGACACGCTGGCGCGCTGGGTCTACGACGACCAGCCGGTCAAGTTCGCCGCCATCGAACTGGTGCCGACAACCAGCTCGGACGTGCCTGAGGTACTGCTGGGCCACCTGAACGCGGACGGCACGGTGACCGGCGGCATCCCGATCCCGGGCCTCGCGTCGTGGCTGTCGAACCCGTCCACCGGCCGCTCGACGGTCGTCCAGGGGCTCGACATCGTGCCGGCCGACGCGCGTCCGACGATCCTGGAGGCCAACATCGTCCACCTCGCCTGGGACGTGATGGTCGGCATCGGGACCCTGCTGTTCCTGCTGGCGCTCTGGTACGGCGCGATCTGGCTGTTCCGACGGCGCATGCCTGCCGGCAAGTGGTTCTTGCGCGCCGCGGCGTGCACGGGCGTGCTCGCGGTCGTCACGATGGAGGCCGGGTGGGTGGTCACCGAGGTCGGCCGCCAGCCGTGGATCGTCTACAACCTGATGAAGGTCGAGGCCGCGGCGACGGGGAACACGGGCGTCTGGCTCACCTTCATCGCCGTGATCGTGCTCTACCTCGCGCTCGGTGTCACGACCATCATCGTGCTGCGCTCGATGAGCCGGCGGTTCCGCCGCGCCGGCGGATTCGTCGAGCTGGACACGCCGTACAGCCCGGCGAAGAAGCCCGAACCGGCCAAGACCGGGGAGCCCGAGCCGTGAGCACCGCCATCGCGGCCGTGCTGCTGATCGCCATCGCGACCTACGCGGTCTTCGGCGGAGCCGACTTCGGCGCCGGCTTCTGGGACCTGACCGCCGGCGGGCCCGAGCGGGGTGCCGCACCGCGCCGGCTCGTGGAGCAATCGATCGGCCCGGTGTGGGAGGCCAACCACGTCTGGCTGATCTTCATCCTCGTCGTCACGTGGTCCGCCTTCCCGGCGGCGTTCCAGTCGATCACCCTGACCATGTTCGTCCCGCTGGCCATCGCAGCCTTCGGGATCGTGCTGCGCGGCGCGAGCTTCGCGTTCCGCAAGACGATGGTCACCGTTCGGTTCCGCCGCGTCTTCGGTGGTGCGTTCGCCCTCTCGTCCGTACTCGTGCCGTTCTGCTTCGGCGCGATCGCGGGCGGCATCGCGTCCGGTCACGTACCGGCCGGCGGGCGGGCCGGCGACCCCGTCGGCAGCTGGCTGAACCCGGCCTCGATCGTCACCGGGGTGCTGGCGGTCGTGCTGGCGGCGTACGTGGCCGCGGTGTACCTCGTCCGCGAGGCCCGGCTCGCCGACGACGCGGTCCTGGCGGCCTATTTCCGCCGCCGCGCCGTGGTGACCGCCGTGGTCGCGGCCGTGGTCGCCGCGATCGGCCTCGTCGTGCTGCGGTCCTCGGCCTCGTCCGTCTTCGACCGTTTGCTCTCGTGGGCCCTGCCGTGGGTCGTGCTCAGCGTCCTGAGCGGGTTCGGCGCGCTGGTGCTGCTGATCCGCGACGCCCCCCGCGGTGCGCGCGTGCTCGCCGTCGTCGCGGTGGCCTCCGTCATCGCCAGCTGGGGCTTCGCCCAATGGCCATACCTCCTGCCGGAGAGCCTCACCGTGTCCGCTGCCGCCGCGCCCACCGGAACCCTGACCGCGTTGCTGGTCGCCGTGGGACTGCTGGTTTTGCTCGTGCTGCCCGGCTTCGTGCTGCTCTACGTGCTCGACCAGCGCCGGCTGCTTCCCGAGGAAGGCGTCGAGGACGCCGCCGAACCCGAGGCCGGCTGAACCGTGCCGCAATCACCCGCGAAGGGTGATTGCCGCGCCGCCCGGTCCCCCGATCGTCGAACCAGGCGCGCGATTTCGCCCGTCACGACTCTGAAGGAGCCTTCGTGAGTTCCACGACCTCGCCCTTCCCGCGGATAGCGGACTACGCGTTCCTGTCGAACTGTCACACGGGTGCCCTGGTCGCCCCGGACGGCTCCGTCGACTGGCTCTGCCTGCCGGCGTTCGACGCCCCGAGCACCTTCGGCGACCTGCTCGACCGGGGAGCCGGCTCGTTCCGGTTCGGTCCCTACGGGATCAACGTGCCCACGGCACGCGCCTACGTGCCGGGGACGAACGTCATGACCACAACGTGGCACACACCGCGCGGGTGGCTGCTGGTCCACGACGCGCTGACGATGGGCCCGCGCCGCAACCGCGACACCGTCACACCTCACACGAGGCCACCCGCCGACGACGACGCCGAGCACCTGCTGGTGCGCACCGTCGAGTGCCTCGAAGGTGAGCTGGAAGTCGAACTGGTCTGCGAGCCGGCGTTCGACTACGGGCGGGTGCCGGCCGGCTGGACCGTCGTCGGCGAGGACGACCACGCCGCCGACGCGACCGGGGCCGGGCAGACGTTCCGGCTGAGCACCGACATGCTCATCGGCATCGAGGGCGGCACGGCGCGGGCTCGGCACGTGCTTGCCAAGGGCGACAAGGCGTTCTGCTCGGTGTCGTGGGCCGACGGACTGGCCTCGCCCGCCGACGCCGCGGACGCGCAGGCGCGGATCGACGCGACGATCCAGTTCTGGCGCAGCTGGCTCGCCCGCGCCCGCATCCCGGACCACCCGCTGCGCCATCCGCTCGAACGCTCGGCGCTCACCATCAAAGGCCTGACGTACATGCCGACCGGCGCGACGGTCGCGGCCCTGACGACGTCGCTGCCCGAGACACCGGGCGGCGAGCGCAACTGGGACTACCGCTACACCTGGATCCGGGACACTACCTTCACGCTCCAGGCGCTGCACTACCTCAACCTGGACTGGGAAGCCGACGAGTTCATGCAGTTCGTCGCCGACCTCGAGCCGAACACCGACGGCGGCCTGCAGATCATGTACGGCATCGACGGGCGCCGGGACCTGGCCGAGTCCACTCGCGACGACCTCAGCGGTTACGAAGGCGCCCGGCCGGTGCGCGTCGGCAACGGCGCGTTCGACCAGCGCCAGAACGACGTCTACGGCGCGGTCCTGGACTCGCTGCTGCTGCACACCACCCGGAGCAAGCACCTGCCCCGCCGGCTCTGGCCCCTCGTCCAGTCACAGGCAGCGGGCGCGACCGCCGCGTGGCGCGACCCGGACCAGGGCATCTGGGAAGCGCGCGGCAAACCGCAGCACTACGTGTCGTCGAAGCTGATGGGCTGGGTGGCGATCGACCGGGCCGCCAAGCTCGCGAACATCCGCGACGACGACACGCTCGCCGCCCGGTGGCGAGCGACGGCGGACGAAATCCGCACGGACATCCTCGAGCACGGCGTGAGCGAGCGCGGCGTGTTCCGGCAGCACTACGACACCGACGCGCTGGACGCCTCGACCCTGCTGGCGGCCCTGTTCGGTTTCCTGCCGGGCACCGACGAACGAATGCGCAACACCGTCGACGCGATCGACGAAGAGCTGACCGAGAACGGCTTCGTCCTGCGCTACCGCACCGACGAGACCGACGACGGACTGTCGGGCAAGGAAGGCACCTTCCTGATCTGCTCGTTCTGGCTGGTCTCCGCACTGGCCGTGGTCGGTGAGATGGGCCGGGCGACGAGCCTGATGGAGCGCCTGCTGCGGATCGCGTCGCCGCTGGGACTCTACGCGGAGGAGTTCGAGGTCGACCGGGCACGGCATCTGGGCAACTTCCCCCAGGCGTTCTCCCACCTCGCCCTGATCGAGGCGGCCGGGCGGATCATCCTGTCCGACTACATGGCGGAGCTGTCGCTGTGACCGGGCAGCCCGGCGCGAGCCGGAACGTCGTGGTGCTGGGCGGCGGGCTGGCGGGCGTCGCGTGTGCCCAGCGGCTCGGGGACGAGGGCGTCGGGGTGACGCTCGTCGACCGCAACGACTACCACCAGTTCCAGCCCCTGCTCTACCAGGTCGCCACCGCGCAGCTGCCCGCGGAGGACATCGCCCGCCCGCACCGGGTGATCTTCCGCGACCATCCGACGGTCGAGGTCCGCACCGCACACGTCACGGACCTCGACGTCGCCGACCTCGGCGTGACGCTGGCCGACGGCGAGAAGATCACCGGATCGCACCTGGTGATCGCAGCGGGCGCGCAGCCCGAGTACTTCGGGGTCCCTGGCGCCGCCGAGCACGCCTTCCCGCTCTACTCGGTGGCGGACGCCGAGCGGCTCCGGATCCACGTGCAGGACGTGCTGCGCGCGGTGTCGGAAGGACAGCTCGACGAGAACGCCCTCGACATCGTCGTCGTGGGCGGCGGCCCGACCGGGGTCGAGATCACCGGCGCGCTCACCGAGCTGATGACCGCACTCGCGACCATGGAACGGATCCCGGCGTCCGGGAAGATCTTCCTGATCGACCGCGGCAGCAGGCTGCTCGGCGCGTTCTCCGACCGGTCGCACAAGTACGCGTATGACCGGCTCAGCGAGCAGGGCGCCGAACCCCGCCTCGACACGGGCGTCGCGTCGGTGCACGCCGACCGGGTGGAGCTCGAGGACGGCACCGCCATCCCCACCCGCACCGTCATCTGGGGCGGTGGCGAATCGGCGGCGCCCGTGGTGCAGGCCGCCGCCGGGCTCAAGACCGGCCGGGGCGGGCGGGTGGACGTGCTGCCCGACTTGACGGTGGCGGGCCTTCCGGGGGTGTACGCGGTCGGTGACGCCGCCAACATCCCGGCGCGCCACGGCGCGACGCTGCCGCAGCTGGGCTCGGTGGCCCAGCAGTCCGGTGAGTGGTCCGCCGGCAACATCCTGCGCGAGCGAAGCGGGCAGCCGACGAAACCGTTCCACTACAAGGACAAGGGCATCATGGCCATGATCGGCCGCAACGCGGCGGTGGCCGAGGTCGGCAAGCACCGGCACCAGGTCGACGGCCCACTGGCGTTCGCCGCCTGGCTGGGTGTTCACGCGATGCTGCTGAGCGGCGTGCACAGCAAGGTCGACGCGTTCATGTCCTGGGCCTGGGACTACTTCGAGCGCGACCACGCCGCGATCGTCGAATGGTCCGCGAGGCCGAAGCGCATCGTCTGGGGAGACGAGCCCGCGGATGCCCCGCACATCTCTGCCGGCCGGAAGACGAGTGGCGACTCGCCACCGGCAGCCGGCGATTCCTGAGGAGGACGGCATGGCCGAGCACTACGACGTCATCATCGTGGGATCGGGGGCCGGCGGGGGCACGCTGGCGCACCGGCTCGCGCCCTCGGGAAAGCGGGTACTGATCCTCGAACGAGGCGACTGGCTGCCCCGCGAGGCGCAGAACTGGGACGCCGAAGCGGTGTTCGTCGACAACCGCTACATTTCGGCCGACCAGTGGTTCGACGACAAGGGCAAGCCGTTCCAGCCGCAAGTCCACTACTTCGTCGGTGGTGCGACGAAGTTCTACGGGGCCGCGCTGTACCGGCTCCGCCGGCAGGACTTCGGCGAGCTCCGCCACCACGGCGGGGTCTCGCCCGCGTGGCCGATCGGCTACGACGTGCTGGAGCCGTACTACACCCAGGCCGAGCAGCTCTACCAGGTGCACGGTAATCGTGGCGAGGACCCGACCGAACCGCCGGCGTCCGCGCCCTACCCCTTCCCGGCCGTTTCGCACGAGCCGCGCATCCAGCGGCTGTTCGACGATCTGACCGCCATCGGGCTGCACCCCTTCCACGCGCCTTCGGGCGTGCTGCTCGACGAGGCCCGGCCCGAGTACAGCGCGTGCATCCGCTGCGCCACGTGCGACGGGTTCCCGTGCCTGGTGCACGCGAAGTCCGACGCGGAGGTCATCGCCGTGCGCCCGGCCATCGAACACGACAACGTGACGCTGATCCGCAACGCGCACGTGAGCCGCCTGGAGACCGACGGGTCCGGGCGGACGGTGACCTCGGTCGTCGCCGAGGTGGACGGGGCCGAGCAGCGCTTCACCGCCCACGTGGTCGTCCTGTCCGCGGGTGCGGTCAACTCGGCCAAGATCCTGCTCGCGAGCGCCAGCGACCGGCACCCGGGCGGCCTCGCCAACGGGTCGGACCAGGTCGGCCGCAACTACCTCTTCCACAACAGCCGCGCGTTCCTCGCGATCTCGACCGAGAAGAACGACACCCGGTTCCAGAAGACGCTGGGCCTCAACGACTACTACTTCGGCGACGGCGACTTCGAGTACCCCATGGGCAACCTGCAGATGGTGGGCAAGTCCTCCGCCCCGATGTACCGCGGCGAGAAGCCCATCGCGACGACGCTGGCGCCGACGTTCACCCTGCGCGATGTGGCCGACCACGCCGTCGACTTCTGGCTGTCGGTCGAGGATCTGCCCGAGCCGGACAACCGGGTGACGCTCGGCCAGGACGGCAACGTGGTGCTCAGCTACACCCCGAACAACCACGAACCGATGGCGCAGCTGTACCGCCGGGTGAAAAAGCACCTGAGCCACCTGGGGATGCATCCGCACCACCTGATCCCGCGGGATGTCTACCTGAAGAACGACATTCCGGCGGCGGGCTGCGCGCACCAGGCCGGCACGGTGCGGTTCGGGCGGGATCCGGCGACCTCCGTCCTCGACACCGACTGCAAGGCGCACGAAGTCGACAACCTCTACGTCATCGACACGAGCTTCTTCCCGAGCATCGGCGCGGTCAACCCGGCGCTGACGGCGATGGCGAACGCCCTGCGGGTGGGAGACCACCTGCTGGCGCGCCTCGGCTGAACCCGAGCGGCGCTACGTCCAGGGCTCACGCCAGCCGCCGAAGCCGGCCGTGATCTCATTGGCCGCCGCGGGACCCCAGCTGCCCTGCCGGTAGCCGTGCACGGGCGGCGGCGCGTCGAGCAACGGCTGCATGACCCGCCAGGTCTCCTCGACGCCGTCCTGCCGGGAAAACCGGATGCTGTTCCCGGTCATCGCCGCGTGCAGGAGGGTCTCGTACGGCGTCGGCCCCTCGCCGCCCTCTTGGGTGAATTCCATGTCGAGCTCGATCGGCGCGATCCGGGCCACGTCGGCGCGGTGCGCGTCGACCATGATGCGGACCCCCGTCGACGGGTCGAGCTTGAGGACGAGCTGGTTCGGCTGCGCCGCGCCGGTGAGACCGAAACCCAGCCGCGGCGGGCGTTTGAACACCAGTCGCAGCTCGGTCTGCGTCACCGGCAGCCGCTTGCCGGTCCGGATGAAAAACGGCACGCCGGCCCAGCGCCAGTTTTCGATGTCGAGCCGCAATGCCGCGTACGTCTCGGTGCTCGAGTCGCGCGCCACGCCGTCGATGTCGAGGTAGCCGTCGTACTGGCCGCGCACGTAATGGGCCGGATCGGCCTCCGCCACCGCTCGGAACAGCCCGACCTTCGATTCCCTGAGCGTCACCGGGTCACCCCGCGACGGCGGCTCCATCGCGGCGGCCGCGACCACCTGCATGAGGTGGTTGACGACGACGTCCCGCAGTGCGCCGACCGGGTCGTAGAAGTGGCCGCGGTCCTCGACGCCGAAGCTCTCCGCCATCGTGATCTGCACGCATTCGAGGTAGTTGCGGCTCCACAGTGGTTCGAGGATGGCGTTCGCGAAGCGCAGGTGGAGAATCTCCTCCAGTCCCATCTTCCCGAGGTAGTGGTCGATCCGGAACAGCTGGGACTCGTCGACGTACTGGTGCAGTTCATCGGCCAGGTCACGCGCGGACTGGCGGTCGTGCCCGAACGGCTTCTCGATGACGAGCCGCGCGCCGGCGGTGAGGCCGGCCTCCGACAGTCCCTTGGCGACCCGGCCGAACAGGAACGGCGGTATCTCCAGGTAGAACACCGGAGTCGTGGCGCCGTTGACGGCGGCGCCCACCCGCTCGTAGGTGGCGGGATCGGTGAAATCGCCGCTGACGTAGGACAGCTTCGCGGCGAACCGGTCGAAGACCTCCTTGTCGAGCTCTCCCGTCGCCTCGATCGACGACCGCGCCCGTTCGACGAGCTGGTCGAGCCCCCAGTCGTCGGCCGCCACCCCCACGACGGGACACGTGAGCAGGCCGCGGGCCTCGAGCCGGTAGAGCGAACGGAACGTCATCACCTTCGCCAGATCGCCGGTGATGCCGAAGACCACCAGTACGTCCGCCGGCCGTGAGTCAGGCCCCATGGCTGTCGCTGTCATCCCTACCTCCACCTCGGTCACGACCGTGTCGGGTCGACACGATGACGGGTGCGAGCGCGGTGCGCGTCGCCCGCTCCGGATGACTCCGGGCCGGTCAGGTGCACCAGGTCGCCCCGCTCCGGTCCGGAGAGTGGCGCGCACGTCGATCTCCGCCACGTCGTCGGGCCGCACGAGCCGGAAATCCGCTCGGCCGGGCAGCACCTCGCCACTCAGGACGGTCACCGGTGAATGTCCCGCCGAGGACGTCGATGACGCGGCGCTCGCGGCGAGGGCGCGGAAGGGCTCAAGCGGCTCCGAGCCCGGGCTCGGGCCGCCGGGAAAGCCGGCTCGAAGCGATGAGGGGCGACGAGCGCCATCAGCTGCTGTCCTCGACGACGAAGGTCGTCGCGGACCACCGAGAGCGGAACGCGTGCTGGCCGAAGCGACAACGTCGACCCCGTGCGGAGGCGCGCGCTCGCGCAGGTGCGTGAAGCGATGCGCGCGGTCTACCGACGCGCGCACGGGAACAGGCCGGGGCGGCAGCGCGCCCCGGCCTGCTGCGAGCCTGGCTGCCTACCGGGGTGGGTCGTCGACCTTGAGCTTTTCTCCGGTCGTGGCGACGAAAACCACCAGCAGTTTCGCCGGTTCGGTCGTGCTGGTGTTCTCGGTGGCGACGTGGTGGGCGCCCGGCGGCTCGGTCCAGTTCTCGCCTTGGTGGTACGTGTGGTCGGGCTCGCCTTCGAGCCGGCTGCGGACCGCGCCTTCGAGAACGTAGGCGTAGACGAACGCGTCACCGTGGCGGTGGGGCATCGCGCTCGCACCCGGTGGGAAGCTCACGATCGCCGAGGTGAAGCTTTTGCCGGGCACGTTCGGGAGAGCCTTTTCCAGCAGTGGCGCCAGGCTTTCGGACGGTTTCACCGACACCGGCGCGGCGGCCGGTGCGGCCTGGGGCTGCGCCGAAGCGCCGCAGCCCGCGATCGTGGCGGCGACTGCGGCGGTCAGCAGCCCGCCGGCGATTCGTGCTCCGTTCACGAACGCTGGCCTCCTTCGTCCGCGACCCGGATGATGGTCTTGCCCGGGATCCGGCGGCGGTCGGGCCCGAACGCGGCAGCCGCCTCGGCCAGCGGCCGCACCTCACCCACGATCGGCTTCAACCGGCCCTCCCGCACCCACCGCGCCAACTCGGCCAACCGCACCCGATCGGGCTCGACCACGAAAAACACCGCCCGCCCGTTCTCCGGCTGCACCACCGGCGGCATCGCGACAGTCACCACCGTCCCACCCGCCCGCAGCAACGCCGTCGAACGCGCCAGCACCTCACCCCCGATCACATCCAGCACCACATCCACCTCACCGACCCCCTCCAACGACTCCGCAGCCAAGTCCACGAACACCTCAGCCCCCAGACCGAGCACGACCTCACGGTCCGCAGCCCGGCCCGTCCCGATCACCCGCGCCCCCACCTCCCGCGCCAGCTGCACCGCGATCGACCCCACCCCGCCCGCCGCCCCGTGAATGAGCACAGTCTGCCCGGCCCTGAGCCCACCGTGGTCGAACAAACCCTGCCACGCGGTCAACCCCGAGATCGGCAACGCCGCCCCCACACTGTGGTCGAGATCCGCCGCCAGCGGGGCCAGGTTGCGCGCCTCCACCGCCGTGTACTCCGCCAGCGACCCATCCCGCGCCCAATCGCACAGCCCGAACACCCGCTGCCCCACCGTCAACCCCGTCGTCCCGAAACCCAGCTCCACGACCACACCCGAGAGCTCATGCCCGGGCACACTCGGCGTGCGATCACGCCCCGCCCGATCCGTCCACGTCGCCGGCCACGCCAGCTCCCCCGGCGTGAAACCCGCGGCATGGACCCGCACAACCACATCGTTCTCCGCAGCATGCGGATACGGCACCTCACCCACCACGAACCCGCCCACCCCGGCCTCACGATCCCGCACAGTAATGGCTTGCATGAAACGTCCTCTCTCGATCAGGTCAGTGACGATCTTCGGCCAGACACGCCGCACCGGCCAGCCGAGGCACGGCAGCGCGGGGCACACGGCGGCGCGCGGCGTGGAGGGTGGCGCTGGCGGACAGCACTCCGACGAACGCGATGTACAGGTAGGTCGTGGTCTCCAGGCCCCACGAAGGCGCCGCGAGCCCGGCGGCGAGGGACGGGAGGCTGAGCGCCGCGTAGCTCACCACGTAGGCGGCGGAGAACACCTCCGAGCGCGTTGCCGCGGTGGTCGCTGCGCTGATGCTGCGCAGCGTTCCGTTGAACGTCAACCCGACACCCAGCCCGGCGATGACCGAGCCGCCGAGGAACACGGCCGCAGAACCGGAGAGCAAAGAAGCCGCCAGCCCCACCGCACCCAGCGTCAGCAGCACCGCGCCCAGCACGGTGGCGGCTCGTGCCGCGAGCCGCGCGGCCCACAGCCCGCCCACGCTGTTGGCGACGAACAGCACCGCGATGCTGAGCCCACCCGCGGCGCTGTACCGCACGTTCAGGACGTCGTGGACCAGCGAAGGGGCGAGTGCGAGGAACAGCCCGGTGACCGACCAGCCCGCGACGATGGCGGGAACGGCGGCGAAGAACTCGGGCCGCGCTTCGCGGGGGACCCCGACCCGCGGCCGCAGCGCCGCCAGCGCTCCCGGGCGCCGGACGACGGGCTCCGGGATCGCGACGACCAGTCCGGCGAGGACCACGAACAGCACGGTCAGCACCGGGAAGATCATCGCGTCGGGGCGGGAACTGACCTGGACGAGCCACCCCGTGACACCCCCGCCGACGGCCAGGCCGAAGCTCGTGCCCACGGCGGTCATCGTCGGCCCCCGGTGCGGGCGGTCCGCCGGCGAGAACTCGACCAGCCCGGCCGCGAGCGCCCCCGTCGCCATCCCGGTGGCGACGCCCTGCACGATCCGGGCGAGCACGAGGGACACGACGCCACCGGCCACCCAGAAGATCGCCGTGCCGGCCGCGGCCACCAAAAGGGCCGCGACCAGCACCGGCCGGCGCCCGACGTGGTCGCTCAGCGAGCCGACCGTCAGCAGGGCGCCGACCAGTCCGGCGACATACACCGCGAAGACCACCGTCAAGACGGTGACCGAAAAACCCCACCGTTGCAGGTAAAGCGGGTAGATCGGCGACGGGGCGCTCGTCGAGGCCATCAGCAGCACGTTGGCGACGACGAGCAGACCGAAGGAAACACCTCGGCCGAACGCTCCCCGGGAGCGGCTCAGGCTGCTCATCGTGGTTCCGCTCAACTCGGCCAGACGGAGCCACGGATGCGCTCGACCATCGTCGCGCTCTTGAAACCAGGAATGAAGTGTTCCAGGACACCGGCGTTCACCGTGCCGTAGGTGGTGTCCGGACGGTGCTTCAACCCGTCGAAGAACGCCTGCAGGAACTCGTTCTTGAAATCACCCCGCGGGTGCGCGGCGAGGATCTCCTCCACCTGCTGCGGATCCAGGGTGTCCAGGCCGAACCCGAGCACATCGGTCAGCACACCCAGGTTCGTCGTGGCCACCTCCGGGCCCATTCGGCCCGGAATACCCGGCGTCGTGTGCAACGCGATCGCCAGCCACACCGTCTCCGCATCCTTCGCCGAGAACCCGTGCTCCAGCAGGAACGCCCGCCCGTGATCAGCCCCGTCGACCTCGAACCGCTGCTCCGTCTCCGAAAACGCCTTCGACAGACCGGTGTCGTGGAACATCGCGGCCAGGTAGAGCAGTTCGGGATCCGGCTGCACGCCAAGGCGCTGCGCGTGCAGCTCACTGAACAGGAACACGCGGCGGGAGTGGTGGTAGATGAGCGGGCTGGTCGTCTCCTGGATGAGCCGGGACGCTTCGGCGACCGCCGCCGTCTCGGGCACTTCCACACCCGCGATGAACTCTGACATGACTTCTGCGCTTCCACTGGTGATGGCCGGACTTGCTGTCCGGCTTCCATGCTGCCGCGCAGCGCCGATTCCGCGCCGCCTTCATCCGGCCAGGAACCACTCAAATCGCGACGCCACCACCGCTGTGGCCCACGCCACTCACCCGTCGATCACGTGCGAGCGCGAGAGCGCCGAAACGAATTCGCCGGGGCGGGTCAGGAACGATTCGTGATCACCGGGAATGCCGATCGGCGTGACCCCGAGCCGAGCGGGGAACCGCGGGCACCACGCGTACTCCCCCGGCGGCATGGCCACATCGCTTTCGCCCACCAGGTAGGTGACGGGCAACCCGAGTGTGGACAGCGCAGGCGCTTTCATGCCTTCTTCGAAATAGCTCATCGGCTGGGGGACGAGCAGGTCGTAAACGAGCTTCCGCACGGGTTCGGGCGTGTCCTGGATGAACGCGTTCTGCCACACCGGATAGGGCAGCACCACCGAATCGTCACCGGACTCCCGAGCCAGCTGCCGGAACAACTCGGCGTGCCCCGGCGGCACGTCCTCCACGAGCGGCACGTCGTTCTCCGGCACGAACGCACTGCAGAAGACCACGCGCCGCAGCCGGTGCGGAACCCGGTGCGCCGCGCCGAAAACGGGGTAACCGCCCCAGCTGTGGCCCACCAGGGTGACGTCGGTCAGGTCCGACGATTCGAGGAAGTCGGCGAGGAAATCGATCGTGTCGCCGAGCCGGAACCGCCGCCCGTCATCGCCGTCCGCGAGCCCCGGCAGGGTCACCGCGACCGCCCGGTGCCCGGCGGCCCGCAACCGGTCCGCGACCGGCCGCCACGACCACGCGCCGTGCCACGCGCCCGGAACCAGAACGTACGTCTCCACCATGGAGTGACTCACCTTCCTGTGGCCTCATTGCCCAAGGGAGCACGGGGCGCTCGCCGTCCCCGTGCTCACCGGTGCTCCGGGCCCGATCCGGCCCGTGGCCGACCGAACATAGCGAGCCGTTCCGTTACAGTCAATCTTTGTAACTAAACCAGCAGGCACCGCAGCGGCGCCCGGCCGCGGAAGCCGGCGACGTGGTGGCCGATGAGGTGCGGATCCTAGATTTTCGCGACGGGCAGGCCCATCGCCGCGCACGTCGTCCTGTCCCCGGGGAACACCCCGACGGCGCCGACCGCGGCGCGGTCGATGTCGACGGCCGCGGGAGTCAGGACGCACGCGACGAGCGGCGGAACGACCCGGGGCAGGCCCGGCTGCCGCCACTGGTAGTAGTCCTCGGCCCAGGCGGTGGCGCAGATCCGCATGCTGCCGGCCGCGGCGTCACCGCGGCCGTCGGGACTGTTGCCGCTGATCCCGAACCTGACGTGCTGGCCGGGTTCGCTGCTGGTGATGTCCGCCATGCGGTAGCAGTAGGCGATCTCGCGCTCGATCGGCGGCGCGGTGGTGACCTGCCCGGGCGCGGCCGGGGTCACCGCTTGCGGCGTGCCGCGGGTCAGCAGCGCGACCGCGCCGAGCCCGGCGAACGCCACCGCCACGGCGGTGCCGGCCAGAGCCAGCTTGGTGCGGCGCCGGACCGCACGCGCGCCCTGTGCCTCGATCGCCTCGAAGTCCAGCGACAGCGACGGCTGATCGGAGCCCAGGGCCCGCTCGAGCAGTTCCCGTTCCATCGTCATGGCAGGACCCTTTCGGCCGGGTTGAGCGTCGCCGGGCCGGGCGACAGCAACGTCCGCAGCGTGGCCAGGGCACGAGCGGACTGCGACTTCACGGTCCCCTCGCTGATCCGCAGCGCCGCCGCGGTCTCGGTGACCGAGAGGTCGCAGTAGAAACGCAGGACCAGCACCGCACGCTGCCGCGGCCCGAGCGTGGCGAGGGCTGCGCGCACCTCGACCTCGGCACCGTCTTCGAGGGACGCATCGCGCCGCGGCCGGTCGGGCGGCGTAGTCAGCACTTCGCCGCGGCGGTGCGGCCGACGGGCGGCGTCGATCACCAGCCGCGCCATGACCTTGCGCGCGTAGGCCTCGACGCCGTCGAGGTCCAGCCGGTGCCAGCGCTTGTACAGCCGCACCAGCGTCACCTGCACGATGTCCTCCGCCAGCGCCCAGTCCCCGCACATCAGGAACGACACCCGGCACCACAGCGGCGCACGGTCTCTCGCCACGTCGGTGAAGCTCTTCCGATCCGCCACGTCACCACCCCTCGTCCACCACCCCATACGACGCGCGGACCCCGCGAGGTTGCACGACTTGGCCAAGATCTTTGCCAGCGTGCGGTGGTCGGCGAGAGCGCGGCGGAGGAGGTGACCTTGACGGTCCTGAACCGCGCCGAGTACGTTACAAATATTCGAAACTGTTTTCGAGATTACGAAAGCGGTGATGTCGCGATGGCCGTCGTCCCCAGGGCGCTCGCCGTGCCGGACCTCCTGCGGGACAACGCGGCCGCGGTGCCGGGCCGGGAGGCGCTGGTGCTCGGCGAGACTCGTCTGACGTACGCCCAGCTGCAGAGGCGGGTCGACGACGCGGCCGGAGTGCTGGCCGGGCTCGGCGTGGGCGAAGGTGACGTCGTGGCGCTGCTGGCGCCGAACGTCGCCGAGTGGATTCCGGTGGCGTTCGGGGCGCTGGCGCTCGGCGCGCGGGTCGACGCGTTCAACACGTGGGTCAAGGCGTACGACATCGACTACCTGCTGCGCAGCTCCGGCGCGTCGGTGCTCGTGCTCACCGACCGGGTCCGCGGCAACGACCTGATCGGCGAGCTCCGGACCCTCCTCCCCGAGCTGGAAGACGAAAACTGGCTCAGCAAAGCGTTCCCGGCGCTGCGGCGCGTCGTCGTGCTCGGCGAGGACGTGCCGGCCGGCGCGGTGGTGTGGCGGGACCTCGAATCCGGCGAGCCCCCGGCGCTCGACCTCACCGAACGCGCCACCGAACCGGCGTTCGTCCTCTACACGTCCGGCTCCACGAAGAACCCCAAGGCCGTCCCGCTGTGCCACCGCGACCTCATCCTCAACGGGTTCCACATCGGCGAACGGATGGGCCTGACCGCCGAGGACCGCGTGTGGTTCGGCTCGCCGCTGTTCTGGAGCTTCGGCTGCGCCAACGCGCTCATGGCGACCTTGACGCATCGGGCGACGTTCGTCCTGCAGGAGCAGTTCGAACCGATCGCCGCCGCCGAGCTGATGGCGGCCGAGCGGGTCACGGCCGCGTACCTGCTGCCCGCCATGGTCGACGCGCTGGCCACCGGGGCGGCGCAACGCGTGCGCGGGATCCCGTCGCTGCGCACCGGGCTCACGATCGGCAGGCCCGACGAGGTCGAGCGCGCGATCACCGACCTCGGGATCACCGAGCTGTGCAATGTCTACGGTTCCACCGAAACCTACGGCAACTGCTGCGTCACCGACCACCGCCTGCCCCTCGCCACCCGGCTGACGACACAGGGCGAGCCGCTCACCGGCGTACGGGTCCGCGCCGCCGACCAGGAGACCGGCGCGGTGCTGCCAGCCGGCGAACCAGGCGAGCTGCAAGTGCGCGGCCGCCTCATGCCGGGGTACCTCGACGACGACGAAGCCAACGCCGGCGCGTTCACCGCGGACGGCTGGTTCCGCACCGGCGACCGCGGTGTCGTCAACCCGGACGGCACGGTGTCGTTCATCGGGCGCATCACGGACATGATCAAGACGTCGGGCATCAACGTCTCCCCGGCGGAAGTCGAAAGCTTCCTGTCCGGGCACCCGGACATCGCGGAGTCGGTGGTTCTGGGCGCGCCGCACCCGAGCCGCGACGAAGTGGTGGTGGCGTTCGTCGTCGCGCGCGGCGAGCGGCTCACCGCCGCGGACGTCGTCGCGCACTGCAAGAAGCACATCGCGGGCTACAAGGTGCCGTGGGCGGTGGCGATCGTGCCCGAGCTGCCGAAGACGGGCACGGGCAAGCTCGTGCGCCGCACACTGCGGGCCGAAGCGGAGAAACTGGTGCAGGACAAGCTGAAAGCGGACGTGGCGTGACGGGCAACTGGGGCCGGTGGGGACCCGGCGACGAGACCGGCGCGCTGAACCTGGTCACCCCCGAGGTCACCCGCCGCGCGACGGCACTGGTGCGCTCGGGCCGCACGCTGAGCCTCGCGCAGCCGCTTGGCCCCGGCAGCGGGTCTCCCCCGCACCGCCCGGGGCCGCTGCGGTTCATGAACCGCGACGCCGGCGACTACGCGCTCGGCGCCCGCTCCCCCGGCGGCTTCCGGTTCGCCGAGGACACCGTGCAGCTGCCCACGCACAGCGGCACCCACGTCGACGCCCTGGCCCACGCCTGGTCCGGCGAGTCTATCTACAATGGACACTCACAGTCGTCGACGCGCACCACGCGCGGCGCCCAGCGCTGCGGCGCCGAGAAACTCGTACCCGTCGTGACGCGCGGGGTGCTCGTGGACCTCGTCGCCGCGGCCGGTGGTCCGCTCCCCGCCAGCGCCCCGGTGGACGCCGACGATCTGCGGCGCGGCATCGCGGAATCTGGCATCGTCCCGGAATCCGGCGACACGATCCTGATCCGCACGGGCTGGCTGGAATCCCACGATGACGACGCGGACTACTTCGCCGACGAGCCCGGGATCACCGAGGAAGCGGCCCGGTGGCTGGCCGAGCACGACGTCGCCCTCGTCGGCGCCGACAACTACGCCGTCGAGCAGCAAGTGGCGGCCAGCGGCTTCCCCGCTCACCTCGTGCTGCTGCACCAGCACGGTGTGCCGCTGCTGGAGAACGTCGCGCTGGCCGAACTCGGCGAAGCACTGGCAGCCGAGTCGCGCTCGACGTTCCTCTTCGTGTTCGCCCCGATCCCCCTCGTCGGTTCGACGGCGACCCCGGTCACCCCGGTGGTCGTGCTGTGACCCTGACCGACGTGCTGAAACCCGGCGACCTGGTAGTGCTGGCGCAGGGCACCGGCGAGCCCACGCCCCTGCTCGAGCAGCTGGTGCGCGCCCACGCGACGCTGCCCGACCTCGAAGTGTTCGTCGGCCTCAGCCACAGCGGCGCGCTCACCGAACCGGGAGCGGCCGGGCTGCCGCTGGTCTCGTTCGGCGCGATGGGCCCGCTCGCGCGGCTCGCCGCGAACGGCACGGTGTCGGTGATCCCGTGCCACTTCCGCGACGTCCCGCGCGCGTTGCTCAGCCGCAACCCGGACCAGCTCGTGGTCGCACTGCAGGTTTCGAGCGCCGACGACAGCGGCCACCACAGCCTCGGGCTGGCCGTCGACTACACCTACGAGCTGCTCGACCGCGCCCGAGCCGTCGTCGCCGAGGTCAACGACCGCCTGCCGCACTCGACGGCGCCGCGGGTGCACTCCTCCCGGTTCACCGCGACAATTCCCACGTCGCGGCCCCTGCCGTCGATCACAGCCGGCTCGACCGGGCCGGTGCACACCGCGATCGCGCGGCACGTAGCCGCCCTCGTGCCCGACGGCGCGACCATCCAGCTGGGCATCGGCACGCTGCCCGCCGCCGTCGGCCGTGCCCTGGCGGCGAAACACGACTTGCGCGTGCACTCGACGCTGGCCGGCACGTGGTTGCTCGACCTCGCCCGCGCCGGTGCGCTGCGCGCCGGCGCTGTCGTCATCAGCGAAGCCGCGGGGTCGCAGGAGCTCTACGACTGGGTGGTCGAGTCGGGCGTGCGGGTGCGACCGGTGAGCGAACTCGCCCAGCCCGGCGCGTTCGCCCGCATCGACCGCTTCGTCGCGATGAACTCGGCGCTGCAGGTGGACCTCTCCGGCCAGGTCAACGCGGAAGAGCTCGGGTCCGGTTACGTCGGCGGCATCGGCGGCCAGCCGGATTACCTGCGCGCGGCCCAGCACTCGGCCGGCGGCTGCTCGATCGTGATGCTCCCGGCCACCACCCAGGGCGGCAAGTCGTCCCGGATCGTGCGCCGGCTCCACGCCGGAGCTGTGACGACACCACGGTCCCAGGTGGACGTCGTGGTGACCGAGCACGGGATCGCCGACCTGCGCGGCAGGAGCCTCGCCGAACGCGCCGAAGCACTGATCGCCGTGGCCGCCCCCGGCCACCGACCCTCGCTGCGGGAGGCGCCGTGACGACCACAGTGGACACCCGGCTGCACGACTTCCTGGCCGACCGGCTCGGCTCATCGCCGAAGATCGCCGGCCTGACGCGCGTCGGCGTCGGCCGCTCGCGCGAGAACTGGGTGTTCGACCTCGTGCACGCGGATGGTGAACGGGAACCGCTGATCCTGCGGCGCGACCCGGACGGCGGCCTCGTCGACACCGACCGCGGCACCGAGTTCGCCGTCCTGCGCGCCCTCGAACCGAGCCGACTGCCCGCGCCGCACGCGCGCTGGCTGGACTCGGACGGCACCTGGCTGGGCAAACCGTCGCTGATCATGCGCCGCGAGCCCGGCGAGTGCGACTACCGCGTGGTCAACGGCGACCGGCCCCTGGCCGAGCGCGCCAGCCTGGCGCGGCGGTTCTGCGACCTGCTGGCCGAGGTGCACCTCGTCGACTGGCGCGCGGGCGGGCTCGGCGGCGTCCTCGACGACCCGGGCGAGCAGGCCGCGCGGCACGAGCTGATCCGATGGGAAACCGTGCTGCGCCAGGACCAGCTCGAAGCACTGCCGGAGCTCGACCTCGCCCTCGGCTGGCTGCGGGCCCACGCGCCCGCGGCCCAGCGGACCGTGCTCGTGCACGCGGACTTCAAGCCGGGCAACATCCTGCTCGAAGGCGACCGGGTCACCGCCTTGCTCGACTGGGAGCTCGCACACCTCGGCGATCCCTTGGAGGACCTCGGCTGGGTCACGCAGCCGCTGCGCCGCCGCGAGCACCTCATCGACGGGGTGTGGGAGCGGGCCGACCTCGTCCGCCGCTACCAGGACGTGACCGGCACCGAAGTCGACGAAACCGCGTTGGCGTGGTGGGCGGCGTTCGCCACGTTCAAAACCGCGGTCATGCAGGTCAGCGGGCTGCGCGCGTTCCTCGACGGCCGCAGCGACGAACCGTACCGGCCCACCCGCAAGGTGCTGGGCACACTGCTGGCCGCGCTCGAGGAGAGGAGCTGAGATGCGCCCGACCATCGAAGACCAGCTGAGCGGAGCCCAGCGCCTGCTCGACGACGTCGCCACCGACTCCGGGCTGTCGCAGGATTCGCGGGAGAACCTGACGAACGTGCGCCGGCTGCTCACGCAGATCGGCCGCTCGTGGGCCACGCTGCTGCCGTTCTACGCGCAGGACAACGCCGCCCTGACGCGGTTGCTGACGCGGCACGGCGTGCCCGTCGCGGACGACGAACCAGCGGGCTACGACCTCGCCGCGGCCGCCACCCGCAACGCCGAACTCAGAGCCCACCTCTCGCACGTCATCACGAATCTACCGCCGGACGGCACCGCCGCCCGGCGCGAGATCACCGAGTACCTGATCCGTCGGATCGCAACCGACCCGAGCTGAGGAGGTGGCCGTGAGCGACCTGACCGTCGGCGACGAGCACTTCGCCGAGCAGTTCCCGCTGTCCCCGCTGGACGACTACCTGATCCACCAGACACCGGACCCGGTCCGGGTCATGTGGACCGGCGACCCGCGCGCGTACGAGCGCTACTGGATGATCAGCCACGATGCGGCCGGCGAGGTCATGGTCGCAACCGGCGGCAGCTTCTACCCGAACCTCGACCGCGCCGAGGCCTACGCGATCGTGAACTTCCGCGGCCGGCACACGAGCGTGCGCAGCTTCCGGGCGCTCGGCGTCGATCGCGCGGACCTGCGCGTGGGCCCGATCGCGCCCGAGATCGTGCGTGGGCTGCGGGAGTGGCGGTACCGGCTCGAGCCGAACGAGTGGGGCATCAGCTACGACCTGACGTTCCGCGACACCACGCGGCAGGTGTTCCGGGAACCGCTGTCCGACTCGGCCCACGGCACCCCGCCCGGCCGGCGCAACGACGTGACCGCCGGGTTCGAAGGCTTCGGCACGGTCGAAGGCTGGGTCGAGGCCGACGGCACCCGCGTCGAACTCGGTCCCGGCTCGGCGGGCACGCGCGACCGGCACTGGGGCACGGGCCGCGGCGTGGGCGGGCCGGCGATGTCCTTGGGCGGGCGGTTGCACGTCGGCGTCTCGGGCAACGCCTTCGTGCCGTTCGAAAACTGGACGCTGTGGGGTGACCGCGTCTACTACCCGTTCGGCGACAGCCGCCCGGGCGCGACGCGCGTGGCCAAGCCGACGCGGCGGTTGCGGTTCGAACCCGACACCGACATCTTCACCGAAGGGTTCGTCGAATACCGGCTCGGCACCGGCGAGGTGAAGGAGCTGCACTACGAGCACCTCGGGCACCAGACCGCGTTCCTGCGCTGCGGCATGTACGGCGGCACGCCGGAAAGCGGGATCCACCAGGGGGCCTACGACGGACCGGAGCTGACCGAGGGCGAAACCTACGACCTGGCCGACCCCAAGACGCGGATCGGCCTGCGAGGTCTCGACGAGCACCTGTGCCGCGTGACGTGCGAAGGCGAGAGCGTGCTCGGCGTCTACCAGACGATCGACCCCGTGGCGTACCAGCGGTGCAAGGAGGGCCGGCCGGGCTGGGATTTCCTGTAGGACAGGTCAGCCCGAGACACGGCGGCCGCGGCGGGACAGGTCCGCACCACCGCGGCCCAGGTCCGCCTCGATCGCCGCGGCGGCCTCGGAAGCCTTGTCCAGCAGCAGTTTCTCGTGCGTTTCGTCGATCTGGGCCAGCGGAACCGAGATATGGATGGCCGCGGTGATCTCGCCGTACGCGTCGCGGACCGGGAACGCGTAGCCGACGACGCCGGGGATGGCTTCCTCACGGCTCACCGAGTAGCCGGCCTGCCGGATGGCGTCCAGCTCGCGGTCGAGGTCGGCTTCCGCGGTCAGCGTGTGCTCGGTCAGCCGCGGCCGCGGTTCGCTGATCAGCCGCCGGTGCAGTGGCTTGTGGAACGCGGCGAACAGTTTGCCCACGGCCGTCGCGTGCAGGTACAGCGACTGGCCGAGGCGGATGTCCACGGCGATCGGCCGCGTGCCGGGGAACCGGTCGATGTAGGAGACCCGCGTGCCCAGGCGCACGGCGAGGTACACGTCCTCGCCCGTGGCGCGGGTCAGCTCCGGCAGGGCGCGGCGCGCGATGTCGCGCACTTCCAGGCCGTCGACGATGCGGATGCCGAGCCGCACCGCGCGCGAGCCGAGCGAGTAGCGCAGGTCGTCCGACACCGCGACGACGTCGGTCGCGGCCATCCGCTGCAGCAGGTTGTGCGCGCTGCTGGCCGGCATGCCGAGACGCTTGACGATCTCGGTGAGCGTCATCCCCTCCGGGTGCCCGACGAGGAGCTCGAGCGTGTCGAACACCCGGGAGAACCGTTCCGCCCCTGCGTCGGCTGCCACGCACCCCTGCCTTTCGTCGCTGGTCGATCCCCTCGAAAAAGCGTAGCCGATCGCCGCCGGCGGGGATCAGTGCCGACGCGCGCCGCCGGCGAGGAAGTCGGCGTCGTCGAGGGCGAGGGTCAGCGCGAGCAGAGCGCCGAGGTAACTGTACTGGCGCAGCCCCATGACCAGGCCGGTCGCGGTGTAGGTGAAGCGGGACTGCTGGGCGAGATAGGGCGGCGTCACGCCTGCGAAGTGGCGGGCGGTGTTGGCGAAATGGCATTCGACGACGGGTTTGCCGGTGTCGTCGAGGGCGTGGCGGGTCGCTTCGCCGTAGGTGGTGAGGCCGGCGGGGTTGATGACGTACCCGTCCACCTCGAGGGCCGTGCGGTGGATGAAATCGAGGATCTCGCCCTCGTGGTTGGACGCGAACGGCGTGACGGCGACGCCGATCTCATCCGCGAGCTCCGCGACCAGCCGCTGCAGGTCGGCCAGCGACTTGATCGGCCCGTAGATCGCTTCCGACCGGTGACCGAGGTTGGGCATGTTCGGCCCGTCGATCACGCCGATGCGCCACTGGTTGGCTTCGGGGGTGCGGAACCGGGCGAGAGACATGTCAGGGCTCCTTCGGGGCGATGAGCTCCAGGGGCAACGGCGTGTGGCGCGTGGCCGGGCCGCCGTCGCGGTCGCGAGCGCGCAGCTGGGCCACGGTGTCCGGATCGCCCGTCGCGTCGGCGGGGCCGAGCGGGAGGTCGTGCTCGTGCGCCAGGGCGGCCAGCTCCGCCACGGTCCGGTCCGCGAAGGCGGTCTCCAGGCGGGCCCGGATCGCGCGGGCGTGGTTGCGCCGGTCCGCGTATGTGGCCAGCTCGGGATCGTACCGCCAGTCGGCCCAGCCGAGGGCCTCGCACAGGCGCTGCCACATGTGGTCTTCCAGCAGCGCGAGGACGACCGAGCCGTCCTGAGCCCGCACGACGCCGTAGGTCGCCTCGGGTTCGGTGACAGCGAGCGGTTTGACCGAGTTCCACGCGGTCGCGACGTCCAGCATGGACAGATCGAGGTGAGCACCGCCGCCTGCGTGCCACGCGGCCGTGATCGCGAGCGCCGCCGTCGTGGCGGTGCCCAGGTCGACCCACGGCACGCCGATGCGGTCGGATTCGGGTGTGTCCCGCAGGATCCCGGCCATGGCCTGCAGCGACAGGTCGTGGGTCGGATGGCCGGCGAGCGGGCCGGTCTGGCCCATACCGCTGATGGAGCAGTAGACGACATCGGGCCGAACCGCCCGCACGGCCTTTTCGTCGCAGCCGAGCCGGGTGGTGACTCCGGGCCGGAAGCCTTCGACGAACACGTCGGCCGTGGCCGCCAGGTCGAGCAACCGGGCCCGGTCCGCTTCGGACTTGAGGTCGAGGAACACGTTGCGCTTGCCGGCGTTGACCCGCTGGAACATCGGTGGGTCGAAGCGGCGGGCCGGGTCGCCCGCCGGTGGTTCGACCTTCACGACGTCGGCGCCCAGAGATGCGAGCAGGAAGGTCGCGTACGGGCCCGGCAGCTGCTGGCTCAGGTCGAGCACGGCCATGCCGTGCAGCGGAGCGCCGCTCACGGCCGGACCACCGCCCGTCCGATGAGGACACCGGATTCGACGGCGGCGTGGGCGGCGGCGATGTCTTCGAGCGGGAACTCGCGCGGCTGCACCGGCGTAACCCGGCCGGACGCGACGAGCTCGACCACTTCGAGCAGTTCCTGCCGGTTCGCGTGGGCGGAGCCCGAGACGTCGAGTTCTTTGAGGATCACCAGGCCCAGCCGCAGTTCGACGGCTTTCGGGTCGGTGTTGCCGACGATGGCCAGCCGGCCGCGCGGAGCGAGGGAACGCAACGACAACGCGAACGTCGGAGCGCCCGTCGTTTCGATCGCGGCGTCTGCTCCGCGCGGCCGGCCGAGTCCCGCGGCCGCGGCGCGCACCCCTTGCGCGCCCGCCGAAACCGGCACGACGGTGTGGGCACCGGATTCTCGCAGCGCCTGGGCTTTCGCGGCGCTGCTCGTCACGGCGATCACCCGCGCGCCGAGTGCGGCGGCGATCCGTACCGTGTGGACACCGACGCCACCGCCGGCCCCGGTCACGAGCACGACGTCGCCTTCCGCGACCCGGGTGCGGCGCAGCGCGTGCAAACCCGTGCCGAGGGCGCAGGAGAGGATCGCGCCTTCGGCGTCGCCGACGGAATCCGGCAGGGCGACGGCGTTGAGCGGGCCGGCGAGCACGAACTCGGCGTAGCCGCCGGAGAGGTCCTCGCCGTAGAACCCCGGCCCGGTGCGGCACGTGTTCGTGTGCCCGGCCCGGCACTCGGCGCAGGAGCCGCACGGGAACCGCTGGACCAACGCGACGCGCCGGCCGAGCCACGCCGGATCGCCCTCCGGGCCGATGGCTTCGACCCGGCCGGCGATCTCGTGCCCGAGGACCTGCCCGGGCCTCGCGGCCAGGGATCCCTTGCGCGCCAGCAGGTCGTGGCCGCAGATGCCGCAGGCGGACACCCGCACGAGGAACTGGTCGCCGGTCGGCTCGGGCACCGGGCGCTCGCCCGGCACGAGCCCGCCGGGCCCGCCGGGCGCCGCGAGCACCGCGGCACGCATGAGCCTCACGGCACCACCGCCTCGGTGACACCCGGCTTTCCGATCCTCGGTGCCGGGCCGGACTTCGTCGCGTCGACGTCCAGACTCAGGTCGCGCCCGCCCGTCTCGGGCAGCCACAGCAGCAGGATCAGCCCGCAGATCAACGCGACGCCGACGAGCAGGATGCCCGGCGCGTAGTCCAGGCCGGTCGACACCACCAGCGCCGCCGCGACGAGCGGCGCGAACCCGGACGGCGCGCCGACCCCGAGGTTGAACCCGAGCGCACCACTCGTGAGCCGGGTGGACGCCGGGAACATCTCGATGAGCACGAGTGAGGTGTTCGCGTTGATCGGCGCCTGGAAGATCGCGAACACGATCAGCGCGAGGATCACCACCACCGCCGAACCGTGGGCCAGCGCGATGAACACCGGAATGCCGAACACGAGGTGGCCCAGACAGCCGAACAGCAGCGTCCGGCGCCGGCCGAACCGGTCGGACAGGCGGCCCGCGACCGGGCACAGCGCACAGTAGATCGCGAGGCCGATCGAGGTCAGCACCGTCGCGCGGGTCGAGTTGACATGGGCCGTCGAGGTCAGGAAGTTCACGACGTAGGTGCCGAGGAAGAACAGGCCGACGCCGCAGATCCAGGACAACGCGAACGTCACGAAGATCGCCTTGGCCTGGTCGCGCCGCAACGCGTCCTTCAGCCGCGCGCGGGGCGCGTCGCTCTGCGCAAGCTGCTCGAAGATCGGGGTGTCCTCGAGGCGCTGGCGCACGTAGAGCCCGACGGCCGCGAGCGGTGCGGCGACCAGGAACGGCACACGCCAGCCCCAGCTGTCGAGGGCGGCCGCGCTGAGCGTGAGCTGGAAAACCAGCGACAAGAGGGCACCGAAGATGAGCCCGAGCGCGGCGGCCATGGACGGGAAGCTGCCCGGGATGCCGCGCCGGTCCGAGGGCGCGGTCTCGATCAGGTAAGCCGAGCTCGCGCCCCACTCTCCCCCGACGGCCAGCCCCTGCAGGCAGCGCAGGAACACCAGCAGCACCGGCGCCGCGAGCCCGATCGACGCGTACCCCGGCAGCACGCCGATCAGCGTCGTGGCCACGCCCATCAAGGCCACGCTCGCCGACAGCGACACCTTTCGCCCCGCGCGGTCCCCGATCAGCCCGAAAAGCACCCCACCCAGCGGCCGCACCGCGAACGCCACCCCGAACACCGCCAGGGACTTCAGCAGGCCGACCGCGCCGGACCCACCGGGGAAGAACTCGTGCCCGATCGCCACGGCGAGAAACCCGTACACCCCGAAGTCGAAGTACTCCAGGAAGTTCCCGATGATGCAGGCGGCGGCCACTCGCCGCCTGCCCACAGCCGTGGTGGTTCTCATCGCAGTCGCCATCGACCCCGAGTCCCTTCGATTCGAAATACCGAAAGAGTTTTCTGTAACTCGAATGAGGTGACGGTACTTCGCACGGGGCCGCGCCACAAGGGCCGGACCTGCCGCACCTGTCGACGGGCGTCGCGAAGGAGCCGGCCGACGCCGGGGCTATGAACGAAAGGGCCACAGTCCCGCCTGGACGCAAGGGCGTCACGGAGGCCGCAGCGGCTCAGCCTGCGATGTCACGGCGAATACGCGGCAAGCCGCGCGGGGCGGTGCGGGGTTTCGGTGGGTCGCGCTTCGGCGGCGTCCTGCCCGCAGCGGAGCGCGTAGCCGTTGGCGGGCGGCGACATGGTCCGCGACGAGCGCGCCCGCGGTGCGCGGGTGGGTCCGCGCGCACCGCGGGCGTTTCGACTGTGCCGGACCCGAAACAGTCCGGGATCAGGCGCCGAAGGAGTACCAGCCCTCGGCGTTGCCGGTGAGGACGTGGGCGCGTTCCGCGTCGGTCAGGGCTGCGAGGAGGCGCTCGCCGCCGGGGCCGTGGTCGTGGGGGTGGTCGCTCGCGTGCATCAGCATCGTGCCCGCGTCGAGGAGGTCGAGCGCCTGCCTGACCTGGAGCGGGTCCTGCGGCAGCTGGGCCGGGGCGGTGGTCAGGCGCAGGTGCCGGCGCGCGACTTCCGACGGTTTGCCGCTCAGCCAGGGCACTTCGCGCCACACGCCCTTCCAGTCCTTGTCGAACCGCCACAGCAGGGCCGGCAGCCAGGAGAAGCCGCATTCGAGCAGGGTGACCCGCAGCGTTGGCAGCTCGGCGAACGCGCCCTGGGTGATCAGGCTGGTCACCTGGGCCTGCACCAGGATCTGCGAGTTGGCGAGGTAGTCCTCGAGGTAGGTGCGGGTGAGGCCGCTCGGGGTGGGCGCGTGGCCGATCCTGCCCCACGCGTGCAGGCCGACGACGAGATCGCGCTCGGCGGCGGCGCGCAGCAGCGCGCGGTGGCGGATGTTGCCCCACGGCGTGTCGGTGCGCACCGGGAGCAGCACCTGCACGATCTGCGGATGGCTGCCGAGGCGCTCGATTTCGGCGACCGCGGCCGCCGCGTCGAGGGTCGGCACGACCAGGCTGGCGCGCAGCCGCTCGTCGCGGCTCAGCCAGTTCTCGACGAGCCAGTCGTTGACCGCGCGGGTCAGCGCGGCCTCGTAGTAGGGATTCCGGTTGCAGTGGAACGACGTCGTGCAGTTCAGCACGGCGGCCTTCAGCGCCTGGGGGTTCAGCACCGCGGACCGCAGCTGCTCGACGTCGTTCGCGGGCAGCAGCCCGGCAGCGCGCGCGGCGGGCGTCGCGCTCAGCGGTGCGAGCGGCGGGTACGCCCCGCCTTGGGACGGCGACAAGGACTGCCCACCGTCCACGAGGTACTCACGCCAGTACTCGTCGAGGAACGGCTCCAGCTCGGCCAGCGACGACGGCGCGCAGTGCACGTCGGTGTCGATGGCCCCGGTGCCGACAGCGGCGGTCATCGCGTCTCCCCCGAGACGCGCGCCGGCAGCCCGTAGAGCCGGCAGGCGTTGGCTCCCATGATCCCCTCCCGGGCGCCGGCCGGGAACAGCCGAGACGCCAGCCGCGGCGAGTCGAAGTCCCAGTGCGGGTAGTCGGAGGCGAACATGATCCGGTCGCTCATCCCGATGTGCTCCAGTGCGGTCGCGAGGTGCCGCGGATCTTCGGGCTCCTCGATGGGCTGCGTGGTGAACCAGAGGTGCTCGCGCAGGTACTCCGACGGCGGCTTGCGCAGGTGCGGCACGTCGGCGCGCAGCCGGGGCCACGCCTCGTCGAGCGCCCACATCAGCGGCGCGAGCCAGACGATCCCGCCTTCCACGCAGATCACCTGCAGCGACGGGAACTCCTCGAACACGCCTTCACACACCAAGTTCGTCACGAGCGCGGCCATCATGTTGCCGTTCCACACGTGCTCTTCGAGGTAGAACGACGGCCACCCGGCGCCGCGGTGCTGCTCGATCCCGCCGGTGTGCGCCGCGACCGGGCGGCCCGCCTCCACGGCGGCGCGGTAGATCGGCCAGTAGCGGCGTGACCCGAACCCGGTCTCGCCCCCGGTGGGCAGCAGCACCTGCACGAACCGCGGGTCGTCGGCGCGGCGGGCGATCTCCTCGGCCGCGAGGTCCGGCGATTCGGTCGGGATCGCGATCGAGCTGCGCAGCCGCGGCTCGGGCGCAAGCCATTCGTCGGCCAGCCAGTCGTTGAGCGCACGGCACAGCGCCGCGGAGTACCGCGGCTCCTCCGCGCCGAAAGTGTGTCCCTGCAAGGGGATCAGCACACCGTGGTCGACACCGAACTCGTCGAGCAGCTGCTCCTGCACCATCCCCAGGTCACTGCCCGGGATGCCGCCCGCCTCGGGCCACGCGTCGAGCCGGAAGCCGGCGTTGCGCACCCGCGGGTAGAACTCCGGCGGATTCGGCACCCGGCTGCCGAACACCTCCCAGCGCGTGCGGTGCTCCCCGCTCAGCCGCGCTTTGACGTCCGCGGCCGGTGCGCTCGGGTGGATGTCCGTGTCGACGATCGTGGACCCGGCCCGGCCGGTCGCCGGACCCGGCGCACCGGTGGGCAGCGTGGTTGTCATGACGCACCTCCGACGGGGCCCGGCACCGGCGCCGGGCGGGGACTGGTCTCGACCACCACGTAGGCGTCCTCGACGCGGACCGGAAACGTCTCGGTCACGTACGGGCCGGGCCGCCGCCCGCCCTTCACGCCGGTTCGCGGCGGCACGACCTCGTCCGCGGTGATGGTTCCGGCTTCGACGCCGGGTTCCACCGACACCGGGTACGTGCGCGCCGGCGGCTCGCCGGGGCCGAGGAAGGACTGGCCCGTCTCGAGGTCGTACTCCCAGCCGTGCCAAGGGCAGGCCACGAGGGCTTCCTCGCCGGCCATCTCGTACTCCCCCGGGCCGGTGGAGCTGACCCACGGTTTCGTGCGGCCGAGGCACAGCGGCCCGCCCATGTGAGGGCAGTGGTTGTTGATCGCGTAGAAGCGGTCACCGACGCGGAAAACGCCGATGGACCTGCGTCCCGCCCGCACGATCCGGCGTTCGCCCGGCGGGAACTCGTCGAGGCGCGAAACGACTATCTTCACGCTTCGGACTGTAAGCAGCCGTTTCCCCGCGGTGGAAGCAGAAAGTCGGGATACTCGACATCAACGCCGTGAATACGCACTCGATCGGCGTAGCCCGCGGCCGGCTGCTGTCCTGAAAGGACGGTTCCGGTCAGCGGGGACCGCGACAAACGACGTAGGCCGGACAGGTCGCAGCGGCCGTGCCCGGCGCGGTTTTGTCTGCTTTCCTCGGTGCGCCACCCCGTGCCGGACCGCTCGCGAGGAGTACGGAGCCATGGCCGAACCGTCAGCGCCGACGCGTCCGTCGAAGAAGACCCTCTTCGCCGCGAGTCTCGTCGGCACGTCCATCGAGTGGTACGACTACTACATCTTCGGCACGGCGGCGGCGCTCGCGTTCGGCTCCGTGTTCTACCCGAAGTTCTCCTCCGCGGCCGGCACGCTCGCCGCGTTCGCGACGTTCGCGGTCGGCTTCGTGGCCCGCCCGCTCGGCGGCGCGGTGATCGGGCACTTCGGCGACCGGATCGGGCGACGGTCGATGCTGGTCCTCACCCTGCTGCTGACCGGCGGGACGACCACGCTCATCGGCGTGCTGCCGACCTACGCCGCGATCGGCGTCGCGGCCCCGCTGCTGCTCGTCCTCTTGCGCGTGCTGCAGGGCTTCGGCGTCGGCGGGGAATGGGGTGGCGCGGTCCTCATCGCCACCGAGCACGCCACCGCGCGGCGCCGCGCGGTCTACGGCAGCTTCGCGCAGTTCGGCGTGCCGGTCGGGGTGCTCACGTCGAATCTCGCCTTCCTCGCCGTGTCCGGGCTGGCCGACGACGATTTCCTGACCTGGGGCTGGCGCCTGCCGTTCCTGTTCAGCGTTGTCCTGGTCGTGGGCGGGCTCCTGGTGCGCGGCCGGCTGAGCGACGCGGCGGAGTTCACCGACGCCAAGCGCGAGCGCACCACGAACCGGGCCCCGTTCCTCGAGCTGCTGCGCCGGCAGCCGATGACGCTGGCCCTGGCGAGCCTCGCGTCGATCGCGCCACCCGCGATCGGGTACACGGTGACCGTCTACATGCTGACCTACGGAACGACCGTGGTCGGATTCGACCGGACCACCTTGCTCTCGCTGATCCTCGCCTCGACAGCGGTCTGGATCGCCGCGATCGTGCTGGCCGCCGTCGCGAGCGACCGGTTCGGCGCGCGACGGGTGTACACGCTCGGCGCGGTGACGGCGGTGGTGTGGCCGGTCCCGATGTTCCTGCTGGTGGACACCGGCAACCCGGCTTCGGCCTTTGTCTCCTTTGCCGTCGCCGCGCTCGTCCAGGGCATCATGGCCGGCGCGCAGGGCGGGCTGTTCACCGAGATCTTCGACGTGCGTGTGCGCTACAGCGGGATCTCGATCGCCTACCAGCTCGGCGGGATGATCGGCGGCGCGGTCACGCCGATCGTCGCGACCGCGTTGTTCGGGGCGAGTGGCTCGTCGACCGCCGTCGCGCTCTACGTCGCCGCGCTGTCGCTGGTCAGCCTCGTGGGCGTGGCGGGGCTGCGCTTCCGGCGCGCGAATGCCGACGAGCCCGCGCCGGCCCCGGTCGCGCCACCGACGGCGTGAATTCTCCGCCGGCGCCCCATAATGGGGTCATGCAAGGGCACCGGGGTCCGCGCGAACCCGCTTCGGCGAGCGAGGGGACCGCCCTGACACCCGAAGCACTCGACGCCCTCGTCTCCGTGTCCGCCGACGGGCTCGCCGTACTCGACGCCGACGGTCGGTTCACCGCGCTCAACGACTCGGCCGCGGCCCTGCTCGGCTCGGCCGCCGCGGACCTGATCGGCAGGCCGGCGCCGTTCAAGCCCGATGCCGGCGTGCCGCAGGGCACCCCGCGGACCGTCCGCCGGCTGGTGCCGGGCGGGCGGTTCCGGGACCTGGAGTACCGGCTCGCCCCGTTGTCCGACGGCGGGCAGGCGGTCTGGTTCAGCGACCGCACGGACGTCCTGCGGCAGCAGGAGCGGCTCACCGCGATCGCGCGAGCCGCCGCGAGCGTCGCCGGGACGTTCTCGCTGCGGGCCACCCTCGACGCGGTGGCCCGCGAGATGGTGATGACGGCCAACATCGTCGCGGTGCAGATCCTCTCGCTCGACGATCCGGCCGCCGATCTGCGCATCCTCGGCATGGCGGGATTCGGCCCGGCTGCGGACTTCGTGGAGCGCCTCAGCGCCTGCCGGCGATTGGGGGCGCGGGTACGGTTCTTCGACGCGTTCGTGGGCGGCCGGCCGGTGGTGGAAAAGCACCGCAAGGCCTCGATCATGGCCGACCCGCGGTGGGAGCCGCTGCACGAGATCATGAACCGGCCGGACTGGGACGGCTTCGTCGCCACGCCCATGGTGGTCCGCGCCCGCACCGTCGGCGTGATCAACGCCTACTACCGCGCCGGCGAGGACCCGGGCCCCGGCTCGCTCGCGTTCCTGCAGGCGATGGCCGACCACGCCGCCGTCGCGATCGACACGGCGTCCCTGCTGGCCCGCACGCGCACCCGGGCGCAGTCAGACGAACGCCGCCGGCTGGCCCGCGACCTGCACGATTCGGTGGTGCAGCAGCTCTTCTCGATGCGCATGCAGGCCAAGGCGCTGCGCGGCCGGCTTGACCGCCCCGACGCCGAGCTCGAGCGCGTCCGCCCGATCGCCGAGGAGCTCGCCGAGCTGTCGGCCAGCGCGCTGGCCGACCTGCGGCTGCTGGTGTTCGAGCTGCGCCCGCTCGACCTCGCCGAGCACGGTCTCGTCGCCGCGGTGCGCGCGCACGTCGAGAGCGTGCGCGCGCGGACCGGCCTGGTGATCGACGTCGTCACGACCGACGGCCTGCCGGTGACCGGCGGGCTCGACGTGCAGGAGGACCTCTACCGGATCGTTTGCGAGGCGGTGCACAACGTCGTGAAACACGCCGGCGCGTCGACGGTCGAGGTCACCCTCCGCGCCGAGGAAGACGATCTGGTCGTGCTGGTCCGCGACGACGGCGCCGGCCGTGGCGGCGGTGAGCCGCCCGGCAGCCGCGAACAGCTGGGCCTGGTGTCCATGCGGGAGCGCACCGAACGCTGGGGCGGGCGCTTCGCTGCCGGACCGGGTACGGACGGCGGCTGGACGGTGCGGGCGGCGGTGCCGCTGCGCCGGGTCCGGGCGCAGGCGCCCGGATGAGCCCCGCGGTGATCCGGATCGTGCTCGTCGACGACCACGCGGTGGTGCGGCGCGGACTGCGGGCGTTCGTCGAGACCGAGCCCGCTCTCGAGGTCGTCGGCGAAGCGGCGGACGGGGAGCAGGCCATTGAGCTCTTGCGCGAGTGGCGGACGCTCGGGCGGCCGCTCCCCCACGTGGTGCTGATGGACCTGCGGATGCCGCGGATGGACGGCGCGGAGGCGACCCAGCGGATCACCGCCGAGCACCCGGACGTGAAGGTCGTGGTCCTGACCAGCTTCGGGGAAGCCGAACGCGTGCACACCGCCCTCGCCGCCGGAGCCGCCGGCTACCTGCTCAAGGACGCCGAGCCCGAGGAGGTCGCCACCGCCGTGCGCGCCGCCGCGTCGGGAGAGGTCCACCTCGGCTCGGCCGTGGCCAAGCAGCTCACCCGGAGGATGGCCGCGCCCCGGGTCGGGCTTTCCGCGCTCACCGCGCGCGAGCGGGAGATCCTGGTACTGGTCGCGCGGGGCTTCGCCAACCGGGAAATCGCCGACGAGCTGGTGATCAGCGAGCGCACCGCGCGCACGCACGTCAGCAACGTGCTGAGCAAGCTGCAGCTGTCGTCACGCACGCAGGCGGCGCTGCTCGCGATCCGGGAGGGGCTGGCGCCACCGCCCGGCTGACCCGGGGATTTCGTGCCACAGCCCGGAACCCGGACGCGGCCGAGGGCTTCCCGCGCACCACGTGCGTGGAAGCCCCGGCCCACAACAGTTGCGGGCAGGCTAGCCGGACACGCCCGGGGTGGTGGTCTCCTCACGGGCGCGCCGGACCGCGTCCGTGGCACCCTCGGCAGGCACGGTCACGGGACGCAGCGAGCCGTCCGCGGTGGCCGGCAGGCGGCGCTGAATCCGTCCCAGCGCCATGAGCAGCGTCATCATCGCCAGTGGGAACACGGCGAAGACGAAGAAGGTGCCCTGGGCGTTCAGGCCGTGGTCCAGCAGCACGCCCGCCAGCCACGGGCCGAGCATCGCGCCGAGCTTGGACACCGAGGTGGCCCAGCCGGCGCCGTTGGCGCGGATCGCGGGGCGGTAGAAGATGCCCGAGACGCTGATGACGCCGCCGTGGCCACCGATGATGAACACGTTGGACAGCAGCAGCACGACCACGTACGCGAGCGCCGACAGGTGCACGAACCCGATCACGAGCAGGCACGGCACCGCCAGCAGCGGCATGTACGCGATCGCTCCGGCTCCGCGGTGGTCGATGAACCGGCCGATCAGGACCTGCCCCAGCGCGCCCGCGGCCGACGTGCCCGCGGCGAGCGTGGCGGCCGCCGAGACGCTGAAACCGATCTGCTCGTTGAGGATCGGCCCCCAGAACGTCAGGTAGAACACGACCGTCGCCGAGCAGAAGTAGGAGGCCCAGACCAGGAGGGTGATCACCGCCAGCCGGCCGCGGAACAGGGTCGGCGGGGTGAACTGCTTGCGCTCGGTGACCTCCGTACCGGCGACGTACCTCGCGTCGGCCGGCAGGGAGATGCCGGGCCGCACGCGCCGCAGGATGCGCCCGATCCGCTCCGGCGCGAGGCCCTTCTGCGCCAGGAACTTCACCGACTCCGGCAGTACCAGCACCACCGCGACCAGCACGACCAGCGACGCGGCGCCGCCCACCAGGAACACTGACTGCCAGCCGAAATGCGGGATCAGCAGGTTCGACAGCGGTCCGCCCGACGCGCTGCCGATGCTGTAGCCGACCATCACGATCACCACGGACGTCGACCGCAGCCGGATCGGCGCGAACTCGCTGACCAGAGCCCACACCGGCGGCAGCGCGCCGCCGACGAACAACCCGGTGAGCAGGCGCAGCAGCACCAGCTGCGGGTAGTCCTGGGCGAAGGCGACCAGGACCATGAAGATCCCGAACCCGGTCACCGAGACGACGATGGCGGGCTTGCGCCCGACCCGGTCACCCAGGTAACCGATCACGATCCCGCCCAGGAGCGTCCCGACGACACCGACCGTCCCGAGGGTGCCGAGTTCGGTGTTGGTCAAGTGGTACGACTGTTTCAGATACCGCCCCGCGAACGAGATGACTTGCAGGTCGAAGCCGTCCAGAAACGCGACCAGCCACGACACGGAGAAGAGCGCGGTCCAGAATCGCCCTGCTTTGTGGTTTTCGATCAGGGGGAGCACGTCGACGGTAGGTCTGCTCGTCGTCGAATTCGACAAGGCACACTCCTTTGTGCGCTGGGGCCAGTGTGCTTCACCACGTTTCGCAGATAGCCAGTATGTGGCTCACTGAGTGGAGTCAGGTAATAAATCGTCTGCACCCGGCGCATAACCGCCGTGAATGCGCCGTTCGGGCTCACGGAGGCCGGCCGCGGCCTCTTCGACCACGGAGCGCAGCCACGTGTGCGTCGGTTCCTCGGTGTTCTTGCGGTGCCACCACAGTATTTCGACGATCGGCGGCGCGTCGCCCGGGTACGGCAGGATGCGCAGATCGCCGCGATCGGCGAACTGCACGGCGAGCCGGTGCTGCATCACCGCGACCCGGTCCGTGCCCGCCACGAAGTACGGGGTGGCCTGGTAGCTGTCCACCCGCACGGCGACCTGCGGCTGCGTGGACAGCTGAGCGAGCACGGGCGCGAGCGGCGAACTCGCCGGGTACCCGTCGTCGGGGTGGTTGGGGATGACCCACGGCATCCGCTCCAGGTCGGCAAGCCGCGGCCGGTCCCCCACCGGGTTGTCAGCCGCGACCACACAGGACCAGTGATCGCGGAACAATTCCTGGCCGCGGATTTCGTCGACTTTGAACGCGGACTTCGGCGCGGAAATGATCACGTCTATTCCGCGAAGGGTTTCCGGCAAATCCGCGGGCAGCTCGCCTTTGGCCACTTTCACGCTCAACCGCGCGCGGGGTGCTGCCGCGTGGAGTGCGCGCGAGAGCGGTTCACCGAACGCGGCGAGAACGTAGTCGTTGGTCAAGACGGTGAATTCACGCTCGGTGTCTTCAGGGTGGAATTCCGGTTCGGGTGAAAAGAGCCGTTCGACGCTCAGGTACACCGGTTCTATTTCGACGGCCAGCCGCTCCCCCAGCGGCGAGAGGACGAACCCCGAGCGCGTGCGTTCGAGCAGGTCGTCGCCGAAGTGCCGGCGCAGCCGCGCCAGTGCGGCGCTGGCCGCGGGCTGGGTCACGCCGACCCGCTGGGCCGCCCGGGTCACGTTCTGCTCGCGCAGCAGCTCCCGCAGGATGACGAGCAGGTTCAGGTCGATGTTCGCGAGGAAGGCGTCGCCCCGCCGGGTCACAGCCGATCACCACCGCCCGGTCACGAGCGGCGCGCAACCACCCGGGACCGGCGGCCACGGAGGCGCCGCTGGCATGCGTCCACGCGACCCTCCTCGTGGTTCGGCCGGCTCCGGCACCCGGTGGCAGTCTCGTCGTCACGGTCGCCGTCCCGGGGAGGAGGACGGCCCCGCACACCGTACTACGCGCGGGCCCGGCGGGCGGCGCGGCGAAGGCGCGGTCCGGGCGCGGGGACGCGGTGCGGGCACGGCGGCCTCACACCGTCACGGCCGAGCGCCAGCCGGGGTGGTAGCTCTCGCGTGCCATCACCGAATACGGAGCCGGGCTGACGACAGCGCGGACGGCGAGCTGCCGGTGCGGCTGCACCGTGGTCTTGCGGGTGCCGCCGTCCGGCTCGCCCCACACGACCCGCACCTCCGCGCCGAGCGGCACGTCGGGGTTGACCGTCGCGAGCGACAGGGCGGCGCGTTCGTTCGCGCTGTAACCGGTGAACAGCGAGAGCCCGATCGGGTTGCCGTCGGCGTCGAGCACGGAGTCGAAGTTCGACGAGCCGTAGTTGGCGTTGGGCAGGTCGAAGAACTGGTAGCCGGGCCCGTCGGGAGCCACCGGTGAGGTGAGCAGTGTGCCGACGTCCTCGGCGTTCCAGGCGAGGGTGACCTTACGTCGCTGCTTCCGCGGGTCGACGGCGGCGAGCGCGTCGCGGCCGATGAAGTCGTGGTCGAACTTGACGAACGAGCCGTACCCGAGCTCCCAGGGGTTGAGGTAGTAGTCCTCGATCCGGTCGGACACGAAGCTGCCGGCCAGGGCGTTGGTCGCCTCGTAGCTGTCCGCGCCGAGCCATTCGCGGTACGGGCGCAGTGCTTCGCCGGTGTAGATCGCGGGTAGCGGCGACGGGATCCAGCCCGACTCCAGGGTGTTGCACGAGTAGGCTCGCGCCCCGGCCGGCTCCAGCCCGAACTCGCGCCCGGCTTCCAGGATGGCCTCGCGCACGAGGTCGTAGGTCTCGTACGGCCCCCACAGCTCCAGCCCGGGCGCGCCGGCCATGCCGTGGCGCAGGGTCCGGACCCGGACCCCGGCGACGTCGAGGTGACCCATGCGGAAGAACCGGACCTGCTCCACCGGGCCGCCGTGGACCTTCTCGATCACCGGCCAGGCGTTCGGCCCCTGGATCTGGAAGCGCCACAGGTCCCGGGTCACCGGCTTGCCGTACGGCCGCGACGGCGAGCGCTGGTCCAGCCGCAGCTCGACGTCATAGCCCTGGCGGGCGTGGAAGGTGAGCCAGTTGGCCACCGGAGCGCGGCCGACGAACACGAACTCCTCTTCAGCCGGCCGGAAGAGGATGCCGTCGCCGATCAATCCGCCGTCGGGCGAGACGGGCACGAACTGCTTGGCCGAGTCGACCGGGAACTTCGCGACACTGTTGATGCCGGTGTCGGAGATCAGCTTCAGCGCGTCGCGGCCGGACAGGAAGAGGTTGACCATGTGGTGGGTCTGGTCGAACAGCACGGCCGTGGACCGCCAGGCGATCACCTCGCGGCGGAAGTTGGTGAACTCGGCGGGCACGACCGGGTAGATGTAGGCGCCGAGCTGCGAGTTGCGCAGCAGCTCCACGGTGTTCCCCGCCTGATCGACCACGTCCTGCAGGCTTTTCGCGCTCATGTGCGGTCCGTTCTCGTGCGACAGCGTCTGCGGTCCGGCGGCGGTCGCGCGCCGCCGGAGGGCCCGGGCCGTGCGCTGGTCCCGGTCCGTCGAGGGGGACGCTAGGCGCGTCCGGAACCGAATGTGAGGTCCTGCGGACCGGTCTCACCTACGTCATTCGTCCCGGACGCCCGTTCCCGCTTGCGGAGCCCCGTCATTTGTCGCGGTGAGATCGGCCTCGATGCCGGACGAAAAACGCCCGGCGGTCCGTTCTACTGGTGACAGGCCGGCGCCGCCGAGCGCGACCGCCACCGCGTCCGGTACGAAGAGATGAGGGCAGCGCATGACCACCCCGCAGGAGGTCGCCGGCTCGCAGCGACGGCGACCGAGTCCGGCCGAGCTGGTCCGGACCATGAGCTACGAGGTGATGCCGTTTCGCGGCACCGAGCAGAACGTGCTCGAGCACGTGCCCCCGACCGTGCCGCTGACGGTCACCGTCACGGAGGCGAAGGGCCTCGAGCCGACGGTGGACCTGGCCGAACGCCTGCAGCGGCACGGTTACCAGGTCGCTCCGCACCTGCCCGCCCGCCAGTTCACCGATCGCGGCCACGTCGCCGAAGTGGTGGCTCGCCTGGGCGAGGCCAGGGTGCGGTCGGTGTTCGTCATCGGGGGTGACGCGCCGAAGCCGGGGGGCGAGTTCCCGGACGCGTACGCCCTGTTGCGGGCGATGGCCGACGTCGGCCACCCCTTCACCGAGGTCGGCATCGGCGGTTACCCGGAGGGGCACGCGAACATCCCGGCCGCCGCGCTCGACGAGGCTTTGCGGGCGAAGGCTCCGTTCGCGACCCGCATCATCACCCAGATCTGCTTCGACGCGGGCGTCACCGGCGCGTGGTCGGCGGGGATCGCCGCCGCCGGGATCGACCTGCCCGTCCACATCGGACTACCGGGTCCGGTGAACCGCCAGAAGCTCGTGCGGATCTCGGCCGGGATCGGGCTGGGCCAGTCGGCTCGGTTCCTGCGCAAGCAGCAGAATCTGCTGTGGCGGTTGCTGTTGCCGCACGGCTACGAACCGACGAAGCTCGCCCTGCGGCTCGCCGCCGAGGCGCCGCGCGGCGGCGCCATCGGCGGCCTGCACGTATTCACGTTCAACGAACTCGCGAAGACCGAGGCGTGGCGCCGGGAGCTGCTCGCGCGGCTCGACGCGAAGGACGTCCGCGCGTGAGCGGGCCAGACCACGACGAGGACTACGGGCGCCTGATCGTGCAAGGCGCGGACCGGCCGGGCATCGTGGCGACCGTGTCCGGCGTGCTGACCGAGCAGGGCGCCAACATCGTCTCGCTCGACCAATCGAGCAGCGATCCGTCCGGCGGCCGGTTCTTCCAGCGCACGGTCTTCCACCTCGCGGATCTGCCCACCCGGGCGGCGGGCCTGAACGCGGCGCTCGAGGCGCGTCTGGGCGAGCAGCTGGGACTGGAGTTCCGGCTGGTCGAGGCGCGCCGGCGCAAGCGGGTCGCGATCCTCGTCTCCCGCGCGGACCACTGCCTGCTCGACCTGCTGTGGCGCCAGCGCCGCGACGAGGTGCACATGACGGTGCCGATGGTCGTCTCGAACCACCCGGACCTCGGCGACGACGTGCGTGGCTTCGACATCCCGTTCTTCCACGTGCCGGTGGCCAAGGAGGACAAGTCGGCCGCGGAGAAGGAGCAGCTGAACCTCCTCAAGGGCAATGTGGACCTCGTGGTGCTGGCGAGGTACATGCAGATCCTGTCCGGTGACTTCCTCGCCGAGGTCGGCGCGCCGGTGATCAACATCCACCACTCGTTCCTGCCGGCGTTCATCGGCGCCGGTCCGTACCAGCGGGCGAAGGAGCGCGGCGTGAAGCTCGTCGGCGCGACCGCGCACTACGTCACCGAAGACCTCGACGAAGGGCCGATCATCGAACAGGACGTGATCCGCGTCTCGCACCGCGACTCCGTCGCCGACCTGCAGCGCAAAGGGGCGGACGTCGAACGCCTCGTGCTCTCGCGGGCGGTCGCCTGGCACTGCGACGACCGCGTCGTCCGTGACGGCGCCACGACGGTGGTGTTCTAGCGGCACCGGGAAGGAGCAACGATGACGAAAGCCCGCGACGACTACCTGCTCGACCTCGGCGCGAGCCGGCGGGGATACGCGCTGAACAAGATGTGCCTGTCGCTCAAGGACGAACGCAACCGCCGGCGGTTCTCCGCCGACGAGTCCGCCTACTGCGACGAGTTCGGCCTGTCGCCGGAGCAGAAGAAGGCGATCCTCGAGCGGGACTGGACCGGGATGCTCGAACTCGGCGGGTCCGTGTTCTACACCTACAAGCTGGCCATGCTGGACGGGAAGTCCATGCAGTACCTCGGAGGGGTGTTCACCGGCATGACGGCCGAGGAGTTCGCCGAGGCGATGCGCTCGGGAGGGCGGAACCTTGGCTAGGGTTACCTGGGGCCTCGCGACGTCGCACGTGCCGTCGATCGGCGCGGCGATGGACACCGGCAAAACCGCCGAGCCGTACTGGAAACCGCTGTTCGACGGCTACGCCCCGGCCCGGGAGTGGATGGCGGCGCACCGGCCAGACGTCGCGGTGATCGTCTACAACGACCACGCCAACGCCCTCGACCTCGACTTGGTGCCGACCTTCGCGATCGGCACCGCCGAGTCCTACGAGGTGGCCGACGAAGGCTGGGGACGCCGGCCCGTGCCGCCGGTCGCCGGCGCGCCGGAGCTGAGTGAGCACCTGGTCCGCAGGCTGATCGACGACTCCTTCGACATCGCGACCTTCCACCGCCTCGACGTCGACCACGGCCTCACCGTGCCGCTGTCGGTGTACTGCCCGGACCCGGGCGAGCAGTGGCCGTGCGCGGTGGTGCCGGTCCTCGTCAACGTGATCCAGCACCCGCAGCCCACGGCCGCGCGCTGCTACGCGCTCGGCCAGGCGATCGGGCGGGCGATCGAGTCGTTCCCGCGGGAGCTCGACGTCGCGGTGTTCGGCACCGGCGGCATGTCGCACCAGCTGGCCGGCGCCCGCGCGGGGTTGATCAACACCCCGTTCGACCGCATGTTCCTGCGGAAGATCGAGGACGATCCGGAGGCGCTCGCGCGGCTCACGCGCGAGGAGTACATCGCGCAGGCCGGTACGGAGGGCGTCGAGCTGATCATGTGGCTGGTGATGCGGGGCGCGATGAGCGAGCGGATCACGCGGATCCACGACACCTACCACGTGCCGGCGTCCAACACCGCGGCCGCGCTGGCGCTGTTCGAGAACGGAGACGCACCCGCATGACCGCGTTCGTCCTGCTGCACGGAGCGTGGCACGGCGGCTGGGCCTGGCAGCGGGTTGTTCCCGGGCTGCGCGCCGCCGGTCACGAGGTCTTCGCGCCGACGCTGACCGGGCTCAGCGACCGCGCGCACCTGCTCTCCCCCGCCGTCGGGCTCGGCACGCACGTCCAGGACGTCGTGGGCCTGCTCGAGGCGCACGACCTGCGCAACGTCGTGCTGGTCGGGCACAGCTACGCCGGGCAGGTCGTCACGGGCGTCGCCGACCGGGTCCCGGACCGGCTCGGCAAGCGCGTGTACCTCGACGCGTTCGCCGGGGGCGACGGCGAGGCCGCGATCGACCTGCTGCCGGAGCAGGTGGCCGGGCACTACCGCGAATCGGTGGCCGGTCCCGGGTTCGGCTGGCTGATCCCGGTGCGGTCGCTGACCGTGCTGGGGGTGACGGACGAGACCGACCTGGCTTGGCTCGGCCCGCGCCTGACGCCGCACCCGTGGCTCACCTACACCGAACCACTGCGGCTCACCGGCGCGGGCGAGGGTGTGCCGGCCGCGTTCGTCGAGTGCACCGACTGGATGCGGGTGTTCCGCCCCCACGCGCAGCGGGCCGCTGCGCGTGGCTGGCCGGTGCACGAGATCACCACCGGGCACGAAGCGATGGTGACCGCGCCCGGCGAGCTCGCGGACGTCCTGCTCACGATCGCCCAGTCGTAGCCCGAGCGGAGGAATAATGGAATTCCTGGTCCGCACCGAGAACCTGCTGCCTCCCGAGACCTCGGACGAGACCCGCGAGCGCCTGCGCGCGGCCGAACGCGAGCGCGCGCAGCAGCTGCGCGCTGCCGGGACGCTCAAACGGCTCTGGCGCGTTCCGGGCCGCAACGCGACCGTCGGGCTGTACGAAGCCGAAGATCCGGCCGTCCTGCACGAAGCCCTGACTTCGCTGCCGATGTGGAAGTGGATGGACGTGCGGGTCGAGGCACTCGCCACGCACCCGCAGGAACGCTGACCCGAAGCAGGCAAAAGCCCGCCGCGAGCCGGGCTTTCCGTCGTCGCCGACCTGGTGAAGACCGCCGGTGCCGCCCGGTCGGCGACAAGAACTTCCCGCTCCTGCGCCACCTCGCCGACGCCCTGTCGTGCCCCCTCATCGTGGGCGGCACCACCGGCGTGGGCCGGAGGACCTCTTCGCGCCACCGGAGCACCGACGCCGGCCGGAAGCGCCGCGTCGAGACCAGCGCAGACCCCCACAACGAGCGGTGTGAACACGCCGTGCGGCGATCCCTCTTGTCCAGATACCCCGTAGGGGTGTATCTGTATCGGTACCCCCAGGGGGTACCAAGGAGGGAACGCGTCATGATTGCCACCACCTACACCGTCAGCGGGATGACCTGCTCGCACTGCGTCACCTCGGTCAGCGAAGAGGTCGGCGCGATCGCGGGCGTCACCGGCGTCGTGATCGACCTGCCCACCGGAGCCGTGACCGTCACCAGTGCCGGACCGCTCGCGCGGGCGCAGGTCCGCGCCGCCGTCGAGGAAGCCGGTTACCAGCTCGCCGGCTAGGCCGGAACCACCAACGAAGGAGGAGCGATGCGTACGACAGCACGGCTCGCGGTGTTCGGCGGAGTGCTCGTCCTGCTCGCCGCCGGCGGTTTCGCCGTGGGGCACGCGGCCGGCCCGGTTCCGGTGGCGACCAGCGAGAACGACGAGCACGCCGGCATGACCGAGGCCGCGCCGCAGGACCACGCGGCCATGGCCATGGCGGCCGACCTGCCGGGTGGGCTCGCCTCGAGCCGGGACGGCTACACGTTTTCGGTCCCCGATCGGATGCCGGAACCGGGCCGGTTCTCGTTCACCATCACCGGACCGAACGGCAAGCCTGTGACCAAGTTCGACGTCGAGCACGAAAAGCGGTTGCACCTGATCGTGGTCCGCCGCGACACGGCGGGCTTCCAGCACGTCCACCCCGAGATGGCACCGGACGGCACGTGGCGCGTGCCGCTCACGCTGCCCGCGGCCGGTTCCTACCGCGCGTTCGCCGACTTCGCCCCGACCGGGGGCAAGCCGATGACCCTGGGTACCGATCTCTCGGTCGCCGGGGACTACCGGCCCGCGACATTCGCGCCCAGCCGCACGGCCCTGGTCGACGGGTACCAGGTCGAGCTCACCGGCGAGCTGGCACCGGTACGACGTCGCCACTCACCCTGACCGTCAGCCACGGCGGCAAACCGGTCACCGACCTGCAGCCTTATCTTGGCGCGTACGGGCACTTGGTCGCGCTGCGCGAAGGCGACCTCGCATACCTGCACGTCCACCCCGACGGTGCACCCGGCGACGGGAAGACACCCGCCGGCCCCCCGGTGAAGTTCGCCGCCGCGGTGCCGAGCGCGGGGACCTACCGGCTGTTCCTCGACTTCCGCCACCACGGCGTGGTGCGGACCGCCGACTTCACGCTCACCACGGCCGGCACGCCCGCGCCGGCCGACGCCCACCGCGACGACCACGGCCACTGACCGAGACAGGAGACGACATGAGCACCACCACGGCCGGCTCCGGCCCGGTGACCGACCTCGAACTCGCGATCGGTGGGATGACCTGCGCGTCCTGCGCCAACCGCATCGAGCGCAAGCTGAACAAGCTCGACGGGGTCACCGCATCCGTCAACTACGCCACGGAGAAAGCCCGTGTGAAGGCGCCGGAGGGCGTCGACCCGGCCGAGCTGGTGGCGGCGGTCGAGGCCGCGGGCTACACCGCCGCCCTGCCGCGGCTGGAGAAGCCCGACCAGCCGGCCGAAGCCGACCCCACGCTGGACCTGCGGCGGCGGCTGATCGCCAGCGCGGTGCCGGCCGTGCCGGTGATCGTGCTGGCCATGGTCCCGGCGCTGCAGTTCACGTACTGGCAGTGGCTCTCGCTGACGCTGGCGGCGCCGGTCGTCACGTGGGGTGCGTGGCCGTTCCACCGGGCGGCGTTGACGAATCTCCGGCACGGCGCCGCCACCATGGACACCCTGGTCTCGCTGGGTGTGGTGGCGGCCTTCGGGTGGTCGCTGTGGGCCCTGTTCTTCGGCACCGCCGGCACACCCGGCATGGTGCACCCGTTCGAGTTCACGATCGCCCCGTCCGACGGTGCCGCCGACCTCTACCTGGAGGTCGCGGCGGGCGTCACCACGTTCATCCTCGCCGGCCGCTACTTCGAAGCGCGGGCCAAGCGCCGCGCCGGCTCGGCGCTGCGAGCGCTGCTCGAGCTCGGCGCCAAGGAGGTCGCCGTGCTGCGCGGCGGCGCCGAGGTCCGCATCCCGACGGCCGAGCTGGCGGAGGGCGAGCAGTTCGTGGTCCGGCCCGGCGAGAAGATCGCCACCGACGGCGTCGTCGAAGAGGGCAGCTCCGCCGTCGACGCGTCGATGCTGACCGGCGAATCCGTACCCGTCGAGGTCCGTGGGGGCGACGCCGTGACCGGCGCGACGGTGAACGTCGGCGGCCGCCTGGTCGTGCGTGCCACCCGAGTCGGGGCCGCCACCCAGCTGGCACAGATGGCGAAGCTGGTCGAAGACGCGCAGAGCGGCAAAGCCGACGTGCAGCGGCTGGCCGACCGGGTGTCCGGCGTGTTCGTGCCGATCGTGATCGGACTGGCGGTCGCCACGCTCGGTTTCTGGCTCGGCAGCGGTGTCGGCACGGCGGCCGCGTTCACCGCCGCGGTCGCGGTCCTGATCATCGCGTGCCCGTGCGCGCTGGGCCTGGCCACGCCGACCGCGTTGCTCGTCGGCACCGGTCGCGGGGCACAGCTGGGCGTGCTGATCAAGGGCCCGGAGGTGCTGGAGTCCACCCGCCGCGTCGACACCGTGGTGCTCGACAAGACCGGCACGGTCACCGAGGGCCGGATGACGCTCACCGGCGTCCACCCCGCCGCCGGAGTCGACGAGGCCGAACTTCTCCGGCTCGCCGGCGCGCTCGAGCACGCGTCCGAGCACCCCATCGCCACGGCGATCGCCCGGGGCGCCCGCGAGCGGACCGGGGCACCGGCGCCGGTCGAGGATTTCGCCAACGTCGAGGGGCTCGGCGTGCAGGGTGTCGTCGACGGCCACGCGGTCCTGGTGGGCCGCCCCGCGCTGCTCGACGACTGGTGCCAGCCGCTGCCCGGCGAGCTCGCGGCGGCCAAGGCCGCGGCCGAACACCGCGGGCAGACCGCGGTCGCCGTGGCCTGGGACGGCTCGGCCCGCGGTGTCCTCGTCGTCGCGGACACCGTCAAGGCGACGTCGGCCGAGGCGATCGCCCGGCTGCGCAGGCTCGGCCTGACACCCGTCCTGCTCACCGGTGACAACACGGCCGTCGCCCGGGCGGTGGCCGAGGAAGCCGGGATCGACGAGGTGATCGCCGAAGTCCTGCCGGCCGGCAAGCTCGACGTGATCAAGCGGCTGCAGGACGACGGCAAGGTCGTGGCCATGGTCGGCGACGGCGTCAACGACGCGCCCGCGCTGGCACAGGCAGACCTCGGCCTGGCCATGGGCACCGGCACCGACGCCGCCATCGAGGCTGCCGACCTCACCCTCGTCCGCGGCGACCTCCGCTCGGCCGCCGACGCGATCGGCCTGTCCCGCCGCACCCTGCGCACGATCAAGGGCAACCTGTTCTGGGCGTTCGCCTACAACCTCGCCGCGCTCCCCCTCGCCGCGGCCGGCCTGCTCAACCCGATGCTCGCGGGCGCCGCCATGGCCCTCAGCTCCGCCTTCGTCGTCGCCAACAGCCTGCGGCTGCGCAGCTTCACCAGTGCTGCGAACCGGCTGCGTTCTTGAACCCGCCGTCGGCCGGCCACTCCGCGAGTGACCGGCCGACGCCGCGCCCGGTTCCCCGCAACGCACGCCCGATGCGGTCGATCGCAGGCGAAACCGACGGCTCACCCGACCCACGCTCCCGAGCTTTTCGAAGGCGAGCACCTCAGCACGCGCGCTCGAAAGTCACCTCGCTGCCGACCGGAGTCGCAGTCCACAAAGCACGGACGAGCGCCTGCTGGTGTGCCTGGGCCCGCACCTCGGCGAGCGCCGCGGCTCGCGGCGGGCCGATCGGGTCGAACCGGAACCCGGTGTCGACGGCGGTCAGCCCGCGTTCGAGGGCGATCAGGGTCGGCTCATCGTCGAAGGCGAGCCGCAACTCGACGTGCCAGAGTTCGGCCTCCCCGTCGGGCCCCTCGGCATCGCCGCCTTCGCGCGACGCGAGTTGTCTGGTCAGATCCAAGTGGAGGCGGTTGCCGGCCCAGCAACGGCGTCCCCATTGGACGACGAAGCCATCACCGTCTTCATCGGCCGGTGTGACCCCGGTGAGCTCAGTCTGCAGGAAGCCGACGAACGCGTCCCAGGCGAGCTCGACGTCGGTCACCGCCGTGGGCCGGACACCGTGTTTTCGCAAGGCCTGCTCAAACACCTGCGCGGCGGTTCGCCAGTCGATCGACCCGGCACTGCACATTCAGAACCTCGGTGTCGTGAGCGCGGATCCCGTCAGGACGGCCGAAGTGGACATCGGCGGTGCACTGGATTCACCCTCCTCCAAGGCGACGGCTGACCTTCGCCGCTCACAGCGCATCGCCACCGCGCCCGACCCGAACTCCAGCCGGCCGACGAGCTTCACGTCGACGAGCTTCGACAGGCCCGCGAACAGCGTCGGCCCGTGGCCCGCCAGGCGCTGCACGACGAACTCGTACTCCTCGATCAAACCCAGCTCTGCCAACGCAAGAGGCAGCTGCACGCCCGCACCCGGCTCCTGTTCGAGCTGCCGAACGGCGGTCGCCAGATCCCGCGCACGACCTGCGCGTTCCCCTCGACCCGGTCGAGGGTGGTCGAAACGACGTACTTCTTCGCCTTGTCGATCGTGCGGGCGAAGGGTTCCATTCAGCCAGGGCGCTCCCCCGCTCCCGCCGGCGGCCGCCACGCCGCCCGCATCATCTGGTAGATCACCCGGCCGAGGAGCAGGGCGTCGGCCCGGGCGAGGTCTCGGCCGCGTGGCGGTGCAGGTCCGCGTCCGTGGAATCATCCGGTGGTCGCGGCAACCGTCGAGGGTGACGTTGGTGGAAGACCGAAGGGGACGCATCAGGCGAGAATACCCGGCGAAAAATCCCCACCTCGCGGCGAAACACCGTGCGGCTTGCCCGCGACGACCGAGCGCGCGGGCGGCTCAGGACGGCAGCTCCACCTCGAGCCCCATGATGCCGGCGGTGCGCCGGCGGCGGAACCAGCTGCGGCGCGCGGCGGCATCGGGCAGCTCGTCGAGGATCCTTGCGCTGGGCCGGTGTCACGGAGCGCCGGCGCAGCTGCAGCACGGGCCGGACCGGGGCGATGAAGCCCCGGAACTGCTCGTGCGTTTCGGCGACGCGGCTCCGGTGCTCCCGGTCCGGCTCGTAGGCCAGCTCCAGGTCGATCAGCGCGGCTTCGTGAGGTCCTGAGCGACAGTCGCGAAGGTGAACAGCACCACCTCGGACAGGACCGGCGAAAGGCGACGTTCACCCCTTTCGCCGGGTTGCGGCGGGAACCCGTGTTCCGAAACGGTTGCGAAGATCGTTCGGGTGTAACGGCCGGCCACGGCCGCCGATCTTCCGGTGCGAGATCAACGAGATGGGGCGGCAGACAGTGGACGAGCACGGCATCGAGAACCATCCGGACCTGATGGACCCGGACTGGCAGCGGCACGCCGAGAAGGAAGCCTGGATCGGCCTGCGCCGCAGCAGACGCCGGGCGCGGCTGCGCAAGCGGGTGACGATCTCCGCCGCGGTGCTCGTCGGCCTGGCCGCGGCGGGATGCGCTTTCTACGCCTGGGGACGGGCCACCTCGGAGCAGTACCCGGGCACACCCGCGGCAGTTGCGGGCGGGTCCACGTCGCCCGCGGTCACGACCACTACCACCGCGCCGACCGACCTGCCCCTCGACGCGCACGTCGACCTGTCCCGGCCGTTCGACGACACCCCGGCCCAGAACTGGGCCGAGGGCATCGCGGGCCTGACCATCCCGCCCGCGAAGGCGGTCGGGTCGTTCTCCGCGCAGCAGGTCGGGCACGCCGAGGACGAGGTCAAGCAGGCGATCACCGTCGCCCAATTCGACCAGGACACCCTGGAAGGCCACAAATCAGCCGGCTACGTCGGCCTGTTCGCACCCGACGCCAAAGCGGACATCCAAGCCCACGCCCAGGACTACCTGACCTTCCTGGCCGACGGCTACCACCTCCTGCCCGTCGCGCCGAGGATGACCGGGACGATGACCGCACGGCCGGGCAAGAGCGGTGAGCTGGTCCTCCACGTCGCCTACGTCGTGGCCTACGCCTTCGAACCCGGCACCCACGTGATCTACGGCCCCGCCGATCTGGAGCCCTTCGTCCGCGTCGACGCCGACTACACCGTGCGCAGCGGAGCCCACTGGGACCCGTCGAGCCGCGGCTTGTGGCTGGACCAGATGAACTCGTACTTCACCAGCATCGCGTGCACCGCCTCCAAAGCCAACCGGCTCGCGCCCGCCTTCAGCGAACCCGACTTCGCGGGCCCCTCCCTGACCGCCGAACCGGGCCAGTTCGACCCGAAGAAGCCGATCCCCACCAAGGGCAACTGCGGCGACTAGGTCCTTTCTGACAGCAGCCGCGGCCGATGGGGCGCGGCTGGGTGTGTCTCGGTTTGAGTTGCTGTCGGATGAGCAGCGGTGTTGATCGGGGACTTGTTGCCCGTTCGCACGGGTAAGTGTGGCCGCCCGCTGCCCGGTGCACGGGCGATGGTGGAAGGGATCATCTACCGGTACCGGTGCGGGATCGCGTGGCGGGAGGTGCCGGCGGTGTTCGGCCGGTGGCAGACGATGTGGAGCTGGCACCGCGCCGGCTGGCCGGGGAAGGTTTGATCATGCGATTGGCCGTTCCCACGGCGGTTGGAGCGCACAGTGCACCGCCTCGCCGGTGGGAACGGCCGACTGTTGGCAACTGTGGTCGGTCCCGGCCAAGCCGGGGACGCGCCGATGTTCCCGATGTTCCCGCAGCTGACGCGGGACCTGCGAATCCACCTGGCCGGGCGCGGTCGGGCCCACATGCGGCCCGAGCGGCTCCGTGGTGACAAGGCCTACTGCTCGCGCGCGATCCACGGGCAGCTGCGTGGTCGTGGCTTTCTCGCCGTGCTTCCCGAGCCTGCTGACCAGGTCGGGCACCGCACACGCCGTGGTTCCCGCGGTGGCCGTCGACCCGGGTTCGACCGGGTCGACTATCGCGGCCGCAACTCAGGCCCGCCCTAAGGTCAATGCCCGCGGGCGATCCACTCGGCCAGGTGCGGTGCTTCGGTTCCGATCGAGGTGCCGTCGCCGTGGCCGGTGTGGACGCGCGTGTCCTCGGGCAGCGCGAAGATCCGGTCGCGGATCGAGGAGATGATCGTCGGGAAGTCGGAAAACGAGCGGCCGGTCGCGCCGGGGCCGCCGGCGAACAGCGTGTCGCCGGTGAACAGGGCGCCGGCTTCGGGCAGGTGCAGGCAGATCGAACCGGGCGAGTGGCCCGGGGTGTGGACGACCTCGAGCGCGGTGCCCGCCACCGCGATCCGCTCGCCGTCCTCGGCGCGCCAGAACCGCTGCCCGGTGTGGGTCATCTCCCACAGCTGTTTGTCCCCCGGGTGCAGCAGGACCGGCGCGTGGAGGTGCTCCCCCAACTGCGGAGCGACGGTGACGTGGTCGTTGTGCCCGTGGGTGCAGACGACGGCGACGACGTTGCGGTCGCCGACCGCTTCGGTGATCGCCTTCTCGTCGTGCGCGGCGTCCACGACCACCACCTCGTCGTCGTCGCCGACGAGCCAGACGTTGTTGTCGACGTCCCACGTGCCCCCGTCGAGCGAGAAGACCCCCGACGTCACGACCCGGTCGATCCGCAGCGCACCGCTCACAGGACCACCACGGAGCGGAGGACCTCGCCGACGTGCATGGTGTGGAAGGCTTTTTCGACGTCGTCGAGGGAAATCCGCTCGGTGACGAACCGGTCCAGCGGGAGCCGGCCCTGCCGGTGCAGGTCGATCAGCATCGGGAAGTCCCGCTCCGGCAGGCAGTCGCCGTACCAGGACGACTTCAGCGAGCCACCACGGGAGAAGAAGTCCAGCAGCGGCATTTCGAGCCGCATGTCCGGGGTCGGGACGCCGACGAGCACCAGGGTGCCGGCCAGGTCGCGCGCGTAGAACGCTTGCTGCCACGTCTCGGGGCGCCCGACCGCGTCGATGACGACGTCGGCCCCGAAGCCACCGGTCAGCTCCTGCACGGCGGCGACCGCGTCGGTCTCCGCCGCGTTGACCGTGTGCGTCGCGCCGAGGTCGCGCGCCCAGGCGAGCTTCCGCTCGTCGCGGTCGACGGCGACGATCGTCGTCGCCCCGGCGAGCTGGGCTCCGGCGATCGCGGCGTCGCCCACTCCCCCGCAGCCGATGACAGCCACCGAGTCGCCGCGGCCGACGGCACCGGTGTTGACCGCGGCGCCGAGGCCGGCCATCACGCCGCAGCCGAGCAGGCCGGCGACCGCCGGGTCCACGCTCGGGTCGACCTTCGTGCACTGTCCGGCGTGGACGAGTGTCTTGTCCGCGAAGGCGCCGATGCCCAGAGCCGGGGTCAGCTCGGTACCGTCGGTCAGCGTCATCCGCTGGTTCGCCGTGAACGTGTCGAAGCAGTACTGCGGGCGGCCGCGCTTGCACGCCCGGCACTGCCCGCACACCGCCCGCCAGTTGAGGATGACGAAATCCCCCGGCCGGACCGATTCGACGCCGGCACCGACGCTTTCCACGGTCCCGGCGGCTTCGTGGCCGAGCAGGAACGGGAACTCGTCGTTGATGCCGCCTTCGCGGTAGGTCAGGTCGGTGTGGCAGACGCCGCACGCCGCGATCGCGACGACCACTTCGCCGGGCCCGGGGTCCGGGATCACGATGTCAACCAGCTCGACCGCCGCGCCCTTCGACCGGGCGATCACCCCGCGCACCTGCTGTGGCATTCCCTGCAGCCTCCACTCCTCGTCGAAAAAGGCATGCGCGGCAACGCATGACTGACGCGACCCTAGAACGGGCGGGCGCGAGGGCGACCTGGTCGTCGGTCGAGGGAAACCTGGTCTTCCGGCCAGGGCCGGTGATCGCTAGCCTCTTCCCGGTGTCCGACCACATCGAGCTGACCGAACTGCGGGAAGTCATCCAGGGCCCGCTGCGCGAGATCGCTGCCCGGTTCTCACGGTTCCTCGCCGACGGCTGGCCGCACCAGGCGCTCGTCATCTTCACCCTCGAGTGCACCGGCCGCCCCCGCAAGGTCGCCGGGGCCAAGGCGATCACCGACAAGATCACCATCGCCGAGCTCGAGAAGCTCAAAACGGCCGTCGCGCACGAACGCGCGCTGACCACCAAAGCCACGCTCGGCGGTATCGACCGAACCGTCTGGACGGTGCTGGACGCGGGCGGCACGCTGCTGGTGCTCGTCCCACGGTCCCCGCGGACACCCTTCCCCCGGCCGGCGCTCCTGGCGGGAATGTTCGGGATCGTCGCGACCTCGATCCGCCAGCAGGTCGCCCAGGCCAGCCCGGACTACCTCGCCGAGTCCCGCGCCGCCTCGGCCGAACGCGCCCGCACCATCGCCGAAATGGCCGCGGCTCACGAAACCACGCTCGTCACGATCCTGACCGCACTGCGCTCCAGCCGGCTGGACGACTACCGCGCCCGGCTCGCCGCCACCGACTCCGCCTCGGCCGCTCTGGTGGCCCTGCGCTCGGCTCCGAAGTCCGATCTCGCCCACTCCGAAGAGCCGGCGCAGAGCGCGTTCACCAGGCTGCGCAAGGAAATCCGGCAGATGCTGCGCCACCACGACGCGGAGCTGGAATTCGTCGCACCGCCGAAGGACGCGCACCCGCTGCCCGGCGAAATCGCCCACGCCGCCCGGGCCATGACCGGCACGGCGGTGCTGGCCTTCACCGCCCAGCCCGACCTGGCCCGGCTGAGGATCGCCTGGTCGACGGATACCACCGCGCTCCACCTGGACGTCCGCGACCGCGGATCCGGCCACCTCGACGCCGCCGGCCTGCGCCGGCAGCTCGACGGACGCGCGAAAACGCTGGGCGCCACCGTCGAGGTCGACGCCATCGCCGGCTGGGGCGGCCGCGTCACCATCCACGTGCCGTTCGAAGCGACGCAGGACCACGCGGACGAAGCCGTGCTCTCGACGCTGAACCGTCGCGAGCTCGAGGTCCTGCGTCTCGTGGCCCGGGGGCAGCGCAACAAGTCCATCGCCGACGCACTGGGCATCACCGAAAGCACCGTCAAATTCCACGTCGCCGGCGTCCTCAAAAAGCTGGACGTGAGCTCCCGCGGCGAAGCGGCCGCCCTGGCTCTGGCCGTGGGCATCAACACCGCCGGGTGAAAGGCGCAGCGCGGGGCGGCGTCGACACCCCGATGTAACTCCCGTAACATCGCCGTGTGACGAGCGAATCGCGCGAGCGGGAGTGGTTGCTGGTCAGCGCCTCGACCGCCAAGGCCGCCGACGCGCTGCGGGTGCAGGTGTGGCGCAAGCTGCGCTCGCTGGGCGCGCTGTACCTGCAACAGTCGGTCTGTCTGCTGCCCGCGCGACCGGAGGTGGTGAAGGACGTGCGCCGGCTGGTGGATCGCATCCGGCACCAGGGCGGGACCGCCCGGGTGCTGTCGATGGGCTTCACCGTCGCGGCCGAGGAGCAGGCGATGATTGCCGAGTTCAACGCCGCGCGTGACACCGAGTACGCCGAGGTGCTGGACCGGTTGCCGGCGTTCCTGGACGAGCTGGAGAAGGAGCTGGCGCGCGGCAACGCCACCTACGCCGAGGTCGAGGAATCCGAGGCCGACCTCGAACGGTTCCGCTCGTGGCTGGCCAAGATCGCCGCCCGGGACTACTTCGAGGCCCCTGGCGGCAAGGCGGCCCGCGACGCGGTGGCCCACGCGGCGGACGCGCTGGCGGCGTTCGAGCAGGCGACGCTGAGCGTCGAGGCTCCCGCCGACGCGACGGCCCCGCTCGACCAGGGCGTGTGGCCCCGGGCGGTCGAGGGACCATGACCGCCCACAGTGGACAGGCCGGGCAGATCCAGGCGACTGGCCCGGCGGAGCCGGCAGCCGCCTGGCACGCGCTGAGCGCCGAAGCGGTGCTCGACCGGCTGAAGTCGGGGCCGAACGGCTTGCCGGCCGCCGAACGGGCGCGCCGCCTCGACCGGTTCGGCCCGAACACCCCGATCAGGCGCAAGCCGGAGCCGTGGTGGCACGAGCTGGCGGAGTCCTTCACCGAGCCCCTGCAGCTGCTGCTGATCGCCGTCGCGGTGCTGTCGGCGATCTTCGGAGAGCTCCGCGACGCGATCGCGATCGGCACGGTGGTCGCCGTGGTCGCCGTGGTGGAAACCTTCACCGAGCTGCGGGCCACCCGCGCGATCGCCACGCTGAGGGCGATGACCGCGCCCACCGCTCGCCTCGTGCGCGAAGACGGCGTGGTGCAAGTGCCGGCCGCGGAGCTGGTTCCCGGTGATGTCCTGGTCGTCGAGGCCGGGGACGTGCTGCCGGCCGACGCCCGCGTGCTGGCCTCGCACGGGCTGCGCGTGGACGAGTCGAGCCTGACCGGGGAGTCCGCCCCCGCCGGCAAGAGCGCCCACCCGGTACCCGCGCCGACCGAGCTGGCCGAGCGGTCCAGCCTGCTGCACAGCGGCAGCCCGGTGCACGCCGGCGCGGGCCGGGCGGTGGTGGTCGCCACCGGCGCGGCGACCGAGCTGGGACGGCTGGGCAAGCTGGTCGCCGGGACCAAGGAACCCCCGACCCCGCTGCAGATCGCGTTGTCGCAGCTCGCGAAAGCGGTGCTGGTCGTCGCGATCGCCGCCAGCGTGCTCGTGCCCGCGGTCGGTCTGCTCGCCGGACAGCCGTGGCGGGAGATGCTGTTGTCCGGGTTGACCCTCGCGTTCGCCACCGTGCCCGAGGAACTGCCGATCCTGATCACGTTGCTGCTGGCGATCGGCGGGCGCCAGCTGGCTCGCCGCGGTGCGCTGCTGCGGCGGCTGCGCGCGGGCGAGACCCTGGGTGCCGTGACGACCGTGGTCACGGACAAGACCGGCACGCTGACCGAGAACCACCTCCAGCTCGCCGAGATCATCGGCAACCGCCACGAAGTGCTCGCCGTCGCCCTGGCCTGCCAACCCACGCACGCCACCCGCCGGGAACCGCTGGAAGTCGAGCTCGCGAGCGCCGCTGAGGAGGCCGGCCTCGCCGGCAGCGGCCGTGAGATCGCGGTGTTCCCGTTCGACCCGGCGCGCAAGCTCGTCTCCCGCGTCCACACCCTCGGCGACGACCTCGACGCGGGCTTGGGGGTGGCGGTGTCCGGGGCACCGGAGACAGTGCTGGACCGCTGTGACGTCGACCTGCTTACCCGCCAGGAGGCAGAAGACGCCGTGGCCAGGCTGTCGGAGCGCGGCCTGCGGGTGATCGCCTTCGCGCGGCGCACCCTGTCCACGGCCCCCACCGATCGGGAGCAGGCCGAGCACGGGTTGACCTACGTCGGGCTGGCCGCGTTCGACGATCCGCTCCGGCCCGGCGTGCCCGAGGCGATCGCCGCGCTCACCGGAGCGGGAGTGGCCACGATCGTGGTCACCGGAGACCACTCGGCCACGGCCACCGCGATCGCGCTGCGGGCCGGGCTGCCTGCGGGTCACACCCTCTCCGGCACCGCGGTCGACACGATGGCCGATGCCGAGCTCGACGCCCGGCTGGAGCACGGCAGCGTGATCGCTCGTGCCACCCCGGCCACCAAGCACCGGATCGTCCGGCTGCTGCAGCACCGCCGCGAAGTGGTCGCGGTCACCGGCGACGGGGCCAACGACGCGCCCGCGCTGGCCGCTGCCGACGTCGGCATCGCCCTGGGCCGGCGCAGCGCCGAATTGGCCCGCACCACCGCCGGCCTCATCCTCACCAACGACGCCTACCCGACCGTCGTGGACGCGACGGCCACCGGCCGCAACATCACCGCCCAGCTCCGCCGCGCCGTCGCCTTCTACCTCGGCGCGAAACTCGCCCTCGTCGTCGTCCTGCTCGCCGCACTGGCCGCCGGCCTGCCCAGCCCCTTCCAGCCGGTGCACATCGTGCTGCTCGAGATCTTCATGGACCTCGGCGCCACAGTCGCGTTCGTCGCCGAACCAACCGCACCCCAGGCGATGCACCACCCGCCACGCCCGCCCGGCGCCCGGTTCCTCGACCGCACGGTGCTGACCGCCATCGCGATCACCGCGGCGACCCTCACCCTCGCGGTCCTGCCCGCTTACCTGATCCTCACCGCCGCCGGTGCCGGCGCCGCGGAGGCCAGCGCGGGCGCCGTGTTCGCCTGGCTGGCCGCCCACGTCCTCATCGCCTGGACCCTGCGCACCCGGCCCCTGCTGACCTGGAAAACCAACCCCGCGTTCCCCGCCTGGGCCGCCGTGGCGGTGCTGACCGGACTCGCCGCCACCACCACGTCGTTCAGCTCGCTGCTCCACCTCGGCACGCTGGCCCCGATGCAGCTGAGCGTGGCGGTGGGTCTCGTTCTCGTCGCGACCCTCGTGGCCGCGGCCGTGGGGCGGCTCGCGCGGTTCCGGGCCCGGCTGTAACGGCACCGGACGCGATCGTCCGCAACGGAAATCGCCGGATTCCGCCCGTGCACGGGACGGTTGTTTCCCCTTGTTTTCACGTGGGTGAGTGACCGTAGCCGAATTGGCCCGGACCTGCGACGATCGGAGTGGGGACAGCGACTGGCTGTCGGTCGACCCGAGCACTGACCTTTTCGAGCTTGGCGGAAAGGACCTCCAGTACTATGTCGATACTGATTTTCATCGCTGGTGCCGCGCTGCTGATCTACAGCGCGGAAAAGCTGATCATCTACGTCGTCGGCGCGGCGGCCGGCTTGCGCATCTCCGTATTCCTGCTCGCGATCATCTTCACCGGCATAGAATTCGACGACGTCGCCCTCGGTGTGGCGCTGAACATCGAAGACCTCAGCGACGTCGCCCTGGGCACCGTGTTCGGCACCGCCATCTCGATGATCGGAATCGTGCTCGCCCTCGCCGCGATCATTTCCCCGACGAAGGTGAACATTCCTCGCCCCTACCTCGCGCTGTTCGTCGCCGCGCCGGTGGTGCTCGTCCCGTTCATCGTCTTCGGGCCCCTCACCCCGGTTTACGGCGCAGTTCTCGTACTGCTGTTCGTGCTCTTCATCGGCTACGTGGCCAGCCGGGAGCTGAAGCGGACCACACCCGTTTTCCGCAACGCGGAGATCCTCGAGAAGCTGGAGGTCGGGGCGAGCCCGGGCGGAAGCGGAACCGGAACCGGCCACGCGGTCACGCGCGACCCCGCCGAGGTACCCACCGACAAGCCGCCGTTCGTCGTGACGGTGCCCTTCACCAAGGAGCGGCCGATTCCCGGCTGGGCCGCCATCGCGCTGGCCGTGCTCGCGCTGGCCGGACTCGTCGCCGGCGCCGCCATCACCAGCTACGGCACCCAGGGCATCCTGCAGGACTACCAGATCCAGGGAGCGCTGTTCGGCGCGACGATCGCCACCCTCGTGCTCACCCTCGAGGACGTGTTCCTGACCGTCGAACCCACCCGCAAGGGCGCGCCCGAACTCGGTGTCGGCAACGTCATCGGCAGCGTGGTGTTCGGCGTGACCGCGAAGCTCGGCATCATCCTGCTCGCGGGCGGCAGCATCGTCGTCGGCGACCACGTCCTGTCCTGGCACCTGCCGGTGCTGGTCGGCATGACCGCCCTCGCGGCGTACTTCCTCGGCACCCGCCGGCTGAGGCGCTGGCACGGGTTCGTCCTGCTCGCGCTGTACATCGCCTACTGGACCGTGAGCTTCGCCGTGTTCGGCGGCGCCCCGATCGAAACGGATTGAGCCGGGCTCAGACCGGGGAGCGGCCGGCCCGGTGCGGGCGGGGGAACAAGGGCGCGTCGTCGGTCCGCGACTCGGCGTTCGCGGCCTCGACCGCCCGGGTGACGAGGTGGTGGTCGGGCGACAGGTGGCAGACCGGGTCGGTGCGGGCGGCCTCGCCGGTGAGCTGGAACGCCTGGCAGCGGCACCCACCGAAGTCGAGCTCCCGCCGATCGCAGCTGCGGCACGGTTCCGGCATCCAGCCCGTACCCCGGAACGCGGTCATCACCGGTGCGCCGGCCCAGATCCGCGCCAGCGTCTCGTCCCGCACATTGGCCCTCGGCAAGGGCAGGGACTGGGCGGCCGGGCAGGGCAGGACGTCGCCGTTCGGCGTCACGGTCAGCTGGCGCGCCGCCCAGCCGCCCATGCAGGGTTTCGGGTAGCGGCTGTAGTAGTCGGGCAGGACGTAGACGACCTCCATGCGATCCCGCAGGCGCTCGCGGGCGGCCCGGACGACGACCTCGGCCGCGTCGAGCTGGGCCCGGCTCGGCAGCAGCGCGTCGCGGTTTCGCCACGCCCAGCCGTAGTACTGGGTGTTGGCCAGCTCCACCCGGTCGGCGCCGGCTTCCTCGGCCAGCTCGAGCAGCTCGGCGACGCGGCCGATGTTCTGCCGGTGCAGCACCACGTTCAGGGTCAGCGGCCAGCCCAGCTCCTTGACCACACCCATCGCCTCGATCTTGCGCCGGAAGGACGGGGTCCCGGCGATCCGGTCGGACACGACGGGTTCGTCGGCCTGGATGCTGACCTGCACGTGGTCCAGACCAGCGGCCCGCAGCTGCTCGGCCCTCGCCCGCGAGAGGCCGAGGGCGCTGGTGACGAGGTTGGTGTAGAGGCCAAGCTCGTGGGCCTCCGCCACGATCTCCGCGAGGTCGCGCCGCAGCAGCGGTTCCCCACCGGAGAGGTGGCACTGCAGGACCCCCAGGTCGCGGGCCTCGAGAAGCACCCGCCGCCACTCGCCGGTGGTCAGCTCGTCGGAGTAGTCGGCCAGGTTCAGCGGGTTCGAGCAGTACGCGCACGCCAGCGGGCAGCGGTACGTGAGCTCGGCGAGCAGTCCGAAGGGGCTATCCATCGTTGAGCTCCACACAGCGCCGGGCGACGAGCCGGGTCAGGAACCGCCGCACCTCCTCCTCGGGGACACTCCGGTACCGCGCGCCCAGTTCGGCCACGATCTCGGCCACGGTGCGCCGCCCGTCGCACAGCTCGAGGATGTCGGCACCGCTGCCGTTCAGCACCACCACCGTCTCGGGGTGCAGCAGGACGCGCTGCTGCCGGGCCTCGCTGAAGGTCAGGCGCACGTGGCGAGCCAGCCGGGGCCGATCCGTTGTGGACACTTCGGGCCGGGCCGTCGTTCCGGTCTTCGTCGGGTCCATTGTGGTCACTCCGGGTAGGCCTTGTCGACGGCGTCCATCAGGCTCCACAGGACGTCGCACTTGAACGACAGCGCATCGACGGCACGGGCCTGCGACTCGGCGGACAGGCAGTGCGCGGTGACCACTTCGAGGGCGTGCTCGCAGTCTCGCGGGGCCTGCTCGAGGCGGGCGCGGAAGTAGGTCAGGCCCGCGGGGTCGAGCCACGGGTACCACCGCTCGAACGCGGCCAGCCGCTGCGCCATCAGGTCGGGGGCGAACAGCTCGGTGAGCGACGACGCGACCGCCTCCACCCACGGGCGCGTCCGGGTGAAGTTCACGTACGCGTCGACCGCGAACCGCACCCCCGGAACCAGGTGCCGGTGGTCCTGGATCTCCTCGCGAGTCAGGCCGGCGGCCTCGCCCAGGCGCAGCCACGCTTCGATGCCACCCTCCCCGGAGTGCCGGCCGTCGTGGTCGACGATCCGGCGGATCCACCGGCGGCGGACTTCGAGGTCGGGACAATTCGAGAGGATCGCCGCGTCCTTGCGGGGAATGTTCTCCTGGTAGTAGAAGCGGTTGGCCACCCAGCCCCGGATCTGCCCGCGGCTCAGCAGGCCGGCGTTCATCCGCACGTGGAACGGGTGCTGGTCGTGGTACCGGCGCGAATGGGCCCGCAACACCTCGACGAAAACGTCCTGGGTCGCGGCGGTTGTCCTGGTTGTCGTCGTCACAGCGCTACACCTCGACCTCGAGTCCGTCCACGGCCACCTCCGCACCGGTCTGGGCCACGACGCGCCGCTCTGGGCTGTCGTCCAGCAGGACCGGATTGGTGTTGTTCAGGTGTACGAAGATCACCCGCCGCGCGTTCAGCGACGGGAGCTGCGCCAGAGTTCCGTCCGCACCGCCGATGGGCTGGTGCCCCATCTCGCGGGACGTCTTGCCGGCGAGGCCGAGCCGCACCAGCTCGTCGTCGCTCCAGCACGTGCCGTCGATCAGCAGGCACTCGCAGCCCTCGAGCTGCGCGCGCAGCTCCGGCATCAGCGCCTGCACCCCCGGCAGGTAGACCAGGTTCGCCCCGCTGCGCTCGTCGGTCAGCCGGTAGCCCACCACCCGGCCGTGGTCCGCCCCGGGCCCGAACCGGGCCTGCTTCGTGGTGGGCACGTCGAACGCCCGGCAGGACAGCCCGTCGCCCAGCGGCACGTCGGTGCCGGGGAGGACCGCCGTCCACTCGACCGGGCAGTACCGTTCGAGCGTGCGCAGCACCCCGGTGCCGTCGCACAGCGTCTTGTGCACGGCCGGTGTGGCGTAGAGCCGCAGAGCGCGGGCTTCGCGCAACAGCAACAGCCCCAGCGTGTGGTCCAGCTCGGCATCGGTGAGCAGCACCGCCTCCAGCGGCGACGTCCGGCCGGTGCGCGGGTGGAGCTCCGGAAACGCCTCGATCTGCGTCCGCACGTCGGGCGAAGCGTTGATCAGGTACCACCTCCGGCGGTCGGCGCTCACCGCGACCGAGGACTGGGTGCGCACGACCCCGGCTCCGGACCGGATGGCGGCGCACACCGGGCAGCCGCAGTTCCACTGCGGGGATCCACCCCCCGCAGCCGAGCCCAGCACCCGCAGCCACATCCCGCCACCCCGTCCGTGGTCGTCCCGAACCGCCGGGTGGCGCCGGACCTGCTCCGGCGCCACCCAACGTCCCCTAGTCGTCCAGCTGAGCGATGTACATGGTCACCTCGGGTGCGACTCCGATCTCGTCGAACTCGGGCGTCTCCCACGCAACGAGTTGAGACTCCATGGATTCACCTCCTCTGCCCGAATCGCGGCAGGTTCTCCTCCAGTGTCACGAAGTTTCCGGCAGGGCGAAGACGAACAGGGCGCTTCCGTGCCCCGCGCCCAGCATGCCGGGCAGGAACCCCTCCGCCCAGCCGCCCCAGCCGACCGGCACGGCGATGTACTGCCGCCCGTCGACCATGTAGGTGGTCGGGCTGCTGTGGTGGCCGCTGCCGCACTGGAACTGCCAGAGCAGCTCACCGGTGCGCGCGTCGAGTGCGTTGAACTCGCCGGTGGCTTCGCCGGCGAACACGAGGTCGCCGCCGGTGGCCAGCGTCGACGCGCACATCGGCAGTTCGTTGCGCCAGCGCCACTTCTCCTCGCCGCTGCCGTCGAACGCGCTGACCGATCCGGCCATGTCTTCGGCATCCACCTGAACACCCGCGCCCCAATAAGGGATGCTCTCCCTGAACTCCCGGCGCCGCCGGGTCGCCGTGGCCCCGGTGTCCTGGACCGGGACGTAGAAGAGCTCGGTCTTCGGGCTGTAGGACGCGTGGGTCCATTCCTTCGCCCCGGCCGGACCCGGGTAGAAGTGGACCGGTTCGCCTTCCTTCTCCGGGTACACCTTGGCCGTGACCTGGCCCTCCCGCGTGACCGCGCCCCACGTGATGCGGTCGACGAAGGGGGTGATCTGGACCAGCGAGCCGTCCGTGCGGTCGAGCACGTAGAAGTAGCCGTTCTTGTCGAAGTGCCCGAGCAGCTTGCGGCCGTCCTTTTCGAACAGGATGCACTCGGCGATGCTGTCGTAGTCCCACAGGTCGTGCGGCGTGCACTGGTAGTGCCAGCGAATCTGGCCGCTGTCCACGTCGACGGCGACGATGCTGTCGGTGTAGAGGTTGTCGCCTTCCCGGACCTCACCGTCGAAGTCGGGCGCCGGGTTGCCGGTGCCCACGTAGAGCAGGTTGGTCTCGGGGTCGAACGTGCTGGTGACCCAGCAGTTCGCTCCGCCGCGCGCCCAGGCCTCGCCGTCGGCGGGCCAGGTCTCGGAACCGGGCTCACCGGGCTTCGGCACCATGTAGCAGCGCCACTGGTGCTCGCCGGTCTCGAGGTCGAACGCGTCCAGGTGGCCGCGCACCCCGAACTCACCGCCGGAACTGCCCACGATGACCATGTTCTTCACGATCAGCGGGGCGACCGTGGCGCTCTCACCGGCCCGTACGTCGCCGTAGGTCTTGGTCCACACCCGCTTGCCCGTGGTGGCGTCGAGCGCGAGCAGCCGGGCGTTCGCCGCGACGAAGAACACCTTTCCCTGCGCCACGGCGCACCCGCGGTTCACGTTGCCGCAGCACAGCGAGACGTCGAACGGCACGGCGTGCTTGTACCGCCAGATCTCCACCCCCGTCTTCGCGTCCAGGGCCCAGATCCAGCCGTCCCAGCCGGTCAGGAACATGACCCCGTCGACGACGATCGGGGCGGCTTCGAACGAGTAGGTCGAGGCGCCCGCGATCAGGCCGGTCGTGCCGGCCTGGAACACCCAGGCGGGAACGAGCCGTTTGACGGTCTCGGTGTTGATCTGGTCCAGCGGGCTGTACCGCTGCCCGTTGTACGCGCCGTAGTAGGTGAGCCAGTTGTGGGGCTCCTGGCGGGCGTTGAGGATGCGCTCGTAGTTCACGCCGGACGTCACCGGCGGAGCGACCTCCCCGCCCGGAATCTTGCCGCTGAGGTTTCCCTGGTCGATGGCCTCACCGGCGTCGACGTAGTCCTCCGAGGTCGTCATGTCCTCTTCCTCCCTCTACGGTTGCGGTTGGTCGGGCCGGTCGAGTCGCGCTTCCGGCGGCGCGTCGCCCAGGACGACGATGGCACCGGTCAGCCCACGGCCCTCGTCGTTCCCGGTGGGCGAGCTGAACCAGTAGTAGCCCGGCCCGTCGAGGTTGAGCGTCGCGCGTCCGCGCGAATGGTTCACCAACCAGATGAATTTCCGGTCACCATTGCTCGGCAAGAGCGCGCAGTGGGTGTTCTTGTCGTCATTGATCAGTTCGAGGTCGATATCTCCCTCGTGGGGCATGACGAGAATGGAGGGGTCCCAGGTCAGCTCATCCTCGTTGATGCGAATCGTCGCCTTCATGCGGCCATCCGATCCTTCGGTGGCCCGCGCGATCTTCCCGGTGCCCAGCACACGGCCCAGCGTCGCGTGGTTCTGCACGTCCAACCCGAGCTCTTTGAGCAAGTCAGCCCGCTCTGGCGCTGTCGTCATCGGCCTTCACCCTCCTCATCCCGAATCCCTGTGCCGACTTCGCATCGGTCACATCGAAGGCGCACTGTCGCGGCGATGCACATTTCCGCACGGAAAATTCTGCGAAATCCGATCGCATTCCCCGCCGCGTCCGACGTCCGATGGAAAATCGGTAGTCAATACGCACGCTACGCCGGAGAAATCACGTCGACAAGCGCGGGAGGCGGGCGAGAGCGCCGATGCCGTTCAGCGGCCACCGGCTACCGTTCACAGCCGATCCAGGGCCGCTGAGCGGTGGGGGAGAACCAAAAAAACTCCCCCGGCGAGGCCGCGGCGGGCGGTGAAAAATTCGGCTCGCGGCCCCGTGTTCCGGTCCCGACGGGGTCAGGTGAGGTCGTACCGATCGAGGTTCATGATTTTGTCCCAGGCAGCCACGAAGTCTCGCACGAACTTCTCCCCCGCGTCGTCGCTCGCGTAGACCTCCGCGAGCGCCCGCAGCTCGGAGTTCGAGCCGAAGACCAGATCGACCCGGCTGCCGGTCCACTTGAGCTCGCCGGTGGCCCGGTCGCGGCCCTCGAAGATCTCCGGCGCCGAACCGGATCCCGTTCGCGGCTGCCACTGCACGCCCATGTCGAGCAGGTTCACGAAGAAGTCGTTGGTCAATGCTCCGGGCCGGGACGTGAAGACGCCCAGTGGCGAGTGGTGGTGGTTCGCACCGAGGACGCGCAGGCCACCCACGAGGACGGTCAGCTCGGGCGCGCTCAGGGTCAGCAGGTTCGCCCGGTCGACCAGCGCGCGCTCCGGGGGCAACCGGCCACCCTTCGCTTCGTAGTTGCGGAACCCGTCCGCGGCCGGTTCGAGCGCGGCGAAGGACTCCGGGTCGGTCCACTCCTGCGTCGCGTCCATGCGTCCCGGCGTGAACGGGACTTCCACGTCGTGGCCGGCGTTCCTCGCGGCCTGCTCGACGGCGGCCACCCCGCCGAGCACGATCAGGTCGGCGAGCGAGATCTTCTTGCCATCGCTTCGCGAGCGCGTGAAAGACTCCCGGATCCCCTCCAGCGTGCGCAGCACCTGCGCAAGCTCGTCGGGCTCGTTGACCTCCCAGCTCCGCTGCGGTTCGAGGCGGAGGCGCGCCCCGTTTGCCCCGCCGCGCTTGTCGCTGTCGCGGAACGTCGAAGCCGACGCCCAGGCCGTGGAGACGAGCTGGGCACCCGAGAGCCCAGAGGCGAGGAGTTCGGCCTTGAGCGCGTCGATGTCCGCCGGGGAAACGAGTTCGTGGTCCACGGCGGGGATCGGGTCCTGCCAGAGCAGCGTCTCCCGCGGGACCAGCGGTCCGAGGTAACGCCGGCTCGGGCCCAGGTCGAGGTGCGTCAGCTTGAACCACGCCCGGGCGAAGGCCTCCGCCAGCTGGTCGGGGTTCTCGAGGAAACGCCGGGCGATCGGCTCGTAAACCGGGTCCACCCGCAGCGCGAGGTCCGTGGTCAGGATCGTCGGGGCGTGCGTCTTGGCCGGGTCGTGCGCATCGGGCACGGTCCCGGCCCCGCCGCCGTCGCGCGGGATCCACTGCCACAGCCCGGCGGGGCTCAGCTCCAGGTCCCACTCATAGCCGAAGAGGGTCTCGAAGAAACTGTTGTCCCACTTCGTCGGGGTCGGCGTCCACGTACCCTCGAGGCCGCTGGAGATGGCGTCCGCCCCCTTGCCGGTGCCGTAGCCGCAACGCCAGCCCAGGCCCTGCTCCTCGAGAGCGGCCGCCTCGGGTTCGGGACCGAGGTGAGTGTCCGGCTCAGCCGCACCGTGGGTCTTGCCGAACGTGTGCCCGCCCGCGATCAGCGCGACGGTCTCCTCGTCGGTCATCGCCATGCGGCGGAACGTCTCGCGGATGTCGCGGGCGGAGGTGACGGGATCCGGGACGGTGTGCGGCCCCTCCGGGTTGACGTAGATGAGCCCCATCTGCACGGCCGCGAGTGGTTTCTCCAGGTCCCGGACGCCGCGGTGCCGCTCGTCGCCGAGCCACGCCCGCTCGGGTCCCCAGTAGACGTCGTCGTCGGACTCCCACACGTCCACGCGGCCGCCGGCGAAACCAAACGTCGTGAAGCCCATCGTCTCCAGGGCGCGGTTGCCCGCGAACACCATCAGGTCGGCCCAGGAGATCTTGCGGCCGTACTTCTTCTTGACCGGCCACAGCAGCCGGCGCGCTTTGTCGAGGTTGCGGTTGTCCGGCCAGCTGTTCTGCGGCGCGAAGCGCTGCATGCCCGTGGCCGCGCCGCCGCGGCCGTCGTCGGCGCGGTACGTCCCGGCGCAGTGCCACACCATCCGGACCACGAGCGGCCCGTAGTGGCCGAAGTCGGCGGGCCACCACTCCTGCGAGGTCGTCAGCACCTCGTCGACGTCTCTCGCCAGCGCGTCGAGGTCGAGGGTCCGGAATTCCGCGGCGTAGTCGAAGTCCGGCCCCATCGGGTCGGCCACGGCGGGGTGTTTCCGGAGGATCTTGAGGTCGAGCTGGTCCGGCCACCAGTCGCGGTTGCCCGATGGGCCCGCGCGGTGGGCGCCGCGCGTGGCCGGGGCGGGGAGGCCGAGGCCGCCCGCGCTTCGTTCGTTCGTCTCGCCGACCACGGTGTCGGGTCTGTCAGCCACGGGAATCCTTCCGGGTACTGCGGTTGTGCCGGCGAACTCAGATGTCCAGCGCCCGGCGCACGGCCGGCGCGTTGCGCCGGGAGACCGGCACCATCTCGTTCGCCCCGTCGGCCATGACGAGCTGCAGCTCGCCCTTCTGCCCGCGCTCGATCTCCCGGACGCGGCTGAGGTTGACCACGTACCGGCGGTGCACCCGCAGGAAACCGACGTCGGCCAGCTCGTTGTCGAGCTTGTCGAGGCTCTGCGACGCGGCCCGCAGGCGCCCCTGCGCGGTGGACAGCCACACGTCGTTCCCCTCCGATTCGGCGAAGGAGACCTCCCTCAGCGGCAACAGCACCATCCGGTTGTCCCGCATGCCGACCACGCGGCGCGGCTGCACCCGGGGGCGCGCGGACTCCGCCGCCGGGGGCAGCTGCACTCCCTCGGAGACGCCGAACGAGACCAGGTGGCCGATCAGGTGCGCGGACGAGAAGACGGGCCGGATGCTGATCGACGTCGGCGAGTCGGCGAGGTGGGTGAAGGTCTGCGTCGACCCGACCCAGTCGGGGTTGTGAGCTGCCTGCTTCGTGGCGTACCGCACGGCACCGATCAGTTCCGGCAGCCCGGGGTTCCACCGCAGCGTGGAGTCGAACGCGGGCGTGGACGCCGGGACGCCCATGAGGACACTCGCCGTTTCGTCCGCGATCACCGCCTTGCCCGCGGTGTCCACCGCGGCCAACGGCGCGCCGGTGCGGGCCCTGGCCTGCGTGTAGGCCGCGACCAGCTCAGCGCCGCTGTCGCGCGCGCGCCGCTTCAGCGCGCGCTGGGTCTTGGCGACCGCGCCGGCCAGCCACCCGCCCGCGGACGGTGGCAATTGGCTGCGCCAGCAGGAGAGGTTCAGGCCCCCGATCGGCTCCCCCGTCACCACATCCCGCACCGCGATGCCCGCGCAGACCCAGTTGTGGAACGCCTGGCACCAGTGTTCCGCGCCGCTGATCAGCACCGGGCCGTGCGCCTCCAGCGCCGTGCCCATGCCGTTCGTGCCCGCGGCACACTCGGACCAGCAGAACCAGGGCGCGAGGTTGAAGTCGGTGGCTCGGGCGAGCGTGGCCTGGTCCCCCCACTCGCCCAGGATCCGGCCCGTGGCATCGGTGACGGTGACGACCCCGGAAACGCTGCCCATTTCGTGTGCCACGGACGCGGCGCGAAAACCCAGCTCGGCGAAGACGACATCTTGCTCGGGGGCGTGCTCACGCTCGGCGGCGGCCACCGGAGCTTCGGTCAGGTGCGGATCCACCCGGTATTGCTCCCGGCAGCGATGCCACGAGATCGCCACCAAGGGCCGCACCCCGGGAACTTGATCCTCACCCTGCACGAACCGTTCCCACGCCTCGAAGACGGCGCCCCCACCGGGGCTCGCCGCCCGCCGTTCGAACCGATGTGCATCCTTCATGGTCGAGAACCACCTTCAGCCCATCCCCGACGCCCGGCCGCAGGCTCGCCGCCCGCACCGGTCCCCGCTCGTCCAGGCCGGGCCTGGCTCGCGGCTGACTGGGCACTGCCTCGCACGTCTCCGGCTTCGGCACCTCGTTTCCGGGTTGTGCCACCAACCGGCACAACCCACTGTAGGTACCGTTGCCGGGCTGCGCACGTCTCCGGCCAGGGGAACTGGTCCCGCCGTTCGCCGCAGGACCCGGAACCGGTTGTGCCGTGGCCGAAAGGCCCGGTGCGAACCGTCCGAAGTGCTCTCGTCAGTGAAGGCGTCACGGGCTGCGCGGGAGTCACGAAAGAGTTTCTCGTTGCGGCACAACCACAATCGGCTCGGTCGGGAAGCGTGAAATCCGCACCACCGCCCCCGCGGCGCGGGCGCCCACTGCGGACTGATCGTGCTCAGCGGGTCTTGACCTTTCTCTGGTGATCGGGGCAACCTGCCGTCCGGGGTGGTGTGGAGCGCGTGTCTCCGCGATGCTGGGCCGGGACCGGACAGGGGAGGTGACCGTGAAGGTCGTCATCGTCGGAGCGGGAATCGGGGGACTGACCACAGCTCTGCGGCTGCACCACGCCGGCATCGAGTGCGTGGTCCACGAGCAGAGCGAGCGGATCGCCGAGCTGGGCGTCGGGATCAACGCGCTGCCGCACGCGGTCAAGGAGCTCGCCGCGATCGGCTTGCTCGATTCGCTGGACGAAATCGGGATCCGCACCCGCGAGCTGTTCTACACCCACCGGCTGGGGCAGGTGATCCTGCGCAAGCCGTGCGGAGTGGACGCCGGGTTCACGCTGCCGCAGTTCTGCCTCCACCGCGGCCGGTTGCAGGGCCTGCTGCTCCGGGCGGTGCGGGAGCGGCTCGGGCCCGGCGCCGTGCGGACCGGGCACCGGCTGACCGGGTTCGACCAGGACGCGAGCGGCGTCCGGGCGCAGTTCGCCGACCGCCGCGGTGGCACGGAAGTGACGGTCCACGGCGACGTGCTGGTAGCCGCCGACGGGATCCACTCAACCGTGCGGTCCCGGCTGTTCCCGGCGGAGGGCCCGCCCCGGTGGAACGGCGTCCTGATGTGGCGCGGCGCCACCGACTGGCCGGAGTTCGGCGGCGGCCGGTCGATGATCGTGGCCGGTGGCACCGCGGCCAAACTGGTGATCTACCCGATCGCGCAGGGCCGCAGGGCGGACACCAGGTTGACGAACTGGGCGATCTGCATCCAGACCGGGCAGCCCGGGGCCGCACCGCCGGAGCGGCAGGACTGGGCCAAACCCGGCGACCGGGCGGAGCTGGCCCGGCACGTCGGGCGGTTCTCCTCGGCGGTGGTCGACCACGCCGGGCTGGTCGAGGCCACCGAGGAGATCTTCGAGTTCCCGATGTGCGACCGGGATCCGTTGCCCGCCTGGTCACACGGGCGCGTGACGCTGCTGGGCGACGCCGCCCACCCGATGTACCCGATGGGCTCCAACGGCGCCGGCCAGGCGATCCTCGACGCCACCAGTCTCGCCGGCCACCTGGCGCGGCACGCCGATCCCGCCGGGGCTTTGCGAGCGTACGAGGACGATCGCCTGGCGGCCACCAGCGAGGTCGTGCTCCGCAACCGCCGGGGCGGGCCTGAGAACGTCATCGACGAGGTCGAACGGCGCGCTCCGGACGGCTTCTCCCGTCTCGAAGACGTGATCGACGCGGCGGCGCTCGAGGCGATCGTGACGGGCTACGCCCAGGTCACCGGGGCCTCGCAGCAGCAGGTGAACGCCCCGGGCCGGTGAACCAGGCCCGGGGCCGTCAGGCGCCCTCGACCGAACCGGGCGGCAGGAAGTCGACGTCGTACAGCGCCGACAACCGGACCACCTCGGCCGGGTCCTCCAGGTCGTGCAGCTTGTCGAACAGCTGCGCGAGCCGCCCGGCCGGGCTCACCCAGAACAGTCCCCGGGCGATGTCCTCGCTGCGGTTGTAGTAGGCGTGCGGGAGGCCCTTCGGCATCCGCACGGTGTCGCCGGGGCCGGCGGTCTCCCACTGGCCGTCGAGGTAGAGCGTGAACACGCCTTCCAGGATGTAGATGTGCTCGTCCTGGGTCGGGTGCACGTGCGGTGGAACGCCGGTGCCGGGCGGATCGAGGGTTTCGAACGCGAAGCTCGACTCGCTGGCGGCCTTCATGAAGTAGGTGTGCCCGAGCACGTTCCACACCTTCTTCTGCATGCCTTCCTGCGCGAGCGTGATCCCCTTCGGAAGGGGACCGAGCACGATTTCCTCGCCGGTCATCACACCTCCTGGCCGATGGTTCGTCAGCTACGCACTCTGCGCCATGCCGGACCCGATGTACAGCCGCCGACGGGTGGCCCGCCGGCACGGCGACCGGCCTACTCCTCGGGGTTCACCTCGGCCAGCCGCTCCTGCACGCGGGCGTGGCGGAACTGGTAGACGTCACCGGCCTGCCGCAGGACGCCGCGGCGGTGCGCGTCGTCGAGGAAGTGCATGAGCCGCCAGGGCAGCCGGCCGGTGGCGGCGAGCCAGAAGTGGTGGACGAAGTAGTTCCCCCACGCGCGCGTCACGAGCACCGCCACGCCGATCCCGCAGCCGAAGCACACGCCCACCACGAACGGCAGCACCGGGTTCGCCGCGGGCGGGAACACCTGGCCGCCGGCGATCGCACCCGCGAGGCCGTAGCACAACGCGGCGAGACCGCGGGCCATGAAGAACCCGAACAACGCGCCGGCCACCCCGCCGGCGATCGCCAGCGCGAGGTCGAACCGGCCGCCCAGCACCGGCAGGAACCGCGTCTGCGCGGTGAACGCGAACGCGATCCCGTCGAACAGACCCGCGGACACCAGGAAGGAGACGGACAACGCGATCGCACCGGTCCGTTCGTTGCGCAGGATGGTCCTCGGGCTCGATACACGGCTGGCGTCGACGGGTTTGGCGAGCCACACGTGCACGCCGAACACCACCCCGAACACGAGCGCCAGGAACACGACCAGACCGGTGGCCAGCGACCAGCCCAGGCCGAGCAGGACGCCCACCACGGCGCCGGCCGCGAACCGGACGGCGAACTTGCCCGCGGCCCCGGCGAAGCGCAGTTCGGTGTGCAGGGGCTCCGGAGCGCGCCCGAAGCGGTGGGTCAGGTAACCGGCACCACCGAACGAGAGGGCGTAGATCACGGCCAGCGCCGGCCCGGCGGAGAACCAGCCGGCGGCGAAGAAGAACACCGCGATCAGCGTCCCGGCGAGGACCGCCCGGGTCCCGGCGGGTACCGCGTGGTGCAGCCGCCACCAGGCCAGGTCGCGGCTGCGCCGCTGTTCGAGGTGCCGGGCGAGGAACCCGAGCCAGCGCATGGCCTGCGCCGCGGTGTAGCGCCCGGACGGACTGGTCTTCGGGTTCCGTCCCGGTGGCTGCGGCACCTGCGCGTAGGCGTTGGGGACGAGTGAGTCGAGCAACTGCCCTTCGAGGGCGGCTTCGTCTTCGGCGGCGAGCAGTTCCGCGGGATCCGCGCCGTAGCCGATCCGCGCGAGATCGACCATCAACGGCGTCCGCAGCGTCCGGCCCAGCGGCCCGTCCGGATCCCGGCGCAGCCGATCGGCCACCGGGAGCCAGCGGTCGTTCTCCCGAGCGGACAGGTAAGTGATCGCCTCCTGCCGGGTGACGGGCTCGAGCCGCACCACGGTGGCGGTGCTCAGCACCGCGCCCGACTCGCGCGTGACCTGCTCGTACTCGGCGGAGCGGGAGGTCAGCACCAGTGAACGGCCCACGGCCATGGTCTGGTCCAGTGCGTCCAGCGCGGTGGCGCGCAGATCGGCCGGCATCTCGTCGAGACCGTCGAGGACCGGGACGACGTGGCCACCGAGGACGAGCCGGGTGGGTGCGTCGCGCCCGTACTCCCGGGCGTTGAGCAGAGCCGGGTGGTTTTCGGCGAGCCGGCCCGCCAGCCACCGGTCGAGGTGTTCGCGCCGCGGATCCCACGAGGCCAGCGACAGCAGCACCGGGACCGGGCTGCCCGGCCCGCGGGCGCGCAGCAGCTCCAGCGTCAGCACCAGCGAGAGCACCGACTTGCCGGAGCCCGGATCGCCGAGCACGACCAGCTGCTGCACGGGCAACGCGGCGTAGGTCTTCGCGACGTCGTCGAGGTCGCCCCGGAGCGACGGTTTTCCCGGGCGGGCGACGGCCGACCAGTGCAGGGCGATCGGCTGCGGCCGGTGCAGCGAACGCAGCTCGGCTTCCGCCCGCCACTGCCACGTGACGGCTTCGGCCAGCTCGGTGACCGCACGCCCGAAGCGGTGATCCGGCGCGGCATCGCCGGCCGGCTCGGGCTGCGGGTCTGGGACCGGCTCTGGGGCTGGGATCGCGGTGGGGGCGCTGGGCCCGGACTCGGTCAGGATCTGCTCGTGGAGCCGCCGCAGGTGGGGGCTCGGGTCGACGCCGAGCTCGTCGGCCAGCCGCCGGCGCAGGCCGTGGAAGAGCGTCGAGGCCTCGGCGTAGCGGCCCTCCTTCGCGAGCGCGCGCATCAGCAGCAGATGGGACAGCTCGCGTATCGGGTGCTCACCGCAGAACTCGGTCAGCTCGCGGACGACCTCGCCCGTTTCGCCGAGCCGCAGCTGCCATTCGGCGCAGAGCTCGACGGCGTCGGCCCGCTGTTCATCCAGCAACGCCGCCCGGCCGGCGAGCGTGGTCGTCCGGAGCCCGTCGAGCGCGGGGCCCCGCCACAGGGAAAGCGCGTTCCGGATCTCTTCGACGGCGTCGACCAGCTTCGCCTGACCGGCGAGTCCCCGGGCCACCGCGACCCGGCGGCGGAAGAAAAGCGAATCGAGGTCCCCCGCGTCGGCCTGCAGGCGGTACCCGGGACCGTCGGTGACGATCATCCCGCCGAGCTCGCCGAGCCGGCCGCGCAAGGCGGAAACGCAGTTCCGCACCTGCTTCACGGCCGTCGCCGGCGGCTCGTCCTCCCACAGCGCGTCGATCATGCGCTCCACCGGGACGACCGAGTTGGGACTGAGCAGAAGAGCGGCGAGCGCGCGCTGCTGCCGGGTGCTCGCCAGGGCGACCCGATCCCCGTGCGCACGGACTTCCAGCGTCCCGAGAATGCGGAACCTCATCGCCTCTCCCCCACGCCCCCAGGCTAGCGCCCGGCATCCGGGCCCGAAACGCGCAGGTGCAGCGGCGAATGCCGGCGCGAGGACGAAACGAGGACGGCATCGGCGACCCTGAGGACACGGCGAGGGAACGGGGAGGCCGGGGGGCCCGACCCGGTGGCGGGCGCGTTGCTTTGGGGGTCGCGCCCACCACCGGGACGGCCACGCGCGGAAGGAGATCACCGGCCGCGCCGTCCGCGAGACGACCGGCGGACGGAGGACGTGGCGATCAGCGGGCTTCCCGGTAGCAGGACTGGGCCGTTGTGATCAGGCGCCGGCGGCTCGGCGGGCGGCGAGGACGACGGGGTTGCCCGGCAGGTCGGCCCAGGCGATCTCGAAGTAGTTGCCCTCGGGGTCGCTGAGGTAGGCCGAACGTCCGGTGAAGAACTCCGCGTCGACGGGTTCCTTGGTCACGCGAGCACCGGCGGCGCGCATCCGCTCGGTCAGCCGGTCGACCTCGTCGGCGCTGTCGACCATCACGCCGATGGTGAACCGGATGCCTCCCGTACCGGGGTCGGGATCGGTGTTCCCGTCGCGGGCGAGCTTCGCGACCGGGAACAGGGCCAGCACGATGCCGCGCAGCTCGAAAGCCACGAACTCGCCGTCGTCCATGATCTGCGGCCAGCCGAGCGAGCGGTAGAAGTCGCGCAGCGCGGGAAGATCACGCGCACCCAGAGTGATGAGGTTCGCCAGCGGTGCGGAAGTGGTCATGGCGTGAGTATGCGCCGCAACGAGCGCGCTGCGGAGTGCTGTCACCTCCAACCGCTCGAGCGGAGTGCCGCCGAACGACCCGTCGGGCCGCGTTTCAAGCCGGTGCACCCGCGATCCAGCTCGCGCCGTACCGCGATGGTTCCGGCTCGGCACGCACGCCGTGGTCGTGGGATGGGGAGGACGCGAAGGTGTCCCGTGATGCCGAGGGCGGTGCAGCCGGCTTCCCAGTTCGCGCACCAGATGCCCAGTGCGACGGGCGCGTAGTACCGCGAGGAGGTGGCGGTGAAGAAGTCCACGCGGCGGACGGCGGTCCCGGCGTCGTCGGTGACCGCGACGCACCGGGTGGTCTGGCTGTTGAACGACGACGGCGACCACTGACACGCCTCATTCGTGCGCCCGAGCGCGGAGAACCGCGGGGCGCTGACCTCGAGCGGCCGGCGGAAGCCGGAATCGACGAAGAACAACGAGGGCACCTCAGGCGGCGGTGCTGCGCCAACTCGATCGCGCGGACGGTCACGGGCTTCAACCGCGATCGGTACCCGGTCGCGGTTGAAGCAGACGATGTGGTCGCGGCCGGGCTGGAAGCGCTCTCCCCAGTGCGCCGCGATCGCCGTCTGGTCAGCGCCCGGGCCGATCCAGCAGGTCGCCACGCCCATCCGCGCAGCGTGCAGGACCATCACCGGCAGGCTCCGGCCGACATCGATCATCGCGGTCCGGTCGTAGTCGCGCTGTGCGCCGGCCGTCGGCCACACCGTGAGCGCGGCGGCGAGGTACTCCAGCCGGATCGGACTCGTCCCGATCAGCGTGGCGGGCCGCACGTGTTCGTGCGCCACGCGCAGAGCTCGGCCCGGTCGGCGTCGGCCAGGTCCTGGCGCTGGAAGGACCGGCAGGAGCGCCGGGAACGGATCAGGTCGAAGGCGTCGAGATCGGCACGCCGGGCGGGCCTCGCAACGCGCGGCCGAAGGCCCAGTTTCATCGTCACGACGTCGAACGCGAAGCCGGGCAGCACGAAGGCCCCGAGGGCGGCGATCAGCAGGGCCGGCAGTGTGCTCGCCAGGCGGACGACAGCGGAAAGCAGCAGGAGAGCCACCGCCACTGCCGCGGTCGGCAGGTACTGCAGCCAGCCCGTGAACCGCAGGCGCCACTTCAGCCGTCGCAGCAGTGCTGGGGGTCGGGCCCCGGCGTGGTCATCAACGATCGAGTGCGCTTAGCGTGGAGTCGTAAGCACACAATCACCATGAGCGTGGGGGCGATCACCTCGCCTGGCGGCGACATGTGGGCAGACGTAAGCCCAGGCAGATCGATGTTGACCGGCTGTTCGACACCACGGCATCGGTCTTCGCCGAGCGTGGCTACCAGGCCGCCACCGCGCTGGAGATCGCGAACCGCTCCGGCGTCAACGAGGTCACGATCTTCCGTCGCTACGGAGGGAAAGCGGCCCTGATCAACGCCGCGCTGTCACACGTCCTGAGCCGTTCGCCCGGCTGAAGGCCGGCGACGCTGTCGACGCCGACCTCCGCGCAGTGGTCCATGCCTATGCCGAGACCGTCCGGCAGTACGGCGGCGCGGTCCTGACCTTGCTCACCGAGGTGCCCCCGGCACCCGGAGCTCGCGGACGCCCTGTCCGCGCTGGAACCGAACCTGCGCAACGCGGCCGAGATGATCGCCGTGCACCAGGAACGCGGCCGGCTGGCTCCGGGCGACCGGATGCGGATGCTGACCACGCTGATCGCGCCGCTCATGGTTATCGGCCTGTGGCCGCGAGCCGGAATTGCCGCAGCCGGCGATGATCTCGACCCCGAAGCCGTGGTGGCGGCGTTCCTCGACGACCATCGCGCCCGGTGACGGATTCCGACCTCACCGGGCAGCCGGACCTGATCAGCCGGCTCGCCGGTAGCGGTCGAGGATCGCGGCCCGGACCGGAGGGCCTGAGGCACCGAGCGCCTGCAGGATCGGGGTGACCAGACCACCGTTCATGCCGATCAGGCCGAGAGCCAGGTGTTCGACACCGATGTGCTGCTCGCGCCTGGCCTGCGCCTCGTGGACGCTGTGGGCCAGGCTGTCCCGGGCCGCCGTGGTCAGTGGCAGGTGCCCGCGGGGAACGGCACCCTCGGCGTGGTAGCGGCCGTTCACGGCCGGGCCGGGGACCGCTGCGGCGAGGAGGCGACGACGCCTGCGGCGGAGCAAGCCCGAAGGGAAGGCCCGGCGCAAGCTCAGCCGAGGCCGCCGCCGGTGGTGCACGGCGCCGGCGGCCTGGGCAACCGCGTCGGCGCCGAAGGACGCCACGATCCGGGCCCGCACGGCGTCGAGATCGACCCCGACGGCCGCCAAGGCGTCCCGATCGAGGTCGCCGAACAGGCAGGCACCACCGCCGAGCCCGAGCCGGCGGACGATCTCCTCCTCCACGCGGTCCGGCGTGATTCCCCGCTCCCGCAGGACGGCACCGGCCGGCTCGGGGACCGAGGCCAAGGCGAGCAGCAGGTGCTCGGAGCCGACGTGGTGGTGCCCGAGCCGGCGAGCGTGCTCCTGGGCGTGGACGACAACGGTGCGGGCTTGCGGAGTGAACCGCTCGAACATCATCGCCCCCCGACTCGCCGGCCATACTTGCGGTGCACGGTCTGCTTGGTGACTCCCAGCCGCTCGGCGATGTCCTGCCACGACCAGCCCAGCTTGCGCGCCCGTTCGACCTGCAGGATCTCCAGCCGTTCGGACAGTGCTCGCAACGCTGCCACCGCACGCAGGCCCACTTCGGGGTCGTCACTCGTGGCACTTTCGGCGATTTCCAGAGTTGATTCCATGCCCGTCAGCATATGCTGACGAGCGACTGGCGTCAACATATGCTGACGAGCCGCGTTCAGGCCTGGCTCGTCACCGGCGGAGGCTGATCGGCGGCACCGTCGCGCCGCGCAGCGTCGGCTCGTCGACCGTCTCCGGGCGGTACGGCAACGCCGCCAGCCGGGCCACCATCGTCTCCACCGGCGCGTCGAGCCCGGTGCCGAAGAAGAACGCCCACTCGTGCTCGGCCGAGCCGAAGTAGACCGGTGCCTCGAACGTGTCCTCGAATCGCCGCCAGCACTTGACGAGCGTCGAGTTGCGCCACAACGTCGGGCAGCCACCCTGGTAGGCCACCACTCCGCCGGGCGTGAGCAATCCCTTGCACAACTTCAGGAACTCCTCGCCGTACAGGCGGTTGTGCTGCGCTTCGGTCCCCTCCTGCTCGTCCGGCAGGTCGACCAGGACTATGTCGTACTTTTCGGTGGAGGTGCGGACGAACTCCCAGCCGTCGGCGTAGTGCACGCGGATCGGGCCGTCGCCCCGCTCGGCCGCTGCCAGCTCCGCAGCCGAGTAGCCGTAGGGCAAGTGTTCGGCACAGAGCCGCACCGCCTGGGTGTCGATGTCGACGTGGTCGACGACCGACGCGCCCGCCGCCACGGCGATCCGGCACACCACGCCTTCGCTGGAGCCGACCACCAGCATGCGGTCCACCTGCGCGGCCAGGAGCAGCGCGGGCACGAGCAGAGCCTCGTGGTAGACGAGCTGGCTGAACTCGGTGCTCTGCCGTTCGCCGTCGCAGAACAAGGAGACACCCTGTGCGGTTTTGCCGATCACCAGGTGCTGGTAGTCGGTGCGGACGTCGACGAGCACGTCCGAGACGTGCCAGACCCTGGTCACGCCCGCGCCGACCGGTTCCTCGATGTTCACCTGTCCTCCTGTCCCCTGTGGACGGTCCTGGTCCGGGCCACGCCGGCGCCGAGCAGATCTCGCAACAGCTGCACGGCCAGTTCCGGGTCCGCGCGGCGCCCGCATGTGAACACGTCGACGAACACCGACCCGCGTTCGGGGTAGGAGTGGATCGAAGCGTGCGACTCCGAAAGCAACGCCATCACGGTGACGCCCTGCGGTTCGAACTTGCTGAACGTCACGTCGCGCACGGTGGCACCGGCTTTGGTCAACGCGAGCTCCAAGCTCTCACACAGGAAAGCGGCGTCGTCGAGCAACTCGGACGACACGCCGGAGAACTCCGCGAGCACGTGCCGGCCGGCGAACTCGCCGACCTCGTCGTGCGGTTCCCCGCCGACGAAGTAGGTCCTCAGTGGAGGGAACCCGTTGAACGACACCGACGAGTAGCTCTGGGTGTAGGCACCCGTGCCCAGGATGTCGACGTGGTCACCGGCCCGCAACGCCAACGGCAAGCGGTACGGGGTGCGCTGGTAGAGCACGTCGTCCCCGTCGCAGGTCGGGCCCGCGATCACGACCGGCCCGTCCGGGGTGGCGTCGTGCGCGGTCTCCAGCCGGTACGCGATGGCTTCGTTCTCCGCCTCGGCCAGCCCACCGTAGCGCCCGATGTCCAGGTACACCCAGCGTTGCCCGGCCGTCGCGGACTTGCGGGACACCAGCACGACCTCGCTGCGGATCAGCCCGGCGCCGGCGACCACCGCGCGGCCCGGCTCGAACGCCAGCTCCGGCGCGACCGGGAAGTGCCGCGCGACCGACGCGCGGATGGCGGCGGTGTACTCGGCGAGTGGCGGTGGTTCGGTCACGTACCGGCCCGGCAGCCCGCCCCCGATGTTCAAGCCCCGCAACGACACGCCCCGCGCGGCGACCGCGCGGGTGATCGCGGCGGCGGAGGCGATCCCGGCCTCCCACGCGCGCGGGTCGAGGTGCTGGGAGCCGACGTGGAACGCGACGCCTTCCGGGTCCAGCCCGAGGGTGGCCGCGTCCACGAGCAGGTCCACGGCCATTTCCGGGGCACAGCCGAACTTCTGCCCGAACGGGGTCTGCGAGCCGGAACTGTCCACGGAAACCCGGCACGACACCGTCGAACCGGGCGCGTGCGCGGCGATGTTCGCGAGGTCCGCGGCGCTGTCGAACGTGAACCGGCGAACCCCGGCCCGGTGGGCGAACGCGATGTCGCGGGCCTTCTTCACGGTGTTGCCGTAGGAGATCAGCTCGGGGCGGGCTCCCTGGTCGAGGCAGAGCTCGATCTCCTCTCGACCGGCGACGTCGAAGCCCGCGCCCGCGCGCGCGAGCAACCGCACGACCTCCGGCGCCGGATTCGCCTTCACCGCGTAGTACATCCGGGCCTCGGGCAGCGCTTCTCGAAGCCGGGCATGGCTTTCCCGCACTGCTTCGAGATCGATCACGAGGCACGGCGTCGGGGGTCTGCGCTCGTCCAGGAACGCACGGCATCGTTCCAGCGGCTGCGCGAGAGGTTCGGTCACAACGCCCGAGTATAGGTTCGCATCCGGCGCCGGCCGGAATCCCCGCAGGCGACCGGGACCTTTACGGGTCACCGGCCACGCACGACCGCTCAGCGATGTCGCCCTTGACGAAACAGGACCTCTGCGCAAAGAAGGCGGCAAGGCGATCCCGGCACACCGTCAGCCGGGGATCAGGACAGGAGGGCGTCGAGGCCCTTCAGGAGCTCGGCTTTCGCCTTGGCGCCGACGATGCGCTGCGCGCCGTCACCGTCGCGGAACACGACCAGCGTCGGCAGCGACATCAGGCGGAAGTCCCTGGCGGACTGCGGGTTCGCGTCGACGTCGAGCTTGACGATGGTGATCTTGTCGCTGTGTTCGCCGGCGATTTCGTCGAGCTCCGGGCCGAGCTGCTTGCACGGTCCGCACCACGGTGCCCACGTCGGAGACGGTGACCGCGGCGGTGTTCTCGGTGTTCTCGGTGCTCTCGGTGTCTCGGACATGGGTTCACTTCCTCCCGAGGGTTGACGACGTGCTCATTCGGTGCCGGCGAGGCGGCGTTCGACGTCGAGCGCGGCGCTGCAGCCGCGACCGGCCGCGGTGATCGCCTGGCGGTAGGTGTGATCGACGAGGTCGCCGCAGGCGAAGACGCCGGGCAGGCCGGTCCGCGTCGACCGGTCGCGGGTCACGACGTACCCTGCCTCGTCCAGGGTGACCTGGCCGCGCACCAGTTCGCTGCGCGGCTCGTGTCCGACCGCGACGAACACGCCGGTGACCCTCAGCGCCGAGGGCTGCCCGGTGACCGCGTCGCGCGGCTGGAGATCGGTCACCGGCTCGGCGCCGGCGACGTTCTCGACCACGGTGTTCCACCGGAACCGGATCTTGTCGTCGGCGAAGGCCCGCTCCTGATGATCTTGGAAGCCTTGAGCGTGTCCCGGCGGTGCACGACGGTCACGGACTGGGCGAACGATGTCGCCATGCTGACCTCGGACGGTTTCTGGGCATGTTCTGCGGCGCGGTCCTCGCCGGCCGGGTCGGTGACGGCCGTCCTGTGCGTCTGCACCGGGGTGGACCTGTCGGCCATGACGGTGTCCGCGATCAGCTACCTCAGCGAGACGATGCCGGCGGCGCACCGGGGCCGCGCCCAGTCCACGACGCTGGCCGTCGGACTGGCCGGCATCCCGGCCATCGCCTTCCTGGCTCGCGACGTCGTGCCCCTCGGTGCCGACGGCTGGCGCATCGCGTTCCTCGTCGGCGGTCTGGGCCTGCTCGCGGTGCACGCGCTCGCGCGGTTGCCCGAATCGCCGCGCTGGCTGCTCTACACCGGGCGCACCGCCCAGGCACGCGCGGTCCTGACGAAGCTGGGCGACCCGCACCTCACGCTCGACGAGAACGCCGGCATCCGGCGCGACACCAGCGTCGGCGCCTTGGCCGCGCTGGCGGGCCGAAGGCTGCGCCGACGCACCGCGGTGATGCTCGCGACGTGGATGCTCGCGATGCTCGGGTTCTACGCCTTCGCCGCGTGGGTTCCGGCGCCGCTGGCCGAACACTGCTTGTCACTGGCCAAATCGCTGACCTTCTCGGCGATCACGACCATCGTTGCGGTTCCCCGGCGCGCTGGTGGCCCGGGCCGTCTCCGACCGGTTCTCCCGCAAGTGGACGATGGCGGCGACCTCGTGGTGATCGCGGTGTTCGGCATCGCCTACGGCTTTCAGCTCGGGCGGGGCCGGGAGCAATCTGTCCGGCCTGCTGGTGTCTCAGCCAGACCTTCGTGGCGTTGATCTACACCTACACCCCCGAGGTGTTCCCGATGCGCGTGCGCACCTTCGGCTGCGGCGTGCCCTACGGCGCCGGCCGGCTGGCCACCGTGGTCGGGCCGATGCGCATCCCGTCCATCTACACCGCGGGGGGATACACCGCGGTGTTCGTCACCGTCGCCACGTGCTGGATCGGCGCCGGGGCGATCGTCGCGCTGTTCGGCCCCGAGACCACCCGCACGCCACTTGAATCCGTACCCGACGGCGATTCCACCGACGCGTGACGACAGAAGTTCTTCTGGTGTCGCCGGCTGGATCGCCGAGTCCCCTCAGCCAGTGATCGAACGTCCCGGCCTCGGGCGGACGCGGGCCGGTTGTCCCGCGTCCCCGCCGAGCACGTGTTCCCCTCCGTAACGTTTCGCGGCTGTCCGCACGACGTGAATACGGCAAAGCCGACACGAAGGGGACGTGATGCGAGCTCTGGTGCTGGCCGGTGTGACCGGTCTGCTGTCCATGACCCTCACCACGCCGGCGCTGGCGTCCGGCGTACCGGAGCAGTGGTCGACCGGACCGTTCACCGCGCAGGTCGCGGTCAGGGCCGGGGACGTCAACGGCGACGGCAAGGACGACGTCGTCAGCTTCACCACCGACCTGTCCGGGTGCACCGTGTTCCTGTCGACCGGTTCGGGCTTCCAGCCGGGGCAGGACTGGGGCGCGTGCAGAAGTGGCGCCAACGACAGCCCGTACTACGCGTACTTCATCGGCGACGCGGACAACGACGGCCGCGCGGACGCCATCACAGTCCGGCCGAACGCCATTTCGACCCCGCGCGTACGGGGCATCTTCGTGGCCAGGTCGATCACCGACGGCGGCGGCGTGGCCCGGTTCGGGACGCCCACGCAGTGGCTGGACAACACCATCGCCGGCGACCAAGGGAGCCGGGCAGTGGACCTGGAGGGGGACGGGGACACGGACGTGATCGGCTTGTTCTCCGGCGGGGTCCCGCCACTGGCGGCCAGGTCGGACGGCACGGCGACGCTGCCCTTGATCGCGTGGGGCCCGCAGGACCTCCGCGGCGAGACGCAGACGCTGGCAGCGGACGCAACCGGCGACGGCAAGGCCGATTACCTCCTCATAGACTCGGCCGGCACGCGCGTGGTGCCCGGCACCGCGAACCGCTGGTTCGACACACCCCCGGCGCAGTGGTCGACGACGCCGTTCCACGGCACCAGGAAAACCCTCACCGCGGACATCGACGCCGACGGCAAAGCGGACCTCGTCGCCGTCAACGACACCGAGGTGCAGGTCATGCGCTCCACCGGCACGGGCTACTCCGCGCCCGAACTGTGGTACCCGGGCTCGTTCTCCGGCACGAAGGACACCCTCACGGCCGATGTGGACGGTGACGGCGACGCCGACCTCGTCGCGGTGAACGACAACGACGTCTGGGTGCTGCGCTCGCAGTAGGACTCATCCGGCTCAGGCGGAGGCAGCAGTCCGCCACCGCGAGCCCGGACAGGACCGCACAGAACCCGCCTGCGCGCCCGGCCGGCCCGGCCGGCCCGGGTGGAGAGCCGAAGTCACGCAGCGAAAGGATCGGCGTGCCGGGCCGTACCCGTGCGCACGAACAGCAGCGGGACGCTGAGGACACACACCACGCCGGCGACACCGATCGCGGCACGGACGCCGGTGAGGCTCGCAAGCCCGCCCGCGGCGGCGACGAACACCGGGCGGACCAGCCGGCTGCCGATCGACCAGCTGCCGAGCACCCGGGCCAGCATGTCCTCGCGGACGATGTTCATGCGGTGGGCACTGAACAAGGGGTTGAACACGCCTGCCGCCAGCAACAACGCCGTGCTGGTCAGCAGGTACGTCACCATCCCGCCGAAGCCGCGACCGACGAAGGGGATCACGAGCAGCCACGGGGACCGCGCGGCGCCTGCCCACAACAGCACTCGACGCGTCCCGAAACGGTGCGACAGCCGCGGAGCAAGCCGTGCGCCGACTAGGCCGCCCAGGCAGGGCAAGCCGATGACCAAACCGTACTGCCACGGTCCGAACCCGAGGTCGTCCAGCATCAGCACGGTTTCCAACGGGGCGCCGGCCAAGACCGCGGAGCCGAACAGCACGCCGTTGCCGAACAGCAACGCCAGTTCCCGATGCCGGAGCAGGTAACGCCACCCCACGAGGAGATCGCGGCCGAAGTGCCGGCTCCCGGAGCGCGCGGGCGGTGGGGGCTCCGGGCGGCGGATCGACCGGACGCCCAGCGCCGAGGCCAGGTAGGAGATCGCGTCGATCAGGGTCGTCACCGCGGGTCCGACAGCGGAGACCAAGACGCCACCCAGCGGCGGGCCCGCGGAGTTCACCGTCCAGCCGGCGACTTCGAACCGGCTCGCCGCCTCGGCGCGCTGCCGGGTGCCGACCAGCGCACGCAGGTGCGCCCCGCCGGCCGCGGTGAACGCGACCAGGGCCACCGTCTGCACCACGCTGACCACGTACAACTGCGGCAGCGACACCACACTCAGCACGATCGCCACCGGCACGCTCCCCAGCGCCACGAACCGCACCACATCCGCGGTGATCAGCACCGGCCGCTTGGCGCGGAACTCGACCAAATCGCCCACCGGCAACGCGAGAAGCGCACCCACGAGCCCGGGTATCGCCGCCAGCAGCGACACTTCGGCCGCGGACGCGTGCAAGATCAGGACCGCCACGAGGGGAAGGGCGCCGTACCCGATCGCCGATCCGGTCTCACTCGCGGTGTATGCCCACCACAGCCGCCGGAAATCCTCCCCCAGCCCCGCCCTCATCCGGCCGACGCTAGCCGCTCGGAACGCAGTCGATCACCACCTGTCCGAATCCTGTCCGGCCGAAAGCCGCGCCGACGCGACGTTGACCCGTGGCGCACAGCAAGGTCCTCGGCGAGATCCGCCGCGGCGGGCAGGTGGCTGGTCCCTGGATAGCTGACGCCGGGCAACGCGGCAATGCCCGTCTCCGGAAGGAAAAACGGGCGCCCGCCGCGAAAACCGCAGCGGGCGCCCGTGTGCACGTCCGGCTACGAGTTCACCACCCGCACGGTGAGCGGACGCGCCACCGGTTGCGCCGGCGTCCGGACGGTCACGGTCCTCGTCGCGGAGTCCCACGTCCAGGTCCCGCCGGGGCTGCGGTGGCCGTCGACGAAGACGGCCGACGGTGCCTTGGCGTCGGTGAACCGGACGGTCCAGGTGCGCTGCGCGGGCCGGCCCGGGTACGACCCGTGCATGGCGGCGATCGCGAGCGTCGCCGAGTGGGCGTCCTCGGCGTAGGTCAGGCCGGTGGTGGCGCCCTTCGCGGAAGGCGACTGCCCGTCGTCTTCGTAGAGGGTGAACGCGCCGTTGTGGCCGCCGGCCACGGTGACCGTCGCGGCGGTCAGCGGGTTGTGCTCGTCGCCGGTGACGTTCGCGCTGCGGGTGACCATGATGCCGCCCGAGCGCAGGAACACCGGCATCGTGTCCCAGCCCGTGGTGATCTGTGCAGTGGTGCCGCCGTGGTAGGTCTTGCCCGTGAAGTAGTCCGTCCAGTCGCTGCCGGGCGGGAACCACACACTCGTGGAGGCGGTGGTGCCCGGGCTGGTCACCGGCGCCACCAGCATGTCCGGGCCGTACAGGTACTCCCCGCCGGCCTGCGCGTAGGCCTCCTGCCGATCCGGGTACTGCAGGTAGAGCGGCCGCACGATCGGCAGCCCGGTCGCGGCGGCCTGCTGCGCGAGCGTGTACGTGTAGGGCACGAGGTCCTCGCGCAGGTTCAGGAACTTCGTCGCCGACGCGTCCGCCGCGGCCCCGTACTGCCACGGCAACCGGTCGCTGTGGTTGGAGTGGAGCCGGTCGATCGGCTGGAACGTGCCGAGCTGCACCCAGCGCGCGTACAGGTCGTCCGGCAGCTTCGTGCTGCCCGGCTCGCTCCCCGGTTCCTGCAGGCCCCCGGTGTGGCCACCGATGTCGTGGCTCACCGACGCCAGCCCGGTCGCCGCGGACTCGCCGGGTGTGTAGCCGACCTCGAAGCCCAGCGTGGCCCAGTCGGAGATGGTGTCACCGGTGAAGTGCAGGGTGGTGCGCTTGTCGGCCCACGGCCCCGTGGGCACCGCGGTGGGCGAGCTGTAGCCACCGGCCTGCAGCGAGCCGTACGCGCGGGAGAACGCGAACCCGCGGCCGACGGTCTTCGCCGCGTCGTCGGCGTACTGCTGATTGATCCACGAGTCCGGGGTGACGCCGGCGAGACCGGATTTCGACCCGTCGCAGCACCAATCGAGCCACCAGAGGTCGTTGCCCTGCTGCTCCATCGGCCGGTGCACGTCGAAGTAGGCCCGCAGCTGGTCCGGATCGCCGAAGTCGAAGACGTAGCAGCCGGTGCCGCCACCGCCGCAGCTCCCGGGCTTCAGCTTGCCCTTCGCGGTCGCCTGCGCGGCGGGGAACTGCGGATCGGCCGCGAGGATGCTCGGGTGGATGTTCAGCGCCGTGTGCAGGCCCTCATCGTGCGCCCACCGGAAGAACGCCGCCGGGTCGGGGAACCGGGAAGGATCGATTTCCCAGCCGTTCCACTTGTTCGGCGTCTTGTAGTCGGTGTCGACGACGAGCATGTCCAGCGGCACGTTCTCCGACCGGAACTTCGGCAGGATGGTCTGTTCGAAGTCCGCGGCCGTGCGGTCGTAGTACTCGGAGTACCAGACGCCGTAAGACCAGCGCGGCAGCAGCAGCGACGGCCCGGTCAGCCGGGCCAACTCCTGCAACGCGCGGGCGTAGTCCTGGCCGTAGGCGAACACGTAGCCGTCCTGGTAGGCCTTGCCGCCGTGCGCGGGGCGCTGGGTGAGCACCTTGGTGCCCGGGTCGTACAGCGCCGAGGCGGTGTCGTCGAGCAGCGACCAGCCGTCCTGGTAGAGGATTCCCGGGCTGGTGACGGTGGTGCCGTCCACGCCGTCGAGCCCGCGCCGGTAGCCGCCGAGCGCCGCGTGCGGGGCGAGCAACACCGAGTGGGACGCGGTCACCGCGGCGGTGTCGACGTTGAGGTGGCAGCTCGTGGAGTCGGGGCAGCCGAACGTCACGGCATTGGTGCCCGCCGCGAGCCTCACCGGGATGGCGGTGGTGCGCCACGAGTTCCAGCTGCTGGTCGCCGGCAACGTGACGGTGGCCGGTGCGCCGCTGCCCACCCGGAGGGACACGGTGGTGGGCTGCGTCCGGCCGGAAACGGCGGTCGCATCGGCGTAGCGCAATTGCAGGTCGTACGAGCCGTCCGCGGGTACACCGGTCACGGTGAGCGTGCCGGACGAGTTCGCCCGGTCCAGACCGGCGAGGAAACCCTTGCCGGAGTACCCGTCGTGGTCGCTCGCCGGGCGCGCGCCGCCGGCCGTGGCACCCTGTTCGGCCTCACAGATCGCGCCGAAGGCGCACGAGGTGGGCGCGGGCGGAACGGGCTGTGGGTACGCGGCGCCGGTCGTGACCACGGCGAGGCTGTCGAGGTTGACGTTGCCGGAGTCGCCGGTGCCCCGTTCGACGCTCACCCGGTGCTCCCCCGCGGGCAGCGTGACCGGCACGGTGGCCTGCGTCCAGGTGTCCCAGTCGGCGGTGGGCGGCAACGTGACCGGGTGCGGGTCGCCGCCGTCCACGAGGACCGTGAGCGTGCGGGTCGTGTGCTGCCCGTCGCCGCCGGATCCGTTGGCGTAGCGCAGGTCCAGCTGGTAATCGCCGGCCGCCGGCGCGGTCGTGCGGAACGCCACGTCGTCCCCGGCGTTGACGAAGCCCGCAGCGAAGCCGTTTCCGGTGTAGCCGCGGTGATCAGTGGCCACGCCCGGCCCGGACAGCTGCAGGTCCTCGGCCTCACACAGGGTGCCGAACGCGCATATTGGCGTCAGTTTGCCCGCCCAGGGGCGGGCCGTGACGTCCTGGCCGCCCGTGCGCAACCCGATAGTGAGGTTGTCGTCGGAGAACGCGCCCGAACCGAGTTTGTAGCGCACCTGCACGGCGCTGGTCCGGATGGTCAGCCAGCCGTCACGCTTCGTTGTGGTGTAAGGCGTTTTGGCGAAGCTGCCACGGCCGATCGTGGTGAAAGTGCCGGCGTCGACGAACGCGGAGTCGCCCGCGTACTCCGTCCGGATGAGCGTCGGCGACAGCACCTCGAACCGCGCCTGCCCGGCCGTCACCGTCTGCGCGGCCAGGCCGGAAGCCGGTGCCGCGCCGGCGGCAGCCCCCGTGGTCACCACAGTGCCCGCGAGGCACACCACGGCCAGCAGCCGCACGAGAAGTCGTTGTCGGACAGCTGTTGCCCGTCTGGCCACCATTGCCTCCTAGTGAGATCCCCGGCGACGCTAGTTCGGGACCGATCAAGAATGAAGCCGCGGGTTCAAGGCTGTCCGCTGTTCTGTCCTGCCGCGGATCCAGTCAGGGGTACGGTTTCCGGGTTCCCCCCGACGCCGCGCCGACAGGGTGGGCACGTGGACCGGGACGACCGGCTGCGGCGCGCCTCGTCATTCGGCGCGGCGGCGTCCGCGTACGCCGAGCACCGCCCGGACTACACGCAGGCCGCGGTGCGGTGGGCGCGGACGTCACCGCGGACGTGCCCGACCCCGCGATGCTGCGCGAGCTGCGCCGCGCGGTGCCGGATGTCCCTGCGCTGCGGGGAAGAGCCGAGGCGATGCCACTGCCCGACGGATCCGTCGATGCCGTACCGGCCGGCAACGCGATGCACTGGTTCGACAGGCCACTGGTTCGACAGGCCCGTCGCGGGCCTTGAATCAGGCCCCGGCCCCGCTCCGGGTCCGGCCGATCTGGTGCTCACCGCCGGGCTGACCGACGACGAGCTGTTGGTCCGTCCACGGGCACGCCACGCTCCTCGACGGATCGGCTGATCACCTGCTTCGCGGGGCCGGAACCCGGAATCCGAAAGCTCTCACCTGATCGACTTGCGTTGGCGAAGCCGATGACCTATGCATGAGTCATGCATGAAAGGACGGCGAACCTACTGGGCGCGGCCGCGCTGGCGGTGACCGACCGGGTGCTGACGGTCGCGCAACGGAAGGTGGGAGTCAGCGCCAGCGCCGCCGCTGCGCTCGTGGTGGCCTCGGCCAGTCCGGGATTGAGCGTGAGTGAACTGGGCCGCCGCGTCGGGCTCAGTCAATCGGCGGCCGCCCGCATGGTGGACTCGCTCGAACAGGGTGGTTTGGTCGAACGACGCCCTCGTCAGGGGCGGGAGGTGGCCGTCGAACTCACGCCGAAGGGGCGGCGGGCGGCTGCCTCACTGCTGGAGGCGCGTGGCTCCGGGCTTTCCGGCTTGCTCGACGTGCTGACCGCCGGAGAACAGGAGCACTTGGCCGAGCTGCTGGGCAAGCTGCTGACCCGCCTGTACGAAGACGTCGGGAGCGCCGAGCTGTTGTGCCGGCTGTGCGACCGGACCAGCTGCACCCGCGGCGCCGTGTGCCCGGTCGGGCAAGCCGAGCGGGACCACGGGAGCTGACCTCATGGGTCCACTGCTCGCGCTGGTTTCCGCGGTCTGTTACGGCCTGTCCGACTTCGTCGGTGGTCTCGTCGCACGCCGCGCACCGTTCGCCGCCGTGGCGCTGATCGGGCAAGTCGGCGGGCCCGTGCTCGCGCTGGCCGTCGCGCCGCTGCTGCCGTCCGCCGCCTGCCCCGCGGACCTGGGCTGGGGCGCGCTCTCCGGCGTCGGCACCGGCGTGGGCATGGTTTTCCTGTTCCGGGGCCTGGCGCGCGGCGCGATGAGCGTGGTCGTGCCCACCAGCGCCGTGGCCGGTGTCGCGTTGCCCGTGCTGGCCGGCGTGGCCTTCCTCGGCGAGCGACCGGCCCTGCTGACGTGGCTCGGCATCGTGATCGCCGTGCCGGCTCTGTGGCTGGTGTCGCGCACCGGCCCCGGGCCCGGCGCCCGAGCCGGCCCAGCGGTGGACGGGCTGATCGCGAGTGCCGGAATCGCCGTGCAGTACCTCGCTCTCGCGCAAGCCGAGCCCGCGGCCGGCGCGTGGCCTCTCGTCGCCGGCCGCGTCGCGGCCATCCTCACCCTCGCGCCGTGGGCCGCCTTCCGCGGGCTGCATCTCCCCCCGTGGCGCCTCACCCTGTCCGCCCTCGCCGGCGCGGCCGCGGCGCTGGCGCTCCTGTGCTACCTGCTGGCGACCCGGCACCAGCTCGTCGTGATCGCCGTGGTCCTGTCGTCGCTCTACCCTGTGCTTCCGGTACTGCTCGGCATCCTCGTGCTGGGCGAACGACTACGCACACTCCAAGTGTGCGGCCTGCTCACCGCCGCGGCAGCCGTCGTCCTGCTCACGACCACCTGACGCCCAGGCACTCCGGCGTGTTTGACCCGCTCCTGGCCGGGTACGCACCGGGACACGACCCGTTGAGGTCGCTCAGTCCGGCCGAAAGGAGCACACGATGGCCGGTCAGGAAGACCAGCACGGCTGGTCGGAGGACATCGGCACCGAAGGCGACGCCGCCGCGGAGGCAGCCACGAAGGCGCGGCGCAAGCCCGACCACGAATCCGGCCCCGACCGCGACTACTCGCCCGGCGGCACGCTCTCGGACACCGACACCGAGCCCGGCTCGCCGTTCGGAGCGGGTGACAGCACCACGCGCCGCGGAGAGGAAATCGGCCCGGACCCCGGCGAAGACGCCGAAGGCTACAAGGGCGCTTCCCAGCGCCCGTACGGCCGTTCGCACGATTAGCGCAGAACTCCACCGGCCCCACAGGCTACTTCGGACCGCCCGGCAAACGAGCGGTCGGCCGTCCGGCCGGCGCACTCCCTACGACGGGGGCGCCGGTGCTGAGGATTCGATGAGGCGCAACGCGTGCCCCGGCACGGTGACGTCCACCTCGCCCGCGAGCCCCGGGAGGTCGCGGTGCAGCACGAGGGCAGCCAGAGGTGGTGTGGTCGCGAGCAAAACCCGGGCCAGCGGGACGGTCGGCACGACTTCGACGACCTTGGTCCGCACCCGCAAGGCCGATGAGTACTGGTCCGGACCACCGACGCGCACCTCTTCCGGGCGGTAGTACACGGTCCCGCGCGTCGCCGGGGCGCCGAGGAGCGCGGGATCGATCGCCAGGTCCCCGACGTGCAAGCCGCCCGCTTCGGGAGTGGCGGGGCCGAGTTCCGTCCAGCCGAGCAGGCGTGCGGTGACCGCGTCGGTGGGCTGACGGGTGAGCTGGTCGGCAGGACCGGTCTGGCGCAGGGTGCCGGCGTCGAGGATGGCCAGGTCGTCGGCGAGGCGGAGCGCTTCGTCGCGGTCGTGTGTCACGTGGATCGTGGGCACGGCCAGGTCCAGCAGCGTCGCGCGCAGGACCTCGCGCAGCTCCTCGCGCACCGGCTGGTCCAGTGCCGACAGGGGTTCGTCCAGCAGGAGCGCGGCCGGGCGCGCGGCGAGCGCTCGGGCCAGCGCGACTCGTTGCCGTTCCCCACCGCTGAGGGAGCGCGGCGCTCGGTGAGCGAGGTGCGCGATGCCGAACCGGGCAAGCAGTTCCCCGATCTCGGGGCTGTGGCGTCGCCCCCGCAACGCCGGGGCGAAGCCGACGTTGTCGCGAACCGACAGGTGGGGGAACAGAGCGGCGTCCTGGAACACCACGCCGATCCGGCGCTCGTCGGCGGGCACGCCGGTGAGGTCCCGGCCGTTGAGGCGCACGCTGCCGCGCCGGGGAGTGCGGAACCCGGCAATGGTGTCGAGCAGCATGCTCTTGCCGGCGCCGGAGGGCCCGAGCACGACCAGGGCGCGGCCGGCGTGGACGGTGAGGTCCAGCGGCCCGAGCTGGAAGGACCCCGCCCGGGTGAGGAGGTCGGACACGGTGAGCACCCGTCACCGCCGGGGCCGGGCGGCGCCGGCGACGAGCCACCCGGACGCGAGCGTGCGCAGCACGAGGAACGTGGCCAATGCGACGAGCAGGAGCAGCACCGCGGCCGACGCGGATTCGGCGAGACCGGAGGACAGGAACAGGTTGTAGATCGCGACCGGCGCGGTGGCCGGGTAGTAGGCGAGGATGACGACGGCGCCGAACTCGCTGATCGAGCGCGCGTACACGAGCACTGCGCCGGTCAGGACCCCGCGCCAGGCCAGAGGGAGGGTGACCCGCCGGAACGTCTGGCCCGGCGAGGCGCCCAGGCTCCGGGCGGCCCGTTCCACGTTCGGGTCCAGGGCTTCGAACGCGACCCGGGCGCTGTTGACGGCGAAGGGCGCGCTCACGAACAGCATCGCCACGATGATCCCGGCCTGCGTTCCGTAGAAGGACAGGCCCGTGGTCAGCAGCGGCGCACCGAGCCAGCCGGTGCGACCGAACACGAACAGCAGGGCGATCCCGGCGACGGTGTGCGGAATCGCCAGCGGCAGATCCACGATCGCCTGCACCAGCGCGTGCCCGGGGAAGCGGCGCCGGGCGAGCAGGTAGGCCAGCGGAACGCCCAGCACGGTGCCGGCCACCGCGGTGATCGCGGCGTCCTGCACGCTCAGCAGCACCGCGTCCCGGATCTCCTCGTCGGCCACTGCCGCGCGGAGGCCACCGGGCGATGTGGCAGTGACCAACCCGAGCACGGGCAGCAGGATGAACCCGAGCAGCAAACCGCTCGCCGTCCACAGCAGGGCCGGGAACAGCCCGCGCGACACCCGCACCACGCTCCACCGCCCCCGTTCGACTGTGTCGCTCACTCAGCCCCCGGGCAGCTTGGCCGGCACTGTCTGCGGCTGCACCGAAGCCGGCAGCTGCGCGCCGCCGGCGACGCCCGCGACTGCCGGGGCGACCACAGTGAACCCGTTGTCGCTCATGATCTTCTGGCCCGCCGGAGAGAGCACGAACTCGACGAACCGCAGGCCCGCGGCCGCGTTGGGCGCGTTGGTCGGCACGGTCAGCGCGTACACGATCGGTTTGCCGGTTCGCGGCCCGGAGGACGTCGGCACGCTGACCGTCGCGTACGTCGCGGCCTGCGCCGGGTCGGACAAGTCGATCTGGCTCGGCAGGTCGAGGAACTTCAAGTGGTGCTGCAGCGCGTCGGAGCGGTAGATCCCCAAGTAGTCGATCTGGCCCGACGACACCGCGGGCAACAGCTGCGTCTCGGTGCCGACCATGGTCTCCGGCGGGGAGTTCGCCAGCACCGCGGCCGACAGACCGGGCTGGTGGTAGAAGTTCTGCGCCAGCGCGAGCATCTGCAGCGTCTGGTAGCCCGAGGGATCGGTGTCCGGATTGGACCGGCCGATCTTCGCCCCCGGCTGCGCCAGAACGTGGTACCAGTTGTCCGCAGTCAGGCCGGCAGCACCTTTGCTCCGGTCGGTGTAAGCGAAGGTGCTGCGGTTCGCCGCGAAGCCGACGTACCAGTTCGCGAACTGCGTGCCCCCGTTCGTGCCGTACATCTTCGACGGGATCAGCGAATAGTCCGCCACACCCAGCACGTCGACCGGGGTGTGCAACTCGGTGATGCCCCGCACGACCTCGACGCTCCCGGCGAAACGCGACTGCACCGTCACATCCGGGTTCTGCGCCTTGAACGCCGCGATCATCGCCGTGAACGGCTTGGCCAGCGTGCCCGCCCCGTTCACGATCAGCGTGCCGGTGACCGCAGCTGCGGAACCACTCGCCGGAGCCGACGGAGCCGGGGGCGACGCCGCGCACGCAGCCACGACCGCCGTAGCCGCGCCGATTGCCAGCACCCTGAGCCCGAAGCCACGTCGCATCGCGTCTCCTCCCGCCGCGTCGCCGAGTCAGCAGGCTACCGATCGGACCACCACCGACAACAGCGCCGAATAGGCCACCTGGTGCAATCGGGACGCCCGTGGTCCCACGAGACGTCAAGACCGGGCCGGTATTTGTATACCGGCAGCGTGCTAGCGTGCTGGTATAGAAATACCGGAACCGATGACGCGAGAGGTACTCGTGATCGAACTGAAGACGCCTGCGGAGATCGAACGCATGCACGTGGCCGGGCGTTTCGTCGCCGAGGTGCTCACCGAGGTCGGCCGGCTCGCCGACGTGGGCGTCAACCTCCTGGACCTGGAGCACCACGTGCGCGGCGTGATCAAACGGCGAGGGGCGCAATCGTGCTACTGGGACTACGCGCCGTCCTTCGGCGAGGGCCCGTTTCGCAACGTCATCTGCTTGTCCGTCAACGACGCCGTCCTGCACGGCCTGCCCCACGACTACCCCCTGCGCGACGGGGACGTGCTCACCGCGGACCTCGCGGTCGGCATCGACGGCTGGGTGGCCGACTCGGCGCGCACGGTCGTCGTCGGCACCGCCGCCAAGGAGGACCTCCGGATCGTCCGCGCCACCGAGGAAGCACTGGAGGCGGCGATCGACGTGGCCCGTCCGGGCAACCGCCTCGGCGACCTCTCGGCGGCGATCGAGGCCGTGGCTCGCGCCTACGGCTATCCGGTCAACACCGAGTTCGGCGGGCACGGCCTCGGGCGCACCATGCACGAGGACCCCCACCTGTCCAACAAGGGCCAGGCGGGCCGTGGCCTGAAGCTGCGGCCGGGCCTGACCCTCGCGGTGGAACCCTGGTTCGCGCGCACGACCGACCGGATCGTCTACGACGCCGACGGCTGGACCATCCGCTCGGCCGACGGCTCACGCACGGCCCACTCCGAGCACACGATCGCCATCACCGACGACGCTCCCCTGGTGCTCACGCGGCGCGACCCGTAGGACCGTTGACACCACAAGGGCCGACATCCCGCATCGGGCACGAGCAAACGCCGACGAATGATCCGGCCGGGAACTCCACGACGGCGCCAAAAGGACGGTAGTGGATCGCCCTGTGGCCGATGAGCCCGTCGACAGTGCGAGTCAGCACCACGACACCGGCCATCTCCGTCCCCTGCTAGGCCGGCAGCCTCCATTTCAGGTAACTCACATCCCGAACTGCCTGGTGCCCACCCGGTGAGCACCAGGCACGCGGCATCCAGTGGCGCCAACGGTCCGACGACCAAGCGCGCCCGGAGGCTTCCCGGCTGCGGTGCCGGACCGAACCGCACGGCGGGCCGGACGCCCCGCCACCGCGACGGCGGCTCCGGTGGCCGGAACCGCGTCGCCGGCGCGGCATACGGCACGCCGAGGGAACGCGACGCCGTCACCGGCTGTGCTTCCAGCTCACCCGACTCGACGTGCACCCGCCGGGCCATCATGAGACGGGCAGGCCGAGCCGGCGGGCCGCTTTGTCCGCGGCCGCGCGGGCGGCCGGCGCGACGTGCTCGATCATCGTCCGCGCGGTCGCAATGGCGTCGTCGACGCCGAGGTCGCCGAAGATGATCTTGAGCTCGAGGTAGTTCACGCCGGAGGTCTCGACCTGCGCCACGATCTCGTCGCGCACGGAATCGGCGGTGCCGACGATGCCGTTGCCCTTCTCCAGCACGTGCTGCGCGCTGAACACACCGTCGAGCCGGTGGTCGTCGTACTCGTGCCACAGCTGCAGCAGGCGCCGCTCGTGCAGCTCGTTGGCGCGGCCGAAGACGTCGTCGGCCTCGGCCTGGCTGCCCGCGACGACTACTGGGCCGGAAATGCCGAAGCGCGGTTGCCCGGTGATCGGGTTGAGGCGGTCGTCGTCGCCACGGTGCTTGTCCCACGCGGCCCAGAACCTGGTGCCGACCTCCGCGACCGCGCCGCCCTCCCAGCGGGTGACGAAGTTGATGCCGTTCGCGGCGGCCCACTCGGCGGTGACCGCGCTGCCCGAGGCATACCACAGCTGCGGGTACGGGGTCTGGACCGGAGCCACCGACAGCGCCGCGTCGTAGTCGCGCAGCAGCGTGCCCCGGTGCGTCATCCGGCCCCTCTTGAGCGCGTGCGTGACCGCGGTGAGCGTCTCCTGGTAGATCTCGCGCGCCTGGTCGCCCCGCACGCCGAGGATGCCGAGTTCCAGCGGGCTGATGCCGGAGCCCACACCGAAGTCCAGCCGGCCGTGGGTGAGCTGGTCCAGCGTGGCGATCTCCTCCGCCAGCCGGAACGGCTCGTAGGCGGGCAGCACGTTGACCACCGTGCCGAGCCGCATCGTGTCCGTCAGCCTGCTCAGCGCCGCGACGAACAGGTTGGGCGACGGGCACACCGACAACGGTGTGCCGTGGTGCTCGGTCACGTGGTAGTGCGCGAAGCCCAGCCGCTCGACCTCCTGCGCGAACCGCAGCCGGCCGTCGAGCAGCTCGCCCACGCCGCCGTGGGCGAGGTCGAACGAATCGAAGATCCCGAACTCCAAAACCATGCGACGACCTTTCCGCTTCTTCGCGTGCCGGTGGGTGTCCCCCCACACTCTGGCGCCTGGAGGCGGGAGCAGTCGACCAGACCTTTCCGCCGCGCGGAAGCACCCCATGGGCTTCAGGCACGACGACGCGGACGTCAATGCGGTGAAGGCCGCCCGCCGGTGACCGGCGTCAGCCGGCCTGGGCGATCGACCGGGAGATCGACGACGCGTACTGGCGCAGCATCGGGACCAGGCGCGGGAGGTTGCCGTCGGTCGCGGGCGCCGGCACGGTCAGCGCCATGGGCGTGCGGTCGATCTCCATCACCACCGGCACCGTCACCGGCACCGACTGCGACAGCTGTCCCGCCGCGCTCTCCGAGCCCGACACGGCGAACCCGGCCGGCGCACGGCCTCCGGCTGCGCCGGCACGAGCCGCGGCAAAACCTGGGTGTACGGCGTGCGCCGCTCCAGGCGCGTGCGGAGCGCTTCGGGCCGGCGCGGCCTTGTCCACAGTGTACGTAAGCAGCTTGTCATGCTGGTGGTGAACAGCGGGAGCTCGTCTCCGGCGGGCGCGAGGTAGGTGCTGTCGAGCCTGCCGTGCGGCGCCGGTGCGCGCGGCGAGCTCGGCCGGGGTGCTGCCGGCCCAGTGGCAGTCGACCGTCGGGTGCGTTGCACCTGTCTCGCGGAGGTAGGCGGCGGAGAGTCGAGTGGTGCTGCGCGCCGAGTTCGGAAACCCACGTCCGATGGGGCTGAGCATCACGGTGGCCTACACCGAATAACCCGGGAAGAGACCGTGTGGATCGACGCGCTGTTTCAGGTCGGCGAGGCGCCGGCGGGTTGCTGGGGGAAACGCCAGGTCGGCGATCGCGCGGTCGCCGTCCGCGTCGAAGTTGACGTAGGCACCGGTGAAGCGGCGGGCCAGGGGTGCGATCGACTCGTCGAGCGTCACGACGTTGCCGGCGCCCCAGACGGCGCCGACGATCATCGCGGACTGGTGGCGGTGGGCGAAGGCGGTGGCGTCCTCGTCGACGTCGCCGATCGCGCCGCCGAGGGCGCGGATCTGGACCAGCAGCCCGGGGGTCGCCGCCAGGCCGAACACCCGGCGCTCGACCTCGTCGTCCAGCTTGTCCACGAAACCGTTGCGGACGAACGAATCCTGCTGCCCGACGTTCGGGTGTTCGTGCGCGACCGGCACCAGCGCGCGGTAGGGCATCAGCTGGGCGGTGCTGTCGCGCACGGGGCCGAGGTCGCCGAGTGGCCGGAAGACCCGTGACGCCGTCGGGGGATCGTCGCCCGCATACACGGCGGTGAGCTGAGCGATCGCTGTTCCTCTGCGGCCACCGAAGAGCGTCATCGTCGCGGTGAGTTCCCGGGAAGCGGTGCGCAGGTACTCGTCCCACGCGACCAGCGAGCTGCGGGCGTCGCTGACCTCGATCTGCAGCTGCGCCACCGCGACCCTGGTGATCTCCACCGCTTCGAACACGAACGCGGTGACGATCGCGAGCGTTCCCCCGGCGCCGCGAAGGCCCCAGAACAGTTCGGGGTCGCGTTCCGCGTCGAGGGTGGTGATCGTCCCGTCGGCCAGCACGACCTCGGCGGCTCGCAGCCGGTCGATGGTCAGCCCGAACTTGCGCACCAGCCAGCCGATCCCGCCCGCGGTGGCCAGGCCGCCGACCCCGACGTTCCCGTGGTCACCCGAGCTGAGCGCGAGGCCGTGCTCGGCGAGGGTCCTTGCGACGCGGCCCCACCGGGCGCCCGCCTCGATGCGGACCAACCGGGCGGCCCGGTCGACGACGTCCACGCGGGGCAGGCCGGACAGGTCGATCACGATCCCGCCGTCGTTGGACGAGCGCCCGGACAGCGAGTGGCCACCGCTGCGCACCGCGAGCGGCAGGCCCGTGTCGTGCACCACCGAAAGCGCGGCGCGGACTTCTTCGGGCGTGCGCACCACGATGACCGCGGCGGGCGAGTGGACTCTGGTGTAGGTCGAGCGCAGCAGCCGGTACTCGGGGCTACCGGGCCGGACCACGCGGCCGGCCAGCGCCGGCGGAACCGTGATCTTCATCGGGGCGCCACCGCGGTTCGTGCTGCGAGTGCCTCGCGGACCCGCGGGATGACCTCGTTGCCGAACACCGCGGTCTGGTGGGCCGGATCGGTCATCGGCCAGAACACGAACCCGTCGAAACCGAGGCGGCCGGCCCAGTCGACGAGCCACTCGACCCAGGCTTCGACCGGTCCGGCGAGGTCCGCGGCGCCCGGCCGGCCGACGACGCCCTGCACGTTGTAGATCCGCCGGATGCTCGCCGGGTCCCGGCCGGCCGCGACGGCGGCGTCGTCGATCAGGGAGTTCAGGCGCGGCACCATCCCCGGCTTGAGGGAGGAGCTGCCCGGAGACAGCCACCCGTCCGCGGCCCGTCCGATCACCCCGAGCATCTTCCGCATCCGGCCACCCACCCACAGCGGCACGGATGCGGCGGGGCCGCCGCGGTACCCGCGCACGTCGAACTGGTCGGTGTGCAGCTTCACGATGTCACCGCGCAACGCCGTGCGCATCAGCTCGATCGACTGCTCCGCGTAGGCGATCATCGCCGGCCCGGACCGGTCGATGCCGCCCATCGCCGGGATCGGCCCACCGGATGCCCCGGCACCGACCCCGCAGACGAGGCGGCCACCGAGCAATCGCGACAGCGTCGCGGCGGATTTCGCGAGCATCGCCGGCGTCCGGAGCCCGAGGTTGGCGACGTTCGGCGTGTACGCGATCGAGCGCGTGTTCGCCGCGAGGTACGCGATGAGTGTCCACGTGTCGTAGAACCGCGCCTGGTAGGGGTGGTCCTGGATGCCGATCAGGTCGAACCCGCTGTCCTCGGCCACCCGCGCCAGGGCGACGAGCTCGTCCGCGGGCACGGCAACCGGATCGACGTTCACTCCGAACGTCACGGTCCGCCCCGCTGTGTTCGCTTCGGTCATGGTGCTTCTCCTTCGTGAGCCGAAGCCCACGATCCGCACGGGAACCACACCTCGCAAACCCGAAGTAAGCGAGTTACTATTGGTAAGTGACGAGGAAACCAGCCACTTTCCGAGACGTGGGCAGCATCGACGACGCATCGTGCCGAGAGTTCCAGGGCAGCATCGAGCTCGTCGGTCGCAAGTGGAGCGCCGCGATCCTGCTCGCCCTGGCCCGCGGGGCGCAGCGGTTCGGTGAGCTGCACCACGCGGTCGACGGCATCTCCAGCCGGCTGCTGGCCGTGCGCCTCAAGGAGCTGGAGGAGGAAAAACTCCTCCAGCGGACCGTGATCCCGACCACGCCGGTCGAGATCCGCTACACCCTCACCGAGTCCGGCCGCGAATTGCTGGTCGGGCTGATGCCGCTGATCCACTGGCAGCAACGCTGGCGCGTGGGCTCCGAACGGCGAGCCGAGCAGGCCTGAGACGACTTCGAGGGTGCGGTGCAGGATTTCCTTTCACATGTCCAGGACGAGGTCGGTGTGGGGGGTGGAGCAGCACAGCAGGGTCTGGCCCGCGGCCGGTGGCTCCAGTGGTGCCGGTGCGTAGTCGACCGAGCCGGACAGCACGGGGGTGAGGCAGGTCTGGCAGACGCCGGTGCGGCAGCTCCAGCGGGCGGGCACGTCGCAGGCTTCGGCGAATTCGAGCAGGCTGCCGCCGGGGAAGGGGGCGGCGACGCCGCTGCGGGCGAAGGTCACGACGGGTCCGGTGCCGGGCGGCCCGGCCGGTGGGTGGGGTGGGCGGGTGGTCTGCCCGACGAGCCCGGGGTTGATGGCGTCGAGCGCGCCGAACAGTTCGGTGTGGATCCGCGCCGGGTCGAGTCCGGCCGAGGTCAGCGCGGCGGTCATGTCGGTCATGAACGCGGCCGGGCCGCAGACGTAGGCGGTGGCGTCGGCGGGCACGCCGAGCTCGGCCAGCGCGTCCTTGCTCAGCCGGCCCGCCCGGGCGCCGGCCAACCCGCGTTCGGCCTCGGTCGCCCGGCTGTAGAACACGTGTGAGCATCCGTTGCGCAGGGACGCCACCAGTTCGCTCGCTTCGTCGGCGAGCGGGTGCTCCTCCGGTCCGCGGGCGCCGTGGATCCACCACACCTCGCGTGCACTGCCGCGCGCCGCCAGGTCGTACAGCATCGCCAGCACCGGGGTGACGCCGATGCCCGCCGACACCAGCAGCACCGGACCGGTGCCGTCGCCGAGCACGAAGTCCCCGCGCGGGGCCGCGACGTCCAGCACCGCGCCGGCCGGCACCTGTGTCGTGAGGTACGTGCTCGCCACACCTTCGCGTTTGACACTGATCCGGTAACCGTCCGGCCCCGGCGCGGACGAGAGCGAGTAGCTGCGCACCGGCGCCGGTTGCGCAGCGCCCGCGACGCGGACCGTCAGGTACTGGCCCGCGCGCGCCGCAGGCAGCGCACCGCCGTCCGCGGCTTCGAGATACACCGACGACACCGTGGCGCTTTCGGGCTCCACCGCGGTCACCCGCAGCCGCCGGAACCCGTCCCACGCCGGGCCCGCCGACTCCGCGTCCACGGCCAGCAGATCCTCGAACGACTGCCGCCAGCCCGGGCTCAGCGCCGGGATCTCGGCGGCAACCTTGAGCTTCTCCCGGTCCTTGCCCGGCAGGTACAGCAACGCATCCGTGTCGGCCACGCTCAGCGCACCGGGGCCCGTGCGGGTCTTGACGATCTCGTCGCCCGCCGAGACGTGGCCTTCGCGCAGCACCCGGAAGTAGAACCCGGGCCGGTGGTGGGCCACCAGCAACGCCGGCAACTCCGGCTCCCCCATCCGCAGGCCGACGCGATAACACGTCACCCGCGGCTGCGTCACCTCGAACTCGGCCTCACCGATGCGATAACGATCCCCGATGCACACCTCGTCATCCGCCAGGCCCTCGACGGTGAAGTTCTCCCCGAACGACCCGTACTCCAGCCCCCCACGGCCGAAATACCTCTCCCAATGCCGGTACGAGCCGAGCTGATACACCAACACCGCCCGCTGCTCACCACCGTGACCGGCCGTGTCCCCCTGCCCGTCACCGTCGATGTTCAACCGCCGCACCATCGCCGGCCCCCCGACCGGACGCTTCCACACTCCCGTGTGGACAGTCCTGCCCTCCCAGGACACCTCCTTCGGCAGCCCGACGTTCACCGACAGCACCATCGCGGTCATCACTTCACCTCGTCGAGGGTCAGGTCGCGGTCGATGCCGTGGGCGACCACCGTCTGACCGGGTTCCAGCCGCAGGCGGACGCCGTCGAGGTGCACCTGCACGTTGTCCGGCTCGAACGACACGAACCCGGACACCTGCTGCACCCCCGGCCACGCGTTCTCGTAGGACCACGCGGCGCGGCGCTCGCCGGCGATGTCGAAGTAGCTGCAGATTCCCTTGTACGGGCAGAAAGTCTGGCCCTTCGCGGGCGCGAGTACCGAGAAGTCGACGTCGTCGCGGGGCACGTACCAGCGTGGTGCGAAACCGGATTCGTACACCGCCAGCGGCCGGGTGCTGTCGGCGACGACCCGGTCTTCGTGGTGCACCCTCAGGTGCCGGCTCGTCTTGCGGATGTCGATGCGGTGGTAGGGATCGGCGGCGTGCCCGACCACGCGTTCGTCCTCCTCGTAGAACGCGTCCATCGCGCGCCACGCGAAGGCGACGCGGCCGCGGAGTTCGACCGCGTGGGCGGGCAGCTCGACGTGCTCGTACGCCGCGCGCTGCTTGACGGCGTCCCCGGCACCGACCGTGTACCACGCCGTCGGCCCGAAGTCGCGGTGGCGAGTGGTGTGGTCGGTCGGCTCCAGCACACCGTCGGCGACATCGCCGAGGGGGAAGTAGGCGACCGGGTACCGGCCGGGTTCGTGCAGGAGCACCACGTCTTCGCTGTCGGCGATCCACGTTCCGCCGAACCGCACGCGCATCCGGCGGCGCAGCGGCTCGGCGAACGGCATCCGCTCGGGCAGCGGATCCGGGACGAGGAACCGCCCGACCGCGCCGGGTGCGAGCGGTCCTTGCTGCCAGGACAGGCCCATCGGTTCCTTCCTTTCCACTTCGCCGGACACCCCACTCTGCTGCACGCGCCACGCGGGACGCATCCGCCAGTGGCTAGCCACTCGGCGAGGTACGGTGGGCCGGTGCGGATGCCGTCGGACTCGTCCGGTGCACGGCGCGGAGCGGAACTGGTCGGCCGGCGCGCCGAATGCGCGGTGCTCGACGCACTCGCAGCCGACGTTCGCGCGGGCCGCAGCCGCACATTGGTGGTGCACGGCGAACCCGGTATCGGCAAGACCGCGCTGCTGGGGCATCTCGCCGGCGCGCCGGGCTGTCGCGTGGTGGCAGGTGGCGGCGTCCAGTCGGAAATGGAGGTCGCCTACGCCGGGCTGCACCAGGTGTGCGCGCCGCTGCTCCGCCACCTCGGCGAGCTGCCGGAACCGCAACGCGCGGCACTGGGCGCGGTGTTCGGGATCAGCGCCGGGCCGGCACCCGATCGGCTGCTGGTGAGCCTTGCCGTGCTGAGCCTGTTCTCCGCGGCCGCCGAGCACGGGCCGCTGCTCTGCCTCATCGACGACCAGCAGTGGCTCGACCGCACGTCGGCGCAGGTCCTCGCGTTCGTGGCGCGAAGGCTCGGCGCCGAAGCCGTCGGGTTGGTGTTCGCGACTCGCGACGCCGGTGGTGACCTCGCGAAGCTGCCGCGCCTGCGCGTCGACGGCCTGCGCCCGGCCGACGCCCGGGCCCTGCTCGACGAGGTGCTCCCGGGCCCGATCGACGCCCGCGTGCGCGACCAGCTCGTGGCCGAGACCGACGGCAACCCGCTCGCGCTCCTGGAACTCCCCCTCGGCCTGACTCCGGCCGAGCTGGCCGGCGGGTTCGGGCTCCCCGGCGCGACGCCGTTGCCGGGCAGCATCGAAGAGGCCTTCGGCCGGCGATACCGCGCGCTCACCGCGCCCGCTCGGCTCGTGCTGCTCACCGCGGCGAGTGATCCGTCGGGTGATCCCGCGCTCGTCCACCGCGCGATCGCCGGACTCGGGATCGAAGCCGGCGCCGCGACGATGGCGCACGAAGCGGGATTGGCCGTCTTCGGTACCCGGATCCGGTTCCGCCACCCCCTCGCGCGCTCCGCCGTCTACCGCTCGGCCACCCCGGCCGACCGGCTCCGCGTGCACCGCGCACTCGCCGATGCCACCGACCCGCGGGCCGACCCCGACCGCCGCGCCTGGCACCGCGCTCGGGCCGCACCCGGGCCCGACGAGGAAGTGGCCGCCGAACTGGAAAGGTCGGCGAATCGCGCCCGGGTCCGCGCCGGCCTCGCCGCGGCGGCCGCGTTCCTGCAGCAGGCGGCCCACCTGACTCCCGCCCCCGAACGACGAGTGGGTCGAGCGCTGTCCGCCGCGCACGCCGAACTGGCGGCCGGCGCGCTCGAGGCGACCGTCGACCTGCTCCTCCTCGCCGAGGCCGGGCCATCGACCGACTTCCAGCAGGCGGAGGCCGGCCTCATCCGGGCGCAGCTGGCCTTCGTCACGAACCGCGGCAGCGACGCGCCCCTCCTGCTGGTGAACGCCGCCCGGCGGCTCGAATCGGTCGACCCTGAACTGTCGCGGGCGACCTACCTGGAAGCCCTGTATGCCGCGATCTTCGCCGGGCGCCTCGCCGGCCGGGGCGGGGACCTGCTGGAAGTCGCGCAGGCCGCGGGCGACGCGCCGCCCCCACGACACGAACGACGCGCGCCTGACCTCCTGCTCGACGGCCTGGCGGCGACCATCAGGCACGGTTGTGCGGCCGGGTTCCCGGTCCTGCGTGAAGCGCTGCGGGGGTTCGATTCCGGCCTGACCGTCGAGGAGGAGCTCCACTGGCTGTATCTGGCGAGCATCGTCGCGCTGCGGATCTGGGACGACGGCGCGTGGGACGCGCTGTCGGCCCGCCATCTCCACCTCGCGCGCGACACCGGCGCGCTGAGCGAGCTCCCCCTGGCGCTGACGTCGCGCTCGTACCTGCTGCTGTTCTCCGGTGACCTCGTCGCCGTGGCATCGCTGAGCGACGAGGTCCGCGCCATCGAGGAGCTGACAGGGAGCAACCTCGCCCCCTACGGCGCGCTGGGCCTGGCCGCGTTCCGCGGCGACGAGACGGTGGCGCGAATCGTGATCCGAGACGCCGTCGGCGACGTGACCAGCCGCGGCGAAGGGGTCGGGATCACGTTCGCGGAATGGGCGACGGCCGTGCTGGGCAACGGCCTCGGCCACTACGCCGAAGCGTTCGAAGCCGCGCTGCGCGCCGTCGAATACGACCACGATCCCGGGCAGCTGGTCTGGGTGCTGCCCGAACTGATCGAGGCCGCCGTGCGCAGCGATCACCACGACCTCGCGCTCGACGCACATGCGCGCCTGGCCACCATGACGAGCGCCGCCCGCACCGACTGGGCGCTGGGCATGCAGCTGCGCGGCGAAGCCTTGCTGTCCAAAGGAAAAGTGGCCGGGGACCTCTACCGAGAGTCGCTCGAGCACCTCGCCCGCACGCGGATGCGCGTCCAGCTCGCCCGGACCCACTTGCTCTACGGCGAATGGCTGCGCCGCGTTCGCCGGCACCTCGACGCGCGCGAACACCTGCGCACCGCCCACACCCAGCTCGACGCCATGGGCATCGGCGCCTTCGCGGACCGGGCCGCGCGCGAACTGCGCGCCGCGGGCAGCCCCGTCCGCAAGCGCGTCGACGCCTGCCGCTTCGACGAGCTGACCGCCCAGGAAGCCCAGATCGCCGCCATGGCCCGCGACGGCCTGTCGAACCCGGAAATCGCGACGCGGCTGTTCATCAGCGCCCGCACCGTGCAGTACCACCTGCGCAAGGTGTTCACCAAACTCGGCGTCACCTCCCGCAGCCAGCTCGTCCAGGCGCTACCGCACTGAACTCCGCCGAGTGCACGGACGCGCAAGACCCCCCGATGCCTGGTCCGAGGGCGGTGCGTGACGTCTCTTGACGGCCGCCTCCCGGGCAAACCGAAGGCCGGGTCCGACGCAGCGCCCCGGATCCGGCCGCCGGTCGGTCAGACGGCGACCGGTACGGCCGTGACCGGGGCGTTCCAGCCGATCTCGTGGCCGGTCAGCCAAGCCGCCTTCTCCGGCTTGGCGAACAGCTTCATCGCCACCGGGAAGAGCAGGTCCCGCAGGACCCGGCCGAAGGCGCTCGCCGTTTTGCGGTTGTTGGTGCGTTCGGTGTCCTTCATGACGCGGTCGATGCGCGGGCGGCGCAGGGACTCGAACGCGGCGAACGCTTCGTCCGCAGTCGGCAGGTCGCGCAGGCAGCGGGCCACCTCCACGGCGTCCTCGAGGGACAAGGACGCGCCCTGGCCAGAGCTCGACGACGGCGCGTGTGCCGCGTCGCCGATGAGCGCGATGCGGCCGCGGTGCCAGGTCGGGACGTGCGGGAGGTACTCGGAAGCCGCCGTGAGCACCAGTTCCCGCGGTGCGACCGCGTCGATGATCGACGGGACCGCAGAATTGTCGGCCGCGGCGAGTTCGCGGAACCGGCGCAGCCATTCGGCATTTGGCGTTTGCTTCATCTGCGCGACGGTCAGCGGCTCGGCGCTGGGCAGGTTGATCCACCAGAGGGCGTCGCCGTCGTCGAAGACCTGGTAACCGAAGAAGGCGTGCTTGCCGAACACCATGTGCGTCTCGCCGTGGGTCGAAGGCAGGCCGGTGTCGCGGGCCCAGCCGCCCGCGCTGTTGAGGCCGACGAAGCTCGGCTCCGGGGCGTTCGGGTCGAGCTGGGTGCGCACGGTCGAGCGGATGCCGTCCGCGCCGATGAGCACGTCCGCCCGGGCGCCGGCGCCGTCCGCGAAGTACGCGGTCACGCCGTCGGGGTCCTGCTCCGCGCGGACCAGCCGTTTGCCGTGCTCGTACCGGATTCCGCGCGACGTGGCCTCGTCGTAGATGTTGCGGTACAGCTCGGCCCGAGCCACCGTGCGCGCTCCCTCGACGGGAAAGGTCGCCAACCTTTTGCCGGTCCCGCTGCGTAACACCATGCTCGTCATCGGGACACCGATGTCGTCGACGATGTGGCCGGCGTCGAGCACCTCGAGCGCGCGCCGGCCGTTGGGCGCGATCGACAGGCCGGCGCCGACACCGTCGGCCGTCCGCTCGTGGGCCTCGTGGACGACTGCTTCGATGCCGGCCCGCTGCAGGGCCATCGCGGCCACCGGGCCCGCGATCCCGCCGCCGATGATCAAGGCCGTCGTCACCTTGCCGGTCATGTCACTTCTCCTCGTAGAACTCGCGCCACATGCGGCCGTAGCCGCCGGGCTGGTTGATTTCCCCGATGAACCGCCGGACGAAGTCCAGCTCCGTGGTCAGCATCGCGACCCGGAACTCCTCCTCGATCAGGAACAGCCGGCTGACGCCCTCGGCCAGCGAGCGGTCGATGACGCCCCGCGCTTCGGCGATCTGCTCGGCCAGCTCGTCCGCGCGGATACGCAGCCGCGGCACGACCTCACTCGGCGGCAGTCCGGCGACCAGCGACAACGCGGCGATGAAGCTCGGGTACTCGCGCTGCGGCTGCTCGATCAGCTCGCACAACCAGTCGTGCAGTTCGGCGCGGCCGGCGTCGGTGAGCGCGTAGACCGTGCGCTCCGGCCGGGAGCCGTCCCGCTCGGTTTCCCACGGGGCGACGAAGCCCGCCTTGGCCAGCTGCTGCACGACCATGTAGAGCGAGCCGTGGTTGTACTTGATGGACCGCTCGTCGCCGTTCGACTTCAGGGTCCGCCCCAGCTCGTAGGGGTGCATCGGCTGCCGGCTCAGGTACGCCAGCACCGCCAGCCCGAGCAGGTTGGACACCTTCCGCCGGGTCGCCATCTCATCCTCCGCAGGTCTGTTCCGATCCGTACGAGTACTATCCAGGATCGACTAGTCAGGGTCAACTAATTGATACCAACTAGCTGGACGGGCAGCAGCTGATAAGACGAGGTTGAGGCGGAAGAGCAAGTGTGGCGACGTGGGTGTCGAGCGCGCTTGCGCCGTGGACGCAGCCGCGCAGGGCTGCCCGGATGATCACCGGGGCGCCGACGCGGTCGAAGCCGTCGTCGGCGCCCCGGCCGTCGGGTTGGCACCCTGCTCGTCCGGTCACCGGACCCGAGGAAACGCGTCGCACCGTGGGCGGGAGCGAGCTGCTCGTTCGCGCCGTGGCCGAGACCGGCGTATACGGACCGGCCGCGGCGCCTCGGGAATCAGCGACGAGCGGGGGAACCGTCCACAGTGCTCGGTGGTCCGGGCCGGTCAGGAAGCCGTGGTCGAACGGCTGAGCTCCTCCCAGGCGCCGGCGTCGGCGAGCACGGCTTCGTGGTGGTTGCGCAGCCCCTCGAGCGCGTCTTCGCCGAGGAGGAAGTGCAGCGGCGGGTTCTCGGCGTCGAGCACCTCGAGGATCGCCGCGGCGCCCTTCGCGGGGTCGTTCGGCTCCTGCCCCACCACGCTCTTGACCATCCGCCGCAGCTCGCCCGAGGTCGCGTCGTAGGCCGGGTTCTCCGGGGTCCACTGCAGACTCGTGCTGAACTGGGTGCGGAACATCCCCGGCTCCACCACCACGACCCGGATGCCCAGCGGGGAAAGCTCGATCGACAGCGCCTCACCCAGTGCCACGAGCGCGTGCTTGGTGGCGTTGTAGCCGCTCAGGCCCGGGAAGGTCATCACGCCGCCGAGCGAGCTCATCACCACGATCGTCCCGCTCCCCTGCTCGCGCATCACGGGGAGGACGGCCTGGGTCAGTTCCACCGCACCGAAGTAGTTGACGTCGAACATGCTGCGCAGGTGTTCGACCGAGGTTTCCTCGACAGCACCGATGACGCTGATCCCGGCGTTGTTCACCAGAACGTCGATGCGGCCGAACACGGCCAGCGTCGCGTCCACCGCGGCGCGGATGGATGCGGGGTCGGTGACGTCCATCGCCGCGGTGCTGATCCGGTCGCCGCCCGCCTGCGCGAGGTCGGCGAGGGTCTCCGGGCGGCGCGCGGTGGCCATCACCTGGTCACCGGCGGCCAGTGCGGCCCGCACGAGCTCCCGGCCGAAGCCGCTCGAGCAGCCCGAGATCAGCCAGACGCGGCCCGGTGTGTCGTTCGTCATTCCCATGCCTTTCACGTTGGTGTTTACCGAGGTCAATGGTCGTCTCACCACCTCCGAGCCGTCCAACACCGGTTACCTGTCGTAGTTGTAGGCTTTTCCTGTGACCCCTGATCTTCGGCAGCTGAGGTATTTCGTCGCTGTCGCGGAGGAGTCCAGCTATACGCGTGCCGCCGAACGGCTCATGATCAGCCAGCAGTCGTTGTCCCAGCAGATGACGCTCCTGGAACGCATTCTCGGCGTGAAGCTCCTCGACCGCGACACCCGGGGCACCAGCCTGACGGCGGTCGGCGCGTTGTTCCTCCCCGAGGCTCGCGCGGTGCTCACCCGGGCCGACGAAGCGTTCGACGTCGTGGCGCGGGCCGCGCGAGGTGAGGCAGGCAGCCTCTGCCTGGCTTTCCTCGCCACCACCACGAACTACCTGCTGCCTCCGGTGGTGCGGGCCGTCCGGCAACGGCTCCCGGAACTCCGGCTGACCACGGAAGAGACGTCGATCGCCCTGCTGGTCGAGGGGCTGCGGAAAGGCCACTACGACGTCGCGTTCACCCGGCCGCCGCTCGTGAGCGGCCTGGAAACCCGGACGCTCGTCAGTGAGCCGGTGTGCGCCGTGCTGCCCGAAGGGCACCCGCTGGCCGATCGCGCCGAGCTGAGCCTCGCCGAACTGGCCGGCGAACGCTGGGTGCTGACCCCGCGCAGTTCCTGGGAACCGTGGCACGAGGCGTTCGACAAATCCTTCCAGGCGGCCGGATTCGTCCCCGATGTGGTCCACCGGGACGCGAGCGTCCAAGCGCTGCTCGCACTCGTCACCGCCGGAGTCGGCATCACGCGGCTCGCCCGATCGGCGGGCAGCCTGCGCCGCACCGGCGTGGTGTTCGTGCCGATCACCGGAGAATTCGTGTCGACCGAGATGGTCTGGTTGTCGGGCAACAACTCCGCGGCGTTGCGAGCGCTGCTGGACGTCGTCACCGAGGTGGCCGCCTCGACCGACTTCACCCAGGCGGGCTGACTGTCCGGCTCCGAACGCAGGGAAACCGGCGAGGGGCGCTCAAGCCACTGTGGACGGTCGCGCGAGCGCGCCGTCGGTGTGTGCGGTTTTCGCAGGAGGCCGCGTCAGGCGATGGCCGCGTATGCGCTGACGTGCTCGACGTGCATCCGCACGAGCAGCATGCCGGGAACGCTGTTGCGTTCGCCGAACTCGACGGCGCGCTCCTGGCCCATGTACCGCGCGGCGATGTTCGTCGCCCAGGTGCGCAGTTGTCCGGGGTCCTCGGAAATCTCCGTGTGTCCCCACAGCACCGCGTGGGAGTACGGGGGTATTTCGTCGTCGATGCACATCGCGGCGCGTCCGTCGCGGGTGAGGTCGTGGGCCTTCGCGGTCACGTTCTCCGTGGTGAAGACGAGGTCGTCACCGTCGAGGAGGAACCACACGGGTGCGATGTGGGGGCCGCCGTCCGCCCGTACGGTGGCCAGCTTGCCGGTGCGCGTACCTTTCGCGATGAACGCCTTCCACTCGTTCTCTTCCATTTTGGTCATGCCGTTCAGCATCCGTCCGCGCCGCAGCCGAAGCAAGGCGGCCGGCGCCACGGCCGAAGACCTCCCCGTGCCGCCGGAGCCGCCATAAACTGGTCTCTCGGCGGGAGCGAGCCGGCGACGCCGGAGAGCTGGTGGACGGAGGCGATCGGGTGCTGCTGGGCCGGCATCGGGAGCGCGCAACGCTCGACAGGCTGGTCGAAGCCGTGCGAGCGGGGCGGGGTCGCGCACTGCTGGTGGTCGGCGAACCCGGCGTGGGCAAGACGGCGCTGCTGCAGTACGTGGCCGCACACGCCGGCGAGTGCCGGGTGCTACGCACGGCCGGGGTCCAGGCCGAGATGGAGCTGCCGTTCGCGGGCCTGCACCAGCTGTGCGTGCCGCTGCTGGACCGGCTAGATCGCCTTCCGGCCCCGCAGCGTCAGGCGCTGGGCATCGCCTTCGGCCTGACCGAGGGTCCGGCCCCGGACCGGCTCCTCGTCGGGCTCGCCGTGCTGGGGCTGCTGGCGGAGGCCGGTGCCGAGCGCCCGCTGCTGTGCCTCGTCGACGACCTGCAGTGGCTGGATCGCGCTTCGACCCACGCGCTGGCGGTCGCGGCACGCCGGTTGTTCGCGGATTCCGTGGGCCTGGTCTTCGCGACGCGAAACCGGGAGCCGGGCGCCGTGCTGGTCGGGCTCACCGAACTGCCCGTCCCGGGATTGCCGGCCGGCGACGCTCGGGCGCTGCTGCGGGCGGCGCTGCCGGGACCGGTGGACGAGCGCGTGGTGGAGCAGATCGTGGCGGACACCGGGGGGAATCCCCTGGCGTTGCTGGAGCTTCCGCGGAACCTGCCGCCGACCGAGCTGGCCGGCGGGTTCGGGCTGCCGGCCGGCCGGGTGCTGCCGGGCGGGGTCGAGCCAGCGTTCCGCCACCGGGTCGCACGGCTGCCGGAAGCGTCGCGGCGGCTGCTGCTGGTCGCGGCGGCCGACCCGCTCGGCGACGCGGTACTGGTGTGGGACGCCGCCGCACGGCTGGGGGTGGGCGTGGACGCGGCGGTCCCGGCCGTGGCCGCGGGGCTCGTCGAGTTCGGCGCGCGGGTTTCGTTCCGCCATCCGCTCGTGCGCTCGGCGATCTACGACGGCGCCACCGAGCGGCAACGGCGGCGGGCGCACCGGGCGCTGGCCGAGTGCACGGACCCCACGTCCGACCCGGATCGCCGGGCCTGGCACCGCGCCCGGGCCGTCACCGGGCCGGACGACGAGGTTGCGGCCGAGCTGGAACAGTCGGCGAGCCGCGCGCAGGCACGCGGCGGTCTGCCCGCCGCCGCGGCGTTCCTGGCTCGGGCGGTCGAGCTCACCCGCGACCCGGCGAGGCGGGCCGAGCGCGCGCTCGCCTCCGCGCGGGCAGCACTCGACGCGGGCGCCCCCGAAACGGCGCTCGGCCTCTTGTCGGTGGCGCAGGCCGGCCACCTCGGCGACCTGCACCACGCGAAGGTCAACCTGCTCCGGGCGGAGGTGGCGTTCGCGGTCAGCCGCGGCGCGGAGGCGCCGATGCTGCTGTTGAAGACGGCTCAGCAGCTCGAGTCGTTCGACGCGCGCCTGGCCAGGGACACCTACCTGGAAGCCCTGTCCGCGGCGCGGTTCGCGCTCCACCTCGCCGTCGGCGGTTCTGTCGTGGAAGTGGCGGAGGCGGCTCGACGCGCTCCCGCGGCACCGAAACCGCCCGTCCCGGCGGACCTGCTCCTCGACGGCCTGGCCGCTCGTGACACGGGAGAGCTCGCCGCCGGCAGCCACCTGCTGAAGCGCGCACTGCGCGGGTTCTGCGACGCCGCCGACGCCGGCGCGGACGACTTGCGCTGGCTCTGGCTGGCCGGCACGACGGCGCCCGATCTGTGGGACTACCGGAGCTGGGAGCGGCTCGCGACGCACCACGTCGAGCGAGCTCGCGCGGCCGGGGCGCTCACCACGCTGCCCTTGGCCGTGACCTCGCGGGTGGCGGTGCACGTGGTCCTGGGCGAGCTGGCCGAGGCGGCCCCGCTGGTGGGCGAGATCGACGTCCTCGCCTACGCGATCGGAGTCGGGCTCGCGCCTTACGCAGCGGTCATGCTGGCCGCCTGGCAGGGCCGGGCGGAGGAGACCGCGCGGCTGGTCGCCGCCACCCGCGGTGAAGTGCTGGCCCGGGGGGAAGGCGCCGGAGCACAGATTTACGCCTGGGCGGAGGCGCTGCTGGGCAACAGCCTGGGCCGCTATGGCGACGTGGTGGCCGCGACCGACCTCGTCGAGCGCGAGCCACTGCTGGTCGGCGCCGGTCTGTGGATGATGGCCGAACGCATCGAAGCGACAGTCCGAAATGGACAGCCGCGGACGGCCGCCAAGGCGTTGCAGCGGCTGTCCGCGCACACCCGGGTCAGCGGCACGGATTGGGCGCTCGGCATCGAGGCGCGGTGCCGGGCCCTGGGCACCGACGGCACGGTCGCGGAGGACAACTACCGGGAGGCGATCCACCGCCTCGGCCGGACGCGGGTGCGCGGCGAACTGGCGCGAGCCCACCTGCTGTACGGCGAGTGGCTGCGGCGCGGCCGGCGGCGACGCGCGGCGCGCGAACAGTTGCGCACCGCGCACGACCTGTTCACGGAGATGGGGATGACCGCGTTCGCCCGCCGGGCGGAGCGTGAGCTGCTCCCCGGTGGGGACCTGCCGCGCCGGCGCGTCGCCGGAGGAGGTCAGGAGCTCACCGCGCAGGAGGCACAGATCTCCTGGCTGGTGCGCGAAGGCCTGTCGAACGCCGAGATCGGGACGCGGTTGTTCCTCAGCCCGCGCACGGTGGAATGGCACCTGGGCAAGGTGTTCGGCAAACTCGGCGTCACGTCGCGCAAGCAACTGCGCGCCTTGCCGCGGCCGGCGGAACCCGGGTACGCCCCAGGGACGGCCGGGGTGTCACCCGGGTTCGGGTCCGACCGGCCCGGTCCACCGTGAGGGCATGACTTCCACGCCCAAGCTGCACACGGCGTCGCGAACTTCAGCCCCGGACGCCACCGAAACCACCACGGCGCTCGTCGTGAACGGAGAACCGCGGGTGGTGGTCGCCGACACGCGCGTCACCCTGCTCGACGCCCTGCGCGACCGACTGGGTCTCACCGGCACCAAGAAGGGCTGCGACCAGGGCGCGTGCGGTGCGTGCACGATCCACGTCGACGGACGGCGGGTGCTGTCCTGCCTGATGCTGGTGGCGCAGTGCGAAGGCCGCGAAGTGACCACCATCGAAGGACTGGCCCGGGACGGGCGCCCGCACCCGGTGCAGGACGCGTTCGTCCGCCACGACGGGTTCCAGTGCGGCTACTGCACGCCCGGCCAGATCATGTCGGCGGTGGCGCTGCTGGCCGAGGGCCGCGCGGGCACCGACGAGGACGTCCGCGAGTTCATGAGCGGGAACCTCTGCCGCTGCGCCGCGTACCCCCACATCGTGGCCGCGATCCGTGAAGTGGCGGACACCGGAGGCACCGATGCGCACCTTTGAGTACGTCCGGGCGTCCGGCGTCGCCGACGCACTCGCGGCCGCGCAGCACGCCGGCTCTGCCTACCTCGCCGGCGGCACCACCCAGCTCGACCTGATGAAGGACGGCGTCCTCGCGCCCGAGCGGCTGGTCGACATCACCCGGTTGCCGCTGCGCGGGATCGTGCGCACCGGCCAGGCGCTGTACGTCGGCGCGCTGACCACGATGGAGGAGCTGGCAGCGGACCCGATTGTCGTCCGGCGGCTGCCCGTGGTGCGCGAAGCGCTCCTGCTCGGAGCCTCCGTGCAGCTGCGCAACGCGGCCACGGTCGGGGGCAACCTGTTGCAGCGCACGCGGTGCCGGTACTTCCGCGACCCGGCGGTCACCGCTTGCAACAAGCGGGCGCCGGGCTCCGGCTGCGCCGCCGTCACCGGACCCGCCCGGATGCACGCCATCCTCGGCGTGAGCGAGCGGTGCATCGCCCTGCACGCGTCCGACCTCGCCGTCGCCCTCGTGGCGCTGGACGCCTCGGTGCACGTCGAGGCCACCGGGGGCGCGCGCAGCGTGCCGTTCACGGAGTTCTACACCGAGGCGGGCACGGCACCGGAGACCGAAAACGTGCTGGCGCCCGGAGAACTGATCACCGCCGTCGAAATCCCGCTCCTGCCGGAGACCGCGCGCTCGGGCTACCTGAAAGTACGCGATCGGGTGTCGTACGAATTCGCGCTCGTCTCGGTGGCGGCCGCACTCGAGGTCGAGGACGAGGTCGTGCGCACCGCGCGGATCGGACTGGGTGGTGTGGGCTCGAAACCGTGGCGGTCCACAGCGGCCGAGGACGCGCTGCGCGGCTCACCGGCGAGCGTCGAAAAGTTCCGCGAGGCCGCGGCGGCCGCGGTCAGCGGGGCGTGGACCGTGCCGGGCACCGCGTTCAAAGTCGAGCTGGCCCAGCGAGCGCTGGTCCGGCAGCTCCTGACGGTTTCGGAGAGTTCCCCATGACCACCACCCCAGCACTGCCGTTCATCGGCACCGGACTGAGCCGCGTCGACGGGCCCCGCAAGGTCAGTGGCCAGGCGCCGTACTCGTCGGACTTCAGCGCACCCGGGCAGGCACACGCCGCCCTGGTGCAGAGCACCATCGCGGCGGGACGGATCACCGCGATCGACACCGCCGCCGCCGAATCGGCGCCCGGCGTCGTGAAGGTGTTCACCCACTTGAACGTGCCCGCGCTGGTGCGGGGACCGATGACCCCGCTGGGGACGTCACCGCCGGCACCGTTGCAGGACGACCGCGTGCTGCACCACGGGCAGCACGTCGCGCTCGCGGTCGCGGAGACCCGGGAACAGGCGACCGCCGCGACCGCGCTGGTACGGGTCGAGTACGCGGCCGAAAAACCGATCCTCGACCCGGACGATCCGCGCGCGGTCACCGTCGACAACCCCTGGGGCCTGGACCACGAGCGCGGAGACCTCGATGCGGGTCTGGCCGCAGCGCACGTGACAGTGGAGACCGAGTACACGACGTCGGACAACACGAACAACCCGCTCGGCCTGTTCGCCACTCTCGCCGAATGGGACGGCGACCGGCTCACGGTGCACGATTCGACGCAGTGGCCGTCGATGGTGCGCGAGACGCTCGCGGCGGTCTTCGGCGTGCCGGAAGAGTCGGTGCGGGTGCTCAGCCCCTTCGTGGGTGGCGGGTTCGGCGCCGGGCTGCGGGCGTGGCCACACGTGATCCTCGCCGTGCTGGCGGCCCGCGAACTGGGCCGTCCGGTGAAGCTCGTGCTGACGCGGCCGCAGATGTTCACCTCGGTCGGCCACCGGCCCCGAGGCGCCCAGTGGGTGCGGCTCGGCGCGAGCGCCGACGGCCGGCTGCTGGCGCTCGAGCACCGCAGCCGTTCCCTGCTGGCAGCCGAGGACGACGACTACGAACCGTTCGCGGCCGGATCGGCCGTTGCCTACGCCTGCCCGAACGTGCGGACCACGGACCAGCAGGTGCGGGCGAACCTGCCGGCCCCGGTCTCGATGCGGGCACCGGCCGAGGCGCAGGGGAACTTCGCGCTCGAATCGGCGATGGACGAGCTGGCGGTGGCACTGCGCATGGACCCCGTGGACCTGCGGCTGCGCAACTACGCCGAGGTGCACCCCGGGCTCGACCTGCCGTGGTCCGAGAAATCGCTGCGCGACTGCTACACCGTGGGCGCCGAGCGGTTCGGGTGGTCCCGGCGCGCCGCCGAGCCCCGGTCCTCGCGCGACGGGCACTGGCTGGTCGGGCAAGGCATGGCCGGCGTCAGTTATCCCTGGTACCAGGCGCCGTGCCGGGCTCGCGCGACCGTCACGGCCGACGAGCGAGCCACCGTCAGCAGCGCGGCGATCGACATCGGCACCGGGACGTACACCGTGATGACCCAGCTGGCGGCCGAACTGCTCGGCCTGCCAGCCGATCGAGTGCGCTTCGACCTCGGCGACACGGACCTGCCGAAAGCACCGCAGGCGGGCGGCTCCGGCCTCACCGGCGCGCTGGGCTCGGCCGTCCACGACGCCTGTGCGCGGCTGCGCGCAGCCGTGCTCGACCTCGTCCGCGACGACGCCGCGTCGCCGCTGCGCGGTCGCGATCCCGCGGACGTGGTCGCGGCGGACGGCCGGATCCACCTTCGCGACGAACCGGGGCGCGGCGAGAGCTACGCCGCGGTGCTGGCCCGCCACGGACTGCCGGAGCTGACCGCCGAGGGGAGCAGCACTCCGGCCGATCCGCGGCGGCTGGGGATGGCCCCCGCGGGCGCGTTCGGCGCCCACTTCGCCGAAGTCCGGGTCGACGAGGATCTGGGCCTGATCCGGGTGACGCGCGTGGTGTCGGTCGTCGACGGTGGCCGGATCCTCAACGAGAAGACGGCCACCAGCCAGATCATCGGCGGCGTCATCGGGGCAATCGGCATGGCGTTGTTCGAGGACACCATCACCGATCCCACGACCGGCCGCATCGCGAACGCGACGTTCGGCGACTACCTGGTCCCCGTGCACGCGGACATCCCCGACATCGACGTGACCTTCGTCGGCGAGCCCGACCGCATGAACCCCATCGGCACCAAGGGAGTCGGCGAGGTCGGACTGGTGGGCGTGGCGGCCGCGGTCGCCAACGCCGTGCACCACGCGACCGGCATCCGCGTGCGGTCCCTGCCGATCACCCTGGACGCACTGCTCTGACGAGAACGGGCGGACGAGTCACGGCATCGAGGCCGTCCCGATCAGCTCGCGGTCAGCAGCGCAATGCGCTCCTGCACAGTGGCGGCAGCCTCCACAACGGACTCCACCAGCCGCGCGCGACGGCGCTCGAAGCGCATCGGGGTCGTCGAGATGCTGTGCGCCGCGACGGCCTGGCCGGCGGCGTTCCTGACGGGCGCTGACACGCACCGGATCTCCGGGGTGATCTCCCCAGGTCCAGCGCGTAACCCTGGCTGCGGATGGCGGCCTTGCGATCGCGCCGGCGCACCTTGCCGGGCACGGTGGACGGGACGGCTGATGGCGCCGGGACCACGGGCGCGCGCTCGGTCAGCCCCGGGCCGGCGCGGGGTTCGCTGTGGCGGTTGGTGGTCCGCCACCGCGACAACGGCGCCCTGACCGGCAGCCGACCGGCGAAGCAACCGCCGGTCGCTCGCCGGCGAGCTCAGCTCCCGCCGCCATGGTCAGGTTGGTGAGGACAAGCCCGGATCAGTCAGGGAAGCAGGGTCTCCGCGAGCCGCTTCGCCACCCGGAAGGGCTGGGCGTCCTGCGAAACCACCGACCTGACGGCTGCGCCCTCCAGCAGGAGCATCAGCTCGTCAGCGCGGTCCGCGCCGAGGCGCTTGAGCTGAGTGTCCAGGTAGCCGTGCAGTGCGGTCTTGTGGTGGCGGACCACTTCCCGGACCGGGTCCGCGGGATCGGGGAATTCCGAGGTCGCGTTGAGGAACGCGCAGCCGCGGTACCCGTCGCGGGACAGCCATGCTTCGTACGCGTCGAACACCGCCAGCACGCGCTCGCGTGGCTCGTCGTGCTCGGCCGTGATGGCGTCGATCTGCTCCTGCCACCGCCGGTCGCGCTCGCGCAGGTAAGCGACGACCAGGCGGCTCTTCGAGCCGAAGTTGCCGTACAGCGCGGCCTTCGTCACGCCCGCCTCGGCCGCCACCGCGTCGACGCCCACGGCGTGGATGCCGTCGCGGTAGAACAGCGTCGACGCCGCTTTGAGCACCTTCGCTCCGGCGTCGCCTGGGCGGGTCCTTCCCACGTTGCCCTCCATACCGGTCGGTTTACCCGATGAACTGTGGTGATGATACCACCGCTTGACAGCAGACAGACCTGTCTGTTGGGTAGGGCCATGGTGACCGGGACGGAGGGCAAGACCGGCCGGTGGTGGCCCACCGCCGCGGTCGGCGCGGGGGTGATCGCCCTGTGCTACGGGTTCGCGCGCTACGCCTACGGGCTCTTCGTACCGCGGTTCAGCGAGACGTTCGGGCTCACGACCGTCGCCGTCGGGGTGCTCGGTGGCCTGTCCACCGCGGGCTACGGCCTCGGACTGCTCGGGTCACCGAGAACGTCGGCGTGGTCCGCGCGCGGCACCGTGCTGCTGGCCGGAGCCGCGGCCACCGCGGGGCTCGCGCTCATGGCCGTGGCGCCGAACGTCGCGGTGTTCGGCGCCGGGATCGTCATCGCCGGCGGCAGTGCCGGTCTCGTGTCGCCCGGTGTCGCCCAGCTCATCGGCGAGACCGCCGGCCGGCGCGTCCGTGCCCGGGCGCAGACCTGGGCCAACACCGGCACCGGGCTCGGACTCGCGGCATCGGCGTTCACTCCCCTGCTCCTCTTGGGCTGGCCCGCGATCTGGGCGGCGTTCGCCGTGCTCGGCGCGGCGCTGACGCTGATCGCCTGGCGGACCCTGCCGCGAACCGACCCCGCCGAAGTGGTCACCGGCTCGGCTCACGGCGTGCTGCCGCTGGTGCTCAACTCCGTCCTCATCGGAGTGACGAGCGCGCCCTACTGGACGTTTTCGAGCTCCCGGCTCACCGAATCCGGCCTGAGCCCGGTTGCCGCGACCTGGTGCTGGTTCACCATCGGCGTCGCCGGGCTGCTCGGCGGCTCGGCGGGCCGGGTCGCCGAACGCGTCGGGCTGCGAGCCGCCAACCTCGCCACGTGGACCCTCGCCGCGGCCGGCATCGCCGTTCTCGCCCTGCCCGATCCCGGGCTTCCCGGAGCACTGGTGTCCGGCGCGCTCTTCGGGTGCACGTACATGGCGCTGACCGGGCTGTGCATCCTGTGGGCCTCCCGCGTCTTCCCCACGCGACCCGCCCGCGGCGTCACGTGGTCCTTCCTCGGCCTCGGCATCGGCCAGACGGCTGCCTCCCCTCTGGCCGGCGCCACGGCCTCCGCGATCGGCCTCGCCGCGGTGTTCGGTTTGACCGGCCTGGTGGCGCTGATCGCGTGGAGTCAAGTCCATCCCCGCGCCGCACCGCCCGAGCACCGCGGTGTCAGACGACTCCGGCGGTGATCAGCTGTTCCCAGATCACGCTCTGGTCGACGACTTCCACGCCGAGCTTCTCGGCCTTGGTCAGCTTGCTCGCCCCGACGTCGGCGCCCGTGATGAGCAGGTCGGTGCTCGCGGAGACCGACGAGGCGGTGGCGGCGCCGGCCGTTTCGCAGAGCCGCTGGAAGGTCGGGCGAGCCACTTTCTCCCCGGAACGCGGGTCGCTGATCGCGCCGGTGATCACGACCGACTTGCCGGCCAGGGGCGCGCCCGCGACGACGGCGGGCGGGAGGTCCTCCTCGAGCACGTCCAGGGAGACGCCGCGCTGGCGCAGCCGTTCCAGTTCGGGGCGCAGGCGCGTGAGGTGCTCGATCAGCGACGCGGCGACCTTCGGCCCGATGTCCTCCACGGCCACGAGCCCGTCGACACCGGCCTCGGCGACCTCCTCCAGCGAGCCGAACCCGGCTCGGCACAGCCGCGCGGCGGTGCCTTCGGAGGCCATCGGGATCGCGAGCCCGATCAGCGCCCGGCGCAGCCCGACCCGGCGGCCGGCGTCGATCGACTCGATCATGCGCGTGGCCGAGACCTCGCCGATGCGGTCGAACTCCAGCAGCCGCTCCTTGGTCAGCTGGTAGAAGTCCGACGGGCGCTCCAAGATCCCTGTCTCCGCCAGGCGTTCGATCCACACCCCACCGATCGCGTCGATGTCCGCGGCCGCCCGCGAGGCCCAGTGGATCAGCCGCCGCACGGTCTGGGCCGGGCAGGCGACGTTGGTGCAGAAGAGTTCGCGGCTGTTGCCCTGTTCGGTCAGCGGCTGCCCGCACGACGGACACCGCGTGGGCGCGACGACGTCCCGCTCCGCCCCCGTGCGCTTCGACGCATCGAGTACGCCCGCGACGAACGGGATCACGTCCCCGGCACGCCGCACCAGCACGGTGTCGCCGATCTTGATGCCCCGGGCGCGGATCACCTCCTGGTTGGCCAACGTCGCGCGCGTGACCGTCGTCCCGCCCACGAACACCGGCTCGAGCCAGGCGACCGGGGCGATCTTGCCCGTCTTGCCGACGTCCCAGACCACATCAGCCAGTACGGTCGTCTTCTCCTCGGCGGCGAACTTGAACGCCAGCGCCCCGCGCGGTGAGCTCGACCGGGTTCCGGCGGCGGCGTAGGCATCGCGGTCGGCCAGCCGCAGCACGGCACCGTCCAGGTCGTAGTCCAGGTCGTTGCGCTGCCGCTCGATCTGTGTGATCACCGTCTGCGCAGCGTCGGCGCCGGAGCAGCGCCGCATGTCTGCCGCGGTGAACCCGAGCGCCCGCAGACCGTGTTCCAGGTCGGGATCCGCGCCCTTGGGGTCGGTGTCCAGGTCGAAGGCGAAAAACCGCAGCCGCCGTTCGGCGACGGTGGCCGGATCCTTCGCCCGCAGGGTGCCGGCCGCGGCGTTACGCGGATTGATCAGCGGCTTGTCCGGGTGCGCGGCGTTGTAGGCCGCGAACGTCGAACGCAGCATCACCGCCTCGCCCCGCACCTCCACCCGGCCCGGCGCGTCGACCCGCTCCGGAATCGCGTCGGTCAAGGCCCGCACCAGCACCGTCACGTCGTCTCCGGTCGTCCCGTCGCCGCGGGTGACCGCGCGCCAGCCGCCCCTGCTCGTAGACCAGGGCCAGCGACAGCCCGTCGAGCTTCGGCATCACCACCGGCTGGCCGGTAAACCGGTCGAAGAAGGCCGCGACCTGCTCGGGCCGCGTCGCCTTCTCCAGTGAGAGCGTCGGGCGCGAATGCCGGATCGGCGCGTGCAGTACCGCCGGCGCACCCACCTGCTCCAGCGGATTCGGGTCCGGCGCCAGCTCCGGGTTCGCCTCGATCAACCCGCGCAGCTCGTCCTCGACCGCGTCGTACTCCGCGTCTGCCAGCAGCGGCGAACCGTGGTAATAGGCGTCGCGCAGCACCACGACCTGATCAGCGAGTTCCTGAATCCGCTCCCGAGCATCCACGAGCCGGAACGCTACCCGCGCCCACCGACAAATCCGTCCCGTGCACGGGTTCCGGCGCACGTCGGTGCGGTACCGGGACGTCAGCGCGGACCTGGTGCGCCCGACGACCGGCCGGGACACCACCGGCCGTCGGGCGGGTCTTGGGAGCCGGTCAGCTCGCCGCGGACAGCGTCGTCAGTTCCAGCCACATCCGGCGGTCGAGCAGGAGGTCGATGTCGGCCCAAAGCTCGCGTACGACATCGCGCCGGCACGACGGGGTGTCCTCGATCCGCTGGCGCAGCAGGGCGATGTGCTGGTCCACAGCGGCGAGGTCCGGGCACGGATACTGCGTACCGGTGTGCCCGGTGACCGTGGTGAGGTCCTCAGGGTCGGGGACCCGAGGAGACAGCTCGTTGTTCGATGCCATGAGAACAGCGTCGCATCGTCGCCGCCCGAGCACATTGCCGCCAGCGGCCGTTGCGCGCTCGTTGCTGGCGGGAATACCCGGGTACCCGTCAGCGGGTATCGCCCGTACCGGCTGGCGGCCGCTCACCGGGTACGGCTGGCTGCAATACGGCCCCGAGAATACGGCCTCGAGCCGTCATGATCCATTGTGGACCACGCCGCGGTCGCCGGGGCAGGGTATAGGGGGACGGTGGAGGGGGGAAGGAGCCGCGATGATCACGGACCCCACGCTCGTCCGGATCGGCGAGGCGGTGCAACTCGGGCACGGAGGCGGACGGGAAGCCGCTCGCCTCGCGTTCGCGCGGATCTGGGCCGAGATCGGTGGCGAGCGGGGAGACCCCCTGCACCGTTGCACGCTCGCGCACGCGATGGCCGATGTGCAGGATGACGTTCGTCAGGAGCTGCTCTGGGACCAGCGCGCGCTGGCGGCCGCCGGCCTGCTGACCGATGCGCGAGTGGCGCAGGCCGGAGTGCCGCTTCCGGTGGCCGCGTTGTACCCGTCGCTGCACCTGAACCTGAGCGAGTGCCACCGCAAGCTCGGCGACCTCGACCGAGCTCGTGAGCACCTCCGCCAGGCGCAGGCCACGATCGGCGCGCTGGGCGACGACGAGTACGGACAGCTGATCAGGCAAGGCCTGGAGCGGATCGCCGCTCGGCTGCGCTGACCTTCAGGACCGAGTCCGGGAAGGGCCGAGCAGATCCCAGCGATTTCCGGCGATGTCGCGGAAGACGACGACCTGACCGTACGGTTCCACCCGGGGCTCGGTGACGAACTCGACCCCGGCGGCTCGCATGCGCCGGTAGCTCACGTCGAAATCGTCGACCCGCAGGAAGAAGCCGACGCGTCCGGCGTGCTGCTCGCCGATCGCCTCGGCTTGGCGGTCACCGTCGGCGCGAGCGAGGAGGATGCCGGTCTCCCCACCTGGCGGGCGGACGATCACCCACCGCTTGGGACGGCCGTCGTTGGTGCGCGACGGTGCGTCTTCGGCCAGTTCGAAGCCCAGTGCGTGGGTGAAGAAGGCGATCGCTTCGTCGTAGTCCTCGACGAGGATCGCGGTGAGCTGCAAGTACGCCATGGAGGTGATCCTGGCCGGGTCCGTTCCCGGATCGGGTGCAGCAACCCGGGCGTGTCGCCGCTGCGCCTGACCAGCCACGACCGACGGCTGGATCACTGGGCCGGCCCACTCGCGAGAGCGACGCCGGCGGTCCGGCCGTCCGGGACTTCAGGAGCCACCCTGTCGGTCGGCGCCGGTCATGCCCGTCTTCGTCCGGCCGCACCTGACCATCGGGTCGATCCGGATCCGGCCGCCCGTCCGACTGCGGGCCACGCCCCTCGCCACGAGCCCGGCCGCGTGCTCGCGCTGCAGGTCAGGGACCCGTGCTCGGAATTCATGCGTACGTCGGCGCCCTGGCCGTCGCGTCCGGCGGCCCGGCATGGCAAGATTCCCGGGTGACCGGAGGTTCCGATTCCGAGATCGTCCTGGCCCCCCTGGACGAGCAGGCTCTGCCGCAGCTGCTCGACGTCGCGGTCAAGGGCGCCGATCCGCTCGACGTGATGCCGGAGGTGGACGGCCCACCGGGCTGGACACCCGAGCGGCGTGAGGCGTTCCTGCAGTTCCACCGGCGGCGCTCACTCAACCCGGACACTGCGACCGAGACCGCCTGGACCATCCAGGTCGGCGGCACCATCGTCGGCGCCGCGCGGCTGCACCCCGTCCACCGCGGCAGGTCGGTCGAGATCGAGGCCAGAGTCTGGGTCGCCCGCTGGGCCCGGGGCCGCGGGATCGGCAAGTGGGTCACCGAAACCCTGATCGACGCGGCCCGCGAAGGCAACGGCGGCCGGTACGTCGCTTCGACGTCCACGGACAACAAGGCGGCGCAGCGCCTGATGAAGTCGGTCGGCGCGAACATCGAACTACGCGGCGACGACGTCGATTCACACCTGGACATCTAGCTTTTGAGGGTCCTGCCGCCTTCCGGGGCCACGACGGGAACAGCCAGGTCACCGAGCGAGCCGGGCCGCCTGGCCGCGCCGGGCAGTAATCTTCGGCAGTGGACAGCCACAACCCACCACACCAGCAGTTCTTTCGAGAAGAACAGCGCGGCGGGGCCTACGCGCCGCTGAGCGACAGCGCCCCACACACCGGCATGCCGCGGAACGGACCGGCACGGCGCGCCCTCGTGCCCGGCTACGTCACGATCTTGCGACCGGGACGGCGCCGGCCGTGGACCGCCGCCTGGTCCGAAGAGCGCGGTGGCGAGTTCCTGGACACGTTCGACGCCAAGACGCTCGAAGAGGCGTTGCGGTGGTCGTTCGGCCAGACGACCGAGGTGTTCATCCAGGAGTCGACGGGCGAACTCACGCGGGCCGAGCGATGGCCGGAGATGGGCTGAGTGCCGATCGCGGCCCGCAGGTGACCGCAATGGGACCAGCCGGCAGACCGGTGGGTGAAGCCGCGATCGCGGGTATGGCCGGCCGCGGTCGGCCATACCCGCGCATACGGTTACCCGCCGAAGGTCTTCGTCGCCGGGTGAGTGGCCAGCGCGGCCTGGTTGAACGTGACGGCCACCCCGTGCCCCCGCAGGCGGGAGGCGCGCTGGTCGATCTTCCAGCCGTCGATCCGGACGCCGATGTCCCGGTGCCGGATCTGGTCGCCGGCCAGCTGTACCCGGGTGGAGCTCGACTCGCCGCCGGCCAGGTTCAGGTAGTTGTCGCTGAACGTGGCCGGCAGGATGCGGTCACCGGTGCGGGTGTCGTAGACCTGCAGGTGCAGCATCAGCGCCACGGCTCGCCCGATGTTTTCGACGTCCACCGTCAGCTCGAGGCCGTCGCGCCCGCTTTTCGCGCCGGCCACGACGGAAACGGCGGCCGCCGGCGCGTCGTTCAGGCTCACGAAACCCGCGGGCCGCGCCGGGTTCTCGATCCAGTAGAAATTGCGGACGAGTTCCGCGCCGTGCGAATCCTTGAACGAGAGCCGGACGAAGGCGACGTCGGAGGGCGCGCCGGCCAACTGTGGAGCGATGGTGCCGAGCACGGTGTGGTCGGCCGCAGCCGCCCCGCCGACGGGCAGGGATGCACGGGCGAACGCCGTCCCGTCCAGGTCGTGGAGCGTGACGGCGACGGTGCCCTGCACCGCCGTGCGGGTGTGGTTGGCCACCACCACGTCGAGGGTCTGGCTGTTCAGGATCACGTTGACCCGCCGGCACGCGTGCCGAACCGCGTAGAACGACGAATGCGCCTCGAGATCGTGGCTGTACATCTGCCAGACGAAGCTGGGCTGTGCGGGATTCGTCATCCACATGATGACGCCGGTGCGCGGGTACGGCTTACCCGGTGCGGCAGTGCCCATGTTCGCGGTGTGCGCCTCGTAGATCGCCTTGATGCACTCGTAGTTCATCAGCTGGGACTTGCGCGCGAAGTCCGGGAGGTTGCGCAGTTCGCCGTAGCGCTGCGCGGTGAGCTGCAGGTAACCCGCGCCACCGCCGTTGCCGCCGTTGCCGTTGACGTCGCGGTCGGCCCAGGAGTCGTCCGGGCGCTCCCACGACGCCTCGGGGAGCATCTTCTTGATGAACTCCAGCGTCGGGATGGAGTACGAGCCGACCTCGTTGTGGAACGGCGGCCAGTGCGTGCCGTCGTTGAGGGAGAAGTGGGTGCTCGGGGTGACCCAGTGGTACGGCCCGCCCGAGCTGTACCCGGCGATCGCGTCTTTGCCGGTGTCGCCGGCCGAACTCGTCAGCGCGGCCCGCTGCGGGTCGAGTTCAGCGACCAGCGCGTCCAAACCGTCGATCAGCGGCTGAGGCGGCGGACCCTCGTTGCCGCCGCACCAGAGCAGGACCGACGGGTGGTTGCGGAACCGCACGATGCAGTCGCGGATGTTGTCCAGGTCGCGGGCGACGTTCGCCGGCGGCGGGCCTTCGGTCGAGCAGAAGAAGTCCTGCCAGACGAGGATGCCGTACTCGTCGCACGCGTCGAAGAAGTCCTCGGTGCTGCTTTGGCCGTTCCAGTTCCGGATCAGGTTGAGGTTGGCGTCGTGGTGCAGCCGCACCTGTTCGCGCAGCCGCTCCCGAGGGATGCGCTTGAGCGCCTCGTCCAGACCCCAGTTGCCGCCCATCACCAGGATCGGCTGGTTGTTGACGGTGATCGCCAGGCACTCGACCGGGGAGCCGGACGGTGACTGGATCGGCCTGGTGTACTCGATCCGCCGGACGCCGAAGTCCACCGTCCGCTCGTCGTGGACCTGGCCACCGGACTCGACGCCGATCGTCAGCCGGTAGCGGTAGGGGTCGCCGTAACCGTTGGGCCACCACAGCTTCGGGCGGGTCAGCCGCAGGGCGGCGAGGTCTTTCGGCGTCAGCGTGATCGAGGACGAGCCGGGAGGCACGGTGACGGTCCGCGCGAAGTCGTGACCGTCGAGGGACCCCTTCACCAGCACGGCTTTCGCCCCGTCGAACGCGCTGTCGAGGGTGAGGTCGACGGTGATGTCGGCCGTGCGCAGATCGGCCGAGAGCGTGGGGTCGACGTGCACGTCGGTCAGCCGGACCGGACCGGTGGTGGACCAGGTGACCGGTTGCCAGATGCCGAGGTCCCGGTCGGGGATGGTGGGCAGCCAGTCCCAGCCGGCCGTGCAGAAGAACGTCGGCCCGTTCTTCAAGGTGATGCCCGTCTTGCCGCCGTTGCGCCCGCCGCGGGTCACACCGCTGGCGTAGCTCGGCAACGACGGCTGTTCGGCGTAATCCAGTTTCCCGACCAGCACCGCCAGATGAGCCGCGCCGTCCGCCTTCGCGACGATGTCCGTGACGTCGAAGACCCCGCGTTTGAACGCGCCCTCGACGGTGCCCACTTCGGTGCCGTTGAGCCAGATGGTGCCCAGGTAGTTGATGCCGTCGAACTGCAGCCAGAACCGCTGGTCCGGGATCAGCCGCGGCACGGGGAACGCGACCCGGTACCAGTAGCCGGTGTCCTTGAGGGTGTCCGGGATCGTATCGGTCACGATGCGGCCATACAACGGATCCGGGTACTCGCCGTTGGCGATCATGCTCGTGAGCGGCGTGCCCGGCACGACGGCCGGCTTCAAGCCGTCGATGCTCTGCGCACTGGCCAGCCGGCCCCCAGGGGCCGTCGTGCTGTCGGCCGCCGTGAAGGTCCAGCCGCTGGTGATTTCGTCGCCGTCGAGGTGGAGGGGATTCTTGCCCGCGGTGCCGCCCGGCGCCGCTGCGGCGACGCCGGACAGACCGAGCGCGCCGAGAACACCACCACCGGCGACGGCGATTCCGCCGGACAGGAAACGTCTGCGATTCAACTGGGTCACGTCGCTCCCGATGTTTCTTGACAACGTTGTCAGCCCTGATCTGAATTCCAATGCTCGTCAGGCGTCGGTTCCCTTGTCAAGCGACCTTGGGAGGTTTTGCGCTCGCGGCGAAATCTTGTCGAGTGGACAAACCCGGTCGGCAAACAGGAAGTCGAACCGGCATTTCTTCACCCCGCGTGATGTGCCCGCCAATTGCGAAATACCCGGTGGACTCGCGTTCCACTGTGGACTTCACCCGAAGGCCGGCACCACGCTGTCGCCCGCGCGGAACGGGGCGGCAGCGTGCGGGGGACCCGCCGGTGCCTGCCCGAGGTCGGATGGCCGGTCAGCCGGCGAGCACGGCCTTCATGATCTTGACGATGACGAGAACCATCGCGACGGCCAGGTAGGTGCGCAGCGCACCCATCCCGATCTTGCCCCCGGTCGCCATCGCCGGCCGGGTCAGCTCGGTGAGCGGCGGCATCAGCCAGTCCTCGCGTCCGGTCCGGTCGACGGGCGCGGCCGCCGTGCCGCTACGCCGGCCCCGCAGCGCGTAACCGCCCGCCGCCACGCCTGCCCCCGCGCAGGCGGCGACGATCCGCACGATCTGCCCCGCGGCGCCGCCGGGGTAGAGCACCGCGACGGTCAGCACGATCGACAGGGTGACCAGGACGTCCACCACCACCGAGGTGAACACGGTGGTGGCACGGCCGTTGACCCGGGGCCCGGCACCTGCCGGTCGTTGCAGAGCAGCAGCAGGAACACCGTCGCCGAGGCAGTAGCAGCCTGGCGAGGGTCTGCACTCCTTCGGTCACCAGCCCCAGCGGCGAGCCGGGGATGAGCACGATCGTCGCGGCAAGGGCGATGAGCCCGGCGTAGACGGCGCAGAAACCCTCGGCCCGCTTGATTCCGCGGTGCAGGGAGTGCTTGAGCCCCAGCACGTCGCCCAACGCGTAGGGGCTGGACAGCGACAGCGCGAACGCGCCGATGATCGAGGCGTCCAGCAACGCGACGGCGAACAGCGCCCCGACGGTCTTGCCCGCGTACGCAGCCAGGCCCTTGGCGAGGCCGGTGCTGTCGGTGAAGTTCCCGAAGTCCTTCGTCCCGGCGAACGCCGCCGCGCTGAAGCCGGTGATCGCCGTGGCGCCGACGACCACGATCACGATGCCGATCCACAGATCGGCCTTCTCGTACCGCAGGAACCGCGGGGTGATCCACTTGCCGATCACGTAGGACTGCCAGAAGAACGGCTGCCACGACGCCACGATGGTGCCGACGATGCCGATCACCAGCAGCATCAGCGCCGCCATCCCGTTCGAGCCGCCGGGCAGCGACGGCACGGAGAAGCCGCGGGCCAGCTGCCCGCGGGTGCGCGGCCACGGAGATCGGGATCAGCAGGAGCGAACCGAGGCAGAAGAGCACCGCGGCGCGATCGAAGCGGCGGAACGACCCGGTGAACGCCGCCGCGATGATCACCGCGGCGGTGTCGGCGCTGCGGGCAAAGGGCCTACCGGATGCCGGCGAAGATCGAAGACAGCGGAACGAGTACGCGAGAACGGGGTCGACTTCGACCCGGACTACTGCTGCCTGGCACTGCCCTCACCTCCACCCGCCACGGGCGACGGCCGGCCACCGGCGCCGAATACATGACACGGACGCCCGCCCGCGGTCGAAATAAAAGCGGCGCACCCCACACGTCGTAAGAGCTTTGGCACTGCCCGGCGTGTCCCGTCTCCCGACGGGAAGCCACTTCGGGTCAACCCCTTAGCCCGGGGAAACCTGTCCTGACCTTGGGCGTCTCTCGACGTCGTCAGATCAGTGGCCTGTGTCCGGACCTAACGAGGTGCCTGTCGAAACCTCGGTCAGCGTAGGTCCCGAACCCGATCCGGCAAACGTGACAGCGCGTACACAACGCCATTCTGTTCGAACGTCTCGGACAAACACGGCAAAGGGATGCCCCGATTCTTTTCCAATGTTCTCTTCGCGACGAATTGACGCCGTAAGGCGGACGTCTACCCGAGGGTTGTCGGTAAGTGCGGTGGCATGGTCACCGTCTCTTCGACAGCGCGGATGCATCAAGCCTCGACGTATAGAACGTTATACAGTGTTCTGGCTCGCCGCCGGCAGAGGTGGTCTTGCCCGAGCGGCACGTGCCCCCACCGCCGCATCCACGACTCCGGTCAGCATCAATCGACGTGACGCAGGGCCGGCCACAGCTGCGACCAGTCGCCGTGGGGTTGCCGGCAGAGGTAGATGTCCGGATCGCCGGCCCGGTGCCACGCGAACCAGGCGATGGTTTCGACGACGAACCGGGCCGCGGCCGGAAGGTCCGGCACCGCGCGCAGCGCACGGGAACGGATCCGCCGGCTCAGGTAGTCAGCGAGGGTGGCCAGCAGCGCCCTGCGGCGTTGCACGAAGTAGTACTGGGCCAATTCGGGCAGGTCGGGGCACACCGCTCGACCAGGGCCAGCAGCCGCCGGTCGCGTTCGACGAACCCGTACAGTTCGTCGACGAGGGCGCCGAACTCCTCGGCGACCGCCGGGGATCGCGGCCGGCGGCCTGCCGCCGCGGTCATAGGTGGGAAAACTCTCCTGATCGGTGGCCCAGCCCTCGACCAGGGCCACGATCTCCTCCGGGGTCGGCGTGGGCACCGGCGTGTCCAGAGCAGCCATCGACTCCGGCTGGATCAGGCGAAGCAAAGCCAAGTACAGCAGCGCTCCTTGCACTCGGCGTAGGTGTAGATCACACCGTGGCTGAGCCCCAGGGCGGCCGACACGTCGGACACCCCGGCGGCCTTTTTCAGCAACACCGTCGCCGCGGCTTCGGCGATCTCCCCACCGGCCGCGCGAGCACCCGTCCTCGCACTCCACCAGTTATTGAGTGACTGACTCAGTCAGTCAACACCAGGCTCGCGAATCGCGGGACGGAGTGTGACGGGAAGTCCGCGAGGTTCGTGGCGGCCCACCGCTCACTCGGACGGGTAACATTCACCGGCCGGATGCGTCGGCCGGGCGGGCACACGCAGCTGACCGATCTTGGCCCGCGGAAGGTTATTCTGGGCGCGCAGTCGTGAAGGAGTCCGCGGTGCTGAGTGACGACGAAGTGCAGGAACTGGGCAGACTTGAACGCGCCCTGCGGGCCGAGGATCCGGGTCTCGATCGCCGGCTCGCACGGATGCGGCGCGGCGGGCCTGCCTCGCTGCACGTGGTGCTCGCGCTCTCGGCCGTGGTCGCCGCCGCGGTTGCCCTCGTGGCCGTCGGCGACCTGCTCGGCGTGACCGCGTGCCTGGTCGCCGGGTTGCTGCTCACTGCGACGGTGCCCGCACTGGGAGTAGCCTGGTGGGCGCGCCGCTATTACTGCCGGTATTGCGCAGGGAAATGGCCGGCGCCTGCCGATTCGTGCCCACGGTGTGCTCGCCCCACTGCCGCTTGACCCATTCCACTGGGCCGATTTCGCTGGGCCGATTTCGCTCAGCGCGCCGATTCCGCGATGCCGGACTACCCTCCCGAGGTGTCACACATGACACCGGCGCGGAGCCGGTGAGTCGCGGAAGGAGTGGTGATGGTACACACAGAAAAAGCCGCCACGGTCGAAGCGACGGCTGCCCGCGAAGATCCGGGTGCACACATCGCCGACCCCGCCCCGCTGGGTCTTGCCGCCTTCGCGATGACGACTTTCGTGCTCAGCGTGTTCAACGCCGGACTGATCCAGAATACCGCCCTGGAAGCCGTCGTGCTTCCCTTGGCGTTGTTCTACGGTGGACTGACCCAATTCCTGGCCGGAATGTGGGAGTTCCGCAAGGGCAACACTTTCGGCGCGCTGGCGTTCAGCTCGTTCGCGGCCTTCTGGATGGCCTTCGCCGCCTACGTGAAGTTCGTCGAGCCCGCGCTCGGGGCGGGCGCGGCGACAGCGACCGGCTTGTTCCTGCTGGCGTGGACGATCTTCACGGCCTACATGACCGTGGCCGCTGCTCGGGTCAACGGCGCCGTCATGGCCGTGTTCGTCTTCCTGACACTGACCTTCCTGTTCCTGACGATCGGGGAACTGGCGGGTGCACCGACCATGGCGCAGGTGGGTGGCTGGCTCGGTCTCGTGACGGCCGTACTCGCGTGGTATGCCTCTTTTGCCGGGGTGGTCAACTTCACCTGGAAGCGGACACTGCTGCCGCTGTTCCCGCTGTCGCCGGCGACGCACCACTGAAAGACGTCACAACGCCCAAAGGGGAGCTATGCCGCATATCGCGCGGTCAGCTCCCCTTTGGCCATTCTGCTGAAGGCCGTGATCCCGGCGGAAATGACCATCGAGCACAAGGTCACCTTTTCGAAGCGCAGAGGCCGGGCACGAAAGGGAAACGGATACTGACCTCCGACGCGGTTCAGGGCACCATCCACGACAGCACAGGCGTGGACTGCAGGTAGACCAGCACGCACATCACCGCGAGGAAGAGCACGCTCCAGAGGAACACCCGGCGGAAAAGGTCACCCTCCCGCCCGGACATGCTCACCGCCGCCGCGGCGATGGCGAGGTTCTGCGGGCTGATCATCTTGCCGAGCACCCCGCCGGACGAGTTCGCGGCAGCGAGCAGGGTGGCGCTGAGTTCGGCCTTCTGCGCGGCGACCACTTGCAGCGCGCCGAACAACGAGTTCGACGACGTGTCCGAGCCGGTCACGGCGACACCGAGCCAGCCGAGAATCGGTGAAATGAGCGCGAAAATCCCGCCGGCACCCGCCATCCACGTACCGAGCGTCGTCGTCTGCCCGCTCGCGTTCATGACGTAGGCGAGCGCGAGCACGGCCATCACGGTCACGATCGCCGGAGCCAGCTGCCGATACGTGGCGAAGTAGATGCGCAGCGCGGTCGCGGGCCGGATGCGGATCACGGGGATGGTCAGCAGGCCGGCGATGATGAGCAGCGTGCCGGCCGCGGCGAGCCAGTCGAACTTGAACATCGGCAGTGTCGACACCTTCCCGCTCGCGGAGGTGATGTGCAGCCCCGGCCAGGCGAACGTGCGCGTGACACTGGCCAGCGCGTGCTGGATCGCCGGGATCTGCGCGAGACCGAACACCACGATGATGATCAGGTAGGGCGAGTAGGCGCGGAACACCTCGGCACCGCTGTCGCGACGGCCGACGCCGGTGCCACCATCGCCACCTGTGCCCGAGGAACGGTCGCGGGCCGGCCGGGGACCCTGGCGGTCGACCGTGGCCGTCGAAGTCGCCGCGCCCGCGCCGCTGCGGGTGACCTCGGGGGTACCGGCCTCGCTGAACCCCTCGACCGGCCGCCAGACCCGCAGGAACAGCACGATCGCGCCCGCGCTCAGCAGCGACGCGACGATGTCGGTGAGCGGCGCGCTCACGTAGTTGGAGATCGCGAACTGCGCCACGGCGAAAACGACCCCGCAGATCAGCGCGGCGGGCCAGGTCTGCCGGATGCCGCGGGTGCCGTCGATGATGAACACGAGCGCGAGCGGGACGACGAACCCGAGCAGCGGGGTCTGGCGCCCGACCATCGCGGACAGGTCGTGCAGCGGGAGGCCGGTGACGGTGGCCAGCGTCGTGATCGGCACCGCGAGCGCGCCGAAGGCGACGGGTGCGGTGTTGGCCACGAGCGCGACCACCGCGGCCTTCAGGGGTCGGAAGCCCAGCGCGATCAGCATGACGCTGGTGATGGCGACCGGGGTGCCGAACCCGGCCAGCGCCTCGAGCAGCGCCCCGAAGGAGAACGCGACGATCACACCCTGGATCCGCTGGTCGTCGCTGACCCGGGCGAACGAGCGGCGCAACACGTCGAAGTGTCCGGTCTCGACGGTCATGTTGTAGATCCAGATCGCGTTGATGACGATCCACAGGATGGGGAAGAACCCGAACGCGGCACCTTCGGCGGCCGAGAGGAACGCCGGGCCCGCGGGCATCGGGTAGACGAAGATCGCCACCCCGAGCGCGACCGCGAGTGAGATCAGCGCCGCGAGCCACGCCGTCATCCGGAGGATGCCGAGCAGGACGAACAACACGATCAGCGGGATGGCCGCCACGAGCGACGACCACGCGAGCGAACCCGCGACGGGATCGAGAATTTGCTGGTACATGCGTCACCTCACCGTTGAGGACGACAACCTGGGTGTGCCGGCTCAGGTCCCGGAGCGGGACCGTCCGACCGCGTCCGCCGGCAGGCCGCGGATCGAGGCGTCGAGAACCTCGACGGTGTGGGCGACCCTCAGCTGCGCACCGAGCCGCTCGGCGGAGGCGGCCAGCTGCATCAGGCAGCCCGGGTTGGCCGTCACCAGCAGGGGTGCTCCGGTGGCGAGAACGTTGCGTGCCTTGCGATCCCCGAGCTCCCCCGCGGCCTCGGGCTGAAGGATGTTGTAGATCCCCGCGGAACCGCAGCACAGTTCGGCTTCGGCGATCTCCCGCAGCTGGAGGTCCGAGATCTCACGCAAGAGCGCGCGGGGCTGCGCGCGGATGGCCTGCGCGTGCCCGAGGTGACAGGCGTCGTGGTATGCGACCATGACCGGCAGCGGGTGACGGGTGGCCACCGTTCCCCGCTCCACGAGAAATTCCGTGATGTCACGGACGTTCTCCGCGAATCCACGCGCGCGCTCGGCGTAGGCCGGATCGTCGGCGAGCAGGTCCGCGTACTCCTTCATCGCCGAACCGCACCCAGCGGCGTTGACCACGACCCGCTCGACCCCGGTGGCCTCGAAGGTGTCGATCAGCTTGCGGGCGAAGGACTGCGCCTCGTCCTCACGGCCGTTGTGGACACTCAGCGCACCGCAGCACCCCTGCCCGGCCGGCGCGATCACGTCGAAGCCTTCCGCGGTCAGCACGCGGGCGGTCGCCGCGTTGACGCCCGGGAAGAACTCCCGCTGCACGCACCCCAGGAGCAGGCCGACGGTGCCCCGCTTCGCACCCTGGGCGGGGAGGCGTTCCGGCACCTGCTCGAACGGCTCGAGTTCCGGTGCGAGCGATTCCAGCGCCGCCAGCGTCGGGAATGTCCGGCGCAGCAGGCTGCCGCGCCGCAACCAGCGGCTGAGGCCGGTGGCTTGGTAGGCCCGCAGCGGACCGCGCAGAGCGTGCAACCGCTTGGCGTACGGGAAGACGCTGAAGATCGCGCGGCGCAGCAGCCGGTCGCGGGCAGGGCGGTGGTGCCGCCGCTCCACCTGCGCACGGGTGGCTTCGATGAGCTTGTCGTACTGCACCCCGGACGGGCACGCGGTCACGCACGCCATGCACCCGAGGCAGGCGTCGAAGTGCTGCACCATCTCGGGTGTCATCGGCTCGCCGCCGAGCCCCATTTCCATCAGGTAGATCCGCCCGCGCGGCGAGTCCATCTCCTCGCCCCACAACGTGTAGGTGGGGCAGGTCGGCAGGCAGAACCCGCAGTGCACGCAGTCACCGACGAGCTCCGCCGACGGCGGGTGGTGGTCATCGAAGGCAGGTTCGGCCATCTAGATCCCTCCGGCGAAGCGACCGGGAGCGAGCCGGTGCTCGGGGTCGAACTGGTCTTTGACCCGGCGCATCAAAGTGACGCCCCGCACGGGCCCCCACGGGTCGAGCGCGGCCTTGACCGCCGGCGGAGCGTCCAGCACGACGACGTCCCCGCCCCAGACGGCCGACCGGTCGCGCAAGGCCTGGACGAGTTCGGCGACCGCAGCCGGGTCGGCGGTCCCCGGCACCGCGGCATACAGAAGACCGACGCCTGCCGAACCACGAACCGGAACCGGCAGCCCGTGCCGCCGCGCCTGCTCGTCGAGCGCGTTCAACAAGGCCGGTAATCCGGTGATCTGGTGCGTGAGGCGCAGCGCCACATCTCCTCGCTGCCACGGGGCTCGGCCCCACCACTCCGGCGCGGTTTCCTGTGCTTCCGCGCCGTTGCCGAGCAGGTCGAGGAACTTCTCGACCCGGCCGGCGACTCCCTGCGGGATGCCCTCGACGAGCACCGCGAGCGCCCCCGTCGCGCCGGCCGGGCGGTCGAGTTCGACCGCGTTCGGCACCAGCTGGGCGTGCAGCACTCGCCGCAGCCGCTCGTACGCGACGCCGACCGAGTCCACCGGTATCACGACCCAGCGGGCCACCACCGGCTGCGGGTGCAGCCGGAACACCGCCTCGGTGACCAGTCCGAGTGTCCCCCAGGAACCGGCGAACAGCTTGCCCAGGTCGTAGCCCGCGACGTTCTTCACGACCTTTCCGCCGGCCTTCGCCACCACGCCGTCGGCCCGGACGACCGTGATGCCGATGAGCAGGTCGCGCACCGCGCCGTGGGAGAACCGCAGCGGCCCCGACGCGGCGGTCGCGATGAGCCCGCCCACCGTTCCGGCACCGGCCGCACCGGGCGGCAGGACCGGATCGACCGCGAGCCGCTGCCCTGCGGGGGCGAGGCGCTCCTGCAGCGCCGCGAGGCGGAGGCCGGCGTCCACGTGGACGACGAGATCCCCGGCGCTGTGCTCGACGACGCGGTCCATGCGGCCGGTGTCCACGACCAGGTCCGCCTTCGCGGGCCGCTGCCCCCAGCCGAGTTTCGTCCCCGAGCCGCGGACGACGACGGCCAGGCGGCTGCCGGCGGCGATCCGCATGACGTCCGCCGCTTCCGCGGTGCTGCCGGGCGCCGCGACGAACGCCGGCGCGATGCCGTCGACCTCGTCCCCCGCTTCCGCGGGCCGGGCGTGTTTTGCGGTCGCCGCGCAGAGCGCGTCGAGCACCTCCGCCTCGGTCCGGGTCATCAGAAGACCTCGGCGATTCCGGCTTCCTGCAAGGGATGCGCGCCCTTGTGCCGGCCCGGCACCTCACCGCAGAGGCGCGGGGTCGGGAACACCTTGCCGGGATTGGCGAGTCCGCCCGGGTCGAAGGCACAGCGCACCAGCTGCATGGTGTCGAGGTCCTCCTCGGTGAACATCCGCGGCATGAACTTCGCCTTGTCCGATCCGACGCCGTGCTCTCCGGTGATCGAGCCACCGTGCTCGATGCAGAGGTCCAGGATCGCCCCCGAGACCTCCTCCGCGCGCTCGGCTTCGCCGGGCACCCCGTCGTCGAAGAGCACGAGCGGGTGCAGGTTGCCGTCTCCGGCGTGGAAGACGTTGGCGACCCGGACACCGCTGGTGCGCGACAGCTCGGCCATCCGGCTCAGCACCTCGGGCAACGCGGTGCGCGGGATGACGCCGTCCTGGACGATGTAGTCGGGGCTGATCCGCCCGACGGCGGCGAACGCCGACTTGCGCCCTTTCCAGAACAGCGCGCGCTCCACGTCGTCCTTCGCGATGCGGATTTCGAAGGCCCGGTGTGCGCCGCAGTGCCGCTCGACCTCTTCGAATTGCCGCTCGACCTCGTCGGCCGGTCCGTCCAGCTCCACGATCAGCACCGCACCCGCACCACCGGGGTAGTCGCAGTGCACGGCGGCTTCGGCCGCCTCGATCGCCAGCGCGTCCATCATCTCGATGGCCGCGGGCACGACTCCGGCACCGATGATCTCCGAAACCGCCGCGCCGGCGTCGTCGGTGCCCGGGAACGCCGCGAGCAGCGTGCGGACCGCTTCCGGCAGCCGGGTGAGGCGCACCGTCACCTCGGTGGCAACGCCGAGCGTCCCTTCCGAACCCACGATGGCCCCGAGCAGGTCGTACCCGGTCGGATCCGGCGCCTTGCCGCCGAGTCGCACGGCCTCGCCGTCGGTGGTCACGAAGGTGATCCCGGTGACGTGGTTGGTGGTGAACCCGTACTTCAGGCAGTGCGCACCTCCCGAGTTCTCCGCGACGTTGCCACCGATCGAGCACACCTGTTGGCTCGAGGGATCCGGCGCGTAGTAGTACCCCTCGGGGTTCGCGGCCCGGGAGACGTCCAGGTTGATCACCCCTGGCTCGACGACCGCGCGCTGGTTCTCCCGGTCGATCTCGATGATGTGGCGCATCCGCGAGGTGACGATGAGGACCCCGTCGGCGCGCGGCAGCGCACCACCGGAAAGGCCCGTGCCGGACCCGCGCGCGACGAACGGCACGCCGGCCTCCGCGCAGGCGCGCACCGTCTCCACGACGGCGGCCGTATCTTGAACGAGCACGGCCAGCGCGGGCATGACCTTGTAGTGCGCGAGGCCGTCACATTCGTAGGTACGCAGGCGCTGGTGATCGTCGATGACCGAATCGGGACCCAGCGCCGCCCGCAGGCGCTCGGCCAGCGCCGCGATCCCTGGTCGCACGTCTTGTGGCTCGTAGGTCGTCATGCGCGCCCTCCCAGCCCGCTTGACTGCGAATACGGACGGCTTTCCGCGCTACGGAAAGTACACTCTGCCTTCCGGAACCGTAAGACCCTCCGGAAGGCAAGTCAACTCGGGACGCCACCGACCCGTTCCCGCGCGAGCCCCGCCGCGCCGGCGTCTGCCTGGCGGTGGTGGTTGCCCGCGGCCGGCGAGCAGCATCACCCGGCGGCCTGGCGCCGACGGAAACCGGCTGGTGGGCAGGCGTGCGCTACCCGATGACGCGCCGGATGCCGGGGCGGGCGGTGATCACGACCGAGCCGCCGCAGCTCCAGCACTCGACGGCTGCCCCCGGTGGCGTCCGCCCGGCGACCTCGCACCTGGCGCATTCCCATGCGGTGAGGACGACGTACTCCATCGAACCGTCGTCGTCGGACTTGGCTTCCACGAGGCTCCACCGGTTTCTTGATCAGCATTGGTTCGACGCCCGCAACGGCAGCCAATGCAAGTTGACGAAAGATAACGAACCGATATACCTTACGTCAAGCCGGAACGTGGTTTTTCGTTGCCCTTGACATTCCCGCGCGACCTGCGAATACGCTGCGAACAGCGCGATCCCGTTCGAGTCGCTGCGTGGGGTTTGTGCCGCCCTGGTCTCGGGAGTGGCCGAACGTCCGGGCGAACCGGCCCAGACCGTCACGGAAAGTAGCCCGCAAGCAGGGCGATGTCGCGGCGCCACCGGCCGCGGAGTCGGGCGTGAGCGCGCGTGGCCGGAGCCGTCGAGGCTTGTCACCCGGGGCGGGATACAGGTCGCGCGACTACGACAAAGGCATTGTGCAGAATTTCAGATTTCTCGACGAACTCGGGTTTTGCGTAATCGAGGCGTCGGTTTTTCCACCGGCCGCCGCCGATCTGACCAGGAGCTTCATCGGTTGCCGACCCGAGAACGGCGGGCGAACCTGATGAACGGCCGGCAACCAGAGGAGAGTTCGCATGCCAGAAATCGTGTTCAGCGTCGACCAAACGAAATCCATGCGCGATCAGGCGGTGCCGGGCCACAACCGGTGGCACCCGGACGTGCCGGTCGCCGCCATGGTCCGTCCCGGGCAGGAGTTCCGCGTGGAGTGCCGGGAATGGACCGACGCGCAGCTCGGCAACAACGATTCGGCCAACGACGTACGCGACGTCGACCTGAACCGCTGCCACATGCTCAGCGGGCCCATCGGCGTCGAGGGTGCCCAGCCCGGTGACCTGCTCGTCGTGGACATCCTCGACCTCGGCCCGGTTCCTCAGGAGGTCGGCGACGCGCCGGGGCAGGGCTGGGGCTACACCGGGGTGTTCGCGAAGGCCAACGGCGGCGGATTCCTGACCGACTACTTCCCCGACGCTTACAAGGCGATCTGGGACTTCCACGGTCAGCAGGCCACCTCGAGGCACCTGCCGGGCATCCGCTACACCGGCATCACCCACCCCGGCCTGTTCGGCACCGCGCCTTCCGCCGAACTGCTCCAGCGGTGGAACCGCAGGGAGCAGGCGCTGGTGGACCGCGAGCCCGACCGCGTACCGCCGCTGGGCCTGCCGCCGTTGCTCGAAGGGACACTCGCCGGAACGGCCGACGGGTCGACCGCCGACCGGATCGCCCGCGAGGGCGCCCGTACGGTGCCGGCGAGGGAGAACGGCGGGAACCACGACATCAAGAACTTCACCCGGGGGTCGCGGGTCTTCTACCCCGTGTACGTGGACGACGCCAAGTTCTCCGGCGGCGACCTGCACTTCAGCCAGGGCGACGGCGAAATCACCTTCTGCGGCGCCATCGAGATGGGCGGATTCATCGACTTCCACGTCGACCTCATCAAAGGCGGCATGGAGAAGTACGGCATCACCACGAATCCGGTGTTCATGCCGGGAAACGTCGAACCCCGGTATTCCGAGTTCCTGTCCTTCGTCGGCGTCTCGGTGGACCGCGAGACCGACGAGAACCTTTACCTCGACGCGACCGTGGCCTACCGCAACGCCGCCCTCAACGCGGTGGAGTACTTCAAGAAGTGGGGCTTCACGGGCGAGCAGGCCTACCTGCTGCTCGGGTCTGCGCCCATCGAAGGCCGCATCAGCGGCATCGTGGACATCCCCAATGCGTGTTGCACACTCTACGTACCCACGGAGATCTTCGACTTCGACGTGCGCCCCACGAGTGAAGGGCCGGTGAGTGCCGATCGCGGCCAGTGCGCGGTCACGTCCTGACCGTCACAGCGACGCCGACCTTTCTTCGGTTGTCAACGGAGAGCGGGGAAACGCCCGGCTGGCAGTCCAAGTCGGGCGTTTCCCTGGTGCTGCGCTGCACGGGCCCGCGGGGCTCGACGAACGTCACCGGTCGCGCGGAACCGGTTCGGACGCTGTTCGCACTCGCGGGACGCATCCACCGCGACGTCGGCAATCACCGTCCGGTTCCGCATTGCCGGGTGGGTCGCCGCGGTACGGTGCCCGGGCACGTTCCGTCACCTGACGGAACCCAGAGTAAGGGAACGTGACTGCTCGGCGTCGTGCTGCGGTCATGACCGCGCCGCTCCGCGATGCGCAGATGATGTGGCACAGTCGCATCCCGGTGCGTACCGACACCGATTTCCCGGATATCCCTGACCTGCCGGTATTCGCAATGGGCGAGGAGAAGCAGCGACACGTCGAGCCGTCGGCGGCCCCGGCATGAGGGCCTTGGTTGGTTGCCGGGATTGTGGTCCCCCCTGCGGGTCTGCTTGGTGGGTCCGGGCTGGAAAGCCGGGCCGCATGCTGTCCCAGCCGCCGGGTCCGGCACGGAACGGGGCGCCGCTGCCGTTCATCCAGGTCGACCGGCCCGTCGACCCTGACCATTCGACGCGGACCCGTGCAGCCCGCTCGCCAGGGACCGAGCCGCCGCCGTCGTGGCCGACCCACCCGACGACATCCGCGCGAAGATACGAAACAGCCCACCTGACTTCGGCTACTCGTGGACCGACCACGGCGGTGCGCTCGTCTCGGCATCGAAGCCGATCGACAGCCCGAAGACCCTCGCCGAACTGTCGGTAGAGAATGGCGAACTCGACCCGTGGACCGAGACGCCGATCGCCGGCCTCCCCGCAGTCATCTACCACGTCTTCCTGTTCACCGACGAGTGCTCCGGCTCCGCCCAGGTCACCGACGATCAGATGCCCGCCTTCGAACTGTGCGGGTGGCGGTGGGCTGGTGGTGCGGGACGCTGGCCAGGTCTAGCCGGCCTGTCTCGCCGTGGCGCCGGGAGCGGTTGACTCCTTTGCTGGCGCATTGGCGGGAGATGCCCATCTCACCAGCGACATGGGCGAGCGGGCGGGTCTGGCAACGCGCAACGAGAGCGGCCCTCGACAGACAGCGGGCATTGTGGTGCATGGCTCGACGGACGAGAGGCTCGCACTTCTTCGTCCTGCCGCCGAAAGACCCGCCCCATGCTCAGGCCCCGCCAGCCGACACCAATGTCCTGACCCGCAACGGCTAAGAGTTGCCGGCTGCGGGCGCCGGAGGCGGGAAGCGGGTAAGGCGCACGCCGGGGATGAGGTGCGTGCCGGCTGCGTCGAGGGCGACCCACACCGAGCGGGGTCGCAGGCCCGGCTCCATGTCCAGCACGGTGCCGCGATCACCCGCGTACTGGCCACTGACGACCTCCACCGAGCTTCCGGTGGGGAAGTGCCGGTGATCGTCGTCCCGCCCGGCGGTCTCGGACGGCTTGTCCATGAGCGAATGCCCGATCAGGGGGCGAACGGCGGTGGTGCCAGCGCTTCGGAGACCGCGCGCGCGACCCGGGTGGTCAGATCGGGGTCGGCGAGATCCGGCAACATCCGGTCGACGGGCGTCAGGCTCGCGAGTGCGTGGGCGGTGGCGCGATGCACGCCGAACCGCTCGATCGCCGCGCCGTCGGCCTCGCTGACCGGCGCCGTTCCGAGCGCACGCACCAATCCCGGGAGTGCCAGCAGGTGCGCGACCGGATCGCCCGCAGCCAGGACTTCGGAGATCACGTCGACGCCGGCGTCGAGGTCGAGGTCGGCTGCGGCGCCGGCGAGGTCGATCACCGCGTCGACGTCCCGGGCGATGACCGACAGCGGAAACGCTCGCGCGTCCTCGGTGCGCCACGAAGAGATGTCGCCGACGCCGCACGCCATGAGCAATGGCAACAGCACCGGCACCGCCGGACTGCCGGTGACCACAACCCTGGCGTTGAAGGGCGCGACGGCACGACGACGCAGCGAGACGAGTGTCATCGCGACGAGTGCGATGGCACGGGTGTCCTGCTCGGTGATGATCCGGCTGCAGCCTTCCCGCGCCAGATCACGTTGCACGGCACGGGCGCGCCCCGGCTCCGTCCGGGCGAGGAAGATCGTGCTTATTCCGGCGGGCAGTGCGCGGATGGCCGCGGCGAGGTCCTCCTCGTCGCGTGCGGCGACGGCAACGGCCTGGGGGTTCAGCGCTGTGTGTGCACGCAACAGCCCCGCATCGGATTCGAGCTCGGCCAGCACCGCGCCGGCCTCGTGTGCCCGCATCCAGCCCGAGGCGCTGCCGTCACCGACGATCGCCAGCCCGGACGCGGTCGCCACCGTGCCACTCGTCATTCGCTGAGTGCTGCTCGGTCGTCGGCCGGCGCAGCCAGTACGTCGGGCCGCACCAACCCGGCGGTGTCGACGTCGTGCTCACCGGCGAGGTGCAACAGGTCCGCGAGCCGGCCGCGGTGGAGATCCGCCTCGTCCGGCTGCCCAGCTTCCGCCGCGGCGATCGACGCATCCTGCGCCGCGACGATCCCGCGCCGCAGCTCGCCGACGAACTGACTCTCCACCGTCGTTCCCGTCCTGCCCAGCTCTTCAAACACATAATGTTGTCAATTTCGTATTTTTGCAACTCTTCGGCAGTGTGACGCCTACCAAATCCGGCACGGCCAACGGTCGGCACGGGATCCGGCGAGGAGCGCCGCGGTGATGCGATTGACCAGGGAACGGGCCGCAGGGTGGTCCAGATGCCAATCAGGCGCGGCCTCGGCTGCGAGCACGTTCGCAACGGTGCCGTAAACCTCCGAACCGCAGGTCAGCTGACCGCTCCGGGCCGCGGCCGACAACACCCCGGCTGCGGCGTACGGGGCGGCGTGGGCATCGCCGCGCGTGATGACCACAGGACCGGTCGCCGCCCGCGGGGCGACACCGCCGAGCACATCGATGATCACGTCCGCGTGGGCTGCGGAACCGGGCGCTGAGCCGGCCGCGTTCCACAGCACCAGATCACCCACACCCGAGGCGACGAGCAGCCCCGCCAGGGCCGGCAGCTGCCGGGAGCCGACCGCGAGCACCTTGTTGTCACGCGCGACTCCACCACGGCCGGCGAGGGCTGCTTGCGCGGCCGCGGCGAGGGCGATGGCCATGGCGTCGTGGTCGGTCACGACGCAGCCGCCACCCCATCGCCGTGACCGGCGCTGGATGTCCTCGGACCGGGCTGGTTCGGCGTGCGTGAGAAAGACACACCGGTAGTCGCGCGCTACAGCCTGCACCCGGGTCGCGAGCTCGTCGCCGCCGTCTTCCCCGACCGGGCACACGTCGACCTGAAGCCCGGTGAGGTAGCGGAGCAGGTTGGCGTAGCCCGTGAGCACGAGCGCGAGCGTGGCAGTGCCGTCGACCACGGTGAGGGCGGAGCCGTCCGAGACGACGGCGATCGCCCGCTTCGCGTCGCCACGACCGGCACGCCTCCCCGGGAAATTCACGGCCTCATGTTGTGCATGGTTGAAGAATTTTGCAACTTCTACACACCTTAAGTGCGGCACGCCTGCGAGGTCGAGACCGCTGTCGGCGTCGAAGCGGTTCGAGCTGGTGATGGCGCAAGGTTCGCTGAGCCGTGCCCGCTCACGTCGGCAGCGCGACATCGACGAGGTTGGCGGCGCGCACCCACTCGGACTCGCGGTCGCCAGCTGTCGCTTCCGCTTGCACCGGCATGCACTCCGGCTCGGTGTACGCATCGAAAACGGACGAGCCGGCGACCACGCCGCGCCGGCACAAGCGACCTGCGGCGTCCCCGCGCCGCCCGCCCGGCCGCTACTGCCCTGGTCCCCCGCAAACGACTTCGCATCGGCGACCACCACTACCGCCCCGGCTCCTGCTCGAGACTGCTCACGCCAGGTCAAGCCCCCAACCCCGGCGCCATGACGCCGAGGGCGCGCCGCCCGCAGCGCAAACCCTCGGCCGGGGTAACCCCGCGGGGACAGCAACCGGCGTGCGGCGCAGGCCGCCACCGCCGGGCGCGACCCGGCGAAGCTCCCCACTCGAGTCACACTTTTGCTAGGATTAGAAAATTCGCAACAGTGCAACTGCTGTGCCGGGTGCCAAGATGGTGTGGACGGGGAGGACGATCGACGGCATGACCACGACGGCGGCGTCGCGTGGGCAGCGGCGAGCGCGTGAGGAGCGAACCGGGTGAGCAGGCCCCTGTACCAGTTGAAAGCCGAGTTCTTCAAGACACTGGGGCACCCGGCGCGGATCCGAGTCCTGGAATTGCTCAGTCAGCGCGAGCACGCCGTCGCCGAGATGCTGCCGGAAGTCGGAGTCGAGCCCGCGAACCTCTCCCAGCAACTGGCGGTACTTCGCCGGGCCGGCCTCGTGACCACCCGTAAAGAAGGCTCCACCGTTTTCTACTCGCTGACGAGCCCTTACGTCGCCGAGCTGCTGGCAGTGGCCCGCCGGATCCTGACCGGCGTCCTGTCGGGACAGATCGAGCTCCTGGAGGATCTGCGCACACCGGCCGCCGATCGTTGACGCCTGGACCGTCGCCGTTCCCACGGGGAAGCACGGCCTGCACTGTGCGAGCAGGATGACGTCACCGCCGGTTCGGCCATGCTGGTCATCGCGGCACCCGTTCGCGCAGGATGGCTTCGGCGCCGCGGGCGAGCTCGAGTTCTTCCCGGGTCCGCACGATCAGCACGGGTGCCGCCGAGCCCGGCGCGCTGATGACCCGGTCGGCGTCGGTGCGCTCCAACGGGGCCACGCGCAGGCCCAGTACGCCGAGACCGGCGGTGACAGCGGCAACCACCTCCGGCTGGTACTCGGCCACTCCGCCGGTGAACACGAGGGCATCGAGCCGATCGAGGTTCGTCGCCAGGGCGCCGATCTCCCGCCGCAGCCGGTGCACGTAGACCTCGACGGCCAGTTTCGCGTCCGGATCGCCGGCCGCGGCCGCGACCAGCGCCGAACCCAGATCACCGCTACCGCCGCACATGCCCGCGATCCCGGACCGCTGGTAGAGCGCCTCGCTCATCTCCTCCGGCCCCATCGGCGCCGTCTTCATCACGTGCAGCAGCAGCCCCGGGTCGATCGAGCCCGATCGGGTGGCCATCGCAGGCCCCTCCAGCGGCGTGAACCCCATCGACGTGTCAGCGCTCGCGCCGTCACGCACGGCAGTGACCGACACGCCCGCGCCGACATGCGCACACACCAGCTGCAGATCCGTTGCCACCTTTCCCAGCAGGACCGCGGCGCGGCGCACCACGTAACCGCACGACAAGCCGTGGAACCCGTAACGGCGCAACCGGCCCTGCCGCGTCCACGCACGCGGCAGCGGGTAATGCGCGGCGGCAGCGGGCAGGCCCGAGTGGAACGCGGTGTCAAAGCACGCCACCACCGGCACACCGGGCAACAGAGCCCGCACCGCGCGGGCCACCGACAACGACGCGGGCTGGTGCAGCGGCGCGAGCGGCACGAGCCGCTCCAGGTTCGCCAGCAGGTCGTCGGTCACCAGCGCCGGCGCCTTCTGCGAGCCGCCGTGGACGAAACGAACCGCGACCGCGTCCGGGCGCGCCCAGCGGTGCACCGCATCCAAGACCAGCCGCGGTTCGGTCAGCTGCCACGCCGTCCAACCCACGGCGATGCCGTCTTCGACCAAGGCGGCTTTCAGGTTCGACGAACCAGGATTAAGGGTCAGGACTCGCACGGTCACTCCTCAGTCCGATCAGCCGGGTAGACGGGCAAACGGATCAGTGCTGTCACTTGCTCCAAGTGCACGCGAACGTCGTCGACGGCCACGCGCCTCGCGACGCGGTGCGCTTTCCGTCCTCAGCAGACTCTTCGATCCGCGCCTGATCGTCCGGCCAGGCGGCGACGTTTGGCGGCCGGGAACCGGGCGGCAGTCCCGGCATGCTCACTCCTCTCCCCCGCTTTCGATCCGGAAGCCAGGAAACGCCGTCGCGTGGATCGGCCGACGCGGCCGGACTGCCCGAAGGCGAAGGTCTAAGGTCCCGCGTCACACCACGCGGACAACCGGACGTACCCAGCCATCGAGCACCTCGGCTTTGGCCTTGAAACCGGTTTCATCCCGCGCTCGGTAGCGCGCCGGCCGTCACTGTCCGATGGACGGGAAACCGCACAACCCCCGGGACAGGGCAGGAAGTCCCTTTGCGGCGGTGACGAAATCAACCCCGAGACGCGCCCTCCGCTCCTAGTGCCGCCGGTGCACCGCCATCGATCCTGGAGCTCCACGCGCACCCTGAGGAGGATCGATGACGCAACAGCAAGCACGGGCGCAAGACCTGCTCGGCGACCGGTTCGCCCCGCACCCGCACTTCTCGCTCGTGCGCCACACGATCGTCGACGCGCCGGTCAAGGACACCTACGCCGCGGCCCGGGACCTCGACCTCACCGACATCCACAGTGGACTGCTGACCGCGGCAGAGCGGCTGCGCGAACTGCCCCAGCGCTGGCGCGGCACCCGGCACGGCCCGCCGCGGCAGCCGACCCGCCTGACGGTGGACGACCTCGACAGCGGATCGGACTGGACGCTGCTCGGCGAGCACCCCGGCACCGAGTTCGCGGTCGGCGTCGCCGGGAAGTTCTGGCGGCCCGTCATCACCCTGCGGCGGGTCGAACCGGAGGACTTCGAGAAATTCAGCGAACCCGGTTACGGCAAGCTGGTCATCACCTTCGGCGTCCGTCCCTACGGGGTCCACCGCAGTCTGCTGACGATCGACTCCCGCGTGCAGCTCACCGATCCGCAGAGCTGGCTGAAGTTCCGCCGGTACTGGCGCGTCGCCTACCCGTTCGCCCGAATGGCCCAGACCACCCTGGTGCGCACCATCGACCGGGAGGCACGCGAGCGGTCGCTGGCCACCTACAGCCGCGACGACTGAGCCGTCGGTTCGGGCCGGTCTCCGCCACGATTCCGGCGGGCGAACCGGCTCAGCGGTCGCCGTGGCTTCGGCCTCCGCGACGGGCGGGGCGGCTGCCCGTACCGAGACCCACGCAGGCTTCCGCGCGAGCGCCGGACGACTCAGGAGCGCGACCGCTTCGCAAGCTCGGAGTACCACTCCCGCTGCCACCGCCCGGCGCGGTACCGGTTGAGGGCTAACGCGGCGCCGCCGTAAACCAGCGCGAGCGCCAGGCACGTGACGAAGTACAACCCGATCGCCGCACAGACCGCGTTGACCACCGCAGCGACGGCGGACAGGGGCGCGGCGACGGGGGCGCCCGAGCGGTCCAGCCAGATCGGGACCTGATCGCCGCGCCGGCTGCCGGCGGGGGCGTCCACGAGTCCGAAGTGGCGCTCACCGCCGGGGCCGGACCACATCGCGTCGGCAGGCGCCGGAGGGCGGGCCTCGCCGCTGCGGCCCGCGACGGAGTCCGGCGGGCCGTCGGCGAGCAACGTCGCCGTCGCCGGCCGGCGTTCGCCGAGCTCGCGCGCTGACTGCTGCTTCTGTGCGACGGAGAAGGCGGAGCCGGCCGTCGCCAAGGCCGGGACCGCCGCGAGCGTCAGCAGGACCACCAGGAGCAGCAGGCCCGCCTGCACCCGGTCCGACGTCCGCGCCACCGAGCCACGGCCGGGCACCAGCAGGTGCCGCCACCGCGGCCGGCGGTTCGCCGGCGGGTTCACGTCTCGCACCTCCCCTTTGCCCGGGCGTGCTCCCTCCAGCTTGGGCCGCGGTCCGGGCCGGTCGAAGAGCCGTTGTACCCGGCGCGACGGGCCGCCGGTCCTCACGGCCGAGGCCGGAGGCGGCTCATCCGAGGACCGAAGCCCCTTGGCGGGCCGGCGCCGCGGCCGTCAAGGTCGAACCGGGCGCTCACGAACGGAGAACCACCATGGAGACGCGTGACATCATGTCCACGCCGGTGCTCGCGGTGACGCCGTCCGCGTCGCTCGCGGAGGCCGCGCGCGAGATGCTCTGCCGCGGGTTCACCAGCCTCCCCGTGGTCGACGCCGGTGGCAGGCTCGTCGGTGTCGTGGACGAAGCCGACCTCGTGCGGGCCGGTTTCCCGGACCCGGCCCGGGAGCTCGGTAACGCCGACCGCCGTGCCACGCCGGCGGCCGGCTCCGACACTGTCGAAGCCGTCATGCACACCCCCGGCGTGGCCGTGCCCGCCGACCTCGATCCGGCCGAGCTCGCCCGTCGCATGACGGACGCGGGTGTACGCGCGCTGCCCGTCGTGGAGCACGAGCTGCTGGTCGGAGTGGTGACGTTCCAGGACGTACTGCGCGTCCTGCCCGCCGCCGGGCAACCCTGAGCCCGCCGATCGGCGGGCCGGGACGGCAGCGTGCTCGGGCGACGCAGGGGAGCACCATCGCCCCGCACGTCCGGCGGCGCCCCGAACGCGACGCCAAGACCCTTGGCCGGGCGCCGCCGTGGCCGGTCCACTTCGGACATGGAACTCACCCGATGGCGTGGCAGCGCAGCAGTGTTCCCGCTTCCGAAGCGCACCGACCGAGCCCCTCGCGGAATTCCGGGACGCGCCGAACGGCCCGGTCTGCGCCCACGGCGATCCGGACACCGGGCTGATCACCCGCGTCGGCCGACCTCCTCGTCGTCGGCGCCACGGCGCGCGGCCTGGTCTGGCAGCGTCTCCCAGGCGTGCGTGCACCGCTCCCGCTGTCCCGTGGTGGTCTCGTGATCCCCGAGGATGCCCGCAGCCCGGCACCGGCGCGGTGTGCCGGCTGCTCAGGCGTTGGCGCCCGGCCACCGCCACTCCCGCACTTCCGGCAGGTCTTCCCCGTGCTCGGTGATCCACCGGCGATGCCGGTCCTGCGCCTGGGTCATCCGCTGGCGCAGCACGCCGGCGGTGGAGACAAGTCCCGGGACGCGGTCGAGCACGTCGATCACGAGCTGGAATCGGTCCATGCGGTTGAGCACCAGCATGTCGAACGGCGTTGTCGTGGTGCCGTGCTCGGTGTAGCCACGGACGTGGAGTTCGGCGTGGTTGGTGCGGCGGTAGGCCAGCCGGTGGATGAGCCATGGGTAGCCGTGGTAGGCGAAGATGACCGGCCGGTCCGGGGTGAACAGGGCGTCGAACTCGCGGTCGCCCAGCCCGTGCGGGTGTTCAGCGGCCGGTTGCAGCCGCATGAGGTCCACGACGTTCACGACCCGCACGGCGAGGTCGGGCAGCTCGGTTCGCAGGATCGACGCGGCCGCGAGGACCTCCAGTGTCGGGGCATCCCCGGCGCAGGCGAGCACGACGTCGGGCTCGCGGTCGAGGTGCGTGCTCGCCCACTCCCAGATCCCCACACCACGCGCGCAGTGCAGCGCGGCTTCCTGCGGGTCGAGCCAGTCCGGCGTCTCGTTCTTGCCCGCCACGATCACGTTCACGTAGTCACGACTGCGCAAGCAGTGCGCGGCGACCTCCAGCAGCGTGTTGGTGTCCGGCGGCAAGTACACGCGCACGACCTCCGGGCTCTTGTTCGCCACGTGGTCGACGAACCCGGGGTCCTGGTGGGAGAAACCGTTGTGGTCCTGCCGCCACACGTGCGACGTGAGCAGGTAGTTCAGCGACGCCACCGGCCGCCGCCACGGGACAGCGCGGTGGGTGCGCAGCCACTTGACGTGCTGGTTGGCCATCGAGTCGACGATGTGCACGAACGCCTCGTAACACGAAAACAGGCCGTGGCGGCCGCTGAGCAGGTACCCCTCGAGCCAGCCCTGGCACAGGTGCTCCGAGAGCACCTCCAGCACGCGGCCGTCGGGTGCCAGGTGCTCGTCGGGCGCAGCGAGGGGCAGCTGCCACGCTTTTGCCGTGACGTCATACACGGCGTCGAGCCGGTTGGACGCCGTCTCGTCCGGCCCGAACAACCGGAAGTTCGCGCTCTCGGCGTTGCGCCGGAACACCTCACGCAGGAAGCGGCCCAGCGCCCGCGTCGGCTCCGCGGACGTCGCACCCGGTTCGACCACCGGCATCGCGTGCTCGGCGAGGCCGGGGAGGTCGAGCGGACGCAGCAGCACGCCGCCGTTGGCGTGCGGGTTCGCGCCCATGCGCCGGTCGCCTCGGGGAATCAACGCCGTGACCGCCGCGGTGGGGCGGCCCCGCTCGTCGAACAGCTCGTCGGGCCGGTAGGACCGCAGCCACTCCTCCAGCGCCCGCAGGTGCTCCGGGTCCTCCCGCACCCGCGCGAGCGGCACCTGGTGCGCGCGCCAGGTGCCCTCCACCTGTCGTCCGTCCACTGTGGCCGGTCCGGTCCAGCCTTTCGGTGAGCGCAGCACGATCATCGGCCAGGGCCGCGCCCGGCGACCGCGGCGCAGCACCGCCAGATCGGCGACCACGGCGTCGAGCGCGGCCGCCATCGCCTGGTGCATCACCGCGGGTTCGGCGCCCTCCACGTACGTGGGGGCCCAGCCGGCGCCGCGCAGCAACGCGTCCAGCTCGGCCGGCGGGATCCGGGACAACAGCGTGGGGTTGGCGATCTTGTAGCCGTTGAGGTGCAGGATCGGCAGCACCGCGCCGTCCCGGCCCGGGTCGAGGAACCGGCTCGCCTGCCAGCTCGTGGCCAGCGGGCCCGTCTCGGCCTCACCGTCGCCGACCACGCACGCGACGAGCAAGCCGGGGTTGTCGAACGCGGCACCGAAAGCATGGGCGAGCGAGTAGCCGAGCTCACCGCCTTCGTGGATCGACCCCGGCACGTGGGGGGAAACGTGACTCGGTACGCCACCTGGGAAGGAGAACTGCCGGAAGAGCCGGCGCATGCCTTCCTCGTCACGCGGAACTTCGGGCCACAGCTCGGAGTACGTTCCTTCAAGCCACGTGTGTGCCCGGAGGGCAGGTCCGCCGTGCCCGGGACCGGTCACGAACATCGCGTCGAGGTCGTGGGTGAGGATGGCGCGGTTGAGGTGGGCGTAGACGAAGTTCAGTCCCGGCGAGGTCCCCCAGTGCCCGAGCAGGCGCGGTTTGACCTGTCCAGCCACGAGCGGTTCCCGCAGCAGCGGGTTGCCCATCAGATAGATCTGCCCCGCCGCGAGGTAGTTGGCCGCCCGCCACTGCGCGTCGAGCTGAGCCAGCTCGACCGGGGACAGCGCTGCCGCCGTGGTGTCGAGAGCCGTCATCGCTTCGACTCCGGCCGCACCACCAGCACCGGGCACGAAGCGTGCTGGATCAGCGCCTGGCTCGTGGAGCCGAGGAGCATCCCGGCGAACCCGCCGCGCCCGCGGCTGCCGACGACCACCAGCTGGGCCCGCTCGGACTCGGCGAGCAGCGTGTGCTGCGGCCGGTCCCGGACCAGTGCCCGGCGGACCTCGACGTCGGGGAACTTCTCCTGCCAGCCCGCCAGCCGCTGCGCCAGGAGCCGCTCCTCCGTCGGCGCGATCGATTCCGGCTGCGGCATCAACCGGGCGGTGCCGGCGGTCGAGTCGTACGTGACGTCGTTCCACGCGTGCACCGCGACGAGCGGGACACCGCGGAAAGCGGCTTCTTCGAACGCCACCGCGATGGCGGCTTCGCTGTTCGGGGTGCAGTCGACGCCGGCCACGACGGGGCCGTCCGGCACGCCCGGACTTTCGCCGTGCCGGCCGCGGACCACCGCCACCGGGCAGTCGGCGTGGCTCGCGACAGTGGCCGCCGTGGCACCGACGAGCATGCCGGCGAACCCGCCGGTCCCGCTCCGGCCGACCACCACCATCCGGACGCGCCGCGACCGGTCGAGCAGACCGGCAGGCGCGGCTGTGTTGAGCACCTCCGTGCGCACGGCCAGCGACCCGTCGATCGAGAGCGCCAGCTCCCGCGCCTTCACGACGATGCGGTCACCCTCCTGCCGGAGCTGCTCGACGAGCACCTCGCTCCCCGCCAGCCCACTGCCGTAGTAGAGGGCCGGCACCTGCAGGCAATGCAGGACCTCCAGTTCAAGTGCCCGCCCGGACACGAGCCGCGCGGCCCAGCGCACCGCGTCGTCCGCGCCTTGCGATCCGTCGGCTCCGACCACGACCGTGGTGCTGGTGCGCGTTGTCATGACCACCGGTCCTCTCCGGCCGAGACGGTTTCCGCGCCGACGACGCCGGGCACGGCGAGCGCGAGCAAGGTGGCGACGTGCCGATCGGTCTCGTCGTCGAAGCGGTCGGCGATCCGCACCAGCCCCTCGTGGACCTCGACCTGCCAGCGGCCCGTCCCGCCGTAGATCTCCAGCCGGTGCCGCACATCCGCCGCGATCGCCGAGTCCGCACGCGCCAGGATCCGCACCACGTCGCCGCGCGTGACGATCCCGACCACACGGCTGCCATCGACGATCGGCATCGCCCGGATCCTCGCGTCGACCAGCGCCTGGCACAGGTCGGCCACATCGGTGCCGGAGGACATCGCGGTGACCGGCGCGGTCATCACCTGCGCCACCGTCGTGTCGACCGGTACGGGGGGTTCGGGGCGCAGGTACGCCGACCGCGCGTCGGCCGGGATCCGGCCACGGATCAGGTCCGCTTCGGTGACGATGCCGACGAGACGTTCGTCTTCGTCGACCACCGGCAACGCGGTGAAACCATGCCCGGACAGCACTTCGGCGGCCTCCTTGGCCGGAGCCCACGGGTGGACCGTCACCACCGGCGCGGACATCAGGTCTCGTGCACGCATCGGGTTCTCCTTTTCCCGTGGAGTGCACTGAAAATAGGCAACCGGCGGGGCCCGACACGCCGGTCCGGAGTCACCCGTGCCGAGGACCAACGTCCTCACCCGCGCCGCGGCACGAGCGTCCGCAGCTGCTCGCGACGCGCTGTCGAGCCGATGCAGGCAGCCCTCGGATTCGAGTGCCTCCGGGCCTGCCGCGAGACGAATTCCGTTCCCACCTCACGCTGGTGTTGCGCGGATCGCTGCGGGCTCCGTCGGCAGGGTGTCGACCGGGCTGGTGGCTCCCGGGAGGGCCGAAGCGTGTCGACCGGGACTGGGGTTTTGGCTGGGGCAATCGGGAGCCGGCAGCGCCGTGACGGCGGATTTGGCATGCTGGGCGGGAGGGCACGGGCCGGCGGCTGCACCACCGCCACCGGCCGCAGAGGCGGTGCCACCGCACGGCCGGGGGAGGTGACGGCGACAGCGATGAGTGAGCTACAGGAACAGATCCAGCGTCACCTCGATACGCTCGTCGGCACCGGTGCGGAGACCGGCCTGCAGGTCGCGGTCTATCGGGATGGCGTGCCGATCGTCGACGCGGTAGCGGGCACGGCCGACCCCGTCACCGGGCGGCCGCTCACCTCCAGGACACCGATCTTCAGCTTCTCCACGGGCAAGAACGTGGCGGCCACGCTCGCCCATCTGCTCGTCGCGCGTGGTTTCCTCGGTTACGACAGCCCGCTCACGGACCTCTGGCCCGAGTTCGGTGCGCACGGCAAGGCCCGCGCGACGCTGCGACACGTGCTGACCCACACGGCGGGTCTTCCGGCCCTGCCGCGCGAGATCACCCCCCGCGAGCTTCCCGACTGGTCCGGGGTGTGCGCCTCGCTGGCCGCCGCCGAGCCGCGGTGGCGGCCCGGCACCGCCATGGGCTATCACGCCTACACCTTCGGCTTTCTCATCGGCGAGCTGGCCCGCCGCGCGACCGGGCGGCCCCCGTGCGACCTGCTGCGCAGGTGGATCACCGCGCCGCTGGGGATCGAGGGGCAGCTCTACTTCGCCGCTCCGGAGGAAGCGCTGCCGAGGTTGGCGCGTCTGGAGCAGGCGCGCGGATGGCCGGCCGGCCCGGACGATGGTGACGCGATCCTGGCACCGTGGGAAAGCCGGCCGAGTGCCGAGTTCGACAACAACGACGAGATCCTGGGCGCCGACATACCGTCGGTCGGCATCGCCACCGCGCGCGGCCTTGCCGCGATGTACAACGCCGTCCTGCAGGGCGAGCTCGTGGACTCCGCGCAGCTGGCGGAACTGTCCGCGCTCGCGTTCGAGGGTACGGACCAGGTTTTCGGGCCTCCGGTGCGGATGGCGCTGGGCTTCCCGATCGGCCGGATCGGCGCTCCTGCCTGGGAGAACTCCGTGGCGTTCGGCTGGCCGGGCGGGGGCGGGAGTTACGCCTACGCGGATCCCGCGCACGGAGTCACCTTCGCGCTGACGAAAACCCGGCTGGTGCCGGACTTCGACACCGCGCTGTCGGTCACCTCCATCCTGGCCGGCCACCTCCCCGGGACCAGCTGACCCTTCCCCGGACGCGCCGGGGCGGAATCCGGAACGAGCACAAGGAGAAGATCATGTCCAGTCAGCCGGCCGTCGATTCGACCGCGCCGCACACCAGCCTCTGTCGCCCGTTCTCCTCGCCGGGCGCCGGCCCGACGCCGTGGGAAGCGACGGAGGGGGCACTGCGCCGGATCCAGAAGTTCCAGCTGTGCACGGTGCGCCGGGACGGGCGCCCCCACGTGACGCCGGTGCTGGCGATCTGGGCCTTCGGCGCGATGTGGTTCCCCACCGGAGACAGCGAGCAGAAAGCCAGGAACCTCAGCGTCAACCCCCGCTGCGCGCTGACCACCGGAACCGACACCCTGACCGGCGTGGACCACATCGTCGAAGGCACTGCGAGCCTGGTCACCGACGAAGCCACCAGGAACGCCGTGGCGACCGCGTTCGAACAAGCCTACGGCTGGCACCTCACCCGCGAGGACGGAACCTGGTACCAACTCGGCGACGCCGTGCGGACCGGCAACGTTCAGCTCTACCGGGTCCAGCCGGACAAGGGGTTCGCCTTCGCCATCGGCAGCGAGTCGTCCCAGACCCGCTACCAGTGGAGCTGAGGCGAGCCGGGCTCACCCCGAGCGCGCCGCACGACGGCCGAGCAGCCACCCCAGCACACCCGCCACCACGCCGGCGATGCCCGGCACGAGGGCCTTGCGCCCCAACGGAACCACCACCGTCCGCGCAACATCGAGCTGGGCGGGCTCCGGTGCCCCGGCACCGGTGATCAGACCTTTCAACCGGCCGGCGAACTCCGCGATGAGCGTCGCGCTCACCTCCGCGATCAGGCTGCGGCCGAATTGGGCCGCCCGGCCGCTGATCGCCATGTCCGTCACCAGGTCGACGCGCGTGCCCGAGCCCGTTGCCCGCAACGTCGCGGTGATGGTCGCAGCCGCGGTCCCGCTGCCGCGTTCTTCCCGGCCCCGCGCCTGGATCACCGCGCGGTGGTCCAGCTCGTCGCGCTCCAGGAACCGGGCGTTGCCGCGGTACTTCGCCGTGATGGGCCCGATCTTCGTGGACAGCCCGCCCCGGTATTCACCCTCCACGACGTCGTCGAGGTGCGCGCCCGGCAGGCACGGCGCGACTTTCCGCAGATCCTGCAGCAGCCGCCACGTCTCGTCGATCGGCAGGGGGACCTCGAAGGTGTTCTCCAGCTTCATGACTGCTCCCGCGATCCCGTGCCCGCGGGCCAGTAGGGCACCGCGGCCAGCGTGGTGCTGTGCATCTCGGCGACGATCGGGCCCCCGGCCTCCGATTCGGCTTTCACCCGTTTCCATTCCGGATCGGCCTGGAACGCCGCCCACGCCGCGGACTTCGCTTCCGCGTCGGCGAACCGGAGCAGGTAGACGAGCCGGCCGTCGTCCGTAGCGTCGGTCCAGAAACCCACGACCTCGAGGCCGTGCTTGGCGAACAACGGCAAGGTGTGCTCGGCGAACCGGGCGTGCAGCGCGGCGGCGCGGCCCGGCGCGGCCACGTACTCACGCAGTTCGTGCAGCATCGGTGTCTCCTTCCGCTCGCCGGACGGCCTCGGCGACCGCCCGGGCGAGCAAGGTTCCGGCCACGTCCCGGCGGTACGCGGCCGTGGCGTGCAAGTCGCCGCTGGGCCGGACGTCGTCGCGGGCGGCGTCCGCCGCGCGGGCGGCGACCGTGGCCGTGGGCGCGGCGTCGATCAGCTCCGCTTCCGCGGGGCGGCACCGGTGCGGGATCTCGTCGACCCCGCTGAAGCACACCCGCGCGTCGGCGATGCGGCCCTCGGCGCGGCGAACCTGGACGGCGACACCGACGAGGGCGAAGTCGCCACGCCTGCGGCCGATCTCCACCACGGCCGCGCCGCTGCCGGGTGCCGCGCGAGGGAACCGGATCCCGGTCAGCAGCTCGTCCGCAGCCAGCGCCGTGGTCAGGTGGGTGCGGAAGAAGTCGGCGGCGGCGATCTCGCGGATTCCGCACGGACCGTGTGCCACCAGCTTCGCGTCCAGTGCCATGGCCACTGCGGGCAGCTCGGCGGCCGCATCGGCGTGGGCGAGACTGCCGCCGACCGTGCCGCGGTTGCGGATCGGCGGGTGTGCGATGTTCGGCAGCGCGGCCGCCAGCAGCGGGGTGTGCGCGGCGACGGCCGCCGAGTGCTCCGCCTGCGCCTGGCGCACCATCGCGCCGACCACCAGCTCCCCGGGCGTCCGGCGGATCTCGGTGAGGCTCGCGAGCCCGCCGATGTCGATCACGTGCTCGGGCCGCGCCAGCCGGAAGTTCAGCAGCGGCACCAGGCTCTGTCCGCCGGCGAGGACCTTGGCCTCGTCCGCTTTCGCGGCGAGCAGCGCCACGGCCTCCGCGACGGTCTCGGGGCGGTGCAGGGTGAAGTCGACCGGCTTCACGACAGTTCCAGCAGGGCCGCCGCGGTGCCGCCGAGGATCAGCGACCGCTCGTCCGGCTTCAGGTTGGCGGTCTCCACGACCGCACGCGGCGTGAGATCGCCGATCGGGAACGGGTAGTCCGAGCCGAGCAGGACCCGCCCGGCACCGGTCTTCGCCACCAGGAACTCCACAGTGGACGGATCGAACAGCACGCTGTCGAAATACAGGTGGCCGAACGATTCCACCGGGTCCGCCGTGGAATCCCGGTGCAGCAGGTGGTTGCGGGTGAGCCGGCCGAGCACGTACGGCAGGGCCGCGCCGCCGTGCGCGACGATGACCTTCACCCCCGGGTAGCGGGCCGGGATGCCCGCGTAGAGCAGACGAGCCAGCGTGACGGTGGTGTCCTCGAGCCGGGCGAGGCCGTTGACGAGCCCGAAATCGGTGTAGCGCTCGCTCGCGCCACCGAACCCGGGGTGCAGGAACACGATCGCGCCGCTCACGTCCGCAGCCTCCCAGAACGGCGTGAACGCCGGATCGTCGAGTTCGCGGCCGCCGGCCCGCGTGGCGATCATGACACCGGGCACGCCCGCCGCGCGCTGTGCGGTCAGCGCGGCCGCCGCCCGCGCGGGGTCCTGCAACGGCACGGTGCCCAGCGGCAGCAGCCGGTCGTCCTCGCAGGCCTGCTCGACGATCGCGGCGGTGAGGTGCTCCGCCCAGTCGGCGCCCTCGGCGGCGGGCAGCTGGTAGCCGAACACGTCGAGCCAGCCGCCGACGAGCTGGCGCTCGATGCGCTGCTCGCCGAGCCACGCGCCGCGTTGGGCCAGATCGGTGAGTCCGGGTGACACGGGCCTGGTCGGGGGTCCGTCCACGAAGGACACGACGTGGCTCTCGCCGTGCGGTTCGACCCGGACGTTCGGGAACCGGGTGCGCCCGGCGGCCAGGTCGGCCAGCAGCGCGGCCGGCACCAAATGGGCGTGGACGTCGATGGTGGTCATGGGGTCTCCAAAGAATCGTGCAGCGCGTGCCACACATCGCTGGGCTTGATCGGCAGGGACGTGATCGGTGGCGCGCCGGTCGGGGCGAGAGCGTCGTTGACCGCGCTCGCCACGGCGGCGGGTGCGCCCATGTAGCCCGCCTCGCCCGCGCCCTTCTGCCCGAGCGTGGTGTACGGCGAGGGCGTGCAGTGCTCGGTGTCCACGATGTGCGGCACCTCGTGCGTGCTGGGCAGCAGGTAGTCCATGAAGGACTGGGTGAGCGGCTGGCCCTCCTCGCTGAAGGCGAACTGCTCGTACAACGCGACGCCGATGCCGTGCGCGGTGCCGCCGTAGACCATGCCGCGCACCACGTCGGGGTTGATCACCGTGCCGCAGTCGTGGGCCAGGTAGTACGCGTCGAGGTCGACGTGGCCGGTGCCGGGGTCGAGCACGGCGAGCACCACGTGGGTCTCGAACGAGTAGCACGGGTAGAGCTGCACGCGCCCGTCCGGCGAGGTGAGCGTGCCCGAGCGGGGCGTGTGCGCGACGTGCACGACCTCGAGGCCCGGCTGCATTCCCTGGGGCATGAGGTGTTGCTTGCGGTGGGCGATGGCGACGAGTTCGTGCCAGCCGAGCCGCCGGGACGGGTCGGCGCGCACGGTGAAGTCACCGCCGTCGTAGTCCAGCTCGGTCTCGGCCACGTCGAGGTTGTGCGCGGCGATGCGGCGAAGCGCGGCCTTCAGCTCGTCGGCCGCCCCGCGGATCGCCGCGCCCAGCACGATGGTCATCCGGCTGCCGACCGGGCTCTGCGACGGCATGCCGGTCAGCGAGTCCGCCCGGATCACCGCGATCGTCGCCGGGTCGCGGCCCAGCTCCTCCCCCACCAGCGTGGCGACCATCGTGTCGTGGCTCTGCCCCGCCGAGGACAGGGACACCACGGCGGTGACCGCGCCCGCGCCGTCGACCCGCAGCCGGCAGGCCTCCGGGAACGTGGTCTTGTCGTTGCCCGGGTGCATGATGTTCTCGAAGATCGCGTTGCCGCCACCGGGTTCCAGGCAGGTCGCGAGCCCGATCCCCGCCAGCTTGCCCTCGGCGCGGATCGCGTCGCGGCGGCGCACCAGCCCCGGCAGGTCGGCCAGGGCGATCGCCTTGTCCAGCACCGCCGGGTAGTCGCCGGAGTCGTACTCGGTGCCGCTCGGGATCCGGTACGGGAATTGCTCGGGCCGGATGAAGTTGCGCCGCCGGAGCTCGAAGCGATCCATCCCGAGCACGCGGGCGGCCGCGTCCACGGCGGACTCGATGGCGTAGTTCGTCGGCGCCTGCCCGAAGCCGCGGACTGCGACCTGGCCGGTCTTGTTGGTGGTGACGGCGGTCGCCGTGTAGGCGGCGACCGGGATGCGGTACGGGCCGACGATCGCGCCGATCGGCTTGGCCAGCTGCAGCGGCGAGCGGCCGGGGTAGGCGCCCTCGTCGTCGATCACCGCGATCCGGATGCCGGTGAACTCACCGGCACCGGTGAACGCCAGCTCCACGTCGAAGCTCCGGTCCGGGCCGTGGAAGTCTCCGCCGTGCATGTTCTCGGCGCGGTCCTCGATGAACTTCACCGGCCGGTGCAGCAGCCGCGACAGGTGCCCGGCGAGCACCGCGTGCTTGATGCCGCGCTTCACGCCGTAGCTGCCGCCGACGTCCACGTCGAAGTGCACGCGCACTTGGTTGCCGGGGATCCGCAGGGCCGAGGCGAGCTGGTCGGGGAACTGCGGCATCTGGATGGAGGCCCACACGTCGAGCAGGTCGCGGTCGGCGTCCCAGCTCGCAACCACCCCGAAGGTCTCGAGCGGAACGGTGGAGTTGCGGTTCCACCGGACCCGGGTGCGCACGGTGTGGTCGGCGTGCTCGAACGCCTCGGCGACCGCACCCCACGTGAACTCGCGGTGGGCCATCACGTTCGTGCCCTGGTCCGGGTGCACCAGCGGCGAGCCCGGCTCGATCGCCCGCTCGGGGTCCATGACGGCGGGCAGCTGGTCGTAGTCGACCACCACGAGGTCGGCGCCGTCCTCCGCGACGGCACGCGAGGTGGCGACGACCGCGGCGATCCACTCCCCCGCGTACCGCGTCTGCTCCACGGCGAGCGGCCGCCAGTCCACGCCCTCCAGGTCGAGGTACTGGCGCAGCGGATCGGTCTCCTTGGCCAGCTCCGCCCCGGTCAGCACGGTGACCACGCCCTCGAGCGCGAGGGCCTCGCTCGCGTCGATGCCGGTGATCCGCGCGTGCGGGTGCGGGCTGGTGACCAGTCCGATGTGGAGGGTGCCGGGCGGGGTGATGTCGGCGACGTAGCGGCCGGCACCGCGCACGAACCGGCGGTCCTCGCGGATGCGGCCGGGTTTCGAGACCCACCGGTGATCAGTCATGCGCGACCGCCTCCTCGGCCTGGCGGCCCGCGGCGAGCGCGACGGCCTCGCGGATCTGCACGTACCCGGTGCAGCGGCAGATGTTGCCGCCCAGCGCCTCGTCCACCTCCTCCTTGCTGGGGTGCGGGGTGCGGTCCAGCAGGGCCTGGCACGAGAGCACCATCCCGGGGGTGCAGAACCCGCACTGCAGCGCGTGCGTGGCGCAGAACGCCTCCTGCACCGGGCTCAGCGCTTCGCCGTGGCCCGCGCCCTCGATGGTGGTGACGACGTGGTCGTCGGCCTGCGCCGCGAGCACGATGCACGAACGCACGGGCGCGCCGTCCAGCAGCACCGTGCAAGCCCCGCAGACCCCGTGCTCGCAGCCCAGGTGCGTGCCCGTCAGGCCCAGCTCGTCGCGCAGGAAATCCGCGAGGCTCGTGCGCGCCGAGACGACGCCGCGGCGCGACTCGCCGTTCACCACGAGGTCGATCTCATGCCTGCTGCCCACTGCGGCCACCTCCTTCTCCCACTTCGGCGAGGAACCCACGCGTCAGGCGCGTGAACTCCCGGGGGTTTTCCAGGACGGACAGGTGCCCGGCGTCCGGTACCACGGCGAACCGCGCCTTCGGTATCCGCTCGGCGATCCGGTCACTCAGCTCACGCGGCGTCTTCGCGTCCCGCTCGCCCCACAGCACCAGGGCCGGCGCCGTGATGCCGGCGAGCACGTGGTCGAGCCGGGCACCGAAGCAGGTCTCGGCGGACGCCGCGTACGCGGCGGGCCGCATACCCGCGATGGCGGACCGGACCGACTCGGCGGTGTCCGGCAGCGGGTCGACGGTGAAGGTGCTCGACACGTAGAACTCCGCCAGCGCGGCCATGTCACCGACCCGGCTCGCGAGCCCGGACGCCTTCACCCGCGCCGGTTCCGGGTCCAGCTCGGCGAAGCTGTCGGCGATCACCAGCGCCGTGACGCGTTCCGGGTGCCGGGCCGCGTAGCCGATGGCCTGTACACCGCCCATCGACAGCCCGACCAGCGTCACCTGGTTCAGTCCCGCGTCGGCGCGCACGCGCTCCACATCGGACACCCAGTCGCCGACCGAGAGCGGCGCGGCCCACGCGGAGCCGCCGTGCCCGCGGGTGTCGGGGACGAGCACCCGGTGCTCGGCGGCCAGCGCCTGCGCGCACGCCGTCCACAGCCGGTGGTCGGTGCCGAGGCTGTGTAGCAACAGCACACCGGCCCGAGCGGCACCGCCGGAGTCGAGGTAGGTCAAGGCGGGCGTGCCGCCCGTGGTCCGGGTGCCGAAACCGTCGATCACTCCTGCGTTCCTCCCACCTGCGGGGTCATCTGGTCGAGCACCCGCGTGCGCAGCTCCGCCAGCTCCTCGGGCGTCGGGTCGGCGGGCAGCGTGATGTCGTCGCACAGGTGCCCGGGCGGGCGCAGCACCAGCACGCGGTCGCCGATGGTCAGCGCCTCGGTGATGGAGTGGGTGATCACCACGCCGGTCTTGCCGTTGTCGCGCACCAGGTCCACGAACTCCTGGCGCAGGGCGACCGCCGTCACCTCGTCGAGCGCCGAGAACGACTCGTCGCACAGGATGATCTCGGGGGCCACGGCGAACGCGCGGGCGAGCGCGACGCGCTGGCGCTGCCCGCCCGAGAGCGTGTGCGGGTAGCCGTCTTCCTTCCCTTCGAGGCCGAGCCTGCGCAGCCAGTCCCTGGCCCGCGAGTCCCATTCCTGCTTCGGCACACCGGCGAACTTCATGCCCGCGCAGACGTTGTGCAGCACGGTGCGCCAGGGCAGCAGCCGCGGGTCCTGGAACACCACGGCCATCCGGCCGCGGAACCAGCCGAAGTCGGCGAACGGGTCGTGCTCGAACACCCGCACGGAGCCGCCGGTCGCTTCGGTGAGGCCGAGGGTGAGGCCGAACGTGGTCGACTTGCCGCAGCCGGTCACGCCGACGATCGCGACGATCTCGCCCTCGCGGATGGTGAAGCTCAGGTCGTGCATCGCGTGGTGGCCGGGGAACACCTTGTCCACGTGGTCGAACTCGATGACGACGGGCTTCTCGAGCTGGGTGGTCATCACTTCAGTCCTTTCCGGACGCGAGGATGGGCTTGGCCTGCCCGCGCTCGCCCACCGCGGGCCGGTAGCGCAGCACCCGGTTCTCGATCAGCTCGATCACGCCTTGCAGCACGAGCATGCAGACCGCCAGCAGCAGAGTCCACGAGATCACCGAGGCCATGTCGAAGAGCTGTTGCGCCGTCAGCAGTTCCGCGCCGACGCCGATGGTCGCGCCGACCAGTTCGGCGATGAGCACCATGCGGATCCCGAGGCCGAGGTTCACCTTCCACGCGGTGAGGATCCCCGGGGTGATCGCGGGCAGCGTGATCTCCCGGAACAGCGCCCACCGGGTCGGGCGGAAGGAGCAGGCCATGTCCCGCAGGTCCGCCGGGATCGCGCGGTAGGAGTCGTGGACCTGCATTGCGAACCCGGGCAGGGTCACCAGCACCATCACGAACCAGACGCGGATCTCCACGTCGGCGAACCAGATGACCGCGATGATCACCCAGGACAGCGAAGGGATGCCCTGCACGAACCGCACCAACGGCAGGCAGAACCGCGACACCAGGTCGTTCACGCCCATCAGCACGCCGAGCACGGCGCCGGCCGCGAACGAGCTCGCGAGTCCGATGAGGACACGCGCGAGCGTCGTGCCCAGGCCCAGCAAGGAATCCGGGGTGCTGAGAATCGCGCCGAGTTCCTTGAGCACGCTCGGGATCGTGGGCACGGCGTAGGCCGGGGTGAACCGGGACACGATCGCCCACACGCCGAGCAGCACCACGATCAGCACGAGCACGCCGGGATCGAGCAGCCGGCGCACGCCGCGCCGGTTCGCGGCCGGCGCGACCGCGGAGGCTTCCAGTGAGGTCGAGGACGCGGCTGGGGACAAGGGGGGAGCGGACATCACAACTCCTGGTAGACGAGGTTCGCGGGCGGCGTGTCGGTGAGGTAGCCGGTCTCCCGGCCCGCCTCGAGCACCGCTTCGATGCCGGTGGCCAGTTGGGCGGCGGGTGCGAGGTGCAGGCGCAACCGGCTCGGGTCCTCGATGAGCTTGGCCAGCGGCCCGGCCTTGCCGCGGGGCGTCGCCTTGGCGATGATCGCCGCGGCCGCGTCCGGGTTGGCGGTGGTCCACTGCGCGGCCGTCGAGTAGATCCGGTACAGCGTGGCGACCGCGCCGGGGTTCGCCTTCGCCCAGTCGCTGTGCGCGGCCAGCCCCAGGTACGGGATCTGCCCGGTGCCGAACCGGCGCTGCCACTCGCCGAGACCGATGTCCAGGGTGCGGATGTCCGGCCTGGTGGCGACCAGTGACGAGTAGGCGGGTTCCCAGATCTCGACCGCGTTCGCCCGCCCGATCAGGGCCATCGTGGACAGCCCGGCGGTGGTCTGGTTGATCAGCTCGGCGTCGTGCAGGTCGAGGCCGCCCTGTCGGGCGAACCATTCGAACATCGCGTGGTTCGTGGTGCCCGTGGCCGCAGCGAGGCTGTGCCCGCGCAGGTCGGTGAGGGTGTGGAGGCTCGGATCCGACGTCACGACGGCGGTGAAGTAGTCGAACAGGTTGAACAGGTAGGTCACGTCGACCTGGCGTTCGCGGCGCAGCGCCTCGGACAGCAGCGCCGCGCTCGCACCGACCTGGTAGTGGCCGGAGGCGAACTCGGTGTTGTAGTTGTCCGGTGTCGCGTAGGCGAAGTCGATGTGCAGGCCGTGCGCGTCGTCGAAGCGCTTCGCCTTGATCACCGCAGGCAGGAACGCGCCGAGCGACGGTGCCCGGAATGCCAGCACGGTGATCGTCTGTTTGCCGTTGACGGTGTGCAGGCCTTGCGGTGCGCCGCACGCGGTGGTCAGCAGGGCAGCTGCACCGCCGGCGAGCGCGGCTCGTCTGCTCACGGGTTTTCCGGGCAGGCTGAAGGAAACGTGCCTCATTGCACGTCCTTTCGTGGTGTCTCAGTTCTGGGTGGCCCCTCGGCCGGTGACCAGCACGGCCGGCCCGCCCAGCGCGGCGGAGACGCCGACCGCGGCCTCGACGGTCGCCGAGCGCAGCAACTCGAACCGGTCGTCGCCGAAGCGCTGCTCGGGCAGGCACACCCCGACCGAGGCGATGACCTGGCCGGTGTGGTCACGGATGGGCGAGGCGAGCCCGCCGACCCCTTCGCGGTAGCTGCCCCGGTTGGTGGCGTAGCCGTCGACGCGCACCTGGTTCAGCAGGGCGCGCAACGCCGCGGGATCGGTCGGGGACTTGGCGGTGTACTGCGGCAGCGGGCCACTGAGCACCTCGGTGATCTCGGCCTCGCTCTGGTACGCCAGCAACGCACGCCCCGTGGCGACGCACGTCGCCGGGCAGCGCCTGCCGACGTGCGACACGGCGATGATCGGGTGCAGGCTGTCGAGCTTCTCGACGTAGACCACGTCGCCGTGTTCGTAGACGCCGAGGTGGATGGTCTCTCCCGTGGCCTCGTTGAGCGCCTTGAGGTACGGGCTCGCGGTGGCTCGCAGGTCGAGGTTCTTCGCCCACAGGCTGCCGAGCTCGAAACAGCGCACGCCCGCCGAGTAGAGCGAACTGCGCTGGTCCTGCGTCACGTAACCGCGGTGCTGCAACGTGGCCAGCAGCCGGTGCACCGTGGCCTTCGGCCCGCCCACCCGCTCGGCGATGGCCGTGAGGCCTTGCGGGCTGCCCGCACCCACGAGGAACTCGATGATGTCGAGACCCCGATCGAGCTGAGCACTGCCCGGATCGGAGTTGGACCGCTGTTCCATGTTTGGACCGTAGGTGGAACACCTGGTCCGCGTCAACCCGCTTCGCCGTCGCTCGCGGGAGGTTGCGCGAGCCCGTGCGTCTCGCCGGCAAGGTGCGGCGGCGCGTCAGGGCGGTGTCGGGGAAACGTCAGGCGGCAGGCCGACGGTGGTCGCATGATGAACAACAGCAAGTCTTCGACCACAACGCAGTGGACCGGCCTGGTGCCGGTCGACGACACGGCCCTGGCCGTCACCGACACCGGTGGTCCGGGTCTCCCCCTCGTTTACCTCAACGGCCAGTTCGCCACCCAGGGCTACTGGCGGCGGGTGCTGGCCGAACTCGGCTCCGAGTTCCGGCACATCACCTACGACGAGCGGGCGCGCGGCAAGTCCAAGCGTTCGGCGGACTACTCCTTCGCGGTCGCCGTCCGCGACGTCGACGCCGTTCTCGCCGCTCGGGAGGTGGACCGGGCGCTCGTGGTCGGCTGGTCCTACGGAGCGTTCGTCGCGGCGCACTGGGCCAGCCGGAACCCGGACCGTGCGCTGGGCGCGGTCTTCGTCGAAGGCGCCGAACCCTACGACTGGCTCGACGAGGCCATGGAACAGCGCATCCGCAGGCTGTTCAAGCGCATGGGCTGGTTCCTGCCGCTGCTGTGCCCGACCGGCCTGGCCCCGCGGATGAGCGCCGCCCAGCAGGCAGAAAGCAACATCGAACTCGGCAAGCTCTCCCGCGAACGTGAACTCGGCCCCGCGCTGGACCGCCTCACTGTCCCGGCGCGGTACGTGCTCGGGTCCGGAACATCGTTCGGCGGTAAGGGCGACGAGCAGGAACGCATCCGCGCCGGCGTCGGCGAGGTGACCGACCGCAACCCGACCACCAAGGTCAGTGACAAGGTCTCGAGCAACCACGGTGCGATCCTGCGCAAGGACTTCCGGGCCGTCGCCGACGCCGTCTGCGAAGTCGCCGCCCTCGATCGCGCAGGTCGATGACGACCCGCCGGTCGGCGACGCGACCGACCGGCCGGCGCACTCGCGGACGACGACGGGCCCTCCCGGGAGTCAAGACGAGGCCGATCGCCTCGCGGGATCGCTGAGCTCCACAGCACCCCGGACCCCACCGGCGCCGTGATCGTGGCAGACCACGACTCCGGCGTCCTTTTCGGACAGACGCCGCCTGCGGCTTACGGCGGCCGGCTCCCGCGTCATGGTCGTGTGCTGGCCTGGGCCGGTTCTCGGGTGGCAAGCTTGGTCCGGCAGTGGGCGAGCGCCGCACCCGGCCCCTTCGATGTCAGGCCGGCCCGTAGGCACGCGACCGGAAGAGTTGCGAAGCCGCACCCCGTCCTCCTCCACCGTGATCGCGACTTGATCGCGTCAGGCGAGCCGGCGTCGGTTGGTGCGTGGCTACCGCCTCGAAACCCGCGAGAAGCCGCAGGGCGGCGGGCGCAGCGTGAACCGGTTCCGCGCTCTGCCCGGCCCGGAAGGTGTTCTTGACGCGAACCTGACGCCCGGGTCCCGCGGCCGTACCGCGCCCCGGGCTAGAGTTCCCGCGGTGCCGGCCAGGCCGTCGGCCGCGGCGACGAGGAGGGGTTCCCTGATGGAGGTCGATTACCGGCGGGCCGTCGCGCGGGTGCTGGAGGCGGTGGCGCCCTGCGTCGGCGCCGGGAAGGTTGCCGATTACATCCCGGAGCTGGCCACAGTGGACCCGCGGCAGTTCGGGTTCGCGGTGGCCACCACCGACGGGCAGGTGCACTGCGCCGGTGACGCGGACACCAGGTTCTCGATGCAGAGCATCTCGAAGGTGTTCACCCTCGCTCTGGTGCTGTACCGCGACGGCGAGACCATCTGGCGGCGAGTGGGCAGGGAGCCGTCCGGCAGCCCGTTCAACTCCCTCATCCAGCTCGAGCTCGAACGGGGAATCCCGAGAAACCCCTACATCAACCCCGGCGCGATCGTGGTCACCGACCAGCTGCTGGCCGACGGCGGCGACGGGTTCGCGACCCTGCACCGCCTGCTGCGCACCGAAACCGGCAATCCGGACCTGGACGTCGACGACGTCGTCGCGGCGTCCGAAGCAGGTGCCGGCCACCGCAACCGCGCCCTGGCCCACCTCATGGCCGGCTTCGGGAACATGGTCAATCCCGTCGACGACGCTCTCGAGCACTACTTCCGCCAGTGTTCGGTCGCCATCACCTGCCGCGAACTCGCCCACGCCGGCCTGCTCCTGGCCCGCCACGGCATCCGCGCGGACGGGACCAGGCTGCTGGCCCGCTCCGACGTCCGGCACCTCATCGCGCTGATGATGACCTGCGGAACCTACGACGCCGCCGGCGAATTCGCCTACCGCGTCGGCTTGCCTTGCAAGAGCGGTGTCGGAGGCGGCATTCTCGCCATCGTCCCCGACCACTGCGCCGTCGCTGCCTGGGGACCGGGCCTGGACGACCACGGCAACTCCGTCTCCGCCACCGCCGCGCTCGCGGCTTTCGCCGACATCACCGGCCACAGCGTCTTCTGACCGCGGCGCTGGTGTGGCGGATGCCGGGCGTGCGGCTCTTCGACGACGGCCGCGCGCTCCCGGAGAAGACGCTCGTCCCGATCGACGACGACATGCGCGCCACGTGACCTCTTGGTCGCGGGCCGGGCGTCGGCTTTTTCACGCCGAGCGGTGAAACCGGAGAGGTCACAGCGTCCCCCGTGCTCGCACGCGGACCGCGCCGGCACCGGCGTCCACGACGACGCCCCGTTTGTTCATCCCGCGTTCACGCCGGCGGCGTCCAATAAGAGTCTTCGCAGACCGGTGCATCCAAAGCGCACCGGCTGGAGGCGGCCATGCACGAACAGACGATGGACGTGATCGCGTCCGGGCAACTGGATACCCAGTCCGCACATCTGAAGACCCGGCCGGCGCGGCACTACCCCGCGATCGACCCGTCGGTGGTGCGGGACCCGGTCGCGCACGTGCGCTCGCGCTTCGCCGGCGCGCGGATCCACGCTTACCCGCCCATCCTCGTCGAGCGTGCAGCGAGGTCCGCGCTGGAGCGGCCGGCCGAATGTCACGAGAGGTAGCCGGCACGAACTGGTGCAGCGCCGGCTGCGGTTGAGTGCGCCTCGTCGCCGGGGTGGCACGTCGGCCTGCCGGGTGATTCGCCACCCGGCAGGGAGGGCCGCGCCCGGGTTGTGCGAAAAACCCGGCGTGGCGGACTGCGGGATGGGGATGGCACAGGGCCCGATCGCGCGGTGTGGGAGCCCGGCCGGTGCACAGCGCAATGCGCTACGCACGGGCCGGGTGCCCAGGAAGGGCGGCCCGTTCTCGAACCAGGCGTCACCCGCGCCGAGTGAACCGTGGACTGTGTGCACCGCGGCCGAGTTCCTTCCAGGCCGACAAACCTGGCCGTCCCGCCGCAGCGGGCGGCACCGGCCGCCACTGGCCTGCCGCCCCGAATTCGCCAGTTGTCCTTCGGCAGGCAGCCCGCGGACAGCCAGACCGCGCAGGGGTGGTCGTCGGTGTCGCTGCGGCCCGCCTCTACCGCGAGGACGTGGTCCGTCCACGGGTGAAGCCCGCCGGCGGGTACCGGTTCCGCCAGGACCGGGATGGGCGAGTCCACGACGACGGCGCCGGCCGGGCCGCAGCCGAGTGTGTGGATGGCGGCCACCACCGCGGGGGCGCGCCCGGCGAATAGCTGACCGGGAGCAGGCCGGAGACGAAGACGCTGGAGCCGGCCGCGCGGGCACGGACGGCCTCCGATCCGGCCGTGGTTCAGCGAGCCTGCAGCCCGCCGCCGGGAGTCCCGCCTCCGTGGCACCGACTTCGGCACGGCGGACGGTGGCAGGGGGCCCGGCTGCGCCCGAGGTCGGGTTGCGGGTCGGGCCGCGGACGGCCTACGCGGGTTTGCCGGCGTCGATCCAGCGGCGGAAGACGGCGACCTGCTCGTCGGGCCATGCTTCGTCGCACGGCATCGTGCCGGCTTCGAGCCGGTCGAGGATGGCGTCGGCGTTGGCCGAAACGTCGTCGAGGGACCAGAGGTCGAAGGCGAAAGTCATCGCGTCGCGGTCCTGCTCGCGAAACAGTGGCTTGATGTCCTGCTCGAAGTGCATCGGCTAGTCCTCCCTTGCGGTTGTGCCTGCCTTGTCGCCGCCGTTCGCGGAGCGACCGGCGGTGTCGCAGAAGTCCGAGGCGTCGCGCACCGCGTTCGTCGAGCAGCACCCCGGCGGATTCCCCGATGCGGTACGAGGCCGTCGTCTTCGTGGCAGAGCCCGAACTTCCCTGCAGCACAGTGAACACCTCCGTGTCGGACGAGTGGTGAAGGCGCAGGCGACAAGGAAGCCCGAGCACCCACCCCTCTTCCCGGGACCGACGGACACACCACCCGGCCGGGTGGTGAGCGGTGGCGAGGCACCGCTTTTGGCCAGGACCGGGTTAGCATGGCGAATTCGCCTGGGGAGGAGGGGGTCGGTGACCATGTACCAGCTGGTGCTTTCCGCGGACGCGCAGCGGTGGACGATTCGGCTGCACGAGGACGTCACGGTGTTCACGTGCACCCCGCCGGCCGGGGCCCACGCCGTGGCCCAATCGCTCCCCCGGGTTTGGGACGGTCGCGGGCTCGGTCTGCCCGCGCACGAGGTGCCGACGTTCGCCACAGCGCTCGGAGCGGTCATGAAGCAGCCCGTGTTCTGGCGGGCCTACCGTCGCGCCGACCAGCGTCACGCGCAGCCCTGGGCCGAACCCCACGTCGACCCCGATGACGGGTTCGTCTACGTGTGCGGGCCGTGCCGGGACTCCTCCGAGAACGTCGGCTACCGACCGGTGAACAGCTTCACGATCGCCCTCGCGAACGTGCGTGCACTGCGGATCCGGATGGCCGCGCACCTGAGCGACCGTTTGGTCACTGCCTGATCGCCGGCAGGACAGCCGAGGCTGGGCACAGTTCGCTGACGGTGAACCGCGGAATCGGGCGCGCGGCGAAACGCGTTTGAAAGACATGAACAACGACAAGGCGGAGCCGGACGCACTGGACGCGTACTCGGCAATCGTCACCTCCGTCGCCGCGCAGCTCACGCCGCGCGTCGCGGCCTTGAGCATCCGGTCGCGGGCCGGAGAAGCCGCCGGGTCGGCCGTCGTCCTGACCGGCGAATCCCACCTGATCACCAATTCCCACGTCGTCTCCGGCGGCACTCACGGCACCGCGGAGTTCGCCGACGGCACTGTCGCGCGGTTCGACGTCGTCGGCCGCGATCCCCTCTCCGACATCGCCGTGATCCGCGCCGACCGGAAAATCCCCGCCCCGCCGGACTACGGCGACGCCGACAACCTCCTCGTCGGCTCCCTCGTCGTCGCCGTCGGCAACCCGCTCGGCCTCGCCGGCACCGTTACCGCGGGCGTGGTCAGTGCCCTCGGCCGCAGCATGCCGGCGCGCACCCGCACCGCCGCACGGCTGATCGAGGACGTCATCCAAACCGACGCCGCGCTGAACCCCGGGAACTCCGGCGGCGCACTGGCCGACAGCCACGGCCGGATCATCGGCATCAGCACCGCCGTCGCCGGCTTCGGCCTCGGGCTGGCCGTCCCGATCAACGCCACCACGCACCGGATCATCCACGCGCTGATGCACGACGGCAGAGTCCGCCGCGCGTACCTCGGGCTGGTGACCACTCCGGCACCCCTGACACCGGGTCAAGCCGAACGATTCGGCCAGCGCACCGCGATGCGCATCGTCGAGGTGGTGGAAGACAGCCCCGCCGCGCGCAGCGGACTGAAAGCGGCCGATTTGGTCCTCGCCGTCGACGGAGCCGCGCTCGGCAGCGCCCAATCACTCCAGAAACGCCTGTTCTCCGAGGCGATCGGGCAGCAGATGGAGGTCACCGTGCTCCGCAACGGCGCCCTCGTCGACGTGATCGCGGTACCGGCCGAACTCTCGGACTGACCAGGAGAGCACCGGAACCCTCGGTGAAGGAACCTTTGCGATGTTCCGGCGCAGCAACGGTTTCTCCCAGAGTTCGCACCGCTCGGTCCACGAAAGATCGAGCAGTCGGGCGGCTCCCCTTGGGCCCCGACGCCCGCCCGACTGCTCGCCAGCCATTCTCGGGCAGACAACCGGCAGGCGACAGAGACGAAGGTCCTCACCCACCAATCTGTGGGCTCGTGAATAGTTCTCCGCGGGCGAAATCCGCGCAGTCCCCCGAATCGCATTGCCGGCACCGGGTTCGGATTCGTCCGTGGTCTCGACGCTGCCGACGATGTGGCCGGACGGTGAGCGGCGGGGTGGCCGCGGTCGCCGCGACGGCCTCCGCCGGCTCCGGCGCGGACCTTCGCCCGACCCGGTCACGGTGCGTGCCGGCCTGCGGGGCGGGATTCCTCGCCGTGGTGGAGTTCGCTGATCCAGCCGCACACCCTCGCGCACATCGCCGGCTCGGTCCCGCGGGCGTGGCCGACGAGGCGATCGCCCGACCACCGCATGGCGGCGACGACGCCGGGCCGAACCGGAGTCAGGCCGATCCTCCAGAGATCGCCCCTCGCTCGCCTTGCCATTCGGCCGTGGCCCAGCGACCGCTGGACGGCCGGCGGATGACGGTCCACTCCGGCTCACCGGCCAACTGGTCCACGGCCCGCGGCAGCGACCTCCGCCGGGGGCGCCCGTGCGCCGGGGCGGTGTTGTTGTCAACGCTCATCCGAGTTTCCTCGGTTCACACATTTTCACGTCGCGCCGCGAACTCTGACAGGTCGGCGCGCCCGCGGGACTCGCCTCGCGGGCGCAACGGTGCGGCAGTGCACGATCACGACCCGTTGGTTCGTCTGCTGTTCACCCGATCGGCGTGTCATGAAGGGCTCGTGGACCGTGCAGGCAAGGCTGCACCGGACCGGAGGCGGCGACGCACAAGCATGAACTCGCGCACGTCCGAGCAACCGGACACCCGGCTAGCGCATCCGGACGACCCGCACCCCGGCCGGGCCGCGCAAGCCCCGGGGGTCAGTCTCATTCACCCGCGTGCACTCATCCGGCAGGAGACAGCGATGCCAGTGACAGCCTCGAGCGAAACAGCCACCAAGAGCGACGTTCGCCCGTTCGCGATCGACGTTGCCTGGGCCGTCTGGGCGCAGCCGCAGACCTTCGCGGAGAAGGTCCGGGCGCCCTTCAGGTCGCTGCGGTGAGCGCGATGGCCACGTTGCCGGTCGAGGGCGAGCTCCCGGACTTCGACGGCGCCACCGCGTGGCTCAACTCCGAACCGCTGACGCCGGACGGCCTGCGCGGCAAGGTGGTCGTGGTCCAGTTCTGCACCTTCTCCTGCGTCAACTGGCTGCGCACGCTGCCCTATGTGCGGGCGTGGGCCGAGAAGTACCGTGACGACGGACTGGTTCTGATCGGCGCCCATTCGCCGGAGTTCCCCTTCGAGCACGATGTGGAGAAGGTCCGGTCTGCCCTCGACGGGATGGGCGTCACCCATCCGATCGCGGTCGACAACGACTTCGCGGTCTGGCGCGCGTTCGACAACGCGTACTGGCCCGCCTTCTACTTCGCCGACACCGAAGGGAGGCTCCGGCACCACCACTTCGGCGAGGAGAACTACGAACGCTCGGAACGGGTCATCCAGCAGCTGCTCGCCGGCGCGGGCAACGACGATGTCGACGAGAACCTCGTCTCGGTCGAGCCGAGCGGCGTGTATCTCGCCGCGGACTGGGACACGCTGAGGTCCCCGGAGACCTACGTCGGCTACGGCCGGGCGAGGGGCTTTGCGTCACCTGGACCCGTCGAACCCGACCACGGCCGGGTTTACGCCGAGCCGTCGAACCTCGCGCTCAACCACTGGGCGCTCTCCGGCGACTGGACGGTGGGCAGCACCGTCACGACTCCCAACGAGCACGCGGCCGGATCGTGTTCCGCTTTCTCGCGCGGGACCTCAACCTCGTGCTGGGCTCCTCAGCGGACGGCGAGCCCACGCGCTTCGTGGTGACGATCGACGGGAAGCCACCGCAGGGTGCCCATGGGCTCGACGTCGACGAACGGGGTGCCGGCGCCATCCTCGAGGAGCGGCTCTACCAGCTCATCCGCCAGGACGGTCCGATCATCGAGCGCACCTTCGAGATCACCTTCGCCGACGCCCGCGCCCAGGCCTACGTGTTCACCTTCGGCTAGCCACGTCCACCGGCATCGCGTTCCGACCGCGACGCCGAGATCACGGCGCGTGCAGCGCGGACTTCATCTCCGCCAGGTAGGAGTTGTAGTCGGCCTGCGCGAGCACGGGATGGCTCCACGCGGGAGCCCACTTCGCCGGGTCCCAGACGGCGGCGTCGTTGGCGACGTCGGTGCGGATGGACGTATGGTTGGTGATCTTCACGACCGCTTCCTGCCCGGCCTTGGACACCATCCAGTCGTCGAAGAGCCGGGCGGCGTTCGGGTGCGGTGAGTTTTTCACGATGTCGATCAGGCTCAACGAGGCGGGCAGCGGCGCGGCATTGGCGAAATCCAGCTCCGCGGGTGTCTTCCGCTTGAGCGCGGAGGCCTTGTAGCCGTACGCGGTTGCCGCGACGAGCGGTTCGCCGGCCTGGACGTTGGTCAACGACGCAGTGTGGCTCTGCACGAAGCGAGGCGAGTTCTGCCCCAGCGCCTTCAGCAGTGCGAGCGCTTTGTCGTGTCCCATCGAGATGATGAGGCTGTCGTACCAGTTCACCGCATACGGGTCGATCGAGAACTGCCCCTTCCACTGCGGTCGGGTCAGGTCCTCCCACGACTTCGGTGCCGTCAGGCCGCGCTGGCGCACCACGGTCGGGTTCCACGACAACACCGTGGTGAGCACGTACACCACACCTTGGTAGCCGTTCGGCAGCGTCAGGCCCGCGGGCAGTGCCGGCGCGTCCTTCGGCTGGTACGGCTGCAGCGCCCCGGCTTGGACCAGCTGGGCGATCTGCGGCCCTTCGCCGGAGACGACATCGGCGTTGTACTTTCCGCCGCGCTGCTCGGTGATGATGCGCTGCGGCAGTTCGGACGCACTGGGGCGCAAGGCATTCACCTTGACCCGAGGATAGCTCTTGGTGAACTCCGCGATGATGGGCTGCACGTCGGTGTCCGCGAACGTCGTGTACCAGACGACGCCCCCCTCCTTCGCCGCGGCAGCCGCGAGCTGGTCCGGGGTCAGCTTGTCCGCCGCCGCCTGCGCGGCGGAGTCGTCGGCTTCGCCCGTGCCGCAGCCGGCGACGCCTCCGAGCGCGAGCAGCGCGGTGAACACGGTGGTGAGCGGCCGCCGGATCGAACGCCAAACGTTCATTGCCGTTCCCTTCGGTGAGGGCGGCCCGTCGGTCGGCAAGGGCGGCAGCCCACCTCGTCGTGACTGCGGAAGCGGTGCGCCTCAGTATGGACTGATGGTAGGACTATTTGTCAACCAGCCCGAAAGCGTCCTGGAGGGCGTCGACATCGATGGCCTGGCGGTCCCGGCATGCAGACCGCGAAGGCTGCGCGGCCTGAGCGAGCAGGTCGGCGTCGCGGGACCCGGCCACGTCGAAGATCGCCTTCACCGGTTACAGCGCGGCTGCCCGCGCGAATCCACCACCGCGGTCCGCCTCCCCGGAGCCCGGCGTAGAGCCCCCGGTCACCTTCGCCCACCTGCACATACGTGCTGTCCTCAGTGCGGCGAAGCTCAGCCGAGCAGAGCCGCCGTTGAAGCACGGGCCCGGCAAAATTTTGCCCACCACCGATCACGTCCCAGCGTGGCGGGCGGAAACAGCGTTCGGTGAACTCCGCGAACACCGCTTTCCGGTGCGCCACGGTTTAACGTCGATCCGTAAGGCGGCTGCCGGTTCCCAGGGTCCGCACCGGAGGGTGCGGCGAGGCGGCCGCGACTCGTCCCGAGGACAGCGGAGGGAGGTCGTGTGACCAGTCCCAGTCCGCCGGCCGACCTCGAGGCTCGAGCCGCGGTGTCCCCGGCGGCGCGCCGCCTTCCCGCGCGGACCCGGCTGGCCGTCGTGGCCGCCCGGTGCGCCGCCGCTGCCTCCCGCCGGCTCGGGCTGGGCTCCGGGGGTGTCATCGGCGGCCGGATCGCGCTCGCCGTGGACCCCCGCGCGTTGCAGCGCCTCAGCCACGGCCGCACCGTCGTGCTGGTGACCGGCACGAACGGCAAGACGACCACGGCCCTGATGCTCAGCCGGGTGCTGCAGTCGCTCGGCGACGTCGCGTCCAACGGCGATGGCGCGAACATGCCCGGCGGCGTGGCGGCAGCGCTGGCCGCGAAACCGGATGCGCCCGTGGCGGTGCTGGAGGTCGACGAGACGTACGTCCCCGCGGTCGCCGCCCAGATCCGCCCGACGTGCCTGGTGCTGCTCAACCTCAGCCGCGACCAGCTCGACCGGGTCGGCGAAGTGCGGAAAATCGAGCGCGAACTCCGCGCCATCGCCGCGGCTCTGCCGGAGTCGACCGTGGTGGCCAACTGTGACGATCCCCTTGTCGCCTCCGCAGCTCTTGCTTCGTCGCGCCCGCTGTGGGTCGGCGCGGGACAACGCTGGCACGACGACGCCGTGGCCTGTGCTCGCTGCGGCCGAACCGTGCAGCGTTGCGCCACCGAGTGGCGTTGTGCGTGCGGATTCTCCAGGCCTGCTCCACAGTGGACGCTCACCGGCGATGCGCTGCGCGGCGCCGGGGGAACGTCGTTCACCCTCGACTTGCTCCTGCCGGGGCGGGCGAACGCCGCCAACGCGGCCATCGCGGTCGCCACCGCCGAACGCCTCGGCGTGGCACCGGAAGTCGCCCTCGCCCGATTGCGCGCGATCGGGGACGTCGCGGGCCGCTACCGGCGCGCCGACCACGAGGGCCACGCGGTGCGCATGCTGCTGGCGAAAAACCCCGCCGGCTGGCGGGAGACCCTGCCACTGCTCGATCCGCACACACCGGTCGTGATCGCCGTCAACAGCGGCGAAGCCGACGGACGCGACACCTCCTGGCTGTGGGACGTGCCCTTCGAACAGCTGGCCGGCCGCCCCGTCATCGCGGCCGGCGAACGCGCGACCGACGTCGCCGTGCGCCTCACCTACGCCGAAGTGCGGCACACGCTCTGCCGCCGCCCGCTCGCCGCGGTCACGGCCCTGCCACCCGGCCCCGTCGAGCTCATCGCCAACTACACCGCCTTCCGCGACGCACACCACCAGCTCGGCCATGGCTGACTCCGGTGTGGCCATCGGCCTCGTCCTGCCCGACGTCCTCGGCACCTACAGCGACGGCGGCAACGCCCAGGTCCTCCAACGCCGCCTGCAATGGCGCGGGATCCCCGCCACCGTGATCGACCTCCGCCACGACGACGCCATCCCCGCGAGCCTCGACGTGTACCTGCTCGGTGGCGGTGAAGACGACGCGCAAGCACTCGCCGTCGACCACCTGCGCACCCACCCGGGCCTGCAGCGGGCCGCCGCCCAGGGCGCCGTCGTGTTCGGTGTCTGCGCGGGTTTCCAGGTCCTCGGCACCGAATTCACCACCTCCGACCGCACAACGCACACCGGACTGGGGCTGCTGAACGCGACCACCACCCCCGGACGGCGGCGCGCGATCGGCGAGATCATCGTGGACGTGGCGCCGCCGGTCGGCCCGGAGCCGCTCACGGGCTTCGAGAACCACCTCGGGCGCACCCGGGTGGGCGCCGGTAGCCGGCCCATCGGGACGGTGCGCGCCGGCGTCGGAAACGGCGACGGCAGCGAAGGAGCCGCTACCGGGCGAGTGCTGGGGACCTACCTGCACGGCCCCGTCCTCGCCCGCAACCCCGCGCTGGCCGACCTGATGCTCGGCTGGGCCCTCGGCGGGCCGCCGGCCGCACTGGACCTACCCGAGGTCACTGCGCTGCGGGCGGAACGCCTGCGCGCAGCCAAACACGGCCGGGGGAAGTAACGACCGGGCCGGACGGGTTGCTCCGGCGGCGGGCACCCGGGCGTTCGCCGGGTCGCCGATGTTCAGCTCCAAGGTCAGCGCCCGCCCCGATGATGTAGCACCCGGCTACATCATGGCGAACACACGTTCGAATTCGGGACGCTGCCCGTCATGACACAACGTGACTCCCGAGGGCGGCTGCCCGCTGCCTATCGGCGGCTGTGGTGGGCATCGGCCGTGGACAACGTCGGAGATGGCGCGGCCGCCGCCGCAGTCCCTCTGCTGACCGTGATGATTTCTCGTGACCCGGTGCTGGTTTCGCTCGTCTCGGCGTCGAGCTACCTGCCCTGGCTGCTGCTGTCGCTGCCCACCGGAGCCCTGGTGGACCGGTCCGATCGGACGGCCCTGATGTGGCGATCGCAGGCTCTTCAGGCCGCGATCGTCACGGTGGTCGCGGTGCTGATCTGGCTCGGCTGGATCGACATCGCGGCCTTGGCCGTCATGGGCTTCGGACTCAGCGCGTGCGAGGTCGTGTTCGCCACCGCGTCACTGGCGGTCCTGCCGGACCTCGTCCCCGACGCGCTGCTGCACCGGGCCAACGCCAACCAGTACACGATCGCCAACGCGGGCCGGCTGTTCATCGGGCCGCCTCTCGGCAGCGTCCTGTTCGGGGCCGGCGCGGCATTGCCGTTCGGGGTGGACGCGGGCTCGTTCGCGCTGTCCGCTGTGCTGCTGGCGAAGCTTCCGCGCCGCCCGCGGACCCGCACGGTGCAGCCGCCGCTGCGGGCCGCGGTGGCCGAGGGCGTACGCTGGCTCGCCGGTCATCGGCTGCTGCGCACCTTGGCGGGTTTGCTGGCGGTCAACACGTTCTGCTTCCAGCTCGGCAACGTCACCCTCGTCCTGCTGGCCACCGAAACCCTGCACGTCGGCGGACGCGGTTACGGTCTGCTCCTGGCCGGGGCCGCGGTGGGCAGCGTGCTCGGCGGGGTGGTCAACGCACGCGTCCTCGCCAAGATCGGGGCGCTGCCCGCGTTGCTCACCTCGCTGATCGCCAACGTCGTCATCTTCGTGCTCATCGGCGCCGGCCCGAACGCGGTGGTGCTCGGTGCACTGCTCGGGTGCAACGGGTTCGCCACCACGCTCGGGAGCGTCGTCACGGTCAGCCTGCGCCAGCAAGTGGTACCCGCGCAGTTGCGGGGACGGGTGCACAGCGTCTACCGGATGCTCGGCTGGGGACTGATGCCGCTGGGTTCTCTCGCCGGCGGCCTCGTCGCCGACGCGTTCGGCATCCGTGCCGCGTACCCGGTCGCCGGCGCGTTGCGCGGTATCGCCTTGCTCGTCGCCCTGCCTGCCATCGTCTCGGCGATGCGGGCGGCGCGCACCTGCGACTGACCAACCCACCGCCGGACGGGATCCGCACCACACGGTTCACGTCGGGGTCGGCGCCGGCGGCAGCCACAACCCGGCGTAGATCTCGCTGAGAACGGTGGGAAGCAAGGCGACTGCCGTGGCCCGGCCGTCCGGGGCCAAGGTCAAGCCGGCCCAGATGGTCAGCGTGACGTCGCCGGCCGGGTCGTATCCGATGAACGAGTTGAACCCCAGGAGTTCACCGCCGTGGTACCACATCGCGGCGTTCGGCGCGAAACGCTGGTAGGAGATTCCGTACCCGTACTTCTGCCCGTCGGGCGCGTTCGGGTCCTCGGGCTGCAGGCTGTCGAGCCATTGCCGCTGGAACTCGGCGTTGAAGACCTTGCCCGAGGTCAGTGCGCGGATCCACGTCGCCATGTCGTCCGAGGTGGAGATGGCACCCCCGGCGGCGGTGGCGTACGACGGATTCTGGTGGGTGTAGTCGGTGGGCTGGAGGGTTCCGGCCCGGGCGGCTGCCTGCAGGTCAGGCGGGTACGGCAGGTCGACGAACGCGTCCGCGCTCCCACCGTAGCAATAACCGTGCGAGTAGCGCTGGGGCATGGAGGTGTCGGTGGCCGTGGGAAGCGAAGTCTGCCGCAGGCCGAGCGGCCCCCACAGCCGCTCCTGCATCTGCTGCGCCAAGGGGCGCCCGTCGACCTTCTCGGCCACCAGGCCCAGCAACGCGTAGTTGGTGTTGTTGTACTGGTACGCCGTGCCGGGCGGGAAGGGCGGCGGGCGCCGGAACGCCATGGCCAGCACGTCCTGAGGTGTGAAGACTTTCCCCGGGTCGGCGTCCAAAGCCGCCGCCAGCTCGGGTGCTTCCGTGTAGTCGTAAAGGCCGCTGCGCATCTTCAGCAGCTGCGCGATGGTGATGGTGTCGCCGCCCGGCACGCCGGAGACGTACCGCGACACCGGATCGCCGAACCGGAGCTTGCCGTCTTGGGCGAGGAGCACGATCAGCGCCGAGGTCATGGTCTTGGTGTTGGAGGCGATGCGGAAGTGGGTGTCCGCCGCGGGCGGTGTGCTGGTACCCAGTTCCGTGGTGCCGACCGCCGCCGTGAAGGTGCCCTGCGGGGTGCGCAGCAGCACCGCCGCCCCGGGAACCATCAGCTCCTTGGCGGCAGTCGCCACGGTCGCCCGGAAAGCGGCCGGGTCGATGGGCTTCAGCGCGGACTGCCCCGGTCCGGCACCGGTCGTCGCGCCGGGCCGCGGCGGCGCCGGCGAGGTGCCGGGCGGCGTCGTCGGTGCCGACGGGGTGCATCCGGCGATCGCCAGGGCAACGCCGAACGCGAACCCGGCGATCCGCCGGGAACGCCCTTTCCGCGGGGGAAGTCCTGCGTCACGTCGGCTCGGTGGCGGCTGCGCTCGGGATACCCTCATCGTGGGTATCACCGTCTCCGCCCCAGAAGTCCGGTACTGCGCCGAATCGCCGTCACGCGCCGTCGTGGAAGCCGAAAAGCCTAGCAGCCCTCGCTTTCCGCGCTCAATGCCCGGTGAGATCATTGCCGGCCAACGGCTCGGCCACGAGTGCCGACCTGCGGCGACGTTCCCGGACGACGCGCCGGCCGAATCCGGCGATCGCGAACCGGCACGGCGCGCACCCGATGCCGGACGCCCGCGTTCATCGAAACCGCTCCCGGGCCACGACTTCAGCACCGTCGCATCCCGAACCGCGACGCGAGTCACACCCGTACGTCCACTGTGGCCGGTCGACGAGTGAATCGTGTCACCACGGTGAACGCGGACCTCTCAGCACTCGTGTCATTGGTGTCGTGCGCCGTGGCTCGGCCAGCACATCTCCTGTCGAAAGGGGCAAAATCATGGTCCAGAGCGTCGACTTGCCTCGCGGTGAGCTGAACCCGCCGACGGATCCGAACCCCGGACGCCGCCGGCTGGCCGGCTTGCTGCGGATCCTGTTCGGGGTCGTGTGGGCGATCGATGCCGCCCTCAAGTGGCGGCCCGATTTCCTGCACGGCAGGGTATTCGCCCACCAGTTCGGGATCCACGACGAGATCACCACCCCGGTCATCCGCCAGTGGATCGACTTGTGGCAGCACCTCGCCTCAGTGGCCCCCATGGGACTGGGCGTCGCGACGGCCATCGTCGAAACACTCATCGCGGCGGCTCTGCTCACCGGCACGCTGTCCACTGTGGCCTACGTCGGGAGCGCCGTCTACTCATTCGGGATCTGGTCCGCGGCGGAAGGGTTCGGCCTCCCGTGGTCGGCGGCCGGCGCCACCGACATCGGCCCGTCCATCGGCTACATCATCGCGGCCCTGCTCCTGCTCGCCGCTCCGGGCAGTGCCACGTGGAGCGTCGACCGCGTACTCCGGCCGCACCTGGGCAGATACCGTTGGCTGAGCGCCGTCTGAGTCCGACGGCCCATGCCGGTTGCAGCTACCAGGAGTGTCCGTCCGATGTGGATCGACCGGGCAGCGCGATACCGCCCACCGCGGCACGATGCCGCTGAGGTGCGAGCACTCATCAGGACCGCAACCGTCGAGCCGACTTCCGTGTCCGTGTCGGCTTCTCTCAGCGGAGTGTCCGCGATCCGCACGGTGGTGCTCCGGCGATGGCCGTCGCGAGCACGCGGTGGTCGATGTCCTCGACGCGCGCGCAGCCGGTGAGGGCCATCGCCCGGTCGAGTTCCGCGGTCAGCACCTGCAACACCCGCTCCACGCCCGCCTGCCCGCCGGCCGCGAGCCCGTACAGGTAGGGCCGGCCGATCAGCACCGCGCGAGCCCCGACGGCCACCGCCGCGAGCACGTCGGTGCCGCGCCGCACACCGCCGTCCAGGTACACCTCCGCGCGGCCCGCGACTTCGGCGACCACATCGGCGAGTGCCTCGATGGTCGCCGGCGCGCGGTCGAGCTGGCGGCCGCCGTGGTTGGACACCACGATGCCGTCGGCGCCGTGGTCGAGCAGCACGCGGCAGTCGGCCGGGCGCAGCACGCCCTTGACCACGAGCGGGCCGGACCACCACGCGCGCAGGTCGGCGAGGTCCCGCGCGGTCACCGGGTACAGGCTGCGCAGCAGGTCCCGCTGCATCGCGTGCGGGCTGATCCGGCCGTGGCGCGAGCCGCGCCGGCGCACGTGGCCGCGCGCGATGTCCACTGCCCAGCTCGGGCGCGTGGCGCAGTGCAGGGCCATCCGGGGCCCGAATCGCATCGGCACGGTGAACCGGTTGCGGCGATCCCGTTCACGGTTGCCGAACACCGCGCTGTCCACAGTGACCACGAGCGCTCGGTACCCGGCCGCCGCGACGCGCTCGAGCAGCGCCCGCACCGCCGCGCGGTCCGGCCACAGGTAGAGCTGGTACCACCGCGGGCCGCCGCCCGCGGCGGCGACCTGCTCGAGGGTGAAACTCGCGACCATGCCCTGGACGTAGACGGTGTCGCGGGCGGCGGCCGCGCGGGCGACGGCCACCTCGCCGTCGCCGTGCAGCACCCGCGCCGCGCCGGTCGGCGCGAGCAGGACCGGCGACGCCACCCGGTCACCGAAGACCCGCACCGCGGTGTCGCGCTCACCGGGCACGGCCAGTGCCGACGGCAGCAGCCGTACAGCACGGAACGCCTCGACGTTGCGCCGCACCGTCACCTCGTCCTCGGCGCCGCCTTCGATCAGGTCGAACACCGGGCGAGGGACCCGCCGGCGAGCGCGTTGGCGCAGCTCCGCGATGTTGCCGGCGCGCTTCACCGCTCACCTCGCGCGTACCGCGCCAGCCGGCGGGCCGCCGCCTCGATCGCCCGCGCTCTCCCCTGCCGCGTCGCGCCCGCGATGTGCGGCGAGAGGAAGCACCCCGCGGCGGTCCACAGTGGATGCTCCGGAGGCAGTGGCTCGGGGTCGGTGACGTCCAGTACCGCCAGCAGCCGCCCGGAGAGGACCTCGGCGGTCAGCGCCGCGGTGTCGACCACCGTGCCGCGCGCGGCGTTCACCAGCACGGCCCCGTCCGGCATCCGGGCGAGCAACCCCGCCCCGGCCAGCCCGGTGGTCTCGGCGGTCGCGGGCACGAGCAGGACCACCGCGTCGGCGTCGGTCACGAGGTCGGCGAGCGCGGTCACGGGGTACACCTCGGGGCGACCGGTGCGCGCGACCACCGTGACCGCCGCCCCGAGCCCGGCGAGCTTGTCACGAGCGCAGCGGCCGATCGACCCGGCACCGATGAGCACCACCCGTGCCCCGGCCAGCTCCGCGCTCTCCGCACGGCGCCATTCCCGCCGGTGCTGCTCGCGCACTGCGGGCAGCAACCCGCCGGCCAGCCCGAGCAACGCCGCGGCGACCCACTCGGCCACCGCGTTGTCGCGCGCACCGGCCGGCCGGCTCAGCCGCACCCGGTCCGGCAGGTAGGGCTCGAGCCACTCGGCGCCGGCTATCAGCGTCTGCACCAGCCGCAGCGCGGGCAGTTCGCCGAGCACCGGGAGCAGGTCGGTGCGCTGGTGCTCGAGCACGAGGAACTCGACCTCCCGCAACGCTCGCACCGCGGCCGACCCGCCGGACGAGGGCTGCGGGACGACGCAGACCCGCCCCGGCGCGGCAGCGCGCAGCGCGAGCAGTGCGTCGTCGGGCCCGGAAGCCACGACCTGACTCGTCATCGGCCCAGCTCGGCCAGCCGCTTGTCGAACTTGTGCAGCTCCTCGACGCCCTCGTCCCCGATGATCACGTTGTCGCACACCCAGTGGCAGAAGCCATCGAGCACGTAACGCGGGTGGCAGGCGAGGTTCATGCCCGCTGCCAGCACCATCGGCTCCTCGGCCCGGATCAGCGGGCGCTCGACCAGGTCGGTGCCCTGGCCGTGGCAGTGCAGCCGCAGCTCCTCCGGCCGCCCGTTGTCGCGCAGGAACTCGTTGTACTCCGCCCAGACGTCGGCGGGTGCGGCACCGGGACGCAGCAGGCCGTAGCAGAACCGCTGCGCCCGCAGGCAGAACTCGTACTCCTCGGCGATCCGGTCCGGGACCCGGCCGACCACGCCGGAGCGCCCGATCTCGGTGTACATCCCGCCCGGCCCGTTCACCTCCACCATGAGGTGGAACGCGTCGCCCTCGCGGATCACCCGGTGCTGACTGTGCGGGTGCGCGATCCGGCCGGGCTCGCCGAGCGGGGTCGAGACGCACCAGTAGATGCCCTGCTCGCTGCCCAGCGACTGCGCCGTGTGCTGCGCGACGGCGGCCACGTCGCTGTCACGCATCCCCGGCCGAAGTGCCTCGAAGGCCGCCGCGATCGCCGCGTCCTGCAGCTTCGCGGTGGCGCGCACCAGCTCCAGCTCCTCACCGGACTTGAGCGCGCGAACGGCGTCGACGACGTCCGCGGCCTCGGTGAACGTCGCCGCGTGCAGTTCGCGCTGCAGGTACTCGCCGAAGGCCATCGGAATCGTGCCGGTGCCGACCCACCCGATCCGGCCCGAGGCGAACGCCCGCAGCGCGTCGAGCGCGAGTTCCGCGCCGTCGTAACGGGTGTAGGACACCGAGCTCATGTACGGACTCGCCAGCGCCCGCCCGACGCCGCGCAGCACCGGGTCGCCGCCGGGATCGACCACCAGGTCCTCGCCCCGGGCGCCGTGCCGGATGATCGTCATCGGCTCCTCGCGCGGGAAGACGACGGTGACCGGGTAGCCGTTGGTGGCCGGGATGTCGGTGAGATAGCGGACGTAGCCACCGACGTAGTCGTTGTTCGTTTGCGCGACCAGCACGTCGATCCCACGATCGGCCATGCCCTCGCGGATCGCGCGCCACCGCCGGTGCAGCTCGGCGGTGCTCACCGGGTGGTTCAGCCGCTCGGACAATGCGGTTCCGGTCATCGGGCGGCTCCCGTGTTCGTGCCGCTGATCAAGGTGAGCACGTCCGTACGCAGCTCGGTGAACCGCGGCAGGGCCTTGGTGGTCACCTGGTTGCGGGGCCGGGGCAGGTCGACGTCGAGCGTCCGCAGCACCGTCGTCGGGCGCCCGGACATCACGATCACCCGGTCACCGAGGTACACGGCTTCGTCGATGTCGTGCGTGACCAGCACGATCGTCAGTCCGGCGTCGTGGCGCACCCGCAGCACCAGATCCTCCAGGTCCGCGCGCGTCTGGGCGTCCACGGACGCGAACGGCTCGTCCATGATGAGGAACTCCGGCCGGTACGCGATGGCCCGCGCGATCGCGACCCGCTGCTGCATCCCGCCGGAGAGCTGCCACGGATAGCTGTCGTCGAAGCCGTCCAAGCCCACCTCCTCCAGCGCCTGGCGAACCGCGGCCCAGCGTGCCGCGCGGTCGCGGATCTTGTTCTTCAGCGGGATCGCGACGTTGCGGCCGACCTTCGACCACGGCATCAGCGAACGGCTGTAGTCCTGGAAGACACACGCCACCTCCGGCGGCGGGCTCTCGATCACCTTGCCCGTCTCCGTGAGCACGACCTTGCCCCCGGACGAGGGCAGCAGCCCGGACAGGCAGCGCAGCAGGGTGGTCTTGCCGGCGCCGGACGGGCCGACGATCGTGACGAACTCGCCGGCGTTCACGGTGAACGAGATGTCGCGCAGAACCTCCAGCTCGCTGCCGGCCGAGCGGTAGGACTTCCTCAGGTGTTCCACGGTCAGCATGTCAGCTCTCCCCATCCTTGGTGTACCAGCGCAGCAGCCGGCGTTCGACCAGCACGAAGGCGCCGTTGAAGAGCACTCCGAGGATCCCGAGCAGGAGCATGCCCGCCCACATCTGGGACACCTCGAAGCTCTGCTGGGCCTGCAGCGTGACGAAGCCGATCCCGTTGGTCGCCGCGACGAGCTCGGTCACCACCATCATCACGAATGCCACGGTCAGGGCGATGCGCATCCCGGCGAGGATGTTCGGCGCGGCGGCGGGAAGCTGCACGTGCAGCACCCGCTGCCGCCGCGTCAGCCGGTACGACTGCGCGGCGTCCTCGAGCTCCCGATCGATGGCCCGCACCCCGTCGATGGTGTTGAGCAGCACGGGAAAAACCGTGACGAACGCGGTGAGCACGATCTTCGGCAGGTCACCGATCCCGAGCAGCACGATGCTCACCGGGACCAGCGCGGTCGCGGGCAGGGCCCGGCAGAACTGCAGTGCCGGGTCGAACGCCCGGTGCAGCAGTGGCAACCGTCCGAAGAGGACACCGAGCGCGACGCCGACGACCGCGGCCACGCAGTAGCCCAGCAGCATCCGGCCGGCGCTCGGCAGCACGTCGGAGGCGAACCGGCTGAACAGCCACAGCTGCTGGAACGACACCAGGATCGAGCGCAGCGACGGCCAGAACGGCGAGGTGCTGCCCAGCGAGGCGAACCACCAGGCGAGCAGTGCCGCGGCCGGCACGACGAGTGAGACGAGCCACGCCGTGAACCGGCGCCCGGTCCGGCGTGGACGCACCACCGAAGTCATCTGGCCTCCTCACGGTAGGAGATGTGCCAGCGCAGGAGCCGGCGCTCGATCGCGAGCAGGCCGACGTTGGCCAGGACACCGAGTACACCGACGACGAACACGAGCGCGTACATGCTCGGGTAGACCGCGTTGGAGGCGTAGACGGCGATGTCCGCTCCGATCCCCCGCACCGACGCGATGATCTCGACCGCCACCACCACGACCAGCACGTGCGACGCCGCGAGCCGCACCCCGGTGGCCACGAACGGCAGCACGGCGGGCAGCACCACGTGCCCGAGGCGCTGGTGGGCCCGCAGGCCGAACACCCGGGCACTGTCGCGCAGCACGTCGTTGATGCCGCTGACCCCGTAGAAGGTCTGGAAGAGCATCGGCCACAAGGCGCCGACCATGCCGAGCAAAGTGGACACCCGCGGGGTGGCGCCGAGCAACAGCAGCAGCAGCGGCAGGAACACCACGGCGGGGACGAACCGCAGGAAGTCGAGCGGGTAGTGCACGAGCCGGTACAGCAGCGGCACGGCGCCGAGCGCGACGCCGAGGACCAATCCGGCGACCGCGCCGCCGGCCAGCCCGACGGCGACCTGCTCCAGTGTCGCCATCAGGGCGTGGACGAACCCAGCGGTGGGAATCAGGTCGACCAGCGCCGCCCCGATCGCGCTGATCGGCGGCACCTCCGGCGGCAGCCAGCCGGCCCGGGCGATCAGTTCCCACAGCACGAGGATGCCCAGGCTGGTCAGCCACGGGAGACCGCGCAGCAGCCACGGCCGGGAAGCCCGGCGCTCGGCTGCGGCCGCCGGCGCCGGTGCGTCGAATCCGGCGGGCGCGGGGGCCAGGCCGGTGGGGGTCTGCTGGGTGCTCATGGCACGACGTAGGTTCCGTACGCGGGCGCAGCGGAAACCACCCCGTACTTGACCGTGAACGCCGCTTCCTTCTCGATCACCGCACGGCTCACGTCGGCCGTGTAGCGCGGCAACGGGGCCTGGGCCACGAGCGCAGGATCGGCCTTCGTCTGCTTGACGATGGCCGAGCGGGTCTCGTCGGGATGGGCGTTGGCGTACTCACTGGACTCCCGCACGGCGTTGCGCCACCTTTCCACGATACCGGGATGCTGGTCGATGAAGGCCTTGGCCATGTAGAACACCGTGTTGTCCGCGTCCGGATCGTCGAACGCGATGGCCGGCGAGTCACCGATGTCCCGGAAACCCTTCTTCCGCAACGCCGTCGCGTACGGCTGGGCCGTGCTGATCGCGTCGACCTTGCCCTGTTCGAGCGCGGTGATCTGGTCGGGGAAGGTGAGCTGGACCAAGTGGACCGACGACGCGTCGCCACCGGCCTTTTCGATCGCCTCCCGCATCCAGAACTCCCAGCAGCACTTGAGCGAGTTCACCGCGACCGTTTTGCCCGCGAGGTCCTTGAAGGACCGGATCGAGCTGCTGCCGGCCACCATGGTCTGGTACTGCGCCCCGGCCGCGGCCGACCGGTCGGCGACCGCTCCCGACACGATCTGCACGGGGATGTGCGAAGCCGCCGCGATCACGACCGGTGAGATGCCACCGAGGGCGACCTGCTGCTGGCCGTTGATGACCTGCGTGATGGCGCCCGCACCGGTGGCCGCGCGCCCGATGGTGAGGTCGATGCCGTTGCGGGTGAAGAACCCGTGCTGCTGTCCCACGAGGATCGCGGTGGACGACTGCGATGCCGCGACCCCGGCCGTGACCGGGATCAGGCCGCCGGTCGACCCGCCGCCGAGCGTGTTGGTCGCGCTGAGCGCCCCGCACGCCGACAGCAGGAACATGGCCGCGGTGAGCACCAGGCACGCGAATTTGCGTCGATACTTCACGGTTGGCTCCGTTTCGCCGGTGAAACGAGTCAAGGTCCATGCGGGGCATCGGAAAGTGCCCGTCGAGGAGAAGAAGTGTGCCCTGTATCGTACGCCGCGCACGGGCGCACGGATACACTTTTCTCGTGCGGTTACTGGGAAATACTTGCGGTGACCACTTCGGACACCCGTGGTAGCAAGGCGAGTGCATTGTCCCGGTTGACGGCGGCGCGCTGCATTTCCGACAGCGGATACGCGTCCAGCTGCGCGGTGAAGTACTGCGAATTGTCGCCGCGGGCGTAGGGCCAGTCGCTGCCGTAGAGCACGCGGTCCGGACCGGCGAACGCGAGCAGGCTCGGCAGGGTGTCCGCGTTGGCGGACAACGCTGTGTCGAAGTAGAACGTGCGCAGGTCGCGCAGGAAGTTCTCGCGCGTGACGACGTGTCCCGCCGCACCTTCGGTGAGACTGGCCATGCGGTGCGCCGCGTACGGTACGAACCCGCCGGCGTGCGAGAGGATCATCCGCATCCGGGGAAACCGGGCCACCACGCCGTGGCGCACCAGGTTGAGTGCGGCGCGGGTGGTGTCGAGCAGGAAGTCGGCGACGAACGGCGGCACGCCCGGTACGAGGGGACCGGGTGGCGCGGTCGGGTGGACGAACACCACGGCCGCCCGCCGGTCCAGTTCGGTCATCAGCGGGTCGAAAGCCGGGTCGCCGAGGTACACGCCGTCCACATTGGCCAGCAGGATCACGCCGTCTGCGCCCAGTTTGTCCAAGGCGTAGTCCACCTCGGCGAGCGAACCGTCCACATCGGGCAGTGGCACCGAGGCGAAGAACCCGAACCGACCCGGGTGGTCGCGGACCAGCCCGGCGGAGAACTCGTTGACCTGCCGTGCCAGTTTCCGTGCGTCGGCGGCGCCACCGCCCAGGTGGACACCGGGACGCCCGACGGAGACGACGGCGGTCGCGATGCCGAGCTCATCGAGCAGCTCGAGTGCGGTGGCCGGGCTCCACGCCGGCGTGGCCTGCCCGCCGAAGTAGCCGCTCGCGCGCAACGCATCCGCCCACACCGGGGGCACGATGTGGTGGTGGGTGTCGATCCGGCCGGTGGTCATGTCAGCACCTTCCCTTCCGTGGCGGCGGCACCGAGCCGGGCTCGGGCCCGGGTGAAACCGCGTGGGTTGTTCCAGCCGAGGACGCCGGTGATCCGGCCGCCGGCCGCGTGCGCCGCGACGAACTTGCCGTCGGCCATCGCGCCGTCGACCACCGTCAGCTCACCGTCGGTGAAGGTGCCCGCAGCCTGGATCCGGATGTCGCCGGCGTGGGTCCAGAAGAAGTGCGACGGCGCGAACGGCTCGTCGTGCCCGAGCAGGTTCAGCGCGGCGCGCCGGCCCTGCTCCGTGGCGTTCATGCGGTGCTCGAACCGCCGGTGGGTGCCTGTACCTGGGTCGTGGTTGCACGCCACGTCGCCGGCCACGTACACCCGATCCGCGGCGCGGCAGAACACGTCGCAGCGCACCCCGCCGCGCAGGTCCAGTCCGGAGCCGGCGAGCCACTCAGTGGCCGGTTCGGCGCCGACCGCCGCGACCACGAGATCCGCCGCGAGCGTCGTGCCGTCGGCCAGCAGCACCGATCGGGCGTCCGCGGCCGCCACGCCGACACCCATCCGGAACACCACGCCGTGCCTCTCGCCCGCCGCGCGCACGAGCTCACCGAGCACCGGGCCGAACTGCCGGATCACGGGAGTGGGCAACGGATCGACGACGGTCACCGCCGAGCCGAGCGACCGCGCGGCCGCGGCGATCTCGACGCCGAGGAACCCGGCGCCGACCACGACCGTGCGCCGAGCCGACCGCAGCCGCTCGCGCAACAACAGCGCGTCTTCGACGGTGCGCAGGTAACACACGCCGGTCGCGCCGGGCAGCCGCCGCGGGCGCACGCCGGTGGCGACCACGAGCCCGTCGTACCCCACCGCGGTCCCGTCGTCGAGCCGCACGCGGCGGCCGGGCAGGTCCAGCCCGGTCGCCCGCCGGCCGAGCCGGGTGTCCAGCCCGAGCTCCGCGACGCTCTCCGGCTCGCGCAACGCGAGCCGGTCCGGTTCCCAGGTGCCGAGGAGGACCTGCTTCGACAACGGTGGGCGGTCGTACGGCGCATGGGACTCCGCGCCGATCAGCGTGATCCGGCCGCCGAAACCGTGCTCGCGCAGGCTCTCCGCCGCGGTGAGGCCAGCCGCGCCCGCACCCACGACCACCACCGCGCGCATGTCCGCGCTCACCCGCCCGACACGGCCAGGCGGATCGCCCGCGCGGGACAGATCCGCTCGGCGCTGCGCACCGCGTCCTCTTCGGACGAGGGCACGTCACTCACGCGCAACACGACGATCCCGTCGTCCTCGCGCTGGTCGAACACCGTGTCCGACAACAGCACGCACTGCCCGGACGCGATGCACTTCTCGGCTTCCACTTCGACCTTCATGCACTGGCTCCGTTACCACTCGACGGGCATCGCGAACAGCCCGTAGAACACGTTTTTCGTCTTGAACGGCAACTCGCTCACCGGCGCCGCGAGCCGCAGGCCCGGCAGGCGCCGCAGCAGCGTGGGGTACACCACCTGCAGCTCGACGCGCGCCAGCGGCTGTCCGAGACATTGGTGCACCCCGTAGCCGAAGGTGAGGTGGTGCCGCGCGGACCGGGACAGGTCCAGCTCGTCGGGTTTGCCGCCGAACGCCTCCGGATCGCGGTTGGCCGAGTCGTTGGCCGCGACCACGCCCTCGCCCTTGCGGATCAGCGTGCCCGCGACCTCCACGTCCTCGAGCGCGACGCGCCGCCGGCCGTAGTGCGTGATCGTCAGGTAGCGCAGCAACTCCTCGACCGCGTTCGCCACCGCCGCCGGCGAAGTGTCGGCCTTCAGCGCGGCGAGCTGGGCGGGGTTCTCCAGCAACGCCAGCGTGCCGAGGGCGATCATGTTGGCGGTCGTCTCGTGCCCTGCGCGCAGCAGGAGGTTGAGCATGTTGATCAGCTCGTCGCGGCTCAGCCCACCCTGGCGCTCGATCTCGAGCAGGTGGCTGATCACGTCTGCCGCGGGCTCGGCGGATTTGCGCTCGACCAGCTCGCCGAGGTATGCACGAATCGTGGCGAAGGCCTCGAGCGCGTCGTCCGCGCTGGTCTCGCCCGAGATGAGCAATCCGCTCTGCCGCTGGAAGAACTCGTGGTCCTCGTACGGTACCCCGAGCAGCTCGGAGATCACGCCCGACGTCACCGGCAGCGCGAACCCGGTAACCAGGTCGGCGGGCGGCGGGCCGGCGGTGAACTCGTCGAGCAGCTCGTCGACGTGCCGCTGGATGCGCGGCCGCAGCGCCTCGACCCGCTTGATCATGAAGTCCCGGGTGAGCATCCGGCGGTGCGTGGCGTGCTCGGGGTCGTCCATGTTGAGGAACGTGGGGTGCTTCTGCCGGGTCACGGACACGCCCGCGCTGTGGCTCGGGAAGCCCGGGTTGGTCATGTCCGCGCTGAACCGAGGGTCGGCGAGCACGTCGCGGACGTCGTCGAAGCGGGTGACCAGCCAGGCGATCTTGCCGTCCCACAACCGCACGCGGGAGATCGGCTCCTCGGCGCGCAGTGCGCGGAACTCGGCCGGCGGGTCGAACGGGCAGCCCGGCGGCCGGGACATCGGGTACTCGGGGATCGGCTGCCCGGAAATCTCTGTGGTAGTGATGACGCACCTCCGACTTGGCTTGAGCGGCCCGGAAAAGCGGATCAGCGGTCCGCGCGGACGGGAGTGAGCTCGGCTGGCGGCACCGGGCCCGCCCCCGCGCCCAGGGTCGGGCAGACGACCGCGCCGGCGGCGCTGACTCCGACCGTCAGCTCGCCGACCCGCGTCACGGCCGCGGTCACCGAGTCGCCGTCGTGGATCGCTCCGACGCCGGCGGGGGTGCCGGTGCTGATGACGTCACCCGGGTGCAGCGTCATCACCGACGAGACGTATTCGACGAGCGCGGGCACGTCCCAGATGAGGTCGCGGATGTCGGCGTCCTGGCGCAGGGCCCCGTTCACCGAGCAGGTCAGCCGGAGTGTCTCCAGTGGACCGACCTCGTCCGGCGTCACCAGCCAGGGCCCCATCGGCGTGAAGGTGTCGAACGACTTGCGGGTGGAGCGGTCCTCCCCGCCGCGCATGGTGATGTCGAGCAGGCACGTGTAGCCGAACACGTAGGACAGGGCGTCGGCCGCGGGCACCTCGCGGGCCGTGCGGCCGATCACCAGCGCCAGCTCACCCTCCTGGTCGAACCGGCGGTCGCTGTAGGGCAGGCGGACCACGTCGCCGGCACCGATGAGCGACGAGGGCGCCTTGAGGAACACGCCGAGCGAGCCGACGTGCACGCTCTGGCTCATCTCGGCCTGGTGGTCCACGTAGTTCACCGGCGCGGCCACGATCTTGGTCGGGTCCGGCACCGGCGGCAGCACGCGGACCTCGTCGAGCGGGATGCCGGGGCCGTCGCCGAGGGGGATGTCCACCGCAGGGGCCCCGGACGCCTCGATGAGGCGCCGCATCGGGCTGAGCCCGGCCGGTCCGCCGGTGCGTTCCGGGGCGACCTCGCGCACCACGCCGCCGGCGACGACGCCGACCCGGTCGAGGCCGTCGCGGGCCCGGTAGCTGAGCAACTTCATCGTCGGCTCCTCGGGTGTCGTGCTCAGGACGAAAGGACGGCGGATTCCGCCGCGTACAACCAGTCCAGCTCGCTGTAGTCCGCCGGGTGCCGGGCGCGCAGGTAGCGGTCGCGCAGCCCGAGCGTGACCGGGTCGCCGGTGTGCCAGACCTGCCCCCACAGCCGCGCCCGCGTCTGGCACAGCCCCGCGCGCGGGACGCGCACGGAGTCGTAGGACTTCACGGCCTTCCCGACGTCGGTACCGCTGCCCCGGAGCGCCTCGCCGAGCGCCAGCGCGTCCTCGAGCGCCTGGCACGCTCCCTGGCCGAGGTACTGCAGCATCGGGTGCGCCGCGTCGCCGAGCAGCACGGCCCGGCCGTGCACCCACGTGACCAGCGGGTCGCGGTCGTAGATCGGCCAGCAGCGGCCGGTCTCGATACGCGCCACGTGCCGCTGCACCTGCTCGCACGCCTCCCCGAACCGGCCGAACAGCTCCTCGACCGGCCCCACCGGCTCGTCGCCGCGGCGGAAGGTGTCGCTGCGGAACACGGCAACCTGGTTGTACAGCTCGCCGCGGCGCACCGGATATTGGATGAGGTGCAGCCCCGGCCCGACCCACAGCACCACGTCGTCGTTGCTGACCTCGGTCCGCACCTCGCTCATCGGCAACGCGCCGCGATAGGCGACGTACCCACTCGGCACCGGCCGGTCGACGGAGACCAGCGTGCGCACCACGGAGTGCAGCCCGTCGGCGCCGACGAGCAGCTCGGTCCGGTAGGTGGCGCCGTCCGCGCAGCGCACGCCGGCGCTGTCCTCGTCGGCCCACGCCTCCACGACAGTCCGGTTGTTCTCGAGCCGTACCAACGGTTCCGCCCGGCAGGCTTCGACCAGAATGGACAGCAGATCGCTGCGATGCACCACCACGTAGGGGTAGCCGTAGCGCTCGCGGAAGGCACCGCCGAGATCCAGCGTGGTGAGCGGATCGGCGGTGATCGCGTGCCGCATCACGCCGTACCGCGGCAGCACCGCGACCTCGAGCAGTTCGGCGAGCAGGCCGAGCCGGTCGAGCATCCGGATCGCGTTCGGGCCGAACTGCAGGCCCGCGCCGATTTCGGTGAATTCGGCCGCGCGTTCGAGCAGGTGCACCTCGCGCCCGGCGCTGGCCACGGACAGCGCCGCGGCCAGCCCGCCGATCCCACCACCGACGATCAACGTGGGCAGGGGTGTCGTCGACATCCGTTCAGCACTCCCGTTCTCGATAGAGGCCCAGTGCTTCGAGCACGGGTGCGTCACTGACGCTGAACACATCCAGGTGCTCCTCGGCGGCAAGGCCGTAGGGAGCCCAGGACGGCACCGCGAAGACGTCCCCCGGTGCGAGCGCGAAGCGCTGGTCACCGATCAGCACTTCTCCGGCGCCGGCCAGCACGGCCCCGACCCGCGACCCGGTCTGCCGGGTCGTGCGGCTGCGGCTGCCGGCGCGCACGCGCCGCATCTCGCAGCGCATGGTGGGCATGACGTCGGCACCGGTCTGCGGATTGGTGTAGCGGATCTGCGCCTCCGTCCCACCGGTCGCCGCCAGCTGCGCGGCGAGCGCTTTGTCGGTGCCGGCCCGCCGGTACACGAGCAACGGCGAGTGCGCAGCCTCGTGCCGGGCCTTGCCGAGCCCACCGGGCACGAGACCCGGGCCTGCGCCCCAGAGCCGTTCGGCGGCCGAGTCCGGATCGCTTCGCGGGCCACCCTGGGTATCGGCGCCCTCCTCGAAGAACACCGCGTCCAGCGCGGCCACGACCGGCAAGTCGAGCACGTCCAGCCACATCATCGGCTCGGCGCCGGGGTTGTGGTGCTCGTGGAAGGTCATGCTCGGGGTGAGCACGAGGTCGCCCGTCGCCATGGGCAACGGGTCGCCGTCGACGAGGGTCCAGGCACCTTCTCCGGCGAGGACGAACCGCAACGCCGCCGGGGTGTGCCGGTGCGCGGGCGCACGCTCCCCCGCGCCCAGGTACTGCATTCCGGCCCACATGGTGGAGGTCGCGTACGGCGCGCCCCCGAGACCGGGGTTCGCGCAGGCCAGCACCCGGCGGTCGCCGCCGCGGTCGATGCCGACCAGTTCGCCGCTGCGAGCCGCGAGCGTGCTCAGCGCTTCGGCCCGCCACCGGTACGGGACGGTCCGGGGCACCGGCTCCGGCGTCAGCAGACCGGAGAGCTTCCACAACGGCTGGAGATCGGCTGCCGCCACGTCGCCGTACAGCTCGTCCAGCCGGCCGTCCTGATCGGTGAAGCGTGATGTCGCCATGGGGGTTTCCCTCCGCATGCCCAACTTGATTAGTACGTGTACGTACTATGTTCCTCGACGCTAGACGCCGGTTTCAAGGCAGTCAAGGGCCTTGGCGAATGAACCGGGGCGGCGGCCAGGCCGAGATGGTACGGATACGGCCTATCTCGATTCGCTACAGTGAACTGGTCAAGAAGGGGATTCTCGTGCGAAACACCGCCATCGGCAGCAGCCCGCCTCCCCGCGCACCGGGACCGGTCACCCTCGCGCTGCCGCCAGACACGACGGCCGGGCACCTCATCCGCCGCGCCCAGCAGGCGCACACGGCGCTGTGGTCGGCCGAGGTCGGCGCCGAAGTCACCGGCCCGCAGTACGCGATCCTGAGCGCGCTCAGCCGCCGCTCGGGGGTCGACCAGGTCACCGCGGGCCGCGCCGCGTCCTTGGACAAGTCGACGACGGCCGACATCGTCGAGCGGTTGCGGCGCAAGGACTGGGTCCGCCGGGACCGCGACACCGGCGACGGCCGCCGATACCTGCTGTCACTGACCCCTTCGGCCAAGGCGATGCTGCCGGACCTCACCGGCCGTGTCGAAGCCGTGCAGGACCGGCTGCTGCAGCCACTGGGCCCGAACCTGCGGCGCAGCTTCGGCAGGCTGCTGGGCCAAGTGGCCTACCGGGGATCGGTGCCCGCGGCGGGCAAAGACGAGGACGAGGACGTCGAGGTGCTGCGCCTCAGCTCGACGCCCGGCCACCTCATCCGGCGGGCCGAGCAAGTGCACGGCGCGCTCTGGAGCCGGCACGTCGGCACACAGCTCACGCCCTCGCAGTACGCACTGCTGTGCAGCCTCGTCTGGCGCCCGGCGATCGACCAGACGGCGGCCGGCGAGATGGCCTCGCTCGACAAGTCCAGTGCCGCGGACATCGTGGCGCGATTGCGGCGACGAGGCTGGCTGCTCGACACCCGCGACGAAGCCGACCGGCGGCGCAAGCTCCTGGTGCTCACCGACCTCGCGCGCGACACGCTCGCCGGGGTGACGCCCGCGGTCCAGACCGTTCAGCACGAGCTGGTGGCCCCGCTGTCGCCCGCCGATCAGGACAAGCTGATCAGCCTGCTGCGCCGCGTTGCCTACCAATGACGGTCCGGTGAGGACTGTGGCGGCCACGGCCGGGTGCGCCACGCTCGGCGCTGGTGCCCGCGATGCTCGTTTCCAGCCGGTAATCGATGAGTTAATCAGGTAAGCTCTGAGTTAATTGCCGGATCGTCGAGAAGCCACACCCGGACTGGCCAGTGTGGACACTCGCTCGCCCCGCGGCCGAGTTCGCACAGGCGTCGGAGATGCCGACGGGTTCCGGCTTGTTGACCGGATTGTTGGTTTTGCTGCCCTTGGCGGTGCCGGGTGCTCATCTGGACCTCTTCCCGTGGTGGACCGCCGCCTCGCCGTACCAGCCGGTCATCCCTTCACTGCGCCACAGCAATCGCGCTTTCGGCGCCGCGCCGTTTTGGAGTTGTTGAATCGCCCCGCTTTCCGCGGTCTTGCAAGCGTCCCTGGCCTGCCCTCCAGCAACGCCTGGAGCATGGCCGAGCGTTCGTGTTCACGTGCGCGGATCCGGGACGCCTGTTGTTCTCGGTATCCCTCGATCGTCGCCTGGGTGAGGTGGTGCACGGCCTGCCACACGGTCGATCCCGCGTCAAGGAGGTCGCCGTCCGGCACGATGCCACCGGCCCGGTTCTCCTCCACCCGAGCCTGCCAGAGGAAACGCATGCTCTGTCCTGGGCCATCACGCCTGGGGAAGCTGCCGGCATGCTCGGTGTCGGTTTCCGGGGGAGCTACGTGGTCGTGGCCGCAGAACTGGCCCCGGCCGGCCAACGGAGCCTGCCCGGGACCGACGCGACGCTGGCGTCGCGCGGAATCCGGTCAGCGTGGCTGGTCACGCCCGAAGCGCAGGTCGGCATCGTCGCCGTACCGGACGAAACCCGCCGCCGCGACCTGGTCGACGCGCTCCGGGCCGAGGCGACCGGACCGATCGGGGTGTCACCCCCCGTTCGACGATCCCGCTTCGGCCGCACTCGGTTTCCAGCTGGCCAACATGGCGCTCGCCGCCACTCTCCGGGAGCGTGGGCTGGTCACTGTCTTCGACGACGAGGCGTTCGCGGTGACCGCCGTCGCGGCTGCCCCGGTCACGGGCCCGGCGGCCGACCGGATTCTCGCCGGCCTCGACGCCGCTCGGGCCGAGGAGCAAGATCTGCTCCTGCGCACCTTCCTGGCCTGGGTCGCCGACGACGGCCACGTGGCGCAGACGGCCGGGAAGCTGTCCTGCCACGCCAACCCGATCCGGCGCCTGCTGCGCCGGTTCGAGAGCTACACCGGCAAGAGCCTGGCCAAGCCCCGGGATCTCGCCGAACTCTGCCTCGCCGTCGAAGTCCGCATCCGGCTTACCCCCGGCACCGACCGCCGCTCTCCCCCGGTCGTCCCCGGCACCGTCGATCGCCTCACCGGATAGGGAGGTTCGGCGGTGTGGCCGGCTTGATCGCGGTGACGCCCGCGAAGGGTGCCTCCACTGCGTCCCGGTGAGCCGAGGCGGTCGTGCGTGTTCTCCTGCCGTGGCGGAGTATGTGGGCATGCTTTCGTATCCGATGTGGCGCCTGCGCAGGATGACCGTCGAGATCCCGGGGGTGCGGGCGTGAACGAACAGACAATGGCCGGAAGCCGACTGCGGGGCTACGTGTCGCACGGCGCGGAACTGCGCTCCGGCGAGCTCAACCCGCGCACGTACCTGGAAGAGACGCTGACCCGCATCGCCGAACTCGACGGCGTGGTGGGCGCGTTCGTCGTCGTCAACCGAGAGGGCGCCCGGCGCGCCGCCGACGAGTCGGCGAAGCGCTGGGCCGATGGGCGGCCGCTGTCGCCGATCGACGGCATGCCGGTCGCGATCAAAGACATCATCGAGACCGCCGACATGCCGACGGGTCAGGGTTCGCCGCTGTGGGAGGGCACCGAGGGGAAACGCGATTCCGCGAGCGTGCACGCGTTGCGCGAGGCCGGCGCGATCATCCTCGGCAAGACCACCACGACCGAATTCGCCTCGAAGCACCCGTGGCACGAGACCACGAATCCGCATGACCCGAAGCGCACGCCGGGCGGCTCGTCCAGCGGCACCGCGGCAGCGGTCGGCGCCGGCATGGTGCCGGCGGGCCTCGGCACCCAGCTGATCGGCTCGATCCTGCGTCCGTCGAGTTTCTGCGGCGCGGTGGGCTTCAAGCCGACTGTCGGCGCCATCAACCGGAGCGGTTCGCACGACCACTTCAGCCAGAGCTGCCAGGGCTCGATCGGCGCGACGCTGGCCGACACCTGGGCGGTGCTGCGCGCCATCGCCGACCGCGCCGGCGGCGATCCGGGCTACGGGGGCCTGGCCGGCGAGGTGGACTTCACCCAGCGCACCAAACCGGTGAAGCTGGCGGTCCTCGAGACCGGCGGGTGGAGCGCGACGACCGAAGGCGCCCGGCGGGCGTTCGCCTCGCTGAAGCACCGGCTCCAGGAACAGGGCGTCGAGGTCGTGGGCCGGGCGGACGACGACCGGATCGAGACCGTCGAGCAGGCGGTCGCCGAGGCGCTGCCGCTGACCACGGCGATCGTCGCCTGGGAAGGTCGCTGGCCCCTCAACACCTATGCCGACCTGGACGCGAGCAAGCTCAGCCTCGACGCACGCGACCGGCTGAAGACCGCCGAGGCGATGACGCAGCAGGAATTCCGCGAGCTGCTGAACCAGCGCACCGCGGTGCGCGCGACCTACGAAGAGGCCGCGGCGAACTACGACGCGATGGTCACCCTCGGCGCCTGCGGTGCCGCGCCGGTCGGCCTCGGTTCGACCGGCAACGTCGCGATGAACGTGACCGCGTCACTGCTCGGCTGTCCCGCCCTGACCCTGCCCGCGCTGGCCGACGAAGGCCTGCCGCTCGGCCTGCAGCTCCTCGGACGCACCGACCGCGATGCGGCGCTGTTCGACGTCGCGAACTGGGTTGCGGGCGAGGCGCTGGGCCGTCCCGACCTGGTGGGCCGGGTGGCGTGACCACGCCTCATTCTCCACTTGTGGAGGACGACTGCCGGTCGTGGCCGGCTGACTGGGCCGGCTGGACTCGTCCGGCCGGCCCGGTCAGGGGCTGGCCGATCTTGTGGATGAGGTCGCGTACCCGCTGGTGGATCTCGTCGCGGATGGGGGCGGATGTCGGCGAGGGTTTTGCCCGCGGGGTCGTCGAGGTGCCAGTCGAGGTAGGTCCTGCCGGGGAAGACGGGGCAGGTGTCGCCACACCCCATGGTGATGACGACGTCGGCAGCCTGCACGGCGCCGGTGGTCAAACCCTTCGGGGTTTCGGCAGAGAGGTCGATGCCGGCTTCGGCCATGCCTCGACGACGGCGGGGTTGAGCGCGTCGGCGGGTTCGGACCCGGCGGAGCGGACCTCGACGCGGTCCCCGGCGAGGTGGGTAAGGAACGCGGCGGCCATCTGGGAGCGGCCCGCGTTCTGCACGCAGACGAACAACACCGACGGGCGCGAGGTCGTCATGGGCTGCTCTCCCGGAGGGTGCCGGCGCGGGCGGCGCCGAACAGGACGGTGACGAGCCCGAGGCCGACGGCGGCGCCGACGACCTGGGCAACGATGAACGGGACCACGGAGGCCGGGGCGATCCCGGCGAAGGCTTCGGTGAACGCGCGTCCGATGGTCACGGCCGGGTTCGCGAACGAGGTGGACGAGGTGAACCAGTAGGCGGAGCCGATGAAGGAAGCGATCGCCACGGGCGCGTGCCGCTCGCGTCCGGTGCGCCCGAGGCCGAAGATCAGGAGGAGCAGCCCGGCCGTCGCGACCACCTCACCCAGCCACAGGTGCCCGCCGAAGCGGTCGTGCTCCGACCACTCCACCGGCGGTCGGCCGAACGTCGCGTTCGCCAGGACGGCGCCACCGACCGCCCCCGCGAGCTGCGCCGGCACGTACCCGGCGACCGCACGCAGGGTCAAACCCCCGCGGTATGGCGCCCCGTGTACCAGGCGGCGAGGGAGACCAGCGGGTTGAAGTGCGCGCCCGAGACCGGTCCGAGCAGCGCGATCGGCACTCCGAGGCCGAAGACGGTGGCCAGCGAGTTCGCCAGCAGCTGCACGCCGACCTCGGGCCGACAGGGCGACCGCCTGGATCCCCGAGCCGACCACCACGGCCACCAGCGCCGCCGTGCCCACAGCCTCGGCGGCAGCGCGGCGGGCGAGCGAGGTGTTCACGCTCCGGCTCGCTGCGGGGTCCGCAGCACGGCCGCGAGACGCTCCATTGTGGACGGAAGCGCCGAGTAGTACACCCAGGTGCCGCGCCGTTCGCAGTCGATCAAACCGGCCTGCCGCAACAGCTTCAGGTGATGCGAGATCGTCGGCTGGGCCAGGTCGAAGGCCGGCGTCAGCTCGCACACGCACGTCTCGCCACCCTCGCGCGAGGCGATCATCGACAGCAGCCGCAGCCGCACCGGGTCCCCGAGCGCCTTGAACACCTTCGCCAGCTCGGCGGCATCGGCCTCGCCCAGCGGCGCCGAGGCCAGCCCCGCGCAGCAGGCGGCGGGCTGGTCGACCAGCTCTTGCATCGACATGCTTCTATCTTGACGTTTGTCGATCCAGGGCGCAAGGTGGCATCCACGACCATCGATACAAGTTGCTGGAATGTCCCGGTCGGGACCGGTGAGGAGAGGCGTGATGAACGAGCCGAACACCAACCTGCGTGAGACGGTGCGGCAGCGCTATGCGGCGGCCGCCGTCAAGGTCACCGAAGGCGGCGCCGCGTGTTGCGCGCCGGAGCCGCTCGAGGTGGACGAGAACTTCGGCGCCACCCTCTACGCCGCCGACGAGCGCGACGCCCTGCCGCCCGAGGCCGTAGCGGCGTCGCTGGGCTGCGGGAACCCGACCGTCGTGGCCGATCTGCGCCCCGGGGACCGGGTGCTGGACCTTGGGTCCGGTGGTGGCATCGACGTCCTGCTCTCCGCGCGCCGGGTCGGTCCGGCCGGTAAGGCGTACGGGCTGGACATGACCGAGGAGATGCTCGCCCTGGCCGACGCGAACGCCGCCAAGGCCGGCGCGACGAACGTCGAATTCCTCAAGGGCACCATCGAAGCCATCCCGTTGCCCGCGAACACGATCGACGTGGTGATCTCCAACTGCGTGATCAACCTGTCCACCGACAAGCCCGCTGTGTTCGCCGAAACCTTCCGCGTCCTCAAGCCCGGCGGGCGCCTCGGCGTCTCCGACGTCGTCGCCGACGACCACCTGTCCCCCGCCCAACGCGCCGAACGCGGCGACTACGTCGGCTGCATCGCCGGCGCCCTGTCCTTCAGCGAGTACCGGACCGGCCTCGAAGCGGTCGGCTTCACCGACGTCGAGATCACCCCGACCCACCCCGTCGCGGACGGCATGCACTCCGCCATCGTGCGCGCGGTCAAGTCGGCCGCCGAGCTACCCTTGACCACGGCCGCAACCTCCTGCTGCGGTGTCACCGGCTGCTGCTCCCCCACCGACCCCGTCACCACCGCCCACGCCAAGCCCGACGCGGGCTGCAGCTGCCGGCACTAGATTTCAGCGCGTGCGGTTCACTGATCGGCGTCGTCGCATTGACGTCCGCCGATGAGCATCAGCGGCCCGTCGGGATGAGCACAAAATCCACAATGGACGGACATCAGAGGCTCGCCGGTATCACGGCACTTGCCACGGGCGGCCAGGTCACCCTGACCTGCACCACCAAGCGCCACGATGCCGGCTTGGGGCGCCGACTTCGACGGCATGCTCGGCAACGGCACCACCATCGACAGCCTCGCGCCGGCGCCCGTCTTGTCGCCCGACGACTCCGGCCCCCTCACCGGCGTCACGTCGATCGCCGCCGGGCGGTGGCACAGCCTCGCGATCGGGCGGGTTCCTGACCACTCGCGCCCCCGAAGTCCAGCGGCCGCTTTCCTCACTTCGACTTCAGCCGGTCAGTGAGTTCGCCGGCCGGGTGAGCCCGAGGTTTTCCCGGAGAGTCCCGCCGGAATACGAGGCGCGGCAGACGCCGCGCTTGCGCAGCTCGGGCACCGCCAGGCGGACGAAGTCTTCGAACGCGCCGGGCAGGTGGGTGGCCGCGACGACGAAACCGTCGCAGGAGCGCGATTCGAACCAGTCCTGCATCTGCTCGGCCACCTGCTCGCCGGTGCCCACGAAGCGGGGGCCCTGCAGCAGGGTGGCGCGCTGGCCGGCCAGCGTCCGGAGGGTGAGCGGCCGATCGCCGAGCTGCCGCTTGACGCTTTGGACCAGACCGCGGATGCCGGACACCGAGTCGATCAGCTCGTCGGTGATGACGTCGTCGAGGGAGTGGCCCGAGAAATCGTAGTTCATCAGCTCCGACAGCAGGGTGAGCGACGCCATCGGATCCACGAGCTGCTCGAGGAACATCGCCTCCTTCTCCTTGGCGATCGTTTCGGTCTCGCCGATGACCGTGTACACCATCGGCAACAAGCGCACCTTGTCGGCGTCGCGGCCCGCGGCGGTGATGAGTTCCTTTTGCTCGCGGTAGTGATCGATCGCGCGCGCACGATCGGGATCCGCGGTGAAGATCAGGTCGGCCCACCGTGCGGCGAACTGCCTGCCGCGCGCGGACTGCCCCGCCTGGATGATCGGCGGCCGCCCCTGCGGCGGACGGGGCACCGTCAGCGGGCCTCGGACGGAGAAATAGCGCCCGCGGTGGCGGAGTTCGCGCACCTTGTCCGGGTCGGCGTAGAAGCCCGCGGCGCGGTCACCGACGATCGCGTCGTCCTCCCACGTGTCCCAGAGCTTGGCGACGACCTCGATGAACTCCTCGGCCCTGTCGTAACGCTCGTCGTGCCCGAGGTGCTCTTCGATCCCGTAGTTCCGTGCCTCCGCGTCGTTGACCGACGTGACCACGTTCCACGCGGCGCGGCCACCGCTGAGGTGGTCGAGCGTCGCGAAGGCCCGCGCGACATGGAAGGGCTGGTAGTAGGTGGTCGAGTAGGTCGCGCCCAACCCCAGGTGCGAGGTCGCTGCCGCGGCCGCGCCGAGCACCGCAGTGAGGTCCATTTTGATCGGACGCGCACCGTGGCGCACCGCCTCGGCCGGAGAATTCCCGTAGATCGACGGGATGGCCAGCCGGTCGTCGAAGAACATCAGGTCGAAGGTGCCTTCTTCGAGCACGCGTGCCACGCGCTGGTAGTACCGCAGATCGAGGTAATCCGGCGCGGCGCTCGGGTACCGCCATGAACCCGAGTAGACGGTCACATTGGACGCCTGCATGAACCCGACCAGAGCCATCTGGTCGGCACGTTTCGCGGACATCGCCGCTCCCTTCGAAAGAGTCAGTGGGCGTCAGTCGAACTCGTGGAACGCGCGGCGGTAGTAGATGGACGGTGCCTGCGGCCAGACCCGGGTGCGCTCCACCCGGCCGATCAGGATCGTGTGATCGCCACCGTCGGGTCTCGCGTGCACCACGCAGTCGAGCGCGACGCTCGCCTCCGCCAGCACAGGCAGGCCGTTGGCGTCGGCCGCGAACCCGGCACCGGCGAACTTGTCCACGCCGCGGGTGGCGAACCGCACGGCGAGCGGGACCTGGCCGGCGTGCAGCACGTGGATGACCCACCGCCGGGCCGTCGTGAACACGGGCCAGCACTGAGCGCTCTTGTTCACGCACGTCAGCACCAATGGCGGGGCCATCGACACCGAACAGAACGAGGACGCCGTGAAACCCCACCACTTCCCGTCGTCGTCGGTGGTCGTCACGACCGTCACCCCGCTGGGGAACGAAGCCATCGCCTCGCGGAACAGATCCGCGTCCTGATCTTCCCGGACGGCACTGGACATCAGCACTTCCTCACAACCCGAGCAGGTCGGCGGTCTGCGCGATGGTCGCCGCGTGGCGCAGGTGCGCCGCGTCGACGAGCATGCCGTCAAGGCCGGCCGCTCCCCTGCCTTGCGCCTCGGCCTCGCGATACGCCGCCACCAGCCGGCGAGCGTGCTCGATTTCCTGCGGGGTCGGCGCGAACACGGTGTTGGCGATGTCCACTTGGGCGGGGTGGATGGCCCATTTCCCGATGTAGCCCATCGCGGCGGCACGCTCACACGCGGCGCGGTAGCCGTCGCTGTCGCGGTAGTTGGGGAACGGTGCGTCGATCGCGTCGATGCCGGCCGAGCGAGCGGCGACCACCACGCGCGCCCGCGCGTAGTGCCACATGTCGCCCGGATATTCGACGAACGGGTCGAAATTCGTGTCCACGCGGGCTCCCTGGGACGCCGAGAAGTCACCGGCGCCGAAGATCACCGCTTCGAGACGGTCACTCGCCCGCACGATCTCGCCGACGTTCTCCAGCCCTTCGGTTTCCTCGATGAGGACCTCCAGCCCGATCCGCTTGCCGAGCGCCAGGGTTTCCTCCAGCTGGGTCAGCAGCGTGTCCACCCACCACACGTCGCGTCCCCGGCGGACCTTCGGCACGATGATCACGTCGAGCGCGTCCCGCGCCTCGGTGACGACCTCGATGACGTCGCCGTGCGCCCAGCGCGTGTCCACGCCGTTCATCCGGATCGCCCGGGTCGTGGTACCCCAGTCGAGCTCCCGCAGGGCACGGGCGGCTTTGCCGCGCGCCTTTTCCCGTTCGGCGGGGGCGCAGGCGTCCTCCAGATCGAGGAAAACCAGATCGGCGCCGGACGCCGCGGACTTCGGGAACATCCAGTCGTTGCTGGCGGGCGTGGCGAGTTCGGACCGCCGCGGCCGGGCCACCCGTGCCATCAGATCACTCCTTTCGCGACCAGGCCGGCGATCTCCGCGTCGCCGAGACCGAGCCGTTCGCGGTAGACCTCGTCGTTGTGTTCCCCGATCCGCGGGCCGAGGTGATCGATCCTTCCCGGCGTCGCGGACAACCGCGGCACCGGCGCCTGCACTCGCATCGCGCCCAGTTCGTCATCCGCGATCCGCGGATAGACGCCCCGGGCGATCAGGTGCTCGTCGGCCACGAGCTGTTCGGCGTTGTACACCGGGGCAGCGGCGACCTCGGCCTCCTCGAACACCCGCATCGCGTCGTCGAGCGTGCGGTCAGCCACCCAGTCCGCGACGACCTTGTCGATCTCCGCGGCGTTGCGGAGTCGTTGCTGCGCCTCGGCGAACCGGGGATCGACGGTCAGGTCGGCCCGGCCGACCGCGCGCAAGGCCCGCATCGCGACCGTCGGAGCGCTGCCCGACATCGCGAGCCAATGCCCGTCCTTGGTGCGGTAGACGTTGCGGGGAGCGCTGATGTCCCAGCGATTCCCGGTCCGCCCGGGCACCGTGCCGAGCTGGTCGTAGGTCAGCACCGGCTGTTCGATCAGTCGCGCCAGGGGCTCGACCAGGTTCACGTCGATCAACTGGCCGGGTCCATCGTGGACGTCACGGTGGTAGAGCGCCATCATCACCGCGTAGGTCGCGTTGAGCGCCGCCACCCCGTCGGCGAGCATGAACGCCGGCAGGGTCGGCGGGCCGTCCGGCTCGCCGGTCAGGTGGGCGAACCCGCTCATCGCCTCGCCGAGGGTGCCGAAGCCGGGCCGGTCGGTCTTGGGGCCGCCGGCCCCGAACCCGGTGACGTGCACCATGATCAGGCCCGGGTTGACGCTCGCCAGATTGGCGTGGTCCAGCTCCCAGCGGTTCAACGTGGACGGCCGCAGGTTGATGACCAGGACGTCCGCATCCGACACCAGCCGCCGCAGCAGGGCGCGACCCTCGTCGAGGCGAAGGTTCAGAGTGACGGATTTCTTGTTGCGTCCCAAGCTTTTCCACATCAGGCCGACGCCGTCCCGTTGTGCGCCCCACTGGCGCACCGGGTCGCCGGAGCCCGGCTGTTCGATCTTGATCACCTCGGCGCCGAATTCGCCGAGCCACGTCGCCACCAGCGGTCCTGCCGCCAGCGTGGCGGCGTCGATCACCGTCAGCCCCGTGAGCGGGCTCGTGTCAGCGGTCATGGCCACCTTTCACCCCTGCGTTCTCCCGAATCCGGGTCGGCCCGCTCACCCGCGTACGTGGTGTGCTCCGCATCCCGAAGCCCCACGCCAGCGCTCCGACGAGCGCGAGCCCCGCGGCGAGGATGAGCGGCGCCAGGAATGAACCCGTGGCGTAGACCACCGCGCCGGTGACGATCGGACCCAGGATGCCGCCGACGTTGCCGATCCCGTTGATGAAACCGGTGGCCGAGCCGGTCAGATCCAGCTCACGGACGATGTCCTGGGTCGCCGCCCACACCGCGCCGTTGGCGGTGATGATCCCCGCCGTGGAGATCGTCAGGCACCCGATCGCGACCGCGGCCGAGGAGGCCAGCGCTGTCCCGACGATCGCCAGCGCCGCGACCATCCCGCCCACGAGCACGATCTTCCGGGCGTTCAAAGTGGACACTCCGCGACGCAGCGCGAAATCCGACAGCCGCCCGCCCAGGATGCCGCACACGAAGGCAACCGCCCACGGGATCGACGTGGCGAATCCGGATTTCAGCACCGTCATGTTCCGGTCTTCGATGAGATAGCTCGGCAGCCAGGTGATGAACGTGTAGAGGATGTAGAGCAGGCAGAAGTACCCTGCGGTGATCGCCCAGATGTCGCGGTGCCGGGCGATCCGGCCCCACGGGGCGCGCCCCTCCTGCTTGGGTGGCTCCTGATCCCGCAAGATCAGCTGCCGCTCGGCCTGGGTGAGCTTGGTGTCGTCGAGCGGGTGGCGGTACCAGGCGTACCAGATGGCCGCGACGAGCAGGGACAGCACGCCGGTGGCGATGAACGCGCTCTGCCAGCCGAACCCACTCACCAGGTATGCCAGCACGGGCGGGCCGAGCGCCGAACCCAGCGCCACTCCGGAAATGAACATGCTGCTGCCGGTGGCCCGTTCGGACTTCGGCAGCCAATCCGCCAGCGTGCGGATCGCGGCCGGCGCGAACGGTGCCTCTCCGACGCCGAGCAGCAACCGGGGCACGAACAACGTGCCCGCCGAGCGCACGAGTGTGGTGAGGAAACTCGACACCGCCCACACCAGCAGTGCGAGCGAATACAGCACCCGCACCTGGATGCGATCGACCAGCATGCCGGCCGGGACGTTGAACAGGGTGTACGTCCAAGTGAAACTCGACAGGAGAAGTCCCATCACCGCCGCATTGGTGTGGAACTGCTCGGTGAGAATCGGTGCCGCGATCGAAAGGTTGACTCTGTCGATGTACGCAACGGCCGTGATGATCAGGACGAATGTCGCAACCAGCCATCGACGGCGGCCCTTGAACATAAACGCTCCTCGCACTTCGTTGTGCCGGACAGGTGTTCGCGGAAATCAGGTACGTGGAGGTGCGGCCGAGCCGCCGGTGAGCAGGTGCGGAGTCACGAGGTGTGGTCCCGGGCGTGGTCCCGCGAGCCCGGAGTGCCGTGCGTCCAGCGCTTCGATCAGCAGTTGCGCGGCCCGCCGGGCGAGGCCCGGGTAGTCCACCTGGATCGTGGTCAGCGGTGGGTCCGCCAGCGCGAACCACATCGGGTCGCCGTACACCACAAGGGAAAGGTCGTCGGGAATCCGGCGCCGGTCCGCCCGTACGGCCTGCGCCGCACCCACCGACAGTGATCCACCACCGACGACGAGCGCGGTGATGTCGGTGGCCAGCAGTTCTTCCGCGGCGGCGTAGCCGTTCTCATGGGTCGGTTCGCGCAGCCGCGTGGCCATGCCGTCCGGGTCGAGGCCGGCCAGTTCCATCCCCCGGCGGATGCCGCGCAACCGCACGGCACCGTTCGACAATTCCTCCGGTGTGCCCAGGTACCCGATGTTCGAGTGCCCGAGCGCCGCGAGGTGCAACACGCTCTCGACCAGCACCTGCTCGTCGTCGCTGAACACACCCGGCGCTTCGATCCCCGACGCGCGGTGCAGCTCCACCACCGGGAGCCCGCCGAGCAACCGCCGGGTTTCGTCGAGGACCCCCGTCGTCGGCGAGATCACCAGCCCGGCGATCCGGCTGGCGACGAGCTCGCGCAGCTGCCGCAGCTCCTGCACCGGGTCGTTGCCGGTGACCGTGAGGATCATCTGCGTGCCGTCCGCGGACAGCAGCCGCGCGCATTCCGCCGCGACTGCGGAATACGCCGGCGTGTCCACGTACGGGATGACGAAGCCGACGAAGGCACGACTCGTGTTGGCCGACAGCGCCCGGGCGAGCCGGTTCGCGACGTAACCGCGGGACTCCGCATGGGCCCGGATCCGCTGGGCCAGCTCGGGACGCACCGCCGTGCTGCCGTTGAGCGCCCGGGACACCGTCGCCGTGGATACCCCGAGCTCACGCGCGAGATCGACGACACCCACCGAACCCCTGCGCCGCTGCTGGGCAGTCATCACCGAACCTCCGGCCTGTAAAGGTTTGCAGAAATCGATGAAAACGTTTACATCGCCTGTGAACAATCGTCGCATCCAGCGCGTTCGCGAGTCAACCGCCGTCAGGTGCGGCGTCGGATCCGTGGCCGTGTCGCGTGGCGGCCGGGCAGTGAGGTCGCACCGGCGGGCCTGGCCGGGTTAAGGATCGACGCGGCGGTCAGGCTCCGGGGACGTCGAGGGCGGCGAGGTTGTCGGCGGCGGGGTGCGCGCGGCCGGCCGGTCCTCGGGCATAGGCGCGCAGCAGTCGCGTGGTGATGGCACTGATCGCGGTGTGGGCGGTCTTGTCGGCGTGATCCTCGGGGCAGGTGGGGTCCAGGGCGCAGATCCAGTACTGGGTGCCGGCCGAGAAGACGGCGGCGCCGCCGGCCGTGGTGTAGTAGCTGGCATCGGCGAAGTCCAGGCGCCCGCGGCAGGTCACCGGCGAGTGGAAGAGGATTTCGATCGGACGGGGGGTCGGCACCGAAAGATCCACGCGCTCGTACTCGTTCCCGACCAGGCCGGGGAAGCTTTGTCCGTTGTGGACGATCCCGGACAAGAGCCAGTTGGTCTGGTCGGCGGCGACGAGAGCGCCTCGCGCCGGGTTGCAGTGGTAGAAGTTACCCAGCAGAACGCTTTCCGGGCGCGGGAAGGGAGGTGACCGCCACTGCGGCGTGGCTTCCGCCGGGTCGGTGACGTGGTAGGGGTCCTCGGTGAAGGACTTGTAGCCGACCTCGAGCCGATCAGTCCCGAGCGGTGTCGGTGCGAACCGGATGTGCCGGTAGATCTCGTTGCCGCCGAGGAACGCCAGGTTCACCCCCCGGTCGCGGGCGGCGGTGGTGTTCTGGCGCATGGCCGTGGACCAGTACTCGTCGTGGCCGAGGGTGACCATCGCGCGCGCACCGTCGAGCAGGTGCGGATCGCGGTGGAGATCCGCGTCGGTGGCGTAACCCAGCGGCAGCCCCAGGTTTTCGGCGAACCGGACCAAGGGCAGTTCGAACGACAGGAAGTCGCCCGCACCCTGCATGCCCTTCGCTTGGTACGGCCGGTCGAAGGACACGGCACGCGAGCGCGCGGATTTCTTCCCGCTCGGCGAGTCGTACAGGCTGTAGCCGCCCCACCGGTTGTAGGCCTGCCAGGTCGTGACGGCGTTGAGCAGCGCGATCTTTCCCGCGTTCGAGCGAGTTCGCACGGTCAGCGGAACGAATTGGGCCGCGCCGTTGTCGCCGTCCAGCCGCAGCAGGTAATCACCGGGCTGCCAGCCCCGCGTCGGCACCTCGAGCGAGGGCCGCCACGGCGCCACGACCGTGCTGGTCGGCGGCTGCACGATCGGCGGCGCTTGCACGGATCCCGCCAGCGACGGTGACGTCCACACCCGCTGGGCTGCCGAATCGCGGTAGGCGCCCATCCGGAACGCGGTCACGGTGTAGTGCGCCGCGGTCGTGCTGACGAACACGCGCACGGTCGCGCCGGGCAGCACACTGGCGTGGTCGGCGAAGCCTTCGATCGCGTGGGCGGGGCCGGGCTCGGTGATTTCCCAGCCTGGCGTACCCGGCTGCTGGGCAACAGCGGGCCCGGTCGGCCCCGTGGCCGGCTTCGCGACCGGCGACGGGGGCGTGGCCGGCGACGCCGTGCAGCCTGCCGTCAGCAACACCGCGACCAGCACCGCGGCGCACGACACCTTGGACGCCTTCACCCGGGCCAGTGTCGGCCCGCCGCCACGGCGGCGGCAAGCTCCGTCCGGTGATGCGAAATCCACACTGTCGCCACGATCCGTCGGAGAATGCCAATCGCATCGAACTCACCGGGAAGACAGCGCTGCGCGCGGGGGACCTCGCGGGCCGCGAGCGCACCGTCCGGTGCCGAAGTCACCGGAAGCGCCGAGGCACCCGGCTCCCTCGACGTGGCGATGATCGAGTCGACGACTGTCGAAGCCCCGCGCCGCTAGGCGCGCCCGATCTCCACGGCCGGGAGGCCCAGGTGGCCCCGCAGCGTGTCGCCCTGGTAGTCGTCGCGGAAGCGGCCGTGTCCGCGCAGGATCGGGAGCAGCAGGTCGTAGAAGCGGTCCAGGCCATGGGGCCGCAGAGCGGAGGAGAAGACGAACCCGTCGACAGTCCGCCGGTCGATCGCGTCCTCGATCAGATCGGCGACGGTCTGCGGCGAACCGACGAGGTGGTCAGCAGCGCCTCGTCGAAGACGCGCTGGACCTGGCGCATCATGGAAAGGTTCTCGTCGCCCGCGATGGCCTTCAGCCTGGCGAAAGCCTTGCGGGGGTCGCGTTCGCCGCGGAGGCGGTTGGCCGTGAAGACATCGGCGACCGCCCAGTCGGGTTCGAGGTCCGGCAGCGGACCGTCGACGTCGTACGCCGACAGGTCGCGGCCGAAGTAGCGGCCCAGGTAGGTGTGCACCATGGCGGGCGCGGTCAGGGACCGGCGGATCTCGGCGAGCTCGTCGGCGGCTTCGGCGTCGCTGCCGGCGACGTGGACAAAAGCGGCGGCCATGATCTTCACCGCCTCCGGGTCGCGCCCACGCGCGGCGATCCGCTGCTTGACGTCGGCGTAGAACGGCTGTCCCGCTCGACGGATTCGAACCCGGTGAACACCAGGGCGGCGCCCGACGCGGCGAAGTCGCGCCCGGCAGGCGACTCGCCGGCCTGCATGAGCACCGGGTGTCCCTGCGGGCTCGGCGGGAGCCCGGCATCCGTCCTGACGTCGAAGAACTGCCCGTGAACAGACACGCCGTCCGGGCCCGAGCCCCAGAGCCGCTTGAGCAGGTCGGTGAATTCGGTCGCTCGGGGGTACCGCTCGGCCCGGGGCACCTCGCCGGCGGTGAAGTTGGCCGCGGTCCCCGGCGCGGCGGAAGTCACCAGGTTGCACCCGCCGCGGCCGCCCGAGATCGCGTCGAGCGAGGCGTACTGACGCGCTGGCTCGTACGGGTCGTAGTAGCTGGTGTTGACCGTCGCCATCAACCCGACTTTCGAGGTGACGGCGGCCAGCGCCGAGTACATCGTCAGCGAGTCGAACCAGCCGGCCGAGTGCGCCTCGACGACTTCGCCACCGGCCTCCGGCAAGCTCAGCGTCTCGCCGCAGAACATGAAGTCCACCTTCTCGGCCTCTGCGGCGGCGCCGAAGTGCCGGTGCGCGGCGAAGTCCAGCACGTCACCGGCGTCGCGATGGGCCCACGCGACGGGCTCACCGGTGCTGTAGAACCCCGACCCCAGCGGGGTCCCCACGTTCGCCACCCTCGACGAGGCACTGGGCATCTCCTGAACCTGGCGCGCCGCGGCGTCCCCGTGCTTCCGGGAACGGTACCGCCGGCTCGGCACCACCCCACCACGGTGACTCGGCGGTCCGGCTCAGCAGAGGAGCGGCACGACCTCAGCCTCGCGACCGGGTAGCCTCGACTCCCGCCGCTCGGCAGCGGTCGGAGTCCGCCTTCACCCGGTGGCTGTCGGCCTTCCGCTGGTGCTCGGCGGCAGCGGCGCCGCCGCGGTGGGCGGATTCTTCGTGCCGATCAGCAGCACGGTCGTGGGCACGAGCCGAACTGAGCAGACCGTCCCGAAGCCGAGTACGGGCAGCCGCTTCGCGCCGACGGGCGTTCGACAACTCCGCGTAAGCCCTCACCACCGTGCTTTGGCGCTCGTACTCGTGGGCATTGGCTTCACCGGCGCCGGATCCGTCCGAACCCGTACGCCGTTGCAGCTCGCTCCTCCACTGGGACGCCCGGTGCGCGCGTGCCGCCGCGTGCCGCGCAGCTTCACCTGCGGCCACGCCGGGATCGCCGGACCCGCTCATCTGTCCACTGTCCCACGAATCGACCCGGCAGTCCCCGCGACCAGGCGTTATGGGGCGAAGCTGGGCCGAACGGGCTACCGTCGATGCCTGGTGCCCGGGCCGGGTGCGACGCGCGCTCAGCGCGCCGGCGAGAGGCCCGATGGCCCGGACGAGGACACAGTGGACGGCCACGACTTCATGCGCGTCTCCGCCGCCTTTCGATCAACCTGACCGGTGAGTGCGCCGAGATCGCCGACACCTTCATCACTGCCCTCGACGAGCGCGGTCGGCCGCGTCGGGCCCGGCTGGTGTGTGGTCGTGATGACCGTGCGGACACTCGCGGAGCTATCACCGAAAACCCGCGCGGTGTGGGACAAACCCGCGACGCGCACGTCGGCGATCCGATCACGTGGACTCGCCACGATCCCGGCGAGCCGCAGAGTTCGCCCAAGGTCGCCGGCAAGATGCTTCAGCCGCAGTACTCATCCAGCCGCGTGACTTCGCGGGGGCTTCGGATCGCGAACCGGTTGAAATCCCCGCCGTCGCGGCGGTTCGTCGAGGGTTTCAGTCGACGTTCCAGGGCTCGTAACATGGGCGCGATCGGTGTAGGGAGCAGCCATGGCCACGGTCGATACCTCCGGAAAGCAAGAGCAACCACGGGCCACGGTGCGCCTTCCGTTCGGGGCACCCGAGGTGAAGTTGCCGCGGCTTGCGTTGCCGGCGCGCGATGAGGTCACCGCGGTGCTGGACACGGCCCGCTCGTTCCTCCCGCCGCCGCGGCAGATCGTCTACTTCGGGGCGTTGGGGGTGCTGACCGCGGTGGAGCTGATCGAGTGGCCGGTGGCCGTCGCGATCGGCGTGGGCACGGCGGTGGCCGGACGCGGCGCTGAATCCCGGGCCGCCAAGCCGGAAGAGCGGACCGCGCCGAAGAAACCGGCCGAAATGCAGCGTGCGCCACAAGAACGCGTGCAACTCGCCGGCCAGCCCGAGACCGCGGGGGCACACCGGCCGACGAAGCCGGTGACGGCGGGAAAGCGGCCGACGCCGGCCGGCCAGCCCGAAGTAGCGGGTGCGCACCACGCGCTGGCGGAGCGCACGCCAAAGCAGGCGGCGCAGCCCGCGCCCGCGAAGCCAGAACCGGCGCCCGTGCAGAAAAGATCCCCGGCGGAGCCCACCCCGGCGAAGTTGCAGCCGACGGCACCGGCACCCGCCGGCGCCACTGCGAAGCCCGCCCAGGCCAAGCCCGCCCAATCGAAGCCGGCCGAGCAGGACGGCAATCCCGCGCCCGGCGGCGAGTAGCGCGTGCGACTGCCCGATCCGTTCGGCCTCGTCCGCGCGGTGGCCGAGCCGATCGCCGCAGTCGTGCGCGGTGCGGCCGCTCCCGGGAGACGGTCGTGGACCTCCGGCGAGCGCACCCACCTGGAGGTGCGCGGCCTGCACGAGCCGGGCCACGAAGCGGCAGCGCGGGCGCTCGTGCGCAGCCTCCGCGAACAGCCCGGCGTCGGGGACGTCGCCCTCAACGCGGCGCTCGGCCGGGTCGTCGTCGAGCACGATCCGGAGGCGACCGGTGTCCGGGAGCTGGCCGACGTGATCTCCGCGGTCGAGAAGGACTGGGCTCTTCGAGGCCGCGCGGCGACGAGTGACGTGCACCCGGGGAACCCAGTACCGGTCCTGCGCGAGGTGGCCGCCGTGGGAGCCAACTTGCTCGGGCTGTCCTACGCCGCGCTCGGACGGGTGCTGCCGGTGCCGGCGTCGCCACCGTTGGTGTCCGCGGTCGCCTCGCTCATCGACTCCACGCCCGCCCTGCGAGCCGGCGTGGAGTCGGTGCTGGGCCGCTCCGCCGCCGACACGGTCTTCGCGGCCGGTGGCGTGGTCAGTCAGACGCTGGCGCGACGACCGGTCGGTCTCGCCACCGACGCGATCTACCGGTGGTGCCTGCGCAGAGAAGTGATCGCGCGCCGCGACGCCTGGGAGCAGTGGGAGCCGGAAACGGAGATGCACCGGCATTTCTCAGTCCCGGCGGACGCGGTGCGGCGGCCCCGGCCGTTGCCGGCGGGGCCGGTCGAGCGGGCCGCGAACGCAACGGCAACGGCCGGTCTGGCGGGCGCGGCCGGCGTGCTGGCGGCGAGCCGGAACAGCGACCGGACGGTCGGCGTGCTGCTCGCGAGTGTGCCGCGGGCCGCGAAGCTCGGCCGCGAGGCGTTCGCGGCCCAGGTGGCCACCGACGCTTCCGCTGCCGGCTGCTTGGTGCTGGAACCGGCCGCGCTGCGGCGGCTTGACCGGGTGGACCGCGTCGTACTCGACACTTCACTGCTGCGCACCGGTCGCCAGGTCATCGGTGAGGTCACGCTCACCGGCGCCGCTGACCGCGACGAGGTGCTGCGCACGCTGTACGACCTCCCGGATCCGCAGCACCCCGGCAACGGATCGGGGGCGTGGACGGTGCACGAGCGGACCGGCGTGCTGCACGTGCGGCACGAGGGGAAAGTGGTGGCGCGAGCGGGGCTGGAGGACGAAGGGCATCCGCTGGCCGAAGCGGTCACCGCCGCGGCACGGCGAGCCGGTGAGGTCATCGAGGCCGGCCCGGACGCGCTGGGCGAGCAGGTGCGGACATTGCAGGCCGGCGGCCACGTCGTCGCGGTGGTGTCGGCTCACGCGGCCGGGCTGGCCGGGGCGGACGTCGGCCTCGGGGTGCCCGACGCCGGCGGCGGCGTGCCGTGGACCGCGCACGTGCTGTGCCCCGGGCTCGCGCAGGTGTGCACGGTGCTGGACGCGGTCGAGCCCGCGCACCGCGCCAGCCGGTACAGCGCGGGCCTCTCCCTCGCCGGATCGGCGCTCGGCGCGCTGTTCGGGGGTTTCGGCCCGCCGTCGACCGCCGCTTCGCGCGGATCGTTCCCGGTCCATTTCGCCACGCTGCTGGCGCTCGCCACCGGGACCTGGACGGGGGCGGAGGCCGGACGGCGGCCGGAGCCGATCCCGCTCGACCGCACGCCGTGGCACGCGATGTCACCCGAAGCCGTGCTCAGCCGGCTCAAGACCAGCGAAACCGGGCTCGCCCCGGAGTCGGCGGATCGTCGCCGCACCGCGGGCCGGGCCGAGCCCGAGGGGATCGGGCTGGCCCGGGCCTCGGCCGACGAGCTTGCCGGGCCGCTGACCCCGGCGCTGGCCGCCGGTGCCGGGGTGTCGGCCACCCTCGGCTCGATCACCGACGCCGTGCTGATCATCGGTGTGCTCGCCCTGAACGCTCTGATCGGCGGTGCCGAGCGGCTCGGCGCCGATCGCGAGCTGCACCACCTGCTCGACACCAGTGCGCTGCAGGTGCGGCTGCGCCGCGCCGGCGCCGCGACGACCGCACGAGCCGAGCAACTCGTGCCCGGCGACGTGATCGAGCTGCGCCCCGGCGACGCCGTGCCCGCCGACGGCCGGCTCCTCGACGCCTACGGGCTCGAAGTGGACGAGTCGAGTCTCACCGGCGAATCGCACCTCGTCGCGAAGAGCGTGCCCGCTACCGCGGCCGACGCCGTCGCCGATCGCTCGTCGATGCTCTACCGCGGCACCGTGGTCGCGGCGGGCCGCGGCACCGCGGTCGTCGTCGCGACTGGCGAACGGACCGAGGCCGGGCGCACCGCGCAGCTGGACGGGGCTGCTCCCCCGCTCACCGGTGTCGCCGCCCGGCTTTCCGAGCTGACCCGCGTCACGCTGCCGGTGACCCTCGGTGCGGGCACCGCGTTGCTGCTGGCGGACCTCGCCCGCGGCAACGCGATCAGCCAAGCGCTCGGCCGGGCCGTCGGGCTGTCGGTGGCCGCGGTGCCGGAAGGCCTGCCTTTCGTCGCCACGATCGCCGAGCTCGCGTCGGCGCGGCGCCTCGCGCGCCGCGGGGTCCTCGCCCGCAGCCCGTCGACGATCGAAGCGCTGGGCCGGGTGGACGTGCTGTGCTTCGACAAGACCGGCACGCTCACCGAAGGCCGCATCCGCCTTCGCGAGGTCTCCGACGGCACCACCGGTCGCGGCCCGGACGAGCTCACGCCGCGGCTGCGAGACGTGCTCGCCGCCGCCGTCCGGGCGAGCCCGTGGCAGGCGGTGGGCGAGCCGCCGCATCCCACGGACCGCGCCGTGCTCGAAGCGGCCGCTGCCCACGACGTCGGACCCGAGCGCGGTGCGGCGGAGCTGACCTGGCTCACCGAGCTGCCGTTCGAGCCGACCCGTAGCTACCACGCGGCACTGGCCGACACGCCGGACGGTCCGCTGCTCAGCGTCAAGGGCGCCCCGGAGGCGGTGCTCGCCCGCTGCACCCGGCCGGACGGCGACCTGCTCGGAACCGTCGATCGCTTGGCGCGTCAGGGATTGCGGGTGCTCGCGGTGGCCGAGCGCCGGGTGCCCCGCGACGGGATGCACCGGGCCGAGGAGACCGAGCGCTTCGAGTTGACCGAGGACGACGTCCACGACCTGACCTTCCGCGGCCTGCTCGTCCTCACCGATCCCGTCCGGCCCACCGCGGCGCGCGCCGTGGCGGAACTGGGCCAGGCGGGAGTACGCGTGGTGATGATCACCGGCGACCACCCCAGCACTGCCGCCGCCATCGCGGCCGAGGTGTCGCTCGACGACGCGGCGGCCGTCGTGACCGGTGCCGAGGTCGACGCGGCCGACGACGACCAGCTCGCCGCCCGGATCGCGGATGCCACGGTGTTCGCCCGCGTCAGCCCCGCGCAAAAGGCCCGCATCGTGCAGCAGCTCAACGACCTCGGCCGGGTCGTCGCGATGACCGGCGACGGCGCCAACGACGCGCCCGCGATCCGGCTCGCACACGTCGGCATCGCCCTCGGGGCCACCGCGACCCCCGCCACCCGCGAGGCCGCGGACCTGGTCGTCACCGACGACCGGATCGAGACGATCACCGACGCCATCGCCGAGGGCCGCGCGATGTGGGCGTCGGTCCGGGACGCACTGTCGATCCTGCTGGGCGGCAACCTCGGCGAAGTCGCCTTCACCGTCGGTGCGGGCCTGCTGAGCACTCGAGACGCCCTCAACGCCAGACAACTGCTGCTGATCAACCTGCTGACCGACGTCCTGCCCGCGATGGCCGTCGCCGTCCGCCCGCCACCGCGCGCGAGCGCGGAAGACCTGCTGCGCGAAGGCCCCGAAGCCTCACTCGGCGCGGTCCTCACGAAGGACCTGATCGCCCGCGCGTCGACCACCGCCGGCGCGGCACTCTCGGGCTGGCTCGTCGCCCGGACGGTCAGCACACCACGGCAAGCCAGCACGGCGGGACTCGTGACGCTGGTCGCGGCCCAGCTCGGCCAGACGATCGCCGTGCGCGGCCGCACCCCCCTCGTCGTCGCGGCCGGCGCCGGCTCCCTGCTGGCCCTCGCGACGATCGTCCAGACGCCCGGCGTCAGCCGCTTCTTCGGGTGCCGCCCGCTGCTGCCGCACCAGTGGGCGCTCGCCCTCGGCGCGGCGGCGACCGCGACCGTCGCGCAGGTCGTCGCCCAACGCGTCCTCGCCCGCGCGTGAACCACCGGATTTTTCGCCGCGTTCACGGTGCCGCAAGCCTGATTCCGCCTTTCCCTCATCCGCGGCGGGTTTCGTCCCCTCGACACCCCCGTGACCTGAGGAGACCACCATGGCCGAGTTCATCGCCACCGTCCTCGCCAAGCTCGGCGCGAACCTCGTCGAGTCGCTCGTGCTCAAGCTGGCGCAAGCCTGGTTCACCCGTGCGTTCACCCCGGCTACCGCCTGAAGCGGGGCTCTACCGCTCCGCGGCAGGGAAGAGCGCGCCCGGCGTACTGGCGGGAGTCCGCAAGGGAATGCGGCCGGAACCCTCGGGCACCGGTGGCGGACCGGCTCAGGTGAACCGGACCGAGCCCATGACCGCGTGGCCGGGGATACCGGCGGTGGCGGACTTGCCGGAACGCGGCACCCCCGCGATCCACAGCTGCCCGGTCGTGGCCGTCGCGAGGCCGAACGCGACAGCCCCGTTCCGCATCCGGAACCTGACGGTGCTGCCGTCGGGCAGGACAGCCCGGCCCTGGAGACGGACGAGACCACGGCCGTTGATCCTGATCGGCCGGTCGAGCACCACGGCCAGCTCGGTCCACGTGCCGGCCGCGAGCGGAGCGCGCAGCCGCACCGCGCGGACCACCACCACCAGAACGAAAAAGCCGAGGAACGCTGCGAGGAACACAGCCCCGCCCCGGGCCGCCTGAAGGGTCCGGTCGCCCGGCAGGTCCGCCGCCGTCCAGCCCGCGAGGACGGCCACGACGCCGTACACCGCTGCCCCGTACCAGCACAGGCGTGCGGCGTGGCGCCGATAGGCCGTGAGGACCGGGTCGAGCCGCGGCGAGGCCGGTTCCCGGGAGCCGACCGGCACGACCGGCGCGCCGGGCACCGGGCCGTCGACGATCCGCGCCGCCCCGAGAACTCCGGATCCCGGCAGCGTGACCATCGCCCGAGCACCCAAGCGCAGCAGCCACAGCCGCCGCTCGCCGGCCAGCTGCACCTGCAACGGTGCGGGCATCCTGGTGCGCAGCCACCGGCCGTCGGGCAGGCGGACGCCGACCTCGCGGCCGGCGGCGACCACCCCGTCCGGCGCGCAGTCGACCGGTTCGAAGCGGACCCGCAGGAACGGCACCATCCGCCTGAGCGTCGTCAGAATGGCGATGGCCACGACCAGGACGACGCCGAAGAACACGACGAGGAACAGTGGCGCGGCGACACCCACATCGCCGAAGAACAGGGCTGTCCCACCGGCCACGAACGGCAGCGGGAAAACCAGGCTCGCCCCCGCTCGGCGGCGCGCCGCAGCGTGAAGCTCGCCGAACACCGGCAGCGCACCGGCGGGCACGCGCGGGTCCGGCTCCCAGACCCGGACGCGATCGGACTCCGGCCGAACAGTCATCTCTCTCCCCCACGGGCGCGCAACGTCACCCATTCTTCAGTACCCGGGCGAACGGCGTTACGTCAGGTGCGACGCTCGACGATCGGGCCCTCTCGCCTCGCACCGAGGGTGAGACCGACGAGCGGCCGCGAACGCCCTGGGCAGTGCTTACCCGTCAGGCCGGTGCCGGCCTCAGCCGCGGTCGGTCCAGTGCGGGAGCCGGATTCCGTGGAGGTTGCGGTATGCGGCGGGTTGTGACGGCTGCCAGCCGGCGCGCAGTTTGCCGGGGATGCGGTAGACCTGGACGGCGAGCGGGCGGCACACGTCGATCGGGTCCTTCGCGTCCGGGCCCCACAGCGGCACGGACAGGTCGCCGCCCGGGCAGGTCGACAGGGCGCACAGCAGGTCGAGTTCGGCGAAGAACTCGAAGAAGTCGCCCACCTTAGTACTCCAGCCGCACTTCGTGATCTTGCTCTGATAGGTTCTCGGTCTTGTGTGGGTGGATGAAGACGTCTCGGCGTGGGCGGCGGGCCTGGAGGGGTTGTTCGGGCGGGTGGCAGGCCGGTTCTTCCGGCCCGAGCCTCGCCGACGTGCCCGCGCTTACGTGCGAGGCTTGTTAGCGCCGTTGGCGGACAAGAACGGCTGGACCCTGGCCGAGATCGCGGGAGACACAACCCCGGATGGCATGCAGCGGCTGCTCAACGCCGCCGCCTGGGATGCCGACGGTGTCCGCGACGACGTGCGGGCCTATGCCGTGGAACACCTCGGCGGCCCGGACGGTGTCCTGGTCGTGGACGAGACCGGATTCCTCAAGAAGGGCACCAAATCCGCCGGGGTGCAGCGGCAGTACTCCGGGACCGCGGGCCGGATCGAGAACTGCCAACTCGGCGTGTTCCTCGCCTACACCACAACGAAAGGACGCACTCTCGTCGATCGCGAGCTATATCTGCCGAAATCCTGGATCGCCGACCGCGAGCGTTGTCGCGACGCGGCGGTGCCGGACGAGGTCGAGTTCGCGACGAAGACCACGCTGGCCAAAGCGATGCTCGCCCGCGCGTTCGCGGCCGGTGTCCCCGCACGATGGGTGACCGCTGACGAGGCGTACGGCCAGGACAACAAGTTCCGATCCTGGCTGGAACAGCGAAACATCGGCTACGTGGTCGCCGTCCCCCGCAGTCAGCCCTTGCCCGCCGGCGGCTTCGCCACCGCACGAGCGGATCACCTCGTCGCCCAGGCACCACCCGAGATCTGGAAACGCCGCTCGGCGGGTGACGGCGCCAAAGGACCACGACTCTACGACTGGGCCACCGCCACGATCCCCACGATCGGCGAGCACACCCCCGACGGGTGGACTCGACGCCTGCTCGTCCGTCGCCAGATCACCCGCACCGGAGTGGAACCCGAACTCGCCTACTACCTGTGCTGCGCCCCCGCGACCACGCCGGACGAGGAGCTGATCCGGGTCGCGGGGGCCCGCTGGGCCATCGAGGAATGCTTCCAGACCGCCAAGAACGAAGTCGGCCTTGACCACTACCAAGTCCGGCGTTACGACGCCTGGTATCGCCACATCACCCTGGCCATGCTTGCGCACACCTACCTCGCGGTCACGGCAGCGGTGTCCCCAAAAGTCCTGGCCGCGGCCTCATCCCGCTCACCCTCGGCGAAGTCCGCCGTCTGCTGGCACATCTGATCCACACCGCACCACACTGGCGTCCGATCCTGACCTGGTCACACTGGCGACGACGTCACCAACACCGCGCGAAGACCAGCCACCACCAGCGAAGACAGCACAAATATCACGAAGTGCGGCTGGAGTATTAGTACTGCAACGGCAGTTAGCGGTGTTGTGGTAGATCATCGTTGTGGTGGTTGATGTGGTGATGGAGCAGCTGGATCGGGTGCACGATCGGATCGGGGGCCGGTTCGCGCGGTCGGAGCCGCGGGCTCGGGCGCGGGAGTATGTGTCCGGGCTGGTCGCGGGCTTGGAGCGGAAGAACGGGTGGACGCTGGCCGAGCAGGCCGGTGAGATGTTCCCGGACGGGATGCAGCCCATGTTGCGCTGGGCGGATTGGGACATCGACGGTGTCGGCGACGACGTGCGCGACTACGTGGTCGAGCTTCTCGGCGAGCCGGGCGGAGTGCTGATCGTGACGACACCGGCTTCCTGAAGAAAGGCACACGCTCGGCCGGCGTGCAGCGGCAGTACTCCGGAACCGCCGGGCGGATCGAGAATTGCCAGATCGGAACCTTCCTGGCCTATGCCTCCGGTGGCGGGCATGCGTTGATCGACCGTGTGCTGTATCTGCCGGAGCCCTGGATCGCCGACCTCGCCCGGTGCCGGCAGGCGGGGATCCAGGGGGGCGCGAGTTCGAGACCAAGCCGCGGCAGGCCATGGCAATGCCGGCCCGGGCTTTCGCAGTTGAGGTGCCGTTCGGCTGGGTCACCGCTGATGAGGCATACGGGCAGGTCAAGTACCTGCGGTTGTGGCTGGAAACCCAAGACGCCGCGCAGGTGCTGGCCACCAAGGTCAACGACACCCTGGTCACCACCGGCGGCACCGAGGCCCGGGCCGCTGAGCTCTTCCTGACGCCCATCCTGCTCGGCTCGGCGGGCATCGGCGTGACGATGCTGATCGCCGCCGTGGTCAGCACCGTCGGCGTCGCGGTGCCGGTGGTGCTGGCGCCGGAGACCCGGGACCAGAGCCTGGCCGAGGCGAGCAGCAGGTAGCCGGGTGGCGGCGCGCCTCCGGCCGGAATCAGGCCGAAGCGGGACCACTTTGGAAGCTGTCGCGTCCACTGTGGACAGATGGGTGCTCTCGAGCGGAAGCGGTAGGCAACCGCCGCGGGCAAGCCCGCTGGTGTGAGGTGACTGTTCTGCCACCACGCACTGGTATACCGTCGCACCGTGCCTACACAGGTCGAAGCGCTGCGGAACTGACGTCGGCCGATGTTCACGGGCCGCCGCGACGAATGTGCCACACTCGACCAGCTCATCGGAGCTCTCCGGGCGGGTGAAAGCCGTGCGCTGCTCGTGCGAGGCGAACCGGGCGTCGGCAAGACCGCGCTACTGGACCAGCTCGCGGAGCGAGCGACGGGTTGCCGCATCACGCGGGCGGCGGGGGTTCAGTCCGAGATGGAGCTGGCGTTCGCCGGGTTGCACCAGTTGTGCCTGCCGATGCTGGGACGGGCGGGTCGGCTGCCGGTACCGCAGCGCGGGGCGCTGCTGACGGCGTTCGGGCTGAGTTCGGGGCCGGCGCCGGACCGGTTCCTGATCGGCCTCGGGGTGCTGGGCTTGCTGTCCGACGCCGCCGAGGAACGGCCGTTGCTGTGCCTGATCGACGACCAGCAGTGGCTCGACCGCGCTTCGAAGGAGGTGCTGGCGTTCGTCGCCCGGCGACTCGACGCGGAGTCGGTCGGCATGGTCTTCGGCGTGCGTGATCCCGGGCAGGAGCTCTGCGGGCTGCCGGAGCTGGTGGTCGGCGGCCTGCCGGACGCGGACGCCCGGGAGCTGCTGGCCTCGGTGTTGCCCGCGCCGCTGGACACGCGGATCCGAGACCAGATCGTGGCGGAGACCCGGGGCAATCCGCTGGCGCTGATCGAGATTCCGCGCGGATCGATGCCGACGGAGCTCGCGGGCGGATTCGGGCTGCCCACTGTGGTGCTGCCCTCCGGCGGCGTCGAAGAACGCCTGCGCCGCCGGATGGGCAAGCTGCCGGCCGAGACCCACCGCCTGCTGCTGCTCGCGGCGGCCGACCCGACCGGCGACCCGGCACTGGTGTGGCGGGCGGCGGCGTGCCTCGGCATCGCACCGGAGGCGGCGGGGCCCGCGGTCGAAGCCGACCTGGCCGAATTCGACGTCCGGGTGCGGTTCCGGCATCCCTTGGTGCGTTCGATCGCGTACCAGTCGGGCTCGCTCCCGCAGCGCAGGGAAGTCCACCGTGCGCTGGTGGCGGCAACCGACCAGGATTTCGACCCGGATCGCCGGGCCTGGCACAGGGCGCAGGCCGCCGCCGGCCCGGACGAGGATGTCGCCGCGGAGCTGGAGCGCTCCGCCGGCCGGGCGCGGACGCGGGGCGGCGCGGCCGCGGCGGCCGCGTTCTTGTGGCGGTCGGTGACGTTGACCGTCGATCCGGTCCGGCGAGCCGGCCGGGCGCTGGCCGCCGCGCAGGCCGAGGCGAAGGCCGGGGCGTTCGACGTCGCTGTGGACCTGCTGGCACTGGCGGAGGCGGGGCCGCTCGACGACCTGCAGCAAGCTCACTGCGAGCTGCTCCGGGCCCAGCTCGCGTTCGCCACCAACCGCGGGCGGGACGCGCCACCGCTGCTTCTGACCGCGGCCCGGCGGCTCGAGACGATCGATGCCGACCTGTCCGGCGAGACCTACCTGCAGGCGCTGTCGGCGGCGATGTTCGCCGGCCGCCTGGCCGAACCCGCCGGGGATTCGAAGGCGGTGGCCGGCGCCGTCAAAACGGCGCCGCGGCGGGTGCGCGCACACAGGGCGCGCGACCTGCTCCTCGACAGCCTGGCCGGGCTGTTCACGCAGGGGTACGAGGCGAGCCTGCCGTCGCTGCGCCGCGCCGTCGCCGCGTTCGGCGCCGGGCTGCCGGCGGAGGAGCAGCTGCCGGCCCTCTGGCTGGTGTGTGTCGCCGCCCTCCAGGTGTGGGACGACGAGCGGTGGGACGCGCTGTCCCGGCGCTACG